>NZ_AOHO01000001.1 GCF_000342005.1 Amycolatopsis decaplanina DSM 44594
CCGCCGACAGGCTGACGGCGCGAGTCAAGCAAGCTGCTCGCCGATGGCGTCCCCGTGCTGCTCGTCTTTGTCGGGGTGCCGCCACATCGCGATACGACCGGGAGTGAGCCCGATCGGCCGGAATGGCCGGAACCGGACTCGGACGCCGTCGAGCCACACTGCGTTGAGCTCGCCGAGCGCGTTGATTCCGGTCAAGAGCTCGCCCGGCTCGATGGTGCCGGTGTCCGGATTCTCCGCGAAGTGCAGCAGTTCGCGGACGACTTCCCACGCGTAGGGGCCGCCGACCCAGTCGAGGTCGATGTGGCCGTCGATCGTGCGCCATTTGTCGCGTTGCTGGGCGTCTTCGAGGATTCCGCTGTCGCGCAGCGCCAGTTCGACCGCACCGAGGGCCGCGCGG
>NZ_AOHO01000002.1 GCF_000342005.1 Amycolatopsis decaplanina DSM 44594
TGCGAAGTCGCAAGACGATGTATATGGACTGACGCCTGCCCGGTGCTGGAACGTTAAGAGGACCGGTTAACCCTTCGGGGTGAAGCTGAGAATTTAAGCGCCAGTAAACGGCGGTGGTAACTATAACCATCCTAAGGTAGCGAAATTCCTTGTCGGGTAAGTTCCGACCTGCACGAATGGCGTAACGACTTTCCGGCTGTCTCAACCACAGGCCCGGCGAAATTGCACTACGAGTAAAGATGCTCGTTACGCGCGGCAGGACGGAAAGACCCCGGGACCTTTACTATAGTTTGGTATTGGTTTTCGGTTCGGCTTGTGTAGGATAGGTGGGAGACTGTGAAGCTGGCACGCTAGTGTTGGTGGAGTCGTTGTTGAAATACCACTCTGGTCGGATTGGGAATCTGAACCTCGGACCATGATCTGGTTCAGGGACAGTGCCTGATGGGTAGTTTAACTGGGGCGGTTGCCTCCTAAAGAGTAACGGAGGCGCCCAAAGGTTCCCTCAGCCTGGTTGGCAATCAGGTGTTGAGTGCAAGTGCACAAGGGAGCTTGACTGTGAGACAGACATGTCGAGCAGGGACGAAAGTCGGGACTAGTGATCCGGCACCACCTGGTGGAAGGGGTGTCGCTCAACGGATAAAAGGTACCCCGGGGATAACAGGCTGATCTTGCCCAAGAGTCCATATCGACGGCATGGTTTGGCACCTCGATGTCGGCTCGTCGCATCCTGGGGCCGGAGTAGGTCCCAAGGGTTGGGCTGTTCGCCCATTAAAGCGGCACGCGAGCTGGGTTTAGAACGTCGTGAGACAGTTCGGTCCCTATCCGCCGCGCGCGTAGGATACTTGAGGAAGGCTGTCCCTAGTACGAGAGGACCGGGACGGACGAACCTCTGGTATGCCAGTTGTCACGCCAGTGGCATGGCTGG
>NZ_AOHO01000003.1 GCF_000342005.1 Amycolatopsis decaplanina DSM 44594
CCCGACCACGTCCACCAGAACAGCGGGCAACCTTGGCCGACGCGCGCGGTACAAGGTGATACGGACGGACTTGCGCAGGATCGCGCGGGCCTCTCGCTCGGCTTCAGGCCCCGGCAACTGCTCTGCGAAAGCAGCGACAACGAGATCCCGAACCACTCTCAGTATAAGGTCGGCGTCGTTGTTGGGGGACCGCGTCATCGCGATGGAGAGAATCTTGTTCCCATCCTCGTGCTCACGCCGACGGATGAATCCCATTGACAGCCANAGCAGCCTCCGGCAGAACGTCGAATCTCCGCACGAAGAACTCCGTCAAAGACGTCTCCCCGAGATAGTCACTCTTCCCCCGCTTCGGCGTTTCGTGCACAGTGATTTCCACCGAGCGGTCGCTACTATTGCTTCTGTGGGTCACGTAAGTGAAGCGAAACTCACTGAGGTCGATGGATCG
>NZ_AOHO01000004.1 GCF_000342005.1 Amycolatopsis decaplanina DSM 44594
CCGCAGACGGCGCACATCCGCGGCGGACAACACGTGCTTCTGCAACGCATGGGCCAGGGACAGATCCAGTTCACGCCTCGTCCGATAACTCTGTTCGGTCCAGTTCGGCGAGTCATGCACGGTGATACCCAAATCCGCGTGCGCGCGAGATCCGTGCTCTTCATGATCAAAAGTCAGCTTCTGTTGGTCGAGACCCGGACTGGCGGCTCCGGCCGCCTCGCGTAATGCGTTCTCCAGCCTCAAGAAATCGGGATCATTTTTGTACGCCGGGCGGTTTGCCCTCCGGTAGATATGCAGCCGGACATCCGGCATCTCCCGCTTCTGTTCGACCGCCTCCTTGACCTTCGCCGCGAACTTTTTCTTCAGCTCCTCCAGCTCGTTCTTGCTGTCTTCGGACAACGGCAGCACGGCAAGCCAAGTCTCCTTCACCGCGGCTGGACGCGCCCGTCCCCGCCGCAACTTGCCATCAGCTTTCGGCGAGGCCGGATCTCCGGCTCGGGCCTTCGGGGACACGACCGGCTCATCAAGCGCCCCGTCCACACCAACGTCGCCGGCCCCTTCCCACAACGACCCCTCATCCGCCTGCAGAGTCTCGAACCAGTTCTTAACCCAGTCCTCGGGCTCCAAGAAATCCCACGCACCATCAGGAGAAAACTCACCCGCCTCCGGCAAGGCCAGTGCACCGCCCGACACAACGGGCGTGTGGGCAAGGCCCTCCGCCTCCCGGGCCGCACGCGAAGCCATCCGCGTCGACCGCGCCTGCTCCTCCCACTCTTCCCGCCGGACCGACGACACCTCACCCTTCTCGACCACGTCCACCAGAACAGCGGACACCCCTCCCGGACGCGCGCGGTACAAGGTGGTGGGGACGAAATCCTCCAGGATCCTACGGGCCTGTCGCGTGCCTTCAGGCCCCGGCAACTGCTCTCTGAAAGCGGCGAGGACGAGGTCCCGCACCTCTTTCACCAGAAGGTGGGCACCGCTTTGGCGGGGCTGCGCCACCGCGATGGAGAGAACCTTGTTCCCACCCTGTCCCGTCTTATACCGAACGATAAATCCCGTTGACAGCCAGGTGATCCGCTCCCGGGCAGCCTCCGGCAGAACGGCAAGTCTCGGAATGAAGAACTCCGTCAAGGACGTCTCCCCGAGATAGTCGCTCTTCCCCCGCTGCGGCGTTTTGTGCACGGCGATCCCCACCGAGCGGGGCCCTTTCCTCTTGGCTCTGTGCGCCACGTAAGTGAAGCGAAACTTACTGAGATCGATGGATTGTTCCAGCGCCGCCCGCTTCACCAGCTCTTCGAGCGCCTCATGCTCACGGAGACGGACTTCGGAATTGATGCCAATTACCATTCTCGTGACGTGCAACCGGATATCGCCGAGTTGCCGATCATGGCGGGCGCGATCAGCGATATCGGACAGAATTTTCTTCATGAATTCGTTCAGGCTTTTGCGGTCGTCTTCGACGATCGAGAACGGCTTCCCGGCCTCCAGATTAGCTTTCCAGCTATCGGCTTCGACATCGGTGCGTTTAACGACTCGACCGCTCAGTTCCTTCGGCAGCGAAGGCAGCTTCCCGTATTCAGCCTGCTTCGCCACCGCCACGGCGTGGTCCGGCACTGGATCCGGTTCCAGGTCGAGCCTGACGAGAGTAAGGAAAAGACCCACCTGATCACGGTCGACCGTCCGGGTGACACCCATCACGACATGCCGGGCGATGAACTCCTCGACCTGCGCGGCCGAGTACTGGGGCCGCGCTGCCTGCACCGCCGCGCGTATCTCCGCCGTCACCCGCGACCTCTGCAGTTCGGCCGATCCGCCACGGGCCACCAGGTGCGCCTCGAGACGCAACTCTCCGTCGGGATCGACGTTGTTGTCCAGCGCCTGCACAAGACCCTCCACCAGCAACCGCAGACGGCGCACATCCGCGGCGGACAACACGTGCTTCTGCAACGCATGGGCCAGGGACAGATCCAGTTCAGGCGACGTCCGATAACTCTGTTCGGTCCGGTCCGGCGAGTCATGCACGGTGATACCCAAATCCGCGTGCGCGCGAGATCCGTGCTCTTCACGATCAAAAGTCAGCTTCTGTTGATCGAGACCCGGACTGGCGGCTCCGGCCGCCTCGCGTAATGCGTTCTCCAGCCTCAAGAAATCGGCATCATTTTTGGACGCCAAGCGCTTTGCCCTCCGGTAGATATGCAGCCGGACATCCGGCATCTCCCGCTTCTGTTCGACCGCCTCCTTGACCTTCGCCGCGAACTCTTTCTTCAGCTCCTCCAGCTCGTTCTTGCTGTCTTCGGACAACGGCAGCACGGCAAGCCAAGTCGCCTTCACCGCGGCTGGATGCGCTCTTCCCCGCCGCAACTTGCCAACAGCTTCCGGCAAGGCCGGATCTCCGGCTCGGGCCTTCGGGGCCACGACCGGCTCATCAAGCGCCCCGTCCACACCAACGTCGCCGGCCCCTTCCCACAACGACCCCTCATCCGCCAGCAGAGTCTCGAACCAGTTCCGCAACGACCCCTCATCGGGCTCGAAGACATCCCACGCACCACTACGAGAAGACTCACCGGCCTTCGGTGGGGCATCGTCGTCGTTGCGTGCGCTACCGGGCAAAACGGTTGTGTTCCGCGGGGAGGTCCGCAGGGTGCCGAGCTTGGTGGCGAGT
>NZ_AOHO01000005.1 GCF_000342005.1 Amycolatopsis decaplanina DSM 44594
AAGCCGGTGGAGCCGGGGATGCGCGGCTACTTCGGCCGGATGCTCACCAACAGCGTCGAGGCCTGGGCCGACCGGTCCAGCCGCCGGCACCGGCGCCGCAAGATGTGGCAGGCCGCGCGCCAGGAGCACAACGACTCCGAATGGCTGCGCAAGAAGATCGCCCGCACCGAGAAACGCGCCGCCCGCGCCGAGCGGTGGGCGGCGAAACGCGGCGTCATCTGGGACAAGACCAAGGCCGCCGCGACCGCGCACCGCGACGAGAACGCCGCCCGGGACGCCAGCACGGCTCACGGCGGGACCGAGCCAGTCACGGAGGCGTCGCAGGCCCCACCGAGGCCCGGCCCGCCGCCAGCGCCCGAACCGCCCCGGTCGCGACCGGAGGGCCACCCGCGACCGGAGGGCCACCACGGTGAAGCACCGCCGCCCGGCCCGTCCGCAGGAGTTCCCTTCGGCGCGGGAACGCCGAATCCCGGTTCCAGCCCGCGCGGGGGCGCACCGCGCTACGGCCGCCCTGGTCCCACGGCCGGCAGCGAGTCGGAGGGCTGGACCGAGTACGACGAGCCGATCGTGCACAACAGCGACCGCTACCGGTTCAGAGACGGACGGTTCTTCGACCCGGCCGCGAAGGACGCGATGCGGCGACGGCCCGCGCCCGAACAGCAGGATCCCGCCCCGATCCGGGCCGAGGGCGAAATCGTCCGCGACACCCCGGCACCGCCGCCTGAGCCACTGCAACTGGAAGCCGGACCCAGCACCGGATCCCCCGAGATCCTCGACGCCGAAGTCGTCGAGGACAGCCCAGCCCCCGCCGAGAACTCGGCGGGCAACCCCACCGCACCAATGGAGGACGCGACCATGACCGCCAGCGCCGAGATCACCAACCTGCCCGCGGCGAAGGCCTACACCGCGAAGATGACCGAGTACCTCAACACGGTCAAGGGCATCGTCGAAAGCCAGAAGGCCGAGCTGTCGAAGCTGGCCGAGGACTTCCAGGCCGAGCTGTCCGACGCCGAGCTCGCGATGAGCTCCTTGCAGTCGCACGGTTTCACCGGGGGCCCGGTCGCCGAGTTCCAGCTGGCGAACGAGCAGCTGTCGGCGATGCAGCAGGCCCTGTCGGACGCCGATCGGGCTCTGAGCCCGG
>NZ_AOHO01000006.1 GCF_000342005.1 Amycolatopsis decaplanina DSM 44594
CCGCGCGGTGACCGTGGCCTGGAGCGCGGTCGCGCCCGGCTCGGTGTCGAGCACGGCGATGGAGTTCGCCGGGTCGACGACGGCGGCCGTGGCCGAGAGGTAGGCCTTGATCGTGTTCGGCGCGGTGAGGTACCCGGAGCGGCCGCGGACGGTCGGCAGGTGCGCGGCCCACGCGGCGATCGCGGCGGCACCGTCCGGCGCGCCCGCCGCGGTCCGGATCGCGGTCACGGCCCCCATCGCCCTCCTTGTTCCAGATAATGCCGTATTATCCGGAACAGGACGTCTCTGGGCTACGCCGTCTTCGTCGCCACGCTGGCCGCCTGCTGCCTTCGCGTCGCGCTGAGCAGGCACTCGACCAACCCGGCGGGACATGGCCCACAAGATGTTCCGGCTTATCTGGGGCGTCAACCTCCTTGGCGGGCTGGCCACCGCGGTCGTCAAGCTTCACCAGGCCGGTCTGCTGTGACCGCGGCCGCCACGTCCCCGTCGTCCGCCGAGACCAGTTCTTGCGCCGGATCAAGGCTCCGATAGCCACCGTGGCGGAGTTAGCCACTGAGCTTCCTGTTCACGACGACGCCCATCGCGCCAGCTCAGGCGGACTGCCGCCGGAAAGGGAACCTGGTCTGCGGCGATGAGTGCCAGCACGATCTCCTGCCTAGGGTGCAGGATCCGCAGTTCGCGCCGCCAATCGTTCTCCCCACGGTCTGTTTTGCCCGGATGGAACATGAACGCCTGACTGAGGTCGACGATGGGGGCCAACTCGCGGTCGAGTAGCTGAACGACGATGTCGGTCGCCTCATGAGGACCGTGGTTGACGATGACGAGCTCGGGGAAGATCTGTTTGTGTGTGCCGTCTGCGGCGGACCCGGTCCGGCTGCTCCAC
Organism: Amycolatopsis decaplanina DSM 44594; assembly: GCF_000342005.1. Lineage (GTDB taxonomy): Bacteria > Actinomycetota > Actinomycetes > Mycobacteriales > Pseudonocardiaceae > Amycolatopsis > Amycolatopsis decaplanina. The sequence continues at coordinate 884 of NZ_AOHO01000006.1, forward strand.
GGTGTCGTCACGTAGCGCTCCAGCCCGTGAGCGGACAACTCCGCCTTCGCCTTCACCTTGTAGAAGCGGATCAGGTGAATGATCGCCTGGGCGAGGCTGACGGTCAGGGCGGCGAGCGCGACCCATGCGGCTCCGGTCATGGCGGGGTCCGATCCTGAGGACGGGCACCGCGCTTCCCGGCGGGACTACTCATCGCTCCACAGCGAGTCGACGGTAGCCCGATCGTCGGCAGCTTTCGCCGCAGCGAGCGCGTGTTCGGCGATGGACAGCGACGTCAACGCTTCAGCAACCGCGCCGAAGTCCTTCTCGTCGTAAAAGTCCTCCGGCAGGACCCTGCGCCTCGAGAAGCCATGGTGTTGCAAGATCGCGGTCACTTTGTCGGCCCGCGGTCCGTTAAAGAACTTGAGCAGCGCCGCGTGGATGTCCCGGGGTGTGACCTCAGAAAATGTCCGTGACATCGGGCGGGGCCATTCGATCTGATCGAAGGCCGTCTCGACCTCCGAGGCCAGGACCTCTGCCACCGCGGTGAGCTCGCGTCGAAGATCCTTGATCCGGGCGGCGCCCAGTTCCCTGGCCACATCGGGCTCCCGCTGTGCAGCATCCTTCGCCGCGTTGTCCACGCGCGAAGGAAGGTCCCGAGCGACGATCGCCAGGGAGTTACGCGCACGCGCCTCGAATTCGGTGCGCAGTCTTGTTTCTTCAGCTTCAGCCTCACGCAGTACGCGAGCCGTTTCCCGCCGGACCAGAATTGTCAGCCTGCTCGCCAGTGGAGGCAACTCCTCCAGCCTGCGCAGGAGGATGCTCGTCTGCTGCTCCATCAGCCCGGCTCGCTCGTGACTGAGCGGGCCGAAGTCGCCGTGGGCCGCTTGGTTCCGCAGGCCCGCGCAGGTTTCGAGTTCCTTC
>NZ_AOHO01000007.1 GCF_000342005.1 Amycolatopsis decaplanina DSM 44594
CGTCGGTGTCCTCCTCGTCGGCGTTGTCAAGGTCGTCCAGGGTTGTGCGGATCGCCAGCAGGGCGGCGACGACCCAGCCGCCGTCGATCTCCGGGCGCTGGTCGCGGTCGACGTCGATGGTGTCGCTGATGCGCTGCAACAGCGGGCGCGGCAGGTCCGGTCGCTCGGCCAGGGTGAGCAGCGCGCGGCCGGCGAGGGTGGCCTGGGGGTCGTCGAGCCTGTCGAGCACGGCGTCGAGTAGCCGCGCGGCCACATCGTGGTCGAGGTCGGGGTTGGCGGCCAGACCGGGCCAGGCGGTCCGGAACTTGACCGCGATCTCCTGCACCTCAAGCCCGGCGGCCTTGCCGATCCGGTAGTGGACCTCCTCGGTAGAGGGATCCGACACCAGCGCGTTGACCTGGTCCGCGGCGGAGGCACGGGGATAGGCGCGGGCGCGGACGATGGCGTAGACGCTGCCGCACAGCTCCCGGATCCGGTCAGGGTCGGTGGTCTCACCGGCCTCGGCGTAAAGCTCGCCGACCTGCTGCGGGTAGGAGGTCATCGCGGCACGGTGCAGCACCCAGGCCGCGTCGGTGACATCCCGGCACCAGCGCCGGGCCACCTGCCGCTTCGGCCCGATCCCGGAGTACTCCGCCAGGATCCGGATCGTCTCCTCGTTGTCCGGGTCGAAGAACATCAGCACGTACTCGGCGAGATCGGTCGCGGCGTTGGAATAACTGCCGGTGATGGCCGACTCCAGATGGCTGCTGGTGTGCGTGGCGGGATACAGGTCCCGGTAGCCCAGATGTTCCGAGAGCTTCCACCAGAACTCCGACCGGCGCGCGCTGTCCTCACGGTAGGCGGGCAGCACCTTCACCAGCGTGATCAGGGTGGCCTCCGCCGCCGCGAGGTCCGGGTCGGTGTCCAGCGGACTGGAGTCGAGCAGGCTCTCCGGCCGCAGATCGTTGAGCTCGAGTGCATCACGCAGCTTGGTCAGCGTGTCCAGCCGGGGCCGCGCCGACTTCCCCGTCTCCAGCTGGCTGATGGTCTCCTGGCTGACTTTCGCGCGGGAGGCGAGTTCGCGCTGGCCCAGGTCCGCAGTCTCCCGCAAGTGCTGCAACATCGTCTTCATGGTAGTTAAAGTAGCATGAGCGGGCAATATGGCCCAGTGAACGGGTTAAATTTGCTAAATATTAGCCCTTTGGCATTTCCGAGGGGCCGGATCGCCGACTGCGGCCGCCCAGTTCCGGCTTCACGGGAACCTCACGTCGCGGGCGACCGTTGAACATCCCGCTGCCGGCCGAATCCGCTGCCTGTGGGAGGAACCATC
>NZ_AOHO01000008.1 GCF_000342005.1 Amycolatopsis decaplanina DSM 44594
CCCCGGTTGACCTCGCTATCGCCGGTGGCACCGGCGCCGTCGCCCTCGCCGGTGGCTGGGCACTGGCGAAGAAGTACACCGAGCAGATCGAGAAGGCCGGCATGACCAGCCGCGTGCAGGCCGGGGTCGCCGCGTCGTGTGCCTGGTGCCTGACCACCCCGCTGACCGGGGCGAGCGCGATGGAGATGTGGCTCGCGCTCGGGCTGGGCACCGTGGGCCTGTCCGCGCGCTGGTGGCAACGGATCCGCCCCGGCTACCCCGCCGGCACCGAGCTGGTCCTGGCCAGCCCGACTGACGTCGTCCCCGCCAAGGACGCGGACGCCGAAGCCAGCGCGGTCGCCACCGCGGCCGAGTCGATCCTCGAGGCCTGGACCGCCACGGTCACCGTCCCCGGCGGGCTGGTGCCCGGCTCCAAGCTCACCGACCCGCAGATCGCGGATCACCGCGTGACCTTCTCCCTGGCGCTCGTCCCGGGCAAGCAGACCGTGCAGGACCTGCGCAACCTGGCGGGAAAGATCGGCTCGGCCATCGGCTACTTCGGCAAGGACCTGACCTTCGACGAAGGCGCCCGGCCGACCGAGGCGACCATGGCGGTGCGGATCAGCGCCGAGGTCGACACCACCTACACCGGCCCGGTCATCATCGTCGAGGGCGAGGACATCTACCTGGAGATCGGCCCGTACGTCGACGGCGAGGGCGCGACCCGCTACCACGTCGCCGGGCCGAACTCCGTCAACTCGGGGTTCGTCCTCGGGTCGAAAGGCTCCGGCAAGTCCCGCGTCCTGGAGCTCATCGCCGACGGGCTGCGCGAACTCGGGTTCGAGATCTGGTGGATGGACCCCCAAGGCGGCGCGTCGTCGAAGGCGTTGAAGGATAACGCCGACTGGTCGCTGATGGGCCTGGACTCCGACGAGCACACCCCGCTCGAACTCTCCTACATCGGGAACCTGCTGCACCTGTGGCGGGCGGTGTGCAACGTGGCGAAGATCCGCGAAGCGGAGAACGTGGCGCTCGGGTTGGATGGTTTCACCCATACCCGTGAGCGCCCGGCGATCATGGTGATGATCGACGAGTGCCACAACGCGTTCAACGTGAAGAACCCGGTCACCGGCAACCCCTTCGGCTACGACTTCGGCGAGCTGGACCGCGTCACGCGGAAGCTGGGGATCGGGTTCATCGGAGCCAGCCAGATCTTCACCATGGAAACCTTCGGCAACGCCGCGGCCCTGCGCTCGGGGATGATCACCGGCAATTTGCTGATCATGCGGATGATGGAGAAGAGCCACTGCGGGCTGCTGCCCGGCTCCGCGCCGTCGCCGCTGAGCCTGCGCAAGGGCGGCGGCTACGGCTACGCCATCGACACAGACCGCGAGCACGTCATGTGGCGGGCCCGCAACATCGGTGACCTCGCTGCCGAACACCTCGCCGCGAAGCCGAAAGCGACCCTGGACGCGCGGGCCACCAAGGCCGCGGGCCGGGTCTACCGCGACCGGCACAAGACCGCTGCCCGCTACACCGAGAAGGCCATCGCCACCCTGGAGGCCTTCGACGCGGCAGGTGAGGCGACCGCGCTGACCATGCTCTACACCGGCCCCCGGACCGAGCAGGCCGCCGCCGACACGACCGTTACCCCGGCGGCGGGCGGCGGGATGGCGTCGGTGCGGGTCCTGCCGGTCCGGCCCTCCGCCCAGGCCGCCGCCCCTGCCGCCGGCGGGGGCGCGGTGGCCGCGCCGGACGGTGTCCCGGCGGCTGACCTCAAACCCGGTGCCCAGCGGGTCATGATCCTGCTGCGCGACGGGCAGGCCTGGCACACCAAGGACATGGCCGAAGCTCTCGGCATCAGTGTCCAGGCCGTGCGCGGTCACATCCGCTCGATCGGCGAGACCCGTCTCGACAACCTCGGTGATGGCCGCTACCGCATCAAGTAGCCACGTCACCCTCACCACGAAAGGAGCGCAATTCTGCGAGGTCTGCGAGGAATATCGAGACTCGCAAAACCGGCACAGAGAGTCCGATTCGCCTATCCCCGATGAAGGAGCTACCGATGAACCGCCGACGGCCCACCCGCCACAGCGACACCCGCCCGAGCCGGACCACCGTGCAGCCCAGTCTCGCCGCGATCGTCGACGGCAACGCCAGCCCGCCCGGCGACGGCGGGAGCCCGGATTCTGGGAACTCCTGCCCCGCACCCGACGCTCCGGTCATCACCGACACCGGCTGCGACGTCTCCGCGTTCTGACCGCACTCTGCTGGCCGCAGCGGCCCCCGCCCCTTTCCCGGGGCGGGGGCCGCTGCCGTCTCGGGAAGGCCTCCATGAAGCCCCTGCTGTTCGTCGCCGCGCTGACCCTGATCTACCTGGCCTACTGCTGGGTCTACCCCTACACCGCCTGCGGCAACTGCGACGGCGGCCGGCACTTCACCGCCGACGGCCAGTACTGGCGCAAGTGCGGCCGCTGCAAGGGATCCGGCACGAAGATCCGCCTCGGCCGCAAGCTCCTCGGCGGCACCCGCGACCTGTAGTGCCACACCACCAGCCAGCGTCTGCGAGGCCGGATAGGTCTCGCAGGCCTCGTATCTCTCGCCAAGTCCCCCGACCTGGAAGGACCGTGCATGTCCCGCACGATCGTCTCTCTCACCGCCGCCACGAGCCTGCGCTGCCTCGACCTGGCCGACGCCGTCGACGGGCTGGTGACCGCGATGGTCCGCAGCGACACCGACCTCGAGGACGCGCAGCTGCTCGCCGAGCTCGCCGAGGCCACCGCGGAATGCGCGCGGCTGACCCGCCGCGCCGACGACGTCGACGACGCCCGCGTGGCCGCGCTGCTGGCCGACGTGGCCCACGCCCGCGCCTACGACCGGCCCCGCGTGCCCGGTTTGCTGCCCGAGCTGGAGCAGCGGCCCTACCTGCGGGCCGTCCTGGACCGCATGGCCTCCCCGACCGACGACCAGCCCGGCTGGGTGCTGGCGGTGCGGCTCAACGCCGTGGTCGACCACGCGCTCGACCTCGGCATCGGCACCCGGCTCGCCGAACGTCTCGCCCTCGCGGTCTCCCGCCGCCCCGATGGGGAGAACGCCGCCGAACACGAAGCCGCCGACGGCATCGGCGTCGACGGCGAGCTCGTCGACGCCGCCTG
>NZ_AOHO01000009.1 GCF_000342005.1 Amycolatopsis decaplanina DSM 44594
GCCGCGCACGCCTGTGCCCGCGGCCGCGCGCCGTCCGGCACGATCCATTTGGTCACCGGCGACTGGCTGCCGGTGGGCGGGGCCGGGCTGAACGGCTGGGACCCGCGCGGCCTGCAGCCCACCGACGACGAGGTGACCTGCGTACGGTGCGGCGGGATCGAGCAGCGCCGCCACCCCGACGACCAGCTCGCGCTCTTCTGAACCCGGCCAGAGAATCTCTCCCGGCACTGGCCAGTGTGGGTCCTGGAATGCCACCGNGATCCATTTGGTCCCCGGCGACTGGCTGCCGGTGTGCGGGGCCGGGCTGAACGGCTGGGACCCGCGCGGCCTGCAGCCCACCGACGACGAGG
>NZ_AOHO01000010.1 GCF_000342005.1 Amycolatopsis decaplanina DSM 44594
GAGCTGCCGGAGCAGGTTCGGCAGCGGGGGCTGGGATTGGGCGCGCCGGGGGCGCGGCGTTGAAGGCGGCGGCCCAGAGGTCCTCGATGCGGTCGATGATGCGGCGGCCGTCAGGCATCCGGCCGAGCGCGATGAGCGCCTCGACCACGTCGAGGGTGATGTCCCGGTTCGGCNCGGTAGCTGCTGCGATAGCCGGACACCGCGTGCAGGCGGTGCAGTTCCAGGTTCAGGTCCCGCAAAGGCCCTTCAGGCAACTCCGGTTGGCGCCAGGCCCCCACAACGCCTCCCCTGACGTGGCCCAGTTCACAAATTTCCGGCAGCCACTATAAACCGCTGTAAAAACAGGGCCTCTGAGAGAGAGCTTTGCTTCGGGCGCCACGTCTCGAAAAATCGGGCAAAACCTCTTTAATCAGGCGTCATATTGTGTAAAGCGACAGCACGATGCGATCTGACCTGCGTAAACGTTGTGACAGCCCGAGCTGATCCGGCCGGG
>NZ_AOHO01000011.1 GCF_000342005.1 Amycolatopsis decaplanina DSM 44594
ACGTTCCCGGGCCTTGTACACACCGCCCGTCACGTCATGAAAGTCGGTAACACCCGAAGCCCATGGCCCAACCTCGTAAGGGGAGGGAGTGGTCGAAGGTGGGACTGGCGATTGGGACGAAGTCGTAACAAGGTAGCCGTACCGGAAGGTGCGGCTGGATCACCTCCTTTCTAAGGAGCAACACATCCACCCCGCCGGGATACCCGGGGCAACGGTGGTGGAGTGGCCAGGGTTTCAACACCGACTGTGTGTTGGCGCTGGTTGCTCAAGGAATTGTGGAACTNCGGTTGTGATACCGCCGGCTAGTACTGCGGAGCTTGCTTCGCGTGGAACCCCGGTCGTGGAGCTGGGTGGTGGGTTGTTCGCTGTGCACACTGTTGGGTCCTGAGGCAACACGCCTCAGGGCTTACACAGCCCTGAAACGTAGTTTGT
>NZ_AOHO01000012.1 GCF_000342005.1 Amycolatopsis decaplanina DSM 44594
GCGGCAAGCCTGTCTTGGAGAGGGATGCGGTGGTGGGATGGCGGCCGCCGCTGCCAGGCGCGCCCGGTCCGCGAACTTTACAGGAGTACCTGGACAGCCACCGTATGCCCGCGGGGATCTCTTTCGACACGGCCGGCGGAAAGATCAACAATGCCTCCGCGGCATTGCTGCGGGAGTGGGTGCAGTCCCTGGCCACGGAAAAAGACGAGCTGGGCGGGTGGCGCTATTCGATCAAGGATATTCATGCTGCCGTCGGCCACGACCTCCTGGCCTACAGCACGGTCAGGTTCTGGGTCGCTGCTGCGCGCGAGCTTGTGCCGGGCGCGGAGGACGCCGACACCGGCGGCAAGCCTGTCGACACCGGCGGCAAGCCTGTTTTGGAGAGGGATGCGGTGGTGGGATGGCGGCCGCCGCTGCGGGGCGCGCCCGGTCCGTGGACTTTACGCGAGTACCTGGACAGCCACCGTATGCCCGCGGGGATCTCTTTCGAGACGGCCGGCGGAAGGATCAGCAATGCGGCCGCGGTATTGCTGCGGGAGTGGGTTTACTCTATTGCCACGGAAAAGAACGAGCTGGGCAGGTGGCGCTATTCGAGCAAGGATATTCATGCTGCCGCCGGCCACGACCTCCTGGTCTACAGCACGGTCAGGAGGTGGGTCGCAGATGCGCGCGAGCCTGTGCCGGGCGTGGAGGACGCCGACACCGGTGGCAAACCTGTCTTGGAGAGGGATGCGGTGGTGGGATGGCGGCCGCCGCTGCCAGGCGCGCCCGGTCCGCGGACTTTACGCGAGTACCTGGACAGCCACCGTATGCCCGCGGGGATCTCTTTCGACACGGCCAGCGGAAAGATCAACCATGCCGCCATGGTATTGCTGCGGGAGTGGGTTTACTCTATTGCCACGGAAAAGAACGAGCTGGGCAGGTGGCGCTATTCGAGCAAGGATATTCATGCTGCCGCCGGCCAGGACCTCCTGGGCGAGAGAACGGTCAGGGTTTGGGTCGCAGATGCGCGCGAGCTTGCGCGGGGCGCGGAGGACGCCGACACCGGTGGCAAGCCTGCCTTGGAGAGGGATGCGGTGGTGGGGTGGCGGCCGCCGCTGCTGGGCGCGCCCGGTCCGCGGACTTTACAGGAGTACCTGGACAGCCGCCGTATGCTCGCGGGGATCTCTTTCGAGAAGACCAACGGAAAGATCAACAATGCGGCCGCGGCATTGCTGCGGGAGTGGGTTTACTCTATTGCCACGGAAAAGAACGAGCTGGGCAGGTGGCGCTATTCGAGCAAGGATATTCATGCTGCCGCCGGCCACGACCTCCTGGCCTACAGCACGGTCGGGGTTTGGATCGCAGATGCGCGCGAGCTTGCGCGGGGCGCGGAAGACACCGGCGGAAAGCCTGCCTTGGAGAGGGATGCGATGGTGGGATGGCGGCCGCCGCTGCCAGGCGCGCCCGGTCCGCGGACTTTACACGAGTACCTGGACAACCACCGTATGCCCGCGGGGATCTCTTTCGACACGGCCGGCGGAAAGCTCAGCAATGCCGCCATGGTATTGCTGCGGGAGTGGGTGCAGTCTTTGGCCACGGAAAAGAACGAGCTGGGCAGGTGGCGCTATTCGAGCAAGGACATTCATGCTGCCGCCGGCCAGGACCTCCTGGTCTACAGCACGGTCAGGAGGTGGGTCGCAGATGCGCGCGAGCCTGTGCCGGGCGTGGAGGACGCCGACACCGGTGGCAAACCTGTCTTGGAGAGGGATGCGGTGGTGGGATGGCGGCCGCCGCTGCCGGGCGCGCCCGGTCCGCGGACTTTACGCGAGTACCTGGACAGCCACCGTATGCCCGAGAAGATCTGTTTCGAGAAGACCAACGGAAAGATCAACAATGCGGCCGCGGCATTGCTGCGGGAGTGGGTTTACTCTATTGCCACGGAAAAGAACGAGCTGGGCGGGCGGCGCTATTCGGGCAAGGATATTCATGTTGCCGCCGGCCAGGACCTCCTGGGCGAGAGAACGGTCAGGGTTTGGATCGCAGATGCGCGCGAGCTTGCGCGGGGCGCGGAAGACACCGGCGGCAAGCCTGCCTTGGAGAGGGATGCGATGGTGGGATGGCGGCCGCCGCTGCCAGGCGCGCCCGGTCCGCGGACTTTACACGAGTACCTGGACAACCACCGTATGCCCGCGGGGATCTCTTTCGACACGGCCGGCGGAAAGATCAACAATGCGGCCGCGGCATTGCTGCGGGAGTGGGTGCAGTCCCTGGCTACGGAAAAAGACGAGCTGGGCGGGTGGCGCTATTCGATCAAGGACATTCATGCTGCCGTCGGCCACGACCTGCTGGTCTACAGCACGGTCAGGTCTTGGGTCGCAGATGCGCGCGAGCTTGTGCCGGGCGCGGAGGACACCGACACCGGCGGCAAGCCTGCCTTGGAGAGGGATGCGATGGTGGGATGGCGGCCGCCGCTGCCAGGCGCGCCCGGTCCGCGGACTTTACACGAGTACCTGGACAGCCACCGTATGCCCGCGGGGATCTCTTTCGGGAAGGCCAACGGAAAGATCAACAATGCCTCCGCGGCATTGCTGCGGGAGTGGGGGCAGTCCCTGGCTACGGAAAAAGACGAGCTGGGCGAGTGGCGCTATTCGATCAAGGACATTCATGCTGCCGCCGGCCACGACCTCCTGGCCTACAGCACGCTCAGGACTTGGGTCACGGATGTGCGGAGGCAGCGGGGAGGACAGCAGGAGAGGGTGCCGGGTGGGTTTGGTTCGGTGTCTTTCGGCGGTGGGGGCAGGCCGATGATCGTTCAGACGGGGCGGTTGGCAGATGAGAGTGGTGGTTCCGCGTTCGCGGGGCGTGTCGAGTTGCAGCGGCGGCCTTTGGGGGAAGCGTTGTCGTTGGTGCCGGAGTGGGTGATGGAGTGGTGGCCTGATTCTTCGCCGGGCGCGCCAAGTACGTTGCTCGAGTTCCTCGTGGCGAATGAACACATGCTTCCTGAAGATGTGTCGCCGGTACCTGATGAGAATGGCGTGCTTCAGGGGACGGTGTTGATCTTTGTGCGTGCCTGGTTCCTGAATGCGCTGGAGATAGGAGTCGAGGAGAATGGCTGGATTGATTCAGACGACGTCGCGGACCTCATGGAGCTTGTTTCCGAATGGCCGGTGACGGGCTTGCTTCCAGGCGGGGAGGATTTGTTCTCGGTTCCGGCGTCGTTGTTGCAGGCTGCTCCCGGCTCGTCCGCGGTGTCATCGGAAATTCGTGCGGAGGCGCAGGCGTCGATGGCGCTGGGTCGGCAGAAATCGCGGGCGCGTGTCGAGGAAAGCGATCATGACGTGGAAATGGAAGTGCCGGTTGTGGATGCTTCGCCACAGGAAATGATGCCCGGTGGACAGTCCGGCGCCGGTGAACCGGCCAGGGGCAGAGATCTGGAAGACCGTGTGCGCGTCCGGGCGCACGACGCGGGCGTGGCCCCCGCCGGCGAGGTCAGCGGGAGCGTTCCGGCTGGCGCTGAGAGTGCGCGGCGAGTCCTTGACCAGGGCAGGGAGGAAACCGTGTGGGGCGAGTCCGGGCTCGAGGTCGGCGAGGAAACGTACATGGTGCGGGCTGTGAGGCACCGGGTTGAACCGTTCGCGGGCATGGATGACCTGTTCCCCGCGCGTGATCGCCGTGATCCGAGCCGGGCCGACGAGCCCTACGCCGATGAAAACGGTGATGTGCACCCCGCGGTGAAAAGAGGCGCCGATCGGATCACCGCCAAGATGGCGGAGGGTATGGCGATGCTCAGAGGTATCGCCGAGGACCCCGATGATCCCCGATTGCCCGCAGAGTTGGCGACGAAGATGCCTGCCGTGCAACAATTCCTGCGCATAAAGGTGGCGGAGGAGCTGAAGCGGTTGGTCCTGGGCGAACCGTTGCTGTCTCCTCGGCTCGTGGTTGGCCCGGTTTTGCCGGAGCATGTTCTGAATCATGATCAGGGGCTGGCCAACGGGAAAGAGCTAGGGGTGCGGCTGAGCGACGCCGAGGCGGCCTTGCCTGGGAACCCTGCTCTGGCGGGGAGCAGAATCGACGTGAAGGGTTTGTATATGGGGGCGTCGTTGAGAACGCCTGGTTCTCAGGAAGAGTGGAAAGAGAAATACCGGCAGGCCCCGAACTATACTTTCGCCACGCGTTCAAGGGGTGCGAACATCACCCATATCGCCGGGGAAGGGATGACCAACTCCGTCGGTTTCGTGAACGCGCCGACCGTGCCGGATGCTTATCCTCCGGAGATCAATCACGGCGCGGTCAATTCGCTGCTCATCCCCTTTGAAGTCACAATGCCGAACAAACGCGGCAAAGATGTGGAAGACACGTTTATCGCGCTGATCGTACTGGATAACGCGTACGACTCCTCCGATAATCCACACCATGTACTCTGGGCCGAGTACAGTCACGAGTTCTTCAGTGGTCTTTCAGTAGTCGTCAAAGAGGAACCCGAATAATCCTGGACATCGACCCTGGTGCCCGAATCAAGGAATTGGTAAACGGCAGCACGTCGTGACTGTGGGCCGGGTGGCCTGTCGGTCTTGTGTTGACTGACACCTGAAAAGAACGCAGTTGCGGCGAGAGCGCGAAGGGCCACGGCTGCTCAACTGGGCGGTCGCCTCGTTACCGGTGTGCGAGGACGCCACCCCGTCAGGCTGGGCACAATGGCTATTGGTGCGCCGATCCCTGACATCTAAGAGCAAGGGTGAACCCGAACTTGCTTACTGCTTATGTTGCGCCCCAAGGGAACGGACGATGATGAGCTGATCCGGGTCACAAACGCCCGGTGGGCGGTCGAGGAGTGGTCCCAGACCGCCAAGAGCTACTAGTACTCCAGCCGTAGTTCGTGATGGTCATGGTTCGTGGGTCGATTGTCGCTGGTAGTGGCTTTGTTGGGCGCGGTATTGGTGGCGTCTGCGCCATGTTGAGCGGCGGATCCGGTGTGCGACATCGAGAACGGGTCGGCTGATGAGTGTGGTGAACAGGTGGTGGATTTCGTTGCAGGTCAACGAGATCCATCCGGCGGTTGCTGGTTCGGGGTTTCGTTCGGTGGATGCGACGACGGCGAGGAAGGCGTGGGCGAGCATCGCCATGACCGTCCAGCGGTGCCAGGAGGTCCAGTGTCGGACCTGGTGCTGGTCAAGGCCGGTGAGGCCTTTGCCGGCCTGGAAGGATTCCTCGACTGTCCATCTGCGGCCTGCGACCTGAACCAGGATCCGTAGCGGCACCGGTTCGGGTGCGTAGCAGCGGTAGAACGCCAGCTCGCCGGTGGTGCGGTGGCGGCGGATCAGCAACCACCGGCACCCGTCGGGCTCGTCGGTGCCGATGTCGGCGAACGCCCAGTCGTAGTAGCGATTCCCTTTTGCCCCAGCGCCGGCGGAGAGGCGTTGCCAGACGTGTTTGGGCAGCCTTGCGGCGACATCGTCAGCACGCAGCACGCCGGCTCGAGTGTTGACCCGGCGGTCGCAGCCGATGGCGAGAACGTAGCCGGTGCCGCGTTGTTCCAGGTTCTTGCGCAGGTGGGGGTCGGCTCCGTAAACCTCATCCCCGGCGACCCACTGTGCGCGGACGCCGGCGTCGAGAGCGTGCCCGATCATGGTGGTCGCCAGCGCTGGTTTCGTCGCGAACGCGGTGTCGTCAGGGATTCCGGCGTCGGTGCGGCGGCCGGGATCGGTGGTCCAGGATTTCGGGAGGTAGAGGGCCCGGTCGATGAACGCGTGCCCGGCGTCGGTGGCGTAGGTGAGGTAGACCGCGACCTGGGCGTTCTCGATGCGGCCCGCGGTGCCGGTGTATTGGCGTTGCACTCCGACGGTGTGGACGCCTTTCTTGAGGTCGCCGGTTTCGTCGACGACCAGCACGGCGCCGGTGTCACCGAGGTGTTCGGTGACGTAGTCACGCAGGTCGTCGCGGCCTTGTCGGCGTCCCAGACTGCTTTGCGCAGCAGGTGTTGTATCCCGTCGGGGGTGTCGTCGCCGGCGTGTTCGGAGATGGTCCAGCAGTTCTTGTCCGGCAGGTCCGACAGCAGCCCGAGCAGCAGTGCTCGTGCTCGTCGGCGGGGTTCGACTCGGGCGAACCGGCCGGCGATCCTACTGATCATCTCCTCGAACATCACCGCCCATCGGTCAGGGTTTACGCTGGGGCCTGCGGCCACCAGCCGATCAGGGTTAGTCCACACAACCGACCATGATCAACTGGTGGCCGCACCTGCTTTCCAGCAACCCACCAGCGACATCACGAAGTCCGGCTGGAGTACTAGGTCGGCGCCTACCGTATCGCTCCGGTGACAAGATGTCCGTGCGGAACGATGTCCGCCGAGGGAACCGCGAACGCCATTCCCTTCGCGAACACAGTGCTCCAACCCGGTGGCCGTGGCATTGGGTAACGAGTTCGACCCGGCCGTAAATCCTTATGGCATCATCGCGATCGACTACGGCCCTCTCTATCTCGACATCTTCAGGGACCGGAAAATCGTTAAGCCGTAACTGGAAGACGATGCGTGAGCAACCTTCGGACTCTGGCCATAGAGATTTCGTTGAGTCCGGTCTGGTCGACTGTGCACTGGACCCGTAGGCCGTCGGGCCGGTGCGGGGCAAGCGGACTCGGGAGGACATCTGATGGGCAACGGGAAGGCAGGCCGCCAAGGCGTTCTGATGATCACGCTGGTCACGGGCCTGGTATGGGCTTCGTCGCCTGCTGCGGCGCAAGAGATGCCTGTCCCCTTGCCCGCCCAGCAAAAGGGGTGCCTCCCGGCACCCGCGAACACCGAGCCCGGCGTGCCCTGGGCTCAGCAGCGGATGGCCGTGGACCGGGTCTGGGCGCTTACCAAGGGGGCCGGCGTCACTGTGGGAGTGGTCGACACCGGTGTCGACGGGACTACGCCCCAGCTGTCCGACGGACGTGTGAAACCCGGTGTCGATGTCACCACTCCGGAGCGCAAACCCGCGAACGACGACTGCTTCGGGCACGGCACTTTCGTAGCCGGGATCATCGGTGCCGCCGTCCGGCCGGGGACCGGGTTCGCCGGTGTCGCGCCTGAAGCCACCATCCTCCCGATTCGTTGTGCGATCACCACGGCGGACGGCTCGCCGCCGGTCCTGACCGCGACGGAGATGGCGAAGGGCCTCCGCGACGCCGTCGACGGCGGAGCCCGGGTGATCAACATCTCGGCCAGCACCGACACCCCCGACGAGGATCTCGCGGACGCTGTCCGGTACGCCGCCCAGCGCGATGTCGTGGTGGTCGCCTCCGCGGCGAACACCGCCCAGCAAGGGGACCCGATCACCTATCCTGCCTCCTATCCCACGGTCATCGCCGTCGGCGCGATCGACATCACGGGTAAGAAGGCGGACTTCTCCCAGACCGGGAAGTTCCTCTCCCTGGTGGCTCCCGGCGTCGGGGTCACCAGCGTCGGCCCCGGTGGTGCCGGTCATTGGGTGGGAAGTGGCACCAGCTACGCCGCGCCGTTCGTCGCGGGCGTCGCCGCGCTCGTACGCGCCTACCGTCCCCAGCTGTCGGCCGAGCAGGTCAAACACCGGCTGGAAGCCACCGCGGACCATCCGGCGGCTGCTCTGCCCGACGCGCAACTGGGCTGGGGCACGGTCAACGCGATGGCCGCCGTGACGACGTTGCTGCCCGAGGAATCCGGTACCGCGGCACCCGTCGTCGCGGCTGAGCCGGCACCGTTGCCGGTGCCCGTCCGGGCCGATGGCCCCGGCGAGGTCGTCGCGGTCACCGCCGCGATCTCGGTGCCGGTCCTCGCGGTGCTCGGACTGCTGGTGTTCCGCCTGTACTTGGGCGCGAGGCGCCGCCGCTGGAAGCGAGCCCGGGTGGTCGAGTTCTCCCGCCGCACTTGAGGTACCTGCTCACGGACCTTCGATGAGTTGAACGCACGTAAAGGCCCTCTTTCCCCGGCTGGGCCGAGGAAAGAGGGCCTTTACGTGCGCGAGACTGGAAAGTCTCCGTGGCCCCCGCCCGGAGCGTTGGAGGCTCGGATCAGCCGGCCGGAGGCTGCGAATCGTCCTCCACCAACGGTGTCTGGACCAGCCGGACCGAACGGCGCCGGTTGATGAACTGCGCGCGTCCCGGCGGAAGTACCCGGGGCCGGAGGTTGCCCAGGAAAGCCCCTTCGGTCTTCGGGCAGGACAGCAGCAGCGCCGGTGTGCCCAGTTCCCACATGCGCCGGATCGCCGGGTTGCTCATCGAGCGGCTGGCCCCCGCGGTGCTGCGCGCGAGGATGATGTGCACGCCGACGTCGGCGGCCTGGGCGAGCACCGGCATCAGGCCCTGCAGCGGGCCGGCGCTTCCGGCGGACTCCGACAGCTCGAAGTCGTCGATGATGATGTAGAGCCGCCCGCCCGACCACCAGTCGCGCAACGGGAGCCTGCTCGGGCTGATTTCCGGGCCGGGAATGCGTTTCTCGATGACGGACGCCGCACCGGTGATCGATTTCGTCAGTGCTTCGGCGCCGACGGCGTATTCCAGCTGGTACTCGGCCGGGATCGAATCCCGCAGCTCGCGACGGAAGTCACCGAACATGATCCGGGCTTCATCGCTGCTGTGATGTGCCACGATCGATCGGGCGATGTGCTTGAGGATGTTGGTCTTGCCCGATTCGGCGTCACCGTAGATCAGCAGGTGCGGCGTGACGTCGAAGTCGTGCCACTCCGGTTCGAGGTGCTGGTCTTCGAGGCCGAGCGCCATACGCATCTCCGCCGCCGCCGACGGCGCGTGCGGCGCCGGCAGTTCCCGTGCGTGGAGGGTCTGAGGCAGAAGCCGGACCTTCGGTGCTCGGGGTGCGCCTGGTGGCGCGAGCGCTTCGGCGAGTTCCACAGTCGCCTCGGCGAGATCGTCCGTGCGGGAATCACCGTCGATCCGGGGGAGGGCGGCGAGGAAGTGCAGCCGGTCCGGGGTGATACCGCGGCCGGGGATCGACGGCACGGTCGCGGCGAACCGGCTGTTGATTTCGGAGTCGACGGGGTCGCCGAGTTTGAGCTCGAACCGCGTCCCCATGACGTCCCGGAGCCATGGCCGCATTTCCGACCACCGGTTGGACGCAACGACGAGATGGATGCCGAAACTCAGTCCCCGCGCGGCCAGCTCGGTGAATTTCTCCTCGATCTCTTCGAAGTCCTGGCGGATCGTGTACCAGCCGTCGACCACGAGGAAGACGTCGCCGTAGGGGTCGAGGTCGCGGAAGCGTCCTTCGGCACGGGCTCGGCGGTAGCTGACCATCGAGTCGACGTTGTGCTCGGCGAAGATGGCCTCGCGCCGTGCCATCAGGTTGGTGATTTCCAGGACCGTGCGGGTGACCCGGTCGCGGTCGAGCCGGTTGGCGACGCTGCCGATGTGCGGCATCGCCGCGAGGGACGAGAGTGTCCCGCCGAAGTCCAGGCAGTAGAACTGGACCTGCTCGGCGGTGTGGGTGAGCGCGAGTCCGCAAATCAGCGTACGCAGCATCGTGCTCTTGCCACTCTGCGGTCCACCGACTACCGCCGCGTTGCCTTTGCTGCCCGACAGGTCGGCGATCAGCAGCTCACGTCGTTGCTGCGCGGGCAGGTCGATGAGCCCGACGGGCACGGCCATGTTGGCGGTGTTCAGTTCGCCGACCGGGCGCGGCCCATACGTCGGGTGGTCCACCAGCGGGGGCAGCAGCTGGTCCAGGGTCGCCGAAGTCTTCAGCGGCGGCAACCAGACCTGGTGCGCCCGCGGGCCGATACCTCGCAGCCTGCCGATCAGCACGTCGATCATGGTCTCGGTGGCCTCGTTGGTCTGGTCGTCCTCGACAGGCTCGGGCTCCGGTGTGACCGGTGGCTCGATGTACCGCTGTCCGAACGCGACAATGTGCTGCTCGACGGCGAGACCGGTCTGCCTTCGCTTCGGCCGGTAGGGCGCGGAGGAGAAAGCGCCCTTGAAGCGCACCAGGGTCTGGGTGTCCGGCCGGAGATAGCCGTTGCCCGGGCTGTTGGGCAGTTCGTAGGCGTCCGGGACGCCGATGACGCTGCGGCTCTCCATCGCGGAGAAGGTCCGGAGCCCGATCCGGTAGGACAGGTGCGTCTCGACCTTGTGGATCCTGCCTTCGTCCAGTCGCTGGGACGCGAGCAGCAGATGCACCCCGAGGCTGCGGCCGAGCCTGCCGATCATGGCGAACACGTCGATGAACTCGGGCTTGCTTGACAGCATCTCGCTGAACTCGTCCACCACGATGAACAGGGCAGGCATCGGTTCGAGCGGCACCCCTTGGGCGCGGGCAGCCTCGTAATCCCGCCGGGAGGCGTAGTTGCCGGCCGCACGCAGATGTTCCTGGCGCCGGTTCATCTCACCGGTCAGCGCGTCCTGCATCCGGTCGACCAGTTCGAGCTCTTCGGCGAGGTTGGTGATCACCGCGGAGGTGTGCGGCAGCTGGTCGAAACCGAGGAAGGCCGCGCCACCCTTGAAGTCCACCAGCACGAAGTTCAGGTCTTCCGGGGAATGTGTGGTGGCCAGGGCGAGCACCAGGGTGCGCAGCAGTTCGCTCTTGCCGGAGCCGGTGGCGCCGACGCACAGCCCATGCGGCCCCATACCGTCTTCTGCCGATTCCTTGATGTCGAGTTCGAGCGGTGAGCCCGCCCCAGCGATGCCGATCGGTACCCGCAGCCGCCGTTTCCCGGTCATCCGGTCGCGTCGGTACTTCACCGGGTCGAAGGTGGCGACGTCGCCGATGCCGAGCAGTGTGGCCAGGTCGTAGTCGACGGCGAGCGGCTCGTCGTCCTCGGAAACCTCGCCGATGCGGAACTGGGCCATCGTCCTGGCGAGGGCGTTCGCGGCGGTCACGCTCATCCGGTCGGGACGGCAGAGCCGGGCGGTCTGCTGCTTGCCCACCCGGTCGAAGGAGACGGTCCGGACCTCGTCCGCGTCGACCTCCAGGAACAACGCACCCGCCCGCTGCTGCCAGGGGAGCGAGCCGGACACGTCCAGGACCACGGTGTTGCGATAGCCCTCATCGGCTGCCCTGTGGTCGGCGGGCACCGAGACACCGTCGAGGACGAGGACGACGAACGGCTCGGACGCGGTGATCGGCGTGTCGGCCTCGAACCGCGGCCGCCCGGTGAACGAAGGGCCGCCGAGCAGCAGTTCGGCCTGCGTGATGTCGTCGGCGGCGAGCCGACGGGCTCCGGCGGCGTCACGGCTTTCGAAGTCCTGGTGGTGGGGGAGCCACTTGAGCCAGTCCCACCGGTCCCTGTGTTCGTCTGAGGCGCAGACCGCGATCCGGACGTCACCGGGAGCGTGCGCGGTGGCCAGCTGAGCGAGGATCGCCCGCGTCAGTCCGAGAACGGCTTCGTCGTCACCGGAGAACTGGATCTGCCCGAAACCACGCAGGTAGACCGCGATCGGCGCGTCCGGGAGCGTGTTGTACGCCCGCATGAACCGGCGCAGAGCGTGTGCCGTGAGCGGTTCGAGGTCTTCGATCGGCTGACTGTCCGGGGGGACCAGCTTGAACGTCGAACGCTGGGTGCCGAGGCCGAGCCTGATCTCCCCGAAATCGTCGTGCGCGGGGCGTCGCTCCCACAGCCGGTAACCCAGCGCCATCGACCACAGCGCGTGCGGGTCCGGGTGAATCCAGCGGGCCGCTTTTCGCTGAGCGCGCAGTGCGTCACGGGCCTGCTTACGCAGCTGGCCGAGGTAGCGGATGTAGTCGCGCCGGTGCCCGTTCAGCTTCTGCTTGTGCGTGACCGAGTTCCGCAGCATCTGCGTGACGAGCATGCCCAGGGCGGACAGCACCATGAGGCCACCGCCGATATAGGCGAAGGCGCCGGCGCCGGGGCGGACGAACATCATCACCATGGCGAGCGAACCCAGTGCCATGGGTGCGTACATCAGGACGCTGCTGATGCCACCCCCGGTGTCCTCGGGCACGCCGGGGGGCGGCTGAAGCTCGGTTTCGATCTCGGGGGCGGGCGGTTTTGGCCGTCGCGCGCGCCGGGCGAACAACGTGGTGCTCACAGGCTCTCCCTTGGTGAGTGGTTCTCCCCGTTCTCGGGGATCTCGGTCCGGCGTTGTCCGCCCGCGTCGCGGCCGTGGCTAGCGTGGACGCCGGGACAAGGGCCTGGACCTGGACGGAAGGGCCTGTCACCTGAAGAAGAGCGAACACAGCATCGCACAACGAACGCGGCGAAGCTACCGTCCATTTCGGATGGTAGGACCAGACGACCGGTCCCTCCGGTCGACCTGAAACATGTGCTGAACAAGGGGCTGATCCGTGACGGCGTCCGAACCGGTACCGATCGTGGACCCGGGAATCGAAGTGCTGACCTTCGAGCAGCTGGCTCAGCTGGTCAACGAGGTCAGCCCGGATTCCTTCTACGGGCGTGCGCAGGCTTTCGACACGGCTATGGCGCAGTTCGAGCAGGTGCAGGACAACCTCGCGCGCGGTACGCGCGAGCTGTGGGACGCCTGGCGAGGCGAGGGTGCCGATTCCTTCGCCGACGTCGTCCGTAACGTCTCGACTCTCGGCACCACGGTGATCCAGGCCATGGCCAGCCCAGGTTACGGTGCCACGCTCCGGCGGGCCGGTGACGCGCTGGCCCTCGCGCAGCAACGTATCCGCGACCTCCAGGCGCAGAAACGGGAAAGTGATCTCCCGGCCGCGCGTCAGGTGGTGAACGAACTCGGTATCGCCTACCAGGAGATCGGGTCGGCCATCACGCCGTTCCCCGGTGCCGAAACCGAGATCCCGATGAACGGCCAGGGGTCGGTGACGAACGCGACCGGTTCCGATGGGGCGACCCCGGCGACGGGCACAGTCCAGCCCCCGGCCGGGGACGGTCGGTATGGCGACGTGACGGAAAGCCACAGTGGCGGCATCATGCCCGCCGCGGCCTTGGTGCCGTTGGGCGGGCCGATGGCGCAAGGGCAACCCGGTCGCCAGGGCGACGTCTGGGCCGGGTTACTGGGTGATACGCCCCAGGGGCGAAGCGAAACCGTGACGTCCGCTGTATTGGGCAAGGGAACACCGGTCACCGAGCCTCACGTGGATGAAGGAACCGTTGACGGTCAACAGAACGGGGCCGTCGTCGCGGTGCTGGGCCGGGTTCCGGGAGCGCAGGACGGGTCGCGGGAGCCGGAACGCAAAAAGAAACGAAAGGAAAAGGACGGGTGCGAGGACGAAAGCGCGACCTCGGAGCCGGACGAGCCGCAGTTGACACCGGAGGCCCCGAAGGCGGATCTTACCTCCTCCGGGGACTCCGCCCTCAAGGCTGATCTCACCGCCGACGCCGACGAGTCGGCCCCGTCGGTGTCGACGGTGTCAGCGAAGGACTCTTCACCCACGACTCCCGCCGCTCCCCAACCGGTCGAGAGCAAAGCCCTGGTTCCCGCCACCGCTCCGGCTGACGCGACGGTGACTTCGCCGACCGCGACCGCCGGAGCACCCGCACCCACCGCGCCAATCGTGCCGCCTGAAGCCGTGACACCTCCGGCCGAAGCCCTCGAAGTACCCCCGCTCCCGCACGGTTCCGGAGCCGGGCTTCCCGGCAATGCCACGCCGATGTCGCTGGGCACGCCGGCGCAGCCCGTCGTCACGCCGGTCGTCGCGCCGGTAGGAGGAGAGACCTCCTTGCCGGGCGCACTGCCCGCTACACCTGCGTTCAGGCCCGTCACCGGCGGCTTCGACGCCAGTGCCACCCACGGGATTCCGCCGGTGGTTCCGGGCGGGACCGGTTCCCCCCGGATACCCGGGGAGGCCATGCACGGCGGCGGTGGCGGATTCATGTCGCCGATGCTCGGTGGCGGAGCCGGCGGAGGCCACGACGCCGACAACGAACGGCAACCGGCAGGCTTGCTCGGCGTCGACCCCAAGGTCTGGGAGGGTTCCGGTAACGCACATCAGGTCCTGGGCCGTCCTGCGGCGGCACCGCCGCCGCGGTCGGGCGATCTCGACGACGCGAAGAAGAAGGCCATGGAGATGGTGGACTCCGTCCTGGGACGCTCCGACGAGAAAGAAGAGGATCGGGTTCCCGAGTGAGGGGTCGTGAGCGGTGATGCGGCCTTGCTCCGTGAAGTACTCGCTTCCTGCCTTGAGAGCAGGTCCCGGCACTGTCGCGGGGCCGCGTGTGCTGGAGGGGCATCAATGTCCACAAGGGACACCGCAGGGCGATTGAGTGTTCGATTGATGACGCTATGTGCGGTTCTTCTAAGGGTCGTGAGTGATAATGACGGTTAGAACAACCCGAATCACTCACGACCCCCTTCCGAAACCGTGCCACTCGCACAAATCGGGCACTTCGACCTTGGAAGTGTCCCTTATGGACAGTCAAGAGTCGAGTGAGTCCGTGAAGGCCTCCTTGCCTACCCTTAGAGTAGGCAAGGAGGCCTTCACGGGGCGGAGCAGGAAACGATTGGTCAGTCCCGGCCCGGGGTATTTCGGATATGGCGTGTGTCCACTTAGGGCAGATCGCACGCGGTGCACTTCCAGGCGTCACGGGATTTCTTATGCTCGGTCCATGATCGTGGTGCAGTGGGAGAACAGTCTGCCGTTCGCGGTGTTCGAAACCATCGACGACTACAACATCGCGTATCCCCAGGCGCGGATGCCGTATCACGGCGACGTCCGCGGAAGGTCACGCAGCTTCACCTGCGCCGCCTCCGGGTTGTGGGACGACTTGACCGTGAGCGGCCACAAGTACATCCTGGACTTCCTCCCCGGCGACGTCGCGGGCTCCCGCGGCTTGGCGTGTGAAGGTACCGTCGTGGCGACCCGATGGGGAAATCCGCCGGTTCTGCTGCTGGCCGAACGGGTGCCACTGCGGTGGGCGTGGGAGGTCATCACCAAGGCCTGGCCCACCACTCTGGACAGTGCGGCACGAGTCCTGCACTCCACCACTCGGGAGCGGTGAGGAGCCTTGCATCTGGAGGTCGTCCGCCCGGCTCATTGTTTCCGGGCTTGGTCCACGATATCGCGCAAACCGTTGACCACTACGGTGTTGTAGTTGAAGAGGAGGACGCTGGCACCTCGAGTCCGCCATTCCTCGATCTTGCCGGGATGGTCCACCAGACCGAACAACGAACACCGTGGCGCGGATCCGACCGCCTCGGCTATCCGATCGACGGCCGACAGATAGTCGACGTGGGCGAAATCCCCTGGTACGCCCAGTGAGAGCGACAAATCGGTGGAGCCGATCCAGACGGCGTCGACGCCCTCGGTCGTGGCGATCGCGGCGCAGTTCTCGACGGAATGCCGGTCTTCGGCCTGGACCACGACGACGGTGTCGCGGGCGGCCTTGGCCAGGTGCTGCTCGAGACCGGAGGTGCCGTGGAGGCCTGCTCGAGTGCTCACCGCGAGGCTGCGAGTTCCCAGGGGCGGATAATGCGCGGCGCTGACCGCCGCCTCGGCCTCCGCGACACTCGACACGTGCGGCACGACGATTCCCGCCGCGCCGGCGTCCAGTGCGTGCAGCGCCGAGGCGGGCTCGTTGCCGGCGACGCGTACCAGTACGGGGATGCCGGCCGCGTCGCCCGCCCTGATATGGTGCTCCACCTCGACCGTCTCGGCGGACGCGTGCTCGGTGTCGAGCAGCACGAAGTCGAAACCCAGATGCCCGGCCAGTTCCACCACGGAATGAGAAGGGATCTTGAGGATCAGGCCGAGAAGTGGAACACCGTCGACGATTCGGGCCCGCAAGCTCACTGGGCGCCGCCCGACAGCGGCTGATTCCAACCACGGGCGTCGTCTCCGGGTGCTTCCCACCCGTCATCCGTCACGATGAGAGTGTCCTCCAGCTTCACGATGCCGACCTCGGGATTGGACAGGGTCGTCTCCAGGGACAGGACCATGCCGACCTCGAGCGGGGCTTCCTCGTGATCCGCGGGGTAGGGCACCGGTCCCGTGCCGGTCAATCGAGGGGCTTCGTGGGTGATGAGGCCCATGCCGTGGCCCACGAAGAACATCTCATCCGCGTGGGGGCAGCCGGCCAGCGCTTTGTCGGCCAAGGCGAAGATATCCCCGCCTCGGCGGCCGGGCGTCACCGCAGTGCGCACACTCTGTTGCACCGATTCGACTTCGGCCAGCAGGTCGCGCATCAAACCGGTCGGTTCGCCCGCCACCGCCATACGAGCCAGATCGCCGATATATCCCTGGTACATACCGCCGGAATCGAGTGACAGCGCTTCTCCTTCTTGCCACACCCTTGACGAAGGCGCGCGATTGAACTCGCTGCCGCACGACACCAAGCAGTAGTCGAAAACCAGCCCTCGATCGGTCTGTTCCCGACGGAACCGCTCGACTATCTCGATTTTCGTTTCGCCGGGACGGGACCCGGCGAAGGTGGCGGCCATGGACTCGATGATACCGACCGAGGCGGTTCGCACCAGTTCGAGTTCTTGAGGGGATTTGATCGCGCGTACACCTTCGAGGACCGGATGTGCGTCGACGAAGGTCGCTCCTGGCAGCTCGGCGCGCAGTACCTCTCCCGCGTCGACGGGGAGAAAGGCCTTCTCCACGGCGATGGTCATATACTCCAGACCGCGCTCTCGCAACCCGCCGGCGATCGCGTGCGCCGTGTCCACGCTCGACCACGACAGATTCCGCACGTCGGGAACCCACAGGGGGAAAACGGAGGTTCCCCATTCCTCGTTCCCGCAGCCGACGTAAAAGGACTTCTCGGCGGCGCCTTTGAAGTAAACGAGCGCGGGAAGGTACCGCGACACTCCGATCGCGTCGAGGTTGGCGAAGAAGAAGTACCGATACCCGCCGAGCAGATGCTGGAGGGAGAATCGAGTGGTCGCGATCACCACATCGGCGCCGGACTTTTCCATAAGGGAGTCCATGCGGCGCTGATCGAAAGGTAGGTCCATGACACTCCTTGAATCGATTGCCTGTCAAAAAGCAGAGAAGTTCAGTATAGTTCCGGCTGGCGAGTTCCCTTCGGCCATGAATCGAGCACACACATGAACGAGTTCTCCGGCGGCGCGCAGGCCGTTCCCGTCACCCGATCGATTTTGGACCGGTTCCGGTTGACCGGCAGGGTCGCCTTGGTGACCGGTGCAGGGCAGGGCATCGGCCGCGCTTTCGCCCACGCCCTGGCGGAAGCCGGCGCCAAGGTGGCGATCGTCGACCTCAGTGCGGAACGTGCGGCGGAGGTTGCCGATGAGCTGCTGAAATCGGGCGCGGAAGCGATCTCGATCCAAGCGGACGCCGCCGACGAACGTTCCATCGAGGGCTTTGTGCGCACCACGCTGGAGACGTTCGGCCGGTTGGACATCGCGGTGAACAACGCGGGGATCAATCTCAATTCCGCGGCTGAGGAGACGACGCTCGACGAATGGGACATGGTGCACAACCTCAACCTGAGGGGGGTGTTCATCGCGTGCCGGTACGAAGCGAAGGCGATGTTCCCGAACGGGTACGGAAAGATCATCAACACGGCGTCGATGGCGTCACTGATCGTCCCTCACCCCCAGAAGCAGGTGTCGTACAACGTTTCCAAGGGAGCGGTGGTCAGCCTGACCAAGACGCTGGCCGCCGAATGGGCCGACCGTGGAATCCGGGTGAACTGCATCTCGCCGGGAATCATCAGGACCGCCCTGATCGAAGAGTCCGAGGCGCTGGCTCCCTTGGTGGACGAATGGATTTCGAATATCCCGGCCGGCCGGTTGGGTGAGGTCGCCGACCTGCAGGGCGCCGTCGTTTACCTCGCGAGTGAGGTCTCCGACTACATGACGGGGCACAATCTCGCGATCGAGGGCGGGCAGACGCTGTGGTAGGCCATGCCTCGCCGCGCGTCACGCGGCTTCCATGGAACCACGCAGGGCCATCGCCCGTTGGAGTTCGATGGCCGCGGCCAGTTCCTCGTCGGAGACGTCGTTGACGAACAAGGCTTTTCCGATGCCGACGGGCAGTGGCAACCGCTGCTGCCCGTCGCGCCGCCGGACCGTTGCGTGCAGGGCGCGCCCCAGCACCTCGGGCGTGTGCAACGGACTCCAAGTCGGAAGCTCGAGGTCGGACATCACCGCGAACACGCGGGCGCATTCGTCCTCGTCCACGAGTCCACGCCGGCAGGCGAGCGCGGTGCTCAGCGCCATGTCGAGACAGACGGCTTCACCGTGCAGCATCGAGGGAAGACCGAGCATCTCGACGGCGGGACTGAAGGTGTGCCCGTAGTCCATGCTGCGTTCCAGCGTCGCTTCCCACAGATTCGGTTCGAGCTCTTCCAGCATGCCGCTGATCGCGGCTTCCAGGATAGCCGTGGCGGCCGCCTCACCTTCCGGAGACCGCCCTTGGAAATTCTCGTCCAGAACGACCTTGCCATATCGCTCGAGAAGGTCGAAAAGCGCTTCGTCCTTGATCAGTCCGACCTTCAAGATCTCGGCGAGTCCGTTGCTGATATGACGCCGGTTCAGCGTGGAGAGAAAACGCCGGTCGAGCAAGGTGAGCGCCGCCGCCGAATAGGTACCGAGCTGGTTCTTGTGACCGTTGAAATTCACTCCGGTCTTCACGCCGACCCCGGCGTCGACCAAACCTACCAGGGTCGTCGGGACTCTGACGAAGGGTGTTCCGCGTCGGTACAGGCTGGCGGCGAGCCCTACGATGTCCATCACGACACCGCCGCCCACGACGATGACCGGCTCGCGCCTGCGATCGATTCCGAAGGCGTCGAGCCGCTCTACGAAGCGCAGTACGACGTCGATCTCTTTGCGCACCTCACCTGACTGGATCACCATTATTTCGTAAGTGACCCCGTGGTGGTCCAGGTACCGCCGTAGCTCGGCCCCGTACAACCTGTCGACGGTTTCGTCCACCACCACGAAGCGGCGTCGTGCCCGGCTTTCACCTGAGCCGCCCGCATCAAGGAGATCGGTGCGGTTCGGATCGAAGACGCGGTGACAGGACCGGATCTCGTAGTCGACCGGTTGTGAGGCCTTGACATGCCAGGAGGAGATGCCCACCGTCGGGGTGACCTTCGTGGCCGTGGTCGGCTTCCTCGGTGCGGGCGGCGCGACCGCGGGCGGCGCACCCTCGTCTTCCGGCCGGTGGTGCGAATTCGTCAACTTGGGCATCTTTCGCCCTTTCTTCTTGACTGGGCCGCGGTCGAGTGCGCCGGCTCGCCGCCCTTCTGGTCACGGCGCTTGATAAGATCAATTTAGGTAAACCGAACAAGGCATCGCAATTCGTGATTCCGCGTGGTGGAACACGGGCTTGTTATTGTCGAACGTTGCTGCCTTTGGATACCCCGTCGGTCGCGGCTTCGGCCTGCCCAGGTGTCAGGAGGGGCGGGGCGGATCGTCCGGTCAGCGCCGGACGAGAGGGGATCCGGCAGTCACGGCGATCAGGGACCGGGCATAGCGGGCCGCCGCGGCCGGGTAGAGGTGGAAGAACTTCACGGGTGCCACCGATTCGATTTCCAGGAGCAGCAGCCTGCCGGTGACGGGGTGGCGGAGGAAGTCGAGCCGTACCGAGACCGGGTGCACCGGAACGGTCTTCAGGTAGGCGTCGTAGGTGGCGTGGATGTCGGCGAGATCCTCGCCGTGTTCGGTGTAGCCCGTGCGAGCGTTCGGATGGAACTGTGTTCCGGCGCGCCCCGGCGCGAGGATGGCGTCTTTGGTGATGGCGTGGGAGAACTCGCCCTCGATCATGATGATCCCGTTCTCTCCCAGTGAATCGATCGTGGAGACATAGGGCTGGACGCAAGCGGTCACCCCGGCCTGATCGAAGGCCGCGAGCTTGGCGACGAGTTCGCGCTCCTCGGTGACCCGGGCGGCGCCGAGCGTCCCTCCGGACGAGATGGGTTTGACGACGACGGCATGCTCGCCGAAGTCGCGTCCCGCGCGGGCGAGCGTCTCCGCCGCGATCGCACCGATACCTTCCCCCGGCCGGACCACGGTGGTCGGGATGGTCTTAGCACCGTGCTGCTCGACCTGGGGAAGGTATTCCTTGCTCATTCCGCCCACGATGATCGGGTATTGGTTGGCCAACCGCACACCCTGGCGGTGCAGGGATTCCACCCATTCCCGGAATTCCGCGAGTTTGAGCCACATGTTCCACGGGGACTGGACGGCGACCACGTCGAACGCGGTCCAGTCGATGCCAGGGGATTCGTCCCAGCTGAGGACCTGCGTGGCGCAGCCTTGTTCTTCCAAGGCGGCTCGCAGCAGTGGAGTGTCCCGATCGGACCAGTCCTTGCCGGGAAAAGCACTGGAGGTTACGAGTGCGATGTTCACGGAAGCCCTCTCGATACGTATACGAGCGCCTTGCTCGGCGAAGCCGAAGGTAAGGACCGAGAGGAACGACCCGCAACATCGATTCCACGAACTGGAACACCGGTTCACGTGGCACAGCGGGTTTCCGATAATGCCTCACCACCAGGTCGCTCCGCGCCTGGACATTCGGGCAATCGCGTTGGACGAAGTGCATGGATATGCGCCCAGGCGGGGTGCGCAGGCAGAGGATCTAGCCAGACACCACTCCGAGAGCGCTAGGGGCGACTGATCTGATGAGCCCGACCGAAATCGCAACCACGGTTCTTGACCCTTCGGTGCCCTTCGATTTGGGGCGATTGGACCTCGTCGGCCGTCCGACGGAGGTCGAGTTGTCGGACAATGCGATCGCGAGCATCAAGCGCGGCCGTGATTTCGTCGAGGACGTCCTCAACGGCGACGGGAGGCCCGTCTACGGCGCCACCACAGGGTTCGGCCCTCTCGTGATCTTCGAAGGGCGGGACAGCACCACCGAGCAGTGCGACAACGTCCTGCAGCACCTCACCGTCGGACAGGGCGCCGACCTGCCGATCCCCATCGCGCGGGCGGCGATGCTCGTGCGTGCCCGGTCGCTGGCGCAGGGCTTGTCCGGTGTGTCGGTAGCCACAGTGGACGCTCTCTGCCGGATGCTTTCCACGGGTTTCGCCCCCGCCATCCCGACCTGGGGTTCGGTCGGGGCAAGCGGGGACCTCGTGCCACTCGCTCATGCGGTCCAGAGCCTGCGCGGGGTCGGGCACGCCTACGTCGACGGCGAGCGGATGCCCGCCCGGGACGCACTCGGCGCCGCCGGGCTCACCCCGTTGCAACTCGACGGCCGGGACGCGCTGGCTCTGGTCAACGGCACGTCGGTGACCACGGCCGCCGCCGGTCTGGCGGCGC
Source organism: Amycolatopsis decaplanina DSM 44594 (assembly GCF_000342005.1). Classification (GTDB taxonomy): domain Bacteria; phylum Actinomycetota; class Actinomycetes; order Mycobacteriales; family Pseudonocardiaceae; genus Amycolatopsis; species Amycolatopsis decaplanina. The sequence goes on from NZ_AOHO01000012.1 coordinate 21,118, forward strand.
TGTCCGCACAGCGTTCGCTCAAGGTCGCGATCGCGCTGACGGCGGTCCTTTCCGACCTGCTCGGCGCCACACCCGCCTTCTTGGCGCCCTCCTTGCTGAAGGCGTTCGGCCATCCCGATGTCGCCACCACCGGGCGGGAATTGGCGTGGTGGCTGGAAGACACGACGCCGTCCATGGACCGGCCCCTGCAGGAGCCCTACAGCATCCGGTGCACGCCACAGCTGCTGGGAGCCGCGCGTTCGGCGATCGGGTGGTCGGCCCAGACCGTCTCGCAGGATCTTCGAGGAGTCAGCGACAACCCGTTGTTCTTCCCGGACGAGGACCTCGTCGCCCACGGTGGCAACTTCTTCGGCCAGCCGTCCGCCTTCGCCTCCGATCTGCTCTCTTCCGCCGTGACCCAGGTCGGCAACCTGGCGGAACGTCAGATCGACATGCTGGTGGATCCCGGGCGCAACGGTGGACGACCGCCGATGCTCGCCGCCGAGCCGGGAAGGCAGCACGCGATCCAGGGGTTGCAGGTGATGTCGACGTCGCTCGTCGTGGCGATGCGCCGGGCCTGCACGCCTGCGGCGATGCAGAGCGTCCCGACCAACTTGCACAACCAGGACGTGGTGCCGTTCGGCACCCAGGCGGCGTTGACCGCCTACGAGCAGGCCCGCATGCTGCGTCTGCTGCACGGAGCTCTCGGTGTCGCGGTGCGGCAGGCCGCACATCTCGACGACCGCGATTCGACCGCGTCGCGGTGCACCGGCCTGGTGGCGGCGTTGTCCGATCGGATCGCCCCGATAGCTCGGGATCGGCCGCTCGACGAGGACATCCGGATCGCCGCGGACGTGCTCGATAGCTACGTACAAGAGGTGAGTCCGTGACCGCCCCGGTGATCCCGCGGATCGTCGTTCCGTTGCCGCGGCAGGACCTCTCCCCGTGCTCGGCGGAAGAAGAGATTCCGGACGGAGCGCCGCCGCGGCAGTGCCACGCCCCGTGCGCGGAGAGGCTGAACCTCCATCCCGTGCCACCGCCGCCGGTCCAGTCGGAAGCCGAATTCGCGTGGTACCGCTGGGTCCTGGGACATCAGGGGTCCTTCGTTACTTGGCGGCTGCTGTCCTCGGCGCTCGACCGCCGCGACCTCGACGAGGCCGCGGCCCTGTTCGACGCCTACTCGGCGTTGCTGCTCTATTCGGGGAGTTGCACACGCGACGTGTACGCCACGGTGGTCCGGCCGCGGATGGCCGCGCGTCACCCGGCGATGAGCGGCATGTGGGCGCGCGACTACCGCCATATCAACGCGCAACTCGCCGAAGTCGTCCCAGCGCCTGGTTCTGCGCTGAAAGAGGCGATGAAGTTCAACCGTCTTGTGCACATGACGGTGGCCCACCGGCTTGTACCTGCGGGCGGGTCGCTCCTCCGCGATGCCGGCCACGACGCCCATCAGGCGCCCACCGCGGAAGAACTGGACATCCTCGACGACTTTTTCCTGTTGGACCGGGCCCCGAACTGCGCGCGCGGATTCGTCGCCGCATCGCGGGCCAGGGTGGCGGCGACACTCGCGGACCTGCGTATGTGCCCGGTTCGCGAGTTCTACAAGCGGGAAGCGGTGAACCGTTTCCAAGAAGACCTGCCTGCGCACATCGGCCGCGTCGGATCGATCGCCGAAGCGACCCTCTTGGAAGGAGCCCACGCATGACGAATACGGAAACACTGCCGGAGAAGGCGGTTTTGCTCACCCCGGAGGTGCTCGAGTACGTGCGTGGCCAGCTTCCGCCTTTCACCGACGTGCAGCAGGAATTGATCGACTCCACGCTCGCGCTGGGCGGAGTGGCGGAGATGCAGGTACCGCCGGAGCAGGGCGCCCTGCTGACCCTGCTGGCGAGGCTCACCGGGGCACGCGTCGCCGTCGAGGTGGGCACCTTCACCGGATACTCGACGCTCGCACTGGCCGAGGGGGTCGGCCCGGACGGCAAGGTGATCACCTGTGACGTCACCGATCGCTGGCAGGAGATCGCCGCGAAAGCCTGGACCAGGGCCGGCGTGGCCGATCAGGTGGAAAGCGTCTTCGGGCCCGCGGCGGAGACCCTCCGAAAGCTTCCCGATGAGCCCTTCGTGGATTTCGCGTTCATCGACGCCGACAAGGTCGGCTACATCGGTTACTGGGAAGCGCTCGTGCCGAGGATCAAGCCGAACGGCCTCATCGCGGCCGACAACGTGCTCTACGCGGGAGAGGCGGCTTCGCCCCACGCCGAAGGCAACGCACGCGCGATCCGCGAGTTCAACGAGCACGTGCTGCGTGACGATCGCGTCGAATCGGTCATGCTCACCGTCGCGGACGGATTGACCCTGGCGCGCAAGAAGAACTGAGGTCGGTCCGTGGAAACAACACAGCAGACCGCGGCGTGGGAAGTGCCGGCCGGGGTGAATCTCCACGAGTACGTCCTGCTCTCCACCGCCGCGAGTGGCGATCATCTCGCGGTGGTGGACCTTTCCCGGGGTATCCACCGCGAATGGACCTACGAGCAGGTGAACGCGGCCGTCGCGGGACTCGCGACCTGGTTGCGGCAGAACGGGATCGCCGACGACGACGTCGTGGCCGTGCTGACCGAGAACAGCGCCGAGTTCGTGGTGGCCTACCACGGGATCCTGGCGGCGGGCGGGGTGGTGCTCGCGCTCGACCCTCGGGACACCGCCGACCGCTGGCGGTCCACGATCGGCACCGGAGGCGCGAAGGCGCTGATCGCCGAGACCGCCTTGGGGCCACCGGAATCCACGCTGCCGGTCGTCTGCGTCGGAGCGGTCACCCCGGGCGGTACCGCGTGGGAAGACGCCGTCGCGGTCAAGCCGCGGCTGACGCACCCGGCCGGGGGCGATCGCACCGCCGTGCTGATGAGCTCCAGCGGCACGGAAGGAGTGCCGAAGCTCGTCCCGGTGACCCATCGCAACCTGACCTCGAACCTCGGTCAGATCGATTACCTGCACCGGGTGCACGGCGAGGACGTGGTGCTGTCGGTGCCGCCGCTGCGGCACGTGTACGGCATGCAGATGGCGATGAACCCGGCGCTGCGTGCCGGGGCGACCCTGGTGATCGGGGCCACCCCCTTCGCGGCCGAAGACTTCCTCCGCGACGTGACCGAACACGGCGTCTCCCTGTCCTATCTGGTGCCCAGTGTCATCACCGAGTTGGGGAAGACCGGGCGGCCGCTCCCATCGCTGCGGATGATCGTCTCGGGTGGCGCGCCGCTCCCCACGACGGACGGCGCCCGGTGTTCCGAAGTCCTGGGCGTACCGGTGGTGCAGGGCTTCGGGATGACCGAAGCGGGTTGCGTGAGCTTCAGTCCGGACGGGGTCGAGGTGCCACCGGGGTCCACCGGCCTGCTGGTTCCCGGGACGGAGATCAAGTTCCTCGGCTCCGGCTCCGAGGACGGAACCGAGTCCGGCGAACTCTGGCTGCGCGGCCCCCAGATCGCCCTGGCCTCGGCGGACGCGGACGGCTGGCTGCGCACCGGTGACCTGGTGACCCGGGACGCGGACGGTTTCCTGCGGATCACCGGGCGGGCGAAAGCCCTGATCAAGTACAAGGGACACCAGGTGTCACCCGCCGAACTGGAAGAGGTGGTGACGAGCCACCCCGCCGTGTCCGAAGCCCACGTCGGGGGAGTACCCGACCCGATCGCCGGGGAGATCCCCAAGGCGTTCGTCGTCCTCGACGAGACCGTTCCGCTCGCGGAGATCACCGCATACGTCGCCGAGCGGGTCGCCCCGCACAAACGTGTGCGGGCGATCGAGCGGGTGGCCGCCATCCCGCGTTCCTCGACCGGCAAACGGATCCGGCCACCGGCCCTGCGCGTGCTGGTCACCGGTGGGGGACGCGGGCTCGGGCAGATGTTCGCCATCGCTCTGGGCGCCACGGGGGCGAACGTGGTCGTCGCGGGCCGCGACGAGGGTGCTCTGGCCAAGACCGTCCTGGAGATCCGGCAAGCAGGCGGAACCGCGACGCACGTGACGCTCGACGTCACCGACGAGGCATCCGTGACCCGCGGGATCGCTCAAGCGATGGAAGAGTCCGGTGGTCTCGACGTCCTGGTCAACAACGCGGGCGTCCCAGGCCCGATCGGTCCCTCGTGGACGGTCTGCGAGCGGGAGTGGCGGCGCACGATCGAAGTCAACCTGTTCGGCTCGGCGACCGTGACCAGGGCCGTATTACCCGCGCTCACCGGGCGGGTGGTGAACGTGGTGAGCCGGGCCGGCCTGGTCGGCTGGGCGAACGCGAGTGCCTATGCGGCGTCGAAGGCGGCCTTGATCTCACTGACCGCCAGCCTGGCGGGCGAGTTCGGCGACACTGGCAGGGTCGCGGTGGCGTTCGACCCGGGATTGGTGGACACCGGCATCACCGGGGCTCACTTGGCCCGCGGCCGGACGGGAATCCACTGGGAGGACGAGATCCTGGAGTGGACACTGAAAGCCCGCGAGGCCGGACATTTCACCTCCGCCGAGGCCGCGACCGAAGCGCTGGTCGCCGTTGTGACCGGGGCAGCGGATCACCTGAACGGCCGCTATGTAGGGGTCGACGACGTAGGCTCACTGTCGCGTTCTCGGCCCGTTCGCCGGTAGATCGTCCGCGATCGCATCAAGAGATCACGGACTGCGGGTACGTTCACCATTCTCGAACCGGGCGAGGCGGCAGGGCCGTGTCGGCGAGTGCGCGCCGCCCGGGAATGCCGAATTTGCGGTACACGTTCGACAGGTGGAACTCGATCGTGCGCACGGTGAGCACCAGGCGGTCCGCTATCTGTTTGTTGCTATAGCCGTTCTTGGCCATTGTGGCGACGTTCAGCTCCTGCGTGGTCAACCTGGTCCGTTGTACGGGAGTGGTGAGTCCGTGAAGCAGCTTCTCGATCTGTTCCGTCAACGTCACATCACCGATCCACCGAGCTGATCTCGCGGCTCGAAGGAGTTGGTCCTTCGCTGCCTGATGCTTGCCGGAGTCCAGAAGTCTCTTGCCCTGCTCGTAGCAGACGGTCGCGATCCCGACCGGGGAGCCGGCGACCTCCAGCAGATCGACGGCGTCCCTGAGCCGTTCGGACGGCCGCTCGGAATCCTCTATCATCTCGAGGACATACAGCCCCCAGGCCACATGTTCGGGTGACCGCCACGCCGTCGCGGCCTCGTACTCCTGCGTCGCCGCGGTGACGGCGGTATCAAGCTGTCCGCTGGCGGCCGCCGTGAGTGCCAGCAACCCCTTTCGTCGCGCGACCGAAAAAGTCGCCGCGACCTCCGTGCCGGGAAGTCGCGAAGACGCACGCAGATCTCGGTAGGCCTCGTCGGTCCTGCCCGCGATCAGATGGAGCCAGCCACGCACCACCAGCACCAACGGGCGCATGGTCGGCCATTTCCGCAGAAGGCGGTCGAAGTCTTGCCTTCGCAGGGCCTGGTCGGCCTGGTCCGCGTCATTGATCGCGACCAGCGCTTCGATATAGAGGGGGCCCGCCAGATCACGCAGGCAAGCAGGATGTGCCGTGGTGGCGAGTCGCGCCAAGGCGGTCCGCGAACCCGCGAGGTCCCCGGCATGCTTCGCGTGCTCAGCCCGCATCAGCGCGACGTGATCGGTGAACTTGTCGTCAGAATCGCGCTCCAGCTTCCACAGATGTGCGTCCGCGCTTTCGAGCTCACCGGTCCGCAGAAGAATCGTCACTCCATGCCATAGGCAGCTCGGATTCCACGAACACACTTCGTCAGTGAACACGAGTTCGGCCTGCGCCGCGGTCGCCAGGCGGTCGGTGCCCCGTGAAAGCATCGCCAGCGCCGCCGACGCTTGGCACCCCGGATGCGATTCCGGCCACTGGGGCCCGATGAACCCGGATTCCGAGACCGGCTGAGTTGCGTCGGGTTCCACGTTGGTCAACTTCATCCGGCCCTCCCGTACCTCGTCCGCCATTGTCCACGAGCTTGGATAGGGTGCTTCACCCACTCGGGTGACTATTTGGGGTGTTTGCGGGTCCGTGTTGTCGACGACGGCCGCCTCGGTGGCGAAGCCGCGCGAGGACTTCGTCGCCGAATGCGGCTACCGCTCATCGAGGTGGGCCCGCCTATGTGCTCGTAATGTTTTAAAGCCCCTGTCGTGGCCTCTGTGGATGAATCGGGCGTAGTGCTACGCGTGTAGGTTTTCGGGTTTTTTCGACCGAGTACGACTGGGCGTCTTGCTCGCCACCGGTGGCTACCTTGTGTCACTCTTGCAGTAAGGAAAAGTCTGTCAGTCTTGAGGACGCTCTCCTTGTTTCCCCAGGAGGAGGGCCACTTTTCCGGTTGGCGAAATCTTGCGAGCATCACTTAAGGTGACCCCATTGTGTGTTAGGTCGTTTCCGTTGGACAAAAAGGCAGAATTTCACTTACTTCTGCTATAACGTGTTACTATTTGGCGCAAGAAATTGCATTATCCCTTGGTGTGAAATGCGTCGAAAATCGAGCCATTCGGAGTGCCTGTGCAGGCGAAATCACTTTCCTCGACGTTTCTTTTCCCGGGTCAAGGTGCCTATCTGGCCGGCGTCTTCGGTGCCAGCGGAACCGCCTTCCCTGCCATCGCCGCCGAACTCACCCAGATGGACGAATATTCGTTGCGGGCAGGCGGCCCCGCGGTGACTTCCCTGCTCACCGACACCGCTTCCCCCACCTTGGACCATCTTCTGGAGAGCGACGTCCCGGCATTGAGCCTGGCGATCTTCGCTTCCCAGGTCGTGGCCGCACGGCTCTACCAGGAGGAGTTCGGCCTTTCGCCGACGCTGCTCGTCGGCCACAGTTTCGGCGAATTCGCCGCGCTGGTGGTGTCCGGCGCCTTGACCCTGGAAGAAGGTGTCACGCTCGTGGTGGCGCGTGACCGAGCGCTGCGCGCCTCGGGGGCCTCCGGGGGTATGGTCGCGATCGAAGCGGGCTGCCGGCGGGTGGAACACCTGGTTGCCGCGATGGCCGACCGCAGTCTCGCGGTCGCCGCGGACAACGCCTATGACCAAACGGTGGTCTCCGGGTCCGAGTCGGCTGTCGCCCGTCTCGCGGACGTCGCCCGCGCACTCGGCGTCAAGGCCACCGTCCTCCGGGTGCCCTACCCGTTCCACAACCACCGGCTCCTCGGCCAGGCCAACGAGCTGTTCGCCCGGACCGTGGCCACGATCGCCCCACGAGTACCGCGAATCTCGGTGTACTCGCCCGTTCTCGGACGTCGGGTCGAAACCCCCGAGGACGTTGTGGAGGTGCTGTCGAACCATCTGGTCCGGCCGGTGCGCTTCCTCGGTGCGCTGCACACGATCCGCGCGGAGGGCGAAACCCGGTTCGTCGAGTGCGGTGCGCGGTCGACGTTGGTGGACCTCGCGGCCACGACCTTGGCCGGGATCAGCACCAGCGCGCCCTTCCGCCGCCGTGCCGACGACGCGGGCGTGCTGGCCGAGGTACGTGTCCTCGACGCCGGTGTCGAAACCAAGCGGCAGGCGACGGCCGCGCCCGCTCCTGTCGCCGCCGCTCCCGTCGCCCCGGCCCCGGTCGCACCGGAGCCCGTGGCGTCCGTCGAGCCGGTGCCGGTCGAACCGTTGCCAGCCCAGCGGGTCACCTCGGCAGCGAGCGAAACCGGTGATGGGGAGGGCGAACTCTCCGAGACGGAGGTGCTCGGCGAACTCAAGACGCTGTATGCCGACGCCGTGGGCTATCCCGCCGATGTCTTCGAGGCCGGTGTGGAACTCGAGGCCGATCTCGGCATCGACTCGATCCGTCAGACCGAACTCCTGCAGCGGGCGAGGAAGCGCTACGACGTTCCCGAGGCCGATCACATCCGGATCACCGACTACACGACCCTCGAGTCCATCGCCGGGCTGATCGTCGAACTGAATCACCAGGGAGCGCAGGTGTGAACGGCCAGGACTTCGACGGCAAGATCTGCCTGATCACCGGCGGCTCGAAAGGGCAGGGCCGGGCGATCTCGTACGAACTGGCCGGACGGGGCGCGCACGTCATAGTCAACTGGTTCCACGATCAGGCGGCGGCCGAGGAGACCGTCCAGACCATCGTTTCCGCCGGTGGCTCGGCGGAGGGCTTGCGCGCGAGCGTGGCGAAGGCAGAGACCGTGGACGCGATGTTCGAAGAGATCGGACATCGGCACGGCAGGCTCGACGTGCTGGTCAACAACGCCGCCCGCGGGGTCTTCGTACCGCCGGAGGTGCTGACGGAGCACGACTGGGAGCGCGCGTTCAACACCAATGTGCATGGGCCGCGCCGCTGTTCCAGGGCGGCTTTACCGCTGATGCGGGAACGCGGCGGAGCCATCGTGAACCTGGGTTCGCTCGGCACGAGCGTGGTGATCGAGAACTACGTCTGTACGGCCGTGTGCAAAGGTGCGCTGGAGCAGCTCACCAAGTATCTTGCGGTCGAATTCGGACCGTACGGCATCCGGGTCAACATGGCCTCCGCCGGGATGCTGGAAAGCGAGACCGTCAAGCTGTTCCCGGACAGCGAGAGGGTGCTCGAAGCCACCGTCGCGGGTACTCCGCTGAACCGGCTGGGCACCCTCGAGGAGAACGCGAAGCTGGTCGCGTTCCTGGCGTCGGACCAGTCGTCGTGGATGACCGGTGAAGAGGTCGTCAACGACGGCGGTCTCCGGCTGGGTGGAGCGCTGATCCGCGCCGGGGGCACGTGGGGTGGGCGGGAGCGGATCGTGGCCGCCACCCCGTCCGCGCCGGAGGTCACCACACCGGCCCCCGCGCCGGAACCGGTGCTCGCGGCCGCACCGGCGCGCACCGAGCCGGTGACCGGAGGCACCGAGGACGACTGCGTCGCGATCGTCGGCATGGGACTGGTCGTTCCCGGTGCGGAATCCCCGGAAGAGTTCTGGAACCTCCTGCGGACCGGAGAGCCCGCGTTCTCCGCGCCGGGCGACCGCTACCCGGACGAAACGTTCTGGGCCGCGTCGCCGGGCGAACAGGACCGCACCTACGCCAGTGTCTCCGGCTTCGTCCGGGCCGGCCGGTCCGACGACATCGCCCCGGAGGCGAGCTTGTCCGCGTCCTGGCTGCGCCGGGCCCTGCGTCAGGCCCTGCCCGCCTCCGCCGGTCGAGGCCTGCGGACCAGCTGTCACATCGGGGCCTGCTCCGACGGAGACCAGCACTTCGAACAGGCGATGGTGGTGGAGGGCTACGCCCGGCGGCTCGCCGAAAATTGGCCAGGCGAGAACCCGGTCTCGCTCGACGAACTCCGTGCCGCGCTGCGGACCCGCTACGACCTCGACATCGGGCACGCCGCCGGACATCTGCCGGACGGGATCGTCCGGCACGCGATCGACGGCCTCCTGCCGGGGAACACGCCGTTCACCGTGGTCGACACGGCCTGTTCGTCGTCGTTGTACGCCCTTGAGCAAGGTATGACCGCGGTGCTCGACGGCCGGGCCGAGCTGGCTCTCTGCGGGGGCTACTTCATGGTCACGCCGCGATTCAACGTGCTGTTCGGCAAACTGTCCGGGCTCAGCGAGGCCGGCAAGGTCGCTTCCTACCAGCAGTCGGCCGACGGGACACTGTTCTCCGACGGGGCCGCTGTGGTCGCGGTGCGCCGTCTCTCCGACGCCCGGCGCGACGGCGACGAAGTGCTCGCCGTCCTCGCCGGCTTCGGCGCTGCCGCGGACGGCCGGGGCCGCGCCATCGCGGCACCGAATCCCCATGGCCAAAAACTGGCGGTGACCAGGGCGGGCAGGGCATCGCAGGTGCCCGCGGACGAGATCGGCTGGATCGTCGGGCACGGCACCGGCACCAAGGCGGGCGACGCCGTCGAACTGGCCGCTCTCGATGGGGTCGCCCCCGCCGTTCCGGTTCTGTGCACCTCGAACAAGCCACTGGTCGGGCACACCGGCTGGGCCGCGGGCGCGGTCTCGGTGATCCATGTCGTGCTAGGCCTGCGCAACGGCGTCGTGCCCGCGCAACGTCCCGTCCCTGGCGAGGGTGAGCTGCTCGAATCTCGGCGGGTCACCGTTCCGGTGCGGGACACGCCGCTGCCCGCGTCGTCGCGCACCGTGGGCGTATCCGGATTCGGTTTCGGTGGCACCAACGGACATCTGCTGCTGCGGAAGGAACCCGCACCGGGCGCCCCGGTGGCCAGGAGCAAGCCGGAGGGCGCTCACGACGAGCCGATCGTCCTGGTGGGCTGGTCCGCGCATCTTCCCGGATCGCCGGACGCCGCCACCGTGCTCGACCGGCTCCGAGCGGGGAAGCCACCGGCCGAAGCCGCGTCCTTCCCGTCTCCGTATCCGGCACCGCCGGTGCGCGTCACGAAGATGCCGCCCGCCGCCTCGAACGCGGTGGACCGGACCCAGCTGATGGCACTGGAAGTCGCCGATCGGTTCGTGACGGAAAACGGCTTGCTCTGGCGCGGCATCGAGCCGGCCACCGGCGTGATCGGCGCGCACTACGGCCCGGCGACGTCCTGGCTGGAGACGGCTTTGCGTTCCTACGCCGACGATCTGCTGTCCTGGAACCCGGCGGGGCTGTCCGCGGACGACTACGCCGTGGCGGCCGAGGCCGCCGTCAAGCTGGTACGGGAAAACACGCCGGTGACCACTCAGGACAGTCAGCCCGGTCTGATGGGCAACGTGATCCCGGCCAGGATCGCCAACCACTACGACCTCAACGGTCCGGTCTTGCTCGCCGACGCGGGCCCCGCCGCGACCCTGCACGCCGTCGACATCGCGCGCCGGTACCTGCGCGACGGCACCCTCGATCTCGCACTCGTGCTCGCGGTCAACGGCAACAGCTCCCCGGAGCTGGAGACGCTCCTTGGCCGCGAAGCGCTGGGGGAGGGGGCTTTTCTCATGGCGCTGGCCCGCCGTGGGGACGCTGTGGCGGCCGGCTGGCCGGTGCTGTGCGAGCTGTCGACGGAGGCGCCCTCGACGTCCGGGGAATCCGGCGCACGCGAGCGCGACTACCTCGGCGCCCACGGTGCGATCGACCTGCTCACCGCGCTGGCCACACTGGACGAGACCCCTCGGCGTGAGATCGCGGGCGCGTTCCCGGCTCCGACGGTGACGCTCACCGCGCCTGCCCGCACCGAACGCGTCCGCCGCAACGATCGCTACGTCTGTTCGCTGGCCGAGGACCTCGAACCGGCGGAAGGAAGCTGGACGATTCCGCCCGGCCCCGACTGGCTGGTCCTCGCCCAGCCAGGATGCGCGGATCTGGTGCCCGCGGCCGTGCGCGAAGCGGGTGCCGTCGTCCGCGAGCTGGACAGCGCCGTCCCGGTCGAAGCGCAGGTGTCCCTCGACGAAGGCCGGTTCTCCCACGTGCGCGTGGTCGTCTCGACCCGGAAAGCGGGCTGGCCGACTTCGGTGGACGACAACCTCGTGCTCGCCCACGAGGCGCTCTTCCTGGCCGCGAAGGCCTGTCGCGACCGCATCGACGACGGCGGGTCGCTCGGCGTCGTCATCGACGACGCTCTCGCGGGTGGCGTGCCCCATCCCGACACCGGGCTGTTCTCGGCCATGGTGAGCAGCCTCGCGTGGGATCTGCGCGGCGCCCGGCTCGCCGTGGTCATCGGCACCTCGGACTGGGACGTGGTCAACCGGGAACTGGCGAACTACGGCGGGAACCCCGTGGTGATCCACCGTGACGGGAAGCGGTTGCGGACGACGATCGTGGCTTCGCCTTCGGAGCTCGACGAGATCGGCCCGGTCCTTCGTCCCGGCGCCGTCGTGGTGACCACTGGTGGCGCTCGCGGGATCACGGCGGCCTGTATGAAGGAACTCGCCGCCGCACAACGGATCCGGCTCTGGCTCCTGGGTTCGTCGCAGCTTCGGGATGTGCCCGAGCACATCCTCGACGCGCCGGATTCGGATTTGAACCGCCTCCGTGGCGAGTTCATCGCGGCCGAACGCGCGAAGCGGTCCGACCTGTCGGTGCGTGAACTGAACGGCCGGTTCGCCAAGCTGCTCAACGCCCGCGAATCACTGCTGAACCTGCGTGAACTGCGTGCGTTGTGCGGCGAGGACGCGGTGCACTATCTGTCCTGCGATCTCAACTCCGTCACCGCGGTCGCCGCGGCGGTCCAGCGGATCCGGGAGACGGAGCCGCGGGTGGACCTGCTCGTTCACGGCGCGGGCCTGCACAACGGCGGCGACATCTCGCGGATCACTCTCGACGGCTTGCGTCGGATCCGTGACGTGAAGCGGCGCGGCTATCACAACCTCAAGAAAGCGTTCGGGGACGCTCAACCTCTTTCATGGTGCAACTTCGGCTCAGTGGCGGGCCTGGTCGGCCTGCCGGGCGAAACCGACTACGCACCGGGGAACGACTTCCTCCACGGGGCAGCCAGGGCGAACACCTTCGCCCGGGGGCTCGAGGAACGCACCCTGGTGTGGCCGATCTGGTCCGAGGTCGGCATGGGCGGGTCGGACCTCATGCAGGGCAACAACGAGCGGGCCGGGATCATGGCCCCGCTCAACCCGGCCGAAGGAGTGCGGCACTTCGTCGCGGAACTGACCCGGTTCCCGGCATCCGAGCCGTTGATCGCCTTCCTGAACCCGAGGGAGCGGGAGACCTTCTCCCGGCAGTTCCCCGGATTCGTCCGGAACCGCCCGGCGCGGGCACCGTGGCTGCTCGGCACTCCTTACCGGTTCGACGCGAGCTCGGCGGAGTGGGTGCTCGAACTCGGGGGCCGGACGGCCGGATTCCTGGCCGAACACCTCGTGAACGACAAGCCCACCCTGCATGGCACCGGCCTAGCCACGGTCGCGGCCGAAGCGGCGACGGAACTGTTCCCGGATCGTCCGGTGAGCGCCCTGCGTGATCTGCGGTTCCACGCGTTCGTGGCTCCGAAGGCCAGGCCAGGAAGCCCCTACCGGGTGACGGCGACCTTCTCCGGCCACGATGGCGAGAAGGCGTTGGTGGAGGTCCAGATCACCAGTGACGTCGTGGACCGGCGTGGCCGGGTCCTGCGTCGCAACCGGCCGCACTTCACGTGCGTCGCCGAACTGGGACCCCTGGCGCCGTCGCCGTCGGCGGCGGAACGGGTCACCGGGAAGCACTCGGACGACCCGTACTACCGGGCAGGCAGCGGTGTGTACCTCGGCGGCGTCTTCCAGGCGACCACCGACTCGGTCGAAGGCCCCCGCGGCGCGAGTGCCCGCTGGGTGCACGTGCCCCCGGCGACCGAGTCGGACCGGACGCTGCAGGAGAATCCGCCGGTACCGTCGGTCCTTCTCGACGCGCTGGCCCGCACACGGATGCTGCGGACGGACGAGAACGGTGTCCACCTCCTCGCCGTCCCCCGTGCCATCGGGCGGATCGACTTCTTCACCGCGGGTGGCGACGGCCCGGTCTCCCGGGCGAATCCCGACGGCATCGTGCTCAATCACGTCGCCGCCGAGAACATCGACGAGGCGTCCTCGGTGGACGGGCGGGTGCTGATCCGGATCAGCGGCTGCGAGATCTACGACGTCGACGACACCGAACGCTCACTGGTCACGGGCACGTGACGGCGTCCTTTCCTGCCGCCTGAACACCCGACCTGGGGAACTTGATCCAGTAACACTGAGGAGTTTCGCTTAGCTCCATCACGACGCCAGGCCACCGGCGGTCTCACCACCGTCGATGACAAAGGCTTGGCCCGTAATGAAGGCGGCGGCGTTCGAGGCCAGGTAAGCCCCGAGTGCCGCTATCTCGTCCGGGTGGGCCATCCGCCCCGCGGGCAGCCGGGCGGCCATCGCGGCCTGATCCTCGGGGCTGGCGATCTCACGGTCGATCAGGGGCGTGTGCACGAAGCCCGGACAGATCGCGTTGACCCGGATCTTCGGTCCCAGCTCGAGCGCCAGTGTCTTGGTGAACTCGATGAGCCCCGCCTTACTGACGTTGTAGCTTACATAGTCCGGCATGCCGACCATTCCGCTCACGGACGAAACGTTGACGATGACACCGCCGTCACCTGCGTCCATGCGGCGCGCGGCTTCCTGCGCCACATGGAATGCACCCGTCAGGTTCACCGCCAGGACACGTTCCCAGCCGGCCGCGTCCGCCTCCAGGAACGAGGCGTGCCGCATGACACCGGCATTGTTGAACAGCGTGTCAACACCGCCCCACAACCGGTCCAGGTCGGCGAACACCTCGGCCACGCGCGCGCGGTCGCTGACGTCGGCTTCGGCAGCCACTTCGAGTCCGGGCAAGGTATTCTGTAACGCCGTCAGGCCTTCTCGATCGACGTCCAGCACCGCGACGCGGGCACCGTCGTCGACGAACCGTCGTGCAAGAGCCTTGCCGATCCCGGACGCTCCACCTGTGATCACGACTCGCATACTTGATCACGATAGACGCGATGCGCGCAGACAACATCGTCCATATGGTCAGGCACTACTGATCATCGGGGCGGTGCTGGCGACCAACGGCGACGTCAGGTCCATTCTTCGCCGGAGCATTTCGCTATTCGGGACCCTGTTCCCGCGAGGCTGGAACTCAACCTCACGCTCGATTCGCACTCGAGCGGTCCCACTTCCACAGTCGCCGGCTGGGCCAGGATCATGCATCCAAGGGGTCCACCATCAGTCGAAGCCGCAGCTAGCGATCCTTTTCGACTCAACGCCGCTTTAAAGGTGTAAGTGGCCACGCTGGCGGCCAGTCCGTCACTGGCCGGTCGCGTACACAAGGCCGTGCGTCGGTCGTCGATCAGTTACGACTCACTCGTCTCGTTGGCTTCGCCCGGCTCGGCGGACAGATGATCGTGAACGGCGAGCCAGCCCTGGGCGTAACGGTGGAAGACAATGGTCTCCCGCTCCCTGAGCATCACCTCCGCTCCGAAGGTCACCCGCGTCCGCACCACGTGCGTGAAGATCGCGTTGTCCTCGTCGAGGACCTGCACGGCCCCGTCGAGTGACTGGCAGCTCAGCACGCGCATTCCCTCACTTTCCCAGCCACGCCAGATGGTTTCGTATTCGGCCCGGTCGGAGATCACTGTCGGGTGATCGTGGAAAACAAAGGTGGCGTCTGCGGCAAAACCGGCGAAATAAGCCTCGGTGTCGTGCTTTCCGTACGCGTATACGAGACTGGCCGACATGTCAAGGACCTCGTTGCGGACAATATCGACGCCAACTGCCTTGTCACTCTCCGTCATCGCGTACATCCATTCTGAACAGGGATGGCCAAGTGGCCAGTAATACGTGGCCTAAAGGCTATATCCAGGATCGCGCGGGTCGGTCAGGCTACCCCTACCCGCCAGGCACCCCCGAGTTGATCAGGAGTCCGGCATGTCTACGGTTCGTACGCGGCCGACAACCGAACTGTTCGGTGAGGCATACTTTCAGGATCCACATCCGGCGTGGGAATGGTTGCGCCGGAACGATCCCGTCCACTCGACGATGCTTCCGGGTGGTAGTACCCCGGTCTGGCTGGTATCCCGGTACGACGAAGTCAAGTCCATCCTGTTGGACGAATCGTTCTCCAATTCTTTCGAGCACGCCCCAGTCGAGTTCCGCGAGTATCTTGGCCTCGGCGCGGCGAACACGCCCGGCATGACCCAGATGGATCCCCCCGAACACACCCACCTCCGCGGGCTCGTCAGCGGATTGTTCACGGCGCGGCACGTCCAGAACCTCGAAGACGAGATCACCACGATCGTCGATCACGTACTGGACGACCTGACCGCCTCACGCGGCCGACCGATGGACGCGGTTCTCGGGCTTGCCTGGATGATCGCCACTCGCGTCGCGTGTCATGCGTTGGGCACGCCACGTAGCCAGGCGCGCGAGCTGTCAATCCAGTTGTACACGATGATGTCGACGGATCCTGACACGGCAGCGGCGGCGGATCGCGCCAAGAACGAGGTGCGGTCCTGGCTCCTCCGAGCCGTGGTGGAAGCGCCCGGAGGGTATGACGGCGGTCTTGCCCACACCCTCGCCGCCAACGGCGAACTGGACACTGAGCGGCTGCTTGACCTGCTCATGACGATGATCGAGGGTTGCACCGTCAGTCCGGCCAATCTGCTGAGTATGGGGTTACTCATTCTGCTCGATCACCCCGAGCAGCTCGCGGCCTTGCGGGCGCGTCCCGACGGTATGACGGCGGTAATCGAGGAGATGCTGCGTTACGAATCGGTCGCTGCCACCTCGCTGTGGCGCTTTCCCCGCACCGATTGCACGATCGCGGGCAGAACCATCGCGGCATGCGAGCCGGTGTGGCTGCTGCTGGGGTCCGCGAATCGAGACCCCGCGCGGTTCGAACGGCCGGACGAGTTTGATCCTTTGCGGTCCAACAACAATACGCATCTCGCGTTCGGCCGTGGGCGGCACTCCTGCTTCGGCAGCGCGCTGGCACAACTGGAGGCGAGAATTTTCTTCACCAGGCTGCTCGAACGCTTTGACACAATCAGTCTCGCCGTCAACCGAGCGGATGTGCGGTTCCGTCACTGTCTGATGGACCGTGCACTAGCGGCCTTGCCGATCGTTGCCGATAAGGAACGGTGATGTCATCATGGACGAAATCCAGCCTTCCTTGGAATCCGAAGACGTGAGGTCGCGTCTGCCTCAGGCGATCAGGGAATGGCAGGAGATCCTGGCTGATAAATGGGTGTCGACTGCCGAGGATGATGTCGATAAATGGGGCCAAGCCACTTACCCGACGAATGCCGTACCACTGGCGGTCGTCTGGCCGGCCACCGCCGACGACGTCGCGTCGTGCCTGAAAGTAGCGGCGCGGCACCGAGTCCCCCTATACACCGTGAGCACCGGGCGCAATTGGGGGCTGGGCTCGGCCGTCCCGCCCCGTCCTGGCTGCGTCCTCATGGTGCTGACGCGCATGAACCGGATCGTCGATTTCGACGAGGAGCTTGCCTATGTCGCGGTGCAGCCCGGTGTGACGCAGCGGCAGCTAAGCGAATTCCTGGCGTCGCGTGGGTCGCGACTGCAATTCGGTGTCACCGGCAGTTCGCCGGATTCGAGCATCGTCGGCAACGTTCTCGAACGAGGCGATGCCGAGGGCGTGAACGGAGACCGGTTTGAGAACGTCTGCGCCCTCGAGGTGGTTCTCTCGACCGGCGAAACGATCCGAACCGGGTTTTCCCGCTTCCCTGGCGCGCTGACGAAATCGCTCCATCGCTGGGGAGTTGGGCCGTGGCTGGACGGTATTTTCACACAGTCGAACTTCGGCGTCGTCACCCAGTTGACGTTGTGGCTGGCGCCGAGGCCCGCTGGCGCACGTACGTTCAGCTTCGCAGTCGACTCCGACGAATCCCTGTCCCGGCTCATCGACGCGTTGCGGCGGTTGCGGCTGAGCCGGGTCCTAGACGGCGGTCTGGTGTTCGCCAACGACGTGCGGGCCATCGCTGAGCAACGCCAGTTCCCGTTCGATGAGTGCGATTCCGGCCAGGCGTTGCCCTCTGAGGTGCTGAGCCGGCTCCGCCATGAACACGGCGTGCTTCGATGGAACGGCGGGGGCGTCATCTACGCCGCGGACGATGCCATCTCGGAAGCGCTCTGGTCCCACGTCCAGGCCGAACTGTCCAGCTGCACGGAAATACTCGAGTCCGCTACCGGAGACGCGATCGTCGAGGCAGCCGCAGCTGGCACCCCGGTCGAAACTCACCTTCGCATGGCCTACTGGCGGCTTCGTAAGCCGATCCCGGACTCCCCGTTGCATCTGGACCGGGACGGCTGCGGGCTGATCTGGTGCTGTCCGGTCGTTCCCTTCGTCGGAGCGCATGTTGTCGCCGCCGCCGCGATCGTGCGGGAGGTCTGCACCGATGCCGGTTTCGAGACGAACATCGGCCTGCATCTAGTAGCGCCCCGCAGTATCGCGATGACGGTCGCGATCCCGTTCGACCGCAGCGTCGAATCCGAGAGCAAACGCGCGGCGGAAGCCAGCGCGCTCATGCACAAGCGGTTCGCTGAAGCCGGCTACATCCCCTATCGCGTGCCGACCAGCAGCATGGACGTCATGCATCGAGCCAGTGACGATTCACTGCCAATACTTCGCCGGCTCAAGTCAGCACTGGATCCCGCCAATGTCCTGTCGCCGGGGCGTTACGAATAAGCCAACTTGATCGGAGTAGCCGTGAAAATCAATAGCTACGACGAGTGGTCGCCACTCAGGGAAGTCATCGTCGGATCAGGTATCAACTTGACGCAGCACGACATTGAGCTGTCGTTCAAGCTGTTCTTCCATGACGAGGCCAACTCCGCGTTCTACTACCCGAAATACCAGCCGGGGCGGACCGGGGCGAAGGATTCGCATGCGCCGAAGACACGCTACGTCGAAGAACTCGAGGAGGACATCGAGTTGTTCGTCGACGCACTGAAGCAGTTATCGGTGAGTGTGCATCGGCCACTCGAACTCTCCGGCCCCAATGTCATTACCACGCCCTCGTTCTCGGCGACGCCGACACCGGCACTCAACGTCCGCGATCAGGCTATCGTCTTCGGCGACGAGGTCATCGAAACGCCGCCGCAGGTGCGTGCCCGGTACTTCGAGAACGACCTGCTGAAGCCGGTTCTGTATGACTATTTCCGACAGGGCAGCCGGTGGACGACCATGCCGCGGCCCGTCATGACGGACCTCTCGTTCGACACGGAGTGGGTGTCTGGTCAGAACACGCCGGCCGCGGAGAGCATCGTCAAAAGGACACCATCCCCCGCGGACATCGGCTTCGAGATCATGATCGACGCGGCCCAGTGTCTCCGGTTCGGCCGGGACGTGATCGTCAACGTGGCGACCGAAAACCACGAGCTGGGATTGGAGTGGCTGCGCCGCCACCTTGAAGGACGGTTCCGGCTGCACACCGTCAAAAGGCTCTCGGGCAACCACATCGACAGCCTGGTGCTGCCGTTACGCCCCGGCACCCTGCTGCTGCGGAACGAGTCCGTTGTGGACTACCTGCCTGAGCAGCTGCGAAGCTGGGACCGGATCCTCGCGCCCGAGCCCAGCGAGAACAACTTCCCCGCTTACGATGACGACGACCTGATTCTCACCACGCCATACATCGACATGAATGTACTCTCGATCGACGCAGAGACCATCGTGGTGAACTCATTGTCCCCGGAACTCATACGCCGCCTGGAAGCTGCGGGCTTCACCGTCGTCCCGGTCCGGCACCGGCACCGCCGCCTGTTTGGCGGTGGGTTCCACTGCTTCACCCTCGATACGGTGCGAGACGGCGGGCCGGAGGACTATTGGGACTAAGACCGCATCTCATTTGGATGTGTTGTCAGGTGGGCGATATCGTTGATCGGCGATGACTGATGTGGAGAAGTGGTGTCCGGAGCCGTTGTGGCTGCTGGCGTACCCGTTGTTGCCCGATGCGCCGCAACGCCACCAGGGCGGAGGTCGGCGCCGGCTAGACGATCGTGCGGTGCTGGCCGCGATCCTGTATGTGTTGCAGACCGGTTGTGCCTGGTCGGCGCTGCCCACCTCGTTCGGAGTCAGTGCCGCGACCGCGCATCGCCGGTTCACTGAGTGGGTCGAGGCGGACGTGTTCGTCCGGTTGCACCAGATGATGCTGGATCTGCTCGGTTCTGCCGGAGCGATCGACTGGTCACGAGCGTCGGTGGATGCCATGCAGGTCAGGGCGGTAAAAGGGGGGATCTGACCGGCCCCAGTCCGGTCGATCGAGGCAAGCCGGGCTCGAAGATTCACGCGATGAGCGAGCGTGGTGGTATCCCGTTGTCGGTGGTCATCTCCGCGGCCAACCGCAACGACCACCTGGAGTTCGAGAAGGTGGTCGATGCGGTCGCGCCGGTCACCGGACCGGCCGGACGTCCCCGGCGTCGCACGGACAAGCTGCACGCGGACAAGGGCTACGACTACGCGACCTGCCGCAAGACGCTGCGTCGACGGGGCATCGTCGCCCGGATCGCCCGCCGGGGTATCGAGTCGGCCAAACGGCTGGGGCGCCACCGCTACGTCATCGAACGGACCCTGGAGTGGGTTTCCCGGTTCCGTCGGCTGGCACGCCGCTACGAGCGCAAGGCCGCCCATTTCCTGGGTTTCGCCCAACTGGCTTGCGCGGTGATCTGCTACCGCCGAGCCGTCAAGCTGGATCTCCTGACCCACAACAACCCCAAATGAGACACGGTCTGAGCCGTGTCCTGTAGGTCACGGGAGCCAGAGCTCGATTGCGGCGATGGTGAGTTCGGCCTGGTAGTAGGCGGCGCGTTTGGCGTAGCGGGTGGCCAGGTCGCGGAACTGTTTGAGCCGGTTGAAGCACCACTCGACCACGTTGCGCTGTTTATGGACTCAGCATCGAACGCGGGTGGTCGTCCGCCGCTGCGGCCTTTGGCTGTGCGGCGGGCGATCTGGTCGTCCCGTTCCGGGCTGACAACCTGACCCGCCGGTCTCGCATCGCCCGGCGGGTTGAAGGATGCGAAACGCCTTGTCCGCGATCACCGTGTCCAGTCGGAGGCGTGGCCGGCCTGGACCGATCGGGGCGACGGTGATGCCGTCCAGTAGCGGAACCAGCTGCGGGTTGTCTCCGGCTTGGCCCGGGGTGAGCAGGAACCGCATCGGCAGGCCCCGCCCGACCACTTACAGGACACGCCCTAAGTCATTCGGGCCTGGCGACCACGAACTCCTTGATCAGGAGCTACGAAGAAGGTAACGAGGCTGCCGCGTTCCGCTGGTCCTCCGCTCGCCCCTCCCGGTCAGGTGGGCCGAACGGGCAGAAATTCTAAACATAAACTCTGCTTGCGCTTCTGTCTGCGGCTCCGACATCTGAGCCCACTCGGTAGTATCACGAGATGATCGGCTCCCCAGCTGTAGTCGCAGCCGCTGTTCGTGACCTGGTGGACGCGGAGGTGGCAAAGGCGGCCAAACGTGTCGACGAGGACGGTGTCCACCCCGTCGAGGTGCTCGGCCGCCTCGGACTGGCGGGTGCTTTCCGCTCTCACATCGAAGGCGGGAAGCAGCCCGGCCTCGACATCGCCATCGCGACGACGGCGGCCATCTCGGAAGCCTGCCTGACGACCGGTTTCTGCACGTGGTGCCAGCACTCGGCGGCCTGGCTCCTGGTGAACAGCGACAACGTCGAGCTGTGCTCGCGGTTGCTGCCCGACGTTGCGAACGGCACCGTCATGGCCGGTGTCGGGCTCGCGAACCCGGTGAAGGCCATGAGCGGCACCGAGCAGTTCAAGCTACGTGCTGAACCCGTTTCGGGTGGTTACCTGGTCAGCGGCGCCCAGCCGTGGATATCCAACATGGACGAAGGGCACTGGTTCGCCACGGTTTTCGCCCACGTGGCCGACCCGTCCCACCGGATCATGGCGATGGTGCGCTGCGGACAGCCGGGCGTGACGATTCGGCCGAACGTCCACATGACGTCGATGCGTGGTAGCGCGACGGTGACGGCCCTGTTCAAGGAGGCCTTCATCCCCACCGGTCAGGTCCTGGCGGACCCGGCCGAAGACCTGCTGGCCCGTGCCTACCCGGGAATCGTCCTGCTGCAGACCGGAATGGCGTTGGGGGTGATCGGGGCGAGCGTCGCCATGATGCGCGAGTTCGACGCTGGGCAGTCAGAGAGCAACCGGTACCTGCCGCGCCACCCGGACGACTTCGCGGCCGACCGGGACCAGCTGCGGGACCGGATCACGCGGCTCACCGAAACGCCGCTCGACGACTCTCCCGGCTACCTCCGGTCGGTGTTCGAGACTCGGTTCAAGGCCAGTGAGCTCACCCTGGCGGCCACGCGGATGGCCATGCTGCGTGCCGGACTACCGGCCTTCATGCAGGGGTCTCCGGTGGACCGGAGAATGCGCGAGGGCAACTTCGTCGCGACGATCACACCGTCGATGAGGTTCCTCGTCCGTGCTCTGGCGACGATGGGCAGGAGGACGCCGTGGCCGACCTGATCGTCACCGCTCCCACCGGCGGCGAGAGCGCTCTCGACGGCACTGGAACCGAGACGGTCATGGAGCGCGTGCGGCAGGCGGGTCTTCCGGTGCGCGGCGAGTGCGGTGGATCGATGTACTGCGGGACATGCCACGTGATCGTCGATCCGGCGTGGGCCGGGCGGCTCAAGCCGCCCGGCGAGGAGGAAACCGACCTGCTCGACACGCTGCACGACCGGCAGCAGACGTCCCGCCTCGGCTGTCAGATCACCATGACGGACGAACTCCACGGACTTCGCGTGCGGCTCCCCGGAACGCTCGCCCGACCTCCGCGGCAGCGGACGTCAGGCAATCCCGGCACGATATCGCCGCTATCGGCGCGGGGATGAGCGGCATCTGCCAGTGCTCGCAGGTCGGTGAACCGCTGGTGCTCGTCGACGGACAGCGGAGCCGGCAGTTCTTCCCTGAGATCGATGCCAGCCACGTTGCTCGGCAAGGCGATAACCAACGAGACGACTCGCGCATCGGGCGGTGGTCGCCACCGCGGGCCTTCGCCGCTTGAGACTGGTAGCTCAGCGACGGGAACGCCAGCTGGTGGCGGCCTGGAATGGGACGGGGCGCGGACGGGAAGGCGCAGGTTGCGGGGGAGCGGTCCGGGGTGCGGCGCCGAGCGCTGAAAGGACCGCGACCAGCGCCGCCAGCTCGTCATCGTCCGGGGAACCATGCAGGACCCGGACGGTCACGTCGGCCATCAGACGGGCGGGTTCCCGTGCTTGCGCGCGGGGATGTCCGCGTGCTTCGTGCGGAGCATCTTGAGCGTGCGGATCAGCAGTTCACGTGTTTCACCCGGCTCGATCACGTCGTCGACCAAGCCTCGCTCCGCCGCGTAGTACGAGTGCATCAATTCGGTGCGATACTGCTTGATCTTCTGTTCCCGCACCGCGTCCGGGTCGTCGGCCGCCTTGATCTCGCGGCGGAAGATGACGTTGGCGGCGCCTTCCGCCCCCATCACGGCGATCTCGTTCGTCGGCCACGCCAGCGAGATGTCGGCGCCGATGGAGCGCGAGTCCATCACGATGTACGCGCCGCCGTAGGCCTTGCGCAGGATGAGCTGGACCCGCGGCACCGTGGCGTTGCAGTAGGCGTACAGCAGTTTCGCGCCGTGCCGGATGATGCCGCCGTGTTCCTGGTCCACGCCGGGCAGGAAGCCGGGCACGTCCACCAGGGTCACGAGCGGGATGTTGAACGCGTCGCAGGTCTGCACGAACCGGGCGGCCTTCTCGCTCGCCTCGATGTCGAGCACCCCGGCGAAAACGGTGGGCTGGTTCGCGACGATACCCACCACGTGGCCGTCCAGCCGGGCCAGCGCGCAGACGACGTTGGTGGCCCATGCCGAGTGAACCTGGAAGACCTCGCCGTCGTCGACGATCTCCTCGATCACCGCGCAGATGTCGTACGCGCGGGAAGGATCCGTCGGCACCAACTCCAGCAACCGGTCGGTGCGGCGATCGGCAGGATCGGCCGTCGGCTCGTGCGGCGGGGCCTCGTTGTTGTTGGCCGGCAGGAGGGAAAGCAGATACCGCACGTCTTCGAGACAGGTCTGCTCGTCGTCGTAGGCGAACGCGGCGACTCCTGAGGTCGACGCGTGCACGTCGGCGCCGCCAAGGTCGTTAAGCGAGATCTTCTCCCCGGTCACCGCCTGCACCACGTCGGGGCCGGTGATGAACATCTGCGAGGTGTCGCGGACCATGAACACGAAGTCGGTCAGCGCGGGCGAGTACGCCGCCCCGCCCGCGCACGGGCCCAGCATCACCGAAATCTGCGGGATGACGCCGGAACACCGGGTGTTGCGCCGGAAGATGCCGCCGACCCCGGCGAGCGCGGTGACCCCTTCCTGGATCCTGGCGCCCGCGCCGTCGTTGAGCGACACCAGCGGCGCCCCCGCAGCCTCCGCGAGGTCCATCACCTTGTGGATCTTCTGTGCGTGTGCCTCGCCCAGCGCACCGCCGAAGATGCGAAAGTCGTGGGCGTACACGAAAACCGTGCGCCCGTGGACGGTTCCCCAGCCGCACACCACGCCGTCGGAGTGCGGCCGCCGATCCTCCAGGCCGAACCCGGTGGCCCGGTGTCGCCGCAACGCCTCCAGTTCGGTGAAGGTACCGGGATCCATGAGCAGTTCGATGCGTTCGTGCGCGGTCAGTTTGCCGCGTTCGTGCTGCCGGACTGTCGCCGCGTCGTCCGGCCCGCGCCGCGCGGAGTCCTTGATCTCGCGCAGTTCGACGAGTCGGTTCTCAAAAGCATTCTCCGTTTCCAATGCTTCAGACATGGGTCGATCCCCTTTTCGGCGAGCCGGGCGGCCAGGCATCGCGGCACCACTTCCTGGCGGCGGATGAGATTTCCGCTTCTCAGAACTGCCCGCCCCGAGTAAGCGGGAGGTGCCTGCGAATCGCAGACTCGGTCAGTCAAGGACCATAAACATGTCAAGCCTGGGCCTGACGCCGCATTCCAAGGGGCGGAACAGAACACCTGTCCATGCCCACGGCTAGTGGGACGACTGTGACCTCGGCGGCCGATCGTGAAGTACATGAAGGCCCCCTTCCTTGCGCTAGACGCAAGGAAGGGGGCCTTCATGTACTTCGGTAGGGCGTGCCTGTTTCGTGCCGGCCCTTTCCCCTGTCCGTCGATCATTGTGGAATAGGTCTCATTCAGTCCGGTGAACGCGAAGGTAAGATCGGGCAGCTTTCTTCCAGATTCGGGTCGCCTGCTTGACAGTCGCCGAACCTTGCTGAAGCGTCAAGAGAAGTAATGAACGAACAGAACGTAAAAGTGGCAGGTCGTGCCGGGGCCGGGAGTGACCCGGGAACCCCCGAGCCGTCCGCGTCGGGGTTTCACGTGCTGGTGGTGGATTACGATCCGAGCAGACGGCGGAATCTGGCTGTCAGGCTGAAGGTCATGGGCGCTGAGGCCGTAACCGAGACCACGGCCACCCACGGCCTGCACGCGGTGGAGAGGTACGACCTCGTCGTCCTGCACACGAGCCAGACCCCGCGAAGCACGGCCGAACTACTGGGCGAACTGTGCCGCCAGGGCAGGAAACGTGTGGTCGTGGTCGCGTCCGAGCACGACCCCGTGCCGGCGATCGCCGCTTTCACCGCGAACGCCGTCGGCTTTCTGGTCGGAACGAGCGACCCCGCGCCTGTGGACGACTTCGCGATGCGGCCGTCCACGGGCGTCGAAAGGCTCGTCCGCGACGAGTACGAGCACGTGCGGAGCCTCTCCGCGCGGGAGATCGAAATTCTTTCCTTGGTGGCGGAAGGAAAATCGAACCGGGAGATCGGCGCCGACCTCACCTTGTCCCTGAACACGGTCAAGGGTCATCTCGCGCATCTGGCCATGAAGCTGCAGACGGGCGATCGGTCGCGGATGGTCATGCTCGCGCTGCGTTCCGGTGTGATCAGCTGATCCCGCCGCGCGCCGTCCGAACCACGGGATGGTGGTAAAGCCGCCGTTGCGGGTGGGTAAGCGCGGCGATGACACCGGACGCCACAGGCAACCAGCGATCCTTCGGCGACGGTTCGCGCAGCCACTGCACGGCACCCCGCGGGGTGACCGTCGGCGGCAACAACGCCCGCGTCGGGGACCGGTGGAACAGCACGCCCTTGGGCAGTTCCGCGTCCGAGACGACGCAGTCGTCCGACTCGACGAGTGCGTATGCCCGGAACGGGGCGCCAGGCACCAAGATCAGCGGACCGCGGGGAACGGCGCCGGTCGAGGCGAAAAGGTGTTCACCACCCCGGAACGGTACGGAAACCGCGGCCATGCCACCGGTGAGACATAGTAGGAGGGAATTGTCCTGGATCTGGATGTCCCAAGCGAAATTGGCCTTGTAGAACTCGGCCGCCGCGAGCAGTCGTGGAGAGACGCCGCGGTGCGCGGCCTCTCGCGTTCCGGTCGAGCCTGCGATCACCTTGACCTCGCCCCCGGAGGACACTGTTCCCATGGAATCCGCCATTCTGCTCAAGACATCGTGGTTCTTCCGCACCCATCCGGAATGCTCGACGTTTATTCTGTTCCTGGTGACTTTATGAATTCTCCATGTACGGGAGCATTCGCCAAGACGACGGGCAAGCGTTGTCAGGAACTGGTCCACACGGGCTCGTTGTCCGCGGACGGGGTCAGTACCTCCATGACGCGGCCGAGTGCCACGGTGTCGGGGAACGGAGGTGGGCCGTCGATGTCGTCGATATGGGCGAGAAGTTCGGGGTCCGGGGCCAGGTGGTGTTCCCGAAGGTAATAGGTGACCGAGTCGGTCCACACCCAGGAGCCGTCGGTGTAGAAGTTCGTCGGCACAGCCTTCCCGCGTTCGGGCTCGACGACGTCGTCCAGCATCGCCGAGGTGACGAGCAGCAAGGTGGCCGATTCGAGGTACTCGCAGATCCTCTCTCGCTCGTCCTCGTCGTCGATCTTCGTCCGGTCGGGAGCGAACGAGGGGCCCTCGACGGGGTCGACCTTGTCGAAGATCCTGACCACCTTGATCTCGGGATCGGGGTCGGCGGCCCAGAGTAACCTGCCATTCTGCTGCGCGGCACGCTGATAGCGCAGATTGCTGCTACCCAGGGGTACCACCTCGACCTGGGGATCCCGCTCACCGGCGGCGAGCAGGCTCTCCTGGAACTGTCCGGCCAGTTCGGCCGGTTCCGCGGATTCCTCGTGCTCGTCGTCGATCTCGACCACGTACACGACGCGAGGCGGCGGGTAGGGTGCGCCGTCGACAGGGCTGCGCACGGCGCTCCAAATGCCACGCAAGCCGGGTTCGTCAGTCGCGGTGGCGAGCAGGTCCTGCTCGGCGAGCGCGGAAATCAGCATCGCGTTGCTCGCGTCCTCATCCTGCTCGTCGTCGTCGGGCTCGGCCCATGCCGTCGAGAATCGCCACGGTGGCGAAGCGTCTTCGGGCGCGAGTTCGATCTCGGCCAGCGAGCTGGGGTCGCCCCCCTCGGCCTCCAGTAACTCACCGAGCAAGTCGAGGTCGTCCTCGGTCAGCGGGAGTGTTGTCCGCCGCCCCGCGAACCCCAAGAGCCGGGCGACCTCCTCGCACCGGTCCTCCGCCAGCATGCCGCGGGCGATGGTGAGCGCGTCGTCGGAAAGCCAACCGGCGCTACGGAGCAGAATGTCGTGCAGCTCGGAGGTGAAGGGGTGGGTCATTCATCGCTCCCAAGAGGTTGCCGGTCACCTTTCATTCTCACCCCAGAGGAAACCAAACCCAGTGAAAGCGGCGATGAACTGCCCTAATGTGCATTCTTCGCCGACGTTCATCACCTCGACGCCGGTGGTGGCGGTCGGCGTGCCCGCACGACGCACGCCGATCCGTGCCGGGCATGCGTACCCTGAGCACTTCGGGCACATCTCCTACCGGAAAGTCCTCGTCGTTGTCGCGGCGACCTTGCTCGCGACAACGCTGTCAACCCGGGACGATATTGTCGGCGCTGTATTCGGAGCGGTCGTCGGCGCATGGGACCCCATCGGTTCGGCACCGCGGAAGCAACTCAAGGGAGATGTCCATGCTGATGACCGGCAAAGTGATCCGTTACGACGAGCTAAGGGGCTACGGCTTCGTCGCGCCGGACAGCGGTGACGAAGACGTTTTCCTGCATGTGAACGATCTGACCTTCGACAAGCGGCTGCTCGCGGCCGGGGTGCAGGTCCAGTTCACCACCGAAGAGGGGCCCCGCGGGCTGAAGGCGTCGGACGTCACGTTGCTCGACCGTGGCACCCAAGAAGTCCCCGCCCGGGCTGAGCGAGGGCCGTCCGTCCGCCACGGCGACCACGACGTACTCACCGCTCAGGACCTGCGTGAAGAGATCACTGAAGTGCTGCTGCTCGGCGCTCCGATGCTGACCGGTCAGCAGATCGTCGAGATCAGGCAGGGTTTCATCGCACTCGCGCTGTCCCATGGCTGGGTCAGCGACTGATCGGCTGCGCGCCGGCGGAGTGCGTGACGCGGCGTAGTCAGCCTGGTACCCGATCGGCGGTTTCGCGGCCATGAGCGGCGTGTTGAGGGGAAATGAAGTCTCGATGTCAACACTGGGGACCATGAACAACGAGGCAACCCCGTCAACGTCCGAGAACCTCTCGATCAAACACGTGGCTCACAGTCACGACGTTGTCTTCGTGCGGGCGATCCCGAACGTCGATGATGTGCTCGTAGATGTCGAACTGCGCTACGACACCAGTGATCCGTTCGCGATCAGGGCCCGCTTCCTGCGTGAGACGCCGAACGAGATCGACTGGTTGTTCTCACGCGAACTCCTGACAGCCGGCCTGCTCGCGCCGTCGGGGGAGGGCGACGTCCGGATCAGCCCGTCGACGTCCAACTCCGAAGGGGTGCAGATCGATCTGAAGACCCCCGACGGTGCGGCCAGCTTCACGGTGGGCGCCGAGGACCTGAAGGACTTTCTGGACTGCAGCCATGCCATGGTGCCGCACGGCGAAGAGTTCCTTTGGATCGACTTCGAATCCGAGCTGCACCGGCTCGTTTCCGGCTGAGTGGGCGCGTCGGCCGAGGTCGCCCCCTCGGCCGACGCGGTCCGGTCCGCCCGCACACGGCCCTGGTCCTTCATGGCCCGGTAGCAGGCGCGACCGGGAGAGACTGCGCCGCGTAAAGCCGCTCGATAGCCTCTTCGTCCATGTCCAGACTCAACTGCATGAAGTTCGCGTTCAGCCGCACCGCGGCGGGCCCGCCCGGATTGAACAGCACATCGACGTCCTCGGCGAGCAGTTCCACGAGTTCCCCGAGATCGATTCGACGCCAGTCCGGAGAGCTGATCCGCCGCCGATGAGACTCCCCGGTCGCGATCACGACACACGGGACGCCGTCCGGGGACTTCATCACCAGCGGCCTGCCGTCACCGTTCATCGCGATGTCGAAGAGTGAGTCACGCAGCATCAACTGGATCTGTTCGACCTGGCCTTGGCCCCGCATCACCAGCCGCAGCGCGGCGTCGAGGGGGTCGGTCGGTGAATTCTCGTCCGCGGGCACGTAGTCGGGATTGGCCCGGAATTTTCCCGCCTTGCCGTCCTCGACCGGCCACAGGCCGACGACCGCCTCGATGGGTGGCGACTGGTCCTCCGTTTCCGGCTCCCAGCCGGGATCCATCAACAGAACCCAGTTCTCCAGCTTGTCTTCGTCCTGCGCCTGTTCCGCGGTTTCGGCCATGATGGGGTTCTCCTGCTCTCCTTCGAGGCGGTTCTTGTTCGCCAAGGCGGAAAGAACCGCTATCCAAGATTATGGTGATCCACTGCCGAATCGAACGGGCGGCGAAGGCGTAGTCGGTGGATCGGGTCAGCGACCTTGCCCGATCGCGCATTCCGCCGTTGGTGAGGGATAGTCGGCAAAACCGTGGAGCACGGTCGTGATCCGGCCCCGCGATCGAGAAGGACCGGCACAATACGACCGCGTCCGGAAGGGGAGATCATGAGCGAACAGTCCGAGGAGACCGTGGCCGGAGAAGCCTCCGGCAGCAGGTTGCTGCTCCTGCTCGACCCCGAGTTCAAAATGACCGAAGAGCAGCAGGGCCTGCCTCCGCAGGTGGTCCTGGGCGCGTGGGTCGTCAACGAGGACGGCGACCCGAGCCGTTTCCACCCGAATCCGGACTACCGGCCCAGCAGTCCGGGATCCCCGCTCGATCCCGTGGACGCCGTACTCCGTGCCCTCGCCGACGGTCAGGACGTCGCGAACCAGTTCTCCGTGGTACTCCGTGACGCCGTTCTCGGCATCGCCACGGCCGAGGACGGCACCGCGGTGATCAAGCCCGCGCCGGACGGGGTGCCGTCGGTCCAGGTGACCACTTCCTACGGTCACCGCGAACGGGTCGGAGAGGACGTCCGCTGGCTGGACGTCACCGTCGAGGACCTGGCCGAAGCGTTGCCCCAGGAGGGCGTGGACGTGCTGCTGAACCCCGGCTCACCGGCGTCGATGCGGGTGCTGGCGGACGCGATCCGCGCTGCCGCCCAAGACGCCTGACGGCAAGGCGCGCCCGGTCAAAGGTGTAGTTCGCCGTTGGCGATCGCGGTCGACAGTTCAATGCGGGAACGGTAGCCACTCCGGGTGAACAACCGGCTCAGGCGACCTTCGACGCTCTTTTCGCTCGTGATCAGCGCCGCGGCGATCTGCTTGTTGCTCAGGCCCTCGGCGGCCAGCGTCGCCAGCAGCCGCTCGTTCTCCTCCACCGTGTTCCGGCGGCCGGGAACGACGATGCCGTGCTTCTGCATGAGAGTGCGGGTCTTCGCGCGGTGCATGAGCGCCCCGAGGCCGGCCATCAGTTCGTAGGCCTCGCTGAGCAGTGCGGGATCCGCCACCCCGTGCTTCACCAGACGCGCGATGAGGACCGACAACTCGAACGGCTGACCGCGTTCATGGGCCATGCGCAGGCACTCCGTCGCCGCGTCCGCGTCCTTCGTGACCACCGCGCGCACGAAGGACGCGAGAACGGTCGCCCGGCCTGTCGGCAAGGTTCGCATCAGCCGTTCGGCCTCCGCCAGGCAGTTCACCGCGGTCTCCGGGGCGTCGAGGTCGAGAGCCAGATCCGCCAGTTCCGCACAAGCGATGTCGCAGCCGACCACCAAGCCGCGCTCCTCGGCCGCGTTCAACGCGGTGATGAGCCGATCGGCCGCCCGCCGCGGCTCGCCGAGGGCGCGGTCGATCAGCGCCTCGGTGAAGGTCATCAGATGGGCGAGGACGGGGGCGCCCTCCCCGGCCGCGGTCACCAGTTCACGTGCGGTCGTGAACCGTCCCTGACAGACGAGAGCGGAGACCGTGGCGTTGAACATCCCGGTCGTCGCGGCGGCGAAACCGGGAGCCGATCGGTACGCCACGCTCCGGCAGGCCAGTTCTGTCGCGGCCCGGAAGTCGCCGCGCAGGACCGCGGCCGTCGCCCGGTTGGCGAGCCCCGCGTCATCCCACGAAAGCCTCTCGTTCGCCAGCAGCTCCTCGGCGCGACCGAGCTCGCCGTTGAGAAGCAAGCCCGTGAGATGCGCGTCGACCTGCTCGACGCGGTACCGCGCGATGGCACGCAATGGCCACTGCTGTCGTTCCAGGAGGCTTCGCTCGAAGTATTCCGCCTGCCCTTGCCAGAGCCCGCCGAGGGCTTTGAGCAGACGCGAGACAACGGCTTGCGGCTGTCCTTCGTGGACCGCCGTGGTAGCGGCGTCCGCCCACCGCACGGCTTCCGGCCAGCGGTCCAGCAGCGCGCACGCGGTCGCCCGGATCATCGCCCGCGATCCGGAATCCCCGGCCAAGCTGTGGTCGCCGTCCGCGATGTCGTTCAGCGGTTCGGTGGAGCCCAGGCCACTGAGACCGCGAACGAGCAGACAGTGGGCCTCGAAGACGGCCTCCGCGGGCAACTCGGACGCGAAGTCGCTCAGCATCAGCCGGACGGTGCGCAGGCTCTGCTCGTAGTCGCCGCTCTGCTGGTAGGTGGCGGCGAGCAGCAGAAGCAACTTCGCCCGTTGTGCCCGGTCGCCGGCGAGTTCGACAGCCGCGTTGAGCCAACGAGGCGCCGACGCCGCGCCGTCCTCTCCGGCTTCGATGGCACGGCGGATCAGTTCTTCCGACGCCCGCCCCGGATCCACGGCCCGGCCTGCCTCGGCAAGAAGGTTCGTCCGGTGCTCCGGATCGGGGCAGACCGCGGTTCCCGACCACAGGGCTTCGACGGCGGCCGCCGCCAGCGTCCGGCGCTCGTACGGTCCGCATGATTCGGCCAACGTGGTGGCGTGGAGGGGGAGGACGAAGCGCCAGGTCGCGTCCGCGCGATGGAGTACACCCTTGGCGCGCAGGGTTTCCAGACAATCCAGCACGTCCTCTTCGGAGATGCCGATCACCGCGCCTGCCAGGCGAGGCGCCGCACTGCCGAGCGGGGACAGGAAGGCCATCGCCTTCGCCACTTCCCAGGCTGCCGGGCCGAGCGCGCGAGCGGCCATGACGTGTTCACTGGGCGGGAGAGGGTCCTTCGCGGCCATCGAGGGGACGAAGTACGCGGCCCGGTTCACAATCCGGATCGCACCGCGCCGGCGCAGTGCGTCCATCGTCTCGCCCACCGCGGAGCGCACGCCACGGCTCACGGCGTGTACGTGGTCGACAAGTGCGGGTTCGGGAGCGGCCCCCAGCATTCCCCTCAGTTCGCCCGCCAGCAGCTCCTCGGTCAGCGGACGCAGGCGCAGGGTGTGCACCAGGTTCTCCCTGCGGAGCCGCGCCAGCGCCTCGCCGCCGTAGCGGGCGGCGGAGCCGTTCGCAGGGACACGGAGCGAGCCGACACATGAGAGCCGACGGCCGTCGAGCATCGGGACCAGCGCTTCGAGTACCGCGAGGGAGTCACGGTCGATCCATTGCAGGTCGTCGAGCAACAGGACCGTGCCGTCGCCGCCGCGACGGAGAGCCGCCGCCGCGGCGTGGGCGGCACGCAGCGCCACCGCCGGTTCCTCGGCCGCACCGGCGACCGGACCGATCGTCGCCCAAGCGGGTTCGCCGGACACCGGCCCTCGCAACCGGGCGGCCGCGTCGCCCCGCCGGTTGTCGGACGGGAAGGCGAACCGGGCGGGGGTGACGTCCCCGCTCGAGGTGAATCGCATGGCCGAGACGTGCCTTCGGTCCGCTTCGTAACGTTCGGTAAGCCGAGCGAGCAGGTTCGTACGACCGGTGCCGGCGAGCCCGGTGAGCAAGACCAGTGGTTTCTCGGCTTTGAGAACCGCGTCGAGAATATTCTCCACTTCGCCATCATCGAGGCAAGCGGGAACATGGCCGGTGTAAGAAAGGCGAGTTGGCCCGACATCATGCCCGAAGTTCCCCTGTCGCGACCGAGGCGCCGGGGCGTGCGTGATGATTCGGGCCAGAACACAAATCGTCTCGCACGGCCGCGAAAAGCCCACTGGCCGGGCTGGCCGGATTCGGGACATAAAGGCATCCGGTCTGAACGATCGAGCTCGCTTGTTGCTCTTTTCGGGTCACTCGGGCCGAGCGGTATTGCGCCTCGGCTCAATCGACCTATCTCATGGCGCTCGGTCGGTCAGGCACTGTCCGGACAAGTTCTTCAAGAGCGACAGGGTGAAGTCGATGACCGGTATCGCATCATTCCTCGAGTGGGATGACGAGCGCGTTGCCACTGAGCAAGAGTTCTATTCGGCTGCGATGGAATGGCATTTCGGCCCGAAGACCGGATCCCGGTTCTGGCTGGAAAAGGCGGGTTCTCTTGGCTTCGACCCGCGGTGTGACATCCGCGGCCATGCCGATCTGCGGCGGTTCCCGAACGTGGTAGCCGAGTTCAGGCACATCCCCATCGAGGATCTGATCCCTCGTGGATACGAAGGAAAGACCGACGTCGTCGGCGCTTTCGACAGCGGAGGCACGACAGGTGCGCCGAAACGGGTGCCTCTGCTGTCGGACTGGATGTCACGTTCACTGCGGTGGAAGTCGGCAAGGATGGACGAGCTGGGGCTCCCGCGCGGAGTGAATTGGCTGACCCTCGCGCCGAGTGGGCCGCACATTTTCGGCAGGCTCATGGCCGAGGTGACCCGGATGCGCGAAGGCATCTGCTTCACGGTCGATCTCGACCCGCGCTGGGTGCGGAAGTGCCTGAGCGCCGGGCAGGCCGAAGAAGCGGACAGGTACGCCGAGCACGTCGTCGACCAGGCGGAATCCATACTCGCGCAGCAGGACATCGGCGTTCTGGTGGCCACGCCTCCGTTGCTCGGCCGTATGGCCGAACGCGACAAGCTGGTGGATCTCGTCAACGAGAAAGTGGCCGTGATCATGTGGGGTGGCGCGCATTTGGACGCCGACACCCGCAAGGTCCTTCAGGAAGAGGTCTTCCCGGACGTGCGCTTGTGCGGCCAGTACGGCAGCACGATGATTCTGGGCGGGAGCATGGAACGCGCGGAAGCACCGCGGACGGCGGGGCAGTGCGTTTTCGATTCCTTCTCTCCCTACACGACGTTTTCCGTCGTCGACCCGAGTTCCCAGCTCGAAGTGGCCGAAGGCGAGCGCGGCCAGGTCGTGATGCATCACGTCAGCAAATCGCTGCTGTTGCCGAACAATCCGGAACGGGATCTCGCCGTCCGGATCGCCGCGCGGCCGGGGTCACTCGGGGATTCGGTGGCCGATGTCACGCCGGTCCCGGTGTTCGAGGCGGCCGAAGTGATCGAGGGCGTCTACTAGTGACCGCGATTCCGCGCCTCGACGCGCTCGGACCTTCAGGTTCCTTCCGGTCGCACCAAAGTGCACCGGTCACCGGGGTGGCCGGGATGGCAATCGCGGAGTTGAGTCTCGTTCCGAGTCTCTATGCCAAAAGAAGCGTTCGGACGATGCGGCGGGCACAGCCGTTGCCTCCTGCGGACCGGAAGGCGGCGCTCGCGGCAGCCGGCGATCTTTTCCTGGACACGGTCGGCGATGTTCCCTTGGCCGAATACGAGCGGCAGGTGGCCGAAGCCTCCGGAGTCGCGTTGGCCGTCGTGCGGGCGGCATCACGGTCCATCGCCCGCAGTGCCACCGAGGCGGAGGAAATCGTGCGTCAGGCTCGCCCCACCGGGGCGATCGACGACTGGCGCGGGGTTCCCGAGGCGGGTGCGGTGTGGACCCGGCGGGGCGAGGTCCTGGTGGTGCAGGCACCGGGGAACCACCCGGCGACGCATACGGTGTGGCTCGAAGCGCTGGCCCTGGGCTACCGGGTCGCCGTCCGGCCGTCCAGCCGGGAGCCGTTCACCCCGTACCGGCTGGTGAGTGCCTTGCGTGCCTGTGGTTTCCCCGAGGATCAGGTGACTTTTCTGCCCACCGAGCGCGCGGTGGCCCGGGACCTCGTGAACGCCGCGGACCTGGCTTTGGTCTACGGAGGAAGCGAAGTCGCGGCGATGTACCGAGGCCGAGCGGACGTCTCGGTGCAGGGGCCGGGCCGGTCCAAGATCCTGCTCGCCGACGGTCGATGGGCCGACCACGTCGACACGGTGGTCTCCTCGGTCGCCGGATTCGGGGGAACCGCCTGCGTGAACACTTCGGCGGTCCTGGTCGATGGTGACGCCGCGGCCTTCGCCCACGAGCTGGCGCGCCGGCTGGGTGAGCTCCCCGTCGCGCGCCCGTCGGACGAAGCCGCCGTCCTGCCCGCCTTCTCACTCGAACGCGCACACGCCCTCGAAGCCTATGTCCGCGGCAAACTGGACGGCGGCCGGATGATTCCCGGCGGCAGGCTCGCCGCTCCGCTGCCCGGCGGAGGTGCGGTTCTCCGTCCGGCGGTCGTCCTGCTCGACCGGTGTGACGCGCCGCAACTGTCCATCGAACTCCCTTTTCCGTGTGTCTGGGTCGCTCCGTGGTCACCGGCTGACGGGATCGGCCCGCTGCGGGACAGTCTGACGGTCACTGCCATCACCGACGACGAAGCACTTCTTTCTTCGCTGGCGGAAGACGGCACGATCGGCAACCTGCACATCGGCGACCGGCCCACGCACGAAATGCGGCCGGGGCTCCCGCACGAGGGACACCTGGCGGAGTTCCTGATGCGAAGCAAGACCGTGATCCGAGACCTCGTTCCCCACCGAGACGGCCGACGACTGCGACCTTAGGAAGAAGAATGCTGGACACCGAAGACGAACGACGACTGCGCGACGTGATCGGGCGGCTCGGCGGACTGACGGCGGCGGGATCGTTCGCCCATGTGCTCGGGAGCCCTGTCGACCCCGGCATCGCGAACGCCGTCCGTTTCGATCACGCGGCGCTGCTCGTGTTCCCCGACACCGTTTCCGACGTCCGAGACTTCCTCGCGGCGTCCGGATTCGTCGCCGGGCCGTCCGTGCCGAGCCGGGTCGTCCGAGCCCGGCTCGCCGAGCGACATCAGGTTCCCGAGGAGGAGCTGGAGGTCACCATCGTGCACGGTCGGCCTTCCGATGGCGCGCCGGGTGGCCTGGAGATCTTCGTGCTGCCGCGGGAGGCGGCCGACGCGATCGCACCGGGACTCGTCGACCAGGAGCGCGCGACAGGAGAGGAGTCCCACGCTGGCTGGCTGGTCGCCCCGGAGAGGCTCGAGCAGGCACGGCGGACCTGCCTTCATCTGTCGTCGATGACCCCTGACGGGGGCGGCTACAACCCCTGCGACGACCGCGACTCCGGTGGCCGTTCGGTGGTGTACTTCAAGACCGGACCGGACGGTGACGGTCGCCGCTCCCGAATCGAACTGACCGCCCATGGGCAGCACGCCGAGGTCCTCGCCGCGCACCTGACCGAGCCGGCCCGATCCGCCGGCGAACACAAAGCACTCCTTTCGATCCTCAGTGGACATTGGGCCGCGCGTGCCCTGCACGTGGCAGTGGAGATCGGGCTCGCCGACGCGTTGGGTGACGAGCACCTCGGTGCCCCGGACGTCGCCGCCGCGGTCGATTGTGATCCGCTCGCGATCGCTCGGCTGCTGCGCTATCTCACCCGGTCGGAGGTGGTCCGGGAGCGGGACAACGGCACGTTCGAGTTGACCGAGCGAGGGAAACTGCTCCGATCCGAAGACCCGTTCAGCGGGCTGATCGAGCTCTACGGCACCGAGTTCTACGATGCCTGGAGCGAGTTCCCCACAGCGGTGCGGACCGGACGTACCGCGTTCAGCCATCGGTACGGCGTGGAGCATTTCGAGTACTTCTCGACCGAGCCCGAAACCTCCCATCGGTTCGACCGCTCGATGCAGGCGGTGACCCGGCTGGTGGCCGAGGAACTCAGCCGCAGCTATCCGTTCGTGGACGGTACGACGGTGGTCGACATCGGGGGAGGCAACGGCACACTCCTCCGGACCGTCCTCGAGGACCACGCCGGTGTGACCGGCGTGGTGTTCGATCGCTCGCACGTCGTCGAGGCCGCGGAGACCGAAAGGCGACCGGGCGGCTTGCGGTTCGTGGCGGGGGACTTCTTCGCCGAGGTGCCCGGGGGAGCGGACACCTACCTGCTGTCGCGGGTACTGCACGACTGGAACGACGAGGACTGCGATCGCATTCTTCGCAACTGCCGTCGAGCCTGTGCTTCCGGTGCCCGGCTCCTGGTGCTGGAGCGCCTGTTACCCGACCGGCCGGGTGCGCCCTTCGACGCCGATCTCGCCGCTCCGTGGGATCTGCAGATGCTCGCCATCACGGGCGGACAGGAGCGCAGCCGGGACGAGTACGACAAGATGATGTACGCCAACAGTTTCCGGGTCGACTCCGTCATCCCGATGCCCGTTGACCTGAAGCTGCTGGTGGCGACCGCCTTGTAGGCACCCTGACGGCCTTCGTGGGATGTGCCGGAATCCGCACGGTCCCGGTCACCGGGGTTATTGAGGGGTAAGTCAAACGTGTCGTGGCGTGGGGCCGGTGTCGCTCCTGCGTAGGCGTTCTTCTAGTAATGAGGGAGGCTTTCGCTATCGTCGGATGTGGCCCCTGGTGACGGTGGGGCGGCTGTGACGCAGGGTTCCGGCGGGAGCGGGCTCGCGCAGGGCCTCACCCGGCTCTTGACTGTCCATAAGGGACACTTTTCGAGACAAATGTGCCCGGTTTGGGCGACTTGCACGGTTTCACGAGGTGTCGTGAGTGATTTTGGTTGGTTCTAACCCTCATTACCACTCACGACAGTGCCCCCGTTCCCGCAGAAAACGTATATAGCGGCATCAATCGGACACCCGGCCGTCCGGCGGTGTCCCTTGTGGACACTGAAGCCCCGCCGGTGTTCAGAATCAGGCCTGCCCCACCTCGGCTTGCCCTTGATCAACGGCACTTGCGGCCCGCGACAGCGCGGGGATGGTCACCTGACCTGCAAGATCTCGACCTGCCGACACCCTGGCGCCAGACGCAAGGAAGGGCGCCTTTATGTACTTCGGCAAGGCGTGACTCGCGTGTTTGGGGACGTGACTCGCGTGTCTGGATGCCGCACTCGGGGGTGCGGAGTCTGAACACGCGAGTGGTGGAGTGGGGAGGTCGGCTCCTCGGCTACGTCGAACTGGTCTTTCGCGGCGAAGCCGTCGATCAAGTCGACGACGCATTCGCGGATGACCGGTTCGAGCACGGCGATGCGCCTGGCAGAGAACGCCCGGACGTTGTGCGTGCGCACCCCGCGTGTGTTGTCTCGGCTTCCTCGGCGAGCGGGTGGGCCGGTGTCTGTGTGATCGAGCCCGAAAGGGTCTCGTCGTCGGTGAAGATTCGTTTGACGTCTTCGTGCCTGGTCGCCGGCCACATGTCGAGCCGCAGGTCGTAGAAAACCACTTCCGGCCGTTGTCAACCGCCATTTGCCCTCCATCGAAGTAGTCGAAGCTCATGCTCGCCGTGATTGAGAATCATCGAATCGGCGGATGGTGTTTTCGTGTCGGTCAGGGGTGCGCGCCTCGGCGGCGTAGCGATTAAAATGCCTGGTCATGTCCATGGTTAGTGCATCGGCGAGGTCTCGTCAAATGACGACCGGGCGATGTTTCATCACCCTGATGAGCCTTGACGGAGCCGGAGTTTTCAAATAGCAGAGAACGATTTGCGGAATTGTGTATGTATATTAAAAGTGTGGTTGGCGAATAGGCCTGTCCCTTCGTTTCGTCCTTGTTGACAGATTTCTGTGAGCCGGGGCACATTACCGGTGATCCGGAGACGCGAGGTGAAGCTGGGAATGCGTTCACGATCACTCTGCCCGGCGTGGTGATCGGGTATGAAAAGTCCGTCCGCTTTGTTAGGAATCGACGATGACGCAAGAAGGCCTGCTCACCGCGATCTCCATCGAGGAATGGCTGATCACGCCTTGCGACGGTGATGGGGATCGACCCTCGATCCATTGACGCGGAGGAACGGTTCAGCCGATACGAACTCGACTCGATGCGCGCGGTCGGCCTGCTCAATGAACTCGGCGCCGCCTTGGGGTGGCGGTTACGGCCGACCTTGCTGTGGGAGAACCCCACCATCAAGTCGCTGGCCGACGCGGTGAGCACGCGAGCACAACCGAAAGCGCCGCGCGCAGCCGCGGTCGCCGGCGGGCCCCGGCTCGAAGATCCGATCGCCGTGGTCGGGATGGCGTGCCGGTTCCCCGGCGGATCTGCTCGACGCCGTCGCGGAGCTGTACGCGGCGGGTTACGGCATCGACTGGGACCGCCTCCAGCACCACGGCGGCCGGACGGTGTCGTTGCC
The DNA here is from genome assembly GCF_000342005.1 of Amycolatopsis decaplanina DSM 44594. Taxonomy (GTDB): domain Bacteria; phylum Actinomycetota; class Actinomycetes; order Mycobacteriales; family Pseudonocardiaceae; genus Amycolatopsis; species Amycolatopsis decaplanina. The sequence continues at coordinate 60,068 of NZ_AOHO01000012.1, forward strand.
CTCCTACCCATGGCAGCGCGAACGGTACTGGCGGGATTCCGAGCCGGAGCCGGGCTTGAGCGCGCGGCTCCCCGACGACGGATCGGTCGAAGAACGGTTGGCCGACCGGGTGGCACGGGTGCTCCGCGTGGCGCGGGAGGACGTCCGGCTGACCACGCTCGGCATGACGTCGTTGATGGCGATGGAACTGCGCAACCTCGTACTGCGCGACCTGGCGGTGACGCTTCCGGTCTCTCTCGTGCTGAGGGCTCCGGACATCTCCGCTCTCGCCGCCGAGGTACAGGCATTGATGGGTTCCGACCGGACGGCGTCGGACGCCGGCGGGGCCGTCGGCTCGATGGAACGGATCGAGATATGAGCGCGGCGGATCTGGTACTCCCACTCCTGCGGCGTGGGCGGACCGCCTGCCGCATGACCGGGGTGCAGGAGGCGTTCTCGGACGCGTTGGACACCGTCGTGCGCGAACACCCCGGACTGCGGGCGACCTTCGAAGAGGTAGGTGGGCGGCGAACCGGCGCGGTTCATCAACCCGGCGTTTCCACCGGTGCTCCGGTACATCGACCTCGACGGCGCCACCTCCGACGAGGCGGACGATCGCCTGCGCAGGGAGCTGGTGTCGCCCTTCGATCTGGCGAAGGGACCCCCTGATGCGCTCAGTGCTCCTGCGTACGGGCGAAGGTGAGCGCATCTGGGGTGTCACGCTGCACGCGCGAACGATCCCGTCGCCGGGGCGAACCTGGACTACTGGGCCGACACGGTGGCGGGGCTCGACCCGCTCGAACGGATCCCTGGCGGTGAAGAGAGGAACAAAGGGCAGGGTTCGCCGCAAAACAGGCTGTGTACGCGGAGTCGCGATCGGCTCGGGGTGGTGTCTCTGTAATCGTGAAGGCGAGATGGTGGCGCCGGACTGTTCGCGCTGGTCATGAGTAGTGAGGGGTTCTGTGATGACGAATTGGGCCGCGGCATTCAACAACGCGGAGGCGGGTGTCGAGCAGGCGCTGGCGGATTTGGAGCGGGAGAAGCAGAAACTGCGGGAGGTGAGCAAGGTTTGGGAGGAGAGCACGACGACCGTCCGCGCGAAGGACAATTCGTTCTTGATGACCTTCGACGGACGCGGCGAGTTGACGGATCTGTCGTTCCAGGGGTCGAAGTACCGATCGCTGCCTCCGGCCCAGCTGGCGCATCAGATCGTGGAGACGATCCGACAGGGCCGTAACGAGGCGCTGGCGAAGGTGGAGAAGGTCATGGGCACGGGTTCGATGACGGGTCTCGACTTCGCCGGGGTCGCCAGCGGCAAGGTCGATCCGATGGAGATGATGAACTCGTTGCTGGGACCGATGCTGGAGGGCCTCGACGAGCTCGGCATGAGCGTTCCGGATTCGTCGGAGAAGGATAAGGGCAAGGACAAGAAGAGCGAGTGACCCGTTCTGGTCGATTCCGAACGAATCCGGCTCACGAAGCGGATTCGGTGCCTTCGAGCAGGAACTCGCCCCGCGCGACGGGCACCGCGGTCCCGCTCACCACGATCCGCTCGGGACGCTCACCGGAACCCCAGGCCGTCGCCACCATTGTCGACGGACGTCCCATCTCGACACCCTGCCGGATCTCGATCCGGTCGCCGTAGGAGATCCTGCCGGTCCTCGCCAGGTGTACCGCGAGCGGTCCCGCGGCCGATCCGGTCGCCGCGTCCTCGGTCACCCCGTAGGCGGGGGAGAACATCCGGGCCCGCCACCGCGTGCCCTCACCGGCGAAACAAAAGGCACTCATGTCCGGCAGGGTCGCGAGCAGCCGCAAGTCCGGTGTGAGGCTGGAGAGTTCTTCGATGTCACGCACGGGGAACAGGACATGCCTCGGCCCGTTGCGGTAGGCGAACACCGTCTGTTCCGCGGCGCGCACGCCGACACCCTCCGCGAGGGTCTCCGCGTGTTCATAGGGCTCCCACACCGGAATCGGCTGGATCATGCTCGCCGACACCGTTCCGCCGTCGTCGCGCTCGAAAGTGAATTCCACGTTTCCGACGAGGGTTTCCATGACCAGGGAGGTGCGGTCCGACTGGTGCGCCAGCGCGATCGCCGTCCCCAAGGTCGGATGCCCGGCGAAGGGCAGTTCGCAGGTCGGGGTGAAGATGCGGACCCGCACATCCCCGGAACCCTCGGCGGGGAGCACGAAAGTGGTTTCCGACAGATGGGTCTCCACGGCGATCGCCTGCATCTGCGCCGACGACAACCCCGAAGCGGCAAGCAGGACGAGGACGGGATTTCCCTCGAGCGGAGTGCCGGTGAACACATCCATGATCACGTATCGGTACATGACCGTAAGCGTAGTGACCGCACCGGGTCCTTTCCAGTGAACGCGATCGCACAGCGGGCCTTGCGGATCGACCTGCCGCGATCGAAGATGTTGTTCCCCCCTCAAGGAGGAACCGTGTCCGAAAAGGTCAGTACCGGGAACAGCTTCGTGGACGACGCGGAATTGCGTCGCAGTAACCGAGCCGTGGTGGAGGAGTACCTCCGCGTGACCGAAGGGCCGCCTCGGCTGAAACGGCACCGCCTGTACGCCGAGGACGCCCACGGTGGATTGTGGACGACCGATACCGGGAAGCCCGCCGCGGTCCGCGGCCGCGAGAAGCTCGCCGAGATGGCCGCGTGGTCGCTGGACTGCTTCCCCGACTGGAAGTGGTCCAACGTCCAGGTCTTCGAGACGCAGGACCCGAACCATTTCTGGGTCGAGTGCGACGGGGAAGGGCAGATCCTGTTCCCCGATTATCCGCCGGGCATCTACCGCAACCACTTCATCCACTCGTTCAAGCTGCGGGACGGCGAGATCATCGAACTGCGGGAGTTCATGAACCCGTGCGAGCAGATGCGCGCGCTGGGGATCGAGGTGCCGCTGATAACCCGGGGCGGCATCCCCGAGTAGCCGGCATGGTCAAGGTCATCGTCCTCGGTTCCGGCGCCGCCGGGCTCGCCGCCGCGCTCGCCGCGCGGGAGGCCGGAGCCGAGGTGACGCTCGCCGAGGCGACATCGACGATCGGCGGTACCACGGCATTGTCGAGCGGTGCGGTATGGGTGCCCGGAAACCATGTGCACGCTGACGGATCCATTGTGGATAGCATCGAGCAGGCCCGTCTCTATCTGGATTCGCTCGACCTCGGAGACACCGCACCGGCCCTGCTTGAGCACTATCTCGCCGAGGCGCCCCGCGTGCTGCGCCGGCTGGAAGCCGCCACCGCGCTGCGCTGGCAGCCGTTGCCCTACCCGGACTGCCATCGCGAGCGTCCGGGCGGGATGGGATCAGGAGTGCGGTCTTTGGAACCGTTGCCACTCAAGGTGCCCGCCACCGTCTCGGCACTCATACGGCCTTCCTCGGCTTGGCGTCCCCCGCTGACGGTGACGGAAATGGTCACCGGGGCGGCCACGCCGCAACTGGTGTCCGAACGGTCGCGCACCGGAACGCTGGTCGGTGGACAAGCAATGGTGGCCGCGCTGCTGAAGGCGGTACTCGATGCCGGTGTCGACGTGCGGACCTCGACCAGGGTGACCTACTGGTCACCGGAAGGCGTCGTCGTCGACGGCGAACGTCAGCGGGCCCGGGTCGTGCTGGCCACCGGCGGTTTCGAACGGGACTCCGCTCTGCTGAAGACATTCCTGCGAGCCCCGGTGCGTGGGCTGATCGGCGCGCCGGGTTCGCGGGGTGACGGACTGCGGCTGGCGATGTCCGCGGGAGCGGCGCTGGGCACCATGTCCGAGGCGTGGTGGTGCCCGTGCCTCCATGTGCCCGGCGACGAGATCGACGGCGAGCCGGTGCACCGCATGTTGTTCGCCGAGCGCGCCCGCCCCGGGGTGATCATGGTCGACCAGCGCGGACGGCGGTTCACCAATGAGGCACAAAGCTACAACGACGTCGGCCGGGCCATGCACGCGTTCTCCTCGCGAGACTTCCGGTTCGAAGCCGATCCCTCCTGGATGGTCTTCGATGCCGAAGCGCGCGGACGCCATGCGTTCGGTTCGGTGCGCCCCGGTGAACCGGAACCGGAGTGGTTGCTGCGGGCCGGCACCACCGCCGAACTCGCCGGCCTCATCGGCGTGGACCCGGCCGGTTTCGTGGAAACGGTCGACCGGTTCAACGAAAACGCGAAGGCCGGGGCGGACCCCGAATTCGGCCGGGGCGGAAGGGAGTACGACAGCGCGGGCGGAGAACCCACCCTTCGGCCGCTGAGCGAGCCGCCGTACTTCGCCGTCGCGGTGCACGCCGGCCTCGGCGGAACCAAGGGCGGACCGAAGACCGACGAGCACGGCCGTGTGACGCACGTGGACGGTTCGGTGATTCCCGGGCTCTACGCGGCGGGAAACGCCGCGGCGAGTCCGTTCGGAATGGCCTACCCTGGCACCGGAACGACGCTCGGACAGGCGCTCACCTTCGGTGATTCAGCCGGCCGGGCGGCGGCCACCGACTGAGGAGTGGACCTGAACCGGCGTGGTGAACAACGACGCCGTGACGTGGTCGAGGATCTCCAGCCCGTCCAAGGACAACACCGACTCCGGGTGGAACTGCAGGGAGGTGAAGGTGGTCCCGCGCAACGCGTGCACCTCACCGGTCTCGTGGTCGCGGGTGATCTCCACCGGACCTTTCACCAGCGGATGCCGCAGTGTGTCCATAGCGGACACAGCGCTGAACGTGTTGTAGAAGCCGACCGTGCGCCGGGCACCGAACAGCGTGATCTCTCGCTGCTCGCCTTGGTGCGGGACGGATCTGCGGACCACGCGCAGCCCCAGCAGCGACGAAAGGATCTGGTGGCTCAGGCACACCGACAACAACGGGGTCTCGGTGCACAGCGCGGTCCTGGTCAAGGCACGCAGCGTGGCCATTCTCGGGCTCCGCTGGTCCAGCGGATCGCCGGGGCCCGGCCCGAGGACCACCAGGTCGTAGTCCTCGACGTCGATGGCGCCACCGTGCCGGTGGATGACCGGCTCCAGTCCCAGCGCCGAGAGTTGAACGCCCAGCATCGCGGTGAAGCCGTCTTCGGCGTCCACGACCAGCGCCTGCCGCCCGGCAAGCATCGGGTTCACCTCTCGCCGTGCCTCAGGAGGGCTTTGCCAGAAGGCGGAAAGACGCTTCGCTCGCTGCGTCAGGGCACGGGTCACCTCGGGCCGCGCCGACAATCCGGGGAGGGTGGCGGGTGGCCTGTCTCGTGCAGCCGACTCGGCACCGTCCAGTGCGGAAAGCAAGCCTGAGATCTTGGTATGTGTCTCGGCGACCTCGGCTTCCGGATCGGAGTGGCGCACCAGCGTGGCGCCCACCCCGGCACGCAGTCGACCACTCGCGTCGATTTCTGCGGAGCGAATGAAGATCGCGGAATCCACGTCCGCCTCCCCCGCCGGACCGGCACCGATCAGGGCCACCACACCCGAGTAGTAACCGCGTCCCTCAGGTTCGTACTCGGCGACAACGTCGAATGCGTTCCGCAGCGGACTGCCCACGACCGTGGGGGCGAACATGGTCTTGCGCAGCTGTTCCCGGGGATCCAGTCCGCTGTGTCCGGTCACCAGGTACTCGGTGTGCGCGAGCCGCGTCATTTCGCGCAGCAGCGGCCCCCGTACGCTTCCGCCTAACGGACACATCTCGGCCATCATCTTCAGTTCCTCGTCCAGCACCATGTTCAGCTCGTCGATTTCCTTGTCATCGGCCAGGAAGTCGAGCAGCCCGGACAGGTTCGCCCCCTCCGGTGGATACCGGTAGGTGCCGCTGATGGGGTTCATCATCGCGGTGCCCGCGGACGAACCCAGATGCAGCTCCGGACTGGCGCCGATGAACGTGCGCTCGGTGGTGTGCACGAGGAAGGTCCAGTACGCGCCCTGCTCGGCGGTCAGCAGTCTGGAGAAGATCGACAGGGCGGTTCGGAGCGAGTAGCCGGGAAGGTCAGCGGTGAAAGTGCGCTTCACCACGAAATTCGAGCCCTCGCCTCGGCCGATCTTCTCGGCCAGCACCGTGCGCACGATCTCGGCATACGTCCGGTCGTCGACGTCGAAGCCGGTGTTGGCCATTTCGACGGCGTCATCGGGCAGCGCGAGCACAGCGTCGTGCAACGGAACGCGCATCCGGTGTTCGGCCCGCAGCGTGACCAACGGCAGGCCGTCGTCACGGCAGGGGAGTCCGAGCTCGGTGAGCTGTCGGTAAGGTATCACCGCGAGAACGGCTTCACCCGCCGGGAGAGCAATGTCCACGAGAGATTCGTTCTTGTGCGACGAACCTCTCAGCAGTTCCACGAAGCGACCCTTGGCAGGGCGATATAGAAGCGCGAAAGACTGCCGGTCAGATGTCAACAACTCGTCGAGCACCGCTTTGAAGGGCGCATCCATGGCCACCGTCCCTCCAGAGTTGCCCAGCTCTGCCAACGTATACATCTTCGCGGGCCGTATACAATAGGTGTTCCAAGAATCCTTTGTGGATCTAGGTCGGTGTCGGTGCGGATCAGGCGTCGCCAGGCGAGTCAGAGTGAGGTACTGTGTCTATCCCTGCCATATCCCCGTATTCCATGCCCGCCCGGAGTGACCTGACCGACGACGTCGTCGACTGGCGTATTTCGGCCGCCAGAGCCGTCCTGCTCATTCATGACATGCAGAATTTCTTCGTCAATTTCTTTCCGGAAGGAGAGTCGCCGAGGACGCATTTGCTCGACAATGTCGTGCGGTTGCGGGAGCGGTGTGCCGGACTCGGCATCCCGGTGTACTACACCGCCCAGCCGGGCCGAATGAGCGAGGAGCAGCGAGGTCTGCTCAAGGACGTTTGGGGCCCAGGCATGACCAGCGGCCCCGACGACGTCGCGATCGTCGCCGAACTGAGCCCGGGGGAGAACGACCGGGTGCTCACCAAGTGGCGGTACAGCGCCTTTCACCGATCGCCGTTGCTGGATGAACTCACCGAGCACGGACGCGATCAGCTGATCATCTGCGGCGTTTACGCGCATGTGGGGTGCCTGGCCACCGCCGCTGACGCCTATGCCAACAACATCCAGCCGTTCCTGGTGTCCGACGCGATCGCGGACTTCACGCTCGACTACCACCGGTTGGCCATCGACTACGCGTCACGGCTGTGCGCGGCGACGCCGGACACCGAAAGCCTGCTCGCGGACCTGTCACCCGCCGCCTGCTGAGCCTCGGGGCTCGTGAGTGCTCAGACTCCGCCCCCGAGTGCGGCATTCAGACACGTGAGTCACGTCCCCAAGCACGCGAGTCACGCCTTGCGGAAGTACATGAAGGCCCCCTTCCTTGCGCTAGACGCAAGGAAGGGGGCCTTCATGTACTTCACGACCGGCCGCCGAGGTCACAACCGCCCCACCGTCACCAAGGACCACATCCGACGGCAGCGAAAGCCTCCTTTACGACCGTCAGAACGACCCCGATCACTCACGAGCCCCTACTTCAGATGTACCAACACCTTCCCGTCATTCCCGGGTGCGACCTCCACTCGCCGGTACAGCTTCTTCAGGTGCGCTTGCCGCAGCATCGCGAGCACCCGGTTCTTGAGCTTCCCCGACCCCTTGCCGGGAATGATCTCCACCACCGCCACCTTCGCCGCGGCGCCCCGGAACAGAGCGCGGCGTACCGCGTTGTCGATGTCCCTGTCGCTGCGGAAGACCGAGTGGAGGTCCACGGTCAGCTTCTCCGGCATCGCGCCCTTCTTCCTTGGTGAGTGGTTCTCCCCGTTTTCGGCGAGAACGGTCCGGCGAGCGCCGCCCGCCGGGCGGCCCGGCGCTAGCGTCTGGGCCGGACACGGGTCTATACCTGAAAGGAAGGGCCTGGTGCCTGATGGAAGAGCAGACACAGCATCGCACAACGAGTTCGGCGAGGCTACGGTTCGTCCTGGGTGGGCAGGCAAGGGATCTGGCGCTGCCTGCCGAGGTTCCTCTCGTCGACCTGCTGCCCGCGATCCTCGCCCAGTTCGGTGCCGAGACGATCGAGCAGGGAGCCGAGCACGAGGGCTGGGTGGTCCAGCGGATCGGTGAAGCCGCGCTGGACGAAGACCGCACCTTGCTCCAGCTCAGCTTGGTCGACGGGGAAAGTCTTCATCTTCTTCCCCGTGCCGAGCAGCTCGCCGCGATCGACTACGACGACCTCGTCGACGGCGTGGCGGAGCAGGTGCGTGAGCATCCCGGCGCGCTTACTCCGGCGCGGGTCGGCTGGATGTTCCGGCTGGGCGCCGTCGTGCTCCTGCTGCTCGCTTGTCGGTTGCTGCTGGCCGACGCGGCTGTGGGGGCGCAGGTACTGCTCTCGACCGGACTCTCGGTGGTGCTCCTGGCGGCGGCGGCCCTGGTGGCGCGTGGCGCGGCCAAGCCCGTCCCGGCCATGATCCTGGCCGGGGCCGGCGTCGGTTTCGCCACGCTGGCGGGCTGGTATCTGGTGCTCCTGCTCGATCCGGCGGCGATCGAGATGATGAGCCTCACCGGTGCGGCGGCGGCCGCCCTGCTCGCCCTCCTGGCCGGGGTCATGGTGGTCGCCGACGGCGCCGCACTGTTCGCTGGCGCGATCCTGTTCACCATCGTCCTGCTGATCACCGGCCTGATCGGTTCGGTCACCCCCGCCGACCCCAGCCAGGCCACCGCCATCGGCCTGGTGGTCTCCCTGATCCTGGCGTTGTTCATCCCGACGACCGCGTTCCGCCTGTCCGGGCTGACCCTGCCGATGCTCCCCACAGGCGCCGAGGAACTGCACGAAGACATCGACGCGGTATCGCACAAAGTGGTCGTGGATCGCGGCGCGGCGACCTTCGGCTACTCGACGGCGCTGCACGCCGGTGTGGGAGCGGCGCAGGCCGTGCTCCTGCCGGTGCTCGATATCGGCACCGACGGTTGGCACCTCACGTTCGCGCTGGTCGTCGCCCTGCTTCTGGTGCTGCGTTCGCGCCACCCGAGCGGCATGATCCAGCGGTGGGCCGTCCTGGCCCCCGCCGCGATCGTAGTGCTGCTGGTCGCGGCGGGTCTCGGCCTGGCACGGCCGATGGAGACCCGCTTCGTGGTCGTCGTCCCGCTGATCCTCGTCGCCGGCCTTTTCCTGCTCGGCGGCGAACGTCTGCCCGGTAAGCGATTCCGGCCCTACTGGGGGCGCGCGGTGGAGATCTTCGAACTGATCACCGCCATCGCGGTACTGCCGATCCTCTTGCAGGTCCTGCACGTGTACAGCTTCATGCGACACCTGGCCGGCTGATGAAATCACGCAAAGACCAGGTTCAGGCCTACTTCTTCGTGGTCGGGCGGTTGGCGGCCGCGGTGACACACGGCAAGCCGGACGCGCTGGAATCACCCAGCAAACGGATGACCACCGGGACGGTGCTCGGCTTCGTGCTCGCCGCGGTGACCATGGGTGTGTTCGGCGTCTTCGGCATGTTCGTGCCCTCCACCGGAAACACCTCCTGGAAACAGGACGGCGCGATCGTGATGGACGAGACCAGCGGTGCGCGTTACGTCTACCTCGCCGGCCAGCTCCGCCCCGTGCTCAACTACTCCTCCGCGCGGCTGGTGGCGGGTCAGTCCGGTGGCCAGCTCACCTCCGTTTCGCCGGGCTCCTTGGCGGGAACTCCGGTCGGCCAGCCGATCGGGATCGCCGGCGCGCCGGATTCGCTTCCCGCGGCCGACAAGGTCACCGGCGGCCCGTGGACGGTGTGTACGCAACTTCCCGGTTCCGCCGCCGCCGCGCCGAGCGCGTCCATAAGTGTCCTTTTGGGACATGCGCCCGGCAGCGTGCTCAACGAAGGCCAGGCGTACTACGTCTCGGCTCCGAGCGGTGAACTCTACCTGGTGACGCGCGGGAAGCGGTTCAAACTACCGAGTAGTTCGGCCGCCGTCGCGCTGGGCTATGGCACGTCGCGTCCCATCGAGGCGCCTTCGTTGTGGCTGAACACGATCGCGCAAGGCCCCGACTTCGTCGCGCAAGAGGTGCCAGATCTCGGTCGGCCAGGGCCGGTGATCGACGGGAAGCAGACCCTGGTCGGCCAGATCTACCAGGCGCGGAACCCGGCGATCGGCACCGAACAGAACTACCTCGTGCGCCGGGACGGGCTGGCGGCACTCAGCCGGACCGGAGCCGCCCTTCTGCTGAGTGCTCCGAGCACCCGGCAGGCCTATCCGGACGGTCCGATCGAAGCCGTCCGGGTCACGCCGGACGCCTTGAGCGGAGTGGCGATCTCGGCGACGGCCGGGATCGCGAACGATCTGCCCCCGACTCCTCCGGAGGTCGTCACCCCGCCGCAGGGTTCGCAGCCCTGTGTCCGCCAGGACCCCTCGGCGGGTCCCGAGCAGGCGATGGTGGCCGAGTACCTGCCCGACAATCAGGTCGCCCAGGCCTCGGTTCCGCTGGGCACGCACCAGGCGGGCATGACGGCCGACCGGGTGGCCATCCCAGCGGGCCGGGGCCTCCTCGCCCGGGATCTGCCCGCACCAGGTGCCACCGCCGGCGTGACGTATCTGGTCACGGAGGTGGGTGAGAAGTATCCCTTGGCCGACACCGAGACCATCACCGCGCTCGGCTATGCCGGATCCGCGGCGGTCCCGATTCCCATGCGACTGCTCGATCTGCTGCCGACCGGGCCGGTGCTCAGCACGAACGCCGCCCGTCAGGCCCAGGCCGTGCGGTCGTGATCGCGAGCGTTCCGCTCGTAAGGGGAATCCCTACCGTAGAGTCCTCGGCCCGAAAAGACCCATTTCTGGCGACGCGCGGATTCTAATCTTGAATAGTGGTCGTGCTACTACGAAAACGTAGAGCTCACCAAAGTCGTAGCACTCATCGCAGGAGGAAGCACAGTGGCACATTCCACTAAGCTCAATGATCAGCAAATCATCGCGCAGGCCGCCAGGCACGAGGAAACAGCGAACAGCGTCGACGACCAGCTCGACAACCTCAAGAAGGAGGTCGAATCCACCCTCGCGGCCAGCACCAGCGCGGCCACTCGGGCACTCAGCTCGGTCACCGGCGACTGGGTGGAGGCGGTTCGCAAGACGGTACTCAGCAACCTGAACGGTATGGCCGGCGACATGCGACGTGAGGCCGGTGCCCAGGTTGACACGGACAGCGACAACACGCAGTCGATCCTGAACGTGCCCATGGACACCACCAACTTCCTCAGCAAGTGACCCCGACCACCGCGTAAACGTTTCCAAGGAGTTTTGATGGCTGACGGATCGATTGTATACGACTACCCGGTTATCGAGCAGTGTGTCTCGATGATGATGAAAAAGGCCGATGAGATCGACAACCAGGCGACCACGCTCGGTTCGCAGGTCAAGGCCATCATGGTGGACTGGGTCGGAGAGACGGCGACCGCATACGAGCAGCGCTCTCTGAACCTGCAGAGTGGTCTCGATGTTCACCGGAGCAACTTGCTGAACCTCCGCACGAGGTTGCAGGACGCGGCGGAGCGGATGGCGCAGGCCGACAGGGGCGGCGCCAAGGGTATCTCCTGAACCGCACGGTGTGCCGGGTGGATTCGCTCGGCACACCGTGTTTCCATGGGCAACTGAACGGCCACGGTCGTTCGAGAGCAAGGAGTCGACGTGTCGACGAAGTTCGATGCCGAAGCAATCGCCGCGGCCGGCCAGAACATCGGCCGGCTGATGGATGACATGAGTGCCTTCGACGCACTCAAGCCCGCCGGCCCGAACGGCGGGATTTTCCAGCCGGCGGTCTGGCTGGAGCGGGTCGTGGACGATCGGCGTGGCGCCGTCCTCGGGCACGCCGAGCACCTCAAAGTCGCCTTCGGTGAGATGGAGGCGAAGCTCAAGGAAATTTCCGACCGGTTCAAGAGCGCCGATGGACAGAACGCCGATGAGATCGGAAAGGTGATCACGGGTCTCGAAGGCGCCGTCGCGCATGCGATCGGCACGCACGACACCAAGACCGAAACCGATGTAGTCACCACCTGAATCAAACGCCGGGAAAGGAACCGGGCGGTCCGCGCGAGTCCGCGTCTGTCGACCTCGGTGCTGGCTGTCTAGATAGGGATCTCTCGTATGTCCGATTCTCAAGGTAAGCCTCCGATGGTCGGCCAGTACGCGGCACCGCCGCCCGGCCTCGCCCCTTCCTCTTTCTCCACGCTGGCGGCACTCGAGTCCGCGGTCAGCGACCTGGTCAACGCCGCGGACGGTTCGGCCACCACCGCTTGGTACAACCTTGAGAAGGACGTCAAGGCCGCCGAAGTGGCGCTCGCCGCCGTCAATGAGAAATTCGTCAAACAGATCAAGGCCGTCGGAGACGCCTTGGAAGGTGAAACGGGTGCGGCGTTCACGAAGTACGCCACCGCGATCCTGAACACCAGTGACGAAGTCTATGACACTTTGATGGGTAAGCAGTTCGGCACGAACATGGGCAATATCGGCCGCGCTGTCCAGACGTTCGTGACCACATGGTGGCAACTTCAGAAAATCGGGAAACAGGTTTACGACCAGCGAGTCGCCGCTCTCCAGGCGGACGCTCAGCGGAAGATCCAGGCCGCCAACAGCGAGTCGGCCGCTCAGGACATCGTGGCACAGCTGCCGCTCGCGTTGATGGAGATCAAAACGTCGTCGGACGCGGCGCTGCTGAAAGATCTGCAGAACGCTTTGGGCACGCTCGGAACCGCCTACAACGCCCGTGGCGCGGACTTGGTCCCGCTCTACATCTCCGATGGTGACACGTCCACCGCGGCGCCCGCGGACAGCTATCAGGCGCGGACGAGGAACGTTCCGCAGAAGCCGGACGAGCATCAGCAGACGAACTACTCGGTCGAGAATGCCGACAAGAAGCCTCGTGAGGATCAAGAGTCGGGTTACGCGATGGAGAATGCCGACAAGAAGCCTCGTGAGGATCAAGAGTCGGGCTACGCGATGGAGAACGCCGACAAGAAGCCTCGTGAGGATCAGCAGTCGGGCTACGCGATGGAGAACGCCCAAGAGAAGCGCGCGGATGAGGCGACACCTACCGGAGCCCTGACTCCCGGAACCGGCAAGAACGGCGGACTCGACGGGATGGGTGGCGCGACCACCCCGCCGACCGGTGGCGGTATGTCGCCCAACGAGAAGGCGGCTCTGGGTGACGCGAAAAGGGCGGCCGGTGACGCGATCGACGGCCTGACGGCGAAGACGGACGACCCAGCCCGCCAAGAAGCGTTGCAGGACGCGAAGAACGCCGCGCAGGGAGCCATCGACGGCCTGACGGGCGGGGCAGGAGGAGAGTCGGCCGGCAGTCCCGGAGGCGCGGGAGGCGCATTGGATCCGGGCACGAGTCCGGGTGCGGGCACAGGCGGTGGACTCGCTTCACCGATGGCGGGCTTGGCGGATGCGAAGAAGGCAGCGGGCAAGGCGATCGACGACCTTGGCAAGAAGACCGACGACCCGACGCGCCAGCAGGCGCTGAACGACGCGAAGAACGCTGCGGAAGACGCGATCGACGGGCTCACCAGCCCGACCGCCCCCGACGGTCTCACCGGTGGTCCGGGCGGACCCACCGCGGGCGAGGCCGAGGACGCCGTCAACGGCGCGATCGACGACCTCTCGAAGCCCGGTGATTCCGAGACTCGGCAGCAGGCCCTCGACGACGCCAAGCAAGCCGCCTCGGACGCGGTGGACGGCGTCCTCGGTCAGGAAGGAGCGGACCCCGCAGACCAGGCCGATCGTGCGCAGCTACTCGACGCGAAGGAGTCGGCGAGTAAGGCGATCGACGACCTCATCTGCCAGACCGACGATCCCGAGCGCAAGGCAGCCCTGGAAGACGCCAAGGGCGCGATGAGTTCCGCGATCGACGAGATGGCGGCCCCCGAGCACTTCCAACAGGTGCAAGACGCGAAGCTCGCCGCGGACAAGGCCATCGACGGCCTCGGCACGTCGAGCGACGATCCTCAGCGGCGAGAGGCCTTGGACGCGGCCAAGTCGGCCGCGAACGAGGCCATCGACCGGATCAACGACTCTCCCGAACTCACCGGCCCCGAGCACGACCAGGCGCTGGCGCAAGCCAGGGAAGACGCGAACAAGGCGATCGACGCCCTGGCCCAGCCCGACGACACACCCGCCGAACGGCAGGAACTCGCCGACGCGAAGGCGGCCGCCAACAAGGCCATCGACGCCATCGGCGGGAGTGGCGGCGGCAGCGCGATGCAGGACTTCCTCGAGCCGTCCGCGTCGGCCAAGGGAGACATCGTCGGTGGTGCGGGCGGAGCCGGTACCGGCGGCGGCGCGGGACTGGCTCCCGCGACCGCGGGTGGACCGGCCGCGGGCAAGTTCGACACTCAACCCCTCTCCGCCGGCGCGCCGGTGAGCACACAAGGCGGTCCGTCCCCGGCAGGCGCGCCCGGAGGCCTCGGCGCGAGTCAGCAAGCCGGTATGCCGATGGGGCCGATGGGACCCATGGGCGGTGGCGGCGGCATGGGTGGTGGCGGCGGACAGGGCGAGAAGGAGCGCGAACCGCAGATCTGGATCCAGGCGGAGAAGGACGCCTGGGGCGAGAACGACGATTCACAGAGCCACGTCCTGGGTAAGAACTGATCCACGGCCGCGTTCCCTTCGGCTTCGTGAAGTGGCTGTGCCCCTTGTCTTTTGGATACCTGCTCGTTGAAATACGTGATGGCCCCCTTCCTTACGCCTGGCGCGAGGAAGGGGGCCATCACGTACTCGGGAAGGTTCGCTCACGCCCCATCGGCTGACCGCGAGTAGGTGACTGAACGCATCCGGGATCGTTCTACGACCGGAGAGGCGGTCGCAGAACGTGACGGCTGGACGGCTCGTGTGTGAATCAAGGCCGGTCCTGGGGGACAAACGGGCAACAAGAACCAGAAAAGGACCCCGGGCCACGTTATCCGTTGGTACTAGGCCGAACGTGTGTAACCGTTGTCAATGTCCGGCGTTCGTACTGGTCGTCCGGATGTGGTCGCTGTCGCGGGGATAAACCGGGCGCGCCACACGAGATCGAGTCGGGAGCGGAGGACGAATGGGTGAGACTTTCCGGCTGGACCCGGAGGAGGCGTCTGCCGCCGCCGCGCGCCTGGGTGCGCTGGGAGAGAGGCTGAACAACTCCCTGAAGGCGCTCGAGGTCACTCTCGACGACCGTCACGGGTGCTGGGGTCAAGACGACATCGGCGAGGCGTTCGCCAAGAACTACGTCGACCCCGCGGAACAGACCCGCGAGGGCGCCCGTAAGGCCGGTGACGGCACCGGTCAGCTCAAGGACGGTATCGCCAAGAGCGTGTCCGTCCTGCGCGACTTGGATCAGGAAAGCGCCGCGCGGATCGACGCGGCGACGGGCCAGACCGGCTGATCACACGGGCAGGTGAACTCCCCGTGCGTGGATGAGCGATTCAGGCGGCTGAGAGGCGACCAGAGGAGACGAGGTGAAGGAGAGCTCAGGCACCGGAGGCGGTGGTACCCAGCGGCCGATGAACGGCGCCGACGAGACCACACACCTGCCGCCGAGCCTGCAGCACTTCTTCAAGGTCGTCCTCGGCATGGAGTGGCCCGAGGGAAGCGAGGGCGGGCTGAAGGCGATCAGCCACGCTTGGGGGCAATTCCACGACGATCTCGACGCTGTTCTCGATGAATTCCCCTCGATCGCCAACCAGCTCGACCGGTCGTTCGACGGTGTGACGGCGTCGAAGGTCCTCGGTTTCATGCGCGGTGATCTGGCCACCGGTCTCGAGCAGCTGAAACAGCAGGCGGCGGCTTTCGAGAAACAGGCGAAGAACGCCGCGGCCGACATCCAGAAGAACAAGATCATGCTGGTCGTCTTCGCCGCGCTGACCCTCGCGGCGATCATCCAGCTGCTTTCGACGCTGTTCGGTGCCATCTTCATCCCCGTCGTGCAAATGGCCGCCCGCCTCACCATCCAGGGAATCCTGCAGCTGCTGAAGGCCAAACTGAGCCAGCTGACCGTTCGGCAGGTGGGCGCGCAGCTTTGGAACCTGAGTACGACGATCGCTAAATGGGCGGCAGGTGGAGCGGCGCTCATGGTCGGCGTGGACGCGGGTATCCAGGGTGGTCAGATCGCGAGCGGTAACCGGGATGGGTGGGACACCGAATCGCTCAAGGGCTCCGCCATCGGCGGTGCCATCGGCGGTGCGGCAGCCGGTGTATTCCACGGCCTCGCCAGGGGCGCCGGCAACTTCTTCTCGAAAGAGATCCGGCACCAATTGCCGCGTGGCTGGCAGAAGACCTTCGACATCGCCGGCCCGGCAGGCTACGGGATCGGCCAGGTCGCCATGGTCGCGTTCAGCAATCCTTTGGTCTTTCTCGCACTCAAGGACGAAAAAGGCGTCATGTGGGAAGGCATCCTGGGTGCGTTGTCCGGCCCGGGCGGCAGGGGCGGCGGCGTCACCGGGACTGGCGCGACCGTGCTGGGCCAATCCTTTTTGGATAATCTTGACAGGCTTGGCCTCGGGTGGTTGAAACCGGCGACGGCGTCCGCAGTGGGCGGCGACGAAAAGTCGGAGTCCGGCGAGGGCGACAGTAGTGGCAGAAGCGAATCCGAACAGCCGCCACCTTATGCGGACTCGGAGAACAAGACGCCGTCCTACGACGAGAAGCCGGAGCGGCAGCCGCTGATCATACCCGAGGCGGGATCGACATCGACAAAGAACGAGTCCGCAAAGGATGGCGTCACCGAGACGGTGCGCGACGTCTCGGCTTCGGATAAGAGTCCATTAGGGACACTTTTCAGCTCGGACGCTCCTGCGCGGCCGGAAATCGCGACCGAGAGCGCCGGACGGCCGGACCTGCGCGACTTCCTCGCCGGCGAGGAGAAGGTGGCCGCTTCCGACGGTTCACCAACTGGGCAGCGTTCGCAAAGCACTGCCGCGTCGCAGGTTCCGATCACGAGCGAAGAGCCCGCCACCCAGGTCGGTGGACGCACCGGTGAAGCATCCGCGCCCGCGGCGACCGTCGGGGGCGAGCAGACTCGGACGGACGGTTCTCGTGGGGAGACCACCGTGCCGGATGGCCGGCAGGAGCGGGCGACGGGCTTCACCCAGCCGTCGATGGAGTCGGGTGAGCAGCGGGTCGCGGGTGTGACCGATCAGGTGGCGGCAGGTGCGGGGTCTCGCGGGGGGTCCGCGGCAGCGACGGATGGCCGGCAGACGGGGTCTGCGACGGAAACCGGGGCCCAGCCGGTCGCTCGTGGGCCGGTACAGGCAAGCGGCGGGGCCCGCGGGGACTCCATTTCCGCACCGGCCGGCCAGCAGACCGGCGGGGATTCGCGTTCGTCGACGACGCCGGGAAGCCAGCAGGCGGCTGGGCTTTCGCGGCCGGCCACGGAGTCCGGCAACCAGTCGAGCGCGGCCACGAACACACAGCCCCAGTGGCAGCCGGGCGCGGGTTCGCGCCTGGAATCGGCGGCGTCTGCTGGGCAGCCTCAGACGCAAGGCCAGTCCGCGCGACCGGGCGCGCCGGAGGCGCCGTCCCGTACGGGTGGTGAGGTGCCGTCCACCTCGCGGACACCGGGTCAGCAGGTCTCGTCTTCGTCACCTGGCGTTGTACCGGAGCGCGTTCCCGCGACCGCGTCCGGAACCACGAATCAGTCCGATCGTCCTGCGACGGCTCCGGGGACCGGGGATGGCTCCCGCCCGGTGAAGGAACCGTCCCATGCTGGAGTCACCGGCTCGACGACCACCCCCGCGCGGCCGGGTGCGCCGGAGTCGCGGCAGGCGCCGTCCCTTGCGGGTAGCGATGGGTCGCCCACTCGGCAATCGAGTGCTGTGAAGCCCACGGGGCCGTTGTCGTCACGAGACGGTGTGGGTGCCCGTCCGGCTCCGGAAACGTCCACGCCCCGCACGACTTCCACACCTCGGTCTACGACGCCGGGAGCCGTCACATCGGATGGACCCACCCGGCCTGCCACCTCGAACACGCCGGCTCCGCAGGTTCCTGCGCACCTGGCTGCTTCGGTCACGCCGGAAGCGGAAACCGGGAGCGGGACCGCCGGTGCGGTGGGGTCGGTGGGGGATCCGGTGTTGTTGTCGGATGTGGTGGGGGGTGGTCGGGTTGGGTTGTCTGATGTGGATTTTGTGTCGTTGCGGGATGGTGTGGGGAGGGTGGTGGGGGTGT
>NZ_AOHO01000013.1 GCF_000342005.1 Amycolatopsis decaplanina DSM 44594
GCGCTGGTAGAAGGCTTCCAGGCCGCGGGCCTCCGGCATGGCGCCGTACATGGTCAGGTACTGGCACTGGTCGTAGACCTGCTTTGCGCGCTTGATTATGGACGCGCCGAGATGGTTGCCACGGGCGGATTCGGCGACCGCGACAGCCTTGATCCTGGTGAGGGTCATGCCGGTGCCGAGCAGCGTCTTGTACCGCTCACGCTTGGAGATCCCGAGCTGTTCCATGCGCTGGAGGATCTGCGCGGCCGCCGACAATGGCGGGTAGGCGATGAGCGCGCCGACGACGCCGGTGTCGCGCTGCTCGNCCGACCCGCAGCCCGGCGCTGGCGGTGCCGTCGAGGATCCCGGCTCGCAGTTCGTTCTCGAACGGCGCACCGGCGAGCTCGGCCAAGGGGCCGATCGCGTCGATG
>NZ_AOHO01000014.1 GCF_000342005.1 Amycolatopsis decaplanina DSM 44594
CCTGAGCCAGGATCAAACTCTCCAACAATGTCAAATTTGATCGAGGCATGTTTAATGCTCTCAAAGGAACCTCTTACGAGGTTACAATACATAAGCTCTACTGGCTTAGTTCACTAGCACACTGTTGAGTTCTCAAGCAACACACCCCGAATCGCACCACAATCACGCGGCCTTATCCGAAGCAGTCATTCCTAGCAGTTTTTGGTGGGACACCCACTCAATCGCCTGAGGCGAGAGCTTGGTTCGTGTCCCGGTCGGCCGCCCGGTTTCCCTGGCGACTTGGAGAACTTTACACGCCCCGAAAGGGCCCGAAACAGGGGGGTACCTTAACTGCGTTTCCGCAGGTCAGGGGCCCTGTTTCGGGCCGGGACCGCGATCAGCCCCCGACGCGCACGCCGGCGACGTTGCGCTTGCCCTTGCGGACCACGAGCCAGCGGCCGTGCAGGGCGTCGTCCGCGGACGGCTTCCACTCCTCGTCGGCGATCTTCGTGTTGTTGACGTACGCGCCGCCTTCCTTGACGGTGCGGCGCGCGGCACCCTTGCTGTCGACGAGTCCGGCGGCGATCAGCAGGTCGACGATGGTCGACTCGCCGTTCGGGTCGACCTTGCCGTTGGGCACCTCGGCCATGGCGGCGTCGAGGGTCGCCGAGTCGAGCTCACGCAGCTCTCCCCTGCCGAACAACGCCTGGCTCGCGGCGATGACCTGGCGGGTCGCCTCTTCACCGTGCACCAGGGTCGTGAAGTCCTCCGCCAGCTTCCGCTGCGCGGACCGCAGGTGAGGGCGCTGTTCGGTGTCCTCGGCCAGCGCCGCGATCTCCTCCTGCCCGAGGAAGGAGAACATCTTCAGGTAGCGGATGACGTCGACGTCGGCGACGTTCACGAAGTACTGGAACCACGCGTACGGCGAGGTCATCTCCGGGTCGAGCCAGACGCTGCCGCCGCCGGTCGACTTCCCGAACTTGCGTCCTTCGGCGTCGGTGACCAGCGGCGCGGTCAGCGCGTGCGTGTGCCCGCCGTCGGTCCGGCGGATCAGATCGACGCCGCCGACGAGGTTGCCCCACTGGTCCGAGCCACCGATCTGCAGCTTGCAGCCGTACTCGCGGTACAGGTGCAGGTAGTCCTGCGACTGCAGCAGCAGGTAGCTGAACTCGGTGTAGGACATGCCGTCGGCTTCGAGACGCCGCTTCACCGTCTCCCGGTTCAGCATCATGTTGACCGGGAAGTGCTTGCCGACGTCGCGCAGGAACTCGACCACGCTCTGCTTCGCGGTCCAATTCAGGTTGTTCTCGATGACCGCGCCGGTCGGCGAGTCGTCGAAGTCGACGAACCGCTCCAGCTGACCGCGGATCCGGTCCGCCCACTCGGAGACGGTGTCCACCGTGTTCAAAGTGCGTTCGCCGGTGTCACGCGGGTCGCCGATCATCCCGGTGGCGACGCCGGCCAGCACGATCGGCCGGTGTCCGGCGCGCTGGAAGCGCGAGAGCATCAGCAGCGGGACCAGGTTGCCGGCGTGCAGGCTGGGCGCGGTCGGGTCGAATCCGCAATAGAGCGTGAGGGGTCCTTGGTCGAGGTCTCGCCGCAATGCGTCGATGTCGGTGGATTGCGCGATCAGGCCGCGCCAGGTCAGCTCGTCAAGGATGTGCTCGCTCACGCCTGTAGATCCTCCCGCACCAGGTCAACCGACTATCGGCCGGGGGCGGCCGCCCGCCGCTTGCCACCCCGGCGGTAGGTGGAGACCGCGGGCGATCCGTCGATCCAGAAGCGCCACGGCGTGTCCATCGCCATCGCGACGCCGACGCGCGGCCCGGTACGGATGTCCGCTTCGGGAACGCGTTCGCCGGTGAACAGCCGGACGGGTGACGCGGGGTCGGTCAGGTCGACGCCGTTCTCCGCCCGGTCGATGCCGAGCACCGAGGTGAGGATGGCCGGGCCTTTGGCGAGTTCGCCGTTGCCGCGCGCGGACGGCCTGCGCGCCCTGGCGATGTCCGCACCGGACACCACCTCCCCGGCACGCAACAGCACGGCGCCCGGTTGCCCGTCTTCGGTGCCGACGACGTTCGCGCAGAAGTGCATGCCGTAGACGAAGTACACGTACAGATGGCCCGCGGGCCCCCACATGACCGCGTTGCGCGGGGTCTTGCCGCGATAACAGTGCGACGCGGGGTCGTCGAGCCCTCGATAGGCCTCGACCTCCACGAGGCGGACGGTGACCGTGCCGTCGGGACCGGTCGCTTCGATGACCGCGCCGAGCAGAAGGGTGGACAGCTCCACCGGATCCAGCGCCAGCTCGCGCCGGGTGAACTGTCTGCCGGTCGCCACGTTCCGCCCTCCCCTTACCTCGCGTTCTCCCTGGGCCGACCTTAACCGGCGGCCTCGAACCTCGGCGCCACCTCCCTGAAGCGCGTGAAGGCCCCCTTCCTTGCGATAGGCGCAGGGCAGGGGGCCTTCATGTACTTCTAGCTCAGCCAGGCGCGGTGTTCGGCGACCCGCGCGACCAGCCGGTCTCGCTGTTCGGCGACCCGCTCCGGGGCGGTACCGCCACGGGCGTCGCGCGAACTCACCGAGCCCTCGACGGTCAGGACCTCGCGCACGGCCGGCGTCAGCGCGGGGTTGATCTTCTCGAACTCTTCGTCGGTCAGTTCGTCCAGGCCGACACCGCGGGCCTCGGCGACGCGGACGCTCTCCCCTGCCGCTTCGTGCGCGACACGGAACGGAACCCCCTGGCGCACCAGCCATTCGGCGATGTCCGTGGCGAGGGTGAACCCCGCGGGCGCCAGTTCGGCGAGCCGGTCGGTGTGGAAGGTCAGCGTCTCGAGCATGCCCGCGATCGCCGGGAACAGCAGTTCCAGCTGCTCGACGGAGTCGAAGACCGGCTCCTTGTCCTCC
This sequence comes from Amycolatopsis decaplanina DSM 44594, assembly GCF_000342005.1. Taxonomy (GTDB): domain Bacteria; phylum Actinomycetota; class Actinomycetes; order Mycobacteriales; family Pseudonocardiaceae; genus Amycolatopsis; species Amycolatopsis decaplanina. The sequence goes on from NZ_AOHO01000014.1 coordinate 2,887, forward strand.
TGCAGATCACGGTTGTACGCGAGCGGCTGCGCCTTGAGCGTGGCGAGCAGACCGGTCAGGTTGCCGATGAGCCGCCCGGCCTTGCCACGGGTCAGCTCGGCGACGTCGGGGTTCTTCTTCTGCGGCATGATCGAACTGCCGGTCGCCCAGGCGTCGTCGAGGGTGACGTAGCCGAATTCGGCGGTGTTCCAGATGATCACCTCTTCGGCGATCCTGGACAGGTTGACCGCGAGCATCGCGACGTCGAAGGCGAACTCGGCGACGAAGTCCCGCGAGGCGGTGCCATCGATCGAGTTCTCGACGCTGGTGTCGAAGCCCAGTTCCTCGGCGACGGCCTCCGGGTCGAGACCGAGCGAGGACCCCGCCAGCGCACCGGAGCCATAGGGCGACTCGGCGGTGCGAGCGTCCCAGTCACGCAACCGGGTGACGTCGCGCAGCAGCGACTGGCCGTGTGCGAGCAGGTGATGCGCCAGCAGGACGGGCTGGGCGTGCTGCAGGTGGGTGCGGCCCGGGAGGATCGCGTCCGGGTGCCGCTTCGCCTGTGAAACCAGCGCGTCCACGACGCCGAGGGTGCCCGCGACCACGCGGCGCGCGGCGTCCCGCAGCCACATCCGGAACAGCGTCGCGACCTGGTCGTTGCGCGAACGGCCCGCCCGCAGTTTGCCGCCGAGTTCGGTGCCCGCCCGCTCCAGCAGACCGCGTTCGAGCGCGGTGTGGACATCCTCGTCGGCGACTGTCGGGGTGAACGCGCCCGAGGCGACGTCCTGCGCGAGGGTGTCCAGCGCGGCGAGCATGCCGGTCAGCTCGTCTTCGGTGAGCAGCCCCGCCTTCCGCAGCACTAGCGCGTGGGCCCGCGACCCGGCGATGTCGTACGGCGCCAGCCGCCAGTCGAAATGGGTCGACGCGCTCAGCGCCGCCATCGCCTCCGCCGGCCCGCTGGCGAACCGGCCGCCCCACAGCTGCACCGGCTGCTCATTCCCGCTCACAACACTCCTCGAATTTCCTTGGTTGTCTTCAGGCGACTGACCGGTCGAAGGTAGCGCCTGTGGTGAAGTCGTACAGCGCGCGCTCGTCTCGCGCGGAGTTCACGACCGCGTTCCCGCGGTGCAGGACCAGCCGGACCTCGCCGGACACCCGCCCGGTACTGACCTTTCGCAATTCCTCGTGCGCGGTGACCAGCGCGAGCGCGCCGGGCCCCTCGTAGATCTCGCGTCCTTTGAGCCCGAAGGCGCCGACACGGCGGTTCAGCTGCTGGAAGGCTTCCAGCAGCGTCACGGTCTCCCCGTCGATGGCCACCGGCACACCTTCGTCGAAGGTGATGACCAGCTTCTCCGGGTCATCCGGGAACGTGAACCCGTCAGGCGTCACCTTCGGTCTCCTCACCGCCGTCCCCTGTGGACGAACGTCGGGCCAGCGCCATGAAACGCTCGGCCAGGTCCTTGCCGGACAACGGTTCCCTCGCGATCACCGCGACCGTGTCGTCGCCCGCGATCGAGCCGACGACCTCCTCCAGCGCCGCCCTGTCGATCGCGCTGGCCAGGAACTGCGCCGCGCCCGGCGGGGTGCGCAGCACCGTCAGGTTTCCCGACGAATCCGCCGAAACGAGCAGTTCGGCGAGCAACCGCGAAAGCCGGGACGTACCGCCCTGCACCCCGCGTACCGGGCTGCCGTCCTCCGGGATGACGTACACCGGCGCACCGGAATCGGCACCCCGGAGCTTCACCGCGCCCAGTTCGTCGAGATCGCGTGACAATGTCGCCTGCGTGACGTCGATGCCTTCCGCCGCCAGGAGCTTCGCGAGCTCCGTCTGGCTGCGGATGGCCATCGAGGACACGAGTTCGGTGATCCGGGCCTGCCGGGTGACCCTGCTGCCGGTCATCGTCGCTTCTCGTCCAGCAGCCACACCAGCAGCGCCTTCTGCGCGTGCAGCCGGTTTTCGGCCTCGTCCCAGACCGCGCTCGCCGGTCCGTCGATGACCTCGTCGGTGATCTCCCAGCCGCGGTGCGCCGGCAGGCAGTGCAGCACGATCGCCTCGTCCGCGGCGCGGCGCATCAGCGAGGTGTTGACCTGCAGCTCACGGAACGGGCCGACCCGGTCGAGACCGTCGTTCTCCTGGCCCATGGAGGTCCAGGTGTCGGTGACGACGACGTCCGCGCCTTCGACGGCGGCGTACGGATCGGTGAAGACCGTGGTGCTGCCGCCGGTCTCCCTCGAACGGTGCTTGGCGTCGAGCATGACCTGCTGATCCGGCTGGAAGCCCTCCGGCGAGACGACGCGCACGTGCATCCCGGCCGTCGTCCCGCCCAGCAGCAGCGAATGCGCCATGTTGTTGGCGCCGTCGCCGAGGTACACCAGGGTGAGCCCGGCGAGCTTGCCCTTGCGCTCGCGGATGGTCATCAGGTCGGTGAGCACCTGGCACGGGTGGAACTCGTCGGTGAGCGCGTTGATCACCGGGATGCTCGCCGCCGACGCCATCGCGTCGATGCGCTTCTGGGCGAAGGTCCGCCAGACGATCGCGTCCAGATACCGCGAAAGCACCCGCGAAGTGTCCTCGATGGTCTCTTCGCGGCCGAGCTGCATGGAACGTCCGTCGACGATGACCGGGTTGCCGCCGAGCTGGGCGATGCCCACCTCGAAGGAGAACCGGGTCCGGGTGGAGTTCTTCTCGAAGATAGCCGCGACGGACTTGCCCTCCAGCGCGCGGGAGCTCAGCGGCTCGGCTTTCAGCTGGTCGGCGAGGTCCAGGATCTCGGCCTGTTCAGCAGGGCTGAGATCGTCGTCACGGAGAAAGTTGCGGAGCATGCGTTTCGTCTCTGTCCTAGGTGGTGGTGGAATCGAGCGCCCCGGGAAGGGCTTCGAGGAATCCCGCGGCCTCTTCGGCGCTCAGGATCAGCGGCGGTGCCAGCCGGATGGTGTCCGGGGCGATCGGATTGACCAGGTATCCCGCGTCCTGCGCGGCCTTGGCGACCATCGCCGAGACCGGTTCGCGCAAGGCGATGCCGAGCAGCAGCCCGGCGCCGCGGACCCCGGACACCAGCGGGTGGCCGAGCTCCTCCACACGGGAGGCGATGTCCTTGCCCAGTGCGGAGACGTGGTCGTTCAGGTTGTCCTCGGCGATGGTCTTGAGCACGGCGAGCCCGGCGGCGCAGCAGATCGGGTTGCCGCCGAAAGTGGTCCCGTGCTGCCCCGGCTTCACCAGCTCCCCCGCCTCGCCGACGCCGATGACCGCGCCGATCGGCAGCCCGCCGCCGAGTCCCTTGGCCAAGGTGATGACGTCCGGGACGATGCCGGTGTGCTGGAAGGCGAACCACGCGCCGGTGCGGCCGATGCCGGTCTGCACCTCGTCGAGGACCAGCAGGGTCCCGGTCGCCTTGGTGATCTCCCGCGCGGCCTGGAGGTAACCGTCCGGCGCCGGGACGACACCGGCCTCCCCGAGGATCGGCTCGAGGAACACCGCCGCCGTTTCGGTGTCCACCGCGGCGCGAAGCGCGTCGATGTCGCCGTAGGGAACGTGGGTGACGCCCGGGACCAGCGGCGCGAAGGGGTCCCGCTTCGACGGCTGACCGGTCAGGGTCAGCGCGCCCATGGTGCGGCCGTGGAAGGCGCCCTCGCAGGCGACGATCTTGGTCCGCCCGGTGAGCCTGCTGATCTTCAACGCGGCTTCGTTGGCTTCCGCGCCGGAGTTGACGAACAACACCTTCGCGTTGCCGGAAAGGCCGGCGACGTCCAGGAGGGTTTCGGCCAGTTCGACGGCGACCGGGTTCACGTAGAGATTCGAGGTGTGCCCGAGTTTCGCGACCTGTTCGGTGACCGCGGCGACCACGGCGGGGTGGGCGTGACCGAGCGCGTTGACCGCGATCCCGCCCAGCAGGTCGACATACGGTTTGCCGTCGGCGTCCCAGACCTTCGCCCCCTCACCGCGGACCAGGGTCAGCGCCGGGGTGCCGTAGTTGTCCATGAGGGATGACTTCCAGTGCTCCTGGCCGTCTACATTGGACTTGTACGTGGTCACGGGAGCTCCGTTTCGGGGAAGACCATGGTACCGATCCCGCGGGAGGTGAAGACCTCCAGCAGCACCGAATGGGCGATGCGGCCGTCGATCACGTGGGCACGGCGGACGCCGCCGCGGATGGCGCGTACGCAGGCCTCCATCTTCGGGATCATGCCGCTGGCGAGGCCGGGAAGCAGGGTTTCGAGGCGGTCCACGCGGATCCGGTCGACCAGCGAACCGCGGTCCGGCCAGTTGGCGTAAAGCCCTTCGACGTCGGTGAGCACGACGAGCTTCTCCGCGCCGAGCGCGGCGGCCAGCGCACCTGCGGCGGTGTCGGCGTTGATGTTGTGCACGACGCCGTCGACGTCCGGGGCCACGGTGGACACCACCGGGATCCGGCCCGCGTTGACGATGTCGAGCACCGCGTCCGGGTTGACCTCGGAAACCTCGCCGACGAGCCCGATGTCGACCGGCACACCGTCCACAGTGGCCTGTTTGCGCTCCGCGGTGAACAGTCGCGCGTCCTCGCCGGAGATACCGACCGCGTACGGGCCGTGCGCGTTGATCAGGCCGACCAGTTCCCGGCTGACCTGGCCGGTCAGCACCATGCGGACGATGTCCATGGTCTCGGGCGTGGTGACGCGCAGGCCGCCCTTGAACTCACCTTCGACACCGAGCCGGTTGAGCATCGCGGTGATCTGCGGGCCGCCGCCGTGCACCACCACCGGGCGCAGCCCGGCCATGCGCAGGAAGACCATGTCCTCGGCGAAGGCCTGCTTGAGGCCCTCGTCGATCATGGCGTTGCCGCCGTACTTGACCACGACGGTGGCGCCGTGGAAACGCTGCAGCCACGGCAGGGCCTCGATGAGGATCGCGGCCTTCTCCGCGGCCGTCGCGAGCCTCTCGTCCGCGGGAACGGTGGATTCGGAAGGGCTCATGACGAGTACGCGCTGTTCTCTTCGACGTAGGCGTGCGAGAGGTCGGTCGTGTAGATCGTCGCCCCGCCTTCGCCGAGACCGAGGTCGACGACGATCTGGATGTCACGACCCGAGAGATCCGCCTCGGAGCGGTCCGCCGCGGGGGTGCCCTTGGCGAACAGGGTGACGCCGTTGATCGCGATGGCGACCTTCTCCGGATCGATCTCCGCGGGCACGCGGCCCAGCGCCATGGCGATGCGGCCCCAGTTCGGGTCGGAACCGAACAGGGCGGTCTTGACCAGGTTGTCCTCGGCGATCGTCCGGCCGACGGCGATGGCGTCGGCCTCGCTCGCCGCGCCGGTGACCGTGACGTCGACGTACTTCGTCGCGCCTTCGGAGTCCGCGCGCAGTTGCAGCACGAGGTCGAGGCTGACGGTGGTGAGGAGTTCGGTCAGTTCGGCCTCGGTCGGTTCGACACCGCTGGCACCGGACGCGAGGACGAGCACCGTGTCATTGGTGGAAGTACCGCCGTCGACGTCGAGCCTGTCGAAGGTCACGCCGGTGGCGGCGCGCAGGGCCCTGTCCAGCACTTCGGGCGTGACGACCGCGTCGGTGGTGAGGACCGACAGCATCGTCGCGAGGTTCGGGGCGAGCATGCCCGCACCCTTGGCGAATCCGCCGACACTCCAGCCGCTGTGGTGCTTCGCGGCCGCCTGCTTCGGCTTGCTGTCGGTGGTCATGACCGCGGTGGCGGCGTCGAGGTCGGTTTCGGCGCCGGTGCCGAGTCGCGCGAAGGCGGTGTCCACGCCGGCGAGCAGCGCGTCCATCGGCAGCCGCTCACCGATCAGGCCGGTCGAGCAGACCGCGACCTCGATCGCACCGGCTTCGAGGAGTTCGGCGACCTTCTCGGCGGTCTTGTGGGTGTCCTGGAAACCGCCGGGGCCGGTGGCGGCGTTGGCGCCGCCGGAGTTGAGGACGACGGCCTTCAGGCGCTGTTGCTTGAGCACCTCTTGCGACCACAGGACGGGCGCGGCCTTGATCACGTTGCGCGTGAACACGCCGGCCGCGACCTGCAGTGGCCCGTCGTTGACGACGAGTGTGAGGTCGAGCTTGCCCTCGGCCTTGATCCCGGCTGCGACGCCCGCGGCACGGAATCCCTTCGGCTGGGTGACGGTCACGGAGCGACTCCTACGATCTGTAGTCCGGTGGTTTCGGGGAGGCCGAGCGCGATGTTCATCGACTGGACGGCGCCTCCCGCGGTGCCCTTGGTCAGGTTGTCGATGGCCGCGACCACGATCAGGCGCCGGGTATCGGCGTCGACGGTGACCTGCAGCTGGACGTTGTTCGAGCCGACGACCGAGGCCGACGACGGCCACTGGCCCGCGGGCAGCAGCTGGACGAACGGCTCGGTGGCGTACGCCTTTTCATAGACCTCGCGGGCGCCGTCGGCGTCGAGGTCCGCTTTGAGCGCGGCGCTCGCGGTGGTGAGGATCCCGCGCGGCATCGGGGCCAGCACGGGGGTGAACGAGACCTTGACCCGCTCACCCGAGACCGCCGAGAGGTTCTGCGCGAATTCGGGGGTGTGCCGGTGGGCACCTCCTACGCCGTACGCGGTGGCCGAACCCATCACCTCCGAACCGAGGAGGTTCGGCTTCAGGCTCTTGCCCGCACCGGAGGTCCCGGTCACGGCGACGACGTTGACCTCCGGTTCGACCAGGCCCGCGGCGAGAGCCGGGGCGAGGGCGATCGAACCGCCGGTCGGGAAGCAGCCGGGGACCGCGATGCGCTTGGTCCCGGCGAGGCGTTCGCGGGCGCCTGGGAGCTCGGGGAGCCCGTACGGCCACTGCCCGGCGTGGTCGCCGCCGTACCAGCGCTGCCAGTCGGCCGCGTCCGAGAGGCGGTGGTCGGCGCCGAGGTCGACCACCAGGACGTCCGGGCCCAGCTGCGCGGCGATGGCGCCGGAGTGGCCGTGCGGCAGGGCGAGGAAGACGACGTCGTGCCCGGCCAGGGTGTCCGGGGTCGTCTCCAGCAGGACACGGTCCGCCAATGGCGCGAGGTGCGGCTGGTGCTGGATGAGCGGCGTCCCCGCGGAGCTGGCCGCGGTCAGCGCGCCGATCTGGATTTCGGGATGGGTCAGCAGCAGGCGCAGGAGTTCGCCGCCCGCGTACCCGCTGGCTCCGGCCACCGCGATCTTCACCGTCATACGCATGATTATGCACTCCCATGCAAGTTCAACCAAACAAAGTCGTGTGGCTCACCCGATACGGGCCCCTGTGAGGGCATCCTTGACCGCATGGCCGACACCCCAGCCCGACTGCTGAGCCTGCTGTCGCTCCTGCAAACCCCGCGTGAGTGGCCAGGCAGCGAGCTCGCCGAACGGCTGAAGGTCAGTCCGCGGACCATCCGGCGCGACATCGACCGGCTGCGTGAGCTCGGTTACCCCGTCGAGGCGTCGCGAGGCTCCGACGGCGGCTACCGGCTGGGCGCCGGCACGGCGATGCCGCCGCTGCTGCTCGACGACGAGGAGGCCGTCGCGATCGCGGTCGGTCTCCGTGGCGCCGCCGGGCAGGCGATCTCGGGTATCGAGGAGTCTTCGGTGCGGGCGCTGGCCAAACTCGAGCAGGTACTGCCCTCGCGGCTGCGTTATCGCGTCGGCGCGCTGGGCGCCGCGACCGTGCCGCTCACCGGCACCGGCCCCGCGGTGGACCCGGAACACCTCACCGTCTTCGCGGGCGCGATCGCCAACACCGAGCGGACCCGGTTCACCTATCGCACCGGCGATGGGACCGAATCCCGGCGGCACGTCGAACCGCACCGGCTCGTCTCCGCCGGACGCCGCTGGTACCTGCTCGGGTACGACCTCGACCGGGACGACTGGCGGATCTTCCGCGCGGACCGGATCTCGGAACCGCGGGCGACCGGCGGCCGGACGTCCCCGAGACAGCCACCCGCGGAGGACGTGGCGGCCTACGTCACCGACAAGATGTACAGCCTCCTTCCCACCTACAGCGCACGCGTGACCTTGCACGCGCCGATCAGCCAGGTCGCCCCCGCGATCGGCGAGGGTTCGGGCGAACTGGAACCGATCGACGACGAGACCTGCGTTTTCCATGCGGGCACGGACACCCTGGACTGGCTCGCGTTCCGGATCCTCGGGCTCGGCTGCGAATTCACCGTGCACGAACCGCCGGAACTGATCGGCCACCTCCGGGAGATGGCGGCACGGGCCGAACGTGGCGTGAAGTCCACAGTGGACTGACGGCGGCCGCGAGGGCCTGCGCGCCCTCGCGGCCACCCGGGTTCAGCCGAGTTCACCTGCCTCTCGCTGACTCGGCGGGATCGGGAGGTACGCGCCCCGGCGTTCCGGGTCGCAACCGACCCTGGGCAGCCGGGCCCGGATCCCACCTGGCGTCCGCTCGAACCGCCGCGCGATCTCCTCGACGCTTTCCCCGGCCAGCCAACGGCTTTCCAGTTCGGCGTCCAGCTCCTCGGACCACGGCAGGCCCTGATGCGCGGGGCGATCCGCCGATCTTCGGCGGCCGTTCCGGCCGTTCCCCCGCCCGGCGAACGCCAGCAGAGTGTCGGAAAGGACGGTCGCCAAGGCCGGTACGGCTTCGGCGTCGATATCGAGCCTGCCTTCGGCGACAGGCTCCTCCTGCGGTCCGGCTCCGCCGACCATGACGGTCACCCAGCGGTCTTCCCCGGCCGCGCCGCCACCCTCACGGGCGGCGACCTCGATGCGATAAACGGTGTCCTGCACGCGGATCTCGGTCCGGTGCTCTTCGACGATGGTCATGCCGGGGACGCTAACGGGCGGCGCCGACAATTCCCCGGCACGGCGAGGGGAATCCGGCCCGAGACGGTGGATGACCGGTACTTTCACCGCTTTCGGGGACGAGAGGGTGCCGGTCATGGCGCGTTTCGGGCGCAAGTAGGTGACTAATTGCGGGCCCCCCAAAGGGAAATGCCCCGGTCCGGAAAACGGACCGGGGCATCGAAAACTCCCGAAAGCGACCAGGCTCAGAAAGGCAACGCCTGAGCCAGCGCCTCCTTCTTCACTTCGGCGACCGAAGACGGCACGTCGGACTTGGCGGCCGCGGAAGCACCGGCGGGAACGGGCGGCGGGACCGGCGTGCACTGCACGTCCGAACCATTGCCCGGCTTGCGCACGGGCAGCTTGCCGGTCAGCAGGTAATCCGCGATCTTGTCGTCCACACACGACACACCGGACAGCGAACCCGAGTGCGTCGTGCCGCCCGGAGCGCTGATCAGGCTGGAGTTCGGGTAGCGCTTGCGGACCTCGAGGCTGCCGGGGTACGGCGTCGCGGCGTCGTTCTCCTCGTTGACCAGCAGGATGCCGGGGACCTTGCTCCCGTCGATCTCCACCGGCTTGCCCGGCTTGGCCGGCCAGTCGAGGCACGGCGCGTTGAACCAGGCGTTGCCCCAGGTTTCGAACGGCGCCCGGAAGTGCGTGACCCAGTTGTCGAACTTCCAGCGGGGCCAGCTCTGCGGCCACGCCACGTCGGTGCACTGCACGGCCGCGTACACCGCGTAGCCGTTGTCCTGACCCGGCGGGTTGGAGTCGTCGTACAGGCCCTTCAAGGTCTGCCAGTCACCCTTGTGCACCCAGCCCGCGAACGCGTTCGCCATGTCTTCCCAGCCGAAGACGTAGTAGCCGGCCTGCAGGAAGATGTCCGTCCACTCGGAGCCGCCGATGACCCCGCCCGCGGGCTTGTCGTACAGCTTCTTCTGCTCGGCGTACCACAGCTTTTCGACCTCGGACGCGGTCTTGCCGAGGTGGTAGACGTCGTCGTACTTCGCGAGCCAGCCGAAGTAGGTCTTGATGTTCTTGTCGAAGGCGATGTCCTGGTTCAGGTTCGCCTTGTACCAGACGTCGCGGGGGTCGACGGTGCCGTCGAACACCATCCGCCGCACGTTCTGCGGGAACAGCGTGCTGTAGACCTGCCCGAGGTAGGTGCCGTAGGAGAAGCCGTAGTAGTTGATCTGCTTCTCGCCCAGCGCCTTGCGCAGGCTGTCGACGTCCTTCGCCACATCGATGGTCTTGATGTGCTCGAGGATCGCGCCGTTCTTGGCGCACGCCTTCGCGTAGCCCCTCGCCTTCTCACGCCACGCCGTCTCGATGGCGCGCGTGGTCGGCACATATTGCGGGCGGTTGTAGGAGGCGTAGTTCCCGTCGCAGGTCAACGACGGCTTGCTCTCTCCCACGCCGCGCGGGTCGAAGCCGATCCAGTCGTACTCTTCACCCGCCTTCTTGGGGACGGCCCGGCCGAGGGTCGACAGGCCGAGGCCGGAGCCGCCGGGGCCACCCGGGTTGACCAGCATGACGCCCTGCGACTGGGCGGACTTGTGCTTCACGCGCGAGACGGCGATCGAGATCTTCTCCCCGCCGGGCTTCGCGTAGTCCAACGGGACCTCGAGGAAACCGCATTCCGCACCGGCCTTGACCAGGCTCGGGCGCGTACAGGCTCCCCAGGAGATGGGCTTCGGATCGAAGTCCGACGCCGAGGCGGCCGTGGCGGAGGGAGCGAGCGCCATGGTGCCGACGCCGATCCCCGCGACCGCCAGGGCGGCAACGAATTTCTTCACTGTGTTCCTTTTCGTCCGCGTTCGACCCGGTCGGGCCGAAGCTACCGAGAACCGGCTTCAATCTCGCTGACCGACACGTTGACCGCCATCCCTCTTTAGTCGGTATCCGGGCGGGGAACGGGGTCCGATCCGGGCATATCCGTCTTGTCGGTCCCCTGTCGTACGCTCGCGGCGCCCACTGGGGAAGGGAGAACTCGTGGACGAGGTGAAAAGCCTGGTTTCGGCGGTTCGCAACGGTTTGGCCGGACTGGCCGATCCGGAAAAGGCTCCGTCGATGCGGGCGTACATGAAGTCGGAGATGCCGTTCCTCGGTGTGGCGTCCCCGGCTCGGGCGGCCTTGCTGAAGCAGGTCTTCGCCGAGCATCAGCTACCCGATCGTGTGAGCTTTTCGACGGCAGTACTCACGTTGTGGCGGGAAGCGGAATTCCGGGAAGAGCGCTATGCGGCGATCGCCCTTTCCGGACACCGTGCCTACGCCCGCCGGCAAGACGCCGATCTGCTCGGCCTGTACGAGGAGATGATCGTGACAGGCGCCTGGTGGGACTACGTGGACGAAGTCGCCATCCGCCGGGTCGGGCCGATCCTGCGTGCGGAACCGGAGACGGTGACCACGCAGATGTCGACCTGGGCCTACGACGAGGACAGGTGGCGTCGCCGCACTTCGGTCATCTGCCAGATCGGCGCCAAGGGCGGAACGGACACCGACCTGCTCACCCGCGCCGTCGAGGCGAACATCGACGACAAGGACTTCTTCCTGCGCAAGGGAATCGGCTGGGCCCTGCGCGAGTACGCGAAGACCGAGCCGGACTGGGTGCGCGCGTTCGTCGCCGCGCATCCGGCACTGTCCACTCTGTCCAGGAAGGAGGCGCTCAAGCACCTGGGAGGTTGAGCACCGGCCTCGGGATGAGGGCGATGAGATCCTCGATCACTCCGCCGAGTTCGGGCAACAGCACTCGTAGCTCCTTGAGATCGCGAAGCAGCTCCAAGCGCGTCTCCTGTGGCGGCCCCTTCTCGAGCAGGGCCTTGAGGTCACGGGTCATTTCGTCCTCACGTCCGAGGACGAGGAGATAGAAGAGCGGTTGGAGCTGGTCGTCCCAGTCGAAGGCGCCGGTCACGATCCGGGCGGTGGCCTTGTCGAGGCCTTCGTTCAGCGCTCGGTGGGCTTCCTCCGTTTTCCCGGTCTTCAGCCAGACGAGCGTGAGGAGGTTGTGCGCCCAGCCGAATTCCGGTGCAAGCGGGGCCAGGAGCGCCTCCGCCTCGTCGGTCTCCCCCGCGAACAGCAGGGCCTCCCCGAGGCTCTCGCGGTATTCGGTGTCCTCGGGATCCGAGGCGACCAGTTCGCGCAACTCCCGGATGGCTTCCCCGTACTCGCCCGCCCGGCAGCGGATGTCCGCACGCAGGGCGCGGCCACTCTCGTCGTGCCCGGCTTCCAGCGCGCTGTCCGCGTCGGACAACGCACCCTCCAGATCACCGAAAAGGAGGCGATGGCGGGCGCGCCGGTACAAGGCGTATCCGCCGTCCTGCCCCAGCCGGACCCCCTCGTCCAGCGCGGCCCGGGCTTCGTCGTGGCGGTCGAGGCCTCTGAGGATGTCACCCCGGGTGGTGTGGAAGAAGGCCATCTCCGGGTTCGCCGCGACGGCGACGTCGATGTCGGCGAGGGCCGCCGGAAGACCGCCGGAGCGCTGGTGGGTCATCGCGCGCCAGGTGTGCGCCCATTCGCTGCCAGGTTCGAGTTCGATCGAGCGGCTCAAGGACTCCACCGCTTCGTGGTTCCTCTTCAAGCGGCTGAGCATCATCCCGCGCCGTAGGTGGTTCTCGGCGTCCTCGGGGGACAGTTCGGCCGCCCGCTCGTAGTCGGCGAGCGCCGCCGCGCGATCTTCCAGCTCGTCATGCGCCCGGCCACGCATGTAGTACGCCCATTCGTAGTCCGGGTCGATCCGGAGCGCGGAGGTGAGGCCGTCGATGGCGAGCCGGTGCCGCTCACCGCGCTGGTGGAACGCGGCCCGGATCGCGTGGGCCCTGGCGCTTCCGGGGTCCCCCGCGACGATCGCGTCGAAGGTCGCCGACGCGGCGTCCTCGTCTCCGGTCCGCTCGAGGAACAACGCGAGCTCGGTCAGGTAGTAGACGTCCTTGGGGCGGAGGGCGGCGGCCGCGCGGTGACCGGCGAGTGCCTCGTCGTCGTCTCCCAGCTCGGCGAACAGCGTCGCCCGGTAGTGGACGGCCCAGGCATAGTCGGGATCGAGCCGGATCGCGACGTCGATCTCGTCGATCGCCTTCCGGACGTCGCCGCGTTTGAAGTGCACCTCGCTCCGGATGGAGTAGGCCCACTTGTGGTCGGGCTGAAGGCGGACGGCCTCGTCGAGATCGGCCATCGCGCCGTCGAGATCGCCGAGCTCGGCCCGGGCGGAACCACGCCCGCGCCACGAGTAGGCGTAGCCGGGGTCGAGTTCGATCGCCCGGTTCAGATCCGAAAGAGCCCGTTCCCAGTCGCCTTCGTCGCGGAACAGATTGCCCCGATCGCTCCAGACGTACGGGTCGGCGGGGTTCAGATCGAGAGCCCGGTCGTAGTCCCGTTTCGCCGCTTCGATGTCATCCTGGCCCTCGTAGGCCCACGCACGCCGCCGGAGCACCGTCGAAAGCCGGGCCGCGTCGAGTTCGCCCGCGCCGGCGAGCAGGTCGAGCACCTGGATCTCACGCGGGCCGTCGCCGTCGCCGACCGCGCCGGCCAGTCGCTGTCCCCAGCCCAGGACCGCGGGCGCGTCCGCGTCGACACCCGCCTGCTCCATCATGCGCGCCCAAGCGCGTGCGGAAGCGGTACCGGTGGTGACCATCTCCGCCGCGCCGAGCAGCGCGTCCGGCAGTGCTTCGGCCGGGGCGCCGCACAAGCGGTGATAGGTCTGCTCGAGTTTCCTTCGCTGCCAGCGCTCGTCGGTCCAGGCATCGCGGTGGCGGCTGAAACCGAGTTCGGCGCACCGGCCTTCGTAGTACTCGCTGAGCCTGAGGTGGCGTTCGGCGAATTCGGCGGGCGAACGCCCGCGTTCCAGTCGCACCATCGGGCCGCGGACCACCGGGTGATAACGCACCGGAAGCTCGCGGCGCCCGACGAACGGCAATTCCCGCAACCAGCGGAAGATCTCCCCCGCGGTCTCCTTCCCGGTCAGCACGCCGATGACGTCCTCGTCCAGGAAGCGGGGCAGCGACGCCGTGGCGGCGATGTCCTTCCTGGCCTTTTCGGGAACCCAGTGCAGGAACCGCTTGACCGCGTCATCGCTGGGATCGGTCACGGCGTCGGCTTCGGCGGGGTTGCCCCTGGCCAGCATCGCGACCAGGACGGGCAGGCCGTCGGTCAGCCGCAGCACGATCTCGATGACCTGCTCGTCGGTGATCCCGTGCTCGGCGAGCAGGCGACGTGCCTCCGGTTCGGTGAACGGCCGGAGTTCGATCTCGCGCACCAGCGGCGCGTGCCGGTTCCATTTCGCCTCGTCCAGCGGGAACTGGCCGGCCACGGTGAGCACCAGGTTCTGCGGCAGATCGCCGTACAGTCCGGCGAACAGGTCGAGCAGCCACGTCTCCAGCACCGGCGCGGTGCGCTCGAAGGTGTCGAAGAACAGCGCGATCTGCCGGGTCTCCGGAATGCGCCAGAGATCCTCGACGAACGGTTTGGTGAGCTCCTCCGCCGGTTCCAGGAGCAGCTGGACATCGGCCTTCCGCTTGAACTTCGCCGCGAGATAGACCTGGAGCTGCTCCAGCTGTTTCGCCGTCGCGTCCGCGTCGATCGCGTCGGCGGCGATGCTTCCGCCGGGAAGGGTCTTCGCGACGCCCAGCCCGGCCTTGACCACGGTCTTCGTCACGAGCGCACGGCCGGCCGCCGGAGCCTGCGGATCGCTGTGGAGCCGTTCCCTCGCTTTGAGGTAGGACTCGTGGCGTTTCTCGAACCGGCGCATCTCGTGCCCGCTGCGAGCGAGATCCTTCGCCAGTTTGACCAGTGTGGCGGGCAGATCCTGCTGCCGGTCGTCCGCGAACCCGACGGCGGCGCGGGTTTCCTCGGCGATACCGCGAAGCTGGTCCAGGAGGAAGGATTTGCCGACCCCGGCGAGCCCGTGCACCGAGAACAGGTACCGGCGGCGCCGGTCCTCCCCGGACAGCCCCAGGTTGCCCCGGAAGTCCTCGCGTTCCCCGACCCTGCCGACGAAACCGTCGCTCAGCCGGGCACGGGCGATGGCTTGGATGCTGGACCGACCGTCTGGACGTGACACAAGTCCTCACTTTGCCACACCGGAAGCGCGTGAAGGCCCCCTTCCCTGGACTCAGCCGGAGGGAAGGGGGCCTTCGCGGGACTTCGGGTCAGGCCCGCAGGCTCGCGCCGAAACGTTCGCCGGCGACCGCGACCGCGGCGTCACGGGCCTTGGTGGCCTCGTCGACGGTCAGCGTGCGGTCCGCGGCGCGGAACCGCAGCTTGTACGCCACCGAACGCTTGCCCTCGCCCAGCTGCTCACCCTGATAGGAGTCGAACAGCGTGATGTCCTCGAGCAGTTCGCCGGCGCCTTCGCGCAGCGCCTCGGCCAGGTCGGCCGACGGCACTCCCGCCTCGGCGACGAGGGCGACGTCGAGCAGCACCGGCGGGTACGCCGAGATCCGCGGCGCCGGACGGCCGTCCGGGATCGGGATCGCGTCCAGGTCGAGTTCCATCGCGACGGTGCGCGGCGGCAGCCCGAGCGCCTCGACGACCTTCGGGTGCAGCTCACCGGCATAGCCGACGGGCCACTGGCCCACCCGCAACTGCGCGCAGCGGCCGGGGTGCCACGGCGGCTGATCCGCCGCGGCCGTGGTCAGCTCGACACCGGCGGCCTGCGCCACCAGCCGGGCGGCCTGCACCGCGTCGGCCCAGTTCGCCTGCTCGCCCTCGCCCCACCAGCCCGCTCGGGCACGCTGGCCAGCGAGCACGACGGCGACGTGCAGCGGCTGCGGCGGGACGGCCGCCTCCAGCACCGCGAGCTCCTCGTCGGTCGGGCGCCGGTCCACCCCGAGCGAAGGCATCGGGATCGGGTTCGGCCCGGGCAGCACGACCTGTCCGATGTGGAACAGCGAGACATCCTTGAAGCCGCGGGAAATGTTGCGCTGCAGGATCTCCAGCAGCCCCGGCAGCAGGGTGCTCGCCATCCGGTCCTTGTCCGCCTCCAGCGGGTTGCGGACCCGCACGGTGCCGCGGCGGACGTCGTCCTCGGGCAGCCCGAACGCGTCCCAGACCGAGTCCGAGACGAACGGGAAGGGCAGCACCTCGACGTAGCCGTTCTCCGCCAGCGCACGCGCGACCGAGCGACGGCGGCGCTGCGCGTCGGTGAGGCCCCGGCCAGCCGGGGCGTCGGGGAGCACCGACGGGATGCTGTCGTAGCCCTCCAGCCGGAGCACCTCCTCGACGAGGTCGGCGGGCTGCACCAGGTCACCGCGCCAGCTCGGCGGGACCGCGGTCACCAGGGCGGTGCCGTCCTCGGACGTGCCCACGTTGACCTTGCAGCCGATCTGCGAGAGCCGTTTGACCGTGACACCGCGCTCGTAACGCACACCGGCCACCTGGTCGGGCAGGCTGATCGGCATGGTCACCGGCTGGTTCGGCTCGACGCCGCCCTCGTCGGTGCGGCCGGGCAGGATCGAGCCCTCGCCGTACTGACGCAGCAGGCGCGCGGCGAATTCGACGGCCACCGCGCACAGCTGCGGGTCGGTGTAGCGCTCGAACCGCTTGGCCGCCTCGGAGAACAGCTTGTGACGGCGGGCCGTCCGGCTGATCGACGACGGATCCCAGTGCGCCGCCTCGAGCAGCACGTCGGTGCTCTCCGGCGTGATCTCGGTCGACGCGCCACCCATCGTGCCCGCCAGCGAGATGACCCCGCTGTCGTCGGCGATCACCACGTCGTCCGCGTCGAGCGTGCGCTCGACATCGTCCAAAGTGACCAGCTTCTCGCCCGGCTTCGCCTTGCGCACCACCAGATCGCCCTTGACCGAACCGGTCGCGAACGCGTGCAGCGGATGCCCGAGTTCGAGCATGACGTAGTTGGTCACGTCGACCGCGAGGGAGATCGACCGGATCCCCGCCAGCATCAGACGGCGGCGCATCCACCACGGGGTCGGCGCGGTGGCGTCGAGGTTCTTGACCCGGCGCAGCACGAACCGCTTGCAGCCCTCGGTGTCCTCGATGCGCACCGGCCAGACGTCACTCTCGGCCTCGGGGACCTCGATGGACGCCGGGTCACCGAACGGGACGTCGAGCGCGTTGGACAGCTCGCGGGCCAGGCCGCGGACCGACAGGGTGTACCCGCGGTCCGGGGTCGGCGTCACCTCGAGGACGGTGTCGTCGAGGCCGAGCAGCTTGTTCGCGTCCTCACCGGGGCTGGCCGCGCTCGGCGGCAGCACCAGGATGCCGGAGTGGTCGTCACCGATGCCGAGTTCGCGCGCGGAGCAGATCATGCCGTCGCTGAGCCGGCCGTAGGTCTTGCGCGAACCGATCTCGAAACCACCGGGCAGCACGGTGCCGGGCAGCGCGACGACGACCAGGTCGCCCTCGGCGAAGTTCGTGGCACCGCAGATGATCCCGCGGGTCTTGATCCCCGTGGGGCCGTCGTCCTCGAAGGGACCTTCGTCGTCGTCGGCTTCGAGGTTCTCGTCCGGCTTGTCGGCGTCCTCGGACTCGCCGACGTCGACCCGGCAGAACCGGACCGGCTTCTTGAACTCGGTGAGCTCCTCGATCTCGGCGACGCGGCCGACCACGAGCGGGCCGGTGACCGGTTCGAGCTTCCGGACGTCGTCGACCTCGATGCCGATGCGCACGAAGGCGTCGGCCAGATCCTGGGCCGTGACATCTTCGTCGACGTCGAGGTGTTCGGTCAGCCAGCTGGCTGGGACCTTCACTCAGGCCTCCATTCCGAAGGGCAGGGTGAACCGGATGTCGCCCTCCACCATGTCGCGCATGTCCGGGATTCCGTTGCGGAACTGCAGGGTGCGCTCGATACCCATGCCGAAGGCGAAGCCCGAGTAGACCTCGGGGTCGACGCCGCAGGCACGCAGGACGTTGGGGTTGACCATGCCGCAGCCGCCCCATTCGACCCAGCCCGGTCCGCCCTTCTTCTCCTCGAACCAGACGTCGACCTCGGCCGACGGCTCGGTGAACGGGAAGAAGTGCGGGCGCAGACGGGTCTTCGAGGTTCCGCCGAACATCGCGCGGGCGAAGGCGTCGAGAGTGCCCTTGAGGTGCGCCATCGTCAGGCCCTTGTCCACCGCGAGCCCTTCGACCTGCGAGAACACCGGGGTGTGCGTGGCGTCGAGCTCGTCGGTCCGGTAGGTGCGGCCGGGGCAGACGACGTACACGGGCAGGTCGCGGTGCAGCAGCGTGCGGGCCTGCACCGGCGACGTGTGCGTCCGCAGCACCAGACCGGAGTCCTCCTCACCGAGGTAGAACGTGTCCTGCAGCTGGCGCGCGGGGTGGTCCTTGCCGAAGTTCAGCGCGTCGAAGTTGAACCACTCGGCTTCGAGCTCCGGGCCGTCGGCGACCTCGTAGCCCATCGCGACGAACGCGTCGGCGATCCGCTCCGAAAGGGTCGCGATCGGGTGCCGGGCACCGCGGGGCACGCGGTCCCACGGCAGCGTGACGTCGACGGCCTCCTCGCGGAGCACCCTCTCGTCACGCTCCGCCTGCAATACGGCACGGCGGGCGTCGAACGCGGACTGGATGCCCTGGCGTGCTTCGTTGACCCGCTTGCCGGCCTCGGCCTTCTCCTGCTTCGGCAGGGCACCGATCTCGCGGCGGGCGAGCAGCAGCGGGGACTGGTCGCCGAGGTGGGCGGGCTTGACCGCGGCCAGCGCGTCGAGATCCGCCGCGGCCGCGAAATCCGTCTCGGCCTGCTTGACGGCGGCCGTCAGCGTTTCCGGCGCGAGCGCTCCCGCCTGGGGGTCCTGCTTGTCGTTGGCTTCGGACATAACTCCTCGGCGTCCGCTGGGACTGGTCCGGTGCACGCGAGCGCACACATGGGTTTAGCAGCTGCTGAATTCTATGGGACAGCGAACGGCGGCCCCCGATCACCCTCGGGGTGGCCGCACCGTCACTCGGGAGGGCGAAAAACGCGCTCTACGCCGTAAACAAGGTGCTGGAACGAACACTGCGTTCCATGAGAGCTCCCTTGGTGTCGTGTGCGAACGGCGTGCTGCCCGCGACTCTACGTGGCCACGGGCACCGAGGCCATCGATTTCCGGCTCAGCGCCCGGCGAAAGCGCCCTCGAAGTCCACCTTGCCGAACTCCTCCGGGACGATTCCGTCGGCGGCGTAGCGGTACAACGCGGTCTGGTAGATCCCGGACAGCGTCGTGCAGAGGATGGAGACCAAAAACCCCCACACGAGTGAAATCCCGATGGCGACGAAGATCGTGATGGTGCCGCCGAGCAGGAAACCCGCGCCCATGAAGACGACGAACCCGGCCAGCGCCAGCAGGAACCCGACCAGCCCGATACCGAGCCGTCCGGCCGCTTGCTCGCCCCAGGTCCGCTTGAGCAGCTCGGCCGAACGCTTGGCCCCACGCCGGACGCCGGCGTCCTCGATCATCATCACCGGCAGGACCAGGTACGTGATCAGGTTCCAGGCGGCTCCGGCCAGTCTGCCGACGATGAGGCCGATGAACCCGAACCGCTGCTCGATCTCCCGGAGGATCAAGGTGACCGTCGCCGTCACCGCCGACCAGCCCAGCAGGGGCAGCCAGCGACGTCCGGCCTCGGCCAGCCCGGCGGCCACGCGGGGGTCGTCACCGCGCAGCGCGACGTCGGCCTGCGAGATGAGGGCGGCGTTGAAGAACACGGTGACGAACGCGGCCGCGAGGTAGAACAGCCCGAGCATCACGTAGGAACCGGGCGCCAGCCGGGAGTGGTCGGCGATCTCGGTGTGGGAGATCCAGTACCCGGAGCCGAGGAACACCGCGGCGACCAGCAGGCCGGCGACGGCGGCGAGCACCGGGAAGAGCATGAGTTCCTTGCGGGAGCGCAGAACTCGCCAAGAAGCACCGAACAAGGCAAAGGAACGGGCGATACGCCCCATGATTCCCCCAGTGAATCAACGGAATTGGTGAAACCGCAGCTTAGCGAGCGGTACGGGACGCCATCGCGTTGGTGTACACGCAGATCGCCGCGGCCGTCGCGAGGTTCAGGCTCTCCGCCCGGCCGTACATCGGAATCTTGACCGCGAGGTCGACCGTCTCCAGGACGTCGTGGCGCAATCCGTGCGCCTCGTTGCCGAACACCCACGCGGTGGGCTCGTCGAAAGCCACCTGATCGAGTTCGGTGTCGGCGTAGCCGTGTGCGCCGATGGTGCGGAGTCCGGCGGCGGAGCAGGCCTTCAAGGCCGCGTCGACGTCCCGGATCCGGGTGATGGCGGGGTGGAACAGGCTGCCGGCGGCCGCGCGGACGCATTTGCCGTTGTGCGGGTCGACGCTGTCCCCGGCGAGGACGACCGCGTCGGCGCCGGCGGCGTCCGCGACCCGGATCACGGTGCCCGCGTTGCCGGGGTCTGCGACGTCGACGAGGACGACGACGAGCTTCGCGCCCGGCTTCAGGACCGTCTCCTGTGGACGGTCGACGAGTGCGCAGACCGCGACGATGCCTTGCGGTGTCACGGTCTCGGACAGCCCGTCGGCGGCGCGGTCGGTGATCGGCGAGACGGGGACGCCCGCCTCACGCGCGGCGACGAGCAGGCGCTCGTGCTGCGCGGCGGCGCGCTCGGTCACGAACAGTTCGTACACCGTGCCGCCGTCTTCGAGCGCGGCTTCGACCGCGTTCGCGCCCTCGGCGAGGAACCGGCCGGTCTTCTCGCGCTCGGACCGGCGGGTGAGCTTGCGCGCAGCAACAACCCGGGGCGTCCGTTCGGTGAACGGAGCCGCCCCGGGTTGTGGAAGAGCGCTGTGGCCGGTCAGGCCGACTTCTTCTCTTCGGTGTTCACGTTCGCCTTGGCCAGCTCGGCCAGCGCGGTGAACGCGGCGGCGTCGTTGACCGCGAGGTCCGCGAGGATCTTGCGGTCGACCTCGACACCCGCGGCCTTGAGGCCCTGGATGAACCGGTTGTAGGTCACGCCGTTGGCGCGGGCCGCGGCGTTGATACGGGTGATCCACAGCTGGCGGAAGTCACCCTTGCGGGCACGACGGTCCCGGTAGGCGTAGTTCAGCGAGTGAAGCGTCTGCTCCTTCGCCTTGCGGTACAGCCGCGAACGCTGGCCGCGGTAGCCGCTGGCGAGCTCGAGAGTCGCGCGACGCTTCTTCTGGGCGTTGACCGCCCTCTTGACGCGTGCCACTGGTCCATCCTGTCGATCTGGGGGCGCGGCGGGCGCGCCCGGGGTTTACAAGTGCGGGGGTGTCAGCGGCCGAGAAGGCGCTTGACGCGGCCGACGTCGTTCTTGGCGATCTCGGTCGTGCCTTCGAGGCGGCGGGTGAGCCTGTTGGACTTCTTCTCCATCAGGTGGCGACGGCCGGCCTTCTGGCGGCGCAGCTTGCCCGAACCCGTGACGCGGACACGCTTGGACGTCCCGCTGTGCGTCTTCATCTTCGGCATTACGTTGTCCTCTTTCGTGCGGCGGCACACCGGCTTTCCCCGGTGTGCCGCTGACATGTGCTGGTCGGCGCTACGCGTCGGCGGGCGGCTCGGACGACTCGTCCTTGGCTGCCTTCGCGGCCTTCTGCGGCTTCACGTTCTTGTGCGGGGCCAACACCATGATCATGTTGCGACCGTCCTGCTTCGGCGACGACTCGACGAACCCGAGTTCGGTCACCTCGTCGGCGAGCTTCTGCAGCAGGCGGAAACCGAGTTCCGGCCGGGACTGCTCGCGACCGCGGAACATGATCGTGACCTTGACCTTGTTGCCTGCCGCCAGGAAGCGCGACACGTGACCCTTCTTGGTCTCGTAGTCGTGCTGATCGATCTTCGGCCGAAGCTTCTGCTCTTTGATGACTGTGAGCTGCTGGTTGCGGCGGGACTCGCGGGCCTTCTGCGCGCTCTCGTACTTGAACTTGCCGAAGTCCATGAGCTTGCATACGGGCGGGCGTGCCTGCGGAGCGACCTCGACCAGATCGAGATCGTTCTCCTGTGCCAGCCGCAGCGCATCTTCGATCCGGACGATGCCGACCTGTTCACCGGCCGGCCCGACGAGGCGGACCTCCGGTACCCGGATTCGGTCGTTGATGCGTGTCTCGGAGCTGATGGGGCCTCCTTGGTCCGAGGTAAATTCTTCTACCGTTTCGACCTGGTGCCCACATACCTAAGGCCCCGGTACCGTGCGGTACGCGGGGCCCACTCTTCCGATCGTGTTCGATCTCCAGAATCGAACACACCGCCTCGACGCCCGAAATCGTCTCGGCGAGACCGGACCCGGACACCTGATGCTACGGCGGTGACACGGGTGGGAGCGGGGCTCCACTTGCCGCCCCCGATCACTCGGGGGCTGGTCGCTCGTGGAAGGGTACCAGACGTGTCAGATGAACCCGTTCAGCAACCCCCGTATTCCCCGGACGTCCGCGACCTGGAGGACATCCCGAGCGTCGAGGTGATCAGCAGGGCGGCCGTCATGCTGCTCTCCGCCGGCGCCGAACGCCTCGGCCTCGCGGACGAGGACCCGGCCAGCTCACCGCACCGCGACCTCGACGAGGCCCGCCGCCTGATCACCGCCCTCGCCGGGCTGGTCACCGCCTCGGCTGAGTACCTCGGCCTGCACGCGGGCCCGTTGCGTGACGGCCTGCAGTCTCTGCAGAAAGCGTTCCGCGAGGCTTCGGCCGTGCCGGACGCTCCCGGCCAGGGGCCGGGCGAGAAGTACACGGGGCCCGTCTACTAGGCCTCGTTTCCTCCGAAGTACATGAAGGCCCCCTTCCTTGCGCCTAGGTACAGGAAGGGGGCCTTCATGTACTTCCACCTCTCCGTCAACTAACATTTCAGATGTGAGTGGGTTGGCGAAGGTGCCGAGGTCCCTCCTCAGGGACGAGGCCTACGAGAGCATCCGGCGGGCGATCATCGACGGGACGTTGCCGCCGGGGACGAACTTGCGCGACGGCGACCTCGCCGATCAGCTGGGCCTGTCGAGGGCGCCGGTGCGCCAGGCACTGCTGCGGCTCAGCGAGGACGGCCTCGTCGAGTCGAAGCCGCAGAGCTACACGCGCGTGGCGGGGTTCGTTCCCGACGACGTCCGTGACGCCCTGCAGCTGGTCCGCACGCTGCACGAGTTCGCTGTCCGGGCGGGCGCGCCGCGAATGGGACCGGTGGAGGTCGCCGCGATGCGCGCGGCCAACACCCGGTTCGCCGACGCGATCGCCGCCGGGGACATCGCGGCCGCGATCGCCGCCGACGACGAACTCCACGACGTCCCGGTGGCCGCCGCGCGCAACCGGGCGATCACCGCGACGCTGGCCCGCTACACGCCGCTGCTGCGACGTCTCGAATACGCCCGCTTCGGCTCCCTGCCCGCCCACCGATCGGTCCAGCGCCACGCGGAGCTGGCCGACGCCATCGAAGCCGGCGACGTCGACGCGGCCTGCGCGATCACCGCCACGATCTGGACCGAACTCGAAGCCCTCCTGGAGACGCCATGACCCTCGCCGATTTCCCCCGCTACCCGCTGCTGTTCGGCCCCTCCCCCGTCCACCCGCTCGAGCGGCTCACCGCCCATCTCGGCGGCGCGAAGGTCTGGGCGAAACGCGAGGACGTCAACTCCGGGATCGCGTTCGGCGGCAACAAGACCCGGAAGCTCGAATACCTGGTCGCCGACGCGCTGGCCTCGGGCGCGGACACGCTGATCTCGATCGGCGGCGTGCAGTCGAACCACACCCGCCAGGTCGCCGCGGCCGCCGCGCGGGCCGGCCTCAAGGCCGTGCTGGTGCAGGAGAGCTGGGTCGACTGGAACGACCCGCTGTACGACAAGGTAGGCAACATCCAGCTCTCGCGCATCCTCGGCGCGGACATCCGGATGGTCGAGGCCGGGTTCGGCGTCGGCTTCAAGGAGAGCTGGGAGAACGCGGTCAAGGAGATCGAAGCCGGCGGCGGGAAGCCGTACGCGATCCCGGCGGGCGGTTCGGACCACCGCCTCGGCGGGCTCGGTTTCGCGAACTGGATCGTCGAACTCGAAGCGCAGGAGGCCGAACTCGGCGTCTTCTTCGACACGGTGGTCGTCTGCTCGGTCACCGGCAGCACGCAGGCCGGGATGGTCGCCGGGGCCGCGCTTTCCGGGAAGCCGCGACGGATCCTCGGCGTCGACGGGTCGGCGAAACCGGCGGAGACGCGTGACCAGATCACCCGCATCGCCCGCGCGACCGCGGAACTGATCGGCGCCGGGGAGATCGGCGAGGTCGAACTGGACGAGCGCTACCACGCCGGGATATACGGCATCCCGGACGAGTCCACTCTGGACGCGATCCGGACGCTGGCGCGGCTGGAGGGAGTGCTCACCGATCCGGTGTACGAGGGCAAGTCCATGGCGGGGCTGATCGACCTCGTTTCGCGCGGTGAGGTCGCGCGGGACTCGAACGTGCTCTTCGCGCACCTGGGCGGGCAGCCCGCGCTGAACGGGTACACGAGCGTGCTCTAGCCCTCGTGAGTGGTAAGGACCGTTAGAACCGTCCTTACCACTCACGAGGCGCGCGACTAGTCCGTCACGGCCAGGACGTCGATCTCCACCAGCAGCCCGGCGGGCAGGCCGACGTACACGGTGGTGCGGGCCGGGTGCGGCGCCTCGCCGATCAGCTTGTTGTAGACCTCGTTGAACGCGCCGAAGTGGTCGACGTCGGTCAGGTAGACACGCACCATCAGCGCGTCGGCCAGGCTCGAACCGGCGGCCTCGAGCACCGCTTCGATGTTCTTGAAGGTCTGCTCGGTCTGCTCGCCGACGGTCTCGCCGACGATGGCGCCGGTGGCCGGGTCGAAGGCGACCTGGCCGGCCACCTGCAGGATGTTGCCCTTGCGGACCGCCTGCGAGAACGCGGCCACCGGCTTCGGCGCGTTCTCCGTGCTGATCGCGGTCTTGCTCATTCCAACTTCCCCTTTCGGTTCCCCGTCCATCCACTGTGGACGGAAGCTTCTTCGGCGGCGGCGACGAGTTCGGGCACGAGCCCCATCAGGCCGTCGTAGTCCAGCAGCACCTTCGGCACCGACATCGACGCGGCGGCCAGCACGACGCCGCCCGGGCCGCGGACCGGCGCGGCGATGCAGTGGATGAAGTCCTCGTGTTCGGCGTTGTCCACCGCGTAGCCGCGGTCGGCGACGAGCGCGAGTTCTTTCTGGTAGGCCTCGGGTGTGGTGATCGTGTTCGGGGTGCGGACGAAGAAGTCGATCCTCGAGACCACGTCCGCCTGCTTCTCCGGCGTCATCGCCGCGACGAGCACCTTGCCGACGGCGGTGCAGTGCAACGGGGCGCGTTTCCCGATGCGGGAGTACATCCGCACCGAGTGCCTGCCCTCGAACTTGTCGATGTAGACGACCTCTCCGTCCTCATAGGACGCGAGGTGCACGGTGTGCCCGGTGCGCGCGTTGAGCCCGGCGAGCGCGGATTGCGCGGTGCGGCGGACGTCGCGGTCCTCCAGCGCCTGCTGGGCGAGGTCGAAGAGCGCACTGCCCAGCCGGTAGTGCCGCTGCCCTTCCCTGCGGACGAAGTGATGCGTCTCCAGGGTGCGCAGCAGGCGCAGGACGGTCGACTTGTGCACGCCGATCTCCTCGGCGAGCTGATCCAGCGTCTTCGGCTCGCGGGCGAGCCCGCCCAGCAGCGTGAGCGCCCTGTCCAGGCTCTGGCTCATCCGCCCACCAATCCCTTGTCCGTCAGCTTGGCCGCCGCCCATGCTGCCTCATCCGCCCCGAGGAGCGCTTCGACGACGGATTCGGGCAGCGGTGTGCCCACGTCGTCGTGGGTCAGCAGGGTGGCCGCGGCCTGCAGATGACCGCGTCGCAGCCGGGTCGCGGGGTCGTCGCCGCGCAGGGTGGCGGCGAGGAATCCGGCCGCGAACGCGTCACCGGCGCCGACCGGCTCCACGACGTCGACCTGGAGCGCCGGCGAGAACAGTGGTGCCCTGTCGCCGTCGATCAACGTCACCCCGCGTGCACCGTGCTTGACGACCAGCGTCTTCGGCCCTGGCACCGCGACGCGCAGCCGTTCCGGGTCACCGGTCCCCCACACTCGCTCGGCCTCGTCCTCGCCCGCCAGCACGATGTCGGCGCGGGCGGCCAGCCCGGCCAGCACCGACGGGTCGCGCCCGGCCCACAGCGCGGGCCGGAAGTTCACGTCGAACGACACCAGTGTGTCGCCGCGCGGTCGTTCCATCAGTGCCCGCACCAGGTCGAGACAGCCGTCCGACAGCGCGGGCGTGATCCCGGACAGGTGGATTACGCGCGCCCCGTCGAGATCGAGCTTCCCCAGCAATCCGGCGTCCATTCCGGAAGCGGCCGAACCCTTGCGGTAGTAGCGCACGGGGCTGCCGTCCGCTCCGCTTTCCTTGATGTAGAGCCCGGTCGGACGCGTCGGATCGACCACGACCGCGCTGACGTCCACCCCCGCTTCACCGATCTCGCGCACCAGCGCGCGGCCGAACGGATCGTCGCCGACGGCACTCACCCAGGCGCTGGTGAACCCCAGCGCGGGGAGATGGCAGGCAACGTTCGATTCGGCTCCGCCGATGCTTCGCACCCACTTACGCACCTCGTCGGGCGGCCCTGTTTCGGCCGGTACGAACAAGGCCATCGACTCCCCGATGCAAATAACGTCAGTGCTCTTCATCGCGCCGACCGCCATCCCGCTGCCAGGGCGTACGTCAAGGATTCATTTCGCTTCACGACCGTAAAGCGCCCTGCCATCGCGATGGCGGGGCCTCCGGCCAAAAGGGCGCGACCCCAAAAGATCAAAAGATTCCCGGGCGGCCGAGGCTCACCTGTCACTTCCGCGTCTCCTCATCGTCACGCCGTTGACCTCCAGCGGACCGGATGCTACACCTATCCCACGCAATATGCGCAACGTCCGTTGCAACATACGCAACCGAGGTGAACCTCATGTTCGAAGCCGGCACCATCGATTCCGCCGCGGTCGCGGCCGTCCGGGAGGAGCGCGTCGACTGGCGCTTCCGCTCGGTCGCGCCTTCGCTGTCGGGTCTCACGATCGGCGAAGCCGCCGCCCGCGGCGCGAAGCTGTTCGAAGACGGCTTCCTCGGCCCGTTCGTCGTTCTCGACGAAGAGGCCGTAGAACACAACCTCCGCACGATGGCGGACTGGTGCGCCACGCGTGGTGTCGCGCTGGCCCCGCACGGCAAGACGACGATGGCGCCGCAGCTGTTCGAGCGGCAGCTGAAGCACGGCTCGTGGGGCATCACCTGCGCGAACGCCGGACACCTGCGGATCTACCGGGCGTTCGGGGTCTCCCGGATCCTGCTGGCGAACCAGCTGCTCGACCCCTCGGGCCTGAAGTGGCTCGCCGCCGAACTCGACGCCGACGACGACTTCGAGTTCGTCTGCTGGGTCGACTCGGTCCGCGGTGTCGAGCTGATGACCGAAGCCCTGAGCGGCGCCCGCCGCAAGGTGGACGTGCTCGTCGAACTCGGCGCCGAAGGCGGCCGCACCGGTGTCCGCGACACCGGGACCGCGCTCGCCGTCGCCGAGGCCGCGCACGCGAGCCCGGCTCTCCGCATGCGCGGATCCGGCGGCTACGAAGGCGCGCTTTCCCACCACACGGACGAAAAGTCGCTCCAGCTGATCAGCTCCTATGTGGACGGTCTGCGCGAACTCGTCTTCGCCTTCGACGCCAAGGGCCTGCTCGACGAGGCCGGCCAGATCATCGTGACCGGCGGTGGCAGCGCGTACTTCGATCGCGTCGCCGACGAACTCACCAAGGACTGGGGCGGCCTGGACGTCCTGCCGATCCTGCGCAGCGGCGCTTACGTCACCCACGACGACGGCTTCTACCGCGTGATCTCCCCGCTCGGCGAGCAGCCGCGCATCGACGGGGTCGCCTCGTTCCGTTCCGCGCTGCGCGCCTGGGCACAGGTCACGTCGAAGCCGACGGACGAACTCGCGCTGCTCACCATCGGCAAACGGGACGCCTCGTTCGACGAAGGCATGCCCGAGCCGCGCCTCATCCGCAAGGGCGACGGGCAGGCGTCCGCGCTCGAAGGTCATTCCATCCAGAAGATGAACGACCAGCACGCCTTTCTCACCCTGCCCGCGTCGTCACCGGTCGAGGTCGGGGACTGGATCGCCCTCGGGCTGTCCCATCCCTGCACCGTCTTCGACAAGTGGCCCCTGATCCCGGTCGTCGGCCCCGACGGCGAGACCGTGCTCGATTTCGTCCGCACCCATTTCTGAGTTCCCTGGTGAACCCGCGACCGCGATCGACGTCGGCAGGGCGCTGCCTGATCATCCACATCACGGATGCGGATACGGCGCCCTGCCACCGCGATAGCGGGGCCTTCGGCCGGGGCGGGTTCACACGTTCGGTCACCTGTACAGATCGATCTTCAGCTCCGCCAACACACCCTGATCCGTCCTCCACCGCCGCAGAGGAAGAATCACCATGGACATCGTCGTCCGCTCGGCACTGGTCGCCGACGGCACCGGAGATCCGCTCACCAGGCACGACGTGGGCATCTCCGACGGCCGTATCACCAGTGTCGCCGAACCCGGCTCGCTCGCGGGCCGCCGCACCATCGACGCCGAAGGACTCGTGCTCGCGCCCGGGTTCATCGACATGCATTCCCATTCCGACCTCCAGCTGCTCGCCAATCCGGACCACCTCGCGAAGCTCTCCCAGGGCGTCACGACCGAGGTGCTCGGGCAGGACGGGCTCTCCTACGCGCCCGTGAACGACGACGTCCTCGCGGCGCTGCGCCAGCAGCTCGCCGGGTGGAACGACGATCCGGCCGGATTCGACTGGAACTGGCGTTCCGTCGGCGAGTACCTCGACCGGCTCGACGCCGGGATCGCGGTCAACGCGGCCTACCTGGTGCCGCAGGGCACCGTCCGCATGCTCACCGTCGGCTGGGAAGACCGGCCCGCGACCGAAGCCGAGATGAACGCGATGAAGGAACTCATCGCGACCGGGCTGGCCGAGGGCGCGATGGGCATGTCGTCCGGGCTCACCTACACGCCGGGCATGTACGCCACCACCGAAGAACTCGTCGAGCTGTGCGAGGTCGTCGGGGAGAACGGCGGCTTCTACAGCCCGCACCACCGCAGCTACGGCAAGGGCGCGCTCGAGGCGTTCGGCGAGATGGTCGACGTCTCCCGCCGTTCGGGCTGCCCGCTGCACCTCGCGCACGCCACGATGAACTTCTCGGTGAACAAGGGCAAGGCATCGAATCTGCTGGAGCTGCTCGACCGGGCGCTCGACGACGGCTGCGACATCACGCTGGACACCTATCCCTACCTGCCCGGCGCCACGTACCTTTCCGCGTTGCTGCCGAGCTGGTCCACCGAAGGCGGCCTCGACGCCACGCTGGCCCGGCTGTCCGATGTGGACACCCGCGAGCGGATCCGCGCAGAGATCGAGGAGACCGGATCCGATGGCGCGCACGGGGTGCCGATCGACTGGGAGGCCATCGAGATCAACGGTGTCCGCCGGGACGAGAACTCCCACCTCGTCGGGCATTCCGTCGCCGCTTCGGCGCGGCTTGCCGGAAAACCGGCGGCCGAGCTGTATTTCGACGTCCTGATCTCGGAAAAGCTCGGCACGTCCTGCCTGATGCACGTCGGGCACGAGGAGAACGTCCAGGCGATCATGCGGCACCGCACGCACACCGGCGGCAGCGACGGCCTGCTCGTCGGCGCACGGCCGCATCCCCGCGCCTGGGGCACGTTCCCGCGTTACCTCGCGCGCTACGTCCGCGAACTCGGCGTCCTCGAGCTCGCCGAATGCGTCGCCCACCTCACCGGCCGCGCGGCGGAACGCCTGCGGCTGACCGACCGGGGTCTCGTCCGCGCCGGCTACGCGGCGGACCTCGTGCTGTTCGACCCGGAAACCGTCGCCGACACCGCCACGTTCGACGAGCCGCGGCAGCAGGCCGCCGGTATCCCCTATGTCTTCGTCAACGGTGTCGCCGCCATCGACGATGGTCAACCGACCGGCGCCCTCGCCGGCCATTCACTGCGGAACCCCGGGAGTGCCCGATGATCGACTGGCTCCAACATTCGACGGGAGGTCTCCTGACCCTCGCCGCCGTCTCGATCGCGATCTTGCTGCTGCTCATCATCAAGGTCAAGCTCGAGCCCTTCATCGCGCTGATCGTGGTCGGCCTGCTGACCGCGCTGGCCGCGGGCCTGCCGGTGGTCCAGATCGTCGGCTCCGCGCAGAAGGCGTCGGACTCCCTGCTGGAAAAGGGATTCGGCGGCATCCTCGGCCATATCGCCGCGATCATCGGGCTCGGCACCATCCTCGGGTCCATTTTGGAGCGTTCGGGTGGGGCGAAGGTGCTCACCAGCGCGCTGCTGCGGGCCATCGGCGAGAAGCGGGCCCCGCTGGCGATGGGCCTCGCGGGCTTCGTCTTCGGTATCCCGGTCTTCTTCGACATCGGCATCTTCGTGCTGGCGCCGCTGGTCTACGTCGCCGCCAAACAGGGCGGCCGTTCGCTCGTGCTGTACGCGTTGCCGTTGCTCGCCGGTCTTTCCATCACGCACGCGTTCCTCCCGCCGCATCCCGGTCCGGTGGCCGCTGCCGGTCTGCTGCACGTGGAACTCGGCTGGATCATCCTGATGGGCCTGGTCTGCGGCATCCCCGCGTTCCTCATCGGCGGTGTGCTGTATTCGACCTGGATCGGCAAACGCGTCGACGTACCGGTCCCCGCGGAGTTCCTGATCGCGGAAGAAGCAGGCGAAAAGGAGACGAACCCGCCATCACTGGGCCTCGTGGTGTCGATCATCGCCGTCCCCTTGGTGCTGATCCTCGCCGGGACCTTCGGCAGCATCTGGCTGCCCAAGAACTCCGCGCTCGCCGGTGTCGCCGCGTTCATCGGTACCCCCGCGGTCGCGCTGACGATCTCGGTGCTGCTGGCGTCGTGGCTACTGGGCCTTCGCCGGAGCTTGACGGGCAAGGACTTGAGCGAGCTTTCGGCGAAATCGCTGCGCCCCGTCGCGATGATTCTGCTCGTGGTCGGCGCGGGCGCGTTCTTCGGCGCCGTGCTGGCCGCCACGGGGATCGGCAAGGCCGTCGCGGGATCGCTGGACAACGCCGGTCTCCCGGTCATCCTGGCGGCGTACGTGATCAGTTGCGGCATGCGCATCGCACAGGGTTCGGCCACCGTCGCGATCGTCACCACGAGTGGCATCGTCGCGCCGACGGTGGCGACTCTCGGCTACTCGCAAATGCAGCTCGCGCTGCTGGTCGTCGCGATTTCGGCCGGATCGATCATCGCCTCCCACGTGAACGACGGCGGTTTCTGGATCATCTCGCGGTACTTCAACATGACCGTGCCGCAGACCCTGAAAACCTGGACCGTATTGGAAACCGTCCTTTCCGTTTCCGGTTTCGGCGTGGCAGCATTGCTCATGGCAGTGGTTTAAACCACCGACGACTGGGAGAGATCACGATGACCGGACTCGATCGACGCACCTTCCTCGGCGCCGTCGGAGCGGCTGGACTCACCACCGTTCTCGGTTCCCACCTCGCGAACGCCTCCGAACAGACCTGCGGACCGAAGGGAACCGGAGCCATCTACGTCAGCAGCTACACCAGTTCCGGGCACGGACTCGATGTCGCTCACCGGGACGCGACCACGAACGCCGTGGTCGTCGACCGGACGATTCCGGGAGTCAGCAACGCTTCCTGGTTCGACATCAGCGCCGACCGCAAGACGCTCTACGTGACCAATGAGGACGAGAACGGCCAGATCTCCGCGTTCAGCCTGGCCGATCCGACGAAACCCAAGCTGCTCAACAAGAAGTCGGCGAAGGGTCAGCACCCGACGCATCTGAGCGTCCACTCGAGCCAGAAGTACGTGCTGGCCGCGAACTACAGCAGCGGCAGCGTCGTCGTCCTCCCGATCCTCGCGGGCGGGAAACTCGGCGACGTCGTCGATCTGGCCCAGCACAAGGGCGCCGAACGGGACGCGCACGCGCACCAGGTGGTCAACGATCCCACCGGCAAGTGGGTGCTCTCGGTCGACCTCGGCGCGGACTCGGTCTACGTCTACAAACTCGACACCGCGACCGGGAAACTCAAGCTGAACCAGCAGCTGAAGCTCCCGTCGGGCGCCGGGCCCAGGCATCTGACGTTCCACCCGAACGGCAGGTACGCGTACATCCTCGGCGAGTTGCGTGCCGAGGTGACCGTCGCGGCGTGGGACCCGGCCACCGGGAAGCTCGCCGCCGGACAGGTGGTCCCGGCCGTCCCGGCGGGCACGCCCGGCGCGCAGTACCCGGGCGAGATCACCACGTCCAAGGACGGCAGGTTCGTCTACGCGTCCGTGCGCGGTTCCGACACGATCGCGTCGTTCGGCGTCGGCGAGGACGGGAAGTCCTTGAAATTGCTGAACAACGCGCCCGTCGGCGGCGTCTACCCGCGGCACATCACACTCGACCCGACCGAGCGCTGGTTCTACGTCTCGAGCGACAAGTCCGGCACGCTCAGCTGGCTGCCGCGCGATCCCGGCACCGGCCTCCCTGGGGCCGTCGCCGGAAAGCTGGCGCTCCCCCAGGTCAATTCCGTCTTCTTCGCATAAGGAGCAAATCCCATGAGAACTCGCGTCCTCATCGCGGGCCTCGCGGCGGTCGGCCTCGTCGCGGGCTGCGCGCCCGCCCAGAACACCCCCGCCGCGAGCGGCGGTGACGAGAAGTCCGGCACGGTCCGGGTCTGGCTGTTCGACGAGGCCAACCGCGCGCCCAAGGAGGCCGCCGTCAAGGAGGCCATCGCCGAGTTCAAGGCGGCGCACTCCGGCGTCGAGGTCGACGTCCAGTGGATCCCGGTGGAAGGCCGCGCCGACAAGTTTTCCGGCGCCTTCAACGATCCGGCCAGCGCGCCGGACGTCGCCGAGTTCGGCAACACCGACGTCTCCAGCTACGCCGCCACGGGTGCGCTGGCCGACCTCACCGGCGATCTCTCGTCGTGGAAGGAAGGGGCCGACATCCTGCCCGCGGTCCTGGAGACCGCGAAGTCCGGCGGCAAGACCTACGGCCTTCCGTGGTTCACCGGCATCCGCGCGTTGTACTACCGGACGGACCTCTTCGCCGAACTCGGCCTCAAGCCGCCGACGACGCTGGCGGAACTGACCGAGACCGCGAGGACGATCCGCGCGAAGAAGCCGGAGCTGTACGGCATCTCCGTCGGTGGCAAGTACACCTACGCGATGCTGCCGTTCCTGTGGGCGCACGGCGGCGAGATCGCGAAGCAGGACGGCGGCAAGTGGAAGTCCTCTGTGGACTCCGAACAGGCCAAGGCAGGCGTGACGGCGTACGCGAACCTGCTGAAGGCGGACATCTGCCCGCCAGAACAGTGTGCCAACCTCACCGGGACGCAGAGCATCACGGCGTTCGCGGGCGGCAAGGCCGGTATGTCGATCGGCGGTGACTTCAACCGCAAGGCCGTCGAAGCCGGCCAGGTGAAGGGCAAGTACGCGATCATGCCGATCCCGGGCACCGAGGTGGGCAAGATCGCCCCGGCGTTCGCGGGCGGCAACCTGCTCGGCGTGTTCAACGCGACCAAGCGCAAGAGCCTCGCGGTCGAGTTCACCCAGCTGCTCGGTGGCGCCAAGTACCAGGAGAAGATGTACGTCGCCATGGGCAACCTGCCCACCCTCGGCAGCGTCCAGCAGAAGCTCGCCGCGAGCGACCCGTCGGTCAAGCCGTTCGTCGACACGCTCACCGCGGGCACGAAGTTCGTCCCCGCCACCGCGGCGTGGTCGAAGATCGACGCGCAGAACGTGCTGCCCACCGCGATCCAGCAGATCGCGACCGGCGGCAAGGACCCCGCGGCCGCGCTGACCGCCGCGGCCGCCGAGATGAACAAGGCGTTCGGCTAAGTGGTCACGAAAGACATTCCCCGCACCACGGCTCCGGCCGTCCCGGCACGGCGGTCGCCCCGCCGTCGCCGGGACGGGCGGGCCGCCCTGCTCTACCTGGCGCCCGGTGGCATCCTGCTGCTCGCGATGCTGGTGTACCCGATCTACCAGCTCGTCCTGATCTCTTTCTACGACTACGGTCAGCCGCAGGCGGTCGGCAACGCGCCGCTGGTGTTCCTCGGCTTCGGGAACTACGTCGAACTGCTGGAGAACCTCCAATTCTGGGAGGTGCTGGCCAAGACCCTCGGCTTCACCGCGGTGTGCGTCGTCGGCAGTCTCGCGCTCGGGACGGGGCTGGCCGTGCTGGCGACCCGGGTCCGCGCGTGGGCACGGGTCCCGCTGTTCCTGGCCGCGCTCGCCGCGTGGGCGACGCCGGCCATGGCGGGCTCGTACGTCTGGCTGTTCCTGTTCGACGCCGACTTCGGCCTGGTGAACGAGGTGCTCTCGGGTCTCGGGTTCACCGGGATGGCGAATCACTCCTGGACCTTCGACACCTACAGCACGTTCGGTCTGGTGGCCGCCGAGGTCATCTGGTGTTCGTTCCCGTTCGTCATGGTGACGATGTACGCGGGGCTCAAGGGCGTGCCGGAAGAGGTCATCGAGGCCGCGTACCTCGACGGCGCGTCGACCTGGCGCACCACGTGGTCGATCACGCTGCCGATGGTGCGGCCGCTGCTGACCATCGCCACGATCCAGTCGATCATCTGGGATTTCAAGATCTTCACCCAGATCTACGTGATGACCAACGGCGGCGGCGTGGCCGGGCGCAACCTCGTGCTCAACGTCTTCGCCTATCAACAGGCCTTCGCCGGACAGGAATACGGTCTCGGCGCGGCGCTCGGAGTCGTGATGACCTTGCTGCTGCTGTCCATCACCGGGTTGTACGTCCGGTCGCAACGCCGGAGCGCCGGATGGGTGTGACCGCAGGCCGTCGAGTTCAGAAGCCCGGCAGGCTGATCGCCGAGATCGTCTGCGTGGTGATCGCGGGGATGGTCGCGTTCCCGGTGTACTGGATGGTGCTTTCGGCGTTCAAGCCCACCGGGCAGATCCAGGCGGAGAACCCCCGCCCCTGGACGCTGACACCGACCCTGGAGCACTTCGAACGGGTGCTCGGCGGCGAGGGCTTCGCGATGTTCTTCCTGAACAGCGTGATCGTGGCCGTCGTGGTGGTGGCGTTGTCGCTGCTGCTCTCGTTCCTTTCCGCGGTCGCGCTGACCCGGTTCAACTTCAAGGGCAAGACCGTGCTGCTGGTGATGGTGCTGGTGGCGCAGATGGTGCCGGTCGAGGCGCTGACCATCCCGTTGTTCTTCCTGATGCGGTCGGTCGGCGACGTCGCGCCGGCGTTCGGCACCAACCACCTCGGCTCGCTGATCCTGGTGCACCTGGCCTTCAGTCTGCCGTTCGCGATCTGGATGCTGCGCGGCTTCGTCGCCGCGGTGCCGCAGGAACTGGAAGAGGCGTCGAAGATCGACGGGGCGAGCCGCCTGCGGTTCACCTGGCAGATCCTCTTCCCGCTGGTGGCGCCCGGGCTGGTGGCGATCAGCGTGCTGGCGTTCATCCACGCCTGGAACGACTTCCTGTTCGCGAAGACGTTCATCATCTCCAACACCGAGAATCAGACGCTCCCGCTGGCGATCCTGGTGTTCTTCAAACCGGAGGACACCGACTGGGGCGCGGTGATGGCTGGCTCGACCCTGATGACCATCCCGGTGCTGGTGTTCTTCATCCTCGTGCAACGACGACTCGTGTCCGTCATGGGCGGCGCGGTGAAGGGCTGACATGCCTGGTTTCGAAACTCTGCTCCCCCGTCCCGTATCGGTGGAACCGCTGCCGGGGCAGTGTCCCGTACCGTCCGAAGTGGACGTACGCATCGACGCCGGGCTGCCCGCCGAGGGCTACCGGCTGGAGATCGATCCGTCCGGCGTGACCCTGCACGCGGCCGACGCGGCCGGCGAGTTCTACGGCCGCCAGACACTCCGGCAGCTCATCGGGCCGGACGCGTTCCGGGCGACGTCCATCCACAGTGGACAGCAGACGATCCCGTGCGGCGTGGTGACCGACCACCCGCGGTTCGGCTGGCGCGGCTGTCTACTGGACGTGGCGAGGCATTTCCGGACCAAGGCCGAGGTACTGCGGTTCATCGACCTGATCGCCGCGCACAAGCTCAACGTGCTCAATCTCCATCTGACCGACGACCAGGGCTGGCGGATCGAGATCCCCGAGTTCCCCAAGCTGACCGAGGTCGGCGGCTGGCGGAAGTCGTCCATGGTCGGCCGGCACGACGGGCCGGAACGCGACGGACGACCGCACGGCGGGTTCTACTCGGCCGACGATCTCCGTGAGATCGTCGCGTACGCCGCCGCGCGTTCGGTGACGGTCGTCCCGGAGGTCGACATCCCCGGCCACGCGCGGGCCGCGATCGCCGCGTACCCCGAGCTCGGCCCGGAAACCGCCGAACCGTGGGAAGTATGGACGAGCTGGGGCATCAGCACGTCGCTGTTGAACACGGAGAAGTCCACTGTGGATTTCTTCAAGCGCATTTTCGACCACGTGCTGGACATCTTCCCGTCGGAGGTCATCGCGCTCGGCGGTGACGAGGTTCCCGGCGCGACCGAGGAACACGGCTGGTTCGTCCGCGAGATCGCCCAGCACCTGATCGAACGAGGACGTCGTCCGCTCGGCTGGGACGAGGTGCTCGAAGCGGGTGACCTGCCGCCGATGGTCATCGGCTCGTGGCAGAGCGAGGCGGCGGGTGCTCGCGCGGCGGCCGCTGGGCATGACGTCGTCATGTGCCCTGAGGACCACGTGTATCTGGACCACCGGCAGTCCGATCACCCCGACGAACCGATCCCCGTCGGCTACCTGAGCACGTTGGAGAGCTTCTACGGCTACGAGCCGGTGCCCGCCGATTTCCCCGAGGGGAAGACGATTCTCGGCGCGCAGGCGCAGGTGTGGTCGGAGCACCTCGACACCGTGCGGCGGGTGGACTACGTCGTCTTCCCGCGGCTGTGCGCTTTCGCCGAGGTGGCGTGGAGCGACCCCGAGGGACGCGATTACGCGGAGTTCCTGCCGCGTTTGCGGGACCACCACCTGCTCCGGCTGGACGCGCTGGGCGTCGAGTACCGGCCGCTCGACGGGCCGCACCCCTGGCAGACGCGGCCCGGTGTTCCCGGACGGCCGCGGCAGAAGTAGATCCATGATGGCCCCCTTCCTCGCACCTGATGTGAGGAAGGGGGCCATCATGTCCTTATGAGTGATCAGTCCGAGCGGTGGGTCGACGCCACCCAGCTTCCTGAAGAACTCGTAGCGCTCATCGACACCCTCCGCCCCGGCGAACACGTGCTCATCACCCGGAACGGCGAGACGATCGGGACGATTTCCGGCACTGTTCAAGAAGAACAGGTCTCTTCGACGGACTCCGAAGACGTCACGGTCGTGGCCACCGCCATGAAGTTGTCGGCGTCGGCGCGTGACTCGTTGTCCGAGCGGCTCGGCCCCGGCTACATCGTCCTGGACCTGCACTCGGCGCCCCCGACCGTCGACGTCCTGCTGGTGCCGCCGGCCAGCCCGCAGCTGATCGGGAACTTCCGGGCTCTGTACCCGAAGGCCCGGATCGTGATCACGGAGATCGAAGACGCCGAACTCGGGGTCAAATACGAGGGCCCGGTGCGCCGCCTGCTCGACGCCGGCGCCGAGGCTTATCTCCCATCGAGCACGATCCCGCGTCTGGCGGAGCAGTTGGACCGGGCCATGACCCAGCTGCGGCAGCTCACCGGCGACACGTCGGCTCCCCTGACCATCGAGTGGTCAGGGGACCGCACCCTCGAATGAGCACCGGCAGCCCCACCACGTTCCGCCGCTCAGGTCGCCTGAAGTACGTGAAGGCCCCCTTCACTGCGTCTAGCGCAATAAAGGGGGCCTTCACGTACCTAGAGCGTCAGTTGTAGATGCGCTGGATGGCGCCCGCCGCGACGAGCCCGTTGGCCCACAGCGAGTTCACCCGCGAGATCTCCTGGGCGTTCGGCGTCGCGTTGGTGCAGGACGGGCCGGGGCCGCCACCGGACATCAGTTCGGAGCACGGACCCTGGTAGTTGTCCGGCAGGCCGAGCGCGTGGCCGGTCTCGTGCGCGGCGATCCGCGTCTGGTTGTACTGCTGCGCCTGCGTGTAGTCGATGAAGATGGTGCCGCGGCCGTGGCCGTCGGTCTCGGCGTACGAACCCGAGGGGTCGTTGCCTTCGGTGTAGCGCAGGGTGGCGCCCGACGAGCTCTCCTGCAGCTTCACGTTGGACACCGAGTTGTTCCAGTTCGCCACGCCCGCCTGGATGGCGGCCCGGAAGCTGGGCGCGCTCGAGGCGTCGTAGTAGACCGTGGTCACCGCCGCGGCCTTCTGAGCAGGCTGGACCGCCGCCGTGGCCTGGCCCGCGGTGACCGGGACGGCCAGCAGCGCCAAGCTCACGGACGCGGAGACGAAGAACTTCCTTGCCATGGACCCACTCCTTGTGAGGACAACGGAATGGTTCGTGAATTTAGGAGCCTTGACCGCGACCCGGCACCGACTTTCGTCGTGTCAGACAGCTGGTGATTTACCAACACTTTCGACCTATTGACATGCGCATGTCCGCATACGACTATGCCGCGCTCAAGGCTGTGGCACGAGCTTGCCCGAAGTCGCCGCGCCTCGAGTTCGGCAAGCGCCGATCTTCACGATGTTCCAGGTAGCCATCGCGCTGCGGTATAGATCGTTATACGGTTTTCGGTTTGTACCAGACCTCGGGGCGGCCGACCTGGCCGTAGCGGGGTTCGCGTTGGGCGAGGCCGTTGTCCGCGAGGTATTCGAGGTAGCGGCGTGCGGTGACGCGGGAGGCGCCGATCGCGGTCGCGGCCGCCCCGGCGGACAGGCCGTCCGCGGACGAGGCGAGGACTTCGGTGATCGCCTCCAGAGTCTGCCCGCTCATTCCCTTCGGCAGCGCCTGCCGCTCGGTGGTGCGCAATGTGCCGAGCGCGCGATCGATCTCGGCCTGCCCGGAGACTTCGCCCGAAGCCCCGTGGAACTCGGCGTAGCGCTCCAATTTCTCGCGCAGGGAAGCGAAAGTGAACGGTTTCAGCAGGTACTGCACCACGCCGACCGACACGGCGGCCTTGACCAGGGCCAGGTCACGCGCCGAGGTCACCGCGATGACGTCGATCGGGAGCCCCGCCGCGCGCAGCGACCGGCAGACGGCGAGGCCGTGCGTGTCCGGGAGATAGAAGTCCAGCAGCACCAG
The DNA here is from genome assembly GCF_000342005.1 of Amycolatopsis decaplanina DSM 44594. GTDB lineage: Bacteria > Actinomycetota > Actinomycetes > Mycobacteriales > Pseudonocardiaceae > Amycolatopsis > Amycolatopsis decaplanina. Next base: position 41,687 of record NZ_AOHO01000014.1, read on the forward strand.
GTCGACCGGTTCGCGTTCGCAGAACCGCAACGCGTCGCCGCCGGAATGGACGACGCCGGACACGGTGAAGCCGGGCATCCGCTCGACGTACACCCGATGCGCGTCGGCGGCCACCGGTTCGTCCTCGACGACCAGCACCTTGATCATCGCACGGACTCCTTCGGCGGTTTCGGCGGCAAACGCACGGTGAACACCGCGCCCTCGTCGCGGCCGACGTCGATCGTCCCACTGTGCCGTCGCACCGCCTGACCCACCAGTGCCAAGCCGAGTCCGTGCCCGTCCTCGGGTTTGGTGGACCATCCGCGCCGGAAGACGTCCTCGACGTCGTCCACGCCGGGGCCGGTGTCGGCGACCCGCAACAGCAGCCCCTCGGCGGCGGACCGCACGGTGACTTCGACCCCGGGCCGTCCGCCGTCGCCGGCGTTCCCCGCCGCCGCGTCGATCCCGTTGTCGATCAGGTTGCCGAGGATGGTCACCAGGTCCCGCGGCGGGACACCGGTGTCCGAGTCCTCCATGACGGTGTCGGGCGTGATCGTGAACTCGACGCCGCGTTCGCTCGCCTCCGCCGCCTTGCCCAGCAGCAACGCCGCGAGCACCGGTTCGGCGACCGCGCCGACCACTCGGTCGGTGAGTTCCTGTGCCAGCGCGAGTTCTTCGGTCGCGAACTCGACGGCCTGTTCGGGGCGGCCGATCTCGACCAGCGAAACGACCGTGTGGAGCCTGTTCGCCGCCTCGTGGGCCTGCGACCGCAGCGCCTCGGCCAGTCCGCGCACCGTGGTCAGTTCCCCGGTCAGCGCCTGGAGTTCCGTGTGGTCACGCAAGATCACGACGGTGCCCATCGCCTTCCCCTGCGAGCGAACCGGCGCCGTGCTGACGACGAGCACCCTGGCCTCGGTGAGGTGGAGTTCGTCGGTGCGCTCCTCCCCCGAGGTGAACGCTTCGACGAGGTCTTCCGGAACGTCCAAGGAGGACAGTTCGCGGCCGACCGGATCGTCGGCGACACCCAGCAGCGCACGGGCGCCGTCGTTGCACAGCACCACCCGCCCGTCGCCGCCGACGAGCAGCAGTCCCTCGCGCACGGAATGCAGGACGGCTTCGTGGTACTCGAACAGGTTGCTCAGTTCCTCGGGCGCGATCCCCCTGGTCTGCCGACGGAGCCGGGCGCTGACCAGGTAGCTGCCGATCCCGCCGACCACCAGCACCGCCACCGCGACACCGATCAGCGGCCACAGGCGTTCCCGCAGTTCGGCGTCGATCGCCTCGACGGTGATGCCGACCGACACCAGCGCGACGACCTGCCCGGCGGCGCCGCGCACCGGGACCACGACGCGTTCGGACGGGCCGAGCGAACCGGCGTAGGTCTCGACGACCTTGCCGCCGCGTTGCGCCTCGCCGATGTTGCCGATGAACGGCTGTCCGATCAGCTCCGGATTCGGGTGTGTGTAGCGGATGCCGTTCTCGTCCATGATGGTCACGAAGTCCACGTCCGTGTCCGCGCGGACACTCTGCGCGAACGGCTGAAGAGTCCGGCTGGGCTCCGATGTGGACAGTGCGGCCAATACCCCGGGCGCGTCCGCCACCGCTTCGGCGACCGCGGTCACCTTGTCCCGCGCCCGGTCTTCGGTGGCCCTGACCGAATCCACGTAGGCGAAGGCCAGCCCCGCCGCGACAAGGACGAAGAGCACGACGAGCTGGAGAATCAGCAGCTGGCGGGCGAGACTGCCGCGCCTGGTCCGGATCCGCGTCGTCGAGGGCACCCGCTCATATCAGCACACCGGTACCGGGGCCGCTCAGCGCGCCCGGCCGGAATTCCCCGAAAACCACTCGCACGAACTCAATGAACACAACCGTGACCCAGCTCACCTGGCCGGGTGATAGTGACCGGCAATCCACGGACACACCCCTGAGCTGGAGGCAAAGGTGCCTACAACGCCGGAAGCGGCGCCCCGACGCCGCGACAAGATGCACTACCTGTACCTGGCCGTGATCGCGGCGGTCGTCCTCGGCGTCATCGTCGGGTTCGCCGCGCCGGGTCTGGCGAAGGAGCTCAAGCCGCTCGGCACGGGTTTCGTCAACCTGATCAAGATGATGATCTCTCCCATCATCTTCTGCACGATCGTGCTCGGTATCGGATCGGTGGCGAAGGCCGCGAAGGTCGGCAAGGTCGGGTTGCTGTCGCTCGGCTACTTCCTGATGATGTCGACGTTCGCGCTCGCCATCGGCCTCGTCGTGGGCAACCTCCTGCACCCGGGCGAAGGTTTGCACCTCGACCCGGCAGCCGCCGCGAAGGCGCACACACAGGCCGAGGGCGGCGAAGGCTCCGTCGACTTCCTGCTCGGCATCATCCCGACCAGCTTCGGTTCCGCGTTCACCGAAGGCCAGGTCCTGCAGACGCTGCTGGTCGCCCTGCTCGCCGGCTTCGCCTTGCAGAAGCTGGGCACCAAGGGCGAGCCGATCCGCCGCGGCATCGAACACATCCAGCGGCTCGTGTTCCGGATCCTCGCGATGATCATGTGGGCGGCCCCGGTGGGCGCGTTCGGCGCGATCGCCGCGGTGGTCGGGGAAACCGGCTGGGGCGCGCTGCGCAGCCTCGCCGTCATCATGATCGGCTTCTATCTGACCTGCCTGGTCTTCGTGTTCGGTGTGCTCGGTTCGGTCTTGTGGATCGGCGCGCGGGTCAACATCTTCACGCTGCTGCGCTACCTCGGCCGCGAGTTCCTGCTGATCCTGTCGACGTCGTCGTCCGAGTCGGCCTTGCCGCGCCTGATCGCGAAGATGGAGCACCTCGGGGTTTCCAAGCCGGTCGTCGGCATCACCGTGCCCACCGGGTACTCGTTCAACCTCGACGGCACGGCCATCTACCTGACCATGGCGACGCTGTTCATCGCGACCGCGCAGGACCAGCCGCTTTCGGTCGGCGAGCAGATCTCCTTGCTGCTGTTCATGATCATCGCGTCGAAGGGCGCGGCGGGCGTGAGCGGCGCCGGAATCGCCACTCTCGCCGGCGGTCTCCAGTCGCACCGGCCGGAACTGGTCGACGGCGTCGGCTTCATCCTCGGCATCGACCGGTTCATGTCCGAGGCCCGCGCACTGACCAACTTCGCGGGCAACGCCGTCGCGACCGTCCTGGTCGGCACCTGGACCAAGGAGTTCGACCGGGAACGGGCCAACCAGGTCTTCAGCGGCCAGGCCCCGTTCGACGAAGCCACCCTGATCGACGATCACGCCTCGGATCCCCATGAGGACCGTGACGGCGACCGGGAGAAGACAGTGGTCAACGCGTAACCACGGCGAGAGTGAACCGCGGTGCGAGGGTCCCCCGTCCTCGCACCGCGGTTCTTCGTCTTCTGGGAAACTCACGGGCATGCCGGACGCCATCGACCGCTACGTGATCTCGCGGTACTCGAAGCTGTTGCACGGCAATTTCGCCGGGATGATGAGCGGCCCCGACGGCGAGCCGTTCCTGCGTGACCTCGTCGAGGACGCGCGGACGATCACCGACGACGAACTCGACGAACTGCTCGCGGCGGACTGGCGGCCGCGGATCACCGCGGCATGGCTGATCGGCGTCGACCGCCGCACCGCGTGGCGCGGACGCCTCCGGGAACTGTTCCTGGAAAGCGATCTGGTCTTCGCCGGGCAGGGCTACTGTTTCGCGCTCGCCCGGTTCGGCGCGATCGCCGACGCCGAGATCCTCGTGTCCTATCTGGACCATTACCTCGCGCGGCCGGACCTGCGTTACGACCAGGAATGGGCGCTCGCGGCCCTGCACCACATCGACGCCGACCTCACGACCGCGTACACGTCACGCTATCTGCGGCCGGGCGGCCTCTGGGAACGCTGGTCCGCGAAGAACAGCACGGACCTGCCGTTCCAGAAGAGGTACTTCGACCTGCTGTGCTCGCACGTCCAGCGTGCCGTGCACACGGCTGACGTCAGGCGCTGACCTTCTCGTCGTAGACGACGCGGGACGCGGCGATCGAGTCGCGGTGGCGCTCGGCCCAGCTCAGCAAGCCGCTCAGCGACGCGTACAGCTCCTTCGCCATCGCCGTGGCTTCGTACTCCACCTTCGGCGGCACTGTCGGGTACACGGTGCGCACGAGCAGACCGTCGCGTTCGAGGTTCCGCAACGTCAGCGTGAGCATCCGCCTGCTGATCCCCTCCACCGACCGCTCCAGTTCGGTGAACCGCACCGGACCGCGCGTGGCCTCCAGCAGGATGCCGATCGCCCACTTGCCGCTGATCCGGTTGATCACCTCGAGCACGGTGCACACCTCGAGTTTCTCCGGATCGACCACCCTGGCCTGCGCGGTCACATCGGTGTTCCCCTGGGACATGAAAGTGCCTCCTTCCGGCGAGGAACAGAGTCACACAAGATGGGCGCTGTTACAAGTGATGCACCAAGGCATCACCTGGGGGAAGTCCATCCATGCCCCCGCCACCGCCCTCAACGGAGACGCTTCGCGTCCAGGTTGGATTCACCATGCCTCACCGTGCCCTCGCGCTGGCCGTGCTCTGCGCAGTCTCGCTGATGGTCGTCCTCGACGGCTCGATCGTCGCCGTCGCGCTACCCGCGATCCAGAACGACCTCGGCTTCACGCCGTCGACCCTGGCCTGGGTGGTCAACGCCTACCTGATCGCGTTCGCCGGGCTGCTCCTGCTGTCCGGCAGGCTGGGCGACCTGATCGGCCGGAAACGGGTCTTCCTGGCCGGGCTCGGCGTGTTCACCCTCGCCTCGCTGCTCTGCGGAATCGCGCAGGACCAGGCGCAGCTCATCGTGTTCCGCTTCCTGCAGGGCGCGGGCGGCGCGCTCGCGTCGGCCGTCGTGCTCGGCATGATCACCACGCTCCACCCGGAGCCGCGGGCAAGGGCGAAGGCCATCGGCGTCTACAGCTTCACCCAGGCCGCCGGATCGTCGATCGGGCTCATCGCGGGCGGAACGCTCACCCAACTGCTCGACTGGCACTGGACGTTCTTCGTGAACCTGCCGATCGGCGCGATCGCGCTGGCGCTGGCCGTCCGGCTGCTCGCGGACGATCGAGGCCCCGGCCTGCGCGCCGGCACCGACGTCACCGGTGCCGGACTGGTCACCGGCGGGCTGATGCTGCTGGTCTACACGATCGTCAAGGCCGAGGAATACACCTGGGCCGACACCCGCACCCTCGGGCTGCTCGCGGTGTCGCTGCTCCTGCTCGCCGGTTTCGTGTTCCGGCAAGCGAAAGCACGTCAACCGTTGCTGCCGCTGCGGATCTTCCGCCTGCGGGCGGTGTCCGGGGCGAACACGGTGATGGTCCTGATGGTCGCCGGGCTGTTCGGCTTCCAGTTCATCACCGCGCTCTACCTGCAGCGGGTGCTCCGGCTCGACGCGCTGAGCACAGGGTTCGCCTTCCTGCCCGCCCCGCTCTCGATCGCCGTGATGTCGCTGGTCTTCGCCGAGCGGCTGAACCACCGCTTCGGGGCGCGAACGGTACTCGTCACCGGACTTTCGGCGGTCGCACTGGCGCTCGGCTTCCTCGCCACCGTCGAGGCGGACGGAAACTACGCGACGGACGTCCTGCCAGCACTCGTCCTGATGGGCATCGGGTTCGGCGCGGCGATGCCGGCGCTGATGGGGCAGGCGATGTCCGACGTCGCGCCCGCCGACGCCGGGGTCGCTTCGGGGCTGATCAACACGACGCAGCAGATCGGCGCGGCGATCGGGACCGCCGTGCTCGCGACCGCCGCCGCGTCCCGCACCGGCTCGCTACTGGCCGAAGGCACCGCGATGCCCGAAGCGCTCACCAGCGGCTACCGGACCGCGTACGCGTTGAGCGCCGGACTGCTCGCTCTCGCTGTCTTCGTCGCGGCCGTTGCCCTGCGTGACCGGAAAGCTCAGGAGGCGATCGTCGCGTAAGCCCAGCCGGAAATCTCGTCGCCGAGGCGCACCTCGGCACCGGTCTCGGCGAGCTCGTCCTCGCTGTTGTGCAGGTTCCGTTTCGCTTAGGTGGCAACGGTTTCCCCGTCGGGACCGAGGACGAGGGAACCGATGTACCGGTGGCCATCCTCCACCAGCGGCAGTCCGGTCACACGCATGGCGGGAGCCTAGCCCGCCGAAGCCCCCAGATACCCCCGCAATCCGTTTTGCCCCCGGCGCATCATGAGCGCGTGGTTGATCCGGAACACCGGCCTTGCGACGCGATCGAGCTTGCGCAGCAACGGTTTCCGCGCCTCGACCTCCTGCGTGATCTCGAGTCTGGTGCAGTTGCCCACCGGTCTCAGCAACCCCGCCAGTATCCCCTCCAGATCGCCGCTGAGCAGGACCCGCACCCGCCCGCCGCGCTCGTCCTGCCGATCGCGGTGCATCCGTACGGTCAGTGCGTACGGCAGCCTGGACCGGCAGACGAGTTCGGCGGTGTCCTCGTCGACCTGACTGACCGAGCGGACGTCGCGCCACCACAGCGGATACGCGGCCAGGTCGACGACGGCGTCGAAAACCGCTTTGGGCGAGGCGGGAAGCACCCAGGTGTCGCGGAAGCGGTACCAACCGCCTCCGCGACCCGTGAGCGAACCCGTCATACCCGCGCCGACACCAGGTTCCGGCCGTCCATCGTCACGACGTCGACCGAGGCCACGTCGCCAGGGGCGACCAACGCGGAACCGTCGACACCGGTGCCCTCGCGCTGTCCCTTCTCCGAAACGAGCCAGCTGCCGGCGTTGACCCGTTCTCCGCTTTTGGTCACCACGACGAGCGCGCACTTCTCGCCTTCGCGGACGCCGGTGGCCTTGGCGTGCAGCCGCACCCAGCCCGCGGCCGGAACCACCCGCACGGCCAGCTGTACGCCCGTGTCCCGGTCGGTCGCCGCGAGATCGCGGGTGCCGGGCACGGGGGCGGTCACCGTCGGCACCGGCAGTGCCACCGTCGACGGTTCGGGCGACGTCTGCCGTCCGACCAGCACGCCCGCGCCCAGCGCCACTACGACCAGAACAGCAGCACCGGCCACGGCGAGGAGCCGCCGCGGCCCGCGTTCCTGGGTGCCTTCTTCTTCGCGAACCTGACGCAGCGTGCGCTGCAGGAGCAGATCTCCCCCGTCGGGAGGTCCTTCGAGGAACGCCTCCGGCGGCACCTCGTCGAGGTGGTACCGCAGCTCCGACAGCTCGCGCACCTCACGACGGCACGTGGGGCAGTTCGCCAGATGTGTCTCGAACGTGGCCGCTTCCGCCGGAGTCAGCCCGCCGAGGACGTAGGCGGCGAGCTGACCCTGGTCGTGTCCCACCGCACTCATCGCGCTACCTCCTTCCCTGGCCCGGACATCACGGCTCTGAGCGCCCGTAAGGCGTAATAAGATCTCGACTTAACGGTACCCGGGGCCACGCCCAGGGACTGCGCGGCTTCGGCCACCGTCCGGCCCCGGTAGTAGATCTCCACCAGCACCTCACGATGTTCCGCGGACAGGCCGTCCATCGCCCCGAGCACGGCCATCGAGTCCACGACGCTCTGCGCGTGGTCCCGCTCCACCGCCGGGTTGGGCACGCCTTCCTCCGGCTCCGCCACTTCGGGTGGCCGCGCCGCCCTGGCCCGTGCGCGGTCGGTGATGATGTTCCGGGCGACCGTGAGCAGCCAGCCCCGCACCGATCCCTTCGCGTCGTTCTCCAGGTCTTCGGCGTGTTTCCAGGCCCGGACCAAGGTCTCCTGCACGACGTCCTCCGCGGCCGCGCGGTCCCCGGTCAGCCTCGTCGCGTACGCCAGCAGGCTTCGCCCGTGTTCGGCGTACAAGTGCCGGACCAAGTCCTCGCCTTTGGCCTTTTTGGGCCGCCAGCCTCCGATCGCCACTCGCGTCCTCCCGACGGTCTTCTGGGTCGGCGAGGACAGTACTGCAACCCGCAGGGACAGAGTGGATCGTTCGGCGCGCGCCGCGATCGAACTGTGCATCGGCACCGGCCTCTCCTCGGTTCTCCATGGCCGCCTCCTCTTGCCCCCCACACGGACGGCGCGGGGATGCGGTTCAACCGGGGCCTTGTCGATCACCGGGCGCGCTCGTATGCTGACGCCTCCGGATTCCGCCGCCGCCTGATTCCCGGGAGGGTCTCGGCGTGCCGAGGAAACTCGTGGCCGTTCTGCTGGCGGTCGCTTTCGTGTCGGGATGCGGCGAGGAGCCGCGGTTCACCGCGACGCTGACGGATCCGGTGAACGTCGATCTGAGCTGGCCCGACGACGACCCGGACGTGGCGGGACGGGTCGTCGAGTACACCACCGATCCGCACGGCGAGTACACGATCCTGCAGTTCGTGCCGCCGCGGCAGACGACCTACCGGCATCCGGATCTGATGCCGGAAACGCGGTTCTACTACCGGATCCGGCCGTTCTACGGTGCCGTGTCCGACCCGGTCACGGTTTCCGGCCCCGCTACTCCTGCCGCTGCCGGACCCACCGTGCCGCTCCGAGCGGGTGATCGATCGGCCGCTCCGGCGGCGTTCCGGGCCGAGCCCGCGCCGGAGGAGATGGTGCGGTTCGGCTGGACCGATCGCTCCAGCGACGAAGACGGCTTCCTGGTGGAGATCAAGAAACCGGGCACCGCCGAGTTCGTGCCGATCGAGGTCTCGGATCCGGGAACGACTTCGGCCGGGCTAGCTTCGATGCCGGGCGAAGAAGGCGCCTCGTATCGGCTGCGCGCCTTCTACTACGGGCCCGCTTCGCCGGTGCTGGACCTCGTGAGTGGTAAGGACGGTTAGAACCGTCCTTACCACTCACGAGCCCTAAGCGAGAACGGTCTTCAAGAACTCACCGGTGTAACTCTCCTCCACCGAAGCGACGTGCTCCGGCGTGCCCTCCGCGATCACGGTGCCACCACCGGAACCGCCCTCGGGGCCCATGTCGATGATCCAGTCCGAGGTCTTGATGACGTCGAGGTTGTGCTCGATGACGATCACCGTGTTGCCCTTGTCCACCAGCCCGTTGATCACGCCGATCAGCTTGCTGATGTCCTCGAAGTGCAGACCGGTGGTCGGCTCGTCGAGGATGTAGACCGTCTTGCCGGTGGACCGCTTCTGCAGTTCGCTGGCGAGCTTGACGCGCTGCGCCTCACCGCCCGACAGCGTCGGCGCGGGCTGCCCGAGCCGGACGTAGCCGAGGCCGACGTCGACGAGGGTGGCCAGGTGCCGGTGGATGGCCTTGATCGGCTCGAAGAACTCGGCCGCCTCCTCGATCGGCATGTTCAGCACGTCGGAGACGGTCTTGCCCTTGTAGTGCACCTCGAGGGTCTCCCGGTTGTACCGGTCGCCCTTGCAGACCTCACACGGGACGTAGACGTCCGGCAGGAAGTTCATCTCGATCTTGATCGTGCCGTCACCGGCGCAGGCCTCGCACCGGCCGCCCTTGACGTTGAACGAGAACCGGCCCTGCTGGTAGCCGCGCACCTTCGCCTCGGTGGTCGCGGCGAACAGCTTGCGCACGTGGTCCCAGACACCGGTGTACGTCGCCGGGTTGGACCGCGGGGTGCGGCCGATCGGCGACTGGTCGACGCGGACCAGCTTGTCGACGTTGCCGAGCCCGTTCACGCGGGTGTGACGGCCGGGGACCTGGCGCGCGCCGTTGAGCTTGTTCGCCAGCACGGTCGCGAGGATGTCGTTGACCAGCGTGGACTTCCCGGACCCCGACACACCGGTGACCGACACGAGGCAGCCGAGCGGGAACGACACGTCGAGACCGCGCAGGTTGTGCTCGCGCGCGCCGACGACCGTCAGCTGACGCTTCTTGTCGATCGGGCGCCGGATCGCCGGGACCTCGATCTTGGTGCGGCCCGACAGATACGCGCCGGTGATCGAATCCTTGTTCCGCAGGATCTTCTTGTACGGTCCACTGTGGACGATGTGGCCACCGTGCTCACCGGCGCCGGGACCGATGTCGACCACCCAGTCGCTGGAGCGGATGGTGTCCTCGTCGTGCTCGACGACGATCAGCGTGTTGCCGAGGTCCCGCAGCCGGACCAGCGTCTCGATCAGCCGGTGGTTGTCGCGCTGGTGCAGCCCGATCGATGGCTCGTCCAGCACGTACAGCACGCCGACCAGACCGGAACCGATCTGCGTGGCGAGCCGGATGCGCTGCGCCTCGCCACCGGAAAGGGTGCCGGAAGCGCGGTCGAGTGAGAGGTAGTTGAGCCCGACGTCGAGAAGGAAGCGCAGCCGCGCCTGGATCTCCTTCAGCACCGCGCCGGCGATCACCTGCTCGCGCTTGCCGAGCTCGAGCTCATCGAGGAACTGCGACGCCTCCGCGATCGAGAGTGCGCAGACCTCGGCGATCGACCGGTCGCCCTGCGTCTTGTGTTCCAGGGTGACGGCGAGGATCTCCGGCTTGAGCCGCGTTCCCTGGCAGGCCGGGCACGGCACCTCGCGCATGTAGCCCTCGTACCGCTCACGCATGTACTCGGACTCCGTCTGCTCCTGGCGCCGCTCGAGGAACGGGATGACGCCCTCGAAGCTCGCGTAGTAGGAACGCTGACGGCCGTAGCGGTTCTTGTAGCGGACGTGGACCTGCTCGTCGACGCCGTGCAGGACGGCCTTCTGCACCTTCGCCGGCAGCTTGCGCCACGGCGTGTCCATCCGGAAGCCGATGGTCTCCGACAGCGATTCGAGCAGGCGGATGAAGTAGTCCGCACTCTGGCCGCCCGCCCACGGCGCGATGGCGCCCTCGCCGAGGGACATCTCGTCGTCCGGGACCACGAGTTCCGGGTCGACCTCCTTGCGGACGCCGATACCGGTGCAGTCGGGGCAGGCTCCGTAGGGCGCGTTGAAGGAGAACGACCGCGGCTCGAGGTCCTCGATCGCCAGCGGGTGGCCGTTGGGGCAGGCAAGGTTCTCGGAGAAACCGCGCACCCGATGCGGGTCGTTCTCCGGCAGGTCGACGAACTCCAGTTCGATCAGGCCGTCGGCCAGCCGGAGCGCCGTCTCGACCGAGTCGGTGAGCCGCTGCCGCGAGCTCGTCTTCACCGAGAGCCTGTCGATGATGACGGCGATCTGATGCTTTTCCTGCTTCTTCAGCTTCGGCGGGTCGGTGAGCGGGTGGATCGTCCCGTCGACCACGACACGCGCGTAGCCCTGCTGCTGCAGGTTCTCGAAGAGGTCGAGGTACTCCCCCTTGCGCCCGCGCACGACCGGCGCGAGCACCTGGAAACGGGTGCCCTCCTCCATGGCGAGCACCTGGTCGACGATCTGCTGCGGGGTCTGCTTGCTGATCGCCTCTCCGCACTGCGGGCAGTGCGCCTTGCCGGCGCGGGCGTAGAGCAGGCGCAGGTAGTCGTAGACCTCGGTGATGGTGCCGACGGTCGAACGCGGGTTGCGCGAGGTGGACTTCTGGTCGATCGACACCGCGGGCGAAAGGCCCTCGATGAAGTCGACGTCCGGCTTGTCCATCTGGCCGAGGAACTGGCGCGCGTACGCCGACAGCGACTCGACGTAGCGGCGCTGCCCTTCGGCGAAGATGGTGTCGAAGGCGAGGCTCGACTTCCCGGACCCGGACAGACCGGTGAACACGATCAGGCTGTCGCGGGGCAGGTCGAGATCCACACCGCGGAGGTTGTGCTCGCGGGCGCCGCGAACAACGAGGCGATCAGCCACGCCAGGATCCCTTCAGGTTTCATTCTCAGCTGCGGTCGCCGGCCCGGTCGATAGCTGCACGGGCGGCCGCTTCCATGCTACGAGGCACCACCGACAGAAACTGGTTCCGAGTCTTCGACCTGCGGTTTTCCAGGCTTTCCGGGTCGATCCCGGCGAGCGGTGAGCCACCGGTGGACCGGCCGTTCCACGCCCGCGGTGATCGCCCAGCCCCCGAGTACGGCGGCGGCCAGCACGATGAGGAGCCGCAGCCAGCCGGGGACACCGACGTTCAGAAGGGCACGGGCCAGGATGTAACCGAGTTCCTGGTGCACCAGATAAAGACCATACGAGATGCCCGCGAGCCAGGTGACAGCCGGGGCGATCCGGGACAGCCCGGGGAACCGCCAGTCCGGTCCGCGCGCGGCCAGGCACACCAGCAGCAGCATGATCGCGAACCCGATGGCCGACGGCCAGCGCTCGGGGTCGTTCGGCAGCGCCTGGTGGAACGGGAAGACCTGCAGGTCCTGCGCGGCGCAGGCGGCGAGCACGAACAGCGCGAGGTGCCAGTGCGCCAGCCGTCGTTTCGCCCACAACCAGATCGCGATCCCGATGGCGAAGACGTGCACGCGGTGCAGGCCGAGGCCGTAGTAGAAGGTCTCCACGAGCTTCGGTGTGGAAACCGGGTCGAACACGACGAACCGGAGGAACAGCGGGACCAGGATCAGCGCCCAGAGCAGCCCGACCGTGAGCCGGTGGGTGCGCCACCGGCGCGGCCACAGAAGGGCGGCGGCGGTGAAGGCGATGAGCTGGACCGGCAGCGTCCAGTAGGCGCCGTCGAGATAGTAGAAGAGCTCGTACCGCCAGCCCCATTCCTGGACCATGCCCAGGTTGCCGAGCAGATCGGCGCCGGTGGGGATGTACCAGGGCGACGGATCGGACGGCGGGCCTTGCGGGACACCGAACAGGAATCCGGAGAGGCCCGGCGGGAACGGCAGGCCGCTGAACCGGATCGTCGCGTACCGGGCGACGACGTAGGTGACGACCACCGCCACCAGGTACGCGGGCACCAGCCGCGCGACCCGGTTCCACAGCCACCGCCCGGGGCGCCCCTTGCGAAGGCTCGCGCACACGAAGAAGGCGGAAATCACCAAAAGGATGGCCGCGCCGAACTGAGCGGTTACCCGAAAGGGGTAACCCACCAGTTCCGGATGCAGAAGCGCCCCCTGATGGGTGACATGACCGAGCATGACCGCGAAGACGGCGACCACACGGAGCAGATCCCAGCTGATCCGGCGCGGACTGCGCGTTCCGGTCGGCGGCGAAGGGTCGGGCACGAGCGTCCTGTGGTTCGGCTGGCGGGGCGACGCGCAGCCTACGGCCTGCTCCTGTGCGCCGCCTGTGCGGGTGGAACCGATTGCAGGCGAACGACTACCGTGTGCGGTGTGAACATCGTCGAGACCTACACCGGGCATGTCGACCCCGGCGGCGACGCCGCCCGTCGCACCCTGGACGCGCTCACCATCACGAAGCTGTCGGTCGGTCCGATGGACAACAACGCGTATCTGCTCGTCTGCCGCGCCGAGAACGAGGCGCTGCTGATCGACGCCGCGAACGACCCGGAACGGATCTCCGACCTCATCGGCCACGGCCCCGACCGGCCCGCGCTGAAGACCGTCGTGACCACCCACCAGCACCAGGACCACTGGCAGGCCCTCGGCGCCGTCGCCGGCGCGAACGGTTCGAACACCGCCGCCCACCCGCTGGACGCCGAACCGCTGCCGATCCCGCCGGACTTCCTCGTCGAACACGGCGACACGATCAAGGTCGGACAGGTCACCCTCGAGGTGATCCACCTTCGCGGCCACACCCCCGGCTCCATCGCGCTGCTGTACCGCGACCCGAACGGGCACCCGCACCTGTTCACCGGCGACTCGCTGTTCCCAGGCGGGGTCGGGAAAACTAACTCGCCGGAGGACTTCAAGTCGCTTCTGGACGACGTCGAGTCGCGGATCTTCGGTGAGCTGCCGGACGAGACTTGGTTCTACCCGGGCCACGGCGACGACTCGACGCTGGGCGAGCAGCGCGGGCACCTGGCCGAGTGGCGTGAACGCGGCTGGTGAACAGACGACGCTCTTGAACGGGGGCCGCCTACCTAGCAGGCGGCCCCCGTTTGCTGTTGGAGCAGCGAAAATGGAGCGTGGCCGGAAGCTGGAGGTCCACATGACTTCACAGCTTGCCATCCTGGCGATACACAGCCGGACAGTTCGCCTCGCTGTCCCTCCCTCAAGCCGACAGCTTGGCCTATGTCATACGACGTGAGTATCGAAGCCAACTCATGGGCACTCAAGTCCACCGAGGTCCCTCAATGCCGACGTGACGCACCCTCCCTCGTGATCGTGTTGATAGGACTTGCCAACCATGGCGGTCTGGACGGCTGCAGTACGACGAACCAAACCATTGGCCAAGCTGAAGCCAGACTGGCCGCGATCCGCGAAAGAGTCCTGAGGGAGCGCGCTGAAGAGGCAGCCGTTCAGGCATTGACGGAATCCCCGCCCGTCTGCAACTGGACAGCATCCGCACGCCAACCCGGGCCCGACAACGGCACGTTCACCAAACGACAGTGGCCTGTACTTCTCTCAGAACAACCTGGTCGTTGGCCAGCCGAGCGAGACGGGAAGCAGCGTCTTCAGGCCAAGACCGTCGCTTCACCAGCATGATCGACCACCCCACTGACCGCCTGTCCGCTGGCACGACCATCACGGAATTTGAGTCAGGACCGGAACGACCGGCAATTGACATGAGGGTCTGCCCAACGCGTGACTGGCACAAAGCGACCGCCTCCATGGGAGTGCGACCCACGCGGCCTAAAGCAGCGAAGCTGTGCTGTGTCGGCACAAGCACACCAGCTGGCTCTTGCCCCGGATTCAAGAACTGACGGTGACACTTTAGTGTCTACGGTACGCCGAGCGGATAAGCACTGAGGGGTGACTCGTGGGCCACGTTTACCTGTACCTAGACGAGACCGGCGATTTCGACATGTCGGGCAAGGCGGCTGCAAGCTCCTACTTTGGCCTAGGCCAAGCAACGTTTCGTGGTGACCACGGACGGCAGGTCTGGGAAGGCATGCAGCTCCGGTTTGCACTGGAGTCAGAGGGGGTGCGCCTGCCCAGTGGCCTACATGCCAAAAACGATCACCACAAAACACGCGAGCGAGTGTTCCAGCTGATTCAGAAGCATGCTCCGCGTGTCGACGTCACTCTCCTCCTTAAAGAGAGGGCCTACCCAGGCGTAAGGCGCAAGATCGTCGATAACGATACTTACCTCTACCGTTTGGCTTGGTTTCTGCATTTCCATTACCAAGCTAAGTATGTGCTGAACCGGACGGACAAGGTGTACGTCGTCGCTGCAACACTGGGTACCGGGAAGAAGAAGAAAGCCGTCCGGGAAGCTATCGAGGAGGTGTGCGCTCAGTTTCCGTGGCTGGATCTGACCTTGTGCACCTGGGACAGCGCAAGCTCATGGGGACTACAGGTCGCCGACTACGCGCTCTGGACCGTTCAACGTCGGCTTGTGAAGGGCGAGTGCGCTCACTACGAGACTGTATATCCGTTGCTAAAAACGTGCTTCCGCCCGTGGGAGGGATATAAGGAGCGGCCAGCTATCTCGGTAAAACCCGAGAAGCGAGCCCCTGGCTCCCTTATCGCTGACCGCCCTGCCACCAGTTTCCCGGGCGAAGCTCCTCCAGTCAAGGCTGACGAATCCGAGGGCACCAGCCTCAACACGCCCCGTTTCTCATGGGAAGACTCCTTCGATCCATGGATGAACGAAGACGAGCCCGAGGAACAAGAGGACGTTTGGAGTGCGGCACCGCCGGAAGCTTTCGAAGATCTGACGACCGACGAGGACCCGGCATCTCAATCCCTACGCCGCAGGTTGGAGGAACTGGACTACCTGTAGCAGCGTCAGACACGGCACGCCTCAATGCGAGCCTACAACAACCAACGCTCACTGCAGGAACAGCACTTCGACCACCATCAAAGATGTCGTCGGCCTCTTGTCCCATCTGAACCGCCTCGACCTCGGGCAACCCCTCGATGCCGTCGGGCCAGCTTCTCGGTAGTCAGACACTGCCGACGCGGTATCGTCCGCAGCTCAGCCACTTCGACGCCGTCGCGAGGTAGATCTCGCCGGCTCGACGGCGTCCATGCCGGCAGGGGAGTTGTTACGAACTCGCACTGGGGGATCACACCTTCCTGGGGCAAAGATAGCCATCCGTAGCTCAGCGAGCTACGGATGGCTAGTTTGTTCACCGCTGAGGCGATACACTGTTCCCAGGCGGGGTCGGGAAAACGAACTCGCCGGAGGACTTCAAGTCGCTGCTGGACGACGTCGAGTCGCGGATCTTCGGGGAACTGCCGGACGAAACGTGGTTCTACCCGGGACACGGGGACGACTCGACGCTGGGAGAGCAGCGCCCGCATGTCGCGGAGTGGCGCGAACGCGGCTGGTGAAGCTAGGCAAGGCAGGCCGCACCAGGCCTGCGGCGGCCCTGCCCTGCCTTTACTCTTCGTATCGTTTTGTCACGACGAAGGCTGTTCCAGCGAGGGCTTCTCCCACGGCGGTTTTTGCCCAGGCGGCCAACACGTCGAACTGCCCACCACTCAGATTCAGCAGTTCGGCGATCTCCGAGAGAGTCGGCGGCTCCGACCGAACTCAGTCGAGTACAGACTCACCGCTGGAACTGCGGCCTTCCTCAGTTCGCGGACCGTCCGGAACCCAGCGGCGTATCTCGACATTCCAGCCGGATCAATCTTCTCGCTGAGCGCCCGACAAGGATCGTCACCGAAGCGGCACCGATCAACAATCGGATCAAAAAGCGGGCAAGCACCTGCTCAGACACCGACGACTTCGACCACGCTGTCCAAGCCTTTGAAGTCGTCTTCGTTCCGGGTATACAGCGGCAGCTCTCGCGAGGACGCGATGGCGGCGATCATCAAATCTATCCGCCGAGGTCGCGGATCCCGGTTCGCCGCGAGGACCAGCGCGACCAACGTTCCATAGCGGGCAGCGGCATCACCGTCGAACGGAAGCGGGGCGAAGTCGACGATCGCGGCACCGAGCTTCTCAGTGCGCGCCGCGCGAACCGCGGCATCCTTCGCCATCGCCACCCCTTGATGGAGCTCAGCCATGGTGACAGCGGTGAGTTCCGGGATCTTCGGCAGTGCAGCAGGGTCGAGCAGACCAAGATCGATGTAAGTACAGGTGTCGAGCACACCTGCTTCGTGACGCTCAGCCACGCCCCTGCTCCCACACGTCGTCAGAATCGACACGGTCTTCGGTTCCGAAGAACTCGTCGGCTTCTTGCCGCATTTGGGCCGCCTCGACCTTCGGCAACCCTCGATGCCTCTGGACCAGTTCCTCAGCGGTCGGACGTCGTCTACGAGGTATCGGCCGCAGCTCAGCCACTTCGACACCGTTGCGAGTGACGTGGTAAATCTCGCCTGCCTCGACGGCGTCCATGACGGCGGCGGAGTTGTTGCGAAACTCGCGCTGGCTGATCACCTTCATGAGACGAGTGTAGCCAGGTGTAGCTCAGTGGGCTACGCCTGGCCGCGGTCTGAACCTGGCAAGGCCTCGTCCACTTGGCCTTCAGCGCAACGTGGCAACGGAAACAAGGCGGCCCCACGGCCCCATGGCGTTTTTCCTCGAAGAGATCCACAATGTGGCTATGATCGGCTCGTGGTGCGATTCCACGGTGTGGCCGTATAGTCGGCCGGTTCCGCCGAGGGGGTGGAACGACCCGGTGTGATTCCGGGACCAAGCGGTGAGACCCCGCGTCCCCTGCGTCCGGTCATCGCCGGGCTTCCTGGGGTACGGCGTCAAAACGGGGTGTTGATTCATGTTCACTGGGCGAATCGGCGAGCTGGGTTCCATCGAACAGATCAAGGGCGACGTGCTGCGGGTGCGCGCGCCGAGGAGCGCGGACCGCGTCCGCGAAGGCGGATCAGCGTGCGTCAACGGGGTACGGCTCACCGTACGGCCGGCCGACGGCCTCCTCGAGGCGGTGCTCTCCGCGGAAACCCGTCGTCGATCGACGTTCGACACACTCGCGGCGGGGGATCTTGTCAATATCGAGACGCCGCTTCATGTCGGCGATCCGCTGGACGGCCACCTGGTCCAGGGCTACGTCGACGCGGTCGGCAAGGTGATCCGGGTTGACGACGAAGGCGGTGCCCACCGGATTTGGCTCCGGCCGCCGCAGCGTCTGCTGGACAGGCTGCTCGCGAAATCCCCCATCGCGGTCGACGGCGTCAGCGTGACCATCGCCGAGGTACTGCGTGACCGGATTTCGGTCGTGCTGCTTCCGATGACCCGATCGGCCACCACGCTCGGCGACCTGAAGGCCGGAGACCGGGTGAACTTGGAGCTCGACCTGGTCGGCCGTTTGGTGGAGAAGGCCCCTCTTTCACCGGTGGGCAAAGCATTGCCTCAGCTGCCGTGGGCTGGTCATGTCGACGGACGTGCCGGCGTGGAGAAGGTACTGCGCCAGCTCGCCGCCGGTGGCGGTGTCATCGTCTGGGACCCGGAAACCGAGGGCGAGGGCGACGTGATCTTCGCCGGCGCCCGGCTTCGCCCCGAATCGTTCACCTTCCTGCTGACCCAGGTCTGCGGTTTTCCGGCGGTGCCATGCGCACCGGAAGTGCTGCGGCGCTTGGAGATCGCGCAGATGCCCGGCGAAGGCGACCGGCAGGGAACCGCGTGGTCGATACCGGTCGACCTGGCCGCGGGAACGGGCACCGGCGTGTCCGCTGCCGAACGCGCCGCCACTGTGAGGAAGCTGGCCGATCCGGACGCGACAGCCAAGGACTTTCTGCGCCCTGGACACGTGTTCCCGCTCGCCGCTCGGCCGGGTCTGCTCGCCGACCGGTCCGGGCACACCGAAGCGACTGTCGCATTGTGCACGGCCGCCGGCCTTCCTCCGGTCGGCGTGTGCTGCGAAGTGATGAACCCCGACGGCACGATGGCAGGCAGTGCCGACCTTGAAGTGGCGGCGCTGCGCTGGGGGATGCCCGTGGTGGATTTGGCCGACCTGAAAGCGTGGCTCTGATGACCGCCCTGACCCTCGAAGACGCCCGGAAGGGCCTCGCTTCGCAGCCGTTCAGCGTTCTGCTCGGCACCCGGGTGACCGCATTCGGCGACGGCGCGGCGGCCCTGGAACTCGACATCCGCGAAGACCTGTTGCAACAGAACGGCTATCTCCACGGCGGCGTACTCGCTTATGCCGCGGACAACGCGATCACCTTCGCCGCCGGGACGACGCTGGGACCAGCCATTCTCACCAGTGGATTCAGCATCGAATATCTGCGGCCGGCGAAAGGAATCCGGCTCGTGGCGGAGGCGCAGGTCCTGCACAGCGGCCGTCGGCAAGCCACCTGCCGCTGTGATCTCCACGTGATCAGCCAGGACGGGATCATGACGCTCAGTGCCGTGGCACAAGGGAGCGTGATGACCAGGAATCGTTCCACCCCTGATTAGGCGGCCAAGCTTTCGCGGTGTCCGACCAGGGCGGTCCCCCGGTCACATTCGGACCAGCCGGTGAGCGCGCAGCCAGGGCACCGATCCGACGCCCGGAAGCGGACGTTTCTGGCCAGGATCGCCGAACTGCCGTGAGCCGGTGCGTTCGATTCTTGGGCACAGATCAGCCCCGCGCTAAGCATGAACGAAATCGGGACCCGGACGGATTCCACGCCTGGATCACGGGACAGGCCGACCTCCGGCGCATGGGGCGTAGGGGGATTGTGCTACTGCACAGCGTGCTGCCGGCTGTCGAACCTGTCCGACCATCCGATGATTGTGCCGTGGGCGTTGATCCCGACAGTACTGCTGTCGTTGTGGCCGGGCAGCGTGCCCAGGTCGGTGATCCGGCCCGCCGGGTCCCACCGCACCGCGCGGGAATAGCCGCTCCGCAGCTCCGCCTGACCGATGATCGTACCGTCGTCATTGATCGCGTAAGCGGTGCTCTCGCCGCCGCTGAGGGTGCCCAGGTCGGTGATCCGGCCCGTCTGGTCCCACCTCGCCGCGCGGGACTCGCCAGTGGCTTCGGACGTCCTGCCGATGATCACGCCGTCAGCGTTGATTCCGACAGCACTGCTCTCGGGATGGCGGGGCGGCAAGGCGCCCAGGTCGGTGATCCGGCCCGCCGGGTCCCACCGCACCGCGTGGGAATGGCCGCCGTCCGCGGCCGCCTGGCCGATGATCGTGCCGTCGTCGTTGATCCCGACAGCGACGCTGGAGCGACCGCCGGGCAGGCTGCCCAGGTCGGTGATCCGGCCCGCTGGGTCCCACCGCACCGCGCGGGGCTGGAGTTTGGCCACGGTCGCCGTGCCGGCGATGGTGCCGTCGGCGTTGATCCCGTCAGGTGCGCTGCCGGTGTAACCGGGCAGGGTGCCCAGGTCGGTGATCCGGCCCGCCGGGTCCCACCGCACCGCGTGGTTGTCGCCGCTGGCCGTGCGCGCCCAGCCGACGATGGTGCCGTCGGCGTTGACCGCGACAGCAGTGTCCTCGGGACAGCCGGGCAGGGTGTCCAGGTCGGTGATCCGGCCCGCCGGGTCCCACCGCACCGCGTGGGAATGGCCGCCGTCCGCGGCCGCCTCGCCGATGATCGTGCCGTCGTCGTTGATCCCGACAGCGACGCTGGAGCGACCGCCGGACAGGGTTCCCAGGTCGGTGATCCGCCCCGCCGGGTCCCACCGCACCGCGTGGTTGTCGCCACTGGCCGTGCGCGCCCAGCCGACGATCGTGCCGTCATCATTGATCGCACGAGCACGGCTCTCGCCGCCGCCGAGGGTGCCCAGCTCGGTGATCCGGCCCGCCGGGTCCCACCGCACCGCGCGCCTGGGATAGGACACAGAGGGCGGCTGGCCGTTGACCGTGCCGTCGGCAGCGACAGCCCGCACCGGAACACTGACAACCAATCCTGCCGCCACCGCTGCTGCGGCCCCGATACCGAAGGTCCGCAGCCCCCATGCACGACGTCGCGGAAACAGCGCCTCCGCTCCCCATCGTCGGGGTTTCCTCACGTAATTCCTCCTCCTCACGGGAAATGCGTGACACGGCCACCACCTACTGCAGCACGCTCGGAACACGAGCACAGGGGCCACAAGAGGCACAAAGTGTCACCTGGCGCCAAGTCGCCAAGCGCCGTTCGCCTGAGCGTGAACGCGGTGGGCGAATGTCCGCGCTCCGCTCAAGCCCTGCTACTCCGCGTAATACTCCTGATCACTCGCAGAGGGCAGTATTTGCCACCTGCTCGGAGGAAGGCGGATGCACCCTGTTCGTCCACAAGTACGTGTGATGGTCGAGTTGCTTGATTCCGTCACACCGACCGGCAAGATCCTCCCCGCGCTCGTCCGAACTGCCGCGCGGGCCGCGTACTACGGCCGCACCTTGTGGCTCGACACCACTTGGCTGGGAGCCGACAGTCCGCTCGCCCGGCAGCCGGGAGGGGTGTTCGAGTTCCTCGACAATGCCATCGAGTCCGCAGCACAGTTGGAACACGGACTTTTCGCACCTGACGTCGCCTACCTGGTTCCCGTCGTCTCACTCGACGCGACAGAGGACGAGTTGCGCAGAGTGCATCTTCTGCTCGAACACAAGGATCGCGACATCGTCATCCGGCTCCCTCACCTGGGCAGGCCACCGCACGAACTCCTCAGGCGGATCGACTCGATCATGCGGTCGACCGGCACGCGCCAGGGACGCGTCCATGCGATCATCGACGCCGGCTTCGTCGAAACCGTCCGTTCGAGCCAAGCCACCGCGGCAGCCGAGACCGCCTCAGCGTTGTCAGACCTGCTCGGCCCCGCCACGACGACGCTTCTGGCCGGATCGATCCCAGCCGAACGAACCACCTACGCGACGACCGAACGTGATCGCCCAGAAGTCACCCTCTGGAACGAGGTGCGTCACGCTCACGCGAACGACGTCAACTACGGCGACTATGGCGTGACGCATCCAAGACCACCGAAATCCGACGGCAACGCAAGAACCCCTGACCCGTACCTCTGCTACACGGTGCCGGGGAAGACCGTGATGCTGCGCCGCGAAGTCGAAAAGGACGACGTTCCCGCCGATCGATTCACAGATCTGGTCGAGGAACTGGTCGAAAGAAACGACTTCGCCGGGCCGGACTACTCGTGGGGAGACCATGAATTGACGCGATGCCGGCGCATCGGCGGGAAGACCGCCGGCTCGGTGCCTCGCTGGGTCGCCATGGCCACCTCGCACCACCTCGAACACGTGGCGCGGAGAACAGCCACCGACCTCTGACTCGACGTGTCGACGTCAACGGCACGGTTCGTCTTCGGGAGCCACCGTCGGCCGCCCTCAAGCAGTGGCGGCGGGATCGTGGATCCAGCAAAGCTCCCCCGTCGCCGGAAACTCCCCCAGCGCCTTGACCTCGCAGGCAAGCCGCGAGAGAACCTCGTCCTTCGATCCCGGCCACGCCACGAAGTCGCGATCCTCGCCCACCAGGTCGCCGGGGACCGCGCCTCGGTCGATCAGAGCGCTGACCACCGAGAGCAGTGCCGCGGTCGTCTCCGTGAACGTCGCGCCTTCGCCCACCTTCGCCGCTGCCATGGCGACTACGACCGAGAGGCCGACCCGGTCTTCTCGCGCGTAGCGGAGCAGGGACTCCAAGCCCTCTTCATCGGACATGTTCACCCCCCTGGGCCATGAGCCCATCAGCGAAAAGCGATGCCGTACTGCTCTCGCGGACGACAAGGCCCCCGAAACGTGTGCTCTACGACGCCTCGCCGGATCTCGAGCAGACGCCGGTCGCCGGCGGGCGGCCGGACCATGCGCTCGTACTCGGTCTGTTCCGCGTACCACCAGCAGGCCTCGGGGACGCGGTCGTCGAACGTGATGCTGACGTTCAATCCTCCGGTCACCTTGCCCTCACCGTCGACGACACCCGGCGCGATCCCGTGATGGTCGACGTCGACGTTGATCCACTGTCTCTCCTCGTCGAGATCGTCCTCGCACACAAGGGAAACGAACTCGTGCCGTTCTCCTTTGCGCAGTGGCTTCGGGAAGCGCAGGTCCACGGCATCCGGCGAAGTCTCGACGCGGCAACCGAAGATCGCTTTGACCGGAACCGACTCCGGATCGCCGGTCCACCCGGCCGGAGCCCGCGCCACGTAACCGTCGACGCCGTCCTCGCAGGCGACGACGGTTCGCACCGCCAGCCGGCGATATGCCCTGCCGCGCCGCATTTCCACGTCCACCAGCAGGCGTTCCACGAACACGGGCTGCGGCAGGCGGACGGACGCCCGAGGCTCCGGGAACCGGCTTGGCGGCCCCACCCTTGACGACAAGAAACTCCTCCTGACCGTGAAAGATCAGAACCGGCGAAGGCTTTCACCGGTCGTCGCGCGCCCCAAGGTGTACTAGTACACCACATCCGACGGGTTCGACAAATGGCCGTCGTAACGTTCGATCACCCCGGCCCGAACCACTTCGCGATGCCGTACTACGGATATGGTCCCGGTACCGCGGCCGCCATCGGCGGCCATCTGCTCGCGCCCGGGTTCCCCCGGTACAGCGGATACGGCGAGGTCACCGAGCCTGATTGGCGTCCCCCACCGGTCCGCGTGGTCCGTCCGGGTGACCGGGCCGCGCGCCCGATCCGCCGGGCGGTCTGGTCGTTTTGGAGCATCCCGTACCGGAGGCAGCACGGCAGACATTGGCCCAGCGATTTCTTCCACGCGTTGTCCTGGATCCTGTCGTTCCGCCTCGCGTCCCGCCTCTTCCCCACGACTGCGTTGGTGACCGACGACTGGGGACACGAACTTCTCGTAGACCGGCTGCGACTGCCGTTCGACGACATCTCCCTGTCGTTGAACGGACTCGCCGGGCAGAACCCGTCGTGGTGGGCGCTCGGGAAGCTGCACGCGTACCGGGAGCAGCGCGAACCGTTCCTGCACATCGACAACGACGTGTTCCTCTGGCGAGGGTTCCCGGCCGAAGGGCTCGACGGGGAGATCGTCGCGCAGAATCCCGAGCACGCACCGGCTTCCGATGCCGGCTACTACCGGCCGTCGGCCGTCGCCGCGGCGATCCGGAGCATCGGCGGTTTCCTGCCGAAGGAATTCGGCGACTACATCGGGGACGCCGCCCTCTGCACCGGAGTTATCGGCGGCACGGCGATTCCCCTGCTCCGCCACTACGCCGATCTCGCCATCCGCATGGTGGAGTCGGCCGAGAATCAGACGGCCTGGCGACGGCTCGCGCCGCTCGAGGATTACAACCTGGTTGTCGAGCAGTACCTTCTCGGCGCGGTGTGCTGGGGCGGCGGCACCACGGACGTGCAGTGCGTCTTCGGTTCGCAGCACGACACATTCCGCGAAGACATCGCCGTCGCCCAGAAATTCACGCATCTCATCGCGTCCGCGAAAAGCGATCTCCGCTACATGCACTGGCTGACGGAGCGAGTGAGAAACCATTTCCCCGCCGACTTCGAGATCGCTCGACGACTATTCGGCGATCAGTAACGAAAGAGCGACGAATACAACCTCCCCGGTGTCCGGGACGTCTCTCCGGAACCAACTCTCCAGCAGGAGGTCGTCGCCATGGCCATCAACCTCCGGCGCGTGCTCGGGGCGCTCGCCGTCACCGCCCTCATGCTGACCGGCGCCATCGCCGCGGTCGCGCCCGCTTCGGTCGCGGCACAGACGATCCCCACGATGACGGGGATCCGCACCGGTCAAAACCCCGGATTCGACCGGATCGTGCTCGACCTGACCGCCGGCCCCCCTCCCACTGTCCGGTACGACCTCGTCGACGAATTGATCGCCGACGGCTCGGGTGAGATCGTCTGGCTGACCGGGGAATTCTTCATCGCGGTCACCGCGACCCCGGCGGCCGCGCACGACGACGCCGGGAATCCCACCTATCCCGGTCCGCAGAAGTTCCGGACCCGGAATCTGCGCAATGTCATGGCGGTCGCGGTCACCGGCGACTACGAGGGCACCTTGTCCATCGGTCTCGGCGTCCGGTCCAGGACACCGGTCACCGTGTTCACCCTGACGTCGCCGAACCGCGTCGTCATCGATGTCCGTCATTGATCACGAGCGGGAGTCCGTGAAAGCTTTTCGATCGCCGCACGACTTCCGGTGAGCAAAATCCATTTCGGATTCCCGCGGTGAAAATCCCGGCCTGCCCCAAGGGGCGATTTTTCGGAAAATCAGGTATCTGCCGCCCGGGACAGCGTTCCTTCCTTCCGTCAGCATCACCGCCGCCGCGAAGGAGAACCTCATGCCGACCCCACGCAATCCCGATACCCCGTCCTTGGGCCCGGGTGGCGACAACCTCGAAGCGGGCCCGGGCAGTTCGGGCCTGGGAAGCTTCTCGAACAGCGAAATCGGCGAACTGGTGACCCGGGCCGCCGAAACCATGGCCGCGTCCGGTGAGGACGCCGAGCGCAATTACCAGCGGAGCCTCGACCGGCTTCGCGAGCAGGCGGACGACGTCGTCCCGGCACTCGGAGCGCAGTACGACGCCTTGTCCGAGGACCAGTACCTGGAGCGGTGGGGCCTGGTCCAGCTGCTCACCGACCTGCGGCATGCCGCCGCCGTTCCGGTGCTCGAAAACGTGCTACGCCGGCCGATCCCGCCGGAGCGTTCCGACGACCCCGCACACGGGATCAGCACCGTCGGCGAAGAGGTGATCATCCGCACCACCGCCGTGGAAGCGTTGGCGCGCTTGGCATCCGCCGGGGACAACACGGCCAAGGAACTACTGCTGCGGCAGGTCCGGCACGAGGTGTTCACGGTACGGCGCGCGGCGGTCCAGGCCATCGCCGAGACCGGGGACACCGAACTCACCGCCCAGGTGCGCGAGGCGCTCAGCGGCACCGGGGACGAACGTTTGCTGAACATCCGGCGGGTCGACGTCCGCGGTGTCCCGCAGGCGGTCGGCGGCCGGTACGTGAAGGACTCGCGGACCGACGACGTGCCCCCGCCGGAGCCCCCGCGCTCCTGAACCGAACGAATTCCTTCTACAGACAGGTGATCTCCGATGGCCACTTGCAGCTACACCGTGCCCGACAAGAACGTGACCGGGGACAATTTCTACGGCGCCTCGATCTGCAATCAGACCTACATCGACTACTTCTGGAACACCTACGGTTTCGCGGGCAACAAGGACTACTGGGACGACGGCTTCGGCTGGGAAGACGCGTGCAACACCGACAAGCCGCTGGCCCGGACGTTCAACGCGTGCTACCTCCTGACCTATTCGGCACAGGACTACCAGAACGACGCCTATTCCGGGGCGATGCTGAACTGGGCGCGCCGCTACGTCCGCGACAACTGCGACGACCTCCGCTCGCTCTGCGGCGACGGAAGTGCCATCGCGCGATCGTTCAAAGGGGCGTTCGTCGACGACCGGATCGAGTTGTACCTGGGCTTCTGGTACTCCAAGGACGTTCCCGGCCGCGCCGAGACGCTGATCCACGAATCACGGCACCAGGGCGGGAAGCCGCACAACGCGAACTTCCCGGCGGGTTCGGTGTTCGGTGCCGGCAAGAGCGGGGCCGACTCCACCTGGGGCTACGAGGGCGCTTGGATGTACGGCGCGCTCTACCTGTGGTGGTTCTACGCCCAGGGCGCCCGCACGACGTCGGCGTTGCGTGAACGGGCCCGCCAGCGCGGGAATCTCGTGATCGACAACGCCTTCGCGACCCACCCCGGTTTCAACATCTGAGCCGCGACCGACAGGCCCTCTCGCACTGCAGGCGAGAGGGCTCTGCCACGGAATACCTCCGATGACTTGAGCCATGTCCCGCTCATCGGGGCTTGACCATCGAGATCTCTGCCGCAATCATCGGATCTCTCGGTAACCATGCCTTGGATGAGAGCGGATGGTCATGAGAGTTCGAGCGCATCGCACCGCCTGGCTCGCCGTTGTTCTCGCCGTGCTGGCGGGTCTGCTCACCACGACGGCGGCGAGCGCGGAGGTGCACCATCCCCGCCAGCAGTGGCTGCGCGAGGCCACCGCGGGCCTCTTCCTCCACTGGGGCATGTTCACCGCTCCGCGCCATACCGATTGTGCCGCTTGGGAACGCGCCGTCACCGACGGCGGCTGGAGCGCGGACTACTGGGTGGACGAGGCCCGCAAGCTCGGCGCCTCCTACATCGTGCTCGCCACCTTCCACAGCAGGCTGGGCTACGCGCGGCCGTGGCCGTCGGCGATCCCGGGCAGTTGCTCCACGCGTCGCGACCTCCTCGGCGAACTCGTCAAAGCAGGCAACGCGAAGGGCGTCCGGACGATCCTCTACATGACCGACGATCCCCAGTGGCACAAGGAGACCGGTGTCGAGTCACTGGATTCCGCCGCGTACTCCGCCTACAAGGGCAAGCAGGTCGACCTGGCCACTCGCCCCGGCTTCGGCGAGTACAGCTACGACCTCTTCCACGAGGTCATGGACCGTTACGCGGACCTCGCCGGGTTCTGGATCGACAACGACAACGAGTACTGGGAGAAGAACAGGCTCTACGAACAGATCCGCGAGAAACGGCCGTCCTGGTTGCTGAGCAACAACAACGAGGACACCCCGATCATGGACACCGTCAGCAACGAACAGAAGACCGGCATCACACCGCCGTACGACTACCCGCAGGCCGCCTTCACCCCGATGCCGAGGCTCACCGAAGCCGACTACAAACTGCCGACCAACGGTGGCTGGTGGTACGACGGCACCGATCAGGCCGTCGACTTCCGGTTGTCCACCGGGCGTTACATCACCAACGCGGGTTCGTCGATGAAGTCGCTGATGGCCGAAACCCCGATGGTGAACGGGAAGTTCCCGCCGCAACAGGAGGCGTACAACAACTTCATGGCGAGCTGGGTGCCGCCGATCAGGTCCGCCGCCCTGCAAGGCAAGGAGGGCGGTGGCTACATGTACGGCGGGATGCAACCCGGCTTCTGGAACGACGGCGCGCACGGCGTCATCACCGTCGAGCCCGGCGCCGGGACGCAGTACCTTCACGTCGTCACCCGGCCGCGCACCGATCTGCTCCGCTTGCGCGACAACGGGTACAAGGTGACCAGGGTGTCCGACGTGCGCACCGGGAAACCGCTGCGGTTCAGTCAATCCGGCGGGTATCTGACCATTGTGGACATCAAGGACTGGGACACCTACGACACGGTGTTCAAGGTGGAAACGGCCGGGCAACGGTACTTCCACGACTCCCGCACGATCAGGGCGACCGCTTCGTCCTCACGCGCGGGACATCCGGCGTCGAATCTGGTCGACGGGAACTTCGAGAACTACTGGGACGCCGATGGCAAGGAACCGGTCTCGCTGACCTTGGACCTCGGCAGGCGGCGGACCGCGGCCTACCTCGCGGTGAATCAGCGTGAGATGTCGCCGACACACGCGCGCGAGTCGTTCGGCAGGCCGGAGGACTCGTCCCGGATCCAGGACTATCGCGTCTACGTCAGCGACGACGGGCGGAACTGGGGCGAGCCGGTCCACACCGGCGCGATGCCGAGCGCCCGCGGCGTGCAGTTCATCGATTTCGGCGAACGGCAGACCCGGTTCATCAAACTCGAGGTGCTGAACACCTGGTCCGGTCCGCAGGCGAAACCTTTCTACAAGCAGCTGGCGATCGACGAGATCAAGGTGGCCTACGGCTACCCGAGTTCGGTCCTGGGCGCGCAGGTTCCGCTGGAAGCCGAGTCCTTCCGCAACGACCACGACGGTCGCGCCCGCCTCGGCCACTGCTCGTCCTGCTCCGGATCGTTCCAGGTCACCGGACTCGGCGGCGGTCAGCGCAACTCGGTCACCTATCCGAACGTGATGGCCGCCGAAGCCGGAAGTCATCGGCTTCAGCTCGACACCACGGGCGGCCCCGCGACGTCGGTGGCCGTGAGCGTCAACGGCGGTGCCCCCGTCGAGACCGCGATCGACGCCGGAACACCGGGAGTCGTGGCTTCGACGGCGATCCCCGTCACGCTGAACGCCGGCGCCAACACCGTCAAGGTGTTCAGCACCGCGGCCTCGGGGCCGGGTCTCGACCGGATCGCGATCGCTCCCCTGCCGCCGTCGTCCTACACGCCGAAAACGACACTGACCGTCGAACCGGGCGGCATCCAATGGCTCTCGCCGGGACAGCAGTCCCTTCAGGTGACCGCGAAGCTGCGGCTCGACGCCGACGACGCGATCGGGAAGGTCAGGCTCGCACCGGTCGTCCCGGCGGGCTGGACCTTGCGGGGTGCTCCGGCCACGGCGTCGTCCATGCGGGTCGGGAACGAGCTCGAAGCCTCCTGGACCCTGGTCTCCCCCGAAGGCGTCACCGCGGCCGACATCCCGGTCACCGCGTCGTTCGACCTGCTCGGCCGGGCGAAATCGGTGAGCAAACCGGTGCGGGTGAGCCCACGACCGGCGGACCGGGTCTTCATGCGGGAGGCCGAAGACTCGGCGAACGACGTCGGCGACGCGGGTGTCACGAACTGCGGGGTGTGCTCGGGTGGTCAGAAGGTCCGCAACATCGGCGGCGACCCGGACTCGTTCGTGCGGTTCGACGACGTCACCGTGCCCGAGGCCAGGCGCTACACCCTCTACATCGACTTCACCGTCAACGGACCGCGCTCGTACTTCGTCACGGTCAACGGCGGCGCGCCGATCGAGGTGAAGGTCGACGGTGCCGGTAACAACACCCAGCTCACGACGTCTTTGCCGGTCGAGCTGAAGGCGGGGGCGAACACGATCGAACTGCACAACGACCACGCGTCCGCCCCGGATCTCGATCGGCTGTCACTGGGGTGAGGGACCGGCTTGACCCTCTCCCCGGGAGAGGGTTCAGGCTGATCCCATGACGACCTTGATGCCGATCGGGGTGTTCGCGCACGCCACCAGGCTGTCGGTCCGCGCGCTGCGGAACTACGACCGGATCGGGCTGCTGGTACCCGCCCGGATCGACCCCGGCACCGGGTACCGCCGGTATTCGCTCGAACAGTTCGCCCGCGCGGGCCTGATCCGGCGGCTGCGGGAGCTGGAGGTGCCGCTGGCGGAGATCGCCGAGATCCTGGACGCGGGCGACCCGGACGAAGTGAAGGCCGCGATCAAACGGCATCACGACCGGGTGGCGGCGCGGGCCGCGGAACTCGCGGCGATCAGCGAGGGGCTCGACTCGGTGCTCGCCGAACCGACGCGATGGCTGCACGTCTACGAACGCGTGCGTGCGCCTCAGCCGATCGCCCGGCTGTCGATCCGGACACCGCTGAGCGGCCTGGCCGAACTGATCGGTCCCGCGTACGCGCGGCTGTTCGCGGCGCTCGACGCGCAAGGGGTCGCGCCGTCCGGACCACCCGGAACCCGTTATCTCACCGAAGATCCCGACGAGTTGACCGTCGAACTGTTCGTCCCGGTGGACGGGCGGGTGCGGGACGACGGCGAGATCGGCTCCGCCGAACTTCCCGGTGGCCTGCTCGTTGCGACGATCCACGAGGGTGGCTACGAAGCCGTGGAGACCGCGTACCGATCACTCGGCCGTTGGATCGCCGAACGCGACCGCGTCCCGGCGGGGCCCGCCGAGGAGCTGTACCTGGTGGCGCCCGGACCACCGGTCGCGCCCGAGGCCTACCGCACCGAAATCGCCTGGCCGGTGACCTCGTGATCCTCGACGGAATCAAGACCTCGGGCGGGGAGCACTGCGAGACCAGCACGCTCGACGTCCTCCTGCGACACGCCAGGATCGAACTGTCCGAGCCGATGCTGTTCGGACTCGGCGAAGGGCTGGGCTTCATCTACTGGGACGGGAAGAACCTGCCGTTCCCTTTCCTCGGCGGACGCAGCAAACCCGGTGAGATCACGCGGAGACTGACCGAGCGGCTCGGACTGCCCCTGCGGGTCAAGGAAACGTCGTCGGCGCGCACCGCGTGGCGGAACGTGGTCGAGGAGATCGACGCCGGTGCGCCGGTCGGACTGCAACTCGACTCGTACCACCTGGAGTACTTCACATCGAAAGTCCACTTTGGAGGGCACTTCGTCGCCCTGTACGGCTACGACGACGACAGAGCCTTCCTCGTCGACACGGCACAGCAGGGTGGCTCCGTATCGACATCGCTGGAGAGCCTGGAACGCGCCCGCGGGGAGAAAGGCCCCATGACCGCGAAGAACCGCTCGTTCACTATCGTTGCGGATGCGCCTCTTGAGCCGCTTTCGGGCGCCATCCGGGCGGCCGTGCGGGCCAACGCGGCGGAGTTCCTCAATCCGCCCATCGCGAACCTCGGGTATCGCGGCATCGGCAAGGCCGCCGTCCAGGTACGGAAATGGCTGGACCGCAGCAGTGATCCGGCTCGCGACCTGCCGCAGGCCGCCGTCCTGATGGAACGGGCAGGGACCGGCGGTGCGCTCTTCCGCCGGATCTACCGCGACTTCCTCGAAGAATGCACGACCCTCGTCGACGACGCCGGTCTCCTCACCGCCCACGAGAAATACTGCGAAA
The DNA here is from genome assembly GCF_000342005.1 of Amycolatopsis decaplanina DSM 44594. GTDB lineage: Bacteria > Actinomycetota > Actinomycetes > Mycobacteriales > Pseudonocardiaceae > Amycolatopsis > Amycolatopsis decaplanina. The sequence continues at coordinate 72,766 of NZ_AOHO01000014.1, forward strand.
TCACTCCACTGTGGACAGAGGTCGCGCGATTGATCACACAGGCGGGCGAAACCGGCGACGCCCGGCACTTGACCGACGCGTCCGCCGTCCTGTCCGAGCTGGCTCAGCGCGAACAGGAGGCGATGACGGCGCTCGCGACGGTTCAGCTCCGCCGTTCGTAAGGCAGCTTCTTCCCCGCTTTTGCCGCGAACGGCAGATCGCTACCCGCCGGCGGCAACGGGCACGTGGCGAAATCGGTGAACGCGCACGGCGGATTCGTCGCGCGGGTGAAATCGAGGACGACCGACCCGTCCTCGGCAGGCGCGGGCACGGCGAGCGACCGGTTCGCCGCGTAGGTCGTGACGCCGCTCGTGGCGTCGGTGAGCAGGCCGTCCTTCTTTCCGTTGAACGCGGTGAGCGTGCGTTCCACGCCGTCGTGCTTGAAGCGCGACCGCCTTTGCGTTTAGCCGACTACTTGCGCCATGCCTTCTTTGCGTGGTCGTCGCGTGGCGCCCAGACCACCCGTCAGTGGTAAATGCGCCGTTTCATTGTTGCGTAAAATTACGAACACGCGTTCGATTTGGTCGGGTATTCTGGAGAGGTGTCCGAGACCTTTCTTCCCGAGTTGCCGCAGGAGTTGTGGCGTGCCGGCAAGCTGGAGCTTGCCCATGGCGTGCAGCAGTCTTTGCGGGTGATCAGGACGGCCACCGCCGGGTTGGGGCAGTTTCTGGCGGAGATCGAGTCTCGGGGCGCGAAAGACTTGTACGGCTATGGCAGTACGGCCAATTGGTTCGCGGATGTGGCGGGGTTGTCGCTTGGGGAGGCGCGGCCGGTGGTGAAGCGGGCGATCGCGTTGAACCCGACCCGGGCGTTGGATGGGACCGAGGTTCCCGCTGCGGCGCCCGCGACCGCCGCGGTGGCCGCGGAGGGGTTGGTCGGGGACGAGCGGATCGACCAGATCCTGGAGATCCTGACGAAGCTCCCGGCCGAGACCTCGGCCGAGGATCGGGCGAGTGCGGAGAAAATCCTGGCTGATCTGGCCCGGGATGCGGGTCCCCGGCAGTTAGCGGAAGCCGAAGCGAATCTGCTGGCGTGGCTGGACCCGGACGGCAACGAACCCAAGGAACCTGAGCCCAAGGAACCGCGCCGGGAGGTCACTCTGGAACGCCGCAAAGACGGCTTCTGGAAACTGAACGGCTTGCTTGACGATGAGGCGGGTGCCCGGACGGCGGCTGCGCTTGAGGCGTATGCGACGCCACGCCCAGTCGATGAGTTCGGGCAGGCCGATCTGCGGATGAAATCCGAACGCCTGGGGGATGCGTGGGTAGACCTCCTGGACCTGGCGATCGCCTGCCCCGACCAACCCGGAACGAGTGGCTACCGCACGTTGGTGCACGTCACCATCGGGCTGGAGGAGCTGAAATCCGGCCTCGGCACCGCCTGCCTCGACTTCGTCGGCACGATGACCGCCCGCGAAGCCCGGCTCGCGGCATGCGACTGCCTGATGCTGCCGGTCGTGATGAGCGCCGCGGGTGAGCCGCTGGACGTGGGACGGATCAGACGGTTCGTCACGCCCGGCCAGCGACGCGCGCTGAACATCCGGGACGGCGGCTGCGCGTTCCCCGGCTGCCACCGGAAACCCAAGCACTGCCACGCCCACCACATTCAGCACTGGGTAGACGGAGGCCCGACGGATCTCCGCAACCTGGTGCTGCTGTGCGGGTTTCATCACCGCCTAATCCATCACGGCGACTGGGAAGTTCGCATGGCCGCCGACGGACTACCGGAGTTCATCCCACCTCAGTACCGGGATCCGCTCCGAAGACCCCGCCGCAACACCCTCCACCACGTCTGACCCCCGAGGAGCCCGCCAGCCACACCGGCGACGGGCCCCTCGGGGTGCCCGAAACTGTTCAGTACCGGCGAAAAACCCAAGATCGACTACGCCATTCGGGCGTATTCGTACGGGAGCCCTCGTTCACCCTGAAAGCCCGGAGCAAGATCGGCCGTTCCGGACTTGGGAGGGGACGGAACGCATCATGGTGAATCAACCACGTGGTCCGGACGGCCGTTGGATCAAATACAAGTACGGTGCGGGCGCGCTGGCCACAGCGGGAGTGGTCGTGGCCGCCACCAACGGCATAGGCGGAGGCACTGCCGCCTCCCTGGATTCCACTGCGAACCAAGCCCTCAAAGGCAAAAGCTCCAGCAAGAAATCCGCACAGAAGGGTCGCCATTCCGAAGCATGGCAACGCTTGGGCTGGCGCCAGCTCAAGAAGACCGCCAAACGGGAACTCAAATGCGGACCGCATTCCTTCGGTGAAGTCCAGCGCTTCTTTCTGCGCCATCCCTGTGTCGATCTCGATCGCATGATGGTCACCGTCGACGACGGCGCCGGCAACACCATCGCCGTGTCCGTCGCGTGGGTGAAGATGCCGAAGGCGAGTGAGGCGAGCGACCTGAAGCGGCTCATCGACAAGGACGACACCGGCAACGTCGCGCTCTTCGGCGAGGTACAGCCCGGCAGCCGCTTCACCGGCGAGAACTACGACTCCCGCCTGGCCAGGAAGCTGGTCGTGATCGCCGAGTCCGCTCCCGTCGGCGGACGGCCGAGTGAAGCGACGTTGGAGACCGCGGTCGAAATCGCCGTCGAGTTCCCCGCACCTTGATCCGCCACCGACGAACGGAACGTACGTGAGCAAGAGCGATCACTCCAGAAGGCGACTCGAAACCCAGGCCCGGCAGTTGCTCGAGAGAACCTTCACCGGCCTGGACTCGCTACAACGCAACGTGCTCACCGCCTTGCTCAGCCGGACCGGTGCGGGCTGGCGGCTCCTGGTCAAGACGGCGCTGCCGTCGGAGGACAGCCGGAGCGCGGACGTCTTCCTGATCGGACGCACCGGCGTCTTCGCCCTCCTGATCGCGGACAAGGTCCCGGACAACGAGACCGCGAACCAGATCCTGCGCCACGCGAAGGAGCGTTTCGCCGGAATTCCCGGCCCACAGGGCCGTTCCCTGGCCGAGAGCGCGATCCACCTCGTGGTGATCGGCCGGGGCGCGGGCAGTCCCCGTCAGGACGGCGTCTACTGGTCGCTGACCGAGTCCAGCCTCGACCGGGTCTTCCGGCGCGACGCGCTCCACCTCGACCGGCGGCTGGTGGATCTCATCGCGGAGCAGGCGGAACGACGGCTGCGCGGCTACCGTTCCCTGGCCGTCCAGCAGCCTGATCGCGCTCCGGACACGGCGGGACTGCTGGACGCCTCCGAACTGATCGAAGACCAGCTCGGCGCGGCTCAGCGACGGCCGTTCGATTCGTGGCTCACGTTTCTGCATCCGCAGCAGAACGCGATCGTCAAACGCGACTACTCGGGCCCTGCGCGCATCAGTGGCCCGGCGGGGACCGGCAAGACGGTCGTCGCGCTGCACCGGCTCCGGCATCTGGCTCGGCTCAGCACCGGGCCACTGCTGTTCACAACGTACGTCCACTCACTGCCCTCGGTGATCAAGACGGCCTTCGACCGGCTCGCCCCGGAGTTGGGCAGCCGCGTCGAGTTCACTAATCTGCACGCCTGGGTCCGCCGGTTCCTCGCCGAGCGCGACGTGCCGGTGCACGTGGACCGGCGCAAGATCGACACGGCGTTCAGCTTCGCGTGGATGGCGCACCGTGAACAGCTCCAGGTCATCGAACCGAGCGTCGACTACTGGCGCACGGAATTGGACCGCGTGATCAAGGGCAGGGGGATCAGGACGCTCGACAGCTATGTCGCGGTGCCGCGGCGTGGCCGCGTCCTACGGCTCGACGCGAGCCAGAAAGCGCGCGTCTGGGCCCTGTATGAGCACTACCAGCGAGGGTTGGCGGACAGAGGTGTGCACGACTACAACGACCTGATCGAACTCGGCCGCACCGAACTCGGGGAACGGCCGCTCGAAACGCCGTACGCGGGGGTCGTCGTCGACGAGGTGCAGGACATCCCCCTGTGCGGCCTGCGGCTGCTGCGCGACCTCGCCGGCGACGGCCCGAACAGGCTGCTGCTGGTCGGGGACGGCCAGCAGCAGGTCTACCCCGGCGGCTGGCGGCTGTCCGACGCCGGCATCCCAGTCCAGGGCCGCGGCGAGATCCTGAAGATCAATTACCGAAACCGTGCCGAGGTCCTGGGCTTCGCGCGGCGTTTCGACGCGACCAACCGGATCGACGATCTCGACGGCGCCGACGGAGTCTCCCTTCGCGCGGCCGAGTCCGCCAGCGAAGGCGGCGTGACCGAGACCTGGCGCGGCACCTCCGGCGAGCTGTCCGACGCGCTGGTCGGAGCGGTCAGGAAGCTGCCGGTGCGCCGTGACCATTCGGCGCTGATCGTCTTTCACCACAAGGATCTCGGCCGATGCACCGAGATCCTGCGCGCGGCCGGGATCCCCACGCTGGCGCTAGAGCACTACACCGGCGCGGCCGACGGCAAGCTCAAGATCGGTACTGTGCACCGGGCGAAGGGGCTGGACTTCGAGGCCGTGCTAGTGCTGGAGAACACCCACGAGAGCATGACCGGCAACCAGGCCGAAGAGGAACGCCGTGAGCTGCGCGGCAGGCAGCATTTGGTCGCGGCGACCCGGGCCCGCGATTTCCTCTGGTGGGGCGTGCTCGACGACACCGCGCCCGAGCAGGCCGAGAAAGCAGTGAAACCGGTGGAAGCCGAGGAAGACTGCGTCCACGACATGCCCATCTCGTGGTGCTCGCTGTGCCGGAAGCCGCCGCCGAACGTCCTCTCCCACGGCTACCGGACCACCGGAGGAAACGCGTACCACAACGACCCGGACTGCACTTGGCTGCGGAAGGGTCAGGGACGCGCGCACCGGCAGGGCATGAACGTCCACGAGGTCACGCGTCTCGCGTGGGGCTCCGTCGCCCCGGGTGAGCTCGAGCCGTGCGAGTTCTGCTGCAGTCCACAATGGATACGACGCCACGGCCACTGACCGAAGAGGACCCCATGGACGAACAGACCGACCTGCCGCCCGGCATCGGCAAACCGGCGACGCGCGCCTTCACCGGCGCCGGCTACACGCGGCTGGAGCACTTCACCCGCGTCACCGAAGCCGAACTCGCAAGCCTGCACGGCGTCGGCCCCAAAGCGCTCCGCATCATCCGCGAAGCCCTGGAAACACGAGGTCAGACACTTAAACCCACCGACTAATTTTTTTGTCTTGACAACTTGAACCTTCGGACGGTTAGCTAAGCGCAGCACACCGACCGAAGGGATCCAGTCATGGCCAAGTTCGCGAACGTCGACGACTACATCGCCGCCCTGCCCGAGAACCTGCGTGAAGTCGCCATCGCGCTGCGCCCGATCGTCAACGCCGCCCTGCCGGGATCCATCGAGGCGATGTACCACGCCTCCCCGACCTGGAGCGCCGGCGAAGCCGTCGGGAAGAACCTCGTCTGCCTGATGAAGGCGTACTCGTCGTACGTCACCTTCGCCCTCTGGAAGGGGCAGCTCGTCCACGACGAGTCCGGCAGGCTGGAGGCGAGCGCGCGGGAGATGGCGCACGTCAAGCTGCGCTCCGTCGAAGACATCGACGCCAACCTGTTCACCGGCTGGCTCAAGCAGGCGCGAGACCTCGAAATCACCGCGACGGCGCGATGACACAATCGGCCGCGTGCCTGCGATCACCGACGAGTCCCGTTGCCCCTGCGGTCTGGGCGAGCCCTACGGCGTCTGCTGCGGCCGCTTCCACCGGGGAGCCGCGACCGCGCCGACCGCCGAACTCCTGATGCGGTCGCGGTTCAGCGCGTTCGCCGTCGGCGACACCGAGTACCTCACCAAGACCTGGCATCCGAAGACCAGGCCCGCCGATCTCGAGCTCGATCCCGGGCAGCGCTGGACGTTCCTGGAGATCCTCGGCAAGACCGGCGGCGGACTGCTGGAGAACGAGGGAACCGTGGAGTTCCGGGCCCACTACCGGCAGGATCGCCGGGCGGACAGCATGCACGAGAACAGTCGCTTCGTCCGCGTCGACGGGCAGTGGATCTACGTGGCGCCCGTCGGCTGAGTCCCACTTCGCGGCGCCGGGCGAGGCCCCTTCCGACGGCGTGGACCTGACCGAAGCGCCCTCACTGCCGTCGAGATTGCGTGACGACGCGTCCCTGCCACTCCTGCTCCGCCTGCGCGCGGCCGCCCTCCGGCGGAGCTTCCATCGCTGACGAACCCGATGCAAGGGTCTGTTCCCAGGGTCAAGTGACGGCTACTATCTCCCCCAATATTGTTAGGGAACTTTCTTAACGATTTCGCCCTGGTCCGCCGCCGTGTGCCCGAGGAGGCGCGCTCGTGAGTTTTCGGCAGAAGAGAACCCGGATCCCGTTACTGGCCATGACCGTCACCGCGCTGGCCGCCGCGGTCTGCGGGGTGACCACCGCCCCCGCCGCCACCGGCGCGGAGGTGGCCGTGCCGCTGTCCGTCGGCGCCGCCGCGGGCAACGCCACCCCGATCCCCGGCTACGTGATCCAGTCTTCGGCACAGGTCAGCGACGACTCGGCGGTGTCGAAGCCGGGCTTCCCCACCTCCGGCTGGTACCCGGTGTCGTCGCGCTCGACGGTCTACGCCGGCTTGCTGCAGAACGGCAAGTACGCCGACCCGTTCTACTCGACGAACATGAAGAACGTCCCGACCGCGCAGTTCTCGGTGCCGTGGTGGTACCGCACGGACCTGACCGTCGAGGACACCTCGCAGCGCACGTACCTCGACTTCAGCGGCGTGCTCTCCAAGGCCGACGTCTGGGTCAACGGCACCAGGATCGCGACGAAGGACCAGGTCAACGGCGCCTACACCCGCCATGACCTGGACATCACCGCGCACGTGCGCGCGGGCGTCAACAGCATCGCGTTCAAGGTCTACCCCAACGACCCCAACAACGACCTCTCGATGGGCTGGATCGACTGGGCGCAGACCCCGCCGGACCAGAACATGGGCATCGTGCGGGACGTCCTCGTCCGGCGCGGCGGCCCGGTCGCGCTGCGCAGCGCCCACGTGATCCAGAAGCTGAACTCCGCGCTCGACCACGCCGACCTCACGGTGAAGGCCGACGTCCGCAACGACTCGGCGGACGCGGTGCAGACCACCGTCGCCGGCACGGTCGCGGGCAAGCCGGTCAGCCAGACCGTCTCGCTGGCCGCGAAGGAACGCAAGACCGTCACCTTCGGAGTCGTCGGTCTCGACAAGCCGAACGTCTGGTGGCCCGCTGGAATGGGCGGCCAGCACCGGTACGAACTCGACCTCACCGCGAGTGTCGGCGGCACGCCGTCCGACGCCTCGAAGTCGAAGTTCGGTGTCCGTGACGTCAAGGCGACGCTGAACTCCAGCGGCGGACGGCAGTACAGCGTCAACGGCAAACCACTGCTGATCCGCGGCGGCGGCTACACGCCGGACCTGTTCCTGCGCTGGAACGAGACCGCGGCGGCCGACAAGCTCAAGTACGTGCTGAACCTCGGGCTCAACACGGTCCGGCTGGAAGGTCACATCGAGCCGGACGAGTTCTTCGACCTCGCCGACGACCTCGGCGTGCTCACCATGCCCGGCTGGGAATGCTGCGACAAGTGGGAAGGCCAGGTCAACGGCGAGGAGAAGGGTGAGCCGTGGGTCGAGTCGGACTACCCGATCGCCAAGGCGTCGATGTTCTCCGAGGCCGAACGCCTGCGTGACCACCCGAGCGTCATCTCCTTCCACATCGGCTCCGACTTCGCGCCGGACAAGCGGATCGAGCAGGGCTACCTCGACGCGATGAAGGCGGCCGACTTCCTGCTCCCGGTGATCCCGGCGGCTTCGGCGAGGCCGTCCCCGATCACCGGCGCGTCCGGGATGAAGATGAACGGCCCGTACGACTACGTGCCGCCGGTGTACTGGTACGACAAGTCGCAAAAGGACCGTGGCGGGGCGTGGAGCTTCAACTCCGAGACCAGCGCGGGCGTCGACATCCCGACGATGGACACGCTGAAGCGGATGATGTCGGCCGCTGAGCTGGAAACGATGTGGAAGAACCCGTCGGCGGCGCAGTACCACCGCTCGTCCTCCGAGACCTTCGGGAACTTGAAGCTCTTCGGCAACGCGCTCACCAAGCGCTACGGCGCTCCTGCCGACCTGAACGACTTCGTCCGTAAGGCACAGCTCGCGCAGTACGAGAACGTCCGTGCGGAGTTCGAGTCGCATTCGCGCAACTACACCGACTCGACCAACCCGTCGACCGGGTTGATCTACTGGATGCTCAACAGCCCGTGGACCTCGCTGCACTGGCAGCTGTTCGACGCCTACATGGACCAGAACGGCGCCTACTACGGGGCGAAGAAGGCCAACGAGCCGCTGCACATCCAGTACTCGCACGACAATCGGTCGGTCGTGGTGATCAACCAGACGTCGAACGCGGTGAGCGGGCTGACGGCGACCACGAAGCTGTACAACCTCGACGGCACCGAGAAGTACAGCAACACCAAGACCGGGCTGTCGGTCGGCGCGCTGGGCGCCAAGGCCACCGCGGTCACCGTCCCGGCGGTGAGCGGGTTGTCGACGACCTACCTGGCGAAGCTGGTGCTCACCGACTCGTCCGGCAAGGAGGTCAGCCGGAACGTGTACTGGCTCTCCACCAAGGCCGACACGCTGAACTGGAGCGGCAGCGACTGGTACTACACGCCTCAGTCGGGCTACGCCGATCTGTCCGGGCTGAAGAACCTCGGCCAGTCCGCCGTCAGCGCGACGGCGAAGTCGGTCGCCGGCGCCGACGGCACCACCACGACCACCGTGACGCTGAAGAACACCTCGGGCGGCAAGCTCCCGGCGTTCTACGTCGACTCGAAGGTCGTGGACACCGCGGGCAAGCCGGTGCTGCCGGTGGAGTGGAACGACAACGCGGTGAGCCTGTGGCCGGGTGAAACGACCACGCTGACCGCGAAGTACCGCACGGCCGACCTCAACGGCTCCAAGCCTTCGGTGCGGGTCTCGGGCTGGAACACCGGCACGCAGACCGTTCCGGCCGACGGATCCGGCACCGGCCCGACCGACCCGGTCGACTACCAGGCGGAGAACGCCGCGATCGACCAGGGCGCGGTGGAGTCCAACCACGCCGGGTTCACCGGCACCGGGTTCGTCAACTACGACAACGTGGCCGGCAGCTCCGTCGAATGGACGGTGAACGTGCCGGCCGCGGGCACCTACGACGTCGTCGTCCGGTACGCCAACGGCACGACGACGGACCGGCCGCTCGACTTCTCCGTCAACGGCTCGATCAGCGCGTCCGGCGTCGGCTTCGGCGGCACCGGGGCCTGGCCGAACTGGACGACGAGAACCGTCAAGGTGACACTGGCGGCGGGAGTGAACAAGATCAAGGCGGTCGCCACCACGGCGAACGGCGGCCCCAACGTCGACAAGATCACCCTCTAGGCCGGGAGTCGCCCGAGGCCCCCTTCGCCGCCCGGCGGAGGGGGCCTCTCCTGTTCAAACGTGGGTTACGCTTTCCGGGTGACCGGTAAACCCGACCCGCGCCTGCGGGACCTCGCGATGCTGCGACGTGTCCGCGACCGGATCGATCGCGACTACGCGCAGCCCCTGGACGTCGAGGCGCTTGCGCGCGGCGTGCACGTCTCCGCGGGGCATCTGAGCCGCGAATTCCGGGCCGCGTACGGCGAATCGCCTTACAGCTACCTGATGACCCGCCGGATCGAGCGGGCCATGATGCTGCTGCGGCGCGGGGACATGTCGGTCACCGAGGTCTGCTTCGACGTCGGTTTCTCGTCGCTGGGCACGTTCAGCACGCGGTTCTCCGAATTGGTCGGCATCTCGCCGAGCGCGTACCGCAAGCAAGCGGCGGAGGACGGCCGAGGGATGCCCGGCTGCGTCGTCAAACAGGTCATGCGGCCGATCAGGAATCGAGAAGCGGCCCCTCCGCGCGCCGACCTACCTTGAGTCGTATGACCCTCTCGATTCACGCGTCCTTCCTCCCCGCCGACGATCTCGAGGCTTCGCTTTCCTTCTATCGCGACATCCTGGGCTTCGAAGTGCGTGAGGAAGGCCCGAGCCGGGCGGCCGTCGGCCCGCCGGGACAGCCGCGGACGTCGATCGTGCTCCATTTCCCGTCCGCCGATCAGGACCTCACCGACGAGGAACGGGCCACGGTCACCGAACTGATGGCCAAGGGCACCTACGGAGCCATCGTGCTGTCCACACCCGACTTGATCGAGACCTTCGACCGGATCCAGGCGACCGGCGCGGACGTCGTCCAAGAACCGGTCAAGCAGTCCCACGGCGCCTTCGACTGCGCTTTCCGCGACCCCGCGGGCAACCTGGTGCGTATCGAACAACGGTAGCCGGGCCTCGGTGCGCGCGCACCGAGGCCCACGGGTGATGATGACGGCGTGGAGATCGCGGTAGAACTCGTGGCACTGGTGGTGGCCGTCCTCCTGGTCACCGCCGCGGCGCGGAAACTCGACTGGTCGGCGCCGCTGTGCCTGATCGCGGTCGGGGTCGTCGCCTCGTACGTGCCGGGCGTCCCGGAGTACGAACTGGACCCGGAGGTCGTGCTCCTGGGGCTGCTGCCCCCGCTGCTGTACGCCACCGCGATCCGCACGTCGCTGATCGACTTCCGCCGCAACCGCGGGCCGATCCTGCTGTTGTCGGTGGGGCTCGTCATCTTCACCACGGCCGCGGTCGGTGTCGTGGCGTGGCTGGTCATCCCCGGTCTGCCGCTGGCCGCCGGGCTCGCGATCGGCGCGGTGGTCGCGCCGCCCGACGCGGTCGCGGCCACCGCCGTCGCCCGCAAGGTCGGGATGCCCCGCAAGCTGACCAGGCTGCTGGAGGGCGAAAGCCTGTTCAACGACGCGGCCGCGCTGGTCGCGTTGCGGACCGCCATCGCAGCCATCGCGGGTTCGGTGAGCCTGCTGCAGGTCGGCGGGGATTTCCTGCTGGCCGCGGGTGGCGGGCTGGTGATCGGGTTCGCCGTCGGCGCGCTCGCCGCGCTGATCCGCACCCGGCTCGAGGATCCGGTCACCGACACAGCGCTTTCGCTGGTGGTCCCGTTCGTCGCCTATCTGGCCGCCGAGGCGATCCATGGTTCCGGCGTGATCTCCGTGGTCGTCGCGGGGCTGATCCTCGGGCACAAGGCGCCGAGCATGCTTTCGGGCCGCTCCCGGCTGGCCAGCAGGCTGAACTGGCAGACCATCCAGTTCCTGCTCGAGAACATCGTATTCCTGCTGATCGGCCTGCAGGTCCGCCGGATCATGACCGAGGTCGGCGACAGCGGGCTGACCGCGCTCGAACTGGTCCTGATCTGCGCCGCCACCCTGGCCGCGACCATCGTCGCCCGGATCATCTGGATGGCGGGCATCGGACTGGCGCGACGGGTGTTCCGCCGTCACGCCTGGCCGTGGCGGTACTCGACCGTGATCGCGTGGGCGGGCATGCGCGGGGTGGTCACGCTCGCGGCGGCGTTCGTGCTGCCGGCGGACACCCCGCAACGGGCCGTGCTGGTGCTGGTCGCGTTCGTCGTGGTGGCGGGAACGCTGCTGCTGCACGGGACGACGCTGCCGGTGCTGGTCCGCCGTCTGAAACTCCCGCCGCCCGATCCGGCCGAGGACGCGCTGCAGGAAGCCGCCGTGCTCCACGACATGACCAGGGCCGCGCTCGAAGAGCTGGAGAAGATCCGGACCCCCGACGATCCGGACGACATCGTCGAACGCCTGCGCAGCCGGCTCCAGCACCGATCGGACTCGGCTTGGGAAGAGCTCGGCAGGCAGAGCACGCTGACCGAGACTCCGAGCGACGCGTATCGACGGCTGCGGCTACGGCTGCTCGAAGTCGAACGGGAGAAGTTCCTGGAGGCGCGCGACTCCGGGATGGCCGATGATGATGTCCTGCGCCGGATCCTCGAACGCCTCGACATCGAGGAATCCATGCTGGACAGGGAGGAGGAGGCCGTGCCGGACTCCGATCGGGAACTGCGCACCCCCGCCGCGACGGCGGGATCCTGCAAACACCTGACCAAGGACTGGCCTGCCGTCGAACCCAGCTCCCCCGACGTGTGCGCCGTCTGCGTCGAGAACGGGATGACCTGGGTGCATCTGCGCGAATGCGTCAAATGCGGGAACGTCGCCTGCTGCGACTCGTCACCGGGCAAGCACGCGACCGAGCACTTCCACGACACCCTGCACCCGGTGATGCGCAGCCACGAACCCGGCGAGACCTGGCGCTGGTGCTTCGTGGACAAACAGCTGGGTTAGAGGACACGACCTGGGTATCGTCCGGGGCATGAGCACCCCTGAGCAGGAAGTCGAATACCGCCAGCACCGGTTCTCACCTCCGCCGGGCGCGACCGAGATCTTCCTTGTCCGCCACGGTGAATCGGCTCCTGCGAAGGGCAGCGCACCGTTCGACCTCGTCGACGGGCAGGCCGATCCGGACCTCGCGTCGGAGGGCAGGGATCACGCCGAGCGGGTGGGGCGCCGCCTGGCGGACGAGCGGATCTCCGCGCTGTACGTGACGACGCTGCGCCGGACGCCGCAGACCGCGGCACCGCTGGCGGCGAAGCTCGGGCTCACGCCGGAGGTCGAGCCTGACCTGAGGGAGATCCACCTCGGCGACTGGGAGAACGGCCTCTTCCGGCGCTACACCCATGAAGGGCACCCGATCGTCGAGCAGCTGTGGTGCGAACAGCGCTGGGACGTCATCCCGGGCGCGGAGACGATGGAGTCGTTCGGCGGGCGGATCAAGGCGGCCATCGGCAGGCTCGCGGCGGCCAACCCGGACCGGAGGATCGCCGTGTTCACCCACGGCGGCGTCATCGGCGAGGTCTTCGCGCAGGCCAGCGCCGCGAAGAACAGGTTCGCGTTCCTCGGTGCGGACAACGGCTCGATCTCACATCTGGTGGTGTCGGGCGACGACTGGATGGTGCGGCGGTTCAACGACACGTCGCATCTTCACCCGCCGTTCGGCTGATCCGTCCCGCCGCGACCAGGTGCACGACGACCAGGACCGCGACCGCCTCGGCGGCCAGCAGCCCGATGAGCACGAGCACCTGGGTCACCCCGGCCTGCAACGGCCCGGCGCCGCCGAGGAGGACACCGACGTAGGCGCCGGGCAAGGTCACCAGGCCGACCGTCCGGGTCTGGTCGAGGGCGGGGATCAGCGCGTGCCCCGCCGAGGGGCGGCAGATCTCCAGCGCGGCCGGGCGGCGGAGGAAACCCAGCGCCAGCGCGGCTTCGTACTCGCCGTGCCGGGACACGAGCTCGTCCAGAGCGCGCCTCGCCGCCTGCGAGGTCGCGGACATCGCGCCGCCGATGACGATCCCGGCGATCGGCACGATCGCGATGGGCCGCCACGGGACCACCCCGGTCGCGAGCACGAGCGTCAGCACCGGCACCACACCGGACGCGATGGCGAGCGCGACCCACGCCAGATCCTTCGCCGCACCGATCCGGCGCGCGGAGGTGACCGCGGCGATCGTGAACATCAGCAGGACGAAGCCGCCGGTCAGCCAGCCCGATTTCAGGATCCCGACGATCACCAGCGACACGGCGGCGAGCTGCACGACGGCGCGCGCGGCCGCGAACAGCACCGCTTTGCCCTGCCCCAGCTGCCCGAACCGCACCACCGCCGCGCCGAAGATGGCCAGCACGGCCAAGACCACGGCGAGCACCGGGCCGAACGCGATCGCGCCATCCGTCACGCGGATGATCCTGCCGCAGCGCCTAGGACGTGCAGGTCACCGACGCGCCCGCGGTGGGGGCGGTACGGTCGCTGACGACCTCGCCGTCGACGAGGATCCGGCACCGCAGCGCGCCGCTGCCCGAACCCTGCGCGGAGAGGCTGTAGAACTCGTCGCGGCCTTCCTGGCTCGTGCGCTCGAAAGTGGTGCTCCACGGGGCCGTCACCTCGGTCTTCTGCATGAGTTCCGAACCCTGCGCGACGTAGGTGACGTTCTGGGCGCCCTTCGCGCCGGAAAGTTCGTAGACGACCGAGTGGATCACGGTGCGCACGGCGGCCGCGGCCTGTTCGACCCGCGGCGCCGGCGGACTCTGCACCGGGCGCGAGGCCTTCGGCAGCACGTAACCGGTCAGTGTGACGGCGACGGCCACCACACCCAGCACGACCACGACGGTCCCCAGCGGCTTCAGCCTGCCGGGGGCACCCTGCTCCGGCGCCGATGCCGGTGGGGTCGCGGTGGGAACACCCATGGAGAGGTCTTCTCTCATCCGAGCGCACTTCCGTCGAGTGCGTCGACTACTTCTCGTTCGAAGGTGACTCCGCGTTAGCCGTTATCGGGAAGAAACCCGATATTCACCCTTTTGGGTGTCCCCAGTGAGCGGACAGTGCCTGGTTATGGGGTGATTGGCCTAAACACAGTGAGCCGAATAGCTCACTTTGAGTGACATGGCTTCAGTCGATGAGACCCGTGTCGGCGAGCAGCCCGAGCATCCGCCGCCCCGCCGGCGGGCAGAGGTGGGCGTCCGCCGAGGACAGCCAAGCGGACTCCGCGATCTCGCGGCCGGGCGCGGGCTCGCCGCGATGCTCGGCGGTGTAGCAGGTCATGCGGACGCGACGGCCGTCCGCGTAGCCGTCGGCCTGCTCGTTCAGCACCGCGAAGAAACGGAAGCTCGGCGGGTCGAGCTCGACGCCGAGTTCCTCCCTGATCTCCCGGCACAGCCCGGCGACGTCGCCCTCGCCCGGCTCACGTTTGCCTCCTGGCAGGTAGAACTTGGCCTTACCCTCGGTCCGCACCGACAGCAGACGGCGGTCGCGGACGTGGATCCAGGCCAATGAATCGATCTCTGCTTCGGACACGACCTGATTCTGTCGTAGCCCGGGGGCATCATGGCAACCGTGTATCGGGAGACGGCGGCACCCGGCGGGCTGGACGGCGTGGTGCGCTGCCTGTGGGAGGACGCGGGCGGGGCGCCGAAGCGGATCGTGCCCGACGGCTGCGTGGACCTGGTGGAGAGCGGCGGCGAGGTCTTCGTCGCCGGGCCGGACACCACGGCCTGGACCTGGGAGACATCGCCCGGCGCCCGGGCTCGCGGCGTGCGGTTCGCCCCCGGCAGGGCGGGCGACGTCCTGGGACTGGGTGCCGACGAACTGCGTGATCAGCGCGTCCCCCTCGGCGACCTCTGGGGGAAGGAAGGCGAACTGCTGGCCGAACGGGTGCTCTCCGGCGCCGCTTCGCTGACCGACGTCGTCGCGCGGCGCCGGGCCGGACGAGCCGACCGGGAGATCTCGGAGTTGATCGCCAGGCTGGACGGCGGTGTGCCCCGGGTTTCCGCCGCGCTGGAGCGGTTCCCCACCGGGGAGCGACAGTTGCGGCGGCGGTTCACCCTCGCGGTCGGCTACGGCCCGGCGACGTACCTGCGCGTCACGCGGTTCCAGCGCGCCATCGGTCTCGCCGGGAAAGCGCCGGATCTCGCCTCGCTGGCGTTCTCGGCGGGGTACGCCGATCAAGCTCATCTGAGCCGGGATTGCCGGGAATTCTCCGGGCTGAAGGCGAGCGAATTCTTCCGCGCCAGGAAGTGAGCGGTGTCCACTGTGGACCGATACAGGTCACGGTAGTGCGGGTAGAACTCGTCGTAGACGTCGGCGTCCGCGCTCGGGCGGACGATTCCGGCGACGGGGTTCCAGGCATCGATATCCGGTTCCCGCCCCAGGGCGATGGACGCGAGAACGGCGTCACCGAACGCGGCGCCGATGGTTTCCGCGGGGATCTCCTGGTCGATCCGCGCGACGTCGCTGACGATCCGCGTCCACACGCCGCCTCGTGTCCCGCCGCCGACGGCGACGAACCGGCCCGTGCCGCCACCGGCCTCCCGCATGGCTTCGAGGTTGTGCCGCACCCCGAACGCCGTGCCTTCCAGCGCCGCGCGGTACAGATCGGCGCGATCGTGGGAAGTGGTGAGCCCGGCGATGACGCCCCTCGCGTCCGGATCCGGCACGGGTGTCCGTTCTCCCGCGAAATACGGCAGCATCAGCAATCCGCGGCTGCCCGCCGGGACCTCGGCCGCCGCCGCGGCCAGTTCCCCGAACTCGCCGCCGACGAGATCCCGCAGCCAGTCGGTGATCGCGCCGGACGTCGCCATCCCCGCCGCGAGCGAATAGCTGCCCGGGAAGACACCGCGGGTCGTCCACAACCCCTGCCCGGGGCGGGGATCGGAGAGCATCTGGATCAGGAACATCGTGGTGCCGTACATGAGCATCGTGTCACCGGGCGCGGTGACCCCGACACTGGTCGCCTCGGCCCAGGCGTCCACCGTGCCCGCCGTCACCGGTATCCCTTGCGGCAGACCGGTTTCCGCGGCCGCCCCGGCGGTGACCGAGCCGATCACCTCGGTCGGCCACGCTAGCCTGGGCAGTTCGATGCCGGGAGCGATCGCGGCGACCCGGTCCGGCGCCCAGCGGGCCTCGCGCAGGTCGTACATCGGATCGCATTGGCTCGCGGAATGATGGTCGAGGACGTACTCACCGGTCAGCCGCAGTACGAGGAACGAACTCGCCATCAGGAAGAGCTTCGCCCGTTCGAACACGTCCGGCTCGTTCTTGGCCAGCCAGCGCCATTTGGGCCCGACTGCCTGTGAGCCGAGCGCGCTCCCACCACGTTCCACAATGGATTCTTCGCCAAATTCACGGTTCAGTTCCCGGATTTCGTCGTACGCGCGGGTGTCGACGCCGTAGAGGATCGCCGGGCGCAACGGTTTTCCGGAAGAGTCGGCGGGCAACAGCACCGGCCCGATCCCGCTGACCGACACTCCGATGATGGGATGATCCCCGGCGCCCGCTGAAAGTTCCCTTGTCAGCAACAGGAAGTCCTGCCACCACACGGTTTCGGCGTCGTGCTCGTACCAGCCGGGACGGGGGCGGGACGTGTCGTGCGGCCGGGACGCCCGTGCCACCACGGCGCCCCGGGAATCGACGAGGACACCTTTGGAACTCGAGGTGCCGATGTCGATGCCGAGCACCAGGCCCGGTTCGCCCACGACACCTCCGAACTCCTGTGCGCGAGTAGCGCGATCAGCGGATGGTAACGATTGTCGGTCAAGCTATTCTTCCCGTGCGAAGGTGTCAATACACCTGCAGAAGGGGAGGTCGCGGTGGCCACCATCAACGACGTGGCGGCGAAGGCCGGGGTTTCGACGGCGACCGTGTCGAGGACGCTCAACGGGAAGTCCACTGTGGACCCGGTACTCGCGGCACGGGTGCAGGCCGCCGCCGCGGAATTGGGCTATCACCCGAACGGGCTCGCGAGGAATCTGCGCCGTCAGGAAACCGCGGTACTCGCGCTCATCATCTCCGACGTGGAGAACCCGTTCTTCACCGCGATCGCCCGCGGCGTGGAGGACATCGCGCAGACCGCGGGCTATTCGGTGGTGCTGTGCAACGCCGACGACAACGAGGAGAAGGAGCGGCGCTACATCGACGTCGCCCTCCAGGAGCGGGTCGCCGGCGTGGTGCTCTCCCCCACCGGCCGGGCCACGAACGTCGACAGGCTGACCGAACGCGGCACGCCCGTGGTCGCCGTCGACCGGCCACTGCTGAAGAACACCGGCGACCAGGTGCTGGTCGACACCCGGCTCGCCGCCCGTGACGCGACACGGCACCTGCTCGACGGCGGCTACCGGCGGGTCGCCTGCGTCAGCGGGCCGCCCGGGGTGCGCACGGCCGAAGACCGGCTGGCCGGCTACACCGACGCCGTCGGCGAAGAGAACGCGCTCACCCGGCGGGCCGAATTCCGCGCCGAGGGCGGCAGGCTCGCCGCGCTCAGCCTGCTCGACGAGCCCGAGCCGCCGGACGCGCTGCTGATCGGCAACAGCACGATGGCGATCGGCGTCCTGGAGGCGCTGGCCGCACGCGGCCTGCGGTCGGGACAGGACGTGGGGATCGTGTCGTTCGACGACGCGCCGTGGACGACGCTGATCGACCCGCCGCTGACGGTGGTCGCCCAGCCCGCGAACGAGGTGGGCAAGGTCGCCGCCGAGTTGCTGCTCGCCCGCATCGGCGACAGCACGCGCAAGGCCACGACGACCACGCTGCAGGCGAAACTGATCGTGCGCCGGAGCTCACGGCGCGACTGACACCGGACGGAGATCCCAGGTGCACGACGTGCCTGGGCGACCGGATCGCACCGGCCGCCCAGGAACGCCCCACCCCCTTGTTCCCCCAAGCCGGCCCCACACCAGCCGGGTTCTCCGAAGCGGTGGGAAGAAATCGATTACCTTTCGGAAGGTAAGTTCCCGCTTACGACCTGTCAAGCCGAAGTTCTGGACAAGCTCGCCCGTTACGGGCACACTATGGCGACATTGCCTACTGCACGTGTTGGATTCCGTGCACTCTGTGTTCTTCTCTGGTGAATTCCCCCACGAAATCGAGATGAGACCGCACGAACCCGCACAGACGCGTTACCCTAGGCGCTATGTCGATAGCGCTCGAGAACGTTCTCGCCAAGGCGGGCCTGAAGGTCGACGCCAACGAGTTCCTGAACCTCGTCGAGGACGCGGCGCGGAGGCTGACCCCACCGAACCCCGACCCCTCGCACTACTTCTCGGCGGATCAGCGCGCCGCGCTGACCGACGTCGGCCTGGACCTTTCCCCCCGAGGTGAGGACGAACCGGACTTCCGTGCCCGCACGGTCGCCGCGCACGCCGTACTGGCCGATTCCGCGCTGAGCGTGCTGGAAGCAGCGAAAGCGCTGGGCGTGGACGACAGCCGTATCCGCCACCGTCTGAAGGAGGGCAGGCTCACCGGCTGGAAGGACCAGGGCTGGCGGCTGCCCGCCTGGCAGTTCGCCGGCTCCGGGGTGCTTCCCGGCCTGGAGGTCGTGCTGCGCGCCGTGCCCGAGGACCAGCCCGCGCTCGTCGTCGCCGCGTTCATGAGCACACCGCAGGCCGATCTGGTGATCAACGAGCACCCCGCCACCCCGCGCCAATGGCTCCTCTCCGGTGGCGATCCCGAGCACGTAGCCAGGTTGGTGGCCACGCTGGGTACGCCGTTCTAAGTGGTTTTGCCCGACGACGGAAAATTTCAGTCGGGGGTAGGCCGTAGGCTGACCCCAACGAGCAAGATCACCCGACAAGGACGGACGACTCCCGAGGTATGGCCCGGCTCCCCCTGCCGCCCGCACGCTCTGTCCTGGTCAAGGAGCTGCACCGCACCAACGACGTGGTGACGGTGCACCCCGGCACCAGGCTGGTCAGGATCTTCACCGCGCACGGCAACCACCCCCAGCAGTGGAATTCGTTCCGCTACAGCGGCCCGCTCCCGCACGGCCGGTTCGACCCGCAGACCCCTGGTCGCGGTGGTCGCCCGGTCACCGACCCCGGGAACGGCGTCCTGTACTTCGGTCTCACCGTGCGCACCAGCATCGCGGAGGTCTTCCAGACCACGTCGACGGTCGACCGCAAATCCCGCGGCCCGCGCCTGGTCGTCGTGCGGCCGACCCGCACACTGCGGCTGCTCGACCTCGCAGGCCTGTGGCCGACCCGCGTCGGCGCCTCGCAGGAGATCTCCAGCGGACCGAAGAAGATCACCCAGGCCTGGGCCCGCGCCATCCGCGCCGCCTTCGGCGACCTCGACGGCGTCTGGTACCGGTCCTCCATGGATTCCGGCGGCCCCGCGCTCGCCCTGTGGGACCCGCCCGCCGGGAATTCGCTGCCGGTCGCGCCGGACGTGCTGCTCCCCCTGGACCACCCGGGTCTCGACGTGCCTCTGGGCCGGGTGTGCGAAGAGCTGAACTACACGCTTCTCAGCTGAGCCGCCGGGGTCTCGTGAGTGGTAAGGCCGGTTCTAACCGTCCTTACCACTCACGAGACCCGCGGCCGAGGCTCAGAGGTGACGGCCCCACCACTCCAGCACGGCGTCGAACCGCTGCACCCGGTGCCGCGGCAGCCCCGATCGCGTGAGTTCGTGGCCCTCGCCGGGGAACAGCAGGAACTCGGCCTCGACGCCGTTCTGCCGCAGTGCCACGTACATCCGCTGCGCCTGCTCCAGCGGGCATCGCCAGTCCTGCTCGGAGTGCACGACCATGAACGGGATGTCGATCTTCCCCGCATATGTCAGCGGGCTGCGCTTGCGCTGCTCGTCGAGGTCGTCCCCGACGTAGCCCCCGGCGAAGAACCAGCCGATGTCGGAACTGCCGACGAACGAGTCCCAGGCGTTGACCGCGCGCTCGCTCCACGCGGCGCGGAACCGGCCACCGTGGTGCGCGGCGAGCCAGCTGGTCATGAAGCCACCGTACGAGCCGCCCATCACGCCGACGCGATCGCTGTCCAGATTGGACAATTTGAGCGCTTCGTCCAGCAGGGCCAGCAAATCGTCCGCGTCCACGGTGCCGAAGCCGTGGACGATGCTCCGGCCGTGGCTTTCGCCGTAGCCGGCGGAACCGCGCGGGTTCCCCAGGATGACGGCGTAACCCGCCTCGGCGAGTACCTGCGCCTCGTCGAAGACCTTCCATTCGTACGGCGCGAACGGTCCGCCGTGGATCATCAGGACCACGGGATGGGGCCCGTCACCCTCGGGGCGGACGATCCAGCCGTGGACCGGGTAGCCGTCGGGCGCGGTCGTGTTCAGTTCCTCCAGCGGCAGGATCCCGCTGTCCCGCAACGTCTTCGAGTAGTCGGTGAGCACGCGCGGTTCCCCGTCCGACAGCAGCACGACGTCGCCGGAGCTTTCGGGCGTCCCGATCACCGCGGCGATCCGTTCGCCGTCGACGGCGAACGACTTCACCGCGGCGCGCTCACCCGCCAGATAGCGCAACGACTTCAGCTCCGCCAGCTCCGCGTCGAGAGGGACGGCGCGGAGCTCGGCGGCACCGCGGGTGCGGACCACGAGGAGGACCTCGCCGCCGAGGACGACCGGGGGGCTCGCCGCATTGTCGCAGTCCACCGTTTCGACGTCGGTCAGCCGCCGCGCGGACGAGGGCTCGGCGCCGACAGGCCACGGCGCCTGCCAGAGCCCGGTGTTACGGGCGATCTCTTCCAGGCCGGGGAATTCGGTGCCGTAGAACAGGATGGAACCGTCCGGGGCACAGACCGCCCGGCTCGCGGTGCCCGGCGTCCTGACCAGCAGCCGCGGTTCGCCGCCGGCGGCGGGCACGGCGTAGACGTCCGAACGGACGGTGTCTTCGGCGGCCCAGTCACGCGGGGCGGTGAACAGGACGTGCTCGCCGTCGGCCGTCCACGAAGGATGCTCGACGTCGGCCCGATCGTCGGTCAGCGGCGTGAGCTCGGCCGGCGCGTCCTCGTGCAGCGCGGCGACGGTGTCCACGACGAACAGACGCTGTGGACGGTCGTTGAGGAAACCCGCGTCGTCGACGCGATAAAAGAGGTTCGTGATGTGCCGCGGCGCCTCTTCACCCGGCTCCGGCGTTTCGCCGTCCGCGTTCTCCGTGCCGTAGCGGCCCGGCTCGGGCACACGGGCGACGAAGGCGATGCGGCGGGAATCGGGCGCCCAGACCGGGGCACCCGCCCCGAGCGGCAGGTCGGTGATCCGCTTCGCGTCACCCCCGGCCGCGGGGATCACGTGTACCTGCGGCTTGGCGGCGCGCCCGGAGCCCTCTCCCGCCCGGAGGAACGCGACCCACCGGCCGTCCGGGGAGAAGGCGGGGGCGGAGTCCTTGGTCCCGTGGGTCCAAGGCCCTTCTCCGCCACCGCCCAGGTCGACCCTGCGCAGGCCGCCGCGGTAGCTGTTCGTCTTCAGATCAGGCCTGCTCACCGCGGTGAGCAGCAGGTCGCCGTGCAGCGCGAGGATGCCGGGGACCGTCAGGGCTTCGATGTCAACGGGACGCACGGCCCCGACGGTACCCGATCCTTAGCAGCTCTAACTACTGATTGAAGACTCCTGCTCAGCGGCTTCCAGCTTCTTCGCCTTCGCGAGGCTGGCCAGCGTCGTCACGCTCAGGACCACGACGATGACACCCAGGGAGACCCAGTTGTTGATGTCCAGCCAGTCCGGGACGACGTGGTACTCGTGCAGCGCGTGCAGGAACAGCTTGGCGCCGATGAAGGCGAGGATCACCGCGAGGCCGTAGGACAGGTACACCAGCTTGGTGACCAGGCCACCGAGCAGGAAGTACAGCTGGCGCAGGCCCATCAGCGCGAACGCGTTGGCGGTGAAGACCAGGAAGGCCTCCTGCGTGATACCGAAGATCGCGGGGATCGAGTCGACGGCGAACAGCAGGTCCGCGCTGCCGATCGCGACAATCACCAGGAACATCGGGGTGATCCAGCGCTTGCCGTCCTTCTTCACGAAGGACTTGTGCCCGTGCCACTCGTTGGTGACCGGGAAGAGCTTGCGCACCCAGCGGGTGAGCGCGTTCTCTTCGTATTCCTCGTCTTCGTCCTTGTTGCGGATCATGCTGATCGCGGTCCAGATGAGGACGGCGCCGAAGAGGAAGAAGACCCAGACGAACTGCGCGATCAGCGCGGCGCCCACGGCGATGAACACGCTGCGCATGGCGAGCGCGAGCAGGATGCCGATCAGCAGCACGCGGTGCTGGTGGATCGCGGGCACCTTGAACGAGGTCATGATGATCATGAAGATGAACAGGTTGTCGACGCTCAGCGAGTACTCGGTGATGTACCCGGTGAAGAACTCGACTCCCGGGTCGTGTCCCCCGAAGACCCAGACACCGATGCCGAACGCGACGGCCACGGCGACGTAGAAGATGACCCACCGGGCGGCTTCGCCGGTGGTGACCTCATGCGGCTTGCGATCGACGATGACCAGGTCGAGCGCGATCAGCGCGAGCAGACCACCGACCGTGGCGATCCATAGCCACAGGGGAACAGACATGTAACCAACCCTCCGGATAGTGCACAGCAGCAACTAACCGGAGGTCTCTTCCGCCGGTGCGAAACCGGCCGACGGTGCCGGGGGCCCGCGAAGGCCACCGTGCTGACGACACCGCCGCGAAGGAATACTCCCCTCACAGCTGGTCCAGTTTGACCTGTCTGTACGCATGACGCCAGTTAAGGTTGCCCTTGTCACCAAGATGATGGCGTAACTCCCGTCACACCCACCTCTTCTCCCTCGTCGGGTACCCGTTCCGGTGGTGACGTGACGTCACGCTTGTGTGGTCCGTGTGTGCCGGGGAAGCGATTCTCAGCTTCGGTGAAATACGGTCATTCCGTGCCCCGAATCCCGCTCCCTCGCACGCGAGGCGCGAAGCTCACCGCGCTCGCCGCGGTCGTGGTGGTCCTGGCCGCCGCGGCCGTCGTGTGGACGAACAGCGAACCCGCCCCGTCCGCGATCAAAACCCAGGATGCGACTCTCGACCTGCCCGAAGCCCCGGGCTCGTCCGAGGTCGTCAAGATCGACACGACCACGTACCTGCCCGAGCGGACTCCGGCTCCGGCCGTCCTGCTGGCCCACGGTTTCGGCGGTGACAAGAACAGTGTCGCCACCGAAGCGCGCGAACTCGCCGACAAGGGTTTCGTCGTACTCACCTGGTCCGCGCGCGGTTTCGGCCGCAGCACCGGGAAGATCGCGCTGAACGACCCCGACCGCGAGGTCGCCGACGCCCGGAAGCTGATCGACGACCTGGCCGCCCGGCCCGAGGTCCTCAGCGAGAACGGTGACCCGAAGGTGGCCGTGTCCGGCGCTTCGTACGGCGGCGCGCTTTCCCTGCTGCTCGCCGGGAGCGACAAACGGGTCGACGCGATCGCGCCGGTGATCACCTACAACGATCTCGCGCAGGGCCTCTTCCCGAACGCCGCCGCCCCGGCCGCGCCGAACGCCACCACCCCGGCCGCCGGCGCGTTCACCGCGGACGGTGTCTTCAAGAAGTCGTGGGCGGGCATCTTCTTCTCCGCCGGTTCCGGCGCGGCGCAGAGCGGTTCGCCCGCCAACGACGCACCCGAAGCCGGCGACGAGACGAGCGAATCCGGTGCGGCACAGGGCACGGGCGCGGCAGGTGCCGCGGCGCAGTCACTGCCGCTCGGCGGCGGAGCCGGACAGCGCCCGCCGTCCGGCTCCGCCGACCCTTGTGGACGGTTCACCGCCGAGGTCTGCCAGGCCTACACCGAGCTCGCCACCACCGGTAAGGCGAGCCAGAAGACCGTCGATCTGCTCCGCCGTGTCTCCCCCGCGTCCGTGACGGACAAGATCACCGTGCCGACCCTGCTGGTGCAGGGCGAAAGCGACACGCTGTTCGGGTTGGACCAGTCCGACGCGACCGCCCGGCAGATCACCGCGGCGGGCGGCAAGGTTCACACGATCTGGTACACCGGCGGCCACGACGGCGGGAAGCCCGGGCAGAAACTGCGCGCGCGGATCGCCGACTTCCTGAAGTTCTCCCTCACCGGACAGGGCACCGATCCCGGCACCGGGTTCAGCTACGACATCCAGGGCACGCTGCGGGCCAACGGCGCCCCCTCGGTCCGGACCGTCACCGCACCGGCGTACCCGGGAGCGACCGGCGACGCCACCGAGCGACGTCAGTTCACCTTGGCCGGCCCTGCTCAGCCGGTCGTCCGGCCGGCAGGCGGCAACCCCGCCGCGGTGAGCGGGATCCCCGGATTGAACGGGGCGGTGGCGGGCTCGTCCCGGCTGTCCGGACTGTTCAGTTTGGACCCGCCGGGTCAGGCCGCGCAGTTCGCGACGCCGCCGCTCGACGCGCAGACGATCGCGGCCGGTTCGCCGACGGTCCGGCTGCAGGTCTCCGCGGATCCCTCCGTCGCGGCTCCGCAGAAAGAAGCCGTCCTGTTCGCGAAGCTCTACGACGTCAACTCGGAAGGTGTCCGCACGCTTCCGGCCAACGCCGTCGCACCCTTCCGCGTCCCGGGCCTGCCCGCCGACGGCAGCCCGGTCGAGGTGACGGTGACCCTGCCGGGCATCGTGCGGCCGCTGGAGGCCGGGCACACGCTCCGGCTGGTCGTCGGCACGACGGACCAGGCGTTCGCGACGCCGGTGGAACCCGCGGTGTTCCGCATCGGGCTGGCGGACGGCGGACGGCTCGGCGTGCCGGTCGTCCACGGCACCTCGGTCGGCGCGGGCGCGCCCACCGCGCAGCTGCTCGGGATCGCCGGAACGCTGCTCGCGGGTATCGCGATCACGGTGCTCGCCGCGTTCCGCCGCCGCCGTGCCCACGACATCGACGAGAGCCTCGCGAAGACGCCCTTGGTGATCGAGGGTCTGCGCAAGGCCTACGCGGGCGGCTTCGTCGCGGTGAAGGATCTGTCGTTCCGGGTCGAGCCCGGTCAGGTGCTCGGCCTGCTCGGACCGAACGGCGCGGGCAAGACGACGACCCTGCGCATGCTGATGGGGCTCATCACGCCGACCGCGGGCACCATCCGCGTGTTCGGCCATCTGATCGCGCCCGGCGCGCCGGTACTGTCCCGGATCGGGTCCTTTGTGGAGGGTTCGGGCTTCCTGCCGCATTTGTCCGGCAAGGAGAACCTGGAGCTGTACTGGGCGAGCACGGGCCGCCCGAAGGACAAGGCGCATTTCGCCGAGGCACTGGAGATCGCCGGGCTCGGCGACGCGGTGAACCGGCGGGTCCGCACCTACAGCCAGGGCATGCGGCAACGGCTCGCGATCGCGCAGGCGATGCTCGGCCTGCCGGAGCTCATGGTGCTCGACGAACCGACCAACGGGCTCGACCCGCCACAGATCCACCAGATGCGCGAGGTGCTCCAGCGCTACGCGGCGACCGGACGCACCGTGGTGGTCTCGAGCCACCTGCTGGCCGAGGTCGAGCAGACCTGTACGCACGTGGTCGTGATGCACCGCGGCATGCTGGTCGCCTCGGGCGAGGT
The DNA here is from genome assembly GCF_000342005.1 of Amycolatopsis decaplanina DSM 44594. Lineage (GTDB taxonomy): Bacteria > Actinomycetota > Actinomycetes > Mycobacteriales > Pseudonocardiaceae > Amycolatopsis > Amycolatopsis decaplanina. The sequence goes on from NZ_AOHO01000014.1 coordinate 98,498, forward strand.
CGGCGAACTGGCCGCCTCCAGCGGCGAGGCGACGTTCCGCGTCGACAAGCCCGCCGAAGCGGCCGAAGCGCTGCGGAAGGTCGGTGGCGTTTCCGGCGTCGACGTCGACGGTGAACTGGTCCACGCGGATCTCGACGGTCTCGCGCGCGCCGAGGCGGTCGCCGCCCTGGTGCGGGCCGGGGTCGCGGTCGAGCAGGCCGGGCCGCGGCGCCGTCTGGAAGACGCGTTCCTGCAGCTGGTCGGAGAGGACTCGAAGGGTGAGTAAGACCAATGGTTCCGGCCCGGCGACCCGGGCGGATCACGGCGTGCACACCGATCCGGCGGCCCTGCTCGAGCTGACCGAGGTCGCTTCGCACGAACCGACCGAGGTCGGCCCGGACGGGGCGGTGGCGGGCTACCGCGCCGACCGGACACTGCGGCTCGGCGTCGAACTGAAGCGGCAGCTCAAACGGCGGCGGACCCAGCTCATGCTGGGGTTCGTCGCACTGCTGCCGTTCATCCTGGTGATCGCGTTCGAGATCGGGCAGGCCAACCCGAACCGGCGCAGCGGCGGCTTCGTCGACCTCGCCACCGCGAGCGCGCCGAACTTCGTGGTGCTCGCCCTGTTCGTCTCCGGCACGTTCCTGCTCCCGATGATCGTCGCGTTGTTCTACGGCGACACGATCGCGAGCGAGGCGTCGTGGTCGAGCCTGAAATACCTGCTCGCGATGCCGGTCCCCCGGCACCGGGTACTGCGGCAGAAGGCGATCGTCTCCGGCATCCTCTCCGCGGTCGCGCTGGTCCTGTTGCCGCTGGTGTCGCTGGTGGTCGGCGTCATCTGGTACGGCGCGGGCGACGCGATCAGCCCGACCGGGGACGCGGTGTCGTTCGGCGACAGTCTCGTGGCCATGGGGCTGGCGACGATCTACATCATCCTGCAACTGGCTTGGGTGGCCGGTCTGGCGATGCTGCTCTCGGTCGCCACCGACGCCCCGCTGGGCGCCGTCGGCGGCGCGGTGATCGTCGCGATCGTTTCGCAGATCCTCGACCAGATCACCGCGCTGGAAGGCCTGCGGGACTACCTGCCGACGCATTTCGCGTTCTCGTGGATGGATCTGATCTCGACCGACATCGACTGGACGAACATGGCCAACGGCATGGTGTCGGCGGCGTTGTACGGCACGGTGTTCTTCCTGCTGGCGGGCCGGCGGTTCGCGACGAAGGACATCACCAGCTGAGAGCGTTTCCGCGCTGAAGAAACGACCGGGGTCCACCGGGAAGACGAAATCCTCTTCCTGGTGGGCCCCGGTTTTCACTGGCCGTGGCGACCTTCACCCATTAGCGCCGGTAATCGGTGTTTCATGCGCATGAGAACATCGTTTTCTCCGATCATCGACTCATTGGGTGAAAAGTACGCATTCATCTTCGGAGACCTCCGGGAAATCCTTATCTTCAGGGGAAACGTGCCGACGCGAGCGGAAAGCGGGGACGTCACCATGACCCAGTCGATCGAGATACCGGTTCAAGAGTTCTTTCTTGATTGGTCCATGAGCTCCGGCAAGGGCGCCCACGTCGGATTCGCCGTCTCGGGTCAGGTGACCCTTCTCGACAACAAGCGGTTCTACAAGATCGACGGGGTCCTCTACATCTCCGAGGGCGGCACCTACTGCCGCGACATCGGCAACCCGCATCTGTTCGTCCGGCGCAACGGTGTCGAGGAGAGCGGCAGGCAGTGGGGCTGGGAGACCATCTGCGGCCGCAAGTCGAGCAGCAGGCTGTCCGCGATGGACGCCTACTTCGTCCGCACCGGTTACTGGGCGCCCTCCGACCGGGCCATCCAGCTGAGCATCGGTGCCGAGACCGGCTGGAACCGCAAGCGTTCCTACAGCCCGACCATCACCGTGCGGCTGACGGACTGAACGGTCCACTGTAGAACTCCATCGGCTCCGGTACGGTCGGCCCATGGCCACCTCTTCGATCCGCGTGGACGACGAAGGCGGGATAGCCGTCGTCACCCTGCGGCACGGCAAGGCGAACACCCTCGACACCGAGTTCTGCCAGGAACTGATCGTCCGGCTCGAAGACGTCCAGCTCGGCGGCTATCGCGGTGTCGTGCTGACCGGCACCGGCGGCATCTTCTCGGCGGGCGTCGACCTGCGGCGAGTGCACGACGGCGGCGCGGACTATCTCGAGGACTTCCTGCCCACGCTGTCGGACGCGTTCCTCTCGGTGTTCGGCTTCCCCGGACCGGTGATCGCGGCCGTCAACGGACACGCGATCGCAGGTGGGGCGGTGCTCGCCGCAGCCTGCGACCGCCGCGTCCTCGCCGACGGCCCTGGCCGGATCGGGATCACCGAGCTGCTCGTCGGCGTGCCGTTCCCGTTGGCGGCCCTGGAGATCCTGCGCTCCGGCTTCGGCGCCGACATCCTCGCCGAACTCGCGTTCCTCGGCGAGACCCACCCGCCGGCGGACGCGCTCCGGCTCGGCCTGGTGAACGAGGTGACCGAGCCCGAGAACGTCGTCCGGCGGGCGGTGGAGGTGGCCGGGAAACTCGCCGAGATCCCGGCGGCCGCGTACGCGCACACGAAGGCGCAGCTGCACCGGCCGTTCCACGAGCGGATCGCCGAACACCGCAGCGGCGACGACGCCCACGTCCTCGAACTGTGGAGCTCCCCTGAGTCGCTCGCGGCCATCAAGGCCTACGTCGACCGGGTGCTGCGCGGGCAGGCGTGACTTCGGGCTCGACCGGATAGGTGATTGCCCACCGGCGGGGACTCTGTGAGTATCCGACCGCTCGAAGGTCGGCGATGGGGAGGGCATGGATGCGGAAGCTCACGGCCGCGTGGTCGGTTTTGGCGATCATCGTTCTCGCACTGGCCGGGCTGACCCCGGCAGCGCAGGCGGCACCCGAGGACATCAAGGACGCGCTCGGGCGGATCCCCGGCCTGACCGTCGTCTCGGAGAACCCGGCACCGACCGGGTACCGGTTCTTCAAACTCACCTACACCCAGCCCGTCGACCACCGCAGGCCGGGCGCCGGCACCTTCCAGCAGCGTTTCACTTTGCTGCACAAGGAATTCCGCTCGCCGACCGTGGTGTACACGAGCGGGTACAACGTGTCGGAATCGCCCAACCGATCGGAGCCGACGCAGCTCGTCGACGGCAACCAGCTGTCGATGGAGTACCGGTTCTTCACCCCCTCGCGGCCGGAGCGTCCGGACTGGGGCAAGCAGCTGACGATCTGGCAGGCGGCGGCCGATCAGCACCGCGCCGTCGAGGCGTTCAAGCGGCTCTACCCGGGCAAGTGGCTCGCGACCGGCGGCAGCAAGGGCGGCATGACGGCGACCTACTTCCGTAGGTTCTTCCCGGACGACGTCGACGCGACGATCCCGTACGTCGCGCCCAATGACGTCATCAACGAACACGACCGCTACAACGAGTTCCTGGCGAACGTCGGCAACGACCCGGCCTGCCGGTCCGCGCTCAAGGCGATCCAGCGTGACGTGCTGACCCGGCGCTCCGAGTTCGCGGCGCTCGCCGCCGCCGAGGCGGCCAAGAACGGTTACACGTTCAACACCGTCGGCTCGGCCGACGTGTCGCTGGAGATCTCGGTGATCGACTCGTACTTCGCCTTCTGGCAGTACCAGAAGCAGGCGGACTGCGCGACGATCCCGAAGGCGGGCGCTCCGGCGGCCGAGGTCTACGCCTGGTTCGAACGCGTCGAAAGCCTCAACACCTACTCCGACCAGAACCTCGAGATCTACGTTCCGTACTACTTCCAGGCGTCCTACCAGCTCGGCGCCCCCGAGTCCTACGAGGGCTATCTCCGGGATCTGCTGCGCTACCCGGGCTCCAACGTGTCGCGGACGTTCGTGCCGAAGTCGGTCGACATCCCGCGGTTCGACCACCTGGCGATGCCGGACATCGACTTCTGGGTGAAGTCGCGGGGGAAGCGGCTGATGTTCATCTACGGCGGCAACGACCCGTGGGGCGCCGAGCCGTTCCGGCTCGGCTTCGGCACGAAGGACTCCTACAGCTACACGGTGCCGGGCGGGAACCACGGCGCTCGCATCTCGCAGCTTCCCGCGGCTCAGGCCGCCGAAGCCACGAACACCGTGCGGCGGTGGGCCGGTCTGCCTCCGGTTTCGCCAGGCGTCAGCACGCGTTCGGTGCCCGCCGGATTCCCGGACTTCGACGCCGACCTGACCATGCTTCACCGCCCGCGCCTCTGACTCCTCACGCGTTTCGTCCTCTGATCGCGGTACTTGCACGCGCAAGGATCGCGACCGGAGGACGAAACGCGGCTACTTGATGCCGGCCGCGTCCATTCCCCGGAGCTCCTTCTTCAGGTCCGCGACCTCGTCCCGCAGCCGGGCGGCCAGTTCGAACTGCAGGTCGCGCGCGGCCTGCATCATCTGGTCGGTCATCTGCTGGATGAGGTCGGCCAGTTCGGCGCGCGGCATCCCGGCGACGTCCTTGTCCGCGAGCATCCCGGAGCTGCGCACGCGATCACCCTGCTCGGGCTTCTTGCCCCGCGAAGAGTTCCGGCCCGAACCGCCGACGGCGACGGACTCCGTGTCCTCGGCCTCGCTGTAGACGCGGTCGAGGATGTCGGCGATCTTCTTCCGCAGCGGCTGCGGGTCGACGCCCCGTTCCTTGTTGTAGGCGACCTGCTTGGCGCGGCGGCGATCGGTCTCGTCGATGGCGTGCTGCATCGAGTCGGTGATCTTGTCCGCGTACATGTGCACCTCGCCCGACACGTTTCGCGCCGCGCGGCCGATCGTCTGGATCAGCGACGTGCCACTGCGGAGGAAGCCCTCCTTGTCCGCGTCGAGGATCGCGACCAGCGACACCTCGGGCAGGTCGAGACCCTCACGGAGCAGGTTGATGCCGACCAGCACGTCGAAATCGCCCGCGCGCAGCTGCCGCAGCAGCTCGACCCGGCGCAGCGTGTCCACCTCGGAATGCAGATACCGCACCCGGATGCCCAGCTCCAGCAGGTAGTCGGTGAGGTCCTCGGCCATCTTCTTGGTGAGCGTGGTGACCAGGACACGCTCGTCCTTCTCGGCCCGCTCGCGGATCTCGTGCACCAGGTCGTCGATCTGGCCCTCGGTGGGCTTCACGACCACCTTCGGGTCGACCAGGCCGGTGGGCCGGATCACCTGCTCGACGAACTCGCCGCCGGCCTGCCCCATCTCGTACGGCCCCGGCGTCGCCGACAGGTACACCGTCTGCCCGATCCGGTCGCTGAACTCCTCCCAGGTCAGCGGCCGGTTGTCGACCGCGCTGGGCAGCCGGAACCCGAAGTCGACCAGGTTCCGCTTCCGCGACATGTCGCCTTCGAACATGCCGCCGATCTGCGGGACGGTCTGGTGCGACTCGTCGATGACGAGCAGGAAGTCGTCCGGGAAGTAGTCGATGAGCGTGGCGGGCGCGGAGCCCGCGTCACGACCGTCGATATGCCGCGAGTAGTTCTCGATGCCGGAGCAGAACCCGACCTGGCGCATCATCTCGATGTCGTACGCGGTGCGCATCCGCAGCCGCTGCGCTTCGAGCAGCTTGCCCTGCTTCTCCAGCTCGGCCAGCCGCTCCTCGAGCTCGGCCTCGATGCCGCGAATGGCCTTCTCCATCCGCTCCGGGCCCGCGACGTAGTGCGTGGCCGGGAAGATGCGGACCTCGTCGACCTCTTTCACGATGTCGCCGGTGAGCGGGTGCAGGTAGTACAGCTTCTCGATCTCGTCGCCGAAGAACTCGACACGGATCGCCAGCTCCTCGTACGCCGGGATGATCTCGACCGTGTCGCCGCGAGCGCGGAAGGTGCCGCGGGCGAAGGCGATGTCGTTGCGGGTGTACTGCACATCCACCAGCGCGCGGAGGAAGACGTCCCGGTCGAGCTGTTCGCCGGCCTTCAGCTTCGTGGACCTGTCGAGATACGACTGCGGCGTGCCCAGGCCGTAGATGCACGAGACGCTCGCGACCACGATGACGTCACGCCGGGACAGCAGGTTCATCGTCGCCGAGTGCCGGAGCCGCTCGACGTCGTCGTTGATCGACGAGTCCTTCTCGATGTAGGTGTCCGTCTGCGCGATGTACGCCTCGGGCTGGTAGTAGTCGTAGTAACTGACGAAGTATTCGACCGCGTTGTGCGGGAACAGCTCCTTCAGCTCGTTCGCCAGCTGTGCGGCGAGCGTCTTGTTCGGCGCCATCACCAGCGTCGGACGCTGGACGCGCTCGATCAGCCAAGCCGTCGTCGCCGACTTGCCGGTACCCGTGGCACCGAGCAGCACGATGTCCTTTTCGCCTGCTTTGACCCGGCGTTCGAGCTCGTCGATGGCCGCCGGCTGGTCACCGGCGGGTTTGTACTCGCTGACCACCTCGAACCGGCCACCGGTCCGGGGGATGTCCGTGACGGGGCGGAAGTCCGACTGGGCGAGCACGGGGTGTTCGGATGCGAAAGCCACGGGAACCAGAGTAGGCGCTGGGTCCGACAGTTTCCGGTTCCCCCGGTCGGCTCAGCACGAACAGTCACAGCAGGAACAGCAGTCACAACAATCACAGTTGCAGTCGCAGGAACCGTTCGGCTTCCCGCTCCACGGGCCCGGGAAGGGATCGCGGCAGCAGAACTGGCACGAACAGCACATGTAGGTCGCCACGGCGCAGCCGAAGAAGAAGTTCCTCGGCTTGGGCGGGACCCGGAACTTCGGGATCCAGCAGCCACCGCCCTGGCCGTCGATCGGCGCGCCGCCGCTGTGCTTGCCGCCCTTCTTCGGCGGCTCTTGGGGCGGTCCCCCGCCACCGGGGGCACCCTGCGGCGGAGGCGGAGGCTGATAGCCGCCTTGCGGGTACCGCTGGGGTGGATGGGGTTGATGCGGGTGCCCTTGCGGCCGCGGTCCCGGTCCGATCCAGCCCGGGGGCGGCTGCTGCGGACCGTGGCCGTGTCCGGCGAGCCCGTGCCCGAAGGCGCGCCGCACCGCCTGCCGCAGTTCGTGCACCAGCAGCGCGTGGACCAGCGTGGGCTGAGCGAACTTCACCTCGCGAAGGGCGAGTTCGACGCCGAGCACGGCGTCGTCGCACAGGCGCCGCGCCTCGGCGAGCCCGGTGCCGGTGGCCGTCAACGGGTTCCACGCACCGGCGGCCTCGTCCACGGCGAGGTCCTCGACGGCGTCGAGCAGATGCGCGGCCCTGCCGAACAGGCGCCCGGCCTCGGCCAGCGGCGCCGCGTTCTCCGGACGTCCCGCCAGGACCGCGGTGTGCGCGAACGCGGCCGCCGTCGCCAGTTCGGCGGGTTCGGTGGCGAGCACGGCCGAATCACCCAAGCGGACGGCGCGTTCGATCTCGCCCTGCCGGTCGACGGCCTCGGTCAGGACCGCCGTGTCGAACCCGATCCGGGTACCCGTGCGGCTCCCCTGGTCCGCCCAGCGCGTCGCGACCCGCTTCGCGGCGAGAGCGACTGAACGCCGCGCGAAGGCACCATCACGGTCCTCGACGTGGTCACTGACCTTGGCCGACGCCAGCACCAGGGAGACCGCCGCCGCTAGCTGGGCACCGCCGCCCTTCGCCACCGAAGTTCCCTTCATCGCCCGAAGCGGGCAAGGGCCGGCGTCGCGCCGCCCCTCCGCACGCGGCGACTGGGCTTCGACGAGCGCCGAGATGATCAAGCCGTCATAATTCGTCACCATTCGGGCGAGATGTCCGTGTTCATCGCGCAACGCCAGACAGAGACCACAGAGATGGGCGAGCCACTCCGCGTGCAGACCCGCGGAAAGCCGGTGGCGGCACGGCCTGATGATCCCGAACATCTCTCGACTCCCACTCATCCCTATGGCGGAACCAGCGCACCCTATCCGGCCGGACGGCGTTCCTCCCCCGGAACCGGGAAACCGTGATCGTCCACCCGGTTGGGCGGTGTTCGCGGGCGTCGGCGCCTTCCAAGATGGGCGCATGACCGCGCTGCACCCGCCGAAGGTCGAGTACTTCGACCCGGCCGCGAAGACCAACACCGATCCCAAGGGCGTCGTGAGGGCCGTCGACGAATATCGCGAAGAGCCTTTCGGCCTGTACATGGCGCGGCCGACGCCGGGACGGGCGCAGTTCCACTACATCGAGTCCTGGCTGCTGCCGGATCTCGGCCTGCGGATCACCGACTTCTGGTTCACCCCCGGTCACGAACGCGATCAGGACTTCTACCTCGACGTCGTCGACATCCGCCGTGAAGACGGCATCTGGGTGGCCACCGACCTCTATCTCGACCTCGTCCTGCGGGACAAGAAATCCGTCCAGGTGATCGACACCGACGAACTCCTCGCCGCGGTCACGGCCGGGCTGCTCTCCCGCGCGGACGCCGAACGCGCGCTCGGCGTCAGTCACGCGACCGTGGACGGGCTGGCTGCCCACGGTCACGACCTCCGCGGCTGGCTGTCCACAAAGGACATCACACTCGGCTGGCGACGGCACTGATCCGCCGGCATCCATCGATCGGTTGATCCTCGCTCATCCCTTGGGCGAGCCGATCCTGACCGGCCGATGGATCCCGGCAGCGGGCCGGTTGCGGGACTCTCGATCACGGGCGTAACCGATCGAGAGGGGGCGGATACCCGTGGTCATCGAGGCCGAGGGGCTCCGAGAACGGTCCGGTGGACGACAACGCGCGGAAGTCGCGCCGTTCGCCAGGACACCGGTGCCGGCGATCGCCGGGGCGATGGGGGCGGTACTCGCGGCGACGGCCGGTCGCTACGGCTACTTCGGCGACGAGCTGTACTTCCTGGCGGCGGGTCGGCATCTGGACTGGGGGTATGCCGACCAGCCGCCGCTGTTGCCGCTGCTGGCCCGCCTGATGGACGCGTTCGGCGCCGATTCGCCGTTCGTCCTGCGGATCCCGGCGATGCTGGCGATGGTCGCCGGTGTCGTGCTGACGGCGCTGATCGCCAGGGAACTGGGCGGCGGCCGCAAAGCGCAGACGATCGCGGCGGCGACCTTCGCGGTGTCCATCCAGATGCTCGGCGGCGGGCACTACCTGGCGACCAGCACGATCGATCCGTTCCTCTGGGCGCTGCTGATCTGGCTGCTCGTCCGCTGGGTACGGACCCGGGAGGACAGGCTCCTGATCTGGGGCGGCGTGGTCACCGGATTCGCGCTGAACACGAAGTTCCTCATCGGGGCGTTCTGGGTCGTCGCGCTCGCCGCCGCGGTGGTGTGCGGGCCCCGTGACCTCGTCCGCCGTCCGGCGCTGTGGCTCGGCGCGCTGATCGCCGCGGCGATGATCGCGCCCACCGTCGTCTGGCAGGCGGCGAACGGATGGCCGCAGCTGACCATGGGCACGGCGATCTCCCAAGAGGTCTCGGCCGGCTGGGGAGGGCGCGCCACCTTCGTCCCGACGCTGGTGATGAGCGCCGGAGTACCGGTGGGGTTGATCCTGGTCTGCTATGGACTCCTGCGCCTGCTGCGGTCCGAACGCCTGCGGCCGTACCGGTTCCTCGGCTGGACCGCGCTCGGCGTCCTCGCCCTGTTCCTGCTGGCGAACGGGCGTTACTACTACGCGGCCGGGATGTTCGCCCCGCTGTTCGCCGCCGCGGCGGTGGAGATCGAAGCGGGCCAGGCGTCGAAGTACTGGCGCTGGATCGCCACCTGGCCGGTGTACCTCGTGGCCGCGGTGATCGCGATCCCGCAGACGCTGCCGATCCTCCCGCGTGCGGAGCTGGCGACCACCCCGGAATGGGCGCGGCCGATCTTCGCCGTCGAGGAGATCGGCTGGCGGGAGATCACGGAGTCGGTGGCACAGGCGTACAAGACAGTTCCCGACCCGCCCCGGACCGGTGTCGTCACGGCGAAGTACTGGCAGGCCAGTGCCATCGACCACTATGGACCGGAGCTCGGGCTGCCGTCGCCGTCGAGTCCCAACCGCGGCTACGCGACGCTCCCGAGGCCGCCGGAATCGGCACGGGACATCCTGTTCGTCGGAAACGACCCTTCGGGCCTTGTGCCGTACTTCACGCAGGTGCGGGAGGTCGGCGCGCTCGACAACCGGGCCGGGATCACGAACGTGAGTCAGGGCATGAAGATCTGGCTGGCCACCGGCCGGAACGGCACTTGGGACACGGTATGGCCGAAACTCACGGATTGGGGCTTCTGAGCCTCGCCGGTCCTCTTACGACCGACGCGCCACGCCGGTGGCACGTAAGGTGCGAGAGGACCGGCACCCGAGGGATCTGCGAGGAATGGATGGAAGCCGCCCGCGCGGCCGAAACACCGACCGTGTCCAGTGCGGCGTTCGCCCGGCTCCCGGTGGGGTTGCTCGCCGCCGCGGCCGCGGCGGTCCTGCTGGCGACGGCGTGGCGGTACGGCTACTTCGGTGACGAACTGTACTTCCTCGCCGCCGGCAAGCGGCTGGCCTGGGGTTATGCGGACCAACCGCCCGTACTCCCGTTCCTGGCGCTGGCGATGGACACACTCGCGCCGGGCAACGTCTTCGTGTTCCGCCTGCCCGCCGTCCTCGCGACGGCCGCCGGTGTCGTGTTCACCGGGCTCATCGCCTACGAACTGGGCGGAGACCGCCGGGCGCAGACCCGCGCCGCCGCCGCGTACGCGATCTGCGGGCAGTTCCTCGGCAGCGGGCACTATCTGGCCACCTCGACGATCGATCCGGCGCTGTGGACGCTCATCGCGTGGGTGCTCGTGCGGTGGATGCGGACCCGTGACGACAACCTGTTGCCGTGGCTGGGCGTGGCGACCGCCGTCGCGTTGAACGTCAAGCTCCTCATCGCGACGTTCTGGGTCGCCGCCGGGATCGCGATCCTGGTCTTCGGACCCCGGGATCTGTTGCGCAGGCCCAAACTCTGGATCGGCGCGGGCATCGCCGCGCTCTCGCTCGTACCCACCCTCTGGTGGCAGGCCGCGAACGGCTGGCCGCAGCTGGAGATGGGCGACGTCATCGCGCACGAGACCACCGGTGGCTGGAGCGGCCGCTCCGGGTTCCTGCCCGCCCTGCTGACCGGCGCCGGGCTCGGCATCGGAGTCGTCGGTGTCCTTTATGGACTCTGGGTCCTGCTGTTCTCGGCCAGGCTGCGCGAATACCGGTTCCTCGGCTGGACCTCCGTCGGCGTGATCGCGCTGTTCATCCTGTCCAACGGCCGGTACTACTACGCCGCGGGCATGTTCGGCGTCCTGTGGGCGGGCGCGGCCGTCCACTTCGGACAGTTGAAGCCGTCCTGGTGGTTCCGCTGGATCCCGGCCTGGCCGGTGTTCCTGCTTTCCGCGCTGTACACCCTCCCGTACGCGCTGCCGGTGTGGCCGTCCGCCTGGCTCGCGGAAGGCCGGGACGTACCGCGCCCGGCGTACGCGCTGGAGGAGATCGGCTGGCCGGACCTCGCCCGTTCGGTCGCGGAGGCCTATCACCGGCTCCCGCCGGAGCAGCGGGCCCGCACCACACTCGTCACGGCCGGATACTGGCAGGCCGGGGCGCTGGACCGGTACGGCGCCGACTACGGGCTTCCCGCCGTGTACAGCCCCAGCCGGGGTTTCTGGTACTTCGGGCATCCACCCGAGACCGCGGACAGCGTCCTGTTCGTCGGGCCCGATCCGGCGCGGCTGCTGCGTTCGTTCACCGACGCCCGGATCGTCGCCCGCGTGGACAACGCGACAGGCGTCCGCAATGTGAGCCGCGGGATGCCGATCTGGCTGGTCACCGGCCACACCGAATCCTGGGCGACGGCGTGGCCCGGACTGAGAGAATTCCGGGTATGACCAGCTGGATCCGGTGGCAGGACTCGCTGTGGCCGTCGCCGGACGACGGCGGGTCGCTGTGGCGGCCCTGGTCCGGCCGGGTCGAAAAGTACCTGCCGTACGCGCTGCTGGCGCTGAGCACGGTGCTCAGTCTCGTGATTTCCGGGCACGACCCGGTGACCACCCTGGGGCTGGCGGGAATCGCGGCCGTCTGGCTCCTGCTCACCTTCACGCTGATACCGAAGCGGTGGGCCGAGCATCCGGTCGTGGTCGCCGTGTCCTTCGCCGGGCTCGTCACGATCGCGGCGGTGCTCGAAGGACACGACACGATCTTCCTCATCTTCATGATCACCGGGTTCTTCGACGCGATGCGGCTGCGGCCCGCCCCGCTGGCGCTGGCCGGGATCTTCGTGGTCTCGGCGCTGATCAACACGATCCCCAACGGCGGCCCGGTGCGGGCGTTCGCCGATCAGCCCGCGCTGTGGACCGTGGTCACGCTGGTGCAGACGGCCGCCATCGGCGGGGGCGGGCTCGTCTCGGCGGCGATGGCGCGCCAGCACGCGGAACGCAAACGCGTGCTCGACGAACTTGCCGCCGCGCAGGAGGAGAACGCGGTGTTGCACCGGCAACTACTGAGCCAGGCACACGAAACCGGCGTCCTCGACGAGCGTCAGCGGCTGAGCCAGGAAATCCACGACACCCTCGCCCAAGGCTTCACCGGGATCATCACCCAGCTGGAGGCGGCCGCCGAGGCGAAAGGCGATCCCGCGGAATGGCAACGGCACGTCGGCTCCGCGATGGCCTTGGCGCGGGAGAACCTGACCGCCGCCCGGCGTTCGGTGCGGGCGCTCGGCCCGCAGCCACTGGCCGCCGCGACCCTGCCGGACGCACTCGGCGAGGTCTCCCGGCAGTGGAGCGGCCGGACCGGCGTCGAGGTCCGGTTCACCACCACCGGGACCGGGCGGGCGCTGCATCCCGAGATCGAAGCGACACTGCTGCGGATCACCCAGGAGGCGCTGGCCAACGTCGAGAAGCACGCCGCCGCCACGATCGTGGGGCTCACGTTGTCCTACATGGCCGATCAGGTGACCGTCGACGTCCGGGACGACGGGAAGGGCTTCGAACCGAACGCGCCGGACGCGCGCCCGGCGGGTGACGGCGGTTTCGGCATCCCCGGGATGCGTGCCCGCGTCGCCCGGCTGGCGGGAACACTGCACGTCGAATCGGAGCCGGGCGGCGGGACTGCCGTGTCGGCCGATCTGCCCGCCATCGCGCTGGAGGCCCGAGCATGACGATCACGCTGCTGATCACCGACGACCATCCCATCGTCCGTGACGGGCTGCGCGGCATCTTCACCGCGGATCAGGGGTTCGAGGTGCTCGGAGAAGCGTCGTCCGGCGACGAAGCCGTCGCACTGGCGGAGAAACTCCGCCCCGACGTCGTGCTGATGGACCTGCGGATGCCGGGCTCCGGTGGAGTGGCCGCGATCGCCAAGCTGGTGAAACTCCGGAATCCCGCACGGATCCTCGTGCTGACGACCTACGACACCGACACCGACGTCGTCCCGGCGATCGAAGCGGGCGCGACCGGCTACCTGCTCAAGGACGCTCCTCGCGAGGAGCTCTTCCGCGCGGTCCGGGCGACGGCGCGCGGGGAGGCTGTGCTCTCCCCCGCCGTCGCAGACCTGATCCTGGGCAGGATGCGCGCACCCGCGCCGGAGCCGCTGAGCCGGCGGGAACTCGAAGTCCTCACCCTGATCTCGCGTGGTTCGACCAACAAGGAGGCCGCGAAACTGCTGTTCATCAGCGAGGCCACGGTGAAGACGCATCTCGTGCACGCCTACGCCAAGCTCGGCGTGAAGGATCGCGCGGCCGCCGTCGCGACCGCTTTCGCACGGGGGCTTCTCGGGGGCTGAGCCCTACGGGGTCCAGCCGGTCGAATCCGCCCACGCGTCGGCCCGCGCGAAGGCCGCGTCGACCCACACCTGCTTCTCGTCGGTGTACTGCTCGACTGTCCCATCACTGGCGTGCTTCGCGGCCATGGCGTTCTTGACCGCCGCGTAGGCGTCACGTTCGCCGGGGTTCCGCCGCAGCCATTCCGGGAACAGCAGCGCGAGCCGCCAGGCAGGCGTCTCCTGGGAGCGGACGTGCAGGTTGACCGGACGGCGCGGGTCTCCACCGAAGTGGAACCGCTTCGGCCAGGTCCCCTCTTCGCCGTGCGCGTCGTCGAACCACTCCCCTTCCGCCCGCGGGAACCCCGCGTCGGAGAGCGCGTCGGCCAGCTCGTCTGCCTTGTCCAAAGTGGACACCGTCAGCTGGAGGTCGAGGATGTCCTTGGCGGGAAGCCCCGGTACGGACGTCGAACCGATGTGATCGACCCTTACGGCGTTGTCGCCCACCACGACGCGGATCCGCGCGAGTGCTCGTTCGGCCTGCGCGGGCCAGGTCTCGTCATACGGCGCGATCTTCGGCGACATCGGCGCACGCGGTTTGCGGAGCCGCACGTTCGCTTCGAACGGGGTCAGCCTGTCCGCCCACAGCGCGTCGACCTCGGCGAGCACGATGTCGGGCGCTCCGCTGTTGTCGAACCACACGTCGGCCACCGCCCGGCGCTGATCGGTCGTGGCCTGCGCCTTGATCCTGGCGCGCGCGTCGGTCTCGGCCATTCCCCGCGCCTCGACCAGGCGGCGGACACGGACCTCCTCCGGCGCGTCGACCATGACGACGAGGTGGTACATCGGCGCGAGTCCGCCTTCGACCAGCAGCGGGATGTCGTGGACGATGATCGCGTCAGGCGCCGCGGCCGCCATCAGCTCGGCCGTCCTGGCGCCGACCCTCGGATGGACGATCGAGTTCAGCCGCTTGCGTGAGTCCTCATCGGCGAACGCCTTCGCGGCGAGCGCGGCGCGATCGAGCGAACCGTCGGAGGCGAGGATGTCTTCCCCGAACGCCTCGACGAGTTCCGCGAGCCCAGGCGTCCCCGGCTCGACGACCTCCCTGGCGATCTTGTCGGAGTCGATGAGGACGGCGCCGTGCTCGGAAAGCCGGTTCGCCACCGTCGATTTTCCGGCGCCGATCCCGCCGGTCAGGCCCACACGCAGCATGACGATCAGCCTAGTGGCGCGACCTGAACCGACCGCTCAGGGTCACTGGATGGGTACACCCGGCACAGAAGGGCGCAAAAGGCAAGTTCATCGTGACGCGTTACACGACCTTTATGGGTGACACGCCGGGCGATTACCCGGCTTCGGGAGCTTGATTGCGTACCGTGCGCGGCGAAGATAGCCCACACGGAGGAAAGATGACAGTCGGCAAGCACGTCGGAAGGCACCGGCTCGGAACGCCGGGCCTGGTGCACTGTGTCCTCCATCGTCCCGTGGCCGAAGCCCTCGCCGAATATCGGCGCACGTGGCTGAGCGCGCTCCTGGTCCCCGCCAAGCACAGCTTCGCCGGACTTCGCCGCAAGGCCCGCGCCGCGGCGCTCGAACACGTCTGGGTGCCGGCCGTCCGGACCGCCACTTCCTGACCCGCTTTCCCGCCCCGCTCCTGCCGCAAGTAGTCATCTACTTGCGCTGATCCCGGATCGCAACCAGGTGCCGAATTGCGAGTGCGGACAAAGACAGCGGCCCCGGTCCGTGGTGGACCGGGGCCGCTGTCTGTCAGCTACTGGCTGAGCGCCTGGATCACGCGCCGCCCGACAGCTTCTCGCGGAGAGCCGCGAGCTGCTCGTCGCTGGCGAGCGTGCCACCGCTCTTGGCCTCGGCCGGAGCGGAGGTGTAGCTCTGCTCGCCCGAGTCGCCGGAGGTGACACCGGTCGCGGCGTCGGCAGCGGCCTCGGCGTCGGCCTCGGCGGCCTTCTGGACCTGCTTCATGTGAGCCTCGTAGCGGGTGTGAGCCTCGGCGTACTGACGCTCCCACTCCTCACGCTGCTTGTCGAAGCCTTCCTGCCACTCCTGGGTGTCCGGGTCGAAGCCTTCGGGGTAGATGTAGTTGCCCTCGGCGTCGTACTCGGCGGCCATGCCGTACTGAGTGGGGTCGAACTCGGTCTCCGGCGTGACGCCCTCGTTCGCCTGCTTCAGCGACAGCGAGATGCGACGACGCTCGAGGTCGATGTCGATGACCTTGACCATCACGTCGCCGTTGACCTGGACGACCTGCTCCGGGATCTCTACGTGGCGCTCGGCCAGCTCGGAGATGTGCACCAGGCCCTCGATGCCCTCCTCGACGCGCACGAACGCACCGAACGGGACGAGCTTGGTGACCTTGCCCGGCACGATCTGGCCGATCGCGTGGGTGCGGGCGAACTGACGCCACGGGTCTTCCTGGGTCGCCTTCAGCGACAGCGAGACGCGCTCGCGGTCCATGTCGACGTCCAGAACCTCGACCGTGACCTCCTGGCCGACCTCGACGACCTCGGACGGGTGGTCGATGTGCTTCCAGGACAGCTCGGAGACGTGCACCAGGCCGTCGACGCCACCCAGGTCCACGAAGGCACCGAAGTTGACGATGGACGACACGACGCCCTTGCGGACCTGGCCCTTGGCGAGCGCGTTGAGGAACTCGCTGCGCACCTCGGACTGGGTCTGCTCCAGGTAGGCACGGCGGGACAGGACCACGTTGTTGCGGTTCTTGTCCAGCTCGATGATCTTCGCCTCGAGCTCGCGGCCGACGTACGGCTGCAGGTCGCGCACGCGGCGCATCTCGACCAGCGACGCGGGCAGGAAGCCGCGCAGGCCGATGTCCAGGATGAGGCCGCCCTTGACGACCTCGATGACGGTGCCCTTGACGGGCTCGTCCTTCTCCTTGAGCTCCTCGATCGTGCCCCAGGCGCGCTCGTACTGCGCACGCTTCTTGGACAGGATCAGACGGCCTTCCTTGTCCTCCTTCTGGAGAACCAAGGCTTCGACCTCATCGCCGACGGTGACAACCTCAGCCGGGTCGACATCGTGCTTGATGGAGAGCTCGCGCGAGGGGATGACACCCTCGGTCTTGTAGCCGATGTCGAGCAGGACCTCGTCGCGGTCGACCTTGACGATGGTTCCTTCGACGATGTCGCCATCGTTGAAGTACTTGATCGTCTTGTCGATCGCAGCGAGGAAGTCTTCCTCCGACCCGATGTCGTTGATAGCGACTTGCTGGGGCCCGGCGGGGGCGGTCGGGGCGGTGGCGGTGTCGGTCGTCATTAGGCGGGTTGCTCCGGTGGATGGGAAGTAGTGGGTTTGCAGTTAGGGCACCATGGGCTCTTCCGACATGAGGCGACCACATAAGCAAACGTCCACAGGGAACGACCGCGAGCATCACCGCATCCGGTACGCGACCCCCTGACCCGGACGCTGAGCGAACCGGGGGAAAGAGTAGCGCGAACCCACTGCGCTAACAGATATCCTACGCGGCCCCCTGTACACGGCACAATCAGGGTCGCCCCCACGATCACGGCGGGCGGATAAACTGTGCCGCGAAGCCCTGACCTGGGGAAAGGATATCGGTTTGAGCCACCAGTCCGTCACCGAGCCCGAACGGCACGCACAGGCCGAGGAGCGGCTCGGCACAACGGGGGTCGCCTATCGGGCGGTCTCGGCGCCGGAGGCGACCGCGGCGAACCTGGCGTGGTGGGACGCCGACGCCGACGACTATCAAGCGACCCATGGCGGCTTCCTCGGCGACGCGGACTTCGTCTGGTGCCCGGAGGGCGTCCGCGAGGCCGACGTCGCACTTCTGGGTGACGTCGGCGGCAAGCGGATCCTCGAGGTCGGCTGCGGGCAGGCGGCCTGCTCGCGCTGGCTCGCCACGCGGGGTGCCGAGGCGGTGGCGACCGATCTGTCGGCGGGCATGCTGCGGCACGCGAGGCAAGGCAACGAACGGACCGGCACCTCCGTCCCGCTCGTGCAGGCGACGGCGGAGTCGCTCCCGTTCGCCGACGCGAGCTTCGACGCGGCCTGCTCGGCTTTCGGCGCGGTGCCGTTCGTGGCGTCCGTGGACGTCGTGTTCGCCGAAGTGCACCGGGTGCTGCGGCCGGGCGCCCGCTGGGTGTTCTCGGTGACCCATCCGATGCGCTGGATCTTCCCCGACGATCCCGGACCGCAGGGCCTCACCGTCACCCAGCCGTATTTCGACCGCACGCCCTACGTCGAGGTCGACGAAGAGGGCGTCGCGACCTACGTCGAGTACCACCGCACCCTCGGCGACTACGTCCGGGCACTCGCCGACGCCGGGTTCGCGTTGACCGACCTCATCGAGCCGGCCTGGCCGGAGGGCCACTCCCGCAACTGGGGGCAGTGGAGCCCGTTGCGCGGCAAGCTCTTCCCCGGCACCGCGATCTTCTGCACCCAGCGGGGATGACCTCGGCGGCGGAACGGCAGCGGGCGCGGTTCGCCGCGCTCGACCCGCTGCTTCCACCGCCGCCCCCGCTCCCGGCGGGTGAACCCGTCGAAGCGGGCGGCGCCATCGGGACGATCGCGCATGTGCGGTTCGCGGCGGGATCCTGGCAACGGCTCTGGAGCCCGGCGCGGGTGCAGATCCTCTCCGCGATCCTCCCCCTCGACGCCGGCGCGGGAATGAACGCGCTGCTCTCCGCCTGGCGCGAGCGGATCGCGCTCGCCGACGCCGAACCCGATTCGTCGTGCACGGTCACCTGGCCCAGCCGTGACGTCGCGGTCACGCGGGCCCTGCTCGACCACGGCCTCGCGTCGCAACTGGCGCTGGCCGTCCGCGCGCCCGCCGAGGGTGAGGCGCATTCCGTGCCCGGCGTGACCGTCCGCGCGTCGACACCCGGAGATCTGGAGGAGATCGTCGGCCTTCGTTTCGAAGAACTTCGCTACACCTCGTTCGTCGGACACGGTGTCGTCCGGCCCGGGGCCGAGGCCCTGCTCGCGAAAGAGGTCCGGCGCGGTTTGCAGTTCGGCGGCCGCGTCTGGATCGCCGAGGAGGAAGGGGTCACGGTGGGGATGGTGACCAGCGGAAAGCGCTGTCCGATCCCCGGTGACGCGCTCGCCGGACGGCTTCCGCCTGGCGAGTGGGGCTACCTCGGAACGCTCGCGGTCGCCGCGGCCGCGCGGGGGCGCGGGATCGGGCGCGCGCTGACCGCCGTCGCGCACGACGAGCTGTTCTCGCCGTCGCTGCGCGGTACCTTCGTCTCGTACAATCCGGCCAATCCGCTTTCCCCGGTGTTCTGGCACCGGCAGGGTTATCGTCCACTGTGGACGACGTGGGCCGTCGCCCCCGCCGCGGCCCTGCGGTAGCGGAGCCCGGCGCGGCCGACCCTGGGAACGGGATGGAAATCGAGAAGACGTTGCTCGACGCGCACCGCACCCGGTTCGCGACGATCGACAGGCTCCTGCCCGAGGCGGCGCCGCCCCCGGTCGTCGGCGAACGCGTGGACGCCGCCACGGCGGCGGGCGTCCAGGTCACCGGCGTGGTACAGCGTCAGCTGCACGGTCCGGACGACGTCCCCCTGCTCTGGTCGGCCGCCGACGTGCGGCAGCTGTTCCCGTTCATCGGGAACACCGGCACCGAGGGCATGGACGTACTGCTGCGCGCGTGGCGGAAATGGATGGACGCCGAATCCCCCGGCGAGGATTCGTCCTGCGTGGTCAACTGGCCGAGCCGGGACGCCGAGGCGATCCGCGCCTTCCTCGACCACGGGCTGGTGCCGATGTCCGCGCTCGCCGTGCGCACCGGACGCCACCGGGACGACCCGGCCGTCGACGGCGCGGCGGTCCGCCGGGCCCGGCGCGAAGACTTCGACACCGTGCTCGCGCTGGCCGTGTCGACCCACGACTACATCGGCCAGGTCGCCACCCGGCACCGCCCGAACGCCGACGAACTGCTCGCCCCGGCCCTGGAACGCGCGCTCGACAAGGACGCTCCGCTGCTGTGGCTGGCCGAACGCGACGGCGGGATCGCCGCGTTCGCGCACGCCGCCTGGATCACGTCATCGCCGGGCTCGGCCGAGGCCGAACTGCTCCCCCACGGCCACTGGGGATACGTCAACAATGTCGTCACCGTGCCCGGCCTGCGCGGGAGCGGACTCGGCCGCACGCTGATGTCGGCGGTACACGAGGAGTTCGCCGCCGACGGCGCGGACGGCACGTACCTCTACTACAACCCGACCAACCCGCTCTCTTCGGTGTTCTGGCACCGGCAGGGTTATCGTCCACTGTGGACGTCCTGGGAGGTCCATCCGGCGTCGGCCCTGCGTTAGCCGTCCGGTTTGCGGAGGTTTCGTCACTCTTGTGTGTGACGTAAGCCCCCCACGGTTGTGCACCTCCCAGGTCAGGGCTAACTTTTGAACTGACCAGTCAGTTTAAAGTTCCGTGAGTCACCGACCTGGGAGTTCTTCGTGCGGGTTCAAGCCGACAGGGTGTCCGTGACCGGACCCCACGGCACGTTGCTGTCGCCTACTTCGCTCACCGTTTCGGGCGGTGAGCTGGCGATCGTGCACGGCGAGCCGGGGGTCGGCGTCACCGCCTTCGGGCTGGCGCTGGCAGGCAGGCTGAAGCCCGCCACCGGGACGGTGACCGTCGAGGGCGGCGATCCGCACAAGGTCGTGGCGATCGTCGACTCCCCCGGCGTGAGCGAGCCGGACGGCGCGTTGCCGCTGCAGGTCGTCGTCGGGGAGGAACTCGAACTGGCGAAGCGCCCGGCGAACAAGGCCGCTGTCGCGAGCTGGCTGGCCGAGCACGACGCAGCCGCGTTCGCCACCACCCGCTTCGAGAACCTCGAACCGGTGACGCGCACCCGGCTGCTCACCGCGCTCGCCGCGGACCGCAAGGGGGTCGGCGTCCTCGTGCTCGACACCCCGGACAGGCACACCAGCGACGTCGACAGCTGGGCGAGGCTCGCCCGTGAGCACGCCGAGCGCGGTCTCGCCGTCATCGTGCTGACCGCCACCACCCCGGTTTCGGCCCTCCCGGAGAAGCCCGCCCTCTGCGGCGCCCTCGAGCAGCCCGACCCCGTGCGCTGCGCGCCCGTCGAGGCCGGGCCGGACGAAACCGAAGAGACTGAGAAGACTTCAGGAGACCAGGAATGAACCCCGTCCGGATCGCCGCCAACGAGCTGCGCCGGCTGAGCAGTGGCACCCTGCCGAAGCTCGCCATGGTCGCGCTCGTCCTGGTGCCGCTGCTCTACGCGTCCTTCTACCTCTACGCGAACTACGACCCGTACTCGCGCCTGGACAAGCTGCCCGCCGCGGTCTTCACCGCCGACACCGGCGCGAAGGACTCGGCCGGCGCGGAACGCAACGTCGGCCGCGAAGTCACCGACGAACTGGTCAAGTCCGGCACGTTCCAGTGGCACGAGGTGTCCCAGGACGAGGCCCTCAAGGGCGTCCGGAACGACACCTACTCGTTCGCCATCGGCATTCCCCGCGACTTCTCCACCGCGCTGCTGTCCTCGGGCAACTTCCAGCCCCAGCAGGCGACGATCACGCTGACCACCAACGACGCGAACAACTATCTGTCCGGGACCATCGCGAAACAGGTGGCCGAACAGGTCCGCAAGACGATCGCGGAGAAGGTCGGCAGCGAGGCCGCGGACAAGTTCCTGGTCGGTTTCTCCACGATCTACGGCAAGATCCAGGAGGCCTCGACGGGTGCTTCGCAGCTGGCCGACGGCGCCGTTAAGCTCAAGACCGGACAGCAGCAGCTGGCCGACGGCGCCGATCAGCTCGCCTCCGGCAGCTCCCAGCTGGCGACCGGGCTCGGCACCCTGAAATCCAGTACGGCCCAGCTCCCCGCCCAGACGCAGAAGCTCGCCGACGGCGCCGGTCAGGTCGCCGACGGGAACCAGAAGGTCTCCGACGCCGCCTCGCTCGCGGCGACGGCTTCCGGGGACATCCAGGCCAAACTCGACGGCTACCGCACCCAGCTGGCGCAGGACCTGCGCGACGCCGGAGTCCCCGAGACGAAGGTGCAGGAGATCCTGAGCCGCCTCGACACCCTCCGGTCGCCGGTCGACCAGGCGAACACGAAGATCCAGGGCGCGAACAGCCAGCTCATCCAGCTCGCGTCCGGCGCGCGGCAGGTGTCCGACGGCGCGCACCAGCTGGCCTCGGCCACACCGCAGCTCACCAGTGGCATCGCCCAGGCCGCCGACGCGTCGGCACAGATCCGCGACGGTGCCGCGAAGCTGAACGACGGGGAGAAGTCCGCGGTCACCGGCACGAACCAGCTCGCCGACGGCGCGGTGCAACTGCGCGACGGCCTCGCCGCCGGCCTGAAGGAGATCCCGAACCCGGACGACCCCACCCGCGCGGCGACCGCCAACACCATCGCCGACCCGGTGGCGGTCAACTCCTCCGGCGTCGCCTCGGCCGGGACCTACGGCGCGGGGCTCGCCCCGTTCTTCATCTCGCTCGCGACCTGGATCGGCGCGTTCGTGCTGTTCCTGTTGCTGCGCCCGCTCTCGACCCGTGCGCTGACCGCCGGCGCGTCGCCGTTCAAGGTCGCGCTCGGCGGCTGGCTGTCCTCGGCGCTGCTCGGGATCGCGCAGGTGATCGTGCTGTTCGGCGCGGTGACCTGGCTGGTCGGCATCGATGTCGCACATCCGCTCGGCGCGATCGGGTTCGCCGTGCTGGTGTCGCTGACCTTCACCTCCGTGGTGCACGCGCTCAACGCGTTCTTCGGCGCCGTCGGGAAGTTCCTCGGCCTGGTGCTGCTGGTGCTGCAACTGGTCAGCGCGGGCGGCACGTTCCCGTGGCAGACCATCCCGGACGCGTTGTACCCGTTGCACATCGTGCTGCCGATGGGTTACGCGATCGACGGGTTCCGGCACCTGCTCTACAGTGGTGCCTCGATGGAGATTCTCGGTGACATCGGCGTCCTCGTCGCGTATCTCGTCGGCGGGATCCTGGTCTCGACGCTGGCCGCGCGGAAACGGCGCACCTGGACGGTTTCGGCACTGAAACCCGAGCTGGCGTTGTGAGTCCCCGGGGCGAGGCGACGAAGCAGAAGCTGTTCGAGGCGACGCTGCGGCTGTCCGCCAGCCGCGGCCTCGTCGGGCTGACGGTGGATGACATCGCGGCCGAGGCGAAGGTCGCCAAGGGCACCGTCTACTACAACTTCGGCAGCAAGGACGGTCTTGTCGACGCGCTGCTGCGCTACGGCGTCGGCGTGCTCGCGGACCGCCTGCGCGCGGCCACCGGCGACGGCGACCCGATGGATGTCATCGAGTCCCAAGTGGACGGTGCGCTGGAGTTCATCGCCGAATACCCCGGTTTCTCGCAGATCCTGGTGAGCGAGATGTGGCGCACGCCCGGCACCTGGCACGAGACGCTGACGTTGCTGCGCGAGGAGATCATTTCGATCGTGCGCGAGCAACTCCACCGGCTGGACGCCGCCGGGCGGCTGCCCGAAGGCGTCCAGATCCCGACGGCGGCGGCCGGGTTGTTCGGCACGATGCTGGTCGTCGCCCTCGACTGGCAGGTGTTCCAGCCGAAGCGGACGCGGGCCGACGTGCGGGAATCGGTGATGGTGCTGGTTCGGGGGCTCGGGCGTTAAGCCCCGCCTCGGATCCGGCTGCCGTGTCGCGAAAGCCACTTTCGAAACATCGTGAGTGGTAATGACGGTTCTAACCGTCATTACCACTCACGAGGCCTAATGCGCGGCGTCGTTCCAGGACCGTCCGTACCCGACCGAGACCTCCAGCGGCACCGCCAGTTCGTAGGCCGAGCCCATTCCTTGGCGCACCAACGCTTCCAGCTGCTCGCGCTCGCCGTCGGCGACCTCGAGGACGAGTTCGTCGTGGACCTGCAGCAGCACCCGGCTCTTCAATTTCGCCTCTGTCAGCGCCTTGTGCACATTGAGCATGGCGACCTTGATGATGTCGGCCGCGCTGCCCTGGATGGGGGCGTTGAGCGCCATCCGCTCGGCCATTTCGCGGCGCTGACGATTGTCACTGTTGAGGTCGGGCAGATAACGCCGGCGACCGAAGATCGTTTCGGTGTAACCGACCTTGGCCGCGTCACCCACGACCGAATGGAGGTAATCGCGCACGCCGCCGAAGCGGGAGAAGTACGCCTCCATCTGTTCTTTGGCTTCCTCGGTCGAGATCCGCAGCTGCTGCGAAAGCCCGTACGCAGAAAGCCCGTACGCCAGGCCGTACGACATCGCCTTGACCCGGAACCGAAGTTCCGGCGTGATCTCCTCCGGCGGCAGCGAGAACGCGCGCGACGCCACGAACGTGTGCAGGTCCTCGCCGCTGTTGAAGGCCTGGATCAAACCTTCGTCCTGCGAGAGATGCGCCATGATCCGCATTTCGATCTGGCTGTAGTCCGCCGTCATCAGCTCGGCGTACCCGTCGCCGACGACGAACGCGTCGCGGATGCGGCGGCCTTCCTCGGTGCGGATCGGGATGTTCTGCAGGTTCGGGTCGACCGAGGAGAGCCGTCCGGTGGCGGCGATCGTCTGCAGCAGAGTGGTGTGGATGCGGCCGTCGTCGGCGACCGACTTGATCAGGCCCTCCACCGTGGTGCGCAGCCTGGTCGCGTCCCGGTGCTCCAGCAGATGCTGCAGGAACGGGTGCTCGGTCTTCTCGAACAGGCTCTGCAGCGCCTCGGCGTCGGTGGTGTAGCCGGTCTTGGTGCGTTTGGTCTTCGGCATGCCGAGCTCGTCGAACAGGATGACCTGCAGCTGCTTCGGCGAACCGAGGTTGACCTGCTTGCCGATGACCGCGTACGCCTCCTCCGCGGCCTGTGTCACCCGGCTGAGGTAATGCGCTTCCAGGTTGGTCAAGTGCTCGATGTCGACCGCGATGCCCGCCGCTTCGAGTCCGGTGATCACCTGCAGCAACGGCAGCTCGAGCTCGGCGAGCAGCTGCGCGCCGCCCAGTTCTTCGAGCTCCTTGGTCAGCGCGCCCGCGAGTTCGGCGACCGCGCGGGCCTTGACCAGCTCGGCCTGGATCTCCTTCAGCTCCATGTCCTCGGCGCCACCGTCGAGGAGCGAAAGCTGCCCGTCCCCGGTGTCGGCCTCGGAACGCAGCTCGCGGTGCAGGTACCGCAGGGCGAGGTCGTCGAGCTCGAAGGTGCGCTGCCCCGGGCGGACCAGGTACGCGGCGAGCGCGGTGTCCATGACGAGCCCGGCGAACGTCCAGCCGCGTGCCCGGACGGCGTGCAGCGGGATCTTCAGCTCGTGGCCGATCTTCTGGATCTTCTCATCGGCGAGCCAGGCCGTGAGCGCCTTGTCGTCCTCGGCGTCCATCGTGGTGACGTCGACATACGCGCCTTCGCCGTCCGCGGCGGCGAACGTGATGGCCTTCAGGTCGGAGCGGACCGAAGCCCCGGTGGTGCGGAACGCCAGGCCGACCGGCTTGTCCCGGCCGGTGTGCGCGGACAGCCATTCGGGAAGCGCGCCCGGCGCGAGCTTCGAACCGCTGACCTCGAAACCCTCCTCGGCCTCGGGCTCGGCGCTCTGCAGGGTGGCGAAGAGACGGTCTCGCAGGACACGGAACTCGAGTTCGTCGAACAGCGCGTGGACGGCCTCGCGGTCCCAGGGACGCAGCTCGAGCATTGTCGGGCCGAGCTCCAGCTCGACGTCGCGGATCAGCTCGGTGAGCTGACGGTTCAGCATGACCGCGCCGAGGTGCTCGCGCAGCGCGTCGCCGACCTTGCCCTTGACCTCGTCGACCCTGTCGATCAGCTCGTTGAAGGAACCGAACTGCCTGATCCACTTCGCGGCCGTCTTCTCACCGACCCCCGGGATGCTGGGCAGGTTGTCCGAGGGGTCGCCACGCAGCGCGGCGAAGTCCGGGTACTGCGCCGGGGTGAGGCCGTACTTCTCCTCGACCGCCTCCGGGGTGAACCGGGTCATCTCCGACACGCCGCGCTTCGGGTACAGCACGGTGACCTGGTCGGTTACCAGCTGGAGCGCGTCGCGGTCACCCGTACAGATGAGGACGTCGAAGCCTTCGGCGGTCGCCTGTGTCGTGAGCGTGGCGATGATGTCGTCGGCTTCGTAGTTCTCCTTGGTCAGCGCCGGGATGCCGAGGACCTTCAGCACGTCCTCGACCAGCCCTACCTGGCCTTTGAACTCATCCGGGGTGCTGCTGCGGTTGGCCTTGTAGTCCGCGAACGTCTCCGAACGGAACGTCTTGCGGGAGAGGTCGAACGCCACCGCGAGGTGGGTCGGCGCCTCGTCGCGCAGCAGGTTGATGAGCATCGAGGTGAACCCGAAGACCGCGTTCGTCGTCTGCCCGGTCTTCGTCTTGAAGTTCTCCGCGGGTAACGCGAAGAAGGCGCGATACGCCATCGAATGGCCGTCGATCAGCAGCAGTTTGGGCCGCTCGGCCTGTGCGGTGGCGGGTGTGGCGTTGGCAACGGTCGTGTTCTCACTCGGGCTCACAGGACCGAGTCTAGGGTGAGGGTCTGACAGTCCTACCTGTCGTGTCTGTTAAGGAGCGTTGCGTGACCGAACAAGCCCTCGAACCCTTCGCCGGGATTGATCCGGCCTTCGCCGGCCAGCAGCTCAACGACAAGCTCGGGCTCGAGATCAGCGAATTCGGTCCCGAACGCGTCGTGGGCAGCATCCCGGTAGAGGGCAACCTCCAGCCCTACGGCCTCCTCCACGGCGGAGCGAACGCCGTCGTCGCCGAGGCGCTCGGCTCGCTGGTCTGCGCGCTCAACGCCGGCACCGACAAGGCGACGATGGGCCTCGAACTGTCGTGCACCCACCACCGGGCGGTCCGGTCCGGGCGGGTGACCGGTGTCGCGACGCCGGTGCACGTCGGGCGCGGGACCGTCTCCGCCGAGATCGTGCTGACCGACGACCAGGGACGCCGGTCGTGCACGGCGCGGCTGACCTGCGTGGTGCGGGAACGGCCGCCGGGCGCCTGAGCTCCTGGCTCTGCTGAATGTCCGTGAAGGCCCCCTTCACCACCTTGAGGGTAGGGAAGGAGGCCTTCACGTACTTTTGAGGGCGTGGATCTCGACACGGCTCAGGTGCGCGCGTTCGTCGCCACGGCCGACCACGGCCATTTCGGTCGCGCGGCAGAATCCTTGTTCCTCACCCAGCAAGCGCTGTCGAAGCGGATCCGGAAGCTCGAGGACGCCCTGTCCGTCCAGCTCTTCCGGCGCACCAACCGGTCCGTCGAGCTGACCGCCGACGGCGACCGGTTCCTCCCGCACGCGCGCGAGCTGATCCGCGCGGCGGACGCCGCCGTCGCCGCTATGGGGCTGCAGGACCGTCCGCCCCGCCTCGACATCATCGACCCGCGCCTCTCCCCCATGTACATGCTGCGGCGCATCGCGCGGCGGGATACCGCGCAGGTAGTCGAACGCGTCGCGGGCCGCGGGCTGGCCAATGCCCTCGACCCGCTGGTCCGCGGCGAGATCGACCTCGCTTTCGGCCGCGTCGCGGACCTCGGCCGCGAAGTGCCCGTAGAACTCGATCATCGGCTCGTCCGGCTCGAACCGCTCGTCGCCCTGCTCGCCCCGGAACACCCGCTGGCGGGCAACGATGTCCTGAAATTGTCCGATCTCCGGAGCGAGGGCATCTGGATTCCGCAATTGGGCGGCCCGGTCGAATGGCTTTCTTATTTGCAACGCCTATGCAAAGAATTCGACGTCCCGATCGACGACTCCGGCGTCAGCTACGACCTCCGGCACACACTGGAACAGACCCGCTACGGGAAGCAGCGGGTCACGCTCGCCGGCGCCGACATGGACCTCGCCTCCGACCTCAATCTGCGAGTCCTGCCCTTCGAGCCGTCGCCACTGTTCCCGTGGTCGGTGGTGTGGCGGCGCGGCGAAGGCCCGGCCCTGCGGCGCCTGCTGGCGCTCGCGGGCCGGACCAGCCACGAAGAAGGTTGGTGCGCCTACGATCCCGACCGGTCCTGGCTGCCGGACGACGACCTCAGACAGCTAGGCCGTATCCGGTGAGTCTGTTCGATGGGCTTCGTGATCCAGGTGGTTCCTGGCGGTGCGGGCGGATCGGCCTCGTACCGGGTCGTACTCGGCCGCGTCCGCCCGTGCTGTCAGGGATCACCTGGGCGCGAAGACCGCGAACATGACTTACCGGATACGGCCTAGGTGCCGGGCGAACCAGCGCGTGAGCTCGGCGTCGACCAGCTTCGCGTGTTCGGTCTGCGGAGCGGGTTCGAGGCCGGGCGCCTCGGCGAATTCGTGCGCCATCCCCGGGATGGTGACGAGTTCGGATCGCCGCTCCCCCAGTGCCTTGTGCAGGGCTTCGGCCGGTTCGGTGATCGAGACGTCGTCCTCCTCACCGATGACGAGCAGGACCGGCGCGGTCAGTTCCTCCGCCCGCCGCACGTAGTCGTATTCGTCCGCGACCGCGCGGGACCGGTCCGACCAGTGGTAGGTGACGTCGTAGACCCGCTCGTTCGCCGCGATCACCGGCGCCAGCTGGGTCACCGGGTTCACCAGCGCGGCCGCCGCCACGGGAATCTCGGCGTGGGTCAGCATCTGCAACGCGACCCCGCCGCCCTGCGAACCGCCGACGAGCCCGACCGGACCGTCCTCAATGGACAAGCGGGAGCGCAGTTCCGCCACCGCGGCCGGGAACTCCGCCTCGACCTGCTTGGTGAGCGGTTCGACGACGTTGAGCACGTTGTCCTCGCTCGCGAGGCGGAAGAAGCCCTCGAAACCGCCTTCGGGGAACCGTTTCCCGGTCAGCGGCAACCCGAGGTGCACCCGCCAGGCGTGCAGTTCCCGCATCGGCAGCGCCGCCGCCATGGCGGCTTCGCTGAAGGGCGCGCCCAGCAGATGCCAGGTCAGCACCAGCGGCGCCGGCCGCTTCCCGTCCGACGGCGGCAACGCCACGAACGGGACTCCCGCCGCCACGCCTTCGATCGCTTCGACGCTCATCGTCATGTCTCTCCCAGGTCCTTGTTTCGGCTCTGGGAACAGCTAATCGCGAGGTCAGGGCCGAGATCCAACAGCCGTTCGGACCGCGACGACAACCATCGGTTGTCATGATGCGAAAGGCAGAGTGGGCACGGTGAGTGCCCTTTGGGGCAGCACCGCTACGACGAACGGACGCTCTCGATGACGGGGAGAAAGCGCAAGATACTCAGCCGAAACATGATCATTACCCACCGGCATGATCGAAGTGGTAGCGGTGAATCCCCAGCGTGACCAGCGAAGACTCGCCAACCGGCAACATTCGCCTTTTCGTGCAATTCGTTCTGGTTTCGACCGTCACGATGTGGACACAGAGTGATGGGCGTCTGTCCAGATCATGGCGGAGGGGGATATCTTCCTGCCCTAACCTAGCCCCTGTGTCGGGGGCAACGCCTACCGGCGGCTGGTTGGTCATGGGAGGTAGTCGGTGTCAGGAGTGCGTTTTGGACGGGTTTTCGCCGTCGCGGCGGCTGCGTCGCTGGCGCTGGCGGGCTGTGCAGGCGGCAGCAGCTCGTCCGGCAGCGGTGACAGCAGCACGCTGAAGATCGGGTTCATGGGTGACCTCACCGGTGAGAACTCCGGGATCGTGATCCCGCCCCGCAACGGTGCCAAGCTCGCTATCGACGAGTACAACAAGACGAACCCGGCGACGAAGCTGGAACTCAAGGAATACGACAGCCAGGGCAAGCCCGAGCAGGCCACGTCGCTGATCGCGACCGCCGTCGGCCAGGACAAGATCAGCGCCCTGATCGGCCCGGCGTTCTCCGGTGAGTCGAAGGCCATCGGCGGTCAGCTGGAACAGAACAAGATCCCGAGTGTCTCGCCGTCGGCGACGAACCCGGGTCTCGCCTCGAACGGCTGGAAGTACTGGCACCGTGTCGTCGCGAACGACAACGACCAGGGCCCGGCCATCGCCAACTTCTTGATCACGGCGAAGTCGCCGAAGAAGGCCTACGTCATCTCGGACGACCAGGAGTACAGCGTCGGCCTGGCGGACGCCTTCGAGAAGACCTTCAAGGAGAAGAACGTCCCGACCGAGCGCGACAAGTTCGCCAAAGACGCGTCGGACTACTCCTCGACCGTGCAGAAGGTCAAGGCCGCCAACCCGGACGTCATCGCCTTCGGTGGCTACTACGCCCAGGGTGGCCGTCTGCTCAAGCAGCTGCGTGACGGCGGCGTCACCGCCACCTTCGCGACCGGTGACGGTTCGCTCGACGCCCAGCTGGTCAGCGGCGCGGGTGCCGCGGCCGCCGAGAAGGCCGTCATCGGCTGCCCCTGCAACATCAAGGACGCCGGTTCCGCCGACGAGTTCGTGACCAAGTACAAGGCCGCGTACAACATCGACCCGGCGATCTACTCGACCGAGGGTTACGACGCCGCGACCGCCATCATCAACGCGGTCAAGGCCGGTAACACCACTCCGGAGAAGATCAACGAGTTCCTCAAGACCGTCGACTTCAAGGGTGCCTCGAAGCAGATCAAGTTCAAGGAAAACGGTGAGCCGCAGACGAACGCGATTTACGTCTACCAGGTCACCGGTGGCGTCATCAAGAACCTCGGCGCCTCGACCGAAGCCAAGCTCAACGGCTGACGGAGCAGGTAGGAAAAGCTAACGGAAGCGGGGGCGCTGCTGTGCGGGCACGGCACCCCCGCTTCCCGTAAATATGGCGAAAAATCCTCGCCCCGTCCCGTAAGGCATCCACGTCATGCTTCAAGATCTGCAAGCCCAGTTCCTCGGTAGCACCATCGGCGGACTGGTCGCCGGAAGCATCTACGCCCTCATCGCCCTCGGCTACACAATGGTCTACGGCGTGCTCCGGCTCATCAACTTCGCACATTCCGAGATCTTCATGATCGGGACGGTCACGTCCCTGTTCGTCCTCATCACCATCGCGGGCGGCACCGCCCCGATCACGCTCGGCGTGTTCGGGATGATCGCCGTACTGCTGCTGATCATCATCGCCTCGGCCGCCGTGTCCGGCGGTGCGGCGGTCCTGCTGGAGCAAGTGGCGTACCGGCCGCTCCGCAAGAAGGGCGCGACGCGCCTGGCCGCCCTGATCTCCGCCATCGGCGCCTCGCTGTTCCTGCAGGAGCTGTTCGGCCTCGAGATCATCGAATGGATCACCGGCAAGTCCGGCCGCGTGCAACAGAACGCGCCGCGGTTCATCCCGCACGAGGAACTGTTCCACATCGGCAACGGCGTGGTCCGCACCGATCACGTGTTCGTCGTCGTCGGCGCCGTGATCATGATGATCGCCCTCGACCAGCTGGTCAGCCGCACCCGCATCGGCCGCGGAATCCGTGCCACCGCACAGGATCCCGAAGCCGCCGTGCTGATGGGTGTCAGCATCGACAAGATCGTGCGCCTCACCTTCCTGCTCGGTGGCGCGATGGCCGGTGTCGCCGCCGCGCTGTACGTCATGGAGTACGAGAACACCGACTATCGCATCGGTTTCCTCCTCGGCATCAAGGCGTTCACCGCAGCGGTGCTCGGCGGTATCGGCAACCTGCGCGGGGCGCTGCTCGGTGGCATCGTGCTCGGCCTGGTGGAGAACTGGAGTTCCATCTTCTTCGGTTCACAATGGAAGGACGTCACCGCCTTCGTGGTACTGGTGCTGGTCCTGATGTTCCGTCCCACCGGCATCCTCGGTGAATCGCTGCAGCGGGCACGCGCATGAAGGGCAACGAAGAAGTGGCTGAAAGTCCTCAGAGAACGGAAAGCCCGCGCGCGCCGGGTTCCACCCGATCGACGGTCTGCGGGATTGGTGGGCCGATGCTCCGCATTGGCAGCGTTATGGCGTGTACCTCGCCCTGATCATCGGGGCGCTGATCCTGCCGGCGCCCGCCATCGGTTCGTTCATGTCCCCGGACGCGGACTGGACCACCGTCCTGATCTTCCCGGTCGGGACGTACATCCTGCTGGCGATCGGCCTGAACATCGTCGTCGGTCACGCGGGCATGCTCGACCTCGGTTTCGTCGCGTTCTTCGCGATCGGCGCCTACACCCTCGCCGTGATGGGTACCAAATACGGCTGGGGTTTCTGGGGATGCCTCGTACTCGGCATCTTCCTGGCGGCGATGTCGGGGGTGATCCTCGGTGCTCCGACGCTCCGGCTACGCGGTGACTATCTGGCCATCGTGACGCTCGGCTTCGGTGAGATCGTCCGTATCACCGCGACGAACACCGACGGCATCGGCGGTGCTCGCGGTATCACCAACGTCCCGCACCCGGAGCCCATGTTCGGGACCGAGTTCCTGCTCGACCCGGCGCCGTACTACTACCTGATCCTGGCGGCGATCGTGATCGCGATCGTCTTCTCGGTGCGACTGCACAAGAGTCGTGTCGGCCGGGCGTGGGCGGCGATCCGCGAAGACGAGGACGCCGCCGAGCTGATGGGTGTCCCGACGTTCAAGTTCAAGCTGCTGGCGTTCGCCATCGGCGCCATGCTCGGCGGTATGGCCGGTGTGGTCTACGCCAGCAAGGCCGTCTTCATCGAGCCGAACAACTTCCCGTTCATCCTGTCCGCGACCATCCTCGCGGCCGTGGTGCTCGGTGGTGCGGGCAACCTGCCCGGCGTCATCCTCGGCGCCTTCCTGGTCGCCTGGCTGCCGGAGCGGTTCCGGTTCCTGTCCGAGTACCGCATCCTGATCTTCGGTGGCGTGCTGGTGCTGATGATGGCGCTGCGGCCGGAGGGTCTGCTGCCGTCGCGGCAGCGCAAGGCGGAACTACGAGAAGGAACGGGCGGGATGGGTGCCATGGGTGCCGAAGTCGCGGGTCCGGATTCCGAGGCTTCGGCGGAGGTGACGAAATGAGCGCGCTGCTCGAATTCGACAACGTGACGATGCGCTTCGGCGGTGTCACGGCCTTGAAGGAAGTCAACCTCACCATCAACCAGGGTGAGATCTTCGCCCTGATCGGCCCGAACGGCGCGGGGAAGACCACGGTCTTCAACGTGATCACCGGCGTCTACCGGCCGACCGAAGGCCAGGTGCGCTTCGGCGACACCCGGGTCGACGGGATGAAGCGGTTCAAGGTCAACCAGGCCGGGATCGCGCGGACATTCCAGAACATCCGGCTGTTCCACAACATGTCGGCGCTCGAGAACGTGATGGTCGGTGCGGACTCGCACCACAAGACCGGCGCGATCTCGGCGACACTCGGCTTGCCCATCCACCGCAAGGAGGAGAAGCGGGGCCGCGAGCTGGCGAGGGAACTGCTGGACTTCGTCGGGATCGGACGGGTCGAGCACAACACCGCGAAGAACCTCTCCTACGGCGACCAGCGCCGACTGGAGATCGCGCGTGCGCTCGCGACCGACCCGAAGCTGCTGCTGCTCGACGAGCCCGCCGCCGGGATGAACCCGGCGGAGAAGAACTCGCTGCAGCAGCTGATCCGCAAGATCCGGGACGACGGCCGGACCGTGCTGCTCATCGAGCACGACATGGGCTTGGTCATGCAGATCGCCGACCGGCTGGCCGTGCTCGACTTCGGCCAGAAGATCGCAGAAGGGCTCCCCCACGAGGTGCAGAACAACCAGAAGGTGATCGAGGCTTACCTGGGGGTGGCGGAAGATGCTTCTTGAGGTTCAGGACATCAACGTCCACTACGGGAAGATCGCCGCGCTCAAGGGAATGAGCATCGAGGTCGGCGAGGGCGAGGTCGTTTCCCTCATCGGGGCCAACGGCGCCGGCAAGACCACGACGCTGAAGACGATCTCGGGCCTGCGTCCGCTGACCAGCGGCCGGATCCTCTTCGACGGCAAGGACATCTCGAAGACACCCGGCCACAAGCGGGTCGAGCTCGGGATCGGCCAGTCACCGGAAGGCCGGGGTGTGTTCCCCGGTATGACGGTGCAGGAGAACCTCCTGATGGGTGCCTACACCCGCAAGGACGACCTGAAGGCCGACCTCGAAGAGGTCTACGAGCTGTTCCCGCGGCTGAACGAACGCAAGACCCAGTTCGGCGGCACGATGTCCGGTGGCGAGCAGCAGATGATCGCCATCGGCCGCGCGCTGATGACCAAACCCAAGGTGCTGCTGCTCGACGAGCCGTCCATGGGCCTGGCGCCGATGCTGATCGCGCAGATCTTCGACATCATCCGCGAGATCAACAAGCGCGGGACCACGGTCCTGCTGGTGGAGCAGAACGCGCAGCAGGCGCTGAAGCTCTCCGACCGCGCGTACGTGCTGGAGACCGGTGAAGTGGTCAAGAGCGCCCGCGGTGCCGAGCTGCTGGACGACCCGCAGGTGCGGGCGGCCTACCTCGGTGGTGACCTGGGCGTCTGACGCCTTTGAGAAGGGCCCCGTCGCTTCTCGCGGCGGGGCCCTTTCTGCTTGGTGAGGGGTACGGGTGTCCTGTCGGCAGCCCAAGTCCGTGAGGGCCTCCTTGAGGGACTCTGGGTCCCTCAAGGAGGCCTTCACGGACCGGGGTCCCGGCTCAGCCCAGCCTGATGTCCGTGCCGGTGAGGTTCTTCATGTCGGTCAGCGTCGGACCGCCGAAAGCCCGCAGCACCACGGGTTTCGCCTCCTTGGGAAGGTCGAAGTAGAGGTCGAACTCGACCCGCACACCGCGCCCCAGCTCGAACTTGTCCGGCTGCCGCTTGATCGTCATCGCCTGGTTGTCGACCGCGATCACCGAACCGGAATCGGTGATCAGTTGCTGGCGCCGGGTGTCGAAGAGGATTCCGGACAGGCCCTTTCCGGTCACCACCAGCCGGAGCCGGACGAACTGCCCCTTCGCCTCGAACTCGGCGTGGCTGCCGGTGAGGCTGGGCAGTCCGGCGGCCAGCCCGATGAGGGAGAACTCCGTCTCCCCGTTGAGCGCGGGCGGCAGGTGCAGCGCGGTCTCGTCCGGCCGGACCTCCCGTGCGGGCAGGTCGTAGACGGGTTTGGCCGGCGTCCGCGGGGGTTCTCCGCCGGAACACCCGGCGAGCAGGAAGAGGGCCGAGGCAGCCAACGCCAGGCACTTTCTCATCGGGCGACCTCCACGCTCAGGTACGGCCACACGCCGACATCCGGCAGCCGTGTCGGGCCGACCTCCTCGCCTGACAGGAAACGCACCGTCGTGCCGGTCGTTCCGTCGTCCGCGATCGGTGTCAGATCAGTGACCGGAACGCCACGTTCGTAGCGTTGTGTCCAAGAGCCGTTGTGTCGCCGGTTGGTGTGCACGAGCCAGTCGCTCAGCGCGGCGACGACCGACACGCCCCGACGCGGATGGCCGTCCGGCAGAGTCTGCGCACCAGGGAAGTCGAAGAAGCGCAGATCCTTGGTCGACATGACCGGTTTCTTCACGAAGCCGCCGTGCCCGTCGGCGCGGGTGTCGGTGCCCCGCCCGTCGTCCGCCACGGAGACCGAGCCGTCGGAATGGACCGTGACGACGGCATGCCCGCCGCCGCGGCTTTCGGCTTCCTCCGCCGCATAGGCGAGCACTTCGAGTACGAGATGCGACACTCCACCGGGAGCGAATTCGCCCGCGTTCCGGCGGATGACCGCCAGATGGTCGAGGTCCACCGAAGCGGCCCAATCGTGCGTGGTGTTGCGCCATCGGGCTTCTGCGTCGCTCATCCTGCAGATTCTGCCTGCTCCCCAGCCACTTGTGCGGCTTTCCCGACGTTGGGGTACAACCGAAGCCGTGGCCCCGACTTTGTGCTCCGATCTGTCCCCCGCCGACTGGATCTCGTCGAGCGACCTGCCGTGGCAGCGGCTGGTGACCTTCGGGCCCGCGGGCTTCGACGGTTACGCGCGGCTGCGTTTCATCCCCGACCCCGCGTTCGACGGTCAGCGCGAGAGTGCTCCGAGACGGCCGCCCCGGAGCACGAACTGCTGCGGGTTCTCTTCGGAGTCCTGGCAGCGCACACCAGCACTCCGGACGACTGCTATTTCTGTGTCTGGGACGGCTACGGTGACATGTCCGGGAGCCCGAAGGTCGTTGTCCCCCACCGAGAGTACTTCCTCTTCAGCGGGCGGCCGGCGGACGCGGGCTTCTGGGGGACGCCGGGGCCCGCCTTCGTCTGGCCGGCCGACCATGCCTGGTGCGTGGCCAAGGATGTCGATCCGCATTGGGCGGGTATCGGTGCCACCGCGACGACTCTGGACCGGCTCGTCGCCGACCCGCGGCTGGACATCGTCGCCGCGGACCCCGATCG
This sequence comes from Amycolatopsis decaplanina DSM 44594, assembly GCF_000342005.1. Classification (GTDB taxonomy): domain Bacteria; phylum Actinomycetota; class Actinomycetes; order Mycobacteriales; family Pseudonocardiaceae; genus Amycolatopsis; species Amycolatopsis decaplanina. The sequence goes on from NZ_AOHO01000014.1 coordinate 134,188, forward strand.
GGAACAGCCGGCGTACCGCTGATCAGCAGTCTTCGATATGTCCGGCCTGGCTCGTGAGTGGTGAGGACGGTTAGAACCGTCCTTACCACTCACGAGAGGCTCAGCCGATGCCCGCGGCGAAAACGTGCATCGCGGTGTTGGACGGAAGCGTCACCGCGACGACCTCCTTGCCCGCGGTCAGCGGGACGGAGTTCGCGAACACCCGGTACGGCGTGGTCGGATACGCCGCCCCGCCGCGGGTGTTCTTGCCCATGACGGTCGCCACCGTCGTCGCGCCGTACTGGGCCGGATCGGCACAGCACCAGTTGGGGAAGCCGAGTTCGGCTTGGCTGGTACTGCCGTCCGCGTACCGGACGACGACAGTGCCCTTCGCCGTGCCCGTACCGGTTCCCGTCAGCACGAGCTTCGCCCCGGTGCCACGCACCGCGATCGTCTGGCCGGACGCGAGGACGTTGTCCTTCTGCCCGGCACCGGTCTCCGGCCAGGTCAGCTGAGCACCGAGAGCGGAGAAACCCGCGCCGGGCTTGAGACCGGCTTCGGCTAGGCCTTCCGCCCGGAAACTGCTGCCGCCGCCGTCGATGTCCCCCACCGCGACGTGCGCCGCGTCGGTGACGCCGACGTTGCCGTAGGCCGCGGCCAGCGAACCGTGCGGGACGGTCACCGTCACCGAGTCGGTGACCCGGTTCTCCCCGAGCCGCGCCTTGTAGGACGCCGACGCGGTGAGCTGGTAGTCGTCCGGTTCGATCCCCGCGTCCGGCGTCACCTTCACCGGGACCCGCACGGTCTCGCCGGGCATCACCAGCCGTGGCCCGGCGGGCACCTCGACACGGAAGCCGTTGGCGGGCAGGGAGAACGTGACGTCCCGGACCGGAAGCGGCGTGCCGTTGGTGAAGCTCAGCGTGCCTGTCGCGGTCTGCCCGGGGCCGGCGACCGCCGGTACGGACAGGGCGACCGAGCCGTTGCGGTCTTCGGGGAAGATGCCGCCGACCGCGCTCGTGCCGAACAGCCGGACGTCCTGACGGTCACCGGCGCCGATCTTGCCGGTCTTGACCCGCGCGACCCCACCGGTGGCCGGGTCGAACCACCAGCCCGACGGCGCCGCGTCCAGTTCGGCCTTGCTGCCGTACTGTCGCAGGATCGAGGTCCCGGCCAGCACGGTCGCGGGCTTGCTTCCCGTGTGGACGGTCAGCTGGTAGTTCCGCGACGCGGGCTTTCCGGCGTAGGAACCGGAACTGGCACCGATCCCGACCGTCACCGTGCCGAGGCCGGACGTCGGCGCGTCCACGGTGAACGTCTGCTTCGCCTGGTCACCGTTCTTGTACGCCCTGGTCACGCCGTCGTCCTCGGTGAGCGTGAACGAGCCCTTGCCCTGCGGGTACACGTCGAGGTCGAGCACGCCCTTGTCCCGGGTCTGCCACGACTTCGTGCCCTCGGCCCACATCGGCACCACGGCCCCGGCGCGGACGAACAACGGCAGCGTGTCGAGCGGCGCGTCATAACCGTCCACAGTGGTCGGACCGGTGTAGGTCTTGCCGCTCCAGTAGTCGACCCAGGTGCCCTTCGGCAGGTAGATGCCGTTGCGGACGGTGGAGTTCTCGTACACCGGCGCGACCAGGAAGTCCTTGCCGGACAGGAACTCGTACTTCGCCTTCTCGCCCCACACGTTCGGGTCGTCGGGGTATTCGAGCGCCAGCGGGCGGACCTGACCGACGCCGGTCCGGTGCGCCTCCACCGAATGACTGTAGGTGTAGGGCAGCAGCCGCTCCTTGAGCAGCAGGTACTTGCGGTTGATCGAGGTGTACGGCTCGCCGTACCGCCACGGCTGCTTGTCCGACGCGGCCCAGCCGTCCATCGTCATCGAGACCGGCAGGAACGCCTTCCACTGCAGGTCGCGGACGTAGGTCTGCGGGCTGCCGCCGAAGATGCCGTCGATGTCGCCGGTGTTGTACGCGATCCCCGACGTCGTGGCGCCGGCGTAGGTCGGGATCTGCCACTTGATGTAGTCGTAGGAACCGGCCTGGTCTCCGCTCCACAGCACGCCGCATCGCTGCGCGCCCGCCCAGCTGACCGGCGTCCAGACGAATCCGCGCGCGTCGCTGTTGTCCTCGATGCCCTTGTGCGCGGTGTCGCACGCGTCCAGCGCGAACTGGTACCCCGGGCCGACCCACGCGACGTCGAGTTTGCGGACGCGGACCCCGGCCTTGACCTCTTCGACCTGGTTCGGCACGCCGTTCTCGGTCCACAGCCCCAGTTGCATGCCGTTCTTGCGCAAGCCTTCGCCCGTCTGCTGAAGGTTTTCGTATCCGCAGCCGTAGCCGTCGTTGACGAGCATCCAGCCGTTGGGCATCCCGTGCTCGGTGTACCCCTCCGCGACCTTCACCGCGTCCAGCGTGTGCCGCTCACCGCGGTTGGCGTTGTGCAGGTAGCAGTCGGCGTCACCGTGTTCGAGCCCGTAGAGCGGTGGCAGGAACGGCTTTCCGACCAGGTCGGTGTAGCCGGAGATGACGTCCTTGAGCCCGTCGCCGACGACATACGTCGCATCGAACCGGCGCTCGTCGTGGGTGGTGCGCACCGGCTCGGTGAAGGCGTAGGTGCCTTGCGCGAAGGTGTTGCGCAGCACGCCGTATCCCGCCGTGGAGGCGTAGAACGGCTGCGAGTTCGGTGCCCCGCCGTCGTTCCAGTTGTAGTCTGCGAAGACCCGGATCGTCTGGTCACGGTGGCTGAAGCGGCCGTTCTGCTCGCCTCCGCCGACGAACTGCTCGGTCGCCGTCCGCGCCAGGGTCTGCGTGGTCTGCTTGCCGGTCCAGGACAGCGGCGCCGACTCCTCCCAGAGCCGCTTGCGATCCGCGCCGTCGTACAACGCGAGCCGCATCGGGTGCTTGTACGCCCGAAGCGTCGCCTTGGCCGTGGAAACCGCCCAGTAGTCCCCCTTGTCGGTCTTCTTCGGCGTGACCTCGCCGGTGCGCGGCAGCACGATCTTGCTCCCGGCCGGATCGGTGAACGTGCCGTCCGGCGCCAGCCAGACGCGGACGGCGCCTTCGGCCGGAAAGCTGACGCGCACCGCGGCGCTTCCCGAATTCAGGGTGACCGTGGGGCCGTCGGCGGAGATCCCGGTCAGGTCGCCCAGCTTGCCGGACGACGCCGCGGCCGGAGCGGCGTGGGCGGCGACCGGGGAAAGCCCGAGAAGGGCCACTGCAGCCAAACTACTCAGGGATTGCGCAACTCTGCTCATTCAAGACACCTTTCGCGCATGAATACGCAATAGGGTCTCTGTATAGCGCACGGTTCGCGCAAAGTCATCCGCCGAAGCGGTGCTGCCGACTTTCGTATGCCCCAAGTACGTGAAGGCCCCCTTCATTGCGCCTAACGCCAGGGGCCCGGCAAAGTCGCATAAACGCCGGCCGATGTCGCTCTTGGCGATTCGAGGTGGACCTCCGAACGGGGCAGATGACAGAGGGCTCGAACCGACGATGTCCACAAAGGACGCTAAATGACAGATAGATGTCCGTTTTATGCTTATCTGTACGATTTTTGATCGGGGTCGTGAGTGACAAAGAGGGTTCTAACCCTCCTTGCCACTCACGACCCCTTCGCAAAATGCCCGAATCGGGCACGGTCACCTCGAAAGTGTCCTCTGTAGACAGTCGAGAAGGTGTCGGGCCACCGTGACGAGCCCCTCCATCACCCAATTGACCAGCGGATAGAGGACTTTGCCGAGACCCTGGCGCTTAACGCAATGAAGGGGGGCCTTCACGTACTTGGGCGGGAAGCGGTCAGACCGCCTGGACTTCGACCCCGGCCGCCTCGAACGCCCGCAGCACCTTCGGGTCGGCGTTGGAATCGGTGATCAGGGCGTGCACCTGCGTCGTCGCACAGATGCGTGCGAACGCGCGGCGGCCCAGCTTCGAACCGTCGGCCACCGCGACGACGCGTTCCGCCCGTTCGACCATCAGCCGGTTGATACTCGCCTCGCCCTCGTGATGCGCGAAGGCGCCGGCTTCCGCGTCGAACGCGTCGACCCCGAGGAACAGCAGGTCGATCGTCAGTTCGCTGAGCACACGGGTGGCCAGCGGACCGCTGAGCTCGAACGACTGCGGACGCGCGACACCGCCGGTGACCACGATCTTCACATGCGGCCGGACCGCCAGTTCGTGCGCGATGTTCAGCGCGTTGGTGACCACGGTCAGCCCCGGCGAGTCACCCCGGCCAGCCAGATCGGACCGGGTGGCCAGCGACCGCGCGACCCCGGCCGTCGTCGTCCCGCCGTTGAGGCCGACCACCATGCCCTGCGCCACGAGCGCCGCCGCGGCGACGCTGATCCGCTGCTTCTCGGGCACGTGCCGCGCGGTCTTGTACCGCAACGGCAGGTCGTAGGCGAGATCGTTGGCCACCGCGCCACCTCGGGTGCGGGTGAGCAACTGCTGTTCCGCCAGGTGGTCGAGGTCGCGCCGGATCGTGGCCGCGGAGACGTTCAGCTCCTCGGCCACGTCCTCGACGTCGATCTTCTCCCGCTGCCCAAGCAGGTCCAGCAGGGTGCTCAGCCGTTCGTGCCGGGCCATCGGCGCCACTCCTAGCTCGCTGCGGCCTATCGCGCATGACGTTGCGCTGTTGGCCACTGTTTCGAGCAGTATGCTGCATCGCGGTTGTCCGCCGCGAGCGGCACGCCGGTCGAGTGGCCCGGCCGGTCACTTCATCCGGAAGTCGTGGTTTCCGGGCAGCGGTTCATCCGAAACCGCCGCCCAAGTGTCCGACAAAGACGTTTCCCCTTCCCTGATGTTCGCGACCTCGAAACCGGTGTCGTACACGGCCTTGGCCCCGGCGAGGTCGCCGAGGGCGAGCCGGGTACGGGCGGTCAGCAGTGCGATCCGCCCCTCCACGGGCAGTCCGTCCAGCAGTTCGCTCGCTTCGTCCGGGAGTCCCGCGGCGAGTTGCGCCGCGATGGCCTCGACGACCAAGGGACGCAGTGACGGCGCCAGAGCGACCGCTCGCCGGTACAGCCAGGCGGACTCGTGCCCGGCCGTGGCGACCGCGAGATTCCGCAGCGCCCAAGGGTTCTCGTCCGCCGAGACGGACTCGCGCCAGGCCCGGACCGCGTCCGAGTGCCGTCCGGCCGCCCAGTGCGCGACACCGCGGTGGTACCAGGTCAGCCAGTTCTTCGGAGCGTACTCCAGGAAATCCGCCCAGTACCGGTTCACCAGCGTCGGCGGGGGCACGACGAGCGGATCCCCATCCGGCGGCGTTCCGTCGAGCAGCGCGAGCCACGGCTCCTGGTCCGGCCCGAGCGACTCGTCCGGGAACGGCGTGCCGGGCAGGCACATCGGTGCGCGCCGGTTCTCCAGCGCACCCCAGCCGGAACCGGTGGCCAGGAAGGATTCCGGCGTGACGTCGGCGACCTTCCGCCAGGCGTCGTGGTACTCGTCCATGGCCTCCGCCGACGGCAAACCGGCGACGACGGCTTCTCGGGCCTCCGCCCAGTCGTCCCCGTGCACCACGGCGGGATCCGCGGCGACCGGGCCATAGGCCTCCAGCCAGTCCCAGCTCTCCCCCGGCGGCAACCGCAGATGCTCGAGCTGGGTGCGGGCCAGACCCGCCTGGATCTCCAGGTAGCCACCGGCGCCGGGCGCCAGCCACTCCTGCCAGCGACGCCCGCCGGCGGACTCGCCCCACAGGAACAATTTCCGGCCGCGCAATCGACCGGTGGACAGCTGGGCCAATCCCGTCCCGTCGCTTTCGACGGCCGCGACCCACGGCCGCCCGGTCACCTCGAAGAAGTAGTCCGCCGCGGCTTCCGCGCGGGCCGGGTAGGTCAGCTCGCCGGGCACGTCGACCAGGTCGAGCCGTCCCGAATAGCCGTAGTGCCACGCCTGGGTCGCGGGTGCCAGCACCCGGGTGCCCTCGTTCTGCGGCACCGCGATGTTCGACCACCAGTACACCGGGACGTCGTAGGGATGCGGGTTCCGCACCCGCACCGCCACGAGCAGGTGTTCCGAGTCGGCGGGCAACCAGAAGTCGATCTGGTACGGCAGGTCGCGGGTGCGTTCCCACTCCCACAACCGCAGCACCGGTGTGCCGTCCGGGCCCTCGATCTCCGCGGCGAACATCGGCTCGCAGGTCAGCGTCGTGTGCCCGGTGCTCCCGAGGTTCCATTCGACGCCGCCGGCGAACCACGCGTCCCGCAGGGCCAGGTTCGCGGGCTGGAACACCGGGTTGCGGTAGAGCAGTTCGCGGCCGGACGCCTTGTGGACCAGCGAATACAGCCGCCCGCCCAACCCCGGCAGCACGGTGGCGCGGAGTTTGTCGTTCTCCAGCACCAGCGCCGGGAGCTCGCGTTCCGCGCGCTCGCGGGTGTAGCCGTCCTGCAGCAGGCACGGCAGTGGGGTGTCGAGTCGGCCGTAGCCGACGTTCTCCGCCAGGTCCGGCGGCAGCTCGTCCACATTGGACACCTTGGCGACCGCTTCGGGTTTCCGTAGCGGCGGCAACGGGTTCTCCGGACCCAGCTCGGCGGCCGGGAGCACCAGACCGGTGCGGTACAGGCGGGTCATGCGTCCGGGAGCCGGTCGCCGGTGGCGGCGTCGAACAGGTGCACCGCACCCGGTTGCGGCGTCAAGGAGATCGGCTCGCCGCGCTGCCACGGGGCCATGCCCGGGGTGCGGACCGTCAGCACGCGGTCGCCGTCCCGGCAGTAGAGATACTGGTCGCTGCCCAGTTCCTCGACGACCTCGACGACGGCCTCGAAGCCGCCGTCACCGATCGTCCAGCCCTCGGGCCGGACGCCGACGACGATGCCGGGGCCGGTCAGCGCCGAGCGCTGCGCCGGGGTCAACGGCAGCCGCGTGCCACCCGCGACGGCACCACCGGCATCCACAGTGGTCTCCAGCAGGTTCATCGCGGGCGAGCCGATGAACCCGGCGACGAACACGTTGACCGGCTTGGCGAACAGTCCGACCGGAGTGTCGCACTGCTGCAGGATCCCGTCCTTCAGCACGGCGACCCTGTCCCCCATGGTCATCGCCTCGACCTGGTCGTGCGTGACGTAGAGCGTCGTGATGCCCAGCCGCCGCTGCAGGGACGCGATCTGCGTCCGGGTCTGCACCCGGAGCTTCGCGTCCAGATTGGACAGTGGTTCGTCCATTAGGAACACGCTGGGCTCGCGCACGATCGCCCGGCCCATCGCGACGCGCTGCCGCTGACCGCCGGACAGCTTCGCGGGCTTGCGGTCCAGGTACTCGGTCAGGTCGAGGACGGCGGCGGCCTCGCGCACCTTGCGTTCGCGTTCGGCCTTGGGCATCTTCGCCAGCTTCAGGTGGAAGCCGATGTTCTCCCCCACCGTCATATGCGGGTAGAGCGCGTAGTTCTGGAACACCATGGCGATGTCCCGGTCCTTCGGCGGGAGTTCGGTGACGTCGCGGTCGCCGATGTGGATGGAGCCGTCGTCGACGCCTTCCAGTCCGGCGAGCATCCGCAGCGTGGTCGACTTCCCGCAGCCGGACGGACCGACCAGCACGAGGAATTCGCCGTCGGCGACCTCGAGGTCGAGACCGTCGACCGCGGGACGTTCCACCCCGGCGTAGAACCGGGTGGTGTCGGAGAAGGTCACGGTGGCCATCAGGTCCTACTTTCCGGCGCCGAGGGTCAGGCCGGTGATGATCCGGCGGGCGAGCACGAGGTAGAGCACGAGCATCGGGAGCACGACGATCGCCACACCGGCGATCAGGCCGCCGTACTCCGACTGGTAGCTCGCGGCCCCGTAGAAGGTGAAGAGCGCGCGGGAAAGCGTGAAATGCGCCTGGTCCTTGAGGAACACGATCGCCAGCAGCGTCTCGTTCCACAGGCCGATGGCGTTCAGCGTCAGCGCGGTGATCATGCCGCCGCGGGTCAGCGGCAGCATGACCGAGAAGAACGTGCGCATCGGCGACGCGCCGTCGAGCGCGGCCGCCTCCTCCAGCTCGTCCGGCAGCGACCGGAAGAACCCGGTCATCAGAAAGACCGTGAACGGGATCGACAACGCCACGTACAGCACGAACAGGCCGTACTCGTTGTCCAGGTGCACTTTGCTGAGCACCACGAACAGCGGGATGATCACGGTCTGGAACGGCACGCCCATGCCGATCGCGACGACGTTCGTCATCGGCCCGGCACCGCGGACACCGAGGCGGGTCAAGGCGTACGCGCAGGGCGCCGAGACGGCGACCGTGACGACCGTCGCCAGCCCGACCAGGACCACGGTGGTGAGCACGGCCTCGCCGAAGCCGGCGTTGTTCCAGGCGTAGATGAAGTTCCGGAACGGCTTGCCGACCTTGAACCACTGGTACGGCAGGTCGAACGGCTTGGTGAAGATCTCCACCGGCGTCTTGAACGACGCCGTGAGCAGCCAGTACAGCACCAGGATGTTGCCGGCGGTGAACAGCCACACGATCGTGGAACCCAGGACACGCAACGGGCTGAACCGTTTGGAACCGGGCGCCGGCCGCGGTTTGCGCGGCGGCTTGCGCACCGGTTTCGCCGCTCGCCGCGGGGGCGCTTCGACGTCGGTGACGGACATTTCGTCTCCCTCAAAACTGGATCGCGTCACGGCGCATCAACCGGCGGAGCAGGACGACGAGCACGGACACCAGCGTGATCATCGCCACCGCGCAGGCGCACGCGGCGCCGAAGTCGGGGGTGCCGTTCGAGCCGAAGGTCCGGTCGAACACGTAGATCCCCAGCGTCCACGCCTCGTTGGGCGGGGCGTAGGTGCCCGGACCGGCCAGTACGAACACCAGCTCGAAGATCTTGAGCGCGTTGATCGTCCACAGCACCCCGGCGACGCCGACGACGTCCCAGGTCATCGGCAGCGTGATGTTCTTGAACTTCTGCCACGGCGACGCGCCGCCCAGTTCGGCGTCTTCGTAGAGATACGGCGGGATTCGGTCGACCGCGGCCATCAGGATGGTGATGTAGAAGCCCGAACTGGCCCAGATCAGCGAAGCCGTCACCACACCGGTCACATTGGACGGTGCGAGGAACTTCGCCGCGTCCGCGCCCAGGCTTTCCAGCACGTAGTTCGCCAGGCCCTGTTTCCCCGGCTGGTACTTGAAGACGAAGCCGAGGAACATGCCGAGCGCGACCGGCGCCACGATGTTCGGGAAGAACAGGATGGCGCGGACGATCTTGCCGCCCTTCATGTCCCGCAGCACCATGGTGAACAGGAACGCCAGCGCGAAAGTGCCGATCCCGCCGAGGAACACGTAGATCAGGGTGTTGCGGAAGGCGTACTGGAACGAGTCGCTCGCCCACATCTGCGTGTAGTTGGTGACGCCGTTGGGTTCCGGCGTGTCCCCCGCCCCGGCCCAGCTGGTGAAGCTCAGCACCACGGTCGCGATCGTCGGCAGTACCAGGAAGGCCAGGTACAGCACGAGCGCCGGCGCGGCGAACGGCCAGAACAGCCGTTTCTTGCGGCGCAGGTGTGCCCCGGCTTTCACCGCCCTCGCCGACGGTGTCATCGGCGTCGTGACCGTGGCCATCAGCCCTGGTTCTTCCAGAACTCGGCGCCCTTGGTGGCGAGCTGGTCCACGAACTGCTGCGGGGTGATCTGCCCCTTCAGCAGCGCGATGTCGGCGGGGTCGAAGACGTCGGTCTGCCATTTGCCACCGGCGATGCCGTCGATCCCGTCGTACTGCAGGACGTGTTCCTTCTTCGGGTCGTCCAGCGCGGCCTTGACCTGCTTGAGGTCGTCCGGCACGGCGAGGTCGGCGCGCGGCACGAGGTTGTCGGCCACCACCGGGATCCCGGCGAGCAGGTCCTTGTTGAGGAAGTAGGCGATGAACGCTTTGGCCGCCTCGGCGTGCTTGGCCTTCTTGGTCACCGAGAAACCGATCGACATCTGCTCGACGGTGTCGTGCGTGGCACCCTCGGGCATCGGGAACTGGAAGGAGCCGTAGTTGATCTTCGTCCCGGCGCCCTGCTTGTCCAGGTACTCACGGGTCTCGCTCGGCGCCCAGCTGCCGACGTAGAGGAACCGGGAATCGCCGTCGGCCCAGCGCTGCTGCACCTGCGGGAACTTCGCCGCGTCCCAGCCGTCGATGAAGTACTTGGGCAGCTTCGCGGTTTCGGTGGCGGCCTTGAGGAAACCGGGATCGGTCTTCCACGCCTGGCCGGTCTTGTCGGTCGCCGCCTTGTAGAGCCCGCCCGCGCCGACGTACCGTTCGGCGAGCTGGGTGTAGAAGTACATGTTGTAGAACGGGATGTCGCCGTCGAGGCTGATGGCGGCCTTGCCGTCGGCCTTCGCCTTGTCGAACAGGCCGATCAGCTCGTCCATCGTCTTCGGCTGCTGGATGTCACCGGCGGTGTCCTTGTTGAACCACCAGGCGCTCGACTGGATCGTGTACGGGACCATGAAGTTGTGGCCCTCGCGGTCCTTGTTCTGCGGGAAGTCGTACGAGCTGGGCGAGAGCACGTCCTTGACGGTCTTGTCACCCTCGCCGACCTTCATCGCGAACACGTCGTCGACACTCTGCGTGCCGCCCGGCGTCATGACCGCCGCGCCGACCTTGCTGACGTCCTGGTCGAACAGGTCCGGCACGGCGTCGGTGTTCAGCGCGGGCACCAGGTTCTGGGTGTAGGCCTTGCGGCCCAGCCACTGGACGTCGACCTTGACACCGGTCTTCTCCTGGAAGCACTTGAAGGCCTTCTGGAGGACCTTGCCCTGCGGCTCGTCGGCCGTCCACATGGACCAGTACGTGAATTCCTTGTCCGTCGTGGGTTTCACCCCCGCCTCCGGACAGGGTGCGTTGAGGAACTGGTCGACGCCGGGGAGCGCGTTCTCCCCGGTGCCACCGGCCGTGTCCCCGCCGCCGCATCCCGCGAGCAGGAGCGCCGCCCCTGCCGTCAATGCCGTGAGCCTGCCTACCCGCATCCGCCACCACCTGGATCGAAGATCACACAAGTTCTGCTTGTTCTTGCGCAGTTTTGTGAGGTTTCACGCACATGTCAACACTCAATCGCGCAAAGTCTGCTCAATCGTCACCTTGACCGGTTCAACATGATCAAGCTTGAGCACTTCCAAGAGCCGCCGCACCTCGACGGCGACCGCGGCGCGCCCGGCACCGAGGTATTTCCGCGGATCGACGCGCTCCGGATGCGCGCGCCAGTCCTCCGCGGCGGCCGCGGTGAACACCTTGTTGAGCTGGGTGGCGATGTTGATCTTCGTCATCCCGGCCCGCACCGCCTCGGCCAGCCCGTCGTCCGGCACTCCCGACGAGCCGTGCAGCACCAGCGGCACCGGCACCCGCTCCCGCAGGCGCGCGATCAGCTCGAAGTCCAGCGCGGCGTCACGGGTGAGCATGGCGTGCGAACTGCCCACCGCCACCGCCAGCGCGTCGATCCCGGTGGACGCGACGAACTCCGCCGCCTCATCCGGATCGGTGCGCGCGCCGGGCGCGTGGACGCCGTCCTTGCCCCCGACCTCGCCGAGTTCGGCCTCGACCCAGACCCCGTGGTCGTGGCAGTACGCGGCGACTTCTCGCGTGGCGCGCACGTTGTCGGTGTAGTCCAGTTTGGACGCGTCGAACATGACGGATCCGAAGCCGAGCGAGACCGCCTCGCGGACGAGATCGGCCGATTCGGCGTGGTCGAGATGCACCGCGACCGGCGTGCCGGCTTCCCGGGCCGCGGCCAGCGCCGCCGCGCCCACAGGCGCCAGCGAGCCGTGGTACTTCACGGCGTTCTGGCTCAGCTGCAGGATCACCGGCGTCCGCGCCGCGGCGGCGCCGTCCACGATCGCGCTGATGTGTTCGAGCTGGATCGCGTTGAACGCGCCGCAGCCGTACCGGGCCGCCGCGGCGGCTCCGACGATCTCCCCGGTTCCTGCCAGAGGCATGACTTCTCCTAGTCCGGGCGGGCGCGCACGGCGACCAGCCCCTGTTCGGCTTGGTAGTGCGCGAGGTCGACGTCCCCGGCGAGCGGGCCGAGCACGGCGGCCCCGGACAGCGCGACGGCCCGGCGCAGGATGTCCGGCCACGCTTCGCCGCGGCTCAGCCCCAGCGCCAGCGCCGCGACGACGGCGTCACCCGCGCCGGTGGTATTGCCACGGAGCACAGTGGACGGCGCCGCGTGCCAGCTGCCGGATCCGGTCACCGCCAGGAGCCCCTCGGGGCCCAGTGACACGACGACGGCGCCCGCCCCGGCCTTGCGCAGTTCGGCCGCGGCGGCCACCGGATCCCGCAGGCCGGTGACCTCACGCAGTTCGTCGGCGTTCGGTTTGACCACGGACGGCTTCCCGGCCAGTCCGGCGAGCAGCGCCTCGCCGGAGGTGTCCAAGATGGACGGTGCGTCACCGAAGAGGCCGGCGTATCCCCCGGCTCCCGGCGGAAGGCTGCCCGAGCAGACGAGCACGTCCGGTTTCCGGGCCCGGACGGCCGCCGCGAGCGCTCGCCATTCGTCCTCGGTGAGCCGCGGCCCGGGCTCGTTGAGCAGCGTGACCGATCCGTCGTCCGCCAGGACCGTGGTGGTGCGCCGGGTCTCCCCGCCGATCGGGACGACATCCGCGGCGACCCCCACCGCCGTGAGGTCCTCCACGACGGCGGATCCCGTCGCACCACCGGCGGTCAGGACCGCGCGGACGTCGGCGCCGAGCGTGTGCAGCACGCGGGCGACGTTGACGCCCTTGCCGCCCGCCCGGTGCCGCACCTCCCTCGCCCGGTGCACGTCACCGGGCCGCAGACCGTCCACCGTGTACGTGACGTCCAGCGCGGTGTTCGGCGTGACGGTGACGATCACGGCTGCCTCATTGTCTGGTGGTGAACCCGCGACCGCGATCGACGTCGGCAGGACGCTGCCTGGTCTTCCCTGTCACGGATGTGGATAGGGCGCCCTGCCACCGCGATAGCGGGGCCTTCGGCCGGGGCGGGTTCACGCGTCCGGTCACTTTCCCGAATACCTCGCAGCTCCGCCAACGGGCCTTCAGGTCAGGACGACGGAACGGGTGAGGCTGCGGGGGTTGTCCGGGTCGAGACCCTTGCGGGCGGCGATGGCCCCGGCGACGCGCTGCGCGCGGACCAGGTCCGCCAGCGGGTCCAGGCCGCTCTCGACGAACAGGCCGCCCGCGCGGGCGACGTCGTCGGCCAGCCCCTCCGGCGCCTGCCCGAACATCCAGGTCACGCGGCCGGGTTCGCTGATGCTGATCGGCCCGTGCCGGTAGTCCCACGCCGGGTACGACTCCGTCCACAGCAGGCACGCCTCGCGGAACTTGAGCGCGGCCTCGTTCGCGATACCCACGGACCAGCCGGTGCCGAGGAAGCTGAACTGCTCCGCGCCGACCAGTTCGTCGGGCAACGGTTCGGCGAGCACGCGTTCGGCCTGGTCGGCGACCGCGGTCAGATCCTCGCCGAGGTGCGCGCGCAGCATCGCCAGCGCCGTAGTCGCGAAGCGGGTCTGCACGACCGAGCGTTCGTCCACGACGGACAGGTCGACGATCGTGTCCGCGGCGGCCTCGATCTCGCGAGGTACGCCGGTGATCGCGATGGTCGGCGTCTTGCCCCGCAGTTTCGCCAGCAGGGCGTGGACCTCGGTCGTCGTACCCGACCTGGTCAGCGCCACGACGTGGTCGTAGCCGCGAGCAGGCGGGAACTCGGACGCGGCGAAGGCGTCGGTCTCGCCGAGCCCGGCGGACTCGCGGAGGACGGCATACGCCTGGCCGATGAACCACGACGTGCCGCAGCCGACGATCGCGACCCGCGCGCCCGGCGGCGGCAACAGCTCACTGTTCGCCGAGGCCAGCGCCGCCGCGTCCCGCCAGCGGCCGGGCTGGCTCGCGATCTCCGCCGCCATGAAGGTCCCGCTCATGAACTCCCCATCCGTGCCAGTTGTGCGCAATAGCTGTCACGTTAGGTGCAGTTTTATGCAACGTCAATGCTCTATAAGCGCAGTTTCATGCATTTGACCCGCTCAGATGTGCAGGATGAGCTGTCGCCTACCGTGGACGGAGGCGGATCGTCCCGGTGGCCGCGAGCAGCGCGATCGACCACGGCGTCGTCCTCACCCAGGACCTCTGCGATGTCTGCGCGGTCTCCTGCCGGCGGGTGACCGGCGTCACTCCGCGAGCTGTCACAACCTCTCCGTCCGGATCGTCATGTGTGCAGAAACCGACGGAGAGGAAAGATCATGGAACCGCGAGTCAACCTGTTCGAGAACGAAGTCATCGTCAAGTACGTCAAGCGTCTCGGCGCCGCGAACCGGCCGATCGAGGAGTCCTCGCTGCCGCACGCGACCCAGGAACTGGTGAAGCTGCGCGCCAGCCAGATCAACGGCTGCGGCTTCTGCACCGACATGCACAGCAAGGACGCCGCGCACGCCGGCGAGACCTCCGTGCGGCTCAACCTGGTCGCCGCGTGGCGGGAGGCGAACGTGTTCACCGAGGCGGAGCGCGCGGCCTTGGCGCTCACCGAAGAGGGCACCCGCATCGCCGACGCGCACCACGGTGTCAGCGACGAGACCTGGGCTCAGGTGCGCAAGCACTACGACGACGAGCAGATCGGCGCCCTCATCGCGCTGGTCGCCACGATCAACGCGTACAACCGGCTCAACGTCATCGCCCGGACCCCGGCCGGCGACTACCAGCCCGGCATGTTCGGCTGATCCTCGCGTTCACCGACAACAGGATCGCTTCACCGGACAACGATCGAGGCGCTTCGGGCTGCTAAACCTGCGGATACCAGTGATCCGGAGGTTCAGCCCGTGCGACTCGACGTCCGCTTCTTCCCCGTGACCGGGACCCATCGGCTCAGCACCGACCTCGTCGGGCTCCGCGCGAACTTCCACTACGGCTCCGGGAACGTGCTGGAACAGCACTACGCGGACAGGACGACGATGATCTGGACCGGCGTGTCCGGCGATTTCGCCGGTGTCCGGCAGAAGGAGGCGACACTGCGCGTCTTCGAAACCGGCCCGGCGCAGTATTTCGTCACCTGGTACGAAACCGGAACCGTCGCGACGGCCGCGCACGGCGAGATCTTCGACGGCGGCTATCCCATCGCGGTGATGGCCGACTTCCGCCGCTTGGTCGCGACGGCGGCTTATACGAACCCGCGTGAGGACGGCGGACAGTATTTCCTGGTCGACCAGGCGACGATCGAGATCGTGGAACGGCCGCATGGGTGGCCTTCCTTTCCCGCGACAAAGTTCCCCTCCGAAAGTTAACCCGGAGCGCTCGCCGGGTATCAGGGGGATATGAGTCGATCAACGGTCGAGCATCCGTCCCGATCGAAGAGCCGGCATCTGACGGTGCCGCAGGGCGTCGCGCTGTACGTCGGCGCGGTCCTCGGCACCGGTCTGCTGGTCCTGCCGTCACTGGCTGCCAAAGCGGCCGGCCCGGCGTCCATACTCGCGTTCCTTGTCCTGGTGCTGGTCTCCGCGCCGGTCGCGGCGACCTTCGGTGCGCTGGCCGGACGGCATCCGGACGCGGGCGGCCCCGCGACGTTCGCCTTGCGAGCGTTCGGGCCGAAGACCTCGGCGGTGACCGGATGGTGGTTCTATTTCGGCACCCTGGCGGGCATGCCCGCGGCCAGTGCTTTCGGGGCGGCTTATGTCACCGAACTGGTCGGCGGCGGCCGGACGACGACGATGGCCCTGGCGGCGGTCCTGATCCTCATCGCCATCGGAGTCAATGTGTTCGGTGTGCACCTGTCCGGCCGGGTGCAATTGGTGCTCACCGGTTTCCTGACCATTCTTCTGGTCGGTGCCGTGGTGCTCGCCGCACCGAAAGCGGACACCGCCAATCTTCAGCCTTTCGCGCCGCACGGATTCGCCGGTGTCGCGACCGCGATCAGTCTGCTGGTGTGGTCTTTCACCGGTTGGGAAACCGTCACTCATCTGGCCCCCGATTTCCGGAAACCGAAGCGGGACATGCCACTCGCGACGGGAATCTCCATTCTCATCATCGGCGTGCTTTACCTCGCCGTCGGCGGGATGACGATCCTCGTGCTCGGACCGCGAGCCGGTGAGACCCAGGCGCCGCTGGCCGCGATGCTCGGGGAAGGGATCGGGACCTCCGTCCGTGTGGTCGCCGCGGTGATCGCCGTCGTGGTCACGCTCGGGGTGCTCAACGTCTTCGTGGCGAGCATGGCGAAGCTCGGCGCCGCGCTGGGCCGCGACGGCGCGCTGCCGCGGTGGCTGGCCAAAGGCAGCCAATCAGGTGACGTGCCGCGGCGCAGCCTGCTGGTGGTGACGGTGGGGACCGCGATCAGCTTCCTCGTCGCGATCCTCACCGGTTTCGAACTGGAGCAGGCGCTGCGCGCGGAGAACGCCTGTCTGATCGGGATCTATCTGGTGGCTATGGCCGCCGGGGTCCGGCTCCTGCCGTCCGGTGGGAAGCAGCGGTGGCTCGCCGTGCTCGCGACGGTCCTGGTGTTCGGCGTCCTCGTTCTGGCCGGCTGGTATCTGCTGTTCGCCGCGGCGCTGGCGCTGGGGGCGCTGGTGTACTTGAAGTTCTCCAAGCACTCCGGTGCGGGGGCCGCGGAAGAGCGTTAGCCGCTGGGTCCTTGGCCCACTGTCCGTGAAGGCCTCCTTGAGGGACTCTGGGTCCCTCAAGGAGGCCTTCACGGACTCGCGTGACCTCAGGCGGCGACGGACTTCGCCAGGTCGAAGTACTCCTTCAGCGGCATGGCCACCATGCTTTCGGTGCGCATCGAACCCGACTGGGCGATGAGCGACATCGCGCCGAAGGCGGCGCGCGGGTCGTCGTCCAGCTCCAGGATGATCAGGTAGTCGTATTTCCCGAGCAGGTTCCACGCGGTGACGATCCGGACTCCCTGTTCCTCGAGACGTCCGGTCAGTTCGGTGAACCTGGCCAGTTCCTCCGCTTCGGTCTTGCAGGCTTCATCGGTCGCGTTGGCGAGGACGACGGTGTGCACGACGCACTCCTTTCAGGCGGCGAGGTCTTTGCGGATCGCGCGGTGCAGGAAGGTCGCCGACGTCCGCAAGGGGAAGTGGTCGCCGGGAACCTCGCGGGCGGTCACGTCCGCGGTGGTGAACTCGCCCCAGCGGCGCAGGCCGTCCTTGTCGACATGGCCGTCGCTGAGACCGCGGAACGCCGAGACGGGGCAAGGAATCGGCGGCCCCTCGTGGTATTCGTAGGTCTCCGCGAGCGTGTAGTCGGCGCGCAGGCCGGGCAGGAACTCCTGCCGCAGCTCGGCGTCGGCGTGGATCTCCGGCGGCAGCCCGCCGAGCCGGGCGACCTCCTGCAGGAATTCGCGATCCGGGAGTGAGCGCAGGTCACGGCCGCGCGACGCTTCGACCGGCGGCACGGCGCTGCCGCAGACGAACAGGCGCCGCGGCGGCCCGGACAGCGCGCGCACGGCTTCGAACGCGATGACGGCGCCGAGACTGTGTCCGAAGAACGCGAAGTCCTCGTCCGTTTCGCACTGTTCGACGACCGATTCCGCCGCTTCCTGCAGGCTCAACGGCTCGTCGTCGGACGGCCGCGGATGCTGCAGTGGCACCACTTCGATTTCCGGCGCGAGCGCCTTGATCCAGGTGCGGTAGCCGGCCGGGGTGCCGCCGGCGTGCGGAAGACAGTAGAGCTTCGTCATCATGCCTCCGATCGGGTGCGGGCGAGGATCCCGTCGCAGGTCGGATCCTGGATGAACTGGCCGAGGCTGATCTCCAGCGACGTCGAGTTGCGCACCCTGGCGACGAAGCGGGCGGCCTGAAGCGATGTCCCGCCCAGGTCGAAGAAGTCCGCGCCGGGATCGACGGAACCCTGATTGAGCACGTCGGCCATGAGCCGCCGCACCGCGCCTCGCGGGCCCTCCTCGTCGTGTTGCTCCTCGGCGCCGTCGACGTCGCGGGTGAGCGCGGAGCGGTCGATTTTCCCGTTGGGCATCAACGGGAACGTGTCCAGCACCTCGATCCGGCTCGGCACCAGGTGCTCGGGCAGCCGGGTGCGCAGTTCGGCCAGGAGGTCACCGGTGTCGGACCGGTCACCGAAAAAGGTGACGAAGGCGTCGAGCCGGATGTTCTCGACCGGTTT
The DNA here is from genome assembly GCF_000342005.1 of Amycolatopsis decaplanina DSM 44594. GTDB lineage: Bacteria > Actinomycetota > Actinomycetes > Mycobacteriales > Pseudonocardiaceae > Amycolatopsis > Amycolatopsis decaplanina. Next base: position 152,192 of record NZ_AOHO01000014.1, read on the forward strand.
GACCACCGCCTGCCGGACGGCGTCCAGGTTTTCCAGCGCCGTTTCGACCTCGCCGGGTTCGATGCGGAAGCCGCGGATCTTGACCTGCTCGTCGACCCGGCCGAGGAATTCGATGGCGCCGTCGTCGCGGTATCGGGCGAGGTCCCCGCTGCGGTAGACGCGGGCCGCCGGATCGGGCGAGAACGGGTCGGGCAGGAACCTGTCGGCGGTCAGGCCGGGGCGGAACCGGTAGCCGCGCGCGAGACCGGCGCCGCCGACCAGCAGTTCCCCGGCCGCGCCTCGCGGAACGGGCATCCCGGTGTCGTCGACGAGGTACACGGTGACGTTGTCCAGCGGCACACCGATCGGAACACCGTCGCCGACGTTCTCCGGTGTGCAGTGCCAGGACGTCACGTCGACGCTGGCCTCGCTGGGGCCGTAGAAGTTGTGCAGTTCGGCCCAGGGCACGGTGTCGAACACGCGGCGGCACAACTCGGGCGAGAGGGCCTCGCCTCCGGAGAACAGGTAACGCAGCCCGGTGGCTTCCTTGAGCCCAGGGCGTTCTTCGAGCAGAACGTCCAAAAGGGACGGTACGAGCGGGACGGCGGTGATCCTTTCGTCGACGATCGTGCGGGCGAGGGTCGCGGTGTCGCGTTCGGATCCCAGCGGCGCGAGGACGACGCGGGCGCCGTTGACCAGCGCGCCGAAGATCTCCATCTCGGCGATGTCGAACGACAGGGACGTGTGCTGGAGCACCGAATCTCCGGGCCCCAGCGGGAACGCCCTGGTGTCCCAGGCGAGCCGGTTGACGAGGCCACGGTGTTCGATCTCGACCCCCTTCGGTTCCCCGGTCGACCCGGACGTGTAGATGACGTAGGCGAGATCGCCGGCCGTGGCCCGCTCCGCGGGCGGATCGTCCGGCCCTTCCCGGACGGCGGGTTCGGTGTCGAGCCGGAGCACCGTCGCCTCCGATTCGGGAAGCCATTCGGTGAACCAGTCCTGGGTGAGCACGATCCCGGCGCGGCTGTCGGTGAGCATGAACGCGAGCCGCTCCTCGGGATACTCCGGATCCAGCGGCAGATACGCGGCGCCGCTCTTGAGCACGCCCAGCAGCGCGACGACGAGGTCGACGCAACGCGGCAGGCAGATCGCGACCAGCGATCCCGGCCCGGCGCCGTGCTCGCGCAACAGCCGTGCGAGCCGGTTGGCGCGGCTCTCCAGTTCGGCATAGGTCACGCCCGGTTCACCGGCCATGGTGACGGCGTCCCGGTCGCCGTGTTCCGCGGCCGCCGCGCCGACCAGGTCATGAACGCGTTCGCATTCCAGCGGGGCCTGGGCACCGCGTCGCCACGACGCGGGGATCCGGCGTTCGAGCGCAGTCCGCCGGTACGGGGTGGCGGCGGGCGGCGGCATGTCGCGAACGGCGTCGACGTCGGCGAGCAGTCTGGTGCCGGTGTCGAGCATCCGTTGATGGCAGGCGCTCACGGGCTGCGGGTCGGTGAGCCCGGACGCGCCGAAGACGTGTACGGCCTGCACGACGGCGTCGTAGGCGTGGCCGCGCACCGACCGCGCGAACAGCGCGATCTCACGTGCGTCGGCGACTCCTCGATCGGCCTCGCCCGCGAGCTGGTAGAGCCGCAGGCGCAGTCCGTCGATCGTCACCGATCGCGCGGCCAGCGGCAGGGAGACCCCTTGGAACCGGGAGATCGGGCCGCCGAACTGCTTCCGTTCCCGCGCCCGGGCGGCGGCGAGCCGCAGCGCACGGCGGCTGAGTCCCAGCAGATGCGCGCTGAGCCGCAGCCACCACGACGGGCGTTCGGCACGTCCGGACGGGACTGCCGGGAGATCGAGCCGGAGCCTGCGCCGCCCGGCGACCGCGTCACCGATCAGGCCGTCGGTGACCGTGTTCTGTTGCTCCGCGAGGATTTCGGCGGTCATGATGTGCTCGGCCACCGCGGTGTCGCGGATCGCGAAGCCGAGTTCTTCCGCGGCCAGGACGGCTTCGGTCTCCCCGAGACCGAGACCACCACGGCTCGCGTCGAGCGTCAGGCCGAGCACACCGTGCCGCGCGCAGCCGCTCCAGAGGTCGTCTTCACCCGACGGCGCGAACGCCGTGGCCAGCCGGGTACGGAGTTCTTCCTGTGCGTTGGACAATCCCGTGCGCATCACGCCACCTCCAGCGCTTCGTCGAAGAGCGCGGCCGAAACGGTGGCCAGCATCATCTCCGAGGTTCCGCCCGCGACCGTGAGCCCGGGTGCCTCGCTCAGGGCGGTGGTGAGCTCGACGTCGTCCGTCGGCAGGCCGTCCACCCGGTCGGCGGCGGCGGGACGGCGGGCGACGACCTGTTCCCGTCCGGTGAACGCCTCGCGGACCGACCACACGAGCGCGGCGACCCGGCTGGTGAGCTCGCTGGTCCACCATTTCGCTCCGGCGGCGGCCGCGGCGGCGTCCTCGCCGCGGGACAGCAGTTCGACGGCGTGCCAGGTCAGCAGCCGCGCGGCGGGCAGATCCGCCTGCAGCCCCCGCACGTCGGAGACGGCGCGCGCGGGCAGTTCGAACCGCGTGAGCAGGTCCAGCCACCGCTGGGCGTGCCCGTAGAAGTAGACACCGGTCCGCTCGACCGCCAGTACCTCGTTCACCAGCTGCCAGGCCTCGCCCTCGGCACCGACGAGGGCGTCCGCGGGCAGCCGGACGTCGTCGAACACGATGTGGTCGAACGCCTCCGGATTGAACCCCGGGATCTCGCCGATCCGCACGCCGTCGACGTGCAACGGCACCAGGAAGAGGCTGAGCCCGGCGTACTTGCTCTTGCCCTCGCCGGTGCGGGCCAGGCAGATGCCGTACTCCGCCTTGTTCGCGCCGACGTTCCAGATCTTCTCGCCGGACAGCCGCCAGCCGTCGCCCTCGCGTTCCGCGTGCGTGGCGAGACCGCCCAGGTCCGAGCCCGCCTCCGGCTCGCTGTAGAGGACGACGAAAAGCCGTTCCGCGGCGGCCATCGCCGGGAGGAACCGGGCCTTCTGCTCGTCGGTGCCCGCCACGAGCAACGTCGATCCGGCGTTGTCCACGGTGTTGACGCGCGCACTGTCCGGCACGCCTGCCAGCGCCATCTCCTCGGCCACGATCGCGGACTCCACAATGGACAGCCCGAGCCCGCCGTACTCGGTGGGCCAGTCCGGCGCCAGCCAGCCGTGCTCCCCCAGCCTGCGGTAGGTCAGGTCCGGATGCCGCCAGGGCCGTGCGCGGCGGGCCCGGACGAGGTCTTCGCGGCATTGCACACGCAGGAGTTCGCGGACGTCCTGCCGCAACCGCTCCTGTTCGGGAGTGAAAGTGAAAGGTGGTGTGAACATCGAGTCTCCTCAAGTACGTACGCGCGTCGGTTGTGACCGCGCCGCGGCCATCCCGGCGAACCAGCGTTCGAACGCCGGTGGTCCGCCGTCACCGAGGACGGTGAGCGCGTGACTGCCGACGATGAATCCGTCGGCGCCTTGCCGGGCGACGGCGGCGACGTCGTCGGGATTCCGGATGCCGAAGGCGGTGTACACGGGCAAACCCGGGCGAATCCCGCGGATGTCGTCGATCCTGCGGCCGAGTCCACTGTCGACCGTGCCGGCCCGTCCGGTTTCCGAGCTGAGCGCGAGGTACACGAACCCGTCGCCGCTTTCCAGCATGTCCCGCTCTTCGCCGGTGACCGGGCCGGCGGACACGCGGAGCGCCGGAACCAGGGCGAGCCCTCGGCGGCGTGCCCGTACCGCGTACTCGGGGAAAGGCCGGATGTCGTGTTCGCAGAGCAGACCCGCACACCCCGACAGAATCTCGTCACCCGCGCGCCACCTGTCCACGGACGGCCAGGCCGACCGGTAGACGACGCCGACCCGGACCGGCGCCACGGCGAGCCAGTCGCGAAGCCGGGGTGAGCGCGGGTCCAGACTGTCCGGCCCGGCCTTCGCCAGCGCCTCGGCGACGACGCCGCCGGTGCTGGCGGAGAACTCCGTATCGAGCAGGATCGGGAATTCGACGAAGTCCGCTCCACCGGCGACAGCGGCGCGAACAGCGGCGAGACTGGTGTCCCAGTCCGGAAAACCCGGGACGAGATAGACCCCGAACCCGAGCCTTCCTGGGGTGGCTGCATTCTCGCGAAGCAGTGCGGTCATGCCGGCTGCTCCTGACGGGCGGCCGCGATGTCCATCACCCGCAGCGCGCAGTAGGTCTCCCACAGCGTCGAACCGGGATTCGTGCTGAACCCGCCGTCGGGTTGGGCGCACCGCCGGACGGCGGTGTCCAACTCGGCCCAGGGCCAGGCCAGATTCAGCAACTGGACGGTGCGGGCGCCCCAGTAGGCGCTCGCGAGCGACCATTCCGCTTCGGACGGCCGCATCCGGATGTGCCCGAAACCGTCGTCGCACGAGACGACGAACGGTCCGCTCGCCTGCGCGTCGGCGTGGTCGCGCTCGGTGCCGAGCCACTGCCGGATCGCGACCGAGCAGTAGGTCCGCTCGATGTCGGACGGACGATCGGGCAGGAGCGCGCAGCCTCGGTCGTCCTTGGTGCATTCGCCGAGGAACGCGCGGATCGCGCCGTCGGCGGACGGCTCCGGCCGGGCGCCGAGGATGATCAGGGACCGCACCCCGTAGAACAGGTCGTCCATGTCCACGACGGTCTTGCCCCCGGAGCAGAGCGCCTCGCCCACCCAGCGGACCACCGCGGCGGAATCGGGCACGGTGACCCCGGCGAGCTGATACAGCCGTAAGGCGTAGTACGTCGCCCCGAGGGAAGGCGCGCCACCGCGGAACATGGCGTAGGCGCCGCCGGTCCTCGCCGCGGAGGCGAATTCCAGTTCCTGCCGGGTCAGGCCGCTTCCCCGCATGGCGCGGATCTCCGCACCGAACCGGGTGGCTTCGAGGCTGGGGGCGCTTTCGCCGGTCTCGACGAGCAGCCCGTCCTGGCCACGGCAGGTCTCGACGAAAGTCATGGCGTCGGTCATCGTGATCGTTCCTTTCCTTCCTCAGCCGGGCGCGGATCCGAAGATCTCGTTCTGCGGCGGGAAACTCTGGAAGTCGAGCGCTCCGAATCCGTAGTGGGCGGGCAATTGCTGCGGCGCGGGCGTGTGGAACAACAGCGAATCGGCGTGCAGCCGGTTCGCGGAGGCGTGGGAGTACGCGTTGTACAGATCCAGTGCCCGGCGTTGTGCCTGCGGGACCGAGGCCAGCGGCCCGGCGTCGACGAAGTCGCCGATCTCCTTCAGCACGGCCATCCCGAGGCAGAAGGTCAGCAGGTCCTGCGGTTCGGTGACCAGCCCGGCCCCGGTCCGGACCACCCGGTACGGCTTCGGCATGGCTTCGAGCAGGTCGCCGGAGTAGATGACGAAGTCGGCGACGTCCGTGCCGGCGATGTCCAGTTCGAGGATGCTGGGACTGAGCAGGTAGTTGAGGTAACCGAAGATCTTGGGGTTACGGCTGAAGTAGAACAGGCAAGCGGCTTCCTCCTCCGCGCGGGTCTCGGCGTCCACCTGCCCCGCCAGCCGGGACATGACGGTGCCGTAGCAGCCGGAGTCGACCAAGGCGACGCTTTCGGGCTCGAACCGCTCGCCGTCCCTCAGGCCGAGCACGTCTTCGAGCGAGCCGTGATCGGCGCGGGAAGCGTGGACGAGCCGGATGTCCAGCCCGGCGGACACCTCGAGCCGGCGCGCCGTGAGGTAGGTCGTCAACATGTCGCGCGCGAGGAACAGCACCTGACGGCGATGGCGGTGCACGCACCATCGGACGACCCAGTCCGCGAAAGACACCCAAAGCGGGATCCAGGGCCGGATACGCCAAAGGAACCGCTCGATCGCCGAGCCGACGCCGTCCGCGACGGTGCGGCCGCGGCCGGGATCGACGGCGTGGCACACCTGCGCGATCTGGACTTCGGAAAGATCGCCTTCCCCGCGCATGGTCTCGATGAAGTCGTGGATCGCTTCGTCCATGCCGGGCGCGGTGGAACCCGTGATGGCGCACCAATGGTGGATCCAGTACTCACCCATCCGGCCCCACTCGGCCGACGCACTGACCGCGTCGCGTCCCGGACAGTCGACGAGCAAGCCGGTCAGCCACGCCGGGACGTCGCCGGCCGGCACTCGAGGTCCGGCGGCCAGCACGGCCGCGGCGCCTCCTCTTCGGGACCGTGTTTCACGCTCCTGGGGCATACGTCTGGCCCTTCGGTCGGTGTTACCGGGGACGCCACGCCGCGGATCCGGTGGGGAAGGGAGGAACGGGGTACCGGTGGGTGACGCCGTCGTTCGCTGATTTCACCGTATGAGTCAGGAGGAGCCGTGGCGATCACTTCGGCGCACGGTCCTGTCCATCATCCGTACCCTGGCTAGCCGGCCAGGAGTAAGACGGCCGTGGCCGCGCCGAGGAGCCCGAGCACCTGCGGCCAGTTGAGACGTTCCTTGAGTACGGCGATGCCGAACAGCACCGGGATGGCGGGGTACAGAGAGGACAGCACCACCGCGATGGCGAGCAACTGCTGCTGGGTCGCCAAGGTGTACAGCACGATCGCCGCCGCCCCCAGCACGCCGGTGAACACGGTCGGGAGCACCAGTTTCGGCCGCAGACCGGGCCCGGGCGGCCCCGGCCGTGTCATGGGAAGCAGGGTGAGGGCGGAGATCGCACGGCCGGCCACGATCGGCCACAGTCCGGCCGCTGGATCGACCTGTCCGAGCCCGATGTTCTGCAGGGCGAACCCGGCACCGGCGATCAGTCCGTCGACGGCGCCGTGCGCGGCGTTGCCGTCACCGTCGTTCCCGCCGCGCGCGATGAGCCACAGCGCCGGGAAGGCGACGGCGATCCCGCACCAGGCGAGCGGGTCCGGGCGGTCGTTCAGGAGAGCGACCCCCGCGAGCACCGGTACCGCGACCCCGCCCACGACGCTGAGCGGCACGACCACGCTCAACCGGCCGCGGCTCATGCCCCGATAGAGGAACAGCACCCCGATCCCGGTTCCCAGCCCGGAAAGCCCGCCCCACGACAGGTCCGCGGCCCCGACGGAGGGGGCCGAGACGAAGAAGGCGGCGGCCGCCGTGGCGATCAGGCCGCCGACCTGGCCGATCAGCGCGACGAGTTCGGGTTTGGCGTGCCGCGAGAGGAGGCCGGCGGCGAAGTCGGCGAGCCCGAAACACAGGGCGGAGAACAACGCGAGTGTCTCACCCATGCTTTCCTGCCTAGTGCATGATCACCGGCCCGGCAACTTCTCCGTCGTCAGCGGAACGGGCCGATGAGCCGGCGCAGCGTATGGGAAGGGGCCTCGCCGAACCGGTCGCGATAGGTGGCCGCGAATCGTCCGAAATGGAAGAAACCGTGCCGCTGCGCCACTTGCGCCACGGTGACCACGTCGGGTTCGCCCGACGACAGATCGGCATGGGCGCGTTGCAACCGGACATCGCGGAGATAGGCGTTGGGAGTGGTCGCCAGATGCCGTTTGAAGCCCTTCTCCAGCGCGCGGACGCTCACCCCCAGTTCGCGAGCGAGACTCGTCACCGAATGATTCCGGTGCGGCTGGCCGTCGATCAGGCGGATAGCCTCGCGAATGGTGCGCGACGAAACGAGTTTCGAATCACCGGTCAGGACATCCCAGTAATTGTGCTTCTGCGATGCCAGAAACGTTGTCATCAATCCCTGTTCGACGGAATCCGCAACAACGTCGATTTCCAGCGCACTGTCCGTATCGTCCAACGACTCCAGGTAAGCCGCCAACGCGTCGTACCAGCCCTTGACGGGCTGCTGAGCGAGGTTGAGCACCTCTTCGAAGCGCAGGGGCTGCGGCAGGGCGCGTCCGAGCATCGAACTCAGCCGCGTTTCCAGGACCCCGCGGTCGATGACGACCATCAACTGGGCGAACTCCTGCGTCCAGCGCGCCTCCATCGCCGCCCCGGGATTGACCACGTAACCCCGCCGTTCCCGGATGTGCGGCCTTCGCTTGCCTCCGCCGAAGGCGGCGCGGCCGATCACCGGGATCGAAATCAGGAACCGGCGGCGAGGACATTCGACCCGCAGCCCGGCCGCGACCGGATACTCGAGGTAGGCGACGGTGAAGTTCTTCGTCCGGCGGGCGTGCACGCGGCCCGTGGAGCCTTCCGGCGCGGAATGCGGCTGAAACCGGCATTCCCCGAGAAGACCAGCCAGCCCGTTCCCCACCTCGCGGGGGTCTTCCGAAACCAGCAGCGTGTAATTTCCGAGCGGCCTGTCCACTCGAGTGCCCCCTTTTCGGACAGCGACGAATGGGGCACTTGCCGTGAGGTACCCCCATTTACCGGAACACCGGGCCACCGATTCACGGGCGGCCCGTTCTTCCGGGTACCCAATTCGATCGGGTGAGGTGAGCGGGGCGGGTAAATCCGTTCGAATAGCCTAACCACTCCACGGAGCAGCACCGGCCTAACCACTCAGGAGAACTTCAAACGCGTCGATTCCGGTCAATCCGCGCGCGCTCGCCCACCTCTCGACGTCACCCAGCGCTGACGGGCAAGCGATACGCACGCAGAGACAAAGGACAGAGAGGAGTCCGCTCCCATACTGGCCGTCCAGCGGAGATGAGGAGCAGCGAATGAGCCGAGACGACACGTCGCTCGCCAAGAACGTCCTGGGCGTGCCGGGTATCGTCTTCCTCGTACTCGCCGCGGTCGCGCCGCTGACCGGCATGATCGTGATCGCGGCCATCGGCATCGCGGTCGGGAACGGCGGCGGGATGGTCGCGGCGTTCCTGCTGGCGACGGTCGTCCTGCTGCTGTTCGCGGTCGGCTACGCGCAGATGTCGCGGGTACTCACGAGCGCGGGTGGCTTCTACGCCTTCGTGGTCAAAGGGTTGGGCAGGACGCCGGGTCTCGTCGCCGGGTTCATCGCGATGCTCGGCTACAACTGCTTCGTCGCGGGCGCGATCGGCACGAGCGGGTTCTTCACCTCCACGGCGATCGACGACGTCTTCGGCCTGAAACTCGATTGGCTGTTCTGGAGCGCGCTTTCGGTCGTGCTGGTCCTCCTGCTCAGCCGGCGAGGGATCGCGGTCAGCGCGAAAGTGCTGGGCGCCTCGCTGATCCTCGAAGTGTCGATCCTGCTGATCATGGACTTCAGCGTGCTGTTCCGGCACGGCTTTTCGTTCGCCGCCTTCAGCCCGTCCGTCATGTTCCAGGGGGCCGGTGGTCTGGCGTTGTTGTTCGCCGCCAACGCTTTCATCGGGTTCGAGGCGACGGCGCTGTTCGGCGAGGAGGCCAAGGATCCCCAGCGGACGATCCCGCGGGCGACCTACATCGCGATCGGGTTCATCGGGGTGTTCGCCGCGTTCACGACCTGGGCCGTGGTCAGCGCGATCGGCGCCGAGCAGGCGCGGGACGTGGCCGCCGCGCATCTGTCGAGCGGGGATCTCGTGCTCTCGGTCGCCCAGGAGTATCTCGGCGGCCCCTTGACCAAGGTGATGTTGCTGCTTCTGGTGGTCAGCCTGTTCGCGGCGCTGCTGGCGCTGCACAATTCGGCGACCCGCTATCTGTACGCGCTGGGCCGGGTCGGCGTACTGCCGCGTCTGCTGGGCAAGACCAGTCCGCGCAACGGTGCGCCGCGCCACGCCTCGATCGTCCAACTGGTCTTCGGTTCGGTGGTGGCGCTGGCGTTCCGGCTCGCCGGGCTCGACCCGGTCGCCGACCTCACCGCGAGCATGACCGGCTTCGGCACTCTCGGCATCCTGACCCTGCAATTGTTCGCGGCGGTGGCGATACTCGTCCACTTCCGCCGGACGCGGGATCACCGGGTCGTGAAGACGCTGATCGCCCCCGGGCTGGGCGCGGTGGGGCTCGGGCTCATCGTGACGTTGGCGATCCTCAACTTCCCGACGCTCGCCGGATCGAGCAACGGCGTCGTCCCGCATCTGCCGTGGCTGCTCCTGGTGGTCGCGCTGGCCGGGCTCGCGCTCGCCGTCTGGCTGCGCCGGTTCCGCCCCTCGGTGTACGAGGCGCTGGAGGCCGACCTGGAACGCGATCCGGCGCCGAAGCCGTCAGACGTTGTTGGTCAGTGAGAGATTGAACGAGTAGCGCGAGGCGCGGTAGACGTGCCAACCGTATTCCACGACCTTGCCAGAGTCGTCGTAGGTGGTGCGCCGCATCGTGAGCAATGCCGCGCCCGGTTTCTCGTCCAGCAGTTCGGCGTCCTCCTCGGTCGCCTGCCGGGCGCCGACGTTCTGCTGGGCGGCGTGCAGACGGACGCCCGCCGAACGCAATAACTGGTAGAGGCCCTTTTCCCGCAGCTCGTCGTCGGCCGGGTCGACGATGCCGTCGGGCAGGTAGTTGTTCATGATCGCCAGCGGCTCGCCGCCGGTCGAGCGCACCCGCTTCAATCGCCGGACGTGAGTCAGGCCGGGCGCCTCGAGGTGTTCGATCGCGTCGTCGCCCGCGGGCTCGACCCGGTTCACGAGGACCACGGATTCCGGTTTGTCCCCGAGTTCGCTGAGGTCGTCGAAGAGGCTGCTCAACCGCAGCGGCCGGGCGACCTTGGTGCGGACGACCTGGGTGCCGACACCGCGTTTGCGGACGAGGAGCCCCTGGTTGACCAGTGACTGGATCGCCTGGCGGATGGTCGGTCGCGACAGGTGCAGCCGCGCGGCCAGATCCAGCTCGTTGTCCAGCCTGGCACCGTTCGGCAGCCTGCCGTCTTCGATGGCGGCGCCGATCTGCCGGGCGACCTGGGAATACAGCGGCTCAGGGCCGTTCAAGTCCACCACGATCTCGCTGGGTGCCCAGGGTTTCATGCGCGGAGCCTACCGCGACCACCCACTATGACCTTATGTCCATATGTCTTGACAAAGTCTCCGCACTCTTGCGAAGGTCGAAGAACCACGCGAGCCGGGAGGTACGAAAGGTGTCGGACACAGTGCGCCGGGTAGTCGCCGCGCGGGTGCGTGATCCGGGGGCCATAGCGGTGGCCGCCGCCACCCGTGTCCGGGCGAAGTCGCCGTTCAACGACAAGGGCCGCACGATGATCATCGCCGCGGACCATCCGGCGCGCGGCGCGAACGGGGTCGGCGCCGACCCGCTCGCGATGGCCGACCGCGGCGAATTGCTGGACCGCCTCGGCCTGGCGCTGGAACGGCCGGGGGTCACCGGCGTGCTGGCGACGCCGGACATCATCGACGACCTGCTGCTCCTCGGCGCCCTCGACGGTAAGACCGTCATCGGCTCGATGAACCGCACCGGACTCGCGGGATCGAGTTTCGAGATCGACGACCGGTTCGCCTGCTACGACGCCGAAACGATCGAGAGGATGCGGTTCGACGGCGGCAAGACGCTCACCAGGATCTGCCTGACCGATCCGGCGACGCCGAGTGTTCTCGAGAACACCGCGAAGGCGGTCGACGACCTCGCCGACCGGAAACTGATCGCGATGGTCGAACCGTTCCTCGCGGACTGGGTCGACGGACGCCTCCGCAACGACCTCTCCCCCGACGCCGTGATCCGCTCCATCACCATCGCTTCCGCCCTCGGCCGTTCGTCGGCCCACACCTGGCTGAAACTCCCGGTGGTGAAGGACATGGAGCGCGTGCTGGCCGCCTCGACGTTGCCCGCCGTCCTGCTGGGCGGCGAGGTCAAGGATCCCGACGCCGCGTTCGCCGCCTGGCAGCGGGCGCTCGCGCTGCCGACCGTGCAGGGCCTCGTGGTCGGCCGGTCCCTGCTCTACCCGCACGACGGCGACGTCGCCAAGGCCGTCGACACGGCCGTCGGACTGTTGTGAACACCTGTGGAGGACAACGCGTGAAGACCATCGACCACTGGATCAACGGCGCCGCGACCACGGCGGGCTCCACCCGCACCGCCCCGGTGTACGACCCGGCCGAGGGACGCGCGCGGGCAGAGGTGCTCCTCGCGGAACCGTCCGATGTGGACACCGCGGTGGCCGCCGCCGGCAAGGCGTTCGAATCGTGGGGCGATTCGTCGTTGTCACAGCGGACGAAGGTGATGTTCGCCTTCCGCGAGCTGCTGGTGAAGCACGAGGACGAACTCGCCCGGATCATCTCCTCCGAGCACGGCAAGGTGATCGACGACGCGCGCGGCGAGATCGTCCGCGGCCGCGAGATCGTCGAGTACGCCTGCGGGATCGCCGACGCGCTGAAAGGCGGCTTCTCCGACCAGGTCTCGCGGGACGTGGACGTGCACGACTTCCGGCAGCCGCTCGGCGTCGTCGCCGGGATCACGCCGTTCAACTTCCCGATCATGGTCCCGCTGTGGATGCACCCGATCGCCATCGCGACCGGCAACACGTTCGTCCTCAAGCCCAGCGAGCGGGTCCCGTCCGCGTCCCGGCTGGTCGCCGAGTTGTACGCCGAGGCCGGGCTTCCCGACGGCGTGTTCAACGTGGTCAACGGCGACAAGGTCGCGGTCGACGCGATTCTGGAGCATCCCGGTATCGCCGCCGTGTCGTTCGTCGGGTCGACCCCGATCGCCAAGTACGTCCACGAACGCGCGACGGCCACCGGTAAACGCGTGCAGGCGCTGGGCGGGGCCAAGAACCATGCCGTCGTCCTGCCGGACGCCGATTTGGACTACGCCGCGAACCACCTCACGGCCGCCGCGTTCGGGTCCGCCGGGCAGCGCTGCATGGCGATCTCCATCGGCGTCGCCGTGGGTTCGGCAGGCGACGGACTCATCGAGATCCTCGAGCGCAAGGCCACCGAGATCAAGGTCGGCCCCGGCCACGACGCCGGCAACGACATGGGCCCGGTGGTCACGGAGGCCGCGCGGCAGCGGGTGATCGGCTCCGTCGCCCTCGGCGCGGAGCAGGGCGCGACCGTGGTGGTCGACGGCCGGGAACTGCGTGTCGCCGGGCACGAGAACGGGTTCTTCGTCGGACCGTCCCTTTTGGACAACGTGACCACCGGGATGGCCGCCTACCGCGACGAGATCTTCGGGCCGGTGCTCGGGATCGTGCGGGTGGCCACCCTGGACGAGGCTATCGCGCTGATCAACGCGAACCCGTACGGCAACGGGACCGCGATCTTCACCGGCAGCGGCGAGGCGGCGCGGCGCTTCCAGCGGGAGGTGAAGGTGGGGATGATCGGGGTGAACGTGCCCATCCCGGTGCCGATGTCGTACTACTCCTTCGGCGGCTGGAAGGACTCCCTCATCGGGGACAGCCCGATCCACGGCCCGGCGGGCGTCCGGTTCTACACGCGGGCGAAGGTCGTCACGACACGGTGGCCGCACAGTGCGGCGGGGTTCAACTTCCCCACGTCCAGCTGAACGACCTCGTGAGTGGTAAGGACGGTTCTAACCGTCCTTACCACTCACGAGCCCAAGACGGCCGTCAGCTCACTCGCTGCCGTTTCCCGACGATCCGCCAGCCGACGGCCAGCACCACGACCAGCACCGGGATCGAATAGAACGCGATCTTCTCGGCACCGTCGGAGAAGCCCATCAGGACGACCACCAGCGCCAGGAAGCCCAGCGTGGCCCAGCCGCTGTAGGGCGCCCACGGCATCCGGTAGGACGGCCGTTCCAGCTCTCCGCGCAGCGCCGCCTGGCGCAGCCGCATCTGGCAGAAGATCAGCGTCGCCCAGGTCGTGATCACGCCGAGCGAGGCGATCGCGATCGCGATGTCGAAGGCGTCCTTCGGCACCAGGTAGTTCAGCACCACGCCCAGCACGTAGGCGCCGGAGGTGAACAGGATGCCGCCGTAGGGCACGTGCCTGCTGCTCATCCGGCCCACGAACTTCGGCGCCTCGCCCTTGTCCGCGAGCGCCCGCAGGATGCGGCCGGTCGAATAAAGCCCGGAGTTGCAGCTCGACAGCGCGGCGGTGAGCACGACCGCGTTCATCACGTCGCCGATACCCGGGATCCCGAGGCGGGTGAAGACGGTGACGAACGGGCTCTCGCCGCCGTTGTAGAACGGCCACGGCAGCAGCATCGCCAGCAGCAGCACGGATCCCACGTAGAACACGCCGATCCGCCAGACCACCCCGTTGATCGCCTTCGGCAGCACCTTGCGGGCGTCCTTGGTCTCACCGGCGGCGATGCCGACGACCTCGATCGCCGAGTACGCGAAGATGACCGCCTGCAGGGTCATCAGCGCGATGCCGATACCCGCCGGGAAGAATCCATTGTGGGCGGTCAGGTTGTGCACGCCTGCCGTGGTACCGCCGATGTCGGCGCTGGTGAGCACCAGCCCGAGGGCGGTGACCAGGAAGACCACGATGGCCAGCACCTTGACCACCGAGAACCAGAATTCCAGCTCGCCGAACAGCTTCACCGAAAGCAGGTTCACCGCCAGCAGCACGCCGAGCGCGACCAGCGCGGTGATCCACTGTGGCACGTCGGGCAGCCACTTGTGCACGTAGATCGCCACCGCGGTGATCTCCGCGATGCCGGTCATCGCCCAGTTCACCCAGTACATCCAGCCGGAGGCGAAACCCGCCCACGGCCCGATGAATTTGCGGGCGTAGGTGACGAAACTGCCGGAAGTCGGCTCGTGCAGCACGAGCTCACCGAGGGCGCGCATCACGAAGTACGCGGCGATACCGCAGAGCGCGTACGACAGGACCAGCGACGGCCCGACCTGGTGGAGCTTGCCACCGGCACCGAGGAACAGCCCGACGCCGATCGCGCCGCCGATGGCGATCATCTGCACTTGGCGGTTGCCCAGTGCTTTTGAGTAGCTTTCACCTTTTTCGGTGAGCAGCGAGGAATCCATGGTTGCCAGACGCTAGAGCGTGTGCGGCACGTCACCCAACATTGCTAAGGAAGACTTAAGGTGTGCGGGACGTCACTCTGGTGGTTTTACTGGAATTTCCCGTTTCGATTTGACAAATTCACCCGCGAACCCCGATCTTCGCGCGCGAAGGAGCGCTTCTACGCTACGGCCCGTGGACCTCGCAGCGCTGCTCGACCGGATCGCCGACGACGTCGTGCCGGAGATCGGCCGCGGCGCCGTCGCGGACTACATCCCCGCCCTGGCCAGGGTCGCCCCCCGGCAGTTCGGCATGGCGGTGGCCGAAGTGGACGGTGGGGTGCACGGGGTCGGCGATTGGGAGACACCCTTCTCCATCCAGAGCATGTCGAAGGTCTTCACCTTGGCGCTCGCGCTCTCCTACGGCGACGGCGTGTGGGAACGGGTCGGCCGCGAGCCGTCCGGCAACCCGTTCAACTCGCTGGTCCAGCTGGAGAACGAGGACGGGATCCCCCGCAATCCGTTCATCAACGCCGGCGCGCTCGTGGTGACCGACGAATTGGCGCATCACGGCGACGCGGCGGAAGCACTGCTTCGGTTCCTCCGAGAGGAAAGCGGTCGCGCGGACATCGGATTCGACGCCGAGGTCGCCGCGTCGGAGGCCGGGCACGCCGACCGCAACCGCGCGCTCGCGTATTTCATGGCGTCGTACCGGAACATGCGCCATCCGGTGCCCGCCGTCCTCGACCAGTACGTCCGTCAGTGCTCGATCGCGATGGCCTGCGGAGACGTCGCGCGCTCGGCGGTGTTCCTCGCCCGCCACGGCGTCCGCAACGACGGCACCCGGCTGCTCGGGCAGAGCGCGGCCAAGCGGGTCAACGCGGTGATGCTGACTTGTGGCACCTACGACGCGGCGGGCGAATTCGCCTACCGGGTCGGGCTTCCGGGCAAGAGCGGGGTCGGCGGCGGCATCGTCGCGATCGTCCCCGGCCGGTGCGCGATCTGCGTGTGGAGCCCGGGGCTGGACGCACGCGGCAACTCCGTCGCCGGCGTCGCGGCGCTGGACCGGTTCACCACCCTGACCGGCTGGTCGATCTTCTGATCGGTTTGAACCCGCGCCGACGGGGAAGCCGCCAATGTGCAGACGTTTCTCCCGTGCGCTGATTTCCGGGCCTCCGCTTCCGTCCTCGACCAGCGAAGGCTCGGGAAACAGCGCGTCGAGACGATCCAGGTGCTGCGCGCGCTGACGGTGCCGGGGTACGGCTGGCGGCACCATCCGGCCGCGGCGATGTGGGCGGGCTACGAGGAGGCGCTCGTCCGGTACGGCTTCGACATCTGCGAGGTCTGGTGCGAGACCGGCCGCCAGGACACCTGCCGCGAAACGCTGCGCCTCGATCTGCTCCGCACCACGGGGCTGGACCGGATCCGCACCCAGGGCCGGCTCTCGGACGCGAAGGAGCTTCCGCCCTGGCTCGGTGACACGGATTTCCACCGCAGTCATCAGTCCGCGCTCGTCCGCAAACAACCCGAGCACTACCGCGCGAAATTCCCGGACGTCCCCGACGATCTGCCCTACGTCTGGCCCGCGTCGGACCGTCCACGACGAGAAGGAGTGCGATGACCAAGCGTTTCCGCAAAGGCGACAAGGTCCGCTGGAACAGTCACGGCGGACAAGCCGAAGGTGAAGTCCTGAAGGAGATCACTTCCGACACCGAAGCGGGCGGCCGCACCGTGCGCGCGTCCAAGGAAGAGCCGCAATACCTGGTCCGCAGTGACAAGAGCGGTGGCGAAGCGGTGCACAAGCCCGAAGCACTGGAGAAGCTGTGAGTGACGACAAGGACGTCCACACCGAGTTCGGTGAAGCGGTCAACATGACCGCGGGTGAACTCGAGAAGTGGCTGAAGACCGACGAGTCCCGCCAAGCGGGTCAGCACAGCGGAGGGGGTGAGTCGGTCGGCCACGAGTCGGGCCGCCGGATCGTCACGATCCTGCGTACGAAGAAGGCGGATCTCTCCGAAAAGGACGAAAAGCACATGCGCAAGGTGGTCGGCTACGTGCACAGGCACCTCGCGCAGCGACCTTCGGGCGACGTCGAGGACACCACCTGGCGGTATTCGCTGATGAATTGGGGACACGACCCCTGCAAAAACTGAGGGACAAGGCAAATGTGGCGTGTCCTGGCGGCGGGTCTCGTGAGTGGTAAGGACGGTTAGAACCGTCCTTGTAACTAGTCAGGTCCCCCGGG
>NZ_AOHO01000015.1 GCF_000342005.1 Amycolatopsis decaplanina DSM 44594
GCATAACGACGTTGCGGCGGCCCACACTCTTTCGCGTGCGTTGGTGAGTGAAGTCATGTGGCCCCGCGAAAAAGGCCAACTGGGTGGCGCGCGCTCAAAGGCGCGAGCCGCAGTGTTCCCGGAGCCGCCTCAGAGACCTGACCCGGTGCCGGGGGAGGGTGGTGGTTCTTCGGTGCCGGCNGTCCCCGGACGTTGAGGGCTTTCCTGGAATCACGGCCCCAGCCGAAAGGTTTCGCTCTGAAATCGGGGAAGCGAAAGCATGCGAGGACGAGCCCTGTCGCCCAGGACTTGATCAATGCCTGGGTGGAAGACCTGCACGGAGAAGAAATGACGCTGCAGGCGGTCGTGGATTTGTCCGGTGACCTGGTCAGTTTTTCTCAAGCCAGCGAGTTGTGGCGGCGTCTTGATCGGCCAGAGATTCCTGAGGATGTGCCGGGGGATGTGGTGGGCTGGCGTCCTGCACCGGATGGCACGGGTCCCCGCACGTTCCGGGATTTCTTGAACACGCGGGGAGATCTCCCGGCAGGTTTCACCCTGAAGCCGAAGGGCCGGAAGGGGGTGAGGACGAGTGTGGTCGCCCAGGGCTGGATCAATGCCTGGGCGAAAAAGCTTTACGGAAAGATGTCGCAGGCGGACGTCTGGGAACTGTCCGATGGCTTGATCGGTAAGGATCAGGTGGGGGTTTTGTGGGGAGCTATCGCGGGTGGGCCGGACGCGGGGGTGTCGGAGGGGGATGTTCCTGGGGGTGGTGGTTCTTCGGATTTGGGGGTGCTGACCCGGCCTGAGGTGGTGGGGTGG
>NZ_AOHO01000016.1 GCF_000342005.1 Amycolatopsis decaplanina DSM 44594
TTTTACAAGACGATCTTCAGTGGCGGTGCCCAGTTCGACGGGGCGGTCTTCAGCGGCGTCACCACGTTCTACAAGGCGTCCTTTGGCTACGGTGCCCAGTTCGACGAGGCTGTCTTCAGCGGCTTCGCCGTGTTCGACGAGACGGCCTTTGCCGACAACGCCTGGTTCCGCAAGTCGGTCTTCACCGACAACGNTGGTTCCGCAAGTCGGTCTTCACCGACAACGCAGTGTTCAACGAGGCGGTCTTCAAGCGCAGTGCCATGTTTAACGAGGCTGTCTTCAGGGGCGGTGCCACGTTCGACGAAGCGTCCTTCACCGGCAGTGCGG
>NZ_AOHO01000017.1 GCF_000342005.1 Amycolatopsis decaplanina DSM 44594
CCGGGGCCGCAAGACCCGGCTGCTGTGCCGCATACACGACGAGCTCGTCTTCGGCCAGGCACCTTCACCGCATGGCTTATCGACGACACAGAACATGCCTGAGTCCTCAAGCAGGCTTGATAGGTCTAGCTGAAGAGCTTGGCCTATCAAGCCTGTTCAAGGACGCTCTGTACGGTGCCCAGGACAAACATTCNGCTATCAAGCCTGTTCAAGGACGCTCTGTACGGTGCCCAGGACAAACATTCGCCGCAAGGCCTGGGCGCTTCGGCGGAAGCCCCGCCGGTGGCAGGCCGGGCACAATCCTCTTCATGGCCCGTGACGATCCTCCCGC
>NZ_AOHO01000018.1 GCF_000342005.1 Amycolatopsis decaplanina DSM 44594
GAACCGTGCCACGGCTTACGGGTGGGCGCGCAGGGCGGGTCTACGGGGTGTGGGGAAGTCGGGAACGTCCGGGCATCCGGGCCGGGCGGAGTACGACCGGCTTCGTGCGGCCGGTGTGCGGCAGAGGGAAGCCGCGGCGCGGGTCGGGGTCAACGAACGCACCGCCCGGGACTGGGATCGCGGGATCCGGAAGATCAATAACTCGCGCCTCCACTCGGATGGGCGCCGGATCGACTACAAGACAGGCGTGACCACCATCGTCCCGGTGTCCTCGGAGCCGTCTGTCGCGGCGGTCGAGGCCACCTTGCACCCCCGGTACTTGACGGTGACCGAACGGGAGCTGATCGCGGACATGCGCCGTCAGGGCGAGTCGTTCCGGGCGATCGGGCGGGCGCTGGGCCGTCCGGCCTCTACCGTCAAACGGGAGATCGACACGCGGTCGGTCAACGGTGTCTACCGGCCCCACCACGCTCAGCGGGCCTGGGCGGCAAGCCGGCCGCGCCCGAAGAGGTCGAAACTCGCCCAGGATGGCCCGTTGCGCGGCTATGTCGCCGACAAGCTGCGGGAACAGTGGTCACCGGAACAAATCTGTCAGGCTCTGGTCATCGAGTTTCCCGACGATGAGGACATGCGGGTGAGTGCGGAAACGATCTACCAGGCGATCTATCTCCAGGCCCGGGGCGGGCTGCGACGCGAGGTCGCGGCCGCGCTGCGCACCGGCCGCACCCGCCGCAAACCACACCGCAAACCGGACCAGCGCACACCCCGGTTCGTCGACGACATGGTGATGATCTCCCAGCGTCCGGCCGAGGTCGAAGACCGCGCGATCCCCGGCCACTGGGAAGGCGACCTGATCGTCGGCACCCGCAACGAGAGCGCGATCGTGACCCTGGTCGAACGATCCACCCGCTACGTCATGCTCGGACACCTGCCCGGCGGGCACACCGCCGAAGAAGTCCGTGACGTGCTCGTTCCGCTGATCCAGACCCTGCCCGCACATCTACGCGGCTCGCTGACCTGGGACCAGGGCTGCGAGATGGCCGCACACATGCAATTCTCGATCGCGACCGGAGTTCCGGTCTACTTCTGCGACCCGCACGCACCCTGGCAACGCGGATCGAACGAGAACACCAACGGACTGCTCCGCCAGTACTTCCCCAAAGGCACCGACCTGTCCGTTCACAGCGCCGAAGACCTCGAACACGTCGCCCAGAAACTCAACCGCCGACCACGCAAAACG
>NZ_AOHO01000019.1 GCF_000342005.1 Amycolatopsis decaplanina DSM 44594
ACAACACCGAACAAACCAGACAAAACCACGCCGCCGCTTGACAAACAAAACCCAGGGATGTCTTCACGGACTTTCAGAGTTCGTACGTGAGGGTGAAGGTGTGGTTGCCTTCGTCGTCCTGGACGATCTCCGCCGTACCGGTGATGCCGGCCAGCTCGCCGTGGCCGGAGCCCGGCAAGACGATCAGGTGATGCCCGTTCTCCCCCGCCGAGTGATGCAGGACGAAACCACCCTTACGCCCGTCGACGGAGACGGCCAGCCGTTCGAAGGCGACGTACGCCGACGACGTCCCGTTTACCGCCGTGAGCATCTCGACAGCGCTGGTCCCTTCGATCTCACCAGTGAACGTCTTGGTCAGCCGCACCCGCGAGAACTCGGTGTCTTCGGCCTTCTCGGTGACTTGCGGATCCCAGCCGTCCACAGTGAACGAGGCTGTCGCGGTGTTGGTCATGCCGCCGAGTCTGCCCGGAATACCTGACAGAACGCGTCAGGTATTCGTCACCGCCTCCGGTTCCCGAACAGGCCGCGGGTGATCTCCCGTCCCAGCGCGCTCGCGGCCGAGCGAAGGAACGACTTCACCGCCGGGTTCTTCATCGCCTGCTCGACCATGCCAGGCCCTTCCTTCTCCGGTTTCGGAGCCGGAGGCGCTTCCGGCGGAGCCTCACCGGCAGGCGGAGCCGCCACCTTCGCGGCGAGCTTCTCGTAGGCCGACTCGCGGTCGATCGTCTCGGCGTACTTCGCGTGCAGATCCGAAGACGTCGTCGCCGCGGAGATGGCTTCGGCACCGATGGACCCCATCTTCGAACGCGGTGCGCGCAGGCGGGTCCACGCGACCGGAGTCGGCGCGCCCCGCTCGGAAAGCACGGTGACGATCGCTTCGCCGATACCGAGGGACGTCAGCGCCGAGTCCAGTTCGTAGTGCTTCGTCTTCGGGTACGTCTTCACCGTCTTCGTCAGCGCCGCCTGGTCCTCGGGCGTGAACGCGCGCAACGCGTGCTGCACGCGCGCGCCCAGCTGGGACAGGACGTTGTTGGGGATGTCCGTCGGAAGCTGCGTGCAGAAGAACACGCCGACACCCTTCGACCGGATCAGCTTCACGGTCTGCTCGATGCGCTCCAAGAACGCCTTCGACGCGTCGTTGAACAGCAGATGCGCCTCGTCGAAGAAGAACACCAGCTTCGGCTTGTCGAGGTCGCCCTCTTCGGGCAGTTCCTCGAACAACTCGGCCAGCAGCCACATGAGGAACGTCGAGAACAGCGCGGGTTTCGACTGGAGGTTGTCCAGCTCCAGCAAGGTCACCATCGCCTTGCCGCCGTCTTCCCGCATCAGATCGTGGACGTCCAGCTCGGGCTCGCCGAAGAAGTCCTCGCCGCCCTGAGCCTCCAGATTGGACAGCGACCGGAGGATCACCCCGGCCGTCGCGGCCGAGACGCCACCGATGCCCTTGAGGTCCTCCTTGCCCTCGTCACTGGTCAGGTGCGTGATGACCGAGCGGAGGTCCTTCGTGTCCAGCAACGCCAGGCCGCGCTGATCGGCCCAGTGGAAGATCAGGCCGAGCGTCGACTCCTGGGTTTCGTTGAGCCCCAGCACCTTCGACAGCAGGATCGGGCCGAAACTCGTGATCGTCGCCCGGATCGGCGATCCCTTGCCCCCCGTTCCCAGCGACAGGAACTGAACGGGGAACGCGGCGGGCTCCCAGGAGTCACCCAGTTCTTCCGCGCGTTCGGCGATCTTGTCGTTGCTCTCGCCTCGCGCGGCAAGCCCCGACAGGTCGCCCTTCACGTCCGCCAGCACCACCGGCACCCCCGCCGCCGACAGCTGTTCGGCGATCAGCTGCAAGGTCTTCGTCTTCCCCGTCCCGGTCGCGCCCGCGACCAGCCCGTGCCGGTTCAGCGTCGCCAGCGGCAGGCGGACCGACGCGGCGGCGTCGGCCTTGCCGTCGATCACGACGGCGCCGAGCTCGACCGCCGCCCCTTCGCTCACGTACCCCTGCGCGATCTCCTGGGCTGGACCCTGTTCGGCCACTGTCGCTCCCTGGTCTGTGATATGGCTCACCTGAGGATGCACACGCTGCCAGCAACGCGCCGAACCCGCACGTCGCGCGTCATGAATCCCCGGGTCGGGTTAGGGTTTCGGGGTGAACGACCGCCTAGTCTGGATCGACTGCGAGATGACGGGGCTCGACCTCGGCAAGGACGCGTTGATCGAAATAGCCGCGCTGGTGACCGACGCCGAACTCAACGTCCTCGGCGAAGGCGTCGACATCGTCATCCATGCCGGCGACGAAACCCTCGACGGCATGCCGGAGGTCGTCCGCGAAATGCACGCCCGCTCCGGCCTCACCGAAGAGGTCCGGCGCTCCACGGTCACCATGGAAGAAGCCGAGCAGCGCGTACTCGAGTACATCCGCACCCACGTACCCGAGGCCAACGTCGCGCCGCTCGCGGGCAACTCCATCGCCACCGACCGCGGCTTCATCACCCGCGACATGCCCCTTCTCGACGCGCACCTGCACTACCGCATGGTCGACGTGTCGTCGGTGAAGGAACTCGTCCGGCGCTGGTACCCGCGGATCTACTACGCCAAGCCCGAGAAGGGCCTCGCGCACCGCGCGCTCGCCGACATCAAGGAATCCATCGGGGAGCTCGACTACTACCGTCGCGTCGCCTTCGTCCCGCAGCCCGGCCCGACCACCGAACAGGCCAAGGCGGCGGCCGCTGAAGTGCAGGAACGCCACGAACGGTAACCCGTTGCGAGCCCCGGAAACGGGCACGCTAATATAGTGCGGCCGAGGTGAGGAGAAGCTTCCCGAGCCCGGCGATGGTGGGCGTAGCTCAGCTGGTAGAGCACCTGGTTGTGGTCCAGGAGGTCGCGGGTTCGAAACCCGTCGCTCACCCCATCACCCCAGTTTGGCCGGTTCGTCCGCCAAGCTGGGGTTTCGCTTTTTCAGAGGTACCGGCAACACGGCGTGACGCTCGCGCGAGTTCAGGAAGGAACTCGCGTGGAGGATGCCATGAGACGATGGCCGGGCCTGCACGGCCTATCCGCCGAACCCGAGCCGGGATACTTCAACGGCATGCCTCCGCCCGGAACGCCATGAGGGGTCCCCTCAGGACGAAATCCGTCCTAAGGGGACCCCTCATGACAACGGGTCAGTTCCGGTCGCCGCCGGTCTTCCAGTCGTCCCAGGACATCTGCCACACCGACCAGCCGTCGGTCGGCTCCAGCACCTGCGGGCCCGAGTTGGTGACCGTGATGATGTCGCCCTTCTTCGAAGTGTCCATCAGCCACTTCGCGTTCTCGGTCGACAGGTTGATGCAACCGTGGCTCACGTTCCGCTTGCCCTGCGAACCGACCGACCACGGCGCCGAGTGGTAGAAGATGCCGCTGTTCGACATGCGCACCGCGTACTTCACGAACGTCCGGTAGCCGGCCTTGCTGTCCGTCGGCACGCCGTACGTGCTGGAGTCCATCGTGTACCCGGTGTGCTCGCTCATCACCGTGTAGGTCCCGGCCGGGGTGCTGCTCGACGGCTTGCCCATGGAGATCGGCATCTGCTTGACCTCCTGGTCGTTCACGACGACCTTCATCTGATGGGTGCCGCCGTCCGCGGTCGCGACCAGTTTGTCGCCGACGACCACCTTGGCAGGCTTGTCCTCGCGACCGAAGGTGTTGTTGCCGAGATTCTTGCCGTAGATCGCCGCGTTGACCGAGATCTTCGTGCCCGGCTTGAAGTACTCCTTGGGCCGCCACATCACTGTCTTTTCGCCGAACCAGTGGAACGCGCCCTCGGCCTGCGGCTCGGTGACGATCTTCAGTGCCTTCTCGGTCGCCGCCTTGTCCGGGACGTTGGCGGTGAAGGTGAAGATCAACGGCAGCCCGACGCCGACCGTCTCCCCCTCGACCAGGTTGATCGAGACGCCGATCTGACGGCCGGGCTTGGCCGTGGAGAACGTCGAGGTCGAGGTGACCGGCTTTCCGTCGGTCCCGGTCGCGGCCGCGGTGACGGTGTAGGTCTTGCCGTAGCCGAGCGGTTCCGCCGACTCCCAGCCCGAACCGTCCTCCTTCGGCTTGCCCGCCACGACCTTGCCGTCGGCGCCGGTCAGTTTGACCTCGCCCACCTTGCCGTCGGCGACGGCCACCGTGACCGGCTCACCGGGCGCCACGTCCGCCGCACCCTGCGCCGGGGTCAGCGTCATCACGGCGGGCTTCGGCGCCGGCGCGGGCGCTCCACTCTGCTGCGAACCCCCGGGAGCACCACCCGGCGACGGCGATTCACCCGACGGTGTACTGCTGCACGCGGCCAGTGTGAACCCGGCCACCAAAGCCACCACAGCCACCCGCGACCGCCCCGTCGCTCCCCAGACCCTCATGCACACCGCCCGTTTCGCGTGGTACCAACCCCTACGTCTGGCTATAGTCTGCCTGACCGGCCGCAACACCTGCGGCCGGATGGCCGAATACGTCCCGGCCCGCCGTTAGGGGACCCCCCTGAAACGGGCCCCAGCAACCCTGTGTTAATGTTTTCCACGTCGCCGAGGGGAACACCAAAGCGGCGGAACAAGCAGGCGCCATTAGCTCAATTGGCAGAGCAGCTGGCTCTTAACCAGCGGGTTCGGGGTTCGAGTCCCTGATGGCGCACAGTTCGAAAACAAAGCCCACCAACGATTATTCCTTAATTCAGGGATGCCGTTGGTGGGCTTTGTTGATGTGTGAGTCCGAGGTAGGGCCACCGTGAGCCCGGTCGAGTGCCCCTCCACGATGAACAAGGTGCGGACCTCGTCCGCGGCCCTGGCTTCGTTGTCGCCGACCGCGAGTGGCGCGCGGCCTGCAGATCTTCCGTCCTCGTAGGTGTCGCTCGCGTGACCCAGTAACGCTTGCGCCGTCTCCAGGTCGGTTCCCGCGGCCAACGACAGCGTCGCCGCGCCATGCCGGAGGTCACGGCGGGGCCGCGCATACCTGCTTGGCGTACGGTGAAATACATGCGGCGGCCGTCCACTGGCAACAAGCGTCGGAACGCTACGACCGCCTTGGCGTCCCGGAGGCCGATCGGGTACGGGTTCGCCTGAACGCTGTCCCTCGATCAGGCGAGATGAGCTGACATGTCCAAGATTTCCACCGCGGAGTCGGTCACGCTCTTCCGGGCCGCGGGCGCCCTGCAGCCGGAGCGCGAGTTGCGAAACCCCGACTTGTACGCCTCGCGAATCCTGCCTTGGTGGCCGCCCCTTCGCGCGTCGATCAAGATTCCTGGGCTGCGTCACGTGGTCAGCCGGGCGATCCGGAGAAAGTGGGCCGCCGGGCTGTGGTACGAAGTGGTCCGGACGAAATACATGGACGGGGTTTTGTCCGCCTCGACAGCGGGCGGCGCCACCCAGGTCGTCCTTCTCGGCGCCGGCTTCGACACCCGGGCCCATCGTATGCGGCAGGAGATCGGAACCGCGTCGGTCTTCGAGGTGGACCAGCCGCACATGTCCGCGCGCAAGCAACAGCGAGCCTGTGCGCTACCCGACTCCCGTGTTCGATATCTGGCCGCGGACCTAGAAGAAGATGACCTGGCAGAGGTACTGCACAAGGGTGGCTACGATCCCTCGGCCAAGACGGTCGTGCTGTGGTCGGGCGTGACCCCGTACTTGCGGCAGGAGGGCGTCGATACGACGTTGCGCTGGTTCGCGCAGCAGGCGCCCGGCAGCTCACTCGTCTTCGACTACTGCTGGCGGGAGATCCTCGACGGCAGGGCTGAGATCCCTCAGGCTCAGGCGGTCCTGCGGGACGTCGCCTCGCGCGGTGAGCCCTGGCGGTGGGGTATCCAGCGGGGCCGCGCGAATGAACTACTCGCCGCGCACCGGCTCGAGCTGGTCGAAGACCTGGAAGGCGCCGAGGCACAACGCCGGTACCTGACCCGCGCTGACGGGTCCGTTCAGGGACCGATCTGGTTCTTCGGTGGTTTCGTACACGCCCAGGTATCGGACCGTTGACCACACGCCAGGAGTTACGAAGTCCCTGTCAGAGCAGGTGGGATCTCCGCCAGAGGGCCAAGGTCATCCTGCCCTGGAGAAAGCCGGCGTCACCGCAGAACGCGACCAGCCGCTCGGACATCCAGCGCAAGGACTCGTAGTAGCGCGGATTGGTCAGAGCCGCGCGGTATGCGGCCCTCGGGTCGAGTCCGGCTCTCCGGTAGGTCGCCGGTCGGAGCAACGCGCGCCCCAGCGACCATGCCAGCAATGCCACCCCGAGTCGGTTCAGCCGACGTGAGAACGGTCCGGCTTCCTCCAGCGTCCGCCGTGCGGCCTCACGGGCGTACGTCACGTGCCGGCTTTCCTCCAGCACGTGGATCCGATAGACCATCCGAAGCAACGGCTGGATGTGTTCATCGTTCATCGCCTCGCGTTGCAGGCGATCCACCGGCTCCTCGAAGAACAACGCGCTGGCCCAGAAGAACGCGCCCTGCGGTATGACCGCCGACACGACGTTGACCAGCTTGGTGATGAGCCTCGACTGGGGTACCACCGAACCGCCGAGCCAGGTTATGGCTTTGGCGAACATCGTCGAGTGCCGGCATTCGTCGGCGACTTCTGTCAGCGCGTAAAGCTCAGGGCCGGCCCCTGGAACACCTTCCTGCACAGCGCGAAGCAATGACCGCATGAGGCTGAGCTCGGCGTGGATGATCACGGACAACAACGTGATCGTTTCCTGCCGCGCCAACTCGATCCGCTGCCCGGAAGACAGCGACTCCCACAACAGGGTGCCGTACAAAGGCAGCCGATGCGTCGGAAAGTACAGCTTGGCCTCGTCGACCTGCGCACACCAGTCGATATCGACTTCAGGATCGTAGGATCGCCCGGCCGACGACTTCAGCAACCTCCGGGCAATACGCTCTCGCCTCATCCGAACCCGTGCTCTCCCGCTTGCTCGTCCTCGCTGCGCTCAAACCCTGCCCGGACCGAAGTTGAACTGTCAACGCGAGTCGGATCGACCGCGGTGACCCGAAGTAGATACGACCGCTGTGCCGATTCTTTGACGGCGCGGGAATCGCGCGCCGCCGCCATACGCGACTGTGAGCTGGTCAAGCCGATCCCAGTTTTCAGCTGAGACCGAACGGACATCCGCTGACTGTCGCGGAGAGGCACCGGCATGACCAGCGCGGTAATCTGGTGGCGTAACAGCACACCGCGTAGCTGTGGCCTACCGACCGGACCATCAGCGCCCCAACGGGCACTCCCAGCGACCGTTGAAAGGACAGCCCCTTGAAGGTCCTGGTAGTAGGCGGAACCGGCTTCATCGGACATCACATCGTGCGTGAACTACTGGCACACGAGCACGACGTCACGGTGCTGGTCCGCACGCCACCTACGAACCTCCCCGCCGCGGTAACAGTCCAACTCGGCGACCTCACCGATCTGTCCGAGGAACGACTCGACACGGTCGTCGCCGGCCACAGGGGCATCATCGTCGCATCGGCCGCCGCCGTCGCCGCACCGCGCAACGCCGACATCGCCGCGTTCTTCCACGACACCAACGTCGCACCCGTCGCCAGATTGCTCACCGCCGCATGCCGGGCGCGGTGCGACCGCGCCGTCATCCTCGGCAGTTTCTACGCCACCCTGCAACGCGAACAGCCGGCACTCCGCCTGGCAGAACTCAGTCCGTACATTGCCAGCAGAATCGAACAAGCCGAGCGCGCACGCGCCGCGGTCAACGCGGAAACCTCCGTGGCCGTCCTCGAACTCCCCTACGTCGCAGGCACGACTCCAGGCCGGCAATCACCTCTCGAACCCATGCTGCACAGCATGTCCGTCGGCAACGCGGACATTCTCGCCTACCCCGGCACCACCGCCGTCGTCACCGTCACTCAAGTCGCACAAGCCGCCGTCGCAGCGCTGGACCGTCGCGCCAACGGAAACTATCCAATCGTCACCGCAAACCTCCCTTGGACCGACCTCTTCACCCGCCTCGCAACCGCAGCCGGCCGCCCTCCCAAACGCATCTGGAAACTCCCCCCAAGCGCCATCAAACTTCTGATCCGCAGGGAAGGCATCCGGCAACGCCGCCAAGGATTCACCATCGGTTTCCACCCCACACAATGGAGCAACCTGCACGCCACCGCCATGAACCTCGACCCGGACATCGCCCGCACCGAACTCGGCGTCGAGCCCGACGACCTCGACAGAGCCCTGGCAATCCTGACCGCAACCTGATCCACGCACGGCTTGACTTATGGTCCGCCAGTCGAGGACCCGTCGGCACAGCTGCCCAGGTCCTCCATCGCGTTGTCCGTACATCCGGCCCCAGCTCGGTCAGTGCTGGCCCGATTGGACCTTGGCCAACTGACGTCGCCGGGGTGGGTCAACGCCGGGTGAGCACCCGCTTGCCCAGCCAGCCGGCGTAGACGGCCAGCCCCGCGATCCCGGCCTTGCGGGTCGGGCGGGCCGCGATCGCCAGGCCGATGGCGAGTTCGGTGGCGCCGTTGCGGTAGGTCCAGTTGCGGATGTCGTCGGCGAAGGCCATCTTCGTCACTGGTTCGAAGGCAGCCGGAGCGGCGAAGTGGGCGAGACCGGTCGCGGCGATGCCGAGGCCGAGGAGCTTGCCGGTGCGTGCGGACATGGGGTTGCCTTCCTTTGTTCAGTCGAGGACGCCGGCGCGGCGCCAGAGCCGGCGGCTCGGGCCGCCGATGAGGCCGATCTCGGTGAAGTATTCGACGGCCTTGGCCGCCCACGCCGCCTTCGTCCGGCGCCAGTGCGGGTTCGCCGCGGCGACCTGGCGGGCTTCACGGGGATCGAGGCCGACAGAGGTGTATGCCTTGGGGTGCAACAACTCCGATGTCGCGACGTAGGCCATCCCGGCGATCGCCCAGCGGATCAGTTCGCGGCCGACGCGACCGTGACGGGCCCAGGCCCGGCCCAGCTCGTCCTTGGCGAAGCTGATGTGGCGTGCCTCTTCGATGACGTGGATGCGCGAGATCATCCGGATCATCGGCTGCAGGCTGGAGTCGCGCATCATCTCGCGTTGCATACCGTCGGCGAGTTCTTCGACGTAGATCGCGCCGGCGAACAGCAGCGCCGGACCACAGATCGCGCCGAACACCTTGCCCGCGCGGTGCGCCGAGCGGCTCGGGCGCCGGACGACGCCGCCGGTCTTCGCGATCGAGCGGGCGAACATGGTGCTGTGACGGCATTCGTCGGCGATCTCGGTGAGCGCGTACTGGGCGTTGTGGGTCGTCGGGTCGCTGTTGTAGACGTGGCGCACGAGGCCCTGCATGAGGATCAGTTCGAACCAGATGCCCGACGCCGCCGCGGCCGCGGCCTCCTGACGGCTCAGCTCACCTCGCTGGTCTTCGCCGAGGCGCTCCCACAATTCGGTGCCGTACAAGGAACATCGTTCCGGCGCCTTGCCGTACGCCCCGTCGACCAGCGGTGCCAGCCAGTCGACGTCGACGTCCGGGTCGTAGGAGAGCCGCGCGGCGGAGCGCTGCAGGCGCTCGGCGACCCGTTCGCTTTCGGTGTTCGCGGTCATGACGACCTCCTGGGATCCGTGTTCTCCGGCAGCGGTCCGCCGCCGTCCGGGATGACCTGTCCGGAATCGCGGTAGGCCACCGCCTCGTGGAAACCATCACGTTCGGCGAACTCGCGGAACCAGCGCCCTTCCGGGGTGTGCCGGGTGATGCCGTCGAAAAGCGTCGCGAGCGTCTGGGTGCCGGACAGGCCCATGTTGTCGTAGGCCTGGTTGATCATCAGCTTCTGCATCACCAGCTGGTTCGTCGGCACACCCGCCATCCGGTCGGCCAGTTCCTCGACGGCGGCTTCGAGCCGTTCGGGTTCCACCGCTTCGAGCGCGAGTCCCCATTCCGCCGCGGTGGCGCCGTCGATGGTGTCGCCGGTGAGCAGCATCCGCTTCGCGCGCTGGGCCCCGGCGCGGTAGACCCACATCGCGGTCGTCGGACAGCCCCACACCCGTGCGGGCGGATAGCCGATACGCGCGTCGGTCGCCATAATCAGCACGTCGCACGACAGCGCGATGTCGCTGCCTCCGGCGATCGCGTGTCCCTGGACCTGGCAGATGGTGGGCTTCAGCGACCGCCACAGACTGAAGAAGTCGTCGGTGTTGCGCTTCATCAGCCGGTAGTCCTTGACCGGGTCCCAGACCGGGCCCTGGTTCCAGCGGCCTTCGGCGTCTTCCTCCGCGAACTGTTTGAGGTCGTACCCGGCGCAGAACGACCGGCCTTCGCCGCGCACCACGATCACCCGGACCGCGTCGTCCTCGTTCGCCCGCTCCACGGCCTGCCGGATCTCGCGGGGCATGACGTCGTTGATCGCGTTGAGCCGCTCGGGGCGGTTCAAGGTCAGGTAGGCCTTCCGGTCTTCGACTCGGTAAGTGAGCGTCTCAAACGCCATCGGAGCTCCCCAGTGCCCGGAGGGTGAACGTGACCAGGTGCGGGATCGTGTCCGGTCCGCCTTCCCCGGCCAAGGGGCCCACCAGCGTTTCCGCGCCCGCGCCGACCAATGCCGCGGCGGTCGCTTCCGCGTCCTGCGGGGGCAGCAGTCCCCTCTCGATGCCGTCGGCGATCGTCCTGGCGATGACCTCGCGGAACGCGCGGCGGAACACCAGTCGCTCGGCCTCGACCACGGCGTCAACCGGTTCGGCCAGCAACGCGTACGCCAGCCTCGGCGCCTTCAACGCCCGGCCGGCGAAGGTCTCGATCACGGCGACCACCCGCTCGCGGACGTCGCCTTGGGAGGCGGCGGCCTCGACGGCGTCGACCTCCCGGGAGACCACCTCGCGGAAGACCTCGACGACGAGGTCGGCCTTGGACGGGAACTGCCGGTACACGCTGCCGGTGCCCACGCCCGCCCGCGCGGCGACCGCGGCCATGGAGCAGCCCGCGTAGCCGGTCTCGGCCAGCAGCGCGATGGCCGCGGCCAGGATCTCGCCTCGCTGCGAATCCAGTCTGGCCTGCGTCTTCGGGGTACGTCGGTACGGCACGCAAGGAGTGAAGCACGGATTCCGCACTTCAGCAACGCCCGGAACCTCGTGAGTGGCTAGGACGGTTCTAACCGTCCTAGCCACTCACGAGGCGGGGCACTCAGGCCGGCCTTAAATCGCGTGACCGGCCGGAAACACGCTGCTAATGTCCGGCGCGCCCAGGTGTTTCCCGGAAAAAAGGAGAACGGCGTGCGCCGAGCTGTCGAGTCCCCGAGTCGTACGGACCTTTCGACAGCCCTGGAGCCGTTCATCCATGGAGTATCTGAACCTCGGAATCCTCGCCCATGTCGACGCCGGTAAGACGAGCCTGACGGAGCGCCTGCTCCATCACACCGGTGCCATCGGCACCCTCGGCCGCGTCGACGCCGGAGACACCCGCACCGACACGATGGAGCTGGAACGCCGTCGCGGCATCACGATCCGCTCGGCCGTCGTGTCGTTCCGCATCGGCGACCTGCGCGTCAACCTGATCGACACCCCCGGCCACCCGGACTTCATCGCCGAGGTCGAACGCGCGCTGCGGGTGCTCGACGGAGTCGTCCTCGTGGTTTCCGCCGTCGAGGGGGTGCAAGCCCAGACCAGGGTGCTCATGCGCGCGCTCGCGCGGCTGCGGATCCCCGTGCTGATCTTCGTCAACAAGATCGACAGGGCAGGCGCCCGTCACGACGGCCTCCTCGCCGACCTCGCCGAACGCCTCGGCGTCGCGTGCGTGCCGATGTCCGAGGTCGACGGCCTCGGCACGTCGGCCGCGAAGGTCCGGCCGCGGCCGGTCTCACCGTCGTCCGGTCTGGCCGAACAACTGGCCGACCACAGCGACGCCTTCCTCGCCGCGTATCTCGAAGACACGGTGACGGCAGAGGACTACCGGGCCGAGGTCGTCCGCCAGACCCGGCTCGGCGTCGTCTCCCCCGTCTTCTTCGGCTCCGCGCGCAGCGGTGAAGGGATCACCGAGCTGATCTCCGGCCTCCGTGAATTCCTTGCCGGGTCGGGGAAACCCGTTCCGGACGGCCTGTTGCGCGCGGCCGTGTTCAAGATCGAACGCGGGAGCGCGCACGAGAAGATCGCCTACGTCCGCGTGTTCTCCGGCGAGATCGGCGCACGGGACCACGTCCGGTTCCATCGCCGGGGCCCGGGCGAGGTCATCACGACGGAGGCGAAGGTGAGCGCGGTACGCGTTTTCGAACTCGGCGACGAAACCGTCGAGGCCCGCGCGCGGGCCGGGCAGATCGCCAAGGTCACCGGACTCAAGGACATCCGGATCGGTGACCTCGTCGGCGTCCCCGACAGCGAAAGCGCCTCCACGCAGTTCCCGCCGCCTGCCTTGGAAACCGTGGTCAGTCCCACCCGGCCTGCCGAAACGCCGTCGGTGTTCGCAGCCCTGCAGGAACTGGCGGAACAGGATCCGCTGATCACCGTCCGGCAGGACGAGACACGCCGGATCTCGGTGCGGCTCTACGGCGAGGTGCAGAAGGAGATCATCGCGGAGACGCTCGCCTCGCAGCACGGCCTCGACGTCGAGTTCAGCCTCACCCGGCCGGTCTGCGTCGAACGGCCGATCGGGACGGGGCACGCGGTGTGGCTCATCACGGAGAAGCGGAATCCCTGCTTCGCGACGCTCGGGCTGCGGGTCGGTCCCGGCGCCCCCGGTTCCGGACTGACCTTCGGGCTCGACGTCGAACTCGGCTCCCTCCCCCTCGCTTTCCACAAGGCCATCGAGGAGACCGTCGACGCGACGCTGCGGCGGGGCCCGTCCGGCCGGGAGGTGATCGACTGCGTGGTGACCGTCACCCACACCGGCTACTTCAGCCCGGTCAGCGCGGCGGGCGACTTCCGCAAGGTCACCCCGCTCGTGCTGGAAGAAGCGCTCCGGGAGGCGGGGACCGAAGTACTCGAACCGGTCAGCCGGGTCGAGGTGGAATTGCCCGCCGGCTCGGTGACCGCGACGCTCTCCCTGCTGGTCGAATGCGGCGGGACCGTCACCGGCTCGGTGGCGAGGGGCGACCGGGCCGAACTGACGGGCGTCCTGCCCGCGGGACAGGTCACCCGGTTCGAACAGCAACTGCCCGGGCTCACGCGCGGCGAAGGCCTGATGACCACCGAACCGGCGGGCCACCGTCCACGGGTTACCCCGAATCGGCCAATGCCCGGCTAGCCGGAACGAGTACGTTCGGGTGGTCGGCGAAATCCGCCGTCCGAGGGAAAGGGCCATGATGGATCAGTTTCGCGACACCGCTTCGGCGTTGCGGGAGCTCACGGAGTCGATGCGGCTCGACGAGCCCCGCGACGAGTTGCTGGAACGGGTGGCGAAGAAGGTGGTCGGCCTGCTGCCGGGCGCGGACGCCGCCACGGTGACGCTGTACTCCGACAACGAACCGAGCACCGTCGCCGCCACCGACGAGTCCCTGCTGCCCCTGGACAAGGCGCAGTACAGCGCGGACGAGGGCCCCTGCCTGAAGGCCGCCGAAGGCGGGACGATCGTCCGGACCCTGCTGGACGCCGACGCGGCCGCACGCTGGCCGGACTTCGCGGCCACCGCCGACCAGCTCGGCGTGCGGACCGCGCTGGCCTGCCCGCTGTTCGTCCCCGGCGACTCCCACGTCAAGCGACGCGAATCCGAGCCGCTGTCCGGCGCGCTCAACGTCTGGAGCTTCCAGAAGAACGCCTTCGACCCGGTCGAAGCGGCACTGGTCGCGATGTTCACCTCGGCGATCTCGGCGATCATCCTGACCGCGTCCCGCTGGGCCGCCGCCGAACGGCAGGCGGAGACCCTGGTCACCGCGTTGGAGACCAGGGACGCCATCGCCACCGCGAAGGGGATCGTGATGGCACGTCTGGAGCTGAACGCCGAGGAGGCCTTCCGCTGGCTCACTGAGGCGTCGCAGCACACGAACCGCAAGATCCGGGAGATCTCGGTGCTGATCGCCGAGGACCCGGGAGCGGTCTTCGGGCGTTAGCCCAGCGAGATCCGGCGGTTCTCCCGTGAGGACTCGAGGCCGGCTTCCGCGAGCCGGATGCCGCGTACCCCTGCCATGAAGTCGTAGGGGTGCGGGGCGTCCTCCACGAC
Organism: Amycolatopsis decaplanina DSM 44594; assembly: GCF_000342005.1. Taxonomy (GTDB): domain Bacteria; phylum Actinomycetota; class Actinomycetes; order Mycobacteriales; family Pseudonocardiaceae; genus Amycolatopsis; species Amycolatopsis decaplanina. Next base: position 14,042 of record NZ_AOHO01000019.1, read on the forward strand.
ATGGCGGATGAACTGCTCCCACTGGGCGCGGAAACCGTTGCCGAAGTCCTCGTTGTCCGGCACTTCCTGCCACTGCGAACGGTACGACCGCGTCTCGGCGAGGTCCGGGTTCCACACCGGCTTCGGGGTGGCCTCCCTCGGCTGGATGACGCACTTGTGCAGACCCGCGACCGCGCTGCCCTTGGTGCCGTCGACCTGGAACTCCACCAGTTCGTCGCGATGGACCCGCACGCACCAGGACGAGTTGAGCTGGGCGATGATCCCGCCTTCGAGTTCGAAGATCGCGTACGCGGCGTCGTCGGCCGTGGCGGCGTACCGGTCGCCCTTCTCGTCGACGCGCTCCGGGATGTGGGTGACGGCCTTCGCGGTCACGGCATTGACGGCGCCGAAGAGGTTCTCCAGCACGTAGTTCCAGTGGCAGAACATGTCGACGACGATGCCGCCGCCGTCTTCGGCGCGGTAGTTCCAGCTGGGGCGCTGCGCCGCCTGCCAGTCGCCCTCGAAGACCCAGTAGCCGAACTCGCCGCGCACGGAGAGGATCTGGCCGAAGAAGCCGCTGTCGATCAGCCGCTTCAGTTTGAGCAGGCCGGGCAGGTACAGCTTGTCGTGGACGACGCCGTTCTTGACCCCGGCGGCCTCCGCGTGCCGTGCCAGTGCGAGCGCGCCTTCGACCGACTCCGCGACCGGCTTCTCGGTGTAGATGTGCTTGCCCGCGTCGATGGCGCGGACGATCGACTTCTCCCGGACGGCGGTCAGCTGCGCGTCGAAGTAGAGCGGGAGATCGTCGTCGCCGAGGGCGGCGTCGAGGTCGGTGGTCCAACGGGTCAGCCCGTGCCGCGTGGCGATCTCTTCGAGCTTGTCCGCGTTGCGCCCCACCAGGACCGGCTCCAGCTGGACCCGCGATCCGTCGGACAGTTCGACCCCGCCCGCCTCCCTGATCGCCAGGACCGAGCGCACCAGGTGCTGCCGATAGCCCATCCGCCCGGTGACGCCGTTCATCACGACGCCGAGTTTCCGCGTGGTCATCCGTTCTCCTTTGAAAGCGCTTTCCTGCCCACATCCTGAAAGCGCTTTCTCATACTGTCAAGACCGATGCGAGGAATGTCCCTCCGGCTCAGGACGCCGGGTCGTAGGCACGGACCGCGTCGAGGTACTCGGTGATCGCGTCCCGGTTGCGGAGCAGGCATTCGGCCCGCCGGGTCATCCGGTCGCGCTCGGCCTCCAGGGTCTCGAGCATCTCCGCGGTCGCGTCCGGGAAGTAGATCTGCCGGGGTTTGTCCAGGCACGGCAGGATCTGCTTGATGATGCGGGTCGGCAGCCCGGCGTCGAGCAGGCCGCGGACCTGGATGACCCTGTCGACCGACGACTCGTCGTAATCGCGGTAGCCGTTGGCCTGCCGCCGCGAGACGATGAGGCCCTGCTCCTCGTAGTACCGCAGCAGCCGGCGCGACGTTCCCGTCCGCTCCGACAGCTCCCCGATCCGCATGTGCGCCACCTCACTCCGGCCGACTTGACCTTCACATCTATGTGATGGTTCGAGCATACGGAGCATGACTGCGAAACTCCCCTTCGGCGCGCTGCTCGCGCTGACCACGGCGGCGTTCGTCACCGTCCTCACCGAGGCCCTGCCCGCGGGCGTGCTGCCTGCGATGAGCACCGGCCTCGGCGTCAGCGAAGCGGCGACCGGCCAGCTGGTGACGGTGTACGCGATCGGCACCGCCCTGACCGCGATCCCCCTGTCCGCCGCGACCGCGGGCTGGCGCCGCAAACGCTTGCTCCTGACCGGAGTCGCCGGTTTCGCCGTCGCCAACACCGTCACGGCGCTGTCCACGAACTATCCGCTGACCCTCGGCGCGCGGTTCGTCGCCGGGATCGCGGCGGGCGTCGTGTGGGCGCTGCTGGCCGGTCACGCCCGGCGGCTGGCGCCGGAACCGATGCGGGGCAAGGCGATCGCCGTCGTGATGACCGGCATCCCCCTCGCGCTCTCGCTCGGCATGCCCGCCGGCACGTTCCTGGGCGGCGTCTTCGGCTGGCAGGTGACGTTCTCCCTCATGTCGGTGCTCGCGCTCGGCCTGCTCGGCTGGATCACCCTGGCAGTCCCCGATTTTCCCGGCCAGGACAAGGGCGGCAGGCTCCCGGTGCGCAAGACCCTCGCCGTGCCCGGCGTGGCCGCGGTCCTGTTCGTGACGCTGACCTTCGTGCTGGCGCACAACATCCTCTACACCTACATCGCCACCTTCCTCGAACACGTATCGATGGGTGGTTCGGTCGAGGAGATCCTGCTGGTGTTCGGGCTGGCTTCGATGGTCAGCATCTGGTTCGCCGGCGTCCACATCGACCGGCGGCTGCGTCCGCTGACCGTCACCGGCACCCTCCTCGTGGCAGGCGGGTCGGCGATTTTGGCTCTGCTGGGCGAGAATCCGGCACTGGTCTACATCGCGGCGGCGCTGTGGGGGCTCGGCTGGGGTGGCGTCCCGACGCTGCTGCAGACCGCCGCCGCGCAGGCTGGCGACAAGAGCGGCGCGGCGGACATCGCGCAGGCCATGCTGGTCACCCTGTGGAACGCGGCGATGGCGGGCGGCGGGATCGCCGGCGGCGTCCTCCTCGACGGCTTCGGCGCGGAGTCGTTCCCCTGGAGTGTTTTGGTGCTGCTCGTGCCGACGCTGGCCGTGGTGCTGGTGGCGCGGCGGCACGGGTTCACAGCGGCAGTTCAGGATGACTCCGGATCGCCTCGAGAACCAGGTCGACAGCGGCGCGAGGCGCGGACCCGCGCCTGATCGCCGCGGTGATGGAGCGGTCGACCGGCGTCGCGAGTTCGCGGGTGGCGACGCGGTAGCGCCTGTCGACGGCGAGGCCGGGCAGGAGGGCGATCGAAAGCCCGGCCTCGACGTGCTGCAAGGTCATCATGTAGTTGCTGAACCGGGCGATCACACGCGGCTCGAAACCGGCTTCGCGGCAGAGCCGGGTGGCGAGGTTCGCCATGTACGACTGAGGGATGTCGAACGCCCAGGGCTCACTCGCGTAGGCGGCGAGGTCGGCGGGGCCCCGGCCCGCGGCCGGATGACCGGGCGGCACGACGAGCACGATCGGGTCGGTCGCGAGCGGTACGAGGTCGATGTCGGGCCCCAGCGGCTGCTCGACGAAGTCCGTGGTGGTGATGATGACGTCGGCGTCGCCGACGCGGAGCGCGGGCATGCTCACGTGCGGTTCGAGTTCGAGCAGTTCGATCTGGAGTCGCGGATGCGAACGGGCCAGCCGGTTCACCGCGGGGACGGCGATGGTGTGGATCGCGCTCTGGAAGGCGCCGAGGCGGACGAGCCCCGCCGGCTCCTCACCGAGACCGCGCAGCTCCGCCTCGACGGTGTCCATGTGGTCGAGGATCGCTCTCGCGCGGCGGGCCAGCATCCGCCCGGCCGGGGTCAGCCGGACCCGGCGGCCGGTGCGTTCCAGCAGGTGGGTGCGCGTCTCGGCCTCGAGGACCGCGAGCTGCTGGGACACGCTCGACGCGCTCAGGTTGGCCGCCTTGGCGACCGCGCGGACGGTGCCGAGCGTGTCCAGCCGGCTCAGCAGACTGAGCCTCCAAGGGTTGAGCATGACATCCATTGTTGTACGGATCAGCCGAACAGCACAGCCGGAATCGTGAGATGGACGTGTCGCTCGGATCCGTTTTACCGTCGAGGTATGGCTGCTCCGACCACCGAACTGTCCACCGCCGACCGTTTCTGGGCCGACGCCGACCGGCACCTCGTGCGCTACGCCGGGGCCGGCGACTTCACCCGCGAGATCATCGACCACGCCGCCGGGAGCTATCTGTTCACCGAGTCCGGGCGGCGGATCCTCGACTTCACGTCCGGGCAGATGAGCGCGATCCTCGGGCATTCGCATCCGGAGATCGTCGAGACCGTGCGACGGCAGATCGGCTCGCTGGACCACCTGTTCAGCGGGATGCTGAGCCGCCCCGTCGTCGACCTCGCGCGGCGGCTGGCCGAGACCTTGCCGTCACCGCTGGCAAAGGCACTGCTGCTGACCACCGGGGCGGAGTCGAACGAGGCCGCGATCCGGATGGCGAAGCTGGTGACCGGGAAACACGAAATCGTGTCGTTCGCCAGGTCGTGGCACGGGATGACGCAAGCGGCGGCGAACGCGACCTACAGCGCGGGCCGTAAAGGCTACGGTCCGACCGCGCCCGGCAACTTCGCCATTCCCGCGCCGAATTCCTATCGGCCGGACTTCCTCACCCCTGACGGGGAACTGGACTGGAAGCGCCAGCTGGACTTCGGGTTCGAGATGATCGACGCCCAGTCCGTCGGCAGCCTCGCGGCATGCGTCGTCGAACCGATCCTCAGCTCGGGCGGGATCATCGAGCCGCCGCCCGGATACTTCGCCGCCCTGCAGGAGAAGTGCCGCGAACGCGGGATGCTGCTGATCCTCGACGAGGCACAGACCGGCCTGTGCCGCACGGGAAACTGGTACGCGTTCGAACGCGACGGGGTCGTCCCCGACATCCTCACGCTGTCCAAGACGCTGGGCGCCGGGCTCCCGCTGGCGGCGGTGATCACGAGCGCGGAGATCGAGCAAGAGGCGCACGACCGCGGCTATCTGTTCTTCACCACACACGTCGCGGACCCGCTGGTGGCGGCCGTCGGGAACACCGTGCTCGACGTCCTCACCCGCGACCGCCTCGACGAACGCGCCACCGAATTGGGCGCCTTCCTCCGCCGCGGCCTCGACGACCTCGCCGCTCGTCATCCCGTCGTCGGCGACATCCGCGGACGCGGCCTGCTGGTCGGCGTGGAACTCGTCGTGGACCGTTCCACCAAACGGAGCTCCGACGAACTGGGCGCGCTGGTCACGCGGCGTTGCCTCGAACTGGGTCTGCACATGAACATCGTGCAGCTGCCGGGGATGGGCGGGGTGTTCCGGATCGCTCCCCCGCTGACCGCGACGGAGGACGAACTGGCGGAAGGGCTCGCCGTGCTGGATCAGGCAATCGGGGATGCTTGCGCGCGGTTCGGGCTTTGAGGCGAGGTGTGAGCTTTCCCTGCCTCGGACGATGAGCGGGTCTCGAGCGCCTCGTCCGAGACGCTCACCGTCTCGAACGTGACGCTCGGGACTCACGCCCTTGGCCGCCGATACGGCGCGACCGCTATGCCCGGAACTCCCGAAGCAACCGAGCCACCTCGGCCGGTCGCTCCAAGAACGGCGAGTGCCCGGCGCCCTCCACGACCTCAACCCGGGCTCCCGCCGCCGAATATCGCGCGAAAGTCTTTTCACAGTCGTAAAAACGGTCCCGCCGCCCGAGAATAACCAAGCATGGCAACGCCAAATCCGCCACTTGCTCGTCCAACGGCCGCGCGGCCAGCAATCGCGCGCGTTCGACGAGCACCACCCGGGCCATCGCCGGAGCGGTGACGGCGTGATCGGCCAGGTCCTGCAGGGGATCGTCGAACAAGACCCCTCGACGGAACCGCGAAGCGAACCGGACCCACCGCCGATGGGCGATCCGCCGCACGAGCGTGCTGACGATCGGCAGCAGCACCGGGCTGCCCGGCGGAAATGACGCGTAGCCGTAGTCCGGAGCCTGCCCGATCAACACCAAGGAACCGGCCCTCGGCGAGATCGCGGCAAGTGCCAAAGCGACATCCGCGCCGAAGGAATGACCGGCGATCAGGACGTCCTCGACGCCCAGCGCGTCGAGGACGGCGGCCACCATGCGGGCCTGCGACACCGCGTCGAGACCGGAAGCACCGGAAGAACCGCCGGTACAACCGTGCCCCAGCAGATCCACCCGGATCACGTGGTGCCCCGCGGACAGGCCGAGGGTGAGCCGGTCGAACCAGTGCACCGATCCGCAATACCCGTGCAGCAACAGCAACGGCGGCCCGGCACCGTCCTGACGGACATGAACGGCGGCACCGTTCACGTCGAGGATGTCGCCGATGGGGGAACGAGGCACTCCCCCAAAGTAACTCAGACCGGCACGCTCTCCCTGCCGCAGGACAACAGGAAGGCCGCGATCCCGACGGGAAGGAACATGAGTACGCCGTAGATCCCGGCCGACGCCCTTTCAGGTCGGCATCGTGTCAAGCGGCGAGAAGCCGGCCAAGACACCGAAACCCGGACGTTACCCCGCTTGACTTTTTCGAGAGCAGTGCTCACTATGGTTATAAGCTCTAACGGACGCTACAAGCAATCGAGGAGATCACGATGGGCATGCTGACCGAGGTGGTACTGCCGGGCAAGGTCGAGCCGGAAGGCCTGGAGCTGCGGGAACGCCCGCTTCCCGAGCCCGGTCCCGGCCAGGTCGTGATCGCGATGGAGGCGACCGGGGTGTCGTTCGCCGAACAGCAGATGCGCCGCGGCAAGTACTACGACCAGCCGCCCTTCCCTTTCGTCCCCGGCTATGACCTGGTCGGCACGGTGCTGACCACCGGCGACGGGGTCGACCGAGGACTCGCCGGCCACCGGGTCGCCGCGCTGACGAAGGTCGGGAGCTGGGCCAGCCATGTGGTCCTCGACGCCGCCGACGTCGTACCCGTCCCGGACGGGCTCGGCGCCGAAGAGGCCGAGACCGCGGTGGTCAACGGCATCACCGCCTGGCAGATGCTGCACCGCAAGGCCCGGGTACGTGCCGGGCAGACGATCCTGGTCCACGGCGCGAACGGCGGGGTCGGTTCGCTGCTGGTCCAGCTCGCCGCGCAGGCGGGTGTGCAGGTGATCGGCACGGCGTCGGAACGGCACCACGAAGCGTTGCGACGTCAGGGAGTCATGCCGATCGACTACCGGACAGAGGACATCTCCGCGCGCGTCCGGGAACTCGCGCCCGAGGGGGTCGACGCCGTCTTCGACCACGTCGGCGGCGCGAGCGTGCCCGCGTCGTGGAAGCTGCTCGCCCGCGGTGGCACCCTCGTCTCCTACGGCAGTGCCGCGACCCGCGACGACGAGGGCTCCAAGCAGTTGCCCGTGCTCAAGATCCTCGCCCGCGTGCTGGTGTGGAACAGCCTGCCCAACGGCCGCAACGCGTACTTCTTCAACGTCTGGGCCGGCCGGTCCTTCGCCAAGAACCGGTTCCGCGCCCGCTTGCGCGAAGACCTCACCCAGGTCTTCACGGCACTGAAGGACGGCACGATCACGGCGCAGGTCGCGGCGCGCCTGCCGTTGAGCCGGGTCGCGGAAGCGATGCGGCTGGCCGAATCCGGGACGATCTCGAGCAAGGTGGTGCTCACGCCGTAAGAGTTCGGTAACCGCGCGAATCAGGCGATCCGGACGGTTCGCGCGGTTGAATGACCGCATGAAACGCAAGCGGGTGCTCGCCGTACTGGCGGCCGGGCTGGTGGTGGCGGTGGCCGCGGGCCTCTACTGGTTCCAGCCGTGGAAGCTCTGGGTGAACGAAACCGTCCAGGAGGCCTTGCCCGTCATCGCCCAGCCTTCGGTTCAAACCTCCGAAAGTGCCACGCCCGCCCCGAAAGAGCCCACGGTCGTGGCGACCGGCGCACTGATCGGCCACGAACACGCGACCAGCGGCGACGTCCGGATCCTGCGTGCGGCCGACGGTTCGCTGGTGCTGCGCCTGGAGAACCTCGACACGAGCAACGGACCGGATCTGCGGGTCTGGCTCACCGACGCGCCGGTCCTCCCCGGCAAGGACGGCTGGTTCGTGTTCGACGACGGCGCGCACGTGAGCGCCGGGAAACTCAAGGGCAACAAGGGAAGCCAGAACTACCCGCTGCCCGCGGGCACCGATCTGGCGCGCTATTCGAGCGTGACGATCTGGTGCGACCGGTTCAACGTGTCCTTCGGTGCGGCCGAGCTGACGAAAACCGCTTAGGCGAGCCGGTCCACGGCGTATTCCATCTCCGCGCGGACGGCACGCAGATCGATGCCACCGGGATCGATGATCGCGGCCACGGCGATCCCCCGCAGCTGGCCCACCAGCGCCGCCGCGTACGCGTCGGGGTCGCGGACACCGGTGATGGAGCCGTCCGCGAGCCCGGCGGCGATGGTCTGCGCGATGGCGAACCGGTACCGGCGGTCGGCCTCGGTCATCGCCGACCGCACCGCCGGATCGCCGACGGTCGCGTCCGTCCAGAGCACCACGAACGCCCGGTTCAGCGGCGGCATGTCGGTGAGCAGCTCGAAGAAGACGTCCAGCAGGGCCCGCAGCATGTCCATCGGGCTGGGGGTCAGCCCGCCGGTCCTGGTGGCGACGGCGGCGCCGAAAACATCGGCGAACTTCTCCGCGGCGAACTCGACGAGCCGCTGCACCAGCGTCTCCTTCGAGCCGAACAACTGGTGGACGACACCGCTGGGATAGCCGGTCCTGGCGCAGATCATGCCGATCTTGAGCCGGGCGAAGCCTGCCTCGCCGATCAGGCGGGCGGCGGTGTCGAGAATCCGTGTCCGTGCGATCTCCTGGTCACGCTGGACCTGGTGCTCCTCCGCAGACGAGTCCACGCCGAGATCCTCCCATGACTTCCGGTTCGTCACCGGTCGACGCGGCGTTACGATCCGGACATGAGGATCGCCTTCGCCGCCGACGACCGGAACGCCACCACGGACGCCGTCCAGGCCTATCTCGCCGAGGCGGGCCACGAGGTGCTCCGACCGGCGACGTCGGACGTCTGGCCGGAACTCGGCGCGGCGGTGGGCAGGTCGGTCGCCGACGGTGAGGCCGATTTCGGCGTGGTGATGTGCTGGACCGGGACGGGCACGGCCATCGCGGCCAACAAGGTCCCCGGGGTCCGCGCGGCACTGGCCTGGGACACCTGGATCGCCGCGGGCGCGCGCAAGTGGAACGACGCCAATGTGCTGGCACTGAGCCTGAAGCGGCTCGCTCCCGACGTGGCCGTCGAAATCACCGGCGTGTTCCTTTCCGGTGTCGTGCCCGACCCCGATGAAACGGCGAATATCGCCCGGCTCGGCGAAATGGACGAATTCCGTCGGTGAACGGCACCGAACCAGTGAACGGTTAACGCTGTCGAACGTATTAGGCCGTTCGCAGGAAAATCACCACTCTACGTAGTGACGCTTCCCATATTGGTCCAGACCACGTACCGTCTCCCGCAACAAAGCGTTCCGCATGGAGGTGGTCGATGAAGACGCATCCCCGCCTGCCCGGCTTCGGCCGCGGCAACGCGATGTCGCCGATTTCCCTTTGACGAAATCATCTCCAAGATCATTTCCCTGCACCGGGTTGTAAGGAGTGAAATGTCGAGAAAAAGATGGCATCTGGTCGGCCTGTTCACGGCCGTCGCGGCGCTGGCGGTCGGTCTGGTGACCGTCCCGGCGAACGCGGCGGGCGGGGTCGGAGCCACCCTGACCAAGGGTTCGGACTGGGGCTCCGGCTGGGAAGGCAAGTACACGATCACCAACAACTCGGGATCGGGCCTGACCTCCTGGACCCTCGAGTTCGATCTCGCGGCGGGACACTCGATCGCTTCACTGTGGGATGGCAGCTACTCCGTCTCCGGTCAGCACGTGACCGTCAAGAACACCTGGAACGGCAACGTTTCCAACGGTGCTTCCATCAGCTTCGGCTTCAACGTCAAGTACTCCGGGACCTACACCGCGCCCGCCAACTGCAAGATCAACGGCGGCTCCTGTGACCCGGGCGGTGGCGGCCCGACCACGACGCCGACCACCCCGACCACCACGACGTCCAACCCCACGACGTCGAACCCGCCCACGACCACCACGAGCAACCCGCCGACCACGACGACTTCGAACCCGAACCCGGGCGCGAAGAAGAACCTCGGCTACTTCGTGCAGTGGGGCGTCTACGGCCGTAACTACCACGTGAAGAACATTCACACTTCCGGTTCCGCGGCGAAGCTGACGCACATCAACTACGCGTTCGGCAACGTCACCAACGGTTCCTGCACGGCGAACGACGACACCTACGCCGACTACGACAAGTTCTACGACGCCGGGTCCAGTGTGGACGGTGTCGCGGACACGTGGGACGCGGGCGCGCTGCGCGGTAACTTCAACCAGCTGCGCAAGCTGAAGAAGATGTACCCGGGCCTCAAGGTGCTGTGGTCGTTCGGTGGCTGGACCTGGTCCGGCGGCTTCGGCCAGGCTTCGAAGAACCCGACCGCGTTCGCGGAGTCCTGCTACAAGCTGATCAAGGACCCGCGGTGGGCCGACGTCTTCGACGGCATCGACATCGACTGGGAGTACCCGAACGCCTGCGGTCTCACCTGTGACACCAGCGGCCCCGCCGCGATCAAGAACGTGGCTCAGGCGCTGCGCACCAAGTTCGGTTCCTCGTTCCTGGTCACCGCCGCGATCACCGCGGACGCCAGCAGCGGCGGCAAGATCGACTCCGCCGACTACGGCCCCGCTTCGGCGTACTTCGACTGGTACAACGTCATGACGTACGACTTCTTCGGCGCCTGGGCGGCGCAGGGTCCGACGGCCCCGCACTCGCCGCTGACCGCGTACCCGGGCATCCCGCAGCAGGGCTTCAACTCCGACGACGCCATCCAGAAGCTCAAGGCCAAGGGCGTTCCGGCCAGCAAACTGTTGCTGGGCATCGGTTTCTACGGCCGAGGCTGGACCGGCGTCACGCAGGACGCCCCGGGCGGCACCGCGACCGGTGCGGCACCGGGCACTTACGAGGCGGGCATCGAGGACTACAAGATCCTCAAGAACAGCTGCCCGTCGACCGGCACGATCGCGGGCACCGCGTACGCGAAGTGCGGCAACAACTGGTGGAGCTACGACACTCCCGCGACCATCAACGGAAAGATGGGCTGGACCAAGAACCAAGGTCTCGGTGGCGCGTTCTTCTGGGAGCTCAGCGGTGACACCTCAAATGGTGAACTCGTCACGGCCATGCGCAATGGCCTGAACTGAGAGGTTGACAGTGGCCAAGCGGACTTGGATCCAGGCTGTGGGCCTGTCCGCCGCTGCCGCAACGGCCGGCGCGGTCCTCGTGATCGCGCCGGCCTCCGCGGCCGGCGGTGTCGGCGCCGCCTTCAGCAAAGGCTCCGATTGGGGCTCCGGCTGGGAAGGCAAGTACACGATCACCAACAACTCGGGATCGAACCTTCCCGCGTGGACGGTCGAATTCGACCTCCCCGCGGGGCACTCGATCGCTTCGCTGTGGGACGGCAGCTACTCGGTCTCCGGGCAGCACGTGACGGTGAAGAACACCTGGAACGGCAACCTTTCCAACGGTGGCAACACCAGTTTCGGGTTCAACGTCAAGTACTCCGGGGGCTACGTCGCCCCGGCGAACTGCAAGATCAACGGTGGTTCCTGTGATCCGGGCGGCGGCGGCCCGACCACGACGCCGACCACGCCCACCACCACGATCACGCCCACCACCACGACCACGCCCACGACGTCGACCTCCCCGACGACGACCACGAGCAACCCGCCGCTGCCCGGCGGCCGTGGCGCGCCGTATCTGTACATGGGCTGGGGCAGCCCGCCGAATCCGCAGACGGTCATGAACGCGACCGGGATCAAGTGGTTCACGTTGGCGTTCATCCTGTCGTCCGGTGGGTGCGATCCCGCTTGGGACGGCAGCCGTCCGCTGCAGGGCGGCGTCGACGCGAACGCGATCGCGCAGATCAAGGCCGCGGGCGGGCAGATCGTGCCGTCCTTCGGCGGGTGGAGCGGCAACAAGCTCGGCCCGAACTGCTCGACGCCGGAAGCGCTCGCCGGGGCCTACCAGAAGGTGATCGACGCCTACGGTCTCAAGGCGATCGACATCGACATCGAAAACACCGACGAGTTCGAGAACGCGGTCGTACAGGACCGCGTCCTGAACGCGCTGAAGATCGTGAAGGCGAACAACCCCGGTATCCAGACCATCCTCACCTTCGGCACGACGACCACCGGCCCGAACTTCTGGGGCCAGCGGCTCATCGACCAGTCGAAGGCGCTGAACGCCGGGATCGACGTCTACACGATCATGCCGTTCGACTTCGGTGGTGGCGCCGACATGTACGGGAACACCATCAACGCCGCGAACGGCCTGCGGGACAAGCTGAAGTCGACGTTCGGGTGGAACGACGCCACGGCGTACGGCCACCTGGGCATCAGCGGGATGAACGGCCTTTCGGACCAGCGGGAACTGACGAGTCTCGACACCTGGACCCGCATCACGAACTGGTCCAAGACCAACAAGATCGCCAGGCTCGCGTTCTGGTCGACCAACCGTGACCGGGGCTGCGCAGGCGGCGGGGTCGCCGAGAACTGCAGTGGCATCGCGCAGAACGACTGGGACTTCACGCGGATCACCGCGGGCTTCTGACGTCCCTTCCCTGGTAAGTACTCCCCGAACCGCGGGCCCGCACCGATGCTGCACGGTGCGGGCCCGCTCCTTCACGCAACCAGTCACCTAATTGCGGTCGATCCGCGCGCAAGGACCGCCATTCGGCACCTACTTGCGCGGGCGACCGCGCGACGGCCGCGAGCGTGAGTACGTGAAGGACCCCTTCCTTGCGCCTGGGTACAGGAAGGGGTCCTTCACATACTTGGGGTGATGCCTCCGCAACCGCAGCCGTCCCGAAGGCTTCTCCTCCGCAACCAGTCACCTAATTGCGGTCGATGCGCGCGCAAGGACCGCCATTCGGCACCTACTTGCGCGGCCAGCAGGGGTCAGGGCAGGGCGTTCAGGAACGGTTCGTGGGCGTTCTGGAATTCCCACCCGTAGTACCGGTCCCAGTTGATCGACCACGTCATCAGGCCGCGCAACGCCGGCGATGCACCACCGCGCAGCGAGTACGAACCGCAGCCGGAGTTCTTCACCAGGCAGTTCAGCGCCGAATGCACCGCCGCCGGCGCGGTGTGCCCGTTGCCCGCGCTCACCGCGGCGGGCAGGCCGAACGCGATCTGGTCCTCACGCAGCCCCGGGAACCGGAATCCGGTCGAGGACACCGTGAATCCCGCCTTGATCATGTCGGTCATCGCGATGTGGAAGTCCGCGCCGCCCATGAAGTGGTACTGGTTGTCCAGGCCCATCACCGGTCCGGAGTTGTAGTCCTGGACGTGCAGCACGGTCAGCGCGTCCCGCATCGCGTGGATCACCGGCAGGTACGAACCCGTCCGGTTGTCGGCGCCGCCGAGGCCTCCGTAGTACTGGTACCCGGTCTGCACGAAGAACGTCTCCGGCGCCATCGTGAGCACGAATCCCGCACCGTACTTGGCTTTCAGCGTCTTCAGCGCCGAAATGAGATTGACGATCACCGGCGTGGTCGGGTTGCGGAAGTCGTTGTCGCCGGCGTTGAGGTACAGCGAGTGTCCCTCGAAGTCGATGTCGAGCCCGTTCAGCCCGTATCGGTCGATGATCGCCGACACCGAACTGACGAACGCGTCGCGTGCCGCGGTCGTGGTCAGCTGCACCTGGCCGTTCTGCCCGCCGATGGAGATCAGGACCTTCTTGCCCTGCGCCTGCTTCGCGCGGATCGCGGCGATGAAATCCGCGTCGCTTTCGACGGTCGGGCATTCAGCGACCGGGCACCGGGTGAAGCGGATGTCGCCGGAGGTCACCGAGGTCGGCTCGCCGAAGGCCAGGTTGACGATGTCCCACGCCGCCGGGACGTCGGCCATCCGCGTGTAGCCGGAACCGTTGGCGAAACTCGCGTGCAGGTAGCCGATCAACGCGTGCTTCGGCAGGCCGGTGTCGACGCAACCGGAGGTCGTGGCGCCCGCTTCCGTGGTCTTCGGCGATTCGCCCGCGCTGTTGTACGCGGCCACCGAGTAGTTGTGTGACGAACAGGCCGTCAGTCCCGAGATCGTCGCCGAAGTCCCGGTCACCGTCGCGACCACGTTCCCGCCCTCGTACACGCGATAGCCGGTCACCGTCCCCGCCGAGGCGCCCCACGAGAGCGCGATCGACGAGTTCGTCACCGTGCCCACGGCCGGGCTTCCCGGTGTCGGCGGTGCTCCGGGGGTGCCACCGCCGGGTCCGTCGAGGTTGATGTCGTCCGCGTAAAAGGTGCCTGACCCGTACCAGCCGTGGACGTACACCTCCGCCGTCGTCTGTGTGGCCGCCGTCGTGAACGAAAGCGACAACTGCGTGTAAGAGGTCGCCGCGGTCCACGTCGACGGCCCGCCCGTGACCCCGAGATACACCGGGTTCCCGTTCACCCAGGCCGAAACCGCGTAGGTCGTGTTCGGCTGGACGGATACCGTCTGTGCACACTTGCCGATCGTCGAGCCGGGCGTCACAGCGACGGCGTAACCGCCAGAACGGACCGGTGTGCTCACGGCCGCGCCCGCCGCGCAGGACCAGCCGGACGTCGAACCCGCCTCGAAACCGGGATTGAGGAGCAGGTTGGCCGCGTTCGCGGTACCGCCGCCCGTTATCAGGCCGGTGAAGGTGAGCACCAAAACGGCCAGAAAAGCCAAGGATCTGGAACGCCTCATCGCGATTCCTCCGTAAAAGGGCGGCCTGCCGCCGCGCTGGGCTAATTGTCTAGACCAATCTGGCGAAAGTCCATACCCCGGGGACACCAGGGCCTAAAGACCCGACTACTCCGGGCTGCTGTACCGGTGTGACGCGCGGACGCGCTCCGTAACGTCGAAAGGGCCAAACAGGCCTGGGGGCTTTCGGGAGGTGGGGACGATGGGAACGCACAGGCAAGTGTCGAGAACGGTCCATCCGGCGTGATGACCGTGTCCGAAGCCATACGCCCGGCATATCAGCCCCGCCCGGGAGAGCCGGACGGCGAACTGATCCGTGCGGCGATCAAGGGTGACCGGCGGGCCGTCGGGAGCCTGCTGGCGCTTCTCCGGCCGATCGTGTTCCGATACTGCGTGGGCAGGCTGGGCATGACGACACGCGGCGTCTCCAGTGCCGACGACTGCACGCAGGAGGTCCTGATGGCCGTCCTCGTCGCCTTGCCGCGCTACAGCTACCAGGACGACAGCTTCCTGCCGTACGTCTTCGGGATCGCCTCGCACAAGGTCGCCGACGTCCGCCGGAACCTCGCCCGCGACCCGTCCGCGCCGGTGCCCGATCCGGAGCCCGAACAGGACGGGCCGTGGAATCCGACGTTCGAAGAGGTCGAGAAGGCGGACCGCGGCCGCCGGTTGTCGCGGCTGTTCGAAATCCTTTCGGCGAAGCAACGCGCCGTGCTGCTGCTGCGCGTGGTCCACGGGTACAGCGCCGAAGAGACCGCCGACGCGCTGGACATGGCGAGCGCGGGCGCGGTCCGCGTCACCCAGCACCGGGCGCTCCACGAACTGCGCCGGGTGCTGCGCGAGGATCCCGATTTCGCCGGCGGGTTCACCTTCTTCTGAGAAGGCGGCGCGTCGGTCGCCGGGTGAGGCTGAAGGGGACTTTCCCCTCGTCGCGCGCGGCGAAGGGCGCTTTACCCGCATCGCATGCGGGGAAAGTCCCTTCAGCTCGCCTTGTGCCTTCTAGGAGGTGGACCTGCGGCGTTGCGTGGCGTAGACGGCGGCTGCGGTCCGGCGTTCGAAACCGAGCTTGTGCAGCAGGGAAGACACGTAGTTCTTGACCGTCTTCTCCGCCAGGTAGAGCTTTTCCGCGATCTGGCGGTTCGTCAGCCCGTCGGCGATGTGGTCGAGCACCCGCCGCTCCTGCGGGCTCAGCTGTTCGTAACGCGGGTCCGGGAGGTCGCTTTCGCCGCGCAGCCGGTTCATCACCGACGCCGTCAGCGTGCTGTCCAGGAGCGATCCGCCCGCGGCGACCGTGCGGACCGCCTTGACGAGCGCGTCACCGGAGACCTGCTTGAGCATGTACCCGGCCGCGCCCGCCATGATCGCGCCGAACAACGCGTCGTCGTCCGAATAGGAGGTCAGCATCAGGCAGGCGGGCGGCGGATCGACGGACGCCCGGATCTCCCGGCAGACGCTGACCCCTTCACCGTCCGGCAGCCGGACGTCGAGCACCGCGACCTGGGGTTTGACCGCGGGGATCCGCACGTAGGCCTCGGCGGCCGTGGACGCCTCGCCGACCACGGTGAGATCGTCTTCGGCCTCGAAGACGGTCTTCAGCCCGGTGCGGACGAGTTCGTGATCGTCCAGCAGGAACACCGAAATCGTCATCCCACACTCCCCTGTCGGGCCGGCAGCTCCACCGACCAGTCGAGCCTCGTCCCGCCCTCCGGCCTCGCTTCGACACTGAACGACCCGTTCCAGCGGGCCGCACGTTCGGCGAGGTTCGCCACCCCGCTGCGACGACCTGGTTCGGCGGGCATGCCGACGCCGTCGTCCACCACCGAAAGCTTCAGCCGCCGCCCGTCGCGGTCGACCGAGACGTCGACCGAAACCGTCGTCGCCGCGGCGTGTCTGACCACATTGGACAGTGCCTCGCGCAGGGTCGCGATGAGATCCGAGCGGACCGTGTCCGGCACGGTCGAGTCGAGCGGCCCGTCGAACCCGACCCGGGGTTCCGACGCGCAGCCCGCGTCCAGCGCGACGCGCAGCAGCTCCGACCGGAGGCTGCCCTGCGCTTCCGCCGGTTCCTGGAGCGAAAAGATGCTGTTGCGGATCTCCCGGATCGTGCGGTCGATCTCGTGCGCGAAACCGGTCACGCGACCGGCGACTGCTGGTTCGCTCGCGAGCTTGCTGAGTCCCTCCAGGCCGAGCCCGATCGCGAACAGCCGCTGGATCACCAGGTCGTGCAGGTCGCGGGCGATCCGATCGCGGTCCTCGAAGACGGCGAGCCGCTGCCTGTCCTGCTGCGCGCGGGCGAATTCGACCGCGAGCGCGGCGTGCGCCGCGAAGGTCTCCGCGAGCTGGACGTCGTAGGCGGAGAAAGGGGTCCTGTCGCGGAACTTCGCCACCAGCAGGACACCTAGTTTCTCCTCGCCGGCGATCAGCGGGACGACGACCGTGGAGTCGAGGTCCTTGATCGCCGCGGGCATGACGGCACCGCGCTCGCTCTGGTACTCGACGACCTTCTCGCCGTAGTCCCGGACCACGACGGGTTCGCCGGTGGTGAACGCCATCCCGGTCGCGGTGCCCTCGGTCGGCACGACGATCCCGGCGAGCCGGTCCGCGTCCGGGCCCGGCGGCTCGACGACCTCGAAGACCAGCTGGCCGTCGCCGCGGGGACGGGCCACCGCGCCCGCGGTGGCACCGGCGACGACGCGGGCGCGTTCGGCGATCAGGCGGAGGGTCGCGGTCAGATCCTGGTCGGCCAGGAGCGCGCCGGTGACGTGATAGGAGGCTTCGAGCCAGCGTTCTCGCCGCTGCGCCTGGTCGAACAGCACGGCGTTCTCGATCACGACACCGGCCGCCGCGGTGAGCGCGACGAGCAGGTCGTCCTCGGATTCGGTGAACTCCTCACCGTCCGGTTTGCGGGCGAGGTACAGCATCCCGAAGATGCGGCCGCGCGTCCGGATGGGCATCACGCGGGATTCGTCCTCGGACGGCGGCCGTTCCCAGGCGGCACCGAAGCGGATGAACTCCCCCGAATCGGGCACGCTCAACGCGCCGAACGGCGCACCGGTCAGCTCACAGGCGGACTCGACCATCCGCCGCAGGACCTCGGAGAGACTGAGGTCGCGGGCGATCCCCGCCACCGCGTCCAGAATCCTGGGTGCCTTGGCGTCACTCGCCGCACTCACGCGCCGCACTGCGTCACCGTCCCGGAGTAACTCCCCGGGCAGTGGGGTCAGGAATGACAGACGCGCCCGGATCGCTCATCTTGTGGGTCGATCACGGACAGTGCTTCGTTACCGCGAGCGCCGAGGATCCTCCTACCGGTGACCGACTCGATCGGGATCCGAAGATACCGGGAATCCGACCGACCAGTCCAGCAAGCCAGTGGCAAGGTCGCGAGTTCGGCGATCACGATCGGATCACGCACCTCGGAGGCGCGGCCGACGACGGTGACGTACCAGCCGGTCCCCAGGTCCTTGGCGAACTCGTCTACGGCGAACGCCACCACACTGTCGAGTATCCCGGCGAACAACGCGCTCTGTGACGGCGTCCGCACCACGATCGCGCCGTGGTGGAGCGCGAACCGCGCGGGCTGGATCGCCGGCAAGGCCCGGGAGGTGAACACCACCCGGCCGAGACGCTCGACCGCGAGCAGTGCCAGGCACTGCTCGCGGTCGAGCGTCTCGAGACCCCAGGAGTCGGACATCGGCATCCCCGCGTTCTCGTCGTGTACTTCGTCGGGGTCCACGGTCCCCGGCCTACCGACTCGCCGGTAGGGCCGATGGACCCGGCCCGCGCGGGGGATGCCGGGCGTCACACCTTGGGCGACAGCAGGACGACGGGGATCTCCCGCTCGGTCTTGGTCTGGTACTGCGCGTAGTTCTTGTAGTGCGCGGTGATCTTGGGCCACAGGCGGGCACGCAGCTCGGCGTCGGCGACACTCGCGACCATCGGCCGCGCGGTCTCGCCCTTCAGGGTGACCTGGACGTCGGGGTTGTCGCGGAGGTTGAGAAACCACGCCGGGTGCTGGTCGTCGCCACCGCGGGAGGCGACGATGACGTACGCGTCGCCCTCGCGCAGCGGCGAGGTCAGCAGCACGGTGCGCGGCCGGCCGGTCTTCCGGCCGATGGTGGTCAGTTCCAGGACGGTCATCCCGGCGACCTGCCAGCCGGCGCGGCCGCCGCTGACCTTCTGGATGACGCGGTGGACGGCGTTCATGGTCTTCAGGGCGAAATCGGAGGGCATGCGGAGAAGGCTACTCCGCTTTCGCCGCGACTTCGATTCCGTCCAGAAGGACCGCCAGCGAGAACTCGAAGGCCTCCCTCGCCTCCTGTTCCAGATAGGACACCGTCTCGTCCTCCATCCGGAACGCGTGCTCACCTTCCATCCAGGTCAGCGTCGGGAAACGTTCGGCGAAGTCCGGCGAGACCTCCTTCAGACGCGTGGATCGCGCGTACCACCACTCGTCGTCGGACTGCCCCGTCACCTTCTCGGCCAGCCGCGCCTCCGAAGCCGTCCTGGCGGGCTCGCGCACACACGAGTACAGCGCGCTGACCAGCCGCCGCAGCGCCACCGGGCGCAACCCGGTCCGGCGCAGGATCTTCACCAGCGCCTCCAGGACGACGTACTCGTTCGGCCCGAGCACCGGCCGCGCCTGCGAGACCTGCAGGACCCACGGGTGCCGCAGGTAGAAGTCCCAGAGATCCTCGGCCCAGCGCGCGGTGTCGGCCCGCCAGCCGCCTCCGTCGTACGAGGCCGGAAGCTCGGCGAGCGCCTTGTCGTACATGAGATCGACCAGTTCGCTCTTGCTCGGGACATAGGTGTAGAGCGCCATGGCCGTACGGCCGAGCCTGTCCCCGACGGCACGCATCGAGAGACCCGCCATGCCTTCGGCGTCCGCGATGGTGATGGCGGTTTCGACGATCAGGTCCACCGAAAGCCCCGGTTTGGGACCGGGTCGTTCGGCGTCCGGCGACTCGGTCCGCCACAGCAGCGTCATCGACCGCCGGGGGTCCCCTTGCGCCGCGTAGACGACCACTTGCCAACTCCTTACAGCATAAACTAACCTCTGCTACCCTCACTTTACAGGCTAAAGAGTTCCAACCAGGGGAGAGCCATGCCTTCGGCCGCCGACAGCCACGACATGATCCAGGTGCGCGGAGCCAGAGAGAACAACCTCGCCGACGTCTCGGTGGACATCCCCAAACGCCGCCTCACCGTCTTCACCGGTGTCTCGGGTTCGGGGAAGTCGTCCTTGGTGTTCGGTACCATCGCCGCGGAGTCGCAGCGGCTGATCAACGAGACCTACACCGCGTTCATCCAGTCCTTCATGGCCCCGGTCGGACGGCCGGACGTGGACACACTGCGGAACCTGAGCGCCGCGATCGTCGTCGACCAGGAGCGGATGGGGGCCAATTCCCGTTCCACGGTCGGCACCGCGACCGACGCGCACACGATGCTGCGGATCGTCTTCAGCAGGCTGGGCCGGCCGCACATCGGGACGTCGAGCGCGTTCAGCTTCAACCTTCCCGAGGGCATGTGCCCCGAATGCGAGGGCCTGGGAAAGGTCTCCACCATCGACATCGACCAGCTCGTCGACAAGGAGCTTTCGCTGAACGAAGGGGCGATCACCGTCCCGAACTTCGCGCCCGGCGGCTGGTACTGGAAGGGACTGGCGGAATCCGGCTTCGTCGATCCCGCCGTCAAGCTGAAGGACTACACCCCTCAGCAGTGGGAAGACTTCATGCACAAACCCGCCACCAAGATGAAGCTCGGCGGGTTGAACACCAACTACGAGGGCCTGCTGGTGAAGGTGCAGCGGCTGTTCCTGTCGAAGGACAAGGAAGCCACGCAGCCGCACATCCGGGCCTTCGTGGACCGGGCGATCACCTTCCGGCGGTGCCCGGCGTGCGACGGCGCCCGGCTGAACCAGGCGGCGCTGTCCTCGAAGATCGAGGGGCTGAACATCGCCGACTGCTCGTCGATGCAGATCAACGACCTTGCCGACTTCCTCCACAAGATCGACGATCCGTCGGTCGGCCCCCTGATGCAGACCCTGCGCGGCACCCTCGACTCGCTCGTCGAGATCGGCCTCGGCTACCTGAGCCTCGACCGCGAATCCGGGACGCTGTCGGGCGGCGAGGCGCAGCGCGTGAAGATGGTGCGGCACCTGGGATCCAGCCTCACCGACGTCACCTACGTCTTCGACGAGCCGACCGTCGGGCTGCACCCGCACGACATCCAGCGCATGAACGGCCTGCTGCTCCTGTTGAAGGACAAGGGGAACACGGTGCTCGTGGTCGAGCACAAACCGGAGACGATCGAGATCGCCGACCACGTCGTCGACCTCGGACCCGGCGCGGGGCCCGACGGCGGCCAGATCTGCTACACCGGCGACGTCGCCGGGCTGCGCGCGTCCGGCACGCTGACCGGACGGCACCTCGACCACCGGGCGCGGTTGCGCGCCGACGTCCGCGGGGCACGCGGGCAGATCCCGATCCGGAACGCGACCAGGCACAACCTCAAAGACGTCAGCGTCGACATCCCGCTCGGGGTGCTGACCGTGGTCACCGGGGTCGCCGGTTCGGGCAAGAGCTCGCTCATCCACGGATCACTGTCCACAAGGGACGACGTGGTGGTGCTCGACCAGTCGGCCATCCGCGGCTCGCGGCGGAGCAACCCGGCGACCTACACCGGCCTGCTCGACCCGATCCGCGCCGCGTTCGCCAAGGCCAACGGCGTCAAGGCCGCCCTGTTCAGCGCGAACTCCGAAGGCGCGTGCCCGAAGTGCAAGGGCATCGGGCTGATCTACACCGACCTGGCGATGATGGCCGGGGTGGCGACCGTCTGCGAGGAATGCGAGGGCAAGCGGTTCACCGCGGAGGTGCTGACCTACAAACTGCGGGGCAAGGACATCAGCGAGGTCCTGGCGATGCCGGTCGCCGAGGCACGCGAATTCTTCCCCTCGGGGCAGGCGCGGACGATCCTGGACCGGCTGTCCGACGTCGGCCTCGGCTACCTCGGGCTCGGGCAGCCGCTCACGACGCTGTCCGGCGGGGAACGGCAGCGGATCAAACTGGCCATCCGGATGGCGGAGAAGTCGGCGACCTACGTCCTCGACGAGCCGACCACCGGCCTGCACCTCGCCGACGTCGACCAGTTGCTGGGCCTGCTCGACCGGCTCGTCGACGACGGGAACACGGTGGTGGTCATCGAGCACCACCAGGCGGTGATGGCGCACGCGGACTGGATCGTCGACCTGGGGCCGGGCGCGGGGACGGACGGCGGTCAGGTGGTCTTCACCGGGACTCCGGCCGATCTGGTCGCTTCCGGTGACACGCTCACTGCCCGGCATCTTCGCGCTTACGTGGGCCAGGAGCGCTGACGAGCCCGGCGGGCTTCCCGGACGGCCGCGAAGCCCGCCGACCCCAGCACCGCCAAAGCGAGTCCCGAGGTCACCATCTCGATCGGCGAAGCCGCCAGCGGCGAAACCCCGGCCACCGACTCCAGTCCCACCACCGCGGTCAGCACGGCATAGGCACCGATCGCCATCCACACCAGCCGCACGCGCCGCCGTTCGGTCCAGTCCGCGAACCGCAGCAGCCAGGCGAGTCCCGGCAGGATGAGGATCGCGTGCATCGCCACCGCGTGCAGCGGCTTCAGCGCGCCGGCGGTGGTGTACGCGATCCGCGGGTTCCCGCCCCGCGCCTCGACGACGCCGCTCGCGATCATCGCAGCGCCCGCGCCCAGCGCCACCAGCAGCGCGACGAGCCCGAACCGCACCGCGAGCCGCATGCTCGGCGTGGTCTCCCCCTCGCCGCGCATCGCCGCGGCCGTGAACGAGACCGCCGTCAGGATGATGACTCCGCCGCCCGCCGCGAGCGTCGTCGAGACCGCGTTGTCGAAGCCGGTCTCGAAGTTGAAGTGCGACGGCACGCCACGCCAGGCCTGCATGCTCACCAGCACCGTCTCGACGACGCTCGCCCCCGTGAAGACGCCGAGCAGCACGTTCCGCACACGCGGCCGCACCGCGGCGTACGACGTCGCCCAGGCGACGGAAGCCAGCGTCAGCCCGAACGACAGGCCGAACGTGACCGCCTTCCGCATCGACAGCGGCCCGGTCCACGAACCGCCCGACGCGACCAGCACGACCGCGTGCACGAGACCGCTGAGGAACAGGAGCGCCCCTGTCACGTAGGCGACGCGTTCGATCGTCCGTAACTCCTTCATGCCGAAGAGTGTCTTCCCGGCCAAGACGAAAAGCGTCGGCCTTGAAGCGACATCTCGCGTACGCCCGCCTACGTACCTGAGAGCCCCTCAGCGAAGACCGCGGTAGAGACCGTCGGTCTGTTAGTCTGGCCGACATCATGCCCCGCATCCTTTTCCGCGTCGTCACGCTGATCGCCGTTCTCGCCCTCCTGTTCGGCGTACCGTGGTGGACGATCGTCGGATCTCCCGAACTCCCGGCCGCGCTCGAAGTCCTCGGCACGATCGTGTTCGCAGCCGCGGCGGTCGCCGTGCCCGTGTGCATGGTCCTCGGCCACGGACCGTGGCAGCGCGACCTCGCGGCGAAGATCGGCGACCTCTCCCTCGGGCTGATCTGGCTGCTGTTCTCCTTGTCCGTACTCGGGAATGTGCTGCGACTCGTGCTCGCCGTGTCCGGAGTGGACAGTGCGGCGGGAATCGTCTCCGGCGTCGTACTGGTGACCTTCGCGGCGCTGGCGGTGTACGGCATGGCCGAGGCTCGGCGCGTACCGAGGCTCAAGGAACTCGACGTCGTGATCCCCCGCCTCGGCGCCGGACTCGACGGTCTCCGTTTCGCGATCATCACCGACACCCATTTCGGCCCGCTGAACCGGACGAAGTGGTCGGAGAAGGTCGTCGAGGTGGTGAACGAACTCGACGCCGACGTCGTGGCCCACGCGGGTGACCTCGCCGACGGTTCCGTCGCCAAACGCCGGGAGCAGGTCGCACCGCTCGGGAAGGTGCGGGCGAAGCTCGGCAAGTTCTACATCACGGGCAACCACGAGTACTTCGGCGAGGCGCAGGCCTGGCTCGACCACATGCGCGACCTCGGCTGGGAGCCGCTGCACAACCGGCACATGCCGGTCCGCCGGGGTGGGGACACGCTCGTCTTCGCCGGGATCGACGACCCGACCGGCGCCGCCTCCGGCCTGCCCGGCCACGGCCCCGACCTGCCCGCCGCGCTCGACGGCGTCGCCGAGAGCACCCCGGTCGTCCTGCTCGCCCACCAGCCGAAGCAGGTCAAGCAGGCCGCCGAGGCCGGCATCGATCTCCAGATCTCCGGGCATACGCACGGCGGCCAGATCTGGCCGTTCCATCTCCTGGTCCGGCTCGATCAGCCCGTACTGGCCGGCCTTTCGCGCCACGGCGAGCGCACGCAGCTCTACACGAGCCGCGGCACCGGCTTCTGGGGGCCGCCGCTGCGCGTCTTCGCGCCGAGCGAGATCACCCTCCTGACCTTGCGAAACGGCAAGTAGTCACCTGGTTGCGACGCCTCCCGGTGTCGCAACGGCACTACCGACAAATTTTTTTGTCTTGACAACTGTGACTTTCGGAGCGAGAGTTGGGCCCAACGCACCCCGCCCCGAAAGGCCGAAACGATGACCATCACCGCCACCCGGACCCACGTCGCACTCCCGGCGCGCGCCCTGCTCGCCTGCGGCGCCGTCTCGGGTCCGCTGTACTTCCTGACCTCGCTCACCCAGGCCGCCGTCCGCGACGGCTTCGACCTGACGAAGCACCCGGCGAGCATGCTGAGCAACGGCGACGCGGGCTGGATCCAGGTGACGAACTTCCTGGTCACCGGCATCCTGATGATCGCCGGAGCGATCGGCGTGAGCCGGACGCTCGAGCCGGGAAGAGGCAGCACGTGGGGGCCACGGCTGCTGGGCGTCTTCGGCGTCAGCCTGCTCTTCGCCGCGGCCTTCAAGGCCGATCCCGGCAACGGTTTTCCGGTCGGCACCGGCCCGGCCACCATCAGCACCGCGGGTGTCCTGCACATGGCCGCCGGCTCGGTCGGTTTCCTCTCGCTGATCGTCGCGACCTTCGTGTTCGCGAGCCGCTTCGCCCGTGAGGGCAGCCGCGGCTGGGCCGTCTACTCCCGCGCCACCGGCATCGCGTTCTTCGCTTCCTTCGCCGGGATCAGCTCCGGCAACGCGAACGCCGTCGTGATGCTCGCCTTCTGGGCCACCGTGATGCTGGCCTGGGGCTGGGTCACCGCCGTCATCCTCCGCACAACCCGCTAGACGAACCCAGGAGAATTCCCGCCATGAGCACCGTGACCTCGCAAGACGGCACCACCATCGCCTACACCCGCACCGGCTCCGGCCCCGCCGTCATCCTGGTCGACGGCGCGATGTGCCACCGCGAGTTCGGCCCGGCCAAGCCACTGGCCGCCGAACTGGCCCCGCACTTCACCGTCTACACCTATGACCGCCGCGGCCGCGGCGAAAGCGGCGACACCGAGCCGTTCTCCGTCGCCCGCGAAGTCGAGGACATCGCGGCGCTGATCAAGGAAGCGGGCGGGACCGCCCACGTCTACGGCATCTCCTCGGGCGCGGCACTCGCCCTCGAAGCCGCGAAGGCCGGGCTCCCGATCACGAAACTGGCGGTCTACGAATTCCCGCTGGTCGTCGACGACACTCGGCCGCCGGTCCCGGCCGACTACGACGAACGGCTGGAGAAGGCCATCGCCGCCGGACGACCCGGCGCCGCGATCAAGACCTTCATGCGGGAAGGCGTCCGGGTCCCGGCCCCGGTCGTCTTCATGATGCAGTTCATGCCGGCCTGGCCGAAGCTGAAGAAGGTCGCGCCGACCCTGCGCTACGACGCCGCGTTGTTCGACGGTCTGCACGACGGCACCCCGCTGCCCGCAGGCCGCTGGGCGAGCGTTTCCGTGCCGACGCTGGTCATGGACGGCGGCAAGAGCCCCGCGTGGATCCGCAACGGGGTCGCCGCGCTGGCGAAGGCGGTCCCCGGCGCCGAGCACCGCACGATCGAAGGCCAGACGCACATGCTCAAGCCGAAGGCCGTGGCCCCCGTACTGATCGACTACTTCAACGGCTGACGGAGCCCTGGGCGCCGCTGCCTCGTGAGTGGCTAAGACGGTTAGAACCGTCCTAGCCACTCACGAGCCACCTACACGCCCGCAGGCGAGGCACCCTGCGCCACCAGCTCACGGGCCGCCCCGCTCCCGTCCGCCGGAACCGCCCAGATCGCCGAGTCCAGCCCGTACGCCACGGTCCGGTCATCGAGCCAGGCGGCCTGGTCGTCCACACTCCGCGTCTCGGCCAGCATGGTCTCCTTTCCGGAGGCCAGATCGAGGACGGCCAGCCGCCAGGGTGCCGCGAGATCGGCGGAAACCCGTTTCTTGAAGGCGATCCGCTTTCCGTCCGGCGAAAGTGACGGGCATTCGACGTTCTCCCGGATCATCCTCGCGACGAGTTTCCCGTAGTCCGCCTCGACCAGGTACGTCTTCCCCTTCGTCCCCACGGTGGCGTAGAACTTCTTGCCGTCGGCGGCGAAGGTGATTCCCCAGTAGTTCACGTCGGACGAGTAGTACGGCTTGCCGTCGAGCAGGAGACCCATCTCCTCGATGCTCTTCGTCAGCTTCCCGGTCGACAGGTTGAAGATCCCCGCCCTCGTCGAAAACCCGGTCTCCGAATAGGAATCGCCGTTGACGAACAGCGTCCAGTAGGCGAGCTTCCCGTCCGGCGAGACCCGGCCGCGGCTGGGGGTGCCGGGCAGTTCGATCCGGCGGATCTCGGTGAGGTCCTTGTCCAGCACGATGACGTCGGTCATCGGGGGCAGCACCCCCGGCTGCGCGGCCAGGCACAGCGCGGTCCCCGCCGATGCGGCGAACCGGTCGCAACTGAGACCGGACACCTTCCGGGGTTCGCCGGGCCGGTCCACCGGGACGGTGGCGAGATGGCCGAAGTCGGGGCCTTCGGCGGTGTTGCGGAACAGCAGCTGTCCCTTGGCCTGCACCGAAACCGGCTGGCCGGTGACGACGGCGACGGAGTTGACGTCCGGCCCGCGGTCCCGGGAGAGGACACCGTAGCCGACGGCCGCCGCGATCAGGACCACGACCGCCGCGACCACACCGAGGATCCGTGTCTTCATGCGTATGTCCGCAAAGGACGGAGGGCGGCGGCCGCGACGACCACCACGGTCAAGGCGCCCGCGGCGACCAGGACCGCGGCGTGCAGATCCCACGTGGTCCAGGCGAGTCCGAAAAGGACGGACGCGAGCATCCGTGTCGTCGCCTGCCCGGTCTGTACCAGCGCCAGGCCGCTCGCCCGCTGATGCTCGGGCAGCAGCGGTCCGGCGGCGGCCATCAGGACACCGTCGGTGGCGGCGTAGAAGACACCGTGCAGCACGAGCGCCAGCACCGCGAGGATGCCGCCGTCCACCGGGCCGAGCAGCGCCAGCAGCGCGACGACCAGCGCGACGTGCCCGCCGAGGAACACCTTCCAGCGGCCGATCCGGTCCGAAAGCCTGCCGAACGGAACGGCGAGCAGCAGGTACACGCCCGCGGTTCCCAGCGGCAGCAAGGGAAAGAAGACCGCGCCGAGTTCCCAGCGGCGCTGCAGCACGAGGTAGAGGAACGAGTCGCTGAGGGTGACCAGGCCCAGCAGCGCCGCCCAGACGCAGATCCGGCGGAACGACGCCTGCCGGATCAGGCCGGCGGTCTCGCGCAAGGAGACCTTGGGCCGTTCGGCCCGCGGCTTCGGCTGGTGGTCCTTGACCAGCACCACCAGGATGATCACGCCGATCGCGGCGATGCAGAAGCTCGTGAAGAACACCGAGTCGTAGCTGCCGAGGCTGAGCCACAGCACGGCCATCGCGACCAGCGGGCCGAGGAAGGCGCCGAAGGTGTCCATCGCGCGGTGCACGCCGAACGCGCGGCCGAGATGTTCCGGGTCGCTGCTCAAGGTGATCAGCGCGTCCCGAGGTGCGGTCCGGACGCCTTTGCC
Source organism: Amycolatopsis decaplanina DSM 44594 (assembly GCF_000342005.1). Taxonomy (GTDB): domain Bacteria; phylum Actinomycetota; class Actinomycetes; order Mycobacteriales; family Pseudonocardiaceae; genus Amycolatopsis; species Amycolatopsis decaplanina. Next base: position 41,407 of record NZ_AOHO01000019.1, read on the forward strand.
GGTGCGGTCGGCCGCGAGTACCGCCCCGATCGCGACGGTGGACGAACCCGCCACCATCAGGCCGATCTTGCCCAGCGCCGAGAGGCCGTAACCGAAGCAGGCGACCGCCTTGAGCCGTTGCCATCGGTCCGCGAGATGCCCGCCGGCGAGCCGGACGACGGCGGTGACACCGGAATAGAGGCCGTCGAGCACGCCGAACTGCAGCGGGCTGAGGCCGAGACCGAGGACGAGGTAGAGCGGGAGGACCGCGGTCACCATCTCCGACGAGATGTCGGTGACGAGGCTGACCAGGCCGAGCGCGACGACGTTCCCGGTGACGGCCCGTTTCACGCCGCTCTTCGGGACTTCCGCCGCGGCGTCCGCTCCCCTGCTGGTGGCGATGTACATGCGAAACCTCCTTCACGCGCGCCGAACGACCGCGATTAGGTGCCAGGTTGCGATGGTCCGCGAAGCGAACCATCGCAACCTGGTGCCGAAACGCGGGATCAGTGGCAGGTGTAGGTGGGAGAGGAGTCGATGGTCTTGCCGTCGAGACCGATCAGCTGGGTCGAGAAGGCGTTCTCCGACATGTTCAGCTTGAGCACGCCGTAGGTCGAGATCGCCTTCGCCGTGGCCGGATGCTCCGTCTTGACCGGGTACAGGGTCGCCCCGCCACCACCGCCGATGATCTGCACGGGACCGGCGGCGTCCTTGTCCCCGTCGGCGTTCTGCGGATAGAACCGCTCGTAGTGGTGGTCGTGCCCGTTCAGCACCAGATCGACCTTGTTTCCGACCATGGTCTCCCAGAGCGTGGCCATCTTGTCGTTGTCGCCGTGGTCACCCGAGGTGTAGCGCGGGTGGTGGTAGTACGCGGCGACGCAGGGCTTGGTGTTGTTCTGCAGGTCCTGCTTGATCCAGTTCAGCTGTTCGTCGCTGACCGCGTTCGCGGCCAGACCGGGCGAGAACTCCGTGCTGTCGATGGCGACGAAGTGCCAGTTGCCCATTTCCCAGCTGTAGTAGGTCTTCCCGTTCGGCGTCGCGATCTTGCCGAAGTACTGCTTGTAGGCGCCCAGCGGGGTGTCATCGTAGGTCTCGTGGTTGCCGGGGATCGGGTGCATGATGTTCTTGTACTTGCCCCAGGTCTTGTCGAAGTAGCTCGTGAAGTCCTCGATATGGGCGTCGTCGTACTGATTGTCGCCCATCGTGATCACCGCGGCCGGGTTCATCTGGCCGACCAGCGCGGCGGTCTTCGGGTGGATGCACGAAGACGAGGAGGCGGTGCACTGTTCGGCGATGTCACCGGAGGCGGCGAGGACGAACGACGAGCCGCCGCCCGCCTGTGTGGTCGCCTGGATCTGGTTGCTGGCCGCCGAGGTGTTGCCGGCGGCGTCCTTGGCGCGGACGGTGTAGGTGTACGCGGTCGACGCGCTCAGTCCGCTGTCGGTGAAGGACGCGGTTTCGGTCGTGCCGACGACCTGACCGTTCCGCAGGACCTCGTAGCCGGTGACGCCGACGTTGTCCGTCGAACCGGTCCACATCAGGTCCACAGTGGACGCCGTGACCGAACCGGCCTGGAGATTCGTCGGCGCGGTGGGCGCCTGCGTGTCACCGGACGAGTCCGACGTCCCGTAAACCTGCATCTCCCAAAGGGAGTAGCCGTAACTGGTGGCGCGCTTGGTCCCGACGAGACGCAGGTAGCGGCCCTTGCCGGACAGGCCGGTGAGGTCGTCGGTTCCGCCGTTCCCACCGGTGACGGACTTGATCGAGGTCCACGCCGAGCCGTCGTTGGAGACTTCCAGCCGGTACGCGCTGGCGTACGCGGCCTCCCAGCTGAGCTTGACCCGGTTGATGGCCGAGGGGCCGCCGAGGTCGATGCGGATGAACTGCGGGTCCACGCCTTCCGCGCTCGCCCAGCGGGTGGTGCTCTTCCCGTCGACGGCGAGCGGACCGCCGTAGGAGGAAGACTCCACCGAGGAGACGAGGACGGGTTTACCTTGGGACAAAAGGACATCAGCGGCTTGCGCGTTGCCGCTGAGCAGCGTCGGCAACAGGATGGCGGCCGCGCCTAGTGGCAGTAGTCGGGTTCGGGCCTTCACATCGATCTCCCCGGGAATCCGTGGCGGCGGGTTGAGAGGGACGGGTGCGCGGCGATTATTCGTTTGGTAACTTTCCTAACGAATGCGTACGGTAATCCGTGCCACTCAGTGAGTCAAGACGTAGACTCGTCCCATGACCGGCGCATTGATCTTCGACTTCGACGGGACGCTGGTCGACACCGAGGCGGCCGTCCTCGTGGCCTGGCAGGAGACCTTCCGCGAACGCGGCGGCGAACTCCCCCTCGACGTCTGGCACACCGTGATCGGCACGCAGAACACCGCCGTCGCGATGTTCGAACTGCTGGAGAAGAACGACGAGAACCTCGACCGGGTCGCGATCCGCACCGGCGTCCGCGCCAGGGTCACCGAACTGCTCGAATCCGTGGGGCCGCGTCCCGGCGTCAAGGAGTACCTCGAAGACGCGAAGGAACACGGCCTGCGGCTGGCCATCGCGTCCAGTTCGACCGGAGACTGGGTCACCACGCACCTGAACCGACTGGGCCTCGCGGACGCGTTCGAGGCCGTCCTCACCGGCGACCTCCACGAGGCGAAGCCGAGCCCGGACCTCTACCTGGCCGCGCTCGCCGCACTGGATCTGCCCGCGGCCGAGGCGATCGCGTTCGAGGACTCGCCGCACGGCGTCACCGCGGCGAAGGCCGCCGGGCTCGAATGCGTCGCCGTGCCGAACGCGATCACCGCGGTGCTGAACTTCGACCACGCCGATCTCGTACTGGGTTCGCTGGCCGACAAACCACTCGGCGAGTTACTCAGCCGTTGAGCAGTTCACCCAGCCGGACGAGGAACGGGCGCTGGCCCTTGAGCAACTTCTCCTCGGCTTCGGCCAGCCCGAACCAGGCGACCCTGTCGACCTCCGGGAACTCCCGCGTCCGGCCCGACCGCGGCGGCCACTCCATCTCGAAGACGCCCGGCACGATCTGATCCGGGTCGAGGTCCCCCTCCACCGCCCAGACCGTCACGACCTTGCCGCCGGACTGCTTCACCTCGCCGAGCGGGCGGTACTCGCCCTCCGGCGCCGGCATCCCCAGTTCCTCCTGGAACTCGCGCCGTGCCGCGTCCTCCGGCGCCTCGTCCGGTTCGTACTCGCCCTTGGGCACCGACCAGCCGCCCGCGTCCTTCTTCGCCCAGAACGGCCCGCCCATATGCCCGAGCAGCACCTCGGTCACCTCGCCCGACCTGCGGAAGAGCAGGATCCCGGCACTCGTCTTACCCGCCATGCCGTCCAGTCTGGCCTTGCTCCGACCGGGTGAGGTGACCGGCCCGCGAAAAAAGTTTCCGCCCGGATGTCGATTCGCGTCGAGCCCGTCCGACGCGTTGTCAGAAGCCGCTCGACAGACACTCCCGGAAGGACCGGAACCATGACGCAGACCATCACCCCCGCCGAGACCACCACCGCCGCCACCCCGCGCGCCGCCAAGGCGCAGGGTGCGATCCAGTCGGCCGTCCGGATCGTCGTCTCGTTCCTCTTCCTCTGCCACGGCCTGCAGGGATTCGGATTCTTCGGTGGCGTCGACGGCGCGGGCGGCTCCGTGGAACTCGGTTCCTGGCCCGGCTGGTACGGCAGCGTGATCGAGGTCGTCGGTGCCGCACTGGTACTGGTGGGCCTGTTCACCCGGCCGGTCGCGGTGCTCCTCTCCGGCGTCATGGCCTACGCCTACTTCACCGTGCACGCGCCGGAAGGCCTGCTGCCGCTGTTGAACATGGGCGAACTGTCGACCCTCTACTGCTGGATCTTCCTGCTGATCGCCGCGATCGGCCCGGGCACCTACGCCCTCGACACGCTGCGCCGCCGCTGACCGAAAAGAGAAAGGCCCCTTTCCTGGAATGATTCCAGGAAAGGGCCTTTATCGCGTCCCGAAGTCGCCGAATTCGGGCATACCATGGAATTACCCCCCGAAAGAAAGTTCCCCACCGATGGGGGTATCCGGCATCCTCGATTGCATCAATGGTTTAGACCACCTTGAGCCGGAAGGATGCGTCATGACCCAGACAGCCGCCGCCACGACCACCGAGGTCGGCCAGACCGCCAAATGGCAAGGGCTGGCCCTCTCCGTCGTCCGCGTAGTGGTCTCGTTCCTTTTCCTCTGCCACGGCCTGCAGAAGATGGGCTTCTTCGACAAGGCCGCCGTGCCGGTCGGCACCTGGCCCGGCTGGTACGCAGGGGTGATCGAAACGGTCGGCTCGCTGCTGATCCTGGCGGGCCTGTTCACCCGCCCGGTCGCGGTGCTGCTTTCGGGCACGATGGCGTACGCGTACTTCGTCGTGCACCAGCCCGACGCGTTGCTGCCGCTACAGAACAAAGGCGAGACGGCCGCCCTGTACTCCTGGATCTTCCTGCTGTTCGCGGTGGTCGGCCCGGGCACCTACGCGCTCGACACCCTGCGCCGGCGCCGCAAGTCCTGAATACGCGCAAGTACGTGAAGGCCCCCTTCATTGCGCCTAGCGCAATGAAGGGGGCCTTCACGTACTTCTGGGTCAGCGGCCCTGGGGCAGGCCGGCGGCCAGGTCGGACAACGCCAGCACGTGCTCCATCAGCACGGTCAGCACCTGCTTCGTCGACTCGCGTTCCCGCGCGTCGCACAGCAGCAGCGGGACGTCCATGCCGACGTCGAGCGCCTGCCGGACCTCCTCGGTGCCGTAGCGGTAGGCGTTGTCGAAGCAGTTGACGGCGACGACGAACGGCAGTCCGCGGCGCTCGAAGAAGTCCACGGCCGCGAAGCAGCTGTCGAGTCGTCTGGTGTCGGCCAGCACGACGGCGCCGAGCGCGCCTTCGGCCAGTTCGTCCCACATGAACCAGAACCGGTCCTGTCCCGGCGTGCCGAACAGGTACAGGATCAGCTCGGGATTGATGGTGATCCGGCCGAAGTCGAGGGCCACCGTGGTGGTCGTCTTCTTCTCGACACCGGTGAGGTCGTCGACGCCCTCGGACGCCGCGGTGATGACCTCCTCGGTGCGCAGCGGGGGAACCTCGCTGACCGAACCGACCATCGTGGTCTTACCGACCCCGAACCCGCCGGCGATGAGGACCTTGACCGCGTTCGCGGTCAAGGATCGCCGAGGCTCAGAGTTTCCGGATGCCATCAAGAACCGCCTGGAGTACGTGTTTGTTGGGGGTGTCGGTGACCGGGGTCGCGGTGCGGAACAGCACGAGATTCTGTTCGATGAGGTCGCTCAGCAGCACCTTCACCACCGGCAGTGGCAGATCGATGCGCGCGGCGACCTCCGCGACGGAGGTCGGTCTCTGGCACAGGTTGAGGATCCGCCCGTACTCCGGCTCGAAACCGGCCACCTCGTGCGCGCTGCGCATGGCGACCACCAGGGTGATCAGGTCGAGGCCAAGCGTGTCCGAGCGGGTGCGCCCGCCCGTGACGGCGTATGACCGGACCAGCGGCCCGGCCTCCTCCTCGAACCACGACTCGTGCCGCCCGCTCATGGCGACATGGGAGTCGCGGCGCGAGGCGCCGAAGTGAGCACCGCGCCGACCCGCTTGACCATCAGGTTCATCTCGTAGGCCACGAGGCCCATGTCCGCGTCCTCCTTCGCCAGCAGCGCGAGGCACGCGCCGCGGCCCGCCGCGGTGACGAACAGGAAGGCGTGGTCCATCTCGACCATGGTCTGGCGGACGTTGCCGCCGCCGAAATGCCGTCCCGTGCCCCGAGCGAGGCTCTGGAACGCCGACGCGACCGCGGACAGGTGCTCGCCGTCCTGCTCCGACAGGTTCCCGGACCGTCCGATGAGCAGGCCGTCGGCGGACAGGACTACCGCCCTGTCGGCACCGCTGACGCGCTTGACCAGGTCATCCAGCAACCAGTCGAGTTCACTGACTCCCGCGTTGGCCATCTAGTCACGATCTCCGTACATGTCGAGGTCGGTGTAATCGTCGGTGGGTTCGGTGTCCCGCCCGCGGCGCGTGCCCTGCTGGAACGCGGCGAGACGGTTCCTGGCCAGCTCGGGGGTGTCCTCGCGGACGTCCTCGCGCTGGGCGGCGGGCCGGTCCTCCATCAGCTGGGGGACCAGGTTCGCCTGACGACGGCGCTGCGGCAGCGGTGGCCTGCCGGGCGCCTCGGGGCCGGGCCGCCGGGTCTGCGGCGGACGGCCGTCCTGCGGCCGGGTGTCGGCGGGCGGCCACGCCGGCGGCTGCACCGGCTGCGGACGGCTCTCGGCACGTGCGGGTTCAGGGCGGATCGGCTCGGGCCGCGGCGTCTCCGGCCTGGGCACTCGCGGCGGACGCTGGGGCAGCGGCGGCAACGCGGCACCGGGCTGCTCCGGAGCCTGGTGCGCCTGCGGCTGAGGCTGGGGTGCCACCGGCATCGGCACGGGCAGTTCGGGCCGCTCCGGGGGGAACTCGGTGCGGTGGCGGGCACGACGGCCCGGGAGCAGCGGCGCGGCTTCCGGAACCTCGGTGCTCTCGGGATCCACCTCGTCCTCCGGCTGATCAGACGGGACCGGCGCGAGCAGGTCGGTGCGGACGAGCACGATGGCCCTGGTGCCGCCGTACGCGGACTCGCGCAGGTGCACGGAGATCCCGTGCCGCGCGGCGAGGCGCGCGACCACGAACAGGCCCAGCCGTGGCTCGGCTGACAGGGCCATGATGCCGAAATCCGGCGGATCGGCCAACATCGCGTTCAGCTCGGCGGCCTGTTCGGGCTCGATACCGAGGCCCTGGTCCTCGACCTCGATCACGACACCCTTGCCGACCACGTTGCCCCGCAGCTCGACGCGCGACTGCGGCGGCGAGAACGAGGTCGCGTTGTCGATCAGCTCGGCGAGCAGGTGCACGAGGTCGCCGACGACCGGGCCCTGCACCGCCATCGCGGGCATCTTCGCCGTCTTCACCCTGGCGAAGTCCTCGGTCTCGGCCGAGGCACCGCGAGTCAGCTCGGCCAGCGTCACCGGCTTGCGCCACTGACGGCCGGGCTGGCCGCCACCGAGGATGATCAGGTTCTCCGCGTTGCGACGGGCGCGGGTGGAGAGGTGGTCCAGCTGGAAGAGCGTGTCCAGCTGCTCCGGATCCTCCTGCTTGCGCTCGGCCTGGTCGAGCACCTTGAGCTGGCGGTGCACGATGACCTGGCTGCGGTGCGCGATGTTGAGGAACACCGTCTTGGTGCCCTCACGGGTCCTCGCCTCTTCGACGGCGGCCGCGATGGCGGTCTGCTGTGCCTTGTTGAAGGCCTCGGCGACCTGGCCGATCTCGTCGTCGCCGTGGTCGAGGAAGTGCCCCTTGTCGTCGAGGTCGACGGGTTCACCCGCCCGCACCCGGTCCACCAGTTCGGGCAGCCGGATCTCGGCGACGTCGAGGGTGTCCTCGCGCAGCCGGGCCAGCCGCCCGATGAGCCGGTTGGACAGCCGCAGGGCGATGACGAACACGCCGATCGCCACCAGCAGCGCGATGGCCGCGGCGATGGCCGAGGTGATCAGCGTCCGGTCGGCGTCGTCGACCGCCTGCGTCGTGGCCGTACCACTCTGCTCGACGAAGCCGCGCATCATCGCGTCGCTGACGCCGCGCGCGGCCTGCAGCCACGTCTGCTCGGGGATGGGGAGCGTGGCCTTGCTGTTCTGCAGGAAGGTGTTCTCGACCGTGTTGACGGCCTTCCACGGGTCGCTCGCGACGAGCTGGTCGAACTTCGCCTTGACGTCCGGGATCATCCGCGAGACCGACGACTCCAGCTGCGAACGGTAGGAACCGACCTCGGTGACGTAGGCGCGGTAAGTCTCGTCGGTGAAGCCGCCGCCCGCGACGGCCGCGGCGGCGAGGGCGTTCGCGCGCTGCATCTGGTCGATGGCGGTGAACAACGGGACCGCGGTGATCCGCTGGTAGGCGTTCTCGGCGCTCGGCGCGTCCTGGGCCAGACCGGTGAGACCCTCGACGAACTGATCGAGGATCTGGTTGTAGAAGGTGAAGGCGTCCAGCAGCGGGAGCTGACCGGAGTCGGCCGACTGCCGGATCTGCGGCGTCTTCTCGAGGAGCCCGTTCAGTGTCGCGATGTTGCGCTGCACGCTGTCGGGCGAGTCACCGATGAACTTCTGCAGATGCGCGGCGACGCCCTGGGCGGCGGCGTCGGTCTTGGCGCGCTGCTCGACAAGAGTGGCGTGCTGCGACCGGTCGCCGGCGAGCTCGCGCAGCGTCAGGCGGCGCTCTTCCTGTACCTGCACGAAGAAGGGGAGGGAAGGGGCTTCCGAGTCACGGATCCGCTGCGCGTAGTCACGGCCGTCGACCGCGTCGAAGATGAGGTACCCGCCGATCGCGAGACCGACCAGCATCAGCGCGATGCTCGGAATGAGCGCGATCGTCAGAACGCGCGAACGAATCGAAGAGCCGCGGCCTCGTCGAAGGGAATTCTGCTTCACCGTGGTCCGTTTTCCTTCCGGCAGTTTTTTGGTGTCGGGTCGCCGGGGATCTCATACCCGCGGGATCCGATAGCCGGATCAACACAGCGTGGTCCGCTCCGCCCGCGAAGACGCTAGGAGACCCAAACGGGTGAGTCAAGTCCGGACGCGAAGGGTAGTCGCGTATGGCCGTGACCAGCTGACGAGAGGTCGGCGGACCCCGAAAGTCCACCACGTGGACCTGGGCACCCCCGCCAAGTGACTCACCAGTAGATCACCTGGCGGTTTACCGCGGGCAGCGGCTTGATCGACCCTCTTCGGACTCGATCAAGTCACACCTCGGAGGCTTCGCATCCCAGGGAAAAAGTCGGTGAAAACTACACTTCGTGACCTCGCTCACGCTTTCGGACCAGGGCTCCACATACCGTTCGGTTTGCGAACGACATCACCGCGGAGGAACGCCGTCGTAACACCGTTCGATCCACGGAATCGAGATTTCCCGGCGCTTATCACCGGCGATTCGGCGAAATGATCTTCACCGAGGCGGCCGAGCTCGTCTTCGAGGAGGGCGTCGACCCTTCCCGACGCGTCCCGGAGCATCCGGACGCCCGCCCAGGACAACGTCGCCACCCCGCAGATCAGGATCGCGACGAGTACCGTCTCGACCGGGTATCGGGAGCCGAATTCGTTGAGCAGAAAACCGGAGGCGACACCACACACGGCGACTGCGGTATAGGTGAACGACACGATCCCTCCTTCTCCGGGCGCCGTGGCACGCGCCGTGCCGCTGAGACGAGCGACGCGGGTTTCCCTTACGCCACAGGGGAAGGATCTACGTCACACTCGCCGCGAGAGCGAACGTCGAGATTAACAGCGAATTCGCGACCGATCGCCGTGTCTCCCCCGCCGGGGCGAGGTGATCACCTATTTGCCACCGGCTACCGAATGGTGTTCACCGTTTTCGCCACTCCGAGTGTCATTTCCGGAGCTCCCGAAGCGTCGTGACGGCGCGGAGCACCTCACCGTAGGTGGTGTAGAGCGGTGCCAGCCCGAACCGCAGCACGTTGGGCGGGCGGAAGTCGCCGATCACCCCGCGGTCGATCAAGGCCGCCATCGTCTTGGCCGCGTCGTCGTCGATGACCGAGATCTGATGGCCGCGGTCTTCGCCACGCGGGGTCGGGATCGTCGCGCCGTCGAGGAGTTCGTCCGCGCACCGGAAGAAGAACCCGCCGAGCGCGAGGCCCTTCTCGCGCAGCAGCCCGCGATCCACGCCGTCCCAGACGTCGAGGGCCGCGTCCAGCGCGAGCAGCGAAAGGATGTCGGGTGTGCCCGCGCGGCCACGCGCGATGCCGGCGTGCGCCTCGTACGCGCCACGCATCGCGAACGGGTCGCGGTCGCCTGCCCAGCCCGCCAGCGGCTGCTCGAACCGGTCCAGCCATTTCGTTGCCACGTAAAGGAAAGCGGGCGACCCGGGGCCGCCGTTGAGGAATTTGTAGGTGCAGCCGACGGCGAGGTCCACGCCAGCCCCGTCGAGTTCGACCGGAAGCGCGCCGACGCTGTGGCAGAGATCCCAGAGCGCCAGTGCTCCGGCGCCGTGCAACGCCGCGGTCAGCGTGGCCATGTCGTGGGCGCGCCCGGTGACGTAGTCGACGTGGTTGATCAGCGCGACGGCCGTCCGCTCGCTCACCTGGGCCGGCATGTCCTCGGCGACGACGCGGCGCACCGTGCGCCCGGTCAGCCGGGCGGCCTCGTCGGCGATGTAACCGTCTGTCGGGAAGGTGTCCGCGTCGACGAGGATCTCGTCGCGACCGGGATTGAGGCGGGTCGCGGCGATCAGCGCCTTGAACAGGTCCACACTGGTCGAATCCGCCACGACGATCTGTCCCGGCGCGGCGCCCACCAGCGGCGCGATCCGCTCGCCGACCCGCACCGGTGCCTCCCACCAGCCCTCCGACCAGGACCGGATGAGCCGCCCGCCCCATTGCTCGCGGACGACCGCGGCGAGACGTTCGGCCACGTGCTTCGGCGGCGCGCCCAGCGAGTTGCCGTCGAAATAGGCGATATCCGCGTCGAGATCGAATTCGTTTCGCTTGTGCGCCAAGGGATCGGCCGCGTCCAGCGCCGCGGCCTCGGCTACGAGGTCAGTCACGGCGACCATCGTCGGCGAGAGTGTTCCAGAAGTCCAGTTCGTACGCCTGGAAAAGCCGAGCGTGGGTCCGAGCGTCCTTTTCGGACAATTGCCCGGCGTCGAGCGCGGCCTGCACGGCCCGGACGGCCAGTTCCTCGAGTTCCGGCGACGGCGTGCCGAAGAAGTCGAAGAAGGCACACGCCTCGTCGTCGAAGCCGTACCGCTCACGCATCGCGGCGGCGATCGCGGCGCAGTACCGGCCGAAGGCGGCGAAGTTGGCGACGATCGCCACGATGACGTCCGCCGGTTCGCCGTTGAGCGCCAGCCAGGCGACGAACGCCGGATACGCCTGGCATCCCGCGCGCGGCTCGAAACCGGGCGATTCCTCGGCGAGCGCCGCCAGTTTGCCGAGCGCCAGCCCCTCACCCGAAGCCAAGGCCGCGAAGAACTCCCGCGCGTTCCGCTCCCGCGCACGCGCCGCGAGATGAAGGAAAGCGCGCCAATCGCTGCGGACGATCCGGTACTCCTCCGCGGCGATCGCGGCGAAGACCTCCCGTGCCGCCTCACCCGCCTCGACCAACGGGACGAGCCTGTTCTCGCCGTCGCGGGGTGCGAGTTCCGCCTGGACCGCGTCGATCAACTCGCGTGCCGAACCGGTCATCGTCAGAGCTCCTCCTTGTTCGGGGCTGACGCGGTGAAAACGGAAAAGGTGGACATTTCGCGTAACGCGACCGTGGCCGCGATTCTCTATCCACCACTGCCGACAGCCCTTACAGTGTGCCTGATCAGGCAGCATCGAGGAGGCCAGCGTTGACCACCCAGCCGACCGTCGCCGAGCAGATCGAAGGCCAGACCATCCCCGCCCTGCTTCACCGCAACGCCCAGGAGTTCGGTGACCTGCCGGCGGTCACGTCACTCGACATCGAGGGCAAGCCGACCCTGAACTGGGCCGAATTCCGCACCGCCATCGCGCAGGTTTCCCGAGGGCTCGCCGGACTCGGGCTCGGCGTCCGCGACCGGATGCTGATCATGGCGCCGAGCAGTCCCGAACACCTGATCGCCGACCTCGCCGCGGCCCATCTCGGCGCGATCCCCTGCACCGCGTACGCGACGCTCAGCCCGGAGCAGATCGGGTTCGTCGCCCGGCACAGCGCCGCCGGCGTCGTCGTCCTCGCCGGTGCCGACGAACTCGGCCGCTGGTCGCAGGTCCTCGACGACCTGCCCGCGCTGCGGCACGTCGTCCTGCTCGACGCGTCCGTGGTCCCCCCGGACGACAAGCGATTCCTGTCGTTCGCCGATCTGCGCGCGGCCGGCGCCGAAGCGCACGCGGCCGACCCGGAGGCGTTCGAGACGGCGTGGTCCGCGATCACCCCGGACGACCCGCTGTCGATGATCTACACCTCCGGCACCACCGGCGATCCCAAGGGTGTCGTGCTGTCGCACCGCAACGCGATCTACCAGGCCGTCGCCGTCCAGAAGCTGCACGACTCCCCGATGCACGCCACGAATATCGCGTACCTGCCGCTCGCGCACATCGCCGAACGCGAACTGTCGATCTACATGCCGATCGTGTGGGCCGGGCACGTGCACACCGTCGGCGACCCGTCGGGCGTCGTCGGCGCGCTGGGCCAGGTGCACCCGAAGAGCTTCTTCGGCGTCCCGCGGGTGTGGGAGAAGATGGTGGCCGGCCTGAAGAACCTGCTCGGCTCGCTGCCGGAAGAGAAGCGGAACGGCCTGATCGGCGCGAACGAACTACTGCAGCAGGGCTACAGACTGCGCAGTGACGGCAAGGAGGTGCCGCCGGAACTCGCGGAGAAGATCGCGCGGACCGACGCGGCCGCGCTCGCGCCGGTGCGGGCGATGCTGGGCCTCGACCAGATCGAGGTCGCCTCCAGCGGCGCCGCCGCGCTGCCGGTGGAGATCCTCTACTTCATCGCCGGGCTCGGCGTCGAGATCCAGGAGGTCTGGGGACTGTCCGAGACCACCGGCGCGGTCACCTCGAACACGCCGTCGGCGTTCAAGGCCGGTTCGGTCGGCCGCCCGCTGGAGGGCATCGAGGTGAAGGTCGCCGAGGACGGCGAACTCCTCGTCCGCGGCGCGATCGTGTTCCTCGGCTACCTGCAGGCGGACGGCACGATCAAGCCGGACGTCGACGCCGACGGCTGGCTCGCCACCGGCGACATCGGGACGATCGACGAACGCGGCTTCGTCACGATCACCGACCGCAAGAAGGAACTGATCATCACCTCGAGCGGCAAGAACATCGCCCCGACGAAGATCGAAGGACTGCTCAAGGAACACCCGCTGATCGGGCAGGCCGTCGCGATCGGCGAAAAACGGCCGTACGTCACGGCGCTGATCGTCATCGACGACGAGATCGCGCCGGGCTGGGCGACCGCGAACGGCATCCAGCTCGCCGAAGGCGAATCGTTCGCCGACAACGCGGAGGTCCGCGCGGAGATCGAGAAGGCCGTCGAGGCGGCGAACGCGCGGCTGGCCAGGATCGAGCAGATCAAGCGGTACCACGTGATCCCCAAGGCGTGGACGCCGGAAAGCGGCGAGGTGACCCCGACTTTGAAACTGAAGCGGCGGATCATCAACGACCGGTACGCGCCGACGATCGCGGACCTGTACGCGGCCGCTGCTCCGGAACCCGCTCCAGCCGCCGGTTCCTGAAGTACATGAAGGCCCCCTTCCTTGCGCCTAGGTACAGGAAGGGGGCCTTCATGTACTTCTGCCCCGCCGTGAAAGGAGTCGCCGCCAGAGTGCCACCGCTGCTAACTTGCCGCCGTGGATCTCTTTTCCCGCTCTTGGGCGGCGCTCCTCGCCACCGTCGCCGAAACCCCCGACGAAGACTTCGCCCAGCCGTCCGGCTGCGCCGGCTGGCTGGTGCGGGACCTGGTGTGTCACCTGGTGATCGACGCCCAGGACGTCCTGATCACCCTCGCCACTCCCGCCGAAACGGAACCCACGCGCGACGCGGTCACCTATTGGGAGGTCGCCGACAAGCCGCCCACCGGCGAGGACGACCTCGACGCGCTGATCGTGCGGCTCGCCGCCGCGTACCAGGAGCCGCGGTTGCTCAAGTTCCATCTCGACGACGTCGGTTCCGCCGCGGGCCGGGCCGCCGGCCTCGCCGACCCGGGGCTGCGGGTCGCCACCCGAGACATCGTCCTGACCGCGGGCGACTTCCTCTCCGCGTACGTTCTGGAATGGACGCTGCACCACCTCGACCTCGTCGCGCATCTCCCGCACCTCGACGGCCCAGCCGCCGACAGCCTCGCCAAGACGCGTCAGATCCTGGAGCAGCGCACCGGGGAGATGTTCCCGGCGTCGTTCTCCGACACGGACGCGCTGCTGCTCGGCACCGGCCGCCGTCAGCCGACAGACGCCGAGAAGGCCGAACTCGGCGACCTGGCCGCGAAGCTGCCGTTCGTCGTCGGCTAGACCGGACGACACGTGTGACTGGACGGACGACACACGTGATCAGGCGGCGAACTCGCGTGCTTGGGGACGGGACTCGCGTGACTGGAGGCGGAACACACGAGTTCCGCCTCCAGTCACGTGGGTTCGCCGCCTGATCACGCGAGTTCCATCCCCGATCACGCGTGTCGTCCGTCTGACCACGCGTGTCAGGCGGTCCGGGTCGACTCCGTCCACTTGCGCAGCCGGGGTGGCACACGCTTTTCGAGGCCGTAGTTCTCCAGGTGCGCGCTGAAGACCTCGTCGAAGGCGCGCTGCACGGTCTCGGTGTCCCACACCGGCCGCTCGAGGATGGGCTGTTTCAGATACGGCTGCCCCATGACGTGCAGCTGCGGCCCGTTGCAGCGGATCATCTGCCCGGTGATCCCGTCGGATCCGGCGCCGAGCAGGAAGAGCACGACCGGCGCGATCTTGGACGGCGTCCGGTCCGGCGGGCAGGCTCGCAACGACCGTTCCGACTTCCACACCATCCGGGTGTGCGCGAGCGGGCAGACCGCGTTCACCCGGATCCCGCTCTCCTCCAGGTCGAGCGCCCACGAGTAGGTCAGCGAAGCGACGGCGCCCTTGCTGGCGGCGTACACGCCGAGTTTGCGCTGCCCGAGCGACGCCCCGGACGAGATGTTGACGATCGATCCCGGCTTGCCCCGCGCCACCATCGCCTTGATCGCGGCCAGCCCGGTGTACATGACGCCGAGGATGTTCACCTCGACCAGTTCGCGGGCTTGCTCGACGTCGTCCTCCCACGGCAGCGCCTCGTAGTTCAGGGCCGCGTTGTTGACCAGCCCGTCGATCGCGCCGAACTCGGCGAGACAGAGGTCGACGATCTCCTGCGCCTGCATCGGATCCGCGACGCTGTGCCCGCTGGCGACCGCCCTCCCACCGAACCGGCGGATGTTCTCCGTCGTCCGCTCGGCCAGCCGGGCGTCGATGTCGTTGACCACGACGGCCCCGCCCGCCCTCGCCACGTGCACCGCGAACGCCTCGCCGAGCCCCCGCCCCGCCCCGGTCACGACGACAGCCTTGTCGTCGAGCAAACCGTTCATCGCCTTCACCCCTTTGACCCAGCCGGCCTCCACCTCCAGACCGGTCTCTACTCAGTGTTGGCCCATTCAGTCCAACCGGAACTCCGGCGGCGGCGAACGGCCGCCGGGCTGCGCCGAGCGAGGGTGGCGCGATCGGCGCGCGGATACCCGCGGGCGAGTCAGGCCGACGTCACCCACCGGTCAGACGGCGTAGCCCGAACGGCCCAACAGGGGAAGGATTGCCCTGTCTTCTGTTCGTCTCCCTGTAGCCAGAGGCATACTGAACGTTGTCCGGCGGGACGACAACTGTGACTCCCTCGTCGATCACTTAACACGGCAGGCAAGAATGCGAGGGAAGTAAGTTCACCCGATCGGGGGGAGGTGGTCACGCAGTGAAGATGAACGCGGCGCCGCGGATGACCGCCGCCCTGGCGAACCGCGAGTTCCGCGCGCTCTGGCTCGCCGAGGTGCAGTCCCTCATCGGGGACCAGCTCACCATCGTCGCCTTGGCCATCCTCGTCTACGACCGGACAGGCTCCGCGCTGCTCTCCGCGGTGGTCTACTCCCTGACCTTCCTGCCCGCGCTGGCCGGCGGTCTCGGCCTCTCCCAGCTGGCCGACCGATTCCCGAGGCGCACCGTCCTCGTCGTCTCGTCCCTGATCCAAGGCGTGCTGATCGCGATCATGGCGATCCCCGGCGCCCCGCTCGCCCTGCTGTGCGGGCTGGTGGTGCTGGCGCGGCTCGCGAACGCTCCCGGCAACGCGGCGCAGAACGCGCTGACCCGCGAGGTGTTCACCGACGACGACCTCTACCTCAAGAGCCAGGACATCCGTGGCATCTCGACCAACACCGCCATGCTGCTCGGCCTGGCGGGCGGCGGTCTGCTGGTGTCGCAGGTCGGGGCGAGCTGGGCACTGGCGCTGGACGCCGCGACGTTCCTGCTGAGCGCGGCCGTGGTCCGCTTCTCCGTCTCCCGGCGGGCGGCGGCGTCCGACGGCAACGGCAGCTGGTTCGGCGCGGTCAAGCAGGTTTTCGGCAATCGTCACCTGCGGGTGCTGGTCTGGTTCTCGTGGCTGGTCGGCCTGGCCGTCGTCCCCGAAGGACTCGCCGCGCCGCTCGCCGCGGAGATGGGCGTGGGCAAACAGGCCGTCGGCTGGCTGCTGGCAGCCGATCCACTGGGGTTCGTGATCGGGGCCTTCCTGCTGTCCCGGTTCGTCTCCGCGGAGCAACGACGGAAGCTGCTCGGCGTGCTGGCGGCACTACCGATGGTCGCGCTGATCGCCTTCGCGCTCAAACCGGGATTGATCCCGGCGTTACTCCTGCTGGCCGCGGCGGGTGCCGCGGGGGCGTACCTGATCACGGTGAGCGCGACGTTCATCACCTGGGTGCCGAACGAGCTCCGGGGCGGTGCGGGTGGGGTGTACCGCACGGGGTTGCGGGTGGCTCAAGGAATAGGGGCGGGACTCGGCGGGCTCGCCGCCGATCGGCTCGGGGCGGCGACCTCGGCCATCGCGCTGGCAGGCGTGATCGGCCTGCTGCTGGCCGTACTGGTCGCGCTCAGCTGGGGACACATCAACGGATCCAGCCCGGAACCGTTGCTGTCATGAGGAATCCACACTGGACGACCCCTGGGGCGGCACGGCCGCCCGGTGGGTTCGTACTCGGAAAGTTCGACGGGACACTGCTTCGGCACTCCTGCCTTCGACACCAGGGTCTTCGGCACATGGGCGAAAAGAAACGACTCTCGATCAGAAGTCACGGCTCGACACTGTCAGACACCTCCCGGCCACCTCGTTGCTGCGAACTAATACCTTGTCCGGGCTCAGAAGTCACGACTGGACACTATCCGTCACCCCTTCCGCGACGCGTCTCGAAAAACATTCAGCCGCCAAGATCAGAAATCACGGGACACGATTGCCACCTCCGGTCCGTGTTCGCGGGCACCCTTGCCGGTGTCGGACAACTGATGCGATGGGATGATACCGGCCGTGGAATACGAACGGTGTATCAGTCGGTACCGGTGAGATTACTCAGCCGTGCCCTCCGCGCGGAAAAGAGGTAGCAATTGCCAGCCGAGACCGGTGACCGCCGCCAGCACGGTGACGGCACCGGCGACCTTGACGACGCGACGACGGCCGCCGCGGAGAGCGGTGTACCGGTGACCGAACGCGGGCAGGCAAGCCCGGAAGGTGATCAGGCCGGACCGCCGGTGCGCCACCCCTACGATCCCAGGGCGTGGGCGTTGTGGCAGCGGCCGAAGCGATTCATCGCGTTCCTTTTCGCGATGGAGGCCGTCGGAATAGCGATCATGGTCGTCGCGACGATGAATTCCACGAATCCGGGAAGAACGGACTGGGTTCGTTTCGCGATTCTCGCCGTCGGCGCCACCGCGCATATTCAGCTCACTCAGCGGCAAGAGGAAAGGCGGCGCGACCGGAGCCGCACCTTCCTCATCGACCTCACTGCGGTATGGACATTTCCGGCCGCGGTCATCCTGCCGCTTTCACTTACGCTTTCCATCATCGCGATCGTGCGAATCCAGCATTGGTTCATCGCGCGGCGGCCCGCCCACAACTTCGTGTTCTCGTCGGTCACCCACGGCGTTTCGGTGACACTGGCGTCGCTCACCTTCGCCGCGTTCGGACCGCATGAATGGGGACGGATTTCCGGCTGGGAAACCCTCGGCGAGTTCGGTGCCCTGATCGTCACCGGGATGGTCTTCGAAGCGGTGCAGATCGCCTACATCGGCGGCATCCTCGCGATCGGCTCGCCGAAGCGGCCGTCGATGTCGACCGTGCTCGGCAACGCGGCGGACAACCTGCTGGAGGCCATCACTATCGGCCTCGGCGCGGTCACCGCGGTGCTGCTGTTGATCATGCCGCCGATGGTGATCGTGATGGCCGTGGTGACGGTGGTGTTCAATCGCCTCGCCGAGATCGACCAACTGCAAAACGACGCGCGGACGGACCCGAAAACCGGTGTTCTGAACATGCGCGGATGGTCGGAGTCGGCCGATCGGGCGCTCGGAAGGACTGCCCGATCGGACGACAACCTGGCACTTCTGATGATTGATCTCGACCACTTCAAGTGGATTAACGACACATACGGACACCCGGCGGGCGACGACGTCCTCCGCGATGTGGCGCGGAAATTGGACGAGGTCACCCGGCCCGCCGACGTCATCGGCCGGTTCGGCGGCGAGGAATTCCTCGTACTCCTGCCGGATATCGACGAAACGGCGGCCAAACTCGCCGCCGAGCGAGTGCGCAGTGCCATCGCCGAACTGCACATAGTGACTACCGACAAAAGGGGCAGCAGGGTGACCATCTCGGGCCGCACCGCCTCCATCGGCGCGGCCCTGTTCCCCCGTCACGGTGAATCCCTGGAGGAACTCCTGCACGCCTCCGACGCCGCCGTCTACGTGGCCAAGGAGAACGGCCGGAACCAGGTGCGCTTCGCCCAGGACGTGGAGCGGCCCGCACCTCCGCCCGCCGTCGAGGGCTGAAAGCGTCCTTCACCTCGTCGCATGCGACGAAGGGACCCTTCACCGCGTCGCATGCGGTGAAAGCGTCTTTCAGCCCCGCCCTCAGGGACAACCGGTGGGTGAACCCGGGGGTTATCCGGATGTCGGCCCCGATCGGCGGATGGCACCCTTGACGCCATGCCAGCGACAGCCGACGCCGACGCTCGTCCTGCCCGGATCAGGCGGCCCTGGTCGACTTCCGGCTGGTTACTGCTGGTCACGGTGCTGGTGTTCGGGTTCGGGCTGATCGCGTCACGACCCGCCTCGCCGCCGGACCAGGGCCCACCTGAGGGTGACATCCTCGCCGCGCAGAACGCGGTCGACGCGCTGGTGCGGCCGGGCCCGATCGAGAACGTGATCGCCGAACTGCCCGCCGACTTCACCGCGGTCAGCGGTATCACCCCGGGGGTGATGACCGCACGCGACGGCACCGTGCGCGCCGTCCACACCGACGGTGGCTGCTCGGCGCCTTGGGGCGACGACAACACGAAGTGGGACTACGCGGTCCCCTGCAAGGCCCACGACCTGGGCTACGACATCCTCCGCTACGCCGAACGCAAGGGACACCCGCTCGGCCAGGAGGCCAGGGCCTCGCTCGACGACCGGCTCGCGGCCGACATGCACCGCGTCTGCGTCGTCAACCCGAGGGACTCACGCGGCACCTGCGACGTCGTCGCCTCCCTCTACACCGCCGGTCTCGTGCTCAACTCCTGGCATCAGCGCTGGGGGCCGCCGGTCGGCGGCGACCCGCTCGGCCCGATGATCGCCGGAGTGCTGGTGATCGGCGCGCTGCTGGTGTTCCGCCTCCGCGGCTGGGTCCGCGACCGCCGGGCCGCCGTCACGCTCCCCCGCGAGCCGCGACCGGTCGTCCCGGTCGGCCGATGGGCGTTGCTCGGCGTCGCCGGTGTCGTGCTGATGCTGCTCGGCGAATCCGCCGTCGCGCTCGCGCACTGGGCGGGGGCGCCGGAGCGGTCGTTGTGGCCGTTCACCTGGCTCGCCCAGCTCTGTCCGCTCATCTTCTTCGCGGTCGGCCGGATCAACGAGGCGGGCTGGCGGTCGATCCGCGCGACCGGCGGCCGCTACCCGCAGTACCTCGCCGACCGCGCGAGCCCGCTGCTGCGCCCGGCGCTGATCTTCGCCGTCGTCGCGCTGGTCGTCCCTCTCGCGCTGGAGGTGCTGGGGATCCCGGCGGGCACGAACGCCACCGTCATGCGGATCGCGCTGCATCCGCTCTGGCTGCTCGGCGTGTTCCTGCTGACCGTCGTCCTCGCGCCGTCGCTGCTGACGCTGTATCACCGGACGCGGACCGCCTCCGTCGCCGGGCTGCTGGCCCTGACCCTGGCGGGCGAGGCCGCCGCGCAGTGGTCCGGCTCGGCCATCCCGCGCTACGCGGAGACCTTGTTCCTCGCTCTGTTCGTCCAGCAACTGGCGTTCGCCCACGCCGACGGTGTCCGCCTGCCGCGCGGTGTCCTCCTGGCGACGGCGTTCACCGGCGCCGCCGGCCTGGGCCTCGCGGTCGCCGTCCGCGGCGAAGGACCGATGCTGCTCGGCGGCCCCGGCGCCCCGGCCGCGTTGTCGGGTCCGCCGTGGGGTGTGCTTCTGCTCGGCCTGGTGCAGCTCGCGATCCTCGGCCTGGTCGCGCGGCCGCTGGCCCGGCTCGGCGAACGTCCCGCGGTCGCCGCCACCGCGCGCCTCGTCCTGCGCGCCCCGATGAGCCTGTACCTCGGCTTCCTGTCCGCGATGCTGCTGCTCGTGGCTGTCGTCTACCTGCCGGGTCCGTTCGTGGACGGGCTCAGCTGGCTGGCCCGCCCGAGGGTCCTGCTCGCGCTGGCCCTGCTGGCCGTGCCCGCCGTGCTCGTCTTCTGGTGGTTCGAACGTCATTCGGGACCGCGACAGCGGGCGGTCGACGAGCCCGGCCTGCGCGCCGCGGTGTTCTGCCGCGCGGCGGCGACGGTCGGGATGGCGTACGCGATGCTCGGCGTGTTCGGGTTCGCGCTCACCCGCTTCGGTGGCGCGTCCGCCGACGCCGATCTCCTCGGGATCCGGTTCGGCCCGGTCCAGAGCCTGGTCAACCTGCTGCTCGGGGTGTACCTGCTGCACACCGTGCGCAACGGCACCAGCCGGATGACCGGGACCTGGCTGGTCTGTGCGGTCGCGTGCGCGCCGCCGCTGATGAGTGCCCTCGTCGAGCTGCGGGTGAGCGCCGCCTCCGTCGCGCTTCCGGCCGCGACGATCGTCGTCGCGATGCTCGCGGCGGCCGCCACGCTGGTCCCGGCCCGTGCGGCCCGGCGTGTCCTTCCCTGAGCCACACGGCGCTGACCAGGCATTCTCCGTACCATTGGGAGTAAACCGGTGGTGCGTGCCACATCTTCGGGGGGATGTGTAATCCTGCGACAACCCACAACAGGCACCATGCGTCCCTTGAGAAGAGCGTCGAACCGGTAACGAACAGAAGGAGCAGACCGCGTGGAGTACCCGCCTCGGAATGGGCAAGGGGACCGACGTCCCGCCCGGCCTAGGCAGGACGCGCCCGGACGCGTTCCTTCCCGCCCGGCCCCGCCTCGTGGAGCCCGTCCGGCGCCCGCCCGCCAGGCCGCGGGCCGGCCGCCCCGGCGCCCTGAACCACGGCGTGCCCCGCGACGGCCGTTCCGCGGGCCCAAGATCGCCCTCGGCCTCGTCTCGCTGCTGGTGATGGGTTTGACCGGCTACGCGTGGGCCGCGATGGACGGCCTGACCTTCGCCAACGTCGGCATCGGCGCGGACGAAGGCGAGAAGCCCGCCGACGGCGCCCGCGACATCCTGCTCGTCGGCCTCGACAGCCGCACGGACGCGCAGGGCAACCCGCTGTCCAAGGAAGTCCTGGCCCAGCTGCGCGCCGGACAGGCCGACGGCGAACTGAACACCGACTCGCTGATCTTCGTGCACATCCCGAACGACGGCTCCAAGGCCGTCGCGATCTCGCTGCCGCGTGACTCCTACGTGGACATCCCCGGCGGCTTCGGGAAGCACAAGATCAACTCGGCCTACGCCCGCGCGATGCTCGACGAGCGCAAGAAACAGCAGGAGAAGGGCGTCTCCGACCCGAAGGAACTCGACCAGAAGGCCAATGAGGCCGGGGCGAAGACCCTGATCAAGACGGTCGAGCAGCTGACCGGCTCGACGATCGACAACTACGCCGCCATCAACCTGCTGGGCTTCAGCGAGATCACGCAGGCCATCGGCGGGGTCGACGTCTGCCTCAACGACGACGTCGACGACCAGTTCTCCGGCGCGAAGTTCACCAAGGGCCCGCACACCATCTCCGGTGTCGAGGCGCTCGGCTTCGTCCGGCAGCGGCACGGGCTGCCGCGCGGCGACCTCGACCGGGTCGTCCGGCAGCAGGTGTTCATGGCCGGGATGGCGCGGAAGGTGCTCTCGGCGGGCACGCTCGCGAACCCTGGCAAGCTCAACGACCTGATCACGGCCATCAAGAAGTCGGTCGTGCTCAACCAGAACTGGGACGTCTTCGGCTTCGCTCAGCAGATGAAGAGCCTGACCGGCGGTCAGCTCGAGTTCCGGACGATCCCGATCGTCAACATCGAGTACAAGACCCCGAACGACGGCGTCGCCATCCAGGTGGACCCGAAGCAGGTCAAGAACTTCGTCCAGGGGCTCGCGGGCCCGCAGCCCGGCGAACAACAGCAGGCACCGCCCGCCGAGTCCCCCAACAAGGCGACCACGGTCGACGTCCGCAATTCCACGAACCGGGACGGGCTGGCCTCGGCGGTGCTGAAGCAGCTCGTCGACAAGGGCTTCACCGCGGGCGACACGGCCACGGCGAGCGCGCGCAAGAAGACGGTGGTCTGGGTCGCCAAGGGCGAGAAGGCGGCGGGCCAGGCGGTCGCCGACGAACTCGGCGGCAACCCGACCGTCCAAGAGGACAAGAGCGTCGAGGCCGGGCACGTGATGGTCTTCCTCGGCTCGGACTTCAAGGCGCCGAGCGGTGCCGAAGGCGCCGGTTCCTCGCAGAACGCGGCCGGTTCGTCGGCCGCGGCGCCCCCTCCCGAGCAGTCCGACGAGAAGCCGATCACCGCCGAAGGCGTGCCCTGCGTCAACTGACAGGCTCCTCCTTCGCGCGGAAGTCGATCCTTCCTGGCGAGCAGGCTGGGGCGTCGTGGACAAACCCAGGTCCGCCCGGGCGAACCATGACGTCCACCGAAACGCCCCTCCACACTCCCTTATTCACCCATTCGGCCCAGTAGCTCAAAATCGATAGGAAAAGCACCCCCGAAACCGCGTAAGAGCGGCGGCCCTGCCGACTTTCATACACGTGAGCGCGCTCGTCCCGGGTTTTGTCACATGGGGCGAGCGGTGGAGAAGGTGGGCAAGGCAGGGGATGGGGAGTGCTGATCGACGCTGAGAGCTATCAGCGGATACTCGGAGACGAGCTCCGCAAGCTCCGCCGTAAACGTGGCTGGACACGCAAGGAACTGAACCAGCATCTGCAGAGCGAGATCTCGCTCCAGACGCTGGCGACCTACGAGCTGGGCACCCGGCACTGTTCCGTGGTGCGGCTGGTCGAACTGTGCGTCGCGATGGACGAGCTGCCGCAGGATCTGCTGGCCAAGGTGCATCGCCGGGTGTTCGTGGACGAACCGGGCCGGGTCCGGATCGACCTGCGCCTGGTGATCAAGGACGACCAGGAGGAGCTGCTCCCCCTGCGGCGGTGGGCGGACGACCGGCTCAAACGGTCGAGTGACAACGGCTCCACCGAGGTCCACCTCGACTTCGCGGCGCTGGAACGGATGGCCGAACTCTGCGGCATCCCCACCGTCGATCTCGTCGGAAGGCTTCGCCGGCTCAACCCCTCATGAGCGCGGCGTCCCCCGGTCCGTGAAGGCCATGCCCCCATCTTGGCTTTCACGGACCCTCCCCTTTGTACGTGAAGGCCCCCTTCATTGCGCCTAGCGCAATGAAGGGGGCCTTCACGTACTTCCTCAGCCGAGGAGCTCGTAATCCTCGCGGCGCACCTTGCGGGTGTCCAGCCAGTACCGCCAGGTGAAGCCCGGCCAGATCGTGCGGTTGACGCCCTTCGCGTCGAGGTACCAGCTCTTGCAGCCGCCCTGGGTCCAGATGCCCTTGGCGAGTTTGCGCTGGATTTCGCCGTTGAACCGCTCCTGCGCCTCCGGCCGCGGGTCGAGTGCCTTGCCGCGGGCGAGGCGCAGTGCCTGTGCGACGTAGGAGATCTGCGCCTCGATCATGAACACCACGGAGTTGTGCCCCAGCCCGGTGTTCGGGCCGAGCAGGAAGAACAGGTTCGGGAACCCGGACACGGTGATGCCCTGGTAGGTCCGCATCCCCTCGGTCGACCACTCCTTGCCGAGGTTGCGCCCGTCGCGGCCGATGATCTCCAGGTCGTCGAAGGCGTCCGTGACGTGGAATCCGGTGCCGTAGATGATCGCGTCGACCTCGTGCTCGACGCCGGCGCCGTCGACGACGCTGTGCTCGCGGACCTCCTTCACGCCGTCGGTGACGACGTCGACGTTGTCCCGCGCGAGCGCCGGGTAGTAGTCGTTGGAGACCAGGACCCGCTTGCAGCCCATGGTGTAGTCCGGCGTCAGCTTCCGGCGCAGCTCGGGATCCTTGACGCTCTTGAAGATGTTGCGCTGCGCGATGCGCTGGCCGATCTTCATCACCCACGGCTGCCCGTTGAAGCCGATCGCGCGGGCTTCGAGGCCCCAGTAGAGGACGTTGCGGAAAGCGCGCTGCAGCAACGGCACCGAGCTGAACGTCTTCCGGAGCGCTTCCGGCATCTCGCGGTCCGGCTTCGGCATGATCCACGGCGGCGTCCGCTGGAAGAGCGTCAGCTCGGCGACGTCCTTCGCGATCTGTGGCACGAACTGGATCGCGCTCGCGCCGGTGCCGACCACGGCGACCCGCTTGCCGGCGAGGTCGAAGTCGTGTTCCCACTGCGCGGAGTGGAACGCCCGGCCTTGGAAACGCTCGATACCGGGCAGCTTCGGGATCTGCGGCAGGTGCAGCGCCCCGACCCCGGCGACCAGCGCGGGCGCGACGAACTCGTCGCCCGACTTCGACGCGACGTGCCAGCGGTTCTCGTCGGCGTCCCAACGGGCGCCGGTCATCTCCTGGCCGAAGCGGATGAAGCGGTGCAGGTCGTACTTCGCGGTGACGTCGCGCATGTACTGCCAGATCTCCGGCTGCGGCGAGTACGCGCGGGACCAGCCGGGGTTCTGCTCGAACGAGAACGAGTACATATGCGAGGGGATGTCGCAGGCGCAGCCGGGGTAGGTGTTGTCCCGCCAGGTGCCGCCCACGTCGTCGGCCTTCTCCAGGATGACGAAGTCCTCGCGGCCTTCTTTCCGCAGCTGAATGGCCATGCCCAGCCCGGAGAAGCCGGTTCCGACGATGACGACACCGGTCTCGGTGCGGTTGCCCATGACCCGACCTCTCGTTCACATTACCTGTTACCGGGAGTTCACCTTACTCGAAGTAGGTTACCTTCGGTAGAGTGTTGTGGTGACCACGGCGAAGCGCAAACGCATGCCACGAGCAGAGCGAATGCGGCAGATGATCGAAATCGCTGAGGAAGTCTTCGCCGAACGCGGCTACAGCGCGGCGTCGATGGACGACATCGCGGAGCGCGTCGGGGTCTCCAAACCGATGCTCTACGAGTACTTCAACTCGAAAGAGGGGCTGTTGCTCGCCTGCATCCAGCAATCACGGGCGGCCCTGCGCGAAGTCACCGAACGGGCGACCGTCGGCGCGACGTCCGCCGAGGACGCGCTGCGACGCGGACTGCTCGCCTTCTTCGTCTTCATCCGGGAACGACGCCAGGCCTGGTCACTGCTCCGCCACGAGATGGCGCTGATCGGGACCGGCGCAGCCGAGGAGATCGAGCAGACCCGGCGCCAGCAGACGGACCTGATCGCCGCACTGATGGGTGACTACCTCGACCCGGGCGACGACCTCCGCGCCGAAGCGTCCGCGGAGTTCGTCGTCGGCGCGTGCGAACGGCTCGCGATCTGGTGCGAACGACACGAGGACGTCAGCCCCGAAACGGCGACCGGATACGCGATGGACGTGCTCTGGTCGGGCCTGTCCGCGAGGGCCCGCTGAAACGACTGTGAAGATGCGCGTGCATTAGGCCATTCGGTCGTCACTCAGAGCACATTGCCGCCAGTGTCTTGTGACACAGAGTTGTCCTACTGTATCGATGACACTGTAGAAAGTCTGATGGACACTCGCGGCCTCCGTCAGGAGGGGGCGCCACCACCCGAAAGTGGCGTCATGACGGCGGCGTGACCAGGTCCATTGAGTGACGCATGCTCGCGAGGAGAGGGGTGAGGCGGATGACCGAACCGATCACCGCGTCGTACGTCCAAGAGGACGACGACTGGAAGGTCACGGTCAGCGGCTCCGGCAAGGAACTGACCGGCCGCGCGCCGGGCATCATCGCGGCACGGGACCGGGCCGACCAGCTGGTCGAGAAACTGTCCCCGCCGGAACGGTCGACCGTGGTGCACCTGCTCAACGGCAGTGCGCTCGAGTTCACCGCCGCCTACATGACGGCGAGGCTCACGCTTCCGGAGATCGAACCGCTCGAGGTTCCTCCGCCGGCGAACGGCAAGGCCAAGGAGAAGACCGGCGGCAAGCCCCCGGTGCCCCAGGGCAAGGAACTCCCGAAGGCCGTCGACGAGGCGAAGACCAAGGAGAAGCCCGAGCCGGCCAAGACACCCGCCAAGGCGGCCCAGCCCTCCTGAGACCTACTTCAGGAGTTTGCGGATCAGCAGCACGCCGATCAGCACCGCCCCGCCGATGAGCGGGTATTTCACCTTGGGCTCGTCCAGCTTCGCGCGCAGACCGGTCTTCGCGGAATCCACCAGCTTCGCGGGGTTCGCCTTCGTGCCCAGCTGGTCGAGCGTGGCGACCAGCGCGTTCCTGGCCTGCTCGATTTCACGCTCGATGGTCTCGGGATCGCGAGCCACGTGTCCTCCTCGCCGCGACGGACTTGCTGGAAGCCCACGTTAGAGGACGCCACCCCTCGCGGTGGCACCGGCCACGCCGAGAAACGCCGATCGTGTCGCACGCTACGATTTCGGGGCAGTACTGGGGCCCGTAGCCCAATTGGCAGAGGCACACGGTTTAGGTCCGTGCCAGTGAGAGTTCGAGTCTCTCCGGGCCCACCGACACCCAACCTCGTGAGTGGTAAGGACGGTTAGAACCGTCCTTACCACTCACGAGACCCGAAGATCAGCGCGCGCGGTCGTAGACCAGCGCCATCTCCCCCAGCTCCCCGACCTCCTGGTAAGCCAGCGTCCACTTCGAGGCCGGCAGTCCGTCGACGAACAGCCGCTGCCCGCCGCCGGTGATCTCGGGGCAGATCATCAGGTACAGCCGGTCGATCAGGTCGTCGGCGAGCAGGGCCTTGATGACGCTGGCGCTGCTGTTGACCAGAATGTCGCCTTCCCCGTTCGCCTTCAGGTCCGCGATGACGTCGGCGGCCGGTGCGTTCACGACGCGGGCGCGGTCCCAGGGCGCTTCGGTCAGGGTCGTCGAGAAGACCACCTTTTCCGCATCGGTCAGCCACTTCGCGTAGGCGCGGTCGCGGGGGTCGGCGTTCTCGTCGGCGGCGATGGTCGGCCAGAAGCCCAGGAAGCCCTCGGCGTTCAGTCTGCCGAGCACCGCGGTGGTCGCCTTCTCGTGGATACGGGCGAGGTGGGCGCGGGCGATGTCGGTGGTGGCGTACGAAACGATCGCGCCCATGTCGCCAGGGCCGCCGGGGCCGCTGTAGTGGCCGTCCAGGGTGAGGCTGATGTTCGCGGTGACGCGGCGGCCGGTCTGGTTCGTCATGTCGTTCAGTCCTTTTCCTGAGTGAGTCGGGCTGCGAGGTTGTCGAGCACCTGGCTCCAGCCGGTTTCGATGCCGGCGATGAAGGGGACGGCCTCGACGGTGGTTTCGGTGACGCGCAGGTCGAGCCGGAGCCGGGTCCCGCCCGGCGCCTCGGTGAACTTCAGGTCGTAGTGACCGGTGAAGAAGATGTCCCCCGCGGCGTCGAGCACCGAGAGATCGAACTCGAGGTGTTCGTGTTCGGTCGCGGCACGGACCTTGCCCGCGGAGCGGTATCGCCCTTCCGCGTCGCGGTAGTCGAGCACGGCCC
Organism: Amycolatopsis decaplanina DSM 44594; assembly: GCF_000342005.1. GTDB lineage: Bacteria > Actinomycetota > Actinomycetes > Mycobacteriales > Pseudonocardiaceae > Amycolatopsis > Amycolatopsis decaplanina. The sequence continues at coordinate 69,140 of NZ_AOHO01000019.1, forward strand.
GTCCGCCGGTCCACGGCTCGATGACGCAGTCGGTGACGGTCATCGAAGGCGGCGCCCACCAGGACGCGAGCAGCGCGGGTTCGGTCCAGTGCCGCCAGACGTCGTTCCGCGGCGCGGCGAGCAGCCGATCGAACGAAAAGGACCGTCCGTCCGCCCACCGATCCTGATCCGCGGCCGCGGTGTCCGCGCCGATCGCGGCCTGATAGCGCGTGAGGACATCTCGCTCGCCCTCGTTCGCCTCGATCGTCGTGATCAGCGCCCGCAGCCGTTCTTCGAAGTCCTTCAGCGGCGCCGCTTCGATCGCGTAGACGCGACGCTGCCCGAGCGGGAACACCGTCACGAGACCGACGCGGGCGAGGGTCTGCAGGTGCTTGGTGGTCTGCGGTTGCCGCAGGCCGGTCAGCTCGGCGAGCTCACCGACGGACCGGGGCCGCTCGGCGAGAAGCTCGACGATGCGCCACCTCGCTCCGTCTCCCAGTACTGCTGCGATCTGCTCCATGCCCAGAAGTATTCATCTGAGAGAATATTCTTGTCAAGGAATATCTTGGAGCCGGAATTCCAGCAGACTGCGCTGTTCGGTCAGCGTGGTGACCGAGTCGAAGACCAGGCCGTGTGCGGCGGCGAGCTCACGGAGTTCGTCGAGGCGCCGCTCGCGGCCGCCATAAAGCACGAGCATGACCAGGTCCCACTCGGTCTGCGCCCCGAGTCCGCCGACCGCCTCGATGACGAGGACCCGGCCCGCGGGGTGGGCCGCCTCGGCGCAGCGGGCCAGGACGCGATGGGCGTGCTCGTCGTCCCAGTCGTGGAGGATGTCGGACAGCAGATAGGCGTCCGCCCCGCCCGGGAGCGGGTCGAAGAAGCTGCCCGCGGTCACCTCGGCCCGGTCTTCGAGCCCCTGCTCGCGCATCTCCTTCTCGGCGACCGCCGCGGTGGGCGCGAGATCGACGAGATGGCCGCGCATCGAGGGGTTGGCCTTCAGGATCGCGGCGAGCAGGCTGCCGTGACCCCCGCCGACATCGACGAGCGTGCCGAACCGGGACCAGTCGAACCCGGCGACGAACCTCGGTACCTGCGTCAGGAACCGCTGGGTCATCTGCCGGTCGAATGTCTCCCGCAGATGGGGATTCTCGGCGAGATCGGCCCAGAAGTCCTTGCCGTAGCGGCGAATGTAGCCCGCCTGGCCGGTGGCGATGCTGTGCGCGAGTTCGACGAACGCCAGTTCGCCCCGCCCGCCGGCCGCGTTCATGTCCAGGAGTCCGGCGAGACCGTTTCCCGCGTCGGCGCGGAGTTTCGCTCCGTACTCGGTGGTGCGATAGCCGGTCGATGTCCGTTCGAGGACACCGAGCGTGGTCAGATGCCCCAGAAGCAGATCGAGCGCCAGCGGGGATTGGCCGAGTTCCGCCGCCAGGTCGACGGCGGCCGCGCCTTCGCCGGACAGCCGGTCCGGCAGTCCCAGTGTCACCGCGACCCGCAGCGCCATCGGCGTCGCGAGCCCGGCCAGCCGGAGGAATTCCTGTCTGTCCTTGTCATGAGTGGTCACGACTGCCCACTTTGGCAGCACGGTCAACCGACTTACGGTGTCAGCGTCCGCCCGGCTCGCCGAGCGTTTCGCTCACCCAACCGGGGCTGACGGCGTTGAGCGGGAAGCGGGGTGCACGGTGTGCCCGCGTGCGGTGAGCGCTTCGGAGACCGCGGCCCCGACCGTCCCGGTGGCGTCTCTCCTTTCAAGGTCGGGTGAGAGGTTCTGTTTCGTAAGCCCGGTGCAGCGCCTCGACGAACGACGGCGCATCCGGCAGCGGCGCCGGGCCGATCCGGTGCACCGCGATCCCCGGCGTCCACGAATTCATGACCACCGCGCCCGCCAGTCCCGGCAGGTCGGCGAGCGTGACCTCCTGGACCCGTTGCGGCACACCGAGCTCCCCCAGCCGTCGCCGGACGATGCCCATCGTGGTTCCCTCCAACAGGGCGGCGTCGGGCCACACCACCGTATCGCCGTCGGAGAAGGCGAGGTTCCAGATCGTCGCCTCGCTCAGCCTGCCCCGGCGATCGACGAACGCCGCGTCGTCGAAACCTTCGTCGACGGCCCGCCGCCGGAAGTAGGTCTTCGCCATCTCACCGGTGTGCTTGAGGGCGGGCAGGACGCGCTCGTGGTCGACGGCCGTCAGCGCCAGCGGCCCGGCCGGACCCGAAGCCGGGGGCCGGGTGCGCACCAGGACTTCGAGATCACCCGGCAGATGGATCGTCACGGTGAGGGAGACGTCGGCAGGACCGGCCTTCAGCGCCTCGCGCACGTACGAGCGGATCCGGTCGTCGGGCAGGGCGTCGCCGAACAGCTCCAGCGAGGCGGTCCGGAGCCGGTCCAGATGCAGGTCGAGACCGCGGACCCGGCCGTCACGCACTTGCATGGCCGTGAAGTGGGCGAAACCGGCGAAGGCGAGGGGCGCCAGGTCTTCGGCGGTCGCCGTCCGGCCGTTCCGCTGCGCGACATGAGGACACATGTCCGCACCGTAAACCGGTTGCGGCCGCCATGCCCGAAGGGAGGATCCGGCGGGTGTCCGCATCGCGTTCCGGACTGACGCGCTGGCAGTTCGATCTGACCTGGTCGTTGTTCGAATACCACCTCGCCGATCTGGAGCCGGAGGACTTCCTCTGGGAACCAGCGGCTCTCTGCTGGACGATACGACCGGACGGCACACCTGACTGGGCCGATACCGAACCGGATCCCATCCCGGTCCCCACGATCGCCTGGCTCACCTGGCACATCGGCTGGTGGTGGAGCGTCGCGCTGGACCACGCGAACGGGCGGACTCCGCGCGAGCGCGAGAAAATCGCCTGGCCCGGCGAAGAGTCCGCCATCGAATGGGTGCGCGGCCTTCGCGACGAATGGCTGGCCGTGCTGGACCGGTTGGCCGACGACGACCTGGACGCACCTTCCGCCTACCCGTGGGGCGAGGAGGCCGGGCTGACCTTCGCCCACACAGTCGCCTGGGTGAACTCCGAACTGATGAAGAACGTCTCCGAGATCGGTCAGCTCAGGCTGCTGCGCCACGCCCGGGTCACGCCCGGCCCGGCGTGATGCCGGGAATGGACTTCTGTTCACCCAGGAGCATCGAACTGACGACGAGGTAGTCGTCGAGCGCGTACAACGACCCTGCGAGCTTCACCCGGACCGGCGTTTGTCCTTTGTGCGCCGGCAAAGTCCGCTTCAGTTCGAGGACGGCGTCCTCGGAGTCCACCGGCCACTCCCCTCGGTTGTACGATCCCGGCCCGACGCGGCGATTGGACCCAAGTCGCGCGGGCGTTGTCCGACAAGTGACACGCGGCCGGCGACAACCAAGGGTTGTAGGGAGTGCACAGTGGAGCTGGACTTGGGCGCGGTGCGCGCGTTCGTCGCTGTTGCCGAGGACCGGTACTTCAGCGAGGCGGCGATCCGGCTGGACATGAGCCAGCAGGCTGTCTCCAAACGCGTCGCGAAGCTCGAGACCGATCTCGGCGTGCGGCTGCTGTCGCGAACGCGCGGAGGCGCCGAGCCGACCGAAGACGGCGAGGAGTTCCTCAAGCACGCTCGGGCGCTGATCAGCCTCGCCGACCAAGCCGTCGAGCGTCTTCAGGGCAGGCGACGTCCCCTGCGCGTCGACGTCCTCGGCACGCGGCTGGCGACCATGGAGGTCATCCGCGCCTTCCATGCCGACCACGACGACGAACTGGAACTCGTCACGCCCGGGCTGGGCGCGGTGCGCCGGTCGATGCTGCCCGAGTCCGTCGATGCGGCGTTCGCCCGCGTCAGCACCGAACCGTCCCCGGGGATCGGCCGCACGCCCGCCTATCTGGAACCGGCGAACCTGCTGGTCGGGCGGCAGCATCCGCTCGCACGGCGGCGAAAGGTGGCGATGGCGGAGCTCGAAGGACTGACGGCCTGGATGCCCTACAACGCGCGAGCCAGCGAATGGGCGGAGTTCTGGGCCGAACTGTGCCCGGCGTTCGGCATCCTGGTCGACACCGACGGCCCGAACTTCGGACTGGAACACCACATCGAGGTGCTCAGCGAGTCGAAGGACCGGCTGGGCTTCGTCGGCGCGAAGATGCACGTGCCCTGGCATCCGGACGTCGTCCAGATCCCGCTCGTCGACCCGACACCGGTGTACCCGTTTTCGCTGCTGTGGCGGCACGACAACCGGCATCCCACGCTGCCGCTGCTGATCGAGCACGTCCGCTCCGCCTACCGGCCCTTCGATCCGGAGCGGCAATGGCTCCCCGTGTCCGACTGGGAGGCCATGACCCGTGTGCACGATGCGCGAGGGGCCCTCGGTACGGAAAAGTGAGGCCATGGGGCTGATCGGTGCGAGCGTGACCCGGCAGGAGGACGTCCGCCTGCTGACAGGGCGGGCGCAGTACATCGACGACGTGCGGCTGCCGGGGATGCTGGAAGCGGCTGTCCTCCGCAGTCCCCTGCCACACGCGCGGATCCTGCGCGTCGACACCACCGCGGCGGAAGCACATCCCGGCGTGTTCGCCGTGGTCACCGGTGAAGACGTGCGGGCGAGTACGAAGACACCCCAACCGGTGATCTGGTCGAACCTGCCGGACATGCGGACGCCCGAAACCCACGCCCTGGCCATCGGCAAGGTGCGCTACCACGGCCAAGGTGTCGCGGCCGTCGCGGCGAAGGACCGGGCGACCGCCGAAGACGCGCTGGAACTGATCGAAGTCGAGTACGAGGAACTCCCCGCCGCCGGCACACTCGAACAGGCGCTGGCGGACGACGCGCCGAAGCTTTATGAAGACTGGCCGGACAACATCGCCGGCACCGGGACCATCCCGATGGGTGACGTGGCCACCGCGTTCGCCGAAGCCGACGTCGTGCTCACCGAGTCGTTCCGGTTCGCCCGCCAGATGGGCACGCCGATCGAAACGCGGGGTGTGGTGGCGACCTGGGACCCGTTCACCGACCGGCTCGACGTCTGGCTCGCCACGCAGGCGCCCAACCTCGCGCGTGAACTGTTCGGCGAGGTCTTCGGGCTCTCGATGGACCGGATCCGCGTACGCACGCCCGACGTCGGCGGCGGCTTCGGGAACAAGTTCGACTTCTACGCCGAGGAAGTCGTCGCGGCGATCCTCTCGCGACGCACCGGCAAACCGGTCAAGCTCATCGAGGACCGCGCGGAGAGCTTCGTCGCCAACGCGCACTCGCGCGAGCAGAAGATCGACGTCGAACTCGCGGCCAAGGACGACGGCACGATCACCGGTCTGCGCGCCACCGTGTACGGCGTCCTCGGCGGCGTGCTCGGGACCGTCGGCGCCAGCCCGTGCTGGACGACGACCGCCCTGCTGACCGGGCCGTACGCCATCCCGAACGCGGAACTGACCCTCGTCGCCGTGATGACGAACCGGTCGCCGTACGGATCGTTCCGCGGTTACGGGCTGCCGAAGGCGAACTTCGTGCACGAACACCTGGTGGAGCAGCTGGCGAAGCGTCTCGGCATGGACGCGCACGCGGTGCGGCGCAAGAACTTCATCCCGCCGGAGGCGTTCCCGTACCAGGGCCCGGTGTTCGTCTACGACAGCGGCCGCTACGAGGACTGCCTGGATCTTTGCCTGAAGGCCGTCGAAGACGCGGGCTGGACGGAACGTCGCGGAAACGGCGTCGGTATCGGGTACGCGTTCCACAACGAACTGACCGGGTTCGGGCCGAGCAGGATCATCAACCTGGCCGGATTGGGGCACTCCGGGTTCGACGAGGAGGTCGTACGGGTCGACTCGACCGGCCACGTGACCGTCCACACCGGACTGTCCGCGATCGGACAGGGCATCCACACGACGCTGGCGCAGGTGGCCGCGCATACGCTCGGCGTCCCGCTCGACCATGTCACCGTGCTCTCCGGGGACACCCAGAGCTGCCCATACACCGGCTACGGCACGGCGGCGAGCCGCGGCGCGGCTGTCGGCGGCGCGGCCGTGCTGAACGCGTCGGCCCGGCTGCGGGCGAAGATCCTGCGGGTGGCCGGGCACATGCTGGAGGCCTCCCCCGGCGATCTGTCCCTTGAGGACGGTGTCGTTTCGGTGAAAGGCGTACCTGGCAGGCAGGTCACCCTCGCCGCGATCGGCGACGCGGCGTACCGGCGGCTGAACGGCGTCTGGCCCGAGGACGAGACGCCGACGCTGGAGGAACGCGAGGTCTACGATCCGGTCAACGTCGCGACCTCTTTCGGTTGCACCGCGGTCCTCGCCGAAGTCGACAGGGAGACCGGCGTGGTGACGCTGCTGGATTATCTGATCGCGCACGATTGCGGCACCGTCATCAATCCGACGATCGTGGACGGGCAGTTGCACGGCGGTGCGGCGCAGGCGATCGGCGGGGCGCTGTACGAGGAACTGGTCTACGGCGCCGACGGACGGATGGCGACCACGTCGTTCACCGGGTATCTACTGCCGACGGCGACCGAGATCCCGCCGTTCTCCGTGTCGCATATGACGACGCCCGCCGAGCATGTTCCCGGTGGGTTCAAGGGGATGGGGGAAGCGGGTGTGATCGGCGGCGGCGCGGCGATCGCGCACGCGATCGAGGACGCGCTGCGCGAATACGACGTCGACATCACTTCGCTGCCGATCACGCCGCCACGGCTGCTTGCCGCGCTGAAACGGGGAGCTGCCCGGTGAAGGCCGCGCCGTTCGAATATTTCCGGGCTTCATCACTCGACGAGGCCGTCGAAGCGCTGGGCACTCCGGACGCCCGGGTGCTGGCAGGCGGACAGAGCCTGGTGCCGTTGCTGAACCTGCGTCAGGCGCGGCCCTCGCTGGTGGTCGACATCAACCGCGTCGACGAGCTTTCCTTCCTGCGCGAGGAGAACGGGCGGCTGGAGATCGGGGCGCTCACCCGGCACCGCTTTGCCGAGACGTCCGCCGTCGTCCGGTCCGAAGTGCCGCTGCTCGCCGAGGCACTCGGCTACGTGGGGCACGTGGCCATCCGGAACCGGGGCACGATCGGCGGCAGTCTCGCGCACGCCGATCCGGCCGCGGAACTGCCCGCGGTGATGGTCGCGCTCGACGCCGGCTTCACCGTCCACGGACCGGACGGCGAACGGATCGTCGCCGCCCGGGACTTCTTCCTCGGCCCGCATCGAACGGCGTTGGCCCCCGGCGAACTGCTGACCCGGATTTCGGTGCCGCCGCATCGAGGCGGCTGGGCGGTCGAGGAACTGAGCAGGCGAAGCCGCGATCTCGCGCTGGTCGCCGTCTTCGTGACCGTGACGATGTCCGGCGACGTCTGCGAATCCGCGCGGATCGCCGTCGCGGGTGCCGGCCCGACGCCGATCCGGCCCCTCACCGCCGAAAAGTCACTCGCCGGCGGCCCCTTGACGGACGACGCCATCGCTCTTGCCGCGGAGCTCGTCGCCACGGAGACCGATCCGCCCGGCGACCTCCACGCCCCGGCCGGGTATCGACGGGAGATGGCCGCCGTCCTCACCCGGCGGGCGATCACGCGAGCGAAGGAGAGCGCATGATCACGGTCACCCTGACGGTGAACGGCCGGACCTATCGCGCCGGCTGCGAACCGCGGCGGACGCTGGCCGACTTCCTGCGCCACGACCTGGGCTTCACCGGGGTGCACGTCGGCTGCGAACACGGCGTCTGCGGCTCGTGCACGATCACCCTCGACGGCGCGACCGCGCGTTCGTGCTGCCTGCTGGCGGCGCAGGTGGACGGGTCGGAAATCGTCACCGTCGAGGGACTGGCGGCGGATGGCGAACTGCATCCGCTGCAGGAGTCGTTCCGGAAGCACCACGGGCTGCAGTGCGGTTTCTGCACGCCCGGGATGCTGGCGACGGCGATGGAGTTGCTGAAGGAGAACCCGGATCCGACGGACGCCGAGATCCGGCAGGGGCTCTCGGGGAACCTGTGCCGGTGCACGGGGTACCAGTTCATCGTGGACGCCATCCGGGACGCGGCCCCTGGCCGGTGAAGGATCACCACTCGTCGTCGATGTGCCCCCGCAGCTCCTTCGCGACCCGCAGGGGGAGGGCGAGAAGCACGCCCTCGAGCATTTTCCTCGCCTCCCAGGGATCGCCGCAGCTTTCCCACACGCCACAGCCCTCGGTTTCGACCCGAAGCCGCCGGTACGGGTCCGCGGCGAACTCTCTCCAGAGACGGAGAGCGGTCCAGGTCGCACCGGGACCGAGGTAGCTCCGGGAACGTTCGAGAGGGGCGATCCCGGCAGCGAGCGCGGGCGAGAAGCCTTCACCTGATTCGGTCGGGCAACGCTGCGGCAACTCTTGCCGGACCCGAGCGGGCGCCCTACGCGGCATCGCCCTTCAGGAAATTCGTCACCTGATCATCGTGCCACAACCCCAAAGTCCGTGAAGGCCTCCTTCCCTACCTTCAAAGTAGGGAAGGAGGCCTTCACGGACTTCCGAGCCCGGCTCAGCCGACGATGTCGATCTCGAACTCCACGTTCGAGCTGTACTCGAAGTCGACCCACACCGCGCCCGGCAGGTGGTACCGCCGGTGCGAAACCGTCTTCGGATCGAAGCCGGGCGTCTGCAGGGGATTCCCGCCGACACCGACCTTGTCGCTGCCCCAGGCGTAGATGTTGCCCTGCCACACGGGCGCGTCGGTGACGCCGTCCCCGTCGACACGCGGACGGACGATGATCGCGGCCGTCTCGCTGCCGGAGAGGAAGAGCCGCACGGACGTGGTCGAGGGACTGGCCGGAATGGTCCTGCGTTCCATGAGTTCTGTCGTCGCCTTCCGTTTCGGGGCGGCGCCGCCGCCGGTCAAGTGGGCGTTCGTGTAGGACTCGTTGAGGTCGACACCGCTCGCGCGGATACCGGGGACCTGGCCCGAATCCGAGTACTGGTGCACGTCGTAGCGACCCGCGGCGGCGTCGGGTTTGGCCCCGTAGCGCGCGATCCAGATGACCAGGTCCGGCACGCCGAATTGGTCCGGGCGCAGCATCTTGGCTAGAGCATTGTTCAGGTAGACACCGGGCCGGAACCCATGTCCGGCGACGCGACCGCAGAACCTGATCGAGAAGTCCCGCTTGCGCCCGTCGGGGATGTTCGGCGTCCCCGAACCCGGCGGGTTGTCCTCGAGATCGAGCATCGGAACACATCCGGTCGCCCCGAGCCGCCGGACCTCCGCGACGAACACGTCGGCCTGAGCCTCGGGCGAGGGACTTGCCTGGGCGAAGTGGTAACCGCCCACTGGGATCCCCACGGATCTCGCTCCGGCCACCAAGGCGTCGCCGGTGTTGCGGCCGCCGTTCGGCAAGCCACCGCCGTCGGTGAGCTTGACGAAGACGAACGTCACTCCGTGATCCTTGACAGCCTGCCAATTGGTAACGGACTGAAAGCGACTGTAGATATCTATTCCCAGCGCCATCCTGACAGCCTGACGGGCGAATTAGTTGGACAAAAGGGCCTAGTGGGCGATAACTGGTACGTACGGTCCGCCCTTTCGGGCGACCTCTCCCTGGCTGACTCGGCCGGCCCATGCCCGTACTGTGACAACCATGGCGTCTCGAAGCCCCTTTCGCTGGCTGACCCGGTGGGCGGACTGGTTCGAAGAGCGCGGCGTCTACGTTCCGGGCGAGGAGAGCCGGGCGGTCGATCCGATGCGCGATTTCGGCTGGCTGATCGTGGCCTGGGTGTCCGGTCTGGCGATCTTCATCCTGTTCTTCGCCTTCGCCGTCTGACCGTCTCCGGTGTGCCATCGAGGTGACGGCTGTCACTAGCCGTGCCCTTCCGATCACGGATCGGCCACGGGTGTACACCAGGTGCGCGTCAACCCGGCCGCGCCGCTCCTCTCGGCCGGGGAAGACCGTCACTCTGGACACTTCGGCACTGATGACTACCTCGAACGGCCCACCCGCACCTCCGACTGGAGTAACCGCACATGGCGCCCCCGCGCACCCCGAAGCTCTTGATCGCCGCCTGCTCGTTGCTGCTGGCGGCCGCGTGCGGGGTTCCGGCACCGGAAAAAGGGGCAGCGATGCTCGGTGCGGACACCCCGGCCCAGGGCCTGGCCGCGACGCACACGGAAGGCGACCTCGCGTTCGGCGCCCCGCACCGGTTCGCGACCGGGGTCACGATCTCCGTGTCCGCTCCGAAATCGTTCCGCCCCAGCGCGTCGGCGTACCCGCAGAGCCCGCGCGCGGTGGCCTTCGGCATCGAGGTGACGAACGCGGGCGAGGGCACCTACCGGCTCTCCGGCCTGTCCGTGACGGGTGAGGTCGACGGAGAGACCTCCGCGGTCAAACAGGTCGTCGACCCGGTGCAGGGCTACAACGGCGTCGCGGACGCCGGCAAGGACGTGGCGCCCGGCCGGTCGGTCCACCTGAACCTGGCGTTCGCCGTTCCGGACAGGCCGGTGAGGCTGCGCCTTCAAGTGCGACCGAGCACTTCGGAGCCTGTCGCCGCGAAGTACTGCGGGAAGGTCTGACCCCGCCGATTCGCTACCGTGTGCGTCATGACCGAGCAGCGACTCTCCCCCGGCGACAAAGCGCCCGACTTCACCCTCCCCGACAGTGAGGGCAACGACGTCAAGCTCAGCGACTTCCACGGCAAGTCGGTCGTCGTGTACTTCTACCCGAGCGCCGGCACGCCGGGCTGCACGAAGCAGGCTTGCGACTTCCGGGACAGCCTCGCGCAGCTCAACGACGCCGGCTACCAGGTGCTCGGCATCTCGCCGGACAAGCCCGCGAAGCTCGCGAAGTTCGTCGAGGCGGAAGGGCTGACGTTCCCGCTGCTGTCCGACACGGAGAAGACCGTCCTCAAGGCGTACAGCGCCTTCGGCGAAAAGAAGAACTACGGCAAGGTCTACGAAGGCGTCATCCGCTCGACGTTCGTCGTCGACCCCGAAGGCAAGATCGCCGTGGCACAGTACAACGTGCGCGCCACCGGGCACGTCGCGAAACTGCTCCGGGACCTCTCCCTGGCATAAAGCCTCGTGAGTGGTAATGACGGTTCTAACCGTCCTTACCACTCACGAGACTCAACCCACCAAGTTCCTGAGTTCCCCTGCCAACGCGCGCAACGCCTTCCCCCGGTGCGAAGCTTCGTCCTTTTCGGACGGTTCCAGCTCGGCGGAAGTCCGCGTCCCACCCTCCGGCACGAAGATCGGGTCGTAGCCGAATCCGTTGGCACCACGGCGTTCCCGGATCAGCGAGCCGCGCCATTCCCCGCGCACCACGGTTTCGTCGCCACCGGGGATGACCAACGCGGCCGCACAGACGAAAGCCGCGCCCCTGCGCTCGTCGGGTGTGTCGGACAGCTGCGCCAGCACGAGGTCCAGGTTCGCCTCGTCGTCGCCGTGTTTGCCCGACCAGCGCGCCGAAAGCACGCCCGGCATGCCGTTGAGCGCGTCGACGGCGATACCCGAATCGTCGGCGATGGCCGGGAGACCGGTCGCGGCGGCCGCGTCCTGGGCCTTCGCGAGCGCGTTGCCCTCGAAGTCCGGAGCGGTCTCGGGTGCTTCGGGGAACTCGGGGACGTCGGCGAGGCCGATGACCTCGACACCTTCGATCCCCTCCGCCACCAGGATGCGCCGGAGTTCACCGAGCTTCTTCGCGTTGCGGGTGGCGAGGAGCAGCTTGGTCACTTGGCGCCCTTCTTCTTGTCCGGACGCGGCTCGGGGAGTTCGCCGGGATACGGCAGCGCGAGGGCTTCGGTCTGCAAGCGGGTCAGCTCCTCGCAGCCCGCGAGCGCCACGTCCAGCATGGTGTCCAAAGTAGACCGCGCGAAGGTGGCACCCTCGCCGGTGCCCTGCACCTCGATCAGCGTGCCCGCGTCGGTGGCGACGACGTTCATGTCGACCTCCGCGCGCGAGTCCTCTTCATAAGGCAGGTCGAGACGCACCCGGCCGTCGACGACGCCCACGCTCACCGCGGCCACCGAAGACGAAAGCGGCTGCGGGTCGGCCAGGCGGCCCGCGGCGCCGAGCCAGGTGACGGCGTCGGCGAGCGCGACATAGCCGCCGGTCACCGCGGCCGTACGGGTACCGCCGTCGGCCTGGATGACGTCACAGTCGATGACGATCGTGTTCTCCCCCAGCGCCGCCAGGTCGATGCAGGCGCGCAGGGACCGGCCGATCAGCCGGGAGATCTCGTGTGTGCGGCCGCCGACGCGGCCCTTGATGGATTCGCGGTCGCCGCGGGTGTTGGTCGCCGACGGCAGCATCGCGTACTCGGCGGTGACCCAGCCGAGGCCGGAACCGGCCCGCCAGCGGGGGACGCCTTCGGTGACGCTCGCCGCGCACAGCACCCGGGTGTCGCCGAATTCGATCAACACCGAGCCCGCGGGCCACCGCTGGAAGCCGCGGGTGATCTTGATGTCGCGAAGCTGGTCGTCGTTCCTGCCGTCTTTTCTCGCCACGGCCGTCACTCTAGAACCCCGTGTCAGAGGTCGTAGACGGCGCCCTGCTCGACCAGCTCGGCCGCGGGGAACGCGACGGCCGCCTCGGCGAGGACCGCGTCGCGGTCGGTCCAGGGCGCGACGTGGGTGAGCAGCAGCCGCCCCACCCCGGCCTCGCGCCCGAGCTCTCCCGCTTCCTTGCCGGACAGATGGACGCCGGCGGGACGGTCGGGTGAATCGGTCCACGACGCTTCGGACAGCAGGACGTCGACGCCGCCGGCGAGGTCGGTCAGGGTGTCGCAGACGCCGGTGTCGCCGGTGTAGGCGAAGGTCTTGCCACCGTGCGCGAAACGCAGGCCGAACGCCGGGGTCGGGTGGTCGACCGGGACCGCGGTGACCTCGAACGGCCCGATCTCCATGGGCTCCGGCCGCAGGGCGTCGAAGGCGAACACGTCGGAGAGATCGGTGGTCGCCCGCTCCTCCTCGTTCGCCGCGTAGGCGTGGGCGAGCCGCTCGTGCACGTCCGACGGCCCGTACACCGGCAGCCGGCGCGGCCTCGCCGGGTACGGCGGCGCCGGGTGGTAGCGCCGCAGCACGGTGAGCGCGCTGACGTCGGCGCAGTGATCGGGGTGGAGATGCGAAAGGATCAGCGCGTCCAGGTCGAACGGGTCGCGCAGGGCCTGCAGCCTGGCGAGCGTCCCGTTGCCGAGTTCGAGCCCCAGGACGAACCCGTCCGCCTCGAGCAGGTAGCCGGACGCGGCGGCGTTGGGCCCGGGGATGCTGCCCGAGCAGCCGAGGATCGTGAGACGCACTGTGACACCTTAAGCACGGAATCGGCGATTTTACGCGCTGGTGGGAGCCAGCACACCCGGAGCGAAGCCCATGAACCGCTGAGCGAGCCTGGTGAACGGCTCGGCGGATCCGGTGGCGACGAACTCGTGCCGCGGCGGGGTGTCGCGCTCGGCGAGGAGGTCGGCCTCGGTGAGGACGCGCACGAGGTCACGCGCGGTCTCCTCGGCGCTGGACACCAGCGTGACGTCCTGGCCCATGACGATCTGCAGCACCCCGGACAGCAACGGGTAGTGCGTGCAGCCCATGACCAGCGTGTCGACCTGTGCGTCCAGCAGTGGTTCCAGATAGCCCTGTGCGAGCCCCAGCACCTGGCGACCGGTGGTGATCCCGCGTTCCACGAAGTCCACGAACCGCGGGCACGCGACGCTGGTGATCTCGACATCCTGCGCGGCGTTGAAGGCGTCGTCGTAGGCGCGCGACCGGACGGTGCCCTCGGTGCCGATCACGCCGATGCGGCCGGAGCGCGTGGCGGACACGGCCCGGCGCGCGGCAGGGAGGACGACCTCGATGACGGGGACGTCGTAGCGCTCCCTCGCGTCGCGAAGGCAGGCTGCGGAGGCGGTGTTGCAGGCGATGACCAGTGCCTTCACCCCGCCTTCGACGATGTCGTCCAGCGCTTCCAGCGCGTACTGGCGTGCCGTCGCGATGGGAAGCGGACCGTACGGGTTACGGGCGGTGTCGCCGACATAGCGCAACTGCTCCCCGGGCAACTGCTCCAGGATCGCCCTGGCGACGGTGAGCCCGCCCACTCCGGAATCGAAGACGCCGATCGGGGCGTCGGCGCTCGGCTTGGTCACACGGCGAGGCTACCGGGACCGGTCGCTTTCCTGGCCTGGGACCTGTCCACCCGCGCCATCGACCAGGCCGCGAAGACCCCGGACAGCGCACCGAACAGGTGACCCTGCCAGGAGACGTTCGGATCACCCGGAAGCAGTCCCCAGAGCATCCCGCTCCAGATGCCGAGCAGCACCAAGGCCACCAGGATCTGCCCGGCAGCGCGGTTGAAGATGCCCCGGACCAGCAGGAACGCGAGCCAGCCGAAGGCGACGCCGGACGCTCCGACGGTCACCGTGCCGCCCGGCGCGATCAGCCAGACACCGATACCGGAAAGCACCCAGATGATCGCGGTGACCAGCACCCACCGGCCGATGCCCGCGGACATCGCGAGGAAGGCGAACACCAGCACCGGGACGGTGTTGGAGAACAGGTGCCCCCAGCCCGCGTGCAGCAACGGCGCCCAGAGCACGCCGTCGAGCCCGGAGAGGTCACGGGCGAGGATGCCGCCCTGGTCGAGGTCGGCGGGAAGCACGACGTCGACCAGCTCGACCACGTAGAGCAGCACGGTGAAGGCCAGCGCCACGATCGCGGCGGCCTTCGGGTTCGGCGGCAGGACGCGTTTGGCCGGATCCGTACCGGGCTCGCTCGCCGGGACCGGCTGGGGAGGCAAAGGGGTCACCTCCCCAGGCTACGACGGCGACCGGCGGGATCACCTCCGTGAAAACCCTGAATTGTCGGTGGGGGCCGCTACGGTCGATCACATGGGGATCTCTTCTTCCGAGCACGTCGACGTGCCGGCCTACCTCGCGCGACTCGGGCTCGAACACGAGCCGCCGAGCCTCGACGCGCTCTTCCGGCTGCACGCGGCCCACGTGGAACGGGTGCCGTACGAAGATTTCGAAGTCCAGCTGGGCAGGCTCACCTCGCTGGATCCGGCCGTGTCGTTCAGCCGGATCGCCGCCGGTCGCGGCGGCTACTGCTATCACCTCAACGGCGCCTTCTCGGCCCTGCTGCGGGCGCTCGGCTACCAGGTCGCCCGGCATCCGAGCGGGGCGCAGCTTCCCGGCGAGCAGGCCGGCATCCACCTCAACCACCTGGCACTGACGGTCACCGGGCTGCCGGAGACACCCGAGGCCGGCTGGCTGGTCGACGTCGGACTCGGGGACGGCATCCACGAGCCGCTCCCGCTGCGTGAGGGCGAGTACAAACAGGGGCCGCTGGTGTTCCGCATGCGGCCTTCGGAGGTCACGCCCGGTGGCTGGCGGTTCGACCACGATCCGCAGGGGAGTTTCGTCGGGATGGATTTCGCGCCGGAGACGGCCGTCATGGCCGACTTCGCCGAAAAGCACGTCGAGCTGTCCACGTCCGAGGAGTCCGGGTTCGTCCGCACGCTGGTGCTGCAGCGGCGCGACGCCGAGGGGGTGGACTCCCTGCGCGCGCTGACCTTGAGCGGCCTGCCGGGCGGCAAGACGGTACTCGAATCACCGGCCGAGTGGTGGTCGGCGATCGAGGACGTCTTCGGTGTGCCTCGCGGTGGATTCACCGATGACGAACAGGACAGGCTGTGGCGGCAGGCCGTCGCCCAGCACGAACGTCACACCGCCGGAGGGAGTGAGGTCTCGCCCAGCGCGTAGTCCACGGCCGCTTCGGCGTGCAGCCTCGTCGTCGGGAAGGTGGGCACCGGACTGTCTTCGGGGCCGACGAGCAGTTCGATCTCGGTGCAGCCGTAGATGATGCCTTCCGCGCCCTCCTCGACCAGCCGTGCGATGACCTCGCGGTACCGCTCGCGGGAGTCCTCGGTGACGACGCCGTGGACGAGTTCGTCGTAGATGACCCGGTGCACGGTCTCGCGGTCTCTTTCGCCCGGCACGAGCACGTCGAGGCCGTGTGCGGCGAGCCGTTCGCGGTAGAACGGCTGGGCCATGGTGAAACCGGTGCCCAGGAGCCCGACACGCTTGACGTCGACGGCCTTGATCGCGGCGGCGGTGGTGTCGGCGAGATGCAGCAGCGGGACGCCCAGGCCGTCGGTGAGCCGGTCGGCGACTTTGTGCATCGTGTTGGTGCACAGGACGACGAAGTCCGCTCCGGCGGCTTCGAGGCCACGTGCGGCGCGGTTCAGTTCCCGCCCGGCGTCGTCCCAGCGGCCTTCGGCCTGCATCGCTTCGATTTCGGCGAAATCCACGGAGTAGAGCACGGTGCGCGCGGAGTGGTACCCGCCGCGCAGCTCACGGACACGCTCGTTGACCAGCCGGTAGTACTCGGCCGACGATTCCCAGCTCATCCCGCCCAGCAACCCGATGACCTTCATGACCGCCATCGTGCCAGCGCCGGAAACGTGGTGGGTCTCGTGAGTGGTAAAGACGGTTCTAACCGTCTTTACCACTCACGAGACCCCATCCCAGACTTCCGGCTCCCGGATGTCAGGCCCACAATTGCCCGTCGAGCCTTTCGGCCGCTTCGTCGAGCGAGCCGGAGTACGCGCCCGTCGAGAGGTACTTCCACCCCGCGTCAGCGACCACGAAGGCCACATCGGCGGGCTTCCCCGTGGCGGCGGCCTTCTCGGCGACGGCCAGCGCCGCGTGCAGCACGGCACCGGTCGAGATCCCCGCGAAGATGCCTTCGTGCTCCAGCAGTTCACGTGTCCGGCGAAGCGCGTCGTACGCGCCGACGGAGTACCGCCCGTTGAGCACGCTCGCGTCGTAGAGCTCCGGGACGAAGCCCTCGTCGAGGTTCCGCAGGCCGTACACCAGCTCGCCGTAGCGCGGTTCGGCCGCGATGATCTGCACGTCCGGCTTCGCCTCGTGCAGGTAGCGCCCGACGCCGACCAGGGTGCCGGTGGTGCCGAGGCCGCCGACGAAATGCGTCAGTGTCGGCAGGTCCTTGAGCAGTTCGGGCCCGGTGCCGCGGTAGTGCGCGTCGGCGTTGGCCGGGTTGCCGTACTGATAGAGCATGACCCAGTCCGGGTTGGCCTCGGCCAGTTCCTTCGCGCGGCGCACGGCCTCGTTGGACCCGCCGGCGGCCGGGGAGAAGACGATCCGCGCACCGTACGCCTGCAGCAGCTGCTTGCGCTCGGTGGAGGTGTTCTCCGGCATCACGCACACCAGGCCGTAGCCCTTGAGCTTCGCGGCCATGGCGAGCGCGATCCCGGTGTTGCCCGACGTCGGCTCCAGGATCGTGGAGCCGCGCCGGAGGGTGCCTTCACGCTCGGCGGCCTCGATCATCGCCAGCGCGGGACGATCCTTGATCGAACCGGTCGGGTTGCGGTCCTCCAGCTTCGCCCACAACCGCACGTCGTGGGTGGGCGAAAGCCGGGGAAGGCCGACCAGCGGAGTGCCGCCGAGCGCGTCGAGCAGCGACTCGAAGCGAGCCATCGATCAGCCACCGGCCACGGCGGGCAGGATGGTCAGGGTGTCGCCGTCCTTGACCTCGGCCTCGAGACCGCCGGCGAAGCGGACGTCCTCGTCGTTGACGTAGACGTTGACGAAGCGGTGCAGCTTCTCTTCCTTGACCAGGCGGGCTTTGAGGCCGCCGTGGCGGGACTCGATGTCGTCGATCACCTCGAGCACGGTCTTGCCGGTCGCCTCGACGGACTTCTCGCCGCCGGTGTGCGTACGCAGGATGGTCGGGATGGACACGGTCACGGCCATGGTTTTCTACCTCCGGTGGGTTCTCTGCTACGCAGACGTTCTGTCCGGGCCGGGTTATTCCGGGCCCGGGGTTCAGCCGATGATCTCGACGGGTTCCTCGGTGATCTCCCCGTCCACGATCCGGTACGACCGGAACTGATGCGAATCGGGGTCCTTGGTGGAAACGAGCACGTAGTGCGCGTCGGGTTCCGAGGCGTACGAGACATCGGTGCGTGACGGATAGGCGTCGGTCGCGGTGTGCGAGTGGTAGATGACCACCGGGACCTCGTCGTTGGCGTCCATCTCGCGGTAGAGCTTGAGCAGATCACCCGAGTCGAATTCGTAGAACGTGGGCGAGCGCGCCGCGTTCAGCATCGGGATGTACCGCTCGGGGCTGTCCGATCCCTCGGGACCGGCGATCACCCCGCACGCCTCGTCGGGATGGTCACGACGGGCATGGGCGACGATCTCGTCGACGAGTTCACGGCGGATCCGGAGCACGTCGCCCATCTTAGGTGCTGGACGGAGCCGGTCCATACTCTGAGATTGCCGCCACTCCGCAGGGCCGTTCAGGAGAAGGCTTCGGGCCAGACGTCCCGGTAGGCGCGCATGTCCCCCGCGGAAGTCGCGGTAAGCACGCCGTGCACCATCGCGCGCCCGAACACCCTCGCGGCCGCCGAGCAGAGCGTGTCCAGCACCATCGCGCGCCGGGCCGCCGCGACGGGGCCCGCCCCGCCGGGAAGCTCCCGGTCGCCGGTCGCCAGCGCGAACACCGTGTCGCCGTCGAACATCGTGTGCGCGGGCCGCACCGCCCTGGCGAGACCGTCCTGCGCGGCCACCGAGAGCCGTCGCGCCTCCGCCTTGGACAGCGCCGCGTCGACCGCGACCACGCCGATGGTCGTGTTGAGCCCCGCCGCCTTCGCCTCGACGTCGCCGGGCCGGTCGGGCCAGCGGACACCGAACTCGCCGTCGACCTCGTGATCCGCCGCGAACGCGCGGCCGGTCGCGAGATCCACGGCCTCACCGGCGGCGTTCACGGCGGCGACGACGCCGACGGTGAACTCCCCGACCTTCTCCGAGGCCGTCCCGATCCCGCCTTTCAGTGATCCCGCCTTCGCCCCTGCGCCCGCGCCGACGGTCCCCAACGGCACCGGACCCGCGACGGCCGCTTCGCAGGCCTCGTAGCCGAAGGAGGCGTCCGGACGGTTGCCCCAGTCGCCGCGCGGCAGGTCGAACAGCACCGCGGCGGGCACGATCGGCACCACCTCGTGCGGCTCGGTCCCCACCGGGATCCCCAGGTTCCGCTCGGCGAGCCAGCGCATGACGCCGTCCGCCGCGGCCAGGCCGTACGCGCTCCCGCCGGACAGGCAGATCGCGTTGACGTGCTGGACCAGGTTCTCCGGCTCCAGCAGGTTGGTCTCCCGCGTGCCGGGCGCGCCGCCGCGCTGGTCGACGGCCCCGACGGCGCCGCCGGGGACCAGTACGACCGTCGTCCCGGTCGCCCAGCCGTCACCGACCCGCTCGTGGTGCCCGACCAGCACGCCGGGAACGTCGGTGATCACGAGGTCAACGACTGGATGAGGGTCTCCTGCACCCAGGTCAGCCAGTGGTAGACGCCGAGATGCGGCGCGCGGGGATCATCCTCTGGCAGTTCGTCGGGCATGTCCTCGGTGACGTCGAGCGCGGTGCCCAACGCCAGCCGGACGTCGTTGAGCGCGCCCAGCCACGCGTCGGCCTGCTCGAAGGTCAGCCGCACGTTCCCGCCGTCCCGCGGCAGGGTGTCCAGCACGATCTTGGCGACGCCGACCTTCTTGTCCAGCAGCTCGGGCTCGTGGATCGACCGCATCGCGGCGGCCGAGTCGATGTCCTCGCGGGTCGGGTTGTCCGGGTCCAGCTTGTGGAAGTCCGGCAGCAGCCGCGAAAGCACCGGGTCGTCCGGCGATTCGGTCGGACCGGTCCGGATCCCGGTCAGCTCCGCCAGCTCGTCCTGCGGCGCCTCCTCGGCGCGCGCGGTGAGCATGTCCTCCAGCTGGCTGACCAGGCCGCGAAGTACCGCGGCCTCCTGCTGCTCGAACCCGGCGACGATGGTCTCGCCCTTCCGGCGCCATCCGTTCATGAAGGCTGCTCCATCGTCGCCCAGAGGCCGGCCGCGTGCAGTTTCGCGACGTCGGTCTCCACCTTCTCCTTGGAACCGGACGACACGATCGCCTTGCCCTTCTGGTGCACGTCGAGCATCAGCTTCGTCGCGTGGTCCCGGCTGTAACCGAACAGCTTCTGGAACACGTACGTCACGTACGACATGAGGTTCACCGGATCGTTCCAGACGACCGTCCGCCAGGGTTTGTCCTCAGAGACGACTTCTACTCCCTGTGGATCAACCTGCGTCTGCTCGGATGCGACAGGCGTGGACATGCACTCCATGGTGTCACGGGCCCGATCCGGTACGGGCTGGCAGGTCCGGCCATGTGGGTGAATAGGCTGACGCCATGGGTTTCCCCGAGGCGGCCACTGGCGCCAGCACCGCGCTGCTCACCGACCACTACGAGCTGACCATGCTGGCCAGCGCCCTGTCCGACGGCACCGCGGACCGGCCGTGCGTCTTCGAGGTCTTCGCACGTCGTCTGCCCGACGGCCGCCGCTACGGCGTCGTCGCGGGCACCGGTCGGGTCCTCGACGCGATCGCGGACTTCCGGTTCACCGACGCCGAGCTGAGCCAGCTGGAAGCGACGACCGTCGTCGACGACGCCACCCTTTCGTGGCTCGCGGACTACTCCTTCTCGGGGAACATCGACGGTTACGCCGAGGGTGAGCTCTATTTCCCCGGCTCGCCGATCCTGACCGTCACCGGCTCCTTCGGCGAGGCCGTCGTGCTGGAGACGCTGATCCTTTCGATCCTCAACCACGACAGCGCGATCGCGTCCGCGGCGGCGCGGATGTCGGGCGCCGCGCACGGCAGGCCGATCATCGAGATGGGCGGCCGCCGCACGCACGAGTACGCCGCCGTCGCCGCCGCGAGGGCCGCGTACCTCGCCGGGTTCGCCACGACCTCCAATCTCGAAGCCGGGCGCCGCTACGGGATCCCGACACGCGGCACCGTCGCGCACGCGTTCATGTTGCTGCACGACAGCGAGGAGCAGGCGTTCCGCGCGCAGGTGGACAAGATGGGCGCCGACACCACCCTCCTGGTGGACACCTACGACATCACCAAGGGCATCGAAACGGCCGTCCGGGTGGCCGGGACCGAGCTCGGCGCGATCCGCATCGACTCCGGCGACGTGGGCCCGCTGGCGCGCAAGGCCCGCGAGCAACTGGACGCCCTCGGTGCCAAGGACACCCGCATCGTGGTGTCCGGCGACCTCGACGAGCACGCCATCGCGGCGCTGCGGGCGGAACCCGTCGACGCGTACGGTGTCGGGACCTCGGTCGTCACCGGTTCCGGCGCGCCGACCGCCGGGATGGTCTACAAGCTCGTGGAGGTCGACGGCAAACCGGTCGCCAAGCGCAGCGCGCACAAGGAGTCCCGAGGCGGCCGGAAATCCGCGCTGCGGCGGCACCGCGAGACCGGCACCGCCGTCGAAGAGGTGATCTGGACGGCGGCCTCGCAGGTCCCGGAACAGGGACCGAACGACCACGAATTGCAGATTCCGCTGGTCCGGGACGGCCGGACGGTGGATGATTTGCCCACGCTGGACGACGCCCGCCAGCGGCTTCGGCGGGCGCTGGTGAGCCTTCCGTGGGAAGGCCTCAAGCTCTCGCACGGGGAGCCCGCCATCCCGACCGTATTCGTCTGAAGAGAACTCAGGAGCAACACATGGGGACCGCCTTGATCGTGGTCGATGTGCAGAACGACTTCTGCGAGGGCGGGTCGCTCGGCCTGCCCGGTGGCGCCGCCGCCGCCGAAGCGATCTCCAAGCAGGCAGCGGAAGGCGGCTACGCGCACGTCGTCGCCACCCGCGACTACCACATCGACCCGGGCGACCATTTCAGCGAGACGCCGGACTTCAAGGACAGCTGGCCGCGTCACTGCGTCGCGGGAACCTCCGGGGCGTCGTTCCACCCCGCGCTCGACGTGGTCCCGATCAGCGAGGTCTTCTCCAAGGGCGAGTACACCGCCGCGTACTCGGGCTTCGAGGGCAACGCGCGCGACGGCAAGACGCTCGACGCGTGGCTGAAGGAGCACGACGTCACCGAGGTCGACGTCGTCGGCATCGCGACCGACTTCTGCGTCCGCGCGACGGCGCTCGACGCGGCGAAGGCGGGCTTCAAGGTTCGGGTGCTGCTGGACCTCACGGTCGGCGGCTCGCAGCCGACGGTCGACGCCGCGCTCAAGGACTTCGACGAGGCCGGCGTGACCTACACCGGAAAGGCGCCGGTCCCTGCCGCATGATCCAGCACGACCTCCAGGACACCCTGATCGAAAACCGGCTCCTCGCGATCCTGCGGGCCGCGGACGCGAGCCGGTTCGCCGACGCCGCCACGGTGCTGCACGCGGCGGGAGTGCGGGTGCTCGAAGCGACGTTGACCACGCCGGGCGCCACGGACGCCATCGCGACCATCCGCAAGAAGCTCGGGGACGAAGCGCACGTCGGCGCCGGCAGCGTACGCGAAGTGTCCGATGTGGACATCTCGGCGGACGCTGGCGCGACGTTCCTGGTCACGCCGACGGTGAACCCGCTGGTCATGGAGCGCGCGCACGAACGCGGGCTGCCGGTGATCTGCGGCGCGCTGACACCGACCGAGATCGACCAGGCATGGCGTCTCGGCGCGGCGGCGGTGAAGGTGTTCCCGATCGCGGCCGTCGGCGGGATCGCCTACCTGCGGGCGATCCGGGCGCCGATGCCGGATATCCCGCTCGTCCCGACGGGCGGCGTCCACCTCGCCGACGTCGCGAAGTACCTAGAGTCGGGTTCGATCGCCGTCGCCGCCGCCACGCCGCTGCTCGGTGACGCGCTCACCTCGGGCGGATCGCTGACGGATCTGGCGACCCGGGCGAGTGAGTTCGTCGCGGCGGCCGCGAAGTACGTCTCGCGCGTCTGACCCCTTCCGCAATTCGTCATCTACTTGCGTCGCATGGGTTCGTAAGTAGATGACGAATTGCGGGGATCAGGGCTGTTTCTTGCCGTAGGGGTCGCAGCGCGCGGTCCCGAGGTAGATGTCGCCCTTCGCCGGTCCTCCGCCCTGCGGGAACAGCTTGATGTGCAGCATGTGGGTCACGAGGCTCCCGTCGGGCGGCGTCGGCGTGACGGTCTCGTTGACCGTGAGCGACGCCAGCGCCGTCCCGCCCTTGCCGCCGGCGATGGTCAGCCGGTAGTTCTGCGGGATGTTCTCCGGCAGCGTGAACCCGGTGACGTCGCCGAACTCGATGTAGCCGAGGCTGCCGTCCTTGGTGGTGCTGCACTTCGCCATGAACGTGCGGACCTTGATCACCGGGCCGCCGAAACGCTTGAGCAACGTGGTCTCGAACCGCCGCCCGGACGCCTCGGCGACGGCCACCGCGCCGGTCCGGCCGCAGTTCGAGTCGCCACCGCCGAACCGGGCGAAGTCGCCGGTGGCCCCGCCCTGGGTCTTCGCGGTCAAGGGACCGTCGACGTCACACGGCGCGAGTTCGCCCGTGACCACGTGCTCGTCGCCGATCTCCACGTCGAGCGAACCGACCGACGCGGCCGCCGTCGCGGGCGCGGGATCGGCCGACGCGATCGCCGGCCCTCCCGTCACCAGCGCCCCGGTCAGCATCGTCACCGACAACAGCCTCGAAACGGGTTTCCTCATGTCCGGCAGCCTCCACCAAGTGCCTGTCCCGTGCAGGGTCATGCCACCCGGACGAGTGGACGGGCGATGACCGTGAGGTGCCCGACATTCGGTCCGCGGCCCGCCGTCTGGCGTTAACCTCGGTTCACATTCGTGTACTCATAGGAGGTCTGAGTGTCTTCGCTGTCTGTGGCCGGCCGCCGTCCGGTCCTCGCCGACCTCGTTCCCGGCGCACTGGCCCGTGACGCGGTCCTGGTCGCCGGTGGTGCCGCCCTGACCGGCGCGGCCGCGCAGATCCTGATCCCGGTGCCCGGCTCGCCGGTGCCGATGACCGGACAGACGTTCGCCGCCCTGCTGGTCGGTGCCGCGCTCGGCTGGAAGCGCGGCGCGCTGTCGATGGCGCTGTACCTCGCCGTCGGCGCGGCCGGCTTCGGCTGGTTCCAGAACGGTTCCTCGGGCCTGTTCGGCGCCAGCGCCGGCTACATCGTCGGCTTCGTGCTCGCCGGCGCCCTGGTGGGCGCGCTCGCCGGCCGCGGCGGGGACCGCACGCCGCTGCGCACGGCGGGGACGATGGTGCTGGGCAACCTCGCCATCTACTCGATCGGCGTCCCGTGGCTGATGGCGTCGACCGGCTTCGGCCTGTCGACCGCGCTCGAGAAGGGGGTCGTGCCGTTCCTCGTCGGGGACGCGCTGAAGATCGCCGTCGCGGCCGCGTTGCTTCCGGGCACCTGGGCGCTGGTCTCGCCTCTCAGTGAAAACAAGCACGGCCGCAAGGAGTCGTGACCGGTCCTTTCACCGCCCCACGCGCTGCGATGAAGGGGTCTTTCACAGCAAATTTTGCTGTGAAAGGCCCCTTCATCGCACGGGGCGGACGATCTTGACGGTGCCCCCGGCTATCGTCTTGTCCCGTGCCTTCCCGTGCTGATTTCCCCGGTGTCCTCGAACTCCTGACCCACGCGGTCGAGTCCGTGGGCGGTGCCGAGCGCGAGGGCCAGGTGCGGATGGCGGACGCCGTCGGCCGCGCCATCCGCACGGGCGAGCACCTGGCCGTCCAGGCGGGCACGGGCACCGGGAAGTCGTTGGCCTATCTCGTTCCCGCGATCCGGCACGCGGTCGAGAAGGAGGCCACGGTCGTGGTCTCCACGGCCACCATCGCGCTGCAGAGCCAGCTGGTCGACAGGGATCTTCCCCGGCTGGCGAAGGCGCTCAAGAAGCCCCTCGGCCGCGAGCCCACCTTCGCGATCCTCAAGGGCCGCCGTAACTACCTCTGCCTCCACCGGCTCGATTCCGGCGCCCCGGACGAGCCGGAGGACCAGCAGCTGTTCGACCCGTTCGCCGTCTCCCGGCTGGGCAAGGAGGTCACACGGCTGCGGGAATGGTCTTCCGACACCGAAACCGGTGACCGCGACGAACTGGTCCCCGGCGTCTCGGATCAGGCGTGGCGCCAGGTGTCCGTCACGGCCAAGGAATGCCTGGGCGCCTCACGCTGCCCCATCGGCACGGACTGCTTCGCGGAACGGTCCCGAGCCGAGGCCGGCAAGGCCGACGTCGTGATCACCAACCACGCGCTGCTGGCGATCGACGCACTGCAGGGCTACCAGGTGCTTCCCGAGCACGACCTGGTGATCATCGACGAGGCACACGACCTCGTGGACCGCGTGACGTCCGTCGCGACCGGCGAGCTGACCAGCGGCATGGTCTCCGCCGCCGCCCGGCGCTGCGGGAAACTGGTCGACGACGAAGTGGCCGACCAGTTGCTGGAGGCGAGCGACGGACTGGCCCTGATCCTCGACGACCTGCCGTCGGGCCGGATGGACTCGCTGCCGCAAGCTCTCACCGGCGCCATCCCCGCGGTCCGTGACGCCGCGCACCGCTGCCTCACCTCGCTCGGCAAGGACCGGAAGGAGGACGTCGACGAGGCCACGGCCCGCAAGCTGGCGCGGTCGCTGCTCGAAGAGGTCCACGACACCGCGGTCAGGCTGTTGGAGGCCTTCGACGACGACAAGGCGCATCAGCGTGACGTCGTCTGGCTGACCGGGGATCGCTTCTCCACGAACCCGCGCCCGCCCGCGCTGAAGGTCGCTCCGCTGGGTGTCGCCGGTCTGCTGCGGGAACGTGTCTTCAACCAGCACACGACCGTCCTCACCTCGGCGACGCTGACCCTGGGCGGCACCTTCGACACCATGGCCCGGCAGTGGGGTCTCCCGCCCGGGGGTATGCGGGTCGAGAAGGCACCGGGAGCGGCGACGGACAAGGCCGCCCCCGCCGACAGCGACGACGCCGACGGCCCGAAGTGGACCGGCCTCGACGTCGGCTCGCCGTTCGACCACAAACGCAACGGCATCCTCTACCTGGCCAAGCACCTGCCGCCGCCGGGCCGGGACGGGTTGCAGCCCTCCACCATGGACGAGCTGGCCGAGCTGATCGAGGCCGCGGGCGGGCGCACGCTCGGCCTGTTCTCCTCGATGCGCGCGGCGAAGCAGGCCACCGAGGAGATGCGGGAGCGGCTCGACCTGCCGATCCTCTGCCAGGGCGACGATGCCACCGGTCTGCTGGTGCAGAAGTTCTCCGAGGACGCGCGCACCTGCCTGTTCGGCACGCTTTCGCTGTGGCAGGGCGTCGACGTGCCCGGTCCGTCGCTCCAGCTCGTGGTGGTCGACCGGATCCCGTTCCCCCGCCCGGACGACCCGGTCTCGTCGGCGCGGCAGCGGGCCGTGGAAGCCCGGGGCGGCAACGGGTTCCTCACCGTCGCCGCCACACACGCCGCGCTGCTGCTCGCACAGGGCACCGGACGGCTGCATCGTTCGGTCACCGATCGCGGCGTCGTGGCGATCCTGGATTCGAGGCTGGCCACCGCCCGCTACGGCGGATTCCTGCGCGCCTCGCTTCCGCCGTTCTGGCCGACCATGGATCCGAAGGTCGCCCGCGACGCGCTGCGCCGCCTCGACGCCGCCGCCCCGGCCTGAGTGGCCTGGAACACGGCCGAGTACCGTTAACGGAACGCCGAAGACAGGGAGAACCGGTTGTCCCACGAGTCGCCCAACGCACAATCCCGGACCGTCAGCGTCGATGACACCGGGGTGCGGCGCCAGCTCGCGGACGGAAGCGAGGAAGCCGTCACGTGGTCCGAGCTGTCCGCGGTGGTGGTCAGAGTGATCCCTGAAGGCCCGTGGAAGGAAGACGTCTTCTTCATGCTCGCCGGCGCCGACGGGAAGGGCACCGCGATCCCCAGCGGCGACCCGGCCGCCGACGCGCTGATCGAGCGGCTGCAGACGCTGCCCGGCTTCGACAACGAGAAGTTCATCGAGGCCATGACCACCGACGCCGACGAGGCGTACGTGGTCTGGAGCGCCGAAGGCCACGCCGCCAAGCACTGAGCCCGACACCTCGTGAGTGGTAAGGACGGTTCTAACCGTCCTTACCACTCACGAGGCCGGGAAGCTCTCCGTGACCGGGATGCCTTTCTTCAAGGTCCGGCTCACCGTGCAAAGCCGCTCGATGGCGCGATCCACCGCCGCCGCGAGCGCCTCCCGGTCCTCCGCTGCGAGCGAAGACACGTCGACGTCGAAAGCGACATGGACGGCGTCCAGCTCCGAAGCGCCTTCGCGCTGGTCCGCGGTCACGCCGACCCGGAACTTCGAGTCCTCCCCGATCCGCCGCGTGATGAGGTTCTCGGCGGTGACGGCCGAACAGCCCGCGGCCGCGATCTGCAGCAGTTCGGCGGGTGAGAAGGCGCCCTCGGCGCCCTTGCGGCCGATCACGACCTCGGCACCGCGTTCGTTGCGGCCGATGAAGCGGTGCTCGCCGTCGCGCTGGACTTCCAGAGACACGGTTTTCCCTTTCGGCTGGCGAAACCTGGCTCAGACGCGTTGCGCGATGACCGTGACGGTTCCGGGATCGACTTCGGTGAACCCGGCGTCCCGGACCGCGACAACGCCGTCACGGCGCCACGAGCCTTCGGGATCCTCGACCGGGCAAAGCGCCTTCCAGGTCGCGACCGGCGGGGTCCGCACCGAGCACCGGAACCCGGTCTCGGCCCAAGTCGCCCGTTCGGCTTCGTCCAGCAGCGAGGCCAGGATCATCGTCGCGTGCCCGACCTGGGCCGCGCCTTTGCCGACGGTCATCGAGACCTCGGGGTTCAGCAGCAGCCGCGGGAGACCGCCCGGCGCGGGCCCCGGCTCGTCGGCGGGGAGTTCGCTCCCGGAGATCTGCAGCCGCGAGATCTCCTTCGGCGCCTCGACGACGCGGCCCGGGAGCAACGCCCGCGCCTCGGCGCCGTCGACCTCGATCGTGATGCCGGGAAGTTCCTGGACCGCCTGCCAGTGCGCGCCGCGGGCACGCCGGGCGACCTTGCGGATCCGGCCGTCGACCCACGCCTTGAGCGGGTCGTGCCATTCGCCGCCGGGCAAGGCGCGTTCGTCGAGACAGACCGCGACCGCGGCCGCGGCGGCGGCCTCCAGCAACGCGGTACGGGACGGCGGTTCGGCACGTTCCATCCGCAGGATCACCGGCATGGCGCGGACTTCGGCGGGATCCTCGTCCGAGGTGTCCACCGTGTCCTCGGCGGGCAGGCCCAGCCAGTACGCGTAGCGCGCGGCCAGCGGCTCCAGAACGCTCATGGCCGGGAAAGCTCGAGACCGTCGGCCGCGTCGGCCGCCTCGATCTCGGACCTGGTGACCCCGAGCAGGAACAGCACCGCGTCGAGGTACGGGTGGGAAAGCGCGGTGTCGGCGACCTCACGCAGCGCGGGCTTCGCGTTGAAGGCGACACCCATTCCGGCGACCGACAGCATGTCGATGTCGTTCGCCCCGTCGCCGACGGCGACGCACTGCTCCAGCGAGATCTCGTACTCCTCGGCGAACCGGCGCAGCGCCGTCGCCTTGCCCGCCCGGTCGACGATGTCCCCGACCACCCGGCCGGTGAGCTTGCCGTCGACCACTTCGAGTTCGTTCGCGGCGGCGAAGTCGAGGCCGAGGTCGTCCACGAGGGAATCGATGATCTTGGTGAAGCCGCCGGAGACGACCCCGCAGCGGAAGCCCATCCGCTTCAGCGTGCGGATGGTCGTGCGGGCGCCGGGGGTGAGCTCGATGGACGCGGCGACCTCGTCGAGCACCCCTGCCGGAAGGCCCTCAAGGAGCGCGACCCGGCGCTCCAGCGACTCGCCGAAGTTCAGCTCGCCGCGCATCGCGGCCTCGGTGATCTCGCGGACCTGCGGTTCGACACCGGCGTGCGCGCCGAGCATCTCGATGACCTCGCCCTGGATGAGCGTGGAATCGACGTCGAAGACGACCAGCCGCTTGGCGCGGCGGGCGAGCCCGGCCCGCTCGACCGAGATGTCGATCCCGGCCTCGACGGCGGCGTCAGCCAGCGCGGTGCGCAGTGCGGCGTCGGCCTCCGGGGTGTCCTGGGCGAGCGAGGCGTACAGCTCCAGCCCGGTGACCGGATAGTCGGCGACGCTGCGGATCGAGTCGATGTTGACGTCCAGCGCGGCGAGGCGGCGCGCGACGTCGGAGAACGCCCGCGCGGTCACCGGACGGCCGAGCATCAGGAGGACATGCGTCGAGTCCTTCTGACCGATGGCGAACGGGTCGGCACCGATGGCCGAGCCGATCTTCACATCGACCTGCATCCCGACCGACGCCATCGCCTGCTCGACGTACTCCTGCAGGCCCTCGGGGTCGCGGTACACCCCGGCGAGCACGCCGAGCACCAGCTGGCCGCGGATGACGACCTGCTCGACGTCGAGGACGTCAACGTCGTGGCGGGACAGCACGGCGAACAGCACCGAGGACACACCCGGCTTGTCGGGACCGGTGGTGGTGATGAGAACTGGTGTCTGCGTCACGGGGTCAGTCTCCCTCAGCACGGCATGAAAAAGGCGCGTGCCTTGTCCCTGTGTGAGGCAAGGCACGCGCCATTTCCGCTTATCGGGTCACTGCTCGCTGGAATTGTCCTTGGAGTGGTCACCCGGCATGGCCGCCTCGGTGAGCAGCTGGGACGGCGCGCGGTGGGTGTTGACCTTCTGCTTCCCGAAGAAGCCGATCTCACCCTCGGAGTGGATGCGCTCCACCATGTGCGGGTAGTGCAGCTCGAACGCCGGCCGCTCGGAGCGGATCCGCGGCAGCTCGGTGAAGTTGTGCCGCGGCGGCGGGCAGGACGTCGCCCATTCGAGCGAGTTGCCGTAGCCCCAAGGGTCGTCCACCGTGACGATCTCGCCGTACCGGTAGCTCTTGAAGACGTTCCAGATGAACGGCAGCGTCGAGGCACCGAGGATGTACGCGCCGATCGTGGAGATCGTGTTCAGCGTCGTGAACCCGTCGGACTGAAGGTAGTCCGCGTACCGGCGCGGCATGCCTTCGGCGCCGAGCCAGTGCTGCACCAGGAACGTGGCGTGGAAGCCGATGAACGTGGTCCAGAAGTGCCACTTGCCGAGCTTCTCGTCCATCATGCGGCCGGTGATCTTCGGGAACCAGAAGTAGATCCCGGCGAACGTGGCGAACACGATCGTGCCGTAGAGCACGTAGTGGAAGTGCGCGACGACGAAGTAGCTGTCGGACACGTGGAAGTCGATCGCCGGCGCGGCCAGCATGATGCCGGTCAGACCGCCGAAGAGGAACGTGACGATGAAGCCCATCGAGAAGATCATCGGCGTCTCGAAGGACAGCTGGCCCTTCCACATCGTGCCGATCCAGTTGAAGAACTTCACGCCGGTCGGGACCGCGATCAGGAAGGTCATGAAGGAGAAGAACGGCAGCAGCACGGCGCCGGTCGCGTACATGTGGTGCGCCCACACGGCCACCGACAGCGCGGCGATCGCCAGCGTCGCCCAGACCAGGCCCTTGTAGCCGAAGATCGGCTTGCGGCTGAAGACCGGGAAGATCTCCGACACGATCCCGAAGAACGGTAGCGCGACGATATAGACCTCTGGATGGCCGAAGAACCAGAACAGGTGCTGCCAGAGGATCACCCCGCCGTTCGCGGGGTCGAACACGTGCGCCCCGAGATGCCGGTCCGCCAGCAGGCCCATCAGGGCCGCGGTCAGGATCGGGAACGCCAGCAGGATCAGGATGCTGGTGACCAGGATGTTCCAGGTGAAGATCGGCATCCGGTACATCGTCATGCCGGGGGCGCGCAGGCAGACCACCGTGGTGATCATGTTGACGCCACCGAGGATGGTGCCGAGACCCGACACGACCAGACCGGAGATCCACAGGTCGGCGCCGACGCCGGGCGAGTGGATGGCGTCCGACAGCGGGGTGTAGGCGAACCAGCCGAAGTCGGCGGCGCCACCCGGGGTCAGGAAGCCGGACATCACGATCAGGCCGCCGAACAGGTACAGCCAGTACGAGAACGCGTTCAGCCGCGGGAAGGCGACGTCGGGCGAACCGATCTGCAGCGGCAGGATGAAGTTCGCGAAGCCGAAGAGGATCGGCGTCGCGTACAGCAGCAGCATGATCGTGCCGTGCATGGTGAACAGCTGGTTGTACTGCTCCTGCGAAAGGAACTGCTGCCCGGGACGCGCCAGCTCGGAGCGGATCAGCATCGCCATCGCGCCGCCCACCATGAAGAAGGCGAACGACGTGACCAGGTACATGATGCCGATTTGCTTGTGGTCCGTCGTGCGGAACAACCGCAGCAGGTACGAACCCTTAACCGACTCGCGCGCGGGATACGGGCGCGTGGCGATCGGCTTGGGGGCTACGGCCGTCACTCCTGCCTCCAACACTCAAACCTTGTGGTGGTCAATTTCCGGTCGCCGGGCGGGTTCGGGACCCACTCCGGCGGCTAGTGGGGATCGTAGCCCTCACTACCGACAGTCGCGCGCACCGGCTGGCAAGATCGCGCCGTGACCGACGAACACACACGGGCGGGAGTGGCCGCGGCGGTCGCCGTCGGTGACCGGTACGGCCTGCCGACCGGCGCCCCGGAGGTCCTGCATTTCAAGTCGAACGTGCTGGTGAGACTGGGTCCGGTGGTGGCTCGGGTGCCCGGCACGACGCGCCTCGCGCGGTCCTCGCCCGAGGACTGGCTCGCGCGCGACGTCGAGCTGTCGAGGTACCTCACGGAACGTGGTGTGCTCGTCGTCTCACCGACCACGGATCCCCCGGCCGGACCGCATTTCGCCGACGGCCTGCCGGTCACTCTCTGGCACTACACGCCGCACGAGCCGGGGAACACACTGTCGCCGCGCGAGGTGGCGCTTTCCCTCTCCCGGGTGCACGACGCGCTCGCGGACTACCCCGGTGAGCTGCCCGAACTCGGACCCGTCCGTGAACTCCGGACGCTGCTCGACCGGCACGGTGCCGTCATGGGCGGCGCGGCGCCCCGGTTGTACGACGAACTCGAACGAGTGGCGGCGGAGCTTCCGGCCGACGAGCCGCGGCCGCTGCACGGCGACGCTCATCGGGGGAACGTCGTCGCGACGGCGGCCGGGCCGTGCTGGCTCGACTTCGAGGACTCCTGGCGCGGGCCGCTCGGCTGGGACCTCGGCGTGCTCAGCGCTGAGGCCGGGTACGCGACCTTGGACTCGTACCCGGCGGACGTGGCGCCCTCGTCGCTGGAGCCGTTCATCGCGTTGCGGCGGTTGTTCGAGGTCCCGTGGCGCTTCGTGATCGCGCGGCGGTTCCCGGAGCGGCTCGGGGAAGCGGAAGCTGCCCTGGAGCGCTACTTCCTCCGCAATTAGTCACCTACTTGCGTCAAGGTGCATCAGGAGCTTCGCCGCCACGTCGACGCCGTCCGTCCGCACCTCACCGCCGACCTGACGCGCCCGATCGGCGACTTCGGGGCGAAGCACCTCGGCCAGCGCGGAGGTCAGCGACTCCGCCGTCGGTTCCCCGGTGATCGACGTCCCCACCCCGAGCTCCCCGACGCGCTGCGCGAAGTAGGGCTGGTCGAACATCTGCGGAACGAGCACCTGCGGCACCCCGGCCCGGGTCGCCGCCGTCGTCGTGCCGGCGCCGCCGTGGTGCACGACCGCCGCGACCCGCGGGAAGAGCGCCTGCTGGTTGACGTCCCCGATCGCGATGCAGTCGGGCTCGTCGTCGATCAGCGCGAGCTCGGTCCAGCCGCGGAACACGATCGCCCGCCGCCCGTGCGCCCTCGCCGCCTCGATCATCGCCTTCGCGATCTCCTCCGGGGCGCGGATGCTCCCGAATCCGAAGTAGACCGGCGGTTCCCCTTCATCGAGGAACGCCTCCAGTTCCGGGGACAACGGACTCCGGTCCGGCAGGATCCAGGCGCCGGTCTGGTGCACGTCCAGCGCCGACGGTCCCCGCCACGGCGCCAGCACCGGATCGGCGGCCAGCCACGGCGCCTCGGTGAAGATGTGCCCGCGGACGTCATCGACTGGAGGCAGACCGAGCAGCTCTCGCTGCGCGTCGAGCACCCCGCCCCACTGCTCGTTCCATCGTTCCGCGTCGTCGGCCCACAAGGACGGAATGGCGGCATCGGGATTCTTCGGCGCCCATCCCGCGAAAACGGGCGGGCGATGGTGCAGGGAAGGCAGCGTTATCGGGCAGTATGCGGTGAAGAAATAGGGAATCCCTTTTCGCTCGGCCACCGAATGGGCGGCGATGTTCAGTGCCATTCCCGCGACGACGGCGTCGCAGCCCTCGGCCGCCTTCGGCATCGTCTCGAACTGGTCGACGACCATGGCCTCGGCCATCTTGCGCCGCCCTTCCGGCGTGGCCATCGCCTTGGTCATCGCGGAATCCGGCTTCGCGGTCGACCGGAGCTCAGGCCCCAGTGGCGCGAAGGAGATCCCGAAACCTTCGGCCCAGTCACGGAAATCCGGCGGCGCGCAGAGCCGGACTTCCTGGCCGAGTTCCCGCAATCGCACCGCCAGTGCCACCAGCGGCTGCACCTCACCCCTCGTCCCGATAGTGGACAGGAGTACACGCATGGGAATCCCCCTTCGGCAAAACGTGAAGGCAAGAATTGTGGACCGGGAATGGGGGCTTGCCGCAAGCCCCCCGGTCCGCTATACCTTCAAAGGGGCGGGGGAAATCCTTGTCACGCGGGGTACCAGCCCAGGATCGCTTCGACGACTCCGGCCGGATCCTCCAGAGGCGTCAGATGTCCCGCCTCCGGCAGCACGACCAAGGTCGCGTCCGGCAGCGTTTCCACCAGGGTGTTCGCCGCTTCCAGCGGAGTCAGGCCGTCTTCTTCGCCGACCACGACCAACGCCGGCACGTCCGCCGACCGCAGCGTTTCGAGCGAATCGGGCCGGGCCGCCATCGCGCGCGCCGCCCACGCGACCCCTGACGGCGGCTGCGCTGTGATCAGTTCGCGGAGTCGTTCGGCCACTTCCGGGCGGGCCTTCTCAGCGAGGAGTCCGGGCGTGACGGCTTCGGGCATCCATCCGACGCCTTCCGCTTCGACCCGGGCCGCGACATCGTGGCGAGTCCGCACGGCTTCGGGGGCGTCGGCCGTCGCCTTCGTGTCGATGAACACGAGCCCGCCCACACGTTCCGGTGCCACGCGCAGCACCGCCATCGTCAGGTAGCCGCCCATCGAGCAGCCGCCGAGGACGACCTTCTCGAGTCCGAGCCGATCGAGCAGCGCCACGACGTCGCGGGCGGCGTCGTCCAGATCCGGCTCCCGGTCCGTTTCCGGCAGCGGGCTGCGGCCGAGGCCGCGCTGGTCCGGAGTGATCAGCCGCAGGCGCTCCGAGAGCGGCGCGCGGACCGCGTCCCACATGCGGGCGTCGACGGGGAAGGCGTGCAGCAGTACCAGCGGGAGATCCTTCATGGCGATGATTCTGTCGCACCCTGGCACTACCGTCGGATCCGTGCTGACAGAGATCAAGACGGAGAGGCTGCTGCTGCGGAGGCTGCGCGAGGCGGATCGCGAGAACATCGTCGCGCTGCAGGCCGATCCGGAGACGAACAGGTTCAACCCGGAGCCGCACACCGTCGAGGGTGCGGACAAGCTTTACGACGCCTGGATGAAGCAGTGGGCCGAGAACGGGTTCGGCTATCTCGCGGTGTCCGCTTTGGACGATCCGGAGACGATCCTCGGCTTCGGCGGCGTCCGGTATCACGAATGGAACGGCGAGCGCGTGCTGAACCTCGCGTACCGCTTCTGGCCGTTCACCTGGGGCAAGGGCTATGCGACGGAGATGGCGGCCGCCGTCGTCGAATGGGCCGAACGGGAGATTCCCGACGTTCCGGTGATCGCCAACATCATGGCGTCCAACAAACCGTCGATCCGGGTCGCCGAGCGGCTCGGTTTCACGATCCACACGGAGGAGGAGTTCGCGGGCGAGCCCTCACTGCACCTGCGGCGCTGAACCAACAGCGATCACCAGTGATCACCA
Source organism: Amycolatopsis decaplanina DSM 44594 (assembly GCF_000342005.1). Classification (GTDB taxonomy): domain Bacteria; phylum Actinomycetota; class Actinomycetes; order Mycobacteriales; family Pseudonocardiaceae; genus Amycolatopsis; species Amycolatopsis decaplanina. Next base: position 103,807 of record NZ_AOHO01000019.1, read on the forward strand.
GCGGCCCGGACGGCGCCGGGACCGCGCGCCCCAGCACGCCTTGTGCCAATGGCGGCGGTCGGCGACCCCGCCGGTGCCGTCGGCGGGCCAGGCGACCAGATGCGGGGTCCCCGGCCGGATCTCGTGGTCGCAACCGGGGCAGCGGTAGTCCTTGGTGGCCTGCGCTCCGGGCACGGTGCGCACCAGCCACTCGCCGTCGGCGGCCGATTCGGAGCTCGCCCATCCGGTCGACGCGCCGAGGTCGGGGCGTCGACCGCGATCGGGCCGGTTACGTCGAGGCACCCCGGAACCGTAACCGGAGGTCTGGTTCAGCCGTCGAAGTAGGCGCCCGGCGTCACACCGACCGCCTTCCGGAAGGCGACGACGAACGCGCTCGGCGAGGAGTAGCCGATCCGGCGCGAGACCGCGCTCAGCGGCATGCCCTCGGCCAGCAGCGGCAGCGACGCGCGCAACCGGGCCTGCACCCGCCACGCGCCGAACGTCGTCCGGCATTCGGTGAGGAACAGCCGCGCGAGCGTGCGTTCGCTCGCGCCCGCGTCGCGTGCGAAGTCCGCGAGTGATCGCCGGTCCGCCGGATCGGCGATCACCGCCCGCGCTACCGTCAGCGCGCGCTCGTCGGACGGCATCGGCACGTTGATCGGCACCACGTCGACCGGTTCGAGCAGGTCGAAGGCGACGGCTTCGGCCCGGAGACGCGCGCCCTCTTCGAAGTCGGCCGAGCCGAGGTGTTCCAAGAGCTCACGCAGCAGCGGCCGGACGGCCACGAGCGTCGGCACCGGCCAGCGGACCGGGCACTGGCCCTGAGCCGCGTAGATCCTCCGCAACACGGTCTGCGCGGTGGCGCCGGTGCGGTGGAGGACACCGGCCGGGATCCACAGCGCCCTCGTCGGCGGCAGCACCCAGTTCCGCTCGCCGATGTTCACGCTCAGGATCCCCCGCGCCGCCCAGGCGAGCTGGTGACAGTCGTGCTCGTGCCAGGGCAACCAGTAACCCGAAGGCAGGTCCAGCCCGCCGAGGACCATCACGGTCGGCATCGGCGACGGGAGTCCGATTCTCGACATCACTTGGCAGCCTATCGCCTGTCCGTCACCGTTAGCTTCGGATTCATGCCGATGAACCTGGTGCACCGCAAATGCTGCAGTTCCGCGCTTTGGGCGAAGGCCGTGGCCGCCGAGATGCCGGGCAACGTCGCGGGCTTCGACCTCGGCGACTCCGTGCTGGAGATCGGGCCCGGCTTCGGCGCCACCACCCGGGCGCTCGTGGGACTCGTCCCCCGGCTCACCGCCATCGAGATCGACGAGACGTCGGCGGACCTCCTCGAGCGGGAGTTCGACGGCCGAGTGCGGATCGTCCAGGGCGACGGAGCGGCGATGCCCTTCGAGGACGGCGAGTTCTCGGCGGTCGTCTGCTTCACGATGCTGCACCACGTGCCGACGACGGCGCTTCAGGACGCGATCTTCGCCGAGGCGTTCCGGGTGCTCCGTCCCGGCGGTGTCCTGCGCGCCATCGACGGCCTGGAGAGCCTGCCGTTCCGGCTCCTCCACATCGGCGACACGATGAACGCGCTCGACCCGGTTTCGATCTGGCCCCGGCTGACCGACGCCGGGTTCACCGACATCAAGGTCGACCACATCCCGAAGCGCTCCGTGCGGTTCTCGGCCCGGAAGCCCGCGCAGAAACGCAAGTAGGTGACTAATTGCGGGCGAGGACCAAGGGGACGAGTTGTTCGGCCGGGGTCAGCGAGCCGTGCTGACCGACCAACGAGGATTCGACGGCCTCCGCCAGTTCCCGCACGAGCCCGAAACGTCCCTTCGACGCCACGACCACGTCTCCGATACGCGGGCGGACCCGGTCGGAGACCGGCCCGAACCAGCCCGCATCGACGGCCTCGTCGCGCGAGAGGATCCACGCCCGGTCGCCGATCACCTCACGCCAGGCCGCCAGGACGTCGGCCTCCGCACCCGGCTCGCTGTAGACGTGCCGTGCCCGGACCTCGCCCCCGATGGCCCGGACGCCGCCGAGCAGCGCGGGTGTGTCGTCGATGTCGAGCGCGCCCTCGACGGTCACCATGCCGTGATCGGCCACGACCGCGAGGAGCGCACCGGCGGGCAGACCCTCCACAATGGACTCGATCAGCCTGTCGACTTGCCGCAGCTGCATCCGCCACGGCGCCGAACCCGGTCCGTAGACGTGGCCCAGCATGTCGAGTTCGCTGTGGTAGCCCCAGCAGAACGCGGGCCGCGTTCCGAGGCAGTGCAGGACGCAGGCGGCCAGGTCGCCGAGCGCGTGAACGCCCACATAGCGCGCACCGGACTGCGTCGCGCGGGTGAGCGCGGTGTCGGCGAACTTCGCCGAAGACACCACGCTGGTCGTGATCCCGGCGGCGGCCGCGCGTTCGAACGTCGTCGGCAGCGGCTGCACCTCGCGCGGCGGCAGGGCGCCGCGGAGATCGCCGCCGTCCACATGACTGCTCCAGCGCAGCGCGTTCAGGACGCCGGCGCCCGGCACCTCGAAGCTGTAGCCGACCAGGCCGTGCTCCCCCGACGCCAGCCCCGTGCCGATCGCGCCGAGACCGGCCGCCGTCGTCGCCGGGAAACCGACCCGCAGCGGCGACTTCGCCAGCTGGGTGAGCACGGGCGCGTCGACGGCGTGCTCGGCCAGCAGTTCCCAGCCGAGACCGTCGATGAGCAGGACGCAGGCGCTCGACGTCTCCGCCAGGCTCAGCGAATTGGCGAACTCGGCGGCGCCGAGGGCGGAAAGCACGGACGGGACGACTTGGCCGAGGTGCGGCACACGCGCGGCGACAGGCAGTTCCACCCGGCCAGCTTGCCATCCCGGAGGCCGGAAGGAGATGGGATAATGCCGGACATGCCGACTTACGCCTACCGCTGCCGCGAATGCGCCGGAACCTTCGAACTGCTGCGGCCGATGAGCGAGTCCGGTGCGCCCGCGCCGTGCCCTGAGGGCCACCAGGACACCGTCAAGCTCCTGACGACCGTCGCGCTGACCGGGTCGTCTTCCGGTCCTGCGCCCGTCCCCGCGGGTGGGGGCGGCGGCTGCTGCGGCGGAGGCTGCTGCAGTTGACCCACCCGTTCGGGTGGCGCGACGTGTGATCGCCCGAATGGCGGGTATCCCCTTCCCACCAGCCTGGAAGCCCCGGTCGTGGGAAGGGAGAAAGTCCAGTGGCCACATCAGCACTGGCGGCCGTCGACTTCGGTCAAGGCGTGTCAAGCGCCTGGAGTTCGGTCGCCACCTTCGTCCCGAAACTGCTCGCGTTCCTGGTCATCCTGTTCATCGGCTGGCTGATCGCGAAGGCGATCGCCAAGGCCGTGAGCATGGTGCTCGAGAAGGTCGGGTTCAACCGGCTCCTCGAACGCGGGGGCTTCAAGCAGATGCTCGCGCGCAGCCAGTTCGACGCGTCGAACATCATCAGCAAGATCGTCTATTACGCGATCCTGCTGATCGCCCTGCAGTTCGCGTTCGGCGTGTTCGGCCCGAACCCGGTGAGCTCGCTGCTCAACGAGATCGTCGCCTGGCTGCCGCGCGCCATCGTCGCGATCGTCATCGTGGTGATCGCCGGCGCGATCGCCAAGGCGGTCAAGGACCTGGTCGGCAACGCCCTCGGCGGTGTCTCGTACGGCAAGGTGCTCGCGACCATCGCTTCGGTGTTCATCTGGGGCCTCGGCGCGATCGCCGCGCTGAACCAGATCGGCGTGGCCACCGCGGTCACGCTGCCGGTGCTGATCACCGTGCTCGCCACGGTCGGCGGCATCGCCGTCGTCGGTGTCGGCGGTGGTCTCATCAAGCCGATGCAGCAGCGCTGGGAGACCTGGCTCGGACGGGCCGAGGCGGAGATCCCCGCCGCGAAGGCGCAGGCCGAGGCCTACCAGCGCGGTCGTGAGGACGCCGGGCGCTCGGGTGACGTGCCGACCGAGCGGACGCCCGTCGGCCAGCAGGTGCCCGCGGGGCACCACGCGGCCGACCCGAACATGGCCGGCCGGACCCAGCAGTTCCCGCCCAGCCAGGGCAAGGTGCCGCCGCATCAGGATCCCGGCCAGCGGCCCCCCGGTGGAAACATGCCCCCTCCGCCGGAGTACCGCTGACCTGCCACGGGAGCGGGTGGGGCGTCCGGCCGCCCTACCCGTTCCCGGTCGGCTGGGTACGACGGTCGTCCATCGTGGCGGCCAGCGAACACACGCCGACCAGCCGCGCGGTCAGCCAGTCGCTGGTGGTCCATGCGGACAGATCAGCCGGAGCGCGGAACGTCCACCCCTTGGCCTTCGCCTCGTCGAGCAGCCCCCGCGTGTATCCGGCGAGGAGGACGACCCCCGCGACGGCCGCCGAGCCTTCGACCCCCACCGCGAGGATGTCCCGCACCGCGGCGGAGTGCTGATCGAAGACGGCCGACAACCCGGGCACGGCCGCCGCCGCGGCGAGCCCGGCGACACCGATCTGCTGGTGCAGCCGGGAGAGCGTGCTACGAGCCGAAGATTCCACCCAGGACGAGACCAGATCTTTCACCCGACCAGGTTAGCCAGGCCGGACGATTTGTCGACATCCCGGTGATCACGATCGCAGAACTCAGCAAGCCTTGAGTGCCTGATCCAGGTCGTGCCACAGGTCCTCGACGTCCTCCAGTCCCACCGACATGCGGATGAGCCGGTCGGTGACCCCCGCGCCGCGCCGGTCGTCCTCGTCGACGATCCGGTGGCTGATCGAGGCGGGATGCTGGATGAGCGAGTCCACACTGCCGAGACTGACGGCCGGGGTGATCAAGCGGACCGCGCCGATGAGCGCGTGCGGATCGCCGTCGACCTCGAACGCGATCAGCGGGCCGCCGACGGCCGGGTAGTGCACGGCGCTCACGTTCGCGTGAACGCGAAGCCGCTCGACGAGTTCAGCGGCCGTCGCGGACGCGGCGTTGACGCGCAGCGGAAGGGTCGAAAGCCCGCGAAGCAGCATGTACCCGGCAAGCGGGTGCAGCACTCCTCCGGTGGCGAAGCGGATCTGCCGCAACATCCCGGCGTCTTCGGCGCCGCAAGCGACCACGCCGCCCATGACGTCGCCGTGGCCGCCGAGGAACTTGGTCGCGCTGTGCAGGACGAACCGGGCGCCGTGGCGTCCCGGCCGCTGGAGCACGGGGGTGGCGAAGGTGTTGTCGACCAGCACCGGGACCTCACCCGCGGCGCGCACGATCTCGGCGATGTCGACCTCGCGCAGGGTCGGGTTCGCCGGTGTTTCGAGCAGCACCAGCCCGGTGTCGGGCCGCAGCGCCGAGGCGACGCCTTCCGGATCGGCCCAGGTCACCTCGGTGCCGAGCAGACCCGACGTGAGCATGTGATCGGTGCAGCCGTAGACCGGCCGGACGGCGACGACATGCCGCTTGCCCTGCGCGACGGCGGCGAGCAGGGAGGCCGATACCGCCGCCATGCCGGTGGCGAACGCGACGGCGTCTTCGAACCCTTCGAGTTCGGCCAGCGCCTTCTCGAACCGTTCGACGGTCGGATTGCTCAGCCGCCCGTAGACCGGGAGCCCGGACAGCGAGCCCGTGGCGGCGAACTCGTCGATGCGGCCCGCCTCCTCGACGCTGTCCCGCGACGGGTAGGTCGTGGACAGGTCGAGCGGAGCGGCGTGGACGCCGAGGTCCGTGAGATCGTCACGGCCGGCGTGGACGGCTCGGGTGCGCAGCGTTGCGGTCATACCGAGATGGTGCGATTTTCTCCGGGTCGATCGCAATATCCTCGGATATCATTCGCAGATGTCGGATTCCGTCGAACTGAGCACGGTTGATCTTCGTATTCTGCGGCTCCTGCAGAACGACGCCCGGATCTCGAACAAGGATCTGGCCGCCGAGGTCGGCATCGCGCCCTCGACCTGTCTCGACCGCGTCAACCGGCTGCGCGAACTCGGGGTGATCACCGGCCAGCGCGCCGAGGTGGACGCCGCCAAACTCGGCCGCCCGCTCGAAGCGCTCCTGTTCGTCCAGGTGCGCCCGCACCGGCGGGCGCTCGTCGACTCGTTCGTCGAGCATCTGCTGGCCCTGCCCGAGGTCCGCGCCGTCTACCACCTGACCGGCCCGGACGACTTCCTCGCGCACGTCGCCACCGCGTCGGCGACCGAGCTGCAACGGCTGGTGCTCGACGAATTGACCGCCCGCGACGAGGTCGCCCGGGTGCACACGAACCTGGTCTTCCAGCACTGGAGCGGGGGACCTTTGCTCCCGCCCGGCTGATCAGTCGATGCGGACCTTGAACGGATGCCGGGTGTCGGCAGGGCAGGTGAAGATGTTCAGCACCCCCTGGCGGCGGAACGACCAGCCGGCCGGCCCGCTCTCGGGAACCTCGCATCCGCAGCCGACCTCGTGTTCCTCCGTGGCCAGCGCGATCGCCTGCCGCAGTTCGGCGCCACACTCCCGGCAGCCCAGATCGGCACGATCGGTCGCGGACCAGGCCGTCCAGCCGCCGATCTTCGAGTACTGCGCGAGCTCCGGCCAGCCCTCCGGGTCTTCGCTCGCGCCTTCGGGGATGCCGAGCGCGGCGCGGGTCTCCGGTGGGAAGTCGCAGAGCCGGGGCAGTTCGTCGATCGAGCACGGTTCGAAAACGCAGGGTTCCGGCAGGTAAGCGGCTTCGGCGTCCTCGGGAGCGGGCGGCGGGTCCGCGATGTCCCCCACCTCACCGGAATCGCGCCACACCACCCGGACCGCGGGCCCGTGGTGATGCGGACTTTCGTGCTCCAGTGGGCAGAACAGGATCTGCAGGACGTCGGCGCCCTCCGGGAAGGGCAACTCCGGGAAGTCGTCGCGGAAGAACTGCGCCGCGCCGATCATCACCGGGACCGGGCCGTCGAGCGGATGCCCGCCCCGCCACGCGTCGTCGGACGCGTCCGGGTCGGGCGGCCAGGTCACCGGGCACTCCGGCCACGGCTCGTCCGACGGCCAGAGCAGCGGGCCGCCGAAGTGGCTTTCGTCCGGACGGGGCACTCCCGGCGCGGGGTGCAGCCGGATGGCCGTCCGGACCAGGTCGTTCAGACCGGGGATGGGCACCCCGTCGTAAGTGAGCTGACGCACTCCCGGGAGCTTAGAGGTCCGGCAGCGGATCTTCAGGTTTTGCCACGTCCCGCATGATCTCCGCGTCGGCGGCGTGCACGACCGGGATGTACTCGTCGTCGATCTCGTAGTCGACGCCGTTGAACTTGAACCACGGGACGGTCGACGTGTCGACCGGTCCGATCCGATGGTTTCGCGGCGTCACCGAGACGACGCGTTTCGGCGACTTCCGGCTCAGATACCCGGTCGTCAGGATCGTGATCGTCTTGCGGGTCACCGCGAAGAACACACCGGGATTGGTACTGCCGAAGACGTCGGCCGGGAACGCGTAGTGGATCTCGTCGTCCGGATCGAGGAACTCCCTGATCCGCTTCCTGACCCCCGAGGAAACCGGCATGTCCTCCAGAATACCGATTCAGCGGGCCGAGTAGTCCTTGAATCCCTTCCCCGTCTTCCGGCCGAGCCGTCCGGCGGTCACGAGGTGCTCCAGCAGCGGCGCGGGCGCGAAGCCCTCTTCCCGGAACTCGTTGTACAGGGTCCGCTGGATCGCCAGCGAAACGTCCAGCCCGACGACGTCGAGCAGTTCGAACGGGCCCATCGGCAGTCCGCAGCCCACCTTCATCGCGGTGTCGATGTCGTCGGCCTCCGCGTAGTGCGCCTCGAGCATCTTCACCGCGTCGTTCAGGTACGGGAACAGCAGCGCGTTGACGATGAACCCGGCACGGTCACCACAGTGCACGGGGTGCTTGCCGACCGCCGCGCAGACGGCGTCGACGGTCGCGATCACGTCGGGCGCGGTGGCGATGGTCGAGACGATCTCGACGAGTTTCATCACCGGCGCCGGGTTGAAGAAGTGCACGCCGACCACGTCCGAAGGCCGCGAGCTGGCGGCCGCGCATTCGATGACCGGCAGCGAGGACGTGGTCGTCGCCAGGACCGCGCCCGGCTTCACGACGTCGTCGAGCGCGGCGAAAACGGCCTGCTTGACGGCCAGGTCTTCGGCCACCGCCTCGACGACGAGGTCGACGTCGGCCAGTTCGTCGAACTCCACCGCCGGCGAGATCCGGCCGAGCGCGGCGGCGGCATCCTCTTCGGACAGCTTGCCCTTGACGACGGCCTTGTCCAGCGACTTCTTCACCCGCGCGACCGACGCCGCGGCCTTCTCCGCGCTCCGTGCCCGAAGGATGACCTCGTAGCCGCGTTTCGCGAACACCTCGACGATGCCTGTCGCCATGGTCCCGGTCCCGACGACGCCGACCTTGCGCACTTCGCGCGGCGCCACGGTGTCCACTGTGGACGCCGAGACGGCGTCGGTCACCGTCGGCGAATCGGGCTCGTCGTAGGTGTAGAAACCCCTGCCCGTCTTCCGGCCGAGCAGCCCGGCGGTGATCATCTGCTTCAGCAGTGGCGCCGGGGCGTGCAGCCGGTTTCGCGACTGGTGGTACATCGTGTCGAGGATCTCGTAGGCGGTGTCCAGCCCGATGAGGTCGAGCAAAGCCAAGGGCCCCATGGGATATCCGCAGCCGAACCGCATCGCCGCGTCGAGATCCTCACGCGTGGCGTAGCGCTGCTCGTACATCCGCACGGCGTGGTTGAGGTACCCGAAGAGCAGAGCGTTGGCGATGAACCCGGCGCGGTCGCCGATCACCACCGGGATCTTGCCGAGGCGCTCGGCGAAAGCGACGACGTCGGTGATCACGCCGGGTTCGGTGACGACGGTGCGCACGACTTCGACCAGCTTGAGGATCGGCGCCGGGTTGAAGAAGTGCATCCCGACGACCTTGCCCGGCCGCGCGGTGTGCACGCCGATCTCGGTGATCGACAGCGAGGAGGTGTTCGAGACGAAGATCGTGTCCGGGCCGGTGATCTTGTCCAGCTGCGCGAACACGTCGGATTTCGCGTCGAGGTTCTCCGGGATCGCCTCGATCACCAGGTCCACATCGGACAGTTCGGCCAGCGACGTGGTGTACCGGATCCGGTCCAGGAGCGCGCTCCGGCCGCCGGCGTCGAGTTTGCCGCCGAACACCGCCCGTTCGGTCGAATGCTGCAGGTGACCCCGGCCGCGGTGGACGCCGTCGTCGTCGATCTCCACCGCGACCACGGACACGCCGCTCCGCGCGAGCACCTCGGCGATCCCGGCGCCCATGGTGCCGAGACCGATGACTCCCACACTCGAGATTTCCCGCGCCACAACCGGCCTCCGGAGGTTACTCGCTGGTAGTTTCTCCGAATCGTGCCATGCCGGGGCGCGGAAAGCAGCGGCTGTCACCCTCCGAATCGAGTAAGTGTCACTCGCGGACGAGAGCCGAAGGGGACTTTCCCCGCGTGCGATGCAGGGAGAGCGCCCTTCACCGCGTGAGCCGAGGGGAAAGTTCCTTCGGCTCACTCACCGAAGTTCTGGTCGACGAGGTCCTTGACCTTGGTGAGCGCTTCTTCGGCCTGCGCACCCTTCGCGCGGACCTCGATCCGATCGCCCTGACGCGCGCCGAGCGCCATCAGCGCGAGCACGCTGTTGGCGTCCGCGGTCTCGTCACCGAGCCGCACGGTGACCTCCGCGTCCAGCCCCGCGATGCTCCGGACCAGGACCGCGGCGGGCCGCGCGTGCAACCCGACGTCGTTCCGCAGCGTGAGTTCGACACTGCTCTCGCCGTCCTGCGCACCTTCGTCGAACGTCAGGTCCGGCGGTGCGCCCGCCGAGGCGGCCGCTTCGGCGACGGCCTTGCGATCCGCCCCGCCCTGCGCCGCGACGGCGGCCGCGATCGCGCCTTCGACCAGCGGCGCGTCCACGACGACCGCGGCCGACGGGTCGGCGAGCGATTCGACGGCCAGTTCCGCGGTCATCTGCGCGCTGCCCAGGTCGTACAGCAGGACGACGCCCGCTCCCGAATCGGCGCGCTGCGTCGCGGCGACGACCTCGTCGTAATCCGTTCCGATCCCGCCGCCGGCCAGCCCGCCCGCCGCCGCGATGGTGACGTCCGGCGCCATCTGCGCGGCGAGTTCCGCGAGCCCTTCGGCGAGTTTGGCGCTGTGGGAGACGAGCACGATTCCGACGCTCACTTGGCGGCCTCCGCGAACGCGCGCAGCAGCAGCGCCGTCGAACGGGCGCCGGGATCCATATGCCCCTTGGCGCGCTCGCCGAGGTACGACGCCCGGCCCTTGCGCGGCACGAGGTCCACAGTGGACTCGGCGCCCTTGTCCGCGGCGTCCGCCGCCGCGGACAGGATCGCCGCGATGCCGGAGCCGGAGGCTTCCTCGGCGGCGGAGACGGCGGGGATCAGGGCGTCGACCATGGTCGCGTCTCCCCCGACGGCCTTGCCACGCGCCTGCACTCCTTCGAGGGCCGCGCGCAGGGCCTCGACGAGCAGCGGGCCGTCCACTTCGGCGGCGTCGCCCAGTTTGCCCGAGGCGCGCAGGAAAGCCGTGCCGTACAACGGGCCCGCCGCGCCGCCGACCTTCGAGATCAACGTCGTGGCGGCGAGCTTCACGACCGCGGCGGGGGTTTCGGGGATGGCGGTGTCCAAAGCGGACACGATGGCGGTGAACCCCCGGTCCATGTTCTCGCCGTGGTCGGCGTCGCCGATCGCGCGGTCGAGTTCGATCAGTTCGGCGCGATGTCCGGCGATCACCGCGGCCGCCGCCCGCAAGGCGGCGGCGAGCGTCTCGGCGGTGCAGGCCATCAAACTCCCCACCTCAAGGCCGGGGTGTTCACCGGCGCGTCCCACAACTCGGTCAGCTCGTCGTCCAGTTTCAGCAACGTCAGGCTCATCCCCTGCATCTCGAGGCTGGTGATGTACGGCCCCACCAGCCGCCGTTCGACCACGATCCCACGCTCGGCCAGCAGCCGCTCGGCGATCCCGTGGGCCAGGTACAGCTCGACCAGCGGGGTCCCGCCCATCGAGTTCGTGAACAGCAGGACCTTGTCGCCCTCGGCGAAGGGCAGGTCCGTGACCACCGCTTCGACCATGCGCGCGACGAGTTCGTCGGCCGTCATCACCGCGGTCCGCTCGATACCCGGTTCGCCGTGGATGCCGATGCCGAACTCGATCTCGTCGTCGGCGAGGTCGAAACTCGGCTCGCCCGCGTGCGGCACGGTCGGCGCGGTGAGCGCGACGCCGATCGACCGGACCTGCCCGATCACCTTGCGTGCCAAGGCTTCCACCGCGTCGAGCGCGTCGCCTCGTTCGGCGGCGGCACCGGCGATCTTCTCCAGCAGTACGGTGCCGCCGACACCGCGACGGCCGGCTGTGTAGGTGGAGTCCTTGACCGCGACGTCGTCGTCGATGACCACGCTGCGCACGTCCAGCCCTTCGGCGGCGGCGAGTTCCGCGGCGGTCTCGAAGTTGAGCACGTCGCCGGTGTAGTTCTTCACGATCAGCAACGCGCCCGCGTCCCCGGCGGTGGCCTTGACCGCGGCTTCCACGGCGTCCGGCGTCGGCGAGGTGAACACCGCGCCCGGGACGGCGGCGGCGAGCATGCCCTGCCCGACGAAGCCACCGTGCAGCGGTTCGTGGCCGGAGCCGCCGCCGGAGATCACCGCGACCTTGCCCGCCAGTGGCGCGTCCGCGCGCACCACGATCGCCGGGTCGTCCTCCACGCGCAGGACATCCGCGTGCGCCGCGGCGAGTCCGCGCAAGGATTCCGCGACCACCGTCTTCGGGTCGTTGATGATCTTCTTCAAGGGTGGCCTCCGGCACGTCGGCGGGTGGGGTGTCCCCTTCCTACCTCGCCCGGCCGGATGCCGCCAGCGTCAGGGCTTCGGCAGCTTGGAGATCACCGATTTGGCGATCTTGGCCGCCTTCCCGCACGACGCCGCTTCATCCTTCTTCTCGTCGTAGTTCTTGTAGATCACGCCGGCGATCTCGACACCGTCGTCGGCCCACGGCTTGTGCTGCCACTCGATCTTGCATTCGGCGTCGTTGCCGCTGCCGACCTTCTGATAGGCCGTGACACCGTCGATGTCGATCTTCTTGGTCCCGTCGCGTTCCTCGGGCGGCAGGCCGTGGCGGAAGCCGATGGAGATCCGCGGGTTGGAGCCCGGGGTCCAGTCGCAGGAGTGGAACGTGGTCAACGTGGTCGCCCCGTGCGGCACGACCTCGGTGAGCACGGCGGTGTCCGCGGCGGTGCACGGGTCGACGGCGGTCAGCGTGCCCGCGGTGGCGGGGAACTTCGCCGGCGACGCGTGCAGGCTCTTCACGGCCTTGGCCGCGACCGCGCGACCGGTCGCGCAGGGGTCTCCACCGTCATAGGTGACCGAGAAGCTCACTCCACGCTCGGGCTTGCGCAGCGTCATGATGCCGACTTCGCAGCTCTTGCCGTCCTTGCTCTTCCGCTCGATCTGCGGCAGCCCCTCGACCGCCGAAATGGTCACGCCACTGGTCGAGACGTACGTCGACGCGCCGATTTCGACACTGACCGTGAACTTCTTGCCACCGGCGTCGGTGGCCTTCCCGGTGCAGGTGCCGAACGAGGTGAGCGACGGCCGCGGGTCGTTCTCCGGCGTGCCGAGGCCGCTCAGCACGTCCTTGCCCACCAGCGGGCACGGGTCGATCGTGCGCATCACCGCGGGGGTGACCGCCGGGTCGTTGATGTCCCCGTCGGGCACCGAGCCGGCACCGGAGCCGGCTTCGGCGGCGACGGTGGTACGGGCGAAATTGGACTTGCCGAGGTTCTGACCGCAGGCCGACAGCACGCCGAGTGCGGCGACCAGGGCCAGCACGGACGCGATCCGGCGACGTCGAGCGTTGAGCAGCACGACGTGCACGGTAGCCGGAGCTCCTCGCCGCTGTCCGGACAACCCGGCTATTCGCCGCCCTCGCCGTCGGCGCTCGGTGGCACCACGATGGGCCGCAGCTTCGCCCACAGCACGAACAACGCCGAGAACACCAGCATGCCGATGCCCGCCCACAGGTTGATGTTGACGTCGGCGGCCTTGGCCAGCTCCTTCTCGGAGGTGAAGCCGATGCCCATGATCGTGAGCACCAGCCCGTAACCGCCGATGAGCAGGGCGATGATCAGCCGGATGTCGAAGACGCCGGCCTTCTTGGGAGCTTGCGAAGCAGCCATCTCCGGCCTCCTAGAAGATGATGTTGAGCACGATGGTCAGGATCAGCACGATGCCCGCGAGCAGGCCCGGCTTGCGGTACCAGCCCGCGTCGTCGCCGGTCTCGTCGTGCTTCAGCGACTCCTTCGGGGTGAGGGAGTAGACGAGGCCGACCAGCTGGGCCTCCGGCTTCGGCGCGGTGGCGAGCGAGACCCCGACGCTGACCGCGATGTCGACGACGAACGCGGTACCGGCGGCCACGAAGCTGATGCCCTGCCCGGTGAGCCCGAGGACCCCGGCCTGCGACAGCAGCCACACGGTGATCGCGGAGGCGGTACCGGACACCAGGCCGACCCAGCCGGCCGTCGGCGTCATCCGCTTCCAGAACATGCCGAGGATGAAGGTGGCGAACAGCGGCGCGTTGAAGAAGGAGAACAGGTCCTGCAGGTAGGTCAGGATGTTCCCGGAGTTCGACGCGATGAACGCGGTACCGATCGCGAGCACCGTGCCGATCGCGGTGACCAGGCGGCCGAGCCGGAGGTAGTAGCCGTCCGACTCGTTCTTCTTCACGTACGACTGCCAGATGTCGTAGGTGAACACGGTGTTGAACGAGCTCAGGTTCGCGGCCATCCCGGCCATGAACGAGGCGAGCAGACCGGCGAGCGCGACCCCGAGCATGCCGTTCGGCAGCAGGTCGCGCATCAGCAGCAGGATCGCGTTGTTCGCGGTCACGCCGCTGGGCGCGTCGCCGCCGTCGAGCAGGACCTGCTTGTCCTGGACGTACTCGGAGACGGTGACCGCGGCGATCATGCCGGGGATGATCACGATGAACGGGATCAGCATCTTCGGAAAGGCGCCGATGATCGGTGTCCGCCGCGCGGCCGACATGCTCTTCGACGCCATCGCGCGCTGGACCTCGACGAAGTTCGTGGTCCAGTAACCGAACGACAGCACGAAACCCAGACCGAAGACGAGACCGAGGATCGACAGGAAGCTGTTGCCGAAGCCGGTGAGGTTGTCACCCGGCCACGAATGCAGCTGCGCGTCGCCGCCGGGGCTCGCGGTGACCTTGTCGACCAGGCCCTGCCAGCCGCCGACCTTCACCAGGCCGACGATGGTCAGCGGCAGCAGCGCCGCGACGATCACGAAGAACTGCAGGACCTCGTTGTAGATCGCGGCGGAGAGGCCGCCGAGGGCCGTGTAGGAGAGCACGACCGCCGCCGCGACGATGATCGACACCCACAGCGGCCAGCCGAGCAGGAGGTTCACCACGCTGGCTAGCAGGAACAGGTTCGCGCCCGCGATCAGGATCTGCGCGCTCGCGAAGCTGATGCCGTTGACCAGGTGGGCGGGTTTGCCGAACCGGCGGAGCATGAACTCCGGGACGCTGCGGACCTTCGAGCCGTAGTAGAACGGCATCATCACGATGCCGAGGAACAGCATCGCCGGGATCGCGCCGATCCAGAAGTAATGGACCGTCGGCAGGCCGTAGAGCACGCCGTTGGCCGACATGCCCATGATCTCGACCGCGCCGAGGTTCGCCGAGATGAAGGCGAGACCGGTGACCCAGGCGGGCAGCGAGCGGCCGGAGAGGAAGAAGTCGAGGCTGCTCGAGACCGACCTTCGCGCCATGTACCCGATGCCGAGCACCAGCGCGAAATAGAACGCGAGCAGGACGTAGTCGATCGGACTTGCGTCGAGCCGCAGATTCGCATCGGCCAGCACGTGCAACCGACCCACCTCCATAGTGAAAATGTCCACGAGAAACGCCGGTATCGCGTCAATCGCGGACCATACTGCATGGATTCAGGAACGGCAGTGCGGGCGGGCCACGACCGCCCCGAAGTGTCTGTTTCGGTGCGATTCTTGACAATTCTTGTCCGGTTACCGGCAGAACTGCCGTCCCATTGCCGCATCACGTCCGGTTGGCTGCTTCGATGGACTGGACCCTTGTCGAGCGCGCGTCCTGGATCGCGGGCATCGTCAGCGCGTTGCTGGCGGTCATCGCGGCTTGGATGGCGTACCGGGCCACCAAGAGGACGACGCGCGATCTCGCGCTGCTCATCTCCGCGGCCACGGACAAACCCGAAGTGCTGGAGCGAGTGGAAGCCGCCGCACGGGAGCGGGTCGAGACCATCAGGCGGCGTGTGCGCGACGTACTGGCCGCGACGGCGACGGCGACGGCGTTCCTCGCCGCATCCAGCCTGATCGCGCTGCTGCTGGCCGCCATTCCGGATCACGTGCCAACCACGGTCGCGGGTGGCGACGTCCCCCGGACGGTCCAGGAGTGCGCGAACGCGGGTGAAGTGTCGTTATGCACGCCGATGCACATATACGAACTGGCTCCCGGCGGGAAGGTGGAGACCCGGTTCACGGGGGGCCACCGGCCGGCGGAACGAGGTACGGGCGCCCTTTCCGTCGAACTGCCCGATTGCGAGGCGGAGGTGCGGTGGCACGTCTCGGTCGGCGGCGCGGTGGCCGCCGAGGCCGTGTCCCGCGACATCCTGGTGCGGGTCGAGTTTCCGGTGGCGAGCGACCAGGAGTACACGTTCACGGCGGAACGTCCCGCCGACTCGGGCTGCCCCAAGACCGAGGTGCGCGTGCGGACCGGGATCACGTTCGACCGTTAGGACAGTGGGAGAAGGGCCGCTCCGGCTGTTCGCCGGGAACGGCCCTTTCCCGCGACCGGCGGGGGTTTACCGGTCCGTGGGCAGGCCCACTTCGCCGTCCTCCTCGATCAACCGGGCGAGGACGTCGTCCGGCATGTACGTGCGGTGCGGGTAGCCCTGTCCCCACGAGTTGAGGAACGGCACGGCGCCGAGTTCGTCGGCACGCGGATTGCCGAGGACCTCGTGCACCTCGTCGACCGTCTTCGCCCAGCGATAGGCTCGGATGCCGTTCTTGACGTCGGGCGTGTAGGCGGCCCGCTTGACGTGGTCGTCGTCGGCGTAGGCCTCCGACCACGGGACGTGCCCCAGTTCGAGCAGGACCTCGGCCGCCGCGCGGACGGACGTCCCGTTGTTGTCACCGGGGTTCGTCTCGTCCCATTCGTCACGCAGCTTCGACTGGTCCCACAGCCACCGCGCGGCGTAGAGGTCGCCGTTGAACATCGTCATGCAGCGCGACCAGCCGAAACCGACGCAGGCGCCTTCCTTGCCCTGGTCGTAGAAGGCGTACTGGGTGTCACCGTCGGTCGATTCACCGGGTTCGAGACAGACGCAGTGCCCGCCGCGGATCCTGGTGAGCGATTTCGCGCCGCCCTTCGCGACGAAGAACTCGCCGGACTTCTCGTCCTTCTCCGGTACGTCGAATTCCTTGTACCAGTTGACGCCGATGACGACCGGCGACCGGGTGGGCCGGTCCTCGGTGGCCAGCGCGGTCAGCGGATAGCGCTCGACGTGGTGCCAGTCGTCCGGGACGAACCGGCCGAGGCGGCCGTCCGCCGGGTCACTGCCGATCGGGCGATAACGCATGGGGATCCTCCTGTCCCTCGTCCCACCGGAATACCGCCGGCGAGTTCACTGCGGCACGATCTTTTCCGGAAACCGCTGTGCGGCCTCACGCCCGCTTTCGAAGAGGCGCTTCTTCTCCTCTTCACCGAGCCCGAAGCCGCCGGCGGAAACCCCGGTCGTGTCGACGTACACCGTCCGCCGGTTCACACCTTCCTCGCGCAACCGGTAACGATTCCAGTCCGGCAGCAGGGTTTCGAGCGAACCGATGGCGATCCGCAACGCGCTCTTCACCGGTTCGTCCCTGCCGCACACGGGTTCCCCGGAAAGCTTCCGCCTTCCAGTACCGGATCGACGTGCTTCCGAGAATCAGCCATGGCACATCACCTCTGCACCCGCGACCGCCGTATGTCGGCGGCACCCCTCGCGGAAATCGAGTCACGTCTCGTGAGTGGTAAGGACGGTTCTAACCGTCCTTACCACTCACGAGGCCGGAAGGCTCAGAAGAGGCGGAACTCGTCCGACTCGATGCCGCGCAGCGCGTCGTAGTCCAGCGTGAGGCACCGGATCCCCCGGTCCTCGGCCAGCACCCGCGCCTGCGGCTTGATGACCTGCGCCGCGAAGACGCCTTGCACCGGCGCCAGCAGCGGGTCGCGGTTCAGCAGTTCGAGGTACCGCGTCAACTGCTCGACGCCGTCGATCTCGCCGCGTCGCTTGATCTCGACGGCGACACTCGCACCGTCGGCGTCGCGGGCCATGATGTCGACCGGCCCGATCGCGGTCGGGAATTCCCGCCGCACCAGGGTGTAGCCCTCGCCGAGGGTCTTGATGTGCTCGGCGAGCAGTTCCTGCAGATGCGCCTCGACGCCGTCCTTCCGCAGTCCCGGTTCCGCCCCGAGTTCCTGGGCGTGGTCCTGGAAGATCTCGTCGATCGTGATGACGAGCTTCTCACCCTGCTTGTTCTCGACGATCCACAGCTTGCCGTCCTCGATCAGCCAGCACGGCGGGCTCATCCAGTTCAGCGGCTTGTAGGCGCGGTCGTCGGAGTGCACGGACACCGAGCCGTCGGCCTTCACGAGCAGCAGCCGGGTGGCCATCGGCAGATGGGCGGTCAGACGGCCGGCGTAGTCGACCTGGCAGCGAGCGATCACAAGGCGCACCCCGCGAGGGTAGGACAAGCATGGCGATACTGTGCGCATGGACCCCGTTCAGCGTGTCAGCTCGCGTGAGGTGTACCGGAACAACTGGATGACCGTGCGCGAGGACTCCGTCCGGCGGCTCGATGGTTCCGAAGGGATCTACGCGGTCGTCGACAAACCCACCTGCGCCGTCGTGATCCCCTTCGACGGAGCCAGGCTTCACCTGGTCGAGCAGTTCCGCTACCCGCTCGGGATGCGGCGCTGGGAATTCCCCATGGGTACCGCGCCCGAACTGGCCGACGTGCCGCCGCTCGAACTCGCCGCCCGTGAACTGCAGGAGGAGACCGGGCTGATCGCGGGCTCGATGACCGACCTCGGCGTGACCGACGTCGCGGCCGGGATGTCGAGCCAGCGCGGGCGCGTGTTCCTGGCCACCGATCTCACGCAGAGCGAAGCCCAGCGCGAGGTCGAGGAGCAGGACATGCGGACGACGTGGTTCGACCTCGACGAGTTCGAGAAGATGATCGCCTCGGGTGACATCACCGACGCGCAGACGCTGGCCGCCTACACGCTTCTGCTCATGCGCGAACGAGTGTCGTGAAAGCAGCCGCTCAGTCGGGCCACACCGGGGAACGCTTCTCCAGGAAGGCCGCCATCCCCTCACGCGCCCCGGGCAGCCGCGACGCCGAAGCCATCACCTCCAGCGCCAGCGCGTAGGCGTCGGCCTCGGGCCGGTCCAGCTGCGCGTAAAGGGTCTGCTTGCCCATCGCCTTGCTCGCCCGACTTCCCCGTGTCGCGCGCCCCAGCAGTGAAGCGACGGCCTCGTCCAGCGAGTCGTCCGGGACCACGCGGTTCACCAGGCCCCAGTCCAATGCGGTCGCGGCGTCGACGACGTCGCCGGTGAGCGCCAGTTCCATCAGGCGTTTCCGTCCGATCGCGCGGGCCACCGGCACCGCGGGCGTGTGGCAGAACCAGCCGCCTTTGCCACCGGGCAGGGCGAACCCGGCGGACTCCGCGGCGACGGCGAGGTCGCATGAGGCCACCAGCTGGCAGCCCGCCGCGGTCGCGAGCCCGTGCACCCGCGCGATGACGATCTGCGGAACGGACTGCATCGTGCCCATCAGGTCCGTGCACAGCCGCAGCAGTTCGCGCACGCCCATCAGGTCGCGCGCGGCGACGTCGCCGAAGTCGTGTCCCGCCGAGAACACCGGTCCGGCGCCCGCCAGGACGATCCCGGCGGCGTCGGTGTCCCCGGCCTCGCGGAACGCCGCGAGCAGCTCGGCGAGGTGGTCCGCCGACAGCGAGTTCCGCCGTGCGGCGCGGTTCATGGTGATCGTGACGGTGTCGCCGTCCCGCTTCACGAGGATGTGCTCGTACTCGGCCATGCTTCGACGGTAACCGACCGGAACGTCCGGCGATACGAATCGGGCCCGACACCGACGTCGGCCCGGAGCCGTCGCCGCAGGTTGGCGGCGGTGCCGAGCCCGGAACGCCGCGCCACCCGCTCGACCGGGAGCTCGGTGGTCTCCAGCAGCCGCCGCGCGAGCCGCACCCGCTGCGCGCGCAGCCATCGCCCCGGCGTCACACCGGTGGCCGCCGCGAATTCACGGTGGAAGGTCCGCTCGCTCAGTCCGGCGTGATCGACGAGGTCGTCGACGCCGATGTCGTCGGCGATGCGCTCCAGCGCCCAGTCCATTGTGGACGAAACACTCGGCCGCGACGGTTTGGGCGGCAACGGGTTGTCGACATACTGCCGCTGACCGCCTTCCCGCGCGGGCGGCATCACCAGCCGCCGGGCGAGGGCGGCCGCGACCTCGGCGCCGTGATCGCGTCGCACCAGGTGCAGGCAGAGATCCAGCCCGCCGACCACCCCGGCGGACGTCAGGACGTCACCCTCGTCGGTGAACAGGACGTCCCGCTGGACGACGGCGTCGCGAGCGGCGGTTTCGAGGTCGTCCAGCAGCCGCCAGTGCGTGGTGACGGATCTGCCGTCGAGCAGTCCGGCCGCGGCGAGGGTGAAGGCCCCGGAACACAGCGACGCCACGGTGATCCCGGCCCGGTGCGCCTTGCGCAGCGCGGCGACGGCGGCCGCGGGCACCTCGGCGTGCGGATCGACCCTGCCGGGCACGAGGACGAGGTCGCAGCCCGCCAGCCCGCTCAGCCCATGGGTCGCCTTTACCTGGCCGAACGGGTGGATGGCGACCCGGCCGCGGCCGGACGCGCAGAGCCGGACTTCGAAGGGGCCGATGCCGCTGTCGGTCCGGTCGACGCCCCAGACCTCACCGATCACGCCCAGGTCGAAGGACCGGTTGCCCGGCAGGAGGAGCACACCCACGGTTCGCATGGCAGAAAAGTACCGCATCGCGCGTCTTCTGCCACTCCCTCCGCGACCGCGAGAAGAACGAAACTCGAAGCCATGACCACTGAAAACAAGGCCTTGCTCGTGATCGACGTCCAGCGCGGCTTCGACAAGCCCGTCTGGGGCCCTCGCAACAACCCCGGCGCGGAGGCCAACATCAAGGCGCTCGTCGACGCCTACCAGGAGCGCGGGCTGCCGATCGTGCTGGTGCACCACGACTCCGTGAAGCCCGGCTCGTCGCTGCGGCCCGGGCAGGAGGGCAACCACTTCAAGCCCGAACTCGACGGTGTGCGCGCGGATCTGGTGTTCGGCAAGAAGGTCAACTCGGCCTTCCACGGCGACATCGACCTCGACGGCTGGCTGAAGACGCGCGGCATCACCTCGTTCGTGCTCGCCGGCATCCAGACGAACTTCTGCTGCGAGACCACCGCGCGTGTCGGCGGGAATCTCGGCTACGACGTGACCTTCGCGCTCGACGCCACCTTCACCTTCGACCTCGCCGGGCCGGACGGCAGCGTCTTGACCGCGGACGAGCTCTACAAAGCGACCGCGACGAACCTGCACGGGGGCGGTTTCGCCACGGTCACTTCGACGAAGGAGATCCTCGAGACCCTTTGAGACCTCCTGGTGGCGGGCCTCGTGAGTGGTAAGGACGGTTCTAACCGTCCTTACCACTCACGAGGCCCTGTACCGACGCCTCACGCCCGGTCGATGACCGCCTTGAGGAACCGCCGCGTCCGGTCGTGCTCCGGATCGTTGAACAGTTTCCCGGGCGTGGCGTCCTCCAGCACCTGTCCCTGGTCGAACATCATCACCCGGTCCGAGACGTCCCGCGCGAACTGCATTTCGTGCGTGACACAGAGGATCGTGATGTCGGTGGACGTCGCGATCTCGCGCAGCACGCGCAGGACGTCGGCGACCAGTTCCGGGTCGAGCGCCGAAGTCACCTCGTCCAGCAGCAGCACGTCCGGCCGCATCGCGAGCGCGCGGGCGATCGCGACGCGCTGCTGCTGGCCGCCGGAAAGCCGGGTGGGGTGCGCGTCCTTCTTGTCCGAGAGCCCCACCATTTCCAGCAGTTCGACCGCCCGCGCCTCGGCCTCGTCCCGGGAGACGCCGAGCGAGTGGATGGGCGCTTCGGTGATGTTGCGCAGCACGTTCATGTTGGGGAACAGGTTGAACTGCTGGAACACCATGCCGATCCGCTTGCGCGCTTCCCGCAGGTACTTCTCGTCCGCGGGCACCAGTTTTTCGCCGCGCTTCATATGACTCAGGTAGTCACCGCCGACCTCGATGGTGCCGCCGTCGACCTTCTCCAGTGTCATCAGCAACCGCAGGATCGTCGTCTTCCCGGACCCGCTCGGCCCGATCAGCGAGACGAATTCCCCTGGCGCGACGGTGAAATCGAGATCCCGCAGCACGACGTGGTCCCCGTAGGACTTGACCACCCGCGAGAACCGGATCATGGGGGAATCAACTGTGGGCGGCACGTCGCTCCAACCTTCTCACCAGAATCGAAGCCGGCAGGCTCACCAGCAGGAACAGCACCCCGGCCAGGGTGTACGGCTCGATGACGCGGAACGTGTCGGCGCCGACCTCCTTCGCCCTGGCCAGGACGTCGACGACGCCGATCGCCAGCAGCAACGGGGTTTCCTTGAACATCGAGATCGTGTAGTTGCCGAGCGCGGGCAGCACCCGCGGCACCGCTTGCGGCAGGACCACCGCGGTCCACACCCGCGACCTCGGCAGGTTCAGCGCGGTCGCGGCCTCCCACTGTCCTTTCGGGACGGCTTCGATCCCGGCACGGTAGACCTCGGCGGCATAGGTCGCGTAGTGCACGCCGAGCGCCACCACACCGGTGACGAACGGTGACATCGTGAACCCCGTCAACGGGGGCACGACGTAGAAGATCGCGAACACCTGGATCAGCAGCGGCGTACTGCGGACGAACTCGATGAACAGCCGGACCGCCTGGGACAGCACAGGAATCCCGGTCCGGCGGATCAGCGCGAACACCAGGCCGAGCACATACCCGACCACCGAGGCGAGGAGGGTGATCTCGACGGTGACGAGAAGCCCTTCCAGCAACAGGGGAATCGAATCGAAGGCCGCTTCCCAGCTCCAGTCCATCACACACCTCCCGCGGTGACCGACATCTTGACCGGGGCCCGGCCGAGGCGCCGCGCGGCGAACCGTTCCAGCAGCCGCATCCCACTCGTGATCAGCAACGCGAGCAGGAGATAGAGCACGAGTTCGGTGCCGTAGATCCAGCCGAGTTCGGCGCCGAACACCGGCCGCAGCAGTTCACCTTGGCGCGCCATCTCGGGGACGGCGATGAACGACAGCAGGGCGGTGCTCTTCAGCAACTGGATGAAGAGATTGTTGAACGGTGGCAGCATTTCCGCGAAAGCCTGCGGCAGGATCACCCGCCGCATCCGCTGAGCGGGTGTCAGGTTGAGCGCGACGGCGCCTTCGAACTGTGCGCGAGGAACCGAGTTCACCGCGCCGCGGACGATTTCCGCGCCGTAGGCCCCGTGGTTGAGCCCCAGCACCAGGATCCCGGCGAACATCGGCACCAGCTGGAAGCCGACCAGCACCGGAAGCACGAAGTACAGCCAGAACAACTGGACGACCTCCGAGGTGCCGCGGAAGATCTCGACGTAGACACGGGAAGTCCCCCGCACCACCCGGGACGGTGATCTCAGCGCCAGTCCGGCGGCCAGGGAGAGCACCACGGTGAGCGCGATCCCGCCGAGCGCGGCGGTCAAGGTCGCGCCCAGTCCACTGAGGACGGTCGTGATGATGTGCGATACCGACGACGACATGGGTCAGCCTCGCTACACCGCGCAGAGTTTCTCGGTGGTGACGTCGGCCTTCGGCAGGTTGTCCGCCGAAAAGCCGAACGGTGTCACGATCTTGGTCCATTCACCGCTGTCGTGCAGCTTCTTGAGTTCGGCGTTGAACGCCTCGCGCAGGGGGTTGTCGTCCTTGCGGAAGACGAAGGCGCCGGCGGACACGACCGGCTGCCCGTTCTTGATCGGGTCGAAACCCGGGGTCACTTCCGCCGCGGCGCCCGGGCTCTTCGCCAGGACGTCCTTGAGGGAGATGTCGGTGAGCGCGGCGCAGTAGACCCGGCCGTCGGTGACCGCGCGGAGCATGTTGTCCTGCGAATCGAGGGTGACGATCTGATCCTCGGCGACGCCGGAGTCGGTGGCGTACCCCTTTTCCACGGCCGCTGAGAGCACGGCGACCTTGACCTTCTTGGCCGCGATGTCCTCGAACTTCAGCACCTGCTGTGGATTTCCCTTGGGTACCAGCAAAGCGGTCAGTGCCGAGTAGTCGGGGATCGAGAACGCCGCCGCGTCGCACCGTTCTTTCTTGATGTTCATCCCGGCCGCGACGATGTCGTACTTCCTGGCGTTGAGCGCGGGGATCAACTGGTCGAAGGAGACCGCTTCGGCTTCCACGTCGTCGATGCCCATCGCCTTGAAGACGGCGCGGGCGACTTCGGGCGCCTCGCCGGTGACCTTGCCGCTCTGGTCCGTGAAGCCGTACGGCGCTTCGTTCGCGATTCCGATCTTGATCTTCTTCGCTTCCTTGGCCGCCTGCAACGCGTCCCCGGAAGAGGTCGACGTGCACGCGGACAACAGCACCGGGCCGCCGATCGTCACCGCCCCCAGAACAGCTGACCGCCGGAAGAACTCCCGCCTCGACCACTCGCCGTGCACCATAGCGGCACCTCTTTTCGATTAATCGGTTTAATCGAAACGTAGGTGGGTACCTTGGCGCGGGCAGTGTGAGCGGGTGACGAACAACCCGCTGTTACGGTACCGAGATTTACGGTGACTTTAGGTGCTCAGACCGTGGCGCTCCCGCACCAATCCGACAATTCCGTCCATGATGTCGGTGAGTTCGTAGTCCTTCGGCGTGAACACCTTCGCGATTCCCCGCTCCAGCAAGAGCTTCTCGTCATCGGGCGGGATGATGCCGCCGACGATGACCGGGATGTCACCCGCGCCCGCGGCCCGCAATCCGTCCACGACCTGCGGCACGACCTCGAGATGCGAACCCGAGAGCACCGAAAGCCCGACCACGTGCACGCCCTCCTGGACCGCGGCCGCGACGATCTGTTCCGGGGTGAGCCGGATGCCTTGGTACACCACCTCGAAACCGACGTCGCGCGCCCGCACGGCCACCTGCTCGGCACCGTTGGAATGCCCGTCGAGACCGGGTTTGCCGACCAGGATCCGCAGTCGCTCGCCGAGCTCGGTGTTCGTCGCCTTGACCCGGTCGCGGACGCGGCGGATCTCCTCGTTGCCCTCGCCCGCGGCCGCCGACGCGGAAACCCCGGTGGGAGCGCGGTATTCGCCGAACACCTCGCGCAGCGCCCCCGACCACTCACCGGTGGTGACGCCGGCGCGGGCGCACTCGATCGTCGCCTCGAACAGGTTCCGCGAGGTCTTCGCGACGGCCTTCAGCTTTTCCAGCGCCGACTCGGCGGCCGCGTTGTCGCGACGCGTCCGCCATTCCTCGATCGCGGTGACGGCCTGCTTCTCGACGGCCGGGTCGATCGTTTCGATCGCCTTGGCGCCTTCGGCTTGCAGCGGGGAAGGTTCGGTGGTCTCGAATTTGTTGACGCCGACCAGGATCCGCTCGCCGTTCTCCATGCCGCGCCGATACTCCGCGAGCGAGGCGACGAGCTGCGACTTCATGTAGCCGCTCTCGACGGCCGCGACCGCGCCGCCGAGATCCTGCACCCGCGCGATCTCCTCGCGCGCGCCCGCCATGATCTCGTCGACCTTGGCCTGGATGACGTGCGACCCGTCGAAGATGTCCTCGTACTCCAGCAGATCGGTCTCGAACGCCAGCACCTGCTGCATCCGCAGCGCCCACTGCTGGTCCCACGGCCGGGGCAGGCCGAGCGCCTCGTTCCACGCGGGCAGCTGGATCGCGCGGGCCCTGGCACCACGGGAAAGCGAGACCGCGAGCATCTCCAGCACGATGCGCTGGACGTTGTTCTCCGGCTGAGCCTCGGTCAGGCCCAGCGAGTTGACCTGCACGCCGTAACGCAGCCGCCGCGCCTTGGGATCCGTGACGCCGTAACGGTCCCGGGTGATCTCGTCCCAGAGCGCGGTGAACGCGCGCATCTTCGACATCTCCTCGACGAACCGCACCCCGGCGTTGACGAAGAACGAGATCCGCGCGACCACCTTGGCCATGTCGGCGTCCTCGACCTGCCCGGAATCCCGGACCGCGTCGAGGACTGCGATGGCGGTGCACAACGCGTACGCGACCTCTTGTGTCGGCGTCGCGCCCGCTTCCTGCAGGTGGTAACTGCAGATGTTGATCGGGTTCCACTTCGGCACGTGGTGCACGGTCCACGCGATCATGTCGGTGATCAGGCGGAGGCTCGGGCCCGGCGGGAAGATGTAGGTGCCGCGGGAGAGGTATTCCTTGATGATGTCGTTCTGCGTGGTGCCGGTGAGTTTGGCCAGCACTTCGTCGACATCGCGGCCCTCGGCTTCGGCCTGCTCGCGCGCCACGGAGACGTAGAGCGCCAGCAGCCACATGGCGGGCGCGTTGATCGTCATCGACGTGTTGGCCTCGGCGAGCGGGATGCCGTCGAAGAGGCGCCGCATGTCGCCGATGTGCGAGACCGGGACGCCGACCTTGCCGACCTCGCCCTTGGACAGCTGGTGATCCGGGTCGTAGCCGGTCTGCGTCGGCAGATCGAAGGCGACCGAGAGACCGGTCTGCCCCTTCGCGAGATTACGGCGGTACAGCTCGTTCGACGCGGCCGCGGACGAGTGACCCGCGTAGGTCCGCATCACCCAGGGGCGGTCCCGTTCACGGTCCGTGGGATAGGGCACGGTGCACCTCCGGCGCTGGACGATCGCCTGAGTGTACCGGCCGGTAACATCGGGTGCGCAGTTGAATCGAACACAGTCGGGTCATTCTCCGGCGGCCTGGGTCTCCGGCGGCTGCCGGCGCTGTCGTGCTTCTTCGACGGCTTTCGCGAGCTTTTCCCGCACCTTGGCGACCTCGCTGACACCCACGAGGATGACCGGCGGCTTGCGGTCCTTCCCGGTACCCGCGCCGAAGTTCGCCGATGCCCACGCCAGCACCCCGAGCCTGCCGAACGTGATCGTCCCGGTCTTGCCCGGCCCGGGAGTGACCACGGGATCCGCCAGTCCGGCCAGCGCCGCGGACTCCTCCTTGCGGCGGACGAGCGCGCTGGTCGCGATGACCCGGCCGTCCGTCACGGCGTACGTGGTCGAGGCGAGCCTGAGGTAGCGGATCAGCGGCCTGCCGGCGAGATGGAAAACGCCCGCGGCGGTGAGCGCGACCCACGCGGCCCGGTGGAACGCGGTGTCGTGGTTGCCGGTGAAGAACAGCGTGACGGCGCCGAGCCAGAGCAGGCCGACAGGGACGTTGAAGTAGTCGCCGGGATTGAAGAGGGGCCTGCGCACCGGCTGCCCGGCCCAGATGACCCGTTCGCCTGGAAGGAGGTCGATCCGCCCCTCATGCATGCCACGGCACACTACCCGTCCGGGGGACGGGCGACAGTGTCCGTTCGTCGGTTGCCTTTCGGTCCGAACGGACCTAGCGGGGCGGCCGCTGAGCCGTCGCGATGAGGTCGCGGACGCGCCGGGCGTCCTCGATCCCGCTCAGCTCGATCTGTGCGTCGTCGTTGTCCTGGAAGAGACCTACGAGGAATCCCACGCCTCTGCCGAAGGTGACCGTCCCGGTCCCGTCACCGTGCTCCACCACCTGCGGCGGCCCCAACGCCTCCAGGTAGCACGACGTGCTCTCCTTGCCCCTTACCCACACAACCACCCGCTGGTCGGTCAGGGCGTACGAAGTGGACTTCACCTTCAGGGAGCGCTGGATCGGCTGCTAGATCCCGCCCAGCACGGTCAGGGCCAGCACGGCGTACCAGATGACCGAGAGCTCCTTGCCGTCTCGCTCGGCGAAGTAGTACCAGGCACCCAAGACCGCCAGTGCCGGCACGACCATCAGATCGCTCTTCGCGAATATCGAGATGCGCTTCGGCGCACCTTCCCAGATCATGCGCTCTCCGGGCAGCAACCCCGTATCCCCCAGATACATACGCGGACGATAAGCCCGCTTCCTCCCGCTGAACAGGGCTTTGCCGGAATCGTGACCGGCCCTCCCCGTACCTAGCGAGCCGTCGCGATCAGATCCCGGACACGGCGGGCCTCGGTCCCGGCGAGGCGGGGAAGCGACGAGTCGGCATCCCGGTTTCCCGGGCCCGACAGGAAACCCGGCGACATGCCGTCACCGAAGCTGATGGTGCCGGTTCCGTCCGCGTGCTCGGTCAGCCGCGGCGGGCCCAGGTCGCTCAGGTAGTGCGACACGACGTCGGCTCCCTTGCGCCGGACGACGACACGTCGATCGGTCACGACGAACGAACTCGTCCGCGTCTTGAGGTGTCGCTTGATCCCCCGGCCGATCCAGAGCAGCACGATCACCACCGGCACCACGTAGACGATCCTCGACACCGGATCCCGCGTCGACGGATAGAGCAGGAAGCCGAGGAACAGCACTCCCGGCACGGCGGCCAGATCACTCACCTCGACGAGCGGAACGCGCCGCGGCGCGCCTTCCCAGAGCAGGCGCTCGCCGGGCAGCAACGCCGTCTCCCCCACATGCATGGGCGGACGATAAGCCCCGCTTCGTTCCACTGGCCAGGGCTTTACCGGAATCGTGACTGTGACCGAAATCCACGAGACTCGCCCGCGCCCGGCGTCTAGCGTGAGTGACCGTGACGTGGAGTTCCTACAGCAGCTATCTGGTCATCGTCGTCCTGATCGTCCTCGCCCCGGGACCGGACACGATGGTGATGCTCAAGAACTCGCTGTCCGGCGGCACCCGCGGCGGCTTCCTCACCACAGCCGGGATCTTCGTGGCCAACGCCGTGCAGGGCACGGCCGCCGCGCTCGGCCTCGGTGTCGTGATCGCGCAGTCGCAGCCGGTGTTCGTGACGCTCAAATGGGTCGGTGCCGCTTACCTGGTCTTCCTCGGTTTCCAGGCGTTGCGCGGCGCGTGGCGGGGTGACTACTCCGGCGTCACGGCGGTGAAGCAGCAACGGTCGAGCGGGTTCCGCCGCTTCCGCGAGGGCTTCCTTTCCAACATCACCAACCCGAAGGTGCTCGTGCTGTACCTGTCGGTGCTTCCGCAGTTCCTCGACCCGGTGACGACCTCGGCCTGGGACGCGCTGCTGCTCGCCTACACGGTCGCGGTGCTGGGCGCGATCTGGCTGATGACGCTCCTGTTCTTCGTGCATCGCGTACGGACCTGGCTGGAACGCCGCAAGGTCCGCCGCGCACTCGACGGCGTCACCGGGACCGCGCTGGTCGGTTTCGGCGCCGCTCTCGCGCTCGAGTAACCCTCTCGGTCGTTTACGCGATACTCCGGATGTCGCAATGGCGCGACCTCAAGGAGGCTTCGATGAACAAGAAGACCTACGGCGTTCTCGCCGGAGCCGCCTTCTCCCTCATACTCCTCGGCGCCGGCCCCGCCGACGCCGGTGAGCGCGGCAACGCCGGCGCTCCGCCCGGCCACGCCCAGGACACCGCCAAGCCGCAGCCACCGTCCAAAGCGGACTTCTCCGGGCACGGCGCGAACAAGCACGGGCCGTACGACTCCACACGGGACGGTTCGCCGTCGGCCAACGGCAACGGCGGCGGCGAAGCCGCCGGAAAGCCCTGTGCCGGGTGCGTCGGCAAGGCCGACAACAAGAACCCGCCCGGTCAGCTGCCCGGGGGCTCCGACGCGAACGCGGGCTACGAATGCGACCGCAACCACGGGGTCGGGCGCGGCAACCCCGCGCACACCGCCTGCGTACCGGATCGGACCCCGCCCGCCACGAATCCGCCGGTCGAGACTCCCCCTCCCGGGGGACCGCGGGGCGAGATCGCGCCTCCCGCGGTCGTACCGGTGGCGGCCCACGCCGCGGCCGTCGCACCTCGTGCCGACGTCCCCGTCGAGAGTTCCCCCTCGCTGGCCAAGACCGGTTTCGATCTGGAACCCGTGCTGTTGACCGGGCTGGGTTCACTGGCGGCGGGCGGTGCCG
The DNA here is from genome assembly GCF_000342005.1 of Amycolatopsis decaplanina DSM 44594. Lineage (GTDB taxonomy): Bacteria > Actinomycetota > Actinomycetes > Mycobacteriales > Pseudonocardiaceae > Amycolatopsis > Amycolatopsis decaplanina. Next base: position 132,933 of record NZ_AOHO01000019.1, read on the forward strand.
CGCTGTACGCGGGAGCCCGGCGGCGCAGGGAGGCATGACTACTTTCGGCGGGTGACTTTCCGGCGTCCACCACGTTGAATCCCGTCTCCGGAAGCATCTAGCCGAGGAGGCCGTTCGTGAGGTTCATCCCCGCCGCCACCGTCGCGGCGCTGGCCGCCGCCCTGCTGCTGGGCGGCGCCACCGCCGCGCCCGCGATCAACTCCTACAACGCCACCCCCGCGCCGGAGCGCACCGAGGTCGGCGCCCTCGTCGCCACCTGGGACAACGACGGCGATCCGGCCACGCCGGACCGGGTCGACTGGGTGTGCTCCGGCACCATGGTGGACACCGACACCTTCCTCACCGCCGCGCACTGCACCACCGGCTGGCCCGCCAACGTGCGGTTCTTCGTCTCCCTCGACCAGGACGTGCAAGCGGGTCTCGACACGGCGGCGAAGAAATACCCCGGCGACCCGGCGGCGATCGCCAAGGCCGTCGCCGTGGAGGGGGCCGCGCACAGCGAGCCCGGCTACCCCGGCAACTCGGCCGACTCGCACGACATCGCCGTCGTCCAGCTGCCCGCGAAGCAGGTCGCCGCGCGCTGGACCTTCACCCCCGCCAAGCTGCCCAGCGCCGGCAGGCTCGACGCGCTCGGCCCGCAAGCGCTGAACTCGACGCCGTTCGTGGTCGCCGGCTACGGCACGCAGGAAGCCGTGAACGGGCCGGGCGGGCACACGCATCCGGGTGGCGGGGTGCGCATGAAGGCACCGGTCACCTTCGACGCGCTGAACAACACGTGGGTACGGCTGGCGATGACGGCGCCCCAGGGCAACGGCGGCGCCTGTTACGGCGACTCCGGCGGACCGAACTTCGCCACCATCGACGGCGAGCGCGTCCTGGTGTCGACGACCATCACCGGTGACGGACCCTGCTACGCCACCAATGTCACCTACCGGCTGGACTCGCCGACGTCGCGGGACTTCCTCGCGCCGTTCGTCGCTCTGCCCTGATCACACGTGAAGGCCCCCTTCACGCACCTAGCGCCAGGGTCACGGCAAAGTCGTCTATCCGCTGGTCAATTGGCTGATGGAGGGGGCTCGTCACAGTGGCCCGACACCTTTTCGACTGTCCACAGGGGACACTTTCCAGGTGACCGTGCCCGATTCGGGCATTTTGCGAAGGGGTCGTGAGTGGCAAAGAGCGTTCTAACGCTCTTTGCCACTCACGACCCCCCGCGCAGAACTGGACATATGGGCGTCAATCGGATATTTCCACCAGAAAGTGTCCCATGTGGACACTCGATGTACAGCCGGCCTCGTCTGCCAGTCCAGAACAGGGCCTTCACGTGTGTGCCGTCATGCCCGGTCGGGTTCCCCCGCGACACGCTCGATCCGGGCGCCGAGCCGGTTCAGGTTCTCCACGAAATGCGGGTAACCGCGGTCGATGTGGAAGACGTCCCAGACCTCGGTGACGCCGTCCGCGCACAGCCCGGCCAGCACCAGCCCGGCGCCGGCGCGGATGTCCGCGGCCCACACCGGAGCGCTCGAGAGCTTCTCCACGCCACGCACGACGGCGTGGTGGCCGTCAGTGCGCGCGTCACCGGAAAGCCGCATCATCTCTTCGATGAACCGGAACCGGGCCTCGTAGATGTTCTCCGTGATCATCGAGGTGCCTTCGGAGACCGCCGACAGCGCCACCGCGAACGGCTGCAGGTCGGTCGCGAACCCGGGGTACGGCAGCGTCACCCAGTCCACAGCCTTCGGGCGCTCGTTCTGGACGATGCGGAAACCCTTGTCGTCGAACGTCTCGACCTCGGCACCCGCCAGGCGGAGCTTGTCGAGGACCAGGTCGAGGTAGTGCGGGTTGACGCCGCGGACGGTCAGGTCGCCTCGGGTCATCGCGGCGGCGAACGCCCAGGTCGCGCCTACGATCCGGTCTCCGATCACGCGGTGCTCGGTGGGGTGCAGCTTCTCGACACCCTCGACGGTGAGGGTCGAGGTGCCCGCCCCTTCGACCTTCGCGCCCATCTCGGTCAGCATCGTGCAGATGTCGACGATCTCGGGCTCGCGCGCGGCGTTGTCGATGACCGTGGTGCCCTCGGCGAGCACGGCGGCCATCAGGATGTTCTCGGTGGCGCCGACGCTCGGGAAGTCGAGCCAGATCTGCGCGCCGCGCAGACCGTCGGCCTTCGCCACGACACAGCCGTGCTCGATGGTGCTGGTGGCGCCCAGCTTGCGCAGGCCGTTCTGGTGCATGTCGAGCGGCCGGGAACCGATGGCGTCACCGCCCGGCAGCGCCACGACGGCCTGCTTGAGCCGTCCGACCAGCGGACCCAGCACGCACACCGACGCACGCAGCTTGCCCATCGCGGCCGAATCGGCCCGGTGCGACAGCTCGGCCGGAGTGGTGATCTTGGCGGTGTCGCCGTCGATGAGGACGTCGCAACCGACACTGCGCAGGACGTCGCCCATCAGGGGAACGTCCAGGATCTGGGGGCAGTTCGTGATGGTCGTCGTACCCTCGGCCAGCAGGGCCGCGGCCATCAGTTTCAGGACGCTGTTCTTGGCCCCGACCACGTCGACCTCGCCGACCAGCCGTGCTCCGCCGTGCACGTCGAAGTGCTCGCTCATGGGCGCCAATCATGCCCTCTCACCCGGATTTGCCTTACGCCGGGCCGGTAGAGTCGGCTTCATGGTCGTTCGCATCAACCGCGTGTACACGAAGGTCGGCGACAACGGCACCACGGCGCTCGGCGACGGTTCACGCGTGCCGAAGACTTCGCCGCGGCTGTCCGCGTACGCCGACGTCGACGAAGCCAACTCGGTCATCGGGCTCGCGCTCGCGATGGGCGGTCTCTCCGAGGAAATCACGCAGGTGCTGCGTGGGGTGCAGAACGATCTCTTCGACGTCGGCGCGGATCTGTGCGCGCCGATCGTGGAAAACCCGCCGTACGAGCCGTTGCGGATCACCGAGCGGTACATCGAGCGGCTCGAAGGCTGGTGCGACGAGTTCAACGAGCGCGTGCCGAAGCTGACGTCGTTCATCCTGCCGGGTGGTACCCCGGGGGCGGCGTTCCTGCACCAGGCCCGCACGGTCACGCGGCGGGCCGAGCGTTCCGGTTGGGCGCTTTTCGAGGCCGAGCAGGACACGACGAATCAGCTGGCGATCAAGTACCTGAACCGGCTCTCGGACCTGCTGTTCATCCTGTCGCGGCTGGCGAACCCGGACGGCGACATCCTGTGGCAGCCCGGCGGGGCCTCCTGACGACGCAATTCGGCACCTGGTTGCGGTCGTTGCGTGGGCAAGTACCGCAAGCAGGTGCCGAATCGTGTGACGGGGTGGAGCTCAGCCTTGTTCCTGTGCCGCCCAATAGCGCTCGAGGTCGACTTCGGGCGTGCCGTCCTTGCCCGGGTCGATCGCCTTCATCGTGATCGTGTCCTCCAGGGACACGGACTCGGGAAGGTGGCTCCAGCGGTTCGCGTCCTCGCTCTGAGTCATGGACCGAGAATAGACGTGGATCACGTTCCGAGCCCGGTAGAAATGCCGCTTCGTGATGATCCCATGTTTCCGCGGCCGCAAGTAGGTGACTGATTGCGGAGGGGGTCAGAGACCCCAGGAGGCCCGCAGTGAAGCGAGGGCGTCATGGAACCCCGGAAAGGTCTTCTTCACGCAACCCGGGTCGTCCAGCGTGATCCCCGGCGTCCGCAGCCCCGTGACGCTGAACGCCATCGCGATCCGGTGATCCCGACGGCACTTCACCGACGTCCCCGTCGGCGCGCCCGGCCGGATCTCGATCCAGTCCCGCCCGGTCTCCACCGGAACACCCATCGCGCGCAGGTTCTCCTCGCACGCCGCCAGCCGGTCGCATTCCTTGATCCGCGTGTTGTAGACGTCCTCGATCCGCACCGGCCCGTCCGCGAACGGCGCGATGGCCGCGAGCGTCGGCACGGTGTCGGAGATGTCGCGCATGTTCACGGTGACGCCGCGCAGCCCGCCCGTCCCGGTCACGGTCACGGCGTCCGGGCCCACCTCGACCTCCGCGCCCATCTGCCGCAGGACCTCCACGAAGGCCAGATCCCCTTGCAGGGCGCCGGCCCCCAGACCCGGCACGGTCACCGAACGCCCGGTCAAAGCCGCCGCCGCGAAGAAGTAGCTGGACGTCGAGGCGTCGGGCTCGATCTCGTAGCGGCAAGCCCGGTACGGCGTGGGCGGCACGACGAACGTGTCACCGTCCCGGACGACCTCGACGCCGAAGCGCCGCATCATCGCGATGGTGATCTCGACGTAGGGCACCGAAACGAGGTCCGTCACGGTGATCCGCAACCCCTCGGACGTCAGCGGCCCGACCAGCAGCAAAGCGGTCAGGAACTGCGAAGACAGCCCCGCGTCCAGCGTCAGTTCCCCGCCCTTGATCCCGGCGGCCCGCACCACCAGCGGATGGTGGCCCGGCGAGCCTTCGAAAGCCAGGTCGACGCCCAGTTCCAGCAGCGCGTCGGTGAGCGGCCCCAGCGGCCGGGCGCGCATCTGCTCGGAGGCGTCGAAGCGGAAGATGCCGTGCCCGGCGGCGGCCAGGGCGGGAAGAAAGCGGGCGGTGGTGGCGCCGTCGCGGCAGAAGACGTCGGCACTGTCGACGCCGGGACCTTCGGGACGCCCGGAAATGGTCCACTCACCGTCGGCGCGGGAAACCTGATAGCCGAGCTTGAGGAGGCCTTCGGCGAAGCCCTCGGAGTCATCCGAACGCAGCGGCCTGCTCAGCACGGTCGTCCCGTGGGCGACGGCCGCGAGGAACAGGCCTCGGGCGGTGATCGACTTCGAACCGGGGATGTCGACGATGGTCACGGCGTGAGCATACGGCGTGCCGGAACAGCGAACTCACGTGATCAGAAGCGGGACTCGCGTAATCGAAGGCGTGACTCAGGAAGCGCGCGGGAGGCGGCGGCCCGGCGGGGCCGACTCCAGCCAGGAGAGGAAGCCGGTGAGGGCACCGGGACCCATCGCGATCTCGATCGCCTCCTGCGTGGCGGACTCACACCGCAGGACGATCGAACCTTCGGGGACGGCGTACGCCTCCGTGCCGGAGGGATCCCGCCGATCCGCGATCTCCATGCTTTCGCGCTCGAACACGCGATCCGGGCCCGTCCGCAGGCTCCACACCCGGAACCAGACGAACCGCTCGCCCTCGTAGCGGCCCAGCCCCAGATGCCAGCTGGACCGCGCCTCGTCCGGACGCCACCGCAGGGCGACACTCACGCCACCACCGCGGCGCATCCGGACCCACCGCAACGAATACCAGGCCACGACGACGGCCAGGACGATCAGGGCCCCGAGAACACCCACGGCGATTTCCACGGCCCGGCCCCTGCCCGTCGCCCGGTCAGACCGACTGACCGGCCGCGCGAAGCTGGGCGGTCGCCCTAGCCCGCTCTTGCTCGTCTTCGCCGCTCAACGCCTTCTTGGCCGCATCGACGTCGATCTCGTGCGAAAGCTCCGCGCTCTCGGCGAGGATGCTCACGCCGGTCGCGGTGACCGACAGGAAACCGCCGTGCACCGCGGCGGTCACGGTCTCGCCGTCCGTGGTCGTCACCTTCACGACGCCACCCTCGACGAGCTGGCCCAGAACCGGCTCGTGACCGGCCATGATGCCGATCTCGCCCTCGGTGGTCTGCGCCACCACGAACGTGGCGGTACCGGACCAGAGACGGCGCTCGACGGCTACCAGCTCGACAGAAATCTCAGCCACGTAGCTTCCCTTCACCTCAGGTGCTGGCACCGAGTGTAATAGTCAACGATCCCAGTAAGCGAACGACGGGACCAGCGTCCACAGTAGACACTGATCCCGCCGCTCATCGGAACATCACTTCTTGGTGATTTCCTTGTACTTCTTCTCGAGGTCTTCGAGGCCACCGATACCCAGGAACGCCTGCTCCGGGTAGTGGTCGAAGTCGCCCTTGGTGATGCGGTCGAAGGACTCGATGGTCTCCGACAGCGGCACGGTCGAGCCCGGGATCTGCGTGAACGCCTCGGCGACCAGCATGTTCTGCGACAGGAACCGCTCGATGCGGCGCGCGCGCTGAACGGTCAGCTTGTCCTCTTCCGACAGCTCGTCCATACCGAGGATCGCGATGATGTCCTGCAGCTCCTTGTACTTCTGCAGGATCCGGATGACCTCGGAGGCCACGCGGTAGTGGTCCTCACCGACGATGGCCGGGTCGAGAATGGTCGACGTCGACGCCAGCGGATCCACCGCCGGGAAGATGCCCTTCTGGAACACCGACCGCGAAAGCTCGGTGGTGGCGTCCAGGTGGGCGAACGTCGTCGCCGGGGCCGGGTCGGTGTAGTCGTCCGCGGGGACGTAGATCGCCTGCATCGAGGTGATCGAACGACCACGGGTCGAGGTGATCCGCTCCTGGAGCTGACCCATCTCGTCGGCCAGCGTCGGCTGGTAACCCACGGCCGAAGGCATGCGGCCCAGCAGGGTCGACACCTCGGAACCGGCCTGGGTGAACCGGAAGATGTTGTCGATGAAGAGCAGCACGTCCTGGTTCTGCACATCGCGGAAGTACTCCGCCATGGTCAGCGCGGACAGCGCGACCCGCATACGGGTGCCCGGCGGCTCGTCCATCTGACCGAAGACGAGGGCGGTGTCGTTGATGACGCCGTCCTCGGACATCTCCAGGAAGAGGTCGTTGCCCTCACGGGTGCGCTCGCCGACACCGGCGAACACCGAGGTACCACCGAAGTTCCGGGCGACACGGGTGATCATCTCCTTGATGAGCACCGTCTTGCCGACGCCGGCACCGCCGAACAGGCCGATCTTGCCACCCTGCACGTACGGGGTCAGCAGGTCGACGACCTTGAGGCCGGTCTCCAGCATCTCCGTCTTGCCCTCGAGCTGGTCGAAGGACGGCGGGTTGCGGTGGATGCCCCAGCGCTCGAGGTCGTCGCCGTAGCCGGGCTCGTCCAGGCACTCGCCGAGCGCGTTGTAGACGTGGCCCTTGACCTTGTCGCCGACCGGGACCGTGATGGGGCCGCCGGTGTCGGTGACCTCGGCGCCACGGACGAGGCCGTCCTGCGGCTGGAGCGAAATGGTGCGGACGAGGTTGTCACCGAGGTGGCTGGCGACCTCGAGGGTCACCGTCTTGCGCAGCTGCTCGAACTCGATTTCGACCTTGAGCGCGTTGAACTGGTCGGGGACGGAACCGCGCGGGAATTCGACGTCGACGACCGGGCCGGTCACCGAGACGATGCGCCCCTTGGCACGGGCTTCAGTACTGGTCATCAGTCATCACTTCCTGCTGCGGTGAGAGCGTTCGCCCCACCGACGATTTCGGAGATCTCCTGGGTGATCTGCGCCTGGCGGGCCTGGTTCGCCTCCCGCGTCAGCGTGTTCACCAGTTCGTTCGCGTTGTCCGACGCCGCCTTCATCGCGGTACGGCGGGCGGCGAGTTCGGACGCGGCCGACTCGAGCATCGCCGCGAAGATCCGCGTGTTGATGTACTTCGGCAGCAACGCGGCGAGCAGCTTTTCGGCGCTGGGCTCGAACTCGTAGCTCGGGAGCAGGCTTTCCGGCTTCTCCTCTTCGCCCTCGGTGTACTCGACCTCGAGCGGCGCGACACGCTTGGCGGTCGGACGCTGGGTCAGCATCGAGACGAACTCGGTGTAGACGACGTGGATCTCGTCGACACCCAGGATGCCGTCGGCGTTACCCGCCTCGTCGTCGGCGCCGTTCAGGAACGACTCGACGATGAGCTCACCGGCCTCCGCGGCGTTGACGTAACCGGGCTGGTCGGAGAAGCCCGTCCAGCTTTCGGTCACCTCGCGGCCGCGGAACCGGTAGTAGCTCAGGCCCTTGTTGCCGGTCACGTACAGCACCGGCTCCTTGCCCTGTTCACGCAGCAGCGTGAGGAGCTCCTCGGTCGCCTTCAGCACGTTGGAGTTGTATCCACCGCACTGACCCTTGTCGCTGGTGATCACGAGGACCGCCGCGCGCTTCGGGTTGGGGCGCTCGACCAGCAGCGGGTGGTCGAGGTTGGCCGAGGCGCCGGCCAGGGCCGAGAGCACGTTCGTGATCTCGTCCGAGTAGGGCCGGGACGCCGCGACCTTCGCCCGCGCCTTGGTGATGCGCGCGGTGGCGATGAGCTCCATCGCCTTGGTGATCTTGCCGATGGACTTGGTCGCCTTGATACGCGACCGGAGTTCTCGGAGTTGTGCGGCCATGAGCTATCAGCTCACTTCTTCGGGGCGGGCTTGTTGACCTTGACGGTCTCCTGCCCGACCTTCTCGGCGTCCATCGCGTCGGAGACCTCGACGAGGCTCTTGCCCTCGGCGGTGGTGAACTCCTTCTTGAACTCGTTCACCGCGTCGACCAGCCCGGAAGCGGTCTCGTCGGAGAACTTGCCCGACTCGCGGATGTCCTTGAGGAGCTCGCCGTGCTTGCGGCGCGCGGACTCGATGAACTCGTGGTTGAAGCGGCGCACGTCCTCGGTCGGGACCGAGTCGTAGTGCCCGTTGGTGCCGAGGTACACCGTGACGACCTGCTCCTCAACCGGGATCGGGGAGTACTGCGGCTGCTTGAGCACCTCGTACAGGCGGGCGCCACGCTCGAGCTGCGCCTTCGACGCGTCGTCGAGGTCCGAGGCGAAGGCCGCGAAGGCCTCCAGCTCGCGGTACTGCGACAGGTCGATACGGAGCGAACCCGAAACGGACTTCATCGCCTTCACCTGCGCGGCACCACCCACGCGGGAAACCGAGATACCCACGTCGATGGCCGGGCGCTGACCGGCGTTGAACAGGTCCGACTGGAAGAAGCACTGACCGTCGGTGATCGAGATGACGTTGGTCGGGATGTACGCCGACACGTCGTTCGCCTTGGTCTCGATGATCGGGAGACCGGTCAGCGAGCCCGCGCCCAGCTCGTCCGAGAGCTTCGCGCAACGCTCGAGAAGACGGGAGTGCAAGTAGAAGACGTCGCCGGGGAAGGCTTCACGGCCCGGCGGGCGACGCAGCAGCAGCGAGATCGCGCGGTAGGCGTCGGCCTGCTTGGTCAGGTCGTCGAACACGATGAGGACGTGCTTGCCCTCGTACATCCAGTGCTGGCCGATGGCCGAGCCGGTGTACGGCGCGATCCACTTGAAGCCGGCGGAGTCCGACGCGGGGGCCGCGACGATGGTGGTGTACTCCATCGCGCCGGCGTCCTCGAGGGACTTCTTCACCGCGGCGATCGTGGAGCCCTTCTGGCCGACCGCGACGTAGATGCAGCGAACCTGCTTCTTCGGGTCGCCGGTCTCCCAGTTGGCCTTCTGGTTGATGATCGTGTCCACCGCGACGGCCGTCTTACCGGTCTTGCGGTCACCGATGATCAGCTGACGCTGGCCACGGCCGATCGGGGTCATCGCGTCGATCGCGGTGATACCGGTCTGCAGCGGCTCCGACACCGGCTGGCGCTCGACCACCGAAGCGGCCTTGACCTCCAGCGGGCGGCGGTCGGTGGTCTCGATCTCGCCGAGGCCGTCGATCGGGGCGCCCAGCGGGTTCACGACCCGGCCGAGGTAGCCCTCGCCGACCGGAACCGAGAGGACCTGACCGGTCCGCTTGACTTCCTGGCCTTCGACGACGGTCTCGAAGTCACCGAGGATCGCGGCACCGATGGAGCGCGCGTCCAGGTTCAGCGCCACGCCGAGGACCCCGCCGGGGAACTCGAGCAGCTCGTTGGCCATCGCCGAGGGAAGACCCTCGATGTGGGCGATACCGTCACCGGCGTCGACGACGACGCCAACCTCTTCCCGGCTCACGTCCGGGGCGTAACTCGAGACGTAGTTCTCGATCGCGCTACGGATCTCATCCGAGGAGATCGTCAGCTCCGCCATTTCGTTCCCGCTCTCGCTTCGTTCGTGCCAGTGTGCAAAGTCGTTGTTGTGGGTTCAGCCGGCCAACCGGCGACGCAGGGCGTCGATCCGCCCCGCGGTGCTGCCGTCGATGACCTCGTCGCCGACGCGGACGACCAGTCCGCCGCCGAGTGACGGGTCGACCTCGACGTGCAGCGCGAGCTGCCGCCCGTAAAGGGCGTTGAGCTTCTCGCTCAGCCGAGCCTGCTGTTCGTCGGAAAGCGCGCTCGCGCTGGTCACCCGGGCGACCGAGCGTTCACGGCGTTCCGCGGCCAGCTGGACCAGCTCCTCGAGGGCGTTGCCGACCCCACGGCCCTTGGCGCGCAGGACGACCTGCTCGACGAGGGTCTTGGTGACCACGTCCACCTTGTCGGCGAACAGGGTGCGGACGAGGGTCCGCTTCGCCTCCGCGGGGGCGGTCAGGTCGGACAGTGCCCGTTCGAGCTCCGGCTCCCCCGCGACGATACGGCTGACCCGGAACAGCTGGTCTTCGACAGCGTCGATGTTCCCGGACTTCTCCGCACTGGTGAGCAGCGCCGAGCGGCCGAGGGCCTCGAGCCCGTCGGTCAGTTCGCGCGGGCTCGACCAGCGGCTGCCCGCCACGGAGTCGAGCACCTGCAGGGCCGGTTCGGAAACCTTGCCCGCGAGGATCCCGCGGGCGAGGCCGACCCGGGCTTCGGACGAGGCCGAACCGTCGGCGACGGCCCGGCGCAGGCCGATCTCCCGGTCCAGCAGGGCGACGACCGAAAGCAGCTCGTCGCCGACCGTCGCCGGGTCAGTGCCCGCGGCGGCCAGAACCTCGCCGAGACGATTCTCGGCGAGGTCGAGCGCTTCACGGCTCGCAGCATGCAGCGTCATTCTGGTCTACTTTCCCGCTCCGAGACCAGCACCGTTGGCACCTGCGGTCTCCAATTCGGCCAGGAACCGGTCCACGGTGCCGTGACGGCGCGCGTCGTCCGCGAGCGACTCGCCGACGATGCGGCTGGCCAGCTCGACGGAGTTACGGCCGAGTTCGGCGCGCAGCTCGGCGATGATCTGCGCCTTCTGGGCCTGCAGCTGAGCCTGGCCCTGGGCGACGATGCGCTGGGACTCGGACTCCGCCTCGGCCCGCAGCTCCGCCTTGATCTGCTCGGCTTCGAGCCGGGCGTCGTCGCGGATCTTCGCGGCCTCGGAACGGGCTTCCGCCAGCTGCGCCTTGTACTGCGCAAGGTTTTCTTCGGCTTCGGCCTGCGCCTTCTCGGCTCGCTCGATGCCACCCTCGATCAGCTTGGTCCGCTCTTCGTAGGTCGCCTCGAAACGGGGAACGACGTACTTCTTCAGAACGAACAGCAGCAGAAGGAAGGCGACGAAACCGAGGATGAGCTCGGGAATGTGCGGCACGATCGGGTTGGGCGCCGCTTCCGAGGCCAACACCAATTCGGTCTTCAGCACAACGTCTCCTTAAGCGATGAGCGGAACTCAGTCTTAGACGGAGGCGAGGAAGTAGATGACGATACCGATCAGCGCGAGCACCTCGGTCAGCACGAAGGTCGAGAAGGCGATGCTCTGCAGCTTGCCCTGGGCCTCCGGCTGACGGGCGGTGCCGTTGATGACCGCGGCGAAGATCAGACCCACACCGATGCCGGGGCCGATCGCGCCGAGGCCGTAACCGATGGCGGCGAGACCCGGGTTGATGTTGGTAGCGGCCTCGGCAGCCTGCGCAAGAACGATGTTGCTCACGTGCGTTTCCCTTCAAACTCGGTCCGCGCGACTCACGCGGATCGGGGGCTTTTGGTGTTTCTCAGTGCTCCGACGCCAGAGCGGCGCCGATGTAGCCTGCGGACAGCAGAGCGAAAATGTATGCCTGCAGGACCTGGATGAATGCCTCCAGGAACGTCATCGCGATGGCGAACAGGAATGCCACCGGCGACGCGGCCTTGACGATGCCTTCACCGTCGGTCAGCAGGAAGCTCCCGCCGAGCGTGAAGACCATGATGATGAGGTGACCGGCGAACATCGCGGCGAACACCCGGATGGCCAGGGTGGCCGGCGCGATGAAGAACTTCTGCGCGAACTCGATGGTGGAGTACAGCGGCAGAACGAACCCGGGAATACCGGCCGGCGCCAGTTCCTTCTTCAGGTAACCCTTGAAACCGTGGCGTTTGAACCCGACGTAGTGGTACACCGGGTAAACGACAAGGAACGCGAGAGCGACCGGGAAGCCGATTCGCGCCATGGTCGGGAACTGGAAGAACGGGATGATCCCGAAGATGTTGTTCACCAGCACGAAGCTGAAGAGGCCGAGCACGAGCGGGATGAACGGCTTGAAGTCGGCCGAGCCGATCTGTTCCCGCGCGATGTTGTTGCGGCCGAAGTTGTAAATCGACTCGGCGATGAACTGTCCCTTACCCGGGACGACCTTCAGCCGGCGCGACGACACCATGAAGTAGGTGACGAGGATGATCAGGGAGATGACCACCAGCAACATCGGCTTGGTGAAGCTCAACCAATAGCCGGAGCCGAACAACGGCGGTAGGTTGAAGTCTTTGACGCCAGGCGGCGTGAACTCCGCACCCTCGGCTAGTACCAGCGCGCCCACTGGGCTCCTTCCGGTTCTCCCGGCCGGCGTTCACTCCGCCGGGGGAATCGTCACGATCTGGACTTAACGTACCCGACACGTATCGGGCCGTCGGAGGCGGCCACCCCACGATGTGCTGAACACGGTTTCACGTTCCGCACACGAGGATTCTCGATGCAGTGCTCCCGGGAGACAGACGCCTACCAGCGGGTAATGAGGGACGATTCAACACCGTCGCCACACTGCTGTTCGGGGTTCGTCATCAGGAGCCGGCAGCCGAGGCCGCCGCCCATACGCGGACCATATCAGCAGGTTCCGACGGGCCGTACAGGCGTACTACATTGCCCCCGATCGGCCCAGGACCTAGGTCCCGTCCCAGGTCAGGACCTCGGTCCCGGGATCAGCGGGAAGCGGGGATGATCGTCGGGATCTTGGTCTTGCGGAAGGCCGCGAACTCCACCGCGGCGGCCACGAGAATCGCGACGATCATGGTGACTCCCAAGGCCATCGGGTGGATCGAGGTCACCCCGCGCAGCAGGCTCAGCGCCGCGAAAAGGACGACGATCTTGAGCACGTAACCACCGAGAGCGATCACCATCACGAACATCGGATCCATGCCCGCGCTGAAGCGCATCAGGCCCAGCGTCGCGAGAGCGGACACGATGGCGAGCACGCCGCCGATGACCGAGCCGAGCAGGCCCGGGAGTCCATTGAGGATGGTGAACACCACGATGCAGATCAGCACCGCGGGCGGAACCAGCTTCAGGGAGGCCTTCATCATCGCGTTGGCCGCCTGCAGAACCACCTTGGCGTGAGGGTTCTCCTCCGCCTCGACGGTCTTCTCGGTCTCGCTCACAGAAAACTCCCTGGTTGTCTCAGCCCGCCAGTGTAGGCCCGTACCGATGTGGACGTTCAGGCAGTCTGAGTTGTGCCGTTCAGGCGGTCCGGTTCCGCGACCGCAGCCTGGGCACGATCGACACCAGGGTCGCCAGCAGGAAGCCGAATCCGACAATCCAGAAAACCGCGACACTGTCGAAGAGCGTGACCGAAACGGCGCCGAACGCGAGCAGGCCCGCCCACAAGTAGATGAGCAGCACCGCGCGACGCTGGGAATGGCCGATCTCCAGCAAACGGTGATGCAGGTGCATCTTGTCCGCGGCGAACGGGCTCTCACCGCGACGGGTGCGGCGGATGACCGCCATGATCAGGTCGAGCATCGGCACGAACAGCACCGCGGCGACCACGACGAGCGGCGAGAGCAGCGCCAGCGCGTCCTTGCCGCTGAACTGCGGGTACGGCACGCGGCCCGACGCGGACGTCGTCGCGCCGGCCAGCATGAGACCGATCATCATCGAGCCCGAATCGCCCATGAAGATCTTCGCGGGCTGGAAGTTGTACGGCAGGAAGCCCAGACAGGCGCCGGCGAGCGTGGCGGCGATGAGGGCGGGCGGGTACGCGCCGACGTCGCCACCCGAGGAATCGAGCAGGCCGAGCGAAAAGGAGCACGTCGCAGCGGCGGCGATGAAGCCGAGGCCGCCGGCGAGCCCGTCGAGGCCGTCGACGAAGTTCATCGCGTTGACCATGACGACCACCAGCACGACGGTCAGCAGCGCGCCCTGGTTCTTGTCCAGCACCAGCACCTGGCCGAAGGACTCGCCACCGCCGCCCCACGGCACCCAGAACGACACCCACTGCACACCGAAGATCACCAGGATCCCGGCGCACATGACCTGACCGGCCAGTTTGGTCCAGGCGTCCAGCTCGAACCGGTCGTCGAGCGCGCCGATCAGGGAGATCACACCCGCGGCGAGCAGGACACCCAGCGAGTCGAAGGAGAAGTCGAAGCCGCGGCTCAGCGCGGGCAGCTGGTGCGCGAGCCCCATCGCGGCGGCGACACCGAGGAAGATGCCGATGCCGCCCATGCGCGGGATCGGGGTGACGTGGACGTCGCGGGCGCGCGGGTTGGCGATCGCGCCGATCCGGATCGCGACCCGGCGCACGACGCCGGTGAGCAGGAAGGTCACGGCCGCCGCGGTGAGGGCGACGAGGAGGTACTCCCGGATCGGGAGGCCTTGCGTGGGAGGCATGATCGCGTTACGCCGCCGAGGTCCAAGTCACTCGAACACGCTACCGCGTGAGGGGGATACGGCGGCCGACGGTCCTAATGTCGCTTGGTCCTGCTTCGCGCGTGCGGAAAGACCGCACATACGTGTCGGGTCTCCGCACACCCGTGCGTGGAAACCGCACACGTGCGTGACGGGCCGGCACACACGTGTGACGGGTTGACACACGGGTGTGACGGGTTGACACGCCGCGCTAGGCGAGTGACTCCGCGGGCACGCCCAGTACTTCCGCGACGGCGGCGCGGCTGACCGCGCCCTCCCGCAGGATGACCGGGTCGTCGCCGGTGAGATCGACCATCGTGGACGGAACGGGCTCGCCGGAGGAGCCACCGTCGAGGTACACCGCGACGCTGTCACCGAGCTGATCGACCGCCTCCTGCGCGGTGGTGGCGGGCGGACGGCCCGACACGTTCGCGCTGGAGACCGCCATCGGGCCGACATCTCGCAGCAGTTCCAGCGCGACCGGGTGAAGCGGCATCCGCAGCATCACCGTTCCGCGTGACTGGCCCAGATCCCACTGCAGGCTCGGCGCGTGCGGAAGGATGATGGAGAGGTCGCCGGGCCAGAAGGCCTCGATGAGCGCGCGAGCCTGCGGCGGCGTGCCGAGCACGAGTCCGTCCACAGTGGACCAGGAGCCGACCAGGACACCGACCGGCATGTCCGGACCGCGGTTCTTGGCCCGCAGGAGGGACTGGACGGCGCCGCCGTCGAAGGCGTCCGCGCCGATGCCGTAGACCGTGTCGGTCGGGAGGACGACGAGACGGCTGGAGCGCACCGCGCTCGCCGCCGCGGCGAGCCCGTCGGCCCGCGTTTCACGCTTGCTGCAGTCGTACACCGCGCTCATGACAGGTGAGCGTAGCGCTGGGGCTGAAGGGCCCTTTCCCCGCATACGATGCACCGAAGGGGCCCTTCGCCGCGTTGCATGCGGCGAAAGGCCCCTTCAGCAACCGTCAGAAGGCGAAAGCGGTACAGACAGATGTCGCCGTCTTCGCCGGGTCCGCGATCGACGTCGCGGTCAGCTTGATGTGCGCGACGTGGTCACCACCCGCGGCCCGTTTGGCGTGCACCGTCGCCGAAGACCGCCCGCCGAACGGGACGGTCGACAGCTCGTTCGGCAGCCGCACCTCCCAGCCCTTCGCGCCGGTGGACGCGCTCAGGCGGTAGGTGTCGGTGTTGTAAGGCGCCGCCGCGCCCTTCGCGTCGCTAGTGTTGAGCACCGGGAACGAGCAGCTCGCGAGCCCCTGCGTGGCGAACGCCGGGGCCGACGGCCACAGCGAAACGCCCCTGGCCTGCGAACCCGCGCCGTCGAGCGAAGCCACCGTGACGACGTAGGACAGCACGCCCTTGCGGTCGCGCTCGACGTCCGAGACGAGGAACTTGAGCCTGTTCGCCTCGTCGGTGTACTCGTACTTGCTCGCGGAACCGGTGCCCGCCTTGAACGCGGCGTCGTTGAGCTGGCGGTAGTCGCCGATCGGGATCGGGACCGGGGTGCCGTCGGGCTTCTTGTAGTCGGTCATGCCGATGTCGGCCGGGTTCGCGTCGACGATCCATTCGAACGGCGCGTTGTCCTGGTTCTTCGTCTTCGCGATGATCACGCCGGAATCGGGGGCGAAGGAATCGCTGCCCATCCGGTCGACGACCTCGACGGTGTAATTGTTGTACCCACCGCCGTCGCAGAACGGATCCTTCGAACGATCACATTTCGGCGAAAGGTCCCCGCCGGTGAGCGCGATGTTGATGCCGCTGTAGGCGCCCTGTCCGGGAAGGACCGAACGCGCCGTGATCCTCGCCGAAACCGGGCCGGTCTCGGCGAGCTGGTTCCGGTCGAGCTTCAGCACGTCTTCGGGATCGATGATGTCGAGCTTCATCTTGGTGCGCAGCATGTGGTGCGAACCCATCGATCCGCCCTGTGTCGCCGGGATCTGCCAGCGCGTGTGCGGCCCACCGGGGCCGTTGAAGCTGCCGCGGGACATCATCTCCCACGGTCCGGTGTAGGTACGGGACGGCGGATTCCCGAACGGGTTGTTGTAGTTGTCGCCGATGCCGAGAATGTGGCTGAATTCGTGCGCGTAGACCCCCTGGCCCGAGCTTTCCGCCTGGGTCGAGGAACCGGTGACCGCGTTCGGCCAGATGCTCGCCGCGGATTTCCACGACGTCCACGGGACATAGCGGGTGGACGCGGCGTTCGGCATTCCCGCGACACCGGGCCCGAATTCGTCGGGCACGTTCTCGCGTTCGCCGAACTTCATCACGCCGAATTCCTGCCAGGTCGAACTTTCGTCCTGTCCGGCGGAAAGATAGAAGACGAAGTCGAACTGCTTGGAGATGTCACCCACGTCCGCCCGCCAGGCCGCGCCCGCGTCGGCGCGCAGGTCGCGTTGGCAGTTCGCGTCCGGCGGACAGGCGTCGGGCTGGAACTCCATGCCGTATTCGAAGGACTTGCCGGGCAGGCGATACGGCCCGAACGCGGTCAGTTCGACACCCAGCCTGCCGCCGGAGTCCTCCATCCAGTACTCGTTGATCGTGTGACCCTGGTTGAGCGCCTGCGGCTTGTTGAGGAAGTCCTGGTAGAACTTCGCGACCTCCGCGCGGGGGATGCCGCTCGCGGCGGGGCCGGGGTTGCCGAACACCGTCGAACGCGGGGGCTGCGTGACGGCGAATTCCTGATCCGGGTAGTCCGCGAGCACCACGGCGCCCTTGAACATCCGCTTGGTCGGCTTCAGCGCCGGGTCGGCCCAGTTGGTCCCGGGCGGTTTGCGGTAGTCGTCCCACGTCATGTGGTCCTGGTTCTCCCAGATCGACCCGTCGATCGGGGCGGGCCAGCCCTTCACCGGAGCCGCGGCGGACGCGGGCTGGTCGACCAGACCCGGCAGTAGCGCGACGGTGGCGAGGACGGCGAGTGTTCTGAGTGGGGCTCGTCGGAGAGACGATCGCATCGGGGTACACCTCCCAGTCGGACCGCCGATAGGCGGCCGTGATCGACGTTAGGAGGTGGGCTTTGCCCTGGGCACCGCCGGAAGTCGTGAGTCTCGCTAACTATCCGGCCCGACGCCTACTGCGACCAGGCGACTGCTTGCGATGGAAAGGTCGCGTGGCGTGCGGGGATCACCCCTGCGCACGGGTTTCGCCTGGTCGCGAGGTCCGTGAAGGCCTCCTTGAGGGACCCAGAGTCCCTCAAGGAGGCCTTCACGGACCACCTACCCACCGCGATTAGGTGCCGAATTGCGGTGGGGAAGCTCAGGAGACACGCAAGGCGGTGACGAAACGCGGCCGCCCGGCGAGGTCGAGGTGACCCTGCACGTCCGTCAGCACCCGCCGCGCCCGCACGAGCGCCGGGACGGCGGAGCCGTGCGTGTCGTCGTGCTCGATCGCCATCCCGCCGGTGGGCCGCAGCAGGCGCGCGGCGGCCGCGATCGCGTGCCGGATCACCGCCAGCCCGCTCTCCTCCGCGAACACCGCCCGCGGCGGGTCGTGCTCGGCGACCTCCGCCGGCACCGGCGTGCCTTCCGGGACGTACGGCGGGTTGCACAGGACCAGGTCGACGAGCCCGTCGAGTTCGGCGAACATCGTGCTGTCCGCGACGTCGCCGGAGTACAGCCGGATGGGCGTGTCCCCCGCGTCGGCGTGGACGTCGGCGTTGTGCCGGGCCCAGGCGAGCGCCTGGGCGTCGATGTCGACGGCGTAGACGACGGCGTCCGGCCGCGCGTGCTGCACGGCCAGCGCCAGCGCACCCGAGCCGGTGCACAGATCGACCACCACGGGGTACTCGCGCCCGTGCAGCAGTTTGAGGCCCCATTCCAGCAGCAGTTCGGTCTCCGGACGCGGGACGAACACCCCGGCGCCGACATTGACCGTGATGTCGCCGAGCGCGGCCCAGCCGGTGAGGTACTGCAGCGGGATCCGTTTGGCCCGCTGGTTCACGAGCTGGCCGATCGCGTCGATGACCGGCGGGTCCACCAGCGGCACCATCGGCAGGCGGCCGCGTTCGACGCCGAGGACATGGGAGGCGATCAGTTCCGCGTCCGAGCGCGGTGACGCCACACCGGCCTCGGTGAGGATGCGGGTCGCTTCCATGATGGCGAGGCGCAACGGCTGCCGGTTCACTGGTGTTCCTTCACAGAGTCAAGCCTGACACACGAGGCACGCGTGCCGGGGTCGATACACGCGGGCTCAGGGTATCGATTCCTTTCAGCGCACCCGCCACGAGAGCGAGGACAACGTCAGCGCCGCTTCGGCCACACGCCGCGCGAGGTCGGTCTGGAGGCTCTTCGTAGCCGAAGCGATCCACTCGTCCACGTTCCGTACACCGACATCGCGGTACTCGACGGCCTGAAGCAGCATCTCGAGCTTGTCCGCGTCGCGCGCGTACAGCGCCTCCAGGCTTTCCGCGCTTTCGTACTCGTCGACGGCGTCGCGCACCGAGTCACGCGCGGCGCCGGGTAGCGCCGAAGTCTGCGCGGCGGTGATCGCCCGCGGGTCCGGCTTCTCGACGAAACCCTTGATCGTGTGCGGGAGGTCGCCGGTCCGCGTCTCCTGTGTGTCGTGCCAGAGCGCGAGGTACGCCGCCCTCGCCGGGTCCGCGCCGCCCTCGGCCGCCAGCAGGCCGGCCAGTTGCGCGACCCGTGTGGTGTGCTCGGCGACCGATTCGGGATCGCGGACTCCCGCCTGCCACCAGCCCGCCCGCCGGATCCGCTTGAGCACACCCAGTTCGAACCCGAATCTGGCCAGGGCTTCCACAGTTCTCCTACACGTCGGCGGTGAGATATCCGGCCAGTGTCCCGCGCCGCTGCCGGAGCGTGTCGATGCGGTCGTCCATTTCGGTCAGTTCGCGCCGGATCTCCGCCACGACCGTGGGGCACAGGTCGAGTTCCGGCAGTTCGCCGTTCGCGCACGGCAGCAGCTTCGCGATGACCTGTGTGGTCAGCCCGGCCGCGAGGAGCGCGCGGATCTGCCGCACCGTGGTGACCGCGTCGTCGTCGAAGGTGCGGTAGCCGTTGAAGTCGCGCCGCGAGACCAGCAGTCCCTGCTCCTCGTAGTAGCGCAGCAGCCGGTGGCTCACGCCGGTCCGCCGGGACAGCTCGCCGATCAGCATGTGACCCCCGTCATCCGAGTTTGACCTTCACATCGATGTCAGTACCTAACGTCGCCGGCATGACGAATCATTTCGCGCACGTCGTCCGCGGTTCCGGCCCCGGCCTGCTGCTCGCCCACGGCGGTGGCGGCAGCGTCGAGGGCAACTTCGGGAGCATCCTCGACGACCTCGCCCGCACCCACACCGTCGTCGGCCCCGACTACCCAGGCGCCGGGGCCACACCGCGCAGCACCGGACCGCTGGACCTCGACATCGTCGCGGACGAACTGGTCTCCATCGCCGTCGACGCCGGCCTCGAACGCTTCGCGATCCTCGGCTACTCGCTCGGCACCGGGGTCGCCGTCCGCGCCGCGACCCGGCACCCCGATCGGGTCACCGGTCTCATCCTGACCGCCGGATTCACGAAACCGGACAACCGGCTCCTGCTGGCCGTCGACATCTGGCGCGAACTGCTGGGCGGCGACCGGAAGCTGCTGGCGAAGTTCCTCACCTTCGCCGCCACCGGCGAGAAGCATCTGAACGCGCTGTCGCCCTCGGAGCTCGAAGCCGCCGTCGAAGGACTCGCCGGATTCATCCCGGAGGGCAGTCCCGAACACGTGGGCCTCGTCGCGAACGTCGACACCCGGGCCGAGCTGGCCGGGATCTCGGTCCCCACCCTCGTCATCGCCACCACGCTGGACGGCCTCGCCCCGCCCGTCCACTCCCGCGAACTCGCGGCCGGGATCCCCGGCGCCGAACTGGTCGAGATCGAGGCCGGGCACGGTATCGGCGTCGAAGCCCGCGACGAATGGCTCGGCGTGATCCAAAAGTTCCTCTCCGCAAGTGTTGGAGAGGGTACGAACTGATCACCCTGCGGAATCTTCTAAGGTGACGCGGGTGAAGATCCGGGAAATCCGACTGACCCTGGGCGTGTTTTTCGCCGCGCTCGGGGTGCTACTCGTCCGATTCCTGGTTCCGCGCCCGATCGGCATGGCGGACAACGGCGACGGCTGGCGCATCTTGTGCCGGCTCGGCGCCCGCGAGCTCGACAGGCCATCGGAATACTTCGTCCGTTTCTCGTACGGCCCCGCCCCGGCCTGCAACAGCGAGTACATCTCCAGCCAGAGCTGGATCGACAAGATCGCCGGCGGGATCGGGCAGCTGCTCGGCTCGTCCGCGATCCTGAACCTGCTGGTCCTGGGCGTGCTGGGCTGTCTGCTGGTCGCCGGCGGGATCGCCGCGATCGTCGTGGGCCTGCGTCTTTCGGTCCGGAACAGCGTCATCGCCACGGCCGCGCTGCTGCTGGTCGCGGCGGACTCGGCCTTCTTCGGATACTTCGCCTCGGTGCTGAGCGAGGGCGCCGCCTTCGTCGGGATGCTCCTGCTCGCCGGCGGGCTCCTGCTCATGCACCGCACCGGGCCGTGGCGCTACACCGGGGCCGCGGTCACCGTGCTCGGCGCGATGATCGGGATCAACGCGAAGTCGCAGACGCTGCTGCTGATCCCGCTGTTCGCGCTCGCGCTGCTGTTCGTCCGGCCGACGGGCAGCCGCGGCCTGGCCCGGTGGGCGCTGCCGCTGGCCGTGCTCGCCGTCGTCGGCACGGGTACCGCGCTGGTGCAGGGGGCGGGCGACTCGGCCAACGCGGAGTACCGCGAGGCCAACATGTACCACGTCGTGTTCAACGGGATCGTGGACGGGAAGCACGACACCACCGGCGATCTCGCCGCGCTGGGACTCCCGCCCGAGTTCGCGAAGTACATCGGCACCGGCTGGTGGAGCGCGAACGCGGCCTGGCACGACCCCGAGTACGCCCAGTACCGCGACAAGATCAGCCGCCGCAACGTCGCCCAGTACTACCTCGAGCACCCGGGGCGCGTGGTCCAGATGCTGCACCGGTCCGCACAGGAGACATTGACCGCGCGGGTGCCGAACCTCGGCAGCTTCGGCGAGCACGCCGGGCAGCCGCCGCTCGCCAAGGAGTACCGGATCCCGGTCCTGTCCGGGATCACCGGCTGGATCGCCCCGCTGGGACTGTTCGCCCTGCTGCCGATCTGGCTGCTCATCGGCTGGGCGGGGCTCCGCGCCTTCCGGAACCGCACCGGACGCCGTGACGTGGGCATCGTGGTGCTCATGTTCCTGCTCTTCGCGATGGGCCAGATCCTGGTCTCCGGGCTCGCGGAAGGCATCGAGAACGTCAAGCACCAGCAGCTGACGATCTACCCGACCCTGCTCGCCGCCGCGTTCGCCGCGCTCTCGTTCCTGCCTCGGCGCGAGGAGGAATCGCCGTCGGTCGAGGAACGTGAGCCGGAAACGGCGTCCGTCTCCGGCTGATCTTCAGCGCGCGGGAGCCCAGGGGTCATCCGCAGGTCTGTGCCTTCTCGGTGTTCCGGTCGTACCGCAGCCCCGGCACGGTGGTGCTGTGTACTGCCACCGGGTTGACCAGCCCGATCGAGTCGTGCACCCACACGTCGAGCGGAAGCAGCGTTCCAGGACCGCCGATGTTGAAGTAGGTGAGCACGTCGCGGTCGTTCGCCGCGAGGGGGTACGGGACCCAATGCCACGTAGCTTAAGTTGGTCGACCTTTGACCTGCGTTTTCTTGTCGGCGGCGATTGTCGGTGCGACCTCGGGCAAGTTTCTCCATTGTGGCCAGTTGCTGGTGTGACGACAGGGATACGTGGGGCGTTGACCGAGGGGGCCAGAACAACGGCGACATGGAGCTGGTTTTCATATTCAGCTTAAGCTACGTGGCATCGGTACGGGACCCAGCACGTCCTGAACACAGCGGGGCGACCTGCGAAAATTTCCAGCGTCAGGTCAAGAGTCAAGCGACGCTCTTCGAATTCACGCTTCAAACGGGCGCCGCCTATCACAAGCATTGTCCAGGCAACAAGATAAGGTACCGGAAATTTCTCGACCATTTGCACGACAAGAAACCTGGACGACATCCCCAATTCCAAGAGGTGGCAAAGGTCGGCGCGACGGCCGGCCCTGAAATCAGGCACGCAACGGCCTAGGAGCTGCACCAGATTCAAATCAACCTGCCGAATGAAGTGGAGTAATATTCCACAGAGACGGCAAGAAGTCGACCTGCAACCCATTGAAATGAGTCGATGAAGAACTCAGTCTGGAACAGCGACAAAGCCTTTCAGCTTTGGCAGTACACCGTCAGCCATTCTCAGCTGGTGCTGCAGAGCACGAGCGGTGACGACGAGGTGATAAGGGTATACTTCGAGAACGTCGACCGATTGGAGGTCAGCCGATTCTATCGGGCTCCTTTCTCTCTGAAGACAGTGGATAGCCACAGCCCGTACCCCGAAGCACTCAAGTCACCGGATCTGCTGTTCGAACTGAGCAGCCCCGAGGCAGAGGGATTCGTAGTGGCGTCGCGGGTCCGGATAACAAGGAATTCTCGGCAAGGGGCGGAAAAGGAGTTGCTTTTCCACGAGTCCATCGCGAATCAGCCGCACGGCGGTGATTGATTGTGCGCCGAGGGACTCCCGGCGGCCCGCGACAGCCCGCCACGCGGGCGACACGTAGGCTGAGGCGCATCTGTCGTCGCCGAAGGGCTCACCGAAAAGTCATGGATCTCCGGGAAACGGACGTCGTCACGCGGATATCCGCGAATATCGAAACCGAGGATTTCGCCGCGGCCGCCGCGCTGAGCGAACGCCTCATCGGCGAGTTCGAGGCAACCGAGCTGGAGATCTACCGGGCGGACCCCGAAGGCGGCTGGACGGGGTACCTGGTCTCCGTCGGCTATCGCACGCCACCGGCCGACGGCGAAGATCCGGCCGAAACACTGCACCGGGCCGCGGTACCCGCGCTCTTTCACTTCGGCCTGAATGCGGAATTCTTCGAGATCCACGGCACGCCGGAGACCGGCCAATACGGAAGCTACGACGCTTACGACACCCGAGCGGACGGGTTCACGCTCTATTCACTGATGGCGGCCGTCGGCGGCACCGATCCACGCGAGCCCGCGTACGTCACCAGGCACGATTTCACCCCGCGCGCGGAAACCGATGTCATTTCACGGGTGCATCTCTACGTCCCCACCGGTGACCTGCGGCTGGCCGTCAACCTGTGCGGCCGTCCCGCGGCCGACCTCTCGGCGTCACTGCTCCGGATCAGCACGGACGCGGGTCCTTGCGAAGCGGTGCTGCTGTCAGCCTTCCCCGCTCTCGCCGGGGAAAGCGGCGAAGAAGCACTCAGCCGGGTCACAACCGAGGTGACCGACCGGCTTTCGCGGGTGAACATGTCCGTCCGGGCAATTCATACCGGGCTGGACGATGATCCGTTCTACACCGAACCCGGCTGACGGTCGTCCAGGAGAACCGCCAGCGCCTCCTTGGCTGCGGCCACCACCGGGAGCCATTCGGTGGCGTCCAGGTACTCCTCGTCCGAAAGTTCTGTGCCCAGCTTGCCGAACAGGTTCGCCAAGGCGTCGCTCATCGGCCCGAAGGCCGCTACCTCGCGGTCGTCACGCAAGATGTCGCCGAGGGCGTCTTCCGGCGCTTCGAGCATTCGCACATCTTCCAATGCGTTGAACTGCATCGTGAAGCTGTCCTGGCGCGTCGGGCTGCTCTCTCGCCGGATCCACTCTCACCACTGGTAGTCGACGTCCGAGAACGCGCGGACGGCGTCGATGACCATCGCCCGCATTTCCGGATACGTGACACTCATCCCGCGTGGGCGGCGAGCCGTTCCTCACGGTCCGCGGTGATGAGCGCGTCCAGCACGCCGTCGAGGTCGCCGTCGAGGACCTGGTCCAGGTTGTACGCCTTGTAGTTCACCCGGTGGTCGGCGATGCGGTTCTCGGCGAAGTTGTAGGTGCGGACCCGCTCGGAGCGGTCGACGGTGCGGACCTGCGAGCGACGCGCGTCCGAGGCCTTCGCGGCGGCCTCCTCCTCGGCGATCGCCTGGAGGCGAGCCTGCAGCACCTGCAGGGCGCGGGCACGGTTTTGGATCTGCGACTTCTCGTTCTGGCACGAGACCACCACGCCGGTCGGAATGTGCGTGATCCGCACCGCCGAGTCGGTCGTGTTCACGCTCTGGCCGCCGGGGCCGGACGAACGGTAGACGTCGATCCGCAGGTCGTTCGGGTCGATCTCGACCTCGACGTCCTCGGGTTCGGGGTAGATGAGCACGCCGGACGCGGAGGTGTGGATACGGCCCTGCGATTCGGTGGCGGGCACGCGCTGCACGCGGTGCACCCCGCCTTCGAACTTCAGCCGCGCCCAGACACCGTCGACGTCGGCCGAACGACTCTTGATGGACACGGTGACGTCCTTGAAGCCGCCGAGGTCCGAGTCGACCGAGTCGAGCACCTCGGCCTTCCATCCGTGACGCTCGGCGTAGCGCAGGTACATGCGCAGCAGGTCGCCGGCGAACAGCGCCGACTCCTCGCCGCCTTCACCCGATTTGATCTCCATGACCACGTCGGAGCCGTCGTACGGGTCGCGCGGCAGGAGCAGTTCGGTGAGCTTGGCCTCGAGCACGGGGATCTTGGCGGAGATCTCCTCGGCCTCGGCCGCGAAGGCCGCGTCTTCCGCCGCCAGTTCCTTCGCCGTCTCGAGGTCGTCGCGGGCGGTGTCGAGCTCGCGGATCGTCTTGACGACCGGGCTCAGCTCCGCGTACCGGCGGCCGAGCTTGCGTGCGCGCGCCTGGTCGGCATGCACGGACGGGTCGGCCAGCTGCTCTTCCAGCTGGGCGTGCTCTTCGAGCAGACCCTTCAGCGAACTCGAATCCACCACTCCACCTTTCAACGGCCTGGACAAAACCATGAAAAACGGCGCCTACCCGGACATGCGGGTAGGCGCCGTCGTTCAAGCTACTTGGCGTCTTCGGCCTTCTTGCGCTTACCGTAGCGAGCCTCGAAGCGCGCGACGCGGCCGCCGGTGTCCATGAGCTTCTGCTTGCCGGTGTAGAACGGGTGGCAGTTCGAGCAGATCTCGACGTGGAGGTTGCCGGAGGTCTTGGTGCTGCGCGTGGTGAATTCGTTGCCGCAGTCACAGTTCACGTGCGTGACAACGTACTCGGGGTGAATACCGCTCTTCATGGTGTCCTCTCTCGTTGGCCCCGGGTCCCCGTGCGGGGTGAACCGGTGCCGGACTTCAGCGGATGATTTTGCCAGATGTGCTGGCAGTGGCGTCAACGCACCCCTCCCCCGGCATATTCCAGCACGTTGAGTTATCAACTATCGACACCGAGTTGTACGAAATTTGTACTTGATCACGAGACCGTCCTCCCTGTTGGTAATTCCTCAACAGGAGGTACTGATCATGCGCACCATCCTCGCCAAGGTGGCGAAGCCGGCGTCCGTCGCCGCGCTGGCCATCGCGGCTCTCGCCGTGGCTCCGGTCGCCGGGGCAGCTCCGGCCGCCCCCGAAGCGGGCGCCACCATCACCGCCGCCGACATCAACCCGGCGGCGGGGACGTTCACCACAGTGTCCGACAGTGAGCTGGCCATCCAGGGCGCCGGCGACGGCACGCCCGCCGGCGCCGTCCAGTGGTTCAAGAACCACATGGGCTCCACCGCGTACCAGGGCCTCTGCGAGAAGGCCGTCGAGAACGCGTACGGGACCACCGGCGTCTGGGCCTCGGCCAACGCGCACTGGAACGGCGCGAGCCCGAAGCACACGACCGGGACGCCGCCGAAGGGCTCCTTCGTCTACTGGAACATCAGCCAGTGGGGCCACGTCGGCATCGCCGACGGTTCCGGCGGGATCTACGCCTCCAGCATCGGCGGCAAGATCGGCCACGCTTCGAGCGTGAACTACTTCAACAACTACCGCGGCTGGACCCCCGCGGCGGTTCCGCACCGCTGAGCCCTCGGGTCTCGTGAGTGGTGAGGACGGTTCTAACCGTCCTCACCACTCACGAGACCCAGCCAAAGCCTGGTCGCGCGCGGCGAGGTCAATCGAGTCGCCGGAGAACATCCCCCGCAGCGTTTCGACGTTGCCGTTGCAGATCCGGCGACGCGTGACGCAGCGCACCACGGTCCGGCGCACCAGACGGCTCAGTGAAACCCAGCGCGGATAGTCCAGCGCCACGACCAGTTCGGCGCGGGGCAACGCGATGTCGCGCCATTTGGCGAACATCCCGTCGATGATCCAGCGATCTCCCGCGACCAACTCGGCGACGCGGCGTCGCTGCTCGTCGTCGGCGCCTGGCAGCCAGCCTGGCTGCCAGGCGAGATCGTCGTCGACCGAATGACACGGCAGCCCTGTCCGCTCGGCGAGCTTCCGGGCCAGCGTCGACTTGCCCGAACCGGTGACCCCGTACACGACGATCCGCCCTGGTAACGAACCCATGACTACGTGAAGGCCTCCTTCCCTACTTTGAGAGTAGGGAAGGAGGCCTTCACTTACTTACAGACCGGAAACTCAGTCGTCGTCGTTCGAACCGAGGGCCGTCTTCGAGACCTGCATGAGGAACTCGATGTTGGTCTTCGTCTTGCGCAGTCGCGAGATCAGCAGGTCGATGGCCTGCTGCGAGTCCAGCGCGTGCAGCACCCGGTGCAGCTTGTGGGTGACCGCGAGCTCGTCCGGCGAAAGCAGCAGATCTTCCTTGCGGGTACCGGACGGGTTGATGTCCACCGCGGGGAACACACGCCGCTCGGCGATCTTCCGGTCGAGCTTGAGGTCCGCGTTCGCGGTGCCCTTGAACTCTTCGAAGATGACCGTGTCACCGGTGGATCCGGTCTCGACCATCGTCGTGGCGAAGATCGTCAGCGAGCCGCCGTTCTCGATGTTGCGCGCCGCGCCGAGGAACCGCTTCGGCGGGAACAGCGCCGTCGAGTCGACACCACCGGAGAGGATCCGGCCGGACGCGGGGGCCGCCAGGTTGTACGCACGGCCGAGGCGGGTGATCGAGTCGAGCAGCACGACGACGTCGTGGCCCATCTCGACCAGACGCTTCGCCCGCTCGATGGCGAGCTCCGCGACCGAGGTGTGGTCGGACGGCGGGCGGTCGAAGGTCGAGGCGATGACCTCACCCTTCACCGACCGCTGCATGTCGGTGACCTCTTCCGGACGCTCGTCCACGAGCACGACCATCAGGTGGCACTCGGGGTTGTTCGTCGAGATCGCGTTCGCGATGTCCTGCATGATCGTCGTCTTGCCGGCCTTCGGCGGCGACACGATCAGGGCACGCTGCCCCTTGCCGACCGGCATCACCAGGTCAATGACGCGGGTGGTGAGCTTGTGCGGCTCGGTCTCGAGGCGCAGCCGCTCGTTCGGGTACAGCGGGGTCAGCTTGGTGAACTCGGGACGGCGCTTGGACTCGTCCGGCTCCAGGCCGTTGATCGAGTCGACGCGCACCAGCGGGTTGAACTTCTGCCGCTGCTGCTCGCCGTCACGCGGCTGGCGCACGACACCGGTGATGGCGTCACCGCGGCGCAGGCCGTACTTGCGGACCAGCGAAAGCGAGACGTACACGTCGTTCGGCCCGGCGAGGTAGCCCGAGGTACGCACGAACGCGTAGTTGTCGAGCACGTCCAGGATGCCCGCGACGGGCAGCAGGACGTCGTCCTCGCGGATCTCGGTGTCGGGCGAACCGCCCTGTTCACGGCCACCGCCGGAACCCCGGCGGCGACGGTCGCGGAAGCGACGGCCGCGACGGCCGCCTTCCTCGTCGTCGTCACCCTGCTGGCCCTGGCCCTGACGCTGGCTGTTGTCCTGACCGCCGCCCTGCTGGTTGCGCTGGCGGTTGTCCTGGCCACGGCCGTCGCGGTTGCCCTGACGGTTGCCGCCCTGCTCACCGCGGTCGCCGCGTTCGTTGCGGTCACCCCGGTCACCACGCTCGCCTCGGTCACCGCGTTCGCCACGGTCACCGCGCTCGCCACGGTCACGCTGCTGGCCACCCTGCTCGGGCGAACCCGCGGCACGGTTGGAGCCGCGGCGACGACGGCTGCGGCCGCCCTCTTCCTGCTGCGACTGGCCGTCCTGCTGGTTCTCCTGCTGCGCCGGCCGCTCGGCGGCAGGCGCGGAGCCGTTCTCCGAGACCTTCTCGGCGCGCGGGGCCTCGGCCGGGGCGGCTTCCGCCTTCGGCGCTTCGGCCTTCGGGGCCTCCTGCTTCGGGGCCTCCGTCTTGGGCGCTTCGGCCTTGGGGGCCTTGCGCGGTGCATCGATCCCCTCGAGCGGAAGCGTTTCGCTCGCCGCGGCGGGGGTCTTGCGCTTGGTCTTGCCCTGGCGCTCGCGGATGGCCGCGATCAGATCGCCCTTGCGCATGCCCGTGGTCTCGCCGATGCCAAGGTCCCCAGCGATCGAGCGCAGTTCGGCGACGGTCTTGCCGGTCAATCCGCCGACCGTGCGCTTGGGAGCGACGGCGCCGTTCGACTCGGCGGCGCCACCTTCGACGTCGCTCAAAAGATCGGTGTTGCTCACAAATGTCCTTCCTGACCGATCCACGCCTCCAGGTGGATCAGCGGACCGCCGCTCGCGTCCGATTGCGAAACGGCGTAGTCGGTCCCCGATACGGGCGAGCAACTCCTCGGCCGTGTTGAACACAGCTAGAAGGCCTCCAGCACAGGGATTTGCGTCCTCCATACGGAGGAAGCGGAATTCGGCACCGCCGGAACCGGGAACCCGCCTGTGTCGACCTGCCAGCCCCGCTTGCCAGGCTGTGCTGTTGCCGGACTCTGTGCGGAACTGGCGGATCAACGAAGGATGCGGGCCAAGGATGACACTGGTCACCTGGACCGGCACCGGGTGCGGAAACGCACGGTGATCGAACGCCCCCGAGGGTAGACCGCGCCACGGCCGGGTGCAACAACCACCCCCCGCGTGGCGGGGCGGGGCTCCGGCATGTGACCGAGGCTTTACTGAGCCGCAACCTGAACGCCGCCCGGATCGATCGGCAGCTCGGTGACGTCGAAAGACGTAACGTCGACACCTGCCGGGAGTATTCCCCCGGTGGTCAGCGCGAGCACGGTCGGACCGGCTCCGGAGATGGCCGCGGCCACTCCTTCGGCTCTCAGTGCACGCACCAGTTCGCTGCTCGCCGGGTACGCGGGCGCCCGGTAATGCTGGTGAAGCCGGTCTTCGGTCGCGGAGAGCAACAGGTCGGGGCGCGCGGTGAGCGCGTGGACCGCGAGCGCCGCGCGACCGGCCGTGAACGCCGCGTCGGCGTGCGGGACCTGGGCGGGAAGCAGTCCGCGGGTGGCGTCGGTCGAGGATCGCAGCGCCGGGACCGCGACCACGGGCCGGATGTCGTGATGCGGCTGGAGCCGCTCGGCGCGGAACCGCTCGCCCTCGTTCCAGGCGACCACGAAGCCGCCCAGCAGGCTCGCCGCGGCGTTGTCCGCGTGTCCCTCGAACCCGGCGGCCAGCTGCAGCGCGTCGTCGTCCAGGGCCTTCTCAGCCAGCGCGTACGCCGCCGCGACACCGGTCACGACGGCGGACGCGGACGAGCCGAGGCCGCGGGCGTGCGGGATGGCGTTGAAGCAGCGCAGATGCAGGCCGGGCGGCCGGAGGCCGAGGTGCTCGCAGCCGCGCCGGAAGGCCCGGACGACCAGATGCGATTCGTCGGTCGGGACGTCGTCCACCCCGCCCGCGCCGACATCGATCACCTCAATCTTGAGCCCGGCGTCGGTGATCTGGAGTTCCACCCGGTCGTACAGCGCCAGCGCCAGGCCGAGCGCGTCGAATCCCGGTCCGAGGTTCGCCGAAGACGCCGGGACCTTGATCTTGAGCAGCGTCATCGCAGGTCCAGCGCGGTGGCGACGGCGGTCGGGTCTACCGCGAGCGGCTCGACCTCGACGTTGCCCTCCAGCGCCGTGGCCGGGTCCTTCAGACCGTGTCCGGTGACGGTGCACACAACGGTCGAGCCCTTCGGCAGGCGCCCGTCGGCGACCGTGGCGAGTAGGCCCGCGACGCTGGTCGCCGAAGCGGGCTCGACGAACACGCCCTCCTTGCGGGCGAGCAGCCGGTACGCCTCGAGGATCTTCTCGTCGGTGATCGCCTCGAACAGGCCCGCGGAAGCGTTCTTCGCCTTCATCGCGCCGTCCCAGGACGCGGGGCTGCCGATGCGGATGGCGGTCGCGATGGTGTCCGGATCGGCCACCGGCTCGCCGTGCACCAGCGGCGCGGCGCCTGCCGCCTGGAAACCGAACATCCGCGGGGTGTTCTTCACCACACCGTCACCGGCGTACTCGGAATATCCGGCCCAGTAGGCGGTGATGTTGCCCGCGTTGCCGACCGGCAGGCAGTGGATGTCCGGCGCCCGGCCGAGCACGTCGCAGATTTCGAACGCGGCCGACTTCTGGCCGGCGATGCGCACCGGGTTGACCGAATTGACCAAGGTCACCGGGTAGTCGATCGCGGTCTTCTGCGCCAGTTCGAGGCAGTCGTCGAAGTTGCCGTCCACCTGCAGGATCCGCGCGCCGTGCAGCACGGCCTGGGCGAGTTTGCCCATCGCGATCTTGCCCTGCGGGACGAGCACCGCGCAGGTGAGCCCGGCACGCGCCGCGTAGGCCGCGGCCGACGCCGAGGTGTTGCCGGTGGAGGCGCAGATGACCGCCTTGAGCCCGCTGGCGAGCGCGTGCGTGATGGCCACGGTCATCCCGCGGTCCTTGAACGACCCGGTCGGGTTCGCGCCCTCGACCTTGAGGTGGACCTCGCACCCGGTCAGTTCCGAGAGGTGCGGCGCGGGCAGCAACGGTGTGTTGCCCTCGCCGAGCGTGATCACCTTCGCACCGGACGGGACCGGGATCCGGTCGGGGTAAGCCTGGATGATCCCTGGCCACGGTTGGGGAATCACTGGTCTTCGCCTTCCACACGCATCACACTGACGACCTGGTTCACCACATCGAGTTCGGCAATGTCGTCCACAGTGGACCGCAATGCCGCGTCCGGCGCCAGGTGGGTGACCACGACCAGGCTGGCCGTGTCGTCGGCGTCGCGCTGCCGCACGGCGGCGATGCTGACACCGTGCCCGGCGAACGCCTGGGCCACCTGGGCGAGGACGCCCGCTCGATCGGCCACGTCGAGACTGACGTGGTACCGCGTCGGCGTCTGGCCCATCGGCCTGACCGGGAGCGCGGCGTGCGCGGATTCGCGCGGGCCACGGCCGCCGACGACCCGGTTTCGAGCCACCGCGACGAGGTCGCCGAGCACGGCACTCGCGGTCGGCGCGCCACCGGCGCCCTGACCGTAGAACATGAGCTCACCGGCGGCGTCGGCCTCGACGTAGACGGCGTTGTACGCGCCGCCGACGCCCGCGAGCTGGTGGCCGCGCGGGATCATCACCGGATGCACGCGCGCCGAAACGGATTCGGTGCCGTCGTCGGCGGTGACGCGCTCGCAGATGGCGAGCAGTTTCACCGTGCGGCCCAGCACGTTCGCCGCGGCGAGGTCCGACGCGGTGACGTCGGCGATGCCTTCACGGTGCACGTCGGACGCGGTCACCCGGGTGTGGAACGCGAGCGAGGCGAGGATCGCGGCCTTGGACGCCGCGTCGTAGCCGTCGACGTCGGCCGTCGGGTCCGCCTCGGCGTATCCGAGCCTGCTGGCCTCTTCCAGCGTTTCCGCGTAGCCCGCGCCGGTGGAGTCCATCGCGGACAGGATGTAGTTGGTGGTGCCGTTGACGATGCCCATCACCCGGGTGATGCGGTCACCGGCCAGCGATTCGCGCAGCGGGCGCAGCAACGGGATCGCCCCGGCCACGGCCGCCTCGAAGTACAGGTCGGCGCCCGCCGCGTCGGCGGCCTCGAACAGCTCCGCGGAATGCTCGGCCAGCAGCGCTTTGTTCGCCGTGACAACGGATTTCCCGGCCTTGAGCGCGTCGAGCAGCCATTGCCGCACCGGCTCGATGCCACCGACCAGTTCGACGACCACGTCGACGTCTTCGGAGGTGACGAGCTTCGTGACGTCGGAGGTCACCAGTTCCGGCGGCAGCTCGGGGTGCTTGTCGGGGCGCCGCACCGCGATCCCCGCCAGCTCCACCCTGGCGCCCGCCCTGGCGGCGAGCTCCCCGGCCTGCTCGGTGAGCAGCCGGACGACCTCGCCGCCGACCGTCCCGCAGCCCAGCAGGGCGACCCTGATCACACGTGGATCCACAGTAGACACTTGCTAGACCTCCAGGCGCAGCATGTCGTCCGTCGTCTCCCGCCGCAGCAGCACGCGGGCGCTGCCGTTGCGCACGGCCACCACCGCGGGCCGCGGCTGCCGGTTGTACCCGCTGGCCATCGAGTAGCAGTACGCCCCGGTGGCCGCCACGGCGAGCAGGTCGCCGGGAGCAAGGGTGTCGGGGAGCCAGCAGTCACGGACGACGATGTCGCCGGACTCACAGTGTTTTCCCACGACCCGGGACAGCGCGGCGGCGGCCTTGCCGTCCCCGTCGTCGTCCGCGGACCGGGAGACGAGACGGCAGTCGTACACCGCGTCGTAGAGCGCGGTGCGGATGTTGTCGCTCATCCCGCCGTCGACGCTGACGTAGCGGCGGGCGGCCTTGTCGCCGAGCGAGACGTCCTTGATGGTGCCGACCTCGTACAGCGTGATCGTGCCGGGACCGGCGATCGCACGACCCGGCTCGCCGGCGATCTTCGGCACCGGAAGACCCGCGTACTCGCATTCCTTGCGGACGATCTCGCGGATCTGCGTGATCATCTGCGCGGGCGGCGGCGGATTGTCCTTGTCGGTGTAGGCGATACCGAAACCGCCGCCGAGGTCGACGATCGACAGCTGGTCGAGCAGATCGGTGCCGTGTTCCTTGGCGAGTTCGGCCAGCAGGCCGACCACGCGGCGGGCCGCGACCTCGAAGCCGTCGGCGTCGAAGATCTGCGAACCGATGTGGCTGTGCAGGCCGATCAGCTTGAGCGACGGCGCGTTGAGCACGCGGCGCACGGCCTCGGCCGCGTCACCGGACGCCAGCGAGAAACCGAACTTCTGGTCCTCGTGCGCGGTCGCGATGAACTCGTGCGTGTGCGCCTCGACGCCGACGGTGACCCGGATCAGCACGTTCTGGACGACGTCGTGCCGGGCGGCGACGTCGGCCAGCCGCGCGATCTCGTAGTAGGAGTCGACCACGACCGTGCCGACGCCCGCTTCGACGGCGGCTTCCAGCTCGGACAGCGATTTGTTGTTGCCGTGGAAGGTGATCCGTCCGGCCGGGAAATTCGCGCGCTGCGCCACGGCGAGTTCGCCGCCGCTGCAGACATCCAGGCTCAGCCCCTGCTCGGCCACCCAGCGGGCGATCTCGATGGACAGGAACGCCTTGGACGCGTAGTGCACGAGCGCCGGGTCGTCGAACGCCTCGGCGTAGTCGGCGCAGCGGGACTTGAAGTCCGCCTCGTCGACCACGAACAGCGGCGTGCCGTACTTCTCGGCGAGTTCGCGGACGTCGACGCCGGCGATGCGCACGACGCCGTCACCGCCGCGGAAAGTGTTACGGGGCCAGACCTTCGGGTACAGCCTGTCGAGTTCCTCAGGACTCGACGGCGGGAAACCGGAGGCGTCGGCGTGGGGGTAGACGTCGGCGTGGCGGGGGCCCGCGGGGTGAGCCATTCTTCGTTACATCCGTTCCGGAGCAGAGACACCGAGCACGTTGAGGCCGTTCGCCAGCACCTGGCGGGCGGCCTCGCACAGCGCGAGCCGGGCGAACGTGAGGGGGGTGGCCTCTTCGTCGCCCTGGGGAAGGACACGGCCGACCGTGTAGAACTTGTGGTACGCGCCGGCGAGCTCTTCGAGGTACCGGGCGACGCGGTGCGGTTCGCGCAGCTCTGCGGCCCGGCGGAGGACGGTCGGGAATTCGCCGATCGTGCGGATCAGATCGCCCTCGGCAGGCAGCGTAAGCAAGCCGAAGTCGACAGCGCCATCGGTTTTCAAGCCCAGGTCGGAAGCGTTGCGCTGCAACGAGGCCAGCCGCGCGTGGGCGTACTGGACGTAGTAGACCGGGTTATCGTTGGAGTGCTTGCGAAGCAGGTCGAGGTCGATGTCCAAAGTGGAGTCGACCGAGTAGCGGATCAGCTCGTAGCGGGCCGCGTCGACGCCGACGGTGCCGACCAGGTCCTCCATGGTGATGACGGTGCCGGCGCGCTTGCTCATCCGGACCGGCTTGCCTTCGGAGACCAGGTTGACCATCTGGCCGATCAGCACCTCGACCACGGCCGGGTCGTCGCCGAAGGCGGCCGCGGCGGCCTTGAGCCGGGCGATGTAGCCGTGGTGGTCCGCGCCGAGCATGTAGATGCAGAGGTCGAAGCCGCGCTTGCGCTTGTCCTGGAAGTAGGCCAGGTCACCGGCGATGTAGGCCGGGTTGCCGTCCTTCTTGATGACGACGCGGTCCTTGTCGTCGCCGTGCTCCTTGGACTTGAGCCACCAGGCCCCGTCCTCGAAGTACAGGTTCCCGGAGTCCTTCAGCTGCTGGACCGACGACGCGACCGCGCCGGACTCGTGCAGCGAGTTCTCGTGGAAGTAGACGTCGAAATCGGTGCCGAAGTCGTGCAGGCTTTGCTTGATCTCGGAGAACATCAGCTCGATGCCGACCCGGCGGAAGGTCTCGGCCCGCTCATCGTCCGGCAGCGACAGCGCGCTCGGCTCCTGGCGGATGACCTCGGCGGCGATGTCGTTGATATAGCCGCCCGCGTAGCCGTCCTCGGGGGCGGGCTCGCCCTTGGCGGC
The DNA here is from genome assembly GCF_000342005.1 of Amycolatopsis decaplanina DSM 44594. Classification (GTDB taxonomy): domain Bacteria; phylum Actinomycetota; class Actinomycetes; order Mycobacteriales; family Pseudonocardiaceae; genus Amycolatopsis; species Amycolatopsis decaplanina. The sequence continues at coordinate 168,165 of NZ_AOHO01000019.1, forward strand.
GGCGATCAGGGAGCGGACGAAGCGGTCGATCTGCGCGCCGTGGTCGTTGAAGTAGTACTCCCGGGTGACCTGGCCGCCCTGCGCGGACAGCACGCGGCCCAGCGCGTCGCCGACCGCGGCCCAGCGGGTGCCGCCGAGGTGGATCGGGCCGGTCGGGTTCGCCGAGACGAACTCGAGGTTGATCTTGACGCCCGCGAGCGCGTCACCGAGGCCGTACTTCTCCCCGGCGTCGAGCACCTGCTGGACGATCTGGCCCTGCGCGTCGGCGGCGAGCCGCAGGTTGAGGAAACCCGGCCCGGCGACCTCGGCCGAGTCGATGCCGTCGGCGGCCGAAAGCGCCTCGGCCAGCGCGTCGGCGAAGTCCCGGGGCTTCATCCCCGCCTTCTTGGCCACCTGCAGTGCCAGGTTGGTCGCGTAATCGCCGTGCTCGGGATTGCGGGGACGCTCGATCGTCACCTTCTCCGGCAGCACGGAATCGTCGAGGCCGCGCGCGGTGAGAACCTGCACGGCGGAGTTACGGACCAGTTCGGCGAGAGCTGCGGGAGTCACTCGCGGAATTCTAGGTGTGACCTGGTCCGGGCTTGGCAGCGACCGCCGGAAGGTGTGAGCCAAGCCGGTGATCAACCGGTGCGTTCACGGTGATCAGACGCGCGGTCTCTACACTGGCCCGCGCAGGGACCACCCCTTTGGAGAACGCAGGAGCCATGGCTAACGGGACAACCAGAAAAAAGGGCGCGTCGTCGAAGAACGCCATGAAGGCCGCCCGTAGTTCCGTCGTGTCCAAGAAGGGCACGCCCTGGGGCACGATCATCGCGGTCGTCGCGATCGTCGCCCTGGCTGCCTCGGTGGTCACCTACTACATGGTCGCTTCGGCGCCGAAGCGCGAGCAGAAGACCCGCGAAGAGGCCGCTGCCGCCTTCGCGCCCTCGCAGCAGGACCCTGACCCCTCCAAGCGGATCAACGGCGTGACCACGGCGACCTACGAGGGCTCCGTGCACGTCTCGGCCACCGAACGCGTCGCCTACGACAAGATCCCGCCCTACGGCGGCCCGCACGACCAGGCCTGGGCCGCGTGCAACGGCGTCGTCTATGAGAAGGCCGTCCGCAACGAGAACATGGTCCACGGTCTCGAGCATGGCGCGGTCTGGATCGCCTACAACCCGGCTCAGATCTCCGGCGAGGCGCTCGACCTGCTGAAGGTGCGCGTCGAGGGCAAGCCGTACACGGTCATGTCGCCGTACCCGAACCTCGACAAGCCGATCTCCCTGCAGTCCTGGGGCCACCAGCTGAAGCTGGACTCCGCCTCCGACGAGCGGATCGACCAGTTCATCGCGGCGCTGCGCACCAACCCGTACGGCGCGTACCCCGAGCGTGACGCCACCTGCGACGCGCAGATCGAGCCGGGCGACTTCGACCCGACCCCGCCGGGTCCGGACGCCAAGCCGATGGACTACAAGGGCACCGCCGGCACGCAGCAGGACCAGCCCGGCGCCGGCCAGAGCGGCATGCCGTCCGCGCCCGCGACCCAGCCCTCGGCGCCCGCGAGCAAGTAGTGAGCCGGATGGACCCCGATCTCCAGTACGTCGACGAACCGGACGAGACCTCACGGTCGGTCAAGAGCCGATGGCTGGTGATCGGGGCCGCCCTGGTCGTCATGCTGATCCTGGGCTTCGGCGTCGGCGCCCTGACGACCAGGCTGATCGACTCCGAGCCGGAGCAGCCGACCCCGGGCGCGGGCTCGGTCGAGGTCGGCTTCGCGCAGGACATGTCGGTGCACCACCTCCAGGCCGTCACCATGGCGGGCTGGGCGCGGGACCACACGACCGATCCGGCGATCAAGACCCTCGCGTTCGACATCGAGCGCACGCAGACCGGCCAGGTCGGCCGGATGAAGGGCTGGCTGGGCCTGTGGGGCCAGCCCGAGCAGACGACCGGTGCCTACATGACCTGGATGACCGAGCCGATGGCCGGGCACTCCGGGCACGGTGGCGCCGACATGAAGCCGTCGAACGGCGCACCGATGCCGGGAATGGCGACGTCGGCCGAGCTGGCCAAGCTGCGGTCGCTGACCGGCAAGGAGATGGACGTCTTCTTCCTCCAGCTGATGCTGCGGCACCACATGGGCGGGACGGAGATGGCCCAGTACGGCAACGACCACACGTCCATCGCGGACGTGAAGTCGCTGACGCGGAGCATGCTCGTCTCGCAGGGCGCGGAGATGACGCTGATGAAGAACCTCCTCCAGGAACGCGGCGCGGCCCCCTTGCCCGCCTGACGCACTCCCCTGTCACGCAATTCGGCACCTGCTTGCGGTGGTTCGTACTGCCAACCACCGCAAGCAGGTGCCGAATTGCGTAAGGGGGTGCGCTACCAGGAGAGTTCCCGGCAGCGTTGCGCGCATTGGGGCACTTCTATCTGCAAGGTCGCGTGCTCGATCGAGTAGCGGTTCGCCAGGAGGTTCTGCGCCTCGGTCAGCACCTCCGCCTGCTCGACGGTGGGCGCGATGGTGAGGTGCGCCGAAGCGACCTCCATCCCCGAAGTCAGCGTCCAGACATGCAGGTCGTGGACGTCCTCGACGCCCTTCAGCCCGCCCAGTTCGGCCTGGATGCCGGCGACGTCGACCCCCTTCGGCGCGTGCTGGAACAGGATCCGCAGCGCGCGCCGGGCGAGGGCGTAGGTGCGAGGCAGGACGAAAAGGCCGATCGCGACACCGATGATCGGGTCGGCGTAGCGCCAGCCGGTCAGCAGGGTGATCGCGCCGCTCAGCAGCACACCGACGGAGCCGATCAGGTCGGCGAGGACTTCGAGGTACGCGCCCCGGACGTTGATGCTCTCCTCCGCGCCCTTGCGCAGGACCAGGAAGGAGACGATGTTCGCGACGAGACCCGCGGCGGCGGCCAGCAAAACGGGCAGGCCGGGCACGGCGGGCGGGTCGCTGATCCGGCCGATGGCCTCGACCAGGACGTAACCCGCCACGCCGAACAGCAGGATGGCGTTGCCGAGCGCCGCGAGCACTTCGGCGCGGTAGAACCCGAACGTCCGAGTGAGGGTCGGGCCGCTGCGCCGGGCGAGCAGGATGGCCGCCAGCGCCATGCCGACGCCGAGGACGTCGGTGAACATGTGCGCGGCGTCGGAGATCAGCGCGAGCGAGCCCGTGGCGAACCCGACGATGAACTCCATGACCATGAAGCCGGCGCCGATGACCAGGGCGATCGTCAGGCTCTTGAGGTAGCGGCCTGACGCGCTCGACGGCGAGACCGTCCCATGCCCGTGCCCGTGACCCATTGCTCCGCCTCTCGTGAAGTCGACAGGCCGAATATATTGTCACATGCGCATATGTGCAATACAGGTGAGCCTAAGTTCACCCTGTCTTAAGCCACACACGGAAGCCATCCCCCAGGAGGGCCTTCCCGAAACCTGGAATCGACACGCACCGCTACCGGAGTGACCGGAAGAACCCCGCAACCGGCCGACGAAAGCCTCGGGCTGCTCGAACACCGCGAAGTGACCGCCCTTGGCCAGCAGCTCCGCCCAGCGCCGTGAAGGGCGGACGATCTCGCGCGGGAAGATCGAGATACCCGAAGGAACTTCAACGGCCGAGACGTCCCGGTGAACCAGTAGACAGAGATCGCGTCGAGCGTCTGCCGCCAGGACAGCGCCGACTCCGGCGAGCCACCATTGTTCTGTCGAGCCTCGTGAGTGGTAAGGACGGTTAGAACCGTCCTTACCACTCACGAGGCCCCGACCCGGCCGACGGCAGGCGCAACCTGCTCAGCCTCACCGACACCGGCACACGCCTGAACCAGCTGAAGAACTGGTCAGGGACACGCAGGACACCTTCCTCGCGCCGCTGGACCCCGCCGAACGCGAACAGCTGACCGGCCTGCCGGCCCGCCTCGTCGAGCACCACAACGGTTAACGACCACCACTCGCGAGAGCCCGCGGGGGCATGCGCTAAGCTTCCCACGTCGCTCAGGCGGCAACGCCCTCGTAGCTCAGGGGATAGAGCACTGCCCTCCGGAGGCAGGTGTCGCAGGTTCGAATCCTGCCGAGGGCACACAGGTCAGGGACTTCACCATGGTCCCTGATTTTTTTATGGCATTGCCCTGGCATGAATCCACTCGGCGGCTGTCCGGGCAAGCCCCGGTCGGCGAGATGTCCTCGGCTAGCCGCGTTGTCTGGTGTAGTCGTCGATCTCGCTGGGCGACCAGAGCAGCCTTAGGTGCTCTTCCCGGTCTTGTAAGAGTCTGCCGTCGACTTGGCCGTCGCCGCAGTCGAACACGACATGGTGAGTGTCAGGGGAAAGCGCCACGGTCAGCTGTCCGGTGCAGTCCGACGTCGGCCCGACCGGCCGCATGCCGCCGGTTTCCGAGATCGTCAACCCGGAGTCATCGCAATCGGCTGTCGTGCCGATGCCGGCTCCGGTGATCGCCGACCGACAGCCCCGGCAGCCGAGGCGGCCAGTCCGAAGACCAAGGCAGCGAACGTGACGACGACCGCCAGGATTCGGACCGGTCCGCTCGTGCTCGTCGAGAAGTCCGGTGCGCACCGATCGTCCGGCAGGTTGATCCAGCGCGGCCTTCAGCGGCTCGGCGTCCAGTAGCCGGAACGCAAGGTTGATCGCCCCGGTCCTCGCGGTGGCAAGTGTCCCAGTCCACCCTCGCGGCGCGGAACGCCGCCTGCAGGGCCTGGGTGAGAATGGTCCGGCGTCGATCCCTGTGTCTTGCGCCGTTTCACCCGTCGTAGTGTCCGACGCGAACAGCGGGATCAGCCGGGACTCGGGATCCGGCGATCGTCCGGATCCCGGTGACCAGGCGGTCGATGTGCTCGGTCGTCGTGCCGACGCCGATGCTGGCGCGCACCGCGGTCGGCGCGGTCGCGCCCGCCTGGTCCAGCAGCCGCCGGGTGAACGGGTGGGCGCAGAACAGCCCGTCGCGCACGCCGATGCCGAACTCCGCGGCCAACCGGGTGGACACGGTGCGCGTCTCGACGCCGTCGACAGTGAAAGACACGATGCCCAGTCGGTCCGGCCAGCTGTCGCCTGCACCCAGGATCCGTACCTCTGGGATTCCCGCCAGGCCGTCGTGCAACCGGTTCATCAGGGCGTCCTCGTCGGCCCGGAGCGTGTCCAGGTCCGCCGCCGCGAGGGCATCACACGCGGCGGCGAGCGCCACCGCGCCGATGACGTTCGGGGAGCCCGCCTCGTGCCGCGCGGCGCCGACCGCCCAGTCGACTTCGCCGGGTGTGTCCCCGACGTGCGCGGTGGCCCCGCCACCAGAGAGGTACGGCCGCGCGCGGTCCAGCCAGTCGGCCCGGCCCGCGAGTACGCCGGTACCGAAAGGGGCGTACAGCTTGTGGCCGGAGAACGCGACGTAGTCGAGGTCGAGCGCGGCGATGTCGATCCGCCGGTGGGGCGCGAGCTGGGCCGCGTCGACCGCGATGCGGGCGCCGAAGCGGTGGGCGGTGGCGGCGAGATCGGCGAGTGGCCAGACCTCACCGGTCACATTGGACGCTCCGGTGACGGCCAGCAGAATGGGACGTTCGGTGGTCTGCCCGGCGAGCGCGGTCGTGACGGCCGAAACCGCCGCAGCCGGTGATGAAGGCGCCGGGAGCCGGACGACTTCTTTCCATGGCAAGAGGTTCGCGTGGTGTTCGCCTTCGAACGTGATGACCACGGTGTCCGGTGGAACGGCGTGGGCGAGCAGGTTCAGCGCGTCGGTGGTGTTGCGAGTGAACACCACCTCGTCGTCGACGCGACAGCCGAGGAACGCGGTGACGGACGCGCGGGCGAGCTCGTACTTTTCCGTGCACAGCTGGGAAAGCGCGCCCGCGCCCCGGTGCACGCTCGCGTAGAGCGGAAGCAGCTCCCCCACCACGTCGGCCACTTCACGCAAGCAGGGCGCGCTCGCCGCGTAGTCCAGGTTGGCGTAGGCGATCTTCGTCCCGTCAGGCAACCCCACCTTGACGTCGGAGCCCAGCACGCCCAGCGTGTTCCCACTCATCACGAAGCTCCTCCAAAGATCCACGGCGAAGTGGCGATCGCGCATCCGTTCCGTTCGAACCGTTCGGGATGGCTCGAGACGAGGGTGCCGAGATCACGCCGGACGGGCACCATGATCGAGCCCAGCCTGCCTTTCCATTCCGCCACCGGCCTCGTGCCCAGCGCCTTGGTGATCGCGTCGGGCAGTTCTTCCGGCGGTGGCACGGGAATGTCGAGGATCGAGCACAGTGCCGCGACGTCCTCGGTCACGATCGCGAGCAGCCCGTCGGCCGCCGCGAAGACACCGTCGACGGCGGCTGGCGACGGCTCGCGCAACAGTGCGTCGGCCGCGCCGAGCAGCGACGTCGTGACCTCGCCGCCACGGCCGGTGCGGTGACGCGCCACCAGCGCGGCCAGGATCCCTTCCGCCGAAACGAATCCACCGGCGACGTCCACCATGATCATCAACGTCGGGCGTGATGGTGCGCCGGAAGACGCCAGCGCGTCGGCCACCCCGGAGTAGGCCTGGACCATGTAGTCCGTACCGGCCGGTGGGTGCTCCCCCAGCGCGTCGCCCCAGCCGGACGCGGTCGCGTGGACCAGCCCGGGGTTCACCGCGTGCATGGCCGCCGCGTCCAGACCGAGCTCGACGTCCTTGCCCGGCGCCCAATTGTGCAGGAAGACGTCGGCGTCGCGGACCAGGTCCAGGACCTCGGCACGCCCCGCCGCCGACTTGAAGTCGATCTCGGCTATCCGCTTGCCGTCGTTGAGCACACGGAACTTCGCCGAACAGTCACCCGCCATCGGCGGCATGCCCCGCAGGGGGTCGCCGCCCGGCGGTTCGATCCGGGTGACGGTCGCGCCGAGCAGTGACAGCAGCCGGGTCGCCAGCGGGCCCTGCACCCGGCGGGTCGACTCGACGACGTGGACCCCGGCGAGCGGCAGACCGGTATCCGTGCCGGACACGGGCGGCGCCGCCCGGCCGGCACGGAACGACCACGGTGGCGAGCCCGCGTCGGGATCGGCGCGCCGATCGGCCATCGTCCGGACAGGACAGACGTGCATCCCGGTCGAGGCGGCGGTCGCGCGGATTCCCTCGAACGAGGTGGACTCGGCCGCCTCATGAAGCTCGCGCGGAAGCCACACCGACGCGCGTTCGTAGCGGAGGAGGAACGGCCGCCAGCCCCGGGCGATCGCGCGCTCCGGCGCCCCCAGCGAAGCCCAGAATCCCTGCCAGGCCTCGCCGCTGAAGGCCTCGACCTCGAACGCGACCCCGTCGGCGGAGACGAACGGCGGCCGTGCTGTCGACGGCGTGCCTTCGGAGCCTTCGGGGTCCTCGTCCGCGGTGGCGGCGGCGATGTACTGCCCGACCGCGAGCAGCGCGACACCGTTCGCTCCCAGCTCGACCCGCGACACCGGATTTCCCCGCAGCTGAGCCAAAGTCGCGGCCAGCAGGCCCTGGACGGCGGCGATCCCGGTGAGCACCGAAACGTAGTCGACGCCCAGCGGCCGCGGCTGTGCCTCGGACCGTCCGTGCAAGGCCATGATCCCGCAGTCGGCCTGCACGAGGTTCTCCGGGAGCGGTCCACGCAGGCAGGCCTCGACCGAAACACCCGGCCCGCTCAAGCCGAAGAGGCCGGAACGCGCGGCATCGACATCGGCCTCCAGCATCCGCAGCCGGTCGTGAGCCGTCTCGACGGCCGGGCCGGAGCCGGGGATCCGGACCTGGAAACCTTTCAAGGGGGCGGAAAAGGACACGGCGAACCTCCGGGACGCGGATGTGGGAACGGCCTGGCGCCCGCTTGTGGCGGACGCCAGGCCGACGGGTCCGATGGCAGGGACTACACCGGAACCGATTCCTCACGCTGCCGTGGGACAGCGGCCGCCTTGCGAGCGGCCCGGCGTTTGATGACCCGCTCACCCCAGTTCATCAAGGGGCGTTCCAACAGGTAGTACGAGATCGTCGACAGGATGATCGTGCCGACCAGGGTGACCAGCTGCAGCTCCCAGAACCCGGTACCGGCGCGGATCAGCATCAACGGCATCGGCTCCCCGTTGAAGTAGGCGTTCGGCTTCTGCAGGTAGAAGTGCATCACCGCGAACTGCCACAGGTAGACGCCGTAGGAGATCTTGCCGATGAACAGGATCACCCGGTTGGTGAACACGGCGCGGATCAGGCGCGATTCGGGTCCGGGCGCGACCATCGAGAGCAACAGGCTCGCCGAGAGAATGGCCAGGAGGCCGTAGAAGATCCCCAGTGCGGTGAGACTGTAGTAATCGTCCATGCCGATTTCACTGCCGGGGCGGGCACAGTTGATCAGGAGGCAGGTCAGCGCGATGCCCAGGAACAGGACGCGGTGGCGGCCGGCGAAGGTGAGCAGTTTGGGCGCCTCGCCCGGCGCGGCCTTCTGCAGCTCCAGCCAGATCGCGATGACCATGCCGATCGCGACCTCCGGCATCAGGCCCATCGGGTACCAGAACAGCGCACGGGTGCCGAGGCCGTTCATCTGCGAGTACAGCAGCCAGGCGATGCCGGCCGCGAACAGCACCGGCACGGGAAGCATCATCCGGTACGCCCGCGCCCGCGCGGTCTCACCGCGGGAGGCGAACTTGAAGGTCGCCCAGGCGAGCAACGGCAGCAGGAGGTAGAACTGCGCCATGTCCGGCACGGTCCAGGTGATCTCCATGCCGTTGCTCCAGCCGTCCCAGTCGTAGATGTGCAGCAGCGCCATCGGACGGAGGACGTCCCACACGCTGTCGACCTGCTGGAGGTTCAGCGCGATGAGGACCACGAAGTACATCACGTAGTACGCGGGGAGCAGGCGCAGCGCACGGCGGATGACCGTGCCTTCGCGTTTGCGCGGGGTTCCGTTGATGATCGACTTCGCGAACCCCTGGTAGACGAACATGCCCGTGAGCACGAAGAAGACGCCGGCGAAGATCTGCAAGCCACCGGTGAAGAACCCACCGACCGCGCTGGTCGAGGCGATCGTGCCGCCGAGTTCCTTGGTGCCCAGCACCCCCGCGATCATCGCGACGTGTGTGAAGAGCAGGGCCAGCGCGCAGACCCCGCGAAGGCCGTCGACGGCCAGATAGCGTTGTTTGGCCGGCTTTTCCGCGGCTGCGGGCGGCCCGCCTTTCCACGTTGCGGTAACGCTCATTGTGCGTCCTTTCTCCCAAAGCGATGGGGGTGAACCGCGTTCGAGCATTTCCACGTCACGCGGCGGAACCCAGGCCGGTAACCGGCTGCCCTGCAAGCTTCGCATCGCTGAACGGGTTCCGTCTTATTCCATTCTGCGAGCATTCGCGGCTTAAAAAATGCTCGTGAGTGGTAAGGACGGTTAGAACCGTCCTTACCACTCACGACGCGGGGAAAGCGGGGTCAGGCGGCTTCTTCTTCCAGCCGTCGCGCGATATCCGCCCGCAGCACCTTCTTGTCGATCTTCCCGATCGGGGTGCGCGGCATCGCGTCGACGATCACCAGACGCTCCGGCAGTTTGAACCGGGCCACCCCCGCCGTCTCCATGACGTCGATGACGTCCTGCAGTTCGACGGAAGTGCCGGGTGTCGGCACGACGTAGAGGCAGCCGCGCTCGCCGAGCACCGGGTCCGGCATCGCGACGGAGGCCGCCATCTCCACCGAATCGAGCTGGTAGGCGAAGGATTCGACCTCCTCGGCCGCGATCTTCTCACCACCGCGGTTGATCACGTCCTTGGTGCGCCCTTCGACGACGACGTAGCCGTCCGGGCGCAGCCGCACGACGTCGCCCGTGCGGTACCAGCCATCCGGGGTGAAGGCGCGCTCGTTGTGCTCGGGCGCGCGGTAGTAACCACGGATCGTGTACGGGCCGCGGGTGATCAGCTCGCCCTGTTCGTCCGGCGGGACGGGGTTCCCGTCGGGATCGACGACCCGAAGTTCGTCGGCCGGGTTGATCGGGCGGCCCTGGGTGTCGCAGGTGATGTCGAACGGGTCGTCCAGCCGGGTGAGGTTGGTCAGCCCCTCCGCCATCCCGTAGCCCTGCTGAAGTGTGCAGCCGAACACCGAGCTGATCTGGCGGACCAGCTGATCCTGCAGCCGCGCGGCGCCCAGGGTCAGCACCTCGAACGAGGACAGGTCGTGGTGCCGGTCGGCTTCGCGGCACTCGAGCCAGCGCACCACGATCGCCGGCACCACCGACGTCACCGTGGCACGCTCGGCTTCGATCGCGCCCAGCGAGTCACGGGGGGACGGCGACGGCGAGACGACCACCCGCCCGCCCGCCCACAGCACGCCGAGGATCGCGCTCAGCGGGTAGTTGTGCCCGAACGGCAGCACGGCGAGATACACCGACGAGGCGGTGAAACCGAACGCGTCCGCGGATCCGTCGACATAGCAGGCGTAATCGTCGTGGGTACGTGCGATGAGTTTCGGCAGGCCCGTGGTGCCGCCGGAAAGGATCAGCAGCGCGACCGAGCGCGGGTCGGGCGTCAGCGCGTCCAGTTCGGCGCGCGCCGCCACCGGATCCGAAGCCGGGGCGCACAGCGCGCGCAGGTCCACGTGCCCGTCGCGGGCGTTCCCGGCGACGATGACGTGCTCGATCGTCTCGGCACCGGCGGCGATCCCGGCCGCCAGTTCCTGATGGTCGAAGTCCTTGACGCGGTCCGGCACGGCGATCGCGCGCGCCTCGGACAGCTCGGCCAGATAGGACAGTTCGTGCCTGCGGTGCTGGATCAGCGCCATCACCGGGATCACGCCGAGCCGGAAGCACGCCAGCGTCAGCACGACGAACTCCCAGCCGTTGGGCAACTGCACCAGGAGCCGGTCGTCGGGCCGGAGTCCCAGTGCGCGCAAGCGCTGGGCGGCACCGTCCACACGGGACAGCAGTTCGGCGTAGGTCAGCCGGAAGTCGCCGTCGGTCAGCGCTTCCGCGTCCGGAGTCGCGTCGGCGGCGGCCACGAACCGCGAAGCGAGCGCCTGGCCCTTCCAGTGGCCTTCGGCGACGTAGCGCGCGACGAGGTCGGCGGGCCAGGGGACCGTTCCCGCACGGCTCGGCTGGACAGGTTTCGAGGGCACGACGGCCTCCCTTTCTCGTGGAATCATCCGAAGCGCGCGGGCATGGACTTGGCGCCGGAGACGAAGTTCGACTCCAGCCGGGTCACCGGTCCGGTCAGGCGCAGGCGGGACAGATGCGGCAGCAGTTCGGTCAGCAGCGTCGACATCTCCAGCCTGGCCAGATGCGCGCCGAGGCAGAAATGCGGGCCGATGCCGAAGGCCAGGTGGGGGTTGGGATCGCGGCCGAGATCGAGCCGGTCCGGGTCGGTGAACACGGCCGGGTCGCGGTTGGCCGAGGTGTAGTAGACGACGACCTTGTCGCCCTCGGCGATCGGCTGCCCGGCGATCTCCGTGTCCCGCACGGCGGTGCGGCGGAACTGCATGATCGGCGTGACCCAGCGGATCAGCTCGTCGACCGCGGTGGCCACCGGCACTTCGCCGGACACCAGCCTGTCGCGTTCGGCCGGGTTGTTCACCAGTGCCTCCAGCGAACCGGAGATCAGATGCCGGGTGGTCTCGTTGCCCGCGACCACCAGCAGCAGCCAGAAGCTGCAGAACTCCCGATCGCTCAGGTGTTTCCCGTCGACTTCGGCGTTGACCAGGCGGCTGATCAGGTCGCCGGTCGGGGTCTCGCGCCGGTTCAGGCCGAGCTTCATCGCGTAGGCGAACGCCTCGGCGAAGGTCCGGCGGTAGGCCTCGACGTCGCCACCGCCGAACTCCGGGTCGTCGAAGCCGACCAGCGCGTTGCTCCAGCGGTAGAGCAGGTGCCGGTCTTCCGGCGGGAACCCGAGCAGGTCGCACAGGACGAGAAGGGGCATCTCGGCGGCGAAGTCGGTGACGGCGTCGAACTCCCCGGCTGCGGTGACCTTCTCCACCAGCCGCCGGGCGTGCCCGGCGATGCTGTCGCTCAGCCCACGGACCGATTTGGGGGTGAACGCGGTCGCGACCAGACGGCGGATCCGGACGTGCTCGGGGCCGTCCATGCTGACCAGCAGCTGCCGGGTCTGCTTGAGGTCGCCCGGCGTGCGCGGGTCGGGCAGGAAGGCGCCCTTGGCCGCGGACGAGAACTCTTCGGGCCGCCGTGACACCGAGTAGACGTCGTCGTAGCGCGTCACCGCCCAGTAGCCGGAGCCGCGCTGGGTGGTGCTGCCGGCGCTGGAGTGCCTGGTCAGCAACGGTTCCGGGGTCCAGGCCACCGGTTCTGTCTCACGGCGACGGGCGAACTCCGCGTGCGGCACACCGTCGGCGAACGTCGCCGGATGGGCGATGTCGGGCCGCTCGATCCCGATCGCGGCGAAGCTCTCGCGCAGGACGTCCTTGCGGAGCTTGCCGGTCGCTTCACGGGGCAGGCGCGGGATGACGTGGTACGTCCTCGGTGTCTTGAACCCCGCCAAGGACTTGCGGCAGAACGGGTCCAGCACGGCGAACAGATCGTCAGGCGCGTCGGCGGTGACCTCGACGACGGCGGCCACCCGCTCGCCGAACTCGTCGTCGGGGACGCCGATCACCGCGACGTCCTGGACCACCGGATGGTTGAGCAGCACGGCCTCGATCTCGGCCGGGTAGACGTTGACCCCGCCGGAAACGATCATGTCCTGCGCGCGTCCCGTGAGGTAGAGGAAGCCGTCCTCGTCGAGATGACCGACGTCGCCGAAGGTGAAGGTGCCCGGCTCCAGATGCGCGGACCGCGTCTTCTCGGGGGCGTTGTGATACGAGAAGCTCTGACCTTTGACCCGCCGGACGAACACCTGCCCGGTCGCGCCGGGCGGTCGCGGCGTGCCGTCCTCGCCGAGGATCACGATCTCGTTCGGCGGGACCGCCTTACCGACACTGCCGGGGTGCGCGAGCCAGTCCCGCGAACCGGTAAGGGTGACCGCGCCGCCCTCGGTGGCGCCGTAGTACTCCGTCAGCACGGGGCCCCACCAGTCGATCATCCGGCGTTTGACTTCCGGCGAGCACGGACCTCCGCCGTGCCACACGCGGCCGAGGCTCGCCCCCGAGAACCGCTCACGGACCTCCGCGGGCAGCCGCAGCAGGCGGATGAACTGGGTGGGCACCAGATGCGCGGCGGTGATCCGCTCCCGGTCGATGATGTCCAAAGTGGACTCGGGATCGAAGGACCGGCGGATCACCAGCGTCGAGCCCAGCAACAGCCCGAGCAGCGAGAAGAACAGCTGGGACGAGTGGTACCAGGGCCCGTCGAGCAGGCACCGTTCGCGCGACGGGACGTCCAGGACGACGTTCGCGTACCGGGTCAGTTTCCCCACCCGGGAGAACGGCGCGCCGACGACGAAAAGGCCGTTCAACACCCCCTTGGGCGCGCCCGTGGTCCCCGACGTGTACAACATCGTGGCCCCGCAGGTCTGTCCCTCGGGTTCGGCCGCGGACATCCGGGCCAGCAACGGTTCCACCGCTTCGAACCCGGCCTCGTCCGAGGAACCGGTGACGAACAGCGTCGTGCACTCGCCGGTGGACCTGGCCACCGCGCGGCCGGCCGTCTCGGCGTACGAGGGCTCGACGACCAGGGCCTTGCTCCCGGAATCCGAGACGATGTAGGCGATTTCGGGATCGGTGAGGTGCCAGTTGACCGGCACCACGGTGATCCCGGAGTGCAGGCAGGCCAGCAGGACCTCGAAGGTCTCCCGGCGGTTGCCGAGCACGCAGGCCAGCCGGTCTCCTTCGCCGAGCCCGCGCTCGCGCAGCAGGGTGATCCAGCGGTTCACCCGCTCCCCCAGCAGACGCCAGCCGACCGCGCCCGCCTCGTCGACGATCGCGGTCCCGTCGCCGCCCTCGGTGATGTAGTCGTTCAGCAGAACCGGCATGACCTTCCCCTCAGTGTCCGTTGGTGAACCCGCGGTCGACGTCGGCAGGGCGTTCACGCGTCCGGCCGTTTTTCAGCTACCTCTTCAGCTCCGCCAACAGGCTCACTCCAGCAAATCCGGTTGGCGGCGCACGAGATCGGCGTACAGCGGCCGGAAGTTGAGCCGCCCCATCCCCGGCGTGCCGATGGTCGACGCGGTGTGCCGCGCGACCCCGGGCTCGATCGGCACGGGCTTCCCGGCCGCCTCCGCGAGCAACTGCACGTGACACGAGCTGTCCATGGTGGTGAACCACCAGGCCGCCTCCTGTACCGTGCCGCCGACCGTCAGCAGCCCGTGGTTGCGCAGGATCACCGCCTTGCCCGTGCCGAGCCGGACCGCGATCCGTTTGCCCTCGTCGGAATCCAGCACCACGCCGCCGAACTCGTCGAAGACCTCGTGGTCCTCGTAGAACGCGCACGCGTCCTGGGTGATCGGGTCGAGTTTGCGGCCGAGCGCCGCCCACGCGCGCCCGTAGGTGGAATGCGCGTGCGCGACCGCGACGACGTCGGGCCGCGCCGCGTGGACGTGCGAGTGGATGACGAACCCGGCCGGGTTGATCCTCCCGTCGCCCTCGACGATTTCGCCCCGGCTGTCGACCAGCAGCAGGTCGCTGACCCGGACATGTCCGAAGTGGACACCGAACGGGTTGATCCAGAACCTCTCCGGATCGCCGGGGTCGCGGGCGGTCACGTGCCCGCCCGCGCCCTCGTCGAAACCGCGCACCGCGAACAGCCGCATGGTCGCCGCCAGGCGTTGCTTGCGGTAGAGCCGTTCCTCTTCGACGGTCCTCATCCGCAGCCGCCCGGACTGTCCCAGTCGTAGGCGGCGCCCTCGTCCAGCAGCTCGGCGGGCACGCCGTACCACTGGTCGGTGGGCAGCTCCGTGACCGTGGCTTCCTGGTCCTCGCTCATGCCGCGCGCTCCTCTCGCACCGCCGGCCGCCAGACCCCGAGGAAAGCGTCCAGCCGGTCGAATCCCCAGAAGCGGTGGCGGCCCCACTTGAAGTAGGGGATGCCGAAGATGTCGTCGAGATAGGCCTGGTAGAGGCAGTCGACCCCTTCGGCGCGGATCTCCGGGTCGTCGACGGCGCCGACGGCCAGCTCCGGATCGAGCCCGGCCCGCTCGGCCGCGGCACGCACGATGTCGGGCTCGCAGATGTTGTCGCCGCGGCCCCAGCGCGCCTCGTTCAGCGCGTCGTAGAAAGGCCACTCGACACCCTCGCGGCGGGCACGCAGCCAGGCCAGGTGCGGCAGCTCCCACCACGGTTCGATGTCGATCGGCCAGGCCATCTTGCGGCCCTGCTGCTCGGCGATCCGTTTGGTGTCCATCAGCATGTACAGATGCTTCGCGCGGCTCATCTGCACGTAATGGAACTCGCCGCCGCGCTCGTCGAGGCCGGTGCCGGTCACCGTGTCCGGGTCCCAGTACGGGTAGCACTCCAGCTGTTCGAGGGCACCGGGCACCTCGTCACGCAGTTTGTTGATCGCGAGCCAGCTGTACGGGCTGCGCAGCGAGAAGTACAGCTTGGCGGGCCGGCTCACGTCCGGTCCCCGATCAGCGCGTGCACGACGCCCTCGTCCAGCTCGGCCATCCCGCCCGCGCCCGGTCCGGCCGCGATGGCGTAGCCGTGCAGGATCTGGGCGGTGGCGACCGGGATCAGCTCCTGTCCACGTTGGACGTAACAGTCCATGCGGCCGTCGAACATGACCCCGCGCAGGATGTCGGTCACGGTGAACACGGTGTGCACCGTCTCCTCCATCCGCGCGTCCTCCAGCAGCCGGACGCGGGCGCGGGAGACGACCGGGATCCACGCGCGTTCGGACAGCATGCGGCCGACGGAGATGCCGCGGTCGGCGAGGTACCGGTCGACGACCTCCTCCAGCGTCCGGACGAAGCCGGAGTGCTGGACGCGGTCTGAGTAGTGGCAGTAGAAGTACGGCGCCCGCCACGACCACAGGAACGCGCCCGGCGGCGCGGTCAGCACCGACTCGGCGGTCTCCCCCGCCGGGATCGCGATCCGCGCAGGAGTGGACTTCAGCGCCGGAACTTCCAGATGCGCCAAGGCCTCGGGAGCGGCCGCCCTGCTGTCGGCCGCGCGCTCGCGGACCAGCGCGACGGTGACCTTGCCGCGCAGCACGGTGACCTTCGCGCCGTCGCGGACCACCGAGAGCTGGACGTTCAGCTTGTCGCCGCGACCGGGGGTGACCTCGACCTCGACCTCGTCGTCGAGTTCCAGCACCGCGGGCAGCTGCACCGAGCAGTCCACGATCTCCGCGCCGAGACCGTGTTCGAGGAACAGGTCGCGCGCACTCGTGCCCTGGTCGCGCAGCCACTGCAGGACACCCTGCTCGACCAGGTACATGAAGTGCTTGAAACCGATCCAGGTGCGGATGTTGGCGCCCTCGAACGCGGGGCGGCCGTGCGTGACGGTCCGGCTTGGCCGCAGGACTGCGGTCATCGGAGTTCACCTACCTTCGGAAGAGTCCGGACGTCTTCGACGAGGCCGGTCACCTCGGCCGCGGCGTACCGGGCGTAGCGGACGTGGAAGAAGTGGTCGCCGCGGTCGAGCGTGTGCAGCGTCGCCCCCGGCATGCCGTCGGCGAGCGCACGCGCCGACTCGGCGGGCAGCGTCGGGTCCAGGCCGCCGACCAGCACCTTCGTCGGGATCTCGACGTTGCCGAGCTGGAGGTCGGCGCTCGCGGCGTAACGGTCGAACACCGCCGCGAAGCCGAGCGGCCCGGCGCGGTTCAGCGCGATCTTGACCATGCCCTCGACGACCTCGGGGTCCAAAGTGGCCGCTCGCCTCCCGAGCCTGGCGCGGACACCCTCCCCGACGTGCGCGGTGAACGTCTCGCGCGAACGCTCGAACATCCGCCAGGTCACCTCGTACCGGGGCAGGCGGTAGAAGGGGCAGAACAACGCCACCGACGAACCGACGCGCGGGTCGAGTGCGCACATCAGCTCCAGCGCGGCGTTGGCGCCGAACGAATGCGCCACGAGGACGTCCGGAGTGGCGCCGACCATGTCCAGACCGTCACCGAGCCACTCGCCGAAGGAGCGGTTGCGCCAGCGGAAGTCGTTGCCCGCCTTCCACGGCAGCTCCAGCGAGACGACCCGGTAACCCTGGTCGAGATGCGCGGCCAGCGGCGTCCAGCTCTTCCAGTGGCCCTCCATCCCGTGCGCGAACAGCACCAGCGGCGCACCGGGCCTGCCGGGCGAGATCGTGTGCGCCTTCACCGCCGAACCGTTCACCGGTACCCCATCTCATCGCTGTGCTCGGTGACGGTGACCGACGGCCCGCCGTCCGGACGCCGCGGGCCGATACCCACGCGGCCTTCGCCTTCCGCGACGGCGAAGTGAGCGGCGAGCGCGAGCTCCACGACGCCGTGCGCGCCGTAGAAGTCGCCCCACTGTTCCTTCACGTCGAAACCGCCGGGGCCGACCGTGCGCCGGGGCGGCGGTGCGGCCTCCGACGGGTCGACGTCGACGACGACCTGTCCGGCCTTTTCGCACCAGGGCTCGAGGATCACGCACGCGCTCCCCGCGCGCAGCGGCCCGTCGTGCAGGATCGAGGCGATCTCGTCCTCCGGCTCCGCCCCCACCAGCACCACCCGCGTGGCCCGGCCGGAGCGCAGCAGCAGGCTCGCCATCCGCAGGCCGGCGTGCCCGGCCGTGCTGCCGGAGCACAGCATCAGGTTGGGGCCGCCGAAGCCGAACCACAGCGCGACCGTGCTGGCCACGACGTTCGGCGACACGTTGGGCGCGTCGAGCACGCTCACCGCCCGGCCACCTCCCGCCTCGACCGCGCGCGTGACCTTCGCGACCGTTTCGACGTTGCCAAGGTTGCTGCACGCGACCACCGCGGTGCCGGTTTCGATCGGCCCGGTCGCCCGTTGTCCCGGTTCGAAGCCGAGCGCGCGATGGACCGCGCACAACGCCAGGCGAGTCGAGGGTTCCTTGTACAGCAGCCCTTTCCGCCCCAGGACGGTGGCGGCCTTCTCCGGCGTCGCACCGTCGAACTCCGGGACCCCGGGCAGATGCAGGCTCCAGCCGGTGAGCAGCAGCCGGGTTTCCCTGCCGCGGCTGGTCATGCCCGCTCCAGCAGCGTGACGGCGTTGACCCCGCCGAAACCGAACGCGTTGACCTGCACGAGATCCGGCCGTGCGGCGACCGCGTCGCCGATGACCAGTCGTAGTCCCGTTCCCTCATCGAGCGGATCGGTCAGGCCGGCGACAGCGGGAACCTGGCCGGAGGCGAAGATCCGCAGCGCGACATCCACGTTGACCAGTGCGGCGCTGCCGGAGGTGTGCCCCGTCGAGCCCTTGACGGCGGTGACGAGAGGGTTCCCACCGCCACCGAGGACGACCTTGCGCAGCGCGTCGCATTCGACCGGGTCGTTGAGCGCGGTGCCGGTCGCGTGCGCCACCACTATGTCCACATCGGACGGTGCGCGGCCCGCACGCGTGTAGGCGTCGGACATCGCGCGGGCGATGCCCTCGACGTCCGGCGCCGTGGCGTGGTAGGCGTCGCACGACAGCCCGGTCGCGGCGACCCGGCCGAGCACCGGGCCTTCCCAGTTCCCGGGCACGACGACGAGCACCGCCGCGCCCTCACCGAGGAGCACGCCGGTGCGCTCGCGGTCGAACGGGCGCACCCGCTCGGTCGGTTCCTCGGCGACCCGGCCGATCATGGCGAGCATCGACCGCGTCATCGCGTCGGCGGTGGCGACCACGACGGCTTCGTATTCGCCCAGTTCCAGGAGATCCTGCGCGAGCGCGAGCACGTGGCCGCCGGCACTGCACGCGTTGACGACCGTGGTCACGTCCGTGACACCGGGCAGTGCCGCCGCCACGACATCGGCGAAGTCCAGCCGATCGGCGGACGTGGTCTCGCCGGTGAGCGCCAGCCGTTCGACGGCGGACAGCTCACGCAGGCCCGTGCCGACGAGGACGGCGACCCGCTGCGTCGCGGTGTCCACACCGGACTGTTCGACGGCTTCCTTCAGGCATTCGGCCAGGAGCCGTCCAGCACGGAACGGCTCACCGTCCAAGTCGGCGTGGTAGCCGTAAGCCACATTCAGCTTTCCGGGATCACCGTACCGGAGCGGCGAGACGTCACAAGCGCCGCGGAGCAGGCCCTCGAACGTCTCCGCCCCCGAACCGAGGCAGGTGCGCACAGCGCTACCCGCGATCAGGACCGCCATCGGCGTACCTCCTCACGATGGCGGCGCCCACGGCACCGTCCGCGCCCCGCGCGGTGAGCAGGCTCAGCCCGCCGGGCCGGGCATCGCGCTCTTCGGCGAGCAGGACACCCAGCGCCACCGCACCGGAGGCCGCGTCGCATTCGCCGAACAGCCGCTTGACCATCACCCGTTCCGGGCTGTGGCCGAGCGCCCGGACGATGGGGCCGTACTCTCGGCGGTCGTCCTCGTCGACCTCGCCGGTGTACACAGTGGACACCTCGGACGCGTCGGCACCCGCCTTCGTCAGCACCCGGTGCACACACCCGGCGAGCGCGGTCTCGGCCGCGTCACCGCCGCCCGGCCCGTAGGCCGTGGCCACCGCGAGGACACCGGCGCGCCGCCGCGTCCCCGCCCACTCCGGGGTGTTCTCCTTGGCCAGCACGAACATCCCGGCCGCCTCGCCGGCGGCGACGACGTCGGTCGCCCCGGTCAGATGCGCCGACCACGCGCGGTGCGGGGTGAAC
This sequence comes from Amycolatopsis decaplanina DSM 44594, assembly GCF_000342005.1. Taxonomy (GTDB): domain Bacteria; phylum Actinomycetota; class Actinomycetes; order Mycobacteriales; family Pseudonocardiaceae; genus Amycolatopsis; species Amycolatopsis decaplanina. The sequence goes on from NZ_AOHO01000019.1 coordinate 187,743, forward strand.
TCCTCCACCGCGCCCGCGACGACGACGTCGACGTGGCCGCGCTCGATGGCGTTGCCCGCGTACCGCAGTACGTTGAGGAAACCGAGTGTGCCGCCCGCGATCGTGGTGTTCACCCCGCGGAGACCGAACCGGATGGCGACCTGCCCGGCGGCGCAGTTCATCACCGTGTTCGGGAACAGCATCGGGTTGACCAGGTACGGCTTCTCCTGCACGAGGGTCTCGCGGGTGTAGTCGCTGGTGGACTTGAAGCTGCCCAGCGAAGTCCCGAGCACCACGCCCATCCGCGGGCGGGCCTCGTCGTCGAGTGCCACCCCGGCCTCGCGCAACGCCTCCTGGCAGCACACCACGGCGAGCCCGGTGGCGCGGTCGTAGGTGCTGGTTCCCTTACGCCCCAGATGTTCCCGGGGACTGAAGCTCTGAAGCACGTGCCCGCTCGTCGCGGGCAGCGGCTCTTCGTAGAGATCGCCGATATCCTGGCCCTTCTCGACCTGACCCGCCTCGGCCAGCGCGAGCCGCTTCGCCAGTGCGTCCACGCCGACGCCCGCGGAGGTCAGCGCGCTCCAGCCGGTCACCACCACACCGCTCATTCTGGCGCTCCCAACATCACGATGGCGTTGTTGCCACCGAAGGCGAAACCGTCGTTCTGGACCACCCGCACGTTCGCCGGGCGGGCCGCGTTCGGCACCGGGTCGACACCCAGTTCCGGATCCGCGGTGGTCCAGTTGACCGTGGGCGGCAGGAAACCGCGGTCGATCGCGATGGTCGAGGCGATCGCCCCGAACCCGCAGGCCGCGCCCATGGTGTGACCGAGCATCGATTTGATCGAGCTGATCGGCGGCGGGCGCTCGCCGAAGACCTCAATCACGGCCTTGCTCTCGACCAGGTCGTTCACCTGCGTGCCGGTGCCGTGCGCGCAGATGTAGTCCACATCGGACGGTGAGATCCCGGAGTTGCGGTGCGCGATGCGCATGCATTCCGCGACCGTCGGCGCGTCCGGTGTGACCGGGTGGATGGCGTCGCAGTTGACGCCGTACCCGAGCAGTTCCGCGTAGATCGTGGCGCCCCGTTTCCTGGCGTGATCCAGGGTTTCCAGCGCCAGCACGGCACCACCCTCACCGGTGAGGATGCCCGCGCGGTTCTTGTCGAACGGGGTGCAGGCGTCCTTCGCCAGCGCGCCGAGCCGGAAGAACCCGGCGTGCGCCCAGCGGCACACCGAATCGGCGCCGCCGGCGAAGACGACGTCGGCCTCGCCGCCGGCCAGCAGGTCGTAGGCGTAGCCGATCGCGTAGTTGCTCGCCGAGCAGGCGGTCGCGATGGTCAGCGACTCGCCGTACAACCCCAGCTCCTCGCTGACCGCGTTCGCCAGCCGGTTGGCGGGCAGCTGGGTCAGCAGGGCCGGGTCCTGCGCGGCGAAACCGCCGTCGATGATCTGCTCGGTGAGCGCCTCCGCGACCGCGGACTCACCGCTGGTGGTGCCCATGATCGCGTGGGCACGTCCCGGCGTCACCGACGCCAGGTCGAGCCGGGCGTCGGCGACGGCCAGCCGTGCGGCACTGGCCGCGAACTGGCTGGACCGCCCCCACCGCGCGGGGTCGACCCGGCGGAGATGGGCGCCCGGATCGAAGGTCTGGACCTCGCCCGCGTTCCGGTGCGGGAACCCGGCCGGGTCGAAGCTGGTGATGGGCGAGATCCCGGATCGGCCGGTGCGGAGCGCCTCGGCGAACGCGGCGATCCCGATCCCGATGCTCGACACCGGGCCGACCCCGGTCACGACAACGCGGGCCACGGTTCATCCCTTCTTGACGGAGTGCCGGATCAGGGCGTCGTTGACCGCCCTGAGCGTGCGCAGCTCGGGCAGTTCGGCCTGCGGGATCTCGATCTTGTACTGCTTGTCGATCCGGGCGAGGATCTCGATGGCGCGCAGGGAGTCGGCCTCGTAGTCGTCGATGAAGTCCCCGTTGTCCTCCAGTTCCTCGGGCTCGAGCTCGAGCACCTCGGCGACCAGCTCACGGAGCTCCTCGAGCTGGGTGTCGGTCTGCGTCATGACGATCCTCCGGTTTCGTTTTCCCGTGCGGTTCTCACGCCGCGGGCCGTACAGGGCGCCGCGTCGCGGTCAGGGTGGTGACGGTGGCGATCAGGCGATCCCCGACCCAGGTCCGGCCGGTGGCGAAGGCCGTGTCGGCCAGCACCGACTCCAGGCGGACCTCGTGGCGGAGCACGTCACCAGGGCGGGCGGCACCCGTGAACCGATAGTCACGGGCACCGATGAACATCAACGTCGTGTCGTCGTCCTCGACCGGCGCGCGGCCGTCGAGCCAGAGGAGCGCGGCGCTCTGCCCGAACGACTCGATCATCAGCGACTTCGGGTAGTCGTACCGGCTCGCCGGGGCGCCGTCGGGAATCCCCGCGTAGCACGGCTCGGTACCGGTGACCGCCTTGATCGTCACGATCGATTCGCCGGGGACAAGCTCCAGCACGCGGTCCACCAGCAGCAGCGGATACCGCTGCGGGAGCAGGACCCGGACGTCGTGGTGCTCGGTCATTCCGCGTCCTCCTCGAAGCCGGCGCGGATCTTGGCCGTCGTCGTCTCGCCGAGGACGGCCTTGCCGGTGACGTCCCAGCCCTCCGGGGTGCGCTTCGCGGTGGCCGTGAGGACCATGCGGTCGCCGTCGAGCACCGGGGCGAGGAAGCGGACGGACCGGACGGTGCGCAGCCGGGCGTTCGCGGCCTCCCGCATCGCCTGTTCCAGCGTCTCGATGACGAAGACGCCGGGGTACACGGCCTGGCCGGGGAAATGCCCGCGCAGGTTGGGTTCCTTGCCGTCCACGGTGATCTGGGCGACCAGCTCGAGGTCGTCCCCGCACGCACGGACGTCCAGCAGGTCGATCGCCCGCAGCGGCGCGGCGAAGGCGGGAATCCCGGTCACAGCGTGATCCCCCCGTCGACCTGCAGCACCTGTCCGGTGATGTAGGAGGCGCGGTCGGAGACCAGGAACGCGACCAGTTCGGCGACGTCCTCACCGGTGCCGAACCGCTTGGCCGGGATCTGGCTCAGTGCCTTGGCGCGCTGCTTGTCGCCGAGGGAACCGGTCATGTCGGTCTCGATGAACCCGGGCGCGACGACGTTGACCCGGACACCGTGCCCGGCCACTTCCTTGGCCAGCGACTTGCTGAAGCCGATGATCCCGGCCTTGCTGGCGGAGTAGGCGGTCTGACCGGCGTGGCCGTAGACGCCGGCGACCGAGGACATGTTGACCACGACGCCGCCGCGGTTCTTCATGAACCGGAAGGCCATGGCGCGGCAGAAGTTCCAGGTGCCGGTGAGGTTCGTGTCGAGCACCGCGTGCCAGTCCTCGGCGTTGGCGAGCACCAGCGGGCTGTCCTTGGTGATGCCGGCGTTGTTGATCAGCAGATCGATCGGGCCGAGCTTCTCTTCGGCGTCCTTGACGAATCGTTCGACGGCTTCGGAATCGGCGACATCGCATTCCGCGAAATAGGAGGGAACGCCGATCGCGGCGATGTCCTCTTCGGTTTCCGCCGACGCGTCGCTCGCTTTCGAAAAACATCCCGCGACGGCGTAGCCCTCCTGGGCCAGCCGCAGCGCCACGGCCCGGCCGATCCCTCGTGAAGCCCCGGTGATCAGGGCCCGGTGGTGCTCCGCCACGACGCCTCCTCGTTTTTTGCGGCACAATTTGTTTCCATTTTAAGAAACGCGGCGCAAACTGTTCTTCTCATCGTTTGCCGCGAGCTCGGCGAGCACTTCGGCGGTGTCCGCGCCCGGCCGCGGCGCACCTCGGCGGACCTTCGTCGGAGTGCGGGAGAACTTCACCGCGGGCCCGACGATCGGCGCGGTGGATCCGTTGCTCAGCACCGTTTCCTGCAACATCGCCCGCGCCTTGACGTGCTCGTCGGCGACGGCTTCGGTGAGCGTGCGCACCGGCGCCGCGACGAGCCCGTGGCCGTTCAGCACTTCGAGCGCCTCGGCGAGCGGACGGCCGGCGCACCAGCCCGAGATGACCGCGTTGACCGCGTCCCGGTTCGCCAGCCTTTCGGCGGCCGTGCCGAATCCTTCGGCACGGCCGAGTTCCGGCCTGCCGATGATCTCGGCGAGCGCGCGCCAATGCCGGTTGATCGCGACGGCGAGGTACAGGTGTCCGTCCGCGCATGCGTAGACGTTTGCGGGGACGACGAAATCGGTCTCGTTGCCAAGCCGCTGCGGCGGGGTGCCGGTCGCGGCGAGGGTCGGCAGGCCGCTGCTGCAGGCGAGCAGGCAGTCCACCATGGACACGTCGACGTGCTGCCCTTCGCCGGTCCGGTTCCGGTGTGCCAGCGCGGCGAGGCCGCCGATCGCCGCGTGCAGGCCCGCCAGCTCGTCGGCGAGGAACGTCGGGGCGCGCACCGGCGGGCCTTCCGGCAAGCCGTTCAGCGACATCCAGCCCGCCGCGGCCTGGATCGCGGGGTCGTAGGCGGGCAGATGCGATTTCGGGCCGTACTGCCCGAAACCGGACACCGACACGAAAACGATGTCTTCGCGCACCGCCCGGCAGGCCTCGTACCCGGCGCCCCAGCCGTCCAGCGTGCCGGGCTTGTAGTTCTCGACCAAGATGTCCGCGTGGGCCACCAGTTCCAGGAACCGAGCGCGGCCGGTGTCGTCGCGCAGGTCCAGCCCGGCGCTGCGTTTGTTGCGGTGCACGGTTTCCCGGAACCACGACAGCCCGGTGCCGGGGATGTTCGGCGGCACGTCGCCGTCGTGGCCGTCGGCGAGCTCGATCCGGACCACGTCGGCCCCCATGTCCGCCATGACGCAGGTGGCGAGCGGGCCGGACCAGACCTTGGTCACGTCCAGGACGCGCACACCTTCCAGCGGGCCGATCGATCCCGCTCGCGCCCGTCGGAAGAAGTCTTCTGCACGCATGGTCAAAGCCTTTCCAGCAGCGAGGCGGTGCCGAGCGAACCGCCGCAGCACATGGTGATCAGCGCGGTCGAGGTGTCGGTGCGCTCGAGTTCGTGCAACGCCGTCACGAGCAGCCTGGTCCCGGTCGCGCCCAGCGGGTGGCCGAGTGCGATGGCTCCGCCGTTGACGTTGACGCGGTCGATGTCCGCGCCGTGTGCTTTGGCCCAGTTCAGCACCACCCCGGCGAAGGCCTCGTTCACCTCACAGATGTCCACATCGGACAGTCGCCGTCCTGTCTTGCGCAGGATCCGTTCGGTGGCGACCACCGGCCCGTCGAGCAGGTAGTACGGATCCGCGCCGGTGACGACCTGGCCGGCCAGCCGCGCCCGCGGGGTCAGGCCGAGCGCGCGGGCCTTCCCGTACGACATCCAGAGGATGGCGGCGGCGCCGTCGGAGATCTGCGACGTCGACCCGGCGGTGTGCACCGCGCCTTCGACGTTGGGCCGCAACGCGGCGAGACCTTCGAGGGTGGTGTCGCGGACGCCTTCGTCGCGAGTGACCGAACCGACCGGGGAGACTTCGCGGTCGAACCGGCCCTCCTCGCACGCCCGTGCCGCGCGCTGCTGGGAAAGCAGGCCGTAGTCGTCGGCGTCCGCGCGCCCGATGCCTTCGCGTGCGGCGATCCGCTCGGCGCCGCCGAACTGCGCCTTCGGCGGGTCGTCCCACGGATAGTCACGCGTCTTGTAGTGCCCGGGGCCCTGGTAGAGGTTCGTCCCGATCGGCACCCTGCTCATCGACTCGACGCCGCAGGCGATCCCGGTGTCGATGGCGTCCGCGGCGATGAGCGCGGAGATCAGGTGGTTGGCCTGCTGGGCCGAGCCACACGAAACGTCCACTGTGGAGCAACCGACCGCCGGGTCGTGGCCGGAGTTGAGCCAGGCGTTGCGGGTGACGTTGAGGCTCTGTTCGCCGGATTGGGTCACGCAGCCGCCGATGATCTGCTCGACGTCGCCGGGTTCGATGCCGGCGCGGGCGATGACCTCGAGCTGGACGTGCCGCATCAGCTCGACGGCCTTGAGCCCGGCGAGCACCCCGCCGCGTTTGCCGATCGGGGTGCGGACGGCGGAGACGATGACCGGGGTCCGGTCGTTCAGCGCGGCCACGGGCGGGTACCTGCCTCTCCACCGGACGCGGTGCCCGGCCTCCCCATCGTGGTGTGGTCCCCGACGGGGGAACGTCTCACGGATTGCGGTGCCCACCGGGGGTTCTCCGTAGTTGCGGGAATGGCTCGCGCACCCCCTCACGATCATCGACGCTGGTTATGGTGCCTACATGCGGCTGGACGACAGCGAAGATCAAGCGGCATTCCGGGTGGGCCTCAGAGCTTGGCTCGCCGAGCAGTTACCCGAAGCCACGCCGAGCGCGCCTCGCGCGTGGTCCGCCGACGAATTGCGCGCCTGGAGCAAGGCGTTGCACGCGGCCGGATACGCCGGTCTGACCTGGCCCGCCGAACACGGCGGTCGCGGGCTTTCTCCTTCGTATCAAGCCATCTACGCCGAGGAGAGCGCGCTGGCCGAGGCGCCGGATCACGCCGGGGTGATCGGGCTCGGCATGGTCGGCCCCGCGATCGTCCACTATGGAACGGACGCGCAGAAGGCCGAGCACCTCCCCCGGATCCTTTCCGGGGAAACGATCTTCTGCCAAGGCTTCTCCGAACCGGACGCCGGTTCGGACCTCGCTTCGGTGCGCACCCGGGCCCGCCGCACCGGCGGTGGCTACGTCGTCGACGGCGAAAAGGTCTGGTCCTCCTACGCGCATTTGGCCGACCACTGCCTGTTGCTCGCCCGCACCGATCCGGACGCGGCCAAACACCGCGGACTGACCTGTTTCCTGCTCGACATGCGCGCACCCGGTGTCGAAGTCCGGCCGCTGCGCCAGCTGTCGGGCGACACCGACTTCAACCAGATCCTGCTGACCGGCGTCGAAATCCCCGACCACTGCGTACTCGGCGAACCGGGACAGGGCTGGCGGGTCGCGCTGACCACCCTCGCGCACGAGCGCGGCACGTTCGGCATCACCCTCACCGCGCGGCTGTCCGTCCAGCTCGACAGGCTGGTCAAGACCGCCAAGGCCTGCGGAGGCGACACCGACCCGCGGGTCCGCACCGAAATCGCCGAGCTGTACGTCGACCTGCAGGGCCTGCGGTTCACCGGATACCGCGCGCTGGCCGCGATGGAGCGGACCGGCGAACCCGGACCGGAGAGCTCGATCCTGAAACTGCGCTGGTCACAGGCGAACCAGCGGGTGAGCGCCCTCGCGCTGCGGCTGCTCGGCGCGGGCGCGGCGGCCGACGGAACCGACGCCTTCTGGGGCGGCTACTGGCAGCACCAGCGGCTGCGCAGCCGGGCCAACAGCATCGAAGGCGGAACGTCGGAGATCCTGCGCGGCATCGTCGCGGAGCGGGTCCTCGGCCTGCCGAAATCACGATAGGGGCCAATCCGATGGACTTCGCGTTGACCGAGGATCAGACCGCGCTCAAGACCGCTGCCCGCACCTACCTCGAGGACACGTACGGCCTCGAGCGGATCGCGGCGCTGGCCGACGACGGCCAGAATGACCTCTCCGCCTGGCCCGAGCTGGTCCGGCAAGGTTGGCTGGATCCGGACCTCGACCTGGCCGAACTCGTCCTGCTGGCCGAGGAAGGCGGCCGGGCGCTGCATCCGGTGCCCTGGTTCGCCACGGCCGGGCTCGCCCTGCCGGTGTACCGGGCCGCGGGTGTCGAACCGCCCGGTCCGGCGACGCTCGCCGACGGCACCGGCACCTGCCGCGCGTCACGCCGCGACGGTGGCTGGCGGCTGGACGGCGCGGTACAGGCGGTCCTGCACGCCGACGTCGCCACGGAGATCGTGGTCGCCGCCCGTACCCCGGCCGGGGTAGCGCTGTTCGGTGTCGACCCCACCGTTGCTTCGCTGTCCGCTCGCGCCGGCGTCGACCCACTCCGGACGACGTCGGACGTCGCACTGGCCGGGGCCGAGGGCAGGCTGCTCGTCGGGCCGCCTTCCGCCACGCCCCTGCTCACCGCGATCCACAGCCGGGCGACGACCCTGCTCGCGGGCGAGGCCATCGGCGTCGCCGACCGGGCGTTGGCGATCGCCGTCGAGCACGCGAAGACGCGGGCCCAGTTCGACCGTCCCATCGGTTCGTTCCAGGCGGTGAGCCAGCAGCTCGCCGACGGCTACGCCGAGGTCGAGCTCGCGCGTTCGCTGGCCTACCGCGCCGCGTCCGGTGCGGCCGCCTCGACGGAAGCGGTCGCGTGCGCGGCGCACGCCGCGAGCCGGGCGGCGATCTCCGTCTGCGAGACGGCGATCCAGGTCTGCGGCGGGATGGGCGTCACCTGGGAATTCCCGCTGCACCGCTGGTTCCGGCGCGCGCTGTGGCTGGAGGCTGAACTCGCCTCGGGACCGCTGGAAGCGATCGCGCACTCACTGTTCGGGGAGCACTCATGAGCCTGCAACTGCACTGGTTCCTGCCGTCACACGGCGACGGACGGGAGATCGCCAAGACCGCCGACGGTGTCGCGGCCCCCGGCGCCCGCCGCGAACCGGACCTCGAATACCTGACCCAGGTCGCGCTCGCCGCGGACCGCTTCGGGTTCACCGGGATGCTCACGCCGTTCGGGTTGTTTTGCGAGGACCCGTGGGTCGTGGCTTCGGCGCTCGCGGGCGTGACCCGGTCGGTGAAGTTCATGATCGCGCTGCGGCCGGGGTTCATCTCGCCGCTGCTGGCCGCGCAGACCGCGGCGACGTTCCAGCGCGTCTCCGATTCTCGGCTGCTGCTGAACATCGTGACCGGCGGGGACCCCGACGAGCAGCGCCGCTACGGCGACTGGCTCGACCACGACCAGCGGTACGCGCGCACCGGCGAGTTCATGGATGTCTTCCGGCAGGCTTGGCCGGGATCGAGGTTCGACTTCTCCGGCGAGCACTACACCTTGAAGGCCGGGATGGTCGCGCGGCCGCATCCGGTACGCCCGACCTTGTTCCTCGGTGGTTCTTCGTCGGCCGCGCTGGACGTCGCGGCCGCGCAGGCGGACGTGCTGCTGATGTGGGGCGAAACGCCGTCGGCGATGGCCTCGCACCTCGCCCGGTCGCGGGAACGAGCGGAGGCCTTAGGGCGTTCACTGCGCTTCGGCACGCGATTCCACGTGATCAGCCGGGACACCTCGGCCGAAGCGTGGAAGGTGGCCGACCAGCTGCTCGCCGGGATGGACCCGGCCAGGATCCGGCAGGCGCAGGAACGGTTCGCCGCCACCGAATCCGAGGGCCAGCGGCGGATGGCCGCACTGCACGCCGGCCGCACCGACTCCCTGGAGATCCACCCCAACGTCTGGGCGGGCTACGGCCTGGTGCGTCCCGGCGTCGGCACGGCACTGGTGGGCAGCCACGAAGAAGTGGCCGAACGGATCGAGGAGTATCACGCCCTCGGCCTCGACCACCTGATCCTTTCCGCCCAGCCGCATCTCGAAGAGGCCTACACGTTCGGCGAAGGCGTTATGCCGCTGCTGCGCAAACGGGGCCTGATCGCTGAAACGCTCTGAGGTTCCGTGCTCGTTGGCGTGATTCGCGTGCTCGGAGACGGAACTCACGTGCTTGGAGCCGGAACACGCGAGTTCCGGCTCCAAGCACGCGAGATCCGGCTGGAAGCACGCGAGTTCCGCAATTACGACACCTGAAGTACTCTTACTCGGCGATGAAGGAATTGGGACACGCGACGTCCCAATTCCTTCATCGCCGTCGAGCGTCAGCTGAAGCTGATGATCACACCGCCACCGTTGCCGGCGGAGTCACCGAGGCCGACGACACAGGTGATGGCCTTGCAGTCCACCGCGCCGTAGCTGCTGCCGTCGGGCAGGACGCCGGTGAAGTTCTTCTGCACGGTGACCGAGGCCGAAATCTTCCCGGACGCGTCAGCGACCAGCGACTGCTGCGTAGGGCTGCAAGGGAACTGCCCCGCCGCGTCCTGGGCGCACTCGCCGACGCGATAGGTCCCGCCCGGCGTCAGGCCGGTTCCGGTCACCTGGACCACCGCACCGTCCGACAGCCCCGACGACGGCGTGACCGTGACGGCCGCGGCGGCCGAGGCCCCCGGGGCGACGACGGCCAGCAGGCCGAGAGCGGCGATGGCGGAACCGGCGAACTTGGCGGCAAGCTTTGCGGACACAGTAATCACTCCGATTCATTGCTGGGAATTTTCTGACTCACCAGGCGCGGGTTCCGTTGCCCCCCGGCGACCTGGTAACAACGTTACGATCTTCGGACGTAGATCGTCAATCATTTCTTCGAGCAGTTTTCGAGTAGGCCGCAAGAAAAAAGGTGCAATAAACTCGCGCGCTTCGTGCGTAATTCATACGCGGCGGGCAAGTCAGGAGAAGAAGGCGTGGCGGCGCGCACGGGAACCTGATTCGGTGACCTCTTCCAGCTCCGATTTCCTGTTCGGGGGCGCGCCAGAAAGGCACGCCGCCTACGCCGCACTGCGCGAAAGCGGCCCGGTCCGCAGGATCACGCTCTCGTCCGGGACCAGCGGCTGGCTGGTGAGCGGCTACGCCGAGGTCCGCGCGGCGCTCGCGCACCCGGGGCTGAGCGGGCGCACCGGCGCCGTCGGCGACCGGCGCGGGCTGTCCGAGGACGTCCGGCTCGGCATGAACACGCATATGCTGAACCTCGATCCGCCGGATCACACCCGGCTCAGGAAGCTGGTGTCCGCCGCGTTCACCGTGCGCCGGATCGCCCAGCTGCGCCCGAGAATCGAGGCCATCACGGCCGAACTCCTCGACGCCGTCGCCGACTTCGACGAGGTCGACCTGATCAAGGCGCTCGCCCTGCCGCTGCCGATCCGGATCCTGACGGAGATGCTCGGCGTGCCGGAGGACGAGGCAGGAGCCTTCCACGGCTGGACCGAGATCCTCACCGCCAGCGCGCTCCCCGTCGACGAACTCGACGCGGCCGCCGCCGAAATGCTGCGCTACGTCAGGAAACTCCTCGCCGAGAAACGCGCGAACCCCGGCACGGACCTGCTTTCGGCGCTCGTCACGGTGCACGACGGCGAAGACCGGCTGACCGAACACGAGCTGACCTCGATGGTCTTCCTCCTGCTCATCGCCGGGCACGAGACCACCGTCCACCTCATCGGCAACGCCACCCTCGCCCTGCTCGAGAACCCGGGGCAGCTCGCCGCGCTGCGCGCGAACCCGGACGGAATGCCGGCCGCGGTGGAGGAATTCCTGCGCTACGAGAGCCCCGTGCACGCGGCGATGCGTTACGCCAACGAGCAAATCGAGCTCGGCGGCGTGACGATCCCGGCGGGATCGCTGGTCATCGTGTCGTTGCTGGCCGCCAACCGCGATCCCGCCCGCTTCACCGGCGCGGACGCGCTGGAACTCGACCGCGCGGACAACCCGCAGCTCGCTTTCGGACACGGCATCCACCACTGCCTCGGCGCGCCGATGGCCCGCCTCGAAGGCGGAATCGCGCTCTCCGCCCTGCTCACCCGATTCCCGGAGCTGCGCGCGGCCGTTCCCGCGGAGAGCCTCCGCTGGCGCGTCAGCATGGTGATGCACGGTCTCGAAGCCCTTCCCGTCCGCCTTCGCTGACGAATGTCCTTAAAGGACATTTTTGCCCGTGAACCGGGAGCCAAACCAGCAGGCTGGGATAAGACGCGCTCGAAACCGTGGTGCGACACTTTTCGAGACGATCACGAATTCGCGGTGCGTATCTCACGTCCGTGAGCCGCGTCATCTCCTATTCCTGGGAAGGGAGTAGAACGTGTCCCAAGACCTAGGCACCCCGGTCACGAGCACCCCGCCGCGGGGCGCTGCCCCGCCCGTGCGGACGCCGAAGAAGAAGACCAAGACGGGGCTGTCCGCACTGGCCGCCAAGCGCATCGCCGTACTCGGCGCGCTCGTCGCCGGCATCGCCTACGGGTGGGGTATCGGCGGGAACGCCGCACACTACGCGTACGCCGCCGCGGTTCGCAGCATGTCCTCGAACTGGCACAACTTCCTTTACGGTGCCTACGATCCCGCCGGGTTCATGAGTGTCGACAAGGCACCCGGCGCGCTCTGGCTCCAGGCGCTTTCCGTGCGTGCCTTCGGTTACGAGACCTGGGCACTGCTTTTGCCCGGCGCCATCGCCGGCGCCGTCTCGGTGTACGTGCTGTTCGTGCTCGTGCGCCGCTGGGCAGGGCACGCGCCCGCGGCGCTGGCCGCCGTCCTGCTCGCCGCGACACCGATCACGATCGCGGCCACCCGGGTCAACCTGCCCGACTCGACGCTGATCCTGACGCTGCTCGTCGCGACCTACGCCTTCTGGCGGGCGCTGGAGAAGGCGTCGCCGCGCTGGCTGCTGCTCACCGCCGCGCTCGTCGGCGTCGGCTTCCACATCAAGCTCGCCATGGCACTGGCCGTCCTTCCGGTGCTCGGGATCGTCTATCTCGTCGCCGCGCCGACGTCGACGGGACGCCGGGTCCTGCACCTGCTCGGTGCCGGTGCGGTCACCGCGGCGGTCTCCTCGATCTGGATGCTCATCGTCGGGTTGACGCCCGCGGGCTCCCGTCCGTACATGGACGGCAGCACTTCGAACTCGGTGTGGCAGATGGTCTGGTCCTACAACCTTTTCGACCGCGCGGACGCCGCGAAGACCGGGAACTCGGCCGAACTGCCCGTCCTGCCCGACGGCAAGGTCACGCCGGTCGACCAGGGTGGCGACACCGGTGTTTTCCGGATGTTCAACGACCTGATCGGCGGCCAGATCTCGTGGCTGCTGCCGCTGGCGGTGCTGCTGCTCGTCGTCGGCCTCGTCGCCGCCGGCCGCGCACCGCGCACCGACAAGACGCGCGCCGGCTGGCTGCTGTGGGGCGGCTGGCTCGTCCTCTACACCGGCGCGCTCAGCTTCTCGCAAAGCATCCACCCGTACTACACCAGCATCCTGGCACCGGCCATCGCCGCGATCGGCGGCGTCGGCCTGCACCTCGCCTGGACGAACCGCCGCTTCGCGTGGGCACTGCCGGTCGGCCTGCTCGCCACCGGCGCCTGGGCGTTCGTGCTGATGAGCCGCTCCAGCGACTACGTGCCGTGGCTGCGGCCTGTCGTCGCGATCGCCGCCGTCCTCGCCGCGGTGCTGGTCCTCGTGCGCCGCACCGGGAAGTTCGCCGTCGTGACCGGTGCCGTGGCCGGGGTCGCGCTGCTGGCCGGACCGGTCGCCTGGGCGGCGCCCGCCTTCCACCCGCCGACGGATCCGCGCACGGCGATGTTCCAGAACTTCAACCCCCTCGCGGGGCCGAACCCGAACGCGCTCTCCACCGGCATCGACCTGACCAAGTTCATGGCGGGCGGCCCGAAGCCCGGCGGACCAGGGCAGGCCATGCCGCTGCCCCCGCCGATCATGTTCCAGATGATGCCCTCCGACGCCGACCAGAAGCTCCTCGGTTTCCTCAAGGCCAACAACCGGGGCGAGCGCTTCGACCTGGCGACCTTCGGCGGCACCGGCGCCTCGCCCTACATCCGGGCCGGCCTGTCCGTGATGCCGATGGGCGGTTTCGTCGGCACCATGCCGATGCCGACCGCCGACGGTCTCGCCGACGCCGTCCACAGTGGACAGCTGAGGTACGTCCTGTTCGGCGGTTTCGCCTACGACAGCCCGACCGCGCTGGCCCGCAAGGACTGGGTGGTGCGCAACTGCACCCGGATCCCGCCGCCCGCCTACACCGCCAACCCGTGGATGGGCTTCACCTCCGCCCTGTTCGACTGCAAGCCGGGAGCGTGATGCCCCATGACGGCTGAACTCACCGCGGCACCCCGCGTCGCACCGGCGAGCCGCACGACGGCGACCGTCGAGATCGTCATCCCGGTGCTCAACGAGGAACGCGCCCTGCGCGGCTGTATCACCACGCTGAGCGCGTTCCTCGGCGACGGCTTCCCGTTCCCCTGGTCGATCACCATCGCCGACAACGGCAGCACCGACCGGACCTGGGAGATCGCCACCGAACTGGCCGAGCGGAACCCGCGCATCTCCGCGCGGCGGGTTCCCGTCCGCGGCCGGGGCGCGGCGATCAAGGCGACGTGGGGGTCCAGTACCGCCGACATCGTGGCCTACATGGACGTCGACCTCTCCACCGGTCTGGAGAGCCTGCTCCCCCTGATCGCGCCGCTGGTCAGCGGGCACTGCGAGATCACCATCGGGACCCGGCTCGGGCGCGGCTCGCGGATCCGCCGCAGCCTCAAACGCGAGATCGTCTCCCGTACCTACAACGCGATCACGCGGCATGTGTTCGGACTGCGCAGCACCGACACGTCCGCCGGATTCAAGGCGGCCCGGCGCGAGGCCGTGCTCGGGCTGCTGGACGCGGTCGAGGACGACCACTGGTTCTTCGACACCGAGATGCTGATGCTGGCCGAGCACAACGGCCTGCGGGTGCACGAGGTGCCGCTGGACTGGGTCGAGGACGTCGACTCGCGGGTCAAGGTCACCCAGACCGCGATGGGGAACCTGAAGGGCCTGGTCCGCGTGGGCCGGGCGATCGCCGCCGGGAAAGGACGGGTGGACGTGCCGGAGATCCCGCAGTTGCGCGCCACCCATCCGGACGCAGTGCTGGCCGAACCCCGGGCCGCGACCCTGGCGAAGTTCCTCGGGTTCGCGGTGATCGGCGTCATCTCGACAGTGCTCTACACGCTCTTGTATCTCCCCTTGCGCGTCCCGCTGACGCCCGCGGGGGCGAACCTGGTCGCGCTGGTGCTCGTCGGGGTGGCCAACACCGAGGCGAACCGGCGCTGGACGTTCAACCGCGGCGGCGGGCACCGGCTCGGCTTGCACACCCGGGCCGCGATCCTGTTCGCCACCACGTATCTGCTGACCACGCTGGCCGTGACCGGGCTCCACCTGATCGCCCCGGGTTCCGGGCCGGTCGTCGAACTGCTCGTGCTCATCGTCGCCTACGGGCTGATGACGCTGCTGCGGTTCGTGGCCCTCGACCGCTGGGTCTTCGCCCGGCACCGGAAGGAGCGCCGGTGAAGACGGCGGACATCACCCGGATCACCGAGATGGAGGACCACCACTGGTGGTTCCGGGAAAAGCGGCACATGCTCGCCGACGAACTGAAGCGGCTCGGCCCGCCCGGCCGCGCGCTCGACATCGGCGCGGCGGGCGGCGGCAACACGCGGGTACTGCGCTCGCGCGGCTGGGACGTCGTCGCCACGGACTACGACGAGAACGCCGTCGAGATCGCTCGCTCACGCGGTCTCGACGCGATCCACGCCGACGCCCGTGACCTGCCGCTGCCGTCCTCGTCGTTCGATCTGGTGGTGGCGTTCGAGATCCTCGAGCACATCCAGGAAGACGACCAGGCCGCGGCGGAGCTGTTCCGGGTGCTGCGGCCCGGCGGCTCCGCGCTGATCAGCGTTCCGTCCGGAATGGACCTGTGGTCGGCGCACGACGTCGCGGTGCACCACGTGCGCCGCTACGACCGGGCTTCGCTGCGGAAGGTCATCGAGGACGCCGGCTTCGTCGTCGACGAACTGTGGAGCTGGAACGTCCTGCTCCGGCCGGTGGTGGCGCTGCGGCGGCGTTCGGCGCGCGGCAACGAACTCAACGAGCACACACCCTGGCTGGTCAACCGCGCCCTGACCGCGATCGTCACGGCCGAGCGCTACCTGCCGACCCGCTCCCGCCGCGGCGTGTCGCTGATCCTGAAGGCCCACAAGCCCTAGCGGAAGTACATGAAGGCCCCCTTCCTTGCGCCTGGCGCAAGGAAGGGGGCCTTCATGTACTTCGCCTAGGCCGCGCGGAGGCCGGCCGGCGGGACGTCCCAGGCGGTGCCTCGGTGCTCGAGGTACCAGTCCACCGTCTTCGCCATGCCTTCCTCCAGCGAGACAAGGGATTCCGGCTCGATGCCGACGGAAAGCAGCGTCGAAACATCGGCCGTGACCGGGGTGTTCGGTGTCTCACCCGGCCGCATGGGCAGATCGGTGATGCCCACCCGCGAGTGACCGCGCTGCTCGCACAGGTCGATCACCAGCTCCGCCACTTCGCGGATCGTGACCGACTCGGCGGGCCCGATCTCCACCGTGTTCTCCAGCACCCGCCCCTCGGCGGCGGCCTCCAAAGAGGACACCAGGGTGCGAGCGACGTCGCCGACCCACACCATGTCCGAGATCTGCCGTCCACCGCCGTAGAGCTCCACCGGTATCCCGGACAGCGCCCGGCAGATCAGCGCCGGGGTGATCTTGCGGACCTTCCCCGCGGCGAACGGCGGCGCGGCCTTCTGGCGCGGGCCGTAGGCGTTCACCGCGCGGACGCAGTTCACGCGGGTGCCGCGATCGGCGTTGAACATGCGGACGAACCGCTCGACCGTGGTCTTCGAGATCGAGTAGCTGTTGTTCATCCAGTGGTTGCCGACGCAGATGTACACGCCGGGCAGGTCGTACTGGGCGACCGCTTCGAGGAAGTTCAGGCCGCCCATGACGTTGGTCTCCACCGCGGGGCGCGGATTGGTGATCGTCTCCTGGGTGCCCAGCACGGCCGCCAGATGGATGATCCCGTCGCAATGCGCCGCGAGCTCGGTCAGCGCCGTCGCGTCGCGGATGTCGCCCAGCATGACCTCCCACGGCTCGCCGTCCCCCTCACCACGATGGTCGAACACGACCGGCGTGTGCCCTCGCGCGGCGAGCTCCTCGCAGACGTATCGCCCGATGAACCCGGTGCCACCGGTAACACCAACCTTCATTTTAGCCACCTTTGCCCGATAGGCTGGGAATTCCAGGACTTTCCTTTTCGCAGAATCCCATTGGCGGCTCGGCCCGGACGCCTCCAATACTGCCTCGAAAGGCAGTATCGGCAGGCGGTGTCAGCCCAGGAACTTCGCCAGCGCGTCGATGACCTGAGCGGGCTGTTCCTCGGAAAGGTAATGCCCCGCCCCGGCGATCTTGACCACCTGCGGATCCACCGCCTTCGACGGCATCACCTGGACGAAGTACTGGTGGTTGAACTCCCCGGCGAGGCCCAGCACCGGCATGGTCAGCTTCCCGTACGCCGAGCCGGCCGCGATGTCCTGGTTGAGCGTCCGGTACCACCCGTTGCCCGCACGGACGGCCTCCCGCGTGTCGTAGGCCCGCGCGTAGACGCTCCGGTCGAAGTCGCTCACCGCCGCCGGCACCACCGAGAGCTGGTCGATCATCGCGTCCACGACGTAGCGCGAGCGACCGGAGATGAGCTGCTCCGGCAGGCCTTGCAGCTGGTTGAACGCCCACCACCACGGCGAGAACTGGCCGGGCGCGCTGGGCAGCAGCGGCAGCTGATAGAGGCTCTTGTCGGGCGCGACCACGTCCATCAGCGCCAGCTTCCCGACCGCTTGCGGATACTTGATCCCGTAACTGTGCGCGACCATCGCGCCGATGTCGTGGCCGACCAGATCCGCCTTGGCGTACCCGAGCCCGGCGAGCAGTGCGTGGACGTCGGCGGCCATCGTCTCCTTGTCGTAGCCCGCCGCCGGCTTCGACGATCCGCCCATCCCCCGCAGGTCGACGGCGATCACGCGATGGTTCGCGGCCAGCGCCGGCATCACCTTGTGGAACGCCCACCACGTCTCCGGCCAGCCGGGCAGCAGCACCACCGGGCTGCCGGAACCACCGGCGACGTAATGCAGGCGGACGCCGTTGACGTCGGCGTAGGAGCTTTCGAATTTGCCGGGCAGCGAGCGTGCGAGCGCCGCGTCCGAATGTTTCCACCCTGTGTTCGCGCCGGAGGCTCCCGTCGCCGTTCCCCCCAGCAGTACCACCGCCGCGACCGCGGCCAGCGCGGTCATGACCCGCTTGAACTTGCGCATGAATTTCTCTCCCACCGCCAGGAAAATGGCCATTGACACACCTATGATCAGCCGATCGGCCGACAGGCGCGTCTTGCGTGTTGCGGAGGAAAAGAAAAGAAAACTCGTGAGTGGTAAGGACGGTTAGAACCGTCCCTACCACTCACGAGTCGATTTCAGGCCGCGCGCGATTCGCGACCGGGGCGAGGCAGCTCCGTCACCGTCGCCCCGGGGACGGGACGCCGCCGGTTGGCCCGCAGCACCTTGAGCATCAGGCCGGGCTTCATCAGCGCGGTCGGCGGATCGATCAGCCCGGCCACCCGCATGAACGCCGCCGTGATGTCCGGATCGAGCGTCGCGGCGTACTGGAGTTTCGCCATGTACGCGTTGCCCATCTTGACCTTGAGCGTCCGCTTCCCCTCCGCGCCGGGGAAGTCGAGGTCGCCGCTGGTCGAGATCTCCCACGGGTCGTTGACGACCTTGCCGATCTCGCGCAGGAACCTCCGCGAATCCGGCTCGGACCGCCGGGTGAGGTGCTCGCGCAGCGCGATCGCCTCCATCGACGCGACCGTCATGCCCTGGCCGTACACCGGGTTGAAGCTGCAGAACGCGTCACCGAGAACGAACAGCCGCTCCGGGAACCGCTTGAGCCGTTCGTAGCGCCGCCGCGAACTCGCCGGGAACTTGAACGTCACCGGCTCGATCAGCGGCTGCGCGTCCTTCACCGCTTCGTAGATCTCCGGAACCGGCAACGACTTCACGTACTCGAGATAGCCGCGCGGGTCGGTCGGCGGATGGTCGCCGAGGATCCCGGTGAGCGAAAGGATGCACTCGTCTTCGTTGACCTGACCGAAGAACGCGCCCCTCGGATGCGCGGGCGAGGCGACCGGGTTGATCGATTGCCAGCCGTCGAACATCTCCGGCCGCTTGCGGAACATCCGGGTGGTGTAGGCCAGCCCGATCTTCACCCGCTCCTCGGCGGGCCGTTCGAAGCCCAGTTCCTCCAGCCACACCGGCGTTCGCGAACCGCGTCCGGAGGCGTCGACGACCAGGTCCGCGCCGAGCCGTTCCTCCTCCGACGAGCCGTCGCGTGCCTGCACGCGGACCCCGATGATCCGCTTGCCCTCACGCGTGGCGAGCAGCCCGTGGACGTCGGTGCGTTCGCGGTAGGTGACGTTCGGGATCGCAGCGGTGCGCTGCCGGAGGTGATGCTCCAGTACCGGCCGCAACGCCGTGATCGACGGCAGTCCGCTGTCGGCGGGTTCGACCTGCTTCCCGTTGAAGTACCACTTCATCCGCGCGAGGTCGCCGACCGGGACACCGGAGTCCCGGAGTTCCTCGAGCAGGTTCGGGAAGAGCTCTTCGAGGATGAAGTAACCGCGCGCGTGCAGCCCGTGCGCGTGCCACGTGTGCGGGGTCCCGCGCCGCGGCTTGTCGACGCCGAGCACCTTGTCGCGATCGACGACCACGACCTCGCGATAGAACTCGGAAAGCACCCTCGCCGCCAGGGTGCCGGCGACACTGCCGCCGATCACCACCGCGCGTTTGCCGACGGGTTCGTTCATGACCATGGCTCCTTGGTGCTCAGGCCGCGAGGTCGTCGGACACCGGCGGGGCTTGACCGATCGTGGCGGCGGGGGTGAGGGGTTCGGCCGTCTTGACGCGCCGCGCGGTGCGCAGCACGCCGACCACCAGGCTCGGCCGCATCAACGCGGTCGGCGGGTCGACCAGGCCCGCGGCCCGGAAGAACGCCTCGGTGAACCGGCCGTCGACGGTCGCCGCGGAGTGCAGCTTCGCCATGAAGGCGTTGCCCATCTTGACCTTCAGCGGACGCGGGCCCTCGACGCCGGGGAAGGCGAGGTCCCCGCCCGCCGAGATGTCCCATGGTACGTCGATGATCGGGCTGATCTCCTTGAAGAACCGGAGCGGGCGCACGCCGCCGTCGTCGAGATGTGCGCCCAGCCGGTCGGCCTCCATGGCCGCGACCGTCATGCCCTGGCCGTACACCGGGTTGAACGCGCAGACGCCGTCCCCGATCACCAGCAGGCCCTCGGGGAAACGACGCAGCTTGTCGAACCGGCGGCGGACGCTGGCGGGCACCTTGAAGCTGGTGATCTCGCTGATCGGCTTCGCGGTGCGTACGGCCCGGTAGATCTCGGGCGCGTCCAGTGTCTTGGCGAATTCGAGGAAACCCTTCGCGTCACGCGGCGGGTGGTCCCCGAGCAGACCGGTCTGCGACAGCAGGGCGACGTTCCCCGGCAGGTTCACGAAGAAGGCGCCGCGCGGGTTGGCGGGCGAGGCGACCGGGTTGATCGCCAGGTCGTCGCCGAACGGGTCGGAGTCCAGCTCGAACAGCCGCGAGGTGTAGGCGAGGTCGATCTTGATCTTCTCTTCGGCAGGGCGTTCGTAGCCGAGTTCCTCCAGCCACACCGGCGAACGGCTGCCGCGGCCGGTGGCGTCGACGATCAGGTCCGCGAGGAGCGTCTCGGGCTCGGCGTCTTCGCCGGTCACGCGGACGCCGGTGACCCGCGAGTGGTCATCGGTCGCGACCAGCGACTGGATCACCGTGCGCTCACGGACCTCGACGCCTGCCAGCGCGACGACGCGGGCGCGGACGTGCTCTTCCAGCTCCGGGCGGGTCGCGGACACGCTGAGCAGGCCGGATTCCTTCTGCCGCAGGCGTTTCCCGTTGAAGTACCAGCGCAGACTGCCGGAGAGGTCACCGCTGGGGATGCCGTCGGCGGTCAGCTCGGCCTGCAGGCCGGGGAAGAGGTCTTCGAGGATCTGCTGGCCTCGTGCGAGCAGCGCGTGCGCGTGGTGCGCCTGCGGCACGCCGCGGCGGGTGCCGGAGACGCCGACGATCGTGTCACGCTCGACGATCACGACGGAGCGGTAGCGTTCCGAAAGTACGCGGGCGGTCAGCAGGCCGGCCATGCCGCCGCCGAGCACGACGGCGCGTTCGCCAAGGTATTCGCCCATCGCGGGATTCCTCCAATAGGTCATCGGCCGGGCCGTCGGAGTCCGACACGGGAAGAATCGTCGTCCACGTGGGGCCGGGTAGCGTCTCTTCGACTGCGGTTTCGGAAAAACGTTGTGCGGCAACAAGTTCTCGAGTGGATCTCAATTCACGGTTGTTAGCGTCGGTCAAGTAAATCCGGCTGTCGGCGTAGTTGGAGAGGTGTCATGCGCGCAACGACCCAGATCCTCGTGATCGGTGGTGGGCCGGCGGGTTCCACCGCTGCCGGGCTTCTGGCCAAAGAGGGCTTCGAAGTCACTCTTCTGGAGCGGGACCATTTCCCGCGCTACCACATCGGCGAATCGCTGCTGCCCTCGTGCCGCCCGATCCTCGAACGCCTCGGGGTGTGGGACAAGATCGCCGCGGCCGGGTTCCAGCCCAAGGGCGGTGCCTACTACTTCTGGGGTCCCGAGGAATGGGAGGTGCGCTTCCGGCCGCACGGCCGCGACGGCAGCACCAGCGCGTGGCAGGTCATCCGCGCCGACTTCGACAAGATCCTGCTCGACCACGCGCGCGAGGTCGGCGTCGACGTCACCGAGGGCATCGCGGTGAAGAAGCTCGACTTCGACGGCGACCGCCCGGTCGCGGCGCACTGGGCCGAGGCGAAGAACCCGGCCAACACGGGCCGGATCGAATTCGACTACCTCGTCGACGCCTCCGGCCGCGGCGGCGTGATGGCCACCAAGTACCTGAAGAACCGCAAGTTCCACAACGTCTTCCGCAACGTCGCGGCCTGGTCGTACTGGAAGGACGCGAAGGAGCTCGACCGCGGGCCGAGTGGCGCGATCACCGTCGCCTCCGTCGGTGACGGCTGGTTCTGGGGGATCCCGCTGCCCGACGGCACCTTGAGCGTCGGGCTCGTCACCGGAAGGGACTCCTTCAACGCCGCGCGCAACGAACTCGGCGGTGTGGATCCGGTGTACCACAAGGCGATCGGCGACTGCCCGGCGATACAGCAACTGCTGGTCGAGGCCGAGCAGGTCACCGAGATCAAGGTCGAACAGGACTATTCGTACGCGGCCGAGCAGTTCCAGGGTCCCGGCTTCCTGCTCGCCGGCGACGCCGCGTGCTTCCTCGACCCCCTGCTGTCGACCGGCGTGCACCTTGGCACGTACAGCGCGCTGATCGGCACCGCCGCGATCGGCAGCGTCATCCGCGGTGAGATCAGCGAGACCGAGGCCTGGGACTTCTACGAAGTCGTCTACCGCCGCGCCTACGAACGGCTGCTGGTGCTGGTGTCGACCTTCTACGAGAGCTACCGCGGCAAGGAGCACCACTTCTTCCGCGCGCAGCAGCTGTCCGAAAAGGACTGGATGGGGATGGATGTGCAGGCCGCGTTCGACCGGTTCGTCACCGGCATCGCCGACCTCGAGGACACCGAGGAGGTCTACCGCCGGATCCAGGGTCACCTGCTCGGCGACGAGAGCGGCAAGCACAACCCGCTGGACAACCTAAACCGCGTCCACGAGCACAAGCAGGCTCCGGAAAAGCCCGAAAAGGCGATCAACGGGCTGTACCTGAGCTACGAGCCGCAGATCGGCATCCGGCGCGCGTGAGCGCCTTCACTCCTTCACCGGCCTAGGGAAAGGTTCCTCATGTCAGCCACGCTCCACGGTATGCCCGAGCGGTTCGACGTCATCGTCATCGGTGGCGGCCCGGCGGGCGCGACCTGCGCCGGGCTCCTCGCGAAGGAGGGGCATACGGTCCTGGTCCTCGAACGCGAACGGTTCCCCCGCTATCACATCGGCGAATCCCTGATCCCGGTCGGCATGCGCCCGCTGCAGGAACTGGACCTGCTCGAACGTATGGAGGCCCGCGGCTTCGAGCGCAAGTACGGCGGCAGCCTGGTGTGGGGAAACCGGGACGTGCCTTGGAACTTCTCGTTCATGAAGGCCGCGGAAGGCACCTACGCCTACCACACCCGCCGCGCCGACCTCGACACGCTGATCCTCGACCGCGCCCGCGAACTCGGCGCGTACGTCGTGGAGGAGACGACGGTCAAGGACGTGCTCCAGTCAGACACCGGCCGGGTCACCGGTGTCCGGTTCACCCTGCGCGGTTCGGCCGGCGATTACGAGGCCACCGCCTCATTGGTCATCGACGCGTCCGGTCAGTCACGGGTGATCGGCCGGAAGTTCAGCGACATCACCTGGCACAACGAGCTCCGCAACGTCGCGGTCTGGACCTACTACGACAACTGCGACCGGCTGCCCGGTGACGAGTGGACCAACATCCTCATCGAAGGCACCGACGACGGCTGGTTCTGGGGCATCCCGATCGACAAGGGCACGATGAGCGTCGGCTATGTGACCAAGTCGGACATCGCCAACGCGGACGACCAGTCCCTGGAACAGCTCTTCGTGACCGAGCGGGACAAGACCACCCGGCTCAAGGGGCTGCTGGCCAACGCCCGCCAGCACGCGGGGTACCGGACGGCACGGGACTGGTCCTACACCAACGAAACGTTCTACGGCGACGGCTGGGCGCTCGTCGGCGACGCGGCCGCGTTCGTCGACCCGCTGTTCTCCACCGGTGTCGCACTGGCCACGCTGGCGGGCAGCTCACTGTCCAAAGTGGTCCACCGGATCCTGGAACACCCGGCCATCGAGGAGAAGGCGCTCGACCGGTACGCCGGGAACTACCGCGCGTTCTTCGACGAGATCCGCACCTTCGTCGAGCGGTTCTACGACCGGACGAAGTACAAGGAGTACTACTACGATCTCGCGCAGGAGGTCGTGGACCCCGAACAGCTCCACGCGCCGAGCATCGACTTCGTCACGCTGGTCTCCGGGCTGTCGGGCAAGCACCCGCTGCTGAACATCAGTCTCGACGACCTGATCGCGAACGTCACCGAACCCTGATCGGGAAGGGGCATGGTGAAGATCGAACCCCGCACCGGTCACCGGGCGCTGTGGGTCTACCTGGGACTGGTCGTGGTCCCCGTCGTGATCGCGATCATCCTGCTGGGACAGGGCGAAGACGGCGATGTCGTCGCCAAGACGGAGGCGGCCGCCGGGCCACCGCTGGTGCAACTGCTGCTGGCGATCGCCGTGGTGGTCGGAGCCTGCAAGGTGGTGGGCCGGCTGGCCCAGTGGATCGGGCAGCCCGCGGTGATCGGCGAGATCACCGCGGGTGTCCTGCTGGGCCCGTCGGTGCTCGGCGCGCTGTGGCCTTCGGGCGCGGCCGTGCTGATCCCGAAGGCGACGGTGCCGCAACTGAACGTCGTGGCACAGCTCGGCGTGATCTTCTTCGTGTTCCTCGCCGGGCTGGAACTGAACACGAAACTGCTGCGCGGACGCGGGCGGCTCGCGCTGGTCGTCAGCCACGTCAGCATCGCGCTGCCGTTCCTGCTCGGCGTCGGGCTCGCCATGCTCGCCTACACCCGGTTCTCCGCCGGCGGCGGATTCCTGCCGTTCGCGCTCTTCTTCGGCGTGTCGATGAGCATCACGGCGCTGCCGGTGCTGGTGCGGATCCTGCACGAGATCGGGCTCTTCCGCAGCGAGATCGGCGTGGTCGCGCTGACCTGCGCGGTGGTCGACGACGTGACCGCGTGGAGCCTGCTGGCGCTGGTGATCGCGCTGACCACGGCGTCCTCGCTGTTCGGAGTGGTACTGACGGTCGTGCTGACGGCGGCGTTCGTCGCGCTGCTCGGCCTGGTCGTCCGGCCACTGCTGCGGAAGTTCGTGGCCAGGGCTCCGGCGGCACGACTGCACAGGGTCGCGCCGCTGTCGGTGGTCGGCGTGCTGGTGTGCGCGATGGCGACCGAATGGATCGGGGTGCACGCGATGTTCGGCGCGTTCGTGTTCGGCGTGGTCTTCCCCCGGGACAACCCGATCGCGACCTGGCTGCACGACAAGGCGGGCGGGCTCACGACGGCGTTGATGCTGCCGTTGTTCTTCGCCTACAGCGGGTTGCGCACCGACATCGGCCTGCTTTCCGGCGGCGGCGCGTGGCTCTGGTGCGGCGCGATCCTGCTCGTGGCCGTCGCGGGCAAGTTCGGCGGCTCGGCACTGGCCGCGCGGGCGGTCGGCGAGAACTGGAACCGGTCGCTGCAGGTGGGCGCGCTGATGAATTGCCGTGGCCTGACCGAACTGGTCGTCCTCAACATCGGGCTCGACCTCGGCGTGCTCTCCCCGGCGCTGTTCACCATGATGGTGATCATGGCGCTGGTCTCGACCGCGATGGCGGCG
This sequence comes from Amycolatopsis decaplanina DSM 44594, assembly GCF_000342005.1. Lineage (GTDB taxonomy): Bacteria > Actinomycetota > Actinomycetes > Mycobacteriales > Pseudonocardiaceae > Amycolatopsis > Amycolatopsis decaplanina. Next base: position 212,694 of record NZ_AOHO01000019.1, read on the forward strand.
CCGATGGCGACCTGGTTCGCCCGGCGTGACGGCCGGAACGTGGTGGATTTCCCCGGCCGCACCTGGAAACGTGCGGCAGCCTGACGCACCGGCAAGCGGGAAGACGCCTGGCCGTCCACCCGCTGCGAAGCTGGACCAGTCGACGATCTAGGAGGTCAAGGTGTCGAGCACCGATGTTCCGACGCGGGAGGAACTGGTTCGCCGCGTGGCCGAACTGGCACCCGCACTGAAGAAGCACTCGGCCTGGCAGGAACAGAACCGGCGGGTGCACGAGGAATCCATCGAAGCGCTGGCCGAGGCCGGCGTCTTCAAACTGCGCCGCCCCAAGCGTTACGGCGGCTACGAAGCCGACACCCGCACCCTGGTCGACGTCGCCACCGAGATCGGCCGGGCCGACGGCTCGACCTCCTGGGTGGCCTCGGTGTACTGGATCCCGACCTGGATGGCCTGCCAGTTCCCGGAGGCGGTGCAGGACGAGGTGTTCGCCACCCCGGACGTGCGCGTCTGCGGCACGCTGAGCCCGTCCGCGATGGCCGCACCGGTCGACGGCGGGGTCGTGGTGAACGGCAAATGGGGCTTCATCAGCGGAGCGCTGCACGCGCAGTGGCAGGAGATCATCGCGATCCTCGTGCCGCCGGAGGGCGAGCCGTACCCGATCATGGCGCTGGTTCCGATCTCGGATCTGCTGATCGTGGACGACTGGGACACCTCGGGCCTGCGCGGCACCGGGAGCGTGTCGACGGTGGCCCAGGACGTCTTCATCCCGGCGGAGCGGGTACTCCCGCTGCCGGCGGTGCTGGAAGGTCAGGGCGCCGCTTCGGCGTCGATCTACCGGGCGCCGCTGCTTCCGGTCGCCTCGGCCTCTTCGGTGGGCACGCTGGTGGGAATGGCGAAAGCCGCGCAGGACACCTTCCTCAAGCGTCTGCCGGACCGCAAGATCACCTACACCGCCTACGACTCGCAGCGCGAAGCCCCGATCACGCACCACCAGGTGGCCGAGTCGGCGATGAAGATCGACGAGGCGGAGTTCCACGCGCACCGTCTGTCCACTTTGGTCGACACGAAGACCGCGGACGGCACCCCGTGGAAACTCGAGGAGCGCGCGATCGCGCGGGCCGACCTCGGCGCCGTGGTCCGCCTGGCCAAGGAAGGCATCGACATCCTGGCCACCGCTTCCGGTGGCTCGTCGATCTACCACGGCATCCCGATCCAGCGCATCGCCCGCGACGTCGCCGCGGTCAACCTCCACGCGCTGATGCACCCCAACACCAACACCGAGCTGTACGGCCGCGTGCTCTGCGGGCTCGAGCCGAACACCCTCTACATCTAGGAGGATCCTCCGATGACCACGACCGAAACCGGCACCGGCACCGCCGCCGACCAGGCGGCGATCGCGGCGCTGACCCAGAAGGTGATCGCCGCGTGGGCCTACCACGACGCCGACGCCTTCGCCGGTGTCTTCACCGAAGACGGCACGATGATCCTTCCCGGCGTCTACAAGAAGGGCCGCGACGAAATCCGGTCGTTCCTCGTGGAATCCTTCGCGGGGAACTACAAGGGCACGCAGGTCACCGGCCGCCCACTGGAGATCCGTTTCTTCACCCCGGACTCCGGCGTCCTGATCACCCAGGGCGGCGTGCTCGGCCCCGGCGAGACCGAGGTCGCGGACTCCCAGTCGATCCGCGCCTCGTGGACGGTCGTCAAGCGGGACGGCGCCTGGCGGCTGGCGTCCTATCAGAACACCCCGGCCAAGCAGCAGCTGCCCAAGCCGGGCACGGTCGCCTGACCCTCCCCACACCGGAACCCGGGCCTCCCCTCCTCAGGGCCCGGGTTCCGTTCTGTCCGGGCTCGGGGCGCGAGACTTCGATCAGCGAACGGCCACGGGCGTGCTTTGGCCGCGGGCCGGTCCTATGGCCTCTTTGTCGACCGGGTGCCGGCGAAGAAACTGGGCAGATGAGTGTTGTAAAAGGATCAGTGCATCTCGTGCGGCGTCCGGTCGTCACCGTTGTGGCCGGTATGTCCATGCTGCTGGTGCCCGCTGTCGCCGAGGCGGCTGTCCCGCCGGTCGCGGCGAGTTCGAGCGCGGCCATCGCTCAGCAGCCTTCTCAGCAGGACCGGACCTTTCTACGCAAGGCTCACCAGGGAAACCTGGCGGAGATCGCCGGCGGGCGGCTTGCTGTGCGTAAGGGCACCTGCCATGCGGTGCGCCGTATCGGCGGCACGCTCGTCACAGACCATTCCCGGCTCGATCGTGATGTCCGCGTGGTCGCCGATCGGTTCGACGTGAGGTTGCCGACGGAGCCGTCCGCCGAGCAGCGGCGACAGCTGGCACGGGTGGCGCGCCTGTCCGGAAGTGCCTTCGACCGGGCCTGGTTACGGCTACAGATCAAACAGCATCAGGAAGCACGGCGGCTTGGTCAGCAGGAACTGCGGCACGGTCATGCCCCTGCGGTGAAGGCACTGGCCGCCAAGGCTGGCCCCGTCATCGAGCACCACCTACGACAGCTCCAGAAAGCTCTGGCCCACTGCTGAGGACTCGAAGCTCCGGTTGTCTCGGATCACGCCCTCTACCCGATGCCGAACACCTCGACGGGATGCGGGATCCGAACGTGCCCCGCGGACACCGTGCCGAGCTCCGCGACGGCGTCGAGCAGCTCCGCCCGGCTGGTCCCGCCGAGCCAAGGCTGGTGCCGGGCGAAGGTCAGGAATTCGAGAAGACGGTGTGCCGGCTCGGAAACCGGCACCGCGATTTCCGCGCCCACCGTGACGGTCCGGAACTCGATGCCGAACCGCGTCAGTTCCTCCGCGAGCGTCTGCGCGAACAGCGGGCGCACGACGCCTTGCCGCGCGAGGGATTCCGCGAAGGGACCGTTCAGCCGGTTCAGCGGGGTCACCGCGACGATCAGCCGCCGATGCCGGTTACGGGCCTCCTTCACCACCGCCATACCCTCGTCGGCGCCGAGATAGCACAGCGACTGGACGAACAGGCCGTACTCGGTCGGCGTGATCCGGAGGTCCGCGACGTCGGCCATGCTCGCCGTGAACACGCGGTGGCCCCGCACCTTCGGCAGACCGGCCAGCTCCGAGCGCAACCGTTCCACCGCTTCGCCGTTGGTGTCGACGCCCTGGAACCACACCGTTCTTCGCGGCACTCGCGCGATCAGCTCCAGTTCGAACATGCCGAACCCGCAGCCGTACGACGTCAGTTCGAGATCGGCGTCCGCTCCGATCAGCCTCGACGTCTCCTCGACCATCAGCCGCTGCTGGTCGGTCAAGCTGCGGAAGGTGGCGTTGCAGGTGTTGTAGTCCAGTTCGTCCATCGGCGCTCCCGGTTCGGGCCCCCGAAACACCGAAGCCGTGGCGCGCGCACGCGTCACGGCTTCGGTGCTCGAGCGGCGATTGCTCAGATCCGCTTCTTCAGGGCACGGACCGAAAGCGCCCCGAACACGATCGCGATCACGGCCGCCCAGACGAGCGACCAGATCACCGACGAGGTGACCGCGGCGCCACCGTTCATCAGCCCGCGGCAGGCCTTGAGCAGGATCGCCACCGGACTGACGTCCGCGAACGCCTGCAGCCAGGACGGCATCGACTCGACCGGCGCGAACACCCCGCTGACGAAGTTCAGCGGCAGGATCACCGCGAACGCGAACACCTGGACCTTCTCCGCCTGGTCGGCGGCGACGCCCACCAGCGTGGGCACCCAGGAGAACGCGATCGCGAACACCAGCAGCAGCAACCCTGCCGCCAGCACGCCGAGGAAGCCCTTCTCCGGCCGGAAGCCGAGCAGCAGCCCGACGCCGACCACCAGCAGCACCGACCAGACCTGCTTGAACTGGTCGCCGATGATCCGCCCGGCCAGCGGCGCCCAGCGCGCGATCGGCAGCGAGCGGAACCGGTCGAACACGCCCTGGGACAGGTCCGTGTTGAGGCCGATGCCGACGTTGATGGTCGCGAACAGCATGCTCATCACGAGCATGCCGGGGATCATGAACTGCAGGTACGCGTGCCGGTCTCCGGAGATCGCGCCACCGAAGACGAACGTGAACAGCAGCGTGAAGATGATCGGCTGGAAACTGATGTCGGCCAGCTGCTTCGGCTCGTGCTTGACCGAAACCGTGCTGCGCCAGGCCAGGGTGAACATCTGCGAGATGCCCTGGAAGAACCCGACCCTGGCCGACAACTGCTGCGGCGGCAGCGTCGTGGTCGCGGCGGTCATCGGATCTCCTCCTCGGTCTCCCCGGCCGTCTCCTCGGCCGGGCGCCCGGTGAGGCTCAGGAACACCTCGTCCAGGCTGGAACTGCGCAGGGACAACTCGCCGATGACGATGCCCGCCTCCTCCAGCCGCCGGACCGCGCCGGGCAACGCCGCCGGGTCGGTGACCGGGACGCTGACGACCTGGCCCGAGACGTCCGGCGTGACGCCGGCGATCTCGCCGATCAGCCGCACGACCTTCTCGAGATCGCCCGCCTGGGCACCGCGTACCGTCAGGCGCTGGGCGCCGGTGCTGGCCTTGAGCTCGTCCGGGGTGCCCTTGGCGATCACCTTGCCGTGGTCGACGACCACGATCTCGTCGGCGAGCGCGTCGGCCTCCTCCAGGTACTGCGTGGTCAGCAGCACCGTGACGCCGTCGGCGACCAGGCCGCGCACGACGTCCCACAGCTCCAGCCTGCTGCGCGGGTCGAGGCCGGTGGTGGGCTCGTCCAGGAACAGCAGTCGCGCGTTGCCGACCAGGCTCGCGGCCAGGTCCAGCCGACGGCGCATACCGCCCGAGTAGCCCTTCGCCGCGCGGCCGCCCGCCTCGGTGAGGGAGAACCGCTCCAGGAGCTCGTGCGCGCGGGCCTTGGCCGCCCGCCGCGAAAAGCCGAGCAGCCGCCCGATCAGGAGCAGGTTCTCCACGCCGGTCAGGCTTTCGTCGACCGAGGCGTACTGCCCGGTCAAGCCGATCAGCTGCCGCACCTGGTGGGCGTCTTTTTCGATGTCGTATCCGGCTACGGTGGCGTGGCCCTCGTCCGGCGTCACCAGCGTGGACAGGATCCGGACCGTGGTGGTCTTACCGGCGCCGTTCGGGCCGAGGACCCCGAGCACGGTACCCGTGCGGACGGTCAAGTCGACCCCGTCGAGCGCGGTCGTCTCGCCGAACCGTTTCACGAGCCCTTCGGCGTGGATCGCGAATTCCGTCTCGGTCCCCCGCGGCCCCGGGCCGGCCCTTGACGCGGTCGCGGGTTCGACGTTCTGCAACATGACGCACTACCTTCCTGTTCCTCACAACGGAGACACTCTCGTGCGGTTACATCATGCGACCGAGCGCAGCGCGGGAGCAGTGAATGGTTAACCTTCCGGGTATGAATTCTTCATTTTTGGGATGAATATCCCATCTTCAAAAAATCGCACCTTCGCCGAGAATACCGGCGGATCGCGCCGCCGTCCTTCTCCATAAATGCGGTAAATAATCGTGGCCTGTTCTCGAATTCCGCTGCTAACCTGCGAATGTCCGCCTCTTGGCGAGAACGCAATCAGCCGGCACGAAAGGACCGCCACGGCCATGGTCGCCGTCATCACCGCAGCTCCGCGGACCAGCACGGTCTTCGCGGGGTTCGCCGCGTACGGCGCATTGTGGGGGCCGTACCTTTCGATGTTGCCGGACGTCCGCCACGCCACCGGTGCGGGTGAGGCACAACTGGGCGCCGCTTTGCTGATCGGCGCGCTCGCGGCGATGCCCGCGATGTTCGCGATCGGCAGGTTGCTCGACCGGTTCGGCCGCCCGGTGGCGGTCTCGACCTTCGCCGGATTCGCGCTCATCGCGCCGACGCCCGCACTCGCCGGATCCGTTCCGGCCTTGTTCCTGACCTTGGGATTGTTCGGGTTCGGCTCCGGTGCCTGCAATGTCGTCGTGGTCGCGCTGGCGGCATCCGCCGAAGCGGGCGACGGGCCCCGCGTGATGAATCGCGCGCACGCGTTGTTCAGCATCGGCCTGTTGACGTGCAGCCTCGGCACCGGGGCGGCCCGGACCGCGGGAGTACCCGCCGAAATGATCGCGCTGACGCTTTCGGCGCTGGTCGTCATCGGCGCGATCGCCGCGAGGGGTTCGGTGCCGGGACGGCTGGTGCGGCAGAGCCGCGAACCGGGACGACGCCTGCGGCTCGGCCCGGCGATCCTGCTGCTGTGCCTGCTGGCCGCGCTGGCCATGGCCGTGGAAAGCGGGGTCCAGCAGTGGAGCGCGGTGTTCCTCGCCGACGTCACCCGGGCGCCGGTCGGGATCTCGGCCGCCGCGCCCGGCATCTTCGCCGCGGGTATGGCGCTGGGCAGGCTCGGTGGGCACTGGCTGTCCGGCCGCGCGTCGGATCGCCTGGTGCTGCTGGCTTCCGGCGCGCTTTCCGGGGTGGGCGTAGTGCTGCTTTCCCTGGCCGACGCGCCGGTGCACGGCCTGGTCGGCACCGCCGTGGTGGGCGGCGCGATCTCGGTGTCGACCCCCACGGTGTACGGGCTGATCGGACGCGGGGCGACGCCGGAGGACCGCGGCGCCGTGATCGGTTCGGCTGCCTCACTGGCCAGTGTCGGCCTCCTGCTCGGCCCGGCCGTGGTCGGCCAGATCGCCGGGCACACGGACCTGCGGGTCGCCATCGCGGCACTGTCCGTGGCCTCGGTCGCGGTCTGCCTGCTCGCGCTGCGCGTGCCCGCCCGGAATCACTGATCGGAGGAGGGACCCGATGGGCGACGTAACAGGAGGTCGTGGGGGCTCGGATTTCGCCGAAGGGCGGCACCGGCGACTGCTCGTCGGGGACGACATCCCCGCCGGATGCCCCTTCGGTTCCCGGCAGCGCGACGGGCGGCGTGAATGGCTGGTGAGCAGCTATTCCGAAGCGCGCGAATTCCTGCGTGACAAGCGGTTCAGCCGGGCCGTACTGGCCGAGAGGACCCATCCGCGCGGGCCGGCCACCCGGATGTCGGTGACCGATCTCGACCCGCCGCGGCACACGCGGATCCGGAAGCTGATCGGCGGCGCGTTCTCCGCGCGTCGCGCGGAACAACTGCGCGACTACGTCGAAACCACGGCCGGTGACCTGCTCGAAAGGCTGATCGACACTGGTCCCACCGCGGACCTGATCACCGATTTCTGCGCCCCGCTGACCTTCACGGCACAGGCCGAACTGCTGGGCGTGCCGCCGTCACGCCGCGAAGCCGTCCGTAAACGCGCGAACGCACGGCTCGGCAAGCCCGGCTCACCGCGAACCGCCGTCTACCAAGGCGAACTGCTGCTGCACGACGAGGTCGCGATGATGCTCGCCGACACCGAAGACCCGCCATCCGGGCTGATGGCGGAACTCATCGAGGCACATCGCTCGGGCACGCTCGACGAAACCGAACTGACCGGGCTGGCGGCATCGTTGTTCTTCGACGGGCACGCGCTGGCGGCCGCGCAGATCGCCAACGCGGTGCTGTGCCTGATCTCCCGGCCGGGCCTGCTGGCCTCGCTGGACGCGAACCCGGCGCTGGTCGACGCCGCCGTCGAGGAGACGTTGCGGTACAGCCCTTCGGTGAACTTCAGCATGACACGGGTCGCGACGGAGGAAGTCACCCTCGCGGGCACCCGGATCGAGCAGGGCGACCTGGTGACAGCGCTGCTGCCGGTGGTCAACCGCGACGAAGAGGTCTTCGCCGACCCGGACAGTTTCTCGGTGGACCGGAACGGACGGCACCTGTCGTTCGGGCACGGCACGCACCACTGCATCGGCGCCCACCTCGCGCGGGTCGAGATCCAGTCGGCGCTACGCGCGCTTTCCCGTCACGCGCCCGGACTTTCGCTCGCCGTGCCCGAATCCTCCCTGAGCTGGACGGTCTCGCCGACGATGCGGGCATTATCCGCGCTGCCGGTCCGCTGGACTTCTTCCGGCGTGCTCGACCCCTTGGAGCGTCGCGCGAGGCGGTGGGAGGATCGGCCGGCGGCCTGAACACAGGCTTCCGGGTAACGAAGGAGTACGTCATGCGCGAAATCGCCGCAGGATTGTTCATGTCCCTCGACGGTGTGGCCGAGCGGCCGGACCGCTGGATGGGCCGATACTGGTCCGACGAGATGACCGAGGGCATCAACGAAAGCCTCGCCGCCTCGGACGCCGTTCTGATGGGCAAGGACACGTACCTGGCCTTCGAGCAGTTGTGGAAGCCACAGGGCGACAGCAACCCGATGGCGGCGTTCCTCAACGGCACGCACAAATACGTCGTTTCTTCGACGCTGGACGAAGCGACGCTGACGTGGCCCGGCACGAGCCTGATCACCGGCGACATCGCGGGCGAGATCACCCGGCTGAAGGAAGGACCCGGAAAGACGATCCGGGTGCCCGGAAGCCCGAAACTGGTGCAATGGCTGCTCGCCGAGGGCCTGCTGGACGAACTGGCCCTCAACATCATGCCGCTGGTGGCGGGCGAGGGGACGAAGCTGTTCGAGGACATCGGCAAGGAGATCCCGCTGACGCTGACGCGCGCGAACCCGCTGAAAACCGGCGTCATCGGCGCCGTCTACACGCGCGCCTGACGAATTCGCGGGCAATTCCGGGAACACCGCGATTCGCACTGACGGCCGGACCATGAAAATTTCACTGTTCCGTCGTGACGAAAACATGCCCCGATCACACAGGAATCGACTACCGGGGATTCGACGGCGCTGCGATACTGGCGAGCAGGCGCGATCATTCACGCGTACCGGCGAGGAAAGGAACTTCTGTGACTGCCGCAGCCCGCAAGACCAAGCAGCAACCGGCGGGTGAGGGAATCCGCGTCACCGGCGCTCACGAGAACAACCTGAAGGACGTCTCCCTCGAGCTCCCGAAGAACCAGATCACGGTTTTCGTCGGGGTGTCGGGTTCCGGGAAGTCCTCCGTCGTGTTCGACACGATCGCCGTCGAGGCGCAGCGCCAGCTGAACGCCACCTTCCCCTGGTTCATCCGCAACCAGCTGCCCAAGCACGAACGCCCGCACGTGGACAGCATCGAGAACCTGACCACCCCGGTCGTCGTCGACCAGCGTCCGCTCGGCGGGAACGCGCGTTCGACGGTCGGCACGGTCGCCGACATCCACCCGCTGCTGCGGGTGTTGTTCTCGCGTCAGGGAAAGCCCAGCGCGGGCAACCCCTCGCTGTACTCGTTCAACGACCCCAACGGGATGTGCCCCGACTGCGAAGGAATCGGGCGCGCGCTTCGCCCGGATCCCGAGCTGATGCTCGACATGACGAAGTCGCTCGACGAGGGCGCGATCCTGGTGCCGGGCTACCCGGTCGGCAGCCCCGGCTGGCAGTTCTACGCCAACCACGAGGCCATCAATCCGGCCAAGAAGCTCAACAAGTACACCGCGAAGGAGATGGACACCCTCCTGCACGGCAAAGAGGGGAAGGTCCAGCTCACCTTCAAGAACGGCAAGACGCAGACCTTGACGTTCGAGGGCCTGGTCGCGAACTTCACCCGCCGCCACCTCAAACGCGACACCGGATCGATGAGCGAGAAGACCCGCGCCCAAGCGGAGAAGTTCATCTCCGAAGGGCCGTGTCCGGCCTGCCGTGGCGGACGGCTGAGCGAGGCGGCGCTGGCGACCAAGCTGGCGGGCAAGAACATCGCGCAGTGGTGCGAGCTGCAGATCACCGATCTGATCGAGCTGATCCGATCCATCAAGGACAAGCAGACCGTCGCGATGGCGCAGGGTGTGCTGGCCGCGCTCGAACGCATCGAGGCGATCGGCCTCGGCTATCTCTCGCTGGACCGTGCGACGACGTCGCTGTCCGGCGGTGAAGGGCAGCGGCTCAAGCTGGTCAAGCATCTGGGCAGCGACCTGACCGGGATGACCTACATCTTCGACGAGCCCAGCGTCGGCCTGCACCCCCGCGACGTCGGACGGCTCAACGACCTCCTGCGGGCGTTGCGGGACAAGGGGAACACGATCCTGGTCGTCGAACACGACCCGGACGTCATCGAGATCGCCGACCACATCGTCGAGATCGGGCCGCGCGCGGGCGTGCACGGCGGCGAGGTCGTGTTCCAGGGGACGTACCGGCAGCTTCGCGCCGGCAAGACGCTGACCGGCGCCGGGCTGGCGCGCTCGGGTGTCGTCAAGGAGGATCCCCGGCAGGCCAAGGGTAAACTGCCGATCCGGCGGGCTTCACTGCACAACCTGAAGAACGTCACGGTCGACATCCCGACCGGTGTGCTGACCGCGGTCACCGGTGTCGCGGGCTCGGGCAAGAGCTCGTTGATCTCCGGCGTCTTCCGCGAGGCGCATCCGGACGCGATCTTCGTGGATCAGACGCCGATCGCGGCCTCCTCCCGGTCGACACCGGCGACCTACCTCGGCCTGATGGACCCGGTGCGCAAGCTCTTCGCGAAGGCGAGCGGCGCGAACGCGGCGTTGTTCAGCTTCAACTCCAAGGGCGCTTGCGAGGAATGCCAGGGCCGCGGCGTGCTGATCACGGAAGTGTCCTATATGGACCCGATCACGACGCACTGCGAAAGCTGCGACGGGCGCCGGTTCTCCGGCGAGGTGCTCGCGCACAAGCTGCGCGGCAAATCGATCGCCGATGTCCTGGAGCTGTCCGCGGAACAGGCCGCGGAGTACTTCACCGAGGCACCCGTGCTGGCGAAGGTGAACGCGCTGATCGAGACCGGGCTCGGGTATCTCGGGCTGGGACAGGCGCTGAGCACGCTGTCCGGTGGTGAGCGGCAGCGGATCAAGCTGGCGGACCGGCTTTCGGGCGGCGGGAACGTCTACATCCTCGACGAGCCGACCACCGGTCTGCACATGACCGACATCGACATGCTGCTCGGCCTGCTCAACGGCATGGTCGACGCGGGCAACACGGTGGTGGTGATCGAGCACAACCTGGCGGTGATCGAGCAGGCGGACTGGGTCATCGACCTCGGCCCGGGCGGCGGCAAGAACGGCGGCGAGATCGTCTTCACCGGCCCGCCCGAGAAGCTCCTGACCGCGGAAAGCTCACTGACCGGCGAGTACCTCAAGCGTTACCAACAGGCCGGCTGAGGCCCGGATCCCTGCCGAAGGGGACGTCCCGCACGGGGCGTCCCCTTCACCGCGTTCAGCGCAGGATGCGAGACGCCCCGCGCCGCCGGGGATCGCCATGCTGAAAGCCGGCTCGGTGAGGAGGCTCGGATGGCGGTGCGGCTGAAACTGACCGGGGGACTGGAATGGCTGGATTCTATTCCGGAAAGCGAACGCACGAAGGTGTTCACCGCGTTGTTCGCCCTCTGCGACGGATCCGCTTTCCTGACCTACGGCGTTTTCAAGGTCGGCGGCGGACCCGGCCGCTTCCTGCTGACCGTGGCATCCGAACTGGCGATCCGGGTCCGGATCGATTGGGCGCGTTCGGAGTTCGAGCTGCTCGGGTTCACCCGGCGGACCGTCCGCTGGCCGCGGGAGCTGGACACGCTGTGAACCACGTTCCGCGACGGCGATCCCTTGCGGCATCCGGCTGCGGGCAATGACGCGACCGGCCTATTTCAGTTACGTTTCCGGAAAGCGTATTCCGTGAAATCACCGCACCGGGTGAGAATGCCGTAGCATAACGACGGAGCCACTGAACTGGGGTGCGAGGTGCTTCGTGGTGATCAAAGTGCTGCTTGCCGAAGATATGCACATGGTTCGCGGGGCGCTCGTCGCGCTGCTGAACATGGAATCCGACATCGAAGTGGTCGCCCAAGTCGCTTCGGGCGACCAGATCCTCCCGACGGCGAAGTCGGTCCAGCCCGACGTGGCGGTCATCGACATCGACCTGCCGGGCAAGGACGGGCTGACCGCGGCCTTGGAGATCCGCGAAAGCCTGCCCGGCTGCCACACGCTGATCCTCACCAGCCTCGGCCGTCCCGGCACGGTCCGGCGCGCGCTGGACGCGAAGGTCAACGGCTTCCTGCTCAAGGACGCGCCGTCGGACAAACTGGCCAACGCGGTGCGGTCGGTCATGATCGGGCGACGCGTGATCGACAGCGAACTGGCGCTCACCGCCTGGGAATCCGACGACTGCCCGCTGACCACACGCGAGATCGAGATCCTGCGGGTGACCGCGCTCGGCCGCACCGTCGCCGAAATCGCGGCCGAGCTCTTCCTGTCTCCCGGCACGGTCCGGAACTATCTGGCGGCGATCGTCACCAAGCTCAACGCCCGCAACCGGGTACACGCGATCCGCATCGCCACCGACGCCCAATGGCTTTGACCGCTTGGAGAGCACGCGATCGCTCGTGAGTGGTAAGGACGGTTAGAACCGTCCTTACCACTCACGACCACCCCCACCGGACACCTGGCCCCGGGGAAGCGTCGCGAAAGCCACTTTCGCGACGTCTGATGTCCCGAAAGTGGCTTTCGCGACATCACCGCCTCCACGCCACCCGCCACAACGCGGCTTGCGCGACTGGAGTGACCAGTGGCGTTGCGCGGTGGTCGTGAGTGGTAAGTCGCGTTAGAACGGACCGGCATTTGCCTACCTGCTGCCGATCTACACGAGGGCGACGATCCCCAGCGGGTAGTCGGGATCGTCTATGAAGGAATCAGGACACTCAACGTCCCGACTCCTTCATCGACGCGAGGTGCCCCCGTCCCGGACCATGATCAACGGAGGATCCGGGACACTCAACGTCCCCCATCCTCCGTTGATCAAGGCTGTGCCACGGGGGCAGTGGCGCGTCGTGCAGCATCCGCAGGACGGCGCCCGCCGCGGCCCACGCGGCGGGGGAAGCCGTCGATGGCTCGCCGAGACGGCCGAGCGCTTTGCCCCGCAGGGCGGCGAGCGCGAGCACGGGCGGCTTTCGCCACAGGATCTCCGGAGTCGGGACAGGCGCCATGGCCATCGCCTCGACCTCGACGTCGGTGCGTGTTCGACCCGCGTCGATCTTCAGGAACACGTCACCGGCACGCAGAGTCGCGCAATCATGATGTGCGACGACGACTTCGACCTTTTCCATGATAATCAGTATCTCTTGGATCGTCACTGGCGCCGCGAAATACGGAAAAGCGATCACGAAAGCAATTGTCCCGCTATCCGCCGCCGGAATTTCGTTGGAGAGGTTGCGTGGCGACGCGCTCCCGTCAAGTGATTCGGTTCCGTTCGGCAGCGCGACGACGGACAGTAGCTGAGAACTCCACAGTACCCGGCGAAAGTCACCTTGGACCCGCGCACGCCGAGTCGGTGGTCGAACACCCAGGCGACGCCGAGTCCTCACCGACTACGACTCACGGACCTTGACAACGACTCGCACCAGCTCGAATATTGAAAAGGTTTGATATTCACCAAGTGCTCTGGGGGCTAGAGGATGTTAAACTGGCATAAGGAGAAAACTGCGGACGGCACGCAGATCCCCGCAGCCAGGAGGGAAGACGAGTGGGCCGCCGTCAGCTCGGATCCGCCGCTCGGCGAGGTTGTCGAGGTCCCGCTCGACAAGTTGTCCGTGCAAGGCTCCCCGAGGGCGGCGGGCGTGGATCCCGCGTACGCGCAGGTGCTCGCGGAGACGGAGGCCCCGCTTCCGCCGATTCTCGTGCACCGTCCCACGATGCGGGTGATCGACGGGACGCATCGGCTGCAGGCCGCGAAGCTGAAGAACGCCACGTCGATCAACGTTCAGTTCTTCGACGGGGACGAACAAGCCGCCTTCATCCTCGCGGTGAAGTCGAACACCGCACACGGGCTGCCGCTTTCCCTCGCCGACCGCAAGACCGCCGCCTGCCGGATCCTCGACGTCCGCCCCCACTGGTCCGACCGGGCGATCGCGGCGGTCACCGGCCTGTCGCACAAGACGGTCGGCAAACTGCGCCGGCGTTCGAGTGGGGAAGTTCCCCAGTCGAACGCCCATGTCGGCCGTGACGGCCGCGTCCGCGCGCTGGATCCGGCACAGGGGCGGCGTCGCGCTCACGAGCTGCTCACCGGCAACCCGTCCGCTTCGATCCGGGAAATCGCGCGTGGCGCGGGCATTTCCCTCGCGACGGCGCACGACGTACGCCATCGGCACCGCCACGGCGAGGACCAGGCACGCGCCTCGACGAGGCCACGCTCTCGACAGGCCGAAGGCGTCGATCCCCACACCACGGGAGCCGACGCTCAAGCGGCGGTGGAGCGGCTCCGATCGGACCCCACCATCCGCTACACCGAGTCGGGACGAACCTTGGTACGGCTGCTGGACGGCCATCTGAACGACCGGGACGAGTGGGATCAAGTGGCCAGGAACATCCCGGAACACCGGCTGGAATTGATCTCCGAACTCGCCAGGGCACGAGCGGAAGATTGGCGGCAGTTCGCGGAACTGCTGCAGAAGCGCAAGCGCTGAGCCGAGCCTGCCCGAAGGGGACTTTCCGTGCGAACGACGCACGGAAAGTCCCCTTCACTTCATTCCACGCGAAGCCTTTTCGTCACCTAACCCGCCGAATGATGAGGGAGACCGGCGTCGCGGACTGTTGCGGATCGCGGACGCTTCGGGACACAATGGTGTGGAATCGCCCGCATGGATGGACATCCGGGCGCACTGGGAGGCACGACAGCGAGCACACTGGTGTGACTTTCGCTGTCTTGATCATCGAATGAATCGCCGCGTTCGAATGCGGCGAAATCATCATTCAGCACTCATCCATCCGCGCCTTCGCGCGCGGATTCAGCAAAGGGGAAACATGCACGCGGAAGACGCGCGAGCGGAATTGCGTCAGCAGATCTTCTCCCTCCTGACCGAGGTCGCGGGCGGCGTTCTGGAGAACCAGACCATCGAAGCGGACACCGAGTTCCCCGAGACGGGCATGAGCTCCATCGAGTACCTGGCGCTCATCGAGAAGATCGAGACGAAGCTCGATGTGTTCATCGACCTCGAAGAGAACGAAGATCTGACCACTGTGGACAAGTTCTGCGACTACCTGCTGGAGCAGGTGCCGTCCGCCTGAGGCAACGCCGTCGTCGATCTCTCCCCGCACAACCGATTAAGGGGTTCCAGTCATCATGCACGCAAAGGCCTTCGGCTGCTTCCTGCCTCCCTTTCACGACCCTTCGGTCAGCCCGCACGCGTCGCTGCACCGCGATATCGAACTGTGCGGGCTCGTCGACGACCTGGGTTTCGACGAGATCTGGCTCGGTGAGCACCATTCCAGCGGCTGGAGCACGCTCAGCTCACCTGAAATGCTGATGGCGGCGCTGGCCCGCGAGACACGTCGTATTCACTTCGCCACCGGCGTGATACCGCTGCCCTATCACCACCCCCTGCATGTCGCCGAACGGATCGTGCTGCTCGACCACCTCACCGCCGGCCGGGCGATCCTGGGCGTCGGGACGGGGACCTACGTCCACGACATGGAAATGATCGGGGTGGACCCGGCTTCGGTCCGCGATCACTTCCGGGCGGCACTGGGAACGGTGCAAGCGCTCCTCAACGGCGAGACGGTCAACACCACGACACCGTGGTTCACCGTGAAGAAGGCCGTGCTCCAGCTCCAGCCGCTGAGGGGCCCCGGAGCCATCGAGACCGTCGTCGCGTCATCGCTGAGCCCGGCCGGTATCGAGCTCCTGACCGACACCGCGACGACCCCGACCGTCCACGTGGCACCGCCTTGGGGCTCCATCCGGCCGGGCATGGATCCGGACCCGGTCGGCGCGCTGATCGAGCGCGTCCAGTCCTATCGGAACAAGTCCGCGGGCGGGACGCGGATCCGGTGCAACGTCTTCGTCCACATCGCGGACTCCCCCGCCGCGGGTGTCGAAGAACTGCTCGAAGGTTTTTCCGCGCTGCGCCGGGGCCTGTACCGGAACACCTTGGGCATGCCCATCCCCGATTCGCCTGTCGCGCATCGCAAGACGTTGCAGAACCTCGTCGACACGGGCGGGTTCATCGTCGGGGACGCCGCGACGTGCGCCGCCCGGATCCGCGATCTGATCGACCGTGTCGGCGACCCGGTATCGCTGAACTTCTTCGTCCCCAGGTGGATTTCGCACCGCGCGACCCTCGACCAGCTGACGGCGCTCGCGCACGAGGTCGTGCCCGCCCTCGTCGGCGGATTCGAAGGGACCACCGAGTCCATCCGGCTCACCTCGGAAGAGGCCGCGCGCCAGTTGAAGTCCCGGACCGAACTGGTCGGCAACGGAGGCGACAAATGAGCTCTGCCACGGTGAAACTGGACTTCAGTTCCGACGAATTCCTCGCCGATCCCTGGCCCATCTATAAAGAACTCCGGCGCTCGGATCCGGTGCACTGGTCGGCGGCGTTCAACGCCTTCCTGGTCACGAGGTTCGAAGACGTCCAAGCCCTGCTGGCGGACCGCGAGGTCGGCAGCGGGTTCCCGATGCGCAGCAGCAGGCGGCTGTTCGGCCGGACGTTGCTGGACACCGACGGACCCCGTCATCGCGATCTGCGGAAGCTGTTCATGCCGCTGTTCGCCGGCGCGTCGGTGAAACGGCTGCGCACCGAGATCCTCATCCCCGCGGTGGACCAGGTCCTCGACTCGATCGAGGCCGAAATGGGCTCGAAGGACGAGGTCGATGTCGAGTTCATGGAGCGGGTCGCGGTCGGCGTGCCCTACGCGATGGTCACCCGGCTGTTCGGGTTGCCGCCGGAGGACGCGGCCTGGCTGCGCCCCCGGGTCCTGCCGCTGGCCGGCGCGATCGAGTTCCCGGCGACCTCGCTGGACTCGGCGCTCGCGGCGAAGGCGGAGCTGATCGACTACCTCAAGGGCAAGCTCGCCGACCGCCGCGAGGGTGGCCGGATGCCGTTCCTCGATCTCGTCTTCCCGCCGGGCGAACCGCTCGACGAGTCCATGCTGGGCACGGCCACACTGTTCCTGCTGGCCGGGACCGAGACGAGCGTCGCCACCATCGGCAAGATCATGTACGCCGTACTGGCGCACAATGTCGATCTGTCGACACTGGCGGACCAGGAGTACCGGACCCAGGTGGTACGCGAAACGCTCCGCTGGGAGCCGCCGAGCCACACCATCCTCAGGTACGCCACCACCGACCTGAACCTGCACGGGGTCGACGTTCCGCGCCGGTCCGCGCTCCTGCTGTCGCTGGGCAGCGCCAGCCGCGACGAGAACGCTTTCGAGGACCCGGACTCCTGGCGCCCGGAGCGGACCGATCAGCGGCTGCTGGCGTTTTCGTCCGGCCCGCACACCTGTCTGGGCATCCAGCTGGCCTTGGCCGAGTTCGACACGCTGTTCGAGCGCTTGTCGCAGCGGTTCGGCGGCGTCCGGCTCAGCGGTTCGCTCGACGGCGTCCGGCCGGGTTTCTGGCGGCTGCGGGAACGGGGCCACATCTTCCGGCGGCCCGATCACCTCCATGTCCGGCTGGAGCGCAAGCGCGCGGGGAGCAGCGAGGCCGATGCCTGATGCGCTCACCACTCCCTACGATCTGACGACCGAGCTCGCGGCCGAGCCGTCCGAGTACCAGCGCGCGAAGGTGGTGCTCGCCGCGTTCGCGGTGACCCTGTGCCGGTGGACGGCGGCGAGCGAGGCCGCGATCTCGGTCGCCGGGAGGGTGATCCGGGTCCAGCTCGACGACCAGGCGCGCGTCGAGGATTTCCTGGCGTCGGTCCACCCGGTCGGGGTCGCCGAAGAAGGGCCGGTGGATCTCGTGCTCGCTTCCCTGCACACGGATCTGCGATCCGGGGAGGTCCGGTTCGTCACCGAGGTACCGGACGCCGGGCACGGGTTCGTCGCCGACGTCGCCGCCGCGGTGGGCGAGCTGGCCTTCCTCGACGGTTCCCTGCAGGACGTGCGCTGTATCGCGCCGGAACGCCGCCGGATCCTCGACGCGCTGGCCGGTGCCGATCTTCCTCCGGCCGGCATCGAAACCCTGTTCCTGGAACAGGTGCGGCTGCACCCGGAGCAGGTCGCGGTCCGTGACGCGAGCGCGGAGCTGACCTACGGGCAACTCGCGCGGGCCGCCGATCGGTACGCCGATGTCCTGCGGCGCGCCGGGGTCCGGCCCGGTGACACGGTGCTCGTCGCCACCAGGAGGTCGGTCGGCGAGATCGTGGCGCTGCTCGCGATCATCCGGGCAGGCGCCGCCTACGCGGGATTCGACGACGACGCGCCGGACGCCCGGTTGGCGCGGATCATCGGCAAGCTGGCGCCCGCGGCGGCGGTGGTCGACGCCACCACTGCCGGCCATCCCGTCCTGCGCGAGCTCACCCGAGTCGATATCTGGTTCCCGGGCGAGGAAATCGACGCGGCTCCCGAGCCGACGGCGTCCGACCACGAAGATCCACAAAGGACGGCGTACATCGCGTTCACCTCGGGATCCACGGGCGAGCCGAAGGGCGTCGTCGTCCCGCACCGCGCGGTGACACGGCTCGCTCGGACGACGGAGCTCCGGATGCGCCCGGGTGACCGGGTCCTGCGGATGGCTCCGCTGGCCTTCGACGCGTCGACGTACGAGATCTGGGTGACCTTGCTCAACGGCGCGACACTGGAGGCCTTTCCCGGACGGCTTCCGTCGGTCCGGGGGCTCGAAAAGTTCTTCAGCGAGCGAAAGGTCTCCGTCGCCTGGCTGACCGCCAGCCTGTTCCGGCTGGTCGCCAAGTCCCGGCCGCAGGCGCTCGCCGGACTCCGCTGGCTCTTGAGCGGAGGCGAAGTCGTACCTCACGACGCGGCGGCGCAGGTGCTCGATGCCCACCCCGGCCTGGTGCTCACGAACGGCTACGGGCCCACCGAGAACACCACCTTCACGACCACGCACACCGTGCGCGGCAGCGCGGAGATCGACGGTCCCCTCCCCATCGGCAGGCCGATCGCCGGCACGAAGGTCTTCGTGCTCGACCGGAACGCCCGTCTCGTCCCGCCCGGCGCGATCGGCGAACTTTACGCGGCCGGATCGGGTCTGGCCGACGGGTACCTCGACGACGAGACCGAAACGAAGCAGCGCTTCGGCCACTTCTCCCCCGACGTGGACGAACGCCTGTACCGCACGGGCGATCTGGTCCGGCTCGACCCGAACGGAAACGTGGTCTTCCTCGGCCGCGCGGACAAGCAGATCAAACTCGACGGCCATCGCATCGAAACCGAGGAGATCGGCACCATCCTCGCCGGCCACCCCGGTATCCGCGACGCCGTGATCGTCGTTTCCCGGCAAGCGGACCAAAGCCCTCAGCTCGTGGCGGCCATCGTCGTGAACCCCGGCGAGGACACGGAACCCCGCACCTTGCGCGCGTTCCTGTCGCGGCTGCTCCCGAGCTACGCGATACCCGCCCTGTGGGTGGTGGTCGACGAGATCCCGCTGACCCGCAACGGGAAAGTCGACGAACAGGCCCTGATCGCGAACGCCCGATGAAGGAGAAATCGATGAGGTTGTCGCTCGGGCAGGAGCGGCTGTGGCTGGTGCAGCAACTCGACCGGACCAGCGCCGCGTACAACATCCCGATCGTGTTCCGGTTCCACGATGGCGTCGACTTCGAGGCGCTGGACAGGGCGCTCGGCGCGCTCGTCGAACGGCATCCGGTGCTCCGCTGGCGGTTCGTCGTGGACGAGTCGGGGACGCCTGCCGCCGTACCGACCCCGGGCTTCCGCATCCCGGTGGCGCGGCGGACCGCGGGCCCTGGTGAGAACGAGTGGCAGAAGCACACGGCCGACCTGGTCCGCGAACCGTTCGACCTCGCGGCGGCGCCGCCCATCCGGGCGATGGTCGTCGAGTGCGCCGACGGATCGGCGGTGCTGTGCCTGGTGAACCACCACATCATCACCGACGGCCGGTCCATCCAGATCGTGACCGAGGACGTCGTCACGCTCTACCGGTCGGAGACTCCAGCGCCGCTCGACGTGACCTACGAGGAGTACGTCGCGGCGCAGCGCGCGGGCGTCGGTTCGGTGGCGGAACACATCGACTACTGGCGGCGTGAGCTCGACGGCTTCGAACCGCTGCGGTTGCCGACCGACCGGCCGCGATCGGGTAATCCCGGTTTCGCGGGCGACCACGTCGATTTCGAACTCCCCGCCGAACTCACGAAGGCTTTCAGCTCCTTCGCGCTGCGGAACCGATGTGCGCTGTCCAGCGCCGTGGCCGCGGTGTTCCAGGCGTTGCTGTCCCTCCATTCCGGACAGGAGGACATCACGATCGGAACGGTGCTGGCCGGTCGTGACGACCGCCGGTTCGCCGACGTCCTCGGCTTCTTCGTGAACACCGTGGTGCTGCGCGCCCACATCACGCCGTCGATGTCGTTCCGCGAGCTGCTGAAGGTGACGCGTACCAAGATGGTCGACGCCTACGCGCATCAGCAGGCGCCGTTCGACCAGGTGGTCGCGGAGGTCCGGCCGGAACGGGACGCCGGCCGGAACGCGATCTTCGACGTCGTGGTCGTGCACAACGGGGAAATCCCCACGCCCGGCGAAGGCGCGATTTCCAGCGTGCCCTGGGCGGGTGTGGCGACCCGGTTCGATCTGGAGCTGGTCACCCATCTGCAGGACGGCAAGCTGCACGGCTCCTTGGTGTTCCGCACCGGTCTTTTCGACCGGTCCACCGCCACCCGGCTCGTCGGCAGGCTCATCCGGCTGGTCGAACACACGCTGGAGCACCCCGACGAGCCGATTTTCGAGGCACTGCGCGGACAACTCGACTACTGGCGGAAGCAGCTCGACGACGTGCCGGCGGCGCTGGAACTGCCGGCGGATCGCGCACGCCCGCCGCTGGCGTCCTATCGCGCCGACTCGCTCTCCTTCACCGTGGACCCTGTCGTCGCCGAGGAACTTCGCGGAGTGAGCAGCCGTCACGACGTCACCTTGTTCATGACGCTGTTGGCGGTCTTCGACGTCGTCCTGTCCCGCTACGCGCGCACCACCGACGTCACGGTCGGAGTACCCGCGGCCGGTGCCAAGTTGCTGGTGCTGCGCACCGACCTTTCCGGCGATCCCACCTTCGCGGAACTGCTGGGCCGCGTGCGGGAGACCACGCTCGGCGCGTACGCGAACCAGGACATCCCCTTCGAGCGTCTTGTCGAGGAACTGGCGCCCCGGCGGGACTTCAGCCGCAATCCGCTCGCCCAGGTCGTCCTCCGGCTGGTGGACGGGCCGTTGCCGGACGTCGCGCCGGCCGGCACTCCATCAGAGCCGTTCGACCTCGAATGCCTCGTGGCGGAACGGGACGGCGTGCTGGAAGCGCGGATCGACTACAACGCCGACGTATTCGACCCGGTCACGATCGAACGCTTCGCCCGGCACTTCCGGCATCTGCTCGCGTCCGCCGGGGCCGAGCCGGAGCGGCCGCTTTCCGCTTGGTCGATGATGAACGATTCCGAGCTCCGCCTGCTGACGGAGGACTGGAACGACACGACCACGGAGCTGCCCGCCCCGGCGACCGTGCCCGCGGTGTTCGCCGAGCAGGTCCGCCACCGTCCACAAGCGACAGCGCTGGTCTGCGGCGAAGACTCCGTGACCTACGCG
Source organism: Amycolatopsis decaplanina DSM 44594 (assembly GCF_000342005.1). Taxonomy (GTDB): domain Bacteria; phylum Actinomycetota; class Actinomycetes; order Mycobacteriales; family Pseudonocardiaceae; genus Amycolatopsis; species Amycolatopsis decaplanina. The sequence goes on from NZ_AOHO01000019.1 coordinate 234,078, forward strand.
GAGCTCGACGTCCGGTCCAACCGGCTCGCGCACCGGTTGCGCACACTGGGAGCCGGACCGGAAACGGTCATCGGCGTGTGCCTGCCGCGTTCCATCGGGCTGATCACCGCCTTGCTCGCCATCCTCAAGACCGGCGCCGCGTACCTGCCGATCGACCCCGAATATCCCGAGGAACGCCAACGGCTCCTGCTCGCCGACGGTGGAGCCCGGCTGGTGATCGCGACCGACCTGATCGGCGATCCCACACTCGACGAGGAACCGCCGACCGCACTCGGGACCGGAGTGGAGCCGCGCGACCTGGCTTATGTCATCTACACCTCCGGCTCGACCGGCCGCCCCAAAGGCGTCGAGATCGAGCACCGCGCGATCATCCGCCTGGTCACCGGGCTGCCGGAAGGAATCCTCGGCCCGGACGAGGTGGTCCTGCACGCGTCGGCGATCTCCTTCGACGCGGCGACCTTCGAGATCTGGGGCGCCCTTCTCACCGGCGCGACCTGCGTCATCTCCACCGAGCGGGTGCTCACCGCCCGGCCGCTCGCGAACGCAATCACCCGGCACCGGATCAGCACGGCGTGGCTCACCTCGTCGTTGTTCAACCACATCGTCGACGAGGACACCGCGGCGCTGACGGGGCTCCGCCATCTGCTCGTCGGCGGCGAAGCGCTGTCCGTCACCCATGTCCGCCGCGCCGTCGCCGCGCTGCCCGGCACGCGGCTCTTCAACGGGTACGGCCCCACCGAATGCACCACGTTCGCCACTTGTCACCCGATCCCCGCTCCTGTTCCCGAGAACGCCAAGGGAATCCCCATCGGCCGCCCGCTCGGGAACACGCGTGTGTACGTCCTCGACGAACGCGGCCGGCTCACGCCGACCGGGGTACCGGGAGAACTCCACGTGGCCGGGCCCGGTGTCGCACGGGGCTATCGGGGACAGCCGGAACTCACCGATGAACAGTTCGTCCCCAATCACCACGACACCACCAGTGACCGGCTTTACCGGACAGGAGACATCGTGCGGCACAACGCCGACGGTGATCTCGAGTACCTCGGACGCGTCGACGATCAGGTCAAGATCCGCGGCTTCCGCATCGAACCCCGCGAGATCGAAGCCGCGCTGCTGGCCCGTCCGGACGTCGTGCAGGCCGCCGTCATCGCCCGTGAAGACGGCTCCGGGCAGAAGCGGCTCGTCGCCTATCTCAAGGTCTCGGGCGTTCTCGACGACACAGCCCTGCGCGCCGGACTGCGCCGCGAACTGCCGGAGTACATGGTGCCCGCGGCGTTCGTGTCGCTTCCGGAACTTCCGTTGACCATCAACGGAAAACTGGACGTCCGGGCACTCCCGGAGCCTGAAGACGACATCCGGCAGGACGAGACCGCTCCACCACGCAACCCGACCGAGGAGACCTTGGCGACGATCTGGGCCCAGGTCCTCGGCCGCGAAACCGTCGGCCGGGACGAAAGCTTCTTCGACGTCGGCGGGCACTCCCTGAAGGCCGCGCAACTCGCCGTCCGGATCGGGGAGACCCTGCGGATCGACCTGCCACTGCGAACGCTGTTCGAGCGACCCACGATCGCGAAGCTGGCCGAAGAGATCAACGGCGAGCGGCGGACCGACGTGCGCTCGTTCGATCCCGAGGCCATGTTGCGCGGCGTCCTCCCGGAGCCGCTGCCGCCACGTGAATCCGTTGCCGTCTCGGAGATTCTGCTCACCGGGGCCACCGGATTCGTCGGGGCGTACCTGGTCCGCGAGTTGCTGACGCGCGAGAACGTGCGGGTGCACTGCCTCGTCCGCGCGGCCGACGAACACTCGGGATGGCAGCGGCTGCGCGAGAATCTCGACCGCTACGGCCTGTGGGACGACGTCGACGAAAAGCGGATCACCGTTGTACCCGGCGATCTCGCGGCGCCCGGACTCGGGCTCACCAGTGCGGCTTTCGAGCGGCTCGCGGGCGAAATCGACCTGATCTGCCACAACGGCGCCTGGGTCGACGCGCTCTCCAGCTACGAACAGCTCGAAGGCGCCAACGTGGGCGGCACCCGCGAACTGATCCGGCTGGCGGCCACCACCCGGCTCAAACGGCTGCAGTTCGTGTCGACCATTTCCGCCGGTGAGGAGAACGGTTCCCGCAGCGGATACGCGGAGACCAAGTCGCACGCGGAGCAGCTGATCACCACCGCGTACGAGCGCGGGATGCCGTCGGCGATCTACCGGCTGCCCCGGATCGTCGGGGATTCGCGCACCGGGCAAGGGAACACGCGGGACATCATGCTGCGGGTGCTGCGGATCATCCTCGAACTCGGCGCCGCGCCCGACACCGAGATCGAGGAACCGTGGATCGCGGTGGACGAGACGGCGGGTGCGCTCGCCCGGCTCGGTCTGGAACAGCGGCGGGACGGCAGCCGGTTCGTGCTGGCCGGCGAACGACCGATGCGCCTCACGTACCTGGTGGAACTCCTGCGGAGCACCGGTACCGGGATCGGCACCCTGCCGGTGGCCGACTGGCTCTCGGCTCTCGAAGCCCACTCCCCCGAGGAACACGCCATCCTGAAGCTGCTCTTCGGGTCCGCTACTCCCACCGGACGGCCGAGCAGCGAATTCGACCCGATCGTCGTACCGAGCCCCGACGACGGCGCGCTGCTTCGTTACGTCGACCGAATGCTCGTCCGGACCTCCACAGAAGGGCTGTCTCGAAAATGACCCGTGAAAACCGGATGGCCCTGTACCGGTCCATGAAACTGATCAGGGAGTTCGAAGAACGCTGCCTGGCGATGGCCATCGCCGGGGAGATCGACGGCGGTATCCACCCGTACATCGGGCAAGAAGCCGTCGCCGTCGGCATCTGCGCGAACCTGACCGAGCGGGACTTCATCACCAGCACCCACCGGGGACACGGACACGTGCTGGCGAAGGGCGCGGACCCGCGCCGTCTGCTCGCCGAACTCCTCGGCACCCTCGAAGGCTTCAACAAGGGCCGCGGCGGATCGATGCACGCCGCGGACATGAAGCTGGGCATCCTGGGCGCCAACGGAATCGTCGGCGCGGGCGGCGCGATCGCCTCCGGGGCCGCGTGGGCGGCCAAGGCCCGCGGCGACTCGGAGGTCGTCGTCAGCTTCTTCGGCGACGGGGCGATGAGCCAGGGTGTCCTGCTCGAAGCCTTCAACCTGGCCGCGATCTGGTCCTTGCCGGTGCTGTTCGTCTGCGAGAACAACCAGTACGCGACGAGCCTCAAACTCGAGTCGGGCCTCGCGGGGGGCGCGGCCCGGCGCGCCGAAGGCTTCGGGATGGTCTCGCGCACTGTCGACGGCATGGACGTCGAGGCGGTGGCAGGTGCCGCGGCGGAACTGCTCGATGGGATTCGCGCGGGCGGAGGTCCGGCGTTCCTGGAATGCCGGACGTACCGGTTCTTCGGACATCACTCCGTGCTGGAACTTCTGGGCGTCGAGTTCCGCGATCCCGACGAAGTGGCCCTTTGGCGCACGCGGGATCCGATCCCCTTACTGGGCGACCAGCTGGGCGACGACGTCGTCGCCGAGATCGACGCGGCTGTCAAGGAAACCGTCGACGAGGCGGTCGAGTTCGCGAAGAACGCCCCGTCGCCCGATCCGAAGGACGCACTGATGTACCTGTACGCGGGAACGGCCGCGGTCCGGCCGGGGGTGATCCTGTGAGCGAGCTGCCCTCTCCGGAGAACTTCGGCTACATGCACGCGATGAACCTCGCCCTGCACGCCGAGATGGCGGCCGACGAAGACGTCTTCCTACTCGGCGAAGACGTCGGTGTCGGAGCGAGCGGGGTCACCTCGGGACTGCTGCCCAGATTCGGCCCGGAGCGGGTGCTGGACACGCCGTTGTCCGAACAGGCCTTCACCAGTTTCGGGACCGGCGCGGCGATGGCGGGCAAGAAGCCCGTGATCGAGTTCCAGATCTCCTCGCTGATCTACCTGGTCTTCGAGCAGATCGTGAACCAGGCCCACAAGTTCTCCTTGATGACCGGCGGCCAGGTCCGGATCCCGGTCACGTATCTCGTGTCCGGATCGGGTTCGCGCTTCGGCTGGGCGGGCCAGCATTCGGACAACCCGTACAGTCTGCTCGCCCACGCGGGCGTCAAGACGGTGGTCCCGGGCCTGCCGGCGGACGCGTACGGACTGTTGCGGTCGGCGATCCAGGATCCCGACCCGGTGGCCGTGTTCGCTCCCTCGTCACTGCTGGGGGCGACGGATGTGTCCTACGCCGGGGAGGAGGACATCGTCCCGCTTGGGCAAGCGAATGTCGTCCGGGAGGGCGGCGACCTGACGGTGGTGGCGGTGGGCCAGCACGTCGGCACGGCGATCGAGGTCGCGGAGAGCCTCGGCGACCGTGCCGACATCGAGATCATCGACCCGCGCACGGTCTACCCCTTCGATTGGGAGTGCCTGCGCAAATCGGTCGACAAGACCGGGCGGCTGGTCGTGATCGACGACTCGAACCGCATGTGCGGGCTGGGAGCGGAGATCGTCGCGACGGCGGCCGAAGAATTCGACCTGGTGGCACCGCCGAGGCGGGTGTGCAGGCCGGACGGCACCGTCATCCCGTACGCCCTCGCGCTCGACAAGGCCCTGGTGCCGGGTCCCGAACAACTGACGGCCGCCATCAACGCGACGTTGAAGTAAGGAACCATGGAAACCTTGGATCGCTACCTGCGGACACAAGACGCCTTCGACGCCGTGCTCGCTACCGTGCGGCCGGACCAATGGGACGCGGCGTCGGCGTGCGAACACTGGACGGTGCGCGACGTGACGGGTCACGTCATCTGGGGGCTGGAGGTTCTGCGCCATCACGTGTCGGGCCGGGAATTCACGGTGGAGAACGGGCCCGCGGGTTCGGAGAAGCCCGGCGAGCTGACCGGTGCGGACCCGCTCGCCACATGGCGCGCGACCCGGGAAGCGACGGGCGCCGCCGTCACCGACGAGATGCTCGACCGGCCCGCTCCCGCGTGGTACGTGACCAACCGTCCTGATGCGACGGTCACGGACTACCTGGCGCTGCTGACGTTCGACACCCTGGTGCACACCTGGGACATCGGCTCCGCGCTCGGTGTGGACGTGCGCATGGAGCCCGACATCGTCGCGCCGTCGTTCTCGCTCGCCCGGTTGATCATCAGCCGCACGCCGGGCACCTTCGGCCCCCGGGTGAAACCGCCGGCGGACGCCGACCCGCAGACGCGGTTCCTGGCTTTCCTCGGCCGGTCGGCCTGAGTCTCGTGAGTGGTAAGGACGGTTAGAACCGTCCTTACCACTCACGAGCCCCACCACGGTCCGCCGCTCAGGTCGCCTGAAATACGTGATGGCCCCCTTCCTTGCGCTAGGCGCAAGGAAGGGGGCCATCACGTACTTCTCGAACCGAGTTAGACCCTCTCACGCTTCCTCTTGACGTTCACCATGCTTGCGCTATACCTTCTAACTATAGCGACAAGCACTAACTAACCAGGAGCGAAGGAGAAGGATCATGTTCGGCACCTCACGAACCTCACGCCGCCGGATCAGCACACGCGCCGCCCTGCTCACGGTCCCGCTGGCCCTCGCCGGCGTCCTCGGCGCCACGGCGCCCGCCCAGGCCGCCCCCGCCCACCACACCAAACCGACTTCGCTTACCTGCCAAGGCAAAGGCATCGACCGGTCGGCCAAGGTGCACTACCGGACCGAGACCTTCATCAAGGCGCCGCTGCGCACCATCTGGAACCTGCAGACCGACGTGGAGGCCTGGCCGTCCTGGCAGAACCCCGTCATCCCCGTCACCATGAAACGCCTGGACCACGGTCCGCTGCGCAAACATTCCCGGTTCCAGTGGACCATTCCCGTCCCGCCCGGCATGCCCTACCCGCCCGGTGACGTGACCATCGTTTCCACCGTCCGCCAGCTCCAGCCCGGCGAATGCGTCCGCTGGACCGGTCCCCTCGACGGCCCCGGCGGCATGCACATCGACGGCGTCCACGTCTGGAACTTCGTCAAGGTCCCCGGCGGCGTCATCGTCCGCACCGAAGAGAGCCACACCGGCCCCCAGGTCGACAACGACGTGCCCGACTCCACCGCGATGCTCGGACAGGGCCTCGAAATCTGGCTGAAGGACCTCAAGAAGGCCGCCGAAAACCGGTAGCGGTGGTTCCTATGCTTCCCGCATGGAGATCATCGGGCCGGACGACGCCCTTCCCGGGCGGCGGATCCGGCGGGTCGCGGTGGCGGGCCCCGCCGGATCCGGCAAGTCGACGCTGGCACGGACCCTCTGCGAGCGCATGGGATTGCCGTTCGTCGAGTTCGAGTCCTTCTTCCACGCGCCGGGCTGGACGGTGCGGGAGACCTGGCAGGCCGACGTCCTGGAATTCCTCGCCCGCGACGAATGGGCCATCGAATGGCAGGGCGAAGAGGTCCGGGAGCGGATGACCGAACGGCTGGACGTGCTGGTCTGGCTCGATCATCCGCGTGCCATGACCGTCGCCCGCACCATCGTCCGGACGCTGAAACGTCGCGCCGGGCGCGGCTCGAAGATCGCGGGCGGCAACGTCGAGGGCCCGCTGCACACGTTCTTCACCGATCGCGACCACATCGTCAAGCTCGCCTGGCGGTATCACCCGGTCATCCGGGCTCGCGTCCGCAAGGTCATCGACGAGAACCGATATCCGGACCTCGTCGTCGTCCGTCTGCGTGGTCAGCACCAGGTCGACCGCTGGCTCGACGGGACCTTCGCCCGGAACCTCCGCTAGCGAAGATCCCGGACGCGCCACACCACACCGAGCCGAGGGTCCCCTGTGGAATGCGGTTCGATCCGCTCCACCGTGAAACCTTCACGCTCGTAAAAGGCCCCCGCACGCTCGTTCGCGACGAAGTGCTCGATGAACACCCGCCCGGCGTCCGCGGGCAACTGTCCGATGAGGACGTCGAGCAGCCGCGGACCCAGCCCGCCACCGCGATGCCGCGGATGCACGTAGAGCTTGTAGATCACGTGCTCGACACCGTCGAGACCGCGCTGCCCGACACCGGCGAGGTGCCCGCCGTCGTCGGCGACCACGACCGAACCGCGTGCGACGGCCCCGGCGATGTTCGTCTCATTCCACCACATCCGCACCTGCTGGGCAGCGGCTTCTTCGCCGATCAACGGCGCGTAGTGGGCTCGGACATGTTCCTCGCCGAAGCGGCAGATGGCCATGACGTCGTCTCGATCGGCGTTCCGCACGATCGGTCCGGTTTCCATCGCCTTGTCCCTCCGCCCGCGCCCGCAGACCTTTCGGGCAGTCCCTGATCATCGGGCTTGTCCCGGTGTCCGGCCGGTGGTAACGATACGCAGCGAACCAGCTCGCGACCTACCGGTTCCCTGCGGGGCCGGGACGGCCGGTCTACCCTCCGTGATGGGAAGCTGGGGGTGTTCCGCCTCGTCGACCTCTCCCCTTCTCCCCTCGTGATCCGATCCCAACCGAGCCAAGGCGACGCATGCAACCCAATTTCGATGCAGGTGAGGACTTCGCACTCCTTTTGGAGCGAGAAGCCAGGAAACTCGAAGAAAAAGCCAATGCCCTGACAGCCGCGTTCACCGCCTCGGCCTCCACTGTGAGCTCTCCCGACGGCTCGGTGACGGTGACGGTCGAGGCCAACGGCTCGCTGAGCGCGATCGAGTTCGGCAACCGGGCCACCGCGCTGGGACCGGCCCGGCTGTCCTCCCTCGTCATGCAGACGGTGCGCCAGGCCCAGCGCAAGACCGTCGAGAAGGTCACGGAGTCGTACACCGAGATCAACGGCGAAGACGAGGCCGCGCGGTTGGTCCGCACGTTCCTGCCGAAGGTGGAGGACGAGGAAAACGCGCCGGAAAACCCGGAACAGGACAAGTGGGCTCCGGAGGCGCACAACGAGGACTCGCGTCCGCAGGCGGGGTACCGGCCGCCGCCGCCACAGTCCGGTCCTCCGATGCCGCCGCAGCCGGGCCGCCCCGTGCGGCCGCCGAACCCGCCGGCGCCGCGACCCCGGCGGCCTGCCGCCCCCGACGACGATGAAATGAGCCCGTGGTGAGCGGATTCGGTGTCAAGACGGAAGCCCTGAACGAGTTCGCCGGTCACCTCGACAAGCTCGAGGACGCGCTGCGGAAGAGCGCCGACATGGTGGGCAGCTGCGTGGCCGACCCCGGCATCTTCGGCATCTTCGGCGGCCAGATCTACGGTGCCGGCGCGAGCATGCACTGCGGTAAGGCGCGGGACCATTTGAACAAGTACTCCGAGAACGTGCAGGAGTTCTCGGACAGGGTGCGCGAGGCCGCCAAGAAGTACGACGCCAACGAACAGGAGTCGGAGAAGCTGATCACCGACGCCGGCAAGGGCATCGACGAGGTGAAGGTCAAGTGAGCGACGAGTACCACCGGAACGACTTCGCGAACGGCAGTGGCATCAAGGCCGACGACTTCAAGGACGAGAACCGCAGCTTCCTCGCGGGCAGTGGTGACACCGCGGGCGCGGGCTTCTTCGATTCCGCGTTCTCGCTGAAAAAAGCCGTCGACGACGGTGACAGCCTCAGCATCGGGCTGGCCTCGGCGGGAATGGCGATCGAGATCCTCGGCATGGTCGTCGACCCGATCGGGTCGCTGCTCACCGCCGGGATCGGCTGGCTGATCGAGCACATCGTCATCTTCCGCTGGCCACTGGACTTCCTGCTGGGTGACCCGAAGGGCATCGAGGCGGCCAAGACGGCGATCTACAACGAGGGCAAGGCCGTGAAGGAGTGGTCGGAGGACCACGCGGCCGCCACCAAGAAGTTCATGGAGAAGTGGGACGGCGAAGCCGCCGACAAGTTCCGGGCCGACATGGAAGGCGTCGCCGCCCAGATCGACGCGCTCGCCGAGTACATCAATTTCGCGGGCAAGCAGATGGGGATCGCCGGTGCCATGATCGGCGCCGTGCGCGGCATCGTCCGCGACATCATCGCCATGACGCTGGCGGGCATCCTCAAGGCCGCGATCGTGGCGGTGGCGCTGGCGCCCGTCACCTTCGGCGGTTCGATCATCGCGGCGATCACCTCCATCATGACCACGGTCGGTGTGGCGATCGCCAAGATCGCCAAGCAGATCGCCGACACCGCCAAGAAGCTCGCCGAGATGATCAAGATCCTGGCGAAGACACGCGGGGCGGCCGACGACGTCGTCAAGCTGACGCTCGGCGGCGGCAAGGTCACGCTGCCCAAGCCCAAACCCAGTGGTGGCACACCGATGCCCGGCGGCAAGAAGCCGATCGAAGGCCCGCCCCCCAAGCCGGGCGACACCACCCCGGACGCGAAGCCCGACGCTCCGAAGCCCAAGCCGGAGAAGCTCGGCGACATGCCCCTCAGGGTGGTGCGCGAGAAGCTGACCAAGGTGCTGGAGGGGCGTCCCGAGGCGGCGGACATCCTGAAGCGGTTCGATTACTGGAACAGCTTCCCGATCGGCGACCTGCACAAGAGGTTCCCCAAGGTGGCGGACGCGATCGAGAAAACCACCAAGATCCTCAGCGACCCGACCTACGGCGCGTCGGGCCTGGCCGGGAAGACCATCGTCGAGATGACGAAGGCCATCCCGCCCGCCGCGAACGAGAAGCCTCCGAGCGACGAAGAGAAGTAAGCATCGGCGACTGGCGCCCCGTACCGGAACCGGTGCGGGGCGCCAGTGTCACCCGAGCCCACTCGGATGTGCTTTCGTTCGGGGCATGACTGAGCGGGTGAACATCTCCTCCGGCGGGGACTTCGAGCAGGTATTCGGTTACAGCCGGGCGGTGCGCGTCGGCGAGCACATCCACGTTTCCGGGACGACGGCGCGGGAGCCCGCTCGTTCCGGTGACGCGTACGAACAGGCCGTGGCCGTGCTTTCGATCATCGAGACCGCGCTGCGGGACGCCGGTTCGAGCATGGTCGCGGTGGTCCGCACGGTCACCTACGTGACCGACATCAAGGACGCCGAACTGGTGGCGCGGGCGCACCGGGAAGCCTTCGGTGATGTGCTGCCCGCGGCCACGATGGTCGAGGTTTCGGCGTTGCTCGACCCGAAGATGAAGGTCGAGATCGAGGCTTACGCCGTCGAGAAGTAGTCACTTCCCGGCAAGAACCGACCAGGGGTCACCGTCGTGAGTGGTAAGGACGGTTATTGAGCCGGAAGTCAAAGGTGTCATGTCAGGGTGGCAAGTCCGTGAAGGGCCCAGTCCCTCGGCTCGGCCGAGGAAACTCGACCTTCACACCCTGGCGAAGTACATGATGGCCCCCTTCCTTGCGCTAGGCGCAAGGAAGGGGGCCATCATGTACTCGCAAGGCCCTCACGCGGCACCGCTGTGACCACTGGTGTGCCTGGGGCCGCAGGTGCCGTCCGGGTGTCCGTGAAGGCCTCCTTCACTACCTTCAAGTTCAATGCCAGGAACTTGAGCGGCAGTGCCTGAGGTTTCTCCGACCGTCCATAAAGGACGCCCACTACGTCGAATTGTCCGATTATGTATCATTTGCCCGTGTTCCCAAGTCCGTGAAGGACTCCTTGAGGGACTCTGAGTCCCTCAAGGAGGCCTTCACGGACCGGTCCCCGGCGGTCAACCGCAGCCAGAATCCAAGTAGGTACCTAAGACACACCCTCGGCGCTTACCCTCTTTGCCACTCACGACCCCCTTGGCCGACCGCTCTACGGCGCCGCGTACCAGCAGTCCCCTGCACCCCACCCGACACGCCAACTTGCTTGGCTACTTCCCGAAAGAACCGACCAGCGCCTCGGGAGCTTCACGCGTCGCGTAGAGCTTCCAGAAGGCGTCGGCGAAGACGTCCGGGTGGATCACCTCGGGCTCGAAGTCCAACGGGCTCGAGGTGATCGCCCGATGCGGCACGCTTCCCTCGATCAGCGCGCCGACGTTGACGGCCCCGGCATACACGCCCTTCTCCGAGAGCACGGCGTTCAGATTGTGGAAGTAGTTCCGCAGCGCGGCCTGCGCCATGCCCACGTTGCCGAGGAACGGCGCCGGGTGCAGGCCGGATTGCCCGGCGGTGAACAGGATCGCGCCGTCGCCGCGCTCGGTCATGCCCGGCAGTACGGCCCGCACCAGCGCCACCGCGGACACCAGGAACCGGTCCAGGATGAGCCGCAGGTTCTCCGGATCCACTTCGAGCACCGGCACGATGCCCTCTCCCATGGTCCCGCCGCCGGGGTTGAACGCGACCGCGTCGATCCGGCCGATGGCGGTGACGGCGGCGGCGATTTGAGCCGGTTCGTAGACGTCTGCGAGAAACCCGCTCGCTTCGATGCCGTCGTCGTCGAGTTCGGCGACGAGCGCGTCGAGGTTCTCGGTGGTGCGCGCGACGAGGGCGATACGGAAGCCCTCGCGGCCGAAGCGACGGGCGAGCGAGAGTCCCAGCACCGGTCCGGCACCGAAGATCGCGAGCGTTTTGGTCATGTGTCCTCCCAGGAAGTTAACTTGAGGATGCCCTCAACTTCTTCGAAGGTACACACAACTTGAGGCCACCTTCAACTTGGCTACGATGCCGTCATGACCAAACCCCTGCGGAAGGACGCCCAGCGCAACCGCGACCTGCTGATCGAGGCCGCCAGGGGGCTCTACGCGGTGCGCGGCCTCGACGTCGCGCTCGAAGAGATCGCCAAGACCGCCGGCGTCAGCATCGGCACGCTGTACAACCACTTCCCCCAGCGCGCGGATCTGGTGAACGCCGTGTTCGCCGACCGGACGGAGACCGTCGCGAAGCTCGCCGAACACGCACTGTCCCTGGACGACGCCTGGGCCGGGTTGACGTCGTTCGTCGAACGGGTCTGCGAACTGCAAGCCGCCGATCGCGGCTACAACGAACTGGCCTCGACGCGGCCCCCGCAGACCGAAGACCTCGAACGCGGCTACGAACTCATGACCCGGATCGTCGAACGCGCCAAGGAGAGCGGCGCCCTGCGCGCCGACTTCACCCTCGAGGACATGGCCTTCGTGACCTGGGGGATCGCGCGCACCGTTGAAGCGACCGCGGCCGTCCGGCCGGAGGTCTGGCGCCGCCATCTAGCGCTGCTGTTCGACGGGATGCGGGCGCCCGCCGCGAACCCGTTGCCGGAGCCCCCGCTGCTGCCCGGGGAACTGGCCCGGATCATGGGCGGCTGCGGCTGAGGGCAACCGTCGAGCCCTCCGGTGCGTGTCCACCCCCTGACTGCTGGGTCTCGTGAGTGGTAAGGACGGTTAGAACCGTCCTTACCACTCACGAGGCCCGGCGAGACCTCAGGCAGGCGGGGTGAACCCGGGCGGCATGACCATCGGCCGCCCGGTGTTCAGACCGCCGTCGACAAGAACGGAAGTCCCGCTCAGATAGGCGAAATCCGGTGACGCCAACGCGAGTACGGCCGAAGCGATCTCCGTTGCTTCGCCCATCCTCGGCAGGCCGTGGACGTTCAGTGGCCCCCAAGCCTTCTTGAACTGCGCCCACAGGTCGTCCGGGATACCCGGCGGGCGCACCAGCCGGGTGTCGATAGTCCCCGGGTCGATCGAGAGCACCCGGATCCCCTTCGCGCCGTAGTCCAGCGCGGCCGCGCGCACCAGCCCCTGCACGGCGCGTTTGCTCGAGGTGTAGGCGGCGTGCCCCGGCCTGGTCTGGTCGGCCTGCGCCGACGCGGTGCAGACGATCACCCCGCCGCCCGTCTTCAGCAGATGCGGCACCTCGTACTTGATCGAAAGGAACACGCCGCGCGCATTGGTGCGTTGCACGTCCTCCCACTCGTCGAGAGAGATCTCGTGCAGCGGCTTGCCGATGTGGATCCCGGCGTTGTTGAACGCGATGTCGAGCCTGCCGTACCGGCGGGCGACGCCGTCCACGAAGTCCTGCACCTGCTCCGGGACCCGGACATCCGCCCGGAAATACGCCGCTTCCCCACCCGCGCGGCGGATCTCCCGCTCGACATCGCGGCCGAGTTCTTCCCGCCTGCCGCAGAAACCGACCTTGGCGCCCGCCGCGGCGAAGGCGATGGCCGTCTCGCGACCGATCCCCGAGGTCGCCCCCGTGATGATCACGACCTTGCCCGCGAACCGCCGCCGGTCTTCCCGCGCCGTGGCCGTGTTCGCGGCCAGCATCGCGACACCGGCCGCCGCCGCGCCCCCGAGCACCGCACGCCTGCCCACTGCTTCGCCCACAGTTCCCTCCAGATGGATAGCTTCACTTTCCAAAACAGAAAGTAGAGCTATCCATCTGAGAGAGTTCTCAAGAACCGATCTCCGGCGTGATCCCGCCCGCGGCGGCGAGCGCGCGATGCAGCGCCAGTTCCGCCGTCGGCCCTTCGGCCAGGACGATCCCGGTGCACGACCGCTGATCCGCGAGGTGCCGGATCTCGTCACCGGGGCTCGCCGTCGGATACCACTCCGGCGCGCCGGGCAGACCGGGCAGCCTGTCGAGCCCTGACCAGCCCTTCAGCACGCCTTCCGCGGCCGGATACGCCAGGACGAACCCGACGCCAGGGCCCCCGCCGACTTCCTGCGTGAGCAAGGCGGGCTCCTCGCCCAGCGCCATGGCGATCATCGCGGAATAGACGTTGGTGCCCAACGACCGGCACAACGCCTCGCCGAGCATCGCCCCGCCGATCCGGATGTTGATCTCGACGACCTCCGGACCGTCGGCGGTGAGCACGAATTCCGTGTGCGCGAAGCCCTGCTCGTGTCCGGCAGCCTTGAGCACCCGGCCGATCCAGTCGGCCAGTCCGGCGTACTCGGCCTCGGGGAAGGCCACCGGGAACGCGGCGGCTTCCTCACGCCGCACCGGTTCGGGCGACAGCTGACGGGAGAGGATCCCGAGCAACCGGGTCCTGCCCTGCCAGGTGATGGTTTCCGCGCTGTAGAGCGGTCCCGGGAAATACGGTTCGGCGATCAGATGCCCCTTGAGCGGAGTTTCCTTCGCCTCCAGCCTGGCCCGTTCGAGTTCCGCCTCGTCGCGGACAAGCCACACCCCGCGTGACGATGTTCCCGAGGAATCCTTGACCACCAAGGGAAACCCGAGCTCTTCGGCGACCATGACGGGCACCGGCCTGCCGCGGGTGAGCCCGTGCTCGTACAGCAGATCGCGCACCGCGCCCTTGTCCCGCAACACACGCACTGCGGCCGCGTCCGGGCCGGGCAGACCGAGCCGGGCGGTGAGTTCCGCGCCCGGCAGCGCCCAGGTGTCGGTCGAGTTGATGATCCCGGCGAGGTCCGGGATCGCGCGCAACGCGGTTTCGCAGGCCGCGATGTCGGTGGTGTCGATGTCGGCCACCTCGACCCTGTCCGGCCCGAGGATGCCGAGTTCGTATCGGTAGATGTCGCGGTTTCCGGTGAACAGCACCAGTTTCCGCCCGGCCTCCGCCGCCGCGTCGGCCAGCCTGCCCAGGCCGAACGTGAGTGCTTCCAACAGGACGACGGTCACGACGCCCGCTCCTTCCGGTACAACGGCGGCGAAGGTTTCCCGAATCGGCGGCGCCGCCAGTCCATCGCCGCCCACGGCAGGGCGAGGTCGTCCAGCGACGCGATCTCACGCGGCGCGAGCCCGGCCGGGTCGACGGCCTCCCGATGCCGGGCGAAGACCCTTGCGGTGTAACGATGTCCGGTGTCAGCACCGATCACGACGTGGGTCCGGTCCGGATTCCGTGCCGCCTCCCAGCCCGCGACGAGGTACGCGGCGCCGGTGGAAAGACCTGCGAAGACGGCGTGATCGCGCATCAGGCCGACGGTGGCGGCCATGGCGTGCACGAAGTCCAGCCAGTGGATCCGGTCGTACAGCTCGTGATCGACGTTGCCGAACGGGATGGCGGAGCCGATCCCCGCGATGATCGCGTCCGGATCGGTGAACCGTTCGCTGCCGAAGGTGACGCTGCCGAACGGCTGGACCCCGGTCAGGCGGACATCCGGATCGCGTTCACGCAGCGAACGCGCGATCCCTCCGGTCGACGCGCCGGTGCCGACACTGCCGACGACGGTGAGCGGCCCGGACGGCAGCGCGCGGGAGACGAGGTCGGCGACCTCGGCGTACCCCAGGTAGTGCACGGGATCGTGGTACTGGCGCATCCAGTGCATGTCCGGATGACGTTCCAGGAGGTCGTGCACGCGCGCGACCCGGCGCCGCTGGTCGAGGCGGAGGTCGTCCGACGGCGGCATCTGGTCCACCGTCGCGCCCAGGATCTCCAGCTGCGAACGCATGGTGAGGTCGACGGTGGTGGACGCGACGATGTGGCAGCGCAGGCCGTAGCGGTGGCAGGCCATCGCCAGCGCGAGCGCGTAGATCCCGCTGGAGCTGTCGATCAGGGTCTGTCCTTTTCGGACGACGCCGTCGGCGAGCAGCGACCGGACCGCGCCGAGCGCCGCGTAGACCTTCAGGGTTTCGAAGCGGATCAGCACGACGTTCGGTTCGAGCCGGATCAACGCCGGCGTCTTGATCGCGTCGGTGACGTGTTCGTGGACCAGCGCGGACATCGCGGTCACCGGCCGATCGAGCGCAGGTACGCGGCCAGCGACTCGGCACCGGCCGCGTTGCGCGGGCCGCTCACGAGGTCACCGTAAGAGATGACGTGGAACCGGTTGTCTCGCACGGCCGACGTGTTCTTCAGCTGTGGCGCGGATTTGATGAACGCGATCTTGTCCTGAGCGGGCTGGTCGGCGTAGTCCACCACGACGATCACCTCGGGTTCGGCCTTCACCACCGCTTCCCAGCCGACACTGCCCCAGCCGTCCCGCAGGTCGCGGAAGACGTTCGTCCCGCCCGCGGCGGCGATGATGTCGTTGGGAGCGGCGTGTTTCCCGGAGGTGAACGGCTGGTCGGTGCCGGAGTCGTAGACGAACACCTTGGCGGGCGGCGTCTTCGGCGCTCCGGAGCGGACCTTGTCGAAGCGCCCCTTGAGTTCCGCGACCAGTTCGTCGGCCCGCTGGCGAACTCCGAAGATGTCGCCGAGGTTGCGCAGGTCGGCGTAAAGCGCCTCCAACGGTGTCACATCGGCCTTCGCGGCCGGATACTCCCAGCAGCTCTCGGTGTGCAGGTAACTCGAGATGCCGACCTGCTCCAGCCGTTTCGGCGTGATCCCGCGTTCCTCGCTGAACCCGGAGTTCCAGCCCGCGATCACCCAATCCGCCTTGGCGTTGACCAGGATCTCGCGCGTGACCCGCGAGGTGCCCAGCCGTTCGACCTTGGCGTAGTCGTCCTTCCACGGCGAACCGGCGATCGACGGGTCGCCGAGCGAATTCATCACGTAGCCGCGCATCCGGCCGGCGAGCCCGAGCGCGAACATCTTCTCCACACCGGAGACGTCGTAGGCCACCGGACGCTGCGGCGCCGGAAAGGTGACCTGCGCGCCGCAGTTGGTCACCGTGGCCTGTGCCGGCGCGGCCGGTCCGGCCTCGACCTGGGCACCGCAGGCGCTCAGGAGCAGTGCCGCGGCGAAGAGCGCGGTCACCCTGGACGGCTTCATCGTGAGATCCCCTCGGTTTCGTCGGCGGGAAGGTCGTAAAGCAGTTGGAGCGCACCGGACACGGGATGGGTCACCTGCGTGACCTCGACGCCGAACACGGCGCGGACCGTTTCCGGCGTGAGCACTTCGGCCGGGGTGCCGCAGGCGGCGAGAGTTCCGCCGCGCAGCAACGCGATCCGGTGACAGACGGCGGCGGCGAGGTTGAGATCGTGCAGCGCGACGAACACGGTGAGCCCGCAGTCACGCAGGAATTTCAGCAGTTCCACCTGATGGCGGACGTCGAGGTGATTGGTCGGCTCGTCGAGGACCAGCACCTCCGGTTCTCCGACGAGCGCCCTCGCCACCAGCACCCGCTGCCGTTCGCCACCCGAAAGCGTCAGCACACTGCGCTGGGCGAGATGAGTGATGTCCATTCGCCGCAACGCTTCCCGGCACAGCGCGCGTTCGCGGGCGGACAGCCGGAGATTGCCGCGCTGATGCGGTGAGCGGCCGAGCGCGACGACCTCCTCGACGGTGAAGTCCAGATCCGCCCTGCTGTCCTGGGTGAGCGCGGCGATCCGGCGGGCGGTGTCGCGCAGGCCCTGCTCCGCGAGGTCGGCCCCGTCGAGCAGGACCGCACCGCCGGACGGGGTCAGCGCCCGGTAGACGCAGCGCAACGCCGTCGACTTGCCGCTGCCGTTGGGACCGAGGAGGCCGACGACCTCGCCCGCGCCGACGTCCAGGCGCAGCTCGCGGATCAGCGTCGATCCGGCCACCTCGAAGGAAAGTTCGCGCAGGGACAGCATCAGCGACCTCCGAACGCGTAGCCGCGGCGCCGCATCACGACCAGGAACACCGGAACGCCGATCAGCGCGGTGATCACCCCGAGCGGCAGCTCCTCGGGCGCGACGAGGGTGCGGGCGAGCAGATCGACCCACACCAGGAAGACCGCGCCCACCAGCGGCGCGAGTGCCAGCACGCGGCGGTGCCCCGAACCGGCGATCATCCGCACCACATGCGGCAGGACCAGTCCGACGAACCCGATCGAGCCGCTGACCGCCACCAGCAACCCGGTGACGACCGCGGTGAGCAGGAAAAGCCAGCGGCGCAACGCGGCCGCGTCGGTGCCGAGGCTCATCGCGGTCTCGTCGCCCATGGACAGGACGTCGAGCGCGGTGCCGTACCGCAGCAGGACCGCGATCGCGACGGCCACCCCGAGCGCGGCCAGCGGCAGGGACGCCCACGTCGCCGCGCCGAGGCTGCCGAGCAGCCAGAACAGCACGGTCTGCGCGGCCTGACCGTTGGGCGAGAGGTAGACGAGCACGCTCATCACGGCCTGGAAGGCGTAGGTGAGCGCGACCCCGGTGAGCACGAGACGCAACGGCGTCAGCCCGAATCTGCTGCGGGCCGCCAGATAGACCAGTGCCGTCGCGCCAAGCGCGCCGAGGAAGGCGGCCGTCGACAACGCCAGCACGCCGAGCCCGGCGAACAGCCCGAACACCACGACGGCGGCGGCACCGACCGAGGCGCCCGAAGAGATCCCGAGCACGAACGGATCGGCGAGGGCGTTGCGGACCAGCGCCTGCACGGCGACCCCGACCACCGCGAGCCCCGCACCGACCACGGCCGCCAGCAGCACCCGCGGCGTGCGGACCTGCCAGACGATCGAGTACCCGGTGACCTCGTCGCCGGTGATGGTGCCGCCGGTGATCGCCTTTCCCAGGTAGCGCAGGACATCCGCGAGAGCGACGTTGGACGGGCCGAGCGCGATGCCCGCGATCAGCGAGATCAGGAGCGCGACCGACAGCAGGAGCACCGGGCCGGTGAGCCGGAGCGGGCGCGCGGTCTCGTCGTCCGGCTCCGCGAACAGGCGGAGTGGTTCAGACGGCACGTTCACCACGCACGATCAGGCGGCGCGCGTGGTTGTCGTACGGCGAGCCGTCGAAATCCCCGAAGCATTCGACGCCGGTGAAGCCCGCCGTCTCGAACAGCGCCTTCAGTTCCGCGGCGCTGTACAGGAAGGACAGGATCGACGCCCGCTTCGCCTCACCGTCGCGGACCAGCGTCCACTCGGTCTTGAGCCGGGTCCAGTCGTCGAGGATGGTGTCGCGCATGAACACCGTCCCGCCGTCGACGTCGACCGCCTTCGGACGGCCGACCCAGCCGGCCAGCACCTCCTTGCCGAGCACGTCGATCAGCAGCCTGCCGCCGGGCGCGAGGCTGGCGTAGGCGTTTCGCAGCACGGTGAAGTTGTCGCCGGGCTCGGTGAAATAGCCGAACGACGTGTACATGTTGATGATCAGGTCGTACGCGCCGGGCTCGGTGTATTCGAGCATGTCGGCCTGGATCAGCTTCGCGGCGACTCCCGCGCTTTCACAGGCCTCGCGCGCGCGTTCGAGCATCGCCGGGCTGAGGTCGACGCCGGTCACGTCGGCGCCCTTCTTCGCCAGCGGCACGATGTGGATCGCCGGGCCGCACGCCAGATCGAGCACCTTCGTGCCGTCTGCGACTTCGAGCAGCGATGACGTGGCCGTCAGGCGTTCGGCCTCTTCGGCCCGGCCGGGCGGGAACATCACGTCCGCGAAGCCGACCCACAGGTCGTCGTCCTCGTACCAGTGCATCTCTCTCCGCTCGCCGGGCCGCACGATTCAGCCCCACAAGTCGTCGAGAGGTCGTCCTCGGTTCCCGGCTCCACCGCCTTTCTCGTGGAGTGATCACTGACTACCGCCGCGTCATGGCTCTCGTACCGAAGGTCGACCTGAGCACCTCGGACGACGGCGACCACACGCAGCTCGCGCACGCCGTCGACGAGGCGTTGACGCGCGGCGGGTTCCTGCAGGTCGTCGGTCACGGCATTCCCCAGGCGACGATCGACGACATGCTCCACGTGCTGTATCTGGTCTTCAACGAGGACTACGCCGGCACGTCCGGCCCCGAACTGGTGCGGAGCGATCTTTCCGCCGAGGCCATCCGGCCGGCCAGGATCGTCCACCGGCTGTCGCCGGACGACAGCGAGGTCACCGGGCTGCTCTCGCTGATGCTGCTCACAGACGCGCGCCGTCCGGCGAGGATGGGGCCGGACGGCGCGGCTCGTGAGTGGTAAGGACGGTTAGAACCGTCCTTACCACTCACGAGTACTTCGCTTGCGCTACTTGCGGTTCTAGCAGCTGAGCAGAAGGCCGGTGACCGCCGTGCAGGTCGACGACGCGGTGTTGTCGGCCGCGTTCGGGTCGGCGACGGAACTCTGCGTGATCGTCGCGGTCGTCGTGACCGGCCCGAGGGTCAGCAGTCCCGCGGCCACCGAGAACTTGGCCGTGGCACTGGCTCCGGAAGCGAGCGACGAGAAGTCGCAGTTGACGACCTTCGTACCGCTCGGGTTCGAGCAAGTGGACGAGCCGGTGAAGCGCAGCCCGTTGCCGAGGGTCGACACCACCCGGATCCCCGACGCCGCGGACGGGCCCGCGTTCGTGACCTTGACCGTGTAGTCGATCGACGACGTCAGGATCCCGCGCGGGGACGCGGTCAGCTTGACCCCGAGGTCGGCGGCGCTCGGCGTGTCGGTGATGGTCAGCACGGGGCCGTCGAGGATCTCGAAGCTGTAGTTGTCACCGACGAACTGGTGCTGCAGGGTGACGCTGCCCAGCGGGGCGTCGTCCTTGACCCGGAAGGTGAACACCACGGTCTTGCTCTCACCGGGGGCCACGGTGCCGACGCCACCGCGGATGCTGCCGCCGAGCATGTCACAGGCGAACGCGCCGGGGCAGGACACCAGATCGACGATCCCCGGCAGCGAGGATTCCTTGCCGTAGAGCGTCGCCTTGCCGCCTTCGATCGTCGACGTCGCGTCGGCGTTGTAGACGGTCTGCGTGACGGTGAACGTCTGTCCACGTTGGACGGTTGTCGGCGAGACCTCCACCGCGCTGGTCGGCGGAGCCGCGAGGGCGGAGGTGGGAGCCACGAGCATGATCGTGGCCACAGCGGCCACCAGAGACAAAAGTGAGGCTCTTCGAAGCTTCATCGGTTCTCACTATTCCGGTCGGGGGCGTCGCGCCGATCGGTGCAGACAACGATCAGTCGCCCAGTAACGGACATTCGTTACCGGTGTCGCCCCCAGGTGGCCCGTCGCTCTCACCCGCTCGGACTAACCCGGTCATGTGTTACCAGGTCGGCCGGGCGCCTCGTTCCCAAGCTGTGACAAAACGCGACGATCACGGCGACATCGTGCCGGTCCCACGAAGCGCCGGGAGCAGATTCGCCTCCTCGTAGGCGAAATGCTCTTCGAGTCCATTCACGACACGCTCGAACTCCTCACGCAGCGCGGCGCTTTCGACCTCGCCCCCGCCCTGAAGCAACTCATCGAGGTCGCGCAGCGCGCGGGACACGGTTTCGTGCTCCTGGCGCAGCCGCTTCAGCGCCGGAGCGAGTCCCGGATGAGCCTTCTCGATCGCGGTGAACGCGCCGTCCTCGCGGAGATGATGCATGCGCAGGTCGTTGCAGAAGGTCACGCAATGGCCGAGCAGTTCGCGCCGCAGGCCGGAGCGGTCCGCGACCGGCCCACCGTCGAGTTCGGCCCGCGCGGCCGCCAGCGTCTTGCGAAGTTCGCCGTGGTGGACGAGCAACTGATCGGCGATCGCCCGGCCGCGGGCGGCATCGACTTCCAGCAGGTGCAGCGCGAACCCCCGCTTTTCGCCTTCGAGCGGCACGGCACGCGCGGCATGTGGCACCCCATCGATCTCGAGTGTCGCTTGTGGACTGACGAGAAGGTCGCGGTACCAAGGCGAATCGCCGTCGGGCGCGTACGCCAGATACCGGCTTCCGGAAGGACGGCAGGCGACACGGGTGATGCGAGGACGCCCCGTCTCGGCGTCCGCGGTGGTCATCAGCAACGACACTCCCCAGGTAGCATCATCATGAAAGCTATTTTGCTTTGCATGCAAAGCCTCTTTGCTTGCAAAGGTATCCGGGAGGGTGGCCGGTGTCAACCGAGGACATGGACGTCGACGACGCCGTGCGGGCCTTGCTGCTGCTCATGCCACGTATGGTCGGGCGCGCGAAGCGGATCAAGATCCCCGACGAACTCCAGTCTCTGTCGCTGGCTCCGCGTCACTTGTCGCTGTTGTCGTACCTGCTCTTCGACGGGCCGATGACGGTGAACGAACTGGCCGGACGGCTCGAGGTCGCCCCGACCACGGTGAGCCTCATGGTCGGCGAACTGACCAAGAAGGACGTGCTCGACCGGCGCGAGGACGAGGCGGACCGGAGGCGGCGGATCGTCGCCATCGCCGAACGGATGCGGCCCGCGATCGACGGCTGGCTCGCGCGGGGTGCCCGCGCCTGGCAGAAGGCGCTCACGCCGTTGACCCCGGCCGAACGGCGCCTGTTCATCGACACCCTGCGCGCCTACGAAGACGGACTGACCTAGGAGGTCCGGTGCGCTACCTGTTCATGGGGTGAAGAGATGACCCGGCGCGGTCTGCGCGTCAACGGGCTGGGCCCGCACCCGCCCGAGCACGATCGAGATCCGCGAGCTGTTTCAGGTGATCCGCACGGTGACCTGGTTGTCGGCATAGGTATAGGCGACGTACTCGAATTCGACGCCGGTGCGTTCGACGTACTCGAGCCACGCCTTGTACTCGTGCCGTTGCCAGCCGGGGTAATTGAAGAACTCGTCGAAGTGCACGATGCTGCCGGACCGCAGCCGCGGGCCCACCAGATCGAGGACGGTTTTCGCCGAGCTGTACAGATCGCCGTCCACGTGGAGGAAATCGACGACGCCTTCGTGCCGCTCCAGAAAGCCGGGAAGCGTGTCGGCGAAAAGACCGACGACGAGTTCGGCGCCGGGGACGTCCGGCAGGTCGTCACGCGCGAACGAACCGGCGGGCATCCCGTTGAGCCAGTTCTCCGGCAGGCCCTGGAACCAATCGAACCCGTAGGTCTCGACACCGCCACGGGCCTTGGCGATCACGCGCAGCGTGTTCCCGCTCGCGACACCGAATTCGAGGGCCATTCCTCCTGACGGGGCAAGGGAAAGCGCGTACGCGAGAGTCTCTTGTGGACGCGCGAAGTGCCGGGTCCCGGTCAGCTGCTCGCGGGCGAACCGGTTGCTGTCCCGCGCCGCGTCCTGATCGCCCGCGTAGATGATGTCGCGGCGGCTCCGGATTTCGAACTCGACGACACGGTCGAAACAACGATCCCCTTGCCGGACGATCTCCGCGCGCAGTTCCGCGGCGACCCGTTCCAATTCCTCCGTATAAGGATCATGGAATCGCCGGGCGAGCCGGTGCAAGCCCCGGCCGAGTGTGCCGCGGGCGGATCGGCCCAAGGTCTTCAAGGCTGAACGGGGTGCCAGGTGACGCATTCCGGGACGATACACCAGCACCGTTCGAGTGAACGGGTGCAGAACTTCCGGGGCCGGTTTCGTTGCGGTAACCGAGGGGTCCGCTCCTAGCATCGCGTTCGCCGCCGGTGATCGGGAACCGGCACGGAAAAAGGGAGCACGATGAGCAGGATCGTCATCTTCGGGGCGGGCGGACGCGGAGGGCGACGCGCCGTCGCCGAAGCCGTGGGCCGCGGGCACCAGGTCACCGCCGCCGTCCGGAATCCCGGTCGTCACGCGGATCTCGCCGGGGACAACGTCACCTTGATCGCCGCCGACGTCACGGTCGCGGACGACGTCGCGAAGGCCGCCGCCGGGCACGACGCCGCGATCAGTTCCCCCTACCGCGCGGATGTCCCGTCACGGGAGTTCTATCCGGCCGCCGCGCACGCGCTGATCGACGGCCTCGGCCGGGCCGGGGTCGCGAGGCTGGTCGTCGTCGGCATCGGATCGACGTTGGAGATCGCGCCGGGCGTCGCGTTCCACGACCAGCCGGGCCAGCCGTCGGAGCACCGCGAGTTCTCGCTCGGGCACGCGGCGGAACTGGAGGTCTTCCGCACGTCCGGCGACGGGCTGGACTGGGTGATCATCGCGCCGCCGCCCGTGATCCTCGACGAACACGCCGACCGCACGGGTGAGTACCGCAGCGGAGACCACCGGGTACTGCCGCGCGCGGCCGACGCGGCACCGTTCTCCTATGCGGACCTAGCGGTCGCGCTGGTCGATGAGGTCGAACGGCCGAAGCATTCGAGGGCGATGGTCGCCGTCGACCACTGACCGCCTCGTGAGTGGTGAGGACGGTTAGAACCGTCCTCACCACTCACGAGGCGTGCTTCAGCGCTCCGGGGTGTCGCCACCGTTCTGCTCGGCCAGGAACCGCTCGAACTGGTTGCCCAGTTCCTCGGCGGTCGGCATGTGCTCGACCGACTCCGCGAGCAGGCTTTCCTTGCCGGACGCCTCCATGAACGTGTCGTACTGCTGTTCCAAGGCGCGCACGACGTCGGCGACCTTCTCCGATCCGGCGACCTGACGGGCGATCTCGGCTTCCGCCTCGTGCGAGGCTTCCCGCAGATCGCCGTCCGGCAGATTCAGCCCGGTCGCCGCGGCGACGGCGCCGAGCAGGTTCAGCGCGGCGCTCGGGTACGTCGAGTCCGCCAGGTAGTGCGGCACGTGCGCGGCGAACCCGGACGCGTCGTGCCCCCACTCGCCGAAGCGGAACTCGAGCAGCCCGGCGACGCTGCCCGGCACCTGCATCCGGTTGGGCAGCGGGCGGTGTTCGCCGACCAGTTCGTTCCGCGTCGCGTGCGCGGTCACGCCGAGCGGACGGGTGTGCGGCGCGCCCATCGGGATGCCGTGGAAACCGGTGGTGAGCCGGACGTCCCAGCGTTCGACCAGCCCGCGCACGGCCGCGCAGAACCGCTCCCAGTCGTGGTCCGGTTCCGGCCCGGTGAGCAGCAGGAACGGCACGCCGTCGGCGTCGTGCAGCAGGTGGACGACCAGTTCGGGAGCGTCGTAGGCCTCCCAGTGGTCGATGGAGTAGGTCATCGCCGGGCGGCGCGAGCGGTAGTCGATGAGGCGGTCGACGTCGAACCGCGCGATCACCCGGTGCTCGGAAGAGTTCAGGAGCTGCTCGGCGACGAGCTTGCCCGCCGAACCCGCGTCCATGAAGCCGTCGAAGTAGTGCAGGAGCACGGCCCCGCCGAGGTCAGGGACGTCCGAGTCCACCTCGTACAGGTCTTCCGGGTCCAGCGCCACCAGATCCTCCAGGTTTCGTGCGTGCAACCGTCTACGGGTGGCAACGCCCCGATAGGGGGTATCCATTCCGCCGGCCGTGGCCGAAATCCTATCGGGAAGTGACAGTTGTCGTGGGCGGTCCACACCGAGGTGGTGCAGGGTGGAGAGGTGACAGAAGAGACACTCGGCCTGCGTCCGCCCGCCAACCGGGTGAGTCGGCGCGCCATCGGCTACTGGACGGTGTGGGCCGCGGTCGGCTGGGTGGTGCTCGTCGGCGCGCAGACGGTGTTCGTGGTCACGAGCGATGACGCGCCGACGTGGCTCACGGTGACGTTGACGATCTCGTGCGTGTTCGCGCCACTGCATCTGCTGGTCATGCCGCAGTGGCGCTACCGGATCCACCGCTGGGAGGTCACCGGCGAGGCCGTGTACACCCAGGAGGGCTGGCTCAAACAGGACTGGCGGATCGCGCCGATCTCGCGGATCCAGACCGTCGACATCGAACGCGACCCGGTCGAGCAGCTGTTCCGGCTGGCGAAGATCACCGTGACGACGGCGTCGGCCGCGGGCCCGGTCAAGATCTCCGGTCTCGACCACGCCGACGCGCTGGCGCTGGCGGCCGAACTCACCAAGACCACGCAGGCCACCCCCGGTGACGCGACATGAGCACCGAGGCACCACCGGACGCCGACGTCGGCCGATGGCACCGGCTCGATCGCCGGATGCTGCTGATCCGGCCGGTGCTCGACGTCGTCAAATCGCTGCCGGTGCTGATCGGGACGGTGATCCTCGGCCGGGGCAACGGCTGGGAGTGGTTCGGGCTGGGGATCACCGCACTGACCGTGCTCGTCGGTGTCTCGCACGTGCTCACTTCGCGGTACCGCATCGAGGGCGGCCAGGTGGAATGGACCACGGGCCTGGTGCTGCGCAAACATCGCGCGATCCCGCTGGACCGGGTGCGCACGGTCGACGTCACCTCGGAACCGAAGCACCGCTTGTTCTCCCTCAGCGCCGTGCGCATCGGCACCGGACGGCATTCGCCGGGCCAGGGCGCGAACGGCGACCAGCTGGTGCTCGACGCCGTCAGCGAGACCGAGGCACACCGGCTGCGCACGGTTCTCCTGCACCGCAAGGAGGTCTCCGCGGAAGCCGAGGCCGCGCCGCCGGAGCAGGTCGTGGCGGAGGTCGACCGGAAGTGGGTGCGGTACGCGCCGTTCACGCTGTCCGGGCTCGCCGTGGTGGGCGCGGTGTTCGCCGCCGTCTGGCATTTCGCGCACCAGCTGAACATCGCCCCGGAGAACGTCGGGCCGCTGCGGGACCTCATGGACGACCTGGCGAACACGGCGGTGTGGCTGATCGTCGTCGTCGCGGCGGTCGCCCTGCTCGTGGTCGTCTCGCTGCTTTCCGTCGGCGGCTACGTGCTGTCGTTCTGGAACTTCAAGCTCACCCGCGAAACGGAGGGCACCCTGCACGTCCGGCGCGGGCTGATCACCACGCGTTCGGTGTCCATCGAAGAGGAACGGCTTCGCGGCGTCGAGGTGAAGGAACCGCTGCCGCTGCGGATCGCGGGCGGGGCGCGGCTCACCGCGATCGCGGGCGGGCTGCGCGAAGGCAAGGGCGGGGACAAGGGCGGCGGGCTCCTGCTGCCGCCCGCGCCCGTCGGCCGGGTCCACGAGGTCGCGACCGAGGTGCTGCGGGAGAACTTCGACCCGGCCACCGTACCGCTGAACCGGCATCCGCGGCGGGCGCTGACCCGGCGGCTCACCCGCGCGATCGGCGGCGTGCTGATCCTGGCGGCGGCGCTGTCCGGCCTGGCCTGGATCGATTTCCTGCCGGCGTGGATGTGGCAGGTCGCGCTCGGCCTGGTGCCGTTCGCCGCGCTGGTGGGCTGGGACCGCTACCGCAACCTCGGCCACGCGATCGTCGGGCGGTATCTGGTCAACCGTTCCGGTTCGCTGGCGCGGGCGACGGTGGCGGTCCGGCGTGAGGGGGTCACCGGCATCGTCGTCAGCCGCTCGTTCTTCCAGCGCCGCGCCGGATTGATCACCGTGACGGTCCCGATCGCGGCGGGCAAGGGCGGCTACCAGGTCGTCGACGTCGGCGAATCCGCCGGGCTGGCGATGGCGGAGCAGGCCGCGCCCGGCCTGCTCACGCCCTTCCTTCGCCGGGAGACTCGGCGGTAGCCGGTGACGCCCGCCGGCAGTAGGAGCGGCTGACGTCGAGGTCGGTGAATCCGTATTCCTTCGCCCATTCGCCACTGGACACCGATTTCCCGTTCCAGCGGGCGATTCCGGCGTCACCCGCCGGCGCCGCGACCGCCCTGCCGACGAAAGCCGGGCTTTCAGAAATGGCGAAATGCGGCCGCGTCTTCGTCGCGTCAATTCTCTTCGGTCACCCGATAGGCGTCGAGCCTCGCTTCGGAACGCAACCGGCCCGGCGTGACCGCCACCGCGGTACCGCCATGCGGTTCCAATTCGTGGCCGGGTGCGGACGCCATTCGGTTCACCGCGGTCTTGGCGGGGTCGCGGAAGAACGAAACGTCGATGACCAGCCACAGTGCCCGCAGCCCGGTGTCCAAAGTGGACTCCAAAACCGTCTTGCCCCATTCGATGGGCGCACCATAGATGTCGTCGACCAGCACGTTCAGCGCGCCCTGTTCGGCGTCGATACGCTCGACCAGTGCGCCGACGTCTCCTCGATCGTCTCCGGGAGATTCATTTCCGATCTACGGTCCGAAACCGGCAAGAAGTCCGCTTGTTCGTGGACCAAAGACCCTGGTCCGCATTCACACAATGTGCTACGTTCTTGACTCTTCGTGATTCCCCGGCGAGAGGTCGAGATGACGCCTGCCGCACGATCCCTGGATACCACCGCCCCGCCGAAACGCACCCCCGGCGCGAGCAGCTCACGCAAAGTCCTGCAGCTGCTGCTCTCCTTTTCCGAACGCCGCTGGGACGCGAGCGTCGCCGAGCTCGCCGCGAGTATCGGCACCCCGGTCGCCACCACGTATCGCTATGTCGCGCTGCTGAAGGAACTCCAGCTCCTGGAGGAGGGCAAGACGGGGCGCTATCACGTGACGAGCCAGGTGATGCCGCTCGCTCGGGCCGCGCAACTGGCCAACGACCTCGCCCGGCTGGCCCGTCCGGTGATGGAGGCGGCCGCCCGCGACCTCGGCGAGACCGTGCTGCTGTTCCAGCATTTCGGCGATTCCGCGGTCTGCGCGGACCGGGTCGAATGCGAACGCGCGATGCGCTTCACCTTCCAGCCCGGGCATTCCGTCCCGCTCGGCACCGGCGCGTCGGGCAAGATGCTGCTCGCCATGCTGCCGGAGGGCGAACGCGAGAGGCGGCTTTCGACGATCGTCCAGCGCCGCGGCCCGAGCGTGCGGGAAGAGGTCAAACGCGCCGGGATGAACCGGTACGCGGTCAGCTGGGGTGAGCTGGACGAGGGTGTCTGGTCGTGCTCCGTGCCGATCCCGAGCACCGGGCACCGGCCCGCGGTGCTGACACTGGCCGCCCCCGCGACCCGGATCGGCGACGACGCGAAACGGGCCGCCGTCATCGCGCTCAAGGCGTACGCGGGCAGGATCCACCGGGCCGTTTCGTCGTTCGCCCTCTAATTCGCGCGCGTCCGCTCCCCGCGACGAGTAGAACTCGATCCGTGATCCGACTCGCCGTCCCCGAAGACCTGCCCGTGCTCCAGGACATCGAACGCGCCGCGGGCGAACCGTTCCGCGCGCTCGGCATGGCCGCGATCGCCGACGACGACCCACCGTCGATCGCGGCCCTCACGGCATTCCGACGCGAGGGCCGGGCCTGGGTGTGGGACGCGGGCGACGGCCCGGTGGCGTACCTGCTCGCCGAGGTCGTCGACGGCCACGGCCACATCGAGCAGGTGTCCGTCCATCCGGATCACGCGCGACAGGGCATCGGGCGGCGGCTGATCGAGCACGCCGCGGAGTGGGCCTCGCGCGAAGGGCTCGCGGGGCTGACGCTGACGACGTACGCCGAGGTGCCGTGGAACGCGCCGTACTACGCCCGGCTCGGCTTCGCGACACTCGACGAGGAGAGCCTCACCGAGGGCCTGCGAGCCGTCCGGGCGCACGAAATCGCCCGCGGCCTGGACAAGTGGCCGCGGGTGACCATGCGGCGATGACCCGCGCGGGGGGTTGGGTTGGCGGCGGCCGTCGAACATGTGTTCTACTGTCCGCGCCGGCCCCGGAGGGGGAAGCTCCGCGGGCCGGCACCGGACTTCAGGGAGGCACGGATGGCGGTCAAGATCACCCATCTCACCAACGGGCAGCAGGTGCGCTTCGCCAACGCGGACGGCGCCCGGCGTTACGCCGAGATCATCGGCGGCGGGGTCGACAAATGGCGGTTCACCGTGGTCAGCGGGCATGAGCGCCCGGAATTGTCGGGGCGGGTCGTTAACGTGCCGGTATGGCGTATGACTTCCAGGTGACCGTGGACTCCGCTCATCCGCACGACCTCGCCGACTGGTGGGCCGAGATGCTCGGCTGGCAGGTCGAGCGGAGCAACGAGGAGTTCATCCGCGAGATGCTCGCCAAGGGGTACGCCCCCGAGGAAGCGACGACCACGCACAACGGTGTCCTGGTGTGGAAGGACGGCGCGGCGATCGTCCACCCGGAGACGAAGCAGCGGTTCCTCTTCCAGCTGGTGCCGGAAGGAAAGACGGTCAAGAACCGCCTGCACCTCGACATCCGGATGGGGGCGGACAAGATCGAGGCCGAACTCGAACGGCTGACCGCGCGCGGCGCGACGTTCCTGTACCGCGGCAAGCAGGGACCCGCCGAGTGGATCACGATCGCCGACCCGGAAGGCAACGAACTCTGCCTCTCCTGAGGCGGGCC
The DNA here is from genome assembly GCF_000342005.1 of Amycolatopsis decaplanina DSM 44594. GTDB lineage: Bacteria > Actinomycetota > Actinomycetes > Mycobacteriales > Pseudonocardiaceae > Amycolatopsis > Amycolatopsis decaplanina. Next base: position 263,458 of record NZ_AOHO01000019.1, read on the forward strand.
CACGAGGGCCGCCACTGGGGGTGCGCGTCACCTCGTGAGTGGTGAGGACGGTTAGAACCGTCCTCACCACTCACGAGGCTTTGGCTCAGACCAGCCGGTCGAGCGCGCGCGGCAAAGCCGTCGCGAGCAGGTCGAGTTCCGTCTCCCCGGCGATCAACGGCGGCGACACCGCGATCCCCTTGGCCAGGTTCCGCACGAGGACGCCTTCGTCCCGCGCCAGCCGTTGCAGCCGGTTCGCCGCGCCGGGGTTCGCCGCGACGACGTCCGCCTTCAGTTCGACCGCGCCGAGGAATCCCAGCCCGGCCCGGACCTCCGCGACCAACGGATGCGAAGCCAGCCCGGAAAGCGCGTCCGCCAGCGGTTTCTCCAGTTCCCGCCCGCGCGGGATGAGGCCGTCGCGCTCGTAGATGTCCAGCGTCGCGTTTCCCGCGGCGCAGGCGACCGGATGCCCGGCGTAGGTCGCGCCGTGCCGTAGCACCGGCGCACCCGGCGCGCCGGTGAAGAACGGCTCGGCCACCCTCGGCGCGACGATCAGCGCGCCCAGCGGGATGGTCCCGCCGGTGATGCCCTTCGCGGTCGTGATCATGTCCGGTTTCACGGCCCACCGGTCGATCCCGAACCAGGTACCGAGCCGCCCGAACGCGGCGATCACGCAGTCCGCGACGAACAGCACGTCGTGCTTGCGGCAGATCTCGGCGACCGTCTCGATGTACCCGTCCGGCGGAAGCAGGACGCCGCCCGCACCGATCACCGGTTCGCAGAAGAACGCCGCGACCCGCTCCGGTCCGACCCTCAGGATCTCCGCTTCGAGCGCTTCGGCGCTGTCGTAGGGCACGTGGGAGATGTCGCCCGGCAGCGGCCCGAAGCCCGCCGCGTTGGCCGCGATGCCGCCGACGGCCGTGCCGAAACCATGCGTGCCGTGGTAACCCTGCACCCGGCCGATGACGTGCACCTTCTCCGGGCGCCCGGTGTGCGCGAAATACGAACGGGCGATCTTGACCGCGGTGTCGATGACGTCACCGCCGCCCGAGCCGAAGAACACCTTCGAGCCCGGTTCGGGGGTCAGCGCGGAGACGCGCTCGGCGAGCTTCAGCGCGGGCTCGTTGGCGTTGTAGCCGAACAGGTTGTACGAATCGAGCGTCCGCAACTGGTCCGCGACGGCCCGCGCGATCTCCTCGCGCCCGTGCCCGAAGTTCGCGTACCAGAGCGACGCGGTCGCGTCGAAGTACCGCTTTCCCTCGTCGTCCCAGACGTAGGAACCCTCGCCGCGGGTGATGACGAGCCGGTCGCCGTCGACCGCTCCCATGTCCGCGAAGGGATGCCACAGCGGATTGCGCGCGGACGCCGACGAAACCATGATCTTCCTCCTCGTGCTCGTGCCCCCATCCTCACCCGGATCCGGCAGGGACGCGAACACTCCATCGTGCACAGTTCGCGGCGCGTACCTGTCCGGTCCGTCGGCGCGACCTCCGGTGAATTTCCAACACCATCCCTTCGGCGCTTGACCGACGCCGATCAGTCCTGTTGTTTGATGAGTGAGTTTGTTCAAAGTTGAGCATTCTGGAGGAACTTATGCGTCGTCTCGCTGGCGCGCTCGTCGCCGCCTGCACGCTCACCGCCCTCTGCGCCGTTCCGGCGGCCGCCGACGAGAGTCCACCGCCACCTGTCGCGACCCCGCCGATGGGCTGGAACAGCTGGAACAAGTTCGGCTGCGACATCACCGAAGAGCTGATCCGGGAAACCGCGGACGCGATGGTGTCGTCCGGGATGAAGGCCGCGGGCTACCAGTACGTCAACATCGACGATTGCTGGGCCGAGAAGAACCGCACCCCCGACGGGAAGTACGAGCCACATCGGACCCGCTTTCCCAGCGGTATCAAGGCGTTGGCCGACTACGTGCACGGAAAGGGCCTGAAACTCGGCATCTACACCAGCGCGGGCACGGAAACCTGCGCGCGGACCATGCCCGGTTCACTCGATCACGAGGAGGTCGACGCACAGACGTTCGCGGACTGGGGAGTCGACTACCTCAAATACGACAACTGCCACAACCAGGGCCGCCCCGCGCTGGAGCGGTACACGAAAATGGGCGAGGCACTGAAGAAGACCGGCCGCCCGATCGTCTACGCCCTCTGCGAATGGGGTGAGAACAAGCCCTGGGAATGGGGCAAGGCCGCGGGGGCGCAGTTGTGGCGCACCACCGGCGACATCAGCGACACCTGGTCGAGCATGACCAACCTCCTCGACCAGCAGGTCGGCCTCGAAGGCTACGCCGGACCAGGCGGCTGGAACGACCCGGACATGCTCGAAGTCGGCAACGGCGGCATGACCGACGCGGAATACCGGTCCCACTTCGCGCTCTGGTCGCTGCTCAACGCCCCGCTGCTGGCGGGCAACGACCTGCGTTCGATGTCCGAAGCGACCAAGAAGATCTTGCTCAACAAGGATCTTCTCGCGGTCGACCAGGACTGGGGCGGCGAGCAGGGCCGCAAGATCCGCGACGACGGCGACACCGAGGTGTGGGCCAAGCCGATGTCCGACGGCTCTGAAGTCGTCGTGCTGTTCAATCGCGGCCGCGCGCCGGCGACCCTGTCCGCCACCACCGGGGAGATCGGCGCCCCCGCGGCGTCCGGCTACCGGGTCCGGGATCTGTGGACCGGCGCGGAGACCGAGTCCGCCGGCACCCTGCGGGCCGGCGTGCCCGGTCATGGCTCCGCGGTCTTCCGCGTCTGGCCGTCGAACCAGCCGAAGGCCGCGCCGCATACGACGCTTTCCTTGGGGTCACCCGAATACGCCGCCGTCGACAAACCGTTCACCGCGACGCTGCGGGTCTTCAACGACGGCCGGACGCCGGTGCGGTCGGGCATGGTGAAGCTGACGGTCGGCGCGGGCTGGAAGCCGGACGGCGGCACCGAAGTGCGGATTCCCGCTGTCGCGCCGGGTAAGTCGTGGGAGCGGACCTGGACCGTACGCCCGTCGTCCCCCGGTGGCGACCGCGTCGAGGTCGCCGGACGGTTCGACTACCGGACGTCCTGGGGTGCGCGATCGTTGTCCACGAACGGCAGCGCTCCCCTCGTCAAACCTCCGGTCGCCGGGACGAGCGCGTTGTCGAAGGCGGCGTTCATGACGGCGGACAACGGCTACGGGCCGGTGGAACGCGGGACCAGCAATGGTGAATCGAGTACCGGTGACGGCCACCGGATGAGCATCGGCGGGGTGCCCTACGACGACGGGCTGGGCGTCCACGCGCCGTCGAAGGTCCGGCTCTACCTCGGCGGCGGATGCGCGTCGTTCACTTCGTTCGTAGGGGTCGACGACGAGAAGGCCGGGGGCAGTGTGGCGTTCGAGATCGTCGGTGACGGAAAGCGGCTGGCGAACACCGGTGTGCTCAAGCGGGGCCAGGCCGCTGAGAAGCTTTCCGTGCCACTGAGCGGGGTTCAGGTGCTCGACCTGGTCGTCACGGACGGCGGTGACGGCGTCGACTCCGACCACGCGGACTGGGCAGGCGCCTCCCTGACCTGCTGAAGCTCGTGAGTGGTAAGGACGGTTCTAACCGTCCTTACCACTCACGAGCCCCGGCGGTCGTATGCGGCCAGAAGCTGCTTTTCCGCGTCCCGCAGGTACTTCTCCAGCGCCGTCTCGGCGGCCCCGAACCGGCCTCGCTCCAGATCCCGCAGGATCCGCTCGTGCCGTTCCAGGAACGGCTCGAAGAACGCGCGTGTGTTCTCCGCCAGCACGAAGAAGAGCCGCGTCTCCGCCAGCACCTGGCGCATCGTCGTGCTGACCCGCTCGCTGCCCGCCAGATCTCCCACCGCCTGATGGAACGCGATACTCGCCGTCCCGACGGCCTGCCAGTCGCCTTCGCCTGCCGCGCCACGGCCATCCCGCACCGCGATCGCGATCTCCGAAAGATCCACAGTGGACAGTTCGGAAGCGCGCCGCAGCGCACCGCATTCGGTGACCCGCCGCATCACGTAGAGATCAGAGATGTCCTGCGCGGTCAGTTCCCGTACGAACACGCCGCGGTTGAGTTCGTGCACCGCGAGCCGTTCGTGCGCCAGCAGCTGGAAGGACTCGCGCAGAGTGTTGCGCGAAACGCCCAGCGCGGCGCTGATCGACGGTTCGGAAAGCCTCGACCCCGGCGGGAAGACGCCTTCGGTGATGCGCTGGCGCAGGATCTCGGCGACCCGTTCCGCGGTCCCGTTCCGTTCGAGCAGGGGCCTGTCGCGGGCCGGCGTTTCCTCGTCGGCAGGAGTGGACACGGCGCTACCTGACACCGAGTTCGAAGTCGAGGCTGTACCGGTTCCCCGGCATGGCACCGGCGGCCTTGGCGCCGTCGATCGGGAGCGCGACCCCGTTGACGAACCTGGATTCGTCACTGGCCAGGAAGACCACGGCCTTCGCGACCTCCCACGCCTCGCCGACCCGCCCGGCGGGCGTGCTCGCGACCAGCTGGTGTTGCTTGGCTTCGAAGTCCTCCGGCGACGCGAGCGTGCCGCGCAGCATGTCCGTGTCGATCGCGCCCGGGTTGACCGTGTTCGCACGGATCCCCTGGTGCGCGTGCGCGACGGCGATCGACTTCATCATGCCGACCAGCGCGTGCTTGGTGGCGTTGTACACCGGGTCGCCGGGTCGGCCCATCACCCCGCCGTTGGACGACGTCGTGACGATGCTGCCCGCCTTGTTCGCGATCATGTGCGGCAGCACCGCGCGCGTGCCGAGGAAGGCGGCCCGCACGTTCAGCGCGAAGATGTTGTCGAATTCCGCCAGTGTGGTGTCCGCCAGGGGTTTCCCGAGGTGGATGCCGACGTTGTTGAAGAGCACGTCGATCCGGCCGGTTTCGGCGAGCACGCCGCGCACGAACTCGTCGACCTGTCCTTCGTCGGTGGCGTCCACAAGGGAGTATGCGGCACCGTCGACGGATTCCGCGGGCTCGCGGATGTCGCTGGAGAACACGGTCGCGCCTTCGGCGACGAACTCCTTCACGGTGGCGAGCCCGATGCCCCTGGCACCGCCGAAGACCACCGCGACCTTGCCTGCCAGCCGACCCATGCTCATTTCCTCCCTCTCGACGAAACCGCCGTGTAGTCCTCCGGAAGGCGCACCAGCGCCTCGGGATCTCCGTGATAGGTGACTTCGACGCCGTACAGTTCGCGCGCCGCTTCCACCGAGATGTATCCGTCGACGACGTCGGCGAGCACGGCCTCCGGATCCCGTTCCCGCGGGTCGCCGTAACCGCCGCCGCCCGGGAGGATCACGTTCACCACGTCGTCCGGCCGCAGGTTCACCCGGCTCTTCGAAGGCAAGGCACCGCGGGCGAGTTCGAACCGGCCCACCGCCCCGTCGTGTCCCGAGTCCACACCGGACGCCGGTCGGCGCACCCGATCGACGTTTCCGTTGACACTCCAAGAGATTTCGCCGCGGGCGGCCATCGACGTGCACTGGCCGAGGCCACCGCGCCACCGCCCGGCGCCGCCGGAGTCCGTACGCAGGACACGTTCGCGCTGGATCAACGGCGCCATCGTTTCGATGATCTCCGTCGGCGTGGACCGCAAGCCGCTGGGGAATCCGGTGGTGTTGAGTCCGTCCTTGGTCGCCCTTGCACCGACTCCACCGGTCTGGAAGACGTTGAGCATGAACTCGCGGCCCCCGGCGTCCGCACCGCGCCAGATCGTCATCCACAACGCGTCCGCGCTGTGCGCCAAAGCGTTGCCGGGTAACGCTTCGTGCAGGGCGGTGATCAGCAGCGAGGGCAGGAAATGCCCGATCAGGTGCCGGGACGCGACCGGCGCGGGCGGCGTGCAGTTGAGCACCGATCCCTCCGGCGCGGTGACGTGCACCGGCCGGAACGAACCCGCGTTGTGCGGCACTTCCGGGGAAATGGCCGCCTTGACGGCGAACGAGGCGTACGCCCTGGTGTAGTTGAGGACGACGTTGATCCCGCGTCGGTTCTGCGGCGAAGACCCGGCGAAGTCGAGGTGGATCTCCTCGCCGTCGACGGTCACGGCGACCTTGAGGACGACCTCTTCGTCGTCGAAACCGTCCGTCATCAGTTCGCTGGTGTACGTGCCGTCCGGCAGTTTCCCCAGCGCGTCCCGCAGCGCCCGTTCGGACCGGTTCATGATCTCCGCCGCGACGTCGTCGAGCGAGTCGAGCTCGAACTCCTCCAGCAACCGCAAGAGGCCGGCGGCACCGACCTCGTTCCCGGTGACCTGGGCGTACAGATCGCCGATGGTCTCCTCCGGGGTGCGGACGTTCGCGCGGATCAGCAGTTCGAGATCCGCGTTGACCTCGCCCGCGCGGAGGAACTTCATGATCGGCAGCCGCAGTCCCTCTTCGAAGACCTCGTTCGCCTCGGCCGAGACCAGTCGCCCACCGATATCCGGGGCGTGGCAACAGGAAGCGAACCACGCGACCAGCCGCCCCCGCAGGAACACCGGTGTCGCGACGGTGATGTCGTTGATCTGCCCGGCCGTCTGCCACGGGTCGTTGGTGAGCAGGACGTCCCCCGGCACGAGCGTCTCCGGCGGGTACGCGGCGACGAACTGGTGCATCCCGGTCGCCATCGCGTTGATGTGGCCGGGAGTCCCGCCGACGGACTGGCCGATCATCTCACCGCGCGAGTCGAACACCGCGCAGGCCAGATCGAGCGATTCCCGCACCACGGACGAGAACGCCGTGTTGACGAGCGCGTTCTGCTGTTCAGTGAGGATCGAGTGCAGCCGGTTTCCCAGCACCCCCACCAGGATCGGGTCCACGCTCACACCGTCACCACCAGACTGGCGTCGTCGCCGACGACACAGTGCGCACCCGGTGGAACGACCACAGTGGACTCTCGTTCCTCCACGATGGCCGGGCCCTCGACGCGATCACCCGGCTTGAGCAGGTACCGGTCGAACACCGCCGTGTCGACAAAGCCACCTTTGGCGGGAAAGTACGCTGGACGGCTCCCCTTGCGCGCGTCGCCCTCGGCTTCGGCGCCCGCGAGTTTCAGCGTGACCTCGGGTACCGGACCGCTGGAAACGACCCGCCAGTTGAGCACCTCGATCCCGACGTCCGGTCCGGTCCGCCGATACAGCGTCCGATAGGTCTCAGTGAACGCGTCGATCAGCGACTCCGGCCACTCCCCCGGCTCGACCGGCACACGGATCTCATAGCCTTGCCCGGAGTACCGCATCTCGGCGATCCGGCGGTGCGTCACCTCCGCACCGTCCACACCGGACTTCTCCAGCAGTTCCGCACCCTCGGCCTCCATCTCGGCGAACAGCGCGTCGACCTGTTCCCGGGAGAGATCGAGTACCGCTGAGCGCGCCGAACGCACGAAGTCGAAAGCCAGTGGTGCGGTGAGGAATCCCGCCGCGCTCAGCACCCCGGCGGCGGGCGGCGCGACCACCTCGGGCGCGCCGAGCGCCCGCGCCACGCCGACGCCGTGCACCGGTCCCGCACCGCCGAAAGTGAACATCGGCAGCTTCGCCGGATCCTTGCCGCGTTCGACGGCGTGGACGCGTGCGGCGTTGGCCATGTCTTCGTTGACGCTGGTGTGAATGCCCCAGGCGGCCTCTTCGACGCTGACGCCGAGCGGCCCGGCGATCTTCGAGCGGATCGCCTCACGCGCGCCCTCGGCGTCCAAAGTCATTCCGCCGCCGAGGAAATACCCCGGATCCAGATACCCGAGCACGAGGTCGGCGTCGGTCACGGTCGGCTCGGTGCCGCCTCGTCCGTAACAGACCGGGCCGGGTTCGGACCCCGCCGAATCCGGGCCGACGGTGAGCAGGCCGAGCGCGTCGATGCGCGCGATCGAGCCGCCACCGACGCCGATCTCGATCATGTCCGTGACCGGCACCTTGACCGGCAGGCCGGATCCCGGCAGCAGCCGGTATTTCCGGTCCACTTCGAACTCGTGCGTTACCAGCGGCGCGCCGCCGGAGATCATGCACAGTTTCGCCGTCGTGCCGCCCATGTCGAAGGCCAGGAGATCCTCGACACCGGCGCCCGCGCCGATCGCGGCCGCGGCCAGCGCGCCGCCGGCCGGACCGGATTCGAGGATGCGGATCGGGTAGCGCGCGGCCGTGTCGACGGTCGCGATCCCGCCGTTGGACAGCATGATGTGCGGCGACGGCCGCACCCCGGTCTCGTGCAGGCGCCTTTCCAGATCACGCAGATAGCGTTCGGTGAGGTCCTGGACATACACGTTCGCGACCGTGGTGGACGCGCGTTCGAACTCGCGGATCTCGGGGACGACCTCGCTGGACAGCGCGATCCGCAGCCTCGGCGCGACGTCCTGGAGCACCTCGGCGGCCCGCCGTTCGTGCGCGGGATTGGTGAAGGCGTGCAGGAAACAGATCGCCACCGCGTCGATCCCGCGGGTGTCGAGTTCGCGGCCGAGGCGCGCGACGTATCCCTCGTCCAGTCCCGTGTGGACGGTTCCGTCGGCGAGGATCCGCTCGGGGACGTCGAAGCGCAGGTGACGCGGGATCAGCGGGGCGGGGAGTTCGATGAGCAGGTCGTACAGTTCGTACCGGTGCTCGCGCCGCATCTCCAGCACGTCACGGAACCCGGCGGTCGCGAGCAGCGCGGTGCGCGCTCCCTTGCGTTCGATCAGCGCGTTCGTGACCAGTGTCGTGCCGTGCACGAATTGCTCGACATCGCCCGCGTCCAGCCCGGCTTCGGCGAGTGTCCTTTTGAGACCTTCCTCGACAGCGCGAGCGGGTTCGTCGTGCGTCGTCAGCACTTTGCCGACGGCGACGACCCCGGTCTCGTCGAGCACGCAGAGATCGGTGAACGTGCCGCCGATGTCCACGCCGACGCGGAGCCCGGTCACGAAGGACCCTTGCGATACCAGCGCGGCGAGGTGTTCAGCGGCGGCGCCATCTTCGCGCGGACGACCAGCACATTGGGCTCGTCGGACTCGACGAACTCGCCGAGCAGCCGCCGGAACGCGCGCCCGAATCCGGAGACGCGGTCCGCGTGCACCCCGAAAGACCTGGCCAGGCCGACGAAATCGGGGCTGTCCCAGTCGACGCCCCGGCGCGGCAGCCCGGCGCGGTCCTGGTCGTACCGGAGCATCCCGTAGCCGCCGTCGTCGACGATGATCGTCGTGACCGGCAGCTGTTCCTGCGCCAGCGTGTGGAGATCACCGCAGCCGAACAGGAAGCCGCCGTCACCGGTGACGCAGATCGCCCGGCCGGCGCCCGCGGCACCCGCGCCGAGCGCGGCGGGGAAGCCGTAACCGAGCGTGCCCCAGCCCATGGGATACGCGAGCTTGCGTGGCGCGCGGACCCGATGGAACCCGCCGATCCAATACCCGGCCACGCACATGTCCGCGACCACGACGGCGTCCGGCGGCAACACCTCATCCAAAGTGGACAGGAGGTCCGCGGCTTGCGGTTCTTCTTCCTTGATCCGCCGCCGGACCCGGGCGGAGACCTTGGCGAGCCTGCCGACGAGCGCCGCGATACCCGGCCGTTCCTCGACCTTCAGCGCCTCGACGAGCACCCGGGCGTCCCCGACCAGCGTGATGTCCGGCCGGTAGTTCTTGGCCGCGTCGTCCGGGTCGACGTTGATCGCGATGAGCTTCTTCGGCTGCGGCATCAGCCAGTTCTGCGTCATCAGCCCGTCGAAGTCGGTGCCGATGGCGAGAACCACGTCGGCCTCGTCCCACAGCGCGCCGACCTCGGGCGCGTGCACCGGATTGGGGGCGAGACAGGGATGATCGACCGGCAGGAGCCCGCGAGCGCCGAACGTGGTGAGCACCGGCGCGGCCAGCCGTTCGGCGAGTTTCCCGATCGCCTCGCCCGCCTCGGCGCGCAGCGCGCCGCCTCCCGCCCAGATCAGCGGCCGGTCGGCGGCGGCCAGCAAGGCCTCGGCCTCGGTGAGATCCGGGATCTCGGACGGCCGGGCGTGCGACCTCGGCGGACGGCGCGCGGGCGTCCGCTCCGACAGGAAGTCCGTGGGGATGCCGAGGTAGACCGGCCCGCTCTGCGGCTGGAGCGCGAGCCGGGCGGCGCGGTGGAGGGTGGCGGCGACCTGGTCGGCACTCGGGACGGTGAACCCGGCCTTGGTGACCGGCGCGAACATCGCCTGCTGATCCGATGTCTCGTGCAGCACGCCTCGGACCACCCCGGGCCGCCGCAGCGTGGACGGGATGTCGGTCGCGATGATGAGGACGGGCGCGGCCGAAGCCATGGCCTCGCCGGCGGCGGCGAGCGTGTTCGCCGCGCCGGGCCCCGTGGTCACCAGGGCGACGCCGAGCTTCCCCGTCGCGCGGGCGTAACCGTCGGCCGCGTACCCGGCCGTCTGCTCGTGCCGGACCCCGACGAGCCGGATGTCCGTATCGGCCAGCGCCTCCCATAACGGCAGGTTGTGCACCCCGGGGAGACCGAAGACGACTTCGGTCCCCAGAGCGGTCAGCGCGTCGACGAGATGCTGGGCTCCGGTGGGTGCAGGCACCCCGCCGATAGTGCCAGATCGTTCAACGATCCAGCAACCAACGCGACCGGCTCCCCNGAGTGGTAAGGACGGTTCTAACCGTCTTTACCACTCACGAGGCCCACCACGGTCCGCCGCTCAGGTGGTCGGCCATGCGCCCCGCCACCGCCACCGGCTCCGCCAACGTCGCGAAAGCCACAGTGATGATGATGTGTGTGGACGGAGACCTTGCAGGGTCTGGCCCGGAAAG
>NZ_AOHO01000020.1 GCF_000342005.1 Amycolatopsis decaplanina DSM 44594
ACCCGGAGGCCCTCCCTCACACCAAGATCATCCGATCACGTGTCGCCCGTACCCAACCTCCATGGTCAGTACAACTAGGGCGTGTTTCATAAGCCAAGTTCGCGGTCTTCGCGCCCAGGTGGTCCCTGACGACACGGGCGGATGCGGCCGAGTACGACCCGGTACGAGGCCGATCCGCCCGCACCGTCAGGGACCACCTGGATCACGAAGCCCATCGAACAGACTTATGAAACACGCCCTAGCGCGACCGGCCTTCACGCCACGAAGCGACGGTCTCCTCCACGTCCAGCGGCCGTGCCCGCAGCACCGGACCGCCCGCCGGACGCCGGTGCTCGGCGCGGATCCGTTCGTTCAGGTCCTCGACGATCTCCCGTACCCGAGCCTCCCGGCGCACGCGGGCCAGCGTGTCCGGCAGGTCGTCGAGTTCCTTCGCGATCGCTAGTGACGGCGGCAGCAGCGCCGAAACGTCGTGTCCCTCGGCGCGGACCTTGTTCACCACCCAGGCGAGCGCCGTGTCCTTGCCGTCGGTCTTCGGCAGCGGTTTCCCCGAGCCGGGGAGGTCGTCGAACTCGCCCTTCGCCTCCGCGGCCCTGACCTGCCTGTCCACCCAGGACTCGAACGACACGCCCGTCGGTTTGCGCTCGGTCATGCTTCCAAGATACGGAAGAAGTCCAGCAGCGCGGCCGACGTGCGCTCCGGGGCCTCCAGATGCGGGAAGTGCCCGATGCCGGGCCAGCGGTCGAGACGTGCGTCCGGCGCCCAGCGCCGCGACGCCGCCGCGGTGTCGGGCAGGACGCACCGGTCCTCCTCGCCGTGCAGTTGCAATACACGGGGAGCGAAGCGGCCTCGCAGCGCTTCGCTGAACCGGCGTCCTTCGCCGCGGAACTGCGCACGGAACGCCCATCGGTAGTACTCGAGCGCGCTGTGCGGCACTCCCGGCACGAGCATCGCCTGGCGGAACGCCCGCACGGTGTCGGCGAAGTCCGGAGTGTTCGTCCACTGTGGACCGGACCAGCTGCGGAACAACTCCTCGACGGCGATCGCGTCATCCTTGACCAGCCATTTTTCCGGCGCCATCGGCACCTGGAAGCGGAACAGATGTCCAGAAGCGCGCAGCTGTCCCGGCCGCCGGACGGCCCGGCGCAACGCCAGCGGATGCGCGCCGCCCAGCACGCTGACCGACGAGACCAGCCGCGGGTGCAGCGCGCCGACCGTCCACGCGAGCATGCCGCCCCAGGCATGTCCGACGAGATGGGCCTTGCGGGCGCCGAGCGACTTGATCAGCCCGCCGACGTCGCCCGCGAGGGTCCAGGCGTCGTAGCCGCGTGGGGGTTTGTCGGAGTCGCCGTAGCCGCGCAGATCGACCGCGACCGCGCGGAAACCGGCGTCGGCGAGCGCGGTCAGCTGGTGGTGCCAGGTCCACCAGAACTCGGCGAACCCGTGCAGCAGTAGGACCATCGGCCCTTCGCCGAGTTCGGCGACATGCAGCCGGATGCCGTTCGCGGAGACGTCACGATGGGTCCACGGACCGTCGATCCGGACGATCGACGGGTCCGGTGTCGCCTGCACCGACTCGAAGACCGTCAGTCGCGGTCCGCGGGCGTGTCGTCTTCGGCGCTGTGCCGCGGTTTGAACGCGGCGGCGGTGTCCTTGAAGCTGTTGATCGTGCGCTCCGGCGCCTTGATCTTCTTCACCTTGCGGTAGCCGAGGAAGCCCGCGACCGCCGTCGAGACGAGCATCAGCCCGAACACGATCAGGAACGCCGCCCAGCGCTGCAGGAACTCCGACAGCAGCTCGCCGAGGAAGAAAAAGAAGAAGAACGAGCTGTACAGCCCGATGACCAGCGCGACCAGGAAGAAGATGGCGCCTTTGAGGCCCTTCTTCGCTTCCGCGACGACCTCGGATTTGGCCAGCTCGACCTCGGCGCGGATCAGCGTCGAGACGTGCTGTGTGGCATCGCCGACGAGTTTCCCGAGGGACTGCTCGCTCGCTACCACGTCGTCATCGCTCGACAGGGGGAGGTAGGGCACGGCCCCCACGCCGTCGGGGCCGGTACGTTCGTGCTTGGGGCTGCTCACACCGGTCATCGTGCCACGTGCCCCGATCCCGGGCGCGGCGGACCGGCAAGTGTCGCTTACTCAATCCTCCCGCGCGTGCACGCGGTTGCGGTGGAACAGGAGGGCGGCACCCGCCAGAGAGGCGACGGCGGAAGCGATCAGCACCGCGGCCTTCGCCAGTTCGACGGCTTCCCCGTCGAGCGCGAGATCGGCGATCAGCAGGCTCACGGTGAACCCGACACCGCCGAGCATCGACAGCGCGCCGATGTCCCGCCAGCCCATGTCCCGGGGTTTCTCCGCGAGTTTGAACTTCACCGCGAGCAGGGCGGCGCCGAAGATCCCGACCAGTTTCCCGCCGACCAGCCCGATCAGCACGGCCAGCGGCAGCGCCGTGGTGAACACCGCGCCGAGCGACTCGCCGTCCACCTTGATCCCGGCCGCGAACAGCGCGAACAACGGCACCGCGACCGCGGCCGACCACGGCTGCAACCGGTGTTCGAGACGGATCGCGGGCGCGTGCTCCTCTCCCTCGTCGGCGCGGACGCGGGTGAGCAGGCCGAGCGCGACGCCGGCGATGGTGGCGTGGATGCCGGCCGAGTGCACCGCCACCCAGGTGATCAAGGCCAGCGGCACGTAGATCCAAGCGCTGCGGACGCGACGGTGCTGCAGGTAGGCGTACAGCGCGAGAGCGACGACGGCGACGCCCGCGGCGACGAGGTCGAACTTCGCGGTGAACAGGATCGCGATGACGAGGATCGCGCCGAGGTCGTCGACCACCGCGAGCGAGAGCAGGAAGACCCTGGCGCTGCTCGGCAGGTTCGACGCGGTCAGGGCGAGGACGCCCAGAGCGAACGCGATGTCCGTGGCGACGGGGATGGCCCAGGCGCGTTCGATGCCCGGCGTTCCCCAGCCGACGGAAAGCGCGACCAGTGCCGGGACGATCATGCCGCCGATCGCGGCGGCCACCGGCAGGATCGCCTGCTTGAACCGGGAGAGTTCACCGACCACGAGTTCGCGTTTGAGTTCGAGTCCCGCGACGAAGAAGAACAACGCGAGCAGGCCGTCCTTCGCCCAGTCGCCGATCGTCAGATTCAGGTGGAGGAATTCGGGGCCGAGCCGGAAATCGCGGATCGCGCGGTAAATGTCGTCAAAGGGCGAATTCGCCCACAGGAGTGCGATCGCGGTGGCACCGAGCAGGATCAACCCGCCGGTGGTTTCCGTACGGAGATAGCGGGCGAAATCCGCGACGACGGCTTTCGCGGGGCGATTGGGGCCGGACAAGGCATCCTCCGGTTTTCGGCGACGACGAATACTGTTGCCGACCAGGCTTCCCGGCGCACCTTGACTCGATTTTAATGCCTGGAGCTGCGGAAATCTCGCGTTCATGACGGCTGCCACAAGATCATCCGGACGTCGGTGTCCCGTCCACATGGTGGGCTTCTAGCATGTCAACTGAAAACCGACAACGATGTCTTCGATAAGGACGGCATGGTGAGTACCTCTACCGAGGTCCAGCAAGACACGAGGTTCTTCGGGCACCCACGAGGGCTGGCGAACCTCTTCGGCGTCGAGATGTGGGAGCGTTTCTCGTACTACGGGATGCTCGGCATCCTCCCCATCTACCTCTACTACGAAGTCAGTCAGGGTGGCCTCGCGCTGCCGAAGGCCTCCGCGCTCGGCATCGTCGGCGCGTACGGCGGCATGGTCTACCTGTCGGCCGTGATCGGGGCCTGGGTCGCGGACCGCGTGCTCGGCTCCGAACGGACGCTGTTCTACAGCGCGATCCTGATCATGATCGGCCACATCAGCCTCGCCGTGCTTCCGGGACTGGCGGGCATCGGCGTCGGTCTCGTGTGCGTGGCCGTCGGCAGTGGCGGGCTGAAGTCCAACGCCACGGCCATCGTCGGGACGCTGTACGCGGAAGGCGACGAGCGCCGCGACGGCGGTTTCACCATCTTCTACATGGGCGTGAACATCGGTGGCTTCGTCGGGCCGCTGCTGACCGGGCTCGCGCAGAGCGAGATCGGCTTCCACGTCGGCTTCGGGCTCGCCGCGTTCGGTATGGCGCTCGGCCTGACCCAGTACACGATCGGCCGCAAGAACCTCGGCGAGAAGGCGAGCGAGATCCCCAACCCGCTGCCCGCTTCGCGGCGCCCGATGGTCTTCGGCGGCACCGCGGTGGGCGTCGCGGCGATCGTGCTGCTCGTGGTCTTCGGCGTGATCAACCCGGGGAACCTGGTCGACGTCGTCGTCTGGGCCGTCGCGGTCATCTCGGTGATCTACTTCGTCGTGATCATCGGCAGCAAGAAGATCACCCCCGACGAACGCAGCCGGGTGTACTCGTTCATCCCCATGTTCATCGCGAGCGCGGCGTTCTTCTCGCTGTACCAGCAGCAGTTCACCGTCGTCGCGGCCTACACCGACGAACGCCTGAACCGGACGATCTTCGGCTGGGAGATGCCGGTGGCGTGGGTCAACTCGATCAACCCGGTGTTCATCATCCTGTTCGCGCCGGTGATCGCCGCGATCTGGACGAAACTCGGCTCGCGGCAGCCGTCGTCGCCGATCAAGTTCGTGCTCGGCACGGTCACCATGGGCGTGGCGTTCCTGCTGTTCCTCCCGATGGTCGGCAGCGGCAAGAACGCCAGCCCGCTGCTCGCGCTGGCCGGCATCCTGTTCGTGTTCACCATGGCGGAACTGATGCTTTCGCCTGTCGGCCTCTCGCTGTCGACCAAACTCGCGCCGGAGGCGTTCCGGACGCAGATGGTGGCGCTGAACTTCCTGTCCATCTCGCTCGGTACGGCGATGTCCGGGAAGCTCGCCGAGTACTACACGGTGGACGACGAAGCGCCGTACTTCAGCATCGTCGGCGGTGCGGCCATCGTGGTCGGTGTGGCGCTCCTGGTGGCGGCGCCGATGATCCGCAAGCTGATGAAGGGCGTCCACTAGACGCTCTTCTTCCCGCGCCGACGGGTGACCCCCGGAGGTGCTGAAAGGGCCCTTCACCGCTCCATCCATGCCCCGCCGCCGCCCTCAACGGAGGCGCTGCGCGCCCGGCCTGGATTCCAGCGGTGAAGGGCCCTTTCGCTGCGTCAGACGCGGGGAAAGTCCCCTTCGGCCCTACGCGACGCTCGTCCCGAACAGCACGCCGACGTAGTAGGTCACCAGCATGGTCAGTGCGCCGACACCGACGTTCCGCGCGATCGCGCGGCCGACGCGGGCATCACCGAGTTTCGCGCTGATGAACCCGGTCAGCGCCAGCCCGACCACGACCGCCGACGCGCACGCCCAGACCCGCGCCGAGGTCGACGTCCACACGATCGACAGCAGCGGCAGCAGCGCGCCGACGGTGAACGCCACCAGTGAGGCCCACGCCGCCTGCCACGGACTGGTCAGATTGTCCGGATCGATACCAAGTTCGGCCTCGGCGTGCGCCTGCAGCGCGTCCTTTTCGGTCAGTTCGCGGGCGACCTGTGCGGCGAGTTCCGGGGAAAGGCCCTTCTCCTCGTAGATTTCCGCGAGTTCCCGTTCTTCGGCTTCCGGCATCTCCTTCAGTTCGCGCTTTTCCAGGCGCAACTGTGCGCGTTCGGTGTCGCGCTGCGTGCTCACGGAGACGTATTCGCCGCCCGCCATCGAAAGCGCGCCTGCGACGAGGCCCGCGATTCCCGCGGTGGCGATCGCGGTGGAGTCGGTGGTCGCACCCGCGACGCCGACCACGATGCCCGCCACCGACACGATCCCGTCGTTCGCGCCGAGTACCCCGGCGCGCAGCCAGTTCAGTTTGCCGCCCAGATCCGCGTGCGGTTCGTGGGGATGTCCGGTCGATACCGTCTCGGTCACCGTTTCAGTGAAACACAAACCTAAGTCCTCGTGAGTGGTAAAGACGGTTCTAACCGCCTTTACCACTCACGAGGCGAACTGCTTCAGCCGATCGGTTCGGGCAGCCGCCGCACGGTGTAGGCGAGTTCGATCGTCTCGCCGGTCGCCGGGTCGCCCAGTTCCACGCGCCAGGAATCGGCGAACTGGTCGACGCCGTGCACCATCGGGATCGTCCCCGAGATCAGCACGGTGCCCGGAGCGTGCAGGCCGCGCTCGCGCAGTACGTCCAGCCAGTACGACGGCGGCAGCAGCTCCGCGAGTTTTCCTTGCTGGATCAGGGTTTCGCCGGCCCAGGCGGACAGCGTGAGGTCGTCGAGCCGATCCTGGACGTCGACGAGACGCCAGGCCTTGGCGGCGAGGACGTCGGGACCGGCGTTCTTGCTCCACGCGACGCCGTGCGCTTCGAGCGCGCGGTCGGTGTGGTCGCAGGCGGCGGTCAGGAGGACGTCCTCCGGCGCGGGGCCGGTGATGACGATGGCCCATTCGGCCTCGCCGGAGGTCCGCTCGTGCTGCACCGGGACCTCGTCGGTCTGGCTCGCCAGGTACGGCGCGACCGGATAGAGCGCCGGGATCACCGAAGGCGCGGGGACGCCGAGTTCGGCCAGTTCGGCCACGTGGGCGGCGACGTCCTCCTGGCTGCGACCGGCGTATCCGGCGTTCAGCAGCGTGCGGACCTCGGTCCGCCGCTCCTGGCCGTCGGGAAGGGTGAAACGCAGCTCAGGCATCGGTCCTCCGAGATTGGGGGTTGCGCATACAGCTTGTATACAAGGAGTATATCCGCAATTCAACCCCTCCCGGCGGGGTTGCGGACCAGCTACGGACGGGATGTGGACATGACCTCACCAGCCGGTGACCGGCGCTCGCTGCACAAGGCCTTCGCGGCCAGCCTCTCGGGAACAGCGCTCGAGTGGTACGACTTCGCGGCCTACTCGGTGGCGGCCGCGACGATCTTCGGGCACCTCTTCTTTCCCTCGGAAGACCAGCTCGCGAGCACGATGGCGGCGTTCTCCACGTACGCCGTCGGCTACCTGGCGCGGCCGCTCGGCGGGTTCCTGTTCGGCCGCCTCGGCGACGTGCTCGGCCGCAAGCGCATCCTGGTCATGACGCTCGTGCTCACCGGGGTGGCGACGTTCCTCATCGGTGTCCTGCCCACGTACGAGACCATCGGCGGCTTCGCGGCGGTGCTGCTCGTGGCGCTGCGATTCGCGCAGGGTGTCGGCATCGGCGGCGAATGGGGTGGCGCCGTCCTGTTGTCGAGTGAGTTCGGCGATCCGGGCAAACGCGGTTTCTGGGCGTCGGCCGCGCAGATCGGCCCGCCCGCGGGCAACCTGCTCGCCAACGGTGTCCTCGCCGTCCTGGCCGCGCTGCTCACCGAGGACCAGTTCAACAGCTGGGGCTGGCGGATCGCGTTCCTGCTTTCGGGCGCGCTGGTCGGTTTCGGTCTGTGGATCCGGCTCAAGCTGGAAGAGACACCGGTCTTCAAGCAGATCCAGGAGCGCGGCGAACGTCCGTCGGCGCCGATCTCCGAGGTCTTCCGCACCGAACGCCGCGCGCTGGCCGCGGCCGTGCTGATCCGCGTCTGCCCGGACGTGCTGTACGCGCTGTTCACCGTCTTCGTCCTCACCTACGTCACCACGCACACCGACCTCTCGCGCGGCGCCGGGCTGGCCGCGGTGATGATCGGTTCGGCGTTCCAGCTGGTGCTGATGCCGGCGTTCGGCGCGCTTTCGGACCGCGTCTCGCGGCGCAAGATGTACCTGGTCGCGACCATCGCCGCCGGGATCTGGCCGTTCGTGTTCTTCCCGATGGTCAGCGGCGGTTCGTTCGTCATGCTGGTGACCGGCATCGTGCTCGCGCTCGTCATCCACGCCGCGCTCTACGGGCCGCAGGCCGCGCTCGTCACCGAGCAGTTCTCGCCGCGCCTGCGCTACACCGGCAGCTCGCTGGCGTACACCCTCGCCGGTGTCATCGGCGGGGCGCCCGCGCCGTTGCTGCTGACGGCGTTGCTCGCCGGCTACGGCACCTGGGTCGCGATCGGCGTCTACCTGCTCGCGACCGCGGTGGTGACCATCATCGGTGTCGTGCTCGCCCGCGACCCGGACCGCGAGGAGGCGGCGGCCATGGAGCCCGTGCGATGACCTGGACGGCGATGTCCACAGTGGAGGGTCTGCCGCTGATCGGCGGGCAGGGCCGGTTCAGGACGCTCGCCACGGCGGAAGGCGGACTGGCGTACGAGATCTTCTATCCGGCGGGCGTCGCTTCTCCCGTGCACGGCCACGATCACGACAGCATCGTGTACCTGATTTCGGGTTCGCTGCGCGGCACACTCGACGGCCGGGAAGTGTCGCTGGAGGCGGGCGGCACGATCGTCCATCCCCGCGGTGTCCCGCACAGTGTCGAGGCCATTGTGGACAGTCAGTGGGTCGAGTTCAAGACGCCGCTGCCCGCGCGGCCGCCGATCGGCGGGTGAAAAGAAACCGGGGCGGACACTGAAGGTTCCAGCGTCCGCCCCGGTCGGGAGGAAAGTCTCAGGCGTCCAGCTCGGCCAGCGCCAGCTTCGCCTTCTCCAGCTCCGCTTCGAGCTGGGCCACCTTCGCGGCCTGCAGCTCGCGGGCGGCGTTGATGACCTCGTCGATCGGGCCCGACAGGTCCGCGTGCAGTTCCTTGGCGGCGCGGGACACGGCGGCGGCCGGGATCTCCAGGCCCTTCGCGACCCACTTGGTGCCGTTCTTGAGCTCGGCCTGCCACTCGCCGTCGGCGGTGCCGGTGACCGTGAGGGTCAGCTCGACGGTGCGGGTCTTCTTCGCAGTCGTGGCGACCTTCGGACGGCCACGCTTGGGCTTGGGGGACTCCTCCGCTGCCTCTTCGGCAGGGGTCTCCGGGGTTTCCGGAGTCTCGGTCTTGGCCTCGGCCGGGGCTTCGGCCGTCTCCGCCTGCGGCGTCGAGTCGACGGGCGCTTCGGTAGCCGCTTCTTCGGACACGGCGTCAGTGCGTGTCAAGGCATCCACGGTCATCGTCGGTGTCGTCTCCTTGCCCGGGTATGGGGTGGTACCCGGCACATCATAGAACAGGCGTTCGAGTGAGGCGAACCGGGGTGTGGTAGGCGTGCCGGACGACATGAAGGAGTCTTTCATCGCAAAATCTGCGATGAAAGACTCCTTCATGTCAGGCGGGAGGGGTTACTCCTCGGACTTGCCGGACTTCAGGCCCGAAGAGATCAGGTCCATCACCGACGAGTCGGCCAGCGTGGTCACGTCACCGACCTGGCGGTTCTCGGCGACGTCGCGGAGCAGGCGGCGCATGATCTTGCCGGATCGCGTCTTCGGCAGTTCCTGCACGACCAGGATCTGCCGCGGCTTCGCGATCGGCCCGATCTCCTTGGCGACGTGGTTGCGCAGTTCCTGCACGGCCTCTTCGCCGCCGTCCACGGCGTTGCCGCGCAGGATGACGAACGCGACGATGCCCTGCCCGGTGGTCGGGTCGGTCGCGCCGACGACGGCGGCTTCGGCGACCGTCGGATGCGAGACCAGCGCGGACTCGACCTCGGTGGTCGAGATGCGGTGCCCGGACACGTTCATCACGTCGTCGACCCGGCCCAGCAGCCAGACGTCGCCGTCGGCGTCGTACTTCGCGCCGTCGCCGGCGAAGTAGAAGCCCTGGTCGGCGAAGCGGGACCAGTAGGTCTCACGGAAACGCTGCTCGTCGCCCCAGATGCCGCGCAGCATGCCCGGCCACGGCTTGTCGAGCACCAGGTACCCGCCGCCGCCCTTGCCGACCTCGACGCCCTGGTCGTCGACGACCTTCGCCGAGATGCCCGGCAGCGCCTTCTGCGCCGAGCCCGGCTTCGTGGAGGTGACACCCGGCAGCGGCGAGATCATGATCGCGCCGGTCTCGGTCTGCCACCACGTGTCGACGATCGGCGCCGAGTTCGCGCCGACGTTCTCGCGGTACCAGATCCACGCCTCGGGGTTGATCGGCTCGCCGACGCTGCCAAGCACGCGCAGCGAGGAGAGGTCGTACTTCGCCGGGATCTCGTTGCCCCACTTCATGAACGTGCGGATCAACGTGGGCGCGGTGTAGTAGATGGAGACCTTGTGCTGCTGGACGATCTCCCAGTGCCGGCCTTCGTGCGGGGTGTTCGGCGTGCCTTCGTAGACGACCTGCGTCGTCCGGTTCGCCAGCGGCCCGTACACGATGTACGTGTGCCCGGTGATCCAGCCGATGTCGGCGGTGCACCAGTAGACGTCTTCACCCGCCTTGTGATCGAAGACGTTGTGGTGCGTGTACGCGGCCTGGGTCAGGTATCCGCCGGAGGTGTGCAGGATGCCCTTCGGCTTCCCGGTGGTGCCGGAGGTGTAGAGGATGAAGAGCGGGTGCTCGGAGTCGAACGCCTGCGGTGTGTGGTCCGCGGACTGGCCGTCGACCAGTTCGTGCCACCAGATGTCACGGCCTTCGGTGATCGGCACCTCTTCGCCGGTACGGCGGACGACGATGACCTTCTCGACCGATTCGGCGCCTTCGAGCGCTTCGTCGACATTGGCCTTCATCGGGGCGGCCTTGCCGCGGCGGTACTGGCCGTCGGTGGTGATGACGATCCGTGCGGCCTGGTCGTCCACACGGGAACGCAGCGCTGTCGGGGAAAAACCACCGAAGACGACACTGTGCAGGACGCCGACGCGGGCGCACGCGAGCATCGCGACGATCGCTTCGGGCACCATCGGCATCTGGATGGCGACACGGTCGCCCGCGACGAGACCGAGGGACTCGAGGGCGTTCGCCGCCCGGGAGACCTCGTCCTTCAACTGCGCGTAGGTGATGTCACGGCTGTCGCCGGGCTCGCCGACCCAGTGGATGGCGACCTGATCGCCGTGCCCGTCGGCGACGTGGCGGTCGACGCAGTTGTACGCGACGTTCAGCTTCCCGCCCACGAACCACTTCGCGACCGGCGCATTGGTCCAGTCCAGTACCTGCGACCACTTCGTTTCCCAGTGCAGGCGCTCGGCCTGCTTGGCCCAGAACGCTTCCCGGTCTGCGTCGGCTTCGGCGTAGAAGTCGGCGGTGGCATTCGCTTGCGCGCTGAAAGCCTCACTCGGGGGGAAGGTCCTGCTCTCCGTGAGCAAATTGTCCAGCGCCGGCGACTGCTCGGTCATGGTGCGATGCCTCCTGTGATTCGCGTGTCTTCACGCCCGTTGGCACGCTATCGACGTTACGACGCGAAGTAAAAGGTTGCATCGTGGTTGCGCGCGGCATTCACACACTTGAGGACAAAGCGGTACGGACCGCCGGCCATTCTGGTCCGGTGAGGGAGTAGACGACGGTGTCGCGGATGGTTCCGTCGGGCCGCACGCGATGTGCGCGCAGTACCCCTTCCCGTTGCGCGCCGAGACGTTCGATCGCCTTCTGCGACTTGAGGTTGCGGATGTCGGTCTCCCACGCGACGCGGTTCGCGCCGAGGTCGTCGAAAGCGTGGCGCAGCAACAGGAGTTTCGACTCGCGGTTGAGCCCGGTCCGCTGCCATTCGGAACCGATCCAGGTGTAGCCGACGGAAATGATCTTGTGGCGCGCGTTCATCGCGTAGAACGACGTCGTGCCCGCGACCTCGCCGGTGCGTGCGTCGATCTGCGCCCAGGCGCGGCGATCGGTGTCGGCGAGGATGTCGTCGACCATGGCTTCGGCCGCGGCGAGATCCCGCGGTTGCCGGAGGCTGAGCCAGGTCCAGATCGCCGGGTCGGAGCCGGCTTCGAACAGGCCCTTCGCATGGTCGCGGGTGAGCGGTTCGAGGCGGACGCGTTCGCCGGTCAGGGTGGCGTGGGTGTTCCAGTCGTTCACGACCTCGACGCTACGGACGGCAATGGCCTTACCGGATATCCAGTTTCGAAGCATTCGAGAAGGCCACTGCGGCGTTGCCTATGCTCGCGGGAACGATCGACGAAGGCGAGGCGGCATGGCCGAGGAGCGGGAAGAGCTCACCTGGGAGTTGTTCGGGACGGCCAGCAGGGATCTGGCACAGGCCGTCGCCGACGACGGCTTCGAGCCGGACCTGATCCTGTCGATCGCGCGTGGCGGGCTGTTCGTCGCCGGCGCGCTCGGCTACGCGCTGGACGTGAAGAACCTGCACGTGATGAACGTCGAGTTCTACACCGGCGTCGATCAGCGTCTCGACCTGCCGGTCATGCTGCCGCCGGTGCCGAACGTCGTCGACCTGACGAAGAAGAAGGTGCTCGTCGCCGACGACGTCGCGGACACCGGCGCGACCTTGAAGCTGGTCCGCGACTTCTGCGCCGATCACGTCGCCGAGGTGCGCTGCGCGGTCGTCTACGAGAAGCCGCGCTCCGAGGTCAAATGCGAGTACGTCTGGAAGCACACGGACCGGTGGATCAACTTCCCGTGGTCGGTGCAGGCGCCCGTGGTGCGGCGCGCGGGCCAGGTGCTGGACGCGTGACGGATCCGCTGAAGCCGCTGCTGGACCTCGAAGGGGTCGCGGCGGCCGCGAAATCGGCGCAGGACGCGGTGTTCGCCGTCCACCGGCTGCCCGCCAACCTGCGTGGAGGCGCGGCCACGGCCGCCGAAGCGTCCGTGCGGTCGGCGCGGGCGTCGGCGGCGATCGAAGGCGCCGCGCCGGAACTGCCGGAGTCCGGTGAGGTGACCGATCCGGTGCTGGCGGGCGCGCTGCGGGTCGCGGAAGCGCTGGAGGGCCTGCTCCCGACATGGCGGCGTGCGCCGCTGCAGGCGTTGGCGCGCTTGCACGTTCTCGCCGCTTCGGACCTGGTGACGGATCTCGACGCGCTGGGGCGGCCGCGGTCGTCCGGTGACGTCGGGCCTCGGCTGGAGATGCTGGCGCAACTGGTCACCGGCGCGACATCGGTGCCGGGACCGGTGCTGACCGCTGTCGTGCACGGGGAACTGTTGGCGTTGAAGCCTTTCTGCTCCGCGGACGGTGTCGTCGCGAGGGCGGCGGCGCGGCTTTCGGCGGTGGCGACCGGGTTGGACCCGAAGGCGCTGACGGTGCCGGAGGTCGCGTACTTCCGGCGGGTGCCGAAGTACCTCGAAGCCGCTTCGGCCTTCAGCGCTGGAACTCCGGACGGCGTCCGGGCTTGGCTGCTCTTCTCGTGCGAGGCCTTCGAGGCCGGTGCTCGCGAGGCGAAGTCCATCTCGGACGCGGCAGGCTGACGCCCCGCAATTCGGCACCTGGTTGCGATGCTTGCGCGCGCAACCACTCGCAATCAGGTGCCGAATTGCGGGGTATGGCAACCGCACATGGGATCTTGCGCAGGTGTAGCGCGTAACCACATGGCCTAAGCGCCTGGCGCGACCTAACGTCGTCCGACATGAGTGGTGCGTATCACAGCGATCTGGCCGGTAAGTCCGCGCTGGTCACGGGCGCGGCGAGCGGAATCGGCCTGGCCTGCGCCGAAGCGCTCGCCGGGGCCGGGGCCAAGGTCCACCTCGTCGACATCGACGACGCCGTCGAGAAGGCGGCGGCCGACGTCAACGGCATCGCGCACGTCGTCGACCTCACCGACGCACAGGCCGTCGAGACCCTCCCGGCCGAGATCGACATCCTCGTCAACAACGCCGGTTTCCAGCACATCGCGCCGATCCACGAGT
The DNA here is from genome assembly GCF_000342005.1 of Amycolatopsis decaplanina DSM 44594. Taxonomy (GTDB): domain Bacteria; phylum Actinomycetota; class Actinomycetes; order Mycobacteriales; family Pseudonocardiaceae; genus Amycolatopsis; species Amycolatopsis decaplanina. The sequence goes on from NZ_AOHO01000020.1 coordinate 13,545, forward strand.
TCCCGCCGGAAACGTTCACCCGCGTCCAGGCGCTCATGGTCACCGCGCCGTTCCTGCTCATCCGCCGCGCGCTGCCGAGCATGTACGAACGCGGCTGGGGGCGCGTGGTCAACATGTCCAGCGTCCACGGCCTCCGCGCGAGCCCGTTCAAATCCGCGTACGTCACCGCGAAGCACGCGCTCGAAGGACTCTCCAAGGTCACCGCGCTCGAAGGCGCGGAACACGGTGTGACCAGCAACTGCGTCAACCCCGGCTACGTCCGGACGCCGCTGGTCACCGGCCAGCTCCAGGCGCAGGCCGAAGAACACGGGCTCGAACGCGACGCCGTCATCGAACAGGTCCTGCTGCGCCGTTCGGCGATCAAGCGGCTCATCGAACCCGCCGACGTCGCCGCGTGCGTGCTCTGGCTGTCCGGCGATCACGCCGCCCATGTCACCGGTACCTCGATTCCCCTCGACGGCGGCTGGACCGCCGCGTGAACCCCCAAGAAAGGACGTCTCCGGTGACCACGCAGAACCGTGGCTCGATCGCGAAGGTCGTCAGCGCCAGCCTGATCGGCACGACGATCGAGTGGTACGACTTCTTCCTCTACACCTCCGCCGCGGCGCTGGTGTTCGGCAAATTGTTCTTTCCCTCCAACGATCCGCTCACCGGCACGCTGCTCGCGTTCCTGACCTACGCGGTCGGCTTCCTCGCGCGGCCGATCGGTGGGCTGGTGTTCGGGCACTTCGGGGACCGCGTCGGCCGCAAGAAGCTCTTGGTGCTGAGCCTGCTGCTGATGGGCGGTTCGACCTGCGCGATGGGCATCCTCCCGACATACGCGGGAGTCGGTGTCCTGGCACCGATCCTGCTGACGCTGCTGCGGCTCGTGCAGGGTTTCGCGCTCGGCGGCGAATGGGGCGGCGCGGTGCTGATCGTCTCCGAACACGGCGACGACAAACGCCGCGGGTTCTGGGCGTCCTGGCCGCAATGCGGTGCTCCAGGCGGGAACCTGCTCGCGACAGCGGTCCTGGCGATCCTCGCCGCGACGCAGACCGATGAGGCGTTCCTCGGCTGGGGCTGGCGGATCCCGTTCCTGCTTTCCGGTGTCCTCGTGGTGATCGGGCTGTGGATCCGGCTCGCGGTCAGCGAATCGCCGGTGTTCCTCGCGGCGCGGAAGAACAACACGGCCACGCATGCCCCGGTCGTCGAGGTGTTCCGCGACAGCTGGCGCGCGGTACTGATCACGATCGGTTCGCGAATGGCGGAGAATGTTTCGTACTACGTGATCACCGCGTTCATTCTCGTCTACGTCACCACCGGGCTGAGCCTGCCGAAATCGGCGGGACTCAACGCGGTGCTGATCGGTTCGGCCGTACATTTCGTGACCATTCCCTTGTGGGGCATGCTTTCCGACCGCGTCGGCCGCCGCCCGGTCTACCTGTTCGGCGCGATCGGCATGGCGGTGTGGAGTTTCGTGTTCTTCGCGATGCTCGACACGAAGAATCCCGGTGTCATCATTCTCGCGGCGACCGTCGGACTGGTGCTGCACGGCGCGATGTACGGCCCGCAGGCAGCGTTCTTCTCCGAGCAGTTCCCGACGCGGGTCCGCTACACCGGCCTTTCGGTCGGCGGGCAGCTGTCGTCGATCGCGGCGGGGGCGGTGGCGCCGCTCATCGCGGTCGCGCTGTTCAAGGAGTTCGGCAGCACGGTCCCGGTCTCGCTCTACGTGGTCGCGATGTGCGCGCTGACGGTGATCGCCCTGCTCGCCGCCCGCGAGACCAAGGGCGAGTCGCTGCACTCCGAAGTTCTCACGGAGCGCGGTCACGTGTCAGCATGACCGTTGTGGACGGTGCGGAGACGGCGAGGGCTTTGCGCCGGCTGCTCGAACTGCTCGCCTCCGGGGCGGGCAGCGAGCAGCTGGCGCACGTCCCCGTCGATCCGAAGGCCACCGAGCTGGCGCTGCGGATCCGGGACACCGTCGCCGAGCACCGCCGGCGCGAGGCGGAGCTGGCCGCCTTGTTCGACACGGCCAGCGACCTCGCCCGGCTGGACGATCCGGACGCCGTCCTCCGGTCGATCGTGCGGCGGGCGCGGGCGTTGCTCGGCGTGGACGTCTCGTACCTCAGTCTCAAGAACGAGGCCGAAGGCAACACCTACGTCCGGGTCACCGACGGGTCGGTTTCCGCGCTGTTCCAGGACATCGTGCTGGGCATGGGCGAAGGTCTCGGCGGACTGGTCGCGCAGACCGCGCGGCCGTACGCGACGGCGGACTACTTCGACGACGAGCGGTTCCACCACACTTCGTCGATCGACACCGGGGTGCTCGACGAGGGGCTGACCGCGATCCTCGGGGTGCCGCTGGCGATCGGCAGCAACGTCATCGGGGTGCTGTTCGCCTCGGACCGGACGACGCGGGAGTTCAGCGCGGAAGAGGTCGCGCTGCTGTCGTCGCTGGCCGACCACGCGGCGATCGCGCTGGACAACGCGCATCTGCTCGACGAGACGCGCCGCGCGGTCGCCGAGCTGAACGACGCCAACGCGACGATCAGCGCGCACAACGACGCGATGCGCCGTGCCGAGGACGCGCACGACCGGCTGATGGATCTCGTGCTGCGAGGCGGCGATCTGGCCGAGGTCGCCGCCGCGGTCGCGGACGTGCTCGGCGGCGCCATCGCCGTCTATGACGCCGATGGAGTTGTCCTGGCCAGGACCGGTGGTGAGCTGAGTCTTTCGCGTGCCGCGGTTTCCGCGTCCAGGACGAGCGGGCGTGCGGTGTCCACTGAGGATGGTTGGCTGTGCGCGGTCCAGGCGGGGCAGGAGTTCCTCGGCAGCCTGGTACTCGGCGGCGGGCGGTCGCTCGGCGAGGCCGACCGGCGGCTGTTCGAGCGGGCGGGCGTGGTCACCGCGGTGCTGCTGATGCAACGGCGTTCCGTCGCGCGCGCCGAGGACGAAGTGCGCGGGGAGCTGTTGTCGGACCTGCTCACCGCGCCCGGCCGCAATCCCGCCGCGCTGCTGGCCCGAGGCCGACGCCTGGGGGTCGATTTATCGGCATCGCACGCGGTGCTGATCGCGCATTCCGACGACGTCTCCCGGCGACGGCTGGCCACGGCGGCCGTGCGGCACGCGGACCTCGTCGGTGTCCACGCCGACGAGGTCGTCCTTCTGGTCCGCGGCGCGGATCCCGGGGCGCTGGCGAGGTCCGTCGCCGCCGAACTGTCGTCCACAATGGATTCCCCGGTGACGGTGGGCGCGGCGGGTCCGGCGGCCTCCCCGCGGGAGCTGGCCGTGGCGCACGCCGAAGCCGCACGGTGCGTCGCGTCGCTGCTGGCTCTCGGGCGGGCGGGGGAAGGCGCGAGCATGGCCGATCTCGGGTTCGTCGGGCTGCTCCTCGGCGAGCACGCCGACCTCGGCGCGTACGTGACCGCCACGATCGGCCCGGTGCTCGACTACGACGAACGCCGCGGCACGGATCTGATCGGCACTCTCCGCGCGTATTTCGCCTGCGGCGGCAACTTGACGCGGGCGAAGGACCTGCTCCACGTGCACGTCAACACGGTCGTGCAACGGCTGGACCGCATCGCGTCACTGCTGGGCGAGCAGTGGCAGGCGCCCGAGCGCGCGCTGGAAATCCAGCTCGCGCTCAGGCTGCACCGCCTCACCAGTGACCGAAACGGATGACGTCGTCGAAGTCGCGACGAGCGATCTTGGTCGCCGAAGAACCGGGCGAAGGCCCCGGCTCGTCACCGTGTCCGAGCGCCACCACGCCGATCGGGTCGTGATCCTCCGGTACGCCGAACTCGCTGTGGAGCCGCTCCACGCTTTCCGGCGCGAGCCCGAAGAACACCGCGCCGAGATCCTCGTCGACGGCCGTCTGGAGGATCAGCAGCGTCGCCATCCCGGTGTCGACGTCCCAGTACGGCACACGCCACCACGAGTCGTCGCGATCGGCGACACCCTTGTCCGGCTTGGCATAGCGGTCGAGGTACGCGTTCTTGACCGAGAGCGGCACGATCGCGACGGGTGCCGCGGTCACGGTTTCCGGTGCCCAGCTCGCCCCGAACTCCCAGAATTTCGCGAGTTCTTCGCCGGTGAGGACGAGAAATCCTTGTCCCTGTGAAAAACCGGCCGAAGGGCCTTTCAGCGCGTTGCGCAGGATGCGCCGCAGGCTCTCCTCGGCGACGGGCTCGTCGGTGAACTTCCGGACCATGCGACGGCGTCGTACGACGTCCTGGAATTCCATCCGATCAGCTTAGTGCGCAAGTGGTCGCGAGGTCACCGCTCGCGCGTGGGATCGTCGCCGAAGCGGGCGGGCGGACGCCGTCGAGCCAGCCTTCGAGCGCGGTGAACGCCGTCCGGAAACACGGGCCGATGGGCCGCAGCTTGTCCGGGAACGCGTCGTACAGGCCGTCGACGTGGTTGCCGTCGACGATCCGGTAGTAGCGATGCAGGCCGGCGCGGCCCTGCCCGTCGACCATCTGCCGGTAGACGTCGGAATCGCGGGTGATCGGCAGCAGGGTGTCGAGGGTGCCGTGCAGGGTGATCAGCGGTTTGCCGATCCGGCCGGTCAGCGAGATCCGTTCGACCGCGCGGTGCACCGACGGCGGGCGAGTGGCGTAGTCGTAATCGGTCCCGGCGAAAGCCGGATCGAATTCGGCCTGGTAGATGCGCTGCGTCAGCACCCAGTAGACGTCGTTGTGGTATTGCCAGAGGAATTCCGAACCCGGCGCGAAACCGGCGTCGAGAATCTGCCGGTGGGCTCGCGCGGAGCCCGCGACGTAGGCGGGATAGGCCTTGATCGCGGGCGGCAGGAAGGTGAACAGGTTCGGGCCGTCTTCGTGCCAAAGCGTGCCCTCCCGGTCGATACCGCCGTCGTAGAGCCACGGCCGGTTCTCGAGCTGCCAGCGGACGAGGTAACCGCCGTTCGACATCCCTGCCGCGAGCGTGCGGCTCGGCAGGCTCCCGTAGCGGTGCGCGACGGCGGCCTTCGCGGCGATGGTCAGCTGCGTGACCCGCGAATTCCACTCGGCGATCGCGTCACCCGGGCGACGTCCGTCGGTGTGGAAATCGGCGCCGGTGTTGCCCTTGTCGGTCGCGGCGAACGCGTAACCGGCGGCGAGGACCTGGTCGCCGATCGCGCGATCGTTCGCGTACTGACGTCGCACACCGGGTGACCCCGAGACCACGAGGCCGCCGTTCCATCGATCGGGCAACCGCAGTACGAACTGCGAGTCGTGGTTCCAGCCGTGTGTCGTGTTGGCAGTCGAGGAGTCCGGGAAATAGCCGTCGATCTGGACGCCGGGAACGCCCTTGGGCGCGGGAATGCCTGCCGAGGTCAGCCCGGCCCAGTCGGCCTGGACCGTGTGGCCGGTGGCCAGGGTGCCGGTGGTGGTCAGACCGTCCAAACAGGACAGACGTTGTTTCGCGGCCCCGGGAACCCGTACGTTCGCGCATCCGCTCGCCGCCGCTTCGGCGGGCGAGACCAGGGCCAGCATCATCGCGAGGACCAGAATGAGCCGCATCGGACGACGGTAAGCGGGGGCTTCGTGCGACGGTACCCGGCGCGACCACACAAAACGTGCCGCCGCTGTGGTGGTCTGCCACGTGGAAACCGCGCGGGTGGCGGTTTTAGCCTCGGGTGATGCGAAAACTCCTCATCGGCGCGGTGGTTTCGGCATTGGTCCTCCTCTTTCCGGCTCCGGCACAGGCGGCGACGATCCGTCCGGTGACCGGGTTCGGGAGCAATCCCGGTGCGTTGCGGATGTTCGAATACGTTCCTGACGGATTGCCGTCCGGACGTCCGGCGGTGGTCGTGCTGCACGGCTGCACGCAGGACGCCGCCGGCTACGCGCGCGGCTCCGGCTGGGTCGGGCTCGCGGACAAGCTGCGGTTCAAACTCGTTCTGCCGCAACAGGTTTCGGCGAACAACTTCAGCAAGTGCTTCAACTGGTTCCAGGCGGGCGACATCGAACGTGGCCACGGGGAAGCCGAATCGATCGCGCAGATGGCGCGGTTCTCGGCCGGAAGCCGGACGTACGTGACCGGTCTGTCGGCGGGTGGCGCGATGACCTCGGTGATGTTGACGGCGTATCCGGAACTGTTCGCGGGCGGGGGTGTCGTCGCGGGGCTTCCTTATGGCTGCGCGACTTCGATGATCGACGCGTACTCCTGCATGAATCCAGGCAAGAATCTGACCCCGAAGCAATGGGGCGACAAGGTGCGGGCCGCGGGCACGGGGCCGCGTTCGCCGGTCAGCGTCTGGCACGGGACCGCGGACTACACGGTGGCCCCGATGAACATGCGTGAGCTTTCCGAGCAGTGGAACGACGTCGGCGCGGCCGTCGACACGCACGCCGTCACCGGGATGGGGCACGGTCAGCCGATCGCGCCGGGATCCGGTTGCGGGCAGGCGGGACCGTATCTGCTCGACGTCGGTGTGTGCGCCGCGGCGGAACTCGCGGCGAAGTGGCGGCTAGGCGAGGACGGCGTCCAGTAGGCCGGGGAAGCGCGCGTGGACGTCTTCGGTCCGTAGCTCGACCCAGCGGGTCCGGCCCTCGACGAACGTCGTCGTGAGGCCGGCCTCGCGCAAGACCTTCCAGTGATGGGAAAGCGTCGGCGCGCTGATCTCGACGTCGTACTCGGTGATGGCGCAGCTTCGCGGCGAAGGGTTGCTTCGCAGGGCGCGGATCAGCTCCAGGCGCACAGGATCCGCGAGCGCCTGGAGCACCGGCACGATCTCGATCTCGTCGACCGCCGGCTGCGGCAGCGTGCTGCTCACGTCGCTCCAAACTATTTGACAGTCATCGAATAGTCCGGCCACTATACCTCGTATGACGATTCGACGATCATCAAATGATCGGCTCGCTCTGGGGGCTCTGCTGGTTCTCGCCGTCGGGACGTTCACCGTGGGCACCGACGGGTTCGTCCTGAACGGACTGCTGCCCATCATCGCCGCCGACCTGAACGTCTCCGAGGCCGTCGCGGGCCAGCTGACCACGGTCTTCGCGGTGACCTACGCGATTTCTTCGCCGCTCATCGCGGCTTTTACCGGACGGCTGGACCGGCGGTGGGTGCTCGGTGCGGGGATGGTGCTGTTCACGATCGGCATGGCCGGTCAGGCGCTCGGCGAGTCCTTCGCCGTGGTGGCCGTCGCACGCGTGCTGGCCGCCCTCGGCGCCGCCGCTTTCCAGTCCAACGCCTACGTCCTCGCCGGCGCCCTGGCGTCGGACGAGCGCCGCGGCCGCGCTCTGGCCACCGTCTCCAACGGGATGAGCGTGTCGATCGTGCTCGGCGTGCCGATCGGGGTGGTTGCCGGGAACTGGTTCGGCTGGCGCGCGGTGATGTGGGGGATCGGCGCGGTGGCGGTGGTCGTGACGCTGCTCGTACCGCTGCTGCCCGGCGTCCGGATGCCGACGGTGACCCTGCGGGACAGGCTCGCCGTCGTCGTGCGGCCGCCGATCGCGCGCGTGCTCGGCGTAAGTGTTCTCGGCACCGCTGCGGGCTTCGCGGCCTTCGTGTACCTGCCGGTGCTGGTGGCTCCGGTGGCGGCGGGCGCGATGATCTCGTGGCTGCTCGTCGGTTTCGGGATCGGGCAGATCGCGGGCAACGCCTTCGCGGGCCGGGCCACCGACTCACTCGGCTCCGCGCGCGTCCGATCGATCTCGCTCGTCGGGACGGTCGTGACGCTGGCGCTGCTGGACGTCGCCGTGCTGAGCCTGCCCGGCGCGCTGATCCTCGCGCTGGCTTCGGGGGTGTTCGGCGGAATGTTGATGGTGCCGCAGCAGCATCGGCTGTTCTCGCTGGCGCCTGACGCGCCGACGGTCGCCTTGGGGCTCAACGGTTCCGCGATCTACGGCGGTGGTGCGATCGGTGCCGCGCTGGGTGGCGTCGTCCTGTCGTCGGCGGGTGTCTGGTGGGTCGGTCCCGTTGCCGCGTTCGTCGCTCTGCTGGGCTTCGCGCTTTCGGTGCCTTCGCGCACGCGGGTGCCCGAGCCCGCCTGATCGAAAGTGGGAGCAAGGGACCTTTGCTACCACTTGTCTCGACGTTGGGAGAAGCGATAGCAAAGGTCCCTTGCTCCCTTTCCGCAGGTCAGGGGCTCCCCGGTGGGAGGCGGGCAGACCAACGCTCCTCGATACGCGCGAACCGCCACACGAGGAGCGCGAAGAGCCACGTAAGCACGAAGAGCGCTACGACCGCGTAGCCCACGTAGTCCAGGCTCAGCGCTCCGATCGCCGCGAGCGGTCCGGTCGTGATGCCGAACCGTTCGGTGATGATCGAGATGACCTCGATCGTCCCGATGAGCAAGGCGACCGCGACGGAAAGCGCGGTCACGGTGAGGTTGTAGTAGATCTTCCGCACCGGCTTCGCGAAGGCCCAGCCGTACGCGTAGTTCATGAAGCAGCCGTCGGCGGTGTCGAACAGTGTCATCCCCGCGGCGAACAGGATCGGCAGCACCAAAATCGCGTACCAAGGCAGCGAGAACGCGGCCGCGCCGCCGGCGAGCACCAGCAGGCTGATCTCGGTCGCGGTGTCGAAACCGAGACCGAACAGCACACCGATCGGGTAGATGTGCCAAGGCTTGCGCACCGCTTTGGTGGCGCCGCGGAGCAAACGGTTCATGAAGCCGCGGTTGTCGAGCTGCCGCTCCAGCGCCGCTTCGTCGAACTCGCCCCGCCGCATGCGCCGGAAGACCTTCACGATGCCGACCAGCACCACCAGGTTCATGATCCCGATGAGGTACAGGAACACCGCGGAAACGGACGTCCCGATCAGCCCGGTCGCCTCGTGCAGTGCCGAGGAGTCGTCCTCGACGGCGCCGGCGAGCGCGCGCACGCCGAGCGACAACAGCAGGCACAGGACGAAGACGATCGTCGAATGGCCAAGGGAGAACCAGAAACCGACCGAAAGCGGCCGTTGCCCGTCGGCCATCAGCTTGCGGGTGGTGTTGTCGATCGCGGCGATGTGGTCCGCGTCGAACGCGTGCCGCATCCCGAGCACGAAGGCCGTGACGCCGAGGCCGACCCCGAACACGCCCGTGGCGCCGAGCTCGTACTGGCGCGGCGCCACGAAAAGTGTCAGGACCCCCCAGCCGACGACGTTGAGCAGCAGGATGAATCCGGCCATCCCGGCGACGGACACCCGTTCGCGTCGCGTGAGGGCGAGGCGTCGGGATGAACGGGTCTGTCCGCCGGTGCTCATGACCACCCGGCCTCTCGGTCGCGAATCCCCGAGAGCCTGGGCAGATGAGCGGGTGATGGGCAATCGGTGATGATCAGCTCGCGCGCACCCGCAGGGAGTCGAGAGCCTTCCGTACGTGGCCATCGCTGGCCGTCAGCGCCTTCGCCGCGCTCGCGACGTCCTCGCCGGACAGCAGATGGACCAGCGCGACCTTGAGGTCGCCGTCGGCCTCGGTGAGCGCGTCGGAGCAGTCCGCCATGCTCATCCCGGTCGCCTCGCGCAGGATCCGGATGGTCCGCCCGCGCAGCTTCGCGTTGGTCGCCCGCATGCTGACCATCAGGTTCGAATACGTGCGGCCGAGCTTGATCATCGTCGCGGTGGAAAACGCGGTGAGGATGATCTTCTGCGCCGTGCCCGCCTTCATCCGTGTCGACCCGGCGATCGCCTCGGGGCCGGTGTCCACCGCGATGAGGACATCGACACCCGGCGGCGTCACCGCTGCCGGATTGCCCGAAACCAAAGCGGTACGGGCACCGCGACGGCTGGCCGCGGCCAGCGCGCCGAGGACATAGGGCGTCCGGCCGGAAGCCGTCAGCCCGAGCACGAAGTCGCCGGGCGCGACGGACTCGGCCACCTCGGCGGCTCCGGCCTTCGCGTTGTCCTCGGCGTCTTCGACGGCTTGGCGCAGAGCGCGCGCGCCGCCCGCGTGATGCGCGATGAACCAATCGGAGGGCACGTTGAACGTCGGCACGAGTTCCGCCGCGTCCAACGTCGCCAGCCTGCCGGAGGTGCCGGCCCCGAAGTAGTGCACGCGGTGGCCCGACCGCAGCGCCTCCACGGCGAAGTCGACCGCCCGCGCCACCTGCGGCAGCACCGCGGCGACGGCTTCGGGGACCCGGCGGTCCTCGGCGTTGATCGCGCCGAGGATGCCCATGGTCGACATCAGGTCGATGTCGGTCGTCCGTGGATTGCGCTGTTCGGTTGGCGAGTCGACGTGCACCACCTGGCGTGGGACGGTCATCATGCGCCTCACTTTTTCGCTCATTTGCCGGTTTCCCGCGGCCGCCGCCTGCCGTCGGGCCGGACGCCCAGACGGTGCGAGCCAACCGCGTCCCTGGTCGCGTCGAGCGCGTTGACCGACGCGTCCATGTGCCGCTGCGCGACACCGATGAACAGGCAGTCGATGACGGTCAGCTGCGCGATGCGACTGGCGGTCGCACCCGAGCGGAACGTCGTCTCCCGCGCGGCCGTGGTCAGCACGTGGTCGGCGACCTCGGTGATCGGCGAACGCGGGAAGTTCGTCACGGCGACGGTGATCGCGCCGTGCTCGCGGGCCACGCGCAGCGCCTCGACGGTGTCCGTGGTCGCGCCCGTGTGGGAGATGCCGATCGCGACGTCCCCGGGGCTCAGCACGGCGGCCGAGGTGAGCATGATGTGCGTGTCCGACCAGGCGAAGCTGACCCGCCCGATGCGGTGCAGCTTCTGCTGCAGGTCCGCCGCGACGAACGCGCTCGCGCCCACGCCGTAGACGTCCACGCGACCCGCGCCCGCCACGATGTCGATCACGCGCTGTAGCGACGGGACGTCGAGCTGGTCGGCGGTCTCCTCCACGGCGCGGGCGTCCGCGAAGCTGACCTTGCCGATGACCGCGGCCAGGTCGTCCTCCGGCCCGATCTCGCCACCGAGGTTGCGGGTCGACCGCGCCTCGGACCGGGCGGTGTCGGCCGCCAGAGCGATCCTGAGCTGCGGGTATCCGCCGACGCCGACCGCCTTGCAGAACCGCGTGACGGTGGTTTCGCTGGTGTTGGCCGCGAGCGCGACCTCGGTGATGCTGCGCCGCGCGACCTGCGCGGGGTCGTCGAGGACGACCTTCGCGACGCGCTGCTCGGCCCGGGCGAGCCCGGGCAGGAGGGAGCGAATCCGGACAAGCGGGCTCGCGTCAGCGTCCCGTGTCGGCTGCGCCGGCACGGCCTCGGACGGTGCGGCCGCGATTACGGATTCGGTATCGCCCACCGTGGGAAAGTTACTAACCGTTGGCATCTGCGACAAGGCTACCCACACCCTTCGGGAAGATCGCAACCTATCCGTGTCTGCGGATTCGATTTGCGATTAATCGTTGACCAGAAAGTCGCTAACCAGGTCGAGGCCGTTAACGAGGTCGAGCTAACGACTTGGCAACTTAGTGTCGCGACGCAAGGGGCCATGTCCCGGTCAACGGGGCGGTTTGGTCAGCGCAATGGAGCCGCCCGGTTACCGAGTGCTCAACTTCCATCCGGTAGCGACGAAAGTAGGGGGATTATGCTCACTGTCCAGCAGTATGCGGCCGCGTTCAGTGACTTTCACACCATCCAAAGAAATTCCGCGTCCGGTGTAACGGGCGTCGGTCGTGTAACGCCAGCGGAGGGTGATTTGTGAGCTTTGCGACACCTCGGCGGCGGCTCGCCACCAAGCCCGATGTCCATGTCCGCCGAGGCCGGGTTGGTCACCTGTGGGGGCGCCTGGCCCGCTTGCACGCAGAGTAATCGATTTCCAGGTGGCTCCACCGTCGGTACTTATTTCCAGGAAGAGCGAATCGGAGGGTCCTTCGGTGTCCACGAAGGTGTCGAAAGAGACCTTCAGCGGCCCGCCGCGCGTCCGTAACGGCGGAGTCGTGAGCGTGGCCGTGGAGACGTCCCCGGCGCCGCTGAACCACGCGTCGCGACCGCGCACCGGGCGGACGGCCATCGCCTTCGCGAGCGAGCTCGCCCAAGTCTCCCTGGCGAGGTTGATCGAGCCCCAGTTCCGCGTCGGGTGCACACGGTTGGTGAGCAGGATCGCGAACGACCGCGACAGCGGATCGATCACCAGCGAGGTCCCGGTGAACCCGGTGTGGCCTGCCGTCGAGGGCGCCGACAGCGCGCCCATGTACCAGGGCTGGTCGAGTTCGAAGCCGAGCCCGTGCGCGTTGTCGGGGAACTTGTGGTTGTAGTTCGTCAGCATCGCCCGCACGGTCTCCTCACGCAGGATCCGGTGACCGCGGTACGCGCCGCCGTTGAGGATCGTCTGCGCCAGCACCGCCATGTCGGCGGCCGTGGAGAACACGCCCGCATGCCCGGCGACGCCGCCCAACGACCAGGCGTTCTCGTCGTGGACCTCGCCGCGTACGAGCCCCCGAGGCGGCTTCGCCGCGTATTCAGTCGCTGCGACCCTGGCGAGTTTCGACGCCGGCGGGTTGTACCCGGTGTCCACCAGGCCCAGCGGCGCGGCGATGCGGTCCTGGACCACCTTGTCCAGCGGCGCCCCGGCCACCTTCTCGACCAGGAACCCGAGCGTCAGCAGGTTGATGTCGGAGTAGAGGTAGGTGCTGCCAGGCGGGTTCTTCAGCGGACTGTCGAGAACGGCCTTCCGGCGTGACGGGATGTCCGGGTAGCCCTCCCACAGCGACGGGAGCGGTGTCGCGGCGAAGCCCGAGACGTGGGTGAGCAGCTGCTGGACGGTCACGGCCTCCTTGCCGTTCACCCCGAACTCGGGCAGATACCGCACCACCGGCGCCGAGATGTCCAGCTTGCCCGCCTCGGCCAGCTGCATCACCGCGATGGAGGTGAACAGCTTCGAGATCGAGGCCATGTCGAAGATGGTGTCCGCGCGCATCGGCACCTGCTGCTCCGGTGGCAGTTCTGTGCCATTCGAGTCGGCGTAGCGGACCGCGCCACCGACAGCCTGGCGCTCGACGACCACGCCCTCGTGCGCGAGCAGGCCGACCGCCCCGGAGAAGTGCGGATGCCCGGTGACGTCCGGCTTCGTCCAGCTCTCGATGAACCGCTCGGCCGCCTTGATCGGCTCCGGGTCGAGGCCGACTTCGGAGGGCGCGCCGTCACGCAGGACGGTGGACGCGGGCGCGAAGCCTTCGCGCGGCCTGTCGAACCGGCCGGCCGCACGGTCTCGCTGCTGTTCGCTACTCGGAATCGCCTGTGCTCCCGCCGTCGACAGCGTGGTCGCCGCGACCAATACGGAAACAGCCGCGATCAGGATCTTCCTAACACGCAAGGTCGTTCCCCTCAGCGATAGATGAGATGGCGACGGCGTTTCCGGTCGAACTCGGCCAGTTCGGCCTGCCATGACCCGACGATCTCGTCCGCTCCGGCACCTTTGTCGATCATCGTGCGCAGCCTGTCGGAGCCGGAGAGCTTGTCGAGGAAGTTGTCCGGCCGCCACTTGAACTTGTCCGGGTGCACCTGTTTCGCGGTGACGAACATGGTGACCGCGGTGCGGATGGCGTCGAACGCCCGCGGGTCCGTGACGGTCACCTGCACGCCGCCGCAGGGCTCGTTGACGAACTTGCCGAACGTCGGCACGAAGTACGCCTCACGGAACTTCACCCCGGGAAGCAGTAGTTCGCCGAGCTTCTCGCGCCAGCGCCAGTCGAGGCCCGGCGCGCCGACGATCTCGAACGGCCTGGTGGTGCCCCGGCCTTCGGAGAACACGGTGCCCTCGAACATCCCGGTGCCGGGATAGACGAGCGCGGTGTCCGGCGTCGGCATGTTCGGGCTCGGCGGCACCCAGGTCAGTCCGGTGCGGTCGAAGAGCTGGTCACGCCGCCAGTCGCGCACCTCGACGATTTCGAGCTTGCCCGGCGTGACACCTTCGGCGGGCAGGAACTCGGCGGCGAAGAACCGCGCGAGTTCGCCGACGGTCATGCCGTGCTGCTGCACGATCGGCTTCCGGCCGACGCCCGAGGCGAAGGCCGGGTTCAGCATCGGCCCGGCGGCCTTGCCGCCCAGCGGGTTCGGCCGGTCCAGCACGACGACCGCCGCGCCGACCTTCGCCGCCGCGACCATCGCCGTGTACAGCGACCAGATGTAGGTGTAGAACCGCGCGCCGACGTCGGCGATGTCGAAGACGACGGTGTCGACGCCCGCCTTCGTGAACATCCCGGCGAGCTTCGTCGCGTCGGCGCCGTACGCGTCGTACACCGGCACGCCGGTGCGCGGGTCGGTGTAGTCGCCCTCGGAACCGCCTGCCTGCGCGCTGCCGCGGAAACCGTGCTCCGGCCCGAACGCGGCGAGCGGCCGGACCCCGGCGGCGACCATCGAGTCGACGATGTGGTCGCCGTTCGCCAGGACGCCTGTCGGATTCGACAGCACTCCGAGCCTGCGGCCGGACAGAGGCGCCCAGCCCCGGGCGGCGAGCACGTCCGCACCGGTGCGGGTGAGCGGGGGACCTTTGCTCTCGCTTTCCGGCTGAGCCCCCGCGACCGAGGACCCGGCCGTCAGCGCGGGGACCGCGAGCGCGCCGGTGGCGAGGAAGTGGCGGCGGTTGAGGTTCACCAGGTCAGCCCGTGGCCGAACGGGTACTTCACCGTGCCCACGTCCTTCCCGGCGGGGACGTCCACCGGCAGCTTGCCCTGCGGCTTCACCTTCCCGAGGATCACCTTCGCCAGTGCCTCGAGGGAAGGCGTGATGTAGCCGTATGTGGCGAGCCACGTCTTGATCGGGTTCTCGTAACCGGCGTCGTAGGGGATCTGCGCGGCGACCGCGACGACGGGCTTCCCGGTGTCGGCCAGCGCCTGCAACAGCTTGCCCTGCAACGGATACGTGCCGACGTTGTTGGTCAGCACGACGACGAGGTCGACGTCCTTGGCCGTCGCGACCGCCTGCGCGATCTGCGCGTCGGTCGGCGTCTGGCCGGTCTGCAGCGCTGTCGCCTGCGTGCCGTGCGCGGTGAGCTTCGAGGCCAGCGACGTCGTCGTGGTCGCACCCCAGCCGGTCACGAGCGTCTTCGCGGGCTGCTGCTTGAGCGGCAGGACGCCGCCGTCGTTGCGGATCGCGGTCACCGACCGGTCGGCGATGCCCTGCGCGGTGGCGAGGTTGGCCGGGGTGCCGACCTTCGACATCACCTTGGCCGGGTCGACGAACGGCGAGTTCAGGATGCCCCGGTTCAGCTTGAGCTTGAGCACCCGGAGGACGCTTTCGTCGATGCGCCGCTCGGTCAGCTCACCCTTGCGGACGGCGTCGAGTACCGAGTTGATCGCGAGTTCGAGGTTCACCGGCATGAGCAACTGGTCGATGCCCGCCTTGAGGGCCAGCACCGGGATCTCGGCGTCGCTGTGCATCTCGCGCACGGCGTCCATCGAGAGGGAGTCGGTGACGACGACGCCGCGGTAACCGAGCTCCTCGCGCAGCTTGCCGGTGAGGATCGGCTTCGACAGCGTGGCCGGCTCGCCCGACGGGTCGAGGCTGGGGAACTGGATGTGCGCGCTCATGATCGAGTCGATGCCCGCCTTGATGGCGGCCTTGAACGGAGGCACGTCGGTCGCGCGCCAGCTGTCCTCGCTCCGGTCGATCCTGGGCAGCTCGTGGTGGCTGTCGGTGGCCGCGTCGCCGTGGCCGGGGAAGTGCTTCGCGGCGGCGGACACCGTCTCGGAGCGTCGTCCGGAGTTCTGGAAGCCCTTGACCTGGGCTTCGACGAACTGGCTCGCCAGCTCCGGGCGGCCGGAGAAGGAACGGACGCCGATCACCGGGTTCGCCGGGTTCGAGTTCACGTCGGCGTCGGGGGCGAAGTCCTGGTTGATGCCGACGGCGCGCAGTTCGTGCCCGAGGATCCGGGCGGCCTCCTGCGCGGCCTTGGTGTCACGGCCCGCCGAGATCGCCATCGCGTTCGGCAGCTCGGTGGCGGGGGCACCCATCCGGGTGACCGTGCCGCCTTCCTGGTCGGTCGCGATCTGCAACGGGATGTGGGCGCCGCTGCGGAGGGCGGCCCGCTGGAGCCCGTTCGACAGCTTGGCGACCTGCACCGGGTCGTCGAAGTTGTCGCGGCTGTCGTTGTTGAAGTAGATGACGCCGCCCAGGTGGTACTTCTCGATCACCTGCGCGGGGGTGTCCACTCCGAAGTCGGCCTTGTTCTTGGCGTTGACCTCGTCGGCGGACTTCCCGTTCACCCACGTGACGAACAGCTGCCCGACCTTCTGCTCCAGGGTCAGCCCTCGCAACGTCCGCTGGGCCTCCGCGTCCGCGGTAACCGGCTGCGCGGTGGCCGGGACGCCGGCGACGGCAAGGGTGAGCAGACCCGCGAGGGGCACGGCGAGCGCATGGATCCTCCGATGACGGGCGTGCGCGGTTCGGGTCGTCACCTCAAGCCTCCCAGATTCGTGCCTGACTCTCAGGCGGAAAGAAGTCCACCTGGAAGCACTGATATCCGGAAGCTACCCACGAGCACTTTGCTTGTCCATCGGCCACCCGCACGAACGGTCCGTTCATACACAAAGGGACGTGAAGGGGCCTGTCATGCTTGAAAACGGGGGTAAAACACTGGCGGGGCCCGTCGGCATGAAGCCGGCGGGCGCCGCCAGTCAGTGCGGACGACTCGGGCGACCAAGCGTGCAACTCTGGTCGTACCTTCATGGACTCGGCGTCCGGCGTCCCGGTACGCAGTCCCTAGACGACGAGCCTCCCGCGGCGCGCTGCGCGTGGGTACCCGGTGTCCGCACACGGAGATTCGCCGGGGTGGAACAGGCTTCTCTTCTACCTGTTCCCTGGCCGACCGAACGTCCGCATCTACTTTCTACGCCGTGAGCCGGGTCACTTCAAGTGCGCAGACGGGTGCACCGGTACAGAGGCTCGATCTAGTGACACGGGCACCCTCCGCGACGGACAATTCGCCGCCCTGGCTGCGAAAACCGGGTCGGTACCGCCGTGTGGGCGTGCGCTCAGCGGGTGCGTTTGCGCCGGTTGTAGCCGTACCAGGTGGCCCCCGCGGCGACGGCGCCGAGCGCGACGAGACCCGCCGAACGCGCCGGGATCCGGGTCCGCAGTGACATCGGGTGCTCGAAGGCGAGGATCTCCCAGCCCTGTTCCGTCGCGTGCTTGCGCAGGAAGCGGTCGGGGTTGACCGCGTGCGGTCGTCCGACGACCTCGAGGAGCGGGATGTCGGTGCTCGAGTCGGTGTACGCGTGGCACTGGGTGAGGTCGTAGCCATAAGTCGCCGCGAGTTGCTTCGCGGCGACGGCCTTGTTCTCGCCGTAGCAGTAGAACTCGACTTCACCCGAGTAACGGCCGTCCACGATCTGCATTCGCGTGGCCACGCTGCGCGTCGCGCCGAGCATTTCGGCGACCGGCGCGACGACTTCCTCGCCGGTCGCCGACAGCACCACGACGTCGTGCCCGTCCGCGCGATGCGAAGAGATCAGTTCCGCGGCCTCCGTGTACACGAGCGGGTCGACGACGTCGTGCAGCGTTTCGCGGACGATCGCGGACACCTGCGCGACATCCCAGCCGGCGCACAGCGCGGAAACCTCGGCCCGCATTCGCTCGGTCTTCGCCGCGTCCGCGCCCGCGAGGGAGAAGACGAGCTGGGCGTACGCACTGCGAAGCGCGGCTCGGCGGTTGATCAGGCCTTCGCGTAAAAGCGGCTTACTGAAGGCCAGCGCGCTCGAGGAGGCGATGATCGTCTTGTCGAGATCGAAAAAGGCCGCGACCGGGGTCGGCGTCGTGCTGGGTCGGTCCACCCGCCAAGGATAGGAGAACCGTGGACCGGCCCGCCCGTTGGTCGACCACGATCGGGATCGCGCGGTGGAAAATTCACGACCGCGCACTCGATTCGGCGCGCCGTGCCGTTATCGAATTGTGGGTACCGGCGTCGCCCGCAACGGGCCGGTATCGGAGCTACAGTGAGATTGTCCGGTGTCGCACCGGGCCCAGGTTCAGTCCGACCCCCCGGGGCTGAACCCCAGGCGGCCCTCGTCCCTCCCCCCTGGCGAGGGCCGCCTCCTGACTTCCCGCCGTGTCAATGGTTCAGACCTTGGCGGGACGCGGAAACATCGCTGGGGCAAGGCCGAATCGGCGAGAGTTCGTTAACTTTCTTTTCTCTCAAGGCTTTTCGTGCTCGGTTGCGCTGGAAAGCGGATAGTCCGGGTTCGGCGGGAAAAGCCGGAAAGTGTGCCGGAAAGGACCGACGGAAACGCCGGGAAACCGGTTTCCCGTGGCGGAGTTGTCCACAACACCCCGGTTGTCCACAGGCGGGACGGAATGGCGTTGTGCGCGGCGGGGAACCGGCGCGACCGTGGAGTCACAACCCGAGTCCGACCGAATCACCGGGGGAGTCATGACCGAGGAACATCCGCTCGTCGTCGCCGGAGACGACGTCCTGCTCGACGAGATCCTGCGCGTGGCGGCGGCCGCGGGCTGCGAGGTCGAACGGGCATCCGATCTGGACGCCGCACGCGGGAGATGGGCCCGCGCGCCGCTCGTGGTGCTCGACGAAGAAGCCGCGAGCGCGCCGAACCGCCTGTCGCGGCGGAACAAGGTCCTGCTCGTCTGCAAAGGCGCGCCGACCCCGGCGACGTGGGAGCGTGCCTTCAACACCGGTTCGGAGAAGGTCCTTTCGCTTCCGGACGAGGAAAGCGAACTCATCGGCGAGTTCGCCGACGTCGTCGACGGGCCGGCGCGTGACGACGGCGTCGTCATCGGGATCATCGGCGGGCGAGGCGGGGCCGGGGCTTCCGTGCTGGCGGCCGCGGTCGCGTACCGGGCGGAGAAGTCCGGGACCGGCGGATTGCTCGTCGACTGCGACCCGCTCGGCGGCGGTGTCGACGTCCTCCTCGCCGCCGAACGCGATCGTGGGCCCCGTTGGCCGGAGCTCGACCTCGGCGGCAGGGTGTCCATGGCCGCGTTGAGCGAAGCCCTGCCGCGAAAGAAATACTCCACCGGTTCACTGTCCTTTGTGTCCTACGGCAGGGAAGGACGCGGCCCCGGACCCGATGCGATCGAAGGCGTACTGTGCGCCGGGCGGCGGGCGGGACGGACGGTCGTCTGCGATCTGCCGAGATACTTCGGTGCCGAGACGTCCACCGTGCTCGGGCTGGCCGATCTGGTCGTGGTCGTCGTCCCCGCGGAACTCCGTGCCTGCGCGGCGGCGAAACAGGTCCTCGCCAGGCTCGAACCCCACGCGACACGGATCGGTGTCGCGGTTCGCGGGCCGTCGCCCGCCGGGCTGATCCCGCGAGAGATCGCCGACGCCGTCGGGGTCCCGCTCATCACGTCGATGGGCCGCGAGCGGTCCCTCTCGGCGGCCCTTGATCGCGGCGAGTTCGTCCTGAAGCACCGCGGGCACCTGGCCACGGCCGCCGCCGAAGTCCTCGCGGCCGCACGTGGAAATCTGGCCGGTGCCTTGCGATGACCGATGATCTGGTCGAGCGGGTCCGGCGACGGCTGGCCGGATCGGCCGCCCCGGCGGATCCGGTGAGCGTCGCGCGGGCGGTCCGCGCCGAAGCCGGCGGCGCGCTCGGTCAAAACGCCGTGCTCGGAGCGGTCCGGCTGGCCCGCGACGAGTTCGTCGGCGCCGGTCCGCTGGCGCCGCTTCTCGAAAAGCCCGGCGTCACCGACGTTCTCGTCACGGCCCCCGACGAGGTCTGGGCCGATACCGGTGAAGGTGTCCACCGGACGAACGTGCGCTTCGCCGATGAGGAAGCCGTCCGCAGGCTGGCTCAGCGGCTCGCCCTCGCCGGCGGGCGGAGGCTGGACGACGCGCAACCGTTCGCGGACTGCTGGCTGCCGGGAGCGGGGCCGCACCGCCGGATCCGGATGCACGCGGTCCTCCCGCCG
Source organism: Amycolatopsis decaplanina DSM 44594 (assembly GCF_000342005.1). Classification (GTDB taxonomy): domain Bacteria; phylum Actinomycetota; class Actinomycetes; order Mycobacteriales; family Pseudonocardiaceae; genus Amycolatopsis; species Amycolatopsis decaplanina. The sequence goes on from NZ_AOHO01000020.1 coordinate 33,278, forward strand.
ATCGCGCCTGCCGGGACAGCCCTCTCGCTCCGCGTTCTCCGGCCCGCCACCCATGATCTCGCCGAACTCCGGTTGCGCGGGGCGTTCGGCACCAGCGGTGCGGAGCTGCTCGACTCGGTCATCCAGCGGCGGCTCGCGTTCCTGGTGTCCGGCGGGACAGGGGCGGGCAAGACGACCCTGCTCTCCGCGTTGCTCGGCGCGGTGCCCCCGGGAGAACGCATCGTCTGCGTCGAGGACGCCGGAGAACTGCAACCGGACCATCCACAGTTCGTCAGCCTGATCGCGCGCCCGGCCAACGTCGAGGGCGCCGGCGAGATCGGGCTCGGTGAACTGGTGCGGCAGGCGTTGCGCATGCGTCCGGACCGCCTGGTCGTCGGTGAAGTGCGCGGCGGAGAGGTCATCGCGTTGCTCAACGCGATGAACACCGGGCACGAGGGCGGGGCCTGCACCCTGCATGCCAATTCGCCGACGGAGGTCCCTGCTCGGATGGAGGCGCTGGCCGCGCTCGGCGGACTGAAACGGGACGCGCTGCACAGCCAGCTGACAGCGGCGGTGCGGGTGGTCCTGCACATGCGCCGCCTGCCGAGCGGGATCCGACGGCTGGACGAGGTCGGCGTCCTCCGGTCCTTTCGAGGTGAGGCCAAAGTCGTTCCGGTCTGGAGCAAGGGCACTTGGATCGGCGACGAGACACCCTTCGGGGAGATGGCGGCATGAACCCGTGGTTCCTCCTCTCCTGTGGCGCGGGGCTGGCCTGCTGGCCGAAGCCGGTGGCGCGCGTTCCGTTCGCTTGGCGTCCGCCTCGGACCGTCCGGGCGGGCTGGTGGCCACTGCCCGCGTTGTTCGTCCTGCCGCTCCTCGGGATCGGCTGGGCGGTGGCGACGCTCGTGATCACCTTGACCGTCCGCCAGGAGTACCGGTGGCGGGCACGGGCGAAGGCGGCGTTGGCCGAAGCCGAACTCACCGCGTCCGTGCTGCGGACGATGATCGGTGAACTCCGGGCGGGTGCCCATCCGGTGACGGCGGCCGAAGCCACCGCAGAGGCGGTACCCGCGGCGTCCGGGCGGCTGCGCGGACTCATCGCGGCCGCCCGGCTCGGTGGGGAGACCGCCGATCCGGACGCGCCACCGGCACTGGTGAACGCGTGGACGCTCGCGAACCGGTTCGGGCTTCCGATGGCCGAGGTGCTCGATGCGGCGCGACGGGACGCAGAGGCGGAGATCGGTTTCCGCCGTCGTCTCAAAGCCAAGATGGCCGGTCCCCGGGCGAGTGCCGCCGTACTCGCCGTTCTCCCGCTGGTGTGCCTGCCGCTCGGCGAGGCGATGGGGGCGGGCCCGGTCCACGTCCTCACCGGGACGGGCGCCGGCCGGCTGTTGCTCGTGGTGGGCAGCGGGCTGATCTGGGCGGGCACGGCCTGGTGCCGGGCTCTCACCGGGCGGGTGGCGTCATGCTGACCGGAGCGGCGTTGACCCTGCTGGGCGGTGCCATCCTCTGCTGGCCGCGCGTCGCCACCGGGGCCGTAGTGCGGCCAGGACGGCTCCTCATGTGGCTTCGGGAACGGTCGTCCCGGGACAAAGGTGTCTCCGAACTCCTCCGGTCCGCGGCCACCCTCGACCTCCTGGCCGCCTGCCTGGCAGCCGGGCTGCCGGTTCCCGTCGCACTCGAGGCCGTCGTACCGGCCGCGTCGCCGAAGACCGCGGCGGCTCTGCGTTCGGTGGCGTCGCACCTCGCGGTGGGTATCGGGCCCGCGGAAGCCTGGGCACCGGTCCGCGACCGGCCCGGCCTGACCGAACTGTCCGTCGCCGCCGTTCGCACGGCGAGGGCGGGCACCGCGCTCGCGACGCACGCGAAGGACCTCGCGCGAAGGCTGCGCGAGTCGCTCTCCGCCGAAGCCGAGGAACGCGCCGAACGGGCCGGAGTGCTGTTGGCGGCGCCGATCGGCCTGTGCTTTCTCCCCGCGTTCCTCTGCCTCGGTGTCCTGCCCGTCGTTCTCGGCCTCACCGGTCGTCTCGACTTTCTCTGAGCGCTGGAGGGCGGAGCTGGAGAAATAGCGCGAGAAGCGATCAAAGACGTGAACCCGCCCGGCCGAAGGCCCCGCTATCGCGGTCGTGGGTTCACCGGCAAAGCACTGACTGAAAGGCGATTCCATGAACAAGCTCCCCAACTTCCGCGAAGACGACGGCATGGCGACGGTCGAATACGCCATCGCCACCTTGGCCGCCGCCGCGCTGGCAGCCGTTCTCTACCTGGTCGTCAATAGCGAGGCCGTCGTCGCCGGGCTCACCGCGCTCGTCGAGCGGGCCTTGTCGGTGAAGTTCTGATGCCCGACCGCGGCTCCGTCACGGTGGAGGCCGCCCTCGGTATCGGTGCGCTGACCTTCGTCTCGGCCCTGTTGTTCGCCGGGATCGGGGTCGCCTCCGACCAGATCCGCTGCACCGACGCTGCCCGTGAAGCTGCCAGGCTCCTCGCCCGCGGCCAGCCCGCCCGCGCCGAACAGGCGGTGCGGGAGATCGCGCCGTCGGGCGCTCGGCTGGACGTCGGCCGCGAAGGTGACGCGATCACCGTGGGCGTCGAAGCCGAACCGGTGGCCGGGCTCCTGCCGGGTATCCGGCTGCGCTCTCGCGCCTTCGCCATCGCCGAGCCGGGGAACGGGCCGTGACCGCGGACGATCGCGGCGTCGCGACCGCGTGGACCGCCTCGATCGTCGCCGTCCTGATCTGCGCGGCGGCGTTCGCCTTCTGGATCGGCGCCGCCGTCACGACCCGGCACCGCGCCGAGGCCGCCGCCGATCTGGCGGCGCTCGCGGCGGCCTCGCACGCGACGGACGGTCCCGGCGCGGCCTGCGAGCGGGCCAGGCAGGTCGCCGTCCGGATGTCGGTCACGCTGCTGACCTGCCGGTGGGAACGCGGCGACGCCCTGGTCGAGGTGCGAGCGGAGCCGTCGGAACAGCCGGCGGTCACGGGACGGGCGGAGGCGCGGGCCAGGGCGGGCCCGGTCGGACGGCCACCGTGACCGACATCGCACGGTGAACGGTCGCCGGGCGGCGACCGGCGGGCACTACGCGCGAGTAACCGCTGGGCGCGAGCAGCGGTCGTTGACGCGCGGCGAGCGGTCGAAGCCCTGACCAGCGCTCCGCCGAACGGCCGCCCGCCGCTCACCGTGAGCGCCGTCACGTGGCCGGGGCGCCCAGGCCGGCTGCGACGAACGGCCCCGGACCGGTCCCGCACACCCGTTAACCGGACGTCCGGCGTTCGGTCCGTCCGGTCGGACTACCGCGCGTTCATCGCTGAGTAACCGCCGGTTGTCGCGCGAGGGCTTCTCCCGATGTGCAACTTGCCGTTTATTGAGATGTGCGCCACCTCGAGAAGGTCGCCGGGTGGCCGCGGAGCAGGACAGACACAGGACAGAGTTGACCTGAGGCAGGGACAGTAATGTTGGACGCGAATTGGCCGGACAGCTGGCGGGGCGCCTTCCGCATCGAGATGCGGGCGGAGGCGATCGGCCTCGCGTGGCGTGGCTGGCCGGTGCTCCCTGGTGCGGAGCCCGCCGCGATCACCGCGGCAGGTGACGACCTCACCTGGCGGCGTCCCGTCCCGGCCCAGGACAACTGGCGTGAAACGCTCGAGAGCCACCCGCACGACGTCGCCACCTGGTTCGGTGACGACACACACAGCCTGCTCGTGGCCACCGGCACCGTGCTCGACGCCATCGAGGTCGACGACGAGCTCGGCAAGGCCGCCGCCCGCCTGCTGCGCGCCACCGGTCACCCGGCCCCGATCGTCGCGATGCCGAACGGGCGCTGGCTGTTCCTGACCACCGTCGCCACGAGCATCCCGCGGGAACTGGCCGATCACGCCTCGATCCAGTGGCACGGCGCGAACGGCTACATCCCGCTGCCCCCGTCGCCGTTCCAGCACGGTGTCGTGCACTGGCGGGTCAAGCCCGAGGTCTGGGGCTGGCAGCTGCCCGAGGCCACCGAGGTGCACGACGTGCTCGTCCGTGCGCTGGCCGGTGACAAGGCCGCCGCCTCCGTGGCGAGCCTGAGCACCGCCGCCTGATCAACCCACAATTTCAAGCCACCCCGTGGCCCGACTGGGACCCGTGCTGACGCAAAGCCCCGAGCACGGTGTCCAGAACGGCCACTGCCCCCGCCTTGTCCAGCGGATCGTTGCCGTTCCCGCACTTCGGCGACTGAACGCAGGACGGGCAGCCGGCCGGGCACTCGCAGGAAACGATCGCCTCCCGCGTTGCGGCCAGCCAAGGGACAATTGCGGCAAACCCGCGATCGGCGAATCCCGCACCCCCGGGATGGCCATCGTGCACGAACACCGTCGCCTCCCCGGTGTCCTCGTGCCACGCGGTCGACACCCCGCCGATGTCCCAGCGGTCGCACGTAGCGAACAGCGGTAGCAGGCCGATCGCCGCGTGCTCGGCGGCATGCAGGGCGCCGGGGACGCGCGCCGGATCCAACCCGGCGCTCGTCCCCGGTGCCCCGCCAAGTTCCTCGGTCCCCACCCTGGAGCCTCCGGTCCCCACCGGCTCCAGAACTTCGGTCCCCGGCCGATGGCCCCCGGTCCCCGCCACGCCATCGGACAGGCCGAGCAGTTCCGCCGAGATCGTGTACCAGACGGCACGGGTGTGCAGGCTCTGCTCCGGCAGATCCAGCGGAGTCTGGTCCAGCACCTCACCCGACGGGCGTCGCCGCAAGTAGCCGACCACTTGCGAACTCACCGACACCTCGCCGAGGTTCACCGTGATCCCGCCGTACACCCTGGTCTCTTCGGTGCGCAACACGCCGATGTCGACGATCTCGCGCGGGGACGTGGTCCAGTCCGGATCCTCCGCGTGCACCAGGGCGAGCCCGGTCTCCAGATCCAGTTCGTCGACCACATAAGACGAGCCCTGGTGCAGGTACACCGCGCCGGGATGCACCGCGTAGCAGGCGGAACCCGGATCGACCGTGCCGAGCATCCGGCCGGAATCGGCTTCCACCACGGCGATCTGCTCGCCCCCGGAACCACGGATGCCGACTTCGGCATGCGGCCGGTCGCGCGAAGTCCAGTACCAGCCGCTCGTGCGACGCCGGACGATCTTCTCCTTGACCAGATCGGCGAGCACGGCACGCGCCTGGTCACCGCCGAAGGCCGCGACCTCCGGCTCGGTCAAGGGGAGTTCGGCGATGGCGCAAGCCAGTTGCGGACCCAGCACATACGGATTCGACGGGTCGAGGACGGCGGCCTCCACCGGCCGGTCCAGGATCGCGGCCGGATGGTGCACGAGATAGGTGTCCAGCGGATCATCGCGGGCCACGAACACGACCAGCGCCGCGTCTCCCGCGCGCCCGGCCCGGCCGGCCTGCTGCCAGAACGACGCGAGCGTCCCCGGGTAACCTGCCAGGACCACCGCGTCCAGCCCGGCGATGTCGACGCCGAGTTCGAGCGCGTTCGTCGTCGCGACGCCGAGCAGCCGCCCGGACAGCAGCGCCGCTTCGAGGGCGCGCCGTTCCTCCGGCAGATACCCGGAGCGGTACGCGGCGACGGATTCCGCCAATGCACCGTCCACTTCGGACAGAATCCGCCGGGCGCCGAGCGCGGTCAGCTCCGCTCCTCGCCGTGATCGGACGAACGCCAGCGAGCGAGCGCCTTCGATGACCAGTTCGGCGAGGATCCGGGAAGCCTCGGCACCCGCCGAGCGCCGCACCGGCGCTCCGTTCTCGCCCGAGAGTTCCGACAGCAGCGGGGGTTCCCACAACGCGACCGTGCGGGCGCCCCGCGGCGAGCCGTCCTCGGTGACCGGGACACAGTCCTGCCCGGAGAGTTTCGACGCGAACGCCGCCGGGTCCGCCGTCGTCGCGGACGCGAGGACGAAGACCGGCGAGGCGCCGTAGTACGCCGCGACCCTTCGCAGCCTGCGCAGCAGTAGCGCCACATGGGAACCGAAGACGCCGCGATAGCTGTGGCATTCGTCGACGACGACGAACGCGAGCCGCCGGAAGAACCGGGACCAGCGCGCGTGCGACGAGAGGATCCCGCGATGCAGCATGTCCGGGTTCGTGAACACCCAGTTCGCGTGCGCGCGGACCCAGTCCCGCTCCTGAAGCGGGGTGTCACCGTCGAACGACGCCGCCCGCGCCTTCTTGATGTCCAAAGAGGACACAGCGCGCAACTGGTCGGCGCCGAGCGCCTTGGTCGGCGACAAGTACAGCGCCGAAGCCCGTTCGTCCTCGACCAGCGCCGAAAGCACCGGCAACTGGTACGCGAGCGACTTGCCCGACGCGGTGCCGGTGGAGATCACGACGTGCTTGCCTTCACGGGCCAGCGACGCGGCTTCCACCTGATGCCGCCACGGCGCCTTGACGCCATTCGCCCTCAGCGCCTCGACGACCGGACCCGCCGCCCACTCCGGCCAGTCCACCGAATCCGCCGGACGGGCCGGCAGTTCGGCCACATGGGTGACCGGGTACAGCGAAGCCGGGATTCCCGCCGTCGCGCGGTCGAGAAGCCGCCGGCCTTTGCCGGATTGCGCCGTGCCGTCCACCTTCCGAGCTTCGCACAGTGCCCCGACAGAAACGGGCCGTCGTCGAACGGAACGGACGGTGGAACGGGCTGCCGATGATCGATACAGTGACCAGCCTCACACGATTACGGAACGTGTGGTGGCAGGGACGCCTTGCCGTCCGCCATCCCACTACCAATACACTCCCGCAATCCACACCGACTGTGGCGAGCGTCATGTGAGACGTACCTTGCAGTGCGACTAGCGTGACGTTCGGTTCAGTTCCCCATGCCAGCGCACGAGCCGCCGGTTCCATCGGCGGAGCGTCGTTGGCCAACGGCGACGTCTCCAGGAGGACGAATGTCCCGGCAGTTCCTCGCGGAGGGCGAACTCACGCTCTCCGGAGGTGGTTACACCATCGTCGGTGTAATCGCCGTGGTCGCCCTTGCCGCACTGGTCATCGGCTACGTTCTGCTCAAGGAGGTGCTGGCCGCCGGCCAGGGCACCACCAAGATGCAGGACATCGCGAAGGCAGTGCAGGAAGGCGCGGCTGCCTATCTGAAACGGCAGCGCAACACCCTCGCGATCTTCGGTGCGATCGTGTTCGTACTGCTCTTCGCCTTGCCGGCCGATGACTGGAACGAAAAGATCGGCAGGTCGATCTTCTTCCTGGTCGGCGCGGCGTTCTCCTTCGCGATCGGCTATCTCGGCATGTGGCTGGCGACGCAGGCGAACCTGCGCGTCGCGGCCGCTTCGCGGGAGGAAGGTGGTCGCGAAAAGGCGATGCGCGTGGCCTTCCGCACCGGTGGCGTGGTCGGCATGATCACCGTCGGTCTCGGTCTCTTCGGCGCCGCGGTGGTCGTCCTCGTCTACACCGGACAGGCCCCGAAGGTGTTGGAGGGCTTCGGTTTCGGTGCCGCGCTGATCGCGATGTTCATGCGTGTCGGCGGCGGTATCTTCACGAAGGCCGCCGACGTCGGCGCGGACCTGGTCGGCAAGGTCGAGCAGGGCATCCCCGAGGACGACCCGCGCAACGCGGCCACCATCGCCGACAACGTCGGTGACAACGTGGGCGACTGCGCCGGCATGGCGGCGGACCTCTTCGAGTCGTACGCGGTCATGCTCGTGGCGGCGCTGATCCTGGGAAGCACCGCCTTCGGCGTGCACGGCCTGATCTTCCCGCTCATCGTTCCCGCCATCGGCGTGATCACCGCGGTCATCGGTGTCTACATCACCAAGGCCAAGGCGGGCGAAGGCGGTCTGGTCACGATCAACCGCTCGTTCTACATCTCCGCGGCGATTTCCGCGGTGCTCTCGACGATCGCGGCGTTCGTCTACCTGCCCGGTTCGTTCTCCGAGCTGACCGGTGGCGCCACGGGCGAGTCCGGCAGCCCGGCGCTCATCGCGACCATCTCGGTGATCATCGGCATCGTGCTCGCGGCGATCATCCTCAAGCTCACCGGGTACTACACCGGCACCGAGCACAAGCCGGTCAAGGAGGTCGGCAAGACCTCGGAAACCGGTGCGGCGACGGTGATCCTGTCCGGTATCTCGGTCGGTTTCGAGTCCGCCGTCTACACCGCGCTGGTCATCGGCGCGGCCGTGTTCGGCGCGTACCTGCTCGGTGGCGGCGTCGCGCTGTTCGCCGTGGCGCTGGCCGGTACCGGTCTGCTCACCACGGTCGGTGTCATCGTCGCGATGGACACCTTCGGCCCGGTTTCGGACAACGCGCAGGGCATCGCGGAGATGTCGGGCGACGTCGACGAGGACGCGGCGCAGATCCTCACCGAGCTCGACGCGGTCGGCAACACCACCAAGGCCATCACCAAGGGCATCGCGATCGCCACGGCGGTCCTCGCGGCGACGGCGCTGTTCGGGTCCTATCAGGACGCGATCAGCAAGGCGCTGAAGTCCATCCCGGAGGCGGCGCAGGCCAGCGCGTCCGCGCTGAACCTCTTCGTCAACGAAGTGGTCAGCCCGAACACCCTGGTCGGTGTCATCGTCGGCGCGGCCGTCGTGTTCCTGTTCTCCGGTCTCGCGGTCAACGCGGTGTCCCGTGCCGCCGGCGCGGTCGTCTACGAAGTGCGCCGCCAGTTCCGCGACATCCCGGGGATCATGGAGGGCACCACCCGTCCCGAGTACGGCCGGGTCGTCGACATCGTCACGCGCGACTCCCTGCGTGAGCTGACCACGCCCGGTCTGCTCGCGGTCTTCGCCCCCATCGCGGTCGGCTTCGGCCTCGGCACCGGCGCGCTCGCCGGCTACCTGGCCGGTGCGATCGCGACCGGCACCCTGATGGCGATCTTCCTCGCCAACTCCGGTGGCGCCTGGGACAACGCGAAGAAGCTCGTGGAGGACGGCAACCACGGCGGCAAGGGTTCGGACGCGCACGAGGCCACCATCATCGGTGACACCGTGGGTGACCCGTTCAAGGACACCGCCGGTCCCGCGATCAACCCGCTGATCAAGGTGATGAACCTGGTGTCGGTGCTGATCGCCCCGGCGGTCGTGCAGTTCTCGATCGGCGCGGACGCCAACGTCGGCATCCGCATCGCGATCTCGCTCGTCGCCGTCGCGATCATCGTCGCGGCGATCGTCGTTTCCAAGCGCCGCGAGTCGGTTCTTTCCGACAGCCCCGCGGAAGCGAAGGCGTAACGCCGAACAAGTTCCACGCGCCGGGCCCGTCACGATTCCCCGTGGCGGGCCCGGGGTTTGTCCGGCGCAGGCTAATCTCTGCGCGTCACGCCGATCCGATCCGGGGGAGTCCCTGCCATGAGGCGTTCGATCATCCTGTTCGCCGCCGTTCTCCTGTCGGCGGGCTGCGGTGGCACCGAGCCGGCGGCCGCTCCTTCACCTTCTTCCCCCGCGCCCGCGGCCGGGAGTTCCTGGATGGACGGCTTCTGCGGTTCGCTGATCGACTTCGCCAAGATCGGCGATTTCACGATGCCCGGCTTCGAGCAGGATGACGTCGCCAGTGCGCGGAAGGTGATGGACGAGGCCTTCGGGGTGTTCGCGCCCGGTTTCGACAACGCGGTCACCGGCCTGCGGAAGCTCGGCCAGGCGCCGAGCGCGGAAGCCGACGCGGCGCGCAGGAGCACCGTCGACGCGCTGTCGCCGATCCGGGACGAGGTGCTCGCCGCGAAGGCCGCACTGGACGCCGCGCCGAAGGACGACAAGAAGGCCGTGGCCGCCGCCGCGGTTTCCTTCCGGCAGATCGGCTCCCACATCAACGACATGCCCGACCCGTTCCAGCAGCTGGAAACGAACGCTTCGTTGAAAACACTGGCCGCGCAGGCCCCGAACTGCAAGAAGCTGCCTTCCTGACCCTCATCCTTTCGTCACGTTGATTTGCATTGCCCCCCGGTATCGGTACCGTCGGGGGCCAGCCGGGAAGTCGTCAGGTCGGGAGGTGTTTTCGTGCGGCCGCGGTTCACCGTCCTTGCCGCGCTAGCAACAGGTATCGGACTCGGCCTCGCCGGGTGCGGGCAGCAGCCCGCGGTGACTTCCCACGCCAGACAAGAAGGTCTCGCGACGGTCAGCGCGTCGGAGGCCGACCCCACCTCCGCCTGGGCGGAGGGATACTGCGGCGCGGCGGGCGGACTCGTCCGGACGCTGGCGACGTTGCCCAGCGTCGATCCGAGCACGCCGCAGCAGGCTTCCCGTACCTCCAGCGAGCTGATGGTCTCAGTGGTCGAAGGGCTGGATCGCACCTCTTCCGCGCTCGAGAACCTCGGTCCGGCCCCGGTCACCGGCGGCGACACCTCGCGGACGGCCGCCATCGCCCAGCTCGAAGGCATCCGTGCCCGCGCCGACGACGTCCGCCACCGTCTCGACTCCTCAACCGACCCCGAAGCGACGAAAACGGCACTTCGCGACGCGAGGGCATCGCTCGACGAACTAGACCGTCTCGACCTTCTCAGGGGCCTTAACGACGTGCCTCAGCTCGCCGCGGCGAGCAGCCGGATCCCGGGCTGCCAGGAATTGGTCAAGCAACCGCGTTGAGTCACCACGCTGTCACTGGCCATGAGTCGAACTTGTGTTCTATTCTGTCCGGGTGGACGGGACGATCTCGCTCTTCTCGGCGGAGGCGAGCGGGCCGGGGCTCGCCGACCTAGCCGGTGTGCTGTGCGGGCCCGGGCGGATGACGGGCTTCGGGCGGACGGCCGCGCGGCTGTCCGCCGTGGTCGACGAGCCATGGCGGGCGGGTGCCCTCGCCAGGGAATGCCGTCGTCGCGGCGCGGAGGCGCAGGTCTCGGCCGCCGAATGCGGGCGGCCGCTCGTGAGAACGCCGTTCCGGGTCGATCTGCTTCCGCTGGAGCAGCGCTGGAACCGTGGTGAAGGGAAGGTCTTGCCGGAGGGCTTCCGGCTCGACGGGGCGATGTTGAGGATGTGGGCGCTGGCGGCGGGCAGTCCCCAGGGCAACGGCTACCTGCTCGCGCTCGATCCGGAGGCGCCGGAGACGCATGAGCGGCTGATCGCGGCGCTGGCCCAGCTGGGCGTACCGGCGAAGGCTCAGAAGGGCGAAGACTCGCTGCTTCGGGTCACCGGACGGCGGCGACTAGCGCACGTCCTCGAGCTGATCGGGGACGCGCCCGCGGGTGCCGAGCCCGCTTGGCCCAGCCTGGTGCCGGTGGTGCGCGCCGTCTGAGGCTCGTGAGTGGTAATGACGGTTAGAACCGTCATTACCACTCACGAGGGTGGGGCGTCAGGGCTTCGGCGCCCGGCAGTCCGGGTTCGTCAGGTCCAATTCACTGTGCGAGAGGCAGGAGGTCAGCTGGTAGGTCTGCTCCCCGTAGTTGATGCCCTTCCGCACGGTCACGTTCCCGGCCGCGTCGACCTCGCACGGGTTGTTCATCGTGCACCGCTGGCCGCTTTCGTTGCCGGTGTTGTTGACGCCGACGACCTTCCCCGTCGAGGTCTCGATGATCGGCGACCCCGAGGTCCCGCCGATCGTCTTGCACGCCGAGGTGTACCTGATCGAGTCCTTCCAGACCCAGTCCGCCTCGTGCAGCTCGTGGACGAAGCCGTCGATGTCGCAGGAATAGATCTTCTTCCAGTAACCCGACACCACGTCCATCGCGATGCCCGCCGACGGACGGGTCTCCGAGAGCGTCAGCGGGGCGATACCGTAGGCCGACTTGATCTTGGCGTAGCTCGTGTTGAGCTGGTAGAGCGAGACGTCGGTATCGGTCATCGTGGCGTAAAGCAGCTTCTTCGCCTTGAGCGTGCCCAGTGACGAACGGCCGTCCTTGGACAGCAGGCTGAAGGTCCGTGACGACGGCTGGTTGACGATTACTTCTCCGGGGTCCGGGAAACCTTCTTGCAGGCAATGCCCGTTGGAGAGGACGAGGGCGGGGTCGTCGAGGCTCGCCTCGGGCGGTTTGACCACCGACCCGGAGCAGTTCGACAACGCCACGGTTCCGGCGAAAGTGGTCGTGGCCGCTTCCGCCGGGGAGGTTCCGACCAGGGCGGACGCGGTCAGCATGGCGAACAGTGTGCCGAGGAGTCGTCGGGTCACGTGGAGTCCTTTCGGGTCGGCGTGGACATCAAGTGAAGCGTTGGCGGCTGGGGGCCACCACCGTCGAACGGAGGGTGTTCGGCCTGTCACGCGGGACCCCAGGCGGACGTGTCCGACATCACGTGCTAGGTGTTGAAAGGAAACATCGCCGAGCTCAGCGGCGATGCGCTGGACACACGATCGGCGGCGTGTTGCGCCACCTAGCCGTGGTCCGGGCGGTGCGAGCGTGCACACTGACGGGTCGAGAGGCGGCGCGAAGGCGCCGAAGATGAGCGGAGAGCAGGACAGCGTGGCAGGAGCACGGACGAAGAAGACCGCGGCGTCGGGCGACGGCGCGGGCCGTCGTCGGCTGGTGATCGTCGAGTCGCCGACCAAGGCCCGCAAGATCGCCCCGTACCTCGGCGGTAACTACGTCGTGGAGTCCTCCGTCGGACACATCCGCGACCTCCCCCGCGGCGCGGCCGACGTACCCGCCCAGTACAAGGGCGAGTCGTGGGCGCGGCTCGGTGTCGACGTCGACAACGACTTCAAGGCGCTCTACGTCGTCACGCCGGACAAGAAGTCCAAGGTCACCGAGCTGAAGGGCCTGCTGAAGGACGTCGACGAGCTCTACCTCGCCACGGACCCCGACCGCGAGGGCGAGGCCATCGCGTGGCATCTGCTGGAGACCCTCAAGCCGAAGGTCCCGGTGCGCCGGATGGTCTTCCACGAGGTCACCGAGCAGGCGATCCGCGCCGCGGCCGACAGCACCCGTGAGCTCGACGGAGATCTGGTCGACGCGCAGGAGACCCGCCGAATCCTGGACCGGCTCTACGGCTACGAGGTCTCGCCCGTGCTGTGGAAGAAGGTCATGCCGAAGCTTTCGGCGGGCCGTGTGCAGTCCGTGGCGACCAGGATCGTGGTCGAGCGTGAGCGCGAGCGCATGCGCTTCACCTCGGCGTCGTACTGGGACATCTCGGCGACGATGGACGCGGGCGCCGAGGCGTCCCCCCGTAATTTCCCGGCCAGGATGATCGCCGTCGACGGCGCGCGTCTGGCCACCGGCCGGGACTTCGGCTCGGACGGACGGCTCAAGGCTTCGAACAACGAGATCCGCGTGCTGGCCGAGGCCGACGCGGTCCGGCTGGCCGAGGCGCTGAAGAACCGCGACTTCAAGGTCGCGAGCGTCGAGGAGAAGCCGTACACGCGGAAGCCGTACGCGCCCTTCATGACCTCGACCCTGCAGCAGGAGGCGGGCCGCAAGCTGCGGTTCACCTCCGAGCGCACCATGCGGATCGCGCAGAAGCTGTACGAGAACGGGTACATCACTTATATGCGTACCGACTCCACGACGCTGTCGGAGTCGGCGATCTCGGCGGCGCGCAGCCAGGCGACGCAGCTGTACGGCAAGGAATACGTCTCGCCGTCGCCGCGCCAGTACACCCGCAAGGTGAAGAACGCGCAGGAAGCCCACGAGGCGATCCGTCCTTCGGGTGAGGTCTTCCGGACTCCGGGCCAGGTCGCGAAGGATCTGGACACCGACGAGTACCGCCTTTACGAGATGATCTGGCAGCGCACGATCGCGTCGCAGATGGCGGACGCGAAGGGCACCACGATGTCGGTGCGCATCGTCGGCACCGCCACCAGTGGCGAAGAGTGCACCTTCGCCGCGTCCGGCCGCACGATCACCTTCGCCGGCTTCCTCAAGGCGTACGTCGAGGCCGTCGACACCGAGAGCGGCGGCGAGGCGGACGACAAGCAGAGCCGTCTCCCGCAGCTGGTCAAGGACCAGGCGCTGACCGCGACCGAGCTGAGCCCGGACGGGCACACCACGTCGCCGCCGGCGCGCTACTCGGAGCCGAGCCTGGTCAGCAAGCTCGAAGAGCTGGGCATCGGCCGCCCGTCGACGTACGCGTCGATCATCAAGACCATCCAGGACCGCGGCTACGTGTGGAAGAAGGGTTCCGCGCTGGTGCCGTCCTGGGTCGCGTTCGCCGTGATCGGGCTGATGGAGCGGCATTTCGAGCGGCTGGTCGACTACGACTTCACCGCCGGCATGGAAGACGAACTCGACCGTATCGCCGCCGGTGACGAGCACCGCACGCAGTGGCTGTCGAAGTTCTACTTCGGTGGTGACATGGGCGTCGACGGTTCCGTCGGCCGTCTCGGCGGGTTGAAGAAGCTGGTCGGCTCGGGAGTCGAGGACATCGACGCCCGCGAGATCAACTCGATCCCGCTGTTCAGCGACGCCGACGGCCACACCGTCGTCGTGCGCGTCGGCCGCTACGGCCCGTACCTTGAGCGTGAGGTCGACGGCACGTCGCAGCGGGCGAACCTGCCCGAGGACCTGCCGCCGGACGAGCTGACCCCCGCCATCGCGGAGAAGCTGTTCGCGACGCCGCAGGAAGGCCGCGTGCTCGGCACCGACCCGGTCAGCGGACACGAGATCGTGGCGAAGGAAGGCCGCTTCGGCCCGTACGTCACCGAGCTCCTGCCCGAGCCGGAGCCGCTGCCCGAAGGCGCGACAGCCGCGCAGAAGAAGGCCGCGAAGGCGAAGCAGCCGAAGCCGCGGACGGGCTCGCTGTTCAAGTCGATGTCGATCGAGACGATGAACCTCGAAGACGCGCTGAAGCTGCTCTCGCTACCGCGCGTCGTCGGCAAGGACCCGGAGTCCGGTGACGAGATCACCGCGCAGAACGGACGCTACGGGCCGTACCTGAAGAAGGGCACGGACTCGCGTTCGCTCACGACCGAGGACCAGCTGTTCTCGATCACGCTCGAAGAGGCGCTGAAGATCTACTCGGAGCCGAAGCAGCGTGGCCGGTCCGCGACCGCGAAGCCGCCGCTCAAGGAATTGGGCGACGACCCGGTGTCCGGTAAGCCGATGGTGGTCAAGGACGGCCGCTTCGGTCCGTACGTGACCGATGGCGAGTACAACGCGACGCTGCGGAAGTCGGACAGCATCGAGGAGCTGACCGCCGAGCGTGGCGCCGAACTGCTGGCGGAGAAGCGCGCGAAGGGCCCCGCGCCCAAGCGCAAGGCTCCGGCGCGGAAGACGGCGGCGGCGAAGACGACGGCCACCAAGACGACAGCGGCCAAGAAGACCGCCGCGACCAAGTCGGCGGCGGCGAAGTCGACCACGGCGAAGAAGCCTTCGACGCGCTCGACGGCCACGAAGACGAAGTAGCGACCCAGCTCCTCCAAATGTCATGAAAGGGGCGTTCAGGACGAAAAGTGTCCTGAACGCCCCTTTCCGGCATCCGGGTGACCGAAGAAAGGACGAGGGTGGAGCCGGGTCAGGTCGCGCAGGCCGTCGCGATGTTCGCCGTCACCAACATCGACGACATCCTGATCCTGGCGCTCTTCTTCGGCCAGGCGACCGGACGCCGTGACGCCGCGAAGGTCGTCTTCGGTCAGTACCTCGGCTTCGCCGGGATTCTGGGCGCGTCGATCGCCGGTGCGTTCGGCGCGGGACTGCTGCCTTCCACGGTGACCCCGTATCTCGGGTTGCTGCCGATCCTGCTCGGCCTTCGCGCGGCCTGGCTCGTCTGGCGCGATCGCCACGCCGAGGACGAGGAGACCGTGAGCAAAGGTCCCTCGCTACTCGGCGTCGCGGGGATCACCTTCGCCAACGGAGGCGACAACATCGGTGTCTACGTCCCGGTGTTCGCCAGTGCCGGGAAGGGCACGCTCGTCGTGTACGCCGTCGTCTTCCTGGTGCTCGTCGGTGTCTGGTGCGCGATCGGCCGGTTCCTCGCGACGAGGCCGGTGGTCGCCCGCGCACTGTCCCGCTGGGGCCACGTCGTGCTCCCTGTCGTCCTGATCGGCATCGGTCTCCTGATCCTCATCGAGGGACTGTGACCCGGACGCCGCACCCGGCACTTTCCGTGAGCGTCTTGGCTGTTGCCCGCAGGGGCAAAGGTCGCCGGGGACCCGCTCGCCGACCGCTCGCCGAACCGCTTCGTCCATTCGAACAAAAGTTCTAAAAATTGTCGGTACCAGGGTGTTCAATGGTCAGGTGAGCACTTCAACGACCGCTGTCTTCGACGTCATCGACGAGGTCATCGCCCCGCTGGCCGCCGAGGTTCCGGAGCGTCCCTCGGTGATGGAGTTCTACGATCCGGAGCTCGCCGTGCCGCCGGTGCTGGCCGACGAGGAGCCGACTCCAGGGCTCACGCTGGCCGAGGAGGTGGAGCAGTACACCCGGTTCGTGAGCGGGATGGCGACCATCGGGCTGGCCCCCGGCGGTGAGGTCACGCCCGAGGCCGTCGGGCTGTATCGGGCGCTGCGCGGCGGGTTCATCCGCGGCGTGGTGACCGGGGTGTTCCCGGCGCGCGCGGAACCGTGGGAGGTCCGGTTCTTCGGCGACGAGGACTACACCACGGTGCTGAACAAGCTCGGCAGGCGAGCGCGGCTGCGGTCCGGTTTCCTCAGCGCGCTGCCGGGCTGGGTGTTCGACGGCCTGCCCGACCATCCTCCGGGCACCGGCGAGACCGTGCGTATCGAGACGGACGCGGGCGGGCTGATCCCGTTGCGGGCCCGAGAGGCCGTCGAGGTGATCCGTGAAGGCGCTTCGCGGCCGCGGCACGGCACGGTCCTCGTCGATCTCGCGGTGCGGAACTCGATCCTCGCCGAGTACCCGCACGGCGCTTTCGGCCTGGTGGACAACGACCTCGGCCGGTACCAGTTCAGCGCGGCGATGAACGGCGACGGCCGCTGGACGCTCACCTGGGGCCCGGCCAGCCGGTCGACGGCCGAGCAGTGGATCGTGGAGGCGGTGCAGAACCATGCGTGAACCGGCGACCGTGAAGGAACTGATGAGGCGCGCCGCCGAGCCGGTGCTGCGCGCGGTGCCCGAGCGACGGAGCGTGTACCTGGGCTACGACCCGGAGATCACCGACGACGAGATCCGCCGTCTGTGCCCGTCCTACGACGAGCCGGCGGATCTCGTCACCCAGGCCGAGCGGTACGCGGCCAAGGCGGCGATGCTCGAAGAGGCCGGGCTGATGGAGAACGGTGAGATCCATCCCGCCGCGGCCCGGATGCACGGCGTGATGCTGCGGGGTTCGGTGCGAGGTGTCCTCACCGGCGTCTTCGCGTCCGCGCCCCGCTCGGTGCGGGTCGATTGCTACGGCGACGGGCAGCAGGCGGTCGTGTGGCGGATGAGGTCGGGGCGGCGGACCACGTTCAGCCTGAGCGATTTCGGCGAGCTGGGTGCCCGCGTCTTCGGCGGGCTCCCGCACGTCCCCGCCGGTGAGACCGAGCCGATGCGCATCAGGATCGACGGGCACGGCGTTCCGCTGCCCGGCCAGGAGGAAGAGGTCGGCCTGGTCGCCGACACGCTGAGCCGTCCGCGGACCGGGACGGCGATCCTCGATCTGGTCGCCTTCGGCGGTCTGAACGCCGAGTACCCGGACTACGGATTCGTGATCATCGACAACGATCTGGGGAGGTTCGTGTTGTACGCCGCCCCTTCCGAAGGGTGGCTGATGTTCGGTGGAATGGACCGCCGGGCACTGGCGGGCTGGCTGCACGAGGCGGTGGACTTGAGCCGGACGTAGCGGCCATGGGGCGATGACGAGGGGGATGGCAGCTATGGACCTGGACCGCCGCGCGGCCGACGCGTGGTTCCGGCGGCGAGGGCTGCCGATGGTCATCCACCGGCGAAGGCGCGGAGCGGGCGTGTTGCGCCGGTCCACCCCCGGGCTGGTGTTCCTGTGCCTGCTCGATCTGCTGCTGGCCGGATTGCTGAAGCTGCTCGACGTCCCCGAGGACGTGCTCGCGGCCCGGATGCGCAGCAGTGGTCTCGGCTACGTCCTCGGCGTGCTGGCGCTGACGTTCGCCGTGGTCGTGGTGCCGGTGATCGCCGGTCGTCTGATGGCGAAGCTGCTCCGCGCGTTGAGCCGTACCAGGGTCCGCTTGGCCGTCATGGCGGCGACGATCGGCTTCTGGTTGCTCGTGCTGCCACTCGGCGAACGGCTCGCCGGGCTGGTGTCGTGGGACAGCCCGGTGTGGGCGGCCGTGCTCACCAACCTCGTGGCGCTGGCCGTGCTGATGCTGCTGGTCCGGATCGGCGTCGGCTCGATCCTGACCTGGGCGGCGCGGAGCGCGGCCGCCCAGGTCAGGGCCATCGGCACGCTGGCGTCGCGGGCGTTGCCGCTGCTCCTGCTGGTGGTGATGTTCAGCTTCTTCACCGCCGAACTCTGGCAGGCCGTGGAACGACTGACCCCGGGCCGGTTGTGGCTGGTGGTCGGCTTCCTCGTCCTGATCGGCGCTGTGTTCCTGGCGTCGATGCTGTCCGACGAGATGAAGGAGCTGAAGTCCTGGACCGTGGAACCCGGGGCGGCCGTCCTGCGCGGCACGCCGTTCGACGACGAAACCCCTCCACCGGGGCGGCGCGCGCTGACTAAGACCGAGCGCCTGAACATCGCCTTGGTGCTGTTCTTCGCGCAAGCGGTGCAGATCGTGGCGTTCGGGGTGCTGGTGTTCGCCTTCTTCGTCGTGTTCGGGGTGCTGATCCTCCGCCCGGAGGTCGTGACCGAGTTCGCCGGCCGTGAATCGGCGCCCGGAACACTGTTGGGTGTCCCCCTCCCGGTGAGTTCGGCGCTGGTCAACGTCTCCGTTTTCCTGGCCGTTTTCTCCGGTTTGTACTTCGCCGCTTCAACCGCGACAGATGCCCGGTACCGGCGTTCTTTCTTCGAGCCATTGCTGGAGGATGTGAAGACCAGCCTCGCGGCGCGTGACATTTATCTGGCCCATTGGGCGGATGTGCGGCGGGCCGAGGTGGTTACCCTGGAAGCAGAGGACATTCCGTAGTGAGGTGGTCACCATGAGCGGGAAGGGCGGAACCCCCTTCTTCGATGCCCCCGACTTCGTGAAAGGCGATGGCACTCAGGCAGATCCTCCGGGCGACACGTTCGCCGACCCGCTGTCCGGACTGGTCACGACCGGTACAGGCGCCCAGGCCGATCCGTCGGCCGGGGCCGACGAAGTCCACGTGCAGGTACCGGGACCGGTCCAGCACGACCCCGAAGTCGTGAGCAGGATGGTCGACGCGGCCATGCTCGCGGACGAGCAGCCCGCCCAAAGCCCGGGCGCCGAACAGACCGCCGCCAAGATCGTCAGCACGGTCGGTGAGCAAGGCGCTGCGCCGATCGGGATCCTGCCCCAGCAGCGCACCTGGCCGTCGAGGCCGGCTCAGCTGATCCGTCAGCCCCGTCGCGTGAAGCCGGAAGAGCCGGTCGAGGTCGACGAAGAGGCCGAGGTCGAAATACGGCGTGCCAAACGTTCCCTTCAGATGCCGAGGCTCGGCAAACCGTCGTCGAACACCACCGGTGTCATGATCGCGATCGCGCTCATGATCGTCTTCGCGGTCCTCGCCATCCAGCTGCTGGCCAGCCTGTTCGACAGCATCGCGGGGATCTTCGGGTAACCCGTCCGGCGCCTGCCGCCGGACGGGGCCGTCCGTCCAGACGTCACCCATCGGGATACCCTGGCCATACGGTCGGGGGATCCGGTGTTGACCGGGTCGCACCCGGCGCCGCGTGACTAGTGGGGTGGGCGTATCAGCGAGGGCGTGCAGTCGGTGCCCGAGGCGGGCACGGGTGGTTCGACGGGGCGTGACGCTTCCACCATGCACCGCGTGCGGCGGGTGCTGGCGATCAAGCCGTTCCGCCGGATCTGGGGTGTCTCGTACCTGTGCAGTGTCGCGGACTGGCTGAATCTCCTGACGCTGACCGGTCTGGTCACCAAACTGACCGACAACTACGCCGCGCAGAACTTCGCGTTCGTCGGGGTCGTGCTGACCTCGCTGCTGCCTGGCCTGCTGTTCGCCCCGCTCGGCGGGCTGCTCGCAGACCGTTTCGACCGGCGCAAGGTGATGGTGCTCTGTGACCTCGGCCGATGCGGGTTCCTGCTGTCGATCGCGTTCGTCGGTACGCCGTGGTGGGTGTTCGTCGGTAACTTCCTGGTCGGCTGCTGCGCGATGATGTGGATCCCGTCGAAGGACGCGGCGGTGCCGAACCTGCTGCGCCGTCCGGACCAGGTCGAGACGGCCAACCAGCTCGGCATGGTGATGACCTACGGCCTCGCGGTGATCACCGCGGCCGGGGCGAACGCCGTGCTCACCGGTAGCAACACCACGTTCCACTTCTTTCAGGGCGACGCCCAGCTCGGTATCGCGAAGGTCGCCGTCGTCATCACCGGCCTGCTGTACCTGACCAGCGCGATCGTGATCGCGACCCGGATCCCCGAGCTCTCGCTGCGCAACGTCCACGCGGTCGAAAAGCCCAAGGTCAAGGCCGCCGACGAGGAGAAGTTCGGCTTCCGGCAGATGATCGCCGACGGCGCCCGGTTCGTGCGGACGACGCCGCTGGTACGCGGGCTGATGATCGGTGCTTTCGGCGCATTCGCCGCCGGTGGCGCGGTGATCGGTTCGGCCAAGCCGTATTCGTCCAGCCTGCTCGCCGGTGACGCGGCGTTCAACCTGCTCGTGCTCGCCGTCTTCCTCGGGCTCGCCACCGGTATGGCGATGGCCCCGAAGCTCGCCCGGCGGCTCGCGCACGACCGGCTGTTCGGTATCTCGATCGTCGCCGCTGGCCTGTGCCTCGTCGTCGTCGCGCTGTCGCCGCATCTCGCCGTTTCGCTGGTCGCGGTCGCCGCCGTCGGCGTCTGGGCCGGGACCGCGTTCCTGACCGGTGTCACGATCATCGGTTCGCGGATCGAGGACTCCATCCGCGGCCGGATCAACGCGATCTACCAGTCGCTGATGAAGATCGTGCTGTTCGGCTCGACGGTGCTGGTGCCGGTGCTGATCAGCGCGGTCCAAACGACCGAGGTCGACTTGTGGGGCAGCACGATCACGATCGACGGGACGCGGCCGGTGATGATCGGCGGCGGTCTCCTCGCGCTGCTCGCCGGCATCTTCGCGTACCGGCAGATGGACGACCGGCGGGCGGAGCCGATCCTCGCCGATCTCCGCAACGCCTTGCGCCGCAGCCCGCGCCGGGTGAACGGGCTGCTCATCGCGCTTGAAGGCACGCGGGCGATCAACACCGAGACGCAGGCCGCGCGGCTGGCCGAATGGCTGCGCGCGGGCACGCGTCCTGTCGTGCTGGCGGCTGACCCGGCCCTGGACGATCAGCGGCTCGCGAAGCTCGTCTCCGGTGCTTCGCTGTCCGGTGCGCGAGCGCAGGCGCTGGCCGCCGCCGCGGTGCGGGCGGACATCGTCGAACGGGACATCCAGCCCGCGCTCGACGCCGGTTCCGTCGTGGTGATGGAGCGGTTCGTGGACTCGCCGCTGGCGCATCTGTCCGCGGTCGCCGGACTGGACAGCCAGGAACTCGAAGGGCTCGCCGACTGGGCGACCGGCCGGTTGCGGCCGGACATCACCATCCTGCTCGACGCCGATCCCGGCACGGTGATGCGGAAGTCCGAGTCGCTGGACGCGCAGTGGCGGGTGCAGCACCTGCTCACGGAAATGGCCGCCGCGGACCCGGACCGGTACGTCGTGGTCGACGCGGAAGGCACCGAGGACGAAGTGAGTGACCGGGTGCGGACCGCGATCCGCGCGGTGCTCGTCGGCAGGCTCGCCGGGCTCGCTCCGGCGGAGGAAAAGGTCGAGGTGAGATGACGGAAGCCCCTGCGCTGATCGGTGTCTGGAAGCAACTCGTCGGCCAGGAGCCCGCCGCGCGCACGCTTTCTTCGGCGTCGACGGCGGCCGCGCGGATCATCGAGAACCAGCCTGTCGCGCCCGGCGCGATGACCCACGCCTGGCTGATCACCGGCCCGCCGGGGTCTGGGCGCTCGACGGCCGCGCGGGTTTTCGCGGCGGCGTTGCAGTGCAGTACCGGCACCGGATGCGGTGATTGCCCGGGCTGCCGCACCGTGATGGCCGGGACGCACGCGGACGTCAAGCTCGTCGTGCCGGAGGGCCTCTCCATCTCCGTCGCCGAAATGCGTTCGCTGGTGCAGGCCGCCGCCCGCCGCCCGACCACCGGGAAGTGGCAGGTGGTGATCATCGAGGACTCCGACAGGCTGACCGAAGGCGCGTCGAACGCGTTGCTGAAGGCCGTCGAGGAGCCGCCGGACCGTACGGTGTTCTTGTTGTGCGCGCCGTCCGATCACCCGGACGACGTGTCGGTGACGATCCGCTCGCGGTGCCGTCTTGTCACGTTGCGGACGCCGCCGCCCGAGGCGATCACGCAGGTGCTCATGGAACGGGACGGCATCGATCCCGAGCGCGCGCGGTGGGCCGCGTCCGTCTCCAGTGGACATGTCGGCCGCGCGCGACGGCTCGCCACCGATGAGGCCGCCCGGCAGCGACGGGCGACCGTGCTGCGGATCCCGCTCGGCCTGCGCCGTCCGTCCGATGTGTTCACCTGCGCCGATCAGCTGATCAGCGCGGCGGAGGCCGACGCGGGGGAGGAAAGCAAGGTCCGCGACGAGGCCGAACGTTCCGAACTCCGCACCGCGATGGGCGGTGACGGCGTTGGAAAGGGTGTCGCGGGGGCGAAACGGGCCGCCGAAGCCGCCGTGAAGCAGCTCGAGAAGCGCCAGAAGTCACGCGCGACCCGGACCCAGCGGGACACCCTCGATCTCGCGCTGGTGGACCTGGCCGCTTTCTACCGGGATGTGCTCGTGACCGCGAGCGGCGCGGGCGCGACGCTGAACCACCCCGACCACGCCTCGGAAATCTCACAGGCCGCCTCCGCCTGGGCGCCGGACTCGATCCTGCGCCGCCTCGAAGCCGTCCTGGAATGCCGCGAGGCCATCGACCTGAACGTGAAGCCGAGGATCGCCGTCGAAGCCATGGTCACCACCCTGCGTCAAGGCTGACGCGCTCTCCGCTCGCTACCCCACCCCAGCCCCCCGCCCGTCCCAGGGGGGCGACCCCGAGTCCAGTTTACCGGGGGTGGCGGGGGAAAAGGGCTGGTCGCGGGAGTTGTCCACAGGTGGGGATGGTTGTGGACAAGTGCTGTGGGTAAGTGAAGGCGCTTCGGGTCCGAGACGGCGGCGACATTGGGGACACTGGAAGCGAGCGAAGCGGCGAAAGCGAGCACCGCGGATCACCCCGAGGACCGCGGCGAGGGGGGTGTGTGGAAATAGGGACACTCAACGTCTCTATTTCCACACACCCTCGGAGCTGCCGGCGTCATCAGCAGGTGACTGTGTGGTTTGCAGGTCATCAACGACCCGAAACCACACAGTCACGGCGAAGGCCAAAAGCGAAAGGCCCCTTCACCGCGTCGAAGCGGCGAAGGGGCCCTTAAGCGTCAGCGATCAGGGTACGAACGGTCCTCTCACGCGGGGATTGAGCGTGAAAGGACCGTTCATCACCCTCCTCGCCCCGTCTAGTCCTCCGAGCGCGGTCGCGGCGAAGGCTTGAATCCCGGCGAGTTCTTGGCGACGGGAACCACCGCGAGCCGGCGCCGTCCCGGCATGGCGGCCACGAGGACCACGCCGATCAACAGCATCGCGGTACCCGACCAGAACATCGGCACCGTGTCGTAGGCGGCGTTGGTGTAGGCCAGGTTCTTGACCGGCCCCTTCGGCGCCGCACCACCGTTGTTGCCCGCGGGTGGGGGAGTCGTCGTGCCGCACTCGACACCGCCGGCCGGCGCGTACGCGCGCGCGATCTGCTCACCGAGCGAGACCTGGGCCAGCGATGAAGGGAGCTTCTTCGCCGCGTCCGGCGGCAGCGCCTTCTGCAGCGCCGTCGTCGGCAGGATCTGCAGGTCCAGCAGCCGCGCCGAGGCGCCCATCTGGAAGCCCTTGAACGGCGAGGTCATGTCGCTCGACTTCTGGTTCAGCCCGGCGATCGACAGCTTCAGCACCCCGAGGTCGAGCGTGAGCCCGTTCCCGGCCTCACCGCCCGGCAGCTGCTTGGTGGCGCCGTCCAGCATCTCGACCAGCCCGCCGACGACCGGCACGTTCTTCAGCTGCTCGAAGCCGGGGACCTGCTTGAGCGACGGCAGCGGGATCCCGATCGGGATGTCCTTGGCCGGGTTGTTCGCGTCGAGGGTGAACAGCACCTTGTCGCCGCGGACGATCTGCAGCACCGGCGCGCTGTACTCGACCTTCGACGTCTTCTTGTCACCGGTCGAGGTGACCCGCAGCGTCGGCTGGCTGGCGACCTTGATCGTCAGGCCGAGCGGCGTGCCCTTCAGCAGTTCGATGTTGGCCGCCTGCAGGGTCGACGTCGATTCGACGGCCTTGTTCTTCGAGCCGGGGATGTCGACCAGCCGCACGACCGAACGCGACGACAGCGTGTTCGGGAGGCTCAGCACGGCGCCCTTGCCGTCGGCGCTGGTGCTGGTGCCCGAAAGCAGACCGCCCAGGTTCGCCAGCGGGCCGGGAAGCGCCTTGAGACCGGCCGTGAGCTGTTCGTTCGCCTGGGTCAGCTGCTCGGCGCCCGGGATGTTCGGGATGGTCGGCAGCAGCGCGAGGTTCGCGATCGACGTGCTCGAGTCGGCGATCGTGCCGACGCACGGCCCGAGCGTCGGGCTCCAGCGCGCGTGCGCCTCACCGTTGAGCAGGCCGAGGTTGAACAGCGGGTTCTTCGGCGCGTTGAGGCCGCCGCTGATCGGCTTCGGGTTGTCCGGCAGCGCCGTCTGCACGAGGCTGCCCGGCGTCTGCGGCGCGTTGCCCGCGGCGGACAGGCCGAACGGCGAAGACTGCGCGATCGACTTCTCGTAGTTCAGGTAGGCCTCGGAGTTGGCCTGCGCGCTGGAGAGCCCCATCCCTGCCTCGAGCGCGGACTGCTTCGGCAGCATCTCACCCGCTCCGGGCAGGATGGCGCTGGTCGGCACCGCGTTCGGCAGCAGCCGCAGTACGCCGAGCGCCGCCCCCGCGTCACCGACCGCCTTGCCCAGCGGCTGCGGCCCGATCGGCGCCGACATCGGCGGCTGTCCCGGGTTCGCCGGATCGGGGATCGGCGTGGTCGGGATCGTCTGGGCGGTCGCCGGAGCCGCGGTCAGCAGAAGCAGGGCCGCGGCGGCCGGAAGCGCCAGCACACGGGGCAGTCGTTGCCGCATGAACAGGTCCTCCAGTGGGGATGGGCCGATCTTGGGGGACTGAGACCGGCGTCATAGGACCCTAACGACGGTGGCCCCGGAAGGTGACGTTCAACCCTCCGCTACACTGGTCCCCGTCATCGGGTGCGAGCCCGATGTACGCCGCCTTAGCTCAGTCGGCCAGAGCGATTCACTCGTAATGAATAGGTCAGGGGTTCGATTCCCCTAGGCGGCTCCGCAGGTCAGGGCCCCATTCGGACACTCCGGATGGGGCCCTGAACCGTTTACGGGCCAGCTCGCGTATCCGACCCGGAAATTCACCCGTTGGTGTCACCCTTGAGGAACATCCGCGACAGTGAGGTGCCCACTCCCGTGAGGTGGTCGACGAGCGCGTCCGCGTCGGCGTCGAGCAGGCCGGAGCGCCACGCGAGCATGATCTCCACGAAGCCGCCGATGCCCAGCAGGACGTTGACCCGGAACTCCAGCCCGTCCACGTCCGGCTTCAGATGCGGCCGCGCGAGGTCGATCAGCAGGCCGGTGGTGTCCTGGACGGTCTGCCGCCGCAGTTGCTCCAGCACCGCGCTGCCCGCGTGGTCGCCGAACAGGATCTGCGCCCGGGCCGGCTCTTCCTGCACGTGATGCACGACGACGTCGACAGCGGCGCGAAGCTGGTCCAGGGCGGGCTGTTCGATCCGGGCGGCGACAGCGTCGAGGACCATCCGCAGGGTCTCGTCGCGGACCTGTTCCCAGGCGGTGGCGAGCAACGCGTCGCGGTTGGCGAAGCTCTCGTAGAAGTACCGGTCGGTCAGGTTCGCCCTCGCGCAGACGCCGCGCATGGTGACCGCCGCCCAGCCCTGTTCCTGCCAGATGTCGAGTGCGGCGCCGAGGAGGGCGAGCCGTCGTTCGGCGCGGCGCTCGTCGGCGGTCTTGCCGCTGTAGCGGCGGGACGCGGTCACCCCTCCATCTTGACAGCAGGTGCCCGCAGATTCATTCTGAGGGCATGCGACCGCAGAATGGCCTGCGACCCGGTTTGGCCGCCGCGCTGACGTCCGCCTTCGTGCGGCCGATCGCCAACGCGATCCCGGCCAGCCGGGCAGGTATCGCCTTTTCCCGCGCTTTCATCGCGAGCAGTTTGTGGCTGGCTTCACCGCCGCTGAAGGGGAGTCGCATCGAGCCGGGCATCCGTGGCGAGTGGGTCCGAGGGCCCGAGGTGACCGAGGGCAACGCCGTGGTCCTCTACATCCACGGCAGCGGTTACGCGCTTTGCTCGGCGCGCACCCATCGCGGGCTGACCACACGGATCTCCGACGGCACCGGCCTGCCGGTCTTCGCTTGCGAGTACCGGCTCGCACCCCGGCATCGCTTCCCGAACGCCGCCGAGGACGTCCGCGCGGCCTACGACCGGCTCCTCGACCAGGGATATCGGCGGATCCTCGTCGCGGGTGACTCCGCGGGCGGGCATCTCGCGGTGGACCTCGCCGCGCAGCTGATCCGGGAGCGCCGCGAACCTCCTGCGGCACTGGCGCTTTTCTCACCGTTGTTCGACGTGACGTTTTCGTTGGCCGCCCAAAGAGAACGCATGAGCCCGGACCCGATGATCTCCGCCGCCGCGGCCGCGCGGCTGGTCGGTCTGTACACAGTGGACGCCGACCTCGCGTCGGCGCGATTGCGGTTCACCTTCGACGACATCAAGGGTTTCCCGCCGACGATCATCCAGGCGGGCGGCCTCGAAATGCTCGCCGCGGACGCCATCGAACTGGCCAGGGCCCTGCGCCGCGCGGGTGCGGACTGCGAACTCGAAGTGGTCCCCGGCCAGATGCACGTCTTCCAGGCATTGACCCGTTTCATTCCCGAAGCGGAACCGGCGATGGAGCGGGCTTGCCGGTTCCTCACCGGGAATCTTCCGGCGATCGTGAGGGCGGCATAGTGACGAAGCGGACCCATGGAGCGCACGCCATCGTCACGGGCGCGGGCAGCGGGATCGGGAGGGCGATCGCGGCCGAGCTCGTCCGGCGCGGCAGCCGGGTCGTCTGCGCCGACATCGACCTCGAAGCCGCCGAGGAAACCGTGGCAATCCTCAAGAACAAAGGCGAAGCGGTCGCCATCGCCTGCGACGTGTCCAGTGTGGACGAAGTCGCCGACCTCGGGAACCAGGCGCGGTCCTGGTTCGGCCGGGAGCCGGACCTCGTGGTCAACAACGCCGGGATCGGCGCCGGCGGCAAACCCGTCGGGGAGAGCCCGTTGTCCGATTGGCGGCAAACCCTCGGTGTGAACCTCTGGGGCGTGATCCACGGCTGCCACACCTTCGTCCCCGCCATGCGCGAGGCGAAGGCGGGCGGTGTCATCAACGTCGCGTCGGCCGCCGGCTTCACCGCCGCGCCGAAGATGGCCGCGTACAACGTGAGCAAGGCCGGCGTCGTCAGCCTTTCCGAAACACTGGCCGCCGAACTGTCCGGCACCGGTGTCGCGGTCACCGTGCTGTGCCCGACCTTCGTGCGCACGAACATCTTCGGCGGCGAACTCATCGACGCCGAGGCGCGCGGGCTCGCCCAGCGGGTCTCCGATCTCGTCGGGTTCTCGCCGGAGCGCGTCGCCAAGATGACGCTCGACGCCCACGATCGCGGACGCCTTTACGTGGTGCCGCAGCCCGACGCCCGGCTTCTGTGGCACGCCAAGCGTTTCGTGCCTGTCCCGTACACGCGGATCGCCGGTCTGCTCGGCCGGTTCCTGCCCGCCGAAAAGGAGAAGTGATGGCCTACGACTTCGCCGCGATGCTCCAGACCATCAAGGACAAGCAGTGGTCGCTGGCCGACATCGACTGGGACGCGCCCGGCGCCGAGACGATGACCGACGAACTCCGCGCCAAGATGCGGCCGTTCATGGCCGACCTCGTGTGGATCGAGCACGTCGGCGCCCGCGGGTTCGCCTCACTGGCCAAGAAGGCGCCGACACCGGTGATCCAGGAGATCTACCGCTACTTCCACGCCGAGGAACAGAAGCACGCCAACGCGGAACTGGCGCTGATGAAGCGATGGGGCATGCTCGACGAGCACGGTTCGATGCCCGAGCCGAACATCAACGTCAAGCTCGCCATCAAGGTCCTCGACGACTACGGCGACACCCTGCCGCTGACGGCGCTGGCCACGCTCATCCCGCTGCTGGAATGCGCGCTGGACGGCGCGCTGGTGAAGTTCCTGCTGGAGGAGGTCTCCGATCCGGTGTGTCACCAGGTGTTCCGGCACATCAACTCCGACGAGGCCCGGCACATCACGGCCGATTTCGAGGTACTGGAACTGATCGGCGCCGGTTCCACGACCAAGCTGCTCACCGAGTCCATCGGCTCGCTCAAACCCCAGATCGTCCTGGGCCTGATCGTGGTGTTCGTCCCGCTGATCAACAAGATGCGGGACAACATCGTCGCGATGGGCCTGCCGGAGAAGAAGCTGTACAACGCCGTGAAACGGTTCTCCACCATCGGCGGTCGCGGCGAGTTCACCAAACGCATCCCGGCGTATCACGTGCTCAAGGCGCAGGCGGCGATGATCGTCGACCGCTCGCACGTCTACCACCGGCTGCTCGCCGACCCGATGGTGAAGGTGACCCGCCTGATCCCCGCGCGGCTGCTGGGGAAGCCGCAGTCGTGGACCGAGGAGATCACCCACGAACCGGTCGCGTCATGAAGCTGGGCGAATTCCAGGGCGAGGTGCTGCGCGGCACCGAGTGGTTCGGGCACGACTTCACCGGGCAGCGGGTCGCCGTCGTCGCGCCCGGCCGCGAGGCGGCGCAGATCGTGCCCGAGGTGGCGGCCACCGCGCGTTCGGTGAAGGTGTTCCAGGAGGAACCCGATTGGGTGGTGCCGATGCCGGTCCCCGGGCCGACCGCCCTCGGCATCGCCGTCGCCCGGGTTTTCCTGCGCTGGCAGGTGAAAGACCCGTGGATCCGGAGGCTGCTGACGCCCGACCGCCGCTTCGGCTCGCGCCGGACGGCGCCGGGGCTCGGCTACTACGGGGCGCTGCGGCGGCCCGGCTGCAAGCTCATCACCTGGCCGGTCTACGCCTTCGCGCCCGATGGAATCCGCACCGCCGAAGGTATCGAGCACCAGGCCGACGTCGTCGTGCTCGGCGCCGGTTCGCGCTTCGCCAAGGAAGGACTTCCCGCATGACGCCGGACCACGAGATCGCGATCATCGGCGGGGGCTTCTCCGGCATCGGGGCGGCGATCCTGCTTCAAAGGGCGGGTTTCGAAGACTTCCTGATGCTGGAGGAGGGCGACGGCGTCGGCGGTGCCTGGCACTGGAACACCTACCCCGGCGTCGCCGTCGACATCCCGTCGTTCAGCTACCAGTTCTCGTTCGAGCAGATCTCCGGCTGGTCGCGGGTCTACGCGCCGGGCCGTGAGCTGAAGGCCTACGCCGACTACTGCGTCGACAAGTACGACATCCGCCGCCGCACGCGCCTCGGCAGCAAAGTCGTCTCCGCCACCTTCGACGACGAGACACATTTGTGGAGTCTCGAAACCGCCGACGGATGGTCGATGACGGCACGATTCGTCGTCGGCGCCACCGGCGTGCTCACCCAGCCGAAACCGCCGGACATCGACGGGATCGACGGCTTCCGCGGCACGGTCATGCACACCGCGCGCTGGGACCACGGTGTCGATCTGCGGGGCAAGCGCGTCGCCGTCGTCGGGACCGGGGCCTCCGCCGTGCAGGTGATCCCGTCCATCGCGCCGGAAGCCGGCCGGCTGACGGTGTTCCAGCGCACGCCGATCTGGTGCCTGCCCAAACCCGACGCCGCCCTGCCCCGGCCCGCGCGGCTCGCGCTGCGGCGGCTGCCGGGCGCGAAGCTGGTGTCGCGGCTGGCCAGCCAGGCACTCGTCGAGGTGACCTTCCCGCTGGCGGCGCATTTCCACAACCTCCTGCCGACCGCCGGCGCGGGCGAACGGATCGGACGCGCGCATCTGCGCCGCGCCGTCAAGGATCCCGAGATCCGCGAGAAGCTGACCCCGCGTTATGCCCTGGGATGCAAGCGGCCGAGCTTCTCCAACGAGTACCTCCAGACGTTCAACCGGGACAACGTCACACTGGAGACCACGGGCATCGACGCGATCACGGAATCCGGCGTACGCACCGTCGACGGCACCGAGCATCAGGTCGACGTCCTGGTGCTGGCGACCGGGTTCAAGGTGTTCGAGAAGGGCAACATGCCCGCCTTCACCGTGCGCGGCACGGGCGGCGCCGACCTGGAGAAGTTCTGGGAGGAGAACCGTTTCCAGGCCTATCAGGGCGTCAGCGTCCCCGGTTTCCCGAACCTGTTCACCATTCTCGGGCCCTACGGCTACAACGGTTCCTCGTACTTCAACCTGATCGAGACGCAGACCGCGCACATCGTCCGCTGCCTGCGCAACGCGCGCAAGACCGGCGCGACCCGGGTGGAGGTCACCAGCGAGGCCAACGACCGGTACTTCCGGAGCATGCTGGACCGCCGCAAGCACCAGGTGTTCTTCCAGGACAGCTGTTCGCTGGCCAACAGCTACTACTTCGACGCGAACGGGGACGTGCCGTTCCGTGCCTCGCCCACGCTGGAAACGATGGTGACGAGCCGGTTCTTCGACCTCGGCGACTACGCCTTCGCGGACGGCCGGTGAACACTGGCTGAAGTCCGCCGCCCCGGGCCGACGCGCTGGCGCAACTGCAGGCCACTCGCCTGCGGGAATACGTCGCGAAAGCCACTTTCGCGACGTCTGATGTCCCCAAAGTGGCTTTCGCGACATGGCCATGCGCGCCACGTGACTCGAATCGTCACGCACGGCCTTTGAGTCAAGTCCGTGAAGGCCCCCTTCATGTACTCCAGGTACCTGAAGGGGGCCCTCACGGAACAAGGTCAGGCAGGCGGCTTCAAGGTGACGACAGTGGCGCTGGTCTCGCCACGCGGCGTCCGGTACGTGATCTCGTCACCCTCCTTGGCGCCCACGAGCGCGAGGCCGAGCGGGCTGTCCGAGGTGACCGTGGAGGCGTCCGCGTCCTCGCCGGGGATCGTGACGATGTGGAGCTCGTCTTCGTCGCCGTCGGCGAACCTGATGGTGACGGTGGTGCCGTCAGGGAGCAGGCCCTTGCTGTCGCGCCCGCCGTGCTCGAGTTTCGCCGCGACGTCGGCGATGCGCCGGTCGAGGTAGGCGGCTGCCTCCGCGCGGTCCAGCACCTCCGCCTGGTCGGCCGCGTCGCCGGTTCGTTCCTGCTCGCCGACGAGCGGCGCCATCGCGTCGCGCTGCGCACGTAGATCGGCGAGTTCCTTCTCCAGCTGCCGTCGCGCGGCCGGGCTGAACCCGTTGTCCCCTGAGGTCACCATGCCGCGCATTGTCCGCTACGGATCGGCGGCTAGCCACCCAGGTTTTTCACCCGCTGTGATCGGCCAGGACGGTTGCCCTAAGCTTCAGGGCCCCCGTCCTGACTACTTGGTGTAAGGAACTTCGTGACCGCCGTTCCCGGCCGCAGCGCGCGGCTCTCCCCCAATCAGCTGCAGAAACAGGAGCAGATCGTCGAAGCGGCGCGTGTCGTGCTCGCCAGTGACGGGCTCGCGGGCTGCACCGTCCGCGCGATCGCGGACGTCGGGCCGCTCACGAAGAGTGCGATTCATTACTACTTCGCGGACATCGACGTCCTGATCGACCGTGCGATGGCGGCGCACATCACAACGTTCACCGCCGATTTGCGCAAAATTTCGGCGAAGCACGATCACCCGGATGAGCGGCTCTTCGCGGCGCTGGAGGCCTTCCTGGCCGAGTTCTCCGGCCGCCCGAACGCGGCCTTCCTCTGGTTCGAGTACTGGATCGCCGCGGGCCGGGCGCAGCACCCTCAGGCCATCGACGTGATGCTCACTTCGATCACCGAACTGCTCGCGGAACTGCTCGCCCCGCTCGACGTGGAAGACCCTCGGGCGCGGGCGCGGGCACTGCTGTCCTATCTGCTCGGCGCGATCGTCCAGCAGCGCGTCCGGCGGCGGCCGTTCGCCGCGCTGCGTGGCGACATCGAAGCGCTCTGTTTCGCGAACTACGGGTAGAAATACGCATTAGATCCGTACCGTTACGGATTGTTCGGTCTCCACGCCGCGGCCATGGTGAGGTACCCCTTCCCTTGCCTGAGAGCTAGGAGACGACGATGCGCATAAGACGGTGCATGGCCGTGGCGATCGCGGCCGTCGCGGCGTTCACCATCCCGGTCGCCGCCAGTCCGGCGACCGCCGACCAGCAGGCCGAGGACGCGCAGGTCCAGATCTACGAGGTCTTCGGCACCGGGACCGCGCAGCAGCGCACCCAGATCTCCCGGCTGGGCGTCGACGTCCTCGGCTCGTCCGGTTCCACGACCACGGTGATCGGCGAGGCGCGCGACGCGGCGAAGATCCGTTCGCTCGGCTTCCGTGTCGAGCAGCGCGGCGTGGTCGACAGGTCGGAGAAGGTCGGCACGAACGCGATCAACGACTTCCCGCCGTCGGACTCCGGCTACCACAACTACGCCGAGGTGACGACGGAGCTGCGCAACGCCCAGGCGAACTACGGGTCGATCGCGCGGCTCAGCAGCGTCGGCAACTCGTATCAGGGCCGTGCGCTGAACATGCTCAAGATCAGCGACAACGTCGCCACGGACGAGAACGAGCCCGAGGTGATGTTCACCTGCAACCAGCACGCGCGTGAACACCTGACCACCGAGATGTGCCTGCGGATCGTGAACCGGTTCACCCAGGGCTACGCCTCCGACCCGGCGATCAAACGGTTCGTCGACAGCACCGAGATCTACGTGATCCCGAACGTCAACCCCGACGGCTCGGAGTACGACATCTCCGGCGGCAGCTACAAGTACTGGCGCAAGAACCGCCAGGGCAACGGCACCGACCCCAACCGCAACTGGGGCTACAACTGGGGCTGCTGCGGCGGTTCGTCGGGCTCGACCACCAGCGAGACCTACCGCGGCCCGTCGGCGTTCTCCGCCCCGGAGACCCGGGCGGTGTCCGACTTCGTCAACTCGCGCAAGATCGGCGGCGTCCAGCAGATCAAGGCGAGCATCGACTTCCACACCTACTCGGAGCTCGTGCTGTGGCCGTTCGGCTTCACCTACAACGACACCGCCCCCGGCATGACCGCGGCCGAGGCGCAGCGGTTCCAGACGCTGGGCCGTCAGCTGGCGGCGACCAACGGCTACACGCCGCAGCAGTCGAGCGACCTGTACATCACGGACGGGACGATCGACGACTGGATGTGGGGCACCCACAAGATCCTGAGCTTCACCTTCGAGATGTACCCGCGGGGCTCCAACCCCGGTTTCTACCCGCCCGACGAGGTGATCGTCCGGGAGACCACGCGTAACGACAAGGCCGTGGACCTCCTGCTGAACACCGCCATCGGCTGACGCTTCAGCGTTCCGTGAAGGCCTCCTTGAGGGACTCTGGGTCTCTCAAGGAGGCCTTCACGGACTTTCGACATAGGGTGCGGGACATGCCGATGTTCGAATTCGAGGGGCACCGTCCCCAGGTGGATCCCGAAGCGTGGATCGCCCCCACCGCCACCCTGATCGGCGACGTCGTCGTCGAGAAGGGCGCTTCCGTCTGGTACGGCGCCGTGCTGCGCGCCGACTTCGGGAAGATCCTCATCCGCGAGGGCGCCAACATCCAGGACAACTCGGTCATCCATGTCAACGGCGGCGTGACCGAGGTCGGCAAGAACGTCACCGTCGGGCACCAGTGCCTCGTGCACGACTGCACGATCGGCGAGCAGGCGCTGATCGGGAATGGCTCGACCGTGCTCGACAAGGCGCAGATCGGCGCGAAGGCCCTGGTCGCGGCCGGTGCCACCGTGACGCCCGGAATGGTCATCCCGCCGGAGACGGTCGCCATGGGCAGCCCGGCGAAGAAGCACGTGCCGCTTGACGGCACCGCCCGCGGCTGGGTCGAGCACAACGCGGTGATCTATCAGGAGCTGGCGCGCCGTCACGCGGAGGGCATCAAGCCGATCGATTGACTCTCCAGTAACTGGAGACCATAGCTTCGGGCGCATGGCACCGAAATCGAAGAAGAAGACGCACCAGGCGACGCTCGAGTTGACCGCCGGCAACGCGCCGGTGGTCGACCTCGGGAAGACGCTCGGGCAGACCGGCGTGAACCTCGTCGAGGTCAAAAAGGCCTACGACGCGGCGACCGCCGCGCAGCGCGGCGACATCGTCCCGGTGGTCGTGTCGGTGTTCGAGGACCGTTCCTTCGAACTCCGGCTGAAGACCCCGCCGGCGTCGTTCCTCATCAAGAAGGCGTTGGGCGGCAAGGGATCCGGTCGCCCAGGCCATGAGGTCGCCGGGAAGCTGACCCAGGAGCAGTTGCGCGAGATCGCCGAGCGGAAACTGCCGGACCTCAACACCGGCGACCTCGAAGCGGCCATGCGCACGATCGCGGGCACGGCCCGCTCGATGGGCGTCGCGATCGAAGAACCGTGACGCGCAAGCACGTGATCGTCCCGCCTTTCCGCGACCTCGACCCGGCCCTCGAGGTCGCGGAAAGGCTGCTGGCCCAAGGGAATTCGTGGCTCGGCGGAGTCGTGTCAGCGCTACCGGACGAGCACGCCGCCGCCGACCGGCTCAACCGGATCCTCGCCGGGACCGGCGCCGCGCCCCGGCTGGTCGAAGTCGCGAACGGCTGGCGCCTCGTGCAGGTGACGTCGTGGCCCGGCTGCGGGGACCTGGTCGCGGGTGCCTCCGGGCTGGCGGAACTGGTCGCGTTCGGCGGCTGGCGGCGGCTCAAACGCTGTGCCGTCTGCGCACAGGCGTTCTGTGATCGCACGGCCGGGTGCAGCCGCCGGTGGTGCGCGGGACACCGTCCGCACGCCGAGTCCCGCAGCGGCGGAGTGCTCTAGGCTGGTCCGCACCAGCGACTGGCGCCATTTGAGGTGGAGCACCACCGGGAAGCGACGACAAGGCCGGTACCGCGCGCCTGGGTCCGGCCGTCTCTGGCAGGAGTACGTCCGATGACACACCAGCCCGAACTTTCCGCGCTCGCCGCCGCCGACCCGCAGATCGCGGGGCTTGTCGAGGACGAGGCGAAACGCCAGCACGACAAGATCCGCCTGATCGCGTCCGAGAACTACGTCTCCCAGGCCGTACTGGAGGCGACGGGCACCGTCCTCACCAACAAGTACTCCGAGGGCTACGCCGGCAAGCGGTACTACGAGGGCCAGCAGATCGTCGACCAGGTCGAGAACCTCGCCATCGAGCGCGCGAAGGCCGTCTTCGGCGTCGACCACGCGAACGTCCAGCCGTACTCCGGCTCCCCGGCGAACCTGGCGGTGTACCTCGCTTTCGCGCAGCCGGGCGACACCGTGCTCGGCATGGCGCTGCCGGACGGCGGCCACCTCACGCACGGCTGGAGCGTGTCCGCCACCGGCAAGTGGTTCACCCCGGTCCGCTACGGCGTCCGCAAGGAGACCGGCCGCGTCGACCTCGACCAGGTCCGCGAACTCGCGCTGAAGCACCGGCCGAAGCTGATCTTCGCGGGCGGCACCGCGATCCCGCGCACCATCGACTTCCCGGCGTTCGCGGAGATCGCCCGCGAGGTCGACGCCGTCCTGGTCGCCGACATCGCGCACATCGCCGGGCTGGTCGCCGGCGGCGCGCACCCGTCGCCGGTCGGGCACGCGCAGGTCATCACCACGACCACGCACAAGACCCTGCGCGGTCCGCGCGGCGCGATGATCCTCTCCGACGCCGACCACGCGAAGGCCGTCGACAAGGCGGTGTTCCCCGGTCTGCAGGGCGGCCCGCACAACCACACGACCGCCGCGATCGCCGTCGCGCTGGGCGAGGCGCGGAAGCCGGAGTTCGCCGAGTACGCGCACACGATCGTCGCCAACGCGCGTGCGCTGGCGGAGGCGCTGGTGGAGCGCGGCTACGACCTCGTGTCCGGCGGCACCGACAACCACCTGCTGCTGATCGACCTGACGAACAAGAACGTGCCGGGCAAGCCCGCCGCGCAGGCGCTGGACCGTGCCGGGATCGAACTGAACTACAACACCGTGCCGTTCGACCCGCGCAAACCGTTCGACCCGTCCGGCATCCGCCTCGGCACCTCCGCGATCACCACCCGCGGGCTCAAGCCGGAGCACCAGACGCAGGTCGCGGACTGGATCGACCGCACGATCACCGCGGCGGCGGGGGAGGAACAGTCCGCTTTGGACACCATCGCCGCCGAGATCCGCGAGTTCCTGGCGCCGTTCCCGATCCCGGGCTACTCGGTCCAGTAGGGGGCGCGGGCGGCGGGAAGCGTTGCGTCTCGTGAGTGGTAAGGACGGTTCTAACCGTCCTTACCACTCACGAGACGCGACCGAGCACTCACGAGACGCGAAGGGGCCCTTCACCGCACGCGATGCGGTGAAGGGCCCCTTCGGCGCTTAAGCGACTAGTGAGCCGCCGGACCGTCGATGGCCTCCTTGGCCAGCCGGTCGGTCTCACGGTCGAGCGAACGCTTGATCTCGGCCTCGGCGTCGGCACGCCCGACCCAGGTCGAACCCTCGACGCTCTTGCCCGGCTCCAGGTCCTTGTACACCTCGAAGAAGTGCTGGATCTCGAGCTTGTGGAACTCGTTCAGGTGGTGGATGTCGCGCAGGTGCTCGAGCCGCGGGTCGTTCGTCGGAACGGCGAGGACCTTGTCGTCCGGGCCCTTCTCGTCGGTCATCCGGAACATGCCGATCGCGCGGCAGCGGATCAGGCAGCCCGGGAAGGTCGGCTCCTGGACGAGCACCAGCACGTCCAGCGGGTCGCCGTCCTGGCCCAGGGTGTCGTCGATGAACCCGTAGTCGGCGGGGTACTGGGTGGCGGTGAACAGTGTCCGGTCGAGCTTGATGCGACCGGTCTTGTGGTCCACCTCGTACTTGTTGCGCTCCCCCTTGGGGATTTCGATAGTGACGTCGAACTCCACGCCGGCCTCGCTGCTCTCGTCTTTGGTACGCCCCGCCTCGCGGACGGCTCACCGAAATCATCGTCTTGTCTTCACTAGTGTGGACCACGGGGGCTCGGGCGGTCGCATCGATGTGGTCGTATGTGAGCTTGACCCCTTCCCCGGACGGTGGATGAAGGAGCGTTGAGTGCCGGAAAACGATGCCCCGATGTGGCCGTCGGACGACAAGGACACCTCATCCGCCGAGCCCAAGGGCACCAAGCGGGAGAGTGAAGCCACCGTCTGGCTGCCCATGACGGGGCCGGCGAACGGCAGAACCGAAGAGCTGTCAGTGCCGAAGGTCACACCCGAAAGTGGCTCCTGGTTCCAGCCCGTCGTCGAGGTCGAGGAGGAAACGGACGTCCCGGAGACCCCGACGCCGAAGTGGTCCGCCTTCGAGCCGGTGACGCCGGTCGAGTCGAAGGATCCCGAAGCGCCGAAGACGGTCTTCGTTCAGCCCGTCCAGCCGCAGCAGACGGACAAACCGGACTGGGACCAGTTCGACAGGGGTGCCGCGACGCCGACGCGTGAGCACGAGCTCGCGAGACCCGAGCCGCGGCGGGAACCCCCGGTCCAGGAGCCGCCGCGCCGTCCCGAGCAGGGCCGGATCGAGCCGCCGCCTCCCGTGCCGGTCCCGTCCGCGACCATGCACGCGCGCCCAGTCCGCATCGAGCCCGCCGAAGAGCGCTTCGACTCCGAAGCCACCGTCGGGATGCAGCAGCCCGAGCCGCCGTCCCAGGAACCCCCGGCCGCCGAGGCCGCGCCCGCGCCGAAGCCGAAGCGCAGGCGCAAGGGCCTGCTGATCACGACGCTGGTCGTCGTCCTGCTGCTCGCCGGGATGGGCGGCGCCGCCGCGATGCCGAAGGTGTCGAACCGGCTCGGCCTGCCCTGGGCGCCGAACGCGCCGAAGGGCGACATCCCCAAGCCCGCCGGTGTCACCCGGGTCCTCCACGGCCCGGACATCAACGGCGTCGCGCCGTCGAAGGAAGGTCTCGCGGCCGCGCTGGCGGGTCCCGCCGGTGCCGCGGACCTGGGCACGCTCACCGGCACCGTCGTGGACGCGGCGTCCGGCGACGTCCTGTGGGACAGGAACTCCGGCACCCCGCTGACCCCGGCGTCGACCACGAAGATCCTCGTCGTCGCGGCCGCGCTGCTGTCGATGGACCACGGGACGCAGTTCTCGACGAAGATCGTCCAGGGCGCCGAACCGGGCACGGTCATCCTCGTCGCGGGTGGTGACCCGTCGCTGACCTCGCTGCCGCTGGGCACCGACTCGCCGCTGTACCCGGGCGCCGCCCACGTCGACGACCTCGTCGCCCAGGTCAAGAAGGCCGTCGGCGGCAAGATCTCCAAGGTCCAGCTGGACGTCAGCCTCTTCAAGGGACCGACGTCGGCGAAGGGCTGGGACCCGGAGGACACCACCGCCGGGAACACCTACATGGCGCCGGTCCTCCCCGTGATGGCCGACGGCGGCCGCACCGACCCGAAGAACGATCACTCGCCCCGCGTCGCGAACCCGGCGGCCGCGCTGACCCAGAAGATCGCGGGGAAGCTCGAAGCCCAGGCCGGTGGTACGACGACGGCGCCGAAGGACGCGAAGGTGCTCGGCGAGGTCAAATCGCAGCCGCTGACGGAGTTCGCCAACTCGCTGCTGCAGCTTTCGGACAACCTGATGGCCGACGTCCTCGCCCGCCAGATCGCGCTCGCGAAGGGCGCCGAACCGTCGTTCACCGGCGGCGCGACCACGACGATGGACGTGCTCAAGCAGGCCGGTTTCGACCTCACCGGCGTCCAGATCAACGACGGCAGCGGGCTGTCCGACCAGAACAAGATCCCGGCCAAGGTGCTCAGCGAGATCCTCGCGGTCGCGGCGGCGCCGGACGGCAAGGACCCGAGGACGCCCAAACTGCGGCCACTGCTGGCGGGCCTTCCCGTCGCGGGCGGCAGCGGGACGCTGGAGAAGCGCTACGGCGATCCGGCCTCGTCCGCGGGCCGGGGCTGGGTGCGCGGCAAGACCGGGACGCTGTCCGGGGTGAACACCCTGGCCGGCGTGGTGCTGGACACCGACGGCCGGATGCTGGTGTTCGCGCTGATGTCATCCGGTTCGGACCAGAACAAGGGCAGGGCCGCGCTCGACGTCGTCGCGGCGACCCTGCACAAGTGCGGCTGCCGGTGAGTGACCGGAATCGGAGCGTGAGGAAGTCGGGACGGAATTCGGTCTTCCAGCGGGTAGCGTCATAAGAGTGACTGAGGAAACGCCGACCAAGACACGTTCGATGGTCGACTGGTCCCTGGCCGCCTCGACGGGCGCCCTCCTGGTGCGCGGCGGTCCGGTGGTCGACCGCGAAGAGGCCGAAGAAGCCGTCGCCGATCTACGTGAGCTGACCAGTGAGGCGGAGGCGCACGTCCGCGAGCTGACCGGGCTCGGCCTCGACCTGCCGCTGCTGCCCGCCGAAGTCGTCGACAGGCCCGGCTGGGTCCGCTCGGCCGCGGCGGGGCTCGACGCGCTCACCGGCCGCGCGCTGCCGGAGGCACAGGGCGGCCCGCTGGCACCCGTGCTGGCCGGTG
Organism: Amycolatopsis decaplanina DSM 44594; assembly: GCF_000342005.1. Lineage (GTDB taxonomy): Bacteria > Actinomycetota > Actinomycetes > Mycobacteriales > Pseudonocardiaceae > Amycolatopsis > Amycolatopsis decaplanina. The sequence continues at coordinate 72,814 of NZ_AOHO01000020.1, forward strand.
GCGCCGGTGTCCAGACCGGTCTGGTGCTCGCCTTCCTGGCTTCCCGTGTGCTCGGCCAGTACGACCCGTTCGGCGGGCCGGAACGCCGTGGACAGCTGGTGCTCGTCGCGCCGAACGTGGTTGCCGCCCAGCGGGCGATGGACGTGCCGGGGCACGACTTCCGGCTGTGGGTCTGCCTGCACGAATGCACCCACCGGCTGCAGTTCACCGCGGTCACCTGGCTGCGCGACTACTTCGCCGACGAGGTCGAGCGCCTGATCGGCGGGCTCGCCGGCCGGGACGCGGACGGGCTGAGCGATCTGGTCGGGCGCCTGCCGGACACCATCAAGCAGATCGGCAAGGGCAAGGCGGGCGGTGCCGGTCTCGCCGAACTCCTGCAGTCACCGAGCGAACGCGCGGTGTTCGACCGGCTGCTGGCTCTGTCCACCCTGCTGGAGGGGCACGCCGATTTCGTGATGGACGCCGTCGGGCCGCGGGTCGTGCCGAGTGTGGAGCTGATCCGTTCGCGCTTCACCGCGCGGCGCAAGGGCGGCGGGCTGATCGACCGTGTGCTGCGCAGCCTGCTCGGCGTGGACGCGAAGCTGCGCCAGTACGAACAGGGCGCGAAGTTCACCAAGCACGTCGTCGACGCCGTCGGCATGGACGGCTTCAACGCGGTGTGGACGTCGCCGAACACGCTGCCGACCCGCGCCGAGATCACCGATCCGGCGGCCTGGGTGCGGCGCCTGCACGGGTGAGCGGACCGGATCCGGCGATCGCGGCCGTGCGGACGGCCGTACGGGACTTCCTCGCGTCGGCAGGTGTCGTCGAAGAGCTGTGCGTCGCGGTCTCCGGCGGAGCGGACTCCTTGGCGCTGACCGAAGCGGCCGCGTTCACCGGTCACCGCGCGGGGCTGAAGGTGCGGGCACTCGTCGTCGACCACGGCCTCCAGGAAGGTTCGGCCGAAACCGCCGCCCGCGCCGCGAACACGGCGCGGGACCTGGGCGCCGACACCGCCGAAGTCCTGAAAGTGCGGGTCGAGGGCGCGGGCGGACCGGAAGCCGCGGCCCGCCGGGCCCGCTACGGCGCCTTGCGCTCGGCGCTGGGCGACGGGCGCGGTCTCGTCCTGCTCGGCCACACCCTCGACGACCAGGCCGAGACGGTCCTGCTCGGCCTCGGCCGGGGATCCGGGCCACGTTCGCTGGCCGGGATGAGGCCGCACGACCCGCCGTGGGGGAGGCCGCTGCTCGGCGTCACCCGCGCCACCACCCGCCGGGCGTGCCAGGCGCTCGGTGTCGACCCGTGGCAGGACCCGCACAACGAGGACCCGCGGTTCACCCGTGTCCGGTTACGAGCGGAAGTCCTGCCCCTTCTGGAGGATGTGCTGTCCGGCGGCGTCGCGGCTTCACTCGCCCGCACGGCGGCGCAACTGCGCGAGGACACCGAGGCTTTGGACACACTCGCGGCCGAGGTCCACCTGCGCGCCTTCACCGATGAAGGGCTCGACGTCGCGGTGCTCGCCACCGAACCGCCCGCGCTGCGACGACGTGTCCTCCGCAGGTGGCTGCTGGACTCCGGGGTCCGTGAACTCACCGACGCCCATCTGCGTTCGGTGGACGCGCTCGTGGGGCACTGGCGCGGTCAGGGCGGGGTCTGGCTACCCGGCGACTTGGTGGCCGCGCGGGCACATGGCAGGCTCTCCCTCGAAGCACCCCAGTCCACCACCTAGAGGGGAACGTCCCGTGTACGAAGGCGAGATCGCCTCCGTGCTCGTCACCGAGCAGCAGATCAACGACAAGATCGCCGAGCTGGCCGCGCAGGTCGCCGCGGACTACCCGGCCGACGGCCCCGGCGCCGGGCAGGGAGACCTCCTGCTCGTCGGCGTGCTCAAGGGCGCGGTGATGTTCATGACCGACTTCGCCAGGGCGCTCCCTCTTCCCTGCCAGCTCGAGTTCATGGCGGTCTCCTCCTACGGCTCGGCGACGTCGTCGTCCGGCGTGGTGCGGATCCTCAAGGACCTCGACCGCGACATCGCCGGCCGCGACGTGCTCATCGTCGAGGACATCGTCGATTCCGGGCTCACCCTGTCCTGGCTGCTGAAGAACCTCGCGAGCCGCAACCCGGCGTCGCTCGAGGTCGTCTCGCTCCTGCGCAAGCCGGAGGCGGTCAAGGTCGACGTACCGGTCAAGTACATCGGATTCGACATTCCGAACGAATTCGTAGTCGGATACGGCCTGGACTACGCGGAGCGTTACCGGGACCTGCCCTACATCGGCACCCTGGATCCGCACGTTTACACGTCCTGAGAACCGCTTGCCCGCACGTGCGGGAATGCGGAACCCTGAGCGCGGCGAACGCGTCATAGGCTGCGATCAAGTGCGTTAACCTATGCGAAGACCTTTGCCACGAAGCCGTCGTGGCCTGGCCCGGGGGAAACGGAGAGAGCTCAGATGGGGAACAGCAGCTTGGCGGACGCGAACGCGTTCAAGAACGCCGCGGCCCAGGGGCAGGTCGGGATCGACCCGGACGCGGCCCAGACCGTCCTGAACAAGATCCGCACCGGCAAGGACGCCATCGAGGCCCTGCTCCACCGGGCCGGTGACCTCGGGCAGGCGCCGAAGCTGGGCAACAACCCCGTCGGCAACGCGATCGCCGCGAAGGTGGCGAACCGCGCCGACGGCGGCGGTGACTCCTACGCCGCCGCGCTCCAGAACCTTTTCCAGCAGTACGAGGCCGCCGAGTCCGGCATCGTGACCGCCATGGCCCGGTACCACGAGATCGACCAGGCCGCGGCCGAGCCGTTCCGTAACGTCTGAGGGGGAGTCAGAAAGCCATGCCACCGAAGCACAGCGCCGACTCTTACGGCGAGAGCAGCAGCACGCCGGTCCAGCTCGGCGACAACTCGCAGGCCGCGAACATCGTCTCGTCCGCGCGCGGACGTTCCGACGGGTTCGACATCGGCGCCGACCGCGCCATCACGAACCCGCCGAATTGGGAGAGCGCCCCGAGTAGCCAGGACCTGTGGAATCAGGCCAACCTCGGCAACGACCCCAGCACGGCGACCGCCATCAGCCAGTCGTGGGGCTCGCACGGCAGTCAGCTGAGCCAGGCGTCGAACGACCTCTACAACGCGATCTCCGAACTGGGCGCCGCCTGGATCGGGCAGGGCGCGGCGGCCGCGCAGGGCTCGCTGGTCGCCATCGCGAACTCGGGTTCGCAGGCCTCCGAGGCCGCGCACACGATGTCGGACAGGCTGCAGAAGCAGGCCGACGCGGCCACCAAGGTCAAGCTCATGCCGAAGCCGACCGACTACAGCCCTGAGAAGGCCATGGGCCAGGCGCTGGCCGCGGGCCCGGTCGGCATGATCACCGACCAGAAGCCCCTCGCCGACCAGGACAAGGAAGTGCGGGCGGAGCAGGCCAGGTTCCTCGAGGCCTACACCAAGGAGATGAGCGAGGTCGACAGCTCGACCCCGAGCTTCGGCCCCGAATCCCTCGGCATGAAGCCGACCGCCACGCACAACAGCGCTTCGTTCAGCGGCGTCGGCAACATCGGCGGCGGAGGCCTCAACCCGGGCGCCGTCTCCGGCACCCCCGTCTTCGCCGGCACGCACGGTTACGGCGGCGCGCAGGGCGGCGGCGCGGCTCCCGTCCACGCCGGTCCGGACTCGGGCGTGTTCTCGCAGGCCGGTTACAACCCCGCCGCGAACGTCCCGGCTTCCGGCGTCGCGCCGGGTGCCGGTGTCGCGTCCGGCGCCGGTGCCCCGATGACCGCCCCGCACGCCCCGGCGAGCGGCGGCAACGGACTCGGCCAGGCCCTCACCGCGGCCGCGCTCGGCGGCGGCCTCGGCTACGCCGGTGCCAAGGCGCTCGGACAGGGCAACAAGTCCGGCGCCAAGGAAACCGACAGCACCGACGCGGCGGCGACCGAGAAGGGCGGCCCCGCGCAGAGCGCCGCGTCCCAGGCCGTGCCGCAGCAGGGCATCGTGTCCTCCAGCGGCACCATCGGCGGCGCCACCCCGCCGCCGATGCAGGGCATGGGCGGCGGCATGGGCATGGGCGCCCACGGCGCGCAGGCCGAGCAGGAAGAGGAGCACACGCACGCGTCCTTCCTCATCGAGCCGGACCCGGACGACGCCTTCGGAGCCAACGAGGCGACCCCGCCGCCGGTCATCGGCGCCTGGACCGAAGACGACGAACGCTAGAACGGTTTTCACCGGGCGCGCGGCCGATCCGGCCGCGCGCCCGGTGACTTGTGCGAGAGCCTGTCGGCGGAGCCGAAGATCGACGCCGGAAGGCGACCACACGTGAACCCGCCCCGGCCGAAGGCCCCGCTATCGCGGTGGCAGGACGCCCTGCCCGCAGTCGTGAGGTAGATGACCAGGCAGTGTCCTGCCGACGCCGATCGCGGACGCGGGTTCACCAACAGACACTAGGGGCGGAAGATGGCGAACGGTGAACTGCTCACCCCGGTCGAGCTGGACTTCCTGTGGGAGAGCGCGAACGCCGGAGAGCTGCCGTACCCGCTGCGGCTCCGCTCGCACGGGGCGACCATGGACGAGCGCGGCGCCCTGCGGACGCAGACGCTCCAGTCGCTGAACCAGCGCCGTCTCGCCGACGAGCGCGGACGTCCCGAGCCGCACATCGAGGACTACTTCGGTGTCCTCGCGAGGCCGGACCTGAGCCTGGACTGCGTCCAGCTCAACAACCCGAACACCGAACCGCTGCTCGCGGTCGCGTCGCTGCTCGGCGGCCAAGGCCTGCTGACGGTGCAGGACCCGCGCGGTTTCCACTTCCACCCCATCGCCCCGGACGGTCTCGCGAGCGCGATCGTCTCCCTGCTGCCGCCGGGTACGCGCGGCACGGAGAAGTCGATCACCCTGCCGCTGGACGGGCTCGTCGGCGCTTCGGGGGCGGACTTCCTCCAGCGTCGCCAGCCGCAGGTCGACGGTTCGGCGACGTCCGACGATGACCGCAAGGCCCTGTCGCGGCTCCAGGCGCAGCCGCGGCTTCGCGGTGGCCAGTTCGGCGCCAACGCGCGCAGCAAACATGGCACGCGGAGCCGGTCTTCGGTGCTGAGCTGGTTCGATACGCAGTCCGGCCGGTACTTCACCCAGGCCACCCGCGGTTCCGACGGACGGGACTGGATCACCATCGCGCCCGCGGATCCGGCGACGCTGCGGCACCGGCTCACGGAGATGCTGGGGAAGATCGCTTCCGAGGCTTCCCTCGCGCGCTGAGTCCGGCCCGCGTACCGCACTTGGCCGATCCGGCCGACGGTTGTCGTACCCCTTCGCTATCGTGAACCCTCTGGGCGTCCCGAGGCCCAGAAGCCGAGGTGCCGGGAGGGCACGGAGCAATGCACCAGGAACACTTCACGCCGATGGCGTTCGACTTCCTCTGGGAGTCCGCCGAACTCGGCGACCTGCCGTACCCGCTGCGCGTGCGTTCGCACGGCGCGACCGAGCTGGAACGCCGGGCGCTGCGCCAGCGCGTCGACGGCGAACTCCAGGCCCGAGGCATCCGCGACGGCCGGGGAAGGCTGGAGCGGAGGATCGAGGACTGGCTGTACCTCCTCGCCCGCGGCTCGCTGACCATCGACGCGCTGCACATCCCCGAGTTCCAGGCTCCGACGATCGCCGTCCTCGGCGCCACCGACGGCCGCGACGGGGTGATCGCGATCCAGGACCAGTCCGGGATCTGGCTGCGCGAAGCGCCCGCCGACGGGCTCCCGACCGCGGTCGTCGACCTGCTGCCGCCGGGGCAGCGCGGTTCGGAGGCGTCCATCACGCTGCCGATCGACGACGCCCGCCGCACCGAGCCGATCCGCGCCGCCATCAACCCGACGAGGCAGGCCGAGGAGCCCGAAGCGGCGAAGACCCGTCGCAAGGACAAGCCGCGCGTCTCGCTCAGTGAACGCATCACCGCGGACCCGCGCGAGGCGTTCGGCAAGCTCACCGGCCAGCCGAGGCTGCGCGGGGGTCAGCTCGCCGCGAACAGCCGGTCCCACGTGGGCGCCAAACAGCGGTCCCGGGTCCTCGGCTGGTTCGACACCGCCAGCGGACGCTATCTCAGCACGTCACAGGCCGGTCCGGACGGGCGCGAGTGGGTCACCGTCTCACCCGCCGACGTCAAGACACTCCGCATGCGACTGGGCGAAATGGCCGCCGGTGTGGCGGTCGACACACGCTAGGTCCCTGCCCCGGGAACCCTCGCACGGCCTCCGCCGTTTACGTCCGAGAGGCTCACCACCCTCATCCGTCCAGGCGGGCGGTATCCTGAGGGGCGGGTGTCGGAGCACCATGGGTCGTCAAGATCGTGATGGCGGGAAACAGCAGGAGCCGCCCAACCAGGAAGGGTCGAGGCCACCAGGGCCGAGTCGTATGAACCGGAAGAGCGTGCTCAGGAACCCAGTGCTCTGGATTCTCGCGGCGGTACTGGCGTTTCTCGCATACAACACGATCTTCGACAGTGATCGTGGCTACACCCAGGTGCCGATCTCGATCGCGAACCAGCAGATCACCGCGAACAACGTCAAGGAAGCCTCGCAAGAGGACAAGGAGCAGCAGATCAAGCTGCTCCTGAACAAGAAGATCGAGGTCGACGGCCAGCAGGTCGACCAGATCATCGCCCAGTACCCGGCGAACGTCGCGGGCACCATCTACGGGCAGCTCATCGGCCTCAAGAGCGGTGACAACCCGGTCAAGTTCACCACCAAGGTCACCCAGCAGAACGTCCTCACCCAGATCCTGATCTTCGCCATCCCGTTGGCGCTGGTCCTGGGCCTGCTGATGTGGATGATGAACAACGCCCAGGGCGGCGGGAACCGCGTCCTCAACTTCGGCAAGTCGAAGGCCAAGCAGCTCAACAAGGACATGCCCAAGACGACCTTCGGGGACGTCGCGGGCGCCGACGAGGCCGTCGAAGAGCTGTACGAGATCAAAGACTTCCTGCAGAACCCGGCGCGCTACCAGGCACTCGGCGCGAAGATCCCCAAGGGCGTCCTGCTCTACGGGCCGCCCGGTACCGGTAAGACGCTGCTCGCGCGAGCCGTCGCCGGCGAGGCGGGCGTGCCGTTCTACACGATCTCCGGTTCCGACTTCGTCGAGATGTTCGTCGGTGTCGGTGCCTCCCGGGTCCGCGACCTGTTCGAGCAGGCCAAGCAGAACGCGCCCTGCATCATCTTCGTCGACGAGATCGACGCGGTCGGCCGCCAGCGCGGCGCCGGCCTCGGCGGCGGCCACGACGAACGCGAGCAGACGCTGAACCAGCTCCTCGTCGAGATGGACGGCTTCGACGCGCGCGGCGGCATCATCCTGATCGCCGCGACCAACCGTCCCGACATCCTCGACCCGGCGCTCCTGCGCCCCGGCCGCTTCGACCGCCAGATCCCGGTGTCCGCGCCGGACATGCGCGGCCGTAAGGCGATCCTCGAGGTGCACGCCAAGGGCAAGCCGATCGCGCAGGGCACCGACCTGAGCAGCCTCGCCAAGCGGACCGTCGGCATGTCCGGCGCGGACCTGGCGAACGTGCTCAACGAGGCCGCGCTGCTCACCGCCCGCCAGAACGGGCACGTGATCACCGACGCCGCGCTCGAGGAGTCCGTCGATCGCGTCGTCGGCGGCCCCGCCCGCAAGAGCCGGATCATCTCCGAGAAGGAGAAGAAGATCACGGCCTACCACGAGGGCGGGCACGCGCTCGCCGCGTGGGCGATGCCGGACATCGAACCGGTCTACAAGCTGACTATCCTGCCGCGCGGGCGCACCGGTGGTCACGCCCTGCTCGTCCCGGAGGACGACAAGGAGTTGATGACCCGTTCGGAGATGATCGGGCGCCTGGTCTTCGCGATGGGCGGCCGGACCGCGGAGGAGCTCGTCTTCCACGAGCCCACCACCGGTGCCTCCTCCGACATCGAGCAGGCGACGAAGATCGCCCGTGCGATGGTCACCGAATACGGCATGAGCGCCCGGCTCGGCGCGGTCAAGTACGGCCAGGAACAGGGCGACCCGTTCCTCGGCCGCTCGGCGGGCCGCCAGGCGGACTACTCGCTCGAGGTCGCGCACGAGATCGACGAGGAGGTGCGCAAGCTCATCGAGACCGCGCACACCGAGGCGTGGCACGTGCTGAGCACCTACCGCGACGTGCTGGACGAGCTGGTCATCGAGCTCCTCGAGAAGGAGACGCTGACTCGCAAGGACCTCGAGCGGATCTTCGCGACCGTCGAGAAGCGCCCGCACATCACCATCTTCAACGAGTTCGGCGACCGGAAGCCGTCCGACAAGCCGCCGATCAAGACTCCCGGCGAGCTGGCGATGGAGCGCGGCGAGCCGTGGCCACCGCCGGAGGAGAAGAAGGAGCAGCCGGTGCTGCAGCCGGCGCCGACCCCGGTCGGTACCGCGCCGGGCGGCGGCGACCTTCCCGGTGGCCCGCCGTACGCGCAGCCGACTCCTCCGCCGGACCCGAACGCGAACCCCTACGCTCCGCCGCCGCCCGGCGCCTACCCCAACGGTGGTCGCCCCAACGGTGGGCCGAACGGCACCGGTCACTGGCCCCAGGCATATGGTGGGCAGCAGCCGGGCGGTCCGGCAGGCGGTTATCAGGGTGGGCCCGTTGGCGGTCCGCCGAACTACGGGGCTCCTCCCGGATGGACCCCGGCCACGCAGCCGGGCGGCCAGCCGAACCAGCCCTGGCGTCCCGCCGAAGACCGCCCGCGTGACGGCTGGTTCGCTGACCAGCCCGGCGGTCAGCAGGACGAAGGACAGCAACGGCGTGACGACGAACAGGACGACACCAAGCGGTAACGGCGATAGCCCGGTCTTCGACCAGGATCGGGCCGAGAAAGCCGTACGCGAACTCCTGCTCGCCTGTGGTGAGGACCCGGACCGGGACGGTCTCTTGGAGACCCCGGCCCGGGTCGCTCGCGCTTACCGGGAAATGTTCGCCGGGCTCTACACCGAGCCGGACCACGTGCTGGACCGCACGTTCGACGAGGCGCACGAAGAACTCGTCCTCGTGACGGACATTCCGGTGTACAGCACCTGTGAGCACCATCTGCTCTCATTCCACGGCGTCGCTCACATCGGATACATCCCCAATGAGCACGGCAAGGTCACCGGTCTGTCCAAACTGGCCCGCCTCGTCGACCTCTACGCCAAGCGTCCTCAGGTCCAAGAGCGCCTCACCTCCCAAGTCGCCGACGCGCTCATGCGCAAACTCGAGCCCCGTGGCGCGATCGTCGTGGTCGAGGCCGAGCACCTCTGCATGGCCATGCGCGGTATCCGCAAACCCGGCGCCAGGACGACGACGTCCGCCGTGCGCGGGCTGCTGCAGTCTTCGGCGTCCTCCCGGGCGGAGGCGCTGGACCTGATCAAGGGCCGTCGATGACCGCCCTGCCCCGGCCCGGCCGATGCGCGGTGATGGGCATTCTGAACGTCACCCCGGATTCCTTTTCGGACGGTGGACGCTACCTCGGCCTCGAGCAGGCGCTGGAGCACGCGCACGAGATGTGGGCGCGCGGCGCGGACCTGATCGACGTCGGCGGGGAGTCGACGCGGCCGGGAGCGTCCCGGGTGGACGCCGAGACCGAGATTTCCCGGATCATGCCGGTGATCCGCTCGCTCGCCGCCGACGGTGTCGCGATGTCCGTGGACACCACCCGTGCCGAGGTCGCCCTCGCCGCGGTCGAGGCGGGCGCGTCGGTCATCAACGACGTCTCCGGTGGGCTGGCCGATCCGAACATGGCGAAGGTCGCCGCCGAGACCGGTGTTCCGTGGGTGCTGATGCACTGGCGCGGGCACAGCAAGGACATGAACGCGCTGGCGTCCTATGAGGACGTCGTTGCGGACGTGCGCGCCGAACTGCTGTCCCGAGTGGACGAAGCTCTCGCCGCGGGGGTCGACAGCAGTGCGATCGTGCTCGACCCGGGGCTCGGGTTCGCGAAGAACGCCGAACACGACTGGGCGTTGTTGAACGGCCTGGATTCCTTTCTGTCACTGGGTTTCCCGGTGCTCGTCGGCGCCTCGCGCAAACGGTTCCTCGGGCGCCTTTTGTCCGGAAAGGACGGAAAGCCCGCCCCGCCGGACTGCCGTGAGAACGCGACCGCGGCCGTGTCCGCGCTCGCCGCGGCGGCCGGCGCCTGGGGTGTGCGGGTGCATGAGGTCGGCGCGAGCATCGACGCCGTGACCGTCGCGGCGGCTTGGCGGAAGGGGAGTCCCGTTGTCTGACCGGATCACGTTGACCGGGTTGAGGGTCTTCGGCAGGCACGGGGTCTTCGACCACGAGAAGCGCGACGGGCAGGAGTTCGTCGTCGACATCGTGGTGTGGCTGGATCTCGGCCCGGCCGCCGCGTCCGACGATCTGACCAAGACGCTGCACTACGGCGAACTGGCGGAACTCGCCGCCGGGATCGTGGCGGGCGAGCCGTACGACCTCATCGAGAGCGTCGCAGGGAAGATCGCCGACGAGGTGCTGCGCGACGAGCGGCTGACCGCCGTCGAGGTGACGGTGCACAAACCGTCCGCGCCGATCCCGCTGAACTTCGACGACGTCGCCGTCACGGTGTTTTCCGCGCGCGCTGACGAAAACGCGCAGACGGGGCGTGGACCGGAGTCGTCCCGGCGGTTGTCATGACCGGCGCCCCGGCAACGCGTTTTCGGGCGGCCTGGCGGCCGCGAAAGAAGGCGCGCGCGGTGAAGTCTCCGATCGTGCGCTGCGCGCGCTCACGGAGACGGCGGGAACGATGAGCCGCGCGCTGCTCTCGCTCGGTTCCAACCTGGGGGACCGGCTCGCGTTCCTCCAGTCCGCCGTCGACGCTGTCCTGCCCGCGGTCGTCGCGGTGTCATCCGTCTATGAGACCAAGGCGTGGGGTGTCGAGGATCAGCCGGACTTCCTCAACGCCGTCGTCCTGGTCGACGACCCGGCGCGCGACCACTGGGACTGGCTGCGTACCGGGCAGGCCGCCGAGCAGGCGGCGGAGCGCGTGCGCGAACTCCGCTGGGGGCCGCGCACGCTGGATGTCGACATAGTGACCGTGGACGGGGTGCGCTCCGACGACCCCCGGTTGCTGCTTCCGCATCCCGGCACACCGGAGCGCGCTAGCGTGCTGATCCCCTGGCTGGAGATCGAGCCCGGCGCGGTGCTCCCCGGCCACGGTCCGATCGCCGACCTCCTCACCGCCCGCCCCGCTTCGGACCGCGACTCCGTCCGGCTGACCTCCCTCACCCTCGCCTGACCCCGCGATTCGGCACCTGCTTGCGGTGGTTCGTGGCACGAACCACCGCAAGCAGGTGCCGAATCGCGCCTGTGGGGCGAGCGGGGCACTGTCGTGAGTGGTAAGTCGGGTTAGAACACGAATCGCCACTCACGACCACCCCGACCGAAGCCCCACGCGACCTCCGCCCCTCCCGCAAGTAGGTGACTAATTGCGGGAGGGGCGGGCGGTAGCAAAGGTCCCTTGCTACCCCTGCGCGGAGCGCAGGGCGGCGATGATCCACTCGGCCTGCGGCATCTGCGAGGGGAACGACGGCCAGCCGTTGATCTTCCCCAGCAGCATCCAGTACCGCTCGGCGCGCGGGTCGGAGCTGATCGCCATCCCGTCGGTCAGCCGCTTCCGCCAGGCCGGGTCGGCCGGGTCCTGGCCGTTCCGCGAAGACTGCGTGAAGATCGTCTCCGCCAGTTCCCGGCCCTCGGCCGAATCCGGCGCGAGGCCGGCTTCGAGGGCTTCGGCCGCCTTCGCGCTCCACGCCATCCACAGCTGCTGCTGCGTCTCGCCGAAGTCCGCTCCGTCCTGCTTCCGGAGCCGCGAGTGCCACTCGCTCATCCGGCGGATGGACGCGCGGAACTCCTCGTCCTGCACGAGTTCGGCGAACTCGATCCAGGCCTCCAGCTGCTCGGGCGTCGGGTCGTCGGGCAGTTCCGGTTTCGCCGAGCGCATCCGCTCGTAGAATTCCGGATCCAGTTCGAGCCCTTCGACCATGTCCGCCCAGAACCCGTCGAGCAAACGTTTGCGGTCTTCGTCCGACATCGACGCGAGTTTGTTCATCAGTTCGACCTCCTCCAGTGGTGAGTCCCGTTTGGCCACCGCTCGCAGGACCGCGCGGCGCAGTTCCAGCCGCCGGATCTGCTCGTCCAGGGCGGCGACGTGCTGGACCGCGAGGTCCCCGATGGTCGCTTCCCTGGTCAGCGCCCGCTCCACGTCCGCGAGGCCCAGTCCGAGTTCCCGCAGCGTCCGGACCAGCTCCAGGCGCGCCATCGCGGTGGCGTCGTAGAGGCGGTAGCCGGAGTCGGTGCGGTCGGTCGGGGGCAGGAGACCCTCGTCGGAATAGAAGCGGATGGTCTTCACCGGCAGGCCGGTCCGTTTGGCCAGCTCCCCGATGGTGAAAACCGCTGTGGTGCCCATGTGCTTCATCGTCGACTCTCCAGTTGGTGGAGAGTCAAGCCTGCCAGGTAGCGTTGGACCATGCACTTCACCCGGCCACGTGAGCTGGCGGTGGCCGGCCTCCTGGGGTTGGTCCTGGCCTATCTGCTCTTCCAGGTCGCCTACGGATCCATTCCCGCGCTTCCGCTCTTCGCCGGAATCACGCTGCTCGTTCTCGCGCTCTGTGAGTTCGTGCTCGCCTTCATCATCCGTTCGCGGATCAAGGAGGACCGCGTGCTCTCCGCGATCTCCGTCGCCCGATCGGTGGCCCTCGCCAAGGCCTCTTCACTCGCCGGATCCGCCATGACGGGGGTCTGGCTGGCGGCTTTCGCGTATCTTTTTCCGCGACGTGACGAACTCCTCGCGGCGAGCGGTGACCTCCGCTCGGCGACGGTCGGGATCGTCAGCTCGGTGGCGCTGGTAGCTGCGGCTTTATGGCTCGAACACTGCTGCCGGACCCCCGAGGGCGGTGATCGGGACGGCGATCGTGAGCCGACCGGTTAACGCTCGAGAGCCACCGCTCGAAGTACCGACTAGGTCTCGTTCGGATTACTAGAAGGTACGGTGTTGGGCATGACCGGGGTGGGTGACGACTCGCGTGGCCGCCTTGCGGGTAGGCCGTGGCTGGTCGTCGGCTTGGTTCTCGCCGTCGGCGCGACTCTCGCATTGGTGCTTTCCGACGACCTCCGCTACTTGCGTCTGGGGATCGTCGCGGCGCTGTGGGCCGCCTTGATCGGTGCGTTCCTGGCGGTCCGCTACCGCAAGCACGTGTCACAGAGCGAGGACGCCGTCGCCGAGGCACAGGCCGTCTACGAGCTGGAGCTGGAACGCGAGATCGCCGCCCGCCGCGAGTTCGAGCTGGAGATCGAAGCGGAGAGCCGTCAGGCCGCCGAGAGCCGCTCCCACGACGAACTCGAAGCGCTCAGAGCCGAGGTGAGCGCCCTGCGTGAAAGCCTCCAGTCGCTCTTCGGCGGCGAGGTGCTCCTCGAACGCGTCGCGCTCACCGCGCAGGCCACCCGGATGCGGTCCCTCGACAACAAGCAGCTGATGAGCGCGGGGTCCGAGAACGGCAACGGCAAACCCCAGCTCATGGCGGCCAAGAGCACCACGATCGACGTCGACGAGCGTGAACGCGAGCGCGAACGCCCGACCGAGATGATCGACCGGGTCCTCGAACCCGCTTCCGCGCGGGCAGGTACTCCGCCCGCTGCCCGCCGCAAACCGGCGAACGGCCAGGTCAACGGCGCCAACGGCTACGGCCAGAGCAATCAGGTCCAGCGGCCGAAGCCGGTCGACGAATCGACCCGCCGCAGTATGCGCAAGGCGGACGCCCGCGCCTCGAAGGCGGCCGAAGCGCTCGCCGCCGAAGCCGCCCGCCGTGAGCGGCTCGAGATGTCGAACCCCGGGATGTCGCCCGCCGAGATCTCCCGGCCGATGCCGAGGGTCGACGCCCCGCGCAAGACCCCGCCGCCGGTGACGCCGGCCGAGGTGTCCCGCCCGTCCACGCCGGATGTGTCGCGCGCCGAGGTCTCGCAGCCGTCGATGCCCACCATCGCCCGGCAGCCGCAGCGTCCGGAACCTCCGCGGCCGGAGCCCCAGCGCAACGAACCGCCGCGTCGCCCGCAGCAGGCTTCGCTACAGCAGCGTCTAGACGCCGGCACCGTGCAGCGTCCTCCCGCGACGCGGCCCGAGGAGCAGACCCGTAAACAGACGCCGCCGGTGAAGCCCGCCGCGCAGGCGAAGCCGGTCAAGAAGGTCGAGCCGGACCGTCCCCGGCCGAACCGCGAGCTCGGCCTGACCCGCCCTGGGATGAAGCCGGTCGAACGGTCCCGTCCTGCCGGTGGCACACCGCCGCCCGCGAACAAACCCGCCACGCCGGAGCCGATGGAGACCACCGGTGAGTGGAAGCCGTCGTGGGCGCAGGAGCGCCCGGTCTCCGACCTGAGCGCGGCGTTCCCCCGGAAGGACGACTTCCAGGACCGGCTGCGTCCCGCGCCGCCCTCGAAGCCCCAGCCGTCGGCTTCCCTGCCTCGGCCGGAACCGCGCCCGGAGCCGCGCCCCGAGCCGCGTCGTGACCCGGAGCCGCCGGCCCCGCCGTCGATCCCGGCCGTGTCCGAACCGCCTCGCCGGGCCGAGCCTGTGCGGCAACCGGAGCCCGAACCGGTGCGCCGTCCGGCGGCCGAGGTGCCGTCGCGGCACAGCTCCCCGCCCGCCGAGGAGCCGCCCGTGGTCAACCCGACGCTGCCCGAAGAGATCCGCCTCGCGCAGAACGGCGGTGGTGGCCGCCGTCGCCGGGCGGCGGAGGACTCCTCGGTCTCGCTCACTCCGGCCCCGGACGTCCCGGAGCCCACCGGTGGTGGCCGCCGCCGCCGTCCGGACGGTGAGCCCCCGGCCTGGCAGAGCGGCGAGTCCTCGGGCGGCCGTCACGGCGGCAGGCGGGCGAAGCCGGACGAAGACGAGACGCCGTCCCGCAACGGGTCGTCGCACAGCCGTCCGGAGACCCCCGCCGCGGGATCTCACGCGTCCGGCCGGTCGGTGATGGACCTGCTCGCCGCCAACGGCGCGAACGAGTCCACCCCGCGGCGCAGGCGGCGCGCCGAAGACTGACCGCGTCCGATAGGTGAACCCGCTACTGAAATCGACACAGCGGGTTCACGCGTGTGGCCGGGTGCCGCCACGCACTACAAGCTCCACGTACCGCTCGTGTCCCGTACCGACGGTAGGGTGACCCGCTGTGAGCGAGCCTTCCTCCCCGGCGCCCGGTCTCGACCGGATCCGCCGGCCTCGGTCGATCACCGTGCTGCTGCCGGTGCTCGGGCTGATCGCCGTCGCGCTGTGCGGGCTGTTCGTCTTCGGCACGGTGACCGAGAAGGTCGGCCCGCTCGCCGTGGGGATCGGCGTGCTCGCGGCGCTGGTCCCGGTCGCCGTGGTGGTCACCGCGTTCCTGTGGGTCGACCGCTGGGAACCGGAACCGCCGAAACTCCTGCTGCTGTCCTTCGTCTGGGGCGCGTGCGTCGCGACGATCATCGCGCTGCTGCTCAACAGCGGCGCGGAGGCCGTGGGTGACCTGCTGCTCGGCAGTGGCGGCGGGGGCAGGATCAGTGGACTGGTCTCCGCGCCGCTGGTCGAGGAGGCCGCGAAGGCCGCCTTCATCCTGTTGCTGTGGTGGCGCCGCCCGGACGAGTTCGACGGTGTCGTGGACGGCATCGTCTACGCCGGGTTCACCGCGGCGGGTTTCGCCTTCACCGAGAACATCTATTACTTCGGCCGCGCCTTCGCCGAGCACGGCTTCGGCGACGGCACGAGCGCCGGCGTGCTCGCGGCGTTCTTCCTCCGCGGCGTGCTCTCGCCGTTCACGCATCCGCTGTTCGCCGTGATGACCGGGATCGGTCTGGGTGTCGCCGCGAGCAGCAAGGTCCGCTCGCTGCGGATCCTGGCGCCGATCGGCGGGTACATCGTCGCCGTGCTGCTGCACGCGCTGTGGAACGGTGCCGCGCTGCTCGGGGGCGCCAAGACCTTCCTGAACGTCTACTTCCTGATCATGGTGCCGCTGTTCATCGGGGTCTTCTCGGTGGTGGTCATGCAGCGGCGCCGCGAGCAGCGGATCGTCGCGGCCGCGTTGCCGATGATGGTCGAGGCGCGCTGGATCGCCCCTTCCGAGGTTTCACTGCTGGCCAGCCTCTCCGGTCGGCGGTCGTGGCGGAAGCAGGCGCGGAAGCAGTCGGGACGGGAAGCGGCGAAGGCCGTCGGCCGCTACCAGGCCAGCGTGACCGAACTCGCGTTCCTGCGGCGCGGCAGGAAGCTGACCGACGAGGCGAAACAGCGTCAGCGTGAACTGCTGCAGGTGCTCAAGACGTCGCGTGCCGAGGCCGTACGGCTGGCCGATGGCGCGCCGCGCGGGTGACCACTGTCAGGTGAAGCTGGTCACGAGGGCCGGTTCAGACACGGGCCGGAGGGTTACCCTCGCGCCGTCGTCCGGTACCCGCGACCGCAGAGCGGGACTGGAACGAGTTGAGGAGTTTTCGACCATGAGCGTCCACTGGCGCACGCCATGATGAGGCCCGCTCGCCTGGCCGTGGGCATCGTTTCCGCGGGCCGGGTCGGCAGTGTCGTCGGCGCCGCGCTCGCCAGGGCCGGGCACACGGTAGTCGCCGCTTCGGGCCTTTCCGACGCTTCGGTGCGCCGTGCGGAGCAACTGCTCCCGGACGTGCCCCTCCTGCCGCCCGACGAGGTCGCCCGCCGTGCCGACCTGGTCTTGCTGGCCTTGCCGGACGACGCGCTCGCCGGGATGGTGCGCGGTTTCGTCGCCACCGGGTCCCTGCGGCCGGGGCAGATCGTCGTGCACACCTCCGGGTCGCACGGCATCGACGTCCTCGCGCCCGCCGCCGAGGCCGGGGCGCTGCCGCTGGCCCTGCACCCCGTGATGACCTTCACCGGCCGTCCCGAAGACCTCGACCGGCTGGCCGCCTGCAGCTTCGGCGTCACGGCGACAGAGGGTGACGAAGCGGCATGGAACGTCGGTGAGGCGCTGACCGTGGAGATGGGCGCGGAGCCCGTCCGGGTCCCCGACGAGGCGCGGGCGCTCTATCACGCGGCGCTGGCGCACGGCGCGAACCACCTGATGACACTGGTCGCCGACTGCGCGGAACTGTTGCGGGGGGCGGGAATCGCCCAGCCCGAACGCCTGGTGGCTCCGTTGTTGTCGGCGGCGTTGGATAATGTTCTGCGACACGGGGACCGGGCGCTGACCGGGCCGGTGGCCCGTGGTGATCTCGGCACCGTGCGCAAGCATCTCGCGGTGCTGGCCGAACATGGCCCCGACATCGCCCCGAGCTATCGCGCGCTGGCCAAGCGCACGCTGGTGCGCGGCGACGCCGCCGGGCTCTTGGACGCCTCGGCCGCCGCCGAGCTCACCGGACTCCTCAGTGATCCCGCCGATCCCGCAGACCCCGCCGAAGGGCAGCAAAACCAGTGACCACACCGAAATTCGCCCGAGGCACACTGCACACCTTCCAGCCGCCGGAGCAGATCAGCCAGGTGACGCGTGCCCTGCACGGCGTCGGCCGCAAGGTCGCGCTGGTGCCCACGATGGGCGCCCTGCACGCGGGGCACCGCGAGCTGATCCGCCGGGCGAAGCGGCTGCCGAACACGGTCGTCGCGACGTCGATCTTCGTGAATCCCCTGCAGTTCGGGGAGGGCGAGGACTTCGAGGCGTACCCGCGTCCGCTGGACAAGGACCTCGAGGTGCTGAAGGAGGACGGCGTCGAACTGGGTTTCCTGCCCAAGGCGTCGGATCTGTATCCCGACGGGGCCACCGTCACGGTGCACCCCGGCGAGCTCGGCGACGAGCTGGAAGGAGCGGTGCGGCCGGGGCATTTCGCCGGCGTGCTGACCGTGGTGGCGAAACTGTTCAACATCGTGCGGCCGGACTACGCCTTCTTCGGGGAGAAGGACTACCAGCAGCTGGTGCTGATCAAGAAGATGGTGCGTGACCTGAACTTCGACACCCGCGTCATCGGGGTGCCGACGGTCAGGGAGCGCGACGGGCTGGCGTTGTCCTCGCGCAACGTCTACCTGACTCCGGAACAGCGCGAGGACGCGATCGTGTTGTCGGCGGCACTCACCGCGGGTGCCTTCGTCGGACGCGACGGCGCGGAAGCCGTGCTGGCGACCGCCAGGCAGACCCTCGCCGCGCGACCCGCGGTCGAGGTCGACTATCTGGAATTGAGGGGAACCGACCTCGGGCCCGCGCCCGTCGACGGTGAGGCGCGGTTGCTGATCGCGGCCAGGGTGGGGAGTACCCGGCTGATCGACAACGTCCCGGTGGTGCTCGGCGCGGCCGTGGATCATCCGGAACACGCGCTGGACGCAGGGGAATAGGGAGAGTCCACGATGTATCGCACGATGCTGAAATCGAAGATCCATAGGGCGACGGTCACCCAGGCCGATCTCCACTACGTCGGATCGGTGACCGTCGACGAGGACCTGATGGACGCGGCGGATCTGCTGCCGGGTGAACAGGTGTCCATTGTGGACGTCACCAACGGCGCGCGGCTCGAGACCTACGTGATCGCGGGCGAACGCGGCAGCGGGGTGCTCGGTATCAACGGCGCCGCGGCGCATCTGGTGCACCCCGGCGATCTGGTGATCCTGATTTCGTACGCGCAGATGGAGAACGCCGAGGCGGCCGCGTTCCGACCGCGGGTCGTCTTCGTCGACGCGGACAACCGGATCGTCGAGAAGGGCGCCAACCCCGGGCACGCGCCGGAGGGTTCCGGTCTGATGAGCGGCACCGTGACGCTGGCCGACGACGACACGATGACCTTCCCGGTCGCCGAAACCGCCGACGCCCGCCGTCTCGACGCGCTGCTGCACGCCGAAAGCTGAGCCCTTGCTGCTCACGGTGGACGTCGGCAACACCAACATCGTTCTCGGGCTGTACTCCGGAAACGAGCTGGCCGGTGACTGGCGCATGCGCACCGACGCGCGGATGACCGCCGACGAGCTCGCGCTGACCATGCGCGGGCTCCTCGGCTCGCACGCGGACGCGATCACCGGGATCAGCGCGTTGTCCACGGTTCCCGCCGTGCTGCGGGAACTGCGCGTCATGCTTTCGCGGTACTACGCCGGGCTGCCGAAGATCGTCATCGAGCCGGGGGTGCGCACCGGCGTGCCGCTCCTGGTCGACAACCCCAAGGAGGTGGGCGCGGACAGGCTGGTGAACACCCTGGCCGCGCACCATCTGCACCCTTCCACCGCCTGTGTGGTGGTGGATTTCGGGACTTCGACCAATGTGGACGCCATCTCCGCCAAGGGCGAGTTCCTCGGCGGCGCGTTCGCACCCGGCATCGAGATCTCGGTCGACGCGCTGGCCGCGCGGGCCGCGGCGCTGCGCAAGGTGGAACTGGTGCCGCCGCGGTCGGTGATCGGGAAGAACACCGTGGAATGCCTGCAATCCGGCATCCTCTACGGTTTCGCCGGCCAGGTCGACGGCCTGGTGAAACGGATCAAGCGCGAGCTCTCGCCGGGCGGGGCGGATCCGGTCGCGGTGATCGCGACGGGCGGTCTTGCCCCGCTGGTGCTGGAGGAGTCGGAGACGATCACCGAGCATGTGCCGGATCTGACGCTGCTGGGCCTGCGGCTGGTCTACGACCGGAACCACCGCAATTAGTCACCTGGATGCGGTGGTCGCACGCGCGACCACCGCATCCAGGTGACTAATTGCGGTGGCGTGAAGCGACGACAGTTCCATGGTCCGCCGCTGCCGCGCCCGCCAGTCCGGCGTCTCCTCATAGGAGAGGACGTCGAATCCGGCCGCTTCCAGCAGCGGCCGGTGGTCGGCCACCTGAGGCGGCCGGTTCACCGGTTGCCCGTCGAAGTCCCAGGTCGTGACAAGCAATCGCCCACCGGGCACGAGGATGCGCGCGAACTCCTCGCAGGCGCGTCGTTTGTCGGGAGCGAACAGGAGCGCGTCGACGCTCATCACCGCTTCGAACGACGCGTCCTCCAGGCCGGTGGCCTGAAAATCGCCGACCCGGAAATCGGTCGCTTCGACATCCATCGCCTCCGCGCGACGCCGTGCCGACGCCAGCGCCGTCTCCGCGATGTCGACGCCGGTGAGCGTCGCGTAGGTGCGCGCGGCGACCCACAGTCCGGGACCGCCGCGTCCACAGCCGATGTCGGCGAGCCGCCCACGCGGTTCCAGCCGCGCCTCGGCCGCGATGCGGTGCAGGTCGGACCGGGTCACGAAGCTGTAGGTGTCCAGCTCGGCGGGGTACTCGTCGCCGTACACCTCGGCCCAGATCCGAGCGGACACTTCCGACGCGGGGGCGTCGAAGGTCGCCGTGAAGGCGGCCTTCCAGTCGGTCATCGCTTACGCGCCCGGAAGACGGTGGTGGTGATCGGCAGGTCGAATTGCCCCGAGGCGGTTTCCGGATTCCGGTCGAGGAATTCCCGCGCCGTGCGAAGTTTGGCTTCGCGTTCCTCCGCCGTGGCCACCAGCATGTGCGAATGGGTGGCGAGAGTCGCCACCAGGGTTTCGGCCGTCCTGGGCTGTTTGTGGCCGAACGTCTTCTTTTCGAACGGCTCGAAGGCCTCGTACTCTGGCAGAGATTCGTAGTCGCTCAGCCAGCGTCTGCTCATCGACGTCTTGATCAGCGTGTTCAGCTCCGCCAGCCAGCCCGCCGACTCGTCGTCGTGGTTCCACAGCGCGGCAACGACTCCACCCGGTTTCAGCACCCTGGCCATCTCCGGGTAGGCCCGGTCGAGGTCGAACCAGTGGACGGCTTGGCCGACGACCACGGCGTCCACGGACCCGTCCGGCAGCGGGATCTCTTCGGCCGTCCCGATGAGCGGGGCCACGGCGGGGAGTGTCTTCGTGAGTTCCGCGAGCATCTTGTCGTCCGGCTCGACCGCCGTGACCGCGACGCCCAGTGCGAGCAGCCCTTCGCTGACCTTGCCGGTCCCTGCCGCGAGGTCCAGTACCCGTTCCGGTGAGCGCCGGGCGCCGGCCAGCCCCCAGGCCAGTGCCTTTTCCGGATAGTCCGGCCGATGTGCGGCATAGGCGGCGGCCTCCGCGCCGAACGAGGCGGCGCGGCGTGCGTGCAGTTCGGGTTCGATGCCGGGAGTGGATGAGTTCACGAGCTCAAGGTTAATGGAGAGAAAACCGGCCGGTCCGGACGAGGAAAAGGTAATCCGGTTGGCGTAGGGAACCGGCGGGTTCGTACGCTGTGCGCCATGACTGAAATCCCCGCATCCGAGGGCGTGAGCCCCGACGAAGACCTGCCGGAACAGATGCGGGTGCGCCGGGACAAGCGCGACCGGATAATCGCGGAGGGTATCGATCCGTATCCGGTCGAGGTGCCCCGGACGCACTCGCTGGCCGAAGTGCGCGCGAAGCATTCCGGTCTCCCTGTCGACACCGCCACCGGCGACGTCGTCGGTATCACCGGCCGGGTCATGTACATGCGCAATACCGGCAAACTGTGTTTCGCAAGTCTCCGTGAAGGTGATGGCACCGAGTTGCAGGCGATGCTCAGCCTCGCGAAGGTGGGCGAGGACGCGCTCGCGGCATGGAAGTCCGATGTCGATCTCGGTGATCACGTATTCGTCGAGGGCGAGGTCATCACCTCCAAGCGCGGTGAGCTTTCCGTGATGGCAGACTCCTGGCGGATCACGTCGAAAGCATTGCGCCCGTTGCCCGTGGCGCACAAAGACCTCGCCGAGGAAACGCGCATCCGGCAGCGTTATGTCGATCTGATCGTGCGTCCCAAGGCACGGGACGTGGTCCGTACCCGTGCCGGCGTGCTGCGTTCCCTGCGTGACTCGTTCCACGGCCGGGGATTCCTCGAGGTCGAGACCCCGATGCTGCAAACGCTGCACGGGGGCGCGGCGGCCCGGCCATTCGTCACGCATTCGAATGCCTTCGACCTCGATCTGTACCTGAGGATCGCGCCGGAGCTGTACCTCAAGCGTTGCGTGGTCGGCGGTATCGAGAAGGTCTTCGAGATCAACCGGAACTTCCGGAACGAGGGCAGTGACTCGTCGCACTCGCCCGAGTTCGCCATGCTCGAGTACTACGAAGCGTATGCGACCTATGACTCCAACGCGGTGATGACGCGCCAGCTCATCCAGGAGGCGGCGCAGAACGTTCTCGGTACCCAGGTGGTCACTCTCGCCGACGGTTCGGAGTACGACCTGTCCGGCGAGTGGACCACGCTCGGAATGTACGAGTCGTTGTCCGAGTCGTTGTCGGAAGAGGTCACTCCCGAGACATCGGCGGACAAGCTGCGTTCCTATGCCGAAGCGCGAGAGCTGGAGCTCGACCCGAAGTTAGGCCACGGCAAACTCGTCGAAGAACTTTGGGAACATCTCGTCGGCGATCATCTTCACGAACCGACTTTTGTCCGTGATTTTCCGGTCGAGACATCCCCGCTGACCAGGCAACATCGCAGCAAGCCGGGGGTCGCCGAGAAGTGGGATCTGTACGTGCGCGGATTCGAACTGGCCACCGGATACTCCGAGCTGGTCGATCCCGTGGTGGAGCGTCAGCGTCTGGTGGAACAGGCGCGGCTGGGTGCGCAGGGCGATAGTGAGGCCATGAACCTGGATGAGGATTTCCTCCGCGCGCTGGAGTACGGAATGCCGCCGAGCGGTGGTGTCGGAATGGGGATCGACCGGTTGCTGATGGCGCTGACCGGCCTCGGTATCAGGGAGACCATCCTGTTCCCGCTCGTCCGACCTGAATAACCCGTCCGCGTGACAGATACCTCGATCGTTCTCGTAAACGAGATTTGCGTTATGACTCGGTAGCGGGTATTAATGTCGCTAGACAAAGTCTTCTGTCCGGGGCATGCCCCGTACCAGATCATTCGTGTAAGCCCCCAGCAGGAGGAAACAGATGGCACAGAAGGTGCTCGTCTCGCTCGTCGACGACCTCGACGGCACTGAGGCGGAAGAGACCGTCGAGTTCGGTTTGGACGGTGTGAGCTACCAGATCGACCTTTCCGCGGAAAACGCGGAAGAGCTTCGTGACGCGCTGGCCCAGTATGTGGAGCACGCCCGTCGTGCGGGTGGCCGTAAGCGCACCGCCATTCGTCCGGTCGCCGGAGTGAAGGCCGCCGCCCGTCCCGCGACCGTGGACCGCGAGCAGAACCAGGCCATTCGCGCCTGGGCCCGCAAGAACGGCTTCCAGGTTTCCGACCGCGGACGTATCCCGTCCGAGGTCGTGGAGGCATACCACAAGAAGAACTGAGGTCTTTCAGACCTGACGGCCGCCGGGAAACTTTTCCCGGCGGCTTTCTTGTTCTTGTACACGGTTCAAGCGGGCGTACTCGGTGGGCACCCATCCGGTCACGGAGCGGAAATCCCGGATGAAGTGCGCTTGGTCGCTATAGCCCAGCTCTGTCGCCAGTTCCGCGTAGTCCGGCCGTTCCTCGGCGGCGATCCGTGCCGCCGCTTCGTTCAATCGGTATACCTGAATCGCCCATTTGGGGGCGGTTCCGACGTGTTCGGCGAACAGGCGTTGCAGGCTTCGCCGAGACAGACCTGTCCGGCGTGACAGCTCGCCGACCCGGGTAATGGCCGGTTCGGCCGAGATTGTTTCCACCGCTTCGATGGCCGTCCTGGCCGCGGTGGTGAGCACGGGGTGTTTCGCGAGGAGCAGTTCCTCCGCCGCCAGGACCATTTCGAAGTCGTCCGTCGCATTCCGTACCGATTCCATCACTGGTCCGGTACCGGGGAAGAGATCGGTGAGCGGAACGGAACCGCCGGAGATCATCGTGACCGGACCGGTGAGGAATGCCCGGAAAGCGCCGGGCCGGAATCGCACACCGATACCGTGGTCCGTGCCCTCGACGACGTAGCGGAAAGGCCGTTTCCCCGGCCCGAACGCGCCTGCCGCGTCGCGGAAGAACGTGACGTTCACCGCGAGATTGGGCAGTACCACCTGCTCATGGGGCGGGCGGCCGCTCAGATCCCAGCGCAGCACCCAGTGGTGGTCGACGAACGGGCGCAGGTCCGGCGCGGGCCGATGGCGGACGAGGCTGAACTTCGCGTCCGCTTCCCGCGCGTTGACGATCCCCGCCGGGATCCGATGCCCGCTCACCGGAGCAACCTAATCCTGTCGCGTTTCTTCAAGACAGTGCGCCGGATCCCGTGAGTTCATGCCCGCATGTCCGAACACGCTGCCCTGATCGCCCCCGCCGCCGCGGAATTCGCCGGAATCCTGCGCGAGACCGGCGAGTCCGACCTCTCCGCCCGCACCCCGTGCGCCGGCTACGACGTCCGCGCGTTGCTGAACCACCTTCTCTACTGGGGTCCTTGGCTCGAAGCCGCCGGGCGCAAGGTCGCACCGCCGGAGGTGTCCTCCGGTGAGGCCGAGGCGGGGCTCGTCGACGACGAATGGCTCAGTGCCATCGAGAAGCAGACCGCGCGGCTCGTGGACGTCTTCGGTGCGCCCGGGGCGTGGCAGGGCATGACGGCGCTCGGCACGGCGGAGATGCCGGCCTCGATCGTCGGCGACATGGTGCTCGGCGAGTTCGTCTTCCACGGCTGGGACCTGGCGAAGGCGACCGGCCGCTCCCTCGACGTCGCGCCCGAAGCGGCCGAAGCCGTGCTCGCGTCCGCTGTGGCGATGGGCGATCAGGCTCGGGCGATGAAGGTGTACGGCGAAGAAGTACCCGTCGCGGAAGGCGCGACGACGTTCGAGCGCGCGCTGGGCGCGACGGGACGGGATCCCGGCTGGACCTCTTAGCGGATTCGCGGACAACCACCGCATTCCGGTTCCGCGGGCAGCAGGTAGGAGAAACAACAGCTTTCGCGGTTTCTCGTCCACTCGCGGTGTCCGCCGGCTCCCGAAACCAGCGTCAGCTTCGACGCCGACGTCAGCGGCGGGAACCGCGCTTCGAGGACCAGCGCGGCGTCCGCGACCCCGGCGCCCTCAGCCTCCGGGGATCCGCCCAGCCGGCCGGCCGACCACAGCGCGTTGTCGAGCGCGTCCGTGGCGGCCGCCCACAACTGCCGCCGTCCGAGCCTCGTCAGCGGCCCGTAGACGTCGATGAACCGGCTCGCGTGCGCGACGAAGCGGCCCCGAAGCACGGTCGCCAGCGCCCGCTCGTCCGGGACCACGGCGGCCCTCGGATGTGCCGAACCCGGGTCTGTCGGCAGGCAGTGGAAGCCGCCGCCCAGGACGGCGACCGAGTCGGGGTGCGGCCGGTCGGCGCCGATCCGGAAGGCCAGTGCGGACGGCGCGAGCGACGGGACGCGGCGTTCGTGATGGAGCAGCATCGCGCCGGCGAAGGCCGGGACGTGCAGGTACCAGGACAGGATCCAGCTCGCCGAGGTCCGCTCGGGGACCCGGTCCGCCTCCGGATACCGCCCGGCCAGCCAGCCGCCGAGACGCTCACGCCAGCGCAAGAGACGGGCCGGTTCGCCGAGCAGGTCACCGCAGCCGACCCAGTCCGGTTCGCCCTCCGGCACGTCCGCGCGGAGCCGGGCGTCCTCGGGCATCCTCGAGAGGGAGGCCCGGAGCCCGTCTTCGGCGGACGCGAGCGTGTGGTGATGCGACACGCCGACCTCCCGCCATTAGGTACGCCTAACCTTACATGCGGTCGGTGACTACTCCGGTCGGGTGTCCATCCACTGGGCAGACCTTGCTCGCAGACCGTGTTCGCGCTCAGCGGACAACGCGCGTCCGGCGGAATCCGGGCACGCGTTCGCGCGTTGTGCTTGACGTAAAGGTGCAGGGCAACCGGAAGATGAAAGAGCGCACGGCCGGAGAACGGCCGGGGCGCGAACGGGCCGCAATCAGCCGTAGTGGTACGCCAGCGCGACCGCATGGCTACTAGAGTGGTCTCACGGTGCTGAATCCATCGCGGTGAAAGCACGATGGAAACGGGCCGCCGTCGCAGCAGTCGAGGGAGTGCACATGTTTGAGAGGTTCACCGACCGCGCGAGGCGGGTGGTCGTCCTGGCCCAAGAAGAGGCCAGGATGCTCAACCACAACTACATCGGCACCGAGCACATCCTCCTGGGTCTGATCCACGAGGGTGAAGGTGTCGCCGCCAAGGCGCTGGAATCGCTGGGCATCGCGCTGGAGGGCGTCCGCCAGCAGGTCGAGGAGATCATCGGCCAGGGGCAGCAGGCCCCGAGCGGGCACATCCCCTTCACCCCGCGGGCCAAGAAGGTGCTTGAGCTGTCGCTGCGTGAAGCGCTGCAGCTCGGCCACAACTACATCGGCACCGAGCACATCCTGCTCGGGCTGATCCGCGAGGGAGAAGGCGTCGCCGCACAGGTGCTCGTCAAGCTCGGCGCGGACCTCAACCGGGTGCGTCAGCAGGTCCTGCAGCTGCTGTCGGGCTACCAGGGTGGCAAGGAGTCGACCGAGACCGGCTCCGGACGCGGTGAAGGCACCCCGTCGTCGTCGCTGGTGCTCGACCAGTTCGGCCGCAACCTGACCGTCCAGGCCCGCGAAGGCAAGCTCGACCCGGTCATCGGCCGGGGCAAAGAGATCGAGCGGGTCATGCAGGTGCTGTCGCGGCGCACCAAGAACAACCCGGTCCTGATCGGTGAGCCCGGCGTCGGCAAGACCGCCGTCGTCGAAGGGCTCGCGCAGAACATCGTCAAGGGCGAGGTCCCCGAGACGCTGAAGGACAAGCAGCTCTACACCCTCGACCTCGGCTCCCTGGTCGCCGGTTCCCGGTACCGCGGTGACTTCGAAGAGCGCCTCAAGAAGGTGCTCAAGGAGATCAAGACCCGCGGCGACATCATCCTGTTCATCGACGAGCTGCACACGCTCGTCGGCGCGGGTGCCGCCGAGGGCGCGATCGACGCCGCGTCGATCCTGAAGCCGATGCTGGCCCGTGGCGAGCTGCAGACGATCGGCGCGACCACCCTCGAGGAGTACCGCAAGTACATCGAGAAGGACGCCGCGCTGGAGCGCCGCTTCCAGCCGATCCAGGTCGGCGAGCCGTCGCTCGAGCACACGATCGAGATCCTGAAGGGTCTCCGCGACCGGTACGAGGCGCACCACCGTGTCTCGATCACCGACGGCGCGCTGGTGCAGGCGGCCACCCTCGCGGACCGCTACATCAACGACCGCTTCCTGCCGGACAAGGCGATCGACCTGATCGACGAGGCGGGCGCCCGGATGCGCATCCGCCGCATGACCGCGCCGCCGGACCTGCGCGAGTTCGACGAGAAGATCGCCGACGTGCGCAGGGACAAGGAGTCCGCGATAGACGCGCAGGACTTCGAGCGCGCCGCCCGTCTCCGCGACGAGGAGAAGACCCTCCTCGGCCAGAAGGGCGAGCGGGAGAAGCAGTGGAAGGACGGCGACCTCGACGTCGTCGCCGAGGTCGACGAGGAGCAGATCGCCGAGGTCCTCGCCAACTGGACCGGCATCCCGGTGTTCAAGCTCACCGAGGAGGAGACCACGCGTCTGCTCCGCATGGAGGAGGAGCTGCACAAGCGGATCATCGGCCAGGAGGACGCGGTCAAGGCCGTCTCCCAGGCGATCCGCCGTACCCGCGCCGGCCTGAAGGACCCGAAGCGCCCCTCCGGCTCGTTCATCTTCGCCGGCCCGTCCGG
The DNA here is from genome assembly GCF_000342005.1 of Amycolatopsis decaplanina DSM 44594. Taxonomy (GTDB): domain Bacteria; phylum Actinomycetota; class Actinomycetes; order Mycobacteriales; family Pseudonocardiaceae; genus Amycolatopsis; species Amycolatopsis decaplanina. Next base: position 100,294 of record NZ_AOHO01000020.1, read on the forward strand.
TGTCGGTAAGACCGAGCTGTCCAAGGCGCTCGCGGCGTTCCTGTTCGGCGAGGACGACGCGCTCATCCAGATCGACATGGGCGAGTTCCACGACCGCTACACCGCTTCGCGGCTCTTCGGTGCCCCTCCGGGCTACGTCGGCTACGAAGAGGGCGGCCAGCTGACCGAGAAGGTGCGGCGCAAGCCGTTCTCGGTGGTGCTGTTCGACGAGATCGAGAAGGCCCACCAGGAGATCTACAACACCCTCCTGCAGGTCCTCGAAGACGGCCGTCTCACCGACGGTCAGGGTCGTACGGTCGACTTCAAGAACACCGTGCTCATCTTCACCTCGAACCTGGGTACCTCGGACATCTCCAAGTCCGTCTCGCTCGGGTTCTCGTCCGGCGGTGACAGCACCAACCGGTACGAGAAGATGAAGCAAAAGGTCAACGAGGAAATGAAGAAGCATTTCCGGCCCGAGTTCCTGAACCGCATCGACGACATCATCGTCTTCCACCAGCTGACCAAGGAACAGATCATCGAGATGGTCGATCTGATGATCGCCCGGGTCGAGACGCAGCTCAAGGCCAAGGACATGGAGCTCGAGCTCACGCCCAAGGCCAAGTCGCTGCTCGCCAAGCGCGGCTTCGACCCGGTGCTGGGCGCGCGGCCGCTGCGCCGCACGATCCAGCGCGAGATCGAGGACCAGCTGTCGGAGAAGATCCTGTTCGGCGAGGTCCAGCCCGGCCAGATCATCCTGGTCGACGTCGAAGGCTGGAACGACGAAGAGGGCGAGAAGGACGACAAGGCGCACTTCGTCTTCCGCGGCGAAGCCCGGCCCTCGTCGGTCCCGGACGCCCCGCCGGTCAGCATCGGTGCCGGCTCGGCCGAAGAGAACGGTGAAGCCGAGGGCGAGTAAAGCCTCTCTGCTCTGGAAGTGCCTGTCGCGGTTCGCTGCGGCGGGCACTTCCGCGTTCGGTGGGCGAGTTCGCCTTCTGATCACGCGAGTTCCGTGTCCAAGCACGCGAGTTCGCCTGATGCGCACGGGCAGCACGGGGGCGTGGATGGACGACACGTGTGATCAGAGGCGCGACACGCGTGATTGGACGGACGACACGCGTGCTTGGAGGCGGAACTCGCGTGGCTGGAGGCGGAACTCGCGTGATCGGGGGGCGTGAGACGATGCCCTCGGGTCCGGGAGGGGGTCAGGTGGACGTTCTGGCGATCGATTTCGGTACCTCCAGCACGGTGGGGGTGCTCTCGATCCACGGCAGGGGGACGCAGGTCGTCGAAATCGACGGGTCCGTGACGATGTCGTCCGCGATCTACGTCGACAAGGACGGCACGGTCTTCGTCGGCCGTGACGCCGAACGCCGGGCCCGGCTGGACCCGAGCCGGTTCGAGGCGAATCCGAAGCGGCGCATCGACGAGGGCGCTCTCCAGCTCGGTGACGTCTCGCTCCCCATCGCCGACGCCTTCGCTGCGGTCCTGCGCAGGGTCGGCGAGGAGGCCGAGCTGCTCCTCCAGCGTCCGCCCGCGCAGGTGCGCATCTCGCATCCCGCCGGCTGGGGCCCGGATCGCAAGCAGATCCTCCGCGACGCCGCGCTCAAGGCCGGATTCGGTACGACGATGCTCATTCCCGAGCCGGTCGCGGCCGCCGCGCATTACGCCTCCCTCGACCACGGTCGGCGGCAGCCGGGTCCGATCGCGGTGTACGACCTCGGGGCGGGCACCTTCGACTGCGCTGTCGTCGGTGTCAGCGCTCAGGGGTTCGCCGTGCTCGCCGAGGACGGCCTGCCCGATCTCGGCAGTCTCGACATCGACCAGGCGCTGCTGGTGCACATCGGCCGCGAGGTGTCGCATTCCGATCCCGCGCGGTGGCAACGGATCCTGCGCCCGCAGTCGGTCAGTGACCGCCGGACGCGCCGGTCGTTGCTGCAGGATGTCCGTGACGCCAAGGAAAGCCTCTCCCGGCACCAGCAGACCGAGATCCCGATGCCGGAGCCGTTCGGCGACGTGCGGGTGACGAGGATGGAGCTCGAGGCGCTCGTCCGGCCGAGTTTCCTGCGCAGCGCCGAACTCCTGGCCACCACGATCCGTCGCGCCGGGCTGTCCCCGGACCGGCTCGGCGGCGTCTACCTCGTCGGCGGGCCGAGCCGGATGCCGTTGCTGGCGAACCTGCTGGCGAATCAGCTCAGGATCGCGCCGACCACGCAGGATCAGCCGGAGACGGCGGTCGCGTTCGGGTTGCACCACGTGCCTGCCGGTGGCGAGGATTCCCAGCTGACCGTGCCCGCCTTCGCGCCGGTCTCGCCGCCGGTACGGCAGCAGCCCGTTCAGCAGCAGCAGCCGCCTCCGCCGCGACGTCCGCAACCGCCGCGCTGGACGCCGCCCCCGCCACCGCCGGGCCCGAACTGGCGGAAGCCCACGGCCTACGGCGTCCTCGTGCTCGCCATCGCGGCGATCGTGACGACGATCGTCCTGCTCAGCGGCGGCGAGGAGGAGCCGGTCGCCGCACCGGCCCCGGCGAAACCGGTGAGCTGCGATCAGCCGGGGCCGAAGGACGCGCAGGGGTTCACGGACTGCCTCCGCCGGATCGCCGCCGTCATCCCGCAGCGGGACGAGTGCCGGGACGCGCCGGACGCCGCCGCCACGGTGGGCGCGTCGTCGGCGGTCACCTGCGTTTTCAAGGACGACAAGGGGGCGAACGCGATCAACTACTACCAGGGTGTCGCGATGACCGGCCTGGAGGACGGCGTCCGGCAGCGGATGACCAAGGGCAAGCCCGCGGAGGGCACCTGGGCGGCCGACGGGCTCCGGGGGCGCTACTTGGCGGGCGTGGGCAAGCGAAGCGGCATCGTGCTCTTCGGGACCGAAGACGCGCCGTTGAGCGCGATGCTCGTCTCGACCCGCGACGACGGCACCGCGCGGACGACCGCGGAGATGGTCGAGTTCTTCACCGCACAGCTCAAGCCTTGATCAATGCAGGGTGCCCGCCGGCGTCGAAAGATCCTCGGTCACCGAAAGCGCGGTGTCCACGATGATCTCCAGCGCCTCGGCGGCGCGGTGCACGGCCAGGCTCGGCGCCGTGGTCCGCGCGGCCTGCTCCGGCGTGTACGGCACGTGCACGAAACCGCCGCGTACACCGGGAAAGTCGTTGTCCAGCAAGTGCATCAGCCCGTAGAAGACCTGGTTGCACACGTACGTCCCGGCGGTGTGCGAGACCGACGCCGGGAGTCCCGCGTCCTTGATCCCCGTGACACACGCCTTCACCGGCAGAGTGGTGAAGTACGCGTTGGGGCCGCCGGGGATCACCGGGACGTCGACGGGCTGCGAGCCCGCGTTGTCCGGGATACGGGCGTCGATCAGGTTGATCGCGACCCGTTCCGGGGTGACGTCGGGGCGGCCGCCCGCCTGGCCGACGCAGATCACCAGGTCCGGCCGGTACTCGTCGATCGAGTCGCGCAAGGTGACCAGCGAACGCGAGAACACGCACGGCAGTTCGACGGCCACGGTGTCGTGCCGCCGGCCGGTGAGCAGGGAAACCGCCTGCCACGACGGGTTCACCCGCTCACCGCCGAACGGTTCGAAACCGGTGAGGAGCACTGACGTCATGCCCTCACCCTAACGTGTGACGCCTGTCAAGCGGCGGGCTTGAGGTCCCCCGGGTAGAGGAACTCAGGCGCCGGCTTGGTGTTGCCGTAGAACCACGCGTCGAAGAAGCCCTGGAGGTTCTTGTGCGCGACGCGCTCGGCGAACCTCTGGAACTCCGGCAGGCTCGCGTTGCCGTCGCGGTGCAGGGCGGGCCACAACTTCAGGATGCGGTCGAACGGCGCCGCGCCGATGTAGTTCTTCAGCGCGTGCAGCGCCATCGGTCCCTTCGAGTACACGTACGTGAACTCGTTGCCGGGCCCCATGTCGTACAGCTTCCCCGCCCAGAATCGATCCGTCGCCTTCTGCACGGCGGTCAGGTAACGCGCCTTGAGGTCCTGGCCCGACTTCGCCTCCGACCACAGCCATTCCGCGTACGAGGCGAAGCATTCGTTGAGGCAGACGTCCTTCCACTTGTCGACGGCGACCGAGTCGCCCCACCACTGGTGGGCGTTCTCGTGCACGATCGTCGGGATGTTGCCCGCCGCGCCCGAGTAGATCGGCCTGCTCAGCGTCTCCAGCGAGAACCCGATCGGCTCGGCGAGGAAGATCCCGCCCGCCGCGTCCACCGGGTAGCGCCCGAACTTCGACGCCAGGAAGTCGATGATCTCCGGCAACCGTGCCTCGGCCTGTTTGGTCGACGCCGGGGTGCCGGGGGCGTAGGCGTTGACGACAGGCGTGCCGTCGGACAGCGTCGTCCGCTCGAACTCCCATTTGTCGATCGCGACCGTCGTCATGTACGGCACGGCAGGGGTCTCTTCGGCCCAGACGTACGTGGTGTTCTTGCCCGAAGCGAACTTGCCGCGCTCGCGGCCGTTGGCGATGACGCCCCACTCCGAGGGCACGGTGACGGCGAGGTGGAAGGTCGCCTTGTCCCGCGGGGTGTCGTTGACCGGATACCAGCTGGTCGCGGATTTCGGCTCGCCCGCGACGAAAGCGCCGCCGGATTTCGCGTACTGCCAGCCGTTCTCGCCCAGCGACGGATCCTCGATCGGCTGCGGGACGCCGTGGTAGGCGATCTCGGCGGTGAACCGCTCGTGGTTCCGCAGCGAGCGCGCCGGGGTGATCACGAGTTCGTGGTCACCGGTGCGGGTGAAGGTCGCCGTCCGCCCGTTGACCTTGACCGAGTCGACGGTCAGCCCGTGCAGGTCGAGGTTGAACGAGCTCAGCGCCTGGGTGGCCCGGCCGGTGATCGTCTGCAGGCCGGTGAGCTGCCTGGTGGCGGGCTCGTAGCCGATTTTCAGGTCGTAGTCGCCGACGTCGTAGCCGCCGTTGCCGTCCTGCGGGTAGTAGCTGTCGCCCGCGCCGTCGGCGCCGGGTTTCCCGGTGTCGGCGAGGGCGGTCCCGCCGCCGAGGACACTCGCGGCCAGAACGGCGGCGATGACGGCCGCACTCCGGTACCTCATGCACGCTCCCAGTCGATCGGCTGTGACTTGGCCCCGAACGTAACGCCGTGGCCGCGGCAGTCCGCCCGGAAAGCTCCTTCGTGCCCGGATAATCCCCACTTCCGTCGCCTGATCGGAGTCCGGAAGCCCGGCAGCGCGCGCGGAGAGACACAGCCTGGTCGGGCTATCCGTTCGCGGGTTCTGGAAAGCTGGGGGGCGTGCGTGTGACGCTGCTGGGCCCGGTCGGAGCGGAGGCCGGTGACGGCACCCCGGTCGACATCGGCGGTGCCCGCCTCCGCATGCTCTTGGCCAGGCTCGCGCTGGATCCCGGCGGTGCCGTCCCGGTGACGGCCCTCATCGACGGTCTCTGGGGTGCGGAGCCGCCCGCCGACGCGGCGAACGCGCTGCAGTCCCTGGTCTCGCGGCTGCGCAAGGTCCTGCGTGCCGACGACGTCGCCCTCGACTCGGGTCCGGGCGGTTACCGGCTGGACGTCGCCCGCGAGGACGTCGACGTGTGCCGCTTCGAGCGGCTGGCCGCGGAGGGCCGCGCGGAGCTGGCGGCGGGCCGGGACGCCGGTGCGGCCGCGATCCTCGCCGAGGCGCTCGGCCTCTGGCGTGGTCAGGTGTTGTCGGACGTGCTCGAAGCTCCATTCGCGCAGGCGCCGGCGACCCGGCTGGAGGATCTGCGCCTGGAAGCCGCCGAAGACCGTTTCGAAGCGGAGATCCGGCTGGGCGGGCACGACCGGGTGCTGGCGGATCTCAAGGAGGCGGCCACGCGGAACCCGCTGCGTGAACGGCTCGCCGGGCTGTGGATCCGGGCGTTGTGCGCGGCGGACCGGCAGTCCGACGCCCTCGCCGTCTACGAGGAGGTCCGGGCGGCGCTGGCCGATCAGCTCGGCGTCGATCCTTCGGCCGAACTCCAGGAGATCCATCTCGCCGCATTGCGCGGTGAACTCGGGCCGCCACCCGTGGTCGCTGATCACCTCCCGGTCCGGCTGACCAGTTTCGTCGGCCGAGACGACGAATTGAAGCTGATCGCCGAGCTCCTCGCCGGCGCGCGGCTGGTGACGCTCGTCGGGCCCGGCGGTGCCGGGAAGACGCGGCTGGCCACCGAGGTCGCGACGCGGCATCCGGCGCACGCGCGCGGACGAGTCTGGTTCGTGCCGCTCGCCGGCGTCCGCGACCCCGGTGACCTGCCCGGCGCGGTCTTCGCGGCGCTGGAGCTGTGGGACCTCGGTCTTTCGCACGGTGGCGATCCGATGCGCCGCCCGGTGGACGCACTGGCCCGGGTCGTGGAGACGCTCGGCGCCGGTGAATCGGTGCTGGTGCTGGACAACTGCGAGCATCTGGTCGACGCGGCCGCGGAGCTGACGAACACCCTGCTGCGACGCGTGCCGACCTTGCGCGTCCTCGCGACGAGCCGTGAGGCGCTGGCCATCGACGGCGAGACGCTGTGCCCGCTCGGCCCGCTGTCGGTCCCGGAAGGCACGCCGGCCGTTCCCCAAGCGGCCGAGGCGGGCGCGATCCGGCTGTTCGTCGACAGGGCGGTGGCCGTGCGCCCGGACTTCCGGCTCGACGAGTCCACTGTGGACGACGTCGCGCAGATCTGCCGCAGGCTGGACGGGATGCCACTGGCGCTGGAACTGGCCGCCGCGCGGCTGCGTTCGATGACCGTCGCGCAGATCTCGCGGCGTCTCGACGACCGGTTCCGCCTGCTGACCTCCGGCAGCCGGACCGCGTTGCCGAGGCAGCGCACGCTCCGTGCCGTCGTCGAGTGGAGCTGGGACCTGCTCGACGACGCCGAGCGCGTGCTCGCCAGGCGGCTTTCGGTCTTCGGGGCCGGTGCCGAGGTCGAAGCGGTCGAAAGCGTCTGCGCCGATGACGGCCTGCCCGCCGAGGACATCCTGTACGTCCTCGGCTCACTCGTCGAGAAGTCCATTGTGGACGCGACGGTGGGAGATCACGGCGAGCCGCGTTACCGCATGCTGGAGACCATCCGGGCATACGCGGCGGAACGTCTCGACGAGGCCGAAGAGCGGGAACAGCTGAGGAAGGCCTATCACCGCTACTACGCCCGGCTCGCCGAGCGGCTGGAGCCGATGCTGCGGACAGCGGATCAGCTCATCGCCATCTCGCGCTACGACGCGGAGCACGGCAACATCGTGACCGCGCTCCGCCAGGCCATCGACGCCGACGACGTGGACATGGCGATGCGCCTGTTCGGCAGCACGTTCTGGTACTGGCTGATCAAGGGCGACAGCGATCGGGTCGAATCCTTCGTCGCCGAAGTGCTCACTTTCGGCGACCGCCTGGAGGACGACTTCGCGGCCGCGTTCCGCGCGATGCGCGAGATCACCACGATGGTGCCCGGCGTCGGCGACCCCGAAGCCGTCCGCTCACTCGTCGACGAATGCGTGCGGACCGACGCGCACAACCGGTTCGCGGGGCTGGCCATCGGCCTGCCCATGCTGGCCTTCTTCTCCCAGGACAAGGAACTCGCGCACCGCGAGGTGGAACGGGCACTGTCGAGCCAGGACCCGTGGGCCAGGGCGGCGGGATCATGGGCGCAGAGCTTCGTCCTCACCGACGACGGTGACCCCGACGGCGCCGAAGGGGCCAGGGACCGGGCCTATGAAGGATTCCTGGCACTGGGCGACCGGTGGGGGACCGCGATGGCGTTGGGTATGAAGGCGAGCGACATCTCGATGTCCGGCGATCACGAAGCCGCGCTCGCGCTGTACCGCCGAGGGCTCGCACTCGCGCTCGAACTGGGGTCGCAGGACGACGTGATCCAACAGCGCTGGCGGCTCGCGACGGAGTACGCGCGGGCGGGCGATCTGGACACGGCGATGCGCGAGATGATCGAGGCCGAGCGCTACGCGACCGAAACGGGCAACGCCCAGCTCGCGGTGATGGTGCTGGTGGGCAAGGCCGATCTGCTCTGTCGCGCCGGACGCGTGGACGAGGCACGCGAGGTCGCCGTCCGGTTCCGGGAGAAGATGGCCTCGGTCGCGGCGCCGGGCATGTTCGGCGAGGAGTTCGGCGGGTACATCGACACCGAGATCGCGCTGGCCGCCGGGGATCCGGCCGGCGCCGAGCGCGGTGCCGCGGTCGTCGTGAAGTCCACCGCGGACCGCGGTGACATCGCCGACCTCGGGCGGATCGTCGAGGTCTGCGGCCTGATCCGGTTCCGGCAGGGGCGCCCCGAGACCGCCGTCCGGCTGCTCGGCGCGGCCAAACTCCTGCGCGGCAAGCTGGATCTCGGTGAACCCGCCATCCGGGAACTGATCGACGACCTCAAGGCGCACTTCGGCGAGGAGCGCTACGAAGAGCTGCTCGTGCAGAACGCCGGGCTTTCCCGAACCGATCTGATCTCCTGGATCGGCCAGGAAGTGGGCGCGTGAAGAAGGGCCCCTCGCCCGGCAGAGGCGAGGAGCCCTTCACGCGCGTTCCCCCTGACCCCCGTCAGACGCGCTTCCGGTAAGCCCAGGTGGCGAGCGGGAAGAAGACCGCGACCGCGGCCGCCATCCAGATCAGCGCCCCGGTCAGCGGACCGGCCACCGGGCCGCCGTTCATCAGTCCGCGCAGGACGTCGGACATCTGCGTCACCGGGCTGATGTCGGCCCACGCCTTCAGCCAGCCGGGCATGGTGCTCGTCCCCACGAACACGTTGCTGCCGAAGGTCAGCGGCATCAGCACCACGAACATCAGGCCCTGCACCGCGCCGGGACTCTTCACCAGCATCCCGACGAACACCGAAGCCCAGCAGAACGCGAGCGCGAACGCGATGACCAGCACGATGGCCAGGACGAACTCCGCCGGACCGGTCTGGATCCGGTAGCCCATGATCGTCGCGACGATCATCAGCACGGTGATGCACACCAGGTACCGCACGATGTCGGCCAGCACGGCGCCGATCAGCGGCGCCGACCGGGCGATCGGCATCGCGCGGAACCGGTCGAACACACCCTTGGTGACGTCGGTGTTCAGCTGGACGCCTACGGTCATGCTGGCCTGCAGGATGTTGAACACCATGATGCCGGGCACGATCATCTGGAGGTAGTCGTCGATGCTCGGGGCGAGCGCGCCGCCGAACAGGTAGACGAACATGACCAGGAAGATGATCGGCGCGATGGTGACGTCGGCCAGCTGTTCGGGGTTCTTGCGGATCTTCAGGATCCCGCGCCAGGCAAGGGAAAGCCCGTGCCGGCCGCTACTGGCCAGTGAAACGCGCCGTGGTGGTGCGGGCGCGGCGATGGTCGTCATACCAGGCTCCCTTCCGGAGTCGTGTCCTTTGTGGACTCGTCGGTCTTCTTGCCGGTCAGCGCGAGGAACACCTCGTCGAGGCTGGGCAGCCGCAGCGCCAGCTCGTCCGCGGTGATCCCGGCTTCGTCCAGCTTGCGGACCAAAGTGGACAGCAGGACCGGGTCGGCGACGGGCGCGGTGAGCAGCCCGGTGTCGTCGTCCCGGTTCGGCCGGACCCCGGTGAGCCCGGCCAGGATGCGCTCGACGGCGTCGAGGTCGGCGAGCGCGCTCGGCCGGACCTGCAGCGTCTGGCCGCCGGTCCGCCGCTTGAGCTCGTCGGCCCGCCCGTTCGCCACGACGTGCCCGTGGTCGAACACGGTGATCGTGTCGGCCAGCTGGTCGGCCTCCTCCAGGTACTGCGTGGTGAGCAGCACCGTCGTCCCGTCCGCGACCAGTGTCCGGACCACGGCCCAGACCTCGTTGCGGGCGTGCGGGTCGAGTCCGGTGGTCGGCTCGTCCAGGTACAGCACCTTGGGACGGCCGACCAGGCTCGCGGCGAGGTCGAGCCGCCGCCGCATCCCGCCCGAGTAGGTCTTGATGGCGCGCCCGGCGGCGTCGGTCAGCTCGAACCGCTCCAGCAGTTCGGCCGCGCGCTTTTTCGCGTCCGCCCTCGAGAACTCCAGCAGCCTGCCGATCAGGACGAGGTTCTCCGTGCCGGAGAGGTCCTCGTCGACCGACGCGTACTGCCCGGTCAGCCCGATCATGCCGCGGACCGCCATCGGGTTCTTGACGACGTCGTATCCGAAGACGCTCGCGTGGCCGCGGTCCGGCCGGATCAAGGTGGCCAGGATCCGGACGGCGGTCGTCTTCCCCGCGCCGTTCGGCCCCAGCACCCCGACCACCTTGGCCGCCGGGACCTCCAGATCGACCCCGTCGAGCGCCTTCGTCTCCCCATAGTGTTTGACCAGGCCCTCGGCCCTGATCGCGTGAGTCATCGCTTTCCTCCTGTGGATCTCGCCCCGCGGACAAAGGTGCCCCCAAGCCCTGGCAGACCGCGCACAGCGCGCTGGCAGCGGCTGACAGGAACTGATAAGCGCTGGTAGACGCGGTGTGAGGAGGTTGTGAAGGTGTTGTGGAGACCGCCGCCACAACGCGCTTGATCGGCATACTCGACGTCATGGTGATCGAAGAACGGGCGGTCCGTCCGGCGGCGCGTAAGGGCAGCGGACGGAAGCTGGTCAGCGGGCTGCTCATCGCGGCGGTCGTGCCGTTCGCGGTGCTGACGGCGCTGCGGCTGGTGGGCTACGACGGCAACACGTACACGATCGCGGCGCTCGCGCTCACCCCGTACGCCGGGATCGCGACACTGGTGCTCGGCGTCCTGGCGCTGGGGCTCCGCCGCTGGTGGACCGCGGCCGTCGCGCTGGTGCTGACCTGCACGATCGCGTCCCTGGTCCTGCCCCGCGCGTTCGCTAACGAACAGAAGGCGCTCGACGGGAAGCACGTGCGCGTGCTGGCCTCGAACATGCTCGGCGGCCAGGCGGATCCGGACAGGATCGTCGGCTACGTGAAGGAGCACCAGGTCGATGTCCTGAGCCTGACCGAGATGACGCCCGAGGCGATCACCGGGCTCGAGCGGGCCGGGTTGTTCCAGGTTCTGCCGTACCGCGTGCTGCACCCGGCCGAGTGGGCGTACGGCTCCGGATTGGTGTCGAAGTATCCGCTCACGCCGTTGACCTTGAGCGGCGATTCGGACCGGAAGCAGCCCAGTGCGAGCGTGGACCTCGGCGACGGCGTCCGGATCGAGGTCGTCGCGGTCCATCCGGCGGCGCCGATGTGGGACCGGCACGCGTGGGTCGACGAGGCCAAGGACCTGCCGTACGCCGACGCCGAACACGACATCCGGATCCTGGCGGGCGACTTCAATGCCGGCCTCGACCACGCGCTCTTCCGCGAGCTGCTGACCAGGGGATACGTGGACGCGGCCGATCAGCTCGGGAAGGCGCTGCAGGGGACTTGGACGAACGGGATGGTGCCGCCCGTGCCGATCGACCACGTGCTGGCGGACAAACGGACGGCCATCGCGGACTTCAAGGTGCTGGAGACGCCCGGCAGCGATCACGACGCCGTCTACGCGGAAATCGTCCTGCCTGGAAAGTGACCTTCCGCTGGCAGGCTTCCCGCTCATGAAGAAGCTCTGGGGAATCCTCTCGTTGTCGTTGGTCGCGGCCTGCGTCCCGGGCACCTTGCCACCGGGTCCCCCCGAGAGCGCGCTGGGCTTCACGGTCCAACCCGGCGCGGCATGGACCTTCGTCTTCCCGGACCCGGTCGGCGAGGCCCAGCGGCTGTTCCGGCCAGGTCCTGACCGGCGAGCGGTGGCGCTGGCCCGCGCCGGCCGGAACGTGATCGGTGTCGGGGTCCGGGAGTTCCCCGGTGAGGACCGGTCGGAACCGATCGCGTGGGTGTCCGGAGCCGAAGGACGCGACGCGCGGGAGATCGTCCTGCCGCAGGACCGGCCGGGCCGGTGGGCGCCGACGGCGGTCGCGGCCGAGGGCGATCAGGTCCTCGTGGCCGGCTCCCTCGGCGGGGACGTGCGGGTGTGGGCTTCCGGTGACGCGGGCGCGACTTGGACGGTGTCGCCGGTTCAGGTGCGGGGAAGCGACCTCTGGTTCTCCACCGTGCTCCGGACGGAAGGGAAATGGCTGCTGGCCGGAGGTTCCGTGGACGACGCGCTGATCGTGACCGGCGCGCCCGGCGCCTGGGTGACCGCGTCCGCCGGGGAGGGCCGGATCCTCGGCGGGACGGTCGACAAGGCGGGGAAGGCGGTGCTGTTCGGGGACCGCGCCGAGTCGAATGAGACCGGAACGGCGAACCGGGACTGCACACTCGTGTGGGTCGCCGACGGTGGCTGGCGGCGGGGTGAACTGGGCTGCCCGGCGGAGCGGATCACCGCCGCGGTGACCCTCGGGGACGGGCGGGTGGTCCTGGCGAGCAGCCGCGATCTGTGGACCCGGCCTAGCTGAGCAGGGCGTCCAGCGCTTCGAGGGTTTCGAGGCCGTTGGTCGCCAGTGAGACGCCGCGACCGTGCCGGATCCCGGGTTCACGCGGGTTGATCCGGACCAGCGCGCCGGTCGCGGCGCTGGCCAGCTCCGAGTACCGCCGCACCGTCGGCACTGCCTGTCCGGCGCCGAGCTCCACCACCACGAGGTCGCGATGCGCCCGGCGCCACGCGTTCAGCTCGTCGAGCTGGGCCTGACCGCGCTGCCCGAGCCAGTCGTAGTCGCCGAACATGAGGATGTTGGGCCGGGCGAGGCCGCCGCAGCGCGGGCAGGACGGCAGCGGCTCCAGCGCGCGCATCGTGTCTTCGTCGATCGGGACCTCGACGTCGTCCGCGGACCAGATCTCCTTGGTGCACCTGGTGAGGCACTGCAAGTGATGGATGGACCCGTGTGCTTCGGCGACGTGCGGGTAGCCCGCCTTCTGGAACTGTCCGTCCACATTGGACGTGAACGCGCGGGTGCCGCCCGGTTTGCGCGCTCCCCAGGACAGCAGGAGACGGAACCCGTCGTGCGGGACGGTGGCGCGGTACAGCGCGAGCCGATGCCCGTAGAAACCCCAGGCCAGTTCGGGATCCTCGGCGAAATGCCGCGGATCGGCGAGCTCGACGAAACCGATGCCCAGCCGCTCGTACGGCGGATACGCCTTCCAGAAACCTTCGTCGCCCCGGAAATCGGGCAGGCCGGAGTCGACGCCCATCCCGGCGCCGGCACAGACCAGCAGCGCGCCGGCGCCGTCGATCAGTTCCGCGGCTCGTTCGAGTTCACTCACCCGGCTTCGAAGCCTGGACGACCTCGAATTCCAGCAGGTTCGCGCCGGTGGAGACCGGCTTCGCGCGCTCGCCCGCGTGCGCCTCACGCGCCGGGCCGGACGCCCACGCCTGGTAGGCCTCCTCCGACTCCCACTTGGTGTAGACGAAGTAGCGCGACTCGCCGGACACCGGGCGGAGCAGCTCGAAGCCGAGGAAACCGGGCTGGTCGTCGACGGCGTGCAACCGCGCGGCGAACCGTTTCTCCAGTTCGGGGCCTGCGTTTTCGGGGACCTCGATCGCGTTGATCTTCACGACAGCCATGCCGCCAGCCTACGACGAAACTCTTTTGCGCCGCGATGTGATGCGTGGGACCTTCCAGAGGATGGCTGACACCAAGATCCTCATCTCCGGGGCGAGCATCGCCGGCCCGGCATTGGCTTTTTGGCTCGTCCGGTACGGCTTCCAGGTGACCGTCGTGGAACGCGCGCCGTCGCTACGCCCCGGCGGCCAGGCCGTCGACCTGCGCGGAACGGCCAAGGAGGTCGTCCGCCGGATGGGCCTGGACGAACGCATCCGAGCGGCCCGCACGGACACGAAGGGCGAGACGCTCGTCGACCGGAAGAACCGCACGAAGGCCACCATCCGCGCCGACGACTTCGACGGCGACGGCGTCGTCGCCGAGATCGAGATCCTCCGCGGCGACCTGACCGAAGTGCTCTACGAGGCGACCAGAGAGACGACGGAGTACGTCTTCGGCGACCGGATCACCGCGCTGGACGAGCGGACCGACGGTGTCGACGTCACCTTCGCCAGTGGTGCGCGGCGGACGTTCGACCTGGTCATCGGGGCGGACGGGCTGCACTCGGGAGTGCGGGCGCTGGCCTTCGGCGAGGAGTCCCGGTTCGTCCGGCATCTGGGCTCGTACCTGGCGTTCTTCACCGTGCCGAACCGGCTCGGCCTGCGGAACTGGGCCGTCGGCTACGACGACGTCGGCCGGTCCGCCGGGATCCGCGGCATCCGCGACGGCGACGAGGCGATGGCCTACTTCGGGTTCGTTTCGGAGAAGGTGGACTACGACCATCGCGACATCGAGGCGCAGAAGGCGCTGGTCCGCGGGTTCGCCGCCGGGATGGCATGGGAGGCGCCCTGGCTGCTGGACCGGATGGACGAGGCCCCCGACTTCTACTTCGACTCGTGCGCCCAGGTGATCATGGAATCCTGGTCGCGCGGCCGGACCGGGCTGCTGGGCGACGCCGCTTTCTGCCCCTCGCCGCTGTCCGGACAGGGTACGAGCCTTGCGTTCGTCGGCGCGTACGTCCTCGCCGGGGAACTCGCCGCCGGCCTCGACACGGGGCTCAAGCGCTACGAAGCGGTCATGCGCGAGTTCGTCGAGAAGACGCAGGAGATGGGGCGGGAGAACGCGGAGTCGATCTTCGCGAAGTCGCGGACGGCTCTGCGGATGCGGTACCTGGCGATGCGGGTGATGCGGCTCAAGCCGTTCGCCGCGTTGGCCGCGCGGAAGATGCGGGACGTGGTGAACGGCATCGACCTGCCGGACTACCCGGTCGCCCCCCGCCGCAATTAGTCACCTACTTGCGGTGGCGTCAGCCTCGCAGAGTCCCCGGGAGTAGTTCCGCGTCCGGAGGGATCGCGGTTCCGTGGAACCACGCGTCGAAGAACGGCCGCAGGTCCTGCTCCGAAAGCTTGATCGTGAACGCCTCGAAATCCGCCCAGGACGCGTTGGCGTTCCGGTACGCCACCGGCCACTCCTTCAGCAGCCGCGCGAACGCTCCTTCGCCGATCTTCCGCCGCAGCGCGTGGACGGCCAGGATCCCCTTGTCGTAGACGCCGTGGAATTCCTGCCCGGCCCCCATGCCGACCAGTTTCGGCGTCCAGAAATCCGGGCTTCCCCGCATGATCTCCAGGGCGGCGCGGTAGCGGTCGTCCAGGTTCTCGTTGTCCCGCGATTCCTGCCACAGCCATTGCGCGTACGAAGCGAGGCATTCGTTGAGGCAGATGTCGGACCACGAATTCAGCGTCACCGAATCGCCGAACCACTGGTGTGCGGTTTCGTGCACCACGGTGATCAGGTCGGCCCATTTCGCGTAGGTCGGCCTGGTCTGGGTCTCCAGCGAGAAATGGATGTCCTCGTCGAGATAGACGCCGCCCGCCGCGTCCACCGGGTACGGCCCGAACTTCGAGGTCAGGAAGCCGATGATCTCCGGCAGCCGCCTGCCGGTGTCGCGCCGGCCCTCGGCGCCCGGCGCGTACGCGTTGACCACCGGCGTCCCGTCCGGGAGCGCCATCCGGTCGACGGTGAACTTGTCGATCGCCACCGTGGTCAGATAGGCCGCCACGGGGGTCCGTTCCTGCCAGGCCGTCGTGGTCCAGCCGTTCGCCGAGGTCTTCTGGATCTCGCGCCCGTTCGAGATGACGGTCCAGCCGTCCGGAACGCGGGCGGTGAGGGTGAACATCGCCTTGTCACGCGGGGTCTCGTTGACGGGATACCAGAACGACGCCGAATGCGGCTCGCCGACGATGAACGCGCCGCCGTCCTTCGACTTCTGCCAGCCGTTCTCGCTGCCACCCGCCTTGGGGGTCGCCGACGGGTCGCCGCCGTAGACGACCTTCGTGCGGAAGGTGGTCCCGTTCCGGATCGGCCCGGCGGGCGTCACCACCAGCTCGAATTCGCCTTCGCGGGCGAACTTCGCCGGTTTCCCGTCCACTTCAACGGATTGGACCGTCAAGCCGCGTAAGTCCAAGTTGTACCGATTGAGGTCCTGGGTCGCTTTCGCGATCACCGTGGTGTCGCCGTCGAGACGACCTTTCGCGGGGTCGTAAGTGATCCCGACCTGGTATTCGGCCGCGTCGTAGCCGCCGTTTCCGTCCATCGGGTAGTACGGGTCGCCCGCGCCCGAAGCGCCCGGCGCCGGGTTCATCGGCGGCGGCGGAGGGGGCGTGGCCGGAGGAGGATCGGCACTGCAGCCGATAATCAGGGCGCAGACGACCCCCAGGACCAGACCGGCGGTGGGGACACGGCTGCGCATGGAGGGGAGCTTAGTGGTGATCCAGCGCGACGGGTTGGTCACTTTCGGCGGCGACGGGCCGCCGATCGTCCTTCTGCACGGGCTGATGGGCAGGGCGACGACGTGGTGGCGGGTCGCGCGAAGGCTCGAACCGTACGGGCGTGTCCACGGCCTCGACGCGCGCGGTCACGGACGCGGACCGCGCGGCGGGCCCTGGCGCACCGAGCGGTTCGCCGACGACGTCGCCGAGGTGCTGCGGACCTTCGGCGAACCCGCGGTCCTGATCGGACATTCGATGGGCGGCCTGCACGCGTGGGTCACCGCGGCCACGTATCCCGAGCTCGTCCGCGCCGTGGTCTGTGAGGACTTCGCGCCGGATCAGCGCGGCCGGACCGTGGACACCTGGCGCGGGTACTTCGAATCGTGGCCGGTCCCGTTCCGGTCGCTGGCCCACGTGCGCGAGTTCTTCGGCGGCACCGGCGACTACTTCATCGAATGCGTCGAGGAACGTGAGGACGGCTACCACCTGATCGCGTCCCTCCCGGACCTGTACGAGATCGCGGCGGAATGGGGACGGCGCGATTTCTGGGAGTTCGTCGAGCGCGTCGAATGCCCGCTGCTGGCGATCGAAGGCGAACGGACCGCGATGCCGCACGGCCAGCAGGCCGAGCTGGCGGCACGCGTGCCCGGCGGCCTCGGACGGCACATCGTCGTCCAAGGCGCCGGGCACGTGGTGCACGACGAAGCGCCGGAGACCTACCTCGGTGCCGTCGAAGCGTTTCTCTCCGACGTCATCGGTCAGCCCTTCGCCAGCTGAGCGTCGATCCAGGCACGCAACCGCGCTTCGCCCGGGTAACCGATGTTCCGCGAGGACGGCAGTTCGGCGGCGTCGCGGACACCGACCAGCGTCGGGAGGTAGCGGATGTTGTACCGGCTGGACAGGTCCCGGCTCTGGTCGACGTCGACCTCACCGAGCAGGAACCGGCCGCCGTACTCACCGGCGAGCCGTTCGATCACCGGCTTCATCTGGCGGCACGGCGGGCACCAGGTCGCGCCGAAGTCCATGATGACCAGCTTTTGTTTCGAGATGTTCATGACCTCGGCGTAGTTGGCCGAAGTCACCGTCATCACGTTCTCGGCCTTCGGTGCGGCTGAAGCCGCGCCGTTGCCGAAGCCGGTGACGAGTGCCAGCACACCGGCCAGCACGCAGACGAACCGTTTGCACTTGGACAAGACGATCTCCTTCAATGCGGGGAGTCCGCTCAGGACGAAGACCAGGTCGGCAAATCGTTCGCGACCCAGTCTTCGATGCCTTCGCGGTACTTGCGGACGTTCGTGTACCCGAGCTCCAGCAGGCGCCGCCCGACGAATTCACTGTTGCGGCACGGCGTGTTCGCGCAATAGACGACGATCGCGGCGGCCTTGTCCGGAAGCACCGTCGGTGCCAGGCGGTCGGTGAATTCGGCGGCCTGTTCGTACGGGAAACCCGGAATGTTGCGAGCTTCCGGCAGATGCTCCTTTTCGAAATAGGCGACCGGCATCGTGTCGACCACGACCACCGATCCGGACTCCATCCGGGAGAGCAGTTCCGTACGGGTGATCAACGGCAGCATGGTGTCCCTTCTTTCGGCGACCGTGATTGACGATTCCCATCGTCGGTCGTCTTCAGGGACACGCTCTAGTGCCGCCTCGGCATGCCGAGGGGTTATCGAGTGTGCGCCGGCCTCGTGAGTGGTAAGTCGTGTTCTATTGAGGGGTAAGGCAAACGTGGCGTGGTGTCGGGGCGTGTCGCGAAAGCCACTTTCGCGACGTGGGATGTCCCGAAAGTGGCTTTCGCGGCGTTGGCGGTGGCGGACCGTGGTGGGGTCTCGTGAGTGGTGAGGACGGTTCTAACCGTCCTCACCACTCACGAGGTTCCGCGGCCCTTGCCTCGCTATCCGGCGGCCGGGCGGCCGTGGCGGTGCAGCCAAGCGCGGTACGGCGCCGTCCGCTCGGCGAGCCGCCAATATCCAGCCTTCGCCTCGGTGGCGAGTTCCGGGACGCCGGGCGCGCACGGGCCGTCCTCCCGCCAGGCGAGCACATGCCGCACACACATCGGCGCGCCCGCCAGCGGCCGGATGGCCAGTCCGTCCGACGGCGGCCGGGTCGGCTGGATCAGCGCGACGCCGTACCCGCCGCCGACCAGATCCTCCCGTGTGGTGTCGATGTCGACGTCGTGGGTGATCCGGGGATCGAAACCGTGCGCGAGACACATTTCGCGGAACACCACCCGGCAGCCGTCACCGCCGCTCGACACGATCCAGTCCTCCCCGGCCAGTTCTGCGAGTTCGATCTCCTGTTCGCCGGCGAGCGGATGTCCCGCGGGCACCGCGACGAACGACGGCTCCTCGACCAGGGTCATGGTCCGTACCTCCGGCGGCACGGGGAGGCCGCGTCCGCCGCAGATCATGATCAGCGCGAGATCGATGCCCCGGTTCGCGACCTGCGCGAGCAGCCGCGTGCGCGAGGTGTCCGTCCGCGTGCGGAACGGTTCGCCCGGCCGCAGGTCGCGCAGCCCGCCGAGCAGCGAACCCGTGATGGCGCTGTCGTTCCAGCCGATCCTGATCGATTCGCCCGTCTCGGGTTCCTGGCGGTGGAAGTCGTGTTCCAGTTCGTCGAAGGTGAGCACGATCGCCTTCGCCCGCCGCAGGATCAGGGCGCCGAGTTCGGTGGGCCGCACGCCGTGCTGGTCGCGGTGGAACAGTGACCCGCCGACCATCCGCTCGATCCGGCGCAACTGGTGGCTGAGCGCGGGCTGCCCGAGCCCCAGTCCGGCGGCGGCGCGGTTGAGGCTGCCGGCGGAAGCGATCTCACAGATCACGCGAAGATGCCGAACCTGAATCTCCATGACTTCGTATACCGCGACCCGTTCGCGCCCGGCACCTCCGAAAGTCGAGATCCGCGACTTCTTATAACCCGGTGACAACATTCGATGGCAATACCCGCACCATCGGGCCGTGGCTACATTCGGTCGACGCCTCTTCTCCCCGCATATCCCGCGAATCAGGAGCCGTCTTGCCGCGACCACTGCCGCTCACCGAGCATTGCGCCGATCCGCTGGCGCTGGCCGAGCACGTTTGCATCGGCGTCAGCCCGTTCAACAGCTATTTCACCGTTGATCGTATCGCCGATCTCGCCCGCTGGGCCATGTCGGCCTTTCGCGGTTTTCATTTCTTCGTCCCCGACGGCCCGTCCGCGTTCACCCTCGAAGCGCTCGGCTATGACCCGGTCCGTGCCGCGCAGAAGGCGCAGCGGCAAGGCAATTACACGCGGAACAAGATCGTCCGGGCGTTGCAGCAGGTCTGCCCTTCGGATCCGCACACGCTGATCCTGGACGCCGCGGCACTCGAGGCCGACAGTGCGTATCTCGGCCTGCTTTCCGAGGCGCACCATCGTTTCGCCACCGACCCGGAATTCGCCGAGCACTGCCTCGGTGCCACGGGCTGGGTGCTGGACCGGCGGCTGCCCGAAGGCGAACACCCCACGCGTGACCAGCTGCGCAGCGCGGTCCGGTACTTCCTCGCCGAGCTGCCGATGTTCGTCGGCACCGTCGCCGTGGCCGGGGTCGGCAGTTCCGTGTTCGCCTATCACCAGCGGGTCGCGTTCCTCGAACGGCTCTACCGCGGCGAACTGTCCTGGCGGCCGTTGCCTGGTCAGGGCTTCGTCGTCCTCGAGCAAGCCGTCCCGGAACGGGCGGAGTGACCGTGGAACACGACGACTTCTCCCTGCGCCGGGTTCCCGCCGAACGCCGTTACTCCTGGATTTCCGTCGCACTGCAACGGTTCGGGCAGGTGTCCTCGTTCCACCAGTTCCTGCTCGGCGCGGTACTCGGTTTCGGCATGACCTTCCGGGACGCGGTACTGGCCATCACGATCGGTTCGGTACTGCTGGAGATCATCACCATCCTGATGGGCGTCGCCGGCACCCGGGAGGGGCTTTCGACGTCGGTGCTCGCGCGCTGGACCGGGTTCGGCACCGGCGGATCCTCGCTGGTCGGGCTCCTGATGACGGTGAGCCTGGCGGGCTGGTTCGGGGTGCAGAACGACGTGTTCGCCCACGGTCTCCACGCCTTGATGGGCGGCCCGCCGGTGTGGGTGTGGGCGCTCGCGGGCGGCGCGCTGGTCACCATGATCGTCGTGTTCGGCTTCCACGCGATGGCCTGGACGGCGTATCTGACGGTGCCCGCTTTCCTCGCGCTGGCGGGGTTTTCGATCATCTCCGCACTCGGCGACCATTCGCTGCCCGTACTGATGTCCGAGCCGCCGCCGGGACCGTCGATGTCGCTGGCGCAAGGCACCACGCTGGTGGCGGGCGCGTTCATCATGGGCGCGATCATGACGCCGGACATGACCCGGTTCAACCGGACCGCGTCCGACGTGGTGAAGCAGACCCTGGTCAGCGTCACCTTGGGCCAGTACCTGATCGGCCTGATCGGGGTCCTGCTCGCGCACGCGGCGAAAAGCGCCGACGTGGTCGGGATCATCACC
Source organism: Amycolatopsis decaplanina DSM 44594 (assembly GCF_000342005.1). Lineage (GTDB taxonomy): Bacteria > Actinomycetota > Actinomycetes > Mycobacteriales > Pseudonocardiaceae > Amycolatopsis > Amycolatopsis decaplanina. The sequence goes on from NZ_AOHO01000020.1 coordinate 120,914, forward strand.
TCGTCGTCCGGTGTGCTCGGCACGCTGATCCTCGTCACCGCGATCCTGAAGATCAACGACTGGAACCTCTATTCGTCCTCGCTCGGGCTGGTGAACACCGTGCAGGTGCTGCTGTCCCGTCGGTTGGACCGCACCACCGCGACCCTGCTGCTCGGCGGTCTCGGCACGGTGCTCTCCGCGATCGGCATCCTCGACCACTTCACCACCTTTCTGACGTGGGTCGGCGTGGTCACGCCGCCGGTGGCGGGAGTGGTGATCGCCGAGTACTACGTGGTCCGGCGCTGGAAACCGGATTTGGAAGCCACCCGCGCGTCCGGGGAGCTGCCGTCCGCCTGCCCGTCTTGGGTTCCGGCCGCGCTGATCTGCTGGGTGGCCGGGGCCGCGGTGGGGGCCTGGCTGCCCTGGGGAATCCCCACGGTGAACTCCGTTTCCGGTGCTTTTCTCCTGTATATTCTTCTCGGCAGACGGACCACGGCCGCGGTGCTTCCCGCGGCGATGACTTCTTCCGGCGGGTCGAAAACCCGTTCGTGACAAAGGAGTTCGACGTCGTACAGCTGGATGTCCACCACCTGCGGGTGATCCGGGCGATCGCGGACACGGGCAGCCTTTCCCGCGCCGCGATCGCGCTCGGTGTCACCCAGCCCGCGGTTTCCGCGCAACTCAAACGGCTGGAGAACATGCTGGGCTACCAGCTGTTCGACCGGCGCGAGGGCGGCGTGACACCGACCCCGATGGGCGAACTGCTGTTGCGCCGCACCGCCGCTTTGCTGCCACAGCTGGACAAACTTCTCGAAGACATCGAGCAGCGCGTCTGCCCCAGCGGCCCGCCCGGCGTCGTCCGGGTGGCCGCGGTGGCCAGCGCGCTGGTGGCGCGTCTGCCTTCGCTGGTGACCAGGCTGTGGCCCGAGGTCTCCGAGGTGCAGGTCGTGCACGACGACCATCCCGAGCGGCTGCTGCCGCTGCTGGCCCAGCGGCGCGCGGAATTGGGGCTGGTCAAGGACTATCCGGGATACGAGCTCGAAGTCCCCGCGAACGTGGACACCGCGGTGGTGGTGACCGAGCCGACCTTCGTCCTGCTGCCGGAATTCCATCCGCTGGCGCGCGAGGAGGTCATCGACCTGCGCGACCTGCGGGACGAATCATGGGTGATGGTGTCCGATTCGTCGGCGGCCACGTTCACCAAGTATTTCGCCGACACCTGCGCGCGGCACGGTTTCAGCCCGTCGTTCACCCATCAGGTGACTTCGCAGCAAGTGGCGCTGTTGGTGGTCAAGGCGGGCGCGGTCGGTCTGTCCCAGCCGATCTGCGATCCCGTGAACCTCGGTATCGTGACCCGGCCACTGCGCGGGGATGTGTTGCCGCGCAGGCATGTTCTCGCTTGGAACAGGGAGACCTTCGTGGCGGGACGGCGGGAGGAGCTGATCTCCGCCGTGGTCGAGACGTACTGGGCCGAGGCGCGGACGGCACCGGTCTACGCCGCATACCTGGATAAGACTCGTGAGTGGTAAGGACGGTTAGAACCGTCCTTACCACTCACGAGCCCACCACGGTTCGCCGCTCAGGTCATCTGATGTACATGAAGGCCCCCTTCCTTGCGCTAGGCGCAAGGAAGGAGGCCTTCATGTACAGGGAACACCTGGACCGACCGTCCACCCCTGCCTCCACCAAGGTTGCGAAAGAGGCTTTCGCAACATGCCACATCTGCCTATACCGCTCCGCCGGAACCGTCCTTACCACTCACGAGGTTCTGTGTCACTTCCGGGGAAAGAGGAGTTCGTCCGGCGGCCGCACCGTGCCGTCCAGCCAAGCGTGATTGAACTCGCCGAGGTCGCGCTGGGTCATCGCGGAGACGTAGAGCTCGAAGTCGTGCCAGTTCTGGTTCCCCTGCGGGTTGATCATCGGGAAGCCCGCCATGATCTGGAAGAACGCGTCGTCGCCGATGAGACGGCGCAGCGCGTGCACCATCAGCACCGCTTTGGTCGTCGGCGCGAATTCGGTGCCCTTGCCAGGATCGGTGAGCTTCGGCGCCCAGAAACCCGCGTCGCCGCTCACCTTGGCCACCATCTCGCGGTATCGCCGGTCCAGGTCGACGCCGTTCTTGGTCTCGTCCCACAGCCAGACCGCGTACCGCGCGACGGACTCGGCCATCAGCGCGTCGCGCCACATCTTGCCGCTCACCCCGGCTCCCCACCATTGGTACGCGGTGGCGTACACCAGATCGGCGATGGTGGCCGAGCGGCCGTACACCGGCCGGGTCTGGGCGCCGTGCGTGTAGCCGAGGGAGCGGTCGAGGAACAGCCCGCCCGCCGCCGATTGCGGGTAATCGCCGAACTTCCCGGTGAGGAATTCCAGCACCTCGGGCAGTTTGCCACCGATCTCGCGCTTGTCGACGGCGCACGGGTGATAGGCGTTGATCGCCGTCCGCCCGCCGGGAAGCGTGATCTTCTCGACCTCCCAGCGCCCGATGCCGAGCATCGCCGTGCTCGGCGCGAGCGCGGTTTCCTCCGACCAGGTGATGGTGTGCCGCCCGAGGCCCGCCGGCCCGTCGGAGACCTGAGAACCGTTGCCCAGCACGGAGAATTCGTCCAGGACGGTGACGGAGACGCGCAAGGTCGCCTTGTCGGCTTCGGTGCCGTTGACCGGGAACCAGGTCATCGCCGAACGCGGCTGGCCGGTGGCGACGGCGGAATCGCCGTAAGCGGCCAGCCAGCCGACCCGGCCGCGCGCCGTGACGATCGGCTCCGGGCGCCCGTCGTAACCGACCACCACGGTGAACCGCTCGCCCTTGGCCAACGGGGTCCGCGGGGTGATCACCAGCTCGTGTTCGCCCGCCCGGCGGAACGCGGCGGCGACCCCGCCGACGGTCACCGACCGTACGGTGAGGCCGCGCAGGTCGAGATCGAACCGGTTCAGGTCCTGGGTGGCCGTCGCGGTGATCGTCGCTCTGCCGCTCAACAGCATCGAGTAAGGCGCATAGTCCAACGCGAGCGAGTAGTTGTCGACGTCGTAACCGCCGTTGCCGTCCTTCGGGTAGTAAGGATCGGGGCCGAGGACGGTGCCGTCGGGTGAGACGTGCACGTACCCGTCGCTGCCGGGTGCCGGCTGGGCCACCGCCGAAGCCGGGCAGGCGCCGATCATCGTGGTGGCGAGCAACGCGGTGCACAGTGGCTCCTGCCACCGAATCCGCACGGTCATGAACGAGCCTTCTCTCTACGGGGGAGGATGTCCGGTCATCGTGCGTACGTCCGCGCCGCGCGCGGCACTGCCGGCCGGTCATGCCGCCGGGTTATCCCGGCCGATAACCGCGCGGCATACCCGCCAGGGACTATCCCGCGCCGCGCGGGGGAGAGATCGTCGAGGAATGCTGCCCCTCCCGGCGCTGCTCGCGCTGACCACCACGGTCTTCCTCGGCTGCCTCACCGAAGTGCTGCCCGCAGGGCTTCTGCTGGGGATGTCCGCGGATCTGGGAGTCTCCCCGTCTGCCACAGGTCAGCTGGTGACGGTCTACGCGATCACGACCGCGCTCACCGCCATTCCGCTCACCGGAGCGACCCTCCGGGTTCCGCGCAAACGCTTGCTGCTGGCGCTGATCGCCGGCTTCCTGGTCACCAACCTGGTGATCGCCGTGTCCTCGTCGTACCCGCTGATCCTGGCCGCACGGGTCGCTTCCGGGGCGTTGACCGGGGTGATGTGGTCCCTCGTCGCCGGCTACGCGATGCGTCTCGCCCCGCCGGGACTCACCGGGCGCGCGCTGGCCGTTGCCATGTCCGGCACGCCGATCGGCTTCGCACTGGGGGTGCCCGCCGGTACCGCGCTCGGCGAACTGGCCGACTGGCGCTGGGCGTTCGCCGCGATGGCGCTGATCAGCGTGCCGCTGCTGGCTTGGGTGCTCGTCGCGGTGCCCGCCGTGCCCGCGGATCCGGCCGTGCCCACCCGGCCACTGGCCGCGTCACGTCTGCCGGGGATGCGGCCCGTGCTGGCGACGGTGGCGCTGTTCTCGTTGGGGCACAACGTGGCCTACACCTACATCGGTCCGGTTCTCGCCGGACTGGACGCGGCGCCGATGCTGGGTGCTGCCCTGCTGGTGTTCGGTTGTGCCACGGTGGGCGGGCTGGTGGCGGTCGGCTCCGCGCTCGACGGCCGTCCTCGCGCCGTACTGCTGTCCTGCACCGCCGTGACCGCCGCCGCCATCGTCCTGGTGGGGATCAGCGACGGTGCCCACGGTCTGGTGCTGGCCGCCGCGGGCCTGTGGGGCCTGGGGTTCGGCGGCGCACCGACCGCTTTCCAGGCCGTCACCGCCTTGCTCGCGGGCCCCACGGCCGACGCCGCCCAGTCGCTCACTATCGCGGCCTGGAACGGCGCCGTCGCCGGGGGAGCGCTCATCGGTGGTCTGCTGCTGCCGCTGGGAGCGTCCCTGCTCCCTTGGTGTGCCGCCTTGGTGATCCTCTCGCCGCTGTCGTTCAGCCGGCGAGTCGTGCTTTCAGCGCCCGCGGATCGGTGCCGGAGCCGACGATGAGCGGCCAGACGTCGGAGCCGAGGAACCCGGTCTCGTCGGTCGCCGCGGTCGCGCCGCAGGCATCGCGCTCCAGCCCGTTCCGCTCCGCCACCGCGACGACGGCGTCCTTTGTGGACTTCCCGAAAACGCCATCGACGGGGACGGCGAAACCGCGTGCCCGCAGGAGTTCCTGAGCCGTCCGCACCCGAGGTCCGGTGTCGCCGGGTTTGAGCAGCGGCCACCCCGGAAGATCCACCTTCGGCGACGCGGTGCCCAGCAGCTTGCCGACCTCGGTGCGCAGCTCCGGAAGCCGGTTGTACAGCACGGTTCCCGGGCACTCGGTCGAGTTGAAGTCGCGGTGTCCCTTGATGAACTCCGGCGAGATCCCGTACTGCGACGCGATGTACGCGACCAGCTTCACCAGCGAGTCCCAGAGCGCGGGGGTGACGTCCTCCGTGCTGTAGAGGCCTTCGTTCTCGATCCCGATACAGGTGCTGTTGTTGTTGCCCACGTTCGCGCCCAGCACGTGCTTGGTGCCGCCGCGCAGGATCTCCAGGCTGCGGTGCCGCCCTTCGGTGATGTGCCCGCCGCGGCTGTTCGTGAACTGCTGGCCGGTGTCGATCCAGCCACGGGTGTCCATGTGGAAATCCTGGATCGAACGCGACGCCCAGAAGGCGTGTTCGAGCGTGTAGTCGGTGACGTTCCCCGGTTCGACCGTGTGGTGCACGACGATGTACGTCGGTTTGTGGTTCTGCACCTCGATCGTCCCGCTCGGCGGCCGGGCGCTCCAGGCCGCCGTGTCGTGGATCTTCGGTTCTGCCACCACGGGCGCCGCGTCCGCGGCGGAAGTCGTCGCTGTCCCCAGTAGCCCGACGGCGCTTACCGTCAGGCCGCCCTTGAGCGCGGTACGTCGGTCGAAGTCGGCCACGGGCGTAACTCCCATCATGCGCGTTGGCCGGAAAACTAACCCGCCATCGCGCCGATGACAACCATTGACCAACTTTTGTCGTAATGCGTTAGTGTTCGCCAGGGAGTGCGAACAGGCCGTCCCCGGTCTGTTCGAGCAGGCCGTCGACGAGCAGGGAGTCGAGGCACCGGTCGCGCTGCCCGGATTCGTGCCAGACGAGATCGAGCCGCGCTTTCTCGACCGGGCCTTCGCTGCCGCGCAGGACATCGAGCAGCAGCCCGCGCACCTGGCGATCGGTCCCGGCGAACTTCTGGACCTGTTTCGCGGGACCGGCGTAAGCGGGTTTGCCCGCGTGCTGCCAGGCGCAGTCGTCATAGATCGGGCAATCCGCGCACCGCGGCGACCGCGCGGTGCAGACGAGCGCGCCGAGTTCCATCAGCGCCGCGGAGAGCTTCGCGGCGGGAGCGTCCTCCGGCGGCAGCAGCGCCTCGACGTCGGCCATGTCGCGGGTGTTCGACGGCGGCCCGGCGTCACCCGCGCCGTGCACCGCCCTGGCCACCACGCGCCGGACGTTCGTGTCCACCACCGGCGCCCGCTTGCCGTAGGCGAAGGCCGCGACCGCGCGCGCGGTGTACGCGCCGATGCCCGGCAACGCGAGCAGTGTGTCCACATCGGACGGAACGACGTCGCCGTGTTCGGCGGCGATGACGGCCGCCGCGGCGTGCAGCCGCAACGCGCGCCGCGGGTAGCCGAGTTTGCCCCAGGCGCGCACGACCTCGCCCTGCGACGACGCCGCCAGCGCCGACGGCACCGGCCAGCGCGCCATCCATTCGAGCCAGATCGGCTGGACCCGCGCGACCGGTGTCTGCTGCAACATGATCTCGCTGACGAGCACACCCCAGGCGGTGCATTCCGGCTCACGCCAGGGCAGGTCGCGCCCCACTTCGTCGAACCACTCGGTCAGCACATCCGCGTCGACGCCCACCCGGCCAGCTTAAAGAAGTACGTGATGGCCCCCTTCATGTACCTAGGCGCAAGGAAGGGGGCCTTCATGTACGCCTGTCAGCGCGCGTCGGTGACCTCGGTGAGGCGGCCCAGTTTCACGTCGTAGACGAAGCCGCGCACGTTGTCGGTGTGCGGCAGGAAGTCGCTCCGCCGGACGCGCTGCACCGACCGGCGCACGCTGTCCTCCACCACCCGGAACGCCTCGACCGACCACGTCGGGCGCAGTCCGCTGGCGGCTTCGAGTTCGTCCTTGAAGTCGTCTTCGGTGACCATGGACAGGCCGCAGTCGGTGTGCTGGACGATCAGCACCTCGCGCGTGCCGAGCTTCCGCTGGCTGAGCGCGAGCGAGCGGATCATGTCGTCGGTGACGACCCCGCCCGCGTTGCGCAGGATGTGCGACTCGCCCTGGATCAGGCCGAAGATCTCGAACACCCGGATACGGGCGTCCATGCAGGTCAGAATCGCCACCTGGAGTGATGGCCTCGGAGACGAGCGGTCACCAGGAGTGACATCACCCAGCTCCTGGTTTCGCTTGAGCAGTACGTCGATCGAGGTCATGTGTTCATTGGAACCGACACGCCGGGCGAGAGCAATGTGTACGGGTGCAGATCACGGCCCGAACCAGCGTTCTTCGGCCGTTCGTGGCGGTGCGGACGTGCGCCCGACCCGCAGTTCCGTCTGCAGGGTGATCACCTTCGGCCCGACCCGGTCGGCCGAGCTGAGCAGCAGCTTGCCCGCGGCCTTCCCCTTCTCGAGCACCGGCTGGTGGACCGTGGTGAGCCCGGAGCGCTCGGCCTCGGTGATGCCGTCGAACCCGGTGACCGTCAGATCCTGCGGCACGCGCAGCCCACGGCGCTCCGCCTCGGCCAGCGCGCCGAGAGCGAGGATGTCCGAGGTGCAGATCACGGCGGTGACCTGCGGATACGCGTCGAGCAACTGGCGCGCGGCCGACGCGCCGTCGTCCACGGTGTGGTCGAAGCGCTCGACCACCGGCACCGTCGCCCAGTCGACGCCCGCCGCCGAGAACGCGGTGGCCAGCGCCTCCAGCCGGATCCGCTGGACGTGGAAGTGCGCGGTGCTCTGCCGCTGGATGGAGACGAAGTCGTCGTTGCGCTCGCGGGCCAGCCGCATGCACAGCACGCCGATCTGCCGGTGCCCCAGCGAGATGAGGTGTTCGGCCATGGCGGTGACCGCGGCCGCGTCGTCCGGGCCGACCCGGTCGACGCCGTCCACGCGCGGCTGGTCGACGATCACCGTCGGCACCGGGCGCTCCAGCACGGCGCCCAGATGCGGGTCGTCGTCGGGCACCGAGTAGACGACGAAGCCGTCGACGCCGGCGCGGTGCACGGCCGCGACGTCCTCCCTGCCCGGGCTCGCCGGGACCAGGTGCAGCCCGACGCCCGCGTCCTCGCAGGCCAGCGCGAGCCCTTCGAGCACGCCGACGGCGGCGGGGTCGCGGAAGGCGTAGGAGAGGTTCTCGGTGAGCAAGAGACCGACAGCGCCGGCTTTGCGCGTCCGCAATGAACGGGCCACCGGGTCGGGACCCGGATAGCCGAGGCGGCGCGCGGTCTCGAGGACACGGCGGCGCAGCTCAGGGGACAGCTGGTCCGGTCGGTTGTAGGCGTTGGAGACGGTGGTCCTCGACACACCGAGCTCTGCGGCCAACGACGCCAGTGTCGCCTGCCTCCTGGTGCGGATAGGACGGCCCATCCGCAAACCGTAACGGTTCAGAACGTTTTGCAGAAGCATCACCCGACGTGTGGCAGGTCTCGATTCAGAGTGACCCTGGGTACAGCTCGGGCCTGAACAGGAGGCTTTGTCATCCGGATGGGGTACAGTTGAATCTGACAACGGTTTCCATTACCCGGCATTGGGGACACCTGGCCTGGGCATCCGCAGGAGTGCAGTCGATGAATTCCCGCCGTACCAAGAGTGTTTTCGCGGCCGTGTCGGCCCTGGCCGTCCTCGCGCTCGGCGCGACGGCTTGCGCGTCGGGCGACTCGGCGTCGACGGGCTCCGGTTCGCAGAACGCGTCCGCCGCGAACCCCGGCGGTGGCGAGAAGATCAAGGTCGTCGCCTCGACCGACGTCTGGGGCAGCGTCGTGACCGCCGTCGGCGGTGACAAGGTCGAGGTCACCTCGATCATCCACGACCCCTCGGCCGACCCGCACTCCTACGAAACCACCGCGAGCGACGCCATCGCCGCGAAGAACGCGAAGCTGACGCTGTCCAACGGTGGCGGTTACGACGACTTCTTCTCGAAGCTCGCTGACCAGGCCACCGGCGCGCAGAAACTGGTCGCCGTCGACATCGCCGCGACCGGCAACGAGAACGAGCACGTCTGGTACAGCCTGCCCGGCGTCGAGAAGATCGCCGACCAGGTCGCCGCGAAGCTCGGCGAAATCCAGCCCGCCTCGAAGGACGCTTTCACCGCCAACGCGACCGCGTTCAAGGGCAAGACACAGGAACTGCTGAAGAAGGTCTCCGGGCTGGGCGCCTCGGGCGCCAAGGTCGTCGCGACCGAGCCCGTCGCCCACTACCTGCTCGACAGCGCGAAGGTCACCGACGCGACTCCGCCTGCCTTCGCCGAGGCCGTGGAAGCCGAGCAGGACGTGCCCGCCGCCGCGCTCAACGAGGTCAAGCAGCTGATCTCCGGCAAGCAGGTCAAGGCGCTGATCAACAACGCGCAGACCACCACCCCGGTCACCCAGCAGGTCGTCGGCGACGCCAAGAACGCCGGGATCGCGGTCATCGATGTCACCGAAACGCTGCCCCAGGGTGTCACCGACTACATTGCATGGATGACCAAGGAAGTGGACGCGCTGGCGGGAGCACTGAAGTAGTGACCTCCGTACCTGCCGAGGCGCGTCCCGCGGTCCGTGTCCGCGGGGCGAGCCTCGCGTTCGGCGCCAGGACCCTCTGGTCCGGGCTCGACCTCGACGTCGAGCCCGGCGAGTTCCTCGCGATCCTCGGGCCGAACGGCTCCGGGAAGAGCAGCCTGCTCAAGGTGCTTCTCGGTCAGCAGGGGCTGCCGGAGGGCACGGTCGAGATCGCGGGGCGGCGCCCCGGCGGGACGAACCGGCGGATCGGCTACATCCCGCAGCAGCGCGCCCTCGACGAGGGCCTGACGATGCGCGGGGTGGACCTGGTCGGCCTCGGTCTGGACGGGCACCGGTGGGGGACCGGACTTTTCGGGATCGCGAAGCGGCGTCAGCTGGTGTCACGGGCGATCGAGTCCGTCGGTGCCCAGGCGTACGCGAAGCAGCCGGTGGGGCGGCTTTCCGGTGGCGAGCAGCAGCGGCTTCGCGTCGCGCAGTCGCTGGTAGGAGACCCCGAAGTACTGCTGTGCGACGAGCCGCTGCTCTCCCTCGACCTCGCGCACCAACGCGCGGTCAGCGAGCTGATCGACGAGCGGCGGACCTCGGCCGGGACCGCCGTCCTGTTCGTCACCCACGAGATCAACCCGATCTTGTCCTATGTGGACAGGGTGCTGTATCTGGTGAACGGCCAGTTCCGGGTCGGCAAGCCGGACGAGGTGATGAACTCGGAGACGCTGTCCGAGCTGTACGGAACGCGCATCGAGGTGCTCGAGGTCGGCGGGCAGATCCACGTCGCCGGGGCGCAGAGCGCGCTGTGCGAGGACGAACCCCACCACATCGACGAACAGGTTTGTTAGCGGAAGTGGCAGACGAAGTGAGGTCATTCGTGCGGCCCGGACCACACACGGAACCCGCCCCGGCAGGAAGCCCCGCGATCGGGGCGGCGGGGCGCGCCGGTGAATCGACGCGACGGACGGCGCGAACTCGCGCCCTGGCGACGCGATCGCGGTCGCGGGTTCTCGGATAAGCACCGTGGACAAGATGTTCGACTTCGCCCTGACCGGCGAACTCCTCGGCCTCGACTTCGTGCAGACGGCGCTGCTCGCGGCCGCCGTCCTCGGCCTGGTGGCCGGGGTGCTCGGCCCGCTGGTGGTCATGCGGCGGATGTCGTTCGCCGTGCACGGCACCGCCGAACTGGCCTTCACCGGCGCGGCCGGCGCGCTGCTGCTGGGTGTCGGGGTCGAACTCGGAGGTCTCGCGGGCGCGGTCATCGCCGCTCTGCTGATCGGACTCCTCGGCGGCCGAGAGTCCGAACGCGACTCCGTGATCGGCGTGATCCTCGCCTTCGGTCTCGGTATGGGCGTGCTGCTGCTGTCGTTCTACGAAGGCCGCAGCGCCAACAAGTTCGGCATCCTGGTCGGGCAGATCATCACCATCGACTCGACGAACCTGAACCTGCTCGTCGGCGCCTCGGTCGTCGTACTGGTGGTGCTGGCGGTGATCTACCGGCCGCTGCTGTTCGCCACGGTCGACCCGGAGGTCGCGACGGCGCGCGGTGTGCCGGTGCGGCTGCTGTCGCTGATCTTCGCGGTATTGGTCGGGATTTCGAGCGCGCTCGGGGTGCAGATCGTCGGCGCGCTGCTGGTGGTCTCGCTGATGGTGACCCCGGCCGCGGCGGCCGCCCGCGTCACGGCGAGCCCGTGGAAGGCGACCGTGCTGTCGATCGTGTTCGCGGAGATCGCCGCGCTCGGTGGGATCATCCTCTCGCTCGCGCCCGGGAAGCCGGTGAGCGCGTTCGTCACGACGATCTCGTTCGTGATCTACCTGGTCTGCCGCCTCATCGCCTGGCTGCGCGGCCGGAGCTCACGGATCCGCGCCGAGCCGACGGCAGAGCCCGCCTTGCGCTAGCGGATCGGGTGCTCGGCGAGCGCCTTCTTGACCGCTTCGAGGAAACCGGGGTCGATGAACGCGAGCTGTCCGCCGGCCACGCTGCGCTCCACGGCTTCGACGACCACGACGTTCGCGTTGACGAAAGCGTCGACGGCCTCGGCCTGCGACGTCTTCTGGGTGAAGTGCGCCAGCATCGTCAGGTTCGTGAACGCGCCCGAGAGATACCGCGAAGACGCCTTCGTGAACGAGTCGCCGTAGATCAGGACCTTCTCGTCGACGGTCCCGACCAGCGGGCTCGCGGTGCGATACACCGGCCGGTCGATGTCGCCGTTGGTCTCGCCCGCGCGCTCGACCAGGCCGTCCGGGCGAAGGCTGTAGAGCGTGTTCGTCTTCGTGCCCTGCTTGCTGATCAGCGGCGGCAGGTCGGCGGTCGCGTCGTACTGGCCCATGGGCACGCTCACCCAGGTCTGCGTGACGCCCGGTTTGATCGCGTTCGCGATGGCGCGCGTCATCACCAGCGCGCCCTCGTCGGCCCAGTGGGTGTCGTTGGGCGGGTAGATCGGCCGCCGCACCCGGCCCTCGGACGCGCGCAGCTCGGGCCGCAGGTCGATCGCGCGAGCGTCCTTGATCATCCGGTGCCAGGTCGGCGCCTCGGCCGACCGCGAGCAGTCCTTGCCAGGGTAGGTGTCGGGCAGGAACTGCGGGACCATCGTCGACTTGTCCGGCGCGACGACGAGCTCGAACCGCCTCCCGGACTGTTCGACCGCGCGCCGCAGCTCGTTGATCTTGGCGATGGTCTCGGTCAGCGGACGGGACGGATCGCATTTCGCGTCGGCGTCGTAGCCGTAGTACAGCCAGCCGTCGCGGCCCTGCACGACGCGGCGGTAGCCGGACGCGGCGTTCGGGGTCGGCCCCTGCGTGGGCGCGGTCTTGGACGGTGTGGGCGCCGGCGGGGCGGGGATCGGGCCCGCCTGCTGCTGCGGTGGCGGCTGGTCGAGCGGGGCACCCTCGCCGAAGACGCCGCGGCTGATCGCGTCGGCGGCGGCGATCGCGCCCGGCCGGAACGACAGCTGGTCGATGGCCCAGGTCGGCATGTCGGTGAAGAACCCCCAGCCCCTGTCCAGACCGGGGAAGCTCGCGAGCTTGTGGTTCTCGATCTCGCCCGGCCGGACGCCGAACACCCACAGCAGCGCGGGGGTGGTGAAGAACAGCAGCGCGCTGATCAGCGCGGTCAGCTGCCTGCCACCGTGGCGGGGACGGTGCAACGCGTGCTCACGCGGAAGCCACGCCTCGTGGACGGCTGGCAGTTGCTGGGGTTCGGACGCCACCCCTCCACCGTAATCATCCCGTGTCTCCCGCACGTGAGAACGCCTCACTTCCGCCCGCCCAGATCGCGATTAGGGGGCTGAACGCAGGTCCTCGACCAAGGGGTGCGCTCGCCGGCCCGGATCGCGATCAGGGGGCTAAACGCAGGTGGGCGCGCACTTGCGTTCAGCCCCCTGATCGCGATCCGGCGTCAGTGCAGCATCAGGAGGACCTGCAGCTCACCGACCAGGAAGCCGATGAGCCCGCCGACCGCGATGAGCTTCCACTCGTCCTGCCGGAACGCGGGCCTCAGCAGCCCCTCGAACTCCAGCGGCGTCAGCCCGAGCATCCGCCGCTCGACGATCTTCGCGACGTCCATCGCCTCGGTCAGGTAGCCCTCGGCGTGGCGGATCGTCGGCGGCAGCCGCTCCAGCGCCTTCCGCGCGGCCGCCTGCTTGATCTCCTGCAGCCGCTGCCCGCCGACGGCCATCACGACCATCGGTTTCGCGACACTCGCCTGCTCGTCGACGGCCCGCGCCACGAGCCGCTCGACCAGCGAGTACAGCCGATCCGATCGCGGACCACGCAGGACGGCGTCGAGCAGGTTCGGCACGGTGAGGATCTCGTTCGCGATCATCTCGCCGTACTGGTGCGCGACCTCGGCCCGCCGCCGCTGGAACTTGCCCTGCAGGATCACCCTGCCGACCCGCACCGGCTCGCGCGGCACGAAGATCAGCTTGATCGCCAGCCAGTCGGTGAACAGCCCGATGCAGCCGCCGAAGATCGGCAGCACCCAGGGTTCCTTCGTCGCCGCCCAGACGATCGCCTGCACGATGCCGAGCCCGAAACCGAAGTAGATCCCCGTGCGCGCGATGAACGCCATCTCCGGCCGTGACGTCTCGCGGATCAGCCGGACGAGCAGCTTCTTGTCCCTGGTGAGCCGTCGCACGGTCATATGCTGGAAGTCGAGCACCTCGTCGAGGTTCTCGGTCATCTCTTCCATGAACTCGCGCACCAGCCGCGGCGTCGACGCTTGGACCTGCTTGATCAGCAGTTCCTGCGCCATCGTCGGCATGATCTCCCAGAGCCTGGGATGGTGCTTTTCGAGCACTTCGCGGGCGACCTCGTCGACGGCCTTCAGCAGCGGCTGCTCGATCTCGCGCGTGATGATCGCCGGGTCGATCCGGCGGAAGACCTCTTTGACGTCCAGCAGGTTCGACGTCAGCAACTCGGTCGCGACGGCGGCCATCCGCCCGCCGTGTTTGGGCACCACGCCCTGCCAGCCGAGGAACGGCTTGATCCCGACGAACTCGAGCGGTTTGAACATCATCTCGATCGCGACGCGTTTGGTGACGTAACCGATCAGCGCGGCGATGAACGGCATGGTGACGTACACCGGCCAGTGCTCGCCGAGATCGGCGATGACGGCGTCCACTTTCCAGCCCCTCCCGCGTCTCGCTCGAAGGGCAACCTAGCCGCCTGTCCTCAATGGAGGAGGAGCAGGACCTGAAGTTCACCCACGAGCCCGCCGATCACCGCGCCGACCGCGATCAGCTTCCATTCGTCCTGCTGGAAGGCGGGACGAAGGATCCCCTCGAACTCGAGCGGGGTCAGTTGCTGCATCTTCGTGACGATGGTGTTGCGGACGTCGAGCGCGTCAGTGGCGTAGCTTTCCACGTGTTTCACCGTTTCGGGGAGATACGCGATCGCCTTCTCCGCCGCGGCCTTCTTCATTTCCTGGTACTGAACCCCGCCGACGGTCAGCGCCACCAACGGTTTCGCGATGCTCGCCTGCGCGTCGATGGTCCGTTGCACCTCGCGGGTGATCATCGCGAACAGTTTGTCCGATTTGGGCCCGGTGAGCACGGCCTCCATCACGTTCCGCACGGTGAGGACCTCGTCCGCGATCAGCGCGCCGTAGTCCTTGGCGACCGCTTGGCGGCGTTTCTGGAACATGCCCTGCCAGCTGAAGAACAGGAACCGGCGCGGCTCACGCGGGTAGAAGATCATTTTCAGCGCCAGCCAGTCCGTGACGAATCCGGTGACGAAACCGAAGATCGGCATGATCAACGGCTGCTTCGTCAGCGCCCACGCGACGAACTGGATCAGGCCGATGACGAAGCCGAACCAGATGCCGGACCGGGCGATGAAGCGGAGCTCCGGGGTCGCGACCTCCTTGATCAGGCGGCAGGTCAGCGATTTGTCGCGGACCATGGCGTTGATCAGCATCTCGTTGACGTCGAGGACCTCGTCGATGTTCGTCGACACCTCGCGCATCAGCCTCGCGACGACCTTCGGTGCCTGCGCCCGGACCTGGTCGACCAGCATGCGCTGCGCCCTGGCCGGGAGCAGTTCCCACAGCCTGGGCTGGTACTGCTCCATCACCTCGCGGGTGACGTCCTCGACGGCCTTGAGTAGCGGCTCTTCGAGTTCCTTGACCATTTCCTCGGGATCGAGCCGGGAGAAGATCTCCTGCGGATCGACGAGGTTCTTGGTCAGCAGGTCGACGGCGGTGGTCGCCATCCGGCGCGAGTTGGCCGGGATGACCCCCTGCCAGCCGAGGAAGGGTCTGATCCCGACGAACTCCAGCGGCCGGAACATCATCTCGATGGCGACGCGTTTCGTGATGTACCCGATGAGCGCGGCGATGAAGGGCATCGTGGCGTAGATGTGCCAATGCTCGCGGATGTCTTCGAGGATCGCCGAGATGTCCAACCGGGCCTCCCCTGCTTACGACCTGTCAACAATGCAGGATGCCACGTGCTCGGCCCACCGCACGCCGAGTGCAGCCGTTTGGCGGTACTACCTGACGGGTCCCCGCTCATTAAGGTGGCCGCCATGGTCGCTCCTGAGAAGCCGGCGCCTCAGGCGCCCTCAGCGAAATCGTCCCCGTTCGCGGGCGCTGTCCGCGGTTACGACAAGCGTCAGGTCGACGAGCGTCTCGCCGAACTGGCGGCCGAACTCAAGCAGACCGCGCACGGCCGCGACGAGGCCGTGGCGACCGCCGGTGAGCTCACCAAGGCGCTCGGTCACGCCCAGAAGGAACTGGACGAGACCAAGGCCGCCCTCGTGCGGATGAGCTCGAGCCCGTCCGGCGCCGGCGCGATGGCCGAACGCGTCCGCATGATGATGCAGCTCGCCGAGGAGGAGATCGCCGACCTCAAGGCCGCCGCGGAAGCCGACGCCAAGTCGACACGGGCCGAAGCGGACAAGTACGCCCACGAAACGCAGCGCGCGAGCGACAAGGCTGCCAAGGACGCGCAGGCCGAGCGGGAGAAACTGCTCGCGGACGCCAAGGCCGAGATCGAACGGCTGAACTCCGAGGCGGCGCAGAAGCGCAAGCAGCTGGACCTGGAGAGCGTCCGGGCCCGCGCCGCGGCGGACAAGAAGGCCGAGGAGGCTTCGGCCGCTCGTCGCGCGGCGGCGGAGAAGGCGTCCGCGGACAAGATCGCGGAAGCCGACCGGGTGTCGGCGGCCAAGCGCACCGAAGCCGAGCGGATCTCGGCGGAGAAGATCGCCAAGTCGGAGAAGTCTTCGGCGGAGGACATCGCCGCGAAGCAGGAGCAGGTCGCGGAAGCTCTCACCGACGCGAGGACTCAGCAGGCCGAGGCTCAGCAGGCCCGGAAGCTCGCACTGGAACTCCGGTCGAAGGTCGCCGATCGGCTTTCCGCCACGGACGTCGCCGTCCAGGAGGCCATCCGGCTGCTCACCTCCGCCCCGGACGCCGCCGAGGCACCCAAGCCGGAAGCAGCCACCCCGGGGACATCCACGCCGAAGCCGGCTCCTGCCAAGACCGATGGCCCACGCCCTTCCTGATCTCTCGACGCCGGACGACGGCGAACAGCTCGCCGTCGATCCAGCCTCTGATGTGCGGTTCGGTGCGGAACCGCGGGTACGACTCGGCGAGCGCGGCGCCGTATCCCGTTTCCGCCCGTGATGACACCCGCGGACCTAGGGCGAGTTTCATAAGCCAAGTTCGCGGTCTTCGCGCCCAGGCGGTCCCTGGCGGCACGGCGGGATGCGCCCGAGTACGACCCGGTACGAGGGCGATCCCGCCGTACCGCCAGGAACCACCTGGATCACGAAGCCCATCGAACAGGCTTATGAAACACGCCCTAGACCGGTGACGGTCGCCCTGATCCGCGTCCACAAAGGACTCTTGCTACCGCCGCCGGCAGCGGATCGGTGATCGTGACGCCGAGGCGGCGCAGGTGCTCCAACGTCGTCGAGGTCCGCCCCCCGAGAACGTAGAGTTCTACGAGCAGGGCGACGCCGACTATCGGGCCTCACTGGCCGCGGCCCGCGGACTATGGAGGTCGTGACGATGATCCTGGCCAAGGAACGCTTGGCGGTCTGCGAATTCGCCCGCCGGATGACCGCCGACGGACTCGTGGTCGGCACCTCCGGGAACGTCTCCGCCAGGCAGGGCGAACTGATCGCCGTGACCCCGACAGGGGTCGACTACGCCGGGCTGCGGCCGGAAGACATACCAGTCGTCGGCCTCGACGGTGGAATCGTCGACGGCTCGCTCAAGCCGACCAGCGAACTCCCGATGCACCTCACGGTGTACCGGCAGGCGGAGGATCCGGACGGCAAACCGGTCGCCGCCGTGGTGCACACGCATTCCGTGCACGCCACGGCGGTCTCCACTCTCGCCACCGAGGTGCCGCCGATCCACTACATGCTCGCCGCGATCGGTCCGACAGCCCGCGTCGCGGCGTACGCGACCTACGGCACCGAAGAGCTCGCCAAAGCCATGCTGGAGGCGCTGGAAGGCCGCCGAGGCTGCCTGCTGGCGAACCACGGCACTATCACCTTCGGCGACAGTCTCGGTTCCGCGTACAGCCGGGCGCAGCAGCTCGAGTGGGTCTGCCAGGTCTGGCTGACGGCGCGGGCGGCGGGAGCACCGAACCTGCTCCCGCCTGCCGAGATCGAGCATGTCGTGGAGAAACTCCGCGGCTACGGCCAGCGCTAGGACGCGGCGGGCTCGGCCTCGAAGTCCGTGGCGTCCACGGCGTGCACCGCGTCGAGGAGTTCGACGACCGTCGGATCGTCGACGGCTTCTTTGATGCACTGCCACAACTGAAGATTCGCCAACGCCCATCGGGAGTAGTTCTCCGCTGCTTTGGGGTTGTAGAAGTAGTAACCACTGTCGTGGACGTCGCGTTGTTCGCCGACGATCTTGTGCGCCAGTTCGCGGAGGCTCAACCCGTTCTCCCGCAGATAGCGGTGGGCGAGTACGACGGGCGTCACCGGCAGTGCCTTGAACAGCGTGTCGGCGTCGCTCAACGCTTGAGCCTCGAGCGAGATGTGCCGGCCTCTGGTGGCCATCTCGGCCTCGTCGACGATCTCGTCGATCCACCGGGCCACGGCCTCCTCGACACCACATTCCCGCAGGATGCCCATCCGGAGGTCTCGTCCGGCGGCCGCGGGGGAGTTCCGGAGCACGATGTAGTTCACATCGTGCACCAGTGCCGCCACCTCGACGACGGTGCGATCCGCGCCGTTGTGTTCGGCGAATCCCGCGGCCTTGGCCCGGACGAAACTCACGTGGTGCCAGCCGTGGAACTGCAGTTTGTCCGCATAACGCCAGCACAGTCGCCGGACGCGATGTTCGACGGCGTCGATGGTTTGGGAAGGAATCGTGCTCTTTCGCGCGCGCATACACCTCTCCGATCCCGTTGCAGACGGGTGGAGTAATGGTATGCGCCTTCGACGGCGGTGTGTAGTTAGATGCGGCCTGCCAGATCCCCCAATCGGACCTCGACCGGAATGTGACGATGTCCGATTCCGGTCTTCGGGTCATAGGAGAGGCTGAACTCGCTTACTGGGCGTGATTTCACCAAAAACGTCATAGTCCCTTCGGTGGCCTCGGGAATCCGATGGAACTCGTCCGCGTACATGACGCCTACCGATCCCGTCTGACACAGCGTTCTGCGTCGTAACCGAACCGATGTGATCAATCCGGAGAGCTGGTCGCGCAGGGTCGAATATCGCTCGTGGACGTAGTTGCCACGGAGGATCGTGGTGCAGAAGTGATATCTGTGATTGTGCACGGAATCGGCGTACCCCGCACGCCAGTCCTTCGGCGCCTTGTACTCGTGAAGCCAGACCGAAAAGGGATCTGTCGGGCAATCGAGCAGGCACCAGGCGAAATGGGTGGTGGTCTCCCGGGATCGCTCGAGTACCGCGCTCGCCTCGTCCGGGCTGAGCGAATCCAAATGCCGCCGGAGATCGTCGCGCAGCTCTGGTCTCGACGTCCAGTCCCGGAAGATCTCGTCGACGATCTGCCAGTGCTGCGCCAGCGGCAGGTCCGTGGTCCGGAGCAGTGCGGAGAGCTGGGTGAGGGGGGACAAGCGAGTGAGCAACTTCAGCTCCTCAAATCTAGTGCTCTGCGACGCCGAGAGGTCAGGGCTTCAACTCGGCGAGTGTGGTGAACTCCTTCCGGAAGGTATGGAATTTCCCTTCCAGTTCGAGGAAGTTCTCTTCGGAAAGGGGACAGCCGGTAATTTTTTCGTACAGGGCGAGGAAATCCGTCCGCGTCGTCGTGGTGGAGATGTGGAAGTGCCGTCCGGACCTGGACTGGGACACGCGAAGGAACTCGGAGCGTTCCTTGTTGTACAGGAACGAACCTTCGCTGAACCGCAGTGTTCGCGGATACAACGTGGTCGCGCCGCGGATGTCGCTGTACAAGGTCACCCAGACGCTCTCGTCGAACACTTCGAGCCGGTCCAGTGGCGGGTCGGCGACGACGGTGATGTCCACCAGCGAGCACCGGCTGCGTGCCAGGAACAGTCCGACCAGGCCGATGCTGATCTCGTCGTTGAGCCGCTTCTGGATCGTCTCGTAGTCCATTCCCGCTTCTTCGCTGCGCAGGAGATAGCGCGCCCTGCCGGCGATCGCGCCCTCCTCGCGTGGGTCGGCGATGACCACGCGAAGCTCCCTTTCGGTGCGGGACAACAGCAAACGCGCCGCGGCATGCCTGCCGGAGAACCCGCGGAAGAAGTAGTGCCTGGTCACGTCGAGGTCTTCGGTCATGACCCGGTTGAACAACGGATCCGGATCGGTGGTCGCCTCGAAGACGTGGGTGGGGAAGAATTCCTTGTTGAGCGAACGGTATTCGGCGCTGAGCGCCTCCAGCGCGCGGCGGCTTTCCTCGATCACCGGGGTCACCATCGCGCGCTGTGACGCGGTGGCGGTGATCAGGGTCTGGCCGAAGCCGACCACCGCGGAGATCAGGGTGCCGGTGCCGAGCGAAGTGAGCAATGTCTTGCCGGCGCCGGGATCCATCATGCTGGAGATCCACAGGCTGAGGCCCGCGACGACGACCAGTACGGTGAGCAGCAGACTCGTCCTGGTCCAGAAGATCTCTTGCAACGGGGAACGGCGGAGCCGGTCGGCTTCCGCGGGCACGAAGGTCACCTCCTTGATCGGCACTCGAACGGACGAACGCAGTGCGTATCTATTCGAGTGCGGGGAGTTACTCTACGCGCATCGTGACAATGTCGAAATAAGAAATTCGGGGGAAAGGGACCAACAACGAATGTGACGCTCGGCGATGCCGGTTTCGCATCGGAGGTTTCGCCGGATCGCGGGAAAACCACTCACGGAGCGTGCGGAAGGATTCCTTTGTACCACCCGGGACCGGGCTTCGCCGACGACAAGGTTTCGACGACGGCCGAAGACGGTGCGGTGTACACCGTGGGGAAGTCGATCTCGCCTCTCGCCGGGTCCAGTGTCCACGCGAGCCGCTCATCTTCCAGCGAACTCGCTCGCATGAAAGGAAAGTGCGCGTCCGCGCCATTCTTGTTGCCCCTCGGGTCGAGCCGGATCCACCGGTCCGGACCGGCGAGATACACGCCGTTGAGCCCGTGCAGAACGCCGATCCGCTGATAGCAGAACCCGGCCGGGATACCTTGGCTGCGAAGCAAAGCGGCCAGCAGATGGGCCTTCGCGTAGCAGAGTCCGACCCGCTCGCGCAGAACCTCGGAGGCCATAAGGGTGACCCGGGAATCGGCGGCGTCCACCGTATGGGCGATCTCGTCGCGCACGAAGTGAAACATCGAACGGATCACGTCGACTTCGGTGCCGCCGGTCGGTGACAGTCTGTCGGCCGTTTCGCGGATCAGCGGGTGATCGTGATCGACGACCGCGTCGGCGACGAGATAATCGTCGAGCCGCCCTGATTCGATCTTCAGCGTGATTTTCACGCGGCACCACTCAGTACTGTGTCGACGACCTCTTCGAGAAAATCCGGCCCGGCTTCGCCGCCGCGCAGCAGCAGCCGGAACCAGATCGCCCCCGCGAGCAGATCCATCACCAGAACCGGATCGACGCCGGCGCGCAGTTCGCCTCTCGCGGTGGCGCGGTCGAAGATCGGCTCTTCGCGTGCCATGCGGTCGGCGAAGAAACTCCTTGCCACGTCAACGAGTTCCGGACGCCGGGGGCTCGCCGTCAGTGTCGCCGTGACGACCGGCGCGGTGCGCTCCGAGGTCAGCAGCCGGTGGATTCGCGTTGCCACGGCGAGAAGATCGCCGCGCAGGCTGCCGGTGTCGGGAATCTCGACAGTGAGCAGGCCTGAATCGCGCAGCGCGGCGGCCAGTAGGGCGTCCTTCGAGGGCCACCATCGGTACAACGTCGTCTTGTTGACGCCGGACCGGGCGGCGACGGCCTCGATGGCGAGCTTGTCGTAACCGTGCTCGGCCAGAAGCTCGAGGGTGGCGGCGAAGATCGCCTCGGCCTTGCGGGGACCGTCCTGAGTGCTCACCGGAGAAACAATACAACGCACCGTTGCGTTGTGTTGTGATCACGCATACTTTGCAACGCAACGGTGCGTTGCATTCAGGAGGTCGCCCATGATCCCCATCGTCTTCGTCCACGGCATCCGGCTCAGCGGCGCCGCTTGGACCGAGCAGCTGGCACGCTCCGCGCATCCCGCGAAAGCGGTCGACCTGCCGGGACACGGCGCCCGCCGGGGCGAGCGGTTCACCCTGGCCGCGGCGGCGGACGCGGTCGCCGCGGTCATCGACGAACCCGCGCTGGTCGTCGGGCATTCCCTCGGTGGCTATGTCGCCATCGCCGCGGCCGCACGGTATCCGGAGCGTGTGGCTGGCCTCGTCGTCGCGGGCTCGACCTTCCTGCCCGGCAAGACACTGGAGGCGCCGTTTCGCGTAGCGCACCGCTTGCTCATGCGGCTGCCGGACCAGGGCGAACGGCTGAGCCGATGGCAGTTCCAAAGCGTCCTGCCGCCGGAGCTCGCCGAGGCCGTGATCGGTGGCGGCATCGCGACCGAGGTGATCCCGGACGTCGCCAAGGCCTTCGCCGACTTCGACGTGCTCGCGGAACTCGCGGCCTATCCGGGGCCCACCTGGCTCATCAACGGCTCACGCGACCACTTCCGGCGCCACGAACGCCGCTTTCTGGACGCCTGCGCCGACGGGCGCCTCATCTCCGTGCCGAGAGCCGGGCACTACCTGCCGATGGCGCGCGGCAGGGAATTCGCTCAGCTGGTGCTCGACGCGGCTCGCAGCCTGCCGATCTCCACGCGTCACGGGACCCCGTGGGGCTGCGCATGCCGCCGAAACCGAAATCCTCTTGAGGTGGACATAGGGAAGGTCGATGATGGGCCGATGGTGCAGAAATCAGATACTGCCACGGAGTCGTACTCTCAAGCGCAGATTCATCTGAAAACTTGGCTCAAGGCGGTGGACACGCAGTGGGGCCGGATAACCAGGGCGGCGGAGGAAGACGTGCGGTCCTATAGGTTCGAGGAGTTCGTTTCCCTAGATGTTGTGCTGCAATTACGGGCCGACGCGATGTTATTTTCATTCGCACTGAATCAGCTTAGGTCTACGGTCGGCCTTCTGGGCTCGTACATGCCAGAGGAGCTGGCAGCGGAGGTGGACCAGGCCGTGGCGGAGTTCGACTCCAAGCAGCCCTGGGTCAAGGAAGCGCGGAACATCCTGGCGCATTTCGACGAGTACATCCGAGGCATGGGGAGGCGGCAAAGAGCCTCGATCGACGGGTGTCTAGAAATTCGTAGTAGGACGAGTCTGCCGACCAGAGAAGATTCGCGGGTCAATGTTGCCGACTACGCTCTAACCATTGAGATCGCGCCGGGCTTGGAGCCGATCGAGGTCAATGTGCACAAGTCCACCGGAGATGCGATCGAGATGACTCGGACCGTCGAAGAGACCTGTCGGAAATTCAACGGCCGTTTGTCTTGTTGAAGCTAGCCGACCGGCAGGAGCGCGCCTTCCGCGTTGGTGAATCGAGTGGCCAGCCTGACCGGCGACGGGTGCGGGGCCAGGACGATCGAGGCGAACGGGGTCGAGGTCAATCCGGACGCGTAGTTGGTCTGCAGATGCACGCTGACATGCACGTTCCGGTCAGCGGGGATCTCGAAGGTGACCGAACCCCACGAAACCACGTACTGCCTGCCGTCGATGCTCGTGAGGGGCACGTAATGGCGCACCGCGTTCATGCTGACGGGAGGTACGTCGATGGTCAGCAGCCGGCGTGGGCCGTTGTGGTTGTCGACGTAGGGGATCACACCCGGCAGCTTGGCGAGATCGGTCGGTTCGGTCATGCTCGCGGCTCCATCAGAACTGGTAGTAGAGGAACGGGCTGAACGTGCCCGTCGCGATCAGGATGGCCGCGTACACCAGCCCGACGGTCATCACGCCGATCCGCAGCGCCGTCGCCGGACGGCTCCGTGAGGACTCCAGCAGCGGCCCGGTCACCGGATGCGCGGGCAGGAACACGATCGCCAGCGCGCACAGCAGGATGAGCAGCCGCTGGTTGGTCACCGCGCTCTCGACGACGTCGGTGAGGCCGGTGAAGTCCGGCAGCATCATGTGCCCGATCATGCCGAGCGCGTGCGGCAGATCCTTGGCGCGGAAGAACACCCAGCCGAAGACCACGAGCACGAGCGTCAGCGCGCGGCGGCCGATGCGGGCGGCCTGGGACTTCGGGGTGACGTCGTAGCCGAAAGCGCGTTCCACGATCAGCAGCGCACCGTGGTAGACGCCCCAGATCAGGAACGTCCACTGCGCGCCGTGCCAGAACCCGGTCAGCACGAACACGATGCACAGGTTCCGGTACGTGTGCCCGGCGCCGGTGCGGTTGCCGCCCAGCGGGATGTAGACGTAGTCGCGGAACCAGCGGGACAGTGACATGTGCCAGCGCCGCCAGAATTCGGTGATGGTCACCGACGAGTAAGGCCTCGCGAAGTTCTCCGGGAGCCGGAAGCCGAGCATGCGGCCGAGCCCGATCGCCATGTCGGAGTACCCGGAGAAGTCGAAGAACAGCTGCAGGGTGTACCCGATCGCGCCGAGCCAGGCGATCGCGAAGGTCATCTGATCCGCCGGCGTGTTGAAGCAGGCGTCCACCATCGGGCTGAGCGAGTCCGCGATGATCGTCTTCTTGCACAGCCCGAGCGCGAACCGCGGGAAACCGGCGGCGATGTCGTCGAGGCGGTGCGACCGCTGCTGCGGCAGCTGGTCGGCGATCTCGCGGTACCGCACGATCGGCCCGGCCACCAGCTGCGGGAACATCGCGATGTACGCGGCGAACGACACCGGATCGCGCAGCGCGCGGCGTTCACCGCGGTAGATGTCCACCACGTAGGAGATGTGGTGGAACGTGTAGAACGAGATGCCGATCGGGATGACCAGGTCGGCCACCGGGAAACCGCCGCCGAACCAGTGCGTCACGGCCGCGATCTGCTGCGTCGCGAAACCCGCGTACTTCCAGATCAGCAGCACGCCGACGTTGAGGCCGATGACCCCGAGCAGCAGCCGTTTGCGCCGCTTGTTCTGCAGGTCCCACGCGTTCGGCTCCAGCGCGGGCCCGGCCAGGAAGTTGACCACCATGCAGCCGAGCAGCACCAGCGTGTACGGCCCGGCGCCGGTGGCGTAGAAGATCAGGCTGCCGACCGCGACGATGCCGTTCCGCCAGCTGCGCGGGCACACCAGCACGGCGAGCAGGACCGCCGGCATGAAGTACCACAGGAACAGCGGTGAAATGAACGACATCGGTGCGGGGTCCCCCAGGGCGGTTACGCGTTATCCGCTGGTGACCTTAGCCTGCGTGCCTGTTGGCGGGGCTGAGATGGCCCCGGAAAAGTGACCACACACGTGAACCCGCCCGGCCGTAGGCCCCGCTATCGCGGTGGCAGGGCGCCCCTGACTCCGCCCGCGAGGCGGAGAACCCGGCCGCGCCCTGCCGACGTCGATCGCGGACGCGGGTTCACCAAAGGACACTGCCTGACCACCTCGCACCGTGTGACGAAGTGCGGGGTCAGACACGTCCCGCGAGCCGTCGGCGGCGCGCCACCTCGGCCAGCAGCACCCCGGCCGCGACCGACGCGTTGAGCGATTCGACACCGGCCGCCATCGGGATCGACACGGTCGCGTCGCAGGTCTCGCGCACCAGCCGGGACAGGCCGCGGCCCTCCGAGCCGAGCACGATGACCAGCGGGTCCGCCGCGAGGTCCAGTTCGTCGATGTCGACCGAGCCGTCCGCGTCGAGGCCGACGACCATCAGGCCTTCGTCCTTCCACGCCTTCAGCTGACGGGTCAGGTTGGTCGCGACGGCGATCGGCAGCTTGGCCGCGGTGCCGGCGGAGGTCCGCCACGCGACCGCGGTCATGCCCGCGCTGCGCCGCTCCGGCAGGAGGACACCCTGCGCGCCGAACGCGGCGGCGGACCGGATCACCGCGCCGAGGTTGCGCGGGTCGGTGACGCCGTCGAGCGCGACGAACAGCGGGGTCTGCCCGGAGTCCTTCGCCACGGCCATCAGGTCACGCGGGTCGGCGTACTGGAACGGCGGGACCTGCAGGCCGAGGCCCTGGTGCATGGCCCGGTTGGTCTTGCGGTCCAGTTCCTCGCGCGGGATCTCCAGGATCGAGATGCCCTTGTCGCCCGCGAGCCGGACGGCCTCGTTGACGCGATCGTCGATCTCGATGTTGATCGCGACGTACAGCGCGGTGGCCGGAACGTCGGCGCGCAGCGCCTCGACCACCGGGTTGCGCCCGGCGATCAGTTCCGGCTTGTCGGCCTTCTTCTGCCGGGCCTGTTCCTTGCGGTCACGCGCGTTCGAGACGCGGTACGCCTTGTGCCCGGGCCGGTCCTCGGCCTTGGGCGTCGGGCCCTTGCCTTCGAGGCCCTTCCGGCGCTGGCCGCCGGAACCGACGACCTGACCCTTCTTCGTGCCGGGCTTGCGGATAGCGCCCTGGCGCCGGGAGTTGCCTGCCATGAGTGAGAATCCTTGAGCTAGAAACCGAGTAAGTGTCAGACGTCCTTGACGGTCCACTGTGGACCGTTCGGGGTGTCTTCCACCACGATGCCCGCCTGCTGGAGGCGGTCACGCGCGGCGTCCGCACGGGCGAAGTCCTTCTCGGCGCGGGCCTGCTGCCGTTCGGTGAGCAGCCCTTCCACGAGATCGGACAGCGCCTGCCGGGTGGGCGTCTCATTGCCGCCCGCCTCGGACCAGCGCGCGGAGAGCGGGTCGAGGCCGAGCACGTCGGTCATCGCGCGCACGGAGGCGGCGACTTCGAGTGCCTTGGAATTGTCGGCCGCGTCGAGGGCCGCGTTACCGTCGCGGACCGTGTTGTGCAGCACGGCGAACGCCTGCGGGGTGGCCAGGTCGTCGTCGAGGGCGGCGGCGAATTCGGCCGGGACCTCGCCGATGTGCACGGCGCCGGCGCCGCTCGCGGTCCGCCGGAGGAACTGCTCGATCCGCCGGTAGCCCTGCGCGGCCTCGGTGAGCGCCCCGTCGGAGTACTCGATCGTCGACCGGTAGTGCGGCTGGACCAGGTAGTACCGCAGTTCGGGCGCGCGGTAGTTCCGCAGCATCTCCGGGATCGAGACCGTGTTGCCCAGCGACTTCGACATCTTCTCGCCGGACATGGTCACCCAGGCGTTGTGCAGCCAGAACCGCGCGAACGGGTCGCCCGCCGCGTTCGACTGGGCGCGCTCGTTCTCGTGGTGCGGGAACACCAGGTCGACGCCGCCGCCGTGGATGTCGAACTCGGCGCCGAGGTACGCCGTCGCCATCGCCGAGCATTCGAGGTGCCAGCCGGGACGGCCGGAGCCCCACGGCGTCGGCCATGACGGCTCGCCCGGCTTGGCGCTCTTCCACAACGTGAAGTCGCGCGGGTCGCGTTTGCCCTCGCCGAGGCTCTCGCCCTGCTGGACCTCGTCGAGCTTCTGCCCGGAGAGGTCGCCGTAGCCGTCGAACGCCTTGACCGAGAAGTACACGTCGCCGCCCGAGGCGTAGGCGTGTCCGCCGTCGATCAGCCGCTGCATCAGCTCGACCATCTGCGTGACGTGCCCTGTCGCCCGAGGGGCGATCGAAGGAGGCAAGCAGCCCAATGCCTCGTACGCCGACTCGAAGGCGCGCTCGTGCGTGGCCGCCCACTCCCACCAAGGGCGATCCGCCGCGGCGGCCTTGGTGAGGATCTTGTCGTCGATGTCGGTGACGTTGCGGACCATCAGCACGTCGAGTCCACTGTGGACGAGCCAGCGGCGCAGGACGTCGTAGTTCAGCGCGCCGCGGACGTGGCCGATGTGGGGTACGCCCTGCACGGTGGCACCACACACGTACATGGACGCCGTTCCGCTACGGGCGGGATGGAATTCCCGCACGCTCCGGGTCGCCGTGTCATAGAGGTGTAGTGCCACCCTAAAAGGGTACGGGGTCGGCGTGAGCGGTGTCGCAGTGACCGTATTACAGCACGTTATGCGTACGCATGACGTTGAGCAGGGCGTCCGGCCGCTCATGCGTCGGCAGCGGCTCTACCAGCGCGAACGCGCAGCCGATGTCGCGTGCGGCGCCGTCCGCTTCCTCGCTGTCGCCCACCATGAGCGTTTCCGCCGGGTCGACACCGAGCCGCTCGACGGCCGCGCGGAAGATCTCCGGCTCCGGCTTCACCGCGCCGACCTCGAACGACAGGATGAACTCGTCGACGTAGGCGTCCCAGCCGCGGCGGCCGAACGCCGGCCGGATGTCGAAGGCGATGTTGCTCAGCACCCCGAGCTTCACGCCCTTGCCGGAGACGCCCTTGAGGACGGCTTCGGTGTCCGGGTACGGCGTCCACTGGGTGGGATCGATCAGCCGGGTGTAGAGCGCGACGGCCTGGTCGGCGTGCGGCACCCCGGACTGCTTGAGGACCTCGAGGTACACCTTGCGGTGCAGTTCCGGGTCGCGATCGCGGTGGTTCCAGGCGTGCAGGTGCTCCTCGTCGAGATCGACGACCTGGCCGACCGGCGCGGTCATCCGGCGCATCAGTTCGGTCTGGGCCTCGATGTCGAGCCGCTCACCCTCGTGGTCGGTGAGGTCGGCGAGCCAGGTCTCGTCCTGTTCGAGCCGGAAGACCGTGCCGGAGAAGTCGAACAACACAGCGCGAAAGGTCACGAGGTCCACATTAGCCACGATCGTGGGGTTCCTGCCTCCCTCGCGTGTGAGACGAACGGTCCGTTCCTCGCGAAGTCCACAAGGAACGGACCGTTCATGGCGTGCGTCAGGCGGCGTTGCCGGTGATCTTGGTGGGGGTGATCCGGACCAGCACGCGGACGACGTCCGCCGGCTCCTCCGGGTAGTCCTTGCCGAGGTACTTGTGCGAAAGCTCGTTGATCAGCTCGCGTCCGCCCTCGTCGGTCATCTCCACGGTCCCGCGGATCTCGACGTAGTCGTACGGGTTGTCCTGGTCGAAGACCGAGACGGACACCCGCGGGTCCCTGGCCATGTTCCGCTCCTTGAGACGGCCCCGGACGGTCGCGAAGATCACCGTGTCGCCGTCCCGCTTCGCCCACAGCACGGACGTCTGCGCGGAGCCGTCGGCGTTGAGGGTCGCGAGGACCGGAAAGTTGTTGCCGTCAAGGAGTTTCTTGGTCGCGTCGTTGAAGGTCACACCCATGTCCGAATCCTAATCAGCCTGATCACCGAACGTTTCCGGCGATCCGATCGACGCGCAGGCGGACGATCACCCGTTCGACTTCCGGGCCTTCCTCCGGGTAGTCCTTGCCGAGGTACTTGTGGCTGAGCGTCTTCGGCAACGTCTTGTCCGGGTCCGGGGTGATCGTGACCGTGCCGCGCAGCTGCGTGTGCCGATACGGGTTCTCCGCGTCGGTGATCGACACGCTCGCGCGAGGATCGCGACGCAGGTTTCGCACCTTCAGCCTGTCTTCGGTGGCGCTGAAGACCAGGTCGCCATCGTCGAGGCCCACCCAGATGACCGAGGTCTGCGGGCCGCCGTCGGCGTCCAGCGTGGCCACGGTCGCGAAGTTCTTGCCGTCCACCAGTTCGCGGACCGGTTCGGGAAGTGTGACTGCCATGACAGCTCGAACCGGCTTCCGGAGCGGGCTATTCCTGCGAGGGCAGGAGCAGTGCCGTCGCGAAGGCCGCGATGCCCTCGCCGCGGCCGGTCAGGCCGAGCCCGTCGGTCGTCGTCCCGGAGACGCTCACCGGCCCGCCGACAGCCTCGCTCAGCACCTTCTGCGCCTCTTCGCGGCGCTTCCCGACGCGCGGCGCGTTGCCCACGATCTGGACGGTCGCGTTCCCGACGGTCCAGCCGTCCGCCTCGACCAGACGCCGCGCCTCCGCGAGGAACTCGACGCCGTGCTTGCCCGCCCATCGCGGATCGCCGGTGCCGAACACCGCGCCGAGATCACCGAGCCCGGCCGCGGACAACAGCGCGTCGCACAACGCGTGCGCCGCGACGTCACCGTCGGAATGACCCGCGCAGCCGTCGACGCCGGGCCAGAGAAGACCGGCGATCCAGCATTCGCGGCCCGCCTCGACGGGGTGAACGTCGACGCCGTTCCCGATCCTCACAGCACTTCCCTCTTCTCATCGCCTGTTGCGCGCGACCGCGATCGCGTCGCCAGGGCGCACGTTAGCGACTTACGTCCGCAATCGGGAAAGGCGCCCTGCCGCCGCGAGTGGATCACAAGGCCCGTTCCCCTTCCCCGGCCACCGCGATCGCTTCGGCAAGTTTCAGTTCGAACTGAGTGGTGACGCGCATCGCATCGGGGTGCCCGGCGATGGTGTGCGCGCCATCGAGAGAGGGTTCATCGGCATACGAGAGAAAAGTCTCACGAGTGAAGCCGAGTGGGGTTTGCGCCGTCCGGAGGTGTGCGCGGTCTTCGGTCCCTGTAATGACCTCCGCCGCGTCGGTCACCTTCACGGTGTCCGCCATCGGTAGTACCGGAACCACGAAGGGGGAGCCCGCACGGACCGCGTCCGCGACGGCACGGACCGTGTCCGCGGGCGTGAATGCGCGCAAGGCGTCGTGCACGAGGAAAACCGGGTTCCCGGTGATTCCTTTTTCGACGGTGTCGAAAGCATGCTTGAGTGACGAGCCGGGTACTATCCGGCAACGCTCCTTGAAGCCGCTCAAAGCGGCCGAAAACAAATCAGCACACCGCTCGGGGGCCGCTACGACCACCAGATCGAGATCCGGCAGAGCGAGCAGCCCCCGCACAGTGTGCGTGAGTAGCGCTTCACCATTGACCGGCGCGAGAGCGAGCTCCGCGTCGGAGGCATGGTGTCGAACGACAGTGACGAACACGATTGTGCTCATATGGACGGTGCTCATATGTGCGCGATCGTAGAGGTATCCCCCGCAGCCTCACCTGGCGCGGGACACCCGCCGGTTCAGACTGCCGCGGTTTCCAGAACTTCGTCGAGGAGGACTTCAGCCTTGTCCTCGTCGGTGCCCTCCGCGAGCGCCAGCTCGCTGACCAGAATTTGCCGCGCCTTCGCCAGCATGCGCTTCTCACCGGCTGAAAGTCCGCGGTCCTTCTCTCGCCGCCAGAGGTCGCGCACCACTTCGGCCACCTTGTTCACATCGCCGGAGGCGAGCTTCTCGAGGTTGGCCTTGTACCGACGAGACCAGTTGGTGGGCTCTTCGGTGTGAGGAGCACGCAGAACGTCGAAAACCTTGTCCAGTCCTTCTTGCCCGACGACATCACGAACACCGACGATCTCGGCGTTGTCAGCGGGCACGCGAACCGTAAGATCCCCTTGCGCGACTTTGAGGACGAGGTACTTCTTCTCCTCGCCCTTGATCACGCGGGTCTCGATGGCTTCGATGAGTGCGGCACCGTGGTGCGGGTAGACGACGGTCTCTCCGACCTTGAAAACCATGTGTCCTCTGCCCCTTTCGCTGAATTCATCTTAGCACGTGCCGACGAGGCCCACCTAGCGGCCTGCGATCGTCGTCGCAGGTCAGCGGCCTGACGGTGGTCCGCCCGGGGGTTGACAAACCCAATTCGCCCATGCTCACGCTGGTGAGAAGCGAACGATTTCCGAATCCTTTGTGGACGGTTGATCTTGGGCACGTCACCGCATTGGTGGGGTGTCAACACGCACCGGGTTCTTCGCCCGCGAAGGCGCCCGGCTAGTCTTCGCGGTGAAGAGGCCGTGAGATGGAAGGACTCCGACGTGAGGCTGCAGAATCGTCGCGTGTTCGGCGCAGGTGTGCTGGCGCTCGGCGCCGCGCTCGTGCTCGCCGGCTGCGGTGCTGGTCAGATCACCCAGACCGACTCGCAGCAGCCCGCGGTCAACGGGACGTACGCGCAGGCGAAGGACCTGGTGCTGCGGAACGCCGCGCTCCAATTCCCCGCCGAGGGACAGGCGTACCCGGCCGGCGCCGCCGCGCCGCTGGCGCTGACCATCGTGAACCAGGGCAAGCAGGACGACGAGCTCGTCTCGGTCTCCTCCGAAGCCGCCACCGGTGACGCCAAGATCACCGGAGCGAAGGTCATCGTCGCGAGCCACGCGCTCGTGATCGGCCCGTCCGACGCGGTCGAGTCGACCAAGGAGGTCGCTCCGACGAGTGCCCCGTCCTCCGCGCCGCCGTCGTCCTCGGGCGCCCCGTCGAGCAGTGAGTCCGGCGCCCCGTCGTCGAACGTCGCCGGGACGATCACGCCGTCCGCGGGCCCGGAGGCGACCAACGCGCCGGACCAGGTGGGCAAGGCCACGATCGTGCTGCAGGGTCTGAAGCAGCCGGTGTGGGCGGGCCAGACGATCAAGGTCACCTTCGTCTTCAAGAACTCCGGTTCGATCACGCTGGACCTGCCGATCGCGGCGCCGTCGCACCCGGGCAGCCGGGCGCCCGCGCCGGAGAAGCCCGCGGCCGAGGGCGGCGGGCACTAGGTCACCAAGCCGGGCTGAAGGGGCCCTTCGTCGCATGCCATGCGGTGAAGGGCCCCTTCGCTGCGTCACATGCGGGGAAAGTTCCCTTCAGCCCGGCCCGGAACCTGTCGTTCCCGGGGTTTGTCGGTGGTGGCCGCTAGCCTCACGGGGTGGTCAAGAAAGGCAGTACCTACCGCTGCGGTGAGTGCGGGTACGAGGCGCCGAAGTGGGTCGGGCGCTGCCCCGAATGTCAGGCGTGGGGAACGCTCGAGGAACGCGGCGACGCCCGCCCGGCGATAGCCAGGGTCGCGGCCGGTGCGCCCAGCGCCCCGGCGCGCCCGATCGGCGAGGTCGATGTCGAGACGGCGCGCGCGAAGCCCACCGGCGTCTCCGAACTGGACCGTGTGCTCGGCGGCGGGTTCGTGCCGGGCGCGGTCATCCTGCTCGCCGGTGAACCCGGTGTCGGCAAATCGACCCTCCTGCTGGAGGTCGCCTACCAATGGGCGGCCACCGCGGGTCGCGCGCTGTATGTCACCGGCGAGGAGTCGGCGGGGCAGGTGCGCCTGCGCGCCGAGAGGACCGGCAACGTCCATGACGAGATGTTCCTCGCGGCCGAGAGCGATCTCTCCGCGATCCTCGGCCATGTCGACGCGGTCAAGCCCGGGGTGCTGATCGTCGACTCGGTCCAGACCATGGCCTCGCCGCAGGTGGAGGGCGCGCCGGGTGGGGTCACCCAGGTCCGCGCGGTCACCTCCGGGCTGGTCGCGCTGGCCAAGGAACGCGGGCTGCCGATCGTGCTGGTCGGTCACGTCACGAAGGACGGCTCGGTCGCCGGGCCGCGTGTGCTGGAGCACCTGGTCGACGTCGTCCTGCAGTTCGAAGGCGACAAACATTCGACGCTGCGGATGTTGCGCGGGATCAAGAACCGCTTCGGCGCCGCCGACGAGATCGGCTGCTTCGAACTGGTCGAGGAGGGCATCGTCGGCGTGCCCGACCCGTCGGGACTGTTCCTCAGCCACACCGCGGAGCCGGTCGCGGGCACCGCGGTCACGGTGACCATGGAGGGCAAGCGGCCACTGCTGGGCGAGGTGCAGGCGCTGGTGTCGGCGACCCAGTCGCCGCAGCCCCGGCGCGCGGTGAGCGGTCTCGATTCCGCGCGCGTCGCGATGGTGCTGGCCGTGGTGGAGAAGCGGGCGAACATCAAGGTCGGCGACAAGGACGTCTACGTCGCGACGGTCGGC
This sequence comes from Amycolatopsis decaplanina DSM 44594, assembly GCF_000342005.1. Classification (GTDB taxonomy): domain Bacteria; phylum Actinomycetota; class Actinomycetes; order Mycobacteriales; family Pseudonocardiaceae; genus Amycolatopsis; species Amycolatopsis decaplanina. Next base: position 153,716 of record NZ_AOHO01000020.1, read on the forward strand.
GGCATGAAGATCACCGAGCCCGGCATCGACCTCGCGGTGGTGCTGGCCCTGATGTCGTCGGCGCGGGACACCCCGCTCTCACCCAAACTCGTCGCGATGGGCGAGGTCGGGCTCTCGGGTGAGGTCCGGCGGGTGCCGAGCGTCGGGCGGCGGCTCGCGGAGGCCGCCCGGCTCGGCTTCACCTACGCGCTGGTGCCGCCGGACTCCGGCAAGATCCCGCCGGGAATCCGGGTGCTGGAGGTCGGAGACGTCGGAAGCGCGCTCAACGCCGCCAAACACGCGCGCTAGGGGCCGCCGTCGTCGGTGATCACCACCGAGATCTTCGTGTCGAACAAGGTCAGCCCCGGCCAATCCTCGCTCTTGTCGGAGGGCCGGACGGCGCGGTTCCCGACGACGGCCGCGGTCGCCCTGTCGACGATGAACGTGCGCGTCTGGTCCGGCAGCGCGACCGAGAAGGACAACGCGGGCCGCCCGTCGGGAGTGGCCATGGTCTCCATGACGATGCCGGGCATCTTCGCGAGCGCTTTGCACAGTGCCACTCGCTGCGCGCCGAAGCCCTGGGAAGAGCGGAGCACGTTGAAGGCCATCTCGAACATCTCGTGCGGTGAGTTCGGCTGTTCCGCTGGGCGGCCGTCCGGCCAGATACCGTCGTGGCGGAGCCGCTCGGCCATCTTCCCCGGGTCGATGGGCAGTTCCCCGAGGAAATCCGTCGTGGGGTGCGTCCATCCGCTTTCGGCCGGCAGGCGGTCACGGGACCGGAGGGCCGGAGGCGCCGGTGACGTCGTGGTGGTCCGCGGCGGGACGTCGTCCACGCTGACCGTGGACGACGGGCCAGGCAGCGCTTCTCCGTTTCTCATCGCCGTCTCGTAGTCGCCCTTTATCCAGCGGATCTCGCCGGTCCCGGTGAACCGTGTCTTGAAGGGCTTCCAACTCGGGACGGCCAGCCATCGTTCGAGGATCTCGTGGGTTTGGTAGACCAACCCGGACTTGGTGACGCGCGTGGTCCAGGTGGATTCCGTGACGAGCCGGTACTGGTCGTCGCGGAGCGGGAAGTTGTCGCCGTGGAGCCCTTCGAGCGCGTCTTCACCCGGGGCGAGGATCGATTGGTCCGCGGGGGCCGGGCCGTCGCCGTCGGTGAAGGCGTTCGTCGCCACGATTCCCCCGCCGGACACCAGCGCCGCGGCGGCCGCTGCCGCGATCCATCGCCACGCGCTCGGCCGTCTTTTCGACGGCGGCGCGACCGTGGGGAGCAGTTCGTCCTCGACCGCTCCGGCGGCACGCAGGAGCGCGGCCCTGGCACGGGACAGTTCGTCCTGCCGGGTTTCCGGTTCGGCGTGGAGGTCGGCCAGCGCCTCGTCGAGTTCGGCCTCCGACCACACCTTCCTGATGCTATCGCCGTGCACTTTCGCCCTCCTCCTTTTCCCTTGATTCGTCCTTTGTGGACTCCGGTGCGTTGGCGCGCAACCATCTCCGGATCCGGTGCAGTCGTGATCTCACTGTCCCGGCGGGAATTCCCAATGCCTCGGCGACCTCGCCGGGGTCCAGTCCCGCCCACGAGACCAGCAGCAGGGTGTCGCGGTCCGCGACGCTCAGTTCGGCCAGCGCGCCCGCCAGCTGGGCCGCGCGGGACTGCGCGTCGACCCGCTCGGCGACGCGGCCGTCGTGTCCGGCCGAGACCACCTGGCCGGCGGCCGCGAGCCGGGCCGTCGCGTTGAGCGCCCGGGTCTCGGTGCGGACGTGGTGGCGCAGCAGGTTCGTCGCGATGCCGTAGAGCCAGGCCCGCGCCGTCCCCGCCTCCGGGCGATACGTCTCGCGTCGCCGGAGCGCCACGAGGAACGTCTCGGCGACGAGGTCGTGCGCGGTCTCCGTGCCGACGCGGCGCGCGAGATAGCGCTGCAGCGGGGCCGCGTGGGCGTCGAAGAGCATGCCGAAGACAGGTGCGGGGTCGGGACCACCGAGATCCGGCCTGTCCAGTCCGCGCGTGCCGGCCTGCTCGTGATCGTCTTTCATCACCTGCACGATCGCTATTGCCCGATGACCCCCGGAGCGTTCATTCGAGCCTACTTTCGTCGTGGGCCGATCGGGGAAGCGCAGGTGAGGCCGCAGACAAAAGCCGCCGGAACGGCGATCATGTTCACTATTCACCGTTCAAAAGTGAAACTGGGGAAGGATTACCATGCGTCGACTCAGGGCCGCGGTCGTCACCGCGCTCGCGGTGTCCGCACTGATCACCGCTCCGGCGGTGGCCGTCGCTCAAGGTGACAGTGCCGTTAACGTCGTACCCGCGCCCGACTTCGTGAAGTCGATGGCGCCGCCCGCCAAGGTCGAAGGTGTCAGGGCGGCCGCGGAGCTCAACATCCAGTACCAGATCCAGGAGACCGGGTACTGGTGTGGCCCGGCCGCCACCCGGATCGCCATCTCGGCCAAGAACGGCAACCCGCCGAGCCAGCAGCAGCTCGCGAACGAACTGCCGACCACCACCAACGGCACCGACTGGATCGGGCAGGTCACCCGCGTCCTCAACAACCACGTCGCCGGTGGCTGGTACGAGACCAAGGAGATGCCGAACGACCCGCCGACCCAGGCGCAGCGTGACCTCCTGTGGCGCGACATCGTGCTGGACGTCGACAAGGGCTACGCGATCGTCGCGAACATCGTCGCCCCGGCGGACAATCACCCGCCGGGCTACCCGAACTACACGATCTACCACTACTTCACGATCATCGGCTACAACAGCGACAACATGACGGTGAAGATCGCCGACCCGGCCAACTTCGGCGGCAACCAGATCTACTGGCTCACCTTCAACCAGCTCGCCACCCTGATCCCGCCGAAGGGCTACTCGGCCTGATTCCCTCGCCATTCGGCACCTACTCGCGGCGCGGTGCCGCGAGTAGGTGCCGAATGGCCGGGTTGTACGAATCTTGTACGGGAGGGCCCGAAGCTGGTGATCATGCGCATCAAGACGCTCGGCCTGCTGGCCGCCTCGCTGCTGGCGCTGGTCGCCACGCCGGCCCAGGCCGCCGACGGCAACCCCCTCGAGAAGACCAACGGCTTCTACGTCGACCCGAACTCCAACCCTGCGGTCTGGGTGAAGGACCACCCGGGCAGCACCGCCGACAAGATCAAAGCCGCGATCTCCACCAAGGCGGGCGCGCGCTGGTTCGGCAACTGGAGCGGCGACGTCAAGAAGGCCGTCGACGGCTACACCTACGCCGCCGACGTCGCGGACAAGCTGCCGATCCTGGTCGCGTACAACATCCCCGGCCGTGACTGCGGCGGTCACTCCGGTGGCGGCGCGGGCAGCCCGGAGGCGTACCGGACCTGGATCTCGAACTTCGCCGACGGCATCGGTGGCAAGCCCGCGGTAGTCGTCATCGAACCGGACGCGCTCGCGCAGGTCGACTGCCTGCCCACCGGTGAGCGTCAGACCCGCCTCGACCTGCTCAAGTACGCCGCGGAGCAGTTCGCCGCGAAGGCCCCGAACACCTGGGCGTACATGGACGGCGGCAACTCGACCTGGATCCCCGCCGCGACCATGGCCGACCGGCTCGACGCCGTCGGGGTGAAGTCGATCCGCGGTCTCGCGATCAACGTGTCGAACTACAAGACCACCGCCGACTCGGCGAACTACGGCAAGGCCGTCAGCGCCGCGCTGTCGAGCAAGTACGGCTACACCAAGCCGTTCGTGATCGACACGAGCCGCAACGGCAACGGCCCCCTCGGCTCCGAGTGGTGCAACCCGGCCGGGCGCAAGCTCGGGACCACCTCGCAGACCGGCGGTGGCGCCGAGATGCTGCTCTGGGTCAAGGTGCCCGGTGATTCCGACGGCAAGTGCGGGATCGCGCCGAACGTCGAAGCCGGTCAGTTCAGTCCCGATCTGGCCCTGCGCCTGATCAGCGGGACCTGAGCACCCCTGAAGCCCGTCGCGCCGGCTGCTCGTCTGTGACCCTCGTTCTCCCGAGAAGGCGAAGGCCACGACCCCTTGGACAGCAGCCGGCGCGACGCCTCCATTTCACGTACTTCAGGCGATCTGAGCGGCGGACCGTGGTGGGGGCTCGTGAGTGGTAAGGACGGTTCTAACCGTCCTTACCACTCACGAGGCTCGCCACCACGACACGCCATATTTGCCTCATCTCTCTATATGTCAGGAAAGGGTCGTTCAGAACGTTTTTCGTTCTGAACGACCCTTTCCGACACGTGGGCGGGCTACTGGGAAAGCAGGTTCGCGCAGCGGATCAGCCCGATGTGCGAGTACGCCTGTGGGTGGTTGCCCAGCGAGCGCTCCGCGATCGGGTCGAACTGCTCGGGCAGCAGGCCGGTCGGGCCCGCGGCGTCGACGATCTGCGTGAACAGTTCTTCGGCCTCGGTGCGCCGCCCGGTGAGCAGGTACGCCTCGATGAGCCAGGCCGCGCAGATGTGGAAACCACCCTCACCACCGGGAAGGCCGTCGTCGCGGCGGTAACGGTACACAGTGGACCCACTGCGCAGCTCCGCCTCGATCGCGGTCACCGTGGACTGGAACCGCGGGTCGGCCGGATCGATCAGCCCGGTCAGCCCGACGAACAGTGAAGCGGCGTCGAGGTCCGTTCCGTCGTAGGCGGTGGTGAAGGCCTGGACCTCTTCGTTCCAGCCCTTCTCCAGCACGTCCGTGGCGATCTCGTCGCGCAGCGAAGGCCACGCGCCGGGAACCTCGCGGCCGTAGACATCGCCCAGTTTGATCGCCCTGTCGATGGTCACCCAGCACATCACCCGCGAGTACACCCGGTGGCGCGGCACGTGCCGCTCCTCCCAGATGCCGTGGTCCGGCTCGTTCCATCGCCGCGTGACGGCCTCCGCCATCGCGCGCACCATCTGCCAGTCCTCGTCGCGCAGTTCGCCGCGCGCCTCCGCCAGCGTCTGTACGAGTTCGACGACAGGGCCGAACACGTCCAGCTGAACCTGGTGGTTCGCCAGGTTGCCGACGCGGACCGGCCGCGAACCGGCGTATCCGGGCAGCGATTCGATGACCGCTTCGGCGCCGATCACGCTGCCCGCCAAGGTGTACAGCGGGTGCAGCCGTTCCGGGCCTGCCAGGGTGGCCAGCACGCCGTGCAGCCAGCGGAGGTAACCTTCGGCCTCTTCGATCGAGCCGAGGTGCACCAGTTCCCGCACGGTCATGGCCGCGTCGCGGATCCAGCAGTAGCGGTAGTCCCAGTTGCGGACGCCGCCGATCTCCTCCGGCAGTGAGGACGTCGCCGCCGCGAGCACGCCGCCGGTGTCGGTGTTGACCAGTCCGCGCAGCGTCAGCGCCGAGCGGCCGACGAGGTCGGCCTGGACAGTGGGCAGTTTGAGCGTCTGCGCCCAGCTGCTCCAGTAGTCGCCCGCGCGGGCCCGTCGCTCCACTTCGGACAGTTCGTGGGCACCGAGATCCGAGGTGCCACAACGGAGTTCGAGCACCACCGGCTTCTCCGGCGAAGGCGTGACGAGCGCCGTCGCGGTGTCGTTCATGCCGTCGGAGGTGATCTCCCAGTCCACGCCCGGCGAACGCAGCGCGAACGGTTCCGAGGTGCCCTGCACCAGGATCCCGTCGCCGTGGGCGACCAGCTTCACCGGCACGCCGCCGAATTCGGGGCGTGGCGCGAACACGATCTCCGCCGCCGCCTCGCCCGAGATCACCCGGACGAGATCCGTGCGGTGCGAGGGGCTCTCCGGCTCGAGGTAGTCGGTGACGAGCAGCCGGGACCAGCGGGTCTCCACCGTCATCGTGTTCGGCAGGTAGCGCTGCCCGAGCGGCAGGCCGTTGCGGTGCGGCTTGATCGAAAAGTGCCCCGCACCGGCCCCGCCGAGCAGGTCCGCGAAGATCGCGGGCGCGTCGGGCCCGGGGTGGCACAGCCAGGTCAGCCGGGCGTCCGGGGTGACGAGTGCCACCGAGCGTTCGTTGGCCAGCATGGAAAGCCGCTCGATCGGCGGTGCCTGCTCGCCGTAAAGCCAGTTGCGGCGCTCCTCCAGCAGGAAGGCGAGCACCATCGCGACGTCGACGGTGTCCGGAACGCGGTACTGCGCGAGACTTTCGCCCTCGCCGACCTTCACGCCGAGGTCCGGGCCAGAGATCCGGGCGAACGCCTTCTCGTCGGTGACGTCGTCACCGAGGAAGACCGCCGCGGTCGCGCCGACCTGATGGCGCAGGGTGTCCAGCGCGCGGCCCTTGTCCGTCTGGACGACCGCGAGCTCGACGACCTCCTTGCCGTCGGTCGTGGACACGCCCTCCCACCGCGAAGGTCCATTGTGGACATCACGCAGGACCCGGCGGCCCGCCTCGTGCTCGGCGCGGCGGACGTGCACCGCGATACTCGCGGGCTTGACCTCGAGCGAGACGCCCGGCACGTCGAGCACCAGGTTCTCCAGCTCGGCTTCGAGTCGTCTGTGGAGCTCGCGGGCCTTGTCGTCGAGCGCGTGGATGAAGCCGATGTCGAACTCGGACCCGTGACTGCCGACCAGGTTCACCTCGGCCGGGAGGCGGGACAGGGTGGCGAGATCACGCAGCGCGCGGCCGGAGATGACCGCGGTGGTCGTCTCGTGCAGGCCGGCCAGCGACCTGAGCGCCCCTACCGATTCGGGCAGGGGCCGGGCTTCGTCCGGGTTGGCCGTGATCGGAGCCAGCGTGCCGTCGTAGTCGCAGGCGACCAGCAGCCGCGGGGTGCGCGCGACCTGGACAATCGCGCGCCGCAGCTCGGCGGGCAGTGCCTCGGCGGTCAACGATTTCTCCTCGGGAATCTAAGCGGGGCATGGGGATCAGTCGGCCGGTTCGGCACCGAGCGCTTGGAGGAACGAGCGCGCCCAGCGGTCGACGTCATGCGTGAGGACCTGTCGACGCATGGCGCGCATACGGCGGCGTCCCTCTGCGGGGTCGAGCGTAATGGCAGTCTCCAAGGCGTTCTTCACCCCGTCCAGGTCATGCGGGTTGACCAGGAGCGCACTGGTCAGCTCCGCCGCGGCGCCGGCGAACTCCGAAAGCACGAGCGAACCGCCCAGATCGTGGCGGCAGGCGACGTACTCCTTGCAGACGAGGTTCATCCCGTCACGCAGTGGAGTGACCACCATGACGTCGGCCGCGGAGAAGAACGCGGCCAGCTCCGTCCGGTTCACGGACTGATGTAGATAATGTACGACCGGATGCCCCACGCGCGCGAACTCTCCGTTGATCCGCCCGACCATCTGCTCGATGTCGCCGCGCATCCGCTGATAGTGCTCGACGCGTTCGCGGCTCGGCGTGGCCAGCTGGACGAACGTGACGTCCTCCGGGCGGACACGGCCTTCGTGCAGCAACTCGTGCAGTGCCTGCAGTCGCAGGTCGATGCCCTTGGTGTAGTCGAGCCTGTCGACGCCGAGCAGGACCTTCTTCGGATTGCCCAGGTCGCGCCGCAGCTGGGCGGCGCGTTCGGCGACGCCCTTGGTCTTGGCGAGTTTGTCGAGGCCGATGGCGTCGATGGAGATCGGGAACGCGCCGACCCGCACCGTGCGGTCGCCGACCTGCATCAGGCCGGGGCGGGTGCGGATGCCGACCGCGCCGCGGCTGGACTCGAGACCGGCCAGCTGCCGCGCCAGCCAGAGGAAGTTCTGCGCGCCACCCGGCCGGTGGAAACCGACGAGGTCGGCCCCGACCAGGCCGCGGACGATCTCGGTCCGCCACGGCATCTGCATGAACAACTCGACCGGGGGAAACGGGATGTGCAGGAAGAACCCGATCCGGAGGTCGGGACGCAGTTCGCGGAGCATCGCCGGGACCAGTTGCAGCTGGTAGTCCTGGATCCACACGGTCGCGCCCTCGGCGGCGACCTTCGCGCTCGCCTCGGCGAAGCGCCGGTTCACCCGGACGTATGACTCCCACCAGCTCCGGTCGAACACCGGCCGCGCCACCACGTCGTGGTACAGCGGCCAGAGCGTCGCGTTGGAGAAGCCCTCGTAGTAGTCGCGGACGTCGTCCGACGTCAGGGAGACCGGGTGCAGCACCAGGCCGTCGTCGTCGAACTCGTCGACCTCGACGTCGGGCACGCCGGGCCACCCGACCCAGGCGCCCTTGCGGGAGCGCAGGAAGGGTTCGAGCGCCGACACCAGCCCGCCGGGGCTCGCCGTCCAGCGCCTGCTCCCGTCGGCGGTCCGTTCGAGGTCCACCGGGAGCCTGTTCGCCACCACGACGAAATCCGCGGAGGCCGTTCTGCTCGTCTCGGCAATTGCTTCGTCCACCAGCCGCTCCCTCGAATCGCGGGTCGCTGCCCTAAGCGGAAACCCTATCGCGCGAGGAGGTCACGGCCCGTCGCCGAGCGATCACTCCAAGCGTCGTTCGGCGGGTTCCATCGGACCCGCCATCCGCGGCCCGGCGAATTTGCGTTCCAGCCTGCCGAGCCCCGTGCGCACCGGTTGCGCGAGGTATTCGCCGAGTACCACGCCCGCTGCCAGGGCAAGCCCGATCGCGACTGCGGTCATCAGTGTCGAGATGTTCCCGCCTGGCTCGACGCCCAATTGGTATAGACCACGATAGGTGGAGAGGCCGGGGAGGAGGGGCGTGATGCCGGACACAGCCACCACGAGCGGCGTCACCTTGAGCCGCCTGGCGAGCACGCCGCCGCAGAAACCGACCAGCGTGGCGGCGACGGCCGACGAGCTGACGGCCTGGAAGTCGGTCAGCATCAGGGCGCCGTACACCGCGCCGCCGATGGCGCCGGCCGCTCCCGCGACGACCATCGCGCGCAGCGTCGAGTAAGAGGCGAGCGCGAAGCAGGCGGACGCGCCGACACTGCCGATGACGATGATCGGCAGTTGCTGCGGGGTCGACGAGAGGACCTCGGGCAGCGGCGTCCGCGGCAGTCCGAGCAGCAGCGCGATCTTCAGGGCGAGCACCACGCCCGCGATCAGCCCGGCACTCATCAGCGCGGTTTCCATCGTGCGCCCGGCCGCCGTGACGTAGTAGCCGGTGATGGCGTCCTGCACGGCGGAAACCGTGGAAAGACCGGACAGCAGCACGGTGACGGCCGCCGCGACGACCAGCGTGGGTTTGTCCGTGGTGAGCAGGTCGCTGCTGACTATCGCCATCGCGGACAGGGTCGCGACCAGGCCGCCGATCACCTGCTGGAAGAAGAACGGCAGCGCGAAGCGGTTCAAGAGGCGGCCGAGGCGGTCGATGACCGCGCTGATCACCAGCGCGACCAGCGCGACGTCGATGCTGCCGCCGAGGATCAGGGTGATGAACGCGGCCAGCCCGCCCCAGGCGGCGGTGGCCACCCAGCGGGGGTACGGGTGCGGCGCGGTCGTGATCCGCTGGAGTTCCTGCTGTGCCTCTTCGGCGCCGATGTTCCCGCGGACGATCCTGCGGACCAGTGTCTCCGTCTGGGTGAGCCGCGTGTAGTCGAGGCTGCGCGAACGGACCACGCGCAGCGCCGTCACCGGTGCCATGTCGGTGCCGCGGTGGCAGGTCACCGTGATCGACGTGAAGATCACGTCGACCTCGCAGTGCGGGAGGCCGAGCGCGGAGGTCAGCGCGATGATCGTCGCGGTGACGTCGGAGGCGCCCGCGCCGCTGGACATCTGGACCTCGCCGATGCGCAGGGCGAGGTCCAGGACGAAGTTGACCGTCGTGTCGTCCGGCGGCTTGGGGCCCATCGCCTCTTCGCCGTCGACGGCGGGCTGCTCGGCCGTCGGTGCTTCGAGGATCTGCCAGGCGCGGCGGCGCAGCAGATTCGGCCGGTGCGAGCGAGTCTGGGGGATCGATCGCTCTCCGTCACGCTGGCGCGGCGCTTCCAGCAGCCATTCGCCACGTTCGGGTGTTTCGTCCTGGTTCTTTTCGGCACTGTGTTCGCTGTGTTCGCCGCGCTGGGCTCCCTGGGTGTGCTCGTTGATCTTCATGATCGATCCACCTCCTCACTCTTGTTCGAGGGACTTTCCCGAGGAGCATCGGGGCCGGCGCCCCGGCCGTTGCAGGAAACCCGAAGTGGCGTCCACCACGCTTGAGGAAGATCATCGCGGCCTCGCCGGTTTACGGCACACCGCATGCCGAGGCGTCCCCTGCGAGCAGGTGTTCCGTTCTTCGCGCGGCCGGTGTCACCGCCGCCGGGACGGCGGCGACATTCACCCTTTCGGGTGCATCTAGCGGGGCGGAGGCCCCGGTTTTCGCGCACGGGGCGGCGTCGGGCGATCCGATGCCCGAGAACGCCGGATTCGCGCACGTCGTCGCTCGCGGTCACGTCCGGACCGGGCGGACACGCACCGCGCCTTCGCACGACGAAGACGTCGCGAGCCTGCGGTTCGGCGTGGTCTCGTGTGCGAACTGGGCTGTCGGTCACTTCGCCCCCCTGTGGCTATTGGCCGGCCGCGACGATCTGGACGCCTTCATTCACCTGGGTGACTACCTCTGCGAAGGGAATCCCAACCCTGCGGGTGATCTCCGGCCTTCGGTACCGCCCAACGAGTTGATCGACCTGCGTACGTGCCGGACCCGGCAGCCGGCCCGGTGGAGGAGGCCGACGACACGATCCTCGGCGTCCCGCCGCGGACCGGCTCGCGCCCCGGCGACCGCCGTTCGCACGGCGCACCCTTCCGGACGCCGGCAGGGGAGCCTCGGGTGCGCCGTGCGAACGGCTGGACGGGCGCCGATATACTGGCCTTGCCCGGGCTGTCCCGGGCAAGGCCGCTATAGCTCAGCTGGTAGAGCATCTGTCTTGTAAACAGAAGGTCAGGGGTTCGAGCCCCCTTGGCGGCTCAAGATCAAAATGGCTACTGACCTGCCGATATGGCGCGGTATGCGAGTTTTATTCACATCGGATCTAGCCCTATTGGGCTCCGTTTTGTCTCCGTCTTCACCGACGTGCTGATTTCCGGGTCAAGTTCGTTCGGCGCTGTGGGAGCTGCTGGGTGTTCCGAGCTGTAATCTGGTCGATGAGTGAGTAGCCCGTCAGGAACAAGTTCTGCAGGCGCTCCAGGCGGAACCGCTCGTTTGAGTACTGACGATCGGCGTTTTGAGGCCACTTCTAGCCTCACCCGCAGCTCACGAAGGGGCCGGTGTGCAACTTCTTTGCTGTAGCACTTCTCGGGCCCGTCGGCCCGCAGGGAAGTCCCGATGCGGGCCGACGGCCTGTGAAACCTACTTCGAAGTGGACGCCGCGGCGGCCTTCTTCGGTGGACGGCCCGGGCCCCGTTTGCGGGCGATCAGACCGAGCTGAGTGAACGTGGCGTCGGACGCCATCGCCTTGAGTTCGGGGTGCTCGGTGGCGATGTGTCGCAGGACGCGGCTAATCGCGGCTTCGTATCCCGCGCGGGTTGCTCCGGAGGCGCTCGCTCGCCAGCGCAGCCCGCGGTCATCCCAGACTGTCTTGGCGAGCGTGCCCTCGAAGAATACGTGTTCGGCCTTCTCAGCAGCGCCGGCCTCATCGCTGGAGAAGGTTTTCAGGGCGTCACGTCGCCAGGCGAGTGCCGAGAGGGCGTCTACGGCTCTGCGTGGGTCGAGGCTCGCGATCTTGGCTGCTGCGATGGTGTTAGCGATTACGTGCAGGCCGGCCGCTGCAGAGTGCAGGTATTCCTTCCGGAACTCGGCTACGGACAGGGTGCCAGCCGAGATTTCGCGCCAGCCAGGGAGGCGGTCAAACGCATAGTCGAGGATCTCCACGACCTCCGCGCCGACCTGATCTAGCGCTTCGGTGCCGCTGGTGTTCGTGCTCACCCGGTTTTTGATGACCTCTTCCAGGTGCGTCTCGCGGGTGACTGGTGAGCGGTCGCGGACACCGACGCCGGCGATGGCTGCGGAGGCCGATCGGACGCCGGACGCCTTATAGAGGCCGGCGAACTGACCGTCTCGCCTTCGATGGGTGGCCTCGGGTAGATAGCTGACCCGCTTGTCGCACAGCCGAGAATTCTTGATCACGTACTGGCCAAGTCGGTTCTGCAGGCTGGACTTATCCATTACCGCGATGAGCGAAGGGTCGATCGGCTTGGTCGAGGCCATTTTGATGAAGAGGGTGGATAGGATGTCGGGGTCGCCTTCGAGCAGCATCGTCATCTCGGTGGCGGACCGCTCGATGTACTGGCGCACCACCAAGGCGTCTCCGTCGTCGGCGTCCTTCACATCTGCCCACACCTGGTCCATGGCCATCTCACGGTGTTGGCCGTCGACGCTGTAGATGTCCGGGCTGCCGTCGTAGATGGTGAGCTTGACTAGGGAGACTCCTTCCGCGATTTCCTCGATGACCTCGATCTCGACGAACTCTTCGTCCTGCGGCATACCGACTACCAGCGTTCCCAGGTAGGGGCGGCTGGAAGTGCGGATACCGTCGGCAATGGCTTTCACCTGAGGTGCGGAGATGCCTCGCTGACCGGGCCGGGAGCCGTCGCCGAGGTCGTAGTCCTCGCGGCTAAGGATGTTGCCGAAAGTCCACAGCTCAGCCAGGGACCTCATCGGTTCGCACCAGGTGAGCTTCAGCAGTTCACCTGACCGGGACATGAATGCGATGCGCTCGACCTTGATCGTCTTCTTGCCCTTGAGCTTTGCTCGGAGCCGCTTGGTGTCCGTCACACCACTCGAACTGGTCAAAGCGGTAGCCTCGTTTCTGCGGATTAAGTCCGCGATCGGTTCGGCCCGGCGGTCGCTTGTCCAGAGCTACATGCCGCCGGGCCGGGCTGGTGAAGTCGCCCACACTACCGAATCTCAGGAAAAAATTAAACCCCGAGACAAATAGGCCTGGCCTATTTCTTGCCGGGCCGGGTTGGAATCGCTGTTCCAGCGACCTCCGGCGAACTCGACCGCGTCATCGAGCCGAGGTGAGCAGCGAGTTGGTAGTCATCCCAAGCGCGGCGTGTGACGTGCAGTGTGTGCTTCATTCGTTCGGCGAGCGTGCTACTGAGCTCATGCATGGCTGTCATCGTCGGAGCCGAACGCCCCTGCGCGTTGCCTGGCGACTTTTGCCAGCTTCCGCATCTCACTTGTCCAGGCAGCTATGCGGCGCCTGCCTCGTTCTGCGCCCCATCGGGCTGCCTGCGGCGTCGTTGGCCCATTTGATGTAGGCGGTCAGCCAGTCGCGGGTCTGGTTCACATCTGTGCCCTGCCCCTTGCCGCCGCTGTTGAAGCTGATCGTCCAGCAGTAACTCATGGCCTCGATCATCGAGCGCGCTCGTGGTCGGTGTTGGTCGTCGCGACGCTCCGGCATTCGAGGGTTCGCTGCTCTGCGGCCGATCGAGGCCAGCTGATCCCGGCCGTAGCTAAGACGCCGACGATGCGTAACCCAATTAGAGGTAATCCGGCGTTCGGGAGGCGATCTCTTCCCGAGAGACCTGCGCCCTGAACCGTCACCCCGGTATAGCGTGCCGGAGCCTCTCCCCGTTGTGCCCCCCGGCAACAGCGAGGCAGGGCGGCTCTTCGATTTGCCTCTGCCGCGACCTACGGGATGTTTGTTAACAGAATATCTGCGGTCACGCCGCCTCAGGTTGGGCCCAGGCGCCAACGTAGAGCCGGACACGCCATGGTCCGGCCAGCCGGGGCTCGTCATAAGCCCTGTCGCTCGCCGTGTTTGTCACGAATCGGTGACATTGCGTGCTGATAGCGGACGTGGGATGACCGCAGCCACCCATAGCCGATAACTGCCAATTGTCTGGCTGGCTGACGGCATCGGATCCTCTCGGCCGTCGACAGTAGATCAGCCCTTCCCTTCGCGGACGTCCTTTCCGTGCTCGGCGAATGCCTTGAAGTCCAGCATGTGCTGTCGGGACTGCTTGCGGAGGGCACCGCGCATGAACGTCCCCACGAGACGCATCAGCAAGCCGCCGAACCGGTACTCGTTCTCGCTATCCCACAACGTCTTATCCGGACCGGCCTCGAGCAGGCGCCCACGCGCGGCACTCCACATGCCCGTGGCGATGATCTCGCGCTCGAAGTGAACGACGCTGCCCTGAGGGGTCCCTCCAGGCTTGCGGTTCCCGGCGCGTGATGGTCTCGGTGAGCTCTATCCTTCGCTTCCCCGTCTGCATCACGACGCGTGGCTCGGTACCGACCTGCCCGTGCACCCCACTTAGCGGCTCGTGCAAGGTTAGGCCCCGAAGCCACTTCGGCAGGTGCGCGTAGTCGGCAAGCGGCTGGACCACTTTCTCCCGCGGCAGGGCGCTCTCGATCGAGATGGTGTACTTCATGGTGACCAGCGTTCTTTTTGCTAGTTGTGGGACAATATGCGGCGGTGTGCCATGCGGTCTACACAGGTCATTGGTGTGGGTGGGTTGATTGCGGCGTACTTACCCGCCGGGCGCTGCGGCGTCACTGCCTGATGACAGATGGACTTCCAGAATTCGCGCGACGCTCGCCATGTTGAGCGTCTGCGATGAAGCCCTCAGGTGCCCGAGCACGCGGTTGCGAACCTTCTTCTGCTGCTTCGAAGTCAAAAGTTCGAACTCCTCGGAAGCGATGCCTAGGTTCTTCAGTGCTGACTCGATCGAGGCCATGATGATCACATCATTGGTGGTCGCAGCAAGGAGTCCTGCGTTCTGGGCCAAGAGTTCTAGAGACGAATCCGGCTCATGGATAGCTATCCTCAATAACTCTGGAATAACACCCCGATCGATCTCGCTTCGTCGGACAAGCCGAAGGGATTCCTTGATCAGTTCTGGGGTTACAGACAAGTCTGTGACTGCCACCCCAGCCGCGTCAGCGACATTGCGAACGTAGGTGAGGTAAGTGTCCGCAGCCTGGCTTAGGGAGATGTCGTCATCTACCAGATCCAGAACGCGGTTGACCAGACCTAGCCGGGAAACGCCGGCAGCAAGGGAATGGGGGAGTCCAGCGCGTATCAGGGTATCCCGTTCCTCTGCCTGAACATCAGTTAGCGCACGATGGCTCCCGTGCCGCCTACGCGCGAAATCCGGGAACCACATCGACTGGTCACCAAGACGCGACCGGTCCGTGAACTGCTTGTTCGCGTCGCCGAAGAAGGGATGTTCCCGTCCGGCTTCGGCATGGCGGAAGTGGAGTTGACCGTCTTTGACTTGGAGATAAACGATGTGCCGCATCCTCGTACGAGCCAGCGAGACCCGAGGCAGGCGGCGTACTTGTGCGACCTTGTCACCTACGGCGAAGCCGACCAGGCATGTGTCGGCGAGTACCGCGATCGCTGGATACCCTCGGCGCGGCCGAGGGGGCGTCTCCGCTCGCCATGGGAGATCCGGGAGTTGCATCAAGATCGAAGCTGCTGGCAGGTCCTTATGGACGACGAAATGACGTTCCACCTCGGCACGGTGTGCTGCACCGTGCCGACGAGGCGGCTCGAGGCCTGTCGTATCAACTCCCGCTAGCTCCATTTGCGTCGAACGGATTATCCACGGGTTCAGATAGGTCTGCTGCGCATCGGTGCCAATAAAGTACGCCGCTTGACGGTTTCTCCATTCTGGGCGGCTCTGCTCGTAGCTGAAACTGCCGACTTTTGCGTGGATCTCCGCGAGGACATCATTTCCGCCCACGAAGTTCCCCAGTAGCTCACCTTCGTCAGCGACATGAATGGCTGGGTTGGCGAGAATCTGTTCTCGATAATCTAAGTAGGCGATGAACTCGAGTGGTGTGCAGAGAATGTCCGCCATTAGATTCAACTCTTGGATCGAGACAATGAGAGGGATCGATCCTGGAGGTAGGATTTCCGCGCGCCAGAAAAGGTCCAAGGAGGTCAATATTCCACCGAACTGATCGGCGGTTGGAATCAAAACATACGCCCGTCGAATCGCGCGGCAGTCGAGTGTTATTTTTCCGCCTGATTTACCTGTTAGGTCGACGTTTCCGTCGCGTTCCAACTTCTGAAGCAGACGTGAAGCTTGGAAAAAGCCATCTCCGACCGTGTCGCGATAGTCCCCGATTGCGGATGCTTCGTCACCGCGGCGTGAACGCGCGCTCAGGTAGCCGCCTTTTCCTTCGATCACGATCGCGACGTCATGCCACAGAACTATCCCGTCCACTTCAATCAGTTCGCCTGGCCGGTCCCCGGGGTATTTTCCGCTATGCATGATGGTCGAGTCGGAGAATACGGTTCTGAGCAACGCGACTGCGGATTCCTCCAACTCCTCGCCTCTGGCTCGATAATAGTGGAGGCCGGGCGCTCGAGCGAAAATTCTCTCTAAAAGCCGCGACAATTCCGTGCTGAAAATATGAACCAGCGAAATCAGGTACCCTCGACGAGTAGCGATCACCGGTGCGGCCGTCAATGGAGAGTCGAACACGTCTCCTGCGTCAACGTTTTTACCGATATTTGCTGAATCGAGCGTTAGTAGGTCCAGCCATTCGCTGAGTTTGCCCGCGTCAAGGGGTGAGACGCCTGCTAAGAGATCTTCGAAGCCGATAATCAGACGCTGGCAGCATTTCATCAACAAAGAACTTGTTCGTCGCTTCAATCGAACATGTCCCGGCAAGTCCAGCAACGTGTGTTGCCTTACGGTCAAATAGAGCTGACCGTCCACATCGGCGAGCTCGCTTTGGAACCTGTTGATTACGCGGGCCCATTGGTGCATGACATTATGCAGCAATGCTGGAATCGCGTCGATTGAGGGGTGGTGCACCCCGCGCTTGGTAATCCTGTCGGCCAGTCGTCGCGAGTACGCCCAGTCGTATCGAGTATCAAAGGAGCCGCGGACGGACACCCACTCGACGGCGAGTTGAGTGCGTAATGCCCCCTTGTGCATCCCGGCCAAGGTGCCGTCGCTATCGATATATCGTTTTGCAAGGCCTATGTTTTCCGAGAGAATTCGGTGTTGACGCGCCAGTCGCAAACAATTAAAGGCAGCCTCTGCTTGTCGACGCTTGGTTCGGCGATCACCTTCAATCCTCGGAGACAATGATGCGAGAAACTCCATCTCATAGGTGAACGTGTTCGGGGATCCTGTGACCATCCGTAGGGCCTTGTCGTCCTGGCCGAGCAGGATGCCTACGGTGAGGCAATCAAGCAAAGTCGTTGCCTCAAGTTCTTGACGCAGATCGCGAGTCGTGCTGTTGAGCAAGCTGCCGAGTTCCGCGACGAAGTCGGCCATCTCCTGTGCCGGAGGGTTTTCGCCGCGTATTGGCCCATCCGGCGCCTCGAACGCGTAATTACGCAAGCTGCCAGCAGACACCTTCGCCTGCGGAGACTTCATCCTTCCGAGAACAGCCTGAGCATCCTGACTGTACGGCAGATCCTGCGCCTGAATCGCCACCAGATTCTCCTAGCTGGCTCGTGCAATTACGTCGTTGAATAGTCCTAGCATCACGAGGTCTCCATGCCAAACAAGCCGCTCAACGAACGTTCGAACGCTCAAGGAATCCCCTGTTCGTCGACGTTGTCGAGACCATGTCAAGAGAGTCAGTGTAATGGAACTCAAACGTTATGCCTTGCGTAGTCGGCAGACTTCGACCGGTCCGTGCGTGACGCAGTCACTCAAGGTCGTCTGGCTCAAACTCGCCCTACGCAGAGCCTGTCCACGTGACGGGGTGCAGATTCTTCGATCCTGTGCCGAGTTTGAACGCGAACGTGGCCGGGCTGGCTCTTCGTCAAGTGGAGTGTCGAGGCTCCAAGCGCAAGTGAGCGGTCGACTCCGGCGCTCTTCGTCCGCTCTTCTGTCGGTTGGGCGCTGGGCGACGACCATCTGCGTCGTCGAGACCGAGCGAAGTGGTGCGTCGCAGTGTCCTCGTCGACGTGACGAGGGCCCCTTTGGTAAGAAACGTCGTCGGGACGATCGGGAGCTTCGCGGAACAGCCCATGCTCACGAGTGGAGTGGTCGGGGTTTTCGCGTTCATCCGTCCGACCTGGTGCCTGTTCGCTTTGGCAATTTTCCCGGGCAGGGTGTGGCAACCGGTCGCTTGTCGGCCTGTGCATCTCCTCGATTACGCGTACGAAGTTGGCCGGGGTCACGAGTCAACGTTCTGACCGCATAGAGTGCTAGACGGGTGGCTGAGCTGGTTCCGTGGTCGGCGAGTGGCCGGTCGGCCCGAGAGTTCACAGTCGACGAGTGGACATAGGGAAGTAGCCGCTGGGTGGCTGACACCGTCTCCGATTGGGCTCCGTTGTCGGACTAGAGGCCGACATGGCCCGATGCAGCCTGACACTCGGATGAGATGCAAGACCTGCATTGACCTGCGCAAATGGTGAAATTAGACACTTACGGCACCTGCTGACCCTGCGGAGGAGGGGACTTGTAAACAGAAGGTCAGGG
The DNA here is from genome assembly GCF_000342005.1 of Amycolatopsis decaplanina DSM 44594. GTDB lineage: Bacteria > Actinomycetota > Actinomycetes > Mycobacteriales > Pseudonocardiaceae > Amycolatopsis > Amycolatopsis decaplanina. The sequence goes on from NZ_AOHO01000020.1 coordinate 171,890, forward strand.
GTTCGAGCCCCCTTGGCGGCTCAAGATCGACTTTGGCGCCGACCTGCCGATATGGCTGTTCGAGTCCACTTAGGACGCGAACAGGGGCGAGCCCAGCGGCCGGTGTTCGTCGAAACCGGGGAGGATCAGGAAGGTCCCGCTCGCGGTGGTGGTCGTGAACGGCAGCAGGGCGTCCGCGGTTTCCATATGTGCCAGGGTCGCGGTGAACGTGTGCAGGTCGTTCTGAAAGCTCACGAACACGAGGCCCGGCGTGGGATCGTCCATGCTGTAGCTTCGGCGGAGCATGAGCCCGGCGCCGACGACGTTCGCGTGGGCGCGGCGGATGTGGGCGTTCGCGGGGACCAGGTAGCGGCCGTCCGGGGTTTTCGCGCCCAGGTCCGGGCCGTCGGCGATCGCGCCGCCCGACAGGGGAATCCCGGTGTCGCGGTGGCGGCCGAAGACGGACTCCTGTGCGGCGACCGGTAAGCCGGCGAAACGCGCCAGATCGAGTTCCATGCGCCGGACGACGGCGATCGTGCCGCCCGCCACCGGGGCGGGGCCGGCGAGCCACAGGTCCCGTTGCTGTTCGGCGGGGGTGTGCGGGCCGACGATACCGTCGACGAAACCCAGCAGATTCCGCGGCGCGGTCAGGTCGCCGGCCACCGGCACTTGTGGTCCGCGGCGGCCGGACTGCCGCCAGCGTTCGCGTACGCCGGGCTGGGCGAGGAGCGCGGCCGCGGCGAGGGGCGGGACCAGCGGGTCACTCGCGCACAACTGGAGCAGCAGATCGCCGCCGCGGTCGGCCGGGGCGATCGCCTCGTGGGACGACGGCGGGAGATCGGTCGCGCCCGGCAGGCTCGGGTCGCGTTCCCGGATCAGGCGCGGGCCCACCCCGACCGTCACGGTGAGGTCGCCCGCGGGCAATCCCAGTAGCCGGGCGTCGGTGCCGGCGGTGAGTGCCAGGACGCGACGGCCGAGTTCGGCCAGGAGCGGGCCTGGCGCAACGGAAACGTCGGCGGCGACGAGCAACAGGTGCGGCTGCGGCGTGCGCGGGAGCGTGACACCGGCCTGGTGGGTGCCGGCGGCCGGGACGGGATCGGGCGCCGCAGCCTGGCCGGGGGCGGATGCCGCGTGGCAGCCGGCGGCGAGGCCGGCCGTCACGGCCACCCCGAGAAAGGCGCGCCGGGACGGGCGGCGCTCGGCGGAATTCACGACGAGCAGCGTGACAGATGGCGGCGCCACGGGCGAATTCGACCGCCGTGCCAGACTGAGCGTATGCGTTTTCCCGCCGCCGTGGCGATTCTGGGGTTGTCCGCCGCACTGCTCAGCGGCTGTGGTTCTCCGTCGGCCGAGGGGCACCGCCCGGACGGCACGCACGTGACGATCCGCGTACCGGCCGACGCCCCGACGATCTCGGCCGCCGTTTCCCTGGCCCAGCCCGGAGATCTCGTCCTCGTCGCACCGGGCGAGTACCACGAAACGGTGAAGGTCACGACGCCGCAGGTCACGCTCCGCGGTGAAGTGCGGGAGCAGGTGGTCATCGACGGGCAGTTGCGGCGGGACAACGGGGTCGTCGTTTCCGCGCCCGGCGTCGCGGTCGAGAACTTGACCGTCCGCAACAACACGCAGAACGGCGTGCTCGTGACCGGTTCGGTGAAGGCCGCCGCGGGGTTGCCGGGCAGCAACCGTGGCTACGACACGGGCGACGAGCCGATCCACTTCCTGAGTTCGTTCCTGGTTTCCCATGTCACCGCGACTCGCAACGGCCTTTACGGAATCTACGCTTTTTCCGCGCAGAACGGCATGATCGAGCATTCGTACACGTCGGGTGGCGCCGATTCGGGAATCTACGTCGGCCAGTGCAAGCCGTGCCGGATAGTCGTGCGCGACAACGTCGCCGAACTCAACGCCGTCGGCTACGAGGCCACGAACGCCGGCGGCGATCTGTACGTCGTCGGCAACCGGTTCAGCGGCAACCGGGTCGGGCTCACCACCAACTCCGACCACCAGGAGAAGCTGTTGCCGCAGCAGGATTCCGTGGTCGCCGGCAACCTGGTCGCGGCCAACCGGCAGGCAGCGACCCCGGAGCAGGCCGACGGTGGCTGGGGCATCGGGATCGGCATCGACGGTGGCAGCGACAACCAGGTGCTGCGCAACCGGATCACCGGCAACGTGAACGCCGGGCTCGTGCTCACCGCGACCCAGGACGTGCCGCCGCGGGGCAACCAGATCGTCGGTGACGTCTTCGCGGCGAACGGCATCGATGTCGGCTGGACCTTCCCCGGCGCGACGAAGGGCAGCGGAAACTGCCTGAATTCCGGGGAATTACGCACGATTCCGGACGGACTCGCGGCGAGCACCGCGTGTCCCGTGGCAGCCACGGCAGCCTCACCGGCGGGCACGTGGCCCTGGCCGTCACCCCCGTCCGGCATCCCGTTCACCGAGGTCGCCGCACCGCCGACGCAGCCACAGCTCCCGAACGCGCGCACGGCCGGGCCCACCGTCGTCCCGCCGGTGCCGGTGTTCCCGGACGTCGCGCGGGTCCAGGTACCGGCGGCTTCCCTGCTGGCGGACCGGGCGTCGGTGGCCGTTTCCGACGAATAACGTCAGCCGGTGGGCGGCACCGCGATGAATTCGTGGGAATCGAAATCAATGACGACCGGATCCGTTTCTCCGGCGACCGTCGCCTGTACGCGGTACATGACGCCGTTCGCGTCGAGCCAATAACGCACGGATTCCGCGGTACCCGGCCTGTCCCGGGATTCCGGCCCGGTGAAGACGTCGACCGGATGACCGTTTATCAGATCGGAGCCCACCCAGGCGGCGCCGTTCTGCGGCAGCAGTTGCGCGTTGTCCGGCCGGTCACCGCCGAGCCCGAGCACGATCGCCAGCGCGCGGTCGAGCACGCCGCCCGTCGGGTTCAGCGGACGGCCGAACCAGTCGTCCGCGGGCGGCCGCGCCGGTGCTTGGCCAGGGGTGGCGGGCATCGGGTGCAGCGCGACGCGGGCGGCCGTCCACCTGATCAGCCCATCGCCGGAGTCGTTGCGCGCCTTGCCTTTCACCACTCCGTAACCGGCTTTGGTGCGATAGTCGACCGAAGCGGTGACGACGAGTCCTCCGGCGGGGTCGGGCACGCTGATCGTCACCGCCCGGCCGCGTGCCTCGTAATTGCGGAACCGCGTGATCGCCAGCCGGCTCGCCTCGTCCGCGGTCACCGCGCGCGGGCCCGCGTCGCCGGAACCGGCGGTGAACCACCAGACGAATCCCGCGCCGAGCGCGACCACCACCACTGTCGCGGCCGCGACGATCCAGCGTCGCGTAATGCTTCTCTTGCCTGCTTTGGCCAACACGGTCAGTGAACGTATCAGTGTCATCGATTCACTCTTTGATTCACCCGGGTTCCGCATTTGCCGGAGATCTTTTTTCTGGTTTACTGTGACATCTTTGTGGCATCTAGCGCGAATTCCTACGTGCAGAACGGAGCGCCTGCGGTAATGAGCCGAGGGGGAAGAACAATCGGTGGTGGATCCCGGCTGTCCTATGTGGCCGCGGTGGCACTCCTGCTGGGCGCCAGTGCGACGGGCACGTTGGCGGCCACGGCAGGGGCGGCCGGCGCCGCCGCGGGGGACGGCACGCTGACCGTCCAGGTGCTCCGGGATTTCTTCGGCACCGGAATCATCAACGCCACCATGGACACGCCGCAGCCGGGCATGTCCGTCTTGGTCACCGATACGGCCGGGTACCAGGTGCGCGGGCGGACGGACGCGTCGGGCAAGGTCGTCGTACCGCCGTCGACCGCGCTCACCGGCGGCCGGTACCGCGTCGACGTGTCGATTCCGGAGCCGTACCAGGCGTATTTGCGGGCCGCGCCGGCATCGACCGCGAAAGGCCACTTCGACAGCTTCACGACCTTCGTGGATCTGCGTGAGGGCAAGGACGCCTCGGTGGTCACCGGCGTCTGGAATCCGGCGGACTACACGCTGCCGAAGGCGCCTTACTACGTGCCGGTGCAAAGCCCCGCGGTCAACACCGACGGCAGCGCCCCCGACCCGAACAGCCGCGCGCTGGTCTCGTTCGATCGCGGTTTTCGCGGCACCTGCCCCACGGACTCGCCTTGCCCGACGGTGCTGAACACGCAGGCGCAGGTCGGCACCACCTGGGGTTTGGCCTACGACAAGTACCGCGGCCGCATCTTCCAATCGGCGTTCGCGAAGCGGTACACCACCTACGGTCCCGAAGGCGGCGGCGCGATCTACACGACGCCGCTCGACGGTTCCGGCGCGCCGAAACTGTTCGCGAAGATCCCGGGCGCGGCGATCACCGGGCACGGCCCGGTCGACATGCGCAAGGACCAGTTCTTCGTCGACGTGCCCGGAAAGGAGAGCATCGGCGGGATCGCGCTCACCGAGGACGGCAAGACACTGCACGCGGTGAACCTGCGGACCCGGTCGCTCGTCAGCTTCGACGCCACCGGCGACACGGCGAGGCCGGGAAAGACCGTGCGGATCCCGGATCCGGGTTGTGCCTCGCCGGACGACTGGCGGCCGTTCGGGCTCACCGCGCACGACGCGAAGCTGTACGTCGGCGGCGTCTGCTCGGCGGAAAGCACGAAGCGGCGCCAGGATCTGAAGGCTGTGGTCTATACCTATGACGGCGCGGAGTTCACGCCGGTGCTCACCCACGGGCTCGACTACCTCCGTGGCTACGTGATCGCCGGTCATCAGGACGACAACACCGCCCACTGGAACCCGTGGGACACCGACCTCGCCTCGTGGGACAAGTTCATCAGGAACGGCCCCGCGATGAACCCGCAGCCCGCCCTCGCGAGCATGGAGTTCACCCGTGACGGCTCGATGATCCTCGGCTTCCGCGACCGCTTCATGGACGTCGTCGGCGCCGGCCTCGACCCCCGGCCGGGGGTCGACAAGGTCAACAACGGCATGTCGGGCGGCGACATCACGATGGCGTGCGCGGCCCCGGGCGGCGGGTACGACTGGGAGGGCACCGGCGTCTGCCCGAACCACAGCACTCCCGCGACCAACGGCCACGAGCCGGACGGCGTCGTCGAATACTTCCAGGGCGATTTCTTCGACCCCAACCGTTCCGGCAACGGTCTGCACCAGGAGACCGCCCAGGGCTCGGTCGCCTACATCCCGCAGCAGCAGTGGGTGATCAGCACCGAACTCGACCCGGCACAGAACGTCAGCTCGAACGGTGTCGGCTACTACGACGTCGAGAGTGGCATCGGCCCCGGCCATGACAACCCGAAGCACGGGTACCAGTTCGTCGGTCCTGTCAACAGCTTCGGCAAGGCGGGCGGGCTCGGGGACATCGCCTATCAGGCGGCGAACGCGCCGATCCAGATCGGCAACCTGGTGTGGTTCGACGGCGACCGCAACGGCATCCAGGATCCGAACCGCACGGACGAGGTCCCGCTCGCGCAGGCGAAGGTGAATCTGCTCGACGCCGGCGGGAAGCAGGTCGCCACCACCCGGACCGACAAGGCGGGCGAGTACTACTTCGGCGGCGTCGGTGCCGATTACCAGCTGACGCGGGGCGCGAAGTACACCGTGCAATTCGACGTCTGCACCGCGGACACCGACAACGTGCCCGGGCAGCCGCCCGCGACCGATCTGCGGTTCACGCTGCCGCTGGCCGGGCCCGACCGGGCGCACGACTCCAACGTCGTGCCGCCGACGACCGGACGGCTGTGCAACGGCTACGCGCCTGTCACCGCGCCGGCCGAACCGGGCGGGGTGGACCACACCATCGACGCGGGCGTCCACCTCCCACCGCCACCGCAACCGGCTCCGCCCACGACGCCTGCGCCGCCGGCGAGCCAGAACCCAGCCCCGACCCAGCCGCCTGCTCAGGCGAGCCCGGCCCCGCTGGCATCGACCGGTGTCCCGCTGCTGCCGGCGCTGCTGATCCTCGGCGCGGCACTCGTCGCCGGGGGCGCGGGATTCCTGTTCGTGAGCCGGAGGCGCCGCTTCGTCCGGCGGTGATCATGAGAAGACCCGGTCCGCCCACGGCGTCGTGGGTGGGCCGGGTCTTCTCATGCGCGCGTCATTGAGGGGTAAGGCAAAGGTGGTGTCGGGGCGTGTCGCGAAAGCCACAGTGATGATGATGTGTGTGGACGGAGACCTTGCAGGGTCTGGCCCGGAAAGCCACTG
>NZ_AOHO01000021.1 GCF_000342005.1 Amycolatopsis decaplanina DSM 44594
GCACCGGATCCAGTGTCGAACCACGCAGCGGCGGCGGGGCAGACCGAAGACCTGCGACTGACTTGGCTGCCGAGGGAACTGAGCGGCCGAGTCAGGAAGCGTGCCGATGCCGAAATCGATCGCTGGAAAGGTGAGCTGAAGGCCGGGGAGCCGTTCGTGATCGTCGAAGGCGCTCGAAAGAGGCTGAACGGATTCATTGATAAACTTATGGCCGATATCGCTGATCGCGCCCGCAATGATCAGCAACTCCCCGATATCCGGTTGCACTTCACGAGAAGGACTCACAAGGTCGACTACGGAGTTCGCCGCCCCGAGCATGAGGTGCTCGAAGACTTGGTGAGGGGGGAGGCGCTGAAACGATCCATCGACCTCAGTGAGTTTCGCTTCACTTACGTGACCCGCAAATCCGAAGAGAAAAGTTCTCGCGCGGTGGAAATCACTGTGCACAAAACGCCGAAGCTGGGGGAGGGTCACTATCTCGAGGAGACGTCCTTGACGGAGTTCTTCCCGCCGAGACTTGACGCTCTGCCGGAGGCTGCTCGGGAGCGGATCACCTGGCTGTCAATGGGATTCATCCGTCGGCGTGAGCACGAGGATGGGAACAAGATTCTCTCCATCGCGATGACGCGGTC
>NZ_AOHO01000022.1 GCF_000342005.1 Amycolatopsis decaplanina DSM 44594
GAAGGTGACGGCAGCAGCACGTGATCGCCTGGCCGTGCTCGCGGCCGAGAAGGGCCAGTCGATCGGCGCGTTCATCTCCGGTGTCGCGGACCGTCTCCCGACCGCAGCAGAGCTCGACGAGCGGGATGAGCGCACGCGCCAGGCCCTGAAGAAGTTCGGGGTNCGTGCTGGACACCGCCGCGTTGAAGGCGCTCGGCGACGGCAACAGGGTGCTGGCGAAGTTGCTCTATGGAACCCCGCGCGATGTCGACGATGTGGTCCTGGCCCTCTACCGCGGCCCGCGGCTTCTGGTCCCGGCGGAGGCCTTGCTCCGGGCGGGGCGGCAGCGAGCGGGCCTGACGCGGCACGTGTCGGTGCTGGAGCCGCTGCGCGTTGTCCCGCTGGACGCCCCGGCCGTCACCGCGCTGTGCGAGTCGCTGGCCGACCTGGATCCGGACATCGGCCACGTCGTGCACACCGCAGCCACGCACGACGCCTCGGTGATCACCCCGAAGCCCGAGGCCTACCCGGAATCGGTGCGCGTCGTGCGGCTGCCGATCTAGGCATCCCCGTTCTGGTGAAGAAGCCCGTGCCGTGCCGATCGG
>NZ_AOHO01000023.1 GCF_000342005.1 Amycolatopsis decaplanina DSM 44594
GCTTTCCTGGAATCACGGCCCCAGCCGCCAGGTTTCGGCCTGAAAACGAAGGACCGGCCGCGCTCGAGCCAGAAGGCCAAGAACTGGATCAATGCCTGGGTGAAAGACCTGCACGGAGAAGAAATGACGCTGCAGGCGGTCGTGGATTTGTCCGGTCGCTTGGTCAGCCAGACGCAGGTCAGCGAGTTGTGGCAGCGTCTTAAGGGGCCAGAGATTCCTGAGGATGTGCCGGTGGATGTGGTGGACTGGCGTCCTGCACCGGATGGCACGGGACCCCGCACGCTCCGGGATTACCTGAACACGCGAGGAGGCCTCCCGGACGGCTTCGAACTGAAGTCAGCGAGCCGACCGCGCTCGAACAAGCTGGCCCAGGGCTGGATCAATGCCTGGGCGGCAAAGCTTTACGGAAAGATGGCGTATGCGAAAGTCGCGGAACTGTCCGATGGCTTGATCGGTAAGAACCAGGTGGGGGTGTTGTGGGGAGCTATCGCGGATGAGCCGGACGCGGGGGTGTCGGAGGGGGATGTTCCTGGGGGTGGTGGTTCTTCGGATTCGGGGGTGCTGACCCGGCCTGAGGTGGTGGGGTGGCGTCCCGCGAAGGACGGCACCGGTCCGCGGACGTTGAAGGCTTTCCTGGAATCACGGCCCCAGCCGCCAGGTTTCGGCCTGAAAACGAAGGACCGGCCGCGCTCGAGCCAGATGGCCAAGAACTGGATCAATGCCTGGGTGAAAGACCTGCACGAGGAGATGACGCAGGCGGAAGTCGTGAAACTGTCCGGGGAATTGGTCGGACAGAATCAGATCGGCCGGCTGTGGCGGCGTCTTGATCGGCCGTGGATTCCTGAGGATGTGCCGGTGGATGTGGTGGACTGGCGTCCTGCACCGGATGACACGGAACCCCGCACGCTCCGGGATTACCTGAACACGCGAGGGGACCTCCCGGCAGGTTTCACCCTGAAGCCGAAGGGCCGGACGGGGGCGATCACGAGTGCGGTCGCCCAGGGCTGGATCAATGCCTGGGCCGGAAAGCTTTACGGAAAGATGGCGTATGCGAAAGTCGCGGAACTGTCCGATGGCTTGATCGGTAAGAACCAGGTGGGGGTTTTGTGGGGAGCTATCGCGAATAAGCCGGACGCGGGGGTGTCGGAGGGGGATGTTCCTGGGGGTGGTGGTTCTTCGGATTCGGGGGTGCTGACCCGGCCTGAGGTGGTGGGGTGGCGTCCCGCGGAGGACGGCACCGGTCCGCGGACGTTGAGGGCTTTCCTGGAATCACGGCCCCACCCGGCAGGTTTCGGCCTGAAATCGAAGGACCGGCCGCATTCGAGTCAGATGGCCCAGGAGTGGATCAATGCCTGGGCGGGAAAGCTCCGCGAAAAGATGACGCAGGCGGAAGTCGTGAAACTGTCCGGGGAATTGGTGAGTTACCCTCTGGTCAGTTTGCTGTGGCGGCGTCTTAAGGGGCCAGAGATTCCTGAGGGTGTGCCGGTGGATGTGGTGGGCTGGCGTCCTGCACCGGATGGCACGGGACCCCGCACGTTCCGGGATTTCCTGAACACGCGAGGGGACCTCCCGGCAGGTTTCACCCTGAAATCGAAGGGCCGGAAGGGGTCGAGGGCGAGTGTGGTCGCCCAGGGCTGGATCAATGCCTGGGCGGCAAAGCTTTACGGGAAGATGCCGCAGGCGGATGTCGCGAAACTGTCCGATGGCTTGATCAACAGGAACCTGGTGGGGGCGTTGTGGGCGGGCCTTGCCATGGAGTCGGATGCGGGGGTGTCGGAGGGGGATGTTTCCGGGGCTGGTCCGGTGCCGGGAGAGGGTGGTGGTTCTTCGGTGCCGGGGGTGCTGACCCGGCCTGAGGTGGTGGGGTGGCGTCCCGCGGAGGACGGCACCGGTCCGCGGACGTTGAGGGCTTTCCTGGAATCACGGCCCCAGCCGGCAGGTTTCAAGTTGAAAACGGGGAACCGGCCGCGCTCGAGTCAGATGGCCCAGGAGTGGGTCGATGCCTGGGTGGCAGGTCTTCACGGAAAGAAGTCACAGGCGGAAGTCGTTGATTTGTCCGGTGTTCTGGTCAGTCAGACTCAGGTCAGTGTGCTGTGGCGGCGTCTTAAGGGGCCAGAGATTCCTGAGGGTGTGCCGGTGGATGTGGTGGGCTGGCGTCCTGC
>NZ_AOHO01000024.1 GCF_000342005.1 Amycolatopsis decaplanina DSM 44594
ACGCATACAACCGGATCGCTTCAAGACCGTCCCAGCCCGTCGCCAGAATCACCGACGTGAGCACATCCACATCGCGCAGATCGTGATCAAGTAACACCACCCCGTGTACCAGATCCTCCTTCGGCAGGAACCCCGCCGCCAACCGCGACTTCGGGCTACCTTTACCGACCAACACCCCCACATCCGCCAACTCGATCGCGACCCCGAACACATTCCCCACCGGCACAGCAGCCAGATCACCCCCCTCCCACACCCCACCCGCCACACCACCCTCACTGTCACTCTCGCTGTCACCCTCACCCTCGCTGTCATTCTCGTGCCGCGAAAGCTCCCGCGACCGCGCCCGCGCCGCCTCCGCCTCCTCCGCCACCCGAACAGGAACCCCCCCCCCCCCCCCCCCCGCGACAGCAGCCCACAACACCGCCACCTGGTTTTTGTTGATCAAGCCACCGGACAGTTCCGCGACCTCCGCCTGCGGCATCTTCCCGTGAAGCTTTTTTGCCCAGGCATTGATCCAGCCCTGGGCGACCACACTCGACCTCGCCCCCGTCCGGTCCTTCGACTTCAGGGTGAAACCTGCCGGGAGATCTCCTCGCGTGTTCAGGAAATCCCGGAACGTGCGGGGTTCCGTGCCATCCGGTGCAGGACGCCAGCCCACCACATCCACCGGCACACCCTCAGGAATCTCTGGCCGCTCAAGACGCCGCCACAAATCGCTGACGTGAGAGCGACCGCCCAAATCGCCGGACAGTTTCGAGACTTCCGCTGGCGTCATCTCCCCGTGAAGCCCTACAGCCCAGGCATTGATCCACTCCTGGGCCATCTGACTCGAACGCGGCCGGTCCTTCGATTTCAGGCCGAAACCTGCCGGGTGGGGCCGTGATTCCAGGAAAGCCTTCAACGTCTGCAAACCGGTGCCGTCCTCCGCGGGACGCCACCCCACCACCTCAGGCCGGGTCAGCACCCCCGAATCCGAAGAACCACCACCCCCAGGAACATCCCCCTCCGACACCCCCGCGTCCGGCCCATCCGCGATAGCTCCCCACAACACCGCCACCTGGACCGGGTTGATCAAGTCACCGGACAGTTCCGCGACTTTCGCACACGCCATCTTTCCGTAAAGCTTTTTTGCCCAGGCATTGATCCAGCCCTGGGCCAGCTTGTTCGAGCGCGGTCGGCTCGCTGACTTCAGTTCGAAGCCGTCCGGGAGGTCCCCTCGCGTGTTCAGGAAATCCCGGAGCGTGCGGGGTTCCGTGCCATCCGGTGCAGGACGCCAGCCCACCACATCAACCGGCACACCCTCAGGAATCTCTGGCCCCTTAAGACGCCGCCACAGCACACTGACCTGACTCTGGCTGACCAATTCCCCGGACAGTTTCACGACGTCCGCCTGCGTCATCTCCTCGTGCAGGTCTTTCACCCAGGCATTGATCCAGTTCTTGGCCATCTGGCTCGAGC
>NZ_AOHO01000025.1 GCF_000342005.1 Amycolatopsis decaplanina DSM 44594
CATGGGCACGATGAAGATCACTTTGGTGGCGGCGGCCTGCAACAACGGCCGAACCTGCCCGAACATCAACACAAGCGACCGGGACACTGTGGTGGTTCAGGGCTACCTCGCGGACCGCGACAGCGTGCCCGGTCTCGTCCTCTCCGCCTCCGACGCCGTGGTGGAGATCCCCATCGGTCTCCTGCCGGACGGCTTGGTCGCCGCTGACACCCGGATGTACCCGACCGGTCGGGGCACGTTGCTGGTCGTCGGCCCTCGGGTGGTCGACGCCGAAGCGCTCGCCGAGCTGCAGCTGCCTGAGGGTGAGGACGCCGTCGAGGTTTCGGCCGCGCCTGGAAGGATCCCTGCTCATGCTGGATGAAGATCAGCTCGGCGCCTACATCGATGACCGGTTTACCCGGCGCCTGTTCCGCCTGGAAACCCACGACTTCCTCGACGTCGGCAGCGACGGCGACGACTTCCAGCGCTACCTCGCCGGGCAACCTGGACCGGATATGGCCCGCAAGAGCGCATGGCTGGACGTGCTCCGGAGCGAGGTTGCCGAGGGCAAGTACACCTACCGCGTCCACGTCGTGCGCTCCCCGCTCACCGACTACCTGCGCTTCGACTTCGAGTGGGGCTACGTCCACAACGAAGAGGCCGGCGAGCGGATCGGGATCCTCGACCTCGCCGAGCGCGACGCCCCGCGCGAGCTGATCGACCACGACTTCTGGCTGATCGACGATGAACACCTGGTCCTCATGCACTACGACGACCGCGGCCGCTTCACCGGCGCCGAGCCCGTCGACGACGTCAACGAGCTCGCCCGCTACCAGGCCTGCGCTCAGGCGGCGTGGTCGGCCGCGCAGCCGTTCGGCGACTACTGGCGCGGCCACCCTGACGCCTGGCGCGACAGCCACGCCGCCTGACCCTCGCTGATCCAGGAGATACACCGTGACCACGCCGACCCCGCCGCTGTCGACCGCGCTGCGCACCCTGCGCGAGGACTTCGGCATCAGCGGGAACGAAGCCGCCAAGCGAGCCGGGCTGTCCCAGAGCAAGGTCTCCCGAGCGGAACGCGGCGCCTTCGCGCCGAGCCCCGAGGACGTCGCCGCTCTGTGCCGCGTCTACAAGGCGCCGGCCACAGTCCGTAGGGAGCTCATGCAGATGGCCCAAGACCTCAAAGAAGCTAGCCACAGCGCGCGGATGACCCTGCAGCGCGGTGGCTGGTGGATGCAGGAACGCATCGGCAAGATCGAGCGGACCGCCGAGCGGATCCGCGAG
>NZ_AOHO01000026.1 GCF_000342005.1 Amycolatopsis decaplanina DSM 44594
CGAACCCGGCTCCGCCGGGTGCCTTCGCCTGCCCACTCACCGACCGATTTTCGAACCAGTGGTAAGGACGGTTAGAACCGTCCTTACCACTCACGAGGCCCAAGGCTCAGGCGAGTGGGTTCGGCAGCAGCAGCTCCGTGTTCTGGTCCTGAGCCGTCCCCACCGCGCCCAACGAAGCGTGGATGTCGTTGTACGAAAACTCCCGGTACAGCGACGCAAGCGCTTGCGTCGAGGTGTCCGAGTACGACGCCTCGTACGGCGCTTCCGCCTCGATCAGGGTCGTGAACAGCGACAACGTGCCGTCGGCGTTGTCGGCGACCTCGATGATCCGCGCGTGCTGCGGGAAGTCGATGTGCGAGGCCGTGTTGATCTCCCAGAAGCCCTGCTTCGCGGTCTTGCCGGCGTGCGGGGTGATCTTGTTGTGGTGCGTGTGCCCGTTGACCCAGGCCAGCACGTTCGGGAACCGGTGCAGCAGCGAGACGAACGTGTCGCCGTTGAGCCGGAGCTCCAGCGGGTGCCGCGCGTCCGGCAGCACGTTGCCCATGGTGTCGCTGGTGTGGTGGCTGAACAGGATGAACAGCTCGTCGGTCACGTTCTGAGTGACCTTGCGCCCGAAGAAGTCGTAGTACGTCGAGCTGTTGCGCTTGAGCGTGTTCTCCACCCAGGTGAACTGCCCGAGCCCGATCGACCCGTCGGCCAGCCCGGCCATGGTCGTTGTGTCGAGGCTGATGCCGACGACGCCCGGCGCGATGCGGAAGGTGTAGTACACGTTCCGCCCGTCGGCGTTGTTCCCGCTGAACCCGTGGCCCACCGGACCGGGGCCGGTGTTGGCGGAGTCGAGGTGGTGCTGGACGAACTCCGCGGTGCTGAACGGCCGCCGTCGCTCGTCCGGGGTGATCTCGCGGATCGTGCCGGAACCGCCGAACAGCTCCGTGATCGGGACGCCGGAGCCGGACCCGATCGCCTTGGCGAGCTTCCGCGACGTCGTTTCGTCCTTGCCGATCACCTTGAAGCGACCGGTGTACCAGGCGTCCATCCCCGGCAGGTCCGGCACCGTGCCGACGATGCTGTCGTCGTGGTTGCCGAAGGTGCAGAACCACGGGACGTCGAGACCGGGCGAGGTGAAGGTGTTCGAAGCCGCGCCGAGCAGGCCGGGCAGCTGCGGGAAGCCCTTCTTCGTGTACGCGTCGTCCAGCGGTTCGCCGGGGTTCCAGTAGTGCGAAGACCCGGACGTCTGGACGCCCTCGTGCACATTCGGGTCGCCCGAGGTCGGGTTCACCGTGCCGCCGTTGAGCACCTTGAGGAACCATTCGAGCTCGATCAGCTCGTGGTTGTCGGTGTTGTCGCCGGTGGTGACCATGAAATCGATCGGCCGCCCGGTGAACGGGCCCGCCTTCAGGCTGTTCACGCGCTCCACCAGTGCCGTCGTCGCGACCGGGCCGAGGGTTTCCTGCGGCCGGTGCGCCGACCCGACGAACGGGTGCAGGTACTCGAACCGCGCCGGGCTTTCGGCGTCGGTGAAGTGCAGGTCGGTGAACTGCGCGAAGGAGGCCATCGCGCGCCGCCGGTCGTCGCGGCCGGACTTCGGCGCGGCGAGATCGCCCCGGACCACGAGCGGCCAGCCGGGACCCGCGGTCAGCCGGGTGTAGCCCGGACCGCTGTTGAGCGGGGCCGCCGCGGCTTCCAGCGTGGTGCCCGCGGTGCGGACCGCGCGGGTCGTGGTGCGCGCCAGCGCCCGGTCGAGCGCGTTGGCGGTCGGCGTGCACAGCAGCAGGCCGACGCCGGCGGCGCCCGCCGCGGTGAAGGTGCGCCTGGAGATGACGGACATGGCGGTGCCCCCAGTCGTCGCGGGTGGATGTCGCGGAAGGACGATGCCGGAAGACGTTAGCCGTGGGGTGAACGCCAGAAAAGGGTAATGCGAAAATTTGTCACGTTTGGCGGAATACCAAAGAAGCCAAGCGGGCTGGTTACGCTGGCCCCTTGACGAGCGAGGAGGTGGCCCGGTGGGTGCTTCGGCCTGGTCCGTCCGCGGCCGGTTCGACGGCGATCCGGAAGTGGCGCTGGACGTGATGAAGGCGCGTGTCTTCGAGGAGGGCGACTACCTCTGGGAAGAGGACGAACTCGGCCGCCCGGATTCGATCGACGAGCTGTACGAGGTGGAGAGCGTCCAGGAGTCCGGGACACATTCCGTGCTCGACGTCCATGAGTTCATCAGCGCCACGGGCGAGGACGACTTCGGCACGATCCGGCCCTTGACCGACGCGGAACTCGTCGCCGCGTTCGGCACCGAGGAGCCGTCCGTCGCCGACTTCGACGAACTCGACAAGGCGGGACGGCTGCCGTACGAACGCCGTCCGCGCTGGAGCGCGAACTGTGCGCTGCTCTACGAGAACGACGTCGCCGTCGAACTGGCGATTTGGGGTGTGTCCGGCGACTAGAGCCGGGCCGCGAGCCCGTCGAGGATCACCTCGACGCCCAGCTCGAACAGGTCTTCGCTGCTCTGCGCCGCGAAAGCCGGGCCCAGCCTGCTCGCATGGGGATAGGCCGCGAGCCGTTCGAGGAACCCTTCGTCCGGCTTCCGGGCGGGCAGCGTTTCGATCGACGCGAGCACGTGCGCGGTGATCAGCCGCGAAATACCCGCGGTGTCCTCTTCGGAGAAGCCCGCCCCCAGCAGAATCCGCGCGGTCGTCTCGATATGGCCCAGCCGGTGCGGGCCGGTCGGTGGCCGCTCGCGGAGCAGCGCGGCCGCGTCCCGATGACGCAGCAGCAGAGCGCGGAACTGGCGAAGCCCGCTCGCGAGCTGTTCGCGCCACGGCAGGTCCCGGTCGATCTCGAAGGCGTCGGCGCAGATCGCTTCGGCGACGAGATCCAGCAGTTCGGCCTTGTCCTTCACGTGCCAGTACAGCGTCGGTGAGCTGACGCCGAGCTTCGCCGCCAGCCGCCGGGTGGTCAGCTCGGCGAGGCCGGCTTCGTCGAGCAGTTCGACGGCGGCCTCGGTGATCTTGGCGGGGTCGAGCGAGCCTTTGCGTGCCACCCGAGGACCCTATCAGTGATAGATTTGTCTCTATCACTGATAGAGAATGGGGGAAGTGATGCTCTGGACACCGAAGATCCGCCTGGCGACGGTGCTGTGCTCGATCGTTTTCGTCCTCGGGACGACGCTGCAGAACTACGTGATCATCGATCTGGACCTGATCGAAGCGAGCATGCGGCTCAAGGGGGCGGACACCGCCGGCACGTCCGCGTACCTCGACACGTTGCGGCTGGTGGGGAACGTCTTCATCGTCGGCAACGCGCTGGGACTGCTGGTGTGGTTCCGCCGGCGCTGGTTGTTCTGGCCGGTGCTCACGGTCAACGTCGGCCAGGCGCTCGGCGTGTACGTCGTGCCGTTCGAAGTGCACCGGGCCGCGATCGCCGAACACGGCTGGCCGGGCGTGCTTCCGTCCCTGGTCACCGATGGCGGCGCGGTGATCCTGTCGATCGTGCTGATCGTCGCTTACGTCCGTTCGCGGCGGCTCACGCGGACAGGCGACCCAATTCGGCTTTGACGGCCTCGACGGCGGCCTTGGTCTCGGCGACCGGGTCGGCGCCGTCGCGGGCGATCCGGCCCAGGGCGTCGACGAGCGCGGTGTTCGCCGTCGGTGTCCACAGTGGACCGGCGGCACGGCCGTTCTCCTTGACCAGCTTCGCGGCGTCGGCCGCCGCGGCGACCTTGTCGAGCACGCTCAGCCGCGCGGGCAGATGGAAACCGAACTTGGTGGCGAACTCCTGCTGGAAGTCGGTGCGTTCCAACCACAGCCACTTGACGAAGTCCTTGGCCGCGTTGGGGTTCAGGCTCTTGGAGTGCACCATCGCGCTCAACCCGCTGACCGGGACGGACGGCGCGCCCGCCGCGTCGAGCCGGGGGAAGGCCAGGACGCCGAAGTCGTCCTTCACGGTGTCCTGGATCTTCGGCAGGTTCCACAGCCAGGTCCACTGCATGGCGGTGAGCCCGTCGATGAACGGGAGCGGGTCCGGCCAGTCCGTCGAAGCGCCCAGCAACAGCGAACCGTTGAGCTCGTGGAGTTTCGCGAACACCGTGGCGGTACGCGGATCGTCGAAGCCGACGGATTTCCCGTCCTTGACGTAGTCGAGTCCCGCCGACCACAGCAACGGCCCGGCGAGCGCCGCGGCGCCCGCGTCGTTGCCGGCGAACAGTCCTTTGACGCCGTCCTTGGACAGTTTCTTCGCCGCGTCGACGAGTTCGTCCAGCGTCTGCGGCGGCTGTACCCCGGCCTCCTGCAGGAAACTCTTGCGGTAGAAGAGGACCTGGGTGTCCAGCGCCTGCGGGATGCCGTAGGTCTTGCCGTCGACCGTCTGCGCCGCCAGTACCGAGGGGTTGAAGTCCCCGCGCACGGGGCCGACGACGTCGTCCAGCGGGACGAGGAGGTTCTGCCGGACGCGGTCGACGGTGACCTGTCCTTCGAAGACGTCCGGGACCGGCCCCGCCTGCAGGGCGGCGTTCAGTTTCGTTTCGTAGTCGTCGGGATTCCACTGCACCGCGACCTTGGACTTCTGATACGCGGCCGCGTAGCGCGTGACGGCTTCCTGGACGCCGGCTTCGGGATACGGGTGGTACCACTGCGCGAGGTCCACCGGTTTCGGTTTCGGCCTGGTCACCCCGGCGGAGTAGGCCGTCGACGGGGGCGGGTTTCCCGTTTGGACGGTGTTGGATCCGCAGGCGGAGAGCACGGCTGTCCCCGCCAGTGCCAGGAACGCTCGCCTGTTTGTCTTGCGCACCAACAAAACCCTTCGCCGAATGCCGTGAAGGCCACCTTCAGGGACCAGCGTCCCTCAAGATGGCCTTCACGGAAGACTAGGCGCGCGGGAGATTAACCCGTTAGAGATGACTGACGTCGAGTTTGCCTTCGGAGTGGAACGCCCGCAGCCGCTTCTTGTCGAATTTGCCGACACTGGTCTTCGGGACTTCGTCCACAAAGGTCCAATTCTCCGGAAGCTGCCACTTCGCGACCTTGTCGGACAAGAACTCGCGCAGGTCTTCGGCCGTGACGCTCTGGCCTTCCTTGAGCACGACGGCGACCAGCGGGCGCTCGTCCCACTTCTCGTCGGGGATGCCGACCACGGCCGCCTCGGCCACCGCAGGATGGGCCATCACCTGGTTCTCCAGATCCACCGAGGAGATCCACTCGCCGCCGGACTTGATGACGTCCTTCGCGCGGTCGGTCAGCGTGAGGTAGCCGTCGGGGCTGATCTTGCCGACGTCGCCGGTGCGCAGCCAGCCATCGTGGAACTTCTCCGGATCGGGCTCGTCACCGGTCGTGCCGCCGTAGTACGACGCCGCGATCCACGGGCCCTGCACTTCGAGTTCGCCGACACTTTCGTTGTCCCACGGCAGTTCCTCGCCGTTGTCGCCGATCAGCCGGGCGCTGACGGACGCCGGGAACCGGCCCTGGGTGTAGCGATATTCCCAGGCCTTCTCGCCGGTCGCGGCGGCGGGCGGACGCGCGACGCTGCCCAGCGGCGACGTCTCGGTCATGCCCCAGGCGTGCAGGATCGGCACGCCGTAGCGGTCCTCGAACGCGTGCATCAGCGACGGCGGCGCCGCCGATCCGCCGACCACGACCTCGCGCAGATGGGAGATGTCCTGCGGGTTCGCGTCGAGGTGGGAGAGCAGACCCTGCCAGATCGTCGGGACGGCGCCGGCGAAGGTCGGCTTCTCGGCGTCGAGCATCTGGGCGATGGGCGCGGGCTGAAGGAAGCGGTCCGGCATCAGCAGCGAGGCGCCCACCATCATCGCCGCGTACGGCATCCCCCAGGCCATCGCGTGGAACATCGGGACGATCGCGAGCGCCTTGTCGTGCTGGGCGAGCCGCATGCTGTCGGACATCGTGACCTGCATCGAGTGCAGCCAGATCGACCGGTGGGAGTACGCGACGCCCTTCGGGTCACCCGTGGTGCCCGAGGTGTAACACATCGCGGCGGCCGAACGCTCGTCCACCTCGGGCCAATCGAAGGTGTCCGGCTGCGCGGCCAGTAGCTCGTCGTAGGAGTGCACCTGGACGCCGTCCGGCGCCGTCAGGGTGGAAGCGTCGCCGTTGGCCACGATCACGTGACGCACGGTCTTCAGCCCGGGCAGCTGCTTGGCCAGCAGCGGGACCAGCGTGCCGTCGACGATGACGACCTGGTCCTCGGCGTGGTCGGCGACGAAGACGAGCTGCTCCGGGAACAGCCGGATGTTCAGCGTGTGCAGTACCGCGCCCATGGCGGGGATGGCCAGGTACGCGGCCATGTGCTCGGCGTTGTTCCACATGAAGGTGCCAACGCGCTGGTCGCCGGTGATGCCGAGGCTCCGGAGGGCGTTGGCCAGGCGAGCGGCGTGCTTGCCGAGTTCGCCGTAGGTCTCGCGGCGGGCTCCTGAACCGGTCCAGGTGATGACTTCGCTCTCGGAGTGCACCGTGGTGCCGTGGCGGAGCAGCCTGCCCAGTGACAGCTGTCCGTCCTGCATCGTGCTCAACATCGCGTACTCCCGTGGTGCTCGTTCTCCGGTGAACTGGGGTTGCGCCGACTCTAATGCGGGCCGGGCGAACCGGGCAGTGCCGACGATGGCAACCGTTCGGTCACAGTGTCGCGCTAACGGGTGTTCGCCGGTTCGGGTCAAGATCATCAATAATTCGTATTTTTCTTACCATGAAACGAAAAATGGCTGACTGTGCGAAGTGATGGCATCGCTCATAAGGGTGATGAACGCAGGCAAATCGCCGCTCGAACGACGTGTTTCCGCAGGCTGGGGCGGGTTGCCCGTGGCGTGATCGAGGGGTAATAAGTGCGTGTCGGTTTCACGGCCGAGGAACGGGTGGCGTTTACTGGAGCCGTGGTACAGAGACGGCTGGCCAGCGCTTGCTCTTGCAAGCATGGTTTAAAGGCCGTCGGCCGCGAAAGCGGAGACCTGAGATGAAAGGACTACTACGTTGGCTCTGCCCACGTTGACTCCGGAGCAGCGCGCCGATGCCCTCGCCAAGGCGGCTGAGGCTCGCAAAGCGCGCTCCGAGCTGCTTGCGTCGATCAAGTCCGGCAAGGAGAGCATCGACAAGGTGCTCAAGCAGGCCAAGGAGAACAAGACCATCGGCAAGACGAAGGTCACGCAGCTGCTGAAGGCCGTTCCCGGCCTGGGCGCGGTCAAGGTCGCCGCCCTGCTGGAGCAGGCCGGGATCGACCCGGACCGGCGTGCCGCCGGCCTGGGCGAGCGGCAGCGCGAGGCCCTTCTCGAGGCGCTGAAGTAACGCTTCCGCCCAGGTCACGGGCTGTCCGGGGGAGGGTGTTGCCCGAGAGGCTGTTGCCCGGGCAACACTTTCCCCTGGTCTCAGCCGGAGCCTGGGACGCTGGTGTGGTGACGACCAGTACCGCACCGGCGACCCCGGCAGACCTGGCCGCCCGCTACGAGCGGGGCGACTTCCTCCTGGCCACGGCGCGGCACGCGCTCCTCGCGAGCGGGGCCGTGGCCACCGCGACCGACACCGAGCCGTCGCGGCTGTCCGGGGCGCTCCCCGGGCTGTTCACCGACTCGGGCGCGTCGATCGCGGTCGGCGTGCTGCCCTTCGACACCAGTGACACCACGTCGACACCGGGCCATCTGGTGCTCCCGCGCGCGGTCCACCGCGCGTCTTCCGACCACGCGGCCGTCCCGCCGCGCACCGCGCTCCTGCGGCCGGTCAAGGTCACTCCCGTGCCGGAGCCGGAGGCGCATCTGGCCGCCGTCCGCGCGGCCGTCTCGGCGCTGAGCGACCGTGAACTGCGCAAAGTCGTCCTGGCCCGCGCGCTCGATCTCGACTTCGCCGAGGCCATCCCGGTCGCCGAGGTGGTCCGGAACCTGGCGAACGGGAACCCCCGGCACACCACCTACGCCGCGCAGTTGCCCGGCGGGCGCACGCTGGTCGGCGCCACCCCCGAACTCCTGCTCTCCCGCACCGGCGGCGCCGTCGTGTCCCGGCCGCATGCCGGGTCGATGCCCCGGTCCGAGGATCCGGCGATCGACAAGGCGAACGGTGAGGCGCTGCTGGCGTCCGAAAAGGACCACGTCGAGCACGCCGTGGTGGTGGAGTCCGTCGTCGAGATCCTGCGGCCGTTCTGCCGCACTCTCGACGTCCGCGGCCCCGAACTCGTCTCGACCCCGGCGATCTGGCACCTCTCGACCGCCGTCACCGGTGAGCTGATCGACCGGGACGTCACCGCGCTGGACCTCGCCGCCGCGCTGCATCCGACCCCCGCGATCTGCGGCACACCGACCGGCGCCGCGCGCTCCCTCGTGCAGGAGCTGGAGCCGTTCGACCGCGCGTACTACGCGGGCGCCGTCGGCTGGGTCGACGCGGCCGGAGACGGCGAATGGGCCGTCGGGATCCGGTGCGCGGAGATCGCCGACACCTCCATGCGGCTGTACGCCGGCGGCGGCATCGTGCCCGCTTCCGATCCCCGGACTGAACTCGACGAGACCTCGGCGAAGTTCCGCACCCTGCTCGCCGCCATGGGCCTGGAGATCTAGGGTCCCCGCAATTCGTCACCTACTTGCGCCCGATCGATGCCCGGCGCCGGTAAGCGCCCACGCAAGTAGGTGACGAATTGCGGGGTCAGAGGGTCGCGAAGTCTTCGGTGACCGAGATGTCGTCAGAGGTCAGCAGCGCGACGGCGGCCCGGTAGCCCTCGGTCGCCTTCAGGTCCGCGAGCCGGGTCCGAGCCGGGTCGAGTGCCTTGTGGCTCGACCGGACCAGCCGCGCCTGCTCGTCGTAACCGGAGAACGTGATGCTCTGCAGCGGGATCTTGAGGCCCTTCCCGGTGGCCTTCATGACGGCTTCCTTGCGCGTCCAGTAGGTGAAGAACGCCGTCGCGCGCTCGTCGTCGGAGAGTCCGGAGATCGCGGCCAGCTCGGCGGGGGTCAGCGCGTACTCCATGAGCGAGTCTTCGGCCCGCCTGGTGGCCGTCTCGACGTCGAGACCGACCGGGGTCCCCGCGGTGGCCGCGACGCCGATGAGGTCGCCGGAATGCGAGATCGACAGCATCAGCGGCGCGCCGGGGACCTTGGGCCGTCCGTGCGGTTTGCCGCAGTCGTCACAGGTCGCGTCGAAGCTCACGTCCTCGACGGCCAGGCCGAGCCGATCGGCGGCGACGGTCTTCGCCAGCACCCGGCCGGTCAGGAACCGGCGTTTGTCGATGTCCTGGCGATAGCTTCCGTACCGGCCTTGCTCCAGCTCGTCGAGCAAGGCCAGGAACCGGGGTTCGGCGGGCAGGGGCGGGGACCAGCGGACCGCACAATCGATCACGTCTCCTTTCTACCCGATCCGTACTGGTTCACTCGAGTGTTCTTTGAGTAGCGTCTTTACCCGATTCCGCACTGGCATCACTCGCGTTTTCGTCGAGCAGCGTCGCCTCGTCGAACGGCGACCGGCCGTTCAGGGTCCGGTCCAGCTGCTCGCGGTCGATTTCGTTGGTCCAAGTGCCGATCAGCACGGTCGCGACGGCGTTGCCCGCGAAGTTCGTCAGCGCGCGGGCCTCGGACATGAACCGGTCGATGCCGACGATGAACCCGACGCCGTCCACCAGCTCCGGCCGGTGCGAGGAGAGCCCGCCCGCCAGCGTCGCGAGCCCCGCGCCGGTGACCCCGGCGGCCCCCTTCGACGCGATGATCATGAACACCAGCAAGGAGATCTGCTCGCCGATGGTCAATGGTTTGTCGAGCGCGTCCGCGATGAAGATGGACGCCATCGTCAGGTAGATCGCGGTGCCGTCGAGGTTGAACGAGTACCCGGTCGGCACGGTGATGCCGACGACCGGTTTGGAGACGCCGGCGTGCTCCATCTTCGCGATCAGCCGCGGCAGCGCCGACTCCGACGACGACGTCGACAGGATCAGCAGGAACTCGCGACCGAGGTAGCGCAGCAGTTTGAAGATGTTGACCCTGGCGAACAGGCCGATGATCAGCCCGAGCACCACGAACACGAACAGCGCGCAGGTGATGTAGAAGCCGAGCATGATCACCGCGAGGCTCTGCAGCGCCTTCCAGCCGGTCTCGCCGACGACGGCGGCGATCGCACCGAACGCGCCGACCGGGGCCGCCCACATGATCATCGCCAGGATCCGGAACACGAGCCGTTGGATGTGCTCGATGCCGCGGCGGATCGGCTCGCCCTTGGTGCCCAGTTTCTGCAGCGCGAACCCGGCGAGCAGCGCGACCAGCAGCGTCTGCAGCACCTCGCCCTCGGTGAACGCCGAGACCAGCGTCTTCGGGATGATCCCGAGCAGGAAGTCGACGGTGCCCTCGCTCTTGGCGATCTGGTCCTGGCCCTTTTCGGCGATCTCGGGGGTCAGGTGCAGTCCGGTGCCGGGCTGGAGGATGTTGCCGACGACCAGGCCGATGACGAGCGCCACGGTCGACATGATCAGGAAGTAGCCGATCGCGAGCCCGCCGACGCGGCCGACCTTCGCGGCCTTCGCCACCGAGCCGACGCCGAGCGCGATCGTGCAGAAGATGATCGGCGAGATCATCATCTTGATCAGGTTCACGAACCCGGTCCCGAGCGGTTTCAGTTCCTTGCCGAGCTGGGGGAACAGGATGCCGACCGCGATGCCGAGCGCCACCGCCGCGATGACGGCGATGTAGAGGTAATGGGTGCGGTCCCGCTTCGCCGCGGGTACTTCCGTGCTCATTGGTGCCCTTCGACGAGACGGGGACAGGTTGCGAAAACTTATGACAACTTCTCGGCGAACGACAGTCGAAGCGGTACGCTTGGCTAAGCGAGCGCTTAGTCACTGTCGAACAGGAGCGGGCTGACCATGGATTTCTCTCTGAGCGTCGAGGAACGCGAGGTGCGGGACTGGGTCCGCACGTTCGTCCAGCGCGACCTCATGCCGCGTGAGCAGGAGGTGCTGCGCCGCGAACGCGCCGGTCAGCCGGGCCTGACCGCCGACGAGCTGCGCGAACTGCAGCTGAAGGCCAAGGAGTCCGGCTTCTGGGGCGTGCAGACGCCGGAGGAGTACGGCGGCATGGGCCTGTCCGCGGTGATGACCGCGCTGCTGGAGGCCGAACTCGGCCGCACGTTCGTGCCGTTCCGCTTCGGCGGCGCCGCGGACAACATCCTGTACTACGCCAACGACGAGCAGAAGGAGCGCTACCTGCTCCCGACGATCTCGGGCGAGCGCAAGTCGTGCTTCGCGATCACCGAACCCGGCGCGGGCTCGGACGCCAAGGCCATCCGGACCTCCGCCCGCAAGGACGGCACCGACTGGGTCATCAACGGTGAGAAGACCTTCATCACCGGCGGCAACGAGGCCGACTTCGTGATGGTCTTCGCGATCACCGACCAGGAGAAGGGCGCGAACGGCGGCGTCACCTGCTTCCTCGTCGACCGCGACGCGGGCTGGAAGTCCGAATACATCGACACCATGGGCGAATGGGGTCCGGCGTCGCTGGTCTTCGAGGACGTCCGCGTGCCGGAAACGCAGATCCTCGGCGAACTCGGCCACGGTTTCGACCTGGCGATGCAGTGGATCGGCGCCGGCCGCTACCTGCTGCCCGCCCGCGCGATCGGCTCCTGCGAGCGGCTGATCTCCATGGCCATCGAGCACGCGAACACTCGGGAGACGTTCGGGCAGAAGATCGCCGAGCGCCAGGCCATCCAGTGGATGATCGCGGACTCCGGCACCGAGCTGGAGGCCCTGCGCTGGCTGGTGCTGCACGCCGCCTGGCAGGTCGACCAGAAGCTGGACTCGCGGCACGCGCAGTCGATGGCGAAGCTGTACGGCGGGGTGAAGGCGAACGAGATCGTCGACCGTGTCCTGCAGATCCACGGCGGGATGGGCTACACGCGGGAACTGCCGGTCGAGCGGTGGTACCGCGAACTGCGGCTGCTGCGGATCTACGAGGGCACCGACGAGATCCAGCGCCGGACCATCGCGCGCAACCTGCTCAAGGGACACGTGAAGGTCGGCGGCACCCTCGGCTAGCGGCCGAACATGCCGTGAAGGCCTCCTTCCCTACGCTCACGGTAGGGAAGGAGGCCTTCACGGACCTGACTAGTCTTCTTCCTTCTGGTTCCGCATCGCGATCGGGACCCCGGCCAGGTCCTCTTCGTTGCAGAGAAGCTTCACGTCGTAGTACGGCGAACCCTTGCGGTCGTCGTAGTCGAGATGGACGGCCAGCACATCGACCGGTTCCCCGAGCCACTCCTGAGCCTGGCGTAGCCATGTCGCGCACCGTTCGAGGGCCGTGGGCAGGTCGTCGTCGCGGAAGCCCACCGGGCGGTAGGGGACGTCCTGCACCTGATCACGGGGGTTCGAAGGCACCGGCAACGCCGGCGAGAGACCCGAGTCGTCCAGTTCGAGTTGGATCGTTTGCTCAGTCACCCTTCGAGCGTCCCCCAGAGAAGCCGTCTGAGCAAGGCGTACAAGGTATGAGTCGCCGCTAAACGGGCACTCGCCACACTCCCGAGACCACTTCACGGCAGTTTTGCAACGCGGTGACGTCCAGATGGCGTTCACAGGCGAGCGCCCGCAGTGCCAGTTCCGCGTAATGCGCGGCCAGCTGATCCAGGGTGAGCGGACCCGCCGGCGAATACCAGCGCGCGACCCCGCTGCACATCTCCACCAGCGCGAGCCGGGTGACCGAAGGCTGCTCGGTGTGGAAGACGCCCGCCGCGACCCCGTCCTCGATGGCGTCCGCCCACAGCCTTTCGTAGGCGTCGCGCAGTCCCACCACTTCGGCCCTGGCGCCGGGAGTGAGCGCGTGGACCTCGTTGTCCACCACACGGGTGTCATCCGGCTGGATGGCGTGCGCGAGCACGTGCAGCGCCACCAGGGAACCGAGCCGGGACACGGGATCGGCGAGCCCGGCGGTCGCCTGCTCGGCCGCGTCGAGCAGACGCCGCAGCGACTCGTTCATGATGGCCACCAGCAGGTCTTCCTTGGTGCCCATGTAGTGGTACAGGCTGGCGGACGACAGCTGCGCCTCCTGCGCCAGATCCCGGATGCCGGTGCCGTGGAACCCCTTGGCGGCGAACAGTTTCACCGCGGCCTGCCGGACGCGTTCGCGGGTGCTCACGACTCGAGGTTCCCCTTCTTGCCGAGAGTCACCGCCCCGCCGAGGGTCCATGTTCAGAGCCATGTCTCGGTGGTCCTGTCCCACGAACCGGCGCGGAGGTCTTCCGCCTTCTTCAGCTCGCCCTTGGCGACCCGTTCCGACGGCGTCATCGGCAGTTCGTCCGCGAAGGCCCAGAACCGGGGAACCTTGAAGTAGGCCAGTTTCGCCGAGCAGAACTCCGCCAGCTCGGCCGGTCCGCACCGGTGTTCCTCGTTCTCGTCGAGGACGAGGTACGCCTTCACCTCCTCGCCGCGGATGTCGTCCGGCACCGCGATGACGGCGGCGAGCTTGACCGCGGGATGCAGTTGCAGCGCCCGTTCGACCTCGTCGGCGGAGATGTTCTCGCCGCTGCGGCGGATCATGTCCTTGGTGCGGCCCACGTAGTACACCCGGCCTTCGCCGTCCATTGTGGCCAGATCACCGGTGTGGAACCAGCCGCCGTCGAACGCGCGCCTGGTCGCTTCGGGATCGTCGTGGTAGCCGTGCATCAGGCCGACCCCGCGGATCAGGAGCTCGCCGGTTTCCCCGCGCGGCAGGGGTTTCCCGTCCGCGTCCGCGATCATCACCTCGCGGGTGGGCGCCGGCCTGCCGAGGCAGCCGGTGCCGACCGTCTCCTCGTGATCCGCCGGGTACATCCGGATGTCGCCGCCGGTCTCGGTCATGCCGAAGGCCTCGTACCACGGGGCGCCCCAGCGTGCTTCGAGCGCGGCGTGCAGGTCACGCGGGATGGCCGACGCGCAGATCGCGCGGACCTGGTGCGCCTTGTCCAGTTCGCTTTCCGGCTGGCGCAGCAGAAGGGTGGGCATCAGGCCGAGGCAGTAGAACCAGGTGACACCGTGTTCGCGGATCTTCTCCCAGAACGTCGACGGGTGGAAGCGGTCGAGCACCACCAGCGTCGCGCCGCCCGTGAGCCCCAGCGCGACGTTCCACTGTGGATCGATGTAGTGGAACGGTTGCGCGGTCAGGATGACGTCGTCCGCGCCGACCGCGGGGAAGTCCGTGGCCAGGCTGATCGCCAATGTCGTCCAGTACCGGTTCGGCAGTACGCAGCCCTTGGGCGCGCCCGTGGTGCCGGAGGTGTACTGGATGTTGACCGGACGTTCGCCTTCACCGGCGAAGACCGGGGCGTCGCCGGAGCCGGTGAGTTCGCCGGGCGTGAGCACGCGTTCCAGCGAGGTCTCCGGCGCGATCTTGTTCAGCAACTCCAGGAATTCCTCGGCGGCGACGGCGAACCTGGCGCCGGAATGCCGGAGCACGTGGGCGCCGTCGAACTCGCGGTACCCGGTGTTGACCGGGACGAGCACCCCGCCGATCTTGGCCAGCGCCAGCCACAGCAACGGGAACTCGGGCTGGTTGCGCAGCATCACCGCGACCCTGTCACCCGGCTCGACGCCGAGGTCCAGCAGCGCGCGGGCGAACTCCGTGCTGCGCGCGTCGACGTCGGCGAAGGTGAAGCTCTCACCGGTGGAGTCGAAGATCCACGCCGTCTTGTCCGGCCAGAGCGCGGCGGCCCTCGTGGTCAGCCCCACGAGGGTGTCGATCCCGGCGAGCGAGGTCATGTCCGGCTCCGGAACGCCTCGGCGGAAGCGGCGACCTCGGCGGAGTGCTCGGTGATCAGCGCGTGGCTGACTTCGAGTTCGAGCGCGGCGTCGAGCGAACTGTCGATGCCGGAATCGAGAGCGCGTTTGGCCATCGTGGCCGCGGCGGCCGGATGCGCGGCGATCTTGGCCGCCCAGGCGAGCGCGCCGTCCATCAGATCGTCGGCGGGCAGGACGGCGTTCACCAGGCCGAGTTCATACGCCTCGGCGCCGCTCACACGTTCGCCCAGCAGCAGGAGTTCCTTGGCCTTCAAAGGACCGACCAGCAGCGGCAGCAATCGCGACGCCGCGCCCGTGACACTCAGTCCCAAGGAGACCTCGGGGAAGGCGAACACCGCGTCTTCGGCGGCGAGGATCAGGTCGCAGCCCATCGCGAACTCGGCGCCCGCGCCGATCGCGTAGCCGTGGACCGCGGCGATGACGGGCTGGCGGAGTCCGCGAAGGCGGCGTGTCACGTCCTGTAGCCGGTCGAGTCGCGGGCGTGAATCACCCTCCGGGGTGGGCTCCTTGAGGTCGTGGCCCGCGCAGAACGCGCGTCCCCGGCCGGCCAGCACGACGGCGCGCGCGTCCGATTTGGCGGCCGCGTCGAGTGCCTCCAGCAGGTCGTCGACCAGTTCGGCGACCACCGCGTTGAGCCGTTCGGGGCGGTTCAGCCAGATCACTGCGATGCCGTCGTCGAGTGCGTAGTCCACGGTGCTCATGACGCCGAGCCTAGACGACCGATCGATCGATCGATAGGGTCGAATCCATGCGGGTCGACACGGTCTACGAGAACGCCCGGTTCCTCACCGGCACAAAGGAATCCGTAGCGCTTGCGGCGCTGAACGGACGGATTGTCGCGTTGGGGCACGACGCGGCCGCGCTTTCCGCGAAACGACGCGTGGACCTCGGCGGCTCGGTGGTGGTGCCCGGCTTCCACGACGCGCACAACCACATGGCCTGGTTCGGCATGGCTCTCGACGACGTCGCCCTCTCGGAGTGCCGCGGCGTCGACGAGGTGTACGACGCCGTCGCGCGGCGCGCCGCCGAAACACCGCCGGGCGGTTGGATCATCGGCAGCGGCTACGACCAGAACAAGCTCGTGGGCGGCCATCCGACGAGGCAGGGACTCGACCGCGCGGCTCCAGGTCACCTCGTGCGGCTCAAGCACACGTCCGGGCACATGACCGTGGTCAACTCCGCGGTACTCGAGCGGCTGGACCTGCGGAACGTGCCGGTGGGCGGCGACGTCGTCCGCGACGAGGACGGTTCGCCGACCGGTCTGCTGCGGGAGCAGGCCCAGCTCATGCTGCGGCCGCTGACCTATCCGACGCCGGTCGAGCGGGTCGTCCGCGGGCTGGACAGGGCGAGCGAGCGGTACCTGGCCGAGGGGATCACGAGTGTCCAGGAGGCCGGGATCGGCGGGGGCCTGGTGGGGGAGACTCCCGCCGAACTCGCCGCGTACCAGCTGGCGCGCGAGCGCGGAGTGCTGCGGGTGCGGAGCACGGTGATGGTCGCGGCGAGCGTGCTCCACGACCTCGACGCCGGTGCGCGCTCCGAGGCACGTTTTCCCGCCGAGGAGCCATCAGCGCTGTACGGCCTGGACCTGGGGATGCGCACCGGATTCGGTGACGAATGGCTGCGGATCGGCGCGATGAAGCTGTTCGCCGACGGTTCGCTGATCGGCCGGACCTGCGCGATGCACGAGCCGTTCGAAGGCGAACCGGACAACGTCGGCTACTTCCAGGTGCCCGAGGACGAGATCGCGCGGACGATCGCCGCCGCGCACAAGGCGGGCTGGCAGATCGCGACGCACGCCATCGGTGATCGCGCGATCACCGTCGTCCTCGACGCCTACGAAGCCGCGCTCAAGGCCGACCCGCGACGCGACCACCGGCACCGCATCGAGCACTGCGCGGTACTGCGGCCCGAGGAGCTGAAGCGGCTGGCGTCACTGGGGCTGATCGCCTCGCCGCAGGGCCGGTTCGTCAACGAGATCGGCGACGGGATGCGGGCCGCGCTCGGCCCCGGACGCGAGCCGTGGTGTTACCGGCTCAAGAGCCTGCTCGACGCGGGATGCGTGCTCCCCGCCAGCTCGGACCGCCCGGTCGTCGAAGGCGCGCCGCTGCTCGCGCTGGCCGACATGGTGCGGCGGAAGACCGCGTCCGGTGTCGTGCTGGGTCCCGATGAGCGGCTCACGCCCGCCGAAGCCTTGCGCGCGTACACCTACGGATCCGCGTACGCCGCTTTCGCCGAGAAGGACCTGGGCACGCTGGAGATCGGCAAGCTCGCGGACTTCGCCGTCCTCTCGGCCGACCCGACCGACGAGTCCACTTTGGATTCGATCCACGTCGTCGCCACCGCCGTCGGCGGCGACATCGTCTACGAACGGAGCTGAGACCCATGCCGGTGCGGGACGCGGTCGCGGACGACATCGAGGAGATCTGCGCGCTCATCGAGGAGCACGCGGTCTACGAGGACAAACACGATCTGAAGCTCGACAGGCAGGAGATGGCCGGGTTCCTCTTCGGGCCCGATCCGAAGGCCTGGGTGCTGCTGGCCACCCCTCCGGGTGAGCCGGGCAAGGTCGCGGGCTTCGCCTTCTGCAGCTGGAACTTCTCCACCTGGGAGGCCCGTCCCGGGATCTGGCTCGACGACCTCTTCGTGCGCCCGGAGCACCGCCGTTTCGGCCTCGGGCGGGAGCTGCTCGACGAGCTGAGCGCCCGGACGCCCGGCCGGGTCGAGTGGGACATGCAGGAAGGCAACGAGAAGGGCGAGGCGTTCTACGCCCAGCTCGGCGCCGACCCCGTCCCCGGCTGGATCCGGTACCGCTGGCGGCCGCACGCTGGGTGAGCCGCACGCGACCGGCTAGCCGTAAACTCGCACGCATGGGTGAAGGGGCGAACCGCAGGTCGTCGTCGGTGGAGGACTACGTCCGGGTGATCTACGGGCTGGTGGAACGCGGTGAGGCCGTCACCAACACGTCGCTGGCCGGACGGCTGGAGGTCAGCCCTTCGTCCGCGTCCGGCATGGTCACCAAACTGTCCCAGCTGGGGCTGGTCGCGCACGTCCCGTACCGGGGGATCGAGCTGACCACCGACGGCAGGCTGCTGGCCCGCTCGGTACTCCGCCGCCACCGGCTGATCGAGACCTACCTGGTGTCCGAACTCGGCTACACCTGGGACGAGGTGCACGCCGAGGCCGACGCGCTCGAACACGCGGTGTCGGACAGGCTCGTCGAACGGATCGCGGCGAAGCTCGGCAACCCGGTGCGCGACCCGCACGGCGACCCCATCCCCGCTCCCGACGGTTCCGTCGAGGAGATGCCGATGCGCATCCTCGACGACCTCCCACCCGGCGCGGTCGGCGAGATCGTCCGCGTCTGGGACACCGATCCGGAACTCTTGCGTTACCTCACCGAACACTCCATCGGCCTCGGCGAGCGGATCGAGGTCGTCGAGCGCCAGCCGTTCGGCGGCCCGATGGTGGTCAAGGTCGGCTCGCCGCCGGACGCGGCGACACACGCCATCGGCAAGGAGATCGCGCAGGCGCTGTCGGTCGCGCTGCGCTGAGCCCGTGTCCACTGTGGACGCGTTTCGGACGGGGCGCGCGGTGGGAATTTTCCCTACGTCCCTGCATAATCCGGCTCACGTGCACGTCACCCACATGCCGCACGGATAACTGATCGAAGACCCTTCCGATCATGTGCCCCCGCGCCTAGGCTGCGTTTTTCCGGGTGGTTAGCGAGCGTGCGAAGGCGATGACGATGACCGGTCAGCGGACACACACCATCGACCGGGGGGTGGCGGAAGGACGTGAACTCAGGCGGCTGCTGGAGACCGGGCCGTTCGCGGACGCCCTCAGAGCGGCGATCAGGGCGAGGGGTCTCGGCCTGGATCGGATCCGGTACCGGCTGAGAGGGCGGGGGTGCTCGGTCAGTCTCGCGACGCTGAGCCACTGGCAGTCCGGCCGCTGCCGTCCCGAACGGCCGGAATCCCTGCTGGTGCTCAAGAATCTCGAGGACATCCTCGGGGTGCCGCCGGAGTCCCTGTCGCGGCTTCTGGGACCGCCGCGCGGGCGGGCGGCCCGGTGTACGGTGCCCGGCGAGGGCCTCGTGATGAAGAGAGGCCGGGACACGGGAACGTAGAGGAGCATCGGTGCGGGCGGTCGTCTTCGAGGAGTTCGGGGTGCTGCCCGAGGTGCGCGAGGTGCCGGATCCGTTCGCGCCGCCGGGCGGGGTGGTGATCGCCGTCAAGGCGACCGGGGTGTGCCGCAGCGACTGGCACTCCTGGCAGGGGCACGACACGTCGGTGAAACTGCCGCACGTCGCCGGGCATGAACTCGCCGGCCGGATCGCGTCGCTCGGCGAGGGCGTCCGCGGCTGGTCGGCGGGCGACAGGGTGACGGTGCCGTTCGTCTGCGCCTGTGGCACCTGCGCCCAGTGCGCGGCCGGTGACCAGCAGATCTGCGACCGCGAGTTCCAGCCGGGAGCGACCCACTGGGGTTCGTTCGCCGAGTACGTCGCCATCGAAAACGCCGAGGTCAACCTCGTGGCGCTGCCGGACTCGCTGGCGTGTGCCGAGGCGGCGGCGCTGGGCTGCCGGTTCGGGACGGCGTTCCGGGCCGTGCTGCGCCAGGGCGGGGTCCGGCCCGGTCAGTGGGTCGCGGTCCACGGCTGTGGCGGTGTCGGCATCTCGGCGATCCTGCTGGCCGTCGCGGCCGGTGCGTCGGTCGTCGCCGTCGACCCGTCGCCGCGGGCCAGGTCGCTGGCGACGCGGATGGGGGCCGTTTCGGCCGTCGATCCGACCGCGTTCGAAGGCCACGAAGCCGTCGCCGCGCACGTGCGGGAGCTGGCGGGCGGCGGCGCGCACGTCTCCCTCGACTGCCTCGGCTCGCCGGTCACCTGCGCCGCCTCGATCGGCAGCCTCCGGAAGCGGGGGCGGCATGTCCAGGCCGGGCTGATGCCACCCGCGCAGGGCATCGCGCCGATCCCGATGCACCGCGTGATCGGCGGGGAACTGGAGATCGTCGGCGTCCACGGGCTGCAGGCGCACGAGTACCCCGAGATGCTGCGGGTCGTGGAGACGGCCGGAATCGACCTCGAAGGCATGATCGGCAAGCGGGTCGGCCTCGACGACGTCCCCGCGGTACTCGCGGAGATGAACGACCCGGTGCCCGCACAGGCCGGGGTGACGGTGGTCGACTTCGCACCGTGACCGGGTGAACGCACTGCGGTCAACCGGCCGATCGGAGTAGTCCGAAAGGTGGCTTCCGCCGGCACTTTGTGGCAGCTTTCTTCGCCGTGACAGTCATGGGCGCTCCGTCTCAGCCGCGTTTCGTCCAGCATGTGCTGCGCTGGTTCGCCGCGGCCGGCGCCATGGTGCGGGGTCACCGGATCATCGGCGCGCGTCCTGGCAAACTCGACACGTGGACGCGCTGATCCCTCGCCCGCGAACCGAAGTCGCGCCCGGTGCGGTGCATGTTCCCGGCTGGCTCGACCTCGACGAGCAACGCCGCTTGGTCGAAGCCTGCCGAGGCTGGCGCGGCTACCGCCGGACGCGGCTGCCGAACGGCGGCGTGATGTCGGTGCGGACGGTCTGCCTCGGCTGGCACTGGCATCCGTACCGGTACTCGAAGGTGACCGGCGACGGCTCGCCGGTGCTCCCCTTCCCCGGCTGGCTGGGCGACCTGGGCCGGCGGGCGGTCTCTTCCGCTTATGGCTCGTCGTCGTATGAGCCGGACATCGCGCTGGTGAACTTCTACGACTCCACCGCGAAAATGGGGCTGCATCAGGACAAGGACGAGGCCTCGCTGGAGCCCGTCGTG
Source organism: Amycolatopsis decaplanina DSM 44594 (assembly GCF_000342005.1). GTDB lineage: Bacteria > Actinomycetota > Actinomycetes > Mycobacteriales > Pseudonocardiaceae > Amycolatopsis > Amycolatopsis decaplanina. Next base: position 20,527 of record NZ_AOHO01000026.1, read on the forward strand.
TCGCTGAGCCTGGGGGACGCGTGTGTTTTCCGGTTCGGGAACACGTCCGATCGCGGGCGGCCCTATACGGACGTCGATCTGCGATCGGGGGATCTGTTCGTGTTCGGCGGGGAGTCGCGGCTGGCCTTCCACGGGGTGCCGAAGGTGCTGCCGGGGACCGCTGATCCGGAGTTGGGGCTGGTGGGGCGGTTGAACATCACTTTGCGGGTTTCGGGACTTTAGGTGGTCAGGCGGGCGTGCAGGGCGGCCAGTTCGGCATCGGACAGACCGTTGCCGAGAAGGAAGTCCGGCATCGTCAACGATGTGATCGTCGAGGTCAGCGATGCTTCGAAGGTGGTGCCGCGAGCCGCGAGAAGTTCGGTCACCGCGGCCAGCTGGTCACGGAAACCGAGCTCGTCGTACCGCTGCTTCATCCGGTCGTAGGTCAGCAGGTAGTCGGCCACGATCTCCTCCGGCGCCGCTCCGGCGAACGTGAGCAACACCAGGGCCAGCAGCCCGGTCCGGTCCTTGCCGCCGGCGCAGTGGAAGAGCACGCACCCCGGCGCGGCGTTGGCGATCGCCCGCACTGCGGTGATCACCGGCTCGGGGTGCTCCGCCAGCATCGCCGGGAAGTACAGCGGTGAGGCCAAGTGGTCGATCTTCTTCCATCGTTCGTAGAACGGTGTGCCGACCGGGTCCAGCGGGGCGTGAACGGTCGTGACTCCCGCCGGTCTCGGCGCGCGGTCCGGCTCGCGCTCTCCGGAATCGCGCAGATCGACCACAGTGCGGACCCCATACGCCCAAGCGGCTGCCCAACCTGCCTCGTTCAAGCGCGTCGGTGCCTCCATCCGGACCACCGCACGCGGCCTGACCCGCCCCAGTCCGCCGAGGTCCCGGCCATTGACACACCCGTCCCAGGAGAGCTCTCTGTTTCTGGTCACAGTCCACAAGACGGGTGACGTCCCCTCTTGGTTGATCCCGGTCAACCCGTCTTCCGGAGTGTGACGACAGCTGATAGTTCGCATCGCGGTCGTGGTGCGACCTGGTGATCGCCTCGAACGACAGATGATGGTGGCACGAAAAACAGGCGCTAGTTGGCATGCACGAGGCGGTTCCGAGTTCGGTTGGACGCCGAGCAGTGACTGCGGCGTCGCGAGGTCGTGCTTCCTACTGAGTCGCGCGTTGGCGGCGTGATGCCTCGTTAGCGCCTGCGTGGTCGATCGAGCGTAGGGCCTCGTATGGCGTACGGCCTGTTGCCTCGGCGAGAGCCGTGACCGCCGGCGCAGCCAGCGCGGTCAGATTTAACGCTGCCAGCACCGCGTCCTCTTTGATGGCGGAGTCGGTGATGTTGTAGACGTCCGCGTCGTCGTCGGCCAGGTAGGCCGCTACGCCTTCAACCGCGGCGCCGCGCATGGCCGTGTGCATCCTACGTTCGCTGTTCGACACGAAGCCAGCCTCCACCCTGGCGTCCGCTCATGCCGCAGACCGGGGCGTTCGCGCGAAGTTGTGGCTGATCCAGCCGATCATCGGCCAACCGCCACGCTCGACTGGCCGGTGAAGCGATCAGTCACACACAGATGCGGTCGCGCATCGCTGATGTGCCATGTCAACTAGCGCTGGGAGATGCCACCTATCACCTGTCGTCACACGGAGGGCGGTCTAGTCTGAATACGTACTACATGAATGTGTCTAGTACGTATGTTCGACTGTGGGTAGCGTTGTTGGCGTGGCCAGTGAAAACGCATCCCCGAAGACGCCTACCGAGTGGTGGCGCGTCGACACGGCTGTGTTGCATGCCCGCAAACAGGAACTGGAGATATTGAAGCGTCAGCTGGATGCCGAACAGAACGCGATCCTCGCGGAAATCAATACTCGCGGAGTTCGTGGATGTTCTGGTCATTCGACGTTGGCGGCGATGATTTTCGAGGACTTTCTTGTGACGGACAAGGAAGCGAAGGACCGTGCTGATCGGGTGCTGGCCTTGTATCCCGGTCCGTCCATCGGTGGCGACTCCGTCCCGCCTCTCGCCCCATTGACCGCCGAGGCGGCTGCAGAGGGTGCGATCGGTGGTTCGCAGATCGACGCGATCATCCGCACCCTGGCGCGGATCCCGTCCACGGTTCCCGAGGAGAAGGTGCGGGGTGGGGAGAAGATCCTCGTCGATCTCGCCCGTCATGCCGGTCCACGTCAGATCGCCCAGGCTGGTCGGCGCCTGCTGGACAAACTCGATCCCGACGGGAAAGAACCTCGCAACGAGGATCCGAAAGATGCGCGGCCTGAGTTGCGGTTCGTCAAACACCGCGACGGGACGCTGGGTCTCAAGGGCACCCTGGATCTGGAAACGTATGCGCGGTTGAAGTCGGACCTGGACCCGATGGCCAAGCCTCACAAGGCTATCGATGGCGTCCGGGACTCTCGTACTCAGGATGAGCGTTACGGGGATGCTTTCACCGACTACGTCCGGCTCAAGACCACCAGCCGGAACCTGCCTGGGCAGGCGGCTGAAGCCACGCACATCTTGGTGACCATGTCCTACGAGGACCTGATCGACGACCTCGGCGAAGCCCACCTGGATCTGGTGGGACCGATCAGTGCGACCGACGCCCGCATCCTCGCCTGCGACGCCCGCGTGCGGCCCGGAGTCCTCGGCACCGCGGGAGAACCCCTCGACATCGGCCGCTCCAAACGCACCGTGTCGCTAGCGCAGAAGTACGCGTTGACCCTTCGAGATGGCGGCTGCGCGTTCCCCGGCTGTGATATGCCGGTACCCCGCTGTACTGCTCACCACATCGTTTTCTGGCGACATCACGGCGAAACGAAGATCGACAATCTCGTCCTGCTCTGCACGAAGCATCACCGGTTGATCCATCACAGTGAATGGAAAGTCCGGATCGCCCAGGACGGGCTGCCGGAGTTCACCGCACCCGCCTACCTCGACCCCGCCGGGGAACCGAGGCGCAACACCATGCACCTGCGGACATAGGCCGAGCCACGCGAACCCCTCCGGAACCGACTCCTGTCGCCCCTGCAATCAGGCACCTAATCGCGCCAACCAACGCGCCCTCAGGCGAGCCGGAACCGCACCCGCTGCCCCGGCCGCACCTGAGCGGCCAGATCCAGATCCGCTTCCTCCACCACCGCGATCACCGGATAACCCCCGGTCACCGGGTGGTCGGCAAGGAACAGGATCGGCTGCCCCGAAGGGGGGACCTGCAACGCGCCCGGCACGGCGGCCTCGGGCGGCAACTCGCCGCCACGTGCCCGCGACAACACGGGACCCTCCAGCCGCACGCCCACCCGATCGACGTCGGCGGTGGCGGCGTACCCGGAAGAGACCAAAGTGGACAGTGCTCCGGAGGTGAACCAGGAAACCCGCGGACCGGCGGTGATCCGCAAGACCGGTTCGTCCGCGAGGGGTGCGCGAGGCGCCAGGTCGACACCGGGGTGGGCCAGTACCCGCTGCCCCACCGGCAAGGTCATCCCGGCCGAAAGCGCGGGCGGGCCGAGCTTGCCGAGGGTGTCGGTCGCCCGCGCGCCCAGCACCGGCGGGACGTCGATGCCGCCGCGCACGGCGACATAGCACCGCAAACCCCGGGAAGCCATGCCGAGTACGAGTTCATCGCCGGGACCGGCCGAAATCGGGGAATCCGGGCCGACAGCCCGCGCGCCGACGGTGATCGAGCAGGGCGCGCCGGTGACGGCGACGGTCGCCGGAGCCGGGAACCGCAGGACGAGACCGCCCAGGACGCACTCCAAGGCCGCGTGCCCCTCCGGGTTCCCGACCAGCCGGTTCGCCAGCCGCAGTGAACCGCGGTCGGCGGCACCGGACCGGCCGACGCCGATCGCGGCCAGCCCCGGCCGCCCGAGATCCTGCACGGTGGCGAAAACCCCGGGGCGGACCACTTCGATCTTCGCGGTCATGAAGTGAACCGGATCCGGGTACCGGGAGCCAGCAGGTTCGGCGGCTCCCGCTCGACGTCCCACACCGGCAGCGTGGTCCGCCCGATCAGTTGCCAGCCGCCGGGCGAGGCGTTCGGGTACACCGCCGTGTACTCGCCCGCGATCGCGACCGACCCGGCGGGCACCCGGGTGCGCGGGCTCGTCCGGCGCGGGAGGTGCAGCGCGGGATCGAGTCCGGTCAAATACGCGAAACCCGGGGCGAAACCGCAGAACGCCGAGACATAGGTCCCGTCCTCGTGCCGCCGGACGACCGCTTCCGCCGACATGCCGGCGGCGGCCGCGACGTCGGCCAGATCCGGGCCGTCGTAGCGCACCGGCACGACGATCTCGGCGGCCTCGCGCGGTTCTATGTCCACTGTGGACTGATGGAGAACGTCCTCGGCGAGCCGATCGTGGTGTGTCCGGCCAGGGTCGAACCGGATGAGCAGGGTCCGCGCGGCCGGGACCAGTTCGAGGACGCCGTCCGGCGGGTCCTGCTCCAGTGACGCGTGCAACCCGAGCACCTCCGACGGATCGTCGAAGTCGACCATGGCCGCACGCGCCCCGTAGGGCAGCACCCGCATCACGCGGTCCCGAGGAACGATCCGATGTGGACACCGGACGCGCCGAGTCCCGCGCGGATCCGTCGCGCCAGTTCGACGGCGCCGGGCGTATCGCCGTGCACGCACAGCGAATGCGGCTGAAGTGCCAGTTCGGTCCCGTCGTCGGCGACGACCTTGCCGGTGGTCGCCATCGTGACCGCCCGTTCGGCCACCTCGTCGGCGTCGTGGAGCACGGCGCCAGGCAGTTTCCGGGAGACCAGAAGGCCCTCGGCCGTGTACGCGCGGTCCGCGAACGCCTCGGCGTACGCGGGGTACCCGGCTTTTTCGGCTTGCTTGGCCATTTCCGACCCTGGCGGGCACAGCAGCGCGAGCCCGGGATGGAACCGCCGGATCCCTTCGACCACCGCGGCCGCCTGCTCCGGGTCCACCGCGGCCGTGTTGTACAACGCACCGTGCGGTTTGACGTACCGCACCCGTGCCCCCGCCGCGCGGGCGAACGCGTCGAGGGCGCCGATCTGGTAGAGCACGTCATCGGCCAGGTCGGCGGGGGCGACGTCCATCGCCCGCCGCCCGAATCCGGCCAGATCGCGGTAGGCGACGTGGGCGCCGATGACGACGCCCCGCATCGCCGCGCGTTCGCAGACACGCCGCATCACCGACGGGTCGCCGGCGTGAAACCCGCAAGCGACGTTCGCGCTGGTGACGATGTCGAGCATGGCGTCGTCATCGCCCATTTTCCAGGCGCCGAAACTCTCGCCGAGATCACTGTTGAGATCCATCAGGCCACCCTGAACTCACTGTCGAGTTTGTCGGTCACGAACATGTAGCCCGGCGCGTGCGTGATCGCGAACGGTGGCCGCGAGGCCATCAGCGCCGCCTGCGGGGTCACGCCGCACGCCCAGAACACCGGCACGTCACCGGGTTCCGCGTCGACCGGGTCCCCGAAATCCGGCTTGCCGAGATCGGCGATGCCGAGCGCGGCGGGATCGCCGATGTGCACCGGCGCACCGTGCACGGCGGGCATCCCGCGGGTGATGCGCACGGCGTCGTCCACGCGGTCTTCGGGGATCTGCCGCATCGAGACCACCATCGGCCCGTGCAGCCGCCCGGCCGGCACGCATTCGCGGTTCGTCACGTACATCGCCACGTTGCGGCCCTGGTCGACGTGCCGCAGCGGGATGCCTTCGGCGGCCAGCGCCGATTCGAAGGTGAAACTGCAGCCGATCGAGAACGCGACCATGTCGCTGCGCCACAACCCGCTCGCGTCCGTGAGCTCGCCGGACAGCGCGCCGTTCTGCCAGACGCGATAACGCGGCAGGTCGGTGCGCAGATCCGCGCCGACGGCCAGCCGGGTCGACGGGTCGCCGGGGTCGCTGACGTCGAGCACCGGACAGGGCTGCGGGTTCCGCTGGCAGAACAGCAGGACGTCGTAAGCCCAGTCCTCGGGGACGGCGATCAGGTTGGTCTGGGTGAACCCGTTCGACCAGCCCGTTGTCGGCTTGGCCGTGCCCGCGCGGAACAGGGTGCGGGCCTCGCCGGGGGACAACGTCGCCGGTTCGCCGAAGGTGGTCATCGCGGTGCCTCCTCTTCCGATCGTGGTCACAGAAGTTCGCGGCCGCGAGTCTCGGGCAGGCCGAGCAGCGCCAGGACGGCGATGCCGTAGCCGACCGCGCCGAACACCATCGCGCCGCCGGCGCCGAGGAAACCGACCACGGCGGGGAACGTCGCGCCGATGGCCCGGCCGAGGTTGTAGGTGAAGCCCTGCCCGGTCCCGCGCAGCGCCGACGGGTACAGCTCGGCGAGGAAGGCGCCGAACCCGCTGAAGATCGCGGACATCGAGAACCCGAGCGGGAAGCCGAGGAACAGCACGAGCGTGTTCGCGCCGGATGGGATCTGCGTGTAGGCGACGATGAGGCACGCCGACAGCACCGAGAACAGCAGGAACGTCTTCTTGCGGCCCAAGAGATCCGTGAGATAGCCGCCGGTGATGTACCCGATGAAGGCGCCGGAGATCAGGAACGCGAGATAACCGCCGGTGCCGATGACGGTGAGGCCGCGGGTGGTCTTCAGGTAGCTCGGCAGCCAGGTCGCGAGCGTGTAGTAACCGCCCTGGACACCGGTGGCGAGCAGCGCGGCGAAGAACGTCGTGCGCAGCAGGTCCGGCTTGAAGATGCCCGCCAGCGAACCGCGTTCCTTCTTCGTGGCGCGGGCCGCTTCCGCGACGGGCGCGTCCTGGACGTTCCGCCGGACCCACAGCACCAGCAGCGCCGGGATGACCCCGGTCCAGAACATGACGCGCCAGGCGATGTCCGGGCTCCAGATGCTGAAGACCACCGTATAGACGACGACGGACAGCGCCCAGCCGACCGCCCACGCGCTCTGAACGAAGGCGACGGTCCGGCCGCGGTAGCGCGCCTGCGAGTACTCCGCCACCAGCGCGGCGCCGGCGGCCCATTCGCCACCGAAGCCCAGGCCCTGCAGGGCGCGGAAGATCAGGAGCGTCTCGAAGTTCGGCGCGAACCCGCAGAGCACGGTGAAGACCGTGTACATCGCGATGGTGATCTGGAGGGTGCGGACGCGGCCGATGCGGTCGGCCAGGACGCCCGCGCCGATCCCGCCGATCGCCGAGACCACCAGCGTCGTGGTGCCGAGCAGGCCCGCCTCGCCGCCGGAAAGGCCGTAGTAGGCGGTGATGGCGGCCAGGCCCAGCGGCAGGGTCTGGTAGTCGAACGAGTCGAGCCCGTACCCGCCGAACGCGCCGACGAAGGCCCGGCGGCCTCGCGAACCGAGCGTGCGGAACCAGGCGAAGGGGCGTGTGTCTTCGGTAGTGGCTGTCGCGTTCATCGGCACCTCCAGAAGGTGAATCCCATCGTGGCACGGGTCACATGGGAAGCCACTGTAGGTATTGTTCAACAATTCCACAAGAGGATCCTTGGCTGAGCCTCTTGTGGCCAGGTAGGATCGGTCACGTGACGATCGCGGAGGGTGGTTCTGCCTCGGTGCAAGGACTCGAAGCGGATCGCGGCATGATCAGCCGCACCAGCACGGCCGAGAGGGTCGCGGGCGTCCTCCGCACGCGTATCGCGGAGGGGTTCTTCCTGCCCGGCGTCCGGCTGTCGGAGCACGACATCGGCTCGGCGCTCGGCGTCTCCCGCAACACGCTGCGCGAGGCGTTCCGGCTGCTCACGCACGAACGCCTGCTGACCCACGAGCTCAACCGCGGTGTCTTCGTACGGGTGCTGCCCGTCGAGGACGTCGTCGATCTCTACAAGGTGCGCAAGGTCGTCGAGTGCTCGGCGGTGCGGGCGGTGACGGAGAAGCCGCCGACGTTCGCGAAGCTCGCGCGCCTGGTCGAGGACGGCAGGATCGCCGAACGGAGTGAGCGCTGGCAGGACCTCGGCACCGCGAACATCCGGTTCCATTCGGCGATCGCGGAGCTGAGCGGCAGCGAACGGATCGACGAGCTGATGCGCGGCATCCTCGCCGAGCTGCGGCTGGTGTTCCACATGATGGCCGACCCGCGGCGCTTCCACGAGCCGTACCTCAAGCGCAACGCGGAGATCCTCGAGCGCATCGAGGCCGGCGACGGCTTGGGCGCCGAAAAGCTCCTCGCGCAGTACCTCACCGACGCCGAAAACCAGCTCGTCGAGGCCTACGCGGAACGCTCCCAGACGCAACCCGGCACCTGATTGCGATAGTCGGCAAAGCGAACTATCGCAATCAGGTGCCGAATTGCGTGGGGTGGGGAGCGTTTAGGGCGTGGTCCACTTTTGGTTCGCGGCGCCGGTGCAGGTCCAGATCTGCAGGCGGGTGCCGTTGGCCGAGGAGTTCCCGGTGGCGTCCAGGCATTTGTTCGCCTGCGGGTTCACGATGTCCCGCGCTCCGCTGATCGCCCACTTCTGCGCGCCGGATCCGTTGCAGTCCCACAGTTGCACGGCCGTGCCGTCCGCGGTCCCGCCGCCGGAGACGTCCATGCACTTGCCGAGCGCGCGGATCGTGCCGTCGCCGCCGATGGTCCAGTTCTGCGCGGCGTTCCCGTTGCAGTCGGTGATCTGGATCGGGGTGCCGTTGGCGGTGTTCGCGCCCGCGACGTCGACGCATTTGCCGCCGATGCCGGTGATCCGCCCGGTGTTCCCGGCGGTGTCGCTGGAGTTGACGCGCACGTAGTCGACGACCAAGCGCTGCGGGAAGACGGTGCTGGAGTTCGGGTCACCCGGCCAGTAGCCGCCGACGGCGAGGTTCAGGATCAGGTAGAAGGGGTGGTCGAAGACCCACCGGTTGCCGTTGAGGTCGGCGGGGGTGCGGGTCTGGTAGAGGTTCCCGTCCACGTACCACTTGATCTGGTTCGGCGACCAGTCGACGGCGTAGGTGTGGAAGTCGTCGGAGAAGTTCGGGCCGTTGTAGGCCGCGCCGATGCCGCCCGCGCCGGAGTAACCGGGGCCGTGGATGGTGCCGTGCACCGTGTTCGGCTCGAAGCCGACGTTCTCCATGATGTCGATCTCGCCGCTGTTGGGCCAGCCGACGTTGCCGATGTCGGCGCCGAGCATCCAGAACGCGGGCCACATCCCTTGTCCACGCGGCAGTTTCATCCGCGCTTCGAACCGGCCGTAGGTCTGGGTGAACTGGCCCTGCGTGGACAACCGGGCCGAGGTGTACTCGCAGCGCCCATACCAGCAGTTGTAGTTGCCCGGGTTCTCCTTCTTCGCGGTGATGACCAGGTTGCCCTGGCCGTCGAGCGCCGCGTTGTTCGTCCCGGACGTGTACCACTGCCGCTCGTGGTTGTTCACGTTGTCGCCGGTCTCGAAATGCCACTTCGAAGTGTCGATGCCCGCGCCGGCGGGCCCGTTGAAATCGTCGGTGAAGCTCGCGGCCATGACCGCGGCCTCGGAGGCCGGGGCCTGTGCGGTGGCCGGGAGCGAGCCGAGCAGGACGCCGGCGGCGAGGAGTGCCGTCCAGCGGAAGCGGAAGGAGATGGACATCGTTGTCGCCTCTCTGACCGTTGGGGACCCCGCGCGGCAGGACACGCGAGAGAACGGAAAGCGCTGGCAGAACCACTTTGTTGTGCCTGGCAACAAAGTATGCATGGTCTCTACCACTGCGACAAGATGTCCGGTGAGGTATTTTTCGACCTCGAATTAAGGCTCAGGCGGCCGTGCCCCGCTTCGACCCGGCCGTCCGCGGGTCCGCGCCCTGCTCCAGGAGGGCCGCGACCGGGAGGGTGGCGGCTCCTATGGCGACGGCGTCCGGCCCGAGCTGCCCGAGTTCGATCTCGGTCTGGTCGAACACGTGCGCCAGCGCGTGCTCACCCGCCACCCGCCGGATCTCGGGCAGATACCGCTCGCCGAGCGCCAGCCCGGCCCAGCCACCCAGCACGATCCGCTCCGGGTTGAACAAATTGATCAGGTTGCCGATCCCGGCGCCGAGGTAGCCCGCCGTCTCCTCCAGCACCTTGGCCGCGGCCTTGGACTTGCCCGCGGACTCCAGCAGGGCGGTGAACTGCGTCTGTTCGTCCTCGTCCGAGGCCGTCTTTCCGCCGCGTGCCTTGCGATAGCGGGCGAGGACACCTTCCGCGCCGACGTAGGACTCCAGGCAGCCGCGTGCTCCGCAGCGGCATTCCTGCCCGCCGTAGACGATCGTCGTGTGCCCCCATTCGCCCGCGCTGCTGGTGGAGCCCCGGTAGGTGATGCCGTCGGCGACCACGGCCGCGCCGACCCCGGAGCCGATCAGGACGATCACCGCGTGCCGGGCGCCGCGGCCGGCGCCGAACCACATTTCGCCCTGGCCTTGGGTTTTCGCGCCGTTGTCGACGAACAGCGGCAACTCGACGCCCTCCTCGCGCAGGAGGTCGGTGAGCGGGACTTCTTTCCAGCCGATGGTGGGCGCGTGCACGCGGAGTGCCTCGCCCTGTTCGACGGTGCCGGGGACGCCGACGCCGACACCGAGCACGGTCGCTTCGTCGATTCCCGATTCCGTGATCACTTCCCGGAGTCCGGACGCCACCTGGGCGACGGCGGCGGCCGCGTCCGGCCGGGGCGAAGCGAGGGGATGCTCGACGGTGGCGAGCCGGTTCATGGTGAGGTCGAACAGTTCGACCTTCACCCCGGTCTCGCCGATGTCGACGCCCGCGACATGGCCGTACGCCGGGTCGACACGGAGCAGGACGCGCGGCCTGCCGCCGTCGGATTCGACCAGTCCGGCTTCGACGATGAGGCGTTCTTCACCGAGTTCGGCGGTCACGTTGCTGACGGTCGCGGCGCTCAAACCGGTCAGGCCGCTCAATTCGTGGCGGCTGAGCGGGCCGTCGAAGTAGAGTTTCGACAGCAGGAGGGAACGGTTGTGCCGCCGCAGGTCACGGACGGTGGTGCGCTTGGCAGGCATGCGGATACCCATCTTATGGCGGCGGACCTTTCCAGGATGCCCCACGACCTTATCCTCCGCCATGTATCAACTGGTGAAATAAGGCGGGCGCGCCGGGAAGAGGGGGCCATGACGGAGGACGACGAGCTCATCGGCACCTTGCCGCCGGACTTCCGGTGGGGTGTCGGCAGCTCGGCGTACCAGATCGAAGGCGCGGTCGCCGAAGACGGACGAACACCGTCCATTTGGGACACCTACGCCCAGTCCCCGTGGTCCGTCGACAACGGGGACACCGGCGAGGTCGCTTGCGACCACTACCACCGGATGCCCGACGACATCGCGCTGATCAAGGAACTCGGGGTCGACACCTACCGGTTCTCCGTTTCCTGGACCCGCGTGCAGCCGCGCGGGCGCGGCGGCGTCAACCCCGCCGGGATCGCCTTTTACGACCGGCTGGTCGACGAACTGCTCAACAACGGCATCGATCCCTGGCTGACGCTGTACCACTGGGATCTGCCGCAGCACCTCGAAGACGCGGGCGGCTGGCCCGCGCGGGACACCGCTGTCCGGTTCGCCGACTACGCGATGCTCGTGTTCGAGCGGCTGAGCGACCGTGTCCATTACTGGACCACGCTGAGCGAGCCGTGGTGCACGGCCATGCACGGCTACGTCCACGGGGTGATGGCGCCCGGCCGCCGGGACGCGAAGGCGGGGATGGCGGCGGCGCATCACCTGCTGCTCGGCCACGGTCTCGCCGTGCGGCGGATGCGGGAACTCGCGCCGCCCGGTACGAAGTTCGGCATCACGCTCAACCTGAGCACGGCCGACCCGGCCACCCCCAGCGAGGCCGATCGTGCGGCCGCCCGCTTCGAGGATGGGCTCGGGACGAGGTTCTACCTCGACGCGCTCGTGCACGGCCGGTACCCGGAGGACGTCCTCGAGACCCTCGCGCGGCAGGGTATCCGCCTGCCGTCCGAGCCGTGGGATCCGTCGATCATCGCGGCGCCGCTCGATTTCCTCGGCGTCGACTACTACTTCGGAACGCGGTACTCGGGGGTCGAGGAGAACGGGAACGCGGTGGAGCACTTCGGGATACCCACGTTCCGCAAGGTCCCGTTCGGGGCGCCGTCGACGGTGCTGGGCTGGGAGATCCTGCCGCACAAGCTCACCGAACTGCTCGTCCGGATCAGCCGGGACTACCCCGGCCTGCCGCTTTACGTCACCGAGAACGGCGCCGCGTTCGCCGACGTCCCCGACGAGACCGGATTCGTCCGCGACGACGACCGCGCCGCGTACCTGTCCGCGCACATCGCCGCCACCGCCGCCGCGCGGCAGGCGGGCGCGGACGTCCGCGGCTATTTCGCTTGGTCCTTTTTGGACAGTTTCGAATGGGCTTACGGCTACGCGAAGCGGCTCGGCCTGGTCCGGGTCGACCGTGCGACGCAGGCGCGGACGATCAAGCAGAGCGGGCTGGTCTACCGCGACCTCGTCCAGCGGGTGCGAGGCGGCCGGCGGTAGGGCTTGCTCCACCACTGAACCGGCGGCCCGCTCCATTCTTCCCGATGACCTCGCGTCCTAGGTTCGGCAGCGGAAAGTTCTCGCCGGTACCGGAAACGTGGGGGACAGTGATGACCGTCAGGCTCGAACGGCGTGACCAGCCGGAGACAGCGCCACGAAAAACGTGGTGGCGAAGGGCAGGGATGGCGCCGCTGGGGCCGATGGCCGTCATCGTCGTGGTGTTCCTGGCCTTTTCGATGCCGCCGTATCTGTCGTTGGACCCGTCACAGTCGCGGGTGCCGCAGCCGCCGGGGTTCACGTCGCACTACTGGTTCCTCTCGGCGCACGTGCTGTTCGGCTCGATCGCGATGGTCTCCGCGCTGCTCCAGATCTGGCCGTGGTTCCGGGCGAAGTACCCGGCGGTGCACAGGAAGCTCGGCCGGGTGTACGTCTTCGCAGGGGTGCTACCGGCCGGATTGATGGCGCTGACCGTGGGCGCGATGAGCCCGTTCGGCCCGACGACGCGGGTGGCCAATGTCGTCGCCGGGGTGCTGTGGCTGGCGTGCACGTTCGCCGGCTGGCGCGCGGCACGGCAGCGCCGGTTCGGCGACCACCGTCGCTGGATGATCCGCAGTTTCGCCTTGACCATGTCGATCATCGTCAGCAGGGTGGTCGGGCCGATCGCGATGATCACGCTGGAACCTCAGCTGGAGACCACGTTCGGCGGCAGCGAGATCGCCTTCTCGCAATCGGTCGCCGCGATCACGGCCTGGCTGAGCCCGACGCTGGTCATGATCGCCACGCAGTGGTACCTCGATCGCCGTCCGGTCAAGAAGAAGTCAGCGATCGCGCGATGATCGTCCGCTGCACTTCGGAGGCGCCTTCGTAGATCCGCGGCGCCCGGACCTCCCGGTAGAGGTGTTCGAGCAGATGCCCTCGCCGCAGCGCCCGGGCGCCGTGGATCTGCACGGCCGAGTCGACGACGTACTGGGCGGTCTCGGTGGCGAACAGCTTCGCCATCGCGGCCCGGCCCGCGAGATTCCGCTCGCCCGCGTCGTACGCTGCCGCAGCGGCGTAGACGAGCAGACGCGAAGCCTCGGTACGGGTCGCCATTTCGGCCAGGGTGTGGGCCACGGTCTGCTGTTTCAGCAACGGCCCGCCGAACGCCACCCGGGTCTGGGCGTGGGCGACGGCGGTGTCGAGCGCGGCCTGCGCCATCCCGACGGCGAACGCGCCGACACTCGGCCGGAACAGGTCCAGGGTCCGCATGGCGACACCGAAACCGCGGTCCTGCTCGCCGAGCAGTTCGCCCCGTTCCACGCGGACGCCGTCGAACACGAGGGTGCCGATCGGATGCGGGCTGACGAGGTCGAGGTGCTCGCCCGACAGTCCGGCGCGATCGGCGGGGACGACGAACGCGGAGACCCCGCGCGATCCCGCTTCCGGCGTGGTGCGGGCGAAAACGCTGTAGAAATCGGCCTCGGGGGCGTTGGAGATCCACATCTTCTCGCCGGTGAGACGCCAGCCGTCACCGTCGGGTTCGGCGGCGAGTTCCAGCGCCGCCGCGTCCGAGCCCGCGTTCGGTTCGGTGAGCGCGAAAGCGGCGACGGCGTCACCCGCGGCCACGGCGGGAACCCATTTCGCGACCTGCGGGTCCTGACCGGACTGAAGCACCGGATACGTGCCCAAACCCTGCAGTGCCAACGCCGTTTCGGCTTCGGTGCTCTGACTCGCGAGCGATTCCCGCAGGATGCAGAGATCCGTCGCGGCCGCCTCCCGGCTCGGGCTGCCGCCGTCGACACCGGGGAACAGCCGGGAGAGCAGGCCGAGCGCGCCCATTTCCTTGAGCAGCGGCCGGTTGACCGCGCCCTCGGTGCCGGATTCGGCCAGCGGGCGGAGCTTTTCGGCACCCAGCCGCCGGACTTCCTTGGCGAAGGCCTGCTGTTCGGGGCTCAGTGCGAAGGCGGTCATCGGTCGCTCCCAGGTCGCCAGCGGGCGTGCGCGGTACCGGGTTCCCCCGAGCGCAGCAGTTCCAGCCGTGGTTTCGGCCCGTCGGTGCGGCCGCCCTGCGGTTTCCGGCTGCCGGCCGCGAACTGCTTCGGCCACGGCATCGGATAGCCCTGTTCGGCGGCGGCGTGAAGTGTCCACTGTGGATCGTAGAGGTGGGTTCTGCCGAGCGCGCACAGATCCGCGCGGCCAGCGAGGATCAGCGAGTTGACGTCGTCGTAGGAGGAGATCGCGCCGACGGCGATCACCGCGATCCCGTACTCGCGCCCGATCTCGTTGCGGATCCGGTCGGCGTACGGTGTCTGATAACTGCGGCCGTACTCGGGCTTCTCCTCGCTGACGACCTGACCGGTCGACACGTCGATGCCGTCGGCGCCGTGCTCGGCGAACGCGCGGGCGATCTCGACGGCGTCGTCGACGTCGATTCCGCCGTCGTACCAGTCGGTCGCGGAGATGCGGACCGTCATCGGCCGCTCCGCGGGCCAGGCCGCGCGGACGGCGTCGAAGACTTCGAGCGGGAAACGCAGCCTGTTCTCCAGCGAGCCGCCGTATTCGTCGGTGCGCCGGTTGGTCAGCGGGGACAGGAACGACGACAGCAGATAGCCGTGCGCGCAGTGCAGTTCGAGGAGGTCGAACCCGGCGCGCGCGGCGGCACCGGCGGCGTGGGCGAACTGGTCGCGGATCTCGGCCAGTTCGGGTTTCGTGAGTTCGCGTGGGGTCTGATTCGCTTCGCTGTACGGGATCGGGGACGGGCCGCAGATCTCCCAGTTGCCCTTCGGCAGCGGCTGGTCGATGCCGTCCCACATCAGTTTCGTGGAACCCTTGCGTCCCGAATGGCCCAGCTGGACACCGATGCGTGCGGGGGTGTGGCCGTGGACGAAATCGGTGACCCGCGCCCAGGCTCGTTCCTGTTCGCCGGTGTACAGGCCGCCGCAACCCGGGGTGATGCGGCCGGTTTCGGAGACGCAGACCATCTCCGTCATCACCAGCCCGGCGCCGCCGAGCGCCTTGCTTCCCAGGTGTACCAAGTGGAAATCGGTCGGGACACCCTCCTCGGAGGAGTACATGTCCATCGGCGAGACGACGACGCGGTTCGGCAGGTCCAGGTTCCCGATCCGGAACGGCTGGAACATCGGCGGCCGGACATCGGAGTCCAAAGTGGACGCGAACCAGGTGTCCAGTTCTGCGGCGAATTCGGGGTCGCGCAGCCGGAGGTTGTCGTAGGTGACGCGACGGCTGCGGGTGAGGATGTTGAACGCGAACTGCGCCGGATCCTGGTGGGTGTACTGGCCCATGTTCTCGAACCATTCCAGGCTCGCCTGCGCGGCACGCTGGGTCGAAGTGACGACGGGCCGTCGTTCCGCCTCGTAGGCTTTCAGCGCGCTGTCCCTATCGGACTGCTCGTGGAGGCAGGCGGCGAGCGCGAGCGCGTCCTCCATGGCGAGTTTCGTGCCGGAGCCGATGGAGAAATGCGCCGTGTGCGCGGCGTCGCCGAGCAGGACGACGTTCTCGTGCCGCCAGCTCGCGCAGCGCACGGTGGCGAACGCGGTCCACTTCGAGTTGTTGGCGAACACCTGGTGGCCGCCGAGGACGTCCGCGCAGAGTTCGCGGATGACCTCGATCGACTTCTCGTCGCTCTCGCCTGGTGCCAGCGCGGTCGCGGCGATGTCGCCGAAAGCGCGCTGCCAGACGTCCTCGTGCAGTTCGAGGATGAACGTGCTCGCGGTGTCGCTGTACGGGTAGCCGTGGATCTGCATGATCCCGTGCGGGGTCTCCAGGACGTGGAACTTGAAGGCGTCGAAGACGAGGTCCGTGCCGAGCCAGATGTACTTGCAGCGCCTGGTCTGAAGGCTCGGCCGGAAGCTTTCGGCGAGGGCGTCGCGGGTCGGCGAGTTGACGCCGTCCGCCGCGACGACGAGGTCGTACTCGGCGCTCGCTTCGGCCGCGCTCGGTGCCGCGGTGCGGAAACGCACGTCCACACCGAGTTCCGCGCAGCGTTCCTGGAGGATGCCGAGCAGCCGTTTGCGGCTCATCGCGGCGAACCCATGCCCGCCGGAGGTGTGCACCGTGCCGCGGAAGTGGACGTCGATGTCGTCCCAGCGCGCGAACTCCCGGCGCATGGCGGCGTGGATCACCGGATCGGCGTGCTCGATCCCGCCGAGCGTCTCGTCGGAGAACACCACACCGAACCCGAAGGTGTCGTCGGGCGCGTTGCGCTCCCAGACGGTGATCTCGTGATCGGGATGGAGCTGTTTCGCCAGCGTGGCGAAGTAGAGCCCCGCCGGGCCGCCGCCTAACACCGCGATACGCACGTCGCTCAGGGTATGTCGCGGTATGTACGACCGTCAACGATGCGGGATATGCTGACCCGTATGGAGCGCATCAACCCGCCCGGGCTCGGCCGTCCCTCCGGCTTCTCGCACGCCGTCGCGGCGAGTGGCCGGTTCGTCTTCCTCGCCGGTCAGACGGCGCTGGACGAGGAGAACCGCATCGTCGGCGACGGCGTGGTCGAGCAGTTCGAACGCGCGTTGTCCAACCTGCTCACCGCGTTGCGCGCGGCGGGCGGGCAACCGTCGGATCTGTGCAGCGTGACCATCTACATCGTCGACATGGACGACTACCGCGCCCACGCTCGCGAGATCGGCGCGGTGTGGAAGCGGCTGGCCGGGAGCGAGTACCCCGCGATGGCGGGGATCGGCGTCAGCCGGCTCTGGGACGTGGAGGCGCTGGTGGAAGTTCAGGGCTTCGCCGTGGTCGCGTAGTTGACCCAGGTCCGTGAAGGCCTCCTTCACTACCTTCAGGGTAGGCAAGGAGGCCTTCACGGCCGTGCGGGCGGTAGAGGGAGCAGGAGTCCTTCAGCACACGTCGGGCAGTGTCCGCGACACGTGCGCGGCCGCGGCCTCGCCCAGCCGCGAGTGCAGCGTGAAGAACAGGTCCGCGGCCCGGATCCCGGCCCAGCCCGGCGGCAGCAGTTCGGCGGGCAGGCCAGGGTCGAGGTAGGGCAGCCGCCGCCAGTCGGTCAGCACACGGACGTAGTCGGCGAACGCTTCGGCCTCGTCCGTGGTCTTGCGCCGCTGCCACCGCCGGAGAGCGGCCGCGTGCTCGTCGAGGAAGGCGGTGTACAGCGACTCGAGCTGGTCGAGGTCCCACCAGTCTCGGATCTTCTCCCGCACGTCGCCGAACGCGAGGTGCTCGGCGTGGAAGAGGTCGGCGTAACCCTCCAGTTCGAGCCGTCGCAGCATGTCCGAGGTCGCGTCGCGCAGATGCGCCGGCGCGATCCAGACGCCGGACGACGCGGTCCCGAAGCCGAGCCGGGCGAGCTGTGTGCGAAGAACGTGCCTTTTGTGCCGTTCGGCTTCCGGCACGGAGAACACCGCGAGCAGCCAGCCGTCACCGGGGGCGGCGCGTTTGCGGCGGAAGATCCGCTCGTCACCTTCACGCAGGATCGCCAGCGCGGTTTCGGAAAGCTCGTAACCGGCGGCCCCGTTCCGGCGTACCGCGGAAAGGATCCCGCGCCGTTTCAGCCGGGAGATGGACGACCGGACGGCCGGCTCCTCGACGTCCACGCCGGCCAGCAGGTCGATCAGGGAACGGACGGAAAGCCAGCCGCCCTCACCACGCGAGTAGAGGCCGTACACGGTCACGATCAACTGGCGCGGTTGCGCCGTTCGCCCCGCGCCGTCGACTTCGGTTGCCTCCGACACGGCCGTCACCCGGTCACCATAACAACGACGATGAGCCCATGTTTCGGCCGTGACCGAAGCGTTCCGCACTTAGCGTCACGGTATGGAGAATCCGTTGATCGAAGCGCCCGTCCCGCCGGTGCCCCAGGACGTCGAGCCGGGTGGTGTCCGGTGGTTGCGGGCGAACGTCGCCCGGTTCAGCCGTCCGGAGGACCACGCGCGGCGGAGGGCACTGGTGCTCGCCGAGCTGGCGCGGATGGATTCTTTGCGTGACAAGGCTTTCGCGTTCGCCCGTGAATTACGGGACGGACCGGTGGAGCGGACCGTGTGGACGGTTCCGGTCGCCGTGCTGGCCGCCGAACTCGGCCTGCCGGACGTTTCCCGCGACGTCGCGAAGGTTGCCGGCGCCTACCACCCGCACACGGAAATCGGGACCGATGCCGAAGAAGCCATGCGGCGGCTGGTCGAGACCTGTGGTGACGTCGACGAGCGGACGGCCGCGCGGATCGGGCTCCTGGTACAGGCGTGCGACGCGACGGCCAAGCTGCTCGGCAAGGCGCTGGCCGCCCACCGGCCCGATGAGGACGTCGAAAGCCTGCTCGACCGGGTCCTGCGCGAGGATCCGCCGGTCCGGATCACCCGGCGGTGGGTGGGTGGCGAAGTGGTCGAGGTGGACCTGTCGGAACGTCCGTTCGGAGCAGGGCCGAAACAGTGCCCTGGAGAAACGCAGGCGCGACAAGTGGCCGCGGGAATTCTCGACGCCCTCTTGTGCTAAGAATTACCCCGGTCATCTGGAACTGGGGAGTCTTTCGATGCTGTATTTCAATGGTTTCTTCGGCGTTCTCGCGCTCGGTCTGTGGATCTTCTGCATCGTCGACGTGATCACCACGGACGAGGGGTCGTGCCGCAACATGCCCAAGGGGATGTGGCTGCTGCTGGTGCTGATCGTCCCGTTGATCGGCTCGATCGTCTGGCTGGTCGCCGGTCGTCCGCAGCACGCCGTCCGCGCCCCGCGCGGCCGCTACGAACGTGAGACACCGGCGTTCCCGGAGTACGACCGGCCGGGCCGGTTCGCCGCGACGAGCGCCGCGGACGACGAAGAGTTCCTGCGCAAGTGCCGTGAGCGCGCCGAGGAGCAGCGCCGCAAGGCCCGTGAAGGCTGAGTAGCCTCGGTGCCGAGGAGATCGACACTGGAGGAGAACATGTCCGACACGCTCGACTGGAACAAGAACATCATCAAGGAGTTCCGCGAGAACGAGGGGAAGGTGGGCGGACCGTTCGAGGGCGGCTCCCTGCTGCTGCTCACCACTATCGGGGCGAAAAGCGGCGAGCCGCGCACGTCGCCGCTCGCGTACGCGGAGGAGGACGGCAAGTACGTCGTCGCCGCGTCGTACGCCGGGGCGGACAAGAACCCGGCCTGGTATCACAACATCTTGGCGAACCCGAAGGTCACCGTCGAGGTCGGCACGGAGAAGTTCGACGCGATCGCGACGGTCGTGCTCGAAGACCGCGCCGAGCGTGACCGTCTCTACGCGAAGATGGTCAGCACGATGCCGGGCTTCGCCGACTACGAGAAGAAGACCGACCGGGTGATCCCGGTCGTCACGATCTCGCGCTGATCCGCCCGCATTCAGTCCTCTGAATGCGGTACTTGCGCGTGCAACTACCGCATCCAGAGGACGAAACGCGGGAGGTCAGCGCGCGCCGCTGGGGGCTTCGACGGCGTCCGGCCGCTTGAGTTCGGCCTCGGCCGCACGCAGCGCCTTGCGCTCCTGGCGGCGCGCGATCAGCTTCTTGCCGGTGAGGATCATCGGCTGCTCCACCCAGCGGTGGATCAGGTCCGCGATCCCGAGCCCGACCGCGAACACCGTCAGCGCGCTGATCATCCGGTGCTCGCCCAGCGGCGGGATCGCCGCGACCACGGCGAAGTGCACCGGGCCCTGCAGCAGGTACAGGGAGTACGAGCGCTCACCGACGAACCGCATCACCTTCGTGGCCAGCAGCCGGCGCAGCGGACCCGGCGAGACGAGCACGACCAGCAACATCGCCGAGAGCAGGCCGTAGGCGATCAGCAGGCCCAGGTTGCTGCCGGTCTCCCACCACAGGCTTTCCATGTTGACGTGCAGCACGGCGAAGGCGCCGAACACCGGGATCGCCGCGAGCGGATGGGTCAGCGGTTTGATCACCGCGAAAGACCGGCGGTAGTGCATCGCGATCGCCAGCACGCAGCCGATCAGCAGGATCGCGTAGTGCACGGTCGACCGGTAGATCGGCACCTGCGGCCCGTTGAGCACCCAGCCGCTGGTGACGCCCACCAGCCCGGCCATCAGCGCGAACGCGGCGAACGCCAGCGCGAGCTTGCGCCAGGCGGCGGCCAGCCCGACCGCGCCCGCGACCACCAGCAGGAACGGCCAGACCAGGTAGAACTTCTCCTCGATGCCCAGCGTCCACGAGCCGCTGAAGAAGTTGTCCGGGCCGTTCGGCTTGCTGCCGGGCAGGAACTCGTTGAAGAAGGTCAGGTAGTACTTCAGCGCGTGCGGGAGTTCGCGGGTGAAGAACTCCCCGCGCAGCCACACGAACACGACGATCCCGCCGAGGATCACCAGGTACGGCGGCAGGATCCGGAACACCCGGCGCAGGTAGAACGCCGAAAGCGAGATCCGGCCGGTCCGGTCCTGTTCACGCAACAGCAGCGTCGTGATCAGGAAACCGGACAGCACGAAGAAGATGTAGACACCGACCCAGCCGGACAGCCAGCTCCACTTCGGGCCCGCGAAGTGGAAGAGGATCACGATGGTGGCCGCGATCGCGCGCAGCCCGTCGAGCGCGGGGAACCGACGCATGGCGAGGAACTCGTCATGGTCCAAAGTGCGCACAGTGCCCCCTAATGGCGGTATCGGCCCGGAAGTATACGGGTGCCGTTCACTGTGCCTTCGTCCCGGATAGGCGCCCTCTACCAGCGGATTTCGAAGATCACCCAGCGTCACGCGCCGGTTCGACGTTATGTGTCAGCCGGAAGCGGTTCGCCGGGTCGACGGCCGCCTTGATCTCGGCGAGCCGCCGCAGATCGGCCGGGGAGTACACCTTGGCCGCTTCGTCGCCCGCGCCGCTCTCGCCGTAGACGAAGGTCAGCAGTTTGCCGGTCGACCAGGGCTTCAGCGCGTCGAACAGCTTCCCGTGGGCCGCCTTGATCCCGGCCATGCCGTCGTCGTCCACTACGGAAAGTGCCCGGACGGTGAAGCGGGCTTCACGGTCCCAGCCGACCCCGGGGTGCTCGGGCATGTCGGACAGCGCGCCGCCGAGCAGGTCCAGCAGGACGACGGTCGGCACCGGGGCGTCCGGGCCGGCGTGTTCGAGGATCGCGTCGAGCATCGTGTCGTTGAGTTCGGACACGGTGGCGTTGTCGGCGCGGTAACCGTGCGGGAACGGCGGCTCGTTCGCGATCTTGCCCGATTCGGTGAACGGGATCTCGGCGAGCGTGTCACCCAGCACGGGGGCGGCGGCGCGCAAGGGCTCGAGCAGGCGTTCGCCCTCGGCGGCGTCGCCGAGGAAGGCGATCCGGACCTGCGCGACATGCTGCCCGCGCAGCGGCTCGGGCACCATCGGCAGATCCGGCATCGGGACCATGGCGAGCGAAGACGTCATCTCACGCGGCATCTCCGCCGCCCAGTCGCGCCAGGCGTGGAGCGCCGCGGACAGTGATCCGGTGCCGAAGTGCAGGCTGCCGCCGTACAGCCGGGTGACCGGGACGAGCCGGAATTCGAGCGCGGTGACGATCCCGAAGTTGTCGCGGCCGCCGCGCAGTGCCCAGAACAGATCGCGTTCGGTGTCCGGGGTCGCGCGGCGGAGTTCACCGTCGGCGGTCACGACCTCGATCGCGGTCACCTGGTCGGCGGCCGGACCGTACTTGCGGCCGAGCAGGCCGAACCCGCCGCCGAGGGTGTAGCCGACGACGCCGACGCCGGGGAAGGAGCCGCTCAGCGGCGCCAGCCCGTGCTCCGCGGCCGCATCGATGACCGCACCCCAGCGCACGCCCGCTTCGACCCGTGCGATCCCCTCGTCGATCCGGATCCCGGTCATGCGGTGGGTGGTGACGAGGACGCCGCCCTCGAAGGGGACGCCCACACCGTGCCCGGTCGAGTGGACGGCGATCGGGAGGTCGTGCTCGCCGGCGTGACGGACGGCCTCGACGACGTCGGCGGCCGAAGCGGCGGGCACGATGACGTCGGGACGGCGGAGCACCGCGGTCTGGAAACCGGCGAGTTCGTTGTCGTAATCCGGGTCGGCGGAGCGGAGCATCTTGGTCATGACACCAGCGTGATCTCGATTCGGCCAGAAGTCCAAGATCTAGTTTGTCTGCGAACTAGAATCATCGGTTATGGAACTGCGTCAGCTCGAATACTTCGTCGCGGTGGCCGAGGAAGCGAACTTCACCCGGGCCGCCGAGCGGCTGCACGTCGCGCAGCCCGGCGTCAGCGCCCAGATCCGCCGTCTCGAACGCGAACTCGGGCAGCCGTTGCTCGACCGGTCGGCCAGGGCGGTGCGGCTGACCGAGGTCGGTGCCGCCGCGCTCCCGCACGCGCGGGCCGCGCTCGCCGCCGTCGCCGGGGTGCGGCAGGCGGTCGACGACCTCACCGGGCTGGTCCGCGGCCAGGTCGCGATGGGCATGGTGTCCTCGCGTGGCCCGGTCAACCTGCCGGATCTGCTCGCGCGCTTCCACGAGCGTCACCCGGCGGTCGACATCACGCTCGCCGAGGCGACCTCCGACGTCCTGCTCGCGGGTGTCGCCGACGGCCGGTTCGACATCGCGCTGATCGGGCTTTCCGGTGAACCGCCGCCAGGGATCGGGTTCGAGGTCGTCCTCGACGAGCCGCTCGTCGCCATCTCCGGGCCGGACGATCCGCTCATCGGGCAGGCCACGATCACGCTGTCGGAGCTGGAGAGCCGTTCGCTGGTGAGCCTGCCGAAGGGCACCGGCATGCGCGCGATCGTCGACGCGGCGTTCCTCGCCGACAGCGCGCAGCCGCGGGTGACACTGGAGGCGGGCGATCCGAACGTCGTCGCCGAACTGGTCGGGCGCGGGCTCGGCGTCGCCGTGGTGCCGATGTCGCTGGCGACGCATTACACGAGACTGCATGCCATGAAGATCACGCGGCCCGCCGGACTGCGGGCGAAACTGGCGCTGGCCTGGCGGACGGAGGGGCCGGTCAGCCCCGCCGCCCGCGTGTTCATCAGTCAGGCGCGGGCGCTGCTCGGGTTGTGAGCCGCCCCGTTTTCAGTCGCCACAGCGAGGTCACCTCCTTCGCCCGGGCGGCGTGCAACGGATCGCGCGGATCGGCGGCCCGCGGATGCCTCGGCCGGATGTCCTCCCTGCCAAGGACTTCGAGGCCGGACCGCTCGAGCGCGTCGAGGAGTTCTCCGCGCCGGCGCAGGCCCAGCAGTTCGGCGAGGTCGGACAGGATCAGCCACGCCTCCCCGCCGGGTTCGAGGTGCCGCGGCAGCCGGTCGAGGAACGCCTTCAGCATCCGGCTTCCCGGGTCGTAGACGGCGCGTTCGAGCGGGGTGTGCGCGCGGGCGGGCAGCCAGGGCGGATTGCAGACGATCAGCGGTGCGCGGCCTGGTGGGAACACGTCCGCTTCAAGGGTTTCGAGCCCGCTGAAGCCGAGCCGGGCGAAGTTCTCCCGCGCGCAGGCGAGCGCGCGGGGTTCGTTGTCCGTCGCCACCACGCGTTCGACTCCCCGGTGCGCGAGGACCGCGGCGAGCACACCGGTCCCGGTGCCGATGTCGAAGGCGAGTTCCTTGGCGGGCAAAGGAGTTCTCGCCACCAAATCGACGTACTCGCCGCGGACGGGGGAGAAGACCCCGTGGTGCGGGTGGATCCTCGCGCCGAGCGCCGGGATCTCGACGCCCTTCACGCGCCATTCGTGCGCGCCGACGACGCCGAGCAGTTCGCGCAAGGACACCAGCGACGCGGCTTTGGACGGCCCGTAGACCTCGGTGCAGGCCTCGCGCACGTCCGGCCCGCGGCGCAACGGCAGGACGTGGCCCGGGTCCAGCGGGACCAGCAGCCTGCCGAGGATCCGCGCCCGGCGTGACTGCTGGTTCCGCTGCTCCTGAAAGGGTTTCCCGGTCGCCGTGCCGCACCGCCGGGACAACGCGGTGAGCAGGTTCCGCGCGCCGGGGAAGTCGCCGTACCAGGCGAGACCGGTGCCGGACGCGGCG
Organism: Amycolatopsis decaplanina DSM 44594; assembly: GCF_000342005.1. Classification (GTDB taxonomy): domain Bacteria; phylum Actinomycetota; class Actinomycetes; order Mycobacteriales; family Pseudonocardiaceae; genus Amycolatopsis; species Amycolatopsis decaplanina. The sequence continues at coordinate 44,774 of NZ_AOHO01000026.1, forward strand.
AGCCGGAACGCCTCGCCGGCGGTGATGCGATCGTCGACGGCGACGACGGTCCGGGGCATTCTCGTGCCGACGGTGGTCAGCCAGCGCCGACCACCGTCCTTTATGGACAGGGGGTTCATGTTTTCCGTTCCTGGATCCGCCCGCGGCGAAGAGACCCCGCGGGCGTGGCTCGTCGGGGGACAAGGTCGGGAACGGCGGTTAGTGGACCACCGCGGCATGAACCGGTGTCGACACGAAGCCGAGTTTAGCGGAACGACGCGGCGTGATCGGCCGCCCAGATCTCGAAGTCCAGCCCCGGCCTGCCGGTGACCTCCTGGACGGTCGAGGTGACCACGCCCGGATTCTTCACCAGCTCCCGGAATCCGGCCAGCATCGTGTCGACGATGAAGTCCGGCATCTTGGCGAGCATGGCCGCGCGTGCCTCCTCCGGCGGGATCTCCTCCCAGCGCGCCGGACGGCCCGCGGCCTCGCCGATGATCCGGACCTGCTCGATCTGCGTCATCGGCCGCGTGCCGGTGAGCGCGTACTTCGCCCCCGCGTGCCCGTCGCCGGTCAGCGCTTCGACGGCCACCGCGGCGATGTCCCGCTCGTGGATCATCGTCATGGCCGCCTCGCCGTACGCGCCGCGGACGACGCCGCCCGCGCGGATCGACGGTGCCCATCCGAGTGCGTTCGCCGCGAACGCATGCGGCCGCAGGAAGGTCCACTCCACGCCCGCGGCTTCGATCGCCTCCTCGACGGTGCGATGCCAGGCGCCGATGGCGTTGTCCTGCTCCGTCAGGGAATCGTCGACGGCGCCCGAGGAAAGGAACACGACGCGTTTCACCCGCTCCCCGAGCAGCGACACCGTCGGCACCAGTGCCTCGGCGGATCCGGCGAGCATCAGGAACACCGTGTCCACGCCGTCGAGCGCCGGCGCGATCGTTTCCGGTTTCGCCAGGTCTCCGCGGACCCCGTCCGGTGGTGGGTTCCGGCTCAGCGCCCGGACCGGGACGTCCTTCGCCCGCAACTCGGTGACCACTCGCGAGCCGACGTTGCCCGTCGCGCCGGCGACCAGGATCGGCTTCATGCCGCCACCGCCGAGAAGATCGGGCGGTACCGCTTGACCGACCCGCCCGACATCCCCGGGTAGGTCTGCACCTTCTTCCACACGTCCGTCGTCCCGATGCCGTCGGCGCCGGGCGCCACGAGGGCGGCGAGGTGGGCTTCGGCGCTCGCCCATTCGGCGTAGTTCAGCACCCGGGTCCCGTCGGTGCTCACGTGGAAGAACCCCGAGATCCCGCCTTCCGGCAGCGCGGGTTCCGACGCCATCGCTTCGAAGACGAGGTCGATCCAGTCGCGCTGCCGCCGCTCGTCGGGTCCCTCGAATTCGACCGAGACGATCACGAGGCAGCCGGGCGTCCCCTCGCGGCGCTGTCCGCGGTAGAGCTGGAACACGGGCGCGCCGTCGAGGCCTTGGATGGCGTCTTCGCTGGTCCACTGCTCGTAAGTGAAGGCGCCGTCGTGGTCGATGCCTTCGTACGCGGTGAAGGAAACGAGCCCTTCGTGGCTTTTGAACGCCGCCCGTGCCGCGTCGGCGTCCGGCCATTCCCGCGCCACCGCGACCGTCGCCTCGGCCGGCGTCGGCCAATGTCCTTTGTGGATGGTCATTTCGGAGGTCCCTTGTGCTGTCATGTCTCCAGCATCGAACTTAAACAAGGGTTTAAGTCAAGCTAAGATCGTGGCCATGTCCGAACTCCCGGCCGAACTCACCATCGGGGAGCTGTCCCGGCGCAGCGGTGTCGCCACCTCCGCCCTGCGGTTCTACGAACGCCAGGGCCTCATCAGCAGCAGGCGGACCAGCGGAAATCAGCGCCGTTACCCCCGGAGCGCGCTCCGCCTGGTCGCGTTCATCCGCGCGTCGCATCACCTCGGCATCCCGTTGGAGGTGATCGGCGGCGTGCTCGATTTCCTGCCCGAAGGCGCCGCGCCGGACCACGCGTTCTGGCAGCGCGCTTCCGCTTGCTGGAGTGCCGAGATCGACAAGCGCATCGAGCAGCTGGAGTGCATGCGGGACCGGTTCACCGAATGCATCGGCTGCGGCTGCCTGTCCTTCGAACAGTGCGTGCTGGTGAACCCCGGTGACGTCCTCGCCGCCAAAGGGCCCGGCCCGGCGTGGCTGATCAACGACTGAGCACGGCCAGTTTTCGTTCCAGCAGCCGTCGTTCGGCGCTGTTGCCCGCTCTCCGGATCGCCGTTTCGTACTCCTGCACCGATTCCGCCATGCGGCCGGCGCGGTACAGCAGATCGGCGCGGATGGCGTGGTAGAGGTGGTATTCCTCCAGGTCGAGGCCGTCGATCACGTCGAGTGCGGTCGCCGGGCCGTCGACTTCGGCGACCGCGACGGCGCGGTTGAGCGCGACGACCGGTGTCGGATTCGCCGCCAGCAGCAGGTCGTACAGCCGCACGATCTGCGCCCAGTCCGTGCTCGCCGTGTCGGCGGCGTCGCTGTGGACGGCGTTGATCGCCGCCTGGATCTGGTACGGGCCCGGCTGGTTCCGGCGCAGGCAGGCACGGACCAGCGCCTGCCCTTCGGCGATCAGGTCCCGGTCCCACCGTGACCGGTCCTGCTCCGCCAGCAGCACGACGTCGCCGTCCGCGCCGGTGCGGGCGGCGCGGCGCGACTCGGTGAGCAGCATCAGCGCCAGCAGCCCGGTGGCCTCCGGTTCGTCGGGCATGAGGCCCGCCAGCAGCCTGCCGAGCTGGATCGCCTCGGCGCACAGGTCCTCCCGCACCAGCCGCTCGCCCGAACTGGCCGTGTACCCCTCGTTGAACACGAGATAGATCACGGCGAGCACCGAACGCAGCCGGTCCGGCAGGTCGGCGTCGCCGGGGACGCGGTACGGGATCTTCGCGTCGCGGATCTTGCCCTTCGCCCGGACCAGCCGTTGCGCCATCGTCGTTTCGGGGACGAAGAACGCGTGCGCGATCTCGCCGGTGGTCAACCCGCCCAGGAGTTTCAACGTCAAGGCGACCTGTGCGGGGACGGCCAGCGAGGGATGGCAGCAGGTGAAGATCAGCCGTAACCGTTCGTCGCGCACCGGGCCCTCCTCCGCTGGTTCGCTGTCGGCGTTGAGCAACGCGGCCTGGGCGTGTTTGTCGTCGCGCGCGGCTTCCCGGCGCAATCGGTCGACGGCCTTGTTGCGGGCGGTCGTGATGATCCATCCCGCCGGGCTCGGCGGTGGACCGCTGGACGGCCACCGGTCCACCGCCTCGGCGAAGGCGTCCTGGACCGCGTCTTCGGCGATGTCGATGCTGCCGAAGACGCGGACCAGCACGGATACCGCGCGGCCGTACTCCTGTGCGAAGACACGGCCGATGTCTTCGGTGGTCAGGGCACGCACGAAGGGTCTTCCACACCCTGGAACGGCCGGACCTCGACCGGCAGGTAGGTGATCTCGGCGACCCGGCGGCCCCAATCGAGCGCGGCGTCCAGATCCGGCACCTCGACGATGGTGAAGCCGCCGAGATGTTCCTTCCCCTCGAGGTAGGGGCCGTCCGTCGTCGCGATCTCGCCGTTCTCCGTGGCCCGCAGCACGGTCGCCGTGGTCGGCGGGTGCAGGCCGGCGGCGAACACCCAGACGCCCGCGGTCTTCATCTCGTCGTTGAGCGCCTGGATCTTGCGCATCACCGGTTCGAGGACCTCCGGCGGCGGGATGGGGCCGTCGGGGTGGTAGAGGCTGATCAGGTACTGAGTCATGGCGTCCTCCTCAATCGTGCGGTCTTTCACTCTCTATACGAAGGGCGTCCCGCCGATTCGACAACGACGGGGATCTTTCCGGTTTTTTTCTTTCCGCGCACTTCGCCGCAGGTCAGAACGCCGCCGGAGGCAGCACGCAGCCGGGGCGGGACAGCTCGAGCCGTGACTTCTTGCCCAGGCAGGCGGAGATCCGATGGACCTGCTGGCCGTAGCTGCGGCCCTTCAGCGCGGTCTCGGTCCCGTCCCGGCCGACCTCGCACGGGTTGCCCTCGGTGCAGCGCTCGCCGTCACGGTTGTGGGTGTTGTTGATGCCCATGACCGTGTTCGCGTCGGGGGTCAGAAGTACCGAGCCGGAGTAGCCGGGCCTGCTCGCGCAGGTTTCGCTCGTGGCGTAGCGAACCGCGTCGTCCTGCTGGTATCCGCCCTCTCGCAGGTGCGGCACCACGGCCTCCACCGTGCACCGCGGGCGGCTGCTGGAGTAGGCCATGAGGAGCCGGTCGCCGTCGCGCATCGGGGTGGTGGTCAACCGGAAGACTTTCGCGCCTTCCCTGGCCAGTTGCGCGTAGGTCTTGTTCAGCCGGTACAGCGCGATGTCGGTGCCGGTAATCGTCGCGTACACCAACCGGGTGGCGCGGGCCGTGGTCCGCGGATAGCCGTCCCGGTCGGCGATGGTGACCGGGCGGGGCAGACCGGCGGGCCGGTCGATGAGTGCCCTTCCCGGTGCGGGCCGCTCGCCCGGCACGCAGTGGCCGTTGGTCAGCGCCAGCGCGAGGTCTTCGGGACGCGCGGTGTCGGCGCGCACCACCGCGCCCTTGCAGTCGCCCACGGCGGCCGTGCCCTCCACGTTCGGGACCGGGGAGTCCGGGGGCACGTCGGTACCGGTCACGATGCCGGTGATCCAGGCGGAGTTCTTCGAGACGTCGGTGTACATGTCGGGGAAGTCGGCGCCCCTGATGCCGGGCCCGATGACCGTTCCGGCCAGTGCCCAGTCGTCGCCCGAACGGATCAGCGCGGGGCCTCCGGAGTCCGTCGTCCCCGGTCCGACGGGAGGATCGACGCGGCCGACGCACAACGGCAGGATGTGCCCGTCGTCGTCCCAGCACCGGTCGAGCGGCACGACTTCGGTGTCCGCTTCGCGCAACTTGCGGGGGAAGCACTTCGGGTCCTCGAAGTCGTCGCAGCCGGTCGAAGCCGCGCCCCAGCCGAGGATGCGGACCGGGGTTCCGTCGGCGGGTGTGGCCTCGGCGAGCCGGACGGGCCGGGCTCGCACGGGGTTGCGCAGGTGCAGCACCGCGATGTCCTCGCCGGGAGGGTCGTACGAGTTGTGGCGCCGGTAGAACTTGTCGACGTCGGCGACCTCACCCCCGGTGGTCGTGTCCAGCGAGCCGACGCGGACCTTCCAGCCGCGGGGGACCCCGGCGGTCGAGCCGGTCGGGGTGTTGGCGCAGTGGCCCGCGGTGACCGCCCACTGGGGTGCGATGAGCACCGCCCCGCACCGGTGTCCGTCCGGGCGAGGGGAGTCGTACTGGAGCGAGACCATGAACGAATACGGCCGGGTGGACCCGGTGCCGCCGATGATGGCCGACGCGGGGACCGCGACCGTCATCGTCATGGTCAGCGCGAGCCCGATGAGCAGCGCGAAAGATCGTGAACGGAGAAACATGCGATCCACGGTGGCCGGTCCGTGTCCGCGGAACGCGATCGACAGGTAACAGTTCCGGGACGGCGAGGCCCTGACTGGTACCGCCGGACCCAGGCTGAACAGACCGTGTCATCTTCGGGCGGCGCCCGGTTTCCTGGACTCGGAACACGAGAACGAGTCCACTCAGGAGAAACAGAGATGACAAACTCCCCGGCATCGCACGTGAACAGGGTCGCCGTCGTCACCGGCGCGTCCAGTGGGATCGGTGAGGCGGCCGCTCGGCGGCTCGCCGCCTCCGGCGCGGCTGTCGCGCTCATCGCCCGCCGGGCGGACCGGCTGGAAACGCTGGCCAAGGAGATCGAGCGGGACGGCGGTACCGCGCTCGTGCTCGCGGCCGACGTCGCCGACGCCGAGGCGATGCGGGCCGCGGCGGCCGAGGTCGAAGCGGGACTGGGCCGCGCGGACCTGCTGTTCAACAACGCCGGCGTGATGCTGGCCGCGCCGATCGACGAACTCGCCACCGGCGACTGGCAGCGCATGATCGACGTCAACATGACGGGTCTGATGAACGCCATCGGCGCGTTCGTGCCGCATTTGGTCGCTTCGGCGGCCGAAAAGGGCGTCGCGGACCTGGTGAACACCTCGTCCATCGGCGCACAGGCTGTTTTCCCGTCCTTCGCCGTGTACGTCGCTTCGAAGGCATACGTGACCCACTTGTCGAAGAACCTTCGTGCCGACCTCGGCCCGAAGGGGGTCCGGGTCGCGGCGATCGAGCCGGGTCTGGTCGAGACCGAGCTGCAGGGCCACGTCACCGACGCCGGCGCACTGGAGTGGCTGGACGGCGTGCGCGAGACGCTGACCTGGCTGAAGCCGGAGGACATCGCCGAGACCGTGGCGTTCCTGACCTCGCTCCCGGCGCGGGTGAACCTTCAGCAGGTCACCGTGATGCCCACCGCGCAGGTCTGATTCAGGGGAAGAGGATCCGGGCGATCGCGCGGGCGGCGGTGTCCGGATCCTCGAGATGCTCGGCGCGCAGCGCGCCGGTGAGCCACAGGTTCGCGAAACCGTGCATCAGCGACCACGCGGCGACTCCCGCCATCTCGTCGTCGCTGACCGACGACGCGCCACTGGTCAGCAGGGCCCCCGCGCGGTCACGGGCGGCGGCCAGCGCCGCGTCGTCCTCGCGGTGGAGTTCAGGGCGGAACATCACCTCGAAATGCGCGCGATGCTCGATCGCGAAGCGCACATAGGCCACACCGACCTCGACGAAGTCCCGATCGCCCTCGGCCGCGAGCGCGTCCGCGAGCAGGTCGAATCCCTCGGCGGCCAGTGCGGTGAGGACCCCGGCCTTGTCGCCGAAATGGTGCACCGGCCCGGCGTGCGAGACCCCCGCGCGCCGGGCGAGGTCGCGAAGGCTGATCCCGGCCGGGCCGTGTTCGGTGATGGCCGCGACGGCGGCGTCGAGCACGGCCCGGCGGAGGTCGCCGTGGTGATACGGACTCATGCCAACGAATCTAGTCATTGACAAGATGGCCCGCAACGGCGCATCTTGTCAGTGGAAAGTTTCGCTGCTCGGAAGGCATGGTCATGGACCCCGGTCTCGTACCCGTACTGATGCTGATCGCCGTCACGGCGACGTTGTCCCTGCTGGGAGCCATTGGCGTCCAGCGGCTGAAGCCCTGGCCGGTGGCCGTGCGCGGCGGCGTCGCGGCGCTGTTCGTCACGACCGGGCTCGCGCACTTCATCGGCATGCGCGAGGAACTGATCGCGATGGTGCCGCCCGCGCTGCCCGCACCCGGGCTGCTGGTCACCGTCACCGGCGTCCTCGAACTCGCGGGCGCCGCGGGGGTGCTGTGGTCGCGCACGGCGCCGTGGGCGTCCGCCGGGCTGACCGTCCTGTTGCTGGGGATGTTCCCGGCGAACGTGTACAAGGCGCTGCACGGGCCGGTGACGTCGGTGATGGACGAACTCGTCCCGCGCAGCCTGATGCAGGTGGTCTTCCTGGCCGCGACGGTGTCACTGGTGGTCTATTACGCGCGTACACCGGACAGGCCCTTTGCCCAAAGGAGACCTTAAGTCTTTCCCAAGTTCGGGCCCCGCCCTCGAGAACGGCCCTACCCTCTGAGAATGAAGATCTCATTGTGGATCGGATTCTGTGGGCTGTGCATCCTCGCCGGGCACATGCTTCTCGGTGCTGTCGGTGTCGTACTGCTGATGAGCTGCCTCCCGGCGGGGCGCGAACACGAATCCGGTGACAGAAAAGAGAAAGCGCCCGCTCGGCTGGCCTGAGGAAAACTCAGCCCAGAGTGCTCGCGAAAGCGAGGCCGCCCAGAACCGGAACGGCGATCGCCGCGAGCAACACCGTCCGGCGACTCGGTTTGGGGCTTTCCAGTAATGCCAGGAGACCCGCCGGAACCAACGCGACACAAAGCCCGGCCGTGCCGATGATCGACACGATTTCGGTTCCCTTCAAAACGCCGAGCGGCAGAAGTCCCATCGTCGCCAGTCCGATCGACTGGATGATGCCGAGCGCTTTCGCGCGGTAGGCGGCGAAGGCGAGGACGTACCAGCCGAACATGATGGTGAACGACAGGAAACTGAACAGATGCAGATCCTGGTACGACTCGCTGACCACGCTCTCGGCGAATCCGGCGCCGCGGCGTTCGGCGAGCCCCAGCGCGGCCTGGTCGATCCCGGCGTGGAAGGTCCGCTCGAAGAGTCCAAAGAGGACGAAGAGGCCACCCCAGGCGGCCGGCGCCGGCCTGGTGCGGCCGATCTTCGTGGCGAGCGCGACGATCGCGGGCCACAGCAGGACGTTGCCCGCCAGGAAACACGTGTACGCGGCGGTCATCAGCGCGGGATGGTCGCTCATCGCCCTGAGCTGGCCGGGGAAGACGTAATGGACTCGTGAGTGGTAAGGACGGTTCTAACCGTCCTTACCACTCACGAGTTTCTCGCTAACCCGCCCCCGCGGGCAGGAGGTCGTGGCCGTTCCAGGTGAACCGGGCCGTGGTGACCGCGTCGTCGCCGTCGCCGCCGGTGATGAGCTGGTGGATCCCGACGCCGCCGAGTTCGGCGTAGGTGCACCATTCGTGGTCCGACGTCAGCATCAGGTCGAGGTCCAGCGCGGACAGCAGGCCGAACACCTGCCCCCGGTTGGTGGTGTCGACACCGACGAACACCTCGTCGAGCAGGATCACCCTCGGCGCCTCGGGCGCGGCCTGATAGTGCGCGGCGACGGCGGCGAACAGCGGCAGGTGCAGTGCGATCGCCTTCTCCCCACCGGAAAGCGCGCCGTGCAGCTTCTTGGTCAGCAGCTGCCAGCCCGCCCCGTTCGCGCGGTCCACCTTGACCACGAACCGGTGCCACGACGTGTAGTCGAAGACCTGCGCGAGCTGCTGTTCCCAGCTGGTCGCCGTGTCGTCGGCCTTCGCCTGCTCGACGCGCTCACGGAAGAACCTGTGCAGTGACACGCGATCTTCGCGGGTCAGCTGATCCGGATCCTTCAGCAGCAGATCCCGCGCGGTCTTGGTACCCGGCGGCAGATCCGGGGAGACCTGCCAGACCAGCCGGACGGCGACCCTCGACGCGGTCCGCACGCGCTCCAGCCGCGCGTTCATGCCGTCGACGAGGTCGTTGGCCTGCCGGATGCGGGCCGCGAGATGACGGCGGGTGTCCCCGGTCAGCGTCTTGTCGAACAGGTCGCTCTCGCGGTCGGTGATCTCGTGCCTGCTCTGTTCCGCCTCCGCGTAAAGGATCTTCAGCAGTTCGGTCGCGCCGACCCGCAGCCCGTCGACGACGGCGGTGAAGATCTGGACGTCCTCGTCGGTCTCCAGATCGAGTTCCGCGCGCGAACTGAGCGTGTTCCGGCAGGTGTGCACGGCCTCGGAGAGCCGGTGCAGCGCCTCGCCGAGGTTGCTCGGCGCGTGCGGCACGGACGGCCACGCCGCGGCCACCAGCCGGGCCGCGCCGAGCGCCGACCGCACCCCGTCGGAGGCGGACAGGGTGGCCTGGAACTTCGGCAGGTCCTCGATCCCGCCGTCGGCGGGGAAGATCCCGGTGGCGAGCTTCCGGAACCGGTGCGCGGCGGCGTCCTGCTTCTTGGCCGCTTCCTCACGAGCCCGTGCGTCGGTCGTCCGCCGGACACCGAGCGCGCCCAGCGACACCGCGAGCTCCTTGGCGTCGGCGTTCGCGGCGCGGAGTTCGCCCGAGAGCTCGCGCAATTTCGTGCGCAGGCCGTCGATTTCGGCGAGTACCTCGCGCTGGCCGGTGCCGACGGTCCCGTCGATCGCGTCGAGCATCGCGGTGAGTTTCGTGCGTTCGGCCTCCGCCTCGGAAGCCTCGTCCTCGCGCCGGGCCGCGTTCGCCTCCGACCGGTCCGCCTGTTCGGCGCACAGCTCGGCCCGCTGGGTCGCGGTGAGCAGGTTCCCGTGCTCGAACAACCAGTTCTCGCCCTGGTCGGAGTAGGTGCGCAGGGCCGTTGCGAGCGCGGTCAGCGGAGCGCGTTCGGCCGGCAGCCCGCTCTCCGAAGCCTGGGCGGTCAGCTCGTGCAGCGCGGTCTTGGCCTCGATCTCCAGGGCGGAGACGGCGGTCTCCAGGTGCCGGACGGCGGCGTCGGCGGCGGTCAGCTCCGCCTCGGCCGTGGTCAGTTCTCCCGTCGCGGCGAGGAGATCGTCGTGACCGGGGCGGGCGGCGCGTTCGATCTTGATCAGCTCGCGTCTGCCGCGCAGCGCGGCAAGCTCGCCCTCCAGTTCGGCGATGGTCTTCTCACGGCGGGAAATCTCGTCCCGCAGTTCGGCGATCCGGCGTTCCCTCGCGCGACGGCGGGCGGAACCACCGATGTACGCCGGAGCGTCCTTCGCCCAGCTGCCCGAAAGGCTGCCCATCCGCCAGCCGCCGTCCGCGCCGATCGCGGCGGGCCCGGCGGGAAGCGTGTCGTCGAAGGCGATCACTTCCAGGATCCGGCGGATCTTCGCAGGGGAGAGTTCCGCGTCGGGTTCCGGCACGAGGACGGCGGCGAGCGATCGGCCTGAGGCCACCGGCAGCGTCCCGGTCTCCGCGAGCACGTCGTGTCCTTCTACGACGCCGTGGGAGTTCACCCAGGCGTCCAGCAGCCCGGCGCCTTCGAGCGCGGCCTCGATCCCCGCGTGCGTGCTTTCCGGGACCGAGCCGGCGAAATCGACCAGCCGCCACAGCGGCGCGCCGCTCATCTCGGCCCGGTCCGCCGTGCGGGTGCGCGGCGACTCGGGCGCGAGGACGCCCTCCGTTTCGAGCACGCCCGCCTCGACGAGGAGTTCGTCGTGCTCGGCGCGCGCGGTGGCCAGCGCGGCCCCGGTCGCCGCCTCCCGCCGGATGATGTCTTCGAGCACGGTCTCGGCGACGGCGCCGAGCCTGACCAGCAGCGCGACTTCCGCCTCGGCATCCCGGACGACCGCTTCGACGTCGGGGAATCGCAGCTCGCGGCAGCCGATCGCCCATTCGGCGAGCCGGGTGCGCAGATCGCTCACCGCGAGTTCCCGCGTCGCCGTCGTGAGATCCACTCGCTCCTGCGCGGCCGAGAAGTCCGACCGGGCCCGGTCCAGATCCGCCTCGGCCCGGTGACGCCGTCCGACGGCGCGTTCGTGCTTCTCCAGCGCCCGGCCGAGAGTCTCGACCTGGTCGCGCTTGCCGCGGACGGCGGCCTGCAGCAAGGGGCGAAGCCTGGCCGGCTCGTCCAGCCCGGCGACGAGCTCGTCGTGCACTCCGGCCAGGTTCGCGCGGGTCGCGGCGGCGCGGACCTCGGTCTCCAGCGAGCGCACGAGGTCGGCCTGCCGTTTCGCGACCTGCTTCGCCGCTCGCGAGCGCTCCTCGTCGGCGTCCGCCTCGGCACGGAGCCGATCCGCGTCCGCGCGCAATGCTTCCGCTTTTTCCCGGGTGGACAGGGTCCGTTGCCGCAGCTTGTCGAGTTCCTGGCCCTTGCGGTACGACTCGGAATCGGTCAGCCCGGAGAGGCGGGCTTCGGTCTCTTCAACGGCCTTTTCGAGCTTCGCCGCCCTTTCCTCGGCGGCCTCCTTCTTCGCGGCGACCACGTCGTGCTCCTCGGCCGAACGGCGGGCGGCCGCGGCGAGTTCGTCGAGTTCGGTCGTCGCGGCGATGAGGTTCGCGGCGCCCGCGCGCAGCACACGCTGGGCGTAGGTCTTCTGCCGCGCGGCGAGCGCGCGGGTCGCGTCGACCTCGGTCTGCAGCGAGCCCAGCCGTTCGCGTTGCGCGTCGAGCCGTTCGAAACCCTCGGCGAGATCCGCGATCTCCTGCTGCCCCAACGGGGGAAGCGCGCGGGAGAGCAGGTTGGACAGCAGGCTCGGGTCGAGCCGCTGCGAGAGTTTGGGCATCCGCAGCTGGAGCAGCGCGGTGATCAGCGCGTCGTACCGCTGCTCGCTCAAGGTGGGGAACAGTTTCGCGCGGATCGCCGCGCGGTACTCGGCCGCGCCGTCGTGCACCGTCCCGTGCTCGCCGAGGGCCTCCTCCAGCGCGTTCTTGGTCAGCGGCTGACCCGCTTCGTTGACCAGCGGCAAGCCGTCGCCCACCCGCAGATCGGTGGTGAAGAAGTCGGCGTGCACCGTGCTGGTGTGCGTACTCGCCTGCAACCGCGCGCCGCAGGTGAACCACTTCTCGCCGGCCATGCCGAATTCGAGCCAGACGTACCCGACGCGAGTGGCACCGGAAGCGCCTTCGCCCATCAGGTTCCAGTGCATGCTGCGTTCGCTGGTGCCGAAGGTCGACAGCCGGTTGGCGCGCAGGCTCGCGTCGAACAGGAACGGCAGCAGCAGCTCCAGCGCCTTGGACTTCCCGCTCCCGTTGGGGCCGCGCAGCAGCAGGCGCCCGTCGTGGAACTCGAAGATCTCGTCGTAGTAGCGCCAGATGTTGAGGATGCCCGCACGGGAGGGGATCCACCTCGTCACGGTCACGGCGCCTCCTCGTTGCGGTCGGTGTACCTCGCGGCGGCCGGGAGCGGCCGGACGAGTTCGGCTTCGGTGCGGACCAGGCCGAAGCCGGTCAGCACGGCGAGCGCGTCGACGGTCAGCCGTCGCACGCCGTCCTTGCCCCGGTACGTCTTGGCCCAGCGCGGGAACCGTTTCAGCAGTTTGGCCGTGGCCTTCTGCAGGTAGTCGGTCGTCCTCGGCTTGTCCAGCGCGTCGAGCAGCAGGAGCGCGGCGACCTTGGCGTTGCTGCCGTCGTCCGGGAACCTCTCGTCGGTGGCCAGCCCGTCGACGTCGACGAGCAGTACCCCCTCCGCGCGTTCTTCGAGGACGAAACCGCCCTGCTCCGCGGCTCGCCGCAGCAGCTGGCGCCCTGTCGGCGACCCCAGGTACGCGCGCTCCTCCACGGTCAATTCGGCGAAGTACAGCACCGGGTCGTCGACGAGACGGCGGAAGACCGTGTGCCGGAGCCACAGGTTCCGCTGGACGTCCGACGCGCTCGGCGTGTCCTCGTGGCGGCCCGACGAGAGGCCGTAGCGCTGCTCGTGCGACACCGCCTTCAGCAGTTCCTCGAACCGCAGCGCGACGTCGTCGGCGGGCACGGCCAGCTGCGACGGACCGACCGGCGCGGCGAGCATCCGCAGCAACAGGGTCGCGTCGATCCGGAACAGCACCTTCGCCGTCGTGTCGTCCACAAAGGACTCAGGATCACCGTCGGCCGTTCGGAGGACGCCGTAGGACTCCAGCAGCCTGAGGACGTCCACGAACGCGAGGCGTTCCGCCCGGACAGCGCCGTCGAAGGTGGTGACGAGATCGTCGGCGGCGCTCGCCTGGGCGACGCGGCCGGCGAGCAGGCCGATGGTGGTCACCGGCACGGTCAGGAGTTCGGCCGCCACCACGCACAGCAGGACGTAGCGACGGCGGTCGAACGCCGCGCGCCCGGAGCGCAGCCGTCGCGCCGGCCGGGTGGGGTCGGCGGCCGCGCGGACCTTGACCAGCCGGGCGTAACCGAGCCGCGGTTCGACGGTGAGCGTCCAGCCGCAGTAGTAGTCGAACCACTGCCGGATGGGTTCACGGCGGCGCCGGATGAGGTCGAAGGTCTCGGGGGAGCCGCGTTCGCCGATCAGCGGGGTGGCCAGCAGGGCCCGGATCCCGCGCGCGACCTCTTCGCGTTCCGCGATGACCAGTTGGTTCGTGAGGCTCACGCACCGCCTCCGGCCGCGTTGATCGCGATCTCGTAGTCGGGGCCCCGGAAGACGCCGCTCGTGGTGGTCAGGCGCGCGACCGCGCCGTTCTGTGGCGGCTTCAGGACGATCTCGATCTGGCCGTCGGACGTCGTGCTCCGCCGGGTGCCGCCCGTGCCGGGGCTGCTGCCCAGCGCTTGTCCCAGCAGGTCGAGCAGCCGCTCGAAGACGGTGTGGTCCAGCTTCTCGAAGGCCGAGAGCCGTACGACGCCGCCGGTGTCGAGCATGCTCCACGCCGCTTCGAGTTCGGCGCGTTCCGCGATCGCCTGCTGGACCCGTGCCGCCCTGATCGCGGTGACGTCGCGGACCCGTCCGGTCGTGGTGAACCGCTCGGTGCGGCCCGCGGAGCGGAGCAGTTCCGACACCTCGACCGGCGGCGCGTCGAGCCATGAGGCCGTCGTGCTGACCACCTCCGGGTCCGCGTGGGCGAGATGCGCGTGCCGCGCGGAACTCAGCCCGAACATCGTGGACCACAGGCGATGCAGGTCCTCCTGCGCCGGGACGACGGTGAACCACCGTGCCAGCTCGCGGAAATCGGCGACCGCGCTGCTCGCGCGCCGCCGTGACTCGGTGATCCGGTCAAGGACTTGGAGAAGCGTGATGATCGCCCGCCGCGCGACCTGATGGAGGTCCTCGACCCGAGGTGCCGCCCCGTCCTCGGGCAGGAACCACGCGCGAAGCCCGTCCCAGCGCGCCTTGCGGACGGTCAGCCAGCGCTGATCCGGGTTTTGAAGGGCCGCACCGTTGAGTGCCCGCCGGTGCATCCGCTCGACGCCGTGGTCGTCGATCTCCTTGATGTGGGTGGCGATGGTGTGGGTGTGGTGTTCGAGGTCGTTCAGGAACTCCTGCAGATACGCGACCGTGGCGGCTTTGACCTCGTGGAACGTCGCGAGGTCGGCCTCGGCGTGCAACAGGCGCTGAAGGTCGCCGTTGAAGCGCTTCGTGTTGTCGCGGAACGCTTCGAGGTGGCTCTCGACTTCGGCGAGCGTGCTGAACACGCGCCGGTCAGTCCCGTCTTCGAGCTGCTTCGCCAGCTCGCCGAGCCGCTTACCCAGCGCCTCGAGCGTCGCCGTTTGGAGCGCCCCGGTCGCGTTGAGCACCTCGTTCGCGCGGACCACACCCGCGTACGCCGCTTCGCCCTGCCTGGTCAGCGAATACTGGAGATTGCGGCGCTCGTACTCGGACGCCGTCCGGTAATCGCCCGCGTGGCTCTGGACGACGTCGAGGTGCCCTTGGGTCCTCAGCTGATCCAGCGCCTTGACCAGGTCTTCGTCATCCAGTGTTTCCAGCCAGCCGACTTCTCGCAGCCTCGTGCGGACGTCGTCGATACCGAGCGCCGTCTCGAGCCGCTCGTTCGCCTCGCCGAAGGCGTGCAGGATCGCCAGGGGGAGCCCGGATCTGCTGCCGTCGGTGAAACGGAACATCTCGGGCGGTACACGGATCGGATCCATGTGTCCTCCGGCGGATGGTGCGTGGGAGTACACGTTAGGGGGTCACCCAGGCGAATCTGAACGGCCCATCTTTTTCACGCAGAGTGCTCACGTCGTGAACAGCTCGAGGCGCACCGTGGTCCCGTCGACGGTGACCTTGCGGTACACGCGACGGCCGCCGATGAGCTGGTCGTCCTCCATGACACCGGGAGCGAAGTGTGACGCCTCGAGCAGTTCGGGCACGTCCTCCGCCGGAAGGGCCAGGACGACCACATATCGCGCATCGATGCCCCGGTCGTACCGCGTCTCCAGCACCTTGCCGCTCGACGGCATCGAGATCCCGCCGAACCGGAAGGCGTCTTCCGGGCTTGGGGTATCCGGTGTGGTCGCGCAGCCGGCCAGGAGGAGGGCGAGGACTGCGAGCAGGGTCTTCACCCAGCGTGAGACGCGCGGTGGACGTAAGCGTTCCGTCACACTTGGGCGGGGATGACAGGGACGGTGCGACACGTTGTACTGGGTGTCAACGACCGAAGGAGATTCACAGTGACGGAAAAGGCTGTTCTCGCGGGCGGCTGCTTCTGGGGTATGCAGGACCTGTTCCGCCGGCACCCCGGGGTCGTCTCCACCAGGGTCGGCTACACCGGCGGCGACGTGCCGAACGCGACCTACCGCAACCACGGCTCCCACGCCGAAGGCATCGAGATCGTCTTCGACCCGGCGCAGCTCACGTACCGGCAGATCCTGGAGTTCTTCTTCCAGATCCACGATCCGACGACCCGCAACCGCCAGGGCAACGACATCGGCACGAGCTACCGGTCGGCGATCTTCTACACCGACGACACGCAGAAGCAGGTCGCCGAACAGACGATCGCCGACGTCGACGCCTCCGGCAAGTGGCCGGGCAAGGTCGTCACCGAGGTGACCCAGGCCGGCGACTTCTGGGAAGCCGAGCCCGAGCACCAGGACTACCTGGAGCGCATCCCGAACGGCTACACCTGCCACTACGTGCGGCCGGAATGGCAACTGGGCGAGCGCTGATCGTCGCGCTGGCGTTCTCGTGAGTGGTAAAGACGGTTCTAACCGCCCTTACCACTCACGACCTGGTTGAGGCGCTGGTTGGCTTCGTCGAGGTCGAAGCGTGCGGGGTCGAAATGGCCAGGGTCGTCGAGACCGAGCCAGCCGAGTATGTCCTGGTGTTCCTGGTGGCCGGGATCGCCGAGGATCTGGATCAGCCGCGCGTACCCTCCGGTTCCGCCGACGTCCTCCGGCGGGCAAGCCGCTTCGCCGGCGACGCATCGCGGGTAACGTCCATCGGACGTGGCGACCGCGGCTTCCTCGATGAGGATCTCGTGGTCCCAGCTATCGCCGAAGTCGTAGTTGTACAAGAGGCGGCCGCCGGGCTTCACCAGGTCATCCAGCCGCACCTTCCGTTCGTCGCGGTATTGCAGCTCGGGCTCGGCCTCGCCGTAGTAGGTCTGCCCGTCGAGGAAGTAGTGCAGGTGGTAGTTCTCCCAGCCCATCGCGGCCTGGATGACGACGTGCAACCGGTCGAGGGGAATGGCCGCCGGAACCAGCACCCGCCGCCACACCGGGAGGCCTTCGATTTCCAGCAAGGTGATTTTCACCTGGTAGATCGGATCGCCGGCTTCCGGCTCGCCCAAGATGCGCCGCATGCCGGACCGGCCGAGTTCGGTCAGCTCAGCCGATCCATCCCGGAGGGTCACCACTCCCAAGCGACGCAGCACCTCGAGCGACTGCTTGGTGTCACGGTCATTCGTGCTCCGCAAGACCTCGAGCGGGAGCTCGTCGAGATCGTCCAAGATGTAAGGAGCGCTCACGACATCCCAGACGGTCGCACACAAGCTCTCGATGTTGACGGCGCCGTCCGTGTTGTACAACGAGGTCAATGCCGCACGGCTGCCGGCGGCGAACTCCGGGCGCAGCAGTGACTCGCTGAATCCGCTGTGCAGGAATGCCTGGCCGAGCTGGTCGAATCCGGTGAACAACGCAAGCCATAGCTTCTGCGGGTCATCGAGAAGCGCCTGATTCTTCTTCACCGGCACCAGTCGTTGTCCGGTCTTGCGGACCAGCCGCGCCACCTTGGCGCACTCCACGACGAGCATCAGGTTGAGCAGGCGCTCGCTCGATCTGGTCCGGTACACGTGGTCGCCGATGGTCTGCTCGAGCACGTCACCGGTCTTCAACAACGGCACCAGTGCTTTGGCGTCAGCCAAGGTGATACGACCGGTCTGGGTGAGTTTGCGCCCCGCGCCCACCCATTCTGTGAACGCGCGCACCTGCTCGACCAGCTCGGACTTCACCGCAAAATCCACGCCATACCTTCCAGGAGTCTAGGTTCGCGAATAGCCGGGCAGATTTCTCGCCCAGGCCCGCGAGCCGACGCTGACTCCGACGGTAGCGTCGCCGCCGACGCGGTGCCAGGCTAGTCACCGAGCCGGTACAGGTCACCCAGTCCTGTTTTGATGTGTTCCGCTGTCATGCTTTGCCGCTGGTAGATGTATTGCGCCGCCGCCAAGGGTGCGAGCAGCGCGTCCGCCCGGAAATGCGCGTCGACGTCCGGGTCGATCTCGCTGATCAACGCGACCAGGTGACTGTGGTGCAGCCGGTACGCGCCGGTCACGAACCGCGCCATCGGAGTCTCCGTCTCCGCGACCATCAGCAGTTGCCCGTGCGTCTCGAGCCTGTCGACGTACGCGTCCGTGAACGCCTTCAGTCTTTGGGTCGCGGGAGCCCCCGGCCCGAGTGGCGGCGGCCCGCTGATGAACGCCTCCTGGAACTCGCGCTCGTTCTCGTCGAGCAGCGCCTGCGCCAACGCGCCCTTGTCCGGGAACCGGCGATACACGGTCCCGATCCCGACTCCGGCCTCCGCCGCGACCTCGTCCAACGCGAGCCCGTCGATCCCCTTGGCCGCCACAAGCTTGGCCGCCGCGCGGACGATCTTCTGCCGGTTGCGTGCCGCGTCCGCTCGCTCGACCGGCCCGGACCCTGCGATGGGAAGCACCTTGTGAGCTTAGTCGGTGGACAAGTGGAACTTTCTCCAGTTAACTAAGTGGAGGAACTTCCACTTAAGGAGACGCGGATGTCCGTCGAACACTTCACAAGCGACGACGCTTCGACCTGGTTCCAGCGGCTCGACCAGCGGATCTTCCTGGCCGACGTCGTCTCGCAAGACAGCGGCGCGGCGATGTCCGTCGGCTTCGCCCGATATGGGAAAGGGGAGAAGAACCCCTGGAAGATGACCTACGACGAGGCTCTCGTCATCACTTCCGGCACCTTCACCGTCGAGGGCCCGTCGGGTTCGGTGACGGCTCGGGCAGGCGAGGTGATCTACCTGCGAGTCGGGACCGAGTTGGTCTATGTGGCCGATGAGGACACAGAACTGGTCTACGTCACCTATCCGCATTGGCTGGCCGCCACGGAATCGTCAGCTGAGGCTCGTCGCCTCGACGACTTCCACCAGGCCTAGCGAAGATCCTCCAACAAGGCAGGGAGGACGAGTTCCTCTTCGACGCGCACCCCACGTCGCTCCAGTGCCGGCCGTAGTTCCGGATCCCAGGTCGCGTCCGCCGGCCTTCCCGTCAGCGGACCGCCTGTCGTGGTTGTCGTGATGTACGACGAAGCGTCGAAACGCCAGGGCTCCCAAGAAATCCGGTCTCGCAGGGTGTTCCCGATCCGAACGCCGCCCCAGTCGAAGTCGCCGTGATACCTGAAACCGGCGCCTTCCTCGGCGAGGAGGTCGAGCAGACGCCACACCGCGGCCGACGGCTGGCCGTTCACGCAGACGAGAGGAGGGCAGTCGGGACCCAGCTCATCGGCCGCCGAAGCGAGGACGATCGGGTTCTCGCAGACCGACACGACCCTTGTTCCGACGCCGAGCCGTGCGGTACTCAACTGGCGTAGCGTCAGGACAGACGGTTCACCGGCTTCCTTCGCCAGCGCCAGTATGCGACCGGTCACCGTGTCCGCGCCACCGGGCAAGCCGAGGCACAGCACGGACGAGGACAACTCGTCACGATGTACGCCGACCGCCGCCCAAGAGGTTCGCCGTTCGCCCGCTGTTCCGTCGCCGGATGGCGGGCTGCCACGGAGGACCCTCGCCGCCGAGAGGACGATCGTCGCCAACGGGCGCCCGTCGTCCAGGCCGTGCGCGTCGCCAGTGGTTTCCGCCGCGAGCCGCCCCAGCGCGATGCCCTTCAAGGGCAACTCGGCGAGAACGCGGACAGCCGCGGTGATCAACGCCGACGCGATCTCCGGATCGGAAGCCAACCTCCGGACCAAGCCGGTGGAGTCCAGCCACGCCCGCCACGTCGCCAGCATCGGACGTCGTGCGACCAGTTTGTCCAGCGGACCGAAAGCCGCCGTCCAGGCCGCGGCCTCGGTCGCCCTGACCGGAACGGTTCCGATCAGCAGCCTCGTCACGTCGTCCAGCCCGTCCGGGGCCGAACCGCTGCGACGAAGCACCGCGTCGACTTCGTCGAGAGAAACGCTCAACGAGGCACCAGTACCGGCCCGCCGGCCAAGCAATCGTTCGATGGCCCTGCGCTGGTCAAGCGTTGCCGAGCTGAGAGTGACGACTCCGCTCAACGGCCTGCCGGTGATCATTCGTCGGCGCAAACGGTCGAGCAGCCACGCCGTTTCTTCACCGCCCAGGAGCCTACGGAGGCGATCAAGGTCGGCCATCAGGCGCTCGGGACGTAGGGGAACGGTCGTTGTCGCTGGACACGCTCGCGGCCGTCCCAACGCCAAGGGGTCACGAGTACGGCGTCGATTCCGTCGCGCCGGGTGAGTTGCGCGATGGCCAGCCCCGGCACCTGCGGGTAGCAACCCCATTCGCGCTCGCTGGTCATCACGACGTCGAGGTCGAACGCGGCGAGCAGGCCGAGGCACTTGGCCCGTGAATCGTCGTCGACCCCGGCGAACGCTTCGTCGAGTGCGACAAGACGTGGTGTGTGGGGATTGGCCGAAGACGAGTAGAACGAGGAGGCCGCGGCGAAGAGCGGAACCGACGCGGCAAGTACCCGTTCGCCGCCGGACGCCGGTCCCGTCGCCGACCGCCACTGGCCGTCCTGGTAGCGCTGGATCGCGAATTCGTGCCAAGACCGATAGTCCAGCGCGCGAGTCAGTTGTTCGACCCAGCCACCCGCCGCGTCTTCAGCGTGCTCACGGTTGATCTGCTCCTGCAGGAACCCGCCGACGGCGGTCCGGTCCTCCACGCTCCAAGCATCAGCGGTCTGCCGTAACAACCGGTCCCGCACCCGATCGAGCCCGTCAGGCGCCGTTCGCGAAGTACGCCACTGCAACCGCAGGCGCATTCCGGTCGATGTCGGCCGGGCCTCCAGGTCGGTGTTGATGGACCGAACCTGATCCTCGGCGTTACCGATCAATTCTTGCAGCGTGCCCGCCACTTCGTTGATGAGGTGGTTCTCGAGGATCTCGCGTTCCTTCGCCGAAAGCAGGTTCGCCCGCTGCTCGTTCTCCACCGCCAAAGCGGCCACCAGTGCCGGAATGTCCTGGGCGCGCCCTTGGAACAGCACGTCGACGACGATGATCCCGTCCCGTACGGTCATGCCGACCGAATGGCCGTGCCTGGACAGCGCGTCGGTCAGCAGCTTGTGCTCAGCCGACACCTTCTGCTGAACCAGTTCCCATGGCCGGTCCGCGTCGTCCACGCCCTCCAGCGCGGCGTTGATGGCCCGCGCGAGGGCGACAGCCGGATTGGGAGCCCACTCCTTGTCCGGGTCAGGGAATGCCGATTCGGGAAGGGCTGTCGTCAACAGTCCCGTCGTCGCAAAAGCGCGCAGCTCACTGATGGCCTGGTCACGTTCGGCCACGGCGGTCGAGATCGAATCGCGAAGCGTCTCACGCCGCCCGTTGGCCGTACCCCGCTCTTCGTGCAAGACCCGTTCGTCTTCTCGCACCCGCTTCTCGCGGGCGTCCCGCTCGTCCAGTTCCGCCGCGACCGCGGCCAGCTTCCGGTAGAGCTCATCGACTCCCGCGCCGGCGGTCTCAACCAGTACGCGGTGGCGTTCCGCCACGGCTTCGGCTTCAGCGCGGGCTTCGGCGGCCGACTCTCGTGCTTCGTCGTGGCGTTCGGCGGCGGCCCGCTTCTCGTGTTCGGCCTTGGCCGATTCCGCCTTCGCCCGAGCCAGCGCCCGCGCCGCGGGCCAAAGTCCGGCAAGTGCCACCCGGTAGTCACCAACTGCTTTGTGGACGCGGGCCAACTCCTCGGGATCCGTTGGCAGACCGACGTCACCGGCGAATTCGATGACCTTCCCGCGTGTCCGCTCGGCCTCGTCGGCACACTCCTCGGAATCTGTGACGGCTTCGCCGAGGCGAACGTCGATCCGGCGTTTCGCCTTGTGCTCGCCGGCGAGCACGACATGGGCCTCACGGAGATCGTTGTCTTTCGGCTGAGCTCGGTGTTCCGCGGTGAGGGCGGTCCGCTGAGCGGTCAGGCCGTCCGCGGCGGCCGCCAGATCGGCAAGGCGTCGATCCAGCCGAGCGCTCTCCTCCCGCAGCCGATGAACCCGTTCCCTGCGCGCGGCTTCCCGAGCGCCTTCACCCAGGTAACCTGCTGTGTCCTTGTGCCACGCCCCGTTCAGCACGCCGACGGCGAACCTGCCGTCCACCGCGACCCACGTGTCCGCGCCGGGACCGAGACCGATCGAGCGCAAGATCGCGCCGACGACATCGTCAGTCAGGGCCGCGGCCTGAGGATCGGCCCGATCCACCGCCGGCGCGAGCACAGCGGTGAGGCCGCCTGACGGCGCGGTCTTACCGGGTTTGACGACCACGTCGCCGGTCAGCGTGCTGTGCAGTTCACCTTCCGGGGTCACCCAAGCGTCCAGAATGCCCGCGGCCTCCAACGCCGCTTCGAGTCCGGCTCGGTGCTCCGCGGCGACCCCGGGAACGAAGTCCACGACTTTCCACAGTGGAGCGCCAGGGCGGCCGGTTCGTACATCTTCGGCACGTGTGTAAGGCCTTGGCGGAGCGTCGTGCCCGCCCGCTTCCAGCCGTGCGATCTCGTCGATGATCGCTTGCCGATCGCTTGCCGCTCCTGCTCGTTCGGCGTCGAGGGTGGCTTGCCTGCGACCGAGTTCGGCGGTCGCCCGCAGCACGGCCTCCTCCACGGCCGATGCCGCGGGGTTGGCGCCGACGAGTGACTCGTTCCACGTGCCCAGCGAGTCGAGCAATTCGTCCACATCAGACAGTGTGAACTGCTTTGTGTTCGCCAGATAGGACCGGTAAGAGGCGACGAGGGCCGCACCGTGCCCGGCGATACTCTCCTCGGCAGCGGTGATCCGCTCGGCGGCACTCTGCTGCTCAGCGGTGATCCGGTCCACGCTTTCGCGCGCCGAACGCAACGCGGCTTCGGCCTGCGTCGCGGCATTGATCAACCGTTGCAGCTGATCGACCGCCTTGGTCTGCCGTTCGATGAGCGCCTGACCAGCTCGCTCATCTTCGTCGGCAATGACCGCGGAATGTCCATCGGCCACGTAGGCGGCCTCGGCGGCCTCTTGCGCGATCTCCTTGGCCTGCTCGAAAATCGCCGCATCGGTGCCGGCCGTCCGCTGCGCCGTTTCGGCTTGCTCCACACGGCGTCGCAGGTTGTCGGCGGCCGACAGCAGGTCGCGCTTCCGCAAATCCGCGAACCTGCCGAGTTTGGCGGCCTCTTCCCCCACTTGTTTCAGTGCTTCGGCGTCCCGCATTTCCGGACTGCTCCGCAGCGCGGTAAGTCGTGTCTCCAGCTGGGTCTTCGCGGTCGCCAGTTCATCGAGCAGCCGTTGTGTCTCTTCGAGTGCCAGGGTCGCCTTCTCGTAAGCGGCCTCGGCTTCGCCCAGCTCACGTCCGAGCCTTTCGTACGCGCTGTGGGTATGGCGAACCGGTGCCGCACGTCGTTTGGCCGCGATTCGGGAATAGCGTCTGTAATGTGTGAGGAACTGCTCGGCCGCCGTCTTCGCCTCGGCGAGGGCGCGTAAGGTTTCCCGCTCCTCGTCCAGACCACGGAAAGCCTCCGCGACCGTGGCCACCAGGGCCGGGTCGAGCGGCGGGAGTGCTTCGGTGAGCGCCCGGGACAGCAGTTTCTCGTCCGGCTTCTTCGACAGTTGTGGTTGCCGTAGCTGGATCAGCAGATTGACGAGTGCTTCGTAGCGGTGCGTTCCCAGCCCGAACAGCGCTTCGTCCACCGCGCGCCGGTATTCCGACGCTGTGTCGTATACCTGACCATGCCCCTCGACGGCGTCCTTGAGCTTCTCTCTGGTCAAGGCCACGCGGGTCGGGCTCACCAGGGAGAGGTCGTGTCCGATGCGCTGGTCGGTGACGAAGAACCAGTGCCTGGCGATGCCGCGTCCGGCGACGGCCTTGAGGCCACAGCCGAGTGTGCGGTACTCGGTGCTCCCGTCCGGAAGAGCACGACCGAATTCCAGCCAGGTGTAGCCGAGGCGTTCATTGTGCGGATGTTTCCCGCCGAGCAGCAGGTTCCATTCCATGCGTTTGTTGCGGTCGCCGTCCGGCTCCACCCGGTGTGCCGAGAGTTCGCCGTCGAGCAGGAACGGCAGGGTGAGCGCGAGTACCTTGGATTTGCCGGTTCCGTTGTTGCCGCGTAACAGCAAACGGCCGTCGTGGAAGTGGAACTCTTCGAGGTCGTAGTAGAACAGGTCGACAAGGCCCGCCCGGAGTGGTTGCCAGCGGGCCCTGTCCGGGACGGGCAAGGTCATTTCCCGGTCTTCCTCTCCCGGATGGTGGGCGCGTCGAGCCGGTAACGGCTGATCGCGGGCAGCGCGCGCACCATCGGCGGATCCCCCACGGAATCCTCGACGAGCCGCAGCGCGCGCAGCTTGTGCAACGCGATGGCGAGAAGTTCCTCGTCAGCGCCTTCTTCGGTGACTCCGCGACGCCAGTAGGAGGCGTGGTCACGGGCGATCTTCCTGACGTACGCCAGCACCCGCTCGATCGGCACCGGCCCGTTCCGTGCCGCGAGGTACTCGGCGACGAGCAAGGTGGCGTGACCATCGGTGCGCTGCTCCGGCATGCGTACATCGGTCAGTTCGTCGTCGGGGTCGACCATCGCGATGCCCTCCGCGCGGACTTCGGCGACCAGCCCGGTGGCTTCCTCGATCCGGTGCGTTATCGCATGCCGCTGGCCGGCCAGGTACGCCCGTTCGTCGTCGGCCAGCTCGTCGTAGTAGACCACTGGATCGTCGAGCAGGCGGCGAGTGAGCCGGTGGCGTAAAGCTCGATTACGCAAGTCATCGGTGTCGGCGACGGGTTCGTGGGCAAGCTCTTCGAGCCTGGTTTCGAAATCCGCGGCGTTGATCGTCGAAGGGCCACGGCCACTGGTCAGGAGCGTGGCCAGCACCCGGCGCTGTACGTCGTACAAGACGTCTCCGTTGTCGCTCAGATAGGCGTCTTCCTCGCCGGCGACACGTTCGAGGACACCCCAGGTGAGCAGCAATCTGACCGCGGCGACGAGATCCGAACGTTCGTCGCGCCTGCTCATCGTGAACGACACGCCCGCGTCGACCAGCTCGGGTTCACCCGCGGCGGCGAGCACGCCCTCGGCGAGACGGCCGAGAGTGATCTGCGCGTCGGCTCGTTCCAAGACGGCCAGCGCCAAGCAGAGCAGGACGTACCTGCGACGGCCGAACGGTGGTTTGCCCTTACCGTCCCTCGCCGGATGGGTCTGGTCGGTCAATGTCGGCACGGTTTTGAACAAGCGCGCGGATTCCGCGCCGACGAGAAGCCGCCAGCCCGTCTCCATGGCCAGCCAGTCACGCAGGTCCGCCGCGTGGCGCCGGACCAACCGCAGTACTTCGTCGTCCGTTCCCGCTGTCAACAACGGCTTGGCGAGCAGCGCCCGCAGGGCTTTCCGCTTCTGGGCGACGGCTTCCTCGCCGAGTACGGTCACGCGATCGCCTCCACCCGGCCGTTTCCGATCAGGTCGATGATCTCGATCAGGTGTTCCGGCCCGCGGAGAATTCCGTCCTCGGTGTCGATGCTCACCGTTCCGCCGCCGCGCACGAGGGTCAAGCGAACCTCCATCGTGCCGTCGCTCGTGGTGGTCCGGACTTCGTGATCGCCAGGGGCACGGGCCGAGAGCGCGTCGCCGAGAAGACCAAGGAAAAGCCGGAACGCCCGCGTGTCGAGCTCACCCAGCGCCGATAGTCGCGTCGGCCCCGGCGTCGCCAGCCGCTTACGTGCCGCGGCGACCTGCTCGGCTTCGAGAGCCGCCTGCTCGGCCAGTATCCGCCGCTGCTCCGCGCGGTCCGCGACCCGGTTGGGCTGGCCGCGCCGCTCGTAGGATCCCGTCCTGCGCAACTGCGGGCTGATGTGCACCCCGGCCGCTTCCCGCCACGGGGTGCTCGGCGCGGGTTGCTCTTCCTCCCACGCCGCAACGGTTTCGTTGTCGACCGTGAGGTGCCGAGCCGAACTGAGCCCGAACGCCGTCCGCCACAGGCGATGTGCCGCGTTGTCGTCCGGGGCCTCCGCGAACCACCGCGCCAAAGTGCGGAAATCCGCCGAGCGATCGGAGCGTCCGGAACGACGTTCGTTGAGCGCGGCCACCGTGTCGATGAGCTGGGTGATCGCCGTGACCGCGGCTCCGCGCAGCAGCCGCGCCTGTGACTGACGCCGAGAGTCGGCCGAGACGAACCAGTCGTGCAGCCCACGCCACCGATTTCGCCAAGTGGCGTAGCAGCTTTCGATGGCCGCCGCGTTCTCGTGATCATCAGGTGCGACATCGGCGGCTTCGCGTTTCGCGGCCACCATGAGGAGCTCGCGCACCCCGGCATCTTCGATCTTGCCGAGCAGAGTGGCGATCTCCGCACCCCTGTTCGCGAGGTCGGCGATGAAGCGGTTGACGTAGTCGATCAGCCGCTGTTTGTAGGCGAGGAACGCCTCCACGTCCCCGTCGGCGAAATCGATGACACGGCGTAGCGACGCCATGAACGCCTGCGCGTTGTCGGCCAAGCCGGTGAACCGTTCGGCGAGTGCGAGCAGCAGCAGATGCACCTTCGCCGGGTCGAGCTCCCGTGCCCCCGCCAGCTCCACGAGCGCCCGCAACTGCCCGGCGATGTCCTCCAGCGCCACCGATTGCAGCGACCCCCTGCGGCCCAATGCCTGGTCATAAACCGCTAATGCTTCTTCAGCGGCCTGGCCCGCCGCCGTGAGCTGGTAGAGGTACCGGGCGCGATGGAAGTCGGCGACACTGGTCACCCGGCTCGTATCCGGATCGGCCCGCAAGTTGCCCCAGTCGACGAGCTTGTCCAGCGCGTCCGCGACCTGCTCGATGTCACCCGGCCTGCCCAGATCCGTCGTGACGTCCTCAGGACGCATGTGAACGATGAATCGGTCCCTCGCCCGTGCGAACGTCAACAGGACGTCGCGATAGAGCGCCGCGTTCGGCGCACTGAGGTGCGCGAACGGCTGGGGCTCCTGGTCGGCGGTCACGATCCCATTATGGGGAGGGCACCGACAGTCTTGGCGCAACCCCTCCGAACGCCTGGTCAGCACGCTTGAACCTCCCAAACAGGACAAGTAGCCTCAAGTCGGGGAGGGGTAGATGACGGGGTTCGAAGCTGATCCGAAAGCCCTGCGCGCCGCGGCCGATCAGGCGAAGCGGGCCGCGGGAATTGTTCGCGAGCTGGATCTGGAGCGGATTGCGGCGCTTTCCAGCGCATTGACCGGTACGGAATCCGCAAAGACCGCTGCTGAGCTCGGTCCGCATTGGGAGAGCTCCATCGGCGTCTGGGCGAAGGGGGTGGATTCCTACGCGGCATCGCTGACCACCGCCGCAACTGCGTACCGCGCTCGCGATGACGACGGTGAGCAGGGATTCGACGGGGTGGGTGATAATTGATGGTCACGTGGGCCGATGTCAGCCAGTGGAAGGCTGACGGGATAGGACAGATCGGTGACCACTTGGCCGCGCAGAACCGCCAGGTGCTCGGCTTGCAGGATGAGATCGACGGCGCCAAGCCCGTCGGGTGGGCCGGAGAAGCAGCGGACGCGGCGGCCGAGAATCTCCGTGCCCGATGCCAGGAACTCGAAGATCTCGCGGCGCGATTGTCCGCGGCTGTGAAGATCATTGATAACACTGAGCAGGCAGTGCGCGATTTGGTGCGCAGTGTCGAGACGACCGAGGATTTCGCCGCCAAGAACGGCTTCCGCATCGACAACGGCAAGGTCGTCGAGACCGAGGATGCCACTGGTTTTCTCTCTAGCGTGCTCTTGCAGGTCGAGGTGGAAGCCATCTTGGCCCGCGCCGGCCAGATCGACACCGAACTGAACTCCGTGCTCAAGCGCATCCTGGCCGGCGAGATCGGCGACGCCGGTGCGACGACGTTGGCGGCGGCCGCCATGGCAGGCGAAGACCGTATCGCCGACGAACAGCGACACCGCGATCTCTTGGCGAAGTACCAGGTCAAAACAGACGGTACGACAGTGTGGCCGAGCGGTCTGACCGGCTGGCTCGCGGAACGGGCGGGTTTCTCGAAGGAGAAGATCACCCAGGCCGAGGCCAAGCTGCTCGACGATCTGCAGATGCGCAAGGGTTTGCTCGGACTTAAGGAGTTCGCCGACATCCGGCAGGACGCCTTGCATGTCGCCGAGGGCAAGTTCGAGGGTAAAGGCCTGACCGATGGGCACGCTGACGCATTCCGCCATGCTTACTGGAACGCGATGATGACACAGCGGTATGGAGAGGAATGGGCCCGCGAATTCGCCACGGCGCACGAACGGAACCCGACCAGTCACCACGTCCCGGTGGCCATGGACCTGCACAACAACGAAGTCGGTCGCTCGATCGCTCGAGCTCACCCGGACGCCAGTCCCGAGGAACTGGCGAACCTGGTCGAACAAGCGGTCAAGGACGGCAAAATGGTGGTGATCGACAAGAACGACACACTGGTATCGTCCAACGAATCGCCTCCTGGCGAGACCCGCGAAACCAAGAACAAGCCTTGGCCCACGGACAATCCGGGGCGCAATGACGACCACGACCCCGGCGAACCGTCGGCGACTCCGGACCAATACTGACCATGCGCTTGATAGTGACTCTGCTCGCCCTGCTCGCCCTCGTGGCGGGCTGCGGCACGAGCACCCCAGGAGTGACAGTGGAATTCGACGAAGGTCTCGAGAAAACGATCGGCGACCTCGCCAAGTCAGGCGGCTCGCGTCCGCTCAAGGAACTGGCGCCCGGCGATTGGACGTCGGTGCAGGTCCTCACCGGCCCCGCTTCTGGTGCGCGAATCGAACGCGAACTCGGCAGGCCCGTCACGGTCGAGGGGGATGGCACACACAGTGGAGACTATGTCCAGGACGGCAATCTGCTGGTGTTCGACCGTGACGGTGCCACCACGCGGATGGTCAGCCTCGGCACTCTCGCCGCCCTCGGTGAGGGCAAGTACCGTGCGGACGTGGTTCTGCAGGCACGGGGTGGCGCCATCACGATGACGGACCCGGACGGACGTCCCGCAGGCGGCTGACCGGAGCGTCGTAGGGCTATCCGGTCATCTCCTCCAAGAACGCTTGGGTCTCGGGGTCAGTCGAATAGACGGCGGTGCCACGCATCCCGCGGGTGAGCAGGACCTTGTAGGTGTTCTTGATCAGCGCACCGAAATGCAGTTCGTCGGCCCGTTTCACGGCACTGTCCTCGGAGTTCTGACGCTGAGGAATCCACATGCCGTCGCGCCGAACGAGATCGGAGCCGAAGATGACTCCGGACCAGTCGTACTCGAATCCCTGCGCGGTGTAGATGCAGCCCACTTGCCCGAAGCCGCGTTCGTCAGTGGCCCAGTAGTTGGATTCCGGGACACCGGCCACGGCCTTGTTCCGCTCCGACTTCGCGTTCCAAGGACGTTGCCAACCGCCGATCCTGACGTCGTCGACCAGCGCGCGGCCGTCCGGAGTCATCACCGGATCGCTCCAAGGCCAGCAGAAACCGGCGGCGAGCCGGGGCACTCCGCCGTGTAACTCCTTTTGGTGCAGCACCCATGACTCCAGTGCTTGCGGCGTTGCGGCACTCGACACCGTGATGCCCTCGTCCAGAGGGCCCGCGAGCTTGCTCCATGGGACAGGTGGTTCGACATTCTGCCCCAGGCCCAGCAGTCGGGCGACCCAAGTGTCGTAGGAGACAGAACCACCGCAGCGCAACTGATCGTGCAGCCGGACGACCTCCACCTTGCATCCGAGTGCCTCGGCCGCAGCGGAGATTTCGCGCAGAGAACCCATCTCGCCGGGCCGCACGATCTGATTCTCGTCGAGCAGGAACACCGGCACGGTGGCAACGTTGATCAGTTCGTTGATCTGGCGACCAGCGCGGTCGCGCTGCTCCTTCTTCGTGTACTGCGTGACGCCTTTCTCGCGAATGCGGTGGGCTTCGTCGCAGATGAGGACGTCGAGTTCTCGCGGCTGACAGCCGACGTAAGTGTTGAAGTATTTGAACAGGCCCTGTACGCGTGTACTTCCGCGACCGGCGTATTTCCGCATCGTCTGGGTGAAGGACTTGGAGCCGGTCGCGTGGTGGACGGCGAGGCCGCGGCGAGCCAAATCGCCGAGGAGACTCAACGCGATCACACTTTTGCCTGATCCTGGACCGCCCTCGACGATGACGACGGTACGAGTCTGGGCCGCGCGAGAACGTTCGACAGCCTGCATCACCAGTTCGTAAGCGACCTTTTGTTCGTCGAGCAGGACGAACTGTTCACGATCCCGGATCTCCGCGGCCGCGAGCGCCAGCAACGGTTTGGTCGGGCGATGTTCGAAGCCAAGGAGTTCGTCACCTGCGGCGAGGTTGCTTCCTCGCTCCGCCGCCTTGTCGAGCACAGCGTTGAATGCCTGTCGGAGGTCGGCCTTGTCGTCCATCGTGAACAGCCGCCCGTGTTCGCTGACCTCGTACTGGAGGAGGCCGTCGATATCGGCACGGCGGGCGTTGTGCAGGTACGCGATCCCGCGGACTGCCCGGGGACGCTCGGCGAGCGCCGGGGTGTGGTCCACGAAGTACTGGCAGTACCCGCGCACTTGATCGACCGGATGGAGGTGCAGCCCGGGAAGCCCGGGGATGTTGAGCACCTGGGCAAGGTGGACTTCGGCCTTCGACCATTGCTTGAGCTCGACGAATACGAACGAGCTTTGCCCGGTGCGGGGGTGCGTTCCGCACAGGATGACGTCCACACGTTGTCTACTGTGGGGAAGCTGGTGCTCGAGGAGGACTTCGACGTCTTCGAGTCCCGCGTCGATCAGGTCGCTCAGCAGGACGGGGAGGCTCTTCTGCCAGGAGACGACCTCACCCGTCCCAGCCCTGGTACCGAGCACGTATCCGGACTGCTCGCGCAGCCTCTGATGAAGGCTGCCTGCCCGAGCCTCGACTAGAAGGTCGGCTGCTCGGCCGCGTGCAAGTGCCACCTCGTCCCCTCCCCAGGGCGTGCGTCATCGACGTACGGATGGGGGACAACAACGAGGTGACTCGGTGTCCGTCGGACCGTTCAGACCAGGCTAGTGGATCGCGGTCCCCGATGCGGTTCACCGGGCCGGGGAGCGTTTCGGCTACAGATGGTTCGCGCGATGCGTCAGCGGGCATCTCCACCCCCGGTTCATGGTCAGGTTGTAGCTCACTAGTGTGAGTGCGCACGCTGGGCTCTGAGTAAGAGTGACTACGCGACCTGCTCGGGGACGACGTCTGCAAGGCGGCCACCACACAGGCGTTTGCGCGGGCAAGTGGTGACGATGCTGTAACCGATCAAGACTTGCTACCGACTGACCTCCCGTGACCCTGCGTAGTCCGCGTACCCCACTCGGCCGGGAGTGGCCTGACCATGTGCCAACGCGTCCAGCTACGGCCTCGAGGTCATGGGGGCACGGTCGGTGCTGCGCGCCCTTCTGCACACAAGTCCCCACTAGCATGCTGACCATGGAGAGGGAGGGGGCAGCGCTGGCATGACGAAACCGATCGACAATCCGATCCTCAATTCGCCGTACGAGCAGCCGGACCGGCACTATGCAATCGGACCGCAGGGGCCGACGGGAGAAATCCAGGTCGGTCGCCGACCGAGCGAGTCCTTCGTCCCGATCGCCGCCACCAAGAAGCGCAGGCGTGGGCAAGATGACCCGGCGCAGGTCGAGTTCGACTTCGACGCCACCGGTGAACGGCGTGAGCGCAACAGTCTGATCAACGACATCCGGCGGGATCTCGCCAAGTGGCGCCGGGGTGGCGAGTACGCCGGTGTCAGCCCGATCAGCCGTAAGCTGCTCCAACATTGGGCCGACCCCGCGCGAGAGAACCGAGTTCTCTTCTGCCAGCGCGAAGCTGCCGAGACTGCCATCTTCCTGGCCGAGGTGGCCGGTCGTAGCCACGGGTACGCCGACTGGCGAAAGCGGCTGGAACCCGAGAACGCGGCACACAACGGCGGTCTGCCACGGATGGCTCTGAAGATGGCCACTGGCTCCGGCAAGACCGTCGTGATGGCCATGCTGCTCGCTTGGCAGACCCTCAACAAGGTGCAGTCGCCCCGGGATCAGCGCTTCACTAACCGATTCTTGGTCGTAGCGCCCGGCATTACGATCAAGGATCGTCTCCGCGTGCTGCTGCCGGAAGACCCAGAGAACTACTACGACCAGCGGGAGCTGATCCCGGCTGACCTCAAGGGTGGCCTGGAACACGCCAGGATCGTCATAACCAACTATCACGCCTTCCAGCTCAAAGACGCCAAGGAGATCAAGGGCGTTTCGAGGAACACTCGACTCTTGCTCAAAGGAGATCGGACGGAGGACGCGTTCAAGGAGACGCCGAAGGCCATGGTCAGCCGGGTATTGCGCGATCTCGGCGGAGGAGGTGCCGACAAGCAACAGATCATGGTATTCAACGATGAGGCGCATCACTGCTACCAGGACCGGCCGATCCCGGCGGACGCGAACGCCGGTCAGCTCAGCAAGGACCAGCGAGAGGCCAATGATCAGGCCCGAGTCTGGTTTCGGGGATTGCATGCCATCGCGCGGCACATCGGGATCAAGCAGGTGTTCGACCTGTCGGCGACGCCGTTCTACCTCAATGGATCCGGCTATCACGAGGGTCACCTGTTCCCGTGGACCGTCAGTGACTTCTCCCTGATGGACGCGATTGAGTCGGGCATCGTGAAGGTGCCGAGAACCCCAGTCGATGACGACGCCGACCACGAACTGGTGGTCTATCTCCGCCTCTGGGATTTCGTGGGCAACCAGTTGCCTAAGGGAACGGCGCGGAACAAGGTCAAGGATTGGGCGCCACCTCCGGAACTCGAGGGTGCGTTGCGGAGCCTGCATCGGAGCTACCGGCGGGCCTTCGAACACTGGGAGGCCTCGCTTCAACAGC
Organism: Amycolatopsis decaplanina DSM 44594; assembly: GCF_000342005.1. Lineage (GTDB taxonomy): Bacteria > Actinomycetota > Actinomycetes > Mycobacteriales > Pseudonocardiaceae > Amycolatopsis > Amycolatopsis decaplanina. The sequence continues at coordinate 77,150 of NZ_AOHO01000026.1, forward strand.
AAGACGAGACGCCGCCAGTGTTCATTGTCGTCTGCCCTAACACCACTGTGAGCAAGCTCGTCTACGACTGGATCGCGGGCGAACAGGTGTTGGACGCCAATGATACGGTTATCGCGCACAAGGCTGGCAATCTGAGCCTGCTCAGCAACGTAGTCGAGGGTAAGCCGCTGGCCAGACCGCGCACGATCCTCATTGATTCGGCTCAGCTCGAGTCCGGTGAAGGCATGAATCCCGTCTTCAAACGGGACGCCGGCGCCGAGATCGCTGCCTTCAAGGCCGACTATCGCCGCCGCTATCCCGGGGCAGACGTCGAGAAGATCACCGATGAAGAACTTCTTCGCGAGGTGATGAATACCGTCGGCAAGAAGGGCAAACTTGGCGAGCAGGTCCGTTGCGTCGTGAGCGTTTCTATGCTGACCGAAGGCTGGGACGCCAATACAGTCACACATATCCTCGGCGTCCGCGCTTTCCGCAGCCAGCTTCTCTGCGAGCAGGTCGTCGGCCGGGGCCTGCGCCGCAGGTCGTACGCGGTCAACAAAGCAGGCTACTTCGAGCCCGAGTACGCCAACGTTTACGGCATTCCGTTCCAGTTCATTTCGTCGGACAAACCGACAACAGAGCCAGCGCCACCGAGACCGGTCCAGGAGGTCGAAGCCCTCGCGGGCCGCGAGCATCTGCGCATCACCTTCCCTAATCTTCTCGGCTACCGCGTGGAGCTGCCAGACGAGCAGATCTGGCTCGACCTCGAGCAGGCGTCCACGTTCGAGATCGGCCCCAACACAGTTCCCCGCTGGGTCGAGATGAAAGGGGTCGTCGGCAGTGGTGAGCGGGAAGGCGGCGACGAGCGCGAATACCGTCCGCAGGAAGTTGCCTACGCGCTCGCGAAACGCGTTCTCGACGACCAGTTCACGACCGCCGGCAACAGGCGGCCCTGGCTGTTCCCTCGACTTGCCGACATCTGCCGAGAGTGGATCAGCCGGCGGGTCGTCCTGGCCGACGGCTACAACCTCGGCTATTTGATGACCATCACCGAGGCACAGGCCGAGGCCGCGGAGAAGATCTGGGAAGCGATCACTCGGGTGGCGGACCGTCGGGGCCGATTGCGGCCGATGCTGAACCGCTTCACCCCGCGAGGTTCGACCAAGGACGTGTATTTCCACACACGTAAGGCCACGGTGAGAACGGATAAGTCAGAGGTCTCGCACGTAACCCTGGACGGCAGAGACGGCAACACCTGGGAACAGTTGCTGGCGGCCGAAATGGAGCTGAACCCTAACGTCAGGTCGTATGTCAAGAACGACCATCTCGGCTTCGCTATCCCGTACGTCTACAAAGGACGAACGCACACTTATCTGCCGGATTTTCTGGTGCGCCTCCAGCCGCTCGAGGGCGAAGATTTCGATCGCATGCTGATCGTGGAGGTGTCGGGAAGTCGGAAGAGTCCCGGGCCCACGCAGGTCAAGGCGACGACGGCGCGGGAATCGTGGTGCGCTTCGGTGAACAACCATAGAGGCTTCGGCCGCTGGGGTTTCATCGAGATGCGTGACCCTCTGACCTTCAAGGTGCATCTCGCCGAGGCGATACAGGCGTTGTATGGAGATTTGCCGATCATCGGCGATCCAGATCTGCTCGATTTCTCTGAGAGGGATGTGAGGAGCGCTCGTGGCGCGTAAGCAGGCAGCCAAGGGGCCCACCCCCGTCGACGCAATCAAGCACGGCGACAAGCGCACCAACATTCCGACGGCCGACGCACACGAATTCGTCGACCCGACTTTGGAAGAGGTTCGCAAGGTTCGCTACTCTCGGGACGAGACACTCGACCCGCAGCTGGTCTGGCGCGGCAAGTACCCGCCCATCGGCGACGCGGACTCGACCGACAACGATCTCGTCACCGATGCGCCGCCGATCTACATCCAGGAGAAAATCGACCCCCGGGTGTTGATCGAGAACCTCCGGCGCACCTCCGAGCATGAAGCGGAACAGCCGGAACTCGCGCTTTTCGAGTCCTTCGACGGCCTGGACGAAATGGACCAGATCGACTTCTATCGCCACGATGCGAACTGGTCGAACCGGATGATCCTCGGTGATTCACTTCAGGTGATGTCCTCACTCGCCGAGCGGGAGCGGCTACGCGGCAAGGTTCAGATGATCTATCTTGACCCGCCATACGGCATCAAGTTCGGCTCCAACTGGCAGGCTTCGGCCAGGAGTCGAGACGTCAAGGACGGCAAGCTCGAGGACGCCGCCCGCGAGGCCGAACAAATTAAGGCGTTCCGGGATACGTGGGAAGATGGAATTCAATCCTACTTGTCTTACTTGCGTGACCGCCTGTTCGCGGCTCGCGACTTGTTAACCGAGTCAGGGTCCTGCTTCGTCCAGATTGGTGATGAAAACGTCCATCTCGTGAGAAGCCTGATGGATGAGGTGTTCGGCTCTGAGAACTTCATCAGCCAAATTGTCCTCAAGACAACTAGCGGCGCGGGGAGCCCTTCGGGTGGAACTCTTGCGCTTGCAGGTGTCAGCGATCATATAATTTGGTACGGGAAGGATCGTGAACAGCTGAAATATCGGCAGATCCTTACCGGCAAGTCTCGTGGTCAGGGTAGCGATCTATACAAGCGAGTTAGGCTCCCTGACGGGTCCTCGCGGGCCGCAACAAAAGACGAATTGAATGAGCCTTCTCTGCTTCCTGAAGGGGCTAGGTTATTTCGCCCAGACAATCTGACGTCTCAAAGCTCGGGGGCACCGCAGTTCTTTGACGTCAAGATCAACGACACAGTTTACCCAGTGGGCAAGAGCGGATGGAAAACTAGCCGAAGTGGCATGGATCGCCTAGTTGCTGCTGACAGAATTTTTATTACCCGCAACGGCACCTTGCAGTATGTCCGCTTTCTGGACGACTTTCCAGCCATGCCAATCAACAATGTTTGGACCGATGTTGGAACAGGCTCTTTCACAGAAGAAAAGATCTACATAGTTCAAAGTAACACAAAAGTAATACAGCGTTGTATGTTGATGTGCACAGATCCTGGAGATCTCGTGCTCGACCCCACGTGCGGAAGCGGTACGACAGCATTCGTAGCTGAGCAATGGGGCCGCCGGTGGATCACGATCGACACCTCCCGTGTCGCGCTGACCCTCGCGAGGCAGCGAATCATGGGGGCAAAGTATCCATGGTATCTGCTCGCAGACTCAGCTGAAGGGCACGCAAAAGCGCAGTCAATGACGGCGCAGACGCTGCCGCAGCAAGAGTTCACTGACGACATCCGACATGGCTTTGTGTACGAGAGAGTCCAGCACGTCACGCTGAAGTCGATTGCGAACAACCCCGACATCAAAGAAGGCATGAGTCGCTCGGAGATCGATGTCGCGATTAAGCGGCACGCCGACTTCGAACTGCTCTACGACAAACCCTACGAAAACAAAAAAAGGCTCCGAGTTTCCGGGCCGTTCACCGTCGAGTCGCTGAGCCCGCACCGTTCGCTTGCCTTCCCGGGCGGATCTGGCGACACGACCCATGAGTCGGGTGGCGAGACCGAGGCGGCCAAGGACGCGGACGCACCGAACTTCGAACAGTCGATCCTCGACAACCTTGCCAAGGCCGGTATTCAGAATGGCACCCGTTCCGAGCGGATCACTTTCGCGTCTTTCGAGAGCTACGCCGGTGAGTACATTCAGGCGGTCGGTGAGCAAGCAGGTGACGAAGCGACACGGGTGGCCCTCGCGATCGGGCCACAGTACGGCACTGTGAGCCCGTCCTACGTCAAGAAGGCGGCTCGCGAGGCGATCAATGCGGAAGATGTCGACCTGCTGTGCATCTTGGGATTCGCGTTTGACGCTCAGGTCACCGGTCTGACCGACGACGACGGTGTGACCGTGGAAGCCTCTGATGAGGGATTCGCGAACGTGGCGGCCATCCGCAAACTGGGCCGGATCCCGACCCTGATGGTACGGATGAACGCGGACCTGCTGATGGGCGAGGAGCTCAAAAAAACCGGTGCTGGCAACCTCTTCACGGTATTCGGCGAACCAGATATCGAGCTCGATGAGACCGCGGACGGCCTCGTCGTGCATCTGAACGGCGTCGATGTCTACGATCCGACGACCGGCGAAGTGCGCAGCAAGGACACTGGGCAAATTGCCCTTTGGATGATCGATACCGACTACAACGAGGAGTCCTTCTTCGTTCGTCACTGCTATTTCACGGGCGGCAACGACCCGTACAAGGGACTCAAAAGGGCGCTCAAGGCCGACATCGACGCTGACGCATGGGAGTCGCTATACTCCATAACCTCGCAGCCGTTCGCCAAGCCGGAAACCGGTAAGATCGCCGTCAAGGTCATCAACGACTATGGCGACGAAGTCATGAAGGTTTTCGGAGTTGGCGATGGCGCCCGCTAACGGCCCGCTCGACGGCGGATTCGATGGCCTGATCCCGCAAACGGACGACGACGTCCGTGGTGCCATGGTGGGTGGGTTGCTGAGTCTTGACGCCAACGTGCTGCTTAACTTCTACCGCTACAGCCCCAATGCCCAAAGCGCACTGCTGGAGGTACTTCGTGCAGTCGGCGACCGGGTCTGGGTGAGTCATCAGGCGGCTCGAGAGTTCTGGCGCAACCGATGTGCGGCGATCGATGACCGAAACAAGGCGACCGAAGATGTCCGGAGGACACTCCAGGATAACGAGAAGAAAACCCTGCACGGGCTCGACGTCTGGGCCAAGCAGACGGCGGTTCCAGCCGAGATCAAAGATCGTGTTCGAGGCAGATTGAAGGCGGGTTTCTCTGAAGCCCTTGAGTTGATCGATGCCGAGGCTGGCCAGGCCGGCAGGGTCACCTATGGCGCCGCGACCGACTCGGTCGTCATCATGTTGCGCGAGTTACTCCAAGGTAAGGTCGGGCCTCGGCTGCCAAAGGACGAGCACCAGAATGCGGTGGTTGAGGCGCGACGCCGGGTCATAAGCCATATCCCGCCCGGATACAAGGATGCGGAGAAAGAAGGCGGGCCTGGGGAAGACGGCGCCTCGGGGGATTATCTAGTCTGGTATCAATCGGTGCTCGAGGCCAAGCTGCGCGATCTGCCATTGGTCATCGTCACCGGCGATGAAAAAGAGGACTGGTGGTGGAGACATCGAAATATTCTAATGGGGCCGCGATCCGAGTTGATCGATGAGTTCTCGGGTTACAGCGAGCACGGGCTGTTTTTGATTCGACCGGTACAGCTCATCGAGCATGCCGCCGTGCTCGATGTCACGGTCAGCGAGGAGGCTGCGTCCGACGTTGCTCGAGGCAGCATCGCGGCGGAAGAACCCAGGTGGTCGGCGGAAGCGGTCCGCGAACTGTTGCGACGCCTTGACGTCGAGGGTGCGGTCCAAGCCGAAGTCATCCGGTTTGCTGCCAGCCAGGGCGGACTTATCGACAGGGAGAAGGTTTACGAAATCGGGGATTTCCATAAGGACCGAATGCTTCGCGGTTTCACCCGGCCAACCGCGCGAATTACCCGTGACCTGCAAAGCGAGGGGTTGCTAGATGAAGGGGTCGAACCGATGCTGACGCCCGTCTATCAGGACGTTATCGCGATCAGATTCGAGATCCCGCTGGACGTAGTGGAGATACTAGCTGCTGACACCAACGGCTAGCTGGCCCGGATGACCAGCACGCGCGAATGAGGTCGAAGTGGCGCCAGCGCAATGGGCAGAGTTCGCCCTGGCTGGCGTCTATGACCATGGCCCGAGGTTCGGGGGTGTCTCGGCGTCCGAGCTGGGGTTGTGGTCGATCCAGCCCTAGCGGGTAGCGCGGTGGTAGACGCCATCGAGCAGATAGTGGATCTTGCATACCGTGGCGGGGGTGACGGGTCTGCAGTGGTGCGTCGGTCCCGTATAAGCGGAACTGGTCGCGGCAGCGGAAGAGTTCGACGTAGTAATGAGCTAGCAGCTTTGGAGTGCTCGCGGAGAGCCGCGGGTGTTCCAGTAGCGGCTGCACGACGGGTGGCGGCCTCCGCGTCGTCGAGTGCGATGGCCCAGCGGGGTGACCATGTGCGCGGTGATGAGAGGATCGGTGCCGCCATTAAGCCACGCCCGGAGGGACGGCGTTGGGGAGGCGGTTGATGGAGCTGCGGGCACCCGCAGGAGGAGGCAATGTTGCCGCGACTTACCGTCGCGCGGAGATCTCGACATAGTTCTTGGAACTAAACCGTCCAGCGCAACTGCCGGGACGGTGTTTGGCCCAAGTTAGAGGTGCCCCCGGCAGGATTCGAACCTGCGACACCCGCTTTAGGAGAGCGGTGCTCTATCCCCTGAGCTACGAGGGCATGTACTGCCAGGTGCAGCCTACCGTGTAGCTACCCGGAGGAGTCGAGAGGGCGCCGTCACACCCCGGACGGCCCAGTGGTCAGGTCGGTGAAAGCCCGAAATGCCCCGAACGGCGGTTGCGCCGCAAGCGCCACGAGGGCACGTGGCCGAGGAGGGACACTGGCCGCCTAGTGACACTCGACCTGCGGATCAGCCCATGAGCGGCGACACTCAAGGCCGACAAAACAGGGGCTGAATCGACGCCTAGATCGACACAGATGACCCGCGAGGGTCACTCGTACGTGTCTGGTTTCGAAACCCTGAACAACAGTAGGTAATCTTCGTTAACGGGACGCGAGACGCCGCTCCCCCGGCTGCCGGAGGGCTTCGTTGATCAAGCTCATGTTCGCCGACGACGAGGAACTGGTCCGTTCGGGCCTGCGTGCCATGATGTCGGGCGCTGCCGATATCGAGATCGTGGGCGAGGCGAGCGACGGGAGATCAGCGGTCGAGGTCGCCCGGCGGTACCACCCTGACGTCGCGCTGCTCGACATCAAGATGCGGGCGCCTGACGACGGCATTCGCGCGCTCAGGGCCATCCTCGCGTTGCCGGATCCGCCGACCGTGGCCATGTTGACCACGTTCGACATCGACGACTACGTCAGTCTCGCGCTCAGGCTCGGGGCCAACGGCTTCCTGCTGAAGGACATCGACCCGGCGGCGCTGCTGCGCGCGGTCCGTGACCTGGCCCGCGGCGGAGCGGTGCTGGATCCGGGGGTCGCGGCGCGCATGGTCCAGTCGCATCGGGACGAGCAGCGGGCCGCGCAGCCGGCGCGCAAGCTGCTCGCGTCGCTGTCCGAACGAGAGCGTGAGGTCGTCGGGCTGATCGGGCAGGGGCTGTCCAACGCGGAGATCGGCGGGCGTCTTCACCTGTCCGAGGCCACGGTCAAGGGCTACGTCTCGGCCGTCCTGTCCAAGATCGGCGCGGCGAACCGGGTGCAGGCCGCGTTGCTGGCCTACCGCGGTGGCCTGCTCGACCAGTAATGATCCTCACCGCGCTCGAGTTCCTCGGCTTGATCGCGTTCGCGGCTTCGGGGGCGCTCGCGGCGGTGCGGTCCAGGTTGGACGTCTTCGGGGTGGTGGTCGTCGGGTTGACCACCGCGCTCGGCGGCGGGGTCATCCGTGACGTCCTGCTCGGGATCACACCGCCCACGACCCTGCGGACCTGGCCGTATCTCGCGGTCTGCGGCGGGACGGCGCTGGTCGTGTTCGTCTTCCATCCGCAGATCGCGAAGCTGCGACGCGCCGTGTTGTTGGCCGACGCGCTCGGGCTCGGGGTGTTCGCGACGGCGGGGACCACCATCGCGTTGAACGCGGGAGCGACTCCCTACGCGGCGTGCCTGATCGGCATGACGACGGGTATCGGCGGTGGTGCGGTGCGTGATCTTCTGCTCCGGGAAATCCCGCTCGTGCTGCGGAAGGAGATCTACGCGGTCGCGGCGCTCGCGGGGGCCGTGCTCGTGGTGATCGGTCACTCTCTGCGACTGCCGCCGGGGCCGGTGACGGTGGTAGCAGCCGCCGTCGTGGTGGGGGTCCGGATGCTCGCTTTGTGGCGGAGATGGAACGCACCCGTTGCGAAAGGGCCCGAGACCGGCTGAAACGTCTTCTGGACTGCCGGATTTCCTTTGTTGGTTCTGTGTGTGTTCTTAGGCGAGTCTCAGCACTCTGCGTAAGACTGTGGTCATGCGCATCCTCGTAGTGGACGACGACAGGGCCGTCCGTGAATCACTCAGGCGATCCCTTGAGTTCAACGGCTACCAGGTGGAACTGGCCGGGGACGGCGCGCAGGCCCTGGAAGCGATCATCGCCAACAGACCCGACGCGATGGTCCTCGACGTGATGATGCCGCGACTCGACGGCCTGGAGGTCGCCCGACGGCTGCGAAGCACCGGTGATGACCTGCCCATTCTCGTGCTGACGGCGCGGGACACCGTTTCGGACCGTGTTTCCGGCCTCGACGCCGGTGCCGACGATTACCTGCCGAAGCCCTTCGCGCTCGAAGAGCTTCTCGCTCGCCTTCGCGCGCTTCTGCGCCGGGCGATCCCGGATCCGCAGGCGGGACAGAACGCCGAGATCCTCTCGTTCGCGGACCTCACCTTGGACCCGGGGACGCGCGAGGTGCGCCGGGCGGGGCGGGAGATCAGTCTCACGAGGACCGAATTCGCCCTTCTCGAACTGTTCCTCTCCTACCCGAAGCACGTTCTGACCCGCAGCCGGATCCTGGAGGAAGTATGGGGATACGACTTCCCGACGTCGGGCAACGCGCTGGAGGTCTACGTCGGCTACTTGCGCCGAAAGACCGAGGCTGGGAACGAACCGAGGCTGATCCACACGGTGCGGGGAGTGGGCTACGTACTGAGGGAAACCCCGCCGTGACGGAGCCGGCCCCGGTCGTCGACGTGTCCGAAAAGGATCCGCGCGGTGACCGTTGGGGCACGCGGCGCTTCTCGCTCCGCGGCCGGGTGACGCTGCTCGCGGCCGCTTCGGTGGCGGGCGCGGTGGCGCTGGTGTCGCTCGGCGCGTACCTCGTCGTCCGTGACAACCTCTACCAGCAGGTGGACGACAACCTGCTGGCCCGCGCGCAGGCCGCGGTCGACTCGCCGCAGGTGCAGACCGAACTGCAGCAGGTTCCCGGCGCCTTCCTGGCCAGCGCGGACCTGCAGATCGGTCAGCTGACGGTCGGGGAGAAGGTCCGGCTGACCTATCCGCAGTCGGGGAGCCGCCCGCCGTACGGCGATGACGAGATCGCGGTCGCTTCGGGGGACAAGGCGTTCTCCCTGCGCACCGACCCGAAGACCGACAGCCGGGTCGTCGCCCTCCCGCAGGGGGCAGGTCAGGCGATGGTGCTCGCGCAGTCGCTCGGCCCGACCAAACGCACCCTGAACGAGCTCTCGGTGGTCCTGTTCCTGATCGGCGGCGCCGGGATCCTGGTCGCCGCGGCCGCGGGGACGGCCGTCGCGAGAGCGGGACTGAGGCCGGTCGACAGACTGACGTCGGCGGCGGAACGCGTCGCGACCACGGGTGACCTGCGGCCGATCCCGGTCAGCGGCGACGACGAACTCGCCCGCCTCACCCAGAGTTTCAACACGATGCTGGGCACGGTCGCCGAATCGCAGGAACGGCAACGGCAACTCGTCGCCGACGCCGGTCACGAACTCCGGACCCCGCTGACGTCGCTCCGCACGAACCTGGAACTGCTCCTGTCCGCGAGCAGACCGGGCGCGCGGACGCTGTCCGACGAGGACCGAAGCGACATCGAGGCCGACATCCGCGGCCAGCTCGACGAGCTGACCCAGCTGATCGGCGACCTCGTCGAACTTGCGCGCCAGGACGAGCCGCGGATCGAGCACGAGCGAGTCGAGATGGTCGACGTCGTCGAGCGCGCGCTGGACAGGGCGCGCCGCCGCGCGGGCGAGATCGAGTTCGACGTCTCGCTCCAGCCGTGGGTGCTGACCGGCGACACCAGCGCGCTGGAACGCGCGGTGCTGAACCTGCTGGACAACGCGGTGAAGTTCTCGCCGGAGGGGTCGACGGTCGGGGTCCGGCTGTACCCGGTCGGCGACGGCACCGCGGTGCTCGAGGTCGAGGACTCCGGACCTGGCATCGCCGACGAGGACCTGCCGAAGGTGTTCGACCGCTTCTACCGCTCGTCGGAGGCGCGGACGCTGCCCGGTTCGGGGCTCGGTCTCGCCATCGTCCAGCACGCGGCGCAGCGGCACGGCGGTGACGTCTACGCGGGACGCGCTCCCGCCGGCGGTGCGCTGATGACCTTGCGGCTCCCGGGAGCCCCGGCCTGATGGGCGACTACGACAAGGGCCTCGAACTGCTCCGGCTTCTCGGCGGCGTCGAAGACCCCGCCGTGCTGGAGCTGTTCGACGCCGTCGACGCGACGGACTACGGCAGGGAAGCTGTCGCCTTCGTTTACGGCGGCGTCTACCAACGGCCAGGGCTTTCCCTGGCGCAGCGGCAACTGGTGACGGTCGCCGCGCTGGAGGCCTTGGGCTACGCGGAGGCGCAACTCAGGTTCCATGAGACCGCCGTGACGAACGTCGGCGGCGACCTGGATCAGGACGACGAAACGACCCGGCGGCTCAGGCGGATCGCGGTGGGCACGGCGAAGGGCGGTGTGGCGCCGGAGCTGGCCGACGTCCTTCGCGAGGCGCGGGACGCGGGGGAGCTCCGGGAGGCCGTCGAGGCGATCCTGCATCTCGCCGTCTACGTGGGTTTCCCCGCCGCGCTCAACGCGCTCGGCGTCGCCCGTACTCTGACGGGTGATGAGCACCGAGAACGCGACTGAGATGCCGCCCCGCCGTCTGCTGTGGACACTGCTGGTGGCCGCGGTGCTGCTGGCCGCCGACCAGCTGACCAAATGGTGGGCCGTCGACGCCCTCACCGACCACGCGCCGATACCGGTGATCGGCGACTTCATCCGGTTCCGGCTGCTCTACAACCCGGGCGCGGCGTTCTCGCTCGGCGCGAACTCCACCTGGATCTTCGCGATCCTGGCCGGGGTCGCGGTGGTCGCGCTGCTGTGGATCTCCCGCAAGGTCCGTTCGGCGGCCTGGGCGATCTCGCTCGGGCTGCTGCTCGGCGGCGCGACGACACATCTGGGCGACCGCCTGTTCCGCGAGCCCGGTTTCGCGCGCGGTCACGTCGTCGACTTCATCGACTACAACGGCTGGTTCGTCGGGAACGTCGCCGACATCGCGCTGTTCTTCGGCGCTGTGTCGCTTTTCGTGCTGAGTTTCCGGGGCGTCCCGCTCGAGGGCGTCAAGGAGACGGGCGAGGAGTAACGCCTTCGGGATCCGCGAGGACGACCAGGTCCCGTCTCCGCTTCGACCAAAACCGAAGGACCGTCTTCGAGCAGGCGGCTCGGCTCGTCGCGCCCATGTTTGATCGTGTAGGATTTTGTGTGGTTGATGCAGGGAGGCTTCGTGCTCGCGCGGCAACGACAGGCGGTGATCCTCGAGGAGGCGCGACGGACCGGCGCGGTCCGGGTCAGCGATCTCGTCACGAGGCTCGGCGTTTCCGACATGACGGTGCGCCGCGATCTCGACGTGCTCGCGAGCCGGGGTCTGGTCGAGAAGGTCTACGGCGGCGCCACCTCCATCGGCGGCAAGAGCACCGACGAGCCCGGATTCGAGGCGAAATCCGTGCGCCAGCGCGCGCAGAAGGAGGCCATCGCCGCCCTCGCGGCCGGGCTGGTCCGGCCGGGTACCGCGATCGGCATCTCCGCCGGCACCACCACGTGGACCCTGGCCAGGGCACTCGACGAACTCCCCGGCCTGACCATCGTCACGAACTCCATCCAGGTCGCCGACGTGCTGCGCGGCGCGAACCAGCCGGATCGCACGGTGGTCCTCACCGGCGGTGTCCGCACCCCGTCGGACGCGCTCGTCGGGCCGGTCGCCGTGCAGAGCCTGCGGTCGCTGCACCTGGACGTCGTCTTCCTCGGCGTGCACGGGATGGCCGACGGCGCCGGGTTCACCACGCCGAACCTCACCGAATCGGAGACCGACCGCGCGCTGGTGGAAGCGGGCCGCAAGCTGGTCGTGCTGGCCGACCACACCAAATGGGGCATCGTCGGCATCTCCACCATCGCCGGGCTCGAAGAGGCCGACGTCGTCGTCTCGGACGACGGTTTGTCCGACAACGCAAGGGAAACGCTCACCGGGCAGGCGGGTGAGCTGATGATCGCCGAAACGGCGGAGACGGCTGAGGCTGAAGAAGCGTGAAGCGCACGGTTAGGCACCTGGCCGACGGCCGGGAGATCATCTATTTCGACGCACCCGGCGCGCCCGAACGCGCCGCCGAGGACACGCGTGACCTGCCTCAGGTCGCCGCGGCGTCGGAGATCCGGCGCGATCCGCTGACCGGGGAATGGGTGGCGATGGCCGCGCACCGGCAGACGCGGACCTACAAACCGCCCGCCGACCTGTGCCCGCTGTGTCCCACGAAACCCGGGAAGCCCAGCGAGATCCCGGAGCCGGACTACGACGTCGCGGTGTTCGAGAACCGCTTTCCCTCCTTCGCCCGCAACGTCATCGGCGAAGCGTCCACAGTGGATGGTGCGGGACTGGTGCCGGTCGCGCCGGGCGTCGGCCGCTGCGAGGTCGTCTGCTTCACCAGTGACCACGACGGTTCTTTCGCCGGGCTGACGGCGAAGCAGGTCCGCGCGGTCGTCGACGCCTGGGCCGACCGCACCGCCGAACTGTCCGCGATGGACGGTGTCGAGCAGGTCTTCCCGTTCGAGAACCGCGGCGAAGAGATCGGTGTGACCCTGCACCATCCGCACGGCCAGATCTACGGCTACCCGTTCGTGACGCCGAAGACCGAGCGGATGCTGGAGGTCGCCCGCGCCTACGAGGCCGAGCACGGCCGTCCGGTGATGGGGGATGTCCTGGCCGCCGAGCGGGCGTCCGGGGCGAGGGTCGTGGTCGCGGGCGAGCACTGGACGGCGTTCGTGCCGCCCGCCGCGCGCTGGCCGGTGCAGGTCCAGATCGTGCCGCATCGGCAGGTGCCCGACATCCCCGCGCTGTCGGACGCCGAACGCGACGACTTCGCCGACGTCTACCTCGAAGTCCTTCGTCGTTGCGACGGGCTCTACGACCGGCCGTTGCCCTACATCGCGGCCTGGAACCAGGCGCCCGCCAAACGCGATCGCGAACTCGGCTGGCTGTACCTGGAGGTGTTCTCGGTCCTGCGATCCAAGGACAAGCTGAAGTACCTGGCGGGGTCGGAGTCCGGGATGGCCGTGTGGATCAACGACGCCACCCCCGAACAGATCGCGGACAGGCTGCGCGCCACCCGCTGACGGGGCCATACTCATGTGCGATGCACAGCTTTGGCTCAGGAACTTCTCAGGACCATCCCGCAAGGTGAAGACATGACCGAGAACGACCCCAGCGGCCAGGACGCCGAGAAGGCGCGGCCCGCCGGCGCTCAGCCGGACGCGGAACAGAGCGCGAGCTGGGCGGCCCAGTCCGCGCCGCGGCAGCCTGACGCGACCGGCCTCGGCGGCCATGCCACTCCGCACACCGGAGCGCAGCAGGCCTACACCCCGGAACAGCAGTACAACCCGTGGTCGCCCCAGGCACAGACCCAGACCCATCAGACGCAGACCCAGCAGGCGCCAGTCCAGGAGCACCAGACGCAGGGCCAGTTCACGCAGGGACACCAGATCCCGGGCCAGCAGACGCCGTACACCCAGCCGGGCCCGTCGGTCTACGCGGTCCCGCAGCAGCGCCAGTCCTCGAAGTCCACCTCGGGCAAGCTGCTCGCCGGTGTCGCGGCGATCGCGCTGGTCGTCGGTGGTGTCGCGGGAGGCACGGTCGGCTACCTCACCGGCGACGGGTCCGGTGGCGCCTCCGTGAACGCGCTCGACGCGCCGAAGCCCGCTCAGCAGACGGGTAACCTGCCCGCCGGTTCGGTGGAATCCGTGGCGCAGAAGCTGTCGCCGAGCGTGGTCGAGCTGCAGGTGTCCGGGCGGTCGGGTGCGGGCGAGGGCTCCGGTTTCGTGCTCAGCACCGACGGTTACGTGCTGACCAACAACCACGTCGTCGAGGTCGCCGCCGGTGGCGGGCAGATCCAGGCGGTGTTCCAGGACGGCAAGAAGGGCACCGCGACCGTCGTCGGCCGCGACCCCACGACGGACATCGCCGTGGTGAAGGTCAGCGGCGTCAGCGGCCTGACCCCGGTGGAGCTCGGCCGGTCCGACGACCTGCGGGTCGGGCAGCCGGTGGTCGCCATCGGTTCGCCGTTCGAACTGACGGGCACGGTCACCTCGGGCATCGTCAGCGCGCTGAACCGGCCGGTGAGCGCCGGTGGCAACGGCGACCAGACCACGGTGATGTCCGCGGTGCAGACCGACGCGGCGATCAACCCCGGAAACTCCGGCGGCCCGCTCGCGAACATGGCCGGCCAGGTCATCGGCATCAACTCGGCGATCTACAGCCCGAAGTCCGCGCAGGGCCAGGGCGGCGAGAGCGGCGGCAACGTCGGCATCGGCTTCGCGATCCCGATCGACCAGGCGCGCCGCACGGCCGACGACATCATCAACACCGGCCAGGCGACGCAGACCTTCATCGGCGCGCGGGTGCAGACGGCGCCGACGGGCGGAGCGCAGCTCGGTGAGATCTCGCCGGGCAGCCCCGCGGAGAAGGCAGGCCTCAAATCCGGTGACGTCGTGACGAAGCTGGACGACCGGTCGATCCCCAACGCGGACGCGCTCGTCGCCGAGATCCGCACCCGGGCGCCGAACGACAAGGTGAAGTTCACCCTGAGCGGTGACAAGGTGGTCGAGGTGACCCTCGGCGGCCAGCCCGTCACCCCGAACTAGCCCCACAACGCTCGGCCGCAGTGCGCGGCCGAGACCAAACCCCGGCTCGAACCCCCAGCGGGCCGGACCAGAGGCCACGCGCGACCGGCTGCCAATCCCGGTCGCGCGTGGCCCTTTTATCGAGGGGTAAGGCAAACGAGCCCACCACGCCACCTTTGCCCTACCCCTCAATAACGCGCTTTCGGCGGAGGAAAACGGCCACGAGCACGCCGAGCCAGACGACGGCCAGGGTGACGAGCAGGCCGGTGACGGTGTCGGCGTCGTGCAAGCCCGGGTTCCGGGCGCCGCCGAATGGACGCCACAGCAACGGGAACGCGAGCAGCGTCAGGACGCCGCTGAGTACCGCGCCCGTCTTGACCGGGGTATTCCACCGTTCCGGGAGGACCCTGCTCAGGGCGAATCCCACGGCGCCGACGAGCGGCGCGATCAGCAGGTCGTGTACCAGCGGACCGCCGGCGAGCCAGCCGAGTGTCCCGAAGACGTCCGGGCGCAGCGGGAAGGCGTACTCGGCGAACAACGTCGCGCCCCAGGCGAGCGCGCCCAGACCGGGCAGGAACAGCAACAGCCGCAGCGTCTTCACAGTGTCTCCAAGCGGGTGACCCATTTCGTCTGCAGGACGCCGGGCCGGTTCGGCGCGATGATCCGGCACGGGAAGCCGTGGTCGGCGTCGAGCACTTCACCGTTGAGTTCCAGCGCCAGCAGGGTGAGTTCGTCCGCGGTGTGCTCGCCGGGGAGGTCGCTGATCCCGTAGGGCCCGGCCTTCTCCAGCGAGAACACGCGGACCGGCGTGCCCGGCGTGCTTCCGGCGTGCCGCAACAACTCCGGCAGCGAGACTCCGCTCCAGCGCGCGGACTCGCTCCATCCTTCGACGCAAGCGATCGGCAGCTCGGCCGAAGTCCTCGGGAGGGCGCGGAGTTCTTCCAGCGAATAGGTCTTCGTGCCGTTCGGGGTCACGACCGAGAGCCGCCAGTTCGGGTCTTTCGCCGTGTCCAGGACACCGGCCGCGGCGGCGGTCCGGTTCACCGGCAGCCCCTGCGGTCCCTTATCGCTGCGCCACGAAAGACCGGAGACGTTACGCAGCAAAGGAACCGTCGCTCCGGCTGTCGCCACGACGGCGACACCCGCGGCCAGCCAGGTCGTGCGGAGGAAGGCACGCCGCGAGGGTTCGGGCGCCTGGGTGAGCGAGCGGCGGACGATGGGGAGTTTCACCGCGATGTGCACCAGGATCGAGCCGATCGCCACCCACGCGACCGCGTAGTGCAGTTGCGGGAAGTAGAACGTCCACGGGTAGTTCTGCGCGACGTTGAACAGGCCGGTGACGAGTTCGAAGAAGGCGGCCGCGGAAAGCACCAGGATCGACAGGCGTTCGAGCGCGTGTGGCAGCGAACGGATCACCGGGCGCTCGAACAGTTTCGGGTAGACGCTCCAGAGTTTGCCCAGCAGCAAGGGAATCGACGCGATGCCGGAGAGCACGTGCGTGCCCTGCGTGACCCGGTACAGCCAGACCGGACGGCTCGGCCAGCCGGACCACGACGGCGGATGCTGGATGAAATGGCTGATCAGGCCGGTGACGAAGCACAGGGTGAACGTGACGGCGAGAGCCAGCCCGATCCGGGACGTCACGCGCTCCGAAGGTGTGTTCATGCTTTCTCCAGGCAGGCGAACCAACGGCGGCCGTGGCTGGTGGCCCAGGCGACCCGGAACGCGGTGCGGGCGGCGAGATCCGCGATCGCTTCGACGCCGACCCACGCCCAGGTGAACCAGTTGCCGTCGTCGTCCGGTCGCAGGCGGACCCGGCCTTGGCGGACGCCGCGGCCGGGCGGGTCGAGTTCGACGAGCACGGTCCCGCCGTCGGTGATCAGCTCCGCCATCCGCGTCAGCAAGCGGTGCGGATCGCCGCCGATGCCGATGTTCCCGTCTGCCAGGAGGACATGCCGCCAGCGCCCTTCGCCGGGGAGCCGGTCGAAGACGTCGCGGTGGAGCGCGGCGGCGCCCCTGGCGTGGGTGAGCCGCACGGCGGTGGCCGAGATGTCGACGCCGAGCGAGGCGACGCCGCGTTCGGACAGCGCGGCGGTGAGCCTGCCGGGACCGCAGCCGACGTCGAGGGTCGGGCCGTCACAGGCGTCGAGGAGGACGTCATCGCCTTCGCAGGGAATGGCCGTCCAGCGGTCCACCGGCAGGTCGACGCGTTCGCCGGTCGCCAGTTCCAGCCAGCAGCGGTGGCCGAGCAGGCCGCGGTCGAAGGCGGTCACCGGACTTCGGCCACCGCTCGGGCGAACCGGCCGTGCGGTACCGCCGCCGCGACTCGCCGCGCGTCCGCGACAGTGTCCACATCGGACAGTGTGGGCAGGGTGCCGGGTCGCAGGCCGATGTCGGCCAGCGCGCGCAGGGTCTGCCGTCCGGTGTCGTCGCGCGACATCGGGACCCCGGCGAGGGCTTTGGCGTGCAACGGATCCTTGAGTCCCAGCGCCCACCAACCACCGTCCTCGGCCGGTCCGAGGACGGAATCTTCGGGCCGGTTCGCGGCCTCGGTCAGCAAGGCCGGGGTGACCTGTGGCGTGTCCATCCCGATCTGCAGCACTGATTCCCCGGGACGGGGGGCGTCGGCGTGGGCGTTGACGAGCCTGATGTCGAAACCTTCACCGCGTTGGGCGATCACCTCCGTTTTTCGGAGTGCTGTGGCGATTTCCGTGCGGCGGGTGGCTTTGCCGAGATCGCCGGTCAGCGCCACGACCACGCGTGCCTCCGGGGTCAGAAGGGCGGCTTCGAGGGTGTCGAGCAGCGAGGCGGCCGCGATCTCGGCGGCCTGCTCCGGCGTCGCGGGCGGGCACAGCCGCGTCTTCGCGAAACCGGGCACGGGCGCCTTGGCGACGATCAACAGGCAGAAGGTCATCGGCTCAGCACCCGCCCGAAATCCCGCGTGGCGCGTAAGGTTCCCCGCAGCGAGCCGGAGACCTTCGACTTCGTGCCCTTGGCGCGTTCGCCGTATGACACGTCGAACTCGGTGACCCGCCAGCCCGCGCGGCTCGCCTTGATCAGCAGTTCCAGCGGGTAGCCGAAGGCGCGATCGGTGACGTCGAGATCGAGGAGCGCCTGCCGTCGGACGGCTCGCAGCGGCGCGATGTCCCGGACCGGCAATCCCTTGTGCCGCAGAAGCGACGAGATCAGCGCATTGCCCGCTCTCGCGTGCCACGGCCAGACGCCCGGCCCGGTCGGTACTCGCCGCCCGACGGTCAGATCGGCATCGGCGAGTCCGCGCACCAGCGTCGGCAGTTCGGTGAGGTCGAGAGAACCGTCGGCGTCGGCGAAACAGACGACGTCCGCCGTGGCCGCTTTCAGCCCCGTGTGCACCGCGGCGCCGTAGCCGCGCCGGGGTTCGTGGACGACCTTCGCCCCGAGCCCGGCCGCGATCCCGGCGGAACCGTCCGTGGAGCCGTTGTCGACCACGATCGCCCGATACCGCTCGGGCAGCGCCGCCAGTACGCCGGGAAGGGCGCCGGCCTCGTCGAGACAGGGGAGCACGACGTCAACCTGGTCATCGTTCACGCAACGCACGTTAAGTCCGGGATGGACGGACGAAAACCCTTGTGGTGCTTACCGAATCATGACGTCGGTGAAGTTCTTACCGAGTTCTGACGGACTCCGCCTTCAAGCAGCCGGGCGGCGGGAACGCGGTTATGGTGCCGGTGATGTCCACTGTCACCGCCCCTTCCCGTACCGGTCGCCGGGCCGATCTGATCGCCGTGGGGCTGGCGATGCTCGTGGTCGCCGCCGCGATCGCGGTCGGCCTTCACTACAACCGTCCCGGCTCCGGCGTGGTGATCTACGCCTTCGCGCCTCCGCTGTTCGGGTTGTGGCTGCCGCATGTGGGGCCGGGTTCGGTCGCGGCCGTCGTGCTCGCGATCCTGGTCGTCACTCGGGGGCCCGCGCTCGCCGCCCGGCTGAGCTGGCGTCCGCTGCTCGCGCTCGGCTACGTGACCGCGCTGGCGTGGACGTTCTCGCTGGCGATGATCGACGGCTGGGCGCGCGGTTTCACCGGCAGGCTCGCCACGGAACACGAGTACCTGCACGAGGTCCCGGGGATCACCGACATCCCGAAGATGCTGAACGAGTTCTCCTCGCGCATCCTGGATTTCCAGCCGGACTCGTGGACGACGCACGTCTCCGGGCATCCGCCGGGCGCGACACTGGTCTTCGTCTGGCTCGACAGGCTCGGTCTGCAGGGCGGAGCTTGGGCCTCGGCGCTCGTCGTGCTGGTCGGCTGCCTGGCCGTGGTCGCGGTGCCGGTGACGCTCTCCGCGCTGGGCAGGCAGGACGCCGCGAGGGCCGTCCTGCCGTTCGCCGTCCTGACCCCGGGCGCGATCTGGATCGGAGTCTCCGCCGACGGTCTCTTCGCGGGTGTCACGGCGACCGGGATCGCGCTGCTGGCACTCGCCAAGCGACGGCGGATCCTCGCGCTCCCCGGCGGTCTGCTGCTCGGGTTCGGGCTTTTTCTCTCCTACGGTCTCGTGCTGCTGGGGGTGATCGTGCTGGCCGTGGTCGTGCTGACCCGAGAGTGGCGGATCCTGCTCCTCGCCATGGCGGGCGTGGCCGTGGTCGTCGTGGCGTTCGCGCTGACCGGGTTCTGGTGGCTCGACGGGTATCACCTCGTGGTCGAGCGCTACTACCAGGGGATCGCGACGCTGCGCCCGTACTCCTACTGGGTGTGGGCGGACATCGCGGCGGTGCTGATCGCGATCGGCCCGGCCGTGATCGCCGGGACGCGACGCGCCGGCGCGGAGTTCCTCGCCGAGCCGAAACGGTCGTTCCGCGAGCCGGTCACCCTGATCGTGGCGGCCGCGGTGCTGACGATCGCTTTCGCCGACCTGTCCGGCCTGTCGAAGGCGGAGGTCGAACGCATCTGGCTACCGTTCGAGGTGTGGCTGCTGCCCGCGGTGGCGCTGCTGCCGCAGCGGGGACGGCGGTGGTGGCTGGCCGCATCGGCGGCCACGGCGCTGGTGGTGAACCATCTGGTGCTGACGAGCTGGTGAGGTGGGCTGCATGACAGAGCAGGGTCGCGTGCTCGTCGTCGACGACGACGAGACCGTGCGGGATGTCGTCCGGCGGTATCTGGAGGTCGCGGGCTTCGAAGTCGACGTCGCCGGGGACGGAACCGAGGGGCTGCGGCTGTTCTCCACGACCGGACCGGACCTCGTGGTCCTCGACGTCATGATGCCCGGGCTCAACGGGCTCGAGGTGTGCCGGCGCCTGCGGCAGGTGAGCCAGGTGCCGGTCGTGATGCTGACCGCGCTCGGCGAGGAGGAGAACCGGATCGCCGGACTCCAGCTCGGCGCCGACGACTACGTCACGAAACCGTTCAGCCCCAAGGAACTCGCGTTGCGCGTGGCGTCGGTCCTGCGGCGGGCGCGGATGCCGCGGCCCGAACCGGCGGCGCGCGTGATCACCGACGGCGACCTCTCGTTGCAGATGACGGCCAGGCAGGCGGCCCTCGGTGGCGTGGAACTTCCCCTGACGAGCCGGGAATTCGATCTGCTCGCGTTCTTCCTCACCCATCCCGGCGTGGCGTTCTCCCGCGCCGATCTGCTGGAGAAGGTCTGGGGCTGGGACTTCGGCGATCAGTCCACCGTGACCGTCCACGTGAGACGGTTGCGGGAGAAGATCGAGAAGAACCCGGCGAAACCCGTCCGCGTCGCCACCGTGTGGGGTGTCGGCTACCGGTATGACCCGGTGCGGCGATGATCGGCTCCGGAGAGTCCTTCGGCGAGATGCTGGCGCACGCCTGGCACATCCTGCCGTTCGCGCTGATGTTCGCGTTGCCGGTGATGCTGCTCGGCTGGTTTGCGCTGTACCTGCTCCGGCGCGGTTCACTGGCCAGCACGATGACGATCCTCGTGCTGATCCCGGTGCTGGCGACGCTGATCGCGGTGCTCGGGATCAGCGGGTTCATGTTCACCCCCGCGCTGACCACGATGACACTGGTCTGCCTGCTGGTCGCGCTGGTGACCGTGCCGGCGGCACTCGTGCTCGGCCGCGCGATCGCGCGCCGCAGCGTGTGGGAACGGGAGGCGCGGGAACGGGAGCGCGCGGCCGAGGCGTCGCGGCGCGAACTGGTCGCGTGGATCAGCCACGACCTGCGGAGCCCGCTGGCCGGTATCCAGGCGATGGCCGAAGCCGTCGCGGACGGCGTCGTCGCCGATCCGATCGAGGTCACCGGCTACGCGCGGCGGATCAGCGGCGAGACCACCCGGCTGTCCGGCATGGTCGGCGACCTGTTCGAGTTGTCGCGGATCACCGCGGGCGCGCTCCAGCTGACCATGGCCGCCGTGCCACTGCGCGACGTCGTGAGCGACGCCGTCGCCGCGCAGGCCCCGCTGGCCGAACAGAAACGCGTGCGGATGATCGAGTACGCCAACGTGTGGCCGGTCGTCTCCGGCAGCGACCCGGAACTGGCGCGGATCGTGCGCAACCTGGTGTCCAACGCCGTGCGGCACACACCGCCGGACGGGACGGTCGCGGTCCAGATCGGCATCGAAGGCGGCGAGGCGCTGCTCGCGGTTTCCGACGGCTGCGGCGGGATCCCCGACGACGAGATCGGGCGCGTCTTCGACGTCGCGTTCCGCGGGACGACGGCGCGCACACCCGAGCGCGGCGGGCTGGCGAGCGGCGGCGGACTTGGCTTGGCGATCGCGAAAGGCCTCGTCGAAGCCCATCGCGGCCGCATCGGTGTCCGGAACCAAGGTCCCGGCTGCCGGTTCGAGGTCCGGCTTCCGCTCGCCATGCCCTGACTCGTGTCAACGCGGGCGGCGATCGTTGCCGCCATGACGACTTCAGCGAGCGACAGCCAAGAACGACCGCTCTCGGTTCTATTGAGGGGTAAGGCAAACGTGGCGTGGTGTCGGGGCGTGTCGCGAAAGCCACTTTCGCGACATTGGCGGTGGCGGGGCGCTTGGCCGACCACCTGAGTGGCAAATCGTGCTGGGTCTCGTGAGTGGTAAGGACGGTTAGAACCGTCCTTACCACTCACGAGTCCCACCTTTGCCTTGCCCTTCAACAGGTCAGAGCCGCAGGAAACCCATGTCCGGGAAGTGGGCCGGCGCGATGATCGCGCCGGTCTCTTCCGCTTCGGCGAGGAAACGTCGGCGGGTGCGGAGCGCGAGATCGGGGTCGACGTCGCTGAGGAAGCCCACCCGCGTGTCCGTCAGCTGCGCGGGCGTGTGCAGGACGTCGCCGAGCAACAGCAGGCGCTCGTCGTCCGCGGTGATGTCGAGGACGTAGTGGCCGGGCGTGTGCCCGGGGGCGTGCCGCGCCATGATCCCGGGCGCGATCTCGACGGCGTCGCCGCTGATCGCCTCGGTCAGCCCCGCGCCCCGGGCGGTCTCCATGCCGACGCGGCTCCATTCGCCCGTCCCGGCGGGCGCGATCAGGGCGTCCCAGTCGAGTTGGCCGAACACGACCTGAGCGCCGGGGAAGGTCAGGTCGCCTTCGGGGGCGATCCAGCCGATGTGGTCGTTGTGCAGGTGGGTGAGGAAGACGGTGTCGATCTCGTCGACCGGGCATCCGGCCTTGTCCAGCGCGGCCGCGAGGTCGCCGCCCGTGCCCATCGGCGGGGTGGGGTCGCCCTTGGCGGGTGTCATACCCGGGGGGAAGGCGAATTCGCGCGGGCCGAGGCCGGTGTCGACGAGGATCGTGCGGCCGTCGCCGCGGATCAGGTACGCGCCGGTCGGGACGTGCACGGTGCCGTCCTCGTCGAAGACGTCCGGGTGGGCTTCGGGGTCGAGACCGGGGAAGAACGCGAGCGGCAGCCTGATCAGGCCGTCCCCGAGCGCTTCGATCTCGATGTCTCCGACGGTGATGCCCACCAAAACCCCCAAAAAAGTCGATTCCGTTGCCGGGAACGACAACCGGCGGGGGGCCGCGTCTGTTCCCGGTTTCAGGAACCGACCGGTTCCCGCAGCTCAGCGGTGGCGAAATCGGCGATGCCTTCGGCGAAACCGGTTCGCGCGGTGAAGCCGAGCAGCTGCCGGGCGCGTGCGGGGTCCGCGACGACGTGCCGGACGTCGGCAGGCCGCGCGCCGCCGGCGATCTTCGGAGCCGGTCCGTCGCAGGCCTTCGCGAGCTCTTCGGCGAGTTCGCGGACGGAGTGGGGCTGCCCGGAACAGATGTTCAGCGGTGTCAGGTCGCCTTCGGGACCCTCGGTGCGCAGCGCCAGGACGTTCGCCCTCGCCACGTCGTGGACGTGTACGAAGTCGCGCTGCTGTTTGCCGTCCTCCAGCACGATCGGTGCCTCGCCGCGCGAGAGCGAGGACCGGAACAGCGACGCGACGCCCGCGTACGGGGTGTTCTGTGGCATCCGGGGTCCGTAGACGTTGTGGTAGCGCAGGGCCCAGACCGTCCCGCCGGTTTGCCGGGCCCACGCCGCAGCCAGGTGTTCCTGCGCGAGCTTGGTGGCCGCGTAGGTGCTTCGCGGCCGCAGCGGTGCGTCCTCGGGAACCAGTCGCCAGTCGAGTTCGGCGCCGCAAGCCGCGCACGCGGGCTCGAAGCATCCGGCGTCCACATCGGACCGTTTCCGCGGCGACGGCGGGACGATCCCGTGGATGGGGCATTCGTAGCGGCCTTCGCCGTAGACGACCATCGACGAAGCGAGCACCAGTTTCCGGATTCCGGCATGGTGCATCGCCGCGAGCAGGACAGCGGTCCCGTAGTCGTTGTTCAGCGCGTACGACGGCGCGTCGGACGGATCGACGCCGTGTCCGACGACGGCAGCCTGATGGCAGACCGCGTCGACGCCGTCAAGCAGCTCGGCGACCAGCTCCGTGTCGGTGACGTCGCCACGCAGGAACCGGTGGCGGCCGGTGTACCCGGGCGGGCGCGACGAACCGTGCGCGGTGCGCAGGAGGTTGTCGAGGACGACGACCTCGTGACCTTGATCGGACAGCAGATCGGCGATGTGGGAGCCGATGAACCCGGCCCCGCCGGTTACCAGTGTTCGCACCGTCCCGACGCTAGGGCCGATCGTCGACGATGGCCCCGGAAGCCCGGCTCACGTCAGGGAATCGTCACAACTCGCGTGCCGCGGCACCGCGGGAGCGAAGATCGGCCGAAACCGGATACGGTGTGGCTATGGAACGGAGCGCACAACGGCTGGGCCGCGCACTGGTGGTCATCGTGGACGATCGGGTCGCCCACGGCGAACACGAGGACAACACGGGACCGCTGGTCACGGAGCTGCTCGAAGAGGCCGGATTCATCGTCGACGGCGTCGTGGTGGTCGAGGCCGAGACGGCCGCGATCCGCAACGCGCTCAACACCGCGGTGATCGGCGGCGCCGACCTGGTGATCACCGTCGGCGGCACCGGGGTCTCCCCGCGCGACCGCACGCCCGATGCGACGGCCGGTGTGCTCGACCGCCCGATCCCGGGCATCGGTGAGGCACTGCGCGCCTCCGGCCTCGCCGCGGGCGCGGTGGACGCGGGCATCTCCCGCGGGCTCGTCGGCGTCTCCGGCAGCACGCTGGTGGTCAACCTCGCGGGTTCACGAGCGGCCGTCCGCGACGGCATGGCGACGCTCTCGTCGCTGGTGCCGTACGTGATCGACGAGCTGTCCGGCCTCGAAGAGGCTTAGTTCTTCGGGGCGGGTCCGGGTTCTGTCCCGGGCTCGCCCTTTTTGTCCTGGTGCAGCACCCCTTCCACCTTTTCGGTGACCTGGCCGATCTTGTCCTCGAACCGGCCGCCGGTGACCTTGTTCGCCCCGGCCGACGCCGCCGAGACACCCTTGGCCGCGACGTCACCCGCCTTCTCGGCCAGCGGCCCGGCCTTCTCGCGGACTTCGCCCGCGACCTCTTCCGCTTTGTGGATGGCCTGCGCGGCCAGCCCCTTCGCTTTGTCGACGATGCTCATGCGCTGATGGTCCCACCGGTCGGCGGCCCCCGCGACCGGTGCGAAGATGGACGTCATGCCAGGTGAAGACGAGGACAAGCGCCCTTCCTCGGCGGCGAAACGCCGAGTCGACGAGATCTTCGGCGATGTCCTGCCGGACACGACCTCCGACGAGCGAGAGCCGGGGCAGCGCACCCCGGACTCCGACTCGTGGTTCCTGGAGAACCGGCCGCCTCACCACGACCGGTGATCCGGATCAGCCCTGGCGGTTCTGCTGCGCGCGCAGCAGGTCGCGGATCTCGGTGAGCAGTTCGACGTCGGTCGGCTCCGCCGGGCCGGCCTCCTCACCGCGCTTGCGCCGCTCCTGGACGTGCTTGACCGGCAGCACGATCACGAAGTAGACGACGGCCGCGACCAGCACGAAGTTGATCGTCGCGTTGATCACGCCGCCGAAGTCGAGGAACGTGGAGTCGTTGTCGGCGAGGATGTTGAACCCCAGCCCTTTGGCCGCGTCCGACCCGCCGATGGTGTTGATCAGCGGCTTGATCAGGCCGTTCGTGAAGGCCGTGACGATCGCCGTGAACGCGGCGCCGATGACCACCGCGACCGCGAGGTCGACGACGTTCCCGCGCATCAGGAAGTCCTTGAAACCCTTGAGCAAGATGCTCTCCTCTTCACCTGGGACGGTTCGCCGACCGTCCCTTTTTCCGTACCGGGGGGACGCAGGCGCCCGCCGCCACAGGGCAGGCGCGAGCTAGCGGAGGGTAACCGTTATGGACCGTTCCAGCGAGGTGGCCGCGACTCGTGTCGCGGTCGCGGCGGGCAGGGAAAGCAGCACCAAAGGTCCCTTGCTTCCGGCGCCGGAGGCCTTCGGCTCGCGGGTGCCCTGTTCGCCTACAGCCGCCACGACGGCCGTGCTGGCCAGCACAGACGCCTCACGTCCGGCATCGGCGGCAGCGATGACGTCGACCCGTTGGCCCGGCCTGAGCAGTTCCGCGACACCGGCGTCGGCGAGCCGCACCGGGACAGTTGAACTCTCGGGATCACCCGATCCGGGGATGGCCGCGTCCAGCAGGCGGACGTCGGTCAGCGGTTCACCCGCCCGCGCCGCACCGACGAGCATCCGTCCCTCCACCGAGGACGGCAGGCCGGTGGCGCCCTGTGGACGGACGTCGTCCGGGAGGTCGACGAGCTTGAGGTCCCCGGCGCGCAGCAGCGACCCGGCCGGGAGGTCGCGGGCGGAGACCACGGTCGTCGTGCCGGGCGTGCCGCGCGCGGACGCGGGCAGGAAGAGCACGACCAGGCCACTGAGCAGTAAGGACAGCGCGAGCCAGCGGCGGAGCAGACGCGCCGGACGGCCGTGGAGTCTTCGCAGGACGGGCAGATCGTGGAACACGGGATTCCCCTCGTCGATCGGTGATGATCTCGACGTTAGGGGCGGGTGCGCTGCCCTGGAAAGAACGAAAACCCCCGGCTGTGGACAACCGGGGGCCTGTGGACAACTCGGGACGTCAGGAAGCGGCGGCGGCCGTTTTCGTCGTACCCGTGGAAGAGGATGCCGCGCTCTTGGTCTCCGACTTCGACTCGGTCTTCGACTCCGACTTGGTCTCTGTCTTGGCCGTGGCCGCGGTCGTGTTGGCCTTCGAGTCGCGCGAATCGTTGCGGTAGAAACCGCTGCCTTTGAAGACCACGCCGACCGAGCTGAAGACCTTGCGAAGCGAGCCCGAGCACTGCGGGCACACGGTCAAGCTCGCGTCGGAGAACGACTGCACGGCCTCGAAAGCGTGGTCGCATTCCTTGCAGGCGTATTGGTAGGTGGGCACTGCTGCTCCTTCGTGCATTGGCACTCAGCCGACAAGAGTGCTAACGCCACACGGTACCGGCGCATTCCGGCGCAGGTCAAACGAGGTTTCCCAAGGTCACATGACGACCTGGTCACGCCCTCTGTTCCGTACCTGTTCCGCGCCGGATCGAGATTGGCTCCGGTCCAAGGTGCGAGCCTTCATGAGCCGGGCGATCTCCGAGCGTGCCGCCTGACGGTCTCGCCTTCCTGCTCCGTGCTCGCTATGGCGGCCTCTCCTGCTGCCTCGTGTGCCAGTTCGCTCCGCTTCCCCTTCGGTGCAGGATGGCGCGTGATGACCATCGAGGAGGAGCGCGTCCGGACCAGGTTCCACGACGATGAGGGGGCTCCCGCGTGGTTCGCGACGATCGAAAGAGAGCCGTCGGATGACTGAGTTGCGAGATCTGCTGACCGATGTCGCCGCCCGCGTGACCCGCTATCGCGAAAGCGTCGCCGACGCCCCGGTCTTCCCGGACGACACGACGGGCGTCCGGGAAAAGCTCGGTGATCTGCCCGAGAAGCCCGTCCCGCCCGCCGGCGTGATCCGGCGGCTGGCCGACGCCGTCGAGCCGGCGCTGGTGGCGAACACCGGACCGAGGTACTTCGGTTTCGTCACCGGTGGGGCGCTCGACGCCGCGACGGCGGCCGACATGCTGACGACCGGTTGGGACCAGCCCGCGTTCAACAAGATCACCTCACCGGCCGCCGCGATCGTCGAGGAAGTGGCGGGCGAATGGCTCAAGGACGTCCTCGGCCTGCCGTCCGGCGCCTCGTTCGGGTTCGTGACCGGCGGGCAGGGCGCGAACACGGTCGGCCTGGCCGCCGCCCGGCATCACGTGCTGGCGCGGGCTGGATGGGACGTCGAGCGCCGCGGTTTGCACGGGGCGCCGCCGCTGCGGGTGGTCGCCAGTGAGGAGCGGCACGCGACGATCGACCGGTCCCTCCGTTTGCTCGGCTTGGGCACCGACGCCGTCAAACCGGTGCGCGCGGACGGGCAAGGTGCCATCGACCTCGCCGATCTCGAGCGGGCGCTCGACGGGCCCGCAATCGTTTGCCTTCAGGCCGGGAACGTGAACACCGGCGCGTTCGACGACTTCGCCGCCGCGACGGAGATCGCCCACCGGCACGGGGCGTGGGTCCACGTCGACGGCGCGTTCGGGCTCTGGGCGGCCGCCGCCCCCGCGCTCAGGCGGCTGACCGCGGGGCTGGAAACGGCCGACTCCTGGGCGGTCGACGGGCACAAGTGGCTCAACGTCCCCTACGACAGCGGTTACGCCTTCTGCGCCCATCCCGAGTCGCACAGGGCGGCGATGGCGCTCACCGCCGCTTACCTGACCGGCCAGGGAGAGGGTGGTGTGAGGGCACCGAGCGACTTCGTACCGGAGTCCTCCCGCCGGGCACGAGGGTTCGCGACGTGGGCGGCGCTCAGCGAGCTGGGGCGCACTGGGATCGCCGAGATGGTCGAACGATGCTGTGCGCTGGCCAGGAGGTTCGCCGAGAAACTCGAAGCGTGCGAAGGCGTCACCGTCGTGAACGACGTGGTGCTGAACCAGGTGCTCGTCAGCTTCGGCGACGAAACGGACCGAGTCGTCGAAGCCCTCCAGCGTTCCGGCGAGTGCTGGATGGGTGCGACGACTTGGCATGGCCGGCGTCTGATGCGCATCTCCGTGTCCAACTGGAGTACGACCGAGGCGGACGTCGACCGCAGTGTCGCCGCGATCCGGGCGGCAAGGAAGAGTGAGCACCATGGCTGACAAGGCACCGCAGGCGATCGACGTGACGTTCACGGCGAGCATGCTGCCGGTCGGCGGCGGCGTCCACATGATGCCGCTGCGCAAGCCGTTCCGGAAGGAAATCGGCGACCAGGTCACCGTGCGTCTGACCAAGCGGATCTCCTAGCCGGACCGATCAGGAATCGAGAAGCGTCGCGAAGCGGTCTCACCTAGCGTGACCATCATGGACATCAGCATTCACGGGAGCTTCCTCCCGCAGACCGACCCCGAAGCCGCACTGGCGTTCTACCGCGACACTCTCGGCTTCGAGGTGCGCAACGACGTCGGCTACGACGGCATGCGCTGGATCACCGTCGGCCCGCCGGGGCAGCCCGTGTCGATCGTGCTGCACCCGCCCGCCGTCGACCCGGGTATCACCGAGGACGAACGCCGGGTGATCGGCGAGATGATGGCCAAGGGCACCTACGCGAGCATCCTGTTCTCCTCCGACGACCTCGACGGTCTCTTCAAGCACCTGCAGGAGGCGGGCGCCGAGATCATCCAGGAGCCGACCGACCAGCCGTACGGTCTGCGTGATGGCGCCGTCCGTGACCCGTCCGGGAACCTGATCCGTATCCAGCAGCGCGTCTGAGAGCTGGCAGGCGGAGCTGAGGGAGCGTCCTGCCGACGTCGATCGCGGTCGCGGGTTTCGCCGAAAGGCGGTGGGTTGGCTCTCCATGCCGCCAGTCGGCATCCCCTCTGTCAGGTCGCTTTCGAAGTGCAGAGCTTCGGCGCCCACGAGCCAGTGCGGTCCGAACCGGACGAGGCGGGGCCGGCCGCGGTCGCAGCGGGGTGACTTGCGGCCGCCCCGCTGCTCGCGTCCTCTATGGATGGTCGAGCGCGTCCATGATCAGGGCGACGAAGTGCTTCATGTCGGCTTTGAGGCAGGCGGATTGCGCGTGCTTGCCGTGACAGCCTTCCGCCCACGTGCCGCCGTCGCCGTAGTCGATGAACGTATGGGGGATCCCGGCGGCGACGAGGTGGTCACGCGTGACGCGGTTGGTCTCGCGTGCCACGTTCTCGATCGCGGCCTGTACGGGGTTGTCCAGCAGGTCGCCACCGTCGCCGGTGTACATCGCCACCCCCATGCCCCGCAACGACTTCACGTGCTGTGCGGGACTCGCCTCGTTCCACGCCCTGTCCAGTGGCCACACGGGCGGCCCGAAGACGGCGTCCACCGGAACCGTCGGCGTGCCGCTGCCCGGCAGTTGCGTGCTGCCGGCCACCGCCACCCGCTGCAACTGGTTCAGCAGGTCGAGCCCGCCGGAGAAACTTCCGGCGTAACCGAACAGTTCCGGCCTGGTCTCGGCGTAGTGGAACGCGCCGAAGCCACCCATCGAATGTCCGGAGATCGCCCTCCCTTCCCGTTTCGCGATGGTGCGCAGGTTCGCGTCGACGAACGGGATCGCTTGGTCCAGATGGAAGTCCCGCCAGTTCTGCGGACCGAGCCCGGCGGGCGGGGCGACCCAGTTCGTGTACCAGCCGCGACCGGATCCGTTGACCGCGACGGAGATCAGCGGAACGCCGCCCGCCGTGGACTCCTCGAACATCTGCTGGTTCAGGCGCGTATCCGGGCGGTCAGGGTGGCCGTGCAGGTGGTACTGCACCGGATAGCGGGTGTCGCCGGACGACGCGTAGCCCTCCGGCAGCGTCACCATGATCACGTGCTCCCCGGAGACCTGCCCCTCCAGCGTCGAGTATCGCGGGACCTCGGCGGTGCGCACGACCAGCTTGAACGTGCGTCCACCGTCGTCCACCCAGGACGGCCGCCCGACGACGGTCAGTCCATGGCTGTCGGTGAAAACCGGCGGCGCGGCCGCGCTCACCGCCGGGGCGATGCCGGTGCAGGTCAGCATGGCGACCGCGACGAGTACCGCGGACAGGCCGCGTCGCATCACTTCCCCTCACACAGGGCGGCGTTGGCGACGTCGACGCCGCTCGGGTCGGTCGGGAGTTTGTTCGAGTTGGTCACGACCGACGCGAACCGGCCGTCGTCGGTGGTCAGCGTGAGCGACGCGTGCCCGGTCGGCAGGAGACCGTCGTGTCCCCAGCCCACGCCGCCGCAGGACAACTGGATGCTGAACTGCCCGAGCCCGTACCCGGCGGGCGCGTTCGGCGTCCACGGCACGACGGTGCGCATCTCCGCGAGCGCCTTCCGCGAGACGACCTCGCCCGAACCGAGTGCGCGGCCGAACTTCGCGAGGTCCCTCAAGGTGGATTCCATCGCGGCCGACGAACTCCATTGCGACAGCTCGAACGAGGTCGTCGTCTCCACCCAGAAATAGCCGCCACCGAGCTGGAAACCCTGATAGCCGGGCAGGTAAGGATTGGTGAGCGTCCGCTTTCCCGGCGGTGGGAACGAGGTCTCGGTCAGCCCGACCGGTTCGATGATCCGTTCGGTGATCGCGTCGCCGACGTACTTGCCCGTGAGCTTCTCGATCAGCAGACCGAGCACCAGGTAGCCGACGTTGGAATAGTGGTAGGTCCCTGGTGCGGAAACCGGTTTGTCGTCCATCGCGGCGTGCACGAGCGCGGCCAGGTCGAACGTGCCGTCGGGCTTGGTCTTCGCGCCGGCGGGGTCGTGGGGGAACCCCGCGGTGTGGTTGAGCAATCGGCGCACGGTGATGACGGTGCCGTCGAAATTCCCGGTGACGACGCCGGGCAGGTACCTCTCGATGGGGGCGTCGAGGTCGACGATCCCCTCGTCGAACAACTGGAGCACCACGACCGCGGTGAACGTCTTGGTCTGACTGGCGATGCGGAAGTGGTCGTCCGCCGTGATGGGTCGCTGTCCGGGGGTGGTGGCGGAACCGCTCGAAAGGGTCCACGAGCCTTGGCCGTCGCCGGCGTGGACGGCCGCGCCGGGGCCCGCCTTCAGCTGGTAGCGGTCGAGTACGGCCTGCGTGGCGGCGTGTTCGCCGGTCTCGGCCGCCGTCGCGGGCGCGACCGGCACGGCGAGTGCGACGGCCAGTGCGACACCGGCGATCCGCTGGGTCTTGATTCCCATTTCTCTTCTCCCTCAGTTTTCGTCGGAATCCCGCGACGGCTCCGTGCCGGAGTCCGCGGAGGCGCCACCGGCGGCCTCGCCGATCACGGTGAGGCCTTTCTCGACGACGTCGAGCACACCGGCCACACCCTCGAGCAATTTCACGAGGTTCTCGCCGCTGACGAGCAGTTCTCCCAGTTTCGCCGCGATCCGGCCGCCGTGATCGACGGCGATCGCCACGCACTCCGGGATCGCCTCGGCGATACTGGCCCCGAAGGTCGCGGGCGCCGCCGCGATGGCCCTGGTCATGATCGGCACGATTCTTCCGACGGCCTCGGTGATCAGGCGGGTGACGATGTCGACGGCCTGCGCCACCACTTCACCGGCCGCGATGATCGCCTTCGCGTTGGTCGCCGCCGACTCCGCGACCGTTTTGATCCCGTCGGCCAGCTTCGTGGCCGTCGCGGTGTAGTTCTGTTTGGCGCCCCCGGACCATTCGCTCGTCTCGTTCTCCGCCGTGGAGCCGTAGGCGTCGGCGACGGAGTTCGCGCTCCGCGAGACCTTGTCGTGCTCACCGGAGGGAGCCGACACGGATTCCGGTTCACCGCGAAGCTGCCCGAGCGGCTCTTCGAGGAACGAGATCATCGGCGTCAGGAAGTCGCACCCCGCACTGCTCAGCGCGGACAGCGGGCTCGCCGTCGAGCCGAGCATGTCGAGCGAGACAGCGGGCTCGCCGCTGAGCTCCGGCGACAGCCATTCCTTGGCACCGACGGAATCCCGCGCGACGCGAAGGTTTGCGAGCGCGGTGTTGATCTCGACCGCCGTGGTCATCGTGTTCCCCCGTCGAGCGTGCCGCCGGCGTCCAGGCGCGCGGCGTGGTCTTCGTCCGTGCTCTGATAAAGGTCGGCCGCCCGCCGCAAGCCGTCGCCGACCTTGTCCATGGTCGACGCGGTGTGGGCGAACGCGTCCATCGTCCGGCTCATCGCGGCCCCGATGCCCGCGGTGAAGCATCGCGCGAACGGTCCGAGCGCCGTCGGCGGCATTTCGCCGGGCAGCGAGGTGCCTAGTGACGACAACTGATCGGCGTGCGCGGCGAGCCTGCCCGCGTGCCGGCGTAGCTGGTCGGAATCGACGGTGTAGGACGGTTCCGCGGTCATCGCACGACCTCCGGCGAGAGGTGCCGTGTGAGCTGGGTGAGTGCCGGGCCGTCGCCGAGATACCCGGCCATGACGTCGGCCATCCGCTCACCGGCGAGACGCTGGGCCTCGCGTGCGGTGGTCAAGATGAGAGCGGCGAGCGCGTCGACCTCGAGCTTGCGGGCCGCGGGCGTCAACGCGACACCCTTGAGCACGCCTGCCGCGTTGACCGAAACGGTGACCTCGCCCCGAGGTGAGCGTGCCGTCGCACCTGCCTGCTCGAGACTCTCCCGAGCCTGGCGCGCACCGTCCGCCGCGCGTTCGAGCCGGCCTCGGTAGTCGGCGAGCCATTGTGCCGGCTCCATGATGTTCCCCTTTCTCGTTCCACGGTGTCGTCATTGGCGGGCCAGTGCCGCGGCCTCGCGTATTAAGCGGACAAGTTCGTTGTGCCGCAACGGGTTCACGCTCACCCAGCCGCGGTCGTCCTGGTCGATCCGCACTCTCCCGGCAGGACCGTCCAACCAGGACAGTTCAAAGGGCCGCTTCTCGTCGCCCGGCCCGCGCACGACACCGAGCTGGCCGCGTCCCGTCACCGAAGGCAGCACGGCGGCGAGCGCTTCGACGGCCGGATCGTCGCCGACGGCACCAGGAGGAAAGGTGATCGGCAGGGTCGGTGCGGCCGCGATCTCCGGGAGAAGGTTCGCGAGCGTGTCGGCCAGGGCGTCGTATGCGACCGTCATGACGGCGACCGGGCCCGGCGTACCCCCGATCGGCTGGCCGCACAGGACGGCTCGGTCCCCGTGGATCATGGCCGCGAACCCCGTCAAGGTCCCCTGGTGGGCCAGCACCAGATCGACCGAGCTGTGGTGCCCGCGCAGCGCGGCCACCAGATCCGCGGCCATGCCGATGGGTTCTTCCGCCGTGGCGAGGCCACGCTCGGCCAGTGAACCACCCGCGGCACGGAGCAGCACCTCGCGTTCGCTCGCGATCCGGCCGGACGACGGGATCCGCAACGGAAACGGCGGCGGTGTCCCCGCGTAGGTCGCGAGCAGATCCAGCTCCGCGAGCTCGAAGTGGCTGCCGTGTTCATCGAGTGGGGTGGTCGTGATCGTCATGAGGCCCGCCCCGCTTCGCCGCTGGTTTCGACGGCCTTCGTGCCGGCCCTGAGGTCCTCGCCGGACCGCTCGTCGTGCTCTTGGTACTTGCGCTTGGCGGCCGCGAGCATCTGCTGGTATTCCCTGACTTCGCGTTCCGTGGACTCGACCTCGCCCGCGAGACCGGAACCGCCCGCGGCCTCTCGCAAGCGGTTCGCCAAATGCACGGCAGGCGGCGCGGTTCCCAGCATCGGCAGCCGTTCCGCGAGCCTGCTCGCGGTGGCCACCAGGTCGGCGGTGAGATCGCCGAGATCGGCGAGTGTCGTGATACGCGCCTCGAGCAGCTCCAGCTCGACTTCGATTCCGCGCCCTTCGCTCATCGCCACTCCCGCAGGGGAAGGCCGATGACCGCCTCACTGGCGGGTTCCGCGAGCGGGAAGAGCGCGTGGTCGATCGTCGGCAGCTGGTTCGTGTGGTCTTCCTCGGCGGACCGGCCGCGCGTGCCTGAGCCGGGCGGAGCCAGATGGCCCACGGAGCCCGCGCGCGTCGCGGCCGATTCGGCGGCTGCCTGCGCCGCTGTCGCGCCGAGTCCTCCCGGTAGTGCCGCCGCCCCTACCCGCGCACCGTTCGCGAGGGGGCTCACGAAGCCCGCGGGCGAACCGGCCACGGTTCCGGCGGCGACGCCTGCTCCGGTGGACGCCCCGGCCATCGCACCCTGCACGAGACCGCCGGTCCCGGTGAGGCGCCGCCACGACGACCCGCTGGCGGAGGTGCCGTCCGAAGGCGAGGCCGAGCCGTTCGCCGTGGTGTCGCCACCGCCCGGCATGGTCGAGGCGGCCGGGATCGCGCCCTGTGCCTGGCCGATCAACCGGCTCGAGTCCGTCAGGCTCGACTCGTAGGTCCGCATCGCCTGGACGGCACGCTGCTTCTGCAGGTCGCTCGCGTTGGTGTCGGCGTAGAAGCTGAACCCGGCTCCGCCGAAGGTCCAGTTCGCCGACATGTCGGTCATCGGTGCCGCCGGGTCGCCCGGCGGAGCGGGCATCATGGCCCTCGCCCACGCCAGCGCGTCGGCCGCCTGTTCCGCGGCCCGCTCGCCCGCGTACGCCAGGTCCGCGATCTTCTCCACCCGGTCAGCGAGTACGAGGAGGCGCTGTGCCGCCTCCTCCGCACTGCTGCCTCGCCAGCTGTCCAGCAACGCGGCGCGTTGCTCGCGCAACACTTCCGCGTGGTTGACCAACGCCGCCCGGTGCGCGGACCAGTCCGCGGCGATGGTGCTGACATCCGTGATGTCGGCGTCCTGCCACAACATCCGGTGCAGCTCTTCGTGGCTGTAGGCCTCCCAGATCACCTCGCCTTCCGGCGGCGTGGGCCGGCCGAAGTACACGTCCCACACCCCGGAGATGTCAGCCGATGCCGTCTCGGTGCTCACCCCGGTACCCCCTTCCAGCCGGCCGCTTGTCGAGGTGGCCAATGCTGGCGGCGAGCGGGCCGGAGCCGGAAGGTCGCGAAGCGGCCATTTGCGGCCGGTGGCACTGACCAGGGGAAAGGCCCTAGCGCTGGGCGCGGTAGGCCTTGGCGAGGTGCTGCTGCAAGCGCGCGTGCCGGAACTGGTAGACGGCGCCGGACTGGCGCAGCACCCCCCGCCGGTACGCGTCGTCGAGGAACGCGGTGACGGCCCAAGGCAGTTTGCGGAGGAGCGGGAGCCGGAAGCGGGTGAAGATCAGCCACTGCCCCCACGCGGTGAAGGTGATCACGTACGCGAAACCCGTGGCGAGCCCGCCGGTGAGGCCGAGCAGAGCACTGACCCTGAACGACCGCGTCAGGTGAAGCGACGGGCCCGTGATGCCCTCCACCGCGGCCACGGCCGCGAAGCTGCCGAGGCCGATCGCGATCGCGAGCACCGGCGCGAACAAGCCGACGACGCGCAGCACGGTCGAGCGGTTCGCCGCGAGCAGATCGGCGGGGCTGGTGGCGGTGTTCAGGTCGGCGGGTACTTCGAGCAGGGTGAGGAGCGCCAGCAGCCCACCGCAGACCGGGCCGAAGGCAAGCCCGAAGGTGGTGATGTCGGCGAGGATCAGGCGGAGGAGGTGGCCGAGATCGTCGATGATGACGAGATCGGGCGACAGTGCTTTCACGAAGACGCCGACGAAGGTGATGGCGATGGCCGCCAGCACGCCGCCGGCCACACCCGACGCGAACCTGACGGCGATCTTCCTCCTGAGGCGGGGCCGGCGTGCCCGACGGTCGAACAGTCGCACACGTACGCGTGTCGGTTCGAGGGTCCCGGCCTTGCGGACCACCAGTAACGAATACAACAGGCCGAACGGAACGGCGATCACCGCCCCGCTGACCAGTCCGTCGACGAAGACGACGGAAAACCGGAACGGAAGTCCTGAGGTGAGCGAGTTGAGGGGGGACAAGACGAACCAGACGACGAGCGATGTGGCCAGCCACGCGAAAGCCGTCACCAGGAGGACGCGCGACCAGCGGCTCAGCGAACTGCCCAGCCGCCACCATTCGAGGTCGCCGGTGTCCCGCCGGTCGAGGTCGTCCGCGAGGAAGCCGAGCCAGTGGCGGATCTGTTCGAGATCCCAGCGCTCCCGGATGTCGCCGGTCTCTCGCTGCCCGCCGTAGACGGTGGGGATGAACGTGTCGAGCAGATGCTCTTCGAGAGCCTGCGCCGTCGGGAAGCGGCCGGTGTCCAGCAGGCTCACCGGGTCGCGGTCGCGTGAGTCGCTGTAGACCGTACGGGCGAGCCCGACCATGAGCGGGGTTTCCATGACCGTGGCGAGGTTCGCGGCCGGCGCTTCGGCGTCACGCAACGCGTCCAAGACCGGATCCCACGCCGTGGCCGGGCTGCCGGAGGTGACGCGCCGCGCCGTTCGGGGCAGGTAGCCGGCGAGGTCGTCGACGCTGAGGTCGGTCAGTTCGACGACGGCGGCCGACGTCAGCGTCTGGAACGTGGTGACGGCGTTCTCGTATTCGTCGAAGCGACTGGTCAGGAGCAGCGGCCCGGACAGGGAGTTGAGCGCTTCGAGCGCCGGCTGGTGCAGTCCCTCGGCGATCTCGTCGAAGCCGTCGAGCACGGGCAGGATGTAGCCGGTGTCGACCAGCACGGCCGCCAGCGTCGAGCCGCCGGGGGCCCCAGCGGAGAGACCGGGATGGTCGCGCTGAAGTGTCTCGACGAGCCAGGTGCGCAACGGCATCGCGGCCGGATTCCACGAGCCGATGGTGAAGATCACCGGGACGACGCCGCCGCGATTCCGGGCGGCCAGCGCGTCGAGCACGAACCGCAGCGTCAGCACGGTCTTGCCCGCGCCCGCGCGACCCAGCACCACCAGCTTCCGTGACGGGATGCCGCGGTAGACGTCCGCGATGTCGCCGATCTCGCCGGAGAGGTCCAGCGGTGCCGCGGTCATGCCGTGCGGAACGCGGCAGATGTTGTCCCAGTGGTCGGCGAGGTCGTCCGCGTTCCGCCACCGGACGGGGAGAGGGAAGGGGTCGTGTACGCGGCGCAGTTCCTCCTCGCGCCGGAGCCGGGTGGCGATGATCGTGGCCAGATGGTCCGCCGCCTTCGGCACCTCGTCGGGGACGACGACGAGGGAGGGGGCCGGGACCACCGGCGCGTCGCCGGTGTCGCTCGACGGCGCTTCGACGGGCTCTTCCGGTTGCGTGCCGTCCGCGGCGGAGAGGAGCTCGCGGCGCTCGTGCGGGGTGATGCCGAGGGCGTCGGCGAGCAACGTCACGGTGCCGATGCGCGGGTCGGTGCCCCCGCCGGTTTCGAGCCGGCGGATGGTCCGCACGCCGACGCCGGACCGGGCGGCCAGCCCGTCCTGGGTCAGACCGGCCCGTCGGCGGGCATCGCGGAGGAGAACGCCGAACCGACTGGCCACAGGCGACGTCCCTCCAGATGCGCTGTGCGACGGGGGACCATCGTAGTGGGCCGACCGGCCAGGAACGGCAGTCGGTCGGCCTGGTCCGTGACCTGCGGAACCCGTGAGACTGAGCCGAAGACGGGAGGAGCACGATGTCCGCGGAGTTCCGGTACCGATGCGGCGAGTGCCGCTACAGGACGCCATGGCTTGACGAGTCCGAGGGCGCGTGGCAGCTCGCGGAGCACTACCGGAGGCGGCATCCCCGGGTCGGTCCGGGTGGCGAGTTCGAGATCCGGCGCGGATGGCGCGACCTGTTCGGCAGGTTGTTCAGGTGACGTGCCGATCGAAGTCTCGGTGCCACTGCGGTGTGTCGAACTCGATCGCCCCGCGGACTGTCATCCCGTGAGTGGTGCGGTACTGATCCTTCTTGCGACCCCGCCGATCCAAAGAATCGCGGATCGGAGAAGGCTGACGAGCCGCGTGACTTCTTCTGATCGTGGGCGACGCGATGCAGGAAGGCGGGCGTCCGGTACATCACCGTGCATGACGGCCGCCGTTCGTACAAAAGGCCCTTCCCATATCCCTGGGAAGGGCCTTTGATCTGCTGTGGAGCTGAGGGGAATCGAACCCCTGACCTTCTCGATGCGAACGAGACGCGCTACCAACTGCGCTACAGCCCCTGGTAAAGCTTGCCCCTCGTTTGGAGCTCCATGAGCCTATCAGTGGCCCATGGAGCCCCGGATCCGGGGGGTCACTCTCCGGAAGCCCGACGGAAAGGCCTGGTCCCGGGCTCGTCGAGCTCGTGGAAGGCCGGGTCCTCGTCGTCGAGGTCGACGACGACGGCTTGGCGCCGGAGGCGTGACATCGGGGACGGCTTGCGCTCCACGACGGCCGGGCGTTCGGTGGCGACGACCTCGATGTCCTCACGGGACTCGCGGGACTCGTGGGGTTCGTCGTCGGCGATCGCCGGGCGGCGCGGGGCGCGGGTGCTGTTGAAGCGGGCGAGGCGGCGCTGCCGGATCTCGTTCTCGATGCGGACCTGGCGGCGCAGGTACGCCAGGTAGCCGATGAGGACCGCGTCGACGACGCCGTTGGCCCACCAGACCGTCGGGGTCATGAAGCCGGCGACGGCCGCGGTGGTGATCACCAAAACCAGGAGCGCGATGACGATCCGCTGCCGGAACGCGTACTTGGCGCGCGCGGCGATGTCCGCCGCCTCCGGGTCGAATCCGCCCCGGCCGGGCCGGTAACCGGTGCCTTGGCGTTCTCTTTCGGGACGGGCCGTGTGCGAGGGCTGGGGAAGCGGTTCGGCTTCCGGCTCCTCGTCTTCGAGGTCGGCGTCGAGCTCCGCCTCGAGTTCGGCCAGGTCGTCTTCTACCGATGGTTCCGTGTTCTCCGCCATCGCGAACTCCTCCGGTCCCTCGTGGCGTGTGCTCCCGCTCCGCACGACTCGCGCCGCCAAGGCCGAGTCCGTCGTTCGTGCGACCTGCTGGCGCTTGCGGGCGACCATGGGCACGAGAACGACGAGCCATGCCGCTGCGAGCGCGACGATGATCACCGAACTGGGCATCTCCCGTCACCTCCCCCGATCCACTGCTGTAGTCACGCTAGCCACAACAGTCACACACGACGCGCAGACTCGCCGGTTTCGATCACGGAAAATGCATCGCTGAATTAGGTGAATCTCACAGTTTGTGGTAACGCGACCGCGGGAACCGGCCGGTGACGGGGGTCAAACGCGCTCGGCGAGGCCCTTCGAGACGAGCCGCGAGACCAGTCCGTTCCCGGTCTCCTCCTTGGTGATGGCGTAGCAGAAATGGTCACGCCAGCCGCCCGCGACGTCGAGATAACGCTCGAAAAGCCCTTCTTGCCGGTAGCCTGCCTTGCCGAGAACCCGCAGGCTGGGCGTGTTTTCGGGGCGGACGGTCGCCTCGAGCCGGTGCAGCCCGCCGAAGTCGAAGACGTGGTCGGTCACGAGGGCGACGGCGCCGGTCGCGACGCCGCCGCGGACGATGTCCGAGGACACCCAGTAGCCGATCCAGGCGGACCGGAGCGACGCCCGGATGACGTTACCCACAGTGATCTGCCCGGCGAAGCGTCCGTCCACCGTGATGGTGAACGGGAGGCACTGCCCGCGCCGGGCCAGGCCTCGCAGCGCCATCCACTGGGAAGGCCATGACCAGTACGCGTTGCGATCCGGCCACGGCCCGACGCCGGTCGGTTCCCACATTTCGAGGTGTTCGCGGTCCCGCAACCGGACGCGGCTCCACTCGCCGGCGTCCCGCAGCCGGACCGGCCGGACGGCGAGGACCCCGGCGGGCACGCGGAGTGGCCCCAGCTTCGCGGGCCAGCCAGGATGCCTGCTCTCGATCGGATACGCGACGCCGGAAATCGGTGCGCCCATTACGCCCGCTGGGCCAGGAAGGTCACCTTGACCTGCTCGCCCGCGGCGACCTCGGTGAGGTCCTCGTCGATGTTGATCAGGCAGTTCGCCTCGGCCAGCGACGCGAGCAGGTGCGCGCCGGAGGTGCCGAGCGGCTGCACCAGGTACTCGCCGTTGCCCTCGTCGCGCAGGAGTTGCCCGCGCAGGAAGCCTTTGCGGCCCTCGGTCGAGGTGACCGGGGAGAGCAGCCGCGCGCCGACGATGCGGCGGTGCGGGTTGCGGGTGCCGCGCGCGGCGCGGATCAGCGGGCGGACCAGGACCTCGAACACGACCAGCGCGCTCATCGGGTTGCCGGGGATCAGGAACGTCGGCACCGAATCGGGGCCGAGCCTGCCGAAGCCCTGCACGGAACCGGGGTGCATGGCGACACGGGTCATGTCGATGTGACCGAGGTCGGACAGCGCCGCGTGCACCTCGTCGCCCGCGCTCCCGCCGGCGCCGCCCGCGACGACGACGATCTCCGACATCAGCAGGCGGCCTTCGACGACCTCCCGCAGCCGTTTCGGGTCACCGGGGACGATGCCGACGCGGCTCACCTCCGCGCCCGCGTCCCGCGCGGCCGCGGACAGCGCGTAGGAGTTGACGTCGTAGACCTGCCCGACCGACGGGGTGCGGTCGATGTCGACCAGTTCGTCGCCGACGGAAACGATCGAAACCCGGGGCCGCGGATAGACCAGGACCTTCGCCCGGCCGACCGCGGCGAGCAGGCCGACCTGGGCCGAGCCGATGGTGTCGCCCTTGCGCACGGCGACGTCGCCGATCTGCACGTCCTCGCCGGTCCGGCGCACGTAGCCCGCCGACGGCACCGACTTGTGCACGGTGACCTTGGCCTGGTGGCCGTCGGTGTAGGCGGTCGGGACGACGGCGTCGGCGAGCGTGGGCAGCGGCGCGCCGGTGTCGACCCGCACGGCCTGCCCCGGTTGCAGCCGCCGCGGCTGGCGGGAACCGGCGGCGATCTCGCCGACCACCGGCAGCTGCACCGGCTCCTGGCCCGCGGTGCGGACGTCGACGCTTCGTACCGCGTAGCCGTCGACGGCGGCCTGGTCGAAACCTGGCAGCGCGTGTTCGGCGACGACCTCTTCGGCGCACAGGAGGCCTTGGGCCTCGGAAATGGCGACCCGGACCGGACGCGGGCGTACCGCGGCGTCCAGGGTCAGCGAGATCTGATCCTCGACGGAACGGAACTGTCCCGCGTCTTCGGTCTCGGCCGCTTCGGCGATGGGCTCCGTCATGACTGGGGGATCTCGATCCGTTCGTTCGACCAGGCACGCGTTGAAGGCCCGTCGGTGAACTGAAGTTCACCACCGTTACCAGGAGTGATGCGGTCCGAAGCCGTGGAAATCGCCCGATCGGGCAAGCTCCTCGTGGTCCGTGCCGCCGGGGTGGTCGCTGCGCCTGTCATGGACGTGAAGCCTAACCTGACCATGTGGGCGAGCCCGGCAATGAACACCTGAGCAAAGCGGAGTGGCGTTCCAGGCTAACCGCCGAACGACGTTCGCAGGTGTCGGAAGAGCGGGCCCGGGATGCTGTCGCGCTCGCCGCCGCGGCCGCTCGGCTGCCGGGTGAGGTCGTGTGCGCCTACGTCCCTTTCGGTACCGAACCGGGTTCGACGGCGCTGCTCGATCAACTTCTCGGCCAGGGCAAACGGGTACTGCTGCCGATCGTCCCCGACACGCCGGGGCCGCTGGAGTGGGCCGCCTATGAGGGGCCGTCGAGTCTCGGGCCGGGCAGGCTGCGGGGGTTGC
The DNA here is from genome assembly GCF_000342005.1 of Amycolatopsis decaplanina DSM 44594. Classification (GTDB taxonomy): domain Bacteria; phylum Actinomycetota; class Actinomycetes; order Mycobacteriales; family Pseudonocardiaceae; genus Amycolatopsis; species Amycolatopsis decaplanina. The sequence goes on from NZ_AOHO01000026.1 coordinate 118,603, forward strand.
TCGAACCGACCGGGCGCCGCCTCGGTCCCGACACACTGGGGACGGCCGATCTGGTGCTGATGCCCGCGCTCGCCGTCGACGACGAAGGGGTCCGGCTCGGCCGCGGCGCCGGGTACTACGACCGGTCGCTCCCCTTCGCCGCGCCCGGCGCGGCGCTGGTCGCCGTCGTCCGGGACGCCGAACTCGTGCGCGAGTTGCCCGCGGAACCGCATGACGTCCGCATGACCGGGGTACTGACCCCGGAGCACGGCCTGGCGCCGCGCCCGGTAATAGACTGACGCCCCGACGCAGTGGTTCAGAAAGGGCACAATGAGCTCTGACGCGCACCTGTCCGATCATTTCGCCGAAACGCTGTCGAAAATGCGTTCCGCGGGCGCCCACGCCATGGAGCTGGCGGCCCTGCGACGGCGTCTCGAGCAGCTGTCCGAACCCGGCGCCGGTGAATTGCCGGGAAACGAACTCGAACCTCTCGATGACATCAGCAGACTCGTCGATCTGCCCGAGCCCGATGCCGAAGAAGCGCGCCGGGTGCTGGACCGTACCGCCGTCCTGAAGCTCAACGGCGGACTGGGCACGAGCATGGGGCTCACCGGCCCGAAATCTCTGCTGCAGATCAAACCGGGGAAGACGTTCCTCGACGTCATCGCCATGCAGGTGCTTTCGACCCGCGAGAAGTACAACGCCCGTCTCCCGTTGATCCTGATGAATTCGGCGGGTACCCGCGAACCCTCGCTGGAGTTGTTGAAGAAGTATCCCGATCTCGCCGACGACGTCATCCCCGCCGACTTCCTTCAGGGCCGAGAACCGAAGATCACCGCCGACGGGCGGCCCGTCGAATGGCCCGCGAACCCGGAACTCGAATGGTGCCCGCCGGGGCACGGCGACATCTACGTCGCGCTCGCGGTGAGCGGGATGCTCGAAACACTGCTGGCGGAGGGCATCCGCTGGTGCTTCGTGTCCAACGCCGACAACCTCGGAGCGCTGCCGGACGCGCGGATCGCCGCGTGGCTGGCGAACGAGGACATCCCGTTCGCGATGGAGACGGTGCTCGGCACCGCGGCCGACCGCAAGGGCGGTCACCTCGCGCGGCGTGCGGGCCGGATCGTCCTGCGTGAATCCGCGCAGGTCCCCGACGGCGACGACTCGTTCGGCGATGTCGCCAAGTGGCGTTTCTTCAACACCAACAACATTTGGTTCGACCTCGAACGGCTGAAGGCCCTGCAGGACGCCGACCCGGCCGCGCCGCAGTTGCCGCTGATCGTGAATAGGAAGACCGTCGACCCGGCCGACGAGGCCAGCACACCGGTGATCCAGCTCGAAACGGCGATGGGCGCGGCGATCGGTTCGGTCGAGGGCGCGCGGGCCATCGAGATCCCGCGGATCAGGTTCGCGCCGGTCAAGACCACCGACGACCTGCTCGTCGTCCGGTCCGACGCGTACGTGCTCGACGACGGCGGGGAGATGATCCCGGAGTTCACCACCACCCCGCCTGTCGTGTCGCTGAGCAAGGAGTTCTACAAGCTCCTGCCGGACTTCGACGCTCGCATCCCTTCCGCGCCTTCGCTCAAGGAGTGCACGAGCCTCGCGGTGGACGGCGACGTCACCTTCGGGAAAAACGTCGTCGTCCGCGGCGACGTGAAGATCACCGGACCGAAAACCGTTCCGGACGGTGAAGTCCTCTAGTCCCGCTGGGCGATGAACACGTACTCGCGTCCTGGACGGTCGGGGGCGTCCCGGACGTCCAGGACGCGAAAACCGTGCTCCGACAGCAAGGATTCGAGGTCTTCGCGTTCGCGGAACCACAGCGTCGAATCCGAGATGACGACCTCGCCGTCGGAGAACCGGTAGCTGTACCGGAACGACACGAACGGGAGGTTCACCTCGGTGACCTCGCGCCATTGCTCGACTTCACCGACGCCGGGGACGTCGATGACGTCGTGCGCGGTGTCGGCGGCCCAGTCCTCCCACACGCGGCGCCCGGGACGCCGGATCTCGAAGACCAGGTGACCACCCGGCACCAGCGCGGTGCGGATGCCTTCGAGGGTCCGGCGCCATTCGTCGTCGGTCAGGAAGACCTGGGCCACGTTCCCGGTCATCACCGCGAGATCGGCCCCGGCGTCACCCACCGCTTTCGCGTCGCCGTGGATCCAGGTGATCTTCCCTTCCGGGTCCTTGGCCTTCGCGATCTCCAGCGACGCCTCCGCGGGATCGACCCCCACGACCTCGATCCCGCGCGCAGCCAGGAGAACGGCCAGGCAGCCGGTGCCACAGCCGACGTCGAGCACTCTCTTCGCCCCGAGTTCGCCGATGATGGCGAGGTAGTGGTCCAGGTCGTCGCGAGCGCCGTCGAAGGCGTCGTAGATCGGTGCGAGCCGGGCGTGGGCGAAGAGCGCGTCAGGCATTCGGCGACGATAGTTCCGGGACGCGGCCGGAGGCCACGGATTTACGGTCGCGCCGCCAGGCCCGCTTTCCCAGCAACGCCAGGAAGGCGGGTAGCAGCACCCCGCGCACCAGCGTGGCGTCGATCAGGACGGCGACCGCCATCCCGACGCCCATCATCTTGTACTCGATCGCGCTCAGCGTGATGAAGACGCTGAACACGCCGACCATGATCACCGCCGCGCCGCTGACCACTCCCGCGCTCGTGCCGGTGCCGCGGACGATCGCGGCGACGGAGCCTTCGGCTCGCCGTTCACGGATCCGGCTGAGGATGAAGATGTGGTAGTCCATGCTCAGCCCTAGCAGCAGGACGAACATGAACATCGGCAGCCAGCCGACGACCCCGCCGTACGGGGTGAATCCCAGCAGGGAAGCGAAATGACCGTCCTGGAAGATCCAGGTGAGCACGCCGTAGGCCGCCCCGATCGACAGCAGGTTCAGCGCGATCGACACCAGTGCCACCGGCACGGACCGGAAAGCCAGCAGCAGCAACACGAACGCCGCCAGCAGGACGAATCCGACGACCAGCGGCATCCGCTCGACGACCCTGTCCGCGAAGTCGCGGGCGTTCGCCGTCCGGCCGGATACCGCGAACTCGACGCCGTCCACCTTGCCGATCGTCTCGGGGAGTACTTCGGTGCGGAGTTTCGCGAGCGCGGCGTCGGATTGCGCGTCGCGTCCGGCGCCGGACAGCGGGACGCGGACGACCACGGCCTCGTCGACGCCTCCGACGGCGATGGGTTTGTTCAGTACGCCGGAGGATTCACCGATCCGCCGTTCGAGATCCGTGATCGCCGACCGCAGCGCCGGGCTGTCGACCGGTCCGCCGTCCCTGGCCGTCAGTACGACCGTGGCGGGATAGGCCACTCCCGGGAAGGCCTCCTGGGTGCGGACGGCGGCGTCGATCGTCGCCATCGAGCGCGGCAGGCTTTCCGCCGGTGTCGGATCCTGCAGGCGCATGCCGAGCGCGGGCAGCGTGAGCAGGATCAGCAGCGCGGTCGCGAGCCCGCCCCACAACGCCGGCCGCCGGGTGACCGCGCGGGCCGTCGCGGACCAGAACCGCGAGTTCTCGGCGGCGGTGCGCCGCTTGCCCAGCCAGGGGATCCGCCCGCGATCGACCTTGTCACCCAGCAGCGAGAGCAGCGACGGCAGCACGGTCACCGCGCCGAGCACGGCAAGGCCGACCACGAACGCCGTGCTGATCGCGAGGCCGGTGAAGTTGTCGAGTCCGGTGAACACCAGCCCGCTCACACACAGGACGACCGTGACACCGGAGACGACCACGACGTGCCCGGACGTCCGTGCCGCGATCCTGGTCGCGGTCTCGACCGAGTGCCCACGCGCGCGTTCTTCTCGTTGCCGCCTGAGGAAGAACAGCGAGTAGTCGACGCCGACCGCCATCCCGATGAGCAGGGTGATCACCGTCGTCGCGCTGTTGATCGGGGTGAAGTCGTCGACGACGGAGAGGAAGCCGAAGGTCGCCGCGACACTCGTGCCCGCCAGCAGCAAGGGGACCGACGCGGCGACCAGCGCCCCGAAGACGATCAGCAGGATCACCAGCGTCAGCGGCAGGGAAAGGAGTTCCGATCGCTTGACGTCCTCCCGGATGCCCTTGTCGACCACGGACGACAGGCTGAGATCCCCGGAGAGACCGAACCGGACCGAGGGATGCCGGGCGGCGACCGCGTCCACCTGCGCTGCCGCGGTCTCGAAGTTCGGGCGGATGTCCTTCTCCCCGCCCGCGATCGAAAAGCCGACGAGTCCGGACGCGCCGTCGGCCGAGATCCGCTCGGCGCCGTCGGCCGCCAGGGGTGAGCGGACGTCGGTGACGGAGCCGGACCGGGTGAGGGTGGTGACCAGGTCTTCGGTCGCCCGCCGGAGTTCTTCGTTCGCGGCGAACGGCGGCGAGCCGGACTCCTTCGCCGTGACGAGGATGTTCTCGCGTAAGGGGTCGAAGGTGTTCTGGGCGTTCAGCGCGGTCTGCGCGCGACCGGACTCGCCGGGATCGGTGCTCCGGCGGCTTTCGCCGTCCAGCAGCATTCCCGACAGCAGGGCGACGACCACGAGGGCGGCCCAGCCGACGAGGGTGACCGCGCGGTGCCGCATGGACCACGCGGCGATCTTTTCGGGCAGCATGAACTACAGTCCTTTACGTGAAGGAGTGAGATGCCTCGGGCGAGGTTTTTGCTTCTTCTTTCCTGGGCCGTCGAGTTGCCGCTCGGCGGCCCAGGGTCTTTCACCGGTGGTCAGTCGACCTCCTTGAGGATCCGCTCGACAGTGCCCACGCTCTTCTTGAGATCCGTGAGGCGTCCGTCGAGTTCGGTGAGTTTGCGTTCGGTCTCTTCCTGCGCCTGGACAGCCTTTTCGGCGAGCCTGCGGTATTCCTGCTCGCGCGCGAGCGCGCCCCTGGCCCGGATGGTCGCGCCGAACTGCCACACGACCACCGTGATCACCACGGTGAGGAACACGAAGATGCCGATCAGCCCGGCGACCTCCTGCCATTGATGCCAGTTCACGATCGTTCCCCCTCTTCCCCCGGTGCCGGTGTGCTCAGCGTCGGCGCCGCGGCGGCGATGGTGTCCGGGCTCAGCTGGACCAGGAACGGTTGCACCTCGTAGAACTTCATCGCCTTCCCGTCCTCCGACAGCTCCAGTGCGGCCGACACGAGCCCGGCCGCCTCCAGTTTGCGCAGGTGGAGCTGCAGCAGCGCCCGGCTGATGCCGAGCTCTCGCGCCAGCTGGCTCACATACGCGCGCTCCGCGCGCAGCGCCGCGACGATCCGCAGCCGGTGCGGATTCGCCAGCGCCCCCAGCAGCCGCAGCAGCTCGTCGCCGGACGGTCCGGTGGCGGTCATGCCGCGCTCCTGCACATGCCAAAGAAATCTAGCAGGTGCTGGCTTCGGCTACCAGGTGTTCGAGCCAGGCGTTCGGTTCCGTGTAGACGCCGACGTCCAGCGTCGAGGAGGCGAGCACCGGCGCGATCCCTCCCAGCACGGCCGTGAGGCCGTCCCGCAGTTCGACGCCGGTCCACGCCTGCCACTGGGCGAAGGTGCCGGTGACCGTCATCGCGAACGGTGCCACTTTCACGAACCGGGCACCGAGTCGTTCATGCGTGCGCAACCACGGATCCTCGGGCAGCCCGTCCGCGCGACGGCGGGCAATGTAGTCCTCAAAGGACAGTCCTGGTTCGTTCTCCTTCCCGGCCGGGCGGACCGGCACGACGAGGTTGCGCATACCTGTTTCCGAGGCGCGCTTTTTCAACGCTTCCAACGCTTTTGTGGCCAGGCCGCCACCACGGCGGCCTGGCGCGACCATCACTTCGAGTGCGATCAGCGTATTCGTCTCACGGGCGCTCATCAGGTCTTCCGCGGCCCAGATCAGGGCGGCGTCCCAGCCGTGGTCCGGCAGTTCCGGACGTTCGGCCGTCGGGAAGCCGACCGGGACGGCGGCGGTTCTCGCCACCGGAACGTCGTCTTCCAGCAGCACGAGGAAGTATTCCGGCCAGCGGGCGGCCAGGTGGGACGACTTCGCCAGCAGGCCCGCGAGGCCGTGCTGGAGGAATTCACCGCCGACACCGCCGAGGGCGAGCGCGGGCTCGCGCAATTCGGGCCGGGTGGCCAGGTCTTCGATCACGATCATGTCCTCAGTAGACCCGAGGACACGCGATTCTCACGAGGTGGTTTTCGGGCACGGCATCGGCCGTGCGAGGTGGGTGCGACCGGCTAGCGCACGGGCAGCGCGCGGCGCCGTCCGGTGATACCGGTGGTGTTGAGGTTGGCGCGCTCGCCGGCGGAGTGCCCGTCGAGGTAGCCACTGCCGGACAACCGCCTCGGCGGCGCCGAGCGCAGGTCACCGTACTGCTCGTCGTACGCCTGCTTGACCATCGCCGTCCGGTCCTGGATCACCAGTTCGGCGGAGCGATGACCGGTGGCGGCCGGATGGGTCCGGGCCGCGGTGTCCTCACTGTTGCGGAGCCGTTCGTAGACCGCGCCGGAGAACCCGTGCAGCCACGTCCGCCGGTACGCGGCCAGTGATTCACCCGCGAACACCCGGTTCTCCGGGCGGACCCGGGTCAGCTGGGTGGTCGCCTGCAGCAGCAGGCTCGTGTACAGCAGTTCCGTGCGTTCCAGATCGGACCGGAAACCGAACACCGTCACCGCGGTGACCGACTGGCCGAGCCGGTGCAGCAGGGCCCGGCAGCGCAGCGGATGCGCGATGTTCGTGAGCAGTCCCGCCTTGTCCCGGCTGTACGGGTTGTCGAGCGGGATCATGATCTGGGTGATCTCGTCGACGGTCGCCCCGGAGGCGGCCAGCAACGCCTGATCGATGCCGTACCGGGCGATCAGTTCGGCGGCCTTGGTGTTGTACGACTCGGCTTCGGCCTCGGTGACCGCCGGGTCCTCCGCCTTCGCGAGGAGTTTCCGGACGCGCGCGAGCAGCGTGTCATGGTCGGGCATGGCCCTCCTTCCTGATTGGGTTGGAACGGATCAATCTAGGAGAGAGGTCCGACAATATTCGGGTGAGATGTTCGGAGCCCGGCGAGGGGGCGGTATGTCGGTCGACGTGTCGGTGGTCGGTTCCGGCCCGAACGGGCTCGCGGCGGCGGTCCTGCTGGTCAGGGCGGGGCTGACGGTCGAAGTGCACGAGGCGGCGGAAGAGATCGGCGGCGGGACACGCACGGCTTCGCTGTTCGACGGCGAAGTCCGTCACGATATTTGCGCGACGGGGCATCCGCTGGCCGCGGCGTCTCCTTTCTTCCGCTGGTTCGGCCTCGCCGCGCACGGTGTCGATCTTCTGCGGTCGGAGATCGCGTACGCACATCCCTTGGACGGTAGCCGGGCAGGGCTCGCTTACGAAGATCTCGACCGGACCTGTGACGCCCTCGGTGCGGACGGTCCCCGGTGGCGCCGTCTGCTGGGCCCGCTGGCCGAGAACAGCCGCGAACTGGCCGATCTCCTGCTCGGGGACCTCCGCCATCCGCCTCGCGATCCTCGTGTCGCCGCCCTTCTTCCCGCCCGGGTGGCGCTGCTCGCGTCCGGTTCGGAGCGCCGCCTGTTCACCGGCCCGGAGGCGCCCGCGCTGCTTTCCGGAGTCTCCGCGCACGTGATGAGCCGTCAGCCCTCGCTTGCCGCGGCCGGCGCGACCCTCCTTCTCGCTCACCTCGCGCACTCGACGGGCTGGCCGATCGCCCGCGGCGGAAGCCAAGCCATCACCGAAGCTCTCGCCGCCGACGTCCGCGCGCACGGCGGGCAAATCCACACCGGCAGCCGGATCACGGATCTGCGGCGACTGGCGAAGTCGCGCACGGTGATCCTCGACCTCGCACCGCGGGGATTCCTCGAAATCGCCCGCGACCTGCTGCCGCCGCGATACCGGAAGGCGCTGGAGTCCTATCGCTACGGACCCAGCGTGGCGAAGGTCGATTTCCTGGTTTCCGAACCGATTCCGTGGGCGGTGCCGGAGGTCGGCAAGGCGGGCACCGTCCATCTCGGAGGCACCCGGGACGAGGTGTACGCCGCCGAAAACGCCATCGTGCGCGGCGGAGATCCGGACGACCGGTTCGTGCTCGTGTCGGATCCGATGACGATCAACCCGTCCCGCGGGCTGCCGGGCAAGCGGCCGGTGTGGGCGTATTGCCATGTGCCGCACGGGGATCCGCGGGACGCCACGGAGCTGGTCCGCCGGCGGATCGAGCGGTTCGCGCCCGGGTTCTCCGACACGATCCTGGCGAGCCGTTGTCTGACCGCGCCGGAACTCGAGGCCTACAACGCGAACTATCCCGGCGGTGACGTGGCCGCGGGCGCGGTGACTCTGCGGCAGGTGCTCGGGCGGCCGGTCGCCCGGTGGAATCCGCACCGGACTCCGCTCGGCGGCGTCTTCCTGTGCTCGGCGGCGACGGCGCCGGGGCCCGGCGTACACGGGATGGGTGGGTGGCATGCCGCGAAATCCTTACTGGGCAAGGACTTCGGCCGCGTGATTCAGGAACCGCGAGGCCGTACGAGGCCCGTTTCGTAGGCCACCACCACCGCTTGGGCCCGGCTGGAGATCCGGAGCTTGGTCATCAGGCGGTTCAGATGCGTTTTCACCGTGGCTTCGCTGACCAGCAGGCTCCGCGCGATGTCGGCGTTCGGCATACCGGTGCCGACGAAGCGCAGCACCTCGAGTTCGCGTTCGGTCAGCCCGGTCAGCGCGGGCGGGGCCGCGGGCTTTTCCGGCGGGCCTTGGGTGAAGGCTTCGACCAGCCGCCGCGTGATGGTCGGCCCGAACAGCATGTCGCCGCGCGCGACGGCGTGGATCCCGGCGATCAGGGTCTCCGGCGGGCTGTCCTTGAGCAGAAACCCCGCCGCGCCCGCGCGCAACGCGGTGTAGACGTACTCGTCGAGGTCGAACACCGTCAGCATGAGCACCTTCGGCTTGTCCGGCCCGGCGTGCGCGAGGATCCGTTCGGTCGCCTCGACCCCGTCGAGTCCGGGCAGCCGGATGTCCATCAGGATCACTTCGGGACGCAGTTCACGAGCCTTTTCGACGGCTTCGAGCCCGTTTCGCGCCTCTCCCGCGACTCGAACGCCGGGGACGGCGTCGAGCAGGGCGACGAAGCCCGCCCGGACGAGATCCTGGTCGTCGACCACCAACACACTGGTCACCGGGCTCGCTCCTGCGGCAGATAGGGAAGGGTCAGTTCGATCGCGAAACCACCGGATCCGGCCGGTCCCATTTCGATCGAACCACCGTACATTCTCGCCCGTTCGCGCATTCCGATGAGGCCTTGCCCGGCCGGATCGGGCGGTGGTGTCCCTTCCGAACCGGAATTGCGGACGCTCAGCACGAGCGCTTCGTCACCGTATTCGAGGACGAGTTCCACAATCGCCTTCTCCGCGTGTTTCAGCACGTTCGTAAGCGCTTCCTGGGCGATTCGGTAGGTGCACAGTTGCTGCCCGGGAGGAAGCCGTCGCGGTTCGCCGACGATTCGCGTCTTCACCACGAGGCCGGCTTCACGCACACGGGTGACCAGTGCGGGAAGGTCGGCGAGGCCGGGTTGAGGACGGTATTCGCGAGTCTCGCGCCGCGGGGGGCGCAGGACCCCGAGCAGGCGCCGTAGTTCGTCGAGCGCTTCGGTCGTGGTCCCGGTGATGGTGTCCAGCGCGGTGCGCGCGGTGTCGGGGGAGGATTCGAAGACGTAGCGCGCGAGGTTCGCCTGCACGGCGATCACCGAAATGTGGTGGGAAACGACGTCGTGCAGCTCGTGGGCGATGCGGATGCGTTCCTCGACGACGGCCTGTTCCGCTTCCAGCCGGATCTCCCGTTCCGCGCGGACGGCGCGTTCCACCAGCTTGTTCGCGCGCAGGTAGCCGAGCCGTCCGACGATGATCGTGCCCGCGCACTGCGCGAGCAGGCGCGTCGTGTCCACCACGAAGGTCGGCACTTCGCCGAGCACGAGCCCCAGTTCGAAAAGGAGGACCCACAGGATGGTCGGCGCCACGGCTTTCGCGGGCGGGTACCGCGCCCACACCGTGTACGCCGCGATGAACGCGGAGGGTTCGCCCAAGGTGGCTCGGTAACCCAACGCGGTGTAGACGGTCATGATCGAAACCGAGGTGAGCAGGACCGCGATCGGATGACGGCGGCGCACGATCAGCGGGAGGGCGATGAGCACCGCGAGGACTACGGCCCCGGCCTCGACCGGATCGCCGAACGCACCGCCGCGGGGTGCCGCGCCCAAGGCGAGAAGGGTGGCCGACGCCGCGGTGATCAGGCAATCGGTGAGCAGCGGCCGTGCGCGGAGGAGCTGAGCGAGGGACGGCACTTCCGCAAGTTACCGCCGGAGCCAGAGGGCGCCCAATTCCTGCAACCAGCGCGGTATTCACCGCGCTATATACCGCCAAGGTTTACCCTGGCTTCCGACTCGCGGTGATTCCGCTCGATGATCGGTCCGGATAACGTCGGCGCAGGATGGATATTCCATTCCCCTAACTCGGCGAAGAGGATGACCCGCTCCGGGTAAGAGGGCCTTCGGGAGGGGATATCCGGGGTGGGCCGCCTCTTCGCCGAGCTTCAGCCAAGATAGGCGTCCAGCGTCACGGCCAGCGCCCTTTCCGGCGACGGTGCGAAGCTCGCGCCCGCCAGCCCGCCCCAGAGCCACAGCTGGGCGAGACCGTGCAGTGACGCCCACAGGGAGGACGCGAGCAGTCGCGGATCGGTCGCGGGATGCCAGCCGCCTTCTTGGACGTCGGCGACCAGCGCGGCGAAGAAGTCGAACACCGCGCTGCTCACCCGCGTGAGTTCTGGATCGTCCGGATCGATGAGGTCTCGGCGGAACATCAGCTCGAACATCGCCGGATTGGCGAGCGCGAAGTCGAGGTAGCCGTGGCAAGCCGCGATGAGCCGTTCGCGTGGTGTCCCATCCGGCAGCGAGGTGCCGCGATCGAGCAGTTCGGTGTGGCCGCGGGTGGCGACCGCCGAGAGCAGGGCCGCGCGGCCGGAGAAATGCCGCAGCGGCGCGCCGTGCGAGACACCGGCGGCCTTCGCGATCCCGCGCAGCGTCACGGCGCCGACGCCTTCTTCCGCCAGCAGGTTCGCCGCGGTGTCGATCAGGCGGGTTCGGGCGCCCACGACCTGGTCTCCTCGAGAACGGGCAGCAGGTCGGGACGTTTCGGCAGGAACCCGTCGCCCGGCTGGCGGCCGATGATCCGGTTGCGGAACCGGCTGACCGCGACCGGGAGGACCTCCCTGGTCAGCCAGCGCAGGTCCGCGCGCAGGCCGGGGCGTCCGGCCGATCCGGGCAGCGGAGCGAGCCAGGCCGGGTCGTGGGTGACGCCGAGCTTGCCGAGCACGTGCCCCGCCAGGCGCCGGTGGCCTTGCTCGGACAGGTGCAGCCGATCCGGGCCGAAGTAGCGGGAATCGTGCGCGGCGTCGTCCGGCCAGAGGTCGACGAGGGTCGCGCCGTAGCTGACGGACGCCTCGCGGACGGCGTCGTTCAGCGCGGTGAGGCGCGGGCGCATGCGGTGGCCCATCGGCATGCGGTGGGAGATGTCGCTGAGGGTGAAGGTGACGACCTGTGGCGCGATCTCGGTGCAGGCGCGGATGGCCGTGTCGACGCGGCGGGCGACCGTGCGCGCGTCCCAGCCGCGGCTCATCACGTCGTTGCCGCCGCCGAACAACGCGATCAGATCCGGCTGGAGCCTGCTCGCCGCCGGGGTCTGCTCGGCGTGGATCTGGTCGAGCCTGCGCCCGCGGACCGCGAGGTTGGCGTAACGGAAACCGGGCTCCTCCTCGGCGAGGCGGGCCGCGACGAAGTCGGCCCAGCCGCGGTAGAAGCCACCCGACGGATGCGGATCGGCCAGCCCTTCGGCGCAGCTGTCGCCGAGCGCGACGAATCGTTGGCAGCCCATCCAGATCTCCGTAACCGCGGGTTCACCTTGTAGACACTGTCTATCAAACTCGTGTAGACGCTGTCTACTCAGTGGTTCAGGCGAGCCCGGTGGGTGAAGGCGACGGCGCGCCGCGGATCGCCGTCCGGGAGCACCCGGCACAGCGAGTCGACGATTTCCAGGTCGTCGGCCCCGCACGGGGTCTCCCAGTACGACCACAGCGCCGCCGCGTCCCCGCTGCCGAGCACGACCCGGCGGACCGACGCGGTGACCGACTCGCGCTCCTCGCGTACGGCGGGCGACTCCGATTCGGCCAGCAGCGGACCGCGGAACGTGTTCGCCGCGCTGGCGACGTCGCCTCGTTTGAGCGCCTCGCGGACCCGCAGGAAGTCGGCGTCCACCTCGGCGGAAAGCCGGTACGGCCGCGTCCGCACGATGTCGGACCCGAGCTGCGTCCGCAGCCGGTGGATCTCCGCGCGCACGGTCACCGGATTGCCGCTCTCGCCGTAGAGCAGCAGGGCCAGCCGCTCCGCCGAAAGACCGCCGGGATGCAGGGCGAGCAGCGTGAGGATCTCCGCGTGCCGCAAGGTGAACGGCACCTCGCGACCGTCCACCGTGGTCGATGGCGGGCCGTCGGTGAGGAACTCGAGCGCGAGCCGTGGACGCCTCGACGGGCCCCGGCTCCGCAGGCGCAGCAGGTAGCCCTCGCTCAACGGCTCCACCGTGCCGAGCCGTCCGTCGGGCAGGGTGACCGCGCCGCCGCCGGGCCGGATGTCCACAGTGGAGGGAAGATCGCCGCAGGATTCGGCCGCCAGCACGCGTCCCTTCGCCGAAAGCAGGGCGCCCGGCGCGCCACGCAACGCTTCCAGGTGAGTCATGTTCGCGGCCCGCAGCCGTTCGTCGCGCATCGCGAGCCGTGCCAGCAACTGGCCTTCGGCGAGCTGCGCGGCCGCCGTGACCAGTGCGAGCATCGCGGGGTGGACCGTGCGCAGCGGACCGCTGACGTCGATCGACCCGAGCAGCGCGCCGGTCTCCGGATCGCGCACGGGCGCCGCCGCGCAGGTCCAGCCGTGATAAGTCCGTACCAGATGCTCGGCGGAGTAGATCTGCACCGGTTTCCCGGTGGCGAGTGTGGTGCCCATCGCGTTCGTCCCGATGACGTCCTCACTCCAGCGTGTGCCTTCGGCGAGCATCACGCCGTCCGCGCACCGGAGTACGCCCGCCGCCCCCTCGCGCCACAGGATGTGCCCGGCCGCGTCGGTCACGATCATCATGTGCTCGGCGTCGTCGGCGATGCTCACCAGCGTCTGCCGCAGGATCGGCAGCACCGGCGCCAGCGGATGCTCGTCCCGGAGCCCGCTCACCTCGCCGGAGTCGTAGACCAGCGGCGCGACGCCCTTGTCCGGGTCGACCCGCGCGGCGAGCGAACGATTCCACGACGCGGACACGACCGACCTGAGGGAACGCGGCGCGGGAACACCGGAGACGACGGCGTCGTGGACGCCCTTCAGCAGCCGCGCGTACGCCTGAGGGTCACGCGGCGACGCTTCACCTCCGGGCAGCTCCGCCACGTTTCCGAGGATAGGTGACCTCGCTCACTTCGTTGCAACGTGCGTGCAACCTCACCCGCCCTAGCTTCGCCGCCATCCGCCACCCCTAGCGATGAGGCAGGAAAGATGGCCAAGTACGCGGCACCGAACACCGAAGGCAGCGTCGTCAGCTACGAGTCGCGCTACGACCACTACATCGGGGGCGAGTACGTACCGCCCGCGAGCGGTCAGTACTTCGAGAACCCGACCCCGGTGACCGGCCAGGTGTTCACCGAGGTCGCCCGCGGCACCGCCGCCGACATCGACCGCGCGCTCGACGCGGCCGAAGGCGCGGCCGGGGCGTGGGGCCGGACGTCGGTGGACGAGCGGTCGAACGTGCTGCTCAAGATCGCCGACCGGATGGAACAGCACCTCGAGGCGATCGCCGTCGCCGAATCGTGGGAGAACGGCAAGCCGGTCCGCGAGACCCTCGCCGCCGACATCCCCCTGGCGATCGACCACTTCCGCTACTTCGCCGGCGCACTGCGCGCCCAGGAGGGCGGAATCTCCCAGATCGACGACAGCACCGTCGCGTACCACTTCCACGAGCCGCTCGGCGTCGTCGGCCAGATCATCCCGTGGAACTTCCCGTTGCTGATGGCGGTCTGGAAGCTCGCGCCCGCACTCGCCGCCGGCAACGCGATCGTGCTCAAACCCGCCGAGCAGACCCCGGCGTCCATTCATCTGCTGCTTTCGCTCATCGGCGACCTGATCCCGCCGGGTGTGCTGAACATCGTCAACGGCTTCGGCGTCGAAGCGGGCAAGCCGCTCGCGTCGAGCAACCGCGTGCGGAAGGTCGCGTTCACCGGCGAGACCACCACCGGACGGCTGATCCTGCAGTACGCCAGCGAGAACATCATCCCGGTCACCGTCGAACTCGGCGGCAAGAGCCCGAACATCTTCTTCGACGACGTCGCCGCGGCCAACGACGCCTTCTACGACAAGGCGCAGGAAGGGTTCGCGCTCTTCGCGCTGAACCAGGGCGAGGTCTGCACGTGCCCGTCGCGGGCGCTGATCCAGTCCGGCATCTACGACCGGTTCCTCGGCGACGCCGTCGAGCGGGTCAAGAAGATCAAGCAGGGTCACCCGCTCGACACCGAGACGCAGATCGGCGCGCAGGCCTCCAACGACCAGCTGGAGAAGATCCTTTCCTACATCGACATCGGCGTGAAGGAAGGGGCGAAGATCCTCACCGGCGGTGAGCGCAGCGACCTCGGCGGCGAACTTTCCGGCGGGTACTACGTGCAGCCGACGGTCTTCGAGGGCGACAACAAGATGCGGATCTTCCAAGAAGAGATCTTCGGCCCGGTCGTCTCGGTGGCGAAGTTCGACGACTACGCCGACGCGCTGAAGATCGCCAACGACACGCTGTACGGCCTCGGCGCCGGTGTCTGGTCGCGCGACGGCAACACCGCCTACCGCGCCGGCCGCGACATCCAGGCGGGCCGGGTGTGGGTCAACAACTACCACGCCTACCCGGCGCACGCGGCCTTCGGCGGCTACAAGGCCTCCGGGATCGGGCGCGAGAACCACAAGATGATGCTGGACCACTACCAGCAGACCAAGAACATGCTGGTGTCCTATTCGGACAGTGCGCTCGGGTTCTTCTGATGGCCGAGCGGGTCGGCTTGACACCGGCCGCCGCGGATCTGCTGCGGCGGCTGGTTTCACTCCACGGGAGGGTGATGTTCCACCAGTCCGGCGGATGCTGCGACGGGAGCGCCCCGATGTGCTACCCGGCGGGCGAATTCCGCACCGGGGCGTCCGATGTCCACCTTGGTGACCTGAGCGTCGAAGGCATCGACGACGTTCCGGTGTGGATGTCGGGGCCCCAGTTCGAGTACTGGAAGCACACGCATCTGACCATCGACGTCGTCCCCGGCCGGGGAAGCGGATTCTCCTTGGAGGCGCCGGAAGGAGTCCGCTTCCTGGTCCGGTCCCGGCTGTTCAGCGACGAGGAATCGGCTGAGCTGAACGGCCCAGCAACGCGATGAGCGCCTCGCCCGGCCCGGCGCCCGGCGGCGCCTCGACAGCGTGGTCGAAGGCGCCGCCGGGGTCGCGCACCGGCATCACATCGGGGTAGCGGCCCGCCACCTTCAACGCGGCCGTCGCGAGTTCGTCGTCCCAGCGGTGTTCACGCCCCAGGGCGGTATCGAGGTCCCAGCCGTGGGTGAGCGTGTCGACGAACAGCACGGCCAAGGCGTTCTTCCCGGGGAGCGGGCCGAAGGTCCCGAAGTCGAAGGTCTTTTCCAGCGCCTGGGCGTCGAAGGCATCGAGGAACTCGGAGGAACTCTCCGCGTAGGACCTGGCGAGGTCGCCGTCCGTCGTCGGCCGGGTCTTCCTGGCGCGGCCGGACGCCTGCGCGGCGCGGTGCTCGTTGTTGTCGATCAGGTGTTTCACGATGTCGCGGACGGTCCACTCGGCACAGGGCGTCGAGCGGTCCCAGTCGTCCGCGCCGATTCCGGCGATCGTGGCTCCGGTGGCGTGATGGGCCCGGGTCGTGAGTGCGATGAGATCCATGGCGGCAATGTATACGAACGATCGTGCTATCTTCTAGGGTGTGAGCACTCTCGAAGTGAACGAAGTCTTCGTAGGACGGCCGTCCGTGCTGGGGACGAAGCGTGACGTCCCGGTGTACAGCGCCATCGCGAAGTCGCGTGTGGAGACACCCTTCCTGAAGCTGGACGAGATCAACCTGGCCGGCGATGACCAGGCGGATCGCACCGTCCACGGCGGTGTCGACAAGGCTGTCTACGTCTACCCGGCGACGCACTACGCCGCCTGGTCGGAGCAGGGATTCCCGGTGGTCGCGGGCGACTTCGGGGAGAACGCCTCGGTGACGGGCGCCGACGAATACGACGTCCGCATCGGCGACGTCTGGGCCTGGGGAGAGGCGCTGGTCCAGGTCTCGCAGCCGCGCACGCCGTGTTTCAAGCTCGCGATGAAGACCGGGCGCAAGGACGTCATCCCGGCGATGATCGATTCCGGTCGCAGTGGCTGGTACCTCCGGGTGCTGCGGACGGGCGAGGTGCCCACTTCGGGGCGCATGACGCTCAAAGAACGCGATCCGGTGAACCCGACGATCGCCGAGGTGTACGTCGCGTCGTTCACCAACGTCGCCCGGCTGGACGACGATCGCCGCGACGCGTACTGGGCGCTGCTGGACCGGGTGCTCGCGGCGCCGTCGCTTTCCCGGCAGTACCGTGACGGCCTGGAAACGGCGAAAAGGCGGCGAGGGGAATGGAATGCCGGTTGACGGCCGGGTGGCCAGGGGCGACGCGACGAGGCGGATCGTGCTGCGGCGCGCGGTCGACATCGCGTCCGTCGAAGGGCTCGACGGGTTGTCCCTCGGCAGGCTCGCCGCCGAACTGGAATTGAGCAAATCCGGGGTGTTCGCGTTGTTCGGTTCCAAGGAGGAACTGCAGCTCGCCGCGGTCGAGACGGCGAGCGCGATCTTCGCGGAGAACGTCGTCGAGCCGGCACTGAAGGTCGAGCGGGGGATCGCGCGGCTGCGCGCGCTGTGCTCGAACTGGCTCGACTACTCGGAACGCAGGGTGTTCCCGGGTGGCTGTTTCTTCTTCAACACCGGCGCCGAGTTCGACGCGCGGACCGGCCGTGTCCACGACGCGGTCGCGAACGCGAGCCGGGCCTTCGCCCAGTTCATCCGGTCCACCGCCGTCGAGGCGAGGAAGGCCGGGCACCTGCGTGAGTCCGTCGACGTGAACCGGCTGGCCTTCGAACTGAACGCGCTCGGCCGGGCCGCGAACGCCGATTCGGTGATGTTCGGCGGCACGGAGCCCTACGCGCTGGCCCGTGCCGCCATCACCGCCCGCCTCGACGCCGCGGCGAGCTGACCGCTACTTCCAGTCGACCTGCGTGGACCGGTAGAAGCCGATCCCCTGCTGAACCCACCGCGGGCTCTGCTTCGCCAGCCGGAGCCGATAGGCGTCCCAGGTCCGGGAATCCTTCGGCGACCAGCCGATCTCGGCGTAACCCGGCAGCCTCGGGAACGCCATGAACTCGATGTCCTCACTGGTCACGAGCGTTTCCGACCACAGCGGCGCCTCGACGCCGATGACGTTCTTCTCCGTCACGCCCTGCAGGTACGTGGCCGGATCCCAGTCGTACCCGGTCTTGACCTCGATCAGCCCGGCCCAGCTCAGCCCGAGCGGCGTCTGCGGGTGGTACTTCATGTCCATGTAGGCCTTGTTGGCGGGCGACATCAGGATCTTGTTGCCCCGGGCCGCGGCCGCGGCGACGTTCGCGTCGGTGCCGGTCGTGCCCCAGAACTGCGGGACGGCCGAAACCGGCGGGTTCGTCTTGGCGATGTCGTGCCAGCCGGTGATCGTCTTGCCGTACTTCGCGACGATCGGCTGCACCTTCGTGGCGAAGGTCTGGTAATCCTCCGGAGTGGTCGCGTGTGCCTCGTCGCCCCCGATGTCGAGGTACTTCCCGGGGGTGATCGCCGCCAGTTCGCGGAGGACGTCGTCGACGAACTTGTAGGTGATGTCCTTGCCGATGCACAGCGAGCTGTAGCCGACCTCGATGTCCGTGCGCGGCGGCACCGCCTTGCCGTCACAGTTCAGTTCGGCGTAGGAGTGCTGGGCCGCGTTGGTGTGTCCCGGCATGTCGATCTCGGGGACGATCGTGATGTGCCGCGAAGCCGCGTAGCGCACCAGGTCCTTGTACTGCTCCTGCGTGTAGTACCCGCCGGGGCCGCCGCCGACGGCCGTCTGCCCGCCCACGGTCGCCAGTTTCGGCCAGCTCTTGATCTCGATCCGCCAGCCCTGGTCGTCGCTCAGGTGCAGGTGGAGTGTGTTGATCTTGTACTGCGCGATCTGGTCGATGTAGAGCTTGACCTGCGCCGGTGTGAAGAAGTGCCGGGCGACGTCGAGCATCGCGCCGCGGTAGCCGAAGCGCGGGTAGTCGAGCACCGTGCCGCCCGAGACCACCCACGAACGCTTCTGGACGGTCTTCGCCTCGATCTCCGAGGGGAGCAGCTGGCGCAGTGTCTGCACGCCGGAGAACAGGCCCTCGTCGGTGTTCGCCCGCAAGGTCACGCCGGACGGCGACACCTTGAGCTGATAGCCCTCGGTGCCGACGCGGTCGCTCGCGTGGCCCGTTTCGAGCGAGATGGCGGGGCCACCGCCGCGGTGGCCGGTGACGACGGGCAGCCGGTAGCCGGTGGCGGGCCGGAGCAGCCCGGCCAGGTACTCGGCGACCTGCTTTCCGTCGCGGTCGGTGCGGATGACGGTCGCGGGGCCGAGGCGGAAGTTCGCGCGGGGGTCGGGTTTCGCGTCGACCGGCGCGGGGATGACGTCGGTGACGGTCCGTTCGGCCTTCGCGTGCTGCGCCGCGCTCGCCGTCGCGGGCAGGCCGAGCGTCACGAGGCTCAGGACGGCCACGCCGAGCACGGTCGTGGACAGGCGTTTACTCATGGAGCACCTCCGGTCGGGGAACTGGAGACTCTCTTCTCTTAGAGGTATAGACCAATAGGGCAAACGCGACAACACCCGATCGGACCAGTACGCCGTTCCGATCACCGGTCACTCGCCGCGCAGAACCGCTTTCAGCGCATCGAGAACACTCGCGTCTTCGATCGTCGAGGGCACCTGCTCGTCGCGGCCGTCGGCGATGCCGCGCATCGTCTTGCGCAGGATCTTCCCGGACCGCGTCTTCGGCAGCGCATCCACAATGGACACGTCGCGGAACGCGGCGACCGGACCGATGTCGCGCCGCACCAGCGCGACCAACTCGGCCTTGAGCGTTTCGGCGTCGACGTCGGCACCCGACTTCAGCACCACGAAACCGCGCGGAAGCTGGCCCTTGAGCTGGTCCCGGACCCCGATCACCGCGCATTCGGCGACGGCGGGATGGGACGCCAGCACGGCCTCCATCGAACCGGTCGAAAGCCGGTGACCCGCGACGTTGATGACGTCGTCGGTGCGGCCCATGACGAACAGGTAGCCGTCTTCGTCGACGTATCCGGAATCACCCGTGAGGTAGTAGCCCTCGTACCGCGAAAGGTACGACTCGCGATACCGCTCGTCGTCCTGCCACAACGTCGGCAGTGATCCCGGAGGGAGCGGCAGCTCGATGGCGATGGCGCCCTCCTGGCCGGCGGGGAGCGGGTCGCCCGCCTGGTCCAGGATCCGCACGGCCCAGCCCGGTACCGGTTTCGTCGCCGAACCGGGTTTGACCGGCATCGGCTCCAGCCCGCGCGGATTCGCCGCGATCGGCCAGCCGGTCTCGGTCTGCCACCAGTGGTCGATCACCGGCACATCGAGCTTCTCGTGCGCCCAGTGATAGGTCTCCGGATCGAGCCGTTCACCCGCCATGAACAACGTCTGAAAGCTACTGAGCTGGTATTTTCCGATTTCACCTCCGTCCGGATCGACCTTCTTGATCGCGCGCAACGCCGTCGGGGCGGTGAACAGCGCCTTGACCCCGTGGTCGGCGATGACACGCCAGAACGCCCCCGCGTCAGGCGTCCCGACCGGCTTGCCCTCGTACACGACACTTGTGGCTCCGATGAGGAGCGGCGCGTAGACGATGTAGGAATGGCCGACGACCCAGCCGACGTCGGACGCCGTCCACCACACGTCACCGGGCTGGATGTCGTAGATCGCGCCCATCGACCAGGCCAGCGCGACCGCGTGCCCGCCGGTGTCGCGCACGACGCCTTTCGGTTTCCCCGTGGTACCGGAGGTGTACAGGATGTACAGCGGGTCGGTGGCCGCGACCGGCACAGGGTCGGCGGCGGAGGCCTTCGCGACCAGCTCGGTCCAGTCGGCGTCACGCTCACCCAGTTCGGCGCGAGCGCGTTCCCGCTGCAGCACCACGACCTTGTCCGGCTGGTGGGCGGTGCCCGCGAGCGCCTCGTCGATGATCGGCTTGTACTCGACGACCCGCGTCGGTTCGATCCCGCACGAGGCGGCGACGATGACCTTGGGTTTCGCGTCCTCGATCCGCGCCGCGAGTTCCTTGGGCGCGAAGCCGCCGAACACCACCGAGTGCACCGCGCCGAGCCGGGCGCAAGCGAGCATCGCGACCGCGGCCTCGGGGACCATCGGCATGTACACGATGACGCGGTCGCCCTTCCCGACGCCGAGAGAGGCGAGCGCGCCCGCGAAACGCGCGACGTCGTCCAGCAGTTCCGCGTAGGTGAACCGGCGTACCGAATCGGTGACAGGGGAATCCCAGATCAGCGCGGTCTGCTCGCCGCGGCCGTCCCGCACGTGCCGGTCGAGCGCGTTGAACGACGTGTTCAGCTCCCCGTCCGGGAACCAGCGGTAGAAGGGAGCGTTCGACGCGTCGAGGGCTCGCGTCGGCGGCCGGGTCCAGTCGATCGCCCGTGCGGCTTCGAGCCAGAAACCTTCGGGGTCTTCAAGGCTCCGCTGGTACGTCTCGGCGTACATCGAATGCTCCTTCGCGCTCGGGTACCGGACCATCATGGACTTCCGGCCGAGCTCATGCCCGGTGGTAACGGCAGGGAGACGGCCGCGACAACCCGGCAACCCCGCGAGGGCATGGAGCGTCCTAAGCTGAACTAGGAAAAAACCGCCGGAAACGGCCTCGACAAGCTAGGGGAGCAGGGTCCATGGGACTAGCGAGCGCGCTGCTGTCGTTCGCGCACAGCCTCTTCGGACCCGGGATCTGGCCCGGGGACTGGGTGTGGGCGACGAGCACCGCGGGAGCGCTGGTCGCGCTGCTGCCCGCGCTGGGAGCGATGGTCGTCGCGATCGTCCGCAAGGGCACCGGCAACCGCTACGACGTGGTGACCCTGTCCATCTTCGGCGGGATCGGCGTCGTCGCGGTCTTCCTGCTGCCGTGGCTGCTGGCAACCGGCGTTTCGCAGACCTATCAGGAAGCCGCCTCGTCGAAGTCGGGCGGTGAATCCGGCTTCTCCGGCAGCGACCTGTCGACCTTCAACACCGACTACAGTCCGCTGATCGGGAAGCAGAGCGAGTACCTCGGCCGCGGCCAGAACGTGTACGAGGTCCTGTTCTATCCGAACGGGATGCAGCTGAGCTACATCTTCTACCTGATCCTGCTGGTCGGCCTGCCCGCGCTGTCGCTGCTGTTCGTCATGCTGCAGGCGCGCACAGCGTTCCGCCGCGGGCCGAAGTGGCCTTCGCGGTTCTTCTGGATCCCGTTCGTGCTGATGGTGCTGGCCAGCGTCGGCATGGGCGCGAACACCGCCGTGCACTTCTGGCTCGGTTTCCTGCCGTTCAGCGTGCTGGGCCTGATCCCGGTCGCGCTGGTCGGCCCGCCGCCGTGGTCGGTGATCAACCGGCCGGACCCGCAGCCCCGGCAGAAGATCGAGCCGTACCGCCCGGAGCCGCCCGCCCCGAAGCCGCAACAGCAGCTGCCGCCCCCGCCCGCCAAGCAGTACCCGGCGACCGCGCTGGCGCAGGCACCCGAACCTCCCGCCCTGGCCGCGGCCCCCGGGCCGATCCCGCCGCCTCCGGGTTCCCGCAACTCCGGCGGCAGCCGCTACAAGCGCGTCCGCAGGCTCGGCCACGGTGGCTTCGGCACCGTCTGGGAAGCGGTCGACACCCAGCTCAACCGCACTGTCGCGCTGAAGATCGCGCACGCGCCGGACCGGGACACCGAAGAGCGGATGCAGCGCGAGGCCAGGGCTCTGGCCGTGGTGAACCACCCCAACTGCGTCCGCGTGTACGACCTCGTCGAGGAACCCGATGGGCTCGCGCTGGTCATGGAGTACCTCGAAGGACGCTCACTGGCCGAGATCGTCGACTCGCAGGGCCCGCTCGACGACATCGCCGCCGGACGGCTCTGGTCGACCATGGCGGGCGCGCTCGCCGCGGCGCACGAGAAGGGTGTGCTGCACCGTGACCTCAAGCCGTCGAACATCATCCTCGACCGCAACGGGCTCGCCCACCTCATCGACTTCGGCATCGCCCGCAGTCAGGGCGACTCGAAGATGACCGCGACCGGGATGATGATCGGCACGCCGGACTTCGTCGCTCCCGAGCAGGCGATGGGCTCCCCGGCCAGCCCGGCGTCGGACGCCTGGCAGCTCGCCGCGACGGTCAGCTACGCCCTCTCGGGCCAGCCACCGCGCGGCACCCGGGAGACCCCGATGGCCGCGCTGATGGCCGCCGCCCGTGCCGAGCCGGTGTCGAAGCTGCCGAACCGCAGCGCGCACGCCCGGATCCTCATCGCGTCGCTCGACCAGGAGCCCCGCCGCCGTCCGACGCTCACCGCCGTGCGACGCGACGTCGAAGGCTGGCTCGCTCGTGCGGGCAAGTCGCCGGACGGTCCGGTGACCCAGATCGTGCCGCGTCACCCCGCGCAGCGGCAATCGCAGCCCCACCAGCAGCCGCAGCCCCAGCGCCACCCGCGCTGACCTGCGAAAAGAGAGCAAGGGACCTTTGCTGTCGTTGGTTAGTGCGCTAACGAACGACAGGAAAGGTCCCTTGCTCTCCCTCAGTCGACGACGACCCAGGTCCCGCCGCGCCAAGCCATGGTGAACGTCTTGGGCTCGGCCGCCATCATCGCGATCTGCGGCGCGATCGAGGCCGGCGGGACGACGACCTTGTCCGGCCCTTTGCTCTGGAGCTTCGCCCGGTCGACGCGGATGGCCTTCAGCTTCTTGAGGTCGTCGTCCGAGAGCATCCCGAACTGCACCGGGGTGAGGTCGCGGCACTCCTTCATCCCGCCGTCGAACGCCGGACCGGTGATCCGGCAGACCGTTTCGAGATCCTTGGCGCCCAGGGCGTGGAAGTACTCCTCCATCACGCTCGCCGCCCCGTCCGGGCTGTGCGCCACCGCGCCGCCGGTGGCGGGCTTGGTGGCCTCGGAGACGGTCGCCACGGTCGCCGAAGGCCGCGAAGCACTGGGTTGTGCCGAGCTGGTGATCGGCGCTTCCGAGGTGCTGGGAACGGCCGAAGTCTGCGGCGACGCGGTTCCAGGCGTCTGCTCCTCGCATCCCGCGATCAAGAACAACGCCGCGGCCGCGCAGGCCGCTCCGAGCGGTCGGATCGTCATGATGCCCCCTGTCGGACTGCTGTTGACCAGGGAAGAGTAACAACTCTCATCCAAGTGTCACACCTGAATCGGGGAAATCAGCCGTCACCGGTGATCAGGTCCACCATCGACACCGCCATGATGAGCTGAGCCGATACGCAGGTCCGCGGCATCGCTTCTGTCTTCTTGCCGACGAAGTCGACCTGCACGATCTGCCCGTTGCCGAGCTGGACACTCAGGGCACAGGCCCCCTTGGTGCTCACGAGACCGAGCGGCTGGAGGTCCGGTTTGATCGACTCCAGCCAGGCGCAGCCCTCTTCGCCCTGTTTCACGGGCAGGGCCAGCGGCTGGTCGAGCACCTGGTCACTGAACCCCGACCCCGTCTGCGGGCGGTTCGTACCGCGGGAACTTCGCATCGCTCGCGCCCGGTGCCGAGCCTTCGCGGAAGGCCTTGCCGTCGGCGGCGCCGGAGCACCCGGTGAGCAGGAGAGCGATGGCCACGAAATACGGCCAACGAGACATGACGACCCCCGCTAGTCCTCAATTCGGACGGGAGTCTAAGCCGCTTTCCGCCGCCTCGCTGGGGGCTTGGGGCAACCGATGGTGGTCACTTCCAGGACGGGAGCCACAACTCGGCGTTCCAGTGCTCGTTGGTGATCGCGTTGCCGTTGAGGATCGGCCACAACCAGGCGAAATTGGCCACGACGAGACCCACGTAGAGGGCGACGACGAGCATGCCGGTGCCCCGTCGTTCGAATCCGCGTTTCGCGCTGCCGAGGATTTGGCCGAGGATCAATGTCAACCCGAGCACCAGGAACGGCGCCAGCGGCGTCGCGTAGAAGTAGTACATCTGGCGGTCGAGGTTGGTGAACCACGGCAGGAACCCGGCCAGGTAGCCGACGAGCACGGCGACGTAGCGCCAGTCCGCGCGGAAGAACGACCGCCACACGCTCCAGCCGAGCATCGGCAGGGCCAGCCACCACATCGCCGGCGTCCCGATCAGCATCGTCGCCCGCACGCAGGTCGACTCGCCGCAGCCGGTCGCGTCCGTGCCGCCCGCGTACGCGTAGAGCATCGGCCGCAGCCCCATCGGCCAGGTCCACGGCTTCGACTCCCACGGATGCGGTTTGTCCTTGGGCGTCACCAGGTTCGCGTGGAAATCGAGGACGTTCATCGAGTAGTCGCCGAGCGACCGCAACGCGGGAGGCATCCAGGCCCAGAAACCGGGATCGATGTCCTTGATCGCCACATAGTTGCGGTCGGTCGCGGTCTCGCTCGCGAACCAGGCCCAGTAACAGGCGAGATACACCAGGATCGGGATGACGACGATCGCCCACAGCGCGGGCAGCACGTCGCGGCGCAGCGTGCCGACCCACGGCCGCCGCACCCCCGCGGCCCGGCGCGCGGCCACGTCGAAGAAAACCGTGAGCAGGCCGAACGCGGCGATGTAGTAGAGCGCCGACCATTTGACGCCGAACGTCAGCCCGATCATCAGGCCGCCGGCGAACCGCCACCACCGGAAACCCAGCTTCGGGCCGAACCGGGACTCGCCGATCCAGCCTTCGCGGACGGCCACGGCGAGCCGCTGCCGCACCTGGTCGCGGTCGCACAGCACACAGGCGAACGCGGCGAGGACGAACAACGCGATGAAGATGTCGAGCATGCCCATGCGTGACTGCAGGTGCAGCACACCGTCGCTGATCACCAGGATCCCGGCGACCGCGCCGAGCAGCGTAGAACGTGTGAGCCTCCGGGCGATCCGGATGGTGAGGAACACGATCAGCGTGCCTGCCAGCGCGGGCATGATCCGCCAGCCCCACGCGTTGTAGCCGAACAGCCATTCGCCGATCGCGATGAGGTGCTTCGCCAGCGGCGGGTGCACGATCAGCTCGTAGCCGTAGTTGTCTTCGTAACCGCCGTTGCGCAGCATCTGCCACGCCTGCGGGACATAGTGCTTCTCGTCGAAGACGGGCGTGCCCTTGTCCGTGGGCGTGCCCAGGTTCTGGATCCGGACGATGCCGCCGATGAGCGTCAGCGCGAGCGTGACGATCCAGCCGCGCAGGCGGTCGGTCGGCATGCCGCGGCCGAGGAGGGTGGCCTCCCGGTCATTCGGTGGCCTGAGCGCGTCGACCGGATCCGGCCGCACGCTCTCGTTGTCACGGGTCAGCAGTGCGGTCACGGGGCATGATCCTACGGGCGGAAGAGTGAACTCGGTGTCCGGATCTGCGAACCGGTTAACCTTCGGGAATGACCGAAGGACGCCTCGTGCTGGCAGCCACCCCGCTCGGAGACGTCCGTGACGCTTCGCCGCGCCTGTCCGAAGCCCTCGCGACGGCCGATGTGATCGCCGCCGAAGACACCCGGCGCCTGCGCTCCCTCACTGCTGCCCTCGCAGTCTCGCCGGTCGGGCGAGTGGTCAGCTTCTACGAGGACGTCGAAACCGCCCGCCTGCCGAAACTGCTCGAATCGCTTCGAGCGGGGGAAACGGTGCTCCTCGTGACCGACGCGGGGATGCCGAGCGTTTCGGACCCCGGATTCCGCCTGGTGGCCGCCTGTGTCGAGGCGGAGGTGCCGGTGACCTGCCTGCCCGGCCCGTCCGCGGTGACCACGGCGCTCGCACTGTCCGGCCTGCCGTGTGACCGTTTCTGTTTCGAAGGTTTCGCTCCGCGCAAGCCCGGTGAACGCGCGAAATGGCTCGGTTCGCTGAAGGACGAGCCCCGCACGGCCGTGTTCTTCGAGTCTCCGCACCGCCTCGCGAGCACGCTCGCAGACGCCGCCGACATACTGGGCCCCGGCCGTCGTGCCGCCGTCTGCCGCGAACTGACCAAAACCTACGAAGAGGTCAAACGCGGCAGCCTGCCGGATTTGGCCGCCTGGGCCGCCGACGGGGTCAAGGGCGAGATCACCGTCGTTCTCGCGGGCGCGCCGCCGCGTTCGGTCAGCGTCGAGGACCTGGTCTCCGAGGTTTCTTCGCGGGTCTCGGCAGGCGAACGCCTCAAGTCCGCCGCCGCCGAGGTCGCCGAAGCCGCGGGGGTGTCGAAGAAGGAGCTCTACGACGCTGTTCTCGCGTCCCGTAAGAGCTAGGACAGCAAGGCCGTCACGGCCGCGTGCGCCTTCGCGGCATCGGGTTCGGCGCCGGTGATGACGTCCGTATAGATGAAGGACTCGCCGATCCGCACCAGCAGGTAGGCCAGGTCCTCGACCGGCAGTGGCGGGGTGAGTCGTCCGGCCTCGACCTCTTCGTCCAGGAATTCGCGCATCCTCGCGATCGCGCGACTCTGCACCACGCTGGCCTTCGTCGTCAGGATCCGCAGCGCCCGCTCGGGCTCGTTGCGCAAGAACTCCCGGAACGGTTTCGAGCCGTTCACGGTCCGGACGAAGGTGCCGACGAGCTCCGCGATCCCTTTCGCGCCGCGGCCGAGTTTGCCGGAAGCCCGCGCTTCGAAGACCTCCACGGTCATCGACCACAGGATCTCGCCGAGCAGCTGATCCCGGCCGCCGACCCAGCGGTGCAGGGTGGCCCGGCTGATCCCCAGTTCGCCCGCGAGTTCACCCATGTCCACCCGGCGCCCCTCCAGGAACCGGGCGCGCGCGATCGCGAACGCGCGCAGGGCGTCCGGGCGCGGCGAGGTCAGCTGTCGTTCGAGTGCGGTTTCGATGCGTGAAACATATCACGTCATGTCTCACAGATGAGACATATGCAAGAATGTCTCATCTCGACGAGGAGGATGCGGATGCGCGCAGTTCAGGTGACCGAGTTCGGCGGACCCGAGGTGCTCAACCTCGTCGACCTGCCCGATCCCGTTCCCGGCCCAGGCCAGCAGCTGGTGGAGGTCGACCGGATCGGCATCAACTACGCCGACACGCACCAGGCCGAGAACTCGTACCTCGCGCCGAGCAAGCTCCCGCTCGTCCCCGGCGGCGAGGTCGTCGGCCGTGCCGCTGACGGTAAGCGTGTCGTCGCGCTGCTCAACGGCGGTGGCGGCTATGCCGAGCGCGCGGTGGCCGACGAGGTCACCAGCTTCGGCGTGCCCGACGGCGTCGACGACCTGACCGCGCTCTCCTTCATCGTCCAGGGCACCACCGCCTCGCTCCTGCTGCGCAAGAGCGCCCACCTCGAACCCGGCGAATCCGTCGTCGTGCACGCGGCCGCGGGCGGGGTCGGCTCCATCGCCGTGCAGCTCGCGAAAGCCTGGGGAGCGAGCCGGGTCATCGCGACCGCCAGCAGCGACGAGAAGCGTGCCCTCGCCCTCGAACTCGGCGCCGACGTCGCCATCGATTCGCGCGCCGAGAACATGACCGACGCGCTTCGCGAGGCGAACGGCGGCAAGCGCGTCGACATCGTGCTCGACATGACCGGCGGTACGGTCACGGACCAGAGCATCGCGGCTCTCGCGCCGTTCGGGCGTCTCGCGTTCTACGGCATGGCCAGCCGAGAGAACCCGAAACCGATCGAAGCCCGCAACCTTCTCGGGCACAGCACCACCGTGTCCGGGATGTGGCTGCCGCACGCCTTCAAGCTTCCCGGAAACGTCTTCGGCCGCACGCTCGACGAGCTTTTCGAGCTGGCCCTCGCCGGCCGGATCCGCGCTGTCGCCGGTGGCGAGTACGCGCTGTCCGACGCGCGCGCCGCCCACGAAGCCCTGCGCTCGCGCGGCACGATGGGCAAGCTGCTGCTGGACCCCGCCAAGTAGCTCAGCCGAGCAGGCGCTCCAGCGGAGCGGACTTGTGCAGGCATTCCTGCCATTCCGCTTCGCTGTCGGAGTCGGCGGTGATCCCGCCGCCGACTCCGAGCGCGATCGTGCCTTCGTGGATTTCGAAGGTTCTGATCGCGACGTTCAATTCCAGCCCGGCGATCGGCGAAGCGAGCCCGATCGCGCCCGTGTAGACGCCGCGCGCGGTGGGCTCCAGCTCGGCGATCAGATCCAACGCGCGGATCTTCGGCGCGCCCGTCACCGAACCCGGCGGGAACGTGGCCGCGAGCAGTGCCGCGTCGTCGATCCCGTCGGCGAGTGATCCCTCCACAGTGGATTCGAGATGCCAGACCCCCGGCGCGGGCCGGACCTCGAGCAGTTCGGGAACACGCACGGTGCCGACGGCGCATACCCGGCCGAGATCATTGCGGACGAGATCGGTGATCATCACGTTCTCGGCGACGTCCTTGGTGGATTCCCGCAGCCGCCGCGCGAGGTGTTCGTCAGAGGCGTTCCTCCGCGGCAGAGTGCCCTTGATCGGCGTCGACCGGACGCGTCGACCATGCCTGGCAAGGAAAAGCTCAGGAGAGAACGACACGATCGAACCCCAGTCGCCGGCGACGAACGCTGCCCGGCGGGCTCCCAGACAACGCGTGCCCTCGGCGAACAACGCGATCGGATCGCCGGTGAACACTCCGCTGAAGCGGGCACAGATGTTCGCCTGGAACAGCTCACCGGCTTCGATCGCGTGCACGCACGCCTTGACAGCGTCGTAGTGCTCAGACGGAAGCGGACGCGACAACGGGCCGGAACTCCAGGTCGTCACCTCGGGGAGCTCGGCGAGCGCGGATTCCACCGCGGACACTTCATCGACCGGATCCGGATCCCCGTCGGGAACCAGAGCTTCGAACCACCACGAACCGTCCGCGTCCAGCCGAAGAACCCGGTCGACCCAGCCCCACGCGGCGGGCGGAAGCGCCCCGGAACGGCCCGAGGGATCGGTCAAGTCGTAACCCAGGTAACCGAACCAGCCGCCCCCCACCGCTCCGGGCAGCGCGTCGCGGACGATAGGCATCCGAGTGGGGATCGCGAACGCTTCGGCCGCATCCCGGACAGGCGTCAGGGCAGCGTTAAGCGCGATGACCGCGCGTGAAGAGAACCACTCTCCGCAAAGTGCGGCGGGCGGCGCGAGCCCGAGCTTCTCGGCGCGTACTCCAAGAATCGCCAGCGCCCGTTCGGGCCCGACGTCCGTCCGCAGCCTCCGGCACATCAACCGCACGCGACATTGTCCCCGCTCGGGTGGCCGGAGACGCAAGCCGCGTCCACCGGAAAGTGAGATCCGCGACCACATGGTGACATCTTGCACACCCGTCGTCACGGAGTGAGCACTACAAGAGCACGTCCGCGAGCTTGAAGGGATAGACCACGGCGTCCTGCGCGATCGGACCGTCCACACCGGGCAACCCAGTGCCGAAACCGTGCTGATGCAATCCCAGCCGCGAGTGGAACCACCCCGGTCTTCCCGGGATTTCGTTGTGCCTGACCAGCCACAACACCACTTCGCTGTCCGCCCACTTGTCCGGCCGCAAGCGGCTCGTCCAGCAGTCGAGTCCCGCGTACACCAGAACGCGTTCGACGCGTGCCGCGTGCCTGACGTGTTTGATCCACGCCTTGATGAACCGGTCGTCGACGCTGGGTGCCTCCACCTCGAGCGCGGGCGCGAGCGAACCGGGAGCGAAGGCGCCGAGAGCGCTCGCCGTCCGCACGAAATGGTCGGCTTGGTCATGGACGGCGCCAGGGCGTGCGTAGTGCCGTGCGCCGGTGTGGATACCCACGTGCTGTGCACCGGTCAGATTGCGTTCCGCCGCGGCGTCCCGCCAGTTGGTGTTTTCGGTGACGGTGATCGACGCGAACCGGATGTCGGCGCCACGCACCGCCGCCCAATCCGACACCGTCTCATGGTGGGACAGGGTGACGCCGTGCTCACCTTCCGGATCGATCAAACTCACCCACCTCGAATTTTCGCCACAGTACGACCGAAAGGTCACCCTACGTCCGCGGAGCGGCCGCAAGGTGGCCTTTCGGTACAGCGTGTCTCAGGCGTTTTCGCGTTGGAACGTCCGTGAGCCCCACCAGACGGCCAGAACGGCCATGACCAGCACCACGACGCTCCCGGTGAACAGCGCGTCCATCGAGAAGTCGCCGCGGAAACTGTTCCGCTCGACATCCACCACGTGCCGGAACGGATTGATGCGGGAAATCGTGTACAGCCAATCCGGCGCCGAGCCCGCGGTGATCGGGATCAGGATTCCGGAAAGCAGCAGCAACGGCATGAGAACCGCGTTGAGCAAAGCCGGGAAGGCGTCTTCGCTCTTGAGGGTCAGTGCCAACGCGTACGAGCACGACGCCAAGGTGATCGACAGAAGAAAGACGATCACCAGGCTGAGCACGACGCCACCGAACGGCGCGTTCAGGTCGAAGACCAGATACGCCAGCGCGATGATGAGCAAGGCCTGGACCACGGTCTGCAGCGCGTTGGCGAGCACCTTGCCCAGCAACAACGCCACCCGGCTCACCGGCGTGACCCGCATCCGCTCGACGACACCCGAGCGGAACTCCGCGAGAAGCCCGAACCCGACGAAAGAGCTGCCGAACAGCGCGAGCTGCGCGATGATCGCCGGGGTGAAGATCATCCAGCCGTCCACATCGGACAGGCCTTGCGCGTTGAGCGCCTTCACCAGAAGCGGTCCGAAGAAGAACAAATAGAGGAGCGGCTGCATGATGCCGATGGCGAGCCACGTCGGGTTGCGCAACGCCGCGAGCATGTCACGGCGGAAGATCAACCAGGTGTCATGCAACATGCGTGGACTCCTTCTCCTCCGCGGCGGCGTCGACCGGCGCGCCCTCTTCGGCGTCTCGCAGGCTCCGGCCCGTCAGGGTCAGGAACACATCGTCGAGCGTCGGCCGGTGCACCTGCATGGACGCCATCGCGATGCCCCGCGCGTCCAGCGTCCGAAGCAGTTCAGGCATCGCGGTGTCCCCGCGCGGCACCCGGAAACGCACAGTGCCGTCGGCGACGGTCATCTCGTGTGCCCCTTCGAGACGGCCCGCGATCTCCGCGGTCTCCGCCGCCGATTCCGGTGAGACCCCGATGACGACACTGTCGCCGGAAACCCTCGCCTTCAACGAGTCCGGCGTGCCTTCGGCGACGATCTTCCCGTCGTCGATGACGATCAGCCGGTCTGAGAGCGCGTCGGCCTCGTCGAGGTAGTGCGTGGTCAAGAAGACCGTCACTCCCTGCTCGTCGCGCAGCCTGCGGATGTGGTCCCACAGATTGGCCCGGCTCTGCGGATCGAGCCCCGTCGACGGTTCGTCGAGGAAGACGAGACCGGGCGAGTGGATCAGCCCGAGCGCGATGTCGAGCCGGCGGCGCTGCCCGCCCGACAGGGTCGCGGTCGCCCGCTGGTCCAGCCCGGCCAAGTCCAGTTGCTCGGCGAGAACGGCCCCGCGTGCGAGCGCGTCCGCCTTGCTCATCCGGTACAGGCGGCCCTGGAACTCGATCTCCTCGACGACCTTGCTCGCCGGCGCGGTGCCGCCGCCCTGGGCGACATAGCCGATCCGCCGGCGCACCCCCAGCGGGTCGGCGAGCAGGTCACAGCCGCCGACCGTCGCCTCACCGGCGGTGGGCTTGAGGAGCGTCGTCAGCATGCGCAGGGTCGTGGTCTTCCCCGCGCCGTTCGGTCCGAGGAAGCCGACCAGTTCTCCGGCCGACACGTCGAGATCGACGCCTTTGACGGCGTGGACCTCGCCCCCATTGCGGCCCTTGCGACGGAAGCGCCGCTCAAGGCCGCGTGCCTTGATCATGTCTGCTCCTTTCGGTGCTCAACTAGTCAAGTTTGACTAGTGGCTGGACGCACTGTGCCCTAGGAGTCGTTCCATAGTCAAATTTGATTACTTGGGCGGTGCGCCGAACACGGCTTCGTCGTCGCCTTCGCCCGCCATCACGTACTCGCCGGCTTCAAGACGGCCGATCAAGTCCCTCATCCAGGTCACGTTCGCTTCCGCGTGCACGCTCCACAGGCGGTACAGCTCACTCACATGGGGCGGTTTACCCAGGTCGACGGCGTGTTCACGAGCGTAATGGGTCGACTGGGCGTGCGCTTCCATATTGGCCAGCTGCTGTTTCAGTAGAGCCAGTACCTGTGCGCGGGGCAGGGTCGGCATGAACGTGACCGCCGCCGACAGCGAGTACCCGGTCGCGTCGTCGCTCGACAACGCCCTGCCGAGTTGTACGAGGAACTCGGTCTCTCCGTCTTCAGTCAGCCTGTATGCGATCCGGTCGGGCCCGCCGCCCGCCTCGACGTCCTCGACCTGCTCCAGAAGGCCTTCGGTGGTCATCTTCTTCAGCGCGTGATAAATCGAACCCGGCTGGACATTGCCCCACTTGTCGGCCGCCCACGAGAGAAGTTCGCGCCGGACCTGGTAGCCGTGTGCCTTCCCGTACATGCGCACGACACCCAGCACCAGCAGACGCGTGGCGGACACCGAGGCCTCCGATCCTCTCCCGGACAACAATGCCTTAGACGACGTCCGTAGGCTAAACAAGCATGAGCACCCCAGTGTTGACTGCGGTGGCCTGGCCCTACGCCAACGGCCCCCGCCACATCGGCCACGTGTCCGGATTCGGCGTCCCGTCCGACGTCTTCTCCCGCTACCAGCGAATGGCCGGCAACCGGGTGCTCATGGTGTCCGGTACCGACGAACACGGCACCCCGATCACCGTCCAGGCCGACAAGGAAGGCATGACCTCCCAGCAGACGGCCGACAAGTACACCCGTCAGATCGGCCAGGACCTGCAGGGGCTCGGCCTCACCTACGACCTGTTCACCCGCACCACCACGGGTAACCACGCCGACGTCACGCAGCAGATCTTCCTCGCGCTGCACCGCAACGGCTACGTCGTCCCCAAGACGACCCGCGGTGCGATCAGCCCTTCGACCGGCCGCACTCTGCCGGACCGGTACATCGAGGGCACGTGTCCGATCTGCGGCTACGACGGCGCGCGCGGCGACCAGTGCGACAACTGCGGTAACCAGCTCGACGCCGCCGAGCTGATCAACCCGAAGTCCCGGATCAACGGTGAAACGCCGAAGTTCGTCGAAACCGAGCACTACTTCCTCGACCTGACGGCGTTCGTCGACACTTTGGGCAATTGGCTGTCCAGCAAGACCGACTGGCGCCCGAACGTCCTCAACTTCACGAAAAACCTCATCGACGACATGCGGCCGCGGCCGATCACCCGTGACCTCGACTGGGGCGTGAAGATCCCGCTGGACGGCTGGCGCGACCAGCCGCTCAAGCGCTTCTACGTCTGGTTCGACGCGGTCATCGGCTACTTCTCGGCGAGCGTCGAGTGGGCGCGCCGGACCGGCAACCCGGACGCCTGGCAGGAGTGGTGGAACAACCCGGACGCCCGCTCCTACTACTTCATGGGCAAGGACAACATCACCTTCCATGCCCAGATCTGGCCGGCTCTGCTCTTCGGCCACAACGGTGAAGGCGATCGAGGCGGCGAGCCCGGTAAGTACGGCAAGCTGCACCTGCCCGACGAGATCGTTTCCAGCGAGTTCCTCACGATGAGCGGCTCGAAATTCTCGACCTCGCGCGGCACGGTCATCTACGTCCATGACTTCCTGCGTGACTTCGGCCCGGACACGTTGCGGTACTTCATCTCGGTAGCCGGCCCCGAGACCCAGGACACCGACTTCACCTGGGACGAGTTCGTCCGCCGGACCAACTTCGAACTGGCCAACGAGTGGGGCAACCTCGTCAACCGGTCCATCTCTATGGCCCACAAGAACGGCGGCGCCATTCCGCGTCCCGACGCCCCCATGGCCGCCGACGAGGAGCTCAAGGAACTCTCCCGCAAGGCGTTCGACACCGCCGGCGCCCACCTGCAGCGGTCTCGGTTCAAGGCGGCGGCGAGCGAGGCCATGCGCGTCGTCACCGCCGCGAACCGGTACCTCTCGGACCAGGAGCCCTGGAAGCTCAAGGACGACCCCGCCCGTCGCGACAGCGTTCTGCATACCGCTCTGCAGGTCGTCTCGGACGCCAACACGCTGCTGACCCCTTTCCTGCCCCACTCGGCGCAAAAGGTGCACGAGGCACTCGGCGGCACCGGCGTCTGGGCGGCCCAGCCCGAGCTTCAGGAAGTCGAGGACCTCGACATCCCCGGCCGGATCAACCCCATCCTCACCGGGGACTACAAGGCCGAGCAGGCGCGCTGGAAGTCCGTGCCGATCGAGGTCGGCAAGCCGCTGGAGAAGCCGACCCCGCTGTTCGCCAAGCTGGACCCCGAGCTCGGCGAGACCGGTCCCGAATGGGCGCCGATCTCGAAATGATCAGCTGATGGGTACGGAGAAGAAGGAACCGCCGCCGATCCCGGACAGGTTGCCGGTTTCGGTGGTGGACGCGCATACCCACCTCGACGCGTGCGGTGCGGTCACCGAGGCTGACGTGACAGCCATGGTCGACCGCGCCGAACGCGCCGGTGTTTCCCGGGTGATCACCGTCGCGGACGATCTCGCGGCCGCTCGCTGGGCCGCGCAAGCGTCCACTTGGGACCTTCGGGTCTGGGCCGCCGTCGCGATCCATCCCACGCGCACCAAGGATTTCGGCGAGGCCGAGAAATCCGAAGTGGAGAGTCTCGCGAAAGAGTCCAGAGTGGTCGCGGTCGGCGAGACCGGCCTCGATTACTACTGGGACTACTCGCCCCACGACGCCCAACAGGACGCTTTCCGGTGGCACATTGATCTCGCCAAGCGGATCGGCAAACCGCTGATGATCCATGATCGAGACGCTCACGACGACGTACTCCGGATCCTCGAGGAGGAGGGAGCACCCGAGCAGGTCGTCTTCCACTGTTTTTCGGGAGACGAGCATGTCGCTCGCCGCTGTGTCGACGCGGGATACGTGCTTTCGTTCGCCGGGACGGTCAGCTTCCGTAACGCCCGCGGACTTCACGAGGCGGCACGGATCGTTCCGGCGGACCAGTACCTCGTCGAAACGGACGCTCCGTTCCTGACCCCGCATCCGTTCCGTGGGCGACCGAACGAGCCCTACTGTGCCGCCTACACGGTTCGCCATCTCGCCTCGCTCAGGGGCGAGGCGGTGCACGAAGTGGCCGAATCGGTGCGAGTGACCGCTGAGCGGGTCTTCGGGTTGCCGACAGTCACAGCCGGTTGAACGGATTGCGACATTGGTGATCAACAATGGTCCACTCTGATGAGTGACCAACGTCACGACACTCCGGGGGGTGTTTGCGCAACCCGGCGAGGTTCGTTACTGTCCCGTGATCGTGCCGGTCGGTGTCCGCTCATGCGGTTTCCGGCTGTTACGCCCACAGTCACGTCAGTGCACGTCGGGGAAGCGGAACCGGGAGAGGTACGGCCTGGAACCGTGACGATGGCGCTGGCTGCGGGTGTCGGACTTCTAGAGGTGTGCCGAAGTGCGCATCGAGACGAAGGACGTAGTGGAGCGGTTGTCGAGCTCCTCGACGTCTTGGGAAAGGGAACGACCCAGTGACTGGTAGCAGTAGGCAGGATGCCTCGCGCCTCGGCGCAGAGACGAACACCTTCGCTTCCTCCGGTTCGGTTGCCGTGCTCGACCGCGACACTCACTACGGCGAGCTGGACTACTCCGACGACCCGCGCATCACGCAGCAGGACGTCCTCGCCGCGCTCGGCCCCGACGCCGACGCCCTGATGGCCGAGATCGATGTCGACGTCGACGAGCTGATCCGCCTCATCAGCGCCGAGACCACCATGCTCCCGCCGATCGTCATCCCGGACGAGATGGCCGAGGACCGCACCGCGGGCGCGCCGATGAAGGCCGCGACCAAGGATGAGGTTATCTCGAGCGCGACCCGCGTCTGGAAGAAGCGCTTCCTCAAGGGAACCGTCATGGCGGTGCTCCTCACCCTCGGCGGTGGCGGCGCGGCCGCGATGGCGATGAACAAGAGCGTCACGCTCGACATCGACGGCAAACAGCAGACCGTCCACAGCTTCGGCGACACGGTCGGCGATGTCCTTGAAGACGCCGGTCTTTCGGTCGGCGCGCACGACTCGCTTTCCCCCTCGCCCCAGGCCGAGGTGGGCGACGGCGGCGTCATCAAGCTGGAGCGCGGCCGTAAGCTGAACCTGATCGTCGACGGCGCGCCGCAGCAGGAGTCCTGGGTCCGTGCGACCAACCTCGGCGAAGCGCTGAACCAGCTCGGTCGTGCCGACCTCGCCAAGGCCGGCACCTGGACCTCGCTCCCGCAGAACGGTGAGCTGCCGCTCGAAGGCGCCACTGTCGAGGTCAAGACCCTCAAGAACGTCACGGTCTTCGACGGCGCGAACGAACCGCGCAAGGTGCAGACCAACTCGGTCACCACCAAGGAATTCCTTGGTGAGCTCCGGATGACCCTCGGCCCGGACGACGAGGCCGTCGGCGGTCTCGACGTCAAGCTGGTCGACGGCGCCGAGGTCCACATCAGCCGGACCGGCGTCACCATGGTCAAGCAGAACGAGGAAATTGCACCGCCCGAGCAGAAGGTCGACGATCCGGAGCTCGAAAAGGGCAAGACCAAGGTCGAAGACCCGGGCACTCCGGGCCAGAAGACCGTGACCTACAAGGTCACCAAGCGCAACGGCAAAGAGGTCGGCCGCGAGAAGGTCTCGGAAGAGGTCATCACCGAGGCCAAGCCCAAGATCGTCAAGGTCGGTACGAAGAAGCCCGCCGATCCGGTCATCGGAGACGCCGGCGCCTGGGACCGCATCGCTCAGTGCGAGTCGACCGGCAACTGGGCCGCCAACACCGGCAACGGCTACTACGGTGGCTTGCAGTTCAACAAGAGCACCTGGGACGCCTACGGTGGCGACCAGTACGCCGCGTACCCGCACCAGGCCAGTAAGGCCCAGCAGATCGCTGTCGCTGAGAAGGTCCGCGACGCTCGTGGTGGCTACAGCGCTTGGCCGCACTGCGGCAAGAAGGCCTGACGCCAGATCGTCCTCCTTCCTGAAGGTCACCGTGTGGGTTCGCCTGCAAGGTGGCCTTCAGGCCGTTAAGGGCTTCTGTGGCTGCGTCGCGTTCCCGGCTCTCGGTCTCGACAGTCTCGCCCACCAGCGCGGAGGCCGTATGTGGGCCACAGTCCGGGATCGTTCGGCCGCATTTGCCTCGAAGACGCCTCCGCCGCGGCGGTGCGGGCTTTGGTGGCTCTGCGATCGGGCCTGGGTGGACTTGGGACGGCTTGCGGGTTTCTCGACCGGCTCCGTGACCTGAGGCTGCTCGGCGACCTGCTCCGAAGTCTCTCGGGACAAGGGGATGTCCGGACTTGTCTCCGCCAGGTCGATGATCTCCGCGAACGCGTCGCCGCGTCTCTCCGCCGGTGCACGGTCGTCGGCTTCCTTGGTGGGAGCCGGATACGCTCGCGGCACCAGGAGCGCGTTCAGGCGGCGCCCGTCTCGGGATCGAGGTTGCCACGCATGTCCCAACGGCCGGTCCGTTTCTGGCGCAACCAGAATTCGCTCCGCTGAAGTTTCGGACTGGGGTCTTCTTTGGGATTTCCGTCCGGGTCGAGTCGCGCGAGCAGCTCTGTGCCCGCCACCGTGACGTCGCGCGGTCTTGCGACGCCGGCGAGCTCGACCAGGCCCTTCTCGGCCTCGAGCCGTGCGTTCGCGGTGACATGCTCGGGCAGCCTCTTCATGACAGTGACGATCCGGTCGATGCCGGCCTCGGCCAGCGCGCCGGTGCCGGCCGCGGTGCCGGTCAAAGGCGCGATGGGGTTGATCGACGTGCCGTCGCGCGCCCGTCTCGCATTGAGCGCGAGCGCTCTACCGGTCACTTTCCGGGCCTCCGCTCGAGGCACCCGAGCCGCATGCTCGTAGAACACGGCGATCGAGTTGTATCCGTAGAGATCTCGGACACCACGGGACTCGATCTCGGCCAGGATCTGGCCGACTTCGGCGAACAGACGTCGCCCTTCGCGTAGCCGCGTCTGCAACTCGTCGAGAAGCAGTTCGGCGTCACCTTCCGGCAGGTTGAGCGGGAAGGCCTTGGGGATGTTTGTGCTGGTCATCCCTCGATTGTCGAGGCAGATTCGAACGAATGCACGGTATCGATCGGGTGGATGATCATCACGCTCCGGCGACGCGAACCTGCGCCGATCACACTGGAGGGGGACGCGTGCCGGATCGGAGACGCCACAAGGATGGTGGGGGCACGATCACGCCTGCCCCCTGCCTCAGTGGTTCATCTGATCCCATTCCTCGCGGAGCGCGCCGTAGACGACGGCGTCGTGGACGCCGCCGGACCAACGTCGAGCGCGCCGGAACCGGCCTTCTTCGACGAAGCCCAGTCGCCGTCCGGGGGTGATCATTCCGGGGTTCCCCGAGTACGTGGCGAAGTCCAGGCGGAGCGCATCGGTGCGGGAGAACAAGTAGGTCGTCCACATGCGCAAGGCCTCGGTGCCGAACCCGCCGCCCCAGTACCGCTCGTCGTAGCTGACCAACCCCATCCGCCGCCAGTCGGTCTCTCTGCTTTCCAGTACCAGCTGACCCGGCCGATCAACCTGCCGTCGCTCAGCGCACGCACAGCGAGGCTGGTGCGGGGATCGGGCGGCTCGGCCTTGGTGGTGGTGAGTTCGCGTGCCGTGGATTCGGCGGCCGCCGCGGCCGGGGTGCCGAAGTAGGGCCCGTTCGTTTCGTGCCAAGGCTGCGCGGGATCGAGTAGGTCGCGTAGCGGGCGGAGGTCGGACGGTCGCCAGTCGCGCAACCGGACTTTCCTGCCATCGAGTACGACGTCGTCCACCGGTCAATCGTGGCCTACCGGGCCTGGTTACGATCGTCGGGTGACTGAACTGCTCGGTCCTGCGGAGATCAGGGCGCTGGCGGCCGAGCTGGACGTACGTCCGACCAAGAAGCTCGGCCAGAACTTCGTGCACGATCCCAACACGGTGCGCCGCATCGTCGACCTTTCGGGGGTCGGCGAAGGTGACGTAGTCCTGGAGGTCGGGCCGGGCCTCGGCTCGCTGACACTCGGACTGCTCGCGACCGGTGCCGAGGTCATCGCGGTCGAAATCGATCCCGTACTGGCGAGGCGACTGCCAGACACCGTGGCCGAACGGGGCGGGGCCGAGAGACTGACTGTCGTCGGGGCGGACGCGTTGCGGGTCACGGCGGACGACCTACCTGCGCGGCCGACGGCACTTGTCGCGAATCTGCCGTACAACGTCGCCGTCCCCGTCGTGCTTCACCTGCTCGCCGAGTTGCCGTCGCTGACCAGCGGTCTCGTAATGGTCCAGACCGAGGTCGCGGACCGAATGGCGGCCGGTCCGGGGAGCCGGACTTATGGCGTGCCCAGCGTCAAGCTCGCGTGGTACGGAAAGGCGCGCAAGGTCGCCGCCGTGCCGCGCGCGGTGTTCTGGCCTGTTCCGAACGTGGACTCCGCGCTGGTCGCCTTCGAGCGGGGTGATGTGGTGTCGTCCGTGGACCGGGAGCGGCTGTTCGCGGTGGTCGACGCCGCCTTCTCGCAGCGGCGGAAGACTCTGCGTGCCGCGTTGGCGTCATGGGCCGGTTCCGCCGAACGCGCGGGGGAACTGCTCGAAAAGGCGGGTATCGACCCCAAGACCCGTGGGGAGCAGTTGGATGTTCAACAGTTCGCTCGGATCGCCGCGGCCGCCGGCTGATCGTCTGCCACAGGTGTGACCGGCACCGCGCGGACAGGATCCGGTCAAGGTCAGCACGAGTGCGTAAACCTTCTCCTCGTTCTGCGTGCGCTCGACCCGTCTTGGCAGGCAGCGCCCCCGTTCTGGTTCAGGGAAATCTGTCGACGTCTCAGAGTATGGACAGCGGATCCTGTATAATGAACGCGACCAGACGTGTGATCTGCGCCTACGCGCTTGCTTTCATCCAGTGGGATCGGTTTTACTCAGTGGGCCATCCCGAGCGACTGAGAGACCTGGCTCGCCGAAGTCGCAGCAACCACCCTCCACAGGGCAGGTGCTACAGCCAGGACCGATGGAGGCTGTGCCTAATGAACAGGGTCACCCACCCGCTCCTGCTGACCAGGCGACGTGTCGTCGATGAAGGTCGCCGCACGGTAAGTGCGTGTCGACGCTCCACCGTTACTGCCTGAGTTCTTTCCCTTACCTCTGAAATCCGTCCATTCCCGGACGGTCACTCGGTGACGGTTGGCGCGCTCGAAAGAAGCAGCGCCCCATTTGCATGGAGCCTTTCGTGATCACTGTCGAAAACCTGTCCAAATCCTTTCCCCTCAACGGAAATCCTGTCGTCGCATTGCGTGATGTGAGCGTGGACATCCAAGCGGGCTCGCTGTTCGGAGTCGTTGGTCCGGCAGGCTCTGGCAAGTCGACCCTCGCTCGTTGCATCAGCCTGCAGGAGCGTCCTGACCGGGGTGTCGTTCGACTCGACGGCCTCAACACCGGGACCCTCGACGGACGCCGGCTGCGCGAAATCCGGCGACAGGTCGGTGTCGTGAGCACCAAACCGGAATTGCTCGCCGAGCGCACTATCGCCGGCAACATCGCTTCGCCGCTCGAACAGCTCGGCCTCGACGGGCCGCAGCGCCGCAATCGGGTCGGCAACCTGCTCGACCTGGTGGGGCTCACCCCCCGGGCGGGGCAGCGGCCGGGTGACCTGTCCGAGGGGCAGCTGCGCCGAGTGGCCATCGCCAAGGCACTGGCTGCCGGGCCGTCCGTGCTCTTGGCCGACGACCCGACCGCGGGTGTGCAGCCCGAAGAGTCCGGCGCGGTCTTGACAGTGCTCGACCGTGCGCGCGCCGAGCTCGGAGTCACCGTGCTGCTCACCACTCCCGACGCCGGCGTGGTTCGCCGTGTCTGCGACGACGTCGCGGTTCTGGAGGCTGGAGCGGTCATCGAACGTGGCACCGTGCTCGACCTGGTCTCCGACCCGAACAGCCGGACCGCGCAGGCCCTGCTTCCCGCGATCGAGACCGGGCGGGCGCAGGCCTCGAAGTACGACCGCGCGGTGGATGTCGTGCTGGTCGGCTTCGCCTCGGTCGGTGCGCTGCTGCCGGAGGCGGCCGGTCGCTTCGACGTCGAACTCGCCACCATCGGAGGCGGTCTGATCCGGATCGGCGACACGCCGGTCGGCCGGTTCCGCCTCGGCGTGCGCGGCGAGCGCGCGGATGCCGCGCTTGCCTGGATCGCCGAGCGTGGCGGCCACGTGACCCATCCGGTCCGCGGACCGCAGGGCGTCGCCGCCTGATTCCTTCGCGAACGGGCCGCTCAGGACGAAAACCGTCCGGGGCGGCCCGTTCGTGTCTGACTCGTCCTGTTGTCTTTTCTCCTGGTGACAACACAAGTGGAGCGGCCACGTAGGCTTGACGTGTGCTCGCCGTCGTACCGCCCCCAGTAACCGTCAGGGTTCCCGCCAAGGTCAACCTGCACCTGTCGGTCGGTGACGTACGCCCGGACGGCTACCACGAGCTGGTGACCGTGTTCCAGGCGCTTTCCCTGACCGACGAGGTGACCGTCGCGGTCACCGAGGACCCCGGAGTCGAGGTCTACGGCGAAGGCGAAGGCTCCGTACCGACAGGGGCCAACAACCTCGCTTGGAAGGCGGCACAGGCACTGGCGGCCCACGTCGGCAAGGCGGACGGCGAGTCCAAGGTCCGGGTGGTACTGCGCAAGGGCATCCCGGTAGCGGGTGGGATGGCCGGAGGCAGCGCCGACGCGGCCGCGACCCTGGTAGGCCTCGCGTCGCTTTGGAAGCTCGACATCTCCCGTGACGAATTGGCGGGTATCGCCGCGAAGCTCGGCAGCGACGTCCCCTTCGCGCTCTACGGCGGGACCGCGTTGGGAACCGGCCGAGGGGAGCAGCTGGTGCCGGTCCTGTCGAGGCACACCTTCCACTGGGTTCTGGCCTTCGATCAGCGTGGACTTTCGACTCCGAGGGTGTTCGGCGAGCTGGACAAGTTGCGTGAAGAGGGCAGCCCGCCGCGGATCGGCTCGCACACTCCGGTGGTCGAGGCGCTGGCGTCCGGTGACCCGCGGCAGCTGGCGCTGCTTCTCGGCAACGACCTGCAGGCGGCCGCTGTCTCCTTGCGTCCGGGACTGCGCCGCACGTTGCGGGCAGGAGTCAACGCGGGTGCGCTCGCCGGCACCGTGTCCGGATCCGGACCGACCTGTGCCTTTCTGTGCGCGGATGCTCAGTCGGCCGTCGAGGTCGCCGCGGAGCTGTCCGGTGCGGGGGTCTGTCGCACGGTGCGCGTCGCACACGGGCCGGTGCCCGGAGCCCGATTGGTGGGCGGGGACGACGCGCCCCGGCCGTCGCCACCTCGGGTGCACGCGTAGTAAGGGTGTCCGGATTGGACATCGACTAATTCGTTGTGGTGCAAGCTTTTTGGAAAGGATCGGCTGAGGCATGGCCAACTTGGTCAACCTGGAGTCGGTGAGCAAGTCCTTCGGGGTGCGCCCGCTGCTCGACGGTGTTTCGCTCGGTGTGGCGGAGGGGCAGCGTATCGGCGTCGTCGGTCTCAACGGGGGAGGGAAGACGACGCTACTGGAGGTCCTCGCGGGGATCAGCGAGCCGGATACGGGACGCGTCAGCCAGGTCCGCGGCTTGCGGATGGCCGTGGTCACCCAGCGGACCGAACTCCCCGACGGCAGCACAGTCGGAGATGTCGTGCTGGAGCGCTACGGCGCGGAGCACGAGTGGGCCGCTGACGCGCGAGTCCGGTCCATTATGGATGGTCTCGGGATCACCGCTCTCGGTGTCGAGAAGGAAACGGCGAACCTGTCCGGTGGTGAACGCCGCCGGGTGGCCTTGGCGGCCGCACTCACCGGTGAACTGGACCTCGTGGTTCTCGACGAGCCGACCAACCATCTCGACGTCGAAGGTGTGCGCTGGCTCGCGGATCATCTGCTCAACCGCAAGATCGCGGTCGTGGTCGTCACCCACGACCGGTGGTTCCTCGACACGGTCGCGAGTTTGACCTGGGAGGTCGCCAACGGCCGCGTCGAGCAGTACGAAGGTGGTTACGCCGACTGGATCTTCGCGCGGGCCGAACGGGCGAGGCTGGCGGCGACTGCCGAAGAGAAGCGGCAGAACCTGGCGCGTAAAGAGCTCGCGTGGCTGCGTCGCGGTCCGCAGGCCAGGACCTCGAAGCCGCGCTACCGCGTCGAGGCGGCGGAGGCTCTGATCTCCGACGTGCCGGAGCCGCGTGATTCGGTCGAACTGCTTGCGTTCGCCCGTCGGCGGTTGGGGAAGACCGTGTTGGAGATCGAGGACGCCACGTTGACCGTCGGCGACCGCACCCTGCTCGATCACGTCACGTGGCGCATCGGCCCCGGCGACCGGATCGGCCTGGTCGGCGTCAACGGGTCGGGCAAGACGACGCTGCTCAAGCTGCTCGGCGGTGATACGGAGCCCGAGACGGGGCGACGCATCCAGGGCAAGACGGTCAGCCTCGCGCACCTACGGCAGGAGCTTGACGACCTGCCGGGTGACCTGCGGGTGCTGCAGGCGATCGAAGAGGTCTCCGGTCGGGTCGTCTTCGGCAAGCAGGAGCTCTCCGCTTCGCAGCTGGCAGAGAAGCTGGGGTTCCCCGCTTCGAGGCAGTGGACGCCGGTCGAAGACCTTTCCGGCGGTGAACGGCGCCGCCTGCAGCTGTGCCGGCTTCTGATGGCCGAGCCCAACGTGCTGCTGCTCGACGAGCCGACGAACGATCTCGATATCGACACCTTGCAGCAGCTCGAAGATCTGCTGGATTCCTGGCCGGGCAGTCTCGTCGTCGTTTCGCACGACCGGT
The DNA here is from genome assembly GCF_000342005.1 of Amycolatopsis decaplanina DSM 44594. Taxonomy (GTDB): domain Bacteria; phylum Actinomycetota; class Actinomycetes; order Mycobacteriales; family Pseudonocardiaceae; genus Amycolatopsis; species Amycolatopsis decaplanina. The sequence goes on from NZ_AOHO01000026.1 coordinate 162,516, forward strand.
ACCTGGTGGAACGCGTTTGCGACACGATCGTGGCCTTGTTCGGGGACGGGCAAGTGACCCATCTGCCGGGCGGGATCGACGAGTACCTGGACCGGCGCGTCAAGAGTCTCGAGAAAGCCGCCGGCGACCGGAAGACGGGCAACGCGCAGGCCTCCGCGCCCAAGAAGAGCGCTGCGGAACAGCGGGCGGCGCAGAAGGAGCTGTCCCGTCTCGAGCGCAAGCTCGACCAGCTGCACGCGAAGGAAGAGAAGCTGCATGCGGCGCTGCTCGCCGCGGCGACCGATCCGACGAAGCTCATCGAGCTGAACACCGAATTGAAAGCCGTCGAAACGGAGAAGGAGGAGGTCGAGGCTCAGTGGCTCGAGACCTCCGAAGCGATCGAATGAGTTCACTCGACGGCGAGCGGGCCTTTCAGCGCGGACAGTAGTGTGACGCGCATGAGTCGGTTCGTGGACACGCTCGTCGCCACCGCGGCGGGGCGAGGTCAGCAGCGGGGAATGGTCACCGGGGAGCCCAAGGAGCCGGTTCGGCGTACGTGGGCCGAGATTCACGAGCAGGCCAAGCGGGTCGCCGGGGGCCTGGTGACGGCTGGGCTGGAGCCCGGCAAAGCGGTCGCGGTCCTGGCGGCGGCGCCGTCGCTGATCGCGCCGACGGTTCAGGCGGTATGGCTTGCCGGCGGCAGCGTGACGATGCTGCATCAGCCCACGCAGCGAACCGACCTCGCCGAATGGGCAGAGGACACCGTTCGTGTGTTGCGGATGATCGGGTCCGGCCTGGTTCTGCTCGGTGAGCCGTTCGACCAGTTGGCGCCGGTGCTCACCGAGCATGGCATCGCCTTCCAGGTCATCACCGAGCTGCTCGAGGCCGAACCGTTGGCGGAGCCCGTGCCGACGGCGGAATCGGACACCGCGCTCCTGCAACTGACCAGCGGGTCGACGGCCGATCCGAAGGCCGTGCGGATCACCTACGGAAACCTGTATGCGAACGTCAAGGCGATGGTCGATCGGGCCGAGTTCGATTTCGACGTCGACGTGATGGTCTCTTGGCTGCCCACCTTCCACGACATGGGGATGGTCGGCTTCCTGACGGTCCCGATGACGTTCGGCGTCGAACTCGTCAAGATCACGCCGCTCGAGTTCCTGTCGGGACCGTTGATCTGGCCGCAGCTGATCAGCAAGTACAACGGCACGACCACGGCCGCGCCGAACTTCGCGTACGCGATCGTGGGCAGGCGGATGGCCCGTGTCGAGGACGACAACGCGTACGACCTCTCGAAGCTGCGGATCGCGCTGAACGGCGCCGAGCCGATCGATGAAACGGCCGTGCGGACATTCGTCGAGGCGGGGGCACGCTTCAAAATGCCTGCCGAATGTGTTTTTCCGGCGTACGGCATGGCGGAGGCCACTCTCGCGGTTTCGTTCGCGCCGTTGTTCACCGGACTGACGCTGGACGTCGTCGAAGCCGATGCGCTCGAGGCGGACAACCGTGCGGTGCCGGTCCCCGAGGACGACCCGCGCCGCGGGACCGATGAAGTCCGGTCCTTCGCGGTGCTCGGGCCGCCGCTCGACGGGCTCGAGGCCGAGATCGTCGACGACAAGGGCACCGTGCTCGGAGAACGCGAGGTCGGGGAGATCCGTCTACGCGGTGAGGCCGTGACGCCGGGATATCTGACCATGGAAGGTCCGCTCGCGACACAGGACGAGGACGGCTGGCTGCTCACCGGCGACCTCGGTTACCTGGTCGACGGCATGATCGTGATCTGCGGCCGTCGCAAGGACGTCATCATCATGGGCGGCCGGAACCTGTACCCGACCGACATCGAGAGGGCGGCGACCTCGGTCGAGGGGGTCCGGGCGGGGAACGCAGTGGCCGTGCGGATCGACGCCGGCAGCCGCCGGGAGCGGTTCGCCGTCGTGGTCGAATCGAAACTCGCCGGGGACCCGGAAACGGAGAAGGCGCTGGCGAAGGAGGTCGCTGCCAAGGTGCGCGGCGCCGTCGACATGCGTCCCTTCGCGGTTGTGGTGCTCCCGGCGGGAAGTCTGCCCAAGACGCCCTCGGGCAAGGTGAAGCGGGCCGCGACCGCTGTCCAGTTCGCGGACAAGATCGCCAAGAACGCGGCGAACAGCTGACACGAAAGGGCCGGGTCCGCGAACATCGCGGCCCGGCCCTTTCGCGGCACCTCCCGTTGGTCAGCGGCGTCGCCAGGGTGGCTTGCGGGTATGGGTGTGTTCCAAGGCAGGCGCTATGTAATAGGCGGCGGACTGGGACAGCCCGGCCAGCGTGCTCTCGACATCCCGCAGGAAAGCGTCGACGGCTGCCGGGTCGTAGCCTCGTTTCGAGAGCGGTGCTTTGGCGAACGCCACGTTGTGGACGTCCGAAACCGACAGGTCGTCGTCGCCGTCGAGGGTCGCCGCGACCCGTTCGAGGAAGGCATCGACCGCGGGTTCGTGATAACCACGGGCGCCGATCGGTGCCCGGTCGAACTGCCGGGTTCTGGCCTCGAACGCGGTGACGGGCACTAGCGCTCCCGCAGGAATTCGACAGGACCGCGGTCTGGAACGGCGCGTTCGGTGGTCGCTTCGTCCTCTTCGCGGGCGCCGGGCACGCCGAGTACGTGCTGGCCGGTCCGGTGGGCGAGTTGCCCTTCGACCTTGTCGAGGAAATCGTCGACTTCGCGTTCGTCGTAGCCGCGCTTCCCGATCAGCGGACGCGAGAACATGACGTGGTGCACCTCGGCGGCCGTCAGGTCGTCCCGGTCCGAGATCGTGTCGGCGATCCGTTCCAGGAACGCGTCGACCTCGTGTTTGGCGTATCCGCGCCGCCCGATCGGGGCGTTCGGGAAAGTGGCGCCGGTGATTTCTTCGGCCGTAAACGACATGAAACTCTCTCCGGTTTCGGTGGGGAATGCGATCTCCGCATTCCGTCCTAACGGGTTTGAGAGTTCCCCGGAAGAGCTCGCGCTATTCCACGACTCGATCAGGGGCGTGGTGAAACGCCTTCGAGTGACGAGATGTAACGCACCGCCATGTGAGCGGGTTCACCCAGCGTGGAAGGTGTTCTGGGCCGCGGCGAGACCGGTGCTGATAAGCGCTTCAACAGCGTCGGCGCAACGATCGATCTCGAAAGCGAGTTCTTTGCGTTCGACCGTCGAGAAGTCTTTCAGCACGAAATCGGCCGGATCCTGTCGTCCCGGAGGGCGGCCGACGCCGAATCGGACACGGTAGTAGTCCTTCGTGCCCAGGGATTTGGTGATCGAGCGGAGACCGTTGTGGCCGTTGTCGCCGCCGCCCAGTTTCATCTTGAGCGCGCCGAAGTCGACGTCCAGCTCGTCGTGGACGACCACGACACCGGCCGGGGGGATCTTGTAGAACCGGGCCGCGCCGACGACCGGGCCACCCGAGAGATTCATGTACGAACGCGGCTTGGCGAGGACCACGCGCTGTCCCGCGAGCCTGCCTTCGAGGATTTCGGCGCCGCTCTTGTGGGCTTTGAACTTGCCTCCGACACGGCCGGCGAGTTCGTCGAGCACCATGAAGCCGACGTTGTGCCTGTTGCCCGCGTATTGGGGGCCGGGATTGCCGAGGCCGACGAGCAGGATCTGCTCGCCGGCCCCGGGAAGTACTGCTTCGGTCACACCGGTGACTTTATTCGGCGTCCTCGGCGGGAGCCTCGGCCGCCTCGGCGGCGCCCTCTTCGCCCTCGAGCGAAGCCTCGGACGGCGCCTCGTTGACGGCGACGACCAGAGCCTCGGCGTCGGTGACCAGGGTGGCGCCCTTCGGCAGGGTGACCTGCGAGGCGAGGATCTGGGTGCCGGCTTCGACGCCCTCGACCGAGACCTCGACCTGCTCGGGGATGTGCAGCGCCTCGACCTCGATCTGGAGGGTGTCGAGGTCGGTGGTGACCAGGGTGCCCGGGCCCGCGGTGCCGGTGACGACGACGGGGACGTCGACGGTGACCTTCTCGCCGCGGCGGACGACCAGCAGGTCGACGTGCTCGATGTAGTTCTTCAGCGGGTGGACGACGATGGTCTTCGTCAGCGCCAGCTCGCTCTTGCCCTCGAGCTCGAGGGTGATGACGGCGTTGCTGCCGTTCTCACGCACGACGCGGGCGAACTCGATGGCGGGCAGGGAGTAGTGGCGCGGGTCCGAGCCGTGCCCGTACAGCACCGCGGGGATCTTGCCGGCGCGACGCGTGCGACGCGCGGCACCCTTGCCGAATTCGGTGCGGGGCTCGACGGACAGGCTTACCTCGGACACGGTGTAGCACTCCTTCAATTCACCAACATGTTCAGCGAAAGCATGCTGAGGTGGGGATGGTTCGGGGCGGTTCTGGTGTTCGGCGGCGAATTCCACAGGCGTGCTCGACCGCGTGTGGCCACTCAAGCCGCCGCGTCGATCACGTCGGGCACCAGGTGCTCACGGAACCCGCCTCGCCGAGACCGGGAAAGTGTAGACCAACCGGTCGTGCGGTGGTCCCGCCGGGTGGCTCGTTCAGGTGACAAGTCGGTGACAGCTGCTTTGGGGACCCGCGAATGTGGTGGTGCGAGACCCCTTTTCTAAGGTGTGATCTCCTCGCACGTGACACAAGGGGGCGGAATGCCGGCACGACGGTCGAGGATCGGCGCGATCGCCGCCTTGTGCTGCCTTGTGGCCGGTTGCGATGTCGCGGTCGACGGGGTGGCCGGGATCTCGCCCGCCGAGCAACAGCGGGTGGACCGGCGTGCCGAGCAACGCGGCGCTGTCGAAAGCGCGCTGAAGGAGCTTGAACAGGCGCCCGCCGTTGTCTACAAGTCGACAATCAAGGACGCTTCGGGCAAACCCGCCGAACTGGAGTTCCGTATCACCCGTAACGGCAGCGCGCACGGCGCGCTGCCGGTCGACGGCCAGGCCATTCAGGTCGTCTCCGCCGACAATCAGCTGTACCTCTCCGCGACGCCGGAGTACTGGAAAGCGCACGGGCTCGGAAACAGCGACCTGTACGGCACCAACTGGGTCCGCACGGACAGTTCGGACCTGCCGGTGAACGCGATCGAGTTGCTCAACCCGCGCAAGGCCGCGTCGACACTCAGGACCGCGGTGTCCGCGATGAACCCGCTGACCGATCCGGCCCGGTCGAAGCTGCCCGACGGAACAGAGGTCTACGACGTCGGGAGCGGACTCGGAACACTGCGGGTAACCACCGCGGTGCCGCACCGCGTCGTCAGTTTCGCGCCTTCTCTCGTCGCCGCGGCGGGCGGCAAGACACTCGGTGCCGAGATGCGGGTCGAGCCGCTCGCCGGGGATGCGCTCAAAAAACTCCAGACCGATCTGGACGGCGCGATCGGTGGGATCGGGCAGCCGTTCGACGCGCTCACACAGGTCAGGGTCAGCGTCGTCAACGACAAGCTGGACTGCACGGACTTCGTCGGAACCTGCAGGGCGACCATCGACGTCGCCAACACCGTCATCGGAGGCGTGCGCGGGACGCCCGTGCGCCTGACGCTGACCGTCGACTTCACCGCGCAGTCCCTCGGCGCGCAGACCTGCACGGCCGGCGCCGACGCGGCGCCGGACACCACGACGAGCATGTCCTGCGAGGTCAAGTTCAAACTTCCGAATCGGAACGCCAGTTATCAGGTGCAGGCGAAGCCGGCGGCGCGCGGTGAGGTCCGGGTGCCGGTCGACGTGAACGGCGTGCGCGAAAAGCTCAAGACCGAGTTCGCCACGCTGGGCGGCTGACCTGCACACTCACCCACAGGTGAGTTACATACGTTGAAGTAGTCGATCTCGCGTTCTTAGCATCGGCGTCGTCGCCGATGAAAAGGGAGAAACGCGATGGCGAAGTTGGTTGTGTTCGGAGGAACCGGGTACGCGGGCGGGAAAATCGCCGCAGAGGCACGCGGCCGCGGTCACGAGGTCCTGGCGGTGTCGAGGAACGCCGAAGGCGAGGGAACCAGGGCGGGCTCGCTCTACGACGAGGCCTTCCTGGTCGACGTCGCCAAGGGCGCCGACGTCCTGGTCATCGCGGTTCACGGGCAGAGCGGTCTGCCCGACGCGGTGCCTTCCATCGCTCAGGTCGCGAAGGACAACGGCGCGCGGATCGGCGTCGTCGGCGGGGCGGGCAGCCTGCACGTGGCCGAGGGCGGCCCGCGGCTGATCGACACCCCCGAGTTCCCGGACGAGTACAAGGGTGAAGCGGGGGCGCACGCCGAGGTGCTGGAAGCGCTCCGGAAGCTTCCCGAGGACATCGACTGGTTCTACCTCAGCCCGGCCGCGGAGTTCGGTGCGTGGGCGGAGGGCGAGCGGACCGGTGAGTTCCGGCTCGGCGGCGACGTGCTCCTGACCGACGAGAACGGTGGATCGAAGATCAGCGGCGCCGACTACGCGATCGCGTTCGTCGACGAGATCGACAAGCCGGAACGCCGCCGTCAGCGTTTCTGCGTGGCCTACTGACCGGACAGGTCCTTCACGACCGGGGCGAACGTTTCCATCATCGGTTCGAACACCGTGATGTAGGAGAAGCCGTACCGTTCGCGACGCTCCTGGAGTTGCCGGGCGATCTCATCGACGGTTCCGAAAAGCAACTGTGGCGTTTCGAGCAGCTTGTCCACATCGAGGCCGTCCGGGTCCTCTTCGTGCCAGGACTCGGCGGCCGCGCGCCGGTCGTCCGTGACGACGACCCGTTGGACGAGCATGTTCAGTTCGGGATCCCGGCCCTTCGTATGCGAGCGGAAGAAGGCGACGCGTTCGTCCATGCGTTCGGCATTGTCGAGCTGGAACGTGCCCGGCGGTTTCCCCGGTGCTTGACGAAGGCCCGCGAAGCCGGCGATGTCGGCTTCGCGGGCGGCGAGGGAGAGCACGCCATCGCTGTTGCCCGCGAGGAGCAGCGGCGGGGGCGTGATCCCTTCGTCGGCGAAGTGTTCTCGCAGGTGGTCAAGGCTCTTGGCGAGATACTCGATACGTTCCTTGGCCGGGATCCACGGCAGGCCGGCACCGTCGAATTCCGATTTCATGTGGCCGGAACCGAGACCGAGGTCCAGCCGGTCGCCCGTCATCTTCACCGTCGTGACGACTTCGCGTGCGAAGAGCGCGAAGTTGTAGAAGGGCACATTGGAGACGAGTGTGCCGACGCGGGGCCGTCGGGTCACCGCGGCGGCCATGGTCAGCGCAGGGAAAGGCGCGTTCCGTCCTGGGCCGAGATGATCGGGCACGGAGATGACGTCGTAGCCGAGGGCCTCGACGCGGCGGCACTTCGCGACCCAGTTTTCACGGTTCTCGGCGCCCCACAGGTTCACGCCGAACTTGAATTTCCCCATGAACGGAAACCTAGCCACGCTGGTTGGCCGGGCGCGCGTCGTTCGCGAGAAGCCGAAAACGAAGCAAAGGTCCCTTGCTTTCGCTGGGATCAGGCGTTGCCGTCGAAGAGGGACGTGACCGACCCGTCCTCGAAGACCTGCTGGATCGNGGGACCTTTGCTTTCGCTGGGATCAGGCGTTGCCGTCGAAGAGGGACGTGACCGACCCGTCCTCGAAGACCTGCTGGATCGCCTGCGCCAACAGCGGCGCGATGGACAGCACGGTCAGCCCGGGGAACCGCTTCTCCTCCGGGATCGGCAGCGTGTTGGTGACGATGACCTCGCGCGCCTTGCAGTTCGACAGCCGCTCGGTGGCGGGGTCGGACAGGATGCCGTGGGTCGAGGCGATGACGACGTCGGACGCGCCTTCGTCGAGCAGGGCCTCGGTGGCCTTCACGATCGTGCCGCCGGTGTCGATCATGTCGTCGATCAGCACGCACAGCTGACCGCGGACCTTGCCGACGACGCGGTTGGCGACGGCCTGGTTCGGCTTGTCCGGGTCGCGGGTCTTGTGGATGAAGGCGATCGGCCGGTCACCCAGCTGCGCCGCCCACTTCTCGGCGAGCCGCACGCGGCCCGAGTCCGGCGAGACGACGGTGATGTTCTCGTCCCGGTAGGTCTTGTTGATGTGCGCGGCCAGCACGTTCTGCGCGAGCAGGTGGTCGACGGGGCCGTCGAAGAAGCCCTGGATCTGCGCGGTGTGCAGGTCGACCGTCATGATCCGGTCGGCGCCCGCGGTCTTGAACAGGTCCGCGATCAGGCGCGCGGAGATCGGCTCGCGGCCCTTGTGCTTCTTGTCCTGCCGCGCGTACGGGTAGAACGGCATGATCACGGTGATCCGCTTGGCGCTCGCCCGCTTGAGGGCGTCCACCATGATCAGCTGCTCCATCACCCACTCGTTGATGGGCGCCGGGTGGCTCTGGATCACGAACGCGTCGGTCCCGCGCACCGATTCGTTGAACCGGACGAAGATCTCCCCGTTGGCGAAGTTGTGCGCGGTCTGCGGGACGACCGACACGTTGAGGTGCTTGGCCACCTCCTCCGCGAGTTCCGGGTGGGCGCGCCCGGAGAAGAGCATCAGGTTCTTCTTCGGTGTTCCGGACTTCGAGCTCATGCTGGCGACTCCCCGTCGTTTCCCTTGTTCGAATCGGACACGGCGGTGGTGTCCTGCTTCGCGGCGGAAGCTGCTTCCGCCGCGGGTGTGCCCGGCCTGCGCCGGGACACCCAGTCTTCGATGTTGCGCTGCGGCCCGGTGGACACGGCGAGCGCGCCCGGGGGCACGTCTTGCCTGATCACGGTGCCTGCCCCACTGTAGGCGCCATCGCCGATGGTCACCGGGGCGACGAACGTGTTGTCCGCGCCGAGCCGCACATGGGAGCCGATCGTGGTGTGGTGCTTGTTCACGCCGTCGTAGTTGACGAAGACGCTGGAACACCCGATGTTGCTGTTCTCGCCGATGGTCGCGTCGCCGACGTAGGTCAGGTGCGGAACCTTCGTCCCGGCGCCGATGTCGGCGTTCTTCGTCTCGACGAACGCGCCGAGTTTGCCCTTGGCCCCCAGCTTGGAGCCGGGGCGCAGGTAGGTGAACGGGCCGACCTTCACACCGTCGCCCAGTTCCGAATCCGAACCGTGCGTCCGCACCACCGACGCGCCCGCGCCGACGGAGACGTTCTCCAGAGTGCTGTCCGGGCCGATCTGTGTGCCCTCGCCGACCGAGGTCGAGCCCTTCAGCTGCACGCCGGGCTCGATGACGACGTCGCGCGACAAGGTCACGCCCGCGTCGATCCAGGTGCTCGCCGGGTCGACGACGGTCACGCCCGCCCGCTGCCAGCCGCGGACGATCCGGCGGTTCAGTTCGGCGCCGAGGACGGAGAGCTGAACGCGGTCGTTGACGCCTTCGGTCACCCACGGGTCGTCGATGACCAGCGCGCCGACGCCCTTGCCGTCGCCGCGGGCGATGCCGAGGACGTCGGTGAGGTAGAGCTCGCCCTGCGCGTTGTCCGTCGAAAGCCGCGAGAGCCCGTCGACCAGGACCGAAGCGTCGAAGGCGTAGACGCCGGAGTTGATTTCGGCGATTTCGTGCTGCTCGGGGGTGGCGTCCTTCTGCTCGACGATCGAGGTGACGACGCCGTTCTCGTCGCGGATGATCCGGCCGTAGCCGGTCGGGTCCTCGACGACCGCGGTCAGCACGGTGACCGCGTTACCGGTGGAGGTGTGCTCGGCGACCAGGGAAGCGAGTGTTTCGGTGTCGAGCAGCGGGACGTCGCCGTAGCTGACGACGACGGTGCCGGTCAGTCCGGCGGGCAGTGCCGAGAGCGCGCACGAGACGGCGTGCCCGGTGCCTTTCTGCTCCTCCTGGACAGCCGTGACGACCTCGCGGCCGAGCGCCTCGCCGACCTTCGCCAGCCGAGCTCCGACCGAGTCACGACCGTGGCCGATGACCACGACCAGGTGCTCCGGGTTCAGCCCCGCGGCTGCCCGCACCGCGTGCTCGACCAGCGGGCGGCCGGCGATCGGGTGCAGCACCTTCGGGGTGGACGAGCGCATGCGGGTGCCCTCACCCGCGGCGAGGATCAACGTGCTCAGCGGGCCGGTCACGGCACTCCCAACATTTCACCAACGGTGGTTGTCGGGCATTGATCCTACGTGGGCTGCTCGGCGTCCCACGCGGGGTCGGTCGGAGCGTCTTCACCGGGCCATCCGGTCACCGGATCGATGGCCATCGAGTTCACCGACGAAACCTGGTTCCCGCCGCCGCGTTTCGCCTGGTACATGGCCGCATCGGCGCGGGCGAGGACCTGTTCGGCCCGTTCCTGCGGGCGAAGCGAGACAAGGCCGACGGAGAGGGTGACGCCGTGCGAAAGATGGTGCGGCAGAGATGCGACGGCATTCACAGAACGGCCCAGCGCCTGCTTCGCCGCGGACGCCGGAGCCCCAGGTAGGAGCACGATGAACTCGTCTCCGCCGTATCGGGCGACGACGTCGTCACCGCGCAGGGCGTCGCGCAGCGTGCTCGCGATGACACGGAGCACGTTGTCACCTTCGGCGTGAGACTGCTTGTCGTTGACGTCCTTGAAGCCGTCGAGGTCGACCAGCGCGACGGCGAGCGGCTGGGCGTCGGCCGACGACGCCAGCGAACGCAGCTTTTCGTCGAGCGCGCGCCGGTTCGGCAGGCCGGTGAGCGGATCCTGGAGGGCCTGCTGGGTGATCGCGCCATGCTCGGCGGACAGGCGTTCGTGCTCCCGGCGCGCGTTGAGCGTGGCGATCTGTGATTCCCGCAGCGACCACATCTCCGTTTCCAGGATGGTCGCGTAGTCGATCAGCGACTGGCTCGCCCCGGAAGCGTAGTCCGGGGTGGTGTCGAGCCTGGCCAGCTCGCGGGCGAGGTTCAACCGCATCGAAGGCAGCGAGCCGTCCTCGTTGTCCTCGCGAACCTCTTTGAGCACCTGCAGTGCGTCCTCGCGGCGGCCGTCGTTGTCCAGGCAGCGGGCCAGTGCGATGGCGATGATCTCGCGTTCGTGCGGGAACACCAGTTCCGGATGCAGCAGCGAGTTCAACCGCTCGATATGCGACGAATCGGGCGACGCCAGCGCGGCCGCCGCGGCGAGCACGCCGACCTGGTCGATCGCGGGCACCCCCGCCTTGCGCGGGAAGAGCGACTCGGTGAACGGGCCTTCGGCGGCCTGGGCCATCGACGCCGCGGTGCGGAACTTGTCCGCTCCCTCGTCGTACCGCTCGATGCGTTCGAGCCGCAGGCCCCAGCCCAGCAGCATCTTGACCCGGTTGATCAGCTGGAGCGCGATCTCGTGCGGGCTCGCGCTGTCACGGATCGCCTGCGCGGCGCGGGCGATGGCCTCCTCGGCCGCCTCGTAGACGCCCAGCTGGTTCAGCACCAGCCAGCAGTCGACCAGGGTCGTGGACAGCATCCGGTCCCAGTTGCGCCTGCCGACCTGGCGGTCCGGGACCGCTGAGTCGTCGAGGATGGCCAGCGCCCTGGCGATCTCCGTGAGGGCGGCGTCCTCCTGTTTGGCGATCACCAGCCGGCGGCCGCGCATGGCGTGCGCGTCGGCCCGCATCAGCGCTAGACCGTGCCGCCTGGTGTGCGCGAGCATCTCGTCGAGCCGGGGTTCGGCTTCGGCGGCGAGGCCGCGGGTGACCAGCCTGGCCATCGCCGAGTAGCGCAGCAGCTGGGCGACCAGCAGGGGTTCGCCGCGGCGCTGCGTCTCGTCGAGGAGTTCGTCGAGGCTGGTGACGATGTCCAGCTGTTCGGCGAAGCTGACGCGCTGGATGGCCGCCCCGAGTTCGCGCGCGCGGCCATAGAGCCAGGCGTCGGACATCTCCGCAAGCGCCGGCCGCCTGCCACTGGTCGTCGCGTCCTCGGTCAGCCGCACACACCCCCACCGTTGAAAACGCCGCTGGTCATCTGTTCGTCTGCTCCGCCGCCAGGATTCGAACCTGAACTGTCAGAACCAAAATCTGAAGTGCTGCCGATTACACTACGGCGGATCGATCCTGGTCAGGATAGCCATGCCGGGGACCTCCGTGTGCGCCCGGGGGTTGTCTCGCCATCGCGGGCACTCCACAGGGGACGAAACCTCCTGTACCGTAACTTACGGCATCGTAGGTAAGGTCACCCTTAGGGAAACCCTAAAGGGTTGCGCGAAGAAAAGAAGTGACTGCATGACGGCTACCCTCGACCGTTCCCAGAAGCCCGCGAAGGGCCCCAAGCCGGTTATCGAAGGACATCGATCGAGCGCCGTGCAGCTCTCGGTCTACCTCGGGGTCATCTTCCCGCTCGCCGCGTTGCTCGCGGCCGTCCCGTTCGCCTGGGGCTGGGGACTGACCTGGGTCGACGTCGGCCTGTTCGTGGTCTTCTACGCGATCAGCGGACTCGGTATCACCGTCTCGTACCACCGTTACTTCACGCACGGCTCGTTCAAGGCCAAGCCGTGGCTGCGCGTCGTGATGGCGATCGCCGGCAGCATGGCCGTCCAGGGGCCCGTGATCACCTGGGTCGCCGACCACCGGCGCCACCACGCCTTCTCCGACCGCGACGGCGACCCGCATTCGCCGTGGCTGTTCGGCACCTCGCCACTCGCCATCGCCAAGGGGTTCTGGCACGCGCACATGGGCTGGCTGTTCGAGCGCGACCAGACCAACGCGGAGCGTTTCGCGCCGGACCTGGTGAAGGATCCGGCCATCAAGAAGGTCGACGACCTGTTCTGGCTGTGGAGTCTGCTCACCCTGGTGCTGCCCGGGATCCTGGGCGGGCTGATCACCTGGTCTTTCTGGGGAGCGGTGACCGCGTTCTTCTGGGCCGGGCTGGTGCGGGTCTGCGTGTTGCACCACGTGACCTGGTCGGTCAACTCGGTCTGCCACATGATCGGCGAGCGCCCGTTCGCCGCCCGCGACAAGTCGGCCAACTTCTGGCCGCTGGCGATCTTCTCCTTCGGCGAGTCGTGGCACAACCTGCACCACGCCGACCCGACCTCGGCGCGGCACGGTGTGCAGCGCGGTCAGATCGACATTTCCGCGCGGCTGATTTGGATCTTCGAGAAGTTCGGCTGGGCCTACGACGTGCGCTGGCCGACCCCGCAGCGCCTCGCGCGCATCGCCACTGAAAGCAAATAGCGAGGTCGCGTTAGTCTTCTGCGATGGCGGGGAGAAGGCGAACCAAACGTGAAGCGGTCACCGGGGCGCGTCCTGTCGCTCCGGTGGCCCGGGTGCGGATGACGGGGAGCGAGCGCAGGCAGCAGCTGCTCAACGTCGCCAGGGCCCTTTTCGCGGAAAAGGGTTTCGAAGGAACGTCCATCGAGGAGATCGCGCACCGTGCGAACGTCTCCAAACCGGTGGTGTACGAGCACTTCGGCGGCAAGGAAGGCATCTACGCCGTCGTCGTCGACCGTGAGACGCAACTGCTGCTCGACCGGATGGTCTCCACCCTCCACGGTGGACACCCGAGGGTGATGCTGGAGCAGGCGGCGATCGCGTTGCTCTCCTATGTCGAAGATTCGCACGACGGCTTCCGCATCCTGGTGCGGGACTCGCCGGTCGCGAGTTCGACAGGCACGTTCTCGACGGTGCTGAACGACATCGCCAGCCAGGTCGAGCACATTCTCGCGCAGCAGTTCGCCGCGCGGGGCTACGACGAAAAGCTGGCCGCGCTGTACGCGCAGGCGCTCGTCGGGATGGTCGCGTTGACCGGGCAATGGTGGCTCGACGCCCGGAAGCCGAAGCGCGACGAGGTCGCCGCGCATCTGGTCAACCTGGCCTGGAACGGTCTGTCCAATTTGGAACACAAACCCAAGCTGCGGCTGTACTGAGACCTGCGTCGCGCGGCCGTAACGTTTCCCCGGCCCCGAGCGCTACGTCCCCCATAGAGAGCATTTGACTGGGGGAACCACCGTGGAGAACTATCCCGCGCCCGCCGTGGAACAGATGGTGCCGCAGAAGAAGACGTGGCTGAAGCCCGTCATCCGGCTGGGCATCTTCGCCGTCATCGCCGTGATCGCGTTCTTCGTCGCGAATCCGTTCACGGCGTCGAGCACCGAGGTCGGCGCCTGCCTCAAGGGCGACGTCGACAACGCGGACAGCGTCGAAAAATCCGAATGCGGAACGCCGGACGCGAGCTTCAAGGTCGTCGGGAAACAGGACGGAAAGTCGGAAATCGGGCTCAAGCTTTCGGGTGGGTCCGAATGCGACGACTATCCGACGACCGACGCGTACTTCTTCCAGGGGAAGAAGGGGGCCAGTGACGGCACCCTGCTCTGCTTGGAAGACCTGAAGAACCCGGGCGAGCGGGCGCCGGTCGTCGGTGATTGCCTTCCCGACGGCGTGGTCGACGCGAAGAAGCTCACGAAGGCGGACTGCGCGACAGCGCGGTACAAGGTCCTCGCCATCGAAAAGAGCACGGCGTTCCTCGTCGACGGGAGCACGGTGTGCACCCAGGTGCCGTCGACCGACGAAAAGATCATGTGGCAGCGGTCGGGTGGCACGCTCCCGCAGTCGCGGGTGCTGTGCCTGGACGACCTCAAGAAGTAGCGGTCGTCAGCGCAGGAGGCCGGTCTCCAGCAGGTGGTCGAAGATGATCTTGTCCACCGCGGAGACCCTGCCTCTGTCCTCGTAGCCGAGCCACGCGACTTCCTCGATTTCGTTGCTGGCCGCGAGCGTTCCGCTGAATTCGGCCGTGTAGCAGGTCATCCGGACCAGGAGTCCCATCGCGTGTCCGTCGGCCTGCGCTTCGAAGATCCCGGCGGGCTCGATGTTCGCTGGATCGATCTCGACGGTCAGTTCCTCGCGGATCTCCCGGATCAGCGTCTCGGTGTCGCTTTCGCCGGGTTCGCGTTTGCCGCCGGGCAGGTAGAACACGGACTTGCCGCGCGACCGGGTGCTCAGGATCCGGCCGTCCCGCAGGTACAGCCAAGCGATCTTGTCGATCATGATTCAGCCCAGTGCCGCGGCGGTCTCGGCGGTCGTGAGCACTTCGCCCAGCCTCGGGAACACCTTCGTGATCGCCGATTCGTGGGAGATCGCGGCGATGCCCGCCATCGCGTCCGAAACGGCGATGGTCTCGTAGGCGTGGTCGATCGCGGCCCGCAGCGTCGATTCGACGCCGTACTCCGTGGCGATCCCGGCGAGCACCAGCGTCTTCACACCGAGTCCGCGCAGGAGTTCGTCGAGTCCGGTGCGGTGGAACGCGCCGATCGTGTTCTTGGTGATCAGATGCTCGCCTTCGCGAGGCGTCAGTTCGGCGACCAGTTCACTGCCGGGCGGCTGCTCGTCGACCCCCGGCCGGTGCGCCCGCACGTGGATGATCGGTGAGCCGGCCGCGCTGAAGGCGTCTCGCAACAGGACGGCGTTCGACACGACTTCGGCGCCTTCGATCGGGACGGTCTCCAGTGCGACGATCCGGGTCTGGAGGTCGATCAGGACGAGCGCCGTCGTCGCCGGGTCGATCTTCGTCATGAGGGAAGCCTAGTGTCCCTATGCTGGAGGCATGGGGCGGAACAGGGAAGTAGTGGTCACCGGCGGCGGAACGGGAATCGGCTACGCCGTCGCGGCGGCGCTCGCCGCGCGAGGTGATCGGGTGACGATCACCGGTCGCCGCGAACAGGTCCTCACCGAGGCGGCCACGTTGCTCGGCGCGAACCCGGTCCCGTTCGACGCGGCCGACCCGGACGCCGTGGAACAGGCGCTGACCGCGTTGCCGGAACACGTCGACGTCCTGGTCAACAACGCCGGCGGGAACACCGATTTCCGGAACGGCCCCGCCGAAGACCTGAAAGTGTTCGCCGCGAACTGGCAGGCCAACCTCGACGCGAACGTGTTCAGTGCCGTCCTGGTCACCCGCGCCTTGCGGAAAAGGTTCGCCGACGGCGCGCGGATCGTCACCATCGGCTCCATCGCCGCGCGCACCGGGGCCGGTTCCTACGGTGCCGCCAAGGCCGCGCTGGAGGCCTGGAACGTCGACATGGCAAGGGAATTCGGGCCGCGCGGGATCACCGCGAACATCGTCGCGCCCGGACTGGTCGGGGACACCGAGTTCTTCAACGGCAAGCTGTCCGACGAGCGCCGGGCGTGGCTGATCGGCAACACACTGACCAAACGCGCCGGCGAGCCCGCGGACGTCGCCGAAGTGGTGGCCTTCCTGGCGAGCCCTGAGGCGCGGCACATCACCGGTCAGGTCGTCCACGTCAACGGCGGCGCGCACCTCGGCCGCTAGCCGCCCGGGGTGACCTTGAGCAGCTTGTCGTCCTGGCCTTCCGAAGTCGTGATGTAGAGGGCGCCGTCCGGGCCGCTACGGACGGCTCGCAGCCTGCCGAACTTGTCGTCGAACTCGGGCGGCAGTGTCACTTCGGTGACCTTGCCCGCGTCGTCGAGGCGGAACAGCAGGAGCTTCTGGCCTTTCAGCGCGGTCACGGCGAGCGAACCTTCGAGCGCTCCCCACTGTGCTCCGGTGAGGAACTCCGCGCCGCAGATCGCCTCGGTGATCTCACCGGTCGTCCACAAAGGACTGACAGCGTCCGGGAAGCGCTGCTTGTCGGTCATCGGGACGCTTTCGTCGTAGTCGGTCTCGGTGCCGCCCTTGGACGGGTCCCAGCCGTAGTTCGCGCCCGCGGTTTCCAGGTTGACTTCGTCGTCGATGGTCGGCCCGTGTTCGGCGGTGAACACCTGCCCGGTGCCCGGGCGGACCGTGACGCCCTGGACGTTGCGGTGCCCGTAGGTGAACACGCGCTGTTCGTTCGGGTTCGCCGACGAGATGAACGGGTTGTCCGGCAACGCGTTCCCGGTCTTCGCGTCGACGCGCAGCACCTTGCCGCCGAGACTCGTCCGGTCCTGCGGGTGCCGCGGGCGGGCGGTGTCGCCGGTGCCGACGAGCAGCGCCCCGTCCGCGCCGAACGCGGGACGGCAGCCGGAGTGCCTGCCGCTGGGGTTCACCGGCAGCCCGGTCAGCAGGTCCTTGACCTTCGTGGCGCTCGCGCCGTCGTCCGAAAGCCGCCAGGTGACCAGCCGGATGTCGACGGCGTTGTCGCCCTCCTTGTGGGCCTGGCAGGTGATGAACTCGCGCGACGTCGCGAAGTCCTTGCTGATCACCATCCCCATCAGGCCGCCTTCGCCGCGTACGTGGACGTCGGAGAAATCGGCGGCGACGTCGCGTTTCGTGCCGCCGTCGATCAGGGCCAGCTTCCCGGGGCGCTGGGTGACGAGGATCTTCCCGTCCGGCAGGAAGCCGACGTCCCAGCCGTGTTCGAGCCCGGTCGTCACCTGCTCGACCTTCAGTTTCGACACGGCGGGCTTCGAAGTGACCGGTGGTGCGCTCTGCACCGTTTCGCTCGACGCGCCGGAACAGGCCGTGACCAGCAAGGACAGGGACACGAACGCGGCGACGGCGGGAGTGCGCATGGCATCAGCATGCCAGCCTCGCCAATCGCCCGGGAGGAACGAACCGGTCATCCGATGAGGATCGCGGCCGTCTCGGCGTCGGCGGGAAGGAACGTCTCCAGTTTCAATTCCGACACCGTCACGTCGGCCGCGGTCGCGAACGTCGTGATGGCCGTGATCAGCCGTAGCTCGCCCGCCGAAGTGGACAGGCGCATCGGCACCGCGAACCCGAGGTGGTCAGGGCCGGGCTGCCCCGGCTCGGGGACGTAACCTTCGAGTTCGGCGAGCAACTCGGCGAGCCGCTCGTCCGGCGCGTGCGCGATCTCCTGTGTCAGCCGTTCCAGGATGTGCCGGGCCCAGTCCGCGAGGTTCCGTACCCGCGGCGCCATCCCCTTCGGATGCAACGCGAGCCGCAGGGTGTTGACCGGCTCCTCCAGCAGTTCCGGCGCCACGTCCTCGAAGAGCAGGTCGAGCGCGTCGTTGCGGGCGACGAGCACGCCATAGCGGTCGACCACGATGGCCGGGTACGGCCGGTGCCCGTCGAGCAGCCGCCGCATGCCGTCGAGGACCGGCTTCAACCCGGGATCGTCCAGTCTCGTTTCGGGAAAACCCGGGGCGAACCCGGCCGCGAGCAGCAGGCCGTTGCGTTCCCGAAGCGGGAGTTCGAGTGATTCGGCGACGCGCAACACCAGGCCGCGGCCGGGGATCGACCGGCCGCCTTCCAGGAAACTCACGTGCCGCTGGGTGGTTCCCGCCCGGAGCGCCAGTTCCAGCTGGGACAGCCGACGCCGCTCACGCCAGCCCCGCAGCGCGGGGCCGAATCCGGAAACCATGGTCGTCATCTTGGCCGAGACGCCGACAGCACCGCCATTCCTTCGAGGGAATTGAGGCCATTCCCCGCCGCGGCGATGCTTCCGGCATGAAATTCGGTCTGGTCGTCCCCACTTATCGGTCCATCCTCGACGCCGGGCGCACCGCGCCGGAAATGGTCGCCATCGCGGTCGAAGCCGAACGCCTCGGCCTCGATTCGGTCTGGGTCGGCGACACCCTCGCGAAGACGCCCATCGATCCCTTGACGTTGCTCGGCGCGTTCGCCGCCAGCACCGAGCGGGTCACCCTCGGCACCGCCGCGTTGCTCCCGGCGTTGCGGGATCCGCTTCTTTCCGCGAACGCGATCCTCTCGCTCGACCTGCTCAGCCGGGGCCGGATCACCCTCGGCGTCGGCGCGGGGTTCGCGGGCCGCAGCGAACCCGAGTTCGCTTTCACCCGCGTTCCGTGGGAACGCCGCCGCGCCCGCCTCGACGACATCGTCGCGCTGTGGCGGCACGTCTGGAGCGGGAAGAGCGGTCCGTTCCACGGTGAGGTGCTGCGGTACGACGCTCTTCCGGAATACCCGGAACCGCACCGTCCCGGCGGTCCGCCGGTGTGGCTGGCCGCGTTCACCCCGGGCGCCCTGGAGCGCGCGGGACGGCTCTACGACGGCTGGCTGCCGTATCCACCCGACGTCGCGGACTACGCCGACGGGCTCGCGAAGATCCGCGAAACGGCCGTACGCCCCGTCACACCCGCGTTGTTCGCGACAGTGCTTATCGAGGATGACCCGATCAGGGCACGCGAGCGGCTGGAGTACTACGCACAGCGCAATTACGGCGTTCCGCTGGACTTCGTCGAGAAGATCCAGATGCAGATCGCGGGCAGCCCGGCGCAGGTCGCCGACAAGTTGCGTGAATACCAGGAGGCGGGCGCCGAACACGTGCTGATCCGCATCGCGACGCAGGAACCGGCCGAGTTCGACGAGCAGCTCCCGAGGGTCGTCGACGCCCTGCCCAGGTAATCGCGCGGCGGACTGTCGGTGCCCCCACGTAGGCTGGGACGGTGACAAACGCTCCATTGTCCGGACTCCTTCATTCCATCCTTCCCGATCCGGCCCTTCGCGGGGTCGTCGAGCGGGCCGGTGCCCCGGTGCTCGAACTCCAGGGCGCGATCGCCACCCGCCAGCTGGTCGCGGGCGCCCTCGCCGCGGACGAGGGCGCCGGCCGCCCCGTGCTCGCGGTGACCGCCACCGGCCGCGAGGCCGACGAGCTGACCGCTTCGCTGAAGTCGTTCCTCGGCGAAGACGCCGTCGCCGACTTCCCGTCCTGGGAGACGCTGCCGCACGAGCGGCTGTCCCCGCGGGCGGACACCGTCGGGCGGCGGCTGGAGGTGCTGCACCGGCTCAAGACGGGCTCGGACGGCCTGCGCGTCGTCGTCGCGACCGTCCGCAGCCTCATCCAGCCGATGGCGCCCGGGCTCGGTTCGCTCGCGCCGATCGACCTGGTGGTCGGCGAGGAGCAGAGTTTCGAAGGGCTGCTGGAGCGGCTGGTCGAGCTCGCCTACACGCGGGTGGACATGGTCGAGAAGCGCGGCGAGTTCGCCGTTCGCGGCGGCATCCTCGACCTGTTCGGCCCGACGGCGCAGCATCCGGTGCGGGTCGAGTTCTGGGGCGACGAGGTCAGCGAGATCCGCGCGTTCGCGGTGTCCGACCAGCGGTCGCTGCCGGGGGAGATCCAGCACGTCAGCGCGCCTCCGTGCCGTGAGCTGCTGCTCACCGAGCCGGTACGCGCGAAGGCCGCCGAGCTGGCGACGACGTACGAGGCGGACGCCCAGCTCACCGAGATGCTCACCAAGCTCTCCGGCGGGGTTCCCGTCGAGGGGATGGAGGCGCTCATCCCCGTGCTGTGCGAGGGCGAGCTGGACCTGCTGACCGACGCGATGCCCCAGGGCACGCACGTGCTGCTGGCCGATCCGGAGAAGATCCGCGCCCGCGCGGCCGACCTGGTCCGCACCGGGCAGGAGTTCCTCGAAGCGTCCTGGACCACGGCCGCCGCGGGCGGTCAGGCGCCGATCGACCTCGGCGCGTCCGCGTACCGGGACCTCTCGGAGATCGCGAAGCACGCTCAAGAGACGAAGCGCCCCTGGTGGACGCTGACGCAGCTGGCCAGCGACGACCCCGACGTCTACCGCGTCTCGATCGAAGCCGCGCCGAACTACCGCGGCGAGGTCGAGCGGGCGACGACGGATCTGCGCGCCCACACGGCCGCGGGCGGGACGGCCGTGCTCGTCGTCGCCGGGCACGGCACCGCGACCCGCGCCGTCGAGCGGCTGTCGGCGGGAGAAGTGCCCGCGTCGCTCGCGGAAGGTCTCACCGGTCCGCTGACGGCCGGCGTCGTGACGGTGACGTGCGGCGGGCTTTCGGACGGCTTCGTCTCGCCGGAGCGCGCCCTCGTCGTGCTGTCCGAATCGGACCTGACCGGGCGCGGCTCGGGCGCCGGGGCGTCCACAAAGGACTTCAGCACCAAGATGCCGTCGCGGCGCCGCAACGCCGTGGACCCGCTCGCCCTCAAGGCGGGCGATTACGTCGTGCACGACCAGCACGGCATCGGCCGGTTCGTCGAGATGGTGCAGCGCACCGTCGCCGGCGCGACCCGCGAGTACCTGCTGCTGGAGTACGCCTCCTCCAAACGCGGCCACCCGGGGGACAGGCTGTTCGTCCCGACCGACCAGCTCGACGAGGTCTCCCGCTACGTCGGCGGTGAGCTGCCGACGCTGAACAAACTCGGCGGATCGGACTGGAAGAACACCAAAGCCAAGGCGAAGAAAGCGGTCAAGGAGATCGCCGCCGAACTCGTGCAGCTCTACGCCGCGCGGCAGGCCGCGCCGGGGCACGCGTTCGGGCAGGACACCCCGTGGCAGGGCGAACTCGAGGACGCTTTCCCGTTCACCGAGACCAACGACCAGCTCGCCGCGATCGACGAGGTCAAGGCGGACATGGAACGCGGCGTCCCGATGGACCGCGTCATCTGCGGCGACGTCGGCTACGGCAAGACCGAGATCGCGGTGCGCGCGGCGTTCAAGGCGGTGCAGGACGGCAAGCAGGTCGCGGTGCTGGTGCCCACGACGCTGCTCGCGCAG
Source organism: Amycolatopsis decaplanina DSM 44594 (assembly GCF_000342005.1). GTDB lineage: Bacteria > Actinomycetota > Actinomycetes > Mycobacteriales > Pseudonocardiaceae > Amycolatopsis > Amycolatopsis decaplanina. Next base: position 183,681 of record NZ_AOHO01000026.1, read on the forward strand.
CAGCACCTCAACACCTTCACCGAACGGATGAGTTCGTTCCCGGTGAAGATCAAGGGACTCTCACGGTTCACGTCGAAGCCCGAGTCGGACGCGATCCTCGAACAGCTCGCTTCGGGCGACGTCGACATCGTGATCGGCACGCACCGCCTGTTGCAGACCGGGATCCGGTACAAGGACCTCGGCCTGGTGATCGTCGACGAGGAACAGCGGTTCGGCGTCGAGCACAAGGAGCACATCAAGGCGCTGCGGACGCATGTCGACGTGCTGACCATGTCGGCGACGCCGATCCCGCGGACGCTGGAGATGTCGCTCGCCGGGATCCGCGAGATGTCCACGATCCTGACTCCGCCCGAGGACAGGCATCCGATCCTGACCTACGTCGGCGCGTACGACGACAAGCAGGTCGGCGCCGCGATCCGGCGCGAACTGCTGCGCGACGGCCAGGTCTTCTACGTGCACAACAGGGTTTCCTCGATCGAGAAGGCCGCGAAGCGCATTCGCGAACTGGTGCCGGAGGCGCGCGTCGTCACCGCGCACGGGCAGATGAACGAGGAGAAACTCGAGAAGATCATCCAGGGCTTCTGGGAGAACGAGTACGACGTGCTCGTCTGCACCACGATCGTCGAGACCGGGCTCGACATCTCGAACGCCAACACGCTGCTGGTGGAACGCGGTGACCTGCTGGGTCTCGCGCAGCTGCATCAGTTGCGAGGCCGGGTCGGGCGCGGGCGTGAGCGCGGGTACGCGTACTTCCTGTACCCGCCGGAGGCCCCGCTCACCGAGACGGCGCACGACAGGCTCGCGACCATCGCGCAGAACACCGAACTGGGCGCGGGCATGGCCGTCGCGATGAAGGACCTGGAGATCCGCGGCGCGGGCAACATCCTCGGCGCGGAGCAGTCCGGGCACATCGCGGGTGTCGGTTTCGATCTGTACGTACGGCTCGTCGGCGAAGCGGTCGACGCGTTCCGCCGGCACGCGGGCGCGGAGACCTCCGAAGAGGAGGAGCTCGCCGAGGTCCGCGTGGATCTCCCGGTGGACGCGCACATCCCGCACGACTACGTGCCGGGCGAGCGGTTGCGGCTGGAGGCGTACCGCAAGATCGCGGCCGCGCCCGACCAGGCCGGGCTCGACGCGGTCCGCGAGGAACTGATCGACCGTTACGGCCAGCCGCCCGCTCCGGTGCGGAGGCTGCTCGCGGTCGCCGCGTTCCGGCACACCTGCCGCGCGGCGGGGGTCACCGAGGTCGCCGTCCAGGGCACGTCGATCCGGTTCGCGCCGCTGCCGCTGGCGGATTCACAGATGGTGCGGCTGAAGCGCTTGTACCCCAAGGCTCTCTACAAGGCTGTGACGAACACGGTGTCCGTGCCGAAGCCGACGGAGGGCCCGGCGGGCGGGCGTATCGGCGCCCCCGCGTTGCGGGACGAGGAACTGCTGGACTGGTGCGCGAAGCTGCTGACGAATCTGATGAAGGCGCCGGCGCCCGTCGCGTGAGACGCCCGCGCTCACCGCTCCGAAATCCGTGAAGGCCTCTTTGAGGGACTCTGGGTCCCTCAAGGAGGCCTTCACGGACCGGCGTCCGACACGACGCCTTTGACTTTCGGTTCACGAGAACCCGAATCGCGACTTACGACCTGGTTCTCTCGCCGGGGCCGGTATGAGAGGGTAGGCCCTGTGATGCGGATCATGGGGCGCCGTCGCGCGCTGGTCGGGGTTCTTGCCGGTTCTCTCCTTCTCGCCGGATGCAACGCCGGTCCCGGGCAGGTCGGTGCCGCGGTGATCATCGACGGCAAGACCGTTTCGGTGGATCGCGTGCAGCAGCTGATCGACAAGGCCGTCCGTGAGCACCCGTACGGGCAGCAGCTGGCCAGTGAGCACCAGCTCGACCTCGTCGGCCGCGAGATCGTCCGTCAGGAGATCCTGCACGACCTCACCGAGCGTGCCGCTCAGCGGGAGGGCGTCCGGGTCGACGAGTCCCTCGTCGTCAACGCGCTGCAGAACGATCCGTTGGCGAAGCCGATGGAGGCCAACCCGCAGAACGACCCCGCGCTCAGCGTCCAGCAGCTCGTGGCGCGGGTGCGGGATCACCGCGAATCCCTGGTCGACGCCGCGCTGCAGACCCAGCTCGCGATGAAGTACCTGGACAAGCTCACCGTCACGTTCGATTTCAGCTCGGTCTCCTCGACCGACGCCACCGGTTCCGACGCGGACAAGCTGCGCGAGCAGGCGATCGAGAAGGCCCGCCGCTTCGCCGCCTCGCCGAACGCGGCGGCCGAGCTGATCGCGCAGGACGAGCAGACGCCCGGTATTCAGGCGGGGACCGGTCAGAAGCTGCCGGCGATGCAGTCGCCCGCGACCGCGGCCACCGTCCTGTTCGGTCTCGAACCCAACACCGTCGCCGCGTTCCAGCCGACACCGCAGCAGCCGCTTTGGGTCGTCGTCGTGGTGCGTGAGCGGGCCGCGGACAAGCCCGTCGCGTCTGATCAGGCCGCGCAGCCCAGCGCTCAGCAGCTGGCCGGAGTGGGTATCCGGCTCCTCCAGCCGTACCTCGACCAGGTCGACCTCAAGGTGAACCCGCGCTACGGCGTGTGGGATGTTGTGGGCATGGACCTCGCGCCCAACGAAGCTTCGAAGAAGGGCATCGTGCTGCCTGTGCACGGTGCCGCTCCGCGAAACCCGTGACCGCTGCCGTCGTCGTGATCGCCCGCGGGGCGACACTGCCCGCCGCGGCACTCCCGATCTTGCGAAGCGGCGCCGCCGTGTATGCGGCTTCCGATGTCGATCCCGACGTTTTCGGGGTGCCCGCGCTCGGTGACGCACAGGTGCGCGACCTCGTGCTCATCGCAGGGTCGCGAAGGGAACCGAAGGCCGCGGCGCTGATCAGGTCGGGCGCACGGGTGGTCGAAACGCCCCTTGCTCCACTGGTCGAGGCCGCCGAGGTGATGGATCGTCTCCGTTCGCCGGGTGGGTGCCCGTGGGACGCGGTCCAGACGCACGAGTCACTGCGCCAGTACCTGGTCGAGGAGACCTACGAGCTGCTCGACGCGATCGAGGAGGGCGACAGGGCCGCCTTGCGCGAGGAACTCGGCGACGTCCTGCTCCAGGTGCTGTTTCACGCGCGCGTCGCCGTCGAAGACGCGGACGATCCGTTCGGAATCGACGAGGTCGCGTCCGAACTGGTCGCGAAACTCGTCGGACGTCATCCGCACGTCTTCGCCGACGCGCCCCGGGTCGAGACCGTCAGCGACCAGAACCTCAAATGGGAAGAACTGAAGCAGGCCGAGAAGAGCCGCCAGTCCATTGTGGACGGTGTCGCGCTCGGTCAGCCCGCCGTGGCGCTGGCAGGAAAGCTCGGCCAGCGCAGCGGCCGGGCCGGGATCCCGCTCGATCTGTTCCCGGACGGCTCCGAGGCGGCGGCCCAGCTGTTCCGGGTGGCCGCGACCGCACGCCGGGCGGGAATCGATCCCGAAGGTGAGCTCCGCGCCGTCGCGAAGCGGTTCGCGCACGACATCCGGGACGCCGAACAGGCCGCGCGCGACGCCGGTCTCGAACCGACGACGCTGGAGGCCGACGGCTGGCGCAAGTTCTGGCGGAACCAGGGGTGACGTCCCCCGGACCTCATCCCTGGATCGTCAGCACGAGCTTGCCTTGGACGCGTCCGGACTCGCTCAGTTCGTGCGCCTTCGCGGCCTGTTCGAGCGGGAGGACCTCGGCGATCGAGACCCGCAGTGAACCGGCGTCGGCCAAAGCGGCGATTTCCGCCAGATCCGATCCGGACGGCGACACGTAGAACTCGTCGAAACGGAGACCGAGTTCTTCGGCCTTCCGCCGGACCTCCGTCCGGTCCGGACCGTGCCCGACGATGTCGATCAGCGAACCGCCCGGTTTGAGCGTGTCCAGGGATCGAGGACCGTAGTCGCCGGAGATCGGGTCCAGCACCACGTCGACGACCTGCGATTTCGAAAAATCGCTGGTCGTGTAGTCGATCAGTTCGTCCGCGCCGAGATCCCGCAGGAACGCGTGCTTCGCCTCGCGGGCGGTCCCGATGACATACGCGCCCTTGGCCTTCGCGATCTGGACCGCGAGGTGACCGACCCCGCCGGCCGCGGCGTGGACGAGCACCCGGTGACCCGGTCCGACCGGGAAGAGCCGGGTGAACGGCTGCCACGCGGTGAGCGCCGCGATCGGGAGCGCGGCCGCCTCGACGTGATCGAGACTTTCCGGTTTCGCCGCGAGAGCGTCCTCGCTGACCGCGACGTACTCGGCGTACGAGCCGTTCGGCGGGAACGTGACGCCGTAGACCTCGTCTCCGGGCTTGAATCGCGTCCCAGCCGAATCCACCACGCCCGAGAAATCGAGGCCGACGGTCAGCGGCAGGTCGCCGACGACCAGTCCGTTCCGGATCTTCCAATCCGCCGGATTCACCCCGGCGGCGCGGACGCGCACCAGGACCTGGCCCTCGCCTGGAACGGGCTTTTCGGATTCGGCGAGCTGGAGGACGGCGGGTCCGCCGAAGGAGACTTGCTGGATCTTTCGCATGGGAACGAGCATGTCGGGTGTGGTACCTGTTGTGAAGTAGGCACCCTCCTGATATCTAGGTACCTCATGGGTACCTTCGATGAGCGGCGGATATTCGAGGAATGGGTGGCCGTGCACGGCCGTGACTGCCCGTCCAGGACGGTCATCGAAGCGCTCGCGAACAAGTGGGCGCTCTACGTCCTCGGCGCTATCCGGCGTTACGAAAGGCCGATGCGGTTCAGCGAACTTCGCCGTTTGCTCGACGGGATCACGCAGAAGATGCTGACCCAGACGCTCCGCTCCCTGGAGCGGGACGGGCTGATCCGGCGGGACGTCTATCCCACCGTCCCGCCGCGGGTCGAGTACGGGCTCACCCCGCTCGGCGTCGACGTCGGCAGGCTGACGAACGCCGTCGCCGAATGGGCCGTCGAGAACGTCGACCAGATCGTCGCCTCGCGCTCCGCTTTCGACGAGAAGGCAGCCAAGGCCGCGCAGCCGCTGTGATGCGGGACACAATCGGGTGAGAACCGTTTCGGTGATCTCGGCGTCTTGCCGGATGTGAAGGGAACGGAACCGGACGAAGAGCAGCTCGTCCGCCGCACGGCCAAAGGAGACCGGGCGGCGTTCGAGGAGCTCTACCGCCGCACGTCGCCGTGGCTGGCGGTGCGCTTGCGCCGTCGCTGCACCGACGAACAGATCGTCGCCGAGGTGATGCAGGAGACCTACCTCGCGGTCTGGCGCGCGGCCGGCGCGTTCGCCGGTTCGGCCGTCGGCGGGAGCGCCGTCGGCTGGCTGTGGACGATCGCCGCGCGGCGGCTGGTCGACGCCTTCCGCCGCCGGGCGCGGCACGCTCAGCCGCTGCCGGTCGCGGAAACGGCCGTCTCACCCGCCGCCGAGGACGAGGCGCTGGCCGGGGCGGTCGGCGACCACGTCGGCGACGCGTTGCGGCGGCTCGCTCCCGAACTCCGTCAGGTCCTGCAGGCCATGGTGCTCGACGGACTGACCGTCCGGGAGACCGCCGTCCTGCTCGGCCTGCCGGAAGGAACCGTCAAAACCCGTGCCAGGCGGGCTCGGATCGCGATGCGGGAGGCGCTGTCGTGAACAAGGAACACGTGTCCGAACAGCTCCTCGCCGGTTATGTCCGCGGGGACGACGGCTTGGCCGGTGACGAGGTCTGGGCGATCGAAGCCCATCTCGAATCGTGCGCGGAATGCCGGGGAAGGCTGGCCGCGGTCAGCCTGCCGACGGTGTCGGCGCTGGTGGACGACGTCTGGGCCGGACTGGGGCCAAGACTCGCCGAAGCGGGGCCGGGGCCGATGCGCGGACGGTGGGCCGGACGGCTGCACACCTGGGTGACGCCGGTGATGCTGCCGTGGCTGGTGATGATCGTCCTGATCCCGGCACTGGGTGTCCTGCTGGACTCGATCGGGTTCACCAGGAGCGAGGGCTACTCGTTCGTCCAGCTGTTCTCGCCGGTGCTGCCGGTGCTCGGGGTCGCGGTGTCGTGGGCAAGGGGGCTCGATCCCGCGTACGAACTCGTCACGTCGACGCCGAGGGCCGGGCTCTACCTGCTGTTGCGCCGGACGACGGCGGTACTGGCCGCCGTCTTGCCGATCCAAGCCGTCTCGGGCTGGCTCGGCGGCGGCGGATTCGGGCTCGGTCTTCTGCCGAGCCTGGCCTTCACCACCGGAACGCTCGCGCTCGGCGGGCTGATCGGGGTGGTGCGGGCGGCCTACGTCCTTGCCGGGGTCTGGGTGGCGGTGATCTTGGCGCCCGCGGTGGCTTCGCAAGGGCATGCCACCGCGCTCGAACCCCGGCTGCTTCCGGTGTGGGGCGCGATCTTCGCGCTGACCGCGGTCGTGGTGGTGCTCCGGCGGAGCGTCTTCGGCCTGCTCACCGGATCCGAACGATAAGAAGGGGAGAACATGATGCGTGCTGTCGGGGCCGCGGAGGTCGCGCCGACGACCTACGCGTGGCAGATCAAGGCGGAGGGGCTGAAGGTCCGGGTCGGCAAACGCAAGTTCGCCGTGAACGGGCTCGACCTGGAACTGGGCACGGGGGTGCACGGTCTGCTCGGCCCGAACGGGGCGGGGAAGACCACGCTGATCCGGGCACTGGCGACGGTGCTCCGGCCGGCAGAGGGAGGGCTGGCGCTGCTCGGTGAATCCGTCGGGGGGTTCACCGATCAGCGCCGCCTGCGCCGCCGTATCGGCTATCTGCCGCAGAATTTCGGTTTCTACAAGCGATTCACCGTCCGCGAGTTCGTCGAATACATCGCCTGGCTCAAGGAAATGGCAGGAGAGGACATCCCGGCGGCGGTGCAGCGGTCGATCGAACGGGTCGGCCTCGCCGATCGCGCCGACGACCGGATGAAGACACTGTCCGGCGGCATGGTGCGGAGGGTCGGGATCGCGCAGGCGATCGTGAACGATCCGGACATCCTCCTGCTGGACGAGCCGACCGCCGGACTCGATCCGGCGCAACGCGTGCGGTTCCGGGACCTCATGCAGGAACTGGGCCGGGACGCCTGCGTTGTCGTTTCGACGCATCTCGTCGAGGACGTCGCGACGGCCTGCACCGACGTCGTCCTGTTCGAAAACGGGAAGCTCGTTTTCCAGGGCACTCCGGACGAACTGGCCGCGGCCGGGAGCGAAGAGCACGTCGGCGACAGCCCGATCGAGCGTGGCTATTCGGCGCTGCTGGGGCACGAGCCGGGGAAGGGGAACTGGTGAACACGCGCGTCCTGCGGACCGAAGTCCGCCGGTCCATCGCTCCGTGGGCCACGCTCGCGATCCTCGTCGTCGCGTTCGGATTCCTGTACTCGTTCAGCGGTCCGTGGACGAAGGCGCCGCTGGCCTGGGACGAACACTGGACGCACGCCGCGGAGTGGAGCCGGTTCCTGCTGGTGTTCCTGTGGCCGATCGCGATCGGCGCCGGTGTCATCCAAGGCATGCGCGACAGCCGGTCCGGCACGGTCGAACTCATGACCACCATGCCGCGTCCCGGATGGCAGCGGGCCGCGAAACTCGCCGGCGCGCTGGGCGGCCTGCTGGTGCTGGGCTATCTGCTGATCTTCGCCGTCGGTGCCGTCCAGGCCGCCTTCAACGGCGGGTTCTTCACTGTCAGCTGGCTGCCGATCGTCGTGGTCGGTGTGCTCGCGATGCTCGCGGGCGCCTGGATCGGGCTCGGGATCGGCCGGTTGCTGCCGCATCCGCTGACCGCGCCCGCGGTGGCCGTCGCCGCTTTCGTGGCCGTGCTCCTGTTCCAGTTCGCCGGGACGGAGGGCAGCGCGCTGGCCGGGTTCGTGCCGTTCCGGGTCTCCTTGCTCTCTCCCGCGATGGACGTCGTCAGGGATCCGTTCAGCACCACCGCGAGCCGGATGGATCTCGGGCAGGGAGTCTGGCTCGCCGGACTGGCCGCGACCGGATTCCTCCTGCTCGCGGGCCGCTCCAAGCGGGCGAAAGGGCTCGCCGTCGTCCCCGCGCTGGTGGCGGTCGTGATCGCCTTGCCCGTTCTTCCCGGCACCACGGCCGAAGCCGAGGTCGTCGACCCGAACGCGACGGAGATGGTCTGCGACGGCCCGGTCTGCGCCCCCCGCATGCTCGAATCCGAACTCGCCCGTCTCGCCGGGCCCGGCAGGGAAGCGTTGCGGTTGCTGGGAACACTGCCGGACGCTCCGGTCAAGGTCGCGGTACAGGACCGGCGGCTGGGCTACGACGAGGTGCCATCGCGTGCGGCCGACACCGTCCACGTGGACCTGGTGGACTGGTCCGTCCGTTCGCGCACGAATCCGGAGGATGTGACGCGAGCGCTGGTCGCCGGCTCCGGGACGCCGATCTGCTACTCCCTCCGTGGTGTCGGTGGGTCCTATTTGGACGAAATCGCCGCGCGGTCGATCACGGCGAGCTGGTTCCTCGGGGAGTGGAAGATGTCCGAGGGTTCCTGGCTGAGCGACGACAAGAAGAACGAGATCGTAGGGAAGTGGGAGACCTTCCATGCCCTTCCGCCCGGTGTGCAGCGAGAGCGGATCATCGCGCAGCGGCAGGCGGGCCTGACCTGCCAGGGCAACCAGCTCGACATCCTGCTCGGCGGTGCCCGATGAGATGGGCGGTGCTGTACGCCCGCTCCCGTGCCATGCCCGCGTCCTTCGCGGGGCTGGCGGCGAGCATGGCCGTGATCTGGTTCCTGGCACGGGACCGCTGGTCGGAGATCCCGGTTTCCCTGGCGCTTCTGGTGGCGATCGCGGTGACCGCCATCGGCCTCAGCGGGCAGGACACCGATCTCGACCGGACCGCCGCGATCCGCTGGGTGCCTCGCCGCGTCCTGCATCTCCTGCTGATCGGCGGCTTCGGCGCCGGTGCCGCGCTGCTTCCGCGGCTGTGGGAGGCGGAGCGGGTCCCGGTGGAGATCATCGTGCGGAACGCCGGTGGGCTGCTCGGCCTCGCGGGGGTCTCCGCGGTGCTGTTCGGCGGGGCCTTCGGGTGGGCATTGCCGCTGTTCGTGTTCGTCGTCTCGTTCGTGGTCTGGGCCACCACGTCGGGCACGGACTTCGCGCACCTGGTGATCACTTGGCTCTTCCAGCCCGCCGGCGTCGCCGAAGCCACGTGGACCGCGGTGGTGCTCGCCGTGGCGGGCCTCGGGACCTACGCGGTCTTCGGTAACCGCCGCTGAAGTTCCAGGAAAGGGGCGTTCCTGACAAAATTCGTCAGGAACGCCCCTTTCCTGACATCCGAGGGTTCAGACGTTCCGGTTGTGCGGAACGAGATCGAGCGGGTCGTGGTCCGGGTCGTCGACACCGAGGCTGATGATCCGCGACGGGTGGATCCGGATCACCGCGCCGTCGAAATGACCATCGGGCGTGCGGGCGCCGGTCAGCGCCTCGGCCCGGCCGCGGATCTCGAGGCAGCGGATCCTCGGCGGATCCTGCGAAGGCATGTCGTCCACCACGAACGCGGCCTGCCCGTTGGCGGCCACGTTCCGGAACTTCTTGCTCTTCGCCAGTTCGTAACCGGTGATGTCGATCGTCCGGGTCTCGGTGTTGTAGGCGTAGCCGACCGGGCTGACCTGCAGCGTGCCGTCCGGCTGTGCCGTCGCGAGCCGTCCGAGTCCCTGGGTGGCGAGGTAGTCGAGTTCCGCTTCACTGAACATGGGAATCAGTGTGCGACCTCCACTTAACTGGAGGTCAAGAGAACAGGCCTTCGCCCCAGAAACCGCCTTCGCGCACGCCAGGCGGCACGGCGAAATGGGCGGATCCGGTGTGCTGCAGGTACTCCATCATCGCGTCCTTCGACGACAGCACTTGCTGCATCGGCACGAACTGCTTGCGCGTGTCCCGGTTGAAGGCGAGGAAGAACAGTCCTGCTTCGAGATGCCCGACGCCGTCGGAACCGTCGACGAAGTTGTAACCGCGACGCAGGATCCGTGCCCCGTTCAGGTTTTCGTGCGAGGCCAGCCGGACGTGGGAGTCCTCCGGGATCAGCTTCTCGCCGCCGGCGCCGCCGACCTGGAAATCGGGTGTGTCGAATTCGGCGGCCTGGCCCAGCGGCGCGCCCGCGCCCTTCGAGCGGCCGACGATTCCTTCCTGGCCTTTCAGCGATTCCCGGTCCCAGGTCTCGATGTGCATCCGGATCCGCCTGGCGACCAGGTACGACCCGCCCGCCATCCACGGTTGCCCGTCTTCGGCAGCGGCCCACACCTGGTCGCGCAGGATGTCGGTCTCCTCGGCCTTGATGTTGCGCGTCCCGTCCTTGAACCCGAACAGGTTCCGCGGCGTGGACTGCGCCCGCGACGTCGACGAGCTGCGGCCGAACCCGAGTTGCGACCAGCGCACCGCGGTGACGCCGAAGCCCAGCCGCACCAGGTTCCGGATGGCGTGCACCGCCACTTGAGGATCGTCCGCGCACGCTTGGACACAGATGTCGCCACCGCTGCGTGCCGGGTCGAGTTTGTCCTGCGGGAAAAGGGGGAGATCGATCAGCGCGGCCGGCCGTTTCGGGGCGAGCCCGAACCGGTCGTCGAACAGTGAGGGGCCGAAACCGATGGTCAGCGTCAGCGACGACGCCGCCAGGTCGAGCGCCTCTCCGGTGTCGCTCGGCGGAGCGGCGGGGGCACCCCCGACGGCGCCTCCCGCCCCGACCTCCTGGCCCGCGGTCATCCGCCGGGCCGCGTCCGTCCACGTGCGCAGCAGTTTGACCAGCTTTTCGCGATCTTTCGTCGTCACGTCCAGCGCGACGAAATGCAGGTTCTCCTGCACCGGGGTCACGATCCCGGCCTGATGCTCGCCGTGGAATTCGACGACGCTCTGCGCCGCCTGCGCCGGGCTGTCCCCGCCGAGCAGCCGGTTCGCGCCGAATCCGGCCGCGGCGCCGGTCCCGGCGAGGGCGGCACCCGCGCCCGCCAGGCCGAACAGCTTCCGGCGGGTGACCGGGGTGTGCTCGTGTCCGGTCATTGCGCCGCGACCTCGGCGACCTTGCTCAGCGGTTCGCTCAGCGCGTCCACCGCCGACGCGAATTCCTTGACCTGGTCCTGGCTCAGCGCGGTGTACGGCTTGAAGCCGTCGCCTTCACGCTGCTTGTCCAGCAACGTCTGCACATTGCCGAACTCCTTGTCCAAAGTGGACACCAGTGCCGGGTCCTTCGCCTGCAGCAGCGGGCGCAGCGAGGCGATCGCGGCCTTCGAACCGTCGAGGTTGCCCTGGAAGTCCGAGAGGTCGGTGTGCGAGAACGCCTCCTCCTCGCCGGTGATCTTGCCGGTGGCGATCTCGTCGAGCAGTTCCTTGGCGCCGTTGGCCAGGTCGAGCGCGTTCAGTTCGATTGACGCCGATTTGGTGACCAGTTCCTTGACGTCGGCGAGCAGCTGGTCGGCGATCTGGCTCGTGTCCGGCTGAAGGCCGGTCACCCAGAGATCCTTCTCCAGCCGGTGGAACCCGGTGAACTTCTGGCCCGGTTCGAGGTCGGCCTCGCGCGCGTCGATCTTCGGGTCGAGGTCGCCGAACTTCTCGGCCACCGGCTCGACCCGCTCGAAGTAGACGCGCGTCCGGGCGTACGCGGCCTTCGCTTCGTCGACCTTGCCCGCCTTCACCAGCGCGACGAACTTGGTGGTCTCTTCGTCCAGCGCTTTGGTGTTGTTCGCGACGTACTCCGCGTAGCTCTTGACCGCCTGCGCCTTCTGCGAGTTCGGGTCGGCCTGCTTCGCGCCACCGCCGGTGACGGTGAAGTCACCGCGGATGCCGTTGCCGGTCATGCCCGGTTTGCACGCGGTCTGGTACTTGCCCGCTTCGGCGACCTCGACGATGAGCCGCCGGTTCAGGCCCGGCGCGATGTTCTCGACCTCGCCCATGATCCGGTCGCCTTCGGCGTAGAGGTAGAACTCGGTGACCTTGCTGCCCTTGTTGGTGATCTCGAAGGTCACGTTGCCCGCGTTCGCGGTGTTCACCGAGACGGCGCAGGCGGTGTCGGAGGCTTCGACCTTGATCGGGCCGCCTGCCGCGGCCGGCGTTGCCTCGCCACCACCGCAGGCGGTGAGCACCAGGGCGCCGACGCCGGCGAGCGCGACGAGCGGGAATCGACGGGACACGAGGTCACTCCTTAACCGCGGCCGCGACGGGCGCCGCGACCTTCTTCTTGGGCCTGAGGAACAGCGGCAGCACGATCGCCACGTACGCGATCCACGCGACGGCCTGCAGGACCGTCGTCTGCTGCGAATAGTTGAAGATCCCCTTGAGCAGCGCTCCGTACCAGCTGGTCTCCGGCAGGGCGGCCGACGCGTCGAACGCGAGCGTCGTCAACCCGGGCAGGAAGGCGGCCTCCTGCAGGTCGTGCAGGCCGTAGCCGAGTACGCCCGCCGCCACGAACACCAGCAGGACACCGGTGATCGTGAAGAACTTGCCGAGGTCGAACCGGACGGCGCCGCGGTAGATCAGGTACGCCAGCACGATCGCGACGAGAATGCCCGCGGTGAAGCCGATCAACGGCTCGGTCGTGCCGCCCTGCGCGGTCTGCACGGTGGAATAGAAGAACACCGCCGTTTCCAGACCTTCACGGCCGACGGCGAAGAACGACAGGACGAGGACGGCGGCCGGGCCGACGTCGAGCGCTTCGTCGAGTTTCCCGCGCAGCTCCGCTGCGATCGTCCTCGACGCCTTGCGCATCCAGAAGATCATCGCCGTCACGAACCCGACCGCGACGATCGACAGCGTGCCGCCGAGCAGCTCCTGCTGTTCGAAGGTCAGCTGGGCGGTGGAGTAGGTGAGGATCGCGCCGACCCCGACCGACAGCAGGACCGCGACGCCGACACCGAGCCACACCCAGTGCAGCGCGTGCCGCCGTTCGGTCTTGACCAGGAACGCGACGAGGATGCTGACGACGAGGGCAGCTTCCAGACCTTCACGCAGGCCGATGAGCGCGCTCGCGAACCACACGTCGTTCTCCCTGGTCGTCTCGACTGAACCTCCTGTTTTTAGGTAAGGCTTCCCTGAAAGTCCAGGGGGAGTGACGTGGTCTGAAAATGGACGAAACGTTCGAAAGGGTCTTGATCGGACGGTGAGCTCGTAAGCATCCCCAGGTCAGCGCGAACTCTGTAGATCACATAACGAATCGGCCGCCGGGCACCGGTCGCCGACGCGTTTTACCGTCAGTTGGCTTCGTAAGCCGAATGGGGCATCGCCCGGAAGTGTGGCGAAGTAACCTGACCGGGTGGCCGAAACCGCCCAGAGCACCGAAGCCCCGGAGCAGCCTGCCCGCCCTCTGCCGCCGTACGTCCCCAGGCTCGCTTTCGCGGGTGGGCTCGTGCTCACGGGCGTGGTGCTGATCATGACCGTCGGAGTGAACCGGCCGGACGGGGAGGAGCCTCCTCCGCCGCCTCAGCCCCAGCCCGCGCTCGCGGTTCCCGACCAGAAGCCGCGACCGGGGGTGGCGACGCCGCGCGCCGGGCTCGCCGCGCCGCCCGACCGGCCCACCGTTTCCGACGCGGCCGAACTCGAGACCTGGGCGAAACGGGTGGCCTCGAAGACGAAGCTCTCCGTCACCGATCTGTCCGCGTACGGCCGGGCCGAGATGTGGCTCCGGCGGCAGAAGCCGGGCTGTCATCTCTCCTGGGCGACCCTCGCCGGCATTTCCCATGTCGAGACGGCGCAGGGCAGGCCCGGTCCGATCACGCTCGCGCCGGAAGTCTGGGCCAAGCACTCCGCCCGGGCCAGAAGCGACGGCAGGCAGCCGGATCCGAAGGACCTCGACGACGCCGCCTTCGCCACCGCCCGCTACCTGTGCGCCGCCAGCGACGACGTCGCCACCCCTGACGGCTGGTGGAAGTCGATGCGGATGTTCAACCCGGAAGTGCCCTATGTCCAGGAGGTCTTCAGCGCGGCCGACACCTACGCGGAAGCCAGTGTCGCGCCCTGATCCTCGAGCACCAGATCGAAGTTGAGCGCCGACGCCATCCGGTAGGCGTCGCCCGCCGCGACGACCAGCTGCGCCATCGGATCGACGACGTTCCCCGCCGCCCAGACACCGTCAACGCTCGTGCGGCCCTGCGCGTCCACCGCGATCGAGCCGCTTTCGGTGCGCGCGCAGCCGATCTGGGCGAGGAGCCTGTCGTGCGGGACGAACTTCGGGCCAACGAAGACCACATCGCGTTCGACGAATTCGCCGTCGACGAGCCGGACACCGGTCAGCCGGTCGTCTTCGACGGCGAGCTCGGACACCTTCCCGTCGACGATCCGGATGCCCAGCCCGGTCAGCTTCGCCCGGTCGTCGGCCGAGAGCTGCTGAGTATGCGTGAAGAAGGTCAAGTCCTTGCTCCATTGCCAGACGATCAGCGCCTGGTGGACCGACTTGTCGGAGGTGGCGAGCACGCCGAAACGCTGATCGCGCACTTCCCAGCCGTGGCAGTACGGGCAGTGCAGCACGTCGGCGCCGAAGCGTTCCGCGACGCCGGGGACGTCCGGCAGTTCGTCGGCGAGCCCGGTGGTCACCACGATCCGGCGCCCGCTGATCACCCGGCCGCTCGCCAGTTCCACCGCCTTGTCGTGCCGCAGCCGGTGGACGACGTCCTCGACGATCTCGACGCCGTAGCCGCGGACCTCGTCACGGCCTATCGCCAACAGTTCTTCGGGTGGAATGCCGTCCCTGGTCAGGAAGCCGTGCGCGTGCGCGGCGGGCGCGTTGCGCGGGGTGCCGCCGTCGATCACGACGACCTTCCGCCGCGCCCTGCCCAATACCAAGGCCGCGCTGAGACCCGCGACGCCACCACCGATGATCACCACGTCGAATTCGTCGTTCATGGTGCCGAGCATCCGGATCTCTTCGAAGGTTGGCAAAGTTCATTGCCGATTTGGCAAACTGGAGGCATGGAGGACATCGAACGGCGGCTCGCCGAGGTCGGCCCGAAGCTCAAGGCCCTTCGCAAAGAACGCGGCACCACCCTCTCCGCGCTCTCGGAGGCGACGGGGATCTCCGCCAGTACGCTCTCGCGGCTCGAATCGGGCACCCGGAAGGCCACCCTGGAGTTGTTGCTCACGCTGTCGGCCGCGCATCAGGTCCCGCTCGACGAACTGGTCGGCGAGCCCGAACCCGCCGACCCGCGGGTCCGGATGAAGGCGCAGAAATTCGGCAGGTTCACCGCTTGGGCACTGACCGCGCAGCCGGGACAGCCACAGGCGTTCAAACTGCTGATCCCGGTCGAGGACATCGAGCCGGTGCAGCGGACACACGAGGGCTACGAATGGATGTACGTCCTCAGTGGACGGTTGCGGGCGCTGCTCGGTGACCGTGACTTCACGATGGGGCCCGGCGAGGCCGCGGAGTTCGACACGCGGGTGCCGCACTGGTTCGGCAGCGCGGGACCGGGGCCGGTGGAACTGCTGGTGCTGTTCGGCAAGCAGGGCGAGCGGGCCCACCTGCGGGCCAGGTCCAAATGAGAGCAAAGGTCCCTTGCTCCCTCTGGGGCGATCCGATCAGTCGCGCAACGCGATCCGCGCGCTGACCTCGCTGATCGCTTCCAGGTACTCCGGGATCGGGTGCATCGCCGACGCTATCCGCATCTGCGCTAGCGCCTCGGTCAACCGGCCGAGGCGCTGGAGGGTCCGCCCGAGTACGAACCGCGCGTAATGGTCGGTGGGGTCCAGCTCCAGCACCCGGGTGAAGGCGCGTTCCGCCCGCCGCAACTGTGCGGAGTGGAAGTACGCGCGGCCTGCCAGCAACTGAACACTCGGTTTGTCGGTTTCGTCCTCCAGCAAGGGCTCGAGGGCCTTGAGGGCGTCGAGCGGCCGGCGGCTTTCGACCAGCGCCTCCGCCTGTCGGAAGGCGCGGAACCGGGACTCGCCGGACGAGTCCTCACCGGGTTCTGGGGCGGCTTCGGCATCCATCATGGTCCGCTCCACGATACGCCTGGGCAGGGCCGATCTCGACTGCTGAAACGGTCATGGTGAACTGTCCTGCCATGAGCAGTGCCGAAGCGGATAGGCCCGAAAACGAGCCCGGCTACCTCGGGCTCGCGCCGTACCTCTACTACGCCGACGCGACCGAGGCGGTCGCGTGGCTGGTCAGAGTGTTCGGGTTCACCGAGGAAGTGCGCTTCGCCGACGCCTCCGGAGAGGTGTTCCAGGCCACGTTGTGCGCCGGGCAGGCCAAGATCAAGCTGGCCGGGGTCGGCCCCGAGTACTGGCAGGCCAAGGGCGTCGACGGCCCGGTCGGGCAGCTGAACATCGTTTACGTCCCCGACGCCGACGCGCAGTACGAGCGCGTCCGCGCCGCGCTCGGCGACGACGCCGACATCGACGCGCCCCAGGACCAGCCCTACGGTGCCCGCGTGTTCACCGTCTCCGACATCGGGGGCAACAGCTGGACTTTCTGGCAGCAGTTCTCCGACACCGTCGAGCTTCCGTCGGGCTGGCGGGAAGTCCGCGCAGGTGAACCGGTCCCGGAGTAGGTACTGCGGAGCGAAGCTCCCCCCTTGAGGGCGGTGGTGGGGAGGAAGGTCGGAAAGGTACTGGGTCGGCGTGATGTGGCGCGTGCCTCCAACGGGTGAACGGCGCCGACGGCTAGGCTGGGCCCGGTCACCGCAGGCACAACCCACATGAGGAGCATGGCGTGGCGCTCATCGAGCAGGTAGGCGCTCGCGAGATTCTGGACTCGCGAGGCAACCCGACGGTCGAAGTGGAGGTGGCCCTCGACGACGGCACGCTGGCGCGGGCCGCGGTCCCCTCGGGTGCGTCCACCGGCGAACACGAAGCCGTCGAGCTGCGCGACGGCGACACCGGCCGGTACAACGGCAAGGGTGTCGAGCGCGCGGTCGCGGCCGTCCTGGACGAGATCGGTCCGGACCTGGTCGGCACCGACGCCGTCGACCAGCGCATCGTCGACCAGAAGCTGGTCGACCTCGACGGGACGCCGGCGAAGTCCCGCCTCGGCGCGAACGCCATCCTCGGCGTGTCGCTCGCCGTCGCGAAGGCCGCCGCGGAGTCGGCCGAGCTGGAACTGTTCCGCTACCTCGGCGGGCCGAACGCGCACGTGCTGCCGGTGCCGATGCTGAACATCCTCAACGGTGGCGCGCACGCCGACACCGACGTGGACATCCAGGAATTCATGATCGCGCCGATCGGCGCCGAGTCGTTCCGCGAGGCCCTGCGCTGGGGCACCGAGGTCTACCACTCGCTGAAGTCGGTCCTGAAGGGCCGCGGCCTGGCCACCGGCCTCGGCGACGAAGGCGGCTTCGCGCCCAGCCTGAAGAACAACCGCGAGGCGCTCGACCTGATCCTTCAGGCGATCGAGAAGGCCGGTTACGCCCCGGGCCGTGACGTCGCGCTCGCGCTGGACGTCGCCGCGACGGAGTTCTTCTCCGACGGCGCGTACACCTTCGAAGGCGCGAAGAAGAGCGCCGAGCAGATGTCGGCCTACTACGGCGAGCTCGTCCGCGACTACCCGCTCGTGTCCATCGAGGACCCGCTGAGCGAGGACGACTGGGACGGCTGGGTCCAGCTGACCACCGAGATCGGCGAGAAGGTCCAGCTGGTCGGCGACGACCTGTTCGTCACCAACCCGGACCGCCTCGAAGAGGGCATCAGCCGCCGTGCCGCCAACGCGCTGCTGGTGAAGGTCAACCAGATCGGCACCCTGTCGGAGACCCTCGACGCGATCTCGCTGGCCACCTCCTACGGCTACAAGTCGATGATGAGCCACCGGTCCGGCGAGACCGAGGACACCTTCATCGCCGACCTGGCCGTCGCGACCGGTGTCGGCCAGATCAAGACCGGCGCCCCGGCGCGCGGCGAGCGGATCGCCAAGTACAACCAGCTGCTCCGGATCGAGGAGACCCTCGCCGACGCGGCGCGCTACGCCGGCGACCTCGCGTTCCCGCGGTTCAGCGCCGAGGGATAACGAACGATGGCGGACCGGGGGAGGGCGCGGACCCGTCGTAGCGGGCGCGCGGACGGCGGTGGCTCCAGCAGGGGCCGCCGACCCGAGCGTGCCCGTCGCACGACGACGACGGAGGTCCGCGCCCGAACCCGGCTGCGCCGCAGCTTGGCGGCGAAACGGGCATCGGGTGCCGCGAAGGTGCTCGGCATGTCCACCACCCGCCGGGCCGCGGTGGTGGCGATCGTGGTGTGCGCGCTCGCGTTCACCATCGCCGTCCCGCTGCGCACGTACCTCAGTCAGAAGTCCGAGGTGACCGAGCAGCAGCAGTTGCAGTCCGAACTGCAGCGGAGCGTCACCCAGCTGGAGGGCCGCAAGGCCGAGCTGAGCGACCCGGCGCAGATCGAGGCGGAGGCGCGTAAGCGGTTCGGTTTCGTGAAGCCCGGCGAGACGCCGTACATCGTGCAGCTCCCCGAGGACAAGGCGCCCGAGCAGGGACAGCCGCAAGGTCAGCAGCCGGTGCCCTCGGGCTCCTGGTACGAGAAGCTGTGGGATCAGGTCGCGGGTGGCTGAAGCTCTCCCTTTAGCCTTATGGGTGTGAACAGCACGGAAAAGTCTTCATACGAGCCTGTGACCGACGCCGACCGCGAGATCATCGCGGAACAGCTCGGCCGGGCACCCCGTGCGCTGCGCGCCGTCGCCGCGCGCTGTCCGAGCGGCCACCCGTCGGTCGTGCAGACCAGCCCCCGCCTCGACGACGGCACACCGTTCCCCACGCTCTATTACTTGACCTGCCCGAAGCTGACTTCGATGGTCGGCACGCTCGAGGCGTCCGGGCTGATGAAGGAGATGACCGACCGGCTCGCGGAGGACCCCGAGCTGGCGGCCGCCTACCAGCGGACCCACGAGAGTTACCTCGCCGAACGCGACGCCATCGACTCGCTCGGCCACGAGGTCAGCGCGGGCGGGATGCCCGGCCGCGTCAAATGCCTGCACGTCCACCTGGCGCACACGCTCGCCGTCGGCCCCGGCGTCAACCCGTTCGGGGACGAAACCCTCGCGCTGCTCAAGGCGAACGGCTGGCCGTCCGGCGACTGCCAGGGGTAACACCGGCCCACGGTGTACAGATAGTTCCTCCAGGCGGGTTAATTCACCCGATGTCGGCCAACTGGTCTCCCTCATGGGGTGAAACCGGTCACCGTATGCGGCAGGCTGTGCACCAGTCGAGGGTTGTCGGGTTGGGCAGATACCGGGTCGTCGAGTCGTGATCCGCCGGGAGGGTTCTGAGGTATGCGCGTGAGGCACGTGCCAGGCGCGGTGACCGGTCATGTCCGGAGACTCTGTCTCCGGCACCGCACGATCGCCGCCGTGACCGGAGGTGTCCTCGCCATCGTCCCGGCCGGTGCCGCGGTCGTCGGCGCCGGCAGCTGGGCCGCGACGGCGAGCACGGTCCATACCGACAACGTCGCCCTCGTCGGCGGCTACGACCCGAAGAACCCGCTCGTCCAGCAGATCGGTGTCGACGGCAGCCTGCCGGACGCGCCGACGCCGCTTCCCCTCCCCGCGGACGAACTCCCCAACGGACCGCTCGGCATCCCGGTCACCGCGCTCGCCGCGTACCGCAACGCCGCCGACATCCTCATCGCCGAACAGCCCGGCTGCCACATCGACTGGGCGCTGATCGCGAGCATCGGCCGCATCGAGTCCAACCACGCGCGCGGCGGTTACGTCGACGCGAAGGGCAACACTCTGGAGCCGATCCTCGGCCCGCAGCTCAACGGCGCGGGTCCGTTCGCGGCCATCCCGGACACCGACGGCGGCGAATTCGACGGTGACACGGTCTGGGACCGCGCCGTCGGCCCGACACAGTTCATCCCGTCGACCTGGGCCCGCTACGCCTCCGACGGCAACGGCGACGGCGAGTCCAATCCGAACAACATCTTCGACGCGGCGCTCGGCACCGGCCGGTACCTGTGCTCCGGGGGACTCGATCTGTCCAAACCGGACCAGCTGCGCGCGGCCGTGTTCCGCTACAACAACTCCGACACCTATGTGAACACCGTGCTGATCTGGGCCGAGGCCTACCGCACGGGTGTGCTGCCGACGCCGGACAGCAAGGTGCCCATCGGCGCCCCGAACGCCGCCGCCGCTCCGCCGCCCGCGTCGGTGCCGCCGCCTCCGGTGCCGTCGACTCCGCCCGGTTCGGTGACGCCGCCACCGTCGAGTTCGTTGCCGCCGACCAATTCGAGTTCAAGTTCGTCGCCGTCGAAATCGTCGTCGAGCTCGAAGCCGCCGGCCTGCCCGACGGTCACTGTGACGGAGACGCAACCGACTTCGAGCACGAGTCCGACGACCACGACCCAGACTCCACCGACGTCGTCGCCGACCTGCACTTCGCCGACGACGACCACGACGACGACGACGGTGACGTCAGCGGACACCAGCGGTACCAAGACCCCCTGATCGGCATTGACTAGGCTGAACGTATGCCTCGTGTTGCCGCGATCGACTGTGGGACCAACTCCATCCGCCTGCTCGTCGCCGAGCTGACCTCCCGCCACGACGGGACGGTCGACCTGCGCGATCTGCACCGCGAGATGCGGATCGTCCGCCTCGGCCAGGGGGTGGACGCCACCGGCAAGCTGGCCCCCGAGGCGCTCGAACGCACCCGTAAGGCGCTGGCCGACTACGCGATCGCCGCGCGCCGCAAGGGCGTGGAGAAGGTCCGCATGGTCGCGACGTCCGCGACTCGTGACGCGAGCAACCGCGACGAGTTCTTCGCGATGACGCGTGAGGTGCTCGGCACCGAGGCCGAAGTCATCAGCGGGGACGAAGAGGCGCGGCTGTCCTTCACCGGTGCTGTCGGTGAGCAGGATCCCGACGACGGCCCCTTCGTGGTGGTCGACGTCGGCGGCGGCTCGACCGAACTCGTGGTCGGGACCTGGGACGGCCGTCAGGCCGAGGTCATCGCGGCCAAGTCGGTCGACATCGGCTGTGTGCGGATCACCGAACGCGCGTTGAAGTCCGACCCGCCGACCGCGGCCGAGATCGCCGAAGCCCGTGAGCTGGCCGCCAAGGTGCTCACCGAGGCCTTCGATGTCGTTGACGTGTCCACCGCCAAGACGTGGATCGGTGTCGCCGGGACGGTCACGACCCTGACGGCCGTGGCGCAGGGCCTGTCGGAGTACGACTCCGAGCGCACCCACCTCTCGAAGCTCTCCCACGCCGACATCGACCGTGTCGCGCAGTCGCTCCTGACGGCCGACCACGCGACCCGTGCCGCCAACCCGGTGATCCACCCGGGCCGGGTCGACGTGATCGGCGGCGGTTCGGTGATCGTGCAGGTGCTGGCCGAGCAGTTCGCCACGCGCGGTGGTCCCGGCGAGCTGGTGATCTCCGAGCACGACATCCTCGACGGGATCGCCTTGTCCTTGGCGTGACAGCCGGGTTTTCTCTTACGTGAAGCCATTTCTTTAGGTGATCAAGCGGTGACCTCCAGTCCGGATTGGGCCGTTCGGCGCAGCATGGTTCCTACTAACGTTGTGCTCTGACCGGGTGGTCCGGAAGACCGTCACACATTTGCAACACCAACGCACTGTGATCGTCTTCACCTGTCCCATAGCGTCGTCTCACCTTCTGGACGGTGGGGCGCGACCAGCGCTCGCCGGACTATCCGACGACGAGAGTTGGAGTGGACATGCGGGCTTCACGCGGGTTCTGGGGAGCGACGGCGGTGGTGGCCACGGCGGCCCTGCTGCTGACGGCCTGTGGAGGTGGTGGGTCCGGTGAGAACAAGGGATCCGGCGCCGTCGACGCCAACGCGTCGGTTTCGGTCTACGGCACCGAGCCGGAGAACTCGCTGATTCCCGCCAACACCAACGAGCTCGGTGGGTCCAAGGCCCTCAAGCCGGTCTTCTCGGCGCTGGTCGGCTACAAATCCGACACCGCCGAGCCGTACAACCTGATGGCCGAATCGATCACCACGACCGATTCGAAGGTCTTCGACATCAAGATCAAAAAGGGCTGGAAGTTCCACGACGGGACCGAGGTCAAGGCCAAGAACTTCGTCGACGCCTGGAACTACAGCGCGAACGGCAAGAACGGCATGCAGAACGCGTCGTTCTTCGAGCAGATCCAGGGCTACGACGAGATCAGCGCCAAGGAACCCGCCGTCAAGGAGATGTCCGGGCTCAAGGTCGTGAACGACTACGAGTTCCAGGTCACCCTCAAGGGACCGTTCTCCGTGTTCGCCACCAAGATCGGCTACCTCGCCTTCGCGCCGCTGCCGGACAAGTTCTTCGCCGACCCGGAGGCGTTCGCCAAGGCCCCGATCGGAAACGGACCGCTGAAGTTCGTTTCGCGCACACCCAACCAGAACATGAAGCTCACGCGGTTCGACGAGTACCAGGGCGAGGACAAGGTCAAGTTCAAGGACCTGGAAGTCCGCATCTACACCAGCCAGGAGACCGCCTACCAGGACCTGCTGAGCAACCGCCTCGACTTCATGGAGGCGCTGCCGCCGGCGGCGAAGGCCGGTGGCAAGTACAAGACCGACCTCGGTGAGCGTCTGGTCGAAGGAAAGCTGCTCGGCATCAGCGCGCTCGCGCTCCCGTACTACGTCCCGGGTTACAACAACCTGGACCTTCGCAAGGCGATCTCGCTGGCCATCGACCGCGAGCAGATCGTCAAGACCGTCATGAACGACACCTACACACCCGCCGACGGCTACGTGTCGCGCGGTATCGAAGGGTACCGGCCCGGCGTCTGCGAGTTCTGCAAGTTCGACCCGGCGAAGGCCAAGGAGTTCTTCGCGAAGTCCGGCTACACCGGCAAGCTGACGATCGCGTCGAACGCCGACGGTGGCCGCAAGGAGCCGCTGGTCGCGGCGTGCAACAGCATCAAGAACGCGCTCGGCGTCGAATGCGACTTCGTGCCGGCGACCGACTTCGGGCAGTGGCGCAGCATCGTCAACAACCGCCAGCTGACCGGCATGGGCCGCTCCGACTGGTCCGCCGACTACCCGTCGATCGAGAACTACCTGAACCCGCGCTACAAGAGCACCGGTTCGTCGAACGACTCCACGTACAACAACCCGGCCGTCGACGCGCTGCTGACCCAGGCGGACCAGACCGCCGACAAGGCGGCCGCGATCAAGCTGTACCAGCAGGCCGAGGACCTCATCGCGAAGGATCTGCCGCAGATCCCCGTGTGGGAAGAGAAGGGTGTCGGCGGCAAGTCGAACCGGCTCAAGGTCGCGAAGCTCGACTTCGGTCGTCTCGCGGACTACTCGTCCATCGAGGTCGCGGCGAAGTAATCGCGTGGTCGTGCCGGCCGGGAGCGCACCGCTCCCGGCCGGCCGGACCCCCGGCTCCCACCACGCGATCCCCAGGACGGCACGCCCATGCCCCAGTACATCCTCCGACGCCTACTCCAACTCATCCCGGTCTTCTTCGGTACGACGTTCCTCATCTACGCCCTCGTGTGGGCGGTTCCCGGTGACCCGTTCGCCGGCAAATGCGGTCAGGTCGCCTGCCCGCCCGCCTACATCGAGATGATGACGGAGAAGTTCAACCTCGACGATTCGATCTTCGTCCAGTACTTCAAATACCTCGGCAACCTGTTCACCGGCGACTGGGGCGAGACCTTCAACGGTGTCTCGGTCGGCGAGCTGATCGGGAACGCCTATCCGGTGACCGTCCGGCTCGCCCTCATCGCGGTGGCCATCGAAGCGATCATCGGACTGTCCGCCGGCATTCTGACCGGCCTGCGCGGCAAGGGTTTCCTCGACAACCTCGTGCTGATGTCCACCACGTTCCTGATCTCGATCCCGGTGTTCGTCACCGCGATCGTGCTCCAGATCGTCCTCGGTTCGGAACTGGGCATCATCGACGCGAGCGTCTCCGAGGACGCAACAGTCGGCGAATTGATCGTGCCCGGAATCGCGCTCGGCAGTCTTTCCATGGCCTACATCGCCCGGTTGACCAGAACGAGCATCGCCGAGAACCGGCACGCCGACTACGTCCGCACGGCCGTCGCCAAAGGGCAGCCGCGCAGCCGGGTCGTCGGCGTGCACCTGCTCCGGAACTCGGTGATCCCGGTGCTGACCTTCATCGGCACCGACATCGGCGCGCTCATGGGCGGTGCCATCGTCACCGAAGGCGTGTTCAACATCAACGGCATCGGCGGGCTCATCTTCCGCGGTATCCAGAACCGGGAGGGCGCCACCGTCACCGGCGTCGTCGTCCTGCTGGTGATGGTCTACCTGCTGGTGAGTCTCATCGTCGACCTGCTCTACGCCGTTCTCGACCCGAGGATCCGTTATGACTGACCCCAATGTGGCCGGCGGCGTGTCCTCCGTGGACGTCGCGAGCGCCGGCGTCGCCGACGATTCCGCGGAGGCGCACAAGCCGCGCAGCCTCGGCGGCGACGCCTGGCGGATGTTGCGCAAGCGGCCGTCGTTCATCATCTCCGCCGTGATCATCGCGCTCGTCGTGCTCATCGCGATCGCGCCCGACCTGTTCAGTTCCCGGCCCGCCGGGTTCAGCGATCTGCTCCACGCCAACGAAGGACCGTCCGCGGACGCCTGGTTCGGGTATGACAACCAGGGTTACGACGTCTACGCGCGGACCATCCACGGCGCGCGGGCGTCGTTGCTGGTCGGTGTCTTCGCGACGGTGCTGACGATCATCATCGGCTCGGTGGTCGGGATCATCGCCGGGTACTACGGACGCCTCGTCGACAGCCTGTTCTCGCGGGTGGGAGACATCTTCGCGGCGCTGCCGTTCGTGCTCGGCGCGATCGTCATCCTGACCACGTTCAACGCACCCGGCTCGAACCCCGGCGTGGTCACCATCATCGTGCAGGTGGTCGTTTCGATCGCCGCGCTGAGCTGGCCGGTGGCGATGCGCATCATGCGGTCGGCGACGCTGGTGGCCAAACAGCTCGACTACGTCAAGGCCGCGCGCGGCCTCGGTGCGAGCACGCCGCGCATCGTGTTCCGGCATCTGCTGCCCAACACGGTCGCGCCGGTGCTGGTCTACGGGACCATCGCGCTCGGCGCGTTCATCGGCGCGGAAGCGACGCTGGCGTATCTCGGTGTCGGTGTGCGGCCACCGGTCGTCTCGTGGGGCGTGATGATCAGCGACGCGCGGGACTACTTCCGGGTGAACCCGCACATGTTGTTGTTCCCCGCCGGGTTCGTCACCATCACCGTGCTCGCGTTCGTCATGCTCGGCGACGGGATCCGCGACGCACTCGACCCGAAGGCCCGGTGATCGGCCGTGACCGACGAATTGCTGCTCGAGGTGGAAGACCTCCACGTCGAATTCCGCACGTCCGATGGCGTCGCGACCGTGCTCAACGGGGTCGACTACTCCGTGCACGCCGGGGAAACCCTCGCGGTGCTGGGAGAATCGGGTTCCGGCAAGAGCGTGACAGCGCAGACGGTGATGGGCATCCTCGACAGCCCTCCCGCCGTCGTCACCGGCGGTGCCGTCCGCTACCGCGGCGAGGATCTGCTCACCGCCACCGAAGAACGGCGGCGTGAGGTGCGGGGCGGGGAGATCGCGATGATCTTCCAGGACGCGCTCTCCGCGCTGAATCCCGTGTTCACCGTGGGATTCCAGATCGAGGAGCAGCTGCGGGTCCGGCTCGGCATGTCCAAAAAGGACGCGCGCAAGCGGGCGATCGAGCTGCTCGACATCGTGCGCATCCCCGCCGCCGCCCGCCGGGTCCGCGAGTATCCGCACCAGTTCTCGGGCGGGATGCGGCAGCGCGCGATGATCGCCATGTCGCTCGCGCTCGACCCGGATCTGCTGATCGCGGACGAGCCGACGACCGCGCTCGACGTCACCGTGCAGGCGCAGATCATGGACCTGCTGGCGGAGATCCAGGCCGAACGGCGGATGGGGCTGATCCTGATCACCCACGACCTGGCGGTGGTCGCCGAGGTCGCCGACCGGATCGCCGTGATGTACGCGGGCCGGATCGTCGAACAGGCCGACGTCACCGAGTTGTTCCGTTCGCCGGGGCATCCCTACACCGAGGCGCTGATGGCCTCGCTGCCGCGGCTCGACCTCAAAGGACAGACGCTGGAGACCATCAAGGGCCTGCCGCCGAGCCTGCTGAACGTCCCGCCCGGCTGCCCGTTCCACCCGCGCTGCCCACGGGCGGAAAGCCGGTGCGAGACCGAGCGGCCGGCCCTGCACAGCCTCGGCTTCGGCCGGGTCAGCGCCTGCCACTTCGCCGACGAGGTGGTGAGCGGTCGTGTCTGAGCCCATTCTGCGGGTCGAGAACCTGGTGAAGTACTTCCCGGTGCGGGCCGGGATCCTCTTCAAACGCACCATCGGGCACGTGAAGGCCGTCGACGGGGTCTCCTTCGACCTGATGCCGGGGGAAACGCTGGGCGTCGTGGGGGAGTCCGGTTGCGGCAAGTCCACTTTGGCCCAGGTGCTGATGCGGCTGGAGGAACCCACGGGCGGGCTCGCGACCTTCGAAGGCCGCGACATCTTCGCGTTGCGGGGAGCCGAACTGAGGAAGCTGCGGCGCGAGATCCAGATCGTGCTGCAGGATCCGTACACCTCGCTGAACCCGAGGATGACGGTCGGTGACATCATCGGTGAACCCTTCGAAATCCACACCGAGGTGGCGCCGAAGGGATCGCGGGCGGCGAAGGTGCGTGAGCTGCTCGACGTCGTCGGGCTGAATCCCGAGCACATCAACCGCTATCCGCACCAGTTCTCCGGTGGGCAGCGTCAGCGCATCGGGATCGCGCGGGCGCTGGCGTTGCGGCCGAAGGTGATCATCTGCGACGAACCGGTTTCCGCGCTGGACGTTTCGATCCAGGCGCAGGTGATGAACCTGCTCGGCGAACTGCAGAAGGAATTCGGCCTTTCCTACGTTTTCATCGCACATGACCTGTCCGTTGTTCGTCACCTTTCCACACGGGTCGCGGTGATGTATCTGGGCAAGATCGTGGAAATGGGAACGGAAGAGGAGATCTACGAACACCCGTCGCATCCCTACACGCAGGCGCTGCTGTCCGCGGTGCCGGTCGCGGATCCGGCGCTGCGCGGGCAGCGGCAGGTGATCCGGCTGGAAGGTGACGTGCCGAGCCCGCTGGATCCGCCGTCGGGCTGCCGGTTCCGCACCCGGTGCTGGAAGGCCGAGGACATTTGCGCGGATCAGGAACCCGAATTGATCACGCGGGCGGGCGGGCATTTGTCGGCCTGCCATTTCGCGGAGGAGAAAACAGTCGTCCCCTGACTTTCGTAGGGACTTCGTTGATAAGAGGAGATCGCTGACGTAGTTTGCACGAATCGTTTTCTTCAGGAGGCAGGAAGTGAAAAAGCCCAGATCTCTCGTGATCGCGCTCGCGGTACCGCTGTTCGGTGCGATCGTGGCCGCGCCGACGGCTTCCGCGCAGCCGCAGCTCTCGGGTGCCACGACGGAATTCTCCGTCCTGGCCCGTGAAGGTCAAAGTGTCGCTTCGGTGGAAAGGGCGATCCGTGCCGCCGGTGGCACCGTCGTGACGAGCAACGCCGCGGTCGGCCTGATCACCGCGACCGCGCCCGCCGAAGGTTTCGCCGAACGGGTTTCCGCCGATCGGTCGGTTTTCGGCACGGCCAAAGCGAAGCCGATCGGCACCGCGCCGAAGGACGGCAAGGCGACGGCCAAGCCGAACGTCGTCGAGAAGGAGAGCCGGGGCGCCAAGTCGGCCAAGAAACCGGCGTCGTCGCAGTCCGTCGGCATGGACCCGCTCGACGACCAGCTCTGGGGTCTCAAGTCGGTCCGCTCGGACCTCTCGCGCACCAAACAGCCCGGCGACAAGCGGGTGAAGGTCGGCATCATCGACACCGGTGTCGACGCGAGCCACCCGGACATCGCGCCGAACTTCGACCGCGCGGCGTCGCGGAACTTCACGAAGGACATCGTCGCCGACGTCAACGGCGCCGTCGTTGACGGTCCGTGCGAATACCGCGGCTGCGTGGACCCGGTGGACCACGACGACAACGGGCACGGCACGCACGTCGCCGGCACCATCGGCGCCGCCGCGAACGGCTTCGGCGTCTCGGGTGTCGCGCCGAACGTGACCCTGGTGAACATCCGTGCCGGGCAGGACTCGGGCTTCTTCTTCCTGCAGCCGACCGTGGACGCGATCACCTACGCCGGCGACGCCGGTGTGGACGTCGTCAACATGTCCTTCTTCACGGATCCCTGGTTGTACAACTGCGCCGCGAACCCCGCGGACACCCCGGCACAGCAGGCGGAGCAGCGCACCATCATCGAGGCGACGACCCGGGCGTTGAACTACGCGCACCGCAAGGGCGTCACCCAGGTCGTCTCGCTGGGCAACCAGCACAGCGACCTCGCCGCGCCGCAGCCGGACGCGTCGAGCCCGGGCTACCCGTCGAACAGCACGCACCCGAGGCAGATCGACAACAGCTGCCTTTCGCTGCCCATCGAGGGTCCGCACACGATCGGTGTCTCGTCCTTCGGCCCGTCGCAGGCGAAGGCGGACTACTCGAATTACGGCGTCGAGCAGATCTCGGTCTCCGCTCCCGGCGGCTACTTCCGTGACTACTTCGGCACCCCGTGGTACCGCACGGTTGAGAACGAGATCCTCTCGGCGTACCCGCGCAACGTCGGCGTCGCGGAAGGCATGATCGATGAGGCCGGGAACATCACGCCCGACGGTGTCGCCGCCGGTGTCCAGAAGGCGACCGCCGCCGACGGCCGCGTCGGCTACTACCAGTGGCTGCAGGGAACGTCGATGGCGTCGCCGCACGCGACGGGTGTCGCGGCGCTCATCGTTTCGCAGTACGGCAAGGGTTCGCGCGACTTCGGGATGAACCCGGACGCGGTGCAGCGGGTGCTCGAAGGCACGGCTTCGGACATCGCCTGCCCGACGCCGCGGACCGTCGACTACCTGGACGAAGGCCGGGACGCGTCGTTCACCGCGACCTGTACCGGTGACGCTTCGTTCAACGGCTTCTACGGCCATGGGGCCGTCGACGCCTGGTCGGCCGTGACCCACGGTTCGCAGTACCTGCGAGGCTGATCCTCGGGCCTCGGCCGAATCGGCACAGACCGGACGAATCCGCACCACCCCCACGCAGGGTGGTGCGGATTCGTCTTTTTCGCGGCCGCTCTCCGAAACGAGCGGATACCCATCTGTAACGTCACCCGATCGGGTGACGATGCGAAGAGTGATCGGGGTAGCCGTGACGCTCCCGGCCGTGGGCCCAGACTTCTATTGGGGGGTTTCGTGACAGTCGATAACTATGCGGTTTCTGCTCACCTGAGACTCGAGCAGGTCGCTCGGCGAATCGCCGATCGATCCTGCTCCGTGGTCTCGTTCGACATTTTCGATACGATTCTTTGGCGCCGGACTCCGCGTCCGGCGGACGTGTTCGGGCTGGTGGCGGCTCGCCTGCGAGCAGCCGGGAAATGTCCGGAATGGATTTCGGACGCCGCTTTTCGCCGCCTGCGCGTTGCGGCTGAAAGCAATTCGCGAACAGGGCAGGAAGCACTGGGAAGCGAAGTTTCGCTCTTCGGGATTTGGCGGGCCATGCCGCTTTCGTTGTTTCCCGATGCCACCCTCGACGAACTCGTCCAGGCCGAGGTCGACGCGGAACGTGAGCTCACCGAGGTCGACCTCGACATCGCCGAGGTCATCCGGCTGGCGAAGGACAACGACATCCCGATCGTCCTGGTCTCCGACACCTACTTCACCGAAGAGCAGCTAGGACACCTGCTCGACCGGCCCGAGCTGGAGGCGCTCAAGGGCGCCCGGATCTTCCGGTCCCATGAGCACGGCGTGGACAAGGCGTCCGGACTGTGGGACGTCGTCCTGTCGGACCTCGGCCGCAGGCCGGAGCAGGTACTCCACGTCGGCGACAACCCGGTCGCAGACGTGGAGGTGCCGGGTGAACTCGGCATCCGGACGGTGCACTACGAACGAGCCGATGAGGGCCTGGTCAGGTTGCTCGAACGGGAAGGGGAACCGCAGGACCCGTTCGGGCCGTATTCCCCCGATCTCGATCCTGCCCACGGAGACTTCGGGATCACCAGTCTCCGCGCGAAGACCTTGCAGGCGCACACGCCCGGCGGCGCTTCGTCGACCCGCTTCGCCTGGAGGTATGGGGCTTCGGTCACCGGTCCGGTGATGACCGGGTTCGCGGAGTGGGTCGCCCGCAAGGCGCACGAGGCGGGTACACCGGTGGTGTGGTGCCCGATGCGTGAGGGCGAGCTCCTGGCCGAACTGGTCGAGAACGCCGCTCGGGCGCGCGGCTGGGACGTCACGGCGAAGCCGGTGTGGTTGTCCCGGCAGGTCACCTCGATCGCCGCGCTGGACAGCGCCGACCGGCACTCGATCCACGAGTTCGTCCGGAAACGTCATCAGCTGACGGTCCGGCAGCTGCTGGAGATGCTGCACCTGCGGGTCGGTGACGTACCGCATCTCGCGCAGGACCTCGACACGGTCTTGGACAACGATGACATCGTCGGCCGCCTCGCCGTCGCGCTGACCGAAACGCCGCATCTGGTGAACCGGCTCGCTGTCACCGCGACGGCCGCGCGGGAGCGGTTGATCCGGTCGTTGCGTGAGGTGGGCGCCTTGGATCGCCCCGATCTCACCCTCGTGGATCTCGGCTGGGGCGGCACCATCCAGCTCCAGCTCGCCAGGGTGCTGCGGCTGGCCGGGATCGACATCGCCCCCGCTGGTCTCTACCTGGCCACCGACGACAGGTCGGAGAAGGTGCTGCTCGCGGGTCTGCGCGCGGAGGGCTTCCTCGGCCAGGCAGGGCATCCGCAGGAGGTCGTCGGGGCGATCGTGCGGAGCCCGGAGGTCCTCGAGCAATCGGTGAACGCACTGTGCGGTTCGCTCATCGACTTCACGGACGACGGGACACCGGTACTCGGCGTCGCCGCCGGAAGCGACGCGCAGAACGCCGAGCGCTCCGCCATCCAGGACGGCATCCGAGCCTTCCAGAACCAGTGGAACCGCTACGTGGCCGCGTCGGACGGTGCCTGGCCGACCTTGACCGGCATCGGTCGCGACAGGCTGGCGAACATCCTGGTCTCCGCGTTGAAACTGCCGACCGCCGAAGAGGCTTCGGTGTTCGGGAACTGGGAGCACGAAGACAACTTCGGCTCCGACATGGTCACCCGTGTCCTGCCGGAAGACCTCGTCCCGGCAGTGCCGTATTTGTCGCCGAGCGACCTCGACGATCTGGGGATGCGGGACTCGTTCTGGCCCGCGCTCCTCGCGGCGTCCGATCCGCATCTGGGCGCGGCCGCCCGTGCCGTGCGTACCGGTGTCATCGATCCGGCGATGTTCGAACCGGCGGGCGAGCCTTCCGCGACTTCGGTGCGGTTCCGCACCACCGAGGGCGAGTGGTTCGATGGCGCCGACCGCCGTGTGCGAATCAACCACAACGGACTGTCGTTCGCGCGGATGGACGTCCAGGCGGTCGACGTCGAGGAGATCGCGCTGGCGGTGCCTGGCAGGCCCGCGCTCGTGCGCGTCGACTGGATCGAGGCCAGGGTCATCGCGGGCGGACGGCCCCAGTCGCTGGTCTGGACCACGACCGAAGACTTCTCCAGACTGCACTACGAGGACTGCACCTGGCTCGGTGCCAACATGGTCGAGTTCCATTCGCCGCTCGCCGCGATCTGGCTGCCGCTGGCGGCCCGCGCCGGAGCGCCGGTGAGCTCGTTCCAACTGACCGTCGCGTTCGCGATGCTGCCTCGTTCGCGTTCCGGGCTCGGCCACCGCATGCCCGCCGCCGGTCGCACACAGCGGCTGTCGGCGAAGGTGCGCGACGAGTTGCGTGAGCACGGCCCGGCCGGCCTCGCCGTCGGCGCCGCTCGGGTCGCGGTGAGAAAGCTGAGGAATCGGTGACGGACTTCGCCGTCGGGACGAGGGAAGACCCGCACGCACAGACGAGGGAAGCCCGGAACGCGCCGGTGCTGCTGCACTCGATGTCGGTTTTCCGGGAGATCTTCGAGGTCGTCTTCGCCCGGCGTGAAATCCGCACGGTCGTGGAGGTCGGTGTCGAATCCGGGCAGGTCAGCGGAATCTACGCGGAACTCGGCGCGTCGAAGGTCTATTGCGTCGACCCCGCTCCCACCGAACGAGTGCGGGAGACGGTGAAAGCCCATGACGCGCTGCACCTCGTCACCGTGCCTTCGCCGGAGGTGCTGCCACAGTTGCCGGTCGCCGATCTCTACGTGCTCGACGGCGATCACAACTACGCCGTGGTCGAACGGGAACTGGCCTGGATCCTAAAACACGCCCCGGACTCCGTCGTCGCGATGCACGACGTCCTCTGGCCGTGGGGCAGGCGGGATCTGTACTACGAACCGTCCGCGCTGGCCGCGCAAGACCGGCATCCGGCGAGCGAGGACGGGCCGACGGTCTGGCACGACGACCTCACGCCCGCGGGGTTCGTCGGTCTGGGCGCCTTCACCGTCGCCCGGCGCGCCGGCGGTGAGCGGAACGGCGTTTTGACAGCCGTCGAAGACGTGCTGGCCGCGCATCCGGAATGGCGGTTCGAACTCGTGCCCGCCGTCTTCGGGATGGGAATCCTGTACCGGGCGGCGACGGATCCCGACGACGCGCTCCAGCGCGCGCTGCGGCCGTACACGTCGTCGAACTTGTTGGCCGCCATGGAGAATAACCGGATCGCGTTGTACACCCGGGTACTGCAGATGCAGTTCGAGGCGGCGGCGCAGGTGGGTCACCTCGATGAGCTGGCGAGCACTGTCGCCGCGCAGCGGCGTGAGATCGACCGGCTCACCGCGGAATTGCACCGGGCGTGGGCTGTGCTCCGGTCCGGGCACTAGCCGCTGTCGTGAGTGGTAAGGACGGTTCTAACCGTCCTTACCACTCACGAGGACCAGGGATCGGGTTACTTCCCCGAGGCGGCCTTGATGAACTTCGCCAGGTCCTTCGCCTGCCGCACCCGCGACTCCTCGTGCACGTACATCATGTGCCCGGCCGGGTAGTACGCCGTGTCGATGTTCTCCCGCAGCTCCTCGGGAATCTGAAGCCGCGCGAGAACGTGCTCCGAAGCGAAGTACGGCGTCGCGCCATCGTAGTGACCGAAGGCGACGTGCACCCGAAGGTGCGGGTTCGCCCGCATGGCCGAGGCGAGCGAGTCCACGGAGGACACCGAGCGCCCCTCGAAGTCGGAGTACGACCAGGCTTTGAAGACGTCAGTCGACAGGATCTCGTACGGCAGGTCGTTCTCGTAGCCGAGTTCGGCGCGCACGTAGTGGTTGAGCCCGCCCGTGTAGGCGCCGATGATCCGCGAGATCGACGGATCGTCGCTCATGTGCTCGCGGCCGCCGTCGGGTTCCCAGGTGGTGAACCGGCCATCCATCCGGCCGACGACGAGACCCTTGTCCCGCAGCAGCTCGGTGAAGTACCGAACGTGTTCGATCCGCAGGTTGACCCGGTCCACATAGGACTCGCTCAGTCCGGTCAGTGAAGCGAGAGTCGCCACCGCTTCGGTGCGGTCCTGTGTGGACAGACGGGCACCGCGCGCGAGGGCCCAGGGGAGTTCCTTGGCCGCGAAGTCCTCGGCGTCCGCGAGGACGTCGTCGAGCGGACGGTCACCGTGGAGTCCGTGGTAGTGCGCGATGGCCGCGTACGTCGGCACGTAGAGCGAGTACGGCAGGTCGTTGCCTTCGGTGAACCGCAGGGTGCCCAGGTCCAGCACCGAGGAGATCAGCAGGAGCCCGTTCAGGTACATCCCGTGGCGTTCCTGCAGATGCGACGCCAGCCCGGCCGCGCGAAGCGTGCCGTACGACTCGCCGGCGAGGAACTTCGGCGAAAGCCAGCGCTTTTCGCGCGACACCCATAGCCGGATGACCTCGCCGATGGACTCGATGTCGGCGGTGAACCCGTGGTAATCCTTGGCCTTCTCGCCGTCCACCGCGCGCGAGTAGCCGGTCGACACCGGGTCGATGAACACCAGGTCGCTGTGCGCCAGCAGGGTTTCCTGGTTGTCGGTCAGCCCGTAGGGCGGCGCGACCGGGTCGTCGACATCGCCGGACAGCACGCGGCGCGGGCCGAGCAGGCCCATGTGCAGCCAGACGCTCGCCGAGCCGGGACCGCCGTTGAACGCGAAGGTGACCGGGCGCGTGCCGGGTTCCGCGTCGTCGAGCGTGTAGGCGGTCACGAACACCTCGGCCTTGGCCTTGTGGCCTTCGGACTTCCCGTCGGTGACGACCTCCTTCCGCAGCACGATCCGCCCGGTCCGGGCGGTGTAGGCGAGCTTGCGCCGCTTGAGCGTCAGCGTGTGCTTCGTGGTGACCAGGTCGTCGGTCGGCTCGACCTTGGTTTCCACCGACGGGGTGTCCTTCTCGTCGGTGGCCTTCGAATCGGGATTGGTGTCCGGCATGGTCCCAACTTACTGGCAGTCTGTAGGGGTGGACATCGTCACGGCGCATGATCGCCCGAACACGCCCCGCCAGGCGATCGAGATCCAGGAAACCCTGCGTGGCCTGGTCGATCTCGAGGATCGCTGTCCACAAGAGATCGTCACGGTCACCGGGTTGGACGTCGCCTACGACGAGGACAGCGGCCTGATCGCCGCGGCCGCGGTCACGCTCGAAACGGCCGGATTCCGCGTCGTGGAAGAGCGAACCGTCGTCTCTCAGGTGTCGTTCCCGTATGAACCGGGCCTTTTCGCCTTCCGTGAGTTGCCCCCGCTGCTCGACGCCCTCCGCGCGCTCGACCACGTCCCGGATCTCCTGGTCTGCGACGGGCACGGCCTGGCGCATCCGCGCCGGTTCGGGCTCGCGTGTCACGTCGGCGTCGTGACCGGCCTGCCGTCCATCGGGGTCGGCAAGACCAGATTCGTCGGTGAGCACGACGAACCCGGCGCGGAACGTGGCTCACGGGCGCCGCTGCTGGACGACGGCGAGGTCGTCGGCGCCGTCCTGCGTACCCAGGACGGCGTGAAACCCGTTTACGTCTCCGTCGGTCACAAGATCTCGTTGGACAACGCGTGCCGCCAGGTGCTGCGGCTGTGCCCCGCGTTCCGTCAGCCGGAGACGACGCGGCACGCCGACCGTCTCGCCCGCGACGCGCTGAAAGGGGCGTTATGAGGTTCCGCTCCCTCGCCGAACTCGACGCCGAGGTCGTCGGCTGTCGCGCCTGCCCGCGGCTGGTCGCGTGGCGCGAGGAGGTCGCCGTGGTCAAACGCGCGGCCTTCGCCGGTGAGACCTACTGGGCCCGGCCGGTGCCCGGGTTCGGCCCGCCGGACGCGTCGCTGGCGATCGTCGGCTTGGCGCCGTCGGCACATGGCGCGAACCGGACCGGCCGGATGTTCACCGGCGACCCCTCCGGTGACCTCCTGTTCAAGGCACTTCACCGGGTAGGAGTCGCGTCGCAGCCGACGTCGACCCACATCGGCGACGGCCTAGAACTGCGGGGGACCCGGATGGTCGCTCCGGTGAGATGCGCCCCACCCGCCAACAAGCCCACACCTGAGGAACGGGACACCTGCCGATCCTGGCTCGCCGAAGAGCTCATGCTGCTGAGGCCGACGCTGAAGGCGGTCGTGGTGCTCGGCGCGTTCGGCTGGCAGGCACTTCTGCCGGTGCTCGCGGAAGCCGGCTGGCCCGTGCCGACGCCCAGCCC
The DNA here is from genome assembly GCF_000342005.1 of Amycolatopsis decaplanina DSM 44594. Classification (GTDB taxonomy): domain Bacteria; phylum Actinomycetota; class Actinomycetes; order Mycobacteriales; family Pseudonocardiaceae; genus Amycolatopsis; species Amycolatopsis decaplanina. The sequence goes on from NZ_AOHO01000026.1 coordinate 219,201, forward strand.
GAAGTTCGGCCACGGAGTCGAAGTGGAACTCGGCGACCTGCGTCTTTTCGGCTGTTACCACGTGTCGCCGCGCAATGTCCAGACCGGTCGCCTGACCCTCGACATGGTGTGCGACGTCCTGGCCTCCGCGACCTCGGTGGCCGGCCTGAACTGAATCGGTGCGGAAACCGTGGCGACGCTGGTCACAGCCGGATGGGGTCTACGAGCGATCTCAGCTCATGGGTGCGACTATAGAAATATGGCTGGTGTTAAGTCGGAACCGACACGGATCCTCGTCCTCGGTGGTGGGTACGTCGGGCTCTACACGGCGTACGGGCTCCAGAAGATGCTCCGGGCCAACGAAGCGTCCGTGACGGTCGTTGATCCGCAGCCGCACATGACCTATGCCCCCTTCCTGCCCGAGGCGGCGGCCGGTGCGATCGAACCGCGGCACGTGGTCGTGCCGCTGAGGCGCGTGCTCAAGCGCTGCCACGTGCTCACCGCGCGCGTGACGAAGATCGAGCACGAGCGCAAAGCCGTGACGGTCGAGGCCGCCGACGGGCACGTCGAGCAGCTGAACTACGACGTCCTCGTGGTGGCGCTCGGCGCCGTCGCGCGCATCCTGCCGATCCCGGGCCTGGTCGAGGAAGGCATCGCCTTCAAGACCATCGGCGAGGCGATCTACCTGCGCAACCACGTCATGACGAAGCTGGACGAGGCCGCCAGCACGCTCGATCCCGAGCAGCGTAAGCGCCTGCTGACGTTCACCGTCGTCGGCGGCGGCTTCGCCGGTATCGAGGCGCTCGCCGAACTCGAGGACATGACCCGGTTCGCGGTGGAGAACTACTACCCGAACCTCAAGGTCGAGGACATCCGCTGGGTGCTCGTCGAGGCGGCGGGGCGGATCCTCCCCGAGGTGCGCGAGACGCTCGGTGTGTACACCGTCGAGCAACTCGAAAAGCGCGGCATCGAAGTCTATTTGTCGACAGCGGCGAAGTCGTTCGAGAACGGCCACGTCGTGCTCTCGGACGGCACCGAGTTCGACACCGACACGATCATCTGGACCGCCGGTGTGAAGGCGAACCCGGTGCTCGCCAGCTCGGACCTGCCGCTGGACAAGCGCGGCCGCGTCGAGGCCACCGCCGCGATGCAGGTCGTCGGGCACCCCGACGTCTGGACCGCCGGTGACAACGCCGCCGTGCCGGACCTCTCGCGCACCGAGCAGGACCCGACCGCGACCTGCCCGCCGAACGCGCAGCACGCCGTTCGCCAGGCGCGTCTGCTGGCGAAGAACATCATCAAGGTGATCCGCGGCGGCAAGCCGAAGGACTACTACCACAAGAACCTGGGTGCGGTGGCCAGCCTCGGCCTGCACAAGGGTGTCGCCGACGCGCTGAACCTGAAGATCAAGGGCTTCCCGGCCTGGCTCTTCCACCGCGCGTACCACCTCAAGGCGATGCCGACGTGGAACCGCAAGATCCGCATCCTGTTCGACTGGATGCTCGGTGGCCTGTTCCGGCGCGAGGTCATCTCGCTCGGCCAGATCAACAACCCGCGCGAGGAATTCGACAGGCTGTCGAAGTCCTGAGTTCGTGGTTCCGTGAAGGCCTCCTTCCCTACGTTGAGCGTAGGGAAGGAGGCCTTCACGGCGTTTAAGGTGTGCCGTTGCGGGCATTCCGGAAGTCCGTACCCGCCGTTCCCCTGCTGTCCGCGACGTCCACCATCATTCTCGGCCCGCAGAACCTCACGGCTGGTCCGGTGTGGCGTTCGCCCTCGTGGCCGTGACGACCGTGGCCGGCGTGGCGTTCCCTTGGGCCCTGATGGAAGAGGTCCAGTTCCGGCCGGATCGGCCTCCGCCGGCTCGAATATCGGCGTACTGACGCGGCGCGCTGAAGGTCATCGCCTAGGCTGTCGGTGCCCCGGTAGCCCAACTGGCAGAGGCAGTCGACTTAAAATCGACCCAGTGCGGGTTCGATCCCCGTCCGGGGCACCATTCATTCAGGTCAGGGCTCCGCCTGGCCTTGCTGGTCCCCGCCGGCCCCGGTTCACCCCCGGAATTGGCCGGACCGTCGTCATCTCACCTGCCTTCCAGGGCGATCGCGTTGGCCCGGAAGACCGTCGTTTTGCCCATGTAGAGGTTCTGGGTGATCGATGGCCGAGCTGATCGTCGTCGCCGATCCCGCGGTGCTCGGCGCGCTCCGGATGATCTGGCGCACCGCCGATCCCGTGTTGAAGACCGCGATGCTCGAAGACGGCACCGAGCAGGACTTCTTCGCCTACCTCAACGCTCTTGAGCCGGACGAGAGCCTCGACGCCGGAACCGAACGTGCCGACGTCGCCACATGGGCAGGATCCCGCGCACTTACCTCAGGCTTACCGAGGACTGGTCGGTGCCTCGCGCGCTGCAGGACCGCTTCAACAAGGAGGCGGCCGCCGTTCTCGCCGGCCTTGCGTAACCCCCGGGTACTCTGCCGCCGGGGGGAGGAGGAGATCCGAGAGCGATGACGGACGCACAGTTCACCAAGGGGCATCTGATCACGTTGCTGATCAGTTCCGCGATCGGCGTGGGATTCGGTGCCGGGTGGTGGTTCTTCGGCGCTTCCTCCGTTTCCGGCGGATCGACGCCGCTGGTCGTAGTAGGTGTCGCCGCGGTGCTGGGATTGGCAGGCTGGCTCATAGTGACCGCCCGCCGCGGTGCCGGGCTGCCCGCAGGCGGTGGCCGGGAGGAAAGCCCGTTCGGCAAGCGGTACGGGATCGCCGTGTTGCTCATGCTGGTGGGGATCTTCGCTGGGGCACGGGTGCTGTCGGCGGTCATAGGAGTTCCCGAAGCCGTGCCCGCATGGGTGCTCTTCGTGGTCGGCTTGCACTTTCTGCCGTTCGCGAAGTTGTTCGGCTCGCGGCGTTTCCTTGTGTTGAGCGCGTTGCTGTGCGCCGTCGCCGTGCTGGCCGCCGTGCTCGCGATCGCGGGCTGGGCGGCGGCCTGGCAGCTCGTGCCGGGCTTCGGTGGCGCCGTGGTCCTCTGGGCGACCGTCGTCGCCGGGTTGCTCGCGACGGATCGTCAGGGAGCGACAAGCCCGGCTTCGTAGGCGAAGATCGTCAGCTGGACCCGGTTGGTCGCGTCGAGTTTCGCGAAGATCCGGGTGATGTGAGTCTTCACCGTCGCTTCGCTCAGGTGCAGTTCCGCGCCGATTTCGGCGTTGGTCCCGCCCTGCGCGACAGCGGTGACGATCTCCCGCTCGCGTTCGGTGAGGGTACTCAGCCCGGCTCGCGCCCGATGACGACGAGGGCTCGTCCTGGTCGCGACGAAGTGCCCGATGAGTTTCCGCGTCGTCCGCGGCGACAACATCGCCTCACCCGCCGCGACCACGCGCACCGCGTCGATGATCTCCTGCGGCGAACCCTCTTTCAGCAGGAACCCGCTGGCGCCGGCGCCGAGCGCGTCGAAGACGTACTCGTCGAGATCGTAAGTGGTCAGCACGAGGACCTTCGGCGGGTTGGGCAGCGCGGTGACGGCGGCGGTCGCGGTGAGGCCGTTCATCCGTCGCATCCTGATGTCCATCAGCACGACGTCGGGCGCGTGCATGGTCACCTTCGGCACGGCCTCGTCCCCGTCACCCGCTTCCGCGACGACCTGGATGTCGCCCGTGCTGGACAGGATCATCGACAAACCGGTTCGCACGAGCGGGTCGTCGTCGACGAGCAGCACTCGCAGTGGGCGCTGGTTCACCCGGACAGGTTAGTGGTGTCCCCACGGTAGCCAAGCCCGGACGGCGAATGTGCGCTCTTCGGTGGGGCCGGTGCTGACGTTCCCGCCGATCAGCGTGACGCGTTCGCCGATCCCGGTCAGCCCGGCGCCCGCGCCCGGTGGCTTTCCCGCCGCGGCCGTCGTGGGCAGCGCATTGACGACCTCGACGGTGAGCCCGTTCCCGGGTCCTCCGCGAACCGAAACCTCGGCCGTCGCACCCGGGGCGTGTTTCAGGACGTTGGTCAACGATTCCTGGACGATCCGATACGCGGTCGTCCCGAGCAACGCCGGCGCGCCGCCCGCGTCGTCGAGCAGGATCGTCACGTTGACCCCCAATCCGGCCCGGCGCGCGTTGGCGACCAGTTCGGGGATGTCCGCCAGTGTCGGCTGGGGTGGTTCCGGAGGGGTTCCGTTCTCGCCGGCTTCGCCGAAACCTTGGCCATCGCGAAGGACCCCGATGACCTGCCTCAGATCTTCGAGCGACTGGCGCGCTGTCGTGCGGACGGTCTTCGCCGCTTCCGTCGTCACTGGTCCTTTGCTGACCTCGAGCGCGCCGGCTTGCAGGGACAGCAAGGAAAGCCGGTGGCCGAGGACGTCGTGCATCTCGCGCGCGATCCGGGTGCGTTCCGCGCGGCGGGTCATTTCGGCGCGGAGTTCTTCTTCTTTGGCCTCACGGATCGCGATCGTGCCCTGCATCCCGCGGACGACCCCGACGGTGAGCGGCACGGCCGTCATCACGACGGCCACCGTCAGTGTCCCCATCACCTGCACCGCGGAGAACTGCTTGCCGACGATCTGCCCCGCGACGGTCACGTCGGGGTGGCGGTTGGCGTCGCCGAACAAAGCCCACGCCGTGGCGATGTAGACCAGTACGGACCCGATCCATATGAAACGGTCGCGGCGGCGCGCGGCCAAGGCGGCGAGGGCGACCAACGCCGCCAGCGCGTCGGACCGGAAGCAAAGCGGCGGAACCAAGGTGATACCGAGAACGAGTTCCGGCCATTTGTGCCGCCAGCAGAGCATGACAGCCGCCGCGATCCCGGTGAAGAATCCGAGCGCGGACCACCACGTCGGGTCGAACGATTGCGTCGCCGGAAGATAACCCTGGGCACTGAAGACGAAAATGCTGCTGATCACGCACGCCGCGACCGCCACCACGGTGAGCACCACACCGAGCACACGCCTTGCCATGCGCTGAGCGTACGCAAACCTGCCAGGCCAACCGCATCAGCGGAACCGATCCTTCCGGAAGCGCGAATCAAGACTTTCGTCGTAACGGGTTCGCGCGCCGAGGACGACGCGGCCGCCTCGCGATCACTGGTTGTATGCCGCCTCGTTCATCCCTTTGGAAAGGAAAACCCCGTGACCCAGCAAACCCCCTACACGCCGGCCCCGCAAGCCCCAGCCAGCCCGATGCCACCCCGCAACGGCATCGGCGTCACGGGCTTCGTCCTCGGCCTGGTGGGGCTGGTCTTCTCCCCGATCCCGTTCGTCGGCGTCATCGCGTGGCCGCTGGTGATCCTCGGCCTGATCTTCTCGATCATCGGGCTGATCCGCGTCAAGAACGGGAAGGCCTCCAACAAGGGGCTCTCCATCACCGGTATCGCCTTGTCCGCACTCGGGCTCGTGGTCTGCGTGGTGTGGATCTTCGTGTTCAACGCGGCGGTCAACGAGGTCAACAACGAAATCAACCGCACCGCGAAGGTGTCCTACGAGGTCACTGGCGACGCCACGAACGTGGAGGTCATCTACGGCGAGGTGCTCAACCCCGTCACCGAAACGGTTCCGGCGCTGCCGTGGAACAAGGAAGTCGAGAACAAGGGCGTCTACAAGGGCGGGACGCTCACGGTGACCACGGGCGAGACCGGTGGATCCGTCACCTGCAAGATCACCGTCGACGGCGCGGTGGTTTCGACCAAGACCGCTTCCGGCGAATTCGCCATGGCCGCCTGCACCGGAGTGTGACGGTCGGACCGTGAAAGGCCTCCTTCGCCATTCTCGGGGTGGCGGGGAGGCCTTCGCGATTCCGGCATGATGCGGTCATGACCGAGCCCGTCCATCCGTTCGCCCCGCCCACCCACGAGCGTCACTGGATCGACATCGTCACCGAACTGGCGAAGGACTTCGCGGCGAGCGCCGCCGAGTTCGACGAATCGGCCGAGCTGCCCATCGCCCACCTTCGCGCCTTGCACGCGACCGGGCTCGATAGGGCGATGCTGCCTGCGGAGTTCGGCGGCGAGGATCTCAGCTATCGGACCTACGGCGAGATCGTCCGTATCCTCAGCGCCGCCTGTTCCTCCACCGCCTGTGTATGGGTGATGCACATCGGTGCCGCCGTCGGGCTGGCCCGATTGTCCGTTTCCGATGTGGGCCGCTTCTATGCCGAGGAACTCATCGGCGGCAAGCGGTTCGCCAACGCGCTGTCGGAACCGAGCAGCGGCAACATGTTCCTGATGCCGCAACAGACCGCCGAGCCCGTCGACGGCGGGTACCGGCTCACCGGCGCCAAGCGGTTCGTTTCCGGCTGCGAGGTCGCCGACCATTTCCTGGTCAACGCGCTCGTCGGCGATGTGCCCACCTTCTTCGGCGTGGCGCCGGACGACACGATGACCTTCGTGCCCATCTGGGACACGATGGGGCTGCGCGCCAGCCGGAGCCAGCTAGTCTCCTTCGAAGGGACCGTCCTGCGGGAGGACCGCAGGTGCCCGCCCTCGACCGAGCGGCGCCCGAACCACATCGGGGCAGGCCTCGCCTTCTTGTCACTGGGGATCGCCGACGCGGCGGAGGACGCTCTGGTCGCGCACGCGCGAAGCCGCGTCATCCCCGTGACCGGGCAGCCGCTCGCCGAAATGCAATGGCTGCAGTTCGAAGCCGCGGACGTCCACACCCGCCTCGAAGCCGCGCGTATGTATTCCCGTCACATGGCGTGGCTGGCGGATCAGAACTCGGCGGAGTTCCTGCCCGCGACCATGATGGCGAAGGTGCTCGCGAACGACATCGCCCGCGACGTCGCCCAGCTGGCGTTGAAAGCGGGCGGTGGTTCGGGGTTTCTGCGCACTTCGCCGATCCAGCGGCTGTTCCGTGACGCGCAGGCGGGCGGGCTGATGGCGTATTCGGCCGAAGTCTGCAAGGACCGGATCGGGAAGACGGTGCTCCTGCCGCGGGACTGACCTCGGATGGCCGGCCGGGTGACGTCAAGCCCGGCCGGTCCCGCCGAAGCGGGTCAGCAGCAGCCAGTGCCGCAGCAGTCGCAGTCGCACCAGTCGTCGTTCAGCATGGTCGTTCACCTCCCCCCTCGAGTTCGTGGTCGGGCGGGCACCAGGCGCCGGGAAGCGGATCCGCGCATTTCTCGCCGGACATCCCGGACAGCATGGAAGTGAGTTCGGCGCGCAGTTCGCCGAGGCGTGCCATCTCCGCTTCGATCTCGGCGAGATGGCGTTCCAGCATGGTCTCGGCGGGTTCGCACGGGCACGCCCCGGTGTCGCGCACGCTCAGCAGGTCACCGATCTCCGTCAGCGTCAGCCCGAGCCGCTGGGTGCCGCGGATGAACCGCAGCCTGTCGATGACGCCCTCGTCGTAGCGCCGGTGTGCCCCGGTCGTCCGCGCAGGCGTGGGCAGAAGGCCGATGCGCTCGTAGTAGCGCACGGTGTCCGGCCGCACTCCGGCGCGGGAGGTCACCTGCGACATGGTCAACGCCGTCAGCGCCTTCGTCGCTTCGGTTCGCATGGTGCGAGGGTAGAACTTGGACCCGGCTCCGGAATCAAGTCCGGAGTTCGACTGGGCTCACGAAGAGAAGACGACGGCCCGGCGCGTCCGCATCATTCGAAAGGGTGGAAACGGCGAGAGGACGGCACGGTGACTGACTTCCGGTACGTGATCAGGGACCTCACCACGGAGGGCGAACAGGTCGACGCCCTGGTGGCCGGCCTGGACGACGCGGGATGGGATCTGCCCACGCCCGCGGCGGGCTGGACGGTCAAACACCAGATCGCGCATCTCTCCTTCATCTTCAAGATCGCCGGGTTGTCCGCGGCCGAGCCGCAGAAGTTCGCGGAACTCGCGAAGTCCTCGATGGCGCGCGGTTTCGACGCCGCCGTCAACGCGGCCCTCGACGACTACCTCGGGGACCCCAACGAGGTCCTGCTGAGCCGTTGGCGCAGCGAACGAGACACCGGCATCAAGGCGCTCGCCGCGGTCCCGGCGGACCAGGTCGTCCCCTGGCTCGTCAACCCGCTGCCGCCGGCCATCCTCGCCTGCGCCGGGATGATGGAACTGTTCGCCCACGGTCAGGACGTCGCGGACGCGCTGGGGGTGCGGCCAGAGCGGACGGACCGGCTCGCGTACCTCGTCGGCTTCGCCGTCCGGGTGCGGGACTTCGGCTACGAGGCACGGGGCCTGACCCCGCCGGAGCAGGAGTTCCGGTTCGAGATCACCTCGCCGTCCGGGCAATTGTGGACGTTCGGACCCGAGGACTCGCGGCAGCGGGTCACCGGGAGCGCGGAGGACTTCTGTCTCCTGGTCACGCGGCGCCGTCACCGCGACGACCTCGACGTCCGCGCCGAAGGGGCGCTGGCGGACCAGTGGCTGGACATCGCGCAGGCGTACCGCGGTCCCGCGGGCGAGGGCCGCTCGCCGGGACAGTTCGGCCGCTGAAAAATCTCGCACCTCCCGGTGATCAGGCATCCTGGAAGTCGCGATCAACTCCGCTCGGTGCGATCGTCGATGGCACACGGGGTCTAGGAGGCGATCGTGGCACGGGTCTGGCTGATCAGACATGGGGAGAGCGAGTCCAACGCGGGGCTGCCCGGTGGGGAGCCGGGTGCCTCGGCGCTGACCGAACTCGGCAGGCGGCAAGCCTTCGAAATCGCGGACTCGCTGGCCGAACCGCCTCGTTTGATCGTGACATCGCCGTTCTTACGGGCGCGACAGACCGCCGAGCCGACGATCGAGCGATTCCCCGGCGCGGAGCGCGAGGAGTGGCCTGTCCAGGAGTTCACCTTTCTCGGCGAACTTCATGGACAGGTCACCACCACCGCCACCCGTAAGCCGTACACGGAGGCCTACTGGTCGCGTGCCGATCCGCACCACGCGGTGAACGGCGCGGAATCCTTCGCTGCCCTCTTCACCCGCACCCAGGAATTCCTGGCGCGGCTGGGAGAACGGGAACCCGGGCCGATCGCCGTCTTCACACACGGGCTCTTCATCCGTGCGGTCATGTGGTCGCTGCTGACCGGGGTCACCACCCCGGACAGCGAGGCCATGCGCGGATTCCGCGCGTTCGCCGACACCTACCTCGTGCCGAACGGCAACATCACCGAACTGCGGTACACGCCCGGGAAGCGGGTCCCGCGAGTGGTGGTCCCGCTCGCCTCCCGGTTCGCTGACCGCTAGGGCTTCAGCAGCAGTTGGAGCTTGTTCACCCCGGTCATGTTCGGGCTGGGGATGAACGACGGCGGAACCGCCGGATCGGTGCGCAGGTCCGGGAAGCGGTCCAGCAGGATGTTGAGCGCCGTCTTGCCTTCCAGCCTGGCGAGCGGGGCGCCGATGCAGAAATGGATCCCGCGGCCGAAGGCCAAATGCGGGTTGTGCGCCCTCGCCGGATCGAAGGTGCCCGGATCCTTGAACGTGCGCGGATCGCGGTTCGCCGCCGCGACCCAGATACCGAGCATGCTGTCCGCCGGGACCGTCTGGCCGCCCAGTTCGACTTCGGTCGTCGTGGCGCGGGCGACGAGTGCGAACGGGCTGAGGAAACGCAATGATTCCTCGATGGTGGCGGGCAGCAGCGCACGGTCCTCGCGGACACGCCGGTACTCGTCCGGATGGGAATCCAGGCACAGCACCGTGTTTCCGAGCAGCATCGTGGTGGTGATGTGCCCGGCGAGCAGCAGCACGTTCGCGAAGTTGACGACTTCGTTCTGCGTGAGTTTCGCACCGTCGACCTCGGCCTCGACGAGTTTGGTCAGCAGGTCCTCGCGCGGGTTCCGCCGTCGGTCATCGACGTGCTCGGCGAGGTAGTTCACCAGGTTCTTCAACTGCCCGACCGTTTCCTCGGAGGCCTTCTTGTCCTCCTCGGTCTGCTGGATCAGTGACCGCTGCTGACTGTTCCGCAGCAACGTGTCGACCCATTCCTTGAACAGGTCGCGATCGCTCGCCGGGATGCCGAGAAGTTCGGCGATGACGATCACCGGCAGCGGATAGGCCAGGTGGGTCACCAGTTCCATCGAGTCCGCGCCGTCGACGGCGTCGAGGAGTTCGTTCGTCAACGTGGCGATCCGGGGTTCGAGATCCGCGACGACCTTCGGTGTGAAGGCGTGGCTCACCAGCGTGCGCAGCTTCTTGTGATCCGGCGGGTCCATCACGAGCAGGTTGCCGTCGACGAACAGGTCCTTGTCCGGTGCGATCTCCTCGGGGATCAGCCGGGTGGTGTCGGAGGAGAACACCTTGGGATCACTCAGGGTCTTCAACGCCTCGGCGTGGCCGTAGACGTTCCACATGCCCGTCTCGGGGTCGAAACGGACCGGTTCGGCCGGGAACTCACCCCGAAGCCAGAACTGGCCTTCATGGACGCCCCAGGTTTCGGCGATCGTGGTCATGGCTTGCCCCCTTCTTCTCGTGGTGGAGGAGCTCGGATCAAGCGGGCTCCTCAGGGCCGTCCTTCCGGTAGATCCAGGCGCGATAGGACGAGGTCAGATCCTGGAACGCCAGGATCACTTCGGCCGCGGTGGCGGCCAGATTCGCCGTGGCCGGTGGCTCCGGCGGCTCGAACGCCGTCCGGATGATGTGCGCGAGAGCGTCGGCCTTCTCTTCGGGTGCGAGGTCGGCGCTGTCAGTGGTGAAGCTGTCCATCAGGTAGAACCCCAGCGCAGAGGCGCGCAGGGAAAAGAGCAGGTTCGGGATGTCGTCGCGAAGCAGACCCCGGTCGGTCATCGTTTTCAGGTACCGCTCGGTCACGACCGCGTCCTGATCCTGCAAAGGATGTTTCTTCAACCGGCCCAGCAGTTCGGTGTTGCCGGTGAGGAGCGCGCCGAGCAGCGGGTTTCGCTGGGTGAACAGGTAAGCGGCCCGCTGGAACCGATGCGGGACGACTTCCGCCGGATCTTCGGCCAGCCGATCGAGGAGATTCTCGGCGGCACGGAGGGATTCACGCAGGAGCAACGCTTGGAAGAGGTTCTCCTTGGTGGGCCAGTGCAGGTAGATCGTGCCCTTCCCGATGCCCGCCTGACTCGCGATGTCCTCGATGGTCACCTTGCGATAGCCCAGCCGCGACAGCAGGACGCCGGCCGCGTCGAGGATGCGATCGGCGCGGCCGGCGGTGCGGTCCGGACGTTCTGCCACGTGCGCTCCCAGTCTCTGACTTTATGACCGGATTCGTTTATCTGGTCATCGGTCGGTTCGACGGTAGCGCCGGGCGTACGGGTCCAGCAAGGAAATCGACGAGTTCTTAACGCAGTTGGTGGGCGAGCATGAACTTCCAGATGACCGGAGTCGCGTCGATGACGGTCGGCGTGGCGGAGTCGTTGTTCGGTGTTGTGCTCGGCCAGACGTGCCCAGCGCCTTCGACCCGGTAGTGCTGGAGAGAGCAACCGAGCCACCGCTGCACGGTGACGTCGGTCTTCGGCGAGTACTGGACCGGACGCGGGAAGCAGCTGTTCCGGTCCGCCCACGCGGCGAGCCAGTCCGGCAGTGTCGGCAGACCCTTGGCGGGATTCCCGGTGTAGGGGATCGTCGCGTCGGCCGTGCCGTGGAAATCGAGAATCGGAGCGGGACGCGACGGATGGCACTCGCCGCCTTGCGGGTAGAACGCGCCGGCGACCGGGGCGAAAGCCGCGATCCGGCCCGGCATCCGGCAAGCGAGGACGCCGACGAACCCGCCGCCGTTCGACTTGCCCGTCGCGTAGATCCGGCGGGAGTCGACGCACAGTTCACGCTGGAGCGTGTTCAGCAGATCGCTGGTGAAGAGCACGTCGTCGGCGGCCGCCGAATACGGCGCGCCAGTCCATGCCGACTCGCCGTCGGTACCCGGAAGTCCTTGCGGGTAGACGGAAATCGCGTCATACGCGGAAAACCCGGACAGCTCCTCCTGATATTTCGACGTCCGTTTGTGGCCGTGGAACGACAACACCAGCGGGTACGGCCGCGAAGGCCGGTACTGCGCCGGAACGTGCACCGTGTACTCGCGGACCAGACCTCCGGACGTCAAAGTCCGCAGCGTCGTCGTCCCGGCGGGAACCGGGGACGGACGCTGACAGCCGGTCGTCCGCACCGGATGGTCGATCGGCGACGGCGCGGCCGATGCCGTCGGGGCGGCGAGCAGGCTCAGTCCGGCAGCGACGGCGGCCGTCAGCGCGAGACGACGCAGGTGCTTCGTGGGACCAGGCACGCGATCCTCCTTGATCGGGCGGCAGGGCGGTGATCAGGGTCACTCCTGTCGCGGGCCTGGTCAGCATTGTGTTCATTGAGTTTTCGGACCGCTCTTCACGTCACCCTGCCGGGCGACGTGGCCTGCTCCGCTCGCCAGGGGCCTGCGGCCGGTCAGCCGCAGGCACGTTTCGCCATGAGCACCCGGGTCAACGCCTCATCGACTCGGGCGGCCGGGAGATCGCCGGACGCAAGCGCTTGCTCCAACGTTGTCAGCACTATGCCGACGTTGCCGCCGGAGGACCACAACGCCTGATCCGCGCCCGCCTGCAAGGCCTTGAGTACAGCAGTCTGCAGCGGGTACTGCGACGTGATCGCCTTCATCGCTCCGAGATCGTCCGTGATCACCGGGCCGTCGAACGCGTAGTCCTTCCGCAGCAGCCGGTACGCCGGCGCCGACAGGGTCGACGGTGTGCCGCCGGTCAGATCGGGCACGTCCAGATGCCCGACCATGACGCCGACCTCGCCGTACTCGCCGATGTCGCGGTACGGCACCAGATCGACCTTCCGCAGCGAGGCCAGCGGCGGCGTCCGCACCAGTCCCTTGTGGGAATCCCCGGAGGCGTGCCCGTGCCCGGGGAAGTGCTTCAGCACCGGCTGCACCCCGGCGTCCCGCAGGCCTTGCGCGAACGCCAGGACATACTTGCGCGCGACTTCCGGATCCGCGCCGAACGATCGATCGCCGACGATGTCGCGGTCCGGCTGGTCGGTGATGTCGGCGTCGGGCGCGTAGTCGACGGTGACGCCACGGGCCCGCATCTGCCGTCCTCGCTCGGCGGCCTTCGCTCGCACCTGCGCCGGCGTCAGGGTCGAGGCCATCTTCCGGGCGCTGGGCATGTTGCCGTCGAGGTCATCGATCCGCTGAACACGACCGCCTTCCTCGTCGATCGCCACCGATACCGGTACCTTCGCGGCGCGTTGGACCTCGTCCAGCGCGCGGTTGCGCAGCAGGGCCGTCTCGTTGCCGCCGAGAAAGATCCCGCCGACTTGCTGATCGCGCACCAGCTTCACCGCCGCCTGCGGGTCACCGGCGTTCACGCCGACCACCACAAGCTGGGCCAGCCGCTGCCTTGGGCTCATCCCGGCGATGACGGCTTCGCAGCCTGGAACGGGCGCCTGCTCCGTCCTCGGTGACGGCGAGGGCGTGGGCCGGTCGGAGCTGGGCGGGCTCGAAGCCACGCTGCCGCGTGGCGGAGATACCGTCCCCGCCGGCTGTGCCGATCCGGCCTCGTCGTTCGCCGTACCGCACTGCACGCTGGTGAGTAGAACAGTCGCTGCTCCCAGGATGACGGCCGTCCATCGCTTCATCGTCTTCGGTCGCCCGGAGTTCATCAGCTCGTTTCGTTCGTCGTCCATGCCGGTGTCGACGGTATCCCCAGCTGCCCGTTCGTACGCGCTCGCGTGTCCTTTGGTGCTCGATCGCGTCGGGCCGGGCTCGGTCCTGCCTCCTTCCTCTCTCGCGTTCTCCCTCGTCAAGTCGGTGTTCGTGCTTGACAACTCGATCTGCTCCGCCGTAGATTACCACATGGTTATGGAACCGCAAGGTTATCCATCTTCGCGGCAGGTGCCGAGGAAACGATCGTGAGAACTCGAACTCGTGAGAACGGAAAGGCGGGCGACCGTGGCACAGGATCTGCTCGATGTCACCTTCGCGGCGCTCGCCGACCCCACCCGCCGCGCGATCCTCGCGCGGCTCGCGCGCGGTGAGGCCACGGTGACGGAACTGGCCGAACCGTTCGCGATGAGCCAGCCCGCCATCTCCAAGCATCTGAAGGTGCTGGAGCGGGCGGGGCTGGTGGCAAGGGGGCGCGACGCTCAGCGTCGCCCCTGTCGGCTGGTGGCCCAGCCGCTGAAGAACGCGAACGAATGGCTCGGTGGTTATCGCCGCTACTGGGACGAGGCCTTCTCGGAGCTGGATCTCGTCTTGGAAGGGGAGATGCAGCACCCGGAGCGGCGGGACAAGACCGATTGACCACCGCACGAGAGGAAAGGAACAGCACGATGGGACGAACTCTCAGCGTGACGAAATCCGGCGATTTCGAGATCGTCATGACGAGGTCCTTCGACGCGCCGAGGACGTTGGTGTTCGACGCGTGGACGAAACCCGAGCTGGTACGCCGTTGGTTCGGTCCACGCGACTGTGAGGTCGTCGAATGCGAGATCGACCTGCGGGTCGGCGGCAGATGGCGCTACCGGCTGCGCCACGGCGGCGGGATGGAGATGCTGCTGCAGGGCGTCTACCAGGAGATCGACCGTCCGGGAAGGCTCGTCTCCCTCGAGACGAACGAGGACTGCGAGGCGTCGGAAGGTCAGGCCCTGGCGACTCTGACGTTGGTCGAACACGATGGGGTCACCACGCTGACCCAGGTGGTGCGGTACGGCTCGGAGCGGATCCGGGACGCCGTGCTCGAATCGGGGATGGAGCGAGGCATGGGTGAGGGCTTCGACAAACTGGCCGAGGTCGTGGCCGCTCCGGCGAGGGCGTGAACACGATGAACGCCATCGCGGACCGTTATCGCGTTCGGGCCGACGCCTTCGAGAGCAAGGTCGCCGCCGTCGAGGCCGGGCAGTGGGAGAACAAGTCACCGTGCGAAGAGTGGAACGCCAGGGATGTCGTCGGGCACATCGTCGACATGCACGGCGCGATGCTGCGTCCCTTCGGACGTGCCCTCGGGCCGGCGCCATCGCTTCTGGATGACCCGCTGGGCGCCTTCCGGGCGGCTCGGGCCGATGTCGAAGCCGTCCTCGCCGACCCTGTGCTCGCGGCCACGGAGCACGAGACGCCGGCGGGGAAGATGACCGCCGAACAGCACATCGACCAAGTCGTCAGTGCCGACATGGTGGTCCACGGCTGGGATCTGGCCCGGGCCACCGGGCAGGACGACACGATCGATCCGGAGGAGGTCGCCCGGATGTGGCCGGCGGCGCAGGCGATCCCCGATCAGATGAGGATCCCCGGCGCCTTCGGACCCGGCATCGTCGTCTTCGGTCCGGAGGTGAAGGTGCCCGAAGACGCGCCCTTGCAGGACAGGCTGCTCGGACTGATGGGCCGAGACCCGAACGCCTGATACGGGTCAGACATGGATCCCGCGGTGTCGACGGACGGGCCGGGCGGGAACCGGTACCTCGGCGGTATCGGTTCCCTTGGCCGCGGCCAGGACACGTTCCAGAACCGACAGAGAGGTGGTGAGCAAGGAGATCTGGTTCTGGATCCGGGTCTTGGCGATCTCCAGTTCGCCGGTCATCCCCGGCGAGGGCACCAAATGCGTGTGGTCCCCGGAAACACAGGGAAGGAGTTCCGCGATTTTGCCGCTGCACAACCCGGCCGAATAGAAGAGCTGGATCTGCAGAACCCTGGCGATGTCGTCTTCGGTGAACGTCCGGTAGCCGTTGCCACATCGATCGGGATGCAGCAGGCCCTCCGTTTCGTAGTACCGCAACGAGCGGACACTCACTCCGGTCCGCTTCGCCAGTTCGCCGATCCGCATGAGTCCACAGTAGCCGCGGAAACCGAGGTTGACCGTGACGCCGGTGTCAGGGTTTAGCTTCGCGTTCATGAGGTTGCTCGAAGCATTCAGCGGCACCGCGATCCAGTTGCCGAACCGCATGGCGATGGCCCCGATGACCCGGGGGCGCGCCGACGATGTCACCGGCGTGCCACATCCGCGGACGGCCGAGTATTACGCACAACGTGCGAGCGCCGGTTTGATCATGAGTGAAGGTGTTTGGGTGAACCAGACCGGTAAGAGCGGCCCGGGTATTCCAGGACTGGTGACAGAGCAACAGACCGAGGCATGGCGCGAGGTGACGACGGCCGTGCACGAGGAAGGCGGCCGTATCTTCGCGCAGCTCTGGCACGCTGGCAGGGTCAGCCACCCCGGCGTGATGGGCCGGAGGCCGGTGGCGCCGTCGGCGGTCCGGCAGGCCGGGCGGATCTTCTCGGCTGAAGGCTGGACGGACACGGTCGAACCCCGTGCGCTCGGCGAGGAGGAGATCGGCGAGGTCGTCCAGGACTTCGCCGCGGCGGCACGCCGGGCCGTCGAGGCGGGATTCGACGGCGTGGAACTCCACGGTGCCAACGGCTACCTCATCCAGGAGTTCCTCGCCCGCAACACCAACCGCAGAGAGGACCGCTACGGAGGTTCGATCGCCGCCAGGCTCGGCTTCCCGCTCGAAGTGGTCGCGGCTGTGGCCGAGCAGATCGGTGCGGCCAGGGTCGCTCTGCGGATCTCGCCGGGTAACCCGGAGAACGACATTGTGGAAGACGATTGGAAGGAGGTGTACTCACGACTGCTCGCCGAATTACGCCGGTACGAGCTCGCGTACCTGCACGTCATCGACACTCCTGACGTCGAGGTGCTGTCGCATCTGCGCCCATTGTGGCCAGGGACGCTCATCGCGAACCTGCGGTCCGAGGAGCCGACCTCCCGGGAGGAGGGTGAGTCCTTGATCGAATCCGGACTGGCCGACGTGGTCGCCTTCGGCAGGTTGTTCATCGCGAACCCGGACCTGCCTGCCCGATTCGCTCTCCGCGCCCCGCTCGCTCGGGCGGACCACGACGTCTACTACGGCTCCCGGCTCGACGGCTACACCGATTTCCCGGCGCTCGAACCGGACACGGCGAAGTTCGCCTGTTCGGCGCGCAGCTGATCTTCGCCACCCATTCTACAGTGCGGGGATGGTCAAGACGGCAGTGGAAATCGCGGCGGCTGTGCGTGCCAAGGAACTCGACCCGGTCCAGGTGACTCGTGAGGCGTTGGCCCGGATCGCGGCGGCGGACGGGGTGGTCGGTGCGTTCCGCCGGGTCAGGGCCGAGGAGGCACTCGCCGAGGCCGCCGCCGTCGCCGAACGTGCGGACCTGGCCGACCTGCCCTTGGCCGGGGTGCCGGTCGCGGTCAAGGACGTCGTTCCGGTCGAGGGCGAATACGCCTCGTGGGGGTCGCGTGGGGGTTCGTCGGCGCTGTCCACAGAGGACGGTGAGATAGCGCGGCGGCTACGCGCGGCAGGCGCGGTGATCGTCGGCCTGACCCGGGTACCGGAGCTGTGTATCTGGCCATCGAGCGACGATCCGGACGGGGTAGCGCGTAATCCGCGCAACCCGTCCTACGCCGCCGGCGGTTCGTCAGGCGGGAGTGCCGCGGCCGTCGCGTCCGGACTGGTGCCCATCGCGCACGGCACGGACGGGTTGGGCTCGATCCGGCTGCCGTCCGCGATGTGCGGGATCGTCGGTCTCAAGCCGGGTAAGGGCGTGGTCCGTGTACCGGGGGAGGACGGCTGGTTCGGCCTGTCCACGCACGGTCCGATGACGACCACCGTTGCCGACGCCGCCGTGCTGATGTCGGTGCTCGCCGAACAGCCCGGCCTGGCGGACGTCTCCGACCCGAAGCGGTCCCGCATCGCCCTGTCGACTCACGTCCCGTTGACGAGGGCGCCGCTGCCGCGCGCGTTCAGCCGAGCCGTCACGCGAGCCGGAGAGCTGTTCCGTGCGGCTGGGCACACTGTTGCGCCCGGAACGCCCCGGTACAGCGCAGGAGCGATCGGTGGTCTCCTCGCGCGCTGGGTCGCGGGTCCGGCCGAACAAGCGACCGAGTTCGATCTCGGCGCACTCCAACCCCGGACCCGTACACACGTCCGGCTCGGGCGGCTGATGGCCAAACGTGTCCGAGAGAGCACCAGGGAGCTCTGGCTGGAGCGTGCCGAAGAGTTCTTCGCCGACCATGATGTCCTGGTCACGCCCATGATCGCGACTCTCCCGCTCAAGGCACGCACGTGGCATGAAAGCCGTTGGATCGCCAATGTGCTGCCATCCGCGCGTGTGGCGGGTTTCGCCGGCCTGTGGAATCTCGCGGGCTATCCGGCGATGTCGGTGCCGGTCGGTGTACACCCCTCGGGCATTCCGGCCTGCGTTCAGCTCGTCGCCGCGCCCGGCGGGGAAGCACTCCTCCTGGGCCTCGCCGCCCAGCTCGAAGCGGCCAATCCCTGGCCCCGCACCACCGCCTCCTGCCAGCGCCCGAAAGAGAGCAAGGGACCTTTGCTATCACTCTCCAAAAGAGAGCGGCAGCAAAGGTCCCTTGCTACTTCGCGCTGGTCAGGAGCCGGTTTTGGCCGGTGACGGCTTTTGCCCGTTCGCCTTCGGGCCGTTCTGTTCGCTCTGTCCGTTCTTCGGCGCAGTGGCGGCAGGCGCCGAAGAAGCGGGCTTGGCGGGAGCGGGTTTGGCGGCGGCCGGGGCGGTGGCCTTCGACGCGGGCGGCTCGGCGGGCTTGCCTGCCGGCTTCGTCTCCTCGGCCTTGCTGTCGCCACCGACGAGCTTCGAAGCGTGCGGGATCACCGACTCCTCAGGCAGGGCCGCGAGCATCGCCTCACTGCCCTTGAGGACCTCGTCGGCCTGCATGAGGCTCTTGCGGGCCTGCTCGCGGATCTCCGCCAGCCGCTCGACCTTCCGCTGGGCGGCTGTCGTGCGCTGGGCGGCTGTCGTCGTTGCCTCGTCGAGCCGGCGCTTGGCCTCGGCTGTCGCCTCGTCGATGCGGCGCTTCGCCTCCGCGGTGGCCTCGGCGATCCGGCGTTCGGCCTGGTTTTTGCTGGCCGTCTGCTGGTCGGCGATGTGCTTCTCGTGCGACGCGCGCTGAGCCGCGATCGTCTGCTCGAACTCGCGCTCGATCTTCCGGCGCTTGCGCTCGGCCTCGTTGTCCAGCAATTCCCGGCGCTGGGCGGCCTCGACGGTCAACCGCTGGACCTCGGCCCGCGTCTCGGCGAGGGCGGATTCGTGCTCGGAATGCAGCGCGTCCGCCTGCTTGTCCAGCTCGGCGACGAGCCGCGTGTAGCGTTCACGGAGCTTCTTCGAAGCCTCGCTCGACGACGCCCAGTGTTTCTCGGCGGCGACCTCGGCACGCTTCGTGATCTCATCCGCACGCGCCTGCGCGAGCGTGACGGTGCGCTGCATCCGCTCGTCGAGGTCTTCGAGCCGCTCCGGTGGTTTCTTCAGCTCCTCGATCCTGGCGTTCAGCTTCGCCACCTCGTGGCGGACGGTTTCGAGTTCGCGCGTGGCCGATGTCGCCTGCGCGATCGCGGCGTCGCGGTCGGTGATCACGCGATGCAGCTGGGCTTCGAGGTGATCCAGATACTGGCGCACTTCGTTCCGGTCGAAGCCGTGCCAGGCCTGGGTGTACTCGCGCCGCAGGGGCAACAGGCCGTTGTCTCGCTCGGGAACCATGGCCACGACGGTACCTGCGTACTCGGGGTCGCCGTTGTCAGGCTTGGCGATTCACCGACGTGTGTCGTCTCTCAGCTGCGATCCCTCACCTGAACGGCCGCCACCCGTGTGCGCAGTGTCACCAATGGAAGCCGCGGCTGAGCCGGGCGAGCGCCATCGCCGCACGAGACAGATGCTGCTCGCCCTTCCCGATCTTGAGCCCGCCCTCGCCGCCCGCGGCCGCGGAATCCGGGAACACGCGGAATCCTTGGTAGGCCACGGCATCCGTGAGCCCCGGCGTGAGCGTGTATGCGAGCCCGATCGCCTGCCCGGCGGGCGTGCCGATGTGCTTCGGGCGTTCCCTCAGCGCCTTCATCACCATGTCCGCGGCCTGATCCGGGGATTTGGTCGGAAACGCGTCATAGATCTTCGTCGGCCGGATCATCGGCGTGCGCACGAGTGGCATGTGAATGGTCGTGAAGGTGATTCCGTCACCGTGGGTCTCGGTCGCGGCGATCCGGGAGAAATAGTCCAAAGCGGCCTTCGACGCCGCGTACGCAGAAAAGCGCGGCGCGATTCCTTGCACGCCGATCGACGAGACGTTGACGATATGCCCGAATTTCCGCTCGGACATATGCGGCAGCACCGCGAGGATCAACCGCACCGCGCCGAAGTAGTTGATCGCCATCGCGCGTTCGTAGTCGTGGAACCGGTCGTACGACAGTTTGATCGACCGCCGGATCGAACGGCCCGCGTTGTTCACGAGCATGTCGATCCGGCCGTGCTCGGCGAGCATCGCGTCGACGGCCTTGTGCACCGATTCCTCGTCGGTCAGGTCGGCCGGGTACACCGACGCCGTGCCGCCCGCGGCGATGATCTCGTCCCGAACCTCTTCGAGTTCGTGCCGGCGCCGCGCCACGAGCAGTGGTACCCCGCCGGCGGCCGCGACCTTGATCGCGGTCGCCCGGCCGATGCCCGAAGACGCGCCGGTGATGATCACGCGGCGGCCGTCCAGTTCACCGCGCGGGCCGTGCTTGCGGGCGCGGAACGGGTCCAGGTGCTCACGCCAGTAGCGCCACAGGGTGGGCGCGTAGTCCTCGATCCTGGGTACCTCGACGCCTGAACCGATCAGTGCCTTGCGTGTCGACGCCGACGAGAACACCGACGGGAACGCCATGGTCTCCAGCAGCACCGGCGGAATGCCGAGCCGCTCCATCACGGCGTCGCGCGCGATCGTGAAGCCGGGGATGTGCTCGCTCAGTTTCACCAGGTTGACGATGCCCTTGGACACGCGTTCGTTGAGCTGTACGGAAATGGTCGGCGCGCCCGCAGCCTTCGCGAAGGCGTTGTAGACCGAGACGACCGGCTGGGGTTCCGGGTTGACCAGGTGGAACGCGCGCCCGTCGAGGCCCTTCGTGGTGATCAGGGCGTTCAGCGACTCGGCGACGTAGTCGACCGGGACGACGTTGGTGTCGCCGAGGTCGGGGCCGACGATCGGCACGTCGGGCAGCCCGGCCAGCCTGCTGATCGCGGGGAACAGGTAGTACGGGCCGTCGATCTTGTCCATCTCGCCGGTCTCGGAGTTCCCGACGACGACCGCGGGCCGGTACACCCGCCACGGCACGTCGTGCTGCTCGCGCACGAGCCGCTCCGCCTCGAACTTCGTGCGGTGGTACGGCGTGACGAGCCGCTGGCCGACGTCGAACATCTCCTCGGTGAACATGCCCTCGTGGTCCCCGGCGACGGCGACCGAGGACACGTGGTGCAGACAGCCCGCGTTCAGATCGGCGGCGAGCGCGATCACCTGCGCGGTGCCTTCGACGTTGGCCTTGATGCTGGCTTCGTCGTCGGCGGTGAGGTCGTAAAGGGCGGCGAGGTGCACGACGTGATCGACACCGCGAAGCTTCTCTCGGTCCTCTTCGCCGATGCCGAGCAGAGGTTCGCCGAGATCACCGGTGACGAGGGTGACACGTTCCGGATGCGGCCAGGCGTTCACGAGTTTCGCGAGTTTGTCCCGTGAGGACTCGCGGACGACGAGCGCGACCTTGTCGACGTCCTCCCTGGCGAGCAGCAGCCGGGTGAATTGGCGCCCGATCAGTCCGGTCGCCCCGGTCACCAGAAAAGTCGCCATCTGCTTCACCCTTCACCGTGCTCGCCCGTCCACAGGCATTCTGCTGCATTGTCACGGTGAGGACCACCGCCGCGTCCCGTGAAGTTACTCACGGGTAACTAGGCGGGGTCGGCGATGACCACCCGGTTCTCGGCGTAGCCGGTCTCCCCGCCCACCCAGCGGCCGCCGCAGGTGACGAGGACTATCCGATGTGGACCGGACTGGCCGAACAGCTCGTCCGCCCGCTGCGGCAGTTCGTTCTTCTTCAGCGTGATCAGCTGGGAAACCTTGTACTGCCAGGGTTTCCCGGCCTTGTCGACCACGGTGACGGTGCCGCCGATCCGCTCGGTCCACAGTTCCGCGAACGGACCCGTCGCGCCCTTCCAGTTCACGTGGCCGGCGAACACGCTCGCGCCGGTGGCCGCGCTCAGCTCGGCGCCCCACCAGGTCACCTCGCCGAGGTTCTCCGGCACCGGAAGCTCCGCGCCCGGCCCGAGTTCCTTGCGCACGAGTTTCGCCGCGCCGCCCGCGGGCAGCCGGATCGTCCCCGGTCCCTGCGGTTTCGGGGCTTCAGGCTCCTTCGACGACGGCGGCGGGGCGGCCGTCGGCGTCGTGGGGACGATGTCCGGTGGAGGCGGGACCTCCTGCTGTGCGGGAGCGGCGGGCGCGCCGCCCGCGACAGCGACGGAGACGGGCTGAGCCGTCCCCGTCACCACGGTCGTCGGCGGCCAGATGAGTAAGGCCGCGACGAGGTCCGCGCACAGGACCGTGACGGCTCCCAGCGCGAACCCACGTCGTACTGACATTCCAGAACCCTCTTAGCGTCGCGAAGACCGCCGCGCGGCCACGCCCACCATCATCGAACCGAGCAGCGCGAGCGCGCCGACACCGAGGATGCCGGCGGTCGACGCCGAGGTCTCGACGGTGCCCTGCATCATCGCCACCGGCCGGTCGCCGGCGGGGATGGTGCGCGGTACCTCGTTGGGCGTGTTGGCGACCTTGAGCGCCAGCGTCTCACCCGGTTTGATCTCACCGCAGGCGGACGGCGGATTCTTCGGGTCGAACGCGTTGGTGTAACCCGGCGGCGCGCTGACCTCGACCACGCAGATCTCCTGCGGGGTCCGCAGATTCTCCACGGTGACCGTGCCGTTCTCGCCCTCGGTGGTGACGACGGCGGGCTTGCCGTCAGCGCCGTTGAGCGGCTTGCCGTCGTGGCCGACGGCGGCCGTGGACTTGTCCTTGGCGGTGATCCGCAGCGCGGCGCCCGCGATGCCCTTGCCGGTCTTCGCGTCGACCTTGGTCACCTGGACTTTGCCCGGCTTCGAGACGACTGCGACACCCTGGGCCTTCAGTTCCTTCTCGCCGCCGGTCGAGACGACCTTCTGCACCCCGGTCTCGACCGGGAACTGCACGTACGGCCGGTCCGCGGGGGCGGACAGCGAGCTGGCCAGCTTCGGCTGGTCACCGGTCGGAGTCACCTTGACCGTGACGGTGCCGTCCTCGCCCGTTTTCACCGTGGTGGCCTTCTCGGCTTTGGCGTTCGAGGTCGACGCGGGCGTGGTGCTCTCGTCACTGTCGACGGTCGCGTTCGACGGAGTGAGCTGCACGGGCACGCCGGAGACGCCCTTGCCGTTGGCGTTCTTGACGCTGATCGTCCACTCGCCCGCGGTGCCGATGTGCTGGTCTTCCTTCGGCGGCGCGATCGCGGTGGTCCACGGGCCGCGGTTGGCCTCGGCGTCCTTGGTCAGCTTCTCGACGGCCGTGGCGGCGTCGGCGTGCTGTGCCTTCAGCTTGTCCAGGTGGCTCTGGACGTCGTAGCCGATCTTCTCCGGAGGAAGGCTCGGTTTGAGGTCGTCGGCGGAACGCGGCTTCGACGTCCACGAGTGCAGCAGGTGCGCGAGCGCCGCGGCCTCGGCCTTGTCCTGGGTGCCGCCGTAACGCAGCAGCAGGTAGGAGATGTTGGCGGCGGTGTCCTCGGGGAGCTTCGCGCCCCACTTGTCGAGGAGTTCGTCACCGGGTTTGTACTTCTCGTCCGTGTTCGGCGCCTTCAACTGGAAGGAGACGCAGAACACGTGCTTGCCGTTGACGACGTAGGAGCCGAGCCAGTCCCGTGTTCTCTGCTTGCCGCCGACCGTTTGGCCGGGCGTGACCTCGTAGCCGACGCCTTCTTCCTTGGCGGCCGAGGCCGGTGTCGCCGCGACGGTTGCGGACAAGGCGCCGAGGAGGCACGTCGCGATCAGGCTGGTCAAGGCGCGCGAACGCACGCTCGGGCGTGTGGTCCACCCCATGGTGTGTTGACTCCTTTGGCCGTGCTCCGCCCCGGCGCATTTACGTCGGCGCAGGTCACACGATCGATAGGTTCCCCGACACGCCTTCGGTGATTGTCCGAACACGCAACGTGGAGGGTGACGTGTGATCAGCGGTTTTGGCAATAGGGCATCAGGTGGGGTATCGGTGAACGGTCGGTGATCTCCGCCGCATACGGTGTGGGAGATGGTCGTCGCGCCGATTGTGAGTAAAGTCGTCTTTACTTCGACGGGAACCGGGCGGCCCACGCGGTCGTTGAACCCGATGCAGGTGCCAGTAGATCCAGGAGGATCAGGTGCGATCCAGTAGCAACCCGGCGTTCCGGAACCTGCCGCGCGGCGCGGCGGAGTACGGACCCAACGTAGGCTTCAACCAACCCCAGGGCGGCGTGCCCGGCTACGGCCCTCCGCAGACCTCCGCCGGCGCCGACGACCGTCCGATGACCGTCGACGACGTCGTCATCAAGACGGCGCTGAGCCTCGGCACCGCGCTGGTGACCGGTGTGCTCACCGCGATCTGGGCCATCAGCCAGATCCCGGTTTCGGCGTCCGGCAAGATCACAGGCATACCGGGCTCCGTCATCGGCTTGCTCGTCGGCGGCATGATCGTCGGCCTCGTGATCTCGCTCGTGATCATCTTCAAGCAGAAGCCGAGCGGCCCGCTCACGCTCGCGTACTCGGCTGCCGAGGGTGTTTTCCTCGGTGCGATCAGCGGTCTGTTCGAAGCGCTCTACCCGGGGATCGCGATCCAGGCGATCATCGGTACCGCGGGTGTGTTCATCGCGATGCTGGTCGTCTACAAGACCGGTGCGGTCAAGGTCACCCCGAAGCTGACCAAGTGGATCATCGGCGCCGTCGTCGGCGTCGCGATCCTGATGCTGGTCAACCTCATCACCAGCTTCTTCGGTTTCAACCCGCTGCGTGACGGCGGGCCGATCGCGATCATCTTCAGCCTCGTGGTGATCGGTGTCGCGGCGTTCAGCTTCCTGCTCGACTTCGACCAGGCCGACCGGATGATCCGTGAAGGCATGCCGTCGAAGTGGGCGTGGTTCGCCGCCTTCGGCCTGATGACCACCTTGGTCTGGCTGTACCTCGAGATCCTGCGGCTGCTTTCGTACTTCCAAAACGATTGACGCAGATTCTTCGCGGATGGGCGCTCCGAGCGATCGGGGCGCCCTTTTCCGTTGCCGCGAATACCCTGGCCCCATGACCGAGCACAGCGGCGGACCCGCCAGGCCGAGGCGTTCCCTATGGTTCTGGGTGGGCATCCTGGTGCCGGTCGCGATCGTGGTGCTCAGCGCGTCGTCGTGGATCGTCGGGTACCTCTCGAACACCGACGACGTCCGGGTGGGCGACTGCTACGCGATCACCACGTTCGGCGACGTCGACGCGGATCCGGCCAAGGTGGACTGTGGTTCGATCGAGGCCAACGCGAAGGCGGGGGCGAAGACCGACGCCGGCGGTGCGTGCCCGGCTGGCGAGTACGACCAGCTCGTCGTCGACAAGACGTTCGCCTCGTACAAGCTCTGCATGATGATCAACGCGAAGCAGGGCGACTGCCTCGAGAACTTCCTCGCCGACAGCGTGGCCTATCAGAAGGTTCCCTGCTCGGATCCCGCGAGGGACGCGGAGGTGCTGAAGGTGGTCGACGGTGTCATGACCTGTGACGACACGGAAGCGACTCATCTCAAGAGTTACTCGACGCCTCCCTCGACGGTCTGTGTGAAGAGCACCAAATAGTGGCCTCGACCTGAGGTTTTCACTCTTTTGGGGGGTCGGTCCGTGGGGTTGATCACGATGAGTGTTTGATACCGGGGTTCTCATTCCTCTTCACACCTGTGAGGTTTCTCGGTGACCACTTCCCAGCCGGCCCCTGGGGGCCAAATGCCGGTGGGACAGCCCGACGCTTTCGGTCCGCCGCCCGGCGGTCAGCCGATGGCGCCCAAGCGCTCCAAGATCGGTTGGCTGCGCTTCGCCATTCCGGTGCTCGTCGTCTTGATCGGCGGCGGCCTATTCCTCTTCAACTACTTCACCGGGACTGGCAGCGCCCAAGCCGGCGACTGCCTGAGCGTGACCGAGTTCTCGAGGAAGGCCGACGACCCGAAGAAGATCGATTGCGGCGCGCCGGAGGCGAACGTCAAGATCGGCGCACGTGTGGCCGGCGACGAGTCCTGCCCGGAGGGCGACTACGACACCATCTCGATGACGGGCCGGATGTCGTACAAGTTGTGCCTGATCATCAACGTCAAACAGGGCGACTGTCTCAAGGGCTTCAAGTCGGACACCGCCGGCTACCAGAAGGTGTCCTGCACCGACCCCGCCAAGGATGCGGAACTGGTGAAGATCGCCAACGCCGCGGACAAGGCGTCCTGTGAGGGGACCGAAGCCACGCTGGTGGCGACGTACTCGACGCCTCCGACGACACTCTGCCTCAAGACGGCGGAGTAAGCCCAAGCGCGTGAAGGCCCCCTTCTCTCGGATCGGCAGAGGGAAGGGGGCCTTCACGCGTATCAGGGGAGCAAGGGACCTTTGCTACCACTGCCATCCGGCCCTGCGCGCACCTCCGTTCGTCGCACAGTGTGGGACGGGCTGCGATCGGGCGGTCACCGGTCCTAACGTTGCTCGTCCCCCACCCCGCCGATCGATCTGGAGTCCTGGTGGCGACGACGGAAACCCAAACCGGTGAGAAGAAGCTCCTCGACTTCCCGACCTCCTGCGCCGCCCCGGTCCCGCAGCCGGAGGAGCCGGTCAAGGTCGTGCCGCTGGCTGTCGCGGGTGCCCTCGCGATCGGACTGACCTGGTACGTCTGGGCGACGCACGGGGCGAAGTTCGGTGTCCTGCTCATCCTCGGCCTGCTGCTCGGCCTCGCGCTCTTCCATTCCCGGTTCGGGTTCACCTCGGCCTGGCGCCGGCTGATCGCGGTCGGCAACGGCCAGGGCCTGCGGGCGCACACGCTGCTGCTCGGCACGGCCGCGACGTTGATCGCGCTGATCGTCGGCACGGGATCCGGCATGTTCGGCAGCAAACCGAACCCGGTGGCGGGCGGGCTGGGGCTCGCGCTGTTCGTCGGCGCGACGATCTTCGCCATCGGCATGCAGTTAGGTGGCGCGTGCGCTTCGGGAACGCTGTTCGCGGTCGGTTCCGGGCAGTCGACGATCGTGCTGACCCTCGGCGGGTTCATCACCGGGTCGGTCCTCTACACGTGGGCGTATCCGCTGCTTTCGGGCTGGCCCGAGTTCAAGGGGATCCTGCTCGCCGACCACGTCGGCTGGTTCGGTTCGTGGGCGATCACCGTCGCCGTCCTCGCCGCGATCGTGCTGGGCACCCGGTTCGTGCAGAAGCGCCGCAACCCGCCGCCGGTCGACGTCGTCCCGACCGCGCGCGGTTTGGCCCGGATCTACCGCGGCTCCTGGCCGGTCCTCGTCGGCGCCGTCGTCCTCGGGGTGCTGGCGGGGGCCGTGTTCCTCGTCTCCGGAGGGATCTGGGGAGTCACGAGCGCGTTCAGCCTGTGGGGCGCCAAGATCCTGCAGGTGTTCGGCCTGCACCCGGAGACCTGGGAGTTCTGGCGGCTCAAGGCGAACGCGGCTTCGCTGGCCGGGCCGATCTGGAAGGACAAGAACAGCCTCACCGACATCGGCATCATGATCGGCGCGGGTGTCGCCGCCGCGGCGGCGGGCGCGTGGAAGATCCACAGCTCGATCCCGTGGCGGACCGCCGTCGCCGCGGTGCTCGGCGGGATCCTGATGGGCGTCGGCGCGCGGATGGCGGGCGGCTGCAACATCGGCGCCTACCTCGGCGGTATCTCGGTCGGCAGCCTGCACGGCTGGCTGTGGGGCGTCTTCGCGCTCGGCGGCACCTGGATCGGGCTCAAGCTGCGGCCGCTGTTCGGTCTCGGCAACCCGGCACCGACGGACAGCGTCTGCTGATCACTCTTCGTGACAGTCCGTATGCGGACCTGCCCTTTAGGTTCGCGTACGAGGAAAAAGTTGGCAGGTAAAACCTGTGTTCGGCTACCCTCGGCTACATGCCTGAGCTTGTTCATTAATGCACAAGCTCGGTTGGGGAAGGCTCGGCGCTGTGCCGGGCGTCGATTCCGTAGTCGCGACCACGGGGGTTGTCGCGTCCCGGGGAACACTGAGCATCAGGGACGGATTTTTCATGTCAACGCAAAGCCCGGCCGCGCCGGGCGGCGACAAACTCGACGCGGGCGTACTCAAGGTCGCCGGCGTCGTCATCCTCGGCGCGATCATGGCGATCCTCGACACGACGGTCGTCAACGTCGCGCTCCAGAAACTGACCATCGAGTTCCAGACCTCGTTCGACACCATCCAGTGGATCGCGACCGGCTACATGCTCGCCCTGGCGACGGTCATTCCGATCACCGGCTGGGCCTCGGACCGGTTCGGCACCAAGCGGCTCTACATGACCGCGATCGGGCTGTTCCTGATCGGGTCGATGCTCGCCGGCATGGCCTGGGACGTCGAATCGCTGATCATCTTCCGGGTCCTGCAGGGCTTCGGCGGCGGCATGCTGATGCCCGCCGGTATGACGATCCTGACCAGGGCCGCCGGACCGCACCGGATCGGGCGGGTGATGGGGGTGCTCGGGGTGCCGATGCTGCTCGGCCCGATCGGCGGCCCGATCCTCGGCGGCTGGCTGGTCGACGCGGTGAGCTGGCGCTGGATCTTCTACATCAACGTGCCGATCGGCCTGATCACCATGGCCATGGCGTGGCGCCTGCTGCCGAAGGACCGGCCGGAGCCCAGCGAGCGGTTCGACTTCATCGGCATGCTGATGGTCTCGCCGGGCCTGGCGGCACTGATCTTCGGTGTTTCGAACATCCCCGCGGCGGGCGGTGTCGGCGCGGTGGACGTCTGGCTGCCCGCGCTGGCCGGGATCGCGTTGCTGGTGGCGTTCGTGTTCCGGGCGAACCAGGTGGCGAACCCGCTGCTCGACCTGAAGCTGTTCAAGAACCGGTCGTTCTCCGTCGCCATGGTGACGATGACCTTCTTCTGCGTCGCGTTCTTCGGCGCGATGCTGCTCCTGCCGACGTACTTCGTGCTGGCGCGCGGTGAATCGGCGATGAACGCCGGGCTGCTGCTCGCCCCGCAGGGATTCGGCGCGATGCTGACCATGCCGATCGCGGGCCGGTTCGCGGACAAGATCGGCGCGCGGAAGATCGTGCTGCCGGGGCTCGTGCTGATGCTCGCCGGATTGATCGCCTTCACCCAGATCACCGCGGCGACGCCGTACTGGCTGCTGCTTTCGGCGCTGTTCGTGATGGGGCTCGGCATGGGCGCGACGATGATGCCGATCACCTCGGCCGCGTTGCAGACGCTCAAGTCGCAGGACATGGCGAAGGCGTCGACGGCGACGAACATCCTGCAGCAGACCGCGGGGGCGATCGGTTCGGCGGTGCTGTCGATCATCCTGGCGGCGTTGCTGGCGGGGAAGTTCGGCGTGCCGACCGCGCAGGGGCAGTTGGCCGCGACCGCGGCGGTGATGAACCCGGCGACGCGCGAAACGGCCGCGGGGCTGACCGCGGACGCGTTCTCGACGACGTTCCTGTGGTCGATGATCCTGCTCGCGCTGTGCCTGATCCCGGCGGCGTTCCTGCCGAAGACCAAGCCGGCGCTGCCTGAGGGTGCGGTCGACGGCGAGGTCTCCGCGGCCCCGCCGATCATGACCCACTAGGCCCGGAAGGGAGCAAGGGACCTTTGCTCGCGTTCGTTAGCACACTAACCAACGCGAGCAAAGGTTCCTTGCTCTATTTCTGCAGGTCAGAGGGTCAGGAGAGGCGCTCCAGGACCATCGCCATGCCCTGGCCGCCGCCGACGCACATCGTCTCGAGGCCGAACTGCTTGTCGTGGTGCCGCAGCGAGTTGATCAGCGTCGAGGTGATCCGCGCGCCGGTCATGCCGAACGGGTGGCCGACGGCGATCGCGCCGCCGTTGACGTTCAGCTTGTCGAGGTCGATCCCGAGGTCCTTGTACGACGGGATGACCTGCGCGGCGAACGCCTCGTTGATCTCCACGAGATCGATGTCACCGATCGACATCCCGGCACGCTCGAGCGCCCGCTTCGACGCCTCGACCGGGCCGTAGCCCATGATCTCCGGCGACAGTCCCGAAACACCGGTCGAGACGACGCGGGCGAGTGGCGTGAGACCGAGTTCCTTCGCCTTGGTGTCGGACATGATGATCACCGCGGCCGCGCCGTCGTTGAGCGGGCAGCAGTTGCCCGCGGTGATCCGGCCGTCGGGGCGGAAGACCGGCTTGAGGCCGGAGACGCCTTCGAGGGTGACGCCGGCGCGCGGGCCGTCGTCCTTCGAGACCACGGTGCCGTCCGGCAGGGTCACCGGCGTGATGTCCTTGGCCCAGAAGCCGTCCGCGATGGCCTTCTCGGCGAGGTTCTGCGAGCGGACGCCGAACTCGTCCATCTCCTCGCGCGAAACGTTCTTGAGACGCGCAAGGTTTTCGGCGGTCTGGCCCATCGCGATGTAGACGTCCGGCAGTGCGCCGTTCTCGCGCGGGTCGGTCCAGCTGTCGGCGCCCTCGGCCGCGACCTGCGCGGTGCGGGCCTCGGCGTCGGCGAACAGCGGATTGTGCGTGTTCGGCCAGGAATCCGAGCTGCCGTTGGCGAAGCGGGAAACCGTTTCGACGCCGGCGGAGATGAACACGTCGCCTTCGCCAGCCTTGATCGCGTGCAGCGCCATGCGGGTGGTCTGAAGGCTGGAGGAGCAGTATCGCGTGATCGTGCAGCCGGGCAGGTGGTCGTAGCCGAGTTCGACGGCGACGGCACGGCCCATGTTGAAACCTTGCTCGCCGCCGGGGAGACCACAGCCCAGCATGAGGTCTTCGATCTGCGTCGGGTCCAGTTCGGGGACCTTGTCGAGCGCGGCGCGGACCATCTGCACGGTGAGGTCGTCCGGGCGGATGCTCACCAGCGATCCCTTGCCGGCGCGGCCGATCGGGGATCGGGCGGTGGAGACGATGACGGCTTCGGGCATGGAACGACACTCCCTTGTTTTCGATCCAGACACGCGCTAAGCGGTTGCTCACCTCGCATCCTCCACCGGAGGGAGGTGCGGGTCAAAGGCGAACGCGATCCACGCCACTCTTCAGAAGTGCGGTTCTCACCCCGCCCGGTTGAGTGGACACATCGCGACCTGCGGCGTTTAGGCTGTCAGAGTGGAATACGTCGAGCACATCGTGGACCTCGTGGGCAACACCCCTCTGGTCAAGCTGAACGCACTGGCAGAGGGGCTGCAACCGCTCATCCTGGCCAAGGTCGAGTACGTCAACCCCGGCGGCAGCGTCAAGGACCGCATCGCGCTGCGGATGATCGAAGCCGCGGAGCGTTCCGGCGCGCTGAAGCCCGGCGGCACCATCGTCGAGCCGACGTCCGGCAACACCGGCGTCGGGCTGGCCATGGTGGCGCAGCGCAAGGGATACAAGTGCGTGTTCGTCTGCCCGGACAAGGTCAGCGAGGACAAGCGCAACGTGCTCAAGGCCTACGGCGCCCGCGTCGTGGTCTGCCCGACCGCGGTGGCGCCGGAGCACCCTGACTCGTACTACAACGTCTCCGATCGCCTCGTGCGCGAGATCGAGGGCGCCTGGAAGCCGAACCAGTACGCCAACCCGGAGAACCCCGCCAGCCACTACCACTCGACCGGCCCGGAACTCTGGAGCCAGACCGAGGGCAAGATCACGCACTTCGTCGCGGGCGTCGGCACAGGCGGCACGATCTCGGGCACCGGCAAGTACCTCAAGGAGGTCAGCGACGGCCGCGTCCAGGTCATCGGCGCGGACCCCGAGGGCTCGGTGTACTCCGGCGGGACCGGGCGGCCGTACCTGGTAGAGGGCGTCGGCGAGGACTTCTGGCCGGACACCTACGACCGGAACATCGCCGACCGGATCATCGCGGTTTCGGACGCCGACTCCTTCGACATCACCCGTCGCCTCGCGCTCGAAGAGGGCCTGCTCGTCGGCGGTTCGTGCGGCATGGCCGTCGCCGCCGCGCTCAAGCTCGCCGAGGGCCTCGGCCCGGACGACGTCGTCGTCGTGCTCCTGCCCGACGGCGGCCGCGGCTACCTCACCAAGGTGT
This sequence comes from Amycolatopsis decaplanina DSM 44594, assembly GCF_000342005.1. Lineage (GTDB taxonomy): Bacteria > Actinomycetota > Actinomycetes > Mycobacteriales > Pseudonocardiaceae > Amycolatopsis > Amycolatopsis decaplanina. The sequence continues at coordinate 251,054 of NZ_AOHO01000026.1, forward strand.
TCAACGACAGCTGGATGTCCTCCTACGGCTTCCTGCCGCCGGACTCCAGCGGCGCGACCGTCGGCGACGTCCTGATGAAGAAGAGCGGCTCGCTGCCCAGCCTCGTGCACAGCCACCCGAACGAGACCGTCGCCGAAGCGGTGGCGATCCTTTCGGAGTTCGGCGTCAGCCAGATGCCCGTGGTCAGCGCGGAACCGCCGGTCATGGCGGCCGAAGTCGTCGGCGCGGTCAACGAACGCGACCTGCTCGAAGCACTCTTCACCGGCAAGGCCCAGCTGGCCGACCGGCTCGAGCAGCACATGTCGCCGCCGCTGCCGACGATCGGCGCCGGTGAACAGGTGAGCGCGGCGATGAACGCGCTCACGGGCGCGGACGGCGCTCTGGTGCTGGTCGACGGCAAGCCGGCGGGCGTCGTCACCCGGCAGGACCTGCTCGCGTTTCTCGCCGGACGGTAAAGAGGCATTTCATCGGATGGCCGGGCCGGGGCGTTACGAGCGGCCCACCCGGCTATCCGATAGCGTGTCGAGTGAGTTGAACTTTTATGTCCTCGTCAAGGGGGTTCAAGACCCAAATGAGTGCTCCGCAGCCACCGAATCAGCCTTGGGGTGGCGCCCAGCCACCGCAGGGACCCCCGAGTGGCCCTCAGCCGCAGCAAGACAACCCGTTCGGTTCCCCGGAGCCGACCCAGGTGGTGCAGCCCGGTCAGCCGGCCCAGCCCGATTACGGGCAACCGCAGTACGGACAGCAGCCCTCCTATGAGCAGCAGCCCCAGGGTGGTGGGTTCGGCGACACGCCGGAGCCCACGCAGGTCGTGCAGCCGGTCCAGCCGGGTTCCGGTGACGCGAACGCGACCCAGGTCGTGCAGCCGGTGAGTGGTGGCGGGGAAAGCCCCACCGCCGAATCCACCCAGCTCGTGCCACCGGGTTCGCAGCCGCCCGCCATCCCGTATGCCCCGCCGCCGAGCGCGGCCGACAACCCGGCGGCCGGTGCCTACGGCGCCCAGGGTGGCGGTTTCGGTCAGCAGCAGGGCTTCGGCGGGCCCCAGCAGGGCGGGTTCGACCCGTCGCAAGGCCAGCAGCAGCCTGGTTTCGGCCAGCCGCAGCAGGGCTTCGGCGGACCGCCGCAGGGCGGTTTCGGCCAGCAGCCCGGTTTCGGTGGACCGCCGCAGGGCTACAGCCCCGCCGCCTCCGGCGGTGGCGGCGGGAACCCGATGTTCGGGTTCATCGCCGGTGGTGTGGTGGCGTTGCTCGGCCTGATCGCTTTGATCGTGTCGTTCGTCTACTTCGGTGACGCCAGCGACTACTCGAAGCTCTTCGACAGCGTTCCGAACCAGGAACAGGTCGACAAGTTCCTCGACGAGGCCGGCGTGGCCGGTCCGGGCGCCACCTGGTTCTACGTGATCATGCTCCTGGTGGGCTCGCTCGTTTCGCTCGCCGGCGGTGTCGGGCTCGCCCTCGCGGGCAAGCTCCCGGGGACGGTGAAGAAGATCGCGCCGATCGTCGTCGCCGCCGGTGGCGCGCTCCTGGTGCTGTTCGGTGTCCTCCTGATCAGCGGTTCGACCCCGTCGTCGGACTTCCTGGACAAGCTGCCGCCTTCCGCCAGGGGCGACGCCGGTATCGGCGGCGGCCTGCTGCACCTGCTCCTCGGCATCGTGATCCTGATCGTCGGCGTGCTGGGCCTGATCCCGGCCACCGCGCAGTTCGTCGGTCTCGGCGGCGGCGGTTCGGTCCTGGGTGCCCCGCAGAGCGGCCAGCCCGGCGGTTTCGGTGGCCCGCCGCAGGGTGGCTTCGGTCAGCCCGGTCAGTACGGCCAGCCGCAGCCGGGCGGCTTCGGTCAGCCCGGTCAGCCCCTTCCGTCTTCGGGTGGTTTCCCGCAGCAGGGTCAGCCCGGTGGTTTCGGGCAGCAGCCGGGCCAGCAGGGTCCCCCCAGCGGCGGGTTCGCCCAGCCGGGGCAGCCGCAGGGTGGATTCGGCCAGCCTCCGCAGCAGCCCGGTGGTTTCGGGCAGCAGCCCGGTCAGCAGGGTCCGCCCAGCGGCGGTTTCGGCCAGCCGGGCCAGCAGCCCGGTCAGCCCCCGCAGCAGTGGTGATTCGCCGCCACTGAACGGTTTCGTTCGGAACACCCCCGGCCCGCGGCCGGGGGTGTTCTGTTTTCGCCGGGGTATGCCGAATCGCCTGCCACGGCCAGGGCCCGCGGGCTAGGGTGAGCGCCGTTAACCGCACACCTGGCCGACGGGAGCGACGTGACCGGTCCGTACGGATATCCCGCCCAGCAGCCCGGACCGCCAAGTTTCGGGTATCCCGCGCAGCAGGCCAGGCCGTCCGGGGCGACGGCGATCATCGCCGCGGTGCTCGGCCTCGTCGGGTCCCTCGCGTCCGGTTTCATCCCGATCCGCTACTTCATCGAGCTCCCGTCGGGGTTCAGCCTCTCGAACCTGCCCGGATTCGCGCTCGTCGAGCTGGTGCTGTACCTGGTCGCCGCTTTGTTCCTGCTGATGGGCGCGCTGGCGACCTTCTTCCGTTCGCTGATCGGCGCCATCCTGCTGATCCTCGGCTCGCTGCTCGCCATCTTGGCGGTCGTGCTGGAGCCGATCGCGTTCCGCGTGCCGTACCGGATCCATCTCGACATCCTGCTCCGGTTCGCGACCTTCGACGGCGTTCTCCGGCTGGCCATGGTGGTGTTCGGTCTGGTGGCGCTGCTGCTGGCGGTTCTTCCGCCGACGTTCAGGTACCTGCGCTGGCGGCCCGCCCCGATCCAGCCGTATCGGCCGCAGAATCAGTTTCCCCAGCAGGGTGGATGGTGAGATCCTGAGACTTCCGGCTCGGCTTGGGGGAGTTCGATGAGTCAGAACCAGTCTTCGGGGACCGCGATCGGCGCGGCCCTCCTCGCCTTCCTGTGCGGTGTCCTGTTACTACTGCGCAAGCCCTCGGCCGCACCCTCGTCGCCGCAGGGGCGGCGCTCGCGCTGGTGGCCACGCTCCTCGCGAACGGTGCGGTTCGCGCCTACTTCTTCGCCGAAGTGGACGGGGAGGCACTGGTGATGGGTGACGAGGTCGCGTTCGTCCTGTTCGTGATGACCCTCTCCGCTCTGGTGCTGTCGGTGCTCAGGCCGACCTCTGACTGGCTGGAGGGAAAGCGGAGTGACGACGAAGAGCCGTCGAAGCACGATCGGCTTCCCGGCTGGTAGCCGGGGCGGCGGGATGAAACAAGGATTTCGGCAAGGGGAGAAATGACTTTCCAGCAGTACCCACCGCAGGGCGGATACCCGGCACCCGGTGCCCATCCGCCGCCGGGAACGGCGCGGCGACCGAGCGGTGCGACCGGGATCATCGCCGGGATCCTCGCGATCCTCGGCGGGCTCTGGTTCCTCGCCGGAGCCGCGTCCCACGTCATCGAACTCTCCCATTACGTCATTTCGTTCCTCGTGATCGGCGCGGCGCTGGACCTGGTCAGCGCCGCCTTGCTTTTGAGCGGTGGGATCCTGCTGCTCCTGCGCAAGCGCGCCGGACGAGTGCTCACCGTGATCGGAGCCGCGTCCGCGATCGGTTTCGTGGCACTGACCTTCCTGCTCCGGGCGATCGGCTCGCATTTCTACTTCTCGTACGGCGGGGTGAACCTGTATTTCGGTTTCGGCTTCGGCTGGCTCCTCTTCGTGGTCCTGATCCCGGCGATCGCGACCCTCGTGCTGGCGCTGGTCCCGCCGACGGCGCGCTGGCTGGCGGCCAAGCCCCCGGCCGCGGGCGGCGTGCAGCCGCCGAACTTCGGATATCCGCCCGCTCCCGGTGCCCAGCAGCAGGGACAGCCACCCGCCCAGTGGTGAGTTCAATCCCAGACGATGGGAGCTCGAGTGGGTGGCCGTACCCTTGACGGTATGGCCGACGATTACTCTCTGCTGGGCTTCGAGACGCGCGCGATCCACGCCGGGCAGACCCCTGATCCCCGGACCGGCGCGGTCATCGTGCCGATCTATCAGACCTCGACTTACGCGCAGGACGGCGTCGGCGGCACGCGCGAAGGCGACTATGAGTACTCCCGCACCGCGAACCCCACGCGCACCGCGCTGGAGGTCGCGCTCGCGGCGCTCGAAGGCGCACGGCACGGTCTGGCGTACGCGTCGGGGATGGCGGCCAGCGACGTCCTGCTGCGGGCGACCTTGCGGCCCGGAGACCACCTCGTGCTCGGCAATGACGCGTACGGCGGCACGTTCCGGCTGATCGACAAGGTGCTCAGCCTGTGGGGCGTCGAGCACACGGTCGCCGATCTGGGCAACATCGCCGAGGTCCGCGCGGCGATCCGGCCGGAGACGAAGCTGATCTGGTGCGAGTCACCGACGAACCCGATGCTGGGGATCGCCGACATCGCCGCGCTGGCCGAGGTCGCGCACGCCGCCGGCGCCCGCTTGGTCGTCGACAACACCTTCGCCACCCCGTACCTGCAGAACCCGCTCTCGCTGGGCGCCGACGTCGTCCTGCACTCGACGACCAAGTACCTCGGCGGGCACTCCGACGTCGTCGGCGGCGCGATCCTGACGAACGAGGACGAGCTGCGCGAGCAGCTGTTCTTCCTGCGCAACGCCGCGGGCGCGGTGCCCGGCCCGTTCGACGCGTGGCTGACCTTGCGCGGGATCAAGACGCTCGCGCTGCGGATGGAGCGGCACAGCGACAACGCCGAACTGATCGCCCGGATGCTGCTGAAGCACCCGAAGGTCGAGCGCGTCTACTACCCGGGCCTGCCGGAGCACCCCGGCCACGAGGTCGCTTCGAAGCAGATGCGGCGCTTCGGCGGGATGATCTCGTTCACCCACGTCGACGGTGAGCAGGCCGCGCTCGACGTCGCGTCGAAGACGAAACTGTTCGTCCTCGCCGAGTCGCTGGGCGGGATCGAATCGCTCATCGAGCACCCGGGCCGGATGACCCACGCGAGCACCGCCGGGTCCACCCTGGAGGTGCCGGACAACCTGCTGCGCCTGTCCGTCGGCATCGAGGACGGCAGCGACCTGATCGACGATCTGGCCAAGGCCCTGGGCTGACCGCCGCCGAGCCCAGGGAGTGAGCAAGGGACCTTTGCTGTCGTCAGCGTAGCCACGCCAACTAAGTGGAAGCAAAGGTCCCTTGCTCTGTTCGCGCTGGTAAGCGCGGTGTGGTGGGAGGAAGCGCCCGGTTACGGGCGGAAGTTGCTGGGTGTGACGCCGCTCTTCGCGTCCGCCTCGTGGGAAGTCCCCTGCGGCGCGGCGGGCAGCTCGGAGCCGTCGACGCAGCCGCCGACGAGTTCGATGTGGTTGTCGTGCCGGATGTACTGGCCCGGGTCCACGCAAGCGGCGCGGTCGACCGTGTAGACGGCGGCTCCGGTCAGCAGCGCGGCCGAGGTGAGGGCCAGCACGACCGGGAGCATCCCGGCGGAACGGGTCGCCCGGACCCTGCCGATGTTCCCCCGTGCCATGCGCGCTCCCTGGTCGCCTTCGCCGCCGCCATCAAGAGTACCCGGACCGTGAACCTGTCACGTGACGTATCCGCCAGGTGACATGATCCGGCCATCCGATCCGCCGTGAATCGCCGGATCCTAAGTGGACGGTTGACCGGTGATGGCGGTGACCGCCAGTTCCCGTTCGGGCTCGCCGACCTCGGGCAAGGTGAACCGTAAAGCCCGGATGTGACCGAGAAGCTCGGGATCGGGCGCCACGTCGTGCTCACGCAGGTAGTAGGCGACCGCGCCCGGCCAGTACCACCGGCCGTCGGTGCGGAAGTTCAACGGCACCAACGGTTCCCTGTCGGGGTCGAAGGCGTCGGCGTCGTAGGTCCGCGACGCCAGTACGACCGGAGCGCCGTCGAGGTACTCGAGTACGCGATCCCGCTCGGCTGGGGACAGCGGCTCACGGTTCACCACCGGACGCCCGGACTCGTCGAGACCGTCGTGGACACGCGGTGAGCGCAGCGCCTCCGGGGTCTCGGCGAGAGGAGTGGCCACCGACGGCTCGGCCGACGGCGTGGCATCGAGCCCGGCTCGCTGTCGCAGCCACTGCGGGATGCTCTGCTCGGCGCGTGGGAAGAAGCGCAGTTCGTCCTGGAAGCCGATCTGCGGCGGCGCCTGCCGCCACGGCGGCTCCACGTCCGCGAGGAAGTCCGTACTGAGCACGGTCGCCGAACCATAGATCAGGATCGCGCTCAGCCAGGTCCCGCGACCAGGCTGGTACATCCCCGCCCGCAGGTTGCCGAGCAGCTGCACGGCTTCCGGGCTCGGCTGCACCGGGCGCGGCAGACCGTCCTGACCGGTGACGAGCAGGTCGACCTCGACATGCCTGCCCGCCGCCCGGTACTCGACGCGCATCTGCTGCCAGCCGGGTGGCAGCGGCGTCGCGAGGGCATGGCCGATCTGCCAGACGAGCTGCTGTTGCTGCTGCTGGTTCAACGGCTGCTGTGGTCGGCTCATGTCCCCTCACTCACCGATGGTCAGTCCGCCTGGCCGGCGGCACGTCGCTGAAGCCACTCCGCGCGCTCACCGGTCCGCGGGTAGCGCTCCAGCTCCTGTGCGAAGAATTGGGCGGGCGGGACGTGATCCCAGACGGGCTCGTTGTCCCAGTTGTACTGGGCCGAGTACCCGCCCGGGTGCACGAGGTGATAGCGGATCGAGCTCCAGGCGCCTTCGCCCGGCTTCGCCATGCTGTCGCGCAGTTCGACGAAGAAGTCCGCGACTCCTTCCGGCGGCGTCCACTGGGTTCCGGTGCCCATCACGGTCAGGACCTGCGCCGAGATCTCGTAGTAGTCGCCGACGGAACGGAAGATGATGAACAGCTGCTCCCAGTCCGCGGGTACGGAGTGCACCATCCAGGTGGTGAAGTCCTTGAACAGCTCGTTGGCCTGTGCCGCGCTCGTCGGCACAACGGGCATCGGCATCAGTTCTGCTCCTTCTCTTCCGCCGCCGCGAGTTTCGCGTTGAGCCAAGCCGGGATGTGGTCGGGATCCCTGGGGAACATCTTCAGGTCTTCGACGTAGTGTTCCGGCTCCATGGGCGGAGTGAGGGTCGGTTCGTAGTCGTTGTTGTAGTTGAAGAAGATCGCTCCCGGCGGATTCATCGAGATCCGCGCGGAGAACCAGGTGCCGCGACCGGGCTGGTACAGCAGCGTGCGCAGCTTCGCGAGGATGACGTTGAGTTCGGCGGGCGGCGCGATCTCCGGGCGGGAGCCGTCGTCCATGATCACCGTCAGGCCGAGATCCTGTGCGGGCACGGTCATCGCGCTGACCAGGTCGATGCGCCGCCAGCCTTCTTCGGGGACGAGGTCCAGCAGCGCGATGCCGAGCTGCTGGATCAGGTCCTCGTGACTCTCACCCCCGGAAGTCATCGGGCCAGAGTGGGTTGTTGTGGTCATTGGGGAAACTCCTGACGATTACCGAGATCCGGCCTTCGGTGTCTCGACCGTAGGCCCGGTATTGACGGGTGTGCGCGTCGTCGATACCGGAATCCCGAAGTTCGAAGATGTCTTCGTTCTCCAACCTACCCGCGAGGCCGGTGTCGTCCCTATCCCGCTCCATCCGGTACCAGCTGTCGTCGGGGTCGTAGGTCTCCTCGAGCTCCTTGGCGCCCGCGTTGCTGTTGTCCACACGGCCTTGCGGGCCTTGGTTGATCGCCTCACCGGAGCCGCCGACGGACGTGCCGCGGTGGTGGCCGCCGTCGTCGATGTTCTTCCCGGAGGCGTCTTTGCCACCCATACCGCCGACTTGGCTCTGAGCCGAGCCGTCTCGCCGGATGTTGCTGGCGCCGCCCGGATCCGGAGGAGCCGAAGTCACGACGGTGTTGCCCCGCGCGTCCGTCCGGTGGATCTCACCGGGCGACTTCCTGCCCAGCGGGTTGCCGTCGGCGTCGTGCATTTCCAGGCCGTGGTCTACCCGGACCACCGCGTTCGGCGGCGGGTTGTTCATGTCCGCGTTGAACGGCTGCCCGGTGTGCATGTGGGTGATCTTGCCGTCCGGCCCGGTCTGGAACGAGCCGTAGGGCAAGCCGTCCTTGTCCACCAGGTGGATCCGGGTGTTGGGCGGCAGGTTTTCGCGGCCCGCGATCGGGTCCTTGTGCGCGAGCTTGTCGCTGATCGCCTTCTGCTGGGCGTCGGACATCGAGCTCGGGTCACCGTCGGTGAACCCTCGTGGTTGCTTGTTCTGGTGGGCGACCGCGTCCTCGCTCTTGGGCGGAACCTGGTGCGAGTAGGTGACTTCGCGCTCGGGCGCGGGCCACGAGTCCTGGACGTTCTTGGCGTTCCTGGTTCCGTAGTGACCGTCCTGGGTGATCTTCGCGCCGTCCGGGGCGGCCCCGACCTCCGGGTTGGTCCTGGCCCGCTGGCCACTGGTGGTGTCGACGTGGCTGATGTGCCCGGTCCCGTCGGTCTGGAACTCGCCGCGTGGGTGCCCGAACTCGTCGGTCACCCGGTTCACGGTGTTCCGCCCCAGCGTCGGCTCGCCGTCCGCGTCGAGCTTGGGGTTCCCGAACTCGTCCGTGTGCTGGCGGTTGAAGGCCTCGTCCTGCTTGACCGCGTTCGGGTGGTCGCGCGGAGTTCCCGTCGGCTCGGGCGCGTCATAGGTCTGGCCGTGTTCCGGCCGCCCGTCGGGTCCGACGCGGTACTCCTGGTGGAGCGGGCCGCGGTCGACCCGGTAGTTGCTGTCGGGAAGTGGATTCTTCAGCTCCGGGTTGTTCGCTCCCTCGTGGGTGTCGACCCACTTGACCTTGCGGTGCTCGTCGGTTTGGAAGCTGCCGCGCGGGTTCCCGTCGGCGTCCGTGACGTGGTAGCGGGTGTTCGCCTCCAGATCGGTCCGGTGGCTGAACGGCTTGTCCGCGCGCGGCGCCCGCGGGTCGTCCGCCTCGATCCGCACCTCGTCACGGGGCTTCGGCGGGGATTCGATGTCGCCGACCCTGGTGATGTCCCGGGTGCCTTGCGGGGTCTTCACGTCAGTGTGCGTCACCGTGCGGACGTTGCCGTCCGCGTCGGTCGGGAAGGTGTCGTGCCGGTGGCCGACCTGCACGCGGTAGTCGGTGTTCGGCGCCGGGCGCATGATCTCCGGGTTACCGGGACCGTTCAGCTTGTTCGGCGCGACGGCGTCGACGTGCGTCACGTTGCGGTTCGCGTCGGTGTAGACCCGGCTGCGCACGTTGCCGTCCGCGTCGGTGATGTCGTACCGCGTCTCCGGGTCGAGCTTGCGCGGAGGCGTCGTCGGATCGAAGAAGGACTGATCGTCGCGTAGCTGGACGGGGCGGGCGGGCGGCGTGAAGTCGGGCTCCTCCCAGCGTCCTTCGATCTGATGCTGGGGGTTGAGATCGTCGCCCTGGCCGCGGTCGCGGGCGCTGTCGGCGTCCACGTCCTGCTTGTCCGCGTGCGAGGTGTCCGGGGTGAAGCCGTCGTCGCTCGCCCGGCGTGCGGTGCCGTCGGGGCTGTGGACGTCCCATTCGCCGTTCGGCGGGATCTTGGGCCGGGGGCGGCCGTCGGGACCGATCTCGTAGTCGGACGAGAAGACACGCCCGTTCGAGTCGGTCCAGGCCGGCTTGCTCGGCGCCATCACCTCGGTGTCGAGTTCCCGCGACAGACGGCGCGCGAAGTCGTTCGAGCCTGCGTCGCAGCCGATCAGCCGGATCGGGCGGCCGTCGTAATCCCCGTTGCGGCGCAGGATGTCCGCGAACTCTTCCGGGGTGTAGGTGCGGTTGCCGATGCGGGCGTGGCCGTCCGGCGTGACGTGCACGTCGACGGTGTAGCGGCCGTCCGGATCCGGTTGGACCCGGTGCGGCAGGTCGCCCATGTCCGCGTCGCCGCGGTGGTACGAGCTACCCGCGGGCGTGCCCTCGGAATGCCGCTGGTTGACCTCGTCCGGCGTCAGCGGACGATCGGGTTCGCCGTCGGGGCCGCGGTCGTGCGGTGAGCCGTCGGGGTGGCCGTTCGGGTCCTGGCGCGGGCCATGCCCGTCGGGGCCGTGACCGTCCGGCGAATGCGGCGGACCGGAGTGGCCACCGGGTCCGCGGCCGCCCGGCCCGGTGTTGCCGGGACCGGTGCCGCCGGGCCGGTTGCCGGGGCCGTGCGTGCCCGGCGAACCGGGGGTGCCGGTGTGCGGCTGGGTGCCGGGTCCGAAGTCGTTGCCGCGGGCCACCGGCTGCGGCTGATGCGGCTGGTTCGGCCTGCCGCCGGGACCGGTCTGGCCGGGACCGCGGCTGGGGCCGGTGTGGGTGTCGGGCGTGCGCGGGGCGTGCGTGTCCGGGGTGCGCGGTGAACCGGGCGTGCCCGTCCAGCCACCACCCTGCGGCCTGCCGCCGGGCGAACTTGGGGTGCCGCCGGGAGTGCCACCCGGAGCGCCTTGGGGCGGCATGCCGCCGGCGATCGGCTGCCCCTGCGGCGGGACACCGTGCGAACCGTCGCCGCCGGTACCGCCGCGCTGTGAAGGCACGTGTGACGGGCCGGCGTCGCCGAGACGCGGTGCCGTGGGCGCGGTACCGCTGGTCGTCGTGCCGCTGTCGGTCGGCCGGGTGGGGCTGCCGCCGTCGTTGCCGCCGTGGTGGCCGGGCGACGGGTCGGAACGAGGTGTGGGCGAACCGCCGCCGTCACCGCCGTGCGTCCGGGGCGAGCCACCGCCGTCACCGGTGTGGCTGGGTGAGCCGCCGGTGTCGGCGCGGGTGTGCGGTGTGGGGGAGCCACTGTCGGGTGTGTGGCTCGGGGAGCCACCACTGTCCGTCCGCGTGTGCGGTGTGGGAGAGCCGTTGTCGGCACGAGTGTGCGGGGCGGGGGAGCCGCCGTCGGGTGTGTGGCTGGGCGAACCACCGGTGTTCGCGTGGTTCGGGGTGGCGGAATCGCCGGGAGAGCCACCGTCGGACCGGGTGTGCGGAGTCGGCGTGTCGGAGCGGGCGGTGCTGGGGGAACCGCCATCGCCGCCCGGCGTGCCGCCGGAGTTTCCGTCCGAAGTGGACGGTCCGTCGCCGCCGGCGCGGTCGGGAGAACCGCCGTCGGACCGGGACGAGCCGCCACCGTCCCTTGTGGAAGGTGAGCCGCCACCGTCGCCGCGGGTGGTGCTCGACGGGCTGTCGCCGCCGGAATCACCGGAGCCGCCGGAATCACCGGAGCCGCCGGAGTCGCCCGAACCGCCCGAGTCGCCATCGGAGCCATTCGAACCGTTGGAGCCGTCGCCCGAACCGTGGGAGCCGTCACCGGAGCCGCTGCCGGAACCGTCGCCGTCCGGACCATCACCGGAGCCCGAGCCGCCACCGCCGGACCCACCGGATCCGCCGCCGCTGCCGCCGCGCTGGATGAAGCCGCCCGGCTTGATGTTCCTGGTGTTGATCACGTCCAGGCCGGTGACCTTGCCCGCGATCTTGCCGAAGATCTTGATGATCTTCTCGAAGACGTCGGCCAGCTTGCCCAGTAGCGGCGAGACCCGCCGCATCGCGTCGCAGAGGTCCTTGAGCTTGTCGGCGATCTTCGCGGCCCACTCGGCGATCGCGGTGACGGCCTGCGCGACCACCACGGGCGTGCCGAAGCCGAGGGAGAACACCGTCTCCATGACCCATGCGATGAGCTTGCCGACCGCGTCCGCGATCAGCTGGCGGATGAACTCGCGGACGAACGCGACGATCTCGCCGAAGATCATCACGACGGTGCTGATCGCGCCCGCGACCGTGGCCGCGCCGCTGATCGCCTCGGCCTGTTCCGCGGCCTGCTTGCGGTACTGGTCGGCCGCGTCGCCCGTCCAGCCCGACGTGCCGTTCTTGACCGCGTTCGAGAACTCGACCTGGGTGTCTTCCAGCTTCTTGGCTACGTTGCCCCAGGTCTCGGAATACGACTGGATGACCGGCGGATCACCGGCGACCGCGTCCAGCATGTCCTTCAGCGGCTGCATGTGCTCCATCAGGAACGACGCCACCGACGACATCAGGTAGCCGAACGGGTCGATCGCGGCGCTGGCGATCTCGCCCGCGAGGCTCAGCACGCCGAGCCCGCCGCCGATCCAGTCACCGTTCGAGATGCCGTTGAAGGCGTCCATGGCCGACTCGGCGACACCGATGCCCGCCGCGTAGCCGTACTCGCTGTTCCCGGCCGTCAGTGGTCCCGGGCCGTCGCCATCGGTCGGTGCGTTCGCGACGAGCGGGTTCCCCTCGGGCATCAGTCAGGCACCTGCACGTTCTTGAATTCGGCGGCGAAGTTCTCGTCCTGTGCCTGGTAGGCGTTCGACGCGGACCGCACGTTGTTGGCCACCGCCGTCGCGGCCTCGACGGCCTTGTTCAGCGCGTTGATGCCGAACTCCTCCACCGGGTCGAGCATCATCCGGAACGGCTGGCAGATGATGCCGTACGCGTCGGTCGGCATGCTCACCTGCTGCGCGGCGTCGACCGCCGTGCGCAGGCCGTCGGCGATGCCGTCGATCTGCTTGGCGTGCGCGTCGAGGTCCGCACCGAGCTCGTAACCCTTGCCTGCCATGGTTTCTCCCCTCTACCAGGCCGGATGAACGTCTACGAAAGGATGCTGCCGCCGAAGTCGTCGTCATCGTCGTCCTGCGTGCGGCGGCGGCGCGGGATCGGCTTCGGCTGCGGCGGATTCGCCTGCGCGGGCGGCGGCGGAGGCTCTTCTTCCTCCGGGCCGAAGCGGTGGTGCCGCTCGGGCTCCGGCGGTGCCGGGTCCTCCTCCGGAGGAGCTTCCGGGAAGGTGCTCTGCGCTTCCGCGATCACCCGGTTCGCCGTCTCGTCGGTCGTGCCGACCGTCTCGGCCATCGCCGCCTGCAGCAGTTCCGGGATCCGCGACTGCGCGAGCTGGACGAGGCGCATGACCTGCGACGAGACCTCCGCCATCCGCTTGCCGCTCGCGGCTTCGGAGATGACGAGATTCGTGAGCAGGCCCTTCGAATCGACCGTGACCTCGATGGTGTTGTCCTTCGACCGCTCGGTCACGGTCTGGCCCTGCATGCGGGCGGCCATCGCCTGATAGCGCGCGGCGGTCTCCTGGATCTGCTTCGTCCAGTTGTCCACCATTCGTTCGCTGGCGTCGACGTTGTCCGGCATCGGGACCCTTCCACAAGCTGCATGCTGGCGTCTTCACACTGACGGCCCGAAGACGCCACCGGTTCCGGCGTTCTCGAAGTTTTCGTCGAACAGCCTAGTGCTCATCCGGTGTACCACTCCGGGACGACAAAGCCGGCCCCGTCACGCAGCGAAAGGGCCCCTCACCGCACGAAGTGCGATGAAGAGCCCTTTCACGCCCTGCGAACTGCCGGGGTCAGAGATTGCCTCGGCGCTGCGCCGATGGCGCCTCGCCGTCAGAGATTGCCTCGGCGCTCCTGCTCACGCTCGATGGCCTCGAACAGGGCCTTGAAGTTGCCCTTGCCGAAGCCGAGCGAACCGTGCCGCTCGATGAGCTCGTAGAACACCGTCGGGCGGTCGCCGATCGGCTTGGTGAAGATCTGCAGCAGATAACCGTCCTCGTCGCGGTCGACCAGGATGCGGTGCTCCTTGAGCTTCTCGATCGGCACCCGGACCTCGCCGATCCGCGCACGCAGCTCCGGGTCGTCGTAGTAGGAGTCCGGGGTGTCGAGGAACTCGACGCCCGCGGCGCGCATCGCCGTCACCGTCGCGACGATGTCGTTGGTGGCCAGCGCGATGTGCTGGCAGCCTGCGCCGCCGTAGAACTCGAGGTACTCGTCGATCTGCGACTTCTTCTTCGCGATCGCCGGCTCGTTGAGCGGGAACTTGACGCGGTGGTTGCCGTTGGAGACCACCTTGCTCATCAATGCCGAGTACTCGGTCGCGATGTCGTCGCCGACGAACTCCGCCATGTTCACGAAGCCCATGACACGGTGATACCAGTCGACCCAGTAGTCCATCTTGCCGAGTTCGACGTTGCCGACGCAGTGGTCGACGGCCTGGAACAGCCGCTTCGGCGCGCCTTCGGGGCGGACGACGCTGCTCTCGCGCGGCTCGTAGCCGGGCAGGTAGACACCGGTGTACCTCGACCGGTCGATCAGCGTGTGGCGGGTCTCGCCGTAGGTCGCGATCGCGGCGATGCGCACGGTGCCGTGCTCGTCGGAGACGTCGTGCGGCTCCTCGAGAACGGTGGCGCCCTGCGAGCGGGCGTGGTCGATGCACCGGTCGACGTCGGCGACCTCGAGCGCGAGGTCGATGACGCCGTCGCCGTGGCGACGGTGGTGGTCGAGCAGCGGGGAGTCGGGCTTGACGCCGCCGGTGATCACGAAGCGGGCCGAGCCCGACTTCAGCACGAACGACTTGCGCTCGAAGTTCCCGGTCTCGGGGCCGGAGTACGCGACGAGCCGCATGCCGAACGCGACCTGGTAGAACCACGCGGTCTGCGTGGCGTTGCCCGCGATGAACACCACCGCGTCCATCGACTTCACCGGGAAGGGGTCGGTCGAAGAGTCGTGATCGACGAGGCCGACGAGCTGACGCAGCTGGTCGTAGCTCACGTCGTCAAGAGCACCCTGGGGTTCCACTGTGTGCGTCATGCCGTGAAGCATCCGAGCGCGTGGCAAAATGCGCAATGGTCAAAGATTTCACTGCGCACTATGACCAGTCGAGGAGTGGGTGTCGCAGTCAAAGTGGACAACCTGTGTAGGAGGTAGGCCCGATGGCGGAAGCGCTCGACGCGCTGGACGCACGGCTGCTGCTGTTGCTCACCGACTCGCCCCGGCTCGGCGTGCTCGAATGCGCCCGCCGTCTCGGCGTCGCACGGGGCACCGTGCAGGCGAGGCTGGACCGGCTGACCGAACGCGGGATCCTCGGCGGGTTCCCGCCAGAACTCGACCTCGCGGCGATGGGGTACGGCCTCACCGCGTTCGCCGTCCTGGAGATCGCGCAGGGCCGCCGGGCCGAGGTCGCCCAGGCACTGTCCGCGATCGACGAGGTGTGCGAGGTCCACGCGACGACCGGTCAGGGCGATCTCTTCGTGCGGATGGTGGCGCGCAGCAACGACGACCTGCAGCGCGTGGTGGACGAGGTGGTCGGCGCGCCGTACGTGCGGCGGACGTCGACGTCGATCGCGTTGTCGACACCGGTTCCGCCGCGCGTGCGGCCGCTGCTGGAACGGCTGGCGCGAAGCTGACCTCGTGAGTGGTTAGGACGGTTAGAACCGTCCTAACCACTCACGAGGCGGCTAGCCCACCTGGCCGAGGTAGCGCTTCGCCGACCGCTGGACGGCCTCGTGCCCGTCGGTGCGGATGATCGCGTCCCACCAGGCGCCGTAGATCGCCTCGAACTCGTACGGTTCGAGCATCTCGGCGGCGCGGCGGACGACCTCCGGACGTTCCGGGATCAGGTTCGGGTAGCTGTACATCATGCCGACGAAGCGACGGTCCGGGATGACCTGCAGGATGTCGCCCGAGAGCACCGCCCCGCGGCCGTTCTCCCCGCCCGGCCAGTGCAGCACGGTCCCGCCGGCGAAATGCACGCCGAGGTTGATCAGCCGCAGGTCGGGGGCGACGTCGAGGGTCGCGCCGCTCCACAGCTTGATCGCCGGATCCGGCCTGCCGATCCACTGCCGGTCGCCCTCGTGCAGGTAGACGGGTACGTCGAAGGCGTGCGCCCATTCGACCATGGTGGTGTAGTAGTGCGGGTGGCTGATCGCGATGCCGGTGATCCCGCCGAGTTCGCGGACCTGGGCGACGAGGTCATCGTCGATGAAGCCCGCGCAGTCCCACAGGAAGTTGCCGGATTCGGCCTTGACCAGCAGTGCGCGCTCGCCGATGGCGAAGTTGGGAGTGGAGCCGACCCCGATGAGGCCGGGCCCCTGCTCCTCGACGCGAGCCTGGTACGTCCCGCTCGCGCGGACGGTGTTCAGATCGGTCCACCGCTGTCCGGCCTGGGGGACGTACTGACGTTCGTCCAAGCAGATCGGGCAGTCGGACCGGGGTTCCGCGTACTGCATGCCGCAGGCGACGCAGATGGGTAGCTCGCTCATAGTTCCCTCCAGAATTCTCCGGAGGTCACGCTAACGGCTCATATGCGCGCCCGGCCATGTCGGGCCGGGCGCGCAGTGTCGATTGTGGCGCGCTGACGGAAACTCGCCGAAGAGGCGCCGGTTCGCAGTCAACTCGCGCTGCGTGCGGAGGGCGCCTCTTCATCGAGTTTCCGCGGCCTTCGGCCGCGAAGCGGCGCGCGCCTGGTGAAGTCTCCGTCGGGCGCTGGGCGCCCTTGGGGAGACCAGCCGCTCACTTGCCGGTGTACGGCACGGCCTTGACGAGCGTCACCTTCTGGATGCTGCCGTTGGGCAGCTCGTACTCGCGGGTCTCGCCCTCTTTGGCGCCGAGCAGCGCCTTGCCGAGCGGCGACTCCGGCGAGTAGACGTCCAGGTCGCCCTCGGTGCCCTCTTCACGGGTCGCCAAGAGGAAGTTCTCGTTTTCGTCGTCACCGTCGTAACGGACGGTGAGGACCTTGCCCGGTCCGGCGCTGCCGTCGTTGGCGGGCGGCTCGCCCACCTTGGCCGAGCGGAGGAGCTCCTGGAGGTGGCGGATGCGGGCCTCGTGCTGGCCCTGCTCTTCGCGGGCGGCGTGGTAGCCGCCGTTCTCCTTGAGGTCGCCCTCTTCCCGGCTGTCGTTGATCTTCGCAGCGATGACCGGGCGGAGCTCGATGTAGTGGTCGAGTTCCTGCTTGAGCCTGTCGTAGGCATCCTGGGTCAGCCAGGTCACCTTTGTGTCGCTCACGGTCACCATCTCCTAGTAGGGCCTGCCAGGCTTGGATGTACAAGCCGGCCACCAGAACCGGCGTGGCGCGTCGGTCTGGCTGAGATAAAGGAAAAACACGGCCCGTCTTGGGCCGTGCCGGTAGATCAGAGTAACACGGCGCGAGGTATCGCCGCCGGTGGAATTCGGTCGCGCCTCGGCGTTTGGCGCCTGTTTCACCCCGTTGGCCGCTATGGCCTTGACAGGTACCGTGGTACGTCGTATGAGCATCCGAAGATATCAGCCGTGACCGGCTTTCCGATGCTCTTGATGGTGGTCGTCACCCTGCTGTTCTTCGAACCAGGTTGAATCAGGACCTCTTTGCGTCCGCTCTCCGCCCCGGCCTTGTCGCGGACCCGGACGACGCACACACCCGGACGGTTCACGTCGTCCCTGGTCACGTTGATGGTGATCTCCATCGCGTCGCCAGGCTTCTCGTCGAACGAGACGCGTTCGCCCTCGATGGGCGCGCTGCCGAAGTTCGTGTACGCGACGTAGGCGATACCGCCGCTGACCAGCAGCGCGACCACGCCGAACACCAGCCGTCGCCAGCGGGCGGGCTTCGCGGCACGGGTCTTGCCGTACCGGCCCTCGGGCACGTCCGTCCGGGCGCTTTCCGCGGTGGGAGCGTCCTGTCCCGTGCTCAACCCGGGCCTCCCGGTAGGTGTCGTCGTGCTCGCAGGGACAATGGGGTCGTATGCGAGTGGTTCCCCTCGAGTATCCCCGCCCGGCCGGGCGGGCCGTCAGGCAGGGTCGCAGGGGAATAGGGAACGAGAAGGGGACGTTCGGAGCATGGTGCCAGCCAATGAACCGCCGAAGTCACGCCTCCGCCTGATGGCGGTGCACGCGCATCCCGACGACGAGTCGAGCAAGGGTGCCGCCACCATGGCCAAGTACGCCGCCGAAGGGCACGAGGTCATGGTCGTGACCTGTACCGGTGGCGAAGCGGGCAGTGTGCTGAACCCGGCCATGGACCGTCCCGAAGTACTGGCCAACATGACCGAGATCCGCCGGGAGGAGATGGCCCGCGCGGCCAAGATCCTCGGCGTGAGCCACACGTGGCTCGGGTTCATCGACTCGGGACTGCCCGAGGGCGACCCGCTGCCCCCGGTCCCGGAGGGCTCGTTCGCGGTCATCCCGCTCGAAGAGTCCACCGGTGCCCTGGTGAAGGTCATCCGCGAGTTCCGCCCGCACGTGATCGTCACCTACGACGAGAACGGCGGGTACCCGCACCCCGACCACATCCGCACGCACGAGATCTCGGTCGCGGCCTTCGACGCCGCCGGCGAGGCGGAGCGCTACCCGGACGCGGGCGAGCCGTGGCAGCCGATGAAGCTGTACTACGTGCACGGGTTCTCGCGCGCCAGGATGACCGTGTTCCACGAGGGCCTGCTCGCGCGCGGCCTGGAGTCGCCGTACGAGGAATGGCTCAAGTCGTGGGACCCGGACAAGGCCGACGTCATGGAGCGGGTGACCACCCGCGTCGAATGCGGCGAGTACTTCGAACAGCGTGACGAGGCCCTCAAGGCGCACGCCACCCAGATCGACCCGAACAGCCGCTGGTTCGCCGTCCCGCGCGACCTGCAGCGCGAGGTCTGGCCGACCGAGGAGTACGAGCTGGTCCGCTCACTGGTGGACAGCACCCTGCCGGAGGATGATCTGTTCGCCGGCTTGAAGGAGAAGGTGGGCTAAATGAGTTTCGGTGTGCCGGCGTTCGCCGTTGTTCCAGTGACGGTGTCGTCGCAGTTCCTGGCCCAGCAGCCTGGCAACGGCGACAACGGCGGCCAGGGTGAGGACTTCGGCAAGTCGTCGCCGGTGGGTTTCCTGATCCTGATCCTGTTCCTGATCGCCGTCGCGCTGCTGGTGCGGTCGATGACCAAGCACCTGAAGCGGCTGCCGGAGACCTTCGACGAGCCTGTTGCGGAGGCCCCTGCCGAGGAGGCTCCGGAGGCTTCCGAGAAGGCCGTCGCCAAGGAGCCCGCCGCGAAGGCGGAGAAACCGGCCGCCAAGTCCGACTGACTCTCGTGAGTGGTAAGGACGGTTAGAACCGTCCTTACCACTCACGAGCGAAGCGGGTCAGAGGCGCGGGTCGACCGGTTCCGACTCCAGCGCCAGGACGGCGAACACGCACTCGTGCACCCGCCACAGCGGTTCCCCGCGCGCCAGCCGCTCCAGCGCCTCCAACCCCAGCGCGTACTCCCGCAGCGCCAGCGCCCGTTTCCGGTTCAGCCCGCGTTTGCGGAGCCGCGCGAGGTTCTCCGGCAGTGTGTAGTCCGGCCCGTAGATGATCCGCAGGTACTCCCGCCCGCGCACCTTCACCCCCGGCTGCACCAGCCCACGCGCGCCCCGCGTCAGGTTGGCCGCCGGTTTGACGACCATGCCCTCGCCGCCCTCGCCGGTCAGGTCCAGCCACCATTCGACGCCGCGCGCCACCGACGCCGGGTCCGTGGTGTCGACGGCGAGTGTCCGCGTGCGCGTGAACAGGTCGCCGGCGAGCCGGTCCAGCAACGACAAGTGCCACTCGTGCGGCCGGTCGTGGTACGCGTGTCCCTCCGAAGCCAGGATCTGGAACGGCGCCAGCCGGACGCCGTCGAGGCCGTCGGTCGGCCAGCAGTAACGCCGGTACGCCTGCCGATAAGCATCCACAGTGGACTCGCGAACCCGTGTCCGTGCCAGCAGCTCCGACACGTCCACCCCGCGAGCGGCGGCCGCGTCCAGAGAGGCGACGGCGGCGGGCAGCACGGACTGGGCCGCCGCACCCACGGCCGCGTACTGGCCCGAGATCAGCGACCCCGCTTTCGCGCTCCACGGCAGCAGTTCCGTGTCGAGCAGCAGCCAGCCGGTGTCCAGTTCCTCGAACAGCTCCGACGCCGCTTCCCGCACGCGGGCGAGCAGCCGCGCGTTCTGTTCCGGGGTGAAGAACGGCCGCCCGGTGCGGGTGTAGACCGCGCCGGGACCGTGGATCCCGAACCGCGCGGGAGCCACGTCGTCGTCACGGCATACGAGCACGACGGCACGCGAGCCCATGTGCTTCTCTTCGCAGACGACGTGATCGACCCCCGCCGCGCGGAACTCGGCGAAGGCCTCCTCGGGACGTTCGAGGTAGTCGTCCGTGGCGGACGTCGAACACGGCGCCATGGTCGGGGGCAGGTACGGCAGCGTGCGCGGGTCGACGGCGAACCGGCTCATCACCTCGAGTGCCGCCGCCGACTGCTCGGCGGAGACCCCGACCCGGCCGTGATGCCGGGTTTCGACGATCCGCTTCCCGGTGACGTCGCCCAGTTCCAGCACCGCGGGTTCGCGTCCGCCCAGCGGCCGCGCCGGTTCGAGCGGGCGCGAGGGCTCGTACCAGACCTTCTTCGCCTTCACCGAGACGACTTCCCGTTCCGGGTAACGCAAAGCGGTCAGCCTGCCGCCGAAGACACAGCCCGTGTCGAGACACATGGTCCCGTTGACCCATTCCGGCTCCAGCGTCGGCGTGTGTCCATAGAGGACCATCGCGGTGCCGCGGTAGTCGCGCGCCCACGGCAGCCGCACCGGCAGGCCGTACTCGTCGGTCTCTCCTGTGGTGTCGCCGTAGAGCGCGGTGCTGCGCACCCGGCCGGACGCGCGCCCGTGGAACTTCTCGGGCAGGCCCGCGTGCGCGACGACGAGCTTGCCGCCATCCAGGACGTAGTGCGCTATGAGTCCTTCGCAGAAGGCGTGCGCTTTCGCGCGGAAGTCCTCGTCCTGCGTGGAAAGCTGTTCGAGTGACTCCGTGAGGCCGTGCGTCGTCCTGACCTTGCGCCCGTTCAGCGCGCGGACCAGTTTCTGTTCGTGGTTCCCGCAGACGACCAGCGCGCTGCCCGCCTCGGCCATCGCCATCACGCGGCGCAGCACACCAGGCGTGTCGGGTCCTCGGTCGACGAGGTCGCCGACGAACACCGCGGTCCGTCCCTCCGGGTGCACGCCGTCGACGTAACCCAGTTCGGTGAGCAGTTCGTCCAGTTCCTCGCGGCAGCCGTGGACGTCGCCGATGACGTCGAACGGTCCGGTCAGCTCCCGGCGGTCGTTGCGCAGCGGCTCGACGACGATCTCCGCTTCGGCGACCTCGGCTTCGCTTCGCAACACGTGCACGCGACGGAAACCCTCGCGCTCAAGCGACTTCAGCGAGCGGTGCAGTTCCCCCCGCTGACGGCGGACGACGTGCTCGCCGAAGTCGCGATCCGGCCGGGACTCGTTGCGCTCGTGGCAGACCTTCACCGGCAGGTCCAGCACGATCGCGGTCGGCAGGACGTCGTACTCCTTCGCCAGTTTCAGCAGGCTCGCCCGGGAGGCGCGTTGGACGTTCGTCGCGTCGATCACCGTGATCCGGCCCGCTTCGAGCCGCTTCGCCGCGACGTAGTGGAGCACGTCGAAAGCGGCAGCCGAGGCGCTCTGGTCGTTCTCGTCGTCGGCCACCAGACCGCGGAAGTAGTCGCTGGACAGCACCTGCGTCGGCGCGAAATGCGTCCGCGCGAAGGTCGACTTGCCGGAGCCGGAGGCCCCGACGAGCACGACGAGGGACATGTCGGGAATGGTCAGTTTCATGCCACGGCCTCCTTTCGAGACGTGAAGACCGCCATTTGGGTCGGCGGTCCTGATTCCTGGGACTCCTGTCCCACCGGCAGGTGGCGGACGTCGTAGCCACGCCGTGCCGCGACCCCCTCGGCCCAGGAGCGGAACTGCTCGCGTGTCCATTCGAAACGGTGGTCGGCATGCCGGAACCGGCCTTCTTCGAGGAATGCGAAGTGCCGGTTGTACTCGGCGTTCGGCGTCGTGACGAGCACGGTCCGCGGCGCGGCGACGCCGAACACGGCGTGCTCCAGTGCGGGCAGGCGCTCCTCGTCGACGTGCTCGATCACCTCCATCAGCACGGCCGCGTCGTACCCGGCCAGCGACGGGTCCGCGTAGGTCAGCGCGGACTGTCGCAGCGTGACGCGCGATTTGTCCTTGAGTCGCTTGTCGGCGATGTCCAGCGCGCTCGTGGACACGTCGACGCCGACGATCTCGGTGAACGACGGCTCCTTCTGGAGCACTCGCAGCAGCGCGCCACCACCGCAGCCGAGGTCCAGCACGCGTCGCGCGCCTGCCGCCCGGAGCGCCGCGAGCACGCTCCCGTGCCGCTGGAGCGCCAACGGCTCGGGCCGGTCCGGCAGTTCGGTGACGCGCGCTTCGGCCTCGGCCGGCACGTCGTCCGCTTCCGCCAGGCGCGCGAGCGCGTACGAGACGATCGGGCGGCGTCGTTCGAGGTAGCGATCGGTGATCAGGTCCCGTTCCGGATGGCCGGCGAGCCAGCCTTCGCCGACGCGTAGAAGCTTGTCGGCCTCGTCCTGGCCGATCCAGTAGTGCTTGTCGCCGTCGAGAGCGGGCAACAGGACGTACAGGTGCCGCAACGCGTCGACGACGCGCTGGGTCCCGCTCAGCCGGAGATCGACGTAGCGGGAATCGCCCCATTGCGGAAATTCCGGATCCAGCGGGATCGTCTTCGCTTCGACCTGCCAGCCCAGGGGCTCGAACAGCTTGTGGACGACCTCGGCGCCGCCACGCGCGGTCAGCGACGGGACGTGGATCTCCAGCGGGAAGGGCTCGTCGACCAGCTCCGGCCGGTTCGCGCACCGGCCCGCCAGCGCCGTGGTGAAGACCGCCCGCAGCGCCACCGCCAGATACGAGCCACCGGCGTACGGCCGGTCGTTGACGTACTGGGTGAGCGACGTGCCGCCGCCGCGCACGAGGTCGACCGGGTCGATCTCGACCAGAAGCGCGACAGTGCAGCGTTCTTCGGCCGCCTCGGGGTAGAAGACGTGCGCGGTCCCGGCAGAGAGCGTGAACGACTGCGCCTTCTCCGGATGCTTGTGCAGGAGAAAGCCCAGGTCGGTGGCGGGTTCGCGGGTGGTCGTCATGGTCAGGAGCACCGGATGAGTGTCGCGCAGAAGGCCGTTCCGCGCGCCCGCTTTTCCGCATGCGACCCTGGTGGCATGTCGAACCGCCTGAAGGCCGCGACCAGTCCGTACCTGCTGCAGCACGCCGGGAACCCGGTGGACTGGTGGCCTTGGGGTGAAGAAGCGCTGGCCGAGGCGAAACGGCGGAACGTGCCGATCCTGCTTTCGGTCGGCTACGCGGCTTGTCACTGGTGCCATGTCATGGCGCACGAGTCCTTCGAGGACGAAGCCACCGCGACGCTGATGAACGCGAACTTCGTCAACATCAAGGTGGACCGCGAGGAGCGCCCGGACATCGACTCGGTGTACATGGCGGCCACGCAGGCGATGACCGGTCAGGGCGGCTGGCCGATGACGTGTTTCCTGACCCCGGAGGGCGAGCCGTTCCATTGCGGCACTTACTATCCGCCGTCGCCGCGGCCGGGTATGCCGTCGTTCTCGCAGCTGCTCGTCGCGGTCGCCGAGGCCTGGGACGAGCGTCCCGGCGAATTGCGTTCCGGTGCCCGGCAGATCATCGCCCACCTCACCGAGAAGAGCGGACCGCTGCCGGAGTCCGTTGTGGACGGTGCGGTGCTGGAATCCGCGGTCGCTTCGCTGCGCAAGGAGTACGACGCCGAGAACGGTGGCTTCGGGGGAGCGCCGAAGTTCCCGCCGACGATGGCGTTGAACTTCCTGCTCCGTCACCACGAGCGCACCGGCTCCGGCCTCTCCATGGTCGAGCACACGGCCGAGGCCATGGCACTGGGCGGGCTGAACGACCAGCTCGCCGGTGGTTTCGCGCGCTACTCGGTCGACGCGCGCTGGGAAGTACCGCACTTCGAGAAGATGTTGTACGACAACGGTTTGCTCCTGCGCTTCTATGCGCGGTTCCACGGTGTGACCGGATACGAGTACGCGCGGCGAACGGTCGAGGAGACCGCTGAGTTCCTGCTGCGCGACCTCGGAACGGCCGAAGGCGGTTTCGCCGCGTCGCTCGACGCGGACACCGATGGCGTCGAAGGGCTCACCTACGTCTGGACTCCCGCGCAACTCGCCGAAGTCCTCGGCGAGGAGGACGGCGCCTGGGCGGCCGAGCTGTTCCAGGTGGCCGAACCGGGGAACTTCGAGCACGGCGCGTCGACCCTGCGGCTGCGCGAGCCGCACCCCGAGGACGCGGAGCGCTACGAGCGGGTCCGTCGCGCGCTGCTGGCCGCGCGCGGCCAACGTCCCCAGCCCGCCCGCGACGACAAGGTGATCGCGGCGTGGAACGGGCTCGCGATCGGCGCGTTCGCCAACGCAGGCTCGCGCCTGGGTCGTCCACAGTGGATCGACGCGGCGACGCGTGCCGCGGCTTTCCTGATGGACAAACATTTCGTGGACGGACGGTTGCGCCGGACTTCACGCGACGGCGTCGTCGGTACGACGGCCGGGGTGCTGGAGGACTACGCGTGCCTCGCCGAGGGGCTGCTCGAACTCCATCAGTCGACCGGGGAGCCGCGGTGGCTCGCCGACGCGATCACCTTGCTGGATCTCGCCTTGGCCCATTTCGGCGTCCCGGACTCGCCGGGCGCCTACTACGACACGGCCGACGACGCGGAAGTCCTGGTGCAGCGGCCTTCCGACCCGACCGACAACGCGAGTCCGTCCGGGGCATCGGCACTGGCGAACGCGTTGCTGACCGCGTCCGTGCTGGCCGGGCACGACCAGGTGGGCCGCTACCGCGAGGCGGCCGAGCAGGC
Organism: Amycolatopsis decaplanina DSM 44594; assembly: GCF_000342005.1. GTDB lineage: Bacteria > Actinomycetota > Actinomycetes > Mycobacteriales > Pseudonocardiaceae > Amycolatopsis > Amycolatopsis decaplanina. Next base: position 275,404 of record NZ_AOHO01000026.1, read on the forward strand.
GCTGGCGCGCGCGGGACGGCTCGCCGCCCACGCGCCCCGGTTCGCCGGGCACTGGCTCACGGTCGCCGAAGCCGCCGCTGCCGGTCCGGTGCAGGTGGCCGTCGTGGGACCGGATGCCGCTTCGCGCGCGGATCTCCTGGCCGCGGCCGTCGCGTCGTCGCCGGACGGCGCCGTCGTCGTGAGCGGGACTCCCGACGCCGACGGCGTGCCGCTGCTCGCCGATCGCCCGCTGGTCGAAGGTGCCGCCGCCGCGTACGTGTGCCGCGGGTACGTGTGCGAGCGGCCTGTCGCCACCGCGGAGGAACTGCGCTCTCAGCTCGGCTGAAAACGCGTCCACGCAGGTCATGGCGTTGCCTCAGGTTTCGCCGGGGGAGAACACGCGTGAATGTCGGCCGTTGCGCGCGTAGCGTAGGTAGCGTTGTAATCATGTAATCGCGGAGGCGAGCATGCAAACCTACTTCAGGACGGCGAGGCACATGGGACGCGGTGGCTGGAAGGGCAGGGGCGGCTGGCAGCAGGCGGACATCCCGTCGGCGGACGACGCGGCCGCGTGGTTCGGCGGGCGGCTCCCCGAGGGCTGGTTCGCCGGAGACCCCGAGGTCACGGTGGATCGCGAAGAGATCGTCATCGTCGGCGAACTCCAGCCGCTCACCGGTGAATACGCCGACGACGCAGCACGCGCGGCGGCCGAGGACGGCCGGATCAGCCGGTTCCGCGAGGAGACCCGCGACGAGCGGATCGAGATCGCGCGCCAGGCCGAGCACCGGTATCAGCGCAAGGTCGCCTGGGGCGCGAGCCTCGGCGGTACGAGGCACCTGTTCACCACGCATTCGGCGCCGGTCATGACCAGGCTGCGGCAACCGGAACGCCTGGTCCTCGACACCCTCGTCGACGCCGGCGTCGCGCGGTCGCGGTCGGAGGCACTGGCCTGGGCGGTCCGGCTGGTCGGGGAGCACGCGGACGCCTGGCTCGCCGAACTCCGGGAGGCGATGACCAAGGTCGACGATCTCCGCTCACAGGGACCGGACCTTTCCTGAGGCCGGGGTCCGCCCTTAGAGTCGGGATTCCGCCGTCTTCACCGAAGTCCTCTTGCGAAAGAAGGCGTCATGGACGGCAGATTCTCCCGGCGTTGGCTGATCAAGGGCGGTCTCGTGGTGGCCGCGAGTCCCCTCCTCGCGCCCACCGCCTCGGCGGCCCCGGTCCCCGTTCTTCCCTGGCCCGCGGCCAACGACATCGTCGCGCGGACGAAACTCCCGGTCTTCCCGGACCGGACGTTCTCGATCCTCGACTTCGGCGCGAGGGGCGACGGGAAGACCGACAACACCGCCGCGATCAGGAAGGCGATCGAGACGGCCAACGCGCGCGGCGGCGGACACGTCGTCGTGCCGAGAGGCACCTTCGTCACCGGTGCGGTGTACCTCAAGAGCGACGTGGACCTGCATCTCGCGGCGGGCGCCGTCCTCGCTTTCGATTCCGACGCCTCGAAGTTCCCGAACGTGCTCACGCGCTACGAGGGCATCGAGTGTGTCAACCGGTCGCCGATGATCTACGCGTACAAGGAATCCAATATCGCGGTGACCGGCCAGGGCACGCTCGACGCGGCGGGCACCGCGTCCTGGAACAAGGGCAAGGACCGCGAATACCTGGAATCGCTGGTGGCCAAGGGAATCCCGCCGGAGCGGCGGATCGTTCCCGGCTCCGGGCACACCATGCGGTCCACGTTCGTCGAGCCGTACTCGTGCGACACCGTGCTCATCCAGGGGATCACGCTGAAGAACCCGATGTTCTGGCAGCTGCATCCCACGCTGTGCCGGAACGTCACGATCGACGGCGTCCGCACGGACGCGAGCACCGCGCACTCCAACACCGACGCCTGCGATCCCGAGTCCTGCGACCACGTCGTGATCGTGAACTCCCATCTCGGCGCGCACGACGACAACATCGCGCTCAAATCGGGCCGGGACGCCGACGGGCGCAGGGTCGGCGTGCCGTGCCGGAACATCGTCGTCGCGAACTGCGTGATGGACGGCAACTGGGGAGCGATCACCTGCGGCAGCGAGCAGACCGGCGGCATCCGTGACGTCTACGCGTACAAGCTCACCGTCACCGGCGAGACGAAGTACGGGCTGTACGTCAAGTCGAACACCTTGCGCGGCGGGTTCACCGAGAACGTCAACCTCGACAGCGTCTCCGGCACGTTCGGCCGCTCGGTCGTGTACGTCCTGCCGGACTACAACGGCCAAACCGGCGAGTACGTCCCCCGGTTCGGGCCGTTCACCCTCGGCAATTCCACCGGCACGAGGTGCGGGCAAGCGGCGTTCGACGTCCGGGGGTTGCCCAACTCACACGTTCGGGGGCTGCGGGTGCGCGATTGCCGCTTCGACGGCGTCGCGAGCACGGAGAACACCCTGAAACACATCGATGACCTGCGGTTCGAGAACACGACGATCAACGGGAAACCGGTCTGATTCGTGCTGCGGCCCTCGATGCGGTGCGGCAGGCTGAACGCAGACCGCACCGCATCGGAGGAATCGTGGACACACCAGGACTTCCCGCGAAGATCGACCCGGACGCGCTGACCACCGTCCTCGATGGACGGTGGGCCGGGCTCCGCCGCGCGGTGCGCGCGCAGATGGCGGCCGAGGACTTCAAGGACCCCGTCGACCTCGACGTCGAAGCGCACCGCGCCCAAGTCCTCGAATGGCTGCGCCTGCTCGCCCGCACCGACCGGCCGGGGCTCGGCTTCGACCCGGCGTACGGCGGTGGCGGCGACGTCGGCGGCTCGGTGATGTCGTTCGAGATGCTGGGATTCGGCGACCTGTCGCTGATGGTCAAGGCCGGTGTCCAATGGGGCCTGTTCGGCGGCGCCGTGCAACTGCTCGGCACCGAACGCCACCACGAACGCTATCTGCGCAAGATCAAGGACCTGGAGCTCCTGGGCTGCTTCGCGATGACCGAGCACGGCCATGGCTCGGACGTCCAGCACCTGCGCACCACCGCGACCTACGACCCGGCCACGCGCGAATTCGTCGTGCACACTCCGGACCGCGGCGCGATGAAGGAATACATCGGCAACGCCGCCCGTGATGGCGAACTCGCGGTGGTGTTCGCGCAGCTGATCACCGGTGGCGAGTCGCGCGGCGTGCACGCGTTCGTGGTACCGATCCGCGGCGAGAACGTGAGCGGTGTCGAGATCGAGGACTGCGGGCGCAAGGCCGGGCTCAACGGCGTCGACAACGGGCGGCTCACTTTCACCCAGGTGCGGATTCCGCGCGAGGCGCTGCTCAACCGGTTCGGTGACGTCGCCGAGGACGGGACGTACACGAGCCCGATCGAAAGCGACGGCCGCCGGTTCTTCACGATGCTCGGCACCCTCATCCGCGGCCGGGTCAGCGTCGCGGGCAGCGCCGGCAGCGCGACGAAGCGCGCGCTGGCACTGGCCGTCCGCTACGGCGAGCAGCGGCGGCAGTTCGCGCGGCCCGACGGCGAGGAGGTCGTCATCCTCGACTACCGCGCCCACCAGCGGAAACTGCTGCCCGCGCTGGCGACGTCGTACGCCCTGCACTTCGCGCAGGAAGCACTCGTCTCGCAGCTGAACGACATCGCCGAGGACGCGCCGGAGGAAGAGCAGCGAGAGCTGGAATCACGCGCCGCCGGGATCAAAGCCGTCTCGACCTGGCACGCGACGGCGACCATCCAGGCCGCCCGTGAGGCGTGCGGTGGCTCCGGCTATCTCTCGGAGAACTTGCTCGCCGGGCTGAAAGCCGATACCGACGTCTTCACCACCTTCGAGGGTGACAACACCGTCCTGCTGCAGCTGGTCGCGAAGGGCCTGTTGACCAGCTACAAGGACCATTTCGAGGACCTCAGCCCGCTGGCGACCGCGCGATTCGTGGCGGAGCAGCTCGTCGAGGCCGTGATCGAACGGACGTCCGCGCGCAAGGTCGTCGAGCGGCTGACCGAAGCCGACGACAGCGACGTGCTGTACTCGCGCGAGTGGCACCTGAAGCTGTTCGAAGACCGCGAAGAGCACGTACTCGGCGGTGTGGCGCAGCGCCTGCGTAAAGCCGGGTCGGATCCTTTCGGTGTCTTTAACGACGCGCAGGACCACGTCCTGCGCGCCGGACGCGCGCACGTCGACCGGGTGGTGCTGGAAGCGTTCGTCGACGCCATCGAGCGCTGTGCCGACGCGGAGGCCCGTGAGCTGCTGGAGCGGGTCTGCGACCTCTACGCGCTCGCGAACATCGAGGCGGATCGGGGCTGGTTCCTCGAACACGGTCGCCTGACTTCCGGGCGTTCGAAGGCCGTCACCGCCGCGGTGAACGCGCTGTGCGCCGATCTGCGCCCGCACGCGCGGACACTCGTGGACGCCTTCGCTATCCCCGAGCAGTACCTAGCGGCTCCGATGCTGCGGGACTGACCCCGGCACGCTGCTCGGCGAGCTCGGCCCGCAACGCCTTGACCTCGCGGGTCAGCTCGTCGAGATGCTCGCGGGTCACGGCCTGCGCGTTCTCGTCGGCCTCGGTCACCCGGCGGATCAGCCACGACGCGAGCGTCGCGGTGACCACACCGAGCAGGGCGATCCCGGCCACCATCAGCCCGACCGCGACGACGCGGCCGGTGCCGCTGACCGGATAGCGGTCGCCGTAGCCCACCGTGGTGATCGTCGTGATCGACCACCACACCGCGTCCGGGAAGTCGGTGATCGGCGCGTCCGGCGCGGCGCGTTCGGCGTCGAGCACGGCCAGCGCCGAACAGAACACGATGAGCACCGTCGCGCCCACCGTGTAGACCACGACGCGGCCGCGCAGCGACAGGCCGGCGTTGCGGTTGAGGACGTTGAGCACCGTGACCAGCCGGAGCAGCCGTAGCTGCCGGATCAGCGGGAGCACGATGATCAGCAGGTCGAACAGGTTGTTCTTCAGGAAGTCCCGCTTGTCCTCGGCGTGCTTGAGGCGGACGCCGTAGTCCAGCGCGAAGACGGCCCACGCCAGCCAGGTGACGACCTCACACCAGACCCGCCCGGTGTGCCCGAGCGAGGGCTGGAGGATCGGCCAGGCGTACGCGGCCAGGAACAGTACGGCGGCGGCGTTGAGCGGCCACTCCATCCGCTTTTCCCACATCGGAAGTCTCCTCACCTGGCCTTTCCCAGGTGCGTACGTTAAGCGATGTCGAGGGCCGTTCCATAGAGTTTGTCGGTTTTGAGGGTGATGTAGAGCCTTCGTTCGGCCGCGATGGTCTCGAGGAACTCCTCTTCGTTGTCGGGCTTTTGCCGTTGCGCCGCGAGGTAATCGAGTCCCGCGGTGTCACCGGGTGTCCGGGTGACTTCGGAGAGTTCCGCTTTTCCTTCCGCGACGGCGAATTTCCAGTGGTCGGCGCTGGAGACGTAGAGGGACGCGGTGGGGTTGCCGCGGATCTGCTTGACCTTGAGGCGGTCTTCGGTCGTGCTGATCCGGATCTCGCGGGTCTCGGGGTCCCATGCGTAGACGACGGTGGAGAGATGCGGGCGGCCGTCGCGCTTGAGGGTCGCGAGTGCGCCGAAGGTGTGCTCGGCGAGGAAGTCGCTGAGGGCTGCGTCGTCGAGGGGGCGGGGCGGTGCGTTCTTGGCCATGGTGGTGATCATGGCTCGCACGGCGAGGGAGCGGAAGAAGGCACTTTCCTGTGCCAGAGGGAACACGCGTGTGTCCTACCTGGTCAGAGTGTCGACGTGGGCCGAGAATCGGCCCTCGGCCCGCGCCGGGGCGTGATCTGGCGAGAAATGAATTTGGCCAGAATCCGCCATGGATATTCCACAGTGGATACGCGTGCCGCGTGAAAGATATAAAAGGCCCCGGTGGTATGGACATTTCCAATCGCCCTTACCCTTCGCGACCTGCGCGTGAACGGCATACCGATGATTTTGTCCGCAACTCACCGTTGTCTGTGATAATCCCTCCGATTTCGATTGTGCCCCAAGGGGTGTCGAGAATTTTCGAACATTGCGAGAAATGGGGGAACGTCCTGGGAATCCTTGTTCCGATGTCATAGAGTCGGCCACTTCCGCGAGGGCGCGACGATCACCTGTCGTATCGCGTTTCCATTCCGCACGCCTGAAGAGAAAGTAGTGAGTGGCGCCTATGCCCCGGTCTTCCTTCGATCTGCTCGCGCGGGCGCTGACCGTATGTTGCGACGACGGGGTGTCCGGCGCGTTGTACCTGTCCGGCAGGCCCGGCGGGGTGATCCACCTGCGCGACGGCGCGGTGATCGCCGTCGAAACCCCTGGTGCGCCCGGGGTGGACGCCCTGTTGCTGCGGTCCGGGCGGATCAGCGAGGCGGACTGGTCCGCCGCGTTGCGGGCGGGGCGCGGCGGTCCGACACCGCGGGACGAGCTTCTCGCTCGCGCCGGGATCGGGAACACGGAACTGCAGCTGGTCGCCACCATGGCCGCGCAGGACGGGGCTTTCGTCATCGTGGCAGGTGACATCGAGGAGTACGCCATCGCCTACCACCGGTTCGACGTGCTGTTGCCGGTCACTCCGGCGATCGAACTCGACTGGCTGCTCGACGAGACCAGGCGTCGTCTTGACGCCCTCGCGTCACTGCCGGTGGCGGTCTCGCCGCATCGCGACCGGATCGCGCCAGTGGCCGGGACGGCCTCGCCGACGGTCGCGTCGACCGCGGCCCGGCGCGACATCCTCGCGGGCACCAACGGCCGCCGCTCCGCTCGCGACATCGCGTTCGTGTTGGGGCGCAATGTCTTTCCTGTGACGATCGAGATCTCCCGGATGATCGGCGACGGTCTGGTCGAGATCGCCGTCGAGGCTCCCGAGGATCCCGGTGGGGTCTCGCTGAAGCCGCTGCGTCCCCGGATGCCCGCCGCCGGAGCCCAGCCGGTTCCCGACGGTGACACGAATGGCCTTCCCCTGCGCAGCCCGGGGGCGAGCGGTGTGTCGGAACTGCTCAAGCCGTCACGGGCGGCCGGCTGGCAGGTACTTCCCAGGCTGCTCAACCGCGTCCGGGCCGGACCTGCCGCGAACCGCACGAACTCGGACGAGATCTCGCAGCAGAAGGGAATATCAGGTGGATCGTGAAACGCTGGCCGACGAGCTGAACGACTTGAGGAAGCAAGTGAGCGGGGTGACCGGAGCCCTGATCGCCGGTGTCGACGGCCTGCTCATCGCGGCCGACGCCGAGGACCGGATCGATCCCGGCGCGGTGTCCGCACTCGGCGCCGCTCAGCTGGGCCTCTCGCTGACCATCACCTCCGCGGTCGACCAAGGCGCGTTCCGGCACGCGGTGGTCCGCGGCAGCGGCGGTTACCTGGCCGTCTACTCCGTCGACAGCACGGCGTTGCTGGTCGTCCTCGGCGACGAGGGCCTCGACGTCACCCGGTTGCACCGGGCTGCCCTGCTCACGATCGAGCGCGTCCGCTCGATCCTCGCAGCCGTCATCGCGAACGCCTGCTGAGCCTCCTCCACCCGAAGTCACGGAAGAACACCGAAAAAGGAGAACGGACATGCTGGGTAGTGGCCAGAATATGTCGGACCAGATGACCCTGATGGTCAAGCAGCTGCGCCAGGAGGTGCCCGACTGCCTCGCCTCCGGTGTGGTGGATCTGGCGACCGGCATGTTGTTGGCCGTCGAAACCACCGACAGTCATCCGTCGGAGGTCCTCGACCTGCTCGCCGGCGCGACCTTGGACCTGTTCCAAGGCCGTACGGTCGTGATGATCGAGAACATCTTCAAGGAGCGACGAGGCGTCAGCAGCTCCGAGCACTACTTCCAGGAGATCCTCGTCAACAGCGCCAACCTGACGCACCTGTTCATCAGGAACAACCACAACGCCGACGTCGTGGCCGTCGTGGTCTGCCCGAAGTCGGTGAACATCGGGATGCTCTTCGCGGGTACCCGGCGGGTGATCAAAAACCAGGCGTTGTGACCGTCCGCCTGCCGGGCCCGCGTCGGTCTCGGCAGGCGTTTCCGGTGTGGCTAGGCGTACATCGCCAGCCAGATCGCGATGTAGTGCGACACCGCGGCCAGCACCGTGCACGCGTGGAAGTACTCGTGGTACCCGAAGGTGTCCGGGAAGTGGTTCGGCCACTTCACCGCGTAGAACACCGCGCCCAGCGTGTAGAACAGGCCGCCCACGCAGAGCAGGACGAGCGCCGCGACGCCGGCGTGCGCGGCCAGTTCGGGCAGGACGAAGACGGCGACCCAGCCCAGCGCGATGTAGATCGGCACACCCAGCCAGCGTGGCGCGTTCGGCCACAGCATCTTCAGGGTGACGCCGCCGATCGCGCCGCCCCACACGATCGCCAGCACGATGTACCCGGTCGGCTGGGACATCGCCAGAAGGGTGAACGGCGTGTAGGTGCCGGCGATGAACAGGAAGATCATCGAATGGTCGGCGCGCTTCATCCATTCGTATGCTCGTGGGCTCCACAAGCGACGGTGGTAGAGGGCGCTGACGCCGAAGACGCCGAGCACGGTCAGGCCGTAGACCGAAGTGGACAAGGCGGCCATACCGGACACAGTGGACGCCGCGAGGCTGATCAAGGCCGCGGCTCCGGCGACGGCGCCGAAGAAGGACCAGAAGTGGATGTGGCCACGCAAACGAGGACGCGTGTCCACCACGGGCGTGGGGCCGGACGGCTGGGGCTCGGTCGCTACGCTCACTCTGCCAGGTTACGGCACCGTAGGTTTTTCGCCAGTGTCCGTGGCGCGTCCCACTGAGGCTCGCGGGGTGACTACTCTCCACTGGCGTGAGTCTTCGGTCCTTCTTGTCAGACGTCGTGTACAGCGCCTACGGCAGGCGCCTGATCCAGCAGGCAAAGGGGCGCCACCCACGCCACATCGCCATCATGCTGGACGGCAACCGCCGCTGGGCGCGCGAAGCGGGCTTCGCCGACGTCGCAGACGGCCACCGGGCCGGCGCCAAGAAGATCGCCGACTTCCTGAGCTGGTGCAACGAGGCCGACGTCGAGGTCGTCACCATGTGGCTGCTTTCGACGGACAACCTCGGCCGCGCCGCCGAGGAACTGAGCCCGTTGTTGAAGATCATCACCGACGTCACCGACGAACTCGCCGCGCCGCACACGCCCTGGCGGCTCCGCATCGTGGGAGCCCTCGACCTGCTGCCCCCGGAGGTCGCGAAGGCCCTCAGCGCGGCCGCGGAGCGCACTGAGGGGCGCTCCGGGATGGAGGTCAACGTCGCGGTCGGTTACGGGGGGCGTCAGGAGATCGCCGACGCGGTCCGCAAACTCCTGCTCCAGCACGCCGACGAAGGCACCTCGATCCGCGAACTCGCGAAGATCCTGGACGTCGACCATATTTCCGAACACATGTACACCTCGGGCCAGCCGGATCCGGATCTGATTATCCGCACCTCCGGTGAGCAGCGGCTTTCCGGATTTCTGCTCTGGCAATCAGCCCATTCGGAATTCTGGTTCACCGAAGCGTATTGGCCCGCATTCCGCCGGGTCGATTTTCTTCGCGCCCTGCGTGATTACGCGTGGCGGCACCGTCGCTTCGGTTCCTGACCGGTGGCATGACGAAGGCCCCGGCGTGCACTCCGGGGCCTTCGACGTCGACACTGAAGATCAGTGGTGGTGGTGCTCCAGCGAGTGAAGGATCAGCGCCGGGGTGGTGGCGAGGCCCGTGTAGGCGCCGGCGACCAGCGAAGCGGCACCGTAGCCCAGCGCCCCGCCGCCCTCGATGAACGTGTTGTAGGCGTCGCCGAACGTGGGGTCCGGGGTGCCCGTGGTGTCACCGGTGGCGGCGAACGCGGTCCCGCCGACCATCATGATGCCCGCGGCGACGGCGGAAACGAAACCAGCCTTCTTCAGCACTTCGCACTCCTTGGTAGAGATATTCAGGGATCGGGGGCACCGAATCCGGTGGGGGTGTCCCGCATTGAGAAAATTACTCGCTATTCAGGCTTTGTGACCGGTTCGTAAGCCCATTGTGTGAGGCGAAAAAGGCGCGTTTCACCCGGTCCGGTTCTCTGTCTTGGGCACAAAATGCGGTCCGCCACGAAGCGTGATAGAACCCTCGATCCCATCAGGTGAACGCTCTCCGTCGCGTTGATCCATCCGGGTCACGTCGACGAGCGTCCCTGAATGGAGATCATCACTACGCACCGTGATGGTGACCAGGTGTTGATGTCACGCGACCGACAGTGAGATGACGGTTTGGCGAATCACCGTGGTGGCTGCCTGCGCGATCGGCCGGACGCAGGTACCTTCCGGAAGTGAGGGTTCGCGTCCCATGCGGACTCTCGCGGGAGGCCCTGGTCGTGGCGGTTGTCGACAGGGCGGCACAGCCGCCCAGTGGATGCACGAGGGGGCCGGCACCCGGCCCTCGTGGCCGTGCCGACTGACGCGGTGAGCGTCAGAAGGAGCGGTTAGCCAGGGAGGTGCCCGGCCCAGCGAGTGCGGGCGTGGTGCCACGCCCACGAGGGAGATGCCGTCGTGACTGCGCAGCGTTCACCCCGCAAGGCCTCTGGCCATTCTTCGACCGGTGCCCCTGGCCCGGAGAAAGCCTCGATCTCGCCCGAATTCCAGCGGTCCACTTACGTGCTCGACACGTCGGTCCTGCTCTCTGATCCCTGGTCGGTGACTCGTTTCGCCGAACACGCGGTCGTGCTTCCGCTGGTCGTCATCAGTGAACTGGAGGCGAAACGTCACCATCCCGAACTGGGGTGGTTCGCGCGCGAAGCGCTTCGCATGCTCGACGACCTGCGTCGTCAGCACGGCAGGCTCGACGCGCCGATCCCGATCGGTGAGCACGGCGGCACCCTGCAGGTGGAGTTGAACCACACTGATCCCGCGGTGCTCCCGGTCGGCTTCCGCACCGACTCCAACGACCACCGCATCCTCGCCTGCGCGCTCAATCTGGCGGCGGAACGCGCGTCGGTCACGCTGGTGACCAAGGACATCCCCCTGCGCGTCAAAGCGGGCGCCGTCGGACTCGAAGCCGACGAGTACCGCGCGCAGGAGGTGACGCCCTCGGGCTGGACGGGCATGGCGGACGTGGACGTCCCGCAGACCCTGGTCGACGCGCTGTTCGGCGGGTCTTCCGTGGATCCGGCGGAGTTCGGGATGCCCGAGGTCGGGGAACTGCCCTGTCACACCGGGTTGAGGCTGCTCGCGGGCAGTTCGAGCGCGCTGGGCCGGGTCACCGCGGACAAGCGGATCCGGCTCGTGCGGGGTGACAAGGAGGCGTTCGGCCTGCACGGGCGGTCGGCCGAGCAGCGGGTGGCGCTGGATCTCCTGCTGGACTCCGACGTCGGCATCGTCTCGCTGGGCGGACGCGCCGGTACGGGTAAGTCGGCGCTCGCGCTGTGCGCGGGCCTGGAATCGGTGATGGAACGCCGCCAGCACCGCAAGGTGGTCGTGTTCCGGCCGGTGTACGCGGTCGGCGGCCAGGAACTGGGCTACCTGCCCGGTTCCGAGAGCGAGAAGATGCAGCCGTGGGCGCAGGCGGTGTTCGACACCCTCGGCGGGCTGGTCGGCCAGGACGTCCTCGACGAGGTCTTCGACCGCGGCATGCTCGAAGTGCTCCCGCTGACCCACATCCGCGGCCGGTCGCTGCACGACACGTTCGTCATCGTCGACGAGGCGCAGTCCTTGGAGCGCAACGTGCTCCTGACCGTGCTTTCGCGACTCGGCACCGCTTCGCGGGTCGTGCTCACGCATGACGTCGCGCAGCGCGACAACCTGCGGGTCGGGCGGCACGACGGCGTTTCGGCGGTGATCGAGAAACTCAAGGGTCACCCGCTGTTCGCGCATGTCACGCTGACCCGGTCCGAGCGTTCGCCGATCGCGGCGCTCGTCACCGAGATGCTGGAGGACCACGGCTGATCGTCCGTCATGAACGGTCCGTTCCTTGCGATTTCGCAAGGAACGGACCGTTCATGGCGGCTAAGTGACCGGCTTCGCCCAGGGGAGCGGCCGTCCGTCCACGTCGTCGGTGAGTTCGACGCCGAGCATGGCCGAAAGCGTCGCGCCCAGGTCGACCACGTCCAGGTCCGGCAGCTTCGCGCCCGGTTCGAAACCGGGGCCACTGGCGAGAAGGAGCCCGTCCGGGCGGTGGTCTCCGGTGCGCCAGTGCTCGTCCGGGCCGTGAACGACGCCGGTCTTGGGTGACCAGACCGTCTCGATCGGCCCAGTGCGGGCCCAGTCGATCAGCAGATCCGGCAGGGTGTCGTCGGCCTCCCGGTCGTAGTGGTCGCTCGTGCGGGAAACCTCGCGTACGACGGGTTTCCCCGACGCGACGTTCACCAGCGAGAGCAGGTCTTCCGTCAGCCGCGCGCATACGGCCTCGTACTCGGCGCCGGGCCGGACGACGCCGTGCGGTTCGCGGCCCACCAGATTGATCCGCACCCCGCCGAAGACGAAGTTGTTGGGAGACAGGTAGAACCGCTGTTTCGACCGTTGTTCGGCGGTCGCCCAGTTCGGCACCGCCGGCAGCGGGGTCGCCGCGAGCCGCTTGCGCAGCAAGGGCATCGCGGCCGACGCCAGCTTCGTCCTCAAAGGACCGGGGAGCGCGGAATAGGCGCGTTTGGCCGTCGTCATCGCGCCGCCGCCCCGCATTCCTTCGGTTTCCACCGTGTCGAGGAGCCGCAGGATTTCGTGCAGCAGATGGCTTCCCTCGTACCGTGATCCCATGCCGTGACTCAGCAGCACGAAGACCGTGGTGTCCGGTCCGGCCAGCGCGAGATGCTCGCCGATCGCCGCGTCGAGGCCCCGGTAGACCGAGCGGATCGGATCCAGCTCCGCGGCGAGCGCGACGTCGTGGTCGCGGTGCCCGGGGTCGTGCAGATGCCACTGCTGGTGGCCGATGCTGTGGGATTCCCCGTACACCGAAAGGAAAAGATCCCAATCGCCCTCGGCGAGCAGCTTCGTCGACACCTGGGTCTTCTGCCCGATCCCGGCGACGAGTCCGTGCGTCAGCGCGCGTTCCTCGTCCGCCGTGCGGTGCGGGCCTTCGCGGTGGAGGTAGTCGTCCGGCGCCCAGTCTCGGACGAGGTCGGGCTCGGCGGTGAGGATGGGAGTGAGCCCGACGTCGGCCTCGATCTCTTTGGCCAGCTCCGGTGGCGAGGTGTGGAAGCCGAAATGCCGGTCGTGGCAGGCGTACTCGCTCACCATGACCCCGTTGAGCGGCTTGTCCGCGCGGGAATGCGGGACGTCGAGCACGGCGACACGTTTCCCGGCGTCGGAAAGCGTCTCCCAGAACGGGGTTCCCCGGATCTCCAGCGGGCTGGTCAGCCGCCGTTCGTAGGTCTTGGTGTCGACCTCTTCCCAGCAGTGGAATCCGGTCCGCGCGGCCGTGCGCGCGGTGAAGAAACTGCTCCACAACGAGCCGACGAACAGGCCGTAGGGATTGTGCGTGGTCGCCGAAGCGCTGGTTTCGAGCAGACGCGCCAACGTCGGCACTTCGCCGGCGGCGGCGAGATCGCGGATCGTGGCGGGGTCGCACGCGTCGAGTGCGACCACCAGGATCTTGGCGGGCTCGGTCATGTTCGGTGCTCCGGTCCTGAATGCTTGCGGCGGATGGCGGCGAAGTCGTCGTCGAAGGTCGGGCCGTGGGAAAGCCGGTCCCCGGAAGTCGTGGTGTAGTAGCAGGAGATCGCCGGGACGACCAAGGGCGCGCGTTCCGCGGTCAACGCCAGGAGCAGGTCCCAATCGCCCATCTCGACGAGTGATTCGTCGAACCGGGCCTCGCGGAGACCCGCCCGATGCGCGACGGCGCCGATGTCGGCGAGATTCTCCTGTAACAGGGTTTTCCGGTCATAGCGCCGCAGGAACAACGTCGGCAGCCCGCCGATGTCGTCGATGACGAAGCCGCCGTAAGCCGCCGTGATCTCCGGATGCCCGCCGAACGCCCAGGCCAACGCCTTGAGCCACAAAGGATGCATGGTGTTGTCGTCGTCGAGGTAGGCGACGACGTCCCCGGTGACCTCGGCCAGCCCGGCGTTGCGGGCGGCACAGACGCCACCGTGCTCGACCCGGATCGAACGGATCCGCGGGTCTTCGAAACCGGCGATCACCTCGGGCGTGGAATCGGAACTGGCGTCGTCGACGATCACCAGTTCCCAGTTCTCGTAGCGCTGCGCTCGGACCGAAGCGACGGCGCGCGGCAGCAGCGCGGCCCGGTCGTGCGTGGGCAGGACGATCGAGATCTTCGGTGAGACAAGGAGTTCGTGCTGATCGAGCCAGTGCGTGAACGTGCGGATGTCGCGGGCGGCTTCGAGGCTTTCGGCCCGGATGTGCAACCCTTCGAAGGCGGTATCATGGCCGCCGAGCCAGCCGTCGAGCGCTTCCTGTCGTGCGTCGAGGGCGGCTTGCCTGGCCTCGACGGTGGTGGTGCGCGCGTCGCCGTCCCGCAAGGCCCTGCCGTGATCCTCGAGCCAGGCGGTGTGCTGCTCCAGCGCCACGCGCAACCGCTCGATCTCCGCGGCCTGATCCGCGACCGCGGACCGTAGTTCGGCGATTTCCCCGTTTTCCGCGTGGCGGCGGTCGTCCTTCGCCGCCGCCACGATCCGTCTCAGGCGTCTCACCCGGTGCACCTTAGTGCTTCGGGCGCGCTGGATCACCAGCCCGACGGCAGCGGGCGCCCCTCCGCGAAACCGGCGGCGGACTGGATCCCGAGCAGCGCGCGCTCGTGGAATTCCTCCAGCGTGCGTGCACCCGCGTACGTGCAGGCCGACCGGACACCGGAGCCGATGGAGTCGAGCAGGTCTTCGACGCCGGGGCGAGCCGGGTCCAATGCCATCCGCGACGCCGAGATGCCCTCTTCGAACAGGCCCTTCTTGGCGCGCTCGAAGACGTTGTCCGTGCGCGTGCGGGCGCCGACGGCGCGCTTCGACGCCATGCCGAAGGACTCCTTGTACGGCTTGCCCTGCTCGTCGTGGCGCAGGTCGCCGGGGGATTCATGGGTGCCGGCGAACCAGGAGCCGACCATCGCCGCGGACGCACCCGCGGCCAGCGCGAGCGCGACGTCGCGCGGATGCCGCACGCCGCCGTCCGCCCAGACGTGTTTGCCCAGTTCACGGGCCGCGGCGGCGCATTCGGCGACGGCGGAGAACTGCGGGCGGCCGACGCCGGTCATCATCCGCGTCGTGCACATGGCGCCGGGGCCGACGCCGACCTTGACGACGTCCGCGCCCGCGTGGATCAGGTCGCGCGTGCCCTCCGCGGTGACCACGTTCCCGGCGACCACCGGCACCTGCGGGTTCACCGACCGGACGGCCTTGAGCGCGGAGATCATCTTCTCCTGGTGGCCGTGCGCGGTGTCGACGACCAGCACGTCGACGCCCGCCGCCAGGACGGCCTCGGCCTTCGCCGCGACGTCGCCGTTCACGCCGATCGCGGCGGCGACGCGCAGGTTGCCGCCGCCGTCGACGGCCGGGGTGTAGA
Organism: Amycolatopsis decaplanina DSM 44594; assembly: GCF_000342005.1. GTDB lineage: Bacteria > Actinomycetota > Actinomycetes > Mycobacteriales > Pseudonocardiaceae > Amycolatopsis > Amycolatopsis decaplanina. The sequence continues at coordinate 290,802 of NZ_AOHO01000026.1, forward strand.
TCTCCGCACGCAGCGCCGCGATCTCGGTCAGGACGCCCGCGAGCCTGCCGTTTTCGTCGATGCCGAGCGCGAGGCGGCCACCGTGATCGTGCAGGCGCTCGAACACCTCACGAGGCGGAGTGTCCAGCGGGACCGTGACGACCGCAGGCTCCGCGACGTCGGCCAGCCGGGCGAAGCGATCGACGCCGGCGCAGGCCGCTTCGTCGACGACGCCGACGGGCTTGCCGTCCTCGTCCACCACGACGACGGCGCCGTGGGCGCGTTTGCCGACCAGGTTCAGCGCGTCGGCCACCGCGTCCCCGCCGGTCAGCACGAGCGGGGTGTCCCACACGGTGTGACGGCTCTTGACCCAGGTGACGATGTCGGCGACCGCGGCCACGTCGACATCCTGCGGCAGGACGACGAGCCCACCGCGCCGGGCGACCGTCTCGGCCATTCGGCGGCCCGCGACGGCGGTCATGTTGGCCACCACGATCGGGATCGTCGCGCCAGTGCCGTCCACAGTGGACAGATCGACGTCGAAACGGGACTCCACGTCCGACCGGTTCGGCAGGAGGAACACGTCGTCGTAGGTCAGGTCGTGAGCGGGCCGGTGCCCGTCGAGAAAGCGCACGAGTCCCCAGGATACCCGCGTGGGACAATGACGGCATGACCGACCGGGACCGTAACGAAGCCGGACGAGCCCGCAACGCGCGCCCGCGGGACGGTCTCGGCAGGCCGCTCCCGTACGGCGCCGACGGTGTCGAACGGCAGCCCGAGGGCATCGAACGGAGCCCCGCGGACACCATCTCCGAGGCCCAGCGCCTGCTCGACGCGGGGCGTCCCTTTCACGCGCACGAGGTGTTCGAAGACGCGTGGAAGTCCACCGACGGTCCGGAGCGGGAGCTGTGGCGCGGTCTCGCGCAGCTCGCCGTGGGCCTGACCCACGCGGCCAGGGGGAACGGGAACGGCGCGGCCTCGCTGCTGGAGCGCGGCGCGGACAACATCGAGCCGTTCCGCGAGGCCGGGCCGCACGGGATCGACATCCCGGGGTTGCAGGCCTGGGCGCGGCAGATGGCCGAAGAGGTGAAGGTGCGGGTCCGGGTGGAGCCGGTCGCGCCTCGATTACTGCGAGAGGGTCTGTAGCGCCGAGCCCGAGCGGTACAGCTCGATCAGCAGTGGCCGCAGGGACAGCCCCGCCGGGGTGAGCCGATAGCTGGTCCGGCTCGGGAAACCCGGCAGTTCCTCGCGGACGGCGAGGCGTCGCGCGGTCAGGTCGCCGAGGCGTTCTGTCAGCACCTTCGCGGACAAGTCGGGCAACGCCGCGCGCAGGTCGCTGAAGGACCGGGCCCCGCCCATCAGTTCTCGCAACACCAGCGTCGTCCAGCGGCCCGAAATGGCGGCGAGCGCGACCTCGACGGGGCAGTCCGGCTCCGGTCGCCGGGTGCGGCCACGGGCGTCCGGGACGAGTTCGCCGTCGAAGGTTTCCGTTTGGTGACCTGCTTCGCGGTCGGTTTCGCTGTCCACATGACGCATTCCCCCAGTGTGCCTTTGACCACCGACCCCGCCGGACATCCCTTCGTCTTCCAAACCGCCTTCAACACCGGATCCGCCGAAATCCTCGACACGGTCTACGAGCCGGACGCCGTGTTCGTCCGCCGGGACGGCGTGCGGGTGAGCGGCGCGGAACGCCGGGCCGCGAACGGCGGGATCCTCGCGCTCGGGCAGCCGATCAAGGTCATGCCCCGCCAAGTGCACGTGGCCGGTGACCTGGCCTTGCTGATCGTCGACTGGGTCATCGAAGGCCACCTCGCGGCGACGGCCACCGACGTCGCGAGGCGTGGCGAGGACGGGCTCTGGCGCTACGTGATCGACAACCCCTTCGGCATCGGCACACCTTGAGCGCTCGACATACCGCGAGTATGTTACTTCGAGTAGGGATACTGTCCAGTAGGTAACGGCCGGAGGAAGCGCGATGAGCGAGCCCAAGGAACTGCTGGCCGAGCCGCTGAAACTGCGGTGCGGCGCGATCCTGCCGAACCGGCTGGCCAAGGCCGCGCTCAGCGAGCAACTCGGCGACCGCCGCAACCGGCCGACCGCCGAACTGACCGAGCTGTACCGGACGTGGTCCCGCGGCGGCGCCGGCACGCTGATCACCGGCAACGTCATGGTCGATCCGGCCGCGCTCGGCGAACCGCGCAACGTCGCGGTGCCCCGGGAACCGGACGCGACCGAGTTCGAGCCGTGGGCGCGGGCGGCCGACGGGACCGAGACCCGGCTGTGGGTCCAGCTCAACCATCCGGGCAGGCAGAGCCCGCGCTTCCTGTCCCGCCGGCCGGTCGCGCCGTCGGCGGTGCCGTTCGGCGACCGCGGCATCCGCTCGGTGTTCGCGACGCCGCGAGCGCTGACCGCCGACGAGATCGAAGCGATCATCGACCGGTTCGGCGTCGCCGCGCGGACCGTCGTCGACGCCGGGTTCGCCGGTGTCCAGATCCACGGCGCGCACGGGTACCTCGTCTCGCAGTTCCTTTCGCCGCTGACCAACCAGCGCACGGACGGCTGGGGCGGCGACGCCCTCCGGCGGCGCCGGTTCCTGCTGGAAGTGGTCGCCCGCGTGCGCGCCTCGGTCGGCGACGCGGTGCCGATCGCGGTCAAGCTCAACAGCGCGGACTTCCAGCGCGGCGGCTTCAGCGAGGAGGAATCGCTCGAAGTCGTCCGCGAACTGGGCGAAGCGGGCATCGACCTGCTGGAAGTGTCCGGCGGCACCTACGAGAAGGCCGCCATGATGGGCTCCGCCAAGGCGAGCACGCTCAGCCGCGAGGCTTACTTCCTCGACTACGCCGAGAAAGCACGGCAGGTCACCGACGTCGCGCTGATGGTCACCGGTGGCTTCACCAGCCCCGAGGGGATGGCGGACGCGCTGCGTTCCGGAGCGCTGGACGTCATCGGTCTCGGCAGGCCGCTGATCGTCGACCCGGCACTGCCCGGACGGCTGCTGGGCGGCGAGGACGTCCGCGCCCGGCGCACCGCCCCGAAGACCGGGATCCGGCTGGCCGACAGCCTGCTGGAGATCCAGTGGCACACCCAGCAGATGCACCGCGTGGCCGCCGGGAAACCGGTGGACCGGCGGCTCGGCGCGGTGCGGACGCTAGTACGTGCCGGCGTCGCGGATCCGCTCAACGCCTTCCGTCGGGTCCGGGGCTAGGTAGTCGTCCGGTTCATCCCGGCGGCTGAAGGTGCGGTCGAAGCCGACCGCGGCCGCCGCGAGGCCGATGAACAGCACGCCGATCAGCACGCAGTTGAACGCGACACCGCCGTAGCTGTTGATGCCGGGGTCGACGAACGGGTACGGGTAGAACCCGATGAGCGCGCCTCGTGCCAGCGTGACCGCGAGCCAGATCAGCGGGTACAGCAGCGACCACGACAGGATCCGCCACGACAACTGACCGCGCGGCCCGAACAGCAACCAGCCCGCCACGCACATCAGCGGCGACACCTTGTGCAGCATCGTGTCGGCGAACACCGCCCAGCCGTGCAGTTCGTAGAGATCGGCGAGCGCGACCTGGAAGACGACCCCGGTCACGGTGATGCCGACGAGGCCGGTGAGCCGCAGCACGCCGAACAGGGTCGACCGGCCCGCGACACCGAGCGCGAGCAGCAGGCTGCCGACGCCGACCAGGATGTTCGAGTCGATGGTGAAGAAGGCCAGCAGGTTGGCCACCCGCCCGGCCGGGGTGTGAAAGGTGCCGCCGGTGGTACCCGCGGAGACCGGGATCTGGGCGGCGAGACCGGCGATCACCACCAGCGCCGTCGCGCCGAACCAGGCACGCGCGATCTTGGAAGCCTGCATTCCGCCTACTTTATGGGTGACCGGGTGGGGACGTCCCGTCACCGCCGCGTGCCGCCACTCGATCGGGGCGGGACGCCGCCGGGCCTTCCCGGCCATCGGGTCATATCGTGGGAAGCGATGGACGTCGAGCGGAGGCCCGGACGCCGCGGACGGGTCGCGCGGGGTCCGGCGGAGGACAGCGGGCCCGTCGCCGGATTCGCGCGACGGCTGTGGGAGCTGAAACGGGCCGCCGGTGACCCTTCCTACGACCGCATGCGCGACGAGTACGGCGCGCTCGCGTCGAAGTCGGCGCTTTCCGCCGCCGCCCGCGGAGAGCGTCTGCCCAGCTGGGAGACGTCCTGGGAGTTCGTCCGCGTGCTGGCCGCCGGGGTGCTCGGCGGTGACGAGGACGAGGTCCGCCACGAATGGCGCGGCGAGTGGGAACGCGCGCGGGACGCGCTGAACGCCGGTGCGGCGCCCGAACCCGCGCCGGAGCGTTCGCGCCGGACGGCGTTCGTCCTCGCCGGGGCCGTGGCACTCGTACTCGTCGCGGCGCTGGTGTTCGTCTTCACCGCCTCGTTCGATTCCGAGCCCGCCGCCCCGGTCGGCGACGCGTCGGAATTCGTCGCCGACGTGACCGTGCCCGACGGCAGCGAAGTCGCGACCGGATCGGTCTTCGTGAAGACCTGGGAGTTCCGCAACGCGGGAACGGTCGGATGGGTCGGCCGCTATCTGGTCCGCGCCGGTTCGTTCGGGAACCCCGGCGAATGCGGCACGCCCGACCGCGTCCCCGTCCCGCAGACCGCGCCCGGCGAGCACGTGCGCGTCTCCGTCGAGGTGCGCGCGCCCGGCAGCCCAGGGCATTGCCAGGTGTACTGGAAGATGGCCGACGAACAGGGGCACATCCTGCTGCCGAACACCCGTGCCGTGTTCTTCTCGGTCCGCGTCATTTGACCTTCCGGGCCGATGGCCAAAACGCTGACCTGCGCGGACATTGTTTTCCCGGCCATGGCCATTTCATGGCCGTGAATCGTCTTCCGGGCGGCTTCGGGTGCCTTTAACGTCATCGGCGTCCGGGAAATCCGGACGGGAATTTTCCGAAACACTCTCACATTATTTGCGGAAAGGGAATTCATGCGTCCGTACGTCAAGGTCGCCGAACTGGCCGGGGCCGCGCTCACCGTGGCGCTCCTGCCGGTCACCGCCGCACAGGCGGCTCCGGCGCCCGCTTCGGGCAGTGATCCGATCATTACCTGCGAATCCGGCTATCACGGCTGGATGCGCCGGGCCGGGAAGGACGCGATCTGCCTCAAGCCGGGCACGCGCACTTGGGACGTCAAGGTCTTCGAATGCGCCGGAGATCTGACGGTGCATTTCAAGAACGGCGAGAAGGCCTATTGCGGCGGGAACATGAAGATCGGCCTCGACCTGGCCGTCCAGTCCAATGTCGTCAAGACCGTTGTGGGGAACCGATGAAGAAGAAGCTGTTCGCCGTCGTCCCGGTCGCGCTGGCCGGCACCCTGCTGATGGCACCGTCCGCTTCGGCGGCGTCGAAGGTCTGTGAGGGCGGGCCGTTGATGGGCGGGAAGACCAAGGTCGTCGAGGTGAGCGCGGGGCAGAACATCGACATCACCGTGCACAACCACGACTACCGGGGGATGCTCGTCCAGATCATCGACGACGTCTTCGACAAGGGCATCTGGAGCGGGGCCATCGCGCCGGGCAAGGAGCGCACCGTCAAGCACGGCGTGCTCGGGGAGCCGCCGGTGTATCACAAGATCCGGTTCGAGGTGACGTCCAACCTGTCGAACAACTACACGTACAAGATCTCCTCGGATCGCTGCTACTGACGCAATTCGTCACCTACTTGAGGTCGTTGTGTGCGCAAGGACCTCAAGTAGGTGACCTGATCGCGGGCGCCTCGGTCGGAAGGGGCCTTCACGCGCCGAAGCCGGATCCGGTAGGTACTCAGGCGCTCTTGGCCTGACGCAAGTAGGTGACTAATTGCGGGGGTTTCAGGGCTTGAGGAGGCCGCGCACGGTGTCGATGGTGTCGGCGTCGGCGACCTCCTTGTCCGGCCGGTAGCGCACGACCCGCGCGAAGCGCAGTGCCAGCCCTCCCGGATACCGCGTGCTCACCTGAGCCCCGTCGAGTTCGATTTCGACGACGAGCTCCGGCCGCACGTGCACCGCCCAGTCCGTGCGGTGGGTCTCGATCTCCTGGAAGGTCTTCGTCTGCCAGGCCAGCAGTTCGTCGGTCATGCCCTTGAACGTCTTGCCGACCATGATCGGCGACCCGCCGTCGGGGTCGCGGGCGCCGAGATGCAGATTCGACAGCGTGCCGGTGCGCCTGCCGTGACCCCATTCCGCGGCGAGCACGATCAGGTCGATCGTGTGCACCGGTTTCACCTTGAGCCACGCGCGCCCGCGGCGGCCCGCCGCGTACGGCGACGCGAGGTCCTTGACCATCACGCCTTCGTGCCCGGCGGCCATCGCCGCTTCCAGGACCTCCGCGGCCGAGGCGGGCGCGATCGTGCCCGGGATGACGTGCTCGCCCGCGACCTCGCGCAGGGCGGCGTTCCGGTCGGACAGTGGCGTGTCCAGCAGGTCTGTGCCGTCGAGGTGCAGGCAGTCGAAGAAGTACGGCCGCAGCAACAGCGCCTTGACCTGCTCCTCGCGGCTGCTGCCGAACCGGCTCATCGTCTGCTGGAACGGCCTCGGCCTGCCGTCGTCGGTCAGCGCCAGTGTCTCGCCGTCGAGCACCACCGAGGTGCACGGCAGGGAACGCACGAGGTCCACCAGTTCGCCGACGCTGCCGGTGATCTCGCGCAGCGTCCGCGTGTAGACGTGCACCTCGTCGCCGTCGCGGTGGACCTGGATCCGCGCACCGTCCATCTTGTACTCGACCAGTGCGTCGGCGTGCTCGGTGATCGCCTCGTCGAGTGACTCCGCCGGGGAAGCCAGCATCGGCCGGATCGGCCTGCCCAGCGCCAGTTTGAACTCCGCCAGCCGCTCCCGGCCGCCTGTCATCGCGGCCAGGCCCGTCACCGGGAGCTGCCCGGAAAGCATGAACGCCCGCCGGACGTCCTCGGCCGGGATCTCGGACGCCGCCGCGATGGCGTCCACCATGATCCCTTCGAGCGCGCCCTGCCGGAGCTCGCCGGTGAGCAGCCGGAACAGGAACTCCTGCTCCTCCTTGGTCATCTTGCCGAACAACGCCCGCAACGTCTCCGCGCGCAGCTTCACCGAACCCGAGCCCGACGCCGCCCCCACCGTGCCGAATGCCGTGTCGACCTCGGCCACGGTCAACGACGGCTCGGCAGCCGGGGCCACCTTCAGTTCGGCGAGCGTCCGCCAGCCGGTGCCGATACGGCCCTGCGTCGGCTGCCCGGTGAGGAACGCGATGACCGGGGGCAGTTCCAGTTCGCCCGCGGCGCGCAGCACCGCGGCCAGGGTGGCGATCTTCGCCTTCCTGGACCTCGTGGCGGCCAGTTCGGCCGACGCGGTCACCACCTCGGTGAGCAACATGGGGTCCATCATGGACCCGGGCACCGACAATTTCGCGCCGAGCTGGTTCAGGCGTGCGCGGGATCGGCGACCCAGCTGGCGAGCAGGCGGAGCGCCCGTTCGCTGTCGGAGCCGGGCTCGGCGGTGTAGATCACCAGGGCCTGGTCCGGATCGTCGGGCAGTCGCAGCGTCTCGTAGCGCAGCCGGAGTTCACCCACGACCGGGTTGATCATCACCTTCCACGCGTGTGCCTTCTCGCGCACGGTGTGCTTCGCCCACAGTTTCCGGAACTCCTCGCTGCCGAGGGACAGTTCGCCGACCAGCTGGGCGAGGTACGGGTCGTCCGGGTACTTCCCGCTCTCCGAGCGCAGATTCGCCACGACCTCTTTCGCCACGGTCTCCCACTCGGGGTGCATCTCGCGGGCGTGCTCGTCGAGGAAGAACATCTTCGGGATGTTGCGCTCGCCTGCCGGGCACGCGGCGAAGTCGAAGGAAAGCGCCGCCCCGAGCGCGTTCCAGGCCAGCACGTCCAGGTACCGGCCGAAGACGAACGCCGGGGACTGGATCGCGTTCAGCATCAGCTGCAGTTCCGGCCGGATTCGCTGCGCCCGCGGCCGCGCGACGCGTTTGCGTTTCGGGGCGGCCAGATCGCGCAGGTAGGTCTCCTCGTCGCGGTGCAGCCGCAGCGCCCGGCTCAGCGAATCGAGGACGGAGTCGGACACGTTGCGGGCCCGGCCCTGCTCGAGCCGCGTGTAGTAGTCGACGCTGATCCCGGCCAGCTGCGCCAGCTCCTCGCGCCGCAGTCCGGCGACCCGTCGCTGGTTGAACCCCGTCGGCAGGCCGAGGTCCGCCGGATCCAGCGCGGCCCTGCGTGCCTTGAGGAAGTCGCCCAGTTCGGCCGTCTCGGTCATGCCGGCAAGTATCCCGGAGCCCGGCGGGCTGTGCCTGGTCCTGCTGGACCCAGGCTGGTCGTGGGCTCGTGAGTGGTAAGGACGGTTCTGGTGGACCGTATTCGCTTACCTAGTGGACCTGACCCCGTCTTGGTGCCGCGGTGGGGCTGGTGCGGGTGGGCGGGTGTCGGTCGCCGGGTTTGAGTGGCAGAGCCTTGATCAACGGAGGATTGAGGACGTTGAGTGTCCTGATTCCTTCATCGACGGTCCCGATGCCCGCTGGGATCGTCGCCCTCGTGCAGGTCAGCAGCAGGAGGGTCGGTCACGACACGTTTGTCTTGCCACTCACGAGACGTGACTCGACGACTTCCTTGCCGAAGCCATGGCCGCCGACTTATGGCCCTGTCGGGTGACCGTGGTCTGGCTCTGTTCCATGGTCCAAAGAACCGACATCGTGAAGGCATGGACAACGAACGAAGAGGCGTGACGGTCGGCGTACTGGGGGTGCTGATCGTCGGCGCGTCCGTGCCGGTGACGGGAATGCTCGACGGGTACCCGGTGATCACCGGACAGGCGCTGCGTTACGCGCTGGCGGGAGTGCTCCTGCTGGCGTGGGCGCGACTGAGCGGGCGCCCGTTGCCGTTGCCGGGCGCGCGCGACGTGCCGTCGCTGATCGCACTCGCGGCGACCGGGATGATCGGGTTCCAGGCGTGCCTGCTGTTCGCGCAGCGCTACGCCGAACCCGGCCTGGTCGCCGCGTTCCTCGGCGGCACGCCGCTCGTGCTCGCGCTCGCCGGCCCGCTGGCCAGGGGGAAGCGGCCCTCGTGGGCGCCGGTGACCGGGGCGGTGCTCGCCGGACTCGGGATCGCCGTACTGTCCGGCGGCGGTGCGGCGCGCTGGCAGGGACTGGTGCTCGCGGCGCTGGCCATGGTGTGCGAAGCGCTGTTCACGCTGCTCGCGGTCGGCGTGCTCGAGAGGCTCGGGCCGTTGGCGACCGCGACCTGGGGTTGTTTCGCCGCGGGTGTCGGCGGCGCGGTCGTCGGGACGGTCGCCGACCCGTCCGGTGCCTGGGCATGGCCGGACGGGCGCGAACTGATCGCGCTCGGCTACCTGACGGTCGTCGTCACCGCGATCGCGTTTCTTCTTTGGTACTCGGCGGTTTCGGCGCTGGGCGCGGACCGGGCCGGGGTGCTCGTCGGGTTGATGCCGGTCTCCGGGCTCGCCGTCTCGCTCCTGCTGGGAATGCAGGATTTCCGCTTCTCGCAAGTGATCGGAGTAGTGCTCGTATCTTCAGGCGTCGTGATCGGACTGCGCCGCCGCGAGCTCGACGAGCCTGGCGCATTTGACGTCGAAGTGCTTCACGACGTCGCCGCCGATGACCGCGACCATGACCGCGCGCAGCGGGCCGGTGAGCGTGATCTTCTGGACGAACTCCGTCCCGCCGTCGACCGCGGTCGTGGTCAGCACGAGATCCATGGCACCGAAGGGAATCGGCTGGCGGATGGCGATCTCGCGGTCCTGGGCCAGGGACGTGATCGTGAACGGCTCGGCGACCCGTGAGTGCACACGGCCGCGGAATCCGTTCGGTACGAGGAAACCGGTGGTGCCCACCGCGGCGGGACCGTGCAGTTCGGCGGCGCTGAGGTCGGGATCCCAGCCGGGCCAACGGCTGAAGTCCGTCAGCGAGGGCCAGAGCGCGGACGGCGGGCAGGGGAGGATTTCGCGGGATGTTCTCGTCCAGGTCATACCCGGACGATATACGGAACTGTCGGTCTCGTAAACTGCGGGCATGGTGAGAGGCAGGCCGAGGGAAGAAGGAATCGACGACGCGGTCCGCGAGGCCGTGCGGGCGTTGCTGACCGAAACCGGTTACCAGCGCTGCACGATCGACGCGGTCGCGGCGCGGGCGGGCGTCGGGAAGGCCGCGGTGTACCGGCGGTGGCGGTCGAAGGCGGAACTCGTGTTCGCCGCGGTGATCCATCCCGTCGAGCTCGAACCGCCCGCGGACACCGGTTCGCTACGCGGCGACGTGGTAGCGGTCCTGGAAGTAATACAGTCCTCTTTGGACAGTGTGGAACTGCGGCAGGCCCTGCCGTCGTTGCTCGCCGACGTCCGGGCGGATCCGGTGCTGGAAGCCCGGTTCGGTGAGGTCTTCCTCGGCCGCGAACGCGGATATCTGGTCATGATGCTGGATCGGGCCGTCGCGAGAGGGGAACTCGCGAGGCGGCCCGATCCGGCACTCGTGCACGCGATCCTGCTCGGTCCGGTGCTGACGTGGCTGCACCTGTTCACCGAGACGCCGCCTTCGGGTGGGCTGGCGGCTTCGCTCGCCTCACCGCTTCATGCGGCTGTGGTCGCCAGCGCCTAGCGGCCTCCGCGCGCCATGCGGAGGACGTCGAGGGCCTCGTCCAGCTGGGCTTCGGTGAGCTTGCCGTTCGCGACGTGACCGCGTTCGATCACGACCTCGCGGATCGTCTTCAGCTCCTTGAGGGCCTGCTTCGCGATGGCGGCGGCCTCTTCGTAACCGATGTACTTGTTGAGCGGGGTCACGATCGACGGCGAACCCTCGGCGTACTCGCGCGCGCGGTCCGCGTTCACCGTCACGCCCGCGAACACCTTGTCCGCCAGCAGCCGCGAGACCGCCGCGAGCAGCCGCGCCGATTCGAGCACGTTGCGCGCGATCACCGGCAGGTTCACGTTGAGCTGGAAGTTGCCCGCCGCGCCGGCGAAGGCGACCGCCGCGTCGTTCCCGATCACCTGGGCGACCACCTGCAGCGTCGCCTCCGGGATCACCGGGTTCACCTTGCCCGGCATGATCGACGAACCCGGCTGCAGATCCGGCAGCGCCAGTTCGGCGAGTCCGGTGCGCGGGCCGGAACCCAGCCAGCGCAGGTCGTTCGCGATCTTGTTCAGCGACACCGCGACCGTGCGCAGGTGCCCGGACGTCTCGACGACGCTGTCCTGCGTCGCCTGCGCCTCGAAGTGGTCACGTGCCTCGGTCAGCGGAAGGCCGGTCACCGAAGCCAGTTCCTGGGAGACCGCCGCGCCGAAGCCCTCGGGCGCGTTCAGCCCGGAACCGACCGCGGTCCCGCCGATCGGCAGTTCACCGAGCCGCGGCAGACCCGACTTCAGCCGCTCGACCCCGAACCGGACCTGCGACGCCCACGCGCCCGCCTCCTGGCCGAAGGTGATCGGCACGGCGTCCATCAGGTGCGTGCGGCCGGACTTCACGATGTCCGCCCATTCGGCCGCCCGTGTCTCGATGGCGGCGGCCAGGTACTCCAGCGCCGGGATGACGTCGGACAGGACGGCCTCCGTCGCGGCGACGTGGATCGTCGTCGGGAAGGTGTCGTTCGAGGACTGCGAAGCGTTGACGTGGTCGTTCGGGTGCACGTCGCGGCCCAGCGCCCTCGACGCGAGCGTCGCGATGACCTCGTTGGCGTTCATGTTCGACGAGGTCCCGGAACCGGTCTGGAACACGTCGATCGGGAAATGCGCGTCGTGCTTGCCCTCGGCGACCTCGTCCGCGGCCTTCGCGATGGCCTCGGCGACCTCGGCGTCGAGCACGCCGAGCCGGGCGTTGACCCGGGCCGCGGCGGCCTTCAGCAGGCCGAGCGCGCGGATCTGGGCGCGCTCCAGGCCCCGGCCGGAGATCGGGAAGTTCTCGACGGCGCGCTGAGTCTGCGCGCGGTAGAGGGCGTCGACAGGGACGCGCACCTCGCCCATGGTGTCGTGTTCGATCCGGTATTCCTGTTCAGCCATACCCCAAGTTTCGCGCAGCACCTCCTGGCGCGCTCCGTGTCTTTCGGCACGCGAAGGCTAGGATCGAATGTGTTCTCGATCACGCCGCCCACCACCGGCCGGGAGAGTGCCGAATGAGCGAGTCCGCTGGGGAAACGTCGTACGACCTCGTCATCATCGGGGCAGGTCCGACGGGTCTGTTCGCCGCCTACTACGCGGGATTCCGTGGCCTTTCGATGGCCGTCGTGGATTCATTGCCGGAGGCGGGCGGCCAGGTCACCGCGATGTACCCCGAAAAGATGATCTACGACGTCGGCGGATTCGCCGAGGTCCGTGGCCGCGATCTGGTGCAGGGCCTTCTCGACCAGGCGGCGCCGTGGAAGCCCGCGTACCTGCTCGGGCGCAAGGCCGAGAAACTCGAAAGCGTCGAAGGCGGCGTCACCGTCACCCTCGACGGCGGGCAGGTCCTGCGCGCCGGCGCGGTGCTGATCACCGCCGGGATCGGGGAGTTCACCCCGCGGCCGCTGCCCGCCGGTGACGGCTGGCTCGGCCGCGGAATGGTCCACTTCGTGCCCTCCTTACGGGCGCACGAAGGGCAGCACGTGGTCGTCGTGGGCGGCGGCGACTCGGCGTTCGACTGGGTGCTCGCCCTGCACCCGGTCGCCGCGAGCGTCACCCTCGTGCACCGGCGCGCGAGGTTCCGCGCGGCCGAGTCGATCGTGCGGCAGGCGCGGGAACTCGGCGTGCGGATCGTCACCGACGCCGAAGTCACCCGGTTCCTCGACCGCGACGGCGCGCTGGCGGAGGTCGAGATCCGGATCAAGGGGGCCGAACCCGAAGTGCTGCACGCCGACACGGTCGTCGCCGCACTCGGCTTCACCGCGGATCTCGGGCCGATCGAAAGCTGGGGACTCCGGATCGACCATCGCGCGATAGCCGTCGACTCGACCATGGCGACGGCGCGGGAGCGGGTCTACGCGGCGGGCGACGTCGCGGCGTATCCGGGGAAGGTGAAGCTGATCGCGACCGGCTTCGGGGAAGCGGCGACGGCGGTGAACAACATCGCGGTGGCCTTGAACCCGGAAGCGCATCTGTTCCCCGGTCACTCGAGCAACGCGGAGTAGCGCGAGGTCAGGCAGGGGGAGCGGGAGCCGGCGGCGTGATCTTCTCCGCGATCCACTGCGCGTAAGCCACCACCGACGTCGCGATCGACGGCGAAGTCGCGCACACCGGGTCCGCGTTGCCGGGACGGCTGACCAGGCCCAGCAGCGCCCACTTCTCCTCGACCTTGGCGATCTCCGGCCCGCCGGAATCGCCGTAGCACGACCCCGAGTTCCCGCCGGGGTTGTCGGTGCACAACTCGACGGCACCGTCGAACTTCGCGGTGCAACGCACACCTTCGACGATCTTCGTGTCCAGTTGCCGGAGCTTCACCGGACCCTTGCCGCAGCCCGAAGTCGGGCACGTCTGGCCCCAGCCGAGCAGCCGTGTCGGCGTCCCGGGCGCCACCACGGCGCCGATCGCGATCGGCGCCGCCTTCACCGGGGCGGCCAGCCGCACCAAGGCGAGATCGCCGCCCGCGTGCTCGGGTTCGGGGTTGTAGGACGGGTTCACCACGATCTCGGCGAGGCCGGAGATCTCGCCGCCCTGGGTGTTGTCGTTGCTGCCGATCCGCGCGCTCAGGTTCGCCGGGTTCTTGCCCTCGACACAGTGCCCGGCCGTCACCAGCCAGTCCGCCGCGATCAGCGTTCCGGCGCAGAAAGCCTTGCCGGAGGCCGAATGCAGGGACGCGATGAACGGATACGGCTCGTCGGCCTCTCTGCCGCCGACGAGGTCGCCCGCGCCCGTGGCCTGCCCGACCGGCGTGAGGGCCATCGCCGCGAGCAGGACCACGAGTACGCGCTTGAGCACGGAATCTCCTTAGGGGAGCGGGGGAACTACGTCGTCTTCCAGTGAATCGTCGAGGTGGCCGTCGAAGTTGACGGACGAGTACGAGCGGAGCTTGGTCAGCCGGTGGTAGCCGTCGATCATCCGGACCGTGCCGGACTTCGACCGCATCACGATCGACTGGGTCGTCGCGCCGCCCGCGCGGTAGTGCACGCCGCGCAGCAGGTCGCCGTCGGTGACGCCGGTGGCGCAGAAGAACACGTTGTCGCCGCGGACGAGGTCGTCGTTGCCGAGCACGCGGTCGAGGTCGTGGCCCGCGGCCAGCGCCTTCTCGCGCTCCGCGTCGTCCTTCGGCCACAGGCGGCCCTGCAGTTCGCCGCCGAGGCATTTCATCGCGCAGGCCGCGATGATGCCTTCGGGGGTGCCGCCGATGCCGAGCAGCATGTCGACGCCGGTGGTCGGGCGGGCCGCGGCGATCGCGCCCGCGACGTCGCCGTCGGAGATGAACCGGATCCGGGCGCCCGCCTCGCGGACCTCCTTGATCAGCTGTTCGTGGCGCGGCCTGTCGAGGATGCACACGGTGACGTCGGAGACGCTGGAGTTCTTGGCCTTCGCGACCCGGCGGATGTTCTCCGCGATCGGGGCGGCCAGATCCACCTTGCCGGCGGCGTCCGGGCCGACGGCGAGCTTCTCCATGTAGAAGACCGCGGACGGGTCGAACATCGCGCCGCGTTCGGCGACCGCGAGCACGGCCAGCGCGTTCGGCATGCCTTTGGCCATCAGGGTCGTCCCGTCGACCGGGTCGACCGCGACGTCGCAGTCCGGCCCGTCGCCGTTGCCGACCTCTTCCCCGTTGAACAGCATCGGGGCTTCGTCCTTCTCGCCCTCGCCGATGACGACGACGCCGCGCATCGACACGGTCGAGACCAGCTGGCGCATCGCGTCCACGGCGGCGCCGTCCCCACCGATCTTGTCTCCGCGTCCCACCCAGCGGCCCGCGGCCATCGCGGCGGCTTCGGTCACGCGGACCAGTTCCATCGCGAGGTTGCGATCGGGGGCTTCAGGGCGTCGAGAAGAGCTGGCGGACGAGGTGGGGGTGGGCATGCGGCCTCCCGGGTCAGGAACTCGGCGGGGTCCCAGTCTCTCAGATACCCACGGTGGTTCGGTGGCTCAGGAGCATGGTGAACGTCACTGACCGTCGCCGGTCTCTTCCTCGACGGACGACAGCGCCGCCTCGATCCGCTCACGTGCGCCCTCGAGGTGGTGCTCGCAGACCTTCGCCAGCTGCTCGCCCTTCTCCCACAGGGCGAGCGACTGTTCCAGGGACAGCCCGCCCGCTTCGAGCTCGCGGACGACCTCCACCAGCCTGTCGCGGGCCTGCTCGTAGCCGAGTTCGGAGGTCTCACCACCGGGTTTGCTCACGCTGTGCTTCCTTCTACCGGACGTCGGTGCTTGCCGATACCCGCGCACACTACCGCGCCGGCCATGGCGTTGTCGTAACCCACGAAGGCGAGAGCGAACTCCTGGCCGTCACCCTCCGCGATCGCCGCGACGAGGTTCTCCTGGGACCGCGCCACCCGTTTGCGGTGCACCGTGCCGTCCGCGAACCACCACCGGGTGCCGACATGCTCGGCCGTCGCTTCGGAGAGTTTCCGCAGCTGGGCGTCGAGGCCGCGTTTGGCAGATAACGGCGCTGATGAGCCCTCGGCGGAAAAGAGTGCCTCGGCCTGGCATCCGGCCAGCAGCACCGTCCAGCACTCCTCGGCCGCGCGATCGGTCAGGAGCGCGTTGCGCAACACTTCGGGCGCGTCGGCACGTCTCGCGGCGTCGATGGTCAAAGGCAGGAAACTCGCCGTCAACGCCCCTCCTCCGGCTCTCCTGAGACGACGGCGCCGAGCGCGCCGTCGACCACGCGGACGCGCAGTTTCGCGCCGTCCGCGACTTCGGAGACGGACCGGAGTACCTGGAGGTTGCCGTGCTCGTCGGTGTATTGCACCACGGCGTAGCCGCGTTCGAGGGTCGCCGCCGGGCCGAGCGCGGTCAGCCGCGCGCGGGCGCTGGCGATCTCGGCCTGGTCCTTCGCGAGCAGGGTGAGCATCGCGCGGCGACCGCGTTCGCGGTGGATCTCGACGTCGTCCGAGCGCCGCTGGATCGGGCCGAGCGGGTCGGCGAGCACGGGACGGCTGCGCATCTGGTTCAGCAGCCTGACCTGCGTGTCCACCCAGCCGTGCAGGGCGCGGCGACCGCGATCGCGCATCTGACGGACGCGCTGGGTCTCTTCGCGCACGTCGGGCACGATCCGCTTGCTGGCGTCGGTCGGCGTCGAACAGCGGAGATCGGCGACGTGGTCGAGCAGCGGGGTGTCGGGCTCGTGCCCGATGGCGCTGACCACCGGCGTCCCGGCCGCGGACACGGCGCGGCACAGCGCTTCGTCGGAGAACGGCAGCAGGTCTTCCACGCTGCCGCCGCCGCGCGCGATCACGATGACGTCGACGTCGGGGTCACGGTCCAGTTTGGACAGTGCCTGGAGGATCTGCGGGACGGCGAGCGAACCCTGCACGGCGGTGTTGATCACCTTGAACGCGACATGCGGCCAGCGGGCCTGCGCGTTCACCAGCACGTCGCGTTCGGCGGCCGACGCGCGTCCGGTGATCAGCCCGATTCCCTTGGGCAGGAAAGGGATCTTGCGTTTGCGTTCCGGCGCGAACAGGCCTTCGGCGGCCAGCAGCCGCCGCAGCCGCTCGATCCGCGCGAGCAGTTCGCCGATGCCGACCGCGCGGATCTCGTTGGCGCGCAGGCTCAGCGAACCGCGGTTCATGAAGAACGTCGGCTTCGCGTGCACCACGACGCTCGCGCCCTCGCGCAGCGGAGGTTCGATCGTGCGCAGCAGGCCCATCGGGCAGGTCACCGACATCGAGACGTCCGCGGACGGGTCGCGCAGGGTCAGGAAGGCGGTGTTGGTGCCGGGGCGGGCCGAGATCTGCGTGACCTGACCTTCGACCCAGACCGCGCCGAGCCGGTTGATCCACTCGCCGACCTTGCGGGCGACCGTGCGGACCGGCCATGGGTTCTCGGCGGTCGTGGACGGGCCCGCCGTGGCGGAGGCGGGTTCGGCGCTCACTGGCCTTCCGCGCTGTCGCCGTCGCTCTCGGTTTTCTTCACGTTCCCGATGCGCCGCGCGAGCATGCCGACGAACGACGCCCTGTCGGCGTTCGCCCGTTCGTAGGTCAGCAGTTCTTCCAGCTGAGCGAGGTCGAACCGGCGCAGGCGGGCGCGCAGCTGCGGCAGGGTGAGCGAGTCGTATTCGTCCAGCCCGGCGGGACCGGAGGTCACGGGCGCGCTCGCGCTGTCGAACTCGCCGTCGGCGTGGTCCTCGGCGAGCGCGCGCTCCTCCTCGGCCCACGGGTCCTCGGTGAGCGCTTCGAGGTCGTGGAGGCGCCCGTTCGTCTCGGCGCGCGGTTCGGGAACTTCGGCGTCCTCACGCAGCGGGACCACGCACGAGTCGCGCTCGTACCGGCGTTCGCCGAGGTCCGGCGGGAGATCCTCGTCGAAGGTGGCCCAGCTCGGCGTGTCCTCGACCGGGCGAAGGCCCGACAGCGCGTCGTCGCCCTTGATCGCGAGTTCGGTGACGTGCTGCTGCACGCGCATGGAGAACTGGAGCACCTGGCTGACCACCGTGACGGGGAGCCCGGTGAGCTGCTTGGGAAGTTCGCGAACCCGCTCGGCGGTGGTGACGGCGAGGCCCGCGGCGACCCGGAGGGGGAGCGGGAGAGGCTTCATACGTCTAGCCTGCCGTATCTCGTCCATCCTGCCCAACCGAACGGGTGTGTCGGCTCACAGGACGTGACTCCACGCACATACTTTAGAGGGGTTCCCTGGTCACCTGAACGTGAGTGCGAGGAGCCCCCGGGCCAGCCCGTACCCTTGGGGGCATGAGTTCTGCGAGTCCCGGAATCACGCCCGCCGGCAGTCCGACGATCACCGAGTCCGGTGTGCCGGCAGGTGGCAAACGTGTCCTGCTCGCCAAGCCACGCGGCTATTGCGCGGGTGTCGACCGCGCGGTCATCGCCGTCGAAAAGGCACTCGAGCTCTACGGCGCACCGGTCTACGTGCGCAAGGAGATCGTGCACAACCGGCACGTGGTGGAGACCCTGCGCGAACGCGGGGTGATCTTCGTCGACGAGACCTCCGAGGTGCCGGAAGGCGAACTGGTGGTGTTCTCCGCGCACGGCGTCTCCCCCGCGGTGCACGCCGAGGCGGCCGAGCGCAACCTGCGGACCATCGACGCGACCTGCCCGCTCGTGACGAAGGTGCACAAGGAAGTCAACCGGTTCGCGAAGGACGACTACGACATCCTGCTGATCGGCCACGAAGGCCACGAAGAGGTCGAAGGCACCGCCGGCGAGGCTCCCGACAAGGTGCAGCTCGTCGACACCGCCGAGGACGTCGACAAGGTCGAGATCCGCGACCCGTCGAAGGTCATCTGGCTGTCGCAGACCACCCTTTCGGTGGACGAGACCATGGAGCGCGTCGATCAGCTGCGGGACAAGTTCCCCGGTCTGGCCGACCCGCCCAGCGACGACATCTGCTACGCCACCACGAACCGCCAGGTCGCGGTCAAGGCCATGGCCGCGGAGTGTGATCTGGTGCTGGTCGTCGGTTCGAGGAACTCGTCCAACTCGAAGCGGCTGGTCGAGGTCGCGTTGAAGGCGGGGGCGCGCGCGTCGCACCTGATCGACTTCGCGCACGAGGTCGACGAAGCGTGGCTCGAAGGCGTCGAGACCGTCGGCGTCACCAGCGGTGCTTCGGTCCCGGAGGTGCTGGTCATGGACCTGCTGACGTGGCTGGCCGAGCGCGGCTGGGACAGCGTCGACGAGGTCACCACGGCCAACGAGAAGATCGCGTTCGCGCTGCCGCACGAGCTGCGTAAGGCCGCGAAGGCCTGAGGCTTCACGAAGAAGGGCCGCCCGAGGACTTCCTCGGGCGGCCCTTCTTTGATCGGGCTCAAGCACTGGTCAGAGGCTCAAGTGGTAGCAAAGGTCCCTTGCTTCACCGCTCGTCGTCCCAGGGGCGGCGGCGGGGCGGCTGACTTCCGCGGCGCGGGTCGTCCGAACGCGGCGGACGGCGGCGCGGGGCACCCGGGGCGCTTTCGCCTCGAGGGTCGCGGCGGCGGGGTTCGCCCTCTTCCGGCCGCGGCCGCCGGGGTTGACGTCCCGGGGGCGGCGGTTTGCGGGCGCCGGGCTCGGCGTCGCGGCGGGGGCGCCGCTCGTCGTCGGCGGGACGGCGGCGGGGCGGCGCACCGTCTCGCGGAGCACCGCGGCGGGAAGGCGGAGGCGGGGTCTGGCCGGTTCGGGCTGCGGGACGGCCCCGGCCCGGCGCGGCGGCCGCCGCGGGACGGGCGGCGGGCTTGGCCTCGTCGCGACGTTCCGGTTTGGTATCCGGCTTCACCTTCACCGGGGCGTCGGGATCGCGTTCGCGGTAGATCCGGAAGATGCCGATCGCCAAGGTGACGCCGGTGGTGATGGCCATCGTCGGGAAGCCGTTGATCAGCGGCGTGCCGACGTCGAAGGCTCTCGAAAGCAGGTCCGTGCCCTTGCTGCCGTCCGAGGTCAGGAGAATGACTCCCGGAACGGTCACGGCGAGGACCAGGGGCGGCTGCACCATCGGGCCGAACAGCCCGCGACGCTGGACGGCCACCACGGCGGCCACCGCGCCGAGCGCGTAGCAGGCCTTGAACAGCAGGCCCAGGTCCTTCTGCATCATCATGTCGACGAAGGCGCCAAGGATGGCGAGCCCGAAGCCCACCAGGACGGCGGCCCACCAGGGCAACCCGCGCCTGGCGCCGACGAGCGGACGCTCGTCCCAGGCAACGGGAACGTCGTCGGCATCAGGATCGCTCTGGCGATCGCGAATCGCGGTCACAGGCCCCACCGTATATCCAAGCTGCGGGCATACCGCCAACAGGCGGGGTGTCTATCGCCTGGTAGTGGTCATTCCGGACCACCCGGACGGACTGTCCGGGTGCTTACCGGAGGTACTACGAGTGAGAGGCCGGCAAGGTTGGCGGACGGGGCGAAATGGAGCCCGTGATTCCGGAAATCGCAGGTAGGAAAGGCCGCGGCCGGACGACTTGTGTCGGGTCTCGTGAGTGGTTGGGACGGTTCTAACCGTCCTCTTCACTCACGAGACCGCGTGCGCTTCACGAGGCCGGGAGTTCGTCCGCCTTCCTGATCAGGGGCACCGGCGCCGGGCTGCCCGAAGCGTCCGTCAGCGGCGAGACCGTGCTCCGGAAGCTCTCGAGCGCCTCCAGCTCCCGCCGCCGTGCCGAGATGAAGCGCTGCAGATGGGTGCTCGACAGGTTCAGCGCGTCGACCGCGTTGCCCGCGGCCCGGTGCGCGGCCGCGGCGCCGGCCCGGACCTGCTCGACGTCCTCGACCAGTGCCCGTTCGGTCGCGGCGAACAGCGCGGCCGAGGCCAGCACGGCGAACCCCGTCGGCCCGCAGAGGAAGACCCGCCGGTCCAGCATCCAGCGCAGCAGTTCCGGGTCGGTGTCCAGCGCGGCGACCACGGCCGCGTCGGACGGGACGAACATGATCGTCCCGTAGATCGCGTCGGCCCAGCGCTGGTAGCCCTTGCCCGCCAGTTCGGCCGCCCGCGACCGGATCTGCCGGACGTGGACGCGCAGCGCGTCCAGCCGTTCTTCGGGGTCGTCGGTTTCGACCGCTTCGGCCCAGCAGGCCATGCTCGCCTTCGCGTCGACCGGCACTGTCCGCCCGCCGCCGACCCGCAGCACCATGTCCGGCTTCGCCGCGCCGCCGCCCGCGAGGTCCGTTTGCAGCGTGAAGTGCAGCTCCTCGCGGAGCCCGAGCGCGCGTGCGGTCTCCAAAAGCACCTGTTCGCCCAGCTCGCCCCGGCCGCTGATCGAAGCGAACGCGACCTCGTACCGGCGCAGCGCGAGCTGCTGCTGATCCGCCTTGGCCCGTTCGGCGGCGACCAGTTTCGCCGCCGCGTCCGCCCGCCGCATGCCGTCGTTGTACAGCCGCCACAGCAGCGCGACGGCCGCGAGCAGCAGCAACGCGAGCACGACGGCCGCGGTGGTGATCACCGTCGCCACCGGTACCTCCCCTCCGGATCCGGGTCGGGGACATCATGGCGGAACCCACCGACAAAAACGGGACGGTGCGGTCGCGCTCCGTATCTGACCTGCGCCGTCCCCGGCGTGTCGGAAAGCGCGGTGCCGCCAAGGGCGCGCCTCCCTGCTCCGGCCGGTGCGCGGCCCTACCTTGGGCTGCGTGAAGCTCCTGCACACGTCCGACTGGCACATCGGCCGTACCTTCCACGGCGCCGATCTGCTCGCCGAACAGGAAGCCGTGCTCGGTCATCTCGCCGATCTCGTGGTCGCCGAGTCGGTCGACGTCGTGCTCGTGTCCGGGGACATCTACGACCGAGCGGTGCCCTCGGCGGAGGCCGTCCGCGTGGCCACCACGGCGCTGGGCAGGATCCGCCAAGCCGGGGCGAAACTGGTGATGACACCGGGCAACCACGACTCCGCGCCGCGGCTGGGCGCGTTCGCCGAGTTCGCCGCGGCCGGCGGGCTGCACCTGCGCGCCACGATCGACGGGCTCGCCGAGCCGGTGCTGCTTCCCGACGAACACGGCGAGGTCGCCCTCTACGGGATCCCGTACCTCGAACCGGAGCCCGCGCGCCACGCCCTCGGCGTACCCGAGGCCCGCGGTCACACCGGCGTGCTCACCGAGGCGATGCGGCGGATCCGGGCGGATCTCGCCGGACGGCCGTCCGGGACGCGGTCGGTGGTGCTCGCGCACGCCTTCGTCACCGGCGGCGAGCCGACCGAATCCGAGCGGACCATCGCGGTCGGCGGCGTCGAGCAGGTGCCGGGTTCGGTGTTCGACGGCGTCGATTACGTCGCGCTCGGCCACCTGCACGGCCCGCAGACCCTCGCCGAGCACCTGCGCTATTCGGGCAGTCCGCTGGCGTACTCGTTTTCCGAGACACGCCAACGGAAGTCGGTCTGGCTGGTGGAACTCGGCGCCGGCGGGCTCGGCGAGGTCCGGCGCCACGAACTGCCGGTGCCGCGGCACCTCGCGATGCTGCGCGGCGAGCTGGCGGATCTCCTTTCGGATCCGGAGCACGACGGCCTCACCGAGCATTTCCTCTCCTTCACGGTCACCGACCGGGTCCGCCCGATCGACGCCATGCGCAAACTGCGTGAGCGGTTCCCGTACGCGGTGCACATGGACTGGCAGCCGGAAGGCGGGCACGACGGGGCCGCGCTGAAGTACGCCGAAGCCGTCCGCGGGCGATCCGACGTCGAGATCACCCGCAGTTTCCTGGAGGACTGCCGCGGATCCGCCCCGTCGGAGAGCGAGGAGCGGCTGGTGCTGGCGGCGCTGGGCGCGGCGGGCAGGGAGCGCGAAGTATGAGACTGCACCGGTTGGAGGTCGCCGCTTTCGGTCCGTACGCGGGCCGGGAGGTGGTGGACTTCGACGTGCTCGGCGCCGATGGGCTGTTCCTGTTGCACGGTGACACCGGCGCGGGGAAGACGACGCTGCTCGACGCGATCGCGTTCGCGTTGTTCGGCACGGTCCCCGGCGCTCGCGGCCAGGTCAAACGGCTGCGCTGCGACCTCGCCGAGCCTGACCAGGTCACCGAGGTCGTCCTCGAACTGACCGTGCAGGGCCAGCGGATGCGGATCGCGCGCAACCCCGAGTACCAGCGGCCCAAGCGCAGGGGCGAGGGGATGACCGTCCAGCAGGCGAAGGCGGTGCTGAACTGGGTCGGCACGGTGCCCGCCGGACACGTGGCCGAGGGCATCACGCGGATCGACGAGGTCGCGCGCACGGTCGAACGGCTCATCGGCATGACGCACGAGCAGTTCTTCCAGGTGGTTCTGCTGCCGCAGGGCGAGTTCGCGCGGTTCCTGCGCGCGAACACGGCCGAGCGCGAGGAGCTGCTGGAGCGGCTGTTCGGCACCGAGCGCTTCGCGTGCGTCGAGGACTGGTTCGCGAATCTGCGCGCCGAACGCGGCCGCGAGCTTCAGGCGAGGCAGCAGTCGCTGCGGGAGTGGGTCGCGCGGTTCGCGCAGGTCGCGCGACAGGAAGCGCCCGAAGAAGGGCAGGCCGAGTGGGTCGAAGAGGTGCTCGCCGAGTCGGCGCGGCGCGTCGGCGAGGCACAGGAACGGGACACGAAGGCTCGCGCGGCGGCCAAGACGGCTGAGGCCGTCTGGCAGGAGAACCGGTCCACCGCCGAACGGATCCGCCGGGTGCGCACCGCGTACACGCGGCTTTCGGCGATCGCCGAGCAGGCGGACCAGCGTGCGGAGTGGGCGGAAGAGGTCGAAGCGGCGCATCGTGCGGCGGGTGTGGTCGCGGAGGCCGATCTCCTCGAACGCAGGCTGGACCAGCTCGCGGAGGCCGAAGCCGCGGAGGCTCTCCGGGCTCAGGAAGTGCCTGACGCCGCGGAGAGTTCCGCCGCCGAGCTGCGTGCTCGTGCCGGCGGAGCGCGGGAAGAGGCGGGCGCACTAGCCGAACTCGTGGCGGAAAGCGAGCAGCAGCAACGGGATCTGGTTCGCCGCGAACAGCTGAACGCCGCCGCCGACAAGGCGAAGAAGCAGGCTGAGGACTTCGCCGCCGAACTGGGCGCCGCGCCGGAGAGGGTCGCGGCTTTGCGCGCCGAAGCGGCCGCTGCCGCCGAGGCCGAAGCGAAGCTCGACGGCGCCCGCACCCGTGTCGACGAGCTGACCGCGTTGGCCCGCGATGCCGATGAGGTGCCCAAGGCACAGCAGGTCGTCGAGCGGGCGCGTGTGGCGGTCGGCGATGCCGTGGACGGCCATCAGCAGGCCCGTCAGCATCGGCTGGACCTGCGGGAGCGGCGTCTCGAAGGAATGGCGGCCGAACTCGCCGCCGGTCTCCGCGCGGGCGAGGACTGCCCGGTCTGCGGGGCGACGGAGCATCCGTCGCCGGCGACGCACACCGGCGGTCTGGTCGATCCCGAGGACGAACGCCGCGCCGAAGTCGCGGAGCAGCAGGCGCACACGCGGCGCGAGAAGGCGAAAGCCGCGTTGCTGGAAGCCGAAAACCGCCTGGCCGTCCTGATCGCGAGGTTGGGCGAGCACACCGACGTGACACTGCGGGCCGGGCTCGGCGAGGCGCGCGATCTGGTCGCCACGCTGTCGGAGACCGCTCGCCGAAAGCCTGCTCTCGCGGACCAGGTCGGTGCCCTGGAACGGAAGATCGAGCAACTGACCGAACAGCGCGGGGCGGCCCAACGGCGCGCGGTCGAGGCCGAGACCGAAGTACGCGGTTTGACGGAGCGGCTGACCGAACGCGAGCGCCGGTTGGAGAGCGCGCGCGGAGAGTTCGCCGACGTCGCCGCCCGCCGGCGGCATCTGCTGGGCCTCGCGACCCGTCTCGACGCGCTCGCCGAAGCGCGGTTGAACGTCGCAGGTGCCAGGGAGCGCCGTGACGAGCAAGCGAAACTGGTCAAGGAAGCGTTGCGGGCCAAGGGTTTCGCGGACCTCGACGAGATGCGTGCCGCGGCGCGGCCGGACGAGCAGATCGCGAAACTGGAGGCCGGCCTCGCCGACGCGAAGGTGATGGAACGGGCCGCCCGCGAGGAGCTCGCGCAGCCCGAGTTGTTCGGCATCTCGCCGGAGGACGAGATCGACGTCGGTGCTTCGGCCGATGCGGCGCAGGACACGCGAGGCGAGGCCGAACAGGCGCTCGTGGCTCTGCGGGCGGCCACTTCGCGGCACGCCGACCTGACGAAACTGGCCGAGCGGATGACGTCCTTGATGGCGGGACTGGCGCCGGTCGAAGAGCGGTATCTCGAACTGAAGGCGCTGGCCGAGGTGGTCAACGGACGCGGGCAGAACGCGCGGAAGATGTCGCTGCGCTCGTACGTCCTCGCCGCGAGACTGGAGGAGGTCGCGGTCGCGGCGACGGCTCGCCTGCGGACGATGAGCCAGGGCCGCTACTCGTTCGTGCATTCCGACGCGGCCGGGGTGCGGGGCACTCGTGGCGGCCTCGGGCTCGACGTGCTCGACGACTACTCCGGCACCATCCGGCCCGCGAAGACGCTTTCGGGTGGCGAGTCCTTCCTCGCGTCACTCTCGCTTGCCCTGGGCCTCGCCGACGTCGTCGCCGCCGAAACCGGCGGAGCGCTGCTGGACACGCTGTTCATCGACGAGGGCTTCGGCACTCTGGACGCCGAGACGCTCGACATCGTCATGAACATCCTCGACGAGCTTCGCGCCGGTGGGCGAGTGGTCGGGCTGGTCTCGCACGTGGAGGAACTGCGGCAGCGGATCCCGACGCGACTGCGGATCCGAAAGGCGCGTACGGGCTCTACGGTGGAGATCCACGCCGCCTGACCCCAGGTCTCGTGAGTGGTAAGGACGGTTAGAACCGTCCTTACCACTCACGAGGCGGATCAGGCCGCTTCGTGCGTCAGCAGCCACTGCTTCGCCGGGACACCCCACCGGAAGTTCCCCACGCCGCCGCCGGTCCGAACCACCCGGTGGCATGGAACGAACAGCGCCGCCGCGTTCTTCGCGCACGCCGACGCGGCCGCCCGCACCGCCGCCGGATTCCCCGCCAGCGCCGCGTACTCCGCATAGCTGACCGGTTCGCCCGCGGGCACCTTCCGCAGGATTTCCCAAGCGTGCTCCCGGAAAGCGCCGGACCGCTGCCGAACCTCGATATCGGCGACGGCGTCCAGGTCGCCGTCGTGGTAGCGGCGGATCGCGGTGCTCACCGGGCCCAGGTCCCGTCGCTGCTTCACTTCGCCAGGGGTGAGGGAAGGCGAGATCAGCGGCGTCAGTTCGCCGACGTCGCCGGTCCAGCCCGAGGCGAGCACGGCCCCGTCGCCCGTCACCACGGCGGTGAACGGGCCGATCTTGGTGTCCATTGTGGACCAGTACGCGATGCTCATCATTCTCCCTTTTCGGCGCGCCACAAGTACATGCCGGCGTACGAGGACCAGGGCTGCCAGGCCCGTCCGCGTTCGGCCAGCGTCGTTTCGTCGTCGGTGATGCCCAGCGCCGCCGCTCCACGGCGCAGCGCCGGGTCACCGGTCAGCAGGACGTCCGGCGCGCCCAGCACGCGCATCAGGACGTAGTCCGCGGTCCCCGGCCCGATTCCCGGGACGTCCAGCAGTTCCGCCCGCAGCTCCCCGGGATCGCGGCCGACGTGGACCGCCACCCCGTCCGCGAGCGCGCGGGCCACCGCGGCCACTCGTTCCGGGCCGTGTTCGGCGACCTGGGCCGCCGTCGGGAACACCGTGGTCAACCCTTCCAGCGATTCGTCGCAGCTGGGCACGCGTTCGCCGAGGGCGTCGGCGAGCGCGGCCGTCTCGGCGGGCGACAGCATCGCGCGCAGCACGAGTTCGTCGCCGTCGACAGCGCCGGGCACCCGGATGCCGGGGATCGCCTCGACCAGCGGCGCGAGTGCCGGGTCGGCCCCGAGGACCCGCGCGACCGCCTCGGGGTCGGCGTCGAGGTCGAGCAGCCGCCGCACCCTCGCCACCGCGCTGCTCAGGTCGCGCAGGTCGGTGAGCCGCAGATCGCACCGGACGTGGTCGTCCTTCGCCGTCAGCCACACCACGCCGGAGCCGTGCGCGAGCCGCAGCGTGCGTCCGTAGCCGGTCACCCCGGCATCGTCGTGCGTCACGTGCTCGACGCCCGGGACGGCCCGGACGGCCAGGAAATCCAGCACCCCGTCCGCGTCGAACGGTTTACGGAACGGCAGCCGCAGGCTCAAGCGGGTCCCGGTCGGCAATTCCTCGGCCTTACGACGCTCGCGACGCAGACTCGCCGCGCGAAGCTGCGAAGGCGTCGTCGCGAACACCTCGCGGATCGTCTCGTTGAACTGGCGGACGCTGGAGAACCCCGCCGCGAACGCGACGTCGGTCAGCGGGAGCCCGGACATCTCGATCAGCAGCCGCGCCGAGTGCGCCCGGTGGGCCCTGGCCAGCGCCAGCGGCCCGGCACCGAGTTCCGCGGTGAGGACGCGCCCGAGCTGGCGTTCGGAATAGCCGAGCCGCCGCGCGAGCCCCGGAACACCGTCGCGTTCGACGGTCCCGTCCGAGATGAGCCGCATCGCCCGTGCGGCGAGGTCGGCCCGGATGTCCCAGTCGGGCGAGCCGGGGACGGCGTCGGGGAGGCAACGGCGGCAGGCGCGGAAGCCGTTGGCCTGCGCGGCCGCCGACGTCGGGTAGAAGCGGACGTTCTGTTGCTTCGGCGTCGACGCGGGGCAGGACGGACGGCAGTAGATCCCGGTGGTGGAGACGGCCATGATGAACTGGCCGTCGAACCGGGAATCACGGGCGGCGACGGCGCGGTAACACCGTTCGGCGTCGCGCCACACGGCCCGTTCGGCCAGGGTCTGCTCGGTCATGACATCGATCGTGCCACCAGGTCGGGGGCGCGGCTGGCGGAAATCCGACACGGCGATCAAGGCCTCGGCGGATGGGGCGGCGGGCGGCACGTAGACTTCTGGCCCGTGAGTCTCACCCTCGGCATCGTCGGCCTGCCCAACGTCGGCAAGTCCACCCTGTTCAACGCGCTGACCCGCAACGACGTGCTCGCGGCGAACTACCCGTTCGCCACGATCGAGCCCAACGTCGGTGTCGTCCCGCTGCCGGATCCGCGGCTGGACCAGCTCGCCGAGGTCTTCGGCTCCGAGCGGACCGTGCCCGCCGTCGTGTCCTTTGTGGACATCGCGGGAATCGTGAAGGGTGCCTCCGAGGGCGCAGGTCTCGGCAACAAGTTCCTCGCGAACATCCGCGAGGCCAACGCGATCTGCCAGGTCATCCGCGTGTTCGACGACCCGGACGTGATCCACGTCGACGGCCGCATCGACCCCGGCAGCGACATCGAGACGATCAACACCGAGCTGATCCTCGCCGATCTGCAGACCCTGGAGAAGGCGCTGCCGCGGCTGGAGAAGGAAGCGCGGACCAAGAAGGAGAACAAGCCCGCGCTCGACAACGCCCAGAAGGCGAAGGAGATCCTCGACGCCGGGCGCACCCTCTTCCAGGCGCAGAAGGAGGTGGACTTCGAGGCGCTGCGCGAGCTGAGCCTGCTCACCACGAAGCCGTTCCTCTATGTCTTCAACGCCGACGAAGGCATCCTCACCGACGAGTCCCGGCGCGAGGAGCTGGCCAAGCTGGTCGCCCCGGCCGACGCGGTGTTCCTCGACGCCAAGGTCGAAGCCGAACTGCTCGAACTGGACGACGAGGAGTCCGTGCGCGAGCTGCTGGAGTCCGTCGGCCAGCACGAGCCGGGTCTCTACTCGCTGGCGCGCGCGGGCTTCCACACCCTCGGCCTGCAGACGTACCTGACCGCGGGGCCCAAGGAGTCGCGCGCCTGGACGATCCCGCAGGGCGCGACCGCCCCGCAGGCCGCCGGCGTCATCCACACCGACTTCGAGCGCGGCTTCATCAAGGCCGAGGTCGTCTCGTTCGACGACCTGATCGAGAACGGCTCCATGGCCGCCGCCCGGTCCGCGGGGAAGGTGCGCATGGAGGGCAAGGACTACGTCATGGCCGACGGCGACGTGGTGGAGTTCCGCTTCAACGTCTAGAACCTCGTGGGGGGCAGGGACGGTNAGGGAAACATTGTCCTTGATGGTGTCTTCCGGCGTGTGGTAGGTCGGCTCCAGCAGCGCCGGGCCGGTTTCGCCACGCCAGCTGAAGTTGCCCGAAGCGATCCCGCGCTCGAAGAACGGCACGTGGTCGCTCGAACCGCGCGCCACCGGGCCCTTGACCCGCGGGTCGTAGCCGAGTCGTTTGGCGGCGGCGTTGACGGCCGCGGTCGTGGCGTTGTCGGCACCGTCGACCGAAAGCAGCCAGTAGGTGACCGCCGGGTCCCAGCTGGTGGCGACCATGTCGTTCTGGAAGCACCCCGCGATCCGCTGCGCCTCGGCGTCGGACAGGTTCTTGACGTAGTGCCGCGAGCCGATCAGCCCGTATTCCTCCGAGCCCCACAGCGCGAACCGCAGCGTCTTGTTCGTCGGCAGGTACCGCAGGACGCGCGCCAGCTCCAGGCACAGCACGGTCCCGCTGCCGTCGTCGTTGGCGCCGGGGGAGCCGGGGACGCTGTCGTAGTGCGCGGTGACCATGACCACGCCGTCGTCCTTGCCGGGGAACGTGGCCGGCCGCTCGGCGATGACGTTGTACGACGTCAGGTTCTTGTGGTGCGTGGCCGTCGCCTTCACCGTGACCGAGCCCTTGGCGAGCCGTTCGCGCAGGCGCTCCACCTGCACCTGGGCGAGGCCGAGCACCGGGATGGTGACCGGCGTGGCGAGCGTCGGGGAGAAGGCGGACAGCTTGCGTGCCGGGTCGGCGCCGATCCGGCCGAGCAGCACGGCGTCCGCTCCGCGCTGCGCGGCCGTCAGGTACGCGTCGGCCTTGTTCGTCACGGCCGCGATCAGCACGATCTTGCCGGTCAGATCGTCGGGCAGCGTGCTGCCGTCACCGGCGTCGACGACGACGGCTTCGCGCGTGACGTCCTGCGCGCCCTGCGGCGACGAGCCGGTCTGCCAGCTGTCGCGGCCGATCGACAGGCCGCCGAGGAACTTGTCGGCGATCGGGAACGGCTGCAGGGTGACCTGGTAGCGCAGATCGCGCAGCACCTTCGCGATGTAGTCCCTCGCTCGCAGTTCGCCTTCGGTGCCGGCGATGCGGGGGCCGATCTTGTCGCTGAGCACCCGCAGGTGCTCCAATGCCCGCCGCGACCGCACCCGCGCGATCACGGGGTAGTCGCCGAAGTCCAGCGACGGCGGGAACTGCGCGCCCGGACGTTGCTGCGTGGCCGCGGCGGCGGTGCCGGGGTTCAGCCCGATCGTCGCCGCGCCCGCCAGTGCCACCGCGCCCGCGAGCACCTCGCGTCTGCGCAGACCTGCCATGGAACACCCCTCACTTCTCGGAGAATCTTCGTTCGAGTAGCTAAGAGTCACAGGGCCGCCAGAGCAACCTCCGATCGTCCCCTTTTTCCGGTTCGGCGCACGGCGACCCGGCGGCAGGCGTGCGAGACGGCGACGACGCCGGAGACCGCCGCGGCGATCACTCCGCCGATCGGCAGTACGGTCCCGGCGATCGGGCCTACGCGGACCTGCGCAGGGGATCGCCGAGGATCTCGGTCAGCTCCGCCGAAACCGCGGTCACCAGCGCGTCACCGAACACGCAGACCGTGTACTCCCACGGATGCCCGAACGTGCCGAGCGCGAAGTCCGGCGTCAGGTAGCAGTGGTAGTCACCGTCCGGGAACGGGCTGAGCGGCCAGTCCTTCGCCGACGTCGGGAACCGGTACGACTCGTGCTGCCAGTCGAGCGCGTACAACTCGTCGGCACAGGAGGCCAGGCCTCGCCGGACCGCGGAAACCATGCGGTCCAGCAGCAGGTATCCCGGGTCGTCGTCGAGGGCGGACAGGCTCCAGGTGACCGATCCCGCCGGTTCGTCGATCCCCGGCCATTGGAACCGGTCGGTGCTGGGCTTGAAAGCGAACTCCGCGTGGAAGCGGTCCCACACGCGCCGGTACTCGGCTTCACCCAGACTCTCGACGCTCACGCGAGGAAAATACGCCCGGAGCGGTGCTACCAGAGTGGTAGCATCGAGGACATGGCCATGACCTTGAGGTTGAACGACGAGCAGGAGCGCGCTCTCGCCCTGCTGGCGGAGGCCGACGGCGTGAGCAAGCACGAGGCGACCGTCCGCGCCATCACCGAGGCCGCCGCGCGCCGCGTCCGCGACGATCGTGTCCGGGCGCTGTCCAAGGACGGCAGGGAGCGCTACGCCGCCCTGCTCGACCGTCTCGCCCAGTGATCGAGTACCTCACCGTCGAAGACCTCTTGGCGCTCGCGGAGGACCTCCGAGTGCCGAAGATCCGCGATCTCGGGCTGCTCGACTCCGCCGCGCACCGGCCGCAGGTCTCGCTGATGGGGCAGGACGCCTATCCGACGCTCCACGAGAAAGCGGCGGTGTTGCTGGAGTCGGTCGTGCGCAACCATCCGCTCATCGACGGCAACAAACGGCTGTCCTGGATGGCGACGTTCGTCTTCTACGGTCTCAACGGGCACGACCTCGACGCACCGGAGGACGACGCGTACGACCTGGTGATCGCGATGTCCACCGGTTCGCGTACCTATCAGGACGCCTCGGTCGAACTGGCGCGGTGGGCGAAGCCGCTCGGGTAACTTCGGACGGGTGAAGCCGTTGAGTCCCGACATGTTCGCGCCAGGCTGCCCGTCGAACCTGACCCCGTTCCGGATCGGCGACAAGTGGGCGGGCCTGGTCGTGCAGTGCCTGGAAGAAGGGCCGCGCCGGTTCTCCGAACTGCGGGTGCCTTTGAGGGGAGTCACGCCGAAGGTCCTCACGGAGACCCTCAGGGCTCTGGAGCGCGACGGCATGATCACGCGGACGGCGTACGACGAGACACCGCCGCGGGTGGAGTACGAGCTCACCCCGCTCGGCCGGACGTTGTTCGAGCCGATGGAGGCATGCCGTGAGTGGGCGGCGAAGCACCTTCCGGAGCTTGTCGCCGCCCGCCAGGCCTACTCGGGCTGAGAAGAGCTAGCCGAGGAGGCCGAGCACGACGATCGCCAGCAGCGTGATGGCGGCGGCGAAGGTGGTCACCCAGGCGCGCTGGGCGGCGGTGATGGAGGCGTTGTTCACGGCGGTTCTCCGGGGGCGAGAAGCGACAGGTCCGCCGGGAACAGCGCGTTGATCAGGCTCCGTGTTACCTGTCGAACGCCGGTGTGATCAAGATCACTGATCGTGCTGGTGGCGCCGTTCGCGCGCCGTGTACCAGAGCACTCCGGCAGCGGCCGCCACCATCGCGCCGAACGCCGAGAACCCCACCACGATCGCCTGCGTCATCACTCGTCCTTTCTCGTTGTTTCCCTGAGGGGATGACGTCCGAGAAGCGGAGATGTGGCGCGAACGTCGCGGACGTCACACGTCGCCGAGTACCCCGTCGATCTGCGACGCAAGCGAGAAGTCCTTCTCCGTCAGCCCTCCGGCGGAGTGCGTGCTGAGCCGGAACGTGACCGTCCGCCAGCGGATGTCGATGTCGGGATGGTGATCGGCCGCCTCCGCCAGTTCGGCCACCTTGTCCACCGCTTCAATGGCTTTCGGGAAGCTCGGCAGCTTCGCCGTGCGCTCGATCGTGACGCCGTCACGGGCCCAGCCGGAGAGCTTCGCCACGGCTTCGTCGGCCTGCTTGTCGTTCAAGATTTCCGCCATGACTCCATGGTGGTACGCCGTCGGCTACGCTGCACGTTTGCCACGGGTCCCCCCTTTGAAGAACGCAGGAGGCTAGATGAAACGCGCCCTCCGCACGGTCGTTGCGGCTGGCACGGTGGCCGCCCTCGTCGCGGGCTGCTCGCTCTCCGGGAACACGGGGAACGACCCGCAGGCGCCGGCGACGGTCACGCTCGTGACACACGACTCGTGGCTCGCTCCCCAGGAGGTCCTCGACGCGTTCGAGCGGCAGTCCGGGATCAAGATCTCCGTGCTCAAGCAGGGTGACGCGGGCGCGCTGACCAACAAACTGGTGCTGACCAAGGCGAACCCGATCGGTGACGTCGCGTACGGCATCGACTCGACGTTCGCCTCACGCGCGCTCACCGAGGGCGTTTTCGAGCAGTACACCAGCCCGGAGGCCGATCGCGGCCCGCAGCGCTACTCCGTCGACCCCGAGCACCGGCTCTCCGCGGTCGACCTCGGCGACGTCTGCGTCAACGTCGACACCCGGTACTTCGCGGACAAGGGGATCCCGGAGCCGAAGTCGTTCGCCGATCTGACCGACGCCAAGTACAAGGACCTGATGGTCGCCGAGAGTCCCGCGACGTCGTCGCCCGGGCTGGCGTTCCTGCTCGGCACCGTCGCCCAGTTCGGCGAGCAGGGCTGGCAGGGGTACTGGACGCAGCTGAAGGCCAACGGGCTCAAGACGGTCAGCGGCTGGGAAGAGGCCTACACCAAGGAGTTCTCCGGCTCCTCGGGCAAGGGCCCGCGCCCGATCGTCGTCTCCTACGCGTCTTCGCCCGCCGCCGAGATCGGCGACGACGGCAAGCCGAGGACGAAGGCGCTGCTGGACACCTGCTACCGCCAGGTCGAGTACGCGGGTGTGCTCGCGGGCGGCAAGCAGGTCGAGAAGGCACGCAAGGTCGTGGACTTCCTGCTGTCCCAGCAGTTCCAGGTGACCGTGGCGAGCAACATGTACGTGTACCCGGCCCGTCAGGGCGTCGAGCTCCCGCAGGGCTGGGCGCAGGCCGCGCCGCTGCCGCAGCAGCCGAAGACGCTCGAACCGGCCAAGATCCAGGCCGGGCGCGAGCAGTGGATCGCCCAGTGGCGCACGCTGGTGGAAGGTTAGGGCGTGTCTCCCGAACTGAAGTCGGCGGATCGGGCGACGATACGCGCCCGCGTCGTTCTTCGGCCGGAGGCCTCGGATGTGCGGAGACGGGCCGCTGACACGGCCAGGTGAGTGAACAGCCGATGCCGCGGCCCGGCCGCGGAAATCCGAAAGCGCGCCTTGAAAGGCGGCTGAGTACCCCCAGGCCGACGTTCCGGGGAGCCGGGCTGGCCGCACTCGCTGTGCCGCCGCTCGGTTTCCTCGTGGTGTTCTTCGCCTGGCCGGTCGCGGCGATCATCGGCCGGGGTTTCGGCTCCGGCGGGGTCGGCGCGGCCATCGGCGACCCGCTGACCTGGAAACTCGCCGGATTCACCGTCGCCAGTGCCGGGGTTTCGACGATCGTGGCGGTGCTGGCGGGCCTGCCGGTCGCGTTTCTGCTCTCACGAGTGCGGCTGCCGGGGGTCGCGCTGGTCCGGACGCTGGTGCTGGTGCCGTTCGTGCTGCCGACCGTCGTGGTCGGCCTGGCGTTCCGCGCGCTCTGGCCCGACGGCGGGCTGCTGCCCTTGGTGCTGGCCAACGCCTTCTTCAACGTCGCCGTCGTCGCGCGCACGGTTTCCGGGCTGTGGAGCCATCTCGACCCGCGCACCGTGGATGCGGCGCGGGCGCTCGGCGCGTCGCCGTGGCGTGCCTTCCGCTCGGTGACGCTGCCCGCGCTCGCGCCGGCCATCGCGTCCTCGGCCGCGGTGGTGTTCCTGTTCTGCGCCACCAGTTTCGGGGTCGTGCTCATTCTCGGCGGGGCGAAGTACCGCACCCTGGAGACCGAGATCTACCTGCGCACGGTCGAACTGCTCGACCTCTCCGGCGCGGCCGCGCTGTCGCTGGTGCAGTTCGCCGCCGTCGTCGCCGCGCTCGTCGTCGGCGCGCTGGCGAGGCGGCGCCGGGAGAACGCGGTGCGCCTGCGTTCGCGGAGCGAGACCGCGCGGAGGCCGAGGGGCGGCGAGTGGTGGGCCGTGGCCGCCGGTCTCGCGGTGATCGCGCTCCTGATGACGCCGATCGTGGCGCTGCTCGTCGAATCCGTGTCCACTTCGGACGGTTGGAGCCTCGCCGGGTACGAGGCGCTCGCCGGGCAAGGCTCCCGTGGCGCGCTCCAGGTCTCGGGCTGGGAAGCGGCGTCGATGTCGCTGCGGACGGCGTTCGACGCGACGACGCTCGCGATGATCGTCGGGGTGCTTGCCTCGGTCGTGCTGGTGGCGTTGCGCCGCACGCCGGGCAGGCTGGCCAGGGGGATGGGCGAGACGATGGACGCCGCGCTGATGTTGCCGCTGGGCGTGTCCGCGGTGACCGTCGGTTTCGGTTATCTCGTCACGCTCGACGCGCTGCCGGGTGATCTGCGGACGTCGCCGCTGCTGGTGCCGCTCGCGCAGGCGCTGGTGATCATCCCGCTGATCGTGCGGATGGTCCTGCCGGTGCTGCGGTCGGTCGACATCCGGCTGCGGCAGGCCGCGTCGGCACTCGGCGCGAGTCCCGGCCGGGTGTGGCGGGAGATCGACCTCCCGCTGACGGCGCGTTCGCTGGTCGCGGCGGCCGGTTTCGGTTACGTGGTCGCGCTCGGCGAGTTCGGCGCGACGAGCTTCCTGGCCAGGCCGGACGCGCCGACGCTGCCGGTCGCCGTCGCGACGCTGATCTCGCGGCCGGGGGAGCTGAACAACCAGATGGCCTACGCGGCCTGCGCGCTGCTCATGATCGTGACCGTGGTGGCGGTGGTGCTGATCGACCGGTTCGGCGCGGTCCGCGGGCAGAATTCGGTAGGGGAGTTCTAGTGTCGCTGTCGGTACGGGATCTGACCGTCCACTATGGAACTCATCCGGCGGTGAAGGACGCCAGGCTGGACATCGCCGACGGCGAGGTGCTCGCGTTGCTCGGCCCGTCCGGTTCGGGGAAGTCGACGCTGCTGCGGGCGATCACCGGTCTGGAGCCGCTGACGTCGGGCACCGTGCGGTGGGACGGCGAGGACCTCTCCGGTGTCCCGGTGCACCGGCGGGAGTTCGGGCTGGTGTTCCAGGACGGGCAGCTGTTCCCGCACAAGGACGTCGCCGCCAACATCGCGTTCGGCCTGCGGATGCACGACGTCCCGCGCGCCGAGCACGCGGAACGCGTCCGCGCGCTGCTGGAGCTGGTCGGGCTCGCCGGTTACGAGCGGCGGAGGGTGACCGAGCTGTCCGGCGGGCAGGCGCAGCGGGTGGCGCTGGCCCGCGCGCTGGCGCCGGAACCGCGGTTGCTGCTGCTGGACGAACCACTGTCCGGTTTGGACGCCGGACTGCGGGAACAGCTGGCGATCGACCTCGCGGCGCTGCTGCGGCGCAGCAAGATCACCGCGCTGCTGGTCACGCACGACCAGGAGGAGGCGTTCACGCTCGCCGACCGCGTCGCCGTGCTCGACGACGGTGAGATCCGGCAGGAGGGCGCGGTGCGCCGCGTCTGGCGGCAGCCGGTGGACGAGGACGTGGCGCGGTTCCTCGGCGTGACCACGTTCGTCGACGGTGAGGCGTCGGGCGGGACGGTGCGGACCGTGCTCGGCGAGGTCGCGCTGCCCGACGTCGAGGACGGCGCCGTGCGGCTGGGGTTGCGGCCGCACGGCCTGCGGGTTTCCCAGGAGGGCATCGAGGGTGAGGTCGTCGCCGTGGTGCACCGGCGGGAACACGTCCGGCTCGTGGTCGCGGTCGGCGGCGATCTGTCCACCGTGGACGCGATCGCGCCGGTGACGGCCGACCTGCGCCCCGGTGACACCGTCCGGCTCACCCTGGACCCGGACGGCGTCGCCCGACTCCGCAATTAGTCACCTGGTTGCGACACCCAGCCAACGCGATTCGGCACCTGGTTGCGATGGTTCGTGCCGTGAATTATCGCAACCAGGTGCCGAATTGCGTGGTGGGTCAGCCGTCTCGAGTCGTCAGCCGCGCGTAGGCGATCGAGAGCCCGATGGCGATGTAGCAGGCGGCCCGCAGCGCGCCCTCGCCGAGCAGTGTCGTGTCCAGCGGGTCCATCAGCACCGAGGCCGGCGCCTGCGACCAGTTCTCGTTGAGCAGGAACGGATGCAGCCACGAGACCGCGTCCAGTACGCCGAGGATGGTGAACACGATCGTCCCGGCCAGCACCGAGGCGACGACCAGCATCGGATGTTCGGTGAACGCCGAGATCGCGAGCGCGACCGCGCCGACCGCCCACAGTTGCAGGATCACCCACGCGGCCACGAGCAGGATGCGGCCCAGCGCGTCCCAGACGCTCAGCGTCGAGCCGGTGAGGGTGAACATCGAGTCGGTGCCGCTGATGATCAGGCCGGTGGCGAAGCCGGTGAACGTCATGGCCAGTACGGCGATCGCCGAAACCGTCGCGACGCCGAACGCCTTGATCGCGAGCAGCCTGCCCCGGCCGACAGGGGCGATCAGCCAGCCTCGCAGCGTCCCGTGGGCCGCCTCGCCGGCGATCGCGTCCGCCCCGGCCATCGCCGAAGCGAGCGGAAGCAGCAGCGCCAGCGTCATGGTCAGTGCCGCCACCGGCAGGACGAACCCGTTGTTGACCGCGGAGGCGAGCAGCGCGCCGTCCTCTCCACCTCGCGTTTCCGAAGCGTCGACGAGCGTCAGCGCGACCCCGATGATCACCGGGATCAACGCGAGCAGGCCCAGTACGGCGAGCGTGCGGGGCCGCCGGAAGATCCAGCGCAGTTCCGCCCGGTACAACCGGAGCAGGCCGACACTGTCCTGGCCGGTCCGTGCCGCGGGTGCCGCGGCCAGAGCGTGGGTCACGACTCCCCCTCACCGCCTACAGTGGACTCCGGCTGGGTCAGTCGGGCGAACAGGTCCTCGAGCCCGGTCCGCGCCCTCGCCGCCTCGTGCACGGCCACCCCGGCCGTCACCAGATGACGCAGCACGTCGGGGGCTTCGGCGGCGGTGAGGTCGACGCGGACACCGTCCGGCGTCAGCCTGCTGCCGATCCGGTTCTCCCGCAACGTCTCCACCGCCAGTTCCGCGTCCGGCGTCCGCACCAGCAGCGCCGCGTTCCCCGACTCCAGCAGTTCCGAGAGCTCGCCTTGGGCGATCACGTTCCCCGACTGGAGCACCGCGACGTGCGTGCAGGTCGCCTCGACCTCGGCCAGCAGATGCGACGACACCAGCACGGTGACGCCGTCGGCGTGCAGTTCGGCGATGATCCGGCGGATCTCCCTGGTACCGGCCGGGTCGAGGCCGTTGGTCGGCTCGTCGAGCACGACCATCCGCCTCGGCACGAGCAGCGCGCTCGCCAGCCCCATCCGCTGCTTCATCCCCAGCGAATACCCCTTGTAGCGCCGGGTGGCGGCATCGGTCAGGCCGACGCGCTCAAGCGCCGCGTCGACCGCACCGGGGATCCCGGCCGAGGCCAGCCTCGGTTCCGCCGCGGCCACGCGCAGCAGGTTCTCCCGTCCGGAAAGAAAAGGGTGGAAACCCGGTCCTTCGACGAGCGCGCCGACATCGGGCAGCGCGTGCGCCGCCTCGTCGGGCATCCGCTTGCCGAAGAGTTCGACCTCGCCCTCCGTGGGCCGCACGAGACCGAGCAGCATCCGGATGGTCGTCGTCTTGCCCGAACCGTTGGGGCCGAGCATCCCCAGCACGGCGCCTTCGGGAACGTCGAGATCGACGTGGTCCACGGCCACCGTGCGGCCGTAGACCTTGCGCAGGCCCCTGGTGCGGGCCGCCATGGGTACCGCCGGAGCGGACGCCTCCCGGGAGGCGTCCGTCCCGGCTTCGAACGTGGTGGTCACTTCGCGGCCAAGGCTTCGAAGAGGACCTGCTCCGGCACCGCGCCGACGGCGTAACGGCCGTCGTCGGTCAGCACGCCGCTGCCGACCTTGGTGGTCACCAGCCAGCCGCTGCCCCAGGCACCGCTGACCGGCTTGGCGAACCGCGAAAGCAGCGCCTTCGGGTCGACCTGGCGGCCTTTCTCGTCCTTGGCCTCGCCGGCCTTCGCCAGCGCGTCGGCCGGGATCTTGCCGGTGATCACGGTGTCCCAGCCGTCGCCGACGACCTTGACGTCGGACTTCGCCTGCTCGGCGAGCTCACGGCTCTTCGGGTCGGCCTCGGCGGTCTTCTCGGTCACCTTCGCGCCCTTGGGCGGGGTGAACTCGAAGTTCGACGCGGGCTGGTCCGCGAAGTTGATCTCGCTGAAGGAGACCTCGAGCGCCGGGGAGGAGGTGCCGTTGGCCAGCACCGTGACGCGCAGCGGCAGACGGGTCTGCTCGTCGATCGCGACGCGGATTTCGCGCAGGAGCGTCCGCTCGGCCGGCTTCGGGGTCAGGACCAGTTCGTACGCGGACCGGTTCGCCACCGCGGCCGTCCCGTCGACGGCGATCGTGCTGCTCTCGCGCACCTTGCCGAGCAGTTCCGACGCCACCGTCGCCGGGTCGACGGCCTGGCCCTTGGCCTTGTCCTGGTGCTCCTTGGCCAGTTCGGCCGGGATGGTCACCTTGGTGGCCGAGTTGTCCTTGGAGTTGTACTCCCAGACGGTCTGGCCGTTCTGGACGATGGTCTGCTGGCTGGAGCCCTCGGTGAGCGACACCTTGCTCTTGCCCGCGCCGTCGGTCGACACCTGCGCCGAGTCGATGTCGAGCGCCGAGACGCCGGGCAGGGTGCTGCCGACCTGCGGCAGGCCGAGGTCGTTGCTGACCTTGACCTTCCCGTCGAACGCCGGTGGCTTCGCGTTCAGCG
The DNA here is from genome assembly GCF_000342005.1 of Amycolatopsis decaplanina DSM 44594. Classification (GTDB taxonomy): domain Bacteria; phylum Actinomycetota; class Actinomycetes; order Mycobacteriales; family Pseudonocardiaceae; genus Amycolatopsis; species Amycolatopsis decaplanina. The sequence goes on from NZ_AOHO01000026.1 coordinate 329,741, forward strand.
TCGACTGCACCAGCTCTTCGGCGCTGATCTGCGGCAAGACGGGCGCGTCGCCCGCGGTGGCCGGCATCGCGACCACGGCGAGGCCGCCGACGCCCAGAGCCGTCCCCACCACCGCCGCGGTGATGGCCTTCCTCTTCGGATCCATGCTGTCTCTCCCTGTTTCCCCGAACCCGGAGTGTGCTCGGGTCTTGGCGACAACGCTTCCCCGGAAACGCTGAGATACCACTCAGACTCCGCCTCCCAGGCTGAGATGGCGCTGAGAGCCCGCGCGTGAGCTGGTGAAAGCGTGAATGATGAAGGGCGTGAAACCTCGAGTACTGGTGGTCGACGACGAGCCCGGCGTGCGCAAGGCGCTGCAGCGGGGGCTGCGCGCCGAGGACATGGACGTGGTCACGGCGGCCGACGGGCCCAGCGGCCTGCGGCTCGCGCAGACGGGTTCGTTCGACGTCGTCCTGCTCGACATCATGCTCCCGGGTCTTTCCGGCTACCGCGTGCTCGAACGGCTGCGCGCGCTCGGCGTCACCACACCGGTGCTGATGATCTCCGCGAAAGACGGCGAGGTCGACCAGGCGGACGGTCTCGACCTCGGCGCCGACGGCTACCTCGTGAAGCCGTTCTCGTTCGTCGTCCTGGTCGCGCAGGTGCGCGCGGTGCTGCGGCGGGCCTCGCCGGACGCGATCCGCGGGCCACTGCGCATCGGCGCGCTCGAAGTCGACCGGAGCCTGCGGCAGGTCCGCTACGACGGCGTCGACGTGGCCTTCAGCCCCCGCGAGTTCGCGCTGCTGGAGGTGCTGGCGGGCCGGGCGGGAACGGTCGTCACCAAGGACGAGCTGCTGCGTGCCGTCTGGGGTGACGAGCAGGCCGCGACCCGCAACGTCGTCGAGGTCTACGTCGGTTACGTGCGCCGCAAGCTCGACGCGGTCGGCGCGGGCGCGCTGGTCCGGACGGTGCGCGGGCACGGTTACCTGGCTTCGGACGCGCAGCTCGACGAAGTGATCGCCCCGGCGGGACAGGGGTGATCGGCTCGCCGTCTTGGTGGCGCCGCCGTTCGCTCCAGGTCCGGATCACCCTGCTCACGGCGACGGTCACGCTCGGTTTCCTGCTCGGGCTGGCGGCGGTCGCCGGGGACAATCTCCAGCCACTGCTCATCGGCTCGGTCGACGACGAGCTGAGTGCCCAGCTGGACATCGCGAAGGCCGATGTCTCGGCGGGACGGACGCAGTCGGGATCGGCGGTCACCGTCCGTGTCCTCGACACCGGAGGCGGTCCGGTGGACGGCTTGCCGCCCGCGAATCTCGGCCCCACGGACGTCCGCGCGCTGAAGGCGGGCCAACCGGTCACGATCGGCGGCGAGCACAGCCGGCGCTGGGTGGGCACCGTGGTCACCGCGCCCGACGGGCAGCAACGGCTCGTCGTCGCGGGCGCCGGTCTGGTCGGCTTCGCGACGGCTGTGCATTCCGGTGGGTTGTGGCTGTTCGTGGTCGCGTCCGTGGGCGCGGTGGGCGCCGGGATCGCGACGTGGCTGCTGGTGCGGTTCGCCCTGCGGCCGGTGGCGCGGATGCGCGGGTCGGTCCGTGCGCTTCCGCCGGGCGCGCGGCTGCCGCTCCCGGATTCGCACGACGAACTCCGTGCGCTGGCCGAGGAGTTCAACGCCCTGCTGGCGCGGCAGGAGGAGGGCGCCGAGCGGCTGCGGCGGTTCACCGGGGACGCCGCGCACGAGCTCCGGTCACCGGTCGCGTCGATCCGCGTGCAGGCCGAGGTCGCCGTGACCAATCCCGATCCCGAGCTCGCCCAGGAGACGCTTTCGGACATCCTGGAGGAGGCGGAACGGCTTTCCGCGCTGCTCGACGGGCTGCTGGCGCTGGCGAGGTCGGACGCGGGGGAGGTCCCGCCCGCGGAACCGGTCGAGCTGGTGAGCGAGGTGCGGGCCGCGGTCGCGCGGATGCCCGCCGACGCGCCCGAGATCCGGGTCAGCGGCACGGTCGGGACCGCGTGGGCGCTGGCCACGCACGCCGAGGTCGAACTGGTGCTCAGCAATCTGCTGCGCAACGCCTGCCGTTACGCGCGGGGCGAGATCGTGGTGTCGGTGCTCGCGGCGCGCTCCACCGTGCGGGTGGTGGTCGACGACGACGGGCCAGGCATCGCGTCCGAGCATCGGGAGCGGGTCTTCGACCGGTTCTACCGCGTCTCCGACTCGCGGGCGCGGTCCTCGGGCGGCACCGGGCTGGGACTGGCGATGGTCGCGGAGGCCGTCCGGCGCCGAGGGGGCCGGGTCCGCGTCGGCGAATCACCCGATGGCGGAGCGCGCTTCCAGGTCGTCTGGCAGGCGGCGCGGCCCGGCTAGGGTGTGCCCGTGGTGATCGTGGGCGCCGCCATCGTGCGGAACGGACGGCTGTTGGCGCAGCAGCGGGCTTGGCCCGCCGACCACGCCGGGCAATGGGAGCTGCCGGGCGGGCGGGTCGAGGACGGCGAAAGCGACGAGGCCGCTTTGGCGCGTGAATGCCTGGAGGAGCTGGACGTCGCCGTGACGGTCGGGGGCCGGGTCGGCGACGACGTCCCGCTGCCGAAGGGGAAGGTGCTGCGGATCTACGCCGCTTCCCTGGTCGGCGCGGGGGACGAGCCGCGGGCGGTGGAACACGAGGACGTCAGGTGGATCTCCCCGCGCGAACTCGACGACCTCGACTGGCTGCCCGCCGACCGCGTGCTCCTGCCCGCCCTGCGCACCCTGCTCGCAAGTCCGTGAAGGCCTCCTTGAGGGACCCAGGGTCCCTCAAGGAGGCCTTCACGGAACTTCAGCCGGCGCCGATGAGCCGCAGCGCGGACTGGAGCCGGTGCTCGCCCCGTTCCGCCGCCCGGACGGCACCCGCCTTGCGGACCCGCTCCAGTTCACCGGGGTCGGACAGGAGCGCCAAGGCGCGCTCCCGTACCGGCCGCAGCTCCTCGATGAGCGCTTCGGCGACGGCCTCTTTCACCTGGCCGTAGGAGTCGAACCGGTCGGCCAGGGCCTCGGGCTTCTCCTGGGTGCACGCCGCGAGGATGTCCAGCAGGTTCGCCATCCCCGGCCGGGTTTCCGGTGCGTAGGCCGGGGTCGAACCGCCATCGGTCTTCGCGCGTTTGACCTTCCGCCTGACCTGGTCGGCCTCGTCGAGGACGAAGATCACCCCGGCCTCTTCCCGCGTCGACTTCGACATCTTCCGCGTCGGCTCGGCGAGGTCCATGACCCGCGCGCCGGCGGGCGGCAGGACCGCCTTCGGCATGGTGAACACGTCGCCGTAGGTGGAGTTGAACCGCTTCGCCAGCGTCCTCGCCAGCTCGACGTGCTGCCGCTGGTCCTCGCCGACCGGGACCTCGTCCGCGCCCTGCAGCAGGATGTCCGCCGCCATCAGCACCGGATAGGTCAGCAGGGACAGCCGTACCCCGGCCCGGCCCTTCGACTTCTCCTTGAACTGGATCATCCTGGCGGCCTCGCCGTAGTTGCAGGTGCACTCGAGGACCCAGTTGAGGGCGCCCAGCTCGCGGGCTATGTCGGATTGCACGAACACACGGTCCGGTTCGATCCCGGCCGCGATCAGCACGGCCAGCTGCTCGGAGGCCATCGAGCGCAGTTTCGCCGGATTGTGCGAGTTCGTCATGGCGTGCAGGTCGGAGACGAAGTACAGGTCGTCCGGCCCGCCCTCGTCCGCCCAGCGCCGAATGGCCCCCAGGTGGTTCCCGACGTGGACGTGGCCGGACGGGGTGATCCCGGACAACCTGATCATCTGCCTTCTTCCTTCCGGATTCGGGCCGCCCCAGGGTCCGGGCACGAAAAAGGCCGCCCGGTGGGGCGGCCTGGTGGTGCGCTCGTCTGGTTCAGCGCAGGACTTCGGGGCCGCCGGAGGGCGGCCACCACTGAGCGTTCTGCGCGCGCATGCCGGCGATCATACCCCCGCTTCCGCGCGAAGTGAAAAGAAAAGGGCGAGTCGCTCATTCCGGGCACGTAGCGTCAATACTTCATATCGGCCCTGGCAGTACGCCCGTCCTATTGGAGATCCGGGTCTACCTTCATCTCATGTTTGTCGTTCTCCTGACCTACACCGCCCCCATCGAAGAAATCGACTACGTGCTCCCGGATCACGCCGACTGGCTGACCAAACAGTACGGGCACGGCAATTTCCTGGCCTCCGGCAGACGCAACCCGCGCATCGGCGGCGTCATCATCACCAGGCCCATGGCCAGGGGAAAGCTGGACGCGATCCTCGCGACCGACCCCTTTTCGATCAAACACATGGCCACCTACGAGGTGATCGAGTTCTCGCCGACCCGTACCGCGCCGGAACTGCGGGCGATCAACGAGGCGGTGGTGCGCTGACGATCTTCTAAGCGGCCTTCGCGATCTTCGTTTTCGCCTTTTTCAGGGCGAGAACAGGGCATTTGCCGCACCGTGACTTCGACCGGCAGCATTTCTTCTTGACCTTGCCGGATTTCATCCATTTGCGCACCAGCTTGTGCGGGTCGTCGGGTAGTTTCTTGCCCACTCGTGCTCCTTGTCCGACTGCGTCGGCGACCCCCACACGTTAGGTGAGCCTAACCGATCTTGGGGCGTGGGGCTGCTCACAGTCGGGCTACAGGTATCCTGGTGTGGTCCGCGTATGGCCAAGGTCGGCCTGGCGTGTCTCGAACGCGCGAGCGCGGGCACCACACCCGAACTTGAAACCTTTGGAGCCTTCGCGTGCCCGCAGCCAGCGCCACCGCAGTCGATGCCGGCCGCTCGTCCGGCAAGACCCGGCCCGACCTGCGCAACGTCGCCATCGTCGCACACGTCGACCATGGCAAGACGACCCTCGTCGACGCGATGCTCCGGCAGTCCGGCGCCTTCGAGGAACGCGCCGAACTCGTCGACCGCGTGATGGACTCCGGGGAGCTCGAGCGGGAAAAGGGCATCACGATCCTCGCGAAGAACACCTCCATCCGGCGCCAGACCGACGAGGGCATGGTGACGATCAACGTCATCGACACCCCCGGTCACGCCGACTTCGGCGGCGAGGTCGAACGCGGCCTGTCCATGGTGGACGGTGTCGTGCTGCTGGTCGACGCCAGCGAGGGCCCGCTCCCGCAGACCCGGTTCGTGCTCCGCAAGACCCTCGAGGCCGGCCTGCCGGTGATCCTGGTCGTCAACAAGACCGACCGCCCCGACGCGCGGATCTCCGAGGTCGTCGAGGAGACCCACGACCTCCTGCTCGACCTGGCCGGTGACATCGAGGACGCCGATCTCGACGCGATCCTCGACCTCCCCGTCGTCTTCGCCTCCGCCCGGTCCGGTAAGGCGAGCCTCGAGCAGCCCGCCGACGGCGCGGTGCCCGAGAGCGAGAACCTCGACCCGCTGTTCGAGACCCTGCTGCGCCACGTGCCGCCGCCCTTCGCCGACCGCGAAGGCCCGCTGCGCGCGCTGGTCACCAACCTCGACGCGTCCAACTTCCTCGGCCGGATCGCGCTGATCCGCATCCACTCCGGCAGCCTGCGCAAGGGCCAGACGGTGGCGTGGATGCGCGAGGACGGCGAAGTCAGCTCCGTCCGCATCTCCGAACTGCTCGTCACCGAGGCGCTCACCCGCGTCCCGGCGACCGAGGCCAGCGCGGGCGAACTGGTCGCCATCGCCGGCATCCCGGAGATCACCATCGGCGACACCCTCGCCGACGTCGACAACCCGGAGGCGCTGCCCCGGATCTCCGTCGACGAGCCCGCCATCTCGATGACCATCGGTGTCAACACCTCGCCGCTGGCCGGTCGCAACGGCGGCGACAAGGTCACCGCCCGCCTGGTGAAGGCGCGCCTGGACCAGGAGCTGATCGGTAACGTCTCGATCCGCGTCCTGCCGACCGAGCGCCCGGACACCTGGGAGGTCCAGGGTCGTGGCGAGCTGGCGCTGGCGATCCTCGTCGAGCAGATGCGCCGTGAGGGCTTCGAGCTGACCGTCGGCAAGCCGCAGGTGGTCACCCGGATGATCGACGGCAAGCTGCACGAGCCGTTCGAGCGCCTGTCGATCGACTCGCCCGAGGAGCACCTCGGCGCGATCACCCAGCTGCTCGCCGCCCGCAAGGGCCGCATGGAGCACATGGGCGGGCACGGCTCCGGCCGCATCAAGCTCGACTACGTCCTCCCGGCGCGTGGCCTGATCGGCTTCCGCACCGACTTCCTCACCGAGACCCGCGGCACCGGTATCGCGAACCACGTGTTCGAGGGCTACCAGCCGTGGGCGGGCGAGATCCGCACCCGGCACTCCGGCTCCCTGGTCGCCGACCGGTCCGGCCCGATCACCGCGTACGCGATGATCCAGCTGGCCGACCGCGGCACCTTCTTCGTCGAGCCGGGCGCCGAGGTGTACGAGGGCATGGTCGTGGGCGAGAACCCGCGTGCCGAGGACCTCGACATCAACATCACCAAGGAGAAGAAGCTCACCAACATGCGCTCCTCCACCGGTGACGTGATGGAGACGCTGGCCCGGCCGCGCAAGATGGGCCTTGAAGAGGCGCTTGAGTTCTGCGCAGTGGACGAGTGCGTCGAGGTCGCCCCCGACGTCGTCCGCGTCCGCAAGGTCACGCTGGACATCAACCAGCGCGCCAAGGAGCGCAACCGCAACAAGAACCGCGGCTGACCCGCCGGACAGACGCCGAAGGGCGCCTGCTCACTCACCGTGAGTAGGCGCCCTTCGGCGTTTTCGACGCCCAATCCGGTCACGCACCGTATTCAATCGGGCGTTCTTCGTTAAAGAAAGGTCCTTTCCCCGCAATTTCGCGGAGAAAGCCGATCTTCTTTTCGGGCGGTGTTCACAACACCGGAACGGACCGGCGGAACGACGACGGAGCGGCCGCGCGCGCCGGGTCGAGAACGCGGATCCGGACCGGCGCGAAAACAAAAGATCCTAAATGTGTCCGCGGAGGACTCGTGTTCGCGATCGTTTCGGTCATCAATCGTGCGGTGGCGAACATTCCGGTCGCCGTTCCGGAATGTTCCGGGTGTGCGGAACCGATTGCGGACGAAGGTGCTTCGGCGCGGCCGAAAAGGCTCGGCCCGGCAGGAACCCAGGGGGCCTCCCGGACGTCCACCGGAGGAGGGCGGTATCCGGTCGGGCGGCGACCGGGCCGATATGGGAATCTCGCTGCCGGGGCCATGCTCGGCGTGATAGCTCTATGGCGACGGGGCGAGGGACAAACCAGGAGGATCCAGGCGTGCGGTTAGCGACCACAGCGGCACCCATGATGGCGTGCGCGGCCGTGCTCCTCGCCGCCTGCAGCAACACCCCGCCCCCGCCCGTGGTCAGCTCGTCGGCCTCGCCGGTGAGCACGTCGACCACGAAGACGCCTTCGCAGGTCGTAGTGGGTGTCGACGACGTCCTCGGTGGCTACAACCCGCACAACCTCGCCGACGCCTCCCAGGTGACGTCGGCGCTCTCGCAGTTGCTGCTCCCGTCGGTGTTCCGCCCCAAGGACGACGGCAGCTTCGAACTGGACAAGAACCTGATGAAGTCCGCCGAGGTCGTCTCGCAGCAGCCGTTCACGGTCGCGTACACGATCCGCCCGGACGCCTCCTGGTCCGACAGCGCGCCGATCGCCGCCGAGGACTTCGCCTACCTTCGCGAGGCGATGCGCGACCAGCCGGGCGTCATCGGCGCCGCGGGCTACCGGCTGATCTCGGACATCCAGTCGCGTGAAGGCGGCAAGAGGGTCGAGGTCTCCTTCAGCAAGCCGTATCCGGGCTGGCAGACGCTCTTCGGCAACCTCCTGCCCGCGCATCTGCTCAAGGACGCCCCGAACGGGTGGCAGGGCGCGCTGGCGACGACGTTCCCGGCCGTCGGCGGCCCCTACTCGATCAAGGGCCTCGACACCGCGCGCGGAGAGGTCGTCCTGGAGCGCAACGAGCGCTACTGGGAGAAACCCTCCGCCCTCGACCGGATCGTGCTCCGTGCGGCCGATCAGGAGGGCACACTGGCCGCCCTGCGCAGCGGCAACGACCAGTTCGCGATGACCAGGACCGACGGCACCGGCCTCAAACGGCTCGGCGAACTCGGCTCCGCCGTCCAGCTGCACACGGTCGCGCGCCCCACGGTCGCGCAGCTCCTCCTGCGGCCGGTGAGTTCGACTCTGTCGGATCCCAAGGTGCGCGAAGGCGTCACCGCGCTGATCGACCGCGGCAAGCTGATCACCGAGGCGGCGGAGGGCGGCCCGTCGGACAAGCTCCGCGCCGACGCCCAGGTCCGCGCCCCTTCGGCACCCGGCTTCCAGCCGACGATCCCGGCCCCCGGCCCGCCGTCGACGGCCGACCCGGCCAGGGGCGAGGAACTGCTCAAATCCGCCGGCTACACCAAGGAAGCCGGAACCTGGCGCAAGAACGGGAAGAACCTTTCGCTGGTCGTGGCCTCGCCCGCCAAGCAGGAGCCGTACGCGACGATCGCCAAGGAGCTGACGGCCCAGCTGGTGGCCGCGGGGATCGAGGTCAACGCGATCGCGCCGCAGCCGAGGGAGCTGTTCTCGACGCTGCTGGCCATGCCGGTGCTCAACGGGATCCAGCAGACGACGCCGGAGGGCGCGGGCAACGTCGGCATCGACATCGCGGTGATCGGCCAGGTCACCGGCGGTGCGGACGTCGCGTCGGTGCTGGCGTCCACCTTCGGCTGCCGCCCCGATCAGCTCGCCGACAAGACCAAGGCCGTCGTCCCGGGGAACCCGCTGGGCTTCTGCGACCCGGCCCTGCAGCCGTCGATCGACGCCGCGCTGACCGGCGCCACCCCGGTCGCCGAGACGCTATCGACCCTGGAACCGGAATTGTGGCGCCGGAATGTTGCCATTCCGTTGTTCCAGCTGGCCGATACCCTCGCCATCGGCTCTGGTATTTCCGGAGTAACCGCTGGTCCTCCTATGGTGGGCCCTTTCGGGTCTGCGGTGAACTGGACGCGGGGTCCGAAGTAGCTGTTTCGAGTCCGAGTCCGACCCTGGCGGGTGACCTTTACCGGCACGTTCGAGTGGCGGACTGATTCCTCAAGGTAACCACTGTATTTCTTGATGTCAGCCGCAAGTTACCCTTTGGTCACGATCCCCCCGTAACTGGTGACTGTTCGTGCATTTCCTTTCTAGCGTGCACCCGCAGTGCGCCAAATGAGTGTTGCTTGGCGTGTCATAGGCTCCGGGCCATCTCACCGGAGCGGTGTGGGGTCCTGTTCCGATCTCAGGAGCCCAGTGCTAGGAGGGCACACTTCATGAGGAAGTCCAAGGCAGTCTCCGCCTGGTCGCTGGTCGCGGCCTCCGCGCTTGTGCTGAGCGCATGCAGCGGTGGCGACAGCGGCAGTACCGACCAGAACGGGTCGTCGACCGACATCAAGAGCATGGCGGTCGGCAAGGCGCAGAACGGCGAAAACTTCAAGCTCGCGGACACCCCGGGGTACGAAGGCACCGTCACGGTGGGCATCGACGACGGGTACTCGGGCTACAACAACGACACGCCTGACACCAACACGTCGTACAACAACTACATCCTGACTTCCGTGCTCGCCGGATCTTTGACGCTCGACGGCAACAACAAGGTCCTGCTGAACAACGACGTGCTCGACTCCTGGACGGTCACGTCGAAGTCGCCGCAGGTCGTCGAGTACAAGATCAAGCCGAACGTCAAGTGGTCCGACGGTCAGGCTTGGGACTGTGACGACTTCTACCTGGCCTGGCTTTCCCACAGCGGCAAGGCCAAGACCTCCGACGGCAAGCAGGCCTTCCTCGCCGCTTCGACGACCGGCTACCAGCTGATCAACGAGGCCACCTGCAAGGACGACCTGACCTTCGAGACCAAGTACACCGAGCCGTACCTCGACTACAAGGGCCTCTTCGGCCCGCCGGCCATGATGCCGGCTCACATCCTCGAGGCGAAGACGGGCATCGCCGACATCACCAAGCTGGCGCCGACCGGTGACGCGGCCGAGCTGAAGAAGGCCGGCGACTTCTGGACCAACGAGTGGAAGGGCTTCAAGGCGGACATCATGCCCGCCTCCGGCCCCTACAAGATCACCGCGTTCGACGCCAACCAGAAGGCCGTCACGCTCGAGAAGAACCCGAACTGGGTCGGTGGCAAGGGTGGTCCCTCCAAGATCGTCGTGAAGGCGATGGAGGACACCAAGGCCATGGCGACCGCGCTGCAGAACGGTGAGATCGACGTCGCCGCTTCGACCCAGCCCGACGCCACCGCGGCCAACACCATGAAGGGCCTCGCCGCCCAGGGTGTCACCTACGGTTCGGCCTCGCAGCTGACCTTCGAGCACATCGACCTCAACTACAAGCGCATGTTCAAGGACAAGGCGCTGCGCAAGGCGTTCTTCGAGGTCGTCAACCGCCAGGAGATCACCGACAAGCTGCTCAAGGAAGTTCAGGCGGACGCCACGCCGCTGAACAGCGTCGTGTTCTTCCCGGGTGAGCAGGGCTTCAAGGACAACTACAGCAGCAAGGCCGGCCTCGGCGCCGAGGCCGCGGCCAAGACGCTGACCGAGGCCGGTTGGGCCAAGGGCGCGGACGGTATCTTCGCCAAGGACGGCCAGCGCGCGTCGTTCAAGATCTCGCACAACCAGAACACCCGCCGTCAGCAGACCGTCGAGATCATCATCTCGCAGGCCAAGGCCGCCGGTATCGAGATCACGGACGACCAGGACGCCAACTTCCTGAAGGGTGGCCGTCTCGCGGCCAGCGACTACGACGCCGCGCTCTTCGGGTGGTCGGGTCAGCCGTTCAAGGCCGAGCAGAAGTCCATCTACATCACTCGTGTCGATGACAGCAGCCAGAACTACCAGGGCCTGTCGAACCCGACGATCGACTCCTCCTTCGAGGCGGCCGTGAAGGCCACCGACGAGGCGGCTCAGCTGGAGAACTACCAGAAGGCCGATGCGGCGATCGCGGACGAGTACGCGACGCTGCCGCTGTTCCAGACCCCGTCCATGTGGGCGTTCAAGGGCATCGACCGCACTTACATGCAGTCGTACAACGGTGTCCTGTGGAACGCCGGTGAGTGGGAGCAGAAGAAGTAGGGCTTCCGCCCCGCTTTTTCACCACTCGCTTACGCGATCCTGGTGGTAGGGGGCCCGGCCACAAGCCGGGCCCCCGTACCAGCCGGAAGTAGCTGTTGACCGTAGGGTTACCGCCACTACGGTGGACAACCGGGCAGCGGTCCAGTACTTCGGCGGCCAGGCCCGGATGAGGAGCAGTTCGTTGAACCTGGTGATCTATATTCTTCGCCGTCTGGCGATATCGATTCCCGTCCTGTTGGTCGGGACTTTCCTGTGTTTCGTCATGGTCGCCGGCACCGGTGACCCGCTCGCCGAGATGAAGAGCAACCCGGCCATGAGCAAGGAAGCCATCGCGCAGCTGGCCTCGCAGCTCGGGCTGGACCAGAGCATCGTGCCCCGGTACTTCACTTGGCTCGGCAACTTCGTGACCGGCGACTGGGGCGTGTCCATCGCACAGGGCAACGCGCAGGCCGAGGTGTTCCCGAAGGTCATGGCCGCGTTCGAGGTCACCTTGAAGCTCGTCGTCGGAGCCGAGATCCTCGCGCTCATCCTCGGCGTCCTCGTCGGTGTGGTCGCGGCGGTCAAGCAGTACTCGATCATCGACTACATCGCCACCACGCTGGCCTTCCTGCTGTTCTCGATGCCGATCTTCTGTGTCGCCATCGTGCTCAAGCGGTACGCGATCGAGTTCAACGGCTGGGTGCGCGACCTGGGATTGTCCGATGTGCTCGGTAATCCCTGGATCCGCACCACGAGTCCGGAATCGCTGAATTTCGACGGTCCAGGCGGTTTCCTGGCCAGTTACATCGGCGCGTACCTGCTGCCGACGCTGTCCATCATGGCGATCAGCTTCGCCGCGTACAGCCGGTTCCAGCGCGCTTCGATGCTGGAGACGCTGAACGCGGACTACGTGCGGACAGCGCGCGCCAAGGGGCTCGCCAACGGCCGGGTCATCTTCCGCCACGCCTTCCGGAACGCGCTCATCCCGGTGACCACGCTGTTCTCCGTCAACTTCGGTGCCGTGCTCTCGGGCGCGATCATCACCGAGACGGTGTTCAACTGGAATGGCATGGGCAAGCTGCTCGTCGAAGCCGTGACCAAGAGCGATACGCAAGTGATGATGGGATGGCTGGTGCTCATCGCCAGCAGCATCATCGTCGCCAACCTGATCGCCGACCTGATGTACGGCATCCTGGACCCGAGGATTCGCGTTGGCTGACTTGAACTCCCTTATCGCGGCGGAAGGCTCCAAGTCCGCCGATGGCACGCTTCCGGAAGAGGCCCTGCCCGAGCCGCAGAGTCAGGGCAAGCTGGTCCTGCGCAAATTCCTGCGGCACAAGCTGGCGATGATCTGCACGGGATCCTGCTGCTCCTCGTGCTCACCGTGCTGATCATGCCGATCTTCTGGCCTTACAGCTACGAGGACAGCTCCTTCCCCTCCTTCGCCAAGCCCAGCGCGGACTATCCGCTCGGGACGACGCAGGTCGGCAAGGAGATGGTGTCGCAGATCCTGCGCGGCACCCAGTACTCGCTGCTGATCGCGCTCATCGTGTCGCTCGTCGCCACCACCATCGGCACCGTTTTCGGCGCCATGGCCGGCTACCTGCGCGGCTTCACCGACTCCGCGATCTCGCGCGTGACGGACCTGTTCCTGATCGTCCCGCAGATCGCCGCCGCGGCCATCCTGGCCAAGGTGTTCGGTGGCGGTAGCTGGTACATCGTCGCGATGGTGCTGGCGGCCTTCGGCTGGATGCCGATCGCCCGTATCGCCAGGGCCGAGTCGATGTCGCTGTCCCAGCGCGAGTTCGTGGACGCCGCCCGCGCGTCCGGTGCCGGGACGTTCCACATCGTGTTCAAGCATCTGGTGCCGAACATGGTCGGCCTCATCACGGTCAACGCGACCCTCGCGATCGCGCAGGCCGTGCTGATCGAGGCGGCGCTGTCCTTCATCGGACTGGGGGTGCAGCTGCCGGACACCTCGCTCGGCCGCGTCATCCTCGAGAACTACGCGCAGCTGCAGGCGCGGCCGGCGCTGTTCTTCGGCCCGTTCATCGTGCTGGTGCTGATCTCGCTGACGATCAACTTCATCGGTGACGGTCTGCGGGACGCTTTCGACCCGCGGCAGCGCCGTCAGAAGGCGTAAGGCCCTCTTTAGCGCGTGAAGCCCCCTTCCCTCGGCTCAGCCAAGGGAAGGGGGCTTCACGCGCTTCGGTACCGAGAATGCTCACCTAGTGCCCCCGAAGTACGTGAAGGCCCCCTTCACCGCGTCTAGCGCGGTGAAGGGGGCCTTCACGTACTTCTGAGAAGCGTCAGTCGGCCACCGGGGCCAGCTTGCCCGCTTCCCAGGCCGCACGCCGCTCGGCCTGCAGCACCGGGTCCGCGACCGGAGCGGCCGACAGCAGGCGACGGGTGTAGTCCTCACGCGGCGAGTGCAGCACCTGGTCACGCGTGCCGACCTCGACCAGCTTGCCGTGCTGCATCACCGCGACGCGGTCGGCCAGCAGGTCGACGACGGCGAGGTCGTGGCTGATGAACAAGCACGCGAACTGGAGCGAACGCTGCAGGTCCAGGAACAGATCCAGCACCCGCGCCTGCACCGACACGTCCAGCGCCGAGGTCGGCTCGTCCGCGATCAGCAGCGCCGGGTCGAGCGAGAGCGCCCGCGCGATGGCGACGCGCTGGCGCTGGCCACCGGACAGCTCGTGCGGGTACCGGTTGCGGTAGTGGCCGCCCAGCTCGACCTTGTCCAAAAGGGACGCCACACGATCGTTCAGGGCCTTGCCCTGCAGGAACTTGTGCAGCACCATCGGCTCGGCGATCGATTCGCCGATGGTCATCTTCGGGTCCAGCGTGGACGCCGGGTCCTGGAACACGATCGAGAAGTAGCGGCGCAGCGGGCGCAGCTCCTTGTTGGACATGTTCGTGATGTCCTTGCCCGCGATCGACACGGTGCCCGCGGTCGGGGTCAGCAGGCGGATCGCGCAGCGGCCGACCGTCGACTTACCGGAGCCGGACTCGCCGACCAGGCCGACGATCTCGCCCTTGGCGATGCTCAGCGAGACGTCGTCCACCGCGCGGTTCTTCGCCTGGCCGCGGCGGCCGGGGTACTCCAGCACGAGGTTCTTGATCTCGAGCGCGGGGGCGTTCTCCTCGATCACGGCGGCGAGCTCGTCGTCCTCGAGCCGGATCTCCTCGGCGATCTTCGAGGCTTCGTCGCTGTCGGCGGAGATGCCCTCGTCGTCGAGAAGGCGGCGGCCTTCAGGACGCTGGCCCAGCACGGGAACCGCGGCGAGCAGCTTGCGGGTGTACTCCTGCGAGGGCGACGCGAACAGCTCGCGAACCGGCGCTTCTTCGACGATTTTGCCCTGGTACATCACGACCACGCGGTCGGCGAGGTCGGCGACGACGCCCATGTCGTGCGTGATCAGCACGATCGCGGTGTTGAGGGTGTCGCGCAGCTTGCGCAGCAGGCCGAGGATCTCCGCCTGCACGGTGACGTCGAGCGCCGTGGTCGGCTCGTCGGCGATGATGACCTTCGGGTCGCACGAGATCGCCATCGCGATGACAACGCGCTGCCGCAGCCCGCCCGAGAGCTGGTGCGGGTACTGCTTGAAGCGCAGCGGCGGGTTCGGGATGCCGACCATCTCCAGCAGCTCGATGGCGCGCTTGTCGGCGGCTTCCTTCGAGATGTCCTGGTGCGAGCGGAGCGCCTCGCGCAGCTGCCAGCCGACGGTGTAGACCGGGTTCAGCGCGGTCATCGGCTCCTGGAAGATCATCGCGACCTGGTTGCCGCGGATCTTCTGGAGGTCCTTCTCCTTGAGGTCGGCCAGGTTGCGCTCGCCGAGGCGGAGCTCGCCCGCGATCCGGCTCGTCTTCGGGAGCAGCCCGAGCACCGACATCGAGGTCACCGACTTGCCGGAGCCGGACTCGCCGACCACCGCGACGATCTCACCCGGCTTGACGTCGAATCCGATGCCCTTGACGGCGTCGACCACGCCGTCCTCGGTCGGGAACGAGACGGTCAGGTCGGAGATGGACAGAACCGAACCCGACACGCCGTCGAGGTCCGACGATGCTGCTTCAGTGCTCACCAAGATGCCCTTCGTGGGGGTACATATGGTCACGGCGCACAGGCCATGCCCTGTTTTGTGCGTCCTCGGCGGTGAAGAGTGCCTGGGACCTGCGCGAGGATAACCGAGAGTCGCCCGACTAAGGTCGGTGCTCGGGGCTTCCGTTCCCGACACCCTATAAAGGAAAGCGCGCCGTGTTCGAATTAGTCTTCAAGCCGTGATCTCGGATAGGCCCAAATTGCTCCTCGTGCACGCCCATCCGGACGACGAGAGCATCACCACCGGCGGCACCATCGCGCGTTACGCGGCCGAAGGCGCCGAAGTGACCGTTGTCACGTGCACTCTCGGTGAGGAAGGCGAGATCATCCCGCCGTCCCTCGACGGGCTCGGCTCGTGGGCTTCCGATCAGCTCGGCGGCTACCGCGCGGGTGAGCTGGCGTCGGCCTGCGCGGCGCTGGGCGTCACCCGGCACCGGTATCTCGGCGGCATCGGCCGCTGGCGTGATTCGGGGATGGCCGGGACGCCGTCGGCGGCCCATCCGCGCGCGTTCTCCGGCGGCGACCTCGACGAGCAGGCCGCTCAGCTGGCCGGGATCCTCGACGAGGTCCGGCCCCAGGTCGTCGTCACCTATGACGCCTTCGGGGGTTACGGGCATCCCGACCACATCCGCGCGCACGAGGTCACCATGGCCGCGGCGACGAAGGCGGCGTCGGTCGAGCGGGTCTTCCATACTGTTTCTTCCCGCGACGCCGTCACGGCGGGCCTCGCCGCGCTGCGCGGGCGCTCGTCGTTCCGGGTACCGGAAGACGGAGAGTTGCCGGTGACGCCGGACGAGACCATCACGACCGTCCTCGACGTCGGCGCGCACATCCCGGCGAAGGCCGCGGCGCTGCGGGCGCACGAGACCCAGGTCAGCGTGCCCGCTCCGCCGCATCTCGCGGACCACTTCGCGCTGAGCAACGACGTCGCGCAGCCGATCACCCCGAACGAGTACTTCGTGCTCGCACACGGACCGGCCGAAGGCGCCGCGGCCGACCTGTTCGGTGGACTCGCGAAGTGACCGCGCCGTCACCGTCGCTCACGTCGCGGCAGCGCCTGCTGCTGGCCTTGCTGACCTTCGACGCGTTCTTGCTCGGGCTCCTCGAATTGTTCTTCCTGCCGCTCCGGCTCGACGGGATCGTGCTGCCGAAGCTCGGGGACGCGCCGATGCCGGTGACCGTGGTGCTCGCGGTGATCACGACCCCGCTGCTGGTGAGGACGACCGCGAAAGTGGTCCGGCCCACCTTTTCGGTGATTCCGCTGCTCGTCTGGGTACTTGTCGTACTCGGGATGGGCATGGCCGGGCCCGGTGGTGATCTGGTGCTGATACAGGACTGGCGGGCACTGCTGCTGATCGGCGGCGGGGCGCTGCCGGGAGCGCTGGCGCTGGGCGGCGGTCTGGGCACGGCGGCGAAGGCCGCGAAGGGAGTCAGCAGTGGGTGAAGCGATTTCGGACCGCCAGGTCGTGGCGGTTCTGCGGCCGTTCGTCCGCGCCTGCGGGCCGATGGTCGACGCGCTGCGTGACGCGGATCCGTTCGGCCTGCAGGCCAGGGGCCGTCGCCACGAGGACCTGGACGGTGTCGAGCCCGGGCTGAAGGACAAGCTGCTCAACGGGATCACCTCGGTCAAGGTGCCCGGCACCGCGGCGTGGGCCGAGATGTCGAACTACCAGCGGACCGACTGGTGGGTGAACCGGGTCGGCCGCTTCACCGCGCTGATCACCGCGATCCCCGGTATCGGCGGCGCGCTGGCCGACAGGCTGCCCGTCCAGGACGCGCTCGGCTCGGCGGCGCAAGGGGTGTTGCTGTGCGCGATCGCGGGGGAGTACGGCGTGACCGACGTCGGTGCCCGGGTCCGGTTGATCGCGTGGGTCCTCTTCGAACGCGACATCGACCCGGTGATCGCGGCGGGCAAACACGCCGAACACGACAAGGCAGCCGAAGACGACGAAGCGGCGAAGCTCACCGAAGAACTCGACGAAGCGAAGAAGAAGCACGGCAAGATCACCCTGAAGGCCGCCGCGGGCACGCTGTGGCGACTCGGCCGGGGACTGCTGGGCATCGTCGACGAACTGGAGAAGCGGCCCCGTGGCCGTCTTTTCCACCGTGCGCTCGGGAAGCTGCCGGTGGTGGGGATGGCGGGCGACTACCTCGGCGAGCGGTCCGGCCTCAAACGCGTCTGGAAGCGGGCGCACGAATGGTTCACCGAGCACCCTGAGGCCGCCTGAGCTACTTCCAGAACATGAACGCGTCCTGGCCGTACATGGCGGCGAGTTTGAACCCTCCGACGGCGTCGAAGATCGCGAAGGACCCTTGCCAGAGCAAGCGGCTCGCACCGTCCACGAGGAACAGCACGGCGAACAGCGCGATCGGTGCCCACGGCCGGGCCTTCGCCCCGAACTCGCGCGCACCGGGTGAAAGGTACGGCTCGATCGCGCCCCAGCCGTCGAGTCCGGGGATCGGCAGGATGTTCAAGAGGAACGTGACGATCTGAAGCAGGGCCAGGAACGAAAGCCCGATCACGAGACCGCTCGCCATCGGGACGAGCGCGACGACGAGCGTCAGCAGCACGCCGACGCCGAGGTTGCTCAGCGGCCCGGCGAGCGACACCCACGACTGGACCCCGCGTGACCGCAGGCGTCCGTGTTCGATCCACACCGCGCCACCCGGCAGCGGGATGCCGCCGATGAAGAGGAATACCAACGGCAGGATGATGGACAGTGCCGGATCCGTGTATTTCCGGACGTCCATGGACAGATAACCCTTGTGGGCGACGCTGTGGTCGCCACCGCGGAACGCCACGACCGCGTGGCCGAACTCGTGCAGCGTCAGTGACGCGACCCAGCCGCCCGCGACGAGCAGGACGACGCCGGTGATGATGAGCGGGTCGTACTTCTGGCTGGAAATCGTGGTCGTGTCACCGAAAGCCGCCAGTACACCGCCCAGGACGGTGACCGCGAGGATGCCGAGGAAGACGGGGCTTGGCCGCACTGCTGATCTCTGCACCCCTCCAGTCTTCCGTATGCCCGATGTGAAGTTCTCGGCGTGTCCCCTTGCGCTTCTACGCGCGGGTATCCCCCGAACTCGCTACTCCGCTTGACCTGACCGCACTACACGGGTGTAATCACAGTGATGTCATTCGTCGCTGGAAGGGGGCGGCGGATGGTGTTTCAACACCGCCAGCCTGGGGAGTGCGTGGACAGCGAGGAGGCGGACGTGCGGTTGGAAGCAGATGGAAGGGAATGGGGGCAAGTCGTGGGTTGGGGTGAGGTCCCGGAGCAGCAACTGGGCGATCTCACCGAGCTGTTCGACGATGCCTCCGCGGAAGAGCAGGACTGGCAGGAGCGGGCCCTCTGCGCGCAGACGGATCCGGAGGCGTTCTTCCCCGAGAAGGGCGGCTCCACCCGTGAAGCCAAGCGGATCTGCCTCGGTTGCGAGGTCAAGGACGAGTGCCTCGAGTACGCCCTCGCGCATGACGAGCGGTTCGGTATTTGGGGCGGGCTCTCCGAACGTGAGCGTAGGAAACTGAAAAAGCGAGCTGTGTGACGGTGATCTCCGGCTGCCTCCGTGTGCCGGAGATCGCTCCGCCCGCTTCCACATAGTGGGGCCACCAACGGGTGACAGGGGCGCGTCGTAGGGTGGCGGCACTCGACTTCGCCGCCACATCTGGAGTGCCCGTTGTCTCGCACTGCCGCGTCACCTGTGCCGCGCACGGCCCCCGTTCTGGCCATTGTGGTCTGTCACAACGGCGAGAACTGGTTGCCACTGGCGCTTTCCGCGCTGCGGCGCAGCGGTGTCCGGCCGCGGCACGTGCTCGCCGTCGACACCGGGTCCACCGACCGGACGGCGAAGATCCTCACCGACGCGGCGGACGCCGGAGGAGCCACCGGCGAAGCACCGGTGCTGGACGGAATCCTCACCCTCTCCAGTGATGTCGGCTTCGGCGCCGCGGTCGGCGAGGCCGTTCTGCACGCCGTCGAACGCTGGGGCGATCCCGGCGGCTGGCTCTGGCTGCTGCACGACGACTGCGCGCCGGAACCCGACTGCCTCGAAAATCTGTTGGCAGCGGCCGAAAACGAGCCCGCGGCGACGGTGCTCGGTCCCCTGGCGGTCGACTGGAGCGACCCGCGGCTCATCGTCGAAGCCGGGTTGTCGACCGACGCCATCGGCCACCGGCAGCAGATCTCACCGGACGAGACCGACACCGCGGTGCTCGCCGTGCCGAGCGCGGGATCGCTGGTGCGACGGGAAGTCTGGCACGACCTCGGCGGCTACGACCCCGGATTTCCTTTGCTGCGCGAGGATCTCGACTTCGGCTGGCGTGCCAACGCCGCGGGCGGCCGCGTGCTTTCGGTGCCGGGGGCCCGGCTCCGGCACGCCCGCGCGCTCAGTACCGGACAGCGGGAACCGGACGTGCTGGCGCTTTCCCTCGGGGTGGCGAACCGCGCGCACGGGCTCCGGGTGTTCCTCGTCAATTGCTCCCCGCTGTCCTTTTGGTTCGGTCTTTTTCGAATTCCGGTCTTCGCGGTGTTGCGGGCGTTGGCGTTCCTGCTGCTTCGGCGTACCGGCGAGGCGGGCGCGGAACTCGCGGCCGCCTGGTACCTGCTGAGCGGTCGCGGCGGGTTGCGCGCGGCTCGCGCCGAACGCCGGAAGGCCGACCGGCCGGGCGATGTCCGCGGTCTGTTCACCGGGCGGATGACGCGGGTGCGCAACGCCGTACGCGCCGGTGTCGTGGGTCTCGTCCGGCGCGGCGTCGAACGGGACTTCGCACTCGGGACGGTTCCGGAGAGCGCGGATCAGGAAGGGGCCTGGATCCCGCCGGAGGCGTTGAAAGCCGGGCAAAATCGTCCGGTGGGCCCCGGCGCGCTGCCCGCGGGGGCGATGCGCGGTGTCGGTTCGCGGGGGACGGGCCTGCGGCGGCCCAGCGCGGTCGTCGCGGTCGCCGTACCCGAGAGTGTCACCGAGAAACCCGCTTCGGGCGGGCCGAAACCGTCCCCGGTGCCGCGTGACGGCGGGCGGCGGCCGGAACCGGAGCTCGTGTTCGTCGAGGTGGACCGGAAGCGTGTGCTCGGCGCGACCGTGTTCGCCCCACCGGTGATCATGCTCGTGGTGCTGACGGCGCTCGCTTTCGTGGTCAACGGTTCGCGGCTCGGTCTTGATCTCTTCGGCGGGAAACTGCTGCCGGTCGGCGGGCTTGGCGAGATCTGGTCGTCGTATCTCGCGCCGTGGCACGCGATCGCGGGTGGCACGGCGAGTCCCGCGCCCGCGACGCTGCCGGTGCTGGGCACGATCGGCGCGCTCTTCACTCCGCTCGGCGGGCCCGCGGCGCTGGTCGCGATCCTGCTGATCGGTGACATCCCGCTCGCGGCTCTGAGCGCGTACGCGGCCACTCGGCACCTACGCGTGCGTCGCTGGGTTCGCGCCGTCGTCGCGGCGGCGTACGGCGTGCTTCCCGCGGCCACGGCTTCGGTCGCGCAGGGACGGCTCGACGTCGTAGTCGTGCACCTGCTGCTGCCTCTGGTGATCGCGGGCATCGTGGGGCTGTTGGTCCGCGCGGATTCGCGATGGCTGCATGTTTCCGCGCTGAGCGCGATCGGGCTGGCGCTGATCGGCGCCTTCTCGCCGCTGGCGCACGCGCTGGCGTTGGTCGGGCTGGTGATCGGGTTCGTGGTCCTGCCTTCGCCTGCCGGGCTCGCGCGGCGGATCGCGTCGGTCGGCATCGTGGTCTTCCTGCCGCTGGCGCTGCTGTTTCCGTGGCCGAGTGTGCTGCTGAGGCATCCGGAGCTGCTGTTGCACGGGCTGGGTGGCGGTGCCACGGCCGCGTCCGGTGCGGATCTCGCCGGGCTGGATCCGGGCGGTCCCGGCGCTTGGCCGATCGGGGTGGCGCTGGTCGCGGCCGCGATCGTCGCGCTGGTGGTCCGGCCGTCGAAGGGCGCGGGCGGCGGTCTCGCGGTCGTCGTGCTGGGTGTGCTCGGGCTCGTGGCGGTGCGGTTCGTGGCGGTGACGCCGATGTCGGGCGGCGCGCACGCGACCGGGTACGCAGGGGTGCCGCTGCTCGTGATCAGCGCGGGACTGTTGTGGACCGTGCTGGCGACCTGGCAGCGGGGCGGGTCCGGTGCCGAGCCGGCGCCGTGGCTGGCGAAGGTCACGGCGGTGGCCGGGGTGCTCGTGCTGCTGGCGCTGGCGACCGGTGCGGTGGTCGCCGGACGGGAAGGCCCCTTGCGGGCGGGTGAGCGTCCCTCCCTGGCCCCGGAGATTTCGGCTGAACTGGCTTCGAGCGGCCGTTCGGTGCTGGTGCTGGGTTCTTCGACCGAGCCGGTGCGGCAGACCGGTGGACGGTTGCCGTTCTACGGCGACGACGAGTTCGCGCCGACACCGGGTAGTGCTGATCGGCTCGCTTCGTGGCGCCGGGACCTTCTGCAAGGTTCGCCGGACGCCGTCAAGCAGGCCTTCGCGGCGGCTTTGGCCTCGGGGGTCTCGTATGTCGTTCTGCCGGGCGGTGCCGACGGCGGTGCCTTCGTCGAACTCGCGCGTGACCTGGTCGCTCCGGCGGCGCCGGCCTCGGACGGGCGTCCGGTGCTGCGGTTGCTGCCCGCCGGTGGGCAGGTGGCGTTGATCTCGCCGGAACTGGCACAGGCGGCCGTGACCGGGAAGGGCGCGCCGGGGGCGTCGCCCGGGGTGGCGCCGGTGCAGGCCGGGCTGCCGGACGTGCGGGTGCGCGTCTCGGAGGGACCGACCGGGCGGTTGCTCGTGCTGGCCGCCGAGTTCGAGGCCGGCTGGCAGGCGAGCGTGGACGGCAAGGCCGTGCCGATCGTGCGGGCCTGGGGGCATCAGGTGGCGGTGTCGGTGCCGCCTGCGCCTTCGGAGGTCGTGGTGGAGCATCAGGGGACTACGCGGAACCTTTTGCTGCTGGCGCAGGTGGCGGCGGTGCTGTTCACACTGCTGACGGCCGTGCCTACGCGGCGGCGGCCCTCTGTTTCGTGACCTTGGCCCTTGAGTGCGCCCCGAGTCGAGTGTGTCCCGAGCGCCACGCTGGGGACGTTGAGCGTCCCTTGCGTGGCGCTGGGGGCTCTATTCGCCTTCGATGACGTCGGGTTCGACGCCGAGGTAGCCCGCGACCTGTTCGACGAGGACGTCGTGGACGAGTTCCGCGAGTTCGCCGGGGTCCTTCGCGCGCGCTTCGAGGGGGCGCCGGTAGAGGACGATGCGGGCCCGCGTCGGGAGGCCGGCGCGGTCGACGCCGGCGGGCACGAGCCGCGAGAGCGGGACGGCGCCGTCGTGCAGCACGCCGTCCACTCCGGTCGGTGCGCCATCCGAGCGAACTTCGGGAACGTCGTCGACGGCGACGTCGAGCTTCGTCAGCTCGTGCCGCCAGCGCGCTTCGATCGGTTCGAGCGCGTCCAAAACCAGCGCGTCGAACCTTTCCGCCCTGCTAGCGGCGGCGGGAAGGGTCGACGGATACAGCGCTCCGCGCAGGCCCCGGCCGTGCCGGTCCCGTCGCATCCGCCGTCGCTGTCGGGAATCACGAGCCGTCGCCACGAACCGAAGGGTACGCGCTCGGCGATTCAAAGCGCGTGTCGCCGGTACGCCGGGCTCGCGACGCGCTATCGTTCTCGATCGTGCGGAGCGTACGAAAGTGTTCGCGAACGGGTTGTCTCGAACCCGCTGTCGCCACGCTCACGTATGCCTACAGCGATTCGACAGCCGTCGTGGGGCCACTGGCCACCGCGAGCGAGCCGCACTCCTATGACCTCTGCGAAGCTCACGCCCTCCGGCTGACCGTGCCCAAGGGCTGGGAAGTCGTCCGGCACGAAGGTGCCTTCGCCGCCCCGGACCCCTCCGCGGACGAGCTGACCGCGCTGGCCGAGGCCGTGCGCGAAGCGGGCCGTTCCGACAAGCCCGCGCCCGCGCCGGCGCCCGAACCCGAGGGTCCCTCCGGCAGGCGCGGCCACCTGCGCGTCCTGCCCGGCCGCGCCTGACGCGAGGGCTCGCCGGTAGGCTTTCGAGCGCGCCAGAGGGCGTTGTAACGAGACTATCGGCGGGGAGCAGGCGTGCCAGACCTTTCGGGCATCGTGAAGGCCTACGACATTCGTGGCGTGGTCGGTGAGCAGCTGGACGCGGCACTCGTCCGCGACCTCGGTTCGGCGTTCGCCCTGTTGATCAAACCCGAGTCGGACGCCATCGTCATCGGCCACGACATGCGCGACTCCTCGCCCGAGCTGTCCGCCGCGTTCGCCGACGGCGTGACTTCGCAGGGCCTCGACGTCGTGTCGATCGGCCTCGCCAGCACCGACCAGCTGTACTTCGCGTCCGGGTCGCTCAACCTGCCGGGCGCCATGTTCACCGCCAGCCACAACCCGGCGAAGTACAACGGCATCAAGCTGTGCCGCTCGGGCGCGGCCCCCGTCGGCCAGGACTCCGGTCTCGCGGAGATCCGCGACACCGTCGAGCAGGGCGTGCCCGCCTTCGCGGGCCAGCGAGGTTCGGTGACCGAGAAGGACGTCCTCGCGGACTACGCCGCGTACCTGCGCAAACTCGTCGACCTGTCGGGCAGCCGTCCGCTGAAGGTCGTCGTCGACGCCGGCAACGGCATGGGCGGATACACCGTCCCGACGGTCTTCGCGGGCCTGCCCATCGAGGTCGTCCCGATGTACTTCGAACTCGACGGCAACTTCCCGAACCACGAGGCCAACCCGCTCGACCCGAAGAACATCGTCGACCTCCAGGCGAAGGTGCGCGAGGAAGGCGCCGACGCGGGTCTCGCCTTCGACGGCGACGCGGACCGCTGCTTCGTCGTCGACGAGCGCGGCGAGCCGGTGTCGCCGAGCGCCATCACCGCGCTGGTCGCGATCCGTGAGCTGGAGAAGGAGCCGGGCGGCACCATCATCCACAACCTGATCACGTCGAAGGGGGTCCCGGAGATCGTCGCCGAGCACGGCGGCAAGCCGGTGCGCACCCGGGTCGGGCACTCGTTCATCAAGGCCGAGATGGCCAAGACCGGCGCGATCTTCGGCGGCGAGCACTCCGCGCACTACTACTTCCGCGACTTCTGGCGTGCCGACACCGGCATGCTGGCCGCGTTGCACGTCCTCGCCGCCCTCGGCGAGCAGACGGGCCCGCTGTCCGAGCTGACAGCGGAGTACTCGCGCTACGCGGCCTCCGGTGAGATCAACTCCACCGTCGACGACCAGGTCGCGCGCATGATGGCGGTCAAGGACACCTTCTCCGCCCGCGACGGCGTCGAAATCGACGAACTGGACGGGCTCACCGTGCAGCTCCCCGGCGGTGGCTGGTTCAACCTGCGCCCGTCCAACACCGAGCCGCTGCTCCGCCTGAACGTCGAGGCCGCCGACGCCGAGGCCGTCCGGGCGCTGACCGAAGACGTACTGGCGATAGTCCGTGGGTAACGAATGTGTCGTGAAAACACACATAGAGATGTCCCACAGGTAGGGAGTAACCATGGCCGTCACGTTCGACGCACAGCTGCTGGAGATCCTGGCCTGCCCGTCCCCCGATCACGCGCCGTTGCGGCCGGGGACGGCGGCGGATCCGGAGGCCGATTCGCTGACCTGCACGGAATGCGGTCGCGCGTATCCGGTCCGTGATGGAATCCCGGTACTGTTGCTGGACGAAGCCACCGAGCCGACGACCCCGGATGGCGCCCATGCCGACGGTCCCTGACGATTCCCTGCTCGACGATCCCGCGAGGCTGGCCGAGGCCGACACCGCGGGGCTTCTCCGTGCCGCCGCGATGGCGGGCGCCCAGGTCCGGGCGACCGCCGAAGCCGCGGCCGAACTCGAGCTGAGCGATCGCCTGGACGTCGGGCGCCCGCGCTCGCTCGTGCTGATCGACCGGCCAGGGGTCAGCCGGACGCTGACCCGGCTGGTCGCCGCGCTCCTGACCCCGTCGTGCCCGGTGCCGGTCGTCGTCGCCGAGGTCGTGCCGAGCTGGATCGGCGCGCTCGACGTGGTCTTCGCGCACACCGACGACGCCGGTGACCGCGAGCTCGCCGCCTCCCTGGAACGCGCCGCCCGGTTCGGGGCCACCGTCGTGCTGTCCGCGCCCGCCGAAGGCCCGGTCGCGGCCTCGGTCGCGGGCAAGGGCGTGCTCCTCGCGCCGAGGCTCCCGGTTCCGCCGGAGATGGCCTTCCCGCGCGGGCTCGCCGCGGCCCTGCTCACCGCGAACGCGCTCGGTCTGCTGGTGGCCGACCTCGAGCAGCTCGCCGACCAGCTCGACGCGGAAGCCGAGAAGGATTACCTGGCCAGGGAATCGTTCGCGAACCCGGCCAAGGCGATGGCGCTGAAGCTGGCCGAGCGCCAGCCGCTGCTGTGGGGACTGGACCCGGTCGCGGTCGCCGTCGGCGAGCACGCGGCCCACGCGTTCGCCGCGCACGCCGCCGTCGTCTGTGACGTGGAGGACTACCGCCAGGCGCTGGCCAGGCCCGCTTTGCGGCGGGCGGCGTTGTCCGGTGGCGTGGATCGCGATATCTTCGCGGACCCGGAGGAGGGGGCCGGCGCGACGCCGAGGGTGCTGCTCCTCTCGGTTCGGACGGGGCCTGCCGCGGAGGCGGCCCGCTATCAGGCGGAAGACCTGCTGCCCGGCGGCGATGTGATCGCCCCGGCCGAAGAGATCGAAGCGGACGAGATCGTGCGTGCGGCCGTTCTCGCGCTGCGTTTCGAGCTGGCTGCGGTCTACCTCGGGCTGGCCGTCGGCAGCATCGGCGGCGCCGGGAGGTACACGCCTGCAACGGCGTGAGCCCCGAGCGCGACGTAAGCAACGAGGGCCGGCACCACACCCGTGCCCGGCGAGGAGTTGAGGTGACAGTGGAGCTGCTGCGCAATGCCGTGCGGCCCTACGCGTGGGGGTCCAGGACGACGATCCCCGAGCTGCTGGGGCGTCCGGTGCCGGCGCCGCATCCGGAGGCGGAACTGTGGATGGGCGCCCACCCCGGCGACCCGTCCCACGTCATCGGCCCGGACGGCACCGAGCGGAGCCTGCTGGAGCTCGTCGAAGCCGATCCGGTCGGCCAGCTCGGCACGACCTGCGCCGACCGCTGGGGCGGCAGGCTGCCGTTCCTGCTGAAGATCCTCGCCGCCGAAGAGCCGCTTTCGATGCAGGCGCACCCGTCGGCCGCACAGGCGGCGGAGGGGTACGCGCGCGAGGAGTCAGCGGGGATCCCGCGCGACGCCTCGAACCGCAACTACCCGGATCCGACGGCGAAGCCGGAACTCGTCTGCGCGTTGACGGAGTTCCACGCGCTGGCGGGCTTCCGCGACCCGGAACGCACGATCTCACTGCTGAAGGCGATCGAGACGCCCGGGCTGGCGAAGTACGCGGTGCTGCTGGAGGCCCAGCCGGATCCGGCCGGGCTGCGCGCGCTGTTCACCACCTGGATCACCCTGCCGCAGGCCGCGCTCGACGAACTGCTGCCCGAGGTCCTCGATTCGTGTGTGAAGCACGTCCGGGAACGTGGCGAGTTCGACGTCGAATGCCGCACCATCCTGGAACTCGGCGAGTCGCATCCGCGGGACGCGGGTGTGCTCGCGGCGCTGCTGCTCAACCGGCTCACCCTCAGCGCGGGCGAGGCGATCTACCTCCCCGCCGGCAACCTGCACCTGTACCTGCACGGCACCGCGGTCGAGATCCTGGCGAACTCGGACAACATCCTGCGCTGCGGGCTGACCCCCAAGCACGTCGACGTGCCGGAACTGCTGCGCGTCGTCGACTTCGCGTGCGGAGAGATGCCGGTCCAGAGCGGCGAGCGCGAGGAGCGACTGTCGGTGTACCGCACCGACGCGCCGGAGTTCGAGCTGTCGCGGATCGAATGGGAAGCCGGGGACGACGGGGAGATCGGCGTCCACGACGTCGGCCCGCAGATCCTGCTGTGCACCGCCGGGAGTCTGCTGGTGACGGCCGACGACGGCGAACAGGTCGAGCTCCGCCGAGGCCAGTCGGTGTGGCTCCCGGCCGCCGACCCGGAGGTCCGCGTGCGGCCGCTGTCCGGTGAGCGCACCCAGGTGTTCCGCGCCACCGCCGGCACCTGCTAGGCCCCTCAACTCCCGCGATTCGGCACCTGGTTGCGGTCCTTGCGCGCGCAAGGACCGCAACCAGGTGCCGAATGGCGTTCCCTTGGCCAAAGTGTGTGCGTTCCGTGTGGCGGGTTCCGCGACCATCATCCTTACGGGTGACCCGGCGATTGTCGTCGGCTTCTCCCGGATGACGATGGCCGAGGAGAGCAGCAGCAGTGACTTCCCATCCCGACGCGGCGAGCGGACGCGCTTACCGGGTGCCCGCGCGCCCCGCCGCCCTGCTCGCCGCGCTCGGATTCGCCGTCGTGACCGTGCTCGTCCCGGTCGTCGACCTGGTGCTCCCGCTGCCGAGCGGCCAGGACCTGGTCGGCTCCGCGCAGACGCTGTCGGGACTCGCCGGTGACACGATCGAGTCGGTCAAGGCCGCGGGATCCGGCCTGCACGACCTCGCCGCCGGCGCGGAGAGCAGGCTGAACCTCCCGCTGGTCGTGCTCGTCTCGCTCGGCGCGCAGGTGCTGCTCACCGCCGCGCTGGTGATGACGGGCACCCAGCCCATCCGTGTGATGCTGACCGTGGCCGGGCTGATCAACGTGTTCGCGGTCGCGCGCCTCGGGCCCGCCTCGCCGCCGGTGTGGGACGCCGCGGCCAACGGTGTGCTGGTGATCGCGCTGGCCTGGTACTCCGCCGGACGGCGTGAACCACGGCTCGCCGCGGTGTGATTTCCGGGTGGTGCCCGTCTGAGGGGTCGGGCACCACCCGGTCAGGCCGGGGCGGGTTCGGTGAGCGACAACAGCAGCCGGACGAGGGTCGAAGCGTTGGCGTCGTGGGGGACTTCCAATCGCTTCGCCTCTTCGCCCGCCGCCTCGGCCGCCTTCGTTTCCCCCACGGCCTCGTACGCCTTGCGCAACACGTGCAGGGTGAGGCCCGTCGCGGGTTTCCCGCCCATGGCGCGGAATTCGTCAAGGCATTGGCGCAGCACGGGAATCGCGCGGTCGGCCCGGCCGTCGCCGATCCAGCTCGCGGCGATCGCCCGTGTACAGGAAAGTTCCCTCGGCCGTTCTTCGAGCGCTCCGGCCAGCCGTCGCGCGTTCTCGTAGGCCTTCACCGCGCCGGCGCGCCGTCCGGCGCCCGCGAGGATGGCGCCCTGGGTGCGCAACGACTTCGCCAGCGCCGATTTCGCCGTAGTCCGGCGCAGCACCCGAACCGATTCCTCGATCGTTTCCAGGGCCTCCTCCGGGCGGCCGTCGAGCATCAGCGACCACGAAAGCCCTTGCAGGGCAACGCCGAGCTGGCGTTCGTCGCCGCTTTCACGCGCGTGCGCGAGGCTTCGCCTGTCGATTTCCAGTGCCTTGGAGACCTTGCCGAGCCGATGCAACGCCGCGGACTCCGCTTGCCGCGCGTACGCCCCCGGCCCGGTATCCTCCACAGTGGACAGTTCGCGGGCCTGGGTCGCGGCGTGCAGGGATTCCCCGGCCCTGCCGAGACCGACGAGACAGCGCGCCAGATTCGTCTCCACCCACGCCTGCGCGGAAATGTCGCCCAGCTCCGCCAATTCCTTCGAGCATTCGCGGTAGCCCTCGGCGGCGCGTTCGTACTCGCCGCGAACGTGCAGCAACACCGCCAGATTCGCCTCGGCGATGACCACGATGTGCCTGTCGCCCGCCTCGCGGGCGGCGTCGCGCAAGGTCTCGTACGCCGTCCGCATATCGGTGTAATGACTGTGCAAGTACAGGTACGCGCTCAGTCTTTCCAGTATCCGCAACGCTTTTCGCCGCCAGCCGACGGCGCACAGCGACGAGACGGCGGAGACCAGGTTGGCCCGCTCCACGGAGAACCAGGTGCCGGGATCGCGGAGCAGCCGCTCGACCAGTTCGTCCGCCAGCGGCTGCGCGGGCACCTCGTGATCCGACAACGGCATCGGCACCGTCCTCGGCAGGCGGCGGGCCGCCGTGTCGGCGAGACACAGCGCCGCGTCCGACACCTTCGCGACGGTGGCCACCCGCTCGGCGTGGGTCTCCAGTTCCCGGCCGAGTTCCGTGGCGAACACGCGCACGAGGTCGTGCACGCGGAACCGCTGCTCGCCCGTCGGGTCGAGACCGGTGGCTTCGAGCAGGCTGGCCTCGACGAGTTCGTCGATGGCCTCGTCCGCGCCGTCGTCGGCTGTGTCGGCTGTGTCGTTGATGAGGGTCGACACCGCCCACGCGGGAAGGTCGAGGGTGCGGCAGCGGCCGATCAACCGGAACGCGCGCCGCGCCGCCGGGCTCAGCGCCTGATAGCTCAACGCGATGCTGCCGCGTACCTGGAGATCGCTGACCTGGAGTTCGTCGAGGCGCGAGACCTCGTCCTCCAGTTTCCCGGCGAGTTTCCCGAGCGGCAGGCCCGGCCGCATCGCGAGCCTGCTGCCGGCGATCCGCAACGCCAGCGGGAGATTGCCGCAGGCCTTGGCGATCCGCTCCGCGTCCGCGCGTTCGGCGCCCACCCGGTCCGGCCCGGCCAGCCGCGCCAGCAGGGTCATCGCCTCGGCGCCGGACAGCGGCGCGAGAGGGAGACGATCCACGCCCGCGAGCCCGGAAAGCCGTCGCCTGCTGGTGATCAGGACCGCACTGCCCGGCGTTCCCGGCAGCAGCGCGCGGACCTGATCGGGACTCGCGGCGTCGTCGAGCAGTACGAGGACCCGCCGGTCGGCGAGACGGCCGCGATAGACCGCCGCCCTGGCTTCGACGTCGTCCGGGATGGCGGGTCCGGTGACGCCCAGCGCGCGCAACAGGTCGCCGAGGACGTCGGCGAGATCGCGAGGGTCGGAGGCGCCGGCCAGCGGGACGAACAGCTGCCCGTCCGGAAAGGACCGGCGGAGCCTGTGCGCGGTGCTGACCGCGAGAGTGGATTTGCCCGATCCGGGTTCTCCGGTGATCACCGCGACCGGGACACCCGTGCCGTCGCCGAGCAGAGCGGAGAGCTTCGCGATCTCGCTCTCCCTGCCCGCGAGATCCGCGATGTCCGGCGGCAGCTGGCAGATCGGGAAGACCGGCGCCGCCTTGGCCGAGGGCACCGGATCCTCGCCGCGCAACACGGCGGCGTGCACGCGACGGACCTCGGCGCCGGGTTCCACGCCGAGCTCCTCGACGAGGGTGGCGCGCAGCTCGCGGTGGACGGCGAGCGAATCGGCCTGCCGCCCGGCGCGGTGCAGCGCGATCATCAGCTGCGCGGCCAGCCGCTCCCGCAGCGGATGTTCGGTGATCATCGCCTGGAGCTCGCCGGTGAGCTCGCCGTGCCTGCCG
Organism: Amycolatopsis decaplanina DSM 44594; assembly: GCF_000342005.1. Classification (GTDB taxonomy): domain Bacteria; phylum Actinomycetota; class Actinomycetes; order Mycobacteriales; family Pseudonocardiaceae; genus Amycolatopsis; species Amycolatopsis decaplanina. Next base: position 360,171 of record NZ_AOHO01000026.1, read on the forward strand.
TCGGACAGTTCGGCGTCGACGCAGTCTTCGAAAGCGGCGAGGCGTTCCGACTCGAGCCGGGCGACGTCCGCGTCGAGCCGGGGGATGTGCAGTCCGGACAGGACCGGTCCGCGCCATTCCGCCAGCGCCCGGCGGTAGTGCCCGGCGGCCGCCGCCGGATCGCCCGCCCGCGCCGCCGCCTTCCCCGCCGCGGCGGCTTCGCGGAAGGACAGCAGATCGAGGTCACCGGGCTCGACCACCAGCCGGTAGCCGTGCGGATCCCGCTCGATCTCCAGTCCCTCGAACCGGGCCCGCAGGCGGGAGACGTACGTGTGCAGATTCGAGGAGTACGACTTCGGTGGTGTGTCCGGCCAGAGGGTTTCGACCAGTGCGTCGACCGGGACGGACGAGTTCGCGTTCAGCAGCAGGACGGCCAGCAGGGCACGCTGATGATCGCCGCGCGGCGTCGTGCGCCGCCCGGGCGGGCTCTCGATCGTCAACGGTCCGAGCACGCCGAATCGCGGCACGGGCACCTCCCCAAGGTCATGAGAGGGGCGACACTAGCGAGGGGGCCCGACAATTCCGTGACCTGTCCCGCCCGCCGTGTACCGGCTCATCTGCACTGCTAGCCTTCGAACCCGGCATATCGGGACACCATTGGGGAGTTGCACGTGTCTGCAGGTGGCGGAACCAAGGCGATCATCGCCGCGCTCGTGGCGAACGCCGGAATCGCGGCCGCGAAATTCACCGGCTTCCTCATCACGGGGTCGTCCTCGATGCTGGCCGAGTCCGTGCACTCGCTCGCGGACACCTCGAATCAGGGTCTCCTGCTTCTCGGTCAGAAGACCTCGCAGCGCAAGGCGACCCGCACCCACCCGTTCGGCTTCGGGCGGGACCGGTACTTCTACTCGTTCATCGTCGCGCTGATGCTCTTCAGCCTCGGCTCGGTGTTCGCGCTGTACGAGGGCATCCACAAGATCAGCGAGCCGGAGGCGCTGACCTCGCCGCTGGTGGCCGTCGGCATCCTCGTCGTCGCGATCGGGCTGGAGTCCTACTCCTTCTACACGGCGATCCAGGAGTCGAAGAAGATCAAGGGCGACGCCGGCTGGTGGGCGTTCATCCGCCAGGCCAAGACCCCCGAACTGCCGGTGGTGCTGCTGGAGGACGCGGGCGCGCTGCTCGGCCTGGTGTTCGCGCTCGCGGGCGTCGGGCTCTCGGTCGTCACCGGCGACCCGGTGTGGGACGGCATCGGCACCGTCATGATCGGTGTGCTGCTCGGCATCATCGCGATCATCCTGATCATCGAGATGAAGAGCCTGCTGATCGGCGAGGGCGCCTCCGAGACCGACCTCGGCACGATCGTCGACGAACTCGCCGCGGGCAAGGTCGAGCGGGTCATCCACATCCGCACGCTGTACATCGGGCCGGACGAGATGCTGGTGGCCGCGAAGCTCGCGCTGGTGCCGGGGCTGGAGACCGCCGACATCGCGCAAGCCATCGACGACGCCGAAGCGCGTGTGCGGGCGAAGGTGCCGACGGCGAAGCTGATCTACCTGGAGCCGGACCTGGACCGCGCGCTGGCCTGAGCCTCGCCCCCTGGGCGGCGCACCTGCCGCTGCGGCGCCGGCTTCCGCAGGTCAAAGTCCGTGAAGGCCTCCTTGAGGGACCCAGGGTCCCTCAAGGAGGCCTTCACGGACTTCTCCGCGTCTTCCTTCAGTTCCTTCGCCGTGTGCGACTGTCCGTACTCCGCCGATCACCGCCGCGACCTCCGGGTACTTCGTTGCTCTCCCACCGCGCTGCCGTCACGGCCGAAGGATAGGGTCCCTTGAACCGCAGTGAGATGCAGGAGGTCAAGGGTGCCCGGAAACGGTCTGTGGCGTACGAAATCCATCGAGCAGTCCATCGCGGACACCGACGAACCGGGGACCAGGCTCAGGCGGAACCTGAGCGCGTGGGACCTGACCGTCTTCGGCGTCGCCGTCGTCATCGGTGCCGGTATCTTCACCCTCACCGCGCGCACGGCCGGTGACTTCGCGGGGCCGTCGGTCTCGCTCGCGTTCGTGTTCGCGGCCATCGCCTGCGCGCTGGCCGCCCTCTGTTACGCGGAATTCGCGTCGACCGTCCCGGTGGCCGGGAGCGCGTACACGTTCTCCTACGCCACGTTCGGCGAGTTCATGGCGTGGATCATCGGCTGGGACCTCATCCTGGAACTCGCGGTCGGCGCGGCCGCGGTGTCGAAGGGCTGGTCCGCCTACCTCGAAACCGTGCTCTCCTACATCTTCGGCAAGGGCACGAAGACGACGTTCGAGATCGGCTCCGTCCCGGTCGACTGGGGCGCCTTGCTCGTGGTGCTGGTGCTGGCCACTCTGCTCGCCGTCGGCACGAAGCTGTCTTCGCGGTTCTCCATGGTGATCACCGGGATCAAGGTCGCGGTGGTGCTGTTCGTGATCGTGCTCGGCATCTTCTACATCAAGGGGTCGAACTACACCCCGTTCATCCCGGACGCGCAGCCCGCCGGGGAGTCGGCGTCCACCGGCGTCGACCAGTCGCTGTTCTCGCTGATCGCCGGTGGCGGCAGCAGTTCGTTCGGGGTCTTCGGCCTGCTGGCCGCGGCGTCGCTGGTGTTCTTCGCGTTCATCGGGTTCGACATCGTCGCGACGACCGCCGAGGAGACCCGCAACCCGCAGAAGGCCGTGCCCCGCGGCATCTTCGGCTCGCTCGCCATCGTCACGGTGCTGTACGTCGCCGTGTCGCTCGTGGTCGTCGGCATGGTGAACTACAAGGACCTCGCCACTTCGGCGGGCGACGGCGGCAAGAAGACGCTCGCGTCCGCGTTCGCGGCCAACGGCGTCGACTGGGCGGCCAACATCATCTCCGTCGGCGCCCTCGCCGGTCTGACGACCGTCGTCATGGTGCTGATGCTCGGCCAGATCCGGATCATCTTCGCGATGTCGCGTGACGGCCTGATGCCGCGCGGCCTGGCGAAGACCGGGGAGCACGGCACGCCGAAGCGGGCGACCATCGTCGTCGGCGGGCTGGTCGCGGTCGCGGCGACGTTCTTCCCGGCGGACAAACTCGAGGAAATGGTCAACGTCGGGACGCTTTTCGCCTTCGTTCTGGTCTCGGCGGGTGTACTGGTGCTGCGCAAGACCCGGCCCGATCTGCCCCGCGCCTTCCGGGTGCCGTGGGTCCCGGTCATCCCGATCCTGGCGATCATCGCCTGCCTCTGGCTGATGCTGAACCTGACCGTGCTCACGTGGCTGCGCTTCCTGGCGTGGATGGTGCTGGGCGTCGTCGTCTACTTCGCCTACAGCCGTCGCCGTTCGCTGCTCGGCCAACAGAACAAGGGCGAGGTGCCGGCGTCCGTTTCGGACTGATCATTCTCGTTTCGGCGGCCCACCATTCCTTTGTGGATGGTGGGCCGCTTTGTCGGGGGCCCCGGTTTCGGTGTGAAATCGGTGTGCGATAACGTCCGGGCTCTTGCCTCACCCCGACGGGTGAACGGGACTCGTGTAGAAGCACCGCGAGTTGACCTTCGTCCCTCAGAAGAGGCAACCACGCTTCGCTCGTTTGTCCCCCCGATCGGTACAGGAGAGCTCTGAATGCAGATCCAGTCCAGACGGCGCGTTCGTTCCGCCGTCACCGTCGTCGCCCTCGCCACCGCCGCCCTGCTGGGCACGGCGGGCACCGCCCTGGCGACCCGCAGCGACGACCGCGCGACCCAGGTCGTGGGCAGCAACGCCACCACCTGCGAGGGGGCCAAGCTGCCGGGCAAGGTCCTGCCCACTTCGGACCTGACCTTCACCGGTGGCACGCAGGAGGACAAGTACCTCGACATCACCGCGGTCGCCAAGGGCGTCACCGTCACGGCGATCGTGGTCAAGGGTGGCCACGGCTACAACGTCTACGTGCCCGGGGAGAAGGGGCTGCCCGAGAACCCGCCGTGGACGCAGCTGCGCTCGCCGTTGAACAAGGGTGACCAGCAGGCGCAGATCAGCCACTGGTTCGTCTGCGGCGAGAAGAAGGCGCCGACGTCCGAGCCGACGAGGCCGCCCGAGCCGACGAAGACCACCACGGCCAAGCCGTCGACTTCGGCTCCGGCCACCTCGAAGCCGTCGGAGTCCTCCGAGACCCCGACCAGCACCACCGCCCCGGCCCCCGCGGTCGGCGGTAACGGCGGCAACGGCGGCGGCCTCGCGAACACCGGTTTCGACAACGCCTGGCTGCTGTGGGCCGGTGGCCTGCTGGTGCTGGCCGGTGCCGGCGTCCTGGTCCTGCTGCGCCTGCGTCGCAAGGCCGGCTGAAGCTAGTTGACGCCTGAAGGCCCTCTTCCTCGTGAAGGGGGCCTTCAGCGCATTTGCGGGAAGTCCCCGAACAGTGATCCCTGCTCGCCCCAAGGGTTCGCCGGGCGAGGGCGGCCGAGGCCGGCGGCCATCGCGACGGCGTTGTCCCATTCGGCATCGACGACGTAGTCCGTGTGCTTGAGGACGCCGGGTGCCCAGCGGTGCCGTCCGGTCGGCCCGCGCATCGGGTCGGGCAGCCAGTGGTCCCCGCCGAGCACCAGGACACCCTGATCGTCGGCCTCGGCGGCCAGCGGCCCGGTCCCGCCGCCGGGCAGATAGCCGTCGCCGAGGAGTTTCCCGGCCACCACGCGATGCCGCCACGTCGTGACACCGCCGCCGAAGATGTCCGTGCCGCGGCACAGCGCCCGCCAGCGGCCGTCGAGATCTTCGTACAGTCCGGCCAGCTGCGCCTGCGGCAACATCGCGGGGAAGGCGCGCTGGTAACCCCACTGCAGTGGTGAGCCCGCGGTCAGCAGCCCGACGCGCTCGCGGTCCTCCGGCGGGAGATCGGCGATCACGCGCGCCGCGGCGAGCACGGTCAGCAGGCTGCCGAGGTTGTATCCGGACAGCACGACCCGCGTGCCCGGATCGGCCAGATGTTCCTTGACCCGGTCCGCGAGTTCCGGGACGACCTTGAGCGCGTAACTCGGCGGAACGGTCGGATGGGCGGCGCGCGGCCAGAAGCACACGAGATCCGCCAGCGCGCCGAGGTGACGGCTGCGTTTGGGGGTCGTCGCGGCGGCGAACACGACGCGCAGCAGTCCCGCCGCCATCGCGCCCAGCGCGAACACGCCGATCGCGGAGATCGGCTTGAACCAGGCCGGCAGCGGGCCGAAACCGAAGCGCAGCACCAGGAGAGCACCGCCGCCCGCCGCCATCGCCAGCGCCACCGTGAGCGCCAGATGGTGCAGATGCTTGCGTTCCCACGAAGCGCGTGCCCAGGCGCTCGCGGCTTCCTCTTCCTGCGCCTTGTCGATCTCCATCAGCGCGACGATCTCCGGGACGCCGCGGCGCAGCCGGCGCAGCGGGACGGCGACCGCGAAGCCCAGCACGCCGAGCACGACGGCGAGCGCGAGACCGGCGCCCCACAGCACGGTCACCAGGGAGTAGGTGTCGGGCAGCCGGAGGTCGGTCGCGCCGACCAGCTGCCGCAGCGCGACCGCGAGTCCCGCGCCGAAACCGCCACCGAGCAGCCCGGCCAGCGCGACGACCGGCGCCGCGGCCCAGCCGCCGAGCCAGGGCCGCAGCCGGTGCGGCAGGTGTTTCCAGGTCGATCGCCCGAGCAAGGCCGCCGGGACGAGCATCAGCGCGAACAGCACGGTCACCGCGACCATCGCCGCCCCCAGCGCCTCTACCGTCCCGTCCGCTCCGCCGAGTCCGCCGCCCGACAGCCCCGCGGGCAGCGGGGTCCGGCGCACGACGGCGATCCCGACCAGTGCGACGGCGACCGCGATCAGCCCGCCCCGGATCACCGGTCCGGCCGAGAAGCCGACCGTCGAGGCCACCAGCGTTGCGAGGACGAGCGCCAGCGCGCAGATCCAGACGACCAGATCGAACTTCGCGGACGGCAGCCGGAACGGCCCGCCCAGCAACGGAAGCGCGACACAGGTCAAGGCCGCGACGGTGTGCAGCGTGCGCAGACCAGGCGTGCGCGGCAGGTCCTGCGGTTGCAGCGGGCTCGAACTGCGGGCTCGGTGCAGCCTGTTCCGGGATCGCCAGTCCGACGACGGGATCCGGTCGAGCACGAAGATCAGCACCAGCAGCGGCAGGACACCGATCACCGTCCGCAAGGGCGCGAAGTCCCGCAGGAACGAGGGCGCGCCTTCGAGACAGGTCGAACCGGGTGCGAGGCACTGTGCGGCGAAAAGGTCGAGCGAGACCACGGCGAGCTGGCTGATCATCAACATCGTCAGCAGCAGCGAGGCCACCCGCAGCAGTCCTCGGCAAACCCCGCCGAGCAGTGCCGCGAACCGCCTGCCCTCCGGGACCGGCGGCAGCATCCAGTGCGCGACGTTCGCCAGTGAGAACGGGAACAGCAGCGCCCAGGTCGCCTTCGCCGCGCCCCCGGAGGTCATCCCGCTCCACAGGTAGCCTTCGAGGATGCGCGGGATCGAACGGCCGAGCGCGGGCAGCACCGGACCGGGAGCGGGACGGCGCAGCCGGTCCGACGGCCGGATCAGCCTGCCGACCCCGTCGCCCGCGACGTCGACCACCGACGTCGAGTCCAGCAGGCTCTCACCGCTCGTGCCCACCAGCCCGGGTACGCGAATTTCGACGACGCGGGTATCGGGACCAGGCATGACCACGGTGAAGGCCTCCAAACCGTTTCAGTGGGGACTGAACCGACAACGGTACTGTTCCGTTGTCATCCAACCTTGGAGGAAGCGCGCACATGACCCCCGAAAGCGTTGTCAAGCGGCACGACACCCGCAACGGCATCGAGTTCGCCGTCGCCGATCTCGAGGCCGCCGAGTTCGGCCGCAAGGAGATCCGCCTCGCCGAGCACGAGATGCCGGGCCTGATGGCGCTTCGCCGCGAGTACGCCGAGGTGTATCCGTTGCGGGGAGCCCGGGTTTCGGGCTCGCTGCACATGACGGTACAGACCGCGGTCCTGATCGAAACCCTCGTCGCCCTGGGTGCCGAGGTGCGCTGGGCCTCCTGCAACATCTTCTCCACCCAGGACCACGCCGCCGCGGCGGTCGTCGTCGGCCCGCACGGCACCCCCGAGGAGCCCAAGGGTGTTCCGGTGTTCGCCTGGAAGGGCGAGTCGCTGGAGGAGTACTGGTGGTGCACCGAGCGGATGCTGACCTGGGACGGCGAGGGTCCCAACATGATCCTCGACGACGGTGGCGACGCCACCATGCTGGTGCACAAGGGAACCGAGTTCGAGAAGGCCGGTGTCGTCCCTTCCCCGGACGAGGACACTTCGGACGAATTCCGCGTATTCCTGCAGCTGCTGAGCGCCTCGGTCGCGGCCGACACCGGCAAATGGACCAAGATCGGCGAAGGCGTCCGCGGGGTCACCGAGGAGACCACGACCGGCGTGTTGCGGCTCTACCAGCTCGCCGCCGCCGGTGAGCTGCTGTTCCCGGCGATCAACGTGAACGACGCGGTGACCAAGTCGAAGTTCGACAACCGCTACGGCATCCGGCATTCGCTGATCGACGGCATCAACCGCGGCACCGACGTCCTCATCGGCGGCAAGGTCGCGGTCGTCTGCGGCTACGGCGACGTCGGCAAGGGCGCCGCGGAATCGCTGCGCGGCCAGGGCGCGCGGGTGATCGTCACCGAGATCGACCCGATCTGCGCGCTGCAGGCGGCGATGGACGGCTACCAGGTCAAGCGGCTGGAGAACGTCCTCGCCGAGGCCGACATCATCATCACGACCACCGGGAACAAGGACGTCGTGCTCGTCGAGCACATGGCACGGATGAAGCACCAGGCGATCCTCGGCAACATCGGCCACTTCGACAACGAACTCGACATGGCCGGTCTCCAGCGCTACCCGGGCATCCGGCGCATCACCATCAAGCCGCAGGTCGACGAGTGGGTATTCCCGGACGGCAAGAGCATCATCGTGCTGTCCGAGGGCCGCCTGCTGAACCTGGGCAACGCGACCGGGCACCCGTCGTTCGTGATGTCGAACAGCTTCTCCAACCAGGTGATCGCGCAGATCGAGCTGTTCACCAAGCACGAGGAGTACGACAAGGAGGTCTTCCGCCTCCCGAAGAAGCTCGACGAGAAGGTCGCGAAGATCCACCTCGACGCGCTCGGCGGCGAGCTCACGAAGCTGACCAAGGAGCAGGCCGAGTACATCGACGTGGACGTCGAAGGTCCTTTCAAGACTGATCATTACCGGTACTGATCAAGGCTCGTGAGTGGTAAGGACGGTTAGAACCGTCCTTGCCACTCACGAGCCCCGCACCACGGTCCGCCGCTCAGGTCGGCCATGCGCCCCGTCACCGTCACCGTCACCGTCACCGCCAACGTCAACGTCGCGAAAGCCACTTTCGGGACATCCCACGTCACTGTGGCTTTCGCGACACGCCCCGACACCACGCCACGTTTGCCGGACCCCTCGATAGCCGTCCTTGCCACTCACGAGGCCGTACGCGTTACTGCCACTCGACCTCGATGCCGGCCAGCCCCGGCCCGGCGTCGCTGAAGAAACCGCTGGTCACCCCGCCCATGTCGAGCGGCAGCTCCTCGGACTCGACGGGCACGGCGTCGTCGCGCGTCCGGAATTGCCGGGTGCAGCGGGCCGGCAGCGCGCCGAGGGCGAACTTCAGCTGCACCAGATAGCTCGAGCACTGGTCCCGCAGCATCCGGAAGTACCCGGGCGACGCGGTGCCGGAGTCGTCGCGGACCTCGAAGCAGAACACATGGATTTCGCCCTCGGCGAGCTTCCGGTCGAAGAGCAGTTCGGTGGCCATGGTCTCGGCCTCGGCGTTGCGCCGGATCCGGCCGACCCGGCAGCCCTCGGAGGTGCTCAGCTCGACGTCGCCGATGTTGCAGCCGGGGTCGCCGTTGTAGACGGTGACGTACCGGTCCGGGCCGTGGCGCCGCGCCCGGCACACCAGCCGGGTGTGCAGGGCGACCTGCCGGTGCGCGGCGTCGAAGGTGATCGTGTCGTGCACCGCGAGCATCTCGAGGTCGGCGTTGTAGCGGTTGGACGACGGGTACGCGCCCAGTTCGGCCAGCAGCTGGTCGACGATCGAGCCCATGTCGCCGGATCGGATGTCGTGGAACGACGCGGCCATCTGATGTCCGCGCGCCCGCGCCGTCCGCGGTCCGATCAGCACGACGAGCGCGTCCGCGGGCAGTTGCAGCACCGATTCCAGCGCCCGCACCGCCGGGAGCGCCTTGGGTACCTCCGGCTGGCGCAAGCCACGCTGCCAGTAGCTCAACGTCGACTGTCCGATTTGGACGCCGCGGAGCCCGAGGTGGGCCCGAAGCCGGGCGAGGGAAAGGCCCCGATAGGCGATCGCCTGGCGGAGCGCGTGGTGGAATTCGCCACTGCGGAGGGCCTCGACGAGTTCCTTGGGCAAGGCTTCGAGCGGTTGACGACGTGTGCCGTCGATGATCGTCGGGGTGTCCCCGTTCGAGGCATGCTCTCCCGCCGAGAACGCATCGACACCGTCTCGTGTCACCGCTCGTCCCTTCACCAGACCAGTGTGTGCGCTGAGCGTGAACACCGCGGAACGTTCACGTTAGCAGCGCACTGTGAACACTACGTCCCCCGTTCGGGGTGGTTGACCCCGGAAGAGTGACCGTTCCGGGGTGTGGAAACGCCCCGGAACGGTCCGTTCCGCCGAGTGCCCATCTTGCTCTGCGTGAGCCTGCTGTTCACCGTTGTGACCACATTGGTTTGCCATGGTGACCAGGAGGCCCGTCGTGCCTGTGTTCTCGAGGAGGGTTTGCGCCGCCGGCGCCGCGAGTCTCGTGGCGTGGCTGGCGATCCAGACCCCGGCGAGCGCGCTGCCCCCGCCGCCTGCACGCCAGAACCCCATCGCCATGCAGGCGCAGGAAAAGTCCCAGTGGTGCTGGGTGGCTTCCGGCAACACCATCGCGGCACACCACGGCGTGACCGTCACCCAGAACGAATTCTGCCGGATCGCTCACGACGAGCGACGCCGGGAGTGCGCCGACAAGCCGGGAACGCTGGGCGACGTCCGGCACGCCTTCGACAAGCTCGGCTTCTCCGCCCCCGGGACCTACGTCAAGGGCCGCATCTCCTACGCCGCCGTCCAGGCGCAGACCGGCGACGGCAAGCCGGTCCAGACGCGGGTCGGCTGGGCCGCGGGCGGCGGCCACATGCATGTCCTCTACGGCTACGACGCCGGCCGGAAGTGGGTCTCGTGGGGGGATCCACTGCCCACCGGCAATCGCTACAACTGGTCGACCTACGACTTCTACGCCGGCAACAAGTCCTTCACCTGGACCCATACGCTCACCGGGATCCGGCGATGAGCGCGCGGCGGTTCCTCGGGCTCGCCGGGCTGGTCGCGGTCGCTTTGCTGATCTCGGCGCCCGGAGCGCGCGCGGACCAACTTTCGAGTGAAGATCTCGCGGCCGCGAAGGCGGCTGCCGACGACCCCACTCTGCGTGCCGAAATCGGTCGCTTCTTCACGCGGACGGGTGGTTCGAGCCAGGCGCCGTCGGTCAGTGTCGTCGACGAATCCGTCCCGGTTTACGAGCTTTCGAGGGACTTCGTCGCTGGTGACGGCGCGGTCGCCGGGCGGCTCGCCTACGTCGCGGTGCCGGTGACGGCGTCCGACGGGCAGACCGCGACCGTCTGGTCGGTCCGCGGCGACGACGGTGCCTGGCGCGTCGGCAACATCGCGTCGGGTGACCGGGAAAGCGAACTGGCCCGGCGGTTGCCCGACGGCGCGACGCTGCTCCACGAACCCCAGGTCGACGCCTGGTACGCGCTGCGCGACGGCCGGGTGACGCTGCTCGACTCGGGCGCCAGCGGCTCCGCGGCCGGCGCTTCGGCCACGCTGGCGGAGTACCAGAAGACGGTCTCCGGCCGGTACGGCGAGATGCTCGCGAACTCGCCGTACGCACAGGAGGGCAAGGCAGGCGGCTACAACGCCCAAGTGATGCCCCGCGGCGACGGCGGCCCCGCGCCCGACGCGCAGGACACCGGCTTCGTCCCGCTGCTGATCTTCGGCGGCTTGCTCCTCATCGGTATCGCCGGCTTCTTCCTGCACTCGAAGAGGCGCGTCCCCTAGCGGACCGGTGGGCCGGACGTGAGCTGACCCGTCTGGCCCGCCGGTCGACCACGGCACCATCCATCCATGCCCCCCCACCGCCCTCGACCGAACCGCTTCGCGGTGCTGGCCATATTCTGTGCCCGTGGGACGACTCGTGGTCATCGAAGGTCTGGACGGCGCCGGCAAACGCACGCTCGCCGACGCGCTGACCGGTGCGCTGAACGCGGCCGGGGCGAGCGTCACGTCCATCGCGTTTCCGCGTTACGGCGAAAGCGTGCACGCCGACCTCGTGAAGGAAGCGCTGCACCGCGGCCACGGCGACCTCGCCGACTCCGTCTACGGCATGGCGATGCTCTACGCGCTCGACCGCCGGGGCGCGGCCGACGAGATCCGCGCGCGTCTCGGCGATCACGACGTCGTGCTGCTCGACCGGTACGTCGCGTCGAACGCGGCCTACGGCGCCGCCCGGCTCCACCAGGGTGCGGACGGCGAGTTCGTGCACTGGCTCAAGGAACTGGAGATCGACCGGTTCGGCCTGCCGGTGCCCGCCGCGCATCTGCTGCTCCGGGTCACCGCCGACGTCGCCGCCGACCGCGCGCAGCGCCGTGCGGAGAGCGACGCCGACCGCGCGCGGGATTCCTTCGAGACCGACGACGCGCTCCAGAAGCGGTGCTCGGTGGTTTACGACGAACTCGCCGCGACGGGCTGGCTCGCGCCCTGGCACGTTCTCGATGGTGTCGCCGGTGTCGACACCCCGGCTCTGGCCACCTCCCTCCTCCGCAATTAGTCACCTACTTGCGGAATTGCGTGAGCAGCCAGGAGTGGAACTCGCCGATGTGGTGCTCGGACGGCATCAGCACCCCGCCGCCGCGGTAAGCGCGGGACGCCATCGCGGGCTGGCAGCGTTCGCAAGCGTCGAAGTCCTGCTCGTTGACGCGGTGGAACAACTCCACCGACCGTGACACGTCCCGGCCCGACGCCACGACCTCCTCCGAATAGAGCCAGTCGCATTCGACGACGGTCCGGTCCGGCGCGAGCGGGTACATCCGGTGGAAGATCACGTGGTCCGGTACCAGGTTCACGAACACCTGCGGCCGGATGGTGATCGCGTAGTACCGCCTGTCCTGTTCGTTCGCGACACCGTCGAGCCGGTCGAAGCCCGGACCGCCGTCGATGGTGAACCCGTCCACGTCCTGGCCGAATTCGGCGCCGTGCCCGACGTAGTACTGCGCCGCGTACCCGTCGGTGAACTCCGGCAGCACCTCGGTCAGTTCGGGATGGATGGTCGCGCAGTGGTAGCACTCCATGAAGTTCTCGACGATCAGTTTCCAGTTCGCCTTGACGTCGTAGGTGATCCGGCGCCCGACCGAGAGCTTGCCGAGGCCGTAGCGCTCGATCGACTCCAGGTCGCCCAGCCGCTCCTGCACCGCGCCTTCGACGTCGGCTTCGAACGACGGCGGGTCCGTGGCGAGGCAGGCCCACGCGTATCCCAGCCATTCCCGCAGGTGCACGGCGTGCAGCCCGTACTCGGAACGGTCGATGCCGGGAAGGTTCGCCAGGTTCGGCGCAGCGATCAGCTTCCCGTCGAGCCCGTACGTCCACGCGTGGTACGGACACTGGAACGCGCGTTTCACCGTGCCCGACTCCTCGGTGCACAGCCGGGCGCCGCGATGGCGGCAGACGTTGAGGAACGCCCGCAGCCCGCCGTCCCGGCCCCGGCTGACGAGCACGCTTTCCCGTCCGATCCGGACGGTCCGGAAGTCGCCGGCCGACGGTAGATCCGCCGCCCGGACCGCGCAGAACCACCGGCGTTCGAAGATCTTCTCCTGCTCGGCGGCGAAGATCGCGGGGTCGGTGTAGTAGCCACCCCCCAGCGTGGGGATGAGGCCGGACGACCGCGTCATCCCGTCACCCCGGTCAGCCGGGCGGGGTCGAACAGGGCGATCGGATGCCCGGTGCCGCCGTCCACGACCAGGTCGGCGAGTATTTCGCCGACCACCGGGACGAACTTGAAGCCGTGCCCGGAGAACCCGCAGGCGACCACCACGCGGTCGTGCGCGGGATGGCGGGAGATGACGAAATGCTCGTCGGTGGTGTTCGTGTACATGCAGGTCGCCCCGCGCAGGAACGTGCTGGGCAGCGACGGCATCTTCCGGCCGACGAACTCCGAGATCTCGGCGACCTCTTCGGCGTGCACCGTCCGATCGATGGTCTCCGGCGTGCACGTCCTCCCGCCGCGGAAGAACGCGACCTTCACGCTCCCGGCGTCGTCGTGCGAGGGGAAGCCGTAGAACTGGCGGCCGTTTTCGCCTTCCCACACGTAGATCGGATGCCGTTCGAAGCGGAACGGCGCCGCCCCGCCCGACGGCGCGAACCAGTACTGGACCTGGCGTTCGACGGTGAAGTCGATCCCGAGTCCGGTAAGCAGTTCCGGCGCCCAAGCGCCGGGGCAGATCACCAGCTGTTCCGCCGTGTAGAAGTTCCGCGACGTTCCCACCCGGACACCGGTGGAAGCCTGCCGCCACGAAAGGACCTTCTCCTCATGGTGCAGTTCCGCCCCGGCCCGCGCGGCGAGCTGGAGATGCGCGGCGACACTGCCTTCCGGCACCACGAACCCGGCGTTCTCTTCGTACAGAGCGATTTCGTGGTCGTCAGGGTGCATCGTCGGGAACCGGCGCCGGATCTCCGCCGCGTCCAGCAGTTCGTGCGGCAGATCCCATTTCCGGGCGCTGGCCAGGCTTCCCGACACGGTCCGTGAGTCGGGGCCGCCGAGCATGATCCCGCCGCAGCGGGTGAAGATCTTCCGGCCGGAGTCACGTTCGACGCCGTCCCACAGTTCGTGCGCCCGCAGCAGGAGCGGGACGTACGCGGGGTCCTCGAAGTACGCCTGCCGGGTGATCCGCGAGCCGCCGTGGCTGGATCCGAGGTCGTGCACGGGCGCGAACCGGTCGATGCCCAGCACGCGCCGCCCTCGCCGGGCGAGCCGGTACGCGGCCGCGCTGCCCATCCCGCCGAGGCCGATGACGATGACGTCGTAGTGGCTCATGCGGCGCTCCTGATCCGGGACATGCCGGGGTCGAACAGCGGCTCACGCGCGACGACGGCGGGGATCCGCTCGCCGAAGTACTCGATCTCCAGCGGCCTGCCCGGCTGGGTGAACTCCACCGGAAGCCAGGCGTAGGCGATGTTCTTGCCGACGGTGTAGCCATACGCGGCGCTGGTGACGTACCCGGCGGGACGGCCGTCCGCGTACACCGGTTCCTTGCCGAGCACGACGGAGTACGGATCGTCGACGGTGAGACAGGTCAGCTTCCTGGCCACCGTTTCCTCCGAGCGGCCCGCCAGCGCGTCCCGGCCGACGAAGTAACCCTTGTCCATCCGCACGGCGAAGCCGAGCCCGGCCTCGTACGGATCGTGCTCGGCGGTGACATCCGTGCCCCACTGCCGGTACCCCTTCTCCAGCCGCATGCTGGAGAAGGCCTCCCGTCCGGCGGCGATGATCCCGTGCGCCTGTCCTGCCTCCCAGAGCCTGTCCCACAGCTCACGGCCGAGTTCGGCGCTCGTGTACAGCTCCCAGCCGAGTTCGCCCACATAGGACAGTCGCATCGCGGTCACCGGCACGTGGCCGATGTGCGCCTGTTTCGTCTTGAAGTAGCCCATCGCCTTGTGTGAGAAGTCCGTTGTGGACAGTGGTCGCAGTACCGCTCTGGCGAGCGGGCCCCAGAGCCCGATACAGCAGGTGCCCGGGGTGGTCTCGTGGAGCTGCGCGGCACCGTCACCGGGGAGATGCCGCCGGAGCCAGTCGATGTCGATGGCGCTGTTGACACCGACCTGGAACCGCTCGGCGCCGAGCCGGGCGACGGTCAGGTCGCCGCGTACGCCGCCGTCCTCGTCGAGCAACAGGGTGTAGGTGACCGAACCGGGCTTCTTGTCGAGCTGGTTCGTGGTCATCGTCTGCAGGAACGAGCTCGCGCCGGGGCCGGTGACCTCCACCCGTTTCAGCGACGTCATGTCGAACATCGCGACCCGCTGCCGCGCGACCAAGGCTTCGGCGCCACCGATCGGCGACCAGTACCGCGCGGCCCAGTCGTTGCGCTCGGGGACGCGCTCGACCTCCGGAAGGTCCGCGTTCGCCTCGTACCAGTGCGGCCGCTCCCAGCCGCTCGCTTCGAGGAAGAACGCGCCGAGCTCCTTCTGCCGTTCGTAGAAGGGACTTGTCCGCAGCGGCCGCGGTTCTTCCATGGGCTGCATGGGATGAACGATGTCGTAGACCTCGGCGAAGCTCTGGCGACTGCGCGCCATGACGTAGTCCGGGGCCAGCTGCACCCGTTCGAACCGGGCGAGGTCGCAGCCGTGCAGGTCGGCGTCGGGCCGGCCGTCGACGAGCCACTGCGCCATGGCTCGGGCGACCCCGGCCGAATGCGTGATCCAGACGGCTTCGGCCACCCAGAACCCGTCGAGGTCCGGGTGTTCACCCAGCAGCGGCATGCCGTCCGGGGTGAAGGAGAACAGGCCGTTGATGCCTTCCTCGACCTTGGTCTCACCCAGTGACGGCAGCAGGTCGACGGCGGCGGCCCAGGACGGCTCGAAGTCCGCGGGGGTGAACGCGAGCTCCGACGGCATCCCCTCACCGGTGCCGATCTCGTGGGGAGACAACGGCATCGGCCGGTGCCCGTACGCGCCGATGCCGATCCGGTCGGCGTGCTCGCGGAAGTAGAGGTCGGCGTCCTGGTGCCGCAGGATCGGCCGGGTGGCCTCCTCGGTCACGCCGGCGAGTGAGGGCAGGGGACCGGTGCGCGCGTACTGGTGCGCCATCGGGACCAGCGGGATCGCGAGGTCCACCAGTTCTCCGAGCAACGGACCCCACATCCCGGCGCACGAGAGCACGATGTCCGCGCGGAAGCTCCCGGTCTCGGTGGTGACGCCGGTGACCCGGCCGCCCGACCGTTCGACGCCGACGACCTTCTGGCGCGCGAGGAACTTCGCGCCACGCCCGATCGCGCGGCGGGCCTGCGCCTCGGCCGCCGTCAGGGGTGCGGCCAAGCCGTCCGAGGGGATGTGGAACCCGCCGAGCACCTTGGCCGGATCTAGCAGCGGATGCAGTGCTGCACATTCATCCGGCTCGATCAGCTCGCTCTCGACGCCCGACGCGGTGGCCCAACCGTGTCGTCGCTTCAGGTCGGCGAGCCGTTCCGGCGTCGTGGCCACCTCCAGCCCGCCGACCGCCCGGAAACACGGGTTCCCGTCGAGATCGAGCGCGCCGTACTTGGCGACGGTGTACCGGGCGAACCCGGTCATCGTGCGGCAGCCGTTGGTCTGGAAGACCAGGCCGGGCGCGTGCGAACTCGACCCGCCGGTGGTGAACAGGTCGCCCTGCTCCAGCACGGTGAGGTCGGTCCAGCCACGTTCGGTGAGCTCGTCGGCGAGCGCGCAACCGACGATGCCGGCGCCGATCACGACGACGCGGGGTCCTGGGGGCATGGTGCGGGGTACCTCCTGCCTGCCCAGAGTCCACAAAGGACATATGGGCATCGGGGTGACAGGCGCTGTTGCGGATGAGGCACGTTGTTCCGTCTTCAGCAACAAAGTGCGGCACGTGCGGGCGCGCTGTCAAGAGACCGAAACGGTCGCCTGGTTCAGGGAGTGCGTGCTATCCCCGCAATTGGTCACCTAATTGCGACGGTCAAGAGGCTGGCCGGGTCACTCCGCGAAATACCCCAGCTGCGTCGAAAGATCCGCCGACGCCTCGGTCAGCGGCCGCACGATCTGCCGCACCCGCTGCTTCGAAAGCCGGTACGACGGACCGGAAACGCTCATCGCCGCGACGACGTCGCCGCCAGGACCGTGCACCGGCACCGCGACCGCGTGCATCCCCAGCTCCAGCTCCTCGAAGCAGGCCGCGTACCCGTCCGCGGCGACCCGCTCCAGTTCCGCGGTCAGCTCGTCCGGATCGGTCGTGGTCCGCGGCGTGAACTGTTCGAGCTTCCGCCGGAGCAAGCGTTTGCGCTCGACCTCGCCCATATACGCGAGCAGTACCTTCCCGCTGGACGTCGCGTGCAGGGGAGTGCGCTGCCCGGTCCAGTTCTGCGTGGTGATCGCGGCCGAGCCGCGGGCCTGACTGACGTTGATCGCCACCCCGTCGTCGGCGATCGCGATGTTGACCGTCTCGCCGAGCGTCTCCGCCAGGCCCTGGCAGGTCCGCCTGCCCATTTTCGCCAGGTCCATCCGGCCGGTGGCGGCGCCGGCGAGCCGGACGACACCGAAGCCGATCGCGTATTTGCCGCGTTCGCCGAGCTGCTCGACGAGGCCGCGGTTCTCCAGGACGCTCAGCAGGCGGGAGGCCGTCGACTTGTGCACGCCGAGTTCGCCCGCGATCTCGGTGATCCCCGTTTCCCCGTTGCGCGCCAGCAGTTCCAGCACGCTGATCGCGCGGTCGACGGACTGAACCTGGCTGGATGTTGCGTTCCCCGCGTCCTGGTTCCGCATGGCGCAACAGTAGCCGTTTCGCCCGCATCCGCTCGGCTGAGTGGGCGAATCCCTTGACGCACCGGCCTCTCCGGGGTGATTGTTGCGCAGAGCACGTACCGTCTCGTAATACGCAACATCAACAAACCGTCGGTCCTTTCCCCGGAGGCCCCGATGATCCGTGCCTGCTCCGTCTCCGAACTGCCCGAAGGCGAAGCCCTCCGCTTGGAGGGCCCCGTGCCCGTCTCGGTCTTCCATACCGAGGGCGCCTATTACGCCCTCGACGACACCTGCAGCCACCAGGACGCGTCGCTCGCCGACGGCTGGATCGAGGGCTGCCACGTCGAATGCCCGTTGCACGCCGCGCGGTTCGATCTGCGGACCGGCGTCCCGGACTGCCTGCCCGCCAAGGACGCCGTGCGCACGTACCCCGTCGTGGTCGCCGACGGGGTGATCTACGTGGACACCGGGGTGCGGCAGGACGTCGCTTGAGAACCGTCGCCGTCGTCGGCACCTCGCTGGCGGGACTCCGTTCGGCGCAGGAGTTGCGCGGACGGGGTTTCGACGGACGGCTGGTGATGATCGGCGCCGAACCGCCGTACGACCGGCCGCCGTTGTCGAAGGATTTCTTGCTGGGCAGGGTTTCCGTCGATGACATCGCGCTCGCCGGGCAGGACGACCTCGACGCGCTGGCCGCCGAATGGCACCTCGGCGCCCGCGCCGAGAAGCTCGGCCGCGAAGGTGTGACGCTCGGCGACGGCACCACGATCGCCGCCGACGGCTACGTCATCGCGACCGGTGCGGTGGCCAGAAACCTCGGCGCGGCAAGGAATCTGGACGGCGTTCACACCCTGCGGACGCTCGATGACGCTGTCGCGCTGAAACGCGATCTCGCGGCGGCGCCTTCCTCGGTCGTCGTCATCGGCGCGGGGTTCATCGGCGCGGAGGTCGCGTCCGCGTGCCGTCTGCTCGGCCACGAAGTGACCGTGATCGAGGCGATGCCCGTGCCGCTCGCCCCCGTCCTCGGCGCGCGGATGGGCGCGGTGTGCGGGGAACTGCACACCGAAAACGACGTCCGGTTGATCACCGGCGTTCCCGTCGCCGGGTTCACCGGGACCGGCCGCGTCACCGGTGTGCGGCTCGGTGACGGCCGGGAGATCCGCGCCGATCTCGTCGTCGCCGGAGTGGGGACGCGGCCGGCCACCGAATGGCTGACCGGCTCCGGACTCGCCGTCGACGACGGCGTACTGGTCGATTCCGGCTGTGTCACAGCGAATCCCCGGGTGGTCGCGGTGGGTGACGTCGCGCGGTATCGCTGTCCGCTGCGCGGCAGGCGGGTCCGCGCCGAGCACTGGACGGCGGCCGGGGAACAGCCGGGCGTCGCGGTCGCGAACCTGCTCGCCGGCTCGACCGTCACGCGTTTCGCACGACACGGTTACTTTTGGTCCGATCAGTACGGACGGCGGCTCCAGTTCGCCGGAGTGGCCACGGAAGACGTGCGGATCACCGAAGGTGACGTCGCTGCGAAGCGCTTCGTCGCGACCTATCACCGCGACGATGTCCTGACCGGTGTCTTCGCGATCGACTCCCCGAGACCGTTCACCAGGCTCCGGCGGGCTCTCTAAGGCCCGAAGACCCTACTCGGATGGAGCAATTTGCCCGAATCGATGATCTTTCTGGTGGTCACATCGCCGGGTCGCGCGTCCGCGCGGGGAAACTAGTGCGAACATAGGTTTATGAAGGCACGTGTTCTGGTCGTCGACGACGACCCTGCTCTCGCGGAGATGCTCACCATCGTGCTGCGTGGGGAGGGGTTCGACACAGCCGTCGTGGCCGACGGCTCACGAGCGCTGCCCGCGCTGCGTGAGCTGAAACCGGACCTGGTCCTCCTCGACCTCATGCTGCCCGGGATGAACGGCATCGACGTCTGCAAGGCGATCCGGGCCGAGTCCGGCGTGCCGATCGTGATGCTCACCGCCAAGAGCGACACCGTGGACATCGTCCTCGGGCTCGAGTCGGGGGCCGACGACTACGTGGTCAAACCCTTCAAACCGAAGGAACTCGTGGCCCGCGTCCGCGCGAGGATGCGCCGCACCGAGGCCGAGCCCGCCGAGTCGCTGACGATCGGCGACCTCGCGATCGACGTCCCCGGCCACGAGGTGACACGGGAGGGCAAGGCCATCCCGCTGACCCCGCTCGAGTTCGACCTCCTGGTCGCGCTCGCCCGCAAGCCGCGTCAGGTGTTCACCCGGGAGGTGCTCCTCGAGCAGGTGTGGGGATATCGCCACGCCGCCGACACCCGCCTGGTGAACGTGCACGTCCAGCGGCTGCGTTCGAAGGTGGAGAGGGACCCGGAACACCCCGAGGTGGTGTTGACCGTTCGCGGCGTCGGGTACAAGGCCGGCCCGCCGTGATCACGCCATGAGCGGACGCTTGCGAAGGCTTGCCCAGACCACGATGCGCCACTTCCGGCGCATCGTGGTTTTCGTGCGCCGCAAGATCGTCTCGTTCAACGAACTGTGGCGGCATTCGCTGCAGTTCCGGGTCACGGTTTCCACACTGGCGCTGTCGTCGGCCGTGGTGTTCGTGCTGGGCATGGTGCTGCAGAACCAGATCACCGAACGGCTGCTGGAGACCAAACAGAACGCGGCGATCGCGCAGACGAGGGCGGTCGTCGAGACCGCGGCCAGTGAACTGGTCGGCGTCGGCACCGAAGGCTCGGAAGCACTGACCGCGCGGATGAACAACGCGCTGAAGAAGATCTCCAGCACGACGACTTCGCAGGACGGCGCCGTATCGGCCGCCGGCACCTTCGAACCGGTGCTGGCGGCGGGCGGCCGCGACCAGTCGAGCAGGCCGGTGGCCGCCGGCCCCTACGACAAGGTGCCGGTGCGGCTGCGCCAGTTCGTGGAGACCGAGCAGGTCAGCCACCTGATCCACACGGTCACCGAAGCCGACGGCGGCAAGACGACGTATCTGATCGTCGGCGCGCCGGTGAGCACGATGATCAACCCGCTCCAGCTCTACCTGCTGTACCCGCTCACCAGTGAGCAGAACACCGTCTCGACCGTGCAGAACACGCTGCTCGTCGGCGGTCTCGTCCTGTTGCTCCTGCTGGCCGGGATCACGAACCTGGTCACCAGGCAGGTGGTCCGGCCGGTCCGGCAGGCCGCCGCGGCGGCCGAGCAGTTCGCGGGCGGGGACCTCGACCAGCGCCTCGCCGTGCTCGGTGAGGACGATCTGGCCAAACTCGCCGTGTCCTACAACGAGATGGCCGCGAGCATCCAACGGCAGATCCGCCAGCTGGAGGAATTCGGCGGGTTGCAGCGCCGGTTCACCTCCGACGTCTCGCACGAACTGCGCACCCCGCTGACCACCGTCCGGATGGCCGCCGACGTGCTGCACGCGTCGCGCGAACAGTTCCCGGCCGGGCTCGCCCGCTCCACCGAACTGCTGGTCGACGAACTCGACCGGTTCGAGGCCCTGCTCGGCGACCTGCTGGAGATCAGCAGGCTGGACGCGGGCGTCGAAGAGCTCTCGGCCGAGCTGATCGACGTCCGGCCGATCGCGACCAGGGCCGTCGAACAGGTCCGGGTGATCGCGGGCAACGCGGGCAGTTCGGTCGAGCTGGTCCTGCCGGAAGAGGAGGCGCACGCCGAGGTCGACGCGCGCCGCGTCGAGCGGATCCTGCGCAACCTGCTGGCCAACGCGGTGGACCACAGCGAAGGGAACCCGGTGGTGCTGACGCTCGCGGCCAACGAGACCGCGGTCGCCATCACCGTGCGGGACCACGGTGTCGGGCTCCGGCCGGGCGAGGCGGAACTGGTGTTCAACCGGTTCTGGCGCGCCGACCCGTCCCGTAACCGCCGGACCGGTGGCACCGGACTCGGCCTCGCGATCAGCCAGGAGGACGCCCGGTTGCACGGCGGCGTGCTGGACGCGTGGGGCGAGACCGGCCACGGCGCCTGTTTCCGGCTCGTGCTGCCGCGGCGGCAGGACACACCGATGGGGGAGAGCCCGCTGGTCCTGCCACCGCCCGATCACAAGGCGACCGATGCGCACGGGTCGTCCGGACTGCTCGAAGTCCGGCCCGCGCCCGACGCGATCCTCGCCGAGCCCGAGGAGGTCGGCCGGTGAAACGGCTGCTGCCCTTGCTCGCGGTGTTCCTGCTGCTCGCGGGCTGCGCGAACATCCCGCTCGAATCCCAGCCCATGGTCGTCGCCGGGGACAAACCCGGGCAGGTGCCGGCGGACGTCGCCGAGCCGGCGGCCGGAATCGACCCGCTGACCGTCACCCGCCAGTTCATCCGCAACTCCGCGGCGCCGGGCACGGCGAACGCCGACGCGCGGGTGTACCTCGACGAAGAAGCCCGGCGCAACTGGAAGCCGTCGCCGGGGCTGACGATCATCGACGACACCTTCGGCACCGTTTACGACACCGCGTCGCCGTCGGGGAACCCGGACGAGCAGGTGGTGAACGTCCGCGGGTTCAAACTCGGCAACCTGAGCGCCGACAGCGCGTTCATCCCGGTGAAGGCCGAGTACTCGCAGCAGTTCAAGCTGCGGAAGCAGCCGAACGGCCAGTGGCGGATCGTGGACCCGCCGCAGGAACTCGCCGTCACCGACGAGGACTTCGCGACCAACTACTTCCGGGTGCCGATCAGCTTCTACTCGCCCGACTCCGGCGCCTTCGTCCCCGACCTCCGGTACGTCGCGGCGAAACCGCAGGCCGGGTTGCCCGGCCGGGTGATGGACCTGGTGCTGCAGGGGCCGTCGGAAGGACTGAAGGGCGCGGTCAAGGACCTGCTCGGCGATCAGGTCACCACCGAGACCAACGTCCGCAGCACGGACGACGGGACACTGGACATCAATCTGACCGGGGTCGGCGGGGCCAGCCCCGCGGACCGGAGCCTGATCGCCGCGCAGATCGTCCTCTCACTGCAGACGGTGACGCTGAGCCGGATCCGGCTGCTGGCCGACGGCACCGCGCTGGTGCCGGAACACGAATACTGGCGCTCCAGCGAACTGCCCAACTACAACGTGGACATCGCGCCCAACTCGGAGCTGCTGGGACTGATGACCGTGAACGGACGGGTCCGGTCGCTCGGTGACGGGGCTCCGGTCGGCGGGCCCGCGGGCAACGGCGGGTACAAGGTCGTCAGCGCCGCGCAGTCCGTCGACGGCAAACGGCTCGCGGTGGTCGAAGAACGCGACGGCAGGCAGTGGCTCCGGGCCGGCGACCTGGGGCGCGACCTCGGTTCGGTGGACCTGTTCGGCGGCAGCCTGAGCCGCCCCACCTGGCGGCCGGTCGCCCGCGGGGGCGGCGTCTCCGGCGAGGTCTGGACGGTGGTCGACCACAACACCGTCGCCAGGGTCACCCTGGCCGCGGACGGCCGCTGGGTGAAGGCCGGTGTCGACGCGACCATGCTCACCGGACTCGGCCAGATCACCGAACTGCGGCTTTCGCGCGACGGTGCACGGCTGGCCGCGGTGGTCAACGGGCAGCTGGTGGTCGCCTCGATCGTGCGGACGGCGGACTCGGTGGCGCTGCGGGCGCCGCGGAAACTGCAGGAACGCGACCTCAAGGACGTCGTCGACGTCGACTGGGCGACCCAGGACCACCTGATCGCCGCGACGTCGTCGAGCACGCTGCCGGTGGTCAAGGTGCCGCTGGACGGGCAGCGGATGGATGCCTTCAACAGCTCGAATCTGACCCCGCCGGTACACGGCGTCACCGCGGCGCCGAGCAGGCCGAACCTGGTCGCGGACGCGGGCGGGCTGTGGGTCGCCTCCGAGCTGGGCGAGGTCTGGCGGCCGCAGGCGCACACCGTCACCGACGCGGACCCGTTCTATCCGGGGTGACCGCTCTGGCTCGAGTACATGAAGGCCCCCTTCCTTGCGCTAGGCGCAAGGAAGGGGGCCTTCATGTCTTGGGGGCGCTCTGTGTCCTGAAGGCCACCTTCAGGACGTTCACCGTCTCAAGGGTGGCCGTCAGGACACCGACAGGGGGAGCAAGGGACCTTTAGTAACGCTAGCTTTCCTAGCGGCGCTAGCGAGCGATCGGGGCTCCAGAGGTCCGTGAAGGCCTCCTTGAGGGACCCAGGGTCCCTCAAGGAGGCCTTCACGGACCGAGCCCGGGCGGGCGAAGGAGCGCGAAGCGTGCGAAGGGGGCGAAGGAGTGCGGAGCCCGAAGCGAACTTCTCCGGTACTGCTGCCATGACCGGTCCCCTTAGGACGTAAAGCGTCCAAAGCGGACCTCTCGCGACACGACGGGACCCGGAACTGTCGTGGCCCCGGACGACACTCGCCCCATGTCCAAGATCCTGGATCTCCTCATCCCCGCCCGCTGCGCGTCCTGCGGAGCGCCGGGCGCGCCCTGTTGCGACACCTGTCAGACCGTTTGGGGTGCGCTCAGCGAGATCATCCGCGGCCCGACGGCCGGTCTCGTACCCGTCTACGTCCTGGCCCCCTACGCCGACGAGGCCCGTCGCCTGATCCTCGCCTACAAGGAACGCGGCCGCCGCGACCTCGCCCCGTCCCTCGGGCGGGCCATCGCCGAAGCCCTCGTCCACCTGCCCGATCCGGAGCCGGAACCTTGTCTCGTCCCGGTTCCCTCGAGGCGGCACGCCTCGCGCGTCCGAGGTGGACCGCACGTCCGGCGCGTCGCCGAGGAATGCGTGAAAGTGCTGGCGAGCAAGGGAAAAGCGGCGACCGTGGCGCCTGTCCTCCGGCTCGGGGCCGGAGTTCGCGACGCCGTGGGACTCACCCGCGGCGAGCGGTCGGCGAACCTCGACGGCCGCATCCGCCTGGTCCCGGGAGTCTGCCGGGGGAAGGTCGTTCTCCTTGACGACGTGATCACAACCGGAGCGACCGCCGCCGCTTGTACGCGGTTTTTGGACATAAGCGGAATTCACGTTTCCGCGGTGGTAGCGCTGGCCGCCGCCGGGTGATCGGAAGGTCACCTACAAGAGTGATGAATGATCGGGAACGAGAATGGGTACAAGGGCGTTGACGAGATATGAGGGAGCTTCAGGGGAACACTCCGACGGCCCGCCACTCCACCGGGGTGGCGGCGGATTCCCTCGGGTGCGTCACCCTCGGGTTTTTCCCGTCCGAAGGTTTGCGCCGTCCGCGTGAAAACAAATCACGGGGAAGGCGCCTGGCAAGCCGGATTGTCCCGCTGGCCGCACGGTCGTCGTCGCGTGCGGTGACGAGGTCTCACGTCCTGATATCCCCCGGCTCGGGGGCTGTTGCTCGCGGCGTGATGCAGCTAACGTGCAGCGCTATCAGCAATCCCGGCAGGCAGGGAGGTGACCAGCCCATGTCCCTGGCGCCGGAGCCGCGCTGAGTCCGCGCTCGGACATCCGACACGAGACGTCGTGACCGTATGCCGAGTTCCCTCATCGCCCGCGATCCGGGCTTCGTCCCCGCTTTACCGGCGCCCTAGTGAACACATCTACAGCTCGCAGTCATTTGAGCGAGGGAGGTCGTGTATGGACATCGTCGTTAAGGGCCGCAACGTGGAGGTGCCCGACCACTATCGGGCACTCGTCAGCGAAAAGCTGGCCCGGCTAGAGCGCTACGACAAGAAGGTCATCCGGTACGACGTGGAACTCTTCCACGAGCCCAATCGCCGGCAGTCGAAGAACTGCCAGCGCGTCGAAATCACCGGTAAGGGCCGAGGCCCCGCCGTACGCGCCGAAGCGTGTGCGGGTGACTTTTACGCAGCGCTGGATTCCGCACTGAACAAGCTCGAGAACAGGTTGCGGAAGACACACGACCGCCGGCGCGTGCACTACGGCCGCAGCCGCCCGGAATCCGTCGCCGAGGCGACTTCGATGGCGGCCGCCGGTGGAATGACCACCGACACCCGACATCTGGCGGGTACCGCTGTGCTCGAAGCGCCGGAGGCCGAACCCATGGCCAACGGTTTCGCTGTCGAGAGCGGTGACTTCGAGATGCCCCAGCAACAGCGCTGGGATGACGGGGTGACCGAACACCAGCCCGGTCGCGTCGTCCGCGAGAAGAAGCATGACGCGGAGCCCATGACGGTCGACCAGGCTCTCTACGAGATGGAACTGGTCGGTCACGACTTCTACCTGTTCAACGACTCCGACGCCGGGTGCCCGAGCGTCGTCTACCGGAGGCGAGGCTTCGACTACGGCGTCATCCGGCTGAGCTAGCCGGTCCCTACGTCCACGACGGCGGCCCGCACGCGTCCCGTGCGGGCCGCCGTCATGTCCGGATCAGGCGGGACGCGCCCTCATCCGGTCAGGTACCGACCGACGGTGCGTGCGCGAACACCGAGGTGTTCCCTACGATGGGGGTCTGACGGCGGTGCGAAACCCGGCGCCGTCGTGTACGAGACTGCCCGGGATCGGCTCGGGTGCGATCACAATCAGCTAGTGAGGTCGACCGGATGGTGCTGAACCGCCTGCTCCGCGCGGGCGAGGGCAAGATGGTGAAGCGGCTGCGCAACATCGCCGATCACATCAACACCCTCGAAGACGACGTCAAGGAACTTTCGGACACCGCGCTGCGGGCCAAGACCGAGGAGTTCCGTAAGCGGCACGCGGACGGCGAGTCACTCGACGACCTCCTGCCGGAGGCGTTCGCGGTGGCGAGGGAAGCGGCTTGGCGCGTGCTCGGCCAGCGTCCCTACGACGTCCAGCTCATGGGCGGCGCCGCGCTGCACCTCGGCCAGGTTTCCGAGATGAAGACCGGTGAGGGCAAGACCCTGACCCAGGTCCTCCCCGCGTACCTGAACGCCGTGTCCGGCAAGGGCGTGCACGTCATCACGGTGAACGACTACCTCGCCAAACGTGACGCCGAGTGGATGGGCCGCATCCACCGCTTCCTCGGCCTCGAGGTCGGGGTCATCCTGGCCGACCAGACGCCCGAGGTCCGCCGTCAGCAGTACGCCGCCGACATCACGCAC
The DNA here is from genome assembly GCF_000342005.1 of Amycolatopsis decaplanina DSM 44594. GTDB lineage: Bacteria > Actinomycetota > Actinomycetes > Mycobacteriales > Pseudonocardiaceae > Amycolatopsis > Amycolatopsis decaplanina. The sequence goes on from NZ_AOHO01000026.1 coordinate 386,611, forward strand.
GGCACGAACAACGAGTTCGGCTTCGACTACCTCCGCGACAACATGGCGTGGAGCCTCGAGGACTGCGTGCAGCGCGGCCACAACTTCGCGATCGTCGACGAGGTGGACTCCATCCTCATCGACGAGGCGAGGACGCCACTGATCATCTCCGGCCCGGCCGACCAGTCCTCGCGCTGGTACATCGAGTTCGCGCGGATGACCCCGCTGATGAAGCCGGACATCCACTACGAGGTGGACATCCGCAAGCGCACCGTCGGTGTCACCGAGAAGGGCGTCGCGTTCGTCGAGGACCAGCTCGGCATCGACAACCTCTACGAGGCCGCGAACACGCCGCTGGTCGGCTACCTGAACAACGCGCTGAAGGTCAAGGAGCTCTACAAGCGCGACAAGGACTACATCGTCCGCGACGGCGAGGTCCTCATCGTCGACGAGTTCACCGGCCGCATCCTGCACGGCCGCCGCTACAACGAGGGCATGCACCAGGCGATCGAGGCCAAGGAAGGCGTCGAGATCAAGGCCGAGAACCAGACGCTCGCCACGATCACGCTCCAGAACTACTTCCGGCTCTACGACAAGCTGTCGGGCATGACCGGTACCGCCGAGACCGAGGCGGCCGAGTTCCACCAGACCTACAAGCTGGGTGTGGTGCCGATCCCGACCAACAAGCCGATGGTCCGCGCGGACCAGGCCGACCTGATCTACAAGACCGAGCAGGCCAAGTTCGAGGCCGTCGCCGAGGACATCGCCGAGCGGCACGAGAAGGGCCAGCCGGTGCTGGTCGGCACCACGAGTGTCGAGAAGTCCGAGCACCTGTCGAAGCTGCTGCTCAAGCTGGGTGTCCCGCACGAGGTCCTCAACGCCAAGCACCACGACCGGGAGGCGCTGATCGTCGCCCGCGCCGGGCGCAAGGGCGCGGTCACGGTCGCCACCAACATGGCCGGCCGCGGTACCGACATCGTGCTCGGCGGCAACCCGGACATCATCGCCGACGAGGTGCTGCGCGACCGCGGCCTCGACCCGGTGGAGCACTCCGAGGAGTACGAGGCCGCCTGGCCGAAGGTGCTCGAAGAGGTCCAGGCCGACACCAAGGCCGAGGCCGAGGAGGTTCGCGAGGCGGGCGGGCTGTACGTGCTCGGCACCGAGCGGCACGAGTCGCGCCGGATCGACAACCAGCTCCGCGGTCGTTCCGGCCGTCAGGGCGACCCCGGCGAGTCCCGGTTCTACCTTTCGCTCGGTGACGAGCTCATGCGCCGCTTCAACGCGACGATGGTCGAGCGGGTCATGACCACCATGCGGCTGCCGGACGACGTGCCGATCGAGCACAAGATGGTCTCCAAGGCGATCAAGAGCGCTCAGACGCAGGTCGAGCAGCAGAACATGGAGATCCGCAAGAACGTCCTCAAGTACGACGAGGTCATGAACGAGCAGCGCAAGGTGATCTACGCCGAGCGTCTGCGCGTCCTCGAGGGCGAGGATCTCCGCGAGCAGATCGAGCACATGCTGGTCGACGTCATCAACGCGTACGTCACCGAAGAGACCTCCAGCGGCTACTCCGAGGACTGGGACCACGAGAAGCTGTGGACGGCGCTGAAGACGCTGTACCCGGTCAAGGTCACCTGGGAAGAGCTCACCGCGGACGACGACCTCGACGCCGACAGGTTGCGTGAGGCGCTGCTCGAAGACGCCCACCGCGCGTACGACGAGCGCGAGGCGGAGATCGACGGCAAGGTCGGCGAAGGCGCGATGCGCAGCCTGGAGCGTCAGGTCATGCTCACCGTGCTCGACCGCAAGTGGCGTGAGCACCTCTACGAGATGGACTATCTCAAGGAGGGCATCGGCATGCGCGCCCTCGCGCAGCGCGACCCGGTCATCGAGTACCAGCGCGAGGGCTACGACATGTTCCGCGCGATGCTGGAGTCGCTGAAGGAGGAGGCCGTCGGCTTCCTGTTCAACCTCCAGGTCGAGCAGGCCGAGCCCGCCACCCCGGCGCCGGAGTCCGCGTCCGCGCTGCCCGCCGGCGTCGGGGGCGGGAACGGTCAGGCCGCCAACGGCGACGGCAGGCACGCCCGCCCAACGCCTCCGCAGGGTCCGGCGACCGACACCGAGTCCGTGCCGTCCGCCTTGCGGGGCAAGGGACTCGGCGGCGGTTCGCGGTCCGGGTTGACCATGTCGGGACCGTCCGAGGACGGCGGCGTCGAGTCGCATTCGGACAGTGCGGGCGGCGCCGATGGTGACCAGAGCGGAACCCGCCGGGAGCGTCGTGCCGCGCAGCGCGCCTCCCAGAAGAAGGGCAAGAAGGGCCCGCGCCGCTAAGACAGCCGAAGGGGCCTTCACCGCATACTCGCGGTGAAGGCCCCTTCGTCATGCTGCGAGCCGGAGCGCGGAGACGCGCCGCGGCGGCTTCAACAGGTGGAAGCGGGTGCACACCCAGCCTGACGGCGTCCGCTCGAAACGTGCGGCCAAGGCGAGACTGCGTCCGTTCTGTTCGACCGTCGCGCACGCTTCGACGACGCCGTCCGCCGGATGGCCCAGATGGACCGACTTCGGCCGGTAACCGCCCGATGGACGGCGACGGCCGCCGGCGAGCAGCGCGCTGTGGAGCGCCGGGGCGAGGATCGGCCGCACCTGGACAGCCGGGCGGCGCCCGTCGCAGGCTTCGAGGATGGTGGTCAGCAGCCTGCCGACCTGTCGGCCGTCCGGGGTGTCCGGTCGCGGACGCGGTTCCTCCACGACGCGTTCGCCGGACAGCGGCAGGTCCAGCACGAGCTGGTTGTCCGGCGCTTCCGCCCGGTGCACCAGGTTGTCCGGCCTGCCGGCGACCCGGTAAGGCGGTTCACACGGTTCGAGCCGTCTCAGTACGTACGACTTCATCAGGCATTCCCCCTTCGCGGCCCCCTCGGCCACGCCCAGCAACTAAGGGGCCGGTGGCAGGCGGCGCCGCGACAAGGAACGCCCGAGAGGATGAACCGGGCGGTGATCGCTTGTGTACGGTGGACCGGTGCTGAAAGGGCTGGTCATCGACTACGCCGGGGTGCTCACGGACGTGGGCGCGGACGAGCTCTACGCCTTCCTGCGGGCGGCCAGGGGACGCGGCATCAAAACGGCCTTGCTCTCCAACGCCCCCGGCGCGTCGGACGAGGCCAAGCGGTCACTCGACCCGTTCTTCGACGCGCTGGTCTTCTCCGGCGAGGTCGGCGTGGCCAAACCCGAACGCGAGGTCTACCTGCTCACCGCGGGGCTGCTCGACCTGCCCGCCGACCGGTGTGTGTTCGTCGACGACGCCGCGCGCAACGTCCGGGCGGCGGTGGCGGCCGGGATGGCGGGAGTGCACCACACCTCGGTCGAGGAGACGCTGACCGAGCTCAGCGCCTTGTTCCCGAAGCCTTAGCGCGGCGCACCAGTTCGAAGGACAGCACCGCGGCGGCGGCCGAGACGTTCAGCGACTCGACCTCGCCCGGCATCGGGATCGACACCCATTCCGTCACCAGTTCGCCGACCTCGGCGCCGACGCCGTTCGTCTCCCCGCCCAGCACGAACGCCGCGCGCTGCGGCAGGTCGACGTCGAACACCGAACCACGGGCGGAAGCACCCAGCGCGTAGATGCCGTACCCGGCTTCGGTGAGCATTTCGGCCGCCTCGCGCGCGCTGCCGCACCGCAGCACCGGCGCGCGGAACGCGACCCCGGCCGAAGCCTTGACCACCATCGGGTCGAGGGCGGCGACCCCGCGCCGCGGCACCACGACACCCTCGAGTCCGGCGGCGGTCGCCGTGCGCAAGATCATCCCGACGTTCGCCGGGGTGGTGATGCCGTCGAGCAGGAGCACCCGTGACGGCGGCCTGCCGTCGGACAGGGCCGCGTGCAGCGACCGCATACGCGGGGCGACGACGTCGGCCAGCACCCCCTGGTCCTGCTTGCCGTTGCCCGCCAGCACCTTGACGCGATGCGCGCTCGCGCGCTGCACCGGCACCCCGGCCGCCTTCGCGGCCCGCTGGATCTCGGCGGCGTTCGGCCCTCGCACGGTGTCGGCGAGAATCACCTTGTCCACCTCGAGCGCCGCGTCGTCCAATGCCTCGAGCACCGGTTTGCGGCCGTACACCGTCAGGAACCGGTCCTTCGGCGAGATCACCGACTCATCACCCACACCGGCGAGTGTCCCACTATGTAAGGATCGGCCCATGCCCGACCGCCTCTCCGCGCTGGACGCCTCGTTCCTGTACGTGGAAGACCACTCGACCCCGATGCACGTCGGCGGCGTGGCGATCTTCGAGCGACCGCGCGACGGCTTCACCCACGAGCGGCTGCTGGACCTGATCGGGCAGCGCCTGGCGTTCCTGCCGCGTTATCGGCAGCGGGTGCTGGAGGTGCCGGGGCATCTCGCCCGGCCGGTGTGGGTCGACGACGTCGACTTCGACCTCAACTACCACGTCCGCCGGTCCGCGCTGCCTCAGCCGGGCTCCGACGGCCAGCTGTTCGACCTCGTGGCGCGGCTGATGTCGCGGCGGCTCGATCCGGGACGGCCGCTCTGGGAGGCGTACTTCGTCGAGGGGCTCGCGGGCGACCGTGTGGCGCTGGTGACCAAGACGCATCAGTCGGTCGTGGACGGGGTCGGCACCATCGAGATCGGACAGCTGATCCTCGACGCCACCCCGCAGGAGCCGGAACCGTTCGACGACACCTGGCATCCGCGCCGGGAACCGAGCCGCGCCCAGCTGATCCTCGACGCGGTCGCCGAGACCGTGCAGCGGCCGACGGAGCTGGTGGAGAACGTCCGCTCCATCGCCCACGACGCCACCTCGATGGCGGGCAAGGTCACCGAAACGATCGGTGACGTCGCGTCGGCGCTGAAGACCATGGTGCATGCGGCACCGTCCGGGCCGCTCAACGTCCGCACGTCCGGCGGCCGCATGTTCGGCGTGGTCCGCACGCGGCTGGAGGATTTCCGCAAGGTCCGTGCCGCGCACGGCGGTACGGTCAACGACGTCGTGCTCGCGGCGATCACCGGCGCGCTGCGGGAATGGCTGCTTTCCCGCGGCTCGAACCTGACCGCGACGACCACCGTGCGCGCGCTGGTGCCGATGGCCGTCCGCGACGCCGAGACGGCCGAATACTCGACGCCGGCACTGGTCGGGAACCAGGTCGACGCCTATCTGGTCGATCTGCCGGTCGGGGAGCCGAACGCGGTCCTGCGGCTGCAGCACATCGGCCACGCGATGGCGGACCACCTCGACTCCGGCCGTTCGGTCGCCGCGCGCGGGCTGCTGACGGTCGGCGGTTTCGCCCCGGCGACGCTGCATTCGCTGGGCGCGCGGGCGGCCGGGTCGATGTCGGGACGCATCTTCAACGTGCTGATCACGAACTCGCCGGGCCCGCAGGTGCCGCTCTACGCGGGACAGGCGAAGATGGTGGAGATGTTCCCGGTCATGCCGCTGGTGCGCAATCAGGCGCTGGCGATCGGGGTCACCTCGTATCACGGCGGTGTCTACTTCGGACTGAACGGCGACCGCAAGGCCGTGTCCGATGTGGACCTGCTCGCCGGGATGATCGAGGAATCGTTGGAAGAGCTGAAGGGTGCGCACTGGTGAGGGTCTATCTACCCGCGACGATCGCGATGCTCCGTGAGCTCGAAACCACCGGAGAGCTCCGGGCGCGCAGCGGCACCGGATTCGCACTGACCCCGGCGCTGCGGGAGTCCTACGCCAGCGGATCCGACGAAGAACTCGAGTACGCCGCGCTGCTCGACGCCGCCAGGGCGTCGCTTCGGCTGATCGCGGCCGAGGAGAAGCCCGAGCCGCGGCGGGTGGTGATCTCGGCCGACATCGACGAGGTCACGCTGCGCCCGGATCTCGACGCCGCCGTCGTCCGGCTGTCCGGGCCGGTGAAGATCGCCGACGTCGCCGCGATCCACGTCGACGCGGCCGAGGCCGCCGAGGCCGTGCGGGCCGCCGCCGCGGTGATCGACCAGGCCGACCTCGGCGACCCGGACGCGGAGTTCACCCTCGGCGACGCCGAAGACCACGAACTCGCCTGGTACGCGCCCCAGGAACTCCCTTTCCTGCTGGAACTGCTCTGACCCCTCGCATTTATTGAGCGGCGGACCGTGGTGGGGCTCGTGAGTGGTAAGGACGGTTAGAACCGTCCTTACCACTCACGAGGCCCACCACCTTTGCCTTACTCCTCAGAGGACGAAACGCGGCAGGGCTAGCCCGCCGAAATCTCCCCGATCTCCTCCGGCGGCGGCGCCTGGATGTCGGCCTGCGTGCCCCACTCGCTGTAGCGCGTGACGATCCGGGCCATCGCGCTGTCCGGAACACCCGAAGCGGCGAGGACGGGGGCGAGGTCGAGCACGATCTGCAGCGGCCGGTGCGCGTCGTCGAGCCAGACCTCCATGGGGATCTTCCCGAGCTTGCCGTGCAGTTCCCCGACGGCCTCCGCCGACAACCCGGCGGGCAGATCACCATTCAGGGCGGCGATGTCGACGTCCAGCCGGTAGTGCTCGGCGGACACCCCGTCGAGTTCGGAGTGCCCGGATCCGGTGAGCGTGCCCGCCTTCCGCACCTGGTCGAGCGCGCGGCCGGGGTCGTTCTGCTTCGCCAGCTGGTCGATGCTGCCGCCGGCCACCTGCGAGAACGGGTCCGCGCCATCGGGTGAGACCTTGACCCAGGGTTTCCCGCCGGGAATGTCCTCTCGGGCGGTCTCGGGGACCTTGGCGAAGACGATCTTGCCGACCAGCCGGAGTTCGAGCGGCTCGCCAAGGAAGTCCGTCGTCATGGTCAGTGCGGTGCCCGTCCCCGCGACCCTGGCCTGCCCCTGGCTCTTCGACCGCATCGTGCCCGCGGTGACGTCGGTGGTGAATTTCGCGGCCTTGCTGTCGATGGCGGACGTGGCTCCGTCGGCGAGTGCGCGGGCGTCGGTGAACGACACGGTCTCGCTGTCGCACGCGCCGAGCAGCGCGCCGAGTACGAGCACGACGGTGGACAGGGCCGTTCTCCGCATGAGGACCTGCTTTCAAAGGCGGGCGCCCAAGCGAAACACAGCCGCGGACCGCACCCCGATCGGGGGACGGCTCAGCGGCTGTCGCCGACCGCCTCGGGCGGCGGCGCGATGATCACCACATCCGAGGCCCAGCTGTCGTACTCGACCGTGGCCTTGCCGATGCTGATCCGAACCGGGCGCTGCTCGGCGTCCAGCCACATCTCGGCGGGGGCACCGCCGAGGTCGAGGACGTAACGCGTGGCGGCCGTGCCGTTCACGTCGGCCTGTTCGGATTTGGTGACCTTTCCCGACTTCGCGATCCGGTCGATCGTCCGCGTCGGATCCATCGTCTCGACGACGTTCGTCATCAGCGCGCCGTTGGCCGCGGAGAGGGAGTCCTTGCCGTCGGCGGTGATCTTGACCCATTCCTTGTCGGTTTTGAATTCCTGGACCTGGGTGTCCGACAGGTGGTAGTAGAGGACGCCGTCGGCGAAGATCAGGTCCCGTTTCTCGCCCGCGACCTCGGCGACCATCGAGAACTTGCTGTCGGGTCCCTCGTAGAGCCCGGAACTGGTGACCACGACCTTGCGGCCGTCCTCCGCGGTGGTCTCTAGCGCGATCTTGGACGAACGGGCCTTCTGTGTGCCCGAGGCGGCGGCCGAAGCCAGCTGCGCCGCGTCGTTCACGGGTTGTGCCGCCGGTTTCTCTTCCCCGGAACAGCCGCCCAGCAGCAGGAGAGCGGTACAGACGGCGGCGAATCCGGTGGCACGCATAGGACTCCCTCGGGTGAATGGTCTGTACCACTACCGTAGCGCCTATCGCGTGAATTTCCACCGTCCGATGGTCCGGAAACGCGTGAAGGCCCCCTTCTCCTGGCTGAGCAGAGGGAAGGGGGCCTTCACACACCAGGTCTAGAAGCCCGCTCTGTCCAGCAGGATGGTGTAGTCGATGACGTCGGCGGCCGACGGCAGGGTGATCTCCACCGGCGCGCCCCAGTCGCTGTAGGTGTACGTCCATTCGGCCTCGCCGGTATCAGGCCCGCCCATCGCGTTCCTGAGCCCGGTCCTGTCCATGGTCATCTTGAGCGGAAGCTGCTCGGCGTTGACCCACAGCTCGGCCGGGACCCGCAGATCCTCGCTCGCCAACCGCTTCTCGATCTCCGCGCGCCGGTCGGCGGGGACTTCGTCGCCAAGGAACAGGTCGAGCTGCTTCTTGACGTCGAACTCCACGAAATAGTGGTTCACCGGCACTCCGCCCAGCCGGGCCTGCTCCGATTTGAGGATGCTGCCGGTCTTCTCGACCAGCTCCAGCTGCTTCGCCGGGCTGTCCTTCTCGATCGACTTCGACAAGGTCTCGGTCAGGACCTTCGTCCGCGGGTCGGGGCCGTCCACGTAGAGCCGCCCCCATGGGATGAGGGCCAAGAGCCGCGCCCGTTCCGCCGCAGGGAGCTTGAAGTACAGAATCCTGCCGACCACGCGCATCTCGAGCGTTTCCCCGATGCCGGGCGTGGTCACCGAGATCTTCGAAGCATCGTCGTCGTAGCGCGCCGCCATGGTGCTTTCGCGCTTCGTCGCCCCGGAGACCCTGCTGATGGTCGCCTTGAAGGACTTCGCCTTCCGTGTCTCCTGCTTCGAGGCCTCGGCGAGGGCGAGTGCGTCGGTGAAGGGGGCGGCCAGCGCGAGCTCGCCACCCCTGTCCTCGACGGTCGCGCCCGTGCGGGTGCCGCAGCCCGTGACCAGCAGGGTCAGGGCCGCGGCCACCGCGGTGAGCCTGAAGGAGGCGCGCATTTACCGGCCGCCGGCCTTCTTCATGATCTCCGCCATGTCGCCGACCTGGTCCGCGGGCGGGGCGGCGATGGTCACCGGGGCACCCCAGTCGGTGTACTTGACCGTGGTCTTGGCGGCACCGTCACCGGGGGCGCCCATGGCCTTCACGAACGCGGTCTGGTCGGAGACGACCTGCACCGGCAGCTGGTCGGCGTTGAGCCACAGCTCGGTGAGGATCATGACGTTCTTGCCCTCGAGCTTCGCCTTGAGCTGCTTCAGGGTCTCGGCGGGCAGCGGGATGCCGATCTCGCCCATGATGAGGGCGATGGCCTTCTCGGCTTCGACCTCGATGACGTAGTGGTTGGTCTGCTCGCCGTTCAGCTCGACCTGGTCCGACTTCGTGATCTTTCCGGCCTTCGAGACCTGCTCGAGGATGCGCGACGGGTCGCTGTCCTTGATGGCCTTCGACATCAGCTTGCCGAGCAGCTGCGAGAACGGATCCTGGCCGTCGGCCGCGATCTTCACATACGCCTTGTCGGTCTTCAGCTCGGCCTTGTCGGCCTCGTCGAGCTTGACGAACAGCGCGCTGTCGACGAAGAGGATGTCGATCTTCTTGCCATCGCTGTCCATGGACATCGAGAACTTGGTGTTCTCGCCGTCGTACTGGCCCTGGCCGGACGCCGTGTTCTTCTCGGTGCCCGCGACGGTCTCCATCGTGACCTTCGACGTCTTGGCCTTCTTGGTGCTCTCGCGGCTCAGGGACGCGAGCTGGATCGGGTCGCCGAGCGGCGACGAAAGCAGGCTCTTCCCTTCGGAAGGAGCGGGGGCAGCCGCGTCGGGCTGCTTCTCGCCACCGCAGGCGGACAGCGCCAGGACGGCGGCCGTGGTGATGGCGGCGAGCGTGGTTACGCGCTTCAAGAGGACCCCTCAGAAAGTTGATCTAATCTGAACGGGTTATCGCTCGAGCGCGAAATTAGTTACCGATCGTCGTCATGCCCAGCTCGGGAGCCCAAAAGGCGACGCAAGGAGGTCAAACGCTCCGCGCTCGCGTCACCCTCGGTGACCACGCCGTCGAGTGCGCAGTCCGGGTCCGAAGGCGGCCCGAGGTGACCGCAGCCGGAGGGGCATTCCTCGGCCGTCTCGGCGAACTCCTCGAACGCGAGCACGATGTCGTCGGCGGTGACGTGCGCCAGCCCGAACGAGCGGACTCCGGGGGTGTCGACCACCCAGCCGCCGCCGGGCAAGGGGAGCGCGACCGCCGCGACGGACGTGTGCCTGCCCTTGCCGACCGCGCTGACCACGCCGGTCGCCAGTCCGGCGTCCGGCACCAGCCGGTTGACCAAGGTGGACTTCCCGACCCCGGAATGCCCGACCAGCGCGGTGACCCGGCCCTTGAGCCGTCCGGTCAGTTCCTCCGGGTGCTCGTCGTGCCGGGTGACCACGGCCGGGATGTCGAGGCCCGCGTAGCCGGCGAGGAGTTCGTCGGGGCTCGCGAGGTCGGCCTTCGTCAGGCACAGGACCGGCTCGAGGCCACCCGCGTAGCAGGCGACGAGACAGCGATCGATGAACCCGGTGCGTGGCGGGGGATCGGCCAGCGCGGTCACGATCAGCAACTGCTCGGCGTTGGCGACGACCACCCGTTCGAAGGGGTCGGTGTCGTCCGCCGTCCGGCGCAGCACACTGGAGCGCTCGTCCACCCGGATGATGCGGGCGAGGGTGTCGGGCTTGCCGCTCACGTCGCCGACGATGCCGACGGTGTCGCCGACGACGACCGGGACCCGGCCCAGCTCACGGGCCCGCATCGCGGTGACGACCCGGTCCGGATCCGAGTCGATCGCGCAGGTCCAGCGTCCGCGGTCCTTGCCGATGACCATCGCCGTGGAGGCGTCCGCGTGCTCGGGCCGGCGTTTGCTGCGCGGCCTGGTGCCCTTGCCGGGACGGATCCGCACGTCGGATTCGTCCAGCCTGCGCCAGTCCTTGCCCGCCAAACCGCCTCCTGCTCTTCGAACACCGCGGAACAATGATCCCATGCTGCTCGCCATCGTCCGGCCGGCGTGTAACGATGACTGTCGAGTAGGGAGGTTTTCGCATGTGCGGGCGTTATGCCGCCACCAAGGACCCGGCGGCGCTGATCGACGAGTTCGCCGCGGTGGACCTGACCGAGGGCCGGATCCGGACCGATCACAACGTGGCGCCGACCAAGGACGTCCCCACCGTCGTGCAGCGGCATCCGCGTGATGCCGACGGCGCGGTGCTCGAAGACGAGCCCACCGTCCGGTCGCTGCGGATGATGCGCTGGGGGCTGGTCCCGTTCTGGGCGAAGGACCCCGGAGTCGGCTCGAAGATGATCAACACGCGCACCGAGACCGCCAAGGAGAAGCCGTCCTTCAAGAAGGCGGTCGCGTCGAGGCGCTGCCTGGTCCCCGCCGACGGCTGGTACGAGTGGCGGCGCGACGGCAAGGAGAAGCAGCCCTTCTACATGACCGGACCGGGTGACGGATCGCTCGCGTTCGCCGGGATCTGGGAGACCTGGCGGCCGAAGGACGACAGGGACGCCGACCCGCTCATCACCTTTTCCGTGCTCACCACGGATTCGGTCGGCAGGCTCACCGACATCCACCACCGCATGCCGCTGCTGATGCCGCGCGAGAAGTGGGACACCTGGCTCGACCCCGACCTGCCCGACGTCACCGAACTGCTCGTCCCGCCCGCGGTGGACCTGGTCGACACGATCGAGCTGAGGCCGGTGTCCAGCCTGGTCAACAACGTCCGCAACAACGGCCCGCAGCTGCTGGACCGGGTGGAACCCGCCGCCGACAGCGCGCTCTTCGAGCTGCCGAATTCATGACGAAGCTGGAGATCGACACCGCCTACGGCCCCGCGAGGGCCGAGCTGCACTGCGCGGAGGAAGGCGTCGCGGTGCTGATGCTCGGCCACGGCGCGGGCGGGGGGATCGGCGCGAAGGACCTGGTCGCGGTCACCCGTGCGGCGCAGGCGGCCGGTGTCCACGTCGCGCTCGTCGAGCAGCCGTACCGGGTGGCGGGCCGCCGGGCCCCCGCCCCCGCCGCCCAGCTCGACACGGCCTGGCTCACCGTGGCCGACGAGATCTCAGAACGCTTCGACGATCTCCCGATCGTGTTCGGCGGCCGATCCTCCGGGGCCCGCGTCGCCTGCCGGACCGCCGCGTCGGGGCAGGCGGTGGCGGTGCTCTGCCTGGCCTTCCCCGAGCACCCGCCGGGAAAGCCGGAGAAGACCCGGCAGGGTGAATTGGACGCCGTCGAGGTCCCGACGCTGGTCGTGCAGGGCGAACGGGACCCGTTCGGCCTGCCCAAGGCGGGGCCGCATCACGAGATCGTGGTGCTCAAGGGCGACCACAACCTCAGCGCAGATCTCGAAGGCGTGTCACGCGCGGCCGCCGAGTGGCTGGAGCGTGTGCTGCGGCCGCTCGCCTGAGAACCGCCGCCGGCGAACCCGCCCTCCGCAATTGGTCACCTGCTTGCGGAGGGTCGCGGTCAGCCCGCGATGGGAGCGACCACGGCGCCCGTGAGCCGCGCCAGATCGCCGGGGGCGAGTTCGACCTCCAGCCCACGCCGCCCGGCCGAGCAGTGCACGGTCTCGAACTTCTCCGCCGAGGCGTCGATCACCACCGGCAGCCTGCTCCGGTGCCCGAGCGGCGAGATCCCGCCGAGCACGTACCCCGTCGCGCGCTGCGCGGCGGCGGGGTCGGCCATCTTCGCCTTCTTCCCGCCCGCGGCGGCCGCCAGCGCCTTCAGATCCAGCTGGCCGGTGACCGGGACCACGCCGACGGTCAGCTTCCCGTCGACCTCGGCGACCAATGTCTTGAATACTCGCGCGGGGTCGAGGCCCAGCGCTTCGACGGCTTCGAGGCCGTACGACTCGGCCCGCGGGTCGTGGTCGTAGGCGTGCAGAACGTGCGCCACCTTCTGCTTCACCAGCAGCGCCGTCGCCGGGGTTCCCTTGCCTGCCATGGGCGGAGTCTACGAGCGCGCCGGGAATGCCCGGCCGGGCCTCACTGTTGGAAGACACGTGTCCACCACACTCGAAGCCCCGCGAATCCTGATCCCGCGCACACCGGGCGGCCAGGTGATCCGTCCGCGCGTAAACTCGGTGACGTCTCATGCGCACAAGCGCATCGACGCCGATCGGGAAGGGAACGGTTTGCCGAGCACGCAGAATCCCGCGCCGGACACGGGCAAGGACGCCGAAGAGGCGGCCGCGCGGGCCGAGCGCTTCGAGCGGGACGCGATGCCCCTGCTCGACCAGTTGTACTCGGCCGCCATGCGGATGACCCGGAATCCCGCCGACGCCGAGGACCTCGTCCAGGAGACGTACCTGAAGGCGTACGCGGCCTTCGCGTCTTTCAAGGCGGGCACGAACCTCAAGGCGTGGATGTACCGCATCCTCACGAACACCTACATCAACGGCTATCGCAAGCGTCAGCGCCAGCCGGTGCAGCAGCCCACCGAGGAGATCACCGACTGGCAGATCGCCAAGGCGGAGAGTCACACCTCCAGCGGGCTGCGCTCGGCCGAGGTCGAGGCGATGGACAACCTGCCCGACGCCGACGTCAAGGAAGCGCTGCAGAAGCTGCCCGAGGAGTTCCGCCTCGCGGTCTACCTCGCCGATGTCGAAGGTTTCGCGTACAAGGAGATCGCCGAGATCATGGACACGCCCATCGGCACCGTGATGTCCCGGCTGCACCGCGGCCGCGCCCAGCTCCGTGACCTGCTCGCCGACGTCGCCCGCGAGCGGGGCTTCATCCGCGCGGGCAAACAGCAGGAGGTGGCGGGGCGATGACCGAGGACTACTGCGCCGGCGCGGACGACAAGGTCAGGTGCGAGGAAGCCCTCGCCGACATCTACCTGCTGCTGGACAAGGAGTGCAGCGCCGAGCGCGACGCCGCCCTGCGCAAGCACATCGAGGACTGCCCGCCGTGCCTCGAGGAATACGGCATCGACGAGCACATCAAGCAGCTGCTCGCCCGCAAGTGCGGCGGCGACCACGCGCCGGACGACCTCAAGTCCCGGCTGCGGGCCTCGATCCGCCAGACCGTGCAGACCAAGGGCGCGATCACCATCGAGCGCACCGAAGTCAAGATCGAGCAGACCTTCGAATAGCGCGGCTCAAGATTCACGAAGGCCCCCGTACCGGATCGGTGCGGGGGCCTTCGTCGCCTGATCGATGATCAGGAGTTGGGCTTCTTGCCGTGGTTCGCGCCGTTCTTCTTACGGTCGCGACGCTTGCGGGCGCGCTTCGACATGTTTCACTCCTCGTCCGAGTGGCCCTCGCGGGGTGGTTCGACACCGCTGGGCCAGGGTCAACCTCTCCAGTGTGTCATGTGGCCCTCACCCTGCTTGGATGGGGACGTGTCCACCCTTTCCGATCTGCTCGCGGAGAACACCGGCCTGTCCGGTGAAGCCGCGGATCATCTCCAGACCGTGGTCGCCGAATGGCAGCTGCTGGCCGACCTGTCCTTCGCCGACTTCCTGCTCTGGGTCGCCGTCTCGGAGGAGCTGCAGCCCGACGGCGGCGACTACGTCTGCGTCGCCCACGCGCGCCCGACGACGGCGCCGACGGCCCATCCGGAGGACGTCGTCGGCTCCCGGTTCACCGAGGACGAGCATCCGCAGCTGGCCAAGGCGAGCCGTGAGGTGCGGATCTGCCGCGAAGAGGACCCGCACTGGTACCGCGACCTGCCGATGCGCCGCGAGGCCATCCCGGTGGTGTACGGCGGTACGGTGATCGCCGTCCTCAGCCGCGAGACCAACCTGGCGGCTTCGCGGGTGCCGAGCCCGCTCGAGATCGCCTATCTCGGCAGCGCGGGCGACCTGTGCCAGATGATCGTCGACGGCACCTTCCCCAGCCCCGGGAACCAGACGGACACGCACACCAGCCCGCGGGTCGGTGACGGCCTGATCCGCCTCGACCCCACCGGCACCGTGGTCTTCGCCAGCCCGAACGGGTTGTCGGCCTATCACCGGATGGGGCACGAATCCGACCTCGTGGGGCAGCGCCTCGCGCCGTTGACCCGGTCGCTCATCCGCGATCCGTTCGACGCGACCGAGGTGTCGCACCGCATCATCGAGGCGCTCGACGGCAAGCCCAGCAGCCGTACGGAGGCGGATTCCCGCCGCGGCGCCGTCGTGCTGTTCCGTGCGCTTCCGCTGCGTCCCGCCGGGCAGGCCGCGGGCGCGCTGGTGCTGGTGCGCGACGTCACCGAGGTGAAGCGCCGTGACCGCGCCCTCCTTTCGAAGGACGCGACCATCCGCGAGATCCACCATCGGGTGAAGAACAACCTGCAGACCGTCGCCGCGCTGTTGCGGCTCCAGTCGCGCCGGACCTCCAGCGAGGAGGCGCGGCTCGCGCTCGGCGAGTCCGTGCGCCGGGTCTCGTCGATCGCGATGGTGCACGAGGCGCTGTCCATCTCCGTGGACGAGCGGGTCGATCTCGACAAGCTGCTCGACAACGTCCTCCCGATGGTCGGCGAGGTCGCGACGGCCGAATCGCAGGTCGGGCTTTCGCGCACGGGCTCGTTCGGTGTCGTCGTCGCCGAGATCGCGACGCCGTTGGTGATGGTGCTGGCCGAACTGGTCCAGAACGCCATCGAGCACGCGTTCCCCGGGGGACGGCCGGGCAAGGTCGAACTCGTGGTGGAGCGCTCGGCCCGCTGGCTCGATGTCGTCATCCGCGACAACGGGCGCGGATTGCCCTCGGGTTTCTCGCTGGAACGCAGTGACGGCCTCGGACTGCAGATCGTGCGGACCCTGGTGGAGTCGGAACTGCGCGGGTCGCTGTCGATTCGCGGACTCCGCGGGGAATCCGAGGAGGCCGGCGGCCGCCGGATGGGAACCGAAGCCGCGCTGCGGATCCCGTTGTCCCGGCGGCTGTGAGTTCCGATGCCACGGAGTCTGTAGTGGACTGTCGCTTTTGATCGTTCTCAATGGACAGTCTCATCCGGACACGTTTTAGGGCCGGCGCCCGAAGAGAAGATGGCGCCGGCCCTGTAACGGTTCCGCGGGAGGACTTGGGAAAGTCCAGCGAAGCCATACCCCCGTCGGGGTGTGTCGGCCTCGCTTGTTAAGCTCAAGCCGGGTACGTGTCACCTCGCGACGCATGGCCACGCAGGCAGTGCGCCGCGGGATATCCCGAAGCTTGGGTCTTGCTCAGTTGTAAGTGATGCGATGAAGCGTGCGTGAGTCGAAACTCAGGCGGAGGTACGCGTGCCGATGTGCGTACGACGGCGCTTCAGGGCCCGTCGCTCGTCCTCGCTCATCCCGCCCCAGACGCCTGCGTCCTGTCCGCTGGCCAATGCCCAGGCCAAGCAGTCGGAAGCGACGGTGCAGCGGTGGCACACGGCCTTCGCCTGCGCTACCTGCGACAGAGCAGGACCGCTGGTTCCCACGGGGAAGAACAGCTCGGGGTCCTCGTCTCGGCAGGCCGCGTCGTGGCGCCAGTCCATGTTTCTGAGCTCCTTCATAACGGCGCGGTACTCCGCGCCATAGTCGTCATGGCGGTCGTTTTTTTGGGTGCTTGTGAATGCTTTCACGAAGCACCCGTTTCGACAAGGGTTTTCTGAAGATCGGTGAGTCAGCTCACCCGGCCGAGCGACGCTTCTGACCTGCGGTTTCGTTCCGAAACGGCCTTCCGAAGGGAAGGCCGATGCGGTGAGCGGAGGTTCTGCGTCGATGAGCGGCAGGTCGCACTTTGCCGCAGACGATCAGCGGTCCGGTCGTCAGACGATTACCGTCAGTGCTTCCGGGACGCTGAAGAACTCCACCCGCTTCCGCTGGCCGACGAGGTCGCCGTCCACCTGGAAGTTTACCGGTTCAGCAGCGTCTATGCGGATCATCGGCAGGTCATCGTGACGAAGGAGACGTCGTCCGTGTTGGTCGCTCTTCGTGAGCAATGCCTGCCGTACATGCTTGAACACGGTGGGCAATCCCAGACCGCTCAACGCGAAAAGGCCCAGTCCGGTGTCGAACGAGCTGCCCGGATTCAGGTGGACGGGACGGTCCCCCAGGTAGCTCCACGGATCGGTGTTCGACACGAAAGCGGTCAGCACTTCGGTGGGCTCTTCACCCGGGATCCTGACCGTGAGGGGCGGACGGCCGAGCGGAGGCCGCAGATGCGACGCCACCGCGGCCCTCAGGTAGAGCCCCGCGGTGGTCTGCTTGCCCCGGCGCTTGGCCACGCGGCCGACGACGTCGGCGTCCCAGCCCATGCCGGCGTTGAAGGTGAACCAGTGGCCGTCGGCGATTCCGAGGCCGACTTTGCGGCTTCGGTCGTTCTCGATGGCGTTGAGGAGCTGATGGGTCGCTTCCACCGGATCGTGCGCGATCCCGAGCGCGCGGGCGAAGACGTTCGCCGAGCCGCCCGGCACGACACCGAGCATGGGGACGTCGCCGACCTTCGCCGGATCGCCGTCGGCGTCCGCGAGCAGGCCGTTGACCACCTCGTTGACGGTGCCGTCGCCGCCGTGGGCGACCACCAGGTCGATCCCGTCGCGGGCGGCGGACCTCGCCACGGCCATCGCGTGGCCGCGGTAGTCGGTCTCCACCACGTCGAGTTTGACCTGGCTGGCCAGTGCGTGCGCCAGCACGTCACGGCCACCGGCGGTGGTCGAGGTGGCCTGGGGGTTCACGACGAGGATGGCACGCACATACCGCAGGGTAAGCCTCCTCGGCCCGATGAGGGGAGCGTCAGGTGACGCGAAGCTCAGTGGGCCGTGCTTTCTCGAAGCAGCACCGTATGACCCCTGTGGCGGGCGTTCCTCCTCATCGCCGGCGGCTTTCGCACGTCGTGACAAGTGCACCCGGGCCGACCGCCCGCTCATCGACGACGCTTCCAATTCTTCCCATGCGGCGGCGAGGGGAAACCGGCCGACCGGGTGGCATACGATCGAAAGTGCTCACGTACGGTGACCCGCCCTGGTGGAGCGCCGTGTCCGGAAGCCTGGAAGGCTGTTTCGCCGTGTCCATCGCAGACAAGCTCTCGCCCGCGCCCCCTGAAGTCCGCCTCGCCGGGGCCGTCACCGCGCTGCCGGGGCTCGCCCTGATCGTGTTCGCGATCCTGCTCCTGGTCAACGGCCAGGCCGGACCGGAGAACCTCCTGGCCGAGGTCGCCTACTACCTCGTCCTCGCCGCCGGAACGCTGGCCTGCGCGGCCGGACTGGTGATGGGGAAGACGTGGGCGAGGTCGCCGGGCGTGGTCGTCGCGCTGATCCTGGTGGGCGTCGGCTGGTACGGCGCGGGCCCGTCCGGGCAGCCGCTGTGGGGAGTGCCGCTGGCCCTGGTCGGCGTCGCCGTCATCGTGCTGCTGTTCCGCCGCCCGTCGCGCGCGTGGGCGCTCGGGCTGCGAGAAGGCGAGACCGAGGAAGAGGCCGCCGAACGTGACGGCGCGGCGGGGCGCGCGGCGCGTCGTGAGCGCGAGGAACGCGACTCCTAGACCTGGGCCGCAGCGCCGCACTCGCGTGATCGGAGACGGATCTCGCGTGATTGGAGGCCGGACATTCGAGTGCGGTGTCCAATCACGCGAGTTACGTGCTTAATCACGCGAGTTACGCCTTCGGCCCTCGCTAGACCTGGGCCGCGAGCGCCTTCAGCGGTTCGTCGGTGAGGCGGTCGACGGTCCACTCGTCCATCGGCACCGCGCCGAGTGACTTGTAGAACCCCTGCGCCGGGTTCCAGTTGAGCACCGACCATTCGAGGCGGGCGTAGCCGCGCTCGACGCAGACCGCCGCGAGGGTGGCCAGGAGCGCCTTGCCGAGGCCGGAGCCGCGCTGCTCGGGGCGGACGTAGAGATCCTCCAAGTAGATGCCGTGCACGCCGCGCCAGGTGGAGAAGTTGAGGAACCAGAGCGCGTAGCCGACGATCTGGCCGTCGACCTCGGCGACGTGCCCGAACAGGCCCGGAGCCTCGCCGAACAGCGCGACGCGCAGCTGCCCGGGAGTGAGGTGGCACTCGTCCGGCGCGCGTTCGAACTCGGCGAGGTCGTAGACGAGCTGGACGACGGCGTCCACGTCTTCTTCGCGGATGCGCCGGATGCGGTCGTCGCCCATTTCAGTCCTCTGTGGTGGGGAGCAGGTTGAGGTGTTCGATCTGCGGCTCGCCGCGTTCGTCGCCGAGTACCGCGACGCCGGCCGGGTCGAGTCCGAAGTGGACACCCGCCGTCGACGGGAGGCCGACCCAGCGCGCGACCAGGACCCGGCTGAAATGCCCGTGGCCGACCAGGATCACGTCGCCCTCGCCGAGCGGTTCGCGGACCCTGTCGATCAGCTTGTCCGCGCGGGCGTTGACGTCCTCCGCGCTTTCGCCGCCGGGGATCGGGTGTGACCAGACGGTCCAGCCGGGAACGGTCTCGCGGATCGACGGGGTGGTGACGCCTTCGTAGTCGCCGTAGTCCCATTCGGCCAGCTCTTCGGTGACCTCGTCGACGCGCAGGCCGGCCAGCTCGGCCGTCCGCAGCGCGCGGGTGCGAGGGCTGGAGAGGACGAGCGCCGGGCTGCCGCCGAGCACCGCGCGCAAGGTGCCGCCCGCGGCGCGGGCCTGCCCTTCGCCCGCGGTGGTGAGCGGGATGTCGGTGCGTCCGGTGTGCCGTCCGTTGACGGACCACTCGGTCTGACCGTGCCGGAGGAGGAAGAGCCGATGTGCCACGTTGCGAATATAGCCTGCGGTCCGGTTATGCTACTGGCGAGTAACATGATGAGGAGACCGTGATGGCGCAGAATCCGACCTACGCGATGTGGAACCGGCTGGCGGGCAAGCCGGTCGGCAAACAGCTGTTCTCGGCGGCGATGTGCCTGCGTGTGCCGTACTTCCGGACGGTGCTCCCGTCGGTGCGCGAACTGGGCCCCGGCCGGTGCGAGGTGACGTCCCCCAAGTGGTGGGGTGTTTACAACCACATCAAGACTTTTCACGCGATCGCGGCATGCAACCTCGCCGAGATCGCCATGGGCATGCTCGCCGAGGCGACCGTCCCGACGACGCATCGCTGGCTGCCCAAGGGGATGACGGTCGCGTACGTGGCGAAGGCCGAGACGAGCCTGCGCGCCGTCGCGGAACTGCCGGAGTTGCCGGAATTCGGCGACGAGGGCTTCGAGCTTCCCGTGCCGGTGATGATCACGGACACGAACGGGAAGCCCGTCGTGACCGCGACCATCACCATCTGGGTCACCAAGAAGAAGTAAGACGCTCTGGATCGACGCAATTCGGCACCTGGTTGCGATCCTTGCGCACGCCGTCTATCGCAACCAGGTGACGAATTGCGGGGTCAGAGGGGTTTGAACTGCACGTAGGTCGTCTGCTTGAAGGTGTTCTTCCCGCTCGGCGACGGCAGTCCGAGCAACTCGTCGGCCACTTGCGACAGTCGTCCGCAGCCGGTCGTGCGCGGCAGGGCGAGCTGGGCGTCGACGACGCCGAACTTCACCGTCTTCGGGTTCTGCGAGATCACCTCGAACGGCACCGCGGGATCGTCCTTGACCACCGAATGGAGCGGCGCGCCGAGGGTGCCGACAGTGCATTCCTTGGGCAGCAAGGGATGCCGCAGGACAGCATAGAGGTCCAGTTCGCCGCGGCGCTCGTCGTTCGACTGGAAGTCCGAGTGGCCGCCGTACTTCAGCTGGAGGGTCGCGCCGAAAGTGTCGCGGATCCGTGCGGGAGCATGCCGCAGTTCGCCGAA
Organism: Amycolatopsis decaplanina DSM 44594; assembly: GCF_000342005.1. Lineage (GTDB taxonomy): Bacteria > Actinomycetota > Actinomycetes > Mycobacteriales > Pseudonocardiaceae > Amycolatopsis > Amycolatopsis decaplanina. Next base: position 407,047 of record NZ_AOHO01000026.1, read on the forward strand.
CACCTGCGCGTACTTCCCGTCCACTTCGCCTTCGGAGAAGGTCAGCCGCATCTCCCCGAGCGGGATCTCGCGGTCGGCGATGGTCAGGACTCCTTGAGAGACAAAGGCTTCGCAACGCCACGTGCCCGGGTCGGCGTTCGACGGCGGGGCGGGGCAGGCGGAGAAGTCGAAGTCGGGCAACGGTGACGGCGCCGCGGAGGCGTGGCCGGGAAAGGCGAGGAGGGCGGCAGCGGACAGTGCGGTCGCGGTCGCGGCGAGAAGACGTCTCATGACCCGAAAGAGTGGTCTGTGCCGGTTTGAGGCACATCGGGGAAGCCACCCAGGGGACCCCTGAATCGCCACGTTCGAGTGAAAATAAACGGTGTTTACCCAGCTGACGCGAATCTGCTTCGGATTCGCCCTTGAAGGCGGCTCGGACAGCGGGCGATCATCGGCCCATGTCCCCACTGTCGCGCCGCAACTTCCTCGGGTTCACCGCGCTCAACTCCGCCGCCGCTCTTGGACTCACCACTATTTCCACCGCACAGGCCGAAGAATCGTCCCCAGGCTTCTCGACGGCCGTGGTCGTCGGCACCGGCTACGGCGCCGCGGTCACCGCGCTCCGCCTCGGCGAAGCCGGGGTTCCCACGGTCATGCTCGAAATGGGCAAACTGTGGGCCGACCCCGGCCCGGACGGCAAGGTCTTCTGCGACATGCTCCGGCCGGACCGGCGGGCCATGTGGTTCAAGAACCGCACGCAGGCCCCGCTCGCGTCCTTTCTCTGGCTCGACGTGGCCAACCACGACATCAAGCGGTATCCCGGTGTCCTCGACAGGGTGAACTACGGCGACATGTCCGTGTACGTCGGACGAGGGGTAGGCGGCGGTTCGCTGGTCAACGGAGCGATGGCCGTGACGCCGAGGCGGTCGTACTTCGAGGAGATCCTGCCCGCCGTCGACGCGGACGAGATGTACGGGAAGTACTTTCCCCGCGCCAACCAGGCCCTCGGCGTGAACCACATCGACCAGCACTGGTTCGAAACCTGCCGTTCCTACCGCTACGCGAGGGTCTCCCGGAAGGCCGCGGCGCGAGCGGGACTCAAGACGGTGTTCGTGCCCAGTGTTTACGACTTCGAGTACATGAAGCGCGAAGAAGCGGGCACGGTGCCGCGATCGGCGCTCGCGTCGGAGGTCATCTACGGCAACAACCACGGCAAACGGTCCCTCGACAAGACTTATCTCGCGGCCGCGCTGGGCACCGGGAAGGTGACCATCAAGACGCTGCACCAGGTCCGCGGGATCACTCGCCAGACCGACGGCACCTACGTCCTCACCGTGCACGAAACCTCCGAGGACGGCGCGATCGTGGCGAGGAAACAGCTCGGCGCGAAGTACCTGTTCCTCGGCGCCGGCAGTCTCGGTTCGACGGAACTGCTCGTGCGGGCAAGGGAAACCGGGACGCTGCCCGAACTGAACGACGAGGTCGGCCGCGGCTGGGGCACCAACGGCAATGTGATGCTGGGCCGCGCCAACCACGCGTGGGACCTCGGCGGATCGTTGCAGTCGGGGATGCCCGCGCTCGGCATCGACGCGTGGGACGACCCGGTGAACCCGGTCTTCGCCGAGGTCGCGCCGGTGCCCGCCGGGATCGAGACCTGGCTGAGCCTGTACCTGGCGATCACGAAGAACCCCGAACGCGGCCACTTCACCTACGACGCCGCGAGCGACTCCGCGCGACTCCAGTGGCGCGCTTCGCAGGGGAAGCCTTCGATCGACGCGGCGAAGTCGTTGTTCGACAAGGTCAACCGGGCGAATCGCACGGTCTACCGGAGTGACCTGTTCGGGGATACGCGGTCGTTCGAGAACCGGTTCACCTATCACCCGCTCGGCGGGTTGGTGCTGGGCGGGGCCACCGACCTGTACGGCCGGGTGAAAGGCTATCGGAACCTGTACGTGACCGACGGATCGCTGATCCCGGGAAGTACCGGGGTGAACCCCTTCGTCACGATCACCGCGCTGGCGGAACGGAACGTGGAACGGGTGCTGGCCGAGGACGTGGCGCGCTAGCTCAGCAGTCCGCCCGCAACTTCTCGTAGTACGCCACGCATTCGTCGTACCGCGGCAGCGACCCCTGCTCCAAGGCCTCTTTCAGATAGGGCGCCGCGGTGTCCTTTTCGGACACCACGGGTTCGATGTCGCGCGGCCAGGGCAGTGCGAGATCCGTGTCCATCGGGTTGACGCCGTGCTCTCCCGCCGGGTTGTACGGCTCGGAGCAGAGGTACGCCATGACAGTTTCGTCTTCGAGCGCCATGAAGGCGTGGCCGAGGCCTTCGGCGATGTAGACCGCTTTGTACTCGGCGCTGTCGAGCAGAACGGACGTCCATTCGCCGAAGGTGGGCGAGCCGACCCGGAGGTCCACGATGACGTCCAGCAGCGAACCGCTCGGGCAGTACACGTATTTCGCCTGCCCGGGCGGGGTGTCCGCGAAGTGCACGCCGCGGATGGAGCCGCGCCGCGAGACACTGGTGTTGGTCTGGCCGAGGCGAAGCCGGTGCCCGACCGCTTCGACGAACACCTCTTCCTGGAACGGCGCCACGAACAGGCCGCGGTGATCGGGGAAAACCTGCGGTGTGAACTCGAAACAGTCGGGGATGCTGAGGCGCCTGGCTTGCATGTCCTCAATGCTAACGAGCGCTTCCCAAACCGGACGGACGTCTTGCGAAACCTCGCTTGAGCTGCGGAAAGCCGGACCGGTTTGTGACATCAACCGCACCAGAGGGGCACACTGGTCCGCACGCCTGTCACAATGATCTGACCGCTGCGTCCGCGGCCGTCGCCACACCCACGGCACCGATGGCCGATTGGACGCTTCGCCGACAGGCCGGCGCTACCGCGCTGGGCTGCCGTGTCGGAGGACGAGTTACCCCAGGTGGCCGGGCCATGCCCAGTTTTGGCCTGTTCACCGGCCAGTTCCCCCGCTCGCAGTCCCAGGAGAATCCCATGACCTTCGCTCGAATCGAGACTTCGCCGTCCTTAGACACGGCGGAAGCAATGACGGGAACCACGATGACCACGCCAGTGACGGACACCGAGATCTTCGAGGGGCACGAGGGCGGCAAGCTCTCCGTGGCCGCGACGCGCCCGATCTCCTCGCCCCGTGACCTCTCGGTCGCGTACACGCCTGGTGTGGCGAAGGTGAGCCGTGCGATCGCCGAGGACGCGGCCAAGGCGAAGCGGTACACGTGGGCGGACAGGCTGGTCGTGGTGGTCAGCGACGGTACGGCGGTGCTCGGCCTCGGCGACATCGGCGCGAGCGCCTCGCTGCCGGTCATGGAGGGCAAGTCGGTCCTGTTCAAGACCTTCGGCGGACTCGACTCCATCCCGCTGGTCCTGGACACCACCGACGTCGACGAGATCATCGAGACCCTGGTCCGGCTGCGCCCGTCGTTCGGCGCGGTGAACCTGGAGGACATCTCGGCGCCGCGCTGCTTCGAACTGGAGGACCGCCTCAAGGAGGCCCTCGACTGCCCGGTCATGCACGACGACCAGCACGGTACGGCGATCGTCACGCTGGCCGCGCTGCGCGGGGCGAACCAGGTCCTCGGCAAGGACATCTCCGGCCAGCGCGTGGTCGTCTCGGGAGCGGGCGCGGCGGGTGTGGCCTGCGCCAGGATCCTGCAGAACGCCGGCGTCGCGGACGTCACCGTGCTCGACTCGCGCGGCATCATCCACTCCGGTCGTGAGGGCCTGAACCCGATCAAGCGGAAGCTCGCCGAGACCACGAACACGGCGGGCCTGCGCGGCGGCCTCGGCGAGGCGCTCAAGGGCGCCGACGTCTTCCTGGGTCTGTCCGGGGCCACCATCGACGAGTCCCTGCTGGCCGGGATGGCCGACGACGCGATCGTGTTCGCGCTGTCCAACCCCGACCCGGAGGTGCACCCGGGCGTGGCGGCTCAGTACGCCAAGATCGTCGCGACCGGGCGCAGCGACTTCCCGAACCAGATCAACAACGTGCTGGCGTTCCCCGGCGTCTTCCGCGGCGCGCTGGACTCCGGCGCGCGGGCGATCACGGAGAACATGAAGCTGGCCGCGGCCGAAGCGATCTTCGCGGTCGCGCAGGACGACCTCGGCCCGGACCGAATCGTCCCGAGCCCCCTGGACCCGCGCGTCGCGCCCGAGGTGGCCGCCGCGGTCGCGAAGGCCGCCGAGGCCGACGGCGTGGTGTGAGCGACTCCCAGGCCTCGTGAGTGGTGAGGACGGTTAGAACCGTCCTCACCACTCACGAGGTGAGCAGTTCCGCCAGCCGGTGCCGCGGCAGGTCGATCAGCCGCGCGTCCGTCAGGTCCGACGGAACGTCCAGCGAGACGTTCGCCAGCCGCGCGTGCGCCCGGGTCAGCAGTTCGTCCTGGTGCCCGACGGCGTCCGCGACGACGACGGCGTGCCGGTTGTCCGGGGTGCTCCGCAGCAGCCGCAGTTTGTACTTCGCCCCGACCAGCCGGTTGAGCGCTCCCTGCGCCTCGGCGTTCGTCAGGTCGGGATGCGAGTTCGGGACCAGCAGCGCCAGCCGTCGCGCGTTGGTGCCCAGCAGGGTCCGCAGCAGCCACGGGCCGGGGTCGGCCGAGAGGTCCATCGCGACCGCGTCGCCTTCCGGTCCGGAAACGGACCAGCCGACCGGCCGCGACTCCAGCGCCAGCCCGCCTTCGGTGGCGATCTCGTGCAGCTTGTCCAGCAGTGACGGCTTGGCCGCGCCGGCGGACTCCACCGATTGCGGGCCGTGCGTGTAGATCGCGGCCTTTCCCTTGCCGCCACGGTTCTTCTTCGACTTCGCGGTCGGCTGGCACACGTAGAGGTCCGCCGCGCTCCCGATCGCCTGCGCGCCGAAGTACCGGTTGAAGTCCGGCAGGATCGCTTCGAAGGTCAGCCCGAGCGTCGCGAGCGCCCGCTGCACCTGCGCGCCCAATGCGGGATGGCGGGGGCTGTAGCCGTACGCGAGCAGCAGTCGCCCGTCCGAGGGTTCGGTGAGCGCCTGGACCCCGCGTGCCGCGAACAAGCCCATTCCTTCGGGGGTGTAAGGCGGATCACTGAACACGAGATCCATCCGCCCCGTCACCGAGGGTGGCAGGCCGACGCGCAGATCCGTGTGCAGGGTGCGGATGGACCGCTCGCTGAGTTCGTCGATGTAGGCCAGCACACGATCATCGAGATCGACGACGGTGAGGTCCGCTTCGGGCCGCAACGCGCGTACGGCCAGTGAAGTGAGGTCGTGGTCGCCCAGGAACAGCAGCTTCGCCGTGTCGAGATCGTATCGTTCGTCCAGCCACAGCGCCCGGTTCAGCACCGTCTCCGGCGTCGCCTGCACGTGGTCGAGCGCGGCCAGCGGCGCGGGCACGTTCTCGACGTAGCTGGTGATGGTCTTCAGCAGGTCGGGATCGGATTTCCGGTCCCGTGCCCCGAAGCGCGCGTACTTCTCGCGGGCGGCGGGGACCAGCCGGAGGCGGGATTCGTTCCGCTCGACGTCGTCGCCGAGCGCGTTCAGGACGTCTTCGACACTCCGGCGTGGCGCGGTGCTGATCCGGACCAGTTCGCCGAGGTCACGCCAATCCGTCCGGAGCAGGGAAATCACCTGATGGAGCGGTCGCACGTGGACACCGTGCGCCGCGAGGACGTCATCGACGGAAGGACTCACGGTCTGCAGCCTAGTGACCCGATCCCCGAGACACCGTGCCAACAGGGCCGATGTGGGCTACGGTTTTTCGACCAGACATGGGGAGAGACACGTGACTATCGAGTTCCGTGGCGTGACCAAGCGGTATCCGGACGGGACGGTCGCGGTCGACGACCTGAACCTCACCGTGGAGGACGGCACCATCACCGTCTTCGTCGGGCCGTCCGGCTGCGGCAAGACCACGTCGCTGCGGATGATCAACCGGATGGTCGAGCCGACCTCGGGAACGGTACTGCTCGACGGCAAGGACGTCAGCGACGGCGACCCGGCGCTGCTGCGCCGTGGCATCGGCTACGTCATCCAGCACGCCGGCCTCTTTCCACACAGGACAGTCCTGGACAACGTCGCCACCGTGCCGCTGCTGTCCGGCTGGGACAAGGGCAAGGCGCGCAAGCGTGCGGCCGAACTGCTCGAAACCGTCGGCCTGCCCGCGGAACTCGGCAAGCGGTACCCCGCCCAGCTTTCCGGCGGCCAGCAGCAGCGCGTCGGCGTCGCGAGGGCGCTCGCGGCGGATTCGCCGGTGCTGCTGATGGACGAGCCGTTCTCCGCCGTCGACCCGATCGTCCGCGAGGAACTGCAGGACGAATTGCTGCGCCTGCAGTCGCAGCTGGGGAAGACGATCGTGTTCGTCACCCATGACATCGACGAGGCCGTGCGGCTCGGCGACAAGATCGCGGTGCTCCGCGTCGGAGGGGTGCTCGCGCAGTACGGCACGCCCTCGGACGTGTTGCGTCATCCCGTCGACGACTTCGTCGCGTCGTTCGTGGGCAAGGACCGCGGCTACCGCGGGCTTTCCTTCCTTTCGGCGGAAGGGATCGTCGTCGAAGAGGTCGAGCGGGTCGAGGTCGGCAAGCCAGCACCCGGGCCGTCCGACGACTGGCGGGTCGCGGTCAACGCCGAAGGCCAGCCGCGCGGCTGGCTGCGTCCGGGGTCCACTGTGGACGGAGGACTCGCGGAGACCGATCTCGTCGCGGGCGGATCGCTGTACCTCCAGGGTTCGCCGATCCGGGGCGCGCTCGACGCGGCACTTTCGTCGCCCGCGAGCCTCGGTGTCGTGGTCGACGCCGACCAGAAGGTCCTCGGCGTGGTCAGAGCCAAGCAAGTCCTCGAGGTGATCGAAGCGCCGTCGCTGAGTTCCTGATGGGCGACTTCTTCGCGGAGCTCGGCCGCTACCTGGGCAGTGCCAACAACCGCTCGCAGTTCTTCGGCGACCTGCTCGACCACATCTATCTCTCGCTGGTCCCGCTGGCGCTGGGCCTGGTGATCGCGGTGCTGGCGGGCTGGCTCGGCCACCGGTTCGCCGCGGCGCGTTCCGTGCTGCTCGTAGTGTCGAACCTGCTGTACACGATCCCGTCGCTCGCCTTGTTCGTGGTGATCCCGGGCATCATCGGTTCGAAGATCCTCGACAGCGTCAACGTCATCGTGGCGCTCACCGTCTACACCGCCGCCCTGCTCGTCCGCCCGGTGCTGGACGCGCTCGACGCCGTCCCGCCGCACGTCGTCGCGGCGGCCACAGCGATCGGCTACAGACCCGCGCGCCGCTTCCTCACCGTGGAGCTGCCGCTTTCGGTGCCGGTGCTCGCGGCGGGCGTCCGGGTGGCCTCGGTCAGCAACATCAGCCTGGTCAGTGTCGGCGCGCTGATCGGCACCGGCGGGCTCGGAGTGCTGTTCACCGACGGCTTCCAGCGCGAGTACTTCTCGCCGATCGTCGTCGGGATCGTCGCGACCCTGCTGCTCGCGCTGATCGTCGACCTGGTGCTGGTCCGGATTCGAGATCTCCTCACACCCTGGGACCGGGTGGCGACCACGGCGGGGGCGAAATGATCGGCGACGTCCTGAACTGGTTCGGCGACCCGGCTCACTGGCAGGGGGCGGACGGCGTCCCGGCCCGGCTGCTGCAGCATCTCGGCTACACGGCGCTGGCACTGGTCTTCGCACTGATCATCGCGATCCCGCTCGGGCTGTACGTCGGGCACACCGGCCGCGGCGCGGTGCTGCTGGTAAGCGGCGGCAATGCGATCCGCGCGCTACCGACGCTGGGGCTGGTGACCTTCCTGTTCCTGCTCTTCACCGAGAGCGAGATCTCGACGATCATCGGGCTCGTGGTGCTCGCCATCCCGCCGATCCTCGCCGGGACGTACGCGGGCCTGCAGGCGACCGACCACGGCGTTGTCGACGCGGCGCAGGGCATCGGAATGACCGGCTGGCAACGGTTGTGGAAGGTCGAGGTGCCCATCTCGCTGCCGCTGGTGCTCGGCGGGGTGCGGAACTCGGTGCTGCAACTGGTGGCGACAGCCGCCGTGGCCGCCTACGTCGGACTCGGCGGGCTCGGCCGGTTCCTACTCGACGGACTGGCCATTTTGGACTACCCGCAGGTGGTCGCGGGCGCGCTCCTGACGACGTTGCTCGCGGTCGCGCTGGACCTCGCGCTGGCGGGTGTCCAGCGAACGCTGGTGCCCAAGGGAGTTCGGCTGGCACAGGCCGCGAGCGGGAAGAAGGCGAAGGTATGAGTGCCGGTAGGCGGAGCTGCGGACTTACTGGGAAAAGTGACCAGACGCGTGAACCCGCAGCGCCCTGCCGACGGCGGTCGCGGGTTCACCAGCAGGCTATGAGGCGGACGGTGGCGGCGCTGTTCGCCGGGATCGCTCTGCTGGCGACGGGCTGTGGCAACCCGCTCGCCGGCGGCGCCGAGGGCGGTGCGACCGGCGACATCATCATCGGCGCGTCCGACGTCGGGGAAAGCCTTCTGCTGGCCCAGATCTACGCGGGCGCTCTGCGCAACGCGGGCGCGGAGAACGTGACCGTGCGCCCGCCGGTCGGCAGCCGCGAGGTCGTCATCAAGGCGCTGCAGGACAAATCGCTTTCGGTGGTGCCGGACTACAGCGGCAACCTGTTGCGCTACTTCGACAAGGACACGCAGGCCACCACCCCGCAGGACGTTTACACACAGCTGAAGCGGAAGCTGCCCTCCGGGTTCGAGGTCCTCGAACAGGCGCCCGCGGAGGACAAGGATCTGCTGGTGGTGCGCAAGGAACTCGCCGATTCCGGGATCCGGACCTTCTCCGATCTCGGCAAGCGGTGCGGCGAACTCGTGTTCGGCGGCCCCGGCCAGTGGAGCAGCCGCTGGAAGGACAGGATCAAGACACTCTACGGCTGTGAGTTCGCCGAGATCCGCACGACCGACACCGGCGGCCCGGTCACGGTCGCCGCGCTGAAGTCCGGCGATATCCAGGTCGCCGATCTGTTCAGCACGTCGTCGTCGATCGCCGCGAACGGGTTCGTGCCGCTGGTGGACGACAAGAACATGTTCCCCGCGCAGAACATCGTGCCGCTCGCGGCGAAGGGGACGTTGTCGCCGAAGGAGATCGAGGCGCTGAACCGGGTTTCGGCGGCGCTCACGACCGACCAATTGACCGAGTTGAACGTCCTGTTCAGCGAGGAGAAGCGCAACCCCCTCGACGTCGCCGAAGAGTTCCTGCGCCGGAACAACCTCCTCGCGCCGGCCTGACGCCCACGCGATTCGGCACCTGCTTGCGATAGTTCGGCTAACGAACGACCGCAACCAGGTGCCGAATCGCGAAGGGATTAGAGGCGGTCGAAGGCGGGGGAGTAGCGGAAATCGCCTTGGAGTTCGGGGGTGTACGCGCGAAGGGTGCGGACCTGGAAGTGCGGCGCCCATTCCGCGACCGGCGGCGTGATCCCGTGCCGCGCGGCGAGTTCGAAGCCGAAGCGGGAGTAGTAGTTCGGGTCGCCCAGCAGGACTACGGCGCCGTAGCCGAGCGCGTCCGCCGCGCCGAGCACGGCGTGCACGAGCGCGGAGCCGATGCCGGAGGCGTGGTACTCGGGCAGCACACCGAGCGGGCCGAGACCGACGGTCGACTTCTCGTCGGAGCCGAGCCTGGCCGGGCTGCAGCAGACGTGGCCGACGACCTCCCCGTCGCGTTCGGCCACGATGGACAGTGCGCCTATCAGGTCGCCGTCTTCCCGAAGTTCATCGACGAGTTTCGCCTCGACCACCGGGACACTGAGTTTCGCGAACGCGGCCAGATGAACGGCGTGGATCGCCTCGCGGTCGGCCGGGGTTTCCTGTCGGAGCAGCATGCGCCCGAGTGTGCTCCATCCGAAGGTAGGATGGAAATCGATTTCCGCGGGGTGAGGTCGCGACTTTAGTAGGCGTCCATCCGTGTGTACTTCCACGCGGTTGAAACGACCGGGGGACCGGAAGACGACCACCAGATGTGCGGATTCCCAATTCTTCGTGGGCCGTACGGGCGCAAAACGCGACTAAAGGCGGGGGCTGAACGGTACCCGAACTGCGTCGACGCGGCGTCTACTACTACCCGGATGTCCGTAATGCAAGGTCTTCCTTGGGGTGAATCATCGACTTAGTCTCAGCCTGCGCTCCTAAGTGGAACGCGCTTCACCTCTGAGTCACCCCAACGATCCGGCGGGCCTCTTCATGCCCGTGGGTCGACCCTGCCTGGGAGGAATATCTTGAACAATTCCCTGGGAACCTCGAAGAGACGACTGCCCGCATTCGGTGTGGCCGCGGCCGTCGCCGTGCTGACGGCGCTCGGCGGTACCACCGTCGCGTCGGCGGCGGAGGGTTCGATCGTCAACGCGGGTAGCGCCAAGGCGATCAAGGACAGCTACATCGTCGTGCTGAAGGACGGCTCGTCGGTCGAAGCCACCGCGAAGAGCGTGACCAAGCGCCACGGCGGCACGATCGAGAAGACCTTCGCGTCTTCCGTCCACGGCTTCTCCGGTGCGCTGACCGAAAAGCAGGCGAAGCGCGTCGCCGCCGACCCCGCTGTCGCCTACGTGGAGCAGAACCAGACCGTCTCGGCCTCGACGGACCAGCTGAACCCGCCGTCGTGGGGCCTGGACCGGGTCGACCAGCAGAGCCTTCCGCTGGACCAGAAGTACAGCTACAGCACCACGGCGTCGAACGTCACCGCGTACGTCGTCGACACCGGCATCCTCACCACGCACCCCGACTTCGGCGGGCGCGCGACCCATGGCCGGGACACCGTCGACAACGACAACGACGCCACGGACTGCAACGGCCACGGCACCCACGTCGCCGGCACCATCGGCGGTACCGCGCACGGTCTGGCCAAGGGCGTCAAGCTCGTCGCCGTCCGCGTGCTGAACTGCTCCGGTTCCGGGACGACCGCCGGTGTCATCGCCGGTATCGACTGGGTGACCGCGAACGCCGTCAAGCCCGCCGTCGCGAACATGAGCCTCGGCGGTGGCGCTTCGACGACCCTCGACCAGGCCGTCCAGCGGTCGATCGCGTCGGGTGTCACCTACGGTGTCGCGGCCGGTAACGACTACGGCGCCAACGCGTGCAACACCTCCCCGGCCCGCACGCCCGAGGCGATCACCGTCGGCTCGACCACCAACACCGACGCCCGGTCCGACTTCTCCAACATCGGCACCTGCCTCGACATCTTCGCGCCGGGCAGCGGCATCACGTCGACCTGGCTGAACAACGGCACCAACACCATCAGCGGTACCTCGATGGCGACCCCGCACGTCGTCGGCGCGGCGGCTCTCTACGTTTCCGCCAACCCGTCGGCCACGCCCGCTCAGGTCCGTGACGCGCTGGTCAACGCCGGTGTCAAGGACAAGGTGACCAACGTGGGCAGCGGTTCGCCGAACGTGCTGCTCAACACCGGTAGCGGCAGTGGCCCCGGCCCCGAGCCGACGCCGTGTGGCACGCAGACCAACAGCGGCGTCGTCGCCATCCCCGACGCCGGTGCCGCGGTGACCAGCACGATCACCGTCGCGAACTGTGCCCGCAACGCTTCGGCCACCACCAAGGTCGCGGTGAACATCACGCACACCTACGTCGGTGACCTGGTCATCGACCTGGTCGCGCCGGACGGCACCTCGTACCGCCTGAAGGGTTCGAGCAGCGACTCGTCCGACAACATCAACACCACGTACACCGTCAACGCCTCGGCCGAGGCCGCGAACGGCGCGTGGAAACTGAAGGTGCAGGACGTGTACCGGGTCGACACCGGCACGCTCAACAGCTGGTCGCTGACCGTCTGATCCACCCCTGGAGTACGTGAAGGCCCCCTTCCTCCTGCTGGGAAGGGGGCCTTTCCGTATCCGGAGAGTGATTCGGTGCCCAGTTGCGACGTTCGTCCACTAAGGACCTATGCGAGGCTTTAGCCTCTTCGCATGCAGCCCGGACCGCCCTATCAGCAGGGACCTCAGCAGCCGTATCCACCACAGGGATATCCGGGATATCCGCCGCCCGGGTACGGTCCGCCGCCCAAGAAGTCGAACACCGGACTGATCGTCGGAATCGTCATCGGCGCGGTGGTGCTGCTCGGCGGTGGCGGGGTCGCGGCCATCCTGTTGCTGTCGGACGACTCCGGTTCGTCCTCGTCCGCGGCGCCGACCTCGTCCAAGAAGACCGGGCCGCCGGACAAGTACACCTCCATGCCCGGCTGCGAGAAGATCGGGAGCAAGGTGAGGAACCTGCCGCCGCTCGAAACGCCGAAGGGCGAGGAGCCGGCGAGCACCTCGAACAACGACATCGTCTACACGGTGTCTTCGTGCTCCTGGCGCGAATACGGTGCTCCGTCGGCTTCGGTGACCATGTATCTGGCGAAGTCGAAGGAACCGGGCACGGGCGCCGGTGAGGAATGGGCCAAGGCGGGTTACGACAACGCCATGGACGATGGCGGGGAAGTGATCCCCAGCATGGCGAAGGCGACCAAAGCCGGCTACAACGACATCCGGTCCGCCGGGCAGTGCTCGATCAAGTTCTATCAGGGGAACGTCGAAGCGCAGGTCATCGTGAGCGGGTCCGAACCCACCAAACCGGTCGACCAGACGCTGTGCAAGGAGAACGCCCTGAAGGTCGCCAAAGCGACCTCCGAGGCGATCGGCTAGCTTCCGCGAAGTACACGAAGGCCCCCTTCCCAGCAGGGCGGATTCTCGGGGTCTTCGCAACACCTGATGGCCTATGTGGTCGTCAGTAGATTACGCAGGCGCTCGGCT
>NZ_AOHO01000027.1 GCF_000342005.1 Amycolatopsis decaplanina DSM 44594
CACTCGCTAGAGGCTTTTCTCGGCAGCATAGGATCACTCTACTTCACCTCAATCGGCTACGCATCACGTCTCAACCTTCATGAGCGGCGGATTTGCCTACCACTCGGTCTACACGCTTACACCAGTACTACCACTCACTGGCGGAGCTACCTTCCTGCGTCACCCCATCACTCGACTACTACGGAATCAGATCCCACGCTCCACACAGAAACCTCCATCCGAAGACTTCGGTAACTGGCTTTGGGTGGTTAGTATCAACCGCCTCATCCTGGGCGCACGTGCTCGGGTACGGGAATATCAACCCGTTATCCATCGACTACGCCTGTCGGCCTCGCCTTAGGTCCCGACTTACCCTGGGCGGATTAGCCTGGCCCAGGAACCCTTGGTCATCCGGCGGCAGAGTTTCTCACTCTGCATTCGCTACTCATGCCTGCATTCTCACTCCCACACCCTCCACGACTGGCTTCCGCCGCCGCTTCCCTGGATGCAGGACGCTCCCCTACCCATCCACACCACTGCATCACACTTTCAAGAAGCGTGATGGATGTATTGTGTGAATGACACAGCTTCGGCGGTGTGCTTAAGCCCCGCTACATTGTCGGCGCAGGACCACTTGACCAGTGAGCTATTACGCACTCTTTCAAGGGTGGCTGCTTCTAAGCCAACCTCCTGGTTGTCTGGGCAATCCCACATCCTTTCCCACTGAGCACACACTTAGGGGCCTTAGCTGGTGTTCTGGGCTGTTTCCCTCTCGACGACGAAGCTTATCCCCCGCCGTCTCACTGCCACACTCTCACACCACGGTATTCGGAGTTTGGTTGATTTCGGTAACCCGGTAAGGCCCCTAGACCATCCAGTAGCTCTACCCCCGTGGAGAAACATGTGACGCTGCACCTAAATGCATTTCGGGGAGAACCAGCTATCACGGAGTTTGATTGGCCTTTCACCCCTACCCACAGCTCATCCCCTCAGTTTTCAACCTAAGTGGGTTCGGCCCTCCACGTCGTCTTACCGACGCTTCAGCCTGGCCATGGGTAGATCACTCCGCTTCGGGTCTAGACCACGCGACTATGACGCCCTATTCAGACTCGCTTTCGCTACGGCTACCCCACACGGGTTAACCTCGCCACGCAGCACTAACTCGCAGGCTCATTCTTCAAAAGGCACGCCATCACCTCAACATCACAAGGATGTGCTCGGGCTCTGACGGCTTGTAGGCACACGGTTTCAGGTACTCTTTCACTCCCCTCCCGGGGTACTTTTCATCTTTCCCTCACGGTACTAGTCCGCTATCGGTCTTCAGGAAGTATTTAGGCTTACCGGGTGGTCCCGGCAGATTCACAGCAAATTCCACGAGCTCGCTGCTACTCGGGAACACCAGACAAACAATCCACAACATGTTTTCGCGTACGGGACTCTCACCCACTCCGGTCGCCCATCCCAAGGCGTTCCACTAACACGCGTAATCGTTCCGAGGACTGTCAGATCCTCGACGCTGGGTCCCACAACACCACACACACAACGCCTGACAGCTTGACATGTGCATGGTTTAGCCTCTTCCGCTTTCGCTCGCCACTACTCACGGAATCACGGTTGTTTTCTCTTCCTACGGGTACTGAGATGTTTCACTTCCCCGCGTTCCCTCCACACACCCTATATATTCAGATGCGGGTAACACCACATAACTGGTGCTGGGTTTCCCCATTCGGAAATCCTCGGATCACAGCTCGGTTGACAGCTCCCCGAGGCATATCGCAGCCTCCCACGTCCTTCATCGGCTCCTGAAGCCAAGACATCCACCATGTGCCCTTAACAACTTGACCACAAAGATGCTCGCATCCACTCTACAGTTCTCAAACACCACACCAGAAACAAACGTCCCCGGGACTGTGTCCAGCCCCTCGGCGTGTTGCCTCAGGACCCAACAGCATGCCAGCGAACAATCATCAACCAGACCCGACATACCCCGTTCCACGCACCGAAGTGCAGTACTAGAAGTCATCAGCAACCTGGCCTCAGGCCATAACCAGTAGTTCCACAATTCCTTGAGCAACCAGCGCCAACACACAGTCGGTGTTGAAACCCTGGCCACTCCACCACCGTTGCCCCGGGTATCCCGGCGGGG
>NZ_AOHO01000028.1 GCF_000342005.1 Amycolatopsis decaplanina DSM 44594
TCGCACCGGTCAGGAGCGGCCAGAAGAACTCCCACACCGACACGTCGAAACTCGACGGCGTCTTCTGCAACACCCGGTCATCGGCCGTCAGGCCATATTCGTCCTGCATCCACAGAAGCCGGTTCACGATGCCCTCATGAGGCACCACGACACCCTTGGGACGCCCCGTCGAACCCGACGTGTAGATCACGTACGCCGCCGACGACGGATCCACGACACGACCCAGGTTCTCGCCGGAATAGCCGTCCAAAACGGGCAACTCATCGAGAACGACCGCAGGGATCGCGTCTTCGAGCATGAACGCGATGCGATCAGCCGGGTAGTCCCGGTCGACCGGTAGATAAGCGCCACCGGCCTTGTGGATGGCGTACAGCGCGACGACGAGATCGATCGACCGCGGCAGCGACACCGCCACCACCGACTCCGCACCCACACCCTGTTTTACCAGCCACCGCGCCAGCCGATTGGCTCGCGCGTTGAACCCGGCGTAGGAAAGCTCGGAGTCCTCGAACACGACAGCGGCAGCGTCCGGTGTCCTCGCCACCTGCGCCTCGAACAACTCCGGCAGGGTCGCGGCCGGGACATCCCGGGACGTGCGGTTCCATTCGGTCACCCGTGCGAGTTCGTCGCCGACGAGGACGTCGAGCGCGGCGACCGGCCGGTCCGGCTCGGCGGTGACCTGCTCCAGCAGGGACGTGAGCCGGGTGAGCAACCGTCCGGCCGTCGTTTCGTCGGCGAGGTCTTCGGCGTACTCCAGCATCAGCGTGGCGGTGTCCGCGCTGTCGACCATCGTGAAGTGCAGGTCGAATTTCGCCATGCCGGTGTCCATCTCGAACCACTCGGCGGACAGCCCGAGCACGTCGTGGGCCTCGGTCTGCCGGTGGTAGCCGACCATCACCTGGAACAGCGGGTTGCGGCCCGGCACCCGGGGCGGATTCAGCTCCTCGACAACGCGCTCGAACGGCAGATCGCCGTGTGAGAACGCGGCGAGGTCCGCCTCGCGCACCCTGTCGAGCAGGGCGGCGAACGTCGGGTCGCCGGAGAGGTCGGTCCGCAGCACCAGGGTGTTCACGAAGAACCCGACGAGGTCGTCCAGTGCCGCGTCGGTACGTCCGGCGATCGGGGCACCCAGCGGGATGTCGTCCCCTGCACCAGTTCGGTGCAGCAGCGCGGCCACCGCCGCCTGAAGCACCATGAACGGGCTCGCTCCCGCCTTCGCCGCCAGGTCGCGCACGGCGGCCGACAGCTCTTCGGAGAGCGGGGACTGCACCTTTCCGCCCTTGCCCGTCGGCTGGAGCGGACGCGGGCGGTCCAGCGGCAGGGTCAGCTCGTCCGGCGCCCCGCGCAAAGAGTCGGCCCAGAAGGCGACTTGAGCGGCTCCGCGCTGGTCGAGGAAGTCCTTCTGCCACAACGCGAAGTCGGCGTACTGCACGGGGAGGGCCGTCCACGTGGGCGCCTCCCCCGCCCGCCGAGCCCGATAAGCCGACGTCAGGTCGCCCAGGAACGGCCGATCGGACCATTCGTCGGTCGCGCTGTGGTGCAGGACCAGCGAGATCACCTGGTCGCCGTCGCCGAGCCGCAGCACCCGCAGCCGGACCGGGATCTCCCGCGCCAGGTCGAACGGCGTCCGCGAGAGCTCGGCGATCCGGGCGTCCAGTCCGGTCTCGTCACACTCCTCGACGGCGAACGGGATCTCCGGCGCGTCGAGAACGCGCTGGCAGGGATCCCCGTCGTGCTCGACGAGAACGGTACGCAGCACCTCGTGCCTGCCTAGCACGTCGCCGAGCGCGGCCCGCAGCGCTTCGAGATCCAGGTCGCCGCGCAGCCGGAAGGTCAGCGGAAAGTTGTAGGCGACCGCGTTCGCTTCCATCCGGTCCACGAGCCAGAGGCTGCGCTGAGCCGCCGAAAGCGGGATGCGGTCGGGGCGCTCGGCGCGGACGACCGCCGGCCGCGCCGGTTCGCCGCCACCCGCGCGAGCGGCCAGCTCGGCCACCG
Source organism: Amycolatopsis decaplanina DSM 44594 (assembly GCF_000342005.1). Classification (GTDB taxonomy): domain Bacteria; phylum Actinomycetota; class Actinomycetes; order Mycobacteriales; family Pseudonocardiaceae; genus Amycolatopsis; species Amycolatopsis decaplanina. The sequence goes on from NZ_AOHO01000028.1 coordinate 1,996, forward strand.
TCGGCGCCTCGAACAGGTCACGGATGGCCAATTCCGCGCCGAGTTCGGTCCGGGCCCGGCTGATGAGCCGGGTGGCGAGCAGGGAATGGCCGCCGAGATCGAAGAAGTTGTCTTCGACTCCGACGCCGTCCAGCCCGAGGACCTCGGCGAAGAGCGCGCACAGCGTCTCCTCCTCGGCGCTCTCGGCCGGACGGCTTTCGGCGAGCCGCACCGTCTGTTCGGCGTCCGGGAGCGCCCGCGTGTTGAGCTTGCCGTTGTCGGTCAGGGGCAGGGCGCCCAGCGTGACGAACGCGGCCGGGACCATGTAGTCCGGCAGTTCCGTCTTGAGCCTGTCCCGCAGGCGTTGCGCCAGTTCGCCGCCACCGCGGGCCGCGGTCGGGCTCGTGGCGTACTTGGCCAGGTTCGTACCCGCCGAAACCGGCTGGTGCACACCGGTGACGAGCGCGTCCGGCTGTCCCTTGTGGACGAACACGGCCTCGAAAGCGCCGTCGGCCGACCAGGTGCAGTACACCCGGAACCCGAGCCTTTCACCGAGTTCGTGCACGTCCTCGGGCTCGACTCCGGCAGGGGTGCGGAACAACTCCAGGACGTCGATGAGCGGTGCACCGGCGTCCAGCGCACGCGTCGCCTCGACCTCCGGAGCCTGCCGGGCGTCCGGGATCCGGCACACCCGCAGCGTTTCCACGCCGGTGAGGCGCTCCTCCACCGCGGCGAGTGAACCCACCTCGTCCCAAGACAAGCGCGGCGCCTGCGCGACCGACACCGTCTCGGCGGGTTCTTTCACCAGGACCGCGTCGTAGCGATACCGGCTCAGCTCGTTGTGCAGCCGGGCCCGTTTGATCCGGACCTGCGCGGCGACACCCGGAAGCCGCCGGGCGAGCGCGGTGAAGTAGTCCGGGTCGATCAGCAGTTCCTTCTCCAGCGCGGCACCGCGTTCGATCGCGCGCCGAACCTGGGCGACGTCGGAAGTGGCGTCCGCGCGGGTGAGCTGGATCGCGGTGTGGAAGGCGCGGGCGAGCCGCAGGTTGCGGACGTCGCCGACGAACAGCGCGCCGCCGGGCGTGAGCAGGCCGATCGCCTTGGTGATGACGTCGGTCAGGTAGTCGACGCTCGGGAAGTACTGGATGACGGAGTTGATCACGATCGTGTCGAACCGGCCGGCGGGCAGGCCGTCGAACACATGCGCCGGCTGGGCGCGCAGGTTCACCTTGGCCGCCAGCGCCGGATCCCGTTCCAGCTCCCGGTTCAGCTTCGCGATCACCGGCGCGGCGAGGTCGGTGCCCCAGTACTCCTGGGCCGGCGGTGCGATCTGCCCCATCAGCAGACCGGTGCCGACGCCGATCTCCAGCACCCGTTCCGGCTTCAGTCCGGCGATCCGGTCCACGGTCGCCCGCCGCCACTCCCGCATGTGCTCCAGCGGGATCGGTTCACCGTCGTAGCTGGAGTCCCAGCCCGCGAAGTCCTCGTTGAACAGCGCGGTCGGGATCTCGGTGTACTCGTCCGAGTAGATCTGCTGCCATTCGCCGACCTGGTCGGCTTCCGCCTCGGCCCGCGCGTCCCCGCTCAGTTCGGCCTGGACGACGTACGCGACGAGCCGCTGCAGACCGGGCGCCGACGGATCCGGCCGGGCGATGACGGCCGCCTGCGCGACTTCGGGGTACCGGCTGAGCGCGGTCTCGATCTCGCCGAGTTCGACGCGGTAGCCGCGGATCTTGACCTGGTCGTCGGTGCGGCCGAGGAAGTCGAGGTTCCCGTCCGCACGGCGGCGCACCAGGTCTCCGGTGCGGTACATGCGCCCGCCACCGGGCACGAACGGGTCGGCGACGAACCGTTCGGCGGTCAGCCCGGGGCGTCCGAGGTAACCGCGTGCCAGGCCCTCACCGGCGATGTAGAGCTCACCCGCGACACCGTCGCGGACCGGCCGGAGCCAGGCGTCGACGATGTAGGCGCGGGTGTTCCAGATCGGCTTGCCGACGGTCGGGGTGTCGCTGTCGGTCGTGCCGCCGCCGAGCGTGTTGATCGTGTACTCGGTGGGGCCGTACAGGTTGTAGCCGTAGGTCCCGTCGGTGTCCCGCAGCCGGTTCCACACCGACTCCGACACCGCTTCGCCACCGAGCAGCACGAGCGCGGGGCGGTGTCCCTCCAGCAACCCTTCCTCGATCAGCAGGTGGGCGTACGTCGGCGTCACGTTGACGACGTCGACCTCGTGCTCGTCGCAGTACGCCACGAGCGCCCGCGCGTCCCGCCGGAGTTCCTCGTCGCAGACGTGGACCTCGTGCCCTTCGACGAGCCACAGCAGCTCTTCCCAGGACATGTCGAAGGCGAACGACACGGTGTGCGCGATCCGCAGCCGCCGTCCGCCCGCCGCGGCGATGGCCGGGGCGAAGATGGCGCCCTGGTGGTTGAGCTGCATGTTCGTCAGGCCGCGGTACGGCGTGACCACACCCTTGGGTTTGCCCGTCGAGCCCGACGTGTAGATGACGTACGCCGGGTGCTCCATGCGGTCCGCGCGGCTCCGCGCGAACAACGGGCGTTCGGCGTCGGAGATCGGGCCGTCGCCGAACGCCGTGTCTTCGTGGTCGTCGACGAGGACCCGTGGCGTGGCGTCGGGCAGCGTCGCCGATACATCCTTTGTGGACACCAGGCACAGTGGCCTCGCGTCCTCCAGCATCACCGCGAGCCGGTCGACCGGGTAGTCGAGTTCCAGCGGCAGGTACGCCGCGCCGGTCCGCAGTACGGCGAACAGCGCGACGACCATGTCGATCGACCGCGGCAGGCCGAGCGCGATCACCTGTTCCGGCGCGGCGCCCTTGGCCAGCAGCAGCCGGGCCATCCGGTTGATGCGCGCGTCGAGTTCGGCGTAGGTCAGCTTTTCCTCACCGAACACCAGGGCCGTCGCGTCGGGAGTCCGCTCCGCCTGGACGGCGAGCAGGTCCGCGATCGTGTCCTCGATGACGGGATGCTCGGCCTCGGCCCAGCCGGCCTCCAGCGCGGCACGGTCCTCAACGGAGACGGTCGCGAGCGCGGCGACCGGTTTCGCCGGGTCGTCGACGATCTGCGCGACCAACGACGTGAACCGGTCGAGTACCGACACGGCTTCGGCGGCATCGATCACGTCGTCCCGGTAGGACACCGTGATCCGGATTTCCTCCCCCGGCGTGACGACCAACGTCAGCGGGTAATGCGTCGCGTCGATGTTGAGCAGGCCGGTGATGCCGTGGCGGTGACGGAGGCCGTCGCGCCGTTCGTCACCGTCCGCGTTGCGCAGCACGAACAACGTGTCGAACAGGACGCGGTGCCCGGCCTCCCGCTGCAGGACACCGAGGCTCATGAACTCGTACGGCGTCAGGTCCATCCGCTCGGACTGCAGACGCCGCACCAGGTCCAGCACGGATTCGCCCGGGTCGAGCCGCACCCGGGTGGGCACGGTGTTGAGGAACAGCCCGATGGTGTTCTCGATCTCGGGCACGGCGGCGGGCCTGCCCGCGACCGCGGCGCCGAACACGACGTCGTGCCGTCCGGTCATGGTCGACAGGACCAGGCCCCAGGCGGCGTTGAGCACGGAGTTGACGGTCAGGCCGTGCCTCCGGGCCTGTTCACGCAGCCCTCGGCCCAGACCGGTGGGCAGCACGGTGTCCAGGTTCACGGGGGTCGCCGGGACCAGATCACGGCCTTCCGGTCCGATGACGGTCGGCTCCGCGAGATCGGACAGCGCCTCACGCCACGCGTTCGTGGCCGCCTCGATGTCCTGCCGGTCCAGCCAGCGCAGGAAGTCCGCATAGGACCCCGCGGCGGGCAGCGTCCGGTCGTCTCCGCCGAGGTCGTACAGCGCGAACAGCTGCTCGATGAAGAGCCAGGCGGACCAGCCGTCCCAGAGCAGCAGGTGCCGGTTCAGCAGCACCCGGTCACGTCCGTCGCCGAGCCGCACCAGTTTCAGCCGGAACAGCGGTGGGACACCGAGGTCGAACCGCGTCGCGCGGTCTTCGGCCATCAGCTCGTCGAGCCGTTCGCGCCGCTCGTCTTCGGGCAGCTCCGAAAGATCCACTTCGGACACCGGGGGTTCGACCCCGGCCGCCACGAACTGGACCGGCCCCCGCAACCCCTCGCTGGTGAAACCGGCGCCGAGGCTCGGGATCCGGCGGAGCAGCGCGGACACCGCCGACCGCAGCCTGCCGGCGTCCAGGCGGTGATCGAAGTCGATCGCCTCCTGGATCGTGTAGATGTCGACCCGGTCGGAGTTGTAGCCGGAGTGGAAGAACAGGCCTTCCTGCAGCGGCGACAACGGCCAGACGTCGGCGACGGGCACCGGGCTGAATCGCTCGACGCGGGCGATCTCGTCCTGCGTCAGCGAGACCAGTTCGAGGTCGGACGGCGTGAGTCCCACCGGTGCGTTCGTGTCCACGGCCGCGAGGTCTGCCAGGGCGGCGGCCCAACGGTCCGCGAGTGCTCCGGCCGGGCCCGCGAACGTGGCCGTCAGCCTCGGCCCGTCCGCGGTCTCCTCGCAGGCGACCCCGATGCGCAGGACGTGGTCTCCGGACGGCGGCACGGGCGCGTACCCGGCGACCTGCCACTCCCCCGGCCCGGCCGGGATCCGGCCGTCGTACCGCAGGGCGATCCGCGGTTTCGCGAGCCCGGCGAGCAGCGGGCCGGTCTGGGCGTTGAGGTATCGCAGCGGGCCGTAGCCCTCGGGCGTCTTCCGGACGGCCTCCTTGACGGCCTTGAGCATCGCGAGCGGTTCGCCGGTCGCGGTGATCCGCACCGGGCGGACCGACGTCAGCGCGCCGACCGTGCTCGAAGTGTCCACCCGGCCGTGAAGATCGACGAGGAGGTCACCGTCGACAGCGGCCTTGAGCGCCGTCAGAAGGACGTCGGTCACGTCGCCGTGCACGGTGGACGGAAGCGCGCCGACGAGCGTCCGGGTGTCCTCGACAGACAGGGTGATCCTGCGTTCGGCGACCTCGCCGTCGGCGGGAATCTCGAACGAGCCGGGTGCCAGCGTCTCGGCCCAGTGCTCGATTTCGCCGAGCAGCGCCAGGTCCTGCGCCGCGTCGGTGATCCGGCGGGCGATGGTCCGCAGCGACGCCCGGACCGGGGTGAACACCGGCGGGCGGCCGTCGGTCACGGCTTGCCAGGCGGTCGCGAGATCGGTGGACAGGATCGTCAGGCTCCGCGCGTCCAGCAGGACCGGATGCGCGACCAGCAGCAGCCTGCCGGGTTCGTCGAACCAGACGGCCTGCAGCAGGTTGTCCGCCGATCTGTCCGCGGCGGCCTGGTACTCGTCCTCGATGGACCCGGTCGCGTGACGAAGCAGGTCCGCGGCCTGGACAGTCCCTTGTGGACGGACTTCGAGCGACCACAGCACCGACGCGACGCGCGACAGTTCGAGCCGCAGCCCGTCGTGGTGGTCGAGCACGAGTTGCAGGGCCGCGGCGAGCGTCTCGGCGTCCGCCCCGGACGGCACGGTGAGCAGCACGGACTCTGGCTGAACCGCGTCACCGAGCTCGCGCAGCCGCAGCATTTCGGGCAGGAGAGGCAGGGCGCCGACACCGTCGGCGTCGGCCACCGGCCCGGACGGCGTGGCGGAGGCGGCGAGCGCGGCCGGGGTCCGGAGTTCGAACACGTCCTTGGGGCTCAGTTCGAACCCCGCCCGCCGGGCACGGCTCGACACGGCGATCGACGAGATGCTGTCGCCACCCAGCAGGAAGAAGTCCCCGTGGGCGCCGACGGTGTCCAGCCCCAGGACGTCCGCGAAGATCCGCGCGAGAGCACGTTCCCGGTCGTTCTCGGGCGCGACCGCGGGACGGCCGACCTCGGGCGCGGGCAAGGCCCGTACGTCGAGCTTTCCACTGGGGGTCAAGGGGAATTCGTCGAGGACGACGAACGCCTGCGGGACCATCGGCGCGGGCAGCGCTTCGCTGACGGCGGCCCGCAGCCTCTCCGGATCCGCACTCCCGGCGACGTAGCCGACGAGCGCGCCGTCCTTCGCCACGACCGTGGCGGCCGTGACCTCCGGCTGCGCGGCGAGGACGGCTTCGATCTCGCCGAGTTCGATCCGGTTGCCGCGGATCTTCACCTGGCGGTCGGTGCGGCCGAGGTACTCGATCTCGCCGTCGGCGCGGCGCCGGACGAGGTCACCCGTCCGGTACAGCCGCTGTCCCGGCTCGCCGAACGGATCGGCGACGAACCGTTCGGCGGTCAGGCCGGGCCGTCCGTGGTAGCCGCGGGCGAGCTGGACGCCGGCGAGGTACAGCTCGCCCGCCACGCCGTCGGGCACCGGGCGGAGACAGCCGTCGAGCACGTGGAGCCTGGTGTTCCACACCGGACGTCCGATGGGAACGGCGGCGCCCTCGGCTCCGTCGGCGGCGAAGAACGTCACGTCCACGGCTGCCTCGGTGGGGCCGTAGAGATTGTGCAGCGGGACACCGGTGAGCGAGCGCCACCGCGCGGCGGTCTCGCCGGACAGCGCCTCGCCGCTGGAGAACACCTGACGCAACGACCCGAGATCGCCGGTGGCTTCTTCGCTGCCGAGGAAAGCGGCGAGCATGGACGGGACGAAATGCAGGGTCGTGATCTCCCGGTCCCGGATCACCCGGGCGAGATACGCCGGATCACGGTGGCCGTCCGGTTCGGCCAGCACCACCGCGGCGCCTTCGCACAGCGCCCAGAAGAACTCCCACACCGACACGTCGAAACTCGACGGCGTCTTCTGCAGCACGCGGTCCGACGCCGTGAGCCGGTACTCGTGCTGCATCCACGCGAGCCGGTTGACGATCGCGCGATGCGTGACGGCCACGCCCTTCGGCCGTCCCGTCGATCCGGAGGTGTAGATCAGGTAAGCGGTGTTGTCCGGTCCGGCGGCCGTACCCTTGACGTCGTCGGCTGCGGGCGCACCGGCCACGGGGACCTGCGTCAGCCCGGCGACGACCGGGATCCGCGCGGCCGTCCCGGGTTCGGAGAGCACGAGCCGGGCACCGGAGTCGGTGAGCATGTGTTCGAGCCGGTCGGCCGGGTAGTCGAGGTCGATCGGCAGGTAGGCGGCCCCGGCCTTGAGCACACCCAGCAGGGCGACCATCAGCTCGGCCGACCTCGGCACGGCGACGGCCACGACCTCTTCGGGACCGGCGCCCAGGGAGCGCAGCCTGCGCGCCAGGTTCTCCGCGCGGGCGTCGAGATCCGCATAGGACAGTTCGGTGTCCTTGAACATCACCGCCGTCGCGGATGGCGTCTTGGCCACCTGCTCGGCGAAGGCCCCGGCCAGCGTGCGCTCGGGCACCGGGTGCGAGGTCGCGTTGAGTTCGGTCAGACGGCCGCGTTCGGCGGAGGACAGGAGGTCGATGGCGGCGACCGGCAGTCCGGGGTTCGCGGTCAGCGTCTCCAGCAGCCGGGCGAACCGTTCCGCGAGCTGTCCGGCCGCGACCGCGTCGATCCGGGCGGCGTCGAATTTGAGGCTGAACTCCAGGTCCTCACCCGGGGTCGCGATCAGCGCGACCGGGAAGTGCACCGCGTCGGTGACCTCGACACCGGTGAGGCGCACGGTTCCGGACGGATCCACGCGCTCGTCGTCACGCGGGAAGTTCTCGACGACGACGAGCGTGTCGAACAGTTCTTCCTGCCCGGCACCGGCCAGGCGCCGCAGTTCGCCGAGGCCGAGATGCTGGTGGTCCAGCAGCGCCGCCTGCTCGTCCTGCAGCCTGCGCAGCACGGCGGCGACGGTTTCGAAGGGTGCCCAGCGGAACCGCACCGGCACGGTGTTGATGTACAGGCCGACCGCCGACTCGAGGCCGGCGGCGCCGGTGTCACGGCCGGAGACCGTGCTGCCGAACAGCACGTCGTCCCGGCCGGTGAGCCCGCCGAGCAGGAGACCCCAGGCGCTGTGCAGGACGGCACCGAGGGTGAGCCCGTGTGCGCGGGCCATGGCGGACAACGCCGTCGTCACCTGCTCGCCGAGGCTCAGCTGCAGCCGCGACGGCCGTCTCGGCACCCCGGCCCGTTCGTCGATCAGCCGGGTGGGTTCGTCCACTCCGGACAGCGCCGTCCGCCAGACTTCGCGCGAGACCTCGTGATCGCGCGACGCGAGCCGCCGCAGATGATCGGCGCGGGTGTCCGGTTCCGGGCTCGAGGCGTCCACTCCCGCGTAGCCCGCCAGCAGTTCGCGGAGCAGCACCACGACCGACCAGCCGTCGGCGATGATGTGGTGGAACGTGAGCGCCAGCTTGGCGCGGTCGTCGCCGAGCCGGGTGAAGGTCGCCCGCAGCAGCGGCGGCCGGGCGAAGTCGAACCGGCGCGCGCGATCGGCCTCGAAGGCTTCCGTCGCGTCTTCGGCGGCCACCTCGCGCCAGGGCAGTTCGGCGCGCCGGGTCACCGTCTGGACCACCCGGCCGCCGTCGAGCTGCCGGAAACCGGACCGCAGCGAGGAATACCGGTCCAGCAGCGCCTGCGCCGATCGGCGCAGCGCTTCGGCGTCGATCTCTCCTTCGAGGTCCAGCACCTCCTGGACCGTGTAGATGTCGGCGGCCGAACCACCTTCGAACTCCGCGTGGAAGAAGAACCCTTCCTGCAACGGCGTCACAGGCAGGACGTCGGCGTACTCGGCGAGCGACGCGCGTTCGGCGCCGGTCAGCTCCAGCAGCGGTCGCTCGTCCACAGTGGACTCGACGGGAACGACGTCCGCGCAGGCGGCCAGGGCCTCCGGAGTCCGATGCCGGAACACCTGGCGCGGGGTGATGGCGAGACCGTGATCCGCCGCCCCGAGCACCAGCCGGATGGACAGGATGCTGTCGCCGCCGAGGGAGAAGAAGTCGTCATCGGCACCGATCGAGGCCAGGCCGAGGACTCGCGCGGCGACGTCGCACAGGATCCGTTCCCGCTCGGTGCGCGGCGCGCGGCCGGTGGCGGCGGCACCGAAGTCCGGCAGGGGCAGCGAAGTGCGGTCGAGTTTGCCGTTCGGCATGGTCGGCAGCCGGTCGAGTTCCACGAACGCCGACGGCACCATGTAGTGCGGCAGCGCCGATTCCGCGTGGGCACGCAACTCCTTGAGCAACGACGGCGAGCCGTCCCCTGCCGGGACGACGTACGCCACCAGGCGCCGGTCTCCCGGCTTGACCTCGCGTGGCACGACCGCGATCCGCTCGACCCCGGCGTACGCGGCGAGCGCGGATTCGACCTCCCCCGGTTCGATCCGGAACCCGCGGATCTTGACCTGGTGATCGGTGCGGCCGAGGAAGTCGAGGTTGCCGTCCGCGCGCCAGCGGACCCGGTCGCCGGTGCGATACATGCGCTCGCCGCCACCGGTGAACGGATCGGCGACGAAACGTTCCGCCGACAGCCCCGGACGTCCCGCGTAACCCCGCGCGAGACCGCGTCCGCCGACGTACAGCTCCCCCTCGACGCCGACAGGGACCGGCCGCAGCGCGGTGTCGAGGACATAGCAGCGGGTGTTCGGATCCGGAACGCCGATCGGAATCGGCCCGGTCCAGCCGGGCTCGGCCGCCCACAGCGTCGAGTTCACCGTCGCCTCGGTCAAGCCGTACGCGGCGACGACCTTCAGGTCTTCGGCCCAGCGCGCGATCAGCTCCGGCGGGACCGTCTCGGTGCCGACGATCAGCACCGCGCCCTTGGGCAGTTCACAGTCCGGCGGCAGCGCCGCGACCAGTGACGGCGGCAGGATCATGTGCGTCGCCGCGTTGTCGGCGATGTAGCCGGTCAGCTCGACGCCGGCCACGCGGCGATGCGACGGCACCACGATCAGCGTTCCGCCGACGCACAGCGACATGACCAGATCCCAGACCGTCACGTCGAACCCGGTGGAGGCGAACTGCACCACCCGGCTGGCCTCGCCGATGCCGATCCGTTCGGTCGCCGTGCTGATCAGGCTGCCGATCCCGTCGTGGGACAGGACCACGCCTTTCGGCTTCCCCGTCGAACCCGAGGTGTAGATGACATACGCGGCCTGGTCCAGAGCGATCCCGCTCACGTCCACAGTGGACGCGTCGAGAGCCGCGAGTTCGGCGGTGATCGCCGGGTCGTCGAGAAGGATCCGCTCGACGTCCACACCGGACGGAAGCTGTGCGGATTCCTCCCTGGTGGACACGACGATCCCCGCGCCCGCGTGCGAAAGCATGTACGCGAGGCGATCCTCGGGATGGTCCAGATCGAGCGGGAGGTACGCGGCGCCGGCCTTCATGACGCCGAGCAGCGCGACGACGAGATCGGCCGAACGCGGCATCGCCACGCCGACGACGTCCTCGTCACCGACACCGCGTCGCCGCAGCAGCCGGGCGAGCCGGTTGGCGGCGGCGTCGACCTCGGCATAGGTCATCCGGACGCCTTCGCAGACGACGGCTTCCGCGTCCGGTTTCCGCGCCACGATCCGGGCGAACGCCTCGGGCCAGGACACTTCCGGCGAATCCGCGACCGCGGCCCCGAGTGCCAAGACCCGGTCCCGCTCTTCGGCTGAGAGCAGGTCGATCGCGGCCAGCGGCAGCTCCGGTCCGTCGATCAGGGCATCCAGCACCGCGGCGAACCGGCGGCTGTGGTCGGCGAGTTCGTCGTCGGAGGAGACGGCCTCGTCGGCGTCGAAGTCGAAGCGGAGGCCCCGGCCATCGCCATCGTCGTACACGGCGATGGCGACGTCGCTGAGCGGCCCGAGTTCGAGGTTGCGCACCGTCGCGCTCGCTTCGCCGAACGCGAGTTCGCCGTCCACGGCCATGTAGTTCACGCTCAGCCCGACGAGTTCGTGCACTCCGCCGCCGGCACCGAGTTCACGGGCGAGGTCTTCGCCGCGGTACCGGCTGTGTTCCAGCAACCTGGAGACCTTCTCCGCGACCTGGGCGACGAGTCGCGCCGGCGTCGTCTCGGGCCGCACCGTCAGCCGCAACGGCAGGACGTTGGAGACCATGCCCGGCTGCTCACGCAGGGCGCGCGTGGTGCGTGCGGTGACCGGCAGGCCGAGGACGAGATCTTCGGCGCCGGTCACTCGATGGGCGTACGCCGCCACCGCGGCGATGGCGACCCGGGACAGCCTCGTTCCCGCGTCGAGCGCGAACTTCCGCAGGCGGCCGGTCTTCGCCGCGGGCAGTTCCCACGTATGCCGTCGCAGCCGGACCGGGCCGGACGACGCGCGGCCGAGCAGCCGCACCGGGTTCGGCCTGCCCGCGAGTTCGCCGAGCCAGTACGCACGGTCGGCTTTCCCGTCATAGCCGGACTCGGCCAACCCCGAGAGCGGCCAGGAGACCTCCTCGGCGGTGCCCGAATAGAGGGCCGCCGCGCGGCGGGTCAGGACGGCCTGCCCGTGCGCGTCCATCACCAGGTGGTGATAACGCTGGAACCAGCGGACCCGGTCCCCGGCCAGGACGAGCAGCGTGTGCGCGGTGAGCGGCCCCCGGCTGGGGTCGGTCACCACGGCGAGTTCGGCCCGCGCCCACTCGTCGGCGGCCGCCTCCGGATCCGGCTCGCCGGTGAAGTCGAGGACCGCGACCTCACCGGGAGCGACCGGACGCTGGACCGGCGTGTCGCCGTCCAGTCCGATCGTGACGTGCAGGCATTCCGCCTCCGCGACGGCCCGCCGAACGGCCTCACCCAGCCGGGCGACATCGACATCGCCGCGAAGCTCCGCGACCCAGCCGATCGTGTAGACCGGATCGGCCGGATCGAGCTGCTGGGCGAGCCAGATCCCCCACTGTGCCGGGGTCAGGGGAAAGCCGCGGTTCATCGGGTTGCCTCCACCGTTCAAGAGCGTGAAACGTCGTCTGCGGGTCAGGCGGGCCCGGTCCCGCTCACCGCGTACTCGGGCCGGGACGCCCCGGCGGCACGGCGATCCACAATGGACCGGAGGATCTCGCCGACCCGGACGGCGGTGTTGGACAGCAGCGACGACGTGATGCCGTGGGTGTGCTCGGTGCCGCCCTGCAGGTAGATCCCGCCGTCCAGCGGCGGTTCGGTGACGATCCGGTAGTCGCGTTCGACGCGGAGCCTGCCCTCGCCGTCGCGCGCGCAGGCGGAGGCGAGCTCGCCGAGCAACGGCGTCGGGTCCGCCGGGCTGTACCCGGTGGCGTACACGACGAAATCGGCGTCGAGCCGGGTACGCTCCCCGCTCTCCAGCGCCTCGACGGTCACCCGCACTTCGGAGCCGGTGTCGGTGACCTCGGTGGGACGGGAGACGTTGATGAGCTTCAGCCGCTCGATCCCCTGCACCTTCTCGCGGTAGACGCGCCGGTACAGCTCGTCGATGAGATCGATGTCCACCGCCGAATAGTTGGTCGCGCCGTGGTAGCGCATCAGACGGTCCTTGACCTCTTCCGGCGCTTCGTAGAACCGCCCGACCGCCTCGGGATCGAAGATCCGGTTGGCGAACGCGCTGTCGTCGGCCGGGCTGAAGCCGTACCGCGCGAACACCGCGCACACCTCCGCCTGAGGGAAGCGGTCGTGCAGCAGCGCGCTGACCTCCGCCGCGCTCTGGCCCGCGCCGACGACGACGAACCGCCGCGGCTCTTCGGAGGCCATACCCTCGAGCCGGTGCAGCAGTTCGCTGTTGTGCCAGATACGTGTGCCCGGCGTCACACCTTCGGGGAGATTCGGCCGCAGCCCGGTGCCCATCACCAGATTGCGGGCGCGCAGATTCACCAGTTCGCCGTCCGTGCGAGCGTGCACGTCGAAGAACACGATCTCGTCGCCGTCGAAGACCGGCGTGACCGAAAGTACTTCCGTGCCATAGGAAACCAGGTCGTCGACCTTTTCCGCCGCCCATTCGAAGTAGTCGTGGAACTCGATCCGCAACGGGAACAGGTTCTTGTGGTTGATGAAGTCGACCAGCCGGTCCTTGCTGTGCAGATACGACAGGAAACTGAACGAACTCGTCGGGTTCCGCATCGTCGCCAGGTCCTTGAGGAAGGAGACCTGCATGGTCGCGTTGTCGATCAACATCCCGCGGTGCCAGCCGAAACGGGCCTGGCGCTCGAGGAAGTGGGCGGTGACGGTCTCGGCTCCCGGCGCGGCGTTGTGCTCGGTGACGGCGATGGCGAGCGCGAGGTTCGAGGGACCGAACCCGACCCCGACCACGTCGTAGACCGGAACCCGTTCACCGACCACTGCTCGTGCCATCTTGAACCCCTTGCGCGGCTCGGCCGCATCTCGGTACTTCGTTACAAAGACCAGGGAACCCTAACCTAAGTTAGGTGAGGCTCAACTAGTACTTTCAGTGGTGATGTTCATCCCTCGACCAGGAGGAGGCCGGTCCCATGCGGGTCGCCATGTTCGGATACCAGACCTGGGGACACCGCACCCTGCGGGCTTTGATCGACGCGGGCCACGATGTCGCCCTCGTGGTCACCCACCCGAAGAGTGACCACGCCTACGAGAAGATCTGGTCCGACTCCGTCGCGGACCTCGCCGAGGCCCACGGGATCCGCGCGCTGCTGCGGCAGCGTCCCGACGACGCGGAACTGCTGGCGGAGCTGAAGGAAGCCGATCTCGACCTGATCGTCGCCAACAACTGGCGCACCTGGCTGCCGCCCGAGATCTTCGAGATGCCGCGGTACGGCACGCTGAACGTCCACGACTCGCTGCTGCCCGCCTACGCCGGCTTCTCGCCGCTGATCTGGGCGCTCATCAACGGCGAGAAGGAAGTGGGCCTCACCGCCCACATGATGGACGCCGACCTCGACGCGGGCGACATCGTGCTGCAGCGTTCGGTCCCGGTCGGCCCGAAGGACACGACCACCGATCTGTTCCATCGGACGGTCGACCTCATCGCGCCGATCACCACCGAGGCCATCGAGCTGATCGCGAAGGGGAACTTCACCCCGGTCAAACAGGACAGGTCGAAGGCCAGCTTCTTCCACAAGCGCGCCCTCGAAGACAGTCTCATCGACTGGTCCTGGCCCGCGGACGAGATCGAGCGGCTGGTGCGCGCGCAGTCCGACCCGTATCCCAACGCCTTCACGTACCACCGCGGGAAGCAACTGCGCGTGATCCGCTCCTCGGTGTCGGTGGGTCACTACGGCGGAACGCCCGGCCGGATCTTCATCCGTGAGGGTGAAGGCGTCGTGATCGTCGCCGGCCCCGAGTCGCGCCGGGGCCGGTCGCACGGGCTCGTCATCGAGCGGGTCCGGACCGAGGACGGCACCGAACTCGCCGCGAACGAGTACTTCCGCACCATGGGCGGCTACCTCACGACCCGCCCCTGACCTGCGATTTCGCGGTCCCGCGAAAAAAGTCGTCGCGAGACCGATGAGTTCGGCCGAAGGGCGCCGTTACATCGGGTAAGAACACTCGATGGGAGGCGCCATGACCGACACGATCGCCGCGGCGAAGGCGGGAGACGAAGCCGCCTTCGCCGCCCTCACCGGACGGCACCGGCGGGAACTGCACGTCCACTGCTACCGGATGCTCGGCTCGTTCGACGAGGCGGAAGACGTCGTCCAGGACGCGCTCCTCAACGCCTGGCGCGGACTGGACACGTTCGACGGCGGCAACTTCCGCGCGTGGCTGTACCGGATAGCCACCAACGCCTGCCTCGACGCGATCCGCAAGAGCGACCGGCGGGTACCGTCGCTGCGCTCGTTCGCCGAAGTTCCCTGGATCCAGCCGTATCCGGACCGGTTGCTCGACGAGATCGCGCCGCCCGAAGCCGAACCGCACGCACTCGCCGTCGCCAGGGAGACCATCGAGCTCGCCTTCCTCGCGGTCCTGCAGATGCTGCCGCCGCAGCAACGCGCGGTGCTGATCCTGCGCGACGTGCTCGGCTGGCAGGCCGCCGAAGCCGCCTCCCTGCTCGACCTCTCGGTCGCCGCCGCCAACAGCGCGCTGCAGCGCGGCCGCGCGACCCTGCGCGAACGCCTTCCGCAGCAGCGGGGCGAATGGTCGGCGGCGGCACCGTCCGAAGAGGAACGAGCGCTGGTGCGGCGGCTCGTCGAGGCCCACGACAACGGTGACTTCAGCACGATGAGCAGCCTGGTCCGCGACGACGTCCGGGTCACCATGCCGCCGGAGCCGCACTGCTACATCGGACTCGAACACCTCGCGCGGCACGGCAGGATCGCCGAAGAGATGGGCGAATGGCGCGCCGTCGCGGTCGACGCCAACCGGATGCCCGCCTTCGCCTCCTACCTGCGGCGCCCCGGCGACACCGTTTTCCGCGCCTTCAAACTCGACCTCGTCCGCGTCGTCGACGGCAAGGCCGCCGAGCTCACCACGTTCGACAACCACCTGTTCCCGGCCTTCGGCCTGGACGCCACTCTGGAGGGATGAAGCAATGCCGGAGAAGATGACCGACGAACAGCGCCGCGCCTTTCTCGCCGAAGGCACCCGCACCGCCGTCTTCGCGACCGTCCGCCCGGACGGCAGGCCACACGCGGTACCGGTCTGGTTCGCCCTCGACGGGGACGACATCCTGGTCAACCTGGGTGAAGACACCGTCAAAGGCAAGGCGCTCAAGGAGAATCCCCGTGTTTCGGTGGTCGCCGACGACCCGCGCCCGCCGTACTCGTTCGTGAGTGTCGAGGGCGTGGCGGAGATCGTTTCGGACCCTGAGGGAGTCCGCGCCGGTTCGGAGCTGATCGCGCGGCGGTACCTCGGCGAGGCCGGGCAGGAAGCCATCGAGGGCTGGCTGGCGTACGCGACGTCTCCGGGGAAGGTGATCGCACGGGTGCGGCCGGAGCATTTCGTGGCGATCGCGAAGGTGGGCGGCTGAAGGCGTCGGGTCTCGTGAGTGGTGAGGACGGTTAGAACCGTCCTCACCACTCACGAGACCCACCACCCGATGTACCGCCGAGCGGGAGCCGTCTGGCCTCCGCCACCGTCCGGCGTCAGGATGGCGACGTGGCAGAGATCGTTCACGACGAGAGCATCCGTTCCTGGCTCATCCGTACCGCGACCACGAGCTACGCGCTCAGGCTGACCGAGGACGACACGCCCTCCCACGTCCACTGGGGTCCGGCGCTCACCGCCGGCCAGCTCGCCGACGTCCTCCCCCGGACCAAGGCACGCTGGGACGCCTTCAACGATCCCAACGAGGGACTCGACGAGCTCGCCGCCGACGGCGGTACCCGATACTGGACCCCGGCCCTCCAGGTCCGGTTCGCCGACGGGACCCGGGCCTTCGAATGGCGGTACGTCTCACACGACATCGACGACGGCCGGTTGCTCGTCCATTTCCGCGATCGCCACTACCCCCTGCGCGTCACGCTCGGCTACCGCGTCCCGGCGGGCACCGACGTCATCGAGCGCTGGACCGAACTCGGCCACGACGGCACGGACGGCCCGATCGAGATCATCAGGGCCGACTCGGCGACCTGGGTCGTGCCGGACCGGCCGGACTACCGGATCAGCCACGTCACCGGCCGCTGGGCCGCCGAGAGCCAACTGCTCCGCGAACCTGTCCCCCATGGCGAGACCACTTTCGGCAGCAGGCGCGGCATCACCAGCCATCACGCCAATCCGTGGGTGATGCTCGACGACGGCGAAACGACCGAGCGGCACGGCGAGGTCTACAGCGCCGTGCTCGCGTGGAGCGGTTCGTGGCGGATCACCACCACCCGCTCGTCCACCGGCCGCCTCACCGTGACCGGCGGCTTCGGCCAAGACGGCGTCGTCCCCCGGCTCGCTCCCGGTGACACGCTCACCACTCCGGTTTTCGCCGGGCTGTACACCGAGGGCGGATTCGGCGCCGCGAGCCGCGCCTGGCACGCGTACACGCTGGACCACGTGCTTCCGCATCCCGGTGAACTCCGGCCGGTGCTCTACAACTCTTGGGAGGCAACAGGCTTCGACGTCACCGAAGCCGGTCAACGCGCGCTGGCGGAAAAGGCGGCGGCGCTCGGCGTGGAACTGTTCGTGATGGACGACGGCTGGTTCGGCGCCCGGACCGGTGACCACGCCGGCCTCGGCGACTGGCACGTCAACCGCGAGAAGTTCCCCGACGGCCTCGAACCACTCGTCGGCGAAGTGCACCGGCTCGGCATGAAGTTCGGGCTCTGGGTCGAACCCGAGATGGTCAACCCGGACAGCGATCTCCACCGCGCCCATCCGGACTGGGTGCTGCACCATCCACATCGGACACGTTCGGAACTGCGAAGGCAGCTGGTGCTCAATTTCGCCCGCCCGGACGTCGCCGACTGGGCGTTCGGCACGCTCGACTCCCTCGTCGGCGAGCACGGGATCGACTTCCTGAAATGGGACATGAACCGCCCGTTCAGCGAGGCCGGCTGGCCCGCCGACAACGATCCGGACAGGCTGTGGGTGGAACACACCCGCTCGGTCCACGCGATCATGGACCGGCTGCGCACCCGTCATCCCGGGCTCCGGATCGAGGCGTGCAGCGGCGGTGGCGGCCGGATCGACCTCGGGATCATGGCCAGGACGGACCAGGTCTGGACCTCCGACAACACCGACGCGCTCGACAGGCTCGTCATCCAGCACGGCTACGGCCAGGTGTACCCGGCGCGCGCGATGGCGGCCTGGGTCACCGACGACCCCAACTTCGTCACCCGGCGGTCCACGCCACTGCGCTTCCGGTTCCATGTCGCGATGGCGGGAGTGCTCGGCATCGGCGGCGACATCGTGAAGTGGTCCGAGGAGGATCTGGCCTACGCGCGCGAACAGATCGCGCTGTACAAGGAGATCCGGCCGATCGTGCAGCGCGGCAGGCTCCACCGGCTCGTGCCGCCGACCACCGACGGCGTCTGCGCGCTGCAGTACGTGGCGGCCGACGGCGGGCGCGCGGTCGTGTTCGTGTTCCGGCAAGCGGCACATTTCCACACTCACGAACGACCGGTCCGGCTCGAGGGGCTCGACCCCGCCGCCCGCTACCGCGACGAGGACACCGGAAAGGTCTGGCACGGTGCCGCGCTCCTGGCACACGGCCTGTTCCCGGGTTTGCCGGACGGCGATTTCGCCAGTGCGATGATCCGGCTGACGAGGGTCCGAGCGCCACGATAGATCAGATGTATCGCCCGGTTCTGCCCTTACAGGGCGCCCCAAGCGGCTTGACATCCCCACAGACATCCGATCGAATGCCGTCGTATATGAGACGCCGTGCATCGTCGCGAGAAGGGTGACTGGGGCATGAGAAGGTCCTCCGCGTTGGGAGCCGTACTACTCCTCGCCGCGAGCCTCACCGGATGCACCGTCGGCGGCGGGACGAACGCCTCCGGCAACGAGATCACCTTCCTGACGTTCGAAACGCCGAACCTGCCACCGTCCTATTGGGACTCCGCCATCAAACGCGTCACGGACCGCGATCCCGGCCTGAGCGTGAAGAAACTGGTCGCCCCCTCGACCGACCGCACCGGCTACGCCAAGCAGTTGCTGCAGTCCGGCCAGTTCCCGGACGTCGCGATCGCCGTCGACTCGGCCGGTTTCGCCGAATCGGGCAACCTCTACGCGTGGACGCCCGAAGAGCTCAAGGACTTCCAGTTCCCCGCCGCCAACCCGATCAAGGGCGGGCACCACCAGCTACCCGCCAACACCCAGACCATCCCGCCGATCTACTACAACAAGAAGCTCTTCGCCGACGCCGGGATCACGTCGGCGCCGGCGACGTGGAACGAACTCCTCGCCGCGTCGGAGAAACTGAAGGCGAAGGGCATCACTCCGTTCACCATCGGCGGCGGCAAGGAAGGGTTCCCGTCCGCGATGCTGCTGGACGGCCTGGTCAGCGTCGAGGTCTACGGCAAGACACCGGACTGGCTTTCCCAGCGGCGGGGCGACAAGGTCAAATTCGCCGACCCGGCCTTCCGGCAGGCGTTCGGCAAGTTCGCCGATCTGGTGGCCAAGGGCTACATCGACAAGACACAGGTCTCGCGGGACTATTCGGCGACCGAGGCCGCCTTCCTCAACGGCGAAGGCGCGATGTACCCGATGGGCAACTGGTTCGCCGCCAGCGCCGACGCCAAGAAACCGTCGTTCGAGATCGGCGTCTTCAACTTCCCTTCCGAGGACGGGAGACTCGTCGTGCCCGCCTATACCGGTGGCGGCATCGTCGTCAACGCGAAGTCGCGCAACCTCGACGCGGCGAGGAAGTTCGCGCTCGCGTTCCAGCTCGACAAGGAGCAGATCGACGCCTCGGTCAGGGCCGACGGCCTGTTCCCCGCCATCAAGGGCTACACGCCGCCGCCCGATGTCGGCCCGGTCTTCAAGGCGGGCTACGACCTCTACAAGGAAGCCGTCGCGAAGAACTCGGTCGTGAACGCCTTCAGCTGGGAGACCGCGGACGACGGGCTCCTGCCGGGGATGAAGGACAAGGTCTACCAGGCCGCGCAGGACGTCATCACCGGCCGCAAGACGGTGGCCGACGCGTGCGCGTTCCTGGACACCGAGTGGGCGAAGGCGCGCTGACGCCAGAATGGGAAGGAAACCGACACTGCCGCGGGTGTGGCATTTCGCCTCGTTCGGCGCACCCGGCGTCGTCATCTACCTCTGCTTCGTCATGGCGCCGATCCTCATCAGCTTCGGCTACAGCTTGACGAACCACAACCCGTTCGACCCGCCCGCGGAATTCGTGGGCCTGAAGAACTACCGGCTGTTGTTCCAGGACGAGCAGTTCCTGGCCGCGCTGCGGGTCACCACGATCCTGACCGTGATCGTCGTGGTCGTGCCGAACGTGCTCGGGCTCGGCGTCGCGTTGCTGCTCGACCGCAAAGGCTGGCTGTACAACGCTTTGCGGAGCGTGTTCTTCACCCCCGTGATCCTCAGCTCGGTCGTGGTCAGCATCATCTGGACGAAACTGCTCGACGACCGGGGCCCGGTCAACGACGCGCTCCGCGCCCTCGGCGTCGAGCACCCGCCGGGTTGGCTTTCTGACCCGGATCTCGCGCTGTACTCGGTCGCGTCGATCGTGTGCTGGCAGATGCTGGGGTTCTGTGTGGTCGTCTATCTCGCGGGCCTGCAGGGGGTCCCGGCCGAACTGCTGGAGGCGGCGGAGATCGACGGCGCCGGAACGGTCCGCCGGTTCCGCGCGGTGACCTGGCCGCTGCTCGCGCCGTCGCTGACGATCAACACCGTCGTCCTGCTGATCTCGGCGTTCAAGACCTACGACTACGTCAAAGTGGTCACCAACGGCGGGCCGGGCTCGGGAACCACGGCCACCATCGCGTTCGACGTCCTCGCCACCGGTCTCGACGCGAACCACGTCGGCTACGCGTCCGCGATGGCCGTGGTGATGCTGGTGATCGTGGCGACGCTGACCACGATCGTGCTGCGGTTCCTGCGGCGGCGGGAGGTCGACCTGTGACCACGAAGGGCGGCTCGTGGCTCCGGCCGGCCGTGGCGATCCTGGTGAGCGCGATCTTCGCCGTACCGCTGTACTACGTGCTCGTCAACGTCTTCAAACCCGGCGATCAGATCGCCCGGAAGCCGGCGTCGGTCCCGCTGCCACCGACGCTGACCAACATCCACGCCGTGCTCACCCGCCCCGACGGCCTGTTCTGGGTGAGCCTGGCGAACAGCATGCTCGTCACCCTGCTGTCGATCATGGTGCTGACCGTGCTCTCGGCCATGCTCGGGCACTACCTGGCGCGCTCGGACAAGCGGTGGACCAAGGTGCTCGCGCTGATCCTGTTGGCGGGCCTGATGATCCCGCCCCAGGTGATCCTGATCCCGGTCACCGAGGTCCTGCGGCTGACCGGGTTGATGGCGACGATCCAGGGTTTGGTGCTGTTCAACGTCGGCTACTACGTGCCGTTCGGGGTCTTCGTGTTCACCGGATTCATCCGCGGGGTGCCGGTGGAACTCGAAGAGGCCGCCCGGCTCGACGGCGCGAGCAGGACACAAGTGTTCTGGCGGATCGTCTTCCCACTGCTTCGTCCCGCCACGGCGAGTGTGCTGATCTTCCTCGGGGTGTGGATCTGGAACGACTTCATCGACCCGTTGATCATCCTCGGCCCCAGCCAGGGGACCACGATCACCACCGGGATCTACCGCTCGATCGGCCAGTACCAGGCGGATCTCGGCAGTGTGTTCGCGCTGATGTTCCTGGCGACGCTTCCGGTGCTGATCTTCTACCTGGCGTTGCAGAAGCAGTTCGTGAAGGGATTGACCGGCGGCGCGACCAAGGGCTGACCTGCGGCAGATGCCCACCACTTCTCGTGAGTGGTAAGGACGGTTCTAACCGTCCTTACCACTCACGAGACCCACCACCGTTCAGAACTCCGTGACCTTCCCGTCGGCCACTTCCAGCCGCCGCGTCGTCGCCACCGCGTCCAGCATCCGGCGGTCGTGCGTCACCAGCAGCAACGTCCCCGGGTACTCCGACAACGCCGACTCCAGCTGCTCGATCGCGGGCAGGTCGAGGTGGTTCGTCGGCTCGTCGAGCACCAGCAGGTTCACCCCGCGCGCCTGCAGCAGCGCCAGCGCCGACCGGGTCCGCTCCCCCGGCGACAACGTGGCCGCCGGCCGGAGGACGTGCGCGGCCTTGAGCCCGTACTTCGCCAGCAGCGTCCGCACGTCGGCATCGGCCAGTTCCGGGACCTCGCGGGCGAATGCCTCGACGAGCGGAAGGTCGCCCAGGAACAGCTTCCGCGCCTGGTCGACCTCGCCGACCACGACACCGGAGCCGAGCGACGCGGCGCCCTCGTCGACCGGGACCCGTCCGAGCAAGGCGGCGAGCAGCGTCGACTTCCCGGCGCCGTTGGCCCCGGTGATCGCGACCTTGTCCGCCCAGTCGATCTGCAAGTCCACCGGGCCGAGGGTGAACTCGCCCCGACGCACCACCGCGCCGCGCAGGGTCGCCACGACCGCGCCAGCTCTGGGCGCCGCGGCGATCTCCATCCGCAGTTCCCATTCCTTGCGCGGTTCCTCGACGACTTCGAGCCGCTCGATCATGCGGTCGGTCTGGCGGGCCTTCGACGCCTGCTTCTCCGTCGCCTCGCTCCGGAACTTGCGGCCCACCTTGTCGTTGTCGGTCGCCTTGCGCCGGGCGTTCTTGACACCCTTCTCCATCCACGACCGCTGCATCGCGCCGCGGGCTTCGAGCGAGGCCTTGGTGTTCGCGTATTCCTCGTACTCTTCGCGGGCGTGCCGCCGCGCGACGGCGCGTTCCTCCAGATACGACTCGTAGCCGCCGCCGTAGGTCCGCACCTGCTGCTGCGCGTAGTCGAGTTCGACGACGCGGTCCACGGTGCGGGCGAGGAATTCCCGGTCGTGGCTGACCAGCACGGTCCCGGCGCGCAGCCCGGTCACGAACCGTTCGAGCCGTTCCAGTCCGTCGAGGTCGAGGTCGTTGGTCGGCTCGTCGAGCAGGAAGATGTCGTACCGGCTCAGCAGCAGCGAGGCCATTCCCGCACGGGCCGCCTGTCCGCCCGACAACGACACCATCGGCTGGTCCAGGTTGACGGTGAGCCCGAGGTCCGCGACGACCTCCCCCGCCCGGTCGTCCAAATCGGCTCCGCCGAGCGCGAGCCAGCGGTCGAGGGCGAGGCCGTAGGCGTCGTCCGCGCCGGGTTCGCCCGCGGTGAGCGCCTCGGTGGCGGCGTCGAGCGCGGCTTGGGCGGCGGTGACGCCGGTGCGCCGGGAGAGGAACGCGCGGACGGACTCACCCTCGCGGCGTTCCGGCTCCTGCGGGAGGTGACCGACGGTGGCCGTCGGCGGGTTCAGCCGGACGGTGCCCTCTTCCGGGGGCACGAGGCCGCCGAGGGTCTTCAGCAGGGTCGACTTGCCCGCGCCGTTGACACCGACGAGACCGATCACTTCGCCTGGGGCGACGACCAGGTCGAGACCGGAGAACAGAACACGGTCGCCGTGGCCGGCGGCGAGATCCTTGGCAACGAGTGTGGCGCTCATGAGATCGGTAAGTCTACGGGGACCGATTGAACAGCTCGTGGTCCCTCGGAAGAGTGGCAAGTATCCAAGCGATCACGGAACGTGGGTAACCTGATTGTTCTTCTGGACCCGAACGAATCCCCGAGCATTGAGGTCGGTGACAGCAAATGGCGGATTCCGCCACCCCGGTCCCCGTCGTCCACCAGCAGAAAGGCGGTACCCGTAGGCCGACGTTGAGCAGGCGGCGGGAAGTCGGTCATGCCAGCGCGCGGTCGCTGCTGATGACGATCCTCGGCGAGTACGTCCTGCCCCGCGACCAATCGATCTGGACGTCGACGCTGGTCGAGGCACTGCGAGTGCTCGACATCGAGGAGAAGTCCGCACGGCAGGCGCTGGCCCGTTCCTCCGCCGAGGGCTGGGTCGTCTCCGAACGCGTCGGGCGAAGAGTGCGCTGGTCGCTCACTCCACCAGGCAGGCGCCTCCTGACCGAAGGCGCGGAACGGATCTACGCGTTCGGCAACGAGGAGAAGGCCTGGGACGGGCGCTGGCTGATGCTGATCGTGTCGGTCCCCGAAGCGAAGCGGGATCTCCGGCATCGGCTCCGCACACGCCTGACGTGGGCCGGGTTCGGCTCGCCGGTGGCGGGCGTCTGGGTCAGCCCGGATCTGAGCCGCCAGCGGGAGGCCCAGCAGATCGTGCAGGAACTCGGCCTTGACGCCCAGGCGATGTCGTTCACCGCCGCCTACGGCGACGTCGGCGATCAGGAGACGATGGTCGCGCGGTCGTGGGATCTCAGCGACCTCAAAGATCGCTACGAGGACTTCATCGACCGGTTCACCGGTTTACACCCTTCCGGTGAGCGCGGCGTCCTGCGCGCCCAGACCGAACTCGTCCACGAATGGCGCAGCTTCCCGTTCCTCGATCCCCGGCTTCCGCTAAAACTTCTCCCCGACGGTTGGAGCGGCGTGCGCGCGGCGGACCTCTTCCACCGCAAGCACGTCGAATGGCGACCAGAAGCACAGGCGCAATGGGACGAACTCGTGGCGACCTCGGGCTAGGGTCACGGGAAACGACCCATCGGAGGGAACCCGCCTTGGCCACCTCGATCCGCCTCGACCGTGAAGACGACCTCGCCGTCCTGACCATCGCTTCGCCGCCGTTGAACCTCTACACGGCGGAACTGCAGGGCGAACTGAGTGAGGCGATCGGTGAACTGGAGGCCACGCCGCCGCGCGCGGCGCTGATCCGCGCCGAAGGGAAGATCGTCAGTGGCGGCGTGGACGTCTCCCTGTTCGACGCCCAGACGAACGCGGCCGAAGCGAAGGTGCTCTTCGACGAGATGCTGGCGATCCCCGACCGGATCGCCACACTCCCGTTCCCCACCGTGTTCGCCGCCCACGGTCTGTGCCTGACCTGGGCCTTCGAGGTCGCGGTCGCCTGCGACATCATCCTCGCGAGCGAGAAGGCCAAATTCGGCCTGGTCGAACGGGTCGTCGGCCTGACCCCGACCATGGGCGGCACGCAGCGCCTCGCGGCCCGTGCCGGCGTCGGCCGCGCCAAGGAGTTCGTGATGACGGGCGCGACCTACGATGCCGCGACGCTCGAACGCTGGAACGTGGTCAACCGGGTGTTCCCGGCGGACGGCTTCGACGAGGCCGTCCGTGCCTTCACGACCGACCTCGCGCAGGGGCCGACGCGGGCGCACGCCGCCACCAAGAAGGTCCTGGAGCACTACGAGCACGGTGGTGTCGCCGAGGCGAACGAGCACATCACGACCATCGCCGCCGGGCTCTTCGACACCGAGGACCTGCGCGGCGCGGTGAAGTCGTTCCTCGCCGACGGCCCGGGCAAGGCGACCTTCACCGGCCGCTGAGCCGTGTCAGGGACGCTGTCCGACCCGGTCCACCACGCCGGACGCGGTCACCGCGGTCGAATTCGTGCCCAGGTACAGGAAGGTGTCGGCAGCGAAGACGATCACCATCGGCTCCGCATCCGGACCGTCACTTGGCTTCAACGGCCACGTGATCCCGACTCCGGGCCTTCCCGCGGCGTCGTGGGCGGTCTCCAGAACCCGAAGCCGGGGCACCTTGGCCGCGGCTTCGAACAGGGCGGCGCGGGTCGCGGGCGAGAGGTAGTACCCACTCGCAAGCTCCTGAATGTCCTTACCCATCGCGTTGTAGTCGCCGTCCTCACCGGAGTGGTGGGCGTTGAGGTAGGCGAACACCGCGTCGGCGTCGACGGGGAGGTCGCGGCGATCGCGGACGGTCGGCTCGCACGGCTCCGTGAGTCCCTTCAGCGGCTCGTCGCCCTTGTACACCTGCGCTTTCCCGTCTCTGCAGCCAGGGAGCGGCAGGAGGGATCCATCCGCCATCTTGATCACGCCGTCTCGGGTGCCGTCGGCCGAGTACCACGATTCCCGTTCGCCCTCGGGATCCTTGGTCTTGGTGTAGAGGAATTGGTCGGGCCTCGGCGGCGTGGCGGGAGACTTCAGCGCGGCCGCGGCGGCGTTCCGGAGCACCGTCACGGGATCCGCAGCGGCCGCGGGAGGTTCGAGGCCGACCTGTTCGACCGGCGCCAGCGCGACGACGGCGGTGATGGCCGCGGCGAGCCCGAGCGCCCCCGCCCCGGTCCACGCCCAGCGTCGCCGGTTCCTCAGCGGCACCACGTTTTCCGTTTCGGCGGCGGCGATCTCGGCCATCAATCGCGCGCGGGCCGGGCCGAGTGCGCCGGATTCCGCGAGAGGGACCGAGCCGGTCCGCTCGGCGATCAACTGCAGCTCATCCATGGGTGGAGATCTCCTTCGAAATCGTGGTGTCCGGGCACCCCAGCGCCTCGCGGACCTTCCGGCGGGCGCGGTTCAGCCGTGAGCGGACGGTGCCGAGCGGGATTCCCAGCGCCGCGGCGATTTCTTCGTAGGAGAGGCCTTCCCCGGCGAACAGCGTGAGCGTGTCCCGGTCGCCGTCGGCCAGTTCCGCCAGCGCGGAGTCCAGCAGCTTCCCCATCGCCTCGGCGGTCACCTGATCGGCGACGCGTTCGGCGTGTCCTTCTTCGTCGGGTGGCGGGCCGAGGGCTTCGCGGAGTTTCAGCTCCCTGACCTCGTCACGGCGCCGCTGCGCCACCAGGTTGGTCGCGATGCCGTAGAGCCACGGCCGGGCGTCGCGGCGCTCGGTGTCGTATCCGTCGCGTTTGCGGAAAGCGATCAGGAACGCCTCCCCCAGCATGTCGTCCGCGGCCGTGGGCCCGATACGTCTGACCAGGTACCGGTGGATATGCGCGGCATGCCGGTCGAAGATGACGGAGAACCAGTCCGGCCTGGTCACCGATCTCGCGATCACATCCGCGTCCTCCGCATCGCCCGGATCCGCTCCAGATATGCTCATGGACCGCCCTTCACCGTTCGTCAGTGTCACCTGTTGTCCGCATTCGGGCCCCGATGGGTTCACGACCGACGAATCGGTCTAGACCTTTTATGCGCACCGCGCTACATTCATCTGTGGTCTAGACCACACGCGCCAGTTCAGAGCAGGTCAGTCTCGCCGCCTCTTTTGGAGAGAACCGCCATGAGACGCACCAGAAAACGACTACTCAGCGCACTCACCGTGACACTCCTCGCTGCCGGGCTCCTCGTGGCCGCAGGTACTCCGGCGCTGGCGGCGGGCCGCCTCCGCGCCGCG
Source organism: Amycolatopsis decaplanina DSM 44594 (assembly GCF_000342005.1). Lineage (GTDB taxonomy): Bacteria > Actinomycetota > Actinomycetes > Mycobacteriales > Pseudonocardiaceae > Amycolatopsis > Amycolatopsis decaplanina. Next base: position 28,422 of record NZ_AOHO01000028.1, read on the forward strand.
TTCACCTTGGCCGGAACCACCGGTGAGTACACCGTCACCAACCCCAGCAGCGAAACCGTCGCCGACTGGTCCATCACCTTCACCGTCCCCGCCGGCGTGACCGCCACGAGCGGCTCCCACGCCACGGTGTCCCAGTCGGGCAACCAGGTCACCCTCACCCCGGCGTTCTACATCAAGTCGCTCGCGCCGGGCCGTTCGACCTATCCCTACAGCCCGTCGTTCCAGCTCAGTTCCGCGGTCAACCCGACCACGTGCCGGATCGACGACGCCAACTGCGACGGTTCGGGTGACACGCCGCCGTCGACCCCGGCCAACCTGCGTCTCGTGGCGAAGACGACCACGACCGCCGCGCTGGCCTGGAACGCCTCGGCCCCGGGGTCCCTGCCCGTCGCCGGCTACGACGTCTACCAGGGCACCACGCTGGCGGCCTCGGTCACCGGCACCGAAGCGAGGATCACCGGGCTGAGACCGAACACGGCCTACAGCTTCACCGTCGTCGCCAAGGACAGGAAGGACGCCAAGTCCCCGCCCACCCCGGCGCTGGCGGTGACCACCAACAACCCGAGCGAAGACACCCAAGCGCCGACCGCGCCGTCGAACCTCCGCTCGACCGCGGTCACGTCGGGCTCCGTCACACTGGCCTGGAACGCGTCCACGGACAACACCGGCGTCGTCTCCTACGACGTCTACCGCGGCACGACCCTCGCCACCACGGTGACCGGGACGACCGCGACGGTGACGGGGCTTTCACCGTCCACTTCGTACTCTTTCACGGTCAAAGCCCGTGACGGGTACGACAACGTCTCCGCGGCGAGTGCCGCCGTCAGCGCTCGCACCGGCGACATCGTGAACGGGTACGCCCGCGTCGGCTACTTCGTCCAATGGGGCATCTACGGCCGCCAGTTCTTCGTCAAGAACCTGGTGACCAACGGATCGGCCGCCAAGCTGACCCATCTGCTGTACGCCTTCGGGAACATCGACCCGGTCGACCACACCTGTCTTTCGGGTGTCACCAAGGGAACGACGTCCAACCCGCAGGACCCGAGCCAGGGTGACGGCGCGGGCGACGCGGAAGCCGACTACTCGCGGCCGATGTCCGCGGCGCAGTCGGTCGACGGTGTCGGCGACACCGGCTGGGAGTCGCTGCGCGGCAACTTCAACCAGCTGAAGAAGCTCAAGGCCAAGTACCCCAACCTGAAGGTCCTCATCTCCTTGGGCGGCTGGACCTACTCGAAGTACTTCTCCGACGTCGCGGCCACGCCCGAGTCGCGGCAGAAGTTCGTCGCGTCGTGCATCGACACGTACCTGAAGGGGAACGTGAAGGCGTACGGCGGCGCCGGCGGGCCGGGCACGGCCGCGGGCATCTTCGACGGCATCGACATCGACTGGGAGTGGCCGGGCAGCCCCGACGGACACCCCGGAAACCACTGGAGCGCCAACGACAAGACGAACCTGACCGCTCTGCTGGCCGAGTTCCGCACGCAGATGGACGCCTACGGCGCGACCACCGGCAAACGCTACGAACTGCAGGCGTTCACCCCCGCCGACCCGGCGAAGGTGAAGGGCGGCTGGGAGATCCCGAAGATCTTCGACTACCTCGACGTCGCGAACGTGCAGGGCTACGACTTCCACGGCTCGGGCAGCGACAACTCGTGGGAGCCGAACCGCACCGGCCACCAGGGGAACCTCTACGCCGACGCGGACGATCCGTACAACTTCAAGTTCAGTGTGGAGTCGGCGATCAACGCTTACACCGAAGCCGGTGCCAATCCACGGAAACTGACACTCGGCCTCGCCTTCTACGGGCGAGGCTGGCAAGGGGTCGCGGACGGCGGGAAGAAGGGCGAATGGCAGAGCGCGACCGGAGCCGCGCCAGGCCAGTTCGCCGAGGAAGCAGGTACTCGTGGCTACGCGAATCTCTTGGCCAGTGTCCCCAACTGCGCCGTCCAGCACGACACCGCGGCCGTGGCCACGTCGTGCTACACGGGCAACGGCGGGCAATGGTGGACCTTCGACGACGCCTGGTCCATCCAGCAGAAGGTCGCCTGGCTCAAGACAAGAGGACTGCTCGGGGTCATGGCCTGGGAGATGTCCGGTGACACCGGAACCCTCATGACCACAGTGGACAACTCGCTGAAGTAGCGGCTCGTGAGTGGTAAGGACGGTTAGAACCGTCCTTACCACTCACGAGGCTGCTTGCTGCACACTGTGTCTCGTGACTTCTGCGAACGACGAGCGCACTCTGCTCATCGTCGGCTCCTACACGGCCGTGAGCGACGGCAGCGGCGAGGGCATCGGCACCTTCTGGCGCGACGCGCGGACCGGGGAGCTGACCCCGGCGGGCTCGCTCGCACTGGACTCACCGAGCTGGCTGACCCCGCATCCCGCACTTCCGGTGCTCTACGCCGTGAACGAGACCGCCGAAGGCGCGATCACCGCCGTGGCGGTCGGCGAAGACGGGACCCTGTCGGCCTTGAACTCGCTGCCGACCGGCGGCGCGGATCCGTGCCATCTGGCGGTCACTCCCGATGGCCGGTACCTGTTGTGCGCCAACTACAGCGGTGGGAGCCTGGCCGCTTTCGCACTGGGCCCGGACGGGGTTCCCACCGTGCGGACGGCACTGGTCCAACACGAAGGCACCGGCCCGAACACCGAGCGACAGGAAGCGGCACACGTCCACATGGCCGTGGTCGACGAGACCGGCACCCTCGTCAGTGCGGTCGACCTCGGCACCGACGAGATCCGCAGCTACCGCCTCGGTGAGGAAGGCGAACTGATCCCCGTGTCGGTGTCGACGCTGCCCGCCGGGACCGGTCCGCGGCAGCTGGTCCGGCGCACCGGCACGAACCACGCGTACGTCGTCGGCGAACTGGCCGCCTCGCTGATGACAATGCGCGAAGAGCCGCCGGGCACGTTCGCCGTGGAGAACTCGGTTCCCGCGACGCTCGAACCCGATGGCGAAAACCTCCCGGCGCAGCTCGTCCTGCACGATGACCGGCTGCTCCTGTCAAACCGGGGCCCCGAAAGGATCACGGAGTTCACTTTCGACGGTGTCCTCCCCCGGGCCGTCGCCGACCATGGGACCGGCGAATGGCCGCGGCACTTCTCCGTTGTCGGCGAGCATTGTTATGTCGCGGCGCAGAGCAGTGACGCGATCCAGGCCTACGAACGTGCGACGTGGCGCCTGATCGGCACTTATCCGGTCGGGAGCCCGGCCTTCGTCGGCCTTTGGCCGCACTGATTCGTTCAGCCCGCTGAACGGGGCGGGCTTCTTTCTTTTTGAGGCGAATAAAGGTCTTGACGCAACTGGTTCAGACCATGACACTGAATCGCATGCCGCCGGTGACCTGGCTCACACCCGCCCGAGGAGAACCATGTCCCTACCGAGGAAATTGCTCGCCCTGACCACGCTCATCCCCTTGGCACTCGGCCTTTTCAGCGCCCGCCCAGGCCGCGCCCGCCACCTTCACCCATCCCGGCGTGCTGGTCAGCCGCCCGCAACTGGACTTCGTGCGCGCCAAGGTCCAAGCGGGCGCGCAACCGTGGAAACAGGCCTACGACGCGATGATGTCGAGTTCGTACGCCTCGTTGTCCCGGTCACCGAAACCACGCGCCATCGTCGAATGCGGTTCTTATTCGAATCCGGACATCGGCTGTACCGATGAACGGCAAGACGCGATCGCCGCGTATTCCCTTTCCCTCGCCTGGTACATCACGCGCGATGCGAAATACGCGACCAAGGCGATCGAGATCATGGACGCCTGGTCCGCGGTACTGAAGGATCACACGAACAGCAACGCTCCCCTGCAGTCGGCGTGGTCGGCCTCCTCGTGGCCACGCGCGGCGGAGATCATCAAACACACCTACCCGAACTGGCCGAATTCCGGCCGCTTCGGCACCATGCTCCGGAACGTGTACCTGCCCGAGGTGATCAACGGCAGTCACAGCAACGGGAACTGGGAACTCAGCATGACCGAGGCCGCGATCGGCATCGCCGTGTTCCTCGACGACAAGCCGGCCTACGACAAGGCCGTCGCGAAGTTCCGCACCCGCGTCCCCGCCTACCTTTACCTGACGAGCGACGGCGCGCTCCCGAAAACCGCGCCCGGCAGCGGCCTGGACACCCGCGACAAGATCGTGAAGTACTGGCAAGGCCAGACGACGTTCGTCAACGGCCTCTCCCAGGAGACCTGCCGCGACTTCACCCACACCGGCTACGGCCTCGCCGCCATCGCGAATTTCGCCGAGACCACCCGCATCCAGGGCCAGGACCTCTACCCCGAGATCGCGGACCGCCTCCGCGAAGGCCTCGGCTTCCACGCGAAGTACCAGATGGGCGCTGCCGTCCCGTCCTGGCTGTGCGGCGGCAGCCTGAAGCTCGGCCTCGGACCGATCACCGAAGTCGGGTACAACCACCTCCACACCCGCCTCGGCCACACCATGAGCAACACCGAAGCCCTCACCCTGCGCCAGCGCCCGGCCGGCACCAACAACCTGTTCGTCTCCTGGCAGACCCTCACGCACGCCGACAACCCCCCAGTGACCCCGTGAGGGCCGCCCGAATGCGGCAGGGCGGCCCTCACGGTCCGTTTTCCCAGCTCAGACACACAGTGACCCCTGGTTGCAAGCCCCTGTTCGCGACCCGCTAAAGTACTCACATCGCACTCCACGGAGCGCGGGTCCGGGCTGTGGCGCAGTTTGGTAGCGCACTTGACTGGGGGTCAAGGGGTCGCAGGTTCGAATCCTGTCAGCCCGACCGGAAGACGAAGCCGCTTGGCTTGGGTGAAGACCCAGGCCAAGCGGTTTTTTCGTTCCACCGAACAAAATTCTTCGGTGAATACCGAAGCAGCTGTTTGGGGACCACGTGGGGACCAAGTCACGTTCTGGGGCGTCTCTGGCGCACTTGACCCGGGCAAAACAGCGCCAGGTCGCCGGGGCTGGCTGTGGACCAGGCGGCGGGCTGGTGGCTGGGATCTGGTCAACCGCGGAGCCGGTAGGGCCACGAGAACGGTGTGTACGACCCCATAGGCGGGGCGGTGCGTGCGGCAGCGTGAAGAACGTGTTTACGGGCACGCCCGAATACGGCGGCGCCGGCGGCTTCCGGCATTCGTGCCGTCGGCCGGTACGCGCTTCCATCCGGTCCTAAAACGGCGATCTTCTGCAGGTGGTGCACGGGAACGCCGGCGTCGGCCATCCAGGTCAGCCCGGTGTGCCGCAGGTCGTGGCGGCGGAGGTGCTCGTACCCGAGCCGGGTGACCACGTCGTCCCAGTAGGTCGCGTCGCGGAACACTACGGTGGTGATGCGGCCGCCGCGGGGCCCGCGGAAGAGCCGGTCGTCGGGATTCCCGTCGGCCAGGGCGATCCGGTGCTCGACCAGTTCCCGGATGTCCTCGATCAGGGGTACTCTCCGGGCGCGTTTGCCCTTGGTGCCCTTGTCCAGCAGCCCGCCGGGCCCGGGAGTGGTCTGCCGCCGGAGGTTCCACGTCCAGGTCGTAGTGTCGATGTCTTTCACCCGGCAGCCCGAGACTTCGCCGATCCGGGCGGCGGTGCACGCCGCGAACAGCACCACGTCGCCCCAGCCGCGGTACTCACCGTGCGAGCGCGCGACGAGCGCGTCCGCGAGTCTGGTCAGGGTGTGCCAGTCCGGCAGCGCCAGGGCCCGCGGGTCTTCCAGTTCGTCCTCGGCCTGCCTGTACTGTTTCTGCCAGCCGGTCACCCGCGCCGGGTTGTGGTCGACGATGCCGTCCCGGTAGGCCTGCTCCATCACCTTGACCAGCGGCGCGATGGTGTTCTTCACCACCGATCGGCTGTACTCGTCCGCGATCCACGCGTGCACCGCCCGGTCGACGACACCGTGCGAGATCCTCCGGACCGGAAGGTGCCCCAGGGTCGGCACGAGCCGCATCCGCCAGCCGGCCATGTACGGGTCCACCGTCTTCTTCTCCAGGCACGCATGACGAGCGGCATGTTGGCCTCGCCGTACTCGGCCAGCGACATGGTCGCCGTGCGCGGGTCGACGCCGTTCTCGGCTTCCGCCTCGATGCGCTCGAGCCATTTCCGGGCCTCGTCCTCCTCGGCGACTGATTCCGACTTGCTGGGCCGCTTCTTGGTCACCGGGTCGACCCAGCGCACGCGCGCCTTGTACGGCTTGGCGCGGCCTTCCCGGTACTCGATGTCCGTCGACAGCGAGATCCCGATCGGCAGCATGATCGCGCCCGCCATCAGGCCGTCACCTTCTCCGGATCGACCCGCCGGCTCCGCAGCCACGCCTCGACATCCGACGCGCTGTACACGGTCATCCGATCGGACAGCGGCACGAACGGCGGGCCCTGCGCGGGTCGGCGGTCCGCCACCGGCGCACCGTCGACGCATCCACGTTGAGCAGATCCGCCAAATCCTCGGTCGTGAGCCATTTCCCGTCCACCAGCCGTGGCTCCATGCCTACTTCCCCGCCACGCCGCGAACCACGCCGCGGAAGTCCCGGCTGGCTACGGCGCTGCCGTGGCCAGCGGGTCGCCCACGGCCGGGAGGCAGGATCAGGCGTTGCGGGCTGCGCGCTCCGGCATTGCTTACGCGGCAACGGATTCCGCGTGATGTGCGGGCAAGATTCGTCAGATGCGTGGAAGTCGCAGGGCGGACGCGACCGCTGTTCTCGGAGAGCGCGGCGACCGTGGAAACAACGAGCGGCGACCAGGGCGAGTTGTATGGGCCGATCGCCTCGGATCTCACGTTGTGGCGCGCTCTGGACGAGATCGGCGAACCGCAGCGGCGCAGAATCGCCCAGGCTCGCGCGAAAACCCGCGAGTATGTCTGGTCGTTGATCAGCGAACGGCATGGCCGGATCCCGCCGTCGAAGGTGGCCGACCGAGACCTGGGCAAGACGATCGTGGTCAGGATGGACGCCTCGCTGATGCCTGCGCACTCGGACAAGGAATGGGCGACGGGAACGTATAAGGGTTCCTGGTGCATCATCCGTTGATGGCCTGGTGTGACAACACCGGCGAGTCGCTGGCGTTGTTGCTGCGCAAGGGAAGCACGGGTTCCAACACGGTGGCCGATCACATCGAGGTCCTGGATGAGGCCATCGCCCAGATTCCGGCCCGCTATCGCCGCGACCTGCTGATCACTGTGGACGGTGCGGGCTCGTCCCACGGTCTGGTCGACCACATCACGGCCCTGCACGGCTCACCATGGCGGACGGTGCGGTATTCCATCGGCTGGGACCTGGCGCCCGGGAACGCGACGCCATCGGCCATGATTTTCGGCAGCCCGCTATAAGCGTTCCAGCCGCCAATACCTTCGCCTGTCCACATAACTCCGGACGGTGTCGGTGTCCGGCACCGCGAACACGTACACCACGCGGCGGGACTCGCCCACCGTGCCGGGACGCGGGCGCCCGAAGAACAGCCGTACCGTCAACGCGCCTCCCGCAACGCGTGGCGCCCGGCGGAGACGGGCGTGGCCGGGGAGCTACCCGCCTCCGCCGGAACCCTGGTGCGACCATCCCGTTCCGGTGCCAGCCGTGGCCGTCATCGTCGCCGGCTGGTCACCGATCACCGACGAGCAGATCCAGGCACTGGCGATCATCCTCAACCGCATTGAGACACGCCCTGCGAAACAACAGCCGCATAGCTGCGTGGTGGTCCGGCATAGCGCAAGCAGTAGTCGTTGCAGTCACGAGAACCACGCCTCGGATAGGTTGCATTGTCAGTCCCCGTCACTATGAGGGACAGGGCTTGCTCTGCTCCAGGAGGTCGAAGCAGCGCATCGACCGTACGGCGGGGCGGGGGCGCCAGGGGACGGCCGGAGCTGTGGTGGGCGAGGCTTGTCCGCCTGTCTTGCTGCCGGTTCCAGGGCCAGGAAAGCGGCTACTTGTCCTCACCTGATTTTCGACCTGACAATGAGCGACATCGGCCTTTTCTTTTCTTGATATGTGAGGAGAATTGTTTTGTCGAATTCAATTATTCGGCGCTCGCTGGCCGCGGCGAGTGTGACACTCTTTATTTCCGGACTCCTCGCGGGGGGCGCGTCCGCCGCCGAGGTGGTCACTGGGACGGCTGAGGCGCTGCCGCGATTGGAGTGCGAGGGCCGGGTGGAGCGCCCGACGCAAGACGGCGACATCGTGCGTGCCCGCGCCGTAACCCGCTGCCGCGACGAGGTGGAGGTGATCGGGGTACGAACGTGGCTGCAGAAATATGATGACGGCGAGTGGAAGAACGTCGAGGAGGATCTCGGAAGGCGGGAGGACGCCAGGTGGGTGCGCGCCGACGCCGAAGCTCAGTGCGAGCGGGGCCGCTACCGGACAGTATCCGAGCACTTCGCACGCGATGGCAAGGATGACTACCGCGACCGCAAGGAGAGCGAGAGCGTCCGTATTCGCTGCCGTTGACCCTGCGCTCGCGGATTCATGACGATCCACCGATCGAAGGTGAATGTGAAGCTCGCTGTCCGCAATGGACGCTTCTGGTAGCGCCGAGAAGCCGCGACACGCAGCGGTGTCGCGGCTTCCGCTGACGTCAAGGCCCGCCGGGGCGCGTCGCAACGGGAACCCCCTGGTCGCGAGAGTGGCCAGGGGTTTTCACGTTATCGCCGCCGCGTGGTTCTTGTCCGACGGCCAGGCAGTACTCGATCACCTCGTCGACCGTCATCGCTCACCCCAGCAACCCTCGCGATTCGTCCTCTGGTTGCGGTAGTTGCGGACAGCTACTTGATGCCGGCCGCGTCCATTCCCCGGAGTTCCTTCTTCAGGTCCGCGACCTCGTCCCTCAGCCGGGCGGCCAGTTCGAACTGCAGATCGCGCGCGGCCTGCATCATCTGGTCGGTCATCTGCTGGATGAGGTCGGCCAGTTCGGCGCGCGGCATCCCGGCGACGGACTCCGTGTCCTCGGCCTCGCTGTAGACGCGGTCGAGGATGTCGGCGATCTTCTTCCGCAGCGGCTGCGGGTCGACGCCCCGTTCCTTGTTGTAGGCGACCTGCTTGGCGCGGCGGCGATCGGTCTCGTCGATGGCATGCCGCATGGAGTCGGTGATCTTGTCCGCGTACATGTGCACCTCGCCCGACACGTTTCGCGCCGCGCGGCCGATCGTCTGGATCAGCGACGTGCCACTGCGGAGGAAGCCCTCCTTGTCCGCGTCGAGGGTCGCGACCAGCGACACCTCGGGCAGGTCGAGACCCTCACGGAGCAGGTTGATGCCGACCAGCACGTCGAAATCGCCCGCGCGCAGCTGCCGCAGCAACTCGACCCGGCGCAGCGTGTGCCCGGAGCTCCCGTCCGGCATCACTTGCGTGAGTCTTGCATCAGGCACCGTAAAGGCGCCTGTCGTGGGGCCCTGACGCAGCGGGACACTCGGCGTTCCACCTGCTTGTATGTCGCGACGACCCCGACCCAGAGCCGGCGGCCGGCCCCCTGGCCGCAGTGCAGCCGCGCGCTTTCTCGGTCCCGCCGCTCCCCCGCGTTCAGCAGCAGTCATGACTGTCGGGACATCAGCGTCATCCGGCGCGCAGCAGCCTCGCGTCGGCCGGATTTCCCGGCTCCGGGTCACGCGGCGGCCCGGCGCCTCCATGCCCTGATAAGAGCGGTTACCACCGCGTGGGACACCTGAGGACAGCCGCCAGATATGCCCGGCCGCGCCGGGACGGCCACACCTCGACCGGTTGAGTGCGCTGCGCGCCGCTTGGCCGGAACCAATGCGGCCCTGCAGGATCGTTTTATGGCTGGAGAACAACCGATGAGCTGACACTTGAGATCATGCGCCACCTCGAGATAGACCAGCAATGGGTGCGACACTTTGCCCAACGAACGTCGACGGTATCGCCGAGGCACGGGCAGCAGGCCGCCGAGCGGGACGCGAACTCCAGCTAAAAATAGTGACTTTCCAGAGCAAGCCGGAAGATCGCGACGACGGCAGGGTTTTCGTCATCGTTGCTGTCAACCAGGAACCACCCCTGGAAGACAAGGAACGCATGGAGGAACACTCCCTTCTCCTCCTCGACGAAGCGTTCAAGAACTTCCGCGCTCCGTGATCTGACAATGTGAGTGATGGCTGCCTCCGCACTTTGATCTGTCGGACGGCGGGGCAAGTTAGAGCCCTTACAGACGAAGGACAAGCCCTGACTAGGCCCGACGTTGGGGACCACGAGGGGACCACCCGTCCCACACATCGACGGACGACCAAGCGTTCTTGACACGCCAGTTGATCATATGCATGGCTCCTGACCTGCGAAAACACCTACCCCACAGTCCTGAGAGGCAAGGGGTCGCAGGTTCGAATCCTCTCAGCCCGACGGACGAAGCGGGTCTCCGCAGCTCACCAGCTGCGGAGGCCCGTTTTCATATGGTCAGAGGTGTCGTTCCGGTTCAGCACAGCGCTCGGTGACACCTTGACCGGCTGCTCTCCTCATGACCAAGAATTTGACCAACAGGGGTTCACCCCGCCGTGTGGCGCTCCTACGTCGAGGAATGGGACCGCAGTCTGCGTGCGGCGAACCGTCCACACACGACCCGCTACAACTACGAGCTAGCCGTCACCCAGCTGTCAGACTTCCTCGGCGGTCCGGACCTGCCGGAGTTCCTCGAGAAGATGGACATGCCGGCCGACGACGACAGCGACGCGTCCCATGACCCCACCGACGTCGGGCCACGCAGTACGAGCGGGTCCGCGCCCTCCAGAGTCGAATGACGGACGCACAACTCCGGTTTCGGGAGCGTGGCGTTGCACTCAGCGGACGATAGCCATCCCTGGGGCCTGCGCTGCGACGGTATCGAACTCGCCGAGACTCGTCCGCCGCGCAGCCACAGGCTGACGCGGCGGACGGCATGCCCGCTGCGACCTCTCAGTTGCCTAGCAGCGCAGCGCCATTGAACGCTGCTTCAACCAGCCCAAACAGCGTCGCGACCGGACGCTCGCCATGTCACACGCGCCGCCGACGATCTCTGGGCCTGGCGGCTTACAGGGCTTGCTCTAGTCGGGACGGCCGACTTGGGTGTTCGACAGGTCGAGACCGATCGCGAAGTCCGCCGTGTAGCCGTTTCCGGCCTGCTGTGGACGCAGCAGCATCTGGGCTCCGCCGCTGCGGTAGATCGAGTCCCGGTTGTTGGTCGTGTCGGCCGGACCTTTCCGCCGGTACGGTTCGGTCCGCAGATAGGCCGCGCCGAACTCGGGCGTGAAGTAAAGCTGCGATGTGAACTCGTACGGCCGGCCGTTGGTTCCGACGGTGCGTATTTTGACGTGGATATGCAGCGTGCGCCCCGAATACCAGCCTGGCAGAATGGTAGTGAACCGGGCCGCCCCCGATTGGTCGGTGTTCTGGTAACCACGCAGGAAGCGGCGACCGTAACTTCCCTGAGACGGAATGTCAGAGTACAGCCCGAACGCGTCACACTGCCAGAGGTCGATCATCGCTCCCGGTAGTGGCGTGCACAGCTGCTGACGAATTTGCTGAACGGTGAAATTGATTACCAGCGCGGTGCCGGGAACTAGTTGTCCGGTGGCCGGCTCACTGCGGATATCGGAGCGGTTGAGTCGCTCGTCGACGAAGTACGGGCCCTCCATTTGCTCTGGTTTGACCACACAATCCAGTGCGCAGACATCGGGTGTGCCCGCGGTGGAGGTGGTGGCACTCGCCGTGACGGATCCAGCGACAGTGAGTGTCGCACCAGCGGCGCCGAGGAGAATCAACGCCTGCCGCCTGCCGAGCACCCGGCCTACCGGCTCATCATCGTCATGCATAGTTTTCCTTTTCGCCAAATGACGGGAGCAGGGAACTGAGCGCAACAAGGGCTTTGCTTGCAGGGTGCCGCGCGCATCCGATTTTCCGCCAGGACTCGTCCGCTGTCGAGAAAGTTCACTCTCGCGCATCATACTTCGAAGCGAGCAGTATCCTTTGATGGGCCAAATTCTCGAACCTCTGCTACGGCATTTCGCCTACGACGACTCGAGGTTCAGCTTGAGAAAGTCCGACCACAGCGACTTTTCCGCTCACCGCCGGACGAGCTCGCTGAAGGTCTCGGCAGGTCTGGTCGACTTGCCTCTCGTAGTCCTACGTGCCGGCCAGCCTGCGGCAGGCGTCGCGGGAGTCGAAGGCGTCGCCGTTATTTCACTCGGGACGGTGTCACATACCGGCAGCTGTCGTCGCGCGGTCGCCGGGACGAGAGGGCTCACGGGCATCCAGGGCCACAGTCCCGCTCGTGTTGCGCGAACCGCAGCCAGGATCTGTGAGCGGAGCCTGGCAGGCATGGTCCGGCCCTCCGCAGCGAAGGCTGCCTTCACGGTGCCCCAGTTGACCGGCCCTTCGATCGTGGTGGTGATCTCAACGGAGAGGCCCGATCGGCCTCGGTGAAACCGGCGCCATCACCGGACGGCAGCGGTCGTCGAGCGGAGGACACGAGCCCGCGTCCTGTCATGCCGATGGTCGTGCGTTGGTTGGCGGACGTGCCGGTGGACCGGCCCATAACCGGTCGGGGCGGCTGCTCGTCGCGAGGCCCTGGTCAGGCGTCGTTCGCCGCGTTGGGCCCGTCGAAGGGCCGGATGATCTCGAAAGCGTCCTGGAACCGCCACGGGATGCGGGACTCGCCGGCCTTGCGGATCAAGACGTCCTTGGTGCGAGCCGCTTTGTCCAGGAAGAACGGCATGGTTCGCAGGGGGCGGCCGAGGGGGCGCGAGAAGTCGTCCCAGTGCACCGGAACGATGAACGACGGGCTGGTGGCCTCGACGACGTGATGCCAGTAGTCGTCCTGGAACTGCTTGTCCTGGGCGCCGAGAGCTCCGACTCCCAGGTAGAGGAAGTCGACGTCGAGCCCGTCGAACTGGTGAGGGACGAAGTTGGCACTCGGGTGGACGAGCATCCGTCCAGCGGAGTGGGTGAGCAGGAACGAGTAGCAGCCTCCGGTGCGGTAGGCGGACGCCTTGGCCGGTGTGGTCAAGGGCTCGTCGATGGTGCCCGGGTAGTGATCGCCCGGGCTGTGGCGCCCTTCGAAGACGCGAACGGTGAAGTCTCCCAGCTTGACCTGGTCGCCGTCGGCGATCACGCACATGGAGTCGTCGGGCAGGCCCGCTCCGCGGCCGACGTTGAGCGTGGACGGCGAACCGTACAAGGTGCCACCACGAAGGCGGACGACGTCGGGAGCATCCATGACGTGGTCGTGGTGGGAATGAGCCACGAACAGGGCATCGAGGTGGTCGATGCCGCCGCGCTCGAGCGCGGCGGTGATGCGCTCTTGATCGGGAGCGACCTTCCCGGCCAAGATCCGCGCCCACGACGGGCGGGAGAAGAACCCGTCGACCAGGATGCTCGTGACGCCGTCAAAGACGTGCACGGTCGAAGCGCCGAAGAAGATGGACGTCACGCCCGGGCGAGCTGCACTCATGCGGTCACCGTGGCACGCCGCACACGCGCTCGCATCGCGACCCCTGGAGCACCGAGAGGGGACGGCCTGACGGACGCGCCCCACCATGATCGCGGCAGGAGCACGCTGAACGTTCGCGCAGGGCGCGATCAGGGTGTTTCTCAGGCGGATGGGTAGGCTGCCCGCGTGGAGTTCGTGGTTGCCGAGGACGAGGTGCGGCTCTCCGCGTTCGGCGTTCTCCCGCAGGCTGAGAAGGCGTCGGGCGACGATTGGGTGCGAGAGGTGCGCGTCCCCGTCTCCGTGACCGAAGAGCTTCACGTCACCTGGGATGTGATCGGGCGAAGCGTCCGCGTCCGGTACGAGCAGTCATCGAAGGTCGTCGTCGATGTCTACCGCGAACAGGCGGCCCTTCTCACGATTGAGGCTCACGAGACTGGGCCCGTCGTCGCGTTGGAGTACTACGCAGAAGGCTGCCGCGGCCGGACGTGCGTGCAGACTCAACCGACCTTCGCCCTGCAGGACAACTTCCTGCGTACGTGACTGTCCGCTTCCCGCGGTGGACGACTCGATCAACGCAGGTGTTCGAACTCGCACGGCAAGATCAAGAGATCCAAAATGTGTCAGGCACCCCTTCGTCAACGCCCACCCGCTGTGATCACACGATACCCGAGTGGTCCCTTGTCGTGCACCTCACCCATTTCTAGGGTAGTTGCACGGCCGTGAAAATTCGTCGCACTCCGGCGTCCGGCCTGTCGGGGGTTTTCGCAGGCGCGGCGGCCGTGGGGACAAATATGCCAGTCGCGCGGAAGGAATGGTTATGTCGGTCGCTCCGGACGGTTCGGTCTGCACTCGATGCGGTATGCCCATGGGGTACGACAAATTCATCGCCTGCCTCGATGACAGGGATCCATCGCCTGATCCCGCACTGTGCACTCATTGTTTGAATCCGCCGGATCCAGCGGAATTGCCGGCTCAGGAAGACCGCGGCGGGTTACTCGACCTGGTCTTCCGGGTGACCCGTGGCGAAGCGGTGGGAGAAGTACCGGCCGAGCTCGGCGAACTTGTCGCCAGCGTGCCGGCGCGGCGGCCGCAGGCGAAGGCCGACGCGCTGGTTCTCTACAGTGGCGGCAAGGATTCCAGCTGGATGCTGCACGATCTGGCAGGCAGGGACGTGCGGGTCGTGGCCTGGATGCTCGACCAGGGATATCAATCGCCGCTGGCGATCCGCAACGCCGGTTCACTGTGCGAGAAACTCGACATCGAATTGGTTATCGCGCGTCCGGAACGCGATCCGATGAACACTCTGTTCCGGCTCGGTTTCGCGATGAACGAAGAGGACGACCCAGATCTTCTCCGCGCGGCGATGTCGTGGGGGTCGGCGTGCTGGCCTTGTTTTTCCACCATTCTCGCCCAGGCGTCGTTCTATTGCCTGGAAAATATGATACCGCTATGTTTCGTCGGGACGCACAAAGGCCAGAACCGCACTACCGCCGGTGACCGGCCGATCGTGAAGGTAGACGGACTGACGCCGTTGGCCGGCGTCGTCGAGGACCAGGTCTCATTGTTGCGCAGACACGCCGAACGCAAGGCGCCGGAAGCCGCGGAATTGCTCCGGGCCGGGGACAGCGGAACCGCTCTGGTGCCCTTCTATGAGTTCGTGCCGAAGCCGCCGACCGAGCGCATCATCGCCGACCTCGAGGCCATCGGCTGGGAGGTACCCCACAACACCGGCAGCTGCAGCACAAATTGCATGATCAACGAACTTGGCTACCGCATCATGCGCAATCAGTACGGTTTCGACATCTACCAGATCGCCGAAGCCCACGAGCGGCGACTCTCGCCCAACCCGTCGCCCGCGAACATCGCCACCCTCGACGAGGAGGCGATCCGACGCGGAGCGAAGCTGATCGAGCTGACACCGGTCGAGTCCCGCCGCTGGGGCATCGAAAAGTGACTGCCGAACCCCACTGGCCCGAGCTGCGGGCCCAGTTCGACCTCGACCCGGCCTACGTGCACCTGGGACTCTCAGTGCTGGCCCCACACCCGCGGCCAGTCCGCGAGGCGATCGAACGGCACCGGCAGGGCCTCGACAGCAACCCGGCGTTGTACTTCCACCATCGCGACGAGCTCCAGCGCCGCGTCCTGGAGAAGGCGGGACGCTACCTCGGTGCCGAGCCGGACACGATCGCGCTCACCGAAAGCACCACCATGGGCCTCGCCGTCGTGTTCACCGGCATGATGCTGCGGCCCGGCGAGGAGATCCTGAGCACCGCGCACGAGCACTACGCGGCCAGGGAACTTTTGCGGTTCAAGGCCGAATCGAGCGGCGCGTCCCACCGGACCATCGAGCTCTACGAGGACCCTCGGGCGGCGACCGAGGACGAGATCGTCGCTGCTGTGGCCCGCGGCATCGGGGACCGGACCAGGCTGCTGGCACTGACCTGGGTGCACTCGGGGACCGGGGTCAAGCTGCCGCTGACCCGTATCGCGGAGGTCGTCGCGGCCGTCAACGCCGGGCGTACACCCGGCACCGAGGTCCTGACCTGCGTCGACGGGGTGCACGGTATGGGCGTCGAGGATTTCGAGGTGACCGAGCTCGGCTGCGACTTCTTTGCCACAGGTTGCCACAAATGGCTGTTCGGACCACGGGGTACGGGCCTGGTCTGGGGCAGTGAGCGGGGCTGGGCCGCGATCCGGCCGATCATCACCTCGTTCGACGTCGAGGTGTTCTGGCCGTGGTACCTGGGCTCCGTGCCGGACGGCAAGGCGCCGGCGGCACGGTTCTGCACCCCGGGCGGGTTCCCGGCCTACGAACACCGGTGGGCGCTCGCCGAAGCCTTCGACTTCCAACAGGAGCTGGGAAAGCCCTGGGTGGCCGCCCGCATCCACGACCTGAACGCGCACTGCCGCGGTGCGCTCGCCGACGTAGCCGGTGTCCACGTGCGCACGCCCGACGTGGGCGGGCTGACGTCCGGGATGGTGTGCTTCGACGTTCCCGGCATCGACCCGGCCACCGTCGTCGACCTCCTGCTCGCCGAAGGGGTCGTCGCCGGGCAGACGCCGTATCGCAGCAGCGCGGTCCGGTTCGCCCCTGGCGTGCTGAACGACTTCGGCGACATCGACCGCGGAGCCGAGGCACTGGGCCGGATCATCGAAAACCACACCTGAACGGAGAGACGTTGAGCAACAGGGATGCCGACCGGGATGCGGTGGTCAGGGTGGCCCGCGGCGCGACCCTGTTCACCCCGTGGGCGTTGCGGGCCGCGGTTACGCTCGGACTGCCGGACCTGGTGGTCGACGGCGTCAATGACCTCGCCGACCTGGCGCGCCGGTCCGGTGCGGATGTGACCGCCCTTCGGCGGCTGGTCCGGTATCTCGTGCTGCTGGAGGTGTTCCGCGCGCCCGCCGCAGATCGCGTCGAACTCGGAGAGCTCGGGGCGGTCCTGTGCAGCGGTCACCCGGCAGGCTTGGCGAAGGCACTGGACCAGCGCGAAGCCTTTGCCCGTCGTGGTGACGAGGCGATCGCCTCACTGCCCGAAGCGGTGCGCACGGGCAAAAGCGTGTGGGCCGGTCTGTTCGGACGCGGCTTTTGGGACGACCTGGCCGCCGATCCGGTGCTCGGCCGGTCCTTCGACGCGGCGATGGCCGCGCACGCCGCCGCGCTCGGCCCCGAGGTGGCGCGTCGGTACGACTGGTCGGGGGTCCGGCACGTGACCGACGTCGGCGGCGGGACCGGGCACGTCCTCGCGGCCGTACTGGCCGCTCGCCCCGGGCTCACCGGAACTCTGGTGGATCTGCCCGGCACCGTCAGCGCCGCGGACACGGTGTTGCGGGCGGCGGGGGTGTCGGATCGGGTGACGGTGGTGGGCGGCAGCTTCTTCGATCCGCTGCCCGGCGGGACGGACGTCTGTCTGCTGGCGAACATCCTGCACGACTGGCCCGACGAGGCCGCGGTCGCGATCCTGCGCCGCTGCGGGGCCGCGGTGGTCGCGGGCGGGCAGGTCGTGCTCGTCGAGCGGGTGCTGGACGAGGTGCCCGCCGCCGGCGACGATCCCGGTCAGTTCGTGGCGAGCCAGCGAGACTTGGCCATGCTGCTCCTGCTGGACGCTGCCGAGCGCACCGAAGCGCAGTTCGCCCGGCTCGGCCGGGAAGCCGGGCTGCGGCCGGACGGCGTCGCCGAACTGTTGCCGGAGCAAGGTCTGTTCCTGGTCTGCTTCGACGTCGGCTGACTGCCGGCAGGAGGCTCAGCCGGCCCAGGAAACTTCGAGGGGAAGGACCCGGAACCCGATGGCCTTGCGCACGTCCTCGGGTCGCACGCGGCCGTCCAGTGAGAACGAGTCCCACCGCTCGAGCACCGCGCGCAGGGCGATGCGCTGCTCGAGCCGGGCCAATGGGGCACCGACGCAGAAGTGGATACCCCGCCCGAATCCCAGATGGCGGTTGGGTTCGCGCCGCGGGTCGAAGCGGTCCGCTTGCGCGAACTGGCGTTCGTCCCGGTTCGCGGAGGCGATCCAGATGAGCAGCACCTCACCCGCCGGGATGACCTGGCCGCCGAGGGTGACTTCGCGGGTGGTCCGGCGCGGGGTCGCGGGCAGCTGCCCCCGGAAGCGCAGGACCTCCTCGACGGCGGCAGGGATCAGGCCAGGCCGGCGCCGCAGTGCCGCAGCGAGGTCCGGCCGGGTGGCCAGCAGGTGCACGGCGTTGCCGAGCACCAGTGTGGTGGTGATGTGCCCGGCTACCAGCAGGAAGCCGCAGACGCCCAGCACCTCCTCGTCCGCAAGCCGGGTACCGGCCACCTCGACGGCGGCGAGCTTGCTGATCAGGTCGCCGCCCGGATGCCGCCGCCGGTAACGGATGTGGTCGAGGAAATAGGCGTTCATCTCGCCGATCAGCGGTTCGACCGAGCGCAACATCTCCTCGGTCGGCACCACCACCGGCTTGTCCCCGCGGCCCTGGAAGAACAGCGCGTCGGCCCAGGCGCGGAAGCGGTGCCGATCGGCCAGCGGGATATTCATCAGCTCGGCGATCACGATCAGCGGAAGTGGGTAGGCCAGGTCGCCGACCAGCTCCACCCGGCGCCGCCCGTCCATCGAGTCGAGCAGCTCGTGCGCGATGGCGGTGATGCGGGGCGCGAGACCGGCGATCATCCGGGGCGTGAGCGCGGTCCTGACCAGTGCCCGCAGTTTCGTGTGCTCCGGCGGGTCGAAACCGTTGAACGCGCCGCGCGCGACGATCGCGAACTGCTCCGGCTGCCGGACAGCCGAGCGCAGGTCCGACGAGAACGTCTCGTGGTCGCCGATGACGCGCACCGCGTCGTCGTAGCGGAACACGTGCCAGTTCCCCAGCTCCGCGTCGTAATGCACCGGCTTCGAGTCCCGCATCCGTGTCCACCAGCGCACCAGGGAGGCATAGTCGCTGCGCTGGTCGGCCAGTCCCAGCCCCGCGGTCATCCGGTCACTCCGGCCTTCTCGTCGTCACCAGCACGGCCGGGATCGGCGGCCATGATGCCGAAGATCTCATCATGCAGTCCACTGAGGACAGTCCGGTCACCCGGATCGCGGCGGTCGATCAGGCCCAGCTCCGTCGTCCGGACGGTCAGGTCTTCCAGCGTTTCCAACCGGTAATGGTCGAGGAAGGCGCGGACGGCGGGCGAGTAGCGCTCACGGTGTAACGCCGCGGACGGGTTCACGGGTACCGTCAGCCGCGGGCGCGCGGTGAGCTCGCCGACCACGTCGCGGAGTACACGCATGGTCTCCTCGTAGGTCGCCCAGGCCGGCGTTCGGTAGTCCGTCAGCTTGCCGCGGTCCAGCACCCGGCGGCATTGCCGGGCGAGGTCGGCCGGGTCGACGGCGGCGAAGTCGAACGGGCTGGTCCGGCCGGTGTCCCCGTGCTGGACCGCGGCCAGTGCGCCGTTGTGCTCGCCGACGAAGTACGGGAAGCCGTCCCAGCGCGGCAGCACCGCGGGCAGCCCGCAGGCCATCGCCTCCAGCGGCGCTTTCCCATAGGTCTCGAAGATGCTGGTGGCAGCGGAGACGTAGAGATCCGCCGCGTTGTACAGGCTCACCGTCTCCTCCCGCGAGAGACGCTGGAACAGCACCACGTGCTCGAGCTGTACGGCGAGCTGGTTGTACAGCACCGCGTCGATGTGTGTCACCGACATCGTCAGCAGTGCGTCCGGCACGCTCCGGCGCAGCAGGTGGTACGCCTCGAGCAGGGCGCCGATTCCCTTGTCGGTCATGAACCGGCCGGTATAGAGCAGGATCGGCCGGTCCGGTGGCAGCCCGAACCGGGCCCTGGCCGCCGCGCGGTCCCCCGGCCGGTAGATGTCGCGGATGCCGAACGTGCAGATGTTGCGGGCGGGGATCCCGGCGACCTGCTCGTAGGCGGCCGCGGCATTGGTCGAGCCGCACAGGACCAGGTCGCCGGGATGCGCGGTCTCGGCGACCAGCATCAGGTGGCACAGGATATTGAGCGGGTACGGGTTCGTGTGCGGGATGATCAGCGCCGGGCACGAGTGGCCGTCCCGCCTCATCAGATACAGCAGAGGCAGCGCCTCGGTGTACTCCGCCACGACCATGTCCACAGTGGACAGATCGCAGGCTTCGCGCAGTCTGGCGTACACCTGCTCGAAGAACTCGAAGCCGTGTCTGGCCGCCGGCAGCTGCTCGATCCGGAACAGCAGCAGTTCCGTGTCCTGACAGAAGATACTGACGTCGTCAGGCGCGTCGGTCAGTGCCAGTACCCGCTTCATCGTCGTCATCCCGTCCCACCCGCGCCGTCAGGACGGCAGGCTCTCGAAGTACATCTGCCGAGTACCGAGTTCCGGCCAGCGGTCGCGTGCTTCCTTGGCGGACGCGATCACGCGGCGGATACCCTCCTCGACCGTGACCGACGGGTGGAAACCGAGGAGGTTCTCGGCCTTGCGCGTGTCCGCCCACAGCCGCTCCGCGTAGATCGCGATGGGCGTCGGTACGTAGCGGGGCGTGAGGCCCATGCCCAGTTCGGCGCCGATCAGGTCGAGGGTGCGATTGAACGTCGTTTCCAGCCCGGTCCCGACGTTGAACTCGTCGGTCTTGAGGTCGGCTTCCAGCGCGAGCTGAAAGGCGCGACCGGCGTCGGTGACGTAGATGAAATCGCGGGTCTGCTGCCCGTTTCCCCAGAGCACGGGCGTTTGCCCACTGAGCGCGGCCCAGACGAACAGCGAGATGACGTTCGCGTAGCCGCCCTTGCTGAACTCATCGTGCCCGTAGACGCTGAACGGGCGCAGCCCGACAGCGGTGATGCCGTAGCGGTCGGAGTACTGCCGGGCCGCCTCTTCGTTCCACTTCTTCGAAAGCGCTTTCAGATCCGGCGGGGCCAGGGTCATCTCCTCGGTGTAGGGCACCGGGTTCCCCTCGTACACCGCGCTCGTGCTGGCGTACACCAGTTTGCCGACGTCATTGCGGCGCACGGCCTCCAGGATGTTGAGGAAGCCTTGTGTGGTGACCGACGCGCCGTCGGTGGGGTCTTCCTCGTACATCAGGAAGGAGGACGGCGCGGCGAGGTGGATGACCCCGTCCATCCCCTTGGTCAGCTTCGCCACCAGGGAATAGTCGCGGGAGTCGCCTTCGACCCAATTGACCTCGTTGCGGATCTCGTCGTCGACGAACTCCTTCCCGCCGATCTTGTAGTTGTCCAGCGCCGTGATGGCGTACCCGTCACGGACCATTCCGGCAATCATGTTGCGTCCGATGAATCCGGCGCCGCCGGTGACGAGGACGTCCTTGTAGGAAGCCATATCGCTCCTCGGGGGAACTCGCTGCGAGAGCCGGTGTCCAGCCCCCCAGGGTGACACCGGCGAGAATTTACCTTCTCCATGGAAGCAGACCGCGAAAGGCGGGGGAATCCGCTGATCGAGTGGACGATCATCGATTGGAAAGTGCTTGCTTGTTTTTCCATTCGTAGCACAAATCGGTAGTTTTGTTTCTGCGGCAAGGAGGAATCCGTAGCGCGGATCCGCCGGTCGCCTGGCCTGCGGACCGGGGTACCAGAACCCGTTTGGTGGACACGGATCCGCGCGCTGACGACAGAGGGCGACGAAGTCGGGCACCGGCGGCCGATTGATCGACACCGAATCCGCGTGTTAGAAATGCTGTGGCGCGATCCACCGGAAGCGGGGATTGGGGGGCTGACGGCCATTCTTGCGCCAACCGCCTTTCGTCCACAAAGGAATTCCGCGCTCGCGCCACTGCCGGGCGCCTTCGTTCCCGTCCGCGTGACGGGAGACCATTCCCGCACTCCTCGTGCCGGGGCTGGCGGCCGGGAGCCGATTCGATTCAGCGAAAGGAGGAACAATGGAGATGAACTGGATTTCGGACCGGGCGAACTGGGTGTCCGACCGGGCGAACTGGGTCTCGGACCGGGCGAACTGGGTTTCGGACCGCAGTGAGTGGGTTTCGGACCGGGCGCCGCGCGCGTCGGCCGGTGTCTACGAGCTGGTCTCGGTCTAGCCGACCAGGCCGGCGCGGCCGGTCAAAGCGCATGATCGGCCGCGTCGGCCGTACCTGGGGGCAGGAGGCGCCCCGCATCGAAAAACGCGAAAGGTGCCCCGTTGATAGTTCTGGCTGTGCTGCTCGTGCTCGTCGCGGCGTTCGCCCATGCGGGCTGGAACGTGATCGCGAAGAGAATGGGCATGTCGGGTTCGCTGTTCGTTTTCTCCTATATGGCCGTGGGTAGCGTGCTGGTACTGCCACTGGGGATCGGCACCCTCATCCTCGGCGGCCCGGTCGACCTCGGGCACTGGGTGCTGTCGGCCGTGGTCGGCACCTGCCTGCAGCTCAGCTACTACCTGCTGCTGCAACGCGCCTACCGTACGTCGGATCTATCGGTGGTCTACCCGCTGTCCAGTGGCGCGGCACCGGTATTCGCGATCGCCGCGGCCGTGCTGCTGCTCGGCGAGCGGCCGAGCCCGCTGGCCCTTCTCGGCGCGGCCACGGTGATCGGCGGGGTCCTGGTCATCACCGTGGACCGGTCGCCCGGCCCGATCGGCCGCGCCGCGAGGGTGTCCGCGTCCGGGTTCGGGGTGCTGATCGGTCTTGCCAACGCGCTGGCGACGTTGTGGGACAAGAACGTCGTCAGCGGCTTCGGTCTTTCACCGCTGCTCGTCTTCTGGGGCGTGTCGGTCGGGGAGGTGCTCGTCCTGGCTCCGGTCGCGCTCGCGCGCACCCGAGCGCTGCGAGAGCTCTGGTCGGCGCACCGGCGCGAAATCGTGGTGGTCGGCACGCTGGTGCCTACCGCGTATGTCCTCGTGCTCTTCGCGATCCGGTGGGCACCGGTCAGCGTAATCGCTCCAGTGAAGGAGTTGAGCATCGTGACCGCGGTCATCTTCGGCTGGTACTTCCTCGGGGAAGGCCATGTTCGCCGCCGGGTCACCGGCGCGCTGGTTGTGATGGGTGGTGTGGCCATGCTGACCTTCGCTTGAGGCCCGGCCCGCTCACGGTTTCGAAAGGAACAAGACCATGAACACGTCGTCACCCGAGACAGCGGTGCGGCAGACCTTCGACACGGTGGCAGGGTCCTACGACCAGAACGGCGTCGAGTACTTCCGCCCGATCGCAGCACGGCTCGTCGAGCTAGCCGCGCTCAGTGCCGGTGAGTACGTCCTGGACATCGGCTGCGGCCGTGGCGCGGCGCTGTTCGCGGCGGCCGATGCGGTCGGCCCCTCCGGGCAGGTCGTCGGGATTGACGTCTCTCCGGCCATGATCGCGAAGACGGCGGCGAACCTGCGGCGCAGACACGCCAACGGAGCGGTCGTCGCGGTCATGGATGGCGCCGCTCCCGGCTTCGGACCCGGCTACTTCGACGCCGTCATCGGCAGCAACAGTGTGCATATGGTGCCGCACCTGGAATCCGCCTACGGCCGGTACCGGACCCTCTTGGCTCCCGGCGGACGCCTGGCGGTCTGTGCGCCGGCGTCAGTACTCGAACCAGAGCCCCGGGTGTTCGGGCTGCGGTCCATCGCGGCGGCCGCAGCCAGGTTCTCCGTCTCGCCCCGCGTCTACCCGCAAGAGGAAGCTTTCGGCGGCACGGAAAGGGCGACCGCGGACCTCCGGCGCGCCGGTTTCTCCGATGTCGCCGTCCACGTCGAGGACGTCCTCCTGCGGGCGGACTCACCGGATCAGCTCGTCAGCTGGACCTGGACGCACGGTATGCGGATGATGTGGGACACGATGCCCGCGGAGCACCACGAGACGGTCGCACAAGAGATCGCTGCCGAAGCAGCCGAGTACGTGACGGAATCCGGCGTCCTCGAAATCCCGTCTCCCGTGCGGTACTTCGTCGCCCGCTGCTGATCGCCGTACTCCAACGTCCTTATCCGACCGGAACAGGTCGAGTAGGTCCACCACGCTTATCGACCCTGGTGCGCCGCGGACGGGACGTGGGACCGGATCCTGGAGCACGTGATCGTCAAGGACGACTCCCTAGGCACGTCGAGGACAACGTCGCGTTCGTGATCAGCGTCGACTCCACGAACATCCGGGCGCATCAGCAGGTCTTGAGCACCCGTGTCGACACCATGGCCGGCACCGAATTCTCCCTTCGACAGCGCAGGCTGGACTGGGTGCCGGTCGAGTGCCTCCTCGAACCCGTGATCGCCACGACGCGTACCTACGAGTTCGACGAGGCGGTATTCGACCTGCCCTCCGAGCGGCTCGAAGCCGGTCTGCCGGCTGACACCGTCCGCCTCGTCGGATTGTTGCCGCTCAACGACTTCACAGCCAGCATGGCCGAGATCTCTCTGTCTGACGGCGTTGTCCTGCGGCCGATGACCACCTCAATCTCGGGACACACCGCCCAGAAGACGTCATCGTCGGAATCATCGAAGCCGATGACTCCGCAGAGCAGCCAGCGCGGGCCCAGCAGGTGCTCCCACTCCAACCGCGCCGAACCTGCAAGCAGATGCGGGAAACGACCGGTGAAAATCCCGGCACCGAGCCCTCGTGCCTGATTCACGAACGTGTCCGCGGTTCTCTGAACTTGATCCAGATTGACGTTGCCAGGCCCGATCACGACAAGACTGCCGGCGCCCCGGGCTATTACGAGTAAAGCTCGGGGTCGTGTTGGCGACCCCGAGCTTTACCATTCCTAAAGCCAGAAGATGACTATGAACCGATAGCTAAAATCTCAACTATGTGGTCGACCGTGCGTCACGGAGCGGAGGGAGCAGTGGCGTCGAAGACGCACGGAGTCCGCGGACCCGGGACGAAGTCGGTGGGAGTTCCGGAGAACCCGACCCGATGAAGCGACAACCTGGCCAGGTGCACACGAGGAGTCGTCGCAGCGTCCACGCGAGCACCCCCCGGCGTGCCCAGCACCATCTTGAGAGCCCTGGCGCTGGGGAGGTTCTCGGTGAAGATCTGGTCGGGCACACAGCCGGTGAACGCGGCGTTGGCGATCGTGTACACCTGCCGCGGCCCCAAGGTGGTCCCCACGGGAATCGGGATCGTCACGACCTGCTGGCCGACCATCGCCTGCAGCTGCAGGCCCCCGATGGGCACCCGGGCGAAGCTGGGGTTCGCGATCTCGATGTAGTCCTGGAACGCCGCGGCGGGGCCGGTACCACGGGTGGCGACCTCGCTGATGTAGACGGTGGGCACCTGCTGCTGGACCGCTTTCTCCGCCGCGGTCGCGGGGCCGGAAGCCCCCATTACCAGCGCGCCAGTACTGGCCGCCACGGCAAGTGCGGAAACAATGCGCTTCACAAAGTTCTCCTTTGTCAGGTTGAAACAACTTCAATGGATGGAAACCCAGCCAGGATGGATGGAAACCCAGCCAGGCATTGGCGGACCCCTGCGGCGACTCGAATGCGGAGCTTTGATATTCTCGCCACCGAGGAGTTCTGCACTAAACTGTGCCTTGAGAGCACCCCCCTTAGGAAAGGGGCCGTTGACGCGGCCCCGAGAATCGGGCCACACAGGAAAGCGACTAAGCGACGCCTTATCGGGCTACCTGAGTGCCGCAGTTCTGCGACAGGAGGCCGGATGGGTGAAGTTGAGCGCCGTCACCTGGCGCGCCTGCCCGCGGGCGTGGCCCGCACGTCGCCTACCTCGGGCAAGCGGCGATAACACTGGCACGAGAAATGCCATGGTCACGCGTAAGCGCGAAAAATCGCGACTTGCTGAACCAGCGCAGGCCGGACACCGCTTACGGGGCACGCCGAGAACGGCTCGATATGCACCCCTGTCTTCCGCTGGGTTCCTGGCGCCGGCACGGAGAGCCCGATGGCTGCCTCTACTTGTCGGCGCCAGTCGGCCATACCGCCGGCGAACGGCCTCATGAACTGATTGGCCAACGATCGAGCTGTTGCCGTGCCGCCCGTTCGACCAGGATATGAACGAACACTCGCACCCGCGCGCGGGCGAAGCGGTCGAACTCGTTTCGCACCAGCCGACTCACCGTTTCCGGCGACACCGCCGGATAGCTGCGGGCCAGCCTGTCGGCCAGCGCAGTCGGGTGGCCATGGAGCCGACCGGATGAGATGTCACCAATCGTGCGCGCATCGGTCATCGAAGTCGCCCTCTCTTGCGCCCATCAGGACCAGTAAGCCACGAAATTGACTCAGCTTATTATCGCGAGTGCGATCGTCATCCTTCATGGCCACTATCTGCCAGTGGCCGAAACTCGCCTCAAGATCGGTGTACGCGCTCCTTTTTCCCCAGATCACGAACTAGATGAAGGTGATACATGAGACGTCTGGTCGCGGCCATAATGAGGTACTTCCTTGCTTACACCGGCCCGGCGTATCCAGTGTCAGGAGGATTCATGTTCTGGCAGCGAAGTGTGACCGTGGCCGGCACCATCATCGCCGCCGTGGCGATCGAGGTTTCCCGGAGACCGATGATGTCTGGGTCCTGATCGAACACGACGGGAAACCCCACCCATCCCCTGGGAGCCGCCCGATTGCACCGACATACGTCAGCTGATCGACGGCGGTCACACCTAGCATCTCGGCTTCGTTGCCCGGTTCGTGCACGCGAACCGGGGAACCAGCTCGGAGACCTGCTCTGGACCATCGGCGACACCACAATCGTCGCCATCGACGACGCCGGCACAAGCAAAGATCTCTACTTCCCCAACGGAGTCAAGTTCTGGAACTTCGCCACCGCCGGCCGGGTCGTCGACGCCCTCCGCCAGGCCGGCATCGCCGACCTGTCCATCACACCCACCTAGCAATGGCCTCTCACCTCGCGGCGGACGTCACAAACCCAGGCGCGCATATCGTGCAGGTCGACAGTTTTTCCTGATGGCACCGAGATAGCTGCGTTCGCCGGCGTGGATCACCTGTGACGACTCCGGAGCGGTCTCCGCCTGGATTCGCGTTGTCTGCCCATGCGTCGAGCGGCCAACGGGACTGCCATGACGCACAGAACGATCACGACCAGAATCGTGATTCCGAGAACGTTCGCCGGCACCAAGGGCTTGATCACGGACATCGCGACCAGCATCCAGCCCGCCAGAGTGAAGATCTCGAGAACGAACGATCGCCACTTCCGGTCGGCGGACGGCCGCAGAAGTATGCCGCCGACGACCAGCGCCACGCCCACCGCTCCCCACCACCACTGATCCCCCATTACCCGCTCCCCTCGTTCCGATGTGCGGACCGTCGCCCAGGAGTACCCGAGTCAGTGCCCGGTTACCCCTGGGGCGTTCGGTGTCGAGACCGTGCCCGGTCCGGCAGCATGGCCGGTTCCGCCGAGAAACCGGACAGTGGGTGTAGACCGCGAGTATCAACCGTAGGGCCGAGATGGCACGCAGCGATCTTCTGGTGAGCTGGCCACTCGGTGTCATGTCTTGGCGATGGCGCCGCCGGGCGTGTCGACGTACTCCAAGTGCGGTGACGTCGGTATCACCGGGAAGCGGGCGGTGACGCGCACGTAACCAGCCTTTCAGGCAGCCGTGTGCGCGGCGGCTAGGTGGCCGCGCTGTGGGACGTCGGCCACGCCGCCAGCTGGGCGATCCGGGACGAGGAGGAGCATCCCTGTCTGATCGCCGTCGTGTCGCTCAATGATTCCCTCAAACGCGTCAGTTTGGGCGAGTTCGGCGTCCACTACCAAGACCAGCACGCGCGAGGTGACCTGCTACACGGCTGCCTGCATGAACTGCCGGACGAGCCGACGCCGTTCTCCCTCGACGTCAGCGGCGCCCCAGAGCACGTGGCCGCCGAGTGCGCGGCCTGGTTCGAGACGATCCTGCGCAGACCTGTCGGCTTCGAGCGCCGGCACAACCACCACGGTCAGCCTTACGCCGAAATCTGGAAGTTCAGCGACAACGGGGACGTGCTGAGCCAGTCCTACAACCCCGCCGTAGCGCCCCGCGGGCAGCGCAAGCGCCTGGTCCGCGGAGGCTTCGTCTTCGGCCGCGGCTGGACACAGGTCAAGGGCGTCAAGGACCCGCCTTCGCACGAACGACGCGTGCGCTGACAACGCATGCCCGCCAACGGCCGTGTTCGACCGTATGCGCATGACGGCGACGTGATCAGCACGCCGCACAAAGACCGCTTCGGCACGCCCTTCGACGGACACCGGCCCGCACCGCCAGGGACAGGTCGCACCTGACCGAATTTCCGTGGGCCGGGCTGAGGTGGTCATCTGGTGGTCGTGCCGGACCGGTGAAGGGACTGATCGCTGCCGTTTGGCGCCCGCGCGCGATTCTCCGTATCGTGAGGCTGTTCGCCCGGCCGACCACGAGGGGACGCGATGTTCTGGACCATCCTGGGCTGGATCCTGTTCGGCCTGATCGCCGGTTTCATCGCGCGAGCCTTGGTGCCAGGCAAGGACGACATCGGCCTGCTGCGCACGATCGTGCTGGGCATCGTCGGCTCGGTCGTGGGCGGCCTGCTGTTCGGTCTGCTCACCGTGGGTTTCCGTGGCTTCCAGCCCGCTGGATGGATCGGATCGATCATCGGTGCGGTCATCGTCCTGGTCATCTACAACAAGGTGACCGGTCGCAAGACCCGCACCTGACCGGCCGCCGGTGGCGCAGGGCTTCTCCTCGGCAGAGCATGAAAGCGGACGAGGCCGGTGTAGGCACCGTCTCGCGCGAGCAGTTCGTCGTAAGCCCCCCACTCGGCCTCTTTTCCGTTCTCCAGCAAGACGATCTGGTCACCGTCGCACACGAGCGAACCGGTCACGGCGTTCAACCGCAGTCTCGGTGAGTGGCTCAGCGACGGACCTTGTACTTCAGGTGCAGCACCCGGTCACCCTGGATGACCACGTCGGGATCCTCCAGCAGATGCTGTCCGTCGATGCCGCCGAAGAACCGCTTGCCCGAGCCGAACACCACCGGCACGACGTCCATCGCCACCTCGTCCACGAGGCCCGCCGCGAGGATCTGGCCGCCCACCTCGCCGGCGTTCACCGCGATGGTCCGCTCTCCGGCGAGTTCCTGAGCCTTGGCGATCGCGGCGGTCACGTCGTCGACGAAGTGGTAGGACGCCTCCGGATGCCAGCCCTCGGGCTTGGGCCGATGGGACACCACGACCACGTGGTCACCCGCGGGCGGCTTCCCCTCCCAGCCGTTCACCAGGTCGAACAGGGTCCTGCCCATCACGATCGTGCCGATCGACTCCCACATCGGCCGGACGTACCCCGCCGACTTGCCGGAAACCCTGATCCCGCCCCCGGTCCCGGAATGGTCGTACTCCCCGACTTCATTCCTGAGGAGCGGGACATCCCCACTGAAGAGCCACTCGTGGAGCGGGCCGACGTCGTCGTTCTTGTCGGCGATGAAACCGTCCACCGACATCACGTTGTGCATGATCACTGTGCCCACAGGGCCCTCCTCGGATCTCTTGCGCGTCCGTCCCGATCTTGTCGTCCCGCGGACGGACACGCTTGTAAAAAAATCACTCGGCCGGCATCGGCGGGAACTGCTGCTCGGCGGGGAACCGGCGCCGCAACGCCAGGAATTCCGTCGGGGTGTGGCCGGTGAAGTCCTTGAACTCCTTGCCGAAGTGGGCCTGGTCGAAATAGCCCGCCGCGTGCGCGTGCTCCGACCAGTCGACCGAAAGCCGTGCGTCGACGGACAGGATCAGCCGGGCGAAGCGGTAGATTCGCGCCACCCGTTTCGGGGTGACCCCGACATGGGACTTGAACTGCGCGGCAAGGTGATTGGCGCTTACCCCGGCGGCCTCGGTCAGCGCCCCGACCTGGATCGCACCGTGGGATACCTCCAGCCGTCCGGCCGTATGGAGAACGAGGCCGAGACCACGCGCCGGTGCGTCGGCGAGCCGAGAGCGCAGCTCGGCTTCCACCACCCGCAGTGTTTCGGCAGGCGACGTCAGGTCGCCGATCCGGTTACGGATCCGGTCCAGTGACCGCCGCCAGACGGCGTCGACCGGCACCCAGCGGTTACGGAGTTCGGTCGCGGGCAGGTCGATGAAGGGCGACAACCCCCAAGGCTTGAAATGCACCGCCACCAGCCGCACCCATGCGGGGTACTCGACCTGGAAACGCCTGGTCCAGAGGCCCATGAACCAGCCGTCGGTGAACACCGCGACCGGCACCGAAGGGTCGGAATCCCACAGGCGGACGGGGTCGCCGAGGTTGATGAACAGATGCGCCGACGGCATCGGCGGGACATTCATCCGCCGGTGATACGGCACGCCGGTCAGGCAGTAGACGTCGTCGATGAACCGATCCAGTGGTGGGGCGGGCACCTGACCGACGTAGTCCATGGGCCCAGTGTGGCCATCACGGCACGGCTTCGGCCATCAACCCGAGCACGCCCGAAACCGGTCTTGTCTGGTCGACCGTGCGGATGCCGACCTCGACCAGACCATGATCATCACATGCCGATCATGATCACCTGCCCAGGCGAGTCCTTGCTCATCAGGTGCCCTGGCTTGACGGACTTCCTGCCAAAACCGTCTTCACGTGTCCGCCGGCAGGTCTGACGGACAGAGCGGGTCCTCGACGACGATGACCACGGTGCTCTTGCCAACGGCTTCCGGGGCGTGGGCGACATCCTTGAAGCTCGGCACGGCGGGTCCCTTCACAGACACGGAGCCGCGGCCCACTGTAGGTCGATTCGTCCGAATTCGCCCCGGCTTTACAAGGTCGCCTCTACCCTGCTCCGCGTGACCGGCAGAAGGACAGTGAGGATGACAGCGCGGCTTTTCGCCGTGTTGGCCGTGCTCACCGCTGTCGCTCTGCTGCAGGGCGCGCTGTGCAGTGACGGCGCCGCGGCGGCCTCCTCACCCTGCGCTCCCCTGTTCGCCGCCGAGGCCGCGCACGCGACGAACCCGGTCGGCGAATGCGAACCGGCGACGCCCCGGCTGAGCCCGGCGGAACAGCCCCTTCCGGACAACCACCTCGACGACGTCACGGGCATCGGTGTGGCGCTGCTGGCCGCGCTCTTCCTGCTCGTCCGGCACCATCGCCCCGGTGAGACGGGAGTGCCGCCGTCCTCCCCGGCAAGGCGTTCGACGAGCACGCCACCGCTCGTCCAGCTCTGCGTTTCCCGCACCTGATCCGGCAAAGCCCCATGCCGTTTTCAGTTGCCGGAACCGAGCCAAGGACAGAAGCAGAATGACCAAGAACGCCAAGGTTTCCCTGACGGTCGTGGCCGTCGTGATCGCGGCGGTGGCCGCGTTGCTCGTCTTCATCAATCTGGGTGAGGAGACCCCGACCGCGCAGGCGGACGCGCCCCCGGTGGTGCCCGCGTCGATCCTCGTCCGGCCGGACAGCCATCGGCTCTCCGACCCCGCGGGCAGCAAGGTGACCGTCGTGGAGTTCCTCGACCTCGAATGCGAGGCGTGCGGCGCGGCGTTTCCCGGCGTCGAACGGCTCCGTGCCGAGTACGGCGATCGGGTCACCTTCGTGATGCGCTACTTCCCCATCCCCAGCCATCGGAACGCCGAACTCGCCGCGCGGGCCGTGGAGGCGGCGGGCAAGCAGGGCAAGCTCGAACCGATGTACCGCCTGATGTTCGAGAAGCAGCCGGAGTGGGGCGACCAGCAGGTCTCCCACCGTGCGACCTTCGTCGGCTTCGCCCGCCAGCTCGGGCTCGACACGGCCACTTTCGAGGCCGCGCTGGACGACCCCGTCACCCTCGGCCGCGTTCTGGCCGACCGCACCGACGGCGCGAACATCGGCGTCGAGGGCACGCCGACGTTCTTCGTCAACGGCGTCAAGTTCCCGGCGTCACCGTCCTATCAGGCCCTCAAGGCCGTCATCGACCTGGAACTGGCGAAATGACGCCCTTCGCGGTCCGTACGACGTCGTGGGTGCTGCTGATCGGCGGCGCGATCGGGTTGCTGGCTTCATTCGTCCTCACCATCGAGAAGATCAAGCTGCTCAAGGACTTCTCCTACATCCCCACGTGCAGCATCAATCCGGTCCTCAGCTGCGGGTCGATCATGAAGACGCCGCAGGCGGAGCTGTTCGGCTTCCCCAATCCACTGCTGGGGATCGTCGGGTTCACCGTGGTCATGACGACCGGTGTCGTGGTGCTGAGCGGGGCACGGCTCCCTCGCTGGTACTGGCTGGGCCTGCAAGCGGGTTCGTCGCTCGGTGTCGTGTTCGTGCACTGGCTGATGTTCCAGAGTCTCTACGTCATCGGCGCGCTGTGCCCGTACTGCATGGTCGTCTGGGCGGTCACCATCGCCGTCTTCTGGTACACGACCCTGCGCAACCTCCACAAAGGACCGGAGGTGAAGGCGGTGATCCGGTACCACAGTGCAGTGCTCGTGGTCTGGTACGCCGCCATCACCGTCGCGGTCCTGCAGGCCTTCTGGAGCTACTGGAAGACGCTCGTCTGAAGACGGCTCCGGTCGGGACCACGCAACCCCAAGGCACAGACGGCACCGATCATGTGACGGCGATCGACTCGCCGTGCCCGTCCAGGCAGCCGACGGCCCCTGAACCCGCCACGATCAGCAGCAGCAAAGCCACCACGAGCCGACGAAGAGTAGCCGGAAAGATACTCACGGTTCCCACCGTAGCAAAGATCAGCTTCGTCTCCCATAAGAACTAGTACTAGTCATCTTAGTAGGACTTCACCGGGCGCTCACAACCGTCCCCGTACTACTAAGCGCGATAGTTGAACCTGTGCGACAGGAGATTCGGCACCCGTGACCCCACACCGGCGCTCGTCGCGGCACCCCCTCGCCGCCACCGCCGCCCTCATGGCCCTCGGCTTCGGCACGCTCCCCGCGAGCGCGCAACCGGCGCCGGACGTCCAGGATCCGATGCGGCGCTACCAGGAACTCGGTGCCCAGGCGGCCAAGGCCGACGAGGACCTGCAGGAATCCCAGGACCGGCTGAAGGCCCGCGAGACCGAGCGCGACCAGGCCACGGCCGCGCTCGGCCGGGCCGACGGCGACCTCACGCAGGCACAGTCGGCCATCGATCGCTTCCGGCCACAGGTCGAGGCGATCGCGCGATCGGCGATGAACGGTGAGCGACTCGGCAACGCCGTCCTGCTGCTCGACAGCGGCAGCAGACAGGAGTTCCTCGACCGCTCCTCGGCGCTGTCGGTTCTGGCCGACGAGAAGGCCAAGGCGTTGAACGGCCTGCGCGACGCGCTCGGGAAGGCGCGGACCGCGCGCGCCACCGCGGCGGACGCGCGGGAAACGGCCCAGCTCGCGGCGAACGACGCGACGTTGGCGCTGGACCAGGTCCGCACCCGCAAGAAGGACCTCGACGACCAGATCGCCAAGGTGCGAGTGGCGCTCGGCGACCTGCCCGCCGCGGACAGGTCGAAACTCGGCAAGGTCCAGGACAAGGGTTCCTATCTCGGCCCGCCCGGTGCCGCGAACGACGCGCTGCAGGCGGCACTGTCCAAACGCGGCTCACAGTACGAATGGGGTGCCACCGGGCCGAGCGAATTCGACTGCTCCGGCCTGACGTCATGGGCGTACAAGCAGGCGGGCATTTCACTCCCGCGGACCAGCCGCCAGCAGTACACCGTCGGCAAGCCCGTTCCGCTCGACCAGCTCGTCCCGGGCGACCTCGTCTTCTACGACGACGGCACCGGCGATCCCGGCGCGATCCACCACGTCGGCATGTACGTCGGGCCCGGCAAGATGGTCGACGCGCCGACCGAGGGCCAGCTGGTCGACGTCCGGTCGGTCAAGGGCGACGGGCACCTGATGGGCGCCCGGCGCATCGTCGGCTGAGCGAGACGCACGCAGTATCCTTCCCGGCGGAGGTGTCATGCAGCGGCTGGGCGAGCTCGAAGCGTCGGTGATGGACGTGCTCTGGGATGCTGCGGAACCCTTGCGGGTGCGCCAGGTCCTCGAGGCGATCAACCGGCACCGCGATCTCGCCTACACCACGGTGATGACGGTGCTGGACAATCTGCACCGCAAGGAATGGGTCGTGCGCGAGATGGAGAATCGCGCGTACCGCTACCGCGCCGTGGCAACCCGCGAGGAGGCCACCGCGCAAAGCCTGCGCGAACTCCTCGACGCATCCGAAGACCGGGAATCGGTACTGCTGCATTTCGCGCGCTCGGTCACCGAAGAGGAGTCGGACATCCTGCGGCGGGCGCTGCGGCGGAAGCCCGGCAAGCGATGATCCTGGCGGCGGTGCTCCTGTTCGGGGTCGTGGTGATCGGCTGGTTCTCGCCCAGGGTGCTCGGCAGGCTGACCGCCGGCGGGATCAGCCCCGGCACGGCGCTCGCGTGGTGGCTGCTGACCGCGGTCGGCGTCATCGCCGGCACCTTCGGCGCCGTCCTGCTCCTCGTGCTGCCGGACCACGGTCCCGCCACGGCCATCACACGAGTCCTCCACTACTGCTGGGCCGCTGTCGGCCACAGTGACGTTCCCGCCCTCGACCCTGTGGCCGGCACTTTCGCGGGCGCCGCCGTCGTGATCGCGGGAGCCCGGCTGGCCGTGGCTTCGGCGCGGCGCCGGAAACGCAGCACGCTGCTGCACCGGCGTCATCTCGACGTGCAGCGGCTGTCCGGTGCCAGGTCGGGGCCGACATTGTGGCTGCCCGACGACCGTCCGATCGCCTACAGTCTCGGCGGCCGCGACGGCCTGATCGTCGCCAGCGAGGGCCTGGCCGCGCGTCTCTCGCGCCCCGAACTGAACGCCGTGCTCGCCCATGAAAGGGCTCATCTGCGCGGCAGGCACCACCTCTTGACCGCCTCGGCCGACGTCCTGGGCCGTACGCTGCGGTTTGTCCCGCTCATGCGCGAACTCCCCGGCGCGACCCGGCTGCTCGTCGAACTGGCCGCCGACCGGGTCGCCGCCACCCGGCACGGACCCGAGACCGTGCGGTCGGCCCTGCTGTCCATCCACGCGGCGGACGGGCCGCGCCGCGCTCTCGGCATGGCCGGAGGCGACACCGAGATCCGGCTGCGCGTGCTGGCGTCGCACACCACGGGGGCGTCCCGCCTCCCCGCCCGGGCGAAAGCGGTGGCGGGCGGGACACTCGCGCTGCTGGCGCCGCCCGCCCTCACCGTCGGACTGCTTTTCGCGACCGGACTCGTTTCCTGCCGGTGAGCGTCAGACCAGCTCCGGGATCAGCTCGCCGATCAGGCGGATGCTCTTCAGCACCTTCTCGTGCGGGATGCCGCCGATCTGCTGCAGGCACATCATCCGGTCGATGCCCAGCTCCGCGTAGGCCCGCAGCTTCTTGCGGCAGGTCTCCGGACTGCCCACGATCAGCGAGTCCTGCGCGCTCAGCACGGTGAAGATCTCGTCGTCCGGCACGGACTCGCCCTGCAGGATCCGGGCGATCAGGAGATTCGCCTCCGTCGGGGCGTTCTTCGCCTCACCGCGCAGGAAGTCGCCGGTGAGCCCGCCACCGTCGGGCGCGGCGACGATCTCCTCCTGCCGGGCGTTCAGGCGCACGAACTCGCTCGCCGCCTCGAAGAACGTCAGCGCCGTCACCGTGTACCAGGCCGCGGCCGCGGCGGCGCCGTTGCGCATCGCCTCCTCGTCCGTGTCGGCGCAGTGGACGAAGGTGAAGAACCCCACCTGGTTGTTGACGAACGCCCCGACCGGATCGGCGCACCGTTCGGCCGCGTCCCGGTACAGCTTGATCAGCCTGCCCGCGCGCTCCAGTGATTCCCACATCGTCGTACCGAGGACCCCGACCCCGCGCCGTCCCGCCTCTTCGAACGACGCCGGACTCGCCGCCGCCTGCCAGAGCGGCGGATGCGGCTTCTGGACCGGTTTCGGCGAGATGGGCACGTCGTCGACGCGATAGGCGTCGCTTTCGTAGGAGAATCGTTCGGACGTCCACATCCGCGGGACCATTTCGAACGCCTGCTGCGTCTGGGCGCGGGCCTCGTCCGGTTCGATGCCGAACAGGCGCCATTCCGGGATCGTCGACCGGGTCAGGCCGAGTTCGACCCGGCCCCCGCTCAGGTGGTCGAGGGTCGCGGCGCGTTCGGCGACACGGATCGGATGGTTGAACCGGCCGGGCGCGAGAACCGCGGAATGGCCGAGCCGGATCCGGCTGGTGCGTTGCGAGAGCGCGGCCAGCATCAGCTCGGGCGCGGACGACAGGCTGAACTCCCCCGCCCCGTGATGTTCGACCTGCCACCAGCAGTCGTAGCCCAGTTCGTCGGCGAGGACGGCCTGTTCGATCGCCTCGGAGAACCTGAGCCGCTCGTGCCCTTCGTGCCAGGGCCGCGGGTTCTGGATCTCGTTGAACAGGTCGATCTTCATCCACGGCCTCCGTCTGCTCCGGGTCGTCGAGAGATCAGTCAGCGGGTGTGCGCGCGGCGTTACAGGAGTCGCACGTTCGGCGCAACGAGACCCGTTCGTGATCAAAGCGGGCAAACGAGTTGAGTCGCACACAATCAGGTGACCAGTACCGAACGAGCCTTTTCCCGAATGCCACACACTCGTCGCGGATTGTCGTGGAACCGACAACACATCGGGGACGGTAAATCGGGCATGATCCACTCACAAGAGTGAGCAGCACCCGGTAAAGGACCGTTCCTTTGCGCCGGAAAGGGGAATTGTCAGCGCTACTCAAATGGCGGCATTCGAGCGGGGCCGCGCTGTCGTAACGTCGATTCCCGCCACACATCCCGCATCGAATTCCGCTATCCCATGGAGGTTTTCGTGATACGACGTCCTCTGCGCACCCTCACCGTCCTCATCGGCGCCGCGGCAGCCGTCACCGCCTTCGCGGCCCCGGCTTCGGCGGTACCGGCGCTGAACGAAGCGGCGGGACCGGCCACGCTGGCCGCCGCGCAGCAGAAGCTCGGCACTTCACTCGGCGCCGCGTTCGCCGGCTCCTGGCTGGACGCGACGACAGGCGACCTGGTGGTCGGCACCACCGACGCGAGCCACTCTGCCGGAATCCGCGCGGCAGGCGCCGTCCCGAAGGTGATGCGGCGCAGTGCCGCCGAGCTGAAGAAGATCCAGTCCATATTGGACAACAGAACCGCGGGTCTGCCCGGCTCGGTCGCGGGCTGGTACGTCGACGCGCCTTCGAACGAGGTCGTGGTCAGCGTCGTGGGTGGCGACCCCGCGGGCCGGGCGTGGGCGGCCTCCGCCGGCGTCCCGGTCCGGGTGGAGCAGGTGAAGAGCGCGCCGCGACCACTGTGGAGCGTGGTCGGCGGGCAGGGGCTCTATTTCGACGGCGGTGCCTGTTCGGTCGGGTTCACCGCCTACGACGATGACGACCATTACGTGATCACCGCGGGCCACTGCACGGAGCTCGGCGGCACCGTACGCGGCGTCGACGGCACGATCGGCAGGGTCGCGCGGTCGTCCTTTCCCGGCAACGACTACGGGACCGTCGAGGTGACCCACTCCGACGTCTCGACCCCGCCCCGGGTCGACCGCTACGAGGACGGTACCGACGTGCGGATCGAGGGCGCGGACGTCGTCGGCGTCGGCGGGCGGATCTGCCGGTCCGGGATCACCACCCACTGGCAGTGCGGGCGGGTCGAGGCGCTGGACCAGACGGTCAACTACGGCAACGGGAACGTCGTGCGAGGCCTGACCCAGACCGACGCCTGTGCCGAACCGGGCGACTCCGGCGGCTCGTTCGTCAGCCGCCCTTCGTCGGGTTCCGGCACGAAGCTGGTGCAGGCGCAGGGAATGACGTCGGGTGGCTCCGGTGACTGCGACGAAGGGGGCACCACCTTCTTCCAGCCCGTCAAGGAGGTGCTCAACCGCTACGGCCTGACCCTCGAAAAGGACTGATCACCCAGCCGGGAGGGGCGGCCGATCCCTCGGCCGCCCCTGATCAGCCCGGTGAGTTCGCCTGCCTCATGGACCAGCGCCTCGATCTCGGCCCACCGACGGCGGACCCTCTCGTGATCCACCACCAGCGTGCCGGAGACCATGCCCAAGAACAGGTTCGCGTCCGTCCCGACCTCCGCGAGCCGCAGGAAGGGAAGGCGGTCCTCCTCGGTTCCCGCTCCGTGCGCCGCCGCCCATTCACGGGCCCGCATCCCGGCGTCGTGGCACGCGTCGACGAGGAGGGACCGGATCTCCTCCGGCCGGCTCTCCGGGCTCGAGGGAGGTTTCCCCATCAACGGGAAGATGTTCCAGGCCACCGAGAGCAGGCAGTCCGCCACGTCGTCCATCGACTCCACGTTCACCGCGCGGAGTGTTCCGGCGCGCGCCCGCTGCCAGGCGGAATGACTCGCGTGAACGGCAGGATCGACCCGATCGGGTGCCCGGTGTCAGAAGCGGCGCAGCTCGAACGTCCGGACGAACGTGTCACCCGCGAGCAGCGCGTCGAGGTGGCCGGTCAGCGCGACGGCGCCGACCTTCCCCGAGTCCATGTCCACTTTGAACATCCTGCCCGAGCTGTACAGGACGGTGAGCACGGATCCGTCCGGCTAGAGGGACGGCGCGGTGACCTCAGCCGCCGCTCCCCTGGCTTCCGCGGGCACCGTCCCGATCCCGGCGACGACGGCCGCCAGAAGCACCGGCAGGACCAGACGTCGACGAAGGCGCATCGCGATTCCTTCCTGTCGCTTGTCGTCATCGAGCCTCGTGTCCTGGGAACGGCGCGACCAGGTCGTGCGGATCCTGTTATTGAGGGGTAAGGCAAAGGTGTCGGGTCGACGTGGCCGATGAGAGCGCGATTTGTCACTCGGAGTGATGGGTGTGGAAATAGGGACGTTCACTGTCCCTGTTTCCACACACCCCCTCACGTCTCCGCAGGTCTGGCCTGCGTGACCGGACCGATCGCGCGGGACTGTGTGGATTTCGGGACATCCAACGTCCCGAAATCCACACAGTCGATATTCTCAGCCCGGTGTCGCGCAGCGTCACTGAACCGACCTCGAGCACGACACGTTCGTCTTACCCCTCGATACCAGGACTATCCGATACCGCCGAGCGCCGCGGGAAGCGAGATACCGCGGCGGCGCAGATCGGCACCGAAACGCCGGACGAACGGGTCGTTCGGGGTCAGGGTGAGCGTGACGACGTCGCGGCTCGACGACGGGGCGAGGCGGTGCAAACCGCCGTGGAACGGCCCGGTGATCGCGGTGGCCGGGACGAGTGCGACGCCGAGCCCGGCGGCCGCGAGCTGCGCGGCGGTGGCCACGTTGCGAGTGCGGGTGGCCGCGGTCAGCGTGACACCGTGCTCGGCGGCGAGCGCGTCGAGCCAGCCACCGAGACCGTTGTCCGGGTGGTAGTGCACGATCGGTTCGGCCGCGAGCCTGGTGAAGGTCACGTCCCCGGTGAACCCGTGATTCCGCGCGGCCGCGACGAGAATCTCCTCGCGGCCGATCAGCTCCGCCGGTCCGGTCCAGCGGGTCGGCCGGGGTCCCACGGCCAGATCCGCCGCCCCGGACTCGACGAGCGCCGCGATTTCGTCCGCGCTGCTCAGTTCACTGAGCGCGATGCGCACCCCGGGGCGGCGGCGCCGCCATTCCCGCAGCACCGGCGCGAGCAGGCCGACGGTCATCGACTCCGCGCACGCGACCCGCAGCATCCCTTCCGATCCGCTCGCCACCGCCCGGCCGACGGTCACGACCCGATCCGCCGCGTCGAGTGCCGCCCGCGCGTCCGCGGCGACCGCGCGTCCGGCGGTGGTGGGACGGACACCGCGAGGAAGCCGTTCGACGAGCGGCGTCCCGATCTCCTTTTCCAGCGCGGCCAGCTGATGCGACAGCGCGGGCTGGGACAGGTGCAGACGGGCGGCCGCCTCGGTGACCGAACCCGCGTCCAGGACGGCGACCAGGCACTCGAGCGAACGCAGCGTAGGCATTCGCCAAATCTATCGCAAAGCGAGAAAGCCTTCATATCACGACGGGATTGTTCCGAGACCCTCTGGCGCTGAAGGGGATATGACCTACAACTTGCGAAACAAGAAGATCGTCCTCGTCGGTGGCGGCTCGGGGATCGCCAGGCGGCTCGCCACCGACGCCGCCGAGGCGGGCGCGACCGTCGTCCTCGCCGGACGCACGACCGATCAGGCCGGGACCGTGCATCCGGCGATCACCACCGCCCGCGTCGACCTGGGCGACGAGGACTCGATCCGTGCCCTCGCCGCGCAAGCCGGGCCTTGGGACCACCTCGTGTCGCTGGCCTCGAATCCCGCGAACGGAGCGGTCACCGGCTTGGATCGGGACGCGATCGCGCGGGCCTTCGACGCCAAAGTGATCGGCCCGCTCCTGCTCGCGAAACACTTCGCTCCGACCGCCCACGACGGCGCCTCGATGCTGTTCTTCTCCGGATTCGCGGCTTGGCGACCCGCGCCCGGCCTGGCCGTGATGGCCACGACGAACGGGGCCGTCGCCCATCTCGCCGAGGCACTCGCCGTCGACCTCGCCCCGATCCGGGTCAACGCGCTCTCGCCGGGGGTCGTGGACTCCGGTTCGTGGGACAGGCTCGGCGCGGACCGCGACGCGTTCTTCTCCGACACCGCGGCCCGGAATCCCGCCCGCCGGGTGGGGCGACCGGAGGACATCGCCTCGGCGGCGCTACTGACGC
The DNA here is from genome assembly GCF_000342005.1 of Amycolatopsis decaplanina DSM 44594. GTDB lineage: Bacteria > Actinomycetota > Actinomycetes > Mycobacteriales > Pseudonocardiaceae > Amycolatopsis > Amycolatopsis decaplanina. The sequence goes on from NZ_AOHO01000028.1 coordinate 68,676, forward strand.
TGGCCAATCCCTTCCTGACCGGCACCACGGTGCACGTCGACGGCGGCGGGCGGCTCGTCTGAGCCGTCGTTCGCCCGCGCGTCGACCACCCGCAGTCCGGCGAGAAGCCCGGACAGTCCTTGGTGACCTTGAGGCCGGATCGCGAGAATGCCGCTGGCGAAGAACAACAGGTTCGCCAGCGGCTCGAACCCGCCGTTCACCGCGGACGCCAGGGTGAGCAGGGTGAAGTAGCCGCCGGAACCGGTCAGGAAGCGCACGATCATCCGCCACAGCGCCGGTTTCCCGCCGTCCGGTCCGGCGGGGCGCAGCAGCACGACCCGCTGGCCGAAGGTGGCGCCGTTGCCCGCGACAGGGATGACGAACAGGAGGAGCACCGCGGGCAGCAGGGTGGCGATCAGAGCGGTGACCACGGTGTCCGGTTCGCCCGCGACCAAGGTCGTCACGATCCCGACGGTCGTGCCGAGCAAGACGACCGAAACGACGTCGACGGTCATCCCGAGCAGACGGCGGCGCGCGGTGACCGGCCGCGGCGTTCCCGGCGGCGCGGACGGCTCGTTTCCCGGCAGCAGCCGCAGCAAGGGAGCGAGCCCGAAGCCGACGGCGGCGCCGAGGGTGTTCATCAGCAGGTCGTCGACGTCGGCCAGCCGGTACGGGCATTCGAACAGGAACCAGACCCCGGTGAGCTGGGTGCATTCGATGAACAGCGAGACCGCGAACCCGATGGCGACGGTGGTGACGAAACCCCGCCGGAAGAGGTGCCGCACGAACATGCCCAGCGGCACGAAGAGGGCGACGTTGAACACCGCCTGCTGGACCGCCGGATTGCGCAGGAACGCCCGGAGGCCGGCCCCGGTCTGTTCGCGGCGGATGTCGGCGACGAACTGGAACGGGTGCGGTTGCAGGTGACCGGACGCGTGCGCGGCGCACCACGACGCCGTCGTCTCCGGGATGGGGAGCAGCGTGTACGTCCACAAGGACATGGCGTAGATCAGGAAACCGAAGACCAGTAGGACCCGCCAGAACCCGAGTTCGCCGCGTCGCCGGTAACTCGCCGCGACGTACGGGATGGCCAACAAGCCCGCGAGCACGAAGCCCGCGAACACCGCGATGACCGCGGAGATGGTCGGATCAGTCACTCGCGGAAGCTAACAACGCTCGCTCAGGAGCACCTGTTACGCCACCTGGCCGGGTGACGCCTGCCGAAGCGAGGGCCCGCTGATGCGCGAGCGCGGCGATGGCGAAGGTCAAATGGACGACGACCCAGTTGCGGTCCTCGCGATGGACCCGCTGCAGCAGATCGAGAGTGGCGTCGCCCGGAGTGCGGCCCTGACGGCAGGCGTCGATGTACGCCTGGGTCAGCTCGTCGACGTTCCGCCGGAATTCCGCGAAGGCGTCGGCGGGTTGGGCGTTGGTGCAGCAGTCCACGGTCACATCACTCAGCGTTCCATAACGCGACACAACGTTACGACTCGACAGGCTCGGAATCACTCACGTGAGGTAGACCCACTGGATTCTCTGTGCTCTGCGTCACGCCGATGCGAGCCCCGCAGGCATCCGGCGTTCCCGTTCGGCCGCCTTCGCCCGGCGGGTGACAGGGAAGCGCTGGTCGAGTTCGACCAGCAGCGGGGTCGCCGCCATCAGTGCCAGCAGAGCGAGTCCGGCGTAGGCGCCCACAGTCGCGATGATCGTCATTTCGGCCTCCTCGATCCCGTACCGCCTGTTCCGGCGGCCTGGAACCAGGATCGCCCGACGGCAGGGGGTGGCGGATCGGTCATCCGGCGGAGGTGCCTCGACCGGTCGGCCTTTTCGGCACTGTCCGATCGGCCGACCCCGGCCGGCGGTGCAGCAGATCGAACCGCGACCACATGGCCTCGGCCGCCTCGATGGACTCGCCGGTGCGGACAGGATCGACGGCGGCGAGTTGCGCGACGATCGCCTGCACCAGGCTCATGCCCGCGGTCAGCGACGGGAAGAACGTCACGCCCTCGGCGGGCACCATCAGCACCTGTTCGACGGCGCCCGCCAGCGCGGGACTGGCCGCGTCGGTGATGGCGAAAGCGCGCGCCCCCCTGGCCTTGGCCTCGTTCGCGGCGAGCACGGTGCTTTCGTACAGCCGCCAGAAACTGATCGCGATGAGCACGTCCTCGGAAGAGAGTTTCGCCGTGGCGTTGGCGAGTTCGGCGTCGCCCGCGGTGATCGCGTGGACGTCGTACCCGGCGAGCCGGGCGTTGTGCGCGAAGGCGATCCCGACCGCGGCGTAACTGCCGTCGGCGATGACGACCGTGCGGCGCGCGGCGGCGACGGCCTCCGCGACGTTGCGGATCTCCTCCTCGGCGAACCGCCGGTTGAGCAGAGCGAGGCTGTCTAGGTCGCGGCGCAGCGACGCCGATCCCGGCGAGTCGACGTCCCGGTGCTCCTCGGCCACCTGCGGCGCGCTCAGCGACGACATGTACCGCGCCCGCAACTCCTGTTGCAGCGCCGGCCATCCGGCGAAACCCAGCGCCTGCGCCGTACGGGTGACGGTGGCGACGTTGACCCCGGCCAGCTGCGCGAGCTCGGCCGTCGAGCCGAACGACGCCCGGCGCGGTTGCGAGACCAGCACTTCCAGCACGGCGGCCGACTTCGGCCGCAGGCCGCGTTCCGGTGTCCGATCCCGAAGCCACGCCTCGAAACCGTCGTCGGTTCCCGTCCCTGTCACGCGCACCCTCCCTCGACCGCGTCACGGTAACGCATCGTGCCCATCGGACCACCTGCAACAACCATTGCAGTTTTGCCGAAACGCAGTATACGTTGTCCGCACTCCTCGTCGCCCGAACCACGGAAGGCGTTCCCCATGACGCTTCTGGCACGACTGGACCGGCTCCCGCTGAGCCGTCCCCATTACAAACTCCTGCTCATCGGCGGGCTCGGCTACACGTTCGACGGTATGGACTCCGCCGTGGTCGCCTTCCTCCTGCCGAGCGCGAAAGCCGCCTGGGGCCTCGACAACGGCCAGCTCGGCCTGATCGGTTCGGCGACGCCGTTCGGCTTCCTCTTCGGCGCGATCGCCGCCGGTCTGCTGGGCGACCGCATCGGCCGCAAGAAGGTCATGATGTACGCGCTGGCCTTCTATGCGGTGTTCTCGGTGCTCGCCGCCTTCTCCCCCAACTACGAGATCTTCCTGGGCGCCCGGGTGCTGGCCGGGGCGGGCGCCGGCGCCGAAAGCGCCATCATCGCGCCGTTCCTGTCGGAATTCGTCCCCGCCAAACGGCGCGGCTGGTTCGTCGGCGCGCTGGCCGGGTTCTTCTCGTTCGGTTTCGTCGCCGCCGCGCTGATCGGGCGGTTCGTCGTCCCGACCGTGCCGGAAGGCTGGCGGGTCGCGCAGCTGATCACCGCGCTGCCGATCGTCATGCTGCTGTGGTGGCGCCGTTCGCTGCCGGAATCACCCCGGTTCCTCGTCGCGAACGGACGTCACGCCGAGGCCGAGAAGATCGTCACCAAACTGGAGCGGGACGTCGAAAAGGCGACGGGACGGGAACTCCCGGCCATCGCCGAGGCCGACGCCCAGCCCGCGACGGAGACCCCCAAGGTCAATCTCCTCAGCGCGCTCAAGTTCCTGTGGAGCCCGGCGATGGCACGCCGCACCGCGGTGATCTGGACCGTGTGGTTCGTGATCACGTTCTCCTACTACGGCTTCTTCTCCTGGATCCCGACGCTGCTCGTCGAGCGCGGTATCACGGTGACCAAGAGCTTCGAGTTCTCCATCATCATCTACCTGGCGCAGATCCCCGGATACTTCTCCGCCGCGTGGCTCTCCGAACGCCTCGACCGCAAGCACACCATCGCGTTGTACCTCGCGGGCTCGGCGGTGAGCGCGTTCTGGCTGAGCCAGATGGACGCGCCGTGGTCGATCACCCTCGCCGGGGCGGTGCTGTCGTTCTTCCTCAACGGCACCTACGCCGGCGTGTACTCCTACACCCCCGAGGTGTTCCCTACCTGGATCCGCGCCAGCGGTACCGGACTGTCCAGCGCGTTCGGCCGGGTCGGCAGCATCCTGGCCCCGACGATCATCGGCCTGTCCGCGGCGAGCCTCGGCTTCGCGGGCGTCTTCGGCCTCACCACCGCCGTCCTGGCGGCCGGGGTGGTGTGCGTGGTCGTGTTCGGCCTGTCCACCGCCGGCCGCTCCCTGGAAGAACTGACCGAACACGGCGCGCCCGTGAAGACCGCTGAGGAGATGACCAAGTGACCGTCTCGCTGTCCACTGTGGAGGACAAGACCCGAGCCACGATCGGCGTACGGCTGTTCACCGTGCTGGCCTGGGTGCCCGAACGGCGGGCCCTGCGGCGGGTGCACAGCAGCCACCCGGCGGAATACCCGGTCGGCGGCGAGAAGACCGTCGAGGTCGCCGCCGGCTGGCTGGAGCGGTGCATCACCGGGCAGGAGCCCTACTTCGGGGCGGACAACGCGGCGGTGCGGGAGATCTTCGCCGACCACGAACTCATCGACAGTCTCGGTTGCGGTGCGGTGATCAACGTGCCGGTGGTGGACGACGGCCGCACCCTCGGTGTCCTCAACCTTCTCGACGCCGAAGGCAGCTACGACGACGATTCCGTCGCGATGGCCCGTTCCCTGGCACCGTTGGCGGTCCCGGCCCTGCGCGAACTCCTGGAGGAGACCCGATGACCGGCTCGCTGCTGCTGCGCAACGCCCGCCTGCTCGACCCGGCCGAGGGCGAGTACACCGAGGGCGACCTCCGGTGCTCCGACGGCCGGATCGTCGAGATCGGAACCGGTCTCACCGCGGGCGACGCGCGGACCGAGGACCTGCGTGGCGCGTTCGTGCTGCCCGGGCTCGTCGACGCCCATGTGCACGTCACCGCGTCGACCGCGGATCTGGGATCGCTGCCCGCGTCGTCACCGTCCTATGTGGCCGCGCACAGTGCCCGCACCATGAGCCGGATGCTGGATCGGGGCTTCACCACGGTCCGCGACGCGTCCGGCGCCGACTACGGTCTCGCCGACGCGCAGGCCGAAGGCTTGTTCCGCGGTCCGCGGCTGCTGTTCTGCGGTCGCGCGCTGAGCCAGACCGGCGGGCACGGCGACAGCCGGACCCGCGGTGCCAACGCCAGCGACGACCACCCGTGCTGCGCCGGTCTCGGCCGGGTCGCCGACGGGGTCGACGCGGTCCGCGCGGCGGCGCGCGACGAACTGCGCAAGGGGGCGCACCACATCAAGGTGATGGCCTCCGGCGGTGTCGCCTCCCCCACCGACAGGATCGACTCGACGCAGTACTCCGGCGAGGAACTGCGTGCCATCGTCGAGGAGGCGGAGGCGGCCAACCGCTACGTCGCCGCGCACGCCTACACCGCCCGCGCGGTGAACCGCGCGCTGGAGCTGGGCGTGCGGTCGATCGAGCACGGCAACCTGATCGACGACCTCAGTGTCGAACTGTTCCTCCGGCACGACGCGTACCTCGTGCCCACCCTGGTCACGTACTGGGCTTTGAAGGAGGAAGGGCGCGAGCACGGGCTGCCGGAATCCAGCTGGCGCAAGGTCGACGAGGTGCTCGGCGCGGGCATGGCCGCACTCGAGCGGGCGGCCAGAGGCGGGGTGAAACTGGTGTACGGCAGCGATCTCCTCGGCGGGATGCACCGGCACCAGAACCACGAGTTCCGGCTGCGCGGCGAGGTCCAGTCCGCGCTGGAGGTGATCCGCTCCGCGACGTCGACGGCGGCGGACCTGCTGAACCTGACCGGCGAGATCGGCACACTGGCCCCCGGCGCGCACGCGGACCTGCTGGTCGTGGACCGGGATCCGCTGGAGGACATCGGCGTCCTTGCCGAGCCCGAATCCTTCCGGCACGTCATCCAAGGCGGGACGGTGGTCTCCGCCTGACGCAATTCGTCACCTACTTGCGATCCCTGTCCGACGCAAGTAGGTGACGAATTGCGGGTCAGGAGAAGCCCTGAGGCACATTCCACGGGTTGTCGTCGCGCAGCGGTTCCGGCAGCAGCTGCGACGGCCAGTCCTGATAGGACACCGGCCGAAGGAAGCGTTCCACCGCCGCTGTCCCGACCGAAGTCGACGCCGGTGAGGTCGTCGCCGGGAACGGTCCGCCGTGCTGCATCGCGGCGGTCACCGCGACCCCGGTCGGCCAGCCGCCCCACAGGATCCGCCCGCTGCGGCCGGCCAGCACCGGGCGCAGCGCCTCGACGTCGGAAGCCTCTTCGGGTTGGGCGTGCACGGTCGTCGTGAGCTGACCGGGCAGCGCCGCGAGAACCGGCAGGACATCGGAGAGCCGCGAGTACCGCACGATCACGCCCAATGGGCCGAAGCACTCTTCGGCCACATCTGGCACGAAATCGGCCAGATCGATTTCGAGCAGCCGGGCCCCGGCTCCCGAGACGACCTCCCGGACCCCGGGGATCGCGGTCAGCCGCTCCGCACCGGTGTGGAACCCGGACGCGATGCGGTCGTTCAGGAAGGGCGTCGCCGGGATCCCGCGCAACCGTTCGGCGACGAGATCCACGAACGGGCTTGAGGAAGGCGCGAACACCAGGCCGGGGTTCGTGCAGAACTGGCCGTTACCCATGGTCAGCGAACCGGCGTAGCCCGCCGCCAGTTCATCGGCCCGCGTCCGCGCGGCGCCGGGCAGGACGATCACCGGGTTGACGCTGCCCAGCTCGCCGTGGAACGGGATCGGGACCGGCCGCTCGGCCGCGATCCGCGCCAGCGCGAGCCCTCCCGCCACCGAACCGGTGAAGGCGGCGGCCGCGATCGCCGGATGGCGCAACGCCTCCACGCCGGCGGCTTCCCCTTCGATCAGGCCGAGGAGAGCACCCCACCGCCCGAGAGCGTCTTCGATGATCGACGCCGTCCGGCGGGACAACTCCGGATGTCCGGGATGGGCCTTGACCACCACCGAGCATCCGGCCACCCACGCCGAAGCGGTGTCCCCGCCCGCCACGCTGAACGCGAACGGGAAGTTGCTCGCGGCGAACACCAGGACCGGCCCCACCGCGGTGCGGTACCGGCGCAGCTCCGGCCGGGGACCTGGCGGCCACGACGGATCGGCGCGGTCGATCCGGACGTCGTAGTAGGAGCCGCTCTCGGCCGCGAGCAGTCGCATCTGGAACGTCGTGCGCGCCAGCTCGCCGGTCAGCCGTTTCGTCCCCAGCTTGGTTTCGGCGTCGGCGATCTCGATCAAGGACGTCCCTGCCGCGTCCAGCGCGTCGGCCACACCGGTGATCACCTCGGCTCGTGTCTTCGGCGAAACCGCGGCCCACGCGCCGGCGATCTCCGCCGCCCTCTCGATCATCTTCATGCTTCCTTCCTTTCCGGGTTCTCCGCCGAGTTCCGGAAACCGAACAGGGCGTACACCACCAGACCGAGCACCATCCAGGCCGCGAACCGCAGCCAGGTCAGCGCGTCCAGGTTCGCGATCAGCCACACCGCGAACGCCACCCCGACCAGCGGCACGAACGGGACCCACGGGGTGCGGAACGACCGCGGCAGGTCCGGCCGGGTGCGCCGCAGCACCACCACCGCGATCGACACGACGATGAACGCGGCCAGGATCCCGATGTTCGTCAGATCCGCGGCCTCCTTGATCGGCAGGAAGCCCGCGATGACCGCCGAGCCGATCCCGACCGGCCAGATCACCCGCGTCGGCACCCGGCGTCGCGGGTGGGTGCGGGCGAAGTAGCGGGGCAGCAGACCGTCCCGGCTCATCGCGAACCAGATCCGCGACACCGCCAGCATGTTCGCGAACGCCGACGTGGTGATCCCGAGGATGCCGCCGACCGCGACGACCGTGCCCAGTCCGGCGAGCCCGACCGCGGCCAGCGCGCTCGAGAACGGGCTGTGCACATCGATCCGGTCGTAGCGTTGCATGCCCACCAGCACGATGGACACCAGCAGGTAGATCACCGCCGCGATGGCGAGCGAAACGATGATCGCCTTGGGCAGCAACCGTTTCGCCTCGACGCTCTCCTCCGCGGCCGCCGTCATCGCGTCGTAGCCGTAGACCGCGAAGAACGTCGTCGCCGCGCCCGCGACCGCGCCACCGAGGCCGTAGGGCAGGAACGGGCTGAAGTTCCCCGCGGAGAGGTGGAACGCGCCGGCGACCACGACCAGTGCCACGATCGCCAGCTTGATCACCACCAGCGCCGTCTCGAAACGCGCGGATTGCTTGCTGCCCCGGGAAAGGACGAACGCCAGCAGCAGGCACAGCAAGGCGGCGAACAGGTCGACCCGGTGCCCCGGCCCGGTTCCCGGTGCCCCGAGCATCCACGACGGCAGGTCCAGGCCGACCTGCTCCACGACGTACGACAGATAGCCGGACACCGCGATCGCGACCACGGCGACGATCGCGGTGTACTCCAGCAGCAGATCCCAGCCGATCAGCCAGCCGGCGATCTCCCCCAGCGCCGCGTAGGAATAGGTGTACGCGGATCCGGCACGCGGGATGAGCCCGGCGAACTCCGCGTAGCACAGGGCCGCCGCCGAACTGGCGATGATCGCGATCAGGAACGAGATCATCACGCCGGGTCCGGCCTGCTGGTTCGCGACCACACCGGCCAGCGAGAAGACACCGGCGCCGACCAGGCCGCCGAGACTGAGCGAGACCAGTTGCCAAAGGCCCATCGTGCGCGGCAGACCGCCGGGACCGCCCTCGTCAGGGCCTTCGAAGGATTTCCGGCGGAAGAGCCCGGAACGGGAGAAGAGCTTGGGATGGGGCCGGATCGTCGTTGATTCGGGCATGACAAATCCCTTCCGGACCGCGCGGGGCGGGCCGGGTCGGCGGTGGTGGGAGGGGCTGAAGGACGCTTTCACCGCATGCCACGCGGTGAAGGGCGCTTTACCGGCGTCCTATGCGGGGAAAGCGTCCTTCAGCCCCCGTCAGAGGACGAACCCCGCGGGGAACGGGTCGTCCGGGTCGAGCAGATAGGTGGCGTTGCCGGTGATCCAGGCGCGTCCGGAGAACTCCGGCACCACGGCGGGGACGCCGCCGACGCTGGTCTCGGCGACCAGTTCGCCGGTGAACGTGGTGCCGATGAACGAACTGTTCTCGAACGGCGTGTGCAACGGCAGCTCGCCGCGGGCGTGCAGCTGAGCCATCCGGGCCGAGGTGCCGGTGCCGCACGGCGACCGGTCGAACCAGCCCGGATGGATCGCCATCGCGTTCCTCGACGCGCGTGCGTCCGAACCCGGAGCGAGGAACTGGACGTGTTTGCAGCCGCCGATCAGCGGGTCGACCGGATGTTCCGGCGGGCGCTGGTCGTTGATCGCCGCCATGATGTCCAGTCCCGCGGCGAGGATCCGGTCCTTCTCCGCCCGGTCGAACGGGATGTCCACTCGGGACAGTTCGAGGATGGCGTAGAAGTTGCCGCCGTAGGCCAGGTCGTAGCGCACCTCGCCGAGGCCGGGCACCTCGACGACGGCGTCTCGTTCAGCGAGGAACGACGCGACGTTGCGGAGCTTGACGCGTTCCGCGCGGCCGTCCCGGACCTCGACCTCGGCGTGTACGAGCCCGGCCGGGGTGTCCAGGCGTACCACGGTCTTCGGTTCGGTCACCTCGACCATTCCGGTCTCCACCAGCACGGTCGCCACGCCGATCGTGCCGTGCCCGCACATCGGCAGGCAGCCGGACACCTCGATGTACACCACGCCCCAGTCGGCGTCCGGCCTGGTCGGCGGCTGCAGGATCGCGCCGCTCATCGCCGCATGACCGCGCGGCTCGTTCATCAGGAACCGCCGCAGGTGGTCCATGTGCTCCATGAAGTACCGGCGGCGTTCGGCCATCGTGTCACCGGGGATGACGCCGACCCCGCCGGTCACCACCCGGGTCGGCATGCCCTCGGTGTGCGAGTCGACGGCGGTGATCGACCGGATCGACCGCACCTACTCCACCCCCAGCGAGGCGAGCGCGCGGCGCATGTCGGCGGTGACCTGCTCACGGTGCTCTTCGGTCAGCGGTCCGCGCGGCGGGCGGCACGGACCGCCGTAGCGGCCGACGAGGTCCATCCCGAGCTTGATCGCCTGGACGAACTCGGTGCGCGAGTCCCAGCGGAACGCGGCCACCAGCGGTTCGTAAAGCGCCCTGGCCTCCTCGAGCTTGCCGGACCGCGCCAGTTCGAACAGGCGCACCGACTCGGCCGGGAACACGTTGGGGAAGCCCGCGAACCAGCCTGTCGCGCCCATCAGCAGGCTCTCCAGCACGACGTCGTCGGCGCCGCTGATCACGTCCAGGCCCGGTGCCTGCTCGCGGATCTCCAGCACCCGCCGGACGTCACCGGAGAACTCCTTGACCGCGACCACGTTGTCGATCTGCGCGATCTCGGCGAGCAGGGCGGGCGTGAGGTCGACCTTGGTGTCGATGGGGTTGTTGTAGACCATCACCGGCAGGCCGACCGACGCCACCGCTTCGAAGTGCGCGAGCACCTCGCCGCGGTTCGCGCGGTACATCGTGGGCGGCAGGCACAGCAGGCCGTCGGCACCGTCCTCGGCCGCGACCTCGGCCCAGTACCTGGCCTGGTGCGATCCGGGGCCGTGCACGCCGACGACGACGATCCCGTCCTCGCCGACGGTTTCGATCGCGGTGCGGGCGACGCGGCGGCGCTCCTCGTCGGTCAGCGACGAGTATTCGCCGAGGGAGCCGTTCGGGCCGACGCCCCGGCAGCCGTTGTCGACCAGCCACCGGCAATGCGCGGCGTAGGCGTCGTAGTCCACGGCCAGCCCGGCGGGCGCCGACGCGTCCGCCCGGTACGGGAGGGCGGTCGCGACGACGACGCCACCGAGGTCGGGGGTGCTCATCCAGGTTCTCCTTCGGTTCGGGCGGCGAGTTCACCCAGCCGGATCGGCTGGACGATCGGGCGGTGGTGCCGTTCGGTACCACCGTGGAGTTCGCACACGGTAGGGCCGCAGATCCGGCCCTGGCACGGGCCGAGGCCGGCCCGGGTGCCGAGCTTCAGTGCGTGCGGGCCGGGACAGGACGCGTCCTCGGCCGCACGTGTCAATTCGCCGTACGTCGTTTCCTCGCAGCGACAGACGATCGTGTCCTCGCGCAGCCAGCTGCGCCAGGCAGTGCCGATCGGATGAGCCGTGGCGAGGCGTTCGGCGAAGGTGCGGGCGCGGTCGCGGGCACGGAGGAGTGCCGGGTTCGGCTTTCCGCCCGCGGCGACACATCCGGCCACCGCACCCTCGGCAGCGGCGGTGATCGCGCCGCCGATCCCGGTGATCTCGCCCGCGGCGAAGACACCGTCCACCGTGGTCCGTTGCGCGGCGTCGACCCGCACGAATCCCTCGTCCAGGACGCAGCCCGCCGCGACGGCCAGTTCCGGTTGCGGGACGAAGCCGTGCCCGACACAGACCGCGTCGACCTCGTAGGTGCGCTCGGTGCCGGGGACGACGGACCAGTCAGCGCGGACCTTCGCGGTCACGACCTCGCGGACGCGGTCGGCGCCGCGCGCTTCGATTACGGCCCGCCCCAGCCGGTACGGGACCCGGTGCCGGGCCAGCGTCGCGGCGTAACGGGCCAGTTCGCCCGCCTTTCCGGCGTGGGCCGCCAGGCGCCACGGGCGGGAAGACCATCCTTTTCGGACGGTCGCGAAGGGGTTCGCCTCCAGCACCGCGACCACTTCCGCCCTGACGCCCAGCAGCGATTCCGCGACCGGCAGCAGGAACGGTCCGGCACCGGCGACGAGGACCCGCCGGCCGATCGCGACCCGCTCCCCCTTCGCCAGTGCCTGAGCCGCGCCCGCGGTGTACACGCCGGGCAGTTCCCACCCGGGGAACGGCAGGGTGCGGTCGTGCGCGCCGGTCGCCAGGATCAAGGCGTCCGGAACGAGCGACAGCCGCCGCCGTCCGCCGCCGTCGGACCGTCCTCGCAGTACGTGCACCCGCTTCTCCGCGCGGTCGAACGCCCAGACGGTGGAACCGGGCCACCACTGGCACCGCGGATGCGCGAGCACCCGGCGGCGCCGGTCGAATTCCGCCCGGCCGTGCTGGATCCGGTCCGGGCGCCGCGCCGCGTACGCCTCGGGAAGCATCCGGTGGTACTGGCCGCCGGGGGTTTCCGCCTGGTCCAGCACCGTGACGCGGGCACCGGCCCGCAGCGCGTGCTCGGCCGCCGCGAGCCCGGCGGGCCCGGCGCCGACGATCACCACGTTCGTGCTCACGCGCTCTCCTCACGGGACTGGGTCCGGATCTCGTCGCCGTCGGCGGCCGGGCGGCGGCACGCGCGGACGTCGGGCACGTCGTTGACCGTGAGCAGGCAGTCGAAGCACGCGCCGATCCCGCAGAAGACCCCGCGCGGCGCGCCGGACCGCGTGGTGCGCCAGGAGGTCCGGCCCGCGGCGAGCAGCACACCCGCCACGCTCTGGCCCGAGATCCCGGTCAGGGGTTCGCCGTCGACGGTGATCCGGATCGGCCGGTCGGTGCGGCCCACCGGATCACGGTCGCGCGGCAGCAGCCATCCACTCATGCGGCCACCTCCGCCAGTACCGCCGGACGGTCCACTGTGAACTCTTCGACACCCGTCGCGGGCGTCGTCCCGGTGAGCAGTTCGCGCAGCAACCGCGCGGTGCCGACGCTCAGCCCGATACCGGCACCCTCGTGTCCGGTGGCGTGCCAGAGGTTCCCCAGCCGCGGATCCTCGCCGAGCACCGGGAGATGATCGTCCACGTACGGCCGGAAGCCGCCGTACGCCCGCATCACCGCGACGTCGGCGAGGGCCGGGAACAGTCGCAGCGCTTTGACCGCGATGGCGCTCAGCACGTCCGGGCGGATCGTGTCGTCGAAGTCCACCCGGCGGCGGGACGAGCCGATCAGCACGGTGCCGCCCCAGGTCGACTCGACGACGGCGGAGGTCTGCAACTCGCCCGAATCGGCACCGACCGCACCGACGTAGTCGGCGTCGTAGACCTTGTGCCGGATGACACACGGCATCGGAGTGGTCACCAGTACCTCGCCACGGCGGGGACGGACGGCGATCGGGGCGCCGAGGCGCGCCGACACCTGACCGGCCCACGGGCCCGCGGCGTTCACGACGAGGTCGGCCCCGATGACCTCGCCGGGCACGCGGACCCCGGTGATATGTCCGTTGTGGACGGTCGCGCCGACGACCTCGGTGTCGGAGCGCAGCCGCGCACCGTGGCGCAGCGCGGAGCCCAGCAGGGCCAGCGCCGCCCCCGCGGGCTGGACCTGAGCGTCTTCCGGGTAGTGGAACGCGGCCGTCACCTCGCGGGTCAGCGCGGGCTCCGCGTCGGCGAGTTCCCTGTGGGACAAAGGTTCCGCGCGAACACCGGTTTGCGACGCGGCGAACGCGGTGAGAGCGCGGGCCCCGTCATCCGTGGTGGCGACCACGATGCCGCCTTTGGGGTCGTACTCGATCCCCGAAGCGGCACGCGCGTCCTCGTCTGCGATGTCGGCGACCACCTGGGGCCACAGTCCGGTCGAAAGTTTCGCGAGTTCGAGTTCGGCTCCGGGCCCCTTGTCGGAGACGAGGATGTTGCCCTCGCCGTGCGACGTGGTCCCCCCGGCGGGCCGGCCGCGATCCACGACCACGACGTCGAAACCCGCAAGGCTCAGCTCACGGGCACACGCGGCGCCGACGATGCCCGCACCGAGGACGACCACACGTGTTCGGTTCATCGACCCTCCAGCGTTCGGTAAAGCGAACGATCGGAGAGTAGGTTCCGCCCCGGAGAAGTGTCAATACCCGAGGAGCCGTCAGCCCTTCAGTACCGGATGCGGTCTGCCGTCGAGCCGTTCGTCGGCGCGGTACTGCAGCAGCAGGACGGAGTGCACCGGCCCGTCCGAAGCGGTGTAGCAATGCGGCTCACGGGCATCGAAGGCCACGTAGTCCCCTGGACCGGCCTCTACGCTCCGGCCGGCCACCTCGACCAGCAGCGATCCGGACTGCACGATGGTGTGCTCGACCCCGACGTGCCCCTGTGAACGCTGCGGCGCGTCCCCGCGCACCACCTGGTCGTACACCTCGAAGACACCGTCACCGGTCTCGATCCTCCGCAGTGGCCGGAGATCCACGCCCTCGCCACTGAGCACCTCGACGTCGGCGCCCCGCACGACGGTGAGCGCGCCGCCCGCCCGGTGGTCGAGCAGGTCGGAGATCGCCACCTCCAGGACCCTGGACAGGCTGAACACGGTCTCGATGGTCGGATTGCCCCCGCCGGACTCCAACTGCGACAGCGTCGCCTTCCCGATGCCCGACCGCCGGGAGAGCTCCGACAGCGAGATCCCCCTCGCCGCCCTGGCCGCGCGCAGGTTGACCGCCAGCATGTCCCGGATCGAGGGCGTCTCGTCCTCCACCGCTTCTCCCCTGTCGTTCGACAAACCGTACGACCGGATGGGCGAATCGTTCGCTTTGCCGATCGAGTTCGCGGACATCATGACACGCCTCCCACCGCCGGGGGCATAGCCGCGGCCGATGGGGCGACGCGATGGTGGGCGGCGCGAGCCGCGATGAAACTCCTTCACCATCCGGTGTGTCACCGTCGACACAGGGTCACGGGCGCACCGTCGTTCCCTCCAGCGAGGAGATCCCCGTGCAGCTGATCCGCAGATCCGCAGGCCGACGACTTCGGGCGTTCGGCGCGGTGCTCATCACCACCCTCGGGCTGACCGCGGCCGTGGCCACCGTGCCGGCTACAGCGGCCGCGAACGCCTGTCTCACCGGCACACTCGCCTTCGACCACTACGACGCGGAAGCCGGGACGAGCAAACCCGTGCGCACGCAGGTGGCGCGGAACGCGAACTGGGAGCTGTGGGGCCGCGCCGGTTCCGGCTCCGCGACCCGGCTCGCCGCCGGCATCACCGGCGCGTCCGACGGCCGGTTCACCGCCTGCCACACCGCGTCCCTCGCCGAGGCGTACGTGAGGTTCCGGTCGAGCAGCACCTCGATGTGGCGAGTCGTGAAGGCCGCGAACAACACCACCGACTACACGTTCGACTCGGCACGCCGTACGAACGTCTCCGGCATCCTCGACCTCGGCACGGTGAAGGTGCCTTCGACGCTGCAACGGGCGTGGAAGGTGGTGGACACGCTCAACGTCCTCTACTGGAAACGCGCCAACCCGGCTTCGTCGTGCTGGACGGCCCGTCAGTCCGACGGGCGCTGCGACCGGATCACCTTCGTCTGGGATCCGAAAGTCGCCGATGGCGGCTATTGGGACTACCCGAACACGAACTACGTCTTCCTCGGCGCGACGATGCCGGACTCGAAGCACCTCATCCTCCACGAGGCCGGGCATTGGCTGCAGTGGCAGCTCTACGGTCGTGACTTCCCCGTCGTCGACAACTGCAACCCGCACTACATCGAGAAGCACAGTTCGGAATCGTGCGCGTGGACCGAAGGCTTCGCCGACGCCGTCGCCGCCTACGCCCTCGGCGACTACCGCTACGTCTACGACAACGGCAGCTCGTACAGCTTCGAGAACGGCGCTTCGACGCCCGGATGGGACGACGGCGACACGGTGCAGGGGCGGGTCGGCTCGTCCCTGCTGGACCTGTGGGCGGCGGACGGGCCGGACGGCGGGAGCTGGAACCGCACGATCGCGCTGATGACCCGCGATTTCAGCCAGGATTTCCGTGAATACTTCACCGTGGACCGGCCCGCCGCGGGCCTGTCCACGACCGGTGCCGCCGAGCGGATCCTCGCCGGGCACACCATCTCTTACTGAGGGGGCTGAAGGGGACTTTCCTCGCATGCCATGCGAGGAAAGTCCCCTTCACCGCGTGAGACGCGGGGAAAGCGTCCTTCAGCTCCTGGCCGCCCGGACCCAGGCGGTGATCTCGTCGGCGGTCGAGGGGAAGCCGCCGGAGAGCAGGTCATGCCCCGATCCGGTGACCACGACGTCGTCCTCGATACGGATGCCGAGGCCGCGCAGTTCCGGCGGCACGGTGCGGTCGCCGGCGTGGAAGTACAGACCGGGTTCCACCGCCAGCGCCATCCCTTCGGCGAGCGTGCCCTCCCGGTACGTGGAGGGATGCGCGGCGGCGCAGTCGTGAACGTCCAGTCCGAGGAAATGGCCGGTACCGCAGACGATGTACCGCCGGTGCTGCTGCCCGTCCGGCGACAGCGCTTCGTCCACCGACACCGGGAGCAGGCCCCAATCGTGCAACCCCTCCGCGAGCACGCGCAGCGCCGTCGCCTGGAACGCGCCGTAGTCCTGGCCGGGACGGACCTCACCCAAGGCCGCGATGTGCGCCTTGTGAACCAGGTCGTAGACGTCGCGCTGAGCCTTCGTGAACTCCCCGCCGACCGGGAAGGTGCGGGTGATGTCGGCGGTGTACAACGAATCCAGCTCGACTCCGGCGTCGAGCAGCAGGAGGCTGTCCTCGGTCACCCGCCCGTCGCAGCGCGTCCAGTGCAGGATCGGCGCGTGCGGCCCGGCCGCCACGATAGAGGTGTAGCCGGGACCGGTGCCCTCGGTGCGGGCACGGCGGTCGAAGGTGCCTTGAAGCCAGCGTTCCCCGCCACCGCGGACCGCCTCCGGCAGCGCGGCCAGCACGTCGGCGAACCCGAGCGCGGTGGCGTCGACGGCGTCGCGCAGCTGGCCGATCTCCCAGTCGTCCTTGATCCGGCGCAACTGGGCGAGGACCGTCCGGAGCCGTTCGCTGTGGCCGAAACCGTACGCGTCGAGCGCGGGATCGACCCCGGCACCGACCAGGAAGGCCGGGTTCCGCCCGCGCAAGCCGTGTGGGAGGTCCTCCAGCGGACGGCATTCGATGCGGAGCGCTTCCCCGTACGCGGCCGGTCCGGCGGCGGAGCCGACCCACAGCGGGCTGGTGTCGGCGTCGCCCACGAAGTCGGGCTCGTCCGGCTCGGCGGGGCGCGGGACGTACAGCGTGGCGTGGTGGCTGTCCCCCGCCGGGGTCATCACCAGGATCGCGCCCTCACGCCGGCAGCCCGTGAGCCAGACGAAGTCGCTGTCTGCGCGGAAGCCGTGGAAGGTGTCGTTGGACCGCACCACGGCGCGGCCCGCCGCGAGCGCGATCCGCTGACCGGGCAGTTCCGCCGACAGCCTGCCGCGATGGGCGGCGGCCGCCTCGGCGGTGCCGGCCGGCAGGTCGACCACGTCGTCGGCGGGCTCCCAGCCGTCGCTGATCCAGTTCCGGAACCCCTTGGCGGCCAGCAGCGCGTGCAGATCAGGCCGGGTTCGGTCGCCGGTCATCGGCTCCCCTTTCAGGTAGTCGCGGTTCTGGCCGCACCTTCGCACCACGAAGATCCGGGGCGTAATGACCGGCGGCGATAGACTCCGCCTATGGCCCTGGAGATCCGGCACCTGCGGGCGATCTGCGCCATCGCCGAAGCGGGCAGCCTCTCGCAGGCGGCCGCCGCGCTGGGCATGTCCCAGCCGTCGCTGACCTCCCTGCTCCAGCGGCTCGAACGGCAGATCGGCGCGCCACTGTTCGTCCGCAGCCACACCGGCGTGACCCCGACCCCGGTCGGCGAGCAGACGTTGCGCCGGGCGCTGACCCTCCTCGTGGAGTTCGACCGGTTCGAAAGCGATCTCCTCGGCGCGCTCGGCGACGGCCCGGTCCGGCTCGGATCGTCCCAAATGGACTGTCTGCCCACCTTCGTCGAGCGCTTGGACGACGCGTTGCCGGGGCTGGACGTGACCGTCCACGTGGAACCCTCCAGTGCGGTGCTGGCGCAGGCACTGGCCCGCGCGACCCTCGACATCGCCGTCATCGCCATGTCCGACGACCAGGAAGTGCCGCTGGCGAAACAGCTGGGGCACCGGGTGCTGTTCTCGTGGGTGCCCGTCTTCATCGGCCTTCCCGCCGGGCACCGGCTCGCCGGCGGTTTCGAAGTCGACCTCGCCGACCTCGCGGACGAAGCGTGGATCGGCCCGCCCGGCCCCGAGGACGGCTCGCTGACGTCACTGCGCGCGGCGACGCATCGCGCCGGGTTCACGCCGCGGATCCGCTTCGAATGCCCCAACGGCGGCGGACGGCACCTGATAGCCGCCGGGCAGGCGGTGCAGCTCGTGGAACCCACCGCGCCCGAACTGCCCGGCATGGTCGTCCGGCCGCTGAAGGGCGACCCCATGCGGATGCGGCTCGTGCTGGCGTGGCGCAAGGAAAGGCTGACGTGGGACCAGGCGGAGAACGTGTACCGCGCGGTGATGACGTCGTATACACGGCACGCGATGGCGTCGGCGCCGTTCCGGACCTGGTGGGAGCGGCGGCGGACGTCCCAGTCGTGGGACGGGCTGGTGGACTTCTTCCGGGTCGCCGGCTCGTGAGCGGCCTTCAGGTACTTGGAAAGCTGTGAACCACCGGTTTCGAACGGCCTGTAACCCGATCCCGCCTCGCCGCGATTGACCCCCCGTACCGGGCGAACTGAGACGGGGGATGATGACGCAACGGCTGTGGCTGGGACTGGCGGTCGTCTACACGTGCACCGCCGTGGTCCAGCTCTACCTTCTCGCCAGCACCGGCGCCGTCTGGGCCGGGACACTCACCGCGGTCGGCTTCGTGGCGGCACTCCTGTGCGGCCTCGCCGCGTGGAAGGCTCCGAGACGAGAACGGGGTGGCACAAGGGAAATCGACTCGCACCGGCCCTAGTGTCGCGTGATCGGAAGGACGGCATGCCCGACGATCCGATCCCGCGGCCCGGACGGCCGGTCAGCGGCTCGAAACCGGCGGGGAAGGTTACCGGCTGACACCATTGGGCGAACGACTTCCCGACGCGTGGCACCCCCGGGAGACACGTGGCACCCCCTGGAAAAGTGGGGCCTCGCCTGGGAAAAGGCGTTGCGCGAGTGACCATACGCGACCGTGAATCCCGCCATTCACCGCACACGGCCTTGCCAGGTGCGGCGAACGGCGTACGGTGGGACGTACGTGAGGTTGAGTCCACCAGCCCGCGCGAACGACCCGCATGTCCGCGGCCCAGCACTTTCACAGGGCGACGCGGAGGCGAGTTGACTTGTGCAGCCGTTGTGCAGGCTTACCCGTTGTCCGTCTCGTCCCCGGCTATCCGGGAGACAGCATCATGATCGAACGCATTCCTTTCACGCGGAGCAGCCGCGACGGCCCCGCCTTCCGAACCGTTGCCCACCCGGCCGTTCCGCGACCACGCCCGACGGCCGAAAACCTGTTGCGCGTCCGGCGGATCCGGTGGAGTGAAGACCTGCTCGTCGTCGCGGCGGCCGGGGAGATCGACCTCGCCACCGCGGGACGGCTGGAACACGCCCTGGGGGGTCACCTCCCCGCCGCCACGGTGCTCGATCTCACCGAGGTCGGCTTCCTCGGCGTCGCCGGGTTACGGGTCATCGAATCCGCGGCGGCACGTGCCCGCTCCGAACGCCGCACCACCGGGGTCGTCGCCGGCACGCGGCCGGTGCTGCGCCTGCTGCACCTGTTCGGCGTCGACACCCACATCCCCGTGTACCGGCACCTCGACCACGCGATCGTCGAAGTGCCGAACCACTGAGGCGGCCGGACGCTCAGGATCCGGCGAGCGGCAGGAGCGTGGAAAGTCCCGTCTTCGAAGCCAGCCGCCGGATCGTGGGCGACGGCAGGAAACTCAGGTCGACGCCCTGGGTGCCGCACCGGTCGTTGATCCTGACCAGGGTCGCCAAACCGGTGGAATCGCAGAACTCCACACCTTCGAGGTCGACGACGAGCCTGCGGGGCACGGGCTCCAGCGCTTCCTCGAACGTCTCCTTGAGCTCTTCGGAGGTCGTCAGATCGATCTCCCCCGTCACCGCGATGACGACCTCGGCGCCATCGGGCCTGGCGACGGTCACCGAGAACGGAACCTCCCGGTCGTCACCGTCTCCGCTCGTCACCGTCATCCACCTCTCACGATCGACACCCCGAGAGTCCCGAAGATATCGGATGACGGCCCCGGCGCGCGCGGCACTCGTGTCCCGGTCCCGGCGGTGCCTTAGCCTAGACGGTGGATCCGGCGGTCGAGGACCGCGGCGGACGACGAGGAGAAGCTTCGTGATGCCGATCGACGAGCCGGCGCACCAGATCGCCGACGAGCTGGTCCTCGAGGTCGCCGCCGTCCCCGCCCAGGCGGCCGCCTTGCGGGACGTCCTGGCGAAGTGGGCCCTCGAACGGGGTCTTCCCCGGGAACTGGCCGAGGATCTCAAGCTCACCGCCTACGAAGCGATGACGAACGTCGTCAAGCACGCTTATCCGGACGGTACCGACGACAACGTCATGACGGTCACCGCCGTCCACGCCGACGGTCAGCTCAAGATCAGCGTCGCCGACGAGGGCCGCTGGCGCGACGGGCGTCGCCCGGACGGTGGACGCGGCCTGCCGATCATCCGCGCCTTCGCGCCGGAGGCATCGGTGACGAGCACGCCCACCGGGACCATCGTCCGGCTCTCCTGGCCCTGCCCTTCCGCCTGATCTTCCTCAGCTCGGATCGGCGAGGATCCCGTTGACCCAGCTGCCCGGACGCGTGGCGGCGTCCTGGCGGAGCACCGGCAGGCCGGACGGCCAGTCCGCGCTCAAGGCGTCGGTCTGCCCCGGCGGGATGGTCACCAGCTTCGACGGTGTCCACGACGTGGAGCCCCCGCTGCCGATCGAGTCCGGCACCTGGGACAGCACGGTGACGGTCGCCGTCGCCGTCGAACCCGCCGGGACCTCGTTGACGCGCACGCCGTCGTCCACCCGCGGCAGGTGGTAGACGGGCCCATTCGGGTCGTCGGGGCCGACCAGGTCGACACCGGGGACCCCGTACAGGCCGCAGGTGTGCGGCGAGACGTTCTCGAACGTCAGCGGAACGTCGTACTGACCAGTCGCCTCTTCGAGCTGTTTCGGCTCGCCCAAGGACACCGCGAGATCCGCGGTCGCACACCGCGGCGTGGCGGCCTCGGCCTGACCGGTGGCCGTCAGCGCGAGCGCTCCGGTCACCGCGGCGATCCCCAGGGAAACACGCTTGATCTGCTTGCCGGACATGGATTTCCTCCTTCGATCGACGCACTCAGCCGACGGCGGTGACCTGGACGGTGGCGCCCTTCAGCGGCTCGCCCGCCGGCCAGTCCGCGACGACGGGAACGCCGCCCGGCCCGGTCGGCAGGTCGAAGGTGATCGTCGTCGGCGTGCGCGGGTTCGGCGCACCGGCGGAGGCCTGCACGATGCGGGACACGGCAGGGTGCCCGTCGCGGAGGTTCACCGGGGCCGCGTTCGCCGCGGAGGCGTCCGGGACGACGGCGACGTCGTCGATCCGCTGCCCGTCCGCGATGAAGGTCAAGGCGGTGGGCGCGCCCTGGAGCTTGCAGTTCGTGGTCGGCGAAGCCGCGGTGTAGGTGAGGACATAAGCCTCGTGACCCGTCGCGTGCGACGGATCCGGCGACACCGTCACCTCGACGTCGGAGGCGCCGCAGAGCTTGTCACTCGGCATCGCTCCGGCGGCGCCGCCCGCGACCAGGAGCCCGCCCGCGACCAGTCCTCCCACGGTCATCGCGGCGGCGGCTCGTTTCGCCTGGACGTTCATGACATCTCCTCCCGTTCGGTGATCGATTCACGTCGATCGCACTCACTGGGAGAGATGCCCACGGGAGCCGGGAAGATGCGCGAAGATGATGTTGATCGCTCGAAAGCAACCCCGGGGAGTGACGTGCGTCTTCAAGAACGTCGGACCGCGTGCGCGGCCCAGCGTCCATTGATGCGGTGGACCTCGACGTCCCGTTCGTAACAGGCGGAAAGCCCCTCGTCGGTGAGGACCTCGTCGATCGGCCCCGCGCCGGTGACCTTGCCGCGGCGCACCATCAGGGCGTGCGTGGGCGTCGGCCATCAGCGCCCTGGCGAGCCGGACCCGGGCGCGTTCGCCCTGCGAGCGCACGCGCACCGCCGGTCCGTCGAGGTCCGGCTGCACGAAGACGGGCTTGTTCACGCGGTGCGTGATCGCAGGGCACGCGGCCGGGTCCCGGCCGGGGTCAGATCATCGGATGACGTCGTAGACCAGCTTCTGGACACCGTTGCCGTAGGACTCGCTCTCGACGAGCTTGAGGTTCTGCTTGTCCTTGTCGGTGTCGCTGAACAGTTTCTTGCCCGCGCCGAGAAGGACCGGGAACAGCAGCAGGTGGTAGCGGTCGATCAGACCGGCGTCGGCG
This sequence comes from Amycolatopsis decaplanina DSM 44594, assembly GCF_000342005.1. GTDB lineage: Bacteria > Actinomycetota > Actinomycetes > Mycobacteriales > Pseudonocardiaceae > Amycolatopsis > Amycolatopsis decaplanina. The sequence goes on from NZ_AOHO01000028.1 coordinate 90,760, forward strand.
AGGTTCCGGTTCAGTTCCGCGCTGCCGTGGAGGATGATCGGCCCGCCCTCGGTCTCCTTGAGCTTCGCGACGTCGTCGAGCGAACGCAGGATCGTGGTCTCGCCCCAGTTGCCGACGAGGTCCTCATCCCGCAGCGTGGTCGAAACGACGTACTTCGGCATCGCGTTGTAGCCGGCGAATTCCACGGTCATGCCGGGCCACACCGGCGAAAACGTCTGGTAGCTGACCCGGCCCATCATCATCGCCGTGGCCTCGCCCTGCTCGCGGCCCTTGAGCTCGTAGGCCACTTCGTCGAACTCGATCCCGTTGAAGGTCCAGCCGGAGTTGCGGTAGCCCGGCTCCCCGCCAGGCCCCTCGACGACGCCGTCGAGCGAGACGAACGCGGTGGCGATCAGGGTGCGCATCTGGTTTCTCCTTGGTTGTTCCGAACTGCTTTCGACACTGCGTCGACCGGGCGACGACGGATTCGACACGGCGCCGGAAAAAAGTTTCAGCCGGGTGGTCAGGGGATTGCGGCTGTGGTTTGGGCTCGTGAGTGGTAGGGACGGTTAGAACCATCCTCACCACTCACGAGGTTTAGGTCCCGCTCGCGGCCACCGGTCAGCCTTCGGCATCGCGAACCAGCAGGGCGATCTGGACCCGGTTCTCGACACCGAGTTTCGAGAGCATGCTGCTGGTGTGGGCCTTCACCGTCGCGACGGTGATCTCCAGCCTCCGCGCGACGTCGGTGTTGGACAAGCCCTCGGCGATGGCGCCCGCGGTCTCGCGTTCGCGGTCGGTCAGGGTGGCCAGCAGCCCGCGGGCGGTGTCCCGGGACGCCCGGCGCGCGTCGGACGAGTGCGGTCCGGTGGCCGCGGCGATCAGCCTGGACGTGGCGGCCGGCGAGAGCGCGGGTTCCCCGGTCGCGACCGTGCGGATCGCCGCGAGCAGCCGGGGCGGCGGGGTGTCCTTGAGGACGAACCCGAGCGCGCCGACACGGAGCGCGCCCAGCACCATCTCGTCCGAGTCGAATGTCGTGAGCACCAGGACCCGGGGCGCTTCCGGGAGGCGGAGGATCTCCTCGGTCGCGCTCAGGCCGTCGCGCCCGGGCATCCGGACGTCCATCAGGACGACGTCGGGCCGCTGCTCCCCCACCACGGTGACCGCGGCGTCGCCGTCGGCGGCCTCGCCGACCACGACGAGGTCGGGTTCGCCGTCGACGATGAGCCGCAACGCCATCCGGACCAGATGCTCGTCGTCGACGAGCACGACCCGCACCCGCTCGTTGCCCATTCAGTCGCTCCCTTCGCGGACCGGCCAGGGCAACCGCGCGGCGAGGACGAATCCGCCGCCGGGTTCCGGGTGGTGGTCCAGTTCGCCGCCTGCCAGTCCGACCCGCTCGGAGAGCCCGAGCAACCCGAATCCCGAGACGGGCGGCCCCGCGATCGCGCGCGCCGCACCGGAATCCCGGACCGTCACCCGCAGGCCGTCACCCGCCTTTCCGTCCACGGTGACGACCACCGTGGCGCCCGGTGCGTGTTTCCCCGCGTTGGTCAGCCCTTCCTGCACGATCCGGTAGACGGTCCTCGCGATCGCGTCGGATGGCTCGCCCGACGTCGTGGTCGTCAAAGTGACGTCCAATCCCAGCGCCCGCGCGTCCGCGACGAGCGCGGGCAGGTCGGCGAGCGAAGGTTGTGGCGGTTCCAGCCCCTCCGGGCTCGCCCGCAGTACGCCGAGGACGTCCCGCAGTTCCTCCAGCGCCTGATGGGAGCCGTCGGCGATCCCGCGGGCGAGTTCCGCGACCTGGTCGGCGGGCAGGTCCGGGCGGTGCCCCAGCACCCCGGCCTGCATCGCGACCAGCGAGACCCGGTGCGCGAGGACGTCGTGCATCTCGCGGGCGATCCGGTGCCGCTCCATGATCCGTGCCTCCGCCGCCCGTGCGGCCTGCTCGCGCTCGGCGCTCTCGACCTGCTGTCGCAGGGAGCGCACCTCCTCGCGGCGCGCGCCGATCGCGGCGCCGACGGCCACCACGATGCCCACCATCAGAGTGGGGAGGCTGATCACCAGCCACAGCGGCCCCAGCGTCTCGCGATGCGGGTAGAGGTCGGCGCCTAGCACCGCCGTGACCACGGACAACACCGCGGCGACCGCCGTTTCGGCCGGTCGCCGCCTGGCGGCCAGCGAACAGAGCGCCAGTAACGACGCGCCGCCCGCCAAGACCGAAGCCGTCGAGGCGAGGATGACCGCGAGCGTGATGGTGACCGGGAAGCGACGGCGCCACAACAAGGCGATCAGGCAGGCGAGCGCGATCAGCGGATCACCGGTGATCATCCATTCGACCCTCGGTCCCGCCGCCCCAACCGGCAATTGCGACGCCGTGACGATCCAGAGCAGCACGCCCAGCGCGGCCGCGGAGAGCAGGCGCCAGGCCTGTCCCCCCGGACGGAGAAGCGGCTGGGCGCCGGCGTCGGTGATCACGGCCCCATCATGGTCGACCCGCCGGCGATGGCGCAGCCGGACCCGGGACGATCCCGGCCCCGACCTCGGTCGCGACGGGGTTCGACTTTGGTCGAACGTGACGCGCGACGCGCTGCCGATGTGCGGCCGGACCCACGACGGCGAGGCTGGGTCCGACCGTGAAACAGGAGGTAGGAAACATGACCAAGGGCGGCTGTCTGGGGCTGCAGATCACCGGGATGGTGGCCGTCGCCGTCTTCGCGCAGGCCGCCATCCGCAGCCTCTTCGATCCTTCCGCGACCCAGTTGTGGGGAGCTTTCGACTGGGTACCCGGTGACTGGGGCGGCAGGCTGATCGTATTCCTGCTGCTCGCGGCAGCCGGAACGGTACTGGCGGGCTGGGCGCACGACCGCGGGAAGCAAGCGTCCCGCTAGCGGCATGCCGGTCCGCTAGTATCCGCAGCCGGGCGATTTCCGTCTACATCGGACGGAGATCGCGGGGTCTGGTCGATCGCGGGAGAGTGCATGGCGGACGGAGTTGGCTCGCTTGCGGGGTGGTCGGCCGATCCCACCGAAGTGACCAGCTACGTAGGCCGCGACGCCGAGACCGGCGAGGCGCGACGCCTGCTGGAAGCCTCGTCGCTGGTCACGCTGACCGGACCGGGCGGCGTGGGCAAGACCAGGCTGGCGTGGCGGGTCGCCGCGGCCCACCGGGAGGCGACCGCCGACGAGGTCGCGTTCGTGTCGCTGGCCGAGCTGCGGGAACCCGCGTTGCTGGTGCCGACCGTGGCGAACGTCCTCGGCTTCGGCGACCGCTCGGCGAAACCGGCCATCGAGGTCGTCGTCGAGGCGCTTCAGGCGAGCCGGTTGCTGCTGGTCCTGGACAACTGTGAGCATCTGGTCGACAGCTGCGCCTGGTTCGCCGACACCGTCGTCCGGGCCTGCCCTCAGGTGACCGTGCTCGCCACGAGCAGGCAGTCCCTCGGCGTGGCGGGTGAACGGGTCCTGCCGGTCCCGCCGCTGGCGATCCCCGAACAGGGCGACTCCTTCGAACGCGTGATGAACGACGAGTCCGTGCGCCTGTTCGTGGACCGCGCGACCGCGGTCGCGCCGTCGTTCCGGCTCACCGAGGAGGACACCGAGCCGCTGATCCGGCTGTGCCGCAGGCTCGACGGGCTGCCGCTGGCCATCGAGCTGGCCGCGGTCCGCGCGCGGGCGCTGTCCCTGCGCCAGCTGGCCGACCGCCTCGACCGGCAGTTCTCCGTGCTCACGAAGGACCGGCGGGGACGGCCGGAACGGCACGAGACCATGCGGGCCTTGATCGACTGGAGCCACGACCTGTGCACCGGACCCGAACGCCTGCTGTGGGCGCGCGCGTCGGTGTTCTCCGGCAGCTTCGACCTCGACGCCGCCGAACAGGTCTGTTCCGGCGGCGAACTGCCGCGCGAACGGGTCCTCGAAGTCGTCGACGGACTGCTCGACAAGTCCATCCTGCTGCGCGAGGAGTATCCCGGCGGCGTGCGATACCGCATGCTGGAATCGGTACGCGAGTACGGCGTCGGCAGGCTCAGCGAGACGGGCGGGACGGCCGAGTTCCGGAAACGGCATCGGGACTGGTTCGCCGAACTCGCCGGCCGGTATGCCACCGAATGGCTGGAGACCGACCAGCTCGGCTGGATCGGACGGCTGCGGCGCGAACACGCCAATCTGCGGGTCGCCCTCGACTACTGCGCCGGCGCTCCCGGCGACGCGGCCGTCGGACTGCGGATGTTGCGCGACGTCAAGGAGTTCTGGATCGTCCGCGGGCTGAACACCGAAGGCCGGATGTGGGTCCGCCGTCTCGACGAGGCCGCGGCGCCGGATGCCCCGGAGCGGGCACACGTGCTGTGGCTCTCCGGTTTCCTGGCTCTGGTGCAGGGAGACTTGCCCGCTCATCGGCACATGCTGGACAGGGCGGCCGCCGAAGCCGAGACCAGTGGCGACGAACTCGCCGCCGCGTACGTGCTCCACGTCCGTGCCTACGCCGCGCTGATCGGTAACGACATGGCCGAGGCCTCACGCCTGTTCGGCACGGCCATCGACCTTTTCCGCGCCCACGGCGACGAAGGCGCGGACCTCTGGGCGAGCTACAACCACGGGCTGGCCGTCTGGCTGGACGGCGACATGGACCGCGGCCGTGCGGTGCTCGCCGAAGCCGTCCAGCGCTGCGAGCGGCGGGGCGAGGTCTTCTGGCGGGGCTGGGCGCTGTGGTCGCGCGCCGCCGCCGAATACCTGCAAGGTGACCTCGCTGTCGCCGAGCGCTGCTGCGAGCAGGTCCTGCGCTTGCACGAACGGGTGGACGACCGCGTCGTCGTCGGGTTCACCCTCACCGTCCTGGCAGGCTGCGCGACCCGCACGGGACGTCCCAACCGGGCCGCGATCCTGCAGGGCGCCGCGATGGACGTCTGGCGCACGGTGGGCGCGTGGCCGACGCGGTACGAGGCGTTCACCGAACCGCTGCTCGCCGACACCGACGTCGTGACGACGGCGCTGGGCTGGGAGGTCGCGGTCAAGGAATTCGCCGACGGCGCGGCGATGCCCATCGCCGACGCCATCGCGTACGCCCTCGAAGAACGGCCCCCCGAACCGCGGAAACGGGCCGCGCAGCTACTCACCAAACGCGAGACCGAGATCGCGCACGTGATCGCCGAGGGGCTGACGAACCAGGAGATCGCCGACCGGCTCGGCATCGCCCGGCGCACGGTGGACACCCATATCGACCACATCCTCACCAAACTCGGCTACTCCAACCGCGTCCAGGTCGCCACCTGGGTGACCCGGTCCGCGGATCCCGCCTGACGCTCACGCCACCTTCATCGGGGAGGCCTGCCGGTCGTCTTCGGATGTGAACAACTCCGCGCGCAAGGCGATCCGCAGGTCGAGCCGCGCCTGCGGGTCGTCGAGCCGGGCGCCGAACAGGCCCCTGAGACGGCGCAGGCGGTTGCGGACCGTCTGCGGGTGGACGCCGAGGTTGTCCGCGATCTCGGGTGCCCCGCCGCGGGCGGAGAGCATGGCGTCGAGGGTTTCGGCGAGTTTGGCCCGCTCGTTCGCGGGCAGGCCGGCGATCGGCGCCAGGCTGCGCGTGACGAGCGCGGTGGTGAGCACCTCGTCGGCGAACAGCCAGTGCGTGGTCAGGTGGTCCGACCAGCGCACGAGCGGGCCGTCCTCGATCACCTCGCGACGGACCAGCTCCAGCGTCCGGCGCGCCCACCGCAGGGACACCGCGGCTTCGGCGGGCGCCACCGCGGGCCCGACCGCCGCCCGCGTCCCCGCCAGTACACCGCCGATCTCGACGTCGTCGGGCACGAGCAGATGCGGGTACTCGCCGGTGAGGGCGGCCAGCACCTCCGGACCGAAGGAGGCGCGGACCGCGCCGGGCTCCGCCGCGATGGCCACCACCCGGGCGGGCGGCACCCAGCCCGCCTCGGCCGCGAGTCCCGCCCATTTCGCGGGCGGGCGGCCGCTCAAGATCTCCTTCAGCAGGTCTTGACGCAATTCGGCCACCGAAGGCGTGTGCGCGGCGCGGTAGGCGGCGGTGGACAGCCGGATGAGGACGTCCGCGCAGCGGAGCAAGGCCTCCACCCCGGTGTCCATCAGGGCAGCCCCCGCCCCGGGCTGCCGCGACAGCGAGGCCAGCACGGGCAGGGCACACCGGCCCGCCGAGTGGTAGGTCCGGGAGAGCCGCTCCAGTTCCTTCCCGGCGGCGTATTCGGCGACACCGACCTGCCGGAAGGCGTCCGCACCGGCGGCGATCCCCAGCGCGGAGTTCATCCCGTCGTGCTCAAGTACCGAGGCGACGAACTCCGTGGCGCGCGCGTCGAACAGCGGCGCGTGTTCGGGCAGTGAACGCCGGATCCCGTCGACGACCACGCGGGCGATCACGAGGGCGGCGGAGCGGGCAGGGGCGGGGGACGCGGTCATCGTCGACCTCCGGAGCAGCGGGAATCGTCGGGCCGCCGAGTCTGCTACTGCGGAGTAGCCGGGCACATCGGGTGAATTACGTACTCGCGCCTATCCGGCCTACGCATCACCCGATCGTGGGGGCTGAAGGGGACTCTTCCCGCGTCCGATGCGACAAAGGGGCCCTTCACCGCATCGCATGCCAGGGGCACGGCAAAGTTGTCTATCCGCTGGTCAATTGGGTGATGGAGGGGGCTCGTCACGGTGGCCCGACACCTTCTCGGCTGTCCACAGGGGACACTTTCGAGGTGACCGTGTCCGATTCGGGCATTTTGCGAAGGGGTCGTGAGTGATAAGGGTCGTTAGAACGACCCTTATCACTCACGACCCCGGTCAAAAATCGTACAGATAAGCACAGAACGGACATTCACCTGTCATTTAGTGACCTTTGTGGACATCGTCGGTTCAAGCCCTCTGTCATCTGCCCCGTTCGGAGGTCCACCTCGAATCACCAAGAGCGACATCGGCCAGCGTTTATGCGACTTTGCCGGGACCCTGGCATCGCATGCGGTGAAGGGCCCTTCAGCCCCGGGGCTGGGCGCCACCCCTCAGGCGTACGGATCGAACGGGATCCCGGCAGGCTTCGCCTTCGCGAGCTCACCGTTGAACGACGAGTCCCTGATCCCCAGCTGGGCGCTGCCGAAGTCGTGCCCGGTCAGCTTGTCGCGCAGGCCCGGCGGGTAGCCGTCCCAGCCGACCAGTGGCGGGTACTGCCACTGCTTCTTGTGGTTCTCCGGTTCCTCACCGAAGTTCGCGTGCCGGAAGCAATGCGTGCTGATCCCGTCCTTGTGGTAGATCACCTTGGGATGCTTGCCCGTCTCGTCCCACGGGACCTGGTCGCGGTGGCGGGTCGTGTACTTGCCGTGCGCCGACGTCGACACGTACATGCCCCACTCCCCCTGGACCCACACGACGACGTGCTCCCAGTCGTGCCGGTGCCCGGCACTCCCGGGGCCGAGCGAGGCCTGGTCCTTCTCGAAGTAGAGCGCGTACAGGTAGGCGCACCAGCCGTTGTTGCACTTCACCCGTGAGTACGCGTTGGTGTTGTCCAGATCGGACAGGTCGCGGCACTGGCCGTTGACGTCGCCGCCCAGCGCGAGTCCCGGCGCGAGAGTGCCGTCCCGGCCGATCGCCGGGGTCGGGTAGCAACCGTCGCCGTCGTAGTCGAAGGCGGGTTCGTAGATCCGGTCGGGCCAGGGCGCCGACCAGTCCAGTGCCTGCGGCGGAGCCGCGGAGGCTGTTCCTGTCACGAGGAGGAGGGCGGCGAGCGTACCGAGGAGGACCGTGGTGAACCGTCGCATGCAGTTATTTATTCACGGCTTGATTCAACACGGAACCCTCCTTGGTCGGCTTACTCGCAGACGGCTCCGTGCGCGGCGCTCCGGACGACCTTGGCGTACTTGCCGAGCACGCCGCGCGTGTACGTCGGCGGCTTGGGGGTCCAGCCCTCCCGGCGGGCTTCGATGTCGTCGATCTCGACTTCGAGCGTCCGGTTCGCGACGTCGAGGGTGATCGTGTCCCCGTCACGGACGAACGCGATCGGCCCGGCGTCGACGGCTTCCGGGGCGATGTGGCCGACACAGAGCCCGGTCGTGCCGCCGCTGAACCGGCCGTCGGTGATGAGCAGGACGTCCTTCCCGAGCCCGGCGCCCTTGATCGCGCCGGTGATGGCGAGCATCTCCCGCATTCCCGGCCCTCCCTTGGGGCCTTCGTACCGGATGACGACGACGTCCCCGGCGATGATCCGGCCCTCGGCGAGCGCGTCGAGAGCGGCTCGTTCGCCGTCGAACACCCGCGCGGTGCCGGTGAACGTCGAGTCGTCGAAGCCCGCCGACTTCACGACCGCGCCTTCGGGCGCCAGCGATCCCTTGAGGATGGTCAGCCCGCCGGTCTTGTGGATCGGGCGGTCGAGCGGGCGGATGATCTCGCCGTCGACCCCGGCGGGCGCGATGCCTTCGAGGTTCTCGGCCATCGTCCTGCCGGTCACGGTGAGCACGTCGCCGTGCATGAGCCCGGCGTCGAGCAGTGCCTTCATCACCACGGGGATGCCGCCGACCTTGTCGACGTCGTTCATCACGTACTTTCCGAACGGCTTGAGATCGCCGAGGTGCGGGACCTTGTCGCCGATGCGGTTGAAGTCGTCGATGCGCAGATCGACCTCCGCCTCGCGCGCGATCGCGAGCAGGTGGAGGACGGCATTGGTCGAACCGCCCAGCGCCATCACGACGGCGATGGCGTTCTCGAACGCCTCCATGGTCATGATCTGCCGCGCGGTGATGCCCTGGCGGAGCATCCCGACGACGGCTTCCCCGGACCGGTGGGCGAAACCGTCACGGCGCCTGTCGACGGCGGGCGGGGCGGCCGATCCGGGCAGCGACATGCCGAGCGCCTCGGCCACCGACGCCATGGTGTTCGCGGTGTACATCCCGCCGCAGGCCCCTTCGCCGGGACAGATCGCGCGTTCGATCCTGTCCACTTCGGCACGGCTGATCTTGCCCGCCAGACATGCGCCCACCGCCTCGAAGGCGTCGATGATCGTGACGTCCTGGCCGTCGACCTGGCCGGGCATGATCGAGCCGGCGTACAGGAAGACGGAAGCGAGATCGAGCCGGGCCGCGGCCATCAGCATGCCCGGCAGGGATTTGTCGCAGCCCGCCAGCAACACGGAGCCGTCCAGCCGCTCGGCCATCATCACCGTCTCGACCGAGTCGGCGATCACCTCGCGGGAGACCAGCGAGAAGTGCATTCCCTCGTGTCCCATCGAAATGCCGTCGGACACCGAGATCGTGCCGAACTCGAGCGGGTAGCCGCCGCCCGCGTGCACGCCGTTCTTGACCGCCTTGGCCAGCCGGTCGAGCGACAGATTGCACGGGGTGATCTCGTTCCACGAGGACGCCACCCCGATCTGTGGTTTGGCGAAGTCGTCGTCGCCCATCCCGACCGCGCGGAGCATCCCGCGGGCCGCCGCGCGCTCCAGGCCGTCGGTCACGTCGCGCGAACGCGGTTTCAAATCCGGCTGGTCTTGCGACATCGGGCACCTTCCTTCGTGGCGGGACATCGCGCACGCTGCCAACCCGGCGCGCCCCGCGCAACTCACCCCGCCTGTTTCGCTCCACGGTGCAACGCCACCCGCGTGATCGCGTGATGCTCCACGCCGAGCACCTCGGCCGTCCAGCCGGAGACCACCACCCGGTCGCCCGGCTTCTCCGGGATCCGCCCGAGGATCACGAGGATCAGTCCCGCGATCGTCGCGTACTCCCCCGGCGGCGCGTCGGCCAGTTCGACCCCGACGTCGACGAGGTCGTGTACCGGGAAGGTGCCGGGCAGGACCAGGGAACCGTCCTTGCCGTCGCGGACGGCCAGCACGTCACGATCGGTCTCGTCATAGATCTCGCCGACGATCTCCTCCAGCAGATCCTCAAGCGTGACCATGCCCGCGACGGCGCCGTGCTCGTCGACGACGAGCGCCATCTGCTCTCGCTCGGCCTTGAAACTCCGCAGCGCGTCCGACACCCGCAGCGAGTCGGGGAACACCACCGCCGGCCTGACCACTTCCGCGAGATCTTCACGGTCTTCGAGCAGATCACGCAGGCTCACCACGCCCACGACGTCGTCCAGATGGCCGCCGCGGGCGACCGGCGCCCGTGAGTGCCCGGACTCGGCCAGTTGCCTGCGCGCCGAGGGCAGATCCTGCTCGGCGGCCAGGGTCAGCACCGCCCGGCGGGGGACGAGCACTTCCCGCAGCCGCCGTTCGTGGATCTCCAAGGCGCCGTTGATGATCATGCGCTGCTCGGTGTTCAGGCCGCGTTGCGCCGAGACCAGTTCCCGCAGCTCCTCGGGGGACATCTGGTCCGGATCGGCTTCCGCCCGGCCGCCCAGCGCGCGCACGACGAAGTTCGTCGAGACGCTCAGTGCCCACACCACGGGCCTCGAGATCGCCGACAACAGGTTCAGCGGACGCGCCACCAGCAACGCCCACCGCAGCGCGTTCTGCATGGCCAGCCGCTTCGGCGCCAGTTCCCCGAGCACCAGGGTCAGGAACGTGAGGACCATGGTCACCAGCGCGACGGCCACCGCCCCCGCGGCGTTGCCCAGGAAGCTCAGCAGCGGCACCAAGGGTTGCGCGAGGGACACCGCCGCCGTCGCCGAAGCCAGGAACCCGGCGAGCGTGATGCCGATCTGGATCGTCGCCAGGAACCGATTCGGGTCGCGCGCCAGCCGAACCAGCGTGCGAGCGGCCGCGCGGCCATCTCGCTCCAAGGCCCGCAACTGCCCCTCGCGCAACGAGATCAGCGCCATCTCGCTGCCCGCGAACACCGCGTTGAGCACCACCAGCACCGCGACCAGCGCGATGTCGAACCCGTAGCCGCCCACAAGCACTCCCCGGCCCGCCGGAAGTGCAGACATTACCGAGGGCGAAGCGAATCCGCAGAGAGTGCGGCTGCTGGCTACTGACACGTCGTTCCGATACCTTCGAAGGACCAGCACGGACGGAGTCCTGATGTTCGCACTCAAGACCGCTCCCGCACGGACGTTACGGCGCAAGGCGGAAAAGATCGCCAAGCCGGTCACCCGCTGGAGCATCGGCCACGCCATCCCCCGGGTCGCCCTGCGGGCCGCGGCGCGCCGCGGCGATCTCCAGGGCAGGCTGTCCGTCGAGGCGAGCGGTGGCGCGGACCTGACCGGGCTGTTCGACGAGATCCGCTCGCACGGCGCCATCGCCACCACCCGGGTCGGGCACGTGACCACCCGGCATTCGGCGTGCAAGGAGATCCTGACCGACGACGCGTTCAAAACCGTGCGGTTCGTCCCGGACAACCCACTGCTCAACCGGCTCGTCGCCTGGTCGTCGTCCGGTTTGATCCACCCGATCGAACCGCCGTCGCTGCTCGCCAGCGAACCGCCCGACCACACGCGCTACCGGAAGCTGGTCACCCGCGTCTTCACCGCCCGCGCGGTCGAGCAGCTACGGGAGCGCACACAAGCGATCACCGACGAACTGCTCGACGGCCTCGACCCGGCGAACCCCGTGGATCTCATCGAGCAGTACTGCGGGCTCCTGCCGGTCACGGTGATCAGCCAGATCCTCGGTGTCCCGCCGGAAGAACGCGACAAAGTGCTCGCGCTGGGCGGCGCCGCGGCCCCGAGCCTCGACCTCGGCCTGTCGTGGCGGACCTTCCGGACGGTGGAGGCGACGCTGGCCGAGTTCGACTTGTGGCTCACCGTGCATCTGGAGAAGCTGCGGAAGAACCCCGGCGACAACCTGCTCAGCAAGCTGATCGCCGCCCGCGAGGACGGCGTCGGCCTGACCGAGCGGGAACTCAAGGCCACCGCCGGACTGGTACTGGCGGCCGGCTTCGAAACGACCGTGAACCTCCTTGGCAACGGCATCGCCCTGCTCACCCGGCACCCGGCCGAACTCGGGAAACTGCGCGCGAATCCGGACCTGTGGAGCAACGCCGTCGACGAGATTCTCCGTTACGACCCGCCGGTCCTGCTCACCGGAAGGCTGTGCGCGCGCGACACCGAGATCGGCGGGACACGCATCGAGCGCGGGGCGATCGTCAGCACCGTGCTCGCGGGCGCCAACCGGGATCCGGAGATCTTCGACGACCCGGCCGCCTTCGATGTCGGACGGGCGAACGCGCGGGACCACGTGTCGTTCGGCGCCGGACGGCATTACTGTCTCGGCGCTTCACTGGCGAGGATGGAAGGCGAGATCGGCCTGCGGTCGATCTTCGAACGCTTCCCCGGCCTGCGGCTGCTCGGCGGTGCGCGACGGCGGGAGACCCGGATCCTGCGCGGCTTCGAAACGCTTCCCGCCGCGCTCACCTGACTCGTGAGTGGTAAGGACGGTTAGAACCGTCCTTACCACTCACGAGGGGTGACCCACCGCGCGGGCATTTTTACCGGACCAGCGACGGAAACCGGTCAGTAACCTCACGCCGGTGAAGACGGACCGCGAAGGCAGGGAAGCCCCGGAGCTACCTGCCTTCACCGTCATCGGGTGCCTCCTGGGCTTCTTCATGACCGTGCTGGTCCTGATCGGCCCGGCCCTGCTCTGGATCAGCACCCGCTTCGATCCCGGCGATGACGACCGCCTGGTCGTCATCGCCATGGGCGCCGTCTTCACACTCGGCGGGCTCGGCACGGTCGGCTCGCATCTCCGGCAGAACGCCAAGGCCCGCGAGGCCCACCGTGGACTCGACCGGACGGGTGTCCGCGCGAACGCCGAAGTCGTTTCCAGCAAGCGGATCTGGGTCGGCGAGGTGAGCACGCCGACGGACGACGTCGACCTCGTCGTCACCGGCCCGGGAGTGACTCCGTTCAGTGCGCGAGTCCTCACCGAGGACGTCGGCCGCTACGAAACGGGCACGGTGGTACCCGTCGACGTGGACCCGAGGACGCTCCTGTTCCGCCTCGCCGACTGACCTCGCCGCGATCATTGCCCGGCAGCATCGTATCGCTTATCGTATATGAAATTCACCCCCCGATGCTGCGAGGTGACCTCGTGACCACCGCCACCGCCGACCCGACCACCACCACGGTCGCGCGAGATTTCACGGATTTCCGCACGGTGGTGTCGCAGTCCTTCGTGCCACTGCACGTGACGAGCGAGCACCGGGACCACTTTCGCGGCCGCATCCGCTCGTGCGGCGCCGACGACGTGCAGCTGACCGAGGTGACCGCGTCGGCGCACGTGGTCGAGCGGACGCCCGAACTCATCGCCAGGGCGGACAGGCACTACTACAAGCTGAGCCTGATCCTGTCCGGGACCGGGCTGCTGATCCAGGACGACCGGGAAGCGATGCTGCGCCCCGGTGACGTGGCGTTGTACGACACGCACCGCCCGTATTCCCTGGCGTTCGAAGAGGATTTCCGCACGCTCGTGGTGATGTTCCCGCAGCGGCTCATCGATCTCCCCCGCGACCTGGTCGGCCAGCTGACCGCGGTCCCGATGTCGGGCAAGCGGGGCATGGGCAACGTGGTGGTGCCCTTCCTCGCGCAGCTCGGCAGCAACCTCGACCAGCTCGGCGGGCCGGCGGGCGTCCGGCTCGCGCATACGGCGGTCGATCTGCTCGCCACGCTGTTCGCCAGCGAACTCGACCTCGCCCGCGCGACGGCCGGGCCGCACCACGAACTGATGCGCCGCGTCCTCGCCTACATCGACTCCAACCTCTCCTCCACCGACCTCGGCCCGGCGCAGATCGCCGCCGAGCACTACATCTCCACCCGGCATTTGCACGGCCTCTTCCACGAACAGGGCACGACCGTCTCGGGCTGGATCCGCACCCGGCGCCTCGAACACTGCCGCCGCGAATTGCTCGACCCCGTGCACACTTCGCGGCCCGTCGCGGCCATCGCGGCGAAGTGGGGTTTCGTGGACGCGCCGCATTTCAGCCGGGTGTTCAAGACGGAATTCGGCTGCTCGCCGAGCGAACTGCGCCGCGGCTTGACCGTGAGCGATCGGTTGTTGCCGCCCAGCGCGTGACAGCTGGCCCTTCCCGGGCGGTCGCCTGAACGATGACCGCATGTCCGAAGCACCCGAGGAACAGTGGCGCACCTATGACGAGTTCGCCGCCGGAATAGCCACCTACCGCCTGCCGAACGCGGACCTGTCGGGACGCGAGCTCACCGTCACCCTCGACGACGGGACGACGCTCGCGCTGCGGTTCGAGGACGCTGAAACCGTCACCTGCAACGGCATCAAGGATCCGTACGACGCGGTCGCCGTCCGGGAAGACGTCTTCTTCGTCAATCTCCCCCACACCAGCGTCGAAGGTGAAGCGCTCACCGTCGTCTTCTCCACGACGACGCATCGCGCGCTCGCCGTGCGTTCGGTGATCGGCGCCGAGGACGTCGAAGGCGTTCCCCGTGTCTCCCAGACTTTCTGGTCCGGAACGACCGACGCGGGCACGCCGACCGGTGAGGAACCGGGGCCGTCGCGCGATCTGATCGGCAAGCGCAACATCTACCGCTACAGCCCGGAACACCTCTACGAGCACGTGTACGTGTCCTCGCAACGCTACGCCTGGCAATGCCTCGAAGGCGTGCAGCGCGGCCACGGGGACATGGACCTGTCGACGGTGTGGAAGTTCCAGGACGGGCTTTACCTGTTCTGTTTCCGCGAATTCCGCATCGCCGTGGCCAGTGTGTGGTTGCACGACCTCGGCTACGCGCTGAAGACCACCGGTGTCTTCCTCGGCCTGACCGGCGACGGCCGGTCGGAACATTCCCGCGCGGGCGGGCACATCTACCCACTCGGCGCCGTCGCCTATCCCGACGCGCAACCGGTTTAAGGAGCTTCAGTGTCCAATTCAGACATCATCGCCGCGCACTACGCCGCGAGCGACCGGGGCGACCTGGCGGGCATGCTCGCCCCGCTCGGTCCGGAGACCACCTGGACGGAGGCGGCCGGTTTCCCTTACGCCGGTACCTACACCGGCCCGGAAGAAGTCCGGGACAACGTCTTCGGCGCGATCGCGAGGGACTGGGAAGGCTACACCTTCTCCCTCGATGACCTCCTCGACGCCGGTGACACGGTGATCGGCCTCGGGACCTATCGGGGCAAGCACCGCGAGACCGGTCGCTCGTTCACCGCCCGTGTCGCGCACGTATGGAAGTTCGACGGCGGCAAGGTCGTCTCGTTCGAGCAGATCGTCGACTCCGTCCCCGTCGTCAACGCCGCGAACGCCGCGGAGGACCGGTGAGACCGGCGCGGCGCCTGGTCGCCCTCGCCGCCGCCGTCCTGCTCTCCACGGCGGGCTGCGCCGGATCCGAAAGCGGTTCGAGCGGCCCGATCGTGGTCGGTTCGGTCAACGCGCTGAGCGGCGCGGCCACGTTCCCCGAGGCCTCCCAGGCGGCCAAGGCGGTCTTCGACGCGGCCAACGCGAGCGGCGGTGTGAACGGCAGGCAGATCCAGTACAAGGCCCTCGACGACAAGGGCGACCCGGCGGCCGCGGCCGCCGCGGCCCGTGAGGTCGTCGGCCGCGACGAGGCGGTGGCGCTCGTCGGTTCGTCCAGCCTCATCGAATGCGAAATCAACAACAAGTACTACGAGCAGCAGAAGATCCTGTCCATGCAGGGCATCGGCGTGGACCCGGCCTGTTTCTCCAGCCCGAACATCGCCCCGGTCAACGTCGGTCCATACCACGACATGACGCTGACGCTGCTCTACGGCTCGGAAACGCTGAAGCTGAACGACATCTGCGCGCTGCTGGAGATCGCGGGCAACACGCTGCCGTCGTATCAGGCGGCCATCGACGAGTGGTCGGCCATCACCGGCAAGAAGCTCAAGTACCTCGACGCGACCGTGCCCTACGGCGGTTCCGACTACACCTCCTACATCGTCAAGGCCCGCAACGCCGGCTGCAAGGCGATCACGGTGAACCCGGTCGAGCCGGATTCCATCGGGCAGCTCAAGGCCGCCGCGGCGCAGGGCTGGAACGACGTCACGTGGCTGCTGCTCACCAGCGTCTACAGCGAGAACTACGCCAAGGCCATCACCAACGCCGGCGCCGGGGTGTACGTGCCCGCCGAGTTCTACCCGTTCACCGACGCGACCAGCCCGCAGAACAAGGACTGGCGCGAGCTGATGACCAAGAACAACATCCCGCTGACCTCGTTCAGCCAGGGCGGTTACCTGGCGGCGAAGTACTTCCTCGACGTCGTTCGCGGGATCAGCGGTGACATCACCCGCGAGTCGGTGACCAAGGCACTGCGCGAGATGAAGCCGATCACCGATCCGATGGTCGGCACGCCGTACGTCTTCGGTCCCGGCCGGATCCACCACGACAACACCGCGGGCTGGCCGATCAAGCTCGCCTCCGGCACCGGCAAATGGGAGCTCGTCGCCGACGACTGGCTGCGGATTCCCAAGAAATAACGGGAGGCAAGGTGCGTACTGGGTCGCGCCTCTCTCCCCCTCACACAGGAGGAAATGATGCTGCAGGGAGCGCTGGCAGGCTTGGCCGCCGGCGGACTGTACGCGGTGTTGGCGGTGTGCCTGACGCTGATGTCGCGCCTGGTGCGGGTGGTGAACTTCGCCCAGTCGGCCACCGGGATGTCCGGCTGCTACGTGGCGGTGTTCCTGTCCGTCGATCTGGGCCTGCCGATGTGGCTCGCCACCGTCGCGGGGATCCTGCTCGGCGGCCTGCTCAGCGCGCTGCTCGGCTGGATCGTCTCCACCTGGCTCGCCGAGGCGGACACCGGTACCCGCTCGGCGGTCACCGTGGCGGTGCTGCTCCTGCTGATCTCGTTGTCGTTCATCCTGTTCGGCAACAAACCGCAGCCGTTCCACCCGATCCTGGACGGTCCGGCGGTCACCATCGGCGGGGTGGTGATCAGCCAGGTCACCGTGGTCACCGTCGCGCTGGCCGTCCTGGTGGCGGTGGCCAGCCGGATCGTGCTGAGCCGGACCCCGGCGGGTGTCCGGCTCAGGGCGCTGTCGGAACGCCCGACGACGGCGGAACTGCTGGGCATCCCGGCGAAACGGCTCAGCGTCGCGGTGTGGGCGGTCACCGGGGTGGTCAGCACGCTGGTCATCTCGATCGTGGCGCCGTCGCAGTCCAACGACGCGACTTCGCTGGCGATGCTGGTGGTGCCCGCGGCGGCGGCGGCCCTGCTCGGCGGGTTCCGCCGTCTCGACCTCGCGGTCGCGGGCGGGCTGGGCCTCGGCCTGATCCAGGGCGCGGCCGCGCAGGTCGACGGCCTTTCGGTGGTGCGGTATTTCCTGCCGTTCGCAGTGATCGTCGCGCTGCTGCTCTGGTCGCAGCGCAAGGAGGTGTGGGATGCGGCTCGCTGAACGCGGGATACCGTTCGTGGTCGCCCTGGCGGCGATAGCGGTGGGCTACGGCCTGAGCGTCGGGCTCGACGGGTACTTCGTCTACCTGGGCATGAGCGCCGTCGTCGCCGGGATCTCGTTGCTGGGGCTGGGCGTGGTCACCGGCAGCGCGGGCATGATCTCCCTGTGCCAGCTGACCTTCGGTGCCGTCGGCGCCTGGACGGTATCGGCGCTGAACGAGGCACAGGCCCCCGGCGGGTTCCTCACCTGGCTGGTGCTCGGCGGTCTCGCCGCCGGAGTGGTCGGGGTGCTCGTCGGGCTCCCGGCGTTGCGGTTGCGCGGGATCAACCTCGCCGTCGTCACGCTGGGCCTCGCCGCCGCGGCCGACCTCGCGCTGGTCCAGCTCCAGTTTCCCGGTGTCTCCGGCGGGATCTCGGTCGAACGGCCGGACGCCTTCTCCGACGACCGGTCCTATTTCCAGCTCGCCGTCGTGGTGCTGGTGCTGTGCTGTCTCGCCGTGTACTTCCTGCGCCGCGGGCGCTGGGGCAGCGCCTGGCAGGCGGTGGCGTTCTCCGAACGCGGCACGGCGGCCGCGGGTACGAGCGTGCGGACGTCGAAGCTGACCGCGTTCGCGGTGAGCGCCACCCTCGGCGGGATCAGCGGCGGCCTGCTCACCGGTCAGGTCGGGCTGGCGTTCCCGGCCAGTTTCACCGCGATCCAGTCGCTGGCGCTGTACGTGCTGGCGATCATGTCGGGCGCGCATCTGATCGACATGGCCGTGTTCGGCGCGGTGCTGTGGGTCGGGGTGCCGGAACTGCTCAAGCGCTGGGGAATCCCGCAGGACTGGGGTTTCGTGGTGTTCGGTGTGCTCGGTGTCCAGGCCCTGGCCGGCGGCGGGAACCTGGGCACCACGGTGCGGCAGGTCTGGTACCGGCGGTCCAAGAAGGAACCCGCGAAGCTCGATCTCGCCGCCGGGGCGGGCGATGTCGAACCGGTCTCCCCTGGCCCGCCGGTGCTCACCGTCCGCGGGTTGAGCGTGAACTTCGGACACGTGGCCGCGCTGTCCTCAGTGGACATATCGGTGCCGGAACACGGGGTGCTCGGCGTCATCGGGCCGAACGGCGCGGGCAAGTCGACGCTGGTCGACGCGATCAGCGGATTCCTGCCGAACGCCGAAGGCGAGGTCGAACTCGGCGGCAGCCCGCTCACCGGGTCGCCGTCGAACCGGGCCCGTGCCGGGTTGCGCCGGACGTTCCAGCAGGACCGCGTCCCGCCGGGGCTGACGGTCGGGGCGTACCTCAAGTTCCTCGCCAGGCGGCGGCTGACCGCCGACGAGATCGGCGACGCCCTGGACTTCTTCGGCTGCCCCGCCGCCCGCACCCCGCTGTCGCAAGTGGACGTCGGCGCGCGAAGGCTGGTCGAGGTCGTCGGGCATCTGCTGGCCGAACCGCGCGTCCTGCTCCTCGACGAGCCGGCCGCCGGGCTTCCGCACGAAGAGCACGTCGCGTTCGGGGAACGGCTGCGGCAGGTCCCCGCCCGGTTCGGGGTCTCGGTGCTGCTCATCGAACACGACCTCGACCTGGTGCGTTCGGTCTGCGACACGATCACGGTCCTCGACTTCGGCCGGGTGCTGGCTTCCGGCCCCCAGGCCGAGGTGCTCGCGGATCCGGCCGTGCTCAAGGCGTACATGGGTGAAACGGAGATGCTGTGAACGCTTTGCGGATAGCGGGGCTGACGGTCACCCGCGGCGCCGGGCCGGTGATCCGGGACGTCGACCTGACCCTGGAGCCAGGCCGGATCACCGCACTCGTCGGCCCGAACGGCGCCGGGAAGACCAGTCTGCTGGAGGCCGTCTCCGGCGTCGTGCCCGCCTCGGCGGGGACCGTCCACATCGGATCCGACGAGATCACGAAGCAGTCGAGGGTCTCCCGCGCGCGGCGGGGCCTGGCGCATATCGAGCAGGGCCGTGCGGTGTTCGGCGGCCTGACGGTGCTGGAAAACCTGATGCTGACCGCGCGCACCCGCGCGCGGGCCGACGAGTTGTTCGAGATGTTCCCCGAACTGGAGAAACGCCGCGACTCACCGGCCGCGCTGCTCAGCGGCGGCGAACAGCAGATGGTGGTGCTGGCCCGCGCTTTCGCCGCGCGGCCGTCGTTCCTGCTGATCGACGAGATGTCGCTGGGGCTCGCGCCCGTGGTGTTCACCCGGCTGCTGCCGATGGTGACCCGCTTCGCCGAGGAGGGCGCGGCGATCCTGCTGGTCGAGCAGTTCACGCATCTGGCCCTCGGCGTGGCGAGCGACGCGCTTGTGGTCTCTTCGGGGCACGTCACCTATGCGGGTTCCGCGCAGGGCCTGCTGGACTCCCCCGGCACACTGCACGCGGCCTACCTCGGGGAATCCTGACGCGCTTCCGTGGTCCGTGAAGGCCTCCTTGAGGGACCCAGGGTCCCTCAAGGAGGCCTTCACGGAATGTCGCGTGCCTAAGAACCCATGCCGGCGCGTTCGAAGGCCAGCGTCGGGAGATCGACCGCGTGCGCGCCGCCGTCGGCCACGATCACCGCACCGGTGATGTACGACGACTCCGGAGACCCCAGGAACCGCACGATCGACGCGATCTCCTCGGGTTCGGCAGGACGGCGCAACGGGACCTCGGCGGTGACACGGCGGTAGCCCTCGTCATGGCCGCCGTCGAAGCCCGCGGCCGCGGCGAACTGGTCCATCTCGCCGTCCGCCATCGGGGTGCGCACCCAGCCGGGGCAGACCGCGTTCGCACGCACGCCCTTCGGCCCGTAGTCGCGGGCGATCGACCGGGTCAGCCCGATCAGCGCGTGTTTGGCGACCGTGTAGCCGGCGACGTTCGGCCCGGCGAACAGCCCGGCCAGCGAGGACACGATGACCACCTGGCCGCCGGTTTCGATGAGCGAGGGCAGCGTGGCCCGGCAGAACACGAAAGCGCTGGACAGGTTCGAGCGCAGGGCCAGTTCCCATTCCTCGTCGCCGGTGCCGGTGACCGAGGACAGGCCGTGCCCACCGGCGTTGGCCACCACGACGTCCAGCCTGCCGAACTTGCCGACGATCTCCGCCGCGGCGTTCTCGGCGGCTTCGCGATCGCTGGCGTCACACGCGATGACGTGCGCGCCGGTTTCGGCGGCCACCTTCTCCAGCGGTTCGAGCCGCCGTCCGAGCACCACCACCTGGGCCCCCTCGTCGGCGTACCGGCGGGCGACCGCGGCGCCGATACCGGTACCGCCACCCGTGATCGCGACAACCTTCTTCACTTGCGGAGTCCTTTCTAAGCGGGAAAACCGGAGCGGGCCGAGACGCCGAAGTCGGCGAGCACGGCCTGGCCGTTGACCGCCCGCGAACGCGCGGACGCGAGATGGAGCACCTGCCAGGCGACTTCTTCCGGAGCCTGCACCGGGAAGGCGGGATCGTCGAGCACCTCGCCGAGATCGCCGCGCGCCATCGGGGTGTCGACCACCGACGGGCAGACGCAGTTCACCCGGACGCCGGGGAGATCGACCGCCAGCGCCCTGGTCATCGCGACCACTGCTCCCTTCGAAGCGCAGTACGGGACCATGCCGGGCGCGCTGGTGAACGCCGAGTCGCTGGCCAGCAGCACGACCGAGCCACCCGACGCGGTGAGCCACGGCGCGGCGTGTTTGACCAGCAGGAACTGGCCGGTGACGTTGACCGCCATCAGCGCGGCGAAATCCACCGCCGAGGTTTCCGTGACCGGCGTCCCCACCGGACCGGAGATCCCGGCACAGCCGACCACGACGTCGAGTCCGCCGAACCGGCTCGCGACGGCGTCGACGGCGGCGGCGACCGACGGCTCGTCGGTCACGTCGGCGTGGACCGCCAGGAGACCGTCCGCCAGTGTGGGCACGGGTGCCCGGTCGAGAGCGCCGACCCGCGCCCCCTCGGCGAGGAAGGCATGGACGCAGGCAAGGCCGATACCGGATGCCGCGCCGGTCACCAGCACGGCCTTGCCCGCGAGATCCAGTCCCATGACGCCATCCTCCGGTCCGGACCTTTCCCGGAGGTTGGCCATCAGTGCATCCTTCTTGTCGGCAGCCGCATGACGGCCGCGCGGTCTTTCCACCCGGGTGCGGACCGGCAAGACTGCGAAGCATGACCAGGCCGCATCCGCTCGACCCGCTGACCGCCGACGAACTCACCGCAGGCCGCGAGATCCTGGCCGCCGAAGGCCTGCTCACCGCGACCACGCGGTTCCCGGCCGTACTGCCGGTGGAGCCCGAGAAGGGCGACGCCGCCCCCGACCGCCGCGTCCAGTACACGCTGCTGGACACCGCGACCGGTCAGGCTCGCGACGTGGTCGTCTCGCTGGCGAAACGCGAAGTGGTTTCCACCGAGGACTGCGGCGAAGGTCAGCCCGCGTACCTGTTCGAGGAGTACGACCTCGCCGCGTCGATCACCAAGGCGTCACCGGAATGGCACACCGCGATGGAGCGGCGCGGGCTCGCCGACCGGATCGAGCACGCCTTCTGCGCTCCACTGGCGCCCGGCTTCTTCGGCAGGCCCGACGAGACCGGCCGAGTGATCCGCTCGCTGACGTTCCTGCGCGACGACGCGTCGGACAGCCCGTGGGCGCATCCGGTCGAGGGCCTGATCGTGCACATCGACCTGACCGAGCAACGCGTCATCCGGGTGGAGGACGAGGGCGACGTGCCCGTGCCGCCGGAGCACGGCCGCTACGGCGACGGCCCGGCCCGCACCACCCTCAAACCGATCGAGATCACCCAGCCCGAGGGGCCGAGCTTCACCGTCGACGGTAACGAGGTCACCTGGGAAGGCTGGAAGCTCCGGGTCGGCTTCAACGCCCGCGAGGGCCTGACGCTGCACCGGATCAGCTTCCAGGACCGATCCGTGCTCCACCGCGCGTCGGTGCCCGAGATGGTGGTGCCCTACGGCGACACCGCGCCCGGCCGGTTCTGGATCAGCTACTTCGACGCGGGCGAGTACCTGCTCGGCAAGAACGGCAACGACCTGCGGCTGGGCTGTGACTGCCTCGGCGTCATCCACTACTTCCCCGCTTTCGTCGCCGACGACCACGGCCATCCGGTCGAGATCCCGCGCGCGATCTGCATGCACGAGGAGGACTACGGCATCCTCTGGAAGCACACGGATCTCGACGGCCGTGCCGAGGTCCGCCGCTCGCGGCGGCTGGTGATCTCGTCGATCTCCACCATCGGCAATTACGACTACGGCTTCTTCTGGTACCTCTACCTCGACGGCACCGTGGAACTGGAGGCGAAGGCCACCGGCATCGTGTTCGCCGGCGCCGCGCCTGCGGGCACGAAGCACCCGCACGCCAACGAGATCGCGCCCGGCCTGTTCGCACCGGTGCACCAGCACCTGTTCTGCGCGCGGCTGGACGTGGCTATCGACGGCAAGCGCAATTCGCTCGTCGAGGTCGACGTCGAACGCGTGCCGATGGGCGAGCAGAACCCGTACGGAAACGCGTTCACCTGGAAGGAAACGCCGCTGCGGACCGAGCTGGAAGCGCGGCGGTTCGCGGATCCGGCCAAGGCGCGCGTCTGGGAGATCCGCAGCGCGGAGCGGACCAACCGGCTCGGCACGCCCACGGCGTACCAGCTGGTGCCCCGGCCGTCCGCGACCCTGATGGCGCAGCCGGAATCGACCGTCCACCAGCGGGCGACGTTCGCCACCCGTCACCTGTGGGCGACGCCGTACCGCGCGGACGAACGCTTTCCGGCGGGCGACCGCCCGAACGCGCATCCGGGCGGCGCGGGCCTGCCCGCCTGGACGGCCGCCGACCGCGACCTCACCGACACCGATCTCGTGCTGTGGCACGTGTTCGGCCCGACCCACATCCCTCGTCCGGAGGACTGGCCGGTCATGCCGGTCGACTACTCCGGTTTCTCCCTGCGCCCCTATGGCTTCCTGGACCGAAACCCGGCACTCGACCTGCCGTCCGGCGCCACCGACGATCACTGTTCCGCCCACGATCACTGAAGGCCTGTTGGCGGAGCTGAAGACGACCCCGAAAAATGACCAACGGGTGAACCCGCCCGGCCGAAGGCCCCGCTATCGCGGTGGCAGGGCGCCTTATCGACCAACTTGAGATGGACATCAGACCGCCCTGCCGACGTCGATCGCGGACGCGGGTTCACCACCAGACACTAGGACTTCTCGATGCCCGAACTGACCCTGTCCGACACGTCCACCTGGCTGCCGCTGGACGGCCTCGCCCCCGGTTTCGACGCGAACAAGGCCCCCACGGTCGGCGACCTGCACGGCCGCACCTTCGAACTCGCCTGCGAAGACGGCACCACGTTCACCGCGGCCTTCTCCGGTACCCGGATCGAATGGACCTACCACGGCACGGGTACCGACCGCTGCGAGACGTTCCTGGTCGACGACGACCTGTACTACGTCCAGTTCCACCCGCGGGCACGGCAGGAGGAGGCGTTCACCCTGCTGCTCGACCTGCGCCGCGGCCGCGCCCTCCTCGTACTGAGCCGGATCGGCGACACCTCGCCCCGGGTCACGCAGACTTTCCTGGCCGCCACGATCGGCGGCATCGAGCCCACCGGCGAGTCGCTCGCCCCGACCACGTCGCTGGTCGGGCGCCGGGTGCTGTGGGTGTACAGCACCGCGCACGCCTACGAGCACGTGTACCTCAGCCCGCACTGGTACACCTGGCAGTGCCTGGCCGGGCCGGAGAAGGGGCTCGCGGACACCGACGAGAACTCGGTCTACGAGCTGCGGCCGGGCATCTACGTCTTCGCCTGGCGGGAGAAGGTGATCCCGTGCGCCTCGGTGACCGTCGCCGACCACCGTGACGCGAAACGGTTGCGCTCGCACGGTGTCCTTTTCGGACTGGACGCCACCGGGAACACCCCGACCCACTTCACCTTCGGCGCGCACGGCAGGCTGCTGAGCACCACCGTGCACCCCGAGGCTTACGACCCCGCCGGGAGCTGAGCCTTGACCGCCGACATCGTCCTGACCAACGCCACTGTGTACACAGTGGACGATCACCGGCCCTGGGCCTCGTCACTGGCGATCAAGGACGGCAAGGTGCTGTCCCTGGAGGACATCGAACGCGGGCCGAACACCGAGGTCGTCGACCTCGGCGGCGCGTTCGTGATGCCAGGTCTGGTCGACGTGCACAACCACCACGCCCTGGCCGGGCGCGCGGCCCTGTTCGAGCTGAACTTCGGTCTCGACGCCGGCCTGGACGACATCCTCGCCGCGGTCCGCGCGCGGGCCGCCGGGCTCGGGCCGGACGAGTGGGTGGTCGGCGGCGCTTGGGCGTCCACCCTGGTCAGCGCCCTTTCGCGGGCTTCGGCCCGGCACGCGCTCGACGAAGCCGCCGGTGGACGGCCGGTCATGCTGTCGGACGACAGCAGGCACAACCGCTGGGTGAGCAGCCGGGCCCTGGAGCTGGCCGGCGTCACCGCGTCGACGCCCGATCCGGCGGGCGGGGAGATCGTCCGCGACCCTTCGACCGGGGAGCCGGTCGGCGTCCTGCTCGAGGCGGCGGGCGTAGCCGTCGAGCGGGCGCTCAGCGAGACACGGACGCTCACCGCGGATCAGCACGTGGCGGCGTCGCGGCACGGGATCGGCACCCTGCACTCGTACGGGGTCACCGCGTTCCAGGACGCCGGTGTCTCCGCGGACATCCTGCGGGCGCTGAAGTCGCTCGACGACGCGGGCGAGCTGCACGCGTGGGTCGTTTCGTCGCTGCTGATCAACGACCCGATCTTCGGCTTCGACCCGATCGGGGCGCCGTTGCTGGAGGTCGCCGGGCAGTACCGGAGCGAGCACCACCGGCCGGACTTCGTGAAGATCTTCCTCGACGGTGTCCCGCCGACGCGGACCGCCGCTTTCCTGGAGCCGTACCTGCCGGACGCCGCGCACGGAGCCTGTCATCACGGCGCCACCACCATGCCGGGCGACGAACTCGTGGGCTGGCTGCGCACCGCGGCCGCGGCGGGACTGTCGGCCAAGGTGCACTGCACCGGGGACGCGTCGGTGCGCGCGACGCTCGACGCCGTCGAGAAGGTACGCGCCGAGGGCTTCGCCGAAGCGCGCTTCCAGGTCGCGCACGGCCAGTTCGTCCACCCCGACGACCTCCCCCGGTTCGCCGCGCTGGGGGTCGCCGCGGACATCTCGCCTTTCCTGTGGGTCCCCGGCGTCATCCCGGCGGCCATCGCCGAGGTGCTGCCCGGTGACCGGGCAGGGCGGATGCAGCCGAACAGGTCGCTGCTGGACGAGGGCGCGCTGGTCGCGGGCGGTTCGGACTGGCCGGTCAGCGAGTCCCCGAACGCGTGGGAGGGCATCCACGGCCTCGTCACCCGCCAGGACCCGACCGGCACGTTCCCCGGCGCGCTGTGGCCGGAGCAGGCGATCACCCTGGCCGAAGCGGTCGAGGTCTTCACCCTCGCCGCCGCCCGCGCGATGGGACTGGGCGATGTCACCGGCTCGCTGATCCCCGGGAAGTCCGCCGATTTCGTCGTACTGGACCGCGATCCGTTCCGGACCGATCCGTCCGCGCTCGTCAAGACAAAGGTGACGCAAACGTGGTTCGCCGGGCACCGCGTGTATCACCGCGCCTGATCTCCTACACTGGTAGAAGAACCAGTGCGGGAGGTCTGCCGATGCCGAAGATCATCGACCACGACGAACGGCGCAGCCACATCGTCGACGTCACCTGGGATTTGATCACCCAGGGCGGGATCGAGGCCGCCACCATGCGCGAGATCGCGGCGGCCGCCGGCTTCGCCAACGGCGCGCTCAAGCTGTACTTCCCGAGCAAGGAAGACATCATCCAGGCCACCTACGAACGCGCGCTCGGCATGATGCGCGAGTACGTGGAGCTGGACGAGCTGCGCGGGCTGACCGCGCTCCGCGAGCTGTGCGTCTCGTCGATGCCCATCGACGAGGACCGCATCGCCGCGGGGCGCGTCTTGCTCACCTTCTGGCAGCTTTCGCTGACCAACCCGAAACTGCAGGACAAGTACCTCGAGCACATCCGCTCGTGGCGGGGCCTGCTGCACCGGTATCTCACCGAGGGCCGGGAGGACGGCGAAATCGTCACCGAAACGCCCGACGAGCAACTGGTCGACGAGGTCGTGCTGATCAACGCCGGGGCGAACGTGATGAGCCTGGTCGCCGGGGAGTTCTCGACGATCGCTTTGCAGCGGCAGCACCTGGAGTCGTTCTTCGCGCGCCTTACCCGCCCCTGACGCCTCGTGAGTGGTAAGGACGGCTAGAACCGTCCTTACCACTCACGAGGCGTGCGGCAAGTAGGTGACTAATCGCGGCGGTCGAAAGTCCGCGTCAGGAAGCTCGCCACGTGCCGGTGCGAGCGCGGCGACGCGGGAAGATCCGTGTAGAGACCGTAGAAGCCGTGGATCTGGCCCGAATACCGCGTCATCTCCACCTGGATCCCGGCATCGGTCAGGCGCCGCGCGAACTCCTCCCCTTCGTCCCGCAGGACGTCGTACTCGGCCGTGAGCACCAGCGCCGGCGGGAGCCCGGTCAGGTCGTCGGCGCGCAGCGGCAGCAGATACGGATCGTTCAGTTGCGCCGGATCCGACACGTACTGCTCGAAGAAGAACCGCATCGCCCCGGCGGTCATGCCGAAGCCCTCGGCGAAGTCCACATAGGACCGGAATCCGTCGTCCGGGTGACCGTAGACCGGGCAGATCAGCACCTGAGCCGCCAGCGGCGGGCCACCACGGTCGCGCGACATCATCGAGACCACCGTCGACAGGTTGCCACCCGCGCTTTCGCCACCGACGGCGATCCGTGCCCCGTCCACCGAGGGGCCGGCGCCGCCCGCGGCGAGCCATTCGACGACGGCATAGCAGTCGTCGGGTGCCGCCGGGTACGGGTGTTCGGGCGCGAGCCGGTAGTCGACCGCGACGACGGCGACCCCGGCCGCGTTGCACACCGCCCGCGACGCGACCTCGTTCTCGTCGATCGAGCCGATCGTCCAGCCGCCGCCATGGATCCAGACGAACGCGGGCACCGGCTTGGTCGTCTCGGGCAGATAGACCCGCACGCGCACGCCGGAAGGCAGGACGTGGTCGGTCACCGAGGCGACCTCTTCGACCGAATCGGGACGTCGCCACGAAGCGGCGAAAGCGGCTCGCAGTTCCGGAGCCGTCAGCGGCGTGGCAGGCGCTTCCGATGGAGCGCTGCGGGCGAGCAGTTCCTTGACCGCGGGATCCAGGGTCACGGTCACACCGCTTCCGCGACGAGCACCCGCGGGCTGCCCGGCAGCGCGAGCCGGTCGGTGACCCGCCAGCCCGCCTCGCCCAGCCAGTCCCGCACCTCGGCCTCCGGGTAGACGACCGTCCCGTCGATCACCAGGTACTCCCCCGCGTGCAGCGCGTCGATGGGCCGCTGGACCGCGTCGTCGTCGAGGAAGAAGTCGAGCAGCAGCAACGTCGCTCCCGGCGCGGCGGCGGCGCGGGCGTTGCGCAGGATCTCCGCGTTCTGCTTCGCGTCGAAACGGTGGACGACGTGGTTGACCATCACCAGGTCGAACTCGCCTTCGGGCCGCGCGGTGGGCGTCTCCGCGCCGACGACGGTCGCGCGGTCCGCGAGCCCCGCCTCGGCCGCCGCGATGGTGACCGACTCGGTGAAGCCCGGGTCGAAGACGAACGTGGTGTGCAGTCCTTCGTTGGTCTTCATCGCTTCGACCGCGAACGCGCTGGAGAGCCCGCCGAGGTCCAGCGCCTTCCGGTGGGGGCCGAAATCATAGGCGCCGGCCAGCATCTTGGCGTGCAGGGCGTTATACGTCATCACGCCGGCCATGAACGTGCCCCAGCGCGCGTCGTCCATCTCCAGCTTGCCCGGCTCGCCACTGTCGGCCGTGTGGCCGAACTGCAACCAATGCGGGTAGCTGATCGAGTCCAGGAACGTCAGGAACGGGGCCAGATCGAGGTCTCCGCCGCCGAGGTACTCCGCGGCGTCGGCGGCCAGTCCGTAGCGTCCGTCCACACGGGACAGCAGACCGAGTGATGACATGGCGTCACCGAGGATGCGGGTGATCTTCTCCGGTTTGCCGGTCTTGCCCGCCAGTTCCGCGGCCGTCAGCGGCCCGCCGGCGAGCGCGGTGAACAGGCCGATCCGGCTCGCCGCGAAGAGTTGCTTGGCCGCCATGTACCCCACGGCGATGTCCACGATCCGCTCGGGACCGGCAGTCTTGGTCGACCCGCTCACGGGTGCCCTCCTTAGCTCGTTTCCGCCGAGAGTCTACAGACGTAGACAAAAGAATCCAGTGCAAGTTTTCGCCCACCACCAGGAAAAACCCGCCGGATATCAACTTCCTACATTCGTAGAATATACCCATTGACAGCGCACTCGCCCAGTGTCAACATGCGTAGAACTACCCCCGCCGGAGGCCCGTTCCCCGGCAGTGCGGTCCGCTTCGGGCGGGCACGGGAAAGGGGATTCATGACCCTGCTCGAATTACGAGAACTGACCGTCGGCGTGATCGCCGACGAAACCGAACGCGAACTGGTGCGCGAACTTTCGTTCGACCTCGAACAGGGCCGGACACTCTGCGTGGTCGGCGAATCCGGCAGCGGTAAAACGGTGACGGCCTTGTCGATCATCCGGTTGCTGGAGTTCGTCGCGCCGGTGTTCACTCGCGGTGCGATCACCGTCGACGGCGTGGACCTGACGCGGCTTTCCGCCGACGAGATGCGCGCGTACCGCGGTCCGCGGATCGGCATGATCTTCCAGGAGGCACTGGATTCACTCAACCCGAGTCAACGGGTCGGCAAACAGCTGATCGAGGCCTACCGGAAGCCCGGTTCTTTGCCTCGCCAAGCCGCGCGCAAGGGCACGCCGTTGCACCGCGAGGCCGAGGCGAAGGCTCGCGGCCTGCTGAAGGAAGTCGGCCTCACCGACACCGACCGGGTGCTTTCCCTGTACCCGCACCAGATGTCGGGCGGGATGCAGCAGCGCGTGATGATCGCGCTGGCACTGATGGCCGACCCGAGTCTGCTGATCGCCGACGAGCCGACCACGGCACTGGACGTGACCACGCAGGCGGAGATCCTCACCCTGTTCGACCGCGTCCGCCGCGACCACGGCACCGCGTGCGTCTTCATCACGCACGACATGGGCGTGGCCGCGCAGGTCGCGGACCGGATCGCGGTGATGTACCGCGGCGAACTGGTCGAACTCGGGTCCACTGAGGACATTCTGCACGCGCCGAAGCATCCCTACACCAAGGCGTTGCTCGACTGCGTCCCGCAACTCGGGGTGAGCAGACGCGACGGTTTCCCCACCATCTCCGAAGCGCTGCTCGAAGCCGCGATGGCGGGCGAATCGGCGGTCGCGACCGAAACCAGGTCGTTGAGCCGCGCGAAGACCGAAGACACGGGCGAGGGCACCGCGCTCGTCATCGATTCGGTGTCCAAAGTGTACGGACGACGCGGCCGGTTCTCGCTGAGCCGCGAACCCGAGGTGCAGGCGGTCAAGGACGTCTCGCTGGAGATCGCGCCCGGCGAGTTCTTCGGCCTGGTCGGGGAATCCGGTTCGGGCAAGACCACACTCGGCCGTCTGGTGAGCGCGCTGGAGCCGCCGACCTCGGGCACCATCGCCTTCGGTGCGCACCGGTGCACACCGTCCGGGCTCGAGGGCGACGAACGCGCGTTCCGCCGTCGCGCGCAGCTCATCTTCCAGGACCCACAGAGCTCGCTCGACCCCCGGCACACCGCCGCCCGGATCATCGCCGAACCGCTGCGGGAGCTCACCGGCCTCCGCGGTGCCGAACTCGACCGCCGCGTCACCGAACTGATCGACGAGGTCGGTCTCCCCTCCGACACCGCGAAGAAACTGCCCTCGCAGCTCTCCGGCGGGCAGCGGCAGCGCGTCTCGATCGCCCGCGCGATCGCGGCCGAACCCGACCTCATCGTCGCCGACGAGCCGACCTCCGCGCTCGACGTCTCGGTGCAGGGCCAGGTGATGAACCTGCTGCTGGAACTGCGGCGCACCCGTGCGCTCAGCTTCCTGTTCATCACGCACAACCTCAGCCTGGTGCTCTCCGTCGCCGACCGGGTCGGCGTGATGTACCGGGGCGAACTGATCGAAATCGGCGAACCGGACGAGATCCGGCTCCACGCCCGGCACGAGTACACCCGCCGTCTCCTCGCGGCGAACCCCGAACTGCCCGCCCACCCCCACACTGGAGTGCGGAACCCATGAGACGAACCCTGACCTCGGCCGCCCTCGGCCTGGCGACCGTCCTGCTGCTCAGCTCGTGTATGGGAGGGCAGGCCGGCGGTGGCGCCGCGGACGGGCCCCCGAAGCCCGGCGGCAACCTCAACGTCGCCGTGCCCACCGACCCGCAGTCCCTCGACATGGTCGCGAACCCCGGCCAGGTGACCGCGCACATCGGCAACATGATGTACGAGAAGCTGTTCGAGGTGGACCGCGGCTTCACCGCCCGCCCCATGCTGGTCGAGGACTACACCACCAGCCCGGACAGGCTCACCTACACCTTCAAGCTGCGCCAGGGCGTCACCTTCCACGACGGCAACCCGCTGACCTCCGAGGACGTCGTGGCGAGCCTGAAGCGGTGGCAGCAGGTGCACCGCACCGGTCAGCTGGTCACCCCGGACATCGAGGCGATCACGCCGGCCGACCCGGCGACGGTCACCATCAAGCTCAAGCAGCCGCGCTACCCGCTGATCAACGAACTCGCCGGCGCGGGCACGGAGATCTACGAGGCGAAGAACCTCACCGGGGTCGCGCCGACCGGCTTCGGCCAGGACAAGGCCATCGGGACGGGGCCGTACAAGCTGAAGACCTGGGACATCGGCCGTGAACTGGTGCTGGAGCGGTACGCCGGTTACAAGTCCCGGACCGAAGAGGACTGGGGCGGGCAGGCGGGCGCCAAGCACGCGTACCTGGACACCGTGACCTACAAGGTGGTCTCCGACCAGGACGCGCTGATCAACGGCCTGCAGACCGGGCAGTGGGACCACATCATGCCCACGAACGACCAGTACGAGCCCCTGCGGAACAACCCGGCCGTGGTGGTGCACAACCTGCCCGGCGGCAACGACAACGTGGTGATCCCGAATTTCAACACCGGTTCGAAATTCGCCGACCCCCGCGCCCGAGAGGCGCTGAACCTGCTGCTGGACAAGCCCGCGATCAACGCGGCCACCGGCGGCAGCAAGGACCTCACCCTCGAGACCGGCGCCTTCGCCTCGCCGGACAACAAGCAGTTCTATTCCACCGCGGGCGAAGAGGTCTACAAGGCGCACGACCCGGAGAAGGCCAAGCAACTGCTGGCCGCGGCCGGGATCACCGCCGGCGCGACGATCCGGATCGTCACCACGAACTCGTACCCGGAGTTCGGCAAGTGGGCGGTGCTGATCCAGGACAGCCTGTCGAAGATCGGCATCAACACCAAGATCGACACCTTCGACTTCGCCACCATGCTCGGCACGCTGACCAAGGAACCGGGCGGCTGGGACATCACCACACTGTTCTTCGACTCGGCGCTGACCTCGCCCGCGCAGATGCCCGCGCTCACCCTGGGCACGCTGAACGGTTCGACCTCGCCCGAGCTGGACGGTCTCATGGCGGAGTTCAACGCCTCGACGACACCTGAGCAGGCGAAAGCGGTGGTGGACAAGCTGCAGGCGTTCACCTGGAAGCAGCTGTCGGTGATCACCCTGAGCCAGTCCAAGCTCTATGCGGCCTACTCCCCCAAACTCAAGGGCTACGGCGACTTCTACCGCGTCTTCTGGAACACCTGGCTGGCGTCATGACCGGTCTGCTGCTGCGCAGGCTGCGCGATCTGGTGATCATCCTGGTGATCGTCGGGACGATGATGTTCTTCGTCATCCGGCTGATCCCCGGCGACCCGGCGCAGGCCATCCTCGGCCCGACCGCGCGACCGTCCGATGTGGACGCCCTGCGGGAGAGCATGGGGCTGAACGGCCCCTTGTGGGAGCAGTACCTCACCTGGGCCGGGAACGTGCTGCACGGCGACTTCGGCACGTCGATCACCTATCACGCGCCGGTGCTCGGCGTGGTCGCCGACCACATCCTGCCGACGCTGACGCTGGCCGTGCTGTCGACGGTGATCAGCTTCTTCCTCTCGGTCGCGATCACCTCCTGGCAGGCGGTGTCGCCGCGCAATCCGGTGGCGCGGGCGCTGGACCGGCTCTCCGCGCTCGGCATGGCGATGCCGGACTTCTGGATCTCGCTGATGCTCGTGCTCGTGTTCTCGGTGACGCTGCGCTGGTTCCCCTCCAGCGGCTACGAAAACCTGTTCACCGATCCGGCGACGGCGGTGCCCGCGCTGGTCCTGCCGCTGACCGTGCTGGTCATCGGGCAGACCGCGTTGTTCGTGCTCACCCTGCGCGAAAGCCTGCTCGGCGAGCTGCCGCTGGCGTATCTGCGCACCGCGCGGGTCAAGGGGCTGTCCGAACGGCAGGTGATGACCAAGCACGTCCTGCCGAACGCGCTGATGCCGCTGATCACCCAGCTGGGCAGCAACTTCGCCATGCTGGTCGGCGGGATCGTGATCATCGAGTCCATCTTCGTCGTGCCGGGGCTGGGCCATCTGCTCATGGGCGCGGTGTCCACCCGCGACTTCCCGCTGATCCAGGGTGTGACGCTGTTCGTCGCGGTGCTGTTCGTGCTGGTCAACCTGCTGGTGGACCTGTCGTACGCGCTGCTCGACCCGAAGGTGCGTGTCTCGTGAGCGTGGCTCTGGTGGAAAAGACGTCGCCGGTGCGCGAACCGCGTCCGGCCGGTCGCGCCGGCAAGCTGTTCCGGCGCAACCGGATGCTGGTGATCACCACGGCGCTGCTGGCGGTGATCGTGCTGGCCGTGATCGTGCTGCCGTTCTTCCTGCCGAGCGTCAGCGCGACCGACCCGGTCAACCGGCTGCTGCCACCGTCCGCCGCGCACCCGCTCGGCACGGACTCGTTCGGCCGGGACGTGCTCGCCCGGCTGGTCTCCGGCGGACGGGCATCGCTCGGCCTGTCCGCCCTGATCACCCTGTGCGCGGCCTTCACCGGCCTGGTGATCGGGCTGATCAGCGGCTTCTTCCGCGCGGCCGACGCGGTGCTGATGCGGGTGATGGACGCCTGGATGTCGTTCCCGGCGATCATCCTCGCGATGGCGCTCGCGATCTCGCTCGGCGCGAGCATCTGGACCGAACTGATCGCGCTGACGGTGATCTTCACGCCGTTCACCGCCCGCGTCATCCGCAGCCGGGTGCTCGGCATCGCCGGCCGCGCCTACATCGGCGCCGCCCGCGTCTCGGGGATGAGCCGGTGGAAGATCCTCGTCGTGCACGTGTTCCCGAACGTGCTGCCACTGGCGCTGGTGCAGGTGGTGATCCTGTCCGCGGCGGCGATGCTGGTGGACGGCGCGATGAGCTTCCTCGGTCTCGGCATCGCTCCCCCGACCCCGACCTGGGGCAACATGATCGCCGAAGGCCGGTCGTACCTGGTGCAGGCGCCCTGGCTGGTGATCGCGCCCGGCGTGACGATCATGGTGTGCGTGTTCCTGCTGAACCTCATCGGATCGTCGCTGCGGATCGCCGTCGACGCCCGCGCGCGGACGCTGAGCGAGATGCAGCGTCTGCGCACCCGCCGTCCCTCCGGCAGCTGAGAAAGGATTCCGTTGTCTGCCACTACTTCCCTGGCCGTGCGCCGTTTCGCTCCCGAAGCCGTCTCGGGACCGCCTGTGCTGCTGGTGCACGGATTCGCCTCCGACGGGCACACCGACTGGATCACCACGGGGTGGCCGGCCGCGCTCACCGCCGCGGGTCGCGAGGTACTCATACCCGACCTTCCCGCTCACGGCTCCAGCACGGCTCCCTCCGGCTCGCTGGGCGCCGTCGCGATCACCGCCGAACTGTCGCGGCTCGTCGCGGATCTGTCCGAAGTGGACGTCGTCGGATACTCGCTCGGCGCCCGCCTGGCGTGGGAGCTGCCCGGCCAGGCTCCGGTCCGGCGGCTCGTGCTCGCGGGGGTGAGCCCGTTCGAACCGTTCGGTGCCGTCGATGTCGCGGCCGCGCTGGCGTTCGCCGACGGCGGCAAGGCGCCGTCGGATCCGCTGACCGGGATGATCGCGCACATGATCACCGCGCCGGGCCGGAATCCGGCCGCACTCGCGCGATGCATCGAAGATCTGCGCGCGGAGCCTTTCGCGCCGGTTTCCGGTGCCGTCTCCGTGCCCACCCGGTTCGTCGCGGGAGTGGAGGACCCGGTGAGCCAGGGCATCGAGACGTTGGTGGAGCTGGTTCCAGGGGCGGATCTCGTGCGGGTACCCGGGGACCACGGCGGGGCGCTGCGGAGCGCTGAGTTCAAGGCGGTCGTACTGGAGTTCCTGCAGTAAAGCCTCGTGAGTGGTAAGGACGGTTAGAACCGTCTGTCTGAGTTCAGGACATGTCGGACAGTTGATGTTTCAGGACCTCACGGACACTGACCGGCCTGTCGGCGTGGTGACCAGGGCTTGTGTGGTGATCATGCGGCGATGGGCAGAGCAGGGTTTCCGATGGATCCTGAGTTCGTCGCCGCGATCGTCAGGACCGCTGCGGGCGAGAAGATCAACGTGGCGCGGTTCTGCCGCGAGCACGGGGTGTCCCGGGACACCTTCTATCGGTATGTGGCTCGGTTCCGGAGCGAGGGGACCGGCGGGGTCGCCTGCCGCAGCACCGCTCCGCTGAGTCATCCGTCCGCGCTGGGTGAGGAGGTGGCCGAGGCGGTGCTGCGGGCCCGTAAAGAACTCGAGGAGGAGGGCCTGGACAACGGGCCGATCTCGATCCGCTGGCGTCTGGAGGACGCCGGGATGGTCCCGCCGCCCTCGCAGTCGTCGGTCTACCGGATCCTGCGTGATCGCGGCCAGATCGAGCCCGAGCCACGCAAGAAGCCCCGCACGCGGCGCCGGTTCCAGTACCCGGATCCGAACGGCTGCTGGCAGATCGATGGGACGGAGCACCGCCTGGCCGACGGCACCACGGTCTGCATCATCCAGATCCTGGATGACCATTCCCGCCTCGACGTCGGCTCCTACGCCGCGGTCAGCGAGAACGGTGCTGACACCTGGACCGCGGTGCAGCTGGCCATCGCCTGCTACGGGGCGCCGGTGAAACTGTTGTCCGACAACGGGTTAGCTTTCTCCGGCAAACACCGCGGCCGGATGGCCGATCTGGAACGTCACCTCGCCGAACACGGCGTCACCACGATCGCCTCGTCGGTCTATCACCCGCAAACCTGCGGCAAGAACGAACGCGTCCATCAGACGCTGCAGAAATGGCTCGCCGCCCGGCCCCCAGCCGAGAATCTTGCTGCCCTGCAACAGCTTCTCGACGATTACCGCACAACCTACAACAACCGAAGGCACCAGAGCCTCGACGGCCAGACCCCGCAGCAACGCTACGACGCCAGCCTCAAAGCCACTCCGTCCGAAGGGCCTAAAGCTCCCAGCGGAACCACCCAACGCCCCGTCTCCAGCACCGGGGTCATCGCCTTCTCCGGCTGCTCCATCGTGCTAGGCCGACGCTGGGCCGGCCAGACCGCCACCGTGTTCTGGCAGGGCGACCGCGTCGTCATCATGATCGACGACACACTCGCCCGCCAGCTCACCCTCAACAGAGCAGTACGCTACCAACCACTGACCAACCCAAAACTGTCCGACATGTGCTGAAACACATCTGTCCGTGAGGTCCTGAAACAGGACAGACGGTTAGAACCGTCCTTACCACTCACGAGTCCCAAGGCAAGCGTCAGAAGGTCCCATCGGCGGCGACGGACCGGTCCAGCCAGAGATCCTCCAGAGCCGCCCGCACCTCGGCGCCGCGGGAAGAAGCCAACGCGACAGCGCCCAGGTTGTCCTCCAGCTGAGCCATCCGGCTCACGCCGAACAGCACGTTCGCCACCGGCTCGTACGCGAGGCAGAACGCGAGAGCCAGCTGCGAAGGACTCACCCCGAAGTCCCCGGCCACGGCGGCGACCCGCGTGGCGGCGTCCCGGATCGACTCCCGGATCCCGCCCGGATCGGCGCCGATCTTCCGTTCCGGAGTCTTGCCGAGCAGCACGCCGCCCTCGAACACGTCCGACGCCTGCAGGGTCAAGCGACCGGCCTCGAAATGCTTGCCATAGAAAGAGCCCTCGGCCATCGAACGACGAGCGATGCTGTACTTAAGCTGCGCGAAAGCCGGTGCGGGAAGTCCTTCACGCGAGGCGAACTCCAGCGCGAGATCGAGATCCGGGGCATGCCAGTTGTTCACGCCCCAGACGTCGAAGCGACCGAGTCGGATCTGTTCGGCCACCTCGGTGACGATCCGCGGGATGTCCGGCCGTTCGAAGTAGTCTCCGACCACGACGGCTTCCGCGCGGTCGACGCCGACGCGGTCGAACGAGGTCGCGAGCTGCTCGGCGAAACCGGTGTTCGGATAGTCCCAGAGCCAGAGTTTGCCGCACAGCTGGTACTCGTCCCGGGCGATCCCGGCGGCGCGGACGGCTTCGCCGAAGAGGAGATCCGTGCGCGACTGTTCGGAGTGCGGCCCCATGTTGTAGTGGGCCACGTCGAACAGCGTGATCCCGGAATCGATCGCGCGCCGGATCAGGCGTACCGCGTCGTCGAAGTCCATGCGGTCCCAGGTGTTCCAGGATCCCAAGCTCAGCGCCGAAGTCGCGAAGCCCAGTCCGTTCTGCTCCTCGTGCACGAGATTTCCTTTCGCTGGCAACGGAAACTAGTTTTAGTCTACGATCGTAGAATGAACAAGAGACTCGTAGTGGTGACCGGCGGCGCCAGTGGCATCGGCCGCGGAGTCGCCGAAGCCTTCCAGTCCGTGGGTGACCGTGTGGTCGTCGCCGACGTCGACGCCCGCGCGGCCCACGACCTCGCCGGCGAACTCGGTGCGGAGCACGTCGAACTCGACATCTCGGACCCCGGGTCGGTCGACGCGGCACTGGCGCTGGTCACCGACCGGTTCGGCCCGGTGGAGGTCCTGGTCAACAACGCCGGTCTCGCCGGGGGCGGCGGACCGTTGGTGGGACTGGACATCGGCGTCTTCGACCTGTGCATGCGGGTGAACTTCCGCGGCACCTTCCTGATGACCCGCGCGGTCGGCGCGCAGATGGTGGAGGCGGGCACCCGTGGCGCCATCGTCAACATCACCTCCATCGGCGCCCGGCAGCCGACCCCGGGACTCGGCCACTACGAGGCCACCAAGGCCGCGGTCGAGGCGCTCACCCGCTCGGCCGCGCTCGAACTGGCACCGCACGGCATCCGGGTCAACGCCGTCGCGCCCGGCCCGGTGCTCACGCCGATGACCGCCGGATTCGCCTCCGACACCGCCGCCCGCGCGGCGTGGGAAGCGAGGATTCCCTTGGGAACCATCGCTTCCGTCGCCGACGTGGTGCCGTCAGTCCTGTTCCTCGCCTCCGCCGACGCCGGCCATCTCACCGGGGTGAGCCTCCAGGTCGACGGCGGGCAACTGCTCACCTGAGTACACGACGCGGCCGCCGGACACGGTGAGTTCGACACCGACGTCCGGCAGGTCCGCGAACGCGACCTCGAGCGGATTCGCCGCCAGCACGCAGAAGTCCGCGACGCGACCCACGGTGAGCGATCCCTTGCAGTCCGCGGCACCGTCCTGCTCGGCGGCCGCCACCGTGTAGCAGCGCAGCAACCGGGTCATCAGCCCGGCGTCCATTTCGGACGCTTCCAGCATCCGGGCGGCCGCCGCGATGTGCACCCGCCAGTCGGGGGTCACCACCGGCGCGTCACTGCTCAGTGTCAGCGGGACACCCGACGCCAGCATTTCCGCCAACGGCCAGGCACGAGCGCCGACCTCGGCGCCGAGCGCGTCCGTCAGCATTCCCCGCATCGCCACCGCGATCGCGGGCTGCGTGGTCAGACCGACCCCCGCGGAGGCCATCCGTGCCAGCTGATCCGCCGTCACCAGATCGCCGTGCACCAGGTGATCGCCGCGGCGAAGCGAACCGAGCGCGGCCTCGATGCTGCGATCCCCCGTGGCGTGCACGGCGACCGTCATCCCGGCGTCGTGGGCGAGCCGGATCATCGCGGCCAGGTTGCCCGCGCGACCCGGATCGTCGTCGCCGTCGACGAGGAGCGCGCCGTGCGAACCGTCGGCGTAACAGTGATGCGTCCACGCGGATCGCATCGGCGGGATGCCGTCGGCGAAGATCTTCACGCCGGGCACGGTGAGCCACAACGGATTCGCGGTCGGCGACGGGGTTGCCAAGCCTCTCTGGAAGTCCGCCAGCGAACTGGCGCCGTCCAGCAGGCCGAACAACCGCAGCGCGGTCACCCTCGCACGCAGAAGGCCTTCCTCGGCCAGCGCCGCGTATTCCTCCAGCACCTCGGCGCTGAAACAGCCTGTCTCGCCAGGGCCCAGGCCGGGTTCGGTGTAGCTCGTGATGCCCAGTGACGCGCACAGATCACCCGCGCGCAGGATGGCGGCCCGCCGTTCGGCCGCGGTCCGCACCATTTTCTCCTCTCCCCCGGTGAATCCGGCGCCACCGATGAGCGTGTCCGGCCACCTGGCACCGAGCCAGGTGGCGTGCAGGTGCGAATCGTTGATACCGGGCAGAACGGTTCTCCCCGCGAGGTCGATCACCTCGGTCTCCGGGCCGATGTGGTCCAGCGCGACATCGCCGAGGGCGACGATCCGGTCCTCGCGCACGGCCATCGCCCGTACGACGGTGCCCGCCGGGTCGAAGGTGAGCACGGGGCCGCCGCGAACCACGAGTGAAGCGGGGCGAATACGTTGCGACGGCATGGTTTCCTCCAGGATCTGGACTTTTTCTCCTACGACTGTAGACTAAAAAGATGGTCAACAGAACCGAAGCGGCGGTGCTCACCGAACACGGCTCCGCGCTCACCTTGCGGGAATTACCGCTGCCCGAAGAGCCGGAACCGGGCGCCGCGCTGGTCCGGATCACCTGCACCACGCTGTGCGGCACCGACGTGCACATCTGGTCCGGCCAGATGACCTTCCCCGGCATGCTCCCGATGGTGCTCGGCCACGAAATGGTCGGCGAGGTGGTGACCGTCGGACCGGATACCACCGACACCCTCGGCCGCGAGATCACCGAGGGCGACCGCATCGGCTGGTCCGAGTCGACCTGCGGAAAGTGTTACGGCTGCACGATCTTGCGCGAGCCGGTCGCCTGCGAGAAGCGCGGGTACGGGTTCCTCCAGCGATCCGACGTCTTCCCGTACGCCACCGGCGGGCTCGTGCGGTACTGCTACGTGACTCCTGGCGCGGCCAAACTCCTGCTCCCCAACGACGTGAAGGACACCTGGGCCTCGATGTCG
Source organism: Amycolatopsis decaplanina DSM 44594 (assembly GCF_000342005.1). Classification (GTDB taxonomy): domain Bacteria; phylum Actinomycetota; class Actinomycetes; order Mycobacteriales; family Pseudonocardiaceae; genus Amycolatopsis; species Amycolatopsis decaplanina. Next base: position 130,315 of record NZ_AOHO01000028.1, read on the forward strand.
GGCTGCGCGGGCAAGACCGTGCTGCGGGCCGTCTCGCGCTCGGGCGGGATCCGTCCCGGGGCGACGGTCGTGGTGCAGGGCGCGGGTGCGCTGGGCGTGTTCGCCACCGCGGTCGCGCGGATCTCCGGCGCGGGCGACGTGATCACCATCGGCGGGCCCGCCGACCGGCTGAAGATCGCCGAACGTTTCGGGGCGACGGCGACGATCCCGGTCGACGGGACCGTCGAAGACCGCGTCGACCGGGTCAAGGAACTCACCGGTGGACGGGGTGCCGATCACGTCTTCGACTTCGCCGGCGGGCCGACCATCGGTGAAGAGGCCGTCGCCTTCGCCGCGCAGCGCGGAACGATCGCGATCGTCGGTTCCACCGGTCCCGCGCCCTCCCCCGTGGCCCTGGGCACCGTGATGGGCAAGGAACTCACGGTCGTCGGCTCACTCAACGGCGACATCTCCGACTACAACCGCTCGGTGGACTTCTTCCGCACGTTCGCCGATCGGCTGCCGTGGGACGAACTGTTCAGCGAGCCGGTCGGTCTTTCCCAAGCGTCCCAGAGTGTCGAGTCGATGTCGCGGCTCGGCGAACTCAAAGCCGTCATCGATCCCCGTCTTCCCTAGGAGACCTGAATGACCGTCATCCCCCAGCGCCGGATCGGCCGCGACGGCCCACTCACCGGAGTGCTCTCACTCGGCTCGTGGCACACCTACGACCGGATGGACTTCCGCGAGGCGGTGAACCTCGTTCGTACCGCGGTCGATTCCGGCATCACGCTCTTCGACGTCGGTGTCTACGGCTTCCCCGGCGCCACGCCGGTCTTCACCGACGTGCTGTTCTCCGCGATGGTCCGCGCGGCCGGGCTCCGCCGCGACGACTACCTGCTTTCGGCCAAGCTCTGGCTGGAGGGATATCCGGAGCACAACCTGCGCGACCAGCTGGACAACGCGCTGTTCCGCGCGGGGGTCGAGCACGCCGATCTCGTGGTACTGGGCGATCTCCGGCGTGACGACACCGACCTGCACCGGCTGGTGCTGGATCTGAACGAGCTCCGCGAGGCCGGGCTCATCCGCCAGTGGGGCGTGAACAACTGGTCCGCCACCACGATCCAGGCCCTGCACGATTTCGCCGCGGCCGAGAACGTTCCCGGCCCCGCCATCGCGCAGCTGAAGTACAGCGTCGCGCGACGGTCCATTCCGGACGGTGAACCCTTCAAAAAGGTCTTCGGTGAACTCGGGGTCACCCTCCAGTCGTCGGACATCTTCGAGGGCGGGGTCCTGCTCGGCAAGAACAGCGGCGCACGCCAGGTCGGCCGCGACCCCGGCGACATCCGCGAGCGCATCGCGGCCTCCGCCCCGGAACTGGCGAAGATCGCGACCGGGCTGGGCGCGACTCCCGCCCAGCTGTGCCTGGCTTTCACGCTCACCCACCCGGCCAACACGACCACGCTCTTCGGCGCGACGAGCACCGAGCAGCTCAAGGACAACCTGGGCGCTGTCGACCTCGTCGAGCGTGTGGGCGCGGAGCAGCTCCGCGAACTGGTCGAGCCGTACTGGGCCGACCGGGATGTCGTCGATCCGGAGGGACCGTGACGGCCTTCGACCCCGAACTCGCCGGAGCCCTCGAAGGTCTGCCGTCCGGACCACCGCTGGGCGCCGATTCGCTGGCGGGCATCCGGCAGGCGATGGCCGCCGGGAACCTGACTTGCGCCGAGGCGATCGGTGACCGCGACCTCGTCTGGGAAGACCGCCAGGTACCCGGCACCGACGTGGTCGTCACCGTCGTCAAGCCAAGGGACGCCGAGGACGCGCCGGGGCTCTACAACATCCACGGCGGCGGCATGGTGCTGGACAACCGGTTCGCCGACCTGCCGCGGATGGTCGCGCTGGTCGAGGAGTTCGGCTTCGTCGCGGTGACCGTGGACTACCGGCTCGCCCCCGAACACCCGCATCCGGCACCGATCGAAGACTGCTACGCGGGCCTGACCTGGATGGTCGAGCACGCGGCCGAGCTCGGCTTCGATCCCGGCAGGCTGATCGTCGGCGGCGGCAGCGCGGGCGGCGGACTCAGCGCGGGAATCGCCCTGCTGGCCAGGGATCGCGGCGGACCGGCGCTGGCAGGTCAGCTCCTGCTGTGCCCGATGATCGACAGCCGCAACGACTCCGCGTCCACAGTGGAATTCGCGGAACGCGGCGTGTGGGGACGGGAAGCCAACGAGTTCGGCTGGCGATCCCTCCTGAATGGACAGACCTCGCCGTACGCGGTCCCGGCGACCGCGGCCGATCTCACCGGGCTCCCGCCCGCCTTCATCGAGGTCGGCGCGGCCGAGATCTTTCGCGACGAGGACGTCGACTACGCGCGGCGTCTCTGGCAGGCGGGTGTGCCCACCGAACTGCACGTCTGGGCGGGTGCCTACCACGGTTTCGACCGGATCGCCCCGGACAGCGAGGTGACCCGGGCCGCGCTAGCCGCCCGGGCCTCCTGGCTGCGCCGCACTATCGGCCGAGCATGAACCGGGCGGCCTGCTCACCGACCAGCACCGCCGGCGCGTTGGTGTTGCCCGTGGTCACCCGCGGCAGCACCGACGCGTCGGCGATCCGGAGGCCGCTGATCCCGTGCACGGCGAGTTCCGGGTCGACCACGGACTCCGGGCCGGTGCCCATCCGGCAGGTCCCGACCTGGTGGTGGTACGTGATCGCGGTCCGCCGGACGTACTCGCGGACATCGGCCTCCGGCCCCGGATACAGCTCGCGGGCGCCCCACTCCCGCGCCAGCGCGGACGCGCGGCCGATCTCCCGGCACTGCTCCACCGACGCGACCAAGCTCTCGAAGTCGGCCGGGTCCTCCAGCGCGGCGAGATCGATCAGCGGTTCGTCGAGCGGGCTCGGCCCCGAAAGCCGGAGGCTGCCCCGGCTCCGCGGCGAGACCATGCCCGCCATCAGCGAGAACCCGGTTTCCGGCCCACTCATCCACGACTCGTACATGGGCACGCTGAAGTGGATCGGCTGGGTGTCGGGCACCGGCAGGCCGGGACGGCTGCGCCAGAACAGATGGGTCTGCGTGACCGAGCGGCCGGGCGCGGGCGGGTCGACCCGACGGCGATCGGTCGCGAAGATGACCGGCGAGAGCAGGTGGTCGTGCAGGTTCTTCCCGACGCCCCGCAGGTCCGCGACGACGTCGATGCCGTGCGCTTCCAGTTCGCCGGCCGGCCCGACACCGCTGCGCAGCAGGATCGCCGGTGACGCCAGCGTGCCGGCCGCGAGCACGACCTCGTCGGCGAAGACCTTGCGCAGTTCGCCGTCGACCTCGGCCAGCACGCCGGTCACCTTGTCGCCCTCGACGAGCAGCCGGTGGACGAGCGCTCCCGTGTGGACGGTCATCCGTTCGGCGGCGGGCTGCCCATAGGCGAGCCAGGTGTTGAGCCGTTTGCCGTCGCGCGTGGTGACACGTTGCACCGAAACGCCGTCGAGCTCGTCGCCGTTGTAGTCCGGATTGAACGGCAGGCCGATCTGCACGGCCGCGTCCACAATGGACTGCTGGATCGGGTGCAACGGCTCGTTCGGCACGACGTCGAGCAGATCCTTCTCGATCCGTTCGAACACCGGGCGCACGTCGTCCCATCGCCAGCCGGGCAGGTCCCAGCCGTCGTAGTCGGCCGGGGCGCCGCGCACCCAGATCATCGCGTTGAGCGAATGCGACCCGCCGAGCACCTTGCCGCGCGGCAGATGCAGCCGCCGGTTCGCCGCGTGCGGCTGCGGCACGGTGTAGTAGTCCCAGTCCTCCGGCCCGTGCCACAGTTCTCCGGCCCGCGAAGGGTCGTGAATGGCCGGATTGGTGTCCGGCCCGCCCGCTTCGAGCAAGGTGACCCACGCCCCGGAGTCGGCCAGTCTCCTGGCGACCACCGAACCGGCCGAACCCGCTCCCACCACGATGACGTCCATGTCCCCCAGCCTCGCAAGGCTCGAGGACGTCCGGCGGATTCGGTTCGCTGGCCGACAATCGGCGTGCCCTGGCGGGCAAGACCGGAAGCCTCGTGGCGCCCGATACTCGGTCACACACCGGTCGAGGAGGAGCTAGCCATGGCCACACGCCTGTTCATCGACGGACAGTGGACCGCCGCGGGAGGCGGGTCCCTGCCGACGTACGATCCGGCCACCGGCCAGGTGATCGAGGAGGTCGGCACCGCGTCGGCCGCCGATGTCGACGCCGCAGTCGGTGCCGCACGGAAGGCACTGAACGACCCCGCCTGGGCGGGGCTGCTGCCGGTCCAGCGGGCCGCGTTGCTGTTCAAGCTGGCGTCGCTGGTCGACGAGCACCATGAGGAGCTGGCCGCGCTCGAGACACGCGACCAGGGCCAGCCGATCGGCATCTCCCGCCAGGTCAGCGTCACCGGCGCGGCCGAGCACCTGCGCTATTTCGCGGGCTGGGTGACCAAGATCCAGGGCACCACCAACCCGGTGTCCTTCCCGGACACGCTGCACTACACCCGCCGCGAGCCGGTCGGGGTGAACGCGCTGATCACGCCGTGGAACTTCCCGCTGATGATCCTGGTGTGGAAGCTCGCGCCCGCGCTGGCCACCGGCAACACCGTGGTGATCAAGCCCAGCGAGGTCACGCCGCTGACCAGCATCCGGCTGGTCGAGCTGGTGGAAGAGGCCGGGTTCCCGCCGGGTGTGGTCAACCTGGTCACCGGCGACGGCGCGGTGGGCGCGCTCCTGAGCGGGCACGGCGACGTCGACCACCTGTCCTACACCGGGTCGACCGCGGTCGGGAAGCTGATCACGGCGGCCAGCGCGGAGTCGAACCTCAAACGGCTCACCCTCGAACTCGGCGGCAAGGCGCCCAGCATCATCGCCGGGGACGCCGACATCGACGCCGCCGTCGCGGGCAACCTCGCGGGCGCGACGCTGAACACCGGGCAGGTCTGTGCCGCGTACACGCGGTTCTTCGTGGACCGCAAACGCGAACAGGAGTTCGTCGCGAAACTGGCAGCCGGGCTGGAGGGCCTCAAGCTCGGGCCGGGACTGGACGAGTCCACCCAGCTCGGTCCTCTCGTGTCCGCGAAACACCGCGAGCACGTGGACTTCCTCGTCTCGACCGGTCGCGAACAGGGCGCGGACCTCGTCACCGGCGGTCAGACCGTCGACGGCGACGGCTATTTCTACCAGCCGACGCTGTTCGCCGGGGTCGCCGACGACATGACGATCATGCGCGAGGAGATCTTCGGGCCGGTCCTCGCCGTCACCGCCTACGACGATCCGGACGAACTACTGGCCCGCGCGAACGACACCGAGTACGGCCTCGCGGCCACCGTGTGGACCCGCGATCTGGGTGTCGCGCAGCGGTTCGCCAACGGCATCCGGGCGGGCGCGGTGTTCGTCAACATGCCGCCGATCCCCGACATGGCCGCCCCGTGGGGCGGATACAAGGCCTCAGGCTGGGGCCGCGAGATGGGGCCGTGGGCGATCGACGCGTACACGGAGATCAAATCAGTCTGGCTGCACTACTCGTGACCACCGGGGACGCGGTGAACTCGACCGCGATGAGCAAGTCGCAGATCGCCTACCACTGGATCAAGGCGAGGATCGACGACGGCACCTTCTCTCCCGGCTACCGCCTCGTGTTCGGGCAGATCGCACACGAACTCGGGGTCAGCACCGTGCCCGTGCGCGAGGCGGTCCGGCGGCTGGAGGCCGAGGGACTGGTGACCTACGAGCACAACATCGGCGCGCAGGTCGCGATGGCCGACGAGAGCGACTACCAGCACACCATGCAGACGCTCGCGCTGGTCGAGGGTTACGCCGCCGCGCTGGCGGCGCCGTCCCTGCCCGGCGAGGCACTCGACGAGGCCAAGGGACTCAACGCGGAACTGACCGCGTGCCTGGACAACTTCGAGCCGTCGCGGTTCACCGCGCTGAACCGCGACTTCCACCGCGTCCTGTTCGGCACCTGCCCCAATCCGCAGGTGCTCGATCTGGTCAATCGCGGCTGGAACCGGCTGGCCGGATTGCGCACGTCGACGTTCAGCTTCGTTCCCGGCCGCGCGCACGAATCCGTGCAGGAGCACCAGAAGATCCTCGACCTGTTCGACCGGAACGCGCCGGCCGGGGAGATCGAACTGGCCGTGCGCGAGCACCGGCTGACCACCTTGGAGACCTTCCTGGCCTGGCGGCACCCCTAGGCCGGGATGGCCTCCGGTGGCGGGAAGGCGTAGAAGCGCACCGAGAGTTCCTTCTCTCCCGCTGCCGGACGCCGGCGGCGTCGGCAGTACCGCGTGATCAGCTCGCGGTACTCCGCGTCCAGTTCTCGGAATTCCTCTTCGGTCAACCGCGTCGAGGTCCGCTGCGCCGTCGACCACGGGCCGAACTCGTCGCGGTGCGCCGCGGCCCAGGACAGCAGGGCGACCTCGTTCGCGTACTTCGCGTCGAGGAACGCGGTGACCCGCTCCCGGTCCGCGCCGTCGTAGTCGTCCGGCTTCGGCTCCCGTAGATCCTGCGGGATGGCGATCCACGTCCCTTTCCGGTCGCGGCGGACGAAACCGTTGTCCTGCAGGGTTTTCAGGCATTCGATGACTTCGGCTCGCCCCAGTCCCGTTCGGCGCGCGATCTCTTCCGTGCCGGCGGGAAGCTCCCGCGTCACCCGCTGGTATCGCGGATCCTCCCGCATCGCGATGTCCCGCAAGGTGACCGATCGCCGTGGCAGCGCGTCGCCCAACAGCCGCCGCGCGGCGAAGGCCAGCACCACGGCGACCGGGATCTCGACGAAGACGGCGAGCGCGACACTGGTCCACCGCTCGGGCGACGTCCAGCCGAGCATGACGTCGAACCACGCGTCGCAGCACAGCATCGCGGCCGTGGCCGACAGCAGTGGCACGGCCGCCCGGCGGCGGCGCGTCCCCAGCCACGCCCCGGCCGCGAAGCAGAACAGGAGTGCGACGTCGAATCCGACCCAGGCCGCGCGCCACTGGCCGGTGTCGTACCGGTCGGGCAGCGTGTGCGCGAGGTAGACGGTCCAGGGCACGAGCAGGACCGCCGCGCCGGCGAGCACCGTCAGCAGTATGCGTCGGATCATGATCACGACGCTAGAAGCGGGCGGCGGCCAGGACATCCGGGATTCTCCCTGGTCCGGGCTCAGGGTCACCTTCCGCCTCGTGAGTGGTGAGGACGGTAGGACGTTGAGTGTCCCGAATCTTCCGTTGATCATGGTCCGGGACGGGGTCACCTCGCGTCTATGAAGGAATCGGGACGTTGAGCGTCCTGATTCCTTCATCAACGATCCCGGTACCCGCTTCTGGCCGTATCCGGAGAATCTGGCACGGCTGGAGGCCACGGCGGTCCACGAGCTGACCCACAACCTGCGCTACAGCCCGGGAGGGGTGATCTGGGACCCGGCGACGGTCACGGTCGGCGAGCAGATCGTGTCCGAGGGCCTGGCCGACGCGTTCGCCCGTCAGTTGTACGGCGACGAACTCGGCTACGCCCGCGTCGGTGTGCCGCACCTGCACGACGACGCGGTGTTCGCGAAGGTCGTCTCCGGGCTGGAGATCACCGGCATGCAGAACTTCACGGCGTGGGTGCACGGCGACGAGACCGCCGCCCGCTACGGCGGCACTCCCGTCGGCCTTCCGACCGGCGCCGTGTACGCGGTCGGCAACCGTCTCGTCGACGCCTATCTGGCCGCGACGGGCCGGACCGCCGCGGAGGCCCTGCTGGTGGACCGCCGCGACGTCATCGACACCGCCCTCACCTAGGTCTCGCGCCGCCTCGACCGGATCGTGAACGCCACCAGCGCGCCACCGAGAAGCAGCAGGAACAGGCCGGGGGCCAGCAGGCCTCGGACCTCGCTGCCGGTCGAGGCCAGCGGGCCGCCGTCGGACGGCCCGCCGCCCGGCGTGGTCGCCCCGGGCTGCCCCGGCGTGGTGCTCACCGTGACCCCGGGCCCTGGGGTCGTGCTCGAGGTGCTGCTGGTGGTGGTCGGGGACGTGCTGCCGGACGAGGTGCTGCCCGAGCTCGACGACGTGGTGGCACTACTGCTCGTCGGACTCGACGACGTGGCGCTGCCGGAGGAACTGCTCGACGTCGAGCTGGTGCTCGTCTGACTCGACGACGTCGTGGTCGAGGTCGGCGTCGTCGACGTGGAAGTGACCGACGTGGAAGTCGTCGAAGTCGGGCTGGTCGACGTAGAGCTGGTCGTGGTCGAACTGCTGCTCGTGGTGCTGCTGCTCGTGGTGGTCGAACTGCTGCTCGTCGAGGTCGGGCTCGTGGAGCTCGAAGAAGATGACGACGAAGAAGTGGAGCTGCTCGGTGTCATGGTCGGTGTGCTGCCGCATTCGGGCAGATCCCCGTTGAACGGGTAGGCGTGGAACTCCTGCCCGCCACCGCCGGTGGCCTCCGAGGTGTGCACCAGCGAGCCCGTCGTGAAGAAGCGGCCGTTCATCCCGGACGCGGTGACGGTCGCGGTGCTCCCCGGCTCGCCGATCAGCACACTCCCCTGGAACTGGGCGCCACCGGCGATCTTCACCTGCGTGGCATCCGGGAAGTTCCACAGCAGCCGTTCGCGCAGTTTGTTCAGCGGGTCTTGGTCGTTCAGGTCGCCGGTGTAGGTGTTGATCGTCCGGGCGGCGCCCACCATGTTGACCAGGATCGTCGCCCCCGCCGGGATGCCCTCGAACTCGATCCCCTGCATGCCGCCGGTGCCGCCGGTCAGGTCGAAGTCCACGGTGAACACCTGCAACGCGGATTTCCCGTCCCCGGTGAACAGGGTGCGGTATCCCTGGTTGACCGCCATGCCCGTGGCCGGCCGCGGTGTGGTGCCTTCCCGCGCGTAGCACTTGCTCGCGACCCGAAGATCCTCGCGCAGGCCCACATAGGGTTTCGCCGCGTCGGGGTCTCTTTCGAGCTTGCCGGTCACCGTCCCGGTGACGGTTCCCGCGTGCCGGACGACACCGCCGTCAGCGAGCAGCCGCTGGTCCGCCGCGACGCTGATATCGCCGCCGGTGGTCAGGAAGTCGGCGCCGTCCGGCGGCGGAACGCGGGATCCGACACCGGCGATGCCGACGTTGTAGATGGCGGACGCGCCCGCTCGTTTCGCCATGTCGAAATCACCGAGGACGACGACTCGTCCTTCGGCTTCCGCCGCCGCTTCCCGTACCTGGAATTCGCCGCCGACGTAGACGTTGATGCCGTTGTCCCGGCCGGCGTAGTCCTGGTTGTTCACCGGCGGGTACTTGCCGGGGCACGCCGATCCGACGCACGGACCCAGTCCGCCCGGGAGCGGGGCGGCGACCGCGCCGTCGGTGACCACGAGTGCCGCCACGCACACCGCGGCGGCGGCACCGGCGGAAAGAGAGGCGAAACGCCTTGCACGCATGGGGCGATTCTTGTGCCCTTCGACCGGATGAACACAATCGGAATCCGGAAATACCCCCGACCGGGCGAGGTCCCTCACCCGGCCCGTTCCTGGGCGTCCAGTGTTATCCAGTCGGCGAAATTCCAGGTGGACGGCGAAAACCATAGAGTCGGGCCCGACGATGGGAGGTTCGCCACATGACGGACACCGAAGTGGGCCGTCGCACCGGTTCGGTGGAACTGCTCGCGGGCCTTCTCGTTCTCTTTCTGCTCGTGCGAGGTCCGCTCGACGACGTCCTCGGGACGCCGATGGTGCAGACCTGGACGACGATCTTCGTTTCGATAGTGCTCCAGGCCGTTCCGTTCCTCGTCTTCGGTGTGACCCTTTCCGCGGCGATCGCGGTCTTCGTCCCGCGACATTTCTTCGCGAAAGCCCTTCCGAAACATCCGGCTCTCGCGGTTCCGGCGGCCGCGGCGACCGGAATGGTGCTGCCGGGTTGCGAATGCGGTTCGGTCCCGGTCGCCGGCGCTCTGGTGCGCAAGGGTGTCACCCCGGCCGCGGCGCTGGCGTTCCTGCTCGCCGCCCCCGCCCTCAACCCGGTCGTGCTGGCCGCGACGGCGATCGCGTTCCCGGATCAGCCGTCGATGGTCCTCGCCAGGGCGGCGGCCGGTCTCGCCGCCTCGGTCGTGATGGGCTGGCTGTGGCTCGGGCTCGGCCGGGCCGAGTGGATCAAGCTGCCCGACCACATCCACGGTGACACGCGCTGGCGGGCGTTCGCCGGCGCGGCGGGTCACGACCTGATGCACGCGGGCGGGTTCCTGGTCGTCGGAGCCATGGCGGCCGCGACACTCGACGTCCTGATCCCGGACCGCTGGCTCCAGGCCGTCGCGGACAACCCGGTGCTCGGCGTCCTCGCGCTGTCGCTGCTGGCGGTCCTGTTGTCGATCTGCAGCGAAGCGGACGCCTTCGTCGCCGCGTCGCTGACCCAGTTCTCGCTCACCGCCCGCCTGACGTTCCTGGTGGTCGGGCCGATGGTCGACCTGAAACTGTTCGCCATGCAGGCCGGAACCTTCGGCAGGCGGTTCGCCGCCCGGTTCGCGCCCGCCACGTTCGTGGTGGCGCTCACCTGCGCGGCCGTGACCGGGACGGTGCTCTGGTGAACCGGACCGCCGCGACCGTCGTGCTGTTCCTGCTCGGCGCGGCCGTGCTCAAGGTCTGCCTGACCGGCCGATACCTGCGCTATGTCAAGGAAGGGCTATGGCCGTTCCTGCTGGCGTCGGGTCTCCTGGTCCTCGTGCTGGCGGCCACGAACCGTCATCGTCACCCGAAGGTGGCATGGCTGCTCCCGCTTCCGGTCCTCGCCGTATTGCTGGTCTCCCCGCAGCCACTCGGCAGTTACGCGGCGGGCAACGCGGGCATGGCGCTGGCGCGCTCCGACGAGTACCCGCCGCTGCCCGACGGCGACCCGGTGAAGGTGACCGTCCTGGACTACGCCTCGCGCGCGGTGTTCGACGAGGGCCGTTCCCTCGGTGCGAGACGGGTCGTGCTCACCGGCTTCACCGCCACCGGCCCCGACGGCGGGTCACTGCTCGTCCGGATGATCCTCACCTGCTGCGCCGTCGACGGGCGTCCGGTGAAGGTCGTGCTGGACGGCCGCGTCCCGAAGGAACCCGACACCTGGATCGAGGTCACCGGCACGTTCAGGCCGGGGTCCGTGGTGGACGACGTCAACGGCGAACGCATCCCGTTCCTGAAGGTCGAAAGCGTCACACCGGTGGCCGCGCCCGAACGTCCTTACGAATAGTCAGGCCCAGCTCCACTGGATCCCGTACTGACCGGGGAGCGGATCGAGGGTGATGAACTGGAACGTGCTGGTGTCCTGGTCGAATTTCGCCTCGCCGCGTTCCTCTCGCGGCAGCCCGCTGCGCGGCTGGAAAAAGGCGGTGCAGCGCCTCGGCAGGCATCCGGGGTCGAACGCGAGCTGCACGACGATCTCCCGCGCGGGCCGGTAGAGCGCGATCTGCGCGTGCCGGTTGGTCTGCCCCGGCGGAAACCGGACGCCGAACTCCACGGCGGCGAGCTCACCGGCCGCCAGTGTCCGGTCGAGCGCGAATTCGAAGACGCAGGTGGACGACGGGACGTCCGCGCGGAACCGCGCCGGGCGGCAGCCTTCGGTGAACAGCACCACCGGCGGCTGCGTGATACTGGAGCACCGGCTCACGAACACGAACCGCGACGTGTCGTCGTGATCGGCGCGGATGAGCCGGCGGACCCGGATCGATTCCTGGTGCCCGTCACCGTCGACGCGGTAGCACACGTTCTGCGAAAGCCGTTGCGGTGTATCGAGTTCGTCCGGTGTCACGTCCATTTTGGCCAGTGCGCGCACCACTTCTTCCGGCCGTCTCCACACCTGGTCGTAGGTCAGGACGTGTCCGGCCCGGACCGTCCAGCGGCCGCGGGGACGGCGCGGACCGAGCAGCCCGGTCAATGTTTCCGGCGGTTGGCCGAGAATCTCCTCCAGCGCGGTCACCGCAGCGAGCGAACTGGCCCGTTCCGGCCGGTTTTCGCCATTCTGCCAATAGCTCAGCGCGCTGATGCTGACCGGCTTCTCCTGATCACGCAATCGGCGGCTGATCTCGCTGAGACTCAGCCCGCTGCGTTCGATCGCGGCGCGCAAGGCGGCACCGAATTCCGCCGGAGCGAGACTCGTCATGAAGGCGCAGCGTACCGTCCGTAACACCCGACTTTCGTCGGGTGAACCCGGCTCCGTTCAGAGTTATCCAGCCTCCGTACGACTTTTCGTTGACGCTCATCCGGCCGCGATTAGGGTCGAAATCGTCGGAAGAATCCCCGAATCGCCGACGACTCGCATGTCCTCCCGCCGATGACCGAAGAGGATGATTTCCCATGCGCTCAACCACAAGACGATGGCGCCGCCGGACGCTCGCCGTCGCGACCTCCACACTGACGGCCGGAGCCTTCCTGGTCGCCGCGCACCCCCAGGCGGGCGGAGCCGCGCCACCCGCCGTGCCCGAAGTGGCCGATCAGGTTCCGCAACTGGCCGAAGCGGGTGTCACCGGCGGCCCCGCGTCGGTGTCCGGCGGCGGCACGTCCACCATGGCCGCCCGGTCCGTCTGCGCGCCCGGCGCACACTGGCTGCGCGTCCGGTTCACGGAACTTTCGTTGCACGGCAACGATTCCGTCACGCTGACCGGGAGCAGCGCGGGTTCGTTCACGCTCACCGCTCGACACTGGCCGGGCAAGGCGTTCCACACCCGCGCGTTCGAAGGCGACTGTGTGCGGGTCTCGGCGTCGCTGGCCGACCCCGCCAGCCGCTTCGCCATCGACGCCTACCAGGCGGGTGACCAGCCGCTCGCCACGGCGACCACGACCGTCGCGGCGGTAGGCGACGTCTGCGGTTCGTCGTGCAACCAGACCGCGCCACTGATCAAGAACATGAACCCGCAGGCGCTGATACTGGCCGGGGACAACGCCTACAGCTCGGGCACACTGTCCGAATACAACAACAACTACAACCCGTACTACGGGCAGTTCAAGTCCATCACCTATCCGACGCCGGGCAACCACGAATACAAAACGTCCGGCGCCTCGGGCTACTTCGACTACTTCGGCGCCCGGGCCGGTGAACGCGGCAAGGGCTACTACAGCTTCGACGTCGGTGACTGGCATTTCGTCGCGCTCAACTCCAACATCGGCCGGGGCACCGGTTCGGCGCAGGAGACCTGGCTCAAGAAGGACCTGGCGGCGAGCACCAAACCGTGCACGGCCGCGTTCTTCCACCATCCTCGGTTCAGCCGCGGTACCCATGGCGACGACTCGTCGGTGACGCCGTTCTTCCAAGCGCTTTACAACGCGAAGGCGGACCTGATCGTCGTCGGCCACGACCACAACTACCAGCGGTACGCGCCCTCGCGGCCGGACGGCACGCGCGACGACGTGAACGGCGTTCGTGAGCTGCTGATCGGCACCGGCGGCCGGGGTTACTACAACTTCGACCAGTCGTCGGCCGCCGTGCAGGAAGCGGGCAACACCAATACCTTCGGCGTCGGGAAGCTGACGCTGAGCGCGACCGACTACCGCAGCGACTTCGTGCCGGTGTCGGGCCGCACCTTCACCGACACCGCGACCGGCAAATGCAAGAAAGGCGTCTCCTCCCCCGCCTTCTCGGTCGGCACCAGCCCGTCGTCGGTATCGGTGAAACCGGGCGGGACCGCCTCGGTGACGGTGAACGTCGGCAGCACCGGCGGCTTCACCGCGGGGACCGCGCTTTCGGTCTCCGGCCTGCCCTCGGGCGTGACCGGGACGATCTCCCCGTCGTCGGTCACCCCGCCCGCCAACGGCACCGCGACGGCCACGCTGACCTTGACCGCGTCGGACGCGGCGTCCGGCTCGGCGACCGCCACGGTCACCGGAACGTCCGGTTCGGTCAGCCATACCGCGAACGTCTCGGTGAGCGTCGGTTCGGCGGGCGGTGAGGCGTTCGCCGACGACTTCGAGACCGACAAGGGATGGCGGCTCGACGCGGCCGGGGCGGACACCGCCACCGCGGGTAAGTGGGAACGGGGCGATCCCGAACAGACCACCTCGACCTACAGCAACCAGATCAAGCAGCGCGGCGACACGACCAGTGGCGCGAACTGCCTGGTCACCGGGCGGCTGGCCGGGTCGGAGTACGGCGTCAACGACCTCGACGGCGGGGCGTCGTCGATGGCCTCACCGTCGTTCACCGTGCCCGAGGGCGGGAAGCTGACCTTCTCCTACACCTTCGCGCACGGCGACAACGCGACCTCGGCGGACTACCTGCGGATCCGCGTCCTCGACGGAACCACGCCCACGACGGTGTTCGAGAAACTCGGGTCCTCGACCGAGGTGGCGGGTGTCTGGCAGAACGCGACGGCGGACCTGTCGTCGTTCGCCGGGCGCGCCGTGCGCCTGCTGGTCGAAGCCGCCGACGCGAGCACCGCGTCGCTGTGGGAGTCCGCGGTCGACGACATCCGCGTCACCGCGTAGCACCGGGGAAGGCCGGACATGTACGTCTCCACCATTCGCTCCACCGACCCCGCCCGGCCCGGAGGCCGTACGAAACACGCGGTCCCGGGCACCGTCCTCGGTCTGGGCGTGGTCAGCCTGATCACGGACATGTCCGCCGAGATGGTCACCGCCGTGCTGCCGCTCTACCTCGTGTACGGCCTCGGGGTCGGTTACCTGCAACTGGGCGCGATCGACGGGCTGTACACGGGGGCGACGGCGTTGCTGCGGCTGACGGGCGGCTTCTTCGCCGACCGTCTCGGCCGCCCGAAGGCCGTCGCCCTGGTGGGCTACGGCCTGTCGGCGGCGACCAAACTAGCCTTCCCCGCCGCCGGATCCTCGCTCGGCGCGATCGGCCTGGTGATCGGTGCCGATCGCGCCGGCAAGGGCATCCGTACCGCGCCGCGGGACGCGATGATCACCCTCGCCACCCCCGCCGACGGCCTGGGCCGCGCGTTCGGTGTCCATCGCGCGATGGACACGGCAGGCGCGCTACTCGGGCCGATCATCGCGTTCGGTCTGCTGACCTTGCTCGTCGGCGACTACCCGGCGGTGTTCGGGGTGAGTTTCCTCCTCGCCGTGATCGCGGTGATCGTGCTGGTGGTGTTCGTCCGTGCCCCCGCCGGGGCGGTCGAGCGGTCTCGGATACGGCTGCGCGCCGGATTCGCCTTGCTGCGGCAGCCGGAGCTCCGCGGCACCTGCCTGGCCGCGGCACTTCTCGGTGTCTGCACGGTCGGCGACATGTTCTTGTTCGTCGGCGTGCAGCAGTCCGCCGGATTGCCGCCCGGGGCGCTTCCCCTGCTGCCGCTGGCGACGGCGCTGGTGTTCATGGCGCTGGCATCACCGATCGGACGGCTCGCGGACCGGCTCAGCCGGTGGAAGGTGTTCCTCGCCGGGCACGTCGTGTTGCTCGCCGCGTACGTCGTCCTGGCCGCTTCGGCGAGCGGATGGCTCGTAGCGGTGGTCGTCCTGGCGGCACATGGCGTGTTCTACGCGTGCACGGACGGCGTCCTGATGGCGCACGCGTCGCCGCTGGTGCCGGAGTCGTTGCGGGCCACCGGTCTCGCGATCGTCCAAACAGGACAGGCACTGGCCAGGGCCGCCGGCGCGGTGCTGTTCGGCGCGCTCGCGGCCGGGGCGGCGCCGCGCCCCGCGTTCGCGGTGTTCGCGATCGTGATGCTGGTGTCGGTGCTGGCTGGAACGAGGGTGAAATGAAGCGGACCTGGGTGGGAATCGCCGCGGTCGCGGTCACGGTGCTGGCCGGGGCGGTCTTCGTCGGGCTGCGCACCGGGGACGCGGTGGCGGAACAGCGGCTGGACCTCGTCGACGGCGGGATGTTGTATGTGGACGAGTCGGGCCGCGTCCGGCAGGACGACCGCGTCGGCCCGTCCTGTCAGCGCGTGGACGTCGCCGCGGGCACCCTGGCGTGCCTGCGCGCGACGGCGGTGCCCGACCAGGCCGAGCTGGTCGTCACGAAACAGGGGGCCGAACCACGGCGGATCTCCGAATGGGGAACGCCGTCCAGGGTCCGGGTGTCTCCGTCCGGGCGGCTGGTGGGCTGGACGGTGTTCCGCGCCGGTGACTCGTATCTAGGCGGGGTGGGCACGTTCTCCACCACCGCCGGGATCTACGACTTTGACACCGGAAGCCACTACGGCTCCCTGGAGGACTTCGCGCTCACCGTGGACGGAAAGCCGTACCCGGCCAAGGATCTGAACTACTGGGGAGTGACCTTCGCACGCGACGATCAGACGTTCTACGCCACCGCCCGGTCTGCTAGCGGCATCTGGCTGGTGCGGGGCGATCTCCGCGGCCGGACACTGACCACGCTGCGGCGCGACGTCGAATGTCCTTCCCTCTCCCCGGACGGCACCCGCGTCGCCTACAAGTTCCGTGATGGTGACCAGTGGCGGCTGCACGTGCTTTCCCTCATCGACGGCCGTGACGTCCCGCTCGCCGACCCCGCGCATCTGGACGACCAGGCACAGTGGCTGGACGACAGGACCGTCGCCTACGACCGGGACAAAGCGATCTATGCGGTACCGGCCGACGGGACCGGCATGCCCGTCCTGGTCCGCCGGGCCGCGTCCTCCCCCGCGGTCGTGCGGTGATCCCCCGTGACTGCACCCCACTCGGCCTGGCGCTCGCGGTGCTGGCCGCCGTCGCGGTCGTGATCCTGCCCGCACCGGCCCCCGCGGTCAGGGCTCCCGCCGTCCCGTCGGTCACCGACGTCTGGCCCGGCGCGCGGATCACCGCGCACACCGTCACCGGGCCGCCCTACACACCGTTGGCGTACCTCGATTCCGAAACGTCCGCCGGGGTCGCGCGGGCGAGTGACTCGATCCGGCTGACGCTGGGAGATCGGGTACTCCGCGAAGTCCCGCTGCCGGGCTCGCCCCGGTTCGTCCTCGCCGTCTCCCCGGAAGCGCTGGTGTGGCTGGAGCTGTCCGACATCACCGGGACGGGTGCGCTGTGGCGCGCCGGGCCGCGCGGTGAGAACCCCGTCCTGGTCACCGCCGACACCGGGCGGGTCGTGCTCCAGGACTCCCAGTACGACCTCGTCGTGCACGAAGACCAGGCCGGCTGGGTGGCCGTGCGGGGCGACGCCACCGAGGTGCGGACGGTGGCGTTGTCCGGCGGCCCGGTGAACCGCACACCGCTGCCCGGCGACTTCGCGCTCACCGCCTGGCCGTTCGCGACGTCGGCCGCCGTCGAGCAGGCAGGACCGTCGGAGCTCGTGGACCTCCGCGACGGCCGGGTCGCCCGGGTCGGCGGGCAGAACGTCGAACTGGTCGACTGCACGCCGTCCTGGTGCCGGGTCCAGGTACTGCGCCAGAGCGGGACCGCGCGGTTCGATCTGATGAAACCCGACGGTTCCGAACGGAGACGTGTCGGCGGGAAGGGTATCCGGCCCGCGTTCGGCGACGTCGTCGTGCTCGACCGGTACGCGGTCGTGGTCGACGACGACCGCGGCGTGCTCGCCCTCTACGACACCGCCACCGGCCGGATGGCCGACCTGGCGGCGGAGTTCGGCACGGTTCTGGCGCGAGGACCGTACGTGTGGTGGTCGGAGGGCGAGAACGAGGCGCTCACCTGGCGGTCGCTGGACCTGCGCACCCTTGAGGCATCTGCTTGACTGCTGCCGTGCAGTCCGATCGTGAGACCTCCGTCGAAGCGGAGTTCTCGCGGGTGGTCGGCCGGTTCACCGGGCAGGCCAGGGGCGCCGGACTGCTGGTGATCAGTGTTTTCGGGGTGCTCGCCACGCCGTCGGACGCGCTCCCGCTCGCCTTCGGTCTGCTCGCGCTGGCCCTGGTCACCGCCGTGGCCGAGCACCTCGTGGGGAAGACGGGCCGGGGCAGACCGGTGGCGTTCGCGCTCACCCTGGTGCGCGCCGCGGCGATCTGCGGCACCCAGTTCCTGACCGCGCCCGAGGCGGGCGAGCTGAACCAGTGGGCACTCAACGTCCTCACCCTCACCGCGATCACCCTCCAATGGGAATGGCCGCCGGAGATCACCGTGCCCGCCATCGCCTGCCTGCTGGCGATCGAAGCGGTTCCGCTCGGCTTCGAGGACGGTTTTCCGGTAGTACTACGCGTGCTCATCGAAGCCACCCTCGCCAGGGGCGCCTTCCTCCTGCTGGCACGGACGACACGCCGGATCGATCACCTCCGCGAGCGCCAGGCCCGGCTGACCCGCGAGGAATCCCTTGCCGTGGAACGACGGCTGCGGGAACGGGAGTACCTGGCCGTCCTGCACGACACGGCCGCGGCCACCTTTCTCACCGTGGCCCAGCGCGGGGAAACCACGGATCCGGCCGAGGTCGCCGGATACGCCCGCCGCGATCTCGCGATCCTCACCGGCGAATCCGGTCCCGGCAGCGTGGTCGATCTCGAGACCTCGCTGCGCGGTGTGCTCGCCCAAAGCCCGGTGAAGGTCGAGACGCGCTGGTCGCCGGTCGCGCCGATCCCGGCGTCGGCGGCGCTCGCTCTGGTCCGCGCCGTGCGTGAGGCACTGGTGAACGTCGACCGGCACGCGGGTGTCGGCGAGGC
This sequence comes from Amycolatopsis decaplanina DSM 44594, assembly GCF_000342005.1. GTDB lineage: Bacteria > Actinomycetota > Actinomycetes > Mycobacteriales > Pseudonocardiaceae > Amycolatopsis > Amycolatopsis decaplanina. Next base: position 148,753 of record NZ_AOHO01000028.1, read on the forward strand.
CCGGCTGACGGTGGAAGACGGCGTACGCGTGACCGTCCGGGACGAAGGCCGCGGTTTCGATCCGGCGAAGACCCCGGCGCAGCGGCGAGGTGTCCGGGGCTCGCTCGTCGAACGCATGGCCGCGGCGGGCGGCCGGGCAGTCGTCACCTCCGCACCCGGTTCGGGGACCACGGTGGAACTGGTGTGGCCGCATGAATGAGACCGCGGACCGGGTGCTCGGCGGCTGCCGGATCGCGGTCCTGCTCGCGACGGCGGCGATCCAGATCGGGCTCAGCCTGTCCCGGCTGGACGACACCCCGGACCGGATCGCGTTCGCCGTGCTCGCCGGCGTGCTCGTCGTGGCGGCGTGGTGGGTACTGCGCTGGAAGCCGGTCCCCTGGCCGGTCGCGCTCTCCGGGACGGTGGTGGTCCTCGCCGCGTCGACGGTCGCCGTCTGGACGCTGCCCCCCGACCGGCTGCTCGGCGACGAGGACTGGGCGTCCGGGCTCGCGGGCTGGCATCTGCTGGTGCTGCTGCTGGACCGCCCCGCGGTCGCGATGTCCGCGCTCGTCCTCCAGATGACGCTCACCTTCGTCCGGCAGATCGGCGCGGCGCCCACCGATCGCGGCGAGATCGGCGGCATGGTGATCGTCGGGCTCAGCGTGCTCACCTTCCAGGCCGCGACGCTGGCGCTGATCAGGGTGGTCAACCGGCGGGCGGGTGAAGCCGCGGAGGCCTCCGCCGAACGGGACCGGCAAGCCCACCGCAAGGCGCTCGCCGAGGAGCGGGAGGCCGACCAGCGGAGCCGGTTCGCCGGTCAGCTCGGCGCCACCCTGCCACTGCTCGCCGGACTGGCCGACCGCACCCTTGACCCGCGTGACGACGCGGTCCGGCAGCGTTGCGCGCTCGCGGCCACGCAATTGCGGCGGTTGTTCGCGGAGAACGACGACGTTCCCGATCCGCTGCTGCACGAAGTCTCGGCGTGCGTCGATCTCGCCGAGCGGCGGGGATTGACGGTGACGCTGGCGGTCAGCGGTGAATCGGCTCCGGTCCCGACCGCCGTCCGCCGCGAACTCACCGGTCCGCTGATGACCGCGCTGGTCGCCGCCAGGACACAGGCCAGGGTCAGCGTCCTGCGCACCGGCGACGAGATCCGGGTCGCGGCGATCACGGACGGTGAACCCGGTGTGACGGTGAACGGATCGGGCGCCGTCGACGTCGAATGGCACGCACTGGGAGAGCGATCGTGGATGGAGGCGAAATGGCGTTCGCGACCGAACTGACCGCGGTGGTCGTCGACGATCATCCGGCCGTACGGGCCGGGGTCGTGCACTGGCTGTCCTCGGGCACCCCGCCGGTCACCGTCGTGGCCGAGGGCGAGGACGTGCGGACCGCGTGGATCGGCGAGGGCGCGCGGGCCGACGTCGTCATCCTCGACCTGCACCTGAACAGCACCACCCCGGCGATGGGAGATCTGCGCCGCCTCACCGAGGTGGGCCGACGCGTCGTCGTCTACTCGATGCGAGCCGACGACGCGACGGTTCTGCAGTGCCTCGAACTCGGCGCGCTCAGCTATCTCACCAAGGCCGAAGGCGCGGAGCACCTCGTCGAAGCCGTGCGCGCCGCGGCGGCCGATCGGTCGTACACGCCGCCGTCGATGGCGGGCGCGATGGCCGGGGACCGCTCCGAGCGGCGCCCCGCCCTCTCCGCCCGCGAGACCGAAGTGCTCATCGAGTGGTTCCAGTCCGAATCGAAGGACTTCGTGGCGCACCGGCTGGGAATCTCGCCGAACACGGTCAACTCGCATCTCGAGCGGATCCGGGTCAAGTACGCCCAGATCGGCAGGGAGGCCCCGACCAAGGCCGCGCTCGTCGCGCGGGCGATCCAAGACGGACTGATCGGCGTAAGCGATTTGTGATCGGTTGTGGTGCGAACGGGCCACACTCGCCACCTCCGACTGCGACTACGGTGCGTGACGAGCACGCCGGAGTCTGTTCGGCGGGAAGTCCGAGGAGATCCATTGAAGTCCGGCCGTACCGCCTCGATCGCCACCGGCTGCGCCATCGCGCTGCTGCTTTCCGCCTGTGGCGAGGAGGGCGGGAAGACCGTCAGGGTCGACGGCACCATGGCGCCCGGCAGCACGTTGAAGGTCGGCGAACGCGCCGTCGTCCCGTTCGAGTACGCGGACAAGTCCGGCACCATCGCGATCACCGTCAAGTCGATCGACATCGGCCCGAAAGAGGACCTCGCCAAGTTCAAGGACAAGGCCGAAGGCACGCTTCCGGTCTACGTCCGGATGGTGATCGAGAACGTCGGCGGCACGGACCTCTCCGACACGTCGGTGTCCGTGCGCGCGGTGGACGCGGACGGCAAGGGCACCAAGGTGATCATGGCCAACGGCGCCGCGGCCTGCAAAGGCGAGACGGCGGCGGAGAACTTCACCACCCCGGGCGCGACCTACGAGACCTGCGACACCGAAGGCGTCAAGGACGGTGGTGAGGTCGGCGGCGTGTCGTTCAGCGACGGCGACGGGTACAAGGACGCCCCGATCATCTGGAAGAAGTAGCCCACGCACAGGCCGTGCGGGCTTGGGCCGATCAGCGCAACCGATTCGTGATCGTCCGTGGTGCGAACGGCCCACACCGCCGTACTCCCGCATGGACTACGGTGCGTGGCGAGAACGCCGGAGCAGATCCGGCGGGGAGTCCGAGGAGATCCATGAAGTCCGCCCGTATCGCCCTGTCCGCCACCGGCTGCGCCGCCTTGCTGCTGCTTTCCGCGTGCGGCGGCAAAGAGGAAGCGGGCAGCCCCGCCCCCGCCCCTGCACCCGCGCCGACGTCGGCTCCCGCCTCCTCCCCCGCGACCAGCGGCACCGTCCCGGTCTCGAACGCGGACGCCACCGCGCCCGGCAGCGAACTGAAGGTCGGCGACCGCGCCGTCGTCCCGTTCAAGTACGGCACCGACAAGACCGGCACCATCGCGATCACCGTCAAGTCGATCGAGCTGGGCCCGAAGGAAGACCTCGCCTCCTACGGCGACAAGGCCAAGGGCATGACGCCGGTGTACATCCGGATGTCGGTGGAGAACGTCGGCGGAACGGACCTCACCTACAGCACGGTGCGGCTGCGCGCGGTCGGCCCGGACAACAAGGGCACCGGCGTGATCATCACCGGCGAGACCCCGAACTGCCAGTCCGAGTCGGCGAAGAAGGACTTCAAGACCGTCGGCGCGACCTACGAGACCTGTGAACTGCAGGCCATCAGGGACGGTGGCGAGGTCGGCGGCGCCACCTACACCGATGGTGACGGGTACAAGGACGACCCGGTCATCTGGAAAAAGTAGCCTGAGACTGCGGCAAGTCCGTGAAGGCCTCCTTGAGGGACCCTGGGTCCCTCAAGGAGGCCTTCACGGACTTCAGGTGCGCTTCGGCTGACGCTGCGGGGCCCGGTGCGTGTGCGTACTGTTGTCGTGATGGTCCACGTCCACCGGACGATCACCGTCCGCACCCCCGCCCAGACCGTCGTCGAATACCTGCGGGACTTCGCGCACGCGGAGTCCTGGGACCCCGGCACCGTGTCCTGCACCCGCGCCGACCCCGGCCCGATCGCCATCGGGACGCGGTGGCACAACGTGTCCGAGTTCCGCGGCAAGAAGACCGAGCTGACCTATCGGCTCGAGCGGTCGGAGCCGGGCCGGATCGTGTTCGTCGGCAGCAACAAGACCGCGACGTCCACCGACGATCTGACGATCTCCGAAGAAGACGGCACGACGACCGTCAGCTACCACGCCACCATCGAGTTCCACGGGCTGGCGAAGCTCGCGGACCCGTTCCTGAAACGACAGTTCGAGAAGATGGGCGACGAACTGGTGCCGGAGATGAAAAAGGCTCTCGAAGCGCTCGCTTCCTCGTGAGTGGTAAGGACGGTTCTAACCGTCCTTACCACTCACGAGGCAGTCGCCTCCGCGGGCCGCTCAGCCGCCGCACCGCGTTCGCGCAGGCGAGGGACTCCAGAAGCGGCACGGTCCGGTCCCAGCCCAGGCAGGCGTCCGTGATGCTCAGGTCGGGCCGGGGCCGCGCGGAGCCGACGTCCTGCCTGCCGTCGGAGAGGTACGACTCGATCATCACGCCGGCCAGCGCGTCGTTGCCTGCCGAGATCTGGTCCGCCAGATCGGCGACGACCACGGGTTGCCGGTTGTGGTCCTTGCCGCTGTTGCCGTGCGAGGCGTCGACGACGAGCCGGTGCGGCAGGCCGGCGCCGGTCAGCGCGTCGAGGGCGTCCGCGACGGCATGGGCGTGGTGATTGGGTTTCGGCCCACCGCGCAGGACGAGGTGGGCGTCCGGGTTCCCGGCGCTGCGCCGGATCCGCGGGCGCCCGTCGGCGGCGGCGCCGGGGAACACGTGCGGCAGCGCGGCCGCCCGGACCGCGGCGACGGCGGTGTCCAGCCGCCCCGAGACGCAGTTCTTCATGCCCACCGGCATCGGCAGCCACGACGCCAGATGCCGGTGCGGCTGGCTGGCGACGGTCCGCGCGCCGATCGCGCCCCAGCTGACGGTGTCCGCGAAGTAGGGCGCCAGGAACGGGTCGACGAACTCGTACGCGAGCGGCAGCCCGGTCGCGGCGGCGTCGTCCAGGAACCGCCGTCCGATCCGGACCCCGGACGCGAGGTCGCCCTTGCCGTCCAGGGTGGGGTCGGGCACCAGGCCGGTCCAGCCCGCGACCGTCCGCGGTTTCTCCAGATAGGCGCGCAGGACCAAGACAAGGTCGTCCGCGAACCGGCGGGACGCCTCGGCGAGCCGGTGCGCGTATTCGAGCGCCCCGTCGGTGTCGTGCACCGAACACGGCCCCACGACGACGAGCAGCCGCGAGTCGCGCCGTGCGAGGACGTCCGCGACGGTCGCGCGGTTCCGGGTGATCTCCTCCGGCACGAAGCCGCTCGTGGCCACCTCGGCCGGACTGGGCAGCGTGTCCTGGTCAAGCATCCGCATGACCTCTCTTCTTGTCGGGGGCGGCCGCCCCGGCCCGGGGCAGCCGCGTCGCACCGGCCACCGCCACGACGGCGAGGCCGAGAACACACCAGAAGGCGTCGGCGAAGGCCGCGGCGACGTCCGGGCCGCGGGCGGCCAGCCGGGCCTGCAGTACCACGGCCAGCACCGCGGTGCCGATGGAGCCGCCGAGCGTGTTGAGCAGGTTCAGCGCCCCGGCGGCGCGGGGCAGCCGGGCGGGTTCGACCCGGCGGTAGACGATCGTCATCACCGGCGCGCCGATCAGCGCCGCGCCGAAACCGCGCAGCAGCAGGGAAAGCACGATCACCCAGTCCGGGAGACCCGGGCCGAGCCGGGTGAAGGGGGCGGTGCCGAGGGCGACGAGCCCGATCCCGCTCAGCACCAGGGTGCGCGGCGAGAGCCGGTCGACGAGCCGGTTCACCAGTAGCGAACCGGCCGCCGCGCCGATGCCCTGGGGCACCAGCAGCAGACCGGTGTCCCAAGTGGACAGTCCAGCGCCGCGCTGGAGATAGAGCGGGAGCAGGAACATCGTGCCGAACACCGACGCGCCGAGCAGGACCAGCGCCAGTGCGGCGACCCCGAACGGTGGCTTGGTGAACAGCCGTGGATCGAGCAGCGGGGCTTCCGCCCGCAGGCCGTGCCGGACGAACGCCGCGAGCATCACGACACCGACCGCGACCGCGATCCCGGCGACCACCGGCGTCCCCTGTTCGAACCAGGTGAGCCCGAAGACCAGCACGGCGAGCCCCGGCGAAAGCAGCAGTGCGCCGCGAAGGTCGAACCGGTCGCCCCGCCCGCCCGGCTCGCTCGCCGGGACCCAGCGCCGGGCCAGGACCACCGCCACCACACCGACCGGGAGGTTGACGTAGAACAGCCACGGCCAGTCGGCCACCGCGAGGATCGTGCCGCTCGCCAGCGGGCCGAGCACCGGTGACAACAGTGGCACGAGACCGACGACGCTGATCACGCGGCCGATCCGGTCCGGCCCGGCGGCCCGCGCCAGCAGCGCCTGCCCGGTCGGCGGCAGGAGGCCGCCCGCGAGCCCTTGCAGGACACGGAACGCGATGAGCGCGGGCAGAGTCGGCGCCAGCGCGCACAACAGGGAGGCGAGCAGGAACACGATGACAGCGGTGAGCCAGACGCGTCGGCCGCCGAACCGGTCGGCGAGCCAGCCCGACGCCGGTACCGCCGTGACCACGGCCAGCAGGTACGCCGTCGTCACCCATTGGACGCCGGTGACCGGCGCGCCGAACTCGTCGGCGAGGGTGTCGACGCCGACCGAGACGATCGTGCTGTCCAAGGTCGCCATGAAGGTGCCGAGCACCAGCACGGCCGCCGTGCGCCACAGCGCGGCGTCGATCGGGCGCGCGGTCACCGCTCCCCCACGAACCCGGCGGCGTCGCCGTCGAGCCAGGACGGCAGCTTCCGGAGGAACCCGACCAGGTCATCGGCCAGCGACCGGGCGTCGGTCTCCCGCGCGTACAGAACGCCTTCCCAGCCGTGCTCGCCGGGGACGACGGTGACGCTCACCGGGTGGTGCGTGCGTTCGCGGAACCTCGTCCCGGTGACGGTCAGGCCGGGCGCGGGTTCCCGCAGCTTCGCCGGATCGACCGGGTAGTTCTCGAATACGAGCAGGCTGTCGAACAGCCTCTCGCGTCCGGCGAGCGACGCGAGTTCGGGCAGGCCCATCCGGTGGTGCCCGGCCATCGCCTGCTGCCGTGCCTGCAGGTCCGCGAGCGCCTCGGCGACCGTTCCGGTGAACCGGGCGCGGACCGGGACGCTGTTCGCCAGCAGGCCGATGATCTCTTCGACACCGTCCACATCGGACGTCCGGTTCGAGGTCATCACCCCGAAGCTGACGTCCCGGCGTCCGGCGTGGGTCGCGAGCACGGCCGCCCAGGCGCCCTGCAACAGGGTGTTGGCGGTGAGCCCGCGTGCCGCGCCCAGCCGGGTCAGTTCCGAAACCAGCTGACCGTCCACAGTGAACAAAGCGGGTTCGGCCGTGCCGCCGGTGCGCGGCAGATGGTCGCCCTCGGGAAGACCGTCGAGCTCCGCCCGCCAGGCCCGGACGTCGGCCGAGTGATCGGCCGCGGCCAGCAGGCGGGTGTACCGGACCGGCGGGATCGGCTCGGGCAACGGCTTCCCCGCGTACAGCGTGAACAGCTCGCCCAGGATGCGCGGCGCGGACCAGCCGTCGGACAGCAAGTGGTGACCGGTCAGCACGAGAGTCTGTCGGCCGGGCCCGTGACGCAGCACGGTGACCCGCCACAGCGGCCCGTTCTCCAGGTCGAACGGCGCCGCGAGCTCCTCGTCCAGCGCGGCGTCCACTTCGGACACGTCGCGGACCCGGAAACCGGCCTGCGGCCCGGCGGGGATCACCTGGACCTCGTGCGACGGCGGGAACACCGTGCCCAGGTTCGGCTGCCGCCGCACCAGCGCGTCCGCCGCCGACCGCAATGCCTCGACGTCGAGGTCGCCGGACAGCGTGAACGCGGCCTGCACCGGATACGGATCTTCTTCCGCGGTCCGGGACTCGCGCAGGATCACCTCCTGCAACGGCGTCAGCGGCATGATCTCGCCGGGCCCGGGCACGTCGGCGGCCAGCTCGTCCAGTTCGCGGCGGAAGTGCTCGCCGAGCACGGCGATCTCGGCGTCGGTGAACAGCGCGGACGGCCAGGTGAAGCGGACACCGAGCGTGCCACCGTCGGGCACCATCGCGTTCACCGTCAGCGCGTACGGCAGCGGCATCTCCGCGCCACCACCCGAACCGAGCGGATCGGCGTCCGGCGGGCGCTGCCACAAGGTCTCGGTGACCGGGGCCGAGGGGAACCGGCCGAGGTAGTTCCAGGCGACCTCGGGCCGTGGGCCGTCGACCCCGAGAATCCCGTGGCCGAGGCCGTCCCCTGCCGCGCGCAGATGGTCGCGCACGGCCCGCAACGCGTCCGGCAACGGTCCTGATGGCGGGGCGATCCGCGCCGGATGCACGGCGGTGAACCAGCCGGCGGTCTGCGCCAGATCGACCGTACCCGCGAAGTCCGGGGTGTGGCCCGGCCTGCCGTGGCTCTCGACGGCGACGAGCAGATCGGCCCCGGTCCCGCGCCAAGCGGCGACAGCTCGCGAAAGCGCGGTCAGCAGGACGGTGTCCGGGCCGGTGCGGTAGGCCGTCGGCAGCGCGGTCAGCACGGCGTGCGTCGTATCGTCGCCGACGTCGATGCGGTGGTGGCGCGCGGTCGCCACGGTGTCGCGCGCCGGATCGAGCGCTTCGCGGCCGAGCGTGGTCACCGGCGCTGCGGAGATCCCTTGCCAGTAGGACAGTTCGTCCTTCCGGTGCGGCGCGGCCACACGCAAGGACCGCGCCCAGCCCAGGAACGATTGGCCGCGCCGGTGCAGAGTGTTGCCGTGGAAGGCTTGTTCGACGTCGTCGAGCAGCACGCGCCAGGTCACCGCGTCGGCGACCAGGTGGTGCGCCACCAGCAGCAATCGCCCTGGCCGCTCCTCGCCCGCGTCCACCAGCACCGCCCGCACCAGCGGCCCGGTGCGCGGGTCCATCCGTGCCACGATCCGCTCGACCTGCGCGTCCGACACGGCGCGCGGATCACCGGACACCCGGATCGTGGTGAGCACGTCGGCGCTGGTCACGGCCCCGACGTCCGGGATACGCAGTGCGTCCTCGACCAGATGCGCGCGCAGGACGTCGTGACGGGCGAGAACGGCGTCGAGCACCGAGCGCCAGCGAGGGACGTCGTCCGCCGAAGGCACGCAGATCTCGACCCACTGGCAGAACCCGTCGGCCGCCTTTCCAGCGCGCTGCAACAGATCGCGCATGATCGGAGTGAGCGGAGCATCACCGACGGCGTGGGCCTCCTCGGCCCGTTCGGGTTCACCGCAGCGCGCGGCGATCCCGGCGACCGTGCCGCCTTCGAGGACGTCGCGCGCGGTCAGGTGCAGCCCTTCACGGCGGGCGCGGGAGACCACGCGCAGCGAGGCGATGCTGTCCCCTCCCGCGTCCAGGAACCCGTCGTCCAGCCCGACGCCGGGACCGAGCAGATCGCGGACCACCCGCAGCAACACCGCTTCCGCCGGGGTAGCGGGTTCGCGCCCACCGTCGGACCGGGCCTCCGGCGCGGGCAGCGCGGCCCGGTCCAGTTTGCCGCTCGGGCCGAGCGGCAGCCGCTCCAGCGCCACGAACGCCGTCGGCACCATGTACGCGGGCAGCTCCGCGGCGAGGTACTCGCGCAGTGCGGCCGGGTCGGGTTCGGCGCCGTCCACGGGGACGAAGTAGGCGACCAGCCGGTCCTCGCGGACGATCACCGCGACCGCCCGCACGTCGTCGTGCGCGGTCAGCGCGGTCTCGATCTCGCCGAGTTCGATCCGGAACCCGCGTAGTTTGACCTGGTGGTCGGCGCGGCTGAGGAAGGCGATCTGCCCGTCCGGCCGCCAGCGGACCAGGTCGCCGGTGCGGTACATCCGCTCCCCCGGAGGACCGAACGGGTCGGCCACGAACCGCTCGGCGGTCAGCGCCGCCCTGCCGACGTAACCCTGGGCGAGCTTCGGCCCGGCCAGGTACAGCTCGCCGGTGACGTTCGTCCCGACCGGGAGCAGCCCGCCGTCGAGCACGTACGCACGGACCTCCGGGTCCGGACGGCCGATCGGCAGCGGGCCGGGATCCGCCGGGTCGTAGTGCCAGGTGACCGAGTTGATGGTGACCTCGGTGGGGCCGTAGGCGTTGAACAGCGCCCGCCGGTTCCCCCAGCGCCGGGCCAGTTCCGGGTCGAGCCGTTCGGCGCCGACGACGAAGAACACGTCCGGATCGACGGTCGCGTCGTCCGGCATCGCGGAGAGGAACGAAGGCAGCAGGTTGAGCCCGGTGACGCGGTGTTCGGCGGCGTAGGCCAGCAGGTCGTCGCCGGAGACGCGCACCTCCTCCGGCGCGATCACCGAGGTGCCGCCGGACAGCAGCGGCAGCATGAACTGCCAGAAGGCGACGTCGAAACTCGTCGAGGCGAAATGCAGGTACCGCTCGGCGGTCCCGATCCCGACGATGTCCTCCTGCAACGCGATCAGGCTCGGGACACCGCGATGCGGCACCGCCACACCCTTGGGTCTGCCGGTGGTGCCGGAGGTGTAGATGACGTAGGCGATCGCGTCCTCGCTGAGCCGGACGGCCGGATCGGTGTCCTCAGTGGACAGTTCGGCCGGGTCGATCACCGGAAGACCTTCGACGTCCGAGGTGGACACGACGGCGGCGGGCTTGATGTCACCCAGCATGTACGCGAGCCGATCGGCCGGGTAGTCCGGGTCCATCGGCACGTGCACCGCACCGGCCTTGATCACGCCGAACAACGCGACCACGAGGTCGACGTCGCGGCGCAGCAGGACCGCGACCGGGTCCTGCGGTTTCACCCCGGCGTCGATCAGGGTGTTCGCGAGCCGGTTGGCACGGCGGTCCAGTTCGGTGTAGGTCAGGCTCCGGTCGCGGCACACGACGGCTTCGGCGTCCGGGGTCTCGCGGACCCAGCGGCCGAACTCCTCCAGCATGCCACCGCGTTCGCGCCGCGGTTCCGGTCCTTCGCCGAGGCGCAGCATCGCGCGTTCTTCCTCGGCGTCGAGCGCGCGCAGCCGGGCGACCGGCCGCGCCGGATCGGCGACGATCTCGTGCAGCACGGCGCACAGCCAGCGGCCGTAGGACTCGGCCTCGTCGCGGGTGAAGGCCCGCGGCTGGTAACCGAGGCCGACGGTGAACTCGTCGCCCGGCAGCACGATGACCGTAAGCGGGTAATGCGTGGCGTCGGTGATGTCGACCCCGACGAGGTCGAGACCGGGCGCCGGCGTGGTGCGGGCGCGGCTGGAGAGCGGGAAGTTCTCCATCACCAGCATCGTGTCGAACAGGTCGCCGACACCGGCCGCGCGCTGGATCTCCGGCAGTCCGGCGTGATGGTGATCGGTGAGCCGGACGCTTTCGGTGTGCACACGTGCCAGCACGGTGACCGCGGTGTCGGCGGCGTCGAACCGCACGCGCACCGGGATCGTGCTGCCCAGCTGGCCGATCATGCGCTCGACGCCGGGGACGTCGGCCGGGCGGCCGGAGACCGGGCAGCCGAAGACGACGTCGCGGCGGCCGGTCAGCCTGGCGAGCAGCACTCCCCAGGCGGTCTGGAACACCGTCGTCGGGGTAATCCCGTGTTCCCGGGCGAAGGCGCGCAGGCGTTCGCTGAACTCCCCGCCCAGTTCCACGGTGACGCGTTCCGGACGCTCCACAGTGGACTCTACGCTCGTCGGCGCGAGCCTGGTGCCCTCGTCGAGTCCGGCCAGCGCCTCGCGCCACGCGTCCAGCGCCGCGTCCGGGTCGCGTTCGCCGAGCACCCGGTGGTACTCCGAAAGCGGTGGCGCGACGGGAGCCGCCGGGCCGCCGCCGAGTTCGGCGTAGGTGGCCAGCAGCGTGCGGCCGACCAGCGGCATCGACCAGCCGTCGAGCAGCGCGTGGTGGTTGGTGAGCACCAGGCGGTGCTCGTCCGGGCCGAGGGTCAGCAGCAGGAACCGGATCAGCGGCGGTGTCGCCGGGTCGAAGGGACGGGCGAGTTCGGCGTGACATTCGGCCTCGACCCGCTCCGGGGACACGCTCGCGGACCGCCAGTCCAGCGTGACCTCGGCGGGCACCACCTGGACGACCTCACCCGCGTCGGTGGTGTGCAGGTGGACACGCAACGCGGGATGCCGTCGCAGCATTTCCACTGCGGCCTCACGCAGGCGATCGGCGTCGAGCGCGCCGCTGAGCAGGGTGACGGCCTGCACCACGTAGACGTCGGTGTCTTCGGTGCCGCGCGCCAGGGTGTGGAACGAAAGCCCGGTCTGCAACGGGGTCGCGGGCAGGACGTCCTCGATCCGCCCCTGCCGTTCGAGCGCGTCGATGTCGGCCTGGTCGAGGCCGACGAGCGGCAGATCGGACGGCGTGAGCCCGCCGCCGTCCGGCCCGATCCGGGCGGCGTGCGCGGCCATGGCGTCCAGCGCCCGCGACCACGCTTCTTGCAGCGCGGCAACACCTTCCGCGTCAAGCACCTCGCCCGCCGCGGTCCATTCGACGGCGAGCCGAGGGCGGTCGTCCTCGCGGACGAAGCAGTTCAGCGCCAGCACCTGTTCCAGTGACTTGGCGTCCGGTTCGGTGACCGCGAACGGGTCCTCCTCCGGCAGCCGCCAGCCGGTGCCCGGCAGCGGCGCGAACCGGCCGAGGTAGTTCAGGACGACGTCCGGCGGCGGGACGGCGGCGAGTTCGTCCCGGGTGAGCGGGTCGAGATACCGCAGGACGCCGAAGCCGACGCCGCTGTCCGGCACGGCGCGTTTGGCTTCCTTGGCGGCTCGCAGCAGCTTTCCTGCCGCGTCTCCGCCCGCGAGCGCGCCGTCGAAGTCCGTGGTCGCCGCCACCGCGCCGGCGGGCACGCGCAGCGGATGCTCGGCGGTGAACCAGCCGACGGTGCGCGAGAGGTCCAGGCCGTTTCGATCCCGGCCATGGCCTTCGAGGGACGCGGTTTCGGCGTCGACCGGAGCACCACGCCACGACCGGAGAGCGAGCACGAGCGTGGCGAGCAGGACGTCGTCCGGTCCGGCGCGGTACGCCGCGGGCAACGCGGTGAGCACCGCGTCGGTCTGCTCCGGTGAAGCGAGGGTGACCGAACGCCGCGCGGTCGCGACCGTGTCGATGCCGCGGTCGAGCGGCCGGCGGCCGAGACGCGGGCCGTCGAGCGCGCCGCGCCAGTGCTCGAGTTCGCCGCGCCGGGCACCCGAAATCCCCTGTTCGGCGAGGAGAAGCGCGTGCCGTCGCCACGACGTCCCGGCCGGTTCGAGCGCTTCACCGGCACAGGCGGCACGCAGGTCCGGCAGCAGAACCCGCCAGGACACACCGTCGATCGCCAAGTGATGGATCACGATGACGAGATGGTCCGGGAGCAACGCGATCCTGAGCACTCCGGCACTGAGATCAAGGGACCCGGCGAGTTCCGCCGCGACCTCGGCCGGGTCACCGGTCGTCTCGATCACCACGTCGGACGCCTTCACGGCCCCGCGTTCGCGGACACGCAACTCGTCACCTAGTTGCAGGCGCAGGACGTCGTGGTGGTCCAGCAGTGTTCGCACGCCCTCGGTCAGCAGGCCGGCCGGAAGATCCTCGTCGAGCCGGACCGCGGTCCATTGGGTGTAGCCGGCGACCGTCGTGACGTCCGGATGCGGGTCGAGCAGGGCGCGGACGATCGGCGGGGCGGGCACCTCACCAACGGCCTCGTCGGGCTCGTCCGGCGGGGCGGCCGGGCCGCCGATCTCCGCGCTCGCCGCCGCCAGGGCCTCGAAGCTGCGGCGGGCGAGCAGATCACGCGGCCGCAGGTCGAGGCCGTGCGCGCGCAGCCTGCTGCTGACGCTGATCGCGGTGATGCTGTCGCCGCCCAGCGCGAAGAAGTCGTCGTCGACGGCGACCTCTTCGACGCCGATCACCTCGGCGATGGTCGCGCACAGCAGCCGTTCGCGTTCGGTGACCGCGGTCCGCCCGGCCGCCGCGCGCGGGGCGGGCAGCGCCGCTCGGTCGATCTTCCCGTTGGAGGTCAACGGAAGCGTGTCGAGCACGACCACCGCGGCGGGCACGAGGTGCTCCGGCAACCGCCCGGCGAGTTCCGCGCGGACCTCGTCCGTGACGACCTCGCCGACGACGTAGCCGACGAGCCGGGGTCCACGCACCGCGGCGGCGGCCGCGCGCACACCGGGAACGGCGGCGAGCGCGGCCTCGACCTCGCCCAGTTCGACACGGTGGCCCCGCACCTTCACCTGGCCGTCGCGACGGCCCAGGTATTCCAGACCGCGACCGGGTACCCAGCGGGCGAGGTCCCCGGTCCGGTACATCCGGTCGCCGGGGGCGCCGAACGGATCGGCGACGAACCGTTCGGCGGTCGCGCCGGGGCGCCCCAGGTAGCCGCGTGCCAGATGCGGTCCCGCGAGGTACAGCTCGCCCGGCGTTCCCGCGGGTGCCGGACGCAGCGCGGCGTCGAGCACCCGGACCGCCGTACCCGGCACCGCGGTCCCGATCGTCGGCTCGCCGTCGTCCAGCCAGGATCCGGCACCGTCCACAGTGGCCTCGGTCGGGCCGTACATGTTGCGGGCGCGGGCACCGGACGCCGCGACCCGGCGCCACAGCGCGGGCGGGGTCGCCTCGCCGCCGAGGACGAGTAGCGCGGGCGGACGAGGACCGTCGAGCAGACCGGCGTCGATCAGCGGCGCGGCCATCGACGGCGTGGTGTCGACGACGTCGATCCGGTCGCGGGCGAACGCGGCCAGCAGGGCGTCGGCGTCCCGCGCGACGTCGGTGCCATAGACGTGGAGTTCGTGCCCGAACAGCAGCCACATCAGCTGGTCGAGCGCGGAATCGAAGGCGAACGAGTAGGTGTGCGCGACGCGCAACCGCCTCCCCGCGGCGCGTTCGGTCTCGGCGACCGTGGTCGCGCGGTGATGACGCAGCAGCGTCGCCAGCCCGCCGACCCGGCCGAGGACGCCCTTGGGACGGCCGGTGGAGCCGGAGGTGAAGATGACGTAAGCGAGATCTTCCGGGTGGCGGGGAATATCCAGCGGCGAAGAGTCCAGTGTGGACAGATCGGTTTCGCCGAGCAGCAGATGCGGTCCCGGCACGATCTCCGGGTCGTGGGCCACCGTGAGCACCGCGCCGGCCTCGGCGGCGAGTTCCCGCGACCGCTCGGCGGGGTGGGCGAGGTCCAGCGGTAGGAACGCCGCCCCGGCGTCGAGCACCGCCAAAAGGGCGACGACGAGATCCGCGGACCGCGGGAGGGCCAGCGCGACGACGTCCTCAGCCCCGACACCGCGAGCCCGCAACGCCCGCGCGAGCCGGTGCACGCGCGTGACGAGCTCTCCGCCGGTCAGCCGGTCCTCACCGGACACCAAGGCCATCCGGTCCGGGTCGAGTCCGGCCAGCAGTTCCGGCACACCGACAAGTTCCGAGGAAGGCGCGGGTGTCGACCACGCCTTCAGCAACGTTTCCCGCTCCCCCGGCGGCACCAGGTCGGCACCGGCGACCGCCGGGCCGTCCGGTTCGGTCAGCGCGGTGATCAGGCAGCGCAGCGCGGTCAGCTTGGCGTCGACGGCGGCCTGGTCGTGAGTCCGCGCGTCGACCTCGAAACCGAGCAGCAGCCCGCCGTCGGACGTCGGGAGCACGGACAGACCCATGTCCTCGGGCGGCCCGCCCGCGACATTGCGCATGGTGCCGTGCGAGCCTGCGAAATCGAGCTTCAGGTCGAACGCCTTGAGGTTGACGCCGCGGCCGTGCAACAGCGCACCGGCTCCGGGCACCGCGAGATCCTGGGGCAGGTCTTCGCCGCGATACCGCTGGTGCGTGCGCATCTCCTTGAGCGCGCCCGCGACCCGCGCGGTCAGTTCGGCGGCCGAGTCCTCCGGGAGCACCGTGACCCGCAGCGGCAGGACGTTGACCGCCATCGCCGGGATCCGCAGCGCCGCTCCTTCCCGGCACATCAACGGCATCGCGAACACGACGTCGGTCCAGCCGAGCACGCGGTGCAGGAAGGCGGCGTAGCAGGCGATCAGCGCGTCACCCCAGGTCGTCCCGGCTCGTTCGCCCAGCTCGCGCAGCCGGGCCACATCCGAAGCGGGCAGGACGAACCGGGCGGTCACGGTGTGCTCGGGCGGGCCCGGCGCGCTGCCGGCGTCGTCGAGGTCCGGCAACGGCGTGAATCGCTCCCGCCAGTACTCGCGGTCCTCTTCGAACCGCTCGCTCTCGCGGTAAGCGCGGTCGGCCTCGACGAGATCGGCGAATCGGGCGAACGTCGAAGCCGGCACGTCCTTCCCCGTCACGACGGCCGTGTAGCGGGCCGCGGTCCGGCGAGCGAGCATCGCCGCGGTGTAGCCGTCGAACACCAGGTGGTGCCCGAGCTGGGTGAACCACACGTGCGTGTCGGAAAGCCGCAGTACGAGATGGGCGAACAGCGGCCGGTCCACCATGCCGCGGCAAGCCTCGGCGACGCGGCGCCGTTCGGTGTCCACCCGCGCGTGCGCCGCCGCCACCGGATCGGCCTCACCGCGCAGATCCACCACCGCCGGCGACGGCACCGCGTCGCCCGACACCAGCTGGCGCGGGCCGTCCGCCGTCTCGAAGACGCGCAACCGCAGGCTGTCCGCCTCTTCGGCGGTCGCCCGGATCGCCTCGCCCAGCGCGATGACGTCGACCGGCCGGTCCCCGGCGATCTCGATCACGTCACCGACGACGTAGTAAGGCGAGTCGGGTTCGAGGCGTTGCGCGGTCCAGATGCCCAGCTGGGCTCCGGTGAGGTTCAGTGCCTGTTGGTGAACCCGCGACCGCGATCGACGTCGGCAGGGCGCTGCCTGATCGTCCACGTCACGGATACGGACAGGGCGCCCTGCCACCGCGATAGCGGGGCCTTCGACCGGGGCGGGTTCACGCGTTCGGTCGTTTTCCAATTCCATCTTCAGCTCCGCCAGCCGTTCAGCATGAGGGCACCACCATGGGGGTTCCGGTCACCGGGTCGGGCACGACGACGCTGGGGAGATCGAAGACCTCCTTCATCAGCTCCGCGTCGACGATGTCGGCGGGCGTGCCCTCGGCGACGATCCGGCCGTCCCGCAAGGCGACGAGGTGGTCGGCATAGCGGCAGGCCTGGTTGATGTCGTGCAGGACGGCGATCACCGTGCGGCCCTCGTCACGCAAGCGCGCCAGCAACCCCAGCAGCTGGTATTGGTGCGCGATGTCGAGGAACGACGTCGGTTCGTCGAGCAGCAGGTACGGCGTCTTCTGCGCCAGCACCAGCGCCACCCACACGCGCTGGCGTTGTCCGCCCGAGAGTTCCTGCACCGGCCGGTCGGCCAGTCCCGCCACCCCGGCCGCGGTCATCGCGTCGATCACCGCGCGTTCGTCCTCTTCGGACCACGTGGCGAACAGCGACTGATGCGGGAACCGGCCGCGCGCGACCAGCTGCCGGACGCGGACGTCCTCCGGCGCGACCGGATCCTGCGGCAGGAAACCGAGTTCCCGCGCCAGCCCCTTGCCGTGGAAGGAACCGACGTCCTTGCCGTCGAGCAGGACCTCCCCCTCGAAAGGACGCAGCAGCCGGACGAACGCGCGCAGCAAGGTGGACTTGCCGCACGCGTTCGGTCCGACGACGGCGGTGAACGCGCGGTCGGGCACGTCGAGGCTCAGCCGGGTCGACACGACCCGGTCGCCGTAGCGCAGGGTCAGTTCCCGAGCGGTCAAGCGGGCACTCATGTGCGCCGCACCTCCTTGGTGAGCAGCCAGATCAGGTAGCCGCCGCCGATCACGGTGCTGACCACACCGACCGGCAGCGCTTCCGGCGCGAGCAGCATCTGGGCGGCCAGGTCGGCGCCGGTGAGCAGCACGGCGCCGGTGAGGGCGGCGGGCAGCAGGGAAACACCGGGCGTGCGGGCCAGCCGCCGCCCGATCTGCGGGGCCGCCAGCGCGATGAACGCGATCGGACCGGCGACGGCGGTGACCGTGGCCGTGCAGCCGACCCCGATCAGCACCAGCACCAGCCGCAGCCGGTCCCAGCGCACCCCGGTGGTGACCGCCAGCGCGCCGCCGAGCGCCGCCTGGTGCAGCGCCGGCGCCCTGGTGAACAGCACGACGAACAGCACCGCGAGCACGCCGAACGGGATGGCGACGTCGTCCCAGCCGATCCCGTTGAGGGAACCGGCGTTCCAGCCGACGGCCGCGATCGCGATCTCGAGTTCCGCGCGCAGCACGATCCACGAGTTGAACGCGGTCAACATCGCGTTGACCGCGATGCCGATGACGATCAGCCGCAACCCGGACAGGCCGCCGCCGAGCGACAGCGCGTACACGATGGCCGCCGTGATCACGCCGCCGAGCACCGAACCGATGGTCAGCTGCGTCGACGTCCCCGAAAGCACCGTGATCGCGACCAGCGCGCCGGTGTAGGCGCCCGCGTCGAGGCCGATCACGTCCGGGCTGCCGAGTGGATTACGGGTGATGTTCTGGAAGATCGCGCCGGCCAGCCCGAGCGCGGCGCCGAACACCAGCCCGGCCAGTACCCGCGGCAGGCGCCATTCCCGGATGACCACGCCCGGCCCGCCGCCGGAACCGGTGAGCGCGGCGAACACGCGGGCGGGACTGGCCCAGGCCGCGCCGTAGCAGAGCCCTAGTAGCGTCAGCCCGGCGATGACCACGATCATCACCACGAGGAACCAGAGGGTGCGGCGTTCCAGCCGGGCGGAGAACCGCCCGCGCCGCACGACGAGTGCGCTCGCTTTGTTCACAGTGTTCACAGTGGCGCCGCCCCGTATTTGCGGACGGCCCAGATCAGCACCGGGCCGCCGAGGAACGCGGTCACGATCGCGACCGGGACCTCGCCGGTCGGCAGCAAGACCCGGGAGCCGACGTCCGCGGCCAGCATCAGGACCGGGCCGAGCAGCGCGGCGAACGCGATCAGCCACGGGATCGACGCGCCCGCCACCCGCCGGGCCAGATGCGGCACGATCAGCCCGACGAAGAGGATCGGCCCGGCCAGCGCGGTGGCCGCGCCCGCCATCAGCGTGATCAGCAGCAGGGTGATCGTCCGGACGTGCGCGACGTTCGCGCCGAGCGTGTGCGCGACCGTCTCGCCGAGCGCGATCGCGTTCAGCTGACGGCTCACCGCGAACGCGCCCAGCAGGGACAGGCCGATGACGATCAGCGGGACCGTGGTCGGCGCCTGTTCTCGACCGGCCAGCGAACCCACCGACCAGAACCGATAGACGTCGAAGGTGTCCGGGAACAGCAGCCGCAGGCCGAGGGTGAGCCCCAGCAGCACGGCGCTCAGCGCGGTCCCGGCGAGCACCAGCCGCAGCGGCGACCGGCTGCCGACCGCGTACACCAACGCCGACGCGCCGACCGCGCCCAGCACCGCCAGGCCCAGTTCGGCGGGCGCCGACGCGGCGAGGCCGAACGCCGAACCCACCGCGATGGCGAACCCGGCCCCGGCGGTCACGCCGAGCACACCGGGTTCGGCCAAGGCGTTGCGCGACAAGGCCTGCACGAGCACGCCGCCGACGGCGAGCGCCGCGCCGACCCCGATCGCCAGCACCGCCCTCGGCATCCGGATGTCCAGGACCACCGCCCGGTCACTCGGATTCCCTCCGCCCAGCAGGGCGCGCACGACCTCGCCGGGGGCGATGGCGTGCGCGCCGATGCCGACGCTCAGCACGGCGACCACGACGAGCCCGAGCAGTGCGGCGCCGAGCAGCGCGGACCGCCCGGTGGTGGTCACTGCCCGAGCAGCGGCGCGAACGCCTGGTCGATGGCGTCCAAAGTGGACGTCGCGGCCCGGTAGGTGGCGGCCTCGGTGTAGCGGAACGGGTAGACCTTGCCCGCCTTCACCGCGGGGAGTTCCTTCCACAGCGGCGAGTCGAGGACGTACTTGACCGGCGCGGGCACGGAACCGTCGGCGCTGACCGAGTAGGTGATGGCGTCGGCCTGGGCGAACGCCGTCGACAGCTCTTCGATCGACGGGTACTCGCTGACGTCCTTGGAGCCGCCGCCCTTGACCTTGACCTGGCCGTAGTAGGTGGCGCCGATGTCCTGCGCGACGTTGGTGCCCCAGGAACCGTTGAACTCACGCTGGAAGTTGCCCTTGGCGACCTCGCCGTACGCGCCGACGTGGCCCAGCTTCAGCTGCGGCAGCACGGCCTTGTACTTCTCCGCCAGTCCCTTGGCCTTGGTGTCGTACGCGGACTTGATCGCGTCGAACCCGGCGGTCGCGCCGGCGGCGTCGGCCTGTTTGCGGGACAGCTCACGCCACATGGACGGCACCGACGGGCCGATGGCCACGACCGGCGCGATCGCTTCGAGCCGCTTGATGTCGATGTCGGCGAGCACCGGCTTCGGCACGCCGATGACGATGAGGTCCGGATCGGCCTGCGCGATCGCCTCGTAGTTCGTCTCCGACGCCGACTCGCCCGCGACCTTCGCCAGCTCGTCGTACTTCTTGCGCTCCTGCTCGTCGAACAGCGGGATGCCGCGCTTCCAGCTGGACACCCCGACCAGCGGCGCACCCGCTTCGAGCAGGGCGGGCACGGCATAACCGGTGGCGACGACCCGCTTCGGCGAGACCGGGATGGTGATCTGGCCGTTGTCGGCCGCGAACACCCGGGTCTGGCCGCCGTCGGCGGCCTTGCCGTCGCCGCCGGAACCGCAGGCGGTGGCCGCGGTCGCGACCGTCAGCGCGAGCGCGATCGCTCCGGCGAGGCGTCGGGTTCTAGTGGTGCGCATGGGTTTCCTCGTTCTTCGGGGGGTGGGGGCAGGGGCGGGGGGTGTGGTTCAGTGGTCGTGCTCGTCGTCGAAGTCCGCGACGCCGCGTTTCCAGTAGCCGGTCACGTCGTGGTCGTCCTTGCCGAGCCCGAGGTCGTTCTTGAGCCAGCGGCGCAGCGGTTTGATCTGTCCGGCTTCCCCTGCGACCCAGGCATAGAGCCGTTGACCGGCGGGGACCTCGATCGTCCGCACCGCGCGGGCGAGGATGTCGGAGGCGCCCGGCGCGACGTCGCCTCGATGCAGCCAGTGCACCTCGACGTCTTCGGGCGGGGACAGCTCGATCTCCTCGCTCGCGTCGGTGACCTCGATGAACGCCCAGCCCGCGGCGGTGCGCGGAAGTTCTTCGAGCCAGCGCGCGATCGCGGGCAACGCGGTGAGGTCACCGGCGAGCAGGTAGCGGTCGTAGGTGTGCGGCACGATCAGCCCGCCGGGCGGTCCCGCGACGTGCACCGGGGTGCCGGGAGCGACCTTCTCGGCCCATCGGGAGCCGAGCCCGCCTTCGTGCAGCGCGACGTCGAGGTCGAGTTCCCCGGAAACCGGGTCGTACCGGCGGACCGTGTACTCGCGCGACGTCGGGGACGGCTTCGGCCAGCGCAGCATGTCGCCGTCCTGGACCGGGAGTCGCGGCTCGGCGTCCAGTTCGGGGAACAGGACTTTCACGTGTTCGTCGGGCGAATGCGCCTCGAAACCCGCCGTTCCCGGCCCGCCGAGGGTGACCCGGAGCAGTCCGGAGCCGACCATCTCGGTGCGCGCGACCTCGGCCTGCCGGATGCGGATCGGATAAGGCACCTTCTCCGCGTGCTGTCCCGCGCGGACTTCGGCGATGCGCTCCAGGTGCCGGTGGCGATGGTCGGCGCGGCTCACGCGGCGCTCCCGGTGAGGACCCGCGTCCAGTGGCCGAGGGTCGGCTGCTCGGCGAGGTCGGCGAACTCCAGGGTGTCGGCACCCTCGGCGCGCCACTGCTCGACCAGGCCCATGATCCGCATCGAGTCGAGGCCGAGGTCGGTGAGATCGGTCTCCGGCTTCAGCTCGGCCGGGTCGCAGCCGAGCAGTTCGGCGACGTCGGCGTGGATCTTTTCGACGGTCAAGCTCATCGCTGTGCTCCGGCGTGGATCGGGGCCAGCGCGGCGAGCGCGGCGGCCGTGGTGGTCAGTGCGCCGCAGCGCTGGGCGACGTACTCGCAGGCCTGGTCGTGGCGTTCGCGGGAGAAGTCCGCGACCGCGTCCCCGACCAGGAACGGCTGGATGTCGCGCATGAACGCCTCGACGGCGGTGGCCTGGCAGCCGATATGCGCGTAGACACCGGTGATCAGCAGCTGATCACGGCCGGCCTCGGCGAGCTGCTCGGTGAACGTGCTGCGCTGGAACGCGCTGTAGCGCCATTTCGTCAGGACCTTGTCCCCTGGTTTCGGGGCCAGCTCGGCCACCACGTCGGCGGCGGCGGGGTCGTCGTCGATGACCGCGCCGATGCCGTCGCCCCAGAACTCGGTGAGCAGGCCTCGGTCCTCGGCGGCCTGGTGACCGGGCTGCGCGGTGTAGAACACCGGGACACCCGTGGCGCGGGCGGCGTCGGCCAGCACGGCGATGTTCGCGACCATCTCCGGGACCGGGGATCCCTCGTACGGCGCGAGGAAGTACCGCTGCGCGTCGTGCACCAGCAGCGCGGCGCGGGCCGGGTCGGGCTTCCAGCCGACCCGCCCGGCGGGCAGCTCGGCCTCCGTCGGCAGGGGGTAGGGCTCGATCTTGGGCAGTGACACGTTCACTTCTCCTTCGCCAGGGCGGCCAGCGCCGCCCGCAGCTCGCGTTTGCTGGTCTTGCCGACGCCGGTCACCGGGAACTCCGGCACCACCTGGACCAGATCGGGCACCTTGAACGCCGCCACCCCGCGTTCGCGGACGAACCGGCGCAGCTCCGCCGCGGCGGGCTCGGCACCGGCAGCGGGGACGACGTAGGCGCAGGTGCGCTCGCCCAGGTAGGGATCCGGCACCGCGACGACGGCCGCGTCGAGGACGCCGGGATGCGCCATCAGATGGTTCTCGACCTCTTCCGCGGCCACCTTCTCGCCGCCGCGGTTGATCTGTTCCTTGGCCCTGCCGACCACTTCCAGATGCCCTGACGGATGCCGCCGCACGAGATCCCCGGTGCGGTAGAAGCCATCCTCGGTGAACGCGGTCTTGTTGTGCTCGGCGGCGCGGTAGTAGCCGCGGATCGTGTACGGGCCCCGGGTCAGCAAAGCACCGATCTCGCCCGGTGCGACGACATCGTCCGAAGTGGACAGTAGGTCGTCCGGGTTCACGACGCGGATCTCGTCGTCCGGCGAGATCGGCCGTCCCTGTGTGGCGAGGACGTACTCTTCCGGGTCGTCGAGCCGCGTGTAGCAGACCAGCCCCTCGGCCATGCCGAACACCTGCTGCAGACGGCAGCCCAGCGCGGGGCCGATCTTCTCGGCCAGCTCACGGGCGCATTTGGCGCCGCCGACCAGCAGGACATCCAAAGAGGACAGATCACGGGTGGTCCGCGCGGCCGCTTGCGCCCACGCGGCGGCCAGCGGTGGCACGAGCCCGGTGATCGTCACGCCCTCGGCCTCGATCAGCCGGAAGGCGGTGTCGGCGTCGGGACGCGGCGCGAACACCGTGGCCGCGCCCGCGTGCAGGGCCCCGAGCAGACCGGGTGAGCTGAGCGGGAAGTTGTGCGCGACCGGCAACGCGGCCAGGTACACGCTTTCCGGGCGCAGGCCACAGATCCGGGCGCTCTCACGGACGCTGTAGAGGTAGTCGTCGTGCGTGCGCGGGATCAGCTTGGGCAGACCGGTGCTGCCGCCGGACAACTGGAGGAACGCGACCCCGGCGGGATCCGGATCCGGCAGGACGCGTGGGGTCGTCGCTTCGAGCGCGGTGAATTCCTCCGTGCCGACGACGAAGACCCTCCGCACCGAAGGAATTCCGGCCGCGACCGCGTTCGCCATGGCCGCGTGGTCGAACCGTTCGTGTTCCCCGACGGTCAGGATCGCCGCCGCCTCGCTCTGTTCGGCGAAGTGCCGCAGTTCGCTGGCCCGGTGCGCGGGCAGCGCGAACACCGGCAGCGCGCCGGCCCGCCACAGTCCGAACACGACGGACGCGAACTCCGGCACGTTCGGCAGTTGCACGACGACCCGGTCACCGGCCTGGATCCCCGCCCCGGCGAATCCGGCGGCGAGCCGGTGCGCTCGTTCGTCGAGTTCGGCGAAGGTCCAGCGGGCGGTCTCACCGATCACGGCGAGACGTTCGGCGTAGGCCTCGGCGAGACTGGCCAGCAGTTCGCCGAAAGTCTGGCCGCGCCAGTATCCCGAAGCCCGGTAACGCGCGGCGGTCCCAGCCGGCCAGGGCACGTGGTCCGGGTTCACGCCGCCCCCTCCAGACCGAGCGCCCGCAGCATGGTGCCGAACTTCGCGCCGGTCTCGGCGAGTTCGGCCTCCGGGTCGGAGCCCGCCACCACTCCCGCGCCGGCGAACAGCCGCACGGTCCGGTCCCGGACCTCGGCACAGCGGATGGTGACGACCCATTCGCCGTCACCGTCCTGATCGGTCCAGCCGACGAGACCCGCGTAATAGCCCCGATCCTCGGGTTCGAGCGCGGCGATCGTGTCGCGGGCGAGTTCGGTCGGGACGCCGCAGACCGCGGGCGTCGGATGCAGTGCTTCGGCCAGCCCGAGCGCGGACGAACCGGCGTCGGTCGCGTCGGCGAGCCGTCCGCTGATCCTGGTGGAGAGATGCCACATCGTGGGCGTGCCGATCACCTCGGGTTCGGCGGGCACGTCGAGATCGACACAGAACCGGCCCAGCACCTCGGCCACCTGAGCGGCGACGTGGGCGTGTTCGGCACGGTCCTTTTCGGACGCGAGCAGATCGCTGACACGACGGGCGTTTTCGGCTTCGTCGGCCACCCGCGGCCGCGACCCGGCCAGCGGATTGGCCGTCACGACCCGGCCGCGACGGGAGACCAGCAGTTCCGGGCTCGCGCCGATCAGGGTGCGCGGCGCGGGATCCCCCGGCGCGCTGACGTCGACGGCGAAGGCGTGGGCCGCCGGGTCGGTGTGGACGAGGCGGGCCAGCAGCCGCGGCACGGCGACGGGGTCGCCGCCGGTGACGTCGAGACAGCGGGCCAGCACGATCTTGCGGAGGTCACCGTCGCGGATCTCGTCCAGCGCCCTGGCGACGGCAGTGGTGTAGACCTCCGGCGCGGGCTGCGGTGACACCGACCAGTTCCCGCCGAGCGGGGCGACCGGACCACGCGCCTTCGGTGGTCCTGCCCGGCGCACCACGGCGGGGACCACCAGACTGCTCGGCGCGTCGGGCCGGAATCCGATCGCGCCGGCCACCACGGGTTCGGTCACTCCCGCCACGAGGGCGGCGTCGAGGACCTCGGCGGCGGCGCGGGCACGCCCGCCCGGCGCCGCGTGGACCGGGGAGTACACCCCGTCGGCGAGCAGCGATCCCCGAACGGACGAGTAGTAGAACGATCCGGGCAGGTACGCCGCCAGCAGATCGGCCGCCTGGTGGACCGGCCTTGGCCGGGCCGGTGCAGGTGAGGACACGACTGGATTCCCTTTCGCGAATACTACTGACCAGGTCGGCACTCTTGTGCTGTCGCAGTGCCTCATGCCGGCGCGGAACGCGACCCCCCGGACGCGCCTGACCCATCTTTTCGGTTAGCCTAACCTAATCATACGGGCCCGAAAAGTCTTCGTTGCGTCATCGAGATCACGCGCGGAGCGTGGCGCCGCCGTCGACGTAGAGGTTCTGCATCGTGATGTGCCGCGCGCGATCGGAGGCCAAAAACAGGACGGCGTCGGCGATATCCGCGGGTTCGGCTATCCGGCCCAGTGGTATGCCGACACGGTATTGCTCCGGATTTCCGGCTATGACACGGTCAGCGCCGTTCTCGTCCGTCCACAGTAGACGTTGCATGTCGGTGTCTGTCGAGCCGGGCGAGACGATGTTGCAGCGGATGCCGGAGCCGGCGAGTTCGAGACCGAGACAGCGGGTCAGCATCGTCGCCGCGGCCTTCGAAGCGGCATAAGCGGCCATCCCGGTCCGCGGGACACCCGCGGCGTTCGACCCGACCGTCACCAGCACACCGCTCCGGCGGGGCAGCATCCGGCGGGAGATCTCGCGGAGCACGGTGAAGACACCGGTGGAGTTGACCGCGAAGGTCGCCGCCCAGTCCTCGTCGCTCGTCTCGCAGACCGACCCCGGCTTCAGCACGCCCGCGACGGACGCCCCGATCCCGATCGGCCCGAGTTCGCGTTCGACCTCGTCGACCACCCGTGCGACGGCCGCGGGATCGCCGACGTCCGCGACGAACGAGGTCACGCCGTCCCGGGGAGCCCCTTCCGCCAGGTCCACCGCCGCCACGATCGCACCCGCTTCGGCGAGCCCGTCCACGACGGCCGCCCCGATCCCGCGCGCGCCTCCGGTGACGAGCGCGACCTTGCCCTCGATCCCCTCCACGCCACAACCACCCTACGTCGCATTCGCTTAGCCTTGCCTAAGCTAGCGGGCGAATCCGGACAAAGCGAGGGACCGACACCGGTGATTCGGGCCACTCTTGACAGGCTGTCCTTGGACTTGGCTAGGTGGTTCTGGCCCGCTGTTTTTGGCGGGTCAGGCGCCTGGCCGTGATAGTGATCATGAGAGGTTGATGAATGCGGCGGAGTGCGGCGGGAGGCGTTCGTAGTCGTGGACGTTGCGGCGGGCTTGGGTGATCCAGGAGAAGGTGCGTTCGACCACCCAGCGTTTGGGGAAGATGACGAAAGCAGCCTCGCGGCGGAGCGGTCCTGGCTGTTGGCGGCGGTGACCAGCACGACCAGCACGACCAGCAGCAGACCCTGACCGACCGGGAATCGATCACCGCCGCGGACGGCGCGGATTCCTGCCCCTGCCGAGAATGATCGTGATGTGGTGTCAAGATCACCAGCAGAGGCCCGGCCCATACCCGTCACCGGCATCAAAGACAGGTTTTATTGAGCCGGAAGTCAAAGGTGTCATGTCAGGGTGGCAAGTCCGTGAAGGGCCCCTTGCGAGTACAGCCTTCACACGGCACCGCCGTGACTGCTGGTGCGCCTGGGGCCGCAGGTGCCGTTCGGGTGTCCGTGAAGGCCTCCTTGCCTACCCTCAAGGTAGGCAAGGAGGCCTTCACGGACACGCCACTCGACACCACACCGTTGCCTTACCCCTCAATACCACTCACGAGAGTCACAATGCCCGCCACACTAATCACCCTTCAGTGGTAAATGCGCTGTTTCGTTGTTGCGTAAAATTACGAACACGCGTTCGATTTGTTCGGGTATTCTGGGGAGGTGTCCGAGACCTTTCTTCCCGAGTTGCCGCAGGAGTTGTGGCGTGCCGGCAAGCTGGAGCTTGCCCATGGCGTGCAGCAGTTCTTGCAGATGATCAGGACGGCCACCGCCGGGTTGGGGCAGTTTCTGGCGGAGATCGAGTCTCGGGGCGTCAAAGACCTGTACGGCTATGGCAGTACGGCTAACTGGTTCGCGGACATGGCGGGATTGTCGCTCGGTGAGGCGCGGCCGGTGGTGAACAGAGCCATTGCCCTGAACCCCACCCGTGCCTTGGACGGCACCGAGGTTCCCGCGGTTGCTCCCGCCACCGCCGCGGTGGCCGCCGAGGGCATGGTCGGGAATGAGCGGATCGACCAGATCCTGGAGATCCTGACGAAGATCCCGGCCGAGACCTCCGCCGAAGACCGCACCAGTGCGGAGAAGATCCTCGCCGACCTCGCCCGCGACGCCGGTCCCCGACAGCTCGCCGAAGCCGAGCAGAACCTGCTCGCCTGGCTGGACCCCGACGGCAACGAACCCAAGGAACCAGAACCCAAGGAACCGCGTCGGGAACTCACCCTGGAACGGCGCAAGGACGGGTTCTGGAGACTGACCGGCTTGCTCGACGACGAGACCGGTGCCCGCACCGCCGCCGCGCTCGAGGCCCACGCCCAGCCACGCCCGGTCGACGAATTCGGCCAAGCCGACCTGCGGATGAAGTGCGAACGCCTGGGGGACGCCTGGACCGAACTGCTCGACCTGGCCATCGCCTGCCCCGACCAGCCCGGAACGAGTGGCTACCGCACGTTGGTGCATGTCACGATCGGGCTGGAGGAGTTGAAGTCCGGCCTCGGCACCGCGTGTCTCGACTTCGTCGGGACGATGACCGCTCGGGAAGCTCGGCTCGCGGCATGCGACTGCCTGATGTTGCCGGTCGTGATGAGCGCCGCGGGTGAGCCGCTGGACGTGGGGCGGCTGCGACGGTTCGTCACGCCCGGCCAGAGACGGGCACTCAACATCCGCGACGGCGGCTGCGCCTTCCCCGGCTGCCATCGGAAACCCAAGCACTGCCACGCCCATCACATTGAGCACTGGATAGACGGAGGTCCGACGGATCTTCGGAACCTGGTGCTGCTCTGCGGCTTCCATCACCGGTTGATCCATCACGGCGACTGGCAAGTCCGCATGGCCACCGACGGGCTACCGGAATTTATCCCACCTCAGTACCGGGATCCGCTCCGAAAACCCCGCCGCAACACCCTCCACCACATCTGACCCCCGAGGAGCCCGCCAGCCACAGGCGGGTTCTCGGGGTCTTCGCCATGCCCGGACCTCAGAGCCTGTCTTTGAACCTGGTCAGGCGGTCCTGGCCCGCTGTTTTTGGCAGGTCAGGCGCCTGGCCCTCGTAGTGATCCTGGAGAGGTTGATGAACGCGGCGGAGCGGTCGGGAAGGCGGTCGCAGTCGCGGACGATGCGGCAGGCTTGGGTGACCCAGGAGAAGATGCGTTCGACGCCCCAGCGTCTGGAGAAGACGACGAAAGCAGCCTCGCGGCGGAGCGGTCCTGGCTGCTGGCGGCGGTGACCAGCACGACCAGCACGACCAGCAGCAGACCCTGACCGACTGGGAATCGATCACCGCCGCGCTCGGCGCCGAATTCCGTCCCGCTCGTGACCGGCTCTCCTCGCCCAGCCGGTCACGGACCTTGCCGAACACCCCGGCTTCGCTCCAACGGCGAAAAACCCATGCACCGTCTACCACGGCGGGAAGCCCCTCTGTAGCGCCCACCATGCGATGCCATTATCGGTGACCTACCGCAGCGCGTCCATGATCGCGCGACGCGGATGTTCTCCGGCCGGCCACCCACCGCGGTCCCGCACGCGGGCCGGGGCAGCAACGGCCCCAGCAACACCCACTCGGCATCAGTGGCCTCCGAGGGATAACGACAACCCCCTGACGTGGACTGACCGGCGACAAGGCACAAAGAAGACCGGGCCTCTGATCGTGATCATGATGTGGTGTCTCAATCACCAGCAGAGGCCCGTACACCGCCGGGATCAAAGACAGGCTCTAACCGGGCAAGGGGCACGAAAGCGGGCCACGTACGCTTCCTTCGCCCCGCAACGTGATCTGCGCGCTCCCGCCCAGGGAGTCCCTGACGGTGCACACGATCTGGTCGACGGCCCTCGCCGACAACCCGGCGACGCCGATCGACAGGGTCACCGTGACCCCGTTGGGCGCGGGCGTCTGGTCCAGCACAGCGGTGCCGGACGGGACTTCGGTGGTGTAGCGCCGTTCCCGTTCGCTCTCGTCCGGTCCGGCGGCGAGCAGGTCGACAGGGCTCGCCGGGGGCAGCTCGTCGGCCAGCGGGCGCAACACCCGGACCGGCTGCCCGCCGGACAGGAAGTAGAGCACCGCACCGTTGGCGGGCCCCGCCGGCGCGGGCGCGCCGGAGATCACGGCACTGGGCCGGACACCGCAGCCCGCGACCACCGAAACGAGCAGGAGCGGCAAAAGCCAGTTCTTCCTCATGCCGTCGCTCCCTGCCGAGGCAGGCGCAACGTGAACACCGCGCCGCCGTCGATGCCATTGGCCGCGCTCAAGGTGCCGCCGTGCAGACGGGCGTTCTCCCAGGCGATCGCGAGACCGAGTCCGCTGCCGCCGGACCTCGCCCTCGCCGAATCCGCCTTGTAGAACCGGTCGAACACGTGCGGCAGCACCTCCGGCGCAAGCCCGGGACCACGATCCGAGACCTCCAGGATGATCCACTCCCCCGCTTCGGAAAGACGCAACGAAACCGGCTTTTCCCCGTGCCGCAAGGCGTTTCCGACCAGATTCGCCACGATGACGTCCACCCGCCGCGGATCCAGCCCGGCGAAGATCCCGGAAGGCAACTCCCCCTCCACCTCGCCC
Organism: Amycolatopsis decaplanina DSM 44594; assembly: GCF_000342005.1. Taxonomy (GTDB): domain Bacteria; phylum Actinomycetota; class Actinomycetes; order Mycobacteriales; family Pseudonocardiaceae; genus Amycolatopsis; species Amycolatopsis decaplanina. The sequence continues at coordinate 178,299 of NZ_AOHO01000028.1, forward strand.
GTCCAGCCTCGGATGCGCAGGCTCGCCGTGACCACCTCGGCGACTTCGACTTCTTCCAGCGCGAGAGCGGCGGCCCCGGCGTCGAAGCGGGAGACCTCGATGAGGTCGTTCACCAGCCGCGTGAGATTGTGCGTCTCCTCGATACTCATCTTCGCCGCGCGACCGGCGTCCCCGGGCAGATTCGCAGCCTCCTGCTCCAGGACGTCCGCGACCGCGGTCATCGCGGCCAGCGGGGTGCGCAGTTCGTGGGAGACGTCGGCGACGAAGCGCCGCGCGTCGGATTCCATCCGTTCCAGTTCACCGACGTGCCGTTCAAGCGCTTCGGCCGTCTCGTTGAATGTCCGCGCCACCCCGGCCAGTTCGTCCGAGCCGCGGACGCTGATCCGGGCCCGCAGATCACCCTTCCCCAGCCGCCGCGCCGCGTCGCCCAGTTCACGCACCGGCCGAAGGACCCCGCGGGCGGCCAGCAACGCCAGCCCGATGGCGAAAACGAGGGCCACCCCGCCGATCAGCCAGGCCCGGGTGGCGAGTTCGTCGATGCTCTTCGCCTCCGGGGCCATACTTCGCGCGATGTATGCCTCGATTCCCGAATCCCGTTGCTGCCCACCGGGAAGCAGCACGGTGAACCTGGTGCCCACCACCAGCGTCGGCGTGCCGTCGGCCTCGACCCGTTGCCACGCGACGTTCCCCGACCGGACCCGTTCGCGAAGCTCCGGCGAGATCAGTGCCCGCATCTGCTGGTTCCCGCTCGCCCTGTCCGCGTACAGGACCAGGGAACTCAGCTCGCGGTCGGACAATTCGCCGCTGATCCGGCTCAGCGTCCCGTCACCTGGCGGCAACGGGCCGAGCGGGTACAACGCCGTGGCCTTGTCGACCAGGACGCGGGCCGTGGCGTCCTGTGCCTGCTGGAGGATCACGGTGCGGGACTGGACGTAGGCACCGCCCGCGACCGTCGCCGCGGTGATCACGACCAGCAGGCTGAACGCCAGGAGCAGCCGGGTGCGCAGGCCGCCAAGCTTCACAGCGGCCCGAACCGGTAGCCGAACCCGCGGACCGTCTGCACGTACACCGGCGCGGACGAGTCGTCTTCGATCTTCGCGCGAAGCCGTTGCACACAGGCGTCGACGACGCGGGAGTCACCGAAGTAACCGTGCTCCCACACACTCTCCAGCAGGTACTGGCGGCTGAGCACGCGGCCCGGTACCTGAGTGAGTTCGAGCAGCAGCCGCAGTTCGGTCGGGGCGAGCGCGACGGGCTTGCCGCCCTTCGTCACCGTCAGCGCGGCCCGGTCGATGCCGAGATCGCCGTGGCGCTCGATCTCCGTCTGCGCGGGCACCGCGGGCGCCGGTTGCCCGGTGCGGCGCAGCACCGCGCGGATCCGGGCCTCCAGCACCTGTGCCCTGGCGGGTTTGACCACGTAGTCGTCCGCGCCGGCGGCGAGCCCGGCCACCACGTCGATGTCCTCGTTGCGCGCGGTGAGCATGATGATCGGCAGATCCCCCGCCGCGCGGATCCGGCGGCAGACCTCGAAACCGTCCAGTCCGGGCAGCATCAGGTCCAGCACGACGATGTCCGGCGGTCGTGACGCGAGCCGGGCGAGGCCTTCCTCGCCGGTCGCCACCGCGTCGACCGCGTGGCCGCGGCCGCCGAGCGCCATGCTGAGCCCGTCACGCACGGCTTGGTCGTCCTCGATGAGCAGCACCTTGGGCATGCCGACGACTATCGCAGCGCCGGACGGAATCCGCTCGTCCATGACACGCCATCGTGCCCGTCCCGTTTCCGCGGAACGTCCACGGAATGTCTTCGTTCCGTCACGGCGTGATCCGTGCGGAACGGTGACATTTTCGTCGGCGTCCGCGCACGTCGCCGCGATCGGGTTCGGACAGGCGACGGCGACCGTTGACGGCATGAAAGAACTCGTGCTCGCGGCGATCACCCGCGTCCTCGCGGTACTGCTGCTGATCCCGGCGTGGCTGCGGTCCCCCGGCCAGGCCCGCCGGCTCGCCTGCGGATGGGCGCTGTCGCTGCGGTTCCCCGCCGAGAACCTCGCCGGGCTCACCGCCGGAACACTCGCCGCGTTCACCGCGGCCAGGACCGAGGCGTTCTGGCGGCACCGCACGCTCCTCGGCGTCACCTCGGGACATCGGGACGCCGCCGAGCAGCATCGGCTGTACCTCGCCGAGGCCAGGCTAGGCGGGAAGCGCGTTCTGCCGCCGCAGGATTCCGCGCACGTCGGGGGTACGGCGCTGGACATCCGGCCGCGGGAGGGTGCTCAGTGGTTGGAGGATCACGGCGCACGGTTCGCGCTCTACCGGATCTACGACAACGAATGGTGGCACTTCGAGTACCGGCCCGGGGAGGCTCCGCCCGCGCGACTGCCGCATCCCGGCTGGCGGATGACACACTCGCGTACCAGCGATTGACCGGACCGTCCACGAAGGAGCAGCAGCCCCATGTCGCCCGTGCCCGCCGAAACCACGACCGCGAGCGCCCGGCAGCGATCAGCACGCGCCGCCACCGAGGTACTCGCCCCCTGGGTCTGGGTGCTGCTGCTCCCGCTCGCCGTCGCCTGGCGAGCCACCGGCCACCACCTCGGCGAAACGCTGTTGTGGGGCCTGATCACCGGGATCTTCGGCTCGATCCTGCCCATGGCGGTCATCGTCCGGGGTGCCAGGAAGGGCCAGTGGGACAGCCACCATGTCACCGACCGCGCGGGACGCGTGATCCCGTTCGCCGCCTGCATCGGCTTCCTCGCCATCGGCTTCGCCATCCTCATCGTCGGCGACGCACCTCGCGAGCTGATCGCCCTCGCCGCCGCCGAACTCATCTCCCTGATCGTCGCGGTGGCCATCACCTTCGGGCTCAAGTTCAAGGTGAGCATGCACGCCGCCGTCGCCGCCGGAGCCGTCGCCATCCTGGTCCAGGTCTACGATCCGTGGTTCGCCCTTCTTCTCCTGGGTGTGGCCTGGGTCTGCTGGTCCCGCGTCGAACTCAAGGACCACACCACCGCCGAAGTCTCGGTCGGCACCCTCGTCGGCCTCTTCGTCGGTGGTGGCGCCTACGCAGCCCTGGCTGCTGCCTTCGTGTAGACGCCCTCACGACACGACAGGACCCTCCACCGTCACCCGCGGCGCCAGCGCCGCCAGGAAGTCGGCCGCGTCGAAGACCGCACCGGCCGAGACGACCCCGGTCGCCTTGGTCCGCCCGTCGAGCACGCGCTGGACGGCCTCCACCACTAGAGGCGCCGTGATCGCGTAGATGTCCTGCCCCTGGGCGACGATCCGCCGTTGTCCGCCACCGGACCGCACGACGACGTCGACCATGAACTCCTGCGCGGACGGGCCGTCGGCCGGAGGCGCGGGCGTCTCGGGGGTCACCACCTCGCGGGCCGCGTTCACGGTCATGTACGTGGTCACTTCGGGGATGTCGAGGTGGCTCGGGACGGTGACGACGTCGGCCATCGTGAACTCGCCGAGCACGGCGCGGGTCCCGAGCGGCGCGGGGAAATCCCAGTCCAGGGCGGGCAGCACGTCGTCGCGGTGTTCGATGCGGCCGCCGGAGAACCGGATCCGCTTGCCGTCGCGCCGTTCCCGCGACACCTTGCCCGCCGCGCGGGTCCCTTCGGTCGGATGCCAGCTGCTCAGCCCGTATGCGACGTGCGCTTCGTCGGCGGACGTCCAGTCGCCCATCGCGGCGGTGACCATCAGATCGCCGAGGCCGCCGAAGAACGCCATCGCCGGGATCACCGTCGCTCCCGTGGCACGGTCACCGAACTGTGCGAAGGTGTCGAGGTTCGCTTCGAGCTCGGCGGCAACGTCCAGATACGGGACACCCGCCCGGAGCGCCGCCTCGATCACCGGGGCGGCGGTGTCGGCGAACGGGCCGGCGGCGTTGATCACCGCGTCCGCGCCCGCGAACGCGCGGTCCAGCGATGCCGGGTCGTCGACGGACGCCTGCCGGATGTCGAGATCGGGCCAAGGCAGGCCGCGCAGTTTGGCCTCGTCGCGTCCCACGGCCAGCACACCGAGTCCGCGCTCGCGCAACTCCGCCACCACGAACCGCCCAGTGTGCCCGTAGGCCCCGAACACCGCGACGTCGTACGTACCCATGATTTCTCCTGCCCTCGGTTGATCCACTGTGGACCATCCTGTCGGCGGATCCCGCTGATCGACAGTGTCCGGAACGCCATCATGCGTACACTTTCGGACATGAGTACGGTCGCCCTCGCCGCCACGGACGGGATGCTGCAGTTCGAGCTGTCCATCGCCCACGAGGTCTTCGGCACGGGCCTGCCTGGCTTCCCCGGCTCCTGGTACGAATTCGGGGTCTACGGGGCGAAGCCGGTGAAAGTCGGGCGCTTCCTGCTCGAACCGGATCACGGGCTCGAACGCCTCAAGCGCGCCGACACCGTCATCGTCCCCGGCTGGGCCGACATCGACGTCGATCCGCCCGCGGACCTGGTCGAGGCCGTGCGCGCCGCCCACGAAGCGGGCGCGCGGGTGGCGTCCCTGTGCACGGGCGCGTTCGTGCTGGCGGCCGCCGGCCTGCTCGACGGCCGACGCGCGACGACACACTGGGCGCACACCGATGTCCTCGCCGCCCGGTATCCCTCGGTGGAGGTCGATCCGGACGTCCTCTACGTCGACAACGGCAGCGTCCTCACCTCGGCGGGCAAGGCCGCCGCGATGGACCTGTGCCTGCATCTGGTCCGTTCCGACCACGGTTCGGCGGTCGCGAACACCGTCGCCCGCCGCCTGGTCGTCCCGCCGCACCGCGCCGGCGGGCAAGCCCAGTTCGTCACGGCCCCGGTGCCCGAACAGGACGACCACCCGCTCGGCGGCCTGCTCCCCTGGGTCACCGAACGGCTCGACCGGCCGCTGACCGTCGAGGACCTCGCCAGGCAGGCGAACATGAGTTCACGCAACCTGGCGCGGCACTTCCGGGCGGCGACGGGGACGACCCCGCTGCGCTGGCTGCTGATCCAGCGCATCCGCCGCGCGCAGGAACTACTGGAGCGGACCGACGACAGCGTCGACCTGATCGCGGAGGCCACCGGGATGGGCACCGCCGCCACCCTGCGGCGGCATTTCAACCGGACGGTCGGGGTGCCGCCGGACAGCTACCGCCGCACCTTCCGCACGGCTAAGGGAGCCGCGCCGTGATCAGGTCCGCGACGGCCGCCACTTTGCCTTGACCTCACTGCGACAGGACCTTGCCCAGCCGCCGCAATCCTTCGGCGATCGTCCCCGGTCCGTGCGCGGCGAACGAAAGTCGCAACGCCGACCGGTCCGGCTCCCCCACCTGGAACGCCGAACCGGGCACGAACGCGACATCGTGGCGCAACGCCTCGGGAAGCAGCCGGTCCGTGTCCGCGCCGCTGGGAAGGATGACCCAGACGAACATCCCGCCGTCCGGATCGGTCCACGTCGTCCCGGACGGGGTGATCGCGGGCAGTTCGGCCATCATCGCGTCACGGCGCACGCGGTAGGTCGCGCACAGCTTCCGCACGTGCGCGTCGAGATCGGCGGCGGCCAGGTACTCGGCCGCGGCCGCCTGATCGACGGTCGAAGTGTGCAGATCGGTCGCCTGCTTGAGAATCGCGACGCGGCGCAGGAGCTCCCTCGGCGCACGGAACCAGCCCAGCCGCATCCCCGGGGAGATCACCTTCGAGAAGGTGCCGAGGTAGATCGTGCGCTCGGCGAGTTCCGGGCGGGCCGACAGCGGTTCCTCGCGTTCACCGCGATAGCGCAGTTCGTGGTACGGGTCGTCCTCGACGAGCCAGAAACCGTGGCGGGCGATCACTTCCGCGAGCGCGCGACGCCGCTCCGGGCTGATCGTGCGCCCGGAGGGATTCGAGAACGTCGGGACGAGGTACAGCAACGCGGGCCGTTCCCTGGCCGCGATCTCGTCCAGCGCGGCCGGGTCGATCCCTTCCGCGTCCCCGGGAACGGGCACGATGCGCGCCTCGGCGAGCTGGAAGCATTGCAGCGCCGACAGGTACACCGGCTCTTCCACCAGCACGGTGGCACCGGGATCGAGTAACGCGGTGCTGAGCAGTTGCAGGCCCTGCTGCGAACCCGTGGTGATCAGGAGATCGTCCACAGTGGTCGGAAGCCCGCGACCGGACAGCCGCTGCGCGAGCAGTTCACGCAGCCTCAGATTCCCTTCGGTGGGCGAATACTGCAGGGCACGCTGGGCGGGCCCGTCGGCGAGTGCCCGGTCGAAGGCGGCACGGAGGCCGTCCACATCGAACAGTTCCGGCGCGGGTATTCCACCGGCGAAGGAGATCACGCCCGGACGGGCGGTGAGCGCGAGCAGGTCACGCACGGGAGAACTGGTGACGCCGTCCATACGACGGGCGAGGGGAAGAGACATGAAGGCTCCTCGGGAGAAATGTGCGGCTCAGTGCAGCCACCCGGGGATCCGCCCGTATGAGCAAGCAACCACCGGCAGGATATCAGCCCTGGGCTGCCCTAGGCTCGTACTCGTGCCTCTCGTGGAAATCACCTACGCGCCCCATCTTCCCGAAGCCAAGCTCCGCGAACGCTCCCCCAAGACGTGCCGCCGGACGAACGGACTCCGGAACTTGCCGTCCGGGTCCAGTTCTGCGGCCAGTGCCCGGAAATCGGCCAGCCTCGGGTAGTCCGCCGCACGGTGGAAGAGCTTCCCCCAATGCGGCCGGACGTCGAACGGCGCCAGCCGTTCTTCCATGACGGGCAGCAGCGCGCGGACCGCGTCCTCGTCCGGCAGCCAGGTGAAGTGCAGTGCCACCCGGTCGCCGCCCTGGAACGGGCTGAGCCACAGGTCGTCCCCCGCGACCGTGCGGATCTCCGAGGTGAGCAGGACGGGTGCCAGCCGGTCCCCCATGCCGCGCAACGCCTCCATCGCCGCGACGGCGTGCCGGACGGGCACGAAGTACTCGGTCTGGAGTTCGTTCCCGATGCTGGGCGTGAAGTCCAGGCGGAAATGCGGGATCCGTTCGTGCCACGGTCCCGTGACCCCGAGCTGCCGCGTGCAGTTGTCCGCCGGGATGCCCGCCGCGTGGGCCGGATGGCGTGGCCCGTCCGCCGCCTTCGCGCCGAAGAAGTCCGCGCCCGGCCGCCCCGATCCCTTGACCCAGACCTGGTCGACTTCGTCGCGGGCCCAGTTCGTGAACAGGCTGACACTGTAACCCGCGTCCTGGATCTCGTCGAAGTGCTCGTACACCGACTCCCAGGGCAAGCCGTCGAAGACGTCCTGGCGGAGGTCGAAGGACGGCACCAGGTCGAGGGTCAGCCGGGTCACCACTCCCAGCGCGCCCAGGCCGACGACCACACCGTCGTGCCGGGAGTACGTCTTCACCTCGCCGTCGGCGGTCACCAGCTCCAAACCGGACACCGCCGACGCCAGACTCTGGTTGCGCCGCCCGGAACCGTGGGTCGCCGTCGCGACGGTGCCCGCCACCGTGCAATGAGGCAGCGAAGCGAGGTTGGCCAGCGCGAACCCGGCCGCGTGCACCTGGACGGCGATGTCGCCGTAGCGCGCCGCCGCCGGCACCGTGATCGTCGCGGACTCCGCGTCGAGGACGGTCTCCACGTCGAGCGCGGACAGGTCGAGCAGGACACCACCCGGACAGTCCGCGATGTCGTTGAAGCAATGTCCGCTGCCGAGCGCCTTGACCGCGGTCGCTCGGGCGACGGTGTCCTGGATCTGGCCGATCGTGCGCGGGCGGAGGATCCGTTCCGCGGTGAAGGTCCTATTTCCCGCCCAGTTCGTCTCGCGCACCAGGCCCAGCCTAGATTGCCGAGGTCGGCTTCACACGGAGGAGGGTTCGCACTGACAGGCATTCCCGGCGAGATGGTGTCCATCGCGCTCTTGCTGGTCGTCCTGGCCTTCGCGGTGATCCGGCCACGCGGCCTCCCGGAGGCGGTCGCCGCCGTCCCCGCCGCCGGGATCGTCCTGGCGGCCGGGGCGATCTCGTTCCCGGACGCCCTCGACGAGGTGACCAGGCTCGCCCCGGTCGTCGGCTTCCTCGCCGCGGTGCTCGTCCTGGCCAAATTGTGCGACGACGAAGGGCTGTTCCAAGCGGCGGGAACGCTCATGGCGCGGTTCAGCCGGGGAAGGCCGCGACGACTGCTGCCCGCGGTGTTCGCGGTCGCCGCGGCCGTCACCGTGGTGCTCAGCCTCGACGCCACCGTCGTGCTGCTGACCCCGGTCGTGTTCGCCACCGCCGCGCGGATGGGCGCGCGGGCCAAACCGCACGCCTACGCCTGCACGCATCTGGCGAACTCGGCGTCGTTGCTGCTTCCGGTGTCCAATCTGACCAATCTGCTCGCCGTCGCCGCGACCGGGATCTCGTTCCTGCGGTTCACCGCGCTGATGACCTTGCCCTGGCTCGCGGCGGTGCTCACCGAATACCTGGTGTTCCGCCGGTTCTTCGCCGCCGACCTGGCGGCCCGGCCGCGTGGCGGCAAAACGGTCCCGGCCGGGAAGGTCCCGGCGTTCGTCCTGGTCGTGCTCGGCCTGACGCTGGCCGGGTTCGTGATCACCTCGCTGCTGGACGTCAGTCCCGCGTGGGCCGCGTTCGCCGGTGCCGCCGTCCTGGCCTGCCGCGCCCTCGCCCAGCGGCGGACCTCACCCGCCGCGATCGTTCGGTCGGCGAGCATCCCCTTCCTGGCTTTCGTGCTCGCGCTGGCGATCGTGGTCCGGGCCGTCGTCGACAATGGACTGGACGAGGCGCTCAGCCACCTGGTCCCGACCTCCACCTCGTTCCCCGCCCTGCTCGGCGCCGCCGCGGTGGCGGCCGTACTCGCCAACCTGATCAACAACCTGCCCGCGGTGCTCGTGCTGCTGCCGCTCGCCACCGCGGGCGGGACCCCGGTGGTGCTGGCCGTGCTGATCGGGGTCAACCTCGGGCCGAACCTCACCTACGTCGGCTCGCTGGCCACGCTGCTGTGGCGGCGGATCCTGCACCGGCACGACACCCGGCCCGACCTGGGCGAGTTCACGCGGCTGGGGTTGCTCACCGTTCCGGCGTCCATCGTGCTCGCCGTCGCCGGCTTGTGGCTCGGGCTCACCCTGATGCCCTGATTTCACTCAGTGAGAAGATGGACGAATGCCGGGGAACTTGTCGACGCCGGGCGCCAGCGTCACGTCGCGGGCGTTCGCGCTGCTCGGCGCCTTCGACGTCGACCATCGTGAGCTGTCGCTGACCGAACTCGGGGACCGCGCCGGCCTGCCCCTGCCCACCGCGCACCGGCTCGCCCGCGAACTCGTGGGCCTGGGCGCGCTGGAGCGACGCGAGGACCGGTACGCCGTCGGCAGACGACTGTGGGACCTCGGGCTGCTCGCGCCCGTCCAGTTCGAACTACGGCAGGTCGCCGCTCCCTTCCTCCAGGATCTCTACGGCGCGACCGGCGCCACCGTGCATCTCGGCGAGCGGGACGGCGAGCAGGTGCTCTACCTCGACCGGCTCTCCGGAAACGCGTCCGTGCCGGTGGTCAGCCGGATCGGCGGACGGCTGCCGCTGCACGCCACGGGGATCGGGAAGGTCCTCCTGGCCTGGGCTCCGGAGGACGTCCAGCGGCAGGTACTCGCCTCGCTGACCCGCGTCACGCCGTACACCATCACGCAGCCCGGACGACTCCGTGAACAGTTGCGGCGCGTTCGCCGTGAGGGCTATGCGCAGACCGTCGAGGAGATGAGCCGAGGCGCCTGCTCGGTCGCCGTCCCGATCCGGCCGTCCTCCGGTGGTGACGTCGTCGCGGCGCTCGGCCTGGTCGTCCCGGATCTGAGCCGAGGGCGGGCGCGGCTGGTCTCCGCGCTCCAGGTCGCGGCCGCCGGAATCGGCCGAAGCATGCGGGTTTCACTGAGTGGAAGCGAACGCTAGAAGTTCGCCCGCGACGCGGCCAGACTCCGGTCATGCGAACCCCAGTCGCCATCGTCGGCGCCGGCCCGGCCGGACTGCTCCTGTCGCATCTACTCGATCTGGCAGGGGTCGAATCGGTCATCGTGGAGACCCGCTCGCGCGAGTACGTCGAGGCGCGGATCCGGGCAGGCATCCTCGAACAGTCCACAGTGGATCTCCTGCGCGAGACAGGTCTCGGCGACCGGCTCGACCGCGAGGGCGACGAGCACCGCGGCATCTACCTGCAGTGGCCGGAGGAAAGGCACCATCTCGACTTCGTGGACCTGGTCGGGCGAAGCGTCACCGTGTACGGCCAGACCGAGGTGACGAAGGACCTCGGCAAGGCGCGTGCGGCGGCCGGGCAGCAGATCCACTACGAGGTCACGGACACCTCCGTGCACGACATCGAGACCGACCGGCCCTACGTCACCTTCACCGACGCGGACGGCACACAGCAGAGGCTGGACGCCGACGTCGTCGTCGGCTGCGACGGCTCCTTCGGGCCTTGCCGCACCGCGATCCCCGACGCCGCGAAGCAGTCTTGGGAGCGCACCTACCCGTACTCGTGGCTCGGCGTCCTCGCCGACGTCGCCCCATCGACCGACGAGCTCATCTACGCCTGGCATCCCGACGGTTTCGCCATGCATTCGATGCGTTCGGCCACCGTCAGCCGGCTGTATCTGCAGGTGCCCAACGGAACCGACATCGGCACCTGGTCCGACGAGCGGATCTGGGAGGCGCTCGCGACCCGGCTCGGCCACGGCCAGGACGGCTGGACACTCACGCCAGGACCGATCACCGACAAGAGCGTGCTGCCCATGCGCAGTTTCGTGCAGCAGCCCATGCGGCACGGCCGCCTGTTCCTCGCCGGAGACGCCGCCCATATCGTGCCTCCCACCGGCGCCAAGGGACTCAACCTCGCCGTCGCGGACGTCGCCCTCCTCGCCCCGGCGTTGGCCGCTTTGTTGCGGGACAAAGACTCCGCACTCGCCGACGCCTACTCCGACACCGCGCTACGGCGTGTCTGGAGGTGTACGCATTTCTCCTGGTGGATGACGACGATGCTGCACCGATCGGACGATCCGTTCGACCGGCAGTTGCAGCTCTCGCAGCTGCACTGGCTGGCACGGAGCGAGGCGGGCAGGGCGGGACTCGCGGAGAACTACGCGGGACTGCCCATCGGCTTCTGATTCGGACTTCGCGGGTTCCTGGCCGGCCGCGCTCACCGCGCGCGAGACGCACGACGTCCCGACCGAGGATCTCGGGGCGGCCGGTCAGAACCCCGGCCAGCCACGCCGCAGGAAGACGAACGCGGCGTCCAGCGCCGCGGCCGGATCCGGCTCGGCCCCGGCCAGGTCCGGGACCTCCAGGACGTAGCGGGCCAGCAGCCGCACGGAGAAATCGTCCTGACCCGACTCCTCGGCGATGACCTTCGTGAGCGCGTCCTCGCACCCCGTCCACAGTGTCCTGGCGTAGGCGCGCAGCGCCGGGGTGCCGACCACCAGCTCCGCGACACGGCGCGACAACGGATCGGGATCCGGATCGAACGGGCCGCGAGTCGCGAGGAAGTCGCGCAACGCCTGCAGGATCGAGGTGCCCTCGGCGCGGTCACACACCGCGGCGGCCAGTGCCGCTTCGCGTTCGTGACCGTGGCCGAGGATCAGTGCCTCTTTGCCGCCCGGGAAGTGCGCGAACAGCGTGGACACCGCCGTGTCCGCGGCGTCCGCGATCTCCGCGACGGTGACGTTGTCGAAGCCCCGTTCCAGGAACAGCTCTCGCGCCGCCCCTGACAGCGCCTGACGTGTCGCCGCCTTCTTGCGTTCACGCCTGCCCGGCTCGGTCCGTCCCATGCGACCACAATACATCGAAGTAACTCCGAATTCGGAATGAGTGTATGTTCGGAGTGACTTCGACTTTGAACGGGAGCCTCCTCATGACGCACTGGGACGTCCATCACCTGCCTCGTGCCGACGGCAAGACCTTCCTGGTCACCGGCGGCAACGCGGGTATCGGCTACTTCGTCGCCGAACAGCTCGCCGGATCCGGCGCCACCGTGCTCCTCGGCAGCCGGAACGCCACCAAGGCCGAGACGGCGATGGCCTCGATCCGGTCCCGGGTCCCGGACGCGAGACTCGGACACCTGCGGCTCGACCTTTCCGATCTGTCGTCCCTCGAGTCATCCGTGGACTCTCTGGAGATCGAACGGCTCGACGCCGTCGTCTGCAACGCGGGCGTGCTCCTGGAGGACCAACCGAGGCGTGAGACCGCCGAAGGACTTGAGCTGACCTTCGCCACCAACCATCTCGGGCATTTCGTGCTGGCGCACCAGTTGATGCCTTTGCTCGAAGCCGCGGAGGCCGGCCGTGTCGTCACCACGGGCAGCTTCGTGGGCAAGTCCGCGGAACTCGACCTGGACGATCTTCAGAGCGAGCGGGATTACCAGCCCAAACGCACCTATGCGCGCTCGAAGCTGGCACAGATGCTCTTCGCGTTCGAACTCGACAGGCGGCTACGCGCGGCCGGGAGCACGGTACTGAGCGTCGTCGACCATCCCGGCGGCGCGCTCGACTCCCTGACCCCGGCGCGGCCGGTACACCCGGCGCCGGGCGGGCGGAAGTTCCCTGCCGGACTTCTGTTGCAGGGCAAGGAAGCCGGAGCATGGCCCGCCGTCCGCGCCGTCCTCGACCCCGCTGTGCGCGGTGGCGAGATGTTCGGCCCACGAGTGTTCGGCTTGCGCGGTGAGCCCCGGCGGGAACCGGTCCGCGGGAAGCTCGCCGACACCGCGCTCGCCGCCCGGTTGTGGGCGGCGAGCGTCGGCCTCACCGGCATCGGGGTCACACGGTGACGTCGGTGGATTCCGGTTCGGACCGGCCGCGGGACCGCAGACCCAGCAGCAGGTCGATCACCAGGAACGCCAGCAGGCTGATGCCGAGCAGCGGCACGAACCAGCCGATCGCGGCGGCGAGGACGAGGAGACCCACCAGCAGCGCGGGCGGCGCCTTGCGCCACTGCCCGCGCGGGATGGGCCGTCCGAAGGTCAGCCCGGTGGCGCGGGTCGGCCTGCGCTGCCACCACATCCGGTAGCCGAGCACGACCAGCGTGACCAGACCGGCGCCGAGCAGGAGCAGCGCGATCTGGTTGGGCCAGCCGAAGAGCACGCCCATATGCGCGTCGATCCCCCAGCGGGCGAGCTTCGCCATCAGCGGGTAGTCGGCGAACCGCACCTCGCCCAGGATCTGCCCGGTGGTCCCGTCGACCGCGACGGCGTCGACCTGCGTCGGCCAGCCACGCTCGATTTCCGCCACCTGCCAGGGCGCCCCGGGTTCGGTGGGCAGTCCGATCTCCACGGACGGCGCGTCGATCCCGGCCGCGCGGGCCGACGCCAGCATCGCGTCCACGCTCTCGGGCTTCGCGGGCGCCGGCGCGGCGGGCGCTTCACCGTGACCCGCGTGCCCGGCGTGTTCATCGGTGCCGGTCACCTTCAACGCCGGAGTGGCCCAGCCGAGGGATTCACGCAGCGCGGAGACGTTCTCACCCGCGTACGCCGACCACGTCAGCCCTGTCGCGGACAGGAACAACGCGCCGAGCAGCACCCACAGACCGACAGATCCGTGACGGCGCACCGACTTCCCACGCGCGGACTCGGTCTTCGCGGCTTTCTCGTTCCGGCGAGCGCGACGACGGCTCGCCCACAGCACGAGACCACCCAGCGCGACCACCCACAGCCAGGACGCGGCGAGTTCGCTGTAGAGCCGTCCCGGCTCGCCGAGCAGCAGGTTGCGGTGCAACTGGTCGAGCGTGGTCCGGAACGGCAAGGCGCCGCTCGAGCCGTACGCGACGAGGTCTCCGCGCACCTGCGCGGTGGCCGGATCGACGAAGACCGCACGCCGTTCGGACTCGCCGAGTCCTTCCTCGGCGAACAGCACGCGAGTGGTGTCGCCCGGTTCGGGAGCGGGACGGACGGCGACCAGGTCACCGCCGGGGTGGGCCGCTTGAGCCGCCTTGACCTGGTCGGCGAGTGAGGCCTGGGTCAGCCCGACGGGTGCGCGGAGCTGGTCGGAGTAGATCCAGGACTCCATCTGCGGCGTCGCCGCGTACAGAACGCCGGTGAGCGCGGCGATGAGGACGAACGGTCCGACGAGAACGCCGGCGTAGAAGTGGAGACGGAGGAACAGCCCGCGCCAGCCGGACGCGCGCGGCGGGCTCGTGGTCGGTTCGGTTCGCGTTGCCATGGGGGAACTCCTGAGGCGTCGGTGGGGAGACGTGCGCCTGCGCCGCGCGCCGGGATGGTCACGGCACGCGTGCTGAGCCCCGCCGGGACATGGGGTCCCGGCAGGATTTCGGGGATCAGGCGGACGTCACCGGCGGGCCGCGCCGCGAAAGCACGTCTCGCAGGAGCGCCTCGGTCGCGGGGAACTCCACCGCGAGCGGGACGTGGATCCGCAGCGGCGCTGTCGCCGGCGGCGGTGTCAGCCGGCGAGGAAGAACCGAAGCGATCAGCGTCGTGAGGGCGAACAGGACGCGTTCGGCGCCCGCGAGCACCATCGCCACCACAAGGGTCGCGGCGGCGTGCCCGGCCGCCATGGACAGGCCGTTGCCCGAGGTTTCGGCATGATGGGAATGCGACTGCCAGGTCAGGAAGGTCAGGCAGGCGTGCATCGCCAGCTGCCCGCCCGCCACCAGGCAGAGGATGGCGAGCGGACCGCGGCGGCGGCCCGCGAACGCGTACGCCACCCAGCTCAGCAAGGCGACGAGCAGCACGACCACGCCCAGGTCGGGGACGCGTCCGCTGGTCCCGACGTGGGCACCGGTCGCCAAGGTCCCGGTCAGGACCCCCACGGCCCCGCCGCGGAGGCGCCGGGCCGGGCCTCGGGTCGGGGTCGGCGTGCGCACGGGAGGCAGAGTAGAGCGCGACCGGGCCCGCTGTCTCTCCTTGCTATCGTCACCCCGGTGTTCCGCAGCCTGTCGTTCCTCCGGCTCTGGACCGGGAACACCGCCTCCGGGCTGGCGACCTGGGCCCTCCCGTTCATCCTCGGACTGGCGGTGCTGGAACGCTCGCTTTCGGCCGTGGACCTCGGAATCGTGCTCGCCGCGCGGACGGCGGGATTCCTCGTGGCCGTCCCGGTGGCAGGGGTACTCGCCGACCGGCACTCCCGCCGCCAGGTCGTGCTCTGGGCAGGTCTCGTCGCCGGTCTCGCCACTCCCCTGATCGCCACCGGCATGGGCCGGTCAGTCCTGGTGACGGCGGCCGCGGCCGCCGTCGTCGGCATCGGGCAGGGCGCGTGCCGCCCGGCGTTCCAGGCGCTGACCGCCGAAGTGATCGCCGAGGACCGGCGTCAGCAGGCCAACGCCGCGATGACCCTCGCCGTCCGGGTCACGACGCTCGTCGCGCCCGGTCTCACCGCCTTGCTGTCGCAGGTCGCCTCGACGCCGGTCCTGGTGATCGGGACCGGCGTGCTGTGGCTGGGCGCGGCGCTGATCCCGCCGCGAGGCACTTTCACGCCCGCCCCGGCGGCCGGCAGGGCACGCTTCTTCGGCGAATTCGCCGACGGTCTCCGCGAAGCTCGCCGTCACCCGTGGTTCCTGGCCGGGCTCGGCGCGCTGACCGCCGTCGTCGCGACCGGCTATTCCGCCACCGGTGTCGTGCTGCCCTTGGTCAGCCGCGACCGCTACGACACCGAAGCCGTCCTGGCCGCCGGGCTCACCGCGTACACAGTCGGCGCGCTCGCGGGCGCCGTCGTCATCGCGCGCCGTCGCCCGAAGCGGCAGGGCTGGGCGGCGCTGATCGGGCTCGGTTGCTACGGCTTCGCACCACTGAGCCTGCTGTTCCCCGTGCACCCGGCCTTCGTCGTCGCCGCCTACGCCGTCGCCGGGCTGGGCATCGAACTGTTCAACGTCCCGTGGTTCACCGCGACCCAGCGGGAGGTCGAGCCGGGGAAGCTCGCCCGAGTGTCCTCATTGGACTTCCTGTTCTCCTATGGCCTGGCACCCGCCGGGCTGGCGCTCATCGCGCCCGCGATCGACCGGTTCGGGGCGACGCCGGTGCTGGCGGCATGCGCGGTCGTCTGCTTCGCCGCGCCGGCGGCCGCCGCTCTCGTTCCCTCTTCGCGCGACTTCCGGGCTACCGCACCGATCAAGAGTGTCTAGTTTTTGCACTCGCTTGCGGTAATGTTTCACACATGACGCGTCGTCTTGCCGAAGTCGCCCGCAAGGTCGGGGTCAGTGAAGCCACGGTCAGCCGGGTCCTCAACGGCCGGTCCGGGGTCTCCGCGAGCACCCGGGCCGCCGTCCTCACCGCGCTGGACGTGATGGGCTACGAACGGCCGACCCAGCTGCGCGGCGACCGCGCCCGCCTGGTCGGACTGGTCCTTCCCGAACTGCAGAACCCCATCTTCCCCGCGCTCGCCGAGATCATGGGCAACGCCCTCGCCCAACAGGGTTTCACCCCCGTGCTGTGCACCCGCACCGCGGGCGGCGTCTCCGAAGCCGAGTACGTCGAACTGCTTCTGCAGCAGCAGGTTTCCGGCGTCGTGTTCGCCGGCGGGCTGTACGCCCAAGCCGACGCGGTGCACTCCCATTACCACCACCTCGCCGAGCGCCGGCTGCCGACGGTGCTGATCAACGCCGCCGTCGACCACCTCGGGCTGCCGCAGATCTCGTGCGACGACGCGGTCGCCGTCGAGCAGGTCGTCGGGCACCTGAGCTCACTCGGGCACGAGAAGATCGGGCTCGTCCTCGGCCCGACCGACCACGTGCCGTCCCAGCGCAAACTCGAGGCATTCCGCGCCTACGCGGGGAAACTCGGGCTCCCGGTACTGGACGAACTCGTCGAACACGGCATGTTCTCCATCGAAGGCGGACACGCGGCCGCGGCGCGGCTGTACCCACGCGGCGCGACGGCCGTCCTGTGCGCGAGCGACCTGCTGGCCTTGGGCGCGATCCGCGCGGCCCGGCGACAGGGACTGTCGGTTCCCGAAGACATCTCGGTGGTCGGCTACGACGATTCGGCCCTGATGAACTGCACCGACCCGCCGCTCACCACGACCCGCCAGCCGATCGAGGCGATGGGCCGCGCCGTGGTGGAACTACTGGTCAAGCGCATAAACGGCGGCGAGGTGGCGGCCGAGGAACTGTTGTTCGCGCCCGAACTCGTCGTGCGGGGCTCGACCGCCCGCCGCAACTAGTCACCTACTTGCGGGGTCGCCAGGAGCTGTCGATAAGTTGCAGGTTCTCATCCAGTTATTGCGTTAATCCGGGGCGCCACTTTAGAGTGACCGCAATCACGTGACAGCCGTCGCGATCCCGAGATGAGGCTTGAAGATGAGCAGCACTTGGTCCTCTGCCGCGCGCCGCCGGATTTTCTGCCTGCTTCTGGCGGGCGGACTCACACTGGGAGTGGCCGCCTGCGGTTCCGGCTCCGGTGACAGCACCGGAGCCGGGGGCAAGGTCAAGGTCTCCGTCACCGGCCAGCCCCCGACCAGCCAGCCGTTCGAGCGCGGCGTGTTCGACGCCGACGTCAAGGAGTTCGAGGAGACCCACCCGGACATCGACATCGAACCGCACGAAGGGTTCATGGACCCGAAGACGTTCTCCGCCAAGCTCGCCGGCGGGCAGCTCGAAGACGTCTACTACGTCTACTTCACCGACCCGGCCCAGATCATCGCGCGCCGTCAGGCCGCCGACATCACCGAAGCGGCCAAGGGCCTGAAGAACTTCGGCGACATCAAGCCGGAATTACTGGACAACTTCCGGGATGCCGACGGCAAGCTCTACGGCCTGCCGACGATGAACTACAGCATGGGCCTGCTCTACAGCCGCCCGCTGTTCCAGAAGGCCGGGCTGGACCCGAACAAACCGCCGCGGACCTGGGACGAGGTCCGCGAAGCCGCGAAGAAGATCGCCGCGCTGGGCAACGGCATCGTCGGATACGCCGACTACAGCAAGAACAACCAGGGCGGCTGGCACCTGACCGGCTGGCTCTACTCCATGGGCAGCGAAGTCGCCCGCAAGGACGGCGACAAGTGGGTCGCGGCGTTCGACAACGACAAGGCGAAGGCCACCCTGAGCCGGCTGCGCGCCATGCGGTGGGACGACGACACCATGGGCAGCAAGCAGTTGCTCGAAGCGCAGGACGTCCAGCGCATGATGGGCGCGGGCCGGCTCGGAATGTACATGGCGGCCCCGGACAACGTCCCGGTGCTGGTCAAGCAGTTCAACGGCAAGTACGAGGACTACGGCGTCGCCGGGATGCCGGGCGGGCAGGGCACGCTGCTGGGCGGCGAGGGCTACATGGTCAACCCAAAGGCTTCGCCGGAGAAGATCAAGGCCGGCCTCGAATGGGTCCGCTGGAAGTACCTCAACCCGGAGCGATTCGAGAAGCACGTCCAACAGTACGTCGACGGCAAGCAGCCGGTCGGACTGCCCGCCGAGCCGACGCCGGACGTCTGGCAAGGCGCCGTCCGTGACCGGCAGCTCGCGATCAAGGCCAAGCACGCCAACGTCCCCGCGGAGAACTTTCAGTCCTATGTGGACACGATGTCCCGGATCAAGGGCAGCATCGAACCACCGAGCGCGCAGCAGGTCTACGCCATTCTCGACAGTGTGATGCAAGCGGTGCTCACCGATCGGAACGCGAATATCGACCAGCAGCTGTCCTCGGCCGAGTCGAAGGTCAACAGTGTCCTCGCCCAGGTCAAGTAGCGTCCTCGACTGGCCCGCGACAGCCTCGTCTCGGGCCGGTCGCCCAGTCGCGTCCCCGGCCGAACGCCGCCGGGCCCGGTTACGCCGCGAAATCAAGGAGAACCTCACCGCGTACGGCCTGCTGTGCGCCGCGCTCGTGGTGTTCGCGCTGTTCTCCTGGTACCCGATCGTGCGCGGGCTGCTGCTGAGCTTCCAGCAGGTCGATTTCGTCAACCCTCCGACGTGGGTCGGGTTCGACAACTTCACCCGCCTGTTCGAAGACCCGCTGTTCGGCGTCGCCTGGCGCAACACGTTGTCGTTCACCGGGCTCGCCCTGGTCTTCGGGTTCGTGGTGCCCTTCCTGACCGCGGTGCTGCTCAACGAACTGCGGCACGCCAAGGCGTTCTTCCGGCTCGCGGTGTACCTGCCGGTGATGCTGCCGCCGGTGGTCACCGCCCTGATGTGGAAGTGGTTCTACGATCCGGGCGCCGGGCTGTTCAACTCCGCGCTGGGCGCCGTCGGCCTGCCCGGCGGCCAATGGCTCGACTCGAGCGACACGTCGATGCTGTCGCTGGTGTTCGTCTCCACGTGGGCGAACATGGGCAGCACCACGCTGATCTACCTCGCCGCGCTCGGCACCATCCCCGGCGAACTCTATGAAGCCGCGGAGCTCGACGGCGCGGGACTGTGGAAACGCCTGATCCACGTCACGCTGCCGCAGACCAGGTTCGTCCTGCTGGTGCTCCTGCTGTTGCAGGTCGTCGCGACCATGCAGGTGTTCACCGAGCCGTACGTGATGACCGGCGGCGGGCCGGACGACTCCACCGTCACCGTGCTCCTGCTGCTGTACCGCTACGCCTTCGTCTACAACGACTTCGGCTCGGCCAGCGCGTTGAGCCTGCTGCTGTTCGTCGCGCTCGGGGTGTTTTCCGCGTTGTACGTGCGCCTGACCCGGAAGGCGGATCGGTCATGAGGACACTCGTCTCCCCCAGCACGCTCCGCGGCCCCGGCGGGAAGATCGGGTACGCCGTGATCTTCGGCTGCACCCTGCTCCTGTTCGTCATCGCGTTCCTGTTCCCGCTGTACTGGGCGGTGACCGGCGCGATGAAGTCACCGCAGGAGCTGGCGCGGACACCGGCGACGTTCATTCCGAACGAGTGGCGTCCGGAGACCTTCGCCGACGCGTGGGACCAGCTGAGCCTCGGCAAGTACTTCCTCAACACCGTCATCGTCGCCGGTGGCGCCTGGCTGGCGCAGCTGGCCATCGACGTCCCCGCGGCGTTCGCGTTGTCGAAACTGCGGCCGAAATTCGGCAACGTCGTGCTCGGGCTGATGCTCGCGACGCTGATGCTCCCGGCCGCGGCGCTGCTGGTGCCGACCTACGTGACGATCACCGACCTGCCGCTGCTGAACATCAACCTGATCAATTCACCGGCGGCCGTCTGGTTGCCGGCCGCCGCGAACGCGTTCAACATCTACCTGCTGAAACGGTTCTTCGACCAGGTCCCCGACGAGCTGATAGAGGCCGCCCGGCTCGACGGCGCGGGGCCGGTGCGCACGCTGTGGCGCATCATCCTGCCGATCTCCCGGCCGATCCTGGCCGTGGTCTCGATCCTCGCGGTGGTGACCGCGTGGAAGGACTTCATCTGGCCGCTACTGGTGTTCCCGGACACCGAAAAGCAGACCCTGTCGGTGATGCTGCAGCGAGTGGCCATCGACATGCCACTGAACGTGCTCGTCGCCGGCATGGTGCTGGCCAGTCTGCCGATGGTGGCACTGTTCCTGGCGTTCCAGCGGCACATCCTCGCCGGGCTCACCGCCGGCAGCCTCAAAGGTTGATTCTCGCCGCATACGGGGTATCCACGAACAATCGAGGAGGGCGTTTCCGTGACCGCATCAGGGCAGTCCGCCGCTTGGTGGCGGAGCGCGGCGATCTACCAGGTCTACCTCCGCAGTTTCGCGGACGGGAACGGCGACGGTGTCGGCGATCTCGCCGGGGTCCGCGCACGGCTGGACTACCTGGCCGAACTGGGGATCGACGCGATCTGGTTCACCCCGTGGTATCCGTCGCCGATGGACGACGGCGGCTACGACGTCGCCGACTTCCGGGAAATCGACCCGCTCTTCGGCACTCTCGCCGAAGCGGAGGACCTGATCGCCGCGGCCCACGCCAAGGGGATCCGCGTGATCATCGACATCGTGCCGAACCACTGCTCCGACGAGCACCGCTGGTTCAAGGAGGCTCTCGCGGCGGAGCCGGGATCACCGGAGCGGCGACGGTTCTGGTTCCGGCCGGGGCGCGGACCCGACGGCTCCGAGCCGCCGAACAACTGGAAGTCGCGCTTCGGCGGATCCGCGTGGACGCGGGTCCCGGACGGCGAGTGGTACCTGCACCTGTACAGCTCGCGCCAGCCGGACTTCAACTGGGACAACCAGGACATCCGCGCCGATTTCGAGGATGTGCTGCGGTTCTGGTTCGACCGCGGGGTCGACGGTTTCCGCATCGACGTCGCCGACGGCCTGG
The DNA here is from genome assembly GCF_000342005.1 of Amycolatopsis decaplanina DSM 44594. Lineage (GTDB taxonomy): Bacteria > Actinomycetota > Actinomycetes > Mycobacteriales > Pseudonocardiaceae > Amycolatopsis > Amycolatopsis decaplanina. The sequence continues at coordinate 199,388 of NZ_AOHO01000028.1, forward strand.
TGAAGGACCCGCGGCTGCCCGACGTCGATCCCGGCGACGAGACGCCGTTCTCCGATCAGGAGGGACTGCACGAGATCTACCGGTCGTGGCGCAAGATCGCCGACAGCTACCCGGGTGACCGGGTGCTGGTCGGCGAGATGTGGCTGCCGGACATGTCGCGTGCCGCGCGGTACCTCCGCCGCGATGAACTGCACGCGGCGTTCAACTTCGATTTCCTGGTGTGCCCGTGGGATTCCGCGCGATTCCGGGACGTCATCGAGCGGGCGCTGGCGGCGCACGAAGAGGTCGGCGCGCCCGCGGCCTGGGTGCTGTCGAACCACGACGTCACCCGGCACGTGACCCGGTACGGACGTGAGGGCGACACCGGTTTCGCGTTCGCCGACCGGCTGCACGGCACCCCGGTGGACCGCGAGCTCGGGACCCGCCGGGCGCGGGCGGCGGCGTTGCTGACCATGGCGCTGCCCGGCGGTTTGTATGTCTACCAAGGGGAAGAGCTCGGGCTCTGGGAGATCGAGGACATCCCCGGCGAACTCCGTCAGGATCCGGTGTGGACCCGCACGAACGGCGCCGACCCCGGTCGTGACGGCTGCCGTGTGCCGCTCCCCTGGTCCGGCGACGCGCCACCGTTCGGCTTCGGCACCGGCGGGACGTGGCTGCCCCAGCCCGCGGAATGGCGCTCCAGCACGGCGAAGGCACAGGCGGCCGAACCTGCGTCGATGCTCCGGCTCTACCGCGCCGGTCTGCGCCTGCGGGACGAACTTCCCGCACTCGGGCCCGGTGATCTGGAGTGGCTGGAGCTGGGCGACGGAGTGCTCGCGTTCACCCGGGAGCCGGGATTCACCTTCGTGCTGAACTTCTCGGCCGAGCCGGTGCCGCTGCCGCCGCATCGCGAAGTGCTCATGGCCAGTGGCACCGTCGAAGGTGAACTCCCGACGGACACCGCGGTGTGGCTGCTCGCCTGATCAGCGACCGGTCGTGACCCGGCTGATCCGGCCGCGCATCCGTGCGCGGCCTGCCGGGTCACGCCAGGCGAGGTGCCTGTCGAGCACCTCGCGGAGCACACCGCCGAGGACGAGGCCGTGGGTGACGGTCTCGACGCAGGGGTGGTCGCGGAGCCAGTCGAACAGCTCCGACGACCGCCCTCCCGGCAGGACGGACCGGAGGAGGTCTTCGGTGGTGTGGTCCGCTTGCGCGCACACGTACAACGCCCACCGGTGCCTCTCCGTCGGCGGATCACCGGCCAGATGGGCGTAAACGGTGTCCACCACGTAGCGCGCCGCATCCACCCGAGGCGACCTGCTGACCTCGGCGGCCAGGGAAAGCGCGAACGGGTTGCCCGCCGCGAAGTCCACAATGGACCTCCGGAGGCCGGGGTCCACACCCCGTGCCTCGAGCAGCGCCGCGGACTCGGTCTCGCTCAGGGCTTCGAGCTTCCGGATCCTGATCCTCCCGGACCACGCCGGATCGACCAGCAGTGTGGGGTCCGGACCGCTCCGGCCCGCGATCACGACCGTGGCGTCTTCGGAAAAGCGACGGAAAACACCCGCTGGACAGTCGAGCCCGTCGAACAACCGTACGGGCTTGCCCATGGCCGCCGCGTCCTCGGCGAATTTCCGCAGCAGGGTCGACTTCCCGATGCCGGGGGCACCGGTGAGGAACAGCACCTCGACGCCTTTGGCCGGGTCTCTCGCGAGCAGCCGCCGGAATTCCGCGCGTTCGCGCTCGCGTCCGACGAACAGCGGGTCGGATTCACGGAGCGATGGCGCTTGGTCGTCTTCGGCGCGAAGCACCTTTTCGTGCAGTGCCCGCAGTTTCGGCCCCGGCCGGACCCCGAGTTCTTCGGCGAACAGGTCGTGGATCGTCCGGTAGAGTTCGAGCGCCTCGGCCCGGCGGCCGCCGCGATGGAGGGCGAGGAGATAGATCTCGTACAGCGGCTCTTCGAGGCGGTTCCGCTCGATCAGCACGGGCACCTCGGCCATCACCTCGTCGTGTTCCCCGAGTTCCAGGCGTAGCCGGAGCAGCTCTTGGGTGGCGGTCAGTTTCAGCCGCTCCAGACGCGTGCGCTCGTGTTCGGCCGCTTCGCCGGGGACGCCGGCCAGCGCCGTTCCGGTCCAGAGACCGAGCGCCCGCTCCAGCAGCTTCGCCGCCGTCTCCACGGTGTGAGCCTGACGCGCGCGCTCGATCAACCCGGCGAATTCGACCGCGTCCACCTCGAAGCGATCCGGGTCCAGCCGGTAGCCGCCGGACCGCGAGACGATCGCCGATCCCAATCCCTGCAAGGAGAGCAGTCGCCGGAGGCGGGAGATGTAGGTCCGGATGACGGCCTCGCCGGTCGCGGGTGCCCGCTCGCCCCAGAGCCCGTCGATCAGCTCGCCGGTCCGGACGAAACTGCCCGCGTTGGCCAGCAACAGCATCAGAACCGCCTGCTGCTGCGGTGAGCCGAGGTCCAGCCGGGTTCCACCGCTGGTGAAACCGGGCGGGCCGAGCACGGTGAAGCGATACCGGACTTCCTGCGGCAGGTGGGACATGAACCGAAAGGTAGGCGAGCCCGGGCGGCGGCCGCGACCGTCGGACGACGTCGTCGGCGTACGTCGTCCGCCCATGACGTACAGGAATGACGTCGTGCGACGGTCGCCGCGGTCACGGCCGGATTCCTACGGTTGCGGCATGTCTGAAACCACGTACACCGCCGTCGCCACTTCGACCGCGGAAGGCCGCAACGGCGGCCGGGCGACCTCCGACGACGGCGTGCTCGACGTCGGCCTCGCCGTCCCGAAGGCCTTCGGCGGTTCCGGCGACGGCACGAACCCCGAGCAACTGTTCGCCGCGGGCTGGGCGTCCTGCTTCGTCGGTGCCGTCCGTCGCGTCGCCGGCGCCAAGAAGGTGAAGCTGGACGACCTGGCGGTCGTCGCCGAGGTGACGCTGCACCACGACACCGGCGCGGGCGAGTTCCACCTGAGCGCCGCGTTGCACCTGGAGGCCACCGGCATCGACCAGGCCACCGCCGACGAACTGGTCCAGGGCGCCCATCAGGTGTGCCCGTACTCCAAGGCGACTCGGGGGAATGTGGAAGTCACGTTGGCCGCGACAGTCGCGTGAGGTCTCGCGGCTCGTGAGTGGTAAGGACGGTTCTAACCGTCTTTACCACTCACGAGCTTGAGCGCTCCCGCGAGTTCCGCCCGCGAACTCACCCCGAGTTTCGGGAAGATCCGGTGCAGATGCGTGCCGACCGTCCGGTGGGACAGGTAGAGCCGCTGCCCGATCTCCCGGTTGGTCAGGCCTTCCGCGGCCAGCTGCACGATGCTCAGTTCGTGCGGGGTCAGTTTCTCGCGCGCGTCGGGGCCACGACGGGGGCTGGACTCTCCCGCGCTGCGCAGTTCGCGGCGCGCGCGTTCGGCCCACGCTGTCATGCCGAGCGCGTCGAACGTCTCCCGCGCGGTGCGCAGATGCGCCCGCGAGTCCACGGCGCGCCGCTGCCGCCGCAGCCACTCGCCGTAGGCCAGGTGCAGCCGCCCGCGTTCGGCGGGCCAGCCGTCCAGCTCCGCCCGCAGTGCGGTCTCGAACAGTTCGTCGCTCGGTTCGAGCACGGCGCGGGCGTAACGCAAGCCGATGTGCAAGGCGGGCGCCGGGGTCGTCGGGGCGAGCTGTTCCATCTCCGCGACGATCTCGCGCAGGGCCTCGATCCGGCCCGCCCGGACCGCGGCCTCGGTGAGTTCGGCGACGAAGTAGACGCGCAGCGCCAGCTGGAAGGCGGGATCGGCGGGGTCGAACAGGCGCCGCAGGTCGGTGAACGCGTCGTCGAAGCGGCCCTCGCTCGACGCCGCGATCCCCCTGGCGAGCCGCACGGTCGCCAGTACGGGCCGGGCACCGGCGGCGAGCGCGGTCCGTTCGGCCTCGTCTGCCAGCGTCTTGGCTTGTTTGTGCTCGCCCCGCAACGCGGCGATCTCCGCCTGGACCGCGGTGGCGAGGCCGTACATGAACGGCTGCCCTGTCTCCTTGGCGAGTTCGGCCGCTTCCGCCGCGACGGGCACGGCCGCGGCGAGGTCGCCGAGCCGGACCCTGCTCCACGCCTGGATCGCCAGTGCTCGCGTCAGCAGGCCGAGCCTGCCTTGCGCCCGCAACCCCGGCGCCGCGGCCGCGGAGAACCGGGCGGCCAGATCGACCGCGCCGACCTGCAGTGAGGCGCTGCCGAGGAAACGGTCGACCTCGGGGTCGGCACCGGTGCCGGCGGCGAGTTCGCGCAGCTCGCCGAGCACGGATCCGGCCCGGTCGAACGGCGCCACATAGGCGGCGACGGCGACCAGGCGCGGATCCGAGTCATCCACCGGGAGACGGTCCGCGACGGCCAGCAGCGCGCGCCGCGTGTCCGCGCCGGGTTCTGCCCAGAAACAGCGCATGGCGGCACCCCACAGAACGCGCATCGCCGGATCCGGATGTCCGTCCTCCGCGACCGACTCGGCCAGCCGCGCCAGTTCCGCGATCCGCGAGAGGTCCTCGCGCACACCGTCCTCGAACCCGCTGAGCAGCCAGCTCGCTGTCGCTCGTTGCCGTGGCGTGAGCTCCCCCGCGCGGGCGTCCCGGACGAGCCGTTCCGCCGTCTCACGGCCACCGGATTCGACGGCCAGCTCGGCCGCGCGCAGCAACCGGTCCGCGCGGCGCTCCGACTCGGGGCTCAACCGGGCCGCTTGCTCCAGCGCGGCGACGGCGGCTGTCGGCCCTCCGCGGTGCCGGGCACGATCGGCGGCGTTCTCCAATTCTCGTGCCACGTTTTCGTCGGTGCCGGTCGCCGCGGCCGCCTGATGCCAGGCTCGACGATCCGGCTGCTGGTGGAAGGTCTCGGCGAGACTCAAGTGCGCGCGCCGCCGTTCCTCGATCGGCACCGAAGCGGGGATGGCCGAGCGCGTCAACGGATGCCGGAACGAGACCGTCCGGGCTTCGAGGTCGATCAACCGGGCCTCGGCGGCGGGCGCCAGCGCCGACGGCTCGACGTCTTCACCCAGCAGCTCGCCTGCCGCCGCGAGGGTCTCGCTCAGCGAACCGGCCTCGTTGAGCGCGGCGACCAGCAAGGTCGTGCGGGCCGGTTCCGGCAGAGCGGCGAACCGGGCACCGAACGTGCGCTCGAGCCGTTCGGTCAGCGGCAGCACGGGGTCGGGCGCCTCGGTCACGGACGACGGCAACTCGGTCAGGGCCAGCGGATTCCCTGCGGCCTCGGCGAGCAGCCGGGACCGGACCGGCGAGGTGAGCCCGGGGGCGACGGAGTCGAGCAGGTCGGCCGCCACGTCTTCGGGAAGGCGTTCCAGGTCCATTGAGGACAGTCCCGCGTCGCGCAGCGGCGACGGCTCCCCGTCCCGGAGGGTCGCGATCAGGACGATCGGCTCCGTCTCGATCCGCCGCGCCACGAACGCGAGCACGTCGGCGCTCTCGCGGTCCATCCAGTGGACGTCCTCGGCGACGATCAGCAACGGCTTGGCCACCGCCTCCTCCGAAAGCAGTGTCAGCGCGGCGAGTCCGACCAGGTACGCGTTCGGCTCCGCCGCTTCGGCGAGTCCCAGCGCCGCCCAGAGCGCACAGCGCTGCGGCGCGGGCAGAGTGTCGACGCCTGCCCGGACCGGATGGAGCAGCTGATGCAGAGCGGCGTAGGCGAAGTTCCGTTCTGCCTCGACACCGGTCGTGCGCAGCACCCGCAGGCCCCCGACCGTCGCCACGGCCACGGCCTCCGCCACGACGGCGGACTTGCCGACGCCGGGTTCGCCCTGGACGAGGACACCGCCGCGGCCCGCGGCAGGCCCGTCGACGAGCTCACCCAGGTCCTTCAGTTCGGCTTCCCGTCCGAAAAGCGGCATGGTGCGGCGTTCCTCCCCCGGCCATGGGCGGCCGCCCGTCCGACGATACCCAAACGGTCCGGTTAGGACTCGGCGGCGGCGTCCACAGGATGTAGACGGCGTGTCAACACGCTCGGCCTAGCTTCGGCGAAGTGATGAGACGCAAGAAGATGTTCCTGGCGGCGGCACCGCTGGCCGCCCTGCTGCCGCTGGTGCTGACCTCGGTCACGCAGACGGCGCCCGCCGAGGCGGCGACGTCGCCGTGCGCGGCGGTCCCCGTTTCGGCGCCCGACGGGGCCCGGATCGAGTCTGTGGAGGCCGCCCGGAAACCCGGTGGGACCGTCACATTCCCGCCCACCCCGTTCTCGCATCCGGACCCGATCACCGATGTGCCCGCCTACTGCGAAATCACCGTCACCCTGACCCACGGCGAAGCGGGTGACCACGTCAAGGTCGCCGTCGCGCTGCCTCTGACCGGGTGGACCGGAAGGCTTCAGGCGGTCGGCGGCAGCGCCTACACCGCCGGCGACTTCGGCGCCCCGCTGGTCCAGGCGGTCAAGGACGGCTACAGCGGCGTCACGACCGACGCCGGCGTCCCCTTGACCTTCCTCGACACCTCATGGGCACTCACTCCGCGGGGCGAGATCAACAAGCCCCTGGTGACAAACTTCGCGACCCGTTCCGTGCACGAAGCCGCCCTCATCGGGAAGGACGTGACACAGAGGTTCTACCAGCGGGAAGTCGGTTACTCGTACTGGAACGGCTGCTCGACCGGCGGCCGTCAGGGCTACTCCGAAGCGCAGCGATACCCCGGCGACTTCGACGGTGTCCTGGCGAACGCGCCCGCCGTGCACTGGGCGGAGTTCGCGGTCGCGACCCTCTGGCCGCGGGTCGTGATGAACCAGGAGAAGACCTTCCCGGCGACCTGCGTCTTCACCGCCTTCCAGCATGCGGCGATCAAGGCCTGCGACGGCCGGGACGGGGTCACCGACGGCATCGTGGACCGGCCGGACGAATGCGGCTACGACCCTCGATCGCTCGTCGGCGCGAAGGTGCTCTGCGGCGACAAAGAGGTCACCGTCACCGCGGCGGACGCCGAGGTCGTGCGCAAGATCTGGGCCGGCCCGACCGACGAGCACGGACGAAGGCTCTGGGCGGGTCTTCCCAAAGGCGCGGACTTCGGCCCGGTGACGACGGCTCCGGGTTTCCCGGTGGCCGTGGGCTGGGTACGGACATTCCTGAAGAAGCAGCCCGGGTTCAACACCGAAAAGATCACCTACCGCCAGTTCGCGGACCTGTTCAGCCAGTCGGTGCGGGAATACGACGACATCATCGGGACCTCGGAGCCCGACCTGTCGGGCTTCCGCCGGGCGGGTGGCAAGCTGATCACCTTCGTCGGCGGCGACGACCAGTTGATCCCGCCGGGCGGCACACTGCGGTATCGCCGCGAGGTGGAACGTGAGATGGGCGGCCCGAAGCGGGTGAACGACTTCTACCGGCTGTTCCTCGCCCCCGGTGTCGCGCACTGCTTCGGCGGCGCGGGCGCCGCGCCGACCAACGCGCTGGGCGCACTCGTCGACTGGGTCGAACACGGCAAGGCACCGGCGACCCTGGCCGCGGCGAACGGCGACAAGACCCTCACCCGCGATCTCTGCCCGTATCCGCAGGTCTCGCGTTACCGCGGCCACGGTGATCCCTCGGTGGCTTCGAGCTACCGCTGCACCGGTCGCTGAGGTCCTCCCCACCCGTGCCCGTCGTACCGTTGCACCGCAACGGAATGAACTGCCGGATCACCACGGAATACTGTCATATCACCCTGCGTTCCGGCCGGGCGATATGACCCAAATGGTATGTACCAGTCGAGTGATACGCCTCGTACGGTCGGGGACGCATCCCCCTCCCCGCCCGTTTCGAGGAAAGCGTTGAAATGAACAGAAAGATCTTAGCCGCGACAGCCGCGGCCATAACCGGGGCAGGCTTGATCACCGCGATCGCCCTCACCCCCAGCGCGAGCGCCGGTCAACAAGCCACCGCCGGTGACCAGGCACAGTCCGAAATGCTGACCGCGATGTCTCGCGACCTGAAGATCAGCCCAGAACAAGCCCAGCTCCGGCTAGCGAGCGAACAGCGCGCCGCGGTCGCCGACAACATGCTGAAGAAGCAGCTCGGCACGTCGTACGCCGGATCGTGGCTGGACTCCACCGGGACCACGCTCACCGTGGCGGTCACCGACGCCGCCCAGGCCGACCTGGTGCGCGCCGCGGGCGCCACCCCGAAGACCGTCGCCCGCAGCGCCGCCGATCTCGACGCGGCGAAGCTGCGGCTCGACGCGAAGTCCACCAAGGCACCGAAGACCGTGCCCGGCTGGTTCACCGACGTCACCACCAACTCGATCGTCGTGCTGGCCAACGCGGGTGGCGAAGCGGCCGCGAAGTCGTGGGCGGCCGAGTCCGGTGTGCCGTCCGACCTGGTCCGGATCGAGGCCAGCACCGAGAAGCCGCGAGCGCTGATCGACATCATCGGCGGCAACGCCTACACCTTCGGTTCGGGCCGGTGCTCGATCGGCTTCCCGGTCGAGGGCGGCTTCGTGACCGCGGGGCACTGCGGCACCACCGGGACGCGGACTTCGAACCCGAGCGGGACCGTCGCGGGCTCCAGCTTCCCCGGCAACGACTACGCATGGGTCCGCGCCGACGCGGGCAACACCCCGCGTCCGCTGGTGAACCGCTACCCGGGCACGGTGCCGGTGGCGGGTTCGACCGAGGCCGCGGTCAACTCCTCGGTCTGCCGTTCCGGTTCCACCACGGGCTGGCACTGCGGCACCATCCTGCAGAAGAACGCCTCGGTCACCTACCCCGAAGGCACCATCACCGGCCTGACCCGGACCAACGCCTGCGCCGAACCCGGTGACTCCGGCGGTTCGTGGATCAGCGGCGACCAGGCGCAGGGCGTCACCTCGGGTGGCTCTGGCAACTGCACCTCCGGCGGCACGACCTACTTCCAGCCGATCTCGGAGATCCTGAGCGTCTACAACCTGCGTCTGACGGTCAGCGGGAACCCGCCGTCCAGCACGACGCCGACCACGCCCACGACCCCGACCAGCCCGACGACGTCGAACCCGCCGGGCGGCACCTGGGCGCCGTACACGTACTACGGCTCCGGCGCGACCGCCAGCTACGGCGGCAACGACTACCGGGTCATCCAGCCGCACACCTCCATGCCCGGCTGGGAACCGCCGAACGTGCCCGCGCTTTGGGAACTCGCCTGACCTGGACCGCCCCCGGCGACCCGACCTCGCCGGGGGCGGCTCCTCCCCTTGACGACGGCGCATGGGCGGATCTCGAATCCCTCGTCCCCCGCGCCCGCCGCGGTGACCCCGCGGCGACCAACGAGCTGATGAGCATCGTGCAGCCGGTGGTCGCGGACTACTGCCGGAGCCGGATGGACGGAACGGACGCGCGGGAGATCGCCGCGGAGGACGTCGCGCAGGAGACCTGCCTCGCCGTGCTCACCGCGCTGCCCACCGCGAGGACCACCGGCGGCACCTTCCTCGCCGCCGTCCTGGGGATCGCCGCCCGGAAGGTCGCCGCTGCCTTCCGGCGGCGAGCCCGGGACAGATCGGAACCCACGCCCGACCCGCCGGAACGCGCGACACCCGAGCCCAACGAACCCGAGCGCCAGGCCCTCGCCGCCGACGGCCACGACCGGTTGACCCGGTTGATGAGCACCCTGCCCGGTATCCAGCAGGAGATCCTCCGGTTGCGGATCACCGTCGGCATGACGGCTCCCGAGGCCGGGGCGGTCCTGCGGGTGAGCCCCGGCCTGGTCCGGGTCGCCCAGCATCGCGCCCTGCACAAACTCCGCACGATCATCAGCGAGGACGACCTGTGATCAGCCCCCTGATCGGTCCCGGGGACGGCCACACCTGGCCGGTGGAAATCGACGTCCGGCACCTGCGCCTCCTCGACGCGATCGCGTCGGCCGGCAGCATCGCGAAGGCCGCGACCTCGCTCGGCCTCTCCCAGCCCGCGCTGAGCGCGCAGCTTCACCGCGTCGAGCGGGCACTGGAGCGGACGGTGTTCGAACGCGACCGGCACGGCGTGCGGCTCACCGCGCTGGGCGAGGTGCTGCTGAACCACGCACGACGCGTACTGGCCGCGGCGGACGACCTCGAACTGGCGATCCGCCGGTTCCACGGCGCGCCGCCCAAAGGGCTGCTCCGGATCGGCGCGCTCCCGACCGTCTTCGCCGAGACGTTGAGCGAAGTGGTCGCCGCGGCCGCCCCCGGCCGTCCGGTCGAACTGCTGGCGATGACCAGCCGGACGGCGTTGTTCTCCGCGCTTCTCGACGGCACGGTGGAATTGGCGCTGTACGTGGACCATCCCGGGCAGGAGATCGTCCCGCCCGAAGGCGTCCACATGCTTCCCGTCGGGACGGAGCCGGTCTTCGTGATCGTGTCCCCGGACCATCCCGTCGCCGGACGCGGCGAGGTGTCCTTGGCGGAGCTCGACGGCTCGGTCTGGCTGGCGGTGGCAGGCAGGGACGACGAATTCCACGATCACCTGACCGATCAGTGCGCACGCGCCGGCCTCGGCGCGATCACCGTGCGGGAGCTGGAACCGATGGTGCTGCGGCAGACCGTCCGGCGCGATCCCCGCGCGGTGGTGCCGGCCCAGTCCCTCGATTCCGGTTCCACGATGCCCGGCTCGGTGGTGGCGCTGCGAGGGGTGCCGCTGCGGACGCGGCATCTCCTGTTGTGGCGCGACGGCTCGCCCGTCGACGTCACCGATGTCCGAAGTGGACTGGTGCACGCGATCACCGAACTGGCCGCGATCCGGCATCGCCTTCCCGAGTGGGCTGCGGCCAACCCCGGCTGGCTCGGCACCTGAGCGGGCTTCCTCGAACGATCAGCGCTGGATGCAGTCGAGGCCGAGCCCGAACGCCGTGACCACGTACTGGCAGATGTGCGTCGCGTGCACCTCGTCGGTTTCCAGACACCCCACCGGGGAGCCGAGCAGGTCGACGGCGCACGACGCGTAGAACTGGTTCGGGCTGCCGGGTACCGGGTCCGCGGTGGCGGGCGAGGCCGTGACAACGCCCGCGGAGACCAAGAACATGACTGCGGCCGCCAAGGCGGCGATCCGGGACTTCATCGTTCTCTCCTTTTCCTCCACCCAGCGGGTCGATGTCCTGGATATTCCCCGGATCCGGCCGATCCACCTGGGGATCACCGGAAAGTGTCACGGGTGACGTACACCGATGACGTCATCCGACGGGCGCCGCGGCCCCTCTGACCGTCCTAGCGTGATTTCATGCCCGCACTCGGGAAAATCGCCCTCACCTCCGCCGTTCTGCTCACCGCCGCCTGCAGCGCTCCCCCACCCGCTCCGGCGGCGCCCGCTCCCCCCGCCGCGGCCGCCGCCGGCTGGTCACCCGCTCCCGTGGTGCCGCTGCCGTCCCAACCGCCGCCGTCGCTGGTCGTGGACGCGCCCTTGCCCGATCAGCTCGCGATGGGCCTGGTCGTGCTGCGGTACCGGGCGGAGAACCTCCGGATCGTCCCTGTGTACGGGCCGGCCGCGCTGGACGTCTCGCCGCGGATCGGCCACATCCATGTGACCGTCGACGACGCGGCGTGGCACTGGGCGGACGGCAGCGGAGAACCACTGATCATCCAGTCGTTGCCGGCGGGACCGCACAAGGTGTGGATCGGTCTCGCCGACCCGACGCACCAGATCCTCGACCAGAAGACGGTGAACGTCGTCGTTCCCGTCCACAGTGGACATCACTGAGATGCCGTTCTTCCCCTGTGGCCCGAGGACCGCTCGACCACACGCCGCGACGGCTGACCGAGACCCGCTCCACACCCTCACCGCGCCGGCGACCGACCCCGGTCGTCTCTGAAACCCTGGAGTTCCTGTCATGACACTGGATCAGTACTACCTGCTCGGCCGATCCGGACTGCGCGTCAGCCGGATCGCGCTCGGCACGATGAACTTCGGCACCGGGCGGTTTCCACGCCGCGTACGGGAAGACCGAGGACGAGGTCCGGCCGATCTTCCGCGAATACCTGGAGGCGGGCGGGAACTTCATCGACACGGCGGACTTCTACACCGCCGGCGAAAGCGAGACCATCCTCGGCCGCCTCATCGCCGAGGCGAAGGTGCGCGACCGGGTCGTGCTCACCACCAAGTACACCAACAGCGTCGACCCGGGCGACCCGAACGCGGGCGGCAACGGCCGCAAGCATCTGATCCGGGCGCTCGAAGCGTCGCTGCGACGGCTCGGCACCGACCACGTCGACCTGTTCCTGCTGCACACCTGGGACCGTGTCACGCCGGTGGAAGAGGTGATGCGCACGTTCGACGACCTGGTGCGCGCGGGAAAGATCCGCTACGCCGGGCTCTCCGACGTGCCCGCCTGGTACGCCGCCCGGGCGCAGAGCTTCGCCGAGGCGCACGCGCTGACCCCGGTCGTCAATCTCCAGCTGCCCTACTCGCTCGTGGAGCGGACCATCGAGACGGAACACGTCCCGATGGGCCAGCATCTCGGGCTCGGCATCACCGCGTGGAGCCCGTTGGCGGGCGGCTTCCTCACCGGCAAGTACCGGCAGACCGGCGAGACGCCGTCCGGCGAGGGCAGGCTGAGCGATCCGGGGAACCCCGCCCAGTCGTGGACGGACCGCGACTGGGCGCTGCTGAAGCCGCTGGACAAGGCCGCGAACGAACTCGGTGTCACGATGGCCCAGGTCGCGATCAACTGGGTCGCGACCCGACCGGGCGTCGCGGCCGCGATCGTCGGGGCGAGCAGCGCGGACCAGTTGGGCAAGAGCATGGCCGCACTGGACTTCGAACTGCCGCCGGACCTGCAGGCGCTCCTCGACGAGGCGAGTGCCGTGCCGTCGGAGTCGGTGTATCGGATGCTCACGCCTGAGTACCAGAACTGGGTGATCAGCCCCGGGGTGAAGGTCGGGGACAAGCCGGCGGGATACGCGCCCTCAGTGCGGAACTGGTGACCGTCGCCGTTTCGCGGCGACGCACCGCGGGCCGGGTGCCGCGGCCGGGCCTCGTGAGGGGTAAGGACGGTTAGAAGCGGACCAGTATTCACCTACCTACGCCTGACCACCTCAGGGCGGCGGTCCGGGCGCCGTTGACGAAGGAATCGGGACGTTGAGTGTCCCGATTCCTTCATCAACGCACGACGATCCACTCTCGGACTTGATCAAGACCACCCCACCGACCGAGCGGGGAAGAATTCGGACGTTCAACGTCCGGAATCCTCCCCCGTCGCACACCCATCATCCAACCCGAGGACACCCAGGTGAGCTCAGGTTCCAGTGGGTAGGCAAATACAGGTCCACCAGAACCGTCCTTACCCCTCACGAGCCCCAGCCAGGCCGACCGGATCACGCCGTGCCGAGGAACTCGCCCGCGACCGCGGCGAACTCCTCCGGCTTGGTGCTGTGCACCCGATGCCCCGCGTCCTCGATGGTCATCAGACGGCAGTCCGGGATCAGCCCGCACATGCGCTCCAGCGATTCACGGGTGACGTGGCTGGACGGCCCGCCGCCGACCAGCAGGGTCGGCGCCGTGATCGCGGTGAGCCGCTCCCACCATGCGGGGTCGGGCGTCCGGAGTTCGGCCATGATCGGGTCGATCAGCCGCCAGTCGAACGGCAGCGGCTCAGGCGGCTCCACGGTCGGGGACAGCGGTTCCTTCATCGACGTCGGGGGCGGCGGGGTGTCCTCGACGACCAGCCGCCGGATACGTCCGGGCAGGCGCTGGGCGAGCAGCACGGCGACCCGGCCGCCCATCGAATGGCCGACCAGGTCCGCCCGCTCCCCGAGAAGATCGGCCACGTCATCGGCCATCGCCTCGAGGGAGTACTTCTCCGTGTGGGCACTGTCGCCGTGTCCCCGCAGGTCGACAGCGAGAACACGGCGGCCACCGGACGTCAGGCGCGCGACGAAATCGTCCCAAGTGCCGGATTCGCTGCCCAGGGCGTGCAGCAGGACCACAGGTACACCCGTCCGTGGGCCGGTGTCTCGAAAGGCGAGCTTCACCTCGCCAGGTTAGGCCCGGAGGTGGGCCCGGTCCGGCGCGACGGCGTGCCGCAGCGGCTGCCCAAGTACGAACCGCCGCAGCTCCTGCGCGACGAGTTCACCCATCCGGGCGCGCTCGGCGCCCAGCGCCCCGGCCAGATGCGGTGTGAGCACCACGTTCGGCAGCGTGTAGAGCGGCGAGTCCGGTTCGGGCGGTTCGGGCCAGGTGACGTCGAGGATCGCCGTGAGGTCCGGGCGCCCGCGCAGCACCGGGATGACCGACGGCTCGTCGACGACGGCGCCGCGGGCGGTGTTGATCAGAGTCGCGCCTATGCCCATCCTGGCCACCAGCTCCCCGTTGACCAGCCCTTCGGTCTCCGGAAGCAGCGGCGCGTGCAGGCTGACCACGGCACAGGTGCCGAACAGCTCGTCCAGGTCCACCAGCCGCACTCCGAGTCCGGCGGCGGTCGCGGCGTCGACGACTGGGTCGCTCGCGAGCACCTCCACGTCGAAACCGCGCAAATGCGACGCGACGAGAGCACCGATCTCGCCGAGGCCTAGCAGGCCGACCCGCGACCGGTAGGCACCGGCGACCCTCGGGTCCGGCGGATAGGCCCGCCGCTCCCGGATCTCGCGCGAGATCCGGTGCACCTGTTTGAGTCCTAAGAGGACCTGGGCCAGGGTGAACTCGGCGACCGGGACGGCGTTCGCGGCCGCGGCGGACACGATCGGCAGCTCGCGCGCCCAGAACTCGGGCGTGGTCAGTGGCCGGACCGATCCGGCGGCGACAAGCACGGCCCGCAGGTCCCGCGCGTGTCCCAAGAGGACGGAGTCCAGCACCGGGGCACCCCAGCCGGACAGCAGGATTTCGACGCCTTCCAGTGCCGCCGGGTCCTCCGCCAGCCGCTCACGGGTGAGCGGTTCACGCAGGTCCACCAGCGTTTCGATCTCCTTCAGCACCGTCTCGGGGTAAACGTCGTCGCGGCGACGCTCCTCCATCACGAGAAGTGCCGTCGGCCGGTGTTGCAGCTCGGTCATCCCTACCTCCGTCGGCGACCATACATCGGATGCTTAACCCGGTCCACGGACGGCGAGCCCCATGCAGAGGCAATCCCGGCCGATTGAAATTCGTAATCATCGGACCATTGACCGGGACCCGGGAAAGCGCTTACCGTCCCCTCCGAAGTAGACAGCGTGGTCCACAGTGAACAGGAGAAGCGATGCGGAAATCGCGGTGGATCGGCGTGGGGCTCACTGTCTCAGCGCTGGTCCTTTCGGGCTGCTCGGCAGGCCCCGCCGGAACGAACGTCGCGCAGGACACCAAGGCGCCCTTGGAACTGTGGACCCGGACGACCCCTGGCGGCGCGGGCGAGCAGGCCACCAAGCGGCTCGCGGAAGCCTTCGAGAAGGCCACGGGATTCAAGGTGCAGGTCACCGCGATCTTCGACGACTTCGAGACGAAGCTGGCCCAGCGCGCCGCGCAGCGCGACCTGCCGGACATCGTGATGAACGACGTCACGCAGGTCGGCACGCTGAAGAGCCAGGGGCTCGTGCGTGAGATCGAACAGGGCAAGATCAAGCACGCCTCGGAGCTCACCGAGCAGGCGCTGAAGTCGAACCAGACCCCGGACGGCAAGCTGTACGGCCTGCCCTACAGCGCGCAGGCCTCGGCGCTGCTGATCCGCAAGGATTGGCGCGAAAAGCTCGGCAAGAGCGTCCCGCAGAGCTGGGCCGAACTGGCGGACCTCGCCAAGGCCTTCACCACCGGCGACCCGGACGGCAACGGCAAGAACGACACCGCGGGGCTGACCGCGACGCTGTCGACCAAGCGGGGGTACGCCTCCTGGTACTTCTCCAACTTCCTGTGGGCCGCGGGCGGTGACTTCATCACCGAAGCCGGTGGCGGCAAGTACAAGCCGTCGATGAGCACCCCCGAATCCGTGGCCGCGGTGCAGTGGTTCCGCGACCTCGGCTGCAAGGACAACGTGATCCAGCCCGGTTCGGTCACCATGCCGACCCCTGCGACCAACGAGACCTTCGAAGCGGGCAAGGCCGGGATGTACGTCGTCGGCCCGTACCTGCTGCCGCGCTTCGACAAGTCGCTCGGCAAGGACAAGTACGAGGTCGTCCCGATGCCGAAGGGCGCCAAGAACGCCGACGTCCTGGCCGAGGGCCTGTCGATCTACATGATGGCCGGTTCGCCGAACCAGGCCGGGCAGGACGCCTTCGGTGACTTCGCGATCTCGGCCGACGGCCAGAAGATCGGCATGGAGGGCGAATCGGCCTTCATCGTGCAGCTCCCGGTGAACAAGAACGTCGACATCGCCCAGGTCCGCCCGGACCCGCGCTGGAAGACCTACGCCGAGATCTACGCCAAGTCCGGACACTACGCGCCGTCCATCCCGAACTGGACGCCGGTCCGCCAGGACACCGCCGACACGGTCAGCGCGCTCGTCGCCGACTGCAAGCTCGACCTCAAGGCGGAACTGTCCAAACTCGACACCAAGCTCACCGCGACCTTGCAGCAACAGGGGATCAGCGCCTCATGACCGTAGATCACGCCAAGCCGGCGGCCGTCGGCGCGGACCGTCCCGCCGTCAAGCGGACGCCCGCGCCGAAGGCCCGCAGGCGCAGCGACCGCGACGGGAAGTGGTGGACGCCGTGGCTGTTCCTGGCCCCCGCCCTGATCCTGTTCGTGTACTTCAAGTTCATCCCGATGATCACCGCGGTGACGATGTCCTTCCAGGACGTCCAGCCGTACCTGGGCAACCAGTGGGTCGGCGGGGAGAACTACAGCACCGTCCTCGGTGACGAGGCGTTCCACTCCGCGATCTGGCACACCGTCGTGATCGCGGTCGGCCAGACAGTCGGGTCGATGGTCATCGGCCTCGCGCTCGCCCTGCTGATGGAGGGCCAGAGCAAGCGGCTGAAGTTCCTGCGGTCGGCGGCGTTCCTGCCGGTGGTCGTGCCGATCGCGGTGGTCGCCGAACTCTGGCGGATCATGTACCACCCGACCGAGGACGGGATGCTGAACTCCATCCTCGGCTTGGTCGGGCTGGGGCCGTCGGGCTTCATCAACGATCCCGACACGTCGATGGTCTCGGTCATCATCACCGGGATCTGGCGCGGCGCGCCGTACGACATGATGATCTTCCTCGCGGGCCTGGCGGGTATCGACCGGGGGCTCTACGAAGCGGCCACTGTGGACGGTGCATCGCGCTGGCGCAAGATCCTCCACGTGACGCTGCCGGGGCTGCGGTCGGTGTTCTCGATCCTGTTCGTCCTCGCGGCGATCCGCGGCCTGCGGGTGTTCACCGAGGTGTTCCTGCTGACCAACGGCGGGCCGAACGGCTCGACCGAGGTGGCGATGACCCTGATCTACAAACTCGGACTCGAACAGAACCGGCTGGGTGTCGGCGCGGCGGGAGCGGTCCTGCTGTTCCTCGCGACGCTCGTGCTGACGCTGTTCGTCCAGGTGCTCCGACGGAGGCGAGACGCATGACCGCGGCCAATGATTCGGCGCTCGGGCTCGACGCCGTCAAATCACCGGGCGGACGGATCCTGAGGTTCGTCCTGTACGCCCTGCTGCTCCTGGTGTTCGCCGGCCCGCTGCTGGCGCTGCTGGTCAGCTCGTTCAGCGACGTGTCCGACCCGACGGCGCTGAGCGTCATCCCGTCGAGCCCCACCCTGGACAACTTCGGCATCGCGTTCGACAAGGGTGTCGGGATGTACCTGCTCAACTCGTTCCTGGTGGTCGGCTTCGGCCTGCTGCTGCAGGTCGTCATCTCGGTACTGGCCGGATACGCGCTGGCGCGCAAGAAGTTCCGCTTCATGACCTTCGTGCTGGTCGCGATCCTGGCGACGCTGATGCTGCCGGAGGAGATCCTCGCGATCCCGCTGTCGCTGATCCTGTCCGACCTGCCCGTGGTGCACCTCAACCTGATCGGCAGCCTCGCCGGGATGATCGTGCCGCTGGGCGCGTGGGCCTTCTCGATCCTGGTGATGACCGAGTTCATGAAGGACGTCCCCCGCGAACTCGAAGAGGCGGCGCGGATCGACGGTGCCGGTGACCTGCGGATCTTCGCGCAGATCATCCTGCCGATGTGCAAGCCCGCGCTCGGCGTGATCGGTGTCTTCGGCTTCACGATGATCTGGGACCAGTACCTGCTGCCGCTGCTGGTGTCGACCGACGCCTCGACCTACACCCTGCCGCTGGCCCTGCGGACCCTGCGCATCGACTCGGACGTGACCCCCGGCGTGATCATGGCCGCGTCGCTGCTGGCGCTGCTCCCCTCGGTCGCCGCGTTCCTGTTCTTCCAGCGTTCGTTCGTCCGCGGCCTCGCCTCGGGCGCGCTCAAGGGCTGACCCACAATCAAGGAGCGATCCTGAAGTGAGTTCCACCGCCTGGTTCACCCACGACCGGTTCGGGATGTTCGTCCACTGGGGACTGTATTCGCTGGCCGCCCGGCACGAATGGGTGCAGAACCGCGAAAAGCTGACCGACGAGCAGTACCGGGTCTACTACGACCACTTCGAACCGGACAAGTACGACCCGCGTTCCTGGGCGCGGGCCGCGAAGGCCGCGGGTATGACCTACGTCGTGCTGACCACCAAGCACCACGACGGCTTCTGCCTGTGGGACAGCGACCTCACCGACTTCAAGGTGACGAACACGCCCTACGGCAAGGATCTGCTCGGTCCGTTCGTCGACGCCTGCCGCGAGGAAAGCTTGAAGGTCGGCTTCTACCACTCGCTGATCGACTGGCACCACCCCGCCTTCCCCGTCGACGGCACCCACCCCCGCCGTGACGACGCGGAATACATCGCGGCGCACCAGTACGCCGACATCGCCGAATACCAGCTCTATCTCCACGGTCAGGTGCGCGAACTGCTCACCCGCTTCGGCACGATCGACTACCTGTTCTTCGACTTCTCCTACAAGGGCCGCAAGGAATGGTGGGGCGGCAAGGGACCGGACGACTGGGACTCCCCCGGCCTGCTCGAGATGGTCCGCGAACTGCAGCCCGGCATCCTGGTCAACGACCGCACCGGCGTCCCCGGCGACTTCATCACCCCGGAGCAGTACCAGCCGTCCGGACCGATGACCCGTGACGGCGTCCCGGTGGTGTGGGAGGCGTGCCAGACCCTCAACGGCAGCTGGGGTTACGACCGCGACAACCTCGACTACAAGAGCCCCGAACTGCTCATCCGGATGCTGGTCGACGGCGTGTCCAAGGACGGCAACCTGCTGCTCAACGTCGGGCCGAACGGCCGGGGCGAGATCGATCCGCGGGCGCACGAAGTGCTCGCGGAACTCGGCCGCTGGATGGACCGGCACGAACGCTCCATCCGCGGGTGCGGCCCCGCCGAGTTCACCGCGCCCGCCGACGGCCGCTACACCCAGCGCGGAGACCGGCTCTACCTGCACCTCTTCAGCTGGCCGATGAACCATGTCCACCTGCCGGGGCTCGCCGGGCGGGTGCGCTACGCCCAGCTGCTCGACGACGCCTCGGAGATCCAGCAGGTGCACACGGATCCCGGGCAGACCGCGCAGAACACCCAGATGGGCGGGCAGCCGGAAGGCACGCTCACCCTCAAGCTCCCCATCCGGAAACCGGACACCCCGGTCCCGGTGATCGAGCTGTTCCTCACCAGCCCCGCCGCCGAAACCCTCCCCACCGATTGAGCACGGAGGCATCATGGATCGCAGAAGGTTCCTCAGCGGCGCCACCCTCGGCGCCGCGCTGATCACCGTTCCCTGGGTCACCAGCGGGACGGCGTCCGCCAAGCCGAACGGTCTGTGCGCTCTGAACGTCAGCTCGCTGACCGAACTGCAGAACGCCATCAACTCGGCCGCCGCCGGCACTGTCATCACCGTGAACAACGGGACGTACACCGTGCCGACGGGCAAGCCGATCACCATCACGGGCAAGCGCGGCACCAAGGACCAGCCGATCACCATCGTCGCCCAGTCCCGCGGTGGGGTGACGCTGAACGGCGAGCAGAGCTTCGTCTTCGACGACTCCGTCGGCGTCACGATCAGCGGGTTCAAGTTCCGCCAGAGCACGATGCTGGACATCCCGCCGAACTGTTCGGTGATCCGCCTGACCCGCAACGACTTCCAGCTCGCCGACATCGAGGGCCTGCACTGGGTGCTGGTCCGCGCCGACAAGACCAAGGTGGACCGCAACCACTTCCACCACAAGTCGACCCTCGGCGTGATGCTCCGCATCGAGGGTGCGGACGACGACAAGATGGCCTCGGGCGTCGAGGTCTTCCGGAACTACTTCTCCGACCACACCTTCGGCGGCAGCAACGGCGGCGAGCCGATCCGGCTCGGTGTCAGCCCACGTGCGCTCAGCACCGCCGGCGCGAAGATCGAGAACAACCTGTTCGAGCGGGCGAACGGCGACCCCGAGGCGATCTCGGTCAAGTCGTCCGGCAACTTCGTCCGGTACAACACCATCCGGAACAGCCTCGGCGGCATCGTCCTGCGCCACGGCAACAAGACCCTGGTCGACTCCAACTTCATCCTGAACGGCCAGGAGGGCATCCGGATCTACGGGAACGACCACACGATCGTCAACAACTACCTGTCCGGCCTGTCCAGCCGGGCACTCGTCGTCGGCAGTGGCACCGTCCGCGATCACTTCGTCGGTGAGTCGCCCGAATCCCGGCGCGGCAACGACGCCGCGGACCGCGTGCTCATCGCGCACAACACGCTGCTGAACAACAGCAGCACGCTGTCCGGCGAGACGAACCGGACGATCGAACCGCGCGACTGCACCATCTCCGACAACATCTTCGTCGGCAGCAACGGCGATCTGGTCGCGATGAGCACCACGGGCAACTTCACGTGGTCGGGCAACATCCTGTGGGGCTCGGGCGGGGACGGCAACATCCCGGCGGGCACCTTCAGCCGGATCGACCCGAAGCTCGTCCAGGGTTCGGACGGGATTTCGCGTCTCGCCTCGAACAGTCCCGCGATCAACGCGGCCACGCTGGCGGTCGCGCCGACCGCCTTCGACATCGACGGCCAGCCCCGTGGCAGCCAGCGTGATGTCGGGGCGGACGAGTACTCGACGGCCACCATCACCAACCGGCCGCTCACCACCGCGGACGTCGGACCCGACGCTCCGTAGCGAAGCCGGGCTCACGCCGGCGGCAGCCCACGCCGGCGTGAGCCCACCGCACCACCGAGGAGGAACCATGCCGCAGCGCGCCGCGGGTTCGGCCACCCTGGCGGACGTCGCCCGTGAGGCGGGAGTGTCGCTCGCGACGGCGTCGAGAGCGCTCAACGGCGGAACCAGACAGGTCAGCGGGACTCTGCGGGAATCGGTGCTGCGGGCCGCGGAACGGTTGCAGTACACGGCGAACGTGCCCGCGCAGGCGATGGCCCGCGGCCGCGGCAACGTCGTCGGGCTGCTGGTGCACGACATCGTCGACCCGTACTTCTCCTCGATCGCGTCCGGTGTCATGCGCGTGGCCGCCCGGCATGGGCTGACGGTCACCATCGCGAGCACGGAGAACCATCCGGAGAAGGAACTCGAGTACGTCACGACGTTGCGCGGGCAACGGGCGCGAGCGGTCATCCTCGCCGGCTCGCGCAACGAAGACAGCGCCCTGCAACGGAATTTGACCAAGGAACTCAAGGCGTTCGAGGCCGCCGACGGCCGGGTCGTGGTGATCGGTCAGCGGAAACTGCCGTTCGACACCGTCATGCTGGAGAACCGGCCGGGCGCGGCGGATCTGGCCGGACGGCTCGCCGGACTGGGGCACCACGACTTCCTCGTCCTCGCCGGGCCGCCCGGGCTGCTGACCTCACGCGACCGCGTCCTCGGCTTCCGCGACGGCCTCGCCCACCACGGCGTCCCCCTGCCCGTGAACCAGGTCCTGCACGCGGAGTTCACCCGTGACGGCGGCTACGCGGCGATGGTGCGGGCGCTGGAAAGCGGCTTCCGTGGCTGTGTCTTCGCGGTCAACGACGTGATGGCCGTCGGCGCGATGGCCGCCTGCCGCGACCACGGCGTCGACGTACCGGCGCACGTCGCGATCGCGGGGTTCGACGACATCATCACCTTGCGCGACATAAGGCCTTCGCTGTCGACTGTGCGCGTGCCGATCGAAACGATGGGCGAACGGGCTCTCGACTTCGTCCTCGCCGACCGCGCGGACAGTCCCCGCGTCAAGCCGATCACCGGCGAGGTCGTGCTGCGGGAAAGCACTCAACCGTTGGAGGGAAAATGATCCGCCCGGGACTGTGTTCGGTGACGCTGCGAAGGCTGGACGCCGACGAGGTCGCCCGTCGCGCCGAGAACGCGGGACTTCAGGTGATCGAATGGGGCGCCGACGTCCACGTGCGCCCCGGTGACGACTGGGCGGCCGAGCGCGCGTTCGAAGCCATGGCGCGGCACGGGCTGACCTGCGACTCCTACGGCTCCTACTTCCGTGCCACCCCGATGGAGGCCGGGAAGTTCGGCGACATCGCCGCCACGGCGGTCCGGCTCGGCGCCTCGCGGATCCGGGTGTGGGCGGGCAAGGCGGGCTCCGAGGACGTCGACCCCGACGAACGTGAGCAGGTCGTCGCCGGTCTCCGCGAGGCCGCCGACGTCGCGAACGAACACGGCCTGGAGGTCGCGCTGGAGTACCACGGCGGGACGCTGACCGACACCGCCGAATCGACCGTCCGGCTGCTCGAAGAGGTCGGCCGCGACAATCTCGGCACCTACTGGCAACCGCCACAGGACCTGCCGGACGATCAGGCGCTGGCGGGGCTGGAACTGGTCCTCGACCGGGTTCGGGCGGTGCACGTGTTCTCGTGGTGGCCCAGCAACGAGCGGCATCCGTTGACCGCCAGGGCGGAACTGTGGACGCGGGCGTTCGGCCTGCTCGCGAAGACCGGACGGCCGCTCGACGCGCTGCTGGAGTTCGTCCCGGACAACGATCCGGACCTGATCCCCGGCGAGGCGGACTCGCTGCGGAAGCTGATCGAGGCGGGCGCGTGAGGTTCACCGAAGCCGACAGGCTGCTGTTCGCCGGCGACTCCATCACCGACTCCAGCCGTGACCGCACCGATCCCGCTTCACTCGGCAAGGGTTACGTCCGGCGAATCGCGGACCTCCTCGGCGACGGGCCGGAGGTGGTCAACAGGGGGGTCAACGGCAACCGGATCTACGACCTCGAAGCCCGGTGGACCACCGACGTCCTCGCGGCACGCCCCACGGTGCTGACGGTGAAGATCGGCATCAACGACACCTGGCGCACGTTCGACCGCAGGCTGCCCAGCCCGATCGGGAAGTTCCGCGCCGCCTACTCCCGGCTGCTGGCCGGTGCGCGGCAGCATCTCCCGGCCGAGTTGTACGTGATCACGCCGTTCCTGCTGCCGGTGGAACCGGAACAGCAGGACTGGCTCGGCGATTTGGCGCCGCGCGTCGAAGCCGCGATCGACGTGGCGACCGAGTTCGGCGCGCGGCTGGTCCGCGCGGACCTGTTCATGCCGCGTGCCGCGGCCGAGCACGGGGCGGCGACGCTGGCCCCGGACGGCGTCCACCCCAGCCCGCTGGGACACCGGCTGCTCGCCGATGCCTGGCTCGCGGCCGCCGGGGCGCCGGTCGGGAAGGTCCCGCAGCCCTAGCGGATACAGTTGCCTTCGTGGACCGGAATGCCGTCATCGCCGGGCGTTACCGGCTGGAGCGCAAGGTCGGCCGGGGCGCGATGGGCGTGGTGTGGCGGGCGCACGACGAGCGGCTCGACCGCACGGTCGCGGTCAAGCAGTTGCTGCCGGACACCTGGTCGGACGACGCGCCTTTCCGGTCGATCGTGCGCGCGATGCGGGAGGCCAGGGTCGCCGCGCGGCTCGAGCATCCCCACGCCGTCACCGTGTACGACGTCGCCGAGCAGGACGGAACCCCGTTCCTGGTCATGGAATTCCTGCCGTCACGGCCGCTGACGGAACTTCTCGCGGACGACGGCCCGCTCCCCGCGGGCCGGGTGGCGGAACTCGGCGCGCAGATCGCCTCGGCGCTGGCCGCCGCCCACGAGAACGGGATCCTGCACCGGGATGTCACGCCCAACAACGTCCTGATCACCGGGGACGGCCAGGCGAAGATCGCCGACTTCGGCCTGTCCCACGCCATGGGCGAAGGGACCATGACCGGGGGCGGCCTCGTCGTCGGCACTCCGGCGTACCTCTCCCCCGAGGTCGCGGACGGCGAGGAACCCGGCTATCCGTCGGACGTGTTCTCGCTCGGCTCCACGCTCTACACCGCGCTGGAAGGCGCGCCGCCGTTCGGCACCGACGCCAACCAGATCGCGCTCCTCAAGCGGGTCGCCCGCGGCGAGATCACCGCGCCGCGGACGACCGGCCCGCTCACGGACGTCCTGCTGCGGCTGCTCCGGCGTGATCCCCGGGAGCGGCCGGACATGGCCGAGGCCGAGCGGATGCTCGCCGCCGTCGCAGACGGCCGCTCGGCGATCCTGTCCGGTACGAAACGGCTTCCCGCGCCCACCCGCCGTTCACGCTTGCCGTTCGTCATCGCGGGCGGCGTGGTGGTGGCGGGTGGTGCCCTGGCGGGGATCCTGCTGTTCGACGGCGACTCACCCGAAGCCGTCGCCCCGGTGGCGGCGCCATCCCCTTCGGCCGCGAAACCGGTGTGCGAAGCGCGTTACGAGATCGCCAACCGCTGGCCCGGCGGCTCGGAGGTCCGCGTGTCCGTGCGGAACGCCCAGGACACCCGGCTCACCGGCTGGGAGGTCAGCTGGACCCTGCCGCCCGGCACCCGCATCGCCAATCTGTGGAACGGTTCCCTGGCACAGGACGGCGACCGCGTGCGGGTGTCGGAACTCGACTGGAACGCGGTCCTGCCCGCCGGCGGGACGACCACTTTCGGTTTCATCGCGGCCACCGAGCAAGAAGGTGGGGACGCGCCGGTCGCGGTGTGCCGGAGTTCCTAGCGGTCCGGCCGTCCGAAATAATGTGACGCAATTCACGTCTGATTTGTCCGATTACCGGGGTTCTCCGCACCGGCATGCTGCGAGCGCGAAGCACTCGACAGCAAGGAGAAACGTGTGGACGACGACCAGGCGGGCATGCGGCGATTCCCGATGGCGCGCGCGGTGGGCCGCCCCTTCGACCCGGCACCGGAACTGCTGCGGCGGGCCGAAGAGGACCCGGTGTCCCGGGTGAAGCTGTGGGATGGCGGCACGCCGTGGCTGATCACCCGTTACGAGGACGTGCGCATGGTCCTGGCCGATCCACGGGTCAGCGTCGATGCCGCGCGACCCGCCTTCCCGCACACCAACGCGGTGAGCAAAGCACGCGACACCGAGATGAAGACGTTGATGCAGATGGACGCGCCGGAACACACCGCCCAGCGGCGGCTGCTGACGCCGGAATTCACGATCGGGAAGATGGCGGCTCTGCGACCCCGGATCCAGCGGATCGTCGACGACCTCGTCGACGGAATGCTCGACGGTCCCAAGCCGGTGGATCTGGTGACGGCGTTCGCGTTGCCGGTCCCTTCGCTGGTGATCAGCGAACTGCTCGGCGTGCCCTACGCCGGCCGAGGCTTCTTCCAGGGGGTGGCCCGCACCCTCGTCATGGACGAGCTCGATCCCGAGCGGGCCATGGCCGCCAGTGAGGAGCTGAACGCCTATCTGGAAGAGCTGGTGCTCGAAAAGAACGCAGCGCCCGGCGAGGATCTGCTCAGCACGCTGGCCGTCGAACAGTTCCGGACCGGCGCGATGACCCCGCGTGAGATCGCCACGTTGGGCCAGCTCCTTCTGGTGGCCGGGCACGACACCACCGCGGGCATGATCGCGCTGGGCACGGCCGCGCTCCTGGCGAACCCGGACCAGCTCGCCCTGGTCCGTGACGGCGACCCCGCGCGGGCGGCCGGCGCGGTGGAGGAGCTCCTGCGCTACTTGTCCAACACCCACACCGAAGCGCGCCGCGTCGCGCGAGAGGATCTGGAGATCGGCGGCAGGCTCATCCGCGCCGGCGAGGGCATCATCGCGGTGAAGAACACGGCCAACCGGGACCCGGCCGCCTTCCCGGATCCGCACACCGTCGATGTCCGGCGCAAGGCCCGCCACCATGTCGCCTTCGGCCACGGCAGGCACCTGTGCCTCGGTGCCCCACTGGCCAGGGTGGAACTACAGGTCGTCTACGGCACGCTCTTCCGGCGCATACCGACCCTGAAATCGGCCATCCCACTGGAAGAACTTCCGTTCGACGAGAACGCGGTCTTCTACACGGTGCGGGAACTGCCCGTCACCTGGTGAACCGGTGAGCCGCGCGGCCGCCCACCTCCCCGGAGAGGCTGCAAAAGCGCTTTTGCAGCCTCTCCGGGGAGGGTTTCACCTGTCAAGCGACCGAGGTCAGGCGACCTTGGCGGCCGCCGCGAGGATGACCTCCGCGACGACGTCCGGCCGCGAGACCGAGACAGCGTGCGAAGCGTCGACCCTGGTGACCTCCGAACCGGCGCGTTCGGACATGAACGCCTGCGCGGCGGCGGGGATCGCGTGGTCCTGCTCGGCGATCAGCGCCCACGACGGCACGTTCTTCCACGCCGGCTCGCCGTCGAACGGCGTGGCGAGCGCGCGCTCGGTGACCGGACGCTGGGTGACCGCCATGACGTCGGCGGTCTCCGCGGGGACGTCGGCCGCGAACACGTCCGAGAAGTTCTCGGGCTTGATCGACAGTTCACCCTGGGCCGCGAGGACGTTCGTGGTGTCCGGGCCGAGCTTGCCGCCCTCGAACCGGCCGGACAGCTCGAACACGCTCTCCCCCGCCTCCGGCTGGAAGGCGGCGATGTAGACGAGCGCCTTGACGTTCGGCGCGGTGGTGGCCGCGCGGCTGATCACCACGCCACCGTAGGAATGCCCGGCCAGCACCACGGGGCCGTCCACTCCGTTGACGACGTCGGCGACGTAGTCCGCGTCGGACTCGATCCCTCGCAGCGGGTTCGACGCGGCCAGCACCCGGTAGCCCTGTTCACGCAGCTTCGGGACGACGCCGTTCCAGCTGGACGAGTCGGCGAAAGCGCCGTGGACCAGGACGATGGTGGGCTTCTGGTTGCTCATGATGGCTCCCTCTGAGCTAGGTAGAACGATCGGTCTTTCTGCCTCAACCATGCTGACCCGGAATGTCTTCCGCAACGTGACGATGGCGACCTGGTGGAATGATCGTTCTTTCTCTATAGTTGAGAGATGCCGACTGTCGACCGGGACATACACCCGAAGGTCCGGCTGCTCGAGACAGCGTCACGGCTCTTCTATGCCGAGGGCATCCACGCCGTCGGAGTGGAGCGCCTGGTCTCCGAAGCGGCCGTGACCAGGGCGACGTTCTACCGCCACTACCCCACCAAGGACGACCTCGTCGCCGCCTACTTGAGCACCACGAGCGAACGGATCCGCGCGGGTGTCGGCGCGGTGACGCAGGGGAAGCCCGCCCGCGAAGCGCTGCTGGCCGCGCTGGGCATCATCGGCGACCGGACGCTCGACGACGACTTCCGCGGCTGCCAGTTCCTCAACGCCGCCGCCGAATACCCCGATCCCGCGCACCAGGTCCGCCAGGTCATCGACGACCACCGGGAGTGGTTCTTCGGTGCGCTTCGCGACTTGGCGCGCGACGCGGGTCACCCCGACCCCGACCACGCCGCCCGCACGCTCGTCCTCCTCCGCGACGGCGCGCTTCACGGCGGGAACCTCGACGACGCCGAGACCGTGCGCACGACCCTGCGCCGCGCGGTCACCGATGTCGTGAGCTGAGCTTCCGCGCGGCCCCGCCCGGTCCGGCCCCCTCCGCGTCCACAGGGGACATTCTGTCGCATGTTCTGTGTGGTGCCGTCGTCACGGGCAGGACATCGCGTCTTCTCGACGGTCGTAACAAGTGCTACCTTCGCGGGAGGGGGCACGGCCGGATCGAGGAGCGGCGACGATGATGCTTTCTCCCAGCGCGCACGTCGACCCGTTCTGCCGTGATCGCCTGCCTCCCGCCGATCAGTGGCCGGAGTTCGTGTTCGATCTGCCGGAACTGCGGTATCCCGACAGGCTGAACGCCGCGACCGCGCTGCTCGACGACACCGTCGCGCGGTTCGGCCCGAGCAGGCCATGTCTGCTTTCGCCCGCCGAAACGTGGACGTACGGCGAAGTCCTGGCCCGCGCCAACCGCGTCGCCCACGTCCTGGTCACCGAATTCGGGGTGGTTCCCGGGGACCGGGTGCTGCTGCGGGGAGCCAACACACCATGGCTCGCGACGGCTTGGCTGGCCGTGCTCAAGACGGGCGCGGTGGCGGTCACGACCATGCCGATGCTGAGGCGCGCCGAACTCGACAAGATCGCCGGCCGCGCGAAGCCCGCGCTCGCCGTCTGCGACGAACGCCTGCTGGACGAACTCCCGCCCGATCTGCCTGCCGTGTCCTACGGAACCGAGCTCGCCGCCCGCGCGGAACGATATCCGGCGACCTTCGCCGACGTCCCGACCGCGGCCGATGACGTCGCCCTGCTGGCTTTCACCTCAGGCACGACAGGCTCCCCGAAAGCGACGATGCACTTTCATCGCGACTTGCTCGCGATCGCCGACACGTTCTCCCGGCACGTCGTGCGCCCGACGTCCGACGACCTCTTCTGCGGTACGCCACCGCTGGCCTTCACCTTCGGCCTCGGTGGCCTGCTGGTCTTCCCCTTGCGCGTGGGGGCGGCGACGTTGCTCGTCGAACGCGCCACTCCGGCGGAACTCGCCACCCTCGTCGCCGATCAAGGCGTCACCGTCCTCTTCACCGCCCCGACCGCGTACCGGGCGATCCTGAACGCCGGCAACGGGCGACTGCTGACCGGAGTTCGCCGGGCCGTCTCGGCGGGCGAGTCGCTTCCCGCTCCTGTGGCCGGGCAGTACCGGCAGATCGTCGGACGGCCGCTGATAGACGGGCTGGGCAGCACCGAAATGCTGCACGTGTTCATCTCCGCCGCCGACGACGACGCGCGTCCCGGCGCGACCGGCAAGGTCGTTCCCGGCTACCGGGCCGCCGTCCTCGACATCGACGGCACGCCCGTTCCGGACGGCACTCCCGGGTTCTTGGCGGTGCGAGGCCCCACCGGCTGCCGCTACCTCGAAGACCCGCGCCAGCGGGACTACGTCCGCGGCGGCTGGAACATCACCGGCGACACCTACGTCCGCGACGCCGACGGCTACTTCCGGTTCGTCGCGCGCAGCGACGACATGATCATCTCCTCGGGCTACAACATCGCGGCTCCCGAGGTCGAGGAGGTCCTGCTCACGCATCCGGACGTGGACGAATGCGCCGTGATCGGCACACCGGATCCGGATCGCGGTTCGGTCGTCACCGCGTTCGTCGTACCCCGGCCCGGCGCCGAACCCGGCACGGACCTCGTGAAAGCCCTGCAGGACCACGCGAAGGCCACCGCGGCGCCGTACAAGTACCCACGGCGCGTGCGGTTCCTCGAATCGTTGCCGCGCAACGCGAGCGGGAAACTGCAGCGGTACCTGCTACGGGAGCTGTGAGCTGTCCGTTTCATCTCCGGTACTGCGCCCACTTCGCGTTTTTCCACCGGATGATCTCGCCTGCGATAGCGCGACCACTGTGGCGATCCTCGTGAGTGGTTAGGACGGTTAGAACCGTCCTAACCACTCACGAGGCCCACCACGGTCCGCCGCTCAGGCCGCCTGAAGTACCCCCAAGAGAACGCGACTCACGACCACGCCGTCCCTCACCCACGAGTGTTATTCGCGCACTTTTGAATGCGAACTACCTTCATTCCACCTTCGAGAAAAGTTCTTTCCGGATCGAATATGTGTTCGAATTTGCTGATATTATGGCGGGGTGTCCAGCCGACGAACCCTCGAACCGCCACAGGAGCTGTGGCGTGCCGGTGCGCGGGAACTCGCGCACGGCGTGGTCGAACGGTTGTCGGTGGCACGACAGGCGCTGGCGGAGGTCGGGCAGTTCCTGGCCGAGATCGAGTCCCGGGGCCCGATGGAGTTGTTCGGACACGGCTCGACCGCGGGCTGGTTCGCCGAAACCGCCCGGATCAGCCCCAAAGAAGCCCGCGACACCGTGACCCGCGCGCTGGCGGTGAACGAGAGCCGGAACCTGGACGGCACCCCCGCACCCGCCACCGCCCCGATCGCCGGCGCCGCCGCGGCCGACGGGGACCTCGGGCACCAGCACCTCGACCCGATCCTCGCCGTGCTGAAGAAAATTCCCGCCGACGCCTCCGCCGAGGAACGGTCGGGCGCCGAACAGATCCTGGTGAACCTGGCCCGCCAGGCCGGCCCACAGCAGATCACCAACGCCGGCGCGGAACTCTTGGCGCGGCTGGACCCCGACGGGAACGAGCCGAAGGACGAGGACCTCACACCACCCTCACGCGAAGTGCATCTCCGCAAACGCGACGACGGCTGGTGGCGACTCAACGGCCTCCTGGACCCGGAATTCGGGGCCCGCGCCAACGCCCTGTTCGACACCTGGGGACAACGAAGACCCGTCGACGAAGACGGCAACCGCGACCCGCGCACTCCCGGTGAGCGTCATGGTGATGCGTTGTTCGACGCCATCCACTACGCCATGACAAACGACAAAGCCCCCACCCTGTCAGGGGACCGGACCACCGTCGTCGTCACCATCCCCCTGGACACCCTCACCTCCGGACTGGAATCCGCCTGCGTGGACGAGGTCTCGCAGATCACCGCTCGGCACGCGCGGATGCTCGCCTGCGACGCCAAAATCATCCCCGCCGTCCTCGGCACCGACAGCGAACCCCTCGACATCGGCCGCGCCGCCCGATCAGTGACCCCAGCCCAACGCCGGGCCCTGAACCTCCGCGACCACGGCTGCGCCTTCCCCGGCTGTCACCGAAAACCCAAGCACTGCGAAGCCCATCACATTCTTCCGTGGGGCCAGCTAGGCGACACCGACCTCGACAACCTCTGTCTACTCTGCCGCTACCACCACATGGTCATCCACGGCCAATCCGGCTGGAAAATCCGCATGACCGGCGGCCGACCGGACTTCATCCCGCCGCAGTACCTGGACCCACTACAACGACCTCGTCGCAACAAGCGCTGAAACCGAGGAGCCCGCCGACCACCAGGCGACGGGCTCCTCGGCATGCTCGGAGAGCAAACCGCCGTGACAGCAACCGAAGTATGCCGCCACTCACGACCTGCTCACCACCGGCCGGAATGATCGGCCGCTGCCCGGTGCCCTCGTTACCTTCCTCGTAGTTCCTGACCAAGGAGCTGTGGTCGTCAGGTCCGGCATGACCAACCTCCAGTCGCACGCATGATCCGGGGGTCACCGGGCCTGGTGGCATCGGCGGCTATGGCGTGTTCCTCGGCTTGGCTGGCCATGCTGGTCAGGTTCGACGACGACCTGGTCGGCGAAGCCACCCGAATCGGCAACCGCATCCGCGGCCTGCTCACCGGCATCCACCCCGCCCTCGAACGCGCCATTGGCCCCAGAATCAGCCACCCGGCGGTGCTGGAAATCCTGTCCCGCTGGACGAGCGGGCCGTGATCGCCCCCGGCACCGCCGCCGCCAACACAGTGCTGCCCCGCTTGGTAGACAGCCTGAAAACCGTGCTCCAGTAACGGAAACAGGTCGCTGCCGAGGGCGAGGAGATACTCGATACGCACTCTCTTGCCGGGGCCCTGACCTCGCTGCCCGGCATAGGAGTCAGGACCGCCGCCCGCATCTTGCCGGAGATCGGCGACGCCCCAGCTCCGGCGCCTCGATCAAGGGCGAACACCCGGCTCGCACCGGCAACCGCAAGCTCAAACGCGCGTTCTTCCTCGCCGCGTTCGCAGCCCTGCACGTCCCCACCAGCAGGACCTACTACCAGTGGAAACGCGACGAGGAGAAGAAGAAGCACAACGCTGCGTTGATCCGCCTGGCCCGCCGCCGCTGCGACGTCCCGTTCGCCATGCCCCGCAACAAGACGTACTACCGGGCGCCCACGACAGCCGCGGCGGCATAGCATCGGCAGGTGAACGAGCTCGACCTCGCCCAGTTCGTCGCGGCCGTCCATACCTACGCACCGAAGTGGGAAGCTACCGCGATCCAATGGCAACTCACTCTCGGCCCTGACTACGAGAAGAGAGCGGCCGGGGTTGTCTGCGAGACCGGCGACATGGTGGGCTGGTTCAGCATCTGGACCAGCGGCGAAGCCGAACTCGAGGTCGGAAACCTCGACACCGGCGTCGTCGACTGCGTTCATTACGACCTCGCCAACCCAGAGGAACTCAGCGCCCGCCTGGATGATCTCACCCGCAGGCTGACCGAGCAGACCTGATCACGACCGCCGCAAGGTAGGTCTCGTAGTAGCGTGGCTGCAGGCAAGGGTGAGCACCACTCAGCCCGCCGCAAAACCGAGTTCGAAGCCGAAAGCCCGCCGCCGGCTTGCCAACAACCAACTGAGCCCGAAGCACGGGTTCGTCCGATGCGGCGGCGGGATCGCGCTCGTCGGCGGACCGGGTGACATCGAACAGGACGCGGTCACCGAAGGAGTCGCCTACGCGCTGCTCGACAACGCCGTGTTCCGCAAACGCGAAGCCCAGGTGCAGACCATGGCGGGGCGGACGTCGTCGTTGGTGGCCATGCGGTTCACCGCGTTGCCGACCTCGTTCGTCCGCCCGCCGGTCAGCCGATCAGCACCCCGGGATTGAGGATCCCGGCCGGGTCGAGCGCGGACTTGGCGGCGGTGAGCGCGGCGGCGAACGGGTCGGGACGCTGCCGGTCGTACCACGGCCGGTGGTCGCGGCCGACGGCGTGGTGATGGGTGATCGTGCCGCCGTGGCCCACGATCGCCTCGGAAACCGCGGCCTTGATCTCGTCCCACTGGGCGACCGTGCTCCCCCAGCGCCCGGCGGCGTAGATGCCGTAATAGGGCGCGGGGCCGTCGGGGTACACGTGGCTGAATCGGCAGGTGACGACACCCGCGCCACCGCACGCCTCGTCGATCGCGGCGCGTGCCGCCGAGGTGATCGCGTCGTGGAACTCCGGGAAGTCGTCCCACGTGCACGCGGTCTCGAAGGTCTCCACGATGAGCGACCGGCGGGCCAGGGCGTCGCGCTGATAGGGCATCCTCAGGAAGGACGATCGCCATGCCGAAGCGCTGTCCTGGCCGGTGGAATCCTTGCTGCGCCTGGCTTTCACCACACCGCCGTGGCCCGCGGTCAGTTCGAGCGCGCGGTCGAGCCAGGTGCCGACCGGGTGATCGGCGGATTCGAACGCGACCAGCAGGAGGCCACCGCCCACACTCGCGCCCGCGTTGATGAGCGCCTCCGCAGGGTCGAGGAGCCGGCAATTCGACGGGTGGAGCCCGGACTGCGCGATCGCGCGGGTGGCGGCGACCGCGTCTTCCTGCCGTTCGAAGGCGACCGAGGCGGTGACCTGCCAGACCGGCCGGTCCTGCAGGCGCATCCAAGCTTCGGTGATCACGCCGAGCGTGCCCTCGGAGCCGAGGAACATCCGGTCCGGCGAGGGGCCCGCGCCCGAACCCGGGAGACGCCGCGATTCATTGACGCCGGCCGGCGTGACGATGCGCAGCGATTCGGTGAGATCGTCGATATGCGTGGCGAGGGTCGCGAAATGCCCGCCCGCGCGGGTGGCGAGCCAGCCGCCGAGCGTCGAATGGGCGAAGGACTGCGGGAAATGCCGCAGGGTCAGCCCCAGCGGGCGAAGGCGGTCTTCCAGCGCCGGGCCGAAGATCCCCGCCTGGATCCGGGCCGCGCGGCTGACCGTGTCCACTTCGAGCACGTCGCCGAGGCCTGCCAGATCCATCGAGATCGCCGGACCGTCGAACCGCGGTTCGACCCCGCCCACCACGGAACTGCCGCCACCGTAAGGAATCAACGGGGTGCCGGAAGCCGCGCACCAGTCGAGGAGGTCGATGACATCCTGTTCCGTACGCGGACGGGCGACCAGATCGGGGACGTGGTCGAGCCGTCCGAGCAGGTTGCGGACGACGTCGCGGAACGCCTTGCCGCGGGCGTGGGACAACCGGTCGACCGGGACGTCACTGCACAACGCGGCGAGCGCCGCCGGCGGGCGGATCCGCGACGCCGGGATGTCGAGTTCCGCGGGGTCCGGCGGAGCGTGGTCGGTGAAGTCGTGGCCGGGCAGCACACCCGCCGTGCGGGCGACCAGCGCGTCGGACTCCTCCCGGGACAGTTCGCCGTCGGTGGTGCCCCAGCCCCACCACGAACGCTCCTCGGCCGGCATCGATGACTCCGTTCGATCTGACTTTTCAGTAAGTTACTTATTGGTCAGTTACCGTGTCAACGTACGGAACACAGGTGACCGGCCCGGGTTACCGCGAACTCGACGAGTGACCACGGGAATCCCGCCACTTCCGAAACGCAGGACAGCTCTGCCATCCAGGACCGATTCGAGGCCTTCGACGCTTTACAACGTTGTATCAACGATGTAAAAACATCCTGGCGACCAGCCGTGGCCCGGCTCACACCGGTTCCCACCGCCACGGGGTCGTGGTTTCACGCCTGCACAGGTCCAGCGGGAGGCGCACCTCCGCCGAGGCGGCCGCCCCCGGAGAAGGGTGTCGAGCAGATGTTGCCAACGTTGTCACCACACCGTCCCCGAAAGACGAGACGCTTCCGGAAATCACTGGCGACCGCGGTCGCGGTGGTATCCGCCCTGGCGTTGACGTCGGGGGCCGCGACGGCCGCCGAGAGCGGCTGGAAGATGGGCAAGCCACGCCTGACCACCCCGTGGACGAACCAGGTGTCGCCCACCAACGCGTTGCCCGAGTACCCCCGGCCGCAACTGGTGCGCGAAAACTGGCAGAACCTCAACGGGGTCTGGGAGTTCGCCGGTGCCGCCCCCGGCGAGGTCCCGCCCTTCGGCGAGAAGCTCGCCGAGAAGATCCTGGTCCCCTACCCCACCGAATCGGCGCTTTCCGGGATCCAGCGGCACGAGGACTTCATGTGGTACCGGCGCACGTTCACCGTGCCCAGGAACTGGAACGTCGGCAAGGACAACACCCTCCGGATCAACTTCGGCGCCGTCGACTACAAGGCGAAGGTCTACGTCAACGGCAAGGAGGTGGCCTCGCACCAAGGCGGCTACGGCGCGTTCTCCGCGGACGTCACCTCGGCGCTGAAGCCCAAAGGAGAACAGGAGATCATCGTCGGTGTCGAAGACCGCGCCGACGCGACCTGGCAGCCCGTCGGCAAGCAGCGGCTGGTCCCCGATCGCGGGATCTTCTACGAAGGCGCCTCGGGCATCTGGCAGACGGTGTGGATGGAACCGGTCGCGGCCAAGCACATCGGCACGCTCGGCATGGTCCCCGACCTCGAGTCCTCCACGCTCAAGCTCACCGTCGACACCGGCGGGAACTCCGGGCTGACCGTCGAGGCCGTGGTCCGCGACGGCAGGAAGGTGGTCAGCCGCAGCAAGGCGTCATCCAGTTCGGCGACCATCTCGCTGCCGGTGCCCAAGGCGAAACTGTGGTCGCCGGATTCGCCGTTCCTCTACGACCTCGACGTCGAACTGAAGGACGGCCGCCGCACCGTCGACAAGGTGTCGTCCTACTTCGGCATGCGCGAATTCGGCACCGCGAAGGGCGCCGACGGCAAACTCCGGTTCACCCTCAACGGCAAGATCCTCTTCCTGCAGTCCACTTTGGACCAGGGCTACTGGCCGGACGGCATCTACACCGCGCCGACCGACCAGGCGCTGCGCTTCGACCTCGAACAGCACAAGGTCCTCGGTTTCAACACGGTCCGCAAGCACATCAAGACCGAACCCGACCGCTGGTACCACCACGCCGACAAACTCGGTCTGCTCGTCTGGCAGGACATGCCGTCGATGCGCACCGGCGGGCGTCCGCCGGCCGACGCTCAGCGGCAGTTCCAGGTCGAGCTGAAGGAATTGGTGGAGCAGAAGAAGAACTGGACCTCGATCGTCGGCTACGTGCCGTTCAACGAAGGCTGGGCGGAGTGGTCGCGCGAGGAGACCGGCAAGATCGCCGACAGTGTCAAGGCCCAGGATCCGACCCGGCTGGTCAACGCGCACAGCGGCGTCAACTGCTGTGACACCCTCGGCGACTCCGGTAAGGGTGACGTCATCGACTGGCACTCCTACCCGGGCCCCGCGAAGCCGATGCCCGACGGCAAGCGGATCTCGATCGACGGCGAACACGGTGGCTACGGCCTCGAGGTCCAGGACCACATGTGGTTCGGCGAAGGTCACGCCTACGAGATGGTGAAGGACCAGGCGACCCTGAACAGCCGGTACGTCCAGAACCAGCGCGATGTGCTCGCGTCCGCGCAGAGCTGCGGCATAAGCGGCTCGATCTACACGCAGATCACCGACGTCGAGCACGAGGTCAACGGCTTCTTCACCTACGACAGGCGGGTGAAGAAGATGGACTTCGCGCAGGTGCGCGCGGTCAACCAGGCGATCATCTCCGGCGCCGACGGCAGCGGTTCCGGCGCGCCCGACCCGGGCCCCGGCACTCCGGGCCTCGACGGCGTGCACGCCTACAAGTTCAACGAGGGCACCGGTTCCAGCGCCGCGGATTCGGTCGGCACGGCGCACGCCACGCTGACCAACGCGCAGTGGGCACGCGGTGTCGAGGGCGGCGCACTGGCCTTCGCGGGCAACGGGCAGGCCGACACCGGGGCGAACCTGGTCGACACGGCGGGCAGCTACTCGGTCTCGGCGTGGGCGAAGCTGGATGAGGCGGGCGGTGCGTTCCAGACCGTCGTCAGCCAGGACACCGGCCGCGACAGCGCGTTCTTCCTGCAGTACTCCGGGCAGGACCAGCGGTGGGCGATGAGCTTCGTCGGTCTCCGCGCCCTGTCTCCGGAGAAGCCCGAAGCCGGCCGCTGGTACCACCTGACCGGCGTCCGCGACGCCAAGGCGGGCACGTTGTCGCTGTATGTCGACGGCAAGAAGGTCTCCTCGCAGAACGCCTGCTCCGCCGCACCGAGCACCGGGCACACGGTGATCGGCCGCGGCCAGTACGGCGGTCAGCAGGTCGACTTCCTGCGCGGGGCGGTGGACGACGTCCGGCTCTACGACCGGCCGCTGTCCGAGGCCGAGGTCGCGATGCTCGCGAAGCGCGACTGAGCCAGGGTCACGCGGCGCCGGGGTCACTCCCGGCGCCGCGTCTCCGTCACCCACTCCCGCACGATGTCGCCGAGCACGGGCAGCGGCACCTGCCCGTCATGTACGACAGCGCCTGACCGGGCCATTCGATGTACCGGTCGATCTCGGACTGCACCTCGACGTCGCTGAGCACACACTGTTCGGTGAGGTAGTCCACGCAGCACTGCCTGCTCCAGCCCAGCGCGTGCAGTCCGGTGTCGACGACGAGCCGTGCCGAGCCGCCGATACTCCTCGTCCGGCGATCTCGTGGGCGAGAACCTCGCGATAGGCGACGAGCGCCGGGCGCACCTTTTCGGTGAACAGCCGCTCCCGCCGCGCCACGCGGTCACCGGTCAGCGGCGGGACGAGCAGCGGATTGGGTTCGGCGGCCAGGAACCGGTCGACGTGGTCGACGGCGCCGCGCACCGCGCGTTCCACCGGGGTCCGGCCCGCCGTGACACCGGCGCGGTGGCGGTCGGCCAGCGCCGCGAAGAACTCCGGGAACGCCGCCAGCCTGGCCAGAAAGTCCTCCTCCGCCTGCTCCCCCGACGGCTCGAGCTGGGGAAGCCAGGACAGCACACCGGCCCCCGCTGACGGTTTCTCATCAGCCGACCCCGCGGCAAGCCACGATTGCCTTCCCCTTCAAGAGAATCGTCCTTACCTTCCACGAGACACACCGCCCGCTGAGGCGTACGCCACAACCTCGACATAGTCGGACTTCCTACTTTATGGTGTCCACAGGTCTGCGGTGCAGGGAAGCCGGTGAGAATCCGGAGCGGTCCCGCCACTGTGACCGGGGAGCGGCGCTCCACGAGAATCGGCCACTGGCGAAAGCCGGGAAGGCCGGAGCCGTCGCGGATCCGGGAGCCAGGATACCGGCCGCAGATGTCCACGTTCGTCCACGAGGATGGAGCTGAACGCATGCGGATTCTTCCTGCCTGCGCGAAAGTCGCCGACCCGCCCGCACCCCGGCGGTAAGTCGTCCGTACTCCCCTGCCCGGCCACCGATCGTGGCCCTCGGGCGGCTTCGTCCTGCGTACTTTCGGAAAGGGCATCCATGAGCACCGAACTCAGTCACTTCGTCGGCGGCAAGCCGGTACCGGGGACGTCCGGTCGCTTCGCCGACGTCTTCGATCCCAGCACCGGCACCGTCCAGGCCCGGGTTCCGCTCGCCTCGGCCGACGAGGTGGCCGCCGTGGTCGCCGACGCGGCGCGGGCCCAGCTCGAATGGGCCCGCTGGAACCCGCAGAAGCGGGCACGGGTGCTGATGAGGTTCGTCGATCTCGTCCGCGCCGAGGAGGACTCCCTCGCCCGGCTGCTCGCCTCCGAACACGGCAAGACCGTCCCCGACGCACGCGGCGACATCCAGCGCGGTCTCGAAGTGGTCGAGTTCGCCATCGGCATCCCGCACCTGCTCAAGGGCGAGTACAGCGACAGCGCGGGCACCGGCATCGACGTCTACTCGATGCGGCAGCCGCTCGGCGTGGTCGCCGGGATCACGCCGTTCAACTTCCCCGCGATGATCCCGTTGTGGAAGGCCGCCCCGGCGATCGCCTGCGGGAACTCGTTCGTGCTCAAGCCCTCCGAACGCGATCCGTCGGTACCGCTGCGGTTGGCCGAACTCTTCCTCGAAGCGGGCCTGCCGCCGGGCGTGTTCAACGTCGTCAACGGCGACAAGGAAGCCGTCGACGCGCTGCTGACCGATCCCCGCGTCGAGGCCGTCGGCTTCGTCGGCTCCTCGCCGATCGCCGAGTACATCTACACGACCGCCGCCGCGCACGGGAAGCGCGCGCAGTGTTTCGGCGGCGCCAAGAACCACATGATCGTGATGCCGGACGCGGACCTCGACCAGGTCGTCGACGCGCTGATCGGCGCCGGGTACGGCTCCGCCGGCGAACGCTGCATGGCGATCTCGGTCGCCGTCCCGGTCGGCGAGGCCACCGCCGACGCGCTGGCGGCCCGGCTGACCGAGCGAGTCAAGACCTTGAAGGTCGGCGCCTCTCTCGACGAGGCGGCCGACTTCGGGCCGTTGGTGACCGCCGAGGCAGTTCAGCGCGTCCGCGACTACATCGACGTCGGAATCGCCGAGGGGGCGAAGCTGCTCGTCGACGGTCGCGAAACCACTGTGGACGGTCACGAGAACGGCTTCTTCCTCGGTGGCTGCCTGTTCGACCACGTCACCACCGGCATGCGGATCTACCGCGAGGAGATCTTCGGCCCGGTGCTGTCGATCGTGCGCGCGGCCGACTACGAGGAAGCGCTGCGGCTTCCCAGCGAACACGAGTACGGCAACGGAGTCGCGATCTTCACCCGCGACGGTGATACCGCCCGCGACTTCACCTCGCGGGTGAACACCGGCATGGTCGGGGTCAACGTGCCCATCCCGGTCCCGATCGCCTATCACACCTTCGGCGGCTGGAAGCGCTCCGGTTTCGGCGACCTCAACCAGCACGGACCGGACTCGATCCGCTTCTACACCAAGACCAAGACCGTCACCTCGCGCTGGCCTTCGGGCACCAAGGAAGGCGCCAGCTTCGTCATCCCGACGATGAGCTGAGGCCGCGATGAGACTCACCGACGAACAGCGGGCCCTGCGCGAGACCGCCGCGGAATTCGCGGCGGAACACCTCGCGCCGCACGCGATCGAATGGGACCAGGCCAAACACTTCCCGGTCGATGTTCTGCGCAAGGCCGCCCAGCTGGGCATGGGCGGCATCTACCTGCCCGAGGACCTCGGCGGTTCCGCGCTCGGGCGGCTCGACGGCGTTCTCGTCTTCGAGGCGCTCGCCACCGGTTGCCCGTCGCTGGCCGCGTACATCTCCATCCACAACATGGTCGCCACCATGATCGACAAGTTCGGCGACGACGTCCAACGGCACCGGTACCTGCCACGGCTGTCCACTATGGACACTTTCGGCAGCTACTGCCTCACCGAACCGGACGCGGGATCCGACGCGGCGGCGCTCTCCACTCGCGCCCGCCGAGAGGACGACGAGTACGTGCTCGACGGGGTCAAGCAGTTCATCTCCGGCGCGGGCACTTCGGACGTTCACGTCGTACTCGCCCGCACCGGCGGCCCCGGCGCCCGGGGCATCTCGGCGTTCATCGTCGAACGGGACACGCCGGGTGTCTCCTTCGGCCCCAACGAGATCAAGATGGGCTGGAACGCCCAGCCCACCCGGCAGGTGATCTTCGAGGGCGTCCGAGTGCCGACGTCCGCGCTGCTCGGTGGCGAGGGTGACGGATTCCGGGTCGCCATGTCCGCTTTGGACGGTGGCAGGCTCAACATCTCGGCCTGCTCCCTCGGCGGCGCGGAGGCCGCGCTCGGCATGGCCGTCCGGCATCTGTCGGAGCGTTCGGCGTTCGGTGAGAAGCTGTCGGAGAAGCAGGCCTTGCAGTTCCGGCTGGCCGACATGCGCACCGATCTCGAAGCCGCCCGCACCCTGCTCTGGCGGGCCGCGGACGCGCTCGACCAAGGCGAGGACGCCGCGACCCAGCTGTCGGCGATGGCCAAGCGGTTCTGCACCGACACCGGGTTCGAGGTGGCCAACCAGGCGCTGCAACTGCACGGCGGCTACGGCTACCTCGCCGAGTACGGACTGGAGAAGATCGTCCGCGACCTGCGGGTGCACCAAATCCTCGAAGGGACCAATGAAATCATGCGCGTGATCATCTCGCGCCGGATGCTGCAGGAGGCCTCGTGAACGACGTCCAGTTTCTCGTCCACAGTGGAATCGGCCGGATCACGCTGAACCGGCCGCGTGCGCTGAACTCGCTGAACCACGAGATGGTCCTCGCCATGCTCGAACACCTCGAAGCGTGGCGCGCCGACCCGGGTGTCCGCGCCGTGCTGATCGACGGTGCCGGCGATCGCGGACTCTGCGCGGGCGGCGACATCCGCGCCATCTACGACGACGCCCGCGGCGGCGGCACCGCGTCCCTGCGGTTCTGGGCCGACGAGTACCGGCTCAACGCGCTCATCTCGCGCTACCCCAAGCCGTACCTCGCGCTCATGGACG
Organism: Amycolatopsis decaplanina DSM 44594; assembly: GCF_000342005.1. Taxonomy (GTDB): domain Bacteria; phylum Actinomycetota; class Actinomycetes; order Mycobacteriales; family Pseudonocardiaceae; genus Amycolatopsis; species Amycolatopsis decaplanina. The sequence goes on from NZ_AOHO01000028.1 coordinate 240,399, forward strand.
GACTCGTGATGGGCGGCGGGGTCGGCGTCTCCGCGCACGGCAGCCACCGGATCGTCACCGAACGCTCCCGCGTCGGCATGCCCGAGACCGGTATCGGCTTCGTCCCGGACGTCGGCGGCACATACCTGTTGTCGCGGACGCCCGGCGAACTCGGGACACATATCGCGCTCACCGCCGGTTCCATCTCGGGCCCTGACGCGATCCACTGCGGGCTCGCCGATCATTTCGTGCCCAGCGAACGAATCCCGGACCTGCTCGACGCGCTCGCTTCCCGGACCCCGGACGCCGCGCTGGAGCTGATCGCCGAGCCCGCGCCGCCGAGCGCGCTGGCGAAGGACGCGGACTGGATCGACCACTGCTACGCGGCGGACACCGTCGAAGAGATCTTGGCCCGGCTCCACGCCGGGGGTGACGCGGCCGCCACCGCCGCCAAGGAGATCGAGGCGAAGTCGCCGACCGCGTTGAAGGTGACCCTGCGGGCACTCCGGTCCGCGGCGGTGATGTCCGATCTGGAAACCGTGCTGGCGCAGGAATACCGGATCGCGGCCCACGCGCTCGCGTCCGCCGAGTTCGTCGAGGGCATCCGGGCGCAGATCATCGACAAGGACCGTTCCCCGAAGTGGTCCCCCGCCACGCTGTCCGAAGTGGACGGCGAACTCGTCGACGCTTACTTCACCGATCTCGGGCAAGCCGAATGGAACGGGGTGGGCCGATGACCATCGCCTTCCTCGGCCTCGGCAACATGGGCGGCCCGATGGCCGCCAACCTGGTCGAAGCCGGTGAGACCGTCCATGGCCACGACCCGGCTCCCGCCGCGCGATCCGAGGGTGTGGCCAGGTTCGACAGCGCGAGCGCGGCCGTCGCGGCGGCGGACGTCGTCATCACGATGCTGCCCAGCGGACGGCACGTCCTCGACTGCTATCGGGAGATCCTGCCGTCCGTCCGCCCCGGGACGCTGTTCGTCGACTGCTCCACCATCGACGTCGCCGACGCGCGGCGGTCGGCCGAGCTCGTCATCGCGGCCGGTCATCGAGCCCTCGACGCCCCGGTGTCCGGTGGGGTGGTCGGCGCCGAAGCCGGGACGCTGACGTTCATGGTCGGCGGCGACTCGCAGGCGTTCGTCACCGCCGAGCCGTTCCTGGGCATCATGGGTGCCAGGGCGATCCACTGCGGCTCGTCCGGCGCCGGTCAGGCCGCGAAGATCTGCAACAACATGATCCTCGGCGTGTCGATGATCGCCGTCTCGGAGGCGTTCGCCCTCGGCGAGGAACTCGGCCTCACCCATCAGGCCCTGTTCGACGTCGCCTCGACCGCGTCCGGGCAGTGCTGGGCACTGACCACCAACTGTCCGGTGCCCGGTCCCGTCCCGGCCAGCCCTGCCAACCGCGGCTACAGCGGCGGATTCGCCAGTGGCCTGATGCTGAAAGACCTGCGCCTGGCCGAATCGGCGGCCCGGGACAACGACGTCGCCACCCTGCTCGGCACGAGAGCCGCGGAACTCTACGCGGCGTTCGTCGAACGTGACGGCCCCGGCCGTGACTTCTCCGCCATCATCACCGCCGTCCGCGACGGCCTCCTCAGCAAGGAAAGCGCATGAGCGAATACGAGACCATCACCGTCGAGCGGCCCGCCGATCGCGTCGCCCTGATCACCCTGAACCGGCCCAAGGCGCTCAACGCGCTGAATCTGCTGGCCATGCGGGAGATCACCGGCGCCGCGGGCGAACTCGGCCAGGATCCCGGCGTCGGCGCGATCGTGCTCACCGGTTCGGCCAAGGCCTTCGCGGCGGGTGCGGACATCAAAGAGATGCAGCCTCAGTCGTTCAGCGACGTCTACGCCGCCGACTGGTTCGCCGGCTGGGACGCGCTTTCGCGGGTCCGTGTCCCGCTGATCGCGGCGGTCTCCGGCTACGCCCTCGGCGGCGGCTGCGAACTCGCCATGATGTGCGACGTCCTGATCGCGGCCGAGAACGCCAAATTCGGCCAGCCGGAGATCACCCTCGGCGTCATCCCCGGCATGGGCGGCTCCCAGCGGCTGACCCGCGCGATCGGCAAGGCCAAGGCGATGGACCTGTGCCTCACCGGCCGCATGATCGACGCCGCCGAAGCCGAGCGGTCGGGACTGGTCTCCCGCGTCGTGCCCACCGAGAGCCTGCTCGACGACGCGCTCGCGGTCGCGGCGAAGATCGCGAGTATGTCCCGTCCCGCGGCCATGATGGTCAAGGAAGCCGTCAACCAGGCCTTCGAGTCCGGTCTGGCCGACGGCCTGCGGTTCGAACGGCGCCTGTTCCACGGCACCTTCGCCACCCAGGACCAGAAGGAGGGCATGGCCGCGTTCACCGGGAAACGCGAGCCGAAGTTCCTTCACTCCTGACCGGTGATCGCCCGGTAGAGCGGCCGCAGCAGGGCGGTGACCGAGGTTCCGTCCACAGTGGCCTTCAGCGGCGGGACCTCGTCGAGCAGTCCCAGCGGGTCCCCGGCCGGTGGTCGTCTCGTGTTCGTGACGTCCCCGGCCGGGCCCCAGCCGAAGAAGTCGTCCATTACCTCGTCGAGCCCGGGCGTCTCGGCTTCCGACGACGGGGCCGTCACCCGGGCGCCCGCCTGCCGTCCGATGTCTTCGAGCAAGGCCGTGCGGTCGCGCCCGCGGAGCGTGAAGATCGCGAACGGGTCCGCCTCGTCCTCGAGCGCGATCAGTCCCGCGACGAGGTGATCGCAGGGAACCCGTGTGCCGGGACAGGTGCAGTCCAGCGAGAGTTCCCACGCCGCCTCGGGGAACAACGGCACCTGCTCGGCGGCGAAGAAGCGATCGATGCCGTCCGGGACCCGGCCGTCGAGCAAGGCTGTCTTCATGGCCTCGTCCGCGACGACGGCGGCGGTGACCGCCGTCCACACCTGCTTGCCGAACGTCGGCAGGCCGATGCGGACTTCGTGGAACCGTTGCCGGGTGACCCGGACCCGGGCGACGGCGGCGCCGGGCCCGATCGTGAGCGTGTCGACCCGGCAAGGCGGCACAAGTCCTCTGTGGACACCGAGCTCGTCGAGTGCCCGGCGGAATCCCTCAGCCATCGGCCGCCTCCCGCCCGAGTGTGAAGACTTCGCGCAGCGAATCGGTGGACAGCTCCGTGAGCCAGTCCTCCCCGTCGGTGACGACGAGGTCGGCCAGTGCCTCCTTCTTGGTGATGACGGCGTCGATCCGCTCCTCGATGGTGCCGGGGCAGACGAACTTCCGCACCTGGACGCTGCGCCGCTGGCCGATGCGGAAGGCACGGTCGGTGGCCTGTTCCTCGACCGCGGGATTCCACCACCGGTCGAGATGCAGGACGTGGGTGGCCGCGGTGAGCGTCAGTCCCGCTCCCCCGGTCTTCAACGACGCGAGCAGGATCGGCGGGCCCTCGCCCGATTGGAAGTGCTCGACGATCGAGTCGCGGCGCCGCTGCGGAAGGCCTCCGTGCAGGAACGCGATCTTCGCGTTCAGCCTGTGCGAAAGATGCGGCACGAGCAGGTGACCGAACTCGGCGAACTGGGTGAAGCACAGCGCGCGGTCGCCCGATTCCAGGATCTCCGCCAGGAGTTCTTCGAGCCGGTTGACCTTGCCGGAGCGATGCCCGATCGGCGAACCGTCGTGCAGCAGATGGGCGGGATGGTTGCAGATCTGCTTGAGCTTGGTGATCGCGGCGAGGATGTTGCCGCGCCGTTTGACCCCGGCGCTGTCGGCGATCTTGGTCATCATCTCGTCCACGGTCGCGCGGTACAGCGTCACCTGTTCGCGGGTGAGGCGGTATTCCTGCAGGATCTCGATCTTCTCGGGCAGATCCGCGAGCACGGTGGGATCGGTTTTGAGGCGCCGCAACAGGAACGGCCGGGTCAGCCGGCGCAGCTCGGTGGCCGCGGCCAGGTCGCCCCGGCGCTCGATGGGCACCTCGAACCGCTCACGGAACTCCTGCCTGCCACCGAGGACGCCGGGGTTGAGCAGGTCCGAAAGCGACCACAGGTCGGCGAGCCGGTTCTCCACCGGCGTACCGGTCAGCGCGATCCGGTGCCCGGCGGGGATGCGGCGCAGGGCCTGCGCGGGCCCGGTGTTCTGGTTCTTGACCGCCTGAGCCTCGTCGAGCACGAGCCGATGCCACCGGATGCCCGCGAGTTCGTCTGCGTCGCGCGCGGCGGTCGAGTAGGTGGTGACGACGAGATCCGCGCCCTCGATCCGCGCGGCCAGCCGCGCGCCGTGCTCTCGATCGGCACCGTGATGGAGGTGGACGCGCAGCTCCGGCGCGAACTTGGCCGCTTCGCGCTGCCACGTCCCGAGCAGCGACATCGGGCAGACGAGCAATGTCGGTTCCCTGTCGTCCTGTGCTCGCTCGATCGTTTCGAGCGCGAGAAGCTGGACGGTCTTGCCGAGTCCCATGTCGTCGGCGAGGCAGGCCCCGAGCCCGATCGACGTCATGAACGAAAGCCACGCGACACCGCGGCTCTGGTAGGGCCGCAGGGTCGCCACGAACGCCGGCGGCGTCTCGATCGGTTCGATCGTGCGCTGGACCCGTCCGGCGAGGAAGTCGTCGATCCAGCCGTCGGTCGTGACCTCGGTGACCGGGAGCGGCGTGTCGTCGAACCCGTGGAGCAGGGCAAGGAGGTCCGCTGGGGTGGGCAGCGGTGGTTTCTCGCGGTCCGGGTCGCGGCGGAGGTACTCGAGACCGGCGCGCAGCAGTTCGGGGTCCACGCTCACCCAGCGGCCGCGCAACCGGACCAGCGACGACTTCGCGGCGGCGAGCCCGGCGAGTTCCTCGTCGGTCAGCGCGTCCTCCCCGACGGCGAGCGCCCAGCGGTAGGAGGCGAGCTGGTGGCGGCCGAGCCGGTGCACGGCGGCCTGATCGACGGGCGCGCCGCGGACGGACAGCTTGAGCGCGAGCTTCCGCCTGCCGCCCCAGCTCGCCGGGAGCTGGACGTCGAACCCGGCCGCGATCAGCTGTTCCGCGCCGCCGTCGAGGAATTCCACGGTTTCGCCGACGGTGAGGTCGTAGACACCCGGTTTCTCGGCCTCGACCGCGGGGCCGAGCAGCGGCAGCACCCCGGCGGCCCGCTCCAGCTCGGCGGTGAACAGGCCTTCGGGGTCCGTGAACTTCGCTCCCGCCTTGCCGGACCAGACGTCCTCGGCCGGGAGCAGGAGGCTGGGATCGGCCGCGGAGCGCAGGAGGAACCGCAGCTGCCACTTGGTCCCGTCGCCGGTCTGGTCGTCCGGGTCGTCGGCCGGGCCGTGCAAGGTGGGAACCTCGTCGAGTCTGAAGCAGACGGTGCCCTCGGTGAGGTCCGTGTCGCCGATCGCGTCCCAGGCGGCGATGCCCTCGGCGACGATCCCCATGCGGCCCGGCGCCTGGCCGATCCGGTCGTCGGCGCTCTTCAGCGCATGGAGCCACGACCCGAACGGGCCTTCGCGCCCGTCGCTTTCCGTGGCATGTCCGGCGGCGGCCAGGCGATCGCGGACCGCGGCGTCGACCAGCGTGTGGAGCGCGTCGGTGACGAGCGCCGCCGGATCCGGTCCGGGGTGTTCGGCCCGGCCCACCGGCGGGGTGGCCGCGATCAGCGCCCGGAGCGTGACCGCGTCGCCGCCCCGGGCCACCGGCCGCCAGCGCGCCCGCGCCACGATCTCGTCCCGCACGAGCGTGGGAAGCACCCGGCCGCGGCGCACCAGGTCGTCCGCCAGCCGGACGACGGCTCGGAGGTGGCGGACGGAAGTGCCGTAGCTGACCGTGTCGGCCAAGTCCCCCAGCTCCGAGGGGTCGATCAAGAGCGCCGGTACCGACCAGGGTTCCAATGTCGGTTCCTGCTGCGGACGGCCCCGAGCGCCCAGTTCGGGCGAGGCGACCGGACCGCCGCGCCGCGACGGCAGCACCAGGACGGCCGACGCCGGCTTGCCGGGATGCAGGGCGGTCAGGTGCGCGACCGACGCGGCGAACGGATGCGGCCGGACCGCGCTCGACGGCCGCATCGACGTCGTCGCCGGGCGGTCACCGTGTTCGCCCCAGAGCACGATCCCACGGCCACGGGACCACAGGCCGTGCACGACGAGTGACGACATGTTCTCCCCTCCGCGGTCTGTTCCCCCAGCATGCCCGGGACCGATCAGCGTCCGGTCAGCGAGGGTCACACCATCGTGTAGCTAGGCGAAGATCGTTTGCTCTTCTAGCCTTATCAGTTCGTCCCCACACGGAAGCGACCATTCGATGACCGACGGAGGAGCACGCGCCGGCGTGCTGTCGAAACGCGCGCTCGTGATCGCTTCCCACGTCGTGGAGCGGGCCGCGCTCGCCGAAGGCACCGACGAGAACATGGTCGTGGTCGCGCTCTTCCAGCGGCTGCCCTACTTCGAACGGGAACGCGAGGTCTACGCCAGGATCGCCCGCCGCGCGGCCGTCACCGTCGTCGGGATGGTCGATTCGGGACGCCCGGACCTGCCGCACGGCGTGACGCCGGTCCTGCTGCGCGCCGATGAGAGCCTCGCCCGCGAATGGTCGGTCGCGGTGCTCACCCCGACCTTCGGCGGTTCGGTCGTCGCCCAGGACCTCGACGACGTCGACCCGTCCGCGTCCACCGTCGAAGCGGCACGGCGGTTCCAAGGCCGCTGGGGTTTCCGCCGCGACGAGGCCTACGCCGAGGTCGTCCGCCTGCGCGACGCGCTCGGCGATCGCCTGCCGCCCACCGCGCGGATCAAGATCGACGAGGTCCTGAACAGCGTGACGACCCCCGCGGCGGCGCCGGTGGAGAACCGCGCGGAAGCGGCCCTGCGTCACCTCGCCGGGCGGCTGGAACGGCGAGCGCCGGCCAAACCGGAGGAACCGGCACTCGCGACCGATCCCGACACCGGACTGGCGACCATGGCCGGGATCTCCGGCTGGCTGGGCGCGTCGACCGACACCGTCCCGCTCGGTCTGATCCTGATCACCGTCGACGACCTCGCCGAGGTCGGCAGGCGCCACGGCAACCGGGTCAGGATGCACACCGAACAGAACATCGCGGATCTGATCCGCGAGGATCTGCGCCCGCTGGACAAGGCCGTCCGGCTCGGCACCGACGAATTCCTGCTCGTCCAACCCGCATTGGAAGCCGCAGATCTGACCGAACGCAGCCTCCGTCTCGAACGGCGGCTCGGCGCCCTCCACGCGACCTACCCGTTCGTGGATCTGCACCCGCGGACGACCACCATGCTCACCCGGAGACGGCCGCTGCCCGTGCATTCCCTGCGCGGACAGCTGAAGCAGGTGCCGTCGACGGTGTTGTGGCCGCCCAGTCACGGCATGCTCCCGGCGCCGAGCGGCAACGGTTCGACCTGGTTCCACTGATACGGTCATTCCGGCGGAAACCGTCACGGGGATGGCGCGCAGGTCGAGGTGCCGCGACGGCCGGCCAAGGCATTCAGCGCGTGGTGGCGCCGGTCGCCGTCGGACTACCCTGCCGGAATGGTCATGCAGAAACTGGGATGAAGGACGTTCCGGGGCGTTGACTCACGGCCACCGCGCTTCGGAAAGCACGCGCGCGGCCTTGAGGAACGCCTTGCGGTCGGCGACGGACAGGTGGTCTAGCAGCCGTTCCTCCTGCTCCTGAATCCGGGCTTGAGCCGACCTCCGCGCCGCGCGGCCGGCCTCGGTGATCCCCAACAGCCGGACCCGGCGGTCCTTCGGATCCGGCTCGCGGGTGATCAGCCCGTCCTCCTGGAGGGTGTCGAGGGTGCCGATGATCCGGGTCTTGTCCGCGCCGATCGCCTTGGCGAGCGCGGCCTGCGTGCGGACGGGCCCGTCGTCGAGGGCGCTCAGCACCACGTAACCCCACATAGTCAACCCGTGCTCGGCCAGCACCGGTGTCTCGGCGTTCATCAGCCGTCGCATCAGCCCGCCGAGCATCGCCGCGAGATCCGGCCTCCCCTGCTCCGCCATGCGCAGACCATACCGACCGGCCTCCCGGAACCGGTTGACGAACTCGTAAGCATCTGTAGATGATATGCGTATGCCTATCGATAACCTTCGCATCCTGGATGCCATCGTGACCCGGACCAGCCTGGACCTCGTCACCAAGATCACCCCCGCGGATCTGGCCAAGCCGACCCCGTGCAGCGCCTGGACCCTGCACGGCCTGCTAGCGCACATGGCCACCCAGCACCACGGCTTCGCCGCCGCGGCCGATGGCGAGAGCCATCCCGACCATTGGCGACTGCTCCCACTGGGCGACGACCCCATCGACACCTACCGCGCCTCAGTGAACCGGGTGCTGAACGCCTTCGCCGCCCACGACCTCGCCGACCGGAAGTTCGCCCTTCCCGAGTTCTCAACCGAAATCACCTTCACCGCGGAGCAGGCTCTCGGGTTCCATTTCGTGGACTACCTGGTGCACTCCTGGGACGTGGCCAAAACCCTCGGCCTGCCGGTCGAGTTCCAGAAAGAGGTACTCGACGCCGGACTGGGGTTCGCCAAGGCGATCCCGAACGGGAAGAGCCGGGACGCACCGGGCGCCGCGTTCGGCCCGGCCGTCGACGCGACAGGACCGTCCGATTTGGACACGATCGTCGCCCTGCTGGGCCGCTCCCCGTCGTGGCCGGACCGGATGGTTCCCCAAATGAATCTCACGCCGGCCGTCCGTGAGTGACCACCGCTCCGTCGGCTCGATGTCGACCGGCATCGGTGTGACGACCGGTGACACGGGACGAGGCGTGGTTCACCGTGAAGGAATGGATCCCCGACCGGCCTGTGGAGCACGGACCTCGAGTCACTCCGTCGCATCGGCGTGATGTTCCCGCACCGACTCGAGTATCCGGGCGGTGACCAAGCCGGGCTTCTCCAAGGAAAGTCCATGGGTGGCCTTGGGCACGACCTCGACGCGGATATGCGGGCTCAAGGACCCGAGCCGGGCCGCCACCGCGGGAGCGTCATGGATGACGCTGCGTTCGCCGACGACGATCCGGGTGGGTACGTCGATCGACGACAACTCGTCATCACCGAACAGGTGCATCTCCGGGAGACGCTGCTTGTACTTGAGCGCGGCCAACAGCAGAGGTCGCACGGTGTGCCGCACGTCCGGATCTCCTGACGACATCAGTCGGAGGAACCACTTGGGCAGGAACCAGCGGAAGATTTCGCGGAGGCTCCACCAGATGAAGCTCCGGCCGATCACGCCGAATCCCGCGGCTTCGACGGTGACGACACCGGCGATCCGATCGGTCGTCCGGGAGGCGAGGTTCAGAGCCAGCCAACCGCCTCTCGAAACACCGGCGAGGTATGCCTTTTCATGACCGGTTCCCGCGAGCACCCCGTCGACGACCTCGGCGAGCCAGTCCGCGCAGTCCTCCGTGGACTCGATCGGCGCGGCCTGGATCGATCGCCCGGGTTCGCCGATGGAGTCGACCGCGTGGATCCGGTGCCGGACAGCGAGTTCGGCGATATGCGGATACCAGGACAGTGACGTGCCCATCCCACCGGAAAGCAGCACGATCGGCGGGCCTTCTTCCGGCCCGCAACTCCGGACCCGGGTGGGGCCGAATCTCGTCTCGATGTCCAGCTCCTCGGCAGGAACCGGCCATTTCCGCAAGATCGCGTCATAGGTGGCGAAGAACCGCTCTTCCGCATTCTTGTCGATGAACTCCCCCAGCATCGGACCTCCTCGAAGTTTTATAGTGCACTTGCACTATAACAGCGGGTGGTCGCCGAGGCCAACACTCGACGACGTGGCAGAGTGATCGCGTGCCGAAACGTGTGGACCACCAAGAGCGCAGGCGTGAGATCGCGGAGGCGCTCTTCCGGATCGCGGCAGGCCGAGGCCTGCAGGCGGTCACGCTGCGTGCGGTGGCCGCGGAGGCGGGCATCTCGATGAACCTGGTCCAGTACTACTTCCCCACCAAGGAAGAGATGCTGGGCTTCGCCTGGCGGCGGATCGTCGAACTGACCATGGAGAACGCCGGGAAGACCATCGGCGAGGCGATGAAGACCGAGGACGAGCGCACCATCGTGCGCGCCTATCTCACCGCGGTCTTGCCGGAAGGCGAGCGCGGCCGGATGCTCGCCGCTGTCCAGATCGCGTACTTCGCCGTCGACGTCACGCGCGGAAGCCAAGATCCCGACCAGGAACCGCTTCTGCCCCACCTGGTCCACGCGATCACCGGGCTGCTCCGGGCGGCCCAGGAGAAAGGCGACGTACCCGCCCGCGTCGACCCCCGTCTGGAGGCCGACGCGCTCGCGACGATGTCCGCCGGCCTCGTCACGGGAATCCTGGTCGACGCCTACACCGCGGAACGGGCGGCGGAGATCGTCGACTATCGGCTCGACGGAGTATTCAGCGGCGACCGATGAGCGCCTCGATGCCGTCCAGGATGCGACCGAGACCGAATTCGATGTCGGCGTCCTCGATGCCTTCTTCACCATAGGCCTCGCCGGAAATCACGGCGGCGACGCGCGTGTAGCCCCGCCCTTCGAGACGTGGCCCCAGAAACGCGCTCAACGCCCGGACCTGTTCAGGCGGGCTCGCGTTCACGTCTCGCAGCAAGGAGGCGGTACTGCGAACCCACCCGTCGACCAGTACGGCACAGCGCGTCACGTCCTGGGCGTTCAGCCCTGAATCCGCCATCCCCTCGAGGAAGTTCTCCAGCCACCCCAGCAGATTCGGCGTACTCGGCGCGCTTCGCACCGGCAGGTCGATCAGCCACGGGTGGCGGCGGCAGCGTTCGAGGAGCGCGCGGGCCCAGGCGGTGACCGCGGCGCGCCAATCGCCGGACGACGGTTCCGGCGGCGGCCCCCAAGCCGCTTCGGCCACGAGAACGAGCAGTTCCTCTTTGGAGCTCAGATACCGGTAGAGCGCGTTCGCGGTGATGCCGAGACGTTTGGCGATCGACGGCATGGACAGCGCCGCGTAACCCTCCGCGTCGGCCTGCGCGATGGCCGCGTCGACGATCTGCTCGTGGCTGTATCCCGGTTTCGGTCCCCGCCGGGGCGCCGGGGCGTGCCCCCACGCCAGCGCGGTGCCCGGCGGCAGCAACTCGATCTTGACGTCGTCCATCGGGGCATTGTTGCACCCGAAACCGGTAAAGGCATACACTGTTCATGGCATACACAGTTACTTCCTGAGTTGGGGGATCGACCATGACCGAACCGAACAGGCGGAACGTGCTCCGCGGGGCGGCCGCACTGGCCATCGGCGGAGCCGCCGCGGCCTACGGGAGCACAGGGTCCGCCTTCGCCGCCCAGTCCCCTTCGATCCGCGCCGCGAAGGAGCGTTTTCCTTTCGTCGAGGGTGCTTTCGCGCCGGTCAAGGAGGAGGTGACCGCGTTCGGCCTGCCGGTCACCGGCCGCATTCCGAAGGACCTCTGCGGGCGGTACCTGCGGACCGGGCCGAACGTCCTCGGGCTCGAGGATCCACGCGCCCACCACTGGATGCTGGGTGAGGGGATGGTGCACGGCGTCCGGCTGCGCGACGGGAAGGCCGAGTGGTACCGCAACCGCTGGGTGCGTTCGTCCGGTGTCGCGGCGAAACTCGGCGAGCGGTATCCGTGGCCGGTGCCCGCCGAGGACTTCGCGCCGAACACGCACGTCATCAGCCACCACGGCCGCATCCTCACCCTGCAGGAGTCCGGCGCCCCGCCGTACGAACTCGACGGCGAACTGAACACGTTGGGGCCGTTCGATTTCAGCGGTTCGCTGGAGGGCTCCTACACCGCGCATACCAAGTTCGACGCCCGTGCCGACGAACTGCACGCGGTGACCTATCACCCGACCTGGGACCACGTGCGGCATCTGATGGTCGACCGGACCGGCCGCGTGGTGCGGACCACCCGGATCCCGGTCACCGACAGCCCGATGATGCACGACTTCGGGCTCACCGAGAATTACGTGGTCGTCTTCGACGTGCCTGTCACCTTCGATCCACAGCCCGGCAAGGTGGTGCCCTACAAATGGAACACGGAGCACCCGGCCAGGGTGGGGGTGATGAAACGCGACGGCGGCCCCGTCCGCTGGTTCGGGGTGGATCCGGTGTTCTACTCGCACACGCTCAACGCCTACGAGCAGGGCTCCACCGTGGTGGTCGACCTGACCACGATGCCGGCCCCGTTCGAGGTGGCCGGTAAACAGGGCTTCGGCGGCCCGTCGGCGTCAGGTCCGCCCGTGCTGGAGCGCTGGACGATCGATCTCGCGCAGGGGCGGGTCCGGCGCCGTGTTCTCGACGACCGGCCGCAGGAGTTCCCACGGCTCAACGAAAGTCTGGTGTCACGGCGGCACAGGTACGGCTATTCGGCCTCCCCCGGCGAATTGTTCGACGTCTACCTGGACAAGCCTTCCGGCTCTTTCGGCAACGCGCTGATCAAGCACGACTTGCGGAGCGGACGCTCGGAGGTGCACCGCTTCGGCCGGGGCGCCGACGCGAGCGAAGCGGTGTTCGTGCCGTCGTCCCGCAGCAAGTCCGAGGATGACGGTTATGCCCTCGCCTACGTGAACAACCCTGACCGCAACGCCTCTGACCTGGTGATCCTCGCGGCGCAAGACTTCACCGCGAAGCCGCTGGCACGCATCCACCTGCCGAGGCCGGTGCCGCTGGGCTTCCATGGAAGCTGGGTCGCCGACTGACCGATCGGGTGGTCGCCGGACGCCCGGCGACCACCCCCCGGTTCACACTCCGGTGAGCACCTCCTCCACCGCGGCGGCGGAGTCCGGGTAGCGCTCGAGCAGCGCCAAACCGGTGGACGCGGTGCTCCCCCACGGCTCGTCGCAGCCCAGCAGACCCGCCACGGCATCACAGGCCGCCGGATGCGCCGCCAGCAACGCGAGGCCGCCGCCTCCGGTCTTCCTCGTCACCGCGATGGGTTCCGGCTGATCCTTCCAGGGCGGGACCCATTCGTCGAGTGCCGTGAGACGGCCGGGGAAGATCCGCCCGGCCTCGCGCACGAGCAGCGGTACCAGCTCCGCGCCCCGGGAGCGCAGCGTGGTGATCAACATCGGCAACCAGGGCAGCAGCAATCTGTCCGGAAGCTCGGCGAAGGCGTTCGACACCGCCTCGACGACGAAGTCCGCCAATCCCGGCGCCGGTTCCAGCGCGTGGACGAAACCGCTCAGGTAGCGCGGGTAAGCGGGCAGCACCATCGGGTTCGCCAGCAGTCCGGCGCACCGCTCACGCAGTTCCGCGCGCGAAAGGCGCCCGAGCTGGACCTGCGCCGCCCACAGCAGTGCCACCTTCGACGGCTCCTCCGGATGGGATCCGGTGATCGCCAGCTCCAGCTGCGTGCGGTCGCACCCCAATGACAAGGCGAGCGCCTCCATGCTGAACAGGAAGCCGAGCATCGCGGCGACCTGCTCGACACCGGCCTCCTCGTCGGCGAAGGCCGCCGGGAGCAGGGTGCAGTAGTGCGCGTACCCCGTCCTGACGAAGTCCTCGATCCAACGCGGCAGCACCGGCTCGCTGGTCCGGTAGTGCGCCAGCAGCCTCCGCACCCGCCGCAGCACTTCCGGAGCGCCGTCGACGGTGCGCTCGGTGGCCAGTACCTCCAGGGCACGCGTGCCCAGTTCCCCCGCCAGCCGGGCGCTGCGCAGGTAGAGCGTCGCGTCCTCGACCGCTCCGAGCACCTTCGCGGCGGTGGCCTGGGGGTGATAGGCGGCTCGCCGAAGCCGTTGTTCCAGCACCTGTTCGACGCTGACGCCCTCGTAGCCCAGCTCGATCAGGGCGCGCTGGTGAGTGCCCAGCGCCAGATCCCACGACTCCTGGATCGGCCGTTCGCCGAGCCGCCGCTCCCCCATGATCGGCCGTGCCGCGCCGTGCGGCATCAGGTAACGCAGCATCCACAGCAGATCGGAGCAGGGCTCCAGCTCCGGCTTCGTCGCGATGTCGAGCAGCGCCCGTTGCACACCTCGTTGCTGCAGCTTGAGGTTCAGGGGCTCCAGTCTGTCGTGCACGTCGCGCGCCAGCGGTGGCAAAGCGTCGTAGCCGACCTGGCCGATGCGGTCGCCGCCCATCATGATCTCGACGAGGCGGCGCACGTCGCGCCTGCCGGGCACGACGTCCTTCTCGATACAGGTGACCGCCGCGTCCTGGAAGTCGTACGGCGTCGGCTTGGCCCGGTCACGCAGGCCCGCCAGCAGGATCGAGGTCTCGAACACCGCGATGGCGTCCGCAGTCGAGGACAGGTACCCGTTGCGGCGCGCCGCCCGGACGATCTCGACCGACCAGCCCAGCAGCTCGGCCTCGTCCAGCCTGTCGAGCACCGGAGGTCGTTGCAGGAAGCCGGAAAGCCGGTCCGCCGCCACCGGATCCGGCGTCGGCGCGGGCAGCTCCGCGGCTTTCTTCCGCTTCGGCCCGCCCACCTGTCCTTCCAGCTGGAACTGCTTGACCTTGGTGCGCTTGAGGTTTTTCGCCCACTCGGTCGCCGCGATCGACACCGATCCCCCGGCCAGCCCGAACTGCGCCTCGATCGAGGCGTGGCTAGAAGGGATCAGCCCGTACTGCCAGGTGCTCGCACTGCGCGGGCTGATCACGAACCGGTCCGTACCTTCGACACCGAATTCCGCGACCCGGCTGGCCGCGTGGAAGGCGCCGCAGATGTAGAGACATTCCGCGGGATCCGCGCCCGAGGCGGCGAGATGCTCACGCATACGGGTCCACATGTAACGCTCACGGTCTTCGTCCACCCGCACGTGCCGGGTGTCCCCCGGCGCGAGACGGCGAAACAGGCTGCCGATCAGGAACATGACCTGGCGGTAGGTGTCATGGTCACTGTCGCCGAGCGGCAGCTCGACATATTGGTGCCACCACTCCGACCAGTGCCGCACCCGCCCGTGCCGCAGCAGGTGCTCCTCGAGTTCGGCGAACCGGGGCCGCAGATCACCGATCTCGACGCCGACCGCGTCACCGTGCAGCGCGGCCTCCTCCTCGGCGGGCGGCTCGTCCGGGTCCGGGGACGGCTCCCGTTCGTTCCACTGGAAGACGTGGTCCGCCGACCGGTCGACGAGGACGAGTTCGACGCCCGGGGTGTCGAGGGCGTACGCGATCGCTTGGTACTCCGCCGAAGCCTCGGTGATCGGCGCGACCACGGACAGGGGCGCCCACTCGGCGGGGAATCCCTTCACGTCCGTCGCGAAAGCCTGCACCGCCACCGGAAGACGGCAGTTCCGCAGCTCGGTCAGCAACGGCGCCATGTCTTCGCACAGTTCGAGGTAGACCACCTTCGGCTGCTTCTCCCGCAACCGCCGTGCCATCGCCACGGCCGAAGCCGGGGAATGGTGGCAGACCGGGAAGATCTCCAAAGGCTCGCGCACCGCGCGGTCGACGTCGTCGACGAGCCCGAGCAGGATGCCCTCCAGCGCTGCGGGTCCGTCGGCGAAGGCGGCCGCGGCCTCCTGCAGCTGGCCGCGCAACGCCTCGAAGGCGCCGCTCACGAGAGGGTGGCGATCGCGTCGCGGCCGCCGTCGAGGAACTCCGGCCAGTCCCCGCCCTCGTCCTTGCTTCGAGGTTCGACGACGCCGTGCAGGTACTTGTTGAGGATCGCGAGATCCTCCGGCTCACGACGGGCGAGCGAGCCGACGAGCGACGACGCCAGCGTGCGGGCGGTCAGTGCGCGTTCCCCGAAGAAGTTGCTGTGCAGCACCGCGTCTTCGAGCACGCCGATCTGTTCGGCGGTGGACAACGCGGACTCCAGCTTCTCGTCGTCACTGCCCGCCGACGCCGCCGCGGCGCGAAGGTCGCCGAAGCTGCGCAGCAGCACGTCGAGCAGCGTCGGGGGCACGTCCAGCTCGATCTGGTGGCGACGCAGCAGTTCCTCGGTGCGGAAGCGGACGATCTCCGCCTCGCTCTTCTTGTTCGTGACCACCGGGATACGGACGAAGTTGAAGCGGCGCTTGAGCGCGGAGGACAGGTCGTTGACTCCGCGGTCGCGACTGTTGGCGGTGGCGATCACGGAGAAGCCGGGCTTGGCGAAGACGATGCCGTCATTGTCCAGTTCCGGCACCGAGATGTACTTCTCCGACAGGATCGAGATCAGCGCGTCCTGCACGTCGCTGGTGGACCGGGTCAGCTCCTCGAACCGGCCGATCGAACCCGCCTCCATCGCGGTCATGATCGGCGAGGGGATCATGGACTCGCGGGACTGGCCCTTGGCGATGACCATGGAGACGTTCCACGAGTACTTGATGTGGTCCTCGGTGGTGCCGGCGGTCCCCTGCACGACGAGCGTGGAGTTGCGGGAGATCGCCGCGGCCAGCAGTTCGGCGAGCCAGCTCTTGCCGGTGCCGGGGTCGCCGATCAGCAGGAGCCCGCGGTCGGAGGCGAGCGTGACGATGGCCCGCTCGACGATGCTCCGGTCGCCGAACCATTTCTGCGAGATCTCGCGGTCGAGTCCGTCGGCTCGCTCGGAGCCGAGGATGAACAGACGCAGCATCTTCGGGGACAGGCGCCACGCGAACGGTTTGGGGTTGTCGTCGACGGACTCCAGCCAATCCAGCTCTTCGGCGTACTTGATCTCGGCGGGGGCGCGCAACAGGTCGGACATGTCTTGCCTTTCGGGAAGGTTCAGGAGGTGAGGAAAGTCTTGAGTTCGTGGACGAGTTTGGTGATGTGGCCGGAGATCACCGGCGTGCCGAGATCCTTGAAGCGCTCGCGGAACCAAGGGTTGACGCTGCCCCGGCCGGCACTGGTGACCGAACCGACCGGGATGAACTTCGCCCCGGACCGGTGGATCGCGGCCATGCTTTCGAAGAGCTGCTCGACGCGGGTCTCGTAGAAGTCGGAGATCCACACCACCACGGTGTTGGCGGGTTCGGCGATCTTCGGCTGGGTCAGCGCCATCGCGACCATGCCGTCGTTGCCGCCGCCCAGGTTGGTGCGCAGCAGCGTTTCGAACGGATCATGCACCCACGGCGTGAGGTCGAGCGCCTGGGTGTCGTAGGCGATCAGATGAACGTCCACTTTGGGCAGTCCGGCGAAGATCGAGGCCAGCACGGCGCAGTTGACCATCGAGTCCACCATCGAGCCGGACTGGTCGACGACCGCGATGAGCCGCTGTGGCGTGGTCTTCTTCGCGGTCTGCTTGTAGTAGAGGCGATCGACGTAGAGTCGCTCCTCTTCCGGGCTCCAGTTGGTGAGGTTCTTCCAGATGGTGCGATCGAGGTCGAGGTTGCGGAAAACGCGCTTCGGCGGGACCGAGCGGTCCACCTTGCCCGTCGAGGCCTTTTCGACCTGGGTCCGCAGGACCTCCGCGATCTCGTCGACGTAACGGCGGATGAGCGACTTGGCGTTGGCCAGCGCCACTCCGGACAGATTGTCCTTGTCCCGCAACAACTGTTCGATGAGGGACATGCTCGGGCTCAGCTTCGCCGCGAGCGCGGGATCGGCGAGGACCTCGCGCAGATGCATCCGCTTGACGAGGTCCGCCTCAAGGGCGCCGAGTTCCGGGCCGATCGCCGGGATCAGGGTGCTCAGGTCAGGGGTGCCTCCCCCGCCGGTGCCGCCGAGTCCGGTCGGGGCGCCACCGGGACGACCGCCGCGCAGTTCGCCCGGACGGCAGCCCAACGCGCGCTCGAGCCAGCCCGCGTCGGCCTGCCAGCAGGACAGCTGCCCTGCCGTCACCGTGTGAGGTGCCGGGGCGAAGACGTTGAGCAACACCTTCGACACCAGCGCCGCGCGCCGCACCTCCGCGGCCTTGTCCCTGATGTCCTCGGCTTCGGGGACCATCAGCCCGTCGAACTCGGCGGCCAGCTCAGGATGACGCTGGACGACCGAGTCGACCGCGACGTTCGGGTCCAGCAGCGCGGACGGCAGGCCTATGTCCTCGACCACGGCCACACTCGCCGATTCGAGCGCGGCCTGCTCCTCGGTGTCGAAGAGCCGGGCGAGCAGCCGCCAGTACAGGACCTGGCGGCGGTTGTCCTCGGGTTCGGTCATTTCCGCAACAGCCTTCCGGCGCGCTCGCGCAGTACGGCCGCGGCGTCGGTGGCGGCCTTCTCGGCTTTCACCCCGGCCTTGTCCGTGGTGCCCCCGGCCCACGCGCCGGCGTGCACGGGGGTGGTCTTTTTGCGCACGGTGGTCTCGACGGCGAGCGGCTGCAGGCGGAAACCGCCGTCCCACCGGATCAGGCCGATGCACGCGCTGGAACTCGCGACCGCCTTCGGCGTGAGCGGACCGGCGGCCGGGATGCGATCGGTCTCGACGGAGAGCTGGTTCCCGGCGAACGTGAACGTGAGCGCGTCCTCGTCGCCCTCGATGCCGTAACCCTCGAGGAAGACAGGGACGGCGATCCGCACCGGGTGCCGGTCCAGTGGCGCGACCACCGGCGTGAAGGCCTTCGGCAGAGCGACACGCGCGGTGGAGAAGGCGTCCGCGGGCTCGCCGAGGCGAGCATGCTCGTCCTGCCAGAGCAGGTCGCCCTCGGCGGTGACCGGCATGTCGGTGAGGTCCATCGACCGGCCCTCGCTGATCGCCGTGAGCAGGGAAAGATGCGGGCGCAGCAACTGCCAGATCCCGGCGCCGATGATCGTGTCCGGCTTCGGCACGGTCACGTTCGCGCGCACGAGACGGGGCGCTGCGCCGTCGTCGGGTTCGAACACGGCGTGGACCTGGGCCTGTGCGGCCGTCGAATGTTCCAGCAGATCGACCCCGAGCGGCAGCAGGCGGCCCGTGATCGTGCCGGTCGCGGGCGTCGCCGCCGCCCCGGGCAAGGTCAGCACCATTCCGCGTGACCACAGGTCACCCCAGCGCCGGGCGGGGACGCGCTCCAATGCCGCACCAGGGCAGGACGCCGCGAGCTCGGCCGCGAAGCCGTCGAGCAGGACAGCCAGCCGGCGCGAGGTCGGTTCCGCGAGCAGCGCGGAGATCACCGGCGCCGAAGCCGAGATCAGGTCGTGGTCGATGCCCCGCCACCCGGCACGGGCCAGATCGGACAGCCAGGACCGTGCGGCGGCCAGCAGATTCGGTGCTTCCGTCTCCGAGGTTTGCCAGGCGACCTCTTCGTCCAGTGGACGACCGGACGCCTCGGCGAGGCACGCGAGGATCGCGTCATGCACGGAGCCGAAGACTGCGATCCTCGCCGCCGCAAGGGAAACAAAGTGTTCCTCCCCCGCCGCACCGGCTGCGGTCTTCTCGGCCGCCTCCGCCACCCGTGCCGCCAACGGCGACCCCGCGACGGCGTCGGCCAGCTCGGTCAAGCCCGCGATCTTCTGGGGACGAAGCAGCCCGGCGACGAGCACGTCGTCGAAGGCGTCGACAACCGCCAGCGCCTCGTCGAGACCGGCGATGGGATCGGTGAGCAGGTCGATGCGCATCACACCACCGCCCTGGTCGGCGGGAACCACTGCAGCTCCGGCACCGGCGCCGTCGACGGCTCGAATTCGAGGTATGCCAAGTGCCGCAAGAACTGGCTGAACACCGAAGCGGCGGCGGTGTTGTCACCCTGCGACGGCCGTGTCGCGCTCATGGTCTGCGAAATGGCCTGCGCGGTCGGCTCGGGAACTTCGACGCGCAGGTACCGCGCCACCCGCTCGGCGCCGTACTGAAGAGTGGATTCGTTGATCAGGGCGAGAATGTGGTTGCAGAACATCCCCCGAGCCCCGCCGCAAGGCCGGTTGTTGTTGGTACTACAGGCGAATTCGTACGTGCTCGCCGCGACCGACGAGACGTACACCCGGCCGATGTCCGAGCCGCTGGACACCACGCCCTGCACCCGTCCGTCGGCCAGTTCGACGAACGGGACCTTCGCGAGCTTGCGCGGGCGGGCAGGTGGCAACACCCTGGCCGTGCTTGCTCTTTCCCAGTCTGACAACGCATCTTCTCCTTGCGGGGTGCCTCGGTGGGGACTGGGATGAACCTAGCGGGAGGCACCGACAGTTTTGATCACATCTGGCGTTTTGCGAGCTGAACGGCCAGATCGGCGAGACCGTCGGCTTGGAAGTCGAACCGATCCGCCGCCGACGGAGGGTCGCCGACGGGCCTGGCGACGTAGGCGGTCCGAAAGCCGACGCTCTGCGCTCCCCTAAGGTCCCACGCGTGGGCGGCGACCATCAGCAGCCGCTCCGGCGGCGCGCCTGAGACCTTGACGGCCAGTTCGTAGACAGCCGGGTCCGGCTTGTAGGTCTGCGCCTCCTCCGCGGACAGAGCCTGATGCCAGCGGAGCCCGGCGTGGGCGTTGATCCTGAGCAGGCTCGTCCGGCTGGCATTGGAAAGGCCGATCAGCGGGCACTGCTCAGCGAGCCGAGCCAGCCCTTCGGCGGTGTCAGGCCAGGGCGGCAGCTTCGGCGCCACGTCTGTCTTAGTGGTGAGCTGGCCCGCTTCGCGATCGAGAACGTCACTCGGGGCGTACGGCCTTTCCCCTTCGACGATGCGCCGCTGCTCGATCTCGACGTGGTCCAGCCACAGTTTGACCAGCTCATCCGCATCGGCATCCGGTACGGCCTGCCGGATGGCCGCGCGAATCCCGGCCGGTTCGTCCACGAGCGTCCCGAGTATGTCGAACACCAACGCGTCGATCTCCACAGCAAACCTCCCGGTAAGGGTTAAAGTGTTGGTTAACCGCGAACGTACGAGAGGCTGGTAAGGGATGCAAGTGGCATTAGACGATTACGTCTGGGCGGCGGGCATCGCAACCGACCTGGTCAACACCGCTCCTGAGGTTTGGCACGGGGAAGACAAACTGCCCGACCTGGCATCCCTCGCCGCCTTCGCTGACCTTCACTCGCTACCAGTACGCGCTCGGCCTGGTGATCCGCGTGCCGTTCACCGGCTTCGCGCCACCGTGCGGGATCTGATCGATCACCCGGAACAGGCGCGCCTCATCGCCGGAGCATCCGCACTCACTTCGCCGACCGGCGGCATCACCCTCGATACCTCGTCCGACCGCCGTCGATGGACCGTTTCACTCCGACCGGGTGCGACTGTCACCGACACGCTGTCCCTGATCTGTGGCATCGGGATACTCGGCGTCGTCCAGACGCTCGGCGCAGAACGGTTCCGCGCGTGCGGCGCACCCACTTGCCGGGGCGCGTTCATCGACACGACGCGACCCGGGCGGCGGCGATACTGCATGCCGGGGTTATGCGGAAACCGCGTCAATGTCGCGAACCACCGAGCGCGCCAAGCGGCAGCGCACGAATGACGAGGTAAGACAAACGTGTCGTGACCGA
The DNA here is from genome assembly GCF_000342005.1 of Amycolatopsis decaplanina DSM 44594. GTDB lineage: Bacteria > Actinomycetota > Actinomycetes > Mycobacteriales > Pseudonocardiaceae > Amycolatopsis > Amycolatopsis decaplanina. The sequence continues at coordinate 261,517 of NZ_AOHO01000028.1, forward strand.
CTCTCCTGTGGCAAAAGCCTTCTTCGCTGACTTCAAGATGGGCAGAGAGTCCTTCGCCATACTGTTCCGGACTGGCCGACGAGACCAGCCATGCATCGAGTGTCCACATGGGACACTTTCTGGCGGCAAATATCCGATTGATGCCCATATGTACAGTTCCACACGGGGGTCGTGAGTGATAAAGAGGGTTATCGAGGGGTAAGTCAAACGTGGCGTGATCGAACCCCTGCCGCACAGGCCGTCCTCGCCGACTCGCGATGAGATGGCCGCCCCGGACAGCAGGGTTCCGGACTGGCTCGCGGGGATGACCTCGGCGCGATGTGTCCACAAGGGACACTTCGCACGGATTGTGCGCCTGATTGATGTCCTGATGTCCAGTTCTCGCGCGGGTCGTGAGTGGCAAAGAGGGCTAGAACGATCATTGCCACTCACGACCCCCGCGAAAACCGCTCAAATCGGACACGCGGAGGAGTTTAGTGTCCCTTGTGGACGGTAAGATCGCGATCAGCCGGCCGCCGGCACGCAACACGCCACCTTTGCCTTACCCCTCAAATAGAACGCTCTTTATCACTCACGACCCCCGTGCGAAGTGCGCAAATCGGGCACTTTGATCAGGATCAGTGTCTCTTATGGACAGTCAAGAATGCGCCAGGTCGCTTTGGCGAGCCCGCTCCCGCCGCCAACCCTGACACTGAGCCACCGTTGCCTTACCTCTCAATACGAGGCGCGAATCTCGAGTCAGCGCAGGTCGACGCGGTCCAGCTGCCGCATGCGATCGCCGATGAGACCACTCTGCTCGACAAGCACGTAAGGGATCGACTCGAGGCACCCGAGAAGGAAGATTCGTCAATCGAGTCCGCCGATCAGTGGTTCGTACCCGCAAACACGGTGCCCTCCCCTGCAAACGCCGGGGAGGGCACCGCTACAACCAAGCGTCAGACGCCGGCGACCTGCTGAATCCAGGACCGGTACTGCGTGATGTTCGTGTAAGCCGTGGTCGTCTGCCGGTCGCTCGTCGAAGCGACGCCGACCTGACGACCGGAGGCGAACATCGGGCCGCCCGAGTCCCCGCCGGCGGTGATGCCGTCGCCGCGGCGCGCGCACACCGCGACGCCGCCGTTGTAGTCACGGCACGAGACCGAGGTGACCTGGACGTTGGCGACCTTCAGGTAACGCGACTGGCAGTTGATCTCCGAGCCGCACTGGCTGGTCGCGCCCCAGCCGTAGACCTGGACGGTCTGCCCGACGGAGACGCTGGCGGTGGTGCCCAGCGGCGAGTACGTCGCGTTCACCGGGGCGGTGAGGCGCACGATCGCGAGGTCCGCGCTCGCGTGCCGGGTGACGGTGGAGCCGGTGGCCATGGTGCCGCCGCTCTGCTGGTCGAGGCTGCCGATCCGGAAGGTGAACGTGCCGCCGCCGGCCACGCAGTGCTTCGCGGTCAGGATGTACTGCGGCGCGATGATCGTCGAGGTACAGGTCTGCCGGCCGTTGGCGAAAAGCCTGGCCGCCCAGGGGCCGCTCGACGCGTTCTGGCCGCCGATGATCATGGGCTGGACATCGGAGGACGGTTCCGCGGCGGAGGCCACGGGGGCGGTGACGCCGAGCAACGCCGCGAAGGCGGTGCCGGCGACCAGGGCGAAAGAGCGCAGTCGCATGGTTCCGACTCATTTCTGCGGCCGGGACTCAGCCGCGCGATGGGGACGGGTGTGCTGATTCTGTGACGAGGCAAGAGAAATCGGACACCGACGAAAGTCGTGCAGTAGGTACCTATCTCTTCGTCGCGACTACCGCTAAGTGCCCCTCTAGGTAGCGGAACGACCTGCAGGCTGCTCCATCCGGCATCCGTCCACTTGAGACAGACGGCGGCATAACTCCAGGGGCATAACCTCGCTCCAGGGCTTCCGGTGAGCGTCGTCCGCCACCACAATCGGCATCATGACCACAGCACAGTGGACCCCGACCTACGGCGACCCCTTCGAGCCGGTGCCCTACCGTCCGGCGCGCATGTCCGCGGAAGAATCGCTGGCCACCGCCGCCGATCTGCGCCGCCGCATGGACACTCGCCGCACCGTGCGGATGTTCTCGACCGACCCCGTGCCCGAGCAGGTGGTGGTGGACGCCATCGCGGTGGCGGCGACAGCACCCAGCGGCGCGCATCAGCAGCCGTGGACGTTCGTGCTCATCAAGGACGCCGCGACCAAACAACGTATCCGCGACGCCGCCGAAGAGGAGGAACGCGTCTCGTACGAGGGCAGGCTCGGCGAGGAATGGCTGTCCGCCTTGCGCCCATTGGGCACCGACGCCGTCAAGACCCATCTCACCGACGCCCCGTACCTCATCGTGGTCTTCCAGCAGCGCTACTTCCTCGACGAGGACGGCACCAAGCACAAGCACTACTACGTCGACGAGTCGGTGGGAATCGCGGTCGGCATGCTGCTCACGGCGCTGCATCTGTCCGGACTCGCCGCGTTGACGCATACGCCGTCACCGATGCGGTTCCTCGGCGAACTGCTCGAGCGACCGCAGAACGAGAAGGCGTTCGCCGTCATCCCGGTCGGCTATCCGGCGGACGACTGCGTGGTGCCGAACCTGGTGCGCAAGTCGATCGACCAGGTGATGATCCGCCGCTGAGCGGACGCGTGACCCGGGTGCGCGCGCATCCGGGTTGCGCGAAGCGGCCGGAATTAAGCACCCAAACTGCGCATTAGTGCAGTTTAATGCTCACTTTGGCGCATCTCTTGACATATCCGGCGGCGATTGGACACAGTCTGGGCACCGAAGGCGACACGAAGGAGTGTTCTTCATGGCCGACCTGCCCTCTGTCTCCCGGCGGACACTGTTCGGTGGCGCTCTCGCCGCCGGCGCGCTCGCCGCGATCCCGACGAGCGCCACCGCCGCGGAAGAGGCCACCGGAGCGGACAGCACGCCCCGCCGTCCTGGTCAGCGCAGCATGATCGGGGTCCCGTTCGAGCGGCACCAGACCGTCCGGATCGCGCTCATCGGTCTCGGCAATCGCGGTATGTCCATGATCGGCGGATGGAGCGCCGTACCTGGCGCCGTGGTCACCGCTGTTTGCGACATCCGTGCCGAGCGCGCGAAAGCGGCCGCGGACAAACTCGCCGCCGACGGGCGTCCGCGCCCGGCCGAGTACGGCGGATCCGCCGACGCCTACAAGAAGATGCTCTCCCGCGACGACATCGACCTCGTCTACATCGCCACCCCGTGGGAGTTCCATTACCCGCAGGGCAAGGCCGCGCTGCTCTCCGGCAAGCACGTCGGCGTCGAACTGCCCATCGCCACCGAACTCGACCAGCTGTGGGACCTGGTAGACACCAGCGAGCAGACCCGCAAACACCTGTTCCTCGCCGAGAACTGCAGCTACGGCCGCAACGAGCTGGCCATTCTCAAGATGGCGCACGAGGGTGTCTTCGGCGAGGTCACCAACGGGCACGGCGGCTACCTGCACGACCTGCGCGAACTGCTGTTCTCCGACACGTATTACACCGACGCGTGGCGCCGGAAGTGGCACACCCGCAGCACCGCGAGCTTCTACCCGATGCACGGCCTCGCACCGATCGCCGCCTGCATGGACGTCAACCGCGGCGACCGGTTCGCCACGTTGCGCGCCACGGCGACCGAACCGAAGGGGCTCGCCGACTACCGGAAGCGCCACATGCCGCCGGGCCACCCGTCGTGGAAAGAGACCTACATCAACGGCGACCTGGTGACCTGCCTGATCGAGACCGAGCAGGGCCGGATCATCCGCGCCGAGCACGACGTCAGCTCGCCGCGTCCGTACAGCCGCATCAACAGCCTCGCCGGAAGCCGCGGAATCGTGGAGGACTATCCCGCCCGCATCTACGTGGAGCCCGACCACAGCGGTCACGCGTGGAAGGACTTCGGGCCGTACCGCGACCGCCACGACCACTGGCTGTGGAAGAAACTCAAGGACGATCCGAACCTCGGCGGGCACGGCGGCATGGACTACGTGCTGCAGTGGCGGATCGTGCAGCAGATGCGTGCCGGGCTGGTGCCGGACATCGACGTCTACGACTCCGCGGCCTGGTGCTCCCCCGTGCCCTTGAGCGTGATCTCACTGGCCCGCGGCGGGAAACCGGTCGCGGTGCCGGACTTCACGCGTGGCGGCTGGACGAAGCCCCGGGCGGGGCTGGACTCGCAGCCTTCGGAGATGCCCGGCTAGCCGGATTCCCTCGTGAGTGGCCAGGACGGTTCTAACCGTCCTTACCACTCACGAGGAGTAGCGCGGGACGACCCGGTAAACACGGAGATCCTTCGGAGTCCCCTTGGCGCGGAAACTCCGGCGCGGGCGCACGATCACCGCGCCGGGGTCCAGCTCGTCGACGACGCTTCCGCTGGCGAGCACCTCGTCGCCGTCGGCGGCGGCCATGATCCGGGCGGCGATGTTCACGTCGACGCCGAGGTAGTCGTCGCCGACCCGCCGCGGGTTCCCGCGATGAAGCCCCGCGCGCAGGTGAGGAAGATAGCCCTCGGCCTTGATCACGCTCACGGCGGAGCACGTCTCGTAGGCGGCGTTCACCGCCTCGCCCGGGTCGGCGAACACGGCCATCACGCCGTCGCCGAGTCCCTTGACGACACTGCCACGGTGCCCCGCGACCACCGACTCGGTCACCTCGGCGACCGAACGCAGCAGCTCCAGCACGCGCTCGTCGCCCGCCTGCAACGCCCAGGTCGAGAAGCCGACCAGGTCGGTGAACAGCACCGTGATCTCGTCCGCGGCCACCGGCGGCGCGCCGGATCGGCGGACGGCCTGCCAGGCCTGCACGGCGGCCAGCCCCAGCTCGCGGGTGGCGCTGGGCCGGTCCGCGCCCGCCTCGGCGAGCAGGCGGGCGAGCCGGTCGGACGAACGGCCCGTCGACGGCGGATCGCCGGGCGTGCCGTCCCCCGGGACCAGCCTGCGGAGGAACCTCGCGCCGCGCACCAGTTCGCGGCGCTGGTCCGTCGCGCGCAGGAACCTGCGGGTCCGGAGGTGCCACGGCTCGGCTCGTTCGGTCACGATCAAGACCTTAGCCCGCTCTCCACCGGACCGGGGCACCTGTCACCGGGATGACAAGAAAGCAGAAGGCATTTCCCCTTTCCGCCTTCACGTGACAATTCACGAACTCGCTATTCCACATACGCGTGACAAGATCGAAGCGTAAAGAAAACGCGAGAGATCTTTCCCTTTCCTCGTTGGTGACTTTCCACCTAAGTTCGGTTTCGAGCCCATTCAACGACGAAAGGACCTGACATGACGGAAACCCTCGTACGGAAGGGTGTTCGCCGGTTCTGTGCCGCCGGGATCGCGGCCGTGGTCGCCGGAACCGTGATGCTCACCGCGGCGGGAACCGCGGCCGCCGTCGAAAAGAATCTCACGTACAAGGGCGGCTTCCCCATCATCGGCGACCAGCAGGTCGCGGTGGTCGTGAAGGCGGAAATCCCGGCGACCGCGAAGGCCGGGGAGCCGATTTCGGTGCCGTTCACCCTCGACGTCGACGCCGGCCAGTCCGCGGGCGACGGACTCCGGCTTGTCGGCGCCAAGAAGCTGTCCGGCACGATCAGCTCGAAGGTGAACATCGCGCTCGGCGAACAGAAGGTCGCGATCCCCATCGAGCTGCCGATCCCGGACACCGAGGTGCCCGCCGAAGGCCCGCTGAAGTTCACCGCGGAGGGCAAGGTCGACTTCACCATCCCGGCGGGAACCCCAGCCGGTGAGGCGACCAGCAGCGTGGACGCCGCGGCGACCTCGCACATCATCACCGACAGCTCGCTGGGCGAGTTCGACGTCCAGCTCACGCTCGACCCGCCCGACCAGGACGCCGTCCTCGGCAAGACGACCATCGGCTGAACCCCGTCTTCCCCCGGCTCGGCGAGCCGGGGGAAGACGCGTCTTGACCTTGAGCGCGCTGGAGGCCGCAAACTGTCGATCAGGTGGATTCGCGGCAGATGCGGTATCGAACACCCGGCCGGCATCGAGAAAGCGGGCGACATGTTCGGCGCCCGGCTGAGCTGGAGCCGTGCGCTGGGCGGAGTTCCGGTGCTGGCCAGCGAGCGCACTCGCGAATGGCTGCCCGCGCCCGATCCGGCGTCCGAGTTCTGGGACGAATTCGATCACCTCACTTGACGACGGCCTTCTCCTTGCGGCGGAAGAACAACGCGATGACGCCCGCCATCCCCATGAAGAACGCGACGGCCCACATGCCGGGGCGGAAGCTGCCGGTCATCCCCTGCAGCCAGCCGACGAGATAGGGGCCCACGAAACCGGAGAGGTTGCCGAAGGAGTTGATCAGGCCGATCCCGGCGGCGGCGCCGACCCCGGTGAGGAAGGCGTTGGGCAGCTGCCAGAACACCGGGACCGCGGTGAAGACGCCGACCGCGCAGAGGGTCACCGCGGCCATCACCAGCAACGGCGAACCGAGGTACAACGCGGCGGCGATCGCGACCGCGCCGACGAACGCCGCGATGGCGACGTGCCCGGCTCGTTCGCCGGTGCGGTCGGAATGGCGTGCCCACAACACCATGGCGACGGCGGCCACGGCATAGGGGATCGCCGTGATGAGCCCGATCTCCACGATGCTGTACGTGGTCTGGAACTGCTGCTGGAAGCCCTTGATCACCTGCGGCAGGAAGAACGCGAGCACGTAGAGGCCGAAGATGATTCCGAAGTAGACGGCGCTCAGGGCGAGCACGCGCGGATCGGTCAGGGCCGATCGCGTGCTCACTTCGTGGCCGACCTCGCGGGTGTCCTCCGCGTCGAGGGTCGACTGCAGTGCGGTGCGCTGCTCCGGGGACAGCCATTTCGCGTTCTTCGGCCGGTTCGGCAGCAGGAACAGCACCGCGACGCCGAGCAGGATCGAAGGAATACCTTCGGCGAAGAACATGAAGCGCCAGCCCGCGTCGAAGCCGAGGACCCCTTCACCGTGCTTGATGAGCAGCGCGGAGACCGGGCTGCCGATGACCGACGAGAGCGGAACCGCCAGGAAGAACAGCGCGACGATCTTGGCCCGCACCTTCCGCGGGAACCAGTAGGTCAGGTACAGGATGATGCCGGGGAAGAACCCGGCCTCGGCGATGCCGAGCAGCACCCGGACGATGTAGAAGCTGACCTCGCCCTGGATGAACGCGGTGGCCGAGGCGACGATGCCCCAGGTGACCATGATCCGCGCGATCCAGACCCTGGCACCGACCTTGTGCAGGATCACGTTGCTGGGCACCTCGAAGAAGAAGTACCCGACGAAGAACAGACCGGCGCCGAGCCCGTAGGCGGCCGAGCTGATGCCGAGGTCGGCGTTCATGGTGAGCGCCGCGAAGCCGACGTTGACCCGGTCGAGATAGTTGAGCAGATAGAGCAGCCCGAGGAACGGGACCAGCCGGATCATCGCTTTGCGGACCGCCTGCGCGGTGGACACCTCTGCCGTCTGTTCGTCCATCCGCGGGAGTGTAGAGGGCGATCAGAACAGCGGGGGCAGGAAGGCACCGAGGTTCCCACCGGCGGCCCGATCGGCCGGATCGGGATCGACCTGGACCGAGTCGGGGTTCCGCGGGTCGTAGGTGACCTTCACCGTCGAACCGCGGGCCGGAGCCTGCAACGGCGGGGTGATCATCGTGGCTACGACCGTCCGCTCACCGGTTTCCGTGGGGAACCGGACCTGCACGGTGAACCTCGGATTCCCCATCACCCAGACGTTCGTGAACTCGACGCCGATCACGTGGCCGGTCACCTGGCGTCCGGTCTGGGCCAGCGCCTGCGCGCGATCGTCCGCCTCGGCTTTGGTGACGAACGCCCGCCCCAGCACCATGATCATGACCAGCGCCGTCACGCCGGCCACCGCCGGCACGAGATACGGCTCGTAGTAGACGATCCAGTCGACGTCGGTCCACGGTTCGGCGGGACCGTCACCGAACGGCAGCCGTTGCCCCACCGACTCGGGCGGTGTCCACGACGGGATCGCGACGCCGCTCCCCAGCGCGATGCCGAGGGACGCGGCCAAACTGCTCGCCCGGAAGCCGACGCCCATCCCGCGCAGCGACATCCCGCCACCCCACAGCATCGCGAACCCGAGCGACGAAGCCACCGTGATCGAGATGCTGAAGAACAGGACGAGCGAAACCGCCGGGCCCGCGTCGGCCCCCCACGCGTCGACGCGGTTCAGCGACATCAGCCGGAAGCCGTCCAGCAGCCCGAGGGCGCCCGACCAGCCCACGGCCGCCCAGGCGAGCGTCGTCGGCACGCCGAGCAGCCAGAGACGCAGGCCGGCGCGCCGGGCCCGCCGGGGGTCTTCCGGCAGGCCGAACTCGAAGGAGCCGAACATCGCCACCGCCTAACTGTTCGTGGGTGAACCCGCGACCGCGATCGACGTCGGCAGGGCGGGCATGGCAAAACACGTCATGTCGAGCGAACAAGGCGCCCTGCCACCGCGATAGCGGGGCCTTCGGCCGGCGGGTTCATGCGTATGGTCACTTCTCCGGACCTCTCGCAGCTCCGCCTACCAGGCCTAAGAGATCGGGCCGAACACGGCGACCTTCGCCGGGTCGGCGGGGTCGACGCGGGCCTCGTGGCGGGTGCCGGGCGCGTACTGCTGGATCGTCGCCAGCGGCGTGATCAGCCGAGTCACCGTCCGGTACGTGGTGCCGTCGGCGCGGGTGACCTCGAGCGTCGCGGTGTACTGCGCCTGTCCGGCGATCTTCCGGCCGGTCGGCTCGAGCTCGCGGATCACCAGGGTGGCGGGCTCGCAGGTGTCGTAGAGCCGCCGCAGTTCGGTGCCGTAGGCCTGCAGTTCCTGCTGCTGACGCAGTTGCTCCTCCATCGGCAGCGCCAGGAACGCCGCCATGTCCGGGTCGGCGTCGAGGTTACGGAACGCCTGTGCGGCCAGCTGCGGGGTGGGCAGCTGCGGGGTGATGTCGTGGCCCTGTGCGGCGGCGGCCTGCCGGAACTGCTCCGCGTGGCGCTGGAAGTCCTGCGCGCCCCGCGTCATGCCCTGCTGCGTCGCGTCGTTGATCTTGTCGCGGATCTTCTTGAACATCGGGTGCCGCCTTTCGCCGTGTCGTTCGTGCTGGAAACAGCTTCGGCGGAACGTCCTGCTACCGAACCCAGGTTTTCCCGTCGTCGGTCGCGTCGAGGCAGGTCAGCGGCGCCCAGAAGACCGGCGAGGCCGCCGGTTCGGGCTTTTCGCGCCAGCGGGCGAGCCGGGACCGCTGCCAGGCGCACAGTTCGGTGACCGGGTCGTCACCGGCGAGCGCGGTGTCGACGGCGATGACCAGTTCGGACATCGGGTCCGAACCGGGCACGGCGGCCGAGGTCGGCAACGCCCAGACCGTGGCGGCGACGAGCCCCGCTCCGGCCGCGACTGCGGCGAGCAGTACACCGAACGGTTCGGCGAGGCCGAAATCGCTCGCGCTGGCGCAGCCGATCAGCGCCACCCGCGCGGGCATGGTGTCCATTTCGGACAGTGCGAGGTCGGCGGCGGTGAACGGCCGGTGCGCTCCGATCGGCGTGGCCGTGCCGGGAAGGTCGGCCGAACAGGACAGATGAAGCGCGGTCTGCGCGCCGTGCTCGTCGCTGACGCGGCTGACGTGTCCGACGAACACCAGCCGCGAACAGGGCCGCGCCAGGAGTTCGGCGAGCAGGCGGCGGTCGGTGTCGGTGCGGCGGACCAGATCGAGCCCGCGTCCGGCGGCGGGAAGGACCGGGCCCTCGGCGAGCCGCGCGTCGAGATGGCGGATCAGCGGCGACGCCGCGTCCTGCTTGCCGAGCACGGAACCCAGTTCGCCGAAGGCACTCTGACCTGGAATTCGCGGGTCGAGCAGGTAGACGGGCGGGCCGTCCGCGACGGGCGGACGGCGCGGGATCGCGGCAGGGGCGAGCAGCGAGACGTCGGCGACGTCGAGGACGCGCTCGTCGCTGTCGAAACAGATGCCGATCTCGTCGATCCCGAGCACGTGATCGGCCCGCCGGTCGGGCAGGGCCAGCAGTCCCCACGGGACACCGGCGAGGCTCGGGGACGGCTGGATCCGCAGGAGCGGGCGGTTTCCGCTGCCGGCGGCACATCGGAGCCGTTCTATCAGGTCGGCGGGCAGGAGGTTGAGTGCGAGGACGCGGGCAAGACGTTGTTCACCGGCGAAGCCGCCGAACGCGTCTTCGCTCAGTGAGCGCCGGACGGCGTCGGCCACGTTCTCGCCCTCGTGCGGCGTGGGGGACGCGGCGTCCAGGCACTGACGAGCGGTACCGACCAGAGCGAAGTCGATCGGATGCGTGTGGACGGTGTCGAGGTCCTCGGTGGTCCGCCAAGTGAGAAAGGTGTGCCCGGCGTCGGCGAAGCGCAGGAGGAAGGTCTCGCGCCCGGGCTTCGCGGCCGGCCAGGTCTCGACGGTTTCGGCGACCGGACGGGGGAGGTGATATCGCTCGGCGGCGAGGCGGAGCCACGGATCCAGCTCCATGGGCGACGAAGGTGACCAGCGCAGGGCGGGCGGCGGAGCGAGCCGCAGCGGAAGCGAGGACGTCACGGAACCCAGTGCCGCCAACGGAAGTCCCTCGGCGACCGGGCCCACGTCGAGAGTGGGCGGTGCGCCGATGAGGTCCAGCGAGCGCTCTTCCGCGCCGGTGTACGCGCCGACGGCGCAAGTGCGCTCGATCAGTTCCGCCGCCAGCCTCCGCTCGTCGAGCCTCGCCAGCAACGCCATCAGCAGTTCCATCGCCGGACCGGCGACATCGCGGGCCCAGGCCGTGCGTGCCTGCGGAGCGGTGAACTCGAACCGGTACTCCGCCGCCGCGAGCGTCAGCGGGAGCAGCAGATCCAGCACCGCACGCGGGTCCTTCCCGTGGGCGAATCCGATCGTTGCCGCCACGAAATCCGTGTGCAGGAGGTCCGGCCACTCCCCCGACGTCCGCGCCGACTCCCGGGCGCGGCTTACGTGCTCCTCGGCCACCGCCCAGTCACCCGTCGCCGCGGCGCAGCGGGCCAGCGCCACGTCGAGACGGCGCAGGCCCGCGGTGTCGCCGTTGGCCGTCCACAGTCTTCCGGCGTGTTCGAACTGGTCGCGGGCCTGTCCTACCTCGCCCGCCATCAGCAGCAACCCGCCCAGCGCGTGGCTCGCCTCGGCGACGTCCCCGGTCAGGCCCGCCGTGGCGAGTTCGTCCCGGGCCGCCACTATCGCCTCGACCGCACCCGGGAAGTCGCCGCCGAGTGCCCGGTCCGCCGCCAGATCGATGCCCGCCTTGGCGGCCAGCGGGCGGCCTTCGTGCTGAGCACTGAGGCGCAGCAGATCCGCCCGCGCGTCCGCGTCCTCGCCACCTGTCTGGCGGACGCGTGCCCGTTCGGCTCGTGCCATCGCCTGCAGGGACGCCACTTGCTCGCGGACCGCGTCGACGTCCGCGAGCGCGTCCAGCGCCGTCAGGATCTCGTCGAGCGCGTCCCGTGCGCCGGCCGGATCCCCGGCCGCGATGGAGACGCGGGCGTCGAGGATGCGCAGCTCCAACTCGTCCGCACAGTGCGTGTCCAGTAGCTCGGGCGGGAATTGTCCCGGCTCGGCGGCCTTGCGGAACGCCGCCCGCCGCCGCTGATCCGCGATGAGCTCGCGCGCCTTCGTGACCTCACCCTCCTCCGTGGACAGTGAGATGAGCACGCGTTCGGCGACCTCCCGTGATCCTTCGATCATCCGCAGTTCGGCGTATTGCCCGAAGTGGACGATGCCGATGGTGCTGATCTTGAAGGCGTGGAGCACGGCTTCGGCGCATTGCCGCGCGTTGCGCAGGTCGCCCGCGGAATAGCAGACGGTGGCCAGGTCGCTGACCGCGGCGAGTTCCAGATCCGTCCTGTCGAGCCGCTGCGCGATCTCCCGCATCCGGCCGTACGTCCGGTGCGCACCGGCGACGTCCCGCGCCGCGGCGAGCCGCTTGGCCTTGTCCTGGAGCTTGACCGCGTCGACAAGCAGCTTCCGGTACTGGCGTTCGGAAAGCGAACATGCGGGCAGTTCGCCGTACGGAGCCGGATCGAGACCGAAATGCCTGGCGACACAACGGCAGTTGTAACCGTGTGAACTCGTCGCGCTCAATTCGGGCGGGAGCGGACGGTCCGGCGGGTTCCGGGGCGGCGGCATGCCGACGAGCACGTCAGAACTCCTCGTCGGTCGAAGCGGCCGCCGCCCGTTCGGCGAGCGTTCCGGCGTCCGGCGGGCGCGCACGTACGAGCGCGACCACCTCTGCCCGGTCTTCCGCCGTGGTCCCGCCGACCCCCTCGCCCGCCACACCGACGGCGAGTGCGATCCGTCCGCTGTGCACACCGGCCGCGAGGCGGGTCGCGGTCTCGTCCAAATCGGCCGTGCCGGTGAACCGCCCGGCACCCAGCTCCAGCGGCACCTCCGCGAACGGCTCGCCCTCATGGCTCGCGAACGCGGTGATGGCCGCGTCGGCGAACGCGCCCGCGACGACGACTTCGAGCCGGGTGGCGGCCGCGGCGGCGACGATCCGCCAGGTCACCGTGTCCTCGCCGGCGTCCAGGATCCCTGGCGGCACCCGCGCCCAGTCGACGCTCGCGCGTCCGCTCGCCAGTACGCCTTCGCCGGGCGCGACCGGGTCAAGGCCCGCAGCCAGCGCGTAGGCACGTTGGCTCGGTGCCGCCGTGTCCAAGCGTGCCGACACGTCCGCCGCGGCTTCGGCGCGCACGACGTCGTCCTGGTCGTCGAACCAGGCGGCGAGGCGCGCGCACAGTCCCCGGACTTCCTCGGCGACCGGCGGCGCCGCCGCCAGTAGCGCGTCGCCCGCGATCGCCGCGTCGAACAGCTCGGCCGGGGAGGCTTCGAAACCGTCGAGGAGACCTTCGGCCACGTCCTCGACGTCAGCTGTCGCGACCGCCGTTTCGAGGTCCAGCAACGCCGGATCCAGCGAAGGGATTCCCAGCGACGGACTGGCGGGCCACCAGCGACGCAACCAAAGCAGCGAAGCGAGTCTGCCCAATTCCGGCCGGGCGGGGAGGTCCGCGTGGCCCTGACCGAGCGCGGCGAGGCTCGCTTCCGCTCCCGCGATCCGGGTCAGCCATGGTTCGGCGGCCCCGGCGTCACTGAGTTCGACGCGCATCGTGGTCGTCCGGCCGGCGAGCAGATCGGCCAGGGCGAAGCGGATGAGGCCGCCGTCGGCCGCGAGGACGGGTGTGTGCACCGGATGCGTCACGACACGGCCTCCAGTTCCGGCAGGCGGGCCACGAGCGCACGGCGCACTTTCGTCCGCAGATCCAACGAGGTCGAACGGACGACGCCGGTGACGAGGTCGCGGACGTCCGCGGCGTCGGCGGGCAGGTCACCGCGGACGTCGAAACCGTGCAGCCGAACCCACAGCCTGCCGAGGAACTGCTTGGCGAACTCGCGAAGGTCGCGCAGGAGTTCGGCGTCGGGCCGCGGAGTGAGCGGTGTGGCTCCGGCAAGAGCGCGACGGGCGTGCAGGACATAACCCTCCCGCGCGACCTGCGCATTGAGCCGCCGCGCGAATTCGGGGACGCCCGCCGGTGCCGCGCCGTCGAGTGGCCGAAGCGCGGGCGCGAGGACGACACCGAGCGCGAAACAGGCGGCCAGCGCGGGCAGCCCGAGCCCGAATCCGGCGGCGACCCGGCTGAGTTCGTCGTCGACGAGGTCTTCGACGGGCGCCCGCTCGTCCGGGGGAAGACGGCGCAAGGTCGCGCGCACCCGTCGTTCGACACTGCGTTCGAGGAGTTCGGGACCGGTTTCGTCGCGCCGGTTCAAAGGTGGGACGGCGGTGCGTTCCCCGCGCTGGAGGCCGAGGTCCGGAGCGGGCAGGCCGGAGATCTCTTGGATGACTTCGCTCAGCGCGCGAGCCCCGCCCGGCCGTCGCAACCCGAGCCCGAGGGCGTGCCCCGTGGCCGAATCGGCGAGGGCGCGCCAAGTGGTGTCGGAAAGACCGTCGACGAACGCCCGGAGCGCGGTGATGTCCGGCGATACGGCGGACTCGGCGTGCCAGCGGCGATGCAGCTCCGCGGTCAGCTCCGCCGCATGCCGCGGATCCGCGAGATATCCGGTGAGCTGATCGACGCCCGCCGCGCCGCTCTCGCCGTGCAGATCCCGCAACGCCGCCGCGGCCGTCGCGGTCGCGTCCGGCCCCGGTGTGCCGAACCCCGTCGCCAGCTCGTACGCCAAGGGGAAGCAGACATCCTGGACGTTGCCCGCTGTGATGCGCAAAGCGCGGCGTTGACGTTTGAGGTGGGTGAACCACGCGGCCGTCGCGCGCAGTCTGTCCGCGTCGGCCAGCAGCAGTTCCGTCAGCTCCGCCGCCGCGACCGGGTCCAATACGGGACGCCCCAGCCGGGGACGCGCCGCCGTGCGGACCACCAGCGGGTCGATGATCTTCTTGATCGTCCGGGTCAGCGGTCCGCCGTCTGCCGTCGACAAGACCTCGACGCCGTCGATGCCTTCCCATGCCTGCGTGAGGACGGCCGAACGCAGCCGGGGCTCGCCCGATCCCGTCGCCAATCGCCCTCCTCTCGCGCTGTTTCACTCTATCCGAGAGACCGTTCGGGCTAACTTTCGTCCGTTTCGTGCATACTTTCGTTGACTTCGAACGAAAGCCCTCTTAGGTTCAGCGGCGTCACAGAGGTGCTCCGCCGCCGACCCGAGGAGCAACGATGCTTCCGTCTGTCCGCAAGCGCTTCAACCGGTCCATCGTCGCCTCGTTGGCGCTGGTCACGGCAGTGTCCGGGCTGGTGACAGCCCCGGCCGAAGCGGCCATCCCACCCCAGCAACCCGGTGTCACGCTCCGCACGTACGACCTCCAGCGTGAGATCACCAAGCTCTGCGCGATCAAGTCCGGCCAGACACCCAACGTCGACAAACTGATGCCGACGATCGACTGGACCACCACGGCCGACTTCGGGCTCAACGAGCAGTTCGTCTCCGAAGTCATCGCCAACCTCAACGTCAGCACGGCCGGGCAGTACGAATTCCGGCTCACCAGCGACGACGGCTCCCGGCTCAGCATCGACGGCCAGACGGTGATCAACCACGACGGCCTGCACGGGGCGACCCCGGCGACCGGCTCGGTCCAGTTGAGCACGGGGTATCACGCGCTGCGGATCGACCATTTCGACAACACCAACGACCAGCAGGTCACCCTCGAATGGCGGCCGCCGGGCGCGGCCGGCTTCGCGCTCGTGCCGAATTCGGTGCTCAGCACCGACGCCGACGTCGTCCGGGTGACCTCGCCGGGGCGCAAGGAATGCGAGGGCGCCACGGATTCGCCCGGTGACGGCCTGCCGCTGAACGGCGTCCACCCCGGCTTCACGGTGACGAATCTGCGTCCCGAGGGATTCCAGCCGCAGGTCACCGGCATGGACTGGCTGCCGGACGGACGGCTCGCCATCGCCACCTGGGGCGGATCCGACAAGGTCCTCGGCGAGGTCCATCTGCTCAGCAACGTCAGCGGGAACACCGACCCGGGCAAGGTCCGGACCCAGCGCGTCGCCAGCGGGCTGAAGGAACCGATGGGCGTCAAGTACGTCGACGGCAAACTGTACGTGTCGGAGAAGACGCGGCTCGTCGAACTGAACGACACAGACGGCGACGGCGTGACCGACGATTACCGCACCGTCGCCACCTGGCCGTTCGGCGGCAACTTCCACGAGTTCGCGTTCGGCCTGCTGTACAAGGACGGCTTCTTCTACGCCAACCTTTCCGTGGCCATCAACTACGGCGGCGCCACGACCGACCCGCAGCCCGCGCCGAACCGCGGCACCACGATCAAGATCAACAAGGCCACAGGTCAGGTGTCCTACATCGCCGGCGGGCTGCGCACGCCGCACGGCATCGGCTGGGGACCGGAAGGCGACGTCTTCGTCACCGACAACCAGGGCGGCTGGCTGCCGGCGAACAAGCTGGTGCGGGTCAAACAGGACCGATTCTTCAACCACTACACCAATCCCCCGGGACCGTTCGACTCGAAACCGGTGACCGCGCCCGTGTTGTGGTTGCCGCACAACGAGATCGCGAACTCACCGAGCAACATGGTCATGCTGTCGCAGGGTCCCTTCGCCGGGCAGATGGTGTACGGCGACGTGACCTACGGCGGACTGCAGCGAGCCTTCCTGGAGAAGGTCAACGGCGAGTACCAGGGCGCCGTTTTCCGGCTCACACAAGGACTCGAGTCGGGAGTCAGCCGGATCAGCCTCGGTCCCGACGGCGCGATCTACACCGGCGGGATCGACGGCGGAGGGAACTGGGGCCAGCCCGGCAAACTCGCCTACGGCCTCCAGAAGGTGACGCCCAACGGCACGAACGCCTTCGACATCCGCGCGATGCGGGCCGTCGCGGGCGGTTTCGAACTGGAGTACACCCAGCCACTGTCGGCCGAGACCGCGCAGAACCTCGCGGCGAAGTACCAGGCTCAGCAGTGGCGCTACCAGCCCACTCCCGCGTACGGCGGGCCGAAGATCGACGAGCAGACCCTATCCGTCACGTCCGCGAGCCTGTCGGCCGACCACAAGAAGGTCACCCTGCAGGTGGCGGGACTGAAGGCAGGGCACGTGGTCCACGTGCGGTCGCCGCGTCCGTTCGCGGCGGAGTCCGGTGCGGCGCTGTGGAGCACCGAGGCTTGGTACACGCTGAACTCACTGGTCGGCGGCCCTCCGGCGAGCACGACATATGAAGCGGAGCGGGCCGCGCTGAGCGGTGGCGCCGCGACGAACACGAATCACACGGGCTACGCGGGCACCGGATTCGTCGACGGATACTGGAACCAGGGCGCCGCGACGACGTTCACCGTGAACGCGCCGAAGTCCGGCGCCTACAATGCGGCCTTGCGCTACTCGAACGGCCCGGATCCGGCTCCCGGGACCAAATCGGTGACCGTCTACGTCAACGGGACGAAGGTGAAACAGGTCAGGCTCGCGAGCACCGGCGACTGGGACACCTGGAACACCCAGCCCGAAACGCTGAACCTCAAAGCCGGGTCGAACACGATCTCCTATCGCTACGACACGGGCGACGCGGGCAACGTCAATCTCGACAGCCTCACCCTGACCGAGTCCCGGCGCATCCAGTTGTTCAAGGGCACCGATCTGAACGCCTGGGAGAAACGCGCGGGCGGCGCCGCGACCTGGCCGGTGTCCGGCGGCGCGATGGAGTCGAACGGCGGGGACATCCGCACGAAGCAGCAGTTCGGCGATTTCCGGCTGCACGTCGAATGGAACGAGCCGGACTATCCGCCGGAGGTCACCGGGCAGGCCAGGGGCAACAGCGGGGTCTACCTCCAGGAACGCTACGAACTGCAGGTGCTCGAATCCTTCGGGGACACCACGCTCGCCGACAACGAAGCGGGCGCGATCTACTCGAAGAAGGCGCCTGACCGGAACATGGCGACGGCTCCCGGGACCTGGCAGACCTACGACGTCACCTTCCGTGCCGCACGGTTCGACGGCGCCGGGAACAAGACCGACAACGCCCGCGTGACCGTGGTCTGGAACGGCGTCGTGGTCCACAACGACGTGGCGATCGACGGCGGCACGGGTGACAGCAACCTGGAGAACGCCGGTCCGGGCGCGATCCGTCTCCAGGATCACGGGGATCCGGGAGAGAACCCGCGGTTCCGCAACATCTGGATCGAGCCGATCGGCTAGGCGAAGCTGGTCGCGGTCCTCGTGAGTGGCTAGGACGGTTAGAACCGTCCTAGCCACTCACGAGGCCGGGGAAAGGACCTCACGGGCGACGAGCACGCCGCCGACGAAACCCATCGGCATCACGATCAGGGCAGCGAACGGGATCAAGCACAGCAGTGACACGGGAAGACCCAGCCCGAGGGCGAGCGCGCGGTGACGGCGCAGCAGCGTCCGACGCTGTTTCAAGCCCATCCCGCGCCGGTAGAACGGCACGGCGATCAGTTCCAGCGCCAGGAACCACGCCGTGACCAAGGCCAGCAGGACCGGCACGACGGTTTGCCCCACCACAGGGATGAAGCCCGCGATCAGCAGCGGGATCGTGAACATCAGCGAGCGCAGCACCAGGGACAGGCCGTCCTTCAGGCCCATCACCAGCAACCGCCACCACGAGAGGTCCACCGCGCCGGGCACGCCGCCGAGGTCGTCTTCGACCTTCTCCGCGATGTGCTCGTAGAACGGCCCGCCGACGGCGAGGGTGATCGCCGTGAACCCGATCATGGCGATGGCCAGCGCCACCCCGAACACCGCGACCCCGGCCGCCACCCGGATCGTCGTCCGCCAGCCCGGCGACCAGTCGTCGGCGAACGGGGTGAGCAGCAGCGAGAGATCATCGATCCAGAACGCCAGCGCGACGACCCCGCCGACCAGCGACAGCGTGGTCAGCAACGCGGGCAGCGCGCCGATCAGCAGCAGCCTCGGCGACCGCAGCAGGATGCCCAGTCCTTGCCCGAACATCCTGAAACCTTTGAAGAAATCCCGCACCGGACATTTCTACCAGTGTCCGGATTGTCCGCTCGTGGCCGCGGGGCTCAGGGCACCCGCAAGCGCTGTTCCGGGTTGGACCAGGTTCCCCGGCGCGTCCAGGGCATTGGCCTCGGCGAGCTGTCGAGGGACTCAGCCACCGTCCGCGAGTGAGCCACTGCCGCCGGGGCCGGTCACGATCACCCGGCTGCTCACCGCGGTCCCGAACGGGACGATCATGACCTGCCACGTCCGCGGCGAACCGACGTCGATCGTCGCCGTCGCCCGCCGGACCAGGGCCGGGACGCGGTCGACCGCCAGCGCACGGAGGTCGAACCGCGGCACCTGGGCACTCGTCGGGGCGAAGACCACGGTCAGCCGCCGGTCCTCGACGACCACGGTGATCACCTGCGAAACGTCCGCGGCCAGCGCCAGCGAGTCGATCGCCCGGCGCAACTCCCCTTCGCCCAGCAGGGATCTGTCGACGTTCACGGTCGCCGATCCCGAGGAGGACGTGGTCACGCTGGACAGGGTTTCTTCCGTCCGTGCGGGCGCTTCCGGCGCGAAAAGCTCCGCGCGGAACAGGGACAGCACGAGCGCCGCGCCGAGCAGGAACCCGAGGACCGCGAGCGCGCCGAACGCGCAACCCTCCGGCGGCTCCTGCACCAGGCTGGACTCCGGAGCGGATTCGATCACGGCTTCGGCGGCGCGGCGCTCCCACTCCGGCGACGGCCGCTCCACGACCCGCGCCTTCCACGGCCGGTCCGGCGGGTACCGGACGACGAGGACATCGCCCGGCCGGTAGTTCGGGATGTCGACCAGGTTGATGCCGTGGGTGATCCTGACTCGATGCGACGCCATGCCGTCGGGGACGACGGTGAGGACGAGGTCGACTGGGATGTCGCCTGTCTCGGTGCCGCCGGCCCGGAGGCTCTCGATCTTGGCGAGCGCGATCACCGGCGCGAGCTTCGCCTCACGAGCACGTCGCGGGGCGCCGGCGAGGTAAAGCAGGATCCCATAGGCGATGGGAAGCCCGAGGCCCGTGATGATCAACGGAACGTACTCGATGATGATGCCGACGACGAACGCGCAGAGGGTCGTCCCGGTGACGATCCCGGTCAGGAAACCGCGGACAAGGGCGAGCGGCATGGACGTGTCTCCAGACGTTCAGGGGCGGGCTTGAGTCCGCGGGCAACCAGTCGCTGAGGGCGGGATGGCGCCGGAGCGCCACGAAGACCTTCTTCTGGGATCAGAGACGTCAGGACGAGCAGGACCGCGGGCACCCACCGATCGGCGTAGTACAACCGCAGACCACCGTTTCATCACGCTCACCTTCGTTCGGTCTTCGCCCAGCCTTCCTCCGACCGGGTGCTACCGAACCCAGGTTCCGGTTTCCTAATTGCATTAGGCAAATCCAGAATGGACTATGCTAACGTGGCGGACATGGCACGAGCGGGACTGACCACGGAGCGTGTGGTCCGGGCAGGCGCGGAACTGGCCGATGAGATCGGCTTCGAGCACGTGACCCCGACAGAGCTCGCGAAACGGTGCGGCGTCAAGACGGCGAGCCTGTATTCGCATGTGAAGAACGCCCACGAACTGAAGACCGAGATCGCCCTGCTGGCCTTGAGCGAACTCGCCGACCTCGCCGCCACCGCGGTGGCGGGCCTGGCGGGCAGGGACGCGCTGATCGCCTTGGCGAACGTCCACCGCGACTACGCCCTCCGACACCCTGGCAGATTCACCGCCGCCAGGTTCCGGCTCGCGCCGGACACGGCCGCCACCAGCGCCGGCGTCCGGCACGCCGAAATGACGCGGGCGATCCTGCGCGGCTACGACCTCGCCGAACCGCACCAGACGCACGCGGTCCGGCTGCTGGGCAGTGTGTTCAGCGGCTATGTCGGCCTGGAGGCCGCCGGAGGCTTCAGTCACAGCACCCCCGGCTCACAGGAGAGCTGGACCGAGATCCTCGACGCGCTCGACGTCCTCCTGCGCGCCTGGCCCCGAAGGAAATGAACGGAAGAATGCTCACGACCCCGATCACCGCCGACCTCGTCCGCGGCGCACTGGACCTCGAGCACACCGAACGCGGCGTGCTCCCCCACCGGCTGCCCGCGCGCGCCAGGCAGCAGATCCCCGACGGCCAGCTGGCCATGGCGGAGGCGCAGCCGTCCGGGGTGCGGCTGGCCTTCCGCACCACGGCCACGATCGTCGAACTGGACGTCCTCGCCACCAAACGGGTGTTCGCCGGCGTGCCATCTCGGCCGGACGGTGTCTACGAGATGCTCGTCGACGGGCAGCTCACAGGGCAGGCGAGCGTCACCGAGGGCGACACGATCAGCGTCGACCTGGCCACCGGCGCCGCACGGCACCAGCCCGGTCCCGTGCGAACCCTGCGCTTCACCGGCCTGCCCGGTCACGAGAAGAACGTCGAAATCTGGCTGCCGCACAACGAAACGACGCGGCTGGTCGCCTTGCGCACCGACACGGCCGTCCACAATGCACAGTCAAGTGGTCGCAAGACCTGGCTGCACCACGGCAGCTCCATCAGTCACGGGTCCAACGCGGTGACCCCGACCGGGACCTGGCCCGCCACGGCCGCAGCCATCGCCGGAGTGGACCTGGTCAATCTGGGCTTCGGCGGCGGTGCCCTGCTCGACCCGTTCACCGCCCGCGCGATGCGGGACACGGCCGCCGACCTGATCAGCGTGAAGATCGGCATCAACCTCGTCAACGCCGACCTGATGCGCCTGCGCGCGTTCGGCCCGGCGGTGCACGGTTTCCTCGACACCATCCGGGACGGGCATCCCACCACACCGTTGCTGGTCGTCTCGCCGATCCATTGCCCCATCCACGAGCACACCCCGGGGCCCGGCCAGTTCGACCCGGACGGCCTGCGGGAAGGAAAAGTGCGGTTCAGGGCCACCGGTGATCCCACGGAAACCGCCGCGGGGAAGCTGACGCTCACCGTGATCCGCGGCGAACTCGCCCGCATCGTCAAGGAACGGAGCACGACCGATCCGAACCTTCGCTACCTCGACGGCCTCGAACTCTACGGCGAGGCGGACCATGCCGTCCTGCCGCTGCCCGACGACCTCCATCCGGACGCGGCCACGCACCGGCTCATCGGGGAACGTTTCGCAAAACACCTCGTGAGTGGTAAGGACGGTTAGAACCGTCCTTACCACTCACGAGCCACCGCGTTTACTGTGCGCGTATATCTCGTTAGCCCCTCTGCGGGTACCTATTTTTCTTCCTGTCCAACGAAAGTCGGTATCCGCCACCGGTGCCGCGGATCACCATGATCGGCACCGGATCACCGGTGCCGGGTCGCCTTGGCCGTGCCCGGCGACCCCACTGTGTCCAGTGCGGCCACCCCTCGCGCTGGATCTTCCCTCGCGAAAGTGAGTCACCGGTATGCGCACAAACCCCTTGGCCCGTACCGCCACCACACTGATGGCCGCGGCCGCCGCCGTCGGCTTCCTCGCCCCGTCCACGGCCACCGCCACCACCATCGCGGGCTACTCCCCCACCGTGCAGCACGAGGCGGTGACGTCCCTAGCCTCCGAAGCCGGGATCAGCGAGGCCGCCGCCGTCGAGTTCCTCCGGACGCAGACGGCCAGCGTCGAGACGCTGCACAAGGTCACCGCGTCGCTCGGCTCCCGTGCCGCCGACGGATACCTCGACGACGACGCCGAACCGGTGGTGAACGTGCTCGACCAGGCCGCCGCGGACCAGGTGACCGCGACCGGGGCGCGGGCCCGCGTGGTCAAGCACTCCAGTGCGGCGCTGGCGGGCGCGCAGAACGCCCTGCAGGCGTTGCCGACGGTCGCGCACACGTCGATCGGCCTCGACCCGAAGGCCAACCAGGTCGTGCTGACCATCTCCGACGCGGCGAAGGGCTCCGAGGGCCTCGTGAAGGCCGCTGAAGCGCTCGGCGACCGGGTCCGCGTGGAGCGGACCACCGGCGAGATGCACACCGCGATCTACAACGGCGAGGCCATCACCGGCGGCGGCACCCGCTGCTCAGTCGGGTTCAACACCAACCGCGGCGGCCAGAACTACATCCTCGACGCCGGTCACTGCACCCGCGCGGTGTCGCAATGGAACGTCGGTCCGTCAGAGGGCGCCAGCTTCCCGACCAACGACTACGGCCTGATCCGCAACACCAGCGGCAGCGCGCCCGGCGCGGTCACCCTGTGGAACGGCTCCACCCAGCGGATCGCCTCCGCCGGTTCCGCCACCGTCGGGCAGCGGATCAGCAAGAGCGGCAGCACCACCCGCCTCACCTCGGGCTCTGTGCAGCGGCTGAACGTCACGGTGAACTACGCCGAAGGCTCGGTGCACCAGCTGATCCAGACCAACGCGCTGGTCAACCCCGGCGACTCGGGCGGCTGCCTCTTCTCCGGCAGCGTCGGACTGGGCATCACCTCCGGCAAGGGCAGCGGGACCTCGTACTTCCAGCCGATCGGCGAGGCGCTGAGCGCCTACAGCGTCACGCTCAACCCGTAAGCAGATCCCGAAGCCGTGCCCCGGTCACCGCGACCGGGGCACGGCCTGTGCGCGGAAATGGTCCACCGTGTGGTCTCGAAAGCGTTGGGCAGCGGCGGAAAGGTACGTGTCCTCGCGCCACGCGACGCTGAGCACGCGGCGGCATTCGGGATCGTCGACGTCGAGCCAGCTCACCGTGGAGCTGGTGTCGGCCCGCAGCCCGAGAGAGGGCACGAACGCGATACCGAGGCCCGCGTCGATGAGCTGGAAGAGCACAGCGGCTTCGTCGCCCTCGCAGACGATGTGGAGTTCGAGACCGGCCTTCGCGAAAAGGCGCTCGGCGAGCGCGCGCTGCCAGTAGCCCGGCCGCGTGGTGAGGAACGGCTCTCCCTCGAGATCCGCGAGGCCGACGCGGCCGCGTCCGGCGAGCCGGTGCCCGGAAGGCACGCAGAGCATCACCTGTTCGTCGAGCAGCACGCGGCTGCGGATGTCGTTGCCCGTCAAGGGTTGCGACGTGACGCACAGGTCGACGTCGCCGGATCGCAGCTTCTCCGCCATGCCCTCCCCCGACGACTGGGACAGCCGCACGTCCACCAGCGGATGGCCGGGGACGAAGGTGCGAAGCGGTTCGGTGAGGACGAGCAGGCTTTCGGCCGCGACGGTCACGGTGCCGCGTTCCAGCCCGGCGGCGTCGTCGAGTTCCTGCCGGGCGTCGTCGAGTTCGGCCAGCGCCCGGTCGACGCGGCGGAGGAACGCGGTGCCGAACCGGTTGAGCCTGATCCGGCGGCCGTGCCGGTCGAAAAGGGGTACGCCGAGATCGTTTTCCAGCCTGGCCAAAGTCCGGCTGAGCGAGGGCTGCGCGACACGCAGCTTCTCGGCGGCGCGGCCGACGTGTTCGAGCCGGGCCACCGTCTGGAAGTACCGGAGCGCCAGAAGATCCACTGCTGATACCTCGCCTGTTATGAACAGATAACCGATCTTGTCTTGGACAGCATAAGTCGTCGGCTCTTACGTTCGAGCGCGTGAGTGAAACCCTGACCAGCCCGAGCCGAAAGGCGAGCGGCACTCTGGTGGTGAACCGGGTGCTGGTGAGCGCCCACGCCGTCGCGATCATCGGCCAGCCGGTGTTCGCCGGCGGCTATCTCGGCGGCGACTACGACATGCTCTGGCTGCACCGCTGGGGTGCCGACGCCGTGTCGTATCTGGCGTACGCGCAGATCCTGGCGGCGCTGGTCCTGTGGCTGGTGCGCGGGCCGCGCTGGCTGTTCTGGATCAGCCTGCTGCTCGCGGCGGGCGAGACCGCGCAGTACCTCGCCGGGATGGCGGGCGCGCTCGACCTGCACATACCCCTCGGAGTCGCGCTCGTCACCGGAACGGCGCTGACGGCCATCGCCGTCTGGCGCCCGCAGCCCTGGCGGGCAGGCCGATGAGCCGTCGGCTGCCTCGCAGGACGTTCCTCGGACTCGCCGGCAGCGCAGGTGTCCTCGTGGCCGCGGGGGTCGCGGCTCCCCGGCTGCTCGCGCAGGGTGCGCCGGGGACCGGCGAATTGCTGCGCAGCGGGCTTCCGTTGCCGGAACCGTTCCGGGTACCGCTGCCGATCCCGCCGGTCCTGCGTCCACAAAGGACCGCCGGCGCCGATCACTACACGATCACCCAGCGGGCGGCGACGGCCGAGATCCTGCCCGGCGTCCGGACGCCTATCTGGGGCTACGACGGGATCTTCCCCGGTCCGACGATCGAATCGCGGCGGGACCGGACGGTGGTGGCACACCATCGCAACGAACTTCCCGTGCCGACCGTGGTCCACCTGCACGGCGGGCACACGCCCGCCGAGTCCGACGGTTACCCGACCGACCTCGTCCTGCCGCGGTCCGGCTGGAACACCGCGCACACCGGGCACGGCATGGTCGACGCACGCGCCCGGATCTCGAACGGGGAGCGCGACTACGTCTTCCCGTCGCGGCAACGGGCCGCGACCCTGTGGTACCACGACCACCGCATGGACTTCACCGGTCCGGCCGTGTACCGGGGCCTGGCCGGGTTCCATCTGATCCGCGACGACGAAGAAGACTCGCTGGGGCTCCCGTCCGGGGAGCGTGAGCTGCCGCTGATGATCGCCGACCGTTCCTTCGACGAGCACGGTGCCTTCGCCTATCCCTCCCTCGACCGGACGCTGCGGACCACGCCGGGAGTCGAAAGTGCTTACGTGGAGGGCGTTTTCGGTGACGTCATCCTCGTCAACGGCGCACCGTGGCCGGTGCACGAGGTTGCGGCCGTGCGGCACCGGCTGCGTGTCCTCAACGCCTCCAACGCCCGCCGTTACGACCTGGCACTGGACCCGCCGCCGTCCGGTGGAGGCGGTTTCGTGCAGATCGGTGGCGACCAGGGGCTCCTCGGCGCGCCGCGTGAACACGACCATCTCCCCATCGCACCGGCGGAGCGGTACGACCTCGTCGTCGACTTCGGCCGGTATCCGGTCGGCACCGAGGTCACCCTGGTGAACCGGCTCGGCACCGGCTCGGTCGCGCAGGTCATGCGGTTCGTCGTCGCGCGCCGCGCACCGGACGACAGCCGGGTTCCGGCGAAACTCGGCGAAATCCCGCCGCTCACTCGCGAGCAGGCCACGACCACGCGGGAGTTCTCGTTCCGCGCCGGCACCGTCCACGGACGCGCGGGCTGGGTGATCGGCGGGGAGCCGTTCTCGCCGGACCTGATATCGGCGAGCCCGCGCCTCGGCGACACGGAGATCTGGCGGTTCGTCGCCGACATCCACCACCCCGTGCATCTGCACCTGGTGGGATTCCGGATCCTCTCGCGCGGCGGACGTCCGCCGGGGCCGTTCGACGGCGGCATCAAGGACACCGTGGACCTGCGCCCAGGCGAGTCGGTCGAGGTCATCGCCCGCTTCGACGGCTATCGCGGCCGCTACGTCTTCCATTGCCACAACGCCGAACACGAGGACATGGCGATGATGGCCAATTTCGAGGTGGTCTGAAGCTCGTGAGTGGTGAGGACGGTTAGAACCGTCCTCACCACTCACGAGGCCGGACCGGGTTGGTCAGTTCCCCGACGCGGGGCGTGAGTGGCAGGTCACTTCTCAATTCGTTGGACTTTCCGTCCAACGCTTATACAGTCAGTCTCGTGACCAATGAGCATCCGTACCCTCCGGCGTTCCGCAGCGGCGACCTGGTTTCCGTGTCCGGGCGGCTCGGCGTGACCGGGACCGGAGAACTGGTACCCGGCGGATTCGACGCCGAATGCCCGCGGGCCTTCGCCAACCTGGACTCCGCGCTGCGTTCGGTGGGCGCGACCCGGGCCGACGTGGTGAAGGTCGTCGCCTACCTGACCGACATCGCCGACCGCGACGGTCTCAACCGCGTCTACGAAGAGTTCTTCTCCGAGCCCCGGCCCGCCCGTACCTGCGTCGGGGTCGCGTCCCTGCCGTATGGCGGCGTCGTCGAGGTCGAGGCCCTCGCCCGAGTACGCGATGTCTGAACAGGACGCGATCCTCGACGCGCTCGCCCCGGTCGCCGACGGCATCGCGGCGACACTCGGCTCGTTCTGCGAGGTCGTGGTGCACGACTTCCGCCGCCCGGAGAAGTCGGTGGTCGCGATCGCCGGCTCGGTCACCGACCGCACCGTGGGCGGATCGATGAGCGAGATCGGCATGGGCCTCCTCGCGCGCGGCGACGACGCCGAAGACCAGCTGAACTACGTGACCCGGACGGCGTCCGGAAAGCTCGTGAAGTCCTCGACCATGCTGCTGCGCGACAGCGGCGGCTCGGTGTTCGGCGCGCTGTGCGTGAACCTCGACGTCACCGCGCTGGGCCAGCTGCGGACCCTGGTCGGCGAACTCGCCGACGTCGGCACCGCCACCGAAACGCCGACCACCACCTTCGGCGACGACGTCGACGCGGTGGTGGACGCGATCGTCGACGAGCACCAGCTCCGGCTGAACAAACCGTGGACCGCGCTCAGCCGCGAAGAACGTCTGGATCTGTTCCGCAGCCTGCACGCGCGCGGTGTCTTCGCCGTGCGCCGGGCCGTGCCTCAGGTCGCGGCCCGGATCGGGATCTCCCGTGCCTCCGCTTACAACTATCTCGCCGAAATCCGTGATCAAGGAGCATCATGACCGCCCCCGTGACCATCGACGACATCCGCGACGCCGCCGCCCGCCTGGCCGGTGTCGCACACCGGACCCCGGTCGTGCGTTCCCGCACCCTCGACGACCTCGTCGGCGCCGAGGTCTTCATCAAGTGCGAGAACCTCCAGCGCGTCGGGGCCTTCAAGTTCCGAGGCGCGTACAACGCCGCCTCCCGGCTCTCGCCGGAACAGCTGGCCAAGGGTATCGCCGCGTATTCGTCGGGGAACCACGCCCAGGCCGTCGCGCTCGCCGCGCGGGAACTCGGGAGCAGCGCGGTCATCCTGATCCCGGAGGACACCCCGCAGTCCAAAAAGGATGCCACCGCGGGCTACGGCGCCGAGATCGTCACCTACGACCGGTACACCGGCGACCGCGTCGCGATCGGTGAGGCGCTGGCGGCCGACCGCGGTCTCGCGCTCATTCCGCCGTACGAGCACCCGCACGTGATCGCCGGACAGGGCACCGCGGCACTGGAACTGCTGGAGGACACCGAGTCCCTGGACACTCTCGTCGTCCCGGTCGGCGGCGGTGGCCTGATCGCGGGCAGCTCGACCGCCGCGAAGGCCGTGCGGCCCGGCATCCGGGTCGTCGGCGTCGAACCCGCCGAGGGCGACGACACCAAACGCTCGCTGGACGCCGGGGAACGCGTGTCGATCCCGGTGCCGCGGACCATCGCCGACGGCCAGGCCGCCTCCATCCCCGGCGAACTGACCTTCTCGATCAACCGGCGGCTCGTCGACGACATCGCGCTGGTCACCGACGACCAGGTCCGGGACGCGATGCGGTTCGCGTTCGAACGGCTGAAGCTCGTCACCGAGCCGAGCGGAGCGACCGGTCTCGCGGCGCTGCTCAGCGGCCGGGTGCCCGCCTCGGGCCGGGTCGGGGTGATCATCAGCGGCGGGAACGTGAGCCCGGAACGCTTCGCCGAGCTGATCGCGGCCGAGTAACCCCTCGTGAGTGGCAGGGGGGGGGGTTNGTGTGTGGAAACAGGGACGTTGAGTGTCCCTGTTTCCACACACCCTCGTGTAAAGGGCTTGCGCCCATCGCCATGCTCGGGTATCCGCGAGGGACTCAAACCTCCTGACCTTGCTCGGCACAGCACCGTCGCCCCAGCGTCATCGCCAGTCACGTCAGCGGCGCGTGAACGACCCCTTCACTGCGTCTAACGCAAGTAAGGGCTCCTTCACGCGGTGGGCCGACGTGTCGTGAGTGGCAGGGGCGGTTCTAACCGTCCCTGCCACTCACGAGGCTGTACCGAGTCAGAGGCCGAGCCCGCCGGCCAGCACCGGCCACGAGTCGCGCAGCGCCCGCTGCCAGTAGGGCCAGCTGTGCGTGCCGTCGCCGTAGTAGTCGACGGTCGCCGGGATCCCCTTGAGCTTCAACCGATCCGTGAAGCTCACCGAGGAGGCCAGCGCCTGGGGTTCGAAGATGTCGGACTGGCCCGGCGGGTCGAGCGGGCCGGTCTTCCCGTTCCCACAGGAGATGTAGAGCGCCGTGCCGCGCAGGTCGTCGACGTGGTCGTACGGGTTGTTCGCCGACCAGAGCGGCCGCATCCCCCAGCTGTCGCCCCAGAGTTCGAGGTAGTTGAAGATCCCCGCCCGGGCCAGGATCCCCTGGATGAACAGCGGGGCTCCTTGATTGAGTGTGTTCGGCACGCCGCTGTAGGACGCCGCGGCGGCGAACATCCCCTTGTGCTTGTACGAATACGCGAGCGCGCCGTACCCGCCGATCGACAGTCCGGCGATGACCCGGCGCGTGCCCGCCCGGTAACCGCGTTCGACGATCTGCCGCACCTCCAGGGTGTGGAAGGTGTCCCAGTCGGGAGTGCCCTTGAGCCCGAAGTTCCACCACTTCGTGTACATCCCGGCAGGCCCGCCGGTCGGCATGACGACGAGGGCGTCCTTGTCCGCGGTGAACGCCTTGACGTCGGTGAACTCATCCCACGAGCGGTAATCGACCGGTTCGCAGCAGCCGTGCAGCAGGTACAGCGTGGGCCAGGTCCGAGCGGGTTGCGCGGCCCAGCCCGACGGGACCAGCAGGCGGACCATGCCGGTGGTGCCGAGCGACGGCGAAGTGATCTTGAGGTCGACCGTGCGCGCGTCCAGCCAGGTCTCCTCGACGACCTTCGCGCCGTTGTCGGCGGTGACCGGCGCGGGTGCCGCGCTCGCGGGGATCGAGCTTCCGAACAGGGCGACCATGCACAGCACCAGCAGACCCCACCGCCGGGTTCGGTTCATCGCTTCTCCTTGCTCACAAAGGGATGTTTCCGTGCTTCTTGGCCGGGAGGGTCTGCCGTTTGGTCCGCAGCGCGTGCAGGGCCCCCGCCACTTGAAGGCGGGTCCGCGACGGCGCGATCACCTGATCGACATAGCCGCGTTCCGCTGCCAGATAAGGGTTCGAATGCCGTTGGCGGTACGCCTCGGTGAGCCGTTGCCGTTCGGCCGACCGCTCTTCCGGTGACAGCGCGGCCAGTTCACGCCGATGCAGCACCCGCACCGCGCCCTCGGCGCCCATCACCGCGATCTCCGCCGTGGGCCACGCCAGGTTGACGTCCGCGCCGAGATGCTTCGACCCCATCACCGCGTAGCCGCCGCCGTAGGCCTTGCGGATCACCACGGTCACCTTCGGCACGGTCGCCTCGGCGTAGGCGTAGATCAGCTTGGCTCCGCGCCGGATGATCCCGTGCCGTTCCTGCGCCTCGCCGGGCAGATAGCCGGGGACGTCGGCGAGGGTGAGGATCGGGATGGAGAAGGCGTCGCAGAACCGGACGAACCGCGCGGCCTTCTCCGAGGCGTCGATGTCGATCACGCCCGCCTGATGGCGCGGCTGGTTCGCCACGACACCGACCGTGCGGCCCCGCACCCGGCCGAACGCGCAGATCATGTTCGGCGCGAAGGCTCCGTGGACCTCGGTGAACTCGCCGTCGTCGACGAGGCGGACGATCACCTCGGCCATGTCGTAGGCCTGGTTCAGCGAGTCGGGCACCAGCCGGTCGAGTTCGAGATCGGCGGCGGTGAGTCCGGGATCGGTTTCGTCGGCGTACTCCGGAACGGCGTCGAGGTTGTTGGACGGAAGGTAACCGAGCACGGTCTGCACCCAGTCGATGGCGTCCTGTTCGTCGGTGGCCCGGTGGTGGGCGTTCCCGGAGATCTCACTGTTCACCACCGCGCCGCCGAGTTGCTGGGCGGTGACCCGTTCGCCGCTGACGGCGTGCACGACGTCAGGCCCGGTGACGAACATGTGCGCGGTCTCGTCGACCATCACGGTGAAGTCGGTGATCGCCGGCGAGTAGACCGCCCCACCGGCGCAGGGACCCATGATCAGCGAGATCTGCGGGATGACGCCGGACGCCAACGCGTTGCGCCTGCCGAGCTCGGCGTAATAGGCGAGCGAGACGACGCCTTCCTGGATCCGGGCGCCGCCGGAGTCGTTGATCCCGACCACGGGGCAGCCCAGCGTCATCGCCAGGTCCATCACCTTGAGGACCTTCTCGCCGAAGACCTCGCCCATGCTGCCGCCGAACACGGTGAAGTCCTGGGAGAACACGCAGACCCGCCTGCCGTCGACGGTGCCGTGCCCGGTCACGACACCGTCGCCGTAGGGCCGGTCGGCGTCCAGTCCGAACTCGGTGCACCGGTGCCGGGCGAATTGGTCGAGTTCGACGAAGGAACCCTGGTCCAGCAACAGGTCGATGCGTTCACGGGCGGTCAGCTTGCCCTTGGCGTGCTGCCGGTCGACGGCCCGTTTCTCGGCGATCCGGACGGCTTCGTCCTGTCGGGCGGCGAGATCGGCGATCCGGAACGCCGTCGTCGGGGCGAACGGGACGTCGGTCATGGTCTCGCCGCTCTCGGTGCCCCGAGCCGGGCCGCGAGCGCCTCCGCGACCACCTCGACGTGCGGTGGGTCGATCATCGACAGGTGATCGCCCGGCACCCGCACGATCTCCAGATCCGTGCAGTAGGCGTCCCAGCCGAGGGCGTCGTCGGTGCGCAGGTAGCGCGGGTCGAGGGTGGTGGTCAGCGGATGCGGCTCCTGCGCGCGCATCAGCAACACCGGCCCGGCGTAGGGCCCGGGCTCGTAGCGTTCCGCCACCCGTGCGTCCACATAGGACTCATATTGGTGCCGCAGCACGCCGTGACCCATCTCGGGCACCCGCGCGGCCAGGTGGGCGATCACCAGCCGGATCTGTTCGTCGTCGCCGAGCCGGACGAGGTCCTCACGCGGGATGTCCAGGGCGACACCGTAGGTCCGCTCGACGTGTCCGGCGAACCGGTCGAACCGGTCCAGCAGGATCTCGTGCGCCGGCTTCCCCGGCGCGGGCAGCGGCAGGATGCTGTCGATCATGAACACGAGAGCGACCCGCTCCCCCGCCGCGGTCAGCCGCCGGGCGGTCTCGTAGGCGAGGCAGCCGCCGAACGACCAGCCGCCCAGCCGGTACGGGCCCTGCGGCTGGATTTCCCGGATCAGCTCGAGATAGCACTCGGCCTTGTCCTCGACGGTGTGCTCTTCGTCGATCCGTTCGAGCCCGTAGACGGCTCCGCCCTCGGGCAGCAGGCGGACGAGTCCCTCGTAGACGCTCGTCGGGCCGCCCGCCGGATGGAACAGGAACACCGGATCCGTGTCGCCTTCGCGCAGCGGCCGGACAGGGCAGCCGCGTCCTTCGATCTCGTCGCGCAGCAGGTCGGCCATCGCGGCGATCGTCGGCGTGGCGAAGAGCCGGTCGAGGTCGGGGACCGCGCCGAGCTGACCGGCGAACAGCGCGCGCAGCCTCCTCGCGGCTCCGGCGTCGCCACCGGCGGCGAAGAAGTCGTCGTGGACGCCGGGGTCCGCGCCGCCGAGTTCCGCCTGCCAGTGCCGGGCGATCCAGCGTTCGGCCGGATCGCGTGGTCCGACGGCCGTACTCGGTCCGGCGGACCGTGCGCTTCCCTCACCGAACCCGGCCTGTTCGGCGAGATGGTCGGCGAGTTCGGCGAGGCTGGCACCCCGCAACAGCAGCGGGATCGGCAGCGGCAGGCCGAAATCGCGTTCCACGACGCCTTTGGCGCGCATGGCGGCGAGCGAGTCCAGGCCGAGCCGGGTGAGCGGCGTATGGCGGTCGATCTCGTCCGCGGCGAGGCCGAGCATCCCGGCGACGAGCCCGGCCAGGTAGTCGGCCAGCATCTCGCGGGCGGCTTCCGGCAGGACGGCCCGCAGCGCGTCCAGTCCGTCCCAAGTGGACGGTTCGGCGTCCGGCTCGTCACCCGGTATGAGGATTTCGAAGAACGGCCGTCCGGCCAGCCGCGGGAACAGGGCCAGTACGGTCCCGGCGTCGACGCGGGCGATCCCGGTCGAGACGCGGTCACGTCGCAGCACGGCGTCCATCGCCGCCAGTGCCTCCTCCGTCCCGAGCGGTTCGAGCACGGGGTTGCGGCTGCCGACGGCCGCGCCGTCCTCGCCCCAGACGCCCCAGCCGATGGTCGCCGCCGGCAATCCGGCGGCCCGGCGCCACGCGACGAGGGCGTCCACCCACGCGTTCGCGGTGGCGTAGGCGGCCTGCCCCGGCGATCCGAACAGCGCGGCCGCCGACGAGTACGTCAGCCACCAGTCGAGTTCATGCCCGGCCGTCGCCTCGTGCAAGCGCCACGCCCCCAGCGCTTTCGCGCGCCAGACAGCCTCGACGGCGTCGTTGTCGAGGGTGATGGCGGCACCGTCGGACAGCACACCGGCCGCGTGCAGCACACCGCGCAACGGCAGACCACCGTCGGTCGCGGCCGCGATCAGCGCTTCGGCCGTCCCCGGCTCGGCGATGTCGCCCGCCACCACGCGGATGTCGACGCCCTGCTCGCGCAAGTCCGCCAGAAGCGGTTCGACAGCAGGGCTCGCTCCTCGCCGACCGGAAAGGACGAGCCTGGTAGCGCCGCGCTTCGCCAGCCAGTCCGCGGCGACCAGGCCGAGGCCGCCGAGACCACCGGTGATCGCGTAAGCGCCGTCGCGCACCACGGTTTCGTGGCCGGGTTCGCCGAGTTCCGGGCGAGCCAGCAGCCGCGTGTACCGGACGCCCTCGCGCCAGGCGATCTCGTCGTCCGCCGCGTCCGCGCGGATCTCCGCCACCAGCCTGCCGACCCACGACTGGGCGGAATCCGGCTCAGCGTCGAAGTCGACCTGGCTCGCCCGCAGTTCGGGGTGTTCGAAGGCGAGGACCCGGACCAGCCCGCGAAGCCAGGCCTGGCCGGGGTCACCGCGCTCGCCGGGTTCGATGGCCGACGCACCCGCGCTGACCAGCCATAAACGCGGCGCGTCTTCGACCAGTTCGGCGAGGACGCCGGAGAGTGTCACGACCATCCGAGCGTCTCGCATCGGGTCGGGCCCGCCCGACCCGATGCGAGCGAGGACTCCCGTCACCTCGCGGGACCTCAGGACTTCCGCCAGCGCGGCTCGATCCCCGAGCCGGACCGCCACCAGTTCGTCACCGGCTTCGGTGAGCCGGTCGTGCAACGCTGTCAGCCACGGCGGGTCTTCGTGCAGCACGACCCAGCGTCGCGTGCCCGGCGCCGCCACCGGCGGTTCGGCCTCCCGCCAGACCGTCTCGAACAGCAGGTCCGCCATCGGCACCGGCAGCGCCGAACGCTGGAACCGGCGGCAGTAGACCTCCCGGAACTCGACCAGGACGACGTCGTCGGCGTCGACCAGCTGGACGCCGCCCACCATGCCGTCACCCGCCGGATCGAGCGAGTCGAGCACTGCGTCGACCCGGACGCCCCGGTGTGGATCACCGGCCAGGACGACCTCGCCCAAGGTCAGCGGCAGGAAGACCCCGTCGGCTTCGCGCAGCGCGTCCCCGGCGGCCGCGGCCAGCGCGTGCAGGCAGGCGTCGGCGATCACCGGGTGCAGGACGTACGCCGGATCGTCGGCGGGCAGGGTGATCGACGCCGAGGCCCGGCCCGGCGCCGCCAAGACCTCGCGCAGCCCGCGGAAAACGGGACCGTAACTCTGCCCCGCTCCGGCCAGTACCTGGTAGAGGTCGACCGGACGGGCGTCGGCGGCGACCGCGCCGAACGGCACCACCGCGGTGTTCCCGTCGCGGACGCGGGCGGTGGCGTGCCGCACCCAGCCGCCGTTCGCCGACCGCGCGTACACGTCCACTTCGGACGGTCCGGAGCCGGTGCTCAGGCTGGTCGTCACCTCGGTGTGCGCGGCGAGCGGGAGCACCCGGTGCAGTTCGAGACCGCCGATACGCAGGTGCCCGCCGGGCCGCAGGACCACTTTCGCCGCCGCGAGCGCGAGTTCCAGGAACCCGGCGGCGGGGAACAGCGGGACACCCATCGCCGCGTGGTCGGCCAGCCACGGCAGTACGGCTGTTCCGACGTCCGCGCGCCACAGGTGCCCACCGCCGGTCGGCTGTTCGATGTGGATCCCCAGCAACGGATGCGCGCCACCGGATCCGGCTCGGGTCGCCGGGCGCCGCGGCCAGAACCGCCGGTGCCGCCAGCGCGGGCCGGGCAGCTCGACCGGAAGCGGGCGGGAGCCGCCGTCGTCGAGCACGACGGGCAGTCCGAGGGTGTGGAGCCGGGCGAGCGTGGTCAGGAATGCCACTCGCTCGTCGATCTTGCGGCTCGCCGACGGCAACGCGAGCGCCCCGGTGCTCTGCTCGATCGCGGCCAGCGCCACCGGATGCGGCGAGATCTCGACGAAGACTCCGTACCCGTCGGCGGTCGCCGCCGCCAGTGCCTGGCTGAACCGCACCGGACGGCGCAGATTCGCCGCCCAGTACTCGACGTCGAACACCGGCGATCCTTGTGGATCGTCGAGAACGCTGCTGTAACAAGGAATCTCCGCAGGACGCGGGGAAAGCCCGTCGAGTTCGGCACGGAACCGGCCGAGGACGGCGTCGACGGCTTCCGAATGGCCGGCACCCCCGACCGGCAACCGCTTCGCCAGCCTTCCGAGGTTCTCGACGTGCGAGACCAGCGCCTCGACCTGTTCGGCGCCGCCGCTGACGGTGCACTGGACCGGTGAGGCGTAGACCGCGACGGTGATCCCGGGGAAGTCCGCTTCCAGGCCGGCGAGTTCGGCCGGGGACAGTTCGACCACCGCCATCGCGCCGTCGCCGGTAGCGTCGACCTCGGCGAGCAGCCGGGCGCGCGTGGTCATCACGCGCAGGCCGTCGGCGACGTCCAGCGCCCCCGCGACGACGGCGGCCGCGACCTCGCCCATCGAATGCCCGAGCACCGCGGCCGGGACGACGCCGCGCGCACGCCAGAGCCCGGCGAGGGCGAGCTGCATGCCGAACAAGGCGAGTTGTGTCGCCCCGAGTTCCGGCAGGTCGTACTCGCCGGAGAACACCTCGCGCAGGGAGAATCCCGCTTCGGCCCGGAACACCGGATCGAGTGCCTCCACCTCGGCCCGGAACGCGGGCTCGGTGCGCAGCAGGACGCGACCCATCCCAGGCCACTGGGAGCCGTAGCCGGAGAAGACGAATACGACGTCGGACACGGGTCCGGCCTCGCCGAGGACGACGTTGCCACTCTCGCGTCCGGCGGCCATTTCCCGCAAAGCGGCGGCGATCCTGTCGCGTCCCTCCGCGATGGCCAGGCCGCGGACCGGCAGGTGTTCCCGGCCGTGGGCCAGCGTCGCGGCGACCGCGTCCAGCCGGACCGATCGGTGGGCGGGATCTTCGAGCCAGTCCGCCAGATCGGCGGCCCGCGCCCGGAGCACCTCGGTCGATCGAGCGGACAACGCGAACACCCGCGGGCCCCCGGTTTCCGTCCCGCGACCGGCGAACGACGCGGCAGGCCACTCCTCGAGGACGACGTGGGCGTTGGTGCCGCCGAAGCCGAACGCGGAGACGCCGGCGCGCACGACGTCGGAGTAGCGCGGCCAGTCCGTCCCGGTGCCGACCACGCGGAGGCCGAGTCCGGCGAAATCGATGTGCGGGCTGGGTTCGTGATGATGCGGGGTCGGCGGCAGCCGCCGGTGGACCATCGCGAGGACGACCTTGATCAACCCGGCCATCCCCGCCGCGCCTTCGAGATGGCCCAGGTTCCCCTTCACCGAGCCGATCAGGAGCGGGCGGCCGGGTTCGCGTCCGGCTCCGAGCACCTCGCCGAGCGCACCGGCCTCGATGGGATCCCCTACCTCGGTTCCGGTCCCGTGCGCCTCCACGTAGTCCACAGAGGACGGTTCGACGCCCGCCGCCGCGTACGCGTCCCGCAACAGGTCCGCCTGCGCGCCGGGACTGGGCGCGACGAGACCGTTGGACCGGCCGTCGGAGTTGACCGCGCTGCCGCGGATCACCGCGAGCACCCGGTCCCCCGCGCGGCGGGCGGCCTTCAACGGTCTGAGCACGACCACGCCACAACCCTCTCCGCGGGCGATGCCGTCGGCGGCGGCGTCGAACGGTTTGCAGTGCCCGTCCGGGGCCAGCACCCCGGCATGCCGGAAGGACGCGGTGACCGCGGGTGAGAGAAGCAGATTCACCCCGGCGGCGAGCGCCGTCCCGCACTCGCCACGGCGGAGGCTCTGCACCGCCTGGTGCACCGCGACCAGCGAGGACGAGCACGCGGTGTCGAGGGTGAGACTGGGTCCGCGCAGGTCGAACAGGTACGAGAGCCGGTTGGCGGCGATGCTGGTCGCGGCTCCGGTGGCGGACCAGACATCGGCGGCGTCGGGATCGGCCAGCGTCAGGTGGCCGTACTCGCCCGCCGAAAGCCCGACGAACACCCCGGTCCGGCTTCCCCGCAGTGTGGACGGCGGGATCCCGGCGTGTTCCAGCGCCGCCCACGCGACTTCGAGCAGCATCCGCTGCTGGGGGTCCATCGCTTCGGCCTCGCCCGGCGTGATGCCGAAGAAATCGGCGTCGAAACCGGCGATGTCGCCGAGGAACCCGCCGCGTGCGGGGGTCTCCCAGCGGTCTTCCGGGACCTCGCGGATACCGTCGCCTCCGGCGTCGAGGAGCCGCCAGTACCGCTCCGGGGAGTCCGCCCCGCCCGGCAAACGACAGCCGACACCGACGATCGCGATCGGTTCCTCTTCGCGGCCTTCGCCGCTCACGATCTCGGAGACCTCCGCTGTGGACAGACGCGCGGCGAGAGCGGCGATCGTCGGGTACTGCCACACCAGGGTCGGCGGCAACGGGCGGCCGAGGTGCCGGCCTAGTTCCGCCGCCAGGTCCATCGACTCCCGCGAGGAAAGCCCGCTTTCGTGCAGCGGACGATCCGGGTCGACCTGGTTCGCGGGCAGCCCGGTCCGCTCCGCGACGCGCGCGATGAGCCAGGCGCGGATCTGGCCGGTCACCCGAGCCGCCGCGCGGTCAGCGAACCGTCCAGATAGGACTTCCGGCACAGCGCGCGGCTGATCTTGCCGCTGGAGGTGCGCGGAACCTCGCCCGGGGCGAGGAAGACCACGTCGTGCGGCCGCAGACCGTGCGCGGCCGAGACCGCCCTCCGGATCTCTGCGGTCGCCACGGCGATGTCGGCCTCGACCCCCTTGGCCCGTTCCGCCAGTACGACCGCCGCTTCGCCGTCTTCGTGCTCGATCGCGAAGGCCGCGGCGGAATGCGGCCGGACCGCGGGATGCGTCTCGACGGTCTGTTCGATGTCCTGCGGGTAGTGGTTGCGGCCGTCGACGATGACGAGGTCCTTGAGCCTGCCGGTCATGAACAGCTCGCCGTCGTACCGCACACCGAGGTCTCCGGTCGCGAGCCAGCCCGCGCCGGACTCCGGATCGATCGGCAAAAGACCGAAGACGCCGTCGGAAGCGGTGGGCCGTCCCCAGTAGCCCACGCCGACGTTCGGGCCGTTGACCTGGATCTCCCCCACCCTGCCCGGTTCGACCAGCGCGCCGGTGACCGGATCGGTGATGCGGACCCGTTGTCCCACCGGGAATCCGCACGAGACGAGCGTGGTGGACGTCGCGCCGGGGAGCGCGGGCGTCGCCAGCCCGGCGGCGAGCCGGTCACGGTCGAAGGCGACTTCTCGCGGTGCCTTGCCCGCTTCGGTGACGGAGACGAGCACGGTGGCCTCGGCCAGCCCGTAGGAGGAGCGGTGCACCTCCGGGCGCAGCCCGCATTCCTCGAAAGCGCCGTGGAATTTCGCGATGGTCGCGGGAAGGACCGGCTCGCTGCCGTTGATCAGCGAGACGACCCGGCTCAGTTCGAGGTAGCTCTTCTCGTCCTCGGTCACGCGGGAAGCGCTGTAGGCGTAGGCGAAATTGGGTGCCGCGCTGATCGCGCCGGGGCTGGCCGAGAGGGCACGCAGCCATCGTGAAGGACGTTCGAGGAAGGCGAGCGGATCCATCAGGACCGACGCCGCGCCCGCCGCCATCGGCGCGCCGATCCCGAGGATCAGGCCCATGTCGTGGAAGAGCGGCAGCCAGCTGACGGTGGACGTCGTCCCGGTTTCGATCGCGTAGGCGTCGCAAGCCTGCCGGGCGTTGGTGAGCGCGTTGCGGTGGGTCAGCATCACACCCGCCGGCGTCCGCGTGGAACCGGACGTGTACTGCAGATACGCCAGTCCGTCCGGTTCCGGTCGCGGCCAGGAACGGTCACCGGCCGCGACCGGAGCTGGGATGTCGACGGCGAGCACGGCGGGCCGCTCGATATCCGTCGACGCGAGGAAACCGGCGGCGGCGTCCAGACCGTCGGTGGTCGTGAGCACGACCCGCGGCGCGCAGTCGGCGAGTACGGCGGCCAGCCTGCCCGCGTGTCCGGGGAGGTCCGGGGCGAACAGCGGGACCGCGACCAGCCCGGCGCGGATCGCGCCGAGGAAGGCGACGACGTAGTCGACGGACTGCCGCGCCAGGATCGCGGCCCGGTCCCCCGTGCCGGTGAAACAGGTCAGCCGGGTGGCAAGGACGTCGACCCGGTCGTCGAGCTCGCGCCAGGACAGGGTGACCGCCCGGCCGTCCGCTCCGGCGCGATGGTCGAGGTAGGTCACCGCGACCTCGTCACCGAGCCGCCACGCCCAGTACCTCAGCAGTGTCGCGAACGACTCCCCGCCGGGTGCGCCGTCCGGCCCGTGGGCGGCGACGACCGTTTCCGAAATGGTTTCCATGGCCCCTCTTTTGACGACTCGAGCAGGAGCGGGTGAATTCGGAACGGCGCCGTTGCCGAAAGCGGATTCCATTCCGGAGACCGTTCTTTATCTGCCCGGAACTGTATGGATATCCCGGGAAGAGTGTCAATGAAAGGATGATGGAACGCCGGCGGCGGCACGGACGTGCTCACCGGGAAGTGAGAAAGGGGGCACCCTGCTTGTCACTTCGGAACGAACTTCGACCCGCACGAGGGTTCCGCAGCCGGAGCGCGAGGAGCGCACCGGTGAGTTACAGACCCGCCGCGTAGCCGTCGGCCGGCGCGGACGCCACACCTTCGATCCTCGTGAGTGGTAATGACGGTTCTAATACTCCAGTCGTAGTTCGTGATGGTCATGGTTCGTGGGTCGATTGTCGCTGGTAGTGGCCTTGCTGGGCGCGG
>NZ_AOHO01000029.1 GCF_000342005.1 Amycolatopsis decaplanina DSM 44594
GGAAGAGGCCGGCACACGATGTTCAGCGTTATGTCCAGCAGGCGACCAAGATTGTGTCTCGGTATCACAAGGTGCCCATCTGGGTCGAAAAACCGGCGCCGGGGCAGCTGGAGGATGCTGTCAGGCTGAACGGCGCGGTCAAGGACCTGGTCGCCGAGTATCTGGCCAACGGATTGTCCGAACAGGACGCCGAGAGACTGTCCGAGGAACTCGCCACCAAGCTCGGCATCCTGCGGACCTCCCCGCAGAACACACCTGTTTTACCCGGTGGCGCACGGAGCGATGATGACGACGCCCTGCCGAATGCGGGTGAGTCTTCTCGTGACGGTGCGGCGCGCGCTAGTGGCCAGGATGTGGCGGGGTGGCGGCCGGCGGATGAGGGGTCGTTGCGGGAAGGATCCGGCGACGTTGGTGTGGACGGGGCGCTTGATGAGCCGGTCGTGGCCCCGAAGGCCCGAGCCGGAGATCCGGCCTTGCCGGAAGCTGTTGGCAAGTTGCGGCAGGGAAGGGTGGAGCCAGCCGCGGTGAAGGCGACTTGGCTTGCCGTGCTGCCGTTGTCCGAAGACAGCAAGAACGAGCTGGAGGAGCTGAAGAAAGAGTTCGCGGCGAAGGTCAAGGAGGCGGTCGAACAGAAGCGGGAGATGCCGGATGTCCGGCTGCAGATCTACCGGAATCGGGACCGCTTTATGGGCAAAAAGTATGCGGAATTGTCGAAGCTGGAGAGCGCATTACGCGAGGCGGCCGGAGCCGCCATTCCGGGTCTCGACCAGCGGAAGCTGACTTTTGATCGTGAAGAGCACGCATCTCGCGAGGGCGCGAAATTGGGTATCACCCTGCATGACTCGCCGAACCGGACCGAACAGAGTTATCGGACGTCGCCTGAACTGAATCTGTCCCTGGCCAACGCGTTGCAGAAGCACGTGTTGTCCGCCGCGGATGTGCGCCGTCTGCGGTTGCTGGTGGAGGGTCTTGCCCAGCGGCTGGACGACAACGACGATCCCGACGGAGAGTTGCGTCTCGAGGCGCACCTGGTGACCCGTGACGGACCAGCCGGACGGCGGAGGTCGGGGGTGGCGGCGGAGATACGCGCGGCGGTGCAGGCAGCGCGGCCACAGTACTCGGCCGCGCAGGTCGAGGAGTTCATCGCCCGGCATGTCGTGATGGGTGTCACCCGGACGGCCGCCCGTGATCAGGTGGGTCTTTTCCTCACTCTCGTCAGACTCGAACCGGATCCAGTGCCGGACCACGTCGTGGCGGCGGCGAAGCAAACCGAATACGGGCAACTGCCTTCGCTGCCGAAGGAACTGAGCGGCCGAGTCCTTAAACGCACCGATGCCGAAATCGATAGCTGGAAAGGCGAGCTGAAGGCCGGGGAGCCGTTCGTGATCGTCGAGGGCGCTCGCAAGAGGCTGAACGGATTCATTGAAAAACTTCTGCCCGATATCGCTGATCGCGCCCGCAATAATCAGCAACTCGGCGATATCCGGTTGCACGTCACGAGAATGGTAATTGGCGCCAATTCCGAAGTCCGCCTCCCCGAGCATGAGGAGCTCGAAAAGCTGGTGAAGCAGGCGGCGTTGAAGCAATCCATCGATCTCACTAAGTTTCGCTTCACTTACAGGGCCTACAAAGCCAAGGAGAAAGGGCCCCGCTCGGTGGGGATCACCGTGCACCGAACACCGAGGCTGGGGAAGAGCGACTATCTCGGGGAGACGTCCTTGACGGAGTTCTTCCTGCCGAGATTTGCCCTTCTGTCGGAAGCTGCCAGGGAGCGGATCACCTGGCTGTCAACGGCATTTATCGTTCGGTATAAGACGGGACAGGGTGGGAACAAGGTTCTCTCCATCGCGGTGGCGCAGCCCCGCCAAAGCGGTGCCCACCTTCTGGTGAAAGAGGTGCGGGACCTCGTCCTCGCCGCTTTCAGAGAGCAGTTGCCGGGGCCTGAAGGCACGCAACTGGCCCGTAGGATCCTGGAGGATTTCGTCCCCACCACCTTGTACCGCGTGCGTCTGGGAGGGCTGTCCGCTGTTCTGGTGGACGTGGTCGAGAAGGGTGAGGTGTCGTCGGTCCGGCGGGAAGAGTGGGAGGAGGAGGCGCGGTCGACGCGGATGGCTTCGCGTGCGGCCCGGGAGGCGGAGGGCCTTGCCCACACGCCCGTTGTGTCGGGTGGTGCACTGGCCTTGCCGGAGGCGGGTGAGTTTTCTCCTGATGGTGCGTGGGATGGCTTGGAGCCCGAGGACTGGCTTAAGAACTGGTTCGAGACTCTGCTGGCGGATGAGGGGTCGTTGTGGGAAGGGGCCGGCGACGTTGGTGTGGACGGG
>NZ_AOHO01000030.1 GCF_000342005.1 Amycolatopsis decaplanina DSM 44594
GCCTCGCTGAAGGAAGCCGAAGAGGCCTACGCCCACCACACCACATCGCACACCCGCCGCTGACAACCAGCCCAGAACAGGAAGAACCTGCCGAGATGATCATCAGTAGTGACGCCGAAACCATCGTGGACCAGATCGGCATCCCGGTCGAGATCGCCCAGACGATGGTGAATCAGCTTGACCAGCTGCTCAACGACGGCGCTACCACCGTGGACGAGGCAGCGGAGTTTCTCGAAGGCCACTACAAGGGCCAGGTCCACGCGGGTGTCCGGTGGGACGTCCTGGTCGATTGCTACATCAGAAATCAGCACGTCACACCCGAGAACCTGCTGTGAACACCTGACAGCCGACC
>NZ_AOHO01000031.1 GCF_000342005.1 Amycolatopsis decaplanina DSM 44594
TCCTGCGAGCCACCCGCCGCCGGCGGAACCGGCCCGACCGTCCCGACCGGCACGTCGGATGTCGAGTTCACCGCGTCCTGCGACGCCGACGGCCGCGCGTTCGACGTCGAACCGGACACCGCGGCCGCCCGCGCCGAGGCGCGGCGGCGCTGCGCCCGCACCCACGACATGGTCCGCGACGCGCCCTGGCCCAGCGGATGGAAACCGGTCCCGCTCCCGGACGGTGTCGGCTGGTGACCTGCCTGAGACTGCTCATCGCGTCCCCGGCGAGCGGCAAGACCGAACTCTGCCGGAGAAACGCGCGCGAGTTCGGCACGGTGTTCTCCCTGG
>NZ_AOHO01000032.1 GCF_000342005.1 Amycolatopsis decaplanina DSM 44594
CGACCTCCACAGGCAACCACCCCCAATTTTCACCCCAGCAGGGGCGTCCGCAAGGACATCAAAGACTCACGAGCGCGAAGACCTCTGCACGCCTTTGCTTACAGAGCCGAGCCGTCCGTCTGGAAGTCGCTCAGCGCCGCGGCCAGTTCGGGCCTGCCGCGGACGACCAGCCGTGTACCGGTCTCGACGTGCTCTTCCTCCAGCACCTCGCCGTCGGCGTGGGCGCGGGAGACGAGTTCGCCTCGCGAGTACGGGATCAGCACCTCGACCACGACCTCCGGCCGCGGCAGCCGCTCCGCGATCACCTCGGCCAGTTCCGTGATCCCGGTGCCGGCCCGCGCCGACACCTGCACCGAACCGGCCATCTGGTGCCGCAACCGGGCCAGCGACACCTCGTCGGCGGCGTCGGTCTTGTTGATCACCAGCAGCTCCGGCGGGAGCGGCTCGGAACGACGCTTCGTGATCTCGGCGAGCACTTCGCGTACCGCGTTGACCTGCTCTTCCGGCGTCGGGTCGGAACCGTCGACGACGTGCACGAGCAGGTCGGCGCTCGCCGCCTCCTCCAGCGTCGACCGGAACGCGTCCACCAGCTGGTGCGGCAGGTGCCGGACGAAACCGACGGTGTCGGTCAGCGTGTAGGTGCGGCCGTCGGGCGTCTGCGCCCGCCGGGTCGTCGGATCCAGCGTGGCGAACAGCGCGTCCTCGACCAGCACCCCGGCCCCGGTCAGCGCGTTGAGCAGGCTCGACTTGCCGGCGTTGGTGTAGCCGACGATCGCGACGCTCGGCACCTCGTTGGCCACCCGGCGACCGCGTTTGGTCTCGCGGATGGTGTCCATCGCGGCGATTTCGCGGCGTAGCTTCGCCACGCGCTTGTTGATCCGCCGCCGGTCGGTTTCGAGCTTCGTCTCACCGGGACCGCGCAGACCCACACCACCGTTGGCACCGCCCGCGCGGCCACCGGCCTGCCGGGACAGCGCCGCACCCCACCCGCGAAGCCGCGGGATCAGGTACTGCAGCTGGGCCAGCTCGACCTGCGCCTTGCCCTCCTTGGAGCGGGCGTGCTGCGCGAAGATGTCGAGGATCAGAGCGGTGCGGTCGATGACCTTCACCTTGACCTTCTCCTCCAGCTGACGCAGCTGGCCGGGCGAGAGCTCACCGTCGCAGATCACCGTGTCGGCACCGGTGGCCGCCACGATGTCGCGCAGTTCCTTGACCTTGCCCGAGCCGATGTAAGTGGCGGGATCCGGGCGGATCCGCCGCTGCACCAAGCCTTCCAACACCTCGGAACCGGCCGTTTCGGCCAGCCGGGCGAGTTCGGCGAGCGAGGCCTCGGACTGGAGGGCGCTGCCCTCGGTCCACACACCGACCAGAACGACGCGCTCCAGGCGCAACTGCCGGTATTCGACCTCGGTGACATCCGCGAGTTCGGTGGACAGGCCCGCTACCCGGCGGAGCGAGGCGCGGTCCTCGAGCTCCAGTTCGCCGGTCGAAGGGTCCATGTCGTTCAGATCGTTGTGTGTCAGTTCCGTCATCGTGCCTCCATGGTCCCACGTTTCGGCGGCGGGACCGAATTCATTACCTGCTGGGATACTTCGACAGGTAGATGGCCGTGCGTTTCGCGTCCGGGTCGACCGGCCGGGAGATGAAGTCGTCGACAAGCTCCATCAGCCGTGTCTCGAACTCGGCGATCTGCTCGTCCGGTACCTGGACGACCATGCGCGTCTGCTGCACCTCGTCGAATCCCACGTCGGCGATCTCGGCCAGGTAGGCCTCGAAGATCGCCTGATCGATCCCCCTGTCGTGGGAATCAAGATGCCAGGACAACCCGGTCGAGCGATACGGAATTTCTTTCGCACCGCGCGTGCCGCGTCTCGGCGGGAGCGCTTCGAGGAACCCTGTGTCCACGAGCTTGCGCACGTGGTGCAGCGTCGTCGCCGGGTCGCGATCGAGTCGTTCGGCGAGTTCCTTGTTGGTCAGCGCCTCGGAGTAGGTCAACCGGATGATGCGCAGCCTTATTCCGGACGCCATCGCGGCGATCTCGGCCTCGGTGGCGGCGCGTCGTGGAGTGGGCACCGCGACAGCCTAGAGCCGAAAGTGATTGACAGTTTCCAATCACTCACGCCAAGGTGGCGTCGTGCGCAGAGACTCCCTCTTCTTCCACGCGGACTTCCGGCGGCTCTGGGCCGGTGACACGGCCAGCCAGCTGGGTGCTTTCGCGGGCCATACGGTGATCCCCCTGCTCGCGGCCACCGTGCTGGCCGCG
This sequence comes from Amycolatopsis decaplanina DSM 44594, assembly GCF_000342005.1. Classification (GTDB taxonomy): domain Bacteria; phylum Actinomycetota; class Actinomycetes; order Mycobacteriales; family Pseudonocardiaceae; genus Amycolatopsis; species Amycolatopsis decaplanina. The sequence goes on from NZ_AOHO01000032.1 coordinate 2,264, forward strand.
ACGCCGTTCCAGATGGGCTTGCTGACCGCGGCCGAGACCATCGCGTTCCTGATCATCGGGCTGCCCGCCGGGGTGTGGGTGGACCGGACGCGGCGGCGGGTGCTGATGCTGCGGGCCGACTTCGTCCGCGCGGCGCTGTTGTTCACCGTTCCCCTCGCCTGGTGGGCGGGGATCCTGTCGCTGACGCAGCTGATCGTGGTCGCCACACTCGTCGGGGTCGCGACCGTGTTCTTCGATGTCGCTTACCAGTCGTATCTGCCGTCTCTGGTCGGCCGCGAGCATCTGCTCGAAGGCAACGCGAAACTCCAGGCCAGCCAGTCGGTCGCGTTCCTGACCGGACCGGGCATCGGCGGCGGGCTGGTGCAGCTGGCGGGCGCCGCCAACGCCGTGCTGATGACCGGCGTGGGTTTCCTGACCTCCGCGCTGTGCCTGCTGCGGATCCGCACCGTGGAAGAAGTGCCCGAGCGACACGAAGAAGCGAAGCTGCTCCCTCAGATCGCCGAGGGTCTGCGGTTCGTGTTCACCGACGCCGCGCTGCGCTCCATCGTCGCCTGCACCGCGACCGCCAACCTGTTCAACGGCGCCTTCACCACCGTGGAGATCCTGTTCCTGCACCGGGAGCTGGGCCTGTCACCGGCGATCGTCGGCGTCGTGCTGGCGACCGGTGGCGTGGGTGGGATCATCGGGGCGATCCTGGCCGGGCGCATCACCCGCCGGCTCGGGCAGGCGCGGTCGATCTGGTTCGTCCCGCTGCTGACGTGGCCGTTCCAGCTGCTGCTGCCGCTCGCCGCGCCGGGCTGGCGGATCGTGCTGTTCCCCGCGGCGCTGGCGATCGCCGGGTTCGGGATCATCGTCTACAACGTCGCGCAGGTGTCCTACCGGCAGGCCGTCTGCCCGGACCGGCTGCTCGGCCGCATGAACGCCAGCGTGCGGTTCGTCGTGTGGGGGATGCTGCCGCTGGGCGGCCTGATCGGCGGCGTGCTGGGCGAGGCGATCGGGATCCGGGGAACGCTGTGGTTCGTCGCGGTCGGCGAGACGGCCGCGCTGCTGTGGGTGGTCTTTTCGCCGATCCGGAAGCTTCGCGACCTTCCCAAGGAGCCGATCGCGGTCGGCTAAGCGAGCCCGGCCCACCAGGCTTCGTCGAGTTCGCCGCGGGCGACGATCTCAGCCGGCCCGGTCAGCGTGGACGAACCGCGGCGCACCTCGACCACCACGCGACCGCCGGGGATGTCGACGGTCGCTTCACCGGTGTCGGTACCCGCGAGGTGCAGGGCGGCGGCGACCGCGGCGACCGTGCCGGTGCCGCAGGACCGCGTCTCGCCGACGCCGCGTTCGTGGACGCGCATCTTCAGCGCGTTGTCGCCCAGCAGGTTGATGAACTCGAGGTTCACGCCCTCCGGGAACACGTCGGAGTCGAAATCGGGCTGGTCGCGCAGGTCGAGTTCGTCGACGTCGTCCTCGGCCACCGACACCAGGTGCGGGTTGCCGACGTTCACCGCGACACCGGAGAACGGTCTCCCGGCGACCACGGTGACCGACGTGCCGGTGATCGTCGCCGGCCCCATCAGCACGGTCACCGATCCGTCCGCGTGCATCCGCACCGGCCTGTCGCCGGCGCGGGTGCCGATGACGAAGTCGCGCTCGGACACGAGCCCGGAATCGACCAGGTAGCGGACGAAGACCCGGACGCCGTTGCCGCACATCTCCGCGATGGACCCGTCGGCGTTGCGGTAGTCCATGAACCATTCGCCTTCGGACTCCACACCCAGAGCCGCCGAGCGCACGACACGCAGTACGCCGTCGGCACCGAGACCACGCTGACGGTCGCACAGCGCCGCCACCCGCGCTTCGGTCAACTCGAGGCGGCCGTCGGGGTCGGGAAGCAGCACGAAATCGTTCTGTGTGCCGTGTCCCTTAAGGAATTCGATGCCGCCCATGGCTTCAAGGTTACTGGGCCGCCGCCTCGAGGACGCGCTCGGCCAGCCGCTCAGAACCGCCGTCGAACCACTGGATGCGCTTGTCCCGCCGGAACCAGGAACGTTGCCTGCGCACGAACCTCCGGGTGGCTTGCGCGGTGGCCTCGGAAGCGGCTTGGAAGTCGCCGTCGCCGTCGAGCGCGGCGATCACTTGCCGATAGCCCAGTGCCCTCGAAGCGGTGAGCCCGTCGCGGAGTCCCCGGCCCAGCAAGGTCCGGACCTCGTCGACGAGTCCCGCTTCGAACATGATCTCCACGCGGCGGTCGACGCGGGCGTCGAGTTCCGCCGGTTCGCGGTCGATGCCGATCAGGACCGTGTCGTAGCGCGCGGGTCCCGGTTTCGGCAGGTTGGCCGAGAACGGTTCGCCGGTGATCTCGATGACCTCCAGCGCGCGCACGATCCGGCGGCTGTTGGTCGGCAGGATGGCCGTGGCGGCGACGGGGTCCAGTTCGGTGAGCCGGGCGTGCATCGCGGCGACACCGATTTCGTCGGCTTCGGCGGTCAGCCGGGCGCGCACGTCCGGATCGGTGCCGGGGAACTTGAGGTCGTCGAGCACGGCCTGGACGTAGAGACCCGACCCGCCGGTGAGGATCGGCACGCGGCCGGCGTCGAGGAGTTCTTCGACGCGCTGACGCGCCTCACGCTGGTACGCGGCGACGGACGCCGTCTCGGTGACATCGAGGACGTCCAGCAGGTGATGTGGTACACCCCGCCGCTCCTCGAGGGTCGCCTTGGCCGTCCCGATGTCCATCCCGCGGTACAGCTGCAGCGCGTCGGCGTTGACCACCTCACCCCCGAGGGCGAGGGCGAGTTCGACCGCCAGCGCTGTCTTCCCGGTCGCCGTGGGCCCGACGACCGCGACCGGCCGGATCACGCCTGCTCCCAGACCGCGACGTGGTAGCCGACGCCGAACGGTGCGGCCGAGTAGAGGACCTCGGCGGTCCGGCCTCCGTCCGCCGCCAGACCGGCGAGGACCTGCCAGGGCGCGCGGCCACCTGCCCCGAGTTCGGCCGCCAAGGCCGGGTCGAGTGCGGCCAGCGCGCCCGTGTCGGCCTTGGCCAGCGCGTCGCGGATCCCGGCGTCGAAACCTTCCGCGCGCTCGTCCTCGCCGCCGGGGGAACGCGGGCCGTGCCGGCTCGAACCGTCGCCGAGGACGAGCACCGCGGGGTGCTCCCCCAGCTCACGGGCGAACTGTTCGCACTGGCCGGACGGGGTGTCGGGGTCCACGAGGTGGACTCGGACGGACGACGCGCCCGCCTGCTCGCGCAGCCAGCCGGCCACGAGCGCGGGCAGCGGCAGCTCTGTTTCGGGCGCCGTCACCCGGCTGAGTGAGACTCCGAGATCGACGCCGAATCCCCGGAAGGAGCCGCTCGCGTGTTCCGGCACCGCGGGCGCGCCCGCGGCCGCGCCGATGACGACCCAGTCCGGCGAAGCGCTGGTCAAGCGCCTCGCGGCGGCGAGGCAGGCTTCGCGCAGCTCGGCGCACTCGGCCGCCGCTCCGGCGGCCAGTTCGGGGATGAGCAGCGGGGGTTGCGGGAGCACGGCGACACGGCGGATCACGGCCGCCGACGTTACCTTCCCCGCCTCCGGGGACCGGCAACCGACCGACACGGAGGGTCCTCCGGAAGTAGGATCACTGCCCTCTGGTGATTCATCCGGTTCCACGGTGGACGCTGAGCTGCTTGAATGCCGCAAGGGGTTGATGCCCCCGAAGCACGACGGCAACGCATTACCCGGCCCCGCCGCTAGGCGGGGCGCCCGCGCCAGCGGGCGTACAGGCGATAAGGAGCCTGCGATGGCCCAGGAGAACACATCCACCGGTACCCCGGCACCGCACCCGGTACCGCACGCGCTCGGTGGCGGGCACCCCGTACCCCCGGTGCCACCCGCCGAGCCCAGCCCGTCCGCTTGGGGCAGGGTCGACGAAGAAGGAACGGTGTACGTCACCACGCCCGACGGCGAACGCGCGGTCGGGGTCTGGCAGGCCGGGAGCCCGGACGAGGGTCTGCTCCACTACGCGCGCCGCTTCGACGACCTGCGCACCGAGGTCGAGCTGCTGGAGACGCGACTGGAGTCCGGCGCGGGCGACCCGAAGCACGCGCTGTCCACGGCCACGCAGCTGCGTGACGGCCTCGCCGAAGCCGCCGTCGTCGGCGACATCGCCGCGCTGAGCGGCCGCATCGAGCAGGTCATCGCCCACGCGGAGAAGGCGCTGGCTTCGGTCAAGCAGGAGCGCGAGGAGGCCCGCGCGGCCGCCGTCGTCCGCAAGCAGGCTCTCGCCGACGAAGCCGAGAAACTCGCCGCCGAGTCGACCCAGTGGAAGGCCGCCGGCGATCGGCTGCGCGCCATCCTGGACGAGTGGAAGACAGTCAAGGGTGTCGACCGCAAGACCGACGACGAGCTGTGGAAGCGGTTCTCCAAGGCCCGTGAGGCGTTCAACCGGCGCCGCGGCTCGCACTTCGCCGAGCTCGACAAGCAGCGCGCGGGCGCCAAGCACCGCAAGGAAGAGCTGATCGCCGAGGCCGAATCGCTCTCGGAGTCGTCGGACTGGGGCGAGACGGCGGGTCGCTATAAGGACCTGATGACCGAGTGGAAGGCCGCCGGCCGCGCCCCGAAGGACAGCGACGAGGCACTCTGGCAGCGCTTCCGCGCCGCACAGGACAAGTTCTTCGCCCGGCGCTCCGCGGTGTTCTCCGAGCGGGACGCCGAGTTCGCGACCAACGCGCAGCAGAAGGAAGAACTGCTCGTCGAAGCCGAGAAGATCGATCCCGCGGCGAACCTGGACGCGGCGAAGCAGCACCTGCGCCGCATCCAGGAGCAGTGGGACGAGATCGGCAAGGTCCCGCGTGAACGCATCCGCGAACTGGACGGGCGCCTGAAGGCCGTGCAGGACGCGATCAAGTCGGCCGAGGACAGCAAGTGGCGGCGGACCGACCCGGAGGCGCAGGCCAGGGCGGCGCAGTTCCGCGAGCGGGTCGAGCAGTTCGAGTCGCAGGCGGCGAAGGCCCGTGCGGCGGGCGACGAGCGGCGCGCGAAGAAGGCGGACGAGCAGGCCGCGCAGTGGCGTGAGTGGCTCGAGGCGGCGGAAGCGGCCATCGCGGACCGGTAGGCGCCCCAGGTAAAAGGCAAAGGTGGTCGTGAGTGGCAAGTGGGGTTATTGAGGGGTAAGGCAAACGTGGCGGACCGTGGTGGCGAGCCTCGTGAGTGGTAGGGACGGTTAGAACCGTCCCTACCACTCACGAGCCCCACCGCGGTCCGTCGCTCAGGTCGTACTGGCCGACCATGCGCCCCGCCACCGCCAACGTCGCGAAAGCCACAGTCGGGACATCCAACGTCGCGAAAGTGGCTTTCGCGACACGCCCCGACACCACGCCACGTTTGCCTTACCCCTCAAATTAGAAGATGAGCGGGTCTCGAGCGCCCCGCCCGAGACGCTCACCGTCTCGAACGTGGCGCTCGGGACAAGTAACTCCACTGTGGAGGGACAGGTCGCTCGTTCGCGCGTATTCGAGCGCCCTCCGCGCTCAGCCGTGCTCAACTTCGATCATGAACCAGACACTGATTCCCCCAGTACGCCGGGCGTTCGCCGCCCTGGCCATCAGTTGTGCTCTGGTGGCCGGGCTCGCCCCGGCCGCGTCGGCGACGGATTCCCCGGCACCGGTCCCGGCCGCTGCCGAAGCCGGCAAGAAGAAGGTCAAACTCGACGCCTCGCTCAACAAGAAAGAGGCCAAGGTCAACGAGAAGGTCACCCTCAAGGGGAGCCTGCAGGCCGAGGAAGGCGCCCGGTCCGACGGGACGGACAGCCTCGAAGCGATCATCGTGCAGCAGCTTCAGGGCAGTGTCTGGGTGAACATCGCCGACACGACCTGCCGGCCCAACTCGACGTTCTCCCTGCAGCTGAGCTTCTCCCTCAGCGCGGTGATCACACTGCGGGCCTACCACCCCGAAACGACTCTCTACGCGAGCGCCTACACGTCCAGCAATCTCACGTTGCGCGTCGGCTAGGCCACGGCCTAGCTCCGGGAGAAGGCGGCCCGCATCCAGTAGACGGCCAGCGCGACGGTGGCGATCCAGGCGACGATCAGTCCGAAGCCAGGACCGCCACCGGCCGCGCCGGTCGCGTGCGAGGACTGCTGGGACCAGATCGCGAGCATTCCGTCGACGGAGGCGAACCAGCCGCCCGCGGCGCAGACCCAGGCCAGCCACCAGCGCCGGGTCACCAGCGCGACGGCGCCGACGAACACCCCGACACCGGTGGAGGTCGCGGCGAACAGCTGCGGGATCCCGCCGCCCCTGCCGAGCAGCACCTCCCAGCCGGCGTGCTCGCCGACCCAGGGCAGCAGCTGGGCGATCAGCAGCACGAACACCAGCACGGCGATGGAGAACCCACGCCTGCCCAGTTCGATCGTCTTGGCCGCGCGCTCGCCGACTTCGTCGATCTCGGCGGCGAGCTGGTCGATCTTCGGTTCGGTCACAGCGCACACCCGCTCACCGGTTCCGGCGTGACGGCCGGGGCGCCGAAGCCCGGCAGGCCCAGCGTCACGCCGCTGGTCTTCGGCCGCAGCCCGGCCTCGGAGTTGTCGCCCGCCTTCGTACGGCGGTGCGACAGCAGGTCGCCGTCGGCGACGAGGTGGTGCGGAGCGCCGTAGGTCACCACGGTCTCGACGACGTCGCCGGGGCGCACCGAACGGTCCACCAGCGGCCCCGTCGGCGTGAAATGCACGAGCCTGCCGTCACGGGCGCGGCCGCTCATGCGCTGTGTCTCGGTGTCCTTGCGGCCCTCACCGGAGGCCACCAGCAGCTCGACCCGCCGCCCGACGATCTTCTTGTTCTCGTCCCAGGAGATGTCGTTCTGCAGTTTCACGAGCCGTTCGTAGCGCTCCTGCACGACCTCCTTCGGCAGCTGCCCGTCCATCTCGGCGGCGGGTGTGCCGGGCCGGATCGAGTACTGGAAGGTGAACGCGCTGGAGAACCGCGCCTGCGCGACGACGTCGAGGGTCGCCTGGAAGTCTTCCTCGGTCTCCCCGGGGAACCCGACGATGATGTCGGTGGTGATCGCGGCGTCGGGCATCGATTCGCGCACGCGGTCGAGGAGCTTGAGGTAGCGCGCCGAACGGTAGGACCGTTTCATCTCGCGCAGTACCCGGTCCGAACCGGACTGCAGCGGCATGTGCAGCTGGTGGCATACGTTCGGCGTCTCGGCCATCGCGTCGATGACGTCTTCGGTGAACGCCGCCGGATGCGGCGAGGTGAAGCGGACGCGCTCCAGGCCCTCCACCGAACCGCAGGCGCGCAGCAGCTTCCCGAACGCGAGCCGGTCGCCGAATTCGACGCCGTAGGAGTTCACGTTCTGCCCGAGCAGGGTCACTTCGAGCACGCCTTCGGCGACGAGCGCCTCGACCTCGGCCAGGATCTCGCCGGGACGGCGGTCGCGTTCCTTGCCGCGCAGCGCCGGGACGATGCAGAAGGTGCAGGTGTTGTTGCAGCCGACCGAAATCGACACCCAGCCCGCGTACGCCGAGTCGCGCTTCGCCGGGAGCGTCGAAGGGAAGGTCTCGAGCGATTCGAGGATCTCGACCTCGGCCTCGGCGTTGTGCCGCGCGCGTTCCAGCAGCGTCGGCAGCGAACCGATGTTGTGCGTGCCGAAGACGACGTCGACCCAGGGCGCGCGCTTGACGATCTCGCCGCGGTCCTTCTGCGCGAGGCAGCCGCCGACGGCGATCTGCATGTCCGGCTTCGCGGTCTTCTGCGGCCGCAGGTGGCCGAGGGTGCCGTACAGCTTGTTGTCCGCGTTCTCCCGCACCGCGCAGGTGTTGAACACGATCAGGTCGGGTGTGGCCTCGCCGTCACCCGGAACGTAGCCGGCGTCCTCGAGCTGCCCGGCAAGACGTTCGGAGTCATGCACGTTCATCTGGCAGCCGAAGGTGCGGATCTGGTAAGTGCGCGCGCTCATCTCGCCTTCGAGGGTACGCGGGCGGGGTTCCATGGCACGATCGACCCTCATGAGGAGACCAGGGATGCTGGCGGTGGTGATCGCCGTGGTCTGCGCCCTGGTCACCGGGTGCGGGCCGGATCTGTCCGGGACGCGCGTGCGGATCGCCGCCGGGCTCAACGGCGGCGTCTACGACAAACTGGCCGAGGCGCTGGCCGACGCGTGGGCCGCGCAGCTGGACACCGAGCGGCCCGAGATCCAGGAGACGCAGGGCTCGCCGGACAACATCGGCCGGGTGCGCGCGGGGAAGGCCGACGTCGCGTTCGTGGCCGCCGACGTCGCCACCGAGAACACCGCCGGGCTGGCCGCGCTGGCCCGCGTGCACGACGACTACCTGCACGTCATCGTGCGCACCGACTCGTCGATCAAGTCGTTCGCGCAGTTGCGCGGGCGCAAGGTCGCGATCGGGTCGCCGGATTCGGGCGTCGAGTTCGTCTCGAACCAGCTGCTGAAGGCGTCGGGGCTGACCGGTGCGATCGACCGGCGCAACCTGGGCCTTCCCGAGGCGCTGCCCGCGCTGGAGAACCGGCAGATCGACGCCGTCATCTGGTCGGGTGGCCTGCCGACGCCGTCGATCACCGACAAGGTGCACACGGTCGGCCTGCGGCTGCTCGACATCACCGACCTCGCGGACGCCCTGCGGGCCACCAGCCCGGTGTACCGGACGGCGACCATCCCGGTGACGGCCTACAACCTGCCGTCGCCGGTGACCACGCTCGTGCTGCCGAACTTCCTGGTGGTGCCCACGTCGATGCGCGACGACGTCGCCGAGGCGCTGGTGCGCGGGCTGTTCGACGCGCGGGATCAGCTGGTCAAGGCGGCCGGGGCGGCGTTGTCGATCGACATCCATCCCGCCATCGAGACCTCTCCCCTGCCGCTGCATCCGGGCGCGCTGCGCTACTTCCGGTCGCTCAAGGACTAGCGACCGGCAGGGTCACCGTCACTTCGAGGCCGCCGCCCTCGGGTGAGCCGAGCCGCAGCGAACCGTCCGAGCGGGCCAGGATCTCGGTGACGATCGCCAGGCCGAGGCCGGATCCGGGCACGTTCTGATGCGCTGTGCTGCGCCAGAACCGGTCCGCCGCGCGTTCAAGCTCGTCGTCGCGCAGGCCGGGACCGTGATCGCGGACGGCGATGTCCACCTTCCCGTCCGCGGTGGTGACGTCGACCCACACCTCGGTCCCCGGCTCGGTGAACTTGAGCGCGTTGTCCAGCAGCGCGTCGAGCACCACTTCGAGGCCGCGTGCCGGGGTGAGCACCCGCAGCCCGCCGCCCAGTCCGGACGTGACCAGGGAGATGTCGCGCGCCGCGCCGACCACGGTCCAGTCGGCGACCCGGGCGCCCACCATCTCGTCGAGGCCGACGGGCACCAGTTCGCCGCCCGACGCCTCGGCACGAGCCAGCGAGAGGAGTTCGTCGAGGATCTGGTTGAGCCGCCGCGCGTCGACGACGGCGGCTTCGAGGTCCGCCGCGGCGAGGTCGTCGTCGACGTGCCCGTCGAGGTTGCCGAGCCGGATCTTCAAGGCGGTCAACGGGTTCCGCAGCTGGTGGGAGGCGTCGGCGACGAACGCGCGCTGCGCAGACAGCGCCTCGTCGACGCTGGCGGCCATCCGGTCGAAGGACCGTTCGAGCCGGCGCAGTTCCGGCGGCCCGCCCGTCTCCCCGACCCGTTTGACCTCGCGGCCGCTGACCACGGCGGCGACCAGTTCGCCGGTGGCGTCGTCGAGCCGCCGGACCGGGCGCAGGATCCAGCGCACCACCGGCACCGCGACCAGCAGCGCGAGCCCGAACGCCAGCACCGCGCCCGCCGCGATGAGCAGCCACCACCACAGCAGTTCGGTGCGGGCCTTGCCGGTCGAGGAGGCGGTGATCACCGCGCCTCGCACCTCGCCGTCGATCAGGATCGGCTCGGCCAGCACCAGCGGTTCGGTGGTCCACGGCATCAGCAGCGGTCCGGGTTCCGAACGCCGTCCCGCGAGCGCCTGCTGCAGATGCGAGGCGATGACGGGGTCCTTGAGGTCGATCCCGGCCGTCTCACCCGGTCCTCTGGCGACGGCTTCACCGTCCTGGTCGACGATCGCCACGGGCACCTCATAGACCTCGGTATAGCGGCGGAGTTCGTCCTCGATCAGGTCCGGCCGGTTCTCCACCAGCGGGCGCTGGGCCAGCGACGCGAAGCGGGAGGTGTCGGTGAGGCGGTCGAGGAAGAGGTCGAGCTGCACACTGGCCGCCACGCTGAGCGCGAGCGGGATGCCGAGGCCGAACACGAGCGCCGCGACCAGCGTCAGCACGATCGCCTGGAGCCGGACGCGCACCGGCTCAGCCCTCTTCGGCCGGGCCGTAGGCGCCGCCGAGGCGGTACCCGACGCCGCGGACGGTCTCGATCAGCGCGGGCCTGCCCAATTTGGTCCGCAGGGTGGCGACGTGGACGTCGAGCGACCGGCTCTCCGCGGGGCCGCGGTGCCCCCACACCTCGTTCAGCACGTGGTCGCGGGCGCAGACCGCGCCGCGTGCGGTGACCACCAGCGCGAGCACCTGGAATTCCTTGCGGGACAACGAAACCGGCTGTCCGTCGACCTGCACCTCATGTCGCCCGATATCGACGGAGACATCACCCGCCCGAATGACACCCGGCGGTTCGGGCGCGGCGGGCCGTTCCCCGCGGCGCCGGCGCACGGCCTCCACGCGGGCGACCAGTTCGTCGACGTCGTAGGGCTTGACCAGATAGTCGTCGGCGCCGGACCGCAGCCCCTGGATCCGGTCGTCGACCTCGCCCCGCGCCGAAACGACGATCACCGCGACGTCGCTGACCGCGCGGATCCGGCGGCACAGGACGATCCCGTCGACGTCGGGCAGCCCCAGGTCGAGCAGCACGACGTCGACTTCGTGCACCAGATCGAGCACCCCGGCGCCGGAGGCCAGTCGTTTGATCGTCAGGCCGCGCCGGGTCAGCGCGGGCGTCAAGGCACCCGCGACCCGGTCGTCGTCCTCCACCAGCAGTACCCGCACCCGTGTTTCCCTTTCACGCCGTCCCGCACGCGACGACTTGAAGAACGACTCTATGGGGTGAGTCACCTCTCGCGCTGCCCGTACCGCCGGGCCGCCCGGCCCTGTGAGGGACCCACTGCATGCGGTAATGGTCACGATGCGTCACAGATCTGTTGTGACCCCGGTTACGGGACACCCCTGCCTTGTCTAGGCTGATCAGCGTCGGACGGAGGTGGATCGGGACCGTCCGGTGGCTTGAGAACGATACGGACTTGAAACCCTAAGTATTGGTCAAGCCGTCTTTACAAGCGGTCCGACGGGAGTAGGTTTCCGCCATCGCGTGGTGCCTGACCCCGCAGTCCCCTGCAAACGAACGCTCCTGGAGGCCAGATGACCGCGGAGGTGGCGGCGCCGATGATCAAGGCGGCCGCCGTGAACAAGTACTTCGGCGACCTGCACGTGCTCAAGGAGATCAACCTCGAGGTGCCGCGTGGGCAGGTCGTGGTCGTGCTCGGGCCGTCCGGGTCTGGCAAGTCGACGCTGTGCCGGGCGATCAACCGGCTGGAACCCATCAACTCCGGCGAGATCGCGGTGGACGGCGTTCCGCTGCCCGCCGAAGGAAAGGCGCTGGCCGCCCTGCGCGCCGACGTCGGCATGGTGTTCCAGTCGTTCAACCTGTTCGCGCACAAGACGATCGTCGAGAACGTCATGCTCGCGCCGATGAAGGTCCGCAAGGTCAACTCGGCCGAGGCCCGCAAGACCGCGATGGACCTGCTCGAACGCGTCGGCATCGCCAACCAGGCCGACAAGTACCCGGCGCAGCTCTCCGGCGGGCAGCAGCAGCGCGTGGCGATCGCCCGCGCGCTGGCCATGCGCCCCAAGGTGATGCTGTTCGACGAGCCGACCTCGGCGCTGGACCCGGAGATGGTCCAGGAGGTCCTCGACGTGATGACCACGCTCGCCAAGGATGGGATGACGATGCTCGTCGTCACCCACGAGATGGGCTTCGCGCGGCGTGCGGCGAACCGGGTGGTGTTCATGTCCGACGGCGAGATCGTCGAAGACTCCACCCCGGACGACTTCTTCACCAAGCCGAAGACGGACCGTGCCAAGGACTTCCTCGGCAAGATCCTGACCCACTGAGGACTTCCCCGCCGGCCGGTATGGCTGGACAAGATTCGGAAGGAAACTGAGAACAATGCGGTTGAACCGAGTTCTGCGTATGAGCGCGGCCGTCGTGGCGGCCGGTCTCGCCCTCACCGCCTGCGGTGGCGGCGGGTCCGACGCCGGCAGCGGCTCCGGCGCCAAGAACGTGGTGGCGAAGGCCAAGAACGACAAGAAGCTGACCATCGGCATCAAGTTCGACCAGCCCGGCCTCGGCCAGAAGCAGTCGGACGGCAGCTACGCCGGTTTCGACGTCGACGTGGCGAAGTACATCGCCAAGGAGCTCGGCGTCGAAGAGTCGGGGATCACCTGGAAGGAAGCGCAGTCCGCGCAGCGCGAGGACCTGATCAAGAAGGGTGAGGTCGACTTCATCGTCGCCACCTACTCGATCACCGACAAGCGCAAGAACGAGGTCTCCTTCGCGGGCCCGTACTTCATCGCCCACCAGGACCTGCTCGTTCAGGCCGACAACACCGACATCACCGGCCCCGAGTCGCTGACCGGCAACAAGAAGCTCTGCTCGGTCAAGGGTTCCACCCCGGCGCAGAACGTCAAGGAAAAGTACGCCAAGGAAGTTCAGCTGCAGGAAGTCGGCAAGTACACCGACTGCGTCACCTCGCTGCTCAACAAGACCGTCGACGCGATGACCACCGATGACGTGATCCTCGCCGGCTACGCCTCGCAGCAGCCCGGCAAGCTGAAGCTGGTCGGCAAGGGCTTCACCGACGAGAAGTACGGCGTCGGCCTGAAGAAGGACGACAACGAGAGCATCACCGCGATCAACAACGCGATCAAGAAGATGCAGCAGGACGGCGCGTGGAAGGCCGCTCTGGAGAAGAACGTCGGCCCGTCGGGCTACAAGATCCCGGAGCCCCCGGCCATCTCGTGAACAGGCTCCCCTGAGCCGCTGAACTGAAGGACTCGAACGGTGCGCCGTGTACCGCGGCGCACCGTTCCCATACCGAGGCTGGGTTGAGCACCTTGTTCGATTTCCTCGACAATCCCAATTACGACTTGCTCGGCGCCTTCTGGATGACGATCAAGCTGACCTTCTTCTCCGCGATCGGCTCCCTGATCTGGGGCACGATCCTGGTGGGAATGCGGGTCAGCCCGGTTCCGATCATGCGGGCGTTCGGCACCGCCTACGTCAACATCTTCCGGAACACCCCGCTGACGGTGATCATCGTCTTCACGTCGCTGGGACTGTCCTCCACCCTGGGGATCAACCTGGCCTCGAAGGATTCGACTACCTCACTGGAGGACAACTTCTTCCGGCTCGCGATCCTCGGCTTCATCGCCTACACCGCGACGTTCGTCTGTGAATCGCTGCGGTCGGGTATCAACACCGTGCCCGTCGGCCAGGCAGAGGCGGCCCGCGCGCTCGGTCTCGGCTTCTTCCAGGTGCTGACGCTGATCGTGCTGCCGCAGGCGTTCCGATCGGTGATCGCGCCGCTGACCAACGTGATGATCGCGTTGCTGAAGAACACCACGGTCGCCTCGATCATCGGTGTGGCCGAAGCGTCGCTGCTGATGTCGGAGATGGTGGAGAACGAGTCCGACTCGCTGCTCCTGGTCTTCCTCCTGTTCGCCGCTGGGTTCGTCATCCTGGTCCTCCCCCTCGGCCTGCTGCTGGGCTGGGTCGCCAAGAAGGTCGAGGTCAAGCGATGAGCAGCACGCAGACCGTCCTCTATGACATTCCCGGCCCCAAGGCGCGGGCGCGAAACTGGCTCTACAGCGTGCTTTTCGTGCTCGTCCTGGCGCTGGTGATCTACTTCGTCTACACCGGCTTCGACGAGAAGGGCCAGTGGGCGGGTGCCCTCTGGAAGCCCTTCATCGAGGGTTCGACGTGGACGCAGTTCCTGCTTCCGGGTCTGCTCAACACGTTGAAGGCGGCTGGGCTTTCGATCGTGATCGCGCTGCCGATCGGGGCGCTGCTGGGCATCGGCAGGCTGTCGGACCACAAGTGGATCCGGCTGCCGGTCGGCTGGATCGTCGAGTTCTTCCGCGCCATCCCGGTGCTGCTGCTGATGGTTTTCGCCGCGGCCTTCTACGCGTACTACACCGGCATCGACTCCGAGATCCGTCCGCTCTTCGCCGCGGTCACCGGTCTGGTGCTCTACAACGGTTCGGTCCTGGCCGAGGTGTTCCGGGCGGGCATCCTGTCGCTGCCGAAGGGACAGGCGGAGGCGTCATCCGCCCTGGGTCTGCGCAAGACACAGACCATGGTGAACGTCCTGCTGCCGCAGGCGGTGACGTTGATGCTGCCGGCATTGGTCAGCCAGCTGGTCGTCATCCTGAAGGACACCGCGCTGGCCGGTCAGCTGACCATCGGCTTCGACGAGCTGATCCGCGGCTCCGGTCCGCTCACCGGTCTCTACGGCAACACGATCCCGACGCTGATCGTCGTCGCGATCATCTTCATCGTGCTGAACCTGCTCCTGACCCAGTTCGCGAGCTGGCTGGAGAACAAGCTGGCCCGACGGAAGAAGGCACCCAAGGGCGCCAAGCCGGTCATGGCGGCAACGTCGAACGTCGTCCTCACGCGTGACGACGCCAGTGGCGGGGCGCTGTAACTCCGTAAGTACATGAAGGCCCCCTTCCTTGCGCCTAGGTACAGGAAGGGGGCCTTCATGTACTTCGAGATAGGCCTCTTGGTCCTGTCGGGACGGTGACCCTGTCGGCTAGCGTCGGCCGTATGGCGGACCAGGCCGCGACGCTGCTCGAAGCGCTGCCGGACCTGGCGGGCAGGGCGGTCCTGGTCGTCGGGTGCGGCGATGGCCGCTACCCACGCCTGTTGCGTGGGCAGGGCGCGCGCCGCGTGGTCGGCGTCGACGCGGATCAGGCACTGATCGCGGCAGCCCAACGCGAGGAGGAACGTGACCCCGTCGGGATCTCCTACGAGGTCCACCAACTCGCCCGGCTGCCGGTTATGGGGGCCTTCGACATCGTCCTGGCCTTCCTCGACTCTCCTGACCCGCTCAACCGCGTCGCCGCGAGCCTGGTGACGGGCGGGCTGCTCGTGGCCGTCGCCACGAACGGAATCGGCCTGGAGGAAGCGTTGCGGGACAACGGCTTCCAGGACATCGTTCTGCGCCGCCACGAGAGCGGCGACGTGCACAGCGCCCGCAACGTGGGCTGAGTCGCGCACCCTGGTGTCGAGCCAGGCTGGCCGGGGCTATGAATCCCGGCCGGTCGCCGGACCGTGCGCGTCTGGCGGTATGGGACACACGGACCCCACACCGCCGCACCGGTACGACGGAACAGGTTCCCCGCCGTGCCGGGGCGTAGCGCGTGTGGGAGTCGAACCCACGTCACCGGGGTGAAAACCCGGTATCCCTTCCGCTGGACCAACGCGCCTTGGCCTGGAACACAGTCCGGCACGCACCGCGCACCGGACTGCTTCGTTCCAGAAATCAGGGTCACCGAAAAGAAAAGCCGCCCGGTTCGGTTTCCCGAAGGGCGGCTCCGCGTGCGCGACGTCCTGCTAGGACGGCGGCGTGGAGCCGGGTTTCTCTTCCATGCCAAGGAAAGGACAGGCCATGCGGTACTGCGTCATGCGTCCTCCTCGGTCGGTGTGCGGTAAGTGTGCAACGGGCAGGCGAGTGAAGGCAAACGTTTTAAAGCTCGTGAGTGGCAAGGACGGTTAGAACCGTCCTTGCCACTCACGAGGAATGACTACTTGTCCCGCCGGAACAGCTTGTTCCCCAGCCACACGATGGGGTCGTACTTCCGGTCCGCGACGCGTTCCTTCATCGGGATCAGCGCGTTGTCGGTGATGTGGATGCCCTCCGGGCACACGTCCGAGCAGCACTTGGTGATGTTGCAGTACCCGAGGCCGTGCTCTTCCTGCGCCTCGTCACGCCGGTCGGCGACGTCGAGGGGGTGCATTTCGAGTTCGGCGATCCGCATCAGGTACCGGGGCCCGGCGAAGGCCTCTTTGTTCTCCTCGTGGTCACGCACCACGTGGCAGGTGTTCTGGCACAGGAAGCACTCGATGCACTTGCGAAACTCCTGTGAGCGTTCGACATCGACCTGCTGCATCCGGTACTCCCCCGGTTTGAGCTCCGGGGGCGGCGTGAAAGATGGGATCTCGCGGGCTTTGGTGTAGTTGAACGACACGTCGGTCACCAGGTCGCGGATCACCGGGAACGTCCGCATCGGCGTCACGGTGATGACCTCGTCCTCGGTGAAGGTCGACATCCGGGTCATGCACAGCAACCGCGGCTTGCCGTTGATCTCCGCCGAACACGAACCGCATTTGCCCGCCTTGCAGTTCCACCGCACGGCCAGATCCGAGGCCTGGGTGGCCTGCAACCGGTGGATGATGTCGAGGACGACCTCACCCTCGTTGACCTCGACGCTGTAGTCCTGCAGCTCACCCGAGTCGGCGTCGCCGCGCCAGACCCGGAAACTCGCCTTGTAGCTCATGCCGGACTCCCGGGGTGCGAAGTCAGTTCTTCGTCGGTGTAGTACTTCCCCAGCTCGGACAGTTCGAACAGCTCCAGCAGGTCCTGTCGCAGCGGGGTCTGTGCCTTGACCTCGACGCCGATGTCCGGCACCACCGGGTTGTCGCCCGGCGTGGCCGAGCAGACCAGGAGTTTGTTGCGCCACTGGGCGTCCATGCCCGGATGGTCGTCGCGCGTGTGCCCGCCCCGGCTTTCGGTCCTGGTGAGCGCGGCCCTGGCGACGCATTCGCTGACCATCAGCATGTTCCGCAGGTCCACGGCGAGATGCCAGCCGGGGTTGAACTGCCGGTGCCCTTCGACGGTGACCCGCTTGATCCGCTCGCGCAGTTCCCCGAGCTTCTCCAGCGCCCGCTCGATCTCCTCCGCCTTGCGGATGATGCCGACCAGGTCGTTCATCGACTGCTGCAGTTCGGTGTGCAGGCTGTACGGGTTCTCCTCGACGTCGTTCTCCGGCGGATCGAACGGCGCGAGCGCCATCGCCGCGGCGGCGTCCACATCGGACTGACTGACCTTCGGGCGGTCCTTCAGTTCCGCGACATAGGAGGCGGCGCCGAGGCCCGCGCGGCGGCCGAAGACGAGCAGATCCGAAAGCGAGTTGCCGCCGAGCCGGTTGGACCCGTGCATCCCGCCCGAGCATTCACCGGCGGCGAACAGCCCCGGCACACTCGACGACGCGGTGTCCGGGTCGACCTCGATCCCGCCCATCACGTAGTGACAGGTGGGGCCGACCTCCATCGGTTCCTTCGTGATGTCGACGTCGGCGAGTTCCTTGAACTGGTGGTACATCGACGGCAGCCGTTTGCGGATCTCCTCCGCGGGCAGCCTGCTGGCGATGTCGAGGAAAACCCCGCCGTGCGGCGATCCCCGGCCCGCCTTGACCTCGGAGTTGATCGCTCGTGCCACCTCGTCGCGCGGCAGAAGGTCCGGAGTACGGCGGTTCTTCTCCTGGTCGGTGTACCAGCGGTCGGCTTCCTCCTCGCTGTCCGCGTATTGCCCCTTGAACACGTCGGGGACGTACTCGAACATGAACCGCTTGTCCTCGGTGTTCTTGAGGACCCCGCCGTCACCGCGGACGCCTTCGGTGACCAGGATGCCCTTCACACTCGGCGGCCAGACCATGCCCGTCGGATGGAACTGGACGAACTCCATGTTGATGAGCGTCGCCCCGGCCCGCAGCGCCAGCGCGTGCCCGTCACCGGTGTACTCCCACGAGTTCGAGGTGACCTTGAACGATTTCCCGATGCCGCCGGTGGCCAGTACCACCGCCGGCGCCTCGAACAGGATGAACCGGCCGCTCTCGCGCCAGTACCCGAAGGCGCCCGAGATCCGGCCGTCTTCGGTCAGCAGTTCGGTGATGGTGCATTCGGCGAAGACCTTGATCCTCGCCTCGTAGTCGCCGGTCTCCTTGAAGTCCTCTTGTTGCAGCGAAACGATTTTCTGCTGCATCGTGCGGATCAGTTCGAGCCCGGTGCGGTCGCCGACGTGCGCCAGCCGCGGGTACGTGTGCCCGCCGAAGTTGCGCTGGCTGATCCGGCCGTCGGCGGTGCGGTCGAACAACGCGCCGTAGGTCTCCAGTTCCCAGACCCGGTCCGGCGCCTCCTTGGCGTGGAGTTCGGCCATCCGCCAGTTGTTGAGGAACTTCCCGCCACGCATGGTGTCGCGGAAGTGCACCTGCCAGTTGTCGTTCGAGTTCGCGTTGCCCATCGACGCCGCGCAGCCGCCTTCGGCCATCACCGTATGCGCCTTGCCGAAGAGCGATTTGCACACCACCGCGACGCTGAAACCGCGTTCACGGGCTTCGATGACCGCGCGGAGGCCGGCACCGCCGGCACCGATCACCACCACGTCGTAGTTGAGCCGTTCGACCTCGGTCATGAAAAGAGCCACCTCAAAGCTTGTCGCCGGGGACGGGAGATTCCCGCGCCGCTAGTTGATGAACCGCAGATCCGAAATCGCGCCGCTGGCCACGAGCATCACGTAGAGGTCGGTCAGCACGAGCGTGCCGAGCGTCGTCCACGCCAGCGCCATGTGGCGGGTGTTGAGTTTCGTCACCTGGGTCCAGATCCAGTAGCGCACCGGATGTTTGGAGAAGTGCTTCAGCCTGCCGCCGGTCACGTGACGGCACGAGTGGCACGACAACGTGTAGGCCCACAACAGGATCACGTTGCCGAGCAGCACGATGTTGCCGAGCCCGAAACCGAACCCGCCGTCTATGCCGTGGAAGGCGGTGATCGCGTCGTAGGTGTTGACCAGCGAGACGACCACGGCCACGTAGAAGAAGTAGCGGTGGGCGTTCTGGATGATCAGCGGAAGCCGGGTCTCACCGGTGTACTTCGCGTGCGGTTCGGCGACCGCGCAGGCGGGCGGCGAGAACCAGACGGCCCGGTAGTAGGCCTTGCGGTAGTAGTAGCAGGTCAGCCGGAAGCCCAGCAGGAACGGCAGGACCAGGAAGCCGAGCGGGATGAAACCCGGCAGTTCGCCGAACCAGGCGCCGAAATGCCGGGAGCCTTCGACGCAGGATTCCGAGACGCAGGGCGAATAGAACGGCGTCAGGTAGTGGTATTCGGGCACCCAGTACGCGGTGCGCACGAAGGACCTGATCGTCGCGTAGATGATGAAGGCGGAGAGGCCGAGGACGGTCAGCAGCGGGGACAGCCACCATCGGTCGGTGCGCAGTGTTCGTTCGGCGATCAGGGCCCGCGACGGTGCGCGGACCCCCGTACCCCGTCCGGCCTCTTTGCCGGCGGGGGCGCTCACCGCTGGTCGCGCTTGTAGCCGCCGACGCCTTCGTCATCGGCGCCGTGCCAGAGTGCCGGATCGTAGGGCGTATCGGGCACCTGGACACGATCGGCGGCCTTCGCCTGCGCGGGCACCGCGTTCGGGGTCGTGTCGAGGTCCGTCGCGTCGATGTCGAGCCGCTCGACGTCGTTCGCCAGGCGCCGTACCGCCGAGGCGTCGCCGTATCGGGAGCGCAGCGCGCCGACGCACTGCCTCAGCTGACCGATGGCTCGCCGAAGCTCGGCGATCTCTGTGGTGGACATCGGTACCTCCCGATGGGTCGGTTCGGTTGGCCGCTTGAGCCTTCGAGGGCAAGCGATTCCTCGCCGTCTCGACTCTGCCGCGCGTTGTGCAATGTGACAAGTAGCACAGTAGAACCTAAGGGCGTGACGGAGGTCACGCCAGTCGATCTTCTGTATCGATTTTGATTCGGGCTTTACCCCGAGGTACTGTGGCCACTGTCACGACCCAGCGACGTCAGCGTTGCCGTCCCGCGGACCACCACGACCAGTGATCCGGAGCCGGACAATGAGCACCGCCCCGAACGTCCACCCCATCATCGCCGAAGTCACCGAACGCGTCGCCGCCCGCAGCGCCGAAACCCGCGCCGCGTACCTCGAGCGCGTCGCCGCCGCCCACGAGGAGGGGCCGGTGCGGCGCGGCCTCGACTGCAGCAACCTCGCCCACGGCTTCGCCGCGATGGAAGGTGTCGACAAAGCGGCACTGCGCGCCGCGCGGGCGCCGGGCGTCGCGATCGTCTCCTCCTACAACGACATGCTTTCGGCGCATCAGCCGATGCAGTCGTACCCCGCGATGCTGAAGGGCTCGGTCCGCCAGGCGGGCGGGGTGGCCCAGTTCGCCGGCGGCGTGCCCGCGATGTGCGACGGCGTCACCCAGGGCCGTCCGGGGATGGAGCTGTCGCTGTTCAGCCGCGAGGTGATCGCGATGTCGACCGCGATCGCGCTGTCCCACGACATGTTCGACGCGGCGCTGCTGCTCGGCGTATGCGACAAGATCGTGCCCGGCCTGCTGATCGGGGCGCTGTCCTTCGGGCATCTCCCGGCGATCCTGGTGCCCGCCGGACCGATGAACTCGGGCCTGCCGAACAAGGAGAAGGCGCGCGTGCGCCAGCTCTATGCCGAGGGCAAGGCGACCCGTGAAGACCTGCTGGACGCCGAAGCGGCTTCGTACCATTCGGCGGGAACGTGCACCTTCTACGGCACCGCCAACTCGAACCAGATGGTCGTCGAGGTGATGGGCCTGCACCTGCCGGGCGCCAGCTTCGTGCAGCCGAACTCGCCGCTGCGGCGTGTGCTCACCGAGGAGGCCGGGCGCCGCGTGGTGAAGCTCTCGCGCGGCGAGGAGTACACGCCGGTCTCGCGGGTGATCGACGAGAAGGCCGTCGTCAACGGTGTCATCGCGCTGCTCGCCACGGGCGGTTCGACCAACCACACCATGCACCTGGTCGCGATCGCCGCCGCCGCGGGCATCCAGCTGACCTGGGACGACTTCTCCGATCTGTCGTCGGTGATCCCCCTGTTGGCCCGCGTGTACCCGAACGGCAGCGCGGACATCAACCACTTCCACGCCGCCGGGGGCATCCAGTTCCTGGTCGGCACGCTGCTCGACGCGGGCCTGCTGCACGAGGACGTCCAGACCGTCGCCGGACCGGGCCTGCACCGCTACCGGCAGGAGCCGATCCTGTCGGAGGGCGAATTGGTCTGGCGCGACGTCCCGACGCGCAGCCTCGACGAGGACGTCCTGCGTCCCGCGTGGAGGCCGTTCGCCTCCGACGGCGGGCTGCGGATGGTCGCGGGCAACCTCGGCCGCGCGGTGATCAAGGTGTCGGCGGTGGCGCCGGAGCACCGGATCGTCCAGGCCCCGGCGCGGGTCTTCACCGACCAGAAGTCCTTCAAGGACGCTTTCGAGGCAGGCGAGCTGGACCGCGACGTCGTCGTGGTCATCCGGCAGCAGGGCCCGCGGGCCAACGGGATGCCGGAACTGCACGGGCTCACCCCGGCGCTGGGGGTGCTGATGGACCGCGGGCACCAGGTGGCGTTGCTCACCGACGGGCGGATGTCCGGCGCGTCCGGCAAGATCCCGGCGGCGATCCAGGTGACCCCGGAAGCCGCTGCGGGAGGCCCGATCGCGCGGATCGCCGATGGCGACGTCGTCCGCCTCGACGCCAAGGCCGGGACGCTTGACGTCCTCGTGGGTGACGAAGAACTCGCCCGTCGTGAACTGGTGGACTCCCCGCCTTCGGAGGCATCCTGGACCGGCACCGGCCGGGAGCTGTTCGCGGCGCTGCGCCGCGCGGTCGGCCCCGCCGACCAAGGCGCGAGCGTGTTCGGACCGCTCACGCCGGAACACTTCGGCGCTCCGGCGCACACGCTGACCCCTGTGGAGGTAACCCAGTGACCACCGGCGCCGACCTGCTCGGCCTGTCCCCCGTGATGCCCGTCGTCGTGCTCGACGACGCCGCCGACGCCGTGCCCACCGCGCGGGCCCTGCTCGCGGGCGGGATCGGCGTGATCGAGCTGACCCTGCGCACCCCGGCGGCACTCGCCTCCATCGAGCGGATCGCCGCGGAGGTCCCGGAGATCGTCATCGGCGCCGGCACGGTCACCGCGCCCGAGCACGCCAAGCAGGCGGCCGACGCCGGCGCGAAGTTCCTGGTGACCCCGGGCTGCACGGATTCCGTGCTGGACGCCGCGTTCGACACCGGCCTGCCGTTCCTGCCGGGCGCGAGCACGGTCTCGGAGGCGATGCGGCTGGCCGAACGCGGACTGACCGCGCTGAAGTTCTTCCCCGCCGAGGCCAGCGGCGGCGTGGCGTATCTGAAGTCGATCGGCGGACCGCTGCCCGGGCTGCGGTTCTGCCCGACCGGCGGGATCACCGTGAAGACCGCACCGGACTATCTCGCACTGTCCAATGTGGGCTGCATCGGTGGTTCGTGGCTGACGCCGAAGGATGCCTTGGCCGCCAAGGACTTCGGGAAGATCGAAGCCTTCGCGGCGGAGGCTTCGAAGCTCTGATCCATCCGGTGAGGGCCACTCGCGCGACGGGTGGCCCTCACTTGTTTCAGAGCGGCAGCTGGTACTGGATGAAGCCCCGGTTGACCGCGACCCGGTCGTACAGGCGGCGCGCGGTCACGTTGGATTCCTTGGTGTGCCAGTAGACCCTGCCGCAACCGCGGGCGCGGGCCCAGTCCGCGACGGCCTCGATCAGCGCCCGCGCGACCCCCTTGCCCCGGGCTTCCGGCGCGGTGAACAGGTCTTGCAGGTAACAGACGTCGGTGAGCGCGGAAGTACTGGGATGTACCAGGAAATGCACGATCCCGACGAGCTCGCCGCCCACGTGGGCACCGAGCGCGTGCATCCGCTCCCCTGCCCGGAATTCGCGCCAGGCCCGATCGTAGACCTCTTGCGGCGCAACACGTTCGTAGAAGGCGATGTACGCGCGGAACAGGCGTTCCCAGGCTTCGCGGTCTTCGGGCTTCAACGGCTCGATGGTGATCATGTTCGTCCTCCCAGTGATCACCCGAGCCTAGAGTTTCCCCGCCGTCCCGCGTGTGGCCACTCACGCGGTAAAGCGGGCTGCCACTCCGGTCAGCTGACGGCTTGCTTCACCAAGGCGGCGATGCGCTTCTCCACCGCGGGGGTGGCGTCGGTCAGCGCGAAGGCGGTCGCCCACATCGCACCGTCGTCGAGCTGAGCGGCGTCGTTGAAGCCGAGCGTCGCGTACCGCGTCTTGAACTTGGCCGCAGGCTGGAAGAAGCAGACGAGCTTGCCGTCCAGCGCGTAGGCGGGCTGGCCGTACCAGAGCTTCGGCGCGAGCATCGGGGCGTTCGCCTTCACGACGGTGTGGACCAGCTCGGCCAGCGCCCGGTCTTCGTCGGACATCTCGGCGATCTTCGCGACCACGTCCTGTTCGGCCGCCGCCGCTTTGTCGGCGCTCGAACTGCGGCGCGCCGCCTTCTTCATGTCCTGGGCGTGTTCCTTCATCGCGGCCTTCTCATCGGCCGTGAATCCTTCGTACGTGGTGGCCATGGTGTTTTCTCCTTGGTAAGCGGCGAGCGGGGGCATCCGGTAGTGGCACATCAGGACTGGGCGGCGAGAGCCGAGGTCTCCCAGGTGAACCCGTCCGGGTCGGTGAACGGGGCGGCGCCGCAGATCGCGATGCGGTGCGAGCCGGTGCCCTCGGGGGACACGCCGGCATCCTTGGCCAAAGCCTTGCGCTTGTACAGCGCCAGCTTCACGGGGCTCGAGCCGGCTTCGAACTCGACGTACACGCGGCCGAAGCTCTTCCCCACGGTGAGACCGTGCTCGACGTAGAACTTCTTGCTCGCGGCCACGTCGGCGACGCCCAGCAGCAACACGATGTCGTCGATCTCGCGGGTGGCCGGCCCGGTGTTCTTCTTCGCCGAGGTGGCGATCTTCCAGATCGCGCCGTCCGGGGCCTGGACGGTTCCGCCGTAACCCCACATCGACTTCGCGGCGGGCTTGATCACGGTCGCCCCGGCGGCGACGGCGGCGTCGATGAGCGCGTCGGCGTTGGCGGGCTGGGAAACCGTGAGGGAAAGGGTGTAACCGCGGAAGCCGGTGGACGGCTCCTGCGAAGCCCGCAGGCGAAGCTCGGAGCCGAGCCCGAAGGCGGTGGTGTAGAAGCGTTCGGCGGCCTCGGTGTCGGCCACTTCGAGGGTGATGGCGTCGATGAAGTTCATGCCGGTAACGCTATTTCGGGCCGGGCTTCCGGCGCTTCTTGATTCCTGATCGGTCGCATCGGCGCTGGTCAGAGCCTCCTCGATCGCCCGGAAGACGCGGCACGCCCCGTGAGACCACCGCCGTGAGCTTGATCAACGGAAGATCTAGGACGTTGGGTGTCCCCGATCTTCCCTTGATCAAGACCCGAGGCTTCGTGACGATGCGGGAATCGGGCCCTGAACGTCCCGGTTCCCACATCTCCGCGCCTGGACAGTCACCTCACGCCGGTCCGTGGCAGGTAGGTGAATACAGGTCCGTTCTATTGAGGAGCAGGTCGAACGTGTCGTGTTCGCGGGCGGGACGGCAGTGGGCTGAAAGCTCCCTTCGTCTCGTCTGACGCGGCGAAGGACGCCTTAGTCCCGGTCAGGCGCCGGGGTCGTGAGTGGCAAGTCGCGTTCTATTGAGGGGTAGGCAAAGATGGCATGTTGCGAAAGCCTCTTTCGCAAGCTTCAACGTCACGAAAGAGGCTTTCGCAACGTCGGTGGAGGCAGGGGGACGGTCGGCCCAGGGGGCCTTCACGTACACCAAGCGACCTGAGCGGCGGACCGTCGTGGGCCTCGTGAGTGGTGAGGACGGTTCTAACCGTCCTCACCACTCACGAGCCGGCCGTGCGGGCAAGTGGGGCCGCCCGGCCGGTGAGCGGCTCGGGTGATGGGGCTCAGTCGAGGGTGGCGTCGTCCAGCAGCGCCGACTCGGCGCCGAACTCGCGGAGTTCGTCGCGGATCACGGTGTAGGCCAGCCCCTGGGGATAGCCCTTGCGGGCGAGGAAGCCCAGCAGGCGGCGGATCGCCGTCTGCTCGTCGACGTTGCCCAAGGAGCGCATGCGCTTCCGTACCAGCTCTCGGGCGCGCTGCTCCTCTGCCTCTCGGTCCACCTCGTCGGCGGCCTGGACGGCGATATCCCCATCTATTCCTTTGCGTTTGAGTTCGGCTACGAGGGCGTTCCGTGCCAGGCCCATGTTGGCATGACGGGAACGCACCCACATCTCGGCGAACTCGGCGTCGTTGATGAGCCCTGCCTTGTCCAGCTTACCGAGCAGGGTCTCCGTCGTCTCCTCGTCGAAGCCCTTGCGTTTGAGGGCCTGACGCAGTTCCTCCGTGGAACGCGGGCGCGCGGCCAGGAGATCGAAGCAGATCTCCTTGGCCTTCTTCCTCCGCTCGTCCGGTGGCAGCTCCGCCGGATCCACTTTGGGCGCACGCATTCAGCTATCACTCCTCAGAAGGCAACAACGAATCGGCACCCGAGGCCCCTGGGGGTCCAGGGGGCTTGCCCCTGGCGGGGAATCCAAGGGGGCGGAGCCCCTCTTGGCGGGGTCTGGGGGTTCGACTCCCAGAAGGCACGGCGAAGGGATGACGGCGAGCGCTCTCCGCGAGCACACTCCTCCCAATCCCGCAGCCCTCAGAAGTCGACCGGCGCGGGGGCGGCTTCGGCGTCGACGGCGGCACCGATGCCGAGCTTCTCCTTGATGCGCTTCTCGATCTCGTTGGCGATGTCCGGGTTGTCCAGCAGGAACTTGCGGGCGTTCTCCTTGCCCTGGCCCAGCTGGTCGCCTTCGTAGGTGTACCAGGCGCCGGACTTGCGCAGGATGCCCTGGTCGACACCCATGTCGATCAGCGAACCCTCGCGGGAGACACCCTTGCCGTAGAGGATGTCGAACTCGGCCTGCTTGAAGGGCGGCGCGACCTTGTTCTTCACGACCTTGACGCGGGTGCGGTTGCCGACGGGCTCGCCGCCGTCCTTCAGCGTCTCGATCCGGCGGACGTCGAGGCGGACCGACGCGTAGAACTTCAGCGCCTTACCACCGGTCGTGGTCTCCGGGGA
The DNA here is from genome assembly GCF_000342005.1 of Amycolatopsis decaplanina DSM 44594. GTDB lineage: Bacteria > Actinomycetota > Actinomycetes > Mycobacteriales > Pseudonocardiaceae > Amycolatopsis > Amycolatopsis decaplanina. The sequence continues at coordinate 28,209 of NZ_AOHO01000032.1, forward strand.
GCCGAACATGACGCCGATCTTCTCGCGCAGCTGGTTGATGAAGATCGCGGTGGTGCCGGAGTTGTTCATCGCACCGGTCATCTTCCGCAGCGCCTGGCTCATCAGCCGGGCCTGCAGGCCGACGTGGTTGTCACCCATCTCGCCCTCGATCTCGGCGCGCGGCACGAGCGCGGCGACCGAGTCGATGACCAGGATGTCGAGCGCGCCGGAGCGGATCAGCATGTCCGCGATCTCGAGCGCCTGCTCACCGGTGTCCGGCTGGGAGACCAGCAGCGCGTCGGTGTCGACGCCGAGCTTCTTGGCGTACTCCGGGTCCAGCGCGTGCTCCGCGTCGATGAACGCGGCGATGCCGCCGTTCTTCTGCGCGTTGGCGACCGCGTGCAGCGCGACGGTGGTCTTACCGGAGGACTCCGGACCGTAGATCTCGATGACCCGGCCGCGGGGAAGGCCGCCGATCCCGAGCGCGACGTCGAGCGCGATGGCACCGGTGGGGATGACCTCGATCGGCGCGCGGCCCTCTTCACCGAGGCGCATGACCGAGCCCTTGCCGTACTGCTTGTCGATCTGGGCGAGGGCCAGTTCGAGCGCCTTGTCCTTGTCGGGTGCTGCTGGTGCCATGGAGTCCACCTCGTTGGTTGAGCCGGGTAGGGCTTGTTCAGTTCTGAGCTGTCGGGTCCGACGCTACGGGCGACCACCGACAATTCCAGGCCTCGCGCCCAAGCTGTGGATCGCTGACCCCGTTGTGGACAACACCATAGACGAACGTGTGTTCGAGGCCGTGGCCGACACGCCGTTGCGCTAGAGTCCTTGCCCTCATCCCGAGGTCAGCGCCGCTCCGGCGGGATCTCGAAGGCGTCGCAGACCGCCCGCCAGACGTCCTTGGCCGAGGTTCCCGCGTCGAGGGCCTGTTCGACGGTCCGGCCCCCGAGTTCGCCGAAGACGTGATCCCTGGAGAGGGTTTCCGCACGTTCGGGACCGAATTCGTCGGCCATCAGCCGCCGGAAGACCGTGATACGCATCGGGCGGAGTCTAGCCCGCTCTCCGGTCAAGTCCGTGAAGGCCTCCTTGAGGGACTCTGGGTCCCTCAAGGAGGCCTTCACGGACTTGAGGATCGCGAAAAGAGGGTCTACTCGCCCGGCTGGACGCTCTTTTCGAAGTAGTCGGCCAGTTCACCCGGCGTCGGGTTCTGTCCTTCGGCCGGGACCTGGTAGATGAAGCCGACCAGCGGCCGGTCGGTCACGGTGAACACCAGTACGGCGGCGTTCCGCCCGGCGGCCGAGGAGTACTGGCCCTCCAGTGCGTTGCCGGCCCACTTGGCCTCGGTGCGGTCCCCGCCCGCCGATTTGAGCAGTCCGTCGGTGTAGGCCTTGAGCTTCTCCGCCGAGTCGCTCTGCAGATAGGTCACCTGGGTCCCGGCACGGCCAGGGGCGGAGCAGGTCGACGTCACGCCGAGGTCTTCCGCCGGTTTCGCCGGCCCGTTGCCCATCCCGGGTTTGCAGTCACCGGTGTCGGCGATCTTCCCGGCGAGCTGGCGCAGGCAGCCGGTGAGGCCCTTGTCGTCGGCCGCGCCGGGCGCCTTGCACTCGTCGGCCGTGTAGGTCGTCACCGACGAGGACGTCAGGAAGTACGTGAGCCCGGCGGCGAGCAGCACGACGACGGCCACGACGGCGCCGATGACGAGCGGCTTTTTCTTGCTCGCGGGCGCCTTGTCACCGGATGACTGCCCGGACAGCGAGTACGTCGGGAAGTTCGTCGGCGCGGGCTGCTGTACCTGCTGCGGGCCGCTGTTCGGGTAGCCCGACTGCGGGAAACCGCCGGACTGGCCGGGGCCACCCCCCTGGTACCCCGGGATCGACGCGACCTGCTGCTGCGGCGGCGCGTACGGGCCCGAAGCGCCAGGGCCGACCTGATGCGCGCCGGTTCCCGCCGCGACCTGCCCTTCGACGCCCTGTGTACGTGAGCTGATGCCGTCGGAAGCGACGTGCTGGGCTCCGAGCGCGACCGCGGTCTCGGGCTGGTCGAGGCTGCCGGGGACGACGCCGAGCTTCTCCGCGATCAGGCTGCCGACCAGCGGGAGGCGGCTCGAACCGCCGACGAGGTAGATGCCGGCGAGCCGGTCCGGGGTCATCCCGGCCGAGCGGACCACCCTCGACATCAGCTCGACACTGCGCAGCATCGACGGCCGCACCAGCGCTTCGAGTTCGCCTCGCGTGACGAGGACGTCCTCGAACGGCTCCGGCATCGGAACCTCGGTCTGCGGGTGCCGCGAGAGAGCTTCCTTCGCCGCCTTCACGTCCTCCTGCAGCGCGCGCCGCGTACGACGGTCCGGAGTGGACTCGGGCCGCAGGACCCGCTGCCAGCGCTGGGGATCCTTATGCGAGACCTCGCGGCCGACGTGCACCAGCAGCGCCTGGTCGACATCGAGGCCACCGAGGTCGGGAAGGCCGTCTTCGGCGACGACGGTGAAGCCGCCGTTGGGGGTCGCGCCGACGATCGCGACGTCGAAGGTGCCGGCGCCGAGGTCGTACACGGCGAGCGCCTGCCCGGGCGCGAGCGTCTTGCCGGGGAACGACGCGAAGTGCGCCGCCGCGGCGACCGGCTCGGGGACGAGCACCAGGTTGCCGCCCATCCCGGCGAGCCGGGCTGCGGACAGCAGCACGTTGCGGCGGGTCTGGCCCCACTGCGCGGGGTGGGTGAGCCGGACCTCGTCGGGCAGTTCGCCGCCGAGCTGGCGGGTGGTCTCGTCGAGGACGCGGCGCAGGATCGCGGCCAGCACCTCGGTGACCGGGATGACATCGGTGCCCAGCAGGAGCGTCTGCTCGTCGATGCGGCGTTTGGGGTTGGGCTCGAAGCGGGTCGGGTCGAGGCGGGCACGGCGTTCGGCGTCGCGGCCGACCATGATCGTGCCGTCCTCGGTGGCGAACACCGCGGACGGCATGTTGGCCGAACCGTCGACCTCGACCACCCGCGGCGGCCTCCCGTGCGCCGAAAGGACGGCCACGGTGTTGGACGTCCCGAGGTCCACCGACAGGATCCGCACAGCTCTTTCCCCTTCACAGACGAACGGCGACCGCCCCAGTACCGATCCGGCCGCGCTGGCCGTGATGCTCCCACGAGCGAGGTCACCGTACGTGCGGAACCCGCCGAACTCGTCCCCGACCGGTGCCTGTCACAGCCCTCGGAGCGAAACTGTCGGTGGTCCGGCGCACTATGGAGGGCGTGGCAGACGTACTCGACCTCTTCTCCCCCGCGACCAGGGACTGGTTCACCGGGGCCTTCGCCGCGCCCACCCGCGCGCAGGAAGGGGCGTGGCGAGCAGCGCACGCGGGGGAACACGCGCTGGTCGTGGCCCCGACGGGATCGGGCAAGACGCTCTCGGCCTTCCTCTGGGCGCTGGACAGGCTGTCGGTCGAGCCGCCGCCGTCCGAGCCGCGGAAACGCTGCCGCGTCCTCTACGTCTCGCCGCTGAAGGCGCTGGCGGTCGACGTCCAGCGCAACCTGCGGGCACCGCTGGCGGGCATCTCGCAGGCGTCGCGCCGGCTGGGGCTGCCGGTGCCGGACATCGGCGTAGGCATGCGGACGGGCGACACCACCGCCGCCGAACGGCGCTCGTTCGGCAAGACACCGCCGGACGTGCTGGTCACCACGCCGGAGTCGCTGTTCCTGATCCTCACCTCTTCCGCCCGCGATTCGCTGCGCGGCGTGGAGACGGTGATCATCGACGAGGTGCACGCGGTCGCGGGCGGCAAACGCGGCGCGCATCTGGCCTTGTCGCTCGAACGGCTCGACGCTCTCCTGGAGAAACCCGCCCAGCGGATCGGGCTGTCGGCGACGGTCCGGCCGATCGACGAGGTGACCTCGTTCCTGGCGGGCGGCAGGCCGGTCACCATCGTCCAGCCGAAGCTCGCGAAGACGATCGAGGTCCGCGTCGAGGTCCCGGTCGAGGACATGGCCGATCTCGACGGTCCACAGGGGCCGAAGCAGAACGAAGACCTCGACGCGGGCCTCGCGCGTTTGCCCGGATCGCTGGAGGACATCGACGGCGCACCGCGGCGGCCGTCGATCTGGCCCGCGGTGGAGGAACGGGTCCTCGAACTGATCCAGGCGCACCGGTCGACGATCGTGTTCGCCAACTCTCGGCGGCTCACCGAGCGGATGACGGCCCGGCTCAACGAACTCGCCGCGGAGCAGACCGAACTGGAGCCGGATCAGCGGTACCCGGCCGAGGCGATCGGCCAGTCCGGGCTCACCACCGGCGCGGCGCCGGTGATCGCGCGGGCGCACCACGGCTCGATGTCGCGCGAACAGCGCACGCATGTGGAAGAGGAGCTCAAGTCCGGGCGGCTGGCGTGCGTCGTGGCGACGTCCTCCTTGGAACTGGGCATCGACATGGGCGCGGTCGATCTCGTCGTGCAGATCGAGGCGCCGCCGACGGTCGCTTCGGGACTGCAGCGGGTCGGCCGGGCCGGGCACCAGGTCGGCGCGGTGTCGAGCGGGGTGATGTTCCCGAAGTTCCGGGGCGACCTCGTCTCCTGCGCGGTGGTCGCGGAACGGATGGCGTCCGGGGCGATCGAGGCGGTGCGGTACCCGCGCAACCCGCTGGACGTGCTCGCGCAGCAGATCGTGGCGATGGTGGCGCTCGAATCGTGGACGGTCGACGCACTGGCCGCCCTCGCCCGCCGCGCGGCGCCGTTCGCGTCCCTGCCGGACGACGCGTTGCTGGCCGTGCTCGACATGCTCGCCGGCCGGTACCCCAGCGAGGAGTTCGGTGAGCTGCGCGCCCGGATCACCTGGGACAGGGTCGGCGGCGAACTGCACGGCCGTCCGGGGTCGCAGCGGCTGGCGGTGACCTCCGGCGGCACGATCCCCGACCGCGGCCTGTTCACCGTGATGACGCCGGGCGGCGACGACAAACCCGGGTCGCGCGTGGGTGAGCTCGACGAGGAGATGGTCTACGAGTCCCGCGTCGGGGACACGATCCTGCTCGGCACCTCCTCCTGGCGGGTCACCGACATCACCCACGACCGCGTGCTCGTGGTCCCCGCGCCGGGTGAGCCCGCCCGGATGCCGTTCTGGAAGGGCGACGCCCCCGGCCGCCCGCTGGAACTGGGGCGGGCGCTGGGCGCGTTCGTCCGCGAACTGTCCACTTCGGAGCCGTCGGCGGCCAGGGAACGCGCCGCCGTCGCCGGGCTGGACGAGTACGCGTGCGACAACCTGCTGGCGTACCTCGAAGAGCAGAAGTCGGCCACGCGGCATGTGCCGAACGACAAAACCGTGCTGCTGGAACGGTTTCGCGACGAACTGGGCGACTGGCGAGTCATCCTGCACTCGCCGTTCGGCGCGCAGGTCAACGCGCCGTGGGCGCTCGCGATCGCGGCCCGGCTGCGGGAGAATCGCGGGGTCGACGCCCAGGTGGCGCATTCCGACGACGGCATCGTGCTGCGGCTGCCCGAGGCGCTGGACATGGACGGCGCCGAGGTCACCATCGGCGTCGAAGACGTGCTGCTCGATCCGGAGGAGGTCGAGCAGCTGATCGTCGCCGAGGTCGGCGGCTCGGCGCTGTTCGCCGCGCGGTTCCGGGAATGCGCGGCGCGGTCGCTGCTGCTCCCCCGCCGGGATCCGCGCCGCCGCACACCGCTGTGGCAGCAGCGGCAGCGCGCGTCCCAGCTGCTTTCGGTCGCGGCCAAGTACGAGCGGTTCCCCGTGGTGCTGGAGGCGATGCGGGAAGTCCTGCAGGACGTGTACGACGTCGGCGGGCTGCGCGAACTGATGGCCGACGTCCGGTCCCGGAAGGTCAAGCTGGTCGAGGTCGAGACGCCGTCCGCGTCCCCGTTCGCGCGCAGCCTGCTCTTCGGTTACGTCGGGATGTTCCTGTACGAGACCGACGCCCCGCTCGCGGAACGGCGCGCGGCGGCGCTGGCGCTGGATTCGACGCTGCTGGCCGAACTGCTCGGCACGGAGGCGATCCGGGAACTGCTGGACGCCGAGGTCGTCGCCGAAGTCGAGCGCTCACTGCAACGGCTCGACCCGGACAGGCACGCCCGCAACGCCGAGGACGCCGCGGATCTTTTGCGGTTCCTCGGAGACCTCTCGATCGAGGAGGCCGCCGCGCGCGGCATCCAGCGGGAATGGCTGGAGGAACTGGAAGCCGCGCGGCGGGTGATCCGGGTCCGCATCGGCGGTGGCGAACGCTTCATCGCCATCGAGGACGCCGGCCGGGTGCGGGACGCGCTGGGCACCGCGCTGCCGGTCGGTGTGCCGGAAGCGTTCACCGAACCGGTCGAGGATCCCGTCGGCGACCTGCTGTCGCGCTATTCGCGCAGCCGCGGCCCGTTCAGCGCCCGCCAGGCCGCCGAGCGGTTCGGGCTCGGGACGGCCGTGGTCACCGGCGTACTGGACAGGCTGACCGCGCAAGGCAGGCTGGTCCGGGGTGAACTGAGCCCGGTCGGGCATCCGGAGACCCACGGCGTCGGCATCGAGTTCTGTGACGCGTCGGTGCTGCGCAGGCTGCGCCGGGCGTCGCTGGCCCGGCTGCGGGCCGAGGTCGAACCGGTCGAACCGGCCGCGCTGGGCCGGTTCCTGCCGTCGTGGCACGGCATCGGCGCGCGAGTGCGGTCGGCGCCGACGGCGGACGACGTGCTGTCCGTGGTCGAGCAACTGGCCGGTGCCCCGCTGCCGGCGAGCGCGGTCGAGTCACTGATCCTGCCGAGCAGGCTGCCCGGCTACACCCCGTCGCTGCTGGACGAACTCACCACGGCGGGCGAGGTCACCTGGTGTGGCTGCGGTTCCTTGTCCGGCGGGGACGGCTGGCTGGCGCTCGCGCCGACGGACGTCGCCGACCTGCTGCTGCCGGATCGCGAAGACGATCCGCCTTCCGGGCCGCTCCACGAAGCCATTCTGTCCACTTTGGAGGGTGGAGCGCAGTTCTTCCGCCAGCTCGTGGACCGGGCGTCGCCGTTGGTCGAAACCCCGCCCAATGACGGCGAAGTCGTGGCCGCGCTGTGGGATCTCGTGTGGGCCGGGCTGGTCACCGGGGACACGCTGGGCCCACTGCGGGCACAGGTCTCCGGTGCGGGCGCGGCGCACAAACCGCGCCGGCAAGCTCCTCGCGGCCGGTACGCGCGGCTTCGGGCCGGACGACCGGCGATGCCCTCGCGCAGCGGGCCGCCGACGGTCGCGGGACGCTGGGCGCTGACGCCGGACCGCGAACCGGATCCGACCAGGCGTGCGCACGCGCGGACCGAGGCGTTCTTGGAACGGCACGGCGTCCTCACCCGGGGAGCACTCGACACCGAGCGCGTGACGGGCGGTTTTTCCGGGATCTACAAGGTTTTGCGCGGCATGGAGGATTCAGGCCAGGTCGTCCGGGGTTACGTGGTCGAAGGGCTCGGCGCCGCGCAGTTCGCGGCGAAGGGCGCCGTCGACAGGCTGCGCGCGCAATCCGGGACCCAGCGCACGACCACCGAAGGCGCCGTCGTACTCGCCGCGGCCGACCCGGCCCAGCCTTACGGTGCCGCGTTGCCGTGGCCTGCCGCGACGGGCGACACGAAGCACCGTCCGGCGAGGAAAGCGGGCGCGCTGGCGGTGCTCGTGGACGGTGTCCCGGCGATGTACGTCGAACGGGGCGGCCGGTCGCTGCTGAGCTTCACCGAGGATCAGGAGACGCTGCGGTCGGCCGCGCGGGCACTGTCCACAGCGGTGCGGGAAGGCTGGCTGGGGCAGCTCGCGGTGCAGAAGGCCGACGGCGAGGTGGCACTCACTTCGGAGCTATCGGTCGTCCTCCAGGAGGCGGGATTCCGGGCGACTCCCAAGGGACTGCGCCTGCGGGCCTAGAATTGCCGCTCAGACCTGCGGAGAAGGACGTTCGAACATGGTGATGCGCGACCTGCGCTATTTCGGGGATCCCGTGCTCAAGACCGTATGCGACCCGGTCACGACATTCGACAAGAAGATCGAGTCGCTGGTGACCGACCTGATGGACGGGGTGAAACCGGCGGGGCGCGCGGGTCTCGCGGCGCCGCAGATCGGGGTCGGCCTGCGGGTGTTCAGCTACGACGTCGGCGGGCTGAGCGGGTACGTGATCAACCCCGAGATCGTCGAACTGTCCGAAGAGACGCATGAGATCGGCGAGGGCTGCCTGTCGGTGCCGGAACTGTGGTTCCCGGTCGTCCGCGCGAAGCACGCCGTGGTGCGCGGTGTCGACCTGCGCAACGAGCCTGTCGAGGTCGAAGGTGTCGACGTGCTCGCCCAGTGCCTGCAGCACGAGACCGATCACCTCGACGGCAAGCTGTACCTGGAGCGGCTCACCCCCGAACGCAAGAAGCGCGCGCTGAGTGAGGCCCGCGGCAAAGACTGGTTCTGGAATCGCAATTAGTCACCTACTTGCGATCGTCCCTCCCGCAAGTAGGTGACTGATTGCGGGGGTTGGGGAGGGCGAAGCGCAGGGTGCCGGAGTCGCCGGTGACGCGTTCGGGGCGGAGCCCCACGCGCGCGGCGGTGCGGTAGAGGGAGTCGTCGCCGGGCAGGCAGACGGCGGTGAGTTCGCGCTCTCCCTTGGCCGTGGCGAGAGTGGCGAGCCGGGCCAGCAAAGCCGTGCCGATGCCCTGGCGCTGCCAGGAATCCTCGACCAGGAGCGAGACTTCGGCCGCGCCGCCGTCGGCCGACGGGATCAGCTGGCCGAGACCGATCACGTCACGGCCGCAGACCGCGAGCAGGCTGATCCCGCGCGGCGGCATCAGGAGCCGGTGCAGCCAGCGACGCGGCACGGCGCGCATTCCGGTGTGATAGCGGTGGAAGAGCGTCGTCATCGAACATCTCTGGTGCAGCGCGGACACCGCTTCCGCGTCACCGGGCACACCTTTGCGCAGGACGATCGCGGCGCCATCGGGCCGGTCGAGCACGATCGGCCCGGTCACGTTGTCGCGGACGGTGGCGATCAGGCCGATCAGCGCGACGGCGCGGCTCAGTTCCAGTTCGACGAACGGTGACCAGCGGCGGCGCGCGACGAACGCCGTGTCGTCCCCTGCCGGGAACACCGCCCGGTGTCCGCCCTCCGTGCGGGCCGGGTTCGCCTCGATCGACGGGACCTTCGTGACGACGTCGGCCGCGAGGACGCCGCGGAGGACTTCCGCGACGCCACCGGGCTCTTCGACGGCTCTCTTGGCCGCGGTGAGCGTCGCGGTGGCCGGATCGACCAGTTCGGCCAGATCCGCGTCGATGACGGCGGAGCATTCGCAGCCTTCTTCGCGGATCGCGTCGATGAGCAGTTGCCGCGGCAGACCGGTGGCCGGCCGCAGGACGATCTCGTCGAGCACGCCGCCGGGGACCGGCAGCACCGACAACCCGAGGATATTGCACTCGAGGTCGGCCAACCGGATCGCGATCCTGGCCAGGGTGCCGGGCCGGTCGTCCACGCGGATCCGGACACGCCAGGCCGACGCGGCCGTGGTCGCTTCACCGGGATGAACCAGGGTGGGCCGGACTCGATAGGTCTCCATGACGTCAACGGTCCCGGCCGGTTGTTGCCTGCCCACGGCGCGGGTGTTTCGCTCAGGTCAGCGTTCGACGCCACCGCGCAACTCGGACGAAACAACCCAGGCGAAACACTCAGCGGGGCGTGAGCACGCTGAACTCGTTGCCCTCCGGGTCCACCATGGCTTCGCCGTTCTGTCCTGTCGCGCCCAGCTCCCGCAGGCGCCGGACTTCGGCCGCCCGGCTCCCGCCCCGCTTTGGCGCGATCTCGAACCGCAGCCGGTTCCGGTGCCGTTTCTCCTCATTCGTGGCGAGGAACTCGACCCAGGGACCGCGGCCGTCCGGTGGCCGCAGGCCGACGATCGCCTCTTCCCGGACGCCGATCTCCCAGCCCAGCGCGGCCGCCCAGAACCGCGCGAGCCGCTCCGGATCGAGGGCATCGGTGACGACCGACGCGATCGCACCCGTGCCCTCGTACTGCTCGCGGGGCTCGAGGACGCAGAACTCGTTGCCCTCGGGGTCCGCGAGCACCACCCACGGCACTCGTTTCTCCTCCGGCGAACCCTGGCCGATGTCGGTGTGCCGTGCGCCGAGGGACAGCGCACGGTCCACCAGTTCGGCCTGGTGATCGAGCGAACGGCTCGCCAGATCCAGGTGCAGCCGGTTCTTGCCCCGTTTCGGGCCCGCCTCGGAGCGGAACGCCGGTTCGAACGGGGCGTCCCAGCTGAACAGCCCTTCCCAGAAACCCGCCAGATCCCTGGGAAGGGCCGAGTCGAAGACCAGGTTCACCAGATGTGCCACCACACCGGTGAACCTAGACGGCACCACCGACACTTTTGTGTCCTGCAGGTGAACCCGCGTCCGCGATCGACGTCGGCAGGGCGCCCTGCCACCGCGATAGCGGGCCCTTCGGCCGGGGCGGGTTCACGCGTTCGGTCGCTTTCCAGGCACATCTTCAGCTCCGCCGACTGGCACTGACCGGTTTGGCTTCCCCACCGACCGGTCATCGGGTCGCGAGCCGCAGAAGGGCCCAGAGTTGTCCCGCCATGTCCTGGTCTCCGCTGACCGTCACCGCCGTCGGACCCGCCCGGCCCCAGAGCCAGCGGTAGATCTTGTCCGGCTTCCCGGTGATCAGATCGTCCGCGCGCTCGGCCTCCTCGGCCGAGCACCGCCAGGCGACCGTTTCCGTGGGCCCGGCCCTGGCGATCCAGGTGTGGCCCGCGGTGCGCACGCCGACCGATCCGGTCTTGGTGCCGGACAGCCCCAGCAACGGCAGCCGCTGGCCGAACCAGAGCACCAGCGCCTCGTCGATCCCGTCGATCGCCACGTCTTCGGGAATCGCCGACACTTCCAGGCCGGCCGCGTTCTCCGCGTCGATCCGGTGGATCGTCGTCTCGTGCGCCATCCGCCGCCGCCAGAACCCGTAACTGCGGTCCGCCGGCCACCAGGTCGGCGCCAGTTCGTCCGGTTCGTGCGCGGACAGTTCGGCGATGAGTTCGTCCCGGCCCTCGCGGAAGTACTCCTCCAGGGTCTGTCCCGGCCCCGGTTCGCGCTGCCAGTGCTCGGGACGCCGTGCGTCGGTGATCCAGCGGCGGGTGACCCGGTACACGCTGCCCACGTGCCTGAGGACCTCACCGAGCGTCCAGCCGGGGCAGGTCGGGACCGGCGCGTCGGCGGACGCGGTATGCGCCACCTGAGCCATCAGCTCGGTTTCGGCGCCGATCACCTCCAGGAACCTGCCCTGGTCGATCATGGCCTGCCCGGCCATCGGGCACCCCCTCTCCGTGGCGACTCAGGCCACATGCGCCGAGTCACCCATCGGCAGTCCGTGCACCACCCGTCGCACCAGTTCCAGGAACACCGTGGCGGCCCGCGTCAGCTCGTCCGCCAGTTCGACGGTGACCTTGCCGGTGATCCCCGCCTGCGCGGCGGCCCGCGTCGCCGAATTGGCCGCGAAGAACGCCGCCCACTCCTTCAGCTCGGGCGCGACGGAGTCGAGCAGCACCCAGCCGCTCGCCGGCCGGGCCCGGCCCCGGTGCGGACGGCCGCGCGCCTCCAGCACCGCCGCCGCACCCCGCAGCGCGGCGAGATACGCCCCGATGAACCGCTCCGCGGGATCGTTCTCCCGCTCTGCTTCGGCGAGACCCCGCCTCGCCTGCGCGTACAAGGAGACCGCCGCGGGTGGTGCCGGCGGGCGCAACGACATCGGCAGGGCGGGCTGCGCGGTGCCCCCCGGCCTCTCGGCTTCGTCGGGGGACACGACCGAAACGGACATGACGACCCTCCTCCTGTACGTGAGCGCCGGCCGGTGCCCGGCGCCGAGGCGCTTCCCCCGCCCCCGCGCCGGGCACCTACCGGTGCGCGCTCACCGAATGTCGAACGTCTGTTCGAACAAGTCCAATGTAACCCCGAAGTGCCCCTTTCCTCAACCCCGTAACGGGGTGATCGCCGCATGTGGTGCGGGACACGGGATCGGCCACGTGATCTCATAGGCGCATGAGCACCATCGACCAGTCCGGTCATCCCTCGGTGGCCAAGGTCGCGGCCGCGCTCGCCGAGGCGGGCCAGCAGGCCGCCGCGGACGGCATCCGGATCCTCCCCGCCGAAGTCCGCACGGCCGCGCAAGCAGCCGAAGCGCTCGGTGTCGAGGTCGGCGCGATCGCGAACAGCCTCGTGTTCCGCGGCCGCACCGGCGACACGGAAACGGCCCTGCTCGCACTGACCTCGGGCGCGCACCGCGCCGACACCGGCCTCCTGGCCTCGCTGACCGGCGCCGACGAGATCGGCAAGGCGGACGCGGATTTCGTCCGCGCGCACACCGGGCAGCCGATCGGCGGCGTCGCCCCGGTCGGTCACCCGAAGGCGTTGACCACCCTCGTCGACACCGCGTTACGCGCACACGAGGTCGTGTGGGCCGCCGCCGGGCATCCGAAGTCGGTGTACCCCACGACGTTCGACGGCCTCGTCGCGCTGACCGGGGGCACTCCCGCGGACGTCGCGGGCGACGGGCAGGATGGGCGCCCGTGACCGCGATGTCCTCGGAATGCACCCGTTACGTCCAGCTGTCCGCGGACGAGTTCCGCGCCCGGCTCCCCGAGGCGCTGACCATCTACGTCAACGCCATGCGCTACCCCGAAGGCACGGCGGAGCAACGCGCGCCGATGTGGCTCACGCACGCGCTGCGCGAAGGCTGGCGCTGCATGGCCGCGCTCGACGCGGACGGCGTCCTGCTCGGGCTCGCCTACGGCTACAAGGGCCGAGGTGGCCAGTGGTGGCACGAACAGGTCCGCCACGGCCTGACCCGTCGTGAGGGCCAGGCCGCCGCCGACCACTGGATGTCCGACTACTTCGAGCTCACCGAGATCCACGTCAGCCCCGAAAGCCAGGGGAAACGGATCGGCGAGGACCTCCTGCGGCGGCTGCTCGACGGCGTGCCCAGCGCCCACGTCCTCCTTTCCACGCCGGAAGGCACCAGCCGGGCCTGGAACCTGTACCGGCGCGTCGGATTCGTCGATGTGCTGCGGGACTACCACTTCGCCGGGGATCCGCGGCCGTTCGCGATCCTCGGCCGGACGCTGCCGCTCTAGGGTTTCGAGTAGGCGACGGCGAGCGCGGCGATGAGCACCACCGCGCCGCACCACCCCACGGCGCCGAGCCGTTCCCCGAGCACGGCCATGGACAGCAGCGCGGCGGTCAACGGTTCGAGCAGGGCGGACAACGCGGCCAGTACGGGATGCGCGCCTTCGAGACCGCGGAAGTACGCGGCGTACGCCAGCGCCGTGGGCACGACGCCGAAGTAGAGGACGAGCGCGAGCACGTCGGCCTGGAACGGTACGGCCATCCCGGACCACAGTGCGGCGGGGATGAGCGCGGCGCCGCCGATCAGGCAGCCGAAAGCCGTGGTGGGCAAGGGATCCAGGCCCTCGACGCGGGTCGCGGTCACGAGCGTCAGCGCGGCGAAACCGGCCGCGGCGAGCAGGGCGAACAGCACTCCGGCGGCGTGGACCTCTTCTCCGGGCGTCCACTGCAACAGCGCGAGCCCGATGAGCGACCCGGCCAGGGACACCACCGTCCACGCTCCAGGCAGGCGGCGGGTTCCGACGACCGTCGCGACCGCGAGCAGGACGGGCGCGCTGCCGATGGTGGTCATCGTCGCGACGCTGACGGAACTCAGCGAGACCGCGGCGAAATAGCTGGTCTGGAAGAGGGCGAACAAACCGCCGACCGTCAGGAGGCGACGGCGGACCTGTGCCGTGCGGGGAAGGCCTCGAAGGCCCCCGGTGAGCCAGAGATAACCGGTGGCGATCACGCCGCCGATGAGCAGCCGGTACGCGGCGACGCTCAGCGGATGGAGTCCCGCGCGGGAGGCGAGCAGGGATCCGGCGAGGCCACCGGTCCCCCAGAGGACTCCGGCGAGGACGAGCGCGGCCGACGATCGGGCGCGCGTGGGTACGGAAACGGACATGGGGAAACGCTCCTGCGTCTGTGTCTGCCGGAAGGGACGTCGACGACGCGGGGTGCTTCAGTGCAGCACGGATCGGCCGGGCGGCTGGAACGCCGCGCGGCCGGAGACACCCCGCTCAGGAAGCGGGGGGTGGGGTGACGAGAAAGATCCGGTGCACGACAGGGAAGGTAGCAAGGCTTCGGCGACGGGTGCACGCGAATTGCGGCACGCGGCAGACTGAGCGGCGGAACGTGGTCGGGCTCGTGAGCGGTAAGGACGGTTATTGAGGGGTAGGGGCAAAGGTGGCGGGTCCGTGAAGGCCTCCTTGCCTACCTTGAGGGTAGGCAAGGAGGCCTTCACGGACACCCGAACGGCACCTGCGGCCCCAGGCACACCAGTAGTCACAGCGATGCCGCGTGAAGACCGTGCGCGGTACATGATGGCCCCCTTCCTTGCGCCTGGCGCAAGGAAGGGGGCCATCATGTACTCGCAAGGGGTGTGAAGGTCGAGGGACAGGGGGCCTTCACGGACTTGCCACCTGCCCCGACACCTTTGATTATCGGCTCGAATAGAACCGTCCGGTGTTTGCCTACCTGCTGCTGACCTGCACGAGGGCGACGATCCCAGCGGTATCGGGATCGTCCATGAAGGAATGAGGACATTCAACGTCCCGATTCCCTCATCGACGCGAGGTGACCCCGTCCAGGACCATGATCAACGGAGGATTCGGGACACTAAACGTCCTCCGTTGATCAAGGCTGTGCCACTCAAACCCGGCGGCCGACACACCGCGGCACCAAGACGGGGTCAGGTCCAGCAGGTAAGCAAACACCGGTCCACCAGAACCGTCCTTACCACTCACGAGGCTCGCCACTGACGACACCGGACACCGGCGGGCTCAGTCCAGTGCCGCGAGCATCTCCCGCAGGGTGTCCAGTCCCATCCCGCCGAGCGCCAGCGCCCGCGTGTGGAACTGCTTGATGTCGAACGCGTCGCCCTGCCGCGCACGGGCCTCGTCGCGCGCGGCGAGCCAGAGACGTTCGCCGAGCTTGTACGACGGCGCCTGCCCCGGCCAGCCCAGGTAGCGGTCGATCTCGTCGTGCACGTGGGCCGGGTCGGTGACGGTCCGGGTGAGCATGAACTCCAGGCCCAGTTCGGGGGTCCACCGCTCGCCCTCGTGGAAGCCGGTGCCCGCCGGGATCTCCAGTTCCAGGTGCATGCCGATGTCGACGATCACGCGCGCCGCGCGGAACAGCTGCTCGGACAGCATGCCGAGCAGTTCGCCGTCGTCGGCGAGGAACCCGAGGTCCTCCATGAGCCGCTCGGAGTACAGCGCCCAGCCCTCGGCGTGCCCGGAGGTGAACGCCAGCATCCGCTGGTACTTGTTGAGCGAGCCCGACTGGTCGACCGCGGTCGCGATCTGCAGGTGGTGGCCCGGCGCGCCCTCGTGGTAGACGGTGCTGACCTCACGCCAGGTGGTGAATTCGTCCCGGCCCTGCGGCAGCGACCACCACATGCGGCCGGGGCGGGAGAAGTCCTCGCTCGGGCCGGTGTAGTACGCGCCGACGGTGCCGCCGGGCGGGGCGATCTTGCACTCCAGCTCCATCACCCGGTCTGAGATGTCAAAGTGCTTGCCGCGCAACGATTTCAGCGCGTTGTCGGACAGGTTCTGCATCCAGGCCTGGAATTCCGCCCGGCCACGCACGACGTACTTGGGGTCGGCGTCGAGGACGGCGGCCGCCTCGGCGAGGGTCGCGCCAGGCTTGATCCGGCCGGCGACCTCGCGCATCTCCGTTTCGATGCGGGTGAATTCGGCCCAGCCCCAGGCATAGGCCTCGTCCAGGTCGAAGGTGGCTCCGGTGAACACCCGGGACCACAGCTTGTACGCCTCGGCGCCGACGGCGTCCTTGACCGGCGCCAGCGGGGCGAGCTCGGCGCGGAGGAAACCGGCGAACTCCGCGTACGCCTCCTGAGCGGCGTGAGCGGCCTGGCCGAGTTCGGCGCGGAGCTTCTCGTCGACGTCCTTCGCCCCCGAGACCAGCGTCTCGAAGTACCCGGTGTCCTCCTTGAGCCCGGCCCAGGTCTCGGCCTGCTCGGCGACCTTGCTGACCTGGCGCAGCGCGGAGACGTGACCGGCGTCGGCGGCGGCGAGCAGCGACGCGCGGAGCCGGTCGAGCGCCTCGGGGAGCTTGGCCATCCGGGCGGCGATCGTCGCCCAGTCCGACTCGGTTTCGGTGGGCATGAGGTCGAAGACCATCCGCAGGTGCTGCGCCGGGCTCTCGATCACGTTCAGCGACGAGAGGTCGAGACCCGCCTCGTGGATCTCCAGTAGCAGCCCGGTCCGCTCGACGAACACCGCCTTGGCCGCGCGCTCGGCGTCGTCGGCGGGCTCGACCGCCTCGATGTCGGCCAGCGCGCGGGCGGCGATGGCGGCCCGCGCCGCGTGCCCGGCGGGCGAGTAGTCGGTCAGCTGGTCGTCGTATCCCGTGACACCGAGCATCGTCGCCTCGACCGGGTCCGCCGCCGCGATCTCCTCGACGTACCGATCACAGATCTGGTGCACGTTCAGCACAGTTGAAGCCATGCCCGGCACGCTACCGGGACGGCGGGCGACTTCGGTACGGACTTACGCGCGGGCCGGGACCAGCCCGAGCCTGCTGACCACCTCACGGGTGGCCTTGGACCGGTTGAACGTGTAGAAATGCAGGTCGGGGACACCTTCGGCGATGAGCCGCTCGCACAGTTCGGTCACCGCGTCGATA
Organism: Amycolatopsis decaplanina DSM 44594; assembly: GCF_000342005.1. Classification (GTDB taxonomy): domain Bacteria; phylum Actinomycetota; class Actinomycetes; order Mycobacteriales; family Pseudonocardiaceae; genus Amycolatopsis; species Amycolatopsis decaplanina. The sequence continues at coordinate 44,886 of NZ_AOHO01000032.1, forward strand.
CCTTCCGCGCGGAAGGCCTTCGGGTCGCCGGCCAGCGGTTCGAGCCGGTCCAGCAGCCGCCGTGGCGCGGGCGCGCCGGACAGCTTGATGGACGTGTGCAGCGTCCGCGGCGTGGTGAGCGGCATGATGCCGGGGATGACCAGCGCCTCGCAGCCGGTGGCCGCCACCCGGTCACGCAGGCGAAGGAAGTCCTCCGGCTCGAAGAACAGCTGCGCGATCGCGAAATCCGCGCCCGCGCGCAGCTTGCGCACGAGGTACTCGGTGTCGGCTTCGAGGTTCGCCGACCGCGGGTGGCCGTACGGGAAGGCCGAGACGCCGACGCAGAAGTCGCCGAGCGAACGCACCAGTTCGACGAGTTCCTCGGCGTAGTTGAGCCCGTCCGGATGCGGGACCCAGTCGCCGTAGACGTCGCCCGGCGGATCGCCCCTCAGCGCGAGGATGTTCCGCACGCCGACGGCGGCGTACCAGCCGATGACGTTGCGCAGTTCCGCGACAGAGTGGTTCACGGCGGTGAGGTGCGCCATCGGCACCAGCGTGGTTTCGGTGGCGACGCGGGCGATGCTGCGGATCGTGCCGTCCCGGCTGGAGCCGCCGGCGCCGTAGGTGATCGACATGTACGCCGGGTCCAAAGGCTCCAGTTCCCGGATCGATTTCCACAGCACGGCCTCGTCGGCCGCGTCGCGAGGCGGGAAGAACTCGATGGAGAACACGGGTCCATCACCCTGCAACCGCTCGACCACCGACGTCATACCGCCATGTTAAGGGGGAAAGTCCGCTGGCTTGGAGCCCCCTCTCAAGCCATGGGCGTGCGACCTCGGCCACTCGCGACCGGTTGCCGAGTGGCCCCGGCCTGGGGAGACTCGGTGAGGAGCACAGGGAGCCGCCATGAGCGCCGAAACCGACACCAGCTGGGATGAGGATGTCCGCGTCGCGGTCTACCGCGCGTTCGCCGAGCACGGGAGGCCGCCGACGGCGCCGGAACTGGCCGACGCCGCCCACGGATCGCTCGCGGTGGCGAAACAGGCGCTGCACCGGCTCGCGGAGCGACGGCATCTCGTGCTCGACGAATGCGAACACGTCGTGCTGGCGCATCCGTTCGCGGCGATCCCGCTGGGCTTCTCCGTGATGGGCGCGAGCACACTGTGGTGGGGCGGCTGCGCGTGGGACGCGTTCGCGATCCCGCATCTGGTCAAGGCCGAACCCGAGGTGCTGGTGTCCACGCGCTGCCGTGGCTGCGGTGAACCGCACGCCCTGATGGTGAACGACCAGGCCCCGCCGAAGGGCGAACTGGTCGCGCACTTCCTGGTCCCGGTGGCGCGGATGTGGGACGACGTCGTGCACACCTGCGGCAACCAGCGCCTGTTCTGCGGCGAGTCCTGTGTGGACGGATGGCTGGCGGAAACGGGGCAGGACAAGGGATACGTCATGGATCTGGCGACGCTGTGGCGGCTCGCGGCCGGCTGGTACGACGGCAGGCTCGATCACGGCCACACCCGCCGGGACCCGGCGGCCGCGGCGGCGTACTTCGAGCGGGCCGGGCTGAGCGGCCCGTTCTGGCGCTAGACCAGGAACCTCAGCGCGGCGGTGACGACGACCCCGCAGAGGATCGCGGCGAGCACCGGCACGCGCAACGCGTAGGTCACGGCGATCGCGGCCAGTCCGGCGCAGAGCGTCCAGTCGACCCCGGACCAGGCCGGGCCGGTCACGTCCGTGAGCACGAGACCGGCCAGCAGCGCGGGCGCGAGCAGCGCGATCACGCCCGCCAGGCGCGGCGGCAGCGTCCGGTCCCCGAGCAGGACCGGGCCCGCCGCCTTGAACCCGATGCTGACCAGCGCGACGGCGACGACGGCGATCCAGAGCGTCATCGCCGTACCCCCAGGCCGAGCAGCGCGGCGGCCGAGGCCCCGATCAGCGCGAGCCCGACCGGGACGAACAGCACCAGGACCCCGGCCAGGCAGGCGGCGAGCGCCGCGGTCCGGCCCGCCTGGCGCGAACGGCGCAGCTCGTCGATGAGCAGGACCAGGAAGAAGCCGGGGAACACGATGTCGAGCCCGAACCGCGAGACGACGTCGGGTGGCGGAGCGGCCAGGACACCGAGCACCGTCCCCAGCACCCACGCGGGCAGCTGGACGAGAGTGCAGCCGATGAGTTTTTCGCGGTCGAACCGCCCTCCGCCGAGATGGGCGGCCACCCACGACCCGTCGACGACGGCCTGGCCCTCCCACGCGCGGCGCAGGCGCCCGCCGCGCAGGTCCGCGGCGACGGCGGCGCCCATCGGCAGGAAACGGGCGTTGATCAGGGCCGCGGCGCCGACCGCGACGGCGAGGTTGCCGCCGCCCGCGAGCGCGGTGGCCATCGCGAACTGGGCCGAGCCGGAGAACACGAGGATCGACGCCGCGATCGGGGCGGCGATCCCCCAGCCCAGGGTCTGGCTGTACGCGCCGAAGGTGACACCGAGGACGAAGGTCGCGACACCCAGCCCGAGCCCGACACGGGCGCCGGCCAGATACTGCCGCCGGAGCGTTGTCATGCCCCGACCCTAACAAGCTAAACTTGTTTTGACCATTAGGAGGATCCGTGGACGGCCACTGGGAGGGCTACGACAGCATCGGCGGAAGCGTGCCGTTGGACCTGGTCAACACCGTTTCCTGGCGACGCGATCCAGCCCGCCGGGAAGACCGGCTTTCGGATCCGGAGCGGCTGTCCGAGTGGGTCGTCCTGGTCGGCGCGGGCTCCGAACGGCTGGAGATCTCCGAAGACGTCTTGGAGGCGGTGAAGGCCTTTCGCGAGACGCTGTATCGCGTACTCGTGTCGGATCCGCCGGACGTCACGGCGCTGCGAAAGACGCTGCTCGCGGCATATCGGCACGCCGAACTCGCGCCGTCCCTGCCGCTGCGGTGGACGGTGCCGCTGAAGGACGGCGCCGCACTGCCGCACTTTCTCGCGCTTTCGGCCGAAGACCTGCTTCGCTCCGGGGACAGGGAACGGATCCGGGAGTGCGAAGGACCGGGGTGCGGCTGGGTCTTCACAGACCACACGCGCAACCGGTCGCGGCGGTGGTGCAGCTCGTCGGACTGCGGAAACCGTGCCCGGGCGAAACGGCACTACGACAAAAGCCGCAATTAGGCACCTACTTGCGGTAGTTGCACGCGCAAGGACCGCAAGCAGGTGCCGAATTGCAGCGACGGGCGCGTCTGATTCGCCACATTCGGAGGCACCCGACTGGGTCACGGGGACGCGCCTCCCGGAGGATGTGCTCATGGACACGTCCGCCTACGACGCCGATCTGCCCGCCCACGTCGAGCGGGCGCTGGCCGGGTTCCTCGAGCGCGCAAGCGCCGAAATCCGCCGTACCGAACCGACGGTCGGGGCCGGGATCGACGCGCTGGCCGGGTTCGTGCTGGGCGGCGGAAAACGCCTGCGCCCGACGTTCGCCTGGTGGGGCTGGCGCGGCGCGGGCGGCGATCCGGCGGGGCCGGACGTCGAAGGTGTGCTGCAGGCGGTGGCGAGCCTGGAGCTGATCCAGGCGTGCGCGCTGATCCACGACGACCTCATCGATTCCTCCGATTCGCGCCGCGGTTCCCCGACGGTGCACATCGCGGGCGCGAAGCTCCACGCCGACAGCGGCTGGCTGGGTTCGCCGAGCACGTTCGGGCTCGCGACCGCGGTCCTGGTCGGCGACCTCGCGCTGGCCTGGGCCGACGACATGTTCGGCGACGCCCCGCTTCCACCTGCCGCCCTCGCGGCGGCGCGGCCGGCGTGGCGAGCGATGCGCACCGAGGTGCTCGCCGGTCAGTACCTCGACGTCCGCACCCAGGCCACCGGCGACGCCTCCCCCGAGGCGGCGCTGCACATCTGCAAGCTCAAGACGGCCGCGTACACCGTCCAGCGCCCGCTGCACCTCGGTGCCGCGCTCGGCGGCGCCGACGACGCCCTGATCGCGACGCTGCGCGAGTTCGGCGACGAGGTCGGCGTGGCGTTCCAGCTGCGGGACGACCTGCTCGGCGTGTTCGGCGACCCGTCGGTCACCGGCAAACCCGCGGGCGACGACCTCCGCGAGGGCAAGCGGACGCTGCTGGTCGCGCTCGGCCTCCAGCGCGCGGCCGAACAGGGCAAGGACACGGCGGCGAAGGTCATCTCCGACGCCATCGGCGACGCGCACCTGTCCGAGGACGCCGTCGAGAACGTGCGCGAGGCGCTGCAGGACGTCGGCGCCGTCGACGCGGTGGAACGCCGCATCGACGCGCTCACCGACTCCGCGATGGCGGCGCTGGACCGCGCTCATCTGGCCGAACCCGCCCCCGCCGCGCTGACCGGGCTGGTCGTCAAGGCGACCCAGCGGACGTACTGATGCGCACCGTCACCGGTCCGAGTGACCACGTGGTGGTGATCGGTGGCGGGCTCGCCGGGCTGTCGGCGACGCTGCACCTGCTCGGCGCCGGACGCCGGGTGACCCTGCTGGAGCAGGACAAGAGCCCCGGAGGGCGGGCCGGGCAGGCCGATTTCGGCGGCAACACCGTCGACACCGGCGCCAGCGTGCTGACCATGCCGGAACTGCTCGACGAGGCGTTTTCCGCGGTCGGCGAATCCCTGTCGGGCAACCTGACGCTGACGCGGCTCGACCCGGCCTACCGCGCGAGGTTCGCCGACGGCAGCACGATCGCCGTGCATACCGAGGCGGCGGCGATGGAGGCCGAGATCCGCGCGGCCGCCGGTCCGGCCGAAGCCGAGGGCTACCGTCGGCTCCGGCGCTGGCTGACCGAGCTGTACGCGGCGCAGAAGGACCACTTCATCGGCGCGAACTTCGACTCCCCGCTCGATCTCGTGCGCCCGGAGCTGGCGAAACTGGCCGCGCTGGGCGGTTTCGGACGGCTCGGTCCGAAGATCGGCGGGTTCCTGCGCGACGACCGGGTGCGCCGCCTGTTCTCCTTCCAGGCGCTCTACGCGGGACTCGACCCGGCGCGCGCGATCGGCGCGTACGGCGTCATCTCCTACATGGACACCGTCGGCGGGGTCTACTACCCGTCGGGCGGGATGGGCGAGATCGCGCGAGCGATGGCGAACGCGGCCGAACGCGCCGGCGCGGAACTGCGCTTCGGCACCGAAGCGGCTTGGCTGGAGAGGGTTTCCTCGCGGGTGCGCGCGGTGCGGACCCGCATGGGTGAGCGGATCCCTTGCGACACGGTGGTTCTCGCGACCGAACTCGGCACCGCGTACCGGCTGCTCGGTGCCCGCCCCAGGCGGCCGCTGCCGTTGCGATACTCGCCGTCGGCCGTCGTGCTGCACGGACACGCGCCGAACTCGTGGCCTGATTTGGGCCACCACACCATCTTCTTCGGTCACGCCTGGGAGAAGACGTTCTCGGAGATCATCCGCGAAGGCAAGCTGATGAGCGATCCCTCGCTGCTGGTGACCCGGCCGACCGCGACCGAACCGGGCCTCGCCCCCGGCGGCGACCAGGTGATCTCGGTGCTGGCCCCGGCGCCGAACCTGCGTCGCGGCAAGATCGACTGGGGCCGGGTCGGGCCCGCTTATCGCGCGGAACTCCTGCGCACACTGGAAAAGCGCGGCCTCACCGGTTTCGCCGACGACTTTTCCGTCGACGAGACGATCACCCCGGCGGTCTGGGCGGAGCGCGGGCTCACCGCGGGCACCCCGTTCTCGCTCGCGCACACTCTCGCCCAGACCGGCCCTTTCCGGCCGGGGAACCTGATGCGGGCGGCGGACAACGTCGTACTGGCGGGCTGCGGGACCACACCGGGCGTCGGCATCCCGCCGGTCGTGATCTCCGGCAGGCTCGCGGCGGGACGGGTCACCGGCCGATGAACGAACTCGACGCCGCGGGCATCACCGAGCCGGCGTTGCGTGCCGCGTACGCCGAATGCCGCCGCGTCAACGCGCACTACGGGCGCACCTTCTTCCTCGCGACCCGGCTGCTGCCGCCGCGGACACGGCCGTTCGCGCACGCGCTGTACGGCTTCGCGCGGATGGCGGACGAAGTGGTCGACAATCCCGCGCCCGGCACCGATCCGGCGGTCGCGCTGGACGAGGTCGCCGTCATGGTCGCGCGGGTCTTCGACGGCGGCACGCCCGCCGATCCGGTCCTGACCGCGCTCGCCGACACCGTGCGTCGTCACGACCTGGACCGCGAACTGTTCGACGCGTTCCTGCGGTCCATGGCGATGGACCTCAAGATCACCGAGTACGCGACCTACGCCGATCTCCAGGAGTACATCCACGGTTCGGCCGAGGTGATCGGCCTGCAGATGCTGCCCGTCTTCGGCACCGTCGTCCCGGTCGCCGACGCCGTGCCCGGCGCCGCCGCGCTGGGTGAGGCGTTCCAGCTGACCAACTTCCTGCGCGATGTCGGCGAGGACCTCGACCGGGGAAGGCTGTACCTGCCGACCGAAGAGCTGGCCGCGTTCGGCGTCGACCGCGAACTGCTCGCATGGTCCCGCGCGCGTGGACTGCCCGACCGGCGGGTGCGGCGCGCGCTCGCCGTCGCGGTGGCGCGCAACCGGGCCGTGTACCGCCGCGCAGAAGCGGGCATCCCGTTGCTGCGCGAGGAATCCCGCGACTGTGTACGGACCGCGCTCGTGCTCTACGAAGGCATCCTCGACGAGATCACGGCCCTCGGGTACGACGTGCTGAACACCCGCGCGGTCGTACCCCGCCGCCGCCGGCTGGGAGTCGCACTGCCGAGGCTGTTGGCGAGCGCGTGGAGCAACTCCAGGCTTAGGGTGCGATCATGACGACTGCTGCGAACAGGAAGATCCGGATCGGCGTCCAGCTGCAGCCCCAGCACGCCGAATACAAGGCCATCCGCCGGGCGGCTTCGGAGGCCGAAGACCTCGGTGTGGACATCGTCTTCAACTGGGACCACTTCTACCCGCTCTACGGCGAGCCCGAGGGTCTGCACTACGAGTGCTGGACCATGCTGGGCGCCTGGGCGGAGTCCACGTCGCGGGTCGAGATCGGCGCGCTGGTGACGTGCAACAGCTACCGCAACCCCGAACTGCTGGCCGACATGGCCCGCACCGTCGACCACATCTCCGACGGGCGGCTGATCCTCGGCATCGGCTCCGGCTGGTTCGAAAAGGACTATGACGAGTACGGCTACGAGTTCGGCACGGCGGGCGGGCGGCTCGACAACCTCGCCGAGGCGCTCCCGCGGATCGAGAGCAGGCTCGGCAAGCTGAACCCGGCGCCGACCCGCGACATCCCCGTGCTGATCGGAGGCGGCGGCGAGAAGAAGACGCTGCGCCTCGTCGCGAAGCACGCCGACATCTGGCACGGCTTCGGCGACCCGGAGGTCGTGGAGCGCAAGGTCAAGATCCTCGACCAGCACTGCGCCGACGTCGGGCGGGACCCGAAGGAGATCGAGCGTTCGGTCGCCGTCGAGGGTGAGCCCGAGGAGCTGGGCCCGAAGCTGCTGGAGCTGGGCGTCTCGCTGTTCACCGTGGCCACCGGTGGGCCGGACTACAACCTCGACAAGCTGCGGTCCTGGATCGAGTGGCGCGACAAGCAGTGACCTCTGTGCCGCCTGGGTCTCGTGAGTGGTAAGGACGGTTAGAACCGTCCTTACCACTCACGAGCGTTGCCGACGGTGGGCCGCGACGCGCTCCCGGGTCGCGCACCGCGTCGAGCAGTACCGCCGCGGGCTTCCCCCTCCCAAGTGCGCGAAAGGCTTCCCGCACCCCGAGGCCGCACACAGCCCGCCCGGCGGTGCCTGACGGTCCGCAAGCAGCACGGCCAGCGCCAGCGCGGACGACGTCACCAACCACGCACCCCACGGCCCGTCGTCCGCGGCGTCCACGTGGAGATGCCAGCCGAACCCGGCATCGTGGTCGGTCAGCCGAGGCGGATGCGCGTACCGGGTCAGCAGCCGGTTGAGCGCCCCGGCCGCCTCCGCGACATCCCGCGCCGCGAACACCTCACGCAGTTCCTCGGCCGCCTCACGCAACGACGCCACATCCGACGGCTCCAACTCGACCGAGGTCTCGCCGTGCGCTTCCAGTACGGCGCGCACCTCCGAGACCGAGGGTTCCGGCGCGAGCAGGACGATCAGCAGATCCACCGCCCTTTGCGCCGCCGCCCGCGCCGAACGACCGGGCAGGAAATCCCGCTGCGCAGAAGTCATACCCCACTGTAACGTCTCATTCATGAGAGGCCGTTACAGTCTCGCCGTCTATCTGACCGGCGCGACGGTCGCCAGAACCGGCGACGAGCTGTCCGGACCGGCGTTGCTCCTGCTCGGAATCGGCGTCGACGGCTCGGCCGCCACCGGGTCCGCACTGCTCGCGGGCCTGACGATCTCCGCGGCGGCGGGCGGGCCGCTGCTCGGCGCGCTGCTCGACCGCAGTCCCCGGCCGGGACGGGTGCTGGCGTGGGCGCTGCTCGCCTACGCGGGCGGGCTCGGCGCGGTGCTCGCGCTGGTCGAAATCCCCGCGGCGATCGTGGTGGCCGTCGCGGCCGGACTGCTCAACCCCGCCTTGGCGGGCGGCTGGACGGCGCAACTGCCGAATGTCCGCGGCACGACACCGTTGCCGAGAGCGAGCACGCTGGACGCGATGACGTTCACCGCCGCGAGTCTCGCCGGGCCGGGACTCGCCGGGCTCGTGGCCGCGTACGCCGACGCCCCGGCCGCGGTGGCCCTGGCGATCACGCTGGTCGTGGCCGCCTTCCCCGCCGCATGGTCGCTCCCCGCCGCCGAAGCGAAGCCCGCGAGACCGATCCGCCGTCAACTCGCCGATGGGTTCGCGGTCCTCTTCCGCAACCGCGCGCTGCTGCGGGCCACCGCGACGTCCACGGTGTCCTTCGCCGGCATCGGGGTCGCCGTGGTCTGCTATCCGCTGCTCGGCGCCCAACGGCTGGGGAACCCGGGGTTCGGCGCGCTTCTGCTCACCGTGCTGGCCGCCGCCTCGCTGGTCGCGAACGCCGTGCTGGCCCGCAGGCCACCGCCGCCGGATCGCACCGTGCTCGTCAGCACGGTCCTGCTGGGCGCGAGTTTCCTGCTCGCGGCGACGGGCCAGGGCGTGGTGACCCTGCTGGCCGCCGCCGTACTCGCCGGATTCGCCGAAGGACCGCAGCTTTCGGCGCTGTTCGCCATCCGGCATCGCGAAGCGCCCGCGGCGGTGCGGGCTCAGGTTTTCACGACGGCGGCGAGCGTGAAGATCACCGGACTCGCCGCGGGCGCCGCGGCGGCGGGACCGTTGAGCGCACTCTCCGTAACCGCCGCGCTGTGTGCCGCGGCGGGGTGCCAGCTTCTCGCGGCTGCGACGTATGTACTGGTCAGAACGTCCGGGCGGACTAGAACGCCATCGCCTGCGCGCGCCGCTTGACCTCGGTGCCATGGCTGGTGCGGAGCGCGTTGACCGGGGTGGTCCCCGGCAGGGTCTCGTCCTCGGCGAAGAGCCAGCGCAGCATCTCCGTCCGGCTGAAACCGGCGTCCGCGAGCACGGTGATGGTGCCCGCCAGGCCCTTGACCACGCCGTCCTTCACCAGGAACGAGACCGGGACGTACAGCTCGCCCTTGCGCCGGACGGCGATCAAATGGCCGTCGCGCAGCATCTGGCGGACCTTGTTGGCCGAAACGTTCAACGCGGTCGCGACCTCCGGAAGCGGGAGAACGGACACATCTGCATCGAGAACGTCGTCGGCGACGGGAATACCACTCACAGGTGACACTGTGCCACATTCCGTCTCCCGCTCCGTTAGTACGCATGGGTGACGACCCGGGATATGACGGAGAGTGCTCGCTCGATCACGTATACCGCCGATTCGGCGAAATGGCGGGAATCGTGATCCCCGGCGAGCCAGGTCCCGTACACCAGAACATGGGCACTTCCGTACGATCCATAGCCGTGACACGCACGGACCCCACGCTGGTGGGCACTCTGCTCGAGGGCCGCTACCGGGTGGACAAGCTGCTCGCACGCGGTGGGATGTCGTCGGTGTACCGCGGCGTCGACACCCGCCTGGACCGCCAGGTCGCCATCAAGATCATGGACCCGCGGTTCGCCGACGACAGGTCGTTCGTCGAACGCTTCGAGCGCGAGGCCCGTTCGGCGGCCCGGCTGCACCACCCGCACGTGGTGGCGGTGCACGACCAGGGCTTCGACACCCCCGGCGGTGAGGAGTCCGGCCGCGCGTTCCTGGTCATGGAGCTCGTCGACGGCGGGACCCTGCGCGAACTGCTCGCCGAACGCGGTCCACTGGACGTCGCGCTCGCGCTGAGCATCGCCGAACCGGTCCTCTCCGCGCTGGCCGCGGCGCACGCCGCCGGTCTGGTGCACCGCGACGTCAAACCGGAGAACGTGCTCATCGGCCGCGGTGGCACGGCGCTCTCGGGCGGTGTGGTCAAGGTGGGCGACTTCGGCCTGGTCCGCGCGGTCGCGAGCGCGGGCACCACGAGTTCGAGTGTCATCCTCGGCACCGTCGCCTACGTCTCGCCCGAACAGGTCGCCACCGGCGCGACCACCTCGCGCGGCGATGTCTACTCGGCGGGGATCCTGCTGTACGAAATGCTCACCGGACGCCCGCCGTACACCGGCGACACCGCGCTCTCGGTGGCGTACCGGCACGTCAACGACGACGTCCCGCGCCCGAGCGAGCTGCGGCCGGGCATCCCGCCACAGCTGGACGAGCTGATCCTGCGCGCCACGCGCCGCGACCCCGAGCAGCGCCCCGCCGACGCCGCGGCGTTCCTCGCCGAGCTACACCATCTGCGCACCGTCCTCGGCGTGCCCGCGGTCCCGGTGCCCGTGCCGCTGCCGGCGGACGCCGACCGGGAGACCGACGCCGAGCGCACCACTCCCGGCATCCCCGCCGTCCCGGCGGTGAACCCGGCCGCCGCGACGACGGTGCTGCCCCCGGTCGCCGAGGCGACCCTGCCGGTCACCGGGCCGCGCGGAACGCAGGCACTGCACCGTGAGCCGCAGATCCCCGCCGCCCAGCCGCCCCGCACCCCGCCCCCTCGGCCCAAACCGGCCGCGGACGACGGACAGCCGGGGTCGCGCAAGCGGCTCTACCTCATGATCGCGGCCGCGGTGGTGATCCTCGGCGGCCTGATCGGCGCGTTCGCCTTCATCCTCAACGACTCCGGCCCGACGTCGTCGTCGGTACCGAAGCTGGCCGGGATGAACCAGGCCGCCGCCGGTGACGCGCTCCGGTCGGCGAAGCTGACCCCGGCCTACACCGAGGAGTACAGCGACACCGCCGCCCAGCACACGGTGATCCGGTCCGATCCCGCGGAGGGCACATCGCTCGCGCCGGGCGCCACGGTCAACGTCGTGCTGTCGAAGGGCCGTCCGATCGTGCCGGACATCCAGGCCGGGACGAGCCAGCAGGACGCGGAGACGGCGATCAAGGCCGCGCAGCTGACCCCGGTCCAGGGCGAGCAGGAGTACAGCGACGTCGCCAAGAACAAGGTGATCCGCGTCGACCCGAGCCCCGGTTCGCAGCTGAACATCGGCGGACAGGTCACGATCATCCTGTCGAAGGGCCCCGAACCGCTGCCGCCGGTCCCGGACGTCACGGGCCAGAGCAAGGACGCCGCGTTCCAGATCCTGCAGCAGGCGGGCTTCCAGCCGTTCCAGGCCGGTGAGGAGTTCTCCGACCAGTTCGCCGCGGGTCAGGTGATCCGCACCGACCCGAAGGGCGGCGGGAAGGCGAGCAACCGCCGGATCGGCGTGTTCGTTTCGAACTCCGTCGAAGTACCGAACGTGACCTTCAAGCCGATGGAGGAAGCGATCCAGATCCTGAAGCAAGCAGGTCTGGAGCCCGACCGTCAGGGTCGGGGAAAGGGCAACGGTCACGGCGGCGGAAACGGTGGTTTCGACTTCGTCCTGGAGCAGGATCCGCAGCCGGGCACCAAGGTGCCGAAGGGCACGAAAGTGAAGCTCAAGGGCTTCGGGTGACGCGAAAGGTGCGTTGAAACCGTTCAGTACCGGCATGGTCATCGGATACCGTGAAGCGCATGGTGGTCGTTGACTGCGTGAGCGGCGTGTCGGACAGGTTCACCCTGCGCCCTGCCGCGCCCGGTCCACGATGAGCTTCTTCACGGACGGTCCGCGCAGCCGTCCCCTGTTCCCGGTGCCGGAACAGGAACTGTTCGGCTACAACGGCCGTCCCTGGGTGGAGACGCCGCACGAGTACATCGTCCCGGCGATCCTGCCCTGGTCGATGCCGCTGGGCCGCGCCGAGCGGACCATCGTGGCCCTGCGCGGCCTCGAGGTGTGGCCGGAGTCGGTGTCCTTCCAGCTGTCGGTGTACTCGCGGGATCTCCTGCTGGACGAACCCGGCGAAGGCCTGATCGACCACCGCCGGGTCCCGGACTACAACGCACTGCTGGTGGGGGTGCTCTTCCCCGACGGCAGGCGGGCCAGTTCGGAGACCATCTCCGTGCCGTCGGCCACCAAACCGGATCAGCCGGTGCTACGCGCGCAGGGGCTGGGCGGTTCGGCGTTCCACGTCGACCACGAGATCTTCCTGTGGCCGCTGCCGCCCGACGGGCCGCTGGAGTTCATCGTCCAGTGGCTCGACCGCGACATCGAGGAGACGCGCACCTCGCTCGACGGCACCGCGATCCGCGACGCCGCCAAGGAGGCCGGCGAGATCTGGCCCGGCCTGCCCGCGCGGGAGGCGCACGGGCTGCCGGTCCGCCGAGTCGGAGCGCAGGCGATGATCACGCCGGCCTGGCCCCGCGAGTCGCAGGCTCCGCCCCCGCTGCCCCAGCCGCAGCGATCGTCCTCTCCACCCGCCGGGGCTACAGAGGATCAGCCGCGGCGTGGCGCGCCACTGCCGACCCGCCTTCCCCGCCGGGCCCGCTGAAACGTCGCCAAGAGCCTCGTGAGTGGTAAGGACGGTTCTAACCGTCCTTACCACTCACGAGGTCGACCCTCAGCGGAATGCTTCGACGTTCGCCAAGGCCCATTCCGCGTAGGTGACGCCAGGACGCCCGGTGAGTTCCTGGACGACCCCGGTCGGCTTGTCGGGGTTTTCGGTGAAGTACGCGAAGCCGTCGAGCAGCCACTCGGCGATCTCCGCCGGAACCCCGGCGGCGGCCCACTGCTTGTTCGCCTCTTCCCGGGTGAGCTCATGGAAGGCCACCTCTTCGCCGAGCGCGGCCGAGATGGCGGCGACCTGTTCGCGCTGGCTGATCGCGGTCGGCCCGCTCAGCGTGTGCTTCTTGCCGACATGACCCTCGGTCAGGATGACGTGCGCGGCGACGGCGGCGATGTCCGCGAGGTCGATCGGCGTCATCCGCGATTCGGGGTAGGCCGCGCGGACCATCCGCTCGGCCTTGATCGTCTCCGCCCAGCCGAGGGTGTTGTTCATGAACGCGCCCGGCCGCAGAAAGGTCCAGTCGAAGTCCGCCTCCCGGACCGCCTTCTCGATGATCGCGTAGTCCACACCGCTCGAGTTCTCCGGCGGGTCGTCGGCGTTGCTGCCCGACAGCGCCACCACCCGGCGCACTCCGGCCTCCTTCGCGAGCTTCACGAAGTCGTCCACTTTGGCCGCGAGCGGCGCCAGGTAGACGGTCTCGATGCCCTTGAGGGCTTCCGGCAGCGTCTCCGGCTTGCCCAGGTACCCCTTGGCGACCTCCACCTGCTCCGGCAACGCCGCCTTCGCCGGGTTGACGGTCAGCGCCCGCACCGGCGCCCCGGCCTCCACCAGCTCGTCGACGAGCAGCCTGCCGACGCTTCCGGTCGCACCGGTCACCAGGATCGTCACGATTCCCCACTCCTTTTCGTACGCCCTACGGAATCAGTTTAACCGTACCTCATACGAGAATGTAGAATCCAGCTTCACGGCCGAGTGGAGTGTGGATGGACTTCGAGCGCAGCCTCGATCTGTTGTGGCGTGACCGCGGCGAAGCCCGGCAGCCGACCAGGGGACGAAAGCCGAAACTGACCCTCGACCAGGTGATCGCCACCGCCGTCGCACTCGCCGACGGCGCGGGCGAGGCCACCGTGTCGATGAGCCAGATCGCCAAGGAACTCGGTGTCGGCACGATGACGCTCTACACCTACGTTCCCGGCAAGACAGAGCTGCTCGACCTCATGGTGGACTCGGTGCTCGCCGAACGGGACCTCCCCGGCCCCGGCGATCCCCGGCCGGACGGCTGGCGCGAACAGGTGCGGCTCTACGCCGACCGCACGCTGGCCGTTTTCCGCGCGCATCCGTGGCTGCGCTCGACGTCGATGGTGCGGCCGGTGCTCGGCCCCGGGCTGATGGCGGGCCAGGAGTACCTGATCGCGGCGGTGTCGGACATCGGACTGGCGCCCCGGAAGGCGGCCGCGGCCGCGAACAGCATCGAGATCTACGTGCAGGCCAACGCGACGCTTTTCGCCGAGACCGCGCAGGTCGAACAGGAGACCGGGCAGTCGACCGACGCCTGGTGGGGGCAGCGGTCGGTGTTCTGGGAGAAATACTTCGACGTGGAGCGGCATCCCGCGATGACGCGGATGTGGGAAAGCGGCGGTTACGAGGCGGACACCTGCGAAGCCGCCGATGAGACCTTCACGTTCGGCCTCGAACGCATGCTGGACGGCATCGAAGCCCTCGTCACCCGCTGACCCCTCCGCAATTCGGCACCTCCTTGCGGTAGTTCGTACTGCCGAATTGCGTCAGGAGACCGTCGGCAGATCGGGTGCGGAGACGTCGAAGACCTTGCCCTCGCGCGTGAGCAGCGCGGCGAGGACCTTCGCCTTGCGTTCGGTGTCGGCCGAGGTCCCCCAGCGCACGGTCTTCCCGTCGGCCAGCGCGAACTCGACGCTGCCGGGCGTCTTCGCCGTCGCCGTGGTGACCTGTTTGAGCAACTGCTGCGGGATCACGCCGAGGACGCCGGTCACCGCGCGGGTCACCGGGTCGTCGGCCGAAACCGAAGGCAGCTTCAGCTCGGGCAGCCCGGCGGGCCGTTCCTTGACGGTCTTGAACACGACTCCCCCGCCGTCGACGAGGTGCACGCCGTCGCCGCCGGGCCCGCTGTCGAAGAACGCGATCGCGGCGCGTTCGGTCACGGTGATCTCGAGGGAGCTCGGCCAGGACCGGGAGACGTCGGCGGTGGCGATGCCGGGCATCTGCGCCACCCGATCGCGGATCTCGTCGGTGTCCAGGCGCAGCATCGGCTTCTGGTCCGGCACCGCCGCCACGGCGCGGATCTGTTCCGCGGGCACGGAACTCGCCCCGACGACGTCGACCTGCCGCACCCCCAGCATCGAGCTGAACCACAGCAGGTAGACGAGGGCGACGACGGTCAGCACCGAAAGCAGCGCGACCCAGCGCCGCCGCATCTCCTTGTGCCGGGCCGGCCGGGCGGTGCGGCGGCGGTCGTACCCCGACCGCCTGCCGCGCCGGGCCTTCGCCCGTTGAACCCGTTCGCCCCGTCCGGTCCGTTCGGTGCGCGGACGCCGACCGGGTTCGGCCGGGCGGCGGCGTTCCCCGGTCTGCGTCATGGCTGGAGAGTGCCTCCCGAACTGAAGTTGGCAGGTTGCGTGAGGGTACGCGCGCGCGTTTCTTTCCGGCCGGAGGCCTCGGATTCGCGAAGGCGGGCCGCCGGCATGGCCGGGTGAGTGAGCAGACGATGCCGCGGCCCGGCTGCGGGAATCCGAAAGCGCGCTTTGAGAGACACTGCTAGCCCGCCCGCCGGTCCAGTTCGGCCAGGATCTCCGGGCCGAGCTGCGTGACGTCGCCGGCGCCCATGGTCACCAGCAGATCTCCGGGTTCGACCAGATCCGCCGCCAGCTTCGCCGCGACGTCGAACGCGGGCTGGTAGTGCACGGGGACGCCGGAGATCTGGTCGGCGATGAGCGCGCCGCTCACGCCGGGCTCCGGCTTCTCGCGCGCCCCGAACACATCCAGCACGACGACCTCGTCGGCCAGCGACAGCGCGGCCGCGAACTCCTTCGAGAACGCCTTCGTGCGCGAGTACAGATGCGGCTGGAAGACCACGATGACCCGGCCCGAACCCGCGGCCGTCCGCACCGCGCGCAGCTGCGCGTCGACCTCGGTCGGGTGGTGCGCGTAATCGTCGTACACACGGACATCGCCCGAGCGGCCCTTGAATTCGAACCGCCGCCGGACGCCGCCGAACGCGGCGAGCCCTTCGGCCAGTCCTTCGACCGGAGCGCCGAGCTCGATCCCGGCCAGCAGCGCGGCGATCGCGTTCAGCGCCATGTGCTCGCCCGGCACCGCGACGCGGAGGACGATCTCCTCGCCCTGCAACGAGATCCGGACGACGCCGCCGTCCGGCGCGGGCGCGTAGTCGAGCACCTTGGCGTCGTCCTCGCCGGTGACCGAACGCCCGTAGCGGCGGACGCGGATGCCACGTTCCTCCGCCTGCGCGCCCAGCCTGTCGGCCGCCTCGTCGTCACCGCAGACGATGAGCAGCCCGCCCGGCACGATCCGGCCGAGGAAGTCGGTGAACACCGAGACGTACGCCTCGGCCGTGCCGTGGTGATCCAGGTGGTCCGGCTCGACGTTGGTCACCACGGCGACCGACGGCGAGTACGCCAGGAACGACCCGTCGCTCTCGTCGGCCTCGGCGACGAAGACCCCGCCCTCGCCGTGGTGCGCGTTCGCGCCCGACTCGTTGAGGTCGCCGCCGATGGCGAACGACGGGTCGAGACGGCACTGCTGCAGCGCGACGGTCAGCATCGACGTCGTCGACGTCTTGCCGTGCGTCCCGGCGATGCAGGCGACGCGGTGGTCCTCCATCAACCCGGCCAGAGCCTCGGCTCGGTGCAGCACGGTGATCCCGCGTTCCCGCGCGGCCACCAGTTCCGGGTTGTCGTCCTTGATCGCGGTCGACACGATCACCGAGGACGGGCCTTCGGGGAAGGCGTCGAGGTTCTCGGCGCTCTGGCCGACGGCGATCTCGGCGCCCTGGGCGCGCAGCGAAAGGAACGCGCGCGACTCCTTGGCGTCGGATCCGGAGACCTGGGCACCGCGCGCCAGCAGGATGCGGGCGATGCCGCTCATCCCGGCGCCGCCGATCCCGATCAGGTGGGCACGCGTGAGCGTGTCGGGGAGATGGTCAGGCACCTGCGGCCTCCAGCACGATCTTGGCAAGGGTCTCGTCGGCCTCTCGGTGGCCGAGGCCGACGGCGGCCGCGCTCATCTTCGCGACCCTGTCGGCGTCGGACACCAGCGGGATCACCAGCTCCGCGACCTTGGCGGGGGTGAGGTCGGCGTCGTCGACCATCAGCCCGGCACCGGCGTCGACCGCGGGCCGGGCGTTGACCGCCTGTTCGCCGTTGCCGTACGGCAGCGGGACGAACACCGCGGGCAGGCCGACGGCGGAGACCTCGGCGACGGTCATCGCGCCGGAGCGGCACAGCACCGCGTCGGCGGCGGCGTAAGCGAGGTCCATGCGCTCCAGATACGGCACCGGGACGTACGCGGGCCTTCCGGGGAACTCCTGGACGACCAGCGTGTTCTTCGGCCCGTGGGCGTGCAGGACGCCGACACCGGCGTCCGCGAACTCCTTGGCCGCACCGGAGACCGCGCCGTTGATGGACACCGCGCCCTGCGAGCCGCCGAAGACCAGCAGTGTCGGGGCGTCGGGGTCGAGCCCGAAGAACTCACGGGCTTCGGCGCGCAGCGCGGACCTGTCGAGCGAGGTGATGGAGCGCCGCAGCGGGATACCGATGACCTCGGCCTTCGCCAGCGGTGTCCCCGGGACGGCGACGGCGACGCGGACGGCGAACCGCGCGCCGACCTTGTTCGCCAGGCCCGGCTTCTCGTTGGCCTCGTGCACCACGATCGGCGTGCGGCCGCGCGCGGCGAGGTACGCCGGGAGCGCGACGTACCCGCCAAAACCGACGACGACGTCCGCGCCGACCCGGTCCAGGACCTCACGGGTGCGCTTGACCGCGTCGCGGACCTTCAGCGGCATCTTCAGCAGTTCGGGTGTCGGCTTGCGGGGCATCGGCACCGGCGGGATCAGCTCCAGCGGGTAGCCCCGCGCCGGGACGAGCTTGTTCTCCAGCCCGCGCTGGGTCCCCAGCGCGATCACCTTCGCGTCGGGACGCAGGCGCATCACCGCGTCGGCGAGGGCGAGTGCCGGTTCGATATGCCCTGCGGTACCGCCGCCGGCGACCACGACCACCGGTGCCTTGCCGGCGACCTCGCCTGTGGCGCCACCTCTGACGGGGTTGTTCACCTATGACCTCTCCGGTTTGCGGTACCCCGTTTCGCGGTACCGCGGTTCACCGCCGTTCGCGCGGCCGTCCTCCTGCCGGGTTCCCGTACCGAACGGCGCCGTTCCTGGGCGGGCGCGGGCCTCGCCGTCCTCGGCGCGGGCCTCGCCGCCTTGGCGGCGCCTCCCCTGGCCGCGGCGCCCTTGCGCTTGGCGGGCGGGCGGTACGGCTCGGGCGCGGGAAGCCTCAGCAGGCGTCCGAATTTACCCGGCCCCTGCGAGCGCAGTGCGGCCACCGCCTCCGGTTCGTGCCGGGCGGCGTTGGCGAGGATCCCCATGATGAGCATGGTGATCACCAGTGACGTCCCGCCGTAGGAGATCAGCGGCAGCGTGACCCCGGTGACCGGCAGCAGGCCGACGACGTAGCCGATGTTGATTCCGGCCTGCGCGACCAGGAAGACGGTCAGCGTGCCGGACACGATGCGGATCCACGGATCGAGGTTCCGGGTGGCGATCCGCAGGCCCACGACGGCGACCCCGGCGAACAGCCCCAGCACCACGACGCAGCCGATGAAGCCGAGTTCCTCGCCGATCAGGGCGAAGATGAAGTCGTTCTGCACGTTCGGCAGGTAGCCCCAGTTGGACTGGCCCTGGCCGAGGCCCTTGCCGAACAGCCCGCCGTCGGCGAGCGCGAGTTTCGCCTGGTTGGCCTGGAAGCCGTCCGCGCTGGTGTCCGGGTCGCCGGAGACGAACGACATGACCCGCGCGAGCCGGTACGGCGCGATGATGGCCAGCACCAGGATCCCGGCGAGACCGCCCGCGAGGATGACGCCGAACAGCCGTTTCGGCGCGCCCGCGAACCACAGCAGAGCCAGCAGCACCACCGCGAGGGTGACGGTGCCGCCGAGGTCGGGCTGCATCATGACCAGCGCGAACATCAGCAGCGCGATCGGCACGACCGGGACGAGCAGATGGCGCCACTGGTTGATGATGTTGTACTTGATCACCAGGATGTGCGCGCCCCAGAAGGCCAGCGCGACCTTGGCCGCCTCGACCGGCTGGAAGGCGAATCCCCCGAGCCTGAACCAGCCTTGCGAGCCGTTGACCTCGGAGCCGAGCGGGGTCAGCACCAGCACGAGCAGCCCGAGGCAGATCACCGTCGCCGTCGCCGACAGCCGCCGGACGCGTTCCAGCGGGACCCGCAGCCCGACCCAGAACACCACCGCGCCGATCGCGACGAACATGATGTGCTTGCTGAACTGGGCGTACACGCCGGTGCCGGTCTTGGGGTTGTACGACGCGACCGACGAAGCGGACAGCACCATCACGATGCCGATCACGGTCAGCACGCCGGTGAGCGCCAGCACCAAGTGGAACGAAGCGAGCGGCCGTGAGAGCCACGCCGTCAGCGCGGTGCGGAAGGCGACGAACGGGCTTTCCTTGCGTTCACGGCCCTCACGAGACTTGCGCTGCCGGGGCGCGGGCTCGCGCTTCCTGTCCTCAACCGCCGTCACTGGTCTCCCCCGCACCGTCGCGCAGGACACGGACCGCACGCGCGAACGCGTCGCCGCGTTCGCCGTAGGAGCGATACATGTCCAACGACGCCGCGGCGGGGGCCAGCAGCACCACATCTCCGGGACGCGCCAGGGCGCGGGCCGCCTTCACCGCCGCAGTCATGGTGTCATCGTCACCCGAAGGGAGGCTGTTGACCGGGACATCCGGCGCGTGTCGCGCAACAGCGGCGGCGATCACGGGTGAATCCACGCCGAACAGGACGACTCCGCGCAGCCTTCCGGCGATCGAGCCGACGAGCTCGTCCACGGAAGCGCCCTTGAGCTGGCCACCGGCGATCCAGACGACGTTCAGATGCGCGCGCAGCGAACCGCTCGCCGCGTGCGGATTGGTCGCCTTGGAGTCGTTGATGTACCGGACGCCGTCGATCTCGCCGATCTCCTCGGCCCGGTGCGGGGCGGGCCGGTACTCGCGCAGCCCCTTGGCGACGTCCTCGCCCGTGACGCCGTACGCGCGGGCCAGGGCGGCCGCGGCGAGCGCGTTGGAGACGTTGTGCGGACCGGCGGGACGCACGTCGGCCAGCGTGCCGAGTTCGTCGGCGCTGGTCGCCGGGTCGGCGACGAAGGCGCGGTCGACCAGCAGATCCTCCACGATCCCGAGTTCGCCGGGGCGCGGGGTGTCCATGCCGAAGGCGACGCGGCGGGCGCCGGCGGGCGCGTGTTCGTCGGCGAGCCGGGCGGACCACTCCTCGTGAAGGTTGTGCACCACGTTCCGGGAGTGGGTGTGGACCCGTCCCTTCGCGGCCGCGTATTCCTCCATCGAGCCGTGCCAGTCGAGATGGTCCTCGGCCAGGTTCAGCACCACCGAGGCGAGCGGGGCCAGCGTCGACGACCAGTGCAGCTGGAAGCTCGACAGCTCCACGGCGAGCACTTCGTGCCCGGCCCGCACCGCGTCGAGCACCGCGAAACCGACGTTACCGCAGGCCACGGCGTCGACCCCGGCGGAACGGAGGATCGATTCCAGCATCCCGACAGTGGTGGTCTTGCCGTTGGTGCCGGTGATCGCGAGCCACACCGGCGGTTTGTCGCGCAGCTGCCCGACGCGCCACGCCAGCTCGACGTCGCCGATCACCTCGATACCCGCCTCGGCCGCCGCCACGAGCAACGGCGACGTCGGCTTCCAGCCGGGGCTGGTCACGACCAGTTCGACACCTTCGGGCGGCTCCGGCAGGCCGGGCACCAGTTCGGCGCCGAGACCTTCGAGTTCCGCCAGCCGTTCGGCGTCGCCGTCGGTGACGGTGATCCGCGCACCCAGGTCCTTCAGGACGGGGACGATCGACTTGCCGGTGACCCCGGCTCCGGCGACGAGGACATGCCGCCCGGCGAGCTCCACTTCTTAACCCCCGAAGCTGAGCTGTTCGCTGTAGAACAGGCCGAGCCCGAACATGCAGCAGATGGCCGAAAGCAGCCAGAACCGGATGATGACGGTGGTCTCGGCCCAGCCCGCGAGTTCGAAGTGGTGATGGAACGGGGCCATCCGGAACAGCCGCCGCCTGGTGGTGCGGAACACCGCGATCTGCGCGACCACCGAGATCATCTCGACCATGAACAGACCACCGATGACGATGGCGAGCAGTTCGGTGCGAGTGGTCATCGACAGGCCGGCGACGAGGCCACCGAGGGCGAGCGAGCCGGTGTCGCCCATGAAGATCTTCGCCGGGGCCGCGTTCCACCACAGGAACCCGACGCAGGCGCCGGTCGCCGCGGCGGCCACCACGGCCAGGTCCAGCGGGTCACGGACGTCGTAGCAGGCGGTCTGCGGGGTGACCGCGCACGAGAGGCGGGTCTGCCAGAAGGCGATGACGACGTAGGTCGCCAGCACCATCGCCGCGGTGCCGCCGGCGAGTCCGTCGAGGCCGTCGGTGAAGTTCACCGCGTTCGACCAGCCCGAGATGACGATGTAGCAGAAGATCACGAAGAACACCGACGGGAAGGTGATCAGCGCGAGGTCCCGCACGTAGGACAGGCTCTCCGAGGCCGGGGTCAGCCCGCGCTCGTCGGCGAACTGCAGCGCCAGGATCGCGAAGGCGATCGTGACCACCAGCTGGCCGACCAGTTTCGCGGTCTTGTTCAACCCGAGGTTGCGCTGCTTGCGGATCTTGATGAAGTCGTCGAGGAACCCGACGAGCCCGAGGCCGACGGCCAGCAGGAGGACCAGCAGCCCCGAGGCGGACGGACCGCCGGTGCCGTTGCCGCCGCTGAGCGCGCTGATCAGATGCGCCACGAAATACCCGACGACCATCGCGACGATGATCGCGACACCACCCATCGTCGGGGTACCGCGTTTGGATTTGTGTCCCTGCGGTCCTTCCTCCCGGATCTCCTGGCCGAAGCCCTGCCGGGAGAACACCCGGATCAGATAAGGAGTGAGGAGGATGGAGACCAGCAGGCCCGCCGCGGCCGCGATCAGGATGCTGATCACGCGTCACCACCGTTCGAGCGTTCTTGAGAGGGGGAAGGGAGTACTGCAGGGGATTCAGCGTTGGTTCCGGGGGAGGCGAGCACGGCGTCGGCCACTCGCCACAGCGCGGCGGCCTTGGACGCCTTCACCAGCACCACGTCCCCCGCGCGGAGCTGATCATGCAGCAGGGCGATGGCGGCCTCGACGTCGGGTACCAGTACCGACTCCTCGCCCCAGGAACCCTCGTGCTGCGCGCCCTGATGCGTCGCGGCGGCGGCCTGGCCGATGACCACGAGCTTGTCGATGTTGAGCCGGACGACGAGCCTGCCGATGCCGTCGTGCGCCGCGACCGAGTCCTCGCCGAGGTCGCCCATCACGCCGAGCACGGCCCAGGAGCGGCGGTTCGCGCTCATCGACGCGAGCGCCTTGAGAGCGGCCCGCATCGACTCGGGGCTGGCGTTGAACGAGTCGTTGAGCACCGTGACGCCGTCGGCCCGGGTGGTGACCTCCATCCGGCGTTCGGAGCGCCGTTCGAGGTTCGACAGGCGGGCCGCGACCTCTGCGACCGTCGAGCCCATTTCCAGCGCCACGGCGGCGGCGCTGAGCGCGTTGCCGACGTGGTGCTCGCCGTAGAGCGGCAGTTTCACCGGCGCCTCGCCGTCCGGGGTGACCAGGCGGAACGACGCACGCGCTTCGTCATCGAGGGTGATGTCGACGGCGCGGACCTGCGCGGACTCGCTTTCGCCGACGAACACCACCCGCGCGCTCGTGCGGCTCGCCATCGCCGCGACGTACGGGTCGTCGAGGTTCAGGACCGCGACACCGCCGTCCTCCGCGCTCGGCAGTGCCTCGACGAGCTCACCCTTGCCCTTGGCGATGCCCTCACGAGAGCCGAACTCGCCGACGTGCGCGGTGCCGACGTTGAGCACGACGCCGATCCGCGGCGGCGCGATGGCCGCCAGCTCGGCGATGTGACCGGGCCCGCGAGCGGACAGCTCCAGCACGAGCTGCCGGGTCGTGTCGTCGGCCCGCAGCGCCGTCCAGGGGTGGCCCAGCTCGTTGTTGAACGATCCCGGCGGCGCCACCGTCGGGCCGAGCGGCTCCAGCAGCTGGGCGATGATGTCCTTGGTGGAGGTCTTGCCCGACGAGCCAGTGACCCCGACGACGGTCAGGTGGTCCCCTGACAGCTTCTGGATCACGTGCCGGGCGAGTTTGGCCAGCGCGGCCAGCACCGCGGCGCCCGCCCCGTCCTTGTCGGAGACCAGCGCGAACGCCCGCTCGTGCGTGGCACCGGCGGCAGGCGGCGGCACGATCACGGCCGGGGCGTCGACCTCACGGGCCGCGAGCACCGCGACGGCGCCGGACTCGACGGCCTGCGCGGCGAAGTCATGGCCGTCGACCTTCGCGCCGGGCAGCGCGACGAACAGACCGCCGGGCGTGATCTGGCGGGTGTCGAATTCGACGCTTCCGGTGACCTCGGCTGTCCCGTCGGTCCGATGCAGCCTGCCGCCGACGATGGCGGCGATCTCGGCCAGGCTGAGCACGATCACACTGTCTCCAGACGTCTGCGGATGGCGGCGGCCAGCTCGTCCCGGTCGGAGAAGGGGTGCACGACACCCTGGACCTCCTGGCCGGTCTCGTGGCCCTTGCCCGCGATGAACACGATGTCGCCGGGCTGGGCGAGCTCGACCGCGTGGACGATGGCTTCCCGGCGGTCGGCGATCTCGAGGATCTCGCCGCCCAAGGCCGGTCCGGCGTTGCGGGCACCGGCCAGCATCGCCGCCCGGATCGCGGCCGGATCCTCCGAACGCGGGTTGTCGTCGGTCACGATCAGCATCTCGCTGCGCCGGACAGCCGCCTCGCCCATCATCGGGCGCTTCGCGGTGTCGCGGTCCCCGCCGCAACCGAGGACGGTGATGATCCGGCCCTCGGTGCGGGCACGCAGCGCGTCGAGCCCCTGCGCGACCGCGGCGGGCTTGTGCGCGTAGTCGACCACCGCGGTGAACGGCTGGCCGAGGTAGACCCGCTCCATCCGGCCCGGCACTTCGACCGAGGCGAGCCCGGCGACGATGGCGTCGAGCGGGACACCGGCGGTGTTGAGGATCGCGGCCGCGAGCACGGCGTTCGCGACGTTGAACTCACCCGGCAGCGGGATCTTCGCCGAAGCGGTGAGGCCGTCCGGACCGTGGAGGGTGAAGGTCTGCTCTCCCGCCGGGGTGGGCGTCAGGTCGGTGGCGCGCCACAGCGCGTCCGTTCCCGGCTCGGTGGAGACGGTCACCGTGTGCGGGGTGAGGAGTGCTTGGCCCCAGGCGCTGTCGACGACGACCACCTCGGCGGTGGAGCGGCCGTCGAACAGCAGCGACTTGGCGGCGAAATACTCCTCCATGTCCTTGTGGAAGTCCAGGTGGTCCTGGGAGAGGTTGGTGAAGGCGCCGACCGCGAAGCGCGTGCCGTTGACCCGGCCCAGCGACAGGGCGTGGCTGGAGACCTCCATCGGGACGTGCGTGACTCCGCGTTCCACCATCACCGCCAGGAGCGCCTGCAGATCCGGCGCCTCGGGAGTGGTGAACCCGCTGGTCAGCCGCTCCCCCGCGATCCGGGTCTCGACCGTGCCGATGAGCCCGGTGGTGAGCCCGGCCGCCTTGAGCCCGGCGTCGACCAGATACGACGTCGTGGTCTTGCCGGACGTCCCGGTGATACCGAGGACGGAGAGCTCCAGCGACGGCTCCCCGTAGATCCAGGCGGCGATCTCGCCGAGGGCGGCGCGCGGGTCCGGGTGCACCAGGATCGGCACGCCGGCGTCGCGGAGCACCGGACGCTCGGCGCCCGCCTCGTCGGTGAGCACGGCGGCCGCGCCGGCGGCGATGGCCTGGTCGCTGAAGTCCGCGCCGTGGGCGCGGGCGCCGGGAAGGGCGGCGAAGAGGTCACCGGGGAGGACGTGCTGCGCACGCAGCGTGCTGCCCGTGACCGTCAGCTCGGCCGCGGCCGTGTAGTCGTCGTCACCGACCACGAGCCGGGCGCCCGCCCTGGCGAGCAGCGTGCCCAGCGGCATCGGCTCGATCCTGGCCGGACGCGGGGGTGCGGCGACGGCCTTGACCGGGCTGTCCGGGACCTGGGCAGCCGTCGCGCCGGACCCGCTTTCGACGGCGGGACCGCTGCGGGGATCTGAAGTAGGCACCGACACAGCCAAGGAGGTTACCGGCGCGGCATCCGGGTGACTGAAGCGGTGCGGGGTGTGCGCGCGGCGATCATGCTCGTGGTAATGGGTTTCGCACGCTCTCCTTGGCACGCAAGGGCTTCCGACTGTCGCTTGAGGACTTCGGGCGAGAAGAGCTGAAGGGGACTTTCCCCGCGTCTTACGCGGCGAAGGACGCTTCCCCCCATGTCATGCGGGGAAAGCGCCCTTCAGCGGCGTCAGGAAAGCACCAGCGGGACCTGAGGCGACGGGCCGTCCGAAAGCGGGATCTGGAACCGCTGCGCCAGGTACGCGGCCACCGAGTGGAACAGCGGCGCGGCCGAGAGTCCTTGCTGCAGTGTGGCGTCCGGGGCGTCGAGCCGGATGCCGACCACGAAACGCGGGTTGTCGGCGGGCAGGATCCCGGCGAAGGTGATGTTGTAGAGGTGGTTGCTGTACGTCTTCGTCTGCGGGTCGACCTGCTGGCCGGTGCCCGTCTTGCCCGAGATCTGGTAGCCCTCCAGTGCCGCCTTCGGCCCGGTGCCGCTCTGCTGCCCGCGGCCCTTCTGCGTCACGGCGCGCATCATCTCGCGGACGGTCTTCGCCGCCTGCGGGCTGATGACCTGGACGGTCTTCGGCGCCGGTTCCGGGACGACGGTCCCGTCCGGATTGACCTTCGCCTTGACCACCCTGGGTTCCACGCGCAGCCCGTCGTTCGCGATGGCCTGGTACATCCCGGCCATCTGCACGACCGTCATCGAAAGCCCCTGCCCGATCGGCAGGTTTCCGAAGGTCGTGGCCGACCACTGGTTGCGCGGAGGCACGACGCCCGGGCTCTCACCGGGGAGGCCGAGACCCGTGCGCTGGCCGAGGCCGAACTTCTTGAGCAGGTCCGCGTACCGGTCCTCGCCGAGCTTCTGCGCCAGCAACAGAGTGCCGACGTTCGACGACTTGGCGAAGATGCCGGTGGTCGTGAACTGCTGGGTGCCGTGGTGCCAAGCGTCCTTGACGATCTTGTCCGCGACCTGCAGCGAACCCGGTACCGGCAGGGACGCCTCGGGCGTGGTGATGCCGTCGTCGATCGCGCCCGCCGCGGTGACGATCTTGTTCACCGAACCGGGTTCGAACGGCGTGGTCACCGCGCGGTTGTTCAGGTTCTCCGTCTCGCTGCGCGAAGCCGGGTCGTTGAGGTTGACGGTCTTGTCGTTGGCCAGCGCGTAGACCTCGCCGGTCTTCGAGTCCAGGATGACCGCCTGGCCGCCCTTGGCCTTCGACTTGACGACGTACTCGCTCAGCTGCCGCTGCAGTTCGTACTGCAGATCGGTGTCGATCGTGAGCTGCAGGTCCGAACCGGGGACGGCGTTCTGGATGTCCCGTTCGGTACCGGGGATGACGAGGTTGTCGTTGCCGTTCCGCGTGTTGACGATCTTGCGGCCCGGCGTTCCGGCGAGGTCGTTGTCCCGCGAAGCCTCGAGACCGTAGCCACCGTGCAGGTTGTGCTTGGAGACGTCCTTGTCGTCGGTGCGCCAGTTCGCGTAACCGACGATGTTCGCGCCGATCGAGTCACCGGGGTATTCCCGTTTCGAACGCTTCTCGACGCTGATCCACGGGTATTCCTTGACGATCGCTTCGGCGACCGACGGTTCGATGTCGTGGACGAGGTAGGTGAACCCCTCCGGCTTGTGGAACTTGTCCAGGAGTTCCTGCTCGGTGATCACCCCGGGCAGCTTGGCCGCGATCAGTTTCGCCGCGCCCGCCACCTCGGTCTCGAAGTTCTTTCCCTTGGCCGGGTTCTTCGCGGCGAAGTCGTCCATCGTCTTGTGGAGCCAGTTCAGGCTCACGGCCAGTGTCCGCACCTCGACGCTGAACGCGATCTTCGTCCCGTTGCGGTCCAGGATGGACCCGCGCTGCGCGGGGCTTTCGATCACCGACGTCCGCTGCCGTTCGGCTGCCTCGGACAGCGCACCGGCCTCGAACCACTGCACCTGAACCAGTTTGAGGCCGGCGAGCACCATCACGACGATCAGCAGGATCCGGACACCGGTGAACCGGCTCCGGTTTCCCCCGTTGCCCCGGCGGGCGGTGGCACGGCGGGTCCCGGCGGCGTAGGTCCGCCGCGCGCTCCCCGCCGACCGCGCCCTGGCCTGCGCCGGGCGGCCGGGTGACATCACTGACCTCCCTGCGCCGGGGGCACCGCGTTCTCCTGGGGCACCGCGGGCTGGTCGCCCTCGTACGGCGTGCCCTGCTGCGTGCCCTCGGCGGGCGGAGGCGCCGTCGAGTCGGACGGAGCGACCGACGCTTCGGCTTCCGCCTTCTTCGGCTCACCGACCACAGTGGACTGTCCATCCGGGCCGACCACGATATGCGCGGGGTCGCCGCCGGGCACCATGCCCAGTTCCCTGGCCTTGGGCGCCAGCGAAGCGGGCGACTCGGCCTTCGCGACCTCGCGCTGCAGCCGCTCCTTCGCCTCGGCGAGCCCGGCGTTGGTCGTGCGGAGTTGTTCGAGCCGGTACGAATCGGCGATGGCCTGCGTGGTCAGCCACAGCGTGCACGCCACGCCGACGGCCAGCATGCCCATCATCATCAGCACGAACGACGCGCGCGACCGCGGCCAGCGCAGCTTGAGCTTCTTCTTCGGCTCTTCCTTGCCCACGCCGCCTTCGGCGTCGGGACGGTTGCGTTGCTGGTCTCGCTGCAGCAGGTCGGCGCGCTGGGCGCGGCGGGCGTAGGCGCGTTCAGCCGCCGACGTCCGGCCGCGGGAGGCGCGGGTGGACGTCGTGGTCTCGGTGGTGCCGGGCGTCTGGTCGACCGTGCCGGTCGCGCGGGCACGCCGTCCGGGCGCCGGTGTCCGGCGGCCGCGGGACTTCGCGGGAGCGGTCATCGTGCTCGGTCTCCGATCCGTTCGGCGGCTCGCAGCCGCACGGAGGCGGCCCGCGTGTTCTGTTCGGTCTCCGCCTCGCCGGCCTTCTCGGCCCCTCTGGTGAGCAGTTTCAGTTCCGGGCCGTGGCCCGGCAGTTCCACCGGAAGCCCTTCCGGCGTCCGGGATTTCGCCAGTTCCGCGAAGGCCTGCTTGACCAGCCTGTCTTCGAGGGACTGATAGGACTCCACGACGATGCGGCCGCCGACGGCGAGCGAGGACAACGCCCGCGGCATCGCCCGCCGCAGCACCTCCAGTTCGCCGTTGACCTCGATCCGCAACGCCTGGAATGTGCGCTTCGCCGGATGGCCGCCGGTGCGCCTGCTCGCCGCGGGGACCGCGTCGTACAGCAGTTCCACCAGCCGCCCGCTGCGCGTGAAGGGTTCCTTCTCCCGTTCCGCCACGACGGCTTTGACGATCCGCTGGGCGAATCGTTCCTCGCCGTAGTCGCGCAGGATCCGGATCAGCTCGCCGGGGGCGTAGGTGTTGAGCACGTCGGCCGCGGTGATCCCGGTGGTCGGGTCCATCCGCATGTCGAGCGGGGAGTCCTTGGAATAGGCGAAACCGCGCTCGGCGCGGTCCAGCTGCATCGAGGAGACCCCGAGGTCGAACAGGATCCCGTCCACTCTGGACAGTCCGAGACCCTGCAGCGCGGACGGCATCTCGTCGTAGACGGCGTGCACGAAGTCGACACGATCACCGTGCGGCGCCAGCCGTTTCGCGGAGAGTTCCAGCGCGTTGGGGTCACGGTCGAGGGCGACCAGGCGCAGCGAGGGGAACGCGGTGAGCAGCGCGTCGGAGTGACCGCCGAGTCCGACGGTCGCGTCGACCAGCACGGCCTCGCGGTCGGAGAAGACCGGCGCGAACAGCTCGACGATGCGGTCGAGCAGCACCGGAACGTGCTCGTGTTCGTCTGCCATGTCTTCCCCCTTTCCTGTAGTGCCGGGGAAGATGCCGGATGCCGTCAGGTCCCTGTCCGCCCGCCTGCTGACCTGGTACCGGGGAAGGTGTACCAGGGCCACTGAGCGGACAGAGGCCTCACGGCATCCGTGTGGGCGCTTCCCGGCGTGTCCGAAGCGTGAACCCGCGCCCCCCGACGGCGTGGGTGCTTCCTCGGCCACGTCTAGAAGACGCCCGGCAGAACTTCCTCTCGAGCCTTCGCGTAGCTGTCCTCGTGTTCGTCCAGGTAGCCCTGCCACGCTTGGGCGTCCCAGATCTCCAGCCTGGTGATCGCCCCGATCACCACGCACTCCTTGTTCAGCCCGGCGTAGCGTCGGAGCTCGGACGCGATCGCGATACGTCCTTGCCCGTCCGGGCGTTGTTCGTCCGTCCCGGCGAAGAGATAACGCTGGTAGGCCCGGACCGCCTCGTTCGTGAACGGGGCGTCGGCGACCTTCCTCGCCATCTGCTCGAACTCGGCCCGGGGAAAGACGAAGAGACAGTGATCCTGTCCCTTGGTGACCATCAGCCCACCGGCGAGCGCGTCGCGGAACTTCGCGGGCAGCGTGAGCCGCCCTTTGTCATCCAGTTTCGGGGTGTGGGTGCCGAGGAACACCGGCCCCACCTCCCTACCGCTCCCGGTTGCGAACAACCGAGCTCGGCCACGGGGCTCCCTTCTGCCCCACTTCGCACCACCGTACCCCACTTTTCACCACAGTCAACGCGCCGAAAGCCGCCACCACTCCGTCGTGTCAGGCGTTTTCGCTGGTCAGCCAGGTGGGGCCAGGTGGGGGCTTGGTGGGGGACGGTGGCCAAGATCCCCCTGGCCGGGTATCGAAGCAACCTCATCCATGCCTGATGCGTCCGGAAATCGGCAGCCGGAACCCTGCTGTGGGGCGAAGTGGGGTGAAAGTGGGGAAGCCGGTGGGGATCGGTGGGGACACTGTGGAGGGTGACATCGGTTCATCCCATGACCCATGTCGACAAAGGACAGCCGTCACGTCCCTCGTGAGTGGTGAGGACGGTTCTAACCGTCCTCACCACTCACGAGGTCAGCGGCGGCCGCGCTTGCGGCGGCGTCCGTTCATCCCTGGGGTCGCGCGACGGCTGACGCCGCGCCAGTCCTTGGGCTTCTCCGTCGGTTCCGGCATGAGCCTGTCGATGCCCTTGCCCGCGAACCAGCCCACGACATAACCGGGGATCAGGCTCACGAAGGTGAAGAACATCCACCACCCATAGGAAAACGGCGCGCGCGGCCGATCCACGGGGACGATGCTGTACTGCAGCGCCCCATAGCGCCCCGCCGACCGATAGGACACCACGTTCACCTCACCCGACAGGTCCGAAACCGAACCGATCACCGCGGAAGTGACGAGTGGCCTGCCCAACGCCTTCCGATCCCACCGGACCTCGGCCTGGCATACGTGGATCATCCAGAACCGCAGCGGGCTGCGGTGGCATTCCTGAATGCGCGCCACCCCGAACCGATCCACTTTCCCCTGGTCACTGATCCCCAGTGAAACTCCCAGCGAGATCATGAACCAGGCGCTCAGTACGACGAAGACGACGCCAGTGATCATTCTCAGGCTGGATCGGCCTCGCCGCTTCCGGGCCGGCCGGTCGCCTTGTCCGGCCAAGTCAGTCATCGTCGTCGAGCGAGCCGCTGATCCGGCCGGTGCGCGGTGGAGTAACTCGACCGCGTTCGGGTGAGCCGCCGTCGTACTGGCTGCGGTCTCCGGCGACCGCCTTGCCTGCTTCCTTCCCGATCTTCAACGCGGTGTTGTCTGCGATCTTCCCCGCAACCGTGTTCTCCATCCGGTCCATCCCGCCACGCGTGTGTTTGAGCACGCGCTCGGCACCGGTTGCTTCGGAATCCAAAGCCTTCTTCGCGAGTTTGAGGTTGTCGGCCTTGAAAGCGTCCAAGGTGGTGTCGCTGGCCTTGATCGCCCTGTTCGCGTCGCGCCCCAGTTCGGAAGACTTCCGCCCCAACGTCCGCGCCGCCTCCCGTGCCCTGTCACTCGATCCTTCGAACCGTTTCACGAACTTCTGGATCGCGCTGAGCAGTTTGCCGAGCTTCTTCTGGATCTTCGCCATGACCTTGACCGCGTCGGCGAAGATGCTCGCGGTGAACGCCGCGACCGAACCACCGAGGGTGAACCACGAGGAAGCGAGTGCCAGGAGCGCACGGGTGATCACGTCGCTGATGAAGCCGGCGATGATATCGAAGATCAGCGCTCGCGCGGTGGCCACCACCATGCCGCCGGTCGTGATCCAGTGCGCCGAATCCCTGGCCTCGGCGGCGACATCACGCAGGGACCGCGTGTACTGCAGTGCGACCCGGCGGTAGGCGACCGCCGCGTCGCCATCCCATCCGGATGTCGTGGACAGCGCACCTTCGTAGTCGCCGGCCACGGCTTCGAGTTCGGCGGCGATGTTGTTCCAGGTCTGCGCCGCCTGCTGGACCAGGTCTGGATCACCGGTGAGGATTTCCAGTGGTTCGCGGATGAAATCGAGGTTCTCCATCAGCCAGCCGACTCCGGCCTTCACCAGCTCACCGAGCGGGTTCAGGACCATCGACAGCGCATCCAGCCCGACGGAGACCCCGTCCATGGCGAGCGCGAACTCGTCGATGTCTTCACCCGGCTTGGGTTTCAAAGTACCGGCCAGGCCTTCGAGGCTGTCGGCGAGACCGCCTCCCTTGAAGTTCTTTTTCTCGTCGTTCTTCCGCGCGACCAGGTTCTGTTCCCTCGGCCCCGCGACCGGCCCTTCGCTCACAGCTTCTTCCCCAGGTCCCGGCTGAGCCCCGCCGCGTCGTCGTCGATCTTCGTGTAGTCCGTGGCCGCCTTCCGCAGCGCATCGGACAACGCGTCGCCGAGGTTCGCCGCGCTGGTCATCAGCTCGTCCGCGTCGCCTTGTGCCAGCTGCAGGACGCCGCCGACGGGCACCGCGCACAGCAGGCCGTACCCCTGAAAGCCGCCCAATCCGACCTGGTTCGCCGCCGAGGCCGCGCCGCGGATGCGGTCGGCGAGATCGGAAACCTGGTCCGCGTGCGCCTTGAGGCGTTCCGGCGAGACGCCGTATCCCGGCCCGCTCACGAGCGGCCGGTCCAGTCGACGTGCTGGAAGTCTTCACCGTCGTCCTCGTCGGACACGGGGCGGGGCGGCCGGGGTTTCGCGGGTGGAGCGGGAGGCGGTTCGGAGGGGACGCCGAGGCGCGCGGAGTCGTCCGGTTCCGGCGAGGGCTGCGGTTCTTCCCGCGGCGGCAGGGTGCTCTTGATGAAATCGACCGCGTCGGAGTCTTCGCCGGTCAGCCCGGCCATGATCTCCAGCGTGCGGTCCGCCGCCCTCGCCGTCGCCTTGCGGTAGGTGCTCATGATCAGCGACGCGAGCTGCGCCGGCGGCCGTTCCTGTGCCTGCGGGGACAACGAGAGCGACGTCAGGCCACCGCCGGGGTTGACCGTCACGGTGACCAGCCGATCCGGGCTGCTCAGCGTGACGACGTTGTTCTCCAGATCGGCCTTCGCCTGTTCCGCCTTGGCGAGCAGGGCGGCACTGCGCCGCTCCTGTTCACGCATCCACTCCTGCGGATCGCGCACGTGGCCACCGAAGGGCACGGTCATTTCGAAACCCCCACTTCCCGAAGGCCCCCTCAGGCTTTCGACTCGTCTTAACCTAGCGGTCCGGGTCGAGCAGCGAGGCCAGACGCGCGGCCAGCCGGGGGCCGTCCACAGGGGACACGTTCACCCACGCCTGCCCGCCGCGGCCCTCGGTCCGCGCCGCGCAGTACGCGCCGACATCGGTGTCGAACCAGGTCAGCCCACCAGCCCGGCGCGCCCGGCCGTCACGGTCCCGGGTCCGCACGGTGAACTGACCCGCGCTGTAGACGGGCCGTGCCTGGATCGCGAGCACTTCCCGCAGCTGACTGTCCGAAGCCGACGATCGCCCGCCGTCGCCGAACACCGGATCCTCCAGGTCGTCGCCGAAGCGCGCCGCGGGCAGGCTGATGCCGTAGCCGGGGCCGGGCCGCAGTTCGGGCAGGACGTCGACGATCGCGGCGAACACCTCGCCGTCGCCGATCCCGGACAGCGCGATGGTCTGCCCCGGCTGTGTGGCCAGCACGCCGTGCCGCCCGCGCGCGGCCGCGACCGCGCGGAACGGGGTTTCGGCCATCATGTCGGCCAGCGCCTCGCATTCGACGTAGACCTCGGCGCGCGCGAGCAGGTCCAGCCGCGCTTCCAGGGCGGCGTCGAGCCGGTCCCCGTCATAAAGGCCTCGCTCGGCGAGGTTTTCGTAGACCGCGTCGCGGATCTCGGCGCGTTCGGCTTCCGTGAAGCCGACGCTACGCACGGACAGCGGCCAAGGCGGGGACGCGTGTCCCAGGTCGGACCAGAGGACGTCGAACGCCGACGCGGAAACGCGGATCAAGACCGCCCCAGCTCGGGCGGTTTCTCGAAGGAGACCTGCGGGGTCAGCGCGTGCAGCGAGGCGTCGCGGGTGTTCATGACGTCGACGGCCTTGCGACGGGCCTCTTCGGCCTGCGCGTGCTTGGCCTCCATCTCGTCGGCGAGCGCGGCGAGGAGCGCGAGGTTCCCGCCGGCGGCGGCGCCGCGGATCATCGCGCCGGGGTCGTAGTCCACCGGCGGCGGCATGTCGGCACGGGCCCGCGCCGCCGCCTCGGCCTGTCCGGAGACGGCCTTCCCCAGCGCGGACGAAAGGTCCGCGGACCAGGTCAGCCAGCCGGACGCGGTGGCCAGCACGCCGCGGAGCGCGTCGCCCGCTTCCCCGCGCCAGTTCTCTTCGCTGCTGCCGACCAACCCGGCCAGCTCGGACGTCGCGTCGTGCATCCGCCGCGCGAGCGCGTCCCAGGCGGCGCCGATACCGCCCGCCGCCTCGGGGTCGTTGCCCGCTTCGACTTCGGCGGCCAGCGCTTCGTGGCTGTAGGCCTCGTACCGCGTGGCCGCGACCGGGACCTCGCGTCCCGGCGTCTCTCCTTCAGGCACGGCACCTTCTCCTCAGTGTTCGGTGGTGAACCCGCGTCCGCTGACAGGCCCTAAGGCAGTTTGGGTTCGGCCAGTCCCGCCACCGTCACCGCGCGCTCGCAGGCGAGCGGGGTGTCGGTGAAGTTCGTGTTGCTCACGTCGATCTGGACGCTCGCCTTCTCCCCCATGCCGAGCAGCACCGCGCAGGTCCCGTCGGCGGCCTTCTTGTCGGCGACCTTGAGCGCGTCCCGGCCACCGACCTTGGTCTTGGTGGCGGTCTTGCGCGCGACCTCGAGGTCGGCCAGCCCGTTCCGCTCGTCCACGGTGATGGTGACGCCGAAGGTCGCGGGCACCGTCCAGTCGCAGGCACGGGCGCCGTTGATCTCCTTCGCTACGCCGAGCACGTTCAGCCCGGCGGTCGACCTGTCCGCCGGGTCGAGCAGCGAGCACGGATCCACACCGCGATCCGGCGCGGGCGCCGAAGAAGAAGGAGCAGGTCCCGCACCGTCGTCGGCGGCCGGAATCCGCGCCTGACCTGCGGTCCCTTGCCCACAGGCGGACACTGTCATGACGGCGAGCGCGCCGAAGAGGGCGAAAACAGAAAAGCGGGAGCTCATGGGTTCAGCCGCCGACACAATCCACATCCGCCGCCGCTTGTTCATCCTGCCGGGTGTACTTGGCCAGCGCCTTCTCGATCCGGTTCTTGAGCGCCTCGAGTTCCTTGCCGAACGCGGTGAGCGCCTCGACCGCGGAGCCTTCGGCGCCGATCCCGTACTGCGCCATGAACTTGCCGACCCTGTCCGCGTATCCCCCGCCGAGAGGAACCGTGCGGCCGAGCACCTTGGCCTCGCGGACCATCTGGCCGACCACGTCCTGCAGGGCGGAGATCTTCACGTGGGCGTCGGCCGCCAGCTCCGGGGCGACCGCGAACCCGCTCAGATCGAACCTGGGTTTGGCGGTACTCACCTCGCTCATATGCGATTACGCCTCTCCGTAGTCGAGCGACCTCGCACCGCAGCATACGACAAAACCCGGCGTCAGCGGGAGCACCAAAAACGCACTCAACTCACCCGATCGAGGTAAGGTCTCCGGTTGCACAGAGTCATCGACTGGGGTTGGCGGGGTTGCCCCCACGAGTTCGCCCGAGTTTGACACACTTCGTGGGAGGCTGACCGCTGCCCGGGGGACTGCTCGGGACTTGAGAGCTGACCTTCAGCAGGATCCAGCGGACATCCAGCCACGCGGCATCAGGAGGTCGAGTGACGTCGAGAATCCAGTCTGCGACGCCCGGCGAACACCAGGGCGAGCAGGCAACCGGGCAAGCGCCATACCCCACGGGCGCGGGCTCGGTCAGCGGACGGCAGAACGGCCAGGCCGGCCGTGCGTCGCTGGACGAACTGCACGAGACCGCGCGGCGGATCGCCGCCAACGTGGAGCGGGTGCTCGTCGGCAAACCCGACGTCATCCGCATCGCGCTCGTGACCCTGCTCGCCGAAGGCCACCTCCTCGTCGAAGACGTCCCCGGCGTCGGCAAGACCTCGCTGGCGAAGGCGCTGGCCCGCTCGATCGACTGCACCGTCAGCCGGATCCAGTTCACCCCCGACCTGTTGCCCAGCGACGTCACCGGGGTGTCCATCTACAACCGGCAGAGCGGCGGGTTCGAGTTCCGTCCCGGCCCGGTGTTCGCGAACATCGTGGTCGGCGACGAGATCAACCGCGCCTCGCCGAAGACGCAGTCGGCGCTGCTCGAATGCATGGAAGAGCACCAGGTCACCGTCGACACCTCGACGTACCACCTCGAAGAGCCGTTCATGGTGATCGCCACCCAGAACCCCATCGAGATGGAGGGCACCTACGCGCTGCCCGAGGCCCAGCGGGACCGGTTCACCGCGCGGGTCTCCATCGGCTATCCCGACCAGCAGGCCGAACTGGCCATGGTCGACGAGCACGCCGGGCACAATCCGCTGGCCGATCTCGAGCCCGTCTCCGACCGCGAGTCGGTGCAGCGGCTGATCGAGGCGGTGCGGTCGGTGCACATGTCGCCGGAGATCCGCCGGTACGCCGTCGACCTGGTGGCCGCGACCCGTCAGGTGCCGGAGATCCGCCTCGGCGCCTCGCCGCGGGCGACCCTGCAACTGGTCCGTGCCGCCCGCGCGCAGGCCGCGCTCTCCGGCCGCGAGTTCGTCGTCCCGGACGACCTGCACACGGTCGCGATCCCGGTGCTGGCGCACCGCATGGTGCTCACCACCGAGGCGCACGCCGCCCGCCGTTCGGCCACCGACGTGGTCCGCGCGATCCTGCACCGCGTTCCCGTTCCGCAGGGCTCGAACCACCGCTGAGTAAAGGAAACGTGGCCATGCTGCGTGCGCTGTCCGGCCTGACCACACGCGGCCGCTGCCTCCTCGCCGCCGGCGTCGCCGCGGCGGCTTGCTCGTTCGTGCTCAACGAACGAGATCTGCTGCGGGTCGCGGTGTTCGTCATCGCTCTGCCGCTGCTGGTCGCCTTCTTCATCTCGGCGACCCGGCTGCGGCTGGGCGCGGCCCGCTCGCTGCGCCCGGAGCGGGTCTCGGTCGGTTCGCCGGGCGAGGTCCAGCTCGAACTCTGGCGTGACGGCAGACTCCCGGCGGGCGAGGTGCTGCTCGAAGACGGCGTGCCGTACGCGCTGGGTTCGCGGCCGCGGTTCGTCGTCGAACGCCTTCCCCACGACCGCCGGGTCGCGCTGCGGTATCCGCTGCAGCCGGTGCTGCGCGGGATCCAGCAGGTCGGCCCGCTGCGGGCGACGATCACCGACCCGTTCGGGCTGTGCGAGTTCGAACGTGAGCTGATCGGGCATTCGCGGCTGGTCGTCGTGCCCAAGGTGGCCGGCCTGTGGGGGCTCCCCAGCGGCGCCGGGATCGGTGCGGGCGACGACGGCAGCATCCGCCTGCACGCCGGACAGGGCGAGTCGGACGTGATCGTCCGGCAGTACCGCCAGGGTGACGACCTGCGGAAGGTCCACTGGCGCTCGACCGCCCGCCGCGACGAGATCATGGTCCGCGTCGAGGAACGGCCGTGGCGCGGCGGCACCACGGTGCTGCTGGACCACCGCGCGGCCGCGCACCACGGCACCGGTCCCGCGGCGAGCCTCGAATGGGCCGTCTCGTTCGCCGCTTCCGTCTCATTGCATCTGCGCCGCTCCGGCCACCGGGTCCGGCTGATCACCGAACACGGCCAGACCCTGGCCGACACCCCCGGCGAGGGTGGCGAGCACTACGACAACGTCGTGCTCGACGTCCTCGCCGCCCTCCAGCCCGCGCACCAGCGCGACATCACGCTCGGCCACGACCCGGCCGAAGGACAGGAACTCATCGCGGTGCTCGGCACCGTCAGCAACGAATCCGTGCACGAGCTCTCCCGGTACCGCCCGCGCGGGATCCGGAGCCTCGCCGTGCTGCTCGACACCCCCGGCTGGTCGTCCGGCGTCAACCGGCCCGAAAACCGTGCCGCCGCCACCGAAGAATCGGTGGCGCTGCTGCGAGCCGCGGGCTGGGGCGTAGTCGTCGCCGGCCCCGGATCGCCCATGCCGCAGGTCTGGGCCGAGCTCTGCCAGACGGCCACCCGCCGGGGCACGCTGATCGGAGGCGGCCTGTGACCGCGACCGCGCCACCCCGGCCGCACACCCCCACACCACGTCCCGCCGCTCCGCCCCCGGTCTGGACGAGCAGCGTGCTCGCGCCGGTCGCGGCCGGGCTGGCCACGCTGTTCGCGTCGACTTCGCTCACCGGCGTGGTCTCCGGCTGGGCGTGGTTCGGTTATCTGCTGGTCGCGGTCGTGCTGATCGCCTCGACCGGTCTCGCCCTGCGCTCGCTGCGCGCGCCGACCATCGTCGTCGGCCTGGCGCAACTGCTGGTGCTGCTGTTCCTGATCACCGGGGCGTTCACCACGAGCGGGATCCTGAAGATCTTCCCCGGCTCGGACGCGCTCGGAGAACTGCGCGGCGTACTGGCCGCGGCGGCCGAGCAGATCCGCGTCGGCCTGCCGCCGGTCGACGGAACTCCGCCGATTCTCTGCCTGATCACCATCGCGATCGGCCTGGTCGCGGTGCTGGTCGACACCCTGGCCGTGGCCGCCGCCGCGCCCGCCGCGACCGGCCTGGTCCTGCTGTGTGTGTACGCCGTCCCGGCCGCGCTGGCCGAGGACATGCTGCCGTGGTGGACGTTCCTGCTCGGCGCGGCCGCGTTCGCCGGCCTGCTCGCCGTCGACGGCAACCACCGGCATCGCCGCTGGCGCAACCGGGACGCGCCCGGACTGGGCAACTCGGCGAGCACGTTGTCGGCCCCCGTCGGCGTGGTGGCCGCCGCGATCGCGATGGGCCTGGTGATCGGCACCGCCGTCACCGGTGTCGGCACCGTCGGCAGGCTTCCGGGCGCCGAAGGATCCGGCCGCGGTGGGGCGGGTGGCTTCGGCGTCGAGCCGTTCACCCAGCTGCGAGGCCTGCTCGACCAGGGCGAGAACGTGGAGCTGTTCAAGGTCTACGGGATGGGCGCGGACAAACGGCTGCTGCGCGCGTTCACCCTCGACACGTACACGCCGAACAAGGGCTGGGGGCTCGCGCAGAACGGCCGCGCCCAGCAGGGCGTGCAGGCCAACAAGGGGCTCCCGCCCGCTCCGGGCGACGACGGCGCCGGGCCCGGGCGCGAGATCCGGATCGAGCCGACGAACTGGGTCGACAACTGGCTGCCGATCTACGGCGCGCCGAGGGCGCTCAACGGGCTGGCGGACAACTGGCTGTACGACCCGGTCGGCGGTGCCGTGTTCACCACGACCAAGCAGAACGCGCCCGCCTACACCGAGACCGCGTCGATCAAGGAACCGTCGAAGGACGAACTCCGGCTCGACGACGCCCGCCTGGCCGAGGTTCCGCAGCAGTTCCTCCAGGTCGACCGTGTCGATCCCCGTGTCGCCGCGAAGGCCAAGCAGCTGACGGAGAACGAGTCCAACAACTTCGACAAGGCGCAGGCGATCTGGTCGTTCTTCACCGCGCAGAACGGCTTCGTCTACGACACCAAGACCGCCGACGCCACCGACTCCGACGCGCTCGCCGACTTCGTCCTCAACGGCAAACGCGGATTCTGCGAGCAGTTCGCGTCCGCGATGGCCGTGATGCTGCGGTCGGTCGGCATCCCGTCGCGGGTCGCCATCGGCTTCACCTCCGGGACGCCGAAGGGCGATCACATCTCGATCAGCTCCGAGGACGCGCACGCGTGGGTCGAGGTCTACTTCCAGACGAAGGGCTGGGTCAGTTTCGACCCGACCCCGCTGGTCGACGGCCGCGCGGTCGTCCCGCCGTACCTGCAGACCGATGCGGGCAGCTCCACGACCAACGACACCCAGGAAGTGCCGAGCGCGCCCGCGTCGAGCGCCCCCGCCACCGGCACGCCCCGTGACCCGGGCGCGGACCTCGGCGCGGACGGCAACGCGGATCAGCAGGAGGAAGAGCCGCTGTGGCCCGCCATCTTCGCCGGGATTCTCGGCGGGCTGGCGGCCGCGCTGACCGTGGTCGCGATCGTGCGGTCGCGGTTGAGGTATCGGGCGCTGATGCGGCCGTCATCTTCCCCGGACTCGCCCGCCCCGGAACACGGGTTCGTGGAAAACCAGAACGTGACGAACTGGCTGCCGCTGATCGCGATCGGGCTGTGGGTGGCGGCGTTCGCGTTCCTGGCGGCGTGGGTGTCGTGGTGGTTCGCGCTGGCGCTGGTGATCGTCCTCGGCGTGCTCGGTACGCCGACGACGATCCGGGAGATCAAACGACGGCTGCGGCTGCAGAAGATCGCGTCCCGCTCCCCCGCAGCGGCCGACGCGGCGTGGCGCGAACTGATGGACGAGTGCGCGGACCGCGGCCTGCCGCTGTCGGGCGGCGACACGGTGCGCGTGGCTGGCCGGAAGGTCGTCGAGAAGCACCGGCTGGACGAGGAGGGCCGCTCCGGCCTGCGGACGGTCATCGGTGTCGTGGAGAGGTCCTGGTACTCGGACAAGCCGGCGGACGACGAGACGCTGGGCCCCGCCTTCGACGAGGTCCGCAAGAGCCTGAAACGGAACGCGCCGATGTCGTGGAAGGGCCGGTTGTTCCCGCGGTCGCTGCGGCGGGGGAAGTAGCCGGGCAAGTACATGAAGGCCCCCTTCCTTGCGCTAGGCGCAAGGAAGGGGGCCTTCATGTACTTGCCCGAGGCATGACAACGCGAACATGCCGACAAGGCATCGCCCCGTCGGCATGTTCGCGTGTGTGAGAGCTATTGCTCCTCGAAGCGCTGGCGGAAGCGCTCTTCCATGCGCTGGGTGAACGAGCTCCGGCGCGAGGACGACTTGCCGCCACCTCCGCCGGCCCCCGGGCCACCACTGTCCTTACCGCCTTCCGTTTCGGCTCCTTGCCGAATCGATGTGACGGCCATCATGACTCCGAAGAACATCACGAGGAACCCGAGCACGCTGATCACTGGGATCTCGGCGACCCGGATGTTGACCACCACGCCGAGCACCAACAGTGCGACGCCCACTACGAACAGGGCGATGCCCTGCAAACGCCGTCGGCGGGCGGGGCGGCGCAACCGGGTGCCTCGCACCGTGGATGCGAACTTGGGGTCCTCGGCATAGAGCTCGCGCTCGATCTGATCGAGCAGCCGCTGCTCATGCTCGGAGAGTGGCATCTTTCCTCCTCCGGCACAGCTGTCGCGGGCGCCGGGCCGCGCAACGTCATGGACCCAACAGACAACCCCAGGCGGGGTGTCTCTGTCCAGGATACGAGCCCCGCGCTCGTCCGACTACCCGATCCCGCATCCAGAAGGGATCGAATTGGCCGAAACCACCCGACTCGGCTCTCTCGAAGACGGCCGAGCGAGCGATGTCACTGGTCACGGGGGGTCAGTAGGGACGCGGGCCGCACCGCGGCGGCGCCGAACTTCGACCTCGCGACGTCGGCGGCGACTTCCGCATCCCGCCAACGGGGTTCGGGTGAGTCGAAAAGCAGCTGTTCTCCATCACTCTCCGTGTCCAACCCCTCGACCCTTACGCCGATCAGGCGGACTGCGCCCGTCGGCGCGTGCTCGGTGAGGAGTTCGACGGCGGTGCGGTGGATGTCGCGGGCCACATCCACTCCGACGGCGGTCGTCCTGGCGCGGGTGATGGTCTTGAAGTCCGCGAACCGGACCTTGATCGAAACCGTCCGCCCGCGCAGTCCCCGGCGGCGCAGGGTGGCGGCGACCCGTTCGGACAGCCGGAGCAGTTCGAGCCCGAGAGCCGAGCGGTCGTGGAGGTCGACGTCGAAGGTCACTTCGGCACCGATCGACTTGTCCGGAGACTCCGGGACCACCTTGCGATCGTCGTGCCCGTTCGCGAGGGCGTACAGGTGTTCCCCCAGCGCCCGCCCGAGCGATCGCCTCAGCCTGGACAGCGGAGCGGCGGCGACGTCGGCGACGGTGTCGAGGCCCTGCTGCCGCAGATGCTCCTCGGTGCGCTTGCCGACGCCCCACAGCGCCGACACGGGCAGCGGATGCAGGAACGCGAGCGTCTCGGCCGCCGGGACGACGACCATGCCGTCCGGTTTCGCCATCCCGGAAGCCAGCTTCGCGACGAACTTGACCTTCGCGACGCCGACCGAGCAGCTGATCCCGAAGTCGGCGGCCACCCGCTCCCGGATCCAGGCGCCGAGCCGCGCGGGCGAGGAGTCCAGGCGCTTGAGCGCCCCGCTGACGTCCAGGAAGGCCTCGTCCAGGCTCAGTGGCTCCACCAGCGGCGTCAGCTCGCGGAAGATCCCCATGACGCCCTTGGACACCTCGCCGTAGAGCCCGGGTGTCGGGGTGATGCAGATCAGCCGTGGGCAGAGCCGCTTGGCGGTCGAGAACGGCATGGCCGACCGGACACCGAACTCACGCGCCGCGTAACTCGCGGCCGCGACGACCGACCTCGGACCGCCACCCGAGACGACCACCGGTTCGCCTGCCAGCTCCGGGCGCGTGCGCAGTTCACAGGACACGAAGAAGGCGTCCATGTCGACGTGCAGCAGACCGCAGCCGGTGTCGTCGGGCCAGCTGGTGGCACCGGTCGTCACGCGGTAGCGGGCCATCCCGCCGGGCAGCTCAGCGTTTCGTCCCACGGGCAGAAGCTAGCCCGGACCACCGACAGTCTCGTGAGTGGTGAGGACGGTTAGAACGGACCGGTATTTGCCTACCTGCTGCTGACCTGCACGAGGACGACGATCCGAGCGGGTATCGGGATCGTCCATGAAGGAATCAGGACACTCAACGTCCCGATTCCTTCATCAACGCGAGGTGACCCCCGTCCCGGACCATGATCAACGGAAGATGAGGTCAGGCTCAGCAGGTAAGCAAATACCAGGTCCGTTAGAACCGTCCTCACCACTCACGAGGATCAGGGACGGTGGGCCAGGACGTGCAGCCTGCTGGAGATGTCCCGCAGCGGCGAGACCGTCGCGGCCGCCAGCTCGAACTCCGCCAGATCCTCTTCCCGCACCCCGCCGGGCACGAAATCCGCCACGACGCCGTCGCCCTGCAACGAGGTCACCTCGAGCCCCGCCTCGATCAGCTGCGCACGGAGCGCCTCGGCGTCGAAGCGCCGCAGCACGGTCTCCCGGCCGCCGCCGAGCACGCCGCTCTCGGCCGCGAGCAGTTCCCGCGCCTCACCGAGCCGTCCGGCCAGCGCGCGTTGCAGGATCGCGGCGTGGCGGTTCGCCACCAGCACCGAGACCGCGCCGCCGGGTTTGACCGCGGCGGCCAGCGCGGCGAGCACCGCCGCCGGGTCGTCGACGACTTCGAGCAGGCCGTGCGCGAGGACGAGGTCGGCCGATCCGGCCGCGACGTGGGCTCCGAGCGCGTCGGAGTCGTCGGCGATCACCGTGATACTGCCGGAGACGCCCTCCTCCCCGGCGCGGCGGCGCAGGGTCGCCAGCGCGTTGGGATTCGGCTCGACCACGGTCACCAGGCAGCCCGCCGAGGCCAGCGGCACCGCCCAGCCGCCGCTGCCGCCGCCGACGTCGACGACGTGCGGCTGTTGCGCGCCTCGCGCCCGTGCGGCCCGGAGTTCTGCTTCGAGAACCCGGCGAACCGCCCCCGATCCCCGCGTGGCCACGGTGTCCGTCTTCATAAACGCACAGGGTAATGCCCGCCTTCCGGGCGCCGCCGGGTGTAGTCCGATGCGGTGTTCGACACCTTGCCAAGGAGCCACCCCGTCGGCTGCCCGTAGGCTGTATCGAGTGCACACGGTCGCTGTTCTCAGCCTGAAGGGTGGCGTCGGTAAAACGACGGTCGCCCTCGGTGTCGCGTCCGCCGCGCTGCGTAGGGGCGCCCGGACTCTCGTGGCCGACCTCGACCCGCAAGGCAACGCCACCACCTCGCTGGACCCGCCCTTCACCGATCGCACGCTGGCCGACGTCCTGGAGACACCGGTGCGCTCGGTGCTCGAACGCGCGATCGCGCCCAGCGTGTGGAGCGACCAGATCGACGTCCTCGTCGGCGCCGAAGAGCTGGAGATGCTCAACGAACCCGACGCCGACAGCCGCCGCTTGGAGAACCTCTCCCGCGCGCTCGACGAACTGCACACGAACCCGCTGCGCGAGGAGCCCTACGAACTGGTGATCCTCGACTGCCCGCCGTCGCTGGGCAGGCTGACCCGCTCCGCGCTGGTGGCCGCGGACAGCGCGCTGATCGTCACCGAGCCGACGATGTACGCCGTCTCCGGCGCCCGCCGCGCGCTCGACGCGATCGAGAAGATCCGCGAAGAGCAGAACCCCGGGCTGCGGCCGATCGGCGTCGTGGTCAACAAGCTGCGCGTGCGCTCCTACGAGCACCAGTTCCGCGTGGCCGAACTGCGGGAGAACTTCGGCCCGCTGGTGATGCCGACGGCCATCCCGGACAGGCTCGCGGTGCAGCAGGCGCAGGGCGCGTGCAGCCCGATCCATGAGTGGCACTCCCCCGGCGCGCAGGAGATCGCGCTCACCTTCAACATGGTGCTGGCGAAGGTCCTGCGCTCGAGCCGGGCCGGACGGCATCGCGTCCGCGGCGAAGAAGAGCCCGAGACCACCGAAGCGCCCGCCAAGCTGAGCGACACCGGCACGGGATAACGCCGATGCCCGAAGGCGACACCGTATTCCTCGCCGGCAA
The DNA here is from genome assembly GCF_000342005.1 of Amycolatopsis decaplanina DSM 44594. Taxonomy (GTDB): domain Bacteria; phylum Actinomycetota; class Actinomycetes; order Mycobacteriales; family Pseudonocardiaceae; genus Amycolatopsis; species Amycolatopsis decaplanina. Next base: position 89,160 of record NZ_AOHO01000032.1, read on the forward strand.
GGTCCTCGACAAGGCCTTGGCAGGCAAGACACTGCTGCGAGGCGAGTTCAGGGTCCCTCAGCTGGCCACGACGGATCTCGCCGGTCGTGACGTGCTCGGCGTCGGCACGGTCGGCAAGCATCTGCTGACGCGCCTCTCCGGCGATCTCACCCTGCACAGTCATCTCCGCATGGACGGCAAGTGGGACGTCTACCGGCCGGGCGCGCGCTGGCGGCATCCGGCGCATCAGGCGAGGGTCATCCTCGCCACCGAGGATCTGCAGGCGATCGGGTTCCGCGTGCACGACCTCGAGCTCGTGCCCACGGACGAGGAAGACCGTCTGGTCGGGCACCTCGGCCCGGATCTGCTCGATCCACAGTGGACGGACAAACTGGCGGAGCGGGCGGCGGCCGCGCTGGCCGCGGACCCGGATCGCGAAGTGGGCGACGCCCTGCTGGATCAGCGGATCATGGCCGGGATCGGGAACATGTACAAGGTCGAGATGTGCTTCCTGCTCGGCGTCACGCCGTGGACACCGGTGTCCGAAGTGGACACCACGAAGGCCGTCGCGCTCGGGCGCAAGCTGCTGAAGAGCAACGCCTGGCGCACCTCGCAGACCACCACCGGCGACCTGCGCCGCGGCCGTGAGCACTGGGTCTACGAGCGGACCAAACAAGGCTGTTTCCGCTGCGGCGGACGGCTTCGGGTCGCACCCCAGGGCGCCGGGTACCAGGCGAGGCCGACCTGGTTCTGCCCGAAATGCCAGTCAGGGCCCGCTCCCGGCGGCTGACCTGGCCTGGTGCTTCGACATCCCCGGCGGGAAAGGGGTCGTCGCCGGTCGCGAGACGGTCGTGTTCGCGCTACGCGAACGCCCCGAAGGCCTGGTGCACTTCGACCTCTGGGGTGACGGAGATCGAAAAAATCTTGTTGCAGGACACCGAACTTCTCGCATAGCGTGGCGGTACACGAGAGAGGAGGTGGTCCAAAGTTGTATTCCAACAGGACTCGTGAGGTGGCTGTCCGCTAGCGGACCGCACGCGTAGGACTCAGAGCAGCGATACAACGCAAGTTGGAGCCACCTTCGGCTCGTCGTCTCTGCTTCGCGTGATGCCTGATAGCGAATACCAGGCAGTCACCGGGCCCCCGAGGTTCCCGAGCACCGGTCCGGCTCGGGCCCGGACGCCGATTCCCGGCGTTCGGGAGCCGCCTCGGGGGTACCCCTATTTCCGGGTAGTCGCCCCTTCGCGAGGCCGAAGAACCACCCGCCCGCTCCGAAGGACCGTCCGCCGCTGTTCCGCCCCCAGGAACCCCGCCGACTGGATAGCCTGACGCCATGCTGAGGCCCGATTTCCCGATCATCACCCAGCGCCTGACACTCCGCGCCTTCACTCCGGCGGATCTCGACGAACTCAACTCCTTCCAGTCCCGCGCCGACGTCGCCCGCTACCTCTACTGGGGTCCGCGCAGCCGCGCCGAATCCGCCGCCGCGCTCGCCAAACGGGTGCACAGCAGCAGCCTGTCGCAGGAAGGCCAGTTCCTCGCGGTGGCCGCGGAACTGACCGAGACCGGTCAGCTGATCGGCGACCTGAACCTCGAATACCGCAGCAGCGAGCACCGCCAGGGCGAGATCGGGTTCGTCTTCCATCCCGATCACCACGGCAAGGGGTACGCCGCCGAGGCCGCCACGGAACTGCTGCGGCTCGGCTTCGAAGAACTGGGCCTGCACCGGATCATCGGCCGCTGTGACGGACGCAACACCGCGTCGGCCGCACTGATGGAACGCCTGGGCATGCGCCGGGAAGCACACCTGCGTGAGAACGAGATCGTCAAGGGCGAATGGACCGACGAACTCGTCTTCGCGATGCTCGAGGACGAGTGGAAGGCGAGCCGCTAGCGGCGACCAGGCATGATGGGGCCGTGCTCTTCGACAAGATCGTCCGCCCCGCTCTCTACCGGGTCTCCGGCAGCGACCCCGAAACCGTGCACGAACGCACCATCGGCACGCTCGCCAGGCTGAGCCGGGTCTCCCCCGCGCTCGCCGCGCTCGGCCGCGTCTACCGGACGGACGATCCGGTCACCTTCCTCGGTCTCCGTTTCCCGAACCGGGTCGGCCTGGCCGCCGGGATGGACAAGAACGGCCGCGCGCTGCACGCCTGGCCCGCGCTCGGTTTCGGCTTCGTCGAGGTCGGCACGGTCACCCGGTATCCGCAGCCGGGCAACGACAAACCACGGCTGTTCACCCTCACCGAGACCGACGCGGTGATCAACCGGATGGGCTTCAACAACGAAGGCGCGGAAGCGCTCGCCGCCCGTCTCGCCGCGACCGGGAAGCCGCCGGTGCCGCTCGGTGTCAGCATCGGCAAGTCCAAGGTGACCCCGCTCGACGAGGCCGTCGAGGACTACCGGTTCTCGCTGCGGGCGCTGTACCCGTACGCCGACTACTTCGCGATCAACGTCAGTTCCCCGAACACGCCGGGACTGCGAGCGCTGCAGGACAAGTCCGCGCTGGCCGAACTGCTCGCCGAGCTGCGGAAGACCTCGGCCGAGCTGGCAGGCGACGCGAAGCCGACGCCGGTGCTGGTGAAGGTCGCCCCTGATCTCTCCGACGAAGCGCTCGCGGAACTGCTGGAGGTCTGCCTCGAACACGGTGTCGCCGGGCTGATCGCGACCAACACGACCCTGTCCCGCGAAGGGATCGCCCCGACCGAGGCCGCCGTCGGCGAGCAGGCCGGCGGGCTGTCCGGCCGCCCGCTCACCGCGCGCGCGGTCGAGGTGGTGCGGTTCGTGCACGGCGAGACCGGCGGCAAGCTGCCGATCATCGGCGTCGGCGGGATCTTCGACGCCGGCGCCGCCGCACGGATGCTCGACGCCGGCGCCGGTCTCGTCCAGCTCTACACCGGTTTCGCCCTGCACGGTCCCGGTCTGGTCAAGCGGGTCGCCCGAGGTCTCGCGGCCCGGCCGTACTGACGAACCTCAGGTAGGCGCGCCAGCACTGGTACCGCGTCAGCTCCGTCGCCGTCGCCGTGGCGGCCTGGTCGCAAAGGACCGCCAGCGGCGTTTCCCCGTTCTCCAGCCGGATCCGGCCCAGGACGAACGGGGCGGGCAACGTGGCCGCGAAGGCGCCGAGTGCGGCCGGCGAGAGCCGCCAGCGTTCACCCGAGAGCATCGTGTGCTCGCCCGTGGCACTCACCGGCACCACCCCCGGCTGGGACGGATCGGTGGGCAGCAACAGCATCCGGTAACCCTCACCGGTCTGGACCAGCCCGGTGAACCGAGCCCCGGCGGCGACCAGGCTTCCGTTCAACGGCTGCCCGCGCAGATGCGCGCCGAACACCACGAGATCCGCACCCGGTGCGGGATAAGGGAAATCGGCCTGTTCGTCGGTGAGCACGGCGGCGAGGTCGATGGCGACCTGGTCGTCGAACGGCCGTACCACCACCGAAACCCCGTACGGCCCGAGATCCGACGGCGACGCCGGCACCGTGACCGCGGCGAGGTCGAGCAGGTTGACGAACGCCGTGAACCGCTCCAGCCGTTTCGCGACGCCTTCCGGATCTGACAGCGCCTCGGAAACCTCGGGGTGGTCCGCGACGGTCGGGAGGACCAGGGCGTCGTACTCGGACAGCATCCGGAGCGCGAGCATCCCGGCCTCGGCGACGCGCTGCCTGTCGGCGGTGAAGCCGTCGTCGTGGATCAACTCGCCCACCGTCAGCAGCGCGGAGACCTCCACTGTCTCCACGAGAGCCCCGGACGCCCGCAGCGCCGAAACCGCGCCGAGGAAAGCGGACCGGGACTGGAGCGAAAGGCCGGTGAGCGTTTCGGAGCCGGGGATCGCCACCCGCGGCCGGTCGCCCGCGGACAGCCGGACGTCCGGGGGCCAGTCACGCGCGAGCGGGTCGATCCCGTCGGGACCGGTCATCAGTCCCAACGCGCGCTGGCCCAGCGTGAGACTGCGCGCGAACAGGGCGATCCCGCCGCACGGCGCGGCACCGGTCTTGGGCACCAGGCCGAGCGTCGGCTTCAGCCCGACGATCCCGTTGAGCGAAGCGGGAACCCGGCCCGCTCCCGCCGTGTCCGTACCGACCGCCAGATCGACAAGGCCGAGCGCGACGGCGACGGCGGCGCCGCTGCTCGCGCTCCCGGAGACCCGGGCGGTGTTCAGCGCGGCGCTCACCGCGCCGTACGGGCTGTGGGTGTGCTCGAGGTCGCTGCCGAACCGGTCGCAGTTGGTCTTGCCGATCACGACCGCTCCGGCCGCGGTCAGCCGGGACACCGAGGTGGCGCCGACGCAGCAGACGTCCTCCCCCGTCGAGGGAAGGCCTGCGACGTCGACGACGTCGGCGACCGCCACCAAGATTCCCGCGAGCGGCAGGTCCGCGCCCGCTCGGAGACGTTCGTCGACCGCCTTCGCGTCCACGAGGGCGTCTTCCAAGGGGCGCAAGGTGATCCAGACGTCGGGCCGGTCGACTTCGGCGATCCGGTCGTACGCCGCTATGACGCGCTTATAGGAGCTGGGAGGAGGGGTGGGGGTCGGCTCTGGTTCCGGGGGAAGCGTCGTCACTGGGCGTCCTTTCCTCGGTGGGGACGAGAAAGACCACTGCGCGAGTTCCACTGTGTCCGGTCCGCCACCCTGGGACGCCCGCTCACGCGGGCTGGGTTCAGGCCCGAGCTGGGAAGAGCACTGCGTGCATGAAAGAAACGTTAGGCATCGCAGGTCGCCGTCACCAGCGGATTCGGGTCACGCGAGCATTTCGGTATCACACAGTGAGAAGGTCGTTACGCAATGGAGTATTAGCGACGACGAATGAGACGATGGTCCAGGAAGGTTCGTCAGGACAGCTCGCGCAGCGCCATCGCGAGTCCGGCGAGCTTGTCGGTCGCGTCGGACAGCGACTCCTTGGACGACGTCATGCCGTCCGAACTCGCGGCGACGGTGTGCCCGGCGGCCGCGACGAGACCGCCGTAGCCGTCGAGGCCGTCGTCGAGCTGGTCGCGCAGTTGCTTGATGGCGGCGTCGAGAGCGCCGCGTTCCCGCTCGGGCGCGGCGTCACGTCCGCGTTCGATGGCCTGGATCCGGCCCGCCAGCCCGCGCAGGGCCTGCGCCGCCTCCGCGGCGGTGGTCCGGGCGTCCGCCACGGCGATCTCCGAGACCGGCATGGTACCGAGCGACGTCGGCTGCGAAAGCTGGCGAAGCAGCTCCGCCAGCGAAGCCTCGCTCTCGGCGAGGCGCTCCATCGGCTCGCGCGCGACGGACCGCGCCGGGGGCAGCGGCGGCGGGGTGGCGGGAGCAGCGGGCAGCACGGTGCGGTTGAGCGTCCGCAGCCGCAGCCCCGATTTGACCCCGAAGGTGCCGAAGATGACGGCGAAAGCGCCGCCCGCGATGGCCTGGAGGACGTCGGCTTGGCCGTCCTTCAACAGGCCGGTGCCCGCGACGACGGCGAACAGTCCACAAAGGAAGGTGAGGAGGATCCAGAACGTCAGCGCCCGCGAGGTCCGGCGCTTGCGTCGCTCCAGTTTGGCGGCGGGTTCGTTCCAGCGCGCCCATTTGGCCTTCGCGTCGGCCACGACCGGGATCTGGCCCGCGGCCATCGACGTCAGCTGCTGCGAGATCTTCGGCATGGCCGGCATCTGCGGCATTTGCGGACGGGGCCGGGGCGGCGCCGGCTGAGCGGGCCGTGAAGAACCCTGCTCGGAGGGCGGGATGTAGCGCTGCAGCTTCTCCTGCGCGCGCTGGGCGTAGTCGGGCAGCTTTTCGATGTGCTTCTCAAGCTTGGCGGTGAACTCCCCGAAGTCCTTGCGCCTGCCCTGCCCCATTGCCCTCTCCCCTGTCTTCCGGCGAGACCGGTCCCGCACCCGCGTGGGTACGGGACCGGCTCCAGTTGGTGTGTCAGGCGGGGTTCTTGCCCTGTTCGGCCTGAACCCGTGCCTGGATCTCACGCTGGATGTCCGCGGAGCTCGACGCCTTCGGCGCGGCGGCGGTCTTGCCGTCGGTCACCTGAGCGACGGAGTCACCCTTCATGGACGCGCGGATCTGCTCCAGCCGCGAGTGCCCCGCGAGCTGCGTCGTGGAGGCCTGGACCTCCATCATCCGGCCCTGGACGGAGTTCTGTGCGAGTTCCGCCGAGCCGAGCGCGGTGGTGTAGCGCTTCTCGATCTTGTCGCGAACGTCTTCCAGCGACGGGGTGTTGCCCGGCGCGGCCAGCTGGCTCATCTGGTTCAGCGAAGCGGAGACCTGCTCCTGCATCTTCGCCTGCTCCAGCTGCGAGAGCAGCTTGGTGCGCTCGGCCAGCTTCTGCTGCAGCATGGTCGCGTTGCGCTCGACGGCCTTCTTCGCCTGCTCCGCAGCCTGAAGCGACTGGTCGTGCAGGGTCTTGAGGTCCTCGATGCTCTGCTCGGCGGTGACGAGCTGCGCGGCGAAGCTCTCCGCCGCGTTCTCGAACTCGGTCGCCTTCTGCTCGTCACCCTTGGCACGCGCCTCGTCGGCGAGCACCAGCGCCTGGCGGGTCGAAGCCTGCAGCTTCTCCACGTCGCCGAGCTGGCGGTTCAGCTTCATCTCCAGCTGACGCTGGTTACCGATCACCGAGGCGGCCTGCTGGGTCAGCGCCTGGTGGTTGCGCTGCGCCTCCTCGATGGCCTGCTGGATCTGTACCTTCGGGTCGGCGTGCTCGTCGATCTTCGACGAGAACGCCGCCATCATGTACTTCCAGAACTTCACGAACGGGTTGGCCATCTCCTCCGCCTGCCTTCTCGCATCCCACGGGCTGTTACCTCGAGGTGGGGCGTCCCCTCTGTGATGTTGCAACGTCCCGACCCCGGCGTTGAGTTCCATCGTGTCAGGTCGGCGTCCCGCGTTCCAGGCGACCCCGGCGGAATTCAGGGATACCCCTGACTGTGATGTCCACGACCTTTCGGGTTCACCGTCCGGTGACGGTGGGTGAAGACGGCCCTGGCTCAACGGCGCAGGGCGGTCTCCCGTTCAATCCGTGAAAGCTTCTTGGGGTTGTGCACCGCGTAGAGCCCGGTGAAGAGGCCGTCGTCGACGCGCAACGCGACAACGGTATCGACCTCGCCGCCGAGCCGGAGGATCAGCGCAGGCGGCTCCTGACCAGGCGGGCACGTTCGACAACGCCGCGAGCTGACCAGTGAGCGGGAAACGCGAGAGGCCCCAGGCGGACTGCCTGGGGCCTCTCCCGTACACACCTAGGCGGCGACCATCTTCGGTGCGGAGATCGTCGTCCGCAGTGCGGGGCTCATCCGCGGCGGTGGCGAGATCCGCAGGTCGGCCAGGTCGTTGCCGATCAGCTCGGATACCAGGCGGCCACCTTCGAGGCCCGCTTCGGCGCTTTCGCGCTCCGGAGCGCGCCGCTTGCCCGCTTCGACCTTCTCGTCCACCGGGGCGACCTCGACGTTGTCCATCGCCGAGACGTCCGCCGCGACCTTGTGCAGGAGTTCGCCCAGCGGAAGGTCCAGGGCCTCGCAGATGGACGCCAGCAGCTCGCTGGACGCCTCCTTCTGCCCGCGCTCGACCTCGGAAAGGTAGCCGAGGCTCACCCTGGCGGCGCGGGAGATGTCCCGCAGCGTTCGACGCTGGTTCGTGCGGGCGTGTCGGAGCCGGTCGCCGATCGCTTCGCGCAACAGCACGGTCATCACGCGCCTCCCTTCCAGGACTGACTACCCCCTACGTTACCCAGTGCGGTGCCCTGGGCGCAGGTGTTGACACGGCAATACGCCAAGGGCGAACGCGGCGATCATGCGAGATGTTCCCCCAGCAGGGCGAACGCGCCGGAGACCGCACCGGCCCTGACCGAGGCTCGATCACCGCTCAAGTCCAGCGTACGGACGGTGACCGCGTCCGGGCCCGCGAGACCGACATGGACGGTGCCGGGTGCGACACCGTCCTGCCCGGCCGGGCCCGCGACACCGGTCAGGCCGAGACCCCAGGTCGCGCCGCACCGGTCCCTCGCGCCGGCGGCCAACTGCGCCGCGACCTCGGGATGAACGGCGCCGTGCGCGGCGAGGAGGTCCGCGTCGACCCCCGCGAGCGAAGCCTTGAGGTCGGTGGCGTAGACCACCAGCCCGCCACGCACGACGGCACTCGATCCGGGGACCTCGGTCAGCGTCGCGCAGACCAGTCCGGCGGTCAGCGACTCGGCCGTCGCCACCGTCTCTCCACGCTCGATCAGGTGAGTGATCAAGGTCTCAGGTTTCATAAGCCCGCGGCACGCCTTCCGGCGGAGCGCAGCCGCACCGCGCGCACGACGTAGTCGAGTCCGGTCACGACGGTCAGCACGAGCGCGAGCCCCATGAGCACCCAGCGCACCGGCTCGGCGGACGCGGGCAGAGGCAGCAGGTACGCGGTGATGGCCGCGATCTGCGCGAGCGTTTTGGCCTTGCCGCCCCGGCTGGCCGGGATGACACCGTGCCGGATCACCCAGAACCGCAGCAGCGTCACGCCGATCTCACGGATCGCGATGACGATCGTGACCCACCAGCCCAGTTCACCGAGCACGCTCAGCCCGATCAGCGCGGCACCGATCAGCGCCTTGTCCGCGATCGGGTCGGCGATCTTGCCGAAGTCGGTGATCAGCCCGTACTTGCGCGCGACCCAGCCGTCGACCTGGTCGGTGAACGACGCGATCGCGAACAGCGCGGTGGCGATCGCGCGCCAGAAGGTGTCCGCCCCGTCGCCGGTGAACAGCGCCATCACGAACAGCGGCACCAGTACCAGCCGCGACATCGTGAGCAGGTTCGCCAGGTTCAGGGTCGGGACCGGGGTGGCCTCGGGTATCCGGGCGTGCTCACCGCCCGCCCCTTCGCCGGCCCCGGCGTCGCTCGGGGCGGCATTCACCGGTCGGCCTCGAGCGGCGCGGGCCGCACGATCAGGTCGACACCCTCGGAGTCGACGACCTCGCAGCGCACGAAGTCACCCACCGCCAGCGGAGGCAGGTCTTCCGTCTCGATCAGGACGCACTCGCCGTCGACCTCGGGGGCCTGGTGCGCGGCACGGCCGATCGGGTCCTCGCCGTCCTCGGCCTGCTCGATCAGGACGTCGACGAAGTCGCCGATACGCTCCTCGGCACGCTGCGAGGTCAGCTCCTCGACCAGCGCGGAGATCCGCGCGACCCGCTCGGCCACCACGGACTCGTCGAGTTTGCCGTCGAAGGTCTCGGCCTCGGTGCCGTCCTCGTCCGAGTAACCGAAGACACCCACCGCGTCCAGCCGCGCACCATTCAGGAAGCGCTCCAGCTCGGCGAGGTCTTCTTCGGTCTCGCCGGGGAACCCGACGATGACGTTGGTGCGGATGCCGGCGTTGGGCGAGTACTCCCGGATCTGGTCGGTCAGCGCGAGGAACGAGTCCGTGGACCCGAAGCGGCGCATGCGGCGCAGCACGGTCTCGCTGGAGTGCTGGAACGACAGGTCGAAGTAGTCGGCGACGCCCGGCGTGGTCGCGATGGCCTTGACCAGACCGGGGCGTGTCTCGGCGGGCTGCAGGTACGAGACGCGAACGCGTTCGATCCCGGGCACCGCGGCCAGGCGCGGGACCAGCAGTTCCAGCGCGCGGGCGCCGTCGCGGCCGAAGTCCTTGCCGTAGGAGGTGGAGTTCTCCGAGACGAGGAAGACCTCCTTGACCCCGTTCTCCGCGAGCCACATCGCCTCGGCGACGATCTCGTCCGGCTGGCGGGACACGAAGGACCCGCGGAACGACGGGATCGCGCAGAACGAACAGCGACGGTCACAACCGGACGCGATCTTCAGCGCGGCCACCGGGGAGGTGTCGAGCCTGGTCCGCAGTACCCGCGGGCCCCAGCCGTGCTGCGCGTGCCCCGGCACCTCGACCGACTCGGCGGCCGTCGGACGCTGGACCGGGCTGATCGGCAGCAGCTTGCGCCGGTCGGAAGGGGTGTGGGACTCGACCTTGCGGCCTGCCACGACGTCGTCGAGACGCTCCGCCAGGTCCGCGTAGTGGTCGAAACCCAGGACCGCGTCGGCCTCGGGCAGGCTCTCGGCCAGCTCGTTGCCGTAGCGCTCGGCCATGCAGCCGACGGCGACGACCTTCTTGCCGGTGTCGGACGCCGCGAGCAGGGTGTCGACCGAGTCCTTCTTGGCCGACTCGACGAAGCCGCAGGTGTTGACGACCACGACGTCGGAGTCCTCGGGCTCGGCGGCGAGCTCCCAGCCGCCCGCCGCCAGCCGTCCCGCGAGTTCCTCGGAATCGACCTCGTTGCGGGCGCAACCGAGGGTCAACAAGGAAACGCGACGGGTGGCGACAGGATCAGTGGTGGGAGAAGGCACGTGCCTTAGGGTAGCTGGCCTGCTCGCGGGGTCGGCGATCGCTCGCTCGGGCGAGCCCTCGACCGCGTCTGGCCCCGGGGATGGCTTAATGGTGGGCGTGCCGTCAGACCCCCTCGAACCGCTCCATCGCCGCCGCCCGAACGTTCGCCGGGCGCGGATCGCGGACGTCCGCAAGATCAAGGCGCTGGTCGACTCCGACGCCGGGACGGTGCTGCTGGAGAAGGAACTCGTCACCCTCTACGAGAGTGTCCAGGAGTTCTGGGTGGCCGAGGACGGTGACGACGTACTCGGCTGCGGCGCACTCCACGTGCTGTGGGAGGACATCGCCGAGCTGCGCACCATCGCGGTCGACAAGGACTCCCGGGGACGCGGCATCGGGCACGCGCTGGTGGAGCAGCTGATCGGCTTCGCCCGCGAGATCGGGCTGAAGCGGCTGTTCGTGCTGACCTTCGAGACCCATTTCTTCGCCGGTCACGGGTTCGTCGAGATCGACGGCACCCCGGTGACCCAGGAGGTCTACGAGGAGATGCGGCGCTCGGCCGATCCGGGTGTCGCGGAGTTCCTCGACCTGCCGTACGTGAAGCCCAACACCCTGGGCAACAGCCGGATGCTGCTCGAGCTCTAGGCCTTCTTGGCGTGGCGGGCGACCCGGACCCGGTTGCCGCACAGCGACGGCGTGCACCAGACCCGCCTGCTGTTGGCCGCCACGAACAGCATCGAGCAGTCGTGCGCGCCGCATCGGCGCAGCCGAGCCGCACGCGGTCCCGACACGAGGTCGATCGCCGCGACCGCGACGGCGGCGAGGGCGATCTCGCCACCGTCCTCGCCGTGCCAGGACGTCTCCGCGCCCCCGGCGGTCAGCCGCGGGCTGGTGGGGACCGCGGCGGCGGCCGCGTTGACCCGCTCGACCGCCCACGCCTCGGGCTCGCGCGCGGCCACGACCGCCTCCAGCACCTCGCGCACCGCCGAACGCAGCCGCCTCGTCCGCTCGGACGACGGTGGCCGGGCGCCTTCGGGCAGTAGCGGCGCTTGCGTCGACCAGAACTTCGCGTGACCGTCGTCGAGCAGGTCGATCGACGGCGAGACGGCCAGCATGACCGTGTCGGCGAGGTTCACCGCGAGATCGTCACCGGGGAGCGAGTCGAGATCGAGCATGCCTTGACACTATCAGGTACTAATGGTTCGAGACAGTTTTAACCATTAGGGAGCGTCCATGGCGACCATCCGGCACCGTTCCGTCAAGCTCGGCGACGTCGAGGTCTTCTACCGCGAAGCCGGCGACCCCGAAGCACCCGTTTTGCTCCTGCTGCACGGCTTCCCGACGTCTTCGCACCAGTTCGTGCGACTGATGCGCCGTCTCGCCGGCCGGTGGCGGCTCATCGCGCCGGATCTGCCCGGATTCGGGCAGACCGTCACGCCCGAGGGCTTCACGTTCACCTTCGACCGGCTCGCGGAGGTGGTCGGCGAGTTCGTCGACGCGCTGGAACTGCGGCGATACGCGCTCTACGTCTTCGATTTCGGCGCTCCGACAGGCCTGCGACTGGCGGTCTCGCGGCCGTCCGAGATCACGGCGCTGATCACGCAGAACGGCAACGCCTACGTCGAGGGGCTCGGGCCGGCGATGCCGGACTTCGCCTCCCTGACGGACGAAACCGAGGCACGGCGCGGATTCGAGGAGATTCTCGAACCGGAGCAGGTCGAGTGGCAGTACACCGAAGGCGCCCGCGACCCAGAGACCATCGATCCCACGAATTACCTGCTGGACCAGTACTTCCTCGGCCTGCCCGGCCGGTCGGAGGCGATGCTGGACCTGCTCTGGGACTACCGGAACAACCCGCCCGTGTATCCGAAGTTCCAGGCGTGGCTGAGGGAAGCGCAGGTGCCCGTGCTCGCCGTCTGGGGCCGCAACGACAAGTTCTTCGTCCCCGCGGGGGCCGAGGCGTTTCGGAATGATGTTCCCTCGGCGGAGGTTCACTTCTTCGACACCGGGCACTTCGCGCTGGAAGAGGACGTCGAACCGATCGGTGAGCTGATCGACCGCTTCCTGGCCGCGCATCACTGAAAGGCGGGACATGGACACCTCGGTCACCGACCACCTGCTCAGCACGACACGGTCGGTCCGCCGCAAACTCGACCTGGACCGCCCGGTGGAACCCGAGGTGCTCGAAGAGTGCCTGCGGCTCGCGTTGCAGGCGCCCACGCCGGGCAACCAGCAGGCGTGGCGGTGGCTCGTCGTGCGGGACCAGGGCGTGAAGGACCGGCTGTCCGAGCTGTTCCGCCGGGTCGGGAAGGCATACCTGGAAACGAACGCGGCGGCACTGGGCGAGGCGATCACCGAGCCTTCGGTGGCGCGGGCGTTCGCTTCGGGGCAGCACCTGATCGACGTGATCGACCGGGTGCCCGTGTTCGTCATCCCGTGCCTGACCGGCAGGCCGAGCGGTGACAACGCGACCGACGCGGCGTTCTACGGCGGGATCTTCCCGGCGGTGTGGAATTTCCAGCTGGCGCTGCGGTCGCGGGGTCTCGGCTCGACGCTCACGACATACCACCTGACACACGAGGCGGAGGCGGCCGGAATCCTCGGCGTCCCCTCCGACGTCACGCAGGTCGGGCTGCTACCGGTCGCCTACACGACGGTACCGGACTTCAAACCAGCATCGCGCGTGCCGCTGTCGGAAGTCGCGTACCTCGACGGCTGGGGGAACGCGCTTTAGGCAGAGATGCCGCCGGCCGGTATCGGGTCGGCGACCTACGCGACGGGACACCGCGACCTCTGGCTGTGTGGATTTCGGGACGTCAGATGTCCCGAAATCCACACAGTCCTGTCTTGACGGCCAGATCACGGCGGTGAGCAGCCCTGTCGTGAACGGGGTGTGTGGAACAGGGACGTTGAGTGTCCTGTTTCCCCACACCTCTCACCCAACGTCCTCTTGCCTCTCTAGGCCTTGGACACCCGCAGGGTGACCTGGTCGCCCCCCGAACTCACGGCGACCAGGTCCACCCGGCAGGCGGCGAACTCGACGGACTGCCTGCCCCCACGTCCGGTGGAGGCGACTTCCGCCGTCGTCCGCTCACCGCGTCCCGGTTCGGCCAGGGTCAGCTCGACCACGGCTTCCCCTTCCCAGACGCAGACCATTCCCTCGGCGCAGCGGGAATCGGACACGAGGCGAGCGAAGCGGATACTGACGTCCTTCGACGCGACCTCGGTCGTGTCACCGGCCTTGAGCACGACGGTCTCCCCCAGTTCGACCGCGCCCTGAGGCTGGTGGGCCGGCTGAGGCTGCTGCGCCGGCGCGGGCTGGGCCACAGCGGGTTGTTCGCGCGCGGCGGAGCTGCCGGCTCCGCAGGCGAGGCCGACCAGGGCACAGAGGACGACGAGCAGCTTCTTGAGGTCCACGGGCTGGAGACGTAACGGAGGCTCCGGTCCGTTGCATCGGTTCTTCAGGTGCCCTCGTGAGTGGTAAGGACGGTTAGAACCGTCCTCACCACTCACGAGGCCTTCAAGGACTCCGGTCAGTCGTCGGAGACGTCCCCGCCGTTCGCGTCCCCGCCACCGCGGATCATGAACAGCACCGACTCCAGCTCCTCCGGCTTGATCAGCACGTCCCGCGCCTTCGAGCCCTCCGAAGGACCGACGACGCCACGGCTTTCCAGGAGGTCCATCAGCCGCCCGGCCTTGGCGAAGCCGACCCGCAGCTTCCGCTGCAGCATCGACGTCGAGCCGAACTGCGAGGTGACGATCAGCTCGGCGGCCTGCAACAGCACGTCGAGGTCGTCGCCGATGTCCGAGTCGATTTCCTTCTTTTCGCCCGCCTTCGCCGCGGTGACGCCGTCGGTGTAGTCCGGCTGCGCCTGCTCCTTGGCGAAGTTCACCACCGCGGCGATCTCTTCGTCGCCGACGAAGGCGCCCTGGATGCGGACCGGTTTCCCGGCACCCATCGGCAGGTACAGCGCGTCACCCATACCGATGAGCTTCTCCGCGCCCGGCTGGTCGAGGATGACCCGCGAGTCGGTGAGCGAGGAGGTCGCGAACGCCAGCCGCGACGGCACGTTGGTCTTGATCAGGCCGGTCACGACGTCGACCGAGGGGCGCTGGGTCGCCAGCACCAGGTGGATACCGGCCGCACGCGCCTTCTGGGTGATCCGGACGATCGCGTCTTCGACGTCGCGCGGGGCGGTCATCATCAGGTCGGCGAGCTCGTCGACGATCGCCATGATGTACGGGTACGGCGCGTACACGCGCTCGCTGCCCGGCGGCGCGGTGATCTCGCCGGAGCGCACCTTCTTGTTGTAGTCGTCGATGTGCCGGACCTTGTTGACCTGCATGTCCTGATACCGCTGCTCCATCTCCTCCACCAGCCAGGCCAGCGCCGCGGCGGCCTTCTTCGGCTGGGTGATGATGGGCGTGATCAGGTGCGGAATGCCTTCGTACGGGGTCAGCTCGACCATCTTCGGGTCGATCAGGATCATCCGGCACTCGTCCGGCGTCGCCCGCGCGAGCAGCGACACCAGCATCGAGTTGACGAAACTCGACTTACCGGAACCGGTGGACCCCGCCACCAGCAGGTGCGGCATCTTCGTCAGGTTCGCGGTGACGAAATGGCCTTCGATGTCCTTGCCGAGCCCGATGACCATCGGGTGGTTGTCCTTGACCGTCGACGGCGCGCGCAGCACGTCGCCGAGGCGCACCATCTCGCGGTCGGAGTTCGGCACCTCGATACCGACCGCGGATTTGCCGGGGATCGGCGCCAGCAGCCGGACGTTGTCGGTGGCCACCGCGTAGGCGATGTTCTTGGTCAGCGCGGTGATCTTCTCGACCTTCACCCCGGGGCCGAGTTCGACCTCGTACCGGGTGACCGTCGGCCCCCGCGTGAAGCCGGTGACCTGCGCGTCGACGTTGAACTGCTCCAGCACGCCGGTGATCGCCTCGATCATGGCGTCGTTGGCCTTGCTGCGGGACTTCGGCGCGTCGCCGAGCTTCAGCAAGTCCGGCGGCGGGAGCTTGTAGTCGCCCTCGACGGTCCTGGTGACCGCCAGCGGCTGCTCGGCCTTCTTCGGCTTCTTCTCCGGCACCTCGACGGGCTTGGGAGCGGCCTTCGGCGGGCGCAGCGGCGTCGGCGCTTCGGCCAGCGCGGCTTCGATGTCGAGTTGCTCGCCGTCGTGGTCGCCCGAGGCTTGACGGCGCCGCGACGGTTTCCGCAGCCGGACCGACTTCGGGTCGGCTTCGGTGACGGCGTTGCGTTCCTCGTGGATGGCCTGGCGCTCGGCCTCGGCCTCTTCGATCTCTTCGGGGTCGAGACCCCAGTTGCGCAGCCGGTGCGGGATCTCCCGGACCGGGGTCCCGGTGAACACGAGCGTGCCGAACAGCAGCGCGAGCACCAGCAGCGGCACGGCGACCCAGGTGGTGACGCCCATGGTCAGCAGGCCGCCGGAGAACGCGCCGATCACCCCGCCGGCGTACATCCGGCCGTCGTTGGTCTCGGGCAGCGCGGTGAAGATGTGCAGCAGGCCGAGCACGGACATGATGACCAGCAGGGTGCCGATGACCATCCGCGGCCGGGCTTCCGGCATCGGTTCCGACCGCATCAGCGCGACGGCCACGACGGTGAGCACCAGCGGGAGCGTCACCGCTCCGGCGCCCAGCAGCGAGCGGGTGCCGACCTCCACCCAGCCGCCGATCGGCCCCGCGGCCCGCCACCAGACGCCGAACGCGATCACCAGCGCCAGCGCGATGAGACCGAGGGCGAGACCGTCGCGGCGGTGCTCGGGTTCGAGTTCGCGGCCGCGGCCGACCGTCCGCGCCAGGGTGCCGAGGCCCTTCGCGAGCAGATTCCAGGTGCCGCGCACGCCCTTGGCGAACGCGCCGGAGGACTTCTTCCGAGGCGCCGGACGCCGTGGGGCGGGCTTCCTCGCAGCCGTTGACCTGGGCTTCGCCGGGGTACGCGGCTTTCGCGCCGGCCCCTTGCTGCCGCCGCTTCGCGCCGTACTCCGTTTCCTGGTCGTCGACCCGCTAGCCATGTCTCCACGGTAGCCGCCTCGCCCCTCCAGCCCCGGCTGCCACTCGGAGCACATCGGAGAACATTCGTCTCAGGCCACAGCTTGAGCGGCCATCCGGGTGAAAAGTTGTTCATGACATGCTCTGCCCCATGTTCGCGCTGCATCAGGATGAGAATTCGGCTCGCCGCGCCCCGGCAATCTGGCGCACGATGCTGAACATCGACCGGGGGCTGGTCAACTTCGTCGGCAAACTCACCGTGACCGGCGGTGTTTCGGCGGAACTGCGACGGCAGCCCTTGCTCATGACGGCCAACCACATCGGCGTCTTCGACGCGTTCGTGCTGATGGCGGCCTGCAAACGGATCGGCATCAACCCGCGGTTCATGCTGGCGGGCGGCATCCTCGACGCGCCGGTCATCGGGCCCGCGCTACGGGTCAGCGGTCACCTGCGGGTCGACCGCCAACAGGCATCGACGGCCATCGGCCAGTTCGCCGAAGCCACCGAAGCGCTGCGGACCACCCGCGACCCGCTGATCGTCTATCCCGAGGGCCGGATCAGCCACGACCCCGGCCTGTGGCCGGAGCGGGGCAAGACCGGCGCGGCCCGGCTCGCGCTCGCCGCCGGGGTGCCGGTGATCCCGATCAGCCAGTGGGGCGCGCACGAAGCCGTGTACTGGGGGACAGAGACCGTCAACGGCCCCGCCGACCTGGTGCCGCTCGCCAAGTCCGGGCTGAGCGCGCCCATGCGCCGACCGCGGTTCAAGGTGCATTTCGGCGATCCGGTGGACCTGTCGGAGGTCGAGCCGGAGCGGCCGGGCGCCGGGGTCCGCGCGCACGCCAAGATCATGCAGGCGATCACCGATGGCCTGGTGCCGCTGCGCCGCGACGAACTGGACAAGCCGCGATTCCACGACCCGACGAGGCCGACCGACACCGTCAGCCCCTGGAAAAGGCACTGAGTTCCGGATACCGGGACAGGTCGAAGGACAGGTGAAGGGAACCGCGCGCCCGTCTCCCGCGTCGTAGTGTGGTCACACAGCGTCACGCCACGGGGAGGAAGCGGGATGGCCGGCGGGTACGAGGTGGCCTTGGAGGCGATCGGCGCGGCGTCAGGCGCGGCGAAACGGGCTTCGGACGACGTCGGGAAGGTGGACCTCGCGGCCACGCTCGCCGACGTCGCGGATGGTTTGCCGGGTGGCGTCTCCGGCGAAGCCGCCCGCCTGCTCGCGGATGCCTGGGGCCGCGCAGTGCCGGGCTGGGCCGGGAACACCGCGGACTACGCCGAACGACTCGACGAGGCGGCCGTCCGCTACCGCTCGAACGAGCAGGAGGCGTCGCGTGATCTGCGCGCCGCCGGGACGCCGGTCTGATGCTCACCTGGGGAGATGTGCGCCGGTGGGATCCGGCCGCGATCGGCCGGGTCGCCGACGCGCTGAACGACGGCTGCACCCGGATCATCGCCGCGAACGACGACGTCGAAGCCATGGCGCGCTTCACGGGATGGACCGGCGATGCGGCCACCGCCGCGTCGACGCGGGGCGAATCGCTGACCTCCACCCTGGAGCGGCTCGTCGCCGAGGCGTCCGCGGTCCGGCGGGGTGCTCACGAGGTGCAGATCGCGCTGGACCGGATCGTCGCGTTCGTGCGGGAGACCGACGAACTGGCGCGACGGAACGGCCTGGCCATCGGTCCCGGCGGCGAGATCGCCCCGTCGGGTGGCCCTCCGTCGCCCGACCAGCCCCGGGTGATGGCGGAACTGGCCGACAGGGTCGAGCAGGGCTTGCGCCGCGCGGCGGACGTCGACGCCGATTTCGCCGAGATCCTGCGCCGTGCTCTTCGTGGCGAGATCACCGAACAAGGTGGCAGCACGCTCGCCCAAGCGGCGGACGCCGGAGCCGCGCAAAGCGGCCTGTCGATCATCGGCCCGCCTGAGAACGGCGCCCCCGGTGACAACAAGGCGTGGTGGGCGAGCCTGTCGGACACGGCGAAAGTCGCTCTGCTGCAAGGAAATCCGGGTCTCATCGGAAATCTCGACGGTATCCCGGCCGCCGACCGCGACACCGCCAACCGCGCCGTCCTCGCCCGCGAGATCGCACGACTCCAAGGCGATCCCAAACTCAAGGGACTGGAAGCCATCGAGCGGCGGCTGGCGCGGTCGGAACCACAGGCGTTCCTGCTCGGGCTGGACACCAGCGGCGACGGGAAGGCGATCGTTTCCGCGGGGAATCCCGACACCGCGGTGAATGTGGCGACGTACGTGCCGGGGACCGGTTCGGAGCTGTCGAAGATCGGCGGCGATCTCAACCGGTCCGACAAGATGTGGGCCGCGGCGACCACCTCGGGCTCCCCCTCCACGGCCGTGATCACCTGGCTCGGTTACGACGCGCCGAACGAGATCACCGACGCCGCGAGCGCCAAGTACGCCGACGGCGGCAAGGCGGCACTCGCGGAATTCCAAGACGGGCTAAGGGAAACGCACCAAGGACCGCCCTCGCACAACACGGTGATGGGACACAGCTACGGCACCACCGTAGTCGGGCACGCGGCCGGTGACGGCGGCCTCGCCGCGGACGAACTCGTCTTCGTGGCGAGCCCCGGCGTCGGCGCGCACGACGTGAGCGAACTGCACCTCGACGGGGTGAATCAGGACGAGATCGGCAAGCACGTGCACGCGACGGTGGCCGAACACGACATGATCAACCTGGCGAACGTCGAAATCGCCGGGTACGACCCGATCCTCGGCCAGGACCCGACCGACGCGGACTTCGGCGGACAGGTGTTCACCTCCGCGCCGGGCACGGACGGATGGGGCGGGTACAGCACGGAGGCACACAGCGAATACTGGGAGGACAACAACCCCTCGCTCCGGAACCTCGGCCTGATCATCGCGGGGAAGCCCGCCGCGTGAAACTTCCGCTTCTGACCGCCCTTCTCGTGCTCTTGTCCGCTTGTTCCCCCGGAGATGAAGACGCCATGAAACCGACCATCACCGAACACGAGGCGAAAGACAGGGTCGAGCAGTACATCGAGGGCGTGCTCGGCGCACTGCCCGACTCGGCGGAACGAAAGCCGTTCACCCAGAACAGGTCTGAATGCACCGACCCCACCGACAACGGTCCCCAAGGCCGCTTCGAGATCTCCGCGACCTATGAGGTGACAGGTCTCGAACCAGCACGGTTCGGCGAGTACTTCGACGCCGTCGTCCAGTGGTGGTCGGCTCACGACTTCACGGTCTTGACGGATTCGCGGCCGAAGGATCAGTACGTGTTCGTCAGGAACAACGCGGACGCCTTCGACATGACCGTGCAGGCGAACGACCTCGGCAAGTTCTACGTCGGGGCGACCTCACCCTGCGTCTGGCCGAACGGCACGCCCGAACCGCAGGCCCTCGAAGCCACCGAGCCCGAGCAGCCGGTCGCCGCTCCCCCGGAGCCGGAACCCGAGCCGGTTCGCAAACCGCGTCGCGCTCCCGTCGACGACGAAGACTTCGCCCACACCGACTGGACCGACGGCGGCACCTCCTTCTGACCCTCGTGAGTGGTGAGGACGGTTAGAACCGTCCTCACCACTCACGAGACCCGCATGCCCAACCGCTGAGAAAACGGGTCGCCCCGCCGTCACCTGGCCTCTACCCTCCGGCCGTGACCGCCGAACTCGCCCCCGCCGTCAGCCGGCACGTCGCGCATCGCGGCCGGGGCATCACGCTCATCCTGCTCGCCGCGCTCTTCTTCGGGACCTCGGGCGTGCTGGGCAAACCGGCGATGCAGGCAGGGTTGTCCCCGGAGCAGGTCGCGGCGATCCGCATCGGGCTGTCGGCGATCGTGCTGCTCGCGCTGGTCGCCGTCTTCCGGCCGGAACTTCTCAAGGTGACGAAGAACGAGTGGCCACTGCTCCTCGCGTACGGCTCGCTCGGCGTCGCGGGCGTCCAGCTCATGTACTTCCTCGCGGCCGGACGGATCCCGGTCGGGATCGCGATTCTGCTCGAGTTCACCTCACCGGTGCTGATCGCGCTGTGGGTGCGGTTCGTGCGCCGGGTGCGGCTGCCGAGGGCGATGTGGGCGGGGATCGCGCTGGCGATGACGGGACTCGTGCTGGTCGCGCAGGTCTGGGAGGGGCTCGGCCTGGACGTCCTCGGGTTGCTCGCCGGCCTGGGCGCGGCCGTCTGTTCGGCGGGCTATTTCCTGCTCGGGGAGCGTGGCGTCGCGGACCGCGATCCGCTCGGCATGGTCACCTGGGGGATGACGATCGGCGCGGTCCTGGTGTGCGCGGTCGCCCCGCCGTGGACGATCCCGTGGGGTGTCCTCGACGCCCCGGCGGCGTTCGGGCCGTGGGAGCCGCCGGTGTGGTCGTTGCTGGTCACCCTGGTGCTGATCGCGACCGTCCTCGCCTACGCGACGGGCATGGCGGCGCTGCGTCATCTCCCGGCGTCGGTGGCGAGCGTCGTGGGGCTGGTGGAGCCGCTGATCGCCGCGGCCGCGGCCTGGCTGCTTCTGGGTGAGGCGCTCAGCTGGGTTCAAGCCGCCGGCGCGGTGGTGCTGCTGACCGGCGCGTACATCGTCCAGCTGAATTCGAACGTGGTCCAGACCGACTCAACCCTGCTGGAAGCCCCGTAGGTCGCTGATCTCCTGCTGCTGCGAACGCGAAGTCGTCGCGGCGAGGTCGCGGGCGTCGGGGTTGCGGCCGTGCTGGGTTTCGGCGTCGGCGATACGGACACCGGCCTCGCGCTGGCGCAGCAACCGCGCGACGAACTGGCGGTCGAAGTCCTTTCCGGACAGTCCGGCCAGTTCCGCCATGTCGCCGGGGGCGATGTACCCGTCGCGCTGGACGTGTTCGAGGTTCGGGTCGTCCGGTGCGGGCTGCCCCCACGACTCGATGAGCCGGGAGAGCCGCGCGATCTCCGGTTCATACGTGTCGATGACCCGCTTCGCGAGCGCCTTCAGCCGCTCGTTCCCCGCGCGGGTTTCCGCCAGGGAGGCCAGATCCACGCCCTGCTGGTGGTGTGCGAGGGCTTGCCGCGCGAACGCCAGGTCTGCGTCGTTGAACGGAACGGCGGCCTGCTGCGCCGCTGGTGACGACCCGGGAGGCGCCGTCTGCGTCTGGGGCGCCTCGTCCGAGCAGCCCGCGAGCACGACGGCGGCCAGGGCGACGGCGGGCAGGAACCGGAGGACGGCGTGCGGCATCGAAGAGCTCCTCGGAACGCGCGGTGGAGGTGCCTAGGTTGGCAGAGTCCACATCGGCCTGTTCACCGGGGGTTGCGCAAACACTTTTCCTTCCGGCCTCGCGGTGCGACAATCCCGCGATCCACCGCGACTCCGGCAGGAGGAAACAGCGAATGGGCGCGGAAACCACCCCGGACACCACGACCGAGCGGACGGGCCTGCGCCCGGACCTGCGGCAACGCCACGTCCGGATGATCGCGCTGGGCGGGATCATCGGAGCGAGCCTGTTCATCGGCAGCGGCGCGGTCATCCACACCGTCGGCCCGGCGGCCGTTCTGTCCTACGCCATCGGTGGCCTGATCGTCGTACTGGTGATGCGGATGCTCGGCGAGATGGCGACGGCCTCGCCGTCACAGGGGTCCTTCATGGAATACGCGCGGACCTCGCTCGGCGGTTGGGCGGGCTTCACCGTCGGCTGGCTGTACTGGTACTTCTGGGTCGGTGTGGTCGCGTTCGAGGCCGTCGCCGGGGCGAAGATCCTCCAGACCTGGATTCCCGTTGTCCCGCAATGGATCTTCTCACTGGTGCTGATGTTGTCGCTGACCGCGGCCAACCTCGCCTCGGCGCGTTCGTTCGGGGAGACGGAGTTCTGGCTCGCGTCGGTCAAGATCGCCACGATCGTGGTGTTCCTCGTGGTGGGCACCCTGTTCGTGCTCGGGGCCTGGCCCGGCGGATCGTTCTCGGTCGGCAACATCGCGCAGGACGGTTTCCTGGCCAACGGCCCGTTCTCGGTGGTGCACGGCGTGGTGATCGTGATCTTCTCCTACTTCGGCGCGGAGATCGTCACCATCGCCGCCGCCGAATCGCGTGAGCCCGAGACGGCCGTGCGCAAGGCGACGTCGTCGATCGTCTGGCGGGTCATCGTGTTCTACGTCGGCTCCGTGACGCTGCTGGTGATGATCACCGGCTGGCGTGACATCCCGGCCACGACGAGCCCGTTCGCCGCCGCGTTCGGCCGGTTCGGCATCCCCGCCGCCGAGACCGTGGTCAGCGCGGTGGTGCTGACGGCCGTGCTGTCGGTGCTGAATTCGGGGCTGTACACCGCTTCCCGCATGTTGTTCGCGTTGCGTGGCAACGGCTGGGCGCCGAAATGGATCGCGGACACGAACCGGCGCGGCGTGCCGTGGAAGGCGATCCTGGTGTCCACTTCGGTCGGTTACGTGGCCGTGGTGATGAACTTCGTTTCCCCGGACAAGATCTTCTACTTCATCATCAACTCCGCCGGGGCGGTCGCGTTGTTCGTCTACGCGATCATCGCCGGTTCGCAGCTGCGGATGCGGCGCCGTCTGGAGGCCGAAGCGCCGGAACGGCTGAAACTGCGCATGTGGGGCTACCCGTGGCTGAGCAGGCTCACTCTCGCCTGGACGCTGGCCGTGGTCGCGTCGATGCTGTTCGTGGACGCGGACACGCGGGCCCAGCTGTACCTGAGCCTGATCAGCCTGGCGGTGATCCTCGCCGTCTACTTCATCCAGCGCCGGCGATCCGGCCGAGAGCACCGTAAAACACCTCTTTGATCTTCGCGGGGTCACGGCTGAGGAAGGCCTGACCGCCGGTGGGCGCGACGAGCTGCCCGAGTTCGGTCTCGTCGGCCTCCGGGCCGATCCCGATGGCGACCAACGGCACCGGGCGGTCCCTCTCGCGCAGCTTTCCCAGCTCGGCCACCAGGTTCTCACGGCTGATGCCGTGGGGATCGGTGTCGCGGCCGTCGGTCATCACGACGACCAGGTTCAGCTTCCCCGGCTCCCATTCCTTGTACGCCAGCCGATAGATGTCGAGGACGCTGTCGTAGAGACCGGTCTGCCCGTCCGGCACGGCGCGGACGGCGCGCAACCGGTCGACGGCGGCCAGCTGCTGCCCGACCGGCGCCATCGGCAGGATCTCCCGGTAGTCACGGTCACCGTCCATTTTGGTCGCGAAGGCCAGAAAACGGATCTGTGATGTGGGTTTGAACAGGTGCAGGGCGTTCTCGGCCGCCTCCAGCGTGATCCGGAGGCGGGATTTGCCGGTTCCCGGCACCGGGGCGCTCATCGACCCGGAAACGTCGATGAGGACCTGCACCCGGGCGCTCATGTTCACTCCGGCCCATTGCCTGAGCGTTTTGTCGACCTCGGCGGAGTCCGGGATCTCGGCACTGCGCTGCCCCTGTGCCGAAACGCGCTGATCGGTTTCGGTCAGCCGCAACGCTTGTCCGCCCGGGGCGCGCAGATCGGACCGCGTGCCGGTCGCGGCGCCGTGGAGCAGGGCGCGTTTCAGTTCCGCGACGGCCTTGCCCTGCTGCTGATTCCCACCCGCGATCTCGACGAACGGGTAGTCGAGCGCCGGGGCCGCGGGGGAGTACGCGGCCACCAGCGCGGTCTCGTCGCCGGAAAGCTCGGAGTTGTGCCGCAGCACGGCGTTCTCCGACGCGGGGAACACCGTCGCGCCGGAAGTGGCGGCGGAGAACTTCCGGAGCAAGGCGACGTACGCGGCTGCCGGATCCGAGGCACCCTTCGCGACATCGCGGAGCGCCAGTAGCGCGGAAACACCGACGGGGTCGCGCACCGGGTCCGGCATTCCGGCGACGACCTCGGCGCCGCCGAGCACTTCCGGCCAGGTCAGCGGCTTGCGGGGCCAGCCGAGCCCTTGCGCGACCGGTTCCGCGACCGCGAGTACCACCGGCGAACTGGCGATCGACGGCCCGGAAACCGGAACACCGTCGGCCCGCCTCAGGAACAGCGTCGAGGACGGGATCCAGACTTGGGGCTTGGGCGCGGTCCCGGACAACTCCTCCGCCATTTGGAAGGATTCCCTGGCCTGGACGTCGAATGTGACACACGCGAGGCCGAGGTCGCGGGCGGCCTGGGTGACGGCGGGGGCGATGTCGGGCGACGCGGCGACGACCACCCGCGCGGGCTCGCACTCGGGTTCGGAACGCGCCATGACCACGGCCACCCAGGTGGCCGCGCCGAGCACGGCCGCCAGCGCGAGCGCCAGTAGCGGTAGCAGTATCCGTCTTCGGGTCCGGGCGGTGGCGTGGCGTCCCATCGACTCTCCCGGCATCGGGGTTCGAGGAGCGTCCGAGGGTACGCCGACAGCCCCCTTAGGGGAAGGCTGTCCGCCCACCAGCTCGTGAGTGGTAAGGACGGTTAGAACCGTCCTTACCACTCACGAGTCCTGGCTAGACGGGGATGACCGTCGGCACGATCATCGGACGGCGCCGGTAGGTGTCGGCGACCCAGCGGCCGACGACGCGGCGCACGGCCTGCGCGATGCGGTGCGTGTCGGTGATGCCCTCGCCCTCTGTCCTGGCGAGTTCCATCTCCACCAGCGGGACCACGGCGTCGAGTGCCTTCGGGTCGTCGGAGAAGCCACGGCCGGACACCGTCGGGCTGCTCACCGCGCGGCCGGTGTTGGAGTCCACCGCCACCGTGATCGCGATGAAGCCGCCTTCTCCCAGCACGAGCCTGTCGGACAAGGTCGACTCGCCGACGTCGCCGACCGAGAGGCCGTCGACGTACACGTGCCCGACCTCGACCCGGCCGGTCCGCGTGGCCTTGCCGTCGACGAGGTCGACCACGACGCCGTCCTCGGCGATGACCACGTTCTCCGGCGCGACTCCGGTGCGCACGGCCAGTTCTCCGTTGGCACGCAGGTGTTTCCACTCGCCGTGCACCGGCATGACGTTGCTGGGACGCACCGCGTTGTACAGGTACAGCAGCTCGCCCGCCGACGCGTGCCCGGACACGTGCACCTTGGCGTTGCCCTGGTGCACGACGTTCGCACCGAGCCGGGTGAGACCGTTGACGACGCCGAAGACCGCGGTCTCGTTGCCCGGGATCATCGAGCTGGCCAGCACGACGGTGTCGCCCGCGCGGATCGAGATCTGCCGGTGCTCGCCGCGCGCCATCCGCGACAGCGCCGACAGCGGCTCGCCCTGCGACCCGGTCGACACGAACAGCACCTTGCCCTCGGGCAGGTCGCCCGCCTGGTCGAGGTTGACCAGCAGGCCGTCGGGCACGTTCAGCAGGCCGAGGTCGGCGGCGATGCCCATGTTCCGGACCATCGACCGGCCGACGAACGCGACCCGGCGCCCGTGCCGCACGGCGGCGTCGAGTACCTGCTGGACGCGGTGCACGTGGCTCGCGAAACAGGCCACGATGACGCGCTGGCCGACCTTGCGGACGACGTCGTCGAGCACCGGGCCGATGTCGCGTTCCGGCATGACGAACCCGGGCACCTCGGCGTTGGTCGAGTCGACGCAGAACAGGTCCACGCCCTCGTCGCCGAGCCGGGAGAACCCGGCGAGGTCGGTCAGCCTGCCGTCGAGCGGGAGCTGGTCGAGCTTGATGTCACCGGTGTGCAGCACGACCCCCGCCGGCGTGCGGATGGCCACCGCGAGCGCGTCCGGGATGGAGTGGTTGACCGCGAAGAACTCGAGGTCGAACTCGCCGACCTTGCGTCGCTCGCCCTCGCGGACCTCGATCAGGTTCGGCCGCTGGCGATGCTCCTTGGCCTTGGCCGCGAGCAGCGCGTTCGTGAAGCGGGAGCCGTAGATCTTCAGGTCCGGCACGAGCCGCAGCAGGAACGGGACGGCGCCGATGTGGTCCTCGTGCCCGTGGGTGAGGACGAGGCCGTCGATGTCTTCGAGGCGGTCTTCGATCGCACGGAAGTCGGGCAGGATCAGGTCGACGCCGGGCTGGTCGTCTTCGGGGAAGAGGACTCCGCAGTCGACGATCAGCAGACGACCGGCGAACTCGAAGACGGTCATGTTGCGGCCGACTTCGCCGATCCCGCCGAGCGCGACCACGCGCAAGGCGCCTTCGGGCAGCGCCGGCGGCGGGGTGGTCGGTCCGGGTCCGGTTGACAATGAACTCACCGAGGCATGGTCCCTACGCTGGTGTGTGAGGTCGGCGCCGTGTAGGCCGCCGCTGAATCTGCTTGTGCCACTCGTGCACCATGCCAGTCACTGGCGGCGCTTTCACCGAGCGGCACGCCCCCCTGGGCGAGATCGGCGGAAATCACCTGGAGCTGTTCGTCGGTCGCGGCCACGATGGGCAGCCGCGGGTCACCGATGTCGAATCCGCGCAGCTTCAGGGCCGCCTTCGAGAACGCGACACCGCCGACGCGGGACATCGCCCGCAGGACCGGCAGCATGCCGCGGTGGTTGGTGCGCGCGGTGGAGGTGTCGCCGGACTCGTAGGCGTCCATCATGCCGCGGATGCGGCCCGCCACGACGTGCCCGATCACGCTGACCACGCCCGCGCCGCCGACCGAGATCCACGGCAGGTTGAGGCCGTCGTCGCCGGAGTAGTAGGCGAGCTGCGAGTTCGCGATGACCTCGGAACCGGCGATCAGGTCGCCCTTGGCGTCCTTGACCGCGAGGATGCGCGGATGCTCGGCGAGCCGCAGCAGCGTGTCGACCTCGATGGGCACGATCGAACGCGGCGGGATGTCGTAGAGCATCACCGGCAGGCCGGTGGCGTCGGCGACCGTGGTGAAGTGCGCGTAGAGCCCGGCCTGGCTGGGCCGCGAGTAGTACGGCGTGACGACGAGGATGCCGTGGGCGCCCGCCGCTTCGGCCTGCTTCGCCTGCTCGATGCTGTGCGCGGTGTTGTTCGTGCCCGCCCCGGCGACGATCGTCGCGCGGTCACCGACGGCTTCGACGACGGCACGGACCAGTTCGGTCTTCTCCGCGTCGGTCGTGGTGGGGCTCTCCCCGGTCGTGCCGTTCACGACGAGACCGTCGTTGCCCAGATCCACGAGGTGTTCGGCCAGCTCCTGCGCCCGCTTCAGGTCCAGCGCGCCGTCGGCGTCGAAGGGGGTGGCCATCGCGGTGAGCACGCGCCCGAACGGTCTTCCCGGCGCTGCGGTAGGTGGAGTGGACATGCTGTGAAGGTACCTCCTGTGCGCGTCGAACCCCTTGCCGACGTGGCCATTCCCCGAGAATGCGAGAGATCTTCCGTGCCGAAGGCGAACTCGGCGCAAACTCTCTGTGAGCTATTTGACCTTGGTCGTGATCTGCGAGGGGATCTGACTCCCGTCGGCCTTGGCGAGCAGGCAGAGGAAGCCGCGCGAATAGTTATGGTCTTCCTCGTTGGGCGGCCGGTTCCATTCGGCTTCGGTCGGGACGACCGGACGCCAGATGAGGGACGTCCGCTGCTGCGGCGGGACGACGTTCGAGTTGAAGGTCGCCGAACACAGCGACTCGGCGATCCGGTTGACCGCGTCCGCACCGGGATACACCGCGACCTGGGCGTCGTCGTCCGAATAGGACTGGACGTCGAGCAGGCTCCCTTTGGAGAAGACCTCCAGCAGGTGGTCCTTGTCGCAGCTGACGTTGTCGTTCAGGTTGATGCCCTCTTTGAGCGGCACGTTGTAGCAGTCCCCGGACGAGCCGAGCTTGACCTGGCCGTTGATGCCGTAGGTCAGTGTCGCCTGCGCCTGCGAAGTCCCCTTCGGCGCGGCCATCCAGCGGCCGAGGAAGATCCCGCCGACCAGGGCGCCGATCACGGCGACCGCGGCCAGGCTCAGCCACAGCGGACGCAGGTTGCGCTTCGCCGGGGCCGGGGCGAGCCGGGTCATCGGCTGGCCGGGCTGCAGCATCGCGGTGCCACCCGAGGGCGGCGTCGGCTGGGACTGCACGCCCTGCGCGGCCGCGAGCAGGCTGCGCACCTGGTCGTAGGACATGCGTGCCTCGGGTTTGGTGACCAGCAGGCCGAGGATCGCGGCGGCCAGCGGGCCCTGGACCCGGGTCAGGTACGGGGCCTCGGTCATGATGGCGTGCAGTGTCGCGGCGGTGGTCGACCGTTCGAACGCGACGATGCCCTCCGCGGCGAAGAACAGCGTCGTACCCAGCGACCAGAGGTCGGATTCGGGCATCGCGTCGCGGCCTTCGACCCGCTCCGGCGCCATGAACGCGGGCGAGCCGACGATCATGCCACTGGTGGTCAGGCGCGGGTCGTCGGCGGCGTGCGCGATGCCGAAGTCGGTGAGCTTCACCCGGCCGTCCGGCGCGACCATGATGTTCGCCGGTTTCACGTCGCGGTGCACGATCCCGGCGGCGTGCGCGGCCCGCAGCGCGGACAGCACCCGCTCCCCCACCAGCGCGATCTGCTGGGCGGGCATAGGGCCGCGGTCGCGCACCAGGTCGGCCAGCGTCGGCGCCTCGACCAGTTCCATCACGATGTAGGTGGCGCCGTTTTCGGTGACGACGTCGTACACGGTGACGACGGCCGGATCGTTGAGGCGCCCGGCGGAGCGGACCTCGCGCAGCATCCGCTCCGTCAGCACCGAGGCGTCCTCGGGAGCGTTCGGGAACTTCAGCTCCTTGATCGCCACCTGACGGCCGATCACCTGATCCTGCGCGCGCCAGACGATGCCCATCCCGCCGCGGCCGAGCTCGCCCAGCAGGGCGTATCGACCGGCGATGATCCGCGCGCCGGCGGCCTGATGCGTCTGCTGGGGCGGCCCGTACGGACGGGTGTGTTCGTCGGTCAAGGTTCGGTGCTCCTTCGGTTCGCGCAGGATGCTGACTCGGACCCGTTCGCGTCCCGAAAGGTTCCTTCGCCCGGCTGGTGAATCAGACCGTGACCTCGTGCCCGGCTTCCCGGAGCGCCTTCACCGCGCGCTCCAGCTCCGAAGCCCGGACCAGCACGTGGTCGGTGTCGAAGGTGGACATCGAGAACAGCGCCACCCCGGCGGCGGCCAGTTCGCTCGACAGCGCCGCGATGATGCCGGTCAGCGTGAAGGCCAGCGGCCCGCGGACCGACAGCAGCCGCCAGCCGTCCTCGACGGTGGCCCCGGCCGGCGCGAGACCGGCCGGGCAGATCACCGACAACTCCTCCGGCGTCCGTGTGAGGGAGATCAGCACTGGCTCGCCGGGGTCGAGCAGGTTCGCCGGTACCGGCGCGTCCGGGGCGAGGCGGGCGACCGCGTACTCGCCGGGCCGGACGTCGATCGCGAGGCGTCGCATCAGCCCTCGAGAACCTTCGGGCTGGAAGCGACCTCGGTGCCGTCGGGCAGCGCGGAGATGGTGAAGTCCGCGAACACATTGCTCGAGGCCTTCTGCAGCTCGCGCAGGCACTCGATGGCCAGGGCGCGGATCTCGACGTCGGCGTGCTCGGTGGCGCGCATCGCGATGAAGTGCCGCCAGGCGCGGTAGTTGCCGGTGACCACGATGCGGGTCTCGGTCGCGTTCGGCAGCACGGCGCGGGCGGCCTGGCGGGCCTGCTTGCGGCGCAGGGTCGCGCTCGGCACGTCGGCGAACTTCTCCTCCAGCCCGGCGAGCAGTTCGGTGTAGGCGTCGACGGCGGCCTGCGAGGCGGCGAGGAACTTCGCGTGCAGTTCGGGGTCCTGTGCGATGACGTCGGGCTCGACGAACGCGGCGTCGCGCTCCGGGACGTAGCGCTGCGAGAGCTGCGAGTAGGAGAAGTGCCGGTGGCGGATCAGCTCGTGCGTCAGCGACCGGGAGATCCCGGTGATGTAGAAGCTGACGGACCCGTGCTCCAGCACCGACAGGTGACCGACGTCGATGATGTGCTCGAGGTAGCCGGCGTTGGTGGCCGTCTTCGGGTTCGGCTTCTTCCAGGACTGGTAGCAGGCCCGGCCCGCGAATTCGGCCAGCGCCTCACCACCGTCGGCATCGGTCGACCACGGTACGTCCGACGGCGGGAAGAACTCCGTCTTCGCGATCAGTTGAACCTTGGGTGACACGGTCTCGGCCACGTTCGCACTCCTTTTCGACCCCTGCTCCACGACTCCGGGCAGCGTAACCGCAGCCGTCTCTGACACCCCGACGACATCACGGTGACGTCATCGGCTCCTTGACTGACATCACATGTGACGCCATAGTGGTGTCATGGATCTGACGCCGTACATCACAAGCCTTCGCGAGGACCTCGCGAACACGGCTTCGGCCGGCGACGAGCAGACGCGGCGCGCTGCCGCGCTGCTGTCGTCGGCGCTGGAGCCGGCCGCCCGGCTGACCATCATGAACGCCCTCGCCGACCTGGCGGCCGAAGTGACCTCCGCGTTGCCGGGGCACGTCGTCGACGTCCGGCTCGACGGCCGCGACGTACGCGTTGTCGTCACCGGCTCCGCCGAGGGCGCCGAGCAGTCCGCGCCCCGCCACGAGGCGCCGCGGGAGACCCCCCGCCCGCCCAAGGTGGACACGGGCGACATCACCCGCATCACGCTGCGCCTGTTCGAGCAGGTCAAGGGTCAGGCCGAAGCCGCCGCCGCCGCTCAGGGCGTTTCGCTGAACACGTTCGTCTCGCAGGCCGTCCAGGGGGCGCTGGGCAAGAGCGGGAGCGAGCACTGGCACTACAAGCAGAAGCCGGGCGGCGGTGCCGGTTCGCACCTGCACGGCTGGGTCCAGGGCTGAGGGGACGGAAATGACCGAGGAAAGCATTCCCGCCGGTGAAGAGACCGTGCGCGTCGAGGACTTCGAGGCCGAAGGCCCGATCGAGATCGACGTGAGCGTGGCCATCGGCCGGGTGACCATCGAACTGACCGGCGAGAGCGGGGTCCACGCCGAGGTCCGCCGGGACGGCGGCGAACAGCAGCCGTGGGTGGACGGGATGACGAGCCTGCTCAGCTGGGTCGGGGAACGCTTCGGCGACCAGCTCGGCGGTTCGCCGGCTGCGTCGGCGGGCGACGCCGTGGCGCAGACGCGGATCGAGAAGGTCGGCAACCGGCTGGTCGTCCAGGCGCCGAAGGCCTGGCAGCTGAAGAACGTCCCGCTCGCCGTGAGCGTCCGGGCGCCCGCCGGTTCACATCTGGAGGTGCGGGCCGGGGCGGCCGACGTCACGGTCACCGGCTCCGCCGGGCGGGCCGACCTCCTGACCGGCGCGGGCAAGATCGGCCTCGAACGGGCCGACGGTTCGGCGATCGTCCGCACCGGCACCGGCGACATCAAGCTCGGCCCGACGCTGTCCGGCCTCCAGTTGCGCACCGGCAGCGGGTCCGTGGAGGCGTCCTCCGTGAGCGGTTCGGCCACGGTCGCGACCGGAACGGGTGACGTCTGGCTCGGCGAGGTCGCGGGCGAGGTCCTGGCGCGCACCGGCAGCGGCTCCCTCTCGGTGGCGGACGCCGCCTCCGGGACGCTGGAGCTGACCACCGGATCGGGTGAGGTCCGGGTCGGGATCCGCGGCGGCGTTCAGGCGGAGATCGACCTTTCGTCGACGACCGGATCGGTATCGAGCGAACTGGACGTCGCGGAGACCGCCCCCTCGGAGGTCTCGCTGAAGGTGCGGGCGCGCACCGGCACCGGCGACGCGGTGGTGACCAGCGCGGCCCGGTGAGGCCGCTGACCGCGGGGCGAGCTGCCCCGAGCGCCACGCTTGAGACACTCAACGTCCCGGGCGTGGCGCTCGGGGCATTCCGCGCGGGGTCGCTAGCGCACGAGGCGGGCAAGGACGGGAGCGAGGTCGCCCCGCTCCCCCACCGCGACCCCGTCCAGCCCCTGCCATTCCGCCATCAGCCGCAGCTCGCCCGCCAGCTCACTGGCGACCCGCGCGACGTCCACCCCAGGCTCGGCGAAGGCGCCCTGGACGCGAAGCACCCCGGCGGCGCGGTCGGCCTTGAGGTCGACCCGGCCGACGAGTTCGCCGTCGAGCAGGAACGGGAACACGTAGTACCCGTAGATCCGCTTCGGCTCGGGCACGTAGATCTCGATGCGGTAGAAGAAGTCGAAGATGCGCTCGGTGCGGGCGCGTTCCCAGATCAGCGGGTCGAACGGCGACAGCAGGGCCCGGCCGGTGACCGACCTCGGCGCCTTCGCCGCGACGTGCCGGTACGCCGGGGCGGGCCAGCCGTCCACGATCACCGGTTCCAGCACACCCGCGTCGACGAGTTCCGCCACCGCCCGCTTGCTGACGTCCGGGCCGAGCCGGTAGTAGTCCCGCAGGTCCGGTTCGGTGCCGATGCCCAGCGCGAGGGCCGCGCGGTTGATCAATTCGCGGGCGCCTTCCTCCGGGCTCACGTTCAGCGAAAGGATCTCCGGCGGCACGACCCGTTCGGTCAGGTCGTACAACCGCTCGAACGACCGGCGCGTGCCGGTGGTCAGCTGACCCATGCCGAAGAGCCACTCGCAGGCCTTCTTGACCTCCGACCGCTCCCACCACGAGCCGGGCTTGCCACGACCCGATTCGCTCTCCAGCGCACGCTCGATGCCACCCGCGCCGATCGGCCCCTGTTCCTTGACCACGGTCAGGATGTCGTCCACCAGCTGGGGCGTCTGCTCCAGCACCCGCGCGTAGTTCGTCCACCAGCCCATGCGCTTCGCCCCGGACCGCAGGAGCGGCCAGTCCGCCACCGGCAGCAGACTCGCCTCGTGCGCCCAGGATTCGACCAGCATCCGGGGTTTGCGGGCGGAATGGGACCAGGCCGCGTCGTCCACCAGCGCGGGCTCGTACGAGCCGAGCCGGGAGAACAGCGGCATGTAGTGCGCGCGGACCGCGACGTTCACCGAATCCAGTTGCAGCAACTGGATTCGCGACAGCACGCGCTGCAGATGCCTTCTCGTCACCGCTCCGCTCGGACGCGCGTCGGCGAACCCCTGTGCGGCCAGGGCGATCCGGCGCGCGACCGGGCCGCTGATGGTCGTAGTGCTCATCGTCGGAATGGTGCCATCCGCCACCGACAGTTTCCGGCGGTCCGGCTACATCCGCCTTCCTCCCCACCCCCACCCTCAATGGATGGAGCTTCGCTCCGCTGTAGGTTTCCCGTATGGCCGCCGCCGAAGTCCGCCCAGCAGTCGTGTCCGACGCCCCCGAAATCGCCCGTATCCAGCGCGACACCTGGCGAAGTGCCTACACGGAGCTGCTCGGCGAAGCGGCCGTCGCCGGACTCGACATCGAGGAACTCGAAAAGACCTGGACCGAAACGATCGAGTACCCGGGCACGCGCGTCTTCCTTGCCACCGAAGGCGAGTTCACCGTCGGTTTCTGCGTCGCGGGCCGCGCCCCGGTGAGCGAGGTGGCCACCGCCGACGGCTCGCTGCCCGATGACGCTTCGACGACGGCGCTCATCGCCTCGCTGCTGGTCGAGCCGCGCTGGGGACGGCGCGGGCACGCGGGACGGCTGCTGGCGAACGCGTCCGCCTGGCTGCGCGCGGACGGCGCCACGCGCGGGATCAGCTGGGTCGCCCAGACCGACCACGCGTCACTGGGCTTCTTCCGCCGCGCGGGCTGGTCGCCCGACGGAACCGTCCGCATCCTCGACACCGGAAGCACGAACGTGCGCGAAGTCCGGCTCACCGGCGGCCTCGACCTCGAGCTCACTCCCTGACTTCGCGAACACGACCCAGCGCATCACCGCGTACATGAAGACGCCTTCGCACGCCCCGGCGATGAGCCGGGAGAGGCGGTAGTCGACGCCCAGCGCGGCCAATCCCGCGCCGACGCCGAGCAGGAACGCCACGTAGTTGATGACGATCGCGATGACGTACAGCACCGCCTGCCTGCCGACGGGTGCGTGCGAGCGGAAGTTCATGCTGCGGTTCAGCACGAAGCTCAACCCGAACGCCGTCGCGTACGCGAGCGTGATCGCCAGCCACACCGGCAGGCCGAGCCGGCCGCGAAGCAGGGTCAGCAGGATCAGGTCGACCCCGAAGGTGAACCCGTTGATGAGCGCGAAACCGAGGAAACTCGGCGCCACCAGCCGGGAAAGCCCGAAGGGGAGGCGCCGGACCACGGCCGCGCAGAAGTCGGCGAAGCGATCCGCGAAACCCTTGCCGCGGACCGCGTCGTGCACGTCGGCCACGGATCCAGCATGGCAGCGGCAGGTGGCCGCGAGCCGACGAACAGGTGATCTTCTGGTGCGGCCGGAAGCCGGGAACGGGGGCTGGCCCCAGTGCGTCCTGGTTTTCAGCTGCTAACTTGGAGAGAACGAAGATAACGGGGAGGCAACGATGGTGGGCTGGTTGCTCCTGTCGTTCGCCGTCGCCTTCGGTTCGGCGATCCTGCCCGTGGTCAGCATCGAGATGTTCCTCATCGGCCTGTGCGCGAGCCAGCCGACGATGCCGTGGCTGCTGCTCGGCGCGATCGTCGCGGCCGGTCAGGTCGGCGGGAAGACGCTCTACTACCTTGCCGCCAAGGGCACGATCAAACTGCCGAAACCGCTGCACGACCGCCTGCACCGGGAGCGGCCGCCCACCCCGCGCCGGGAACGATGGCGGGCACGCACCAAGAAGATGCGTGCCCGGCTCGACGCCCTGCGCGAACGGTGCCATCGGCATCCGCAGTGGATGGCGGGCACGTACGGGGTGAGTTCGATCGTCGGCCTGCCGCCGTACATGGCCACGAGTGTGCTCGCGGGGCTGGTGCGGATGCCGCTGGCGACCTTCCTGGCCACCGGTTTCGTGGGCCGCTGGCTGCGGTTCAGCCTGCTGGCCGCCTCCCCCGCCCTGTTCGCGGGCTGGTTCCACTACTGACCAACCTCGCAAGTAGGTGACTAATTGCGAGGTCAGCGGGAGGCGGCTTCGAGTTCGACGGCGCGCCGCATCGTCGCGCGGGCCCGTTTCCGGTCGCCGGCGATCTCGTACGCGTACGCCAGCCGGTACCAGACGCGCCAGTTCTCCTGATCCGCCTCGACCTCGGCACGGCGCTCGTCGAACCAGGCGTCGGCCGCGTCGCGATCCACCCGGCCCGAAGGGCGCCGGGGCAGGTCGGAGACGTCGGGCAGGCCGCCTTCCTCGTCCAGCCGCCGCGAAAGCCGCTGAATCTGGACGCCGGATCGCCAGGTGGTGACGATGATCCAGATCCCGAGCAACGGCAGCAGCAGCACGCCGACGCCGAAGATCACCGGCACTGTCTCACCGGTGCGCACCAACGCGATGCCCCGGCCCGCCAGCAGGACGACGTAGACGGCGAGCGCCGCCGTCATCACCAGCGCGAAGTTGCGGGCCCTCACAGGTCGAGAATGTTCTCGAGACCGACCGTGAGGCCGGGTCGCGTGAGCACCGAGCGCACGCCGAGCAGCACGCCCGGCATGAACGACGTGCGGTGCAGCGAATCGTGCCGGATGGTCAGGGTCTCCCCCTCGCCGCCGAACAGGATCTCCTCGTGCGCCACCAGCCCGGGCAGCCGGACGGAGTGCACGCGGACGTCGTCGACGAGCGCGCCGCGGGCACCGTCCACTTCGGACGTCGTCGCGTCTTCGCCGGGAGTGAGGCCGGCTTCCGCGCGGGCCTCGCCGATCAGCCGCGCGGTGTGCGCTGCGGTACCGGAGGGGGCGTCGGCCTTGCGGTTGTGGTGCAGTTCGATGACCTCTGCCGAGTTGTAGAACCGCGCCGCCTGCTGGGCGAACCGCATCGCCAGCACCGCGCCGAGGGCGAAGTTCGGCGCGATCAGCACGCCGAGCGACGGGTCGGCGGCGAGCCACGAACGCAGCTTCTCCAGCCGCTCCTCGCTGAACCCGGTGGTGCCGACCACCGCGTGGATCCCGTTGCCGGTCAGGAACTCCAGGTTGTCCATCACCGCGTCGGGATGGGTGAAGTCGACGACGACCTGCGCCTGCTTGAGCGCCGAGAAGTCGTCACCGGCATCGAGCGCGGCGACGAGCTCCATGTCGTCGGCGCCGTTGACGGCGTTGACCACTTCCTGGCCCATCCGGCCGCGTGCGCCCAGCACGCCGACGCGAATTCCAGCGGTCATGATGCGATCACCTCGTGCAGATCGTCCGGAAGGTCGTCGGCGTGAGCGTACGGCCCGACCACCGCCGCCGCCGACACGCCACCAGGGCGGTGCAGCAGAGTGCGAGCGAGCGCACAGACCTCTTCGGTGGTGACGGCGTCGATCCGCGCCACCGTGTCGTCCACGCCGAGATAGCGGCCGTAGTTCAGTTCGTTCTTGCCGATACGCGACATCCGCGAGGAGGTGTCCTCGAGGCCGAGCACGAGCCCGCCCCGCAACTGCCCCTTCGCCCGCGCGACCTCGGCTTCGCTCAGCCCGTCCTTGCCGACGAGTTCGAGCACCTCCCGGATCACCCCGGCGACCTCGCCGAGCTTCTCCGGCTGGCAGCCCGCGTACACGGCCATGTGCCCGGCGTCGGCGTAGCTCGCGACGGACGAGTACACCTGGTACGCCAGCCCGCGCTTCTCGCGGACCTCCTGGAACAGGCGCGAACTCATCCCGCCGCCGAGCGCGGCGTTGAGCACCGACTGCGCGAACCGGCGGTCGTCGTGCCGCGACAGCGAACGCAGGCCGAGCATCACGTGCGCCTGCTCGGTGTCGTCGGTGTGCAGCGCGAGTTTCGGCGCCATCGCGATCCGCGCGCGGCCGCCACGCGGCGCCACGGGCGTCGCCGTCCCGGTCAGCCGGTTCCGCAAAGCCTTGCGTACCAAGCGAAGCACCTGGCCGTGCTCGATGTTCCCGGCGACGGCGAGCACCATCCGCGGCAGCGTGTAGCGGCGCCGGTAGAACCCGCGCAGCGCCGACGCGGACATCTCGACGATGGACTTCTCACTGCCGAGCACCGGACGGCCCAGCGCGTGATTGCCCAGGATCGCGCCGACGAACGTCTCGTGCAGCAGGTCTTCCGGGTCGTCGTCGCGCATCGAGATCTCTTCGAGCACGACACTGCGCTCGGTCTCGACGTCCTTGTCCGTGCACAGCGCCTCGAACACGACGTCGGTGACGAGGTCCATCGCGAGCGGCAGATCCTCGTCGAGCACCTGCGCGTAGTAGCACGTGTGTTCCTTCGCGGTGAACGCGTTGAACTCCCCGCCGACCGCGTCGATCTCCTCGGCGATCTGGGTGGCGTCACGGTTCGTGGTGCCCTTGAACAGCAGGTGTTCGAGGTAGTGCGCCGCGCCCTCGACCGACGACGGCTCGTCACGCGATCCGACACCGACCCACAGCCCGACCGTCACCGAACGGGAAGCGGGAACATGCTCGGTGATGACCCGGAGGCCACCGGCCAGCACGCTGCGCTTGACCACCGCACCGTCCGAAGTGGACTCGAGGGTGCGGGTGCTGCCGACGGGCTGTTCGTGCCCGGAGATCTGACGAGCCATGGATCCTTCTGCCTCACGTGCCGTGAAGGCCACCTTGAGGGACGCAGAGTCCCTCAAGGTGGCCTTCACGGATCACTGGTGCTGTGGAGCGAAGCGGGACTACTGTGCGTCGGCCTTCGGGGCCTCGGCCTTGTCGCCCTCGGCGGGCTTCTCGGCGGCGTCCTCGTCCTTGACCACGATCAGGCTGATCTTGCCGCGGTTGTCGATGTCGGCGATCTCGACGCGGAGCTTGTCGCCCACGTTGACCACGTCCTCGACCTTGGCGATCCGCTTGCCGTTGCCCAGCTTCGAGATGTGCACCAGGCCGTCCTTGCCCGGCAGCAGCGAGACGAACGCGCCGAACGCGGCCGTCTTCACCACGGTGCCGAGGAAGCGCTCGCCGACCTTGGGCAGCTGCGGGTTGGCGATGGCGTTGATCTTGTCGATCGCGGCCTCCGCCGACGGGCCGTCGGCCGCGCCCACGTAGATCGTGCCGTCGTCCTCGATGGAGATGTCGGCGCCGGTCTCCTCGGTGATCGAGTTGATCATCTTGCCCTTCGGGCCGATGACCTCGCCGATCTTGTCCACCGGGATCTTCACGCTGGTGACACGCGGGGCGTACGGGCTCATCTCGTCCGGGCCGTCGATCGCCTCGGCGATGACCTCCAGGATCGTGAGGCGAGCGTCCTTCGCCTGCTTCAGCGCGGCCGCGAGGACCTCCGACGGGATGCCGTCGAGCTTCGTGTCGAGCTGCAGCGCGGTGATGATGTCCTTGGTGCCGGCGACCTTGAAGTCCATGTCGCCCATGGCGTCCTCGGCACCGAGGATGTCGGTCAGCGCGACGTAGCGGGTCTCGCCGTCGACCTCGTCGGAGATGAGGCCCATGGCGATGCCGGCGACCGGCGCCTTCAGCGGGACACCCGCGTTCAGCAGGCCCATGGTCGAGGCGCAGACCGAGCCCATCGAGGTGGAGCCGTTGGAGCCCAGCGCCTCGGAGACCTGGCGGATCGCGTACGGGAACTCGTCCCGCTTCGGCAGGACCGGCACCAGGGCGCGCTCGGCGAGCATGCCGTGGCCGATCTCGCGCCGCTTCGGCGAACCGACGCGGCCGGTCTCGCCGGTGGAGAACGGCGGGAAGTTGTAGTGGTGCAGGTACCGCTTCGTGGTCTCCGGGGAGAGCGAGTCGATCTGCTGCTCCATGCGGAGCATGTTCAGCGTGGTGACGCCCAGGATCTGGGTCTCACCGCGCTCGAACAGCGCGGAACCGTGCGCCCGCGGGATCACGGCGACCTCGGCGGCGAGCGAGCGGATGTCGGTCAGGCCGCGGCCGTCCATGCGGATCTTGTCCGTGAGGACGCGCTTGCGCATGATCTTCTTAGACAGGGCCTTGAACGCCGCGCCGATCTCCTTCTCACGGCCCTGGAAGGCTTCACCCTCGCCCAGGCCGACCTTCTCCAGCACCGCGGCCTTGACCTGGTCGGTCGCGTTGTCGCGGTCCTGCTTGCCCGCGATGGTCAGGGCGTTCGCGAGGTCGTCGGTCGCGATGGCGGCGACGGCGTCGTACGCGTCCTGCTCGTAAGCCAGGAAGACCGGGAACTCACCGGTCGGCTTGGCGGCCAGCTCGGCCAGCTGCTGCTGGGCCTCGCACAGCACCTTGATGAACGGCTTCGCGGCCTCGAGGCCCTCGGCGACGGCGATCTCGTCCGGCGCCTTGCCGCCGGCGGCGATCAGGTCGAGGGTCTGCTCGGTGCCCTCGGCCTCGACCATCATGATGGCGACGTCGTCACCGACGATCCGGCCGGCGACCACCATGTTGAAGGTGGCCTGCTCCAGCTGCTTCCAGGTCGGGAACGCGACCCACTGGTCCTCGATCAGCGCGACGCGGACGCCGCCGACCGGGCCCGAGAACGGCAGGCCGGCGATCTGGGTCGAGGCCGAGGCCGCGTTGATCGCGAGCACGTCGTACGGGTCGTCCGGGTTGAGGCTCTGGACGGTGATGACGACCTGGATCTCGTTGCGGAGACCGTCGGCGAACGACGGGCGCAGCGGCCGGTCGATCAGGCGGCAGGTCAGGATCGCGTCGGTCGACGGGCGGCCCTCGCGACGGAAGAACGCGCCGGGGATGCGACCGGCGGCGTACATCCGCTCTTCGACGTCCACGGTCAGCGGGAAGAAGTCGAAGTGGTCCTTCGGGTGCTTCGACGCGGTGGTCGCCGAGAGCAGCATGGTCTCTTCGTCGAGGTACGCGACGACGGCGCCGGCGGCCTGACGGGCCAGGCGGCCGGTCTCGAAGCGAACGGTGCGGGTGCCGAAACGGCCGTTGTCGATGACGGCTTCGGTTTCGTGCACGGTGACTCCGGTGGAGTCGGTCATAGGGTGTATCTCCTCTTTTGATCCTCTGTAACGGCGCGAGTCTCCCACCCTGGGACCTGTTTCGCCTGCGGACGCTCGAGGAGTGAGGCCGGTCTTCGATCGAAGCCCCCGGGCCGTTGCCCGGGAACCACTACCGAGGACCGGCGGACGGTTCCTCGTGCGCGCTCGCGCCACGCTCTTCGAAAAGACAGAGCTATCTGTACTTGGACCGAGGGGGAGCGACCGATGCGGTCACTCCCCCTCGGGTTCAAGCTATCGGCGCAGGCCGAGGCGCTGGATCAGCGCACGGTAACGCTCGATGTCCACCTTCATCACGTAGTTCAGCAGCCGGCGGCGGCGGCCGACCAGCAGCAGAAGCCCGCGACGGGAGTGGTGGTCGTGCTTGTGAGCCTTGAGGTGCTCGGTGAGGCCGACGATGCGCTTGGTCAGCAGCGCGACCTGGGCCTCCGGGGATCCGGTGTCCGAGTCGTGCACGCCGTACTCGGCAAGGATCGACTTCTTCTCTTCGGTGGACAAAGCCACAGTGATGCTCCTAGATATTCTGTGCCGTGCGGCCCGGACGATGTCTTCACGCCGGGTGAGACGGTCACGGCCGCCACGGACTGCAGCCGGACCCGATCATCGAGGTTACCAGCCTCGTGATCAGCGGCTTCAGGCGCGGGCGCGGTTCAACGCGTACGACCGGACCACCCGGTAGTGCGACACGCCCTGTTCACGGTCACTGCTCATCAGAACGGCCTCGGTCGCCGTCCAAGTCTCACTGGTGAACCCGGCCAGCCGCTCCTCCCACGCGCTCGCGGCCCCTGGCCGGTCGCGGGGGAAGCGGGCCAGTGTCAGGTGGGCCACGTAGGGCCTGCCCTCACTCTCCGCGCCGGCCTTCACGGCCAGCTCGTGGAGCCCGGTTCCGAGAACACTCAACCACAACACCCCGGGGAATGTCGCGGCCTTTTCCAGCCGGAGATCGATCGCGCCCGCGCCGGCCAGCCGTCCGGCGAGCCAGTCGTCTCGCTCGCCCGCATCGTCCTCGCCGTAGAAACCGAGGGTGATATGCCAGTTTTCCCGCGCCGACCAGCGGATATCGCCGTCTTCGGGCGCGCCCAGCGCGGCGGCGACCTCGTCGAGGACCGCGTCCGGCGGGATCAACGCGCTGAAGAGCGGCATCGTCAGGTGTTCTTGGCCGCCCGGCGCAACAGGTCCGCCAGGGACGGGAAATCGTCGTCGAGCAGCTTCGCGGCTTCGGTGAGGTCTTCGTCCTCGCCGATGTCCCGCAGCGCCACGAGCACACCCTGGTCGTCGGCGACGGCGCCGACCGGGATGCTGTCCCTGCCCACCGTGGGCCGCGAGTCGCGGACGTCCTCGAGCGCCTCCTGCATGGCCTTGCGGTCCCCCGCGGCGACCGCCGGGACCAGCACCTTGCGCTCCAGCATGATCATCTTGGCGAGGACGACCGGGTTCCCGATCTTCGCGCGGCGCCCGCTCATCACCTGGCTGAGCATGGGCGCGCTGATGCCGAGAACCTCGGCGAGGAAGGCCTGCGAGATGTCGAAGGCGACGACCAGTCTCCGCACGCGATCGCCGAGCGGCTCCCCGTACCACTCCTTCTGCAGCGCGATGTTCCGCTGGACGATCTTGTGGTCCTCCACCTGGTCCGCTCCCCTTAACCCCATCGAACGCCATGCGTGGTCCGTGACATCTTGCCACCGGAACGCACCGTGACGGGTGTGTTTGTAGATTCTCGTCCGGCTCCGTCCAGGGCCGGTCAGTTCTGCTCGCCCAGCATTTCCCTGGTCCGCGCGACGTCCTCGTCGATCTGCTTCACCAGACCTTCCGACGTCGGGAAACGGACCTGATCCCGCAGCTTGGCGACGAAATCGAGCGCGACGTGCTGCCCGTAGAAATCCTCGTCGATGTCGAGGACGAAGGCCTCGACGGTGCGTTCCCGGCCCGAGAACGTCGGGTTCGTCCCGACCGAGACAGCGGCGCGAAGCCGTCGGCCAGGATCCGACGAACGGGTGAACCAGGCGCTGTAGACACCGTCGGCGGGCACGGCGGCGAACCGCGGCGTGGACAGGTTCGCCGTCGGGTAGCCGAGGTCGTGCCCCCGGCGGTCGCCCCGGACGACGATGCCCTCCAGCCGGTGCGGCCTGCCGAGCGCCTCGGACGCCGCGACGACGTCTCCGGCGTCGATGCACGAGCGGACGTAGGTCGAGGAGAACGTGATCTCGTTGTCCGCCTGCTCCTGTGCGAGCAGCCCCTGCAGTTCCGCGCCGTGCGCCACGAAACCGAACCGCTTCCCCAGCGTACGGAGGAGGTCGACGTCACCGGCCGCCTTGGCACCGAAGGTGAAGTTCTCCCCCACGATCACCGCGGCCGCGTGCAGTTTGTCCACCAGGACCTCGTGCACGAACTCGTGCGCCGTCAGCCGCGACAGTTCCAGCGTGAACGGCAGCACGCAGAAGACGTCCACGCCCAGGCCCTCGACCAGTTCCGCCTTGCGGCGCAACGTGGTCAGCTGCGCGGGATGGCTGCCCGGCCGGATCACCTCCGACGGATGCGGGTCGAAGGTCAGCACCACACTCGGCACGCCGCGTTCGGCGGCGGCGCGGACCGTCCTCGAGATCAGCTCCTGATGACCGCGGTGCACGCCGTCGAAGACGCCGATCGTCACCACGCACCGTCCCCAGCTCCCGGGAAGGTCACCCAAACCACGCCAACGCTGCACTTGTGCCCCGTCTCCTCCAGGCCTGCTCCGTGCACCACCCTAGGCGGGCAGCAACACGACCACCGAGCGGGCCAGTTCGCCTTCGTCCGCGGCGAGTGCGAGCACCCGGCCGTCCGGTCCGAACATCCCGTACGTGCCTTCGATCCCGGCCGCGGGCACCCTCTGTCCATATCGGACCGCCTGTGCCGTGCGGGTGTCCAGATCGCGGCGCGGGAACGCGGCGGCGACGGCGGCGTCGAGGTCCAGGGACAGCTCCGGCTTGTCTTCGAGCTGGTCGAGGGTGCGGGCCTTGGCGAGCGTGAACGGCCCGACCGTGGTGCGCCGCAACGCGAGCAGATGCCCGCCGACGCCGAGCCCGGCACCGAGGTCGCGGGCCAGCGCCCGGACGTAGGTCCCCGACGAGCACTCGACGACGGCGTCGAGTTCGATCCGGCCCGCCTCGCGGCGGGTGGCGAGCAGATCGAAGCGGTGCACGGTGACCGGACGCGGCGGGATCACGACCTCTTCGCCGGCGCGGACCCGGGCGTACGCGCGCTTGCCGTCGATCTTGA
The DNA here is from genome assembly GCF_000342005.1 of Amycolatopsis decaplanina DSM 44594. Lineage (GTDB taxonomy): Bacteria > Actinomycetota > Actinomycetes > Mycobacteriales > Pseudonocardiaceae > Amycolatopsis > Amycolatopsis decaplanina. Next base: position 132,267 of record NZ_AOHO01000032.1, read on the forward strand.
CCGCGCTGACCGCGCTCGGCACCTGCTGGATGTCGCCGGTCAGCGCGGCGATCCCGGCTGCGATCGCTTCGTCGGTGATCTTCTCTACGGCGTCCGGGGCGGCTTCGGCGATCGGCTCGCCCTCGGCGTCGTCGGTCGTGGTGGACAGTCCCAAGGAGAGGGTCGCGAGATAGGTCTTGCGGTCCAGCGCCAAGTGGCCGAGGAGTTTCGTCGCGCGTTCGATGCCGAGCACCAGGACACCGGTGGCCATCGGGTCGAGGGTGCCGGCGTGCCCGACCTTGCGGGTGCCCATGAAGCGCCGCGCCCTGGCGACGACGTCGTGGGAGGTCATCCCGGACGGCTTGTCGACGATGACGAGACCGGGCGGCGGGGCGGGACGTTTCTTGGCATGAGCCTGATTGGGGCGCGACACGGGCCGAACCCTATCTTTCGGGCCTTCGCCTAGGACGAGACGGGCAGCGGTGCCTCGGCGTCCCAGCGGCGGCGCCGGATCTGCACCGGGATCGCCTCGCCGCGAGCCTCGGCCTCGAACAGCACGGCGCGGGTACGCCGCCACCACACGAGCATCCGGAACGTGCCGAACGCGAGCACCGCGATGACGGACAGCAGCGCCAAGCGGAACGTGCCACCCGTCCACTCCAGCAGCACGCCGACCGCGAGCGCCGAGATCGTCGTGGCCACGAACCCGCCGACGTTCACGACGCCGGTCGCGGTGCCGACGCGCGCGAGCGGGTTGTAGTCCCGCGCCAGCGCGAAACCGATCATCGACGCGGGGCCGCCGAGGGAAAGGAACGCGAACGCGGGAACCAGGACCGCGACCGGGGTCGTCCCGCTCCAGCCGAGCAGGACCGCCCACATCACCGCGGCGCCGCCGATGTACCAGCCGACGAGCGGCATCCGCAGCGACGGGCGCCGTCCGATCAGCCCGCCGATCACCGGTCCGCCGATCATCGAGCCGAACACGAACACGATCAGCAGCGAACTCGCGGTGGCCTTCGGATATCCCTGCCCCTGCACCAGGAACGGGACACCCCAGAGCATGGTCAGCACGTTGGGCGCGAACATCGTGCTGAAGTGGACCCAGAACCCCAGCCGGGTCCCCGGGGTGCGCCACGCTTCGGCGACCTGGCGGCCCAGCACCTTCGGATGGACCTTTTCGCGCACGGGCTTCGGCATGCCGCGAGGGGTGTCTTCGACGCGGAAGGCGACGACGGCGGTGTACAACGCCGTCACCAGGCCGACGGCGAGGAACGTCGACGTCCAGCCCGGACCGTCGAGCAGCAGGCCGAGCGGAAGGGTCGCGGCGAGGTTGCCGACGTAACCGATGGCCCCGGTCAGCGCGGCGAGCAGGGCGTACTGGCGGCCGGGGAAGTGTGCGGCGATCAGCCGCAGGATGCTCACGAAGGTCAGCGCGTCACCGAAGCCGACGACGGCGCGGGCGAGCAGGCCGAGCGGGTAGGAGCCGGCGACCGCGAGCAGGATCTGGCCGAGCCCGAGGAAGAACACGGCGCCGGTGAGCACCCGGCGCGGGCCGTAGCGGTCGACGAGGACGCCGGTGGGGATCTGCATCGCGGCGTAGACGCCGACCTGCAGGACGGTGAACGTGCCGAGCGCGGCCGCGCCGACGCCGAAGCGGTCGGCGGCCTGGAGCCCGGCGACGCCGAACGAGGTGCGGTGGAAGACGGCGAGAAGGTAGACGGTGACGGCGGCGAACCAGATGAACCAGGACCGGCGGGTGGCTCGGCCTGTCACAGTGTTTCCTCCTCGAGAACGGTTTCGGGCACAGGAGACGCCCGCACTGCCGCCTCATATAGTTGTAGCGCCTAAGCAACGGCGAAACATACCCGTTATCCGGGTGGTTTTCGCCACTACGCCGCCCTCTACCACCGCGATCAGTCACCTACTTGCGATGGTTCAGGCGGTGCGGACGGCGCCTTCCACGGCCCACCGCCCCGAGCGCCACCGCACCAGCAAGGTCGCCAGCCGCAGCAGCATGAACAGCGAGAGCCCGGTCCAGATCCCGGCCAGCCCCCAGCCGAACGCGAGCGACAGCCAGATCAGCGGCAGGAACCCCAGCGCCGCGCTCAGCAGTGTCGCGTTGCGCAGGAAGGCGGCGTCGCCCGCGCCGAGCAGGACGCCGTCCAGCGCGAACACCACCCCGGCGATCGGCTGCAACGCGACGAAGAACCACCACGCGTGCGGGATCTGGCCGAGCACGGCCGCGTCCGAAGTGAACACCTGTGGCAGCACCCCGGCCACCGACGCGAACACGACGCCGAGGAAGCAGCCGAACACCAGTCCGTAGCCGGTGATCTGACTCGACACCCCGCGCGCCCGTTTGCTCGAACCGGCGCCGAGGGCGGCGCCCACGAGCGACTGCGCGGCGATCGCGAGGGAGTCCAGCACGAGCGCGAGGAAGGTCCACAGCTGCAGCACGACCTGGTGCGCGCCGACGGCTTCGGTGGACGTCCGCGCGGCGACCGCGGCGGCGGAGACGAAGCACGCCTGGAAGGCGAGGCTGCGCAACACCAGGTCCCGGCCGAGGCCGAGCTGGGCACGCATCACCTTCGGTTCCGGGCGCAGCGGGACCCGTTCCCGCACCAAGGCCGCGATGAACAGCGACGCCGAGATCACCTGCGCGACGACGTTCGCGATCGCCGAACCTTCCAGTCCCCAGTCCGCGCCGTACACCAGCACCGGGCACAGCACGGCCGAGATCCCGTTGCCCGCCAGGACATAGCGCAACGGCTTCGCGGAGTCCTGGACGCCGCGCATCCAGCCGTTGCCCGCCATCGTGATCAGGATGAACGGCGTCCCGAACAGCGCGATCCGCAGCCAGGAGACGGCGGCGTCGGTGATCGCGGCGTCCCCGGAGAGGACCCGGGCGATGGGCGCGGCCAGCAGCTGCCCGGCGACGATCACGACCAGCCCGACGATCACCGCCAGCCAGGTCGCCTGGACACCTTCACTGACTGCGTCACCACGACGGCCGGCGCCGTGCAGCCGCGCCGTCCGCGACGTGGTGCCGTACGACAGGAACGTCAGCTGACTCGAAACCTGCGACAGCACGACACCGCCGACCGCGAGCCCGGCCAGCGGCAACGCGCCGAGATGCCCGACGACGGCCGTGTCCACCAGGACATACAGCGGTTCGGCGGCGAGGACGCCGAGCGCGGGCACGGCGAGGCCGAGCACGCGTTTCGGCGGGACGCGCTCGTCGAGTTCGGAAGCTTCAGGCACCGATGCAGCCTAAGACGTGTATCCCGAACTACGGCCGGCTGGGCGATCCCTGTGCCGAGACAAACGTGGCGTGTCCTGGTGGCGAGCCTCGTGAGTGGTGAGGGCGGTTAGAACGGACCGGTATTTACCTGCCTGCGCCTGACCACCTCAGGGGCGGCGGTTCGGGCGCCGTTGATGAAGGAATGGGGACGTTGAGCGTCCCGATTCCTTCATCAACGCACGACGATCCACTCTCGAACTTGATCAAGACCACCCCACCGGCCAAGCGGGGAAGAATCCGGACGTTCAACGTCCGGAATCCTCCCCCGTCGCACACCCTTCAACCAACCCGAGGACACCCAGGTCAGCCCAAGTTCAGTGAGTAGCCAAATACCGGTCCGCCAGAACCGTCCTCACCACTCACGAGCCCCGCCGCCCGCCCGGGTCACAGCAGGGGCGCCCTCGACAGTGCTTCCCTCAGCTTGCCGAGCACCTCGTCCGCTGTGCCTTCCGCGGTGCACCCGGCCGCCTGGCGATGCCCGCCGCCGCCCAATTCCCCCGCCGCGGCCGAGACGTCGACGCCGCGCGCCGAGCGGAGCGAGACCGTCCACCGCTGCCGCGGCCCGGTCGGTTCGGCTTCCTTGAGCACCACGGCGACCCCGGCCTCGCGAGTGGACCGGACGACGTCGATGACCGCTTCGACCTCCTCGGCACGCACGGATCGCGCGGCGTCGAGTGTCACGACCGCGTGCGCGAGGCCGAAGCCGCGCGCCTCGTCCGGTTCGAGCCGGGCTCCCGCGAGGACGTCCGAAAGCATCGGCAACCACGCGAACGGGTGATCGTCGACGATCTCGCGGACCACCTTGTCCGGGTCGACGCCGGCTTCGAGCAGCTTCGCGGCCATGAGATGGGTGGACGGCCGGGCCCGGCGGAACCCGCTCGTGTCGGTGACGAGGCCCGCGTACAGGCAGCGCGCGATCGGCTCGTCGATCTCGGTGCCGAGCTCGGCCAGCAACGCGAAAACGAGGACGGCGGTGGCTTCGGCGGTGTCGTCGACGACGTGGTGTGTGCCGTAGAAGACGTTGGACGCGTGGTGGTCGATCACCAGGACATCGCCTCCCGCCGCGCGGACGGCGTCCACCCGCGGCGCGAGTTTCCCGAGCCTGCCCGGAGTGGGCGTGTCGAGCGCGACCAGTAGCTGTTCACTCTCCGGCAGCTCGCTCGCCGGGACGTAGAGCCCGCCGACGTCCAGGCTCCGCAGGGTTTCGGGCATCTCCTCGGGCTCGCCGACCGAGACGCGGACCTTGACCCCGCCGCGCAGCTGGAGGGCCCGGCCCAGCGCCAGCGCGCTGCCGAGCGCGTCGGCGTCCGGGCGGACGTGGCCGAGCAGGGTCACGTCGTTCGCGCGCGCCAGCAGGGCGGCGGCTTCCTTCAGGTTCGGCACTGGAGTCGCTGTCACAAGCAGTCAAGCTACGCTCTACCGGATGTCCGAGTACGCGATCCTGGTCTACCCGTCCGCCAACCGGGTCTACACCGACTCCACCCCGGCCCTGCTGCGCGCGGAGCTGGCGGTGTTCGGTCTGTCCGCATTGGAGACCGAGGTCTCCGAGATCGGCGAGACGGAACTCGGCGGCGTCGGCTACCTCACCTTCACCACGCCCGCCCCGCTGAGCGAACGCGACCTCGCGCTCCTTTCGAACCTTTCCGCGCTGTACGCGCTGTTCGAGCTCGGCGACGGCGTCCTGAAGCCGGTGACGATCAGCCCGCTCGCGAACTTCGACTCGGATCTGCTGACCATCCAGAAGTACCCGGGCAAGACGAACGAGCTGTTCACCAAACTGCTCGTCAACGTCACCCTGCTGGCGACGGCGAACCCGGCCGCGATGCTGGACAAGCCGCTGCACCTGCTGGATCCGCTCTGCGGCCGCGGCACCACGCTGAACCAGGCGATGATGTACGGCTTCGACGCGACGGGGCTCGACGTCGACGGCAAGGATTTCGACTCCTACGAACTGTTCATCAAGACCTGGCTGAAGCAGAAGCGGATCAAGCACAGCGCCGAGTCCGGTCAGGTGCGCCGCAACAAGGTCCGGCTCGGCAGGCGGCTCGACATCGGTTTCGGGATCACCAAGGAGCAGTACAAGGCGGGCGAGGTCCGCAAGCTGAGCTATCTCAACTGCGACACGCTCACCACCGACGAACTGCTGCGGCCGAACTCGGTGGACCTCGTCGTGACCGACGCCCCGTACGGCGTGCAGCACGGCAGCCACCGCACCCAGGACGCGTCGCTCGCGCGCAGCCCGCGAGACCTGCTCGCGGCCGCGGTCCCGGTGTGGACGCGGGTGCTGCGGCCCGGCGGCGCGCTCGGCATCTCCTGGAACACCAACGTCGCGCCGCGCGAGGAACTCGCCGCGATCCTGGACAAGGCAGGCCTGGAAGTCCGTGAGGACGGCCCGTACGCCGGGTTCGCCCACCGGGTGGACCAGGCGATCGTGCGGGACCTGATCGTCGCGGCCAAACCGGTCTGACCCGCTCTTCCGGCTCGTGAGTGGTAAGGACGGTTAGAACCGTCATTGCCACTCACGAGACCCGAGCGGAGTCGCGGGTCAGGCGATGCGTTCCCCGACGAACTTCAGCACGTCGGGCAGGATCTCGCGCCAGTAGTCGTCGTTGTGCGCACCAGGCGACATCTTCGCGACGGCGGGGTCCAGGGCCTTGATGAGTTTGCGGTCGGCGCGGGCGAAGGGATCCGAATTCCCGCACCACACGCCGGTCGATTCGGCGGAAAGATCGCCGGTGTGCAGCAGAGGCTCGTGCGACTCCCATTGCTCGCGATCCACGAAGACCTTGCGGGACTTGGCATCGGGCCAGCTCACGAACAGCGCGGCGCTCGCCACGGCGACGGCCTTGAGGTTCTTGTGGTCGCGGGCGTAGCGCAGTGCGCCGAATCCGCCCATCGAGATCCCGAACATCGCCGACGGCGGCCGCAGCTGGCGCTGGGCGAGCCAGCCGGGCAGTTCGTCGGACAGCATCCGCTGCGGATCGTCGGCCTTGCCGACGTCCACCCAGTAGTTGTCCCCGTCGACGGCGGCCACCACGAAGCCGGGCAGTCCGGCCGCGACGACCTGGTTCAGCGCGTTCTGCACGCCGAGGTTCAGGAACGTCCGCGCGTCCGCGCCTCGCCCGTGCAAGGCGACGCAGACCGGCATCCCGACCCGTGACACGCCGTCGGGCGCGATGATGACGAGGTTGACGTCGCGGTTCCGCGCCGCGGACCGCATCTTCTGCACCGTGACCGCTTCGGTGAGCGGGGTCGGAGTGGTCGGTGGGGCCACCGGCGGCGGCCCCACCAAAGGCGGTTTCTCGGCGCCACAAGCGGAAATCAGCGCCGAGCCACCGAGAGCCGCGGCTCCCAGCAGCAAACCACGCCGGCTCACGGCGTGGCCCGCTCCCTCAACGACGGGTCTCCTCATCGGCGAACTCATCGTCTTCGGCCTCTTCCCGCGGCGGCTTGTACGGGTCGGCTTCACCGGCGTGCTGCGCACCGGTCGCCCGCCGGGCGACCTCCGCATCGGCTTCCCTGGCCTTCGCGAGGAGGTCTTCGATGCGCTTGGCGTCCTCAGGAATGCTGTCGGCCACGAAGGCCAGCGTCGGAGTGTAGCGGACACCCGTGCCCTGCCCGACCTTCGTGCGCAGGACACCGCGGGCGGATTCGAGCGCCGCCGCGGCACCGGCGTGATCGGGCGTGGATTCCAGGTTCTCGCCGAGCACCGTGTAGTAGACCGTGGCGTCGTGCAGATCCGCCGTGATCTTCGTATCGGTGATCGTCACGTGGTTGAGCCGCGGATCCTTGATGTCGTGCTCGATCGCGTGCGCGACGATCTGTGAGATCCGCTTGGCGAGCTTACGAGCCCGAGCGGGGTCGGCCATGGATTCGTCTCCTCGAAAGATCTTCCGTCAGTGTCTGTCGGTGAACCCGCGACCGCGATCGACTTCGGCAGGACGCCGCGCTGCCACCGCGATAGCGGGCCTTCGGCCACGGCGGGTTCATGCGCATGGTCGCCTTTCCGGTCACATCTCAGCTCAGTCATCCGGGCCGAGCAGCCGGCGGTGCGTGGAGAGCAGTTCGAACTCCGGCCTTCCGGCCACGAGGCGCTCACACGAGTCGAGCACGTCACGAACGTGCTCGCCACTCGCCGCGACCACGGCCACACCGATCAGCGTGCGCCGGTGCAGGTCTTGATGGCCCGCTTCGGCGACGGAGACGTCGAAACGCCTGCGCACCTCGGCCAGCACCGGCTTGATCACGGATCGCTTCTGCTTGAGCGAATGGACGTCGCCCAGCAGGATGTCGAGCTCAAGAGCTCCTACGAACATGTGGGGTTCTGGGTTGTTTCGAAGGTGAAGCGGCGCTCCCCCGCCCAGATGCGGAGGAGCGCCGCCGTGTCACTTACGCACGCGGCTTTTCGCGCTGCTCGTAGGTCTCGATGATGTCGCCGACCTTGAGGTCGCTGTACGACCCCAGAGTCAGACCACACTCGTACCCGTCGCGGACCTCGACCACGTCGTCCTTGAACCGCCGCAGCGAGCTGATCGGCAGGTTCTCGGCGATGACGGTCGCGTCGCGGAGCAGGCGGGCCCGCGCGTTGCGGCGGATCTCGCCCGAGACGACGAGACAACCGGCGATGGTGCCGATCTTCGACGACTTGAAGACGTCGCGGATCTCCGCCTTGCCGAGCTCCACCTCTTCGTACTCCGGCTTGAGCATGCCCTTCAGAGCCTGCTCGATCTCCTCGATCGCCTGGTAGATGACCGTGTAGTACCGGACGTCGACGCCTTCGCGGGTGGCCCGCTCGGTCGCCTTGCCCTGCGCACGGACGTTGAAGCCCAGGACGATCGCGTCGGACGCGGTCGCCAGGTCGATGTCGGACTCGGTGACGCCACCGACACCGCGGTGCACGACGTTGAGTTCGACGTCGTCGCCGACCTCGAGCTGCACCAGCGAGGCTTCGAGCGCCTCGACGGTACCGGAGTTGTCACCCTTGATGATCAGGTTGAGGCTGTTCGTCTCCTTCAAGGCGGAGTCGAGGTCCTCGAGGCTGACCCGCTTGCGGCGCGACGCGTTGAGGGCGTTGCGCGTCCGGGCGGAGCGGCGCTCGGCGATCTGCCGGGCGACGCGGTCCTCGTCGACCACCAGGAAGGTGTCACCCGCACCCGGCACCGAGGTGAACCCGATGACCTGGACGGGACGCGACGGGTACGCCTCGGTGACGTCGACGTTGTGCTCGTCGACCATCCGGCGGACGCGGCCGTAGGCGTCACCCGCCACGACCGAGTCACCGACGCGCAGCGTGCCTCGCTGGACCAGCACCGTGGCCACCGGACCGCGGCCGCGGTCGAGGTGGGCCTCGATCGCGACACCCTGGGCCTCCATGTCCGGGTTGGCCCGGAGGTCCAGCGCGGCGTCGGCGGTCAGCAGGATCGCCTCGAGCAGGCCGTCGATGTTGATGTTCTGCCGCGCGGAGATCTCGACGAACATCGTGTCGCCGCCGTACTCCTCGGCGACCAGGCCGTACTCGGTCAGCTGCTGCCGGATCTTGTCCGGGTTCGCGCCTTCCTTGTCGATCTTGTTGATCGCGACCACGATCGGCGCCTTGGCGGCCTGCGCGTGGTTGATCGCCTCGACCGTCTGCGGCATCACACCGTCGTCGGCCGCCACCACGATCACCGCGATGTCGGTCGAGTTCGCACCACGGGCACGCATGGCGGTGAACGCCTCGTGACCCGGGGTGTCGATGAAGGTGATCAGGCGCGGGGTGCCCTCGAGCTCGGTCTCGATCTGGTAGGCGCCGATGTGCTGGGTGATGCCACCGGCTTCACCTTCGCGCACCTTCGTCTTGCGGATCGTGTCGAGCAGGCGGGTCTTACCGTGGTCGACGTGACCCATGATGGTCACGACCGGCGGGCGGACCTGCAGATCCTCTTCCTCACCCGCGTCTTCGCCGTAGGTGATGTCGAAGGTCTCGAGCAGCTCCCGGTCCTCTTCCTCGGGACTGACGACCTGAACGTTGTAGTTCATTTCGCCGCCGAGCAGTTCCAGGATGTCGTCGGACACCGACTGCGTCGCCGTGACCATCTCACCGAGGTGGAAGAGCACCTGCACCAGCGAAGCCGGGTTGGCGTCGATCTTCTCGGCGAAGTCGGTCAGCGAGGCACCGCGCGGCAGCCGGATCGTCTCGCCCTGGCCCTTGGGCAGGCGGACGCCGCCGACGCTGGGCGCCTGCATGTTGTCCATGTACTCCTGGCGCTTCTGCCGCTTCGACTTGCGGCCCTTGCGCGAGGGACCACCGGGACGCCCGAAGGCACCCGCGGTTCCGCCACGGCCACCGGGGCCGCCACGACCGCCGCCGCCACCGCGGAAGCCGCCGCCACCGGCCGGGGCGCCGCCCCCACCGGGACCGCCGCCACCGGGACGGAAACCGCCGCCACCGCCACCGGGACGGAAGCCGCCACCGCCGCCACCGGGACCGCCGCGGAAACCTCCTCCGCCGCCGCCACCGGGACCGCCACGAGCGCCGCCACCGGGGCCGCCACGGGCGCCGCCACCGGGTCCACCACGGCCGCCACCGGGACCACCGGCCGGACGGGCCGGGCGGCCCGGCATCATGCCGGGGTTCGGGCGCGGGGGCATGTTGCCCGGGTTCGGCCGGTTACCACCGGGAGCGCCGCCACCGGGACGCGGGGCCGGACGGTCGCCGCCCTGCCCGCCACCGGGACGCGGCGGACGGTTGTCGCCGCCCTGCTGGTTGCCGCCACCGGGACGCGGGGCGGACGGGCGCGGGGCCGGGGCACCGGAACCCACGCCGAACGGGTTGTTGCCGACGCGCGGGGTGCGCGGGCCGGGCTTCGGGCCGCCGGGCTTGGGGCCCTGCGGCTTCGGCGGCACCACCGAACCCTGCGACGGCGTCTGGGACGCCGGCGGGGTGGACGGCGCTGCCGGGGTCTCCTGCTTGGGCTCGGCCGGAGCGGCCTTCGCCGCCGGGGCGACCTCTTCCTTGGGCGCCGGCGGCCGGGGGCCGGGGCGCGGGCCCGGGCGGGCACCCGGGGCGGGCCGGGACGGCTGCTGGGCCGGGGCCGACGGGGCCGGAGCGGACGCCGCGGGGGCGGCCGGGGCCTCGGTCTTCGC
>NZ_AOHO01000033.1 GCF_000342005.1 Amycolatopsis decaplanina DSM 44594
GTCCCGCGGTTCGGGTAGGCATGTTCGGTCTTACCTGGGACGGCATCCCGGTGCTCCCGGACGCGGATGGTGAGCGCTGGGTATGGCTGGTCGAGCCATCAGCGCAATATCCCGATGGCCGGGTCGAGGCCGGCTACTACCTCCCGGTCCCGGCCACAGCTCCCGCCCGCCTCGGCCTCACCGAACCCCTGCATCTGGCACCTCAAGACTCTGCCCCTCTGACCCGGCCTGAGGTGGTGGGGTGGCGTCCCGCGAAGGACGGCACCGGTCACCGGACGTTGAGGGCTTTCCTGGAATCACGGCCCCATCCGGAAGGTTTCGGCCTGAAATCGAAGGACCGGCCAAGGTCGACGACAAGCCCGGCCGCCCAGAAAATGATCAATGCCTGGGTAGAAGACCTGCACGAAGAAAAGATGACGCTGCAGGCGGTCGTGGATTTGTCCGGTGGCTTGGTCAGTAATTCTCAGGTCGGTGCGTTGTGGCGGCGTCTTAAGGGGCTAGAGATTCCGAAGGATGTGCCGGGGGATGTGGTGGGCTGGCGTCCTGCACCGGATGGCACGGGACCCCAAACGTTCCGGGATTTCCTGAACAAACGGGGAGGCCTCCCGGACGGCTTCGAACTGAAATCAGCGAGCCGACCGCGCTCGAGTCAGCTGGCCCAGGGGTGGATCAATGCCTGGGCGAAAACGCTTTACGGAAAGATGACGTATGCGAAGGTCATAGAACTGTCCGGTGACTTGATCAACCCGGTCCAGGTGGGAGCGTTGTGGGCAGGCCTTGCCAGGGAATCGGATACGAGGGTGCTGGAGGGGGATGTTCCTGGGGGTGGTGGTTCTTCGGTGCCGGGGGTGCTGACCCGGCCTGAGGTGGTGGGGTGGCGTCCCGCGAAGGACGGCACCGGTCCGCGGACGTTGAGGGCTTTCCTGGAATCACGGCCCCAGCCGCCAGGTTTCGGCCTGAAATCGAAGGACCGGAAGCGCTCGAGCCAGATGGCCCAGGAGTGGATCAAGGGCTGGGTGGAAGACCTGCACGGAGAAAAGATGACGCCAGCGGAAGTCGCGAAACTGTCCGGTGATTTGTTCGGTCGCTCTCACGTCAGCGAGTTGTGGCATCGTCTTGAGCGGCCAGAGATTCCTGAGGATGTGCCGGGGGATGTGGTGGGCTGGCGTCCTGCACCGGATGGTACGGGACCCCAAACGTTCCGGGATTTCCTGAACATGCGGGGAGATCTCCCGGCAGGTTTCACCCTGAAATCGAAGGACCGGCCGGGGTCGATCACGAGTGTGGTCGCCCAGGGCTGGATCAATGCCTGGGCGGGAAAGCTTCACGGAAAGATGCCGCAGGCGGACGTCGCGGAACTGTCCGGTGGCTTGATCAACAAGAGCCAGGTGGCGGTGTTGTGGGGAGCTGTCGCGAGGGGCGCGGGTGCGGGGGTTCCTGTTCGGGTGGCGGAGGAGGCGGAGGCGGCGCGGGCGCGGTCGCGGGCGCTTTCGCGGCACGAGAATGAGGGTGAGGGTGAGGGTGGGGGTGTGGTGTGGGAGGGGGGTGATCTGGCTGCTGTGCCGGTGGGGAATGTGTTCGG
>NZ_AOHO01000034.1 GCF_000342005.1 Amycolatopsis decaplanina DSM 44594
CCGTCGCCAACCTGGATCGAGCCTGCCAGTAGACGAACAGGTCTCCGAACATGGCGACCTGGCAAAACTCCTCGGCCTCACGGGCTGGTGTTCGTGTTCGGCCAACGATCGTTTTCCGAACGCTCGATGAACCCGTCGTGGCAGCGCCGCGTAGCCAGGTCGTCGAAAGACCGTGCGGCGATGAGGGTGCTGTCACTACATTCGGTTGCGTGACGACTCCTCCANGCCGCGTGGCCACGTTCCGAGAAGATCGCCAGCGCCCAGCTCATGGCTCTCCAGGCGATCCACAGTGAGTTGCGCCATGGTCACGATCAGGCCGCCCTGCAGGTCGAGGCACTGAACAAGCACACCAAGGCGCTCGCTGATCACACCAAGATGCTCACCGAGCATGCCGACGCGATGGACAGCTTGCGCCACGCCCTGGACGGCCATGCCGATGCCGTCAGCCGGATGCCTCGCGGCTGAGCGTCGTGTCGGG
>NZ_AOHO01000035.1 GCF_000342005.1 Amycolatopsis decaplanina DSM 44594
AGATCAACAATGCGGCCGCGGCATTGCTGCGGGAGTGGGTTTACTCTATTGCCACGGAAAAGAACGAGCTGGGTGGGTTGCGCTATTCGGGCAAGGATATTCATGTTGCCGCCGGCCAGGACCTCCTGGGCGAGAGCACGGTCAGGGTTTGGGTCGCAGATGCGCGCGAGCTTGCGCGGGGCGCGGAAGACACCGGCGGCAAGCCTGTCTTGGAGAGGGATGCGGTGGTGGGATGGCGGCCGCCGTTGCCAGGCGCGCCCGGTCCGCGGACTTTACAGGAGCACCTGGAAAACCACCGTATGCCCGAGAAGATCTCTTTCGAGACGACCGGCGGAAAGCTCAGCAATGCCGCCATGGTGTTGCTGCGGGAGTGGGTGCAGTCCCTGGCCACGGAAAAGAACGAGCTGGGCAGGTTGCACTATTCGATCAAGGATATTCATGCTGCCGCCGGCCACGAATTCCTGTCCTACAGCACGGTCAGGAGGTGGGTCGCAGATGCGCGCGAGCTTGCGCGGGGCGCGGAGGACGCCGACACTGGCGGCAAACCTGTCTTGGAGAGGGATGCGGTGGTGGGATGGCGGCCGCCGCTGCCAGGCGCGCCCGGTCCGCGGA
>NZ_AOHO01000036.1 GCF_000342005.1 Amycolatopsis decaplanina DSM 44594
TGATCTACACGTCGGGTTCGACGGGGCGTCCCAAGGGTGTCGTGGTGCCTCATGAGGGCATCGTGAACCGGCTGTTGTGGATGCAGGACGAGTACGGTCTCGCCGCCGATGATCGCGTGTTGCAGAAGACGCCGTCGAGTTTCGACGTGTCGGTGTGGGAGTTCTTCTGGCCGCTCCTGACCGGTGCGACGCTGGTGGTCGCCAGACCGGACGGGCACCGGGATCCGCGGTATCTCGAGGAGCTGATCCGCGACCAGCGGATCACGACCCTGCACTTCGTCCCGTCGATGCTGGAGGCGTTCCTCGCCGGAGAACCGCGGTGGCACGGCGTCCGCCGGGTCCTGTGCAGTGGTGAGGCGCTGCCGCCGGAACTGGCGGCTCGCGTGGACGTCCCCCTGTACAACCTCTACGGGCCGACAGAGGCTTCGGTGGACGTGACCTCGTGGGAGATTGTCGACGACACCGTTCCCATCGGACGCCCGGTGTGGAACACGCAGGTCCACGTGCTGGACGCCCGGCTCCGCCCGGTTCCGCCGGGCGTGGCGGGCGAGCTGTACCTGGCGGGCGCGCAACTCGCGCGCGGCTACCTCGGCCGGGCCGGGCTGACCGCCGAGCGGTTCGTGGCGAACCCGTTCGCCGAGGGGGAGAGGATGTACCGCACGGGGGACCTCGCGCGGTGGCGTGCCGACGGCGTGCTCGACTATCTCGGCCGCGCCGACGACCAGGTCAAGCTGCGCGGCTTCCGGATCGAGCTGGGCGAGATCGAGTCCGTGCTCTCCCGGCCGGTCCCGGCGCGGGTGGTCCTGCGGGAAGGCAGGCTCGTCGCCTACCTGGCCGGGACGGCCGACGTCGAAGAGATGCGGCGGCTGGCGGAGGCCGCTCTGCCGGAGTACATGGTGCCGTCGGCGTTCGTGGTGCTGGACGGGTTCCCGTTGACACCCAACGGGAAACTCAATCGGAAGGCACTGCCCGCCCCGGACTTCTCCGGCGAGGTCACCGGCGACGCGCCGCGCACACCACGCGAGGAACTGCTCGCGTCGCTCGTCGCCGGGGTGCTCGGGCTGGAGACGGTCGGTGTCCACGACGACTTCTTCCGCCTCGGCGGGGACAGCATCGTCGCGATGCAGCTGGTCGGCCGCGTACGGAGTGCCGGGCTGCTGCTGAGCCCGCGTGACGTGTTCCGGCACCGGACCGTCGCGGCCCTGGCCGAGGTCAGCTCGGTGCGCCTCGACGCGCCCGCGCCGGCGAGCGGGAAACCGTTGGTGGAGCTCGATGCGGGCGAACGTGCGGAGATCCTCGACGTCGCGCCGGACACGGCCGAGGTGTGGCCACTGACGCCGTTGCAGGCCGGGTTGCTCTTCCACGCGACGATGGACGGCGACGGACCGGACGTCTACACGGTCCAGGTGTCCTTCGATCTCGACGGGCCGCTCGATCCGGTCCGGCTGCGTGACGCCGCCCAGGCACTCGTCGACCGGCATGCCGTCCTGCGCACCGGCTACCGCTACCTCGCGTCCGGCCGCCCTGTCGCGCTGGTGGCGCGTTCGGTCACGGTTCCCTGGCGTTTCGTGGCTTCGGCGGACACCGTCGAAGCGGAGATGGCCCACGACCGGCGCCGTTTCGATCCGGCGGCCGGGCCGGTGCTGCGTTTCCTGCTGCTCGCCGTGGCGGATGGACGGCACCGGCTGGTGTTCACCCATCAGCACGTGCTGCTCGACGGCTGGTCGGTGCCGCAACTGTTCGCGGAACTGTCCCAGCTGTACGCCGGCGCGGACCTGCCGCCGGTTCGTCAGTACCGAGACCATCTCGGCTGGCTCGGCGATCAGGACCGTGAGGCTGCCGAGGCCGCTTGGCGGCAGGCGCTCAGCGGCCTGACCGAACCGACGCATCTCGTCCCGCACGACCCGCAGCGGGTCCCGGCCCTGCCGGAGCGGCTGTCGCTGGAGTTGCCGAAGCAGGAGACCGAGGCGCTGGGCGGGCTCGCCCGCTCGCGCGGTCTGACGCTGAACACGCTGGTCCAGACCGCGTGGAGCATCGTGCTCGGCAGGCTGACCGGCCGGTCGGACGTCGTGTTCGGCGCGACGGTCGCCGGGCGCCCGCCCGAACTGGCCGGGGTCGAGCGGATGATCGGCCTGTTCATCAACACGATCCCGGTGCGGATCGTGCTCGACCCGGCCGAAAAGCTGGGCGACCTGCTCGACCGGGTCCAGGACGAGCAGTCCGGCCTGCTCGCGCACCAGCACTCCGGGCTCGCCGACATCCAGCGCGGCGCCGGACTGGGGGAGCTCTTCGACACGCTGATGGTGTTCGAGAGCTATCCGGGCGCGGACGAGGACGAGACCGGAGCCGGGCTGCGCGGGGAGATCGTGCGCCACGAGGACTCCACGCACTATCCGCTCACCTGGGCGGTGGAACCCGGCGCACGGCTGAAGCTCACCGCCGAGTACCGCTCCGACCTGTTCGACGCCGGCCTGCCGGAACGGCTTCTCCCCGCGATGGCGCGCGTGCTCGCCACGATGGTGTCCGCTGTGGACACCGTCGTCGGCAGGGTCGACATCCTGGCCGACGCCGACCTCGACCTGATCGTGCGCGAGTGGAACGGGACGGCGCTCGCCGTCGAACCGTCCACGGTGGCCGGTCTGTTCGAGGACCAGGTCCGGCGTTCGCCCGAAGCCACGGCAGTGGTGTCCGGCGAGGTCACGTTGACCTTCGCCGAACTCAACGAGCGCGCGAACCGGCTCGCCAGGGCCTTGGTCGCCCACGGTGTGGGGCCCGAGGACTTCGTCGCCTTGGCCTTGCCGCGTTCGGCGGACGTGCTGCTGGCGATCCTCGCGGTCCACAAGGCCGGCGCGGCGTACCTGCCGCTCGACCCGGACTATCCGGCCGAACGGCTGGCCGCGATGCTCGCCGACGCGAGGCCCAAGGTGATCCTGACCGAACCCGAGCTGCTGGAGTCGTTGCCCCGGACGAAGATCGAGACGCTGGCGCTGTGCGCGCTCGTCACCGAGGACCGGCAGGCGCACGACCTGACCGATCGGGACCGCGTTCGCCCGCTAGGCCCGGAGCATCCGGCGTACGTGATCTACACGTCGGGCTCGACGGGGACGCCCAAGGGGGTCGTCGTCCCGCATCGCGGCGTGGTCAACCTGTTTCACAGCCACCGCGCCACCTTGCACCGGCCCGCGGTCGAGGCCACCGGAAAACCGCATCTGCGGGTGGGACACGCGTGGTCGTTCTCGTTCGACGCCTCCTGGCAGCCGCAGTTGTGGCTGCTCGACGGGCACGCCGTGCACATCGTGGGCGAGGAGACCAGGCGCGATCCCGAACTGCTGGCCGCGATGATCGAACGGGACGGTTTCGACTTCATCGAGGTCACTCCGTCGTTCTTCGCGCAGATGGCGGACGCGGGGCTGCTCGACGGCGACCGGTGCCCGCTCGCGGTGATCGGGGTCGGCGGTGAGGCGGTACCCGAGAGCCTGTGGCGCCGTCTGGCCACACTGGAGGGAACCGAGGCCTTCAACCTGTACGGGCCGACCGAGTCCACAGTGGACGCCCTGGTCGCGAGGATCGGCGACAGCGAGAAGCCGCTGGTCGGCAGGCCGGTCGCGAACACGCGTGCCTACGTGCTGGACGCGGCGCTGCGGCCGGTGCCGCCCGGGGTCACCGGTGAGCTGTACCTCGCGGGCTCCGGTCTCGCCCGGGGTTACCTCGGGCGGGCGGCGCTGACGTCGGAGCGGTTCGTGGCGGATCCGTTCGGCCCGGCGGGAGCCCGGATGTACCGCACCGGCGACCTCGCCCGCTGGACCGCGGACGGTCGGCTGGACTTCGGCGGACGCGCCGACGACCAGGCGAAGATCCGCGGGTTCCGGGTCGAACCCGGCGAGATCGAAGCCGTGCTCGAACGGCACGACGATGTCTCTCAGGCCGTCGTCCTGGTGCGCGAGGACCGCCCGCGGGTGAAGCAGTTGGTGGCGTACGTGGTGTCCACCGCGGATCGCGACGAGCTGCGGCGGTTCGCGGCCGAGACGCTGCCGGACTACATGGTCCCGGTGGCGTTCGTCACCCTCGACGCGCTTCCCGTGCTGTCGAACGGGAAGCTGGACCGCAAGGCGCTGCCCGCGCCGGACTACTCGGAGCTTTCCGGTGGCCGGCCGCCCGAGACCGCGCTGGAGAAGACATTGTGCGCGCTCTTCGCAGAGGTGCTCTACGTGCCGGAACTCGGTGCCGACGACGACTTCTTCGCGCTCGGCGGGGACAGCATCGTCGCGATGCGGCTGGTCGGGCGGGCTCGCGCGGCCGGGCTGAAGATCACGCCGCACGAGGTGTTCGCGCGCCGGACGGTCGCGGCGCTGGCCGAGGTCGCCGAGCGCATCGAAGACGACGGTACGGTCGCGCTCACGCCGATCATGCACGCGCTCCGCGAACTCGGCGGCCCGATCGACGGCTATCACCAGGCGGCGTTGCTGCGGACGCCGTCCGGGATGACCGGCGAGCAGCTGAAGACCGTGCTCGGAGTGCTCGTCGCGAGGCACGACATGCTGCGCGCGCGGCTCGATCGGTCGGTGGACGGCTGGGTGCTGCGGGTGGCCGAATCCGCCGAGGTGCTCGTCGAGCGTGTCGACGTCGAAGACGGTGATCTGTTCGCCCTGATCGAGCGGCACGCGGAGACGGCCCGTGCCCGGCTGGACCCGGACGCCGGCGTGATGCTGAACGCGACGTGGTTCGACGCGGGATCATCGGGCCCCGGACGACTGCTGCTGATGATCCATCACCTGGCCGTCGACGGCGTCTCGTGGCGGATCCTGCTGCCGGACCTCGCTTCCGCCTGGGAAGCTGTCGCACGCGGTGAGGAGCCGGAACTGTCCTCTGTGGACACATCGTTCCGGCGGTGGTCGCGGGCACTGTCCACACAGGATCGTGAGGGCGAGCTGGACCGGTGGAAGTCGGTGCTGGGCGGCGGGGATCCGATCCCGCTGGACCGGCCGCTCGACCCCACGCGGGACGTGCAGGGAACCGTGAAGAAGGTGTCGCTGACGTTGCCCGCCGAGCGGACGGCCCCGCTGCTGTCCCGGGTGCCGTCGGCGTTCCGGGCGACGATCAACGACGTCCTGCTCACCGGCCTCGCCCTCGCTGTCGCACGGTGGCGCCGGGACGGAGGGCAGGCGGTGCTGGTCGACGTCGAGGGACACGGCCGCGAAGAGGAACTGGCCGCCGGGGCGGACCTTTCGCGGACGGTCGGCTGGTTCACCAGCGTCGTCCCGGTGTGCCTGGACCTGGGCGACCTCGACCTGGAGGACGCGTTCGCGGGCGGAGCCGCCGCCGGTGACGCGCTCGAGCGGGTCCGGATCCGCCTCGACGGGCTGCCGGACGGGGGCATCGGACACGGCGTACTCCGGTATCTCGACCCTCGTACCCGTCCTGAGCTCGCGAAGTTCGCG
This sequence comes from Amycolatopsis decaplanina DSM 44594, assembly GCF_000342005.1. GTDB lineage: Bacteria > Actinomycetota > Actinomycetes > Mycobacteriales > Pseudonocardiaceae > Amycolatopsis > Amycolatopsis decaplanina. Next base: position 5,439 of record NZ_AOHO01000036.1, read on the forward strand.
AAGCCACAGATCGAGTTCAACTACCTGGGCCGGATCGGCGTCCCCGAGGCGACCGACTGGTCGTACGCCCCGGAGGCCGAGGCGGCCGAACTCGGCCCCGACGACGGGATGCCGGTCTCGCACGCGCTGACGATCAACGTCCTGACCGAGGACCGCCCCGGCGGCCCCGAACTGGGCGCACACTGGACCTGGCCGGAGGCCGTGCTCACCGAAGACTCGGTGCGGGAACTCGCGGAAGGCTGGTTCCTCGCGCTGGACGCGCTCATCCGCCGGGCGGATTCGCTGGATTCATCGGAAACAGAGAAGGAGAACACGGCATGACGAACCCGTTCGAGAACCCGGACGGCACGTACCTGGTGCTCGTCAACGACGAGGGTCAGCACAGCCTGTGGCCCGAGTTCGTCGAGGTCCCGGCGGGCTGGACCACGAAGTTCGGCCCGGCTTCGCGTCCGGAGTGCCTCGAATACGTCGAGACGAACTGGACGGACCTGCGGCCCGCTTCGCTCGTCAAGGCCATGGAGTCCTGACCCGCTTCGTTCCGTGAAGGCCTCCTTGAGGGACCCAGGGTCCCTCAAGGAGGCCTTCACGGACTTGTGTTGTTCAGAATCGCGACCGAATTCGGCCATAGAACGTGAGTAGCGTTCGGGTTATGGATCGAAGAGCGTTCATGGTGACCGCCGGTGGTGCGGCGGCAGGGGCAGCGATGCTGCCGGGTCAGGCGGAAGCGCAACCCCAGGCCCAAGGGAAGTGGGGTCCGCACTGGCCGGTCGTCCGCTTCAACATCCTCAGCGACATCCAGGGTGACCTCACCGACTTCGGTCGCGCGCTCGACGACCTGCACGCGATCAACCCTGGCAGTGCGGGACTCGGTATCGCGGGCGACCTCACCCCGCGCGGCTACGACTTCGAGTACGCCCAGCTTCGCTCGACCTTCGACAAGCACCCGCATCCGCGCGAGGTCGCGTGGGCCATCGGCAACCACGAGTTCTACGTCCCGAAATGGCGGGATCCCGACACCCTCGCCCAGGAGACCTGGCCCAACGGGACGACCGAGGACTCACTTTTCCGCAGCTTCTACCGGTTCGCGGGCCGCAACACCGTCTACAGCGAGACGTCGTTCGGCGGGGTTCCGGTGCTCTGCCTCGGAACCGAGAGGTACGCGAAGTACCACGACCCCAAGCTGTGGGACGAGGTCTGGATGAGCGACCGCCAGTTCACCTGGCTCGAACAGCGCCTCCGGTACTGGTCGAACCGGCGCAGCCCGGTGATGGTGCTGACCCATCATCCGCTGCCCAACACGGTTTCCGGCACGCACAACAAGCTCTACCGGTCCGATTATCTCCAGCCCGACAGGCTTCTCGCGATCCTCGGCCGCCATCCGGACGTGTTCCTCTTCTCCGGGCACACGCACTGGGATCTCAACCTGTCGGACTGGGTGGTCCGCCGGGTGGTCCCGGGAACCGGCAACCTCGAAGGGTTCACCGTGGTCAACACCGCGGCCGTGCAGACCGGGTGGACGGACGACGGCAAGGGCGGGGAGGTGTCGCTCGGCGGCGCGTTCAACCAGGGACTGCAGGTCGAGGTCTCGCCTGGTTCGGTGGTCATCAAGGCCCGCGACTTCACCACGAAGACCTGGCTGAAGCAGATCACCGTTCCGCTGCACAACTTCCGGCCTCGTGAGTGGTAAGGACGATTAGAGAGCCGAAAGTCAAAGGTGTCATGTCACAGCGGTGCCGTGTGAAGGACCCTTGCGAGTACATGATGGCCCCCTTCCTTGCGCCAGGCGCAAGGAAGGGGGCCATCATGTACCGCGCACGGCCTTCGCGCGTTATCGCTGTGACTGCTGATGTGCTTGGGGCCGCAGGTGTCGTTCGGGTGTCCGTGAAGGCCTCCTTTGCCCTACCGCTCGATAGAACCGTCCCGGTATTTGCCTACCTGCTGCTGACCTGCACGAAGGCGACGAGCGAGGTGACCCGGTCCCCGGCCATGATCAACGGAGGATCCGGGACACTCAACGTCCCCGATCCTCCGTTGATCAAGGTCGTGCCACTCAAGCGCTGGAGCCGACACGCCGAGCGGGGACGATTCCGGACGCTGAACGTCCGAAATCGTCCCCGCTCACGAGCTCAGTTGGCCGGTTTGACCTCGGTCTTCGGGTCACCGTCGACCGCGGCGGACAGCTGCGGGACGATCCGGTCGATCACGTACGGCAGGCTCAGTACGGTCACGAAGGAGACCGCGCTGCCGTAGGTGCTTTCGTTCTCGATGAAGACCTCGCGCTTTTCCTTCGCCACCTTGAGACCGGTGTAGAGCGCGTCCTTGCCGAGGATCTCCTGCGCCTTGGCCGGGGTGTCGATGAGCCACACGAGCGCGTCGCGGTCGAGCAGGTCGGTCCGTTCGGCGCTGAGGCTCTTGCCGAACTTGTCACCGATGGCGGCGTCGAGGTCGGCGGGCAGCTTGAAGCCGACCGATTCGAGGATGCGCGAGCGCGGATCCTGGCTGCCGTAGACGAAGTAGCCTTCGTAGGTCGACGCCATCAGCGCCGACTTGCCCGCGAATTCCGGGTGCTCCTTGCGAATCTGGGCGAACTTGTCCTCGACACCCTTGACCAGTTCGCCGGCCTTGGTCGCGCGCCCGACGGCCTGGCCGACCTTCTTGGTCGCCTCCTGCCACGGGATGCCGTAGTCGTTGTACTCCTTCGGCTGCGCGACGACCGGGACGCCGATCTGACTCAGCTTGTCGTACTGCTCCTTGGTGAGCCCCGAGTACAGCGCGATGATCAGATCCGGCTTGAGCGCGGCGATCTTCTCGTACTGCGGCCCGTCCACGTCCTTGAGGACCTCGGGCAGCGCGGCGCCACCGAGCTTGTCGGTCGCCCACGGGCCGATGGTGCCGGGGAACTTGCCGAGCCATTCGGTGACACCGACCGGGACCACGCCGAGGGCGAGCAGCGCGTCCTGTTCGGTCAGGCCGACCGTCACGACGCGCTTGGGCTCCTGGGTGATGGTGGTGCTGCCGTACTTGTGCTCGATCGTGGTCGGGAACGCGTTCGCGTCGACCGCGGAGCCTGCGGAGTTCTGCGCGGCCGGGGTGGCCGACTCACCGCCTCCTCCGCACGCGGTGAGCGAGGCGGCCAGCACCAGGGTGGACGCCAGCAGGCCGGCGGTCTTCAGGCGCCCGCGCACGGCGGAGAGAGTGGGGATTCGGGCCATCGTCCGTCCTTCGTGATCGGCGGTCCGGCGCAGTGCCGGGTTAATCGAAATCAGGTTTGGCTAACCTAAGACGCGGACGGGTCGATTGCAACCGGTGACGCTGCGTCCCGGGTCACGTCTGTGAACGGTTGTCAGACCAGGCCGCCCAAAGCGTTGCGTATTGACCGCCGGAGGCCACGAGTTCGTCGTGCGTCCCGCTTTCGACGATCACGCCCGCGTCGAGCACGACGACACGGTCCGACGCCGCCGCCTGCGTCAGCCGGTGCGCGACGACGAGACCGGTCCGGCCTTCGAGCGCGGCGGCCGCGGCGGCTTCGAGGGTCTTCGCGCCCGCGCTCCCGGCTTCGGCGGTGGCCTCGTCGAGGATCGCGATCGGCGGGTCCGCGAGGACCAGTCTCGCCAGCGCCAGCTGCTGCGATTGGGTGACAGTCAGCTGATGCCCGCCTTCGCCGACCACGGTCGCGAGACCTTCGCTCAGCGCCTCGGCCCAGCCGCGCGCGCCGACTTTTTCCAGTGCCGTCAGCAGTTCCGCGTCGGACGCGCTGGGACGGGCGAGGCGGAGATCGTCCGCCAGCGAACCGGCGAAGACGTGCACTTCCTGACTGATCAGCGCGACCGCCTGCCGCGTGGCGGACGGCCCGAGCTCGTCGAGCGGGACCCCGCCGACGGAGACCGTGCCCGCGGCCGGGGTGTGGATCCCGGCGATCAGCTTGGCCAGCGTCGTCTTCCCGGCTCCGCTCGCGCCGACCAGTGCCACCCGTTCGCCGGGGGAGAGGCTGAGGTCGACGTCCCGCAGTACCGGATGTCCGTCCACATAGGAATGCGAGATTCCCGCCGCCTTCACCGAGGCGTCGACGGGTTTCGCGGGCGACTCGGGTTCGCGAGGCGCGGGCAGATCGGCGACACCGATCAGCCGGGCGAGGCTCGCGGCGGCCGCCTGCGCGTCGTCCACGAGCGCGAGCGCGGTGTTGATCGGACCGAACAGGCTGTGGAAGTACAACGCCGCCGCCGTCGCCGCGCCGACGGTCACCGCGTCGGCGCCCACGAGCAGGAAACCGGCCGCGAGCACCGCCGAGAGACCGACGAACTCGGCCAGATTGAGCCGGGCGAAGAACTTCGTCATCAGCCGGACGCCGCGCAGCATCAGGTCCATCGCGCCCTCGGACCGCTGCCGGACGCGCTCCACGTGGGCGTCCGCCAGACGGAACGCGCGGACGGTCTTCGCGCCGCCGATCGTGTCGAGCAGTTGCTGCTGCTGCGAACCCGTCGCGATCCGCTGCTTCGCGTACAAGGGGACGGCGTTGCGGACGTACCAGCGCACCGTGTGCAGCTGGATCGGTGTCGCCAGCAGCGCGGCCAGAAGGAACCGCCAGTCGAGGACGGCGAGCGCGCCGAGGGTCAGCACGATGGTGAGCACCGAGCGGCCCAGTTCGGGCAGGGCCTCGCGGACCGCCCTCGCGACCACCGTGACGTCGTTGGTGACGCGGGCCGTCAGGTCGCCGGAGCCCGCGCGTTCGACCTGTCCCAGCGGGAGGCCCAGCGCCCGGTCGACGAACCGTTCGCGCAGCTCCGCCAGCAGCGTTTCGCCGAGCTTCGCGGTGAGCGAGACACCCAAGGCCGTCGCGATCGCCTGTGCGACGGCGACCAGGACCAGTGCCACCACCGGTGTGGTCAGCTCGGTCGCCGGCCGCTTCTCGATGACCAGGTCGACGATGTGGCCCAGCAGACGGGCGGTGAGCAGTCCGATCGCGGTCGCGCCGGCGAGCAGCACGAGCGCGCCGGCGGCACGGGCCTTCGAGGTGCGGAGCAGTTCGCCGAGGACCGCGCGGATCCGCTTGCCGTCGGCCGTGGGGAGGAGTTCGCGGGTCATGACAGCACCGCCGCGCGGTAGTCGGCGCGATCGCGGGCGAGTTCGGCGTGGCCGCCCTCACCGGTGATCCGGCCGCCGTCGAGGACGACGACACGGTCCGTCACGGCGAGCAGGGCGGGGCTGGTGGTCACCAGGATCGTGGTCCGTCCTTGTCGTAGCCGGGCGAGCCCGGTGGCGATCTTCGCCTCGGTCACCGTGTCGACCGCCGTCGTCGGATCGTGGACGACGAGCACCGGCGCGTCCGCGGCGAGCGCGCGGGCGAGCGCGACACGCTGTCGCTGGCCGCCGGACAAGGAGCGTCCGCGCTCGGTGACCGCGGTCGCGGTGCCGTCCGGCAGCGCCGCCGCGACCTCGTCCGCCGCTGACGCGGCCAGCGCTTCGTCGGGTGAGCGGTCGCCGGAGTGGACGTTCTCCGCGAGCGTTCCTTCGAACAGGTCCGCGTCGTGCGCGGCGACCAGGACGACCTCTCGTACCCGGTCGGGGTCCACAGTGGACAGATCGACGCCGTCGACGTGGACCTTGCCCTCGGCCGGATCGCCCGCGCGGCCGAGGCAGTCGAGCAGATCGGTCGCGGCGGCCGGATCGGCGGCGACGACGCCGATCAGCTGCCCGGCCGGGATGTCGAGGTCGACACCGCGGAGGCTGCCGTAGGAAACCTCGGTGAACCGGACATTCCCCGTGGCGGGCGACGGGAGTTCGCCGTCGCCGGCCTCGACCACCGTCGGCGTGGTCAGCAGGTCGGCGACCCGGGACGCCGACGCGCGGCCCTGCGCCAGTTCGCCGTTGACCCACGAGAAGATCAGGAACGGGGTGAGCAGGAACTGGGCGAGCCCGACGGCCGCGACGAGGTCGCCGACGCTGATCGACCCCGACGACGCGAGATGCCCGCCGACGAGGGCGACGATCGCGATGAAGACGCCGGTCAGCGCCAGCACCGCGCCGTCGTGCCAGGCCTTGGCCCGCGCGGCGCGCAAGGTCGCCTCGAGCGAGTTCCGGCTCGTGTCGCGATAGCGGGCGACGGCGGCCGGTTCGGCGCCGATCCCCTTGAGCACCCGCAGACCGGAGACCAGATCGGTGGCGACCCCCGAGGCGTGCGCGGAACGTTCCTGCTCCGCCTCGCTGCGGCGCTCCAGCGGCTTGCCGATGAGATGCGCGAGGTACAGCAGCGGCGGCGTGCCCAGGAGTACGAGGAGACCCAGCGGGAGCGAGATGCGCAGCAGGGCGATGGCGCTGACCAGTACCCCGGCGAGCGCGGCGATCCCGAACGGCAGCGCCGCGTTCACCACCCCGACCCGCTGCGCGTCGCTGGTGCCGATGTTGACCAGTTCGCCCGCCGGCTTGCCGTGCTCGGCGCCGCCGCCGGGATGCAGGACCCGCCGGCTGATCGCGATGCGGAGGTCGTGCGCCGCCCGCAGCGACGCGCCTTCGGCCGCACGCGCGGCGAACCGGTAGCTGTAGGACAGTCCGGCGAAGACCACGCCGAGTACGGCGATCCAGAATACGAGCGTGCCCGCCGAACCGCCGTCGACCGCCCGGTCGATCACCACCCCGATGATCACCGGGACGAGTGCTTCACCGCCCTGGTGCCCGGCGGCGAGCACGGACGCGAGCGTGACCTGCCGTCGCTGCCCGGAAATCGCCTGGCGCAGGACGCTCCGGCTGGTGGTGGCCGTTGCGGACACCGGCGCCTCCATTTCTCAGGGGTAGGTAAGGCTAGTCTAAGTAGGTGGCTCGTTGAGGTGAACTCCGGCGTTCGGTTAGCCTCGCCTCACTTGAAGGAGGTTTCGTGGTCGTCACCGAACGCCCGCCCGCCGCGGTGTCCCCGCCGAGCGCGGCGGCACGGACGTTCCGCGCCGGCGGTCTGGTGGTCGGGCTCGCCCTGCTGGCGCTGATGTTCCTGCTCAGCATCTGGGTGGGGTCGAAGAGCATCCCGTTCACCTCCACCTGGTCGGTGCTGTGGCACAACGACGGCTCGACCGACGCGGTGATCATCCACGACCTCCGCATCCCGCGGACCTTGCTGGGGGTGGTCGTCGGGGTGGCGCTCGGCCTGGCGGGCGCGGTGATGCAGGCGCTCACCCGGAACCCGCTCGCCGACCCCGGCCTGCTCGGCGTCAACACCGGCGCCGCGGCCGCGGTCGTGTCGGGGATCGCGTTCGTCGGCGTCACCGGCGTGCTCGGCTACATCTGGTTCGCCTTCGCCGGGGCGGCGATCGCCTCGGTCGTGGTGTACGTCCTCGGCTCGGCGGGCCGCAGCGCCACGCCGGACCGGCTCGTGCTCGCCGGTTCGGCCGTGATGGCGGTGCTCCAGGCCTACATCGTCGGCGTGCTGTTGCTGATGCCGGAGACGTTCAACCAGTTCCGGTTCTGGAACGTCGGTTCGCTCAGCGGCCGGAAATGGGACGTGCTGCTGCAGATCTCGCCGTTCGTCGTGGTCGGCGCGATCATCGCGCTGCTGCTGGCCCGGCCGCTCAACGTCCTCGCGCTCGGCGACCAGACCGGCAGGGCGCTCGGCGCCCACGTGGGCCGCACCCGGGTGCTGGGCGCCGTCGTGGTGACCCTGCTCTGCGGCGCGGGTACCGCGGCCATCGGGCCGGTCCTGTTCCTCGGGCTCGCCGTACCGCACGCCGCGCGCATGCTGGTCGGCCCGGATCAGCGCTGGGTCCTGCCGTATTCGATGCTGCTCGCGCCGATCGCGCTGATCGGCGCCGACGTCGTCGGCCGCGTGCTGAACCCGCCGGAGGAACTGCAGGCGGGCATCGTGGTCGCGTTCCTCGGTGCGCCGGTGTTCATCGCGCTCTGCCGCCGCAGGAAGCTGGCCCGGCTGTGACCGCGATCAAGGAGCACTTACCGATGAGCACCCGCGTCCTGCGCACCCCGGGCGGCGGACTTTCCCTGCGCGTCACCCCTCGGGCCGCGATCGTCGTCGCACTCCTGGCCGTCGCCGTGTTCTTCGTCGGCGCGGTCAGCATGACCACCGGCGACTACCCACTGTCGGTCGGCGAGGTCATCCAGACGCTGTTCGGTTTCGGCGACCGGAGCACCGAGTTCATCGTGACCACCCTGCGGCTGCCCCGGCTGCTGACCGCCCTGCTGGTCGGCGGCGCGCTCGCGGTCAGCGGCGCGATCCTGCAGAGCCTGTCCGGCAATCCCTTGGGCAGCCCCGATTTCATCGGCTTCACCGAAGGCGCCGCCGCCGGTGCGTTGCTGACGATCATCGTGGTGCACGGCGGCATGCTCCAGGTGTCGTTGGGCGCGCTCGTCGGCGGCGTCGCGACGGCGGCGCTGATCGCGTTGCTCGCGCTGAAAGGCGGCGTGCACGCGTTCCGGCTGATCCTCGTCGGCATCGGGGTGAACGCGATGCTCATCGCGTTCAACTCCTATCTGATCACCAGGGCCGCCTGGCAGGACGGCCTCGCGGCACAGGCGTGGCTCGTCGGCGGGCTCAACGGACGCGGCTGGGAGCACGTCGTCCCGGTCGCGATCGCCATCGCCGTCCTGCTTCCGCCAGCCCTCGTCTACGGCAGAAGGCTTTCCCTGCTGGAGATGGGCGACGACTCGGCCAAGGGACTCGGCGTGCCGGTCCAGCGGAGCCGGATCGTGCTGCTCGGGGTCAGCGTCGGGATGTGTTCGATCGCGACGGCGGCCGCCGGCCCTATCGCGTTCCTGGCCCTCGCCGCGCCTCAGCTGGCGAAGCGGCTCACACGGTCTTCGGGACCAGGGCTCGCCGCCGCCGCGCTGATGGGCATGCTCCTGCTGGTCACGAGCGATCTGATCACCCAGCAGTTCCTGGCAGGCCTGCCCGTCGGTCTCGTGACCGGGGCGATCGGCGGGCTGTACCTGGCCTGGCTGCTGGTGTCCCGGCGCGGGGTCAGCCGAGCTGCGCGCTGACCGGCTCGATCGGCGCGGGCTCGCCGAAGCGGGCCAGCGCGAGCGCCGCCGAAACCGCGAGCACGAACCCGACCACCGCCACGGCCGCGAAGCCCGGTCGCGTGGTGTCGCCCAGCACGAGCACGCCGATCAGGGACGGGAAGACGGTCTCGCCGATCACCATCATCGCGGTCGAGGTGGTGACACTGCCGCGCTGCAACGCGGTGGCGTAGAACAACATCGCCAGCGCGCCCGCCACGGCCAGCGTGTACGTCGCGGGGTCGGTCAGCAGATCCAGCGGGGCAAGACTGGTGAGCGCGCGGCCGGAAAGGGCGACCACGCCGAAGCACAGTCCCGCGATCAGGCCCAGCGCCGGTGTCCGGATCCGCCGCGACGCGCGCCCGGCGAACATCCCGGCCGTGCCGAGAACCACGACGGCGCCGATCAGCACGAGCCGGAAACCCAGCCCGGTCGACACCGAGCCCTCGCTCTCCGCCGACATCCCGAGCAACGCGAGCCCGGCGCAGACGACCGCGACGGCCGTCCACTCCCGACGGCCCAAGCGGACACCGAGTGCCCGTGCGGCGACCGCGGTCACGGCGAGGCTTCCCGCCAGCGCCGCCTGGACGACGAACAGCGGCAGCACCCGCAGGGCGGCGACCTGGGCGACGAACCCGATGACGTCCAGCGCGAGACCCGCGACGAACTTCCATTGCCGCAGCACCCGCACGAGCAGCCGGGGATCGACGCGGTCTTCGACGCCCGTGGTCGCTTTCGCGGCGATCGCCTGCATCACCGAAGCGACCCCGTACGCACAAGCCGCGAAGAACGCGCAAATCAATCCCCACCACATGAACGATGAGCCTAGTCCTGCACGCCGTGTAGGGTTGCCGCATGTCGAACACGAGTTCGAGCGCCGTCGAGCCGGTGGGGCGGGCCTGGCCGGACAGGATCGCCGAGGACGAAGCCGGGATCCAGTGGGACTTCCTGCGTTTCCTCCGCGCGACCGCGGTGAACAAGGTCGCCGGGCTGACCAGGGAGCAGGCGGCCGCGACACCGCTGCCGTCGTCCCCGCGGATGAGCGCGCTGGGGCTGCTCAAGCATCTGACCGCGGTGGAGCGCTGGTGGCTCTCGATCGAGGCGGGCGGTGCCGACCTGCCTTCGCTGTGGGAAGGGTCCCCCGATCCGAGCTGGGACCTGACCGAGGACGACGACCCGCGCTCGGTCGTCGAGGCGTACCGCGCCGAGTGGGCGTTGGCGGAGTCGTCGCTGGCCGGGGTCTCGCCGGACGATCGTGCGCGCAAATCAGGGAAGTTCACCGTCCGCTGGGTGCTCGCGCACGTCGTCCAGGAGACCGCGCGGCATGTGGGGCATCTGGACATCCTGCGGGAGCTGGCCGACGGCACCACGGGCGAATAGCACCGTAAGGTGTGTGCATGGCTGACAGGCTGTACTTCCGGCAGTTGCTCGCGGGCCGTGACTTCGCGGTGGGGGACCCCGTCGCGACGCAGATGGTCAACTTCGCCTATCTGATCGGCGACCGGGAGACGAACGAGGCCGTGATCGTCGATCCGGCGTACGCCGTCGGCGATCTGCTGGACCTGCTGGAAGCCGACGGCATGCGGCTGACCGGTGTCCTCGCCACGCATCACCACCCCGACCACGTCGGCGGCGAGATGATGGGCTTCTCGCTGCCGGGGATCGCGGAACTGCTGGAGCGTGTCCAGGTGCCGATCCACGTCAACGGCGCCGAGGCCGAGTGGGTCCGCCGCATCACCGGTGTCTCTCAAACCGACCTGCGCTCGCACGAGCACGACGAGGTCCTCGAGGTCGGCGCGGTGCCGATCCGGTTGTTGCACACGCCGGGACACACCCCGGGCAGCCAGTGCTTCCTGGTCGACGGACGGCTCGTCTCGGGGGACACGCTTTTCCTCGAAGGCTGCGGCCGGACCGATTTCCCCGGCGGTGACGCGGAAGCGATCTACCGGAGCCTGCAGTGGCTGGCCGGGCTGGACGGGGATCCGGTCGTCTATCCGGGACACCAGTACTCGGCCGAACCGTCGGCGAACCTTTCGCGGGTGAAGGCCACGAACTTCGTGTTCCGGCCGAAGTCGCTGGAGGAATGGCGGCTGATGTTCGGCGGCTGAGCCCTGGCCCCTCGTGAGTGGTAAGGACGGTTAGAACCGTCCTTACCACTCACGAGTTCCTCAGAGAGTGCGGGAAAGAGCCAAGGCCGCGGTCCGTACCGCGGGCGCGACCCGGTTGGTGTGCATGCGATTCGCCCAGCCGGAGATCGACAACGCCGCCACCGCGACCCCCTGCGCGTCGAGCAGCGGGCTCGCCGCGCAGACGACGCCGACGCCGGATTCCTCCCGCTCGAACGCGATTCCTTCACCATGAATCTTGGCGAGCTGACGGCGCAGCAGGCCCGCGGCGGTGATCGTCCGCACGCTGACCCGTGGCAATCCGGCGTCGATCACTTGTGTCACAACGGATTCCGGGGAGAACGCGAGGATCGCCTTGCCGACGCCGGTGGCGTGCGCGGGAAAACGGCCACCGATCCGGGACGGCAGTGACGGCGCGTCGGGGCCCCGCAGGATGTCGAGATAGACGACCTCGGTGCCTTCCAGGACCGCGAGGTGCACGGTGTTGCGGGTCGCCTCGCGGAGATCGGCGAGATACGGACGCGCCGCCTCGACGAGTCCCCGTCGCCGTACCGCCAGTTGGCCTATCTCGAACAGTTTCAGCCCGAGCCGCAGCGCCGCGCCCTCGCGTTCGAGCAGGCCGGTCGCGACCAGGTGCCCGGTGAGCCGGTGCACGGTCGATTTCGCCAGTCCGGTCCGCCGCGCCAGTTCGGAAACCCCGAGCGCGTCGTCGCCGGGGCGGAAGGCCGAGAGCAGCGCGGAGATCCGGGCGGCGACGAGGCCGTCCGCTCCGGTTCGTTCCGGGTCGTCGTTCCGCCCAGCGGCACGCATGGGTTGAGTGTGCCCTATCCGCTCGGGGAGCGTCACCAGGCATGGCGCAACGGAAAGCGGTGGCCGCGATCGTCGGTCCCGGGAACATCGGCACCGACCTGCTCGCGAAGCTGAGGCGCAGCGAACACGTCGAGGTGCGGTACATGGTCGGCGTGGACCCGGACTCGGACGGGCTGGCCAAGGCCGCGGAACTGGGACTGGAGACCTCGGCCCGCGGCGTCGACTGGCTGCTGTCGCGCGATGAACTGCCGGACCTGGTCTTCGAGGCGACGTCCGCGAAGGCGCATCTGGCGAACGCGCCGCGGTACGCCACCGCCGGAATCCGCGCGGTCGACCTGACCCCGGCCGCGGTGGGCCCGTTCACCTGCCCCGCCGTGGGGCTGCCCGAACGGCTCGACGTGCCGAACGTCAACCTCATCACCTGCGGTGGTCAGGCCACGATCCCGATCGTGCACGCGGTGTCCCGGGTGACGCCGGTGCCCTATGCGGAGATCGTCGCGTCCGTCTCGTCGCGCTCGGCCGGGCCGGGCACGCGGGCGAACATCGACGAGTTCACCGCGACGACGGCGCGCGGGATCGAACTCGTCGGGGGAGCGAGCCGGGGCAAGGCGATCATCATCATCAACCCGGTCGAACCGCCGATGATCATGCGCGACACGGTGTTCTGCGCGATCGACCCGGACGCGGACTTCGACGCGGTGAGCGAATCCATCCACCGGATGGTCGAGACCGTCCAGGGTTACGTGCCGGGCTACACGCTCAAGGCGGACCCCCAATTCGATCCACCCCGGCCGGGCTGGGGCGGTCAGGCGCGGGTCGCGGTGTTCCTGGAGGTCGCAGGGAACGGGGACTTCCTGCCGAAGTACGCCGGGAACCTCGACATCATGACGGCCGCGGCCGCCCGTGTCGGCGATCTTCTGGCCACACAGGAGGTGGCGGCATGAGCTGGGACGACGTGCACCGCGAGGTCCGGCTGGTCGACACGAGCCTGCGCGACGGCAGTCACGCGATGGCGCACCAGTTCACCGAAAAGAACGTGCGCGACACCGTCCGGGCGCTGGACGACGCCGGGGTCTCGCTGATCGAGGTCAGCCACGGCGACGGACTCGGCGGCTCGACGTTCAACTACGGGTTCTCCCTGGTCGACGAGCGGAAGCTGATCGCCGCGGCGGTCGACGAGGCACGGCACGCGAAGATCGCGGTGCTGCTGCTGCCGGGACTCGGCACGGTCGGCGACCTGCGGGTGGTCGCCGACCTCGGCGCGGGCGCGGTCCGGATCGCGACCCACTGCACCGAGGCCGACGTCTCCGTCCAGCATTTCGGCGCGGCGCGCGAGCTCGGGCTGGAAACGGTCGGTTTCCTGATGCTGTCTCATATGTCCACGCCGGAAGCGCTGGCGAAACAGGGCCGGATCATGGTCGACGCGGGCTGCCGATGCGTGTACGTCGTCGACTCCGCCGGCGCGTTGATCCTGGAGGAGGCCGCCGACCGGATCGCCGCACTGGTGGCGGAATTCGGGGACGAGGCGCAGGTCGGCTACCACGGGCACCAGAACCTGAGCTTCGGTGTCGCGAACTCGGTACTCGCCTATCGGGCGGGCGCCCGGCAGATCGACGGTTCGCTCGTGGCGCTCGGCGCGGGCGCGGGCAACTCGCCGACCGAGGTCCTCGCGGCGACCTTCGAGCGGCTCGGGATCCGCACGGGCGTCGACAAGGACGTGCTGATGGACGCGGCCGAGAACGTCGTGAAGCCCTACATCACCCGGCTGCCGGTGATGGACCGGTCGTCGATCGTGCAGGGATTCGCCGGGGTGTACTCGAGTTTCCTCCTGCACGCGGAGCGCGCCGCGGAGCGGTACGACGTCCCGGCGCACGAAATCCTCTATCGCGTCGGCGCCGCGAAATACGTGGGCGGGCAGGAGGACATGATCATCGACATCGCCCTCCAGCTGGTCGCCGAACGCGGTCAGGGCTGACGGTCGGCGCCGAGCACGAGGCGGACGCAATGCTCGATGAGGCGCTCGCGGCTCACCTTGAGCGAGCCGTCGAGGTAGGCGATGAACACGTTGCTCAGCGCGCCGACCAAGCCGATCGAGATCATCTGCCGCTCGGCCGCGTCACCGTGGGACAGCTGTCCGCTGACCAGTTCGGCGAAGGAGGGGAGGAGCGCGATCCCGCGGGTGGTCAGCGCGGGATCGGTGATCGGCGCGAGCAGGAGTACACGGCCCTTGCGCGGGTCGTCGAGCATCAATTCGACGAACGCGCGGACGGCGGCCTTCGCCCGTTCGGCGGGTTCGGCCGTGTCGCTGACCGCGTCGACCAGTGCCTGCCGCGCCTGTTCGCCGATGTGCTCGTAGACCGCCACGACGAGCTCCTCGCGGTCGGCGAAGCTCTCGTAGAAGTACCGCTCCGTCAGCTTGGCATGACGGCACACCGCGCGGACGCTCACCCCGGCGCTGCCCTGGGTGCCGAGCAGGTCGAGGCCCGCGTCGACGAGTTGTCCCCGTCGCGCGGCCTTGCGGTCGTCCAGGGTCGTGCCTGCCCAGCTCCGGCCGGCCATGATCGGCTCCTCTTGTTGACTACGGCCGTTGTCAACCTTAACCTGACAACAGTTGTGGTCAATTTAACCAGCTCATTGAGGAGACCGGGGATGACACAGCCGCGGCCGCTGGGACCGGATTCGCTGACCTGGAAGTACTTCGGCGACTGGCGCGGGCTGCTCATCGCGCTCTGGGCCGGATCCATGCAGAACATGCACCCCGAGCTGGGCGCGGGCGTCGAGGAGCACTCGCGGTTCTTCGAGGAGCGCTGGCAGCGGCTGTTCCGCTCGCTGTACCCGATCGGGGGAGTGATCTACGACGGTCCGCGGGCTCGGCGAACCGCGCTGGAAGTCCGTGGCTACCACGATCGGATCAAGGGCGTCGACAAACACGGGCGGCGCTATCACGCGCTCAACCCGGACACGTTCTATTGGGCGCATTCGACGTTCTTCATGAGCGCGATCCTCATCGCCGACAACTTCGTCGGAGGTATCGGCGAGGCCGAGAAGCGGAAGCTGTTCGACGAGCACGTGCAGTGGTACGAGATGTACGGCATGAGCATGCGCCCGGTGCCGGAGTCGTGGGAGGACTTCCAGCTGTATTGGAAGCGCATGTGCGAGGACGTGCTGGAGGACAACAAGGCGACCCGCGACGTCCTCGAGATCAAGGACATCGCCAAACCGCATTTCCTGCCCTGGCTGCCGGAATTCGCCTGGAACCTCGTCCGAGGGCAGGTGGCGCGGAACTTCGTCTGGCTGACGGTCGGCCTGTACGACCCGCCGATCCGCGAGCGGCTCGGCTTCACCTGGACCGAACGCGACGAGCGGCGGCACCGCCGCGTGGGGAAGCTGATCAACGTCGCGTTCAAGCTGGTCCCGCACGATCGCCGTTACCATCCGCGCGCCAGGGCGGGCTGGCGCCGGGAGCGTGGCGAACTGGCCCCGGACGCGCCGTTGGTCGAGACTCCCGCGAGGAACCTTCCGCCGCTTTCGGAGCGGGGCAAACCCGAGCACTACTCACCGAACGTCTGACGAGGAGCCTCGATGAAGCTTGGTTACCACCTCGGCTACTGGTCCTCCGGCCCGCCCGAGGGCGCGCTGGACGCGGTCTTGCGGGCCGAAGAACTCGGCTTCGATTCCGTGTGGACCGCCGAGGGCTACGGCTCGGACGCGTTCACCCCGCTCGCCTGGTGGGGCGCGTCGACCAGCCGGATCAAGCTCGGCACCAACATCGTGCAGATGTCGGCGCGCACCCCGACCGCGACGGCGATGCACGCGCTGACGCTGGATCACCTGTCCGGCGGCCGGTTCGTGCTCGGGCTCGGCGCGTCCGGGCCGCAGGTGGTCGAGGGCTGGTACGGGCAGCCCTATCCGAAGCCGCTCGCCCGCACCCGCGAGTACGTCGACATCGTGCGGAAGGTCGTCGCGCGTGAGGCGCCGGTGACCCACGACGGGCAGCACTTCCAGTTGCCGCTGCGGGGCGGCACAGGGCTCGGCAAGCCGCTCAAGTCCACAGTGCACCCGTTCCGCGAGGAGATCCCGATCTTCCTCGCCGCCGAGGGGCCGAAGAACGTGGCGCTGTCGGCGGAGATCTGCGACGGCTGGCTCCCGCTGTTCTTCTCGCCGAAGAGCGACGCCTTCTACCGGACGGCGCTGCAGGAGGGCTTCTCGCGTCCCGGTGCCCGGCACGGTTTCGACGATTTCGAGGTCGCCGCGTCGGTTCCGGTGCTCGTCCACGACGACGTCGAAGAGGCCGCGAGCTGGATCAAACCGTCGCTCGCGCTCTACATCGGCGGCATGGGCGCGAAATCGGTCAACTTCCACCACGACGTCTTCGCCCGGATGGGGTACGAGGACGTCGCCGACAAGGTCCAGGAGCTGTACCTGGCCGGCCGCAAGGACGAGGCGACCGCCGCGATCCCGACGTCGCTGGTCGAGGACACCTCGCTGATCGGGCCCGCGGAAAAGATCCGTGACGAACTCGCCGCGTGGGAGGAGACCGTGGTGACCACGCTGCTCTTGCGGGGCGATGCCGCGACGCTCACGAAGGTCGCGGAGACCCTCGCGTAAACGATCGAGCCTCGGCCGCCAACGTCGCGAAAGCCACAGTGATGATGATGTGTGTGGACGGAGACCTTGCAGGGTCTGGCCCGGAAAG
>NZ_AOHO01000037.1 GCF_000342005.1 Amycolatopsis decaplanina DSM 44594
CAACTCCTCAAAACCCACGATCCCCGCAACCCCCGAAATCCAGGGTGTTGCGGGGATCGCTAGAACCCGCCACACCGGCGACGGGCCCCTCACCATGCCCGCGGCCCGAAGAGCCTGTCTTTGAACCTGGTCAGGCGGTCCTGGCCCGCTGTTTTGGCGGGTCAGGCGCCTGGCCCTCGTAGTGATCCTGGAGAGGTTGATGAACGCGGCGGAGCGGTCCTGGCTGCTGGCGACGGTGACCAGCACGACCAGCAGCAGGCCCTGACCGACCGGGAATCGATCACCGCCGCGCTCGGCGCCGGATTCCGTCCCGCTCGTGACCGGATCTCCTCGCACAGCCAGTCACGGACCTAGCCGAACACCCCGGCTTCGCTCCAGCGGGCGAAGAACCCGTGCACCGTCTTCCAGGGCGGGAAGCCCTCGGTAGCGCCCGCCATGTGATGCCGTTGTCGGTGACCTAGCGCAGCGCGTCCATGATCGCGCGGCGCGGATGTTCTCCGGCCGGCCGCCCACCGCGGTCCCGCACGCGGGCCGGGGCAGCAACGGCCCCAGCAACACCCACTCGGCATCAGTGGCGTCCGACGGATAACGACGAGGCCCTCAGCAGCCGTTCAGCGGCGGTGTCGCCCAGGCAGTATTCGACATCGAAATTCGTGTTCATCGCGCACTGGGTCGTACCGATGGCCGGCTCGGTCGCGCCGAGCGAGGGCGGCAATGACCACTTTGGACAGTCGATGACGCCAGGTGTCCGGGCCGGGCGCCTCGGTTCGCCGGGAGACGCACCACCCGTGACGATGGTTACACCGGGCGGCACACGGTCCGGGGTGGCCGCCGTCCGCGATGTGGGAGCCGCGCGGAACCGTTGTCAACACTGTGTTCTCACGGCCGTCACTTTCCGAGGCCGGCCGTGCTTTTTGAGACCTAGGTCAAGTTGAGCCCGCAGGGTGGGTATGGATAATTCGGCCCATGACGAACGCCGCCTTGGGAAGGGCAGCCACGACTTTCAGGGCGCTGCTGAAGGGTTACCGCGTTCGCGCCGAGCTCACCCAGGAGGAGCTCGCCGAGGGGTCCGGGGTGAGTGTCCGGGCCATCAGCGACATGGAGCGCGGGATCGCCAAGAGCCCGCAACGCCGGACGATCGAAGCACTCGCCGCGCCGCTGTCCTTGACCGATGAAGAGCTGACCGGCCTGCAGAAGGTCGCGAGGCAGGGCCGCGCCCAGCCGACCCCCGCCCCCGCGCCCGCGGCGGCCGGGATCTACGGAACACCGTTGATCGGCCTCCTGCCGACGGACGTCGACGACCTCACCGGACGCGAAAGCGATCTCGACGCGTTGCGCGCCCTTTCCGCCGATCTGAGCGGCGGCCGCCGCCGGTCGGGGCGGGTCGCCATCCTGAGCGGGCCGCCCGGAACCGGCAAGACCACCCTCGCGGTCCGGGTGGCGCACAACCTCGCCGGCGAATTCCCCGACGGCAGGCTCTTCCTGAAGCTGCGCGGCATGTCCGCCGAGCCGACGAACCCGGCGGACGTGCTGCATCTGATCCTGCGCTCGCTGGGCGTCGACGCCGTCCGCATCCCGGCCGACCCGGAGGACCGGGCGGGCCTGTGCCGCTCCCTCCTGCAGGACCGGGCCACCCTGATCGTCCTGGACGACGCGGCCGATGAAGCCCAGGTCCGTCCGCTGCTGGTCGGCGGGCCGCGGTGTCTCACCCTGATCACCAGCCGTCAGATGCTGGTGGGGCTGGAACGCGCGAGCAGGCTCCCCCTCGACGTGTTCGGCGAGGACGACGCGGTCACCTTGCTGTCGACCATCATCGGGGCGGGCCGGGTCGCGCGGGAGCGGCAGGCGGCGCTCGAACTGGTCGAATTGTGCGGGCGGCTGCCGCTGGCGCTGCGCATCGCGGGCAACCGGCTGGCGAGCCGCCCGGCGTGGCCGCTGTCGCGCCTGGTGGATCAGCTCCGGGACCGCAGCAGACGGCTGACCACGCTGACCGCCGGCGATCTCGACGTGCGCAGCGTGTTCGAACTGTCGTACCGCCAGCTCAGCCCGAACGCCGCCGCGGTGTTCCGGCGGCTGTCGCTCGTCCCGGCGGCGGACTTCTCGGTGGGGGCCGCGATGACGCTCATCGAAGCCTCCGACGAGGACGACGCCGCCGTCTTCCTGGAGGAACTGGCCGACGCGAGCCTGCTGCAGACGTCGCAGGAGAACGGCCGGTACCAGTTCCACGACCTCCTGCGGGTGTTCGCGACCGAACGGCTGGCCCGGGAGGAAACCCCCGACGTCGTCGAGGCGGCGGAGAACCGGCTGGCCGACTGGCTGGTGCGCACCGCGACGGCGGCGGGCCGCTACTTCCACCCGACAGACGGGGTCAGCCCGCTCCCGGTAGCGACGCCCTCGTTCGGTGATCACTCCGGGGCGGGCAGGTGGCTGGAGGTCGAGCTGAAGAACTGGCTCGCCGCGGTCAAGAGCGTCGCCGCTCGCGGAGACCATCGCCCGGTTCTCGACCTGGCCGAGTCCATGCACTGGTACTCGGAGATCGGCGGGACCGCCGGCACCTGGTACGACGTGTTCGAACTCGCCGTGAACTCGGCCATCGCGCTCGGCAGCAAACGGGACGAGGCCGTCCACCTGAACTATCTGGCCTGGGTGCAGGCTTCGCTGTGCGACCAGGCCGAAGAATCCGTCAAGCTGGCCCAGCGGGCCTTGGACGCCGCGGTCGAGGCGGGCGACCGTCGCGAACAGGGCTGGGCTCGGGTGTACCTGACGAGCGCGCATGCCCGCGACGCCGGGCGCACGACGTCGCCCAAGCTCTTCGACGAGGCGGCGCACCTGTTCGAAGAGGCGGGTTATCCGCTCGGAGTCCATGTGGCGCGGGCGATGCGGGCGTCGTACTGGTACCGGAACGGCCGGTTCGAAGAAGCCGCCGAAGAGTTCGATGTCTGCGTCCGCTACTTCGGGCAGGACTTCGGCGGCTCGCGCACGCCCGTGGACGACACCAATCACGCGTACCTGCTGTTGCGTTCGGCGCAGAACCTCGCCGCGCTCGATCTGCCCGATCGGGCACTCGCGCACTGTGAAACGGCGCTCGACCTGTTCCGCCGCCACGGCGCCGCGATGGGGCAGGCCCGCGCGCTCCAGGCCACCGGATCGTTGATGCGCCGCCGGGGCGACCACGCGAACGCGCGCCGCCGCTTGACCGAGGCCGGGGAACTCTACGAACGCATCGGGCTGACCCAGGCTCAGATCGACACACTCTGTGACAGGGCGGCCCTGTCCGAGGAGATGGGCGACCCGGCGTCGGCGCGCGCGGACCGGGAACGCGCGCTGGGCCTCTGCGACCGGCTCGGCCGGGCCGAAGGCGGCAGACTGCGGGAGAAACTGGCCGACCGCCTCAACGCCTCGTAGTCCCGCCGTCAGGAGGCGCGGGTCAGTTCCTCCCAGGTGATGTGCCCGAGCAGGACGTCCTGGATGGTGTAGCGGGGCGTGGGTTCGAACTCGGCGATGGTCGCGGAAGCGCCTGCCCTCGACAGCCCGGCGGCCGCGGCGATCCGGCCGCCGAGTTCACCCGCGTCCAGGTCGCGGATGTCGTCGCGGGAGACGTACACGGCCACCATGTCCTCTTCGGCCCGGGCAGGACGACCGTGGAAACCCTGGATTCGTAGCGACACGTCAACTCCTTGGTGTTGAGCGGTTCTGCGACTCTGGAATCAGTAAACGGCACCCGTGTCCCGGTCACCATGAACAACCACCAGCAGAACGACCGGAAGGAAAGTCACGCCGGAGCGGCGGTTCCGGGTCAGCCCGCGCTCCACACCGGCGTCCGCTCCGCCCCCGGCGGTGCCAGCACGAAACCGGCCGCGCGCCGGACGACGTCCGGCGGCACCGGCTCCGCCGACGCCCCCCGCGCCCGGATGTGGCCGAGCAGATCCGGCTCCGGCGCCATCCCGTGGTGCTCCAGGTAGTAGGTGACGGTGTCGGTCCAGATCCACGTCCCGTCGGTGAGGAAGTTCGTCGGCACGACCGCGGTCCGGTCCGGGTCGACGACGTCGTCCAGCAAGGACGGCGTGACCAGCACCGGGGTACCGCCGGCCAGATACGCGACGAGGGCCCGCAGTTCTTCCGGGTCCTCGATCCGCGGGCGGCCGGGCGCGAACCCCGGGCCCGTTTCGGGGTCGACGAAGTCGAACACCCTGGCCAGGGTGAACTCTCGCGTTGTGGTCACCGGGTACCTCCTGAGGAAGGGCATGGATTCGCCACCCGAGCACACCGCACCGAACCGCCGGGCACCAGGCAGGAGAGGCGGCAGAACCGTCCGGCGGTTCCTGTCGGTCAGTCCCGGGCCAGCCAGTCCGTGAGGATCCCGTCCAGCCGCCGCGGGTCGTTGCCCCACGCGAGGAGATCGGCTTCGGCCTGCGCCGCCCCGGCCGACGCCTCGGCCAAGGCCGCCTCCGCCAGCTCGAGATCCGCTCCGTCCCGTGAGGTTCCCACTCCCGCGAGGACACGGCGTGCCAACCGCCGTTGGGCGTCGGACGCTTGGTTCAGGGCGTCGCGCGCCCAAAGCAGGTTCGCCACCGCCTCTCGCCTCGTGCGCGGGAACCCGGGCCTGCCCGGCTCACCGCCGTCGAAGGATCCGGACGCGTCGGCGTCGAGCATCCGCAGCAACCCTGCGACCTCGTCCTGCCCCACGAAACCCGTTTCGACCAGCCGGTCCAGGTACTCCTCGAGCCGGTCGTCGCGACGGACCCGAGGATCCGGCCCGGCCACAGTGGGCACCAAGGCCTCGAAGACGCTGTTCGACGTCACCGTGTCGGCCGGGACGGGTTCCGGTTCCATCCCCAGATACCGGGCGACGCTCTGCGACGAGCTCCTGATCTCGTTCCACACCTGATGCCGGGCGGCCACCAGCTCGCTGAGGCTCTCCCTCTGCTGCTCCGCACTGCGGAACGGGGCGACCTTGATCCGGAACACCCGCCAGTCACGCTGCCCGTACTCCTCCCGGCGGCCGGGGTCCAGCAACCTCCCGCCGAACAACTCCTCTTCGTGCGTGACCGGAAGGCCGCCACCGCGATATTCGTCGAGCAGCGAAACCAGCCGATCCGCCAACTCCGTCCGCGCATAGGACCGGCCGGCGCCGAAACTGTGCGCGAGACCGTACCTGCCGAAATAGCTCTGATGGATGACCGCGCGGTCACCCCGCAACTCCAGGTAGAACGCGTGCGTCGACCCCGTGCTCACCCACACGCCGACGTCCTGGCCGCCGTTGATCACCTCCGTCAACCCGGACACCGTCACCTCGGCCGGCTCGCCCACCGGATCATGCGCCACCTCGAACAGCAGGGTGGCCGTCTGACCGCACACTCCCGTGAGGCCACCGTCCGCGAACGCGCGGTAGGTCTCCGACACCTGGGCGTCCGGATCCGCTTCGTAAGCCGACCACAACACCCCGAACGGCTCCATCGTCCGCATCTCGAGCTCGAACAGGTTCACCCCGAGACCGTTCGCCACGTCCTCGAAGACACGGGCGGTCACCGACCCGGTCACCGTCGGCAGGTCGACGACCGAGCGGCTGGCCGGGGTGGACGCCAGGGACCCACGCGAGGAACCGCCGTACGCCGAGACCGTCGCGGTGGAGAGCCGTTCCAGCTCGTCGGCCACTGCCTGGTCGAAGACGGCGACGAGGTCCTCGTACTTCTTCTCGTACGCGCTGGTGTAGGCGAAGCGGTGCTCGTCGCCCACCAGCACGTGCTCACCGTCCGAAACGGCCACCCCGGTCAGCTTGTCGTAGCCCGCCTGTTCCAGGCCGGTGGTGTCGTTGACGAACTTCGCCTGCGCGCTGTAGGAGGAGAAATCCGCCTGGTAGTACTGGTGGAACTCACGGAACAGGTTCCGCACGTCGACCGCGGTCGGTGCCCCGCCGTTGGGCCGTCCCACACGGACGGCGAGGCCGCGCACGAAGTCGTACACGCCCGCCGCGGTCATCTTTCCCAGACCGCGGAAGTAGTAGCCGAACGGATCCGAGTCGACGAACGCCCGTACCAGCTCGAAGTCACGCCTGCTCGCCCACAGCCCCTCATGCCTGTTCATGTACTGGACCGCGCCGCGATGCTCGGGTTCCAGATCATGGCTGACCTGGGCGTCGCCGTACTGGTGCTTGGAATTCACCTTGTCCATGTCGTGGAACAGGATCGCCTTGACGACCGCCTCCCGGCGGACGAAGCGGTCGGCGTCCTCCTGTCCGGTGGTGAGCGCCAGGTACCGGTTGAGCACCATCTGGGCGTGCTCGCCGAAGGTGTTCGGTTTCGTCTCCTCCGGCGCACGGTCAGGCCGTCCGACCGGATCCTTCCCGCCGGGCCGGACCGGTTGGATCTTGACCGTCTCGGCGAATTTCCGCGCGAGCTTGTCGTGTTCGTCGGTGACGTCCCGGTCCAGTTCCGTCAGCAGCTGATCGAGGATCACCCTGCCGGAACGCACGTGCGGGCTGTCGAGTTGCGCGTGGATCGTCTTCGCCAGAGCGTCACCGATCCGGCGGTGCTCGCCGAATACGATCGGGTCCTGTTTCCGCGTGTAGCCGAGGATGTACTTGTCACGCCAGCCGGCGTATTCGTTCGCGTAGGGAGAGCCTTCGATGACGCCGTCGGCAAGCCGGCTCTTCCGGGTGTCGAAGTCGAGTTTGATCCGTCGTTCGTCGGTGGCGATGACCGAGCCGATCTCCGCCTGCGTCGCGTATTCCGGAAGCAACTCCATGAACTCGTTCGCCCGGGCACGGCTCACCGGAGTGATCGGCATGTCGTCCACCAGTTCCCGGTTCCGCATCACCGCGGCGGTCTTCTCGGCCAGTTCCTTGCGGTCTTCCGGCGCTCCGAATCTGGCCGCGTTCTTGTGTGCCAGCTCGTCGGACAGTGCCTTGGCCACGTTCTTCAGTCCGGTACGGAACCGCTCGCGGACCTCCTTCTCGCCAACGCCCACCAAATCGCTCTTGGTGATGGACTCCAAGGCCTTGGCGAGGATCCGGGCCTTGAACTGGGCCGCGTAAGAATCCGGACCGATCTTCACCTCCTTGGTGCGCAAGAGACTCTTGAACTCGCCGTCGGCGAGCAGGTCTTCGACGAGGCTCTGGGTGAAAACCTCGGCCCGGGTGCCGGTGAGGAAGGGTTTTCCGCGCTTCTTCTTCGCGTCCCCCTTGTCCTCGGCCTTCTCCTGGCCCTTCTTGTCGTCCTGTGCGCCCTTCTTCGCTTCCGCCTTCTTCCTCTTCTCGTCTTCCTTCTTCTTTTTTTCCTCTTCCTTGTTCTTCGTGTCCTTTTCCAGTTCCTCGACCCAGTCCGTGCCCAGGTCTTCGAACCGGGTCCGCACGGCCTTCAGGACGAGGTCACCGAGTTCCCGTCCGAAATCACCGTCGACGACCTCGTCGCCGAATCCGGCTCCCAGCGAATCCAGTACGGCGTCGGCGACGGTGATCCCCGCTCTGATCGGGATGTGCGGGTCCGCCTCCATGGTCGTCTTGATGTCCTCGAGGGTACCGACCCGGGGCAGGTCCTTCTGGTCGATCGTCATCTTCGTGGCCTCGACGAGAACCGAATGCGGGTTGTTCAAGGACTTGTTGAGCTGGCTCGTCACGGTGGTCCTGAGATCGTTCTCGCTCACCTTGACGCCGTCTCCGGCGTGTTCGCGGACTTCGCTCTTCAGCGCCGTCCAGAGCTTCTCGGTGAGCTGCTCGACAAGCTCCTTCCCCGGACCGTGCGTGTTGAGGAAGGTGTTCATCTCCTCCCGACGGCGGGCGGCGCTGTCCGGTGCGGCTTTGACGGTCGCTTTGGGGAACTCCGGGATGACGTCGGCCGGTGGGCTGAAGAAGGCC
Source organism: Amycolatopsis decaplanina DSM 44594 (assembly GCF_000342005.1). Classification (GTDB taxonomy): domain Bacteria; phylum Actinomycetota; class Actinomycetes; order Mycobacteriales; family Pseudonocardiaceae; genus Amycolatopsis; species Amycolatopsis decaplanina. Next base: position 7,853 of record NZ_AOHO01000037.1, read on the forward strand.
TCGGGCGAGTTCTTCCAAGTGTGATAGTGATTGCTCAGAGTCCTCGCGAGGCTTTGCAAGGCCCTCGCGTCATTGCGGAAGTACTTCTGGCCTCCGGTGGCCCAGGTGAACCACGGGTCGTTTTCCCGGCCCAGCGCGGCGGAGTCGAAGTCCGGCCGCAGACCCAGCCTGACGTAGAGGTCGGCGAGGTCCTCCTGACGGCCCGCGACCTCCGGCATGACGGTCACCCGCCCGCCGACCGTGTAGGTGACGAGCGAGCCGGGGAGCACCTTCTTCCGCAGCTGCTCGAAATGCGGACCACGCAGGCCGAACTGGTTGGTGTCGCCGTTCTGGTCGACGTTCATCGACAGCTCGTTGCCCGCCGCCGCGGCCTCGACCACCGACTGTTCCGTGACGTCCAGGAACACATCCAGCGGCACGAGGAAAGACCGCAGCATCGGCTGCATGAAGTCCTGGCGACTTCCGTCGGTCTCGTACTTGGCGGTCCATTGCACGGCCCGCAGCGGCCGCCCACCGCCGACCCAGAAGACCTTCGATCCGGTACTGCCCTCGCCGCTGAACGGCTGGACCGTACCGTCCGTTTCCTGGTGCACGTCCTTGAACTCAGATTCGGGCTTGGCCGGGGTGAGGATCGCGGTGTAGAGACGGACGTAGTTCTTTCCCTTGATCGTCTCGATCTCGAACTCGCCGCGGTGCACCACCTTGCGACCGTGATCGGTCAGCAGGACCGTCGAACCGGGATAGCGCACGTTCGGTCGTCCGATGTGGACGTTCTCCCTGGTGCCGAGGTACCGCTCCGCACCGTCGACCTCCGCCCGCAGGATGTGCACCGGCCGGGCCGTCTCCCGGCCGTGGCTGGTCCACGTGCCGTCCGGGTTGATCACGTGCACCCGGACACCGGCGGCCCTCGCGATCGCATCGAGATCGGTGGTGCCCGGGTCGGCCGCGGTGAGCTCGTCGAGTCCCGCGATGATCCGGGCGCGCTCGCGCGGTACCCACTCGGGCAGGCTCGCCACGAGAGCCTCGCGGAACGAATCGTGCGGCGTGTCCCCCTCGACCAGGACCGGTTCCAGGCCGTGCCGGGCCAGCACGTCACGCTGGTCGGAGAACAGGACGCCGCGGCTGAGCACCTTGCCCGGGTACGGATAGCTGATCTCGACGGAGTTGACGCTGATCGACGATTTCGACGACGACTCGGAGAGATTCCGATTGACCGGTGACGGCCTCAACAGCGCGTTGTCGTCCCGTACGGCGGATTCGGGCGGAGCGGGGAGATCGTCGTCGTTCTCCTCGTTCCCCTCCGTGGTGGGCAGCGGTGTGAGGATGGCGGTGTCCATCGTGGTGGTGACCTTGCGGCGTTCGCGCGCCGTGGTGTCGTCGACCGAGACCTCGAGCAGGCCCCGGCGACCGGGACCGGGAACCTTCTCGATCACGATGTCGAAGTCGGCGACGGACAACCGCGGATCGTCCAGTGCCGAGAGCCGCTCGGCGATCAGCTCGCGCAGCGCCGTCGCGACCGCCTCACCGCGCCGCTGTCCCATGACCACCGCGCGGCCGAACGGATTGTTCCCGTCCCGGATCCCCACCCGCAGCACGGGCGGGGCGAATCCGTCCGCGGCCCGCCACCGCGCGAGTGCCACGACGCGGTTGACGAAGGACTCGAGCCGGCCCCGGGCGGCGACCACACTGCCGAGCCGGTCGACCGCGCTCTCGCGATCGTCGTCCTCGTCCAGGCTGTTCAGCAACTTCGCGTAATACTCGGGATCCACCAGCCGCGTCACGTCGACCCGCTCGCCGTCGATCTCGAGTGACCGCAGCAGATCGGCCCCGGTCGTCACCGTCCCGAGCACCGCCGTCCCCTGGTCGAACTCGGCGTCGAACCGGCCGATCACCTCGTGCCCGGTCATCACCATCGTCAGCGCGTCGGCGAAGACCGCATCGTCACCGGTCGTGTAGATCTCGTGGAAACTCTCGCCATCGCCGTCTCCGACCAGGCGCAGCCGCGGCACTTTCCGGGTGACGGGGTCGACCTCGATGATCAGCTTTCCGCGGCCGTCCGCGCTTTCCGCGACCACCGGCCCGAAATACTGGTTGAGCTTGAGCTCGTTCTTCTTCCCGACCGGCGCCAGCACATACGTCTCACCGACCCGGGCGACAGCGTGCTTGCCCACGCCCAGCCGCTTCGCCGCCTGGTCCATCACAGCCGCGACAGCGGGATTCTTCAACCCTACGCCGAATTCGGGAAGCGGCTCTTCATTCGTCAGCTCGGCCTGGGAGATACCGGCGACGACGTCCGTCGGCGAAAGCTCCTCGACACCTCCGTCCGCTGACGCGACCAGGACCTTCGCCAGGGCGCGGCTACCGTCGACCCGTTCCGAGACGTAACCCTGCATCGTCGCGAAACCGCCGCCGGCACCCCGCAACACCGTCTGTCGCGGCTGCCCGCCGATAACGGTCTTCGCGACGTCCGCGGGCCCCACCACACCCGAGGACAGCGGTTTGCCGTCGGTCCGGACGACCTGGACCCGCCGCAGCCCGTCGGCACCCACCGGACCCGCCACCAAGCGAATCCCGCTGCCCACCAGCTCCAGCCGGGCGTTCGCCGACTTCACCACCGCCGGAGCCGCCCGGAACACCAACTCCCCGTCGAGCGCACCGGAATCGGCCTCCAGCACCAGCGATCCGTCCGAGGACGAGTCCACGTCCGCCGTGACGGTCACCATCGGACCCGAGTCCACCGGGCGCGGCGTGGGCTTGTCGGTACGCGGGTCGCGGGAGTCGAGGTCGAGCGTGAGAATCGCACGACGGCGGGCTTCCTCCGGCGTCAGGCCGTCGACGAGTTCGCCGATCTCCCTTCCGCCCGACTTGCTCACGATCTCGACGTCGGCCAGGCCGATGACCGGGTTGCCGCCCTGCAGCTTGTCCAGCTGCTCTTCGATCGCTTCCCGCAGGGCCTGTGCGGTGGCGTCGGCGCGCGCCTGCCCGGTCTTGACCGCCTGGTTGACGCCGAGCGCCGAACCGTTGCCGTGGCCGGTGACAGTGACGACGGGCATCGGCAGACCGTGCCCGGACCGCCAGATCGCCGCCTTGGCGATCCGCCTGGCCAGGGAATCCAGCTTGAGCTTCTCCCCTTCCGGGACCTCCTTGGAACCGGCGGGGAAGGTGATGTCCTGCGGTCCGACCGGCCCCTGGCCGCCGGTGACGACGAAAGCCATCGGATTGGCCCCCGAGGGCGCCACCTCCGGGGCGTAGAAGTGGGCCTCGTGTTCGTAGAACGTCTCCCCTGGACGCCTGGAGTAAAGCTTGAAATTCCATTGATCGGTGCTTCGCGGGATGTCGCCCGTGTGCAGGCCGAGCTTCAGCATCGCGTTGGCGGCCGCCGAACGAGCGCCCCCGGAATTCGACGGGTCACTGTCGCGAACCCGCCGGAGTTCGTTCAAGGCCTTGGCGAGGTCGATCCGGAGTTCGAGGGTCTTCGCGCCGGGGTCCCGCGGGTTCCGGAAGCCGGCGAGTTCCGCCGTGAGGGTCGACACGACCTGGTCGAACCTATCGCCGTAGACGGCGAGGTTCCGCTCGATCGCATCGTCGATCTCGCGCCTGATCATGCCTCGCCGGTTGAAGTTCTCGAGGACGATCTGCGTGGCGCCGTCGGCGCTTTCCGCGACGACGGTGGCGAAGTGATAACCCCAAGAACCGCCCAGTTCGCCTTCACGTGAGAAGTCGGTGTGGAAGTCGGGATTTCCGTCGGCGTCCTTCGACGCGATCGCGACACTCGCGTAGCCTTCGCCGGGTTTCGCCCAGGCGTGCTCGTTGATCCCGATCTTCTCGGCGAGCATGGCCAGCTTCGCGCGATTCGGTGAATCGTGCTTGAGCAGCGGGCCGTACGCGTCACCCGGCAGGAGCGGGGGTGCCCCGCCGACCGTCCTGGTGTCTTTGGCGATCTGCCGCGCCGCCCACACCGGGCCGAGTTCGGCGAGGTCACCGTCGTCGGCGATCGCGGTGACGATGCTGTCGGCCAGGGCGTGGGAACCCGTGACCTCCATGCCGTGGTCCACGTTGACGGCGCTCACCGCGGAGGTGCCGGAAGGACCGGTGAAGACGACGGTTTCCGGCATGCCGCCCAGCACCGTGTTGGCGAAGTCGCGGCAGATGTCGCTCGGGGCCTCGGCGAACTCCGCGGTGACCTTGGACAGCGTGACGGGCTTCCCGTCCCGGTCCACCGTCACCGTCGTGGAATCGACCACCAGCTTGGCCTTGCTACCGGCCTTGCGCAGCGCCTCCCGGGCATTCGCGATGACCTCCTCGGTCGCGTAGAACTCCTTCGACTCGGTCATCGGCGTGAGTCCGTGGACCGGGTTCGTGCCGTTGATCGCGATCGTGGCGTCACCCGACAACTGCAGAGGCGGATGCTCGAACGCCTGCTTCTTCGCCGAGGCGATGAACGGGAACCCTTCGACGTCGCCGGCTTCATCCCCGAGGACGTCGAGCGGTGGGTACGCCTCGAAGGGTTTCGAGGCGGCATCCGCCGAAGTGGTCACCTCGTAGTCCGTGGTGATGATCGGGTGGGGCCGTGGAATGCCCGGCGACGAGTTCGCGTCCTCGTCGGCGAGCCGCACCGCGCCGTCCAGGTCCCCCACGGACTTCCCGGCCGAGTACCCGGAGGGCAAGGGCCTCGTACGCCAGTCTTCCCCCTCCTCCACCAGGATGTGCGCGCCGATCGGGAGCGCTCGTCCCGTGGATCCGTTCAGGCGCACCCAGTTCCCGTCCGGCGCGACGACCGGCCGGCCGTCCGCGTCGACACCCACGTTTCCGGTCACCACGAGGTGGCCCGCTCCGGCCGGATCGGACACGTCGGGCACGAAGTACACCGGACCGTCGGGCGCGACGGCCTCCACGTCGATTCCCCGCGCCCGCAGCTCGGTGAGCACTCGGGCCGCGAACGACTTGCCGTGCCCGCGACCGGCGCCGCACGACGCGAACATCAGCGGTTTCTCGCCGTCCCACAGGCCGTTCTCCTTGGCGGCCACCAACATCTTGGCCACCTCGGACGGGCTCAGCGGCGTGCTCTCGGTCCCCGGAGCACTGTGGACCGGAGCGCCGTTCGCATCGCCATGTGCGAGAAAGGTGAAGAACCTGTCGTCCGCCGGGTAGCCGTCGGCGACTCCGGCCAGCCGTGGGTCGTCCAGCCTGATCCCGCGGTTCCCTTCGAGCGCGACGGTGGCGACGACCGGGTTCGGCCGCACCGTGATCACGGCTCGTCGGCGGCGTTCCTCCGGTGTCGAGCGCGGATCGTCCGGGGCGTCGGTGAGATCACGTCCCTTCGACCGCGCCGCCACCCGGATCGTCGGAACGCCTTCCGCGACGGGATCGGAGTCGGAGGCGACCTTGACCACCTGATCGTCTCCTTGGAGGCGATTCAGTTCTTCTCCGATCTCCTGGACCAGCATGGTCCGGACCGCGTCAGCGCGTTCCTTCCCCTTCTTGATCGCACCGCCCGGCACGGCGAAGGTCCCGTTGCCGTACCCGGTGACGGTCACCGCCGGGATCGGCAAGTCGTTGGCATTACGCCAGATCGCCGCTCTCGCGACACGGGTCGCGACGGAGCGGAAGGTCTGCGCGTCGGACTCGCGCGGCAGGCTCGATCCGGTATCGAACGCGACCTCCGCGGACCATGGGGTCGCGGCCCCTTGACCACCCGAGACCACGAAGGTCATCAGGTTCGGCATCATGAACTGTTCCGGATCGTCATAAGCCGCCCAGTGCTCATGGAAAGAGTCACCGGGTTCCTTGCTGTAGGAAACGAAGTGCCAGTTGTCACGCTCCTTCGGCCAGGTGGCGAGGTTGTAGACACCGCCGGCCGCTTCGTTGTAGGCGCGTTGCCTCTCTTGCTCGTCGTCCGCGGCTGTTTCCGCCAAGGCCCGGAGCTTCCTGACCACGTAGAGCTTCAACTCGATCTCCGCGACGGCGGGAGAGGAATCCGTCTTCGCCCTCTGCAGGTCGGCGTCGAACCCCGCTTCGAGCGAATCCCACAAGCCGTCGTAGTCGAGCAGGGCCCGCTGGATCGCCTCGTCGACCATCGGAGTGCGAATTCTGGCCTGTGGTGAGTTTTCCAGGGTGATATTGAAGCGGCCGTCGAGGCTCGTCGCGACAACAGCCGCGAAGTGATATCCGAAGGGGGTACCGTCGTTTTCGATTCCCTTGGCGAAGTCACGACTCATCGAGACGATGCCGTCGTCGTCGTCGAAGGGGATGGAATTGGCGCAGTACGCTTCCCCGACCGAAGGCCAGGCGTGCTCGTTGACGCCACTGTCCTGTGCCAGCTGGTCCATCTTCGCCCTGCGCGCGGCGTTGGACAACTGGTAGCTCATCGCGCTGCCGTAGGCGCGCCCGGGACGCGGCGCCCCCGGCCCGCCACCGGTCGGCCTGACGTCCTTGGCCACCTGCGCGGCCGCCCATCGCGGATCGACCGGAGGCGCGAGGTCTTCGGCCTGTGCCGCCATCGCCTCGGCGAGGTTGCGCACCCCCGTCACTTCGACACCGTTGGTGGTACTGACGTTCCCGACCGCGACGTTCCCGTTCCCGTTCCTGAAGATCGCGATGTCCGGCAGCGCACCCAAGACCTCTTGCGCCATGTCACGACAGATATGGGACGGCTTGTCCCAGAATTTCACGCTCACCTTGTTCAGCCGGTGTTCGATTCCCTCCCGTTCGACCACCAGGACCACGTCATCGTGGACGACCAGGCTGATGTTGCTGTCGGCTTGCAGCAAAGCCGCCCGGGACTTGGCGACGACGTCGGGAACAGCGAAGAATTCCTTCGAGGCCTCGAACGAACCCACGGCGATCGACATGTCGTCGGACACCCGCAAAGGAATGTGATCCGACTCGATGTTCTCCTGGAAAGGAACGACGAACGGGGTCGAGCGGGCGGTCGCCGACAAAGCCAGGTCGGAGGGATACGTGAAGGCGGGCCCGGCGGCCGGGCCGGTCCGCTCGATCCGGAACTTCGTCGTCTCCTCGACCTGTTTCCGGGGCGCCCGAAGGTGTGCGGTCGAGATGTCCGAGCCGTCGATCCGGACCCGATACCGATCCGAGTCTCCGTCCGATCCACCCTGGACGGAAAGGACGATGCTTTGCAGCAGGCGATACCTCTCCTGGTCGTCCAGCTCCGTTCGAGTGAACGCCATGTCGCCGATCATCTGCCACAACGTCTTCTCGAGGACGTCGTTCCGGACGGCGTCGAGGCGCTCGTCGCCGGCACCGCCGCCCGACACCTCGATCGAAGGTATCGGCCCGAACATCTGCGGGAGCATGAAATAGGCGTACGCGACGTCTGTCATCTGCCGGGCGACGCGCCGCAGATCTGTCAGCTGCGGGCCGGTCAGGTCGGCCGAGCCTTCGGCGAAATCGATCGTGACCGGCGTCAGGAGATCGTCATACTCGTGAGGATCGTTCGTTTCCGAGTGCTCGCTGTCGCCATCGACCGGCACAAGCGCTTCGAACACGGAATCCGCTCGCGTGTCCTCGGCGTCGAGATCGTTCAAATCGTCCCAGAACCCGTCGTCCGACGAGACGTCCGCCTTCTCGCGATGCGCCATCGCCTGCGCGCGCAACGCGTCCCAGTCGGTCTCCGCGTAGTCCACAAGGGACTCGGACGCGTCGGCGGGCGCCGCGTGGGTGTCCCCGACGACGACCCGCGGCGCTTTCCCCGGAGTGAAACGGATCAGCGGTTCACTGCCGTGCCGGTCGAGCCCGGCGGTATAGCCGATCGGCAGGGTGTGCCCGGCGAAATCGAGCAAGGGCGCGTCCCGCTCCACGTCGTCGGTCAGCACCGAACCGGTGCCGTCCGGACGGCGGATGTGGTGCGAGCCGGTACCGATCACCGGGGCCCAGCCGTCCGCCGTCTCCACGTGCACGACGCCACCGATGACCCGGTGTCCGGCCGGGAGGGAGTCCAGCGGCGTGAGGTATTCGTCCATCCGTTGCCGATAGCGGTGCTCGATCCTGGCGCGCACCTGGGCTGGCAGGGCGGTCAGGTCCGGGAGCCGGGGTTCGAAGCGCGCGGCCAGTCCGATCGCCCGCTCCGGCATACCGAGGTGGACGTCCCACGTCGTGACCGTGCCCGCCGCGAGACCGGGGGACGCCGGCCGCCCACCCTGGAGCAGCGCACGGATCGTCTCCGGGTTCACCGGTCGCAGCTCGAACGCCACGCCCGTGGCGTCCGCGGCCTGCTGGAATACGGCCTGCGATTCCGTACTGAGCCCGAATTCCCGCTCGATCTCCTCCGCGACCGTCGCCGGGACGATCGCGGACAGGAGCACACCGGTCTCCGTGCCTGAGGTGAGTACCCGAATCCGGGCGTCATCGCTCACGCCGTGCCTGGTGAGATCCGACCGCAGCGCCGGGACGATCGCCGCCAGCCGGGCATCTCCACGACGTCCGCGCACCTCCACCGAAGGCGGCATCGGCAGCGCGGCGATCAGCGCGGCGAACTCGTCCAGGTTCGCCTCGACGGTCTCCGGCAGGCCGATGCCGTCCTCCTGACCCGGCCCGAACGGCATCGAATCGGGGATGGGCCGTTCGACCAGCAGCCCCTCGGCCGTCGGCACGACGTCGAAACCGCCGGGCGCCCGCCTGAACAGCGGCGGATCGTCGTCCCCGGCGACGAGGTACGGACCGTGCTCGGTCACCTCGATCTCGGTGTGCCCGCCCGAGGCGAACCGGAAGCGCAGCCATCGCCCGTCGCCGACGACGGCGGGCATGCCGTTCGCCTGGAAACCGATCCTGCTCGCCACGACCAGTTCGTTCCGGCCGGTCTCGTCGTCCCGTCCCGGGGTGGACCAGACCGCGGTGTTCCCCGCATACGCGCCGGCGACGATGCCCTCGGCCGCGAGGCCGTGCAGCACGGTGGACACATAACCTTCGATATCCGGAGACCCCAGCCCGCACGCGACGAAGCGCAGGGGCTTGCCGTCCGCCCAGGCACCCTCACGGGAAAGGCGGGCCAGGAGTTCGACCATCACCTCCGGCGTGATCGGCCGCCCCTCGAATTCCGGCATCCCGCTCGGGCCGGTGTGCGCGACCACCGTGTAGAACCGCCGGTCCTCCCGGAGGCTTTCGACGGCCTGCCGCTGGTTTTCCCGCGCGGCCGGATCGGTGGCGGGATCGTCGAGCCAGATCCCGGAGTCGTCGCCGAACCGGGTCGCGCCGTCCAGCACGGCGTCGGCCGTCGCCGCGACCTGATCGGCGGGAACCTCGTCCGCCGCGGGCTCGACGTCGCCGGGCGCCGCCTCGGACCGGACCCGCACGGGACCGGGTGTGCTGGGCACCACGACGACGTGGTCTTCGAACGTGGGCCGCTCAGCCGTGATGCCCTCGCGTTCCGCCCAGGCCGCGAAGGCGGCCGGCGACAAGTAGTCGAATTGCGCCTTGATCGGGTCGCTCAGGACGAAGACGGGCTCACCGCCGACCTCAGCCGCTTTGAGGAACATGGCGTGATCCACAGTGGACATCCGGACCCCGGAGCCGGTCCGGACCCGCTCCCAGAACCTCGCGACCTGCTCGGCGGAGCGCAGCCGCGAGGACACCGGCACTTCACGATCGGACCACAGTTCACCCCGGGTCTCTTCTCGCGGTTGAAGCGCGAGTCGCCGGGACATGGCCATCCGGAACGGGAAGTCCTCGATCCCCGTCTCCCGGCGGCTTCGCCGGTCGAGCGCGAGCGGGAGCACGAAGGGATAGTTCGGTTCCCACGCGCCGGGAACGACCTTCTTCGTGAGCACCGGGACAGCGGAGCCTTCGCCGGGGTCGAGCCAGATCAGCCCGGCGAGTTTCTGCATGACGCGTCCCCACTCGGTGGTGAGCCGGGCCCAGTCCGCACGCGCCGCGGAGTCCGATCGGTTCGCCGCCACGAGTGCGCGCGCCCGTGTGTCCAAAGCGGTGAACAGGGCGTCGGCTTCGGCGATGCGCTTGCGGGCCAGCTCACCGATCGTCCTGCCCCAAGGGCGATCCCGTTTGTCCAGCTGATGCTTCGGCGCCTTGTCCAGCTCTTCTTCGACGGCGTCGACGACACCGCGTCCGACCGACAGCAGTCCCGCGATCGTCGGGACGACACCGCGCACCTCGGTGATCGTGGCCGCCGCCGCGCACGTGTTCATGAAGTGCTGTTCGTCGTGTCCCGTGACCGCGAACAGGCTTTCCGTCAGCGCGACAGGGTTGTCCAGCAGGGCTTGGAACAGTGAGTCGTTCCGCAGGGCGGTGCGCCCCTCGAGGGTGAGGTTCGTCAGCCCCAACCGCGCCAGGCGCTGCGGCAGTCCCTCGTCGGGCCGGTAGCCGATCCCCCGCACGGTCGACCGGTCGGCGGTGAACGGATCGCGGCCCGCCTCGACGTTCACGGCGAGATCGCCGAGCACCTGCTGGAGCCGGTCGATCGTCAGCGGCTGCAGCACCCGGCGATCGCGCACGGTCGCCAGCCGGAACCGGGAGTTGTCCGGGACGTCCCGCTCCCGCGACGGCACCAGCGACGCCACCAGCAGCGCGTCGTTCACCAGCGACCGCACCTTGGCCCGTGTCTCCGGGTCGGCGAGGTGGTCCAGATTCCGGTCGATCCGATCCAGTGCGGCCGAGATCTCGGCCGAGCCGAAGACCGCGTCGAGGTGGTTCTCCAAACGGCCGCCCTCGGCCAGCCGTGACAGCTGGTCCAAGCGGGCACCGAGATCGCCGGTCACCAGATTCGGCAACCCGTCGAAGACCGTGTCGTGGCGATCGGCGAACTCGTCGGCCCCGGGAAGCCGGGTGACGTCGGCAGGAAGGCCGGCACCGCCGAGCAGCCGGGGTCGCTCCCGGACCGAAGCCTCCCGCCACTCCTGGAACGCCCTGTCCAGCCTGCCCGGATCGTTGCCCCAGGCGCGAAGGTCGTCGGCCGCCTTGGCGACCCGGTCCCGCGCCGCCTCGAGCGCGGTTTCGGACTCCGTGAGACGTCCGGCGTCCCGTGAACTTCCCGCGCCTCCCGGCGCGAGACGGGACCGCAGCTCCGCGTGCGCCGCTTCCACCCGGCTCAGCTCTTGGCGCGCGCCGACGAGGTTCGCCCAGGCCTCACTCCGCGTCGCCGGGAATCCACGCGTGCTCAGCAGTTCCGGATCCGGCCCGGAGTGGCCGTTCGCATCCTTCTCGAGGATGTCGCTCCGGCTCGTGGCGTCCTGTCGCCAGGCTTCGGCGAGGAGAGCCCCCGTCGACGGAGGCGGCGTGATCCCGACGGGTTCGGTGATCTCGTCACCAGACTGCTCGAACGAGTCGCCGGAAACCTCCAGCAGATCCCACACCGCGTCCGGCAGCGTCACCGACCGGACGACGCCGCCGTCCCGCCGCTGGTAGGTGATCGTCCGGACCTTACGCGCGAGGTCCGGGTCGTCGACGACGGTCTTCAGCGCCGCGTGCCACACCTGATCCGGGTCGGGGTGCCGGTCGACGAGGGCTTCGACGGCGGTCAGATGCAGGTCGCCGTTCCGCTCGCGCAGCCCGCGTGCGAGGACGTCGACGACCTTCTCGGCCTGTTCTTCGACGGTCCTGACGCGCAAGCCCGGCCCGGTCCGGTCGACGACCGAAAGCGGGTCGACCTGGCGCAGCCGGATCACCGTCGGCTCGTACCACTCGGCCGCCCTGCTGACCTCCATGACTTCGAAGGTCGAACCCGGCGGCAGGATCCGGTCGTCGTCCACCGCCACGGCGAAGGCGTCGTCGATGACGAACGTGACGTTGCCCGGCTCGCCCCCGGCGACCAGCAGCGTCGGTTCGGTGACGAAGCCGCCCTTCCGGAACAGGTCCAGTTCCGCGGCCGACCGCCACGTGTTCACCGTGATCCGGCTTCGCGACCCGGCTTCGGACAGGGCATGCCTCCGGGCGCGCACGATCTTGTCCCGGTGCGCCCGGGTGTCGCGGCTCGCCAGATCCGGCGCCAGGTCCCGGGCGTCCTTGACCACGTTCTTCAAGGCGACCATGTCGAGGAAGAACTGCGCGGCCGGGCCGTCGCCGGGGAAACCGGTGAACGGCGGACCGATGCGGGCGGGCGTGGCGTCGATCTGCCGCAGCGTCACGTGGAGTTTGCCGTCTTCCTCCTTGACCTTGAGCACGTCGAACGTGCTCCCGGGCGGAAGCAGCACCTCCTGTTCGCTGGGACGAACGGACGCGGACGGGATATAGGCGGCGTCGTGGACCAGCGCGCTGACCACAACCTTCCGGAAGCGATAGAGAACGCGTTCGCCCCGCACCGCACGGAAGAAGCTCCGGTCGGTGAACCGCTCCCCCTCCTTGAAGAGCTCCTTGCCCGCCGAAACCGGCAAGTCCATGACCCGGGTCGCCAACCCGGTGTGACGTGCCGGGAAACGGGTGACCGCGGAGGCCAGCAACCGCGACAGCGGCGCCGCGTAGTCCGGGCCCGTCCCGTTCTTCAAATGGTCGTCGATGGCCGGGGAATGGGAGTGGCTGTAAGCGCGGATCGCGGCCAGCTCCGCCTCCCCCACCGACGCCAGATGCGGGCTGTCCTTCAGTACCTTGGCGACCTGCTGCAGGTACCCGGCCATTTCCTTCTGGGACCGGAATTCCCGTTCGTCCGCTTCGGAGGCGAGGTAACCCGGTTCGTGCTCGGTGCCGCGAGGCGGCCGCCGGCCCGGCCGGGGGTCGTCGCCGACGAGCGCGTGGGTGCGGTCCGAGAGCAGCTGGAGATTGCGCGGTTCGAGGACGACTTCGCCGGTGACGGCGGCCGCGGTCATCAGGCCCTGCCCGGTCGCGACCCGGCCGGCGCCGTCGGCATGCTGGAAGACGGGCGCGTCCGGGGAATCGACGAAGTACTCGTCGTACAGGCCGAGGAAATGCCCGAGCTCGTGCGCGAACTGGACCTCGGACCCGTCCGACGGCCAGTGCCGTTGGTCGGCCGGGGTGCCGGGAGCGGTCACGAAGACCGTGCCGTGCGCGTCTTCGCGGTCGGTGAACTCGACCTCGACCATCAACTGCTCACCGCCGGGAAGGCGGTAGCCCTGGTTGAAGTACCCGTTCACCCCCGCCCTGACCCTGGCCTCGAGATCGGCGATGTCCACTTCGGACTGTCCGGTGTCGTCCAGCCGCAGCCGGACGGTGTGCAGCCGGACCGGTACGGGTTCGTGGCCTTCACGCTCGACCGTGAACCGGCGCAGGTCGTAGCCGATCGTCGCCCGCCACGGCCGTCCCGACCGGCTCAGCCCACCGTCTTCGGACCGGACAGTCACCGGCGGCGTCTCCCGGTGCGAAGCTCCGATATCCGACCACGTCACCGGATCCGCGATCCGGTGCCCGACGGCCACCGCCGGATCCGCCGCCCGCCACCAATCCCGCGTCGCGCCCTCGCGCGTCCACGGCTTGCCCACCGGACGGGTGACCGATCGCGGCGACCCGCCGACGACGAGACGTACTTCCGGATCGGCGGGTACCGGAGCGGCGAGCAGCAACGCCACGGCCCGGCCGGCGAGTGCGGTCAGCTCTTCGGGCGAGGCGCCGGGCGCCCGCCTGGCGATCTCGCGGTGCACCCGGTCCAGCGTCGCCGACGGCGGGACCGAGTTCTCATCCGATTCGGCCGCCGCGAAGGCCCGTTCGAAACCGCCGGAGGCGGTGAACAGGGCGTCGGCCAGCGCCTCCGGGTTACGCATGAGGTCTTGGAAGAGCGGGTCTTCACGCAGGATTTCGACGACCACCGGCGGGGTGTCCATCAGCACGAGTTCGACCAGCCTGCGCGGCAGCGGGGCGTTCGGGTCATAGTCGAGACCCCGCCACGGCGAGCCTTCGGCGGCGAACGGGTCCTGTCCATTGTGGATGATCGTGGCGACATCGGACACAACGCTTCGCAGCCTTTGCGGCGTAAGCGGTTCCAGGACCGTGTCACGGGTCGGCGCCAAGGCCGACAGCAGCACGGCGTCGTTGGCCAGCGCCCGCACCCTCCGCGAGAGCCGCAGAAGCCGTGACTTCTCCTCGGTGGTCTCGGCGGCCCGAGCCTGGTTCTCCAGCTCCCCGAGCACGCTGTCCAGCCGGTGGAGCGGAAGGTCGAGTTCGGGACCCGGCCTGAGGTCGCCGGTGCCCGCCAGCCGGGAGAACTCGGCGAGAGCGGTGTCGAAGTCCTTGTCGGACAAGCGGAAATGCGAAAGTTCCTCGGTGGCGGCGCGATAACCCGCCACGATGTCCGCGGCAGGCACGGGTTGGGCGCGACGCGGCGGAGCAGCCGGGACGGGGCCGGTCGGGAAAGCCGCGTCGTCGGCGGGCCGGACCGTGATGTGCGACGCGCCCGCGCGGAGTGTGCGCTCGAGGTCGGTCGGGCCCTGGACCCAGCGGCCGGCGTGGGGTGCGGGCGCGCCGAGAACCGCCGAGAACACGTCCTGCACGAAGGTCGTGCAGTTGTGGCTCGTCAGCTTGTACTGCCTGCCGGAGAGGGCGAGCACTCGCTCCAGTCCCCGGATGACGTCGTTCGCGCTCACCAGGTGGTCCGCGGTGTACGTGGTGGGTTTCTCCCGTGCGGGGCCCACGTGGACCGTGCCCGGGACGGTCGCCCACTGCGGCGTAGGGGGATTCTCCGGAGCGAAGTCGATGAGTGTCCCGCCACCGAACGGGTCGTGGATCTCGATCCAGGCATGGCCCGGGTACTGCGCGCTCAGGTCGCGGTGCCGGGTCTTCACCTGGAAGCGGAACACCGGCCGGTCCGGGTTCAGCAGCCGCATCCGGTCGAGGGCGTCGGGGAGATCGGTCCGCATGAAGTACTGCGCGACGGTCCGCTGCTGGACCACCTGCGAGCGGGCGGCCTGATCGTTCAACCAGTTCTGGACCGATCGCTCCGGCGGGACGCCCCCATCCCGCCCGTCCTGGACGAACGCGACGAGCGCCGACTCGGCCTTCGTGTCGTCCTGATGGGTGAGCTTGATCGGCCGGAATTCGAGAACGACGCCGTGCTCGTCCGTCGCGTCCCGCAGGGCGGTACGCAACGCGGCTTCCAGATTGGTCCCTCGACGGTTCGCCAGGTCCTCGTCCTGGCCGCGCTTCACGACGATCTCGATCCGGCGACCGGCGACCGGTCGTGTGAGCAGTTCGTGGGCCAGGGACCGGACGAACCCCCGGAAGACGATCGGGTCGACGGTGTCCGAGCCGGGGCGGAACGAGACCTTGACATGCGGATCGAGCAGTTCGACGTCGTCCAGCTCCGCGATGCCGCCGACGGCCTCCCGCAACTGCTTGCCGAGATCGTCCGGGCCGGTCACCAGCCACCCGGCGGACGGAGCGGGCGTGCCGGTGGCGCGTTCGAACAGCCCGCCCGCGAAATGCACGGAGTTGAAGGACAAGGCCTGGTGCGGGGTCCGCAGGTTCCGCAACGCGTGGTCGAGGGCCCGTAACGTGCCTTCCGCAGAGATCCACACCTCGTAGCTCGCGGAGGCGGTGTGCCCGGTGTCGCCGAGCCGCACCGCAGGGCTTCCGTCGGCGGCCGGGTGGAATCCGATCGTTTCCCGGTCGCCGTTCGGTAGCACGAACTCGGCCCAGGCGTGGCCGCGGACGCCGACGAGCCGGGAAAGCCGCGGCGCGGGGGTGCCCGGATCGACCGACAACCGCAGCACGGTGTTCCGGTCCCGCGCCGTGGGCAGGGGCAGATGTTCATCGAGGTAGGCGACCAGCGGGGACGACTCCCAGAGGTGCGGGTCCTCACCGAGTCGCGTCGCCGTGCGGGACAGCCAGGACGCCACCGTCTCGTCCGGCAGGAGGCCGAGTTCCGAGCGGATGTCGCCGTCGTCCCGGACGAGCGCCATCGTCACCGAGCGCCGCCGGGCCGCGGGGTCGTTCGACACCAGCGGCGGAAGGCTGTTCCGGTGCGCGACGGCCGGTTTGACCACCAGGGGTGCCCCGGCCGCCTCGGGCAGCTTTGCCCGCAGCGCCGCCGCCACCGCGTTCGCCCTGGCCAGCGCGGTCTCGGTCCGGCCGATCCTCGCGTTGCCGTCGCCCGTGACCTGGATCCAGGGCGACGGCAGCGACTCGTCGCGCTTCGCCATCGCTTCGGCCGCCGCCGGTGCCCAGGCGGCGAACCGCTCCGCCGCGGCGAGGGCGTCGTCGTCCAGGGCGCGTGATCCCTTGGCGAAGGTGATCGCGGTGTCCACGACCGGAGGAGCCACGCCCGTGACCGTCTCGGTGACGTCGTCGGGGTGGTCGGCGATCTCGACGAATTCGCCTTCCTTGTCCACGTTGACGCCCGCCAGCAGCTGGACGAGGTTGATCGTCTCGGTGGGCGCGTACACCGTCCGGTGGTGGCCGAGCGCCTTGAGCTCGCGGCGGAAGTCGTAGCCGCCGCCACCCGGCTCGTTCCGCTGTCCGGATTCGCAGGCCAGCAACACGATCGGCGCTTCGGGCCGGGACTCGAGCGCCTGCCGGAACCCCGGGTCTTCGAGTGCTCGAGCGGCGAGCTCCGCGCCGGTGATCCGCTGGGCGAGGAGGCGGCCGGGCACCTTGACCCGGAACCTGTCCGGACCGGCGTGGAGGTAGAGGAAGATCGGCTGCTTGGCCGCTTCCTTGGCGGCCCAGGGCGCGGGCCGGCTCTCCGATCCAGCCGCCGTCAGGTTCGCTGAAGCCTCCTGGCCCTCCGGTTTCGGGCGCAGGCTGTTGTACTCGACGACAGGCCGCATGGCGGTCGCGCCCGACCACATACGGGCGACCGCGTCGTCGCCTTTCTTGGTGGGGAAGGCGATCCCGACGACTTTGCCACCGGCGCCGATCATCGGCTTGACGACGGCCGCGCTCGTGGAGCTCTCGGGCCGATCCGGGGCCGGCCTCGACGGCGTCCTCGTGTCCGGGTCGCGAGTCGCCAGGTACTCCCCGCTCGACGTCCGGACGATCCGGACCGGCCGCCGCCCGGCGGGGCCGTACCCGAGGTCGTCCCCGTTCTCGGTGACGACGTGCAGCCGGACCCCGAAGGCCTCGGCGATCTTCGCGGCGGTCGTGTTCCGCAGTGTCGCGCCCAGCTCCCGCAGTTCCACCTGACGTGACCGCGATCCGGGCGCGACGGCGGCGGCGATCGCGGCGATCAGGTTCTCGGTGACCGGCTTTCCGCCGACCGGCACCACCGTCTTGCCGAGCCGGAGGAGGGTGTCCTGTTGTGCGGCGGTGAGCCCGGGGTGCGCCGGAACGGCCGCTGTGGCGAGGAAATCGGCCGACGACGACAACGCGATCCGCACCGGCTCGCCGTCGCCGGGACCGAACGCGGCGGGCCGGACACCTGGCAGCGCGTCCCGGCCGGGGTCGGTGAGGCGATATCCGGGACCCAGCTGGCTGTGCAGGACGTGCTGGATCATCCAGGTGTGGCGGGGCATCAGCTTCGGTGTGGTCCCGGGGGTGACCACGCCCGCGCCCATGATGCTTTCGTCACCGGTGACGACACCGGTCGTGCCGTCGTCCTCGCGGCTGAGGAACACCCGGTCCTTGTCGTGCTCCTCGTCGGCCGCGCCGAGGTAGTGCAGCAGTTCGTGGGCCAGTTCCTCCGGTGTGGCATCGGATCGCCAGTTGGTCTGGGTGGTGCGTTCGTCGTCACCGGCGACGACGTCGTACGCGCGGTACCGGGGATCGCCGTTCCGGTCGGTCAGCCGGTCGTCGGTGAACTCGATCCGGACGTGCAGCTGGTCACCGTTCGGCAGGCCGTGGCGTTTGTTGATCAGCCTCTCGACGCCGGCCGTGGCACGCTCGCGCAGCTGCGCGAGCTGCTCGTCGGTGACGCCGCGACCGGGCACCAGGTTGATCGGCACGGTGAATTCGGTGACCCCGCGCTCACCGACCTTGAAGCGGCTGACGCCGTACCGGATCACACCGTCGTATCGTTTGTCCTTTTCGGACAGAAGCGTGGTCAGGACGTCGGCGGTCTCGGTGGCCACCGACCGCCTCGGCGTGGTCGCCCGCAGTGGCTCCCACTGGGCGGGGTCGAGCGGTTCCGCCACGGAGAACCAGGGCGCGTCGGTGGCCCGGCTGTGCCGCCACTTCTCGTCCTCCGGTGACCCCGGCGGTGCCGTGAGCCGCGCGAATTCGGCGTCCAGCGCGCCTTTCGCCAGCCACCAGGCGTCCTGTTTGGTGTCCACGAAATCGAGCCACGCGGCCTGCAACGCGGCTTGGGTGCGAACCAGCTGCTCCGCCGCGGCGATCTGCTGCTCCTTCGCTTCCACCGCCTCGGCCTCGGCGACGGCCAGTGTTTCCTGTTGCTCTGCGAGCACTTCGCGGAACAGGTCACGCCGCAGTTTCGCGTCGGCGGCGCCACGGGCGAGGTCGGCGAGATCGACGGTCCTTACCTTGAGGCCGGCCAGCACCTCGGCGGTGGCCGCGGCCACCCGATCATGGTGGAGCTGAGCGGCGTCGGCGAGGTTTTCGGCTTCCCGTAAGGCTTTCTCGGTCTCACGGGCGTACTTGTGGTGCCGTTCCTCCAGCGGTCCGGGACGGCGGACCCGTGCCGCGTCGACCGTGGCGCCCCAGTCGACGCCGACACCGAGTTTCTCGACCAGCTGTTCGGCCTGGCGGCGATGGACCTCCGCGCCGACCTCCGCGTCCCGCCACGCTTTCGCGGTCCTGGCGACCCTTCCCTGCCGTGCCTTCAGAACGCGTGGCGTCTTCTGGCCGGTGACATCCGCCAGGCCCTCGATCGGCATCCGCACGTCCGCCGAGGCCGGCAGCGAAACGTCCACGACCTCGGTCCGGCCGTCGACCTTGACCACGACCCGGTAGTCCACGTCGAACCGCACCAGCGCGGTCCGCCCGACCGGTTTGAGGTTCGCGACCGCGGAAACCGTCGTGCCGTCGACCGTGGCGTCGGCGGGCTCACTGGTCCACCGCGCGTCGGCTCCGGTGACCAGGCCGCCGATGTTGTTCTTCTCGTCGACCGGCGTGACCGCCGGTCCGTTGACGCCCATTTCGCCGACCTCGACGACCTTCCGTTCGGCCGACCGGGCCGTCGTCGAGTTCTTCGGATTCTCCAGGTTGACGCCGTCGCTCAACGCGATCGTCCGCGGTTTGCCGAGCCGCGCGTGCACCTCGACGTCCGCCCGCTTGCCCCGCAGGACGGCCGCCTCGCGCAACGCGGGTACGGGCAGGCTCTTCGTCGTCATGACGGGCAGGAACGCCTGCAGCACCTGAGGACTCAGGCTCGACAAGAGCGCGTTGACCGGGCCGGTGCCGTAGCCGGTGATCCCGCTGTCCGCCCCGGCCTTGGTGAGGGTGTCCCGCACGACGTCGCGCAGCCGCGCCGCGGCACGCACGGATTCGACCGACGCCATGTCCGGCAGCTTGGTGACGCTGCCCTGCCGCCACTTCGTCAGTGCGGCGGGGGGGGCATCCGCCGCGGACAGCGGACTCGGCCCGGCGTCCTCACCGGTGTTCGCCTCCCGGTCGGCGCCGACGGTCAGGTTGTCGGCCAGCAGCCGGACGCCGAGCGTCCGTTCACCGGTGCGGACCGCCGCGACGGTTTCCCCGTCACGTCGCACCTCGAGCGCGAACTCGATCGGCACGTCGAACAGCGCGGAGGGCCCGGTTCCGGTCCGCAGCCACGTTTCCTGTTCGGTACGGACCTCCGTGGTGCCGGTGACCTCGATGGCGCCGATCCCCTTGGTGACCGCACCGCCGACCGACGTCGCCGGGTCGCCGCCGTCGTCCTGATACTTCTCCTGTCCGCCCGCTCGCACCGCGGCCGACCACGCCTTGGCCGTACTGTCGGTGTGGATGGTCCGGACCGCCCGGACGGTACCGTGTTCGACGGTCCGGCCGTCGTTGACCACCTCGCGGAAAACCGGGTCGCCGAGCGTTTTCGCGGTCAGCAGGATCTGGTAGCCGCTGTCGGTGAACAGTTTCGGCAGGTGCGTGTGCAGCGGGATCCCGCCGTCCAGCGCGCTGTCCACCAGTCCGCGCACGCTCTCCGGTGAGACGAGGCCGGTCAGTCTCGCCCAGTTGTGCATCGCGTCGTTCAACGACACGTCCGGCAGCAACGGGATCTTGGCCTTGGCCAGCTCCGCGGACAGCTTCGGCACGAGGTCGGACAGCTCGGGCAGCCGCTCGACGGCGCCCAGCCCCAGCGTGCCCGGCTTCCCCTTCGGCAGTGTCGAAGGGGCCGCGAGCCGCTCGTCCCGTTCCCGCGGACCCGCGGGCTTGGCGGGCAGGAGACCGTGGTCCCTGGCCTGGTCTTCGGTGAGCCATACCAGCGCCGCGCCGGGGAGGTGGACGGAGCGGGCGGCGACCCTGGCCTCCGGGCGGATCAGCGCGGTCTGCTGCCGCGCCTCGGCGAGCACGGTGAAGTCGAGGTCGAACCGTGCCAGCACCCGCGGCGTCCCGGCGGCCGTGGTGAGGTTGCGGTCCACGACCGCGGAGATGTCCAGGCCGTCGGCCTTCGTGGTCGTCTTCGCCCACGGTTTGCCGGACAGGCCGCCGGTCGCCGAACCGGTGGGATCGTCCTTCACCGAACCGGTGATCGACACCCCCGCGGTGATCGCCGGGCCCGTGCTCTTGCTCGTACCGCCGTCGAACCGGAACCCGCCCGTGGTGGACCGTTCCGCGGCGACGTCGTCGGCCACCCGGACCAGGGTCGGTTCGCTCAGCTTCGCGTGGACGCCGATCCGGCCCACACGGTCCGCCAGGCGCCGGGTGTGGACGAGGTCGGCGCTCACCACGCCACGGGTGAACGACCGCAGCGCCGCCTTGAGGTTGTCGGTGCTCAGCATCGCCTGGACGCTGGTCCAGGCGTCGCTGCCGGGTAGCGCGAGCGCCCGGTCTTCGTCCGATGCCTCCACCAGCGCTTCCAACGCCGCCGAGCCGACGTGCCCGGTGTGGGCGATGCTCTCCACGCCGATCCAGTCCCCGACGGCGGGCGCCTCGAGGTCCTGGAAGTGGCCGGTGATCGAGCGCGGTGGATCGAGCTCGCGCACCTTCGGCTCGCCGGGCGCGACCTGGTCGGCTTCGGCGGGCAGGGTCAGGCTGTCCGACATCCACACCGTGAAGTTCGCCGGAAGCGGGACGGAACCGTCTTCCCGCTTCTCGGGAGTTGTCCAGATCCGCCGGACCTCCGGCACCTGGATGCCCGGCAGTCCGGGGAGCATCCGCCGGACCGTCGCGTTCAACCGGGAGAAACCGGTGATGGAGACGACGAACCGGCCTTCGTGCTCGAAACCCTCCGAGTCGGCGCTGCCGATGGTGAGGTCCGTCGAGTCGGTGACCGGTCCCGCCCCGGTCCGGGTGCCGTCGCTGCTGCCGTACTTCGCCGAAGCCGTCCCGGTCGCCCCGAAAGTCACCTTGCCCTCGAGGCCGGCCGTCCATCCCTTGGTCGTCGCGGAGGAGGCACCGAGCGCGGGCCCGGTGGTCGTGGCATTGCGGACCACTCGCCCGGTCGCGCGCCCGATGTGCTTGGGGCGCCGGGATTCCAGCCGCACCGTGATGGTGACGTTGTCCTGCCAGAGGGCACCCTGGCGTTTGAGCGTCACCGACACGCCGGGGCCCAGCAGCGCGTCCAACCGGTTACGCAGTGCCGACGGGGACAACGCCGCCTGGAGCCGATGCTCGTTGGCCAGCATCTCCAACGTCCGCGCGGTCCCCGCGCTTTTCTTCTTGTCGTCCCAGCCGAGCAGCAGATCCTTGTACTGACCCGTCTCCCGGAGTTTGCCGCGGATCTCCGTCAGCACGGCGTCGGCGCCGGTGAACTCGCCGACGCGCACGTTGCCCGCCGCCAGCCCCGCGGCCAGCTGCGCGGGCGGGAACTTCTCGGTCGAGGGCGGCGTGATCCCGTCGCCGGTGCCGTCCGGGACCGGCAGACCCTGTTCGGCGGCCTCGGCCATCCCCACCCGTGCGTACACCGTCGCCGTGGTCGTGGTCTCGCGGCCGTCCAGTGCCTGCACCACGATCGTGGATTCGAACCGGTAGAGGCCGATGTCGCCCTTGAGCTGGACACCCGTTTTCGCGGTCGAGGTCCGGCCGGACACGACGGTGTCCACCGTGCGCGCGGAATATCCGGCGCCGAGTCCGGCGGAGATCTTCGCCCCTTTGACGCCGCCACCGCCGCCGAACGCGACGGAGGCGTCGAACCCGCGTTTGGTGAAGGCGGAGACGGTGGAGCCGGTGGTCGTGGATTCGTGCAGCCGGAGTTGTGTCCCGGTGGTGGGGCCGACGAATTCGGCCTTGGTCAGCACGGCCTTCATCCGCACCGCCGCCACTTTGCCGCCGTCCGCGCTGAGCAGGGCGGGCGAGCTGACCCAGCCTTCCAGCATGGCCCCGAAGTTCTCCCGGATACCGGCGTTGCCGAGGAACGCGCGCAACGCGTCCCGGCCGGGGGCGCCGAACGCGGTGACCGACCGGTGCAGCAGCCCCGCCGTTCCGGTGAACACCTCGCCGAGGTCGGTGACCGCTTCGGGCACCGGGTTCTGGAGTTTGCGCCCGGCGTCTGCGTTCAGCTCCTTCGCGGCCGGCCCCGTCGGCGGGGTGATCCGGACCAGGTCGTCCGGAAGCCGCACGGTGACCTGCCCGGGGACGGGCCTCGCCCGCACTTCACCGGCGGGCGGGCCGACTTCGGCGCCGTTCTCGTCGTGGACGCTGACGGTGAACTCGACGTTCAGGCCCACCCGGCGGGAACCCTCGCCGGACCGGATCGCCCGCTGGTCCGAAGTGGACACCGACACGGTCTGTGTCGCACCGGGCGCCGCCAAGGCGACCTTGCCGCCGACGGTGAGGTACGGGCCGGTCGGCGCCTGCACGGTCGCGGCCGTCCCGAGGTCACCGGCGTCGAGGACGGCCAGGTTCTCCGAGTTCGAAGTACCCCCTTGGACGGTGAGATCCGCCTTGGTCTTCTCCTTCGGCTCGCTCACCACGTCGCCGACGACGGTGGCCCGGATGCGAACCTCCCGCCGGCCCTTGTCCGTACGGATCGGGAAATACAGACCGCTGAGCACCGATTCGAAATCGTCGTGGACGGCGTTCCTGATCGCGTCGAGCCGATCCCGTCCGGCACCGGGCAGCAACCGGGCCAGCTCGTCGCGGAGTTCGTCGGTCCCCGTGACCTTCAGCACCGGCGCCGAGCCGAGCGCCTGCCCGGTGGCGAGGAACGGCGGCAGATCCGCCCGCGTCAGGCCCTGCTCGTCCTTGTCCTTCTCGACGGTGGTGGTCTCGTCGGTGGTGGTCTCGGTCGTTTCGGTGGTGGCCGGGACATGCGCCGGCAGCGGGTCGGCGTAGACGAGCCGGGGTGGTTGACCTGGGTCGAAGCGGATCAGCGGTTCGGCGTCCCGCGTGCCTTCCTGATGGCGCTCGACGATGTCGTTGAAGATCTTTTCCTGGAATTCGCCCTGCGGAGACCAGTACATGTGCGCGCCGTGCTGCACGCCCATGTTCCGTTTGGTCAGCAGTTCGACGACGTCGTCGTAGTCGGACGTCGTCAGGGAAGAGCCGTCGTCGACGCACCGGATGTGGTAGACGTCGTGATCGCCGGTGATGGGACGGAATTCACCGCCTTCGGTGCGGGCCTGGACGATTCCGTCCACCACCCGGTAACGCCCTTGCTCCGCCAGCAGGCTCATTTCCTCCGCGAGCGCGGCGAATTCCTTGCTCCGGTTGGCGAACCTGGCGTTGATCTTCTCCTGCGCGTCCGGTGGCAGGTCGGCGAGATCGTCCGGCAGTTTCGGCTCGAAGTAGCCGACCAGCCCGATGACGTCCGGCGAAGCACCCAGATACGTGTCGAGTTCGCTGACCGTCTTGGCTTTGATGTCCTTCGGCTTCGGCACCGCGCCCTGGTCGAGCCAGCGCACCGAATCCGGATTGGTCGGCCGGACGTCGAACACCACGTTCGACCAGTCCGCCAGCCATTGGAACCGCCGCTGGTTCACCAGCGGGAAGCCGAACTCCTCGACCAGCCGCCGCGGCGTCAGCGGTTCGCCACCGTCCGGATGCGGCGACGTCCATTCCTGCTCCCGCAGCTCCATCGGCCGCGGCGCGGGAGTGATCCCCGACTCCAGACCGTCGAAGAGGTCTTCCACGAACGGCTTGCCGAGATCCGGTTCGAGCGCGGGCGCCGGTTCGTCCTCGGTCTCGGTGACCATGCCGGCGGATACGGTTCCGACGTTCTCGGTCACCGTCTGCTCGACCGGAACGGACGCGGCGGCCGCGGCCGAAGTCGAGCCGACGGCCTGTTCGTCCGATGTGGTCCTCAGCGGGGCGGGACGGGTGCGCGGCCGTTCCTCGTCCTCCGGCTGTCCTTCGTACGCCGCGGATTCCTCGTAAGCCGGTGGCGCGTGCTCGACCGTCCCGGCGTCGGAGGAGGTCCGCACGACGGCGGGCGTGGACTCCGCCTCCGCCGCTTTGACGTCCGTCTTACCGGACGAGCTCGTCTTGACCTCCGACGGCGGCTTCGGGTCCGAAGCGGACTTGGTATTCGAAGTCGGCTTGGTATCCGAAGGCTTGGTCTCGGAAGTCTTCGTCTCGGAAGTCTTGGTCTCGGGGACCTTGGTGTCAGGAGCCGCCTTTGTGGCCGGAGCGGACTTCACGTCGGAGGTCGATGCCGTGTTCGGGGTGGTGGAACCGGAGCCTGCCGTGTTCGGCACGGCCGCCGGACCCGGTCCCGCCGCGGCCGGGCCCTTCTCGGTGCCGGGCGAGAGGTTCGCCGGGACGTCGCCGAACTTTCCCTTCATCGACTTGACCGCCGAGTCGAGGGCGCGCTCCCCGATCCCCTCGAGTTTGTGGCTGACCGCGCCGCCGACCACACCGCCGGCGAAACCCATGCCGTATTCCTCGGCGGACACGGACTCACCGTTGAGCGCGGCCATCGCGGCCTGGCTCATCACCCCGGAGACACCTTCGAAGAGGAAGGTCGTGCTGAACTCGGCCGCCCTGGCGACGAGGTTGCCGCCGAGCCGGTCGGCCGCGTTGCGGGACAGCACGTCCGGCACGTGCTCGGTGAGCAGGTCGACGGCGTCCTTGCCCAGCTTGTCGCTGTGCGGCGCGAGCACCTTGCGCAGGCTGTCGCCGAAGGCCCCACTGCCGTCCAGGCCGTGCCTGCTCCAGTTGTCCACGAAGGTGCGTGCGTAGTCCCGGCCGAGTTGCCGGGCCGCGTCGTCACCGAGGGTCTTGCCGAACGCGGTACCGAACCGGTCGGCGACTTCATCGCCGAAGCCGTCGATCGCCCGCTTCGTGAACGCGGTCGCCGGATCGGTGAGCTGTTTGCCCGCGCGGTCGGTCAGCGTCCGGCCGAGGTCGCGCACCCAGTTATCGGCGAGTTCGTCCCCGCCCGGCAGCTTGAGATCCTTGACCAGCTTCAGCAGGTCGTCGGTGGCGATCTTGCCGAAGTCCTTGCCCAGCAGGCCGCCGATCTTGCGGCCCAGCTTCTCCCCGAGCTCGCCGACGGCACCGCCGAGCAGGCCGCCGATCGCTCCCGAGATCGCCGTCTGCTTGGTGGTTTCGTCGTCCCATTCGGTGCGTTCCCGCTGCAGGCGCTGCACGGCGGCGTCGATGATCAGCCCGCCGGTGATGCCGATGAACATCTCGAACACGATCGCCCGCACGAGCATTTTGAACAGGACCAGCAGGTAGCCGCGGGTGAGGGCGTAATGCCAGGTGAGGTTCGCGAGCGACGCGCCCGCGGTGACGGAGGCGAGGGCGTACTCCATCGCGATCTCGTAGGCGAGGAGGAAAAGCTGGCCGATCGCGGAGAACTTCGTGTACTCGACGTCCAGCGCGATCTTGCGGCAGCCGTCGGCGATGCCCTTCGTTCCGTCGGCGAGTTCCCCCAGCAGGTTCGGTGACCCGCCGGTGAGGGGCTTCATGCTCTTGTCGAACGCCTCGCCGGCCTCGGGCATCGACAGCTTCTCGTCGATCGCCCGCTTGACCCTGGCGATGTCGTCCGGAAGCTCTTTCAGCAGTTCCGTGACGGTGTCGTATTCCTGCGCCGCGCGCCGGAACTTGTGCTGGTTGGCGGCGGGCCAGGAGACACCGAGGATTTCCAGAAGGGTCCGCGCCCACTCCGGCACATCGCCGAAGTCGCTGCGATCGACCTTGATGGGCACGGACCACCTCCTGACCTGTTCACCGGAGACAACGCGGCCCGGGGGCCGGACGGTTCACCGCGACCAGCGCGCGTGATCAGAGACGTGACTCGCGTGATTGGGGACCTGACTCGCGTGATTGAACGCCGCACTCGTGCGTACGGCGTCTGATCACGCGAGTTCCGCCTTCAAGCACGCGAGATCCGTTTCTGATCACGCGAGTTCGGTGTCGCGTCACGCCTGGCACTTGGCCTTCACCATCGCCGCGGCGTGGTGCGCGTAGGTCTTGGTGGAACCCGACCAGTCACGGCCCCGGCTGAGCAGCTGGACGGCCAGTTTGGCGCCGTTGATCCGGAACGTCCCGACGTTCACCCAGCGGCCGCGGTTGCCGATCTGGTCGACCTGGAACGTCCCGACCGGGGTTCCCTTGTCCACCGCGAACCGGTCGAACACGCGGTAGACCGACGGGCTGCCGCCTGCCACCGTCACGTCGCCGTTCGGGACGAACACCGAGACCGCGCACGAACCTGCGGTCACCGGGCCGGTGTTGAACGTCCACAGCCCGTACGCGCTGGCGTCGTCCTTGTTCGCGTCGCCGGACATGGGCATGGAGACGAACGACGTGCCGCAGCCGCCGTCGCCGTGATTGACCCAGCCCGCCTTCCCGTCGCTGTACGCGCCGACGCCGGTGAATCCGGTGCCGGCGCCGCATCCCCGTCCGGCCATGCCCTCGTAGGTCACCGTCTTGGCCACCGGTGCGGACGGCCCCTGAGGCTGCTGGGCAGGCGGTGCGGCCTGGTGCTGCTGCGGCCCCGGAGCCGGGCCGCCGCCCGCGGCCGGAGGCTGGCCGCCGGGGAGACCCGCCGTACCGGGATCGGCGGGCGCGCCCGCCTGGCCGGCCGGTATCCCGTCAGCCGCCTGTCCCGGCAGCCGGTCACCCGGCTGACCGGCGGGGACACCGCCGTTGTCGGCGGGAGGCGCGGCCAGCCCCGGCACGAACCCGCCGTCCGGCGGGAGATCCTTCGCGTAGCCCGCCGGCCCGGGCCCCTCGCCGGGCGAGGTGTCGCCGAGCAGTCCGCTGAGCGCCATCGGGAGGGCGACCAGCACGACGCCGGCGACCGCCGCCGCGACGATCACCGGTTTCGACATCCGGCCCGGCGTAGGCGATTCGACGCCGCCCCCCGCCTCCACGACCGGCGGTACGGTGCCGGCCGCCACCACCTCGGCGTCCGACGACTCCGTGGTTTCTTTGTCCGCCTTGGTTTCGGGGGCGGCGGCGGGCGCCGCCGCTTCCGCCGTGGCGACCGCGACGCCGGTGGACTCTTCTGCGTCCGTGGGCATGGTGTTCCCGCTTCCTTTACTGGCTCAGGTCGGCCGACGGCTTCCACACGGCCGCCGGAGATCGCTAACGCTTGAGTCCTCTGTGGACGTTTTCGATGTTCTGGCTCTCCGTGACGGCGAGCTTCGCCGCCATCCCCTTGGTGACGTTGGTCTGGTTCGCGACGACTTCGCCGATCGCGACGAACGCGCCTTCGATCTTCGTCACCGGGTCGCCGAGGTTGGTCTTGATCTCCTCGCCCATTTCGTCGTCGCCGCTGGCTTCGAAGATCAGGTCCCGCCGATCGGCGCCGAGTTCACTGATCTTGCGCATCTTGGCGCCGATGTCCCGGTACGCCTCGGCAAGGGTTCGCATGGCCCGCGGGTCCGCCCTGAAATCCGTCATGGTCCGTCCTCATCCCGTGGTGGTGCCGGTGCTCTGGCCGGTGGTGTCGCCGAAGCCGAACGTGTGGTCGCGCTGGGTGTCCGCGCTCAATCGGGTGCTGCCGAGACCGCGGGCCCGGCGCTTACGCCTGCCGAGTACGCCCGGCGCGACCGTCGGGTCGGTCCCCCAGGTCTCCTCGTCCTCGGCGATCCAGGTCGTCCGGTCGCGTTCACCCTTGCCCTGTCCGGCGCCGCCGGCCCCGCCCGCCGAGGGCGGATAGAACGGCACCCCGTTTCCGTTCCCGGTTCCCGCCGCCCCCTTGGGACCGCCGAGTGTCGGCGGGCCCGCGGTGGACGCACCCGCCGGTTTCCCTCCCTGCGACGGGGTGGGCGACGGCATGTCCGGCGACACCCCGATCCGGCCGCCGCCGAGTGCGCCCGGCCCACCGTGGAAGGTCGACTGAGGGTCGAATTTCGACATGGTCAGCGGCAGCGTGTCGGGTGCGCGGAGTGACGGGACCGGCGGCGGAGTGCGCCGCAACGACTTGAGATACCGCTCCATCGCCGACTCTCCGGGGTCGCCGGAATGGGTCGAGCCCGGTGGCGGATACGCCTTACGCAGCCGGTCCTTCTGTTCCAGGTTCCCGGTGCCCCTCGGTCCGACGATCTCGCCGTTCCCGTTCACCCGTGAGCCCGGCGGGACGATGATCGGCCTTCCGTCGGACCCCAGGACGGGTTTGCCGTCGGGTCCGATGACGGTGCCGTCCGGGCCGACGTGGGAACCGGTGGGCACCTTCAGGAAGGTGTTCGGGCCACCGACATGGGTGACCGGCGGCGGGAACAGCCCGCCGGGGCCGTTGACGCCGACGTGAGTGACCGGCGGTGGCGGTGGTGGCGAGGAGGTGGTGGGACCAGGGCCGCCGTCCCCGGTCGATCCGTCTCCTCCGCCGGGCCCGGCGCCGTCGCCTCCCGACCCCGCCCCGCTGTCCCCGGTGCCGCCGGAACCTCCCGAAAGGTTCAGATGGACCGGGGTCCGGATCGTCGGCAAGTACTGAAGGGACTGGCGGTAGGTCAGGTCGAGCAACCAGGCCACCGCCGCCGCGTTGGTGTCCGCGACCTTCAAGTGTTCCTGCCAGACCCGTTGCGCGGCTGACTCCAGCTTTTCGCGCGGAGCGGTGTTGCCTTCATCAAGAACTCCGCCGAGATAGGTGCTTTTCGGCCAGCCGTCCTCCTCCCTGGTGTACTTGGGGGGAGGATGACTGGCGAAATCCGCGGCCAGCTCGGGGGCCTGCCAGATCGCGCGCACCACACCGCTCGGGGTGGACAGCTCCGATCCCGGCGCGGTGACCGGGAACCCCAGACCGGTGTCGTAGGTGAAGCTTTCGCCGCCCCGCCACCGCGCGCGTCCCTCGTCGAGCACTTCCCCGGCACGCTTCAGCAGGCCGCCCGCCAGGTGGAGCGTCTCCCAGGACGTGAGGTCCTTGGTCATCTGGGCGACGAGACCCCGGCATTTGCCGGCGAGCACGTCCAGCACGTTCCAGAACTCGCCCGCTCCGGCGCCCTGGAAGGCGTCGCCGCGGTGGCCGGTCTTGTCCCGCCAGGTTTCCAGCGGGGTGACCTGTGCGGTCAGCCAGTTCGCCACCCCGCCCAAGGTGGTCGAGGCCCGCTCGAAGGTGGAGTGCTGCCCGACCGGGTTCGCGTCCTCCCGCAGGGAGTCGACGACCTTGTCGCCGTTGGTGAAGTAGGTTCCGGCCGCGCTCTCGAGTTCCTTGCTCGGGTCGGCGACGGCGTACCAGGACGTGAAGAACGTCATGCCTTCCGCGTGGATCATGTTCGTCGGCACCTTGTTGCTGGGGCCGCGAAGATGGGTGTAGACGCGCCACGTCAACCAGGGCACCCCGAGCACGGTCGACCGCGGCGGCACCGCGGGGAAGTCGGGATCGAGGGTGAAGATGTTGAGCGCTTCTTCCCACACCCATTTCGTCGTGTCCGGCCCGCCCAGCGCCACGGAGGATCAGTCCCTTCCCCTGCCGAAGACGTCCGAAGGCGCCTCTTTCCACAGAGCCGAGAACGCCTTGTCGACTTCGGTGCCGCCCGTCATCGCGGCACGGAGGTCGTCGCGCTGGTCCATGAGCGGGCCGAAGACCTCCACGACGGTGTCCGCCATCTCCCGGCGGGCGCGTTCCAGCACGTCGAGCAGTGTCCTGGCCAGTTGCTCCGGCGGCATGGACCGGTATTTCGTGGTGTTGAACTTGAGTCCCACCACGGAGTTCTGCGCGTCCATGGTCACCGTGACCATCCGGTCCGGCGAGGTCGCCGAAGTCGTCCGGGACGCGAGATCGGCCTTCGCCGACTCGATCCGGTCACGCTGATCCCTGAGCGTGACCATGGTCTGGTGAAGTTGCTCCTCCAGCCAGTCGGCCATCGTTTCCTCCCTGTCCGTAGTCGCGTGGGCCGCCGGCACCTCGACCGGCCACCCGGCCTCCTCGCCGTCGGCCGCCGAGTACCGAAGGCGGCAGCTTCGGATCGGTGCCCCAGGTCTCCTCGTCCTCGGTCAGCCAGGTGGTCCGGTCGCGTTCACCCTTGTTCTGGTCGCCGCCCGCTCCGGCACCGGCGCCACCCGCGGTCGGCGGATAGAACGGGACGCCGCCCATGCCGTTCTGCTGGTTCCCGTTGCCCTGCTGGTTCTTGATCAGCGACGGGCCGCCCTCGGTCGTCACCGGCTTCTCCGGCGGCCCTGGCGTCTCGTGCCCAGCCGCCGCACCGAGGCCGCCCGGAAAACCGATCGATCCCACGGTCGTCTTCGGGGCCGACGGTCCATTGTGGAGATTCGGCGAACCGCCGGACAGCGACGACACCGACGGCGAATGCGATCCGAGCAACGTCGGCATCGACGGGGAGTTGCCGCCGCGCAACGACTTCAGGTACTTGTCCAGCTCCGACTGCTGCGACTCGTCCTTCTTGACCGGCTCCGGCCGGGCCAGCCGGTCCTTCTCGGCGAGTTTGTCCCCCTTCGGCCCGATGATCTCGCCGTTGGGCCCGACCCGGGAGCCGGGCGGCACGACGATCTGCCGTCCGAACGGGTCGAGCAGCGGCTTCTTGTCCGGACCGAGCACGACGCCGTCGGGTCCGACGCTCGAACCGGACGGCACCTTCAGCCGCTCCTCGGGCTTCGGCGGGGCCGGTGGCGGTTTGGGGCCGCCCTTCGGCGGACCCGGTACCGGGGGCGGGGGTGCGCCGTTGGGTCCCTTCTTGTCCTTGTCGCCCTGAGAACCCTTGGTGTCCTTGCTGGGATCCGGGATCTTCGGCGGCCCGTCCTTCGAACCGGGCGGAGGTTTGGGCCCGCCGCCCGGCCCGGGCGGAGGTGGCGGCGGCGGCCCCTGCGATCCGGGAGGAGGCGTGGGCGGTGCCTTGTGGAGGTTGAGCCGCCGCGGTTCCCTGATCTGCGGCAAGCGCAGCTTCGCGGCGTTGTAGTTCGTCGGGAGGCTCGTCAGCACGGTGGTGGCAGCGGGATCCAGGACGTTTTTGATGTGGTCGAGCCACAGGTTCTGCGCCGCGGAGGCGATCCCTTCCCAGAAGACGGGGTTCCTGGCGTCCGCGCCGAGGATGGTGCTCCTGGGATAGCGCTCCCCTCCGGTCCCGCTCCAGTCGTCGTCCCTGGCCTTGCTCAGGTCCTCCTTGAACATCGTGGAGGTCCAGATCGCCGTCAGGCACCCACCCGGCCAGGCCAGCTGGCTGCCCGGCAGGTCCAGCTTGCCGAACTTGCCGGTGTCGCGGCTGAACACCTCGGAGGACTTCCACCTCGCATGGGCTTCCTGAAGCTTCGCGAAGGCCCACTTGAGTCCGCTGCCCTCGTCCTTGTCCGCCGTCTGGGGATCGTCCTGCTGTCCCAAAGCGTCCTTCAGCGCATCCGGCCGGACATCCAGCTGCCGGACCAGGTCGTTGCACTTGAAGATCAGGCCGTCCAGGACGTCACGGAACGCACCGGCGCCGGTCCCCTGGAAGTCGTCACCCTTCTTCCCGACCTTGTTCCTCTGGGTGTCCAGCTTCTTGGCCTGGTCGGAAAGCCAGGTCTTCGTGCCGTTCAACGCGTCGAACGCCCTGGTGAACGTCCAGGGCTGCGCCACCGGATTGGTGTTGTAGTAGCCCTGCATGGACTCGATGATGTCGTCCATGTTGCCGTAGAACTTGGTCATCACCGGCGTGAACGCCTCGTAGTTGGCGCTGGCCACCGCCCAGTACTCCATCCACCAGGTCTCGGTGGAAGCGAAGAAATCCCAGCCCTTGGGGTCGGGAAGGCCTCGGCTCTTGGCGTAGACGTCCCATTTGAGCCACTGGATCCCGGTGATGGTCTCGCGGCTCGGTACGTGGGTATCCGGCGCGTCGTGAGCGGCGAAGATCTTGAGAGCCTCTTCCCAAGGCTCCTTCGATACCTTGGCCTCTGCGGAAGTCATCGCGGATCAGGTTCCCGCGCCGCCGGGGGCGGGGGGAGCGGGATTGGTCGCGAAGATCTCCCCGAGTTGACTCATGTTCAGTTCGGTGGACAGCTTGATGTTCTCGTCCTCACCGCTCATCGCGATCCCCACCACGTAGGTGATGTTGTCGTTCAACGTGATGAGCTGGTTCCTGATCGCGTCGACCTGCGCGTACAGCGTCGGACCGGTGCCGGTGCCGGGCGCCTCGTACTTCTCGATCAGCAGCTTGGCGGGTTCCCACGCTTCGGAGCCGGCCAGCAGCCGTCGTTTCCCGGTGGTACTGCCCACGGTCAGGGCCAGTTCCGCGACGTCCTTGTTCGTGTTCAGCTCTTCGACCATGTTCTGCAGCACCTCATCCTGGAACCTCTGCAGAAAGCTCACCGTGATCTTGATGTCGCCGCTGTCCGGCTTCTCCGCCACGCCCCTACTTCCTTTCCCGAAAGCGACCCGGAATCAGATCTGGAACTTCGCCCCGATGTTCTTGTCGGTGCGCTGGTAGTTCTCGAAGGACAGGGCCAGCGTCTGGTGTCCCTTGGTGAACCGGCCTTCCATGGCCTTGGTCGTGGCGTGCCAGCGGCTCTGCAGATCCTCGTAGGACGTGGCACCCTGACCGATCCAGCTGCTGGTCATCGGCTTGATGGCCTGCTCCAGATCGACCAGTGCGGCGTCGATCTGCTTGCTCAGCTGGACCATCCGCTCGGCGAGGTGCGGGATGTTGCCGCTGACCGCGAAACCGTCATAGGGAGTACTCATGATCGTTTCCTCTCTGAAGCAGGGGTGGGGAGATCAGGTCAGCGCGTCGAAGACGCGGTTGCCCTCGTTGCCGCCGAACGCCGTCAGGGCGGTCAGGTTGATGTCCTCTTCGGCGGTGTTCATGTGCCGGTCGCTTTCGCTGACCAGGTTCTTGATCTCCGTGAGCATGCCGAGCACCTGGACGTAGTCCTGCTCCCACAGCTCGAGCTGGTTGAGGAAGGTCTGGGACGCCGCGCCCTGCCAGTCGGCCCTCAGGTCGCTGCGGACCGTGGTCACCCCCGAGTGGATGTTCTTGCAGGCGGATTCGCATTCCTCGATGGCGGCGATGCCGCCCTTCATCCCCGTGTCGGTCTTCTGGAACTGCATGTTCATCTTCTCGCTCGTCCTTCCTCGCGGTCTCGCGGACTTTCACCGGTCCACAGCAAGGACACCAAGTCCGGCACCGGCAGACCATGCGGAACAACCGGCAGAAGTCGCCACCGGGGATTCCTCCGGTCAGGAACCGCAGGCCGCGACCGCCGGCAGGACCGTTCCGCCGTCACGCAAGATCGCCGGATCCAGCGGGGCCCCGGTCGGCACCAGGTTCAACAGGGTGATGGGCAGCCCGTTCGAGGCGGCGGGATCGAAGCCGAGTGCCTTCGCGCCTTCCTGGGGAACCGGGTACTTCACGCCGGTGTCGGTCACCAGGAAGAGGGCGTCACCGGCCCGTCCCGACGCGGCGGAGGCCCGGACGAGGGCACCCGAACCGGGACGCACCGAGATCCGGTCGATCCGGGAGCAGGGTGCCGCGATCCCGGGCCCGGCCGTCGGCGCCTGGCCGGACCGGGTGAGCGTGTCCGTCACCGCCACTTGGGTGCGTGGCGCGTCGCCGTCCGGGGTGACGAGCGCGCACAGGCCCTGTCCACTGTGGAGAGTCGCGGCCTTCGGCGGTTTCACGGGCGGAGGCTGCTCGACCGAGGACAGGTGCTCGCTGACCACCCGTCCGGGCAGCGGGGCCACCGCGATGTCCCCGCCGCCGTACGCGGCCCGGCGGACCTCCGGATCGGCGGTCAGCAGCCGGGCGTCCAGTTCGGACAGCGGCGTGAGACCCGCCTTCGTCAGCACGTACTGCCGCGCGGGTTCCCCGGACACGGTGTAGAGCCTGCCGATCCGCGATTCCGTTCCGCCGAGGGCGGGTCCGGCGTCGCCGAGCCCGTCGATCGCGGGCGGCGCGAAGTCCGGGCCCGCGGGCAGCGCGTCCAGCAACGCCGCCGGGACCTTGGCGGGCTGGAGGACCCCGTCCACCGCGTCGAGCGCGCCGCGGCCGGTCTCCACCCGGTGCCGTTTGCCCTTCCACAGCAGAAAGGTCGTCCCGTCCGGGGTGACCGCGACGACCGCGGCCTCGTCACCGAGGGGTCGCGCGGTCGCGCCACCGACGCGCAGCGCGGTCGGCCCGGACTGATCGCGGTCCACGGAGGTGCACACCTCCCACGGATCCTCGGCGAGGACGGGAAGCGAGTCCGGCGCGCCGATGATCCCCAGTGGTTCGCCGCGCGGCACCTCTTTGAGCGAGGCCTCGGAGACATGCTTGAGCGCGAGCTGGTTCCCGGCGACCAGTTTGGCCGAGGCGAAGTTCAGCACCGGCAACAGCTTTCCGCCGGCGTAGAGGAATCGCGCCCCCGACGAGTCGGCCACGACCAGCGCGCCCTCCACCCGCCAGGACTTGTTCCCGCCCGGGGAGACCAGCCCGAACACCAGCAGGCCGAGACAGGCGAGGACGGCGACCAGCATGCCGATGACACTGCCGCGGTAGGTCCGGTGCAAGGGGCTCTCCGGCGCGTCGGGATCGACCCGCAGCAGTGCCGAGGTCAACCGGCCCAGCATGAACCGGTGTGCCTGGACCTGATCGGTTTTGGCGTTCATCCGCTCAACCCCCGAAACCGCGCACGAACGCGAACACGCCGATCAACCACAACGCGAGCGGCAGCAACGAGACCGCGGCGAGGGTCTCCGCGAGGTCCGCGAGCCTGCCCCATTGCGGCAACATCCGGCGTCCGGGCAGGGTCCAGCGCGCCACCAGCACCAGGGCGGCCAGCGCGAACACACCCGCGACCAGCGGCAGCGGAGTGGCCGAACCCGTCTGTGCGGCCAGCAGCAGGCGCAGCACGCCGTACACGCCCGGCACGATCACCGAGAGCCGCTGCCACACGCTGCCCAGCGCGCGGCCGTGCACCAGCAGCAACAGGCTCAGCACGGCGGCGAACGTGACCGCCTGCCACGACCGGTCGCGGACCACGAATTCGAGTGTGACCAGGCAGGCGAGGCCGATGGCGGCGAACAGCGCGGTCACGAAGGCATCCGCGATCAGGCCCTTGCCGACGACCTCGTCACCGGGGTGCGGATCGAGTTCCTCCTGTAGTTCCTGGGCCGTGGTCGGCAGGCCCGGCAGCCGCAGCCCGGACAGCCGGAAGGCGATCCTCGGCACGAAGGCACCGAGCAGGACGGCGATCACCGCGATGATCGTCGCCGAAGCGGACGCGGATTCGCCGCCGAGCATGAGCACCAGGCCACCGGTCGCGCACAGCAGCCCGAACACCGCGACGGAGACGAACACCGGCGCGAAACCCGCCACCGCCGCCATCCCGAGCGCGGCGGCTCCCGCACCCGCGACACAGGCGGCCAGCAGCCGCGCCCCGGTCAGCACCGGGCCATCGGGACCGTGCGGGATGAGCGAACCGGCCAAGCCGACGAACGGGACCGCCGCCAGCGCCAGCGCCAAGGCCGCGGCGCTGTCACCGAGCGCGCGGGCGGCCGTGGCGGCGCACACCAGCAGGAAGAAGGCCGCCACCCCGGCGGACAGCGCCGTCGGCCAGGTGGGGGGCGCGGTCACCAGGAGCCGGAACCCGAGCGCCACCGCGGCCAGCACACCGCCGAGCAGCGTCCACCGGGTGGCCTGCGCGCTCCACGAATCCGGCCGGGCGCGGGCCTCGGTGGACAGGCCGTCGATGATGTCGTCGAAATGCACGGCGGGCAGTTGTTCCCGCCGCGGCCGCAGATGCAGGGTCTCACCGTCGCGCAGTTCGAGAACGTCGACAGTGGACTCCTGGTCCAGCGGTGGATCGCCGAGCCGTTGCAGGATCCAGCCGTCGTGATCCACGCCCTCCTCCGCGAGATCCTGACCCGCGTGGGCGAGGATAGTCGGCATCAGATCGATCAACGGGATGTCCACCGGGACGGCCAGCGCGAAACTGGTCGCCGGAGCACGGACACGGAGCTTGCACAGTCCTGAAGTGGTCGCCATGGCACACGCCTTCGATCGGGCGACCGACGCGGGGAATCGTGAGTGAACCGTCGCGTGGTCGGATTTCGTCACCTCTAGTGGAGCTGCCACCACAGCGCGTCCGAGAGGGAAGGAATCCGGGCTTGAGTGTAATCACATTCCGCAAGGGGCCGCGACGGCCAGGACCGGAAATGCCCGAGGGCGAGCTGAGTATCCAGGAACCGCCCACGCTGCCCGAGGTCCAGCGCAGCGCCGGCGCGGTCATGATGTACCTGCCGATGGCGCTGTCGTCGACGGCGACGGTGCTGCTGTTCGTCCGGCCGGGTGAGAACGGCGCGTTCAGCTACCTGGCCGCCGGGCTGATGACCGTGTCCTCGATGGCCATGCTGATCGGCCAGCTCGGCCGCAGCGCGGGCGAACGCAAACAGAAACTCAACGACGCCAGGCGCGATTATCTCCGCTACCTGGCTCAATCGAGGCGCAAGGTCAGGGAAGTGGTGAGCAGCCAGCGGCAGGCACTGGCCTGGCGGCACCCCGACCCGACCTCGCTGTGGTCGCTGCCCGGCACGACCCGCATGTGGGAACGGGACGCGCAGGACGACGACTTCGGCGAGATCCGCGTCGCACGGGGCCCGCAACGCCTCGCGTGGCGGCTGAACCCGTTGTCCACCAAGCCTGTCGACGACCTCGAACCGCTGTCCGCGCACGCGCTGCGCCGGTTCATCCACGCCTACGGCACGGTGCCCGATCAGCCGGTCGCGGTGTTCCTGCCGTCGTTCGCCCGGATCCTGGTGCAGGCCGCGGGTGAGGAGGGAGAACGGATCCGGGCGCTCGCGCGGTCGATGATCGCGCATATCGCGGTCTTCCACTCCCCCGCCGAACTGCGGATCGTCGTGCTCGCCGCACCGGAACGCCGGGCCGCGTGGGAATGGGTGAAATGGCTGCCGCACAACCTCCACCCCAGTGAGACCGACGGGGCGGGGGAAGCCCGGCTGGTGGTGGAGTCGATCGCGGAGCTGGAGACCGCGATGGGCGACGAATTCGCCATCCGGCCCGGCTTCGATCCGGACGCCCTGCCCGACGTCCACGAGCCCTGCGTGATGCTGTTCGTGGACGGGGTCACCGTGGCGCCCACCTCCCGGCTCGCCGGTGAGGGCTACCGCAACACCACCCTCGTGGACCTCTCCTCCGCACTGTCCATTCAGGACGATCCGCTGACACTGCGGCTCCGGCTCGAGGACAGGACGCTGAAGCTGATCACGGTCGATCAGCACAACAAGGAGGTGGCCGGCGACCTCGGCCGCCCGGACGGGATCGGACTCCACACGGCGACGGCGCTGGCTATGCGGCTCGCGCCCTACCGGGTCGGCGCGCGGCGCAAGTCGGCCGAGCCGATGGCCGTGAACTTCGACCTGACGGCCATGCTGGGCATCAACGACATCCAGACCTACGACGTCGCCGCGGGCTGGGCGGCGAAACGGCCCGGCGGCAGGCTCCGCGTGCCGCTCGGCATCGGTCCGGGCGGCCAGAAGGTCGACCTCGACATCAAGGAATCCGCCCAGTCCGGCATGGGCCCGCACGGCATGCTGATCGGGGCGACCGGTTCCGGGAAGTCGGAACTGCTGCGCACCCTGGTGCTGGCGCTCGCGCTCACGCATTCGTCGGAGATCCTGAACTTCGTCCTGGTGGACTTCAAGGGTGGCGCGACGTTCCTCGGCCTCGACGGGCTGCCGCACACCTCCGCGGTGATCACGAACCTCGCCGACGAGGCCGCGCTGGTCGGCCGGATGCGCGAGGCGCTCAACGGGGAACTGGTGCGGCGCCAGGAACTTCTGCGCAAAGCGGGTAACTACAGTTCCGCGCTGGACTACGAACGGGCGCGGGCGAACGGGGCCCCGCTCGATCCACTGCCGACCCTGTTCCTGGTGGTGGACGAGTTCAGCGAGCTGCTGTCGGCGCATCGCGACTTCATGGACCTGTTCATCATGATCGGACGGCTCGGCCGTTCGCTGGGCGTCCATCTGCTGCTCGCCTCGCAGCGGCTCGACGAAAGCCGGATCCACCAGCTGGAATCGCATCTGTCCTACCGGATCGGCCTGCGCACCTTCTCCGCCATGGAAAGCCGCGGCGTGCTCGGGGTGCCGGACGCCTATCAGCTGCCGTCCGATCCGGGGAACGGGTTCCTCAAGAGCGGCACCGCCGCGCTGGACCGGTTCAAGGCGGCCTACGTCTCCGGTCCGCACCGCGTGGTCCGCCGGAACGTCGAACAGGCGGTGGTGGCGCAGCAGGTCGTGCCGTTCACCTCGAAGTTCGCCGCCCGCGCCGAACCGGTGCCCGAACCCGAGCCGGTGGTGGCCGAACCCGAACCCGAAGGTTCGGTGCCGAGCCTGCTGGAGCTGGCCGTCGACCGGCTCCGCGACGCCGGTCCGCCCGCCCACCAGGTCTGGCTGCCGCCGCTGGACGCGCCCAGTTCCCTCGACGAACTGCTGCCGCCGTTGGTGGAGACACCCGGACACGGGCTCACCGCGCCGGAGTGGTCCGGCCGCGGTGCGCTGACCGTCCCGATCGGACTGATCGACCGGCCGTTCGAGCAGGCGCGGGATCCGCTGCTCGTCGACCTGGCGGGCAGCGACGGGCACGTCGCGATCGTCGGTGGTCCGCAGAGCGGCAAGAGCACGGCCCTACGGACCCTCATCACCGCGCTGGCGCTGACCCACACCCCGGCCGAGGTCCAGTTCTACTGCCTCGACTTCGGCGGTGGAACGCTGACCAGCCTGCGGAAACTCCCGCATGTCGGCGGAGTGACCGGCAGGCTCGACGTCGAACGCATCCACCGCACCATCGGCGAGGTCACCGCGCTGCTGACCCGCCGGGAGCGGTTCTTCACCGACAACGACATCGATTCGATGGCCACCTACCGGCGCAAGCGGGCGTCCGGGGAATTCGCCGATCAGCGGCACGGCGACGTCTTCCTGGTGGTGGACGGCTGGTCCACGATCCGGCAGGACTTCATGGATCTGCTGCCGACGTTCGTCGAACTGGCCTCACGCGGCCTCAACTACGGCATCCACCTGATGTTGGCGTCGAGCAGGTGGAGCGAGATCATCAGCGCCGTCCGCGACCTCGTCGGCACGCAACTCGAACTCCGGCTCGGCGACCCGGTCGATTCGGTGATCAACATGCGCGCGGCGGCGACCGTGCCGAAGATCCCCGGCCGCGGCCTCACCGACAAGGAACTGCACTTCCTCACCGCGCTGCCGTCGATCGACGGGGTGGACCGCGACGTCGCCGACCACGTCGAGGCCCTGGTGGACCGGATCGTCGCGGCGTGGCCCGGCCCGCCCGCTCCCGCGGTCCGGATGCTGCCGCCGGTACTGGACCGGGCCGAACTCCCCGGCCCGGACGCGGACGTGCGCCTCGCGCTCGGCCTGGACGACCAGCGTCTCGAACCGCTGTGGCACGACTTCGAGGACAACCCGCACCTGATGGTCGTCGGCGACGTGGAATCCGGGAAGACGAACCTGCTGCGGCTGGTGATCGACGGCATCACCCAGCGGTACACCCCGCAGGAGGCCCGGATCATCACCGTCGACTACCGCCGCGGCCTGTACGACGCCGTGCCCAAGGAATACCAGCTGGGCTACGCGGTTTCCGGGGACTCGGTGCACGACATGATCGACGGTGTCGCGCGGGCGGTCCAGACCCGGATGCCCGGCCCGGACATCACGCCGGCGCGTCTGCGGTTGCGTGACTGGTGGACCGGACCACAGGTGTTCGTCGTGATCGACGACTACGACATGGTGGCGTCGTCGTCGAATTCCCTGTTCCAGCAACTGTTCGACCCGCTGGCGCAGGGTAACGCGCTCGGTCTGCACCTGGTCGTGGCCCGTGGCGCCAACGGGATCGGGCGCGGTGCGAACGATCCGCTGCTGCGGCGGCTCGCCGAGGTCAACACCCCGGTGATGCTGCTCTCGTGCCCGCTTTCGGAAGGCATCGTGTTCGGCGAGCTGCGGCCCCGCGTCCTGATCCCCGGGCGGGCGCAGTACGCCACCCGGCGCGGCACGACCATCGTGCAGACGGCCCTCTCGGCCCACGAGGCGGCGCTCGTCGCGAAATGACCGGACCCGCCCTTCCGCCATCGCCCCCCATCAGTGGCGGAAGGGCTTCCCGGCGGCTGGTTCTCAAGTCCGTGAAGGCCTCCTTGAGGGACTCTGGGTCCCTCAAGGAGGCCTTCACGGACCGCCTGACCTGGGCGAACATGCCTGAAACGCGACCGCCCCACCGGCCTTAAGTTCCTTCCCTACTTGAGAGCAGGGAAGGAGGCCTTCGCGACATCTCAGGCACTCACGACCACCGTGACCCGGCACGCCATCCTCGACGCCGCCCCCTCGGCACCACGACGGCGGCCGCGCCCAGCAAAGCGACAGCCACCACGACACCCGCCACGACCGCCCAAGCCGCCTGCCGCGCGGGCCCCAGGTCCGGGCCGGGCGTCACCACCACCGGTTCCCGGCGCGCGGTGGCGGCGCCCGCCGCGGTCGATACCGACGTCAGCGCCGCGAGCGGATCGAGCACGGTGACCCCGGCCTGCGGGGACGCGGTGTCCCTCAGCCGCCGGGTGATGTCGGCGGCGGTCGCCTCCGGCCGGTACGACCGGATCAGCGCCGCCGCGGCCGCCACGTGCGCGGCGGCGAACGCGGGGCCCACACCGATCGCGGCGCCTCCGCCGGGTCCTTTGCCCACGACGAGATTTCCCGGTGCGGCAAGGGATCCGGGTACGGCCTTGCCGTCGGGTTTCCCGTCCGGACCGATGGCGGACACCGCCAGCACGCCGGGGAACGCCGCCGGGTAGTACGGGCCCGGCGAGGCGTCGCGCGCCTTGGTCGTGTCCCGGCCCGCCGCCGCGACGATCAGCGCGCCCGCCGCGACGGCCCGGTCGACAGCCTGTTTCAGCGCGGGATCCGCCTCTGTGACGGCCGTGGCGACGCAGATGATCCGCGCGCCTGCCGTGACCGCGCCGTCGAGGGCGCCCGCGATACTCGCCGCGGTCGCCGCGCCGGTCTTCTCCGTCCCGCGCACCGCGAGCACCCGCGCCCCGGGCGCGAGCCCGGAAACCTTGGCACCGTCCGCCAGGGGCGCCGCGATCAGGCTCGCGACGACGGTGCCGTGCCCGACGCAGTCCGTTCCGGCGTCACCGACCGGCTGGACCGGCAGGACCGCTTTGTCGACCCCGGTGTCCACCACGGCGACGGTGACGCCTTCGCCCGTCGACAAGGCCCAAAGCCGGTCCGCGCCGAGATAAGGCAGCTGCCACGGCGCCGAAGGAATCTTCTTGCCCGAGAAGGAAGTGCACGCCTGCCCGGCCTTCAGTGTCTGCGGGATCTGCGGGAGCTCGGTGTCCTGCGCGGCCGCGAGACCGCCGTTCGCCAGCAAGGTGAGCGTCGCGCACGCCACGGCCAGGGGTCGCCTCATCGTCCCAGTCCAGCACGGGCCGCGCGGCCCGCCCAGGAAGAACCACCGGCAGGATCGCCGGGCCGATGAACCCAATCGGACCTCCACCGCGTTGTCCAGGGTGGAGCCGGAGGACGGGTTCCGATCGGAGAACGACGAGGGGAGCGCTCGTGTCGCGGCACGTGCTCACGGTGGACCGTGACCAGGGGTATCGCACCATTTCGGCCGCGTTGCAGGACGCGCGCAACGGCACGGTGATCTCCGTGCTTCCCGGCCGTTACGACGAATCCCTGGTGGTGACCAAGGTGGTCACCATCGCGGCGAGCGACGCGCGCGGAACCGTCGAGGTCGTGGCACGCCAGGGCAGCGCGGTCCAGCTCGCCGCCGAAGCCGTCAAGCTCACCGGCCTGGTGCTGCGGGGGCAGCACGAGAGCCTGCCCGCGGTCGACGTCGCACGCGGGCAGGCCGCGGTGGAGGACTGCGAGATCATCGGCGCGGCCTGGACGGCGGTGCTGGCCCGCGATTCGGGTTCGCTGGCGATGCGCGGCTGCCGCGTGACCAACCCCGGCGGCGCGGGGATCGTGGTCACCTCGCCCGCGCCCAGCACGATCGAGGACTGCGTCATCGAACACGTGCGGACCTCCGCCGTCGTGATCGCCGAACGCGGGAATCCGATGGTGCGGGACTGCACCCTGAGGCACGCCAAGGGAAACGGCGTCTGCGCGAACGGGCAGGCGCAGGGCACCATCCAGCATTGCGACATCTCCTCGACCGACCGGCCGGGGATCGCGCTCGAAGAGGACAGCGCGACGAAGGTGCTCGACACCACTGTCCGCGACACCGCGAGCGGCGTCTTCATCAGCACGCACTCCTCCCCCGTGCTCGAAGAATGCCGCACCACGAACACCACCGGTGACGGGATCACCGTGGCCGACGGCGCCGATCCGATGCTGCGCCGCTGCCGTACGGCCAAGACCGGCGGCGTGGGAGTCCGGGTCACCGGACGGTCCCGCGGCACTTTCGAAGACTGCGAGATCTCCGACGCGACCGGCGCGGGCATCCACGTCGACGAGGCGAGCGGGCCGACGTTCAGCCGGACGACCGTCCGCGGCGGCGCGGCGGAAGGCCTCGTGGTCACCGACGGCGCGACGGCCGAGTTCGACCGGCTGGAGATCCGGGACGTGGCGGGCCACGGTGTGCTGGTGCGGGCGGCCGCGAACCCGCTGCTGCGCCGGGCGACGCTCAACGCCTGCCGGGGCAACGGCATCGAGGTCACCGGCAACGGCCGCGGCCGGGTCGAAGACTGCGAAGTACGCGACGCGGGGAAAGCCGGGCTCAGTATCTCCGAGGGCGGAAGTCCTTACGTCAGCACGCTTCGGGTGCATCAACCGAAACGATCCGCCGTCCTCGTCGGACCCGGTGGCGTCGGTTCCCTGCGTGACTGCGAGATCGTCGAAGCCGGAGAAGACGGCGTGCTGGTGCAGGACGGCGGCGAGCTGATGCTGTCCCGCTCGTCCGTGCGGCGTTCCCGCGGCCACGGTGTGCTGGTGGAAGCGGGCGCGCGGGCGAAGCTGACCGCCGACGACGTAAGCGGGAACCGCCGCGACGGTATCCGGATCGACTCGGCCGAGACGGTGAGCGTGGTGGACTGCACCGTCTCCGACAACACCGGCGGCGGTCTCCGGACGACCGTGCCCGGCACGCGGCTGTCGGTGGAGAACCTGACCAGCAAGGCCAACGGTGCCCCGGACACAGACGGCACCGTCGCGGCCACCGCCGAGGTCACCGCGGTCACCGAACCCGGCGACACCCCTCAGGACACCGAAGGCGAAGGCGGCCCGCTGGCCAAGCTGGAGGAGCTCGTCGGCCTCAGCGGCGTCAAGCATCAGGTGAAGACACTGGTGAACCTGAACAAGATGGCGCGGCGGCGGGAACAGGCGGGGATGGTCGCGCCGCCGACCAGCAGGCATCTGATCTTCGCCGGCCCTCCCGGCACCGGCAAGACGACCGTCGCCCGGCTCTACGGCAGCATCCTCGCCGAACTCGGTGTCCTGCGCGAAGGTCATCTGGTCGAGGTCGCCAGGGCCGATCTGGTCGCGCAGATCGTCGGCGGCACGGCGATCAAGACCACCGAGACGTTCACCAAGGCCCTCGGCGGCGTACTG
Source organism: Amycolatopsis decaplanina DSM 44594 (assembly GCF_000342005.1). GTDB lineage: Bacteria > Actinomycetota > Actinomycetes > Mycobacteriales > Pseudonocardiaceae > Amycolatopsis > Amycolatopsis decaplanina. Next base: position 51,684 of record NZ_AOHO01000037.1, read on the forward strand.
TTCATCGACGAGGCGTACACGCTGAGCGCGCAGAGCAAGGGCAGCGGACCGGACTTCGGCCGCGAAGCCATCGACACCCTGGTCAAGCTGATGGAAGACCATCGTGACGAGCTCGTGGTCGTCGCGGCGGGCTACTCACAGGAGATGTCCTCGTTCCTGCAGTCCAACCCCGGGCTGGCGTCGCGATTCACCCGGACCATCGCATTCGAGAACTACTCCACCGACGAACTGGTGACCATCGTCGAGAAGATGTGCACCGCCCACCAGTACCAGGTGCCCGAGGAAACCAGGAACGCGCTGTCAGTCCACTTCGGACAGATGGAACGCGGCGAGGACTTCGGCAACGGCAGGACGGCGCGCAAGGTGTTCGAGGAAATGGTGGACCGACAGGCTTTCCGGCTCGCGAGCGATCCGGACGCCGACGACCAGAGCCTGTCGCTCCTGCTCGCCGCCGACGTCCCCGGAGACGCGGCGAAGGCCGCGCAGGGCGACGACGACGAACTGACGGTCTTGCGGACGAAACTCGACTCGATGATCGGCCTCACCGGGGTGAAGGACGCGATCAACGACCTGGTGAACCTGATCTCCACCGCACGAGCCCGGCGGCAGGCCGGACTGCCGGTCCCCGCGATCAGCAACCATCTCGTCTTCGCCGGTGCGCCCGGTACCGGTAAGACCACGGTGGCCCGGCTCTACGGCGAATTGCTCGCCGCGCTGGGCGTGCTGCGCAAGGGGCACCTGGTCGAGGTCGCGCGCGCCGACCTGGTCGGCCGCTACGTCGGGCACACCGCGCACCTGACCAGGGAGGCCTTCGAATCCGCCCGCGGCGGCGTGCTGTTCATCGACGAGGCGTACGCGCTGACCCCCGAAGGTGCCGCGGGCGGCGACTTCGGCCAGGAAGCCGTCGACACGCTGGTGAAACTGATGGAAGACCACCGCGACGACACCGTCGTGATCGTCGCCGGGTACTCGGCGGCGATGCGGTCGTTCCTCGCCTCCAACGCCGGTCTCGCCTCCCGGTTCTCCCGGCACATCGAGTTCGAGAACTACTCCACCGACGACCTGGTCACCATCGTGCACCGGATGGCCTCCTCGAACGGCTACGAATGCGCCCCGGAGACGGTCATCGCCCTGCGACGGCACTTCGCGGGCGTGGAACGGGACGAGACCTTCGGCAACGCCCGCTACGCGCGGCAGGTGCTGGAGATCATGATGACGCGCCAAGCGGGAAGGCTCAGCACGAGCGGCGCGCCCACCATCGCGGACCTGCGCCTGCTGTCCCCCGCCGACCTTCCCTGAGCTCCCTTCGCGACCGGCCTGTGACGTTCCGCCATCGGAAGTTCACCGGTGCCATGGCAGGATTGCCCCCGGCATGGCTGTCGTTGAGAGGAGTTCCACGCAGCGTGGACAAGACCGCGTTCGGAGACTTCCTTCGCTTCTACCGGCTGCGCGTCCCGATGACGCAGGAGGAGCTGGCCGAGCGGACCGGGATCAGCGTGCGCAGCATCAGCGACATGGAGCGCGGACGGGTCCGCACTCCGCAGCGGCGCACCGCGGAACTGCTGGTCGAGGGCCTGGGGCTGACCGGCAAGGAAGCGGGTGATTTCGCCGACCTCGCCCGGTCCGGACGGCGGCCGGTGCTCGCCAGGGAAGAGCCCGTCCCCGTCGAGGCACCCCATCCCGTCCTCATCGCCGCCCTGCCGCCCTCCCTCACCGAACTGACCGGACGGAAGGCCGAACAGCGGCTGCTGGACGAGGTCGCGGAGTCCGCCGCCTCCTCGTCCCGGCTCCAGGTCGCGGTGCTGCACGGACTTCCGGGCGCCGGCAAGACCGCCCTGGCCGTGGACGCCGGGCACCGGCACGCCCACCGTTTCGCCCAGGGCTGCCTGTTCCTCGACCTGCGCGGCATGGATCCCGAACCACTCACCCCGGACAGGGCCGTCCACCGGCTGCTGCGCGGGCTGGGGCTCGACGAACGCCAGTTCCCGAACGATCCCGAAGACCGGCTCGCCCTCTACCGGTCGCTGGTGCACGACCGCGAGATCCTGCTGATCCTCGACAACGCCGCCAACGAGGCCCAGGTGCGTCCGCTGCTCGCCACCAGCCCCGGTTCGATGGTGCTGGTGACCAGCCGGAGCACGTTGACGGGGTTGAACGCGAGGCACCGGCTCGCCCTCGACGTCCTGTCCGGCGACGAGGCGGTGGACCTGCTCGGCGTGGCCGCCGGGGAACCCCGGCTGAAGGCGGAACCGGCCGCGGCGCGGCGCGTGGCGGAACTCTGCGGTGGCGTGCCGCTCGCCTTGCTCATCGCGGGCAACCGGCTGGCCAGCCGTCCTCAGTGGACGATCGCGCACCTCGCCGACCAGCTCGAGAACGAGCGGCGGCGGTTGTCCGTGCTCAGCGCGGGTGACCTCCAGATCCGCACCGCCTTCGCGCTCTCCTACCACCATCTGGCCCCCGAAACCGCCCGGGTGTTCCGACGGCTGGCGCTGGTGGACGGCCCGGACGTCTCCGTCGAGCTGGTCGCGATCGCCTCCGGCAGTCCCGCGGACGAGGTCGAGGCGGAGCTGGAAAACCTGGCCGAAGCCAGTCTGCTCGGCTTCAGCGGCGCTCCGGGGCGGTTCACCACGCTCGATCTGCTGCGGGTCTTCGCCAAGGAGAAGCTGGAAACCACCGAAAGCGCCGAGGACGTCCGGGAGGCGTCCGAGCGGGTGCGGAACTGGCTGCTCGCGGTGGCGACGAAAGCGGCGCAGTACTTCGACCACGACCGGACCGAGGTGACCTTCACGGTCGACGGGCCCGACCCGGTGCACGACCGGGAATCCTCGGCCCGGTGGCTGGCCGAGGAGCAGCACCATTGGCGCGGGGCGCTGCGGTCGGCGGCGGCGCTCGGCGCGCACCGGCAGGTCCTCGAACTGGCACAGTCCATGCACTGGTACTCGGATCTGCGCGGCACCGGCCCGCTCTGGCGCGAGGTGTTCGGCGCGGGCGCGGCGGCGGCCGAGGCACTGGGCGACGTCCGGTCCGCGGGGGAACAGCTGAACTACGTGTCGTGGGCGCTCTACGCGCTTTGCGGGGATCCGCATGCCGCGCGCGTAGCGCACGAACGCGCGGTGGCCGCGGCGACCGAGGCCGGCGACCTGGTCACCCAGGCCTGGGCCTGGTACTACGGATCCGCCATCACCCGGCGGCTGGGTTCACCGCGTGAGGCCGCCTTGCTGAGCAGACGGTCCGTGGATCTGTTCGAGCGGGCGGATTACCCGAACGGCCGTCATCTGGCGCTGTCCTTGCTGGGAAGCATGTTGCACACCCTCGGCGAGTTCGACGAAGCCGTGGCGGTGCAGCGGCGGAGCGAGGCCTATTACCGGGGTTCGGCCACCGCGCCGGGTAACGACGAGCTACTGTCGATGGTGCTGACCCGGCTCGCCGAAAGTCTCGCGGCGAAGGGTGACGTCGCGACCGCGCTGGACCTGCTGGACGAGGCCGAGTCGCTGTTCCGCAGGCATGGCGCGAAGTTCGCGGTGGCGAAGGCACAACACCTGCGTGGCCGGATCCTGTTCAAGGCGAACCGGCCGGCCGAGGCCGAGGAACAACTGCTGTCCGCGTTGGCCGAAGCGCGCTGGTCCGAAACGAAGATCGAGATCATGATCCAGCTGGCGAAACTGGCCGACGCCACCGGGAAACCGGCCGAGGCCAAGGCGCACCGGGTGCACGCCCTCGCCGAATGCGCCCGGTACGAGACGCCGATCGCCAGGAAGACGGGTCGCGAACTGGCCGCCGAACTCGGTGTCGCGGTGCCGGAATCGGCTTGAGCCCACGAGTCACCATCCTGCGGCGGTGACCCCGCGGCAGGCCAGCACCTCGGTCATCGCGATCGTCGCGTGATGTACCCGGGACTTGACCGTGCCCACCGGCACGCCGATGCTCGCGGCGGCGCGCTGGCGGGTGCGGTCGAGCCGGTAGACCTCGTCGAGTGCTTCGCGCTGGATCGGGGTCAGCCGAGCCAAACCCTCTTCGACGACACACCGCTCGACGACCTCGTCGGCGAAGTCGGTGTCACCCGGCAGCAGGTCGAAGTCGTCGTCCCCGAACACGACCGGGCGGGCCTTGTCGCGGCGGGCCCAGTCGACGATGAGATTGCGGGCGACCCTGAACAGCCACGGCCGCGGCGGGATGCGCTTCTCGATCAGCGCCTCGCTGTTGCGCCAGGCGCGGAACAGGCATTCCTGCACGACGTCCTCGGCCCGATGCGGATCGGTGGGGAGCAGGCCGCGGGTGAAGCGCAGCAGATGGTCTCGGTGCTCTGCGTGCAACGCCGCCACGAAAGCGTTTCCCTCGGCCGACGGTGCCCTGTCCGCCAGCGAAGTCACCTGAGTACCGCGGTGGCCTGTCACGCCGACCTCCCTGACTAGTTGGCGTCCTTGACCTCGATTCCACCGGTCGGAGTAGCCCGCGACCATGAGGAAGGACCGGCAGAACTCGGCATCGGCGGGTTCTTCCGGTTCGTCTGCCGCTCTCCGTCGAACGTCCCTCGCCGCACGATGCGGCCGTGGCCCATGACGAGGATCCGGTTCCGACGACCTCGCCGTGGCCGCCGTGTGCCGGCTCCTTCGTCTTGCTTTTCGCCGATTCCGGGGTTGTCACGCCCGGGTTCATCAGGAGGCACAGGCGGCGGTCTCGACGCGCCTGTTCCCGTGGGAGGCGAAGTGCCATTCGACCTGCGGGGATCGGCACGATCACGACTCTTCATCGCGTGGGGCGCCAATGCCCGGCTGCCGGCACATCTACTCGTTCTGGCAGGTAGGCCTCTTCGGGCTGCGGGCATGCCGAGGGGCCCGTCACCGGTGGCTGGCGGGCTCCTCGGGGTTAGGTGTGGTGGAGGGTGTTGCGGCGGGGTTTTCGGAGCGGATCCCGGTATTGGGGTGGGATGAACTCCGGTAGCCCGTCGGTGGCCATGCGGACCTGCCAGTCGCCGTGATGGATCAGCCGGTGATGAAACCCGCACAGCAGCACCAGGTTGCGGAGGTCGGTGGGTCCGCCGTCTGCCCAGTGGTGAATGTGGTGGGCGTGGCAGTTCTTGGGCTTCCGATGGCAGCCGGGGAACGCGCAGCCGCCGTCTCGGATGTTCAGGGCGCGTCGTTGGCCTGGGGTGACGAACCGTCTGAGTCGTCCCACGTCGAGAGGCTCACCGGCGGCGTTCATGACGACGGGGAGCATGAGGCAGTCGCAGGCGGCGAGGCGGGCTTCACGGGCGGTCATCGTCCCGACGAAGTCGAGACACGCGGTGCCGAGGCCGGATTTCAGCTCCTCCAGCCCGATGGTGACGTGCACCAACGTGCGGTAGCCGCTGGTGCCCGGTTGGTCGGGGCAGGCGATGGCCAGGTCGAGCAGTTCGGTCCAGGCGTCTCCCAGGCGTTCGCACTTCATCCGCAGATCGGCTTGGCCGAATTCGTCGACCGGCCGTGGCTGGGCGTAGGCCTCGAGCGCGGCGGCGGTGCGGGCACCGGTCTCGTCGTCGAGCAAGCCGGTCAGTCTCCAGAACCCGTCCTTGCGGCGCTCCAGGGTGATCTCCCGGCGCGGCTCGGCCGGTTCCGGGTCTTTGGGCTCATTGCCGTCGGGATCCAACCACGCCAGGAGCTTTGCTTCGGCTTCGACGAGCTGCCGGGGACCCGCATCACGGGCCAGATCAGCCAGGATTTTCTCCGCACTGGTGCGGTCCTCAGCCGAGGTCTCGGCCGGGAGCTTCTTCAGAATCTCCAGGATCTGGTCGATCCGCTCGTCCCCGACCAGCCCCTCCGCGGCCACCGCGGCGGTCGCGGAAGCAACCGCGGGAACTTCGGTGCCGTCCACAGCGCGGGTGGGGTTCAAGGCGATGGCCCGTTTCACCACCGGCCGCGCCTCACCAAGCGACAAACCAGCCACATCCGCGAACCAATTGGCCGTACTGCCATAGCCGTACAAGTCTTTGACGCCCCGAGACTCGATCTCCGCCAGAAACTGCCCCAACCCGGCGGTAGCCATCCTGATCACCCGCAAAGACTGCTGCACGCCATGCGCAAGCTCCAGCTTGCCGGCACGCCACAACTCCTGCGGCAACTCGGGAAGAAAGGTCTCGGACACCTCTCCAGAATACCCGACAAAATCGAACGCGTGTTCGTAATTTTAAGCAACAATGAAACAGCACATTTACCACCGAAGAGTGAATCAGACTCCGCGGCCATTCACCTTCAACGGTGATTCGGGGAAGCCTTGGTGCAACCAGGGCCGCGGATGCCGCTTGATGTTTCAGCCGCTCGCATCCCCAACGGACGGATCGACTCGACTCCGTCCCGTCCGTATCCAAATCTCGCAACGTCATGAACAGCGAGGTGGCGTTGGCGCGCAACGCGCCCGCCGGAAGCGCTCGTGTCGAACAACTGGGACAGGCATGACCGGTTGCCCGGCGGGCGCCGATCGGCTCGGCGTCGGGACCGGGTCACCATCCCTTCCGCGGCCTGACGCCGTGAGCGCGACCCTCAAGCAGACCACGAAGACCAGGATCCGCCGCTTGTGCACACCCTCCCCCGCTCGGTTCTTCGCTCCGGCCGGAGCCGCAGCCGGACTCGCCACGGGGTTCGCCCTGCTGATCGCCGGCTGTTCCGGGGGAACCCGACACCTCGTCGAGAGCCAAGCCCGCCGACGACGCGGTCGGGCGGTACGAAACCTTTCTGCACGCCATCGGCGACGAAGACATCACGACGGCCTGCGAGATCGACAGACTGTCCACCAAGAAGAGAGAGCCACGGCCTCGGGCCGTGCGAAGAGTCGCTTCGAGGCTTGTTCCAGCTGTACTCTCCCGCGGAAAAGAAGGCACTGCAGGGCGCCACGGTGGCCCGGTCCCGCGTGACCGAAGATTCGACGAGCGTCACGATCCCGGTCGACGCGGTCAAAGCCGACGCCACCTTCATCGAAAGCGAACTGCGAGAGGCCACCATGGAGCTGCGCGACGGAAAGTGGCTACTCGTCAGGTGGTAGGCCGGTGCCGACCGTGGCCTCTCGCCCTCCGCCTTCCACGAACGGAAGACGGAGGACGAGGTCTCAGGTTCCGTCAGCGGCGACGTTCGCCGTCAGACGGGGATGTCGCCCGATGTCCCCCACTGGGTGGTGAACAGGCCGAGGCCGTACCAGGTTCCGTTCGATGGGCGCCACACCACGAAGTCCGCCCGCGGGTCGCCGCCGAAATTGCCCGCCTTGGGCACGTCACCGGCGACACCCCATTGCTGGGTCGCGATACCGAGCACGTACCAGACACCGTTATCCGGCCGCCAAACGGCGAAATCGGCACGACCGTCCGCATTGAAATCACCGGCCACCGGAATGTCGCCCGAGGTACCCCATTGCCGGGTCGCGATTCCACGCACGTACCAGACGCCGTCACTCGGGCGCCAAACGGTGAAGTCGGATCGCCCGTCCGCGTCGAAATCGCCGGCGACCGGAACGTCCCCGGCCACGCCCCATTGCACCGTGGCGATACCCAGCACGTACCAGACACCATTACTCGGCCGCCAGACGACGAAATCGGAACGACCGTCACCATTGAAATCGCCGGTCAGCGGAACGTCACCGGCCACACCCCACTGCTGGGTCACCACCGCACCGGTGCTGCTCTGGATGATGTACCAAATACCGTTGCTCGGCCGCCACACGGCGAAGTCGGCCCGATGGTCGCCGTCGTAGTCCGCGGCGACCGGCACGTCGCCCGAGACACCCCACTGCTGGGTCACCACGCTGCCGTCGCTGCTGCGGATCACGTACCAGACGCCGTTACCGGGACGCCAAACCGCCTTGTCGGCGAAGCCGTCACCGTCGAAATCCGCGGCGGGCTTCTGCGACGAGGGCGAGGCGGCGATACCGACATCGGCATCGTCCGCTCCCGCCGCCGGTGGCATCACGAGCAGACCGGCGAGCAGAGCGGCCAGCGCCGTCCCCAGCCGAATGGATCTTCGCATTTTTCCGGAACCCCTTTCCGTTCGGTGGACGCAGTCTTCCCAGTCCGCGCTTTTTGACCGAAGATACGCACCGGGACAGTTCCAGCCTGACACCGACGACATGGCCCTGTCAGCAAGGATTCCGTCCAGCGGACCGCGTGAGGGGATTTCAATGGAGACCAAGAGAAGACCCAGAAGCGTCCTCGAAGGCGCTTTCACCCTATTGGATGCCTTGGTACGACATCAAGGTGAAGCAGGATTGACCCAGCTGGCCAATTCCTGTGCGATACCGAAATCCACAGCACACCGATTACTCGAGCAATTGACCGAACTGGAGGTTGTCCAGCGCAGCGAAAACCGCTATCGCGTCGGCGCGCAGGCATTCCGGCTCGGTCAATCGTGGCAACCCTATCCACGACTACTGGAACTGGCACGCGGCGAGCTCCGGCGCTTGGCCGCGACCACGCGAGCCAGTTCGGTACTCGCCGTGCCCTGCGACGGTCACATCCTGATCGCCGCCGCCAGCCTCACCCGGCCGCAAGACAGCCTCCTTCTCCGGCCAGGATCGACAGTGCCGCAGCGCACCGGCCGCTTCTGCCCCACCTGGCAGACGGAACACGAACTCGTCGCCATCGAAGCGGCCATCAGACTGCCGACCGGCCAGGCGGTCGGCTCGATCGCGGCCGTGACCGCACCGCCGCAGTCGCCCGTCGCGATTTCCGACACCGTCGCCCGCGCCGCCCGGACCCTCAGCGCGGCGCTGGCGAACTAGGTCTTGTCCCGGTCGCCGCTCGTCCCCGAGCGCACGGCACGGCAACACCGCGCGTCTTGACGAGGCGATGATCTCCTGCCAAGCTCATGTGACAGTTAAGCAAAACATGTCACATCTACGAACCGCGGCTCGCTTGCCGGACGACGTGATCCTTCGGCGTGTTCCGCAAGATTCGCGGTGTCCGAAATTCGCATATCGAAAGGAATTCGTCATGTCGATCGGAGCCTTCGCGAAAAGGACCGCCGTGCTACTGACGGTCACCCTGGGCACCTCGATGGGAGTCGTGGTCGGCACGGCGGCGGCCGACGTCGAAACCGTCTGCAACGCGTACTACTGCAACTCGACCAAAGGGAAGAACGGCACCATCGAAAGGGTGGACGCGTTGCGCGGGGAGCTCATCCTCGGCACCAAGGGGTTCTTCGAGGTGTTCCTGCCCGACGGCACCAAGCGCACCGGCCCGACGAACACCGAGCGCAATCACCTCTTCTACATCAACAAGACCTTCAAATCCGGCCTGATCTGCTTGCGATACTTCGAGCTGATCAAGCCCGGAAAGCCCCCGGTGTTCCAGGAGCAGGGCAAGGCGACGTGCACCAGCATTCCCATCGATTGACCCTGTCACCGACCGCGCTCCGGGTGGCCGGCGTCCGGAAGTTCGTGATCCTCGCCGAACACGCCACGCGGGGTGTTGTCACCGCCTAGGATCGACCCGGCGTGGACCGGACGCCCGGATCTCCGGCAGAGAGCTGCGGAAGGCAGGCATGTCACCCTTTACGTTCGCGAGCATCGAGGCCATCCCGCGAGTGTTGCAGCTCGTGGTGGGCCTGCTCGGCGTGATTTTCTCCGTCAAAGGCCGCTCCAGGGGAGTCTCCGGCCTGATGGTGGGCGCTTTCGTCGTCATGCTCGTCACGACGGCGGCGGGCATCGCCTGGCAGTTCGTGTCGTTGAACGTGCCATCCTGGAGCGCGTCCGAACAGCTCACCGCCGACGAAATCCGCTTGATCTTCATGGGGGTCGGCGTACCACTCGACGCTGCCGCGCTGCTGTCCTGGCTCCTGGTCGCGATCGCGGTCGTCAAGAGTGGCCGTTCGACCCGGCAGCCTGGCATCGCACCGAACCCTGGGCCGGTCAACTATCCGATGGCCGCACAGCCGGGGTTCCAGAATCCACAGCCCGGCTACACCCAGCCGGGGCACCCGCTGCCGAACCCGCCGACTCAGCAGGCACCGAACCAGGCGCCGCACTGATCGACCCGCACCTCAGGGCTCGGACACTGCCTGAGCCCTGAGGTGCGGCGCTTGACCTCTCGAGTGGCCGGACGACCGCGTGGCAGCCGGAACTATCGGGCGTCGAGGGTCCGGCGGAAAGTTCTCAGATCCTCGACATAGAGGTCCGGCTCTTCCAACGCGGCGAAGTTTCCACCACGGTCATACTCCGCCCAGTGCACCACATTGGGGAAGTCGCGTTCCACGAACCTTCGAATGGACATGAACGGCGCCCCCGGGTATACCGCGACACCGAGCGGTGCCGTGATCGGCGGGTACGTTCCGATGTCCGAGGCGATGGGCAACTGGTCGACGATTTCGTAATACAGCTGCGCCGAAGAACCGCCGGTGCCGGTCAGCCAATAGATCATGACGTTGGTCAGAATGCGGTCAAGACTGGCGGCGTCCTCCGGCCTGGTCTCCGAATCCGTCCAGTCCTTGAACTTCTCGATGATCCAGGCGAGCTGGCCGACCGGGGAATCCACCAGCGGGTAGGCGACCGTGTGCGGCCGGGTCGCCTGGAGTTTCATGGAGCCGGAGAGTACTTCCACGAATCGGGCGGTCCGGTCCAGCCGGGCCTGATCGGACGAACTCAGGCCGACCAGATCATCCGGGTTCCCACTGGGTTTTGTGACCAAGGTATTCAGGTGGAGACCTGCCACGTTGTCCGGGTCCTTCAACGCCACGAAGAGCGAGACCCCAGACCCGAAATCTCCGCCTTGCGGAACGTAGTGCCGGTAGCCCAGGCGCTGCATCAGAACCGCCCACGCCGAAGCGATTCGTTCGATCGTCCAGCCGGGTTCGGAGGTGGGACCGGAGAAGCCGAACCCCGGCATGGCGGGAATCACCAGATCGAACGCGTCTCGCGACTCACCGCCATGAGCCCGCGGATTCGTCAGCGGGCCGATCACGTCGATGAATTCGGCCACCGATCCGGGCCATCCGTGTGTGATCAGCAGCGGGAGCGCGTCGGGCTCGGGCGAACGGACGTGGATGAAGTGGATGTTCGCCCCGTCGATCTCGGTGACGTACTGCGGAAACTCGTTCAGCTCCGCCTCCGCCGAACGCCAGTCATAGGAGTTCCGCCAATAGTCCACGACATCCCTGAGGTAGGAGGCCGGCACACCGCGTTCCCATCCGACGTCGGGAAGATCCCGCGGCCAGCGCGTCATGTCGAGGCGACGATTGAGATCATCCAATTGCTGCTGTGGTATTTCGATCTTGAAAGGTTTCAATGGATTTCCTCGCATGGATTGACGGCATGTTGACCGGTCAAGACGTGGCGGCCTCAGAGATACGTCGTATTCGGCTCGAGTCCGCACAGGTGCCTGCCGAGCAGTTCGATGTTCGTGTTCGGGCTCGTCAGTGCGTGTAACGCGATCGTTTCGATGTCCCGATGTATCCGCTGGATCGGCACATCGTTGTATATCGAACTACCGCCGCTCGCGGTCGAGATGATCCGGATGGACTGCTGCGCCAATTGTGCGACCCGGCCCATCTCGACCCGTGACCGAATCCGCTCGGCTTGCGTCCACGGTTCATTGCGTGCCGCCTTCGCGTCCACCAGGTCGGCGAACGTCCGCGCTCTCAGCCTGGCTTCCTCGGCGAGCAGAGTCGCCTCGCCGACCTGGAGATGCGTGAGCGGGGCGGTCTGCTGCGTCTCGTAGTCCGTATACGTTATCTTCCGCCCGGGAAGGCGATTCAGGAAATGTTCGATGGCCGCTTCGGCCGCGCCGACGCATTGGCCTGCCGTGGCGACGGTAGACGTGACCAACATGGGCACCTGATATATCGGCTCGGCGGAGTTCGTCTCCGACTTGCATTGCTCGTCGAAGAACTCCATCACCGGACGAACTCGCTCTTTGGGGACGTACACATCGTGCGCCCGAACGCTCACGCTGCCCGACCCGCGCAGGCCGTGAGTGTGCCAGTCATCGACGACTTCGAAGCTCGACGCCGGAAGAATGGCCATGATCGGACCTTCGGCGGCTCCCGCTTCGTCAGGTTCCGCGACCACCAGTTTCCAGTGACTGTGGAGGACACCGCTGTTGAACCTCCATTCCCCGTTCAGCACATAGCCGCCGTTCTTCGGCGCGGCTTTTCCGGTCGCCGCCAATGTGCCGCACACGCGGGAATTCGGAGTCGCGAACACCTCGTCCTGCACCTCGTCCGGATACAACCCGGCGATCCAGTTGATGAGCGACCAGACCGAAACGCAAAATGCGGTGGAACTATCACCTCGGGCTATCTCCGCGTGGACGTCGATGAGCGTCCTGGCGTCGCTCTGATATCCACCGTATCGCGCGGGAACACGCATTTTGAGAAGCCCTGAACGTTCGATCCCCTCGATTACGTCCGCGGGGAGCCGCCGATTCTCGTCGATCCACTGGGAGCGTTCCCTGATGAGAGGAACCAGCTCGGATGCGCGCGCAACCAACTCCTCTCGTGAAGGGGATTGGATATCCAGCACCATCTTGACCTCCGGCGGCGATTCGTTCGCTTGGAGCGCGGTATGACTGGATACTGTCTCGTCGCCGACCCGGCCTGCATCTCCGAGCGTGCCGTCCGATGGCATCGCGGGCCCGGTAAGGCCGCGGTCCGCGGCCGAGTCCCCATCGGCCGGGTGAACAGGTCCAAGCCTCGGCCGCCGCTACCATCCGTGGTCACGGGAACACTTTCGCGCCGAAGCGATTACTTTTGCGGCGTCGGCGGGTCTGTATTCGAGACGAAAGGAGACATCGTGCGGAAAGTGATCGTGCAACAGTTCGTGTCGTTGGATGGCGTGGTCCAGGGGCCGGGAACGCCGGACGAAGACCGTGAAGGCGGTTTCGAGGGTGGCGGCTGGACCGCCAAACACGCGGGTGGCCTGCTCAGCGAAACCTTCTTCGCGTGGACGGCCGACGACGACGCGCTGTTGCTGGGGCGAAAGACCTACGACATCTTCTACGCGTACTGGCCCACGACCGGAGACCACCCGGTCAACAAGCGTCTGGAGGCGATGGACAAATATGTCGCTTCACGCAGCGTCAAGTCCGCTGAGTGGGTGAACACCACCGTACTCGACGGTGAGGTGGCCTCCGCCGTCAAAGAGCTCAAAAAGGGTTCGGGGGGACCGATCTGGGTGTCCGGCTCCGGCAACCTGACCCATACGCTCATGCGGCACGGCCTCGTCGACGAGTATCGGCTGCTCTTCTTCCCGGTGGTCGTCGGATCCGGCAAGCGCCTCTTCGTGGACGGCGCGATCCCCGCCGACTTCGATCTGACTTCGTCACGCACGGTCGGCAGCGTCATCATCGCCACCTACGAACGCTGCGACTGAGCCCCCGCTCCGGGGATCGCGACCGGTCAACGCCCGATTCCCGGCACAGCGATCAGTTTGGGCACTCCCGTCTGGTCTTTACTTCTGTCGCCCGCACGCGACTACCGACCATCACGAACATCGAACAGGAGTGTCCGGCAATGACGAGAACTACAGCTTCGGTGGGTGCAAAGGGGATACGGCAGTGAACACCTCGACCGTCACCCAGCCCCGTCTCCGGCCGGGATGGGCACTTCTCGCCGTTGGCATCGGCGTCTTCCTGACGTCACTCGACGTCGTCGTGGTCGCGACCGCGCTGCCGAGCCTGCAGGCCGAGCTGGGAGCCGGCCTGTCCGAGCTGGAATGGACCATCAACGGCTACAACCTGGTCTTCGCCTGCCTCGTCCTCACCGGGGCCGCGCTCGGGGATCGCTTCGGGCGCAGGCGCATGTACGTGCTCGGGCTCGGCCTGTTCGCGGCCGCGTCCGTGCTGGCGGCGATGTCGACCTCCATCGATACGCTGATCCTGGCGCGGTTCGCGCAAGGTGCCGCCGCCGCGGTGGCGATGCCGCTGAGCATGAGCCTCCTGGCCGACAACTTCCCGCCGGAGAAGCGCGGCGCCGCGATGGGCATCTGGGGAGCCATCGCCGGTGTCGGCATCGCCGGCGGCCCGGTCGTCGGCGGCTTCATCACCGAGGGCCTGTCGTGGGAGTGGATCTTCTGGATGAACGTTCCCTTCGCGGTCATCGCGATGGTGCTCGCCTACGGCGTCCTCCGCGAATCACACGGCGGACGACCGCGGCTCGATCTGGGTGGTCTGCTACTGGCAGGCATCGGCCTCTTCGCGCTGACTTGGGCCGGCGTGCAGGCGCCCACCGTAGGCTGGGGTAGCTGGGAAGTCATCGGCGCGCTGATCGTCGGCGCGGTACTCATGGCCGCGTTCGTCAAATGGGAAACCCGGACCAGCCACCCGATGATTCCGCTGGCGTATTTCCGGAATCGTGGTTTCGCCACGGCGAACGTGGTCGGGTTCTGTCAGCAGATCTCCGTGATCGGAACCCTGTTCATCCTCGCGCAGCTCATGCAGACCGGACTCGGCCTCGACCCGTTGCAGACGGGTCTGCGCCTCCTCGTGTGGACCGGTATGCCGTTCCTCGTCGCACCGATCGCGGGCAGTCTGGCCGACAAGTTCGGCACCCGGCCGTTCATGGTCGCCGGCATGCTGCTCCAAACCGCGGGGCTGGCGTGGATAGGCGCCGTCTCGGCCCCCGGCATCGGCTACGGGCAACTGATCGGCCCTCTCATCGTGTCCGGTGTCGGCATCTCCCTGTGCTTCCCGACGATGACGACGCTCGCGCTGAGTTCCGTCCCCCCTGGCGACACCGGGACCGCGGCCGGAGCCAACAACGCGGTCAAGGAACTGGGCAGCGTCTTCGGTGTCGCCATCCTCGGCGCCGTCTTCGCCGTATATGGCAGCTACGAGAGCCCGGCTTCGGCGATAGACGGCTTCCGAGCGGCGCTCTATGTCGGTGCGATCGGCTCGATCGTCGGTGCCATCGTCGCGGCGTTTTCTCCCGGGAAGACGGTTGTCGGCGCGCCCGCGCCCGCCAGTGACGCCGGAACACCCGATCCGGCTCACGTCGAACGCGCCTCGGGGCGGTAGCCGCCGGTCCCGGCCGCTCGATACCAGGGCCGTGTCGATACCTTCGAGGGACGACACGGCCCTGGTGCCGCTTTCCGAGCCGACATGGCCTGGTGTCGCTAGGCCGGTTCCGCGCCTGCCGCGAGATCCGCCGTCGGCGGAAATCGTGAAACGAAGTCGCAGACCGAAAGATGCGTGGGGGTCAGTGAGATCACTGCCCAGTCGTTGTCCCGTTCGACGTGCCCATTGGCCCAATCATTCAGTTTCTTGTCGTCGCCGATCATCCGCCGGGCCATGTCCAGATGCACTTGTGGAATCCCCGAACCGATCTCGATCGAAGCGGTACCGTGTCCGGTCACGGCTATCGGCGCGTAGTCGACGACCGGTAAACCGAGCGCCGACGAGATCTTCACCCGTGCCTCGGCCGCGGTGGGGCCAGGACCGACGTCCAGCGAGAACGCGGCCTCCGGGTGCGCCGCGATGGATCTGACCTTGTACGCCGTGGCCGGCGACGCGAAGACGAATGCCGCCCCGTCCCAGAGATAGACGACCGGAATGACGCGGGGACTGCCATCCAGCCCCCGGTATCCGATCCGCAGTGCGATGGGCAGCTCCAGTAACGTCTGTACGACCGGATCGGTCTCCACGAGTCGCACGATGTCGGAGTATTTCATCTAGTACTTCCTCACGGAGTCACGGCGCCGGGAAAAGCGCCGATCGTGTCGTCTGGTCTCACCCTGGCATTCGCCCGAGAAACGCGACGAACTTGTCTGTTTCGCTCGCCGAAGGCCCTACCTTGACCGGGGGCGCGAAGAAGGGTGACCGATGCGGCTCTGGAATGACATCGTGGCTCAGTTCGAGCAGGTCACGAGCCAGCTGCTTCGGGACGTCGAGATTGTGGCCGCAAGCATGCGAGATGTCCCACGCGTGCGCGGCGACTTCGATCGCCCCGACGCTCGCGGCGACGCCGCCGTCCAGCGGACGGTCCCCAATGGACACAGAAGGTGAAGATCCCCGCATGCTCACGACGCTCAGCAGACGGCTGGCCAATACCTGCGCCGTGCCCCTCGGTTCCGCCATCCTCATCGGCGCCGGCACCGTCGCTCCACGTACTACTTCGAAGAGTTCGACTCCACCTGTCACGATCCCCTCGTGCAGGTCTGCCATCGATTCGTTGACATGCCAGAGGAGTTCACGCAAGTTCCACTCGCTGCACGGCGTGGATCGCTCCAGGTCGGCATCCGAGATGTCGGTGAGGACGACGAGCGCATAGACGATCGATCCTTCCAGCAGTCTCGTGCCGTCCGCGAACCCCACTCCGTGCACGGGTGTCACGCCCCGATCAGTCCAGTCCGTTGGCTGAAGACCTCCGGCAGGTCGAAAAGCTTGAACAGGCCCGGCGACTGATACGACACGATGTGGTCGATTCCTTCGTTGGTGACCGACACCACGTTGATCTGGTGTGCCCGGTGCACTCCGTCGCTTCCCCGCAGGTATGCCGCGAACGCGGGCTGACCATTCGCCGACGTCCGGACGAGACGATTGTCTCCCGCCTCCGAGGGACAGAATCGATCGATGAACGACTCCATCGCGTCGCGACCGGCGATCCACATCGGCAACGGTGGCATCTCCCAGACCGCGTTCTCGGTCATGATCCCGGCCAGCGCGCCACTGTCCGCGTTTTCGACGGCGGCCACGTACTTGTCCAGTACCGCGCGGCGTGCCGGCACGTCGACGACTTCGTCCTCCGCGGGAGCGGCCTTCTTGACCGTCGCACGAGCTCTCTGCAGAGCGCTGTTCACCGCGGCGTGGCTGATTCCCAGCAGGTCCGCGACCTCGGGTGTCTGCCACTTGAGCACGTCACGGAACAACAAGACCGCACACTGCTTGGGCGGCAGCAGCTGCAGGGCGGCGACGAGGGCGAGACGCATGCTGTTGCGGGACGCCGCGACGGCGGCCGGATCCTCCGTCCGTGCCCCGAACACCATATCCGGGCCCGGTTCGACCCACCGTACGTGCGGCAGCGGTGCCAGCGCGCCCGGCGACGTGTCCAGCGGAGGATGGCCGAGCCCCGACGGCAACGGTCGCCTGCCGCTGCGCTCCAGCTCGGTGATGCACACGTTGGTCGCGATCCGGTAGAGCCACTGACGCAACGACGACTGGTGCTCGAGCCCGCCGAAACCACGCCAAGCCCGCAAGTACGTCTCCTGGACGAGCTCCTCGGCGTCATGGACGGAGCCGAGCATCCGGTAGCAATGCGCCAGCAGCTCACGGCGGTAAGGCGCGGTCACGCGCTCGAAATCCTCTTCGACAAGCAACTGCGGCCTCCCATCGCCTTCACCGGCTCCGTGGCCCCGAATTCCCCACCGGCAGTTCGACGTCACAAGGATACAGACCAGCCGGTCCGCCGAAACTAATCGGCCGCTCCCGAAATCACGCTGTGTGAGCGCCGAATCTTTCGAAGACGAGGTCCGCGCGCTATCGAGTGGCGCGCGAGAGCCCCACGCCCGTCTCGCGGGCGGATCGTCCCTTCAGCACTCGACGTGCCGTGCGCAGGGCGTCGAACATGAAGCCTGGCCGCATGAGCGTCTGTGGCGGGTCGACAAGGCCCGCCACCCGGAAGAAGGCCGCGGTGAACCTGCCGCCCACCTGCGCGGCGGTGTGCAAGCGCGACATGAACATGTTCCCCAGCCGGACTTGCAGGTTCCGTTTTCCGACGACTTCCGGGAAGGCGAGGTCACCGCCCGCGGAAATACTCCAGGGAGCGTCGATTATCGGTTTGATCTCGCGGAAGAATTCGACGGGCCGCGGCTGACCTTTCGCGAGATGCCCGGCGAGCGCGACGGCCTCCATGGCGGCCACGGTCATGCCCTGGCCGTAGACCGGGTTGAAGGCACACACGCCGTCGCCGATGACCAGGAAACCGGACGGGAACCGGCGTAGCTTGTCATAACGACGACGAATGCTCGCCGGGACCCGGAACGAGGTCGCCTCGCCCACCGGCTTCGCCGTGTGCACCGCGTCGTGGATCTCCGGCGCGGACAGTGACCGCGTATAGCCGAGGAAGCCCTCGAGGTCTCCGGGCGGACGGTCGCCGATGATCCCGGTCAAGGAGACCAGCGCCTCCCCGTTGCCCAGATTGACGAAGAAGGCACCCCGCGGATTCGCCGGAGACGCGACCGGGTTGATCGCCAGGTCGTTCCCGAAGGGATCCTCGGTCAGGGTGAAATTGCGCGAGGTGTAGGTCAGGTCGATCTTGATGCTGTCCTCGGCCGGCCGTTCGTAGCCGAACTCCTCCAGCCAAGCAGGCGTCCTGCTGCCCCGGCCCGTCGCGTCGACGACGAGGTCGGCGGTGATGACCTCGTCGGTCCCGGCAGCCGCGCCGGCGACCCGGACGCCCTTGATCCTCGTCTTGTCGCCGGAGATCACCAGACCGCGGATGACCGTGCTCTGCAGGATTTCGACATTCGGCAACGCGGAGACACGGTCGCGGATGTACGCCTCCAACTGCGGCCGGGTCGCCGACACGCTGAGCAGGCCACAGTCCTGTTGCGCCAGCCGGGCGCCGTTGAAATACCATCGCAGGCGCCCCGCCATGTCACCGATGGGGACGCCGTCGTCTTGCATCTCCTTGAGCAGACCGGGGAAGAAATCCTCCAGTATCTGCTGTCCCTTGGCGAGCAACGCGTGCGCGTGCGAGCCTTGCGGAATCCCACGACGGGTACCGGTCACACCGATGATCTCATCTCGTTCGACGATGAGAACCTCGCGATAGCGATTCGACAGCACCCGAGATGCCAGCAGGCCGGCGATACCCGCGCCGAGAACGACCGCTCGTTCGCCCAGATGATCGACCACGTGAAGCCTCCGTTTCAGGGATCGCTGCTAGGAATGAGCGACGGCGGACCGGGACGGGCCCGGCACCGGCCTGCCGAGACCGTGCCTCAGGACCCGCCTCATCATCGCCGGCCGCATCAGGCTCTCCGGCGGGTCCATCAGGCCGGCCACCCGCATGAAAGCGCCGGCGACCTCGGCGTCCTTGGTCGCGGCGTATTGAAGCCGGGACATATACGCGTTACCCATCCGTACCTTGAGCGTGCGGCGGCCCTCC
>NZ_AOHO01000038.1 GCF_000342005.1 Amycolatopsis decaplanina DSM 44594
ACACCGAACAAACCAGACAAAACCACGCCGCCGCTTGACAAACAAAACCCAGGGATGTCTTCACGGACTTGGCAGGCGAAGCGAGGACACGCCCGGGAGCCACGAACTTGATTCATTCCAGAAAATGGGCCAGACTGCGCCCGTGCCCACGACCCCGGACTTCGAGCGGATGCTGCGCGGGGCCTCCCTGCGCGTGACGCGTCCCAGGGTGGCCGTGCTGACAGCGGTACGCGACCACCCGCACGCCGACACCGACTCGATCATCGGTGCCGTGCGTACAGAGCTCGGCGAGGTCTCTCACCAGGCCATTTACGACGTGTTGCGGGCACTGACCACCGCGGGGCTCGTACGGCGGATCCAGCCGTCGGGTTCCGTGGCACGCTATGAGTCCCGGGTCGGGGACAACCACCACCACGTCGTGTGTCGATCATGTGGTGCCATCGCCGACGTCGACTGCGCCGTCGGTCCCGCACCCTGTTTGACCGCGTCGAACGACCAAGGCTTCCTGATCGAAGAGGCCGAGGTCATCTACTGGGGCCTGTGTCCCGACTGTGCGATCGAACCCCGTTCCTGAGCCCTGCAGTTCTGATTCCCGGAAGGATTCCCGTGTCTGACAGCCCGGACGCCGTCATCGGCGAAATGAACGAAGAGAGCGCGGGCGGCTGCCCCGTCTCGTCGGGCCGCCGTAACCACCCCACCGAAGGCGCGGGCAACCGTGACTGGTGGCCGAACCAGCTCAACCTGAAGATCCTCCGGAAGCACTCCGCCGCTTCCGACCCGATGGACGCCGGGTTCGACTACGCCGCCGAGTTCAAGACGCTCGACCTCGGTGAACTCGCCAAGGACGTCGACGCGGTCCTCACGACTTCGCAGGACTGGTGGCCCGCGGACTTCGGCCACTACGGCGGCTTCATGATCCGCATGGCGTGGCACAGCGCGGGCACCTACCGGATCGAGGACGGCCGTGGTGGCGCGGGCGCGGGCATGCAGCGGTTCGCCCCGCTCAACAGCTGGCCGGACAACGGCAACCTGGACAAGGCCCGCCGCCTGCTCTGGCCGGTGAAGAAGAAGTACGGCAGCAAGATCTCGTGGGCCGACCTGATGATCTTCACCGGCAACCGCGCCCTGGAGACCATGGGCTTCAAGACCTTCGGCTTCGCCGGTGGCCGCGCGGACGTCTGGGAGCCGGACGAGGACGTGTACTGGGGCCCCGAGCGCACCTGGCTCGGCGACGAGCGCTACACCGGTGACCGTGAGCTGGAGAACCCGCTGGCCGCCGTGCAGATGGGTCTCATCTACGTGAACCCGGAAGGCCCGAACGGCAACCCGGACCCGCTGGCCGCGGCCCGCGACATCCGCGAGACCTTCGGCCGCATGGCGATGAACGACGAAGAGACCGTCGCGCTGATCGCCGGCGGCCACAGCTTCGGCAAGACGCACGGCGCGGCCGACCCGGACAAGTACGTCGGCCCCGAGCCCGAGGGCGCTTCGATCGAGGAACAGGGCCTGGGCTGGAAGAACACCTTCGGCAGCGGCAAGGGCCGCGACGCGATCACCAGTGGTCTCGAGGTCACCTGGACGCCGACCCCGACCCAGTGGAGCAACTGGTTCTTCCACAACCTCTTCGAGTACGAGTGGGAGCTGACCAAGAGCCCGGCGGGCGCCCACCAGTGGACGCCGAAGGACGGCAAGGCGAAGAACACCGTGCCGGACCCCGAGGACGGCAAGCTCAACCGCGCTCCCGGCATGCTCACCACCGACCTGGCGCTGCGCTTCGACCCGGTCTACGAGCAGATCTCGCGCCGGTTCTACGAGAACCCGGACCAGTTCGCGGACGCCTTCGCCCGCGCCTGGTTCAAGCTGACCCACCGTGACATGGGCCCGATCCAGCGCTACCTCGGTCCGCTGGTGCCGCAGGAGACGCTGATCTGGCAGGACCCGGTGCCCGCCGTCGACCACGAGCTGATCGACGACGCGGACATCGCCGCCCTCAAGGAGAAGCTGCTCGCTTCGGGCTTGTCGGTCTCGCAGCTGGTCTCCACCGCTTGGGCGTCGGCCTCGACCTTCCGCGGCAGCGACAAGCGTGGTGGCGCGAACGGTGCCCGCATCCGCCTCGAGCCGCAGCGCGACTGGGAGGTCAACGACCCGCAGACGCTGTCTCAGGTGCTGCGGACCCTCGAGGGTGTCCAGGAGGCGTTCAACAGCGCCCAGACCGGCGGCAAGAAGGTCTCACTCGCCGACCTGATCGTGCTGGGTGGCGTCGCCGCCGTCGAGCAGGCCGCCAAGGACGGCGGCCACGACGTCACCGTGCCGTTCACCCCGGGCCGCACCGACGCGACGGAGGAGATGACCGACGTCGAGTCGTTCGCCCCGCTGGAGCCGACCGTCGACGGCTTCCGTAACTACCGCGGCAAGGGTCACCGTCTCCCGACGGAGTACCTGCTCCTCGACCGCGCGAACCTGCTGAACCTGAGCGCGCCCGAGATGACCGTCCTCGTCGGCGGTCTGCGTGTCCTCGGCGCCAACGCCCAGCAGTCCCAGCACGGCGTGTTCACCGAGAAGCCGGGGTCGCTGACCAACGACTTCTTCGTGAACCTGCTCGACATGGGTGTCCAGTGGACCGCCACGTCGAGTGACGCGGAGACCTTCGAGGGCCGCGACTCGGCGACCGGCGAAATCAAGTGGACGGGTACCCGTGCCGACCTCGTGTTCGGGTCCAACTCCGAGCTTCGTGCGGTAGCGGAGGTCTACGCCAGCGACGACGCCAAGGAGAAGTTCGTCCGTGACTTCGTGTCCGCGTGGGACAAGGTCATGAACCTCGACCGGTACGACCTGGTCTGAAGCTGATCCGAACGTCCGGGCCCGTCGCATCCGCGGCGGGCCCGGACGTTTTCACTGGTGCTGCAGGTCCGGTTCCGGACAGTCGCCCGCCTTGCGTTCGAGCGCGGTCGTGAAGACACCCAGCGCCATCATGCCGACGCCGAGGCCCATGTGTGCATTTCCGTGCGGGGGTCGTGAGTGATAAAGAGGGTTATTGAGGGGAAAGTCAAAGGTGGCGTGTTGCGTGCCGGAGGCCGGCTGATCGCGATCTCACCGTCCACAAGGGACACGAAACTCCTCTGTGTGCCCGATTTGAGCGGTTTTCGCGGGGGTCGTGAGTGGTAATGATCGTTCTAGCCCTCTTTACCACTCACGACCCCTGTGAGAACTGGACATCAGGACATCAATCGGGCGCACAGTTCGCGCGAAGTGTCCCTTGTGGACACATTGCGCCGGGGGCATCCCCGCGAGTCAGTCCGGAACCCTGCTGTCCGGGGCGGCCATCTCATCGCGAGTTGGCGAAGGACGGCCTGTGCGGCAGGGGTTCGATCACGCCATGTTTGACTTACCCCTCAATAGAACGCTCTTTACCACTCACGACCCGCGTATGAAGCCACGCCAGGTCGCGGTAGCTTGGGCGGCTGCCGCCTGCCGCGAATGCCGGTTTCGTTCATGATTCCCGGCTATCCCGGTCTCGGCCGGTGAAGCCTTCTTGCTCGACGCTCTTGCGTTGTTCCGCCGGTGAGTCCGGGTTGTCGTGCTGATCCGCGCCTTCGGCCGGATCAGTGGGGCGGGCGCCGCGGACCGTGTCTTCGTTCTCCATACCGGCCGAGTACCCGCGAGCTTCGGGGCAATCCTCCGCCCGGCTCCTGGCGCGCGTCCGGCCACTGGGTCGTACAGACTGTGGCGTGTCCGGGTTTCGATCAATGAGCGGGAGGAACGGGTGCCGGAACTGCTGGCCGCGGGTGGCTGGGGCCTGCTGGCCGGGTCGGCCTTGCTGCTCGGCGCGATGGCCGGTTTCCTGATCCGGATTCCGGGCAGGGCCGTGGCCGGCGTGATGGCCTTCGGCAGCGGCGTGCTGATCTCCGCCGTCTCCTTCGAGCTGATCGCCGAGGCGCACGAGAAAGGCGGTTTCCTGCCGACCGCTCTCGGCGCTCTCGGCGGTTCGCTGGTCTATACCTTCGCCAACATCGCGCTCGCCCGGCGAGGCGCCCGTCATCGCAAACGCTCGGGTGACCAGCAGCCGTCCGAAACCGAGCAAGCGGGTTCCGGGACCGCCATCGCGCTCGGTGCCCTGCTGGACGGTGTCCCCGAATCGATGGTGATCGGCACCAGCCTGCTCGGCGGCGGAAATGTCAGTGTCGTGACCGTGGCCGCCGTGTTCATCAGCAATGTCCCGGAAGGGCTGTCCAGCGCCGCTGGGATGAAACGGGCGGGCCGGAGTCCACGCTACGTTTTCACGCTCTGGAGTGGCATCGCCGTGATCAGCGGCGTGGCGGCTCTGATCGGCTACGGCGTTCTCGGCGGCGCCTCCGGCACCGTCCTGGCGGTGATCACCGCGATCGCGGGTGGCGCGATCCTCGCGATGATCGCCGACACGATGATCCCCGAAGCCTTCGACGACGCGCATCTGTGGACCGGCCTGATCACGGTCACGGGCTTCCTCACCGCGTTCGGCCTTGCGCGCGTGGGTGGCTGACACCCGAAGGAAGCCCGCGACCCGCCGATCAGCGGCTGGACGGGGGCGGGATCGGCGCTCCGGGGCAGGACCCGTCGCTGGTCTTGCCGGTCGAGAAGAACTCGACGGCCTTGCTCACGCAGGGGAGCGAGGACAGCGAACCGTGATGGTCGTCCTCGACGGTGAGCAGGGCGCCGCCGATCCGCTCGCGCATGGCCAGTGCCCAGCCGATCGGGGTCACCGGTTCGTAGGTGTGCCCGACCAGTTGCAGCGGACTGGTTCCCTTCGTGAAGTTCCACGGCTGGACCGGTAACGGCCAGCCCGCGCACCGGCCGTTCCAGATCCCGGGGGAGGCGACGGCCGGGTACTCCCGGATGCGGTCGAGCCGCCGTTGCCAGATCGTCTCGAAGTCGCGAGGCCCCACGGAGGCGTTGCAGAGGATCGCCGTCTGCTGGAAGGTGTTGTACCCGTTCGGGTGTGCGTTCCAGCCGAACCCGCGACCTCGCTCGGACGTGGGTTTCGCGGTGGGGACGCCGCCGTCGCGCAGGGCCGCGAGCGCCTTCGCGGCGTTCGCCCAGTCGCGGCGGGGACCGGCGAGGTATCCCTTCACCGTCTCGCCGTCGACGGTCTCGCCGTTCACCGTCCGGGGATGTTCGGTGAGTTCGTCGCGGAGCTTCATCAACGCTTCGAGCACCGCCGGCTGTCGGTCGCCGAAGTGGTAGATGGCGTCGTAGCGGGTGATCCAGCCGGTGAACTCCCGGACCGTGACCTCGCCTGCCGCGATCATCGCGTCGTCCATGGCGCCGACGTCGAGGGTCGGTGACATGACGGAGTCCAGCAGCATGCGATCCACCCGGGAGTCGAACTCGCTGCGATAGGCGGCGCCCAGCGCGGTGCCCCAGGAGACGCCGTAGAACCCGATCTTCGACTCGCCGAGCGCCTCTCGGATCCGGTCCATGTCGCGGGCGACGTTCTCGGTGGTCAGGTTGCGGACGAACTCGGGATCGGCCGCGACGCAGCGCTGGTTCATCTTCGCGTCCCGTTCGAACACGAACCGCGCCTTCTCCTTGTCCGGCAGGGAAACCGGGGGCTCGGCGTCGTCACCGGGCAGCGACGGACAGGAGACGTCGGCGCTGTAGCCGACACCTCGCGGATCGAACCCGATCAGGTCATGGTCGGCGCCGATCCCGGCGGCCTCGCTGTCGGTGATCCACCGTGGCTGGTGGATACCGGACTGGCCGGGGCCGCCGGGATTCAGCAGTACGACACCTCGCCTCCGGGCGTGGCCGGTCGCCTTCTGCCGGGAGACCGCGATGTCGATCTTCCGGCCGTCCGGCCGCGCGTAGTCGACCGGGACGGTCACCATGGCGCATTCGGTGCGCCGGTCGTCCGTGGGTTCCCAGCCCGTCGCGACGTCCTTGCAGGGTTCCCAAATGGGCGACGCCGAGGCGAGGGCCGGTGTCGCGAGTGCGACCATCGTCGTCGCGACCAGCACGGACGCGACCCGGTTTCGGGACATGGGCGGTTCTCCAAGGCTCGGCGGCGGGACTTCGTCAGCCTCGCCGCGCGCCTCGGCCGTCCACATCGGCCGATCGGCCGATGATCACCGGACGTCGGTTCAGACCTCGCCCGACGCCAGCAGGGTCAGCAGTTCGGCGTGCCCGGCCTGGGTGATCAGGCTGGCCGCGTCGAAGTAGATGCGCTCGTTGGTGATCCTGTCCTCGGCGAAGAAGAACACCGCGATGATCGGCACCCGGAACGCCTTACCGGTGGGCGGGCGGCCGTAGAACTCGCCGAGGTTGGTGCCGAGCAGGTCGAATTCGACGATGACCGACTCGTCGGCGAAGTGGTACCGGACGTTGTCGTGCCGCTGGTCCGGGAACGCGGTGCGGGTCATGCGGTAGTACGCCATGACCTCTTCGTCGCCGTCGAAGATCTGCCCGGTCGCCATGATCTCGTAGTGCGGATGGCCGTTGAAGGTGCCCAGTGTGCGGTCGAACTCGTGGGCCACCTCGGTGTCCATGTGTTCTTCGATGATCTTGTGGCGGCGCTCGCGCAGGTCTTCGCTGATCACTGATCCTCCGGGTCGTTTCTGGTCGCGATCCGGAGCCTACCGCCCGCGGCCTCGTCGTCGGTTCCGTAGAGCAGGCGGCCGCACGAGCGCGAAAGGCAGGTCATGGCCTCGATCTTGTGGCCGGGGAAGTCGCCGATCTTCGCCGGAACGGGGGAGAGGGCGATCGAACCGTCGGAGCGGAGCACGCCCGCCAGGTACACGGCCGAGTCGAACGGGCCCTCGTCGCCGGGGTCGGAGGCGGCCGAGACCAGTACGCGGTCGTCAGCGGTGATCTCGACGTCCGAGGTGTGCCGGACGTCGGTGGCCGGATACGGGACACGGAACGGGATCGATTTCGGCTTCTTGAAGGACAGCTTCGAGACCGAGAACTCCGCGGAGTAGAGCGTGGCCGGACGGGCGTCCTGACCGCGGTCCGCCCAGACCGCCAACAATCGGTCCTTCACCTTTTTCAACGCGAAACCCTCGTAATTGTCGTCCGGGTCGCCTTTCGGCACCTGGAAAGTGCCGAGCACTTTCAGTCGACGGTCCTTCAGTGTGAAGTGAAAGCCTTTGCCGTCGCTGGTCAGCGCGATGAATTCGCCGGTCTTGCCGGGCACGGCTTCGGCCGCTTCGAGATCGACCGGGAGCTCACCGGGCCAGTCGATCGAGTCCACCTTGGACACCTTGCCGTGATCGAGGCGGACCCGGACCGCGCGGTTCTCTCCGGTCTTCTTGTTGTCCCGCAGGACGAGTGCGTCGATCCGGTCCTCGTCCCTGTCAAGGACGGCGATGCCGCTGGCGCCGGAGGTCATCCCGGTTCCGATGGATTCCCACCCGTCGTCCGCGAGCGCCGCGGGCGGCAGGAGCAGGGGAATGGTCAATGCCGGAAGAATCGCGAGTGAAGCGAATTTCATGCCGAAAAACTAGTTCAGGAA
The DNA here is from genome assembly GCF_000342005.1 of Amycolatopsis decaplanina DSM 44594. Classification (GTDB taxonomy): domain Bacteria; phylum Actinomycetota; class Actinomycetes; order Mycobacteriales; family Pseudonocardiaceae; genus Amycolatopsis; species Amycolatopsis decaplanina. The sequence continues at coordinate 7,487 of NZ_AOHO01000038.1, forward strand.
CGGGCCGGGAGAAAGGCCGGAATCGATGCACTCCGTTCCGGCGCGGATCCTCCGGATCCGCGCCGGAACGCGTGCCGGTTCAGCTGCAGGACAGGGTGCCGGCGCGGAGCGCGTGGCCGCCTTCGTTGCCGTCGTCGGCCCAGACCACCTGCTTGCTCCCGGAGGCGCACGTGGAGGAGATGGCGAAGCCTTCGTTGTTGTAGTCCGGCATCCCGCCCGGACGGTCGTACGTGGCCGTGACGGCGAACTTGCCCTGCGCGTCGACGGCGAGTGTCGTCGAGTCACCGCCGCAGGTGTCGTCGCAGACCGCCCACAGCTTGCCGGTCGAAGCCTCGTACTCGAGTTCCATGATCGAATCGAGCCCGCTCGCGAAACTCGCGACCCGGGTGTACTTCCCGCCTGCCTGGTCGAGCGCGTAGGCGTAGATCATCCCGTTGCTTTCGAGGCCGACGAGGTAGAGGCCGGTGCCGTGGCCGGGATAGCCGCTCGGGTTGTACGGCGCCTTCGTCCGTTCGTCCACGAATCCCTTGGCGGTGAGGGCGCTGTCCGGGATCCACGAGACGGCTTCGAGGCCGTCGTTGGCCGAAACCTTCGGCAGGTCCGCCGTCAGATCCCATTCGGCCTTGGCGGTGAGGGTCTTGGCCGTGCCGGAGACGTCGTACCGGAGCACCTTGAGCGCGCTCGTCTTGCTGTTGTCGCCGTCGCGTTCGGTGGCCGCGACCACGCCGTCCGGGGTGGCTACGACGGCTTCGGCGTCGGGATCGCCCTTGCCGTCGCGGTAGCGCAGCGCCTTGCCCGACGACCAGCCGTTGGCGGTGTCCGGCTGCCATTTGGTGCCGTTGCGCACGAGGCGGTACAGCGTGCCGGGACCGTTCTTCACCGCCCACAGGACGTCGGGGTTCCCGAAGGACAGGCCGCTCATGTTGCCGCCGAGGACGTTCGAACCGTCGGCGTTCGTGACGGTCGAGCCACCAGGCCAGGGACTGTTCGCCTCGGTGCTCGCGGTGGCGGTAGTGGCGGGCAGGACCAACAGGGCCGCGGCGACGGTGGCCACGGCGGCGGGTCGGATCCGGCGAGGTGATCGGGGCATTCGCGCTCCTTCGGGGCGGACGAAGTGGGTCGCGGCGTGTCATCACAAGTTAAGTAAGTTTCCTTACAAATACAAGATATCGCCAAGCTCCCACGAAACGAAGCAACGTCAGATTTACAAAAGATGTCTACTTGTCAAACTGGATGTACATCACCTACAGTTTTGTAAACCCAGCCAACGGAGGAGGGTGCGATGAGCGAGATGACGGGCACGATCCCGGCGGGCTCGACCGAACGGTGGACCGACCGCAAGCGATATCTGTGGCTGATCGGCCTCGTGGTCCCCTCGCTCGCGTTCCTGGCCATCGGGCTGCACGCGGCCACCGGGTGGGGCGTGTGGTTCTGGATCGGACCGATCGTGATCCTGGTGATCGTGCCGCTGATCGACCTGCTGGCCGGGCTGGACCGCGGTAATCCGCCCGATGACGTGATCGAACGGCTGGAGCGGGATCGCTACTACCGGTGGATCACCTTCGCGTTCCTGCCCATCCAGTACGCGGGTTTCGTCGTCGCGTTCTGGTTGATCGCCCGCGGGGACCTGTCCGTCGCGGACAAGATCGGATTGGCGATCTCGATCGGCTGTATCGGCGGTATCGGCATCAACACCGCGCACGAATTGGGGCACAAGAAGGAAAGTCACGAGCGCTGGCTGTCGAAGATCGCGCTGGCACAGAGCTTCTACGGTCACTTCTACATCGAGCACAACCGCGGCCACCACGTCCGGGTGGCGACTCCGGAGGACCCGGCCAGCAGCCGGGTGGGGGAGAGCTTCTACCGGTTCTGGCCGCGCACGGTGTTCGGCTCGCTGAAATCCGCGTGGGGCCTGGAGCGCAAGCGGTACGCCCGTCGCGACCGGCATCCGTTCCGGATCGGCAACGACGTGCTCAACGCCTGGCTGATGTCGGCGGTGCTGTGGGCGGCGATGACCGTGTGGCTGGGCCCGGGGATCCTGCCGTACCTGGTGATCCAGGCCGTGATCGGCTTCTCGCTGCTGGAAGTCGTGAACTACATGGAGCACTACGGCATGCGGCGGCAGATGGTCGGCCCGCCGAACCGCCGCCGTCACGAACGAGTCGATCCCAGCCACAGCTGGAATTCCAACAACATCGCCACCAACGTCCTGCTCTACCACCTGCAGCGGCACAGTGATCACCACGCCAACCCGACCCGCCGTTATCAGACGCTGCGCGACTTCGCGGAGTCGCCGGTACTTCCGACGGGCTACGCCGGGATGATCGTGCTGGCGCTGTTTCCGCCGGTGTGGCGTCGGGTGATGGATCCGCGGGTGCTCGCGCATTTCGACGGCGACATCTCCCGCGCCAACATCCAGCCGTCGAAGCGGGCCAAGGTCCTGGCGCGCTACGGAACACGCGTCACCGCGCCGTCCCGGGTCGTCGCCGACACGCACGGCGACGCGACCGAGGGCGGGATGTGCCCCGGCTGTGGCTACGTCTACGACGAGAAACTCGGCGACCCACGTGAGGGTTTCCCCGCCGGAACGCCGTGGTCGGCGATCCCGGATTCGTGGTGCTGTCCGGACTGCGGGGTGCGGGAGAAGGTCGATTTCGTGGCACCGGGAAGGGTCGGAGCATGATGAAGATCGAGGCGGACCGCGCGAAATGCGACGGGCTGGGCATGTGCGAGGCGATGGCGCCGGACTTCTTCGAGGTCGGCGACGACGGCACGGTCGTGGTGCTCGACGAGCGGCCGGGTGAGGAACACCGCCAGGATCTGTCGGCCGCCGTCGACGCCTGCCCTGTCCTCGCCCTGAAGCTGCGGGACTGATCATGACACTGGTCGTCGTGGGGGCGTCACTGGCCGGACTGCGCGCGGTGGAGGCCGCGCGCCGGGACGGGTACCGGGGACGGATCGTGCTGATCGGCGCGGAGGATCACCCGCCCTACGACCGGCTCCCGCTGTCGAAATCGTTCCTCGACACGGAAGGCCCCGGACGTGTCGATCCGTTCCACACCGAGGCCACGCTACGCGACGAGTTCGGCGTCGAACTGATGCTCGGCGCGCCCGCGGACGGACTGGACACCACCGCCCGCGAGGTGTCGGTCGCGGGCACGACGGTTCCCTACGACGCGCTGGTGATCGCGACCGGCGCCACCCCGCGTCGGCTGCCCGGAAGCGAAGGGATCGCCGGGGTCCACACGCTGAGGACCGCCGAGGACGCGCTGGCCGTCCGGGCCGCGCTCGACAACGGGGCGCGCACGGTCGTGATCGGTGCGGGTTTCATCGGCTCGGAGGTCGCCGCGGCGGCACGGAAGCGGGGATTGTCGTCGACGATCGTCGAGGCGCTCGACGTTCCGCTCACCCGATCCGTCGGGGCCGAGACCGGCGCGGTGTGTGTCTCGCTGCACCGGGAGGCGGGTACGGAACTGCGGTTGTCGACGACCGTCGCCGGCCTGGAAACCGACCGCGGTGTGGTGACCGGCGTCCGGCTTTCGACCGGCGAGGTGCTGCCCGCGGACCTGGTGGTCACCGGAATCGGCGTCGTCCCGGCCACCGGCTGGCTGGCCGGGAGCGGGGTCCCGCTGCACGAGCACGACGGCGGGGTGGTGTGCGATGCCACGCTGGCGACCGGGGTGCCCGGTGTGTACGCGGCAGGGGATGTCGCACACGCCTCGAACCCGTTGTTCGACGGCGAGTCGATGCGCCTGGAGCACTGGACGAACGCCGCGGAGCAGGGGGCCGCGGCCGCTCGTCACGCGCTAGCCCCGGAATCGGCGCGTGCGCTGGCGCCGGTGCCGTACTTCTGGTCGGACTGGTACGACCACCGGATCCAATTCGTCGGCACCCCGCGCGCGGACGAGGTGGTGACCGCCGTCCCGGAGTCCCGCGGCTTCACCGCGCTGTACCGGCGCGGGGACCGGATCGTCGGGGCGCTGACGATCGACCGGCCGCGCGAGATCATGAAGTACCGCCGCCACATCGCCGGGCGGGCGCCGTGGCCGGAGGCACTGGCGTTCGCGGCTGGAACGGCGGCTTAGAATGACGATCATGAGCGAGGCACCGGTCACGGGGGGTCCGTACCGTCAACCGATCGTCGCGTCGGCGATCGAGTTGACCGTGCGTTCCGGCTGGTCCTCGGTGACGATGAGCAAACTCGCGGAGATCGTCGGCGTCAGCCGCCAGACCGTCTACAACGAACTCGGCTCGAAGACCCAGCTGGCCGAAGCGATGATCTCGCACGAACTGGCACGCTTCCTGTCGGTCGTCCAGGAAGCCTTCGAACGGCACCCCGACGACCTCGTCGAGGCGATCCACGACGCCGTCCGCGGTGTCCTCGAACTCGCCGACGACAATCTCCTGCTGCGGGCCATCGTCTCGGCCACGCACGGCGCCGACACCGAGTTGCTGCCGCTGCTGACGGTGCGGGCCGGGAGCCTGCTGAGCGAAGCGACGGTCATGCTGCGCGGCCGTGTTCGCGCCTACGATCCACCGCTGGACGCCGAACATCTCGACGTCGCGATCGACGTCGTGGTCCGGACCGTGCTGAGCCACATCATGCAGCCGTCGGACACCCCGGCTCGCACGGCCGACGCGCTGGCGTGGATGGCTTCGCGCGTGCTCGGCGCGACGACGGCCCGCTCACTGCGGCATCCGTCGCGGTATTAGGGCCGCGGTCTCCGCCGGGCTCGAGCGGGTGTTGTCGATGCGCAGGCGATCGTGCCGCTCGAGCAGGTTCTGGGCGTACGTGCGTCGCGTGCCGTCGGTGTTCATGACGTAGTCGCGGTCGAGTCATGTGGTTGTGGAACAGCTCGACCCCGGTGAGCTCGCACAGCTCTTCACCGACGGTGCCCGTTGCTCGCCAGCCGCTACCAGAGGTTCGCCCAACGCTGCCGTTGTGCTCCGGCTCCCTGGGACTTGGGTCTCTACACCACGCCGCCGGGCAGGTGTTGGCTGTCAGGGAGAGGAGCGGACCGATGGGCATCGTCGAGATCGTTGTCGTGATCGTCGTGGGCGTGGCGCTGGCGTCTGCGCTGTGCCGGCTCGTGTACTTCGCGGCCGCCGGTGAGGCTCGACAGGAACGGTGCGAATGGCACGAGCGCCACAGCCACGGCTGAATGCCTGGACGGCGAGCCTCCTTTCTCGGTCAGGGCGGGGCATCGGTGTCAGGGTGCCCAGTCGCCGCGACCCGTAGCGAAGCCCCACAAACCGGTAGGTGAACACCGAACCCCTCTAGGAGCGACCGATGACGGACGTGGTGGACGTGGAGCCCGGTGTCCAGCTGGATCCGACCGAGCAGCTGGATCGGCTGTTGCGGGATCTGCGCAGCTCCCGCTCGGGGTTGAGCAGCCGGGACGCGCAGCGGCGGTTGGTCCATGTGGGGACGAACGAGTTACGTCGGCGGGGCGGGCGGACGTGGCCGCGGGAGCTGGTGCGGCAGTTCACGCACCCGCTGGCGCTGTTGCTGTGGGCGGCGGCTGGCCTGGCGTGGTTGGTGGGCATCGAGCCGGTGGCCATCGCGATCGTGGCGGTGATCGTGATCAACGCGGCGTTCGCGTTCGTGCAGGAGCAACACGCCGAGAAGGCGGTGGAGGCGCTGGCCGCCTACCTGCCGATGCGGGCCAAGGTCCTGCGCGACGGACGGGTGGCCGAGATCGAGGCCATCCAACTGGTGCCGGGTGACGTGCTGATCATCGAGGAAGGCGACCGGATCTCGGCGGACGCCCGGCTGCTCGACGGCGGTATCGAGGTGGATCTGTCCGCGCTGACCGGGGAGGCGCTGCCGGCGTTCCGCTCCGCCGACCTCCTCGACTCCCAGGTACCGCTGCTTCAGGCGCGGGACCTCGTGTTCAGCGGCACGACCTGTACCGAGGGCGAAGCCCGCGCGGTCGTGTTCGCCACCGGCATGCGCACCGAGCTGGGCCGGATCGCCGCCTTGTCCGAGCGGGTGGAACGGGACGAGAGCCCGCTGGAGCACCAGGTGCGCCGGGTCGCCTGGCTGATCGCGCTGATCTCGGTGCTGATGGGGGTCGCGTTCATCCCGGTCGCGACTCTCGGCGCGGGGCTGTCGTTCCTCAACGCGGTGATCTTCGCCGTCGGACTCCTGGTGGGCAACGTGCCCGAAGGGCTGTTGCCGGTGATCACCCTGGCACTGGCGATCGGCGTCCGCGGCCTGGCCCGGCGCGGCGCGGTCGTCAAACGGCTCAGCGCGGTCGAGACCCTCGGGTCCACCGATGTCATCTGTACCGACAAGACCGGCACCCTGACCGAGAACCGGATGCGTGTCACCGTCATCCACACCGCGACCGGAACCCACACCCTCGATCCCGACCGGCCGCCGCCTGGTGAGGCGACACTCATCCACTTGGCGACCGCGATGGCCGCCTGCAACAACGCCCGCATCGACGACCCCGACCACACGACCGGTGACCCCACCGAGGTCGCCATGCTGGGCGCCGGTGTTCTGCTGGGCGTGTCCCTCGACCCGGACGAGCGGCTGCGTCGGCGGCGCAGCCAGTTCCACTTCGACCCGTCCCTCAAACGCATGTCCACCCTCGACGCGGACGACCAGGGACACACCTGGCTGCATACCAAGGGCGCCCCGGAGACCGTGCTGCCGCTGTGCGCCACCGAACTCGACACCGACGGCCACCCACGGCCACTCACCCCAGCCCGGCGCGGTGAGCTCGCCGATCTCGTCGATACCCAAGCACAGCGAGGACTGCGGGTTCTCGCCGTCGCCGAACGCCCACTCGCCCCCGACGCCGCTCCAACCGACCGTGACCAGGCCGAGCGCGACCTGACCCTGCTCGGCCTGGTGGCCATGGTCGACCCGCCTCGCCCCGAAGTCGCCGACGCCGTCGCCCACTGCCACACCGCGGGGATCCGCATCATCGTCATCACCGGCGACCACGGCCTCACCGCCGCGGCCATCGCCAAACAAGTCGGGATCACCCGCACCGAACCGACCGTGATCACCGGCTACGAACTCGACCGGATGAGCGAAACCGACCTCGACACCCTGCTTGCCGGACCGTCCGAACTGATCTTCGCCCGGTCCTCACCCGAAGCCAAGCTCCGCATCGCCGACGCCCTGCGCGACGCCGGACACGTCGTAGCGATGACCGGCGACGGTGTCAACGACGCCCCCGCGCTCCGCCGCGCCGACATCGGCATCGCCATGGGCCGCTCCGGCACCGACGTCGCCCGGGAAGCCTCCACCATGGTGCTCACCGACGACAACTTCGCCACCATCACCGCCGCCGTCCAAGCCGGGCGGCGGGTCTACGACAACATCCGCAAGTTCATCCTCTACATCTTCGCCCACGCCACCCCCGAGGTGACGCCGTTCGTGGTGTTCGCGCTGTCCGGCGGCGCCGTTCCCTTGCCGCTGACCGTGCTGCAGCTACTCGCCTTCGACGTAGGCACCGAAACCCTGCCCGCACTGGCCCTCGGCCGCGAACCCGCCGAACCAGGCCTCATGCAACGCCCACCCCGCAAGCGCAGCGAACCCGTCATCCGCGCCCCCATGCTGCTGCGCGCCTGGCTGTTCCTCGGCCTCATCTGCGCCGCTCTGGAAATGGCCGGATTCTTCTACGTCCTGCTGAAAGCCGGATGGCACCCCGGAGCGCCCACCGACGTCGGCACACCCCTGCACCACGCCTATCAGCAGGCGACCACCATGACCTTCCTCGGCATGGTCGCCGGCCAGATCGGGACCGCGTTCGCCGCCCGCACAGAACGCGCCTCCCTCCGATCCATCGGCGTCTTGTCCAATCCACTCCTGCTCTGGGGCATCGCCTTCGAACTGGTGCTCGCCGCCGCGATCATCTACCTGCCACCGCTGCAAAGCGTGCTAGGCACCGCCCCTCTCACCCTTGACATGCTCGCTCTTACCGTCCCCTTCCCCATCATCGTCTGGGGTGCTGACGAACTCCGCCGCTGGCTCCTCCGCAGGACGAACAAGCACGCGGCCATTACCTGATCAATCGAGGGCACCCGGCAAGATGGCTCGGCGCGCTCATCGCACTTCAAGCCCCTGGTCGTCGATCAGGCGCCGCAACCAGCATGCTGGTAATGCGCACGTAGCCCGGCAACTGCTCACGGAGTGCTCATCGGCACTGCCGAGTGCTCATCCTCGGCCGCTCCCTGCATTGACCTACGGAAAGTGCAAGAGTCCGGACTGGTGAGTCCCTTGTAGAGACACCGGTGCTGACGCCGTGAAGGCCTCCTTCCTTACTGTGAGGGTAGGGAAGGAGGCCTTCACAGCGTCTCAGGCACTGGCCGCGTGCACCACCGAGCAAATCGTCGGTCCCGTGTGCGACGCTCCACCGATGATCGTCGTGTTCGATGCCGAACTCTGGGTCTGGGACGCCCGCCGCGGGGAGACCTGGACCTTCGTCAGCCTGCCCCGGGACATCTCCGAGGAGATCCGTGAGATCACCGACGGTCCGCGCCGCGGGTTCGGGGCGGTCCGTGTCCAGGTCGGTATCGGTGGCAGCAGATGGAAGACCTCGATCTTCCCGGACTCCCAACGCGGCGCCTACGTGTTGCCGGTCAAGAAAGCGGTCCGCGAGGCCGAAGGGATCGAGGAGGGTGATGTAGCGAAAGTGACCGTCGAGCTGATCGACCGCTGACCGTCAAAGCAGGCGTTCGCCGAGCGGGGTCGTCAGATAGAGGACGCTGCGACCGGAGCGTTCACGCGCGACCAGTCCGCTGTCCCGCAGGATCTTGAGGTGCTGGGAAACCGCGCTCGGCGTCACGCCCAGCGCACGTGCCAGGTCGGTCGTGGTCGCGGGGGAGGACAGCGCCGCGAGGAGAGTGGCCCGCATTCGGCCCAAGAGCCGCACGGTGCCGGACCCCGGTGCTCGAGTCTTGGCCGTCCACAGCGCGCCGGTTCCCCGCGCCGGATAGCGGATCGTGGTCTGGGTCGAGGTGTTGTTCTTGATCAGGACGTAGGGCGAACCGAGTACGACAGGCATCAGCACGAGACCGCCCGGCCCTCGCGCGACGACACGGTGCCGGTTCCGCCAGCGCTCGCCGGCCAGTGTCACCCGGTCGGTATGCCAGCGCAGGTCCGGATGCAGATCCGCGAACAACCGCTCGGCACCGCCTGCGGTCAGTTGCCGCGCGCGGTACCCGACGTCGGCGGCCAGCACCGCCCGCATCCGCGGCCAGTGCGGCGCGACGAGGCGGTCATGGGCTTCGCGTAGTTCGTCGGCGATCTCCCGCAGACCGGATGCGGGGTTGTCGGCGAGTGTCGCAACGTTGCGGGGAAGCCTTGCGCCGAAAACCCGATCGAGGCTCGCTCTCACCCGGGCTTCGGGGGTTCGCCGCACCGTGTCGAGGTCGTTCTCGAGGGAAGCACTTGAGTCCCGCGGGGCGGGGACGAGGAACTCCGGCCAGCTCAGCCTGCCGTTCACGAGCAGTGGCCAGGTCCAGGAGAGATCGAGGGGTTCGCGATCGAGTTCTTCCCGCGCCCACCGCAGCCAGGGCAGATTGACCGTATTCCGGTCGAGGCCGGCGATCTGAAGCAGACAGGCCACGGTTTCGGAGAGCGGCGAGATCGCGAACCGGGTCGCTGCCAGTTCGGCGACGCCGAGTTCGATGGTCATCGGCATCGCCCGAGTATGTAGCCCCGAGCTGAAAGGTGTCCCCGGAACACCGGACGTCGCCACGATCCGACCATGCCCGACCTGCCCCGCGCCTACCGACGACTGTGGTGGGCCACCGGAATCGACAGCCTCGGCAACGGTGTCTTCGCAGCGGCGCTGCCCTTGCTGGCGGTGACAGTGAGCCATGACGCGAGGGACGTCGCCCTGGTCTCGGTCGCGACGTACGCACCGTGGCTTCTGCTGTCGCTCACCGCCGGATCCGTCGTGGACAGGGTCGACCGGACCGCGCTCATGTGGCGGACTCAAGCACTCCAGGCCCTGATCGTCGGTGTGCTCACGGCACTTGTCGCGGCCGGGATGATCAGTGTGCCGGTGCTCGCCCTCCTCGCGTTCGCTTTGGGGTCGTGCGACGTCTTCTACGACAACGCCGCGCAAACGGCTCTTCCGGACCTCGTCCCGGAAGAGCTGCTGCATCAGGCGAACGGCAGACAGCAGGTGGCGACGACCGTCGGCAGGCAGTTCCTGGGGCCGCCTCTCGGAAGCCTGTTCTTCGCGCTCGCCTGGACATTCCCGTTCGCCGTCGACGCCATGTCGTTCGTGCTCGCCGCCGTACTTCTGGTCAGGCTGCCCGGGCGACGCGGACAGGCGGAAAGCGCGAAGGTCCTCGATGGAGTTCGCTGGCTGATGAAGCACCGCCTGCTTCGCACTCTTGCTTTGCTGCTGGGCGTCAACACTTTCTGCGGCCAGCTCGGGAACGCGACTCTCGTGCTGTTCGTGACCGACGTGCTGCGTCTCGGCGCTGGAGCGTTCGGCATGCTGCTCGCCGGGGCGGCGCTCGGCGGCGTCGCCGGCGGAATCGTGGTCTCGCGGCTGGTCGCCCGGCTCGGCGATCTTCGTGCGCTCCTTGTCTCGCTCGCCGTGAACGCCGTTGTTTTCGTCGGGATCGGGTTCAGCCCCCAGATGGCCGTGCTCGGTGCGCTCTTGGCGGTGAGCGGTTTCGTGACGACCATCTGGAACGTAGTCACCGTCAGCGTTCGTCAGCGGGAGGTGCCGTCGTCCTTGCTCGGCCGCGTCAACGGCGTCTACCGGCTGCTCGGCTGGGGACTGATGCCGCTCGGCGCGTTGACCGGCGGGCTGATCGCGCACAGGTTCGGGCTTCGCGTTCCTTACCCTGTCGCGGGTGTCGTCCGAGGCCTGGCGCTCCTGGCCGCGCTTCCGGTGCTGATCCCGGCGATGCGGGACGCTACTCCTCGGTGAGCTCGGCCAGCTGATCCGCGGCGTCCCGGTTGCCGCGCTCGGCCAGCCGCCGCAGTTCGTCCAACGCGCCCAGCTCGGTCGCCGTTTCGATCAGCTGGTCCGCCGCGTCACTGCTGCCGCCGTCGGCCAGCCGCCGGAGTTCGTCGAGGTCGCCGCGCTCGCCGGCGTCCTGGATCCGTTCGTCGACGGCGTCCTGATCATCGCTCATGGTCACCAGGTTACGGGCAGTTCATACACCCCGTAGACCGAGCCGTCGTGCTTGAACTTGATCTCCGACAGTTCGGTGGCGAGCCGCAGGGTGGGGACACGCCGATACAGCGTGCTGTAGACGACCTGCAGTTCCATCCGTGCCAGCGGCTGCCCGAGGCACTGGTGCACGCCGAAGCCGAACGCCACGTGACGACGGGAGTCGCGGCGAAGGTCCAGCCGGTCGGGATCGGGGAAGACGTCGGGATCGCGGTTGCCGATGTCGTTGGCCAGGATGATGCCTTCGCCCGCCCGGATGACCTGCCCGGCGATTTCGATGTCCTCGACCGCGACCCGGCGACGTCCGTTGTGTGTGATGTGCAGGTAGCGCAGCAGTTCTTCGACGGCGGAGGCGACGAGTTTCGGGTCGTCGGTCTCGCGGAGCAGGGCCAGCTGGTCCGAGTGTTCGAGCAATGCCAGTGTGCCCAGCGTGATCATGTTGGCCGTCGTCTCGTGCCCGGCGATCAGCATGAGGACGCCCATCTGGGCGGCTTCCTGCCGGGTCAGCTCACCGGTGCGGATCCGCTCCGTGAGACCGGAGAGCAGGTCTTCGCCGGGTTTCTCGAGTTTCTCGCCGATCAGCTCGTCGAGGTACTCGCTCAGGGCGGCACCCGCGGCGGCCTTGGCCTCCGGGCCGGTTTCCCGGTTGATCAGGACATTGCTTTTGTCCTGGAAGAAATCGTGATCCGCGTAGGGGACGCCAAGCAACTGGCAGATCACCAGCGAAGGCACCGGAAGCGCGAACGCCGTGACGAGGTCGGCGGGGTTCGGTCCGGCCAGCATCTCGTCGATCAGGTCGTCCACGATCTCCTGCACACCGGGCCGCATGGCCTCCACGCGTTTGATGGTGAACGGCGCGGTCACCATCCGGCGCAGCCGGGCGTGTTCGGGATCGTCCATCAGGATGAAACTGATGGCGCCACCGCGCAGCGGAGTGGGACTCGGGTACCCAGGCCGGGTGATGTCGGCGCTGACGCGGGGATCCGAGAGTAGTTTCCGCTGGTCGGCGTACCGGGTCACGAGCCACGGCGTGCTGTCGTCCCACAGCCGGACCCGCGCGAGCGGGGTTTCCTCCTGCAGCGACCGGATGGCGGGAGGCGGGTCGAACGGGCAGCCCGCAGCCCTGGCGGCGGGAAAGGACGGGGCGGTGGTCAAGGCTTTCCTCCAGTGAGAACCCCGGTGAGTTCCGGGCGGCGCAGGCGGGCTTGTTTGGGCATGTTCCAGCCGAGGACACCGGTGACCGCGCCGTTCCGCCGGTACTCGGCGACGAACCGGCCTTCGTTCACCGATCCCTCCACAGTGGACACATCGGCGTCCGCGGAAAGGATTCCGTGCACGTGGATCTTGGTGTCGAACTGGTCGGTCCAGAAGTAGGGGACCGGGGTGTAGGGCCGGTCGTCGCCGAGGATGACGCCGGCGACGTGGCCCGCCTGCTCGGTCGCATTGGTCCGGTTCTCCAGCCGCAGGGCCACATCGAGTGTTTCGTGATGCCAACGGGCCACGTCGCCCACGGCGTGGATTCCCTCCGCCGCGCGGCATCGGGAATCGCAGACGACCCCGTTCGCCAGCGCCAGTCCACTGCCTTCGAGCCACTCCGTCGCCGGTGCGGCGCCGAACGCCACCACGACGACGTCCGCGGGGAGCACCTCGCCGGTTTCCAGCCGTACGCCGGTGACGCGCCCGTCGCGCGAATCCAGCCCGGTGACCGCTGCGCCGAGCCGCAGGACCACGCCGCGCGAAGTGTGCGACTCCGCCAGCAGATCCGATATGACCGGGCCGAATTGGGCAGCCAGCGGAGCCGGTTGCGGGCCCGCCAGGGTGACCGGCACGCCCATCCCGGCGGCGCTCGCGGCGATTTCGGTGCCGAGGACGCCATCGCCTACGACGACCGCCCGGGAGCAGCTCAACAGGCCCGCCCGCAAGGCCAGCGCGTCATCGAGAGTGCGGAGAACGTGGACGCCGTCGAGGTCGGTCTGGCCGGGGAAGGTGCGCGGTCGCAGTCCGGTCGCGATGACGATCTCGTCCGCGGTCAGTGATCGCCCCGAGGCCGAGTGGACGATGCGTTCCCGGACGTCCAGCGAAACGGCCGCGTCCCCGAGGACGAACTCGGCGTCCAAAGCGGACAGCCGTTCGGCCGGGCGCAACTGGGTTCGCGACGACTCCCAGTGTCCCGAAAGGACTTGTTTCGACAGTGGGGGCCGGTCGTAGGGGAGATGCGCCTCCGCGCCCAGCACCGTGATGCGGTCCGCGTAACCCTTGCGGCGCAGGGCTTCCACCGTTCCAAGGCCGGCGGCTGAGGCGCCGACGACGAGCACCGTCACGCGTTCTCGCTCACCGTGATGGCGGCGCCGGGGCAGACGTCGGCGGCCTCGCGGACGATGTCGTGCGAGCCCGGGGCGGGCGATTCCTGGAGCAGGAGCACGATGCCGTCCTCCTCCCGCTGGTCGAACACGTCGGGGGCGAGCAGCACGCAGGTTCCGGCGCCGCAGCATTTGTCCTGGTCGACGGTGATCTTCATGGTCCTTTTCCCTCGTCCGGGCCGGGAGTGACCGGTGCCAGCCAGATCCCGGCGAGTGCGTCGATGAGCCCGGTCGCGGCGTCGTGCCAGGTGGACCGGGGAGTGGGGGTGCCCTCGGCGAGGGCGCGTTCGCGTTCGGCGACCATGTGGACCAGCAGCTGGCGGGCCATGTCGCCGCGCTCGGCGCGGACGTCGGCGGGCAGATCGGGCAGGCAGCGGTGGAGTCCTTCGACGATCCGCACCAGTGACGGCGAGGTCAGCGATTCCTCGACCATGATCGGGCGGAGCGCGGGGTCGGTCATCACCTGCGCGCCGAAGCGCGCGAACCAGGTGGGACTCCCGAGCGTGGCCAGGTGCTCGGCCACCGGGGTGACCAGGCAGCCGATCCAGTCCCGCGGGTCCGTGCTGTCGCCGATGCCGGCGAGCATCCGGCGGCGGATCTCTTCGATCTGCCCCGAATGGCGCCGGGCGATCGCGCGCACCAGGTCGGCCTTGGTGCCGAAGTGGTAGCCGACCGCGGTGTTGTTGCCCTGCCCGGCCGCTTCGCTGACCTGGCGGTTGGACACCGCGAACACGCCGTGTTCGGCGAACAGCCGCTCCGCCGCGGTTAGGATCAGTTCCCGCGTCGCGTGCGCCCGTTCGGCGCGGGCACCGGTGATCTCACTCGTCATGGGCATCACCATCGCACGGGCAGTTCCCGTAGTCCGCCGACGGCGAGCCCTTCGACCTTGCGCAGGTCCTCCGCCGCGACGGCGAGTTCGAGTGTGGGCAGTTTCTCCAGCAGGACACCGAGGACGACCTGCAGTTCGGTACGGGCGAGCGGCTGCCCAAGGCAAGCGTGCGCGCCGGCGCCGAACGCCAGATGCGGGTTCGGACTCCGGTCGAGTGTCATGTCGGCGGCGGCTTCGAACGCGCTCTCGTCGCGGTTCGCCGAAGCCATGCTGCACATCGCGGTGGTGCCCGACGGCAAGATCGTCCCGCCGACCTCGAAGTCCTCGGTGAGGTAGCGCGACATGCCGATTCCTGCGTTGGCGTCCATTCGCAGGGACTCCTCGACGGCGGTGCGGATCAGCGACCGGTCCGCGAGCACCGCTTCCCAGCGGCTCCGGTCCTCCAGCAGCATCGCCACCATCTTCGCGATCATGTTCGCGGTGGTCTCGTGCCCGGCGATGAGCAGGCCTATCCCGGTCGCGACGAGCAGCGCGTCGGACCAGCGCTCGCCGTCGGTGTCGGTGTCGGTGATGAGCGCGCTGAGGATGTCCTCGCCGGGCTCCGCCCGCTTGGCCGCGATATGCCCGCCCATGTACCGGCCGAATTCCGCCTGCGCGACGTCGAATTCGGCCTGGGTGTAGCGGGTCATGCTGAGCATGACGTCGGACCAGTGGGCGAACCGTTCCCGGTCGGTGTCCGGGACGCCGAGCATGTCGCAGATGACCCAGACCGGCAGCGGGAAGGCCAGACCCGCCTTGAGGTCCGCGGGTTCGCCCTTCGCGATCATCTCGTCGATCAGCTGGACGGCCATCGCCTCCATCCGCGGTCGCAGCGCGTTCATCCGCTTGGCGGTGAACCACTTTCCGAGCATCCGGCGCCACTTCAGATGCGCTTCGCCGTGTTGCGGGATCACGCCCGCCATCTCGCTGTTGAAGACCCCGCCGGATTCGGTGTCCGCGACCCGCGCCGCCTTGTCCGCGGGGGTCGGCCTGGTGAACCGCGGGTCGGAAAGGACGCGTTTGACGTCCGCGTAGCGGGTGATCAGCGCCGCCTCGTCGCCGCTGGCGAGGGTGACCTTGGCGACCGGGCACTTCGCGCGGAACTCGGCCCATTCGGCGGGTGGTGCCAGGGCGGCCTCGGTCGGGAACGGGAAGCTCGGCAGCCGATCCAGGTCGCTCTGCGTCATCGAAGGCTCCTTCAGCGTGGTGGTCCGGTGATTCAAACAGTGCCCGTGTCGTTGGCATAAGTCAATCAACTGACTTAAGTTGGAGCCGTTCGCTCCCGATCCCCCTCCGGAGGCCTTGTATGACTCAGCCCGTGCCGCGTCCTCGACTGGTCGTGGTGGTGTTAGCGCTGGGCGGGATCGTGGTCTCGCTCATGCAGACCCTGGTCATCCCGCTGATCCCGAAGCTGCCGGAACTCCTGGACGCCTCGCCCGCGGACGCGACCTGGGTCATCACGGCGACGCTGCTCGCGAGCGCCGTCGCGACACCGGTCGTCGGCAGGCTCGGTGACATGTACGGGAAGCGGCGGATGCTGCTGCTCAGTCTCGGCATGCTGATCGCCGGTTCGGTCGTTGCCGGACTCAGCGACACGCTGGTTCCGATGGTCACCGGCCGGGTGTTGCAGGGGTTCGCGGCCGGGGTGATCCCGCTCGGGATCAGCATCATGCGCGACGAACTCCCGGCCGAAAGACTGGCTTCGGCGACGGCGACGATGAGCGCGTCACTCGGCGTCGGCGGCGCGCTCGGCTTACCCGCCGCCGCGTTGCTCGCCGAGAACGCCGACTGGCATCTGCTGTTCTGGACGGCGGCCGGACTCGGTGTCGTCGTGACCGCGCTCGTGCTCGCGTTCGTCCCCGAATCGAACGTGCGCACCGGCGGACGGTTCGATCTCGTCGGCGCCGGGGGGCTTTCGGCCGCCCTGGTCTGCCTCCTGCTGGCGATTTCCAAAGGCGCGCACTGGGGATGGGCGAGCGGGCGGACCTTGGGCCTGTTCGGAGCCGCCGCGCTCGTCCTGCTGTTGTGGGGCCGCTGGGAACTGCGGGTGGCCCGGCCGCTGGTGGACCTCCGGACGACCGTCCGGCGTCAGGTCCTGCTGACGAACCTGACGTCGATCGTGTTCGCGTTCGCGATGTTCGCGCAGTCGCTGGTGCTGCCGCAGATCCTGCAGTTGCCCGCGGCGACCGGCTACGGACTGGGGCAGACCATGCTGGTCACCGGTCTGGTGCTGGTGCCGTCCGGGATCGTGATGATGCTGACCGCCCCGTTGTCCGCGCGGATCACGAAAGCCCGCGGTCCCAAGGTGACGCTGATGCTCGGCGCGCTCGTCGTCGCCGCCGGTTATGGCCTCGGCACCGTCCTTATGGCCGGCGTGTGGCACCTCGTGTTGGTGTCCGCCACGATCGGCGCGGGCATCGGACTCGCGTACGGTGCGATGCCCGCGCTCATCATGGGTGCCGTCCCGGTGTCGGAGACGGCGGCCGCGAACAGCCTCAACACCCTGATGCGCGCGATCGGCACGTCGATCTCCAGCGCCGTCGCCGGTGTGATCCTCGCGCAGCTGACCGTCTCCTTTGGACCGGTGCAGGTCCCGTCTCAGGGCGGTTTCCGGCTGATCATGGGACTCGGCTCGGCGACGGCGCTCGTCGCGCTGGCGATCGCCGCGTTCATTCCCGGCCGGTCTTCGCCAGCTTCGACGGCCACCAGATCTTCCGTCCGACGTCCACCGCCAGAGCCGGTACCAGCAGCGAACGCACCAGGAGCGTATCGAGCAGGACGCCGAACGCGACGATGAACGCCAGCTGGGCCAGGAAGAGGATGGGCAGCACCGCCAGCGCGGCGAAGGTCGCGGCGAGCACGACTCCCGCGGACGTGATCACGCCGCCGGTGACGCGCAGACCGCGCAGGGTTCCCTCCCGGGTGCCGATCCTGCCCGCCTCTTCGCGGACCCTGGTCATCAGGAAGATGTTGTAGTCGATGCCCAGCGCGACAAGGAAGACGAAGCCGAACAGCGGGACGACCGGGTCGGCGCCGGGGAAGTCGAAGACGTGGTTGAACACCAGCGCCGAGACGCCCATCGTCGCGGCGAAGGACAGCACCACCGTGCCGATCAGCAGCAGCGGCGCGAGCAATGACCGCAGAAGCAGGGCGAGCACGAGGAAGATCACGACGAGGACGATCGGGATGATCACCATACGGTCGTGCTCGGAGGTCTCCCTCGTGTCGAGCAGCGTCGCGGTGGGCCCGCCGACCTTGGTGCCGTCGACGGTGTGCACGGCTTCGCGGATCCGTTGGACCGTCGCGACGGCCGCGTCGGAGTCCGGGGGATCGGCCAGCACGGCGTCGATCTTCGCGAGCCCGCCCGCTTCGGCGCTTTGGCGGACGTCCGAGACACCGGGGACGCGCGCCAACGCGGTGACCGCTTGTGCTTGACCGGCGGGGGTGATGATCACCGTGGGAGAACCGGAGCCGCCGGGGAAGTAGCGGGAGAGGACTTCTTGCCCCGCGACGGAATCTACCGGGGTGAGGAAGACGTCGGACTGCGCGGTGCCGGAAGCCTTGAGCTGGGGGAGGAAAGCGCCGCCCGCGAGCAGGACGACGGTCGTCACGATCCAGATCGTGCGCGGTGCGCGGGCGACCCAGCCCGACACGCGGCCCCAGAGACCGCCGGTCTCTTCGCGAGGCGAGGCCACCGCCGGGCGGAAGGGCCAGAAGGCGTTGCGCCCGCACAAGGCCAGGACGGCGGGCAGGAACGTGATGGTCGTGAGGAAGGCGGCGCCGATGCCGATGGCGGCGACCGGGCCGAGTCCCTTGTTGGAGTTCAGATCGCTGAACAGCAGGCAGAGGACGCCGAGGATCACGGTCCCGGCGGAGGCCGCGATCGGTTCGATGGTCGAGCGCCAGGCCGTACGGAGCGCGGAGCGGGAGTCGTCGGTCGTCCTGAGTTCTTCGCGATAGCGCGAGATCATCAGGAGCGCGTAGTCCGTGGCGGCGCCGAAGACGAGGATGAACAGGATTCCCTGACTCTGCCCGTTCAGTGCCAGCACGTCGTGATCCGCGAGCAGGTACACCGCGAGGCTCGCCGTTCCCAGCGCGAACACCGCCGACAACAGGACGAGGAGGGGGAGCAGCGGGCTCCGGTAGACGATGATCAGGATGATCGCGACCACCGCACCCGCGACCAGGAGCAGCAGTCCGTCGATCCCGCCGAACGCCTCCTTGAGGTCGGCGACCTGGGCGGCGGGACCGGTCACGAGCACCTTCAACCCATCGGGGGTGTCGCGGGCGAGCGCGTCCCGCAGTGCCTCGACACCGTCCCCGGGATCGCTCGTGGCGTCCAAGAGCACGACGACCTGCGCGCCCGCGTTGCTCTCCGGCGCGGGGATGAGCCGGGCGCTCGACGTCCGGTCGGTCAGGAACCGCTTGTCGGCCTCGGTCAGGCCCGACGGCCGTTCGGCGACGACGATCGCCGGGATGACGGCGGCGCTGGAGAATTGCTTCTGGAGTTCGCCCACCTCGGTCGCTTCGGCCGACGCCGGCAGGAAACTGCTGCTGTCGTTCTCCGTGACCTGACTCAGCTTGCCCGCGTACGGGCCGCTGAAGCCGCCGAAGATCAGCCAGGCGACCGCTACGAGGGCGGGGAGCAGCCACCGCAGACGTGACCGCGTGCGGGCGGGGCGTTCGACTTCCGAGATCATGGACGGATGGCTCCCGTGACAGCGCTACTTCGACGATTGAATAGTTCGACCATCGAAATAGTAGAGTGGTCACCCGGACCGGGCAACAGGAGGGGAGGTTTCGGTCATGGCCAAGCCCACTGAGGACGCCGAGCAAGTCACGGACGACCTGCTCGTTCTCCTGTTGCGGCAGCTGACCGTCGAGTCGGACCGGTTCGCCGAGATGTTCGGTGAGGCGCACGGTCTGCACCGGACCGACCTCAACGCGCTCGCGGTGATCATGGACGCGGCCAGGATGGGCACCCCGATGAGCCCGGGCAGGCTCGCGAGCGCCCTGCATCTGAGCGCGTCGGCGACGACGTCGGTGCTGGACCGGCTGGAGCGGGCCGGGCATCTCTACCGGGACCGGAGCGCGACCGACCGGCGCAAGGTCGAGTTGCGGATGCACGACCAGGCGCGGCGGATCGGCGCCGAGTTCTTCCTGCCGCTGGGGGAGCGCTACGCCGAAGCATGGCGGGACATGGGGGAGGACGAGCGGCGGACGGTCGCCCGGTTCCTCCGGAGCAGTATCGCCGCGACCGTGGAGGTCCGCGGGCGGCTGGCACCCTGAACGGGGACTCAGAGTGCGCGAAAGGCCTTCGCCGGGAACACTCGGGTAATGCGATGTGTGGTGCTAGGGGCGACCGGTTATGTCGGCGGACGGCTGGTTCCGCAACTGCTCGACGCGGGCCACGAGGTGCGCGTGGTGGCGCGCTCTCCGGAGAAGGTCGCCGAGGAGCCGTGGCGTGACCGTGTCGAGGTCGAACGTGGCGACGTCACCGATCCGGCCTCCATCGAGACGGCCCTGACCGACTGCGATGTCGTCTACTACCTCGTGCATTCGTTGACGCGCAAGGACTTCGTCGACGTCGACCGGGAGGCGGCGCGAACGGTCGCCGAGGCGGCGAAGACGGCGGGCGCGCGGCGGTTGGTGTACCTGGGCGGCATAGTGCCGGACGACGAGGAGTTGTCACCGCACCTGGCGTCGCGCGCCGAAGTGGGCCGGGTCCTGTTGGACTCCGGAGTGCCCGCCATCGTCCTGCAGGCCGCGGTGATCATCGGCTCGGGTTCGGCGAGTTTCGAGATGCTGCGCTACCTGACCGAGCGGCTCCCGGCGATGGTCACCCCGCGGTGGGTGCGCAACCGCATCCAGCCAATCGCGATCCGGGACGTGCTGCACTACCTCGTGCACGCGGCCGAGCTGCCGTCCGAAGTGAACGGTGCCTTCGACATCGGCGGGCCGGATGTGCTGACCTATCTGGACATGATGCGCCGTTACGCCGTCGTCGCCGGTCTGCCGAGGCGGGCCGTCGTACCCGTGCCGGTGCTCACTCCGTGGCTGTCCGCGCAATGGGTCAACCTGGTCACGCCCGTGCCGAAGTCGATCGCCGTACCACTCATCGAATCGCTGGTGCATGAAGTGGTCTGTCACGACCACACGATCGCCGAGCACATCCCCGACCCGGAAGCGGGCCTGACCCACTACGAACACGCCGTCGAACTGGCGCTGACCCGGGTCCGCAACGCCGACGTGCCGACCCGCTGGTCGGACGCGTCGACCGCCGCCGCGCCCTCGGATCCGCTGCCGAGCGATCCGGACTGGGCGGGCGGGACCGTCTACGTGGACGAACGCGAACAGCGGACGGACGCCTCGCCGGAAGCGCTGTGGGACGTCATCGAGTCGATCGGCGGGGAACACGGGTGGTACTCGTTCCCGCTGGCCTGGTCGGTCCGCGGCTGGGCCGACCGGCTCGTCGGCGGCGTCGGGTTGCGGCGTGGACGGCGGGATCCGCGACGGCTGCATCTCGGTGAGGCGCTGGACTGGTGGCGTGTCGAGTACCTGGACCGGCCGCGGCTGCTGCGGTTGCGGGCGGAGATGAAGCTGCCGGGGCGGGCATGGCTCGAACTCGGCGTCGAGTCCGATGAGGACGGTCGGACTGTCTACCGGCAACGGGCGGTGTTCGAACCGCACGGGCTGGCCGGGCACGCGTACTGGAAGGGGATCGCGCCGTTTCACGGTGTGGTCTTCGGCGGCATGGTCCGCAACATCACCGGTGCCGCGCAAGGAGAGGCCTCGTGAGTGGTAAGGACGGTTAGAACCGTCCTTACCACTCACGAGACCCACTGCCTACAGAGCCGGGTACGCGTTCTTCAGCAGCTCCTGGAATTGGGCGGAGAACCAGT
The DNA here is from genome assembly GCF_000342005.1 of Amycolatopsis decaplanina DSM 44594. GTDB lineage: Bacteria > Actinomycetota > Actinomycetes > Mycobacteriales > Pseudonocardiaceae > Amycolatopsis > Amycolatopsis decaplanina. The sequence goes on from NZ_AOHO01000038.1 coordinate 28,779, forward strand.
GCCCGGAGAGCGGCGCGTCCGGCAGCGCGCCGGACATGTTGTTCTGGTTCCGCGGGTTACCGGTGTACGCCGGATCGCACATCCGGTCGAAACCCTTGCCCTCGGTGTTCGGGATTTCCTTGCTGGCGCCGTCGGATTCGCCCGGCGGCTTGATCCAGACGTAGGCGTCGATCCCGGCTTCCGGCGCGGCCTTGGGACGTTCGCCGAGTCCCGCGCCCGCCTGGTTGCACCAGTTGCCGAGATGGATGCGGCGATCGGTCCTGCCGCCGTTCACGTAGGCGTCGACCGTGGTGGACGGTCCGGGGCCGGACGGCCGCGCGGTGCCGCCCCAGCCGTTGCGTGAGGTGTCGATGAGCATCCCGACCTCCGCCGGGAAGCCGGCCCGGATCGCCTCCTGCCGGAACGCCTGGGCGTAGGACAGTTCGTCGACGTAGCGGTTCCAGTCGACCCACTTCGACGTCCGCACCGAAGCCCCGCCGACACTGTCGTTCACGGTGAAGTACGGCTCCTTGAGCGCCCCGTAGTTCGCGGTGTTCGCGATGAAGCCGTGCACATTGGCCAGTGTGCTGCCGGAACTCTTCGCGGCTTGCGCGAAGAGCGCGGCGGACGGGCCGAGGTTGTCGTCCCAGCCGAGCCAGCCGTGGTGCCCGGCGTCGATGTAGTTGTAGACGTTGGGGATCGCGCCGAACTTCGCCAGCGCGTAGCCGACACCGGCGACGTAGTTCCCGTTGGCCTTCATGACGTCGCATTGGGGCGTGGCCGTCGGCCGGGGCGTCACGTTGGTGACGAGGTTCGGCAGGGAGTCGATCTCGATCACGGTCACCACCCGCAGCGCGGCGTACTTCGGATCGGCCAGGATCGTGGCGATCGGATCGATGTACTCGGCCCGATAGCGCGGGAGTTCGTCCGCCTTGAGTTCGCCGTTCGACGCGAGCGCCGCGCAGTCCCGGCCGGGCAGGTTGTAGATCACCAGTTGGACGACCAGCGGTTTCCCGGCGGCCTGCCGGAGCGCTTCGTCGAGATGGCCGCGTAGTCCGCGGCTCGTGCTCGTGCCCTCGATGGCGGCGATCCGGTCGAGCCAGACGCCGGTCGGCTGGTTCGCGATCCTGGCGCCGCCCGGTTCGGCGGTGGCCTTCGCCGACCACTCCGGGTTCACGTACACCGCGGCGCCGGCGTAGGGGTTGTCCGCCTTGGGGCCGCCCGGACCCGGTGTCGTGGTGGTCGTGGTTGGTGACGTCGTGGTGGTGGGGACGGTGGAACCGGTGCAGGTGGTGCCGTTCAGCGTGAAGACGGCGGGCTTCTCGTTGGTACCGGAGTGACTTCCGTTGAAGCCGGGGGAGACGGTGGCGCCGGTGCCGAGTGAACCGTTCCACCCCGCGTCACGGACCGTCACACGCGTGCCCTGCTGGCCGAAGGTGCCGTTCCAGCCCTGCTGGACCTGCTGGTTTCCGGAGAAGTCCCAGCTCAGCGTCCAGCCGCCGCTGATCGGGTCGCCGAGGTTGGTGACGGTCACGGTGGCCCCGAAACCGGTGTCCCATTGATTGGTGATCGTGTACTCGACCTTGCAGCCCGGCGCCGCTTCGGCGCTCGAGCCCAGTACCACCGGCACCGCCACCATCGCGAGTACCGCGCCGACGGCCGATGGTGCCGAAACACCTTTCCCGCGGAATCTCATACGTCGCCTCCTTGCGACCGGGATCCGATTTATGGGAGCGCTCCCATGGAGGACCGTAAAGGGGTGTCCCGGCCGTGGCAAGGTCGGCCGATCCGAAATGTGGGATCGCTCCCAGAAAGCGACCAAAGGATTGAGCCGTCCCGGGGGAAGACTCGTCCTGACGGAGGTGGAGCCTTCACCCGGACAGCGGGCGGGCGCGTGGTGTTCAAAGCTTGAGTGACTTCACGTCCTCTTTCGTGGCGGGCTCACCCGGCACGTGACCAGAGCGATCACGGTGGATCGATGGCATTCGGTGTGCCGAGCGCCGTCGGCCCGCTGGTGAAGGCGCTCGGCGGGCACTGGCAGTTCGTGGTCCCGGTCTACGCGGCGGGCTCGGCACTGCTGCTCGTGGCCGTCGTCTCGCCGGGCCCGGTCCCCGCCAAGGCCTACGGCCGGAAGGTGATCGGACGGCGTGCGGCCCCCCCGNGGTGGTTCCGGCGCTCTTCTTCACGAACAGCGAACCAGCGAACGCGACCAGCCCGACACAACCGGCGACCATGAACGTGGTGCGGATCCCCGTCGCGTCGGGGCTGGCCGCCCCGGCCGTGGTCGTGCTCGCCGTGGCCACCGCGATGAACACGGCGGTGCCGAGCGCGCCGGCGAGCTGCTGCAGGGTGGAGAGGATCGCGCTGCCGTGTGAATAGAGATGTTTGGGCAGTGACCCGAGGGATTCGGTCATCAGCGGCGTCATCATCAGGCCGAGGCCGCCCATCAGGAGGACGTGGATGGCGATGACCGCGACCAGCGGCGATTCCGGGCCGAGCAGGGCGAACAGCCACAGCGAGACCGCCATCGCGGCCGCGCCGGGGATGACCAAGGGGCGGGGACCCAGGCGGTCGTACAACGCGCCGACCGGACGGCCGAGCAGCCCGAGGGCCAGGCCGCCGGGAAGCACCGCGAGCCCGCTGACGAACGTGCTGGTGTGCAGGACGGTCTGCAGGTACAGCGGAAGCAGGATGGCCGCGGCGCCGAGCAGGCACATGAACAACAGCGCCGTCAGCACCAGCGAGACGACGAAACTGCGATGGGTGAACGGACGCAGGTCCAGCAGCGCGCGATCTTCCTTCTGCAGGCGCAACTGGCGCCAGGTGAACACCACGAGTGCCACCGCCCCGACGGCGATCGGCGCCCACGGCGGCACCGGCTGGTGCCCGCCCGCCGACTCGCCGGACACGGACAGGCCGTACAGCACGCCGCCGAAACCGATGGCGGACAGGACCACCGACGGTACGTCCAACGGCACCTTGCGGTTGTCGCTGTCCAGCCGCAGTTGCAGCATGCCGACCGCCAGGGCGGCGAGCGCGAGCGGCAGCACGATCCAGAACATCCAGCGCCAGCCGAGCGAGGAGAGCACGGCGCCGCCGATGGTCGGGCCGATGGCCGGGGCGACCGCGATGACGATGGTGATCGTGCCCATCGTGGCGCCGCGTTTCTCCACCGGGACCAGGCGCATCACCGTGGTCATCAGCAGCGGCAGCATCACCGCCGTCCCGCAGGCTTGGATGACCCGTCCGGTCAGCAGGAGCGCGAAGCCCGGGGCGAGCGCGCTGACCAGGGTGCCGGTGCTGAACAGGATCAGCGAGGCGAGGAAGACCTGGCGCGGGGTGAACCGTTCGAGGAGGAACCCGGTGGTCGGGATGACGACCGCCATGGTGAGCAGGAATCCACTGGTCAGCCACTGGACGGTGGTGGTCGGGACCTGAAGGTCGACGGTCAGGTCACGCAGCGCGACACTCAGGATGGTCTCGTTGAGGATCATCACGAACGCGGAAAGGACCAGGACCCCGATCAGGAGCCCGGCTTTCGCCGGCGCCCGTTCCTGGGCGTGGGTGGTTTCGGGCAGGGTCTCGGTCATCAGTGAAGGGCTCCTGGAAGGGCGCGGGTCCGTGTGGGCCGCCTCCGGCGCGGCAACGGTGACAACGGAGGCGAGGCTGGATCTGTCGTTCAGTCTGCCTGTGCCGGTCGGTGCGTGTCACGTCGATTTCCGTAGTGAGTACGGTCACTGGATCTCCGGGAGGCATCGGACCGCACGTGAGCGTACGGATTTCCGGCCACAGCACGGTAAAATCGGCCTGTGACCAGAGCGATCACGGTGGATCGATGGCATTCGGTGCGGCGAGCCTATCGGGTGACGGGCGCACGATTCTCGGAAATGGTGGCCCGCGTTCCGGATCCGGACGCGATGGTCACCGCGGAGTGGACGGCGGCCGAAACGGTCGCCCACGTCGCGATGATCGCGAAGATGTACACGTCGCTGGTACGGCGGGACAGTGCCCCGGTTTTGGACACTCGCGGGCAGAGTCAGGTCGAAAAGACCACTGTGGACACGGTTTCCGTACTGAACACCTTGGTCTTACGAGATTTTCCGGAACGTGACATCGGTGTGCTGGTCACCGGATTGCTCGCGGACATCGAGGAAGTACTACGGGTGACCGAGGACGCCGACCCGGAGACCTCGCTGGACTGGCTCGGGGCCTCGAAGGTGCCGCTGGCCGGCGTCCTCGCTCATCTCGTCAACGAACTGCACATCCACGGTTGGGACATCGCCAAGGCGCTGAAGCTGCCGTGGACGATCCCGCCGGCTGACGCGGCGTTGTTCTTCGATCTGTTCATGGTGGGCCTGTTGACCCGCGACGTCGGGCACCTTCTCGACACCGACGAGCCGCCGCGGGATCGACGGATCGCCGTGGCGTTCCGGTCGGCGTACACGTCCCCGGTCGTGCTGGTGTTGCACCAGGGGCGGGTGACGGTCGAGGAGCCCGGCGGCCCGGTCGACGCGCGGATCTCGTTCGATCCGCCGTCACTGAACCTGATGCTGTTCCACCGGGTCGGAAAGGCGCGTTCCGTGCTGACGCGGAAGATCGCCGTCAGTGGTCCTCGGCCGTGGCTGTTGCCCGCCTTCCTGCGAGTCGTGCGTTTGCCGTAGCTCAAGGCTCGTGAGTGGTAAGGACGGTTCTAACCGTCCTTACCACTCACGAGGCCCACGACGGTCCGCCGCTCAGGTCGCCTGAAGTACGTGAAGGTCGAACCGGTGTCGCGAGTCTTCGATGTGGCCGAGGAACCGGTGGGTCCAGTCGCACATCCCGTCGACCGTCGCACGCAGACCGTGGCCCGCCTCGGTGAGGGTGTAGTCGACCCGCGGCGGCACCGTCGGGTGCACCGTCCGCTCGATCAGGCCGTTGCGCTCCAGCATGCGCAGGTTCTGGGTGAGCATCTTGTGGCTGATGCCCTCGATGTCGTTCCGCAGTTCGGTGAACCGCCGGGTGCGGTCCCCGACCGTCTCGATGATCAGGAGCGCCCACTTGTTGGCGACGTCGGAGAAGATCTCCCGCGCCAGCGAGTCCGCCCGCATCAGATCGGCGTCGTCCGAACCGTTGAGCTGCTTGGTCACCATCAGGTTCCCCAGTCACGAAAAAGTGCGTTCTTCCAGGTCGTCGCACACTCTCCTACAGTTCCTCGGTAACCACAAGTGACCGTTGACGAGGAGTACGGATGAGCATCACCCTGGTGAATCCCGCGGGACTGCTGGAGATCCCCGCCTACCGGCAGATGTCGATCGCGACCGGGTCGAAACTGGTCTTCATCGCGGGGCAGGTCTCCTGGGACGCCGACGGCACCGTTGTCGGCGAAGGGGACCTCGTCGCCCAGGTCGAACAGTGCTACCTGAACATCGGCACCGCGCTCGCCGAGGCGGGCGCCACCTTCGACGACGTCGCGAAGTTGACCGTCTATGTCGTCGACTGGACGCCGGACAAACTCGCGCTGTTCCTCGAAGGCGTGGACCGGGCGGCGGCCAGACTGGGTGGCACCCCGGTCCCGCCGGGAACGCTGATCGGCGTCGCGGCGCTCGACGTGCCCGAGCACCTCGTCGAGGTCGAGGCGACCGCGGTCATCGACTGACGCTCACTGACCGCGCGCGGCGCGCCAGATCGGGCTGTCGACGTAGTGGTTGTCGTACTGCTTCGAGGACGCGGCGATCTCCGAAGGGTCCGCTTCGCCGCGCGCGACCCGGTCGAGGAGCCGGTAGTAGTCGAAGCGGGCCATGCCCGGCGTGAAGGTGACCAGGACGTCGGCGTCCGATCCGGTGGCGGGCCCGAAGGCGTGCGGCACCTTGGGCGGCACGGCGAGGAAGTCGCCCTTCTCCAGTGTGTGCAGGGTTTCCTCGACAAGGACCTGGAGTTTTCCTTCGAGTACGAAGAAGAACTCGGTCGCGCGGGTGTGGAAATGGGCCGGGGTGCCGAAGACGCCGTCCTTCAGGGTCGCGCGGTTCGCGGTGAAGCCCCCGTCGGTGGTGTCCGAGTCGGCCAGCAGCGTGATTTCGCTGCCCGGCGCGTCGCTGACGATCTCGGCGTCGGCGGCCCGGAGGAGGATGGGGTCGAACATGGTGGCGTCTCCTTGATTTTCCGTGTTCAGCAGGCTCGCTGACAGGATCAGCCTCTCCTGGAGCCGGGCCTTGATCAACGCGGAAAGCCGCACCGATCGATAATGTGAAGGTTATCGATCAGTGTGCGGGTGTCGGTGGTGCCACTCGCCTGACAAACCGATGGGGGAGAACCCGAAGCGCCACTTACGACCGGTCAGGCGGCGAAGACCTGCGAGTCGTCGGCGAAGGCTTTGAACTCCAAGGCGTTGCCTGCCGGGTCCAGCAGGAACATCGTCCACTGTTCGCCGGTCTGGCCTTCGAAGCGGACGTAGGGCTCGATGACGAAGGAGGTGTCCGCCGCGCGCAGCCGGTCCGCCAGCTTCCGGAACTCCGGCACGGTGAGGATCAGGCCGAAGTGGGGGACGGGCACGTCGTGTCCGTCGACGGGGTTGTGGATCTGCCGCGGCCGTTCCGGCGCGAGGTGCGTGACGAACTGGTGGCCGTGGAGGTTCCAGTCGATCCACGTCTCGGAGCTGCGGCCCTGTTCGAGGCCGAGGACCTCGCCGTAGAAGGTGCGCGCGGCGGCCAGGTCGTCGACGGGCATGGCGAGGTGGAAGCGCGGGATGGGGGAGTCGAGGACGGTCATGCCCAGGGGTCCTTTCCGGCGGGACGAGTACTTGTCGCAATGTTAACATTAGGACAAAGTATGGCGCCGTTACTATCGGGCGTTCCGATGGGAAGGACGAGGATGAGCGAACCCGGCAGGGTGGTGCCGGCGCGTCGGCGCGGGCTGGCGGACGAGGTCGCCGACAGGGTCAGGGACGCCATCTTCGGCGGCGCCTATCCGCCTGGCGCGCAGCTGCGTGAGGTCGAACTTTCGGCGGCACTCGGCGTCAGTCGTGGTCCGGTGCGCGAAGCGTTGCTGAAACTGGAGCGCGAGGGTCTGGTTCGCAGCGAATGGCATCGCGGCGCGATCGTCACGACGCTGTCCGATGTGGACGTCGCCGAACTCGACAGTCTTCGCTCGGCGCTCGAACAACTGGCCGTCCGCCTCGTGGTCGCGAACGCGCCGGAGGCGGAGCTGGCCGCGATCGACGAGACCGTCGACAGGATGGACAGGGCGCGCGACGAGCACGAGATGGTCCGCCGCGACATCGACTTCCACGACGCGGTCTACGCGGCGTCCGGGCACCGGCGGCTCATCGAGGCGTGGCAGGCGATCCGGTCCCAGGTGTACCTGTTCCTGCTGACCCGGATCGGCGTGAGTTCCGACGGCTACCTCGCGAGTATCCCGGCCGAGCATCGCCGGCTGGCGTCCGCTCTTCGCGCCCGTGACGGCGAGAAGGCGCTCGAACTGTTCGCCGCCCACCGCGGTCAGGCGCTCGATGTGCTGACCGGGAAGTGATCCGTGCTCAACGTCCGCTTGAACGACCCGGCCGAGGACGCGCTCGGCCCCTGGTGAACGATACGGTGCCGAGGCGGGCGAAATGGCGTTCAGGGTCTTGACGGCAAGGTGGACCAAGGCTTAACTCAAGCCCTGAAATAAGACGTGTCCCGGGTCACAGGCTCCGGACGCGGCTTGGCCACTCACCCCGAGGACCATCGATGCGAATCGGAAAGATCGCTCCCGCGCTCGTCCTGGCGCTGGCGGCCGCCGCCACGACGGCGTGCGGCGGCGGCGACACGTCGTCCAGTGCTCCCAAGGAGCTCGTCTACTGGGCGTCCAATCAGGGCACCAGTCTCGACAACGACAAAGCCGTCCTGCAGCCCGAACTCGACAAGTTCGAGAAGGCCTCCGGGATCAAGGTCAAGCTCGAGGTCGTCCCGTGGACGGATCTGCTCAACCGGATCCTCGCGGCCACCACCTCCGGCAAGGGACCGGACGTGCTCAACATCGGCAACACCTGGTCGGCCTCGTTGCAGGCGACCGGGGCGTTGCTGCCGTTCGACGACGCCGCGCTGGAGAAGGTCGGCGGCAGGGCGCGGTTCCTCGGCCCGTCGCTGGCGGCCACAGGGGCGAGCGGTCAGCCGCCGGTCGGCGTACCGCTCTACGGCCAGGCGTACGGCCTGTACTACAACAAGAAGCTCTTCTCCGAGGCCGGCATCACCAAGCCGCCCGCCACCTGGGAGGAGCTTGTCGAGGACGGCAAGAAGCTCACCAAACCCGACAAGGGCCAGTGGGGACTCTCGCTCCAGGCGGGCCAGGTCACCGAGAACAGCCACCACGCGGCGATCCTCGGCGCCCAGCAGGGCGCGCAATTCTTCACCGCCGAGGGTAAACCGCAGCTCGCTTCGGATCCGTCGGTCGCGGCCGTGCAGCAGTTCGTCGACCTGATGCAGAAGGACAAGATCGTCAACCCGGCGAACGCCGAGTACGCCGACACCGCGAAGTCCCTCAAGGATCTGTCGGACGGCAAGGCCGCGATGTTCATGAACCAGGCCTCCGCCGGGTCGTTCAAGAACATCGGGATGGACATGGCCGACCTCGGCGTCGCGCCGATCCCGCTGCCCGCCACCGCGCCGCCGAACGGCCGGAAGGTGACCAGCTTCGTCGCGGGCATCAACATGTCGGTCTTCAAGAACACCAAGAACCCCGACGCCGCACTGGACTTCGTCAAGTTCATGGTCTCGGCGCCGGAGCAGGCACTGCTCAACAAGACCTACGGCTCGCTGCCCACCGTCCAGGACGCCTACAGCGACGCGGCGTTCCAGACCGAGGACGTCAAGGTCTTCCAGAACGTGCTCGCGAACTCGGCCGAGCCGATGCCGCAGGTTCCGCAGGAGTCGCAGTTCGAGACCCTCATCGGCACCGCGATGAAGGCGATGTTCGCCGACGTGGCCGCTGGCAAGCCGGTCGACGGAGCCAAGATCCGCGACCAGCTGAACCAGGCGGACCAGCAGATCGCGGCCGGTAGTTGATGCCGACCGCGCTCGACGACGCCCCGGCCGTGAAGGCGGCCGGGGCGCCCCGGCCCCAGGGTGCCCGGCGCGACCGGCGCCGGGTCGCGCTGCCGTATCTGCTCCTGCTGCCCGCGATCCTGCTCGAACTGCTCGTCCACCTGGTCCCGATGATCGCCGGGCTCGTGATGAGCTTCTTCAAGCTCACGCAGTTCTCCATCCGGGACTTCTCGTCCGCCCCGGCGGCGGGGCTGGACAACTACAAGTTCGTCCTGGACTTCAACTCCGCGGCGGGGAAGTCGCTGCTCGGCTCGTTCTGGATCAGCGTCCTCTACACCGTCGCATCGGTCGGGTTCTGCTGGCTCTTCGGCACCTCGGCCGCCGTGCTGATGCAGAAGAACTTCCGGGGCCGCGGCCTGCTCCGGACCCTGTTCCTCGTGCCGTACGCGCTGCCGATGTACGCCGCGGTGATCACCTGGTCGTTCATGTTCCAGAAGGACACCGGCCTGGTGAACGACCTGCTGGGCACCGATTCGTTCTGGCTCATCGGGGACAACAGCTTCTGGTCGCTGGTGGTCGTCTCGATCTGGCGCAACTGGCCGTTCGCGTTCCTGATCGTGATGGCCGGCCTGCAGAACATCCCCGGCGAACTGTACGAGGCGGCGGCCATCGACGGCGCCGGATGGTGGCGGCAGTTCCAGGCCATCACCCAGCCGATGCTGCGCCCGGTCAACCAGGTCCTGCTCCTGGTGCTGTTCCTGTGGACCTTCAACGACTTCAACACGCCGTATGTCCTCTTCGGAGCGTCCGCGCCGAAGGAGGCATCACTGATCTCGATCCACATTTACCAGAGCTCCTTCGTGACCTGGAACTTCGGTCTCGGCTCGGCGATGTCGGTGCTGTTGCTGCTGTTCCTGCTCATCGTCAGCACCGTCTACCTGGGACTGACCGCGCGGAGGAGGAACGCCGTTGTCTGAGCCTCGCTGGGTCCCGTGGGCCCGCCGATTCGTCCTCGGCTTCCTCGCCCTGTTCACCCTGGTCCCGCTGTACGCGATGGTTTCGTCGTCGCTGAAGCCGCTGGGGGACGTGCAGGGCAAGTGGGAGTGGGTCCCGACGACGCTGACCATCCAGCCGTTCTTCGACATCTGGGAGACCATCCCGCTCGCCGAGTACTTCGTGAACAGCCTGGTCATCTCCGGTTCGGCGGCGATCCTCTCGGTGGTGATCGCGATCTTCGCGGCGTACGCCCTGAGCCGTTTCCGGTTCCGTGGCAAGAACTTCTTCAAGATGACCGTGCTGTCCACACAGATGTTCCCCGGCATCCTGTTCCTGCTGCCGCTGTTCCTCATTTTCGTCAACATCGGCAACACCACCGGCATCGTCCTGTACGGCTCCCGGCTCGGGCTGATCATCACCTACCTGACCTTCTCGCTGCCGTTCGCCATCTGGATGCTCGCCGGCTACATCGACTCGATCCCGAAGGAACTCGACGAGGCCGCGATGGTCGACGGCACCGGGCCGTTCGGCGCGCTGATCCGGGTGGTCGTCCCGGCGGCCATGCCGGGCATCGTCGCGGTGGGGATCTACTCGTTCATGACGGCCTGGGGCGAGGTCCTGTTCGCGTCGGTGATGACCGATTCGGGCACGCGGACCCTCGCGGTCGGCCTCCAGGAGTACTCCACTCAGGTCCAGGTGTACTGGAACCAGGTCATGGCCGCGTCCCTGATCGTCTCCGTCCCGGTCGTCGCCGGATTCCTGCTGCTCCAGCGTTATCTCGTCGCCGGGCTCACCGCCGGTGCCGTGAAATGACCCGCCCGTCGCTCCGTACAGAGAGGTCCGCCTTGAATCTGCACCTGCCCGCCGATTTCCTGTGGGGTGCGGCCACCGCCGCGTACCAGGTCGAAGGCGCCGTCGACGCCGACGGCCGCCTCCCGTCCATCTGGGACGACTTCGTCCGGGTCCCGGGTGCCGTCCTGAACGGCGACACCGCCGATGTCGCTTGCGATCACTACCGGCGCTGGCCGGAGGATCTCGGCATCATGAAGCGGCTGGGCCTGGACGCCTACCGCTTCTCGGTCGCTTGGCCGCGGGTGATCCCGGCCGGTCGCGGCGCGGTCAACGCGGCAGGCCTCGACTTCTACGACCGGCTGGTGGACGCGTTGCTCGAAGCCGGGATCCGGCCGTTCGCGACGCTGTTCCACTGGGACCTGCCCTCTGCTCTGCAGGCGAAGGGTGGCTGGCCCGAGCGTGACACGGCCTACGCCTACGCCGACTACGCCGCTGTCGTCGCGGCGAAACTCGGCGACCGGGTCAAGGACTGGAACACCGTCAACGAACCGCTGTGCTCGGCGTGGCTCGGCTATCTGGAAGGCCGGTTCGCCCCCGGCGTCAAAGATCTCAAGCAGGCCGTCCACGCGTCGCACCATCTCCTGCTCGCGCACGGCCTCGGCGTACAGGCGATCACCGCGAACGCTGCCCAACCCGCCAACGTCGGCCTGGTGGTCAACCTCAGCGGGATCGAGCCGGCGTCGGACTCCACCGCGGACATCGAGGCGGCCGCCCGGATGGACGGGCACGTCAACCGCTGGTGGCTCGACCCGTCGAACGGACGCGGCTACCCGGCGGACATGATCGAGGTCTACGGCGTCGAACCGCCGGTGGCCGGGGACGACCTCGAGGTGATCTCGACCCCGGTCGGCTACCACGGGCTGAACTACTACTTCCGGCAGATCGTCGAGGACGACCCGGACGGCCCCGCGCCCCGCGCCCGGCAGGTGCCGGTCGAGGGCGCGGCCACCACCGCGATGGGCTGGGAGATCCACGGGCAGGGTCTCGCGGATCTGATCGACCGGCTCGCCGACGAGTACGGCGCCCAGGCCATCTACGTGACCGAGAGCGGGGCTGCCTTCGACGACAAGGTCGCCGAGGACGGTTCGGTCCACGACGCGGACCGCATCGCCTACCTGGAAGAACACCTCGGCGCGGTCGCGGGGGCCGTCGAGGCGGGCGCTCCGGTGAAGGGCTACTTCGCCTGGTCGCTGCTCGACAACTTCGAATGGGACAGCGGGCTGAGCAAACGATTCGGGCTCGTGCGGGTCGACTACGACACGCAGGTCCGCACGATCAAGGCGAGCGGGCACCGGTACGCGGAGATCATCGCGGAGCACCGGAACCGCTAGTGGCCTCGTGAGTGGTAAGGACGGTTCTAACCGTCCTTACCACTCACGAGCGGTTCGTGCGGGCGGATGGACCGAGGGGCCCGGATTCGTCGCGCGATACGAACGGACGTCCGCCGAAACCTCCTAGGGTCGCCATGAACGAGGCGATCTAGGAGGCGAAGCATGCGGACACTCTTGCGTGGCGGTCGTGTCATCGATCCGGCGACGGGCTTCGACGGCATGGCCGACGTGCTGGTATCCGACGGGGTGGTCACCGCCGTCGGGGCTGGTTTGACCGCCGAGCCGGGTGACGTGGAGATCGACGTCTCCGGGCTCGTGGTCGGACCGGGTTTCATCGACCTGCACAGCCACGTGCACACCATCGCCGGCCAGCGGCTGCAGGCGATGGACGGGGTGACGACCGCGCTCGACCTCGAAGCCGGGTTGATGCCGATCGAGCGGGCCTACGCCGAGGCTGCCGCGGCGGGACGTCCATTGCACTACGGTTTCTCCGCGTCATGGGGTGCCGCGCGGGCGCAGGTGCTCGCCGGGATCGAGCCGGACGCGAATATCGACAGCGGTCTCGCTGTGCTCGGGAACCCTGTCTGGCAACGGTCGTCCTCGCCGACGGAACTCGCCGCCTGGCTGTCTCTTGTGGACGGTGAGCTGGCCGCGGGCGCGCTCGGCGTCGGTGTGCTCCTCGGCTACGCGCCCGACACCGACCCCGGTGAGTTCCTCGCGCTGGCCCGGTTGGCCAAGGAGGCCGGGGCACCGACCTACACCCATGTCCGTGAACTGGTCGAGGTGAACCCGGAGACGCCCATCGACGGCTCGGCGGAGATCGCGATCGTCGCGGCCGAGACCGGCGCGGCGATGCACCACTGCCACGTGAACAGCACGTCCGGCCACCAGATCGAGCGGGTGCTCGCGGCGCTCGAAGCGGGACGCGCGGCCGGGTCGCGGGTGACCGTCGAGGCCTACCCGTACGGCGCGGGCAGCACGGCGATCGGCGCGGCGTTCCTCTCGCCCGAACGCCTGAAGATGAAGGGACTGACCCCCTCCAGCGTGATCATGCTGGAGTCGGGGGAGCGGATCGCCGACGCGGGCCGCCTGCTCCAGGTCCGCGCCGAGGATCCCGGGGCGCCGTGCATCCTGGAGTTCCTCGACGAAAGCAGCCCGCGCGACCTCGGCCTGCTGCACCAGGCGCTCGCGTTCCCTGACGCCATCGTCGCCAGCGACGCGCTGCCCGTGTACTGGAAGAACGGGACCAGCGAGAGCACCGAATGGCCGTTGCCACCCGGCGGCGCGACGCATCCGCGCACGTCCGGGACGTACGCCAAGACGTTGCGCCTGATGGTGCGCGAGAGCAAGGCATGGACGTGGCTGGAGGCGTTCCGGCGCTGCTCCTACCTGCCGGCGCGCGTGCTCGACGAGGTCGCTCCCGGTGCGGTGGCCAAGGGACGGCTCGACGTCGGTGCCGACGCCGACATCGTCGTCCTCGACCCGGAGACGATCACCGACGCGGCGACCTACTTCGACCCGACCAGGCCTTCCGTCGGCGTCCGGCACCTGTTCGTCTCGGGTGTTCCGGTCGTCACCGACGGGAATCTGCGCACGGACGCGTTCCCGGGCAAGCCGTTGCGGGGTGAGCCGCGATGAGCGATCTGCTCGCCGACATCGAGACACTCGTGCGCTGCGAGTCGCCGTCGTCGGACCACGAAGCGGTGGCCCGCAGCGCCGAGGTGCTGGCCGAAGTCGGCCGGAGGCTGCTCGGCGCGGACCCGGAGAGGATCGTGATCGACGGCGTCACCCATCTCCGCTGGCGATTCGGCGACGGACCGCCTCGTGTGCTGCTGCTCGGTCACCACGACACGGTGTGGCCCCACGGTTCGCTGGAGACCCATCCGTTCTCCGTGCGGGACGGGGTGTTGCGAGGACCCGGATGCTTCGACATGAAGGCGGGGGTCGTGATGGCGCTGCACGCCGCCGCGACCGTGCCCGATCGTGACGGATTGTCCATTCTGGTCACCGGTGACGAGGAGATCGGTTCACCGTCGTCCCGCGCGCTGATCGAAGAGACCGCGACGGGCTGTGACGCGGCGTTCGTGCTGGAGGCCTCGGCCGACGGCGGTGCGCTGAAGTGCCGGCGCAAAGGCGTCTCTCACTACCGGGTCGAGGTGATCGGCCGTGCCGCGCACGCCGGACTGGAACCGGAGAAGGGGGTCAACGCGGGAATCGAGATCTCCCATCAGATCCTCGCGGTGGCCGCGCTCGCCGCTCCCGGAGCCGGGACCAGCGTGACGCCCACGGTCGTTTCGGCGGGCACGACGGTCAACACCGTTCCGGCCGCCGCGAGTGTGGCCGTCGACGTCCGCGTCTGGAACGAGACCGAGCAACTCCGCGTGGACAGGGCCATGCGGGAACTCCGCCCGGTCCTGGAAGGCGCCGAGGTCCGCGTGACCGGCGGGATCAACCGGCCGCCGCTCGAAGCGGGCTCGTCGGCGGGACTGTTCGCGCTGGCCCAGGAACTTGCGGGCGAACTCGGTCTCGGGGAACTGCCTTCCGCGTCGGTCGGCGGGGCCTCGGACGGCAATTACACCGCTGGGATGGGAATTCCCACCTTGGACGGCCTCGGCGCCGTCGGCGGTGGGGCGCACGCGGATCACGAACACGTCGTCGTCGCGGAATTGCCGCGCCGCACGGCTTTGCTGGCCGCGCTCGTGGAAAACGTGCTCGCGAAGCGGAGTCCGTCCGGTGCGACGAATCCCGCGGGCGAATCTGGTACGGCACGACGGTGACTCGGCCATCGGGCCGGGAAAGGATTGTCCCGTGACGAATCTTGCGACGAACGCGGAAAGCCTGGTGTCGGCGGAGGTGCGCGACGAAGCCGTCGCCGCCGCGCGTGCCGCGGCCGTGGCTTCGGGCGTCGAAATCCGCGAACTCACCGAAATCGCCGATCTGGCCGCGGTGGCCGGTCTGTTCGAGTCGATCTGGCGGTCCGCGCCGGGCGCCCGGCCGGTGAGCACGGAACTGCTCCGCGCGATGTCCGCGGCCGGGAACTACGTCGCGGGCGCGTTCGACAACGGTGAGCTGCTGGGGGCCTGTTTCGGTTTCTTCGGAAACCCTGGAAAGGCGAGCCTGCACAGCCACATCGCCGGAGTCGCCGAGGCGGGTGTGGGCCGCGGGATCGGGCACGCGCTCAAACTGCACCAGCGCGGGTGGGCGCTGCTCCAGGACGTCTCGGTGATCACCTGGACCTTCGACCCGCTGGTGCGGCGCAACGCCTATTTCAACCTGGGGAAACTCGGCGCGCGCCCGATCGGCTACCTGCCTGATTTCTACGGTCCGATGGAGGACAGCATCAACGGCTCCGGTGACACCGACCGGCTGATGGTCGGCTGGGATCTGATCAGCCCGGAGGTCCGTGCCGCCACCTTCGGTGAACCCGTCCTGATCGACGCGGTAGCGCTGGGCGCGGCGAAGGCGCTTTCGGTCGACTCCGACGGCGGCCCGAGCATCGGATCCGCCGACACGCCGACCGTGCTCGTCGCCGTCCCGTCCGACATCGAACGGTTGCGCCGCACCGATCCCGGTCGCGGCAGCGCGTGGCGCGTCGCCCTGCGCGAAGTCCTCGGCGGACTGATGGCGGACAACGCCCGAGTCGCCGGTTTCGATCGTGCCGGCTGGTACGTGATCTCGAAGGAGCAGTCGTGAAACTCAGCGGTGTGGAACTGCGCCGGGTCCGGATGCCGCTCGTGGCGCCGTTCCGGACGTCGTTCGGAACGCAGTCCGAACGGGAACTGCTGCTCGTCCGCGCGGTGACCCCGGCGGGCGAGGGCTGGGGCGAATGCGTCACGATGGCGGCGCCGCTCTACTCGTCGGAGTACAACGACGCCGCCGAGCACGTGCTGCGGAACCACTTGATCCCCGCCCTGCTGTCGGCCGAGGACGTCACCGCGTACAAGGTGACGCCGTTGCTGGCGAAGTACAAGGGGCACCGGATGGCGAAGGGGGCGCTGGAGATGGCGGTCCTCGACGCCGAACTCCGCGCGCACGAACGGTCCTTCGCGGCCGAGCTGGGGTCCACTCGCGACTCCGTGGCCTGCGGGGTCTCGGTCGGGATCATGGACTCGATCCCGCGGCTGCTCGACGTCGTCGGCGGCTATCTCGACGAGGGCTACGTCCGGATCAAGCTGAAGATCGAACCCGGCTGGGACGTCGAGCCGGTGCGCCAGGTGCGTGAGCGCTTCGGTGACGACGTGCTGCTGCAGGTCGACGCGAACACCGCGTACACCCTGGGCGACGCGCCCCTGCTGTCCAGGCTGGACCCGTTCGACCTCCTGCTGATCGAGCAGCCGCTCGAAGAGGAGGACGTGCTCGGCCACGCCGAACTGGCCAAGCGCATCCGGACGCCGATCTGCCTCGACGAGTCGATCGTCTCCGCGAAGGCCGCGGCGGACGCGATCAAGCTCGGCGCCTGCCAGATCGTGAACATCAAACCCGGCCGCGTCGGCGGCTACCTCGAAGCACGCCGGGTGCACGACGTCTGCGCGGCGCACGGGGTCGCGGTGTGGTGCGGCGGGATGATCGAGACCGGGCTCGGCCGTGCGGCCAACGTCGCGCTGGCCTCTTTGCCCGGCTTCACGCTGCCGGGCGACACTTCGGCGTCCGACCGGTTCTACCGCACGGACATCACCGAGCCGTTCGTGCTGGAGGCCGGGCACTTGCCGGTGCCGACCGGACCGGGGCTCGGCGTGACTCCGATTCCCGACCTGCTGGACGAGGTCACCACGGAGAAAGCGTGGATCGGTTCGTAGCGCGCTACGAAATCCGGGGTTAGATTTGGTCGGATCGAACCATTCGGTTCGGTGAGGCCGGGTTTAACTTCGGGGGGTGCTGACACCGGTGCCCAGCAAGCCGCATACGAGCTTGGGGCGCGTGCTCGAGGACCTCGGGGACGTGCTCCTGGAACCGGTCGCGGTCGGCCGGACCACCCGCAAGCAGCTCGGCGGGGTGGTCATCCACGATCCGCACGACGAATCCGACATCCCTGGCGGAGCCGTCGTGCTCGGCGTCGGGGTGCGGGAGCAGGACGAGGTCGTCCGCCTCTTGCACGACGTGGGTGCGAGAGGCGCGGCGGCGCTCGTCGTCCGCTCTCCCGTCACCCCGGCGCCGGAACTCCGGCGCGCCGCGGATTCGTCCGGGGTCGCTCTGCTCGGGCTCGCGCGGGGCGCCTCCTGGGCGCAGCTCGCCGCCATGCTCAGGACCTTGCTCGCCGAAGAGGACGTCGGCGAGGTCTCGCCGCAGCCCCTCGGCGGAATGCCGTCGGGCGATCTCTTCGCGCTGGCCAACGCGATCGCCGCGCTCGTGGACGCGCCGGTGACCATCGAGGACCGCAGTAACCGGATCCTCGCGTTCTCCGGGCGCCAGGACGAGGCGGACCCGTCCCGGGTGGAAACCATCCTCGGCAGGCAGGTGCCGGAGCGGTTCGCCCGCGGCCTGGAACGGGACGGTGTCTTCGAGAAGCTGTACCGCGACCACGCGCCCGTGTACGTCGATCCGCAGCGGTACGACGACAACACGATCGCGCTTCCCCGCGTGGCGCTCGCCGTCCGCGCCGGCGACGAGGTGCTCGGATCGATCTGGGCGGCGGTCAGGGAACCGCTCAGCGGGGAGCGCACCCAGGCGCTGATCGACGCCGCCAAACTCGTCGCGTTGCACATGCTCCGGTTGCGCGCGGGCGCCGATGTCGAACGGCGGTTGCGCGCGGATCTGGTGAGCACGGCGCTCGAAGGCGGCGCCGGGGCACCGGAGGCCATCGCCCGGCTCGGGCTGCTCGGCCGGCCGTCGATCGTGCTCGCCATGGGCCTGCTCGGCGCCCCCGCGCCCGAGGACGATCTCCGGCTCGTCGCGGATCGCCAGCGGGTCGCCGACGCGCTGGCCATGCACCTGAGCGCCGTCCAGCCTCGCTCGGCCGTCGCGCTGGTCGGCGACGTCGCCTATGGCATCCTCCCGATGCCCGGCGGTCACGCCGACTGCCAGGAGCGTTCGGTGCGGGTCGCGTCGACCTTCCTGGAGCGCACGGGACGCCGGGCGGCGGCCGCGATCGGCATCGGACCGCTCGCGCTCGACGCGTCCGGGCTCCACGCCTCCCGGGACGGTGCGGACCGGGCGTTGCGCGTTCTGCTCACCAACGGCGGCGCCAAACGCGTCGCGACCGCCGACGACGTCCATGTCGACGCACTCATGCTGGATCTGGCCGATCTCGCCGCGGCCAGGGGAGACGTCGCGACAGGACCTGTCGCGCGGCTGCTCGCCTACGACGCCCAGCACCAGTCACAACTGGTGCACACCCTCCGGTGCTGGCTGGACGCCTTCGGTGACATCGGAGCCGCGTCCGCGTCGGCCTACGTCCATCCGAACACCTTCCGCTACCGGTTGCGGCGTCTCGCCGAAGTCGGCGAGATCGACCTCGACGACGCGGGGGAGCGGTTCGCCGCGATGCTGCAACTCCGGCTGTTGCCCCGTGACGTGCGGACCGTTCCGCCAGGCGCCGAAGACTGACGTTGGTCGCCCGGCCCGAAACGGCGGCGGATGTTCGTGTGATCGCACGAACTCCGCTCGCCGAACGCGTTTCAGAATGAGTGATCGGCGCCACGCTCGCCGTTCTCCTTCTCTCCCAACGTTTCCGCGGAGGCGCCATGACGGCAGTGGTCAACGAGGACACCTGGACAGCGCGGCGGATCAACCGGACGGCGCTCATCACCATGGTGGTGATGGTGTTCGCCTGGGCGGTCGACTACATCGACCGGTTCTCGATCGGGATGGCGCTGCCGATGATCGGCGCCGAGTTCGAGCTCAGCAAGACCCAGCAGGGCTGGCTCGTCACCGTGTTCGCGCTGGTCTACATGGTCTGCCAGATCCCGGCCGGCTTCCTCGCCGACCGGTACGGCTCGCGGGGGCCGATGCTGGTCACGCTGCTGCTCTGGTCGGCGTTCACCGCGATGACGGGGATGGCGGGCACCTTCGGCATGCTGCTCGTCGTCCGTGGCCTTTTCGGTGTTTGCCAAGGACTTTTCCCGGCGGCGTCGTTCAAGGCGATCGCCGAGCGGACCACTCCCGGCAACCGCGCGACGGTGACCGGCGTGATGCTGTCCGCCGGCGGTATCGGCGCCGGCCTGGCGCCGTTGCTCGTCGGCCCGCTGCTGATGGCGGTCGGCTGGCGGCACACGTTCTTCTGGATGGCGGGGATCGGCGCGATCATCGGCGTGGTCGTCTGGACGTTGTTGCCCAAGGCGCTGCCCGAAAGGCTGAGCAGCCTTCCGCGCGACGAGGCGAAGACCCCGGAGGTCTCCCGCAAACAGGTGCTGAAGTCCTTTGTGGTCTGGAAGTTCACGCTCTTGTTCTGCGCCACCAACATGCTGAACTACGGCCTGATCACCTGGGTGCCCAGTTACCTGCTCGAGGCGCGGGGCCTGACGCTGAACCAGACCGGGGTGCTCGCGGCGATCCCGATGCTGGTCAGCATCGGGACGACCATCCTCGGCGGCTGGCTGTTCGACCGCTACTTCCACGACCACGGACGCTGGTACCTCGGTTCGATCGCGCTGGTGACCGTGGTGCTGCTGATCCTGATGGTCTCCGCGGAGACCACGGCGGAGTTCACCCTCTACGAGACGCTCGCCCTCGCGGTGTTCGGCATGGCGACTATGGCCGTCTTCGGCCTGCCGCTGCGCGTGCTGCCCACCGCGGTCACCGGGATCGGCATGGGCGTGATGAACTTCGGCGGTCAGGTGGCGGGCGCGGTCGCCCCGGTGGCGATGGGCTGGCTCGCCGACGCGTTCTCCTACACCGCCGCGTTCGGCTTCCTCATCTGCACCACCTTCCTCACCGCCGTGATGGCGTTCTGGGTTCCGCAGAACCCGGCACAGTTCACCTTCTCCCCGGCCGGTCCCAGTTCGGGCTCGTGAGTGGTGAGGACGGTTCCATTTTGAGGGGTAAGGCAAAGGTGCCGTGCCGGGCGAGGTGTGAGCTTTCCCTGCCTCGGACGATGAGCGGGTCTCGAGCGCCTCGCCCGGGACGCTCACCGTCTCGAACGTGACGCTCGGGACCCACGCCCATGGTCGCCGATACGGCACGCCACTCACGAGTCCCAAGTAGACAGGAGTTCCATGTCCACCGCGTCCGAAGTCATCGCAACGATCAACGAACGCGCGAAGGAGGTCGGCGTCCGGGTCCGGCTGCACGCGGCCGAAGTCGACGGCACCCGGCGGATCGGCGTCGACGAACACACACCCGTCGTCACGGCGTCGGTCTTCAAGGTCCCGATCGCGCTGGAACTGGCGAGGCAGGCCGCCGAAGGCGGGCTCGACCTCGGTGAGCGGATCACCGTCCCGCCGGGGCATCCCACGCCGAGTCCGTACGGCCTGGCGACCTTCCGGCACGAGATCACGATGTCCTGGTACGACCTCGCGATCCTGATGATCGGCATCAGCGACAACGTCGCCACCGACCTGATCCTCGACCGCGTCAGGAAGGAAGCGACGGAGAAAACGTTGCGCGACCTCGGTTTCGAGCACACCACCGTTACTCAGGACTGCAGGGAGGTACTCGACAGTATCGGCGAGGACCTCGGGATCTCCTACGAGGACGACGAAAGGTTGCTGGCGGGGCTCCCGATGGAGCGGATCGCCGCGTTGCGCGCCCTGCGACCGGAGCACACTTGCGCGACGACAGCCGAAGAGATCACTCGGCTGCTCGGGCTGATCTGGCGCGACGAGGCGGCTCCGCCGGCCGCGTGCGCGGACGTCCGTCGCTGGATGGAACTCCAGGTGTGGCCGCACCGGCTGCGGTCCGGGTTCCCGGACGACGGGATCCGCGTCAGCGGCAAGACCGGGACCCTGCCGTCGGTGCGCAACGAGGTCGGCGTGGTCGAGTACCCGGATGGTGGCCGTTACGCGGTAAGGATTTTCACCGACGCCGTCGACGGGCGGTCGAGAGTGCCGGAACGGGACGCCTTCATCGGTTTCGCCGCGGCACAGGCCGTCGAATGGCTCAGGCTTCCCGAGGCCGGGAGCGAATGATTCGTCCGCCCGGATGAATTTTCCCGCCGCTCTCGTAGTTCCGCACGAACCGGTGACGCCCGTCACCGGCCTAGCATTCCGGGAACCGCCGGACCACCCTTTCCCTGGACAAGAGGTGCGCATGTCGAAACTTTCCGAAATCGAGACCTGGCTCGCGGAGAACTTTTCCGCCCTTCTGGAGAAGCATCAGGTTCCCGGCGCCGCCGTCGCGGTCTTCGCCAACGGCGAGGTGATCGACCACGCGGCCGGCGTGCTGAACAAGAGCACCGGCGTGGAGTCCACAGTGGACTCACTGTTCCAGATCGGGTCGATCACCAAGGTGTGGACGACCACCCTGGCGATGCAGCTCGTCGACGAGGGCGAGCTGGACCTCGACAAGCCGGTCCGCGACTACCTTCCCGAATTCGCCCTCTCCGACGAAGACGCGGCGTCGCGGATCACCGTGCGGCAGCTGACCTGTCACATCGCCGGCTTCGAGGGTGACATCTTCACCGACACCGGACAGGGTGACGATTGCGTCGCCAAGCTCGTGGCGACGCTTTCCGACGTGCCCCAGCTGTTCCCGCCGGGGGAGATGTTCTCCTACAACAACGCCGGGTACTGCGTGCTCGGCAGGCTCGTCGAGGTCCTGCGCGGAAAGTCCTACGACGATTGCCTGCGCGACCACCTCTTCGCTCCGCTCGGGCTGACCCACGCCGCGGCCGGGCCGTACGACGCGATCCGGTACCGCGCCGCGATCGGCCACGTCCAGCCGACGCCGGACGACGAGCCGGTGGCGGCACCCGTGTGGGCGTTGACGCGGTCGAACGCCCCGGCGGGTTCGCATCTCGCGATGCGCCCGCGCGACCTGCTCACCTTCGTGCGCATGCACCTCAACGAAGGCCGTGCGGACGACGGCACCCAGGTCCTCAAGCCCGAAACCGCGCGCGCCATGTGGGAACGCCAGGTCGAACTGCCCTACCTCGGCCTGATGGGCGGGGCCTGGGGGCTCGGCTGGATGATCTTCGACTGGGAAGGCGGCCCGGTGATCGGCCACGACGGCGGCACCATCGGCCAGTCGGCGTTCCTGCGGGTGGTGCCGGGCAGCAACGTCGCGGTCGCCCTGCTGACCAACGGTGGCAAACCGCTGCACCTGTACCTGGACATCTTCGGGAAGGTGCTGGGTGATCTGGCGGGCGTCGAGGTCCCGCCGCTGCCGGAGCCCAACGCCGCGGAGTACCCGGCGGACCCGTCGCGCTTTGTGGGCGAGTACTCGTCGCAGGTCGCGGACGTCGTCGTCAGCAAGGACGAGGACGGCGGCCTGTGGCTGGAACGCACGCCCAAGGGAATATTCGCAGACCTCGGCCCGGCACCGGAGAAAAGCAGGTTGCTGGGCTACAAGGGGGACACCCTGGTCATCGAACACGACGGGCTCGGCCTGCACATGCCGCACGCGTTCGTCGGTGACGACGGCACCGGCAGGGCGTTGTTCGTCCACACCGGACGGGCCGACCGGCGGGTGGACCGGTGACGGCGACCTCCGACGAGATCGAGGCCGTCTTCGCGAGCGCGGGGGCACGTGGATTCGTGCACGCGCGCGAGATCGGTGTCCCCGGCGGCCCCGAAGTCGGTGTCGGCGCGGACGACCCGGTCGTGCTCGCGTCCGTGTTCAAGATCCCGGTGGCGGTCGCCTTCGCCCGTGAGGTGGCCGCCGGACGGCTCGACGAGACCGAACGGATCCGCGTCACCGCGCGCTACCGGATCGGCGGGATCGGGACCGCCGGCTGCGCGGACGACGTCGAGATGAGCTGGCGCGACCTGGCGCATTTCATGCTGACGATGAGCGACAACGCCGCGACGGACGTCGTCTATCACCGGGTCGGGCAGGAGTCCGTCGACCGGGTGCTCGCCGACCTGGGACTCACCAGGACGCGGCTGATCGGCTGCTGCGAGGACCTCTTCGCCTCGGTGATCGCCGATCTCGGCGCTGGACCGGACGACGATCTGGAAGCCGTCTTCGCCGCGGCCACATCCGAGCAGTTGTGGAAGCTCTCCGTGCTCGACCCGGAACGCACGACGTCGTCGACCCCGCGGGAGATCACCGAGCTGCTCGACGCGATCTGGACCGACCGCGCGGGCGACCCGGCCGCCTGCGAACGCGTGCGGACGATCATGGCCCAGCAGATCTGGCCACACCGGATCTCGTCCGGTTTCCCCGCCGAGGTGGCGATCGCGGCCAAGACCGGGACGCTCCCGGCCGTCCGCAACGAAGCGGGGGTGGTGACCCATGTGGACGGTCGCCGGTACGCCGTCGCGGTGTTCACCCGCGCCGAGTCCCTCGCCGACCGCTTGCCCGCGGTCGATTCCGCCATCGGCAGGGCCGCCCGCCTCGCCGTCGATCACCTCCGTGCGCAGACCGTGACCCAGTAGGAGAACCGCATGAAGAAAGCCCGGCTCACCGCCGCGATCACGAGCGTGGTGGCCTTGACCGTGAGCGCGTGCGGGGGGACGTCGCAATCCGGGCAGGACCGGACCGCGAACCAGAAATTGACCGAGGGCAAGACCTTCACCATGGCGATCGGTACCGATCCGGGAGCGCTGGATCCGGCGATGACCGTGCTCTCGGTCGCGCTCGACATCGGCCGCTACCTCTACGACAGCCTGATCAACCTCGACGAGACCGGCAAACCGGTCGCCGGGCTCGCCGAGAAGTGGGAGGCCTCCACGACCACGGCCTCCTTCACCCTGCGGAACGGGATCACCTGCGACGACGGCACCCCGTTGACCGCGAGCGACGTGGCGGCGAACATCAACTTCGTCGGCGAACCCGCCAACAAGTCCCCGATGTCCGGGCTCACGGTCGCACCGGGGACCAAGGCGACCGCGGACGACGCGGCGCGGAAGATCACGCTCACCAGCGGAGCACCGGACGCGTTCCTGCTGCGCAACGTCGGCGGTCTGCCGATCGTCTGCGGCAAGGGCGTGACCGACCGGCAAGCGCTGGCCAAGGGTAAGTACGGCACCGGCATGTTCACCATGACCGAGATCGTGCCGAACGACCACTACACCCTCACCCGGCGCAAGGACTACGCGTGGGGGCCGGGGGACTGGCAGCGTGAACAGCCAGGCCTGCCGGAGAAGGTGGTCTTCCGGGTCATCCAGAACATGACGACCGCCGCGAACCTGCTGCTGTCCGGTGAACTCAACGGCGCCCGGATCACCGGTCAGGACCAGCAGCGGCTGCGCGCCCAGAAACTGTTCCACGGCGAGCAGGTCGTGCCGATGGGCGAGATGTTCTTCAACCAGGCGCCCGGCCGCGTGGGCGGCGACCTGGCCGTGCGCCGCGCGCTGGTGCAGGCGCTCGACCTCGCCCAGATCGGCAAGGTGCTCACCGGCGGCGCCGGGGCGCCCAGCCAGGGGATGGTCACCACCGAACCCAGGGCGTGCGCCGGAGACTCGGTGAGCGGCAAGCTGCCCGCGTTCGACGTCGCCGCCGCGAAGTCGGCCTTCGACGCGGCGGGCTGGAAGCCGGGCGCCGACGGCGTGCGGGTCAAGGACGGCAAGCGGCTCGCGCTCACCGCCATCTACGGCACCCAGGTGGGGCCGACGATGGCGCCCGCCGCCGAACTGATGCAGCAGTCCTGGAAGGCAGCCGGCGCCGAGGTCACGCTCAAGGGCCTCGACAGTCCGGGGACCAGCCAGGTGCTCTTCAACACCGGCGAGTGGGACATCTCGCTCGCGCCGGTGACCTTGCTGCTGCCGAGTCAGGTCAGCCCGTTCGTCTCGGGGCCGAAACCGCCCGCCGGCACGAACTTCGCGCACATCGAGAACGAGCGGTACACGTCGCAGGCCGCTCAGGCGGCGCGGATGCCGGGTGACTCGGGCTGTGCGACCTGGCTCGCGGCTGAGCAGGCGCTCATCGAGCGGCTGGACGTCGTGCCCTACGTCAACTCGGTCATCCCGACCTTCGGCAGCAACGCGCGGTTCAAGGTCATCTTCGGCTCGGTCGAGCCGTCGTCGATCCGGATGTACAGCTGATGGCGGTCGCGGCCGCCCCGGCCGGGTTACGCGGCAGTCCGTGGTCGTCGTTCGCGCTGCGCCGCCTCGGCCGGTTCGCGATCTCGCTGTGGGTCCTGGTCACCACGGCGTTCCTGATGATCCAGCTGATCCCCGGCGACCCGGTCCGGGCGGCGCTCGGCTTGACCGCGCCGGTGGAACTGGTGAACGCGCGACGCGCGGCACTCGGCCTCGACGATCCGCTGTGGCTGCAGTACGTCCACTACCTCGGGGGTCTGGTCACCGGTGACTTCGGCACGTCGATGACGAGCGGGCAGCCGGTCTCCGAGGTGATCGGCGACCGGTTGCCCGCCACCCTCCAGCTGGCGTTGCCCGCCTTCGCGGTGGTCATCGCGGTGGCGATCCCGCTGGGCCTGCTGTTCGCCGTGCTGACCCGCGGCGGGCGACGGCGGGGCGGCGAGCTGGCCTTCACCTCGACGACCGTGCTGCTCGCGGCCATCCCGGAGTTCCTGCTCGCCGTCGCGCTGGTCGCGTTCTTCGCGGTCCGGCTCGGCTGGTTCCCGGTCGCCGGGAACGCGGACGCGAGTTCGTTCGTGCTCCCGGTGATCGCGCTGGCGCTCGGCCCGGCCTCGGTGCTCGCCCGCATCGTCCGGGTGGAGACGCTTTCCGTGCTGGGCAACGACTTCATCCGTACCGCGCGGGCGAAACGGTTGCCCGCGCGGGTGGTCTACCTGCGGCACGCGCTGCCGAACGCGCTGACCGCGACGCTGACCATGGGCGGGCTGATGCTGACCGGGATGGTCGCCGGGACGGTGCTGGTGGAGAACGTGTTCGCCTGGCCCGGTCTCGGTTCCACCATCGCGCAGTCGATCCTGCAGAAGGACTACCCGCTGGTGCAGGGGATCGTGCTCGTCTACGGCATCGGGGTACTGCTGGTGAACCTGACGGTGGACGTGCTGCTGGCCGTCCTCGATCCGCGTTCGACGATCCGGGAGAACTGAGATGGTGAATCGGCGTGGAGCGAAATGGTTCGCGGCCTTGCGCACCCCGGTGGGCGGGTTCGCGGCGACCCTGCTGGCGGTGGTGATCGCCCTCGCGGTACTGGCCCCGATCCTGTGGCACGACAACGCTTTCTCGATCGACACGGACGCGATCGGGCAAGGACCGTCGGCGGCGCATTGGCTGGGCACCGACGACCTCGGCCGCGACATCCTCTTCCGTGTCCTGGTGGCGACCCGGCTTTCAGTGCTGCTGGCGGTACTCGCGACGGTGATCGGGGTGGTGACCGGGTTCGTCCTCGGCACGTTGCCCTCGCTGCTGCCGCGCCCCGCCGCACGGCTGGTCACCTCCGCGGTGAACATCGCGGTCGCGTTCCCCGGTCTGCTGCTGGTGCTGTTCTTCTCGGTCATCTTCGGGGTCGGCACCCACGGCGCGGTGCTGGCGGTCGGATTCGCGCTGGCCCCGGCGTTCGCGCGGCTGGCCCAGACGCTGTCGGCTTCCGTGGCGGGGCAGGACTTCGTGTCCGCCGCGCGGATCTCCGGCGTCGGCCGGATCCGGTTGCTGATGCGGCACATCCTCCCCAACATCGGCGAACCGCTGGTGGTGAACGCGACCATCGGGGCGGGTGCTTCGCTGCTGGCGTTCTCCGGGCTGTCGTTCCTCGGTATCGGTGTGCAGGCACCGGATTACGACTGGGGACGACTCCTCGGTGAAGGGCTCAACGGGATCTACGTCAATCCGGCGGCCGCGCTCGCGCCGGGTGTTGCGGTGGTACTGGCCGGGCTCGCCTTCAACCTGGTCGGCGAGACCGTGGCCGGGGTGATCGGCGTCCGCACCGGGCTGCGCAAGCTCGAACCGCGGCCGGTCACTCCCGCCAGGGAGGACGTCGCCGAGGCGTGTGACGACGCCGTACTGGTGGTGGAGAACCTCCAAGTGGCGTTCCCCCGCCCGGCGGGCTGGACCGTCCCGGTGCGCGGGGTGAGCTTCACCGTCCGGGCGGGCGAGGCGATCGGCGTCGTCGGCGAGTCGGGCTCGGGGAAGAGCCTGACCGGGTTGGCGGTGTCGCGGCTGGTCGAAGCGCCGGCCGTGGTCACCGCGGACAAGCTCGAATTCGCCGGGAAACCGTTGCTGACGACCCCGGATCGAGACTCGCGCGGCTTGCTCGGCACCTCGCTGGCGATGGTGTTCCAGGATCCGATGACCTCGTTCAACCCGACCAGGCGGATCGGCCGTCAATTGGCCGAAGTCGCCGAGCAACATCAGGGACTTCCCCGTGCCAAGGCTTTCGAGCGGGCCGTGGACCGGTTGCGCGCGGTGCGGATCCCCGCTGCCGAGCGGCGTGCCCGGCAGTATCCGCACGAGTTCTCCGGCGGGATGCGGCAGCGCGCGATGATCGGCATGGGCCTCATGGGTGATCCGAAGCTCATCATCGCCGACGAGCCGACCACGGCGCTGGACGTCACCGTGCAGCGGCAGTTGCTGCGCCTGCTGGCGCGGACCAGGGCCGAGCGGGACACGGCGATCATCCTGATCAGCCATGACATCGCGGTCGTTTCGCAGACTTGCGAGCGGATGCTGGTCATGTACGCGGGCCGGGTGGTGGAGGACCTGCCGACCGCCGGAACCCCGCGTCATCCGTACACGCGGGCCTTGCTGGCCGCGACGCTCGACCTCGAGACCGATCGTGACGCGCCGCTCGCGGTGATCCCCGGCCGCCCGCCGGAACCGGATCGTGTGCCCAACGGCTGTGCTTTCGCCGACCGGTGCCCGGCGGTGACCGACCGGTGCCGCCTCGAAGATCCGGTGCTGGAGCGCGTGGGATCCGGGCATCGCGTCGCGTGCTGGTACCCGGCGCCGCTTTCCCGGCCCGCCAAGGAAACCGTGACCGCCGGAGGTGCGGAGTGAGCGATCTCGTCTTCGACGCGGTGAGCGTGCGATACGGCGGGCGGCGTGGACTCACCGCTGTCGACCGGGTCGGGCTGACCGTCCCTTCCGGACAGGTCGTCGGGCTCGTCGGCGAATCGGGCTCGGGGAAATCGACGCTCGCCCGTGCCGCCGTCGGGCTCTCGCCGATCAGCGCCGGCCGGGTCCTGCTGGGTGGCGTGGATGTCCGGAAACTGCCCCGCCGCCCTCCCTTGCAGATGGTGTTCCAGGATCCGTATTCCTCTTTGGATCCCCGGATGAGCATCGGGGAGTCGATCACCGAAGCGATACCGCGGGGCGTCCTCCCCGGTCGCGCCGCGCGCCGGGACGAGGTCGCCCGGCTGCTGGAACTGGTCAACCTCGACCCCGAACGGTCAGGCCATCTGCCGGGCCGGCTTTCCGGCGGCCAGCGGCAACGGGTGGCGCTCGCCCGCGCGCTGGCCGGACGGCCCGAGGTGCTGATCGCGGACGAGATCACCTCCGCGCTCGACGTCTCGGTACAGGGCGCGGTGCTCAACCTCGTCCGGTCCCTGCAACGACGCATGGGCCTGTCGATGCTGTTCATCTCGCACAACCTCGCGGTGATCCGCTACCTCAGCGACATCGTCGCCGTGATGTACCTCGGCCGGATCGTCGAGGTCGGCCCGGCGGAACAGGTGCTCACCGACCCTCAGCACCCGTACACGCGTGACCTCCTCGCGGCGGCGCCGTCGGCGACCACCTCACTGCTCGACATCGGCGAAGCGAGTGAGACCGCCGACGCCGAGCCCGCCGACCCACACGATCCGCCGGGCGGGTGCCGCTACCACACACGCTGTCCGGTCGGCCCGCTCGTCCGCGCCGGCCGTGAACTCTGCCTTCAGGCGGATCCTGCCGACACGGTGCCCATCAAAGGCGTGGCACACCGACGTCACTCGGCGGCCTGCCACTTCAGCGAAAACGAGAGCCACCAGCTCACGATCCCCAGAGGAGCAAGCGCACCATGACCCGACGTCTCGGTCTCGACGACCTGTACGAAATCGCCGTCCCGGGCCAGCCTTCGTTGTCACCGGACGGCGACCGGATCGTCTACGTCCTGCGCACCGCCGACCGCGACGAGGACCGGAACGTCCACACGCTCTGGGAGGTCGGCGCGACCACCGGCGAGGCCCGGCAGCTCACCCGCGGAACCGCCGACATGGCACCGGACTGGGCACCGGACGGCAGGCGGATCGCGTTCCTCCGCGCCCAGGACGGGCCGCCGCAGGTGTGGTTCCTGCCGTCATCGGGCGGAGAGGCCGAACGGATCACCGAACTGCCACTCGGGGCGGGCGCCCCGGTCTGGAGCCCGGACGGCGGCAAGATCGCGTTCTCGGCCGCGGTCGACCTGACGGGCGGCGACGCCGCGCCGAACGCGCCGGTGGTGGCGGACCGGCTGGACTTCAAGGCCGACGGCGCCGGGCTGATCAAGACCGTCCGCAAGCATCTGCACGTCCTGGACGTCGGCACGCGGGAAATCCGGCAGGTCACCTTCGGCGACTGGCACGCCGGCGATCCGTCCTGGTCGCCCGACGGCACGCACCTCGCCTTCTCCGCCGGACGGGACGGCGACGCGGACCTGACTTTCCGTACCGGTGCCTACGTTCTCGACGTGACCACGAAGACCTCCGAGCCGCGGCTGATCGGCTCCGGCGAAGGCATGGCGGGCCCGGTCGGCTGGACCGCCGACGGTGCCGCGCTGCTGGTGGTCGGCCGCGCCGACACCCGGGTCGGCCACCTCGGGTTGTGGCGGGTCCCGCTCGACGGCGGTGACGCGGTCGACCTGACGGCCTCCTTGGACCGCAACGTGATGTCCGGCGGCGCCGGCTACCCGGGCGCGCTCCCGAAGCTGACCGAGGACGGCGGCTCCGTGCTGTTCGGCCTCCGCGACCGCGGCTGCACCCACCTGTACCGAGTGGACACCGACGGCGGAAACCCGCGAGCGGTGCTGGCGGGCACGGACCGAGTCGTGTCCGGAATGGACACCGCGGGCGGGAAAGTCGTGGTCGTCATGGCCACGGCCGGCTCATTCGGCGAGGTCACCGTCGTCGACCCGGCCACCGGCGCCGTCGACGTGCGCACCAATCACGGTGCCTCCGTCGCCGAGGTCGAGCTCTTCCGCCACGAGGAACGGGAATTCACCATCGGCGACGGCACCGTCGTCCACGGCTGGCTGCTGCGGGACCCGGCGCGGTCCGGCGCCGCGCCGCTGCTGCTCGACATCCACGGCGGCCCGCACAACGCCTGGAACGGCGCGGCCGACTCGATCCACCTCTATCACCAGGCGCTCGTCGCGCGCGGCTGGGCGGTGCTGCTGCTCAACCCGCGTGGAAGCGACGGCTACGGCGAGGACTTCTACACCGCCGCCGTCGGCGGATGGGGCGTCGCCGATGCGGCCGACTTCCTCGAACCTTTGGACCACCTTGTCGCCGAAGGAATCGCCGACGCGGACCGGCTCGCCGTGGCGGGCTACAGCTACGGCGGGTTCATGACCTGCTACCTGACCAGCCGCGACGACCGTTTCGCCGCCGCTGTCGCCGGCGGCGTGGTCAGCGATCTGACCAGCATGGAGGGCACGTCCGACGCGGGGCACTACCTGGCCGTCGGTGAGCTCGGCGGTCCGTCGTGGGACAAGAGCAACGAGCGGTTCTCGCCGTTCGCCCAGGTGGAGCGGGTGCGGACGCCGACGCTCGTGATACAGGGCGCGGAAGACGACCGGTGCCCGGTCGGCCAGGCCGAGCAATGGTTCGGCGCCCTGCGTGCGCGGGGTGTCCCGTCCCGGCTGGTGCTGTACCCGGAGGCCTCGCACCTGTTCATCCTCGACGGCCCGCCTTCCCACCGCCTCGACTTCAACCGGCGTGTCCTCGACTGGGTCGAGCAGTACGCCGCGCCCGCGGACGGCGTGTCACGAGTGCCGATCGAGGCGGCGCATTGGCGGCGGCGCCTGGCCGAACTGGCTCGCAAGCACCGCGTCCCCGGGGCGGCGCTGGGCATCGTACGGATCGGGGACGGCGCGGAGGTGCATGCCACCTACGGCGTGCTCAACACGGCGACCGGTGTCGAGGTCACCGAGGACTCGGTGTTCCAGATCGGCTCGATCTCCAAGGTGTGGACCGCGACCGTGGTCATGCAGCTGGTCGACGAAGGCCTCCTCGACCTGGACGCGCCGATCGCCGATGTCGTCCCCGAACTGCGGCTCGCCGATCCGGACGTCGCCAAGCAGGTGACCATGCGGCATCTGCTGACGCACACCAGCGGAATCGACGGAGACGTCTTCACCGACACCGGTCGCGGCGACGACTGCCTCGAACGCTACGTGGAGATCCTCGACCAGGCCGCGCAGAACCATCCGCTCGGTGAGACGTTCTCCTACTGCAACTCGGGTTTCGTGCTCATGGGCCGGGTGATCGAGAAGCTCACCGGGCAGACCTGGGACGCCGCGATGCGGGAGAAGCTGTTCGCCCCGCTCGGTCTCGCCCACACCGTGACGCTGCCCGAGGAGGCGCTGATGTTCCGCGCCGCCGTCGGGCACGTCGCCGGC
The DNA here is from genome assembly GCF_000342005.1 of Amycolatopsis decaplanina DSM 44594. GTDB lineage: Bacteria > Actinomycetota > Actinomycetes > Mycobacteriales > Pseudonocardiaceae > Amycolatopsis > Amycolatopsis decaplanina. The sequence goes on from NZ_AOHO01000038.1 coordinate 60,472, forward strand.
GAGGACGAAGACCCGAAGCCCGCGCCGATCTGGGGACTGCCACGGAACATGGGACCGGCAGGCCTGATCACCGCCACGACCAAGGACGTGCTCGGCTTCGCCCGGCTGCACCTGACCGGCGGGCTCACCCCGTCCGGCGAGCGGATCCTGACCACGGCGTCCGCCACCGCGATGGCCGAGAAACAGGCCGACCTCCCCGACAAGCATTCGCTCGGTGACTCCTGGGGCCTCGGCTGGATCCGCGACGACTGGAGCGGACGGCGCGTCATCGGCCATGACGGCAACACGATCGGGCAGTCCGCGTTCCTGCGGCTGCTGCCCGATCAAGGGCTCGCCGTCACGCTGCTCACCAACGGGGGCAACACCCGCGACCTGTTCCAGGAGCTGTACCGGGAGATCTTCGCCGAATTGGCCGATGTGGCGATGCCGCGACCGCTGGCGCCGCCCGCGACCCCGGTCACCGTCGACGGTACGAGGCACGTCGGCGTCTACGAACGGGCCGGTGTGCTGATGGAGGTACTGTCCGAAGAGGACGGACTCCGGCTCCGGCAGACCGCCACGGGACCGCTGGCCGAGCTGATGCCGGAGAAGACGATGGAGTTCGACCTGGTCCCGGTGGCCGACTCGCTCTACGTCTGCCGTGAGCCGGGCGCGCAGACCTGGATGCCGGTCACGTTCTACACGCTGCCGACAGGGGAGCCGTACGTGCACTACGGCGTGCGCGCGACGCCGAAGGTGTCCTGAAGGCACTTGGCCCGCCCGGGCGGCTTTCCGGGCGGGCCGAAGTGTTCAGGCCTTGCGCCGTGCTACGTAACGGATGATCAGCAGCACGATGCAGACGACCGAGACGGCGCCCGCGACCATGCGATAGGTCCAATCCAGCCCCGCGAACTGGCCGATCGAGTTGGCGGCCGCGCTGACCAGGAGGACGAGCCAGAGGGATGCGGTGACCAGTGCGCCGCCGGATTTCGCGTTGTCGTTCATGGGAAAGACGCTAGGGTCCGGCAGGTTGGGCGAACAGGGGAGTGACCCCCGTCGCGGGGTGGTGCTGGCGCTACCCCGCGAGCGAACCGGGCGACGCGGTCTACTGTGGCCACACCGAGCGAAGGAGTTCGAGCGTGGCGATTCAGCGGATGGACAACGTCCTCATCGTCGTCGAAGACCTTGACGCGGTCATCGCGTTCTTCGTCGAACTGGGGATGGAGCTGGAGGGTAAGGGACCACTCGATTGGCCAGGCGCGGAACGGGTCATCGGGCTCGAGGACGTCCGTCAGGACATCGCCATGCTGCGGATCCCGGGTGGACCTGGACGGGTCGAGCTGGCGAAGTTCCATCGGCCGAAGGCCATCACGCCCGAGCCGAAGGACGCTCCGGCGAACACGCTGGGCATCCGCCGGGTCATGTTCGCGGTCGACGACATCGAGGACGTCATCGCCCGCCTGCGTGCCCACGGCGCCGAACTCGTGGGTGAGCTGGAACAGTACGAGAACATCTATCGGCTCTGCTACGTCCGCGGTCCCGAGGGCATCGTCGTCGGGCTCGCCGAACAACTCGGGGCCTCGTGAGTGGTAAGTCGTGTTCTCTTGAGGGGTAAGGCTCGTGGTGTGTCCGTGAAGGCCTCCTTCCCTACTTTCAGGGTAGGGAAGGAGGCCTTCACGGACTTTCCTGACTCGCGGTTTCCGATGAACGCGCCTGCGGGGTGGCCGTGAGTGGCGAGTCGGGTTATTGAGGGGTAGGCAAACGTGGCGTGTCGTGGTAGCGAGTCTCGTGAGTGGTAAGGACGGTTAGAACCGTCCTTACCACTCACGAGCCCCACCACGGTCCGCCGCTCAGGTCGCCTGAAGTTTGTGAAGGCCCCCTTCCTTGCGCCTAACGCAAGGAAGGGGGCCTTCACGTACTGGCCGACCATGCGCCCCGCCACACCCAACGTCGCGAAAGCCACTTTCGGGACATCCAACGTCGCGAAAGTGGCTTTCGCGACACGCCCCGACACCACGCCACGTTCGCCTTCCCCTCACACGCCACGTTTGCCTTATCCCTCAAATAGAACGCTCCTTATCGCTCACGACCCCTGCGCGAGGCCGTGCAAAATGCACAAATCGGGCATTCTGATCGGGATCAGTGTCTCTTGTGGATAGTCAAGAATGCGCCAGATCGCTGTGGCGAGCCCGCTCCCGCCGCCAATCCCACCACGCCACCTTTGCCTTATCCCTCTTTAGAACCGTCTTCACCACTCACGAGGACCTCAGCCCTTCCCGCCCAAATAGGCCAGCACCGCCAGGACCCGCCGATGCCCGCTGTCCTCCGGCAACCCGAGTTTCGCGAAGATGTTCCGGATGTGCTTGTGCACCGCGCCGTCGCTCACCACCAGCAGTTCGGCGATGGTCGTGTTGTTGTAGCCCTCCGCCATCAGCCCGAGCACCTCGCGCTCCCGCGCGGTCAGCCCTTCGAGCGGATCGGTCGCCCGGCGGTGCGCCATCAGCTGGGTGATCACCTCGGGGTCCATGGCCGTCCCGCCCTTGACGACCCGGTCCAGCGCGTCGAGGAACTTCTCGACCTTCCCGACCCGCTCCTTGAGCAGATACCCGACAGCGCCCTTGCCGTCGGCCAGGAGTTCAGCCGCGTAACCGGTTTCGACGTGCGCGGACAGCACGAGCACAGGCAGCCCGGGGTGTATCTTCCGCGCTTTGACGGCGGCACGGAGACCTTCGTCGGTGTGCGTCGGCGGCAGCCGGACGTCGGTGATCACGGCGTCGGGCCGTTCCTTGGCGACCAGTTCGAGGAACTCGTCCACGTCGTCCACCGCCGCGGTGACGTCGATGCCCGAGGTGTTCAGCAGCATCACCAGGCCTTCGCGCAGCAGCGCGTCGTCCTCGACGATCAAGACCCGCATGGCAACTCCACTTTCAGTACGGTCGGCCCACCGACGGGGCTGGACAGCTTCAAGGTCCCGTCGAACGCCTCGGCCCGTTTGCGGATCCCGGACAGACCACTGCCGCCGGATTCGTCGGCGCCACCGTGGCCGTCGTCACGGATCTCGATGAGCAGGGTGTCGGCGTTGCCGTCGAGCGTGATCCAGGCGTGTTCGGCGCCGGAATGTTTGGTGATGTTGGCCAGCATCTCGGCGACGACGAAGTAGGCGGCCGCCTCGACGGCGGCGGGACGGCGGCTGCTGCTGTGAACGTCCACAGTGCACGGAACGGGGCAGCGGTCGGCCAGCGCGGTGATCGCGCCGTCGAGGCCGCGGTCGGACAGCAGCGGCGGATGGATACTGCGCACGACGGTCCGCAGTTCGGCCAGCGCGCCGGTCGCGGTGTCCTGCGCCTTGCCCAGCAACTCCCTCGCCCGCTGGGGATCCTTGTCGAACAGCGAATCGGCGATCCCCAATTGCAGGACCACCGCGGCGATCCTCGCCTGCGTCCCGTCGTGCAGGTCCCGTTCGAGACGACGGAGTTCGGCGCCGTGCGCCTCCAGCGCGGCGGCACGGGAGGCGGCCAGTTCGACCACGCGGTCGGTGAGCACGACACCGGGTGCCGGAGCGAGCAGCTTGCGTGCGACGGAGGCTTGCCAACGAGCCACCCTCGGGAACAGGAATATCAGCGCGACCATGCCGACGCCCGTGATCGCGCTGAGCGCCGCCATCGGCCACGACGTCACCATGAAACCGAGCGAGCTTTCCATCCCGCCGGGCACCGTCGGCCACACCAGTGCCGTGACCATCTGACGGAGCCCGCCGAGCGGCAAGCCGATGGCGAAGATGCCGATGACGAAACCGGTGGCACCGTGGAAGGCGAGCCACCCCAGGTCCCGCCGCGAGGCCGGGTCGGTCACCGGGTTCCCGGACCGGTACGGCTCGGGGATCGGCTCACCCAGCAGGCGGGCGGCCCGGCGGCGTTCGAAGCCGACCGGGCGGCGGATCAGCCGGAGCGCGATCGGCAACGCCGGGATCCCGACGCCGAACGGGCACATCAGCAGCACGAACAGCATGCCGACGAGGACTAACCAGGCGACTATCGAGGAGGCCGCGCCGACCGCCAGGTACCGGATCGCGGACCAACAGGACCGGAGCCGGGTGATCACCCGGACAGTCTTCCATCCGGCCGGCGACGACGTTCACGCGAGAGGGGGCTGCCGATGGCGGTGTCGAGCAGGAGGGCGAGGGCCTCGTCCCTTTGCGATACTCGAACCATGATCTTGATCGTCCTCAAAGCACGGATCCGTCCCGAGAAGCGAACCGCATGGCTGGCCGGTATCGAGCGGTACACGCAGCAGGTGCGCGGCGAACCCGGCAACGTCTCGTTCGACTACTACCAGAACGGTGGTGACGAGAACGAGTTCGTCCTGGTCGAGGTTTTCGCCGACAGCGCCGCCGGTGACGCGCACGTCGCCACCCGGCACGCCCAGGACTTCTTCCCGTTCATGTCGACCGTCGTCGCGGAGAAGCCCCGGATCAACTACCAGAATCTCGACGGCGATGCCTGGTCGGAGATGGCCGAGGTCGCGCCCTAGGTCGCGTCCGTGGCGGTGCGGTCGATGATGGCGGCCAGTGCCGTGGCCGCCTCTTCGGGGACCCAGTGGCTGACGCCGGTCAGGATCTCGAGCCGGTAGCCGGCGTCGACGTACTGGCCGGCGAGTTCGGCGCTTCGGCGCGACAGGGCCGTGTCGCCGTCGCTCCATACGTGGGTGGTCGGCACGGTGACCCGGGCGCGGAGGGCCGCCGGGGGTTGCAGCAGCATCGCGCGGTACCAGTTCAGTCCGCCGGTGAGGGCTCCGCCGAGGATGATGTCCCGGCGGACCTGGTCGATCTGGGCCGCTGTCATCCCGGTGCCTGCCAGCGTGCGCTCCAGCGCGCGTGGACCGCGCCGGATGACAAGTTCGGGCAGCCAGGGGATCTGGAACAGGAACATGTAGTAGGACCGGATGAGCTGGTCGCTGGTGAGCATCGCGCGGAGGAACGCCCCGGCGTGGGGGACCGACACGGTGGTCAGCGACCTGATGAGGTCGGGCCGCTGTGCCGCGGTCGACCAGGCGGCGTTGGCGCCCCAGTCGTGCCCGGCCAGGTGTACCGGTCCGGCTCCGATGGCGTGGATGAGTGCGACGGTGTCGGCCACGAGGCGGCTCGACCGGTAGGCGAAGCGACCCCGTGGGCGCGCGCGAGGTGAGTAGCCGCGCTGGTCGGGCACGATCGTGCGGTATCCCCGCTCGTGGAGCAGTGCGGCGGTCTCCGCCCAGGAGGCACCGGTCTGCGGGAATCCGTGCAGCAGGACGACGACGGTGCCGTCGAGCGGACCGGTGTCGCGTACGTCGAAGGTGAGTCCGTCGTGGTCGAAGGAGTCGACGCGGCGGGATGCGGTCATGGGCGGATCTCCCATTCTTCCGTGATCTGACACGTCCACTCGCGAGACGGTCGGCTATATGTTACCTTGAGTAACAGTGAATCGCGGTAACAGGTAGCCGCGCGCTCAGCCGACGTCGTCAGGGAGGTCCGTATGACCAGCACCGATGTGCCGCGCACCGCGGGAACGGCCGGGGCAGGCCGCCACGAGACCGCGCAGCGGCTCCTCGATTCCTCCGCGATGCTGTCCTACGATCCGGCCACCGAAGTGGACTGGGAGACCCCGCTGGACAAGGATTTCCACGGTGCGAGCCCCGAGTGGAGCACTCTCTACGGCACGAGCTACTGGGCCGAGATGAGCCCGGAGCAGCAGAAGGAGCTCACGCGCCAGGAGGCCGCTTCGGTCGCGAGCACCGGTATCTGGTTCGAGATGATCCTGCAGCAGATGGTGCTGCGTGATTTCTACGCCAAGGACCCGACCGACCCGGCGTTCCAGTGGGCACTGACCGAGATCGCCGACGAATGCCGTCACTCGATCATGTTCGCCCGCGGCGCGGCGAAACTCGGCGCGCCCCCGTACCGCCCGCGCAAACTCGCCGTCGAGCTCGGCCGGGTCTTCAAGGCGACGGCCAGTGGCGAAGCGGCGTACGCGGCGATCCTCGTCGCCGAAGAAGTCCTCGATGTCATGCAGCGCGACTGGATGCGTGACGATCGCGTGGTCCCGTTCGTGCGCACCATCAACAACATCCACGTGGTCGAAGAGTCCCGGCACATGAAGTTCGCCCGTGAAGAGACGCGTGAGCAGCTGGAGGGCGCGGGCTTCGTCCGCCGCCGGATCAACGCGCTGATCATCGCGATCGCGTCGTACTTCATCGTCAGCAGCATGATCAACCGTGACGTCTACAAGAACGCGGGCCTCGATACGGGGCGCGCGTTGCGCGAGGCGAAGGCCAACGAACACCACAAGGCGATGATGCGGTCCAGTTGTGCCGGCCTGATGGAGTTCCTCGGCTCGTGCGGCCTGCTCACCCGGCCCGCCCTGGTGTTCTACAAGCGGGCGAACCTGATCTGACATGGCCTTCGCGATCACCCAGACCTGTTGCAACGACGCGACCTGCGTGTCGGTCTGCCCGGTCAACTGCATCCACCCGACGCCGGACGAGCCCGATTTCGGCACCACCGAGATGCTCTACGTCGATCCGGCCTCGTGTATCGACTGCGGGGCCTGCGCGGACGCCTGCCCGGTGGACGCGATCTTCCCGGCGGATCTGCTGAGCGGATCATTGAAGGTCTACGCGGGAATCAACGCGGCCTACTACGCGGACCGTGAAGCCGTGCCCTCCGCGGATCCGTCGCCGAACTTCCACCGGTGGAGCCCGCCGACGTTCGACAGGGCCATTCCGAGCGACTTCGCGCCGCCGGACATCGCCGTCGTCGGAACCGGCCCGGCCGGCATGTACGCGGTGGAGGACCTGCTTCTCCACACGAACGCGCGGGTCACCCTGATCGACCGGCTGCCGGTCGCGGGCGGGCTCGTCCGCTACGGCGTCGCCCCGGACCACCCCGCCACGAAGCGGATCGGTGAGACGTTCTCGCGCTTTCACGAGCATCCTCGGCTGCGGATGCGGCTGGGTACCGAGGTCGGTCGTCAGGTGACCGTGGACGAGCTGGCCGAGCGCCACGACGCCGTCGTCTACGCGGTCGGGGCCTCGTCCGCGCGCGGCCTCGGACTGGACGGCGAGGAACTGCCCGGCAGCATCGCCGCGACCACGGTCGTCGGCTGGTACAACGGTCACCCGGACGTGCCCGCGAACGCGGTGGACCTGTCCGCGGAACGCGTCGTGCTGGTCGGCACCGGCAACGTCGCACTGGACGTGGCCCGCATCCTCACCGCGGACCCCGACGACCTCTCCGCGACGACGATCGCCCCGCACGCGCTGGAACGCCTGCGTACCAGCAAGATCCGGGAGGTCGTGCTGCTCGCCCGGCGCGGGCCGGAGGACGCGGCCTGCACCTCCCCGGAACTGCTCGCGCTGGCAGGACGCGTCGGCGTGCCACTCGTCGTCGACGACGCGGACCCGCGCACCGCGGCCGCGATCGACGCGGGCACCGGGAAAGCGACGCTGCTGCGCGAACTCGGCCGCGAGACCGTCGACTGGACCGCGCAGCCGGTCGCGGACTCGCGCCGGATCGTCCTGCGCTTCCACTCCACGCCCACCGAGATCATCGGCGACACCCACGTGCGGGGCCTTCGCGTCACGGGTCGGGACGGGCCGGTCGAAATCGCCGCGGGCCAGGTCGTCCGCGCCGTCGGCTATCGCGGTGTCCCGGTGCCGGGTCTTCCGTTCGACGACGCCCGCGGCACGATCCCGAACACCGCCGGCCGCGTCGACGGACTCAGTGGTGCCTACGTGGTCGGCTGGATCAAACGCGGCCCTTCGGGCGGAATCGGCGCGAACCGCACTTGTGCGCGGGAGACCGTGGCGACTCTCCTGGGGGACATCACGTCCGGCAGGCTCCCGGTACGCGCCCGCCGGTCGCCGGTCGCCGCCCTGGCCGCGCGATTCCGCCGCCGCTGACCGACCGCCGAGACCGATCGAGCCGTGGGTTCACGGTGTGGCGGAGGCCGTCGGGCCGTTCAGCAGCACCGGCAACACGCGGTGCCCGTTGGAGATGAACGAGTCGAGGTGCCGCAGCTCCTCCGGGGAAGTCGCGAGGGTCATGTCCGGGAATCGTTCGAACAGCGCCGGAAGGGCGATCGCCGCCTCCAGCCGGGCCAGCGGCGCGCCGATGCAGTAGTGCGCGCCGTGGCCGAACGCGACATGCGCCTTGTCGGTGCGGGTGACATCGAACGCGTCGGCGTCGTGCCCGTGCAGCGCCGGGTCCCGGCCGGCGGCGGCGTAGGCCGCCAGGATGGCGTCGCCCTGCCGGATGACCACATCGGCGACGGCGATGTCCTCGACGGCGTAGCGCAAGGGCAGATTCGCCACGGGTGCTTGCCAGCGCAGCGTTTCCTCGATCGCGTCGGTCCAGGAGACCCGGCCGTCGCGGATCAGGGCGAGTTGATCGGGATGGGTCAGCAGGGCGGTGATGGCCTGGTCGAGGAGATTCACGGTGGTTTCATGGCCCGCGGAGATGAACAGGATCAGGGTGTCGATCAGTTCGGTTTCGTCCAGCCGGGCGCCGTCGTCCTGGGTGTGCGCGGCGATGAGTGCGGTGGTGAGATCCTCGCCGGGGCTCACCCGCTTGGCGGCGACGAGCTCGGTGAAGATCGAGTGGATGTCCTGATAGGCGGCCAGCATCGCCTCTTGGCTCGCCGAGGTCCGGAAGAAGACGTCGACGGAGTGGCGCAGCCCGCCGCGGGCCGAGTCCGGTACGCCGAACAGGTGGCAGATCACCTCGATGGGCACCGGATAGGCGAAGTTCTCCCGCAGGTCGACGGGTTCGTCCGCCGGCATGGCCTCGATCCCGGCAAGCAGGTCGGTGACGATCCGCGTGATCCGGGGTTCCAGCGTGGCGATCCTGCGCGCCGTGAAAGCCTGCGTCACGAGCGAGCGCAGCCTTTTGTGGTCGGCGCCGTAAGCGGTGAACATGTTCCGCACCGAGACCCACGTCAGCAACGGCCAGTCCGCGCTGACCTCGGCCAGCGCCGGCCAGTGCCGCCGGGCGTCCTTGGACACGCGCGGGTCGCTGAGGAGGCCACGCAGCAGTTCGTAGCCCGTCACGGACCAGGCCACCACACCACCCGGCAACTCCACTCGGGTGATCGGTCCACGTTCGCGCAGCCGCTCGTTCTCGGCGTGGATGTCGTGGCCGTTCGGGTCCAGCACCAGGGGACGTGTCACCGGGGATCACCCTTTCTCGGCGGATCGGACCGGGTCCAGCGTGCCAGCGGTGCCGTCGCCCGGCTATTCGCCGATCGGTGGCGAAGACACGCTACTGAACGTGTCCGTGACACCACCGGCCACGAGGACGCGGCGGTCCGCAACTTCGGCGCGCACTGGAGAAAGCGAACGGTCACACCGCACGCAGGCCGGCGATCTCGACGAGGTGACCGCGTCATGGTGGTGCCAGCGCTACCACGAGTCTTCCCTCCCGCGGGATCGATCCCGGCCCTCGCCGACCGTAGGTTTTGGCGAGAGAGATCACCACCGCTTAAGGGGACATGATGAATTCAGGGGGCGCGTGCGCCTTGAAGCTGGAATCCGTGAGCAAGGTCTACGGATCCGGCGACGGCGCGGTCACGGCTTTGAACGGGGTGACCGTCGAAGTGCGCAGGGGCACCTTCACCGCGGTGATGGGACCGTCGGGCTCGGGCAAGAGCACTTTCCTGCACTGCGCGGCAGGGCTGGACAAGCCGAGCTCGGGCCGGGTGCTGCTGGGGGACACGGAACTGAGCAGGCTGCGGGAGAAAGCGCTCACCGAGCTGCGGAGGACCCGCATCGGATTCATCTTCCAGGCCTACAACCTGTTGCCGTCGCTGAACGTGCTGCAGAACATCACCCTGCCGACGCGGCTGGCCGGGAAGAAGCCGGACCCGCAGTGGCTGCGTGAAATCGTCGAGGGAGTCGGGATCGCGAAGCGGCTCGAGCACCGTCCGTCGGAACTCTCCGGTGGCCAGCAGCAACGGGTCGCGATCGCCCGCGCGCTGATCACCCGGCCGGAGGTCGTCCTCGCCGACGAACCGACCGGGGCGCTCGACACGCGAACCGCTCGCCAGGTGCTCGACCTGCTTCGCTCCATTGTGGACCAGATGGGGCAGACCGTGCTGATGGTCACGCACGACCCGGTCGCGGCGTCGGCCGCGCACGGTGTGCTGTTCCTCGCCGACGGCGAACTCGCGGGTCACCTCCCGCGGCCGACGCCGGAGCGGGTCGCCGAGCGCATGACCCACCTCGGGGAGTGGTGACGTCATGTGGGATTTGGCATGGCAGACGACGAAGACCCGCTTGAGCGGTTTCGTCGGCGCGTTCGTCGCGATCCTGTGCGGGACGGCGCTGGTCGCCGGCTGCGGCGTCCTGATGGAATCCGGTCTGCGGGCGGGTGTCCCGACCCAGCGGTACGCCGACGCGGCGGTCGTCGTGGGCGGTCGGCAGACGGTCGACCCGCCCGGTGCCGGACCGCTCGACAGCAAGCAGGTCGCGGAGCAGGCTTCGGTGCCGGTGACGCTCACCGGGGCGATCACCGCTGTGCCCGGGGTTCGTGGCGTGGTGGCGGAGCAGAGTTTCCCGGCCAACGTGGTGACCGCCGACGGCCGGGCGCTGAACGGCCCCGAAGGCGGCCAGTCGCTGGGCCATAACTGGGACGCCGCCGCACTGGCGCCGTTCTCGCTGCGTGAGGGCCGGGCGCCCACCGGTGCCGACGAGGTGGTCCTGGACGCTGAACTGGCGTCCCGGAGCGGGGTGTCGGTCGGACAGCGCGTGAAGATCGCCGCCCGTTCGACACCGGCCGACTTCCGGGTCTCCGGTATCGCCGCTCCGAAGACGGGCGACGGCCTCACCCGGCAGTCGGCGGTGTTCTTCTCGCCGGAGAAGGCCACCGAACTCGCCGGGACACCCGGACAGGCTCACGCCATCGGCGTGCTGGCGGATCCGGGCGTCACGCCGGGCGACCTCGCCGACCGGATCCGCGACGCGGTCGGTGCCGACACCGTGACGGTGACGACCGGGGTCGAGCGCAGCACGGTCGAGTTCCTCGACGTCAGCCAGACCCGGATGCTGCTGATGGCGCTCGCGGGCTCGTTCGGCGGCTTCGCCCTCCTCATCGCGGTGTTCGTCGTGGCCAGCACGCTGGCGCTGGTCATCAACCAGCGCCGCCGGGAGTTCGCGTTGCTGCGCGCGATCGCGGCGACACCGCAGCAGATCCGCAAGCTCATCGGCGCCGAGACGATGCTGGTCGCGTCGGTCGCCGGGGTGCTGGGCAGCGGTCTCGGGGTGGCGGTGGGCTTCGGGCTGAGGAACGCCTTCGGTGCCATCGGGGTGATCCCGCCGGACTTCGAATTGGCGATCAGCCCGATCCCGCTCGTCGCCGCGCTGGCGCTGGGTCTCGGCACGGCACGGTTGGCCGCCTGGTCGGCGTCGCGGCGTCCGTCGTCGATCCGCCCGGTGGAGGCGCTCGGCGAGGCCGCGGTGGAGCGGCGTGAACTCGGCCGTGTGCGGGTCGTCGTCGGCTGCGCGCTGGTGGTGGCCGGTCTCGGCGGTTCGATGGTCCCGATCTTCCTGCGTGGCGAGCCCGGCCTCGCGGCCTCCTCGATGTCGGCGCTGATCATCGTGATCGGACTGGCCGTGCTGGGCCCGAAGGTGGTCGCCCTCATGACGCGGCTGATCGCCCCGGTGCTGAATCGGACGTCGCGGATCAGCGGCTACCTGGCCGCCGCGAACAGCCAGGCCAACTCGCGGCGGTTGGCCGCCGCGGTGACGCCGGTGATGCTGGCGGTCTCGTTCGCGCTCTCCATGTTCTACAGCCAGACCTCGGCGGCCGCCGCGCGGCAGGAGGAGACCGTCGAGTCGACCACGGCGGACTATGTCCTCGCCAGTGGTACGGGCGGGCTGTCACCGGAGGTGGCCGAGGCGGCACGGCGCGTCCCCGGAGTCGCCGCCGTGACCCCGGTCGTGCGCACCGAGGTGCTGAACACGGTGCAGGAGCAGGACCGCGTGCGTGTCGAGCGGTACGCGGCGCAGGGGCTGGACGGCGCGCAGGTCCGCGGAAACCTCGATCTGGGTGTCGTGTCGGGCAAGATCACCGACCTGACCGGGAACACCGTCGCGATGAGCGAATCGGAAGCCGGCTGGTACGAGAAGAAGATCGGCGACGAGGTCGAGTTCTACTTCGGCGACGGCGCCCCGGCGAAGCTGCGGCTGGTCGCCACCTACACCCGCGACCAGGCTTTCGGCCGCTACGTGCTGCCCGCCGATCTCGCGAGGGCGCACACCGGCGACCGCATGGACGATTCGGTGCTGGTCCGGCAGCAATCCGACGCGGACTCCGCGACCGTGACCGCCGCCCTGCGCGACCTCGCCGGCCGGTACCCGGGTCTGGCCGTGACGCCGGGTTCGGCGGTGGCCGCGCCCGCCGGTGGGCAGCAGCAAGCCCAGTTCTACGTGAACCTGGTCGCGGTCGGCGTGATCCTCGGCTACGTCGTGATTTCGGTGGCGAACACGCTGGTGATGAGCACGGCACAGCGCTCGCGGGAATTCGCGCTGCTGCGCCTGATCGGCACCACGAAGCGCCAGGTGATGCGGATGATGCGCTTCGAAGCACTGGCGACGGTGGGGGTCGCCGCGTTGCTGGGGACCGTGGTGGCGGCGGTGCCCCTGATGCTGCTGAACCTCGGTCTGCGCGGGACACCGCTGCCGTCCGGAACGATCGCCGTCTTCGGCGGGGTCATCGCCGGAGCGATCCTGCTCGGCCTGGTCTCGCTCGGCCTCGCCACCCATGTCGCGCTGCGGTCGAAGCCGATCGAGGCGATCGGAATCCGCGAGTAGCGTGCTCCCCGTCGTCGGGTCAGCCCTCCGCGGCCGGCCGGACGGCGGGGGCGTGAGTCCCGAGCGCCACGTTCGAGACGGTGAGTGTCCCGGGCGAGGCGCTTGAGACCCGCCGATCCTCGCCGAGCGGACGTCCGTCCACCAGGCCCGGCCGGAGCAATGTGCCCGATATGTCGGGCAGGTCACTCTTGATCTCCACCTAGGTCGAGGGTGAACCCTGGCTTTACCACCTGCTTCGAGGAGTGAACATGAGTGAGGACAAGGGTTTCTACTCGATCATCGAGTACGCGGTCGACGGACCGGAGACCCAGGCGGCCTGGTCAGCTGGGCGAGCGAGGCGGACTACCGGCATTTCGAAGAGACGTCGGACACCGCCGGACGGCTCGCGGCCATCCAAGCGGCGCTCGACGGTCTGCCCGGTGAGGCCGAGCCGCGGGTGAGCGCGAGTCCTCGCTACCGCGTCGTCCGGGAGACCGGCCCCGGCCCGCGAACGGGTGACTGACACCGGGCCGGGAAGGCCGAAAGTCCCGGTCCGAAGAGGACCACGGTCACTCCCGGCCCCCGCTACCGCACGACAGGCTGAGGGGACCCTCTCCGGCTAGGAGTCGCGATGATCCTCACCGAAGCACCGGTCGTCACCGCCGCGCTGGAGGCCGCCGTCCGGGCGCCGTCACCCCACAACACCCAGCCGTGGCTCTTCGAACTCGGGCCGGACGTCATCGGCGTCGTCCTCGACGAGGACCGCGGGCTCGAGGTCTGTGACCCGGACCGGCGCGAGGCGCGCTTGTCCTGCGGTGCGGCGTTGCTGAATCTCGAACTCGCGATCGCCGTCGCCGGGCGGTCCTGCGACGTGGAGTTCCTGCCGGAGAAGGACCGGCCGGAACTCCTGGCCAAGGTCGGGATCGGGCTCCGGCACCGGCCGACCGCGGCGGAACAGCGCCTGGCGGCGTCGATCCGCGTGCGCTACAGCAACCGGCGGCCGTTCGCCTCGACCCCGGTCCCGGCCTGGGCCCGGCACGCGGTGCGGCGGGCGGCCAGGGAAGAGGGCGCGAAGCTGATCCTGCTCGACGAGGTCGGCCTGCTGGAAACCGTCGCGGGACTCATCCGGCGGGCGGATCACATCCAGCTGCTCGATGAACGCTTCCAAGCGGAACTCCGGGAATGGACAAGGGAAGCCGGGAGCCATGACGGCGTCCCGGCCTACGCGGGCGGACCCCGCCCCTCGGGCGGACTGTTGCCGGTCCGGCACCACGGGGAGAGCGACCGGGTCCGGGAATTCGAACGCGACCCGGTCGTCGCGGTGCTGACGACACCGACCGATGGGCCGCTCGCCCAGATCCGGGCCGGGCGCGCGATGCAGCGGGCGTTGCTGACGGCGACTTCGCTCGGCCTCAGCGTGTCGTTCTATTCGCAGCCCATGGAAATCCCCTCCGCACGCGCCGCCCTCCGGTCACTGCTCGGCGAGAACGAGCACCCGCAGGTCGGTTTCCGTCTGGGTTATGGCTTCCCGGGCACGACCACCCCGCGACGGCCGGTCGAAGAGGTCACCCGGTCCAGGCCGGACTCGGAAGGCCTGCGGCGGCGATAGCCGGCACGGATCCCGAAAGCGGCCAGCAGGCCGAGGATGGCCAGCCCGAAAGGCCGGAGCGTGACCGTCCACGGCCATACCTCGCCGTCGAGCGTGAGGTGCCCGGTCCGGTACTCCAGCGTCCTCGCCGTCCACCGTGTGGTCGCCGTGTCCGTGGTGCGCGCCAGGTCTTCGAGTACGGCGTCGAACGGGAACCCCGGCCCGGCGTGCAGGTACACCGGTGAGAACCCGGAGTACCGATCGGCCGCGTGACTCGCCGCGGCGCCGGCGCCGGGCACGATCAGCCGGTCGAGGTCGTTCGTCATCGGTGTGCCGCGCGGGGCGAAGGTCAGCCCGTACCGGGACTGGATCGGCGTGCCGTCGAGACCGACCGCCGTCGTCTCGACCGCCAGCGACTGGCCGTAGGTGTCGAACACCGCGGCGAGTTCCAGCTCCCGGATCCCGGTGGTCAGCAGGACACCCAGCATCGGCTTGTCCCACCGGAAGGCGGTGTTGAACCCGACCACGGTGTCCGCCGCCTCGAAGGTGTTCTGCGCCATCGGCGGGCTGGAGCCGGGGGAGTAGTGGGTCCAGCCGATGGCTTCGGCGGCCTCCCGCGCGGTTCCGATGCCGGCGAACCGTTCGGTGATGCGGAGCGCCCCGTCGATCCCGGAGAGGATCCCGGCCGTGGTCAGGATGTTCCCGTCGTCGACGTAGCGTGTGCCGCGAATCCAGTCCACGGCGGGGAATTCGTCTTCGAAGCCGCCGATGCGGATCCAGTGCGCGGTGGCCTTCCGTCCGTCGAGGAGCCCGGCCGAGGCGAGAACGCCCGAACCGTTGCAGACACTCATGAGCAGCGAGCCCCGCGACGCTTGCCGGTTCAGCCAGTCGGTCACCGGTCGCGTGGTCGGTTCGCCGAGGTCCGGCAACGCGGGCACCACCACGACGTCCGGGGCGGCGGAAGAGAGCAGTCTGTCGAGATCGGCGAAACTCAGGTCGGGGATCAGGTCGAGCCCGCCGGTCAGGGTGACCGGCCGGGCCTCCGGCGCGACCGTGTAGACGTTGAACGCGCCGGACGCCGCCAGGACCTCGAAGGGTGCGAGCGCGTCGGAGACGACGGCACCTTCGTTCCCCACGACGACCACCGCGGTGGGCTTGGCGGGATCGTGCGCCCGGGGTACCGGTCGCGGCGAGATCCCGTCGGTTCTCGCGGTGTAGCGGTTTTCGAAGCTGGTGGCGAGCGTGACGGCGCCGAGTGTGAGCGGCAGGGCCAGCGCGGCGACGGTGAACGCCAGCACGGTCAGCGTGACGCGGGCGAAGGATCGCATGATCAGGCTCCGTACTCGGCGCGACGGCGGAGCATGGCGGCGAGCATCGCGGGCACCATCAGGACGTGCCCGGCCATCATCAAGGTCGTCCCGGAGACCAGGCCGGTCCAGAAAAAAGGCATGAACAGCACGTAGGGCAGGTACATCGCGGCCGACATCTCCACGATCGAAGCCCAGCCGTGGCGCCGGATCCGCATCCACAGCGCCATGCCGAGCGACATGTTCGTAGCCATCACCAGCGCGTTCGCGGTCACGTTCCCGGACAGACCTGGCCACAGGAACGACCAGACCGGTTCGAGGACGATCATCCCGGCCACCATCGAGAGCAGCATCTCCACGGCGTGGCGGGTGAAGTGCAGGGTGGCCTGCTTGCGGGTCTTCTGTTCTGTCGTGTGGTTCATTTCCGGCTCCCTCGGTCGGTGCGACGGGAGCAATGTTCGGCCGGGGCGGGGCACGAGGGCAGGTGCCGGAAGTCATGTGCGAGGTCATGTGACCGGTGTTCAGAACAGGCCGAGTTCCTTCGCGCGCAGGGCGGCCTGGGTGCGGTCACGCACCTGAAGCTTGGACAGGACACTCGTCACGAGGTTCTTCACCGTGCCCTCGGCGAGGAACAGGGTCTTGGCGATCTCGCGGTTGCTCCGGCCGTCCGCCAGGAGCCGGACGACTTCCAGTTCCCGTTCCGAAAGCGGTGTCACCAATGGCTGGGAGCGAGGTGTCTCGGCGGGCAGCCGAGCCACCCTGGCGACGAGTTTCGCCGCGACCGACGGCTGCAGCACCGATTCGCCCCGTTCGGCCGCGACCAGCGCTTCGACCAGCCGCGTCGACGAGACGTCCTTGAGCAGGTAGCCGACGGCGCCCGCTCGCAACGCGGCGAACACGTCCTCGTCGTCATCGAACGTGGTCAGTGCCAGGACGCGCACACCCGGCTGTTCGGCCCGGAGCCGCGCGGTGGCCGCGATACCGTCCAGCACCGGCATCCGCAGATCCATCAGCGCGACGTCGGGGTGGAGTTCGGCGCAGAGCCGGACGGCTTCCTCGCCGTTGGCCGCCTCACCGACGACGTCGATCCCCGGTTGCACTTCCAGCAGGGTCGCCAACGCCTCACGGAACAACGCCTGGTCGTCGACGATCAGCACGCGGACGCTCATCCCGGTACCTCCACGGTGAGCGTCAAGCCGTGCCCTTCCCCGGAGTCGACCGAGACCCGGCCACCGAGCCCGGCGACCCGTTCGCGGAGCCCGACGAGACCGAAACCCTTGTCCGGCGCGGAATCGCCGGCGAGTCCGAGACCGTCGTCGCGGATCTCGAGCCTGACCCGATCGGTGACGGCGTAGTCGAGCACCACGGTCGCGGCGCCGGCCCGCGCGTGCTTGCGCACGTTGGTCAGTCCCTCCTGAGCCGCCCGGAACAGCGACTCCTCCACGTCGGCCCGGGTGTCCCGCGCGGTGCCCTTGACCTCGAACCCGGTCGGCACGCCCGCCGCGGAAGCCTCGTCGGTCAGTGCCCGCAACGCGTCCGCCAGAGGTTCCTGGCGCGGCTCCCGCAACGCCGACACCGACCGGCGGACCTCCGCCAGCGCCTCACGCGACTGGTCCTGTGCCTTGGCGAGCATCCCGTCGGCCCGTTCCGTGTCGCCCGTGCCGATCACCGCGCGGGCGGCCTGCAACATCATCTGCACGACCGTGAGGTGATGACCGAGCCCGTCGTGGATGTCGCGCGCGAGCCTGTTGCGCTCCTGGATCGTCGCGAGCTGCTCGGCTTGCGCGGCGTGGTCGCGAAGACGTTCGTGTGCCTCGGCCAACTCCTCCCGCGCTCGCTTCTCCCGGACGACCAGCTCGGTCACCACGGCGGCGAAGACCATGACCGCCAGTGTCCCGAGCCCCTCGCGGAGCCCGTCCATCGGCGCCATCGGCAGGTGGATCAGCGGGATCAGCACCGCGACGCCGAATGCCACCGGCAGCGGCAGCAGCAACACGGTGTGACAGACGAGGACGACGAGAAGCAGGACAGCCCCGACAGCGGCTCCCGAGAGCGAGAACAGGGTGAAGCCGAGCGGTAGCTGAACGCAGACATACGCGACCGCCCACGCGCGTCCGTGCTTCTGCACCCAGGGGAAGCCGGCGATCGCGATGGCCGCGTAGACCAGCCCGGCGACGAGCGTCGGCAGCACGAGCGTTTCGTATTTGGCCGAGCCGAGCGGCAACGTCACATAGGCGACGAGGGTCAGTACGGCCAGGGCCCGGTTCACGGACCCACCATGCCACGTACCGGCGCGGGATGGGCGAACTCGCGTGCTCAAGTCCGGATCTCGCGTGCTTGGACGCGGAACACGAGAGTTCGCCGTCCAAGCACGCGTGATCGGCTTTCAATCACGCGAGTTCGGTGTTCGATCACGCGAGTCTCGTGTTTCGCCTCCTGAAGGCGGGCGTCAAGCGGTGGTGCTGTTCCGGATCTCCAGCGAGAACGGCGTCTGGACGTCCTCCGGTTCCAGGTCGCTCCCGCCCGCGATACGCCGGCGCAGCAGATCGACCGCCGCCCGCGCGATCGCCGCCTTGTCCGGCGCGATCGTCGTCAGCGACGGAAGGCTGTACGCGCTCTCCTCGTTGTTGTCGAAACCGACGATCGCCATGTCCGACGGCACCTGGACACCGCGCTCGGCCGCGGCGCGCAGGGCGCCGATGGCGAGAAGGTCGTTGAAGCAGAACACCGCGTCGGGCGGTTCCGGCAGCGCGAGGAGGTGCGCCATCGCTTCGGCGCCGTTGGCGCGGTGGTAGCGCAGAGCGGGCAGGACCAGTTCCGGAATGGGCGCTAGCCCCGCCTCGTCGAGCGCGGAGTGGTAGCCCTCCAGCCGTTGGGCGGCGGTGTGGCGCTGCGGATGCGCGCCGATCGCGGCGATCCGGCGGCGGCCGAGCGAGATCAGGTGCCGCACCGCGATCCGGGCCGCCTGGACGTTGTCGATGCCGACGTGGTCTATCGGGACGTCGACGACGTGCTCGCCGAGCATCACCAGGGGTACGCCCGGTGCCAGGTCTTCGAAGTCATTGGTGTGCAACGCTTCCGGGCTGATGATCGCGCCGTCGATCAGGTGCGGGCCCAGCGCGGACAGCGCGTTGCGCTCGCGTTCCCTGGTGCCGAGGGTCTGTTCGATCAGGACGTTCCACTCGTGCTCCTGCGCCGCCTGCAGCACCAGACCCGCCAGTTCGCCGAAGTACGGGATGCTCAGTTCGGGCAGCATCAGCCCGAGGAACCCGGTGCGGCCGCGGCGGAGGTTGCGGGCGCCGAGGTTGGGCCGGTATCCGGTCGAGGCCAGTGCCTCCTCGACGCGCTTGCGGTTCTCCGGCTTGACGAAGTCGTAGCCGTTGACCACGTTCGACACGGTCTTGACCGAGACGCCCGCAAGCTTGGCGACGTCCTTGAGCGTGGCCACCCTCGCTCCCCTCCGCAGTGCTCCGGTACAGATCCGGCACAGCCTAGCCGCGCGAACGGCGGATTTACAACGTTGTACCAACGATGTAAATCTGGCATCGTCCCTATGAGTGACATGGGTCACCGCAGACCCGTGTGCTCGACTTCCCCGAGGAGCGATCGATGTCCCTGCCCATCCGCCGCACCCTGCTCCTGGTGACCGGCCTCGCGCTCGCGCTGACGGCCTGCACCAGCCGTGAGACCCAGCAATCCGCCCCGTCGGGGGCGGGGCCGGCCGCTTCGGCGGCGCCGAACCAGGCCGCGGGGCCGGGATGTGCCCGCGAGAAGACCGGCTACCCGCAGGTGGACGTGAAGAACGCGGTCATCGGCTTCTCCCAGTCGGAGAAGGAGGCGAACCCGTTCCGGATCGCCGAGACGCAGTCCATCAAGGACGAAGCGAAGAAACTCGGTGTCCCGGACGACAAACTCCTGGTCACCAACGCGCAGAGCGATCTCAACAAGCAGGTCAGCGACATCAAGTCGTTGCTGGACCGGGGCGCGCAGCTGCTCATCGTCGCCCCGCTGAACTCCGACGGCCTGCAGCCCGCCCTCGACGCGGCGAAGGCCAAGAAGGTCCCGGTCATCACGATCGACCGCAAGGTGACCTCGCAGCCGTGTTCCGACTACCTGACCTTCATCGGCTCCAACTTCGTCGAGCAGGGCAAGCGCGCGGCGCAGGAGATGGTGAAGGCCACTGGCGGCACCGGCAAGGTCGCGATCCTGCTCGGCGCGTCCGGCAACAACGTGACCACCGACCGCACCAAGGGTTTCAAGGACGAGATCGCCGCGACCACGGGCATCCGGATCGTCGCCGAGCAGACCGGTGAGTTCGACCGGTCCAAGGGGCAGGCGGTCATGGAGCAGCTCATCCAGAGCAACCCCGAGATCACCGCCGTCTACGCCGAGAACGACGAGATGGGCATCGGCGCGGTCACCGCGCTCAAGGCCGCGGGCAAGACGCCGGGCAAGGACGTCAAGATCGTCTCGATCGACGGCACCCGCAACGCCGTCCAGCTCATCGCCGACGGCAGCTACAACGCGGTGATCGAGTCCAACCCGCGTTTCGGCCCGCTCGCCTTCTCCACGCTGCAGGACTTCGCCGCCGGCAAGGAGATCCCGCCGACCGTGGTGATCTCCGACGACCAGTACGACTCCGCGAACGCCGCGCAGAAGCTCGGAAACGCGTACTGACGATGGAACCGGTTCTCGAGGTCGAAGGCGTGACGAAGACGTTCGCCGGGGTGCGCGCGCTCGACGACGTGTCGTTCGTGCTCCGGCCGGGCGAGGTGCACGCGCTGGTGGGCGAGAACGGCGCCGGCAAGTCGACGCTGATCAAGGTGCTCACCGGCGTGCACAAACCGGATTCCGGCACGATCCACGCGCGGGGCGCGATCTCCACGATCTACCAGGAGGTCAACCTCATCCCGCTGATGAGCGTGGCGAGCAACGTGTACCTCGGCCGCGAGCCGAGGGGCCGGTTCGGGCTGGTCGACTGGGCGCGGATGAACTCCGACGCGGCGGCCTTGCTGGCGGACTACGGCATCGACGCCGACGTCCGCCGTCCACTGGGGACACTCAGTGTCGGCGCGCAGCAGATGGTCGCGCTCGCCCGCGCGGTGTCGGTCGACGCCGACGTGGTGATCATGGACGAGCCGACGTCCTCGTTGGAGCCGCGTGAGGTCGAGACGTTGTTCGAGGTCATCGGCAGGCTGCACGAACGCGGGATCGCGATCGTGTACGTCAGCCACCGGATGGACGAGCTGTACCGGATTTGCGAACGGGTGACGGTGCTGCGGGACGGCAAGCGGGTCCACACCGGACCACTCGCCGATCTGCCGCGGCTGGAACTGGTGTCGATGATGCTCGGCCGCAGTGTCGGCGACATCCGTTCGCACGGTGCGACGGCCTTCGAGGGTGATCACCAGGCGGGCCGGGAGCCGGTGCTGCGTGCGGAGAACCTCACCAGCGGCAACCGTCTGGGTGGCGTCTCGGTCGAGATCAAACCCGGTGAGATCGTCGGTCTCGCGGGACTGCTCGGCTCCGGCCGGACCGAGACCGCGCGGGCGATCGTCGGCGATCTGCCGCTCTCCGGTGGCACCGTGCTCGTCGGCGGAAGGCAAGTTCCGCAAGGGAATGTGGCCGCCGCGATGCGTGCGGGCGTCAGCATGCTCGCCGAGGACCGCAAGACCGAGGGCATCATCCCGCATCTTTCGGTACGGGAGAACATCGTGCTCGCCGCGTTGCCGAAGCTGTCCCGCTTCGGCCTGGTCAGCCGGGCCCGCCAGGACAGGATCGTCGACACGTTCGTGAAACGCCTGCGGATCAAGGTGTCCAGCCCCGACCAGAAGGTCGCCGAACTTTCCGGCGGTAATCAGCAGAAGGTGTTGCTGGCCCGCTGGCTGTGCACCGAGCCGAAGGTGCTGCTGCTCGACGAGCCGACCCGGGGCATCGACGTCGGCGCGAAGGCGGAGGTGCAGGCGCTGATCGACGAACTCGCGAAAGACGGGCTCGCCGTCCTGCTGATCTCGTCGGAGATGGACGAACTCCTCGACGGCGCGGACAGGCTGGTCGTGCTCAAGGACGGAGCGGTGGTCGGGGAACTGGCGGGGGAGCAGCTCACGCAGGACCACGTGCTGGCCGCGATCGCCTCGGGTGGCGCGGATGACTAGCACCCAGCGGAGAACGGAGGAACCGGGGACCACCATGACGGACGCGGGGAAGACGGTGGACCGGACCCGGGTGGCGCGGTGGCTGCAGGAGTACGGCGTGTACGTCGCCGTCGTCGCGCTCGTGCTGTTCAACATCGCGTTCACGGCGAACTTCCTGACCGTGGGCAATTTCCGCACCCAGCTCATCCAGGCCGCGCCAGTACTGGTGGTCGCACTCGGGATGGCGCTGGTGATCGGTACCGAGGGCGTCGACCTGTCGGTCGGCGCGGTGATGGCGCTGTCGGCCGCGCTCGTCCCGCTCTACCTCGGCGCCGGAACTCTCCCCGCGGTGGCGGTCGCGCTCGCGGCGGGGCTGGCCGCCGGAACGCTGAACGGTGTCCTCGTGGCCAGAGTCGGGATCCAGCCGATCGTGGCGACACTCGCGCTGCTCGTCGGCGGGCGCGGGCTCGCGCTGGTGCTCGCCGACGGCCAGCTCGTCCAGCTGCACGATCCGGATTTCCTGGCTCTGGGCAACGGCGAGGTGCTCGGGATCCCGGTGAGCGTCCTCATCGCGGCCGTGCTGGCGGTGCTCATGTCGGCGCTGGTCGGGAAGACGGCGTTCGGCAGGCGGCTGGTCGCGATCGGCGGCAACCGGCGGGCGAGCGTGCTGGCCGGGTTGCCGGTCAACCGCGTCCTCATCGGCGTCTACGCGATCTGCGGGCTGCTCGCGGCACTGGCCGGGGTGCTTTCCACCGCCAGGCTCGGCGCGGGCGACCCCGCGGACGCCGGCTTGCTGATGGAACTGTCCGCCATCACCGCGGTCGTGGTCGGCGGCACTCCGCTGACCGGCGGCCGTGTCCGCATCCTCGGCACGGTGATGGGTGTCCTGCTCATGCAACTCGTCCGCGCCACGCTCATCAAGCACAACCTGCCGGATTCGACCGCGCAGATGATCCAGGCCGCGATCATCGTCGGCGCGGTGTACGTCGCACGGGAACGGAGCAGCCGATGACCGCGGCGCCCACGATGGCCGCCCAGGACTCCACGCGGCGCGAGCTGATGACCGGAGTGCTGCAGAAACAGGGCGCGGCGATCGCGCTGGTGCTCATGGTCGCCGTCGCGTGGCTGCTCTTCCCGCGCTTCGGCAGCCTGGACAACCTGCGCGACATCGCGTTGCAGAGCTCGTTCCTCGCGATCATCGCGCTCGGCATGACGTTCGTGATCATCACCGGCGGGATCGACCTGTCGGTGGGGTCGGTCTACGCCCTCGGCGGGGTTCTCGCCGCCTACGGGTCCCAATGGGGATTCCTCGTCGCGCTGCTGTTGCCACTGGCGGTGTGCGGGCTGATCGGCCTGATCAACGGGCTGCTCGTCGCGAAGACCGGGATGGCACCGTTCATCGTCACGCTGGCTTCTCTGCTGTTCGCCCGCGGTCTGCTGCTCGCGATCACCACCGAAGGCGCGACGACGTACAAGATCCCGGAAGGCGAGGCATTCGTCGAACTCGGGCGCGGCACGCTGTTCGGCTTCGGTTATCCGGTGTTCATCGCGGCGGCACTGTGCCTGATCGGCGGGCTGCTGCTGCGGCGGACCCGGTTCGGGCAGTCGGTGTTCGCCACCGGCGGCTCGGAGCAGTCCGCGAAGCTGATGGGACTGCCGGTGGCGCGCACCAAGGTCACCGTCTATGTGATGAGCGGTGTCCTTTCCGGACTCGCGGGCGCGCTCACCGCGGCCTATCTGCAATCCGGCGTCACGGTGATCGGGGTCGGCCTCGAACTGGACGCCATCTCCGTCGTCGTCATCGGGGGCACCCTGCTCACCGGTGGCGCGGGCACCATCCTCGGCACCGTCATCGGGGTCGGGATCCGCACCGTCATCCAGAACGTGATCAACCAGATCGGAACTCTCGACAGCAACTACCAGTCGGTGGTCAGCGGTGCGTTCCTCTTGGTGGTCGTTGTGCTGCAACGGTCATTGGCCCGTACGACCGCCCGGAGATAGGGAGATCGCATGCACCGAAGAACCGCGCGCGCCCTGAGCGTCGTGGCCGGTCTGCTGGCCGCCGCGACGACACTCGTCCCCGTCGCCCAAGCCGCCCCCGTTCCGCTCCCGACCCCGTGGACGGACCAGGTCTCGCCGTCGAACGCGCTGCCCGAGTATCCGCGTCCGCAGCTGGTGCGCTCGGAATGGCTCAACCTCAACGGCACCTGGGGTTTCACCGGTGCGCCGAACCTGAACTCGCCCCCGATCGGCAGGCCGCTGAGCGAGAACGTCCTGGTGCCTTACCCGATCGAGTCGATGCTTTCGGGGATCGAACGGCATGAGGACAACATGTTCTACCGCCGGACGTTCACCGTTCCGTCCACTTGGGACGGTCGCAGGGTGAAGCTCAACTTCGGCGCCGTCACCTGGGAGACCCGCGTCTGGGTCAACGGGACGTCGATCGGGAGCCACACCGGCGGTTTCGACGCCTTCTCGTTCGACATCACCCCGGCGCTGAAGGCGGGGGAGAACGAGATCGTCGTCGGCGTCGCGTCGCCGGTCGACGGCAGCCGGTACCCGGTCGGGAAGCAGCGCAAGACGCCCAGCGGCATCTTCTACACGGCGGCGTCGGGGATCTGGCAGACCGTGTGGCTCGAACCAGTGCGGGCCGAGCACATCACGTGGCTCGACACCACGCCCGACGTCCCGGGCGGCGCGCTCGACCTCGTCGTCCAGGGCACTGCCGGACAGCAAGCGACCGCCGAAGTGCTTTCGGGCGGCCAAGTGGTCGGCACCGCCACCGGTGTCGTCGGCTCTCATCTGCGAGTCCCGGTCCCGAACGCGCGGCTGTGGTCACCGGACGATCCGTTCCTCTACGACCTGCGCGTCCGGCTGCCCGGAGGCGACGTCGTCACCGGGTACTTCGGCATGCGGTCGCTGGGCAAGGCGATGGTGGGCGGCGTCATGCGACCGCTGCTCAACGGCAAGTTCGTCTTCCAGCTGGGCACCCTGGACCAGGGATACTGGCCGGACGGTATCTACACCGCGCCGACCGACGAGGCACTGCGGTTCGACCTCGAACGCCAGAAGGCGCTGGGCTTCAACATGGTCCGCAAGCACATCAAGGTCGAACCCGCGCGGTGGTTCTACCACGCCGACAAGCTCGGTCTGATGGTCTGGCAGGACATGCCCGCGCTCGACTCCATCGACGAGGTCCCGAACGGGCACGCGAACTACGAGTCCGAACTGCGGCGGATGATCGAGCAGCACAAGGGCATCACGTCGATCGTGCAATGGGTGCCGTTCAACGAAGGCTGGGGCGAATACGACGCCGGCCGCATCGTCGACCTGGTCCGCTCGATCGACGACGCCAGGCTGATCAACCACAACTCGGGATCCAACTGCTGTGTGTCCGATCCGGACCCGGGCAATGGTGACGTGATCGACGATCACGCGTACCAGGTCTCCACCGGCACAAGACAACCCGACGCGCGACGGGTCGCGGTGCTGGGGGAGTACGGCGGTCTCGGCAGACGCGCCGTCGGGCACGAGTGGGAACCGGGCAAGGGTTTCGCGTACGGCGCGCTGTACCCGGACGAGACGTCGCTGACGAACCGGTACGTGGAGATCACCAAGCAGGTCGGGCGGTTCGTGCACGGCCGCGGGCTTTCCGCGTCGGTCTACACCGAGCCGTACGATGTCGAGAACGAGGTCAACGGCTTCTACACCTACGACCGCCGCGTGCTGAAGATGACCGAGGCACGGGTGCGGGAGATCAACCAGAAGGTGCTTGCCATCGCCAAGGGCACCGAGGTGGGCCGGGGCGAACTGGTGTCACTGCGGGTCACCACGGCCGGGTACACGGATCGCTATCTGAGGCATCAGGACGACTTCGTCCGCACCGACGTCCTCGGCGAAGGCAGCGCGGATCTCGCCAAGAAGGACGCGACGTTCTGGGTCCGGCAGGGGCTGGCCGACGCGTCGTGCCTGTCGTTCGAGTCGCGGAACTACCCCGGGCACTTCCTGCGGCACGCGTCGTCGCGGATCCGCAAGGACGCGAACGACGGTTCGGCGCTGTTCGCCGGGGACGCGACCTTCTGCGCGAGGGAAGGTGCCGGTGGGACGGCGTTGGAGTCGTACAACCAGCGTGGCGCCTACATCCGGCACTACGCCGAGACCGTCTACCTCGCGCGCAGCGGCGGGGTGAACCCGTGGGACACGCCGTCGAGCTTCGCGGCGGACACGACGTGGGCGGCGTCGGTCCCGCTTTGGCGCAGCGGCGCCGATCTGCCACTGGACCAGGCGCGATCGTTCAAGGTGACCACTCCCGGCTTCACGGACCGCTTCCTGCGGCATCGTGACGGCCTCGCACGGACGGACGTGGTGAACGCGTCGAGCGCGGCGTTGCTGAAGGCGGACGCGACGTTCGTCGTACGGCGCGGTCTCGCGGATCCGTCCTGCTACTCGCTGGAGGCACGTAACTATCCTGGTCAGTTCCTGCGGCACGCGGACTTCCGGGTGCGGCTGGGCGGGAACGACAACACGGACCTGTTCCGGAAGGACGCGACGTTCTGCGCCCAGCCCGGTGCCGGCGGAGTCCGGTTGGCGTCGGTGAACGAACTGGGCACGAACATGCGGCACTACGCCGAGGAGGTCTACGTCGCGACCAGCGGTGGTGGCCACCGGTTCGACAATCCGGTCTCGTACGACCAGGACGTCACCTGGGCGGTCTCCGCGGCCTGGGCTCCTTAGCAGGTCTCGTGAGTGGTAAGGACGGTTCTAACCGTCCTTACCACTCACGAGGACGGTGACCACGCCCGGTAACCTTGCCCTCATGACCGGCCCGGATACCCCCGTCTCCTTCAAGCTCGCGTACGTCCCCGGCGTGACGCCCTCGAAGTGGGTCCGGATCTGGGAGGAGCGGTCGCCCGACGTCCCGCTCGAGCTCGTCCAGACGACGGCCGCCGACGCCGTCGCGCTGGTCCGGGAGCGCGAGGTGGACGCCGTCCTGCTCAGGCTCCCGATCGATCGTGAGGGCCTCCACGCGATCCCGCTCTACACCGAGACGACGGTCGTGGTCGTCCCGAAGGACCACCTGGTCGCCGCCGCGGACGAGGTCTCGGTCGACGACATCGCCGACGAAGTCGTGCTGCACCCGCTCGACGACACGCTGGACTGGGACGCGCCGCCGGGGAAACCCGCGCTGGAACGTCCCGCCACCACGGCGGACGCCATCGAGCTGGTCGCCGCCGGCGTCGGGCTCCTGGTCGTCCCGCAGTCGCTCGCGCGGCTGCACCACCGGCGTGACCTGACCTACCGCCCGATTTCGGGCACTCCGGAGTCCGGGGTCGCGCTGTCCTGGCCGGACGACGAGACCACCGACCTGATGGAGCAGTTCATCGGGATCGTCCGCGGCCGGACGCTCAACAGCACCCGCGGAAGGCAGCAGCCGCAGGAAAAGCAGGCGCCGGAGAAGAAGGCCCCGGCGAAGAGCAAGCGCCCCCAGTCCGCCGGCCGGAAGCCGCAGTCCGGGAATCGTCGCGCTCCTCAGGGCGGGAAACGTGGCAAGCCCCGTCGTCGCGGTTAGCGAGAGCTCGTGAGTGGGCTTGCCACAGCGACCTGGCGCATTCTCGACTATCCCTAAGAGACACCGACCGCGATCAAATGCCCGATTCGTGCACTTTGCGTGGCTTCGCGCAGGGGTCGTGAGTGATAAAGAGCGTTCTAAAGAGCGTTCTAACGACCCTTGTCACTCACGACCCCCGTGGGGAACTGCGCATATGGGCATCAATCGGATATTTTGCCGCCAAGAAGTGTCCCGTGTGGACACTCGGTGCACGGCCGGCCCCGCCGGCCAGTCCAGAACAGCGCGGCGAAGGACTCTCTGCCCACCGTGAAGGCGGCGAAGAAGGCCTTCACGACAGCCCCGAAAGGAGCTTTCGCGCATGATCGCTGGACTCTCAGGTCCGGCAAGGGCCCTGCCTCTGGTCAGCTCTCGCTGCGGGCGGCCTTCAGGCGCGCCTCCTCCTTGCGGACCTCGGCCTGGGTCTCGCGCTCCCGCTTCAGCCAGTCGGGGTTCTCGCTCTTGACCGCGTCGATCTCCTCGGTGGTGAGGGCGCCGGTGATGCCGCCGCGCGCCAGGCCGCTGATGGAGACGCCCAGCTTCGCCGCGATGACCGGACGCGGATGCGGCCCGTTGCGGCGCAGTTCCCGCAACCACTCGGGCGGCTCGGCCTGCAGCGCGTTCAGTTCGTCGCGGGAGACGACACCCTCCTGGAACTCCGCCGGGGTGGCCTCGAGGTACACACCCAGCTTCTTCGCCGCTGTCGCGGGCTTCATCGTTTGAGGGGTTTTCTGCGACGTCATTGCCTCAGGGTAACGAGCGGCCAGGGCACCGCCGATCACACCCGGTGATCGGCCCTCTGCCTGGTGCTCGCGAGACTCGTCTCAGCCACCCTTCGTGGGGAGTGCCACGACACCGAATCCGGTGAGCACCCCGGCCACGGCGACCGCGACGAGGACCAGCCAGGCGACCGGGTGCCCGAGGTTGAGCGTCCAGTAGGTGCCCACCCGCCGGTGCACCAGCAGCGCAGGGTCGTCCCGGTTCACGTAGATCATCCCGGCCGCGTACCAGTGGCGATCGTCGTCGCGTTGTTCGTGCCGGGTCTCCGGTTCGTCGCCGGTGGGCGGCAACCGGTGCCCGGCGTCGCCCGCCCGGACGGAGAAGCCGATCCACGCGATGAACGCGGTGGCGATGGGCAGGTAGGCCACGATCGTCACCGGCACGGTCGTTTCGGCGACATCCCACAGTTGAAGCGAAACGACGAGCAGTGTCGCGTTGACGCAGCCCGCGGAGATCAGCAGCAGACCGAGCACGCCGTGCAGGTACTCCCGATACCGCGAAGCCGACGCCGACGGCTGTGCGGCGTCGATCTCGGGCCGGGCCCGCGAGATGGCGACGGTCATGAGCGCGACCAGCCCGATGACCAGGACCTGCGCGACGATCGTCGAGAAGCTCGCCGCGCCCGCGAACAACCCGACGACCGCCGTGGCGACCGCGAGCAATACCGCGGGCGCCAGAAGGATCCACTGTGGACGAACAGGGTCCGAGCGCAGCGAAGTGTCGGTGGCGACAGCCTGTCGCGTCCCGGCGTACCAGCCCTCCTTGCGTTTCGCGGCGACGATCGAACGCTGTGCCAGTCCGCCGAGCAGCGAGCAGACGACGACCAGGCCGACGAGGACGGCCTCGAACGCGAGCCAGCCGAGGAGGACGACGGCGCAGGCCGCGATCGCGGCCGCCCCGATGCCCCGGTTGTAGCGACGGCGCGCGAGAAGGATGACGGCTTCTCTTGAGCGCCGGGCCGGGACCCGGACGCCGAAGGGAAGCGTCGGCCGGGCAAGTGCGGGCGCCGAGCCGAAGGCGGCCGCGGTGAACGCGATCAAGGCCAGGTGCAGCCAGACCGGGCCGATCATCGCCGCGCGCTCGCCGCGAAGGAGTCCAACACCGTTTCGCACCGGCTCGCCACTTCGCGCGGCCCCAGGCCGAGAGCGACGGCTTCGGCGAGCAGAGTGCGCAGGCGCTCTTGCCATTCGTCCGCATAGCCGTCCTCCGCCGGTCCGGAGGTCGCGTCCCGCCGGACGACCGCGCCGGTCTTGCGGTTGATCCGGATGAACCCCTGGGCCCGCAGCAGGTCATAGGCCTTGTTGACGGTATGGAAGTTGATCCCGAGGTCGGCACCGAGCTGCCGGGTGGAGGGCAGGGCGCTGCCCTCGGCCAGCGCACCGTCGGCGACGGCTTCGACGATCCGGTCGCGGATCTGCTGGTAGATCGGAACCTCGCTGTCGAGGTCGAGAGTCAGCAACACCAGTCAAGGATATCTGCTATACACTTGCTATAACAGCTACATCAGCTGGCTATCAGTGGGAGGTGGTCATGATGGCGACGATGGACATCGCCGATGGCGGGGTGCGAGTGAGGTTCTCGGCCTGGGAGCGGCTGGCCGTGTGGCGTGACGAAGTGGTCGTGCCGGCGGCGGCGATCAAGGCCGTCGAGCTCGTCGACGCGCCGGTGGGGCGGGCGCGCGGGGGACGGGCTGGGATTCTGGTCAGCGGTGTGCTGAAGGTGGGTTACTGGGGGCTGGGAACGGGCGTCCGTCAGCTGGTGTCGGTCCGCAGGGGTGTGCCGGCACTGCGGGTTGAGATCGATCGCGGGGTCGCCAGGCTCCCGTTCGACGAGGTGCTCGTCAGTGTGCCGAACGCGGCGGAACTCGCCGGCGCGCTCGCGTCGAGCTACACCTAGAGGTAGTCGAAGAACCGGTCCCACCACGACGGCGGCCGGTCCGGCGGGTACAGGGCGTCGAAACCGCTGATCCCGGTGTACTTGGTCCACAATGGGTGTTCGGAGACGGGCAGGTAGCCGAGTGCTTCCAGCTCGTCTTCGACCCGTCTTCGGGCCGGCGCCGGGAAGAACTCCCGTTCCTCGTCCTCGTCGTAGCTGCCGGGATTCCCCAGTGTCACCGCGACGAGGCCGCCGAAATTGCTGACCGTGACGGTCACCTGGTCCCGTGCGGCGGTCGCGCTCGCCGGGATCACGATCCTGCCGAGGTGGCTGGCGTCCTGGACGTGGCGGTCGACTTCGCAGGAGCAGCCGAATCGTCGCTCGAGCCGTTCGATCAGCTGCTCGAATCGCGCCCGTGCGGCCGGTCCGTCGAAATCGTGCGGTACCTCCCAGTGGCCGGGTTCGTCCAGCTCTCGCAGCAGCGCCCAGGTCTGCTGTTCGTCGAGGGGCATCGTCGCCTCCCGGCCTCGGGTGGTCTAGTCCACTTTCCGGACTGACCTTAACCAGCCGCATCCCGTGCGGACAATGGTGGGACGAATTCTGGTCGGAAAATTTATCGAGCGTCTCGGGTAGCGCCAGCGCTACCCGAGATTCTGCAGTCCACACTCCTGATCTTCGCGCCCTGTTCGGGCAGGCTCGTAGGTGTCGATCCGAACGAGCAAGGAGTGTGAATGACGGTGCGCAAGGGCGTCGTGGTCCTGACGGTGGCCGGCCTGCTGGGAGCCTCGTGGACCACGGCGGCGGACGCGGTCCCGGCCAACGGGGCGGAGCTGCGGAAGGGGCTTGACGCGTTGGTGCGTCAGGAGAAGTTCCCGGCCGCCCTGGCCTACGTGAGCGACGGCAGGCGGACGACGTCGCTGGTCGCGGGATCGTCGCGGATCGATCGGCAGGTCCCGGTCCCGAAGGACGGCACGGTCCGCGCGGGCAGCAACACCAAGGCGTTCACCGCGGTCGCCGTCCTTCAGCTCGTGGCCGAGGGCAAGGTCGAGCTGGACGCGCCGATCGAGAAGTACCTGCCAGGGATCGTGCGAGGGGAGGGGATCGACGCCACCAAGATCACCGTCCGGCATCTGCTTCAGCACACCAGCGGGTTGGCCGACTACGCCGATTACCTCGGGTTGCCGGATTTCGAACGGGTACAGCACCGGTACATCCCGAATCACGAACTGCTCGCCTTGGCGTTCAGCCATCCGGCGAAGTTCGCGCCCGGCGCGGGCTGGGCGTACAGCAACACGGGCTACTTGCTGGCGGGAATGGTGATAGAGAAGGTGACGGGGCGCCCGGTGCAGGAACAGATCACCGAGCGGGTGATCAAGAAGGCGGGACTGAAGCACACGTATTGGCCGCAGGTCGGAGACCAGACCATCCGCGGACGGCACCCGCAGGGTTACGCGATCGGCGACTCCGCCACCGGCAGGGTGGTCGACGCGACCGAGATGGATCCGTCCTGGGGCGGCGCGGCCGGGCAACTGATCTCGACGCCCAGTGACCTCGGCAGGTTCTTCCGAGTGCTGCTCGACGGTGGGCTGCTGCCCGCCGCGCAGCTCGCCGAAATGCGGAAGACGGTCGACGCGCCGGTGTTCCCGGGTGCGAAGTACGGGCTGGGCCTGATGAGCAACCCACTCAGCTGCGGCGGGGTGTACTGGGGCCACGGAGGGGACATCCCCGGATTCGAGACCCGTGGCGGGGCCACGGAAGACGGTCGCACAGTCGGGCTCGCGGTGACAGCGATGCCAGGAGTCTTCGGTGACTTCAAGCAGGGGAACAAGGCCGTATTGGCCACTGTGGACACCGCGTTCTGCAAGTGAACCCGCTCGCGGAAAACCGGTTCCCGATCCACCGAGGAGTGGCTAAACTCGCCACGAAGTCACCCCGGCGAGGAAGGACAGGACCGTGCGTCATCACAACGCCGTCGTCGTCCCCTCGGCTCGCTACGAGGTGATCCTGGTGTCTCCGCGCACCCGGTGCCTGCCGCGCGGCTCGCACCGGTCCGTTTGACGAACGTCTGAGCTCCTCGCGCCTTCTTCCCTTTGTCCGCAATGGGAAGAAGGCGCCTGCCCGCGTTCGCCGAATCGCGCCGTCGGAGTTCCCGGAGTTCCCCTCGAAAGGCCCGTGCCATGCGCACCGACCCGCACCGCGTTCCCCTGTCCGCTGTCCGCAATCTGGGCATCCTCGCCCATGTCGACGCCGGCAAGACCACCCTCACCGAACGGATCCTGTACGTCACCGGCACCACCTACAAACGCGGTGAGGTCCACGACGGCACGACCGTGACCGACTTCGATTCCCAGGAGCGTGACCGTGGCATCACCATCTTCGCCGCCGCCGTCAGCTGTTCGTGGGACGGTCATCTCGTCAACCTGATCGACACCCCCGGCCACGTCGACTTCTCCGACGAGGTCGAACGGTCGCTCCGGGTCCTCGACGGCGCGATCGCGGTGTTCG
This sequence comes from Amycolatopsis decaplanina DSM 44594, assembly GCF_000342005.1. Classification (GTDB taxonomy): domain Bacteria; phylum Actinomycetota; class Actinomycetes; order Mycobacteriales; family Pseudonocardiaceae; genus Amycolatopsis; species Amycolatopsis decaplanina. The sequence goes on from NZ_AOHO01000038.1 coordinate 93,064, forward strand.
ACGGCGTCGCCGGGGTCGAGCCGCAGAGCGAATCGGTGTGGCGCCAGGCCGACCGGCACGGCGTGCCGCGGATCGCGTTCGTCAACAAACTCGATCGCGCGGGTGCCGACCTCGACGCGGCCGTGGTGTCGATCCGGGAGCGGCTGCATCCGCGTCCACTGGTGGTCCAGCTGCCGATCGGGATGGAAGACGGCTTCGTGGGCGTCGTCGACCTGCTGCGGATGCGGTCACTCGTCTGGGCCGATGGTGCCGAGACGGCCGAGGAAGGGCCTGTGCCGGAGTCGCTTGTGGACGAAGCGAACCGGCGTCGACGGCTGCTCGACGAGGCGGTGGCGGAAGCCCATCCGGCGGCGCTGGAGGAGTTCTGCGAGTCGTCGGCGGTTTCGACGGAGACGCTGGTCTCGGCGCTGCGCGAGCTGACCCGGACCGGCGACGGCGTCGTGGTGCTGTGCGGCTCGGCCTACCGCAACCGTGGTGTGGAGCCGTTGCTGGAAGCCGCGGTGGCGTATTTGCCCGCGCCGTCGGATGTTCCGCCGGTGCGGGGCGAGTACGAAGGCACGGCCCAAGAACGTCCCGCCGATCCTTCGGCGCCGTTCGCGGCACTGGTGTTCAAAGTGACCTCGACCGCCACCGGGCGGTTGACGTTCCTGCGGGTGTATTCGGGCACGATCCGGACTTCGGAGGCGGTGATGGACGTGGGCAGTGGCCGTATCGAGCGTGCCGGCCGCATCCTGCGGGTCCAGGCGGACCGGCACACCAGGGTGGACAGCGCCGTCGCGGGTGACATCGTCGCGGTGGTCGGGCTGAAGACGGTCCGTCCCGGCGCGACGCTGTGCACGCCGTCGGAGCCGCTTCTGCTCGAGCCGCCCGTCGTGGCCGATCCGGTCGTGTCGGTCGCCCTCGAGCCGCGGACGGGAACCGACACGGAACGCTTGATGTCGGCGCTGGCACGGCTGGTCGAGGAGGACCCGTCGCTGGTCATCCGGACCGATCGGGAGACCGGTCAGACCCTGCTGTCGGGGATGGGTGAACTGCACCTGGAGGTGGCGGTGGAGAAGATCCGGCGTGACCACGGGCTGGACGTCGGGGTCGGACGGCCCCGGGTCGCCTACCGCGAGACGGTCGCCCGTGGCGTGTCCGGTTTCGTCCACCGGCACGTCAAACAGGACGGCGGCGCAGGGCAGTTCGCCCACGTCGTCATCGACACGGAACCACTGGAGGAAGGGGAATTCGAGTTCGAGTCCACTGTGGTCGGTGGCCGAGTGCCGAAGGAATACGTCCGCGCTGTCGAAGCGGGTTGTCGTGACGCGCTGGCGGAAGGCCCGCTCGGCGGGCATCCGGTGACCGGCGTCCGGGTCACGCTGACGGACGGGGCGACCCATTCGAGGGACTCTTCGGAACTGGCCTTCCGGGCGGCCGGGCGGTTCGCGCTCCGGGCGGCTTTGGCCGCCGGTGCGATGACGCTGCTGGAGCCGATCGCCGAAGTGACCGTCACGGTGCCCGAAAGCGCCGTCGGCGTGGTGCTCGGCGACCTCACCGCCCGGCGCGGCCGGGTCCTGGGGTCGGCGGTGCGCGCGGGAACGACCGTGATCACCGCGACCGTGCCGCTGGCCGAACTGTTCGGCTACGCGACGCGGCTGCGCAGCCGGACCCAGGGCCGGGGCACGTTCACCGCCCGGCCGACCGGCCACGCCCCGGCACCGGAGGGGCAGCCGGCCCGGTGAACCGACGATGGCCCGCCCACGACACTGTGGGCGGGCCATCGCCCGAACCGCTGCCACCCGGCGATCGGGCGCCGGGCGGCAGCCGTCTTCAGCCGGTCACGCCGAAGGCCACGGCGGACGGCAGTTCTGCCGCGGCAATGCGTGCGATCCGTTGGTGAACACGCCGTCCGCGATCGTGTCCTCCATGATCGAACGGTGATCGGTGGGACGGGCCCACTGGTAGCAAAGGTGCTGGGCGAAATACCCGCCAGGCGCTTCGATGGTGTCGAAGTGGCAGACACCGTCGGTTTCGATGCAGTAGCGGATGAACGGGATACCACCGAAGTCGGTGCGGCCGGGCCCGAACGACACGTAGCCGCCGAACGGCGACGGCGCCCCGGTCCCCGCCGGGAGAACCGCGCTGATCCCGCGTCCTGGCCTGCCGACGGGCTGCATCGGGTCGGCGAAGATCTTCGCCCTGAACCGCGACTTGTCCACGGCCAGTTTCCCGTCGGCGATGTCGTTCAGCACCAGGTTCGCGACCAGTGCGCCCTGCGAGTAGCCGACGACGGTGAATTCCGCCCCGGGGTTCTCGTCGAAGGAGCTCTGGACGACACGACGGGCTTCTTCGTGCCCGCGCGCGACGCTCTGGTCCATCGGCGTCTGGTCGCAGTCGGGGGCGCCGAGGGCGCCCGCCGGGTAGTGGACCACCTTCTTGACGCCGCCCCGCAACCAGGCGTCGTTGTAGACCGTGGCGGCCCCGTCGCAGGTGCCGCCGATGAGGAGGTAATAACGCGCCTCGTCGGCCGTCGCGGCCTGGGCCGACGGCACGACGGCGCCGATCAGTCCGGCGGCCAGCGCGGCCGCCGCCAGAACCCCCCTGAGTTTCTTCACATGCATCGTCCTTTCGTTCGACTACGGTGCGTGTTCGAACGCTAGGGACGCGTCATGAAATTCTGATGAAACCCCGTCGGGCGTCAGCGATGGGAGAGCACGTTGACCACGTGCCCGCTGGGATCGCGGACGAAGAACCGCCGGACGCCCCACGGCTCGTCGGTCAGTTCGTGCACGATCTCGGCACCGGCCGCCTTGGCCGCCGTGTACCGCGCGTCGACGTCGTCGACCTCGATCGAGGCGACCGGCACGACGGGCGCCGTCTCGTCATGGGTCATGAGGCTCAGCTGGACCTCCGGCCGCCGCGGATCGGCCAGGGTCACGATCCAGCCGTGATCCATCACCACCTCGAAGCCGAGAACCTGTACGTAGAAGGCTTTCGCCTGCTCCAGCGTCTGGGTTTCGAGGTCGGTGACCACTCTCTTGATCGACATGCGCGGATACTGGCACAGGGGTCCGACGGTTTCGGGGGAGCAGGAGCGGCGTCGCGAGCATGAGCGTCCCGGCGATGCCGACCGCGACACGCGGGCCGGTGAACGCGGCGAGCAGGCCCCACAACGCGGTCAGTGCGGCGGTGGTGAGCTTGCCGGCGATCGACCAGGCCGACAGCGTGCGCGCCGCGCGGTCGAGGGGCACCTGTTCGAGCCTGCTGGTGGCGAGCACGGGGTTGAACACGCCGATGCAGGTGATCAGGCAGAGCTCGACGACGATGACCAGGATCAACCCGGGCACACCTGGCTGGATGAAGACCAGCCCGACGGGCCAGCAGATCCGCAGCCGACCTGCGACGAAGAGGACCTTGTCCCGGCCGTACCGGGCGACCACGGTCCGGGAGATTCTCGCCCCGATCAACCCGCCGAGACAGGGCACGGCGAAGGCGACCGCGTACTCCCACGGCGCGAAGCCGAGTTGCCCGAGCATCAGGACGGCGACCAGCGGCGCGGTCGCCATGATCAGGCCGTTGACCACGAGCGTGTTGACGAACAGGGGCCGCAGCAACGGATGGGTGAGGATGAACCGCCACCCCTCGCGCAGGTCGCGGCCGGTCAACCGAAAGCCTTCCGGCCTCGCGGGTGGCGGTTCCGAACCGCCGGCCGCACGGATGCCGATCGCCGAGAGCAGATAGCTGACCGCGTCGGCGGCGATCGTGATCACCGGCCCGAACAGGCCGACGGCGAAACCGCCGAGCGGGGGGCCGAGCACGGTCGCCGTCCAGGTCGTCGATTCGAACCGGGCGTTCGCGACCAGCAGATCCTCGGGCGGCAGCAGGGTTTTCAGGAACGCCCCACTGGCGGCCAGGAACGTGATGTCGGCCGCGGCGACGACGACGGACACGGCGAGAAGCTGACCGAAACCGAGCAGCCCGAGCGCGTACGCCACCGGGACGGTCAGCAGCGCTACGCACCGGACCAGGTCCATCGCGATCATCACCGGTCGTTTGCGGCGGAATTCGACCCAGGGCCCGAGCGGCAGCGCGACCACGGCGCCCACGACGAGACCGGCGGCGGCCAGCAGCGAGACCTCGGTGGTGCCCGCGCCGAGCACGACGATGGCGATCAGGCTGAACGCGTCGAACGCGAACCTGGTTCCGAACGCGCTCGCCGCGTATGCCGCCCACAACCAGCCGAACCGTCGCCCCAGCGATCTCCCACCCACCCGCGAGATCAAAGCAAGCCGGGGCGCCGAAGTCGAACAACGGGTCGTTGGCGGGTCACAACCGCGAGTTGTACGACCCGCTCAGAGATCCCCGAGCGCGGTGACCGGCGACTCGACGCAGTCGGCGACGAACCGCAGGAAGCCGCCGGCGGTCCCGCCGTCGCACACCCGGTGGTCGAACGCCAGCGTCAGCTCGCAGATCTTCCTCGCCACCAGCGCGCCGTCGACCACCCAGGCACGGTCGATGATCCGGCCGATGCCGAGAATCGCCGCTTCCGGGTGATTGATGATCGCGGCGGAACCGTCCACCCCGAACACTCCGTAGTTGTTCACCGTGAAGGTCCCGCCGGTGAGGCCGGCCGGGCCGAGCTTTCCTTCCCTGGCCTGCGCGGTCCGGTCTCCGATCGCCGCCGAAAGCTCCCTTGTGGACAGCGAACCCGCGTCACGGACCACCGGTACGACGAGACCCCGGTCGGTTTGCGCGGCGAAACCGAGGTTGATGTCCCGCAGCTGGACGATCTCGTCGCCTTCGACGCGCGAGTTCAGCTCGGGGTACTTCCGCAGACCCGCGACGGCGAACCGGGCGACGAGGCCGAGAAGACTCACCGGGCGATCCGGCGACGAGGCGTTGAGGGACTTCCGCGCGGCGACGAGTTCGGTCGCGTCGACGTCGACCCAGACCGTCGCCTCGGGGATCTGACGCCGCGAGGTCGTCAGCTTGTCCGCGACCGCCTTGCGGACCCCGGTCAGCGGTATCCGCGTTTCGCCGTCCTTTTGCTCGGGGACGGTGAGCGCCGCTTCGACGTCGGCGCGCCGGATGATGCCGCCCGGACCGCTGCCGATCAGCTTCGTCAGGTCGATCTTGTTGTCGACGGCCATCTTGCGGACGAACGGCGAGATCACGCCCGGCGCTTTCGGCGGCTTCCCGGGAGTGGCGACGACGGTGCGCGTCCGGCGGCGCCTGGCCGTGGTGGTCGTGCCGTAGCCGATGAGGACGTTGCCGCTGCCTTCGCTCGCGGTCGTCACGCCGGGTTCGGCGAACCCGGGGCCGATGGTGAGCAGGGGAGCGCCGACCGGCAGCGACTGACCGGGTTCGCCATGGAGGCGGGTGACGACGCCGGCGAACGGCACCGGCACCTCGACCGCTGCCTTCGCGGTCTCGATCTCGACGACGGGCTGGTCGACGCCGACGGTGTCGCCTTCCGCGACGAGCCAGGTGACGATGGTGCCTTCGGTCAGTCCCTCGCCGAGGTCCGGGAGCAGGAAATCAGGCACCGGCCACCACCGGTTCGTCGTTCCACTGCAGCCGGGCGACGGTGTCCAGGATCCGGTCGACGTCCGGAAGCTGATGGCGCTCCAGTTTCGGTGGCGGATAGGGGATGTCGAGCCCCGTGACCCGCAGAACGGGCGCGTGGAGCTGGTGGAAGCACTGCTCGGTGACCCGGGCGACCACCTCGGCACCGTAGCCGCCGAACCCGGCGGCCTCGTGGACGACGACCGCGCGCCCGGTGCGGCGCACCGAAGCGGTGACGGTCTCGTCGTCGAACGGGCTCAGCGACCTCAGATCGACCACCTCGACGTCCCAGCCTTCGGCGGTCGCGGCCTCCGCGGTCTCCAGCGCGGTGGCGACCATCGGGCCGTACGCGATCAGCGTGACGTCTTTGCCCTCACGGCGCACGATCGCGCGGTCCATGGCCGCGCCGTCCCGGGTGAAGGACACGGGTTCCTTCGACCAGTAGCGGCATTTGGGTTCGAGGAAGATCACCGGATCCGGTGAGTCGATCGCGTCGCGCAGGAGGTCGTAGGCGTCCTGGGGAGTGCCGGGCGTGACGACACGCAGGCCGGGCGTGTGGGTGTAGTAGGCCTCGCTCGAATCGCAGTGGTGCTCGACGCCGCCGATCCCGCCCGCGTAGGGGATCCGGATGACCATCGGCAATGACAAGGCGCCGCGGGTGCGGTTCCGCAGTTTCGCCACGTGCGAGGTGATCTGCTCGAAGGCGGGGTAGGCGAAGGCGTCGAACTGCATCTCGACCACCGGACGGAACCCGCCCATCGCCATCCCGACCGCGAAGCCGACGATGCCGGATTCGGCCAGCGGTGTGTCGAAACAGCGTTCCTCGCCGAAGTCGGCGGTGATGCCGTCGGTCACCCGGAACACGCCACCGAGCGGGCCGACGTCCTCACCGAAGATCAGCACGCGATCGTCGTCCTTCACGGCGTCGCGCAAAGCGATGTTGAGTGCCTGGGCCATCGAGATCTCAGTCATCAGCCCTCCACGGCTTCCAGCTCGGCCGCGACCAGCGCCCGCTGAGCGGCCAGCTGACGGGTCGGAACGGCGTACACGTGCTCGAACAGGGACAACGGGTCCGGCTCCACGTCGGCGTTCAGGGTGTCGCGCACCCCGGCGGCGAACGTCTCCGCCTCAACGCGGAATCGCTCGATATCGTTGTCGTACAACAGGTTCTCGTTGGTCAAGTAGGTCTCGAGACGGCGAATCGGATCGGCCGCGCGCCACTTCTCGACCTCGGCCTGGTCGCGGTACCGGGTGGCGTCGTCGGCGTTGGTGTGTGCGTCGATCCGGTAGGTGTGCGCCTCGACCAGGACGGGCCCGCGACCGGAGCGCGCGTGCGCGACGGCGTCGTCCAGCACCGAAAGGACGGCGACGGCGTCGTTGCCGTCGACCTGTTCGGAGCGGATGCCGTAGCCGACACCCTTGTAGGCCAGCGCGGGGGCGGCGCTCTGCTTCTCGAACGGCACCGAGATCGCGAACCCGTTGTTCTGCACGAAGAACACCACCGGTGCCTGGAACACGGCCGCGAAGTTGAGCGCCTCGTGGAAGTCGCCTTCGCTGGTGGCGCCGTCCCCGATGAGCGCGAACGCGACGGCGTCCTCGCCGCGGCGTCGCATCGCGTGGGCGAGCCCCGCCGCGTGGAGGGTCTGGGTCGCCAGCGGGGTGCACTGGGGAGCGACACGGGTTTTGACGGGGTCGTAGCCGCAATGCGCGTCGCCGCGGAGCAGCGTCAGGATCTGACCCGGTTCGAGCCCACGGGCGACCAGCGCGACCGAGTCGCGATAGGTGGGGAAGAGCCAGTCGGCGTTGGTGAGGGCCAGCGCGCTCGCGACCTGGCAGGCCTCCTGGCCGGCACTCGACGGATACACCGCGAGACGGCCCTGTTTGGTCAGCGCGGTCGCCTGCGCGTCGAACCGGCGGCCGAGCACCATCAGCCGGTAGGCCTCGACGAGCCGTTCGGACGGCGGCTCCGAATAGCCGGCGTGCTCGTCGACGCGTGTGCCGTCTTCGGCGAGGAACCGCACCGGCACTCCGGACGGCAGCAACGCGGCGGCAGGGGTCTCCCGCGGCATGACGCAGCACCACCTTTCACAGACATATGATGCTGAGATGGTGGTTTCCGAAGTCCCAGTGTTCAAGAGGCAAGCGAAATGAGCGACAAACTGTCCGCAGGATCGGTTCAGAGAGGCCAACCGTCCAGTAGCGGTGTGGCTCACGGCCGGGATCCGGGACGAACGGTCCTTGCCCTCGACGACATCGACCGCGCGATCCTCGCCGAGCTGACCGTCGACGGCAGGCTCGCCGTCCGCGCACTGGCGGAACGACTGCACATCTCGCGCACCAACGCCTACGCGAGACTGGACCGCCTGATGTCCGAAGGCGTCATCACCGGCTTCGGCGCCCGGATCGACCCTCGGCGTGCCGGGCTCGGGACGAGCGCGTACATCCTGATCACCGTCGAGCAGACGTCGTGGCGCACGATGTCGGCCGAGTTGCGGGAGATCCCGTTCGTCGAGCACGTTTCGCTCGTCGGCGGCGACTTCGACATCCTGCTGCTGGTGCGGACGCCGGACAACGCGTCGCTACGGGATGTCGTCCTGGAACGGCTGCAGGCACTGGACGGCGTGCGGTCGACGCGGACCTGGCTGATCTTCGAGGAGCAGCCGGGCGCCGCCCCTCGTGAGTGGTGAGGACGGTTAGAACCGTCCTCACCACTCACGAGTCCGTGGTGAGCAGGTGGACCTGGGTGCGTGCGACGGTGGCCCTGATGGTCGCCGCGGCGAGTGTCGCGATCGTCCAAACGATTCAACCGGGCACCGCCGAAGCCCAGGCGGCACCCGCCGCGGCCGGCCGGTCCGCGATCTACGGCGGGGGACCGTTCTATCAGGACGGGCAGGGTGTCATGGACGTCCTGCGCTCGTCGGGCTTCACCGCGGTCATCCTGTGGAGCATCCACGTCCACGACAACGGGGACCTGTACTACAACGACCACCTCGTGGTCAGGGGTGGCCAGTACGTCGGCGACGCAGGGTGGCCCGCGCGCCTGCGGACGCTCAAGCAGGCGCCGACGTCCGTCGACCGCATCGAGGTCTCGGTCGGCGCCTGGGGCACGCCGGACTGGGAAGCGATCGACAACCTGATCACACGCGACGGCACCGGCAGCGGGACCGTGCTGTACCGCAACTTCCTCGCGCTGAAGAACGCCACCGGCGCGGACGCGATCAACAACGATGACGAAGCGCACTACGACGTCGACTCGACCGTCGCTTTCGCGCGAATGGCGAACGCCATGGGCTACCGGAACTTCACGCTTGCGCCGTACACGGCGGTCTCGTACTGGCAGGGCGTGAAGAACGGGCTCGGCGGCCTTGTCGACCGCGTGTACCTGCAGGCGTACGCGGGCGGCAGCGGCAACGACCCGGCGACGTGGTCGCGGTCGCTCGGCATGCCGGTGGATCCGGGACTGTGGAGCAAGAACGGTTCCGGCTGCACCGCTGGGGACTCGCCCGCGCAGGTGGAGAGCAAGATGCGGGCCTGGAAGTCGTCCGCGGGGATCCCCGGCGGCTTCATGTGGCTGTACGACGACATCAAGAAGTGTTCGGCGCAAGGTACGGCCGCCGACTACGCACGGGCGATCAACACCGCCACCACCGGCTGACCCGGGGTGCTGTAACGCTCTCCGCCCTTCCGCCGAATATAGGCGGGTTCGATGGCGGAGGCGGAGGGATCGTGGCGCGTGTCCTGCTCCTGTTGTCGGTCGCCGTGTTCGTCTTCGCGACGGCCGCCGGCGCGAGGTCGAATCCGCGGCACGTCTTGCCGTCACGGGCACGCGTCCGAACCGGCCACGGGCAAGGTGTCCACCAAGACGAAGGCAGACCAGCGCAGGGCGGCCTGCGGCAAGGACGAGGATCAGTGCTACGAGCCGGGGACGAACACCCCCAGTGCCGGACCGGCGGCTGCGTCAACGCCGGACGAGGGATGACACAGCGCGACGTCGAGAAACAGCGCGACGAAGTGGCTCCGCGAGCATCCGGGTTGGTGTCCGGCGGGCGAGACGGGAGCCGTGGCGCCGTGTTGACCGAAACGCACTGCCGAACACCCCATTCGGGTGATAACGGTTCGGCATTCGATGTATCTGACGTACTTCCCATTGACACCTTCCTGCGATCGCGGCGACCGGGTGGAGGAATGCGGTGACGGTGAAGGGCGCGGGTCAGGAGTACCTGACGCGGCAGATCGGGGCGCTGCTCGAAGCGATTCGTGAGGAGGGGCCGGTCGGCGAGGGCAGACGCAGCTTCCGGCTCGCCGGGCATCTCGCCGCCGAGGGCGGGTTCCACCTCGGCGACATCCTCGCCGCGACGGCGCATTTGCTGGCGGTCCACGCCTGGAACAACGGCTACCTCGCCGCGGCGGAACTGCTGACGCGCCGTATGCGGGACTTCGGCGCCGAGTCGGTGGAGCTGGTGCAGTACCTCGTGCGGTTGGAGACCGGGATCGAGCAGGGGTGGCTTCCGCAGGAGGACAGGGAAGCCCTCATCGACTACGCGCGGCGCGCCCAGCGGCCCGACATCGAGCGCCGGGCGCAGGCGATCGAGCCGTTGGTGCCCGGGGTCAGCGACCCCGAGTGTCCTGATCGGATGGCCAGTGAGTCGTGAGATAGTGCTCGGGATCCGCGAGGACGCCGCGTATCACCGAGCCGGCCGCGCCGCGTACGGCGGCTCCCGTGCCGAGCGCCGAGCGGACGACGCGCACCGGCGACCACGCCGCGCTGGGTACGCGGCGTTCCAGTTCGGCGAGGAGCGGCTCTCGTAGCCACGGCTCGAGTCGCGCGTAGGTTCCGCCTAGCACCACCGCCGGAACGTCCATCAGATTGACCACAGTGGACAGTCCGATGCCGAGGTGTCCCGCGGCGGTGGTCACCGCGGAAAGTGCCGCGTCGTCGCCGGACTCCAGCGCGGAGACCAGATCGTCCACGGTCTCCGCGCCCGCGAGCCGCAGGATCTCCTCTTGTCCCGCCATCCGTTCCAGGCAGCCGTTCGCGCCGCACGAACACGGCGGGCCGTCGGGCGCCACCGGCAGGTGGCCGATCTCGCCGCCCGCGCCGCGGACGCCTTCGAACAGGGCGCGGTCCAGCACGATTCCCGCACCGATCCCGATCTCGCCGGACACGTGGACGAAATCCGGCAGCGCCGAGCCGTGCCAGAGTTCGGCGAGTGCCGCGAAGTTCGCTTCGTTGGCGACAGTGAACGTCTCGCCGAGCCGGTCGGCGAGGTCGACGTCGCGCCAGCCCAGGTTGGGGGCGAGCCGCACAAGGCCGGATTCGACCAGGCCCGGAACCGCGATACCGACACCGCCGACGGGGACTCCGAGCGCGTCCGCCTGCTTCCGTGCTTCGCGCAGGAACTTCGAGACGCGCTGGAAGACGCGCGGGGTCCGGTTGTCCGCGTATCGGACCTCCTGCGCCCGGACGGTGCCGGTCAAATCGACGAGGCAGGACGCCAGGTAGTCGACGCCGATCTCGATGCCGAGTCCGTGCGGGCCGGTGGAGGAGAGCGACACGACGGTGCCGCGCCGTCCGGGGCCGACACGCTGTTCCGGCTCGCCTTCGGCCACGAGATCCGCCGCGATCAAGCGGTCGACCACGATCGACACGGTGGCCTTCGTGAGTCCGGTGGTGGCGGCGAGACCCGCCCGCGAGGTGCCCGGGCCGTCCGCGATCGCGCCGAGGACGAGGGCGGCGTTGTGCTGCCGCACGGTGTGCTGTCCCGCCGGGCGCGTGCCGATCATCGCGCGATTCTATTCGTTCGATGCCTGAACGAAAGCCTTGACCCGCCGGATTCGCATCGATAAGTTCAGGCATCAAACTAATTGGTGGAGGCGAGATGGCTCAGGCACCGACGCGTGAGGACAAGTTCAGCTTCGGGCTGTGGACCGTGGGCTGGCAGGCGAACGACATGTTCGGCCCGGCGAGCCGGGCTCCGCTCGACCCGGTCGAAGCCGTGCACCGCCTCTCGGATCTCGGCGCCTGGGGGATCACTTTCCACGACGACGACCTCGTTCCGTTCGGTTCGGCCGAAGCGGAACGCGCGCGGCATCTCAAGCGGTTCCAAGGCGCGCTCGCCGAGACCGGTCTCGTCGTGCCGATGGTGACCACGAACCTGTTCAGCCACCCCGTTTTCAAGGACGGCGGCCTGACCAGCAACGACCGCGACGTCCGCCGCTACGCGCTGCGGAAGGTGCTGCGGAATTTCGACCTCGCCGCCGAACTCGGCGCGTCGACGTTCGTGCTCTGGGGCGGCCGCGAAGGCAGCGAGACCGACGCCGCGAAGGACGTTCGCGCGGCGATGGACCGCTACCGCGAGGGCATCGACTTCCTCGCCCAGTACGTCCTCGACCAGGGTTACGGCCTTCGGCTCGCGCTCGAGCCGAAGCCGAACGAACCTCGTGGCGACATCCTGCTGCCGACCATCGGGCACGCGCTCGCGTTCATCTCCACGCTGGACAACCACGAGATCGTCGGGGTGAACCCCGAGGTCGGTCACGAGCAGATGGCCGGGCTCAACATCGTCCACGGCATCGGACAGGCCCTGTGGCAGGGCAAGCTGTTCCACATCGACCTCAACGGCCAGCGCGGCCCGCGGTTCGACCAGGACCTCGTGTTCGGCCACGGCGACGTGCTGTCGTCGTTCTTCCTGGTCGATCTGCTTGAGCACGGTGGCTACGACGGGCCGCGTCACTTCGACTACAAGCCGCTGCGCACGGAGAACATGGATGGCGTCTGGGCCAGCGCCGAAGCCAATATGGCCAGTTACCTGCTGCTCGCCGAACGTGCCCGCGCGTTCCGCGCCGATCCCGAGGTGCGGGCCGCGCTGGACGCCGCCCTCGTCCCGGAGCTGGCGACGCCGACCCTCGGCGAGGGCGAGACGGCGGCGGATCTGCTCGCGGACCGATCGGCGTTCGAGGACTTCGATCCGGACAAGGCGGCGGAACGCGGTTACGGCTTCATCCGCCTGTCCCAGCTCGCCCTCGAACACCTCACCGGGGCCCGCTAGAACCGGTCGACGTTGAGGACGGCCTTGGCGAACGCCTCCGGCGCTTCTTGCGGCACGTTGTGGCCGATCCCGTTCAGGACGCGGTGCTCGTACTTGCCGGAGAACTTCGACCGGTACGCCTTGCCGTCGGTGTTCGGGCCGTCGAAGTCGCTGCCGATCGTGATGGTGGGCACGGAAACCGCCGGTCCCTGAGCGAGTTTCTGTTCCAGCACGTCGAGTTTCGGGTCGCCGTCGGCGAGGCTCAGCCGCCACCGGTAGTTGTGGATCACGATGGCCACGTGGTCCGGGTTGTCGAAGCACGCCGCCGAGCGGTCGTAGGTCGCGTCGTCGAAGGTCCACTTCGGCGACGCGATCTTCCAGATCAGCTTGTTGAAGTCGTGGCGGTTCTTCGTGTAGCCGAGGATGCCGCGCTCGGTGGCGAAATAGAATTGGTACCACCAGCCGAGCTCGGCGGCGGGGGAGAGCGGCTGCTTGTTCGTCTCCCGGTCGGTCACCAGGTAGCCGCTCACCGACACGAGCGCTTTGCACCGCTCGGGCCACAGCGCGGCGATGATCACGGCCGTGCGGGCGCCCCAGTCGAAGCCGCCGAAGACCGCCTTCTCGATCTTGAGGGCGTCCAGCAACGCGACGATGTCGGCGGCGATCGCGGACTGCTGCCCGTTGCGGAACGTGTCCTTCGACAGGAACCGCGTCGGCCCGTAGCCGCGCAGGAACGGCACGATCACCCGATACCCCGCCGCGACCAGGCGCGGGGTGACGTCGACGTAGCTGTGGATGTCGTAGGGCCAGCCGTGCAGGAGGACCACCACCGGACCGTCTGCGGGGCCGGCTTCGGCGTAACCGATGCTCAGTTCACCGGCGTCGATCTGCTTGAGCGGGCCGAACGAGGTGTTCCCGCCGGTCGTGGCGGGCGCCACCACAGGTGCCGCCGCGGGCTGGGCCGAACAGCCCGCCACGGTGGCTCCCGCTGTCGCCGCGACGACGGCCTGTGCGAACCTTCTCCTGCTGAGCATCCTGATTCCTCCCGCGAAACGCTTGGTACGGGACGAAATTAGGGGGATGGCTCCGGGCGCGGCGACCGTCGGACGACGTCACGGGTGTAAGTCACGTGCCTAAGCGACTTCCGGTTCGGCGTTCACGAAGGCCGCTTCCAGCCTGCGGATCCGGGCCCAGAACTCGGTCTCCCGGCCGGACTCGAGAACGCCCAGATAGCCGCCGGGGACGGCGCGGCCCACGAACGGACCGGACGTCCACACCCGCCAGCCGCCGGTGGCGTCGTCTCCCGAAGCGGAGGCGGGATCGTCGATGCCGCGGATCGCCGCGATCGGGCATGAGAGCCGTGTCCTGGCAGGCCCACGGTAGGCGTTCAGCAACTGGAGATCGCCGAGGAGCAGGTCCAGGGCATACTCCCAGCTTTCGGGCGAGTCACGGTAGCCCGCGACGGGGGTGAGCCCGGTGCGGCCGAACACCCGCCCCAGCGCCGACGCTCCCGCCTTGGCGTTCTTGTCCGGTGAGCGCCGCTGCGGGGCGCACGCGTCCACGACGATCAGCGCGCCAGGGGCGACGCCAAGCCGTTGAGCCGCCTCCAGGGCGACGAAGGCCCCCATTCCGAATCCGATCGTCACGGAACGGGAGAACCAGGCCTTCGGTGTCGCGGCGGCCAAGACCGTGCCGAGTTCTTCGAGAGAGGACGCCGGCGACTCCGCAAGCCGTTCCCCGTGCCCGGGGTACTCGGCGCCCCGGACGTCCGCATCGGCCGCGCCGGCGAGCGGATCGAACGCCCGGAGCGTACCGCCGGCGGGCGGAACCAGCAGGTAGCCGGGGCCGCGACTGTCTGATGTGGACAGTGAAACGAGTGCGGCCGTCATGATCCGAAAGATACGCGCCATTAACCCGAATGGGGTAACGGTTCGGATTCGACGAAGATCAATTCACCCGCCGGGGGGAGCTTTCGGAGACAAGTCCGCCCGGCCGTGTCGTATCTGGCGCTCCCGTTCGACCTGTCCCCGGATGACCGCCACGGCCGCCTTGAGGACACGCTCGATGATCAGGTCGCGATCTTCCGGGCGGAGATAGAGGTAGTGACCCGCTTCCGGCAGGATTTCGACGTCGGCATGGGGGAGCAGGCTTTCGAGTCGTGCGGCGGCAGCGGCCGAATCGTGCACGACGCCGCGTCCGCCGAACAGGGCGAGCGTGGGAACTTCGATGGACCGCAGTGCCTCCTCGCTCGGGCAGACCTGGAACGGCACCCGCGCACGGTAGGACCGGATCCCGGCGAGCACCAGCCGGACGGCGGGCTGGTCGAGGATGTCCTCCCCGGCGGACCACGTCACGAACCGACGCCACAGCCGGTCGCTGTCGAACACCGCCGCGAGCAGGCCGTACCAGAGCACCTTCCGGACGAACGGCGCCGAAACCGTGGTCGCGTCCAGCAAGCCGATGGAGATGAGCCTGCCGGGGAAGTGGATCGCCTGGTTGACCGCGTGCCACCCACCGGTCGACCCGCCTACGAGGTGCACGGCGGTCAGCTCCAGGCTTTCGAAGACGTCGTCGAGGGCGCTCGCGCGCTCACGGATGTCCTTGAACGGCGCCGTTTGCACGCTTCGGCCCGCCTCGCCGAGAGTGTCGATCGCGTAGACCGCGTGCCGCTCGGCCAAGGCGGGAATCAAAGCGGCGAAACAGGCGGAAGTCGCCATGAGGCCCGGCAGCAGGGCGATCGGCGGGCCGCTGTCGCCGTAGCGGTAGACCCGCGTCGTGCCGTGGCGCGTCTCGACGTCGAAAACAGCGCCCGGCTCCGGGCACTCGGCCATGGCGCGGTCGTAGGCGGCGAAGTAACGCTTCTCGGCCGCCGGATTTCTGAATCTCCCGATTTTCTCCATGGCCGGAACGCTAGGCGGAGCCACGTTTCGGGTCTTGAACGAAAGTAAGATGGCGGCATGGGCGGGTGGGGTCTCGTGGTGCCGCGGCGGGACATCCTCCGCGCACCCGGCGAGCGGGTACTCGGGTGGCCTCCTTCCGGCCTCACCGCCCACGTGTCGAGCTACGTCGCGCATGACCTTCCCGATGCCGGCGCGAATTCCTGGCAGATCACTCCGTTGTCCGTGCTCGCGTGGGTGATCGACCTCGAAGCGCCGCGCCGTCCCGGGATCCCGGAGTCACCCGTGCTGGGGTTACGGGACCGCCCGTTGCGCGTCGAGCAGGCCGGGGCTTCGCGCGGGATCATCGTCACCCTGACCCCGCTCGGTGCGTACGCGTTGTTCGGGATCCCGTTGCGGGAGCTGGCGAATTCGGTGGTCGCGGCGTCCGACCTGTTGCCCGCCGGGGCGTTGACCGAACGGCTGGCCGAGGCGGCGGACTGGCCGGAAAGGTTCCGGCTGCTGGACGAGTACCTGGCGGCGAGCTTTGCCCGCGGCCCCGCGCCGGCGGCACCGGTCCGATACGCGTGGGACCGGCTTTCGGCGGGCCCGGTCCGCGTCGACACCCTCGCGGACGAGATCGGCTGGAGCAGGCAGCACCTCACTTCCCGCTTCCGCGAGCAGGTCGGGCTGAATCCCCGCACGGTCGGGCGAGTCGCCCGGCTCAACCGCGTGATGGCGCTGGTGAACCGGGCGTCGTCCCTTTCGTGGGCGGAGGTCGCGCACCTGGGTGGCTACAGCGACCAGGCGCATCTCATCCGCGAGTTCCGGGTGCTGACCGGATGCAGCCCGACCGAGGCCGGGAAACCGGCGGGGCTATTTGTTCCGCCACGTGACGGCGCGTGAATCGGCGCTTTCATAAGGCTGCGACGTGTACGCGAGCGACGTGATCGGATCCGACGCGACCCCGAAGTGCAGACGGCAGGACTCGAAGACCGCTCCCTTGGTCGAGAAGTCCTTCGGCGCGAACTTCTCGTCCTGGCAGCCGGTGACGTCGGTGTCCCCCATCCCCAGCAGGGAGCCCGGCCAACCACCGCTCTTGGTCTTGGCGCTGAGGATCGGTGCGTACACCTCGGCCATGTTGGTGCCGTCGACGTTGGTCAGCTTCTCGCGGACGAAAAAGAAGTTCTTGCCGCGCAGCTTCGCCTTGTCCTCGTCCTTGAGGGGCAGGCCGTCGATGTCGGCGTCGGGCGCTTTGACCGATTCCACGGTGACCGTCAGCCCGATGACGCCCTTCGCGTAGTGGCTGTAGAACGGAATGATCGCCTGTTCGCCGAACTTCAGTTTCGTACCCGGCTTCACGGCCTCGCCGGTGACCTCCAGCGTCGGCGTTGTGGTCAGGTACGGCTTCGCCGTCGTCGTCGGCTCGCTGGCGGACGCTTCCCCGGACGTGGTCGCGGCGGCGCTCCGGGCCTGGCCGGTGTTCGACGGCGGCGTACAGCCGATCAGCGCGGCGCCGAGCATCGCGGCGATGACGGCATGACGAACTCTCGGACGTGTGGGCACGACCGATCTCCCCTCGAAAGTGAAAGCGCGTGGATTCCCCCGAAGAGCACTCTAGACAACGAGCGTTCACTCGATCGGTGGAGGTAGGTTGCGGGCATGACCCAGGTTTCGACGCCTGCCGAGGCTGCCACGAGGATCACCGGACGAGCTGTCGCCGAGCAGAGGAGTCTCTCGGGCGGAGTGACCGAGGTGGTGCTGGACAGCGGCGACACAGTGGTCGTCAAACGGGGTCACGCCCGGAACGCGACACCGGCGGAGGCCGCGGGCCTGCGATGGCTGGGTGAGCCCGGTGCCGTACGGGTGCCCGAGGTACGCGGCCATGACGGCGAATGGCTGGTCACGGAACTGGTCGGCGGCGGACGGCCGACACATCACGCGGCGGAGCGGCTGGGGCGGGGACTCGCGGCGTTGCACGCGGCCGGTGCGCCCGCGTTCGGCGCGGCGCCGCCGGACGGGCCCGTCGACGCATGGATCGGCCTGGCCCCGATGAAGAACACTCCAGGGGAGGACTGGCCACGGTGGTACGCCGAGCACCGGGTCCTGCCCTATGTCCGCCGTGCGATCGACGAGGGCACTTTGACCGGCGAGGAAGCCGTTGTCATCGAGAACGCCTGTGCGCGGCTCTCCGTCGTGGCCGGACCGGCCGAACCTCCGGCGCGTCTGCACGGTGACCTGTGGAACGGCAACGTGCTGTGGGGAGCCGTCGAGGCCTCGCTCATCGATCCGGCCGCGCATGGTGGCCATCGCGAAACCGATCTGGCCATGCTCCAGTTGTTCGGCTGCCCGCTGCTCGATCGGGTGCTCGCCGCTTACCAGGAGGTCGCCCCGCTCGCCGACGGCTGGACCGACCGGATCGGCGCGCACCAGCTGTTCCCGCTCCTGGTCCACACCGTCCTTTTCGGACGGTCCTATGCCGGGCAGGCGGTCGCGGCCGCGAAGGCCGTCGGCCGGTAGCTCACCGGGCGAGGCGGTCGAGCCATTCGGCGAGCATCGCGTGCTCGGCGGGGGTCAGCACGTCCCCGGGTTCCTTCTCCAGCACGGCTTTGAGCGCGATCGCGCGGCTGGGGATGTCCGAAGCCCTGTCCGCGTTGCCGGTGGTGATGGTCGCGATCACATGCTCGCGCGCGGCGGTGATCAGGTCCGGATCGCGTTGCTCCGGCGGGCTCGCGAGGAAGGAGAGGATCACGCCCATCCCGGTCGCGTGCACCAACTGCGCGGCTTGCTCGACCGGGACGCGCAGCCTGCCTGCCTCGGCGATGCGTTCGACTATCCGGCGGAGCATCCTGTCCGCCTCCTGGCGCGCTTCGCGGACGCGGGGCTCGCCGTACATGAGCATGTAGAAGGCGGGCTGGTGCAGGCAGAACTCGACGTGCAGGTCCCAGCCTCGCCGGAGGTCGTGCACCGGGTCGTCCGTCTCGCCGAGGGCGTGCTTTCCCTCCAAATAGCTCTTGAAGCCATACGTGGCGACCGCGTCGAGAAGGCCGTCCTTGTCGCCGAAGGTCCGGTCGAGCGTCGGCGCCTGCACTCCGGCGGCGGCGCTGACCGCACGCGTCGACAACGCGTCGCGTCCACCCTCCTGCAGGAGTTCCGCCGCCGCGTGGACCAACCACGCCGCAGGCACCATGTACCTCGCGCCGGTGGCCGAACTGGATCTGGACCGGCTGGACCGGTTGCACCGCACCAACATCCGCGGCACCTTCGTGGTCGACCAGCAGCCGGCCCGCCGCGTTCGCGACGGCGGCGCGATCATCAACTTCTCCACCTCTGTGCTCGGCCTCGCCCTGCCGGGATACGCCGCCTATGCCGCCACGAAGGGCGCGGTGGAGGCGATCACTCTGGTTCTCGCCCGAGAACTGCGCGGCCGCGACATCACCGTGAACGCGGTCACCCCTAGCCCGACCGCCACGGCGCTGTTCCTCGACGGCGAGGACGAGGCCACCATCGCGAGCATGGCGGCGCAGCCCCCGCTCGAACGTTTCGATACCCCGTCCGACATCGCCTAGGTCGTCTCGCTCCTCGCCGGTCCGCGCGCTGGGTCAACGGCCAGGTCCTTCGCGCTAACGGCGGCATCGTCTGAGCCGGGCTTGCGGTCAGACGACGTCCAGCCGCGGTGCGGCCGACGCGGACTGGGCCGCGTAGGCGATCGAATTGGCGTCGTTGAGATTGTTGACCCGCACGGTGAACGCCGGAACGGCTCGCTTGGTGTACTTCGTGGTGTAGACCGAAAAGGTCTTGGTGGCCTGCGAGTAGAAGATGTGCTTGGTTTGGTTCCAGTCGACTTCGAGGAACTGACGGCGCACGACGCCGACGAAGAGGAAGAGCAACCGGCGATTCGTGCAGGCGAGGACACCCTGGCCTTCGCCCTGAGCGCCGGTGAGCGCGAGTACCCGCTCTTCGGGCCTGAGGTAACCGGGCAGGAGGTTGACCTCCTTCATGGAGCCCACCAGCATCCCGCGAACGTTCCCCAACGCCGCCGCGATATCCGGGCGTGTGGCGGGAACGGGCTGAGGCGCCTGCCGTGGGGGTTCGGGCGCCGGAGGCGCGACCACCGGGCGCTCGGCTGTGTGGAACGTCCAGCGATGCCCGTCCCAGTACCGCAGCAGAGAGTCGTCCATCGGATCGGGAAACCACGACGCGGGACGGGTGGGTGTCGGTGGGGGACCGGGCCGTGAGGTGGGGTGACTCATGTCAGATCGCCATCCGAAGACAGGTCGCCGTCTTCGCCCGCGTCGGTATCCGACGCGACGGCCGACAGTGCGAGGGAGCGAGCGTTCGCCGGATCGGCGTCGCGGCGAGACGCACGCCATTCGACAGCGTCCGCGGTGTCCTTGTATTCGAGGATGTGGTCGTCACCGAGCTTGGTGAGCAGCTCCTTCACCCGGGCGGGCGTGGCATAGAAGAACTCCCGGCGCGGATTCACCATGTTGACGCGGTCGGCGGCGAGTTGCTGGTGCAGGGCGGTTTCGAGCGCGACCGCGTCTTCGGAGAAGAAGAGTCCGTGGACGTCGAACCGGAACGGCACGGACGCGTCGCCGAGCTCCCGGACCCGGTCCATCGGTTCGAGGCGACGGGTCATCCCGATCTTCACCACGTCGGGGCCGAACGCGCCCAGATTGGAGATGACGTAGACGTAGCCGGCGCGGACGTTGGCGGCCCGCTGTTCGACGCCGGCGATGGCATCGTCGACGGCGGCCAGCTGTTCCTTCGCCCGGGCCCAGCCTTCGGTGTCCCCCTTCGCCTCGAGCCGGGCGAGGATGGTGGCGTAGTGGGTGCGCTCCTTCGCGAGACGCGCGCGCTCCCGCTCGACCTCCTTCATGACCTTGGCCTCTTCGCGGAGTCTGGCACGTTCTTCCCTCGCCGCCTCGCGTTCGACCTCGACCTTCATCAGGTAGTCGGCGGTTAGGTCGATCTCCTTGAGCCTGAGCCGGTGATAGTCGTTGGAGATGACGATGCGCATCAGGGTGCCGAGCTTGCCGATCGTGTCCCGCGTGGTCGTCAGCCGGTTCTTGACGGATTCCACCGTATGCGGCTTGACCACGCGGACGGCGTTATCGGCTTCGGCGTTGTACGCCCGGAGCATCAACTTGGCCATGTCACGGCCAAGTTTCTGCCCCTCTTTGACGGAACCGTTGACCGCCCAGTCGACCTGGCAGGTCACGGCGTCCGCCTTCGCCGCTGCTTTGATCTTCAGCCGCAGTTCGCCGAGCGCGTCCTTGTAGGCCAGAGCGTCCTCGAGCGGATGCGCGTACTCGTAGATGCCCACTTGCTGTAGCAACGCGAGTTCACGGGTCTCGACGAGCTGGGAGCGCCAAGACTCCAGTTCGGCCACCAGTTGCTGCCGTGCGGCGGACTGCGCCGAATGCTCCGCCTTGGCCTGCTCGACCGCTGCTTTCAACCGGCGGAGGTCGGCTTCGAGCGCGGGAGTTTCGGCTCCGCGAAGGTGCCCGACCCAGCCTCTCAACTCCGCGATCGTCGCGTGGGCCGCCGCCAGTTGTTGTTGAAGGGTGACGACTTCCGCGCTCTGATTGTTGCCGAACAACGCCACTCTGCTTCCTCCCCGTATGGCACCGGCCAAGATTGCCGGCTCCCAGTGCTACTTCCGAATCTTTGAGCGGGCACGCAGCGTTACATCGGTTCGTGTGCGAGCCGTCGGTTCACTGAACCGGACTAACGTCAGTGATGGACGACCCGAACAGAAGCGGGCGGACCCGTCCGAGAACGACGAGTCCGCCCTTTGTGTACAGAAGATCAGACGACGGTGCCCTCGGACTCGTCGTCCGAGTCGGTCTCCTCGATCTTCCACTTCAGCTGGAACTCGACCTCTTCCTCGCCGTCACCGCGCTCGTGCTCGATCGAGAACTGTGCGCGGGCGGGGACGCGGAACCGTTCCCCGGCGATCTGGATGCGGAACGAGGTCTCGGATTCGAGCGCGTCGGCGAGCCGGCGCAGTTTCGCGACGACGTCGGCGGTGGAGTAGACGCGTTCGACGTCTCGGGGAGCGGTTCCGGTCACGGTTTCCTCCAGAGGTCCGACACCCTGGCAGGGTGTCCGTGGCGTCATTCAATCGGGTGATCAACGCGCGCTGGAGGCGGGGTCACAGTGACCGGGCGAGGCGGAAGCCGACGTCGTCGACGCGGAAGGTCGGGTGACTGCGGCGCCGCACCGAGGCACGGCAGCTCCAGTGTTCGTCGAACCAGCCGCCGCCCTTCAGGACCCGGTACTCGCCGTACACCTCGGCGTCGTACACGTCCCAGCACCACTCCCAGACGTTGCCCAGCATGTCGTGGAGGCCCCACGCGTTGGGCGCCTTCCCGCCGACTTCGTGCACCGACTCCGCCGAGTTCTCGCGGTACCAGGCGATCTCGTCGAGCGGCCCGTAGCGGGCACCGGTCGTGCCGGCGCGGCAGGCGTGCTCCCATTCCGCCTCGGAGGGCAGGCGGTAGCCGTTCGCCGACCGGTCCCAGGTCGAGGAATCCAGCTGGTAGGCGGGAGTCAGGCCTTCGCGTTCGGACAGGGTGTTGCAGAACCGGAGCGCGCCCGGCCACGAGACGTCGACGAGGGGAAGCCTCCCGGGCTCGCGAGTGACGGGAACCGGGGCGAGCAGGAAGGACGGGACATCGACGGTCCAGCTCCGCTGCGTCCGCCGGTCCGACAGCGTCACCTCGCCCGCCGGCACAGTGATCATCTCCATGGTCCGGCCGATGTTACCCAGACCGAGGGCGCCGGTGCGCCATGATGGACGCGTGCCTCTGCTCATCGAGCCCGCCCTGCCCACCGGTACGTTCCGGTCGGTCCGGCAGCCGTGCCTGATCGTCGATGACAGGCTGGTGCTGAGACCTTGGTGTGTTGACGACGCGGAGGACGTCGTAAGCGCCTTCGCCTGCCCCGCCATCCAGCGCTGGCACGTCCGCTGTATCGACGGAGCGGACGAGGCCCACGAGTGGATCGCGGGCTGGGAACAGCGCTGGACGGACGAGACGGACGCGAGCTGGGCGGTGGTTGACGCGCGCGAAGACCGGCCGATCGGGCAGGTCGGTCTCCGCGCCATCTCGCTATTCGAGGCGTCGGCGCAATTGTCCTACTGGGTTCTCCCTGCCGCTCGCGGAGCGGGGATCGCGGGCGGCGCGGTGGCGGCGCTGACGCGGTGGGCGTTCGAAACCGTCCGGCTGAACCGGTTGTTCCTCCTGCATTCCACCGCGAACGCCGCCTCATGCCGCGTCGCGGGCAAGGCCGGATACGCACTGGAAGGCACCTTGCGGTCATCGATGCTGCACGCCGACGGGTGGCACGACGTCCACCTGCACGCGAGGCTCAGGAGCGAATCGGCGTCCTCCGCCACAGGACGAGCGGAAGCGGAACGAGGGCGATCGCCGCACTGATCCAGATGGCGTGCCGGTAGTCGCCGGTCGACTCCGTGACGAAACCGGCGAGCACCGGCCCCAGGAACGCCCCGGCGTTCAGCGCGACCGTCGCGAACGAACCACCGAGGGTCGGCGCCCCGGGCGCCACGTGCATGACCCGCGCCACCAGCGCGGAACCACAGCCGAACGACAGTCCACCTTGGACGGTCGCCATGACGAACAACCCGATCGGCTGCGCGCCGGCCGCCGCCAGCACCGCCCAGCCCACCGGCAGGGCGCACAACGCGAGTACCAGGCCGCGCCGGAGTTCACCGTCTCCCGTGCGGCCCGCCACTGTGACACCGAGGAACGCGCCGACACCGAACGCCGCCAGCAGACCGGAAACCGCTCCGGCCGGAAGATGGGCGACGTCCGTCGCGATGACCGCGAGGAAGGCGAACGTCGCGAAGGTCGCGCCGTTGATCAACGCCGCCTGGAGCATCGCCTGCCGCACAGGAGGCGATTTCAGTTCACGTGCCTCGCGCCTGATCGAGACTTCGTGCGGACCCGCCGCGTCGGCGGGCGCCGAACGGAACACCAGCACCAGCGCGGGAAGACACAACGCGGTGACCGCCCAGAACGCGGAACGCCAGCCCGCGAGATCACCCAGTACGGCGCCGGCGGGCACTCCGGCGACACACGACAGCGTGATGCCCGCCAACAGGATCGCGGTCGCCCGCGCTTGCTTTCCCGGTGGTGCCAGAGCGATCGCGACGGGCATGGCCACGGCGAGGAATCCGGCGTTGACGACGGCCGCAGCGACGCGGGTACCGAACAGCAGCGGGAAACTCGTCGTCACGGCGCCGATGACGTGCACAACGACAAAAGCGGTCAGAAATCCGGCCAACGCCCTGCGGCGGGGCCAGCGCGCGCTGAGCACGGCCATGGCGGGTGCGCCGACGATCATCCCGACGGCGTAGGCCGACGTCAGCGCGGCGGCCGCGCCCACCGGGACGGACAGCTCACCGGCGATCCCCGGCACGAGACCGGAGGCCATGAATTCGGAGGTGCCTTGCGCGAAGACGGCAAGGCCGAGGACATAGACGAACAGGGGCAACGGACGACTCCCAGAGAAGAAGTGAGCAGGAGGAGCCGTGCGCGGGGCTGGAGGAAACCCGGCCGGACGCACGGAACAGCGCTCCGGTCACCGGGAAGCGAGAGCGGCCGATGCCTAGCGGCCGGGCACGACGACTCGCCGCCGGATGACCGGCGGCGGGGTTCTGTCCGACTCGGGGCTCGTCACGGGAACGCACACTACACAGGCCCGCCGTCGCCCCTCAACCCCAATGCCACGTAGCTTAACTTGAATATGAAAACCAGCTCCATGTTGCCGTTGTTCTGGCCGGGGCAGAACGGCAGGGGCTCGGGTTACCTGAGTGCTGCTCGGCGGTGCTGGTGTGGCGTTGGCCCCACGTATCCCTGTCGCCACACCAGCCACTGTCCACAATGGAGAAGCCTGCCCGAGGTCGCACCGGCTACCGTCGCCGACAAGAAACCGCAGGTCGAAAGCTTGATCAAGTCAAGCTACGTGGCATTGCCCTCAGCCCGATTGCCGTCACCGCGGGAAACGGCGCCCGTTCCGCGTGCCGGAACGCTTTCATTGCCCATTCGAAAGAACCCGGGTAATGCGTTCTGACCTGCGGTTTTCGTGATTGTTTCGGTACTGGGAAACGACCTTGGATTCGGTTAACCTCGACTTCATGATTCCCACAGTTGTCTGGGGTACAGGCAACATCGGCCGTGCCTCCATCCGGGCCGTCGACGCGCATCCGGCACTGGAACTCACCGGTGTGCTCGTGCACGATCCCGCGAAGGTCGGTCGCGACGCCGCCGCGCTCGCGGGAGTCGAAGGTGAGCTGGGTGTGGCGGCGACCGATGACGTCGAAACGGTTCTGGCGGCGGGTCCGCGAGCGGTGGTGTACGCGGCGTCCGGCGACATCCGGCCCGCCGACGCGCTGGCCGACATCGTCCGCGCGATCCGGGCCGGGGCGGTGGTGGTGACACCCGCGCTCTACGCGCTGTACGACCAGCGCAACGCGCCGGAGGAACTGCGGGAGCCGGTGCTCGCGGCGATCGCCGAGGGCGGTGGTTCGCTGTTCGTCTCCGGCGTGGATCCGGGGTGGGGCAACGACATCCTGCCGTTGCTGATCAGCGGGCTCGGCACCACGGTGGACGCGGTCCGCTGTCAGGAGATCTTCGACTACTCCACCTACGACCAGCCGGATTCCGTCCGCTACCTGGTCGGCATGGGGCAGCCGATGGACTACCAGCCGCCGATGCTGGCCCCGTCGGTGCCCACGATGGTGTGGGGCGGACAGGTTCGGCTGATCGCTCGGGGCCTCGGGGTCGACCTGGACGAGATCCGCGAGACGCTCGACCGCCGCCCGCTCGAGGAAACCGTGACCACGCGGGCCATGGGCGAGTTCGAAGCCGGCACGCAGGGCGCCGTCCGGTTCGAAGTGCAGGGGATCGTGGACGGCGAACCCCGCATCGTCATCGAGCACGTCACCCGGATCCACGCGTCGTGCGCACCGGACTGGCCGACGCCGCCCAGTGGCGACGGGGCGCACAGGGTGATCATCGAAGGCCGTCCCAGGATCGAGGTCTCGGTCGAGGCCACCGACGAGGGCGAGAACCGGTCCGCCGGCGGCAACGCGACAGCGGTCGGCAGGCTGGTCGGCGCCATCGACTGGCTCGTGGACGCCAAACCGGGCCTCTACGACGCACTGGACGTCCCTTTGCGACCGGCCACCGGCAAGCTCGGAAGGAGCGCGCGATGAACATCGACATTCCCGAGGGCAAGGATCCGATCGGCTACGTGTGGGGCGAGATGGTGCCCGGCATCGGCGTCGCGGCGTCGAATCTCTCGCTCGCGGTCTACTCGCACACCACGCTGGGGCTGCGCGAGTTCGAGGCGGCCCGGTTGCGGATCGCGCAGATCAACGGCTGCGTCTTCTGCCTGGACTGGCGGACCGAACGAGACGGGGTGAAGGTCGAGGAGGAGTTCGCCGACGCGGTGACCGAGTGGCGCACCACCGCCGCCTTCGACGAGCGGACCCGGCTGGCCGCCGAGTACGCCGAACGCTACGCGCTCGACCACCACGGGATCGACGACGAGTTCTGGAAGCGGATGGGCGAGCACTACAGCCAGAAGGAAATCGTCGAACTGAGCATGAGCATCGGTTCCTGGCTCGCTTTCGGAAGGCTGAACCACGTTTTGGGGATCGACACCGTCTGCGTTCTGCCGAAGATATGAGAAAAGGCCGGGGGCGTCACCCCCGGCCTTTCTTCGATCGTCGTCACAGATCGGTGGCGACGATCTTTTCGATGTTCCTTTCCGCCAGTGCGGTAATGGTGACGAACGGGTTCACCGAGGTATTACCCGGGATCAGCGCGCCGTCGATCACGTACAGCCCCGGATAGCCGTGGAGCCTGCCGTAATTGTCGGTCGCCTTGCCGAGTATCGCGCCGCCGAGCGGGTGGTAGGTGAGATGATCGCCCCAGATCTTGTACGTGCCGAAGAGGTCGGTCCGGTAGATCGTGCCTTCCTTGGCATTGATCTTGTCGAAGATCGTCTTCGCCATCTCGATCGACGGCTGTTTCCAGGCGGTCTGCCAGTCGAGGTCGACCTTGTTCGCGCTAGCGTTCCACGAGAACGTCCCGCGGTTGGGGTTCTTCGTGATCGACAGGTAGAACGAGGCATAGGTCTCGATGCCGGTCGGTAGCGGCGCGACCTCGGCGAACGCGCCGCCCGCCGCCCAGTTGTCGATACCCGCGGTGGGGATGGACGACTGCAGCGCCCCGGTGGCGTCCCACATGTGGTTGGCCCGTCCGCACATGACGTTCCCGTTGTCGCCCCAGCCCTTTCCGACCTCGTTGCCGAGGTTGGGCAGCGCGCCGGTGGCCTTGAGCTTGACCAGCAGTTTGCTCGTGCCGACGCTGCCGGCGGCGAAGAACACCTTGTCCGCGGTGACGGACTTCGTCGCCGTCACGGTGCCGCCGGTGTCGAGCTGCTCCATCACCACGGTGTACCCGCCGCCGGACGCGGGCATGACCGAGGTGACGCGGTGCAGCGCCGAGATCGTCACCCGCCCGGTCGCCTTGATCCGCGGGAGATAGGTCTGCTGCAGAGATTTCTTGCCCGCGTTGTTGCCGTAGAGGATCTCCCCGGCCAGCGCGGACCTCGGGACCGTGCCCGCCTGCTCCTTCTTCATGTAGTCCCAGTCGTACACATCCGGGACGAACAGGAACGGGAAACCCGACCGCTGCGCGTGTTTCCGGCCGACTCGCGCGTACTGGTAGCACTCGGCGGTCTCGAACCAGTCCGGGTCGATGGTGGCGACGCCGAGGCCGGCGTTGGCGCGCGGATAGTAGACGCCGTACATCTCGTCGGCGTTGACCGTGGGCAGGATCGAGCCGAAGTTCTCGCGCTTCGGCGTGACGGCCATCCCGCCGTTCACCAGCGAGCCGCCACCGACGCCGCGGCCCTGGTAGACGGTGATGCCGCCGAACTCCTCGGCGTCGAGGATCCCGGTGTGGCGCGGGACGTCCTTGTCCAGCGGGAAGCCGAGGAAGTTGCTGAGCGGCTGCTTGGTCCTTGTCCGCAGCCAGAACGAGCGGTAGTCGGGCTTGGTGGTGTTGGCGAAGATCTTGCCGTCCGTACCCGGGGTGTCCCATGCCATGCCGAGTTCGACGAGGTGGACGTCGACGCCGGCCTCGGCGAGCCGGAGCGCGGCGACGCAGCCGCCGTACCCGGAACCGATGACGAGCGCCGGGATTCGAGCGGCGTCGGCGATCGAATTTTTCGCGGAAGCGGTCCCGCCGAGGGCGGCAGCCCCCAAGATAGAACCAGTTCCAGCAATGAAGAGGCGGCGGGATAACTGTCCGGAAGCGCTTCTCCGCATGGTTTCGTCGCTCACGTGATCTTCCTCACCGTTGAGGGATTTAGAACAAGTTATACCTGCGGCTATGCCGAGTGGCAATAAAGAAGGCGGATGGGCCACTATGTACTGCTGTGGAGTCCACTCGAGTTGATCGCTGGCTGTGGGCCGTCCGGCTGACCAAGACGCGTCCGGACGCCGCGGCGGCGTGCCGTGGCGGTCATGTCCGTGTGAACGGCAAACCGGCCAAACCCGCGACCACGGTCGTGGCGGGTGACGAAGTGCGTGCGCGGGTGCACGACACGACGCGGATCCTGGAAGTGACGCGGGTGATCCAGAAACGGGTCGGTGCGGCCGACGCCGCGACCTGTTTCATCGACCGGACACCCGCGCCGCCGCCGGAGGCCGCCGTGCCGGTCGCGCGGCGCGAGCGGGGCGCGGGGCGTCCGACCAAGCGGGAACGCCGCGTGCTCGACCGTTTCCGTTCAGGAGAGCGCTGAGCGCGACCCCGGTCACCAGTCCGTGAAGGCCTCCTTGAGGGACCCTGGGTCCCTCAAGGAGGCCTTCACGGACTGGTCGAAATGTTCACATATATGGACATGATTCACATCCGTTGACGGCCGACAGGGACGTGAACTATAAAGACTGGGTCCGGGTGTACACGCCGCAACACCTTCCGTCAGTCCGTCACGGAGGTTTCGGGTGTCCCGAAAAAGTCCTCTTCGTCGTGCCGCCCTACCGGCGGTCGCCGCCGTGGTCGCCACCGCCGCACTCCTGCAGGTACCGCCCGAGGTGGCGGACGCGGCACCGGGGCCCGGCGCGCTGACCGGCCTCGACCTCGGCGCGGCCAATCGCCGCGCGCCGGTCGCGGGGCTCTACGACTGGTCCAAGGCCGGGTACCGCGGTGGTGCCGCGCTGCCGGGCTCCGGTGAAGTGAATCCGAACGCCACCTGTCAGGTCACCGCCGCCGAACTTGCGAGCCAGTACAACGTCAAGCCCGACGACGGCGCCGATGACACGAACGGGATCCAGGCGGCGATCGACGGGATCAAGAGCGCGTGCTCGCCGTCCGGGAGCTACACCAAGCTGAGCACGATCACCTTCCCGGCAGGCCGCTTCGACGTCACGCACGAGATCCACGTCGACGCCGATTACCTGATCCTGCGCGGCGCGGGCAAGGACGCCACGAAGTTCGTCTACAAGCCCGACGTGAACACCCTCTACGACACCCTCACCCCGGACGGTTCCGACTGGGACGAGGACGGGATGACCTCGGGTGCGGGCAAGGGCGGCTGGTTGTGGCCCGGTCGCGGGCTGTTCCGTGTCCAGTCCAGGGGAGTGCACACGTCCTATGCGAGCGACTACGCCTCGGCGCCGGCGAACCGCAAGGACATCTTCGAGGGCACGATCAACGTCCACTGGAAGGCCGGGGTGAAGCTGCGGGGCAAGCCGGGTGACACCGCGTTCGCAGCCCGGATGGGGGACAAGGTCGTCCACCTGGCGAGCAGCGGCGCCCTGACCTCGCTCGCCGCCGGGAACCTGGTCAACATCCGGGCGGCCAACTCGCTGAAGCTCTACGAGCAGCAGCAGGCGACGCCGACCACGTTCCCGTTGCTGAACATGCACATGCGCCAGCAGATCTTCACGATCGCGGCGCTCGACACCACGGCACGCACCATCACCCTCGACAAACCGCTCGAGTACGACGTCCCGGTGAACTCCACGTCGGACGGTTCGGCCCCGATCGACGGCGCCACCTATGACTCGAAGGCCGCACCGCTGGTCGACCCGGTGCTCGGCGTCGGGTTCGAGGACCTCGGGTTCACCCAGGACATGCCGGGCCTGAACCCCGCGGAGGCGAACAACAACTACGGGAACATGGCGCCCGCGGCGGAGATGCACGGGATCGTGTTCAAGTGGGCGGCGAACTCGTGGGTCCGCGGCATCCGGGCGGACATGGCCGGTTCGCATCCGATCGTCACCGAGGAGGCCAAGAACCTCCAGATCGTCGACAACGAACTCAACGGCTCGTGGAACAAGGGAAAGGGTGGCAACGGCTACTTCCGCGGCTCCCGGGTCTGGGATTCGCTCTACGCCGGCAACACTTCGACCCTGCTGCGGCACTTCACCTTCCAGTGGTCCGCCGCCGGCAACGTGGTGATCGGCAACTCGTTCGACTCCGACCTGAACCTGCACGGAGGCTGGGAACGCAACAACCTCTTCGAACTCAACACGGTCAAGGTCCCGTACGCGCACCGCTCCGGGAACTGCCGCGCCAACTGCGGTGAGGAGGGCGGAGGCGGTCCCGACGACTCGAACTGGTTCCCGATCTGGTGGGGCGCGGGCAAGAAGGCGGTCAAATGGTCGGGCGCTTCCGGCTACCGCAACGTGTTCTTCAACAACGCCATGACCAAGCAACTCGCGGACAATGGTCCGTATAACGACTTCTACGCCGACCGGCACCGCGTCTACGCCTTCGGCTGGGACGGCACCGCGTACAAGCACCTCGACGTCGGCGGGACACCGATCGCCGACTGGGCGAAGAACGAGCAGCGGGACTACACCGGAGGGCACGGGGTCGACGCGACCAAGACCGACGCCACGTCGTCGCTGTTCCTGAAGTCCGTCGACGGGACCCCGCCGTCCTCGACGACGAGCCAGACCACGACCACGTCCACCTCGACGACCACCACCCAGACTCCCAGCACGTGCCTGACCGCGACGTTCACCCGCAAGTCGGTGTGGGACAGCGGCTACGGTGCCGGCTTCACGATCACCAATACCTGTTCGGCCGCGGTGGGTTCGTGGACGGTCGAGTTCGACCTGCCCGCCGGGACGACGATCACCGGTTCGTGGAGTTCGGTGCTGACCAGGACCGGGCAGCACTACCGGTTCGGGAACGCGTCCCACAACGGGAGCGTCAAACCCGGCGGCACGGCGACGTTCGGCTTCAACGCCACCGGTCAGGGGCTCCCGGCCGCGTGCTCGATCGCCGGAACGAAATGCGGAGGCACGGAATGACGAGGAAACGACTGCTCGCCGCGATCGCGGCCACGGCGTCTGCGGCGGGCCTGTTCGGCGCCGTCGTCACCGCGGAGGCCGCCGCGCCCAGCCTGACCGCGGTGTTCGCCCAGAGTTCGGCCTGGGACAGCGGGTACGGCGGGAAGTACACGCTCACCAACGCGGGCGACGCGAACAGTGCACAGTGGACGATCGAGTTCGACCTCCCCGAAGGCACCGCGATCACCACCTCGTGGAGCTCGGTGCTCACCAGGACCGGGCAGCACTACAAGGTCACCAACGCCGGCTTCAACGGCACGATCGAACCCGGCGGCACCGCGTCCTTCGGTTTCAACACCACGGGGCTGGGCCTGCCGACCGGCTGCACGGTCAACGGCAGCCCGTGCGGGGGAGGGGCGCCGACCACCACCACGGCACCGACCAGCACCACGACCGTGAGCAACCCGCCGACGACGACCACCACCACCGTTCCCTCGGGAGACGTCGTCGACGTGGGCACCGCGGCGGAACTGCGGGCCGCCCTGGCCGCCGCGAGCCCCGGTCAGACCATCCGGCTGGCCGAGGGAACCTACCGGGGGTCCTTCGTGGCCACGAAACCCGGCACGGCGGACGCGCCGATCACGGTGACCGGACCGGCGACGGCGGTCCTGATCAACGACGGTCCGTCGGGCGAGGCGCCTTCCTGCCCTGCTCCGACGGCGGGCTGGGATTCCGGGTACGGGTTCTGGCTCTACGGCGCGCCGTACTGGCATCTCAAGGGCTTCACCGTGCAGGAATCGAAGAAGGGGATCGTCGCGGACGACTCGCACCACACCGTGATCGAAGGTGTGCGGGTCCACCGGATCGACGAGGAGGCCGTGCACTTCCGTCGCTCCTCGGCCGACAGTGTCATCCGCGACTCGACGATCAGCCACACCGGTCTCGTGCAGGCGGGTTACGGCGAGGGCGTCTACCTCGGATCGGCGAACTCGAATTGGGCGTGTCACGGGAACTCCGGCGGAGTCGACCGAAGCGACCGGATCCAAGTGCTCGACAACCACATCGGGCCGTACGTCGCCGCGGAGGGCATCGATGTCAAGGAGGGCACCGCGGACGGGGTCATCCGGGGCAACAACTTCGACGGCCAAGGGGTTTCCGGGCAGAACTCGGCCGATTCCTGGGTCGACGTCAAGGGATTCGGGTACGTGATCGAGGGGAACACCGGCACCTTCGCCTCGCCGGGGACGTTCGCGAACGGCTACGAGACCCACAACCCGAGCACCACCCCGTCGTTCCCGAACGGCTGCGGCAACGTGTGGCGGGACAACAAGTCCGATCTCGGAGGCGTCGGTCAGTACGCCATCAAGATCACGTCGACGTCGAAGTGTCCGGAGCGGCCCAACGTCGTCTACGCGTCCAACGCCGTGTCGAGTGCGGTGAACGGGCTGACCAACATCCCCGTCACGCCTTGACGGCCGCCGGTGGCGGGAGCGGCACGGCTCCCGCCACCGGCGGGTCAGTCCCGGACCGCGGTGATCGCGACGGTGGCGTAGCGCGTGGTGAACCGGCCGCCAATCCTGTCGATCGCCGTCCCGACCTCGGTGAGGATCTTTTGTCGCACAGTGGGTTCGACCCAGGTGAGCGAGCCGAACGTCGGGAGCTGGTCCAGCCATTCGTCACGGGTGTAGACCCGCTCCCAGTCGTGGCGGCTTCGCTCCGGCTCGCCGAACCTGCCTGCTTCCCGCAGACCGTCGGCGACCTTCACGATGAGTGGCCCGTACGGGTCAGAGGACTGTTTCGGCACGCTCTTGAGATCGATCGGGGCGTCCGGCACGAGCCGCCGGTAAGCGTCCGCCAAGGCCTCCGCGACCTCTTCCGGAGGTTCGGGCACATGCCAGAACGCGGCCAGGATTCCTCCGGGCCGTAGCACTTCGGCGGCCTTGGCGGCGCCCGCCACCGGGTCGACCCAGTGCCAGGCCTGCCCGGAGACGAGCAGGTCGAACCGGCGTCCGGCGGGGTCCCATGCCTCGAACTTCGCGACCTCGACGTCGATCCCGCTCCGGCGGGCGAACTCGGCCATCCGGGGGTCCGGTTCGACGCCCAGTACGTGACAGCCCGCCGCCTGGAACTGGCGAGCTTCGATCCCGGTGCCGGCGCCGACGTCGAGGATTTCGCGGCCGGGAGCCGCGGCGATGAGGTGATCGATGAGTTCCGGGGGATAGGCGGGCCGGGTCCGGTCGTAGCGTTCGACGTCCACGCCGAAGGATTCCGCGGCCTGTCGGTAGCGGTGAGGCTCTTGCCCCGAAGGTAGAGTGGGCATGCGCCCACCTTAAGTGGGCACTTGCCCACTAGTCAACGCAAGGGAGCCGTATGCCGACCGGGGTAGCCTTGCGCGCCGTCCGCGCGCAGTTGTTCGACGCCGCCGAACGGGTCCTGCTGCGGGACGGGCCGAGCGGGCTCACCAGCCGCGCCGTGACCACGGAGGCGGACTGCGCGAAAGGCGTGCTCCACCGGCATTTCGACGACTTCGACGGATTCCTCGCCGAGTTCGTGCTGGATCGGATCGAGAAACTTGACGAGAAGGGCCTCCGGGAGGCCATCGGCACCGGAACGGTCGTGGACAACCTCACCTCGGCGCTCACGGCGGTGTTCGAGTCGGTCGCGGTCGCGATCGTCCCGCTCGTGATCTTCCGCGACGAGCTTCGCGCCCGGTTGCGCCGCGAGTGGCCTGTCGGCATACCGGTGCTGACGCAGGCCGCTGTCATGATCGGCGCTTACCTCGACGAGGAACGAGCGCGAGGCAGGATCGCCGAGGACGCCGATGTCGAGACGCTCGCGGCCACGCTCATCGGTGCCACTCATCTGCTCTACGCCGACCGGACCGCGCCCGCGCCGGAACCGGCGCAGGTGCGGAAAGTGGTGGAAACGGTGATCGCGACGTGAAAAAGGCGGCGAGTCCTCAGTGGACTCGCCGCCTTTTCCCGTGGATCAGGACTGCGCGGCGGTGACGGTGTGCCGCAGCAGCAGCGACGTCGTGACCGGGCCGACGCCGCCGGGGACCGGCGTGATCGAACCCGCGATCTCTTCGACCGCGGCCTGGTCGACGTCGCCGACGAGGCCGCCTTCGGGAGTCGGGTTCGTGCCGACGTCGATCACCACGGCACCGGGCTTGACGTGGTCCGCGCCGATGAAGTGCGCGCGGCCGACGGCCACGACCAGGACGTCCGCGGTCTTGGTGACCGCCGCGAGGTCCTTGGTGCGGGAGTGGCAGACGGTGACCGTCGCGTGCTCGCCGAGCAGCAGCAGAGCGGCGGGCTTGCCGACGATGGTCGAGCGGCCCACGACGGCGACCTGGGCGCCGGACAGGGCGACCTGTTCACGCTTCAGGATCTCCAGCACCGCGGCGGCGGTGGCGGGCGCGTAGGTCGGGAGACCCGCGGTGAGACGGCCGAGGCTGACCGGGTTGGCGCCGTCGACGTCCTTGCGCGGGTCGATGTGCGCGCCGACGTCGTCGAGCGTCACGCCTTCGGGCAGCGGGGTCTGGCAGATGATGCCGTGCACCGACGGGTCCGCGGACAGCTTGTCGAGTTCGCGGGTGACGTCCTCGCCGGTCGGCTTCTCGAGCTGGACGACCCGGCAGTCGACGCCGACCTTCTTCGCGGCACGTTCGATCGAACGCACGTACCAGGCGGTGGCGTCGTCGTCGGTCGGGACGAGTACGGCCAGTGTCGGAGCGGTACCCGATTCGCGAAGCTTGGCGGCGGTCTCGGTGACCTCGGCGGTGATGGCGGCGGCGATCGCGCGCCCGTCGATCAGCGTCATCGGGCGAGCCTTTCGCGAACCTGGGCGATGAGGGCGTCGGCGCGCCCGGCGGCGGGGGTGTACTCGGTGAGACGGGTCTCGGTCTCCTTGCGGAGCTGCTCGTCCGACATGGACGCCAGGTTGACCTCGACGTTGACCACGCCCGATTCGAGCGCGGACTTGGCGGACGAAGCCGCGACCGCGATGTCGGAGATGACGTTGGTGTTGGCGCCTTCGAGGATCGAGGCGGCGACGTCGATGACCTCGGCGGCGAGGGCGGCCGTGCGCAGCGGGACCTCGGCGGCGCCGACCAGGGCGGCCTGGATCGCGGCGGTGCGGGCCTGCTTCTCCTCGTCGGTGGCCTTCGGGAGCTTGTAAGCGGCGACCACCGCGTCGAAGGCGGCGGCGTCGTCGGCGGCGAGGCCGAGCGCACGCGTCCGGAGGTCCTCGGCCTTGCCCAGCGCCTCGGTCATGGTGGCCTCGTGCTCGGCGTACTTCGGCTTGCCGATGGTCAGGTTGCACACCATGGAGACCAGGGCTGCGCCGACCGCGGCGTTCATCGCGGCACCCGCGCCTCCACCGGGCGTCGAGGCCTTCGAAGCCAGCTCGTCGAGCCACTGACCGACCGGTCGATCCTCCACGCGATGTTCCCTTCACGCTGGTTTTGCCGTCGCGCCGAAGCCTACCCGGGGGTTCCTGGACAGCCCGAAGGCCACCTTCGCGACGATCGACTTCGGCGAAGGTGGCCTCGGGAGAACGGGGGTCAGGACCGCTGGTACTCCTCCCAGGTGAGCTTCGGCGAAACGGCGGGGCCGTCGTCGGAACCGCGGCCGGCGAGGCCGTTGTAGCCGAGGTAGTAGTCACCGGCCTGGTGCTGCGCACCGGACGACAGGTCCGGATCGGACAGTGCGATGGCGTGGATGTGGTAGGCGAAGCCCTGGGCCGGGGTCCGGACCCAAGCCGCGAAGCCCACCTGACGCAGCTTCCTTGCGACGTCGGTCCGCGTGGTCGAGGACATGCCCTCGACGCCGATGTCGAGCGCACCGCCACCGTCGTGCGTTCCCGCGGAAGCGCCGACGCCGCCGGGGTTGTACGAGCCCTGTGTGATCGTGAGCTGCCTGCCGAGCAGGCTCTCGGCCTTCACCAGCATCGCCTTGGTGCGGGTGTTCATCGTCTCGCCGTGGTAGGTCAGGCGGCTACCCGCCGAGACCACCGCGGTGACGGTGTACCGGCCCTCGCCCAGCTTCTCGAGTGACGTTTTGCCCGGCAGGCCGGAGGCGTCGATCCCGGTGTAGCCCAGCGACTTCTGATAGCTGGAGTACGCCGTGATGGTCGACGTGCCGAAGTGGCCGTCGACGTATTGCTGGTCGAGCAGCCCCTTGGCGGCCAGCGCCTGCTCCACCAGCAGCACGCTGTCCTTGGCTCCGGGGGTCAACGCGCTGTCGGCACGGCGCGGGTCGATCTGCGCGGCCTTGAGCACCGCTTCCATGCTGGCAGTGGGCAACGCGGTCACCTCGGCGCCGGCCGGTGCGGCCACGCCGAGGGAGAGCACGGTCGCTGTCGCGAGCACGGCTACCTTGGTCAACAATTCCTGCCTCCTGAGCGGATCCGGTTGTCCGGGCAGCATGGGCAGCGTGAATACAAGGGCCGTACAAACGAACCTTTCTCAGGTCCTTGTCGCCCGGTCGGGTGTCACTCCGGCGAAACCGGGGGTGAGCTGATAAGACTTCCGGTGGACGCCGAAAGGTCGAGATCCACATGGTGCTACGTACTTCGCCACCCTCGAGGGCTCATCTCAGACTGCTCGCGGCGGCGGACGCGTCCCCGCCTGCCCGGCGCCGGGACCGGTACGGCGGGATCCCCGACCGGAGGCTGGCCGCGATCCTCGCCGCGGAGGACGTGGCGGAGGAACACGGGCTGAGCGCGCACGTCCGGACGACCTGTTACGTCCACCGCGGCTGGGTGCATCAGTGCATCTCCGATCCGATGCACGTCCTGGTCGTGACCGGCCATCGATGGTGCCGTCGCTGTGATCGCACGATCGAAGTCCAGGTCGACGAGACCTTCCCGGGATCGGTCGAGCTCTTCTGCGACGGCTGCGGCGTCCCGCCGGACACCGTCGCGAACCGCGAGGTCCTCCTGGCCTGCAGGGCCAGTCTGAGCGCCATGCACGGAGGAGAAGTGTCGACGCTTTACGTCGTTCCGGACCGCTGACCGGCACCCGATCGCGCTGTCCGACGGCGCCGGACAGCCGTACCTCCGGCGTCCGATCGGAGCAGTCGGTGGTTTGGACCACCACTGTTATCGAAGCGTGATCTGGACATATCGCACGGACGGCTACTTTGTTGTGGCGCGCAACGAATTGCTTCGCCCGTGGATTTCCAACGCCGGAGGTGTCACGACGTGAACCGGATCTTTGTGCAGCCCGAACGGCGGAAAGGGGTCCGTGGCGTGCTCGCCCTCGGCCTTTCCGCGCTCCTGATCGCCACCGGACTCGGTGGTGCCACCGCCGCGGCCGCCGACTACAGCCAGAGTGCCGCGTCCTTGAACGCGACCCAGGCACAGTTCTCCTTCACGCCGGCGACCCCCGCGCGGTACGTCGACATCCACTACACCGGTGTTCCGGGAGTGGGGCAGCAGAACGTCCGCATGGCCGACGACGGCGGCACGTGGCGGCACACCGTCGGCTCGCTGTCGGCCGGCACGGTGCTCGACTACTGGTTCACCTACGAGAAGAACGGGCCGCAGTACGACACCCCGCACTTCACCTACACCCACGGCGGCGGTGGCACGACCGTCGCCTCGCCGACGTTCGATCCGCCGGGGGGCAGTTATCCGAGCGCCCGCTCGGTGACCTTGTCGAGCGCGACGGCCGGCGCGGCCATCCGGTACACAGTGGACGGTTCCACGCCGACCGCGTCGTCCACTCTGTACACCGGGCCGATCACGGTCTCCGCGTCCTCGACGATCTCCGCGATCGCGCTCAAGTCGGGCTCGGCGAACTCCCCGGTGGCGTCGGCGAGCTACACGATCGGATCGACACAGGCGACGTGCCCCGCCCAGGCCGAGGTCCCGGACTTCGGACCGAATGTGCGGATCTTCGACCCGGGCATGTCGGCGTCGTCGATCCAGGCCAGGCTGGACGCGGACTTCACCGCGCAGAAGGACACCCTGACCGCGCAGTTCACCGAGCGCCGGTACGCGCACCTGTTCAAGCCCGGCGTGTACAACGGGATTCACGACAACGTCGGCTACTACACCTCCGTCGCGGGCCTCGGGCAGAACCCGGGCGACGTCGTGATCAACGGTGACGTGACCGTCGACGCGTTCAACGAGTCGGACAAGGGTGTGGCGCTGCAGAACTTCTGGCGCTCGGCGGAGAACCTCGCCGTGGTCCCGAGCAGCGGCTCGACCCGCTGGGCCGTCGCGCAGGCCGCGCCGTTCCGCCGGATGGACATCCGCGGCGGGCTGCAGCTCTACCCGGCCAGCTACGGGTTCGCGAGCGGCGGCTACACCGCCGACACCAAGGTCTCCGGTCAGGCCGCGTCGATCTCGCAACAGCAGTGGTACACCCGTGACAGCAGCTACGGCAGCTGGGACGGCGGGGTCTGGAACATGGTCTTCTCCGGGACGAGCGGCGCTCCCGCGAACACCTTCCCGAACCCGCCGGAGACGACGCTGGGCACCACGCCGGTGTCCCGCGACGTCCCGTATCTCTACCTCGACGGCTCCGGCAAGTACCGCGTGTTCCTGCCCTCCCTGCGTACCGGCGCTTCCGGGCCGAGCTGGGTCAATGGCGGCACTCAGGGCAGCTCACTGCCGATGAGCCAGTTCTACGTCGTGAAGGCGGGGGACACGGCGTCGTCGATCAACGCCGCGCTTTCCCAAGGCTGCAACCTGTTCTTCACGCCGGGCGTCTACCACCTCGACCAGACGCTCAATGTGACGAAGGCGAACACCGTCGTCCTCGGCGTCGGCTACCCGACGCTGGTGCCGGACAACGGCGTCGACGCGATGCGGGTCGCCGACGTGGACGGCGTCCGGCTCAAGGGCCTGCTGTTCGACGCCGGAACGACCAACTCGCAGTCACTGCTCACGGTCGGCCAGGCGGGCGCGACGGCGAACCACTCGGCGAACCCGACGACGGTGCAGGACGTGTTCTTCCGGATCGGCGGTCAGATCGCGGGGAAGGCGACGAACAGCCTGATCGTCAACAGCCGCGACACGATCATCGACCACATCTGGGCCTGGCGGGCCGACCACGGCAACGCGGGCACCTACGGCTGGACGATCAACACCGGCGACACCGGCGTGGTCGTCAACGGCGACAACGTGCTGGCGACCGGCCTGTTCGTCGAGCATTACCAGAAGTACCAGGTGATCTGGAACGGCCAGAACGGCAGGACGATCTTCTTCCAGAACGAGATCCCGTACGACGTCCCTGATCAGGCGGGCTGGAAGAGCCCCAACGGGCTCAACGGGTACGCCGCCTACAAGGTGGGGGACAACGTGACCACGCACGAGGCGTGGGGCCTGGGCAGTTACTGCTTCTTCAACGACAACCCGTCGGTGAACCTCCACCACGCGTTCGAGGTGCCGAACCGCTCCGGCGTCCGGTTCCACAACATGGTGACGGTTTCGCTGAACTACAAGGGGACCATCACCCACGTGATCAACGACGCCGGGGCGGTGACGCCGCCCGGGACGACACCGAGCAACTTGGTGAGCTACCCGTAACGCGGCCGCCCTCGTGAGTGGTAAGGACGGTTAGAACCGTCCTTACCACTCACGAGTCCTTCACGCGCCGACCATGTGCCCCGCCACCGCCACGTCGCGAAAGCCACGTTCAGGACATCCAACGTCGCGAACGTGGCTTTCGCGACACGCTCCGACATCACGAAGCTACCTTTGCCTTACCCCTCATGGAACCGTCCTTGCCACTCACGAGTCTGTATAACGTCCTATACCACTCGGCTTCGTGTTGATCTTCGTCAGGCGGGCTGGTCCTGAGCACGGCGATCATCGATCTCTCGGCGCTGGAACTGCGGTTCGGCGACGTGGGGGAAAGCGGGATGACCCGCTATCACGGTCGCTACTCGATCGACAACTTCAGCCACGTGAAGGGCGTGCGGGACAAGCCGCTCGCAGGTGAATCACCGGCCTTCCCGGCTGCCTTCGTAAGCCCGCTCGCGTAGCCCGGCGAGCCAGCCGGGCCGCGGCTCCCAGCCCCGCGGCGGGTGAAGCATCGGATCGAAAGCGGGACGAGAGGCGTCTTCGTCCACCTCGTGGAGGGTCAGCGTCGCGCAGGGCTTCCGATGTCCGTTGGCGCGGACAGTCTCGAAGAGGTAGGTCACCGGCCCTTCCGCCACCAGTCGCGTCAAGGCGTCCAGTGACGCTTCGGCGTGCCGTGACGTCTCCGCGCGGGCCGACAGCCAGATCAGGTCGCCCTTCGTGCGATAGGGCAACAAAGTGCTGTAGCGCCCGGTGGTCCAGGCTCGCGCCGGCCGCGGCAACACGCGGCCGGCGAGGCCGGTACCCGAAGTAGTCAGCGTGAGATCCCACGGATCACCGTCGGCCGAAGGAATCCGAACCGCCAGCCCCAGCGCGTCGGGCAGCCGCCCCGGGAGTCCGGCTCCCTTGGACATCCGCACGGTGACGGCCACCGGCTCCTCCGGCAGCGCGAGGTCATCGTGCGCCAGAGCGTGAAGTTCTCCTTTGAGCAGTAGACCGTTCGGGTGAAAGGCTCTCGCCCCGCGAA
This sequence comes from Amycolatopsis decaplanina DSM 44594, assembly GCF_000342005.1. Taxonomy (GTDB): domain Bacteria; phylum Actinomycetota; class Actinomycetes; order Mycobacteriales; family Pseudonocardiaceae; genus Amycolatopsis; species Amycolatopsis decaplanina. The sequence goes on from NZ_AOHO01000038.1 coordinate 133,420, forward strand.
GTACCGCGAGGGCATGGAAGCCGATGCGGAAGAACTCGCCGACCGGCCCGGCCCGCGATGCGTTGACCTCAGCCACGATTTCCACCCTCCGTGTGACGCGCGTGCTTTCGCGGTGGCTACCCCGGACGCGCCGGATCACACGGGAAATCCCACGAATTCGAAGACGCCGATCGGTCTCGGTTTTCCGGTGTGACCGGCTTTCGCACGGGTACCCGACGTGGTGTTCGCCCAACGGGCGTCCGAGAGTCTCTTCCACCTTGGATCGGAGGAAATCATGACTGCATCGCCGACCATGGTTCGGCGGGCTCCGCGCCAGCTCATCGCCCTCGGGGTGGGCGCGGTCTTCCTGCTCGTCGGCATCCTTGGCTTCATCCCCGGCATCACGACGAACTACGAGCAGCTGAGCGGCGCCGGGCATGATTCCGGCGCGTTGCTGCTGGGTGTGTTCCAGGTGTCGGTCCTGCACAACATCGTCCACCTGGCGTTCGGCGTCGCGGGCATCCTGCTGGCCCGGACGGTGAGCGGCGCGAGGGCGTTCCTTGTCGGCGGCGGGGTGATTTACCTCGTGCTCTGGCTTTACGGGCTGTTGATCGACCACGGATCGGCGGCGAATTTCGTGCCCGTCAACACTGCCGACAACTGGCTGCACCTCGGGCTCGCCGTCGGGATGATCGCCCTCGGGCTCATTCCGCTCTCCGGCTCGAAGGCACCTATCGCCGACTCGCGTTAGTCCCTACCCCTGAATTCTTCGGAGGTTGTCAGTGTTCCGTCATACCAAATCGCTCCAATTCGAGGCCAAGCCGGAAAAGCCGGACGCCTTGTACGCCCGAAGGCTGCAGGAACTGATCGGTGGCGCCTACGGTGAAATGACCGTCACCATGCAGTATCTCTTCCAGGGCTGGAATTGCCGGATCGAGGGCAAGTACAAGGATCTGATCATGGACACGGCGACCGAGGAGATCGGTCACGTCGAAATGCTGGCGACGATGGTCGCCCGGCTGCTGGAAGGCGCGCCCGCCACCACGGTGGCCGAGGCGGCGAAGGACCCGGCCACCGCGGCGATCCTCGGCGGGATGGATCCCCAGCAGGCGATCATCTCCGGTGGCGGCGCCACGCCGAGCGACAGCCAGGGTTACCCGTGGAACGGCCGTTACATCGTGGCATCGGGCAATCTGCTGGCCGATTTCCGGGCGAACGCCGCGGCGGAGGCGCAGGGCCGGTTGCAGACGGCCCGGCTGTACAACATGACCGACGACCCGGGTGTGAAGGCGATGCTGCAGTTCAACCTCGCACGGGACACGGTGCACCAGAAGCAGTGGCTCGCCGCGATCGAGGAACTCAAGGCCGACGGCCTGGAAAGCGACATCGCGCCGACGGCGCTGTTCGACGAGGAGAACCAGGCCCACAACAACACCGTTTGGCACTTGTCCGACGGTCCGGACGGCTCGAAGGGCGGCTGGAGCTTCGGCGAAGACGGGATCGAGTACCTGATGGACCCCGAGCCGCTCGGCGGCCCGGGCACCGCTCCGAAGCCCGATCCGGCGCTCTACGGCACCTATGCGCCGCTGCAGGACGCGGTCGGGACGGTCAAGGGCAAGGCCAAGGACATGAAGAAGAAGGCCACCAAGTCGCGCAAGAGCTAGGCGCGCCGAACCGCGTGAAGGGAGCCCTTCCCCGGCACTGCCAGGGGAGAGCTCCCTTCATGGGTGCTGTGGGCGAACGAGTCAGTCGGCGGGTGATCCAGGGGCACGCTCTTTGCCACGCGCGAGTTCGGCGTCCAGCTCGGCGCGGAGGAGGATGAGCGCGGCCGCCCACAACGCTGCCGACAGACCCCGAGGCAGTCAAGCCGAGTGTCCAGGTCGGAGCCACGCACACTGCCACCGTGCAGGTCGATCGACACCGTGATCCTTAGCTCGAACGCGTGAACCCCACCGCATCCCAAACCCACACGTCCGTCCCAGCCTGCTCGAACTTCTCGATCAGCACGTCCGCCAAGTGCGGCAGCAACACCTTCAACTGGTCATCGCACGCCGGACATGATCACAGAGGCACCCGCTGCCCCCGACAGCCGGCCCACCACGCCGATCACCAAACTTTGGACAGAGCCGAACGTTTTACAGTCCCGCGGCCGTGAAGTCCCTGACCACGATAACCCGGTCGCGGTTCCACGGGGAACTGCCGGGTGATGTCGAGGAGGGCGTCCTGACTGTGCCCGGAGCCGAAAGAGCCGCTCCCGGATCAGTACACCTAGTCGGCCATCAGCCTTATCGTGCACAGTTGAACTGCGGCACCATTCTGAAAACGGCTCCCTGGTCCGCCGTCGGCCCTGTCGGCGCTCGGCAGGTGACAGCGGGCCGCCGTCAGAATCGGGAATTGAGGACGTGGTCGACGGCTGCGTGCAGTGTCTCGGTTTCGGTGGTCAGGATCGATTCTTCGGAGGGCAAGGCTCTCTGGATCGAGAGTCCGTTGAGGACGGTCACAAGAAATCTGGCACGTCGCCGGTTGTCACCCTCGGCGAGCGCGCCTTCGTTGCCCAGGACGGTCAGCCAGTACTCGACACGGCGTTGCGCTTCCCGATCGATGGCGAGATACGCTGCGCGATTCTCGTCAGTCGGTTCGCGTTCGATGTATGTCGTGAAGATCTCTCCCCAGGCTGCTCGTGCTTGTTCGCCCACGCCGGCGAGAGCCAGCACCTGCCGGAGACAATCGGCCAACCGCTCCCGCGCCGGCACCGATCGGTCGTGGATCCTGTCGCCGGGTGCCACCGCGTCATAGATGCCGGCGAGGACCGTGTCCTGCAGCGCGCGCTGTGTCGGAAAGTGATACCTGAGCGAGCCGGTGCTCACCCCGGCCCGCGCCGCGACCGCCCGCACGCTGAGCCGCGCAGCCGGATCCTCGCCGAACATCGCCATGGCCGCCCGAAGGATCCGCTCCCGGCTGCTGACACCCGTCTCCTGTTCCACGTCACACCTCCACTGACACACTGTACTAGCACGCTGTGATACTGTCGCGTCCGATTGGAGTAACACAGTGTGTTAGACGCGGCCGGCACAAGGTCGCTCAACAAGCGAAACGGACGTGAAACTCATGCACCGCCTCCGCAGGCCGTTCCAGATCATCCGCGCTGATCTCCGGGCGTACCTACTCGTCAACGCCTTCGTCTACGGAGTACTGCTCCTCGGCATGGCGTTGGGGGCGCTCTTTCCGGACCTGCACGCCGCACGGACCGCGTCGTTCGCGAGCGGCGACCAGGGGGCGCTGGTCAACGCGGTGGTCGGCAACGGATGGGTGTTCGGCACGGTCATCTTCGTCGTCAACGTGTTCCCGACCGCCCTGCTGCTCATCACCCTCCCGTCGCTGGTGGTCCCCTTCGCGGGACTCGCGGTCTTCGCGCTCAAGACGATCGACCTGGGCATCACCCTCGCCCCCGTCGACGCGACATCGGGGCTGACCCTCATCCCGCACTCCCTCACGCTGCTCATCGAGTTCCAGGCCTACGCGCTCGTGATGTTCGGCGCCTACCTGCTCGGCAGGTCGTGGCTGCGGCCGGCGACCGTTGGCGCCCCGACGCGCCGCCAGGGATACCTGCGCGGTCTGAGCCGGCTCGGCTGGCTCTGGCTCCCGGCACTCGCGCTCTTCGTCATCGGTGCGGTGTACGAGGCCATCGAGATCTACTTCCTCGTGCCGCTGGTGCTCGGATCCTGATCCGTGCGCACCGGCGGCCCGGCGACGACACGCACGATGCCGGGCGGCGCACCGTGATCAGTGCCGACCACCATCCCTGTCCCGGCGCTTTCCGTTCCCACCGAATCTATCTCCGTCGGCGATCCCCGGCGGGGTGAGGAGAAGCTGTTATGCACGAGTCGAGCCGCCGTCGCGCGGCGAAGCGGGTCAAGCCCGGCACCGGGAGAGAACTGAAGCCGTTCCGTTGGTGGCAGCTTTTCTCGCGATCGCTGTACTCGCTCGTTCTCAGCCGCGACGACGGGCGGCCGGCGACGTACACCGTCGACGTACGTCATCGCCGGCGGTTCTTCGCGAACGACGGCAAGGGCACAGCCGACCTCTACCTCCACGGACGCCATCACGCCGAATCCAAGCTCCCCGCCGCCTTTCCCGTCCCGGGCGGCACGATCGAGGTCGCAGAGTCCCCGTTCGGGCTGAAGCGCTGCCACTGTGTCACGACAGACGGGGCGGAGTATCAGCTGATTCCGGATCGCAGGTCGGCCGAAGGACGCCGTGCGCACCTCGCCCGCACGCACCCCGCGCTGAGCCGCGCGATCAGCATCACGTCGGTCGTTCTGCTGGTGATCTCGGTGCTCCTGCTCATCCCGCAGCTCATCGAGGTCGCCTTCACCCTGCCGCCTGTCGCGGCGCGCTTCGGGACCTTCCGCTCACCCGTCTCCCTTCCTGCGTGGCTCAACTCTTTGCTCGGCGTCGGTGCCGTGCTGGCCAGCATCGAACGCGCGCTCCGCTTGCGCCACAATCGGTTCCTCGACACCGTTGGCTAGCGCCGCATCCCGGGCGTGGGACAACGGAACGCTCACCGGGTCGGTTACGGGGCGGATGGAGACGACGTCAGGCCGGCGGTGCGGATCGGCGCATTCGCGTTTCTGGACAGCGAGTGCGAGCCGTAGTTCGTGGATCTCGTCGCCGTGGCGGGCCGACTCAGGATCTGCGGTGCTGCGGTGAGCGACGTGGTCGTCCCATTCCGCGAGGATGGTGTGCGCGCGGTTCATGGTCGCGCGGCTGACTCCGGCTTCCTGACAGAAGTCCTGCTTGGCCAGCCGTCCGTCGGTGTGGCGTGCGGCTCCGGTGAGATGCGGCGGTGGGAGTCGTGGCGAGGTGCTCGACCCCGATCATGCTGTTGTGGCAACGATCGGGACGGCAGCGGTCGTGCAGCGGGCCTGAGTGCCCGTCGGGGATGGTGGTGTTCTCCAGGACCGGGGGTCCTCGAGCGTCGGCTGGATCCAGGCGAAACCGTCCCTGCCGAACCAAACCGACACGACCTCGTTTCGTGCCCACCTACCCGCCGCCTACGTCGAACACACGACCGCCCCAGGCGAATAGCGCACTCCCGAATATGTGCGGGTCTTCCGTGGGGCCGTCCGGGTTTTCCACCGTGGCAGCCGAGGAACCCCCTGCTGGGGACTTCTTGGCTCACCCGGTGGCGCCGGGGCGAAACAGCGGGTCAGACCGGGCGGGAACGCGACGGTGGCGGCGGCGGGACCGTCTTCGCCAGGACGATGTCCGTCAGCCGGATCGTCGCGAGTCCGCGTTTGGTCTCCACCGTGCACTCGGTGTCGTCACGGGAGCGCAGGTAGCCGAGCGCGTCGGTGAACCCGCCTTCGATCCGGTACCGCACGACGACCCTCGTGCCGACCGGGACGTCCGGAAGGGTCACCGGTTCAGGTGTGCGGTGAGCTCGTCGTCGCTCGGCTCGACCAGGTGGGTGCCGTCCGGCCAGACGATGGTCGGGATCCGCCGTTCACCGTTCTGCAGCGCTCGCACGGTCTCCTCGGCGCCGGAGTCCGCTTCGACGTCGATGTAGTCGTACTCGACGCCCTTCGCGTCCAGCAGGGCACGGCTGCGTTTGACGTCGGGGCACCAGCCGGCGCCGTACACGATGAGATCGCTCATGCCTCACAGCATGCCAGGTCGCGGTCCGGCGGCGTGTTCGGCGAGAGCCGCACGGTCGGCGAGCCCTGTCTTGGCGAGCAGGCTCGCGACATGCTTCTCGACCGTCCGCGGCGAGATGTGCAGCCGGGCGCCGATGTCCTTGTTGCCCATCCGCTCGGCGAGCAGCACCAGGACCTCGTACTCGCGCACGGTGACGCCGGACGCGCGCAGGTCGCCGGGGACCCGGTCGACCCCGGAGCGGCGCTGCCGGACGGGTGCGCCGAGCTTGCGCAGCAGGCTCCGGCAGGCGGCCGCGACCGCCTGGATGTCCCTGCCGTGGAAGTACTCTTCGGCTTCTTTGAGCCAGCCCGCCGGATCGCCCCAGCCATCGGCGGCGGCCGGTTCGGCGATCAGCCGGAGCCCGAGATGCCGCGCAAGGGGATAGGGCGCCGAGGTCTCCAGCGCGGAGGCCACCGCTCGTTCGGCTTCCGCCGCGTCGCCGCGCCTGCCGTACTCGACGGCGTGCGCGAATTCGACGAACTGCCTGTTCCACCGCATCCCGCTCACAGCGGATCCGTCCTCCGGGCAGGGAGCGCCGCCGAGCGTGTCGACGAGCGTCCTGAGCCCGTGCTGGCCCGCGAGGTGGAACCGGCTCGGCCGCCGGTCCTCCAGTTCGATGACCTGGTCGAGTTCGCGGCGGGCCCGGTCGAAGTCCTCTTCGAGCAGTGAACAGAAAACGCGCGCCAGCCCGATGCTGAGCACCATCTCCTGCGCGTTCTCGCCGCCGCTTTCGCGGAAGTCGTCGAGTGCCTGCTCCATCGCCGGGCGGTCCGCCCGGTGTCCTGCCGACATCGCCCTGGTCATATGCGCGTACTGGAGCAACGCGGTCAACCGGAGCCTGCCCAGCACGGCGAGGTTCTCTTCCAGCAGCGCGTGCGCGGTGCCGAACTCGCAGCGCAGGATCGCGTGCATGGTGCGCACGGAATCGACCGCGCAGTGCAGCGTGATCGACCCGGTCCGCTGGGCGTCCGCGCGGGCGAGCAGCAGGGTCTGTTCGTCGCCGTTCATCAGCACGCGATGCCCGCCGAGCCGGACCAGCGCCTGGGTGCGGAGGTGGTGCAGATGGTTGTCCTCGGCGGTCCGCCGCGCGAGTTGCATGTAGTGCTCGGATTCGGTGAGGTCCCGCGAAAGCGCGAGCATGCCGAGCACCTGCAGCGCCTGGCAGACGACGAAGGGCTGCTCGGTCGCCTCGGCCACTTTCCACGCCTGGCGCGCGAGCCGTTCCGCCGTGCCGGTCCGGCCGGGGACGTCGAGCCAGAGGTTCGCTTCGACGGCGTCGAGCGCGGCCTGCTGAGCGGGCGAGATCGCCGAACCCAGGGGAGCGCGGGCGCGTTCGATCTGGCCGAGACATTCGTCGTGCCGTCCGGCGATGTAAGCGGCCCACGCCAGCTGGGTGTGCAGTTTCGCGGCCCGTTCGAGCGTGCCGATCTCGCCGAATCCGGTGGAAAGCTCGACGGCGCGGTCGAATTGGCCGGTCTGCCCGAGCGCGTACAGCAGCGTCTCCAGCACCTCGGCCCGATCACCCGCGTCGGCCCCGGCGAGCAGGTCGACGGCCTTGGTGAGCATCGTGACCGCGGAGTCCGCAGCACCGGCGTCGAGGGCGCGGCGGCCGGTTTCCGCGAACAGACGGCCCGCCGCCCGCTCGTCCAGCGCGGTCAGCCGGAGCGACGCGACGAGCGCGCACAGGTCGCCCGGCAGTCCCGGGTACAGCTTCTCGACGGCGTCGGCGGCCTGACGCGCGAGTTCCGCCTTCCGTGCCGGTGACTGGCGCGCCAGCAGCGCTTCCGCGGTCAGCGGATGACGGAAGGCGTACCAGCCGGGTGTCGTCTCGTCGGTGGTCACCAGGTTCGCCGAGACCGCGGCGCTCAGGTGGTTGTGCAGGGTCCGGTCGTTCGTACCGGTGACCGTCTGCACCACCGTCAGCGGGAAGCGGCGGCCGATGATCGCCGCGACCGACAGCAGTTCGCCCGCCTGCTCGCCGAGTTGCTCCATCCGGACACCGATACTGGTGACCAACGCGGCGGGTACGCGGGCGCGGAGTTCGCCGATGACGCGCCAGCCGTCGCGGCCCTCGACCAGCAGGCCGTCGTTCACCATGCCATGGAGCAGTTCCTCGACGATGAACGGAAGGCCGGCGCTGTTGCGCCACAACAGTTCCGCCGCCGAGGACGGCAGATTCTCCGGCTCGGTGTCGAGACACGCCGCGGCGAGTGCGCGGGTGTCGGTGAGGCCGAGCCTGCCGAGTTCGACGACGGTGCAGCTCATCCGCTGCGCGCCGGAGGTCGCCAGGCGGAGGGCGTCGGACGGCTCGTTGCGGAGCGTGCCGACGAACAGGGTCTGCGCCGCGGGCAGGTTGTCGACGAGATACTCGAGAATGAACAGCGTCTCGGCGTCGGCGTCCTGGAGATCGTCGAGGACCAGGAGCGTGCCGCGGTCGCGGCTGGTGACGGCCAGCAGCCGGAACACCGCTTCGGCGAGCACCATGAGGGAGCCCGACTCCCGCGGCCGGTCGCCCCGGCCCCAGTCGGGGATGAGCTGGGCGAGCACGGGGATGAACGGGTCGAGTTCGGCCGCCTCCGGCGGGCCGCCGCCGCGGAAATGCGACAACAGTGCCTGGGTGAGCGGCCGGAACGGGACGAGCGGGCCGATCGAACTGGCCCTGCCCTGCAACACCGGGATGTCGGCGGCGACCGCTCGTGAGGCGGCTTCGATGGCGAGCCGGGATTTGCCGATGCCACCTTCGCCCACGAGAAAGATCGCGCCGCCGCGATCCACGATGGCGCGATCGAGAGCTTCGGAGAGCTCGGCCAGTTCGGCGTCGCGGCCGATCACCCGCGACGAACGGATACCCACCGCCGTGACTATAGCGAGCGGATTCCCCCGTCACGGCCAAAAGTCGATCACGAAGGCGGGCGGCGCGTACCCGCCTTCGTGAGCTTTCTCAGATCCAGCCCCCGGTGAAAACACTGACGACGGACGGCGAGCCGGTGTCCGTGGACAGGGTGGCGAGCGGGTTGGCGCTCAGCCGCGGCTTGCTGCCCGCCAGCGCGTGGTTGCGCGAGCCGACCTCGAGGGCGCGCGGCAGGTTCACGGCGCCGAGGGCGTCTTCGGTGGCGGGCAGATCTCTTTCGTACATGTGGTTCTTCTCCTCATACTCGATTTACCGGCGGAACAACGGTGGCCGCGGGATGCGGCCGGTCGGGGCGGAGCAGGAGCGCGGAGGGGACCCGATCGCCGAATCCCAGCCTCAGCAGGCCGTAGCCGATCCCCGCCAGGCCGCTCAGCAGCCCTGGCGAGGGGACCGCCCCGGGAGTCCCGCAGCGGGCACCGCGCTGGTCGATGGCGGCGAGCAGATGACCGGTCCGGCGGCGTACCGCGGCGGCGGCGCCAGTGTGCCCGTTCTCCGCCAGCACGCACAACACGTCCAGCACTCCGGACTCGCCGTGGCAGAGACTGAGGTCCTTCAGCGGTGCCCCGTCGGTCAGTCGTTTGACCGTCCGGTCCAGGTCTCTGGCGTGACCGGGATCGGGCAGGCGCGCGGCTTGTCCGAGGGCGTCACCCGCTAGTCCGTCGCACCAGGCGCCGGTGCTTTCCGCCCGATCGTCCGCCTTTCCGGATGGTTCTTCGCCGGAACGGTCGTGTGCCCGCAGGACCCAGTCGACCCCGGCCGAACCCCGGGCGAAAGACCTCTCTTGCGGAGGTTCGCGGTCGAGGAGCTGTTCGGTGTAGCGGTCCGCCCGCGCCAGCGCCGCCTCCAGTCCTGTTTGGACATACACCGAGCGCATCGAGGCGACGCCGCCCGCCAGTCCCGTCGTGAACCCGGGCGGCGTTTCGGAGGTGGCGTCGGGCATCAGGTCGACGGCCTGCTCGATGAGGTCACCCGCGGGCAGGCCGACCAGCGTGCTGAGCCGGGCGATCGTGTACGCGACGCCGCCGAGTCCGAGAAGCCCGCCGCAGCCGGCGGTGGCGGCAAGCTCACGGTCGGCGCGGAGAGTGGCGAAGAGACCGGGAAGCGGGCTGATCGCGTATGCGGCCAGATCGCGGTACCGCGCGATTCCGGTCAGCTCGGCGAGCTGGGCGAGGAACAACGCGACACCGCAGTAGCCCTCGCCGAGTCCCGCGCCCATCGGCAGCACGGTCCAGTAGCGGTCGTCGACGAGTTCTATCCCGAGCCAGTTGGAGCGGTGTTCGTCGGAGAAGGCGTTGGCGACGATCTGATCGGCGATCCCGCACGCGGTCACCAGCAGTCGTTCCGCGTCGGGAGCCTGATTCGGCACCGCGATTTCCGCGGTCTCGCCGCCGCCGTGATGGCCGGCGGTCGCCGTGCTGATGGCGAGGGTGGCCGAGATCAGCCATTCCTGGTCGCGCTGGTCGAGTGGGTCCATGTCGGCGACCTTCGCCAGCACGGTGTCCAGCGACGGCCGGTCGACCACTCCTTCGACACTTTCGCCGCGTGAGTCCGACAGCGAGGTGGAGCCGGGGGTCGAGGTGAACATCGGCACGTCACCCGCCCACAGGTCCTCCCGCTCGTGCGGCACGAGGCGGCGCAGCTTCTCCTCGTCCGCCGAGTCCTCTTCGAGCAGGTCGAACGCGCGGTCGCGGTCGGCGGCGTCGCGCAGCAGGTCGGGATGGGTGGTCTCGTCCAGCAGGCGGAAGTAGAAGTTCGTCGGCCGGATGAGTACCCGGATGGGATCTTCGGCGCAGCGCCGGAGGTGTTCGGCGAGTTCGTCCCGTCCGGTGGAGATCGCGTCGTAGCCGAGCCGGAATCCGGCCAGCAGCGCCGCGCTGTGCTCGGCGGGCGTGACGTCGCGGCCGTCGAGGCGCGGCAGGTTGTTCGCGCCCGCGAGTTCGCCGGGCACCCGGACCAGCCGCATCCGGTCGGTGCCCGGATCGACCCAATCGACCCGGTCGGTGGGCAACTTGCCGCCGCGACCCGCGAGGCCGGAGATGTCGACGGCGCCGTGCTCGCCGGCGAAGAGCTGGGGGAGCAGCAGCGTGCGCTGGACCGACCGCGCCAGCATCGCCGTCGCGGGGTCGCCCTCCGGCGGATCGGGCGGCGACGGCTGGAACAGCGTCTCGATGTCGATCAGCACCGGATGGTCGCCGCAGGCGATGATGTTCTCGTAGTGGACGTCGGTGGCGTCGAGCGCGTACAGGAGCGCCAGGAGGATGCCCTGACGGCGGTAGAAACGGTCGACGTCGGCGATATCGGCGCACGGCCGGTGCTCGACGAACCGGAGCCAGCCGTACCCGTCACGCGGCAGCGCGTCGGCGGTCCGCAGTTCGAGACCGGGCAGCCGTTTGTTCAGCCGTTCGACGACGTCGGTGAAACGCTCGTGCAGGATCAGCGGGCGGGGTTTGTAGATCACCTTGGCGCCGCTGGAGAAGCGGAGCAGTTTGACCGAACGGCCGCGTGCGTGCGAGTCACCGATCCCGCCCGCCACCTCGACGAGCGTGCCGAGTTCGCCGTCGACGACCGAGCAGGGCAGCAAGGCGGCGTCGGCCGAGAAACGGGCCAGCGTTTCGGCGTGGGCTTCGGCCGCGTGAAGGCAGGCTTGGGCGAGAAGCCTGGCCAGAACCGGGTATTCGCTGAACAACCGGACGAGTCCGGCCGGAGTGGATTGCCTGCGCACGAAATCGGAGAAACGTTCTTCGGGCGTCTCGCCCTGGAGATTGCCGGCCTTGCGGGCCCTGTGGAGTTCGAGGACCAGCGTGCGGACCGAGAGGTTGAGCAGATGCTGGCCGAGTTGAGTCGCGAAACCCTGACGGAGTGACTGGACGTCGGCGTCGGCGAGGTCTTCCGGGACCGCTTCCCGGGAGGCGGCGTCGACGAGCGACCTGAAGACCCCGGCGAACTCGACACGCCAGTCACCGACTGGGGGACGCTCCGGCAGAAGCGCGGTGACAGCGTGTTCGGCGAAGTCCGCCCATACGGGCTTGTCCGCTTTCCGTTCGCGCGGGGTCTGGCCGTGCGCCCACCACCTCGGCGGCAGGGACGTCGCGGATGGTTGGGGCGTCACGGCAGTCATGCTTCCAGTTCGGCGGGGCACGCACATGGGGGCGACACCCCCACATTCAGCGCACGCACGAAGATGTCCGGAGAGTGACGGCCGGGTACGGACGGTCGATACCCATGGCCTCACCGGAATATGGGGTCCCGATACCCATGTGCGGGAGCGGGTCCCGGTCGCACCATGGTCGCGAGGAACTCGCGGTGGTCGCAGGGGGATCACCGCGGTGTCGGGCGCGGGCCGGTTTCTCTGGGGGTCCGGCCCGCGCCGCCGGAGGTGCGTCGACCCGGCACGGGTTACGAGACCACCTACGCCGTGGCCCCAGGCCGCCGGCCACGACGTCGACGGCCCGGACGAAACGGCCGCGACCCGGCATCGGGTCGCGGCCGTCGTCGTGCACGCTTCGCTCCTCACGAAGCGTTGTCATCGATCAGTAGGGGTAGACGGTCCATCGCTGGTGCGCCTGCCCGCTGTCCACCTGCTGGACGACGGCGGTGGCATTGGGATCCTGGGCACCGGCGGCTTCGACGATCTTCGCCGAATGCACGCTGCGCAGGGCGACCGAGCCGTCCGCGGTGGTGGTGAACTCCCACTGCTGCGTCGTCCCGTTGTGGCACTGGTACTGGACGATCGCGTTACCGTTGTGCAGCTCGCCATAACGCAGGTCCAGGCACTTGCCCGAGTGGCGGTTCTTCAGCGTGTAGACGTTGTTGCCGAGATGGGTCACGTCCCAGAGCTGCTTGACGCCGCCGACACAGTCCCACAGTTCCATGCCGGCGAGGTCGTTCAGCGCGCCTTCGCCGATGAGGCCGGCCGTCTGGATGCAGCGGCCCGACTTCGCTCCCCTGAGGTCGACCGTGTTGTGGGGGACCGCGGCGACGCGGTAGGCGATGGTTCCGCCGTTCTCACTGCTCCAGTCGATCCGGCCGTTCTGGAACACGCTGCGCTTGCCCATGGGCAAGCCGGTCTCGTCGGACTTCGGGTAGCCCAGGTATGACCGCTCGGCTCCCATCGCCTTGTACTTCAGGCTGATGTTCCCGTAGACCAGCCGGGCGCCGGTGCTGGGGTGCCAGTAGATCGAGCCGGAACCGACGGCGAAGTCGGCGACCTTCCCCACACCGTCCGAAGCGGACCGGATGTCACTCGTCGGGTACCCGAGGGAGCCGGTTTCGTAGCCGTACTCGGCGAACTTCCGGTGGATGTCACCGTTGATCGCGACGGTGCCGTTCCGCGTGATGTAGACGGAGCCCGCGGTGAAGCGCTGCATCGGGCTGTTGTCCTGGCCGTAGGTGCCGGCGTCCGCGACGGGGTAGCCCATTCCCGCCTCGAAACCCATGGCGGCGAACTTCCGGTGGATCTCGCCCTTGACCTGCCGGATCGCGCTACCGGGTACGTAGTAGACGGTTCCGGTGGCGAAACGGCTGTAGCGGACGTTCGTGCCGCTGACGGTGCCCTCGTCGGTGAGCGGGTAGCCGTATGGACCCGTTTCCCCGCCCGAGTTCGCCCAGATCTCGCCGATCAGGCCGAAGACGATGTGGGCGCCCGTCGACGCGCTCCAGACGATGTGGAGGTTCTCCCCGCCCATCGTGGGTTTGACGATCCGGAGGACCTGGCCGTTGCCGTCCTTGGCCGGCACCTGGTCGGTCATCGCGCCGCCGACCCCGGCCGGCCCGCCGAGGGCGAGGAGCTTGTCGAGGACCGGGCCGTTGTACACCGCCTGCACCGCGATGCGCTGGTTGGTCCCGTCGTCGCCGGCGGTGAGGTAGAGCCTGCCCTTCTCGTACACCCGGTGGCCGAGGCCGACCCCGTTGGAAGTCCCCTCGGGGACGAAGTCGCCGATGGGCTTGCCGAGCTTGTCGCGCAGCGGCTGCTCCGCGGCGTAGCGCCGGTCGACCGGGTGTGGTGCCTGCGGAGCCTCGGCGTGCCACTCCGGCGCGACGGCGTAGTAGTCGTCATCGATCGCGCCGGTGACGAAAAGGTACTTGCCGGAACTGCGCGACGGGCGGATGGAGACGCTGGACGCGTCACCGCGCACGCACCAGGTCGCGTCGCCCTTGAACGCGTTCGAGCCGTCGGTCGGGTCGACGTAGGCCGTCACGCGCTTGGACTGCGGGGGAATGAACGCCGCGTTGGCCGCCGAGGAGGCGCCCGAACGCCAGCGCAGGTAGTGGTTGGGACGGCTGACCGACTGGAACGAGAAACACTCGGGATTGCTCAGTCCCGGCTCGATCCTCCACTGCGCTTCCGGACGATTGCCCGGCTGCCACTGTTCGAGCACGACGTCGCCGTTGCGGTCGGTGAGGTAGACGTCGACACCGCTGTACGCGTCGACGCGCAAGGTCTGGACCAGGTTCTCGTACTGGCCGGTGCGAAGGAACTTCTCGCGGTCGCTGCGCTTAGCGGCGAGGGCCGCGTCCGCGGCCGCGACCAGCGCGGGCCGGATCAGCTGGTTCGCCGCGCGGGTGCGCAGTTCGGTGATCTGGCGGATGTACTCCTGGTCGCGCTTGTTCAGCTCGTTCACGATGTCCCGCAGGTGTGCTTCCTCGGCACCCTGGTTGATGAAGAAGGTCCAGTCGGCGGGATCGAGGCTGCCCACGGCGTCCTCGGCGGCGCCGTGCACCTCGGTGTCACGGGGGACGGCCTTCCAGATTTCGACGACGAAGTCCCGGTCCTTCAGGTTGATCAGGTACTCCAGCCGCGCCGTGGGCACGGATCCCAGGGTGTGCGACACGGCGTTCGCCTTGGCGGCCTTCGCCCGTTCGGCGGCCTTGGCCGCTTCGTCCTTCGTGGCGTCGTCCTGGATGACCCGATCCACGTCCTTCTTGTGCTCGGCGAAGACCACGACGGTCAGGAACCGCCATTGGTCGTCGGCGGTACCCCGCAGCGCCGTGCGGGCGGCCTCCTTGACCGCCATGTCCTTGTAGCCGTCGGCATTGAGTTCCAGGTGGACGATGAAGTCGAAGATCGACTTCGCCAGGACGGTGTTGTCGACCGGGATGCTCAGGGTCGAAGCGGCCAGCGCCTTGGCGGCACGTTCCTGTTCCTGCTGCTGTCGCCGATCGGTGACGATCTTTTCGTCTTCCCGGTGCGCGTCGTGGATCCCGACCTTGATCCACTGCGTGGACGCCGCTTCGCCGTCGGCGGCGAGAGCGGCGATGGCCGTCTCCTTGAGCTTCTGGTGCTCCGGTTCGAGCGGGTGCTGCTTGTCGATGTCATCGGCCGCGTAGTACATCGCGGCGACGAAGCCGCGGTCGCTGAGGACCAGCAGATCGGGTCCGGCCACGATCTTCAGTACGGCGGCGGCATTGCCCTTGTCGATATCCGTGGACTGCGCCGCGGCCGCCGGCGCCGATGGCGGCGCGGCGACGGCCGTGGCGGGCGTCACGACACCTGCCGTCGTCGCGACGATCGCGGTGGCGACGATCAATCTTTTCAAAACCCCTCTTCGCCGTGCCGATGGCACGCCGAAGGGACCCCAGTATCCGTTCAAGACATCCTCTCCTTGGACGAAACGCGCGAGACCGGCATTCGGTCTCCATCGCGAGTTCGAATAGGAGACCAGTTCATGGTGAAAAAAAGACCGCGACTGTGACGTGGATCACGCCCTTTACGGGCGTTGTGTCCCTGTGCCATAGTCGTCCTCGGCGTGCGCAGGCACGCAATTCTGGGGTCTGGGGTTCTGGGGATGAGATTTCGTGTGCTGATTGGCGCCCTCATAGTGTCGGTCATCGGGATCAGTGCCAATGTCGCTACGGCGAATGGAGTAACGGGAACGGCCAATAGTTCGAGCGTTCCGGGTATCGAGAATTCGATTTACTATCCGATCGTGCGGCAGAACGCCCTGTATCACGCGGAAGACCTGGTCAGGGTGGCGGCCTGGCAGGCGTTGCGGTCGGACGAGGGTGAGCCGGCGCTGCGCGAGTTCGTCCGGACGGGGTTCCTCGAGGCCAGGAAGCGGGCCGAGGGGTACAACGCGCGCAACAAGGAGTTCGCGCGCCGGGTCATGAACAACTACAGCGCGCAGTATTCACCGAACGTGCATGCCGAGGCCACGGCGGCGTACAAGGGCGGCTCCGCGCAGCAGGAGCAGTTCTTCCGGACGGGGTTCGCCGCGGCGAAGGCGCTCGACGACGCCGCTCGCGAGGCCGATGAGCAGCACAAACAGCAGATTCTGGAAGAAGATCGCGCTTTCGTGCGCTTGCTGGCGGAGTCCGACCCGGGCGAGCAGGTGCGCTTGGCCGCCCAGTACGCCTTGCGCGCCGGAGGTACGGACAGTCACCTTCGGGCGTTCTTTGCCTCCGAGTGGATGGCCGCGTCCGCGACGGACATCGAGATTTTCCGGATGCGCACGCAGGAGGCCGGGGTCCGCTTCTACGCCCTGATCCCGCAGTTGATCGCCGATGCGGAGGAAGCCGAGCGGGAAGCACTCGCGGCCGAAGGCGCGGCGGCGGAGCAAGCTCGCGCGGTCGCCGCCCGGGCATGGGCCACCACCAGGGAAAAGGCCGACGAGGCCCGTGCGGTTTGGGAGGCCGAAGCGCTGGCCTGTGCCGAGCAGGCACGGTACTGGCGGACGGTGATCGAGCGGGCCAACGCCAGTGCCGACCCGGTCTGGGCGATGATCGCCGCGAAGGCGGACAAGAACCGTGCCAACTGGGCCACCGACGGAACCTTCGCGGATGGGCAGACCCAGTACTGGGCGAGTGTCGAAAAACATGCGAAAGAACATCGAGACCAAATGTCCCCGGCGGGCTGAAGCAAGCTTCACTTTGATCATCTGTCACTGAAGACTTATTTTCCGAGGTTCTCGAAAAACGTCTTCGATGTGCGCGAAAACCGCAATCGACGGTGAACGGGACGAGGTAGTGCGAATCTGCGCTCGTCCCGTTCTCTCCGCTGCCCGGAATTTATTTCCGGGGTCTTCTCGTGCGCGCTTTCGCTGATTTCCACGATCTTTCGACTACTGGGTTCCGACTACTGGGGAGTGGTGTGCCATGAAGAGGAAGACGCGACCCGTCAGACGTGGGCCGCTGGCCTCCAGGTGGTGCCGTGGCGCGGTCGTGCTGACCGTGTCCACGGCATTGGTCATCTCGGGTGCGGGATTGGAGATCGCCTCGGCCGCACCCGTCGTCCCGGTGATGGCGGCCGCGCGGCAGGCACCCGCTCCACCACCGGCGACGGCGGTGCCGCCCGCTCCGGCGACGGCGACGAGTGATCCGGAAGAGGAAGCGCTTCTGCGGCAGCTACAGCTGGATCTGCTCGCCGACATCGCGGCGCTGGACGAGGACGAGGAAGTCCGCGTGGCGGCGCGGGAGGCCTTGAAGAAGGCCGAAGCCGGTGACGACACGGCCATCACGACGTTCTTCGAGCGCGGGCACCAGGAAGCCAAGGCGCAGGCGAAACGGCGCAAGGAAGAAGCGGACAACCGCAACCGCGCGGTGATCGAGTCGCTCGCGGGCACGGGTGGCCCCGCCTTCAACGCCGCCGTCGACCGCGCTCTGCGAGGCAACGCCTACGACCGCGTGAACTTCCTGGCCTTCGGAAGGGACATCGCCGCTGAGCAGGACCGCCGGTCCGGCGCGTACGAGAAGGAACTCCGGGACCGGCGGCGCGCGCATGTCCAGGTCGCCGCGGACCGGGGGACGCCGGAGGTCTCCGCCGCCGCGAAGGTGGCGCTGGCCCAGGGTGACGCCGCGATCGAGGAATACCTCAAGACCGGGTACCTGGCCGCGGCCAAGCGCGACGCGGACGCCCGCGAGCGTCAGCTCGCCGAACTGGAACGTCAGCGCAAGGAAGCCGAAGCGAACTCGGAGCTGGCGCAACGGATCGCGCGGGTCATGCGGGCGCGGCAGAGCCTGCTCGCCGCGCACGCCGACGGCGTCCGATCGCTGGAGCGGACCGCCAACGACATGACGCTGGCGGCGAACGCGTCACGTGAGGCGGCGCGGACACTGGCCGCCGATCAGGCCGGGCACACGTATCACCCCGAGCTGTACCAGCGGGCGAAGGACGACGTCGCCCGCTTCGTCCGTGACGCGCGGACCGACGCGCAGCAGGCCCAGGCCGCGGCCGCGCTGGCGAGCGCCCAGGTGGACATCCTGGTGCAGAACCAGATGCCGCACGGCACCCAGTGGGCGACGGTGGTCCAGGGCATGGCGGCCGCCGCGAACGCCGCGAAACAGGCCTCCGAAACCGCGGCACACGCGATCGACGCGATCGCCGCCGACGCGGCGGCCACCGACGCCGCGGAGAAGGCCGAAGCCCGGGAAGAGAACGCCCGGCGCTGGCAGGCCAATGCCCGATCCCACGCCGACGCGGCGGAACGCTTGGCCGGCGCCGCCCGTGAGCAGGCCGCGGCGGCCGCTCAGGCGGCGGCGCAGGCACAGCAGGCGCGGACAGACGCGGAAACCGCGCTGCAGAACGCCAGGACGCACGCGGCGAAGGTGAAGCAGGCGCGGACGGAAGCCGAACGCGAACGTGACGTGGCCGGAACCAAGCGGCATGAAGCCGAGCAGTGGCGCGATCAGGCCGCGCTCAAGAGGCAGGAGGCCGAGGCCAAGCAGCAGGAGGCGGCGAACGAGCGTGACAAGGCGAAGCGGGAGGCGGAGACCGCCCGGCTGAAACGGCAGGAAGCCGAAGCACAGCAACGGATAGCTTCGGACAAACGCGTCGCCGCCCAGGGGCAGGAGCAGATCGCCGCCGACGCAGCCAAGGAGGCGCGGCGTCAGGAGCAGATCGCGGCCGACATCGACCACAACGCCGCGATCGAGGAGGACAAGGCCCACCAGGCCCGGGAGGAGGCGGCGCGGCTGCGGCAGTCCGCCGAGACGACGGCGAAGAAGGCACAGGCACTCGAACAGCTGGCGGCGCGGGCCGAAAGCTCGTCAGAGGTCCTGCAAGAGGACAAGCAGAAGGTGCGTGCCGCGGCGACTCAGGCACGGACGGAAGCGAACACGGCGAGGGACGCCGCGCAGGCTGCCGACGGCTTCGCCACCCAGGCCGGTCAAGCGGCGGTGGCGTCGCGTGCCGCGGCCACGGAGTCACAGGCGGCCGCGGGCAGGTCGCGGGCGCACGCGGATCGGGCGATGGCGGCGGCATCGCAGGCGCGTGCGGCGGCTCGGGAAGCCGAGGTCGCGGCGGAGAAGTCGCGTGCCGCGGCGAACGAGGCGGAGGCCGCGGCCGCCCGGGCCAACGAAGCGGCGTCGCGTGCCGAGCGAGAGGCCGCCGCCGTCCACGCGGAAGCGCTGAAAGCTCGGGCTTCGGCCGAAGAGGCGACGGCGGCGGAATCGCGTGCAGCCGAGAACGCCCGCAACGCGGCGAACCTGGCGCAGCAGACGGCGGTGGAATCGGAGCACGCCCTCAACGCCGCGCACCGGACGCAGGAAGAGGCCAACGCCGCGGCGGCGGAGGCAGCGACCGCCGCGACCCAGGCCGGGATCGCCACCCGCGCGGCGGTCGCCGCCGGACTGTCCGGTGCCGGGATCGCCGCTCCCGCCGACCAGGCGATCAACCTGGTCAGCCCCTTCACCGGAGACGACCTCGACGCCGATTTCGTGCTGATGGTGGCCAACCGGGCGAAGGACGTCGGCGACACTCAGGTCCGCGCCGCCCAGGCCGCCGCGGCCGATGCGGGCGCTCAGTCGGACCGTGCCGCCGAAGCGGCCAGGAACGCCGGGCGCGAGGTCAAGCCCGCGTTCGAGGCCGCTGCCACCGCAGCCGCCTCGGCGGCCGACGCGGCACGGTCCGCCGCGGCGGCTCAGCAGTCCTCGGCGGCCGCGGCGGTGTCCGCCGCCGCGGCGAGGAAGGCGTCGGCCGACGCCGACGTCGTCGATGCCGACGCACAGGCCGACGCGAAGGCGGCGCGCGCGGCAGCCGACCAGGCAGCGGCCGACGCCGCCCTGGCCGGGCGGGCGGCCGACCGGGCCGAGGCGGACGCCGCCGCGGCGAGGAAGGCGGCCGACGACGCCACCCGCGCGGCGAACGAAGCCGTCGCCGCGGCCAACCGGGCCCAGCAGGACGCGACCGCCGCTCAGCAGGCGGCGGCGCAGGCCCAGCGGGACGCGGACGCTGCCCGTGAGTCAGCGAACCGGGCCGCGGACCACGCCCGTGACGCCGATTCCGCGGCCACCAACGCCGAGAAGTACGCGAAGAACGTGGAGGACAGAGCGAAGAACGCCGAGGCGGACGCCAAGGCGATCCAGGACCAGCTGGCCCAGCTCCAGGAGCAGCTGCGTCAGGAGGAAGAAGCACGGGAACGCGCGGAAGCCGAGCAGGCCATCATCGACGACAGCGAGGTCCCCGCGCTGACGCCCGAGGAAGAGGAACTGCTGCGCGCGGAGAAGGGGCAAGCGGGTGTCGACGATTACAACCGGGCCCGTGCCGACGCGAACAAGGACCTGATGGGGCTGATCGTCGAGGAGGGCGGCCAGGTAATCCTCGATCTGATCGGCTACACCGACGCGAAGCGCTGCTTCATGGAGGGCGACTTCATCTCCTGCGTGATGACCGTCATCAACGCGTTGCCGATCCTCAAGATCGCTTCGGTGCTGAAGAAGATCCCGGACGCGGTCAGCGCCACCGTGCGGATCGTGAAGGGCATCCGCACCTTCAAGGACGTGAAGATGCTCGGCCGTCGCATCGCCGACAACCTGCGCGACCTGATCAGGCAGCTCAAGGGTTGCAAGAAGCCGCTCGCCGCGGCGTCGGCCGCCGCCCCGCCCGCCTGCGAGGTCGTCGACAGGGAGGCACTGCGCAAGAAGACCGAGGACGAACACAAGAAGCAGCCCGCGGTCAATCCGCAACCGGGGCAACGGCTCAACACCGTCGCGCGGCAGAGGGAGGTCGACGGCTGCTTCAAGAGCGTGATCCCGGCGAACGTCTCGTTCAACTACCCCATGGAGGACTTCACCTGGCTCGGTAAATCCGCCAAGCGGGCCACCGGCGGCATCGTGTGCGCGAACCAGACCACCACACGATCGGGAGAACCGGCGGCACCGGTGGGGCATCCCGAGGATCCCGCGAAGCTGAACAACATCTCGGTGCACAAGGGACATCTGGTACCGGCCAGGCTGCACGGTTCCATGCTGGTGGACAACATCGTCAGCCAGTGGCGCACGGTCAACCTCTCCGACGTCAAACGGGTGGAGAACGCGGTGGGGGACATGCTGGACCGCCACCCGAACCGGGATGTCTCGGTCATCTACGAGGTCCACGTGCAGTACCCGAGTGCCACGGCCGCGATGCCGCGGTGGATCTTCATCGAGGCGATCTCGTCGAACGGCGCGACGTGCTTCGCCAAGATCGAGAACGTCCCGACCGGTAACGTCGTGAAGGAAACCTGCCCCGCGTTCCGGACGGCTTGACGGCGACCAGGAGAAGAAATGACAGACGCGGCACAACGGTCGTACGTGGACGAGATCTGCGAGCTCGTCGGGTGGCGGGCCGGGGACTTCCGGCCGGAGCTGGACTGGGCCACCGTGGAACGCGAGCTGGGAACACCGCTTCCCGGGGACTACAAGGAATTGCTCACCCGGTTCCCCTCCGGCGGCTTTCGGGGCGTCATCATCGCCTCGAACCCTGGTGAGAGCGCCGAGGCGTGCGCGAGCGTCAAGGGGGAGAACTCCGAACTGCTGGAGCTTTTCGGCGACGAAGATCTCGGCTACCTGCGAGGCGTCCCGTATCGGCTCTTCCCGGAACCCGGCGGGCTCTATCCCTGGGGGAGCAACGGCGCGGGGGGAACGTTCTGGTGGATCCCCACCTCGGCGAATCCGGACGAGTGGGGAGTCGCCTACAACAACCGCGACGCGTGGCACGAGGCGCATCCCGGGCCGATGACGAAGGTCATCCGGGATCTGCTGGTGAGTACCGGCGAGGACAACCTCCTCGGCTGGGACATGGCCGGTAAACCGGTGAACTTCAGCGGTTATTGGGGGGACCGGCACATCTCCTACCCGGGCTGAGACCAGTCCTGGCGGTGTCCCGTTCGTTTGATCGCGAGGCACCGCCAGGATCCGGCCGCGGTTATCGGGGTGACGGGCGTCGGCGGGCTGGCTAGCATCGGCGGCGATCATGGAGTGGATCAGCGGCAGATCGCCCGGCTTCGGACCGGGAGGGCGCGGGTTCGAGTCCCGCCTCCATGTTCATCCTGGAGTAGTTCAGCGGTAGAACGCCCGGCTCGAGACCGGGAAGGCGCGAGTTCGAGTCTCGCCTCCAGGTCTCGATGGACGGGGGGAGACCGGTGAACGAGGGGCAGTTCGGCTACGCGTACGGCCAGTTGCGTCGCGCGCTGCGGCACGCCGGCGCCGATTCGGCGCGGGCGGCGGGCTGGCGGGCCGTGCTCGACGGGATGGCCGACGGCACACTGACCGTCGGCTCCCGCACGCCGGTCGCCGACACCCCGGCCTGGGTGACACTCGAGGTGCTGCACGGCGGGTTCGCCAGCGGCCGCTACCTCGCCGAAGAACCCTTGCGCGAAGACGAGATCGAACTCGTCCGCGCGTTGCCCGACGGCGCGCCGGGCACGACCGACCGGGAACGGCTGAACCTGCACTACCTGACCGACGAGGGCCAGGCCGTGCTGCTCGGCGCGCTCGCGGCCGGGTCGTACCGCGTCGAGGTCCCGGAGCACGCCGCGCTGATGACGGTCGCGTGGCTGCTCGCGCACGACCACCACGCCGCGGCGCTCGACCTCGTCGTCGTGGTGCGCCCGCTCATGCACCGGCTGCGGATGACGCCGGTCTTCGGGGAGCCGTCGGCCCCCGCCGGTTCCGTCGTCAGGCTCCAGTCCGTCAAACAGGTCAAGACCTCCTTGCGCGCGATCACGACGCCGTCCGCGATCGACACGATGCGCACCAGGCTGCGGGAGCGTCCGCTGTACGACCGGCTCGTCGCGCTCTGGTGCGAAACTGTGGAAGGCGAGCTGCCCGCACTGCACGACGACGGCGTCGTCACGGGCGGCTGGCCGTGCCGTGTCTGGCCCGCGGACTGGAGTGCGCGCCGGACGGCGTTGCTCGCCGAAACCGAAGGCGTGACAGCGCATCCTCGCGCCAACTTCACCCGGCTGCGGACCGCGCTGGCCGCGTGCGAGACGGACAGCCGTTCGCTGACCGCCCGGGACGTCGGATGGGTACGCCGTGCGCTCGCCAACACCATCGGCAAGCACGGCGTCCCCGGTTCCGAGCGGCGGACGGCGTTGCGGGAGGCGGAGCTTTCCGTGGTGGAGCGGCCGACCCGGGCCGAACTCGCGGAAGCGGTCGCCGTCCGTCTCGACGCCTACTCGGATGACGGTGGTGTCCCGTCCATCGAACCGATCACGGAGGACGTCGACGGCTGGAGCGTGCCGGACGGTGTGGTCGCGAAGGTGAGCCGGGCGTGGGAGGCCCCGGTCGAGGAGTTGGTCGCGCGGGACGTGATCACCTCCGGCGAGGTGCTCGCCACCGTGCTGCCGCAGATCACCGCGTCGCTGCTCGCGGCGAACATCGAAGACCCGGCGCTGTCCGCGTTGTACGCCCGGACGTACGCGGCGTTCCGGCGCCGTCGCAGCCTGCTGCTGCTCGATCTGGCGACCCAGGTCGGTTTCAGCGAGTTGCCGTGGGTGGCCGCGCTGGAGCCGCTGCGCGCGCACCGGCGTGACGCCGCCGAGGCCGCGCGGCAGACCCTCGCCCAGACCACGACGCTCGCGCTGACCGCCTTCCCGCACGCGATCCTGCCGAACCCGCTGGTGAGCGAGTTCGCGTCGCTCGCCAAGCAGGCCGGCCTGCGGATGCCGCTGGTCGAGGAAGTCGCGGCGGACATCTTCATGGGCACCTTCACCACGAAGTTCCGCGACGCCGCGGTGATCGCGAGCCGGGTCATGGCGGGCTCGCTGTACGCGCGGTACTACGACCTGCCGGAGACGTGGCCGGAAGAAACCACGACCCGATGGGGCCGGAAGACCGCGGACGAATTCGCGAAGGTGTGCAAGGCCAGAGCGGCGGAGGCGCGTCGCGGCCGCATGCCCGGCGTGGCAGTGAACGGCACCGTCCTGGAGCAGAGCCAGATCGTCACCACGCACAACCTGGCCGTACTGGCCGACGGGCTCGGGCTGTGGGACCGGCTGACGGTTCTCGCACCCGGCCTCGCGACGCGGTCGCTCGGCTGGGCGCTGCGCCGCACCGCCGTGCCGACCAGCGACCGGCACGCCGCGCTGACGGCGGTCAAGAACGCGGCTTACGCGTGGCGGCAAGGGATCTTCTTCCTCAGTTTCTGCGACACCGAGAAGCAGAGGACGATCGTCGATGAACTGCGCCCGCGGCCGGCGGGCACCGATCTCGGACCGGCGGTGGACGGGCTCGCCGCCGTCGTCGCGGGGTACCGGTTCGACGCCGACGGAACGGTCCACAATGGACGCCGGTGGCTCAGCTGGGGTGGCGGCGAACGGTGCCCTTGAGGTGGACCTCTTCGCCCAGGCCGACGCGAGCCGTGTGCGAGGGACGATCTACTCGGGATTCGGCTGGCAGACCGACTTCGTCGTCGGGGCGTTGCAATCACCCGGTGGCCGGGCGATCATCACGCTGCCGTCCTGGCATCCGAAGGCCGATGTTTCGACGGTCGTGCCCCGGCTGTCCGGCTCGGTGACGTCGTTCCAGCACAGTTTCCTGGTCAGTGAACACGGCGCGCGACCATCTGGGGCAACGACTCGAACGAGCAGGCGCGACAGATCGTCGACCACGTCGCGCATCCGGCTGCCCGGGAAGAACCCGTGACGCGGGGCAGGGAGCTGGGGTTCACGCTTTCGTAGGGTGAATGGACCTACCGGAACCCGGTGAGAGAACACGGTCGTGTCCCCTCACCGGGTCGCAAACACGGAGGGCCGACCCGCGCCAACAGACCGGCCCCGTCAAACCCTGTGCCTAGAGCGTCAGACCAGCCAGCCGAGCACGTGAGCCAGGTGCGCGAGCAGACCCGTGATCAGGTCGTGGCCGTGGTGCACGTGCTGGGTGAACATCTGCATTGAGGGGCTCCTTGTTCGGATTTCGTGTTCGGTTGTGCTCTCGCGAGGAGCGATCGAAGATTTTCACCGGGTTGGCAGCCTGTCAAAAAACGATTTCCCGGGCCCGTGGTCGGTCATGAATCTTCCCACGATAAACATGTAAGTCTTTCGTGTTTTGCGCGAGGGGTGTGGTTCGCGAGCGCTGACACTGTGGGTAGCAGGCCTGAGGTGAGCCGATGTGGACGCCAGGATTCCACTACGGCAAGTGGGCGGGGGCGTAACACGAAACGGTGATCCACCTGCCACGAATGGTGAATCGGCGAGAATCACCGATACGGGTGACAAGACGAGGCGGATCGGTCCGCTCAACAGGGGAGCGGGTCCTCTCCGAGGATCCGGACTCCGTTCGCCGGTGATGGTTTCACCGCGTCGAAACCCTCGGCGATCATGTCTCGTTCGTAGGCGGCTACGACGTCCATGAGCGGGCTGCCCGCAGCGGCTTCGGCCAGCGCCGTGGAAAGTGCCGCCGCGTCCGCACATCACGATCGCCGAGGACACCGAACTGCGCGTGGCGGTGCCGGTAGTCGGCACGTTCGCCGGCCGTGCCTCCGTGCACGTCGACGAACTGGTCGACGCGCCCTGGATCGCCGGCCCCTCGCCGAGCGCGAAGCCGATGCTTGGTGTCTGGCCAGGTCCGCCGGGGCGAGTACGCGTCGTCCACAGTGCACGGGACCGGCTGACGAAACTGCATCTGGTCGCCGGCGCGCGATTCCGGAACGCTTGTCGCCAGTTCTCCCACTCGGCGTGATGTCTCTGCGGGCCGACGGAGCGCCACCCGTGATCCGCCGTGTTTTCGTGGCCAGGCTCCCGGTGCCGTCACATCGGCGATCGCAGCGCTCGCCCGGGCGATCGCCGGCCTCAGTCGATGAGGACGTTCTTGTAGAACAGGTTCGCGTAGCGGTTGGAATTCTCCATGCTGCTGCGCGACCCGAATCCCAAGTACAAACGGGTTTCTCCGGCCAGGCTCCGGTAGATCCCGAGGCCCTCCGGCTCGCGGTATACCAGCGACTTTCCCGCCTTGGTCAGCGCGCGGCTCTTCACCTTGCCGGTGTTCATGTCGATGCACGTGACGTAAGAGTTGATATCGGCGGGGTTCTCGTGGCCCGTACCGTCCAATGTGTACAGATACTGGCCGTAGATGGTGTATCCCTGGAACGTCACCGGCTTGTCGGCCAGCGCGGGCTGCGCGAAGTGCACCAGCGGTGCGCTGAAGTCACCGGCGGCGGCGGACGCGAGCGGGTGGACGCTGATGAACATCTTGCCGTTTTCTTTGCGGCGTACCGCGATCCTCTTGTTGATCGGATCGGTAGCGCAGGTGATCGTGTCGCTGCCGGTGAGGAACTTCTTCACCGACGGCGTGCCCCCGTTGACGAACTTGAACCTGGCCAGCGCCGTCCCGCGACCGTCGCCGGTGGGTCCGTCCGAGTCGCATTCCATCCAGATGTAGGAGTCGGTGCCCACCGGTTCGACGCCGATCGACACACCGTGCCCGGCGTTGTTGAGATGCATCGACCCCTGGATCTCCCCGGAGAAGTTGACCTGGGTGATACACAGGTCGTCCCCGGTCCCGCCATTGCGGGCGTTCACGATGAAGATACGCACATTCTGGTTGTCGAAGGCGAAGCCCTGCATCACGTGGTGCGACTCGTGCAGGATCTTGCTGCGGAACTCGTCGTAGGACGGCTCGGTGAGGTCGAAACGCTTGGACGCCGGCATCGCGGTGATCGCGGCCGAAGCCGGTCCGGCGAAGATCGCGCCGGCGCCGAGCAGTGCCGTCGTGGCGGCGAGACCACCACCGGTGCGCAGCAGTGAACGCCGCGAGAACGTGGATCCCCCAAGATCCGGGTGCACCTGCTCGGACATGAGCGTTCTCCTTCGTCGGATTTTCGTGGTCCGATCGAAGGTTCTTCAAGCTCGTACAAGATTCGTACAAGTCGGCCGCGAACCTTTTCGGCCCGTTCATCGTGAGACGTTTCAGCTCAGCCGAGGTTGCTTCCGCTTGATCAATCCCACTCGGCGCATGTCGAGATCGTGAGATGGGCATTTTCGGTACCGAGAGCGATTGAGGGCGGCATGACGCCACCGATCGCCGCCGGGGATCGGACCGCCCACCCCGGCTACGGCAGAAGGGGAAGATGATGACCACTCGCACGAATATCCGCCGGAGCGCCGCGGTCCTGCTCGCTGCCGGAGCGGCAGCCGGGGCCACGGTACTGACCACCGGTACCGCGGGCGCGATGCCCACTGACTTCCACTGCACGTCGGGTCAGGTCACCAGCCGGCTCGTGTACGGCGGGGCGGGCGCCGGTGGACGGGACGCTGCCATCCAGTTCACCGCGAAGTCGGGCGAGACCTGCACGCTGCCCGGTTCGCTGCCCCTTGACCTCGTCGGCGCCCGCGACGTGGTGTTGTCTTCCGACGCCGCGCCGGATGCCCCGTCGGTCGAGGTCAGTGACGGGTCCTCGGCCTACATCCCGCTGCACTGGACCGCGATCGGCTCGCCCGAGCAGGAGACACCGTTGGCCATCACGGTCACCGCACCCCAGGAAACCAGCCCGCGCGGCGACACCAGTGACCGGCGGATCACCCTGCCGTGGAACTTCGGTGCGGTGAACGCGGCCCCTGAGAGTCACACCATCCGCACCGGGGCGATGACGGCCGGACCCGCGCCCACCGTCTGACCTCGCACACGTGCCCCCCGCGAGGGGTCGTGAGTGTTTTGGCTCGTTCTAAGAGCGTGTCTTTGAACCTGTCTGGGTGGTCCTGGCGCGCTTAGTGGCGGGTCAGGCGTCTGGTCATGATAGTGATCATGGAGATGTTGATGAATGCGGCGGAGTGCTGCGGGAGGCGTTCGTAGTCGCGGACGTTGCGGCGGGCTTGGGTGATCCAGGAGAAGGTGCGTTCGACGACCCAGCGGCGGGGCAGGATGATGAATCGGGTTTGCCCGGCGATCTTTTTCGCGATGTCGAGGGTCATGTGCAGGGTGGTTTTGGCCCAGTCGATGAGTGCGGCGCTGGTGTAGCCGCCGTCGGCCCAGACCCAGCTGATGTTGCGGTGCGCGGCGTGCAGCGCTGCCAGCAGCAGGCGGGCGGCGGAGCGGTCTTGCAGGTTGGCGGCGGTGACCAGCACGACCAGCAACAGTCCTTGGGTGTCGGTGGCGATGTGGCGTTTGCGGCCGTCGATCTTCTTGCCTCCGTCGTAGCCGCGGCTGGGTTTGCCGACGGTTTCGGCGGCCTTGACCGACTGGGAATCGATCACCGCCGCGCTCGGCTGGGGACTCCTGCCCGCCTTCACCCGGATCCGGTCGCGGAGCCGGTCGCGGATCTTCTCGAACACCCCGGCCTTGGACCAGCGGGTGAAGAACCCGTGCACGGTTTTCCAGGGCGGGAAATCCGAGGGTAGGGCCCGCCATTTGCTGCCGTTGTCGGCCACATAGCGCAGCGCGTCCACGATCGCGCGACGAGGGTGTTTCTCCGGACGACCACCAGCGGCGGTCTCACACGCGGGCTTGGGCAGCAACGGCTCCAGCAACACCCACTCGGCATCAGTGGTGTCCGACGGGTAACGACGAGCACGGCAGCCCACTGACGTGGGCCGATCGACAACAGGGTACAAAGGAGACCGGGCCTCTGCTGGGTCGTGATCGAGATGTGGTGTCAAGATCACTAGCAGAGGCCCGACCCATACCCGCAACCGGCATCAAAGACAGGGTCTCAGTGCGATCAGGCAGTTGTGCCAGGCGGCGGGAGACTGCTGGCACCGGTCCATGGCCCTGTTCGGACTGGGGATGGCCGAGGTCTGCTTCGGCGGTGACGTCGACGCCAGCGAGCAGTACATGCGTGAGGCACTGGAGATCGATCTGCGCGCATCTGATGTGCTCTCCGCCGCGTATCGGATGGACGGGTTGGCATGGAGCGTTTCGTCGGCCTCGGCGCCGCGCCGGGGAGTTCCCACCAGCTGTGGGCGGGATCGCCGGGATCGCACGCGTGGATGAGCAGGGCACGGTCGTGGTCGTCGAGCAGTAGAACCCGGGCTCCGACGCGCGGTTCCGTCACGGTGGACATGGCGCCGCTCCTCTAGCTTTGTCGGTCAAATTCTCTTGGCGTGAGCTGGCAGGGCCGGCGTAAGTGAATTATCGCCGCATCCCAACCTAGTCCCGGTGGAAGGTTACCGGTGTGTGCAACGAGGAGCAGCCAGGCGTTGTGTGCTTCACTTCGGCAATGGCAGCGAAATCGCATCGTCGAGCCGCGCGAAAGCGGAAACAGCGTCAAGCACGGGCCGCTGCCGCACCGGCGTTGGACGTCCACACTGAAGTCATCCTTGATTCAGTGTCGTCGATGGAACAAGTGATCCTGTCACTCGCCGCCTCCGCGGATCCCCTCGGAAAGATCGAGGCAGACTTTCACGATGCCGTTAACGACCTCATCGACCGTATGCGCGACTTCGGCGCCATCCGGCTGACCGAGGTTGCGCGTCTGGCGTACCTGCCCTGGGGCGGTGGCGGACAGCCTGTCGTCTCGGCCGACGTGTCGGCCGCCCACGTCGAACTCGTGGCGCTGATCGCTTTGGCGGCCCGGATCTCGGGTGATTCCGGAGGTGATCAGAAGATGAGCCACTTCGTGTCCGGAGCGAAAGAGGACTTGAACAACCTCCTGTACCAGTCCCAAGTGCGAGCGATCGCGGCGACGAACCCATCAGACAAGCTGGCGATGGTCTCGATGCTGGTCCGGGGTTCGGAAGTCTGGCTCCGCAACACCTCCTACCCCGATCGTGCTGAAGCCACGGTGCGCGACCTGCTCGACGGGTGCCCAGACGTCAGGCAGGAACTGATCACCAGCTTGGGGTTCTCCGGCGGAGAAGCCCTCGCCGTGCTCGAGGCGTGTCACGATCTCCAGCAGGACAACATGAATTCGCGCATGCAGGAGATGGTGCAAGCGATGAACGAAGCAGGCGCGTCGGTGATCGGTGGCACGCTCGACCCCATAGTGAGAGACGCTACGCGGGCGAAGTTCAACGCCGCGTGGGAACCCGAGGTAGAGGCTGCGACAGTCGGTATCGACCAACTCGTAGCCAGCACGGGACTGCCGGAAGACCGCGTCCTCGCCATCGTGGACCAGTTCCGCCTCAACGTAGGTGCCACCACACCGGCGCAGATCGTGGATGACTTCATGGCGGGGAAGAATCCTCTACGCACCCACCCCCTGCTGGTCAGCGACTGCGGCAGGGTGATGCTGCCTCACCACGCCCTCACAGGCGGTGCGATCAAGCACAACCTCGAACAACATCTCAAGTCGACCACCGCCTGGGATGCCTACGCCGACCACCGCGGGCATTTGCTCGAGACACGAACGCGAGCAGCTCTGGAAAAGGTTCTTCTTGGAGCGCACTTCCGCGATGGCTTCGAGTACTACGTACCAGATTCTCCCAAGGAACTGGCCACCGGCGACCCCACCCGGTACACCAAGCGGGTCGAGGGCGACCATCTGATCATCCTCGACGACGTGGCAGTCATCGTCGAAGACAAAGCCGTTGCGCTGAGCGCGCTCTCACGCGGCGGCAAGGTAAACCGCATCCGGACCGACCTCACCAACATCATCACCAAGGCGGCAGTGCAAGCAGGGCGTCTCCGCGACGCCATCGAACGTGACCACGGCGTACGGATCGACGGCGAAGGATGGGTCGACCTGCGGCACATCCGCGAGATCCACACGATCGCGGTGAGCCTCGACGACCTTTCTGGCGTCGCGACAGCGACCGCAGAGCTCGTCAAAGCAGGCCTGCTCGAGCGCTCCAACATCTGCTGGACAGTGTCACTTCACGACCTCGAGCTCATCACCGAGCTCGTCGACCGGCCTGCCGAGTTCCTGCTCTACCTGCGTCGGCGGCGCAACCCCGACGCCACTGTGCTGTACTCGGCCCCAGACGAACTCGACCTATTCCTCTACTTCTTCGAGTCCGGCCTCTGGGTCGAACCTGACCCCGACCAGATCCGGATCACCTACCCATACCTGCCCGAACCAACTCCTGGTCAACGACGACGCCACCGCAAGCAGACCCGCGCGATCATCGCTAGCCGAACAGATCAGCTTGACCATTGGTACTACGCCAAAAATGGCAACGGACCAGAGGTAATACCGAAACCCACAATGACTGGGACGCCTCTCATACCGTTTGTCGACAGCCTTCGCGAACGAGGCGACTACGGATGGCTCTCTATCGGCGCGACCCTGCTCGCAGGCGCCACCGCCGCACAGGCAAGAATGGCCGGGGTCGCGAAAAAGCTTTTGGACAATCCCCGGGCCGATGGCCGGGGCAGAAGCCTCACCATGCCTCTCATCAGCAGCCCCGATCCAGCGGAAGGCTGGCTGCTCGTCTGGGTGACGCGCCCACCAGGCCAAGACCCGGCGTCCTTCGAGAAGGACTCGACAGACTACCTCCGAGTGAAGATGCACCAGCTGTCACTAACGCGAGGCGCGGTATTCCTCTACGACGAATCGACCCGGGAGTTCTGGGGGAGTCGCTACAGCGGACAGCGCGATCCTCTGCCAGACGCCCTCAAAGCTCGGCTGAGCCAGCTCGAGCCGCCAGAGGCGGTGCAACACAGACTGCCATCTCCAGCGAAGAGGAAGAAGAAACAGCGGAGCCGCGCCAGGAAATGATCGGAGGGTTATGCGATGCGATCGGGATGCGACTCGGCACCGCCTGTCCTCGGAAGGCGGCACGCTTGCTGTCACTCCACAATAGATCGATCTAGGAGCGGTTCGGTCGCGGAGTAGCTCTGCGCTGATTTGGGTGACTGTTCATGCGTGACGTCGTGGGACTCGGCGAGTGGGCTGCTCTCGGTCCCCGCGGCCGCGCTGACGTGCTGGTCGAGTGAGTCTTTCAGGCGACGCCGGGCTCCCGGCTCACCTGGTTTCGATCCGAGACCGAGTGCTCGGCGAGCTGGACTTGCTGCTTGGGCAGCATGACGCGAAGACCGGTCCGCCAGCGGTCGTGCCGCCGCTGGTGACCCCGGTCCCGGAGTCCACCGGGTTCAGCTGGCACAGCGGATTTGTGACCGTGCAATGGATCTCGGGGCGAGCGGAAACACTGGGGGTGTCGTATCGCACGAAAGCCGCGCTGATCACGGACCTGGCGGCGAGGTTCCCGGATCTGCCCGCGCCCGCGCTGCCCACGACCCGTCGTGCAGGGACCAGCGGTCTTGGGGTTCCCGGCGGTCGATGTTTTCGCCGCGGTCAACGCCTGGTGTCACGCGCACGGCCGGCGGTTGCCGTGGGCGGGCTGGCTCGCTACGGCGATCTTCCGCAGTGGCTGGATCTGCTGCCCTTCCTCGCCGAGATCGCCACCACGATCGAGGAGCCGACAACCGCGATACCGTGAAGGCCGCGTTCGCCGCGGCGGGCCGGACCATGGCGGACAAGTTCCGTCGGCAGATCCTCGCTGCAGTGCGCGCAACACCAGCGGGACTGTGGCCGTGGATGCCTGCGACGCGCATGGCACCGCCGCAACCTGGCTACCGCGCGGTGACCTCTGTCGGGAACTGATCCAAGTCTGGCCACGGCCCAGCGGGCCACGCCGTACGAGCGGCGCGGTGCTCGGTAAGGGTCATGGAGCCCGTGGTCGCCGAGGCGGCCACGGGCTCCACGGTTCCGGCGAGAGGCGGTTCCGGACTCACGGCCTCGCCGATACGGATCTCAGCGGACGGTGAGGGTGTAGTCCGTTGTTCCGGTGTTGCCGGTGCTGTCCGTCGCGGTGATGGTCACCTTGTAGGTGCCGCGCTGGTACGGGCCCATGACGGTCATCCGCGAAGTGCCGCCGGGGTTGACGGTCTGCGGGGAGAAGGTCGGCGGGTGGGGAACGCCGGTGCCGCTGAGCCGGATGGGACCCGTGCCACCGGTGACCGTGATCGTCGTGTTGGCGTAGCCGCCGGGCGGGACGGTGCCGGAATTCGACGAGAGGGACGGTTTCGGGCCGATGGTGTTGCCACCGTCGCCGACCGTGAGTGTGAATTCGGCGGTCTTGGCTCCGGAGGTGCCCTTGGCGGTGACGGTGACCTTGTACGTGCCCGCCTGGGTGTTCGCTGACGGTTGCAAGGTCAGCTTGGCCACGTCACCGGAGTTGATGCTCGCCGAGGGCTGGAAGGTGGCGGTCGTACCGGCGGGCAGGGTGGATGCGCTTAGCTCTAGCTTCTCCGGGCCTTGGTCGCCTGCCTTGGTGGTGACGCTGGTGGAGACGTGCTTACCGGGCTCGGCCTTGCCGGAGGACGGAGACAACGCCATCGTGAACTTGCCGTCGCCGGGCTGGGTCCCGCCGATCTCGGCGCGGGCCCAGTCACCCATCGCGTTGGTCAGGCGGGCCATGATGCTGTAGCGGTCGCAGGCGCTGGAGCCCCACGACGAAACGCCGACGACCACGCCGTCCACGATGAACGGGCCGCCGCTGTCACCCGAGCAGTCGGCGGTGCGCCCGTCGTTGTAGCCGGTGCACACCATGAGGTCGCCGTTGACCCGGATGTCGAAGACCTGGCAGCCGGCGGGATCGTTGACCGGCATGGT
The DNA here is from genome assembly GCF_000342005.1 of Amycolatopsis decaplanina DSM 44594. Taxonomy (GTDB): domain Bacteria; phylum Actinomycetota; class Actinomycetes; order Mycobacteriales; family Pseudonocardiaceae; genus Amycolatopsis; species Amycolatopsis decaplanina. The sequence goes on from NZ_AOHO01000038.1 coordinate 166,689, forward strand.
GGTCTTGCGGAGTTCGCCGGAGCCGCCGTCCGACGACGTCTTACCGTAGCCGAGGGAGGTGCCGGAATTGCCCGGCTGGGTGAGCGCGCTGTCTCCAGAGCCTGCCACCTTGGCCCATTGGCTCTCTGGCACCGGGATGTCGTCGACGGTGGTGACCACCGCGACGTCGTAGCCGGTTCGCCAGCCGCCGGAGCCGGTGTAGCCGGGGTGGGTCTTGAATGAGGCGACGGCCGTGCGGAACGTCTCGTCGCCCGGGGTGTTCAAGTCGTCGTCGCCGTAGAAGTAGCTCTTGGCGCCGGTGGTGTCGACCATGCAGTGTGCCGCGGTGAGTATCTTGCGCTTGCCGACGACGGAGGCGGTGCAGGACTGTCCCTGCGGGCCGCCGCCTCCCACGCGCATGCCCGCGATGACGAACGGGTACTCCTTGACGGTGGTGCGTTCCCCGTTGACGATCCGGGTTCCCCAGTCTCCCGTGCGGAGCTGGTCGGTCGGGGTCGCGGCGACACTGACCGTGTCGGGTGGCGCGGCGACAGCGGTGGTGTTCATGACCGGCAGCGCCACCGTGGACAGTGCCAGGGTGAGTGCTACGGCTAAGCGTGGCGTTCTCATCATTCTCCTTCGAGGAAACGGGGACGGCGATGTCCGTCCACTTCGGTCAGAACGTGATGGACCAGCCCGTGAGCGTGCCGACATCGAACCGGTAGGTGTCGCGAACCGACAGCCGCCACGTGCCGTTCGCGTCCTCGCGTGAGGCGTCGACGGTGAAGTTCTGGTGCACACCGCCGGATTCGCCGACACCGCCCGCGCGCTTGAGCGGGTAGGACACGCCACTCGGCCCGATCAGATCGATGTCGAGGTCTGCGGTGTAGGTGTGGTCGATGTCGACTCGAACCGGTAACGCGGCCGACGCCTTGCCCTGGCAAGAGTCCTGGCTCACGGAGGTGTCCACTGCCGGACCCGCGTCGGGGATGGCCACGTCCTGGTCGTTGCTCTTGGCCCCACATTTGGACGGCGTGCCGCCGCCGATGTCGCTCACGTAGAGCACCTTGTTGGGCGAGTCCGTCCCGGGGTTGGTGATCAGGTCCGGGCTGGCGCTTCGCACCAGCGCGTCGCTGACCTGCTGCGGGGTCGCGCCGGGGTTCGCGGACAGATGCAGCGCCGCTGCGCCCGCGACATGCGGGGAGGCCATGGACGTACCGCTGCCGGTGCGGAACTCTCCGGTGTGATCACTGGAGTAGATGTTGCCGCCCGGAGCGAAGAGATCGATGCAGCGACCGTAGTTCCCGCCGCGGGTGCGGTCTTTGTTGAACCAGCCGACGGTGAGCGCCTCGGGAACACGCGCCGGGCTGACGCCGCACGCGTCCTGGCCGTTGTTCCCCGCGGAGACCGCCACTACGATCCCCTTGGCCACCATGGCTTTGACTTGCTCGTCGCCGACGCCGGGGACGTCCATGCCCAGACTCATGTTCACCACGGCGGGCTTCACGGCGTTCTTGGCCACCCACTCCATGGCGCTGACCGTGGCCGAGTCCGGGCCGGAACCCTTGCAGTCCAGCGAGCGCACGGCCACGATCTTGGCCTTCTTCGCCACCCCGACCGTCGCGCCCGCGATCGTTCCCGCCACATGTGAGCCGTGCCAGTAACAATCGCTCGCGTCGGTGTCGTTGTCGAGCACGTCGTAGCCGTGACTCGCCCTGCCCTCGAACTCGGGGTGCTGGGCGTTGACGCCGGAATCGACGACGTAGGCGGTCACCCCCTCACCCGAGTTCGGGAAGGTGTACTTCTTGTCCAAGGTGGAGGTTCGCTGGTCGATCTGGTCCAGGCCCCACGAAGGCGGGTTCGGCTGCTCGCCCGTCGCCCTGGTCGTGCCGTCCTGGTGTACCGATTTGAGCGACGGATCGGCGGCCAGGCGTCGCGCCTGCCGCTCGGTCAGGTTGCGGACCGCGAAGCCGTTCAGGGTGACCGAGTACGTGTCGGTCACCTCGCCGCCGTAGCGCCGGCTCAGTGTCGCGGCGTGGCCCTCGGTCGCGGCGCGGGCGCCGTTTTCGAGGATCACGATGTACTGTCCGGGGTAAGGGTGGCCGGCCTGCGCGACGGCCGCTTCCGCCTGCTGCGCCACAGCTTCGCCCGCGGTGGTCGCCATCGCGGCGGCGGCGACCGCGACGGTGAACAAGCTCGAAAATAATCGTTTCCTGCGCTCTTGCATCTATTCCTCCAGCATGCGTTCGAGCGGCGATCGGCAGGGACTTGGGACATCAGGCCGCTCGGCAATCCACTTTTCGGCGTGGGCGACAGGGAAACAAGCGTGGTCGAGACCCGTATGAGTACGGAATCGTCCGTGCGCGCCGAATGCGCGTGCTCACGGGGTTACGCCGCCCCGGCGGCCGACCTACCCTGTAGGACAGTCCTTTTCGCATGATCACCGGCAGGAGCGAGCATGGGTCATGGTGGCGCGAGACCGCTTCCCGTCCGGTCCGGCTCGGTGCCGATGGTCGGCCGGGACGCGGAACTGGCCGCCCTGCTCGGCGCGGTGGAACACGCGCCATCGGCTGTGTTCGTGGAGGGACAGGCCGGGGTGGGCAAGACCAGATTGGTCGCCGAGTTCGCCGCGGCCGCCCGCGCCCGGGGAGTGCGTGTGGTGAGGGGTGCGTGCCAGCCACTGCCCGAGCCGTTCCCGTACGGAGTGCTCTTCGACTGTCTCAGCCAGTGCGGTGACCACCTGGACGACCCCGGCCCGGTGACCGGCGCCCTGCGCGATCACCTGCCCGAACTCGCCGGGCTTCTGCCGCCCGCGCCGCGTGCGCTCGGCGACCCCGAGGCCGAGCGACATCGGATCTTCCGCGCCGTGCGCGAACTGCTCCGCTCCCTGGGAGACACCGTGCTCGTGCTTGAGGACCTGCACTGGGCGGACGAGGAGACCCGCTGGGTACTGCGGTTCGTGCTGGCGAGCCCGCCGCCGGGCCTGTCGATCGTGGCGACCTACCGCCGCGAAGACCTGCCCACCGTGGCCACGCTCGGCTACCCCTCGCACGTCCCGCACGGGGTCACCGGCGTCAACCTGGTCCTGCGGCCCCTCGGCGCGGTGGAGGTGCGCGCCATGATCAACGCACTCGTGGCGGACGAGGTGACCTCGGAGCGGTTCGCCGAGGTCGTCCTGCGCGAGACGGCCGGGATCCCGTTCGTGATCGAAGAAGCCGTCCGGGCGCTGCGCGACCCGATGGCGGACGTACGCGCGGAAGGTGACCTCGCCCAGCGGGCTCTGGACGGGATCGACGTACCGGTCCTGGTTTCGGACGCGATCAGGGAGCGGATTTGGAGCCTGCCCGACGCCGCGCGGTCCCTCGCAGAGGCCGCCGCGGTGCTGGGCGTGCCGGAGACAACCGATGTTCTGAGCGCCGTCGCGGGCGAGCCGGAGGTAGAGCACCTCATCGCGCTGACGCAATCAGGTGTGCTCGTGGAGGAGACGGCGAACAGGTTCGGTTTCCGGGACAACATCGCCCGGCGCGCGGTCTGTGCTTCACTGCCCGGTCCTCGGCGACGGGAGTTGCACGAACGCGCCCTAGAGGCACTTTCGGCCCTCGACCGGACACCTGCCGGACGCCTGTCCGTGCACGCAAAAGCGGCAGGCAGGAAAAGTGAATGGCTGCGGTACAGCGAACTCGCCGCCGAGGCCGCGGAGGAAGTCAAGGACATGACCACCGCGGTCGACCTGCTGTCCGAGGTGCTGACCGATCCGGAGATCAGCGTCGACGACACCAACCGGCTGGCCATCAAGCTGTGCGGCTACGCCCTGATGGGGCTGCCCGGCGGGGTGGTGACGGCGCGTGTCGAGAGCCTGCTGTCGGACCCAAGGCTCGCCCCGGACGTCCGGGGCGAGGTGCACCTGTGGTTCGGGTTGCTGCTGCAACGGGAGACCGGGGAGGTGGACCGCGGCGCCGGTGAGATCGCCCGCGCCATCGACCTGCTCGCCGACCAGCCGGAACGCACCGTGCGTGGGCTGGCGGCCATGGCAGGCCCGTACTTGGGAAACGCCTCCATCGCCGAGCACCAAACCGCGCTCGGCCGGGTGGAGATGATCACCGACCACCTGCCTACGCAGACCCTGCGTACCGTCCTGCTGGCCACGACGCTCGGCGGGCGGCTCATCGTCGGCGACTCCAGCACCTGGGAGCGCGTCGCGCAGCTGCCGTCCCCTTCCGACGTGCACGACCCTGACGAGATCCACCACCTGGCCCGGGCGCACTGCAATCTGGCGGACGCGTGCTCGTGGATCGGGCACTATGCGCGAGCGCGGGAGTTCTTGCGCAGCGGGGTCGCCTTGGCCGAGCAGGTCGCTGCCTCTTACGTTGTCGGTACCGCCGAAGCCACCGCCGTCCGGCTCGACTGGCTCGACGGGCAGTGGTCGGGGCTGGAACGGCGGATCGACCGCTTGGTCGAAACCTACGCGAACCTGCTGCTGACCACCGACCTGAACCTCACACGAGGCTGGCTGGCGGCCGCACGCGGCGAATGGGTGCGGGCCGAGCGGGCTTTCGAGGCGGCAGGCTCGTACCCGCTCGCTCAGGTGTTCCCGGTAGGTGTATCGGCGGCCGGGGGCATGGCGGGCATGTTGCTCAGCCAGGGCAAGGTCGCTGCGGCGGAGGAACACGTGGAACGCGGCGTAGGGATGCTGCGGAGCAAGGGCGCGTGGGTGTGGTCGGGCGACTTGTTGCCGCAGGCCGTGGACTTCTACCTGGCCATGGACCGCGTCGACGCCGCGCGTCGCCTCGTCGCCGAGACCATTACCGGTCTGGGAGGTGTGGACGCCCCGCTGGCCCACGCGGCGCTGACCGGTTGCCGCGCGAGGCTGGCTGCGGTGACGGACGACCGCGAGGAGGCGGACAGGCTCTACCGGGAGGCGATCGGCCTGCATCACGACCTTGGTCTGTCGTACCGGGCCATCCAGCTCGCGGAGCAAGCCGAAGGTGGAGCCATCGCCGACGTCACGGAGCTCGAGGTGCTCGCCGAGTCCTACGAGTCACTCGGGGCGACGGTCGACGCCGCCCGCTGCCGCCACCGCATCCGCAGCACCGGCGTGGCCACGCCTTCGCGACGTGGGAGGCGCGGCTACGGCGACGAACTGTCCCCGCGCGAGCAGGATGTCGCCCGTCTCCTTGCCGGCGGCCACACCAACCGCGAGATCGCCCAAGCTCTGTTCCTGTCCCGCCGCACCGTCGAGGACTACGTCGTCAAGGTTCGCCGCAAACTGAACGCGCCCTCCCGCCACGACGTCCGCCTCTGAACGTGCGCGCCCGGCCTGCCGCTGGATCCCACTCGGCGACTCCGGCGCGGTCATTTCGCGACCTACGCGCTGCTGAATCGTCGGCGATCAGGCTCTGGCCGGTGCGGTCGATCACGACGACCGAGGGAGAACACGCCTGGTCATGTTTGGCTCGCCGCGGGGCCGGCGACGTCACGCGCGGGCCGGCTCCATGCCAGCTCAGTTTGAACTGCCCGAGGCCGGCCGGGATCGCTGGACGGGGCTTCCGCCGTGCGACTGCGTCGGTGCGGCGCAGCGGCGGGGGAGTGGGTCTTCCCACGGTGCCCACCACGCGGTGGCAACCGGTCGGCGGGCGTCACCAATGGTAGGAATGCCTGGTGACCGAACCGAATTTGATCGAAGCAGCCGCCGAAGAGGCAGTCACCCTCACCAGTGAACTGATCCGCATCGACACGACCAACACGGGTGACCCGGACACGCTCGTCGGGGAACGGGCCGCGGCGGAGTACGTCGCCGAGAAGCTCACCGACGCGGGCTACGAGATCACCTATGTCGAGTCCGGTGGCAAGAACCGGCACAACGTGATCGTCCGGCTGCCGGGCGCGGACCCGTCGCGTGGCGCGCTGCTGATCCACGGTCATCTCGACGCCGTTCCCGCCGACGCCTCGGAGTGGTCGGTCCACCCGTTCTCCGGCGCCATCCAGGACGACTACGTCTGGGGCCGCGGCGCCGTCGACATGAAGGACATGTGCGGGATGGCGCTCGCGCTGGCTTGCCACTACAAGATCAACGGCATCGTTCCGCCGCGTGATCTCGTCTTCGCGTTCCTCGCCGATGAAGAAGCGGGCGGCAAGTACGGCGCGCAGTGGCTGGTCGAGAACCGGCCCGAGCTGTTCGAGGGCGTCACCGAGGCGATCAGCGAGGTCGGCGGCTTCTCGATCACGCTGAAGGACAATGTCCGCGCGTACCTCATCGAGACGGCCGAAAAGGGCATCCGCTGGATGAAGCTGCGGGTGCGCGGCACCGCCGGACACGGCTCGATGATCCACCGCGACAACGCCGTCACCAAGCTGTCCGAGGCCGTCGCCAGGCTCGGCAACCACCGCTTCCCGCTGGTCATGACCGACTCCGTCCGCGAATTCCTGGACGGCGTCACCGAGATCACCGGCTGGGACTTCCCCGAGGACGACATCGAGGGTTCCGTCGCCAAACTCGGCAACATCTCCCGGATGATCGGCGCGACCCTGCGCGACACGGCTAACCCGACGATGCTCACCGCGGGTTACAAGTCGAATGTCATCCCGTCCGTCGCGGAGGCTTCGGTCGATTGCCGGATCCTTCCCGGCCGCCTCGAGGCGTTCAACGCCGAGCTGGAGGAGATCCTCGGCCCGGACATCGAGAAGGAATGGATGGAGTTGCCGCCGGTGGAGACGACTTTCGACGGTGCCCTGGTCGACGCGATGACCAACGCGGTCCTCGCCGAAGACCCGGGCGCCCGCACGCTCCCGTACATGCTCTCCGGCGGCACCGACGCGAAGTCGTTCCAGTCGCTCGGGATCCGCAACTTCGGGTTCGCTCCTTTGCAGCTGCCCGCGGACCTGGACTTCTCGGCGCTGTTCCACGGGGTCGACGAGCGTGTCCCCGTCGACGCGCTGAAGTTCGGCGTGCGAGTGCTCGACCGCTTCCTCCGCTCGGCCTGATGCCCGGTCTGCTGGCCGCCGACGGGACACCCCTGCATTTCGAACGCTGGGGTGACCTATCGGCGCCGGTGACCGTGGTGCTCCTCCACGGGTACGCCCTGGACAGGCGGAGCTGGCGCGCCATCGCGCCGGTGCTGGCCGAGGCCGCGGAGGAACCGATCTCGGTGGTGGCCTACGACCATCGCGGCCACGGCGAATCCGGCGAGGTCCGGGCCGCGTCCGCGACGATGGGACAGCTCGCCGACGACCTGGCCGAGGTGCTGGACAAGGTGATCCCCGCCGGGCGGGTCGTCCTGGTCGGCCATGACATGGGTGGGCTCGCGATCCTGTCGCTCGCCCAGCGCCACCCGGACGTCTTCGCGGCGAGAGTGGCGGGAATCGGGCTGCTCGCCATGTCGGCGGGCGGGGTCACTCCGGACGCGATCTGGCCGAACGCTCTCGGGAAACTCGGCCGGGACCTGGAGATGGTCTTCGGGACGAAGTTGATCGGCCTGGTGCGGGAGCACACGAGCAAGGCGGTGACCGCCGGGCTGCGGTGGTGGCTCTTCGGGGACGACCCGGTGCCCGCCGACGTCGAACTGACGGTGCGGATGATCCGCGGCAACTGGCCGCAGACGGTGTCCGCGTTCCGCCCGGCGCTGGACGCCTACACCCGGGAATCGGCGTTGTCGCAGGTCGGAGCGGTGCCGGTGACGGCGATCGTGGGGGAGCGCGACAAGCTCGTGCCCGCGGCGGACGTCGAGGAACTGGCGGGCGCGGTGGAGAACGGGACGTCTGTGGTGCTGCCCGGTGTCGGGCACGTCGTCCCGCTCGAGGCGGCTCCGCAGGTGGTGCCCCGCCTTCTCGCGCTGGCGAACGAAGCTCGCCGACAAGGCTGACTGTCTTGACAAAATCTGTTTTCGGTGGCACCTTCGTGCCATGTTCTCCGTTGCGGTGATCGAGGACGCGGAAGCGGCCGAAGTGTCGCTGGATCCGGTCCGGGCCCGGCTGCTCGCCGAACTCGCCGAACCGGCGTCGGCCACGATGCTGGCCGCCCGAGTGGATCTGCCGAGGCAGAAGGTGAACTACCACCTTCGCGCGCTGGAGAAGCACGGGCTGGTGGAGCTCGTCGAGGAGCGGCGTAAGGGCAACGTCACCGAGCGAATGATGCGCGCGACGGCGTCGTCCTACGTCATCTCGCCGACGGCGCTTTCGGCCGTGCAGCCCGATCCGGCCCAGTCGCCGGACCGCCTGTCCGCGCGCTGGCTGCTCGCGGTGGCGGGCAGGCTGGTGCGCGACGTCGGCCTGCTGATCACCGGTGCGACCAAGGCGCGCAAACGGGTCGCGACCTTCGCGATCGACGGCGAGGTGCGGTTCTCCTCCGCCGCGGACAGGGCCGCGTTCGCCGAAGAGCTCACCGTCGCGATCACGAACCTGGTGAGCAAGTACCACGACGAAGGCGCCGAACAGGGCCGCGACCACCGGATCGTCGTCGCCGTCCACCCGAGCGTCCGCACCGAGCCCGAGGAGCGCTGAATGGGCCACGAATTCGAGATCACCGACCGCGTCGAAGTCGACGCGACGCCGGAACAGGTCTGGGACGCCATCGCGACCGGACCGGGGGTCACGTCATGGTTCATGGGGCGCAACGAGGTCGACGGAGGCGTCGGCGGCACCGTGAAGACCGCTTTCGGCGGCTACGAACCCACGTCGGCGATCACGTCGTGGGATCCGCTGGAACGGCTGGTCTACGGCACGGAACCCGGACCGGACGGGCGATTCGTCGCCTACGAGTTCCTTATCGAGGGCCGCTCCGGCGGCAGCACCGTGCTGAGGACCGTGACGAGCGGCTTCCTGCCCGGCGACGACTGGGAAGACGAATTCGAGGCGATGACCGCCGGTGGCGAGCTGTTCCTCCGCACCCTCGTCGAGTACCTCACCCGCTTCGCCGGCCAGAAGGCCGTGCCGGTGACGGTGTTCGGGCCGATGATCGGGGACTGGGACGGCGCATGGCTGACGCTGGGCCGGGAACTGGGCCTCGCCGGTCGACCGGAAACGGGGGACCGGGTTCGCCTCTCCGCCGACGCGGTGTCCACTGTGGACGGCGAGGTCTATTTCGCGAACGCGCAGACCGTCGGGATCCGGACCCCGGACGCGCTACTGAGGTTCGTCCGCGGGTTCGGCGGGCCGATGACCGCGATGCATCACCTGTTCGGCGACGTCGACTCCGCGGAACAGGACGCGCTCTGGGCTGGCTGGCTCGACCGGGTGTTCAGGTGATGATGCCGGGCAGGGGAGCGGCTGTGCGCTTGCGGCGCAACCACACCCTTCTCGTCCCGTCGGAGTAGAGCCGGACGGTCGAAAGCTCCCAGCCGGCGAACTCGGCGTGGATCGACAGCTGCGTCGCCGCCGCCCGCCGGGAAACACCGGGCGGAAGCTGCAGCCGCCGGTACTCCCAATCCCCTTCGACCACCGCCTCGTCCACCACTGTCATGGCGTGATCACCTGGATCCCTTCTCCGATGGCCGAGCCCACGACCACACGGCCGCCGTGGGCGTCGACGGTGACCGAATCCGGCTGCCGCACGGTGGGGAACCGGTGCTTCTCGATCGGCTCCCCGCCGCGGACGTCGAACCCGACGACCTCGTTGCGTTCGGTGAGCGTGACCCAGACGAGGCCACGGGTGCGGTCGTAGGCGATGCCGTACGCCCCGCCGGGAACGGGGTAGCGCTGGCGCAGCAGCAACGGCGTCGTAGAGAACGCCAGCAGCGCGCCCGCCCGCGCATCGGTGACGAAGACGCGTCCGAAATCGTCGGTGACGGCGTTGGCCGCTCCGTCGCCGGCGCGCAGGCCTTCGCCGATCTTGCCCTCGGTGAGGTCGACGGCGAACAAGGCGGTGCGCAGTTTGTCGAGCACGACCACGCCGTCACCGGTGTTCAGCACGTCGTCGGCGCTGTAGATCTGGCCGGTGATCGTCTTCGGTCCCGCGTTCTTCGACAGCACCTCCACGACCTTGCGGTCCCGGACCGAGACCAGCGTCGCGTCGCCGTCGGCGAGGCCGGCGGACGGCTGTCCCGCGACCGGGACCGTCTCCAGCGCGCCACCAGGCAGGGAGACCTTCGCCAGCAGGCTCTTGCCGGGAACGCTGGCAAGCACCTGCGAACCCGACACCGTGAGCCGCTCCGCCGGCCCGGGCAAGGCCACGGTCGTCTTCGGCGTGTCGAGGGCGGCGAGATCGTAGATGCGCAGCGAAGGCGGCTCCGAAACGGCGACGACCAGCGTCTTGCTCGCCTCGTCGGTCACCAGCGCCTTCACCCCCGGCACCGCGAAAACCGAACCGGCGGGCTTGATCGACACCGCGGGGGAGACCGCCGCGGTCACCGCGACGGGGTTCTGCACGATCTGCAAGGAGTCGTTCGGCGTGTCGTCCGTGCTACAGGACGACAGCACCAGGACACCGGCGAGCGGGATCGCGATCCGGGAAACGGCGGACAGCCGACCCACCTTGGTGCCTCCACCTGCTACTCGTCGAACGGACTTGTCCAGCATCCTCCAGGAACTCCACCACGTCACGTCCGCGTCACCCAACAGTCACCTAATCCACTCACTGAGACCTGTCCGCGGAGCTGGGACAGCTCCGCCGAATGGACCATACGCAGCTTGAACCCGTCCCTGCCGAAGGCCCCGCCATCGCGGTGGCAGGGCGCCCTGCCACCGCGGGACCACCAGAAGACACTGAGACGGCTCAGAGGCCGCGTTCCGGGTACCCGACCTCGATCGCGCTGACGTCGTCGAGCGCCGACCGGATGGCGGGCGGGAGCGTGATCTCCTCGGCCGTCAGCGAACCGGTCAGCTGACCGGTGTCACGGGCTCCGACCACGGGCGCGACCACTCCGGGCCGGTCGCGGACCCAGGCCAGCGCGACGGCCAGCGGCGAGGTCCCGAGGCCGTCCGCGGCCGTCGCGACCGCCTGCACGATCCGGGCCGCGCGATCGGTCCGGTGATGTTCGACATAGCCCGCGAAAACACTCGAAGCGCCGCGCGAATCGGCGGGTGTCCCGCTGCGGTACTTGCCGGTGAGCACACCCCGGCCGAGCGGCGCCCACGGGAGTATCCCGATGCCGTGATGCTCCGCGGCCGGGACGACCTCGCGATCGACGCCGCGTTCCAGCAGCGAGTACTCGACCTGCGTCGAGACCAGTGGGGCGACGGCGGAGCTGCGGGCCGCGGCGGTCGCCAGCTGCCACCCGCAGTAGTTGGAGACGCCGACATAGCGGGCCTTGCCGCTGGTCACGGCGTATTCGAGGGCGGCGAGGGTCTCGTCGACCGGCACCGTGGTGTCCCAGGCATGCAGCTGCCACAGGTCGATGTGGTCGGTGCCGAGCCGGCGCAGCGAGCCTTCGAGCGCGCTCAACAGGGCGCCGCGCGAAGCCCCGCCACCGAACGGGCCGTCGGTGCGGCGGGCGACGGCCTTGGTGGCGAGCACGATGTCGTCTCGCGGGACGAGGTCGCCGAGCAGGGCGCCGAGGACACGTTCGCTCTCGCCCTCGCCGTAGATGTCGGCGGTGTCGACCAGGGTGCCACCGGCGTCGACGAACGCGACCAGCTGGCCGGCCGCCTCCTCCGAGTCGGTGTCGCCACCCCACGTCATGGTCCCGAGGGCCATCCGCGAGACCCGAAGTCCCGACCGGCCGAGCTGTCGCTTTTCCACGACGGGCGAGCCTAGCCGGAAGGCAAGTTCGGGTCGCGGAGCAGGTGAGCGTGTCGTGATCGAGTACCACCAAGCGGGTCATCGCCGTGTCAACACCCTGAACGGAGGAGTGACACTCCGATGGATACATTCACGCCGTGCGACTCGGACTGAACTTGGGCTATTGGGGCGCGGGAAACGACGCGGCCAACCTGGCATTGGCGAAGAAGGCGGACGAACTGGACTACGCGGTCGTCTGGGCCGCGGAGGCGTACGGTTCGGACGCGCCGACAGTGCTCTCGTGGGTGGCGGCGCAGACCTCGCGGATCGACGTGGGCAGCGCCGTGCTGCAGATCCCGGCGCGGACACCGGCGATGACCGCGATGACCGCCGCGACCCTGGACACGCTTTCGGGTGGCCGGTTCCGCCTCGGCCTCGGTGTTTCCGGCCCGCAGGTCTCCGAAGGCTGGCACGGCGTGAAGTTCGCGTCGCCGCTCGGCCGCACCCGCGAATACGTCGAGATCGTCCGCAAGGCGCTGAGCCGCGACCGGGTCAGGTACGACGGCGACCACTTCCGGTTGCCTCTGCCCGGCGGGCCCGGCAAGGCGCTGAGCCTGACCGTGCACCCGGTGCGGGAAGAGATCCCGGTGTACCTGGCCGCCATCGGCCCGAAGAACCTCGAACTGACCGGTGAGATCGCGAACGGCTGGCTGCCGGTGTTCTACTCGCCCGAGCACGCCGGTGAGCAGCTGAAGCTGATCCAGGCCGGGGCGGAAAAGGCCGAGCGCTCCCTCGACGGCTTCGACGTCGTGCCCACTGTCCCGCTCGTGGTCGGTGACGACTGGAAGGCCTGCGCCGACGCGGTCCGCGGGTACGCGGCCCTGTACATCGGCGGGATGGGCAGCCGGGAGAAGAACTTCTACAACCAGCTCGCCTGCCGGATGGGCTTCGAGCGCGAAGCGGCCGACGTCCAGCAAAAGTACCTGGGCAAGGACTACGAAGGCGCCATGGCGGCCGTCCCGCTGGAGTTCATCGACGCGACGTCACTGCTGGGCCCCAAGGAGCGCATCGCCGAACGGATGCAGGCCTTCGCCGGATCCGGTGTCACGACGCTGACCGTCGCGCCCGCCATGCCGGATCCCGAGGGCTCCGCACGCGCTCTCGAGATCGCGGCCGAGGCGATCGAAACGGCCGGTGTCGCCTGATGGGATGGTTCGAAGCACTGGTCCTCGGTCTCGTCCAGGGCCTCACGGAGTTCCTGCCGATCTCCTCCAGCGCGCACCTGCGGATCACCGCGGCGCTCGCCGGCTGGGACGACCCGGGTGCCGCGTTCACCGCGGTGACCCAGATCGGCACCGAACTCGCGGTCATCCTCTACTTCTCGAGCAAGATCGGGAAGATCCTCCGGGCCTGGTTCTTCTCCATCTACAAGAAGGACTGGCGCCACGACCCCGACGCCCGGCTGGGCTGGCTGATCATCGTCGGCTCGCTGCCGATCGTGGTGCTGGGCCTGCTGCTGCAGGACGCCATCGACGAAACGTTCCGTGACCTGCGGATCACCGCGACCACGCTGATCGTGTTCGGCCTGATCCTCCTGGTGGCCGACCGCATCGGGAAGCAGCAGCGCACCCTCGACCACCTGACCGTGCCGCACGGCCTCGGCTTCGGGTTCGCACAGGCGCTGGCGCTGATCCCGGGTGTCTCCCGCTCCGGCGGCACCACCAGCGCCGGGCTGCTGCTCGGCTACACCCGCGCGGAGGCGGCGGAATACTCGTTCCTGCTGGCGCTGCCGGCGGTGTTCGGCTCGGGTCTGTACAAGCTGACCGACATCGGCAAGGACGGCGCCCCGGCGCAGTGGGGGCCGACGATCCTCGCGACGCTGGTCGCGTTCGGCGTCGGTTACGCCGTCATCGCCTGGCTGATGTCCTACATCAAGACCAAGAGCTTCGTGCCGTTCGTGATCTACCGGCTCGTGCTCGGTGTCCTGCTGTTCGTGCTCATCTTCGCCGGCGTCCTGGACCCCGGCGCGGGCCCGCACCTGTAACACCCACGCCATTCGGCGCCTGATTGCGATCCTTGCGCGTGCAATGACCGCAATCAGGTGCCGAATGGCGGGAGCGGGCAAAGCACGACACGTAGGGTGGGTCACGTGAGTACTGTGATCCTTCTGCGCCACGGCAAGTCCACGGCGAACGGTTCGGGTGTCCTGGCCGGGCGCACTCCCAAGGTCGGCCTGGACGACACCGGCCGGGCGCAGGCGGCCGCGCTCGTCGAGCGCCTGGCGCCGGTCCCGCTCGCCGAACTGGTGGTCTCGCCGATGCTCCGCTGCCGCCAGACGGTCGCGAAGCTGGCCGAAGCACGCGGTCTGGACAAGGTCAAAGAGCCCGGTTTGTCCGAAGTGGACTACGGCGAGTGGACCGGTCGCGCGCTCAAGGATCTGTTCAAGGAACCCCTGTGGCGGGTCGTGCAGGCGCATCCCTCGGCCGCGATCTTCCCCGGCGGTGAAGGGCTCGCCGAGATGCAGGCCCGGTCGGTCGCGGCCGTCCGCGCGCACGACGCCCGGATCACCGCGAAGCACGGCGAGAACGCGGTCTGGCTCTTATGCAGCCACGGCGATGTGATCAAGGCGATCCTCGCCGACGCGCTCGGTCAGCACCTCGACGCGTTCCAGCGGATCGTGGTCGACCCGGCGTCGGTTTCGGTCGTCCGGTACACCGAGACTCGTCCGTTCGTGTTGCGCGTCAACGACAACGGCGGCGACCTGGCCGGTATCGCCCCACCCGAACCCAAGGCCAAAGCCAAGCGCGGCAAGGGAAAACACAGCTCCGACGCGGTGGTGGGCGGTACCACCGGAGCGTGACCACGTCGTCGTCGGCGTCACCGCCACGGACGGCATCCACCGGCCCCTCACTGCCCGTAAGGTGGCCTGAACAGCAGATTCGACGACCCGGGAGCAACACCGATGATTTCGCAGGACAACCCGTTCGCCGCGCCGAGTGAGCTGCCCTACGCCCTTCCGCCGTTCGACCGGATCGCCGACGAACACTTCCTTCCCGCCTTCGAAGCGGGCCTGGCCGAGCACGCCGCCGAAATCGAGGAAATCGCCGACTCGGCCGAGCCTCCGACCTTCGAGAACACCATCGTCGCGCTCGAAAAGTCCGGCAGGCTGCTGTCCCGCGTCTCCAGCGTGTTCTTCAACCTCGCCGGGTCGAACGCGAATGAAGAGATCCAGCGTGTGCAGGCCGAGATGGCGCCGCGGCTGGCCGCGCACGCCGATGCCATCAGCCTGAACCCGGCGCTGTTCGCCCGGATCAACTCCCTGTACGAGCGCAGGGACGAACTCGGCCTCGACGCCGAGTCGCTTCGTCTGCTGGAGCGTCACCACACCGACGTGCGCCGCGCCGGCGCAGGGCTTCCCGAAGCCGACCAGAAGCGCCTGCGCGAGCTGAACGAGCAGATTTCGACGCTGTCGACCCGCTTCCAGCAGAACCTGCTCAAGGACACCAACGAACTGGCCGTGGTCGTCGACGACGTCGCGGAACTCGCGGGACTGGGCGAGGACGAGATCGCCACGGCCGCCGAAACGTCCGGCGAGGAGGGCAAGTACGTCCTCAAGCTGACCCTGCCGACAGCGCAGGCGGCGTTGGCCTCGCTGGAGGACCGCGCGCTGCGCGAGCGGATCTTCACCGCGTCGGTGTCCCGCGGCAACCGGGGCAACGAGTTCGATAACAACGAGGTCGTGGCCCAGCTGGTCCGCTTGCGTGCCGAGCGGGCCGCCGTGCTCGGCTTCCCCGATCACGCCTCGTACGTCATCGAGGACGAGACCGCGAAGACCGCTCAGGCCGCTGTGGGGCTCCTGGAACGTCTCGCGCCGGTCGCGGTCGCCAATGCCAAGGCGGAGGCCGAAGAACTGCAGCGTTACCTCGAAGCCGACATCCCCGGCGCGGTCCTGCGGCCGTGGGACTGGGCGTTCTACGCCGAACGCGTCCGCAAGGACCGGTTCGAGGTCGACACAGCGGCGCTGCGCCCGTACTTCGAGCTGAACCGGGTACTCACCGACGGCGTCTTTTTCGCCGCGTCCAAGCTCTACGGCCTGAGCTTCACCGAGCGGGAAGACCTGCCGAAGTACCACCCCGAGGTCCGGATCTTCGAGGTCTTCGACGCCGACGGCGCGGAACTCGGCCTGTTCCTGCTCGACTACTACGCCCGCGACTCGAAGCGCGGCGGCGCCTGGATGAACAACTTCGTCGACCAGACGAAACTCCTGGGCACCAAGACGGTCGTGGTGAACGTGCTCAACGTCGCCAAGCCGCCGTCGGGCGAGCCGACCCTGCTCACCTTCGACGAGGTCGTCACCGCGTTCCACGAGTTCGGGCACGCGCTGCACTCGCTGCTTTCCGACGTCGAGTACCCGATGTTCTCCGGCACGAACGTCCCGCGTGACTTCGTCGAATATCCCTCGCAGGTCAACGAGATGTGGATGCTCTGGCCCGAGGTACTGGCCAACTACGCCAAACACCACGTGACCGGTGAGCCGCTGCCGCAGGAGCAGATCGACAAACTCCTGGCATCCCAGCAGTACGGCGAAGGCTTCTCGACCACCGAGTACCTCGCGGCGTCCCTCCTCGACCAGGCATGGCACGCGCTGGGCACCGAGGACAACGTCGACGACGTCCAGCGGTTCGAGGCCGAGGCGCTGACCAAGGCCGGTGTCGCGCTGGAAGCCGTGCCGCCGCGCTACCGCACTACCTACTTCGCGCACATCTTCAGCGGCGGCTATAGCGCCGGTTACTACTCCTACATCTGGAGCGAGGTCCTCGACGCCGACACCGTGCAGTGGTTCCGCGAGAACGGCGGGCTCACCAGGGAGAACGGCGACCACTTCCGCCGAGAACTGCTCGGGCGGGGCGGCAGCGTCGACCCCATGGCCGCCTTCCGCGCGTTCCGCGGCCGTGACCCGGAGATCGAGCCGCTCTTGAAGCGGCGCGGCCTCGCGGGCGCCTGACCTCCTGACGGTTCCCTGCTCGCTGCCGATACCGCCGCACCGAAGGAATCCGCGACTCGAGCAAAGTGTATAACGATATATACCGCACCGCTCTTGTCGAATTCGCGCCCGGCAGGTGCGGGTGGACGGGGTGTCGGACGCCGGGTTTGAGTGGCACAGCCTTGATCAACGGAGGATGGGGGACGTTGAGTGTCCCGGATCTTCCGTTGATCAAGGTCCGGGACGGGACCACCTCGCGTCTATGAAGGAATCGGGACGTCGAGTGTCCTAATTCCTTCATCAACGATCCCAATACCCGCTGGGACGGCCGGCCCCCTAGGCCAGTCCAGAACAACGCGGCGAAGGACTCTCTGTCCACCGTGAAGCCGGCGAAGAAGGCCTTCACGACAGGAGACTCGGTCACGACACGGTTGCCTTACCCCTCAATAACCCCGGCGTCCCGCCCGCGCGAGGATGTCGGCGCCCGCCGGGTCCGCCTGGACGGCCTCGTCGAAACTCTCCTTGGGCAGCACGGTGTTCCCGGCCACGGTCACCGTCTCGGGCGCCGTGTCGTAGCCGTCGGGCCGGACGTCCCAGAAGTTGCCCACGAAGGCGACGTTCTCCAGCGGTGGGCCGACTTGGAGCACGATCGGGGTGTCGGCCCGACAGATGATGTTGCCGAGGACGGTGATCCACGCCGCGCCGTAGTCGGTGTAGAGGCCGAAGTTGTATGAGGTCAGGACGTCGCGGATCACGTTGCCACGGACCATCGCCCCGCCGGCGAACGATGCACCCTGTGGTGCCGAGAGGTAGATCCCACCGCCGTCCATCAGCTTCCCCAGGCTGCGCTCGACGAGGTTCGAGAGCACTTGGGTGTTCTTGGCCCGCTCGCCACCGGTGATCACGATGCCGTTGTGCGGGACGTCGTGGATCTCGTTGTGTGCCACGGCGGTCTCTTCGGACTCGATGACGAGGACGGCGGGAGAGCCGCGGTACTCGGTGCCGATGTGGTGGACGAGGTTGTCCTCGATCAAGATCCGGGTGCCCGCGTGGACGGCGATCCCGCTGCCCGAGATCTCGTCGAAGACGTTCGCCCGGATCGCGACGTCGGTGCCGCCTTCGATCAGGAGCGCTCCCGCGCCGAGACGGGTGAAGTGGTTGCCTTCGACGGTGACCCGGCTGACCGACGTGAGGCTGACGTTGGCGGGCAATTGGACCGGCTCCGCCGGTACATGGACGTACCCCACGTCCGCGCCGAGGTCGACCTTCTGGAAGTCGCCCCGCTCGTAACGTGCGTTGCCGTGATAGTGCAGATAGCCGCCGGTGCGGGTGGGTCCGGACCAGGCCGCGTCGGTGAAGGTGAAGCCGCGCAGCACGAGGTCGTGCACACCCCGTCCACTGACGAGCGTTTCGAGCACCGGAACGACGATGCCGGTCTTGTCGATCTCCTCGCCAGGCCGCGGGCGGTAGTGCAGGATGTGGCCGTCCCGATCGGTGCGGCTGACGGCGAAGGTTCCCGGTTCGGTCAGGAAGGCCACGTTGTTCTCGAGGACGGAGGGGGCGGCGAGACCGTCCCAGGTGCCGTCTCCGCCGGCGCCGTACCACTTGGAGTCGTAGAGGGATTTGGCATGGTCGAACGCGGGCTGAGCCATGGTGATGGTGGTCGAGGAGGCGTCACCGGAGATCGACGTGACCGCGAGCCGGGCTTCGGACCACGGGTAGACACCGGGGTAGACGAACTCCAGGCCGGACGGATCCGGCCACGATTGGGGCTCCACACTGTCCGTGACGTAACCCGTGCCTGTTTTCGTCACGATTCCCGGAAGTCCGGCCGTGTGTGCCGCCCGTGCGGCGGGTCGGCCGTCGACGGTGAGCCGTCGCGGTAGCAGGTCGCCGATCGGCGCCGTCCAGCCGCAGTCGTCGCCCGACGTCCAGCCGGTGATCTCGCGGCCACCGCTCAGCTCGACCTTCGCTTGGTCAGGTGTTCCGTAGCCGTGTGCCTGGTAGAGCACTCGGAAACCGTTCATGCCGGAATCGCCCGCCGCGTCGTCGAAAGCGAGAGGTTCTTCGAGGTGGTGGACGCCTGCCGTGAAGTTGACGATGACGTCACCGGTCATTTCGGCGGTGACGGCGCGGACGGCCTTCTGTGCCGCTTTCGGCGTGGCGAAGGGCTTGTCGGCGGTGCCAGGCCAGTCGTCTCTGCCGTCGGGGGATACGAAGAACCTGATTTCGGGCATGCTGAAGCGCTCCTGTGGATGTATATGGGATATACTTAGGTTTATCAGCTAAACACGAGCGAGCGACGAGCGTCAAGGGAGCAGTGGGTGGCGGAAGACGACGCGCAGCCGGATCCGGAGCGTGCGATCGAGCTGCTGTGGGGGACACCGGAGCCGGAGCGACCCGGACTGAGCCTTGGCCGGATCGTCGCGGCGGCCGTCGAAGTGGCGGACGTCGAAGGGCTCGCCGCTCTGTCGATGCGGAAGGTCGCCGAACGGTTCGGCACCACCACCATGTCGCTCTACCGGTACGTCCCCGGCAAGGCGGAGCTGGTGGAGCTCATGCGTGACGCCGTGTATGGCGAGTTTCCAATGGAACCTTCGGACGGGCTCGGTTGGCGAGCGGGCCTCGAGCGCTGGGCGCGGCGGGCATGGGAGATGCACCGCCGGCACCCGTGGCTGGTCCACAGTGCCGGAACCCGCCGCCTGCCGGGGCCGAACATCATGGCCGGATACGACCATGCGCTGGACGTGGCTTCTCGAAGCGGTCTGGCGCCGGCGCAGGTGATCGCGGTGGTGAACCTGGTGGGCGGATTCGTCGAGTCGGCCGCGCGTCAGGCGGGGGAGACCGCGGAACTTCAGCGGCGTACAGGTGTGTCCCATGAGCGCTGGTGGAGTGAACGTGAGTCTCTCTTCGAGCGCATGGACGGCTATCCGGCGCTGGAAAGGCTGTGGAAGAGCGGGGGAATGGACGCGCCGCTCGACCCCTTCGAATTCGGGCTGCAGCGCACGCTCGACGGAGTCCAGACGCTCGTCGAAAGCCAGGGGAGTGAGGTAATTCGTGACGAAACTGGGGGAGGGGAGTGCGCCATCTGTGGCAAGCCGCTGGACGGGGGAGGACGAGGCCGGCCTCGGGACTACTGCTCGCGAGCTTGCCAGCAGCGCGCCTATCGCCGACGTCAGGCTCATTCGGACTGACTCGGTCGATCAAAGTGTATAACGCCCTATACACATGGGCGACATACAAAATTAAGTTCAACTAATAAATAAAGACCTGCATAGAGTGTCGGGGGTCTGACTAAGGTTGCTCGGTGATCACCGAAGTCTTGCTTGAGCAGGTCGAAGAGGACGTCCGGGCGCCGGTGCTCTTCAAGGGTTTTCTGGAACCCGGAGCGCAGGCCGCCCAGGCGCTGCTCGTGCTGGGGAAGGTCGCCCGTACGAGGTTCTGGATGCCGCCGTCCATGGTGAACCGGCTCATCGCCGAGTCCGATCCGGTGTTCACCGCGGACCGGACCACGCTGCGCGCGGAAGCCTTTTCGCCGTGCTGCGGTCTTTACGCCAGGCTCGATCTGCTGGACGTGGGAGAACTCGGCGAAGGATGTACGAACGTCGATCTGTCCGGCGCGACGCGGAGCGTCCTCGGCGGGGTCGTGGCCCAAGATCCGTTGCACCTGACCGTTCGTGGCGAGGGAATCCGCGTCCGTACTCTCGACGGGCAGAACGACGAGTCCCTGGTTCCGCTGCCGGATCGCTGGGTGGCGGGGTTCGCCGAGGTCGCCGCTGTCACGGCGGGCGCGGTGCAGAAGGCGGAGCTGGACAAGCCGGAGACACGGAACTTCCTGCGGAGGCTCCCCACCGCTGTCGGCAGGTCGTGGGCCGTGGCGTCGGGCCGTGGGCTCCGGTTGACGTCACGGCAGGGGCGGGACTCGATCCCGGCGACCGGTCTGCATCGGCTGCGGGTGATCGAGCCGCTCATCCGGTTCGCCCAGGGGCTGACCGTCCACACGCGACCGGACAGCGAGGTCGCGACGTGGGTGCTCCGGCTGGAACGAGCGCGACTCGTCGTCACACTATCCCCGGAGCCTTCCCGTGGCTTTTCGGGAGAAGGCGGCTGGCTGAACGCACTGGCGGCGGGTCTCGAAGCGCCGGAGCTCGTCGCGGGTCGAGCCGGCCACGACGTCGTCGACGGCACGTGGTTCCCGCGTGAGCTCCCGAGCGGGAATGCTCCTGCGAACGGACGGCTGGCGAAGGCCCGCGAGCTCGTCACCGCCGGAGCCGTCCGGTTGCTGCCCGACGGTGGCTACGAGATCACGCGTGCCGGCTCGGTGCAGCGCGTCCGGCTTTCGCCGGCCGGGTGCACGTGTGCGTGGTGGGCCAAGCATCAGGAGAACCGAGGGCCGTGTTCGCACGTGCTGGCCGCCCGGATGTCAGCGGCTGAGTCGTGACGCCGCCTTCGCAGCTTTCGAACTGCCCTTGAAACCTGCCAGCCATTCCTCGGTCGCGTCGCTGATCGTGCCCGCTCCACGTTCCACGAGGTCCGCGGCGAGTTCCAGCAGTGCGAAGATCCCCCGGTGGGAGGGCTCCAGCTTCGGCAGCAAAGTGTCCAGCGTGGACAGAACGGCTACCGGGTGTTCGTTCGCGATCACCGAGAGCCGGGGGGTCAGCCGCGTGGTGATGAGGAGCGGGCCGAGTACTCCCAGCGCCGCGCCGAGTGCGCGGGGGCCGAGCATCCGGCGGTCCAGAAGGGTCAGCGCGGCGTCCGTGCCCAGCTGGACGGCGGCGGGACGTTTCAGCGCGAGGGTGGTGGCGATGAGCATCGTGCCGGGGAAGCCCGGGATCGAGGGGCTGTCCAGGAACGGGGGCAGTGCGGCCTTCTCCACGGGATACCCGGATTCGATGTCGTTGAAGAAGAGGTTTCCGGCGACCGAGGCTTCCAGAGCATCACGGTCGTACGGCGAGGAGACCGCTTCGTGGCATTCGGTGAAGCCGAGCCACTCGGGAGCCGGGCCGTCGAAAAGCACGCCCAGCCAGGGAGCTTTCGGCGAGACTGCTTCCGGGGTTTGTTCGATGCCCAGTGAGGTCGCGCCGTAGTCGTTGGGGCCGACTTTCGCCGTCCAGGTGATCCGCGGTCCGGGTTCACCGCGTAGCGCGGCGGCGGGATCGGCTGATTCGGGGTATCGGGCACGGGCGGCGGCGAGGGCGACCCAGCCGGTTTGTTCGATGGCAGGTCCGCCGAGGGCGTAGCGAATGCTGCCGGCATACGGCCCGGTGAGTTCCGAGGCGAGAGCGAGGGCTTCGGGCCTTGTGTCCGGCGCGAGCCGGAGCAGCGCGTCGACGACGTCGTCCTCTGCCGCGTCGGGGTGTTCGAGCATGCGGGAGACGAAGACGACGGGGTCGAGCCAGCCGCCTTGGTGGGTGGCGGCGGAGACGGGAACGGCAGTGCCTTCGAGCAGGGTGGTGATCCGGTGGTGGAGCGGGCGGCGCCAGCCGTCGACCTGCGGTGGGTGGACCACGTCTCTGCCGGTGAGGCCGAGGACGAGGGTGGCGATCATCTTCGGTACGGCCGCGCTGTACTTCTGGTCGGCGATCCTGGCGGCGCGTTTCACCAGCGGTTTGAGTGCGTCCTGGAGTTCGCCCGCGACGCGGTGAGCGCCGTCGAGGGCGGCCAGGAGGAGGTCGGCCTGGTCGGGGTCGGCGAGCAGCGAGGAGAGGGCTTCCGCGACCGCGGCCGGGGTGTCGGGTATTTCGAGTGGGATGGTCAGCGTCTTGCGCTGGTCCCACGGCGGTCGCTCGGGTTCCGGGTATTCGGTGGTTTCGATGACGGGTGCCTCGTGCGGGGTGACGCCGAGCCGGGCGGTGGCGAGGGCGCGGACGTCAGAGGCTTCGTGGGTGAGTGCCGCTTCGAAGACTTCGTCGGCGAGGTGGGTGAGTTCGGGTCGCCGGTCGGCGATGCGGCCGGCGAGTTTGAGCGCGAGTTTCGCGGTGGCGGCGCCGCGTCCGGCCGCTGCGGCGGGGAGGTGCTGGAGAGCGATTTCGTCGTCAAGCGTGCCTTGTTTGTCCACAAGGGACAGTGCTTTGACGGCGAAGGAGACGGTTCGCGGGAGGCCGCTTCCGCACAGCCTGGCATAGCGGTGCTGTGCCGCCGTGCGCTCGTCCGGGGTGGGGGCGAGCGCTTCGTGGAGTGCCGCGTACCACTGGGCGCGGAAGGCGGCGAAGTCGCGGGCGAGGATGTCGAGGGTGAGGTCGAGCAGCCTGGCGCGGTCGACTTCGCCGGTTTCGGTCAGTTCGAGCAGCGCGGTGGACCACTTGTCCTCGTCGCGGACGTACTTGTCGAAGGCGGCGAAACTGGCGTCGCCATTGCCTTCGATCGCGAGCAGTTCCCAGAGTTCGGTGAGTGCTTCGGGTTCGGTTCGGAGCCGTTCGGCCAGGGGTTTCCCGCCGAAGCGTCCGGCCCAGCGGAACCAGCCCGCGTGGTATTCCGGTGTCCGGATGGGTTCGAGGTCGCCGTCGAGGATCATGCGGCGGATGGCTTCCCAGGCGGTCTGGTGACCGATCTTGCGGAGGGCGATCGTCTTGCGTTCGGCGAGTGACCGGTCTTGCAGGACGCGTTCGAGGATCGTGGGTGAGGCGATCCAGAGTCTGCGGAGCAAGGGGTCGCCGGCGGGGAGGACGGCCCAGAGGGCGGTCGCGGCCTGCTGGCCCCTGAGCGGGTTCCGGGCGCCGTAGGTGTTGGGTTCGATCTCGATGAACTCGCTGCTGTCCTTGAAAGCGGCGATGAGTTCGGGGAGGAGGGCTTTCCGCTCGGCGCGGGAGAGTTCGAGGGTCCGGGTGAGGACTTCCGAGGGTTGGCCGGTGAGGAGCGCGTTCAGCTGCACGAGTCCATTGTGTCGTGAGTGGTGAGGACGGTTCTAACCGTCCTCACCACTCACGAGGTCAGGGGACGAGGGATTACGGCAGGAACGTGACCGGATCGACGCGGCGATCGGTGAGCTGGAGACCACCCGCGACGACATGTATGACGAAGGCGGCCGCGTCCCGGGGGACACGGCCGCCTTCGCGAGGTGGTTCAGGCTCAGATGAGGCCGAGCTTCTTCACCGCGTCGCGCTCTTCGGCCAGCTCGTTGACCGAAGCGTCGATGCGGGCGCGCGAGAAGTCGTCGATCTCCAGGCCCTGGACGATCTTGTACTCACCGTTCGCGGCGGTGACCGGGAACGAGGAGATCAGGCCCTCCGGGACACCGTAGGAGCCGTCGGACACGACCGCCGCCGAGGTCCAGTCACCCTCCGGGGTGCCGTTGACCCAGGTGTGGACGTGGTCGATCGCCGCGGAGGCGGCCGACGCCGCGGAGGACAGGCCGCGGGCCTCGATGATCGCCGCGCCGCGCTTGGCGACGGTCGGGATGAAGTCGTCGGTGAGCCATGCCTGGTCGGTGATGACCTCGGTCGCGGCCTTGCCGGACACCTCGGCGTGCGCGATCGACGGGTACTGGGTCGCGGAGTGGTTGCCCCAGATCGCGACCTTCTTCAGCTCGGTCACCGGTACGCCCAGCTTCTTCGACAGCTGCGCGAGAGCGCGGTTGTGGTCCAGGCGGGTCATGGCGGTGAAGCGGTCGGCCGGGACGTCGGGCGCGTGCGCCTGCGCGATGAGGGCGTTGGTGTTGGCCGGGTTGCCGACCACGAGGACCTTGATGTCGCTCGCCGCGCCGGCGTTGATGGCCTCACCCTGCGGCTTGAAGATGCCACCGTTGGCCTCGAGCAGGTCACCGCGCTCCATGCCCTTCGCGCGGGGACGGGCGCCGACCAGCAGGGCGACGTTGGCGCCCTCGAAGGCCTGCTTCGCGTCATCGAAGATGTCGATGCCCGACAGCAGCGGGAACGCGCCGTCTTCGAGTTCCATCGCGGTGCCCTCAGCCGCCTTGACCGCCTGCGGGATCTCCAGGAGCCGCAGCTTCACCGGGGTGTCCGGGCCGAGCAGCTGACCGGACGCGATGCGGAAGAGCAGCGCGTAGCCGATCTGGCCGGCCGCACCGGTGACGGTGACGTTGACAGGGGCTTGGGTCATTGCGGTTCTCCAGCTTGAGGCGACATCGACTTTGTACCGCGATGCTAGTCCTGTCCCGAGTCGCCGTTCGGGTGCGTCCAGTCACTGTTTTCTTGATCGATGCCGACGGCGGTCACGTTCGCGGCGAGTCGCGAGAGCGGCGCGGCCAGCGTCGTGATCTCTTCGTCACTGAATCCGGCGCGGATCCGTTTGTCCTGCGCGATCGCCGCCTTCGCCGGCCGGTGGAAGACCGTTTCGCCCTCGCCGGTGAGTTCGACGACCTGCACCCGCGGGTTGTCCGGGGCACGCCGCCGGGTGATCGATCCCACGCTCTCTGTGGCGTTCAGGTGATGGGTGAGCGTGGCCACCTGGACGCCGATCGCAGCCGCGAGCTCCCGCTGGTTGGCCACGCACGACCTTCACACCGTACCGCCGTGACTACTGGTGCGCCTGGGGCCGCAGATGCCGTTCAGGTGTCCGTGAAGGCCTCCTTCCCTACCCTCAAGGTAGGCAAGGAGGCCTTCGCGGACCCGCCACTCGACACGACACCGTTGCCGGATCGAAGCGGACCCTGTGACTGGTCGCCGAGCAGGCCGGTGCGCCGAGTCTGCGTCCCAGGGATCCCGACGCGGTGGCCGTGCTCGGCGAAGCCGCGAGCCTGGTCGCCGCCTGAGCCGGTCTGTCTCTCCGGAATCATCAACGGTGAACTCGCGAAAGCACTTTTCATAGCGTGCCAACCGAATGGTGTTTTCCGGGTCTGATGGTCGGCTCATTCGACCCGGAAAACGGTTACAGACCATAAAATCATTTCATGAACCGATTACCGGGGCGGTTTCGTCCGATCGGCGGGCGGCATCGCGAAGATCATCTCGCTAACATGGGTCCGCCCAGTTCCCCGCCCCCCGTGTGGAAGTTTCGGGAAGGACCCCATGCTCAATGCAGTGATTGCCACCGTATCTCTTTTCTCGTCGATAATAACGCCGAACAGCATGTCGCCGCCGCCGGGACCGCCGCCCGACCGCGTCGTCATCGACGTGGTCACCGTCAACGGCTCCGGCTGTCCGCCGGGTTCGTCCGCGGTCGCCGTGGCCAGAGACAATAGTTCCTTCACGATCACCTACAGCGAATACACCGCTCAAGTCGGCGTCGGCGCGAAGCCCACCGACTTCAGGAAGAACTGTCAGCTGAACCTCAACATCCACGTACCGCAGGGGTTCACCTACGGTATCGCCAGCGCCGATTACCGCGGTTTCGCGTCGCTCGAATCCGGCGCCAAGGCGCTGCAGCGGGCGAACTACTACTTCCAGGGCAATTCGCCGACCGCGCAGGTGACCCATCCCGTCAACGGGCCGATTTCGGACAACTGGCAATTCCGTGACGAGGCCGAGGGTGGCGTCATCATCTACAAGCCGTGCGGCGAGGACCGGAATCTCAACGTGAACACGGAACTGAGGGTCGGTGCGGGTTCGTCGGATCCGAAGAAGACCACCAGTTTCATCACGATGGATTCGACCGACGGTGCGTTCAAGACCACCTACCACTTCTCGTGGAAGACCTGCCCGAAATCCTGACATCTCCTCCGGGGTGACGGCCTGCTTCCCGGTCCGGAAGAAGGCCGTCCCACCCATGCCTGGTCAGGGCCTTGGCCGCCCTGAACGAGGACTTCACCGCTCGTCGCCGCCCCGCGCGGCGGCGACGAGTCTTCTCGACGACCCCATTTTCGGCGGTCACCCCTGTGTCCGGTGACCGAAACCGTTTTCGTCCGATCGGTGGGCGGCCGGGGAAGATCGTCTCGCTGACATCGAATCCGCCCAGTTCCCGCCGTGTGGAAGCTTTGGGAAGGATCCCATGCTCAACGTGCTCGTTGCCGCCGCAACGCTTTTCTCCTCGGTCGTCGCGCCGAACGCCTGGGTGCCGCCTCCGTTGCCGGCCGACAAGATAGTCATCGACGTCGTGACGGTCAACGGAACCGGATGCAGACCGGGCACCGCGGCCATTTCCGTCTCACCGGACAACACCGCGTTCACCATCACCTACAGTGAGTACACGGCGCAGGTCGGCATCGGCGCGAAACCGACCGATCTGCGCAAGAACTGCCAGCTCAACCTCTATGTTCACGTGCCGCAGGGATTCACCTACGGCATCGCCGGCACCGATTACCGCGGATTCGCCTCGTTGGCCGCGGGAGCCACCGGGCTGGAACGAGCCAACTACTACTTCCAGGGCAATTCTCCGACGTCCTATGTGAACCACAGTCTCAAGGGCCCGGTCGAGGACAACTGGCAGTTCACCGACAATATCGAAGTCGGCGCCATCGTCTACAAACCCTGTGGTGAGGACCGGAACTTCAACATCAACACGGAACTGCGGGCCGCGGTCGGCACTTCCGATCCGAAGAAGACCACCAGCTTCGTCACCATGGACTCGACCGACGGTTCCATCAAGACCACCTACCACTTCTCCTGGAAAACCTGTCCCAAACCGAAGAACTGATCCCTGAAGTCTCGTGAGTGGTAAGGACGGTTCTAACCGTCCTTACCACTCACGAGACGCCACCCGAGCCCGACCGTCACGGCTTCCCGGACGGTGCCGGATCCGTTGCCCCCACTCCGAACACCCGCCCCAGCGCGATCACCGTCTCGTCGAGATGCCCGAGACTGGTGAGCACCGAACGCGCGCGCGGATCGTCGATCCGGTCCGCGACCGGCGTGCCGTCGTCCCGGACCAGCGTCCCGTGCCCCGAACCGCCGGGATCACCGATCGCCTTCCTCAGCACGGCGATGTTCGCCCGGATCCGCCTGGTGTACAGCAGGAGCCGGTCCGCCTCGGTGAGCAGCAGCCCGGCCTGCGACCGCGCCGCGACGTGCCGGGCGCGGAAGGCGATCGTCTCCACGGTCGTGAGCACATGCCAGCCGTAGTCACGACGGCTGCTGAGGTTCACCGGATGGGTCAGCGGCTCGATCGTCGTGCGGACCTTGTCCACCGCTCGGTCCAGATCACGCGACTTCTCGATGACATTCACGTTCTCCGCGCCGGACAACAGACCCGCGGCCTTCTCGACGAACTCGTCCAGTTCCTCCAGCAACGCCGAGACGTCGTCCAGCATCACCGCCCGCGTGCGCACCGGCACGATCACCACCGCCGCCAGCACCCCGGCGGCCGCGCCCACGGCGGTCTCCGCGACCCGGATCCACAGCACCTCGATGCTGAACGTCCCCAACAGGCTGTACAGCAGCCCGAGCATGCTGGTGATGAAGAACGCCATGATCACCTGCGACACCCGTGCCATATAGACCATGCCGAACACGCACACCAGGATCAGCGCCAGCGTCGCCGGCACACTGCCCGACACGAGCAGGGTCAGCCCCAGTCCGCCCACGATGCCGATCAGTGTGCCGCCGAGTCTCCGGGCGCCCTTGACGAACGTCGCCCCCGCGGTCGAGGAGCCGATGAACACCACGAACACGGTCAGCACCGCCCAGTACCACCGCTGGCTCGACACCAGTTCCCCGCCGAGCACGGCGAGCCCGCCGCCGACCACGGCCTGGATGGCACTGCGGGTCTGGTTGTCGTAGGCGAACGCCGACGACTTCTCTTCGTCGGGGTCTTCGGGATCGTCGGCGGCGTCGGAGACGTCGTGCTCGGCGACCCGCTGCGCGCGCACGTCGGCCAGCGCCAGTTCGGCGAGCGCCCGGCGGACGCCGTCACCGGGCGCGGCGTGCTCGTCGATCCGGCTGCCTTCCACCAGCATCCTGCTGAACTCTTCGGTCTCGCTGATCAGCGGCAGTTCCCGCGGGTCGCGCTCGATCAGCGACCGGAAGCGGCGCATCCGCGCGATCAGGTCGTCCCGGACGTCGTCGTCGAGGTCTTCGGCGCAGGTGCGCTGCACCGTGATCGTCAGCCACTGCACCGCCAGTTCGACCTCGATCGCCCGGCGGCGGAGCCGGTTCACCGAGTCCGCGCCGGTCACCTCCGGCGCGGTGTCCTCGATGAGCAGCACGGACTCGTGCATCCGGGCGTTCGTCGTACGGAGCCGCTTGCGGGTGCGCTCGCTGCCGCCCACCGCGAGGTGATCCTCGGCCGCCCGCACCACCGCGGCGAGCCGTGCCCGGAACGCCCGCCGGATCCGGAGGAACTCCGCGTCGGTGTGCCTGCGCACCAGGATGAACCGGACCACCGCGTTGGCCGCGATCCCGATGGTCAGCGCCAGCAGCAGCGCCGGGACCTGCTTCAGATGTGTCTGCAGGAACATCGCGAAGAAGAACAGGAAGAACGACAGCGAGCCCAGCGCGATCCCGCGGGAGCCGAAGCGCTGGGCGTAGACCGCGACGAAGATCAGCGACACGAACACGACGCTGTCCAGTGGCGGCACCGCCGAACCCACACTCGCCGCGGTGAGCGACGCCGCACCGAGCACCAGCCCCAGTACCAGCGTCACCGCCTGCTGCCCGGGGGTCTCGTCGTTGACGGTGAAGGCGGACGTCATCGCGGCGATCGCGGCGACGAGGGTGACCGTGAGCGGCTGGTGGAACGGCAGGATGGCCAGCACCGCGACGACGATGCTGAGCACGGCCGAGAAACCGAGCCGGAGCCGGACCAGGCCGGGATCGGAGGCGACCAGACGGTCGGTCGTGGCCTGGGTGATGCGGGAGATCATCGGGCGAGCAGCTCTCCTTGGGCGAGGGTGACCCGCCGTGCGGTGGACGAGGTGACGCGAAGACGGTATCGGGCGTACCGCGCCGGCTCGGCGAGGGCGAACGGCCGCGTCTGACGGCGCCAACGGAACGTCTCGCCCTCACGCTGGTCCAGCAGCGTCCAGCGCTCACCGTCGTCGGACCCTTCCAGCACCCACGAACGCGGATCACCCCGGCGGCTTCCCGAGGTCAGCGTGTACATCACGACATCGCGTGACGCGTCTCCGACAGGGAACTCGATGACGGGGTCGCGCTCGGAGAAGGTGACCTCCGTCTTGGTGGTGTCGTCGAACAGGGGACCATCGCCCACCGTGATGTCCGTCAGCGGGTGCGGCGCGGCGGGCTCGGCGGGGGAACGGCCCCAGTCCGACGGCTGCTCGCCCATCGTGAACTCCAGCAAGGCGCCCTCGGTCAGCACGGAATGCGCGAGCGTGCTGCTCTCGTGCGGACGCCCGTCGATCGTCAGCCCGTGGACGTACACGGTGTCGTCGGTGTTGCCGGGCGCCTCGATGACCAGGTCCTTACCGTTCTCCAGGTGGACGGTCGCTTTCGTGAACAGCGGCGAGCCGATCGCGTACTCGGGGCTGCCCATCGCCAGCGGGTAGAACCCGAGCGCGGCGAAGACGTACCAAGCGGACATCTCGCCGTTGTCCTCGTCGCCCGGGTAACCCTGGCCGAGGTCGCTGCCGACGTAGAGTCGCCGCAGGACCTCCCGCACGATCCGTTGCGTCTTCGAGGGCGCGCCCGCGTGGTGGTAAATCCACGGGATGTGGTGGGACGGCTGGTTGGAATGCCCGTACTGTCCCATCCGGACGTCGCGGGCCTCGGTCATCTCGTGGATCAGACCACCGTAGGAACCCGGTTTGCGGCCGGTCTCCGGGGTCGCGAAGAAAGTGTCCAGTTTGGACTCCAGCGCCTCGGTGCCGCCGTGTAGCGCGGCGAGCCCGGCGCCGTCGTGCGGAACGGAGAACGCGGTGTTCCAGGAGTTCGTCTCGGTGAAGTCGCCGCCCCACGCTTCGGGGTCGTAACCCGCGGCACCGAAATGACGGCTCCCGTCGCGGTCGCGGCCCTGGAAGAACCCGATCAAGTGGTCGAAGTGGTTCGCGTACTGCTGCGAGCGCTGCCGGAGATACGCGGCGTCGTCATGGTGTCCGAGCGCCTCGGCGAAATTGGCCAGGCCGAAGTCGTTGACGCAGCCTTCCAGCGCCCACGACAGGCCCTCATGGACAGATGTGGGCGTGAACCCGAGGAAGATCGACTCGTGCAGGCCCTTCCGGCCGACGCTCTGCCCGCGCGGCGTCACCGTCGCGTTCTTCAGCGCCGCTTCGTAGGCGGCCTCGACGTCGAATCCGCGCACACCCTTGAGGTACGCGTCGGCGAACGCCACGTCGGAGCTGGTGCCCGTCATGAGGTTGGCGTAGCCGGGGGAGGACCAGCGGGAGATCCAGCCGCCTTCGCGGTACTGCTGGACGAACCCGTCGATCATCCGCCCGCACCGGCCAGGAATGAGCAGGGCGTACGCGGGCCACGTGGTGCGATAGGTGTCCCAGAAGCCGTTGTTGACGTACATCTCGCCGTCCACGACCTTCGCGCCGGTCGTGGTTCGCGTGCTGGGCCGGAGACGGCGGACGACCGGGCTCGCGTGGCGGACGCCCTTCGGCGTGTCCTCGTGCGCGGAGTTCGGATACAGGAACAGCCGGTAGAGGTTGGAGTAGAACGTGTTGCGCTGGTCCTCGGTCGCTCCCTCGATCTCGACCCGGTCCAGCACCTCGGCCCACTGCGCGCGGGCCTGGTCACGGACCTGCTCGAAGCTCGTGCCGGCGGGGATCTCCTGGTCGAGGTTCCGCTTCGCCTGCGCGAGGCTGATCAGCGACGTCGCGATCCGCATCGTCACCTCGCTCGCCGCGAACTCCAGGAACCCGGTCACCGTGCGCCACGCCGGG
Organism: Amycolatopsis decaplanina DSM 44594; assembly: GCF_000342005.1. Taxonomy (GTDB): domain Bacteria; phylum Actinomycetota; class Actinomycetes; order Mycobacteriales; family Pseudonocardiaceae; genus Amycolatopsis; species Amycolatopsis decaplanina. Next base: position 197,976 of record NZ_AOHO01000038.1, read on the forward strand.
CGCCGGATCTTCCCGCCGCGTTCGGCCGGGACGTCGAACTCGGCGTGGACGAACATCCGCCGCGCCCCGGCCGACAACCTGCTGCGGACCCAGGTGTGGCCGGTGACCACGGCCTTCGCGGCGTCGAGCCCATGCTTCTCGATGCGCAGACCGCCCCGGTTGCGGGCGTTGTCGAACAGCAGCCAGCCACGGTCACCCGGGAAGGTGAACCGGAACAGCGCCGCGTGATCCGCCGGTGCGATGTCGGTGGTGATGCCGTTGGCGAACCGGACGCCGTAGTGATGCGGCCGGTCGACCTCGTCGTCATGGGAGAACGCGAGCGCGCGGCGGGACCGGTCCGCCTCGACCGGGCCGATTCCCGGCATCACCTGAAAGGTGTGCCGGTCGCCCATCCACGGACTCGGCTGATGCGACAGCGCGAACGCCTGCAGCGCCGGGCGGTTCGTGTCGTCGTTGTGCCGGTGGTAGCTGTAGATCCAGTTGGTGACGCTCGCGTCGGTGACCGGGGTCCAGAAGTTGAAGCCGTGCGGGACGGCCGTCGCGGGGAAGTTGTTGCCCCGCGAGAACTTGTCGCTGGAATGCGTGCCGCGGGTGGTGCGGACGTGGTCGACAGGTTCGCGGATCTCGATCGCGCGCTCGGTGATCCGGACGTCGTCCACCCAGCCCGCGCTCTCGCCGTCCGGCGGTTCGCTGACCAGGACGATCCGGGCGATCCGCCGTCCGGTGAACTCGCCCAGCCTGCGGCGCACGAGATTCCACTGGTCCACGTACAGCGTCTTGTCCAAGCCCTGCTTCGTGGCGCTGAACCCGGCGGACGTCCCGTCGGTGAACTCGACGTCCAGCGCCACGAAGGTGCTGCGATAGCTGGGCACGGCGTCGGTCTCGGCTTCGGGGAAGACCACATAGGACAGTTCTGTGTGGCCGGTGACCTCGATGTCCACTTCGAACACCGTCGCGCGCAGCGTGTTCTCGTAGCGGAGGGCGTGTGCGCCGGTGAAGCCGACGTCGGTCTTGGCGGTCGGCGACGAGCGCGGTCCGGTGCCGACGCGCAAGGCCGGGTCCACCGGCTGCGGATCACCCGTTTCGAAGGAGGAGAAGAACCCGGTGATCGTCACCAGGCCACCGTAACCCGCACACGTGGGCCCGGCTCGGTGTGGCTCTCGCAAGCAGGTGACTAATCGCGGGACGCGAGGAACTCCTCGAAGGTGCCCACCCCGGTCGCGTTCTCCGGTGTCAGGTTGCCGCCGGCGCGGAACGCCCGGGCCGCCTTGCCCGGTAGCCACAGCGACACGATCGGCTTCCGGCGCCCCATCGACCGCTGGTACGCCTCCGCCAGGTCACGCGCGGTCCGCACCTCGGGGCCGCCCATGTCCGGCACTCGCCCCGACGGCTCACCGGACGCCAGCGCGACGAGCCGGTCCGCGACGTCGCCGGTGCTGACCGGCTGGAACCGGAAACCCGACGGCATGACCGTCACCGGCAGCCGCCGCTGCGCCGCCGACGCCCGCGCGACGAGCTCGTGGAACTGCGTCGCGCGCAGCACCGTCCACGGCAGACCGGACTCCTCGATCACCTTCTCCGAGGCCAGCTTCTCGTTGTAGTAGAAGAACCGGATCACGTCGATGCCGACGATCGAGATGTACACCAGATGCGGACGGCCCGCCCGCCGCGCCGCCTCGACCAGATTCCGCGTCACCTGCTCGTCCCCGCGCCCCAGGGTCGAGGCGCAATGGATGATCGCCGAGACACCGTCGACCGCCTCGGCGACGCCGTCACCGGTCCGCAGATCACACCGTGCCCACTCGTGCGGCTCATCCGCGGGACGCGGCCGCCGGCTCATGATCCGGACCGGCCGTTCGGCGGCCGTCAGCCGCCGCACCACCGCACGGCCGAGGTCGCCGGTACCGCCGGTCACCAGAATCGGGTTCGCCACCTTGATCCTCCGTTCACGAGAGCTTCCACCCTCAAGAACCGGCGGGCCATCCGGAACGTGACAGCTGCCCCGAGAGGAACGTGAGCTTGTCCGGATTCGCGACCGCGCGGAGCCCGCGGATCCGCCCGTCCACGACCTCGAACCCGAGGATGCCGAACAGGACGTCACCGGCCGTCGCGACCACCGCCGGACCGCCGTTGACCTCGAGGATCTCGATCGACACGTGCCCGGCGCCGTCGAACATCCCGGCGTACAGGCGCGCGACCTTGGCCGCGCCGTGCACCGGACGCCGGGCCGCGGTGACCTTGCCGCCGCCGTCCGACCACGCCGTGACGTCGGCGGTCAGCAGATTCTCCAGAGCGGGCAGATCGCCGTCCCGCGCCGCCGACAGGAAGCTTTCGACGAGTTTCCCGAGATGCCGCGGGTCTGAAATCCGTCGCTCGTCCGTGCGGTCCAGGGCCCGTCGCGCGCGGCTGTGCAACTGGCGCGAATTGACCTCGGAGACGTCGAGGATCGCGGCGATCTCTCGATGGCTGTAGGCGAAGGCCTCCTTCAATACGAACACCGCCCGCTCGACCGGGCTGAGCTGCTCCAGCAACACCAGCATCGCCAGCGACACCGAATCCCGCTGCTCCGCCGTCTCCAGCGGACCGAGCACGTCATCCGAGGTCAGGACCGGTTCGGGCAGCCATGGCCCGACGTACCGCTCTCGCTGTGCCCTGGCCGAGGTCAGCCGGTTCAGACAGAGATTGGTGACCACTTTCGCCAGCCATGCCCGAGGCGACGCGATCGACCCGCGCTCGGCGCTCGCCCACTTCGGGTAGGCGTCTTGGACGGCGTCTTCCGCCTCCGCCGCCGAACCGAGCAGGCGGTACGCGAGCCCGAACATGGCGGGCCGGAGCCGCTCGAACTCCGCGACGCCGTCCATCAAGTCTCCCACCGGAAATCGCCGGTGTTCAGGTCACTCCCGACCCGATCCCCATCGGACACGATCTTCCCCTACGAATCCCACCGAATCCTTTGTGGACACCACGACGCCGGGGTAACCGCTCACCGGGATGGGCGTACCTGATCGGCGCTGACGTCCGCTGTGACTGTATCGGTACGAATGGAACGTCTGCGTCACCACCGAGAGAGGGGTCTGGAGTGACGTCACGTTCGTCGCGTTCGCGTGCCTCGCTGTGCGCCGCGACCGCCATCACAGTGTTAGCGCTGGTCACAGCGCCCCAAGCCGGTGCGGCACCGGCGCCGGGCGCCGTGCACACCACACCGGACAGATCCGGAAAGGACGTCGATGTCCGCGACACGGCGAGAACCAGCCCGCGCGTTCTCGCCGCGCGGGATCGGCTCGCGGCGTCGCGGGCGAACTCCGTCGCGAAGGCGCGGGCGGAACTGGGCAACCAGGCCCTGCTCGACTTCGACGAGCTGACCGGCACGCCCCGCGTCCTGGCCCGCACCGACGGTTTCCTCACCGGACCGAGCGGCGGGTCGCCCCGCGACATCGTGCTGAACTACCTGCGGGAGAAGGAAGGCCTCGTCGGCCTCAGCGCCGGTGACACCGCGAAACTGAACCTGCGCAGGGACTACGTCGACGTCGAAGGCACGCACCATCTGTCCTTCACCCAGTCCGTCGGCGGGGTGCCGGTCTTCGGCAACGGGTTGAAGGCGCACGTCACCAAGGACGGCAGGCTGATCCAGCTGGACGGCTCTCCGGTGCGTGACCTTCCCTCGTCGCTCGGCGCGGCCACGCTGGCCGCACCCGGCCCGGACTCCCAGCAGGTCGCGTTCCTGACCGGCGACGGGATCCGCCCCGCCTGGTACACCCTCGCCAAACCCGCCGTGGACAAGATGTTCCAGGAGGTGACCGACGCCGGCACCGGCAAGCTGCTCTACCGCAAGAACCTGATGAACCACGCCAACGACGCCGACGGCGCCAAGGGCCTCGCCTGGGAGGCGCAGCCCGGCCCGCAGAAGCAGGTCAACCTGACTCAGAAGGGCTGGCTGTCCGCCGACGCCAAGACACTGGACGGCAACGTCGCGCACGTCGCCGCCGACGTCAACGGCGACCAGAAATTCCAGCCGCACGAAGAGATCGGGCCGAACACCGACGGCACCTTCCGGTACAAGTTCACCGACTTCAACGCCGCCGTCGGTCCGCCGTGCTCGACGGCGCGGCCGTGCTCCTGGGACCCGAAGACACCAGGATCGTGGGCGAAGAACAGGGAACAGAACGCCGTGCAGGCACTGGCCTACGTCGGGAGTTTCCACGACCACCTCGCGTCCTTCCCGATCGGCTTCACCCGCGAGGCGGGCAACTTCGAGAAGGTCGACGGCGACGCCGTCCAGGTCCACACCCTGCTCGGTGCTCAGGAACCGGGCTACTACGACAACGCGTTCATGGGCACCCCACCGGACGGCCTGCCGCCGACGATGGGGATGTTCCTGTTCCACGACCCCAGGGACCCGAGCGACCCGTTCCTCGCGGCGAACTCCGCCGACGACGCCACGATCATCCACCACGAGTACACCCACGGTCTGTCCAACCGGCTCGTCGTCGACGCGTAGGGAAACTCCACCCTGAACTCCCTGCAGTCCGGCGCCATGGGCGAGGCCTGGAGCGACTGGTACGCCTTCGACTACCTCGTCGGGCGCAACGCGATCAAGGACACCAAGGCTCCCGGTGAACTCCTCGGCGGCGACTACGTCAGCGACGGCAAACCCCTCGCCCGCACCCAGCCGCTGGACTGCCCGGTCGGCGCCGGTGCGCCGCGGTGCCCCGGCACGCCTGGGGCCGGCCCCGGTGGCTACACCTACGGCGATCTCGGCCGGATCATCGGCTTCCCGGAGGTGCACGCCGATGGTGAGATCTGGGCGAGCACGCTGTGGGACGTCCGCTCGGCGCTCGGTGTGCAGCTGACGCGAGCGCTGGTCACGCGCGCGATGGAGCTTTCGCCAGCGTCGCCGTCCTTCCTGGACATGCGGAACGCGATCCTGCAGGCCGACACGGTGATCAACGGCGGCCGCGCGCACGCCGAACTGTGGAAGGCCTTCGCCGCCCGTGGCATGGGCTACTTCGCCGCGTCGATCACCGGCGCCGACACCGGACCGGCCGAGGACTTCTCCACCCCGCCGCCCGCGGGCACCCCGACCGGGACAGTGACCGGCAAGGTCACCGACCGCGAAGGCGGGGCCCCGATCGCGGGTGTCGCCGTCCGGTTCAGCGGGCACGACTCCGGTTTCGCCGGGTCGCTGTCCGCGGTCACCGACGCGGCCGGCGTCTACACCATTCCCGGGGTGCTCCCGGGTACCTATCCGAAGGTCTATGCCTCCGGCGGCGGCGCGGACAGCGAGACACGCGCGGTCTCGGTGCGGTCGGGGACCAGCAAGGTCGACTGGGCGCTGCGGTTCAACTGGGCCTCCAGCGACGCGGGTGCCGGTGTCACCGCGTTCAACGGCGAGGACTTCACCCCGTACGGCTGCGGTCCCGGCGATCTCGTGACCTCGTCGGTGCTCGGCGGTGGCGGCTGGTCGACCGACAAGGTCGTCCGCCCCGACGGCACGGTCGAGACGCGGTTCGTCACGATCAAGCTCGGCAAACCCGTCAACGTGAGCGCCATCGAGATCGACCCGTCCAACGTCTGCGGCGACGACCCGCCCGCCGCGGCCAAGGACGTCACCGTCGAAACCTCGGTGGACGGCACGACCTGGGTGAAGGCGGGCACCGGCGACTTCAAACCCGCCGACCTGAACAAGCTCACCGCGCTCCCGCTCGCGCCGGGCAGCGCCGCGGGTGTGAAGTTCGTGCGGCTGACCGTCTCGTCCAACCAGCTGTCGTTCTATCCGGACAAGACGTGCTCGCCGCAGCCGTCGACGGCCGGATGTCTCTACCTGGACGTGCAGAAGCTGGCGGTGCGGGGCGCTCCCGCCTGATCCGCTGACCTGATGTCCGTGAAGACATCCCTGGGTTTTGTTTGTCAAGCGGCGGCGTGGTTTTGTCTGGTTTGTTCGGTGTTGTGG
>NZ_AOHO01000039.1 GCF_000342005.1 Amycolatopsis decaplanina DSM 44594
GTTCGACACTGGATCCGGTGCGGATTCGTTTCCGGCGAGAGCACTGGCCGCACGCGAAGCCATCCGCGTCGACAGCGCCTGCTCCGCCCGCTCTTCCCGCCGGACCGACGACACCTCACCCTTCCCGACCACGTCCACCAGAACCGCAGTGGAATACTCGCCCTGACCCGCGCGGTACAAGGTGATACGGACGGACTTGCGCAGGATCGCGTGGGCCTCTCGCTCGGCTTCAGGCCCCGGCAACTGCTCTGCGAAAGCAGCGACAACGAGATCCCGAACCACTCTCATCACCAGGTCGGCGTCGTTGTTGGGGGACCGCGTCATCGCGATGGAGAGAATCTTGTTCCCATCCTCGTGCTCACGCCGACGGATGAATCCCATTGACAACCAAGTGATCCGCTCCCGAGCAGCCTCCGACAGAACGTCGAATCCCCGCAGGAGGAACTCCGTCAAGGACGTCTCCTCGAGATAGTGACTCTTCCCCCGCTCCGGCGTTTCGTGCACAGTGATTCCCACCGAGCGGTCGCTACTATTGCTTCTGTGGGTCACGTAAGTGAAGCGAAACTCACTGAGGTCGATGGATCGTTTCAGCGCCTCCTGCCTCACCAGCTCTTCGAGCACCTCATGCTCGGGGCCGCGATCTCCGTAGTCGACCCGGTAAATCCTTTTCGTGACGTGCAACCGGATATCGCCGAGTTGCTGATTATTGCGGGCGCGATCAGCGATATCGTCCAGGAATTTTTTAATGAATTTGTTCAGGCTCTCGCGAGCGCCTTCGACGATCACGAAGGAAACCCCGGCCTCCAGCCCACCTTTCCAGCTTTCGATTTCGGCATCGGTACGCTTCCTGGCTCGGCCGCTCAGTTCCCTCGGCAGCCAAGTCAGTCCCGGGTCTTCGGTCTGCCCCGCCGCCGCTGCGTGGTTCGACACTGGATCCGGTGCGGATTCGTTTCCGGCGAGAGCACTGGCCGCACGCGAAGCCATCCGCGTCGACCGCGCCTGCTCCTCCCACTCTTCCCGCCGGACCGACGACACCTCACCCGTCCCGACCACGTCCACCAGAACCGCGGCAAACCATTCCCGATTCCCGCGGTACGTTTTGATGTGGACGGACTCGCCCAAGATCCTGCGGGCCTGTCGCGCGGCTTCAGGACCCGGCAACTGCTTTGTGAAGGCGGCGAGGACGAGATCCCGCACCTCTTTCACCAGAAGGTCGGGACCGGAACTGCGGGTCTGCGCCACCGCGATGGAGAGAACCTTGTTCTCACCCCGTCCCGTCTTGTATTGAGCAATAAATCCCGTTGACAGCCAGGTGATCCGCTCCCGGGCAGCCTCCGACAGAACGGAAAATCTCGGCAGGAAGAACTCCGTCAAGGACGTCTCCCCGAGATAGTCGCTCTTCCCCAGCCTCGGTGTTCGGTGCACGGTGATCTCCACCGAGCTGTGTATATCCTCGCTGAAACTGTGGCTCCTGTAAGTGAAGCGAAACTTACTGAGATCGATGGATTGCTCCAGCGCCGCCTGCTTCACCAACTTTTCGAGCTCATCATGCTCGGGGAGGCGAACTCCGGCGTCGATAACGCGCGTTGTTCTTTTGACATGTAACCGGATATCGCCGAGCTGCTGATTATTGCGGGCACGATCAGCGATATCGGGCAAAATTTTCTTCATGAATTCGTTCAGGCTCTTGCGGTCGTCTTCGACGATCGAGAACGGCTTTCCGGCCTCCAGATTAGCTTTCCAGCTATGGGTTTCGGCATCGGTAATTTTCTTGACTCGACCGCTCAGTTCCTTCGGCAGCGAAGGCAGCTTCCCGTATTCAGCCTGCTTCGCCACCGCCACGGCGTGGTCCGGCACTGAATCCGGTTCGACTTCGAGTCCGACGAGGGTAAGGAAAAGTCCGACCCTCGAACGGTTGGTCGTCCGGGTGACACCCATCACGACATGCCTAGCGATGAGCTCCTCGACCTGCGCGGCCAAGTACTGGGGCCGCGCAGCCTGCACCGCCGCGCGTATCTCCGCCGTCACCCGCGACCTCTGCAGTTCGGCCGATCCGCCACGGGCCACCA
>NZ_AOHO01000040.1 GCF_000342005.1 Amycolatopsis decaplanina DSM 44594
GACGTTGAGAGCTTTCCTGGAATCACGGCCCCAGCCGGCCGCCCAGGAGTGGATCAATGGCTGGATGGAAGACCTGCACGGGGAGATGACGCAGGCGGACGTCGTGAAACTGTCCGGTGACTTGGTCAGCCCGAATCAGGTCAGTGTGCTGTGGCGGCGCCTTGAACGGCCGTGGATTCCTGAGGATGTGCCGGTGGATGTGGTGGACTGGCGTCCTGCACCGGATGGCACGGGACCCCTCACATTCCGGGATTTCCTGAACACGCGAGGGGACCTCCCGGCAGGTTTCACCCTGAAATCGAAGGGCCGGACGGGGTCGAGGACGAGTGCGGTCGCCCGGGGCTGGATCAATGCCTGGGCGGCAAAGCTCCGCGACAAGATGTCGCAGAGTGCAGTCAATAAGCTGTCCGGTGACTTGATCAACAGGAATCAGGTGACGGTGTTGTGGGCAGGCCTTGCCAGGGAATCGGATACGGGGGTGCTGGAGGGGGATGTTCCTGGGGGTGGTGGTTCTTCGGATTCGGGGGTGCTGACCCGGCCTGAGGTGGTGGGGTGGCGTCCCGCGGAGGACGGCACTGGTCTGCGGACGTTGAGGGCTTTCCTGGAGTCACGGCCTCACCCGGCAGGTTTCGCCCTGAAATCGAGGAACCGGAAGCACTCGAGTCAGAAGGCCCAGGACTGGATCAATGCCTGGGCGGAAGACTTGCACGGGGAGATGACGCAGGCGGAAGTCGTGGAATTGTCCGATGGTTTGGTCAGTCGTACTCACATCGGCGAGTTGTGGCGGCGTCTTGAGGGGTCGTGGGTTTCTGAGGATGTGCCGGTGGATGTGGTGGACTGGCGTCCTGCACCGGATGGCACGGGACCCCTCACATTCCGGGATTTCCTGAACACGCGNGATCAATGCCTGGGCGGCAAAGCTTTACGGGAAGATGCCGCAGGAGGACGTCGCGGAACTGTCCGGTGGCTTGATCAATATTAACCTGGTGCGGGTGTTGTGGGCGGGCCCTGCCAGGGAGTCGGATGCGGGGGTGCCGGAGGGGGATGTTTCCGGGCCTGGTCCGGTCTTAAGGGAGGGTGGTGGTTCTTCGGTGCCGGGGGTGCTGACCCGGCCTGAGGTGGTGGGGTGGCGTCCCGCGGAGGACGGTACTGGTCTGCGGACGTTGAGGGCTTTCCTGGAATCACGGCCCCACCCGGAAGGTTTCGTCCTGAAATCAGGGAAGCGACAGCGCTCGAGTCAGATGGCCCAGGAGTGGATCGATGCCTGGCTGGCAGGGCTTCACGAAGAAGATACGACGCAGGCGGAAGTCGCGGATATGTCCGGTGGTCTGGTTAGTCAGACTATGGTCTTCCGGCGGTGGCGGCGTCTTAAGGGGCCAGAGATTCCTGAGGATGTGCCGGGGGATGTGGTGGGCTGGCGTCCTGCACCGGATGGCACGGGACCCCGCACGCTCCGGGATTTCCTGAACACACGGGGAGGCCTCCCGGACGGCTTCGAACTGAAGTCAGCGAGCCGACTGCGCTTGAACAAGCTAACCCAGGGTTGGGTCAATGCCTGGGTGGCTGGTCTTCAGGGTGAGATGTCGTATGCGGAGGTCGCGGAACTGTCCGGTGGCTTGATCAACAGGGATCAGGTCAGAGCGTTGAGGGCTGCTGTCGCGGGGGGTGGGGGTGGGGGTGTTCCTGTTCGGGTGGCGGAGGAGGCGGAGGCGGCGCGGGCGCGGTCACGGGAGCTTTCGCGGCACGAGGGTGAGGGTGACAGTGAGGGTGGTGTGGCGGGTGGGGTGTGGGAGGCGGGTGATCCGGCTGCTGTGCCGGTGGGGAATGTGTTCGGGGTCGCGATCGAGTTGGCGGATGTGGGGGTGTTGGTCGGTAAAGGTAGCCCGAAGTCACGGTTGGCGGCGGGGTTCTTGCCGAAGGAGGAGCTGGTGCATGGGGTGGTGCTACTTGATCACGATCTGCGTGATGTGGATGTGCTCACGTCGGTGATTTTGGCGACGGGCTGGGACGGTCTTGA
>NZ_AOHO01000041.1 GCF_000342005.1 Amycolatopsis decaplanina DSM 44594
CTGGAGAACGCATTACGCGAGGCGGCCGGAGCCGCCAGTCCGGGTCTCGACCAACAGAAGCTGACTTTTGATCGTGAAGAGCACGCATCTCGCCCGGACGCGGATATGGGGATCACCCTGCATGACTCGCCGAACTGGACCGAACAGAGTTATCGGACGAGGCGTGAACTGAATCTGTCCCTGGCCAACGCGTTGCAGAAGCACGTGTTGTCCGCCGCGGATGTGCGCCGTCTGCGGTTGCTGGTGGAGGGTCTTGCCCAGCGGCTGGACGACAACGACGATCCCGACGGAGAGTTGCGTCTCGAGGCGCACCTGGTGACCAGTGACGGACCAGCCGAACGGCGGAGGCTGGAGGTGGCGGCGGAGATACGCGCGGCGGTGCGGGCGGCGCGGCCACAGTACTCGGCCGCGCAGGTCGAGGAGTTCATCGCCCGGCATGTCGTGATGGGTGTCACCCGGACGTACAACTATAATAAGTTGGGCCTTTTCCTCACTGTCGTCGGACGCGAATCCGAATCCGCACCGGATCCGGTGTCGGACCGCTCCGTGGTGGCGGTGGGGCAGGCCGAAGACCTGCGACTGACTTTGCAGCCGAAGAAACTGAGCGGCCGAGTCGAGAAGGGTACCGATGCCGAAATCGATCGCTGGAAAGGTGAGCTGAAGGCCGGGGAGCCGTTCGTGATCGTCGAAGGCGCTCGAAAGAGGCTGAACGGATTCATTGACAAAATTCTGCCCGATATCGCTGATCGCACCCGCAATAATCAGCAACTCCCCGATATCCGGTTGCACCTCACGAAAAGGACTCACCAGGTCGACTACGGAGTTCGCCACCCCGAGCATGGGGTGCTCGAAGAGCTGGTGAAGCGGGAGGCGCTGAAGCAATCCATCGACCTCAGTGAGTTTCGCTTCACTTACGTGACCCACAGAAGCAATAGTAGCGCCCGCTCGGTGGAAATCACCGTGCACAAAACACCGGAGCGGGGGAAGAGCCACTATCTCGAGGAGACGTCCTTGACGGAGTTCCTCGTGCGGAGATTCGACATTCTGTCGGAGGCTGCTCGGGAGCGGATCACCTGGCTGTCAATGGGATTCATCCGTCGGCGCGAGCACGAGGATGGGAACAAGATTCTCTCCATCGCGATGACGCGGTCCCCCAACAACGACGCCGACCTTATACTGAGAGTGGTTCGGGATCTCGTTGTCGCTGCTTTCGCAGGGCAGTTGCCGGGGCCTGAAGCCGAGCGAGAGGCCCGCGCGATCCTGGACAAGTCCGTCCGTATCACCTTGTACCGCGCGCTTCGGCCAGGGTTGCCCGCTGTTCTGGTGGACGTGGTCGGGACGGGTGAGGTGTCGTCGGTCCGGCGGGAAGAGCGGGCGGAGCAGGCGCTGTCGACGCGGATGGCTTCGCGTGTGGCCCGAGAGGTGGAGGCTTCGTGGCGTGCTGAGTTGAGGGTGGATGGCCTGTCGTGGTGGTCTCCGGTGGATGAGGCTTCGCTGGTTGATCTGGTGGACCGGATCGCGGGGAACGCTGTGGTGCTGGAGCGGGAGATGCGGGAGCCGTTGGACATCATGTTCCGGCTGACCGATACCGCTTCGCGGCGGGCGGAGTACGGGTCGGGGTTGCTCGACTCGCTGGAGGGCCGGTTGCGGGGGGCGTTGCGGGCCTGGGGGGTGGACGTGGACGCGGTGCGGTTCGCGTTCGACCGGGTAGACAGGAACCCGGCTGAGGGGGAGTCGCCCGGTGTCGAAGTGCTGGTGCGCCGGTCGCCGAACCGGTCTGTGCGGTATTA
>NZ_AOHO01000042.1 GCF_000342005.1 Amycolatopsis decaplanina DSM 44594
CGGCCGCCGCGCCCTAGCCCGCTTCGAGACCGGCGCCCCGCATGGCGCGGTCCTGCAGAACGTCGTCGAACTCGCCGACGGCACGCTTGTGCTGGGCAACCGGCTGCTGCGCGGGCACGCCGCCGAGGCCGCCGCGGGGGAACTCGCCGCGCGGATCGCCGCCCGGGGCGGGGACGCCAGCCAGGTCGAGACCGGCGGCACCCCGCTCTACACCGCAACCGCGACCGCCGCCGACCGCGCCCGCCTGCACCAGGCCGCCATCGGCGCCTTCACCGACGCCCTCACCACCACCGACCCGGCGACCGCGCTGCGGGCCTGGGCGCACGGCGCCTACTGCCTCTACCAGGCACCCCGCACCAAAAAAGGCTCCGACGCCGTCGCCCGCGTCGTCCTGGTCGCGGTCGGCACGGTCGCGCTGGGCCGCGTGCCCCGGCTGCCGCACGACATCGACCTGCGCGGCTACATCGACGGCCAGGCCGCCTTCACCCGCGACCTGCGGGCCCTGCAGGACTGAGGCGATCCGGACGCACTTCCAGTACCCGGTCCCGCGACAGGTCCGGGGTACTGGCGGAGCCGCCCGGCTCAGCAGCCATTCCTTCCAGCGAACGGACATGCCCATGAACACAACGCTGTCTCCGAGGCGCTTGCCCAGCCCCGCTGTCCGGGCCGGGATCGGCAACGCCGCCACCAGCCTCCTCACGACCGGTCTCGTCCTGGCTGCGGCCGGACTGATCCGCCGACGGCGGCGTGACCACGCAGAGGCCCTGCTTAGGGCGGACGAAGCCTCCGCCTACGAGCACTTCGTGCGCGACTTCGGCCCGTGCTCCGAGCTGAGTGACACCCAGGTCGCGGCTCTCACCACCTACCTATCCGGCCGCATAGACCAGTACGTCCCGACCACGGTGGCCGAACTGCTGCGCGGCCTCGCCTGGAACTGGCACGACGAGAACGACGAACCCGACGAAGACCAGCCGCGCGTCCGGCACATCACCGCCCTCGTCGACGGCCTGGCCCGCTGACACCAGCACCGGTCCCCGGCCTTCCCCGAAGTGAGGTCGGCTGAACCGCATGTTCCCGTACACCACCAATAAGGAGAGTTCCGCAGTGTCCACATCCGACGTGGCGACGAAGTACACGGCCGACATGGTGCTGTTCACCGAGCGGCAGGG
>NZ_AOHO01000043.1 GCF_000342005.1 Amycolatopsis decaplanina DSM 44594
CCCGCCAGCAGCCACCACATCCAAGCCTGCCAAACCAGACTCGAACACAACCCATTAGGCCTCCTTGAGGGACTCTGGGTCCCTCAAGGGGTCCTTCACGGACACGCGCCATCCGGCACCGCAAGTAGCCGGCGAAACGCGAGCGGCAAGCCGTCGGCGAAACGCGTGCCGCCGGCAGGACACCCCCTAAACTCCATCCCGTGCGTGAATACTTCTCTCGCCGCCGCGCGGCGCTGCGTTCCCTGCTGGCCGACTCCGGGGTGGACGCGCTGCTGGTCACGGACCTGCTCAACATCAGGTACCTGACCGGCTTCACCGGGTCCAACGCCGCTCTCCTCGTCCACGAGAGCGGGGACGACAAGACGATCTTCTGCACCGACGGCCGCTACACGGTCCAGTCGGCGACGGAGGTGCCCGACCTCGAACGGGTGCTGGACCGCGCGAGCGCGGCCAAACTCGCCGACCTGGCGGCCGAAAAGGACTTCGGCAAGACCGGGTTCGAGAGCCAGCACGTGAGTGTCGAGCAGCACGAAGACCTCAAGGTCCGCTTCGACCGGGTCGAGCTGGTCCGGACGCCCGGTCTCGTCGAGCAGCTGCGGCTGGTCAAGGACGAGCAGGAGATCGAGGCGCTGCGCCAGGCATGCGCGGCGGCCGACAGGGCGCTGGAGGATCTGGTGTCCGCCGGCGGGCTCCGGCCGGGACGCACCGAGCTGGACGTCGCCCGTGACCTCGAGAATCGCATGCTCGGCCACGGGTCGACCGGGCCTTCCTTCGACACCATCGTCGCGGCGGGTGTCAACTCCGCGATCCCGCACCACCGGCCCACCTCGGCCGTGCTGGCGACCGGCGACTTCGTCAAGATCGACTTCGGTGCCACGGTCGACGGCTACCACTCCGACATGACCCGCACGTTCGTGCTCGGCAAGCCCGCGGCGTGGCAGGAGGAGATCTACGAGCTGGTCCAGCGCGCGCAGGCGGCGGGCTGTGACGCCGTCCTCCCCGGTGCCGAAGTGTCCGAAGTGGACAAGGCGGCCCGTGGCGTGATCGTCGGCGCGGGGCGCGGCGAGGAGTTCGGACACGGTCTCGGCCACGGGGTCGGACTGCAGGTGCACGAGGCGCCCAGCCTCGCCGCCACCGGCGTCGGTACACTGTCCGCCGGTATGGCCGTCACCGTCGAACCTGGTGTGTATCTGCCCGGACGCGGAGGCGTGCGCATCGAGGACACGCTGGTCGTGCGGGAAGGTACGCCCGAACTCCTCACGCTGAGCACCAAGGAACTCGTGGTCGTCTGACGGCGGCCCGGAAGATCGACACAGGAGACTGCACACTCGTGGCCACCACCAACGACCTGAAGAACGGGCTCGTCCTCAACCTCGACGGCCAGCTCTGGACCGTCACCGCGTTCCAGCACGTCAAGCCGGGCAAGGGCGGCGCGTTCGTCCGCACCACGCTCAAGCACGTGCTGACCGGCAAGGTCGTCGACAAGACCTTCAACGCGGGCACGAAGGTCGACACGGCCACCGTCGACCGCCGCAACATGACCTACCTGTACAAGGAAGGCCAGGACTTCGTGTTCATGGACGCGGAGACCTACGACCAGATCACCGTGCTGGCCGAGACCGTCGGCGACAACGCGAACTACCTCCTCGAGAACACCGAGGTCCAGGTCGCGGTGCACGAGGGTGTCCCGCTGTACATCGAGCTGCCGACCTCGGTCGAGCTCGTCGTCCAGCACACCGACCCGGGTCTGCAGGGCGACCGCTCCACCGGTGGCACCAAGCCGGCCACCCTCGAGACCGGTGCCGAGATCCAGGTGCCGCTGTTCCTCACCACCGGCGAGAAGATCAAGGTCGACACCCGTGACGGCCGCTACCTGGGCCGCGTCTCCAGCTGATGGCCGATTCAGGTAAGTCCGGCAAGTCGCCGAACCGCGGCGGCCCGATCAGCCGTCGGCAGGCCCGGCGGCGCGCCGTCGAGATGATGTACGAAGCCGCCCAGCGCGGTGCCGACGCGGTGACGCTGCTGGCGGACAGGGTCGGTTCGGTCGAGGTCGACCCGATCGCGGACTACACGATCTCGCTGGTCGAGGGCGTCACCGGCCGCAAGACCCAGATCGACGAGCTGCTCTCGGAGCACGCTCAGGGCTGGACGCTGGACCGGATGCCGCCGGTGGATCTGGCGGTGCTGCGGGTCGGCGTCTACGAGCTGCTGTGGGCCGAGGACGTGCCGGACCCGGTCGCCATCGACGAGGCCGTCGGGCTGGCGAAGGAGCTGTCGACCGACGACTCGCCGCGGTTCGTGAACGGCGTGCTCGGCCGGATCGGCACCATCGCGGACAGGCTCCGCGCGGTCCTCTAGAAGACGTACTACAACGGGCCGTGTCCTCGTCGCGAGGGCACGGCCCGTTCTCGAGCTCGGTGGCTCCGGTTGGCGTTTCCGGTCCCCCCGGACCGAAAACGTCGCCATCTCTAGTCCTCTTTGGACGGTCGAGCCTCGGGCGGCAGCACACCCCAGTCGATCAGCTGCTCGGTGAGCTCGCCGGGGGTCATGTCGTAGATGATCGCCAGGGAACGCAGGTCCTCGGTGCGGATCGAGAGCACCTTGCCGTTGTAGTCGCCGCGCTGGCTCTGGATGGTGGCCGCGTAGCGGGCGAGCGGCCCGACCTTCTCCGCCGGGAGCTGCTGGAGACGCTCCAGGTTGATGACGATCTTCGTGGCGGGCTCGGCACCCGACGGCACCCGGCCCTCCGGCAGCAGTTCGACCACCGGGACGCCGTAGAAATCGGCGAGCTCGGCGAGCTTCTGCACGGTGACGGCGCGGTCACCGCGCTCGTACGAACCGACGACGACGGCCTTCCAGCGGCCTCCGGACTTCTGCTCGACCCCGTGCAGGGACAGGCCCTGCTGCTGGCGGATCCCGCGGAGCTTGGCCCCGAGCGCCTTGGCGTAATCGCCCATCTGGTGGTTCTCCGTTTCCTCACCCCCAACCGGTCGGGGTGACCGGTCCAGGGGACTCCTAGAGTCGAATACTCAGAGTAATGGTTACGCATAGTTGTCACCAGGTCAAGCGGGTGCTTTCACGAGGCCTTCGTCACCTGGGGCGCGCCACCCGTAAGAATGAGGGCCAACTCCTGCTAGTGTCGACTCGATTTCCTCGCTACGCAGGAAGTCGACGTCCTTTAAGGACCCGTCCAGAGAGGCGGGGAAGGAGGTCCGCCTTGTCGTCACGCCCGCGTGGCGCGGCGGAACCGGCGGGAGAGCGCGAGCTGCTCTCGTCCGGGGATGTCGCGCGCACGATCGCCCGAATGGCCCACCAGGTCATCGAGAAGACCGCTCTCGGTGCCGGTGGCTCGACTCCGCCCGTGTTGCTGGGCATCCCCACCCGGGGAACCCCGCTCGCCCTGCGGCTCGCGGACAAGATCGCCGAGTTCTCCGGCATCCGTCCGCCGACCGGCGCGCTGGACATCACGCTCTACCGTGATGATCTCCGCCGCCGCCCGCCCCGCGCGCTCGAACATTCGCAGCTGCCGCCGACCGGTATCGACGACGCGGTGGTGATCCTGGTCGACGACGTGCTGTTCTCCGGCCGCACCATCCGTGCCGCCCTCGACGCCCTGCGCGACCACGGCCGCCCCCGCGCGGTCCAGCTGGCCGTGCTGGTCGACCGCGGCCACCGCGAACTGCCGATCCGCGCCGACTACGTGGGCAAGAACGTGCCCACCTCGCGCGCCGAGGGGATCGAGGTCCTGCTGTCCGAAGTGGACGGACGGGACACGGTTCTGCTTCGCGCGCAACAAGAAGGAGATCGATCGTGAAGCACCTGCTCGCCACCGACGGGCTCGACCCGGCGCTCGCGACAGCCGTGCTGGACACCGCCGAAGAGCTCAAGCACACCCTGCTGGGCCGCGAGGTCCGCAAATTGCCGACGTTGCGCGGCCGCACCGTCATCACGTTGTTCTACGAGAACTCGACCCGCACCCGTGTCTCGTTCGAGATCGCCGGGAAGTGGATGAGCGCCGACGTGATCAACGTTTCCGCGTCCAGTTCCTCGGTCAACAAGGGCGAATCGCTGCGGGACACCGCGCTGACGCTGGCCGCGGCCGGCGCCGACTGCGTGATCATCCGGCACCCCGCCTCCGGGGCGGCGCAGCGGCTTTCGGGCTGGCTCGCCGAAGCGGGGACGGCGGTCGTCAACGCGGGGGACGGCACCCACGAGCATCCGACGCAGGCCCTGCTCGACGCGGCGACGCTGCGGGAACGCCTCGGTTCGTTCGAGGGTCGCCGCGTCGGGATCGTCGGCGACGTTCTGCACAGCCGGGTCGCGCGGTCGAACATCCACCTGCTGTCGGCGCTGGGCGCGGAGGTGGTGCTCGTCGCGCCGCCGACGCTGCTGCCCGCCGGTGTGGAGAGCCTGCCGGTCACGGTGTCGCACGAACTCGATGCCGAACTGCCCGTCCTCGACGCGGTCATGATGCTGCGGGTCCAGGCCGAGCGCATGCACGGGGGCTTTTTCCCTTCGGCGCGTGAGTACTCGATCGCCTACGGCCTCAACGAACGGCGGATGAAGCTCCTGCCCGAGCATGCCGTCGTCCTGCATCCCGGCCCGATGCTGCGCGGGATGGAGATCGCCTCGGCGGTCGCCGACTCCCCGGCCTCGGCCATCACCGAACAGGTCCGCAACGGCGTCCACGTGCGCATGGCGGTCCTTTACCACCTGCTCGCCAGCGAAGGGGCCGCCGCATGAAGACCGTCCTGATCAAGGGCGCCCGCCCCTACGGCGAGGGCGATCCGGTCGACGTGCTCGTCGAGGACGGGGTGATCACCGACATCGGCGCCCTGGACACCCCCGAAGACGCCGAAGTGATCGAAGCGGGCGGCCAGGTACTGCTCCCCGGTTTCGTCGACCTGCACACCCACCTGCGTGAACCCGGCCGCGAGGACACCGAGACCATCGCCACCGGTTCGGCCGCGGCCGCGCTCGGCGGCTACACCGCGGTGTTCGCCATGGCCAACACCGACCCGGTGGCCGACAACGCGGTGATCGTCGACCACGTGTGGCGGCGCGGCCAGGAGGCCGGACTGGTCGACGTGCACCCGGTCGGCGCGGTCACCGTGGGTCTCAAGGGCGAGAAGCTCGCCGAACTGGGCACCATGGCGAAGTCCGAAGCCCGGGTGAAGGTCTTCTCCGACGACGGCCTCTGCGTCGCGGACCCGCTGCTGATGCGCCGCGCGCTGGAGTACTCGACGGCGCTCGGCGTGGTCATCGCCCAGCACGCCGAGGAGCCGCGGCTGACCGTCGGCGCGCAGGCGCACGAAGGCGAGCAGGCCGCGCGCCTGGGCTACACCGGCTGGCCCGCTTCGGCGGAGGAGTCGATCGTCGCCCGCGACTGCTTGCTCGCCGAGCACGCGAACGCGCGGCTGCACGTTTGCCACGTCTCGACCGCCGGCACCGCCGACATCCTGAAGTGGGCCAAGGAGCGCGGCACCAAGGTCTCGGCCGAGGTCACCCCGCACCATCTGCTGCTGACCGATGAGCGGCTCGCGACCTACGACCCGGTCAACAAGGTCAACCCGCCGCTGCGCACCGGATCCGACGCCGAGAAGCTGCGCGCCGCGCTGGCCGAGGGCGTCATCGACTGCGTCGCCACCGACCACGCGCCGCACGCGGTCCAGGACAAGGACTGCGAGTGGAGTTCGGCGAGGCCCGGCATGCTCGGTCTCCAGACCGCGCTGTCGATCGTGGTCGAGACCATGGTCCGCACCGGCCTGCTGGACTGGCGCGGCGTCGCACGGGTGATGAGCGAGCGGCCCGCCGAGATCGGCAACCTGTCCGACCACGGCCGTCCGATCGAGGTCGGCGAACCGGCCAACCTGACGCTGGTGGACCCGGACACCGAATGGACCGTGCGGGGCGCGGAGCTCGCGAGCATCGCGGCCAACACCCCGTACGAAGGAATGCGGCTCCCCGGCGTGGTGACGGCGACGTTGCTGCGCGGGCGGATCACCGCGCGGGAAGGGAAGATCGCCTCATGAGCGACCGGATCCTGCTGACACTGGCGGTCTTCGCCTTCTTCCTGTTCTGCGTCTTCCTGATGTGGCGCGGCTGGCGGCGGAAGTCCCGGGCGCAGAGCGTCCAGGTGCCGCCGTTCCCGGAGATTCCCGCGCAGCCCGGCGAGGCGTCGCTCGAATCGACCGGCCTCTACGTCAGCACGACGACCGCCGGGCACTGGCAAGACCGTGTCGTCACCCGTGGCGCCGGCCTGCGCACCGGCGCGGTGTGGCGCCTGCACGAAGACGGCGTCGCCATCGAACGCGGCGGCGCCCCGGACTTCTGGATCCCGCGTGCCTCGGTCACCGGCGTCCGCAAGGACAAGGGGATGGCCGGGAAGGTGATGGGCATCGACGCGCTGCTGGTCATCACCTGGCTGGCCGGCGACGTCGAACTGGACACCGGATTCCGCGGCGACGACGTCGACGACTATCCACAGTGGATCGAAGCTTTGCAAGACACTCGCAACGACATCAAGGGAGGTGCCTGATGAGCACCGCGAACAACACCAGGACCCCCGCCGCGCTGGTCCTCGAAGACGGCAGGGTGTTCCGCGGCTCCGCGTACGGCGCCCGCGGCCGGAGCCTGGGTGAGGCGGTGTTCTGCACCGGCATGACCGGCTACCAGGAGACGCTGACCGACCCCTCGTACCACCGGCAGATCGTGGTCCAGACCGCGCCGCAGATCGGCAACACCGGCTGGAACGACGAGGACGACGAGTCCTCGCGCATCTGGGTCTCGGGCTACGTCGTCCGCGACCCGGCGCGCACCCCGTCCAACTGGCGTTCCAAGCGCACGCTGGACGAGGAACTGGAGCGCCAGGGCGTCGTCGGGATCTCCGAAGTGGACACCCGCACGCTGACCCGGCACCTGCGCGAGCAGGGCGCCATGCGGTCCGGCGTCTTCTCGGGCGACGCGCTGGGCACCGACGAAGAGATGCTCGCGCAGGTGCAGGCGAGCCCGCAGATGAAGGGTGCCGACCTCGCCGGCGAGGTCAGCACCAAGCAGGCGTACGTCGTCGAGGCCCAGGGCGAGCGGAAGTTCCGCGTCGCCGCGCTGGACCTGGGCATCAAGTCCAACACCCCGCGCCTGATGGCCGCGCGCGGCATCGAGGTGCACGTGCTGCCCTCCTCGTCCACTGTGGACGATCTGCTCGCGGTCGAGGCGGACGGCGTTTTCCTGTCCAACGGCCCCGGCGACCCGGCGACCACCGCGCACGCGACGGAGCTGACGAAATCTGTGCTGCAGCGGGAAATCCCGCTGTTCGGCATCTGCTTCGGCAACCAGATCCTCGGCCGAGCGCTGGGACTGGGCACCTACAAGATGCGCTACGGCCACCGCGGCATCAACATCCCGGTGATCGACGTGGCCACGAAACGCGTCGCGATCACCGCGCAGAACCACGGTTTCGCCCTCGAAGGCGAGCCGGGACAGCGGTTCGAGACGCCGTTCGGCGCCGCGCAGATCTCGCACTACTGCCCGAACGACGACACCGTCGAAGGTGTCCGCGCGTTCGACGTCCCCGCGTTCTCGGTGCAGTACCACCCCGAGGCCGCCGCCGGCCCGCACGACGCGGCACCCCTGTTCGATGAGTTCGTCAGCTTGATGGAGAAGAAGGCCAAGTAATGCCGAAGAGGACAGACATCCAGCACGTGCTGGTCATCGGCTCCGGGCCGATCGTGATCGGCCAGGCGGCCGAGTTCGACTACTCCGGCACCCAGGCCTGCCGCGTGCTGCGGCAGGAAGGGCTGCGCGTTTCGCTGGTGAACTCGAACCCGGCGACGATCATGACCGACCCCGAGTTCGCCGACGCCACCTACATCGAGCCGGTCACCCCGGACTTCGTCGAGAAGGTCATCGCCGAGGAGCGTCCCGACGCCATCCTCGCGACGCTGGGCGGGCAGACCGCGCTGAACTGCGCCGTCGCCCTGCACGAGCGCGGTGTCCTGGAGAAGTACGGCGTCGAGCTGATCGGCGCCGACATCGACGCCATCCAGCGCGGCGAGGACCGGCAGAAGTTCAAGGACATCGTCCGCACGATCGGCGCCGAGGTGCCGCGCTCGCGGGTCTGCCACGACATGGACGAGGTCCGCGCGACCGTCGCCGAGGTCGGCCTCCCGGTGGTCATCCGGCCGTCCTTCACCATGGGCGGGCTCGGCTCGGGCATGGCGCACACCGACGAGGAACTGGAGCGGCTCGCCTCCACCGGGCTCAGTGAGTCGCCGGTCACCGAGGTCCTCATCGAGGAGAGCGTCCTCGGCTGGAAGGAGTTCGAACTCGAGCTCATGCGCGACCGGCACGACAACGTGGTGGTCGTCTGCTCGATCGAGAACTTCGACGCGATGGGCGTGCACACCGGCGACTCGGTCACCGTCGCGCCCGCGATGACCCTGACCGACCGCGAGTACCAGCACATGCGTGACGTCGGCATCGCGGTGCTGCGCGAGGTCGGCGTCGACACCGGCGGCTGCAACATCCAGTTCGCGATCAACCCGGCCGACGGCCGCATGGTCGTCATCGAGATGAACCCCCGGGTGTCGCGGTCGAGCGCGCTGGCGTCGAAGGCGACCGGTTTCCCCATCGCCAAGATCGCCGCGAAGCTCGCCATCGGCTACACCCTCGACGAGATCCGCAACGACATCACCGGCGAGACCCCGGCGGCCTTCGAGCCGACGCTGGACTACGTCGTGGTGAAGGTGCCGCGGTTCGCCTTCGAGAAGTTCCCCGGCGCGGACCCGACGCTGACCACGACGATGAAGAGCGTCGGCGAGGCGATGTCGTTCGGCCGCAGCTTCCCCGAGGCGCTCGGCAAGGCGCTGCGGTCCATCGACACCAAGGCGACCGGCTTCTGGACCCGTCCCGACCCCGAAGGCGCGACGCTGGAGTCCGTCCTGGAGGCTCTGCGGACGCCGCACGACGGGCGCGTCTACGAGGTCGAGCGGGCGCTGCGGTTCGGCGCCACCGTGGAGCAGGTGCACGAGGCGTCGGGCATCGACCCGTGGTTCATCGACCAGATCGCCCTCATCGGCGAGGTCGGCGCGGAGGTCCGCGACGCACAGGTGCTCGACGAGCCGCTGCTGCGGCGGGCCAAGCGGATCGGCCTCTCCGACCGCCAGATCGCCGCGCTGCGACCGGAACTGGCCGGGGAGGACGGTGTCCGCGCACTGCGCCGCCGTCTCGGTGTCCGGCCGGTCTACAAGACCGTCGACACCTGCGCGGCCGAGTTCGCGGCCAAGACGCCGTACCACTACTCGGCTTACGAGACCGATCCCGCGGCGCAGTCGGAGATCACCCCGCAGACCGAGAAGCCGAAGGTCCTGATCCTCGGCTCCGGGCCGAACCGCATCGGGCAGGGCATCGAGTTCGACTACTCGTGCGTGCACGCCGCGATCGCCCTGCGCGAAGCCGGTTTCGAGGCCGTCATGGTCAACTGCAACCCCGAGACCGTGTCCACCGACTACGACACCTCGGACAGGCTGTACTTCGAGCCGCTGTCGTTCGAGGACGTGCTGGAGGTCGTCAACGCCGAGCAGGAGTCGGGCACCGTCGCCGGGGTCATCGTGCAGCTGGGCGGCCAGACCCCGCTCTCGCTCGCGAAGCGCCTCGCCGACGCCGGTGTCCCGGTGATCGGCACCTCCCCGGACGCGATCCACCTCGCCGAGGACCGCGGCGCGTTCGGCGAGGTCCTCACCGACGCCGGGCTGCCCGCGCCGAAGTACGGCACGGCGACCTCGTTCGAGGGCGCGAAGCGGATCGCCGACAAGATCGGCTACCCGGTCCTCGTGCGGCCGTCCTACGTCCTGGGCGGGCGCGGCATGGAGATCGTCTACGACGAGGAGTCCCTCGCCGGCTACATCCACCGCGCCACCGAGGTCACCCCCGAGCACCCGGTGCTGGTGGACCGCTTCCTCGACGACGCCATCGAGATCGACGTCGACGCGCTGTTCGACGGCGAGGAGCTGTACCTCGGCGGCGTCATGGAGCACATCGAGGAGGCCGGGATCCACTCCGGCGACTCCTCCTGCGCGCTGCCGCCGATCACGCTGGGCCGGACCGACATCGAGACGGTGCGCCGCTCGACCGAGGCCATCGCGCGGGGTGTCGGCGTCCGAGGGCTCCTGAACGTCCAGTACGCGCTCAAGGACGACGTCCTGTACGTCCTGGAGGCCAACCCGCGCGCGTCGCGGACGGTGCCGTTCGTGTCCAAGGCGACCGCGGTGCCGCTGGCCAAGGCCGCGGCGCTGATCATGACGGGCTCGTCGATCAAGGGCCTGCGCGAGTCCGGCGTCCTCCCGGCCGAGGGTGACGGAGGCCACATGCCCGCCGATTCGCCGGTCGCGGTCAAGGAGGCGGTCCTGCCGTTCCACCGCTTCCGCACCCCCGAGGGACACGGCGTCGACTCGCTGCTCGGCCCGGAGATGAAGTCCACCGGTGAGGTCATGGGCGTGGACGTCTCCTTCGGCAAAGCGTTCGCCAAGTCGCAGGCGGGCGCCTACGGTTCGCTGCCGACGTCGGGCAAGGTGTTCGTCTCCGTCGCCAACCGCGACAAGCGTTCGCTGGTGTTCCCGGTGAAGCGGCTGGCGGATCTCGGCTTCGAGATCCTCGCCACGTCGGGAACGGCGGAAGTGTTGCGGCGCAACGGAATCGCCTGCACCGTCGTGCGCAAGCACTACGAAGGTTCCGCCGAAGGCGAGCAGAACGTCGTGGACGTCATCCTCAGCGGCGAAGTGCAGATGGTGATCAACACTCCTTACGGCAACAGCGGTCCCCGCATCGACGGCTACGAGATCCGCACCGCCGCGGTGTCCCGGGACATCCCCTGCATCACCACGGTGCAGGGCGCGGCGGCGGCCGTGCACGGGATAGAGGCCGTCATCAAGGGCGACATCGGCGTGCGGTCGCTGCAGAGCCTCCAGGCGGCGCTGAAGGCCAAGGCATGAGCGAACGGTTCGGGGCGAGGCTGGCGCGGGCGGTCGCCGAGAAGGGGCCGCTCTGCGCCGGGATCGACCCCCATCCCGGGTTGCTCCAGGCGTGGGGTCTTCCGGCGGACGCGGGCGGTCTGGAGAAGTTCGCCCTCACGGCCGCCGAGGCGATCGCGCCCGAGGTCGCGGTCATCAAGCCCCAGTCGGCCTTTTTCGAGGCCTACGGGCCTCCTGGGGTCGCTGTCCTGGCCAAGACGATGAAGGTGTGCCGGGAGGCGGGCGCGCTCGTCCTGCTGGACGTCAAGCGCGGAGACATCGGTTCCACGATGGCGGCGTACACGGCGGCTTTCCTGCCCGCCGGTGCGGAACTCGAGGCCGACGCCATCACGGTGTCGCCGTACCTCGGTTTCGGTTCGCTGGCCCCCGCGATCGACGTTGCGCAGGCGCAAGGCAAGGGCCTGTTCGTCCTCGCGCGCACCTCCAATGCGGAGGCGCAGGGATTGCAGAACGCCTTGCTGCCCAACGGAAAGACCGTCGCACAGGACATCGTCGACACGGCGGCCGCGTACAACGCGGCCGTCGGGCCGTTGGGTGACATAGGTGTCGTCGTCGGCGCCACCATCGCGCCGGGAGAGCTCGACCTGAGCAAGCTGAACGGTCCGGTCCTGGCGCCCGGTTTCGGGGCGCAGGGGGCCACTCCGGCCGATCTGCGAGCCCTTTTCGGCCCGGGACTGCCGGGTGTGCTCCCCGCGTCGTCCCGTGACGTCCTCAAGCACGGGCCGGACCCCGAAGCTTTGCGTGCGGCCGTTCGGCGGACCCGGGATTCCCTCGGTCCCCTGGAAAAAGGCCAATAGCAGGCCCGGGAATCGGTCATGACCGGCCACCCCCGCATTGTGGGCCGGGGTAACGGGTGGGTACCGTCGCCACACCCACCCAGATTTGAGAACTACCGGAGGAAAACGTGGCACTTCCCCAGCTGACAGAGGAACAGCGCGCTGCGGCGCTGGAGAAGGCCGCCGCCGCCCGCCGCATCCGTGCTGAGCTGAAGGAGCGGCTGAAGCGGGGCGGTACCACTCTGGTCGACGTGTTGAAGCAGGCCGAGGAGAACGAAGTCCTCGGCAAGATGAAGGTCTCGGCTCTGCTCGAGGCTCTTCCGGGCGTCGGCAAGGTCCGTGCCCAGCAGACCATGGAACGACTGGAGATCGCACCCAGCCGTCGTCTTCGCGGCCTCGGCGACCGGCAGCGCAAGGCGCTGCTGGCCGAATTCAGCGGCGAGTGAGCGGCACCGGTCAGGACCACCCGGTGAACCCGGGCGCTGACCGCGGCGGTGAGCCGGTGGCGGGAGTTTCATCCCGGCACCGGCTCACGGTCGTATCGGGGCCTTCGGGAGTCGGGAAGTCGAGCGTGGCGAAGGAGCTGCGCAAGCTGGATCCGGAAATCTATTTCAGTGTCTCGGTGACCACCAGGAAGCCGAGGCCGGGTGAGGTGGACGGCGAGCACTACCACTTCATCGACCGGGCCGAGTTCGACCGCATGGTCGCCGACGGCGCACTGCTGGAGCACGCCGAGTTCGCGGGCAATTGCTACGGCACCCCGCGCGAGCCCGTGGAGCGGGTGCTGGCCGCCGGCCGCAACGCCGTGCTGGAGATCGAACTCCAGGGCGCCCGGCAGGTCCGCAAGGCGATGCCGGAGGCCCGGCTGGTGATGCTGATGCCGCCGTCGTGGGACGAACTGGTCGGCAGGCTGACCGGCCGCGGCACCGAGGACGAAGCCGCGGTGAAGGCCAGGCTGGCCGAGGCCGAACGCGAACTCGCCGCCGCCGGGGAGTTCGACGAGCGCGTCGTCAACGCCGACGTGCGAGAGGCCGCTGAGCAGTTGCTAAACTTGATAACCGGCGATATCTAACCCGAAGATTCGGAGCACCACGAGTGACGACTCAGGCCACGCTGCACGAAGAGCTCGAAGGCATCACCAACCCGCCCATCGACGACCTCCTCGAGAAGGTCAGCTCGAAGTACGCGCTGGTGATCTACTCGGCCAAGCGCGCTCGCCAGATCAACGACTACTACGCCCAGCTGGGCGAGGGCCTGCTGGAGTACGTCGGCCCGCTGGTCGAGCCGGGCCCGCGCGAGAAACCGCTGTCCATCGCCCTGCGCGAGATCCACGGCGGCCTGCTCGAGCACACCGAGGGTGAGTAAGAAATCAATGGCCACGGCGGCCGTCAAGATGACCCGGCGCGACCCTGCCGAGAACACCGTTGAGTAAACCCAAGGTCGTTCTGGGCGTGGGCGGCGGGATCGCCGCCTACAAGGCCTGTGAGGTCCTGCGCGGACTGACCGAATCCGGTCACGACGTCCGCGTGGTCCCCACCGAAGCCGCGCTGAACTTCGTCGGCGCGGCCACCTTCGAGGCACTGTCCGGGAACCCGGTGCACACCGGCGTGTTCACCGAAGTGCCCGAGGTCCAGCACGTCCGCGTCGGCAAGGAAGCCGACCTGGTGATCGTCGTACCCGCCACGGCGAACCTGCTCGCCAAGGCCGCGCACGGCATCGCCGACGACCTGCTGACCAACACCCTGCTCACCGCCCGGTGCCCGGTCGCCTTCTTCCCGGCGATGCACACCGAGATGTGGGAGCATCCGGCCACCCGCGACAACGTGGCGCTGCTGCGCTCGCGCGGCCTGGTCGTCGCCGAACCCGCCGCCGGCAGGCTCACCGGCGCCGACACCGGCAAGGGGCGGCTCGCCGATCCCGCCGAGATCGTCGACCTCGCCCGGCTCCTGCTCGCCGTACCGAAGGCCCTCCCGCGCGACCTCGAAGGCGTGCGCGTGGCGATTTCGGCGGGCGGCACCCGCGAACCGCTGGACCCGGTCCGTTATCTGGGAAACCGTTCGTCGGGCAAACAGGGCTACGCGCTGGCCCGGGTCGCCGCCCAGCGTGGTGCCGAGGTCACCCTGGTCGCAGCACACACGATCGCGCTGCCGGAGCCCGCGGGCGCGAAGGTCGTCCACGTGTCGACCGCCGAGGAGATGCGCCAGGCGATGCACGCCGAGGCCGCCTCCGCCGACGTGGTCGTGATGGCCGCGGCCGTCGCCGACTTCCGGCCCTCGAACCGGGCGGACCACAAGATCAAGAAGTCCGACGACTCACCGGATCCCGTGGTCGAGCTCGCGCGCAACGCGGACATCCTGGCCGAACTGGTGCGAAATCGGGCGAACGGTCAGGTGGTCGTCGGCTTCGCCGCGGAAACCGGGGACGACAAGGGCGGCGTCCTCGACCACGCCAGGGTCAAACTGAAGCGCAAGGGTGCGGACCTGCTGGTGGTGAACGCAGTGGGGGAGGGAAAGGCGTTCGGGACCGAGGACAACTCGGGCTGGCTGCTCGGGGCCGACGGGACCGAGCTGCCGATCCCGCTCGGCGCCAAGGCTGAACTCGCGTCCACATTGTGGGATGCTGTTGTGACCTTGATGAAGCGTTGAGAGTCCTCCCAACGATAGTCAGTAGGCTTGAGTACAAGCTAAGGGGTGCCTAACTTACTGGGCATCAGACGTCTAGGTGAGGGAGTGACGGCCACCGTGACCGCGTCCACGAGCAGACTGTTCACATCGGAATCGGTGACTGAGGGTCATCCCGACAAAATTTGCGATGCCATCAGCGACTCGATCCTGGACGGTCTGCTGGCGAAGGACCCGCGCAGCCGGGTCGCGGTCGAAACCCTCATCACCACCGGGCAGGTGCATGTCGCCGGCGAGGTGACCACCGAGGCCTACGCGGACATCCCGACCATCGTCCGCGACGTGATCCTGAAGATCGGCTACGACTCTTCGGCCAAGGGCTTCGACGGCAACTCTTGCGGCGTCAACGTCGCGATCGGCTCCCAGTCGCCCGACATCGCGCAGGGTGTCGACACCGCGTACGAGTCCCGCGTGGAGTCCGACGAGGACGAGATCAACCGCCAGGGCGCCGGCGACCAGGGCCTGATGTTCGGCTACGCCTGCTCGGACACCCCTGAGCTGATGCCGCTGCCGATCGCGCTGGCGCACCGGCTCTCGCAGCGGCTGACCCGGGTCCGCAAGGACGGCGTGCTGCCGTACCTGCGCCCGGACGGCAAGACCCAGGTCACCATCGAATACGCCGGTGACCAGCCGGTCCGCCTCGACACGGTGGTCGTGTCGACCCAGCACGCGGACGGCATCGACCTGGACCAGATGCTCGGCGTCGACGTCCGCGAGCACGTGGTCGCCCCAGAGATCGCCGAGCTCGGGCTCGACACCTCCGACGTGCGGCTGCTGGTCAACCCGACCGGCCGCTTCGTCATCGGTGGCCCGATGGGCGACGCGGGCCTGACCGGCCGCAAGATCATCGTCGACACCTACGGCGGCATGGCCCGTCACGGTGGCGGCGCGTTCTCCGGCAAGGACCCCTCCAAGGTGGACCGCTCGGCCGCGTACGCGATGCGCTGGGTGGCGAAGAACGTCATCGCCGCCGGTCTCGCCGCGCGCGCCGAGGTCCAGGTCGCGTACGCGATCGGCAAGGCGGCCCCGGTGGGCCTCTTCGTCGAGACCTTCGGCACCGAGACGGTCGACCCGACGAAGATCCAGGCCGCCATCACGGAGGTCTTCGACCTGCGTCCGGCCGCGATCATCCGTGATCTCGACCTGCTCCGCCCGATCTACGCGCCGACGGCCGCGTATGGCCACTTCGGTCGTCCTGAGCTGGGTCTCCCGTGGGAGAGCACGGCGCGGGCGGCGGACCTGAAGTCGGCCGCGGGCGCCTGATCTGTCCGTGAAGGCCTCCTTGCCTACCTTGAGGGTGGGGAAGGAGGCCTTCACTACGTCGCCGACCTGATGTGCCCCAGGGCGTGACTTGCGTGCTTGGAGACGGAACTCAGGTGTGCGGCTTCCAAGCACGCGAGATCCGTCTCTGAGCACGCGAGTTCCGGATTCGGCCACCCCGGCGACGCGGTACGGGCGGTGCCGGGGGAGTCTGGTAGAGATCACCGGGTGAGCAGCAGTCCCGAACCGACCCCGCTGTGGGACCTCCCGGAGCCTCCGCCGAAGGCCGAGCCGGCGCGGAAGGCCAAACCGTCGCGCGCGAAAACGGCCAGCCGTCGCGGCGCGCAGAACCCCGCGCCCGAAAACCCGGTCGCGCGGATCGTCGTGGACATCCCGCTCACGCATCTCGACCGGACCTTCGACTACCGGATCCCCGAGAAGCTGCACGAGGCCGCCGTGCCCGGCTGCCGGGTGCGCGTCCGGTTCGCGGGCCAGCTCGTCGACGGGTACCTCGTCGAACGCGCCGACACCACGGAGTTCACCGGGAAGCTCGCGTACATCGACAGGGTGACTTCCAGCGAGCCCGTGCTGCCTCCGGCGCTGCACACGCTCTGCCGGTCCGTCGCGGACCGCTACGGCGGCACGCTCAGCGACGTCCTGCGGCTCGCGATCCCGTCCCGGCACGCGAAGGTGGAGGGCGAACCGCCCGCCGAGCCCGCGCCGACGCCGGAGCCGCCCGAAACCACGGCCTGGGAGAAGTACCAGAGCGGTCCGGCGTTCCTGGAGGCCGTCGCGGAACGGCGTCCGGCCAACGCCGTCTGGCAGGCGCTGCCGGGTGAGGACTGGCCGCGCCGCCTCGCCGAAGCGGCCGCCGTCGCGGCCGCCGCGGGCCGTGGTGTCGTCATGGTCGTTCCCGACCACCGCGATCTGACGCGGTTGCACGACGCTTGTGTCTCCTTGCTGGGTAACGATTCCGTGGTCGCGCTGATCGCGGGGCTGGGCCCCGCCGAGCGCTACCGCCGCTGGCTCGCGGTGCTGCGCGGCGCGGTGCGCGTCGTCGTCGGCACGCGCGCGGCGATGTTCGCGCCGGTCGCCGATCCCGGCCTGTTCGTGGTGTGGGACGACGGCGACGACGTCCACCTCGACCAGCACGCGCCGTATCCGCACGTCCGCGACGTGCTGATGGACCGCGCGCACGCCGCGAAGGGCTCCATGCTCGTCGCCGGTTTCGCGCGGACCGCCGAGGCGCAGTTCCTGGTGGAGTCGGGCTGGGCGCAGCCGCTCGTGGCGGCCCGCCCCGAACTGCGGGCGGCCGCGCCAAGGGTCACCCCGGTCGGCGAGGACTTCGACGTCGCACGGGACGAAGCGGCCAAGGCCGCGCGGCTCCCGTCGGTCGCCTTCGAGGCGGCACGGCAGTCGCTGGCCGGCGGATTCCCTGTCCTGGTGCAGGTTCCGCGTCGCGGGTACGTTCCGGGACTCGCCTGCGGCAACTGCCGGACGTCGGCGCACTGCCGCCGTTGCGCCGGCCCGCTTTCCTTGCCCGGCGGGCTGATCGACGGCGCGCCGAGGCCACCCGCCTGCCGGTGGTGCGGCGTACCCGAGACGAACTTCCATTGCACCGCTTGCGGTTCGGTGCGGTTGCGGGCGGTCGTGGTCGGCTCGAAGCGGACCGCGGAGGAATTGGGCCGCGCGTTCTCCGGATTCCCCGTACGGACCTCGGGCGCGACGGAGGTTTTGGCTTCAGTGCCGGGAAAACCGGCGTTGGTGGTGTGCACGCCGGGAGCCGAGCCCGTCGCGGAAGGCGGCTACGGCGCGGCGCTGCTGCTCGACGGCTGGGCGCTGCTCGGGCGGCAGGACCTGCGCGCGGGCGAGGAAACCCTCCGTCGCTGGATGGCGGCCGCGGCCCTGGTGCGGCCGGGGACCGAAGGCGGTCGCGTGTTCGTCGGCGCGGAAGCGGGCCTTTCGGTCGTGCAAGCGCTGGTGCGCTGGGACCCGGGCTGGCACGCGAGCCTGGAACTGGCCGAGCGGCGCGAACTCGGCTTCCCGCCCGCGATGCGGATGGCGAGCATCGAAGGCACGCCGGACGCGGTCGCCGGTCTGCTCGACGACCTCGCCCTCCCGGAGACCGGCGAAGTGCTGGGCCCGGTGCCGCTCGGGGACGTCGACGAGGACGGCAACGCCGAACGCGAACGGGCACTGGTGCGCGTCGCGCGCCCGGACGGGAAGGCGCTCGCCGCCGCCGTCCACGCCGCGGCCGCGCGCCGGGACGCGCGCAAGGCCTCCGAACCCATCCGGATCCAGCTGGACCCCCTGGAACTCATCTAGCCCTCGCAATTCGGCACCTGGTTGCGATCCTTGCGTGTGCAACCAGCGCAACCAGGTGCCGAATTGCCTGGGGTCAGAGCGTCGTGCCGGGGATGGCGAGGACGTCGGCGCGAGCCGAAGCACCCGGAGCGGGCGTAGCCGCCTTCGAGGCGGAGCCGCCCAGGGCGGCGGTGAGCAGCGTGACGATCTGCGAAGAGATCGCCGCCCGCCGCGCCTCGAAGTCCGCATCGGTCAGCGCCGAAGGATCAGCGGGCGTGCCGAGCACGGGCGTGTGCAGGTGCCCGCCCGCGATCCCGCTCAAGCCGAGCCCCGTCCGCAGCCGGTTGCTGCGATACATGGACTCGTTGCTG
This sequence comes from Amycolatopsis decaplanina DSM 44594, assembly GCF_000342005.1. GTDB lineage: Bacteria > Actinomycetota > Actinomycetes > Mycobacteriales > Pseudonocardiaceae > Amycolatopsis > Amycolatopsis decaplanina. Next base: position 18,420 of record NZ_AOHO01000043.1, read on the forward strand.
AGATAGTTGCCGCCGCCACCGGAAGCGGCGACCTCACCGGGCTTCGGCGCGTCCGTCCGGCACACCGCGGTCCCGGTCCCCGGCTTCGTGCTGTCGGGCCAGACGCAGAACGCCTGGTTGTACCGCACCTGGTAAGCCCCGGCGGGTGCGGCGAGCATCTTTTCGTACGGCAGCGTGGTTTCGATGAACTGGACGTCCGGCTGCGGCCAGCCGCCGGCGGGTGGGACCGGACCGCGAACGGGCTCGTCGAGGTTGTCCGGCGAACCACCGCGCCAGGCACCGGCCCATCGCTCGATGTCGAACCGGCCGGGACGGCCCTGGCTGATCGTCATGATCAGCTCCGGACGGCGGAAGCGGTCCTCGAACGCCTGGCCGTAGGCCGCCTCGACGATGCCGGCGTCGAAGTAGCTCCACACCACCGGGAACGACACGGCCTGCACCAGCGCGGGCCCGGTCGGCGTCTGGATCACCTTGCCGTCCAGGTGCAGCGCGGCCGCGCCCGACGGATTCGCGATGCGGACGCCGGCGCCGTTGAGGGTGAACGGGTCGAACCCGCTCACCAGCACCCGGCGCGGTTTCGGGCCGGGCGGGAAGCGGGAGTCGCCGAGTCCGCGCGCGCCGAAGTCGAACGCCTTCAGCAGTTCCGCCCGGGCCGGTGCGGACAGCGGGAAGCGCGGCGTCCACTGCCGCAGCGCCTTGCTCATCTCCAGACGTGCCCAGTAGAGCGGCCGGTCGTCCGCCTTGTCGATGCTGCCGAGATCGGGACGGCGGCCCTGCGCGCGGTCGACCGCGGTGCGCCAGAGCCCGTCACCGGCGGTCTCGGCGAGCTTCTCGGCGCGCAAGGCGGTCTTCGTCGCGCAGAGGCGCGTCTTGAAGTCGGAGACGAGCTTGTCGAATCCGGCGAGCCGGACGAGTTCCGGGCCGACCGCCGGACCACCGGAAGGCATGGTCGCGGTGAGCCGCTTCTCTTCGACGGTGATCGCGGCGAAGTCGTCGAAGCAGGCACGCGCGCCTTCGGCCTGTGCGACGCCGGGGACCGCGAAAACGGGGAGAGCGATGAGCAACGGGAGGAATGCGCCCCACCGCGTGCCGGGAATCTTCATGGCCCGCATTCTTCTCATCCCGGCAGGGCCGCACCACCGACGAACGCAGGTCTGAACGGGTCTTGTCCAGGGTGGACAGGCGAGGCAGACTCGCGCCATGGCCGCGCACAGAAGCACTCTGGGACGCATCACCGCAGTCACCGCGATCGCCGCCCTGGTCGGCAGCGCCGCGCCGGGAACCGCGGCGGCGGCACCACCGACCCCCAAGTCCCCGACCGCCGTCGGCTATCTGGGCGCGGTGTCGAGCATCGACGCGGACGCGACCGCGATCGGCACGAAGATCCTGCGCGAGGGCGGCAACGCCGTCGACGCCGCCGTCGCGACAGCAGCCGCGCTGGGCGTCACCGACCCGTTTTCCGCCGGGTTCGGCGGTGGCGGCTTCTTCGTCTACCACGACGCTCGCACCGGCAAGGTGCACACCCTCGACGGCCGCGAGACCGCGCCGTCGACGGCGAACGAGAACCTCTTCGTCGAGAACGGCAAAGCGATCCCGTTCGCGGAGGCCGTCACCAGCGGATTGAGCGTCGGCGTGCCCGGCACACCCGCCACGTGGCAGGAAGCCCTGCGGAGGTGGGGGACCAAGTCGCTGGCGAAGGCGGTCAAGCCCGCCGAAGACCTCGCCCGCAAGGGTTTCACCGTCGATCAGACCTTCAACACCCAGATCTCGAACAACGCCGCCCGTTTCGCGGCGTTCCCGTCGACGAGGTCGTTGTACCTGCCCGGCGGCGCGCCGCCCGCGGTCGGCACGACGTTCAAGAACCCGGACCTCGCGGACACGTACGCGCAGCTCGCCGCGAAGGGCACCGACGTGCTCTACCGAGGCCCGATCGGCGCGGCTGTCGTCGACACCGTGCGGAAGCCGCCGGTCGACCCCGCGTCGACGCTGAAAGTGCGCCCCGGCGACATGACGGCGGCCGACCTCGCCGGGTACCGCGTCGTCGAGCGGAAACCGACCAAGACGCGGTACCGCGGTCTCGACGTCTATGGCATGCCCGCGCCGTCGTCCGGCGGGCTGACCGTCGGCGAGGCGCTGAACATCCTCGAGAACACGAAGCCCGCCACGCTGGATGAAGCCGACTACCTGCACTACTTCCTGGAGTCGACCCGGTACGCCTTCGCCGACCGCAACCGGTGGATCGGCGACCCGGCCTTCGTCGACGTACCGGCGAAGGAACTGATCAGCCAGAAGTTCGCCGACGGCCGCGCGTGCCTGATCGACCCCGCGAAAGCCGGGACGAGCCCGGTCGCGCCCGCCGACCCGCGCGCGCACACTCCGTGCGTGGCCGGGACGAACGCCGCGCCGACGCCGTACGAGGGCGAGAACACCACGCACCTCACGGTCGCCGACCGATGGGGCAACGTCGTCGCCTACACCCTGACCATCGAGCAGGAGGGCGGGAGCGGCATCGTCGTGCCGGGCCGCGGGTTCCTGCTCAACAACGAACTGACCGACTTCTCCTTCACGCCGGTGACTCCTGGCGTGCCCGACCCGAACCTGCCGGGCCCGGCCAAGCGGCCGCGTTCGTCGATGGCGCCGACCATCGTGCTCGACCACGGCAAGCCGTTCCTGGCGGTCGGCTCGCCCGGTGGCGCGTCGATCATCACCACGGTGCTGCAGATCCTCACCGGCCGCATCGACCGCGGGCTGAAGCTGGTCGACGCGATCGCCGAACCGCGCGCCTCGCAGCGGAACTCGGCGGCCGCGCAGGTGGAGCAGGCTTTTCTGGATCAGACCGAGGTGCTCGCGGCGCTGAAGGCCAAGGGCCAGGGCTTCTCGACGGCGCCCGCGGAGATCGGGGCCGCGACCGGCGTCGAACGGTTGCGGGACGGCCGGTGGCTCGCCGCGGCCGAACCCACGCGCCGAGGTGGCGGCTCGGCCGCCGTGGTCCTGCCCTGGCCACCGCCCCGGTAGGGACCGACCCCACAGGTGACCGGCAGTACGTCTCCTGGGAGCGCGTCAGCGCGACAGGAGACTTCACCGTCGTGCGCCTCTGTCGGCCGAAGGCCACGGCGACATTTTGCGGGGCGCCCACTGCACCCACGTGACAGCGGTGCCGCGCCCTGCGGAATGTTTCCGTCAGCGCGCGACATAGACTTCAGAGCGATGTTCGCCCAGTCAGAGGTACCCGTCCCCCCGGCGGAGGTGCGTTGATGCGCCTCGTCTTCGCCGGCACCCCCGAACCCGCCGTCCCGTCGCTGCGCGCGCTCCTCGCGTCCGAACAGCACGAGGTCGTCGCCGTCGTGACCCGCCCGGACGCCCAGGCGGGCCGCGGCCGCCGTGTCGTCCGGTCCCCGATCGGCGCGCTGGCCGACGAGCACGGGATCGAGGTGCTGACCCCGCCGAAGGCGAGCGACCCCGCGTTCCTCGCCCGGCTCGCGGAGATCTCGCCCGACGCGTGCCCGGTGGTCGCGTACGGGGCGCTGCTGCCCCAGGCCGCGCTGGACATCCCGGTGCACGGCTGGGTCAACCTGCACTTCTCGCTGCTGCCCGCGTGGCGCGGCGCCGCGCCGGTCCAGGCCGCGATCCGCGCCGGGGACGAGATCACCGGCGCCACCACGTTCCGCATCGTCAAGGAACTCGACGCGGGCCCGGTCTACGGCGTGGTCACCGAGCAGATCGCCGGTACCGACACCGCGGGTGAAACCTTGGCCAGGCTCGCGGAGTCCGGGGCCAAGCTGCTCGTGTCCACGATGGACGGAATCGCCGACGGCACGCTGCGCGCGGTCGCGCAGACCGGGGACGGCGTGAGCTACGCGCCCAAGGTGACCGTCGAGGACGCGCGCGTTTCGTTCGCCGACCCGGCCGCCGCGGTCGACCGGCAGATCCGCGCGGTCACGCCGGAGCCGGGCGCGTGGGCGGAGTTCCGGGGTGAACGGCTGAAACTCGGCCCGGTGACGGTCGTCGACGAGCCGGGGCCCCCGCCGGGAGAACTGGTCGTGGAACGCAAGCGGGTCCTGGTCGGCACGGCGTCGAAGCCGGTGCGGCTGGGCGAGGTGCAGGCGCAGGGGAAGAAGCGGATGGCGGCCACCGACTGGGCGCGCGGTACGAGGATCGGACAAGGAGAGCGCCTGCAGTGAACGAGCGTAGGGAACGCCGGCCGTCGAGGCCGGAGCGAGGCCGTCCGGGCCCGCGCAAGGAAGGGCCCAGCCGCCCGCCGCAGATCGACCCGGCCCGGCAGGTCGCCTTCGACGTCCTGCGCGCGGTCCGGGAAGAGGACGCGTACGCGAACTTGGTGCTGCCGCAACTGCTGCGCACTCGCCGGATCTCCGGTCGTGACGCGGCGCTGGCCACCGAACTGACCTACGGCACCTGCCGCGCGGTCGGCATGCTGGACGCCGTCATCGAGGCCTGCCTCGACCGGCCACTGGCCAAAGTGGACGCCATCGTGTTGGACGGGCTGCGGCTCGGCGCGTACCAGCTGCTGCGCACCCGCATCCCCCAGCACGCCGCCGTCGGGTCCACTGTGGACCTCGTCCGCGCCGAAGTCGGTTCCTGGATCGCGGGTTTCGTGAACGCCGTGTTGCGTTCGGTGTCCGAAAAGGACGAAGAGACCTGGCTGAACGAACTGGCCCCGGACGAGGCCGCCGACCCGATCGGGGCCTACGCCCTCCGGACGGCGCATCCGCGCTGGGTCGCGAGGTCGTTCGCGGAAGCCTTGGGGGACAAGGGAGCCGAGCTGAAGGCGGCCCTGGAGGCCGACGACGACCGCCCCGACGTCCACCTGGTCGCCCGGCCCGGCGAGATCAGCGCCGACGAGCTCGCCGCCATCACCGGCGGCGACGTCGCCCCGTACTCGCCCTACGGTGTCCGGTTGCCCGCGGGCTCCGGTGACCCCGGCGACATCGAGCCGATCAAGGAAAAGCTGGCCGCGGTGCAGGACGAGGGCAGCCAGCTGTGCGCCGTCGCCGTCACGAAGGTCCCGCTCACCGGCTCCGACGAGCGCTGGCTGGACCTGTGCGCCGGTCCGGGTGGCAAGGCCGCGCTGCTCGGCGCGCTGGCGTCGATCAGCGGGGCGACCGTCGACGCGGTCGAGAAGGCGCCGCACCGCGCGAAGCTGATCGAGAACGCCGTCCAGGGGCTTCCGGTGACCATTCACGTCGCCGACGGCCGCGAGACCGGTCTCGAACCGGGCTACGACCGTGTCCTGGTCGACGCGCCGTGCAGCGGTCTCGGCTCGCTGCGGCGCCGCCCGGAGGCACGCTGGCGCCGCCAGCCCAGTGACATCTCGGACCTGACGAAACTGCAGGGTCAGCTGATCACCGCGGCCCTGGACCTGGTCCGGCCCGGCGGCGTCGTCACCTACGTCGTCTGCTCGCCGCATCTGGCCGAGACCGAAGGCGTCGTGGGGGAGACCGCGCGCCGCGCCGGTGCCCAGATCGTCGACACGCGGGAGTTCTTCCCGGGTGTCCCGCAGCTCGGCAACGGCCCGTACGTCCAGTTGTGGCCGCATCGCCACGGCACGGACGCGATGTTCTGCGCCGTCCTGCGGAAGCCGGACGCCGCCGGGTGAGCAGGGTCCTCGGCCTGGTCGCGAGCTCGTGCGGCGGACTGGACACCCGGTTCGCCGCGCAGCTCGCGAAACCGGCCGCGGACCGCGGCTGGGAGCTCGCGATCACGCTGACCCCCACCGCGGCCCGCTGGCTGTCGGAGACCGGCGGGCTCGGTGACCTGCAAAAGTGCACCGAGCTGCCGGTCCGCGGTACCGCCCGGCTGCCGGGCGAACCCCGGCCGCATCCGGATCCCGAGGTGTTCCTGTTCGCGCCCGCGTCCGCGAACTCCGTGGCGAAACTGGCGCTGGGCATCGCCGACAACCAGGCGCTGACCCTGCTCGGTGACGTCCTCGGCACCCCGGGCATCACGATCGTGCTGGGCTACCAGATCCAGGACACGCGGGTGCACCATCCGGCCTGGCAGCGCCATCTCGACACGCTCGCTTCCGCCGGGGTCACCACCGCGAGGCTCACCCCGGAGTCGCCCTGGACGTCGGTGCTGGACCTGCTCCCGGTGCCTTAGCGGGCGCAGAACCCCGTGTCCAGCGCCTTGGCGAGGTCGTCCGAAGCCGTATCCGGCAAGGGATCCTGGTTCACCACGACGTTCACGCGCTTACCGTGCGGGACGGCGCCCGACAGGTTCGCGAAGCCAATGATGTTCCCGCCGTGCCCCCAGAACCGGCCGCCGCACGACAGGGGCACGGACGCGATGCCGAGTCCGTACTCCGCGCCGGGGATGCCGACGGGCGCCGGAACGGTCCGCTGCATCTCGGTCAGCTGCGGGCGCGGAAGGAGACGGCCGTCCACGAGCGCGCCGAAGAAGCGGTCGAGGTCCTCACCGGTCGAAACGAGCCCGCCCGAGGCTCCGGCGGCCGACGGATCGAAGTCGGTGAAGTCGGCGAGCCCGGTCGCGCGCGGCGTGTATCCCCGCGGGTGCGGTGACGGCAGGCTTTCGTCGCCGCGCAGCGGGAGGTAGGTGTCGCGCAGGCCGAGCGGTTCGGCGATCCTGCTCCGGATCTCGGTGGCGACGGAACGGCCGGTCAGCTTCTCGATCAGCATTCCGGCGACGACGTAGTTCGTGTTGGAGTACGACCAGCTCGTGCCGGGAGCGAACAACGGTGGATGCTCGAGGCCGATCGTCACCAGCTCTTCGGGTTCGGCGCCACGATGACGCCAGGCGTCGACGTCGAGATCGCGGACATAGTCGTAGAGCCCGCTGGTGTGCTGCAGCAGCTGCCGCACGGTGATCTTGGAGCCGTCGTTGCCGTTCCCGGCCACGAGACCCGGCAGGTACCGGTCGATCGGGGTGTCCAGCCGGACCTTTCCTTCGGCGACCAGCTGCAGGACCACGACGGCGACGAAGGGTTTGGTGACACTGGCCGCCCGGAACTTCGCGCCGCGCGGGAACGGTGTCCGGTCCTCGATGTTCCCGACGCCTTCGCGCTCCGACCAGGTCCGGCCGGACGTGGTCGTCACCGTCGCCTGCGCGCCGGGGACTCCGTCCTGTACCAAGGTCTTCAACGCTTTGTCGACGTCGTGATGGGGTCCGGTCACGGCGAGCGCCGGGGTGGCGGTCGTCGCGGCGAGCAGCGCGACCAGTGAACCGACGGCGATGATCTTCTTGCCTGGCAAGGATTTTCGCATGAAGCAAAACTAAGGACGCCGTGCCTGGGAGGACATGGGGCGGGCCCCCTTGTCGTACGGGGGTCAGCCCCACCATGTCAGCGCAGGCTGTGCCCCGGTGCGACGATGCCGGTCTCGTAGGCGAACACCACCGCTTGGCTGCGGTTGGCCGCGCCCAGTTTCCCGAAGATGTTGCCCACATGGGTCTTGACGGTTTCGAGACTGATGACCAGCTCGGCCGCTATGTCCACATTGGACTTCCCGGTGGCGATGAGCCGCAGTACCTCGGTCTCCCGTTTCGTCAGCGAGGACGGCCGGGGAGCGAGGCCGGACGGCGCCGGACGCGCGGTGACCATCCGTCGGATCGCGTCGGGGAACAGCAGTGTCTCCCCGGCGGCGATCGTCCGGATGGCGTGCGCGAACTCCTCCTTGCGCGCCCGCTTCAACAGGAACCCGCTCGCCCCGGCCAGCAGCGCGTCGTAGACGTAGTCGTCGTTGTCGAACGTCGTGATCACGAGGACCTTCGGCGGGTCGGGGATTTCGGCCAGTACCCGCCGGGTCGCCTCGATCCCGTCCACGCCGGGCATACGCACGTCCATCAGGACCACTTCGGGGCGCGTCCGCCGCGCCAGGTCGACCACCTCGCCGCCGTCGCCTGCCTCGCCCACCACGGACAGATCGGGCTGGTTGTCCAGCAGCGAGCGCAATCCGGCGCGCAGCAAGGGTTCGTCGTCGACGATCAGGACGCGCAGTGTCATGAGCGCGACCGTAGCGGGATCGTGGTCACCAGCCGCCACAGCGGTTCCCCGTCGATGGCCGGCCCCGCGACGAGCTCGCCGCGCAGTGCTTCGACGCGTTCGGTGAGCCCCGGTAGTCCGTTGCCGCCGCGGCCGGAAGCGACCGCGTGCTCCACGAGCGGGTTCACGATCTCTATCCGCAGCGCGTCGGCGAGCACCGCGACCCGCACGGTCACCGGGCCGGGATGGGCGTGCCGAAGCGCGTTCGTCAGTCCTTCTTGGACGATCCGGTACGCCTCCCGCGAAACGGTGGCGGGCAGTTCCGCGGCGGGCCCGGTCAGCTCGTAGTCGATCACCGCGCCACCCGCGCGGGCTCGTTCGGCCAGCGTCCCGGCCTCGATGAGCCGTCGTTCGGGCTCACGGGAGGACCGGTCGTCCCGCAGCAGGCCGAGTACGTGGTCGAGGTCTTCGAGCGCCACCCGGGAGGACTCCTCGATGGTGCCCAGCGCCTGGCGCACCAGCTGAGGTTCGGAATCGACCAGTTCGGCGGCAGCGGCGGCCTGGATGGTCGACGTCGTCAGCGTGTGGCCGATGGAGTCGTGCAGCTCGCGGGCCAGCCGGTTGCGCTGCTCGAAGTGGTTCGCCCGGACCTCGGCCGCGGCGACGCGTTCGGCGGCCGACGGCCCGAGCAGCGCGACCGCGCTGTACTGGAAGAGCTTGGTGAAACCGGCGAGGACGTACGCGATCACCACGAGCGTGAAGAACCCGATAGGCAGCGTCCACGCTCCGGCGGCCCCGGGCTCGATCGTCACCTGCTCACCGAAGATCGCGATGGGACTGCCGCCTCCCGTCGCCCACACCAGGGTCAGGACGAAGCCGAGGAACAGGAAGCAGCCGAGGCCGAACAGCACCCAGCCGAGTCCGGTGTGCACGACCAGCCAGGCAGCCGAGCGCCAGCGCTCGGGCCAGGCGACCTTCGTGTCCGGCGGGGGCTGCGCGATCCGGGTGCCCATCATCTGGTTGGAGAACCAGATACCGACCCGCCGCATCGGTCCGGGCAAGCCGGCCAGCGCGACCAGTACGCCCATGGCGAGCACGCCGTAGGCCATCTTCGCCCTCACATCGCCCGGGATGAGGACGGCGGGGATGAGCGCGATCGGGAACGGGATCGCGGTGATCGCCATGCCGAGGAGTCCGAACGGGACGCTGCGGTAGCTGCCGATCCGGATCAGGGGCTTGAGTGGGTTGACCATGAGGGGAACGCTATTCGGCGGCGCGTGCGCGCACCTCCCACTGCGGTGCCATTTCGCGTCATACTCCAGACCGGGGGCTCCCGCCGGGGCCGGTCACAGCCGGTTAGCGGGCGTTAGCGGCGCCCTCCTACACTCGGGCGCGTGGCTCACCGACCTTTGATCGCACCCAGCATCCTCTCCGCGGACTTCGCCCGGCTCGGCGACGAGATCCGCGCCGTCGCGGGGGAGGGGGACACCCGCGCGGACTGGGTCCACGTCGACGTCATGGACGCGCACTTCGTGCCGAACCTGACCCTGGGCCTGCCCGTGGTGCAGTCGCTGCTCAAGGCCACCGACGTGCCGATCGACTGCCACCTGATGATCGAGAACCCCGACAAATGGGCCATCGGCTACGCCGAGGCGGGTGCCTACAACGTCACCGTGCACGTCGAGGCCGCGCACGACCCGATCGCGCTGGCGAAGAACCTGCGCGCGGCCGGGGCGAAGGCCGGTCTGTCGATCAAGCCGAACACGCCGATCGAGGACCATCTCGAGACACTCAAGCACTACGACACGCTGCTGGTGATGTCGGTCGAGCCCGGTTTCGGCGGCCAGTCGTTCATCGAGGGCGTCCTCGACAAGGTCCGCACCGCGCGGCGCCTGGTCGACACCGGCCACCTCAAGCTCGTCGTCGAGATCGACGGCGGGATCAACGCCGACACCATCGAGCAGGCCGCCGAAGCCGGTGTGGACTGCTTCGTCGCCGGTTCCGCCGTCTACGGCGCCGAAGACCCTGGTAAGGCTGTCGCGGCGTTGCGCGAGCAGGCGGCCCGCGTCCGCGGCTGATCCCGCCTCGTGATCCGCCGTCGGGTCAGGAGAAGGAATCGGCCCCGATGGGTGTTGGATGAGGGGAGCGCCGTTTCCAGCGACGGTGCGAGCCAGGAGGAGGGCAGCAGGAGTGTTCACCGGCATTGTCGAGGAACTCGGCGAGGTCACCGCGGTCGAGCAGGTCCCGAACGCCGCGAGACTGACCGTGCGGGGGCCGCTGGTGACCAGCGACGCCGGGCACGGCGACTCCATCGCGGTGAGTGGCGTGTGCCTCACCGTGGTCGCGGTGGCGGGCGGTGAGTTTACCGTCGATGTCGTGCACGAAACCCTGCAGCGCTCCAGCCTCGCGAAGGTGCACGTCGGCGACGTCGTGAACCTCGAACGCGCGACGCCGGCGGGTGGCAGGCTCGGCGGGCACATCATGCAGGGCCATGTCGACGGCACCGGCGTCTTCCTCAAGCGCGACGAGCAGGGACTCACCACCTTCGCGTTGCCGAAGAAGCTGTCCCGGTACGTGGTCGAGAAGGGGTCGATCGCGGTCGACGGCGTCTCCCTCACGGTCGCTTCGGTGACCGACGAGGAGTTCTCCGTCGCCCTGATCCCGACCACCCTCGAACTGACCACCCTCGGCCGGAACACCCCGGGTGACCTGGTGAACCTCGAGGTGGACGTGGTCGCCAAGTACGTCGAGAAGCTCGCCATGCCGCACCTGCGCGCGCAGGGTGACAATGGCGGCACGGAGGAGCGGGCGTGAGCGAGACGAGTGCGATTCCGGGGTCGGCCGACCTGACCCCCTGTGGAGGCGGGGTGGCCGTGAACGCCGATGCCATCGAGGCGGCCATCGCCGACATCAAGGCGGGCCGTCCGGTCGTCGTGGTGGACGACGAGGACCGCGAGAACGAGGGCGACCTGATCTTCGCGGCGGAGAAGGCCACGCCGGAACTGATGGCCTTCATGGTGCGCTACACCTCGGGTTACGTCTGCGTGGCGCTGACCGAGGCCGAGGCGGACCGGCTCGACCTGCCGCCGATGTACCACACGAACCAGGACCAGCGCGGCACCGCGTACAGCGTGACGGTCGACGCCGCCGAGGGCATCACCACCGGTATCTCGGCGGCCGACCGGTCGCACACCGTCCGGCTGCTCGCCGACCCGGCGTCCAAGGCGTCGGACTTCCGGCGGCCCGGCCACGTGGTCCCGCTGCGCGCCAAGCAGGGCGGCGTCCTGCGGCGCCCGGGGCACACCGAAGCCGCTGTCGACCTGTCCCGGCTCGCCGGGCTCTCGCCGTCCGGAGTGCTCTGCGAGATCGTGTCGCAGAAAGACGAGGGCGACATGGCCCGCCGCGACGAACTCGAGGTCTTCGCCGCGGACCACGACCTCAAGATGATCACCATCGCCGACCTGATCGCGTACCGGCGGCGCACCGAGAAACAGGTCGAGCGGGTCGCCGAGGCGCGTATCCCGCTGGCCGCGGGCACGTTCCGGGCGGTCGGCTACGACAGCCTGCTCGACGGCATCGAGCACATCGCGTTCGTCTACGGCGAGATCGCCGACGGCGAGGACATCCTGGTCCGCGTGCACTCCGAATGCCTCACCGGCGACGTCTTCGGCTCGCTGCGCTGCGACTGCGGCCCGCAACTGGAGGCCGCGTTGGAAGCGGTGGCCAAGGAAGGCCGCGGTGTCGTGCTCTACATCCGCGGTCACGAGGGCCGCGGCATCGGGCTGCTGCACAAACTGCAGGCCTACCAGCTGCAGGACGCCGGCGCGGACACCGTCGACGCGAACCTGCAGCTCGGCGTCCCCGCCGACGCGCGGGACTACGGCACCGGCGCGCAGATCCTGTGCGACCTCGGCATCCGCTCGATGCGGCTGCTGACGAACAACCCGGCCAAGCGCGTCGGGCTGGAGGGCTACGGCCTGCGGGTCACCGGTCGGGTCGGGCTGCCGATCTCGCCGAACCCGGAGAACCTGCGCTACCTCAAGACCAAACGGGACCGGATGGGGCACGACCTGTCCCAGCTGGAGCATTTCGACCAGGTCGGCGCCGAGGTCGACCAGGGCAACGGAGGTGGCACGCGGTGAGCGGCGAAGGCCGTCCGGACGTCGAACTCGACCTGTCCGACTGTAAGAACATCCGGCTCGGGATCGTGGCCACGCGCTGGCACACGAAGATCACGGGCGCGCTGCTGGAACGCGCCCTCGAGGCGGCCAAGGCGGCCGACCTGGAGGAGGAGCCGACGGTCGTGCGTGTCGCGGGCGCCGTCGAACTGCCCGTCGCCGCGCAGGCGCTGGCCCGCACACACGACGCGGTCGTCGCGCTGGGCGTGGTCATCCGGGGCGGGACGCCGCACTTCGAGTACGTCTGCGACGCGGTCACCGCGGGCCTGACCAGGGTCGCGCTCGACGAGAGCACCCCGGTCGGCAACGGCGTCCTCACCTGCGACACCGAGCAGCAGGCCCTCGACCGGTCCGGGCTGCCCGGCTCCGTCGAGGACAAGGGCTACGAAGCGACGGTCGCCGCGCTGGACGCCGCGCACGCGCTGCGGAACCTGCGCCAGCCGTGGACCGAGCGGGGCTTCGTGTGAGCGTCGAGGCGGATGTGATGACGGAGTCCGAGGTCGTGGTGGTACGGCCACGCCGTGCCCTGGTGATGTGCTCGGTGCTGGCGGTGATCCTGCTGGCTACGTTCGTGGTCGTCGCGGTGCTGCTGCGCGGCTCGGACACCGGGGTGATCTTCCAGCCGTCCGACCAGGCGGCGATGATCGGCATCGGGATCCTGCTCGCAGCGGGCACGATGCTGTTCGCGACCGCGCGCGTGAAGGCCGACGCCGACGGCATCGAGGTCCGGAACGTGCTGATGACCAAGAAGTTCGCTTGGAGCGAGGTGCTCTCGGTGAGTTTCCCGGACGGGGCCTCGTGGGCCCGGCTGGAACTGCCGGACGACGAGTACTACTCGGTCATGGCCGTGCAGGCGGTGGATCGGGAACGCGCGGTGGCCGCGGTGCGGGCGCTACGGCGGTTGCACAAGGCGGCCTGGGAAGGCTGACGCCCTTTCGCGCCCTTTCGCACGCTGGCCGCAAGTCCGTGAAGGCCTCCTTGAGGGACCCAGAGTCCCTCAAGGAGGCCTTCACGGACTTGCGGCCAAGGGGCCGCTCAAAGCGACAGGTCCACCACGATCGGCGCGTGGTCCGAGGGGCCCTTCCCCTTCCGGGCCTCACGGTCCACGTAGGAATCCGTCACCGCGCCGGCCACCGTCGCGTCGGCGTATACGAGGTCGATCCGCATTCCCTTGTTGTTCGGGAAGTTCCCGGCCCGGTAGTCCCAGTACGTGAACGGGTGGTCGTACTTCAGCGGCCGGGGGAACACGTCCGACAGCCCGAGATCGCGGAGCGCGGCGAGTGCCTTCCGCTCCGGTTCGGTCACGTGCGTCGACTCGGCGAACAGGCCGATGTCCCATACGTCCGCGTCGGTCGGCGCGATGTTGAAGTCGCCGAGCACCGCGAACGGCAGTCCGCGCGCCTGCTCCTCCCGCACGGTCGCCTCCAGCGCCGAGAGCCAGGCGAGTTTGTAGGTGTAGTGCGGGTTCTCCAGGTCACGCCCGTTCGGCACGTACACCGACCACAGCCGCAGCCCGCCGCAAGTGGCACCGATGGCCCGCGCGTCGGTCTTGTCCTCGAAGGTGGGCTCGCCGGTCAGCCCGCGCGTCACGTCTTCCAGGCCGACGCGGGACAGGATCGCGACGCCGTTCCAGCGCCCGATGCCGTAGGCGGCCGTCTCGTAGCCCAGTTCCCGCACGGCGTCGACGGGGAAGGCGTCGGTGCCGCTCTTGAGTTCCTGCAGGCACAGCACGTCCGGCCGCACCGTGCCGAGCCAGTCCAGCACCCTCGGCAGCCGGGGCCCGATCGAGTTCACGTTCCAGGTCGCGATCCGCATGCCCGCGAGCGTCCCACACCCCACCGACACGACGACGCGAAAGGGGCCCCTGCCGCGACGGGTCACGTCGCGGCAGGGGCCCGGCCGGGGTAGAGGTCAGACCCCGGTGGTCGAGCGGATCCAGGAGCGGGCCGAAGCGACGCTGCCGTAGTTGTTGGTGCCGCGGATGTTCGAGCCGCTCTGGTTCTGCACGGTCGAAGCGACACCGACCTGGACGCCGTTGGAGACCTGGGGGCCGCCCGAGTCGCCCTTCCAGGCCGAACCGTCGATGCCGACGCTCTGGATGGCCGGGCCGCCGTAGGCGTCGGTCGAGCTGCCGGTGACGCGGACGTTGGCCACCTTCAGCGCCGAAGCGGGCGGGCCGGTCGGGGTTTCACGGCCCCAGCCGTAGAGCTGGTTGGTGCTGCCGACCGACGGGTTCGAGCTCGCCAGGGTGATCGGCGTGACGCCGGCGTCCGAGGCCAGGTGCAGCAGCGAGATGTCGGAGCCGGCCGGCGAGGACACCTTGCGGTCGACGGCGATCTCACGGCCGCCCTGGAGCTGGTTGCTGCCGACGCGGACCCGCATGCCGGTGCCGTCGGAGTCGAGGCAGTGCTTGGCGGTCAGGACCCAGCGCTGGGCGATGACGCTGCCGGAGCAGTTGAACCCGTCCCACTGACGGCCCGGGGTGTTGACGTAGACCTGGGCGCCCCAGCTCACGGTGGGGGCCGTGCCGCCGCCCACGATGTTGGGCTGGACACCGGTGGGGGTGCCCGCGGAGGCGACGGCGCCCGCGGTCATGGTGAGGGCTGCGGCGGCGAGTGTGGCGGCGCTCAGCGTACGAAGACGGCTCACGGTGCAGGAGTCCTTTCGAGCGTCATGGGGACGAAGAACCGAATGAAGTGGAACTGGGACGGAAAGTAATCACCGGATTCACTCGCCAGGAACCAACGAACGTCGGTTCCGGTCGAAGACCCGACTTAGGTCGGTATACGTAGTGGAATACGGACCGGATCGTGGGTATGGCCACTCGAAAGGTGGATCGGACCACGGCTAAGGACGGGGCCTCGTAAGACTGTCGGTGGTGCCCCATAGGCTTGGTGTTGTGGCTGACCCGACCACCTACCGTCCCTCGCCGGGGAGCATCCCGGACGCCCCTGGCGTGTACAAATTTCGCGATGGCACGAAGAGGGTCATCTACGTCGGCAAGGCGAAAAGCCTCCGCAGCAGGCTGAACTCGTACTTCGCCGACATCACGGGCTTGCATCCGCGCACGCGCCAGATGGTGACGACGGCGGCGAGCGTCGAGTGGACCGTGGTGAGCACCGAGGTCGAGGCGCTCCAGCTGGAGTACAACTGGATCAAGGAGTTCGACCCGCGGTTCAACGTCCGCTACCGCGACGACAAGAGCTACCCGGTCCTCGCCGTCACGATGAACGAGGAGTTCCCGCGCCTGCACGTCTATCGCGGCGCGCGCAAGAAGGGCGTGCGGTATTTCGGTCCGTACGCGCATGCGTGGGCCATCCGCGAAACGCTCGACCTGCTGCTCCGGGTCTTCCCGGCGCGCACCTGCTCGGCGGGCGTGTTCAAACGGCACGGCCAGATCGGCAGGCCGTGCCTGCTCGGCTACATCGGCAAATGTTCCGCGCCGTGCGTCGGCAAGGTCTCCGCCGACGAGCACCGCGCGATCGTCGAGGACTTCTGTGATTTTCTCGCCGGCCGCACCGACGCGCTGATCCGCCGTCTGGAACAGGAAATGGCGGCCGCGTCCGAGGAGCTGGAGTTCGAGCGTGCCGCGCGGCTCCGCGACGACCTCGGCGCGCTGCGGCGCGCGATGGAGAAGCAGGCCGTCGTGCTCGGCGACGGCACCGACGCGGACGTCGTCGCCTTCGCCCACGACGAACTCGAAGCCGCCGTCCAGGTCTTCCACGTGCGTGGCGGCCGGGTCCGCGGCCAGCGCGGGTGGGTGATCGACAAGGCCGAGGAGATGGACGTCCAGGACCTCGTCGACCATTTCCTCACGCAGTTCTACGGCGAACAGGCCGAACGAACGGACGATCCCGACGGCGGCCCGCCGGTGCCGCGCGAGGTCCTCGTCCCCGAACTGCCCGCCGACGCGGAGGCGCTCGGCGAGTGGCTTTCCGGGCTGCGCGGGTCGAAGGTGAGCCTGCGGGTGCCGCAGCGCGGCGACAAACGCGCGCTCGCGGAGACCGTGACACGCAACGCCGGCGAGGCGTTCACCCAGCACAAACTGCGCCGCGCCGGTGACCTCACCGCGCGTTCGGCCGCGCTGGCGGAACTGCAGGATTACCTGGCGCTGGAAACCGCGCCGCTGCGCATCGAATGCGTCGACATCAGCCATATCCAGGGCAGTGACGTGGTCGCGTCGCTCGTGGTGTTCGAGGACGGGATCCCGCGCAAGTCCGAGTACCGGCGCTTCGCCTTGCGCGAGGCCGCGGAGGAAGGCGACGTCGCGTCGATCGCCGAGGTCGTCCGTCGCCGGTTTTCCCGTTATCTCAAGGAAAACGCCGAGGGCGTGGAGGTCGACCCGGACCGGCCGGGGATAGACCCGGAGACCGGCAAACCGCGCAAGTTCGCGTACGCGCCGAACCTGCTCGTCGTGGACGGCGCGGGCCCGCAGGCAACCGCCGCCGCGGACGTCCTGTCCGAACTGGGCGTCACCGACATCGCCGTGGTCGGCCTGGCGAAGCGGCTGGAGGAGGTGTGGCTGCCGGGCGACCCCGATCCGGTGATCCTGCCGCGCACCTCCGACGCGCTGTACCTGCTGCAGCGGCTGCGTGACGAAGCACACCGCTTCGCCATCCGATATCACCGGGAGAAGCGGTCCAAGCGGATGCAGGTGTCCGCATTGGACGGTGTGCCGGGACTGGGGCAGGCTCGCCGTACCGCGCTGATCAAGCATTTCGGCTCGGTGCGGAAACTCCGCGAAGCAAGGATCGAGGAGATCGAGGCGGTGCCCGGCTTCGGCAGGCGCACCGCGGAAGCGGTCGTCGCGGCACTCGCAGGGGAGTCCGCGGGGACGGGGGAGTCCGGTACGTGATCGGGGAAAGGACCATCGTGAGTGCGCAAGAAGAAGGCCGCGGTTCGGGGATGGAGGTCGCGGTCGTTTCCGGTCTGTCCGGAGCGGGCCGCAGCACCGCCGCGAAATGCCTGGAGGACCTGGGCTGGTTCGTGGTGGACAACCTGCCGCCCGAGCTGATCGCCACCATGGTCGAGCTCGGCGCGCAGGCGCGGGGCGCGATCACCAAGGTCGCCGTGGTGATGGACGTGCGCTCGCGCGCGTTCACCGACGACCTGGCGTCGGTCATCAAGGACCTCGACGCCCGCGGGTACAAGCCGCGCGTCCTGTTCCTGGAGGCCACGGACGCGGTGCTGGTGCGCCGGTTCGAGGCCGTCCGCCGCGGCCACCCGATGCAGGGTGACGGCAGGCTCGCCGACGGCATCACCGCCGAGCGCACGCTCCTGGAGCCGCTGCGGGAAGAGGCCGACCTCGTGCTCGACACGTCGTCGCTTTCGGTGCACGACCTGCGTGCCAAGATCGAGGACGCCTTCGGTTCCGAGGCGAGCACGCAGACCCGGGTCACCGTGCTGTCGTTCGGCTACAAGTACGGCCTGCCGATGGACGCCGACCTGGTGATGGACGTCCGGTTCCTGCCGAACCCGTTCTGGATCCCGGAACTGCGCGACCACACCGGTCTCGAGGGCGAGGTCCGCAACTACGTGCTCAGCCAGGAAGGCGCGGACGAGTTCCTCGACCGCTACCACCAGCTGCTGCGCCTGATCGGCGCGGGCTACAAGCGTGAGGGCAAGCGGTATCTGACGCTGGCCGTCGGCTGCACGGGCGGAAAGCACCGCAGCGTCGCCATTTCCGAGGAACTCGCCCAGCGTCTGTCCAATGAGGACGGTATGGCCGTGAAGGTGGTGCACCGCGACCTTGGCCGCGAGTAGCGCACCGCGCGCGGTGGCACTGGGCGGCGGGCACGGCCTGCACGCCACCCTCACCGCGTTGCGCCGGGTGACCTCGCAGGTCACCGCCGTGGTCACCGTCGCGGACGACGGGGGCTCGTCCGGCAGGCTGCGCCGGGAACTCGGGCTGCTGCCGCCGGGCGACCTGCGGCAGGCCTTCGCCGCGTTCGCCGCCGAAGACGGCGGGACCCTGTGGGCGGAGGTGTTCCAGCACCGCTTCGGGGGTGACGGCGCCCTCGCCGGGCACGCGGTCGGGAACCTGTTGCTGGCCGGGTTGTTCGAGGTGCTCGGCGACCCGGTCGCGGCGCTCGACGAGGCGAGCAGGCTCATGGGCATCTCCGGCCGGGTCCTGCCGATGTCACCCGAACCGCTGGAAATCCAAGGCGAGGTTTCGGGGCTGGACGCCGAGAACCCCGAGGCGGTCCGGCGGATCCGCGGTCAGGTGGCGGTGGCGACGACCCCGGGACAGGTGCACCGGATCAGCCTGCACCCGACCGGACAGGCCGACCGGCCGCCGCGCGGGTGCGCCGAGGCGATCGAGGCCGTGCTCGGCGCGGACGTGGTGTTCCTCGGTCCAGGGTCGTGGTTCACGAGTGTGCTGCCCCATCTGCTGGTGCCGGATCTGCACGACGCGTTGCTCCGAACGGACGCCACGAAGGTCGTGATCCTCAACCTGATCCCCCAACCGGGGGAGACGGCGGGATTCTCGCCGGAGAAGCATTTGGACGTACTCTTCGAACACGCCCCGGAATTGCGGGTGGACGCGGTCATCGCGGACCGTGACTCGGTGCCCTCACCAGCCCGCTTGCGGGACGCGGCCGGGAGACTGGGCGCGCGGGCGTTGCTGGGGGCGGTGGCTGACCCGGTCGTGACGGGGCGGCATGATCCTGATGCGCTCGCGGGCTGCATGCGGGACGCTCTCGGTCTCACCGGGGGAGAAGCTGAAGGTATGGAGGGGCAGCGATGGCGATGACCGCCGCCGTGAAGGACGAGCTGAGCCGGCTGGAGATCACCAAGATCGGCCCGCGCCGCGCGGAGGTCGCGTCGATGCTGCGATTCGCGGGCGGGTTGCACATCGTGGCCGGCCGTGTCGTGGTGGAGGCCGAACTCGACACCGGTTCGGTGGCGAGGCGGCTGCGCAAGGAGATCCACGAACTGTACGGACACCAGTCCGACGTCCACGTCATTTCCTCCAGCGGCTTGCGCAAGGGCACGCGGTACGTCGTCCGGGTGGTCAAGGACGGTGAGGGACTCGCCCGGCAGACCGGCCTGATCGACCAGCGCGGCCGTCCGGTGCGCGGACTGCCCGCCGCCGTCGTGTCCGGCGGTGTCGCCGACGCGGAAGCCGCCTGGCGCGGCGCGTTCCTGGCGCACGGTTCGCTCACCGAACCCGGCCGCTCGTCGTCACTCGAGGTCACCTGCCCCGGTCCCGAGGCCGCGCTGGCGCTCGTCGGCGCCGCCCGGCGGATGGGGATACAGGCCAAGTCGCGGGAGGTCCGCGGCGCGGACAGGGTCGTGGTGCGCGACGGTGATGCCATCGGCGCCTTGCTGACCCGCCTCGGCGCGCACACGAGCGTGCTCGCCTGGGAAGAGCGGCGGATGCGCCGCGAGGTGCGTGCCACCGCGAACCGGCTCGCGAACTTCGACGACGCCAACTTGCGGCGCTCGGCCCGCGCGGCCGTCGCGGCGGCGGCCAGGGTGGAGCGGGCGCTGGACATCCTCGGCGAGTCCGCCCCGGAGCACCTGCTCGCCGCGGGCAAGCTGCGGCTGTCGAACCGGCAGGCCTCGCTCGAAGAACTCGGTCAGCTGTCCGATCCGCAGATGACCAAGGACGCCGTCGCGGGCCGGATCCGCCGCCTGCTGGCGATGGCCGACAAGAAGGCGAAGGAACAAGGCATTCCGGACACCGAATCCGCGGTCACGCCGGACATGCTGGAAGAAGACGAGGCGTAACGTCACCTCTCGTGAGTGGTAAGGACGGTTCTAACCGTCCTTACCACTCACGAGGTTTTCCCCGAAGACCGCGCAGGTCCCCCCACGGTTCGTGGTGCACACAGCGCACCCCCAGCCCAGGTTCGACGAACCGGTCCCAGCCCGCGGCCAGCCGCGCCGTGGCGTCGGCGCCGGTCACCACGGAGCCCAGAACCGGGTAGTACCAGTCCATCGCGTGCGGTTTCGCGGCGAACAGCCGCGGCTCGCCGAGCAGGGCCACACGGAGCCGATGCGCCGCGTCTCGCCATTGTGGACGGTCCAGCCCCTTCAAGGACGCGAGCGCCAGCGCCTGGGGCAGCGCGTGATGGATGCTGCTGCATCCCGCGACCAGCCGGATCTCGGGATCGGCCCGCCAGGAGACGGCGCCCGACGGTTGCTGCCGCCGCAAGACGGCGTTGATGGCCCTGTCCACGACCAGCCACATCCGGTCCAGCCAGGCATCGCCCCCGGCCAGCAGGAAATGGTGCCGCGTCCCGACCGCTACGTAGGCGGTGAAGTTCGTGTCCATAGTGGACAGCTCGACTTCGCCGTCGCGGTATCGGGCCGCCCAGGATCCGTCAGGGCGCTGGTTCCGGACCAGCCAGTCGTACGCGGCTTCGGCCTCGGCCCCTGGCTGGCTACGTCCAGTCCCATGGCGGCTTCGAGGTGGTTCCACGGATCGAGGTGCCCGCCGGGCTCCCAGGGGATCCCGCCGTCGGCCCCTTGCACGGCCGCGATGGTGGCGGCGGTGGCCTTCACGGTTTGCGCGCGTAGACGACGAGGCTCGTGCCGAGCACGGGGTTCAGCGCCCACTCGGCGAACCGCACCGGCCGAGTTCGGCGAGCAGGTGCCCGATGTTGTTGCGGATGCTCAAGACGTCTTCGTCGCCACCCGACAGGGTGGCCGTGGCGATCGGCAACAGTACCTCGAACCGGGCGAGTGCTCCGGCCGCGTCGCCCGCCTTGCCGGTCCAGGTCGCGTGCCGTGCCTCGCAGCGCAGCGTGATCCGGTCGGTCTCGCCGAGTTCCCGTGCCGCGCGGTTCGCCCAGGCCGCCCAGCGTTCCCGGTTCTCGACGGGGATGTGGGACGCCCGGCGCTCCAGCGAGGCGAGGGCGTCTTCGCGGAGTCCGGCGAGCCAGAAGTGCTCGGCCTCGTTGGCCGCGGCGTAGCTCTGTTCGAGCGTCGGCTCGTCGTCTCCGGTCACGACTGCCACCTCCGAGGTCGCCGCCGCCAGCCGGGCGTGCAGCCGTGCCGCCACGTCGGGGAAGAGGACGGGCGGGCCGGCGGTCCACAAGACGGTTTCGTCGGCCAGGCCCGCCCGCGTCCGGCTCACCGAATCACCGAGTCCGGCCAGGAAGTCGCGGACGTGCACCCGCCGGTCCGGACCACCGGCCGCCGCGCTCGCCGCGGTGAGGATCGAGATCGGGATGGGCCCGCGGGTGGCGGCCGCCCCCAGCAGCTCCAGCAGGACCGCGGGATCCGGCCGCGGCGAGGCCACCGCGCCGGTGCCTTGCCCGACGTCGAACCGGTCTTCTTCCTCGTCCTGGTCCTCTTGCGTGACACTGATGAAGGTGACCGTCGAATCGCCGAGCCGGAGCACGTCGCGATGCGCCAGTTCGGCGTTCAGCACCCGGTTTCCGTTGACGAAGGTGCCGTTGGCGGAGTCCCGGTCGGTCAGCCACGCCGTCGTGCCGTTCCACTGGATCTCGCAGTGAAGCCGGGAGACCCGTGAATCCCCGAGACGGAGTGCCGCTTTCCTGCTGCGGCCGAGCGTCGTGAGCCCGAACGACAGTTCGTGCCGCACGGGCGGCTGACCGGGGACGTCGACGATCAGCGTGGCGGGCGTGATCCTCGGCGAAGTGGGCGAACCTGTGTCGTACCCGGGCAGAGGCTGTCCCCCGTAGGCTTCTTCCGGTTCGCGGCTCGGTCCGGGGACGCCGCCCGGCTGACCGAGCCGGATCACGAACGCGGACGGCAGGAGATCCGGTTTCCGGGTCGCCACCACTGTGGTGATCCAGTCCAGCGCCGGTTCCCGCGACAGGTCAAGGAGAACCGTGCGCAGCCGCCGCTGAAGTCCGGGATCGAGGTCGTCTAGCCCGTCGACCGCGATCCGCACCGGGCTGCCCGTCCTTCGGGGAGCGAGACTGCGCAGCGGGCCGAGAAGCGCCAGCTCCAACGCGCTCGCGCCAGTGCGGGCGACGTCGTCGAGGCCGGCACGATAGGCGTCTTCGGCGTCGGCGAATCCGGGCACGGTGCGCCGCAACTGCCGGGTCAGTTCGCGGGCGATCCGTTCGGCGGTCTCACCTCGGTCGGCGAACAGCACGGCGTGCAGGAAGTCCGGCGGCACATAGGATCCGGCCACCGACGGCCGGGCAAGCGCGGCGAGCATGGTCGACTTCCCCGCGCCGGCCTCGCCGGTGATCGCGACCAGCCGGACGCCGGTGAGCAGATGCCCGACGGTCTCGCCGAGTTTCGGATCCGGTCGGTAGCCCGCGGTCAGCCGTTCGATCCGCGGCGCGGCCGGGTTGCCCGCCAGTGGCGAACGCCGCCAGGCGGGGGAGGAGTTCAGCGCGAGCCACAGTCCCTGGTCGGCCTCGGCCACCTCGCGGGTGCCGTCGAAACCGAGGTGCACGGCGGTCTGCATCGGGCACAGGCCGGTGATCACTCGTTTGAGGTCCGCGCACCGGACGCGCTCGCCGAACTCCGCGTGCCCCGACCGCAGTACCGAGACCAGCGACCGGCTGAAACACCCGTTGGCCGCGACGCGGTCGTCCGAGGCGGTGAGCAGGTCGAATCGTTTGCCCGCTTCGCCGACGATCCGCAGCCAGCGCCGGCCCGCCTGCCTCGCCCCGATGCCGGCGTGGCAGGTGTCGAGCAGGATCACCAGACCGTCCAGCGTCGAGTGGCGGCCGAGGAGTTCTTTGATCCGCTGGGCGAACAGGAACGACCTCCGGCTGTCCACCGGCAGCCCGGTGTCCTTGGTGAGGAAGTAGAAGTCGTCGTCGGAGTATTCGCCGTGCCCGACGAGCGAGAGGAAGAGCGTCGCCTCGTCCTCCGACGCGCGTTCGAAGGCTTCGGCCAAGGCGTCGTCCAGCTCGACCATCGTCGGGTCGACGAGCAGGCCGCGGCCGTCTTCGAGCGCGGGGACGCAGCCGCCGATCTCGGGGTCGAGCAGGGCCGTCGAAACCTGCCGGCCCGCGTCGGGAAGGAACGAGAGAAGGTTCAGGGAGTCGCATTGCGACGCGACCACCAACGATCTCCGCTCTCCCACGGAGATCACTTTGTCTCATCGGACGGTCACCGGCAAGGGCGGCCGCGATACTGTGCGCCATGGCTCGGATCGTTCTGGTGCACGGCATCGCCCAGGAACAGAAGTCCGCGGACACCCTCGAGGCGGAATGGCTGCCGAGTCTGGCGGGCGGGGTCCGGCTCGCCGGTGACGCCGCGCTGGCCGACACCCTGTGGCGCGACGCCCGGCCCGGCGACGCGCGGATGGCCTTCTACGGTGACCTTTTCCTGAAGGACGGCCAGCAAGGCGGTGCGGACGAACTCACCGCGGACGAGTGGGGGCTCGCCGAGGCCCTGGCGGCGGAATGGCTCCGGAACGCGGCCTTTTCGGCGTCCCGCGAGACGGACCGGGACCGGGCGAGGGCCGAATTGGCCCAGCTCGGTGGCCCGGCCGGGGAAATCCAGGGTGTGCGTGCTGCCGCCCGCCCGGTCCTGAACGCGCTGGTGCGGCTGAAGCCGTTCGCGAGGCTCGGGGTGGCGTTCGCCGAACGCGTGGAGGTCAAGGCGCTCAAGCAGGTGACGCTGTACCTCACCGACGAGACGATCCGGGAACGCGTGCAGGAGCGCGTCGCCGAGCACATCGGACCGGAGACCGAGGCGATCATCGGGCATTCGCTCGGTTCCGTCGTCGCCTACGAAGCCGCCCATCTGCACGGCCGCCCGCTGCCGTTGCTGCTCACCCTCGGCTCGCCGCTGGGCCTGCGCACGGTGGTCTACGAACGGACCCGCCCGCAGCCGCCGTCCGTCCCGCCCGGCGTCGCGCGCTGGGTGAACCTGGCCGACCGGGACGATCTCGTCGCCGCCCGGCCGGATCTCAGCGGGATGTTCCCCGGCGCCGAAGGCGTCCTGGACAGCGGCTACACGATCGACAACGGGGCGAAACCGCATGAGGCGTCCTTCTACCTCGCCAAGCGCCGCACCGGCGAAGCGCTCTCCGCCGCGCTCGCCTGGTAAGGCAGACGACACGCGTCCCTCCGACGGATATCGGCGGAGGCGGACACGTGGCTCGCGCGGCGCAGCAGCCGCCGCTGGAGAGTCTCCCGCCGGAGATCCGGCCGGAGAACTCACCCTTGTTGCGCAGGACCGCTTATGGTCAGTGTTTTCTCGGGCTGCCAGCCCGGTGGGCCGAACACGTACCCGAGTTTGTCCCGCCACGATCCGGCGGCGCGGACGTCGCGCAGGATCGAGCCGTACTCGTGGAAGCCGACCTTGAGCAGGTTGTAGGACTCGACGTTCTTGGTCAGCCCGTAGGTCGGCCGCTTGCCTTCGGGCACGAAACTGCCGAACATCCGGTCCCAGATGATCAGGATGCCGCCGTAGTTCGCGTCCAGGTACTCCTTGTCGCTGCCGTGGTGCACACGATGGTGTGAAGGCGTGTTGAACACGTACTCGAACCAGCGCGGCAGCTTCCGGATCTTCTCGGTGTGCACGAAGAACTGGTAGACGAGATCGATCGACAGGCCGATGAGGATCATCCACGGCGGGATGCCCGCCAGCGCGAGGATCGACCAGAACGGCAGCTGGAAGTACGGGGTCCACTTCTGCCGCAACGCCGTCGAGAAGTTGTAGTGCTCGCTCGAATGGTGCACCTGATGGCCCGCCCACATGATCCGGACGCGGTGGCTCGCCCGGTGGTAGGCGTAGAAGACGATCTCCTGGCCCAGCAGCATCAGCACCCAGGTCCACCAGTCGTGCGGGCTGAACTTCACCGGCGCGAGTTCGTACAGCGCGGCGAACACGAACAGCATGGCGATGCGGAAGACACCGTTGATCACCACCGCCACCGCACCCATGGACATGCTGGTCCGGGTGTCCTTGACGCTGTAGCCGATGACGTTGTCGTCGTGGCCCAGCACGTGCAGCGCGAGGATCTCGATCGCGACGAACAGCAGGAACACCGGCGTCGCCATCAGCACCGGATCACTCAGATGGGCAAGAAAATCCGCCACCGCACCTCTCCCTGTCTCGCCCCCGACATCTGACCTTCAGGTAACTTACCCTGCGGTCATTTACCTAAGGGTAAGATAACCGTCGTGACAGAAGCAAGGGCCGTCGGCACGAAGGGGGTGCCCCGCGAGGAGCGGGAAACCCAGATCGTGCGCGCCGGGACGGAGGAGTTCGGCAAGAACGGATACGCCGGGGCGTCGATGGTGGAGATCGCCCGCCGGGTCGGCGTCACGAAACCCTTGCTGTACCAGTACTTCGGCTCGAAGGACGGGCTGTACCTCGCCTGCTTGCACCGGGCAGGGGACAGGCTGACCGAAGGGGTCGCCGAGACGATGGCGGAGGAGGGTGAGCCGCCGGAACGGATGCCGCTCGCGGTGCTCTCGGCCATTTTCGAGACGTTCGACAACGACCGGTACGCGTGGAAGCTGCTCCGTGACCCGACGGTGCCCTCGACCGGCGAGATCGCCGGCGTCGCGGTCGACTACCGCTACCGGCTAGACGGGTTCGCGCTGGTCGGCGCCGCGCAGCTGATGCGCTCGCGGGGACTGGACGACGACCGCGACATCGAGGCGATCGCCCAGGTGTGGACCGGCGTGGTCGATTCCCTGATCAGCTGGTGGATCGACCAGCCGGATCAGGACGCGGCGGCGATGACCGAGCGGTGCTCGCGGATCATGCGGAACCTGTTCGGCTGGTGAATGCCGTCGCCGCGGCCTCGCAATCGGCGAAGGCGAGCGGCGGGCGATCGGCCAGCGGGAACCAGGCGTACTCGGAATTCTCTTCCGACAGCACGATTTCCGCGCCGGGCGGGAGCTCGCAGACGAAGGCGAGCCCGATCGTCTTCAGGCCGGTTTCGCCGTAGACCGACGGATACGATCCGGCGAACCGGAGGTTCCTGAGTTCGCAGCCGATTTCCTCGAGTCCTTCGCGGACGAGGTTCTGCTCGGCGGTCTCGGCGCCGGAGAGGAAACCGCCGACGGTGTCCCACTCGCCCTTCCGGGGCTCGTGTGCCCGGCGCAGCAACAGGATCCGGTCGCCGTCGACGATGAGACCGACCGTGGTCGGCAGCGGATTGTCATATTTGGTGAAGCCGCAGGCGGGGCATTCGGCGTGCGTGTCCTCGCCGTCGCCGGCGATTCGTGTCCGGTCGCCGCAGCGGGGGCAGAACGTCCAGTCCTTCACCGGCCGAAGCCTAGCGGCCGGTGAAGGACTGGACATCAGGAACTTACGAGCGCCGGGATCGGGTCATTGAGGGGTAAGGCAAACGTGGCGAGCCTCGTGAGTGGTAAGGACGGTTAGAACCGTCCTTACCACTCACGAGCCCACCACGGTCCGCCGCTCAGGTCGCCTAAGTACGTGCACCTGGCCGACCATGCGCCCCGCCACCGCCAACGTCGCGAAAGCCACTTTCGGGACATCCAACGTCGCGAAAGTGGCTTTCGCGACACACCCCGACACCACGCCACGTTTGCTTCAAGAGAACCACCACTGGTTCTTGGCGCCCGCCACGAAGACCCACAGCTGCACGACGTCGCCGTCGCGCCCGGCGGTGCCGAGGTACGTGTCCTACTGGGCGGCGATGCCCGCACCGTGGATCTTGGCGGGCTGCGGCTTCAGCTGACCGAGATCGACGTGCTCGTCCGCTGGGCGGCGGGCGCGCCGAACAGCGCCGAGAATCCGGCGAGAACGGTTTCCCACGAAAAACGCCACCCCGCCGGGAAATCCCGAACGGGGTGGCGTTCTATCCAGTAGCACTGGATACGGTCGGGGTGCCCGGCGCCGCTCCGGACACCCCGGCCGTGACTCAGGACGCGGCGCTGGATTTGCCGCGCAGTTTGACGTTGCCCGTCGAGGCGTTCTTGATCGCCGTCTCGATCTGCGCCATCGTCGAGGACGAGGACAAGCCCGGCACCGTCGCCGACTTCAACGCGTAGAGCGTGAAGGTGTAGGGATGGCTGGAGTCGCCGGGGCAGGGGCCGAAGTACTTCTGCGAGTTCGCCCCGCTGCCCATGGCCTTTTGCTTGGCACCGTTCTGGTTCGGGACGCTGTAACCCGCTCCCAGACCTTCGGGCAGCGACGCCGCGGACGCCGGGATGTCCCAGATCGCCCAGTGCAGTTTGTTGCCGTTGTTGGCCACGTCGGCGAAGACGATCGCGTAACCCTTGGCGCCGGTGGTCCCGGCACCCCACGCCAGCGGCGGAGAGGTGTCCTGGCCCGCGGTGCCGTCACCGGCGCAGGTGAACTTGTCCGGGATCGACGCGTTGTCGGCGAACGCGGAACTGGTCAGCTTGAACGCTCCCGGCTGCGAGGCACCGGGGAACTTCAGCCGGACCACCACGTTGTCGATGCCGGTCGGCGTGCCGCCGTTCTTGTCCTCGTTGGTCGAGGTGACCCACAGCCCGCCGTCCGGTGTCTTCGTGACCGAGCGGAGCCTGCCCCAGCGGCCGGAGAACAGCGACTGCACCGAGCCGACGCCGTTGCCCGCCGCGTTGATCTGGGTGGCGAAGAGCTGCTCGCTGGTGACGGCGGCGACGTAGATCCAGTCGTTGACGATCTCGATCCCGCTCGGCCCGCCGGAACTGGTCGGCCAGGTCTTCTTCGGCGCGACCGTGCCACCGCAGGAACCCTCGGTTCCTTCGCACTGGGGCCAGCCGAAGTTGCCGCCCTTCTGGATCAGGTTGAGCTCGTCCAGTTTGCCGTCGCCGAATTCCGAGGCCCACAGCTGGCCACGGGAATCCCACGCCAGGCCCTGCGGGTTGCGGTGCCCGAAGCTCCAGACGTAGCGGGCGTTGCCGCCGGTGGAGAAGAACGGGTTGTCGCCCGGCGCCGAACCGTCGGGGTTGACCCGCAGGATCTTCCCGTTGAGCGATCCCTTGTTCTGCGCGGTGTCCTTGTTCTGCCCGTCGCCGACGGTGGCGTAAAGCTTGCCGTCCGGGCCGAAGCGCAGCCTTCCGCCGTTGTGGTAACGGTTCTTGGCGATCCCGGTGAGCACCGGTGTCGACGTCGAGGACAGCTTTCCGTTGTCGTAGGTCATCTTCACGATCCGGTTGTCCCCGGAGGCCGTGTGGTACAGGTAGATCGCGTGATCGGTGGCGTAGTTCGGCGAGATCGCGATGCCGAGCAGACCGCCCTCGCCGTTGGTGCCGACCGCGCCGGGGACCTTGCCGACCGTGGTCTTCTCGCCCGATGGCGTGATCCGCAGGATCTCGAACCGGTCCCGTTCGGTCGCCAGCGCGGTGCCGTCCGGCAGGAAGTCGACGGACCAGGCGAGGTCCACCTTCGTGATGTCCTTGTCGTACTCGGGAATCCCGCCCCCCGCGGCGCCGCTCGTCTTCGCGGTCAGCGCGTTGCTCTCGGCCGAGGCGTTGCCATCGAGGTCACGCGCCTTCACCGTGAACGTGTACGAGGTGTTCGCCGTCAGCCCGGTGACCGTGGTTTCGAGCGAAGGTGTCGTCGCGACCTTCGTGGTGCCCTGGTAGACGTCGTAACCGGCGATGGTGCCGCTGTCGTCCGTGGAAGCGTTCCACGCCAGGGAGACGCTGTTCGCGGTCACCGACGTCGAACGCAGGTCCCCCGGCACCGTCGGCGGTGTGGTGTCCCCGCTGGACGGCGTCGTGAACTGGACGACATTGCTTTGCTGCGAAGGGTTTCCGGCCGCGTCGAAGGCGCCGACCGAGATGTCGTAGGCCGTGTTCGGCTGCAGGTTGTCGACGGTAGTGGTGAGCGTGTTCCCGTCAACGCTCTTGAGGACGTTGCCACCGCGCATGACGTCGTAGCGGACCACACCGACGTTGTCGGTCGCGGCCTCCCAGGTGAAGGTGGCGCTGCGGGCCTTGATGTCCTTGGCGGCCAGGTTCTTCGGCGGAGTCGGTGCCTCGGCGTCGACCACTCCGCTCACGGTGAGCTTGTCCGCGTTGGGCCCGCCGTTCTCGGTCGTGGCGGTGGTGCGGATCTTGTTGGCCCCGGCGGCCAGCGTGACGTCCTTGGTGACGGTCTTCCAGGTGGTCCACGCACCGGTGCCGGGGAAGGACAGCGTCCCCGCCGCGGTGCCGTTGACGCTCAGCGAGACCGGCCTGTCGATCGTGGTTCCGTTGGCGTAGCGGAAGGTCAGCGTCTGGGTTCCGGCCTGCGCGGCGTTCACCGTGTACTCGACATAGCTGCCGACGACGTTGTCGAAGTTCACGAACCCGGTGCCGGAATAGCCCGCGTGGTTCTTTTCGACGGCGCCTTGGGAGATCGTCGCTGTTTCGGATTCGTGGTCGGTCGGTGCCGCGCCGGCGGGCGGAGCCGGCAGGACGGCGAAGGTCATCGCCGTCGCGGCAGCACACGTGAGCAGCGCGCGCCACGGTGGTCGGGGTGCCACTGGAGCCTCCATGCGTGAAGTTCGGGGTCGGGAGGTGCAACGGCGGGCCGGGCGAGCCCGGCGGGGAAGTGGAGATTTAGTTAGGAAACTTTCCTATCTATGGTTCAGATCACACACCAGTGGGTGCTTCGTGTCAATACTTGACCAGTATCAACACGGAGAGTCATGCCTCCTCGAACGCAATTAGTCCCCTGGATGCGGTACTTGCACGCGCAAGTACCGCATCCAGGGGACTGATTGCGATGAAGAGAGGACTCAGCCGGCGATGTCGGCTCGCGCGATCACCTTCACGATCCGTGCCCGCACCAAGGACTCCTCGGGCACGGCGTTGCGCTTGCCGTAGGCCTCCGCCTTGTCCTCACCCATGTACCGCCCACCGAGCCTGGTCGCCCATTCGAGCATCTCGCCGAGGTCGTGGTGCAACACGGCTTCGGCGGTGAACTGCACGTACGAGTAAGGCGGTTTCTGGTCGTCGACGGCCAGCGAGAGCCGCGGATCGCGTCGCAGTGCCTTCCCCTTGAGGGTGTCCGTGCCGGTGGTGAAGATCAGCTCGTCGCCGTCGGGCCCCTCGTTCAGCAGGAACCACACCGGCGTCACGATCGGCGCCCCGTTGGCGCGGACCAGGCCGAGCATGCCCGTCCGGGTGCCCTCGCTCGCGAACTCCCACCATTCGTCCCGGCTCATTTCACGCATGAACCAGACGCTACCGCCGCCCCGGGCACCGGGCACCCCGGTCACCCGTGCGGGGCGACGGGGGCGGCGACTAGCCTGGCCTGCTGTGCGAGACGACGAGCTGACCGGGATGGGGCTGGCCGACGAGGGGCTGACCCGCCGCCTCAAGGCGCTGGCCTGCACAGCGCCCTTGCACGACCTCGACGCGCGCAAGGCGAAGCTGGACTGGGCGGACGCCACGATCTACCAGATGGCCGAGATCGCCCTGCACACGATCGACCAGGTCACCGTCTCGATGGACTTCGACACCGGCGCCGACCACGAACAGGTGATCGCGCGGCTGCTGCCCTTCGTCGCGCTCCAGGCGCCCGGCCGGACGCCGGACGAACACGCCAAGGTCGCCCGGTGGGTCCTCGACAACCTCATCAACGTCGGCACCACCGATCGCGGCTTCCGCCGCGTCTACGGCTCCATCGGCCCCGGCGGCGGCTACCAGCGCCGCCAGTTCGACTTCAAGCTGCTCGTCGAGCTGGCCGCGCCCGACGGCGAGGTCTACCTGCGCGCCACCGACGAGGCGATCAACGTGCTCGTCGGCGCGCTGGACACCGACGTCGAGTCGGCCCAGATCGCGGCCGAGGTCAAACTGGAGAACCTGATCAACCGTGGCCGCCTCGCCGACGCGAAGCTCGCCGCCGAACAGGCCCGCTACCGGACGGTCCAGTACGGCGAGACCTTGCGCGCCAAGCTCGACGCCACCCGGCGCGACGTGCGCGCGGTCGACTGGGAGCGTGAGGTTCCGGACCTGCTGGATCAGGCGCTGTCCCATATCGAGTCCCGTTTCCGCGCCGAGAACGCGATCCTCAAGAACATCACCGCGTCGAGGGACGAGACCGAGGACCTCGACCGCAAACGCCGTGCCGCCGAACTCGTCGACATCGTCGGAGACTGCATCCGCCGGCACACCCGCCTCCAGTCGCGCCTCGCCGACGCGGGCGCGGTGTTCCGCGCCGAACAGGACCGCCAGCAGTTCTCCGGGCCGCCGCAGCGCGCGACGATCGACCTGTTCGGCCAGCTCCTGATGCCGACGCTGGGCCTGCCGATCGCCGAGGCCGTCGCGCCCGCCGAGTCGTTCTTCCACGCCGGTGCCGGGATCTCCCCGCCGACCGTGCCGTCGCTGTCCTCGCTGGTGTCGCTGCTGCTGCGGCCGGCCCCCGAGCGCGACCAGCTCGTCGGCGAGATCCCCGAACCCGAGCTCATGCCCGCCGAGGTCACCGACAAGTTCGGCGACGAGCAGTGGCGTCTCGCCGACGACCTGCTCGACCTGCCGGAGGTGCCGCGACGGCTGTCCGGGCTGCTCGAAGAGGCCCGCCGGATCGATCCCGGGCTGCCCGCACTGGTCGCACTGAGGGCGGTGCACGCCTACAGCCCCGAGGTCGGCGCGGCGCTCCGGCAGGGGGAGGTCCAGGTGCTGCTGGCCGTCGACGACGGCACGCTGCTCGAAGATCCCGAGTTCGGCGGAGCGGATCTGCTGCTTTCGTCGGCGCGGGTCGATCGCGAGGATCACGAAGAAGAGGAGGTCGCGTGACGACCACAGGGGACGTCGAATCCGCGGCCCGGCTGGTCTCGTTCGGGATGCGCCCGAAGCAGTTGCCGTCGCGGGACGTCGTGTACGGCGATCTCGTCCGGCGCTACGGCGAGGACAGGGCGTTCAAGCAGCTCACCCACGCGGTCGCGGCCGGGCTCGGGCTGATGGTGCTGGAGGTCAACCTCCAGGCCGGTGCCGTGCTGGCGGCGACCGACGAGTCCGTCTTCGAGATCAAGATGGACAGCTACGCGCGGCAGAGCAAGATCCGCGAACGCCGTGAGACCGAGAAGGTCCTGCATGGTCTCGTCCACCTGGCCACCGCCGCGCTCGGTTACCCGCGTCCGGACGATCTCGCCAACGACACCTACATCGGCCGCGTCAGTGTCGAGCAGGTGGACGCGATGGTGCGTGAGGCCTGCCGGATCCTCGACGAGCGCGCGGCGGAGGCCGAAGCGAACAACGACCCGCTGGCCGACGCGCCCGAACTCGAACAGGCTTGGCGGGCCTACGCCCGACGTCCGGCGGCCGCCGCGACCAAGGACGGCAGGCTGTCGTCGGACACCACGCGCGGCATGGTCGCGCGGGCCCTGCGGTTCCTCGCCGATCAAGGCTTTCTCGTCCAGGTCAGCGGAGAACAGGGCGGGACCTACCGGACGACACCGCGCTATCAGGTGCAGGTGCGTGAACTCGCCGCCGACGCGGCCTTCGACGATCTGCTCGAACTGAACGTGGTCTCGGTCGCCAACGGAGGCGGGACTTTGCGGGCCGCCGCGTCGGACACGCTCTAACGGGCTGGTGAGCGGAGCTGTGGTGATGAGCGGAAACGAGCCGATGCGAACCCGCCCAGGCCGAAGGCCCCGCTATCGCGGCGGCAGGGCGCAGGGAAGCGCGCCGCGGGCGGCAAAGGGAACCAGCGCCCTGGCGACGCGATCGCGGACGCGGGTTCTCGGATAAGGGGAGGGAAGAGATGTACGAGCTTTCGCGGGTTCGCCTGCACTCGGTGGGCCCGGCGGGCGCGCGGTACCAGGATGTCGTGCTGGACTTCAGCGGCGTCGGCGCGGCCATCACCGCGCCCAAACAGGACGCGCTGTTCAGCGCCGGGATCCACCTGGCGGGGGAGGGGCCGCCGCGGCGCCCGTCGCCGGCGAGCGTGCTGTTCCTGGAGAACGGCGGCGGCAAATCCGTCCTGATCAAGCTGATCTTCTCGGTCATGCTGCCCGGCCGCCGCCAGGTCGTCGGCACGACGAACACCAAGGTGCTGGAGAAGTTCGTCGCCGCCAAGGACGTTTCGCACGTCGTGCTGGAGTGGCTGCAGGTCGAGACCGGTCATCGGGTGATCACCGGCAAGGTGTCGGAGTGGCGCGGGCACGTGGTGTCGGCGGATTCGGAGAACCTCGCCGACTCCTGGTACTGCTTCCGGCCGACGCCCTCGCTCGATCTGGACTCGCTGCCGCTGACGTCGGACGGCAGGCTGCTGACGATGTCCGGCTTCCACGACCAGCTCGACAAGGTGCACGGCGGCGAGCCGGAACTGGAGCTGTTCTGGACCCGGCGGCATCACGAATGGACGTCCCGGCTCGACGGTCTCGGCCTCGACACCGAGCTTTTCCGGTACCAGCGCGCGATGAACGCCGGTGAGGGCGAGGCGGCCGACGCTTTCGCCTTCAGCACCGATGAGGCGTTCGTCGAGTTCCTGTTGCGCGCGGTGCTTTCGGAGGAGGAGCCGAAGGACCTCGCCGAGGTCGTCGCGACCTACGCGCACAACCTCGCCCAGCGCGGGGACCTGTTGTCGGAGCGGGACTTCGTCGCGGGTGCGCTCGACCTGCTCACGCCGCTGGCGGAGGAGGAAGGTGTCGCCGCCGCGTCGCGGAAGCTCGCCGACGCGGCCCGCGCCGAGATGCGGACGCTGGCCGGTCAGGTCGCCGCTCGTGACAAACTCGAGAACGAGCGGCTGAGCGGGCTCGAACAGCACGTCGACGAGGTGAAGTCCGCGGAGAAACTGGCCGAGGGAGACCACCGCCGTCTGACCGCCGGGGTCACCGAACTCCGCCGCCTGGTCGGGAAACTGCGGCTCGACGAGGCGCAGGAGAACAAGAAGCGGATCGACGGCGAACTGGCCGAGGCCAAGACCGCCGCCGAGGCCTGGCGTGAATGCGCCACCGTGCTCAACCACCTCAACGCCGCCCGCAAGGCCCGCGATTTCCGCGAACTGGTGGGGAATCGCGAGCAGAAGGCGCAGCCCGCGCTGCAGGCGCGCAACGCCGCCGCGGCCGCGCTGGCACGGGGCCTGCTGGCGCTGGCCAAGAACGCGACCGAGCAAGCGGCGAAGGCCGAAGCCCATGTCGGCGCCCTGCGTGCCGAGGCGGAGAAGGCCCAGGCGGAACGGGACGAGTCGGCGAACCTCGCGGCCTCACGCCGGGCGGAGGCCCGTGGGCTGGGAGCGCGGATCGCCGAGATCCGCGAAGAGATCGCGGAGACCGTCCGGTCCGGCGCGCTGAAGGCCGGGGCCGACGTCGCCGAAGCAGCGCGTGCGGCCAGGGCCGAGGCCGAGGCGACCGCCGCGGAACTCGTCCGCCGTGAACAGGAACTCGAACGCGTCGCCGAGGATCTGCGTTCCGCGCAGGCCACCGTCAACGACGCGCACCGGCTCGCGGGGTCCACGAAGGACCGTTTGGAGCGCGCGGCCGACGAACTCGACCGGGCCAACCGGCGCACCGACGCGCTCGCCGTCGAACCCCGGCTGAGCGAGCTCCTCGGCGCGGAGGACGTCACGCTGGAGACGGACCTTCCGGTGTTGCTGGAACGTCTTCGCGAGGCGGGTTCGGCCGCGGAGAAGGAACAGACCGCGTTGCGGATGGAGGAATCCGTCGACGAGCGCGCGCTGAACGCACTCGGCTCGGGCGGCCTTCTGCCCGCCACCGAAGAGGTCCAGGCCGCCTTGGACGCGCTGGAAGCCGCCGGGATGAACGCGTGGTCCGGCTGGCGGTACCTGTCCACTTTGGACAAAAAGCGGCGGGCGGCCGTACTGGCCCGCG
This sequence comes from Amycolatopsis decaplanina DSM 44594, assembly GCF_000342005.1. GTDB lineage: Bacteria > Actinomycetota > Actinomycetes > Mycobacteriales > Pseudonocardiaceae > Amycolatopsis > Amycolatopsis decaplanina. Next base: position 53,194 of record NZ_AOHO01000043.1, read on the forward strand.
CACCCCAGCTGGTCTCGGGGATCCTGCTCAACGAACCGGAGCAGGTCCGGCTCGCCGAGAAGGTACTGGCGGAGCGGCGTTTGCTGCCCACCACGATCATTCCGGTCGCCACGACCGAGGCCACCACGACCGGCCGTCTGCCGGACGAGGCCGGGATCGAATTCCTCGTGCCGCCCAACCCGGCGATGTACGACGAGGAGGCCGCCGACGCCGAGCGCGAGGCCATCGCGCTCCGGCACGCGGAACGCCAGCGCCGCTTGGAAGCACTGGCGACGTCACTGGCCGACGACAGCGCGCTGTCGTGGAAGCTCAAGACCTGGCGCGAGGACTACCCGCCCGGCAGCATCGCGACGCTGGCCGAGCAGCTGCAGACCGCGCGCACCGCGCACGAGACCGCGCGGACCGCGTTGGAGCAGGCCGAGAAGGAGTTCCAGCGCCTCGGTGAAAAGGCGGCCGGGCTGCGGGAACGGGTCCCCGAACTGCGCACGGCTTCGGCCGAAGCGGGGGAGCGGGCCCGCGGGCTGGAAACACTCGCCACGCGCGCCACGAAGATTCCCGAGTGGACGGACGACGTCGAACGCGCGACCGAGACCGCCGAGCGGGCCGAGGCCACGGCGTCCGAAGCCGCGGTGAAGGCTTCCCGGCTGCGCGAGCAGGCGAGCGAAGAACAACGCACCGCCGACGGGCATCGGCGCACGGCGACGACCGCGAAATCAGAACTGGCCGAGGTCCCCGGATCGAGTGACGTCACCGAGGACGATCCCGCGCCCGCCGAACCCGTGGACGCGTTGCGGCGGACTTTCGCGTCGGCTTCCGAGGCGTACGCGAAGGTCGAGGTCGGCAGCGATCTCCGGGCCGAACTCGACCAGGCCGAGAGTGTCGAGGCGTCCGCACGGGCGGCACTGGAGGCGCTGGACGACGCCGTCCGCGAGCGGGCCGCGGCGCTGCTGGAGACGCCGGACGGTTCCGACGCTTCGGCGCGGGCGGCGGCGCAGGCGCGGGCGAACCGGGCGGTCGCGGTGCTGGAGGAGGAACGCACCGAGATCGTCGGACTCGTCGCGACCCGCAAGGCGGAACTGAGCCAGCTCCCGGAGCAGCCGTCCGCGCTCGCCACGATCTCCTCCGACGCGAGGCCGAAGGACATCGAGCACGGCTTGGCGCTGATCGACGACGCCAGCCTCGAAGTGTCCGCCGCCGCGCGGAAATGGGAGGAGCTGCAGGAGCGCCGCGCCGCGGCCGAAACGACGCTGGAATCCGCGAAGACGTCCGCGTCCGGCTTCGGTCTGCTGGCCGAATCGATGGCGCACCTGCTGTCCAAAGAGGACGAAGTGGCGGCGTTCGACGGCGACGTGGAATCCGCGCGTGCCAAGCATTCGCGGCTCAACACCTCGCTCACCGAGGCACAGGACGCCGCCGACGCGGGCGACCGCCGGGTGCGGGCCGCGGCCGACCAGCTGGCGCAGTACGCCACGGACAAGCGGTTCGAAAAGCTCAGCACCCCGGTGCGGCAGCAGGTGATCTCGGTCCGCCGCGACCAGCTGCCCGCCCACGCCGCGGAATGGGCGGAGGCACTGCGGCCCCGGTTGCGCACGCTCACCGACGATCTCGCGCAGATCGACCGGCACCGCGGCGGCATCATCACCCGCCTGCAGGGCATGGTCGACGGCGCGCTGCGCACTCTCCGTGCGGCACAACGGGTTTCGCGGCTGCCGGACGGTCTCGGCGACTGGTCGGGCCAGGAGTTCCTGCGGATCCGCTTCACCGAACTCGAAGAGAACGTACTCGCCGAGAAGCTGGGCGAGGTCGTCGACGAGGCCGCGGTGGGGAAGACCTCCGACGGCCGGGACGTCAAACGGGACGGGCTTTCGCTCGTGCTGCGCGGCGTGCAGGCCGCCGCTCCCAAGGGTTTCCGGGTCGACATGCTGAAGCCGGACTCCGTGCTGCGGACCGAACGGCAGCGCGTCTCGGAGATCCGGGACGTGTTCTCCGGCGGACAGCAGCTGACCGCGGCGATCATCCTGTACTGCACCCTGGCCGCGCTGCGGGCGAACAACCGCGGCAAGGCCCGCAACCGGCACTCCGGCGTGCTGTTCCTCGACAACCCGATCGGCCGCGCGTCGGCGGGCTACCTCCTGGAACTGCAGCGCGCGGTCGCGGAGGCGCTGGGCGTCCAGCTGATCTACACCACCGGCCTGTTCGACGCCGGCGCGCTGAGCGAGTTTCCGCTGATCGTGCGGCTGCGCAACGACGCGGACCTGCGGGCGGGGCGCAAGTACCTGTCCGTCGACGCGACGATCCGGAACGCGACCGACGAACTCGGCGAGCCGGACGGCGTCGCGCGGCTTTCGGCGACGAGGCTGTTCACGCGGCCGGCGGACGAACCGGAGCCGGAGCCGGAGACGGCCTGACGGCATGTGGCACGCCGTGCTACATCGCGCTACCATGTGTCCATGAGCGTTCAGCACGAGATCTCCCAGCGTGATCTCCGGAACCGGTCCGGCGAGATCATGGACGCGGTCGAGCACGGGGAGACCTTCACCGTGACCCGTAGCGGCTCGCCCATCGCCCAGCTGGTCCCGCTTTGTCGTCGGCACGCCGTTTCGCGGGACCAGTTCGCCACCGGCTCGGCCAACGCTCCGCTCATCGACCCGGACAGGTTCCGCGCGGACCTCGACGACGCTTTCGAAGGGGAGGCGGACGATCCCTATGGCCGCTGAGGTCCACGGCCTGCTCGACACGAACATCCTCATCCTCCGGCGGGCGATCGATCACGCCGAGCTGCCGGACCTGATGTCGATCAGCACGATCACGCTCGCCGAACTTTCGGCCGGCCCGCACTACGCCGCCGACCCGGCCGAGCGGGCCCGGCGCACCGATCTGCTGCAACGGGTGGAGTCCGAATTCGACCCGCTGCCCTTCGGTACCGAGGCGGCCCGGATCTTCGGCCGGGTGTCGGCGTCCGTGCTCGCGATGGGCAGGACGCCCCGGCGCCGGGTGGCCGACCTGATGATCGCCAGCGTGGCCATCGCTCATCGGATGCCGCTGTACACCACGAATCCGCAGGATTTCGAAGGCCTGAAGGAACTTCTCGACCTCGTTCCGGTCACCCGGCCGGCTTGAGGCGCTCGCGGGTCGAGGTCCGGTACCGCCCGGGGGCCTGGTGGCGTGCACGCCGGAACGCCCGGCTGAACGCGTACACCGACGTGTAGCCGACCGAGTGGGCGATGGTGTCCACCGTGTCGTCGGTGTCGCGCAGCCGGACGGCGGCCAGGTCCATCCGCCACTGGGTCAGGTAGTCACCGGGGGTCCGGCCGGTGGTTTCGCGGAATCGGCGGGTCAGCGTGCTGCGCGAGGTCGCCAGCTCCGCCGCGAGCAGATCGGTGGTCCACGGCTTCGCCGGGTCCTCGTGGATCTTGGCCAGTGCCACGCTGACCAGCGGATCGCCCAGGACGCCGAGCCAGGTTCCCCGCGTCTCGGCCGGTTTCTCGGTCCGCCACGCGCGGAGCAACTGGACCAGGAGGATGTCGACGAGCCGGTTGAGGACGAACTCGGTGGCGATCTGCGGGGCCGCCAGTTCCCGCGACAACAGCCGGACGGTGTCGTCCAGCCCGTCGCTGCCGCGGTGCGCGCGGATGTGCACCAGGTCCGGCAGGGTGGCGAGCACCTGGGTGGACACCGCCGGGTCGTAGTCGTAGGACGCGCCGAGGACATGGGTCTCCACCTCCCCGGAACCGAGGCGCAGCACGCCACCGCAGTCCCGCGCCTTCTCCGCCGCCGTGCACAGGTTGGGAATGATCGCGACGTCCGGGGCGCTGCGCAGAGTGTGCTCCGGTCCGTTCGGCAACAGGACGACGTCGCCGGGCATGAGCTGCCGCGGCGGGTGCCCGGCCAGTTCCAGCCAGGCCGTCCCGCAGGTGACGGCGTAGAAGGCGGCTCTGGTCATGCCGTGCCAGAGGATGCCCCACGGGCCGGACGCCTCGATCCGCGCTCCGGCGGTGCCCCGGACGCCGCCCACGGCGAGAGTCTCTGCCAACAGGTCCATGACATCGAGAATAGTGCGACAAATGGATATGTTCATGGTGATTTCAGGCATCGATATGGTCACCGAGTGCGCCATACGATCAAGGTCATGGCAGACACGATCGACTTCGACTTCGACGAGATCAACCGCACCGTGATCGCCGAGTTCCGCCAGACCGGCGGCAAGGCGGGCGGCATGTTCGAGGGCTATCCACTGGTGCTCGTGCACCACACCGGCGCGAAGTCCGGCAAGGAGCGGATCGCGCCGCTCGTCCCGCTCCTGGAGGGCGACCGGATCTACATCTTCGCCAGCAAGGGCGGCGCCGACGACAACCCGGCGTGGTTCCACAACCTGGTGGCCAACCCGGACACCAAGGTCGAACTCGGCACCGAGACCTTCCCCGTCCGCGCGCGGGTGCTCACCGGCTCCGAGCGCGACGATGTCTACGCCAGGCAGTCCGCCGTCATGCCGCAGTTCGCCGAGTACCAGAGCAAGACCAGCCGGGTCATCCCCGTGTTCGAGCTGGAGCGGGTGTAGTCAGGGGAGCGGTGCGGCGGACCGTGGTGGGGCTCGTGAGTGGTAAAGACGGTTAGAGCCGTCCTTACCACTCACGAGGCTCGCCACCAGGACCAGCGCGAGGCGGCGGTTTTGTCGGGCCCCGGTGGTAGAACCGATCCGTGACCCTCAAGATCGACATCCGGCAGCGCCGTGCCCGCCTCGCGACGCGTCATCGCCTCACCGAGTCCGCCGAGTCGGTGCACGCCGCCGCGGACGCGGTCGTCGCGCTGCACGCCACGGATCCGGCGTCGGTGCACCTGTCGGCGTGGGCGCGCGTCAAGGGGGACGGCGTCGCGGAAGTGGAGAACGCGCTCTACGAGGAGCGCACGCTGATCCGGATGCTCGGCATGCGCCGCACGGTCTTCGTCCTCGGGCACGAGAACGCGGCGCTCGTGCAGGCCGCGTGTTCCGCCGACATCGCCGAGAAACAGCGCCGCCTGCTCGAACAGCATCTCGGCACGCAGGGACATCCGGAGAACGTGCCGGAGCCGGGACGCTGGCTCGCCGAGGTCGAGGACGCGACAGAGCGTGCGCTGAAGGCCCGAGGTTCCGCCACGGCACAGCAGCTGTCCGAGGACGAGCCGCGTCTCAGGCAGCAGCTCGTGATGTCGAAGGGGAAGCCGTACGAGGCGATCGCCAACGTCACCAGCCGCGTCCTGTTCCAGCTCGCGGTCGACGGCCGCATCGTGCGCGGCCGCCCACGCGGCAGCTGGATCAGCAGCCAGTACTACTGGGCGCCGATGGCGGACTGGCTGCCACAGGGCCTCGCCGAATGGGACGCCGACGCCGCCAGGGCCGAGCTCGCCCGAAGGTGGCTCTACGCCTACGGACCCGCGCCGATCGCGGACCTCCGCTGGTGGACGGGCTGGACGGCCGGCCAGACGAAGAAGGCGCTCGGCGCGATTCAGCCGGTCGAGGTCGACCTCGACGGCGTTCCCGGCGTGGTGCTCGCCGACGATCTGGAGCCGGTCGCGGAACCCGGGCCCTGGGTCGCGCTACTCCCGTCCCTCGACCCGACATCGATGGGCTGGATCGAGCGCGACTGGTACCTCGGCCCGCACAAGGCGCCGCTGTTCGACGGCACCGGCAACATCGGGCCCACCGTCTGGGCCGACGGCCGGATCGTCGGCGGCTGGGCGCAGCGTCCGGACGGCGAGGTCGTCCATCACCTCCTGGAGGACGTCGGCTCGGATGTGGAACGGGCCGTCGAGACGGAGGCGAACCACCTGGCCGGGTGGTTCGGAGAGGTGCGAGTCACGCCACGGATGCGGACACCACTGGAGCGACGGCTAGCACAGCGAAGCTGAGAGTTTTCCCAAGACGTCCTGGTAGCGATGGTCTTAATCGATTCTTGACCTGACCCACCGAGTGGTGGAAGTCTCGTCAGGGCAAAGAGGGTCGCCCGAGCACGCACGCTAGGGTTGCGCCCGAGTAAAGGACGTCTTACCGGGGCGATCCCGGACGAGTCTCAAGGGAGTGGCAGCAGTGACGGTTCGCGTAGGTGTCAACGGCTTCGGCCGCATCGGCCGCAACTTCTTCCGGGCCGTGCAGGCCGCCGGTCACGACATCGAGGTGGTCGCGTTCAACGACCTCGGCGACGTCGCCACCATGGCCCACCTGCTGAAGTACGACTCCATCCTGGGCCGCTTCCCGGGCGAGGTCAGCGTCAGCGACGAAGGCATCGTCGTCGACGGCAAGACGATCAAGGCCCTCGCCGAGCGCGACCCGGCCAACCTGCCCTGGGGCGACCTGGGCGTGGACGTCGTCGTCGAGTCGACCGGTTTCTTCACCAACGGCGACGCCGCCAAGGCGCACATCGCCGGTGGCGCCAAGAAGGTCATCATCTCCGCGCCCGCCAAGGGCGAGGACCTGACCGTGGTGCTGGGCGTCAACGACGACAAGTACGACGGTTCGCAGAACATCATCTCGAACGCGTCCTGCACCACCAACTGCCTCGGCCCGCTGGCCAAGGTCCTGAACGACGCGTTCGGCATCGAGCAGGGCTTGATGACCACCATCCACGCGTACACGCAGGACCAGAACCTGCAGGACGCGCCGCACAAGGACCTGCGCCGCGCCCGCGCCGCCGCGCTGAGCATGGTCCCGACCTCGACCGGTGCCGCCAAGGCCATCGGCCTGGTGCTGCCGGAGCTCAACGGCAAGCTCGACGGCTACGCGGTCCGCGTCCCGGTCCCGACCGGTTCGGCCACCGACCTCACCGTCACGCTGACCAAGAGCGCGACCATCGACGAGATCAACGCCGCGTACAAGGCCGCCGCCGAGGGCCCCCTGGCCGGCATCCTGCGCTACAGCGACGACCCGATCGTCTCGGCCGACATCGTCACCGACCCGGCGTCCTGCATCTACGACGCGCCGCTGACCAAGGTCATCGGCAACCAGGTCAAGGTCGTCGGCTGGTACGACAACGAGTGGGGCTACTCCAACCGCCTCGCCGACCTCGTCAAGCTCGTCGGCAACAAGCTCTCCTGAGTCATGGCGCTGAAGAATCTCGAAGACCTGCTGAGCGGGGACGTTTCGGGCCGGTACGTACTCGTGCGTTCCGACCTGAACGTCCCCCTCGACGGGGAGACCATCACCGACGACGGCCGCGTCCGCGCGGCCCTGCCGACCCTCAAGCGGCTCGCCGAGGCGGGCGCGAAGGTGGTCGTCACGGCGCACCTCGGCCGTCCCAAGGGCGAGCCGGACCCGAAGTTCTCGCTCGCGCCCGTCGCCGCGAAGCTCACCGAGCTGCTCGGCGTCGACGTCCCGCTGGCGGGTGACCTGGTCGGCGAGTCCGCCAAGGCCACCGTCGCGGGCTTGACCGACGGCCAGGTGGCCCTGCTGGAGAACGTGCGCTTCGACGCGCGCGAGACCAGCAAGGTCGAGGCCGAGCGGCAGGAACTGGCCGCCGAGCTGGCCGCGCTCGTCCCGGGCGGCGCGTTCGTCTCCGACGGTTTCGGCGTGGTGCACCGCAAGCAGGCGTCGGTCTACGAGATCGCGCGGGCGCTTCCGGCGTATGCGGGCGGTCTGGTGCTGGCGGAGGTCGATGTCCTCAAGAAGCTCACCGAGGACCTCGCGCGGCCGTACGTCGTCGTGCTCGGTGGCGCGAAGGTGTCGGACAAGCTGGGTGTCATCGCGAACCTGCTGACCAAGGTCGACAGGCTGCTCATCGGCGGCGGCATGGCGTACACCTTCCTCAAGGCCCAGGGCCACGAGGTCGGGAACTCGCTGCTCCAGGAGGACCAGCTGGAGCAGGTCCGCGGCTTCCTCGCCGAGGCGGAGAAGCGCGGCGTCGAGCTGATCCTGCCGGTGGACGTGCTCGCCGCGACGGGCTTCGCGGCCGACGCGGAGTTCGACGTCGTCGACGCGACGGCCATCCCGGCCGGCCGCATGGGGCTCGACATCGGCCCGAAGTCTCGTGAGCTGTTCGCGGGCAAGCTGGCCGACGCCGCGACCGTGTTCTGGAACGGCCCGATGGGCGTGTTCGAGTTCGAGTCCTTCGCCGGCGGCACCCGTGCCGTGGCCGAAGCGCTGGTCAAGAGCGACGCCTTCACCGTGGTCGGCGGCGGTGACTCCGCCGCGGCCGTACGGCGGCTCGGCCTGCCGGAGGACGGCTTCTCGCACATCTCGACCGGCGGCGGCGCGTCGCTGGAGTACCTGGAGGGCAAGGAACTGCCCGGAGTCGCTGTGCTGGGAGAGAACGACTAGTGGCGCGCAAACCGCTCATCGCCGGCAACTGGAAGATGAACCAGAACCACCTCGAAGCCATCGCGCTGGTTCAGAAGATCGCCTTCGCCCTGCCGGAGAAGTACTACGCGAAGGTCGACGTCGCGGTCCTGCCGCCGTTCACCGATATCCGCAGCGTCCAGACGCTGACCGACGGCGACAAGCTGTCGCTCACCTACGGCGCCCAGGACCTGTCGCCGCACGACTCCGGTGCCTACACCGGTGACGTGTCGGGCCCGATGCTGGCGAAGCTGGGCTGCAGCTTCGTCACCGTCGGGCACTCGGAGCGGCGTGAGTACCACGGCGAGTCCGACGAACTGGTGAACAAGAAGGTCAAGGCCGCGCTCAAGCACGGCATCAAGCCGATCCTGTGCGTGGGAGAGAAGCTCGAGGTCCGCGAGGCCGGCGAGCACATCGCCCACACCACGACCCAGCTGGTCGAGGGCCTCAAGGGGCTCAAGGCCGAGCAGGTCAAGGACGTCGTCGTCGCCTACGAGCCGGTCTGGGCCATCGGGACCGGCAAGGTCGCGACCCCGTCCGACGCCGAGGAGGTGTGCGGAGCCCTCCGCGCCACCCTCGCCGAGAAGTACGGTGCCGAGGTCGCGTCCTCGGTCCGCGTGCTCTACGGGGGCTCGGCCAAGGCCAATAACATCAGTGACCTCGTCGCCTGCGAGAACATCGATGGTGCGCTCGTGGGTGGTGCCAGCCTGGATGGTGACGAGTTCACCAAACTCTGCGCACTCGCCGCGGGCGGGCCCCTGCCCTGATCGGGGCACCTACCGGGTAACCTGGGTATCCGGTCCGTCACACAGCAGTGGACGAGTCCAGGAGTACGGTGTGTTCTGGCGGTCAACAGCCGTCAGCGGCACACCGTTTTCCTGCATTCTCCAAGAGCGCAGAGGATGACATGAAGCTGTTCCTGCAAATCCTGTTGATCGCCTCCAGCGTGCTGCTGGTGGTCGCCGTGTTGCTGCACCGCGGCCGTGGTGGCGGTCTGTCTTCGCTGTTCGGTGGCGGTATGCAGTCGAGCCTGTCCGGCTCGAGCGTGGCCGAGAAGAACCTCGACCGGATCACGCTGGGTCTGGGCGCGGTGTGGCTGATCAGCATCATCGGCCTCGGGCTCCTGCTCAAGGTCTGATCGATCCAGGTGTTTCGGCGTGCCTATGGGGGGCGCGCCGCCGATCCCTATAGGTGTGAGGATTCATGGTTGGCGGTAACGCGATTCGGGGCACCCGTGTGGGTGCCGGGCCTTCGGGCGAATCGGAGCGGGGTGAGTCGGCGCCGCGGCGTCGTATTTCCTACTGGTGCGCCAACGGGCACGAGGCACAGCCTTCGTTCTCGATGGACGCCGAGATTCCCGACGAGTGGGACTGCCCGCGCTGCGGGCTTCCCGGTGGGCAGGACGAGAAGAACCCGCCTGCCGCGCCGCGGACCGAGCCTTACAAGACCCACCTCGCTTACGTGAAGGAACGGCGTTCCGACGCCGACGGCGAGGCCATTCTCGCCGAGGCGCTGGAGCGGTTGCGCCAGCGCCGGGAGATCTAACCTTCGCTCACCGGTCGAGCGGGTACCGGGCACGCACCCGGAACCCGCCGTCCTCGGTGTCGGCGGTCTCGAAGCTCCCACCCAGCAGTCGAGCGCGTTCGGCCAGCCCGGTCAGCCCATGTCCTCCCGAGGGCAGGGCCGCACCGGGGGTCCGAGCGCGCTCGTTGCGTATTTCGACCTTGAGCGAGCCGTGCTCGCCCTGGATCCGGATGGTCGCGGTGGCGCCCGGTGCGTGCTTGTGCACGTTGGTCAGGCATTCCTGCACGGTCCGATAGGCCGCCGCCGAAACCTGGCTGGGCAGGAGGTCGGGGATCCGCTCGACGGTGAGGTGCACCGGGACGTCCGAGCCGCGGATCAGCCGGTCGAGTTCGTTGATCCCCGGCAGAGGTCCGTCGTCTTCGGAGCCGGAACGGAGCACGCTCACCAGTGAGCGCAGTTCTTCGAGCGTCTTGGTGCTCAGCTTCCGGATGACCTGCGCGGTTTCGAGCGACCGGGCGTCGGTGGTCTGCGCCTGGAGCGCGCCGGCCTGCATCGCGATCAGCGTGATCTGGTGCGAGACGACGTCGTGCATCTCCCGCGCGAGGCGGGCGCGTTCCTCCGCGCGGACGGCGTCGGCGTGGAAGCGGCGTTCGCGGTCGCGGCTGGCGGCGAGTTCGGAAAGCTTCTGTGAGATCTCGGTCCGCGCCCCGATGAGCAGGCCGATCGCCACCGGCATCCCGGCGACGATGACGCCGTAGATCCCGTCCAGGACGTGTTCGCGCCAGCTGAGCTCGACGAAGTCGGCCAGCGGCCACTGGACGAACCGGCAGGTGAAGACGAGCGCGAACCCGGTCCAGGTCTGCCAGTGCATCTGCTTGCGGGTGGCGAGGAAGCCGAGCGCGATCATCGCGGCCAGCTGGGACCATCCCGCCAAGAACCCGGGGACGGTGACGATCACCGCGAGGAACGGCAGCTTGCGGCGGAAGGCGAGGCCGAGGCACGCGGCGCCGGACAGATAGATGGAGTACGGCTGGGCCTTCTCGGGGATCACCAGCCAGACGTCGAGCGCGGCCAGGAAGATCGCGAGCGTGTCGATGCCCAGCGCGACCAGCGCCGGACGTTTGATCTTGGCGAACGACATGACCCCGGCGGCACGGCGCATCCGGTCGGCGGCGTCCGCTCCGGAGCCGCCCACCGAGATACCTGGCATCGAGAGACCCTCTGTGCTCATCGCTGGCGACCTCACTCGTCTTGTGGACTTGGATGGTGAGACGTGTTCTTCGCCCGATCGGGACGCGCAGGAACGAACAAATGTGCGGATGCTAACGGGTGGATGTACAAAGGCGGTAAGTTTCCCCCAGTCGGGCTAGCGACTGTCCGGTCACTGTCCGCCCTCCGGACAAGTGCATGAACGTTCGGTCGGTCGAATCCACACCGGACCACCCGGGCTCGGTGGTCCGCTGATCATTTCGACGGGTGAATAAGCCGGTTCTGACGACGGAACCAGCGAGAGTTGTCTAGATCACTTTTCGCGTTCGGACGGTCATGTTCGGTGAAGGCCCCCATCGCTACCTTCAGGGTAGGGAAGGAGGCCTTCACGGACTTCCGCCATGGGGGTGTCAGGAATAGGCCGGATGCGCGCAAGGCAGTCGGCGGCGTGCTCGGCCGGAAAGTACATGAAGGCCCCCTTCCTTGCGCCAGGCGCAAGGAAGGGGGCCTTCATGTACTAGAGACGTCAGGCTGTCGGAGTCTGGTAGACCTTCGTCAGCTTCGAGGCGGAACCCCGGTCCAGCAGCCAGAGCGTGCGACGGGTGCCGCGTGCTCCCGCCACCGGGATCTGGACCTCGCCCGCACCGGCCAGCGCCTGCGCGACGGCGTCGGCCTTGGCGTCGCCGCCGGTGACCAGCCAGATGTCCTGCGCGCGACGGATCGCGGGCAGGGTCAGCGAGATCCGGGTCGGCGGCGGCTTCGGGCAGTCGCGCACCGCGACGACCGAGCGTTCCTTCTCGTACACCGCCGGGCTCTCGGGGAAGATCGAGGCGGTGTGCCCCTCCCCGCCGAGGCCCAGCAGCATGATGTCGAACGCCGGGACGTCGCCGTGGTCCCCGCTGAGGACCTCGGCGTAGGCCGCGGCCGCCGCGTCGACGTCGTCGCCGAACTCGCCGTCGGAAGGTGCCATGGCGTGCACCCGCCGCGGGTCGAGCGGGACGTGGTCGAGCAGCGCCTCGCGGGCCTGCTTCTCGTTGCGCTCGTCCGAGTCCGCCGGGACGAAGCGCTCGTCACCCCAGTAGACGTCCAGCCGCGACCAGTCGATCGCGTCGCGGGCACTGGAGTCGCGCAGTTCCTGCAGGATCGCGATCCCCGTGCCGCCGCCGGTGAGTACCACCGAAGCGGAGCCCTTGGCGGCCTGGACGTCGACGATCCGGGTGACCAGCCTGGCCGCCGCGGCGGCGGCCAGGAGGTCCGGGTTCTCGTAGACGACGACCTCGGTTTTGCTCATGAAGCGCCCTTCGCAGCCGGGGCCTTCTTGGCAGCCGGGGCCTTCTTCGCCGCCGGAGCCGACTTCTTCGCCGGAGCGGCCTTCGCGGTGCCGGACGAGATCTTGCCGAGCCCGTTCAGAGAAGCCTCGTAGACCTCGTCCGGGTCGAGCCGCCGCAGCTCCTCGATCAGGCAGTCCTTGTTGTCCCGCCGCTGCAGGGAGATCCGGCGCGTCGGCTGGCCCGGCTGGGTCAGCATGCCGACCCGCCCGTCCGGCCGGTGTAGTTCCACCGGTCCGGAACGCCTGTCCAGCGTCACCGAGATGATGCCCGCGGCACCGCTGCTCTTGACCCGCTTCACCGGCACCTTGAGGTACTCGGCCAGCCAGCCGGCGAGCAGTTCGGTCGACGGTGAGTCGGCCTCGCCGGTCACGGTCGCACCGGTGACCTTCTCGTACGGCGGGAGGTCCAAAGCGGACACCAGCTGCGCGCGCCACCGGGTCAGCCGGGTCCACGCCAGGTCGGTGTCACCCTCCACATAGGACTTCGCCCGCGTGGTGAGTGCTCTTATGGGCGCCTTTTCCGCCGCCGAGTCGGTGATCCGGCGTTGCGCCAGTTCGCCGAGCGGGTCCTTGGCCGGGGCCTTCGGGCCGGTGCCGGGCCACCAGGTGACGATCGGCGCGTCCGGCAGCAGCAGCGGCACGACCGCGCTCTGCCCCTGCGAGGCCAGCGGACCGTAGAGCCGCAGGACGATGACCTCGCTCGCGCCGGCGTCGCCGCCGACCCGGATCTGGCCGTCGATCCGCGGTGCCGCGGTCCGCGCGCCCTTGGCCACCACGATCACCCGCGAGGGGTGCTCCCGGCTGGCTTCGTTGGCCGCCTCGATCGCCTCTTCGAGCCGGTCGTCGTCGTCGGCCACTATGACCAGCGTCAGCACCCTGCCGAGCGCCACCTGCCCGCCCTGTTCGCGGATCTCGACGAGTTTCTTGTTCAGCTGCGACGTCGTGGTCGACGGCAGGTCGATGATCACGGACGCCTCCAGTTCCGGCCGGTACGCTCCAGCATTTCGTCCGCGGACGGCGGTCCCCACGAACCGGGCGGGTACGCCTCGGGCGCCCCCTTCTTGGCCCAGTGGTCGAGGATCGGGTCCAGGATCTCCCAGGACAGTTCGACCTCCTCGTTCACCGGGAACAGCGACGGTTCGCCGAGCAGCACGTCCAGGATGAGCCGCTCGTAGGCCTCCGGGGACGATTCGGTGAAGGCGTGCCCGTAGCCGAAGTCCATGGTGACGTCGCGGACCTCCATCGTGGTCCCCGGCACCTTCGACCCGAACCGCAGCGTGATGCCCTCGTCCGGCTGCACCCGGATCACCAGCGCGTTCTGGCCCAGCTCCTCGGTCGAGGTGGAGTCGAACGGCAGATGCGGCGCCCGTTTGAACACCACGGCGATCTCGGTGACCCGGCGGCCCAGCCGCTTGCCGGTGCGCAGGTAGAACGGCACCCCCGCCCAGCGGCGGTTCTGCACCTCCAGCGTCACCGCGGCGTAGGTCTCGGTCGTCGAGTCCTTCGCGAAACCGCCTTCCTGCAGCAGGCCCGGCACCTTCATGCCGCCCTGCCAGCCGCCCGCGTACTGCCCGCGCGCGGTGGTCTCGTCGAACGGCGCCAGCGGCTTGGTCGCCGAAAGCACCTTGACCTTCTCCGCGCGGAGAGCGCGCGGAGCGAACGAGACCGGCTCCTCCATCGCGGTCAGCGCCAGGAGCTGCAGCAGGTGGTTCTGGATGACATCGCGTGCGGCGCCGATGCCGTCGTAGTACCCCGCGCGACCGCCGAGGCCGATGTCCTCGGCCATGGTGATCTGCACGTGGTCGACGTAGTTGGCGTTCCAGATCGGCTCGAACAGCTGGTTCGCGAACCGCAGCGCCAGCAGGTTCTGCACCGTCTCCTTGCCGAGGTAGTGGTCGATGCGGAACACCGACTCCTCGGGGAAGACGTCGTTCACGATCTCATTGAGCTCCTTGGCGCTCTTGAGGTCGCGGCCGAAGGGTTTCTCGATGACGACGCGGCGCCAGGTGTCTTCGCTCGCGTCGGCGAGGCCGGAGCGGGCGAGCTGCTTGGTCACCACCGGGAACGCGCTCGGCGGGATCGACAGGTAGAACGCGGTGTTGCCACCGGTGCCACGCTCGGCGTCGAGGTCCTTGACCGTCTGCGCGAGCCTGTCGAAGGCGTCATCGTCGTCGAAGGTTCCCTGGACGAACCGGATGCCTTCGGCGAGGCGGTTCCACACCGACTCCTTGAACGGCGTCCGCGCGTGCTCCTTGACCGAGTCGTGCACGAGCTCGCCGAAGTCCTGGTGCTCCCAGTCCCGGCGGGCGAAACCGACGAGCGAGAACCCGGCGGGCAGCAGCCCGCGGTGGGCGAGGTCGTAGATCGCCGGCATCAGCTTCTTGCGGGCGAGGTCTCCGGTCACCCCGAAGATCACCAGGCTGGATGGCCCGGCGATCCGCGGCAGCCGCTTGTCGCGCGGATCGCGCAGCGGGTTGTTCCAGGCTCGTGTCACTCGCCGGCCTCCTGTACCGCGCGGACCAGTCCGGCCAGGCCGGCGGCCCGGTCGGTGAGGTGCAGGCGCAGCACCGGACGACCGTGCTCGGCGAGCACCTGGCCGTCGCCGAGTGCCTGCGCGTGCTGGAGCACGCCGAGGGTGTACGGCCGGTCCGGAACGTCAATGTCGCCCGAGTCGTCCTCGACGGCGCCGGTGATCTGCAGGAAGACACCGTTCTGGTGCCCGCCCTTGTGGTACTGCCCGGTCGAGTGCAGGAACCGCGGTCCCCAGCCGAACGTGGTCTGGCGGCCGGTCCGCTTGGCGATCTCGCCGCGCAGGATCGCCGTCGACGCGTCGTCGAGACGGTCGAGGTACGCCTGCACCGCGATGTAGCCGGTTTCCGGGGCGGAATCGAAGAAAGCCCGCAGGATGTCCGCGAGCTTCCCTTCCGTCACCACGCCTTCCGAGCCGAACACCTCGACCGCGCCGTCCACAGTGGACGGCTCTTCGCCGCCCTTCAGCTTGTCCGGATTGTCGAGCAGCGACCGCGCGGCCTTCTTGGCGGCCTCGACGTCGGGCTGGTCGAACGGGTTGATCCCGAGCAGCCGTCCGGCGAGCGCGGTGGCGAACTCCCACAGCAGGAACTGCGCGCCGAGCGAGCCGGTCACGGAGATCTTCGCGGCACCTTCCGCCTGGCCGACGGCCACCGGGGTGGCGTCGTCCTTGGCGTCGGCGAAACCGGGGGAGTCCGGGCCCTCGACGGCGACCGGCAGGAGACCGGTGCCCTGCTTGCCGGTGGACTCGGCGATCAGCTGCTCCGCCCAGTCGGCGAAACCCTTGATGCCGGATCCGGTATCGGCGATGACGACTTTCTCAGCGCCCTTTTCGTGCGCCGCGCCCCACGCCGCCGCGAGTTTGACCGCGGGGTTGTCCACGGAGTCGGCGGCCAGCTCGTCCGCCACCGAAGCGGCCTGGTCGAGCAGGCGGGCGACGTCCGCGCCGGCGAGCCCGGCCGGGACGAGCCCGAACGCGGTCAGCGCCGAGTAGCGGCCGCCGACGTTCGGGTCGGCGAGGAAGACCTTGCGGTAACCCTCCTTTTCGGACAGTTCCGCGAACGGCGAGCCGGGGTCGGTGACGACCACGATCCGCCGCGCCGCGTCGATGCCCGCGTCGGCGAAGGCCTTCGCGAAGATCCGCCGGTGGCTGTCGGTCTCGACGGTGCCGCCGGACTTCGACGACACGACGATGACCGTGCGCTCCAGGTCACCCGCGAGCGCGTCGGCGACCTGGCCGGGGTCGGTGGTGTCGAGGACCGTCAGCGGGACGCCGTCGGTCGCGGTGATGACCTCGGGGGCCAGCGACGAACCGCCCATGCCCGCGAGGACGACGCGGTCGACGCCCTCGGAACGCAGGTCGGTCCGCAGTGCCTCGATCTCGCCGATCAACGGCCGCGAGGACTTGTGCAGCGTCGTCCACGAGAGACGGATCGACGCTTCGGACTCGGCTTCGGGACCCCACAGTGTGGCGTCCTGGGACGCCAGTTTCGATGCGACCTGGTCGGCGACGAGCCGCTCCGCGAACGGAGCGGCTTCGCCGGCCAGGGCGGCGTCGACGATTTCGACGCCGGTCGTTTCCCCTGCCATGGTCCAGATCAGTCCTTCGCCTTTTCCAGCTGCCCGGTGACGGTCTCGAGAAGCTCGGTCCACGACTTCTCGAACTTTTCGACGCCCTCGTCTTCGAGGACCTTGAACACGTCGTCGATGTCGATGCCGACCACACGCAGCTTATCGAAGACGACCTGCGCGTCCGGGCCCTTGCCGGTCACCGTGTCACCGGTGATCTCGGCGTGGTCGCCCGCGGCGTCGAGGGTCTTCTCCGGCATCGTGTTGACCGTGTCCTTGACGACGAGCTGGTCCACGTAGCGGGTGTCGGAGTACTGCGGGTCCTTCACGCCGGTGGAGGCCCACAGCGGACGCTGCGCGTTCGCGCCCGCCTCGGCGAGTGCCTTCCAGCGGTCCGAAGCGAACAGCTCCTCGAACGCCGCGTACGCGAGACGCGCGTTGGCGATGGCGGCCTCACCGCGCAGGGCGGTGGCCGCGTCGGTGCCGATCGCGTCGAGGCGCTTGTCGATCTCTGTGTCCACACGGGACACGAAGAACGACGCGACCGAGTGGATGCCCTTGAGGTCGTGGCCGTTGGCCTTCGCCTGCTCCAGGCCGGCGAAGTAGGCCTCGATGACCGCCCGGTATCGCTCGACCGAGAAGATCAGCGTGACGTTGACGCTGATGCCTTCGGCCAGGGTCTTGGTGATCGCCGGGAGACCCTCTTCGGTGGCCGGGATCTTGATCAGCACGTTCGGCCGGTCCACGGTCTTCCACAGGTCCTGCGCCTCGGCCACCGTCTTGTCGGAGTCCTTGGCCAGCCGCGGGTCCACCTCGATGGACACCCGGCCGTCGACCCCGTTCGTGGCGGTGTAGACGTCGCGGAACAGGTCCGCGGCGTTGCGCACGTCGGTGGTGGTCAGCTCACGGATGGTGGCCTCGACGTCGGCGCCGCGGGCGGCGAGCTCCTTGGTCTGCTCGTCGTACGCCTCGCCCTTCGACATCGCGTTGGCGAAGATCGTCGGGTTGGTCGTCACGCCCACGACGTGCTTGTCGCGGATCAGGTCGGCGAGGTTGCCCGTGTTCAGGCGCTCACGGGACAGGTCGTCGAGCCAGATCGAAACCCCGGCCTCGGACAGCTGCGCGAGCTTGTCGTTGCTCATGCTTCCCCTTCAGTTCTTGGTGTTGGCGATCGAGCGACGGGCGGCTTCGACGACGGCCTCCGCGGTGAAACCGAACTCACGGAACAGCGTGGCGGCGTCGGCCGACGCACCGAAGTGCTCGATCGAGACGTTCTCCCCTGCGTCACCGGTGAAGCGGTGCCACGACTGGGCGATACCGGCTTCGACGGAGACGCGTGCCTTGACCGACGGCGGGAGGACGGAGTCCTTGTAGGACTGCTCCTGCGCGTCGAACCACTCGACACACGGCATCGAGACGACGCTCGCCGGGATGCCGTCGGCCTCGAGGGTCTTGCGGGCCTCGACGGCCAGCTGGACCTCGGAGCCGGTCGCGATCAGCACGACCTCGGGGCTGCCGTTGGACGCCTCGGCGAGGACGTAACCGCCCCGCTTGACGCCCTCGGCGCTGGTGCCCTCCAGCACCGGCACGTTCTGCCGGGTCAGCGCGAGGCCCGACGGGTGGTGGACGTCCTCCAGGACGGCCTTCCACGCGTACGCGGTCTCGTTGGCGTCCGCCGGGCGGACGACGTTGAGGCCTGGGATCGCGCGCAGCGAGGAGAGCTGCTCGATCGGCTGGTGGGTGGGGCCGTCCTCGCCAAGGCCGATCGAGTCGTGCGTCCACACGTAGGTGACCGGCGCCTTCATCAGCGCGGCGAGCCGCACCGGCGGGCGCATGTAGTCGGAGAAGATCAGGAACGTCGCGCCGTAGGGGCGGGTGCCGCCGTGCAGCGCGATACCGTTGAGGATCGAGCCCATCGCGTGTTCGCGGATGCCGAAGTGCAGCGTCCGGCCGTACGGGCTGGTCTTCCACATGTCGGTGGAAGCCTTCTCCGGGCCGAACGAGTCGGCCCCCTTCATGGTGGTGTTGTTGCTCTCCGCGAGGTCCGCGGAACCGCCCCACAGCTCGGGGAGCGGGTCGGCGAGGGCGTTGAGCACCTCACCGGAGGCCTTGCGGGTCGCGATGCCCTTGGCGTCCGGCTCCCACTTCGGCAGGTTGTCCGCGAAGCCCTCGGGCAGCGAGCGGGTGGCCATCCGGTCCGCGATCTTCTTGCGCTCCGGGTTGGCGGCACCCCACGCCTCGAACTTCTCCTGCCATTCGGCGCGGGCGGTCTTGCCACGTTCGACAGCCCGGCGCGTGTGCGCGATGACCTCGTCGTCGACCTGGAAGTCCCGCTCCGGGTCGAAACCGAGGATCTCCTTCACCGCGGCGACCTCTTCGGCGCCGAGCGCGGCGCCGTGCGCCTTGCCGGTGCCCATCTTCTTCGGCGCCGGGTACCCGATGACGGTCTTGAGCGCGATGAACGACGGCCGCTCGGTCTCGGCCTTGGCGGCCTTGATGGCCTCTTCGATCGCGACGACGTCCTCGCCACCCTCGACGACCTGGGTGTGCCACCCGTAGGCCTCGTAGCGCTTCACGACGTCCTCGGACAGCGCGATCTTGGTGTCGTCCTCGATCGAGATCTCGTTGTCGTCCCAGAAGACGATGAGGTTGCCCAGCTCCTGGCGGCCGGCGATCGAGGAGGCCTCGGCGGTGACGCCCTCTTCGATGTCACCGTCGGAGGCGACGACGTAGACGTAGTGATCGAAGATGCTCTCGCCCTGCGGGGCGTCCGGGTCCAGCAGGCCGCGCTCGCGGCGGGCCGCCATCGCCATGCCGACCGCGTTGGCCAGGCCCTGGCCGAGCGGGCCGGTGGTGGTCTCGACGCCCTTGGTGTGGCGGTACTCCGGGTGGCCCGGGGTCTTCGAGTCCCACTTGCGCAGCTGCTTCAGGTCTTCCAGCTCCAGGCCGAACCCGGCGAGGTACAGCTGGATGTAGAGGGTGAGGCTCGAGTGACCGGCGGAGAGGATGAAGCGGTCACGGGCGGGCCACTCGGGGTCCGCCGGGTCATGACGCAGCGTCCGCTGGAAGAGCGTGTAGGCGAGCGGCGCCAGGCTCATCGCGGTGCCGGGGTGCCCGCTGCCGCAGTTCTCGACCGCGTCCGCGGCGAGCACCCGCACGGTGTCGACGGCCCGCGTGTCGAGGTCGGTCCAGTCGGCGGGCACGTTGCGCTCCAGGAGTGGGTTCTTCTCGCTGGTAGAGGCGGTTTCGGACACTGAACTCGAACTCCCCGTCATCAGGTAGTGGCTTCTCTTCCCTCGTGGGTAACCCACGTGTACCGCTACTAATCTCAATCGATCCGGAAGGGACGATATTCCTGGTCCGGGCCGTTCGCAGTGGCACGCCGTGAGCTACCGCGGCCAGCCTAATGGTTCGGCCGGTCGAGGACCCGCGATCACCCTCTGGAAACAGCACGTCTAACATCGGGGAAGGGTTCAGAACACTCCGGATCCGGGGCCGCCACATCACCCGGAAGCCTGGTGGACCCCGCCCCGAAAACTGACGCAGGGAGTGAAATGTCGTTGGTGAACGCTGCGCACGGACGCAGTGACAGCACCAGCGCCGTACATCCGACCGGTAAACGACCGCACGGTGGCCGGCGAACAATCCGCCAGGTCGTCGGCGCGTACGCCGCCCTCGCGAAGCCCAGGGTGATCGAGCTCCTCCTCGTCACCACGATTCCCGCGATGTTCCTGGCGGGCCGGGAAATCCCGTCGCCGTGGCTGGTACTCGCGACGCTCGTGGGCGGAACCATGGCCGCGGGCAGCGCCAACGCCTTGAACTGCGTCATCGACGCGGACATCGACAAGGTGATGAACCGCACCAAGCGCCGCCCGCTGGTGAAGGATTCGGTACCCCGGCGCGGCGCGCTGATCTTCGGTCTCGTGCTCGGTGTCCTGTCGTTCGCCGTGCTCTATTTCACGGTGAACCTGCTCTCGGCGATCCTCGCGGTCGCGACGATCCTCTTCTACATCTTCGTCTACACGCTGCTGCTGAAGCGGCGTACGTCACAGAACGTGGTCTGGGGCGGTGCGGCGGGCTGTATGCCGGTCGTCATCGGCTGGGCCGCCGTCACCGGCACCGTCGAGTGGCCCGCGTTCGTGATGTTCGGCGTCATCTTCTTCTGGACGCCGCCGCACACCTGGGCGCTGGGCATGAAGTACCGCGACGACTACGAGCGCGCCGGCGTGCCGATGCTGCCGGTGGTCGCCACCCCGCAGCACGTGGCGCGGCAGATCGTCATCTACTCGTGGGTGATGGTCGCGTGGACCCTGCTGCTGGTCCCGGTGACGAGCTGGATCTACACGACGTTCGCGATCCTGGCGGGTGGCTGGTTCCTCTTCTACGCGCACAGCCTGAACGCGGCGGTGCGGCGCGGCGAGGAGACCAAGCCGATGTCGCTGTTCCACCGGTCGAACACGTACCTGATGATCGTGTTCGTCGCGCTGGCCGTCGACTCGGCGATCGGTCTGCCCGCCATCGGGCTGCCCTTCTAGTTCACGCGTGTCAGGGAGGGGCGCTGCGGGTGTCCCCAGCGCCACGCTCGGGACGTCGAATGTCTCGTACGTGACGCTCGGGACGCCGGAAACCTGGGCGGTCCACGGGGGAATGAGATGATGACGGGCGCCGTTGTAGTTCATTCGGCCCCTGTCCCACCTCTCGAAAGCAGGCTGCTTTGTCCGTGTCCCCGGACCGGGAACTCGACGCGCTCGAGCAGGACGTCGCGCTCGAGCAGCAGTACGTCACCACCCTCTACCGCAAGCTCGACACCGAACGCGTCGACGCGCAGCGCAGGCTCGACGAGACGCTGCGCCAGACCGGCGGCACCCCGCAGGCGCGCACCGAACGCGACGTCGCCACGACGCTGTACACCGACAGGCTGTCCCAGCTGAGCTCCGTCGAGCAGGGCCTGTGCTTCGGCCGTCTCGACTTCCTGCCGGACCACGCCGAGGAGACCACCTACATCGGGCGGCTCGGGCTGTTCGACGAGGACGACGACTACCGTCCGCTGCTCGTCGACTGGCGCGCGCCGGTCGCGCGGCCCTTCTACCTCGCCACCGCCGCTTCACCCGAAGGTGTCCGGCGGCGTCGCCACATCCGGTCGCTGAGCCGGAAGGTCGTCGGCGTCGACGACGAGATCCTCGACCTCTCCGCCGCCGACCAGGGCCAGGACCTCGGTCTCGCGGGGGAGGCGGCGCTGCTGGCCGCGCTGGAACGCCGCCGCACCGGCGAGATGAGCGACATCGTCGCCACCATCCAGGCCGAGCAGGACCGCATCATCCGCGCGTCGCCGAACGGTGTCCTGGTGGTCCAGGGCGGGCCGGGCACCGGCAAGACCGCCGTCGCGCTGCACCGCGCGGCGTACCTGCTCTATACCCACCGCCAGCAGCTCACCACGCGTGGCGTGCTGGTGGTCGGGCCGAACAGCACGTTCCTCCGCTACATCGGGCAGGTCCTGCCGTCGCTGGGCGAGACCGGGGTGCTGCTGGCCACGATCGGGCAGCTGTACCCGGGTCTGGACGCGGACGGGCCGGTCACCCGCGAGGCCGCCGAGATCAAGGGCCGTCCGGTGATGACCGACGTGCTCGCCAACGCGGTCCGCGATCGCCAGCGGGTACCGGAGCCGGTGCTGGAGATCGAGTTCGAACGCGAGATCCTCATGCTCGACCGCAAGACCTGCACCGAGGCGCGGACGCGCGCCCGCCGGTCACGCCGTCCGCACAACCTCGCCCGGCGGATCTTCGTCTCCGACCTTCTCGACGCGCTGACCCGGCAAGCCGCCCGCAAACTGGGGGAGGACCTGCTCGACGCGCGGGACGTCCAGGACATCCGGGCCGAGGTCGCCGCGGACAAGAACGTGGCCGCCGCGATCAACGGGCTCTGGCCCAAACTCACTCCGGAGATCGTCCTCGACGAGCTGTTCGCCGACCGCGAACGGTTGCGCAGCGCGGCCGGGAAAGCCTTGTCGGACACCGATCGTGAGCATCTCCACAGCCCGACGGACGCGAAGTGGAGCCCGTCGGACGTCCCGTTGCTCGACGAACTCGCCGAGCTGCTCGGCGAGGACGACACCGAAGCCCGAGCCGAGGCCGCTCGCCGCGAGCGGGAAGACCGCGCCTACGCGGAAGGCGTGCTCGACATCCTCGAACAGGACGAGGAGATCGTCGACGAGGAACTGCTGCGGGTGGGCGACGTCCTCGACGCCGAACTGTTCGCCGAACGTCAGCAGCGCCGCAGCGAGATGACCGCGGCGCAGCGGGCCGCCCAGGACCGGACCTGGACCTTCGGGCACGTGATCGTCGACGAGGCGCAGGAACTGACCGCGATGGACTGGCGGCTGCTGATGCGCCGGTCGCCGAACCGGTCGATGACGCTGGTCGGCGACGTCGCCCAGACCGGGGCGGCAGGCGGGGCGCGGTCGTGGGGAGAGGCGCTCTCGCCGTACGTCGCAGACCGCTGGCGGCTCGAAGAACTGACCGTGAACTACCGGACCCCGGCGGAGATCATGGCCGTCGCGTCCCGGGTGCTCGCCGACGTCAATCCGGAGCTGGAGGCGCCGGTTTCGGTGCGGGAGACGGGTTTCGAGCCTTGGCTGCGCGCGGTGGACCCGGCTGATCTCACCGCGGAGCTGCCGGGTCTCGTCGATGCTGAACTGTCCGCCGTGGACGGTGGGACGGTCGCGGTGCTGTGCCCGTCGTCTCTGGTCGCGTCCCTCTCGGAGGCACTCGGCGAGGCGGGGGACCGGGTATCGGTGATGCCGGTCGAGCGGGCGAAGGGCCTGGAGTTCGATTCGGTGCTGCTGGTCGCCCCCGACGAGGTCGTCGCCGAGTCGCCGCGCGGGCTCAACGATCTTTATGTGGCCCTGACCAGGGCGACCCGTCGGATGGGCGTAGTGCAGACCGGTGACCTTGTTCCGGCGCTGAGCCTAATGGACTAAAGCAATCGATAGTGATCTAGATCACCACCTTTTGGTGGATTCGTGCAGGCCTTTGCGTAGTGAATCATGTTCTACGTATCAGCGGTTGACCTGGGGACTTTCACATCTGAGCGCGACGGGATGTAACTCGCCTGAGTGCCGATGTTAAATTATGGGGAAGGTTGGCTATGCGAAATAAGGTTTTCGCTGCAGTTGGAGCAGTGCTGATCGCGGCTGGTTTCACTACTGTTTCGCCGACTGTTGCCACGGCGGACTCGCTGCTGGCGCCGTGTCAGGTGGGCAAGTATGACAACGATGCTGGTGGTTTCTCTGTTTGTCAGGGGTCTGGCTATCAGCGGGTGAAGTTGTCCTGCCATGGAGGATCAACGGTTTATGGCCCGACTGTTCGCGCCGACGGGACTCAATCCGGCGCATGGTGCCCGATTCCGTTCCTCGTTAATATTGTCGATGTTGTCTACTTTCCTTGATGGTTGAGGTCAATTTGTGCGGCTATTGTTCATAGTCGGAATTTTTGGTCGACGTTCAGTAATCATGCTTGCATGAGGTGAAATCCGGCTTGTGCTTTACCGTGGGAAGCGAAATCCGTTGCGGTAAAGCACAAGCCAGACCAATGTCACGGGATCAGCCTGGCGTTCGATTCGGTGGTGCTGGTCGCCCCCGATCGGGTCGTCGCCGGGTCCCGCGTGGTCTCAACGATCTTTATGTGGCCCTGACCAGGGCGACCCGTCGGATGGGCGTAGTGCAGACCGGTGACCTTGTTCCCGCGCTGGAGGGTCTTGGCTAAGGTCGGCCGCATGCGCACATTCGGCAAGATCGTGGTCATAGGCGCGGGCGTGCTCGCCCTGGCTGCCTGTGGCGAGAAGCAGAACACCGCGGGCTCCGTCCAGTCGTCCACCGGTGCGGCCCCCGCCTCGGCGTCGACGTCGGCTCCGGCCGCCCCGAAGGGCAAGGAGTGCACGGCGGAGGACGTGAAGACCACCGGGAAGTTCGGCGAAGCGCCGACCATCACCATCCCGGACGACTGCGACCCGCCGAAGAAGCTCATCACCAAGGACCTCGAGCCCGGCACCGGTGAGGGCGCCAAGGCGGGCGCGAAGCTGAAGATGAACTATTCGCTGGTCACCTGGTCCAACAAGCAGAAGCTGGACAGCTCGTTCGACCGCGGTGAGCCGTTCGAGCTGACACTCGGCGCCGGCAAGGTCATCCAGGGCTGGGACCAGGGGCTGGAAGGGATCAAGCAGGGCGCGCGGCGGCTGCTGATCATCCCGCCGGACCTCGGTTACGGCAAGGGTGACCGCGGCATCGAGCCGAACGAGACCCTCGTGTTCGTGACCGACGCAGTGAGTGTCCCGACCGACAAGGGCTGAGTTCTCGTGAGTGGTAAGGACGGTTCTAACCGTCCTTACCACTCACGAGTCAGCCGGTGTACTCCCAGGTGAGCAGGGTGATCTCCAGTCCCTTCTCGACCTTCGTCTCCGGCGGAGTGTCCGTCAGGGCGTAGCCGACGCGGCGGGCGACGGCCTCGCTGGCCGCGTTGTCGGCGTCGATCTGCAGCTGGAGCGGTTCGAGCCCGAGCTCCAGCGCGTGGGCGGTGAGGACCCGCAGCGATCGCGCCGCCAGATCCCGGCCGCGGTGGGCGGGACCGACGGCGTACCCGAGTTCGGCCGGGCCCGAGGGCCCGCCCTTCAGGAACAGCACCACTTCGCCGAGCGGCTCGCCGCCGTCATCCGTGATGGCGAGCCGCAACCCCGTGCCCTCCGCACGGCGTGTGACGTACTTCGCGTAGTGCGCCTTCGCCGCCACCTCGTCGAACGGCGAGGGCAGGGGTGTGAACCGCGCGACGGCGGGATTGTCGAACAGGCCGGGCATGAACGCGATGTCGTCTTCGGCCCACTCCCGCAGGACGAGCCCTTCACCGGTGAGCCGGACCCGCTCCGGCCAGAGCGTCGTCACGGGATCAGCAGGAGTTTGCCGGTGGTGCGGCGGCCCTGGAGGTCTTCGTGCGCCTGACGGGCGTCGGCCAGCGGGTAGCGGCCGCCGATCCGGATGTTCAGCGAGCCGTCTCCGACGGCGGCGAAGAGTTCGTTCACCCGCCACTCCAGTTCCTCGCGGGTGAGCACGTAGTGCGCGGAGGTCGGGCGGGTGAGGTACACCGAGCCGCTGCGGTTGAGCAGCTGCGGGTCGATCGGCGGCACCGGGCCGCTGGCCGCGCCGTAGAGGGCGAGCAGGCCGCGGATCTTCAGGCTCGCCAGGCTGCCGTCCACAGTGGACTTGCCGACGCCGTCGTAGACCACCTCGACCCCCTTGCCGCCCGTGAGGTCGCGGGTGGCCTTGGCGAAATCGACCTGGTCGTAGCGGATGACGTCGTCCGCGCCCGCCTGCTTGGCGAGTTCGGCCTTCTCGTCGGTGGAGACGGTGCCGATCACCCTGGCGCCGCGGGCCTTGGCCAGCTGGACCAGCAGCAGGCCCATCCCGCCCGCCGCGGCGTGGATCAGCACGTCGTCACCGGCCTTGACCTCGTAGGTCGAGGCGATCAGCGCGTGCGCGGTGACACCCTGGAGCATCGTGGCGGCGGCGGTCTCCTCGGTCACGCCGTCCGGGATCTTCACCGCGATCGCGGCGGGGAGCAGACGGCGCTGGGCGTAGCTGCCCAGCGAACCTTGCCAGGCGACCCGGTCGCCGACGGCGAAACCGGTCACGTCCGCGCCGACCGCGGCCACCGTGCCCGCGCCTTCCATACCCAGGATGAACGGCGTGCCGACCGGGTAGATGCCCTCGCGGTGGTAGGTGTCGATGTAGTTGACGCCCGCCGCCGCGACGTCCACGAGCAGTTCCCCGGAACCGGGTTCGCCGACCTCGACTTCGGACAGCTCAAGGACTTCGGGTCCACCGGTTCGCCGGATCTGCACTGCCGTGGGCATACATCCTCCTCGTTCAAGGTCGTTCCGACCGGGACAACTATGGCCGACGCCACGGTTATTCCGCGTCCCGGGCGTTTCGCGGTTAAGCTCGGCCCGTGGCTGAGACCGAAGAGAAGACCGAGACCGCCGCTCCCACGTCGCGCCAGGTCGCGGCCGCCCGCGATTTCGTGAAGCGGCACGGGAAGCCGTCGCGCGCGGTGGTGGAGAACATCGGCCGGATCGGCGCCAGGGTCGTGCTCGTGGGCGCCGACGGCGCGCTCGGCGACGTCGTCGTCGCCTCCACGGAGGCGGGCGAGGCGCTGGTCGAGGCCGTCGAAGACCTCGAGCCCGCCGAATGGGACAACGAGACCGTGAAGGCCACGAAGATCGGCGCCGAGCACCGCCGCCGGATGGCCGGGAAGTGAGCGGATCCGCGATCTTCGTCGCCTGCTCCGCGCTTCCGGAAGGCGACGGTGACGAGCACGCCGTTCCCGAGGCGCTGGCCGACCTCGGTTTCAAGACCCGCTGGGCCGCCTGGGACGACACGACCGTCGACTTCGGCACCGCGGACATCGTCGTGCTGCGCGCCACCTGGGACTACGCCGAGCGCCGCGACGAGTTCCTGTCCTGGGCCGAGTCCGTGCCGGCGCTGTCCAATTCGGCCGAAGTCGCGCGGTGGAACACCGACAAGTCCTATCTGGCCGAACTCGGCGACGCCGGGGTCGCGGTCGTGCCGACGACCCTGATCGCGCCGGGTGACGAGACCCCGCGCTGGCCCAAGGGCGAGTTCGTGCTGAAGCCCGCGATCGGTGCGGGCTCCCGCGGTGTCGGCAAGTTCGCACCCGCCGGCGCCGACTACGCCGCGTCGCATCTGAAAAGCCTCCACGACGCCGGCCACACCGTGGTGATGCAGCCGTATCAGTCCAGTGTGGACAGTGCGGGCGAGATCGCGCTGGTGTACTTCGGCGGCGTGTACTCGCACGCGTTCTCGAAGGCCGCGATGCTGGGCCGGGAACTCGACGAATCCGGTCTGTACGTGACGGAAAAGCTCGCGCCCGTGCAGCCGGCGGCGGGATTCCGCGCGCTGGCCGAAGACGCTTTGGACGCGACGGCGGCGCTGCTCGGAATCCTGCGCGCGGAACTGCTCTACGCCCGCGTCGACCTCGTCGCCGGGCCGGACGGCAGGCCGCTGCTGCTGGAACTGGAGCTCGTCGAACCTTCGCTCGGGTTCCGGCAGGCCGATGCCGCCGCCGCTTGGCGCTTCGCCTCCGCCGTGCGGCAGCAACTCGCTTGACCTCGTGAGTGGTAAGGACGGTTAGAACCGTCCTTACCACTCACGAGGACGTCAGGCGGGTTTGACGAGTTTGGCGGCCAGCCGCTCCGGCTTCGGCCACCGCACGTCCCGCGCCCACCCGAACTTCTCGAACAGCCAGATCACCCGCGCCGACACGTCGACCTGTCCGCGCAGGACACCGTGCCGCGCGCAGGTCGGGTCGGCGTGGTGGGAGTTGTGCCATGACTCGCCCATGGACAGGATCGCCAGCGGCCAGAAGTTCGCCGCCTTGTCACGGCTGGCGAACGGGCGCTCGCCGACCAGGTGGCAGATCGAGTTCACCGACCAGGTGACGTGGTGCAGGAACGCGATCCGGACCAGCCCCGCCCAGAAGAACCCGGTCACCACACCCCACCACGACCAGCTGATCAGGCCGCCGAGCACCGCGGGCAGCGCGAGGCTGAGCGTGATCCACAGCCAGAAGTAGCGGTTCACCACGCGAAGATCCTTGTCAGCCACCAGGTCCGGCGCGAAGCGCTCGTAGTTGGTCACCTCGCGGCTGAACATCCAGCCCATGTGCGCGTGCCAGAAGCCGCGCAGGAGCGCCGCGGGCGACGTCCCGAACAGCCAGGGGGAGTGCGGGTCGCCTTCGCGATCGGCGAAGGCGTGGTGACGGCGGTGGCTGGCCACCCAGAAGATGACCGAACCCTGCACCGCGAAGCTGCCGGCGATGGCGAGCGCGACCCGCAGCGGGCGCCCGGCCTTGAAGGCGCCGTGGGTGAAGTAGCGGTGGTAGCCGACCGTCACCCCGAGCGTCCCGAGGGTGTAGAACACGGCCGCCAGCACGAGATCGACCCAGGTCATGCCCCAGCCCCACACGATCGGCACGGCGGCGAGCAGTGCGACGAACGGGACCAGCAGGAAGGTCTTGAGTATCAGCATCTCGCCGGAGCCCCGGCGGTGCGAGATCAGCGGTTTCGACTGGGTTGCCCCAGGAGCGGGATCGGTGCTGGCGGTCATGCGACACCTCGTGTGCCTAGGACTCGGCGGTCACTCCCGGACGGGGGACCGAGGCGCAGCGTAAGGGCACCGTCTGGCGAGCACGCCGCCTGGGGGTTACGTCCGGTTTGCCGCGGGGTCAGTTCGAGGTGGCGAGTTCGCGTTCCGGAGCCGTGGCCGAGGGCACGGGACCGCGGTCGCGCGAACCGCACCACAGCGCCGCCGTGGAGATGATCACCAGCGCGGAGCCGAGGACGTGGAACGAGACCAGCGCCTCCGGCACGCCGAGGGCGTATTGCACCGAGCCCAGAACGCCCTGAGAAAGCGCGACGACCCAGACGACGGTGTACCGCCGCCACAACTGCTTCGGCGTCTCGCCACGCATCAACTGGAGCCCGAAGACGGCCAGCACGATCAGGTAGACCACCAACAGTCCACCGTGGACCTGGGTGAGCGTCTCGATCGGGGCCTGGAGGCGGTGGGTGCCGGGGTCGCCGCCGTGCGGACCCGCGCCGGTCACGGTGGTCCCCGCCACGAGGACGGCCCACATGGACACGGCGAGCGCGATCAGCGTCTTGCGGCCCGCGTCCGGGATCAGCCAGCGGGCGGGCTCGTCTCCTTCGGAGAACGCGCGCAGCAGCAGGACCGCGAGCCAGACCAGGGGAGTGGAGGCCAGGAAGTGGAGCGCGACGGTCCACCATTCGAGCTTCGCGAGCACGGTGATCCCGCCGACGACGGCCTGCAGAATCACGCCGGCGGGCATCGTCCAGGCCAGCTTCACCAGACGGCGGCGGCTCGGGTGCTCGATCTGCACGCGCCACGCGGTGATCACGCACAGCGCGGCGACGGCGATGACGACGCCGGTCAGCAGCCGGTTGCCGAACTCGATCCACTGGTTGAGCGCGTCGAATTCGGGGTGCGGCTCGGGCACGATGCTGCCTTCGACGCACTGCGGCCAGGTCGGGCAGCCGAGGCCCGAACCCGTGACCCGGACGACCGATCCGGTGACACCGATTCCGGCCTGCGCGACCACCGCCGCTATCGCGACCGCTCGCTGGACCGCGAACGAGGGATACGGCAGACGCGCTACAAGGCTCTGGAACGGCACGCCTCCGATGCTAGAACGCCCTTCCTGAGAGCGTTCCACCGGCCGCACCGGCTGTGTCGGGGGCCTCAGGTGAGCCGGGTGGTCTTGCTCGCCAGCGCGCCCGCGACGACGCCCCAGCCGATCAGGACGGCGAACGGGCCCCAGCCGAACGAACCGTCCAGCAGCACCGACCGCAGGCCTTCGGCGAGCGCGCCCGAGGGCAGCAGTTCGACGATCGTCGCGACGCCGGACGGCATCGTCGACGGCGCCAGCAGGATGCCGCCCGCGAGCAGCAGCACGAACCAGACGATGTTCGCCAGCGCCAGCACGGCCTCCGCGCGCAGCGCCCCGCCGAGCAGCAGGCCCAGCGCGCCGAACGCGAGCGTGCCGACGATCAAAAACGGGATCGCGCCGAGGATCCCGCCCGGTGACGGCGACCAGCCGAGCAGCGCGGCCACGACACCGAGGATCACCGCCTGCAGCGCGACCACCACCAGTGCGGCGGCCACCCGGCCCGCGACGAGCAGCCAGCGGGGCAGCGCGGTGGCGGAAAGCCGTTTGAGGACGCCGTAGCGGCGGTCGAAGCCCAGCGCGATGGCCTGCCCGGTGAACGCGGACGACATCACCGCGAGCGCCAGGATCCTCGGCGTCATCCAGTCCACTTTGGACGCCGAACCGAGCTGGGACGACGGCAGGATGTCCAGCAGCGAGAGGCCGATCAGCAGCGCGAGCGGGATGAGCAGGGTCAGCAGGATCTGCTCGCCGTGGCGCAGGGTCAGGCTCACCTCGACCTTCGCGTGCGTGCGGAGCATCTTGCCGAGCGAACCGCGGCCGGGAGCCGGGGTGAACGTGCCCGCGGCGAACCGCGGCGTGGGCGTCGTGGTCATGCGCGCAGTTCCCGTCCGGTCAGCTCCAGGAAGACCTCTTCCAGCGTTCGCCTGCCGACCTGCAGTTCTTCGGGCATGACGCCCTGCTGCGCGCACCAAGCCGTCACCGTGGACACCACCTGCGGGTCGATCGCGCCTTCGACGAGGTACGTCCCCGGCGACGACTCGTGGACGAGGTGCCCCTCGGGCAGCGCCGCGGTCAGCAGAGCGGTGTCGAGCCGGGTACGGGCCTTGAAGCGCAGCTGCGCCGCCTCACCGGCGTCGACCGTCAGCGACTGCGGAGAGCCTTCTACGACGACCTTGCCGTGATCCACGATCACCACGGTGTCGGCCAGCGTTTCGGCCTCTTCCATCAGATGCGTGGTGAGCAGCACGCTGACCCCGTCGCCGCGCAGTGCTTCGAGCAGATCCCAGACCAGGCGGCGGGCCTGCGGGTCCATCCCCGCCGTCGGCTCGTCGAGGAAGAGCAGTTCCGGCCGTCCGACCAGCGCGCAGGCGAGGGAGAGCCGTTGCTGCTGCCCGCCGGAAAGCCGTTTGAACGGCGTCTTGCGCGCACCCGCGAGACCGAGGACGTCCAGCAGCCAGGCCGGGTCGAGTGGGTTCGCCGCACACGCGGCGACCAGTCCGAGCATCTCGTCGGCGCGGACGCCGGGATACGCGCCGCCACCCTGGGGCATCACACCGATCCGCGGCCGCAGCGCCGCGCCGTCGCGCGCCGGGTCCAGGCCCAGCACACGGACTTCGCCGTCGTCAGGCCGCAGGAAGCCTTCGCAGATCTCGACGGTGGTGGTCTTGCCGGCCCCGTTCGGGCCGAGCAGAGCGAGCAGTGCGCCACGTTCCATCCGCAGGTCGAGTCCATCGACGGCGGTGGTGGATCCGTAGCGTTTCACCAGCCCGGTGATCTCGACGGCGGGGGCGTTCACGACAGGTCACGATACGGCCTCACGCCGGGACCGAATGCTCCGGGGACGGTCTGGACAGCAGCAGAGGTGAGAGGCGGTGGACGACGAACAGCCCCAGTAGCGTGACGACCCCGGCGGCGGCCCACGCGAACGGCAGGACGAAACCGCGGCCCTCGAAGGTGCTTCCCGTCGTCGGCAGCAGGAACGGCAGGACGGCGGTGACGATCGTCGCGGCGATGCGGAACCGCGAGGTCCCCGCCGCCGCGGCGAGCGGGATGATCGCCCACAGCAGGTACCAGGGCTGCAGCGCGACGTGCAGCACCATCACCGCGCCCAGCGAGACACCGAGGCCGATGATCGGCCGGTATCGCCATTTGAAGCTGTCCCAGAGGAACTTGATCGTCACCGCGCCCGCGACGAGATAGCCGAGCGTGCCGAGGATCGGCACCATCGCGTTGGTGTGGTTGCCGAGGCCGAGCGCGATGCCGAGGACGCCGCCGAGCGCGGCGAGTTCCGACGTCGGCGAGATCCACGAGCGGACCAGTCCCGGCGTCCCGAGCGCGCCGACCCAGCCGAAGCCGAGCCCGGTGCCGTAGCAGACCGCCACCAGCACCACGCCGAACAGCAGCGCCATCGGCACCGCCGCGGTGACCAGGTCCTTGATCCGGCCGTGCCAGCGTCTGGCCACCATCACCGTGAAGAACGGCAGCGCCAGGATCGCGTTCAGTTTCACCGCGACGCCGAGGGTGATGAGCACCACGCCGAGCCCGATGAACAGCAGTTCGCCCTTGGCCGGCGGTGGAGGCGCGTCGTTCTTGAAGCGCACCGGCATCCGCTGGAGTCCGATCTCCAGTCCGGCCACCATGAGCCCGATCGCGAGCGCGTCGTTGTGGGCACCCGCGACGAAGTGGAAGATCAGCAGCGGGTTGGCCGCGCCGAGCCACAGCGCGGTGGCGGGCTGCACGCCGAACCGCCGGGCCAGCCGGGGCAGGGCCCAGATGATCAGGATGACGCCGATCAGCGCGAGCCCGCGTTGCAGCAGCACCCCGGTGACGATGTTGCCGCTGCTGAGCGGGGCGAGCCAGCCGCCGAGGCGCAGCAGCAGCGGGCCGTAGGGTGCCGGGGTCTCACGCCACATGTTGGAGACGCCCGAGGTCAGCGGGTCGGAGACGCCGAGCGCCTCGGCGGGGCCGAGGGAGTACGGGTCCATCCCGCGCGCGACGATCTCGCTCTGCGCGAGATAGCTGTAGACGTCACGGGAGAACAGCGGCGGGATGAACAGCAGCGGCGCGCACCAGAGCGCGATGGTGCGGGCGAGCTGGCCCTGGGTGGCGAGGCGGCGGCGCGCGGGCTGTGCGAACCGGCCGAGCAGCAGCCAGCTGAGCACGATGATCGCCATCCCCGCCAAGCCCATCGCGAGGGAGACCATGGGGATGCGGGTGAACAGCCGCAGGACCGGGATCTCCTGCACCGGGTTGATCACCGGGGCGGCGCCCGCGCCGAGCGAGCCGAGGGCGAGGAACAGGGAACCGACCGCGCCGAACCGGCGGACCACGTTCAGCCCGCGCAGTTCCTTGTCGTCCAGCGGCTCCGGATCGTGCGGGCGTCCGGGGACGAGCGTCGCCACCGGCCCCGCCGCCCGGTCTTCCGGCTCCGCCCCGTCCGTGTCCCGCTGTGCCGGGTGATCGCCCACTGCCACGCACGAAGGGTAGCGATCCCGGGAACAACGCAACTCGGCACCTGGTTGCGGTAGTTGCGCGCGCAAGGATCGCAACCCGGCATCTACTTGCGTCAGAGAGGGCGTGAAGTGACCCATGCCACTCCGTGAGGCACCCCTCTTTGCCGTCTCTCCGGAAATACGTCACACTTGTGTTGTGAAAAAGGCGGGGACGCGGATCGAGGCCGGTGGCGACATGCCCCGCGCCGGGGTCCAGCCTGTCCCAGCGCAGGTCGGCCCCGAGGGCCGGACCAGGCACGAAGTAGCCCGCTTGCTGCTGGAACAGGGGCCGATGACCGCCGTCGTGGTGGCCGAGCAGCTGGGTATCAGCGCCGCCGCCGTCCGCCGTCATCTCGACGCACTGCTCGCCGACGGCGAGGCCGAAACGCGGGACGCGCCCCGCCGCGGCCCCCGCGGACGAGGCCGTCCCGCCAAGAACTTCCTGCTCACCGAAGCCGGCCGGGCCCGGTTCGGGCACGCCTACGACGACCTCGCGTCCTCGGCCATCCGCTTCCTCGCCGAACACGCCGGGGAAGACGCTGTGAAGGCCTTCGCGGAGGCTCGGGTCGCTTCGCTGGTCGGCCCGCATCAGGACGCGATCACCAAGCACACGGACCCGGCCGCCCGTGCCGAGGCTCTCGCTGCGGCGCTGACCAGGGAGGGCTACGCTGCGTCGACCCGTCAGGTCGGTGTCGGCGAACAGCTTTGCCAGCACCATTGCCCGGTCGCCCACGTCGCCGCCGAGTTCCCTCAGTTGTGTGAAGCCGAAACAGAGGCTTTCGCGGAACTTCTGGGTACTCACGTCCAGCGGCTGGCGACCATCGCACGCGGTGACAACGCGTGCACCACACACGTACCCGTCGTTTCGGCGGGTCACCCGGCCACACCCGTGCCGGGAAGCACGGCGCCCTCCCCTGGGCGCACAGCACGGATCCCGAATGGAGGGAAACCCGCATGACTGCCGCTGCCGAGCAGCGCACTCCCACCACCGCGCCCATGAGCCAGGAAGAGACCATCGAGTCCCTTGGCAAGTACGCGTTCGGCTGGGCGGACTCCGACGAGGCGGGCGCCAGCGCCCGTCGCGGACTGAACGAGGACGTCGTCACCGACATCTCCTCGAAGAAGTCCGAGCCGGAGTGGATGCGCGAAGCGCGACTGAAGGCGCTCAAGCTCTTCGACTTGAAGCCGATGCCCAACTGGGGTGCGGACCTCTCCGGGATCGACTTCGACAACATCAAGTACTTCGTGCGGTCCACGGAGAAGCAGGCCACTTCCTGGGAAGACCTGCCCGAGGACATCAAGAACACGTACGACAAGCTGGGCATCCCCGAGGCGGAGAAGCAGCGCCTCGTCGCCGGTGTCGCCGCGCAGTACGAGTCCGAGGTCGTCTACCACCAGATCCGCGAGGACCTGGAGGCGCAGGGTGTCCTGTTCCTGGACACCGACACCGCGCTCAAGGAGCACCCGGAGATCTTCAAGGAGTACTTCGGCTCCGTGATCCCGGCCGGGGACAACAAGTTCTCCGCGCTGAACACCGCGGTGTGGTCCGGCGGTTCGTTCATCTACGTGCCCAAGGGCGTCAAGGTGGACATCCCGCTGCAGGCGTACTTCCGGATCAACACCGAGAACATGGGCCAGTTCGAGCGGACCCTGATCATCGTCGACGAAGACGCCTACGTGCACTACGTCGAGGGTTGCACCGCGCCGATCTACCAGTCCGACTCGCTGCACTCGGCGGTCGTGGAGATCATCGTGAAGAAGGGCGCCCGCTGCCGCTACACGACCATCCAGAACTGGTCGAACAACGTCTACAACCTGGTCACCAAGCGCGCCAAGTGCGAAGAGGGCGCGACCATGGAGTGGATCGACGGCAACATCGGTTCCAAGGTCACGATGAAGTACCCGTCGGTCTTCCTCATGGGCGAGCACGCCAAGGGCGAGGTCCTCTCGGTCGCGTTCGCGGGCGAAGGCCAGCACCAGGACGCCGGCGCGAAGATGGAGCACCTGGCGCCGCACACCTCCTCGACCATCGTGTCGAAGTCGGTGGCGCGCGGCGGTGGCCGCACCTCGTACCGCGGCCTGGTCAAGGTCGCGAAGCGGGCGCATCACTCGCGGTCCAGCGTCGTCTGTGACGCGCTGCTGGTCGACACGATCTCGCGGTCGGACACGTACCCGTACGTCGACATCCGCAACGACGAGGTCTCCATGGGCCACGAGGCGACCGTCTCGAAGGTCAGCGAAGACCAGATGTTCTACCTCATGTCGCGCGGTCTCGACGAGGCCGAGGCCATGGCGATGATCGTGCGCGGGTTCGTCGAGCCCATCGCGCGTGAGCTACCGATGGAGTACGCGCTCGAGCTGAACCGCCTGATCGAGCTTCAGATGGAAGGGTCCGTCGGCTAGTCATGTCGGTTACCGAGAACAACGTTTCCGAAGCGATGCGCGAAGGGGTGGTCATTCCGGCCACCTCTCGCGCGGAGCGCTTCACCTCCTACGACGTCGAGGCCTTCGAGGTCCCCGGCGGCCGTGAGGAGAACTGGCGTTTCACGCCGATGAAGCGGCTGCGCGGCCTGCACGACGGGTCCGCCGCCGCCTCGGGTTCGGCCACCGTGGACGCCGACGCCGCCCCTGAGCTGAAGATCGAGCAGGTCGGCCGGGACGACGAGCGCCTCGGCGCCGCGGGTGTCCCGAGCGACCGGATCGCCGCGCAGGCCTACTCCTCGTTCACCGAGGCCACCGTCATCACGGTGCCCAAGGAGACGAAGACGTCGAAGCCGTCGACGGTGAAGATCACCGGCCCCGGCGAGGGCAAGGTCGCCTACGGGCACGTGCAGGTCCGCGCCGAGCAGTTCTCCGAGGCCGTCATCGTCCTCGACCACGTCGGTTCCGGCACCTACGCCGACAACGTCGAGTTCGTCATCGGCGATTCGGCGAACGTGACCGTGGTCAGCGTCCAGGACTGGGCCGACGACGCGGTGCACGTCTCCGAGCAGCACCTCAAGCTCGGCCGCGACGCCAGCCTCAAGCACATCGTCATCACCCTGGGCGGTGACCTGGTCCGCGTCTCGCCGACGGCGACCTTCGCCGACAAGGGCGGCGACGTCGAGATGCTCGGCCTGTACTTCGCGGACGCGGGCCAGCACCAGGAGCACCGGCTCTTCGTCGACCACGCGGTCCCGAACTGCAAGTCGAACGTGATGTACAAGGGCGCGCTGCAGGGCGACGACGCGCACACCGTGTGGGTCGGCGACGTGCTGATCCGGGCGGCCGCCGAGGCCACCGACACCTACGAGCTCAACCGCAACCTGGTGCTGACGCCGGGCGCGCGGGCGGACTCGATCCCGAACCTGGAGATCGAGACCGGCGAGATCGAAGGCGCCGGCCACGCGAGCGCGACGGGAAGGTTCGACGACGAGCAGTTGTTCTACCTCCAGTCGCGTGGAATCGGCGAAGAAGCCGCGCGTCGCCTGGTCGTACGCGGGTTCTTCCACGAGATCCTGGTCAAGATCGGCGTTCCCGAGGTGCGCGAGCGTCTCGAGGCCGCGATCGAAGCCGAACTCGAAGCAGTGGGCGCCTGAGCCCTCGTCCGTCCACATCAGACTTTTAGGAAAGAAATGCCTACGCTGGAAATCAAGGATCTGCACGCCTCGGTCACGACCGAGGAGGGCCCCAAGGAGATCC
Source organism: Amycolatopsis decaplanina DSM 44594 (assembly GCF_000342005.1). Classification (GTDB taxonomy): domain Bacteria; phylum Actinomycetota; class Actinomycetes; order Mycobacteriales; family Pseudonocardiaceae; genus Amycolatopsis; species Amycolatopsis decaplanina. The sequence goes on from NZ_AOHO01000043.1 coordinate 90,082, forward strand.
TCAAGGGCGTCAACCTGACCATCAAGTCGGGCGAGACCCACGCGATCATGGGCCCCAACGGTTCGGGCAAGTCCACGCTGTCCTACGCCATCGCCGGTCACCCCAAGTACGAAGTCACCTCCGGGCAGGTCCTGCTCGACGGTGAGGACGTGCTGGAGATGAGTGTCGACGAGCGCGCCCGCGCGGGCCTGTTCCTCGCCATGCAGTACCCGGTCGAGGTTCCGGGTGTGTCCATGTCCAACTTCCTCCGCACCGCGGCCACCGCTGTCCGTGGCGAGGCCCCCAAGCTGCGCCACTGGGTCAAGGAGGTCAAGGAGGAGATGGGCAAGCTGGAGATCTCGTCCGAGTTCGCCGAGCGTTCGGTGAACGAGGGCTTCTCCGGCGGCGAGAAGAAGCGCCACGAGATCCTGCAGCTGGCGCTGCTCAAGCCGAAGATCGCCATCCTCGACGAGACCGACTCCGGTCTCGACGTCGACGCGCTGCGCGTCGTGTCCGAGGGCGTCAACGAGTTCAAGGCCAACAACGACGCCGGCGTCATGCTGATCACGCACTACACGCGGATCCTGCGGCACATCACGCCCGACTTCGTGCACGTCTTCGCCGGCGGCAAGATCGTCGAGTCCGGAGGCCGTGAACTCGCGGACGAGCTGGAGGAGAACGGGTACGTCAAGTACACCGGCTCCGCCGAGACCGCCGCCGTCTGATCACTGAACTTCACGACTACACCGAGAGGAGTTGGCCCGATGACCACCACCACGGCTAACTCTGTACCGCTGGACGTAGCGGCCATCAGGGCCGACTTCCCGATCCTGACCCGCACCGTGCGGGATGGGAAACCCTTGGTGTATCTGGATTCCGGTGCGACGTCCCAGAAACCGGTGCAGGTGCTCGAAGCCGAGCGCCGGTTCCTGGAGACCTCGAACGCCGCGGTGCACCGCGGCGCGCACCAGCTCGCCGAGGAGGCGACCGACGCCTACGAATCCGCCCGCGTGCGGATCGCGGAGTTCGTCGGCGCCTCCCCGCACGAGCTGGTGTTCACCAAGAACGCCACCGAGGGCATCAACCTCGTCGCCTATGCGATGAGCAACGCCGCCACGGCCGGTCCCGGGGCCGAGCGGTTCAAGGTCGGCCCCGGCGACGAGATCGTCATCACCGAGATGGAGCACCACGCGAACCTGGTGCCGTGGCAGCAGCTCTGCCAGCGCACCGGCGCGACGCTGAAGTGGTTCTCCGTCACCGCGGACGGACGGCTCGACCTGTCCAATGTGGACGAGCTGATCACCGAGCGGACCAAGGTGCTCGCGTTCACGCACCAGTCCAACGTGCTCGGCACGATCAACCCGGTCGAGTTCCTGGTGAAGAAGGCCCGCAAGGTCGGCGCGCTGGTCGTGCTGGACGCCTGCCAGTCGGTGCCGCACTTCCCGGTGGATCTCCACGCGCTGGACGTCGACTTCGCCGCTTTCGCCGGGCACAAGATGGTCGGCCCGTACGGCATCGGTGTCCTTTACGGCCGCCGCGAGCTGCTCGAAGCGATGCCGCCGTTCCTGACCGGCGGCTCGATGATCGAGCTGGTCCGCATGGAGCAGACCACGTTCGCCGCGCCGCCGCAGCGGTTCGAGGCGGGTACCCCGATGACGTCGCAGGCCGTCGGCCTCGGCGCGGCCGCCGACTACCTGTCGGCGATCGGCATGGACCGGGTCGCCGCGCACGAGCACGTCCTCACCGAGGCGGCGCTCGCCGGGCTCGGCGAGATCCCCGGCGTGCGGATCATCGGCCCCACCGACATGGCCGACCGTGGCGGACTGGTGTCGTTCGTCATCGACGGCGTCCACCCGCACGACTCGGGCCAGGTGCTGGACAGCCTCGGCATCGCCGTCCGGGTCGGGCACCACTGCGCGTGGCCGCTGCACCGGGCCTGCTCGGTGCCGGCGACCGTGCGCGCGTCGTTCTACGTCTACAACACACTGTCCGAAGTGGACGCACTGGTGAACGGTGTGCGCGAGGCGCAGAAGTTCTTCGGGGTGGCCCAGGGGGGTTCTGCGCTGTGAACCTGGAGAGCATGTACCAGGAGATCATCCTGGACCACTACAAGAACCCGCACGGCCGCGGCCTGCGCGAGCCGTTCGACGCCGAGTCGTTCCAGGTCAACCCGACCTGCGGCGACGAGGTGACGCTGCGGGTGAAGGTCGACGACGGGAAGGTCGCCGACGTCTCCTACGAGGGACAGGGCTGCTCGATCAGCCAGGCGTCCACGTCGGTATTGACGGATCTCGTCGTCGGGCACACAGTGGAGGAGGCGTTCACCACCATGGACGCCTTCGTCGAGCTGATGCAGGGCAAGGGTCAGATCGAGCCGGACGAGGACGTGCTGGAGGACGGCATCGCCTTCGCCGGCGTGGCCAAGTACCCGGCCCGCGTGAAATGCGCCCTGCTCGGATGGATGGCGTTCAAGGACGCCGTCGCCCGCACGACCAACGGAGTTGAGACGGCATGACCGAACAGCAGACCGAAACCCGCGAGGGGCGCACGGCCGCCGACCTCGACGCCGAAACCGCCGCCGCCCCGGACACCGCCGACGTGGCGAAGGTCGAGGACGTCGAAGAGGCGATGCGCGACGTCGTCGACCCGGAACTAGGCATCAACGTCGTCGACCTCGGGCTGGTCTACGGCATCCACGTCGAGCCGGACAACACGGCCACCATCGACATGACCCTGACGTCCGCGGCCTGCCCGCTGACCGACGTCATCGAGGACCAGACCGGTGCCGCGCTCGTCGGCGGGGGAACGGGACTGGTCAAGGACTTCCGGATCAACTGGGTCTGGATGCCGCCGTGGGGCCCGGAGAAGATCACCGAGGACGGCCGCGAACAATTGCGGGCGCTCGGCTTCACCGTCTGAGGCTCACTTCGCTCTTGTGGTCCGTGAAGGCCTCCTTGAGGGACTCTGGGTCCCTCAAGGAGGCCTTCACGGACCGACCCTGAGACACCGGAACCCGAATAAGCTGCTCGGATGATCTTCCGGTCCATCGCGCTCTTCGCGCTCGCCGCCCTGCTGGAGATCGGCGGCGCCTGGCTGATCTGGCAAGGCGTCCGGGAACACCGCGGTTACCTCTGGATCGGCGCGGGCGTCGTCGCGCTGGGCCTTTACGGCTTCGTCGCGACACTGCAGTCCGACGCGAACTTCGGCCGCATTCTCGCCGCGTACGGCGGCGTGTTCGTCGCGGGTTCGCTGGCGTGGGGGATGGTCGCCGACGGCTACCGGCCGGACCGTTACGACGTGATCGGCGCCTTGATCTGTCTCGCCGGGGTCGGGGTCATCATGTACGCGCCCCGGGGTTGATGGTTCACCGGAGATCGTCGGCCACTGGCGCTACTGTGCGCTGTGACCGAAACGGACTTTCCCGCTCCGCCCGCTGACAGACCCGGGCCGAAGCGAAGATTCTCCCCGCTCCTGCTCGTGATGATCCTGGTGGCGATCGTCGGCGTGGGCACCGGGGGATACGGGTTCTGGACCCTGATGAGCTATCGGATGGTGAGCGTCCCCGGCGGTGGAATGGCGCCCACTATCCAGCCGGGGACGGTCGTGCTGTACCGCTGGGCGGCCTTGCCCGACATCCCCCGCGGCGCGGTCGTCCTCATGGATCTTTCCGCGTTCCCGGACTCGGGTCCCGGTGAGGGCCGGGCCGTCAAGCGGGTGATCGGTGTCGGTGGTGATCAGGTCGTCTGCTGCACGAACGACAACCTGATCACCGTCAACGGAAAGCCGGTCAAAGAGCCGTACACCGAGGACGACAACGGGTACGGCCGCAAGGAGTACCGGCCGTTCAGCGTCCAGGTGCCGCCGGACGCGGTGTTCGTCGCGGGCGATCAGCGGAACAATTCGCGGGACTCACGGATTTACGTCGGCATGCCGGGCGACGGCGCCGTGCCCCTGGCGAAGGTGAGCGGCGTCGTCGTCGGACTGGGGAGCGTCCTCGGCGCCGAGCCCTTCCCGCAGACCACCGCGTTCGTCGAGGCAGGTCTTCCCGGCGATCCCGTGTCCGACACCGGGTTCCGAACCTCGCGGAACCTCATGTTCGTTGGCGTCGGCCTCATCGTCCTCGGTGTCATCGGGGCGATCGTGAGCGTTGTCCGCTCCGCCGGAAAACGACGAAGAGCAGTCGCAATCCCACCAGCGCGCTGACCACCAGCAGGTTGTAGCCGAACATCTGGTGCAGCGTGACCCCGGTCAGCACCTCCGGGCCGGTCGCGCTGCCCAGCAGCAGCACGGCCATCAGGCCGGTGGCCACGCCGACGAACGCCAGCAGGATCTCGTGTACCAGTCCGGTGACCACGTCGCGGTCGCGTTCGTCGGAGAACAGCCGGACGTTGACCGATAGCCTGCCCTGCTCCAGCGCGTCGCCGATCCGGTCGACGCGGCGGGGCAGCCGTCGCAGCACCGGCAGGAGCGCCATCAGTTCGTTGGTGGCCGTGGAGCGCAGCGATTCCGGTCGCAATCCGGCACCTACTTGCTCGGCGGCGTAGGCGCGGGATTCGACGACGATGTTGAATCCCGGCGCCAGCGTGGCCAGCGTCCCCTCCAAAGTGGCCAGCGCGCGGAACACCGCGGCGATCGGCGGGGGCACGCTGAGCCGGAAGTCGGCGATCACCCGGAACAGGTCGGTGAACATGTCCAGATCCGGGGCCTGTCCGTGGTTGAAATGCTTGGCCACCAGGGAACCCAGTGCCCGCTCCAGCCGCCGTTCCTCGATCTCGTCCGGCCGGTCGACGATCTCCAGCAGGCCGTCGCGCAACGCGGCCGGGTCGCCGCGGTCGAGGGCGAGGATGAGGTTCTGCAGTCCGCCGCGCAAACCCGAGTCGAGCCGGCCGACGGAGCCGAAGTCGAGCAGGCCCAGCCTGCCGTCGGTGAGCAGCAGGACGTTGCCGGGATGCGGGTCGGCGTGGAAGACACCGCTGCCCATCACCTGGCCGAGCACGCAGCGCAGCATCGATCGTGCGAGCTTCGCCCGTTCCGCGACCGGGACCTGTTCCTTGGCGGCGGCGAGCGATTTGCCGTCGAGTCGCCGCATCACCAGGACACGTTCGGTGGACAGTTCCTTGTAGACGGTCGGGAGCGCGACCTCGGTGCTGGGATAGGCCGCGGCCACCGCTTCGATGTTCTTGGCCTCGGTGCGGAAATCGAGCTCCTCGACCAGCGCGTCGGCGAATCCTTCGGCGAGGTCGACGACGCCGAGCGAGCGTGCCCAGCCCGCGCGCTGGTCCAGCGCGGCCGCCACCCGGCGGACGATGTCGAGGTCCCGCTCGACCAAGGCCTGCACGCCGGGCCGCTGCACTTTGACGACCACGTCCTGCCCGCCGCGCAGCTTCGCCCGGTAGACCTGCGCGATCGACGCGGCCGCGATCGGTTCCGGGTCGAATTCGGCGAAGATGTCTTCCGGGTCGCCGCCCAGTTCCTCCCGCAGCACCGTCGCGACCTCGTCGGCGTCTGCGAAGGCGACCTGGTCCTGGAGCTTGCCGAGTTCGTCGACGAACACCGGCGGGAGCAGATCGGACCGCGTCGAGAGCAGCTGGCCGAGCTTCACGAACGTCACGCCGCCCTCCTCCAGCGCACGCCGCAATGAGCGGGCCAGTTTGGCGTGCCGGACCTCGGCGAGTCCGGGTTCGCGGCGGCCGGTGAGGTACCGGCCGAGACCGTGCTTGATCGCGATCCGGGTGATCTGCGAGTAGCGCCGGGTCCGGGCCGCGCGGCGGCGCATCGACCGGATCCTGCCGATCAGCCCGAGCCCGGAACCGGAAGGCAGCGCGAGTTCCGCGACGAACAGGAAGATCAGCGTCGCCAGGAAGGCACCGCCCGCCACCGGGATGACCAGCCCGGCGAAGGCGCTGCCCGCGTACATCGCCCGTGGGAACGCGCTGAGGATGCCGCCCGCGACCAGCCAGCCGAAACCGGCGGCGCACAACGCGCGGACCAGGCCGATCCGCACACCCAGTACGCGGCGGGCGGCGACCACGAGCGGCCACAGCATGAGCGCGTAGACGGGCAGGGTGAGCAGGCCGAGCAGCAGGTTCATGGCGAAGAGGACATCACGCGCAGCCCGCGCGGGATTCCCGCTCCGGCGGGACGGTGCTCACCCTTGAGAGGGAGCGGACCCCGAAGTTGTAGGTAGTGGTCGCCTCCCGGGGCGCGAACAGGACGCCGAGGACGGCGATCGCCGCCGCCGCGAGGAAGCCGGCGCGAAGATCGAAGAGATCGCCGAGGAGACCGATGAGCGGTGCCCCCGCGGCCTGTCCGAGTGCCAGCATCAGGAAGGCGACGCCGACACCGAACGCGGGCGCCGTCGGGTAAGCCCTGGTACCCCAGAGGATCAGTACGCCGGTCAGTCCGATGTAGACGGCTCCGAAGAGCGCCGCGGCGATGACGAGTGCCGGGAGCGAACGGGTGGCGAGGGCGAAGAGCGCCGTGGCGACGCCGAACAGGGCCATCCCCGCCGACCAGGCCCGGCGCAGTCCCGCCCGCGAGGTCAGCTCGGCGGCGAACGCGCCGGCCAGACCGACCGCGCCGAGGACGATCCACACCACCGTCGAGGCGGTCTCGTCGAGTCCGCCGACGCTCACGGCGATGTCGCGGCCGAAGGTCCAGATCGCCGCGCTGGCCAGGCCGAGCGTCGCGGCGGCGGGCAGCAGTCGTCCGGTGGTGGGCGGGAACAGCGGCACCGGCAGCCCCCGCGCGCGGCCCTCCTTGACCGGGGGCACGACACGGGCGATCCACAGGGTCACCAGCGCCGAGGCCGCGGCGAAGGCCCACCAAGCCATTCGCCAGTCGCCGATGGCGAGCAGGGAGACCGGACCCGAGATCACCACACCGAGCCCGGTCCCGGCGTTCGCCACGGACTGGGCGCGGTCGCGGCGGGTCACGCGGACGACGCGTGAGACCGCGTCGGCGAGGGAAGGGGAGGCCAGGCCCGTGCTCGCCCCGGCGAGGACGATCCCGAGGGCGAGAACGCCGGCGTTCGGCGCGGCCGCGATCAGGGCGGTTCCCGCGGTGGCGGTCGTCCCGGCGGCGAGCGCGCCCGCCCGCGCGCCCCAGCGGGTCGTGACGGCGGTCGAGGCGACGACCGCGAGGCAGTACGCGACGTAACTTCCCGCCGCGATGCCGCCGAGCGTGCTGCCGTCGAGGTCGAACTCGGCGCGGAGCGTCGGCGCGAAGAGGCCGTACGCGTACCTCGCGAGTCCGTAGGAGACCGCGATCAGCGACAACCCGGCCGCGGTGAGGGTCAGCTCGCGTTTGTACGAAGAAACCATCAGCACTCCTCCAGATGTATACCGAGCGGTATACATCTGGAGTGTTCCTGCATTTCGCGCTCGGGTCAACCGATCGGTATAGTCGAGCCATGCTGACACCGGCCGGCGAGCGCGTCCTGAGCGCCGCGAGCGAGCTCTTCTACCGGGAGGGCCTGAACGCCGTGGGCGTCGCGGCCATCGCCGAGGCCGCGGGCGTCACGAAGAAGACGCTGTACGCGTGCTTCGGGTCGAAGACGGAGCTCACGGTCGCGTACCTGCGAAGCCGTCACGACGTCTGGTGGGCGTACCTCGAAGAGCGACTGGCGGAAGCCGAAGCGCCCCGGGCGCTGATGGTCTTCGACGCCTACGTCGATCACCCCAAGCTTGGGAGCGACCGGGGTTGCGCGTTTCTCAACGCGGCGGCAGAACTGCCCGCCGGGCATCCCGGGCTCGACGTGATCCGGCGGCACAAGGCGGCCGTGCGGGCGAAGTTCGCCGAACTCATCCGTGAGGATGCCCCGGGCGCGGACGATCCGGAGAGGCTCGCGGAGCAGCTCTTCCTCCTCGTCGAGGGCGCTGTCGCGCATACCGGCATCGACGGGGACGCGCATCGGGTCACGCTCGCGAGGGAGATCGCCGGGATACTCATGAGGGATACGCGCGAAGCCGGCGCACGCTAGAAAGAGCGCATGCGACTTTTCGGCCCGCTCCTGGACCGGGCGACCTACCGCCGCTGGGTGTACTTCATCCTCGGCGGTGCCCTGAGCGTGCCGTACGTGCTCTTCGCCGCCATCGTGGTGCCGTCGTTGCTGCCCCTCGTCGTGACGATGGGACACGGCGTCGTCATCGGGATGATCACCGTCGTCCTGGTGCTGATCGCCTCGTCGTTCATCCCCGCCGTCCGGGTGCTGGAGGGCGCGGCCGTGCGGGAACTGCTGGACGATCCCGTGCCCGGGGTGACGTTCGGGCCCGCGGGGAGCTGGCCCGTCCGGCTGCGGTCGACCGCGATGTTCCTGTTGCACGTGAGCACCGGCTGTGTGGTCAGCCTGGCGAGCCTGTTCGTCCCGGTCGCGTTCGGCTTCACGATCGCGGCTCCGTTCACCGGCCGGATCGCACTGTCCATCGAGGACCCGATCGAGGTACCGAAGGGCTGGGCGAGCGCGTGGATCCCGGCGGCGTTCCTGCTCGGCGTCGTCGCGCTGGCCTACGTCGTGTGGGGAGCGGGCGCGGTGCTGACCCGCTGCGCCAAGAGCCTGCTGGGGATCTCGGCCGCGGAACGGATCGCCCAGCTGGAGAAGCGCACCGAACAACTCGCCGAACGCAACCGGCTCGCGCGGGAACTGCACGACTCGGTCGGGCACGCGCTGAGCGTCGTGACCATCCAGGCGGGGGCCGCGCGCCGGACACTGAGGTCCGATCCCGGCTTCACCGAGCAGGCACTCACCGCGATCGAGGATTCGGCCCGTGCCGCGTTGGACGATCTCGACCACGTACTCGGGCTGCTGCGGGACGAGGCGTCGTCGCGGGCGCCGCAATCGGGACTCGCGGAGCTGCCCGCGCTGGTCGAGGCGACGCGGTTGGCGGGCGCCGAGGTGACGGCGGAGGTACGGGGAGAACCGTCCGCGGTGCCGCCGGTCGTCTCCCGCGAGGCGTACCGGATCCTGCAGGAATGCTTGACGAACGCCTTGCGGCACGCCGGTAAGGTGCCGGTGACGGTCCTCGTCGACGCCGGAACGGAGCTGTTGCGGTTGCGGGTGTCCAACCCGCTCGGCACCGCGGCGCCGTCGCGGGACGGGGGCGGCCGGGGGCTGCGGGGAATGACGGAACGGGTGGAAGTGCTGGGAGGCACGATCACCGCTGGCCGCGCGGACGGATGCTGGAAGGTCGAGGTGGCGGTGCCATGGGGGAAACGGCGATGAGCATCGGAGTGCTGCTGGTCGACGACGAACAGCTCATCCGGGCCGGACTGCGGGCGATCGTCGCCTCCGAGCCGGACCTGGAGGTCGTGGGCGAAGCGGCAGACGGTGCGGAGGTACCGGGCCTGGTCTCGCGGTTCCGGCCCGACGTCGTGCTGATGGACGTCCGGATGCCCTCGGTCGACGGGATCCGCGCGACCACCCACCTGATGGCCACTCTTGCCGATCCGCCGAAGGTGATCGTGGTGACCACCTTCGAGAACGACGACTACGTCTACGATGCTCTGCTTGCCGGCGCCAGCGGCTTCCTGCTGAAGCGGGCCCGGCCCGAGGAGATCGTCGCGGCGATCCGGACGGTGGCGGCGGGGGAGTCGCTGCTGTTCCCGGCCGCGATTCGGCGGCTGGCCGCGCAGCAGGCGAACCGGGGCACGCAGGACGGGCTCGCCGGAGCCGGGCTCACCGAACGCGAACGCGAGGTGCTGCGGCTGATGGCGGGCGGACTGTCCAACGTGGAGATCGCGGGCGAGCTGTACCTCGGCGTGCAGACGGTCAAGACGCATGTCGGGAACGTGCTCGCGAAACTCGGCGCGAGGGACCGGACGCAAGCGGTGATCAAGGCCTACGACACCGGATTCGTCACACCGGCTGGCTGAACGCGGTAGGCGGCTGAAGGAGGCTTTCCCCGCATGTGATGCAGGGAAAGCGTCCTTCAGCTACTCCAGGGTGGCGAGGATCAGCGCGGCCATCGCGGCGGGATCCCCGTTTTCCGGGCGCAGCACCAGATCCGGGTTCTCCGGCTGCTCGTAAGGCGCGTCCACCCCGGTGAACCCGCTGATCTCGCCCGCCCTCGCCTTCGCGTACATCCCCTTGGGGTCGCGGTCTTCGCAGACCTCGAGCGGGGTGTCGACGAAGATCTCGAGGAACGGCAGCCCGGCCGCCTCGTGCGCGGCGCGGGCGAGTTCGCGGTCGGTCCGATACGGACTGATCAAGGAGACCACCGACACCAGACCGGCGTCGGCGAACAGCTTCGCGACCTCGGCGACGCGACGGACGTTCTCGGCGCGATCGTCGGGGCTGAAGCCGAGGTTCCCGTTCAGCCCGTGCCGGAGATTGTCGCCGTCCAGCAGGTACGCGGGCCGGCCGGACGCCACCAGCCGCCGCTCCAGCTCCACCGCCACACTCGACTTCCCGGACGCGGAAAGCCCGGTCAGCCAGACGGTGAGCCCGCGCGTCGCGCGTTCCGCCCTCGTGACCGCGGCGGTGTGCCAGACGACGTTCGACGCGGTCACGCTCGGTCCGGTGATCATGCCCGCCGCGACCGTCGCCCCGGAATGCTCGTCGACGAGGAGGAAACCGCCGGTGGAGCGATTGCGGCGGTAGGAATCGAACAGCAGCGGCTGCCGGGCGCGCAGCCGGATCCGGCCGATTTCGTTGAGCGACAACGACTTCGCCGTCTCGTCGCGGTGCAGGGTGGTGACGTCGAGCCGGTAGTCCAGGTCGCGGATCTCGGCTTTGGTCTCTCTGGTGGTGTGCCGCACGATGTAGGTCGAGCCGGGCGTCAGGGTGCCTTGTTCGGAGAACCAGCACACCATCGCGTCGACGTCCCGGCCGGTGTGCGGACGGTTGCCGGGACGGCAGATCAGATCGCCGCGGCCGAGATCGAGGTCGTCGGCGAGTTCGATCGTGACGGCCCGCGAGGCGAAGGCCTCGGTGACAGTGGTGCCGCCCGGCCCCCAGATCGCGCGCACCGTCGTGGTGAAGCCGGACGGCAGCACGGCGACCTCGTCACCGGGTTTGAACACTCCGCCCGCGACGGTGCCCGCGTAGCCGCGGAAGTCGCGGCTGTGCTCGCGGATCACGTACTGCACGGGGAATCGCGCGTCGATGAGATTGCGATCCGAGGCGACATGCACCTGTTCGAGGTGATGCAGCAGGGAAGTTCCTTCGTACCAAGGCATACTGGTGCCCCGGTGTACGACGTTGTCGCCGTGCAGCGCCGACATCGGCACGAAGGTGAGGTCGTGCACCTGGAGTTTCATGGCGAAGCGGCGGAAGTCTTCGCGGATCTCCTCGAAACGGTCCTGCGACCAGCCGGCCAGGTCCATCTTGTTGACACACAGCACGAGATGCGGGATTCCCAGCAGGCTTGCCAAGAACGCGTGCCGGCGTGACTGTTCGAGCACGCCTTTGCGGGCGTCGATCAGGATCAGCGCGAGGTCCGCCGTGGACGCGCCGGTGACCATGTTCCGGGTGTACTGCACGTGCCCCGGCGTGTCGGCGATGATGAACTTCCGCCGGGGCGTGGCGAAATACCGATGGGCGACGTCGATAGTGATGCCTTGTTCGCGTTCGGCGCGCAGACCGTCGGTCAGCAGCGCGAGATTCGGATACGCCTCGCCTCGGTCGCGGCTGGTGCGTTCGATGGCTTCGAGCTGGTCGGTGAACACCGTCTTCGAATCGAACAGCAGACGGCCGATCAGGGTCGACTTCCCGTCGTCGACGCTGCCCGCGGTCGCGAGGCGGACCAATGAAGCGCCCATCAGAAGTAGCCTTCCTTCTTCCGGTCTTCCATGCCCGCCTCGGAGATCCGGTCGTCGGCGCGGGTGGCGCCGCGTTCGGTGAGCCGGCTGACCGCGACTTCGGCGACCACTTCACCCGGTGACGTCGCCGTCGACTCGACGCAGCCGGTGCAGGTCGCGTCGCCGACGGTACGGAAGCGAACCGTCGCCTCGTAAGGAGTTTCGCCTTCGTTCAAGGTGAGGAACCGTGTGTGCGCGAGCAGCATCCCGTCCCGCTGGACGACCGGACGCCGGTGCGAGTAGTAGATCGACGGCAGGTCGACGTTCTCGGCCTCGATGTATTGCCAGATGTCGAGTTCGGTCCAGTTCGACAGCGGGAAGACGCGGATGTGCTCGCCCTTGCGGTGCCTGCCGTTGTAGAGATCCCAGAGTTCCGGGCGCTGATCGCGCGGATCCCACTGGCCGAACTCGTCGCGGAAGCTGAACACCCGCTCCTTCGCGCGGGCTTTCTCCTCGTCACGCCGGGCGCCGCCGAAGACCGCGTCGAAGGAATGCTCGCGGATTCCCCGGAGCAGGGCGGCGGTCTGGAGACGGTTGCGGCCCGCCTTCGGGTCTTCGACGACCCGGCCGGCGTCGATGTCGTCCTGGACGTTGGTGACGACGAGCCGGAGCCCGTACGTGTCGACCGTACGGTCCCGGAACTCGATGACCTCGTCGAAGTTGTGCCCGGTGTCGACGTGCATCACCGGGAACGGCGGTGGTGACGGCCAGAACGCCTTGGCCGCCACGTGGAGCATCACCATCGAGTCCTTGCCGCCGGAGAACAGCAGCACGGGTCGTTCGAAGGTCGCCGCGACCTCGCGGAAGATGTGCACGGCTTCGGCTTCGAGTGCTTCGAGATGGGTGAGCTCGTATGCCGGGGACGCCATCGTGACCTCCGTGGTTCGAGATCAGGAAAGTAGAACAAGTTCTTGTGCTTGGTCAAGGGGAGGAGGACGCTGTCGGCATGGACCTGGTCGCGCTCGAAGAGATCCGACGCCTCAAAGCCCGCTACCTCCGCTGTCTCGACCTCAAGTTGTGGGACGAGATGGCCGGGACCCTGACCGTCGACGCGCACGCGCGGTACGGCACGCCGTCCTACGGCGAACCCCTGAACTTCGAAGGACGTGACGCGATCGTCGGGTTCTTCCGGAACGCGGTCGGGCCCGGCGTCACCACGGTGCACTTCGCCGGGCAGCCGGAGATCGACGTCGACGGCGACACCGCGACGGGCACGTGGCTAATGCGGGACAAGGTGATCGTGCCCGAGCACCGGGTCGTGATCGAGGGCGCGGCGTACTACGAGGACACCTATCGGCGGGTGGACGGCGTGTGGCTGACCGCCTCGACCCAGTACGACCGGCTGTACGAGACGATGATGTCGATGGACGACGTGCCGAGCCTGAAGCTCACCGCGAACCGGTGGTCCTCCTGACTGCAACGACCGTATCCAGGTGACTAATTGCGCGGGTGGCGGCCGCCGGACTCGGCGGTGACGGCGTCGGCGGTGGCGACCAGTGCCGCGCCCCGCCGCGCGATCTCGGCACCGGTGATCGGCGCGCCGACCGACAGCGTGAGCACCAGCTCCTGTCGCCCCGAAGCGTCGAACGTCGGCGCGGCGAGCAGGCTCACCGCGTGCTTGCGGCGCGGCTCCAGATCGGCGCCGAGGTAGACCCGCTCGCCGAGGCTCGAGACGAGTTCCCCCACCAGGCCTCGCACTTCCGGCGGCAGGTCCTCCACGCCGACGCCCGCCATCAGCGCGTAGAGCCGTCTCCCCGCGGAAGTCAGGCTCTCCACCAGGTAACCGTGCTCCCGGCATTCGGCGACGACGCGCCGCAGGTGCGCCTCGTCCAGCCGCACCGGTACCGCCGGGGGTTTGGCGAGCCACGCGTCGAACGCCGCGTCGGAATCCCAAAGCACGTACATCAGGCCGACCGGCGGCGCGAACGGGTAGGTCTCGCCGAGTTTGACCCGGCCGGGCCCGGCGCTCTGCAGCATCAGGATCCGGTCGCCGACCACGGCCGACGCCGTGCACGTGGCGCCATATCGCCCGCTGAGGTCCTCCAGATGCCGTCGTGCGACCTCGCTCGCGCCGAATCCCTCGCTCGCGACGCGGCCGGCGGCGACCATCGCCGGCCCCAGCCGATAGGTGACCGGTCGAGGGTCTCGGACCAGGTAGCCGCCTGCCGCCAGTTCGGTGACGATGCCGAGACACGTCGGTTTCGCCAGGTCCAATTCACGGGCGAGTTCCGAAAGGCCGAAGCGACGGCCTGGGTGCGCGGCGAAGAAGTCGAGCAGCCGCACGACTCGCTCGGTGGGCGGGGAGCGTCGGGCCATTGACCCATCCTTAGAACACGTTCTAGTCTGATGTCGCGAAGAACGTACCAGGTCGGTACGTATTTGTACCAGTATGAGGAGTCGCCGGTGCTCACTCAACCGTTCGCGGACGCGATCGTCGAAGCCGAGAAGGTCATCGCGGAGGCGCCGCACATCCGGACCGAACAGGATCTGGTCGAGGGGTACGACTACCTCGCCGGAAGCATCCGCGCGTCCCTGCAGATGGCGTGGGCCTACGAACGGGACCATCCGTTCTTCACCCAGTCCACCGGGCCGTACACGAAGATGGGCCTGGACAACCCGGACACGCTGTACTTCAACGCGAACATCCGCGAGGACCGCGAGTACGTCGTCACCGGGACGCGGGGGAGCACGGCCGACGTCAGTTTCCAGGTCCTCAACGGCGACTACTCGCCCGTCGAGGTGCCGGACAGCCTCGCCGCGTTCGACGACCGCGAGATCGAGATCGCCGAGGACGGCTCGTTCGAACTCCGCTTCGGACCGGCGAGGCCAGACCCGGGCCCCGACAGCGCCGATGAGTTCTCGGCGGGAAAACGTGCCTCGAACTACTTCGTCCTCGGCCCGGGCTCGTCGATGCTCGTGGTGCGCGAGGTCTACAGCGACTGGGCCACCGAACGCCGCGGCACGATCCAGATCCAGTGCGCCGACACCGCCGGCGGCGCACCCGCGCCGCTCACCCGCGACGGGCTGGCCAAACGCTACGGCGTCACCGGCAAGATCCTGCTGAGCAGGCTGCGTACCTTCCTCGCCTTCCCGAAGTGGTTCTACCTGAACCTGCCGGTGAACACGATGACCGAACCGCGCCCGACGCCAGGCGGCCTGACCACGCAGTACTCCTCGGCCGGGCACTACGAACTCGGCGACGAAGAGGTCATGATCGTGACGGTGCCCCGGTCCGACGCGCCTTATCAGGGCATCCAGCTCGGCAGCGTCTGGTACCTCTCGCTGGACTACATCAACCACCAGACGAGCCTCACCGCCGACCAGGCGCGAGTCGACCCGGACGGCAAGATCCGCTTCGTGATCAGCGAACGCGACCCGGGCCTGGCCAACTGGCTCGAACGCACGGGGCACGACCGCGGGTACGTCCAGATCCGCTGGCAGCGGCTCTCCCGCGCGCTGGACGCCGCCGACGGTCCCGAGGTCGAGGTGGTGAAGTTCGGCGAACTCGCCGACCGGTTGCCGTTCCACGACGAGGCACGGGTGACGCCGCAGGAGTGGGCGGAGCGGATCTCGGCCCGCCAGACCGCTGTCGCGGCGAGGATGCTGGGATGACGGATCTCCTGCGGGACAAAGTGGTCGTGGTCTCCGGTGTCGGACCGGGACTCGGCCGGTCCATCGCCACGCGTTGTGCCGCGGCGGGCGCCGACGTGGTCCTCGCCGCCCGCACCGAATCCCGGCTAGCCGAGGTCGCCGAGGAGGTCGACGCGCTCGGCCGCCGCGCGGTCACCGTGCTCACCGACATCACCGACGACGCTTCGGCCGTGAATCTCACCGAGGCTGCCTTGACGGCGTTCGGCCGGGTGGACGCCCTGGTGAACAACGCCTTCGCCATCCCGCCGATCATGGACCTCGCCGACGTCGACCTGGCCGACGTGCGGGCGGGCTTCGAGACCAACGTGCTCGCCGCGCTCCGGCTCACGCGACTGTTCGCGCCTTCCCTCGCGGAGAGCGGCGGCGCGGTGTTGATGATCAACTCGGCCGTGCTGCGGCATTCCCGGCGGACGTTCGGCGCGTACAAGATGGCGAAGGCGAGCCTGCTCGCACTCGCGCAGAGCCTGGCCTCGGAACTCGGGCCGCGCGGGATCCGGGTCAATTCCGTCGCGCCCGGCTACATCTGGGCGGACTCGCTGAAGTGGTATTTCGCTCATCTGGCCAAGGAACGCGGAGTTCCGCCGGAGCAGGTGTACGCCGAGACGGCGGAGACGATCGACCTGCGCCGCCTGCCGGAACCGGACGAGATCGCCGACACCGTCGTGTTCCTGACCTCGTCGCTCGCCCGGTGCGTCACCGGTCAGTGTCTCGACGTCAACGCCGGCGAATACCACCACTGAAGGGGAGAACATGCTTCCAGGGCGGGAAAACGTCGGCACCGTGGAGGATCTGCACGCGTCGGCGGCGAAGCTCACCGGGTTGGACGACTTCGGCGGCGAGGACCATCTCGAAGGTCTCCGCGTGCTGTTGGATTCGTATGCCGGCGAGGCGGGTTTGACCCCGTACGGCAACAAGATCCATCGCGCGTTCCTACGCGGCGCCCTGGTGGCGAGGTCGTTGAGCGAGGCCTCGTGGAAACAGAATCCGGAGTACGCCGAGGTTCCCGTCGAGCGGCCCATCTTCGTCACCGGCCTGCCGCGCACCGGGACCACGGCACTGCACCGGCTGCTCACCGAGGATCCGGCACACCAGGGGCTGGAAGTCTGGCTGACCGAGGTGCCGCAACCGCGGCCGCCGCGCGAGACCTGGGCGGAGAACCCGGTCTTCCAGGGGATCCAGGCGGGCTACGAGAAGCACCACGTCGAACACCCCGAGTTCATGGGGCTGCACCACATGTCCGCCGACCAGGTCGAGGAATGCTGGCAGCTCCTGCGGCAGTCCCTGAAATCGGTGTCCTACGAATGCCTCGCGCACGTGCCGTCGTACTCGCGCTGGCTGGACGGGCAGAGCTGGACCGACGCCTATCGCAGGCACCGGCGCAACCTGCAGCTCATCGGGCTGCCCGACGCGGGACGTCGCTGGGTGCTCAAGAACCCGAGCCATATCTTCGCGCTCGACGCGCTGCTGGAGGTGTACCCGGACGCGCTGATCGTCCAGACCCATCGCGCGCCGAGCACGATCGTCGCGTCGGTGTGCAGCCTGAACGAACAGGCTTCGGCGGGCTGGTCCGACGTCTTCCGCGGCGACGTGATCGGCCGCGGCCAGCTGGACCTTTGGGCGCGGGGTGCGGAAAGGTCGCTGGAGGCGAGGAAGCGGCATGATCCGGCGCGGTTCTGCGATGTCCGGTACGAGGATTTCGTCGCCGACCCGATCGGCACGGTCGAGGGCGTCTACCGGCGTTTCGGGCTCCCGCTGAGTGACGCCGCGCGGGACGCGATGACCGTGGTGCACGCCGAAAGTCGTTCCGGGGAAAGGAAACCCGTGCACCGATACGACCTCGCGGACTTCGGGCTCACCGTCGGCGAGGTCGACGAACGTTTCTCGGCCTATCGCGCCGCCCACGACCTCTGAAAACCCCCGCAATTAGTCACCTACTTGCGCCGGATCGAGGTCCGGCGCCGGAAAGCACCCTGGCAAGTAGGTGACGAATTGCGGTGGATCAGAAGCCGGCGGCGCGTTGGGAGGGCAGGTTGCGGGTGGTGATCCCGCGCAGCACCTCGACGCGCTCCGAACCCGGCCGCCCGAGCACCCAGCTCGACCCCGGGACCTCCTTGGCCCGCTTCTTCAGCGGTGCCAAGAGCCGGGAAGCGTCCTTGTAGGACCGGATCGCGCCGTGCCCGCACACCAGCGTCGCCAGGGAAACCGTCACCGGGAGCCCGTCGGCCGACCACGGCGTGTCCAGCAGCGCGGCGGCGACCGTGCCGATCTCGTCGACGTCGCAGGCGATCAGGAAGTCGTCCCCACCGACATGGCTGACGCGCATCCGGCGCAGCCTGGCCTCCAGATCGGTGAGCGTCCGGCCGAGCGCGCGGATCAGATCGTCGCCCGCGGCGAACCCGGCGGTGTCGTTGACCGTCTTGAACGAGTCGACGTCCAGCCACGCCGCGACGAACGGCTCCCGCGCGTTGATCCGGCGGTCGACGTCCCTGGCGACGGCGTCGCTGCCGGGCAGGCGGGTCAGCGGGCTCAGCGAGACCGCCTCCTCGACCTTCGCCTCCGCGACCCCGCGGACGACCTCGTTCACCAGCACCACGCCGACACACCGGCCGCGGTCGTCGACCACCACGACGTCGTCGCCGGTCCGGCCCCAATCCGCGTCGGTGACCAGTTCGAGGAACTCGAGCGCGCTCGCGTCGGCGTGGATCGTGTGCGGCCGGTCGGCGAGCCGCGACGCCGGTCGTTTGGCGTGCAGGGCGTGGCCGTACAACCCGGTGACCGCGACCAGGAACCGCGTCCGGTCGATCGACCACTGTGGACGGTGCCGGTCGTCGATGCCGACGATGCCGCTCGGCCCGTCGGCGGCGGCCAGCACCTCGCGCACGTCGTCACAGGTCGCCGCCTCCGGCAGCGTGGTCGCGGGCCGGAGGAAGTCGCCGACGCGGCGGGCGCGGGCGGTGCCGGGGATGAACGGCCCGGGAGCGTCCGGAGCGGGCAGCGGCGCGTGGTCGCCGTCCGGCGGGGCGAGCAGGTTGCCCTGCGCGATCCGCACGCCGAGCCGTCGCGCGGACTCCAGCTGCTCGGTGGTCTCGAGTCCGGTCGCGACCAGGCGGTTGTCGGTGCGCGCCGCGAAGTGCAGCACCGCCTCGACCACGGCGACGGCGGCCGGGTCGTGCGGCAGGCCGCGCAGCACGCTGCGGTCCAGTTTCACCAGGTCGACAGGCGCCGAAGCGAGCAGCGTGAGCGGGAGGTCGCCGCGTCCGAGGCCGTCGAGCGCGAGCCGGAACCCGAGTTCGGTGAGCCGTCGCATACCGGTGAGCAGCAGGTCGGCGGGGATCTGCGTGAACGGCGGCCCGATCTCCAGCACGACGTCCCTGGTCCGGCGGCCCGCCAGGCTGAGCGCCTCGGTCAGCGGGTCGAACCGCGACGGCGGCGCCGCCACCGTCCGCGCGGACAGGTTCAGGTGCAGGGGGAGGGCGGCCTGCGGTTCGCGCAGCTGCCGGACGGCCTCGGCGGCCAGGCCGACGTCGACCTCGGCCAGCCTGCCGTTGCGCCGGGCGTCGGCGAGCAGTTCGTGGGCGGTGCCGCGGCCCGGCCGTGCCAGTGCTTCGAACGCGACGACGCCACCGGTGTGCAGGCTGTACAACGGCTGGTAAGCGAAGCGGACAGCGATCTGCAACGTCACAAACGCATATTCGCCGGTGGCGGCACGAAACAAAACACGTGTCAACTGATGTTCATCGTGAAGGCACCTGGGTTACCTAGAACGGCGTAACGCACGCCACCCGATCAGGTGTTTTCTTACTTGCCGTGGCGACATTCGGAAAAGCGCCGACATTGCTTCAGCGGTCTCCGGAACATCTTCGCGACCGCTGGTGAAAGCGCGCTGGAGCCGGGTGGGCAAGGTGAAGAACAGATCGAAGAACACCGGGACCAGTTCGGGCGGCATTCCGCACAGCGCCCGCAGCCCGTGCCGCCGCAACGCGTGCACTGTGCGCGCCGAGGACGGCCACAGCGCCCCCTGAGCGGCTGACGAGGCGGCGGCGGGACCTCGATCCCAAGCCTGGGCGACCGCGTCGGCGACCGGTTCCGCGAGCCGCACCGACGTCGCGACGCTGTACCCGGTCGCCGGATGCACCAGAGCGGCGGCGGCCCCGAACGGCACCGTCCGGCCGCGCCGGGGCACCGGCAGGTCGAGCACGATCCGCACGCGCTCCTCGGGCCCGTGTGACGTCAGCCCGGCGGCCCGCAGCCGAGCGCGCAGCCGTGCCGCCAGGACGTCCAGCGGCAGGCCGGGTTTGCGGGCCAGCGAGGTCTCCTCGACCAGGACGGTGCCGTCGCCGAGCGGCAGTACATACAGGAATCCGGACTCGGTCTTCCGCCAGTCCATGAACACGGCGGTGTCCGGACTGTCGACCAGGCGCAGCGCGTCCTCGGCGGGAAGGACGACGCCGAACGCCGTCTGTTCGTACCGGTCGCCACGCGGCCGGGCGCCGGTGGCGTCGACGTACAGACCTGTCGCGAGGACCCGTCCGTCTTCGAGACGCACCGACGAGCCCCGCCGGCCGTGGTCCACGCCGGACACCGTCCCGGCGACGACGTCGTAGCCGCCGTCGAGCCACTCGCGCAGGCCGGCGTTGTCCATCACCAGGTACTGCCGATCGAGGACGTGCGGCCCGGTCCCGAAGGCGAGCGTGGTCGAAGGCGCGCACGCGACGGCGCTTTCGGGCAGCGCGGGCAGTTCGTCGGCCCACAGTCCGTAGGTCGCCCGCCAGCGTCTGCCCGGCGCCGGGTCGATCAGGACCGTCGCCAGGCCGCGCCGGGCGCAGGCACGCGCCAGCGCCCGTCCGGCCGGGCCTCCGCCCGCGATCACCACGTCCGCCACCTGGGCAGTGTCTCAAAGCGCGCCGGCCAACCGACCTCGGCTTGAGACACACCCTGGACAACTCATCGTGCCGCCGCGACGGATACGGTGTGACGCATGGAACAGAGGGACCCGAGGACGTGGCGGCGAGATCCGGAGAGCGAGAGCGCCGGGTTCACCGACCTCGCCACGAGCCCGTTCCGGATCGACCGGGACCGGATCGCCGCGTCGCCGTTCTTCGCCAGGCTCGGTGGCGTGACGCAGGTGGTCAGCGCCGGCGGTTCCGGGCTGCTGCACAACCGGCTCACGCACAGCCTCAAGGTCGCGCAGGTCGCGCGCGCCATCGCCGAGCGGATCAACGCGACCAGCGATTCCGCCGAACTCGCCGCGAAACTGGGCGGCTGCGACCCGGACGTCGCCGAAGCCGCTTCGCTCGCGCACGATCTGGGGCATCCGCCGTTCGGGCATCTGGGGGAGCAGACCCTGGACCGGATCGCCCGGCACCGGTTCGGCCTCGCCGACGGCTTCGAGGGCAACGCGCAGTCGTTCCGGATCATCACCACCACCGACGTGCGCGGCCCGTCCGCGTCCGGGCTCGACCTCACCACGGCGGTGCGCGCCGCGGTGCTGAAGTACCCGTGGGCGCGGTTGCACGTGCCCGATCCGCATCCGACGTCGATGGACGTCCAGCCGCGCGGCGCGGCCGAACCCGCCGACGCCCCTGGAACCGGCGCGAGCAAGTTCTCCGCCTACAGCACCGAACTCGACGACTTCACCCAGGCGCGGGCCCCGTTCGCAGGCCGGATCGAACCCTGGCAGCAGACCGTCGAAGCGTCCGTGATGGACACCGCCGACGACATCGCCTACGCCATCCACGATCTCCAGGACTTCCACCGGATCGGCGTCCTGCAGCACGCGCCGGTCGCCGCCGAGTTCACCGGCTGGGTCGACCACGCGGTGGAACTGGCCGGGCTGGACGACGCGACCTTGACCGCCGAACGGCGGCTGCCCGGCCGTTCACTGGAACGGCTGCGCCGCCGGATGCACGCCAAGGATGGCTGGATCGTCGACGACGACGCTTTCACCAGCGCCGTCGCCCGTGTGCGCGCCGAACTCGTCGACGGCCTGCTCGCCACCGGTTTCGACGGTTCCATCGAGGCCGAACAGGCCACCGCGGCCTTTTCCGCGAAGTGGACCGCGCGGCTCGTCGACGGCGTCCAGGTGGTGGCTTCGCCCTCGACCCGGACAGGGCATCTCACGCTGCGGCCCGCGCAGTGGCACGAGGTGCAGGTGCTGAAATTCGTGCACCGGCGGTTCGTACTGCTCCGCCCGGAACTCGCGCTGCACCAACGCGGGCAGGCGAGCCTGGTGACCACGCTGGTCGACGCGCTCGACGCGTGGCTGCTCGACCGCGACGAGTTCTACCGGCTCCCGCGGCGGCTGCACGATCTGGTCGAGCTGGCGCGGGCGGAGTTCAGCGAACTCGCGCGGACTTCGCCGGAACTGCTCATCGGAGCGACCGGGGAACCGGTGACCGGTGCCGACGCCGTGCGCGGTCTGGCGCGAGGGCGGGCGGTCGTCGACTTCGTGGCGTCGCTGACGGACAAGCAGGCGGTCACCCTTTTGGACGGCTTGTCCGGTCGTGCTTCGCAACCTTGGTCGGACTCGTTCGTCCTGTAGGCCTCGTGAGTGGCCGCGCGATTACCCTGAACGGCCCACGACCTGCCGCCGAATTCGGAAAATCCCATTCCGACGTCACTCGAACGGCGCCTGCCGCCGGTGCGCGCCCGGTACTTAGCTGGATTCAACCGGTGATTGCCGGCGTCGATCGGCGTGAGTCGGGGCACGCGCCTAGGAATCGGAGGCGCACGTGCGTCCAACCCGTTCGGGTAGGGGAAAAAGGACGATACTGACCGCAGGCATGGCGGCACTCGTCACCGCGCTCGGCCTGGTCACTCCGTCCCTCGCGGCGGCGGAAACCGACCAGTCGCCGGACGTGTTCTCCGAGAACACCATCCGGCAGATCGAGGCCCTGCAGGACATCAAGAAGGGCCTGAGCGCCGACGAGTCCAAAGTGGACAGCCGGCTGCTCGTCGAACAGAAACTGCGCGCACAGCGCATGCCGGCCTCGGCGGTCCCCGCACTGGCCTCCGGCGCGAACGTCTCCGCGGCCGGTACCGTGCTCGTGGACATCCGGGGCCAGGTCTCGGACGAACTCCTGAAGACCCTGCGTGAATCCGGTGCGGGGATTCGCGCGGTCTCGGCCCGCTACGGCAGCGTCCGCGCCGAGGTCCCGCTGAACGCGGTCCCGGCGATCGCCGGGCGCGAGGATGTCAAGAGGGTCGAAACCGCCAACGAGGCGTTCACCGCCCGCCAGTTGGCCGAACCCGCCACCGCGGGCAAGCGGGAAAGCAAGGAAGAGAAAGCCGCGCGGATCGAGGACGAGCTGAAGAAGGCCGTCGAGGCGAAGGGACATACGGGCATCGCCGCCGGGCCGATCACCAGCGAAGGCGACCGCGTGCACAACGCCGACATCGCGCGCCGGCAGTTCGGCGTCACCGGCGTCGGCACCAAGATCTGCGCGCTGTCCGACGGCGTCGACTCGCTCGCGGCCTCGCAGGCACGCGGCGAACTCCCGACGGGCGTCGACGTCATCCCCGGTCAGGAGGGTAGCGGGGACGAGGGCACCGCGATGCTCGAGATCATCCACGATCTCGCGCCGAACGCCTCGCTCGGATTCGCCAGCGCGTTCAACTCCGATGCCGGCTTCGCCGACAACATCCGCAAACTGCGGTTCGACGCACACTGCGACGTCATTGTCGACGACGTCCTGTACTTCAAGGAATCACCGTTCCAGGACTGGATCATCGCCCAGGCCGTGAACGACGTGACCGCCAATGGCGCGCTGTACTTCTCCTCGGCGGGCAACGAGGGCAACGTCGCCAACGGTACTTCAGGCCACTGGGAAGGCGACTTCGTCGACTCCGGCAAGAGCGTCGGCAAGTACGCCGGTACCGCGCACAACTTCGCCGGTGCCGCGGGCAACCAGATCTTCGAACCGATCTCGAACGCGTCCTCGGCGGGTGTACCGGTCACGCTGTTCTGGTCGGATCCCCTGGGCGCCTCGAACAACGACTACGACCTGTACCTGCTTGACGTGGCGGGCAACATCGTGGCCGTCAGCCAGGACAACCAGACCGGCACCCAGGACCCCTACGAGCGGGTGAACACGCCCGCGTTCGGCGGCACCGGACTCCGGCTGGCGATCGTCAAGTTCTCCGGCGAGGGCCGCTACCTGTCGCTGTCCGCGCTGCGCGGCCGTTTCTCCGACTCGGCCGACGGCCTCAAGGCCTACACCACCCCAGGCGTGACCGTCGGCCACTCGGCCGCGCGGGACGCGTTCAGCGTCGCGGCGGCTCCGGCGGCCAAGGCGTTCCCCAGGGACCTCGAACCGGGTGACCCGGCCAACCCGGCGGGCCCGTTCCCGGGCGAATTCGGTGCGGCCACCAAGGTCGAACGGTTCACTTCGGACGGTCCGCGGCGAGTGTTCTACCAGGCCGACGGCACGCCGATCACCCCTGGCAACGTGTCCGGGACCGGAGGTGAGGTCCGCGCCAAACCGGACATCACCGCGGCCGACGGCGTCTCCACCAGCGTCACCGGCTTCACCACGTTCTACGGCACGTCGGCCGCCGCGCCGCACGCCGCCGCGATCGCGGGTCTGGTGCTCTCGGGCAATCCGGGGCTGCCCCCGGACGAGGTGCGCCAGGCGCTGATCAACACCGCCGTCGACATCCTGACCCCTGGCCGCGACAACACCAGCGGCGCCGGCGTCATCCTCGCCGACAAGGTGCTCGCCCACACCGGTGCCAGTCCCCAGCCGCTGGCGATAGCGGGCCAGCCGACGGTCACCCCGGCCGACGGCGGTTCCGTGCTCGACCCGGGTGACACCGCCAAGGTGACGCTGCCGGTGACCAACCGGGGCGACGGCACGGCGACGTCGACCAGCGTCGTGCTCACCAGCCCGACCCCCGGTGTCACGGTGGCGCCGCGGTCGAAGTCGTACGGCGCGATCAGCCCCGGGCAGACCGGCGTGAACGACTTCACCATCACCGTCCCCGCCACGCAGGAACTCGGTGTTCCGGTGGTGCTGAACGCCCGCGTGACCTTCGCGGGTTCGTACTCGCCGACCACGGCCACGTTCTCGCTGCCGGTCGGCACCCCGTCGCCGGTGACGCGGAACTTCGCCTACACCGGTGACGCCGTGGCGATCCCGGACAGCAACCCGATCGGCGCGACCGTGCCGATCACGGTGAGCGGGGTCGGGCGCGCGTCGAAGCTGACGTTCTCGGTGGACGGGGCGACCTGCAACACCGACGAGACCTCGACGACCGTCGGCATCAACCACTCGTACGTAGGTGACCTGGTCGGCACGCTGACGTCGCCCTCGGGCGCGAAGGCGACCATGTTCCAGCGCAGCGGCGGCTCGGGCAACAACCTGTGCCAGGTCGTTTTCACCGACGACGCGGCGACCGCGTTCAGATCGGTGACCTCGGCGAACGCCCCGTTCACCGGCACCTACAAGCCGGCGCAGCCGCTCGGAGGCCTGACCACCGGCACGATGGCCGACGGCACCTGGAAGTTCACCGTGGTCGACGTCGCCGGTGGCGACACCGGGTCGATCCGCTCGGTCTCCTTGCACATCAACGGTTACGTTCAGCCCGGGATGGCTGAGCGGCCGGCGGGTGTCGGGAAGTCGGTCGGTCGGGGGCCGGTGAAGCCGGTCTAGTCCTCTAGCTGTTTGAAGGCGGAACTCGCGTGCTTGGAGGCCGCACTCGTGAGTTCCGCCTTCAAACACGCGAGTTCCGGGCCTGAGCACGCGAGTGCGGGGTTGCTGATCCGGCCGAGCCCCGTACTTTGGACCCATGGCGAGGGAGCGGCAGGTGGCGGGCGGAGGACGGGCGGTCGAAATCGCCCCGGACCGCCTCGAAGGCTGGTACGCCCGTTTCGCCGTCCGAAACGAGGGCGTCCGCTCGACAGAACTCACGGCGGAGACCGTGACGGTCATCGCGGACAACGGCGTCGTCGCCGTCGCGACCGTACCTTTCGGACCGCTGAAGGCAGAAGGGACAACGGCGGGCCTGGCCGTCGCCCCGCTCATCGAACACGCGCTGATCTCGCGGAGGATCGCGCTCCTGCTGGTGCGCCGCGGCGGGCACAGCGTCGGGATCGCGCGCGGGGGAGTGATCGTCCAGTCCAGAACGGACCGCCATCTCGTCCAAGGCCGGTCCGCGGCGGGTGGCTGGTCACAGCAGCGGTTCGCGCGGCGCAGGGAAGGACAGGCGCGCGTCGCGCTTCGTTCCGCCGCGGAAGACGCCTTCGAGGTGCTCGTCCCACAACTGTCCGAAGTGGACGCTGTGGTACTCGGCGGCGATCGCCGGGCGTTGGAATCACTGCGCGAGGACAGGCGGCTGGCGCCGTTGTTCCAGCGTGCCGAACCGCGTGTCCTCGACATCGCCGAACCACGCCGGACGGTGCTCGAAGACGCGGCGGAACGGGCGGTCGCGGTCGCAATCACCCTGTCCGGGCCGTGACGTCGGGCACGGTCGGATAAAACCGCTCGACACCGGCCCGTACACTGACTTTCGTGGACATCCTCTTGGAGTAGCTCCTCGCCGGCCCGTCGGCCGGCGAGTCGAAGCTGTCCACTCATCCACCCCTTGTACCGGGAGTTCCCGTGATCACGGCCTCTGGCCTGCAGCTGCGCGCCGGCTCGCGCATTCTGCTCGACGACACCAACGTCCGCATCCAGCAGGGCGACCGCATCGGCCTGGTCGGCCGCAACGGCGCCGGCAAGACCACCTCGCTCAAGGTGCTGGCGGGGGAGGGCGAGCCGTACGCCGGTGAGGTCCGCCGCAGCGGCGAGCTCGGCTACCTCCCGCAGGACCCGCGCGAGGGTGACCTGTCCGTCACCGCGAAGGACCGCGTGCTCTCCGCGCGTGGCCTCGACTCGTTGCTGCGCAACATGGAAAAAGCGCAGAACGCGATGTCGGAGCTGGTGGACGACAAGGAACGCGACAAGGCGGTCAATCGCTACAGTCGCCTCGAGGAGCGCTTCGCCTCCCTCGGTGGTTACGCCGCCGAGAGCGAGGCCGCGCGGATCTGTTCCAACCTCGGCCTCGCCGACAGGGTGCTCGCGCAGACGCTGCAGACGCTCTCGGGTGGTCAGCGCCGCCGCGTGGAGCTCGCCCGGATCCTGTTCGCCGCGGCCGAAGCCGGTGCGGGCGGTAAATCCGAGACGATCCTGCTGCTCGACGAGCCCACCAACCACCTCGACGCGGACTCCATCAACTGGCTTCGCGGCTTCCTGAAGCAGCACGACGGCGGTCTCGTGGTCATCAGCCACGACGTCGAACTGCTCGCGGACGTGGTCAACAAGGTGTGGTTCCTCGACGCGACCCGCGGCGAGTTCGACCTCTACAACATGGGCTGGCAGCGCTACCTCGACGCGCGCGCCACCGACGAGAAGCGCCGCCGCCGCGAGCGTGCGAACGCCGAGAAGAAGGCGTCCGCGCTGCAGCAGCAGGCCGCCAAACTGGGGGCCAAGGCTACGAAGGCCGTGGCCGCCAAGAACATGGCCCGCCGTGCCGAGCAGATGCTCTCCGCGCTCGACGAGACCCGTCAGGCCGACAAGGTCGCCCGGATCAAGTTCCCCGAGCCCGCCCCGTGCGGCCGGACCCCGCTCACCGCGGAGGGGCTCTCGAAGTCCTACGGTTCGCTCGAGATCTTCACCGGAGTCGACCTCGCCATCGACCGTGGTTCGAAGGTCGTCGTGCTCGGATTGAACGGTGCCGGAAAGACGACTTTGCTCCGGCTGCTCGGCGGAATGGAAACTCCGGATACCGGTGAGACCATTCCAGGTCACGGATTGCGTTTGGGCTATTACGCACAGGAACACGAAACGCTCGACCACGATGCGTCCGTGTGGGAAAATATCCGTCACCTCGCGCCGGACACCGGAGCGCAAGAGCTGCGGAACCTTCTCGGGTCCTTCCTGTTCACCGGAGAGCAGCTCGATCAGCCCGCCGGCACGCTCTCCGGCGGTGAGAAGACGCGGCTCGCGCTCGCCGGTCTGGTGTCCAGCGCTGCCAACGTTTTGCTGCTCGACGAGCCGACAAACAACCTGGACCCGGCCAGCCGTGCCCAGGTCCTGGACGCCTTGCGCAGCTTCGCCGGAGCCGTCGTCCTGGTGACGCACGACCCGGGCGCGGTCGAGGCTCTGGAGCCGGAACGCGTGATCCTGCTGCCGGACGGAACCGAGGACCATTGGTCGGCGGATTATCTGGAACTTGTCCAGCTTGCGTGAGAACTGCGTCCGTTCGGGTGCTTGATCGATGCCATCCGGCCACTGAAATGGCCCAATGTGATCGCGGTTTCAGCAGTTTTGCGCTCGTCGTCTGGCATTCCGGCGCTCAGTGTTCGATCATTGCGGCGACAGGGGCCGTTATGTGGCCCAGAACACTCTCGGCGGGAAGGCGATCGACGTGGCTGATCTCAAGAAAGGCGCGCGGATCACCGGCAACACGCGTGACAAGCTGGCCGCTGACCTGAAGAAGAAATACGAGAAGGGCTCGAGCATCCGCGCCCTCGCGGAGTCCACGGGTCGCTCGTACGGGTTCGTGCACCGGGTCCTCTCGGAGTCCGGTGTCCAGTTGCGAGGCCGTGGCGGTGCCACCAGGGTCAAGAAGAAGTAGTCACGAGGAAGTAGCGGACTGCTGCGCGGGGGGCGCAGTTCCCTTTCGAGGGACCGCTGTTTCACGGGTCTCGGCGGCCTGGAAGGCCAGCCTGGCCCCCAGCAGAACCAGCGGATACACCAGGTACCCGTACCTCGTCGCCGGAGTGAGCAGGATCAACGCGCAGAGCCCGACAGCCATGCGCATGAGCGCGTCCGAACCGGTCTCGGGAGGTCGGCGCACCAGCCAGATCAGGATCGCGACGGCAGCGATCCCGAGCAGGGCGAAGGAAATCGCCGTGCCGACTGGGCCGAGCGAGGCGATGAGGTGGCCGGGCAACGGGCTCGCCGCCGGTGACTTGATCACGCCCATTCCCAGGGGGAACCGGAAGACGTGCTCGACGAACGCCTTGGGGTCCACCAGGTAGACGGGGATGTGCAGGACGAGGGTCGTCACCACGAGCGCCGCGGCGAATCCGCTCAGGGCGCGAGGACCACGCCGCGTGATCAACAGGACACCCAGCACCACCACCGCGGGCGCGACGATGAGTTTCGCGCTGACCACCAGCGCCAGCACCAGACCCGACAGGACCGCGCGGCCGGTCGTGGCCAGCGCGAAGGACAGCACCAGCAGACCGGCGATGGCCAGATCCGGGCCGGCGACCGCCCAGGTCAGCGCGGTCAGCGGGCAGGCCACGGCGAGTTGTGCCGCGCTGACCGGGATTTTCGGCCACTTCAGCAACCGCAGCGTGAGCAGTACGCACGCGACGGCCGCCAGCGCGAACATCCAGCGCGCGTCGGTGAGGGCGTGGGCGATCGGCCCGCCGCCGGGCTGCGCCGATGTGGCCCCGGCGGGGAAAAGTGTGTCGGCCAGAGCGCGCGGCAGGCCGAAGACCGTCATCACCGGGCCGTATGGCGTGTAATCGTTTACTTCCGCCGCGCGACCGAGCGCGGTGACGTCGACGTACGGCGTTCCGTTCTCCAGAAGGAGTTTCGCCGACCGTTCGATCACCCAGACCTCGGGCTGCGCGGCCCACGAGTTCGGCGTGACGAGCCAGTCCACTCCGGTCAGACGGCGAATGACGAGCATTCCCAACGGAAGGATCATCGCGAACAGGCCGATGGCGCCGATACCGATCCACCGCGAACCGAGCGCGCCGGGCAGGCGTTTGCCGCGCCGGGCGGCGACCGTCAGCCAGCCGGTGTGGACCACGGCGAGGCCGTAACCCGCTACGGCGAAGTTCGCCCACACGCGATAGCCGTAGAATTCCGCGATGGCGGTGTTCGCGATGGCGAAGATCAGGCAGCCCGTGTAGAAGACCAGGTCGATGGTCAGTCGCCGCCGGTCTGGGTCCTTGGTCACCGGTTCAGGCTACCGACGTGGCGACATCCGCCGGAAAGAGGACGCGGAAACCGGGAAGCATCCGGTGTGCTCCGGTGTTGGTCATGCTTATATCCGGGAAAACTCTCGACTAATATCGAGGTTTTGGGGGCGAAGAGAGGGTTCTCATGGACAACTCGTGGACGCTGATGAACTCGGCGATGAAGTCGGCCGACGTTCCGAAGGGGCTGCACAAGGGCACGCTCCGCCGCGTCGCACGGTTCGCCAGGCCGCACTGGCGAAGGTTGCTGATATTCCTGGTGCTCACCGTCGTCTCGGCGGTGCTGGCGGTGAGCACGCCGGTGCTGGCCGGGAAAGTGGTCGACGCGATCGTCGGCGGGCACGACGTCTCGCTGGTGGTGTGGCTCGCCGTGGTGATCGCGGCGCTGGCGTTGATCGACGCCGGACTCGGGCTGGCCGAACGGGCGCAGTCGTCGAGGATCGGTGAGGGGATCATCCTCGACCTGCGGCTCGCGGTGTACCGCCACGTGCAGCGGATGCCGGTCGCGTTCTTCACGCGCACCCGCACCGGCGCGCTGGTGAGCAGGCTCAACAACGACGTCATCGGCGCGCAGCGCACGTTCACCGCGACACTGTCCGGTCTGGTCACCAACGTGATCCAGCTCGTGCTGTCGCTGGTGGTGATGGTGACACTGTCCTGGCAGGTCACCCTGCTGGCGCTGGTCCTGCTGCCGGTGTTCGTCCTGCCGACGCGGCGGCTCGGACGGCGGATGGCCGGGTTGCAGCGGGAGGCGGGCCAGCTCAACGCGTCGATGACCACGCAGATGACCGAACGGTTCTCCGCGCCGGGCGCGACGCTGGTGAAGCTGTTCGGCGACCCGGAGCGCGAGGCGGGCGAGTTCGGCGCGCGGGCTGGGAGGGTGCGCGACATCGGGGTGCGGACGGCGATGCTGACGCGCTGGTTCCTCACCAGCCTGACCACCGTCTCCGCGCTCGCGCAGGCTCTGGTCTACGGGCTGGGCGGATACCTCGCGCTGACCGGGGCGCTCGCGCCGGGCACCGTCGTGGCGCTGGCGTTGCTGCTGACCAGGCTGTACTCGCCGCTGACCGCGCTGGCGAACGTCCGGGTGGACGTGATGACCGCGCTCGTGTCGTTCGAGCGGGTCTTCGAGGTGCTCGACCTCAAGCCGATGATCGAAGAGAAGCCGGACCCGCGCCGCGTACCCGAAGGCCCGGTTTCGGTGGAGTTCTCCGATGTCCGGTTCGGTTACCCCGCGGCGGAACGGTATTCGCTGGCGTCACTGGAGGATGTGTCCACTTTGGATCACCGGGGTGGTGAGGAGGTGTTGCACGGCATCAGCTTCCGCGCCGAACCCGGACAGATGGTGGCGCTGGTCGGATCGTCGGGCGCGGGCAAGTCGACGATCGCCTCACTGCTTCCGCGTCTCTACGACGTCGACGCCGGGTCGGTCCGGTTGTCCGATGTGGACGTTCGTGAGCTGGAATTCGCCTCGCTGCGGGAAACCGTCGGCGTGGTGACCCAGGACGGACACCTCTTCCACGACACGATCCGGGCGAACCTCGAGTACGCGCGGCCCGGGGTCACCGACGCCGAGATCTGGTCGGCGCTGGACCGCGCCCGGCTGGCCGAGCTGATCCGGGAGCTGCCGGACGGGCTGGAGACCGTGGTGGGGGAGCGGGGCTACCGGCTCTCCGGCGGGGAACGGCAGCGGCTGACCATCGCCCGGCTCCTGCTGGCGCAGCCGAGGGTCGTCGTCCTCGACGAGGCGACCGCGCATCTGGACTCGCAGTCCGAGGCGGCCGTGGGTGAGGCGCTGACCGACGCGCTGGACGGGCGTACCGCGCTGGTCATCGCGCACCGGTTGTCGACGGTCCGGGCGGCGGACCAGATCCTGGTGATCGAGCACGGGGAGATCGTCGAGCGAGGGACGCACGAGGAGCTCCTCGCGCGGGAAGGGCGCTACGCGGCGCTGTACCTGACGCAGTTCTCGGAGGAGCCCGCGGCCGCGTGACCTGCGGCCTCGTGAGCGGTAAGGACGGTTCTAACCGTCCTCACCACTCACGAGGCCAGGTGGCTAGCGGAGGGCGGGGACCCGTGCGCCGTACTTGGCCAGCAGCGCGGCGTTGGCCTCGTCGCCACCGTCCACGTTGGAACTGCGCCACAGCGGGATGTCGACGCCCTGTGCCGCGCCGAGGTCCAGTACCTCCGCGAGCACGAGGTTCCACAGGAACGCGTTGATCACTGTGGACAGTGGCGCGGTCCGCGGCGCGTCCGGCGGGTAGCTCGAGTCTCCGGGACGGACGTGGGAGTCGAGCACGATGCTCGCCTCGTCGATCAGCGTCGTCGCCGCGCGCTTGGGCGCGGCGGCCACGGAAGCGGCCGAACTCACCGCGATGACCGACGCCCCGCGCTTCCGCGCCCCGGCGGCCAGTTCGACCGGGTACGGGTTGACCCCCGAGGTCGAGAACACCACCAGCAGGTCGTCGGGCCCCGGCGCGCGCTCGGCCAGCACCTCTTCGGCCAGCCCGGAGCGGCGCTCGGTCTTGGTGCTGTGCTGCGCGCCGTGCAGCGGCAGCAGTTCGGGGTGGTAGACCGGGTACACGCAGGCGAGCCCGCCCGCGCGGTAGAAGGTCTCGGCGACCGCGGCCAGCGAATGACCGGCGCCGGCGGTGAACACCAGGGCGTCGGCCCGGATGACCTCCAGGATCAGCTCGGCCGACTTCCGGATCTGCTCCGCGTTACCCCGTTCGGCCTCCGCGAGCCGTTCGGCGACGTCTGCATAACGTTCGGTGGTGCTCACCACATCCGCCCTTCCGTCTGGGGATCAGCGACGAATGTATCGCGTGGACCAATGGCCGGAGTGGAATACATGGGGTCATGATCGAGGTTGACCCGATCGCTGCGGCCGGGGTTTCGGAGACTGGAGGGTCCAGGGTGAGCGAGGCTGATCCCGCGGTGCGGACTTGGCGAGTACGTGGCCAGGTGAAAGCCGTGGTGCTGGTACTGCACGGCGGAGCGGAGCACAGTCATGCCCGCGTGGCGCCGTGGCGGCTGGCGTACCAGCGGATGGTGCCGCTGGCGAAGGACGTCCACCGCGCGGGCCGGGAGCACGGGGCCGAGGTGCGGCTCCTGCGCAACCGGGTCTACGGCTGGAACGACCACGGCACCGACGCGCTCGCCGACGCGCGCTGGGCACTGGAACGCATCCGCGAAGACCATCCGGGAGCGCCGGTGGTACTCGTCGGCCATTCGATGGGAGGACGGGTCGCCCTGCGCGTCGCCGACGATCCGGCTGTCATCGGCGTCTGCGCGCTGGCACCGTGGACACCACCGGGTGAACCCATCGGCGCCGTCGGCGGTCGCGCCGTGCTCATCGCTCACGGGACCAAGGACCGGATGACCGATCCGGTGGCGTCACACGCTTTCGCCGAACGTGCCGAAAAGGTGACATCGCGGTCGGCGCGGTTTGAAATAGGCGGCGAAGGGCACGCGATGCTACGAAGGTCTCGCGTCTGGAACCGTCTCGTACGGGCTTTCACACTCGAGCTGATCGAAGCCGGGGGAACAGACGAAACGCTGAGCGGGGCCTGGGGCAGGCCGAGCTCTGAGCGGCTGCGGATCCCGGTCTGACCGGGCAGGAGGGAGTACTCATGTCCACATCGAGCGTCGACCGGGCGGCAGGTTCGTCCGGCCTGCCCAGCCCTGACGAAACCCTGTGGCCGGGGCTGGCCACCCCGCCGCATTCCCCGTTCCGGGCGCGGATCGCCGAGCAGTTGTTCCGGCAGGCGGTGCGCCCGCTGAACGTCCGCGTGCGCATGCCCGACGGCTCACACCTGGGCGCGGGCGGCCCGGACGCGCCCGAGATGCGGCTCAACCGCCCCGCCGCCTTCTTCCACCGCCTCGGCGTGGACGCGAAGATCGGCTTCGGCGAGGCCTACATGGTCGGCGACTGGACGAGCGACGCGCTCGCCGAAGTGCTGACCCCGTTCGCGGAGCGGATGGCGACGCTCATCCCGCCACTGCTGCAACGGTTCCGCCGCTTCGTCGACCGCGGCCACCCCGCGGACGAGGAGAACACCATCGAGGGTGCGCGGGCGAACATCCACCGCCATTACGACCTGTCCAACGATCTGTTCGGCGCGTTCCTGGACCCCTCGATGATGTACTCGTCGGCGTTGTTCGGCCCGGACGACGACCTCACCGCCGCCCAGCACCGCAAGATCGACAGCGTCCTCGACTACGCCGGAGTCCGCGAAGGCAGCACGGTGCTCGAGATCGGCACCGGCTGGGGTGAACTCTCCATCCGGGCGGCCGCGCGGGGTGCCGAGGTCACGTCGCTGACCATTTCCGAGGAGCAGGCGAAGCTGGCGACCGAGCGCATCGCGGCGGCGGGCTTCGCCGATCGCGTCGACGTCCGGCTGTGCGATTACCGCGACTCCACCGGCGAGTACGACGCCGTGGTCAGCGTCGAGATGATCGAGGCTGTCGGCGAGTCGTACTGGCCCACGTTCTTCGAGACCATCGGGAAGCGGCTGAAGCCGGGCGGACGGTTCGGGCTCCAGGCCATCACCATGGACCACGAACGGATGCTCGCCGCTGCCCGGTCGTACACCTGGGTGCACAAGTACATCTTCCCCGGTGGGCTCATCCCGTCCACGACGTCGGTCGAGCAGGGCATGCTGGCGCACACGAGGCTGAAACTGGAGGGGGTCCGCGAGTTCGGCCAGGACTACGCGCGCACGCTGCGGCTGTGGCGGGAGAGGTTCACCCAGCAGTGGGACGAAATCACCGAACTGGGCTTCGACGATGTCTTCAAACGGATGTGGGAGTTCTACCTGGCGTACTCGGAAGCGGGGTTCCGTTCGGGGTATCTCAAGGTCCACCAGTTCGGATTCGCCGAAAACGGACGGTAAGCACCACCCAACCGATGCGGGGTGCCGTACGTCCTTCACCTAGGGTCTGCGGTTGACTGGGCCCCACACGCGAGATCGGGACGGGTGATTCGGCATGACGTATGGAGGCGACGACCGAGGGCGACGGATGCCGCCGTCCGGCCGCCCCCGGCGGCATCAGCCCGCGCAGATGATGCCGCTGCCGGGCCGGGGGAGCAGCCCGTACGACGAGCGGACGAGGCCCATGGGGCACGGAGGACAGGAGCGTCCCGCGGGTCCGCCACCGCGCCGTCCAGGCCCGCCGCAGCCCCCTCCTGGCCGCCCGGCCGACGACGCCGCGAGGCCGCCGCGGCGGCGTAAGCGCTGGGGCTTCGGCAAGGTGCTGCTCACCCTGCTGACCGTGTTCGTGGTGTTCCTCGCCGGCGTGTGGGTGTACCTGGAGTTCTCCATCAACCGCGTCGACGCGCTGGCCGACTACTCCGGCCGCCCCGTCGCGGCCGAGGGCACCAACTGGCTGATCGTGGGCTCCGACAGCCGGGACGGGCTGACGCCGGAAGAGCAGGAGAAGCTGGTCACCGGTGACTCCAAGGCCGCCGGCGGCGGCAAGCGGACCGACACCATCATGATCGCGCACGTCCCGGACAACAGCACCAAGCCGACGCTGTTGAGCCTCCCGCGCGACTCGCAGGTGAGCATCCCGGGGCACGGCAAGAACAAGATCAACGCCGCGTTTTCGATCGGCGGCCCGACGCTGCTCGCGCAGACCGTCGAAGGGGCCACCGGTCTGCGCATCGACCACTACGCCGAGATCGGCTTCGGCGGGTTCGCGAAGATCGTCGACGCGATCGGCGGGGTCCACATGTGCGTCGAGAAGCCGATGGAGGACACGCTCACCGGGATCAAGATCCCCGCGGGCTGCCAGGACCTCCAGGGCCCGCAGGCGCTCGGGTTCGTCCGGATGCGGCACAGCGAGGCCACCCCGCGTTCGGACCTCGACCGCGTCGCCAACCAGCGGAAGTTCATCGGCGCGCTGGTCAGCGAGATCGGCAGCCCCGGCACCCTGCTGAACCCGTTCTCGCTGTTCCCGTTGCTGTCGACCGCGCCCGACGCGCTGACGATGGATTCCGGCGACCACGTGCACAACCTGGTCGGGCTGGCGCTGGCGATGCGCGGGATCTCGTCGGGCGGCGTCGTCACCACGACGGTTCCGGTGACCAACGGTTCGGCGGAGAACTGGGACAAGACGAAGTCGAAGCTGCTCTTCGACGCGCTGAAGAACGACACGGAGATCCCGGACAGCGCGATCCTGACCTAAGAGCTCGTGAGTGGTAAGGACGGTTCTAACCGTCCTTACCACTCACGAGGAGTCTGATGGAAGCGCCCGCCGAAACCCTCGCCGACGAAGTCGTCACGCTGCGCCGCTGGAGGCCGGAGCAGCTCGAAACCCTCGCCGCCGTAGCGGGGGACTCCGCCGGGCATCTCGGCGCCTGGATGATCTGGGCCACTGATGGTTACGGCCGCCGGGAAGCCGCCGAATTCCTCGAGTACACCGCGAAGAACTGGGCCGAGGGCAAGACTTACGACTTCGCGATCTTCGCCGGGGACGAAGTCGTCGGCGGTACGGGCATGATCACGCATCCGGACCGGATCGAGATCGGCTACTGGCTCAGCCGCCACCACACCGGTCGCGGCTTCGCGACCAGGGCCGCCGAACTCTTGACGGCCGAGGCCTTCCGTCTCGGCGCGCCGGAGGTCGAGATCCGGCACGACGAGAAGAACCTCGCGAGCGGTGCCGTGCCCGCACGACTGGGATTCACGATGATCGGCGACGAGGCCGCCGAACCGCCGCTCGCCCCCGCCTGCGCGGGCGTGAACAGGATTTGGCGGCTCAAGCGTCCTTAGTCTTGCGTTCGCGCAAGGCCGTGAGTGCCTTGTCGGCGTGCACGGTGAACTTCAGCTCGCTCTTGATCACTTCGAGCACCTTGCGGTCGGTGTCGATGACGAAGGTGTGCCGTTTGGCGTGCAACGGGCTGAATTTGCGCCACACACCGAACTGTTTCGCCACCACACCGTCCACATCGGACAGCAGGGGATAGTCGAAGCCGTGTTCGGCGGAGAACTCCCGCTGTTTGGCGACGGCGTCCGGGCTGATGCCGACGCGGTGCGCGCCCACTTCGGCGAATTCCGCGGCCAGATCGCGGAAGTGGCAGCTTTCCGCGGTGCAGCCACTGGTCATCGCGGCGGGGTAGAAGAACAGCACGACCGGGCCGGACGAGAGGAAGTCCGACAGCGTGCGCTCGTCGCCCTTGTCGTCGGGCAGGGTGAAGTCCGGGGCGATGTCACCTTGGTCCATGGACGGATCCTGTCAGAGCCTGTCGGCGGAGTGGGGATGTCCCCGGAAAAGTGACCATACGGGTTCACCGGCAAACCGATGTCAGTGAGCGTGCCGTTCGATGAGCTCGTCGACCTCGTCGCCCGTCGCGGAATCCGCGACGAACGAACCACGCGCCGCGAGTACGCCGTACCGCCGCAGTCGTTCGGCCTGTTCGTGGTTGGTGACACCTTCCGCGCCGATGCGCAGTTTCAGCTCCTTGGCCCTGGTGACCAGCTGGCACAGGTGGCGGACGTCGGCCTCGTTCTCGCCCTCGGCCAGCGCGTCGACGACCGCGCCGGACAGGATCACGTGGCGGACCGGCAGCCCGTGCCGGGGGATCAGCTCCAGATCGTCCGAACCGGAGATGGCCAGCACCAGCTGGGCGCCCAGATCGGCCAGTACGGCGAAGGAGTCGAGCACTTCGCCGCCTGCGTCGAGCACGGACTCGCGGTCCGTGCACAGCCGCAGCGCCTGGGCGGGCAGGTGGTGCCGGTCGAGCTGTTCCTTGACCAGCATGACCAGATCGGGCTCGATGGCCAGCCGGTTCGGCAGCCGCACGCAGACGTCGGGCGCGGCGTCGCCGAACCTGTTCCGCCACCTCGCGGTTGCGGCGAGCGATTCGGCCAGCAGCCACCGGCCGAGCGGAATGGTCATCCCGGTGATCTGTGCCAGCGGGTAGAACTCGTCCGAGTCCAGTTCGCCTTTCTCCGGATGGCTCCAGCGCAGTCCGGCGTTGACCGCGGCCAGCCGGTCGGGATTCGCGAGCTTCACCGTCGGCTGGTAGATCAGCGAGAACTCGCCGTTCTCCAGCGCGCCCGCGATGACCGCGCCGAGCTGGTAGCGGCCACGGTCACGCGCGTCGAGTTCCGGATCGAACAGCATCCACTGCGCCTTGCCCGCCTCCTTGGCGCGGTGCAGGGCGATCTCCGCGGCCCGGAGCAGGTCTTCTGGTCCGCCGTCGGCGACCGGGCGGATGACGATGCCCGCGCTCGCGCTGACCCCGATGCCGTGACCGCCGAGGTAGATCGGCTCGGCGAGTTCCTCCAGCGCCTGCTCGACCAGTGCGATCACCTGGGGCGGCTTGAAATCGCCACGGAGCAGGACGGCGAACCCGTCGCCGGACAGCCGGGCGACGGAACCGTCGTGCCTGCCGGCGAATACGGACTTGAGCTTGGTCGCGACCCCGCGCAGCACCTGATCACCGATGCCGGCGCCGAGACCGTCGTTGATCACCTTGAAGCCGTCGACGTCGAGATAGACGAGCGCGACCTGCTCACTGCCGGATCCGGCCAGTGCGGTTTCGAGGGCGTTGTCGAACGCGGTGGCGTTGGGCAGGCCGGTCAGCGCGTCGTGCACGTTCTGGTGCAGCAGTCGTTCCTGCAGCAGGTGGATCTCGTTGGCGTCGGAGACCATCAGGACCGGATAGGCCGAACCGGGCCGGTCACCGGGCAGGTCGGTCAGGGTCACGTCGACCCAGAGCGGGCCTTCCTCGCTGTGGTCCAGCAGGAGTCGTTCCTGCTGGGTCGGCTGGCCGAGCGTCATGAGCTGCGAAAGCCCGTTCCGCAGCCGGGCGACGTCGTGCTCGGCGGAGCCGAGATCGGGAATCCCCCGCCCGCGCAACGCGGAGGGACGGCAGCCGAGGAGTTTGCCCAGTGCGGCGTTCGCCTCGACGATCGTGCCGTCGGGGTCGGCGAGCGCGATCCCGATGGGGGAGGCGGAATAGAGCTTGGAGAAGCGCAGCAGAGCGGGCTGGTGATCGGGCTCGGCGCGGACGGCGTCCTTGGCGACGCCGAGAAGCAACCGCTCGAGTTGCTCCTTGGGAAGCGATACTCCTTTAGTGTCAGCGAGCGTCTCAGCCCATCTCCGAGCGACGTCCACCAACCCTGGCGCGGAACCAGGCTCGGGCACACTTCACCTCTTCATGCGCGATCGATGGCCAGCTCAGACCGGGTGTCCGAGCCCATGGGCCCACGCTAGGTATGAGCCGACCGGGTGTAGTGCCACGCCATCACGCGCGATCCGGGGTGTCTACCGGCTGAAAGGGTGATCGCTACTACACGAGTGGTGACCAGAAGTTACCAAGAGTACTCGATCGTGGTTGTCCGTTTGATCCGGCTTCAGCGTGTCGTCAGGCGAATCGGCAGGCCGTCCGCGGGAACGGGCAGCGAGACGTAGTCCCAGCGCGCGGTGTAGCCCTCCGGAACCGACCATCGATACGCCCTCAGCATCTCGTGCAGCAGCGCCTTCACCTCGAATGTCCCGAAATGCAGGCCGATGCACTTGTGCGCGCCGCCGCCGAACGGCATCCACGCGTAGCGGTGCGACTTGTCCTCGCGGCGTTCCTCGCCGAAGCGGTCCGGGTCGAAACGCATCGGGTCGGTCCAGTGCTCCGGCGAGAAATGGTTGACGGTGGGCGAAACCCCGACGAGTGTCCCTTCGGGAATGAAGTGCCCGAGAACCTCGGTGTCCTTCACGGTCTTCCGTGCCAGGGAAGGAACCGGGGCCACCAGCCGCAGTGATTCCTTGATCACCAGGTCCAGCGTGGTCAGAGTCTCCAGCGCCTCGATGTCCGGCACGTCGTCGCCGAGCGCGAGGGACTCCTGACGCGCGCGTTCCTGCCACTCGGGGTTCTTGGCGAGGTGGTAGACGGCGGCGGCGCTGGTGATGGTCGACGTGTCGTGCGCGGCCATCATCAGGAAGATCATGTGGTTGACGACGTCGGAGTCGGTGAAGCGGTCACCGTCTTCGGTGGTGGCGTGGCACAACGCGGTGAAGAGGTCGTCGCCGTCGCTCGCCCGTTTCACGGGCAGATTCGCCGAAAAGTAGCGTTCGAGGACCTTGCGTCCGTGCAAACCCGCCGCCCAGCGGCCGCCGGGGACGGGGAACCGCACGATGGCAGTGCCCGCGCGCACGGAGTTCACGAAGGCGCGGTTGATCATGGCCGCGTCGTCGCCGGAACGCATCCCCATGAACACGCGCGTCGCGACGTCGAGCGTGAGTTGCTTGAGGGACCAGTAGATCCGCGGGTTCGGCCGGTCCGCCCACGCGGCGATGCCCTCGCGCAGGGCCGGTCCCATCTGGTCGACGTAACCGGTGAGCCGTTGCCGGGTGAACGCGGCCTGCATGATCCGGCGGTGCAGGTGATGCTCGCCGAAGTCGAGCAGCATCAGGCCGCGGTCAAAGAACTGCTCGATGAAGAACTTCCAGCCCTCCTGGGAGAAGGCCTTGTCCTTGTTCACCAACGCGATCTGCGTGGCCTCCGGGCCGGAAAGGGCGACGATGCGGCGGCCGAACGCGCCCATCCACGACACCGGTCCGTAGGTCTCGTAGCGTTTCAGGCCGAACTCGATGCCGAAGCGCATGAAGTCCAGCGCGTGCCCGATGACCGGCGGGCCTTCGTCGCCGAGGACGGGTTTGAGGCCCGGCGGGGCGGGGGCGAGTTCGCGGACCGGCCAGGTCGCGCCGAGCCAGCGCTGGTCGACCGAACGCGGCAGGGGGATCGAGGTGAGC
Organism: Amycolatopsis decaplanina DSM 44594; assembly: GCF_000342005.1. Classification (GTDB taxonomy): domain Bacteria; phylum Actinomycetota; class Actinomycetes; order Mycobacteriales; family Pseudonocardiaceae; genus Amycolatopsis; species Amycolatopsis decaplanina. The sequence continues at coordinate 130,241 of NZ_AOHO01000043.1, forward strand.
GGCGGAACCCGCTCGCGCAGCGCCCCGGTGACCTTTTCGACGGCGTTCGCCATGGTGACCATCTCCCCGCTGAGACCGGTTGCCGCTCCACCATCGCACCCTTATTGACGTCATGACAATACCCTGGCGGATGTACATGAAGGCCCCCTTCCTGTACCTAGGCGCAAGGAAGGGGGCCTTCATGTACTCAGATCAGGCGAGTTCGGAGCGGACCGCCTGGGCGGCGGCGACCAGGTTCCGCAGTGCCGGTTCGACCTCGGCGTAGCCGCGGGTCTTCAGGCCGCAGTCCGGGTTGACCCAGATCCGCTCGGCGGGCACGGCGCCGACGGCGGTCCGCAGCAGCCCGCTGACCTCGTCGACGCCGGGGACGCGCGGTGAGTGGATGTCGTAGACACCGGGTCCGACGCCGCGGCCGAAGCCCGCCGCGCCGAGGTCGGTGACGACCTCCATCTTCGACCGCGCGGCCTCGATGCTGGTGACGTCGGCGTCGAGCGCGTCGATCGCCTTGACCACCTCACCGAATTCCGAGTAGCACATGTGCGTGTGGATCTGTGTCGCGTCGTCGATCCCGGACGTCGCCAGCCGGAACGACGAAACCGCCCACGCGAAGTACGCCTCGTGCGCAGCGGCGCGCAGAGGGAGCAGCTCCCGCAGCGCCGGCTCATCCACCTGGATGACGCGGATGCCCGCCTCCTGCAGGTCGTGTACCTCGTCGCGGATGGCCAGCGCGACCTGGCGGGCGGTCTCGCCCAGCGGTTGGTCGTCGCGGACGAACGACCACGCCAGGATCGTCACCGGCCCGGTCAGCATGCCCTTGACCGGCTTGCCGGTCAGGCTCTGCGCGTAGCGCGCCCACTCGACGGTCATCGGCTCAGGACGTGAGACGTCGCCGTACAGGATCGGCGGCCGGACGCATCGCGAACCGTAGGACTGCACCCAGCCGAAGTCGGTGGCCGCGAACCCGGCCAGCCGCTCGGCGAAGTACTGCACCATGTCGTTGCGCTCGGGCTCACCGTGCACCAGCACGTCCAGGCCGAGGTCCTCCTGCAGCCGGATGACGCGCTCGATCTCCGCCTTCATCGCGGCTTCGTAGCCCGCGTCGTCCAGCGAACCCGCCTTGTGCGCGGCCCGCGCCTTGCGGACGTCGATGGTCTGCGGGAACGAGCCGATCGTCGTGCTCGGCAACGGAGGCAGCGCCAGTGCGGCCTGCTGAGCCGCCGCGCGCCGGGCGTAGGGCGAGCGGACGGTGTCCTCCGGCCGTAGCCCCTCCAGCCGGGCGCGTACCCCGCTGTCGGCGAGATCGGCCGCCGTCGCGCGATCCGCGGCCGCGGCGCGAGCGGCGGAGAGGTCGACGCCCTCCTCCTTCAACGCGCGCCCGAGCAGGACGACCTCGTCGACCTTCTGCTTGGCGAAGGCCAGCCAGCCCTTGAGTCGCGAGTGGAGCCCGTCCTCCCGCTCGACGTCGTAGGGCACGTGCAGCAGCGAGCACGACGTCGACACGCTGACCGACTTCGCGGTGCCGAGCAGGGTCGCCGCCCGGCTGAGCGCACGGGTCGGATCCGTGCGCCAGACGTTGCGCCCGTCCACGACACCGGCCAGGACCTCCTTGTCCCGCAAGGCGGGCTCGGACGCGACGGCGTCCACAAAGGACTCATCGGTGACGAGGTCGACGGCGATGGCGTCGATCGGGGAGCGGGCGAGCACGCCCAGACCGCGGCCGAGACCGCCGAAGTACCCGGCGACCAGGATCTTCGGCCGCGCGGTCTCCTTCGCGAGCCGGTGGTAGGCGCGGATGAGCGCGTTGAGTTCCCGCTCGCTGCGATCCGCGGCGAAGGCGGGCTCGTCGAACTGGACCCACTCGACGCCTTCGTCGTGCAGACGACGCAGTAGTTCGACGTAGCCATCGAGAAGGTTGTCGAGCAGGTCCAGCGGACGGAAGCCCTCCGGAGCCGTCTCGGCCGGCTTCGCGAGCAGCAGGAACGTCACCGGGCCTACCAGCACCGGCCGGGTCTCGACGCCGATCGCGCGGGCTTCGCGGTACTCGTCGAGCGGCTTGGTGCCGGTGAGCGAGAACGTCGTGTCCGGGCCGAGTTCGGGGACGATGTAGTGGTAGTTCGTGTCGAACCACTTCGTCATCTCCATCGCCGGCGCGTCCTGCACCCCGCGCGCGGCGGCGAAGTAGGTGTCGAGCGGCGAGAGGCCGAGCGTCGTGAAGCGCTCCGGCAGCGCTCCGAACAGCTCGGCGGTGTCGAGCACCTGGTCGTAGTGGGAGAACGTGTTGGAGGGGACGGAATCCAGCCCCGCGTCCTTGAGGTCCCGCCAGGTCCGGGTGCGCAGCGCGCGGCCGGTTTCCATCAGTCCGGCCTCGTCGATCTCGCCCGCCCAATAGCGTTCGAGTGAACGCTTGAGTTCCCTGTCGGGTCCGATCCGGGGGTAGCCCAGCACTGTCGTGCCGATTTCGGTCACAGCTCTCTCCTCGCGAGCTTGTCGTCAGAGCCCGGAGCGCGCGCAGGAGTGAGGCGCCGTTCGGTCGTGCCCATCCCGCGAGGCCCGGACTCACGCACGCCGTCGGCGCGCGTACCACGGGCAGGTCTTCGGACTCGTGGGCGACTCGCTCGCTCCTACCGGCCGTCGCTTCCCGGGGCGCCATGTCCCAGTGCTTTACCGTGTCTCGCACGGTGACGGCTTTCGTTCCCACATACCGCTGCGGGGCAGTCCCGGATTCGCACCGGGTTCCCTGTTACCTCGACCGGCCTGGGAGGCCGGGCGAACCAGTAGCACCCTGGAGCGTACCCAGGCGCGCCGTGGCCTCGCTGGACATGTGATGAACCGGACGGCACGCGTGATCAGACGGCGAACTCGCGTGATCAGACGGCGAACTCGCGTGAGCGGACGCGGGACATGCGTGTCTGGAAACGGAACACGCCGGGCGGAAGCCCGCCCGGCGTGTTCCGTGCCTGAACACGTGAGTTCCGTGTTCAGACACGCGAGTCACGTGTCTGAACACGTGAGTTCGGGTATCAGTCCCAGTCGAGGGCGCCACCGGACTGGTACTCGATGACGCGGGTCTCGAAGAAGTTCTTCTCCTTCTTGAGGTCCATCGCCTCCGACATCCACGGGAACGGGTTCTCCGTCTCGCCGAAGATCGGCGCGAGGCCGATCTGCTGCGCCCGCCGGTCGGTGATGAAGTGCATGTACTGCTCGATGAGCTCGGCCGAGAGCCCGAGCATGCCGCGAGGCATGGTGTCGCGGGCGTAGGCGACCTCGAGCTCGCACGCCTCGGTCAGCATCGTCCGGATCTCCGCCTGGAACTCCTCGGTCCACAGGTGCGGGTTCTCGATCTTGATCTGGTTGATGCAGTCGATGCCGAAGTTCAGGTGGATCGACTCGTCGCGCAGGATGTACTGGTACTGCTCGGCGATGCCGATCATCTTGTTCCGGCGGCCGAGCGAGAGGATCTGCGCGAAGCCGGTGTAGAACCACATGCCCTCGAAGATCACGTAGAACGCGACGAGGTCACGCAGGAAGTTCTGGTCGGCTTCCGGGGTGCCGGTCTCGAAGTCCGGGTTCTCCAGGTTCTGCGTGTACTTCAGCGCCCACGCGTCCTTGTCCGAGATGGACGGGACCTCGCGGTACATGTTGAACAGCTCGCCCTCGACCAGGCCGAGGCTTTCGCAGATGTACTGGAAGGTGTGCGTGTGCACGGCCTCCTCGAACGCCTGGCGCAGCAGGTACTGGCGGCATTCGGGGTTGGTGATCTGGCGGTACACCGCGAGCACGATGTTGTTGGCCACCAGGGATTCCGCGGTGGCGAAGAAGCCGAGGTTGCGCTTGAGCATGGTGCGCTCGTCCTCGGTGAGGCCGTCCGGCGACTTCCACAGGGCGATGTCGGCCTGCATGGCGACCTCGGTCGGCATCCAGTGGTTGTTGCAGCCGGCGAGGTACTTCTCCCACGCCCAGGTGTACTTCATCGGCAGCAGCTGGTTGACGTCGGCGCGGGCGTTGATCATCCGCTTGTCGTCGACGTTGATGCGGGCGGCGCCGACTTCGATCTCGCCGAGGCCGGTGGCGTCTGTGGAGGTGTCAAAGGTGGTCATAGAGGCTCACTTCGAGAGTCGGGGCTCGTGAGTGGTAAGGACGGTTCTAACCGTCCTTACCACTCACGAGGATGGTTACTGGCAGGCTTCGCAGTCGGGGTCGTCGATCCGGCAGGCGGCGCCTTCGGTGGCGACGAAGTCGACGTCCGAGACCTTCGGCATCTCCTTCGGCTCCGGCTTGGCGGCCGGCACGGCCGGGACCGCGGCGGGCGACGGCGAGACCGCGGCGGAAGCCGACGGAGCGGGCGAAGCGGCGGGAGCCGGGGCCGGAGCGGCGGGCTTGGGCGCGGCGGGGGCCGGGGTGGCCGAGACCGCGTTCAGCTTGCCGTCGGTACCGCGCAGGGTGCTCTTCTCCACGTGCGTCGCGGACCGCGCCCGCAGGTAGTACGTGGTCTTGAGGCCCTTGTGCCAGGCGTAGCGATACAGCTCGTCGAGCTTGCGGCCGCTGGGCGCCGCGATGTACAGGTTCAGCGACTGCGCCTGGTCGATCCACTTCTGGCGCCGCGAACCGGCGTCCACCAGCCACTTCGACTCGATCTCGAACGCGGTCGCGTACAGCGCCTTCAGGTCGTCCGGCACGCGGTCGATCTGGCCGAGGCTGCCGTCGAAGTACTTCAGGTCCGACACCATGACCTCGTCCCACAGCCCGCGCTCCTTGAGCGAGCGGACCAGGTGCGGGTTCACCACGGTGAAGTCACCGGACATGTTCGACTTGACGAACAGGTTCTGGAACAGCGGCTCGATCGACTGCCCGACCCCGCAGATGTTGGAGATCGTCGCGGTCGGCGCGATCGCCATCACGTTGGAGTTGCGCATGCCGACGGTCTTGACCCGCTCGCGCAGCGGCGCCCAGTCCAAAGTGGACGAGGTGTCGACGTCGAGCGCGTCGCCCTGTCGCGCGTCGATCAAGAGCTGCATCGAGTCGATCGGCAGGATTCCCTTGCTCCACAAGGAACCCTCGAACGTCTGGTACTGGCCGCGTTCCTCGGCGAGGTCGGTCGAGGCCGAGATCGCGTAGTAGCTGATGTGCTCCATGCTGGTGTCCGCGAACTGGACGGCCTCGTCCGAGGACAGCGGCACGCCGATCTCGAACAGCGCGTCCTGGAAGCCCATCAGGCCCAGGCCGATCGGACGGTGGCGCAGGTTGGAGCGGCGCGCCTCCGGGATCGTGTAGAAGTTGATGTCGATCACGTTGTCGAGCATGCGGACCGCGGTGCGCACGGTCTTCTCGAGGCGCTTCGTGTCCAAACCCTCGGGTGTGACGTGCTTGAGCAGGTTCACCGAGCCGAGGTTGCAGACCGCGACCTCGTCGGTGGTGGTGTTCAGGGTGATCTCGGTGCACAGGTTGGACGAGTGCACGACACCCACGTGCTGCTGCGGCGAACGCAGGTTGCACGGGTCCTTGAAGGTGATCCACGGGTGGCCGGTCTCGAACAGCATGGTGAGCATGCGGCGCCACAGGTCGACGGCGCGGACCTTGCGGAACACCTTCAGCTCGCCACGCTCGGCGGCGGCCTCGTACTCGCGGTAGCGCTCGGCGAACGCGTTGCCGTAGAGGTCGTGCAGGTCCGGGGTCTCGTTCGGCGAGAACAGCGTCCACTGCGCGTCGGCCTCGACGCGGCGCAGGAACTCGTCCGGCACCCAGTTCGCGGTGTTCATGTCGTGCGTACGACGACGGTCGTCACCGGTGTTCTTGCGCAGGTCGAGGAATTCCTCGATGTCCACGTGCCAGGTCTCGAGGTACGCGCACGCCGCGCCCTTGCGCTTGCCGCCCTGGTTCACCGCGACCGCGGTGTCGTTGGCGATCTTGAGGAACGGCACGACACCCTGCGACTGGCCGTTGGTGCCCTTGATGTGCGCGCCGAGGCCGCGGACCGGGGTCCAGTCGTTGCCGAGACCGCCCGAGTACTTCGCCAGCAGCGCGTTGTTCTTGTACGCCTGGAAGATCGAGTCCAGGTCGTCGTCCACGGTGGTCAGGAAGCAGGACGACAGCTGCGGGCGCGTGGTGCCCGAGTTGAACAGCGTCGGGGTGGACGCCATGAAGTGGAACGTCGAGAGCAGCTCGTAGAACTCGATCGCGCGGGCTTCGCGGTCGTCCTCGCGGATGGCCAGACCCATGGCGACGCGCATGAAGAACGCCTGCGGCAGCTCGAAGCGGACGCCGTTGTGGTGCTGGAAGTACCGGTCGTACAGGGTCTGCAGGCCGAGGAAGCCGAAGTCGAGGTCACGCTCGGCGTGGATGGCCGCGGTGATCTTGTCCAGGTCGAAGGTCTGCAGCTCGGGGTTGACCAGCTCCAGCTCGATGGCGCGCTTGAGGTAGTCCCGGAAGTACTGCGGGTACCGGGTGGTCATCTCGTCCTGGCTGGCCTGCTGCGGCACGCCCGCGAGGTAGCTGAGCGCTTCGCCGCGGAGCTTGTCCGCGAGCAGCCGGGCGCTGACGTAGGAGTAGTTCGGCTCCTGCTCGACGAGCACGCGCGCGGCCATGATCTGGGCGAGGGCGAGTTCGTCGGCGCTGATGCCGTCGTACAGGTTGCGCTTGGCCTCGGCCAGCACCGGCTCGGCCGAGACGTCTTCGAGGCCGGCGACGGCTTCGCCCACCACATGCGAGACGCGGGCCCAGTCGAGCGGGCGGAGCGAGCCGTCGGCCGCCTTGACACTGATGGCGATGTCGGACGACGCGGGCTTTTCGGCCTCACGGGCCTTCGCGCGCTCCTCGCGGTACAGGACATACGCGCGGGCGACCTTGTGGTGTTCGCCGCGCATCAGCGCTAGCTCGACGATGTCCTGGATCTGCTCGATGTGCAGCGCGGTCTCGGGACCGGCGTGGCGGAGCAGGGTGGTCTCGATCTGCTCGGTCAGTTCCTTGACCAGGTGGTGGATCCGCGACGAGGCGGCCGCGTCACCGCCCTCGACGGCGAGGAAGGCCTTGGTCACGGCGACCGAGATCTTGTTCGCGTCGAAGGGGGACACGCTGCCGTCCCGCCGGATGACTCGCACGGTCGCGGGCGTGGTGTCCGAGGACGAAGGTGGCCGCTGACCGGTTTCCACTGACATGCGTGTCTCCACTGTGTCTCTCAAAAAGGGCGCGTTGAAGCACCACAAGGCCTCACAAGGCCGTGCGCTGCAGGTTCATCAAGCTGTCCGACAACCGCTCCCGAGCGGTCTCCCCGTCGCTGGGCGATGTCGGTTCCCAGAGACTACATGTAGGGGTCGGAGGCTGCACGTGCCCCAATGGGTGGCGTGTCGTGGTCTCACCCTGGCGGGTTAGACGATCACGCTGAGCGGCTGGTCAGCCGCCGAAAACGATCTTGAAATCGCGTAGGCAGGCGCTCAGCACGGGCCGCTGACCGGCCAGGAAGCCGAACGGCCCGGACTCGTTGATCCGCCAGTCCGCGGCCGCCGGACGCGGGTGTGCCGTCGCTCGGACGGGGCTTCTCTTGAGACGGCCGTCCAGCATTTGGACGACGTCGAAGGCCGCGGGCATCCGCACCGGGAGGCTCGGGCGCGGGGTGAAGGCCGCCGTCGCGATCCAGTCCTCTTGGGTGGCCGCCGAGGCGGTGAAGGTCCGCCCGTGGGTGAAGTCGAGCGCCGCGAGGTCCTTGGGGATGCCCCACAGGGCTCGTCCGCCGGCGAGCGAGACCTCGCTGTCGACCCAGATGTCGGTGATGGAGCCGGAGAGGCGCTTGCCGCGGACCGCGACCGTCGCCAGGAGTTCGTGGTACTGAAGCCGACCGGGTTCCTGGTAGTCGATCCAGGCGGTGAACACCTGGGCGCGGCCGCCCACCGTGACCGGCTCGACGCCACCGGGCAGTCCGGGCAGTTCGCTCACCGGGACACGCCAGATCGACAGGTACGCCTGACCCGCCAGGTTCCAGGGCTCCGGGGGATAGGCGGCGGTCACGCGTTCAGCCACGGCAGGTAGGCGGGCTGGTCGGTGTCGACGCGCATGGAGAACTCCGGTGGTCGTTTCTGCAGGAAGGACACGACCCCTTCGACCGCGTCCGGGCTGGAGCCCAGACCGCCGATCAGCCGGGAATCCAGTTGGTGCACGGGGAACGGCGATTCGGCGCTCGCCATCCGGTACAGCAGCTGCCGGGTCACGGCGACCGAAACCGGCGATGTGGTCGTGGCGATTTCGAGAGCCAGTTCGCGGGCCTTGCCGAGCACTTCTTCGGGCTCGTGGACACTGTGCACCAGTCCGGCGCTCTTCGCTTCCTCGGCGCCGAAGACGCGCCCGCTGACCATCCAGTCGAGGGCCGTGCCCATCCCGACGAGCCGCGGGAGGAACCACGCGGACGCGCCTTCGGGGTAGATCCCGCGCCGGACGAACACGAAGCCGAACCGGGAGTCCGTGGACGCGAGGCGGTAGTCGCACGACAGCGTGATCGTGATACCGCCGCCGACGGCCGCGCCCCGCAGGGCCGCGATCACCGGCTTGTTCATCGTGAAGATCCGTTTCGAGCAGCGTCCCGCCGGCTCCTGCCACGCCGCGTCCGGTCCGGACTCCGGATCGAAGTCGAAGCCGCCCTGCGTGAGGTCGGCGCCCACCGAGAAGTCCTTGCCGTTGCCGGTCAGGATCACCACCCGGACGTCCTCGTCGCGATCGGCCCGGTCCATCGCGTCGCCGAGTTCGTCGGCCATGCGGATGGTGTAGCCGTTGCGAGCCTCGGGCCGGTTGAGCGTGACCGTCGCGATGCGGTCTTCGACCTCGTAGGTGATTTCGGCGTACGCGCTCATGACGTGAAAGTAAGCCAGTGTTGACAAGGTGTCAACAAGGCTCAGGCGAAGAGCTGGTAGGTCTTCTTGCCGGTCTGTTCGGCCGCCTCGATGTAGCCGGCGAGCGCGGTGCGGGACCGTGTGATCTTGGCCAGTTGCTCGTCCAGCCGCGTGAGCCGTTCGCGCATCGCGGCGATCAATTCGGGGCAGCCGATCAGCTCGGGCTCCTCGCCGATCGCGCAAGGCAGCAGATAAGCGATGTCCTCGGACGACAGGCCCGCGGCGAGTAGGTGACGGATCTGCTTCACCCTCAACAAAGCCGTCTCGTCGTACTCGCGATAGCCGTTCGTGCCGCGGCTCGCCTCCAGTAGTCCTTGCGCCTCGTAGTAGCGCAGCTGATGCGTGTTGACACCCGTACGGTGACTCAGTTCCCCGATTTTCATCGCTTTCCCCACTTGACCTTCATACCGGTATCAACGTTGACGATGCTGCCATGAACAACGAAACCACCGCACCTGTGACAGTTCTCGGCCTCGGCCTGATGGGCACCGCGCTCGCCCGCGCGTTCCTGAAGGCCGGGCATCCCACGACCGTATGGAACCGGACCGCCGCCAAGGCGGACTCCCTGGTCGCCGAAGGCGCGCGGCTCGCGCCCACGATCGGCGACGCGCTCGCGGGCGGCGTGACGATCGTGTGCCTCACCGACTATTCCGCCGTGCGCGAACTGCTCGGCGACGCCGGGCTCGAGGGCACGACATTGGTCAATCTCACCTCGGGCGACTCCGCGCAAGCGCGGGAAACCGCCGCCTGGGCCGAAAAACAGGGCGCCCGCTACCTGGACGGCGCGATCATGGCCATCCCGTCGTCGATCGGGACCGCCGAGGCGGTGATCCTGCTGAGCGGACCGCGACCGGACTTCGACCTCGGCGCGCTCGGCACGGTCAGCCATCTCGGCGAGGACCCCGGCCTCGCGTCCCTGTACGACGTCGCCGGTCTGACGATGATGTGGAGCGTCCTGAACGCGTGGCTCCAGGGCACCGCGATGCTCAAGACGGCCGGTGTCGACGCCGCGACGTACGCGCCGTTCGCACAGCAGATCGCCGCCGGGGTGGCGGGATGGCTGCCCGGATACGCGGAACAGATCGACAAGGGCGCCTTCCCCGCCGAGGTCTCGGCCCTGGAGACCGACGCGCGGGCGATGGCGCACATGGTCGAGGAGAGCGAGGCCCTGGGCGTGAACGCCGAACTGCCGAAGCTGATCAAGGCGATGGCCGACCGCGCGATCGCCGCGGGGCACGGCGGTGAGCAGTACCCGGTGCTGATCCGGGAATTCGAGCGGCCGGGGGAATAAAGATCCGGCGGGTCCCGTTGGGCGCGGGCATGCGTGCGATCGTGCTCGACGGGCCCGGCCCACCGGAGGCGTTGCGGATCAAGGACGTCCCGATGCCCGAGGTCGGCGATGGATGGGTGCGGGTCAAGGTCCAGGCCTTCGGGCTGAACCGGTCGGAGTACCACCTGCGCACGGGGGTCGCCACGAACGCGAAGTTCCCGATCGTGCCGGGGATCGAGGCCGTCGGGACCGTCGACGCAGCGCCGGGCGGTGAGTTCCCGGAGGGGCGGACGGTCGTCGCCATGATGGGCGGGATGGGCCGCACCTTCGACGGCGGTTACGCGGAATACACCGTCGTGCCTGCTTCTTCGGTGATCCCCGTGCGTACGAAGCTGGACTGGGCGACGCTCGGGGCGCTGCCGGAGATGCTGCAGACCGCTCACGGCTCGCTGTACACCGGGCTCGACATCCGGCAGGGGCAGACGATCCTGATCCGCGGCGGGACGTCGTCGATCGGCGTCGCCGCCGCGGTGCTGGCGAAGGAACAGGGGCTCACGGTCCTGTCGACGACGCGGAACCCCGCGCGGCTCGGCGCGCTGCGGGAACTCGGTGTCGATCATCCGCTGGTGGACGACGGTTCCCTCGCCGACGCGGTGCGCGAGATCGTGCCGGACGGGGTCGACGTGGCGCTGGAACTGGTCGGTACCAACGTTTTGCCGGACACGCTGCGTGCGACGGCGGTGCACGGGACCGTGTGCTTCACCGGGATGCTCAGCGACGTGTGGTCGATCCCGGATTTCTACCCGATGGCGGTGATCCCGAACGGCGTCCGGCTCACCGCGTACGGCGGCGAGAGCAGCGACCTGCCCGCTGAGGCGCTTCAGCGTTATGTCGACTTGGTCGAGGCGGGACGGCTGCCGCTGAAGATCCATCGGGTGTACGCGTTCGACGAGATCGCCGAGGCACATCGGGTGATGGAGGCCGGGGGAGCGGTGGGGAAGCTGGTCGTGCGGGTGCGCTGATCCGCCCGCGGCTGCCCGAAGCCGCCGCAAGTAGGTGACTGATTGCGGAGGGGTGGGGTGGCAAAACAATCAGGCGTGCTTGATTTTTCCGGCGAGGGGTGCCAGCCTGGGGGAGACGCGAGGAGGCGGGCATGGCTGACCTGGGCGTGATCCTTGGGGATCTCGCGGCGGAATCGCAGGCCATCGACGACGTGGTGGCGGATCTGCCCGCGTCGGACTGGGCGCGGCAGACCCCGGCCGAAGGCTGGACGATCGCCCATCAGATCGCTCATCTGGCCTGGACGGACAAGAAGGCCCTGATCGCGGCGCGCGGATCCGAGGCCGATTGGCAGGCCGAGATCGAAGGGCTGCTCGCGACGGGGGAGACCTACGTCGACGAAGGCGCGGCCGAGGGCGCGAAGACGCCACCCCGTGCGCTGCTGGCCGAGTGGCGCGCCGGCCGCGCGGAACTCGCCGAAGCGCTCGCCGCGGTGCCCGACGGGCAGAAGATCCCCTGGTACGGACCGCCGATGAGCGCGGCGTCCATGGTGACGGCGCGTTTGATGGAGACCTGGGCGCACGGCCAGGACATCTTCGACGCGCTCGGCGTCGCGCGGGAGAACTCCGCCCGGATCTGGCACATCGCCCGGTTCGGCACCCGCACCCGCGACTTCGCCTACAAGCTCAACTCGCTCGCCCCGCCCACCGAGGAGTTCCGCGTCGAACTGACCGCCCCCGACGGCACCACCTGGGCGTTCGGGCCCGAGGACGCCGGGCAGCGGCTCACCGGAAGCGCCGTCGACTTCTGTCTCGTCATCACCCAGCGCCGTCATCCCGACGACACGGACCTGGTCGCCACCGGCGCCGACGTCGAGGAATGGCTCGGGATCGCGCAGGCCTTCGCCGGGCCTCCCGGCGCGGGACGGCGGCCGGGGCAGTTCGCATGACCGCGCCCATCAGGATCGGCAACGCGTCCGGGTTCTACGGCGACCGGTTCTCCGCGGTCCACGAGATGCTCACCGGCGGCCCGCTCGACGTGCTGACCGGCGACTACCTGGCCGAGTTGACCATGCTCATCCTCGGCCGCGACCGGATGAAGGATCCGAACCGCGGTTACGCCAAGACCTTCCTGCGTCAGATGGAACAGAATCTCGCGCTGGCCAAGGAAAAGAGTGTCAGGATCGTCGCTAACGCCGGTGGGCTCAACCCCGCCGGGCTCGCCGGCGCGCTCCGTGAACTGGCCGCGAAACTCGGCGTCGACGTCGCGATCGCGCACGTCGAGGGTGACGACCTCGTCCAGCGCGCGGAAGAACTCGGCTTCGGCAAGACCCTGACCGCCAACGCGTACCTCGGCGCTTGGGGGATCGCGGAATGCCTGAACGCGGGCGCCGATATCGTGGTGACCGGCCGCGTCACCGACGCGTCGGTGATCGTCGGCCCGGCCGCCGCGCACTTCGGCTGGGCGCGCGACGACTACGACGCGCTGGCCGGCGCGGTCGCTGCCGGGCACGTGATCGAATGCGGCACGCAGGCCACCGGCGGCAACTACGCCTTCTTCACCGAACACGAGATCGGCGTCCCGGGTTTCCCGATCGCCGAGATCTCCGCCGACGGCTCCAGCGTGATCACCAAACACCCCGGCACCGGCGGCGTGGTGAACACCGGAACCGTGACCGCGCAACTGCTCTACGAGATCACCGGCGCCCGCTACGCCGGGCCGGACGTCACGGCGCGGTTCGACACACTGACCCTCACCGAGGACGGCCCGGACCGCGTCCGGATCAGCGGTGTCACCGGTGAGCCGCCGCCCCCGACACTCAAGGTCTGCCTGAACGGGCTCGGCGGCTTCCGCAACGAGACGACGTTCGTCCTCACCGGACTCGACATCGAAGCGAAAGCCGCGCTGGTCAAGGAACAACTCGAAGGCGCGCTCAAGGCAAGGCCGCCGGCGGACGTCCGGTGGACCTTGGCCCGCACCGACCACCCCGACGCCGATACCGAGCAGCAGGCGAGCGCGCTGCTGCACGTCGCGGTGAAGGACGCCGATCCGGAGGTCGCCGGACGCGCGTTCAGCAGTGCGGCGATCGAGCTCGCGCTGGCGAGCTACCCCGGTTTCCACGTCACCGCGCCGCCCGCGGCGGCCTCGCCCTACGGCGTGTACCGGCCCGCTTTCGTCGACGCGCACGAGGTCCCGCACGTCGCCGTCCTGCCGGACGGGACACGCCGCGACATCGCGCCGGCCGCCGAAACACTGCCCCTGTCCGATGTGGACGAACACCGGCTGCCCGCTCCGTTCACGGAGGCGCGGGTCCGCCGCGCGCCGCTGGGCAGGGTGGTCGGTGCTCGCAGCGGCGACAAGGGTGGCAACGCGAACGTCGGCGTCTGGGCACGTTCGGACGAGGCGTGGCGCTGGCTCGCGCACCGGCTCACCGTCACCGAGTTCAAACTGCTGCTCCCGGAGACCGCCGACCTCGAAGTCCGGCGGCATCTCCTGCCGAACCTGTGGGCGGTCAACTTCGTCGTCGAGGGCATCCTCGGCGAGGGCGTCGCGTCGCAGGCGCGGTTCGACCCGCAGGCGAAGGCACTCGGGGAATGGCTGTGCTCCCGCGAGATCGACATCCCGGAGGCCCTCCTGTGACCGACCCCTTCGCCACGCCGGAACGCGTCGAGCTGCGCAAGACCGTACGGCGGTTCGCCGAAGCCGAGATCCTGCCGTACCTCGACGACTGGGAGCGCGAAGGAGAGCTGCCGCGCGACCTGCACCGCAAGGCTGGTGAACTCGGGCTGCTCGGCGTCGGCTTCCCCGAAGAGGTCGGCGGCGGGGGCGGCGATTACCTCGATGCCGTCGTCGTCGCCGAGGAACTGCACTACGCGGGCGGTTCCGGTGGGCTCTTCGCCTCGCTGTTCACCTGTGGCATCGCCGTCCCGCACATCGCGGCGGCCGGGGATCCGGTGCAGATCGAACGCTGGGTCCGGCCGACGCTGGAAGGCGCCAAGATCGGCTCGCTGGCGGTCACCGAACCCGACGGCGGCTCCGACGTCGCCGGGATCCGCACCACGGCGGTGCGCGAGGGCGACGAGTACGTCATCAACGGCGCCAAGACCTTCATCACCTCGGGATGCCGCGCCGACTTCGTGACCACCGTGGTCCGCACCGGTGAAGCCGGCGCCCACGGGATCTCGCTCATCGTGGTCGAACGCGGCACCCCGGGTTTCACCGTCTCCCGCAAGCTGGAGAAGATGGGCTGGCTCTGCTCGGACACCGCCGAGTTGTCCTATGTGGACGTCCGGGTGCCCGCGGAGAATCTGATCGGCGCCGAGAACAGCGGATTCGCCCAGGTCGCGACACAGTTCGTCACCGAGCGGGTCTCGCTGGCAGTGCAGGGCTACGCGCACGCTCAGCGGGCACTCGACCTGACCTTGGACTGGTGCCGCCTGCGCGAGACCTTCGGCCGTCCGCTGATCTCCCGTCAGCTGGTGCAGCACAAGCTCACCGAGATGGCCCGCAAGATCGACGTCGCCCGCGCCTACACCCGGCAGGTCGCCCAGCGGCACGTCGCGGGCGAAGAGGTCATCGCCGAAGCCTGTTTCGCGAAGAACACCGCCGTCGAGACCGCCGAATGGGTGGTCAACGAGGCCGTGCAGCTGCACGGCGGACTCGGCTACATGCGGGAGTCCGAAGTGGAGCGTCACTACCGTGACGTGCGCATCCTCGGCATCGGCGGCGGGACCAACGAGATCCTCACCGGCTTGGCCGCGAAGCGATTGGGATACACCGCATGAGCACGATCAGGTCAGGAGTGGACGCGCGGAGCGAGGAGTTCGCCGCCAACCGCGAGTCCATGCTCGGCAAACTCGCCGAGATCGACGGCGAGCACGCCAAGGCGATCGCGGGCGGCGGCGACAAATACGTCACCCGCCACCGCAAGCGCGGAAAGCTGCTCGCCCGCGAGCGGATCGAACTCCTCCTCGACGAGGATTCCCCGTTCCTGGAACTGTCTCCGCTGGCGGCCTGGGGTTCGGACTACCAGGTCGGCGCCAGCGTGATCACCGGCATCGGCGTCGTCGAAGGCGTCGAGTGCATGATCTCGGCGAGCGACCCGACGGTCAAAGGCGGGGCGAGCAACCCGTGGACGGCCAAGAAGAGCTACCGCGCCGCGGACATCGCCGCGCAGAACCGCCTGCCGGTGATCAACCTCGTCGAGTCCGGCGGCGCGGATCTGCCGACGCAGAAGGAGATCTTCATCCCCGGCGGCCGGATCTTCCGCGACATCACGCGGTCTTCGGCGGCGAAGGTGCCCACGATCGCGCTGGTGTTCGGCAACTCGACCGCGGGCGGCGCGTACCTGCCGGGTATGTCGGACTACGTCGTGATGGTCAAGGAACGCGCGAAGGTGTTCCTCGGCGGTCCGCCGTTGGTCAAGATGGCCACCGGCGAGGAGTCCGACGACGAATCGCTCGGCGGCGCCGAGATGCACGCCCGGACCTCCGGCCTGGCCGACTACCTCGCGGCGGACGAAGAGGACGCGATCCGGCTCGGCCGCAGTATCGTCAAACGGCTCAACTGGACCAAGCAGGGCCCGGCGCCCAAGCCGGACTACGCCGAGCCGCTGTACTCCGCCGAAGACCTGCTCGGCATCGTGCCCACCGACCTCAAGGTGCCGTTCGACCCGCGCGAGGTGATCGCCAGGGTCGCCGACGGTTCGGACTTCGACGAGTTCAAACCGCTGTACGGCAGCAGCCTCGCCACCGGATGGGCGAGCATCCACGGCTACCCGGTCGGCATCCTCGCCAACGCCCAGGGTGTGCTGTTCGGCGAAGAGTCGCAGAAGGCCGCGCAGTTCATCCAGCTGGCCAACCAGATCGACACGCCGCTGGTCTTCCTGCACAACACCACCGGCTACATGGTCGGCAAGGAGTACGAGCAGAGCGGCATCATCAAGCACGGCGCGATGATGATCAACGCCGTGTCGAACTCGAAGGTGCCGCATCTTTCGGTGCTCATGGGCGCCTCCTACGGTGCCGGGCACTACGGGATGTGCGGCCGTGCCTACGATCCCCGGTTCCTTTTCGCCTGGCCGAGTGCGAAATCGGCGGTCATGGGGCCGCAGCAGCTGGCGGGCGTGCTGTCCATCGTGGCCCGTGCCGCCGCCGCGTCGCGGGGACAGGAGTACAACGAGGAGCACGACGCCGCCATGCGCGCCATGGTCGAGGGGCAGATCGAAGCCGAGTCGATGCCGATGTTCCTTTCCGGGATGCTCTACGACGACGGGATCATCGATCCCCGCGACACCCGCACGGTGCTCGGGCTCAGCCTGTCGGTGATCCACAATGGACCAGTGAAGGGCGCCGAGGGCTTCGGCGTCTTCAGGATGTAGGGGCCGAAAGTGATCCAGAAACTCTTGGTCGCCAACCGCGGGGAGATCGCCCGCCGCGTGTTCCGCACCTGCCGCGACGCCGGGATCGGCACGGTCGCGGTGTTCTCCGACGCGGACGCCGACGCGCCGCACACCGCCGAGGCGGATGTCGCCGTCCGCTTGCCGGGCAACGCGCCCGCCGACACGTACCTGCGACCGGAACTGCTGATCAAGGCGGCCGTCGAGACCGGCGCCGACGCGATCCACCCCGGCTACGGGTTCCTGTCCGAGAACGCCGCGTTCGCCCGTGCCGTGATCGACGCCGGACTCACTTGGGTCGGGCCGCCGCCGGAAGCCATCGAGAGCATGGGTTCCAAGGTCGAGTCCAAGCGGATGATGGCCGAGGCCGGTGTGCCGATCCTGTCCGAACTGGACCCGGCCGAGGTCACCGAAGCCGACCTTCCCTTGCTGGTCAAGGCTTCCGCCGGTGGTGGCGGACGCGGTATGCGTGTCGTGCGCTCGCTCGGCGAACTCGCCGAGGCCGTCGAAGTCGCGAGCGCGGAGGCCGCGTCGGCGTTCGGCGACCCGACCGTGTTCTGCGAGCGGTACCTGGAGACCGGCCGTCACATCGAGGTCCAGGTACTCGCCGACACCCACGGAACGGTGTGGACGGTGGGCGAGCGGGAGTGCTCGATCCAGCGTCGTCACCAGAAGGTCGTCGAAGAGGCGCCGTCGCCGTTCGTCGGTGAAGCCATGCGGGAGGCGCTGTTCGACGCCGCGCGCAAGGCCGCGCAGGCGATCGACTACGTCGGTGCCGGCACGGTCGAATTCCTCGCCGGAACGGACGGGCGGTTCTACTTCCTGGAGATGAACACCCGGCTCCAGGTCGAGCATCCGGTCACCGAGGCCACGACCGGACTCGACCTCGTCTCGCTGCAGTTGCGGATCGCGGAGGGCGAGCACCTCCCGATCGACGAGCCGGAGACGCGGGGACATGCGATCGAGGTCCGGCTTTACGCCGAGGACCCGGCCGAGGGCTGGCAGCCGCAGAGCGGCACCCTGCACCGCTTCGAACTGCCTGCCGCGCGACGGGAATTCGAAGTGGGCCCCGGTGTCCGGCTCGACTCCGGCTTCGTCAGCGGCCAGACCGTCGGCGTGCACTACGACCCGATGCTCGCCAAGGTCATCGCCTACGCCGCTGATCGCCGGAGCGCGGCGCGCGCCCTGGCCGGGGCCTTGGCCGGTGCGGAGATCCACGGCGTGGTGACTAACCGCGACCTGCTGGTGAACGTCCTGCGCCACGAGGCTTTCCTGGCCGGCGAGACCGACACGGCGTTCTTCGACCGGCACGGGCTCGAAACCCTGGCCCGGCCACTGGCCACTGTGGACACTGTACGGATTTCCGCGCTGGCCGCGGCCTTGGCCGGTGCGGCCGCGAATCGCTCGGACGCCCGGGTGCAGGGACGATTGCCGAGTGGCTGGCGCAACGTCCGTTCCCAAGGGCAGCGCAAACGTTTTCGCCGGGGCGAAGACGAGATCGAGGTCGTCTACAGCCTCGGCCGTGACGGTCTGCGCGCCGACGGTTTCGAAGGTGTCGAACTGGTTTCCGCCGAGAGCGGCAGCGTGGTGCTGGAAGTCTCCGGGGTGCGGCGGAAGTTCGCCGTCTCCCGGTACGCGGACACGGTGTACGTCGATTCGCCGGAAGGCAGCGTCGAACTGAACGTGGTGCCGAGGTACACCGATCCCGACGCGGCGCTCGCAGCCGGCTCGCTCGTGGCGCCGATGCCGGGCACCGTCGTCCGGCTCGCGGTCGAGGCCGGAGACACCGTCAAGACCGGCGATCCGTTGCTGTGGCTCGAAGCGATGAAGATGGAACACCGGATCGCGGCGCCCGCCGACGGCGTCGTGACCGCACTCCCGGTGGTGGTCGGACAGCAGGTCGAAGTGGGCACGATCCTCGCGGTGGTAGGAGACGACGAATGAACGCGATGAACTTCACCGAGCCCGAGGAGCGCGTCGCGCTGCGGGCCGCGGTCGCCGAACTCGGCAAGAAGTACGGGCACGAGTACTACGCCAAGCAGGCCCGCGCCGGGCTCAAGACCGAGGAACTGTGGGCCGAGGCCGGACGGCTGGGCTACCTCGGTGTGAACCTGCCCGAGGAGTACGGCGGCGGGGGAGCGGGCATCGCGGATCTCGCCGCGGTGCTCGAAGAACTCGCCGCGGCGGGCTGTCCGCTGCTGCTCATGGTCGTCTCGCCGGCGATCTGCGGCACGGTCATCTCGCGCTTCGGCACCGACGAGCAGAAGAAGCGCTGGCTGCCCGGCATCGCCGACGGCAGCAGGCGGATGGTCTTCGCCATCACGGAGCCGGACGCCGGATCGAACTCGCACAAGATCACGACGACCGCGAAACGCGACGGCGGTGATTGGGTCCTCAGTGGACGGAAGGTCTACATCTCCGGCGTCGACGAAGCGGACGCCGTCCTGGTCGTCGGCCGCACGGAGGACGCGAAGACCGGCAAGCTCAAGCCCGCGCTGTTCATCGTCCCGACCGACGCGCCCGGCTTCGAGTACAAGCAGATCGAGATGGACCTGATCGCGCCGGAGAAGCAGTTCGGCCTGTTCCTCGACGACGTCCATCTGCCCGCCGACGCGCTGGTCGGCGAGGAGGACGCGGCGATCGCGCAGTTGTTCGCCGGGCTCAACCCCGAACGCATCATGGGCGCGTCGTTCTCGCTCGGCATCGCGCGCTACGCGCTGGGCAAGGCCGTCGCCTACGCCAACGAGCGCAAGGTGTGGGGCGCGCCGATCGGCACCCACCAGGGCCTCGCGCATCCGCTGGCCGAGATCAAGATCGAGCTGGAACTGGCCAAGCTCATGACGCAGAAGGCGGCGTCGCTCTACGACTCCGGCGACGACTTCGGCGCGGGCGAGTCGGCGAACATGGCGAAGTACGCCGCCGCCGAGGTCGCCATCCGGGCCGTCGACCAGGCCGTGCAGACCCACGGCGGCAACGGTCTCGCCAGCGAATACGGGCTGGGCACGCTGGTCGCGGCCGTGCGGCTGGGCCGGATCGCGCCGGTGAGCCGCGAGATGGTGCTCAACTTCGTCGGCCAGCACAGCCTCGGCCTGCCCCGGTCCTACTGACTCGTGAGTGGCAAGGACGGTTAGAACCGTCCTTGCCACTCACGAGCCCACTACGGAAGGCGAGTTCCATGAGCACGATCCCCAACGTCGTCGGCGAGCGGGAGGAAGACCTGCGGCTCGATTTCCGGGTCGAAGCACGTTTTCCCGCTGAGACCCCATCAGACGCAGTCGAAGCTCGTACTCCAGAGTCAGGGCCATGATCCGCGAACCGCAGCAGGAGCGCAGCCGCACGACCCGCCGGCGGCTGGTCGAGGCCGCCGTCGAGACGATCGGGGAGCTGGGCTGGAACGGGACCACCGTCGCGGTGATCGCCGAACGCGCCGGGGTCTCGCGCGGCGCCGCCCAGCATCACTTCCCGACCAGGGAGGACCTGGTCGCGGCCGCGGTCGAGCACGTCGGCGAGATCCAGATCGTGGAACTGCGCGCCCGCGCGGCGGACCTGCCGTCGGGGCGGTCGCGGATCGAACGGGCCGTCGACATGGTGCTCAACCTCTACAGCGGGCCGCTGTTCCGCGCCGCGCTCCACCTGTGGGTCGCGGCGTCGACCGACGAGTCGCTGCGCGCGACCTTGGTGCCGCTGGAGGCGCGGGTCGGCCGGGAAGCACACCGCGTGACCGTCGAGCTGCTCGGCGTCGACGAGTCCCACCAGGGCGTTCGTGAGCTGGTCCAGGCCACTCTCGATCTTGCCCGCGGCCTGGGCCTGGCGAACCTGCTGACCGACGACACGAAGCGGCGCAAGCAGATCGTCTCCCAGTGGGCGCGGGTCCTGGAGCCCACCTTGGCACTGGCGAAAAGCCAGAAGATCGAACGGAACCTGGATAATCCCGGGAACGTCTGAGATCTTGTTAACACTGATGGAGCAGCGGCCGATAACACGGTGTAAGTGCTGCTGATTCAGGTGGCCGATCGAGAGAGGTCCAGTCCGGTGCCCGGTTCAGAAGTCGAACTGTCCCATCGCGCGATGGCGATGCTGCGAGCGGTCGCGGCGCGCCGTGCCCAGATGTCGTGCAGCTGCGAGCCGGATCTCTTCATCGACGGGTTCGCCTGTTGCGATCAGATGACCGCTCACGCGCTGGCCCACGGCGGGTACATCCGCCCCGCCGAGTCCACCGGTCCCTCCGCGGTCACCGGCCGGGTGCCCGCCGAGCTGACCGAGGCGGGCGAGGCCGCCATCGCGGTCACCGCCGCCGCCTGACCTTTCACCGCATCGTCTGTCCGCAGTGGACGACGACCGTTTACAACCACCTCCCGCGTTCCTAGGATCCACCCCGGGATGAGGCCGTCGCCGTCGAGCGGCGACCGGGTTGGGAGGTGCCGATGGCACGCACGGCTCGCCGCGATGCCGGTGGGGACGCCCTGAGTGAGCTGATGCGGAAAGCCGGCGCGGCACCCCGCCGCCGGGGACCGCGCGGGCCGAAGCACCGGGCTCCGGACGCCGCTGGCGGCAACGGGAGGATCCGGCGGATTTCGGCGCTTTCGGCGGGCGCCGTGGTCGTCGGCGGGCTGCTGGCCGTGCTGTTCATTCCGGCCGACCCGGCCGAGGTCATCCCGGGGATGCCGCTCCCGCCACCGTCGCCGACCATCGCCCCGCAGGCCGTCGAGGTCCCGGACGACGCGGTGTCGTCGCCCGCTCCCTCGGGACCTTCGGGCGGCAGTGTCGCACCCCCGCCGCCGATGACCGCGTCGATGCACGGCTCGGAGACGCCGTCCCCGGCACCCACCCCGGCGCCCGAGGAACGGCCGGATCCGCGCGCCGGTCACCACGACCTCGATCAGTACTACGACTGGTACCACGGCGGCGGTTTTCCCGGCGGCTATCAAGGCGGCGGCCGCCTGCCGCAATGGGGCGGATAGCGCCGATCGGGTGATCGGCGTCGTCGCTCGCCGTCGAACAAGAATTACAATTCAGCCCGGATTTCGTCCTTTCGTGTCTGGCGTCATTTTTCCTGTGTCCCGGCTTCGGCCGGGTACCTACGATGGTTCGCACTCTCCATTCCGCACGGAGTATGGCTGGGGGCTGAACAGGAAAAATGAGTGTGGACGGACATTCTCCCGCGGTGCAGCTCGCCCGGAGAATGCTGATCAACCGCGAGACGGGGAATCCGTCCCGCCCGCAGCCGGTGACGCTGCTGCTCGGACCGGTCGGTTCGGGGAAGACCACGGCGCTGGAAGCGATCCGCCGTGACCTGGGCTGGGGTGTCGTGCACGCCGGATTCGATTTCGGGCAAGGCGGCAGGGCGGGCACGATCGACGTGCTCACAAAACTGGCTTACTCGTTGTCGAGTAAATGGCGAAATCGACCGAAACCGCAGTTCGTTCGTTTCACGATTGCGCTGATCGCAGTTCAGGCGGAGCTTTCCGGACGAAATCGCGATGAAGACCTGGGGCAACTGAAGTCGCTGATCAACAGTTTCCACGGAATCATCTGGACACCGGCGCTGGACAAAGCGCTCGGCACGCTGACCGAGACGGCGAAGGCGATCGGTCTCGTCGAACCCCCGTATGCGGATCTGTTCCGCCAGACGTTCCCGCATCTGGTCCGGAACATCCGGCCGAGGCTCGGCAAGGCGCTGCGGTCGCTGGCGGACTTCCCCAACGCCGAGGGGAGATCCCCGTTCGACGCGCTGCTCGAACTCAACCGGCTCGCGCACGGCAGCGCCCGTGACGCCAAGGCGGTCAACGAGTGGCTGATGGCGGCGTTCCTCGGCGACGTCCGCGAGAACCATCCGCGGCTGGCCAAGCCGGAGGAGAAGAGCCCCTGCACCTGCGACATCTCGCAGCAGCGCAGGCACTGGCACAACTGGGTGGTGGTGCTCGACGACGTCGACCACGCCGGCGGGACCGAATTCCTCGCCGACCTGATCGCCGCGCGGGAACGGTACGCCGTCCAGCATCCGAACGACCGGGAGGCTCACGACGCGCTGCTGGTCATCGCCACCAGCGGGCGGTGGCACGACGACTGGGGCACCGCCTGGCTGGCGCCGTGGAAGCCCGCGTCCGGCGCCCCGCCCGCCGTCCGGCCGATGGCGGACTGTGAGGAGGCCTCATACGACGACTGGGCGAACCCGGCCAACGGCGCGCTCGAATCGCCCTACTATCCCGTCCGGATCGCGCCCCAGTCGATCGGGCGGATCGCGCGCATCCTCGATTCCGGTGCGCGGACCCCGAAGGTCACGCTCGCGCACCGGGCGACCGGTGGGCTGCCGTCGGCGGTCGAGCAGCTCACGGGGCGGTTGCGGGCGAGCGACGCGCGCGAAGGCGACCGCGATCTGCTCACCACCGACCCCCGTGGCGAGCAGGACCCCTGCTACCGCAGGCTGACCGAGCTCGCCTTGACCGAGCACCTCGACGACGTCCATGTCGACGACTTCGTGACCGCGGCCCCGTTCGCGACCGCGCCCTGGCTGATCCCGGACGCCGCGCAGAGCCGGATCGACCAGCCGCACGTCGGGCGGATCCTGACCGAGCTGCGCACCTCGTTGTGGGTGACGGCGAGGAACTCGCCCGGTTCGACGGACGACCAAGCGGCCCTGCATCCGTGGATCGCCGCGAACCTGGTGTCCGCGCTGGCCCGGCGCGGTGACGGGGACGGGCCGACCTACACCGACCAGTTCAAGGCCCTGCGCGACGACCCGGACACCGCACAGGATCCCGTGCGCCTGGCCTACTGCAACCTCGCGCTGGGCGACATCGGCGAAGTCGTCACCTTCTTCGAGCGCGAGTTCAACCGGATCCCGCACGCGGAGTGGATCGCGAAGCTCGAGCTGGTGCTGAACGCGCCGGACGATCTGCCACCCGAGCGGGATCACGCGGAGCTGTACGAAGAACTCGTCAACCTGGACAACGCGCGGTGCCCGGCCGACCGGTCCGAGATCCGGAACAACGTCGCCCGGCTCATCGCCGCGGGCTGGCTGACCGCCAACCCCTTCGCGGTCCGCGGGCAGGCCCAGCATCAGGTGATCGCGAACGCCTTCGCCGCGCTGGCCACCACCTCGCATCAGCCCGACGTCGGCGCGCTCGTGTCGGCCAAGGAAGCCGCCCGTCGCGGCGAATTCCCCTGACCCTGAACGGAACCCTGTGATGTCCTGGCTCGATTCGTTGAGAACCCGCATGTCCGAGGCCCGTGAACGCGCGGCGACGGGACCGCCGGTGCGGCCGCGCGGCTGGGCGCGTCGTCATCGGGGGCTGCTGATCGCGGTCGTGGTCCTGCTGCTGGGTGCCGTGCTGGTTTCGTTCAGACCGTGGGAGTCCTGCGGTCCCGGGCTGCGCGCGGTGGACGCGGACGAGGAGTCGGTCGGCTCGTCGTACGTCTGCGTCGGGTTGAACCTCGACTCCGGTCCGATGCGGGACGACGATCCGCTCGACCCGTTGGAAAAGCTCATCAAGAGCCGCAACGAGACGGCGGGCGACAACTTCAAGACCATCGTGGTACTGGAGAACCTCGCACCCGATCCGAAGGTCGACAGTCAGCCGTTCCCGTTCGTCCGGCGGGAGATCCAGGGCGCGATCACCGCCGCGTGGCCGAAGAACGGGCCCCCGGGAATCAAGCTCCTGCTGGCCAACTACGGGAGCAACGCCGATCACTGGCGCGTCGTCGCCGAGGAGATCGTCGCCGCGGCCGGTGCCCAGCGCATCGTCGCTGTCACCGACGTCGGCACCAGTTCGGAGAACAGCCGGGCGCTGGTGGCCGAACTGTCCCGGCACGGCATTGCCACGATCGGCGCGACCGTCACCGCGGACAACATGAACACCGACCCGAAGGGCGCGCGGATCGACAACTTCTTCCGTGTGGGCCCGACCAACACCGACGAGGCCCGCGCCGCGGCCGGGTACATCGCCGCGCACGGCTTCCGCCGCGTGATGATGATCCAGGGAGTCAGCAAGGAGGACACCTACGCGACGACACTCGCCGATGCGTTCCAGAACTCGTCGAAGGTCCCTGTCATCTTCACGAAGACCTACGACGTCAAGCCGCTCACCGACACTTCGCGTGAGACGTATCTGCGAGGGCTGTTCAGCAGATGGCACAACGACATCTGCGGTGCGAAACCCGATCTGATCTACTTCGCCGGCCGCGGGCTCGACCTCGGCGCCCTTGTGGCGGCCCTGGCGGGTGACGGTGCCTGCGAAGGGCTCGACACGGTGACCGTGATGACCGGGGACGACGCGAGCACACTTGCCGGGAAACCCTTGCAGCTGAACAAGGACATCAGCGTCAAGCTCCGCTACACGGCACTCGCGTATCCCGACCAGTGGGATATGTTCGCCGCCGATCCGGCGCATCCGACGTACAAGAAGAACCACGACAACTTCGTCGCCGAATTCACCGGTACCCATGGTTTCCCAAGGGGGAATTGTGGGACGGTGCCGCGATGATCGAACACGACGCGGTCGCCGCGGCGGTCGAGGCGGCGGTGCAGAACGTGTCGGCGGATCCGGTTTCGGTGGCGAACGTGTTGCGCAGCATCGACTGCAACTCCCCGGTGCCCGGCGCGACCGGGTTCATCGCGTTCGACCAGGCGACGGGGAATCAGCTCGACAAGGCGTTGCCGATCCTGTCCATCGATCCGGACGGTTCGGTGCATCCGGTCGACCTCGTGTGGTCGCGCGGACGGCCGCTGAACACGGCGCCGGACTGCGGAGGGTGAGGCTTCGCCGCCCTCGCCCACTGAAGTACATGAAGGCCCCCTTCCTTGCGCCAGGTGCAAGGAAGGGGGCCTTCATGTACTCCGCGAGTCAGCCGGTGTAACCCGCCACGATCTTGGTGTAGTCGTACTTGCCCTGCGAGATTCCCGCGCAGTTGTCGCAGTCGCGGTTCACCGCCCAGAACGAGAGCCGGGCGAGATGTTTGCTCGCCGCATAGTCACGGATCGCGCGGAAGTCGGCGACGCTGACGGTTTCGCCGGCGACGTCGGTCTTCCCGTTCATCGACGAGAGACCGCTGCGCCGGTAGGCCGCGTCGTCGCTCAGGCCGAAGGTGGACTTCACGACGTTCTTCAGCCCGTCCACGGCACTGCGGGTCTTACCCGCCATGTCGCCGCCGCTGGAGAAGTCGAACGGCATGACCGACCACGCGTCGACGCCCGCGCCGAGTGCCTTCGACTGGTTGATCAGCCGTTTGCCGTGCGCGTTGGGGCCGCCGACCTCGGTCGGGATGGTGATCACCACGCGCAGCCCGGGGTTGTTCTGCTTGGTGATCTTGACGGCGTTCAGGATCCGGTCCTGGACGGTGTAGTTCTCGAACTCGTCGGTGTTTTCGATGTCGAGGTCGATGGCCTTGAGCTTGTAGGCGTCGATGACCTTCTGGTACGCGCCGGCGAGCGCGGCCGGGGTGCCGCACTTCGGGCCGAGTTTGGTGCCGGACCACCCGCCGAACGACGGGATGACGTCGCCGCCGTTGGCCCGGATGTTGTTGATCATCGTGGCGTCGGAGCCGGTGAGCGAACGGCTGCCGTCCCACTTCGGGTTGCAGCCACCGTCGGAGAGGATGAACGCGAGGGTGAAGGCCTTGACCCCGGTGGCGTTCATCGCCGCGATCGGGTCCCTCTGTCCCGACCACTGGTACAGATAAGGCGAGGCGAGCACCGGATCCGCGGCCGCCGAAGCGACGGGGGCGAGGCCGACGGCCGTGGCGAGAGCGGCGCCGACGGTGGTGGCCAGGGTTGCCCAGCGTCGTAGGGATTTCATAGGTCCTCCAACTGGTACGCGCGCGACGAACGCGCAGGTGTGGAGCACCTCCGTCTTGACGCGGCGTATCAACCAGGAGGTAACCGTGTGCTCACTCACGGTGGACTAGACCAATGAGGACTGTCAAGGATCAATCGGAAGTCGCCGGGAAAACGACCGACCTTCGTAGGGTGCCGATGACCCGGAAAGCGGAGTGACAGCCCTGCTCGAACCGGCTAGTTTGCCGAAATGGTGGGGGACTCCCTGATGGCGACCGGAAGCGGCGCCCGAAGTGGCCGGTTCGCCGCGCCGTGCCGGATGCTGGGGGCCTGGAGCCTGTGGGAACTGCCCAGGCGCGGGCTGATCGGATATCTGCTCCTCGTCGAAGCTGCCGCGTTCGCCGCCACGGTGTACCTCTTCGCCCTCCGCCCGCCCGCGTGGTCGTCACTGCTCCCGTTTTCCGCGCTGCTGGCGGGAATGATCCTCAGCTCGGAACTTTCGCGTCCCGTTGAGCGGTCCCGTGCCGACACCCGGCTCGGCGCCGGACTGGACGCCGCCTGGATCTTCGCGGGCGCGCTGCTGCTGCCACCCGGCCTCGCCGCGGTGCTCGTCGTGGCCTCGGCGGTGTACCGCTGGTTCCGGATCCGGCGAGGGATTCCGCATCGCCAGGTGTTCGCGGCGGCCGCCACCATGCTGTCGGCGCTGGGCGCCTCGCTCGTCCCGGTGCTGCTGGGTGCACCGTTCGCCGACGCGACAAGGGATTTCCAGAGTTTCGCCCTCGCCTTCGCGACCGGCCTGGTGTTCCTTTCCGTCGACGCCGCGCTGGCCGCGCCGGCGGCGGAATTCGGGGCGGAGCCGTCGGGATTCGCCTTCGACGCGGCGATGGTCGCGTTCGGACTGCTGCTCGCGTGGTCGGCCGCGGACTGGCCGTTCGTCACGGTGGTGCTCGCCGGCGCGGTCGTGGTGCTGCACCGTGCGGGGACGATGCGCGCCCTGCGCGGCCATGCCGGCACGGATTCCGGCACCGGGCTGCTCACCGCGTCGTCCTGGTTGGACGGTGCCCGTACCCAGTTCGATCTCCTTCGCGGCCGTGGCATGGATCTTTCCCTGCTGATGCTCGATCTCGACCACTTCGCCCGGCTCAACGACCAGTGTGGCAGGCATGTCGGTGACGACGTCCTTCGCGCCGTCGCGGACAGCTTGCGCGCCGAGGTCCGGGCGGCGGATCTGGTCGGCCGGTACGGCGGCGAGGAGTTCGTCGTCCTGCTGCCCGGCACGAGCCGGTTCGACGCGCACGCGATCGCCGAACGCATCCGGCTGCGGATCGCGTCGACTTCGGTCTCACTGGGTGGGACGAAGCCGGACGATCCGTTGTTCGCCGGGACGACCGTTTCGATCGGGGTATCGTCGCATCCCGCCGACGGTGAGACCCTCGACCGGCTCATCGGCGCGGCGGACCAGGCGTTGCGCGCGGCGAAGGCGGCCGGGCGCAACCGGACCGTCGTCTTCGAACCCGAGGAGCCGCTCGCTTAGAGCCCGGTCCGAGCAGGGCAAGGCCGGCTCGAAGGTCCACGTCCTGCGCCGTGCGGCCGCACGCCGATAGGCAATCCGAAGTCCGAGTCGTCTCCAGCCAGATACATGGCCCCTTTTCGTGGTGGCGAATTGTCGCCAATATCAGGACGGGCCGAAGCCTCTGATTCGCCGGTTTTGCAGTGGTCGCATTTCGGCCGCCGTGCAAGGTGCACCGGAGGAGTTGTTGCCGCGTTGCTTTGGCATTCTGCCTGTGAAGCCGCCGGTGGACTCGGAGTGGAGTGGTGCGGCCTGCGGGAGAGGGTGGCCCATGCGACACGGTCTCGAAGGCGGACGCTGACGGAGGATTGAACCGATAGATGAGAACGCGATGCGAATCGACAGCATAACGCGGTTGCGCGCCCCTAACCTGTACCTCTCTCGTCCGGTCATCATCGCGCGCCTGGATCTAGGGGAACTCGCTGGGCGCGAAAGCGCCGACGATGTCGGCTTCGCAGCACGGCTCCTCGATCTGCTGCCTGGTTTGGCCGAGCATCACTGTGGGACGGCCCGGCCGGGTGGTTTCGTCGGAAAACTGAATCAAGGCACCTATTTCGGGCACGTCATCGAGCACGTGACGCTTGAGTTGTCCCATCTGATCGGCCGCGAAGTGAACTTCGGCCGCACACTCCAGACCGATGTGCCGGGCTCGTTCGACGTCGTTCTGGAGTGCCCGAGGGATGAATGGGCCGAAGACTCCGTGGCCGGGGATCTCCTTCGGCTGGCACTGCACTTGACCGGTGAGATGCTCGCCGGCCGGGCACCACAGATCACCACTGAACTTTCCCGGCTCGCGTCCGTTTACGAGCGATCGCGACTGGGCGTGAGCGCTGAAGCACTGGCCCGTGCGGCCAGGCAGCGCGACATTCCGGTGCGCCGGCTCAGTGAAGGCACCCTGCTGCAGCTGGGATACGGATGTCACAGACGGATGGTGTGGTCCGCGATCACCGGGCAGACCTCCGCCATCGGAGTGGACATCGCTTCGGACAAGGAACTCACCACGCGGCTGCTCGCGACTGCCGGAATACCCGTCCCGGAGAGCGTCGTGGTGCGCAGCGCCGCGGCTGTCGGGACGGCCTTCCACGAACTCGGCGGGCCAGTGGTCATCAAGCCGCTGTTCAGCCGGCAGGGAATGAATGTGTTCACCGAGTTGGCGACTCCGGACGAGGCCATCGCGGCCTTCCGTCTCGCTGGTGGCGGTAGCGTCCTCATGGAGTCGTATGTACCCGGCCGGGACTACCGGGTCCTGGTTGTCGATGGACGTATCGTGGCCGCCGCCGAACTGAATGCGGCTCACGTCACCGGCGACGGAGTATCCGACATCGCCGCCCTGATCGAGCAGGTCAACGAGGACCCCAGGCGCGGAGAGGGACATAGCCGTCCGCTTACCAGGCTCGTGGTGGACGATACCGCGGTAGCCCACCTGGTGCGCCAAGGCCATGACCTCGAATCGGTGCCGGCCCTGGGAGAAGTCGTCTGGCTGCGGCGTAACGCGAACCTGTCGACCGGCGGCACCAGTCGCGACGTGACCGAACTCGTCCACTCCGATGTCGCGCGGATATGCACGCGTGCGGCGGTCGCGGTCGGACTCGACGTCTGCGGAATCGACCTGCGGTTGCCTGACATCAGCGCGCCACTCGTTCCTGGTACCCACGCCGGGGCCGTGATCGAGGTCAACGCTTCACCAGGGCTTCGCATGCACTTGTCGCCGAACGAGGGCGCGGCCCGTGACGTGGCCGGCGTCATCATCGATCATCTCTATCGAGAAGGGGCTCCGGCGCGGATCCCGATCGTCGCCGTCACTGGGACGAACGGGAAGACGACGACCGCACGCCTGATCGCGCACGTTCTCCACCGCACCGGCCTTGGCGTGGGCATGGCCACCACCGCGGGGGTCTCGGTGGGCGACCGCCTCATCTACGAGGGCGACGCGTCCGGGCCCAGATCCGCGGACATGGTGCTGGGGGATCCAGGCGTCGAAGTCGCCGTTCTGGAAACCGCGCGGGGTGGGATCGTTCGTCGTGGACTCGGATACGACAGCGCCGACGTCGCGGTCATCACCAACATCACGCGTGACCACATCGGCATGAACGGCATCCACACGGTGGACGACTTGATCGAGATCAAGTCGCTGGTCGCCGAAGAGATCCGCGATGGCGGCCATCTGGTGCTCAACGCCGACGATCCAGGCACGGCCGGCCTCGCGACGAGGCCGACCGTGCGAGCCCGCGACGCGGTGATCCGGTTCTTCAGCCTGTCGCCCGCCAATCCGGTCGTGGAAAGGCACCTTCGGCAGGGCGGGACCGCATACACGATCGACGACGGCTGGCTGGTGGAGGCCGACGGGACTCAGCGCACGGCGCTTCTGCACGTACGGGACATTCCAGGCGCCTTCAGCGGGCTCGCCTCCTTCATGGTGGCCAACGTGCTGGCCGCTGTGGCGGCTTGCCGCGCGCTCGGTGTCGGCAAAGACGACCTGCGGCGTTTTCTGGCCACGCTCGAACCCGGTAGGGACAACCCCGGCCGCCCCAGCATCTTACGGCTGGGGGATATGCCGATCGTTGTCGATTACGCCCATAATCCCGCTGCCATCAGTGTCATGGGACAGCTTGTCCAGCAGCTTTGGCACCGAGCAGCCGTGGCCGTGATCACGCTGCCGGGCGACCGGTGCGACGATCTCGTCGTCGAGTCAGCCCACGCGGTGGCTCAGGTATTCGATCGGGTGGTCGTCTACGAGGACGAAGACCTGCGAGGTCGCGAGCGCGGGGAAATGACGAAATTGATCATCGCGTCGCTTTGCGAAGTCCGGCCGGACATCTGGTGCGTGCCCGCAGTGGATCTCGAGGACGCCTTCACGACAGCCTGTGTCCTTGACGCCCCAGGCGATCCGATCCTTCTCCTCTACGAGAAGTTGCCTCCCGTCCTCGCCTTGCTCGACCGGCTCGGCGCGACCCCGTGGGTGGACGACCGACAGTGAGGACGCCGATCACCGCGGAGCAGGTGGCATGTCCTGGTGGCGAGCCTCGTGAGTGGTAAGGACGGTTATTGAGGGGTAAGGCAAACGTGTCGTGACCGACCCTTTTGCTGTGAAAGCCTTCTTCGCTGACTTCACGGTGGACAGAGAGTCCTTCGCCGCGCTGTTCTGGACTGGCGGACGAGACCGGTCGTGCATCGAGTGTCCACATGGGACACTTTCTGGTGGCAAGATATCCGATTGATATCCATATGCACGGTTCCGCACGGGGGTCGTGAGTGGTAAAGAGCGTTCTAATGCAATGCCACGTAGCTTAAGTTGAATATGAAAACCAGCTCCATGTCGCCGTTGTCCTGGCCGGGGCGGAACGGCAGGGGCCCGGGTTTGCCTGAGTATTGCTCGGCGGTGCTGGCGTGGCGTCGGCTGTCGTGAGTGATAAGGGTCGTTCTATTGAGGGGTAAGGCAAACGTGGCGTGGTGTGGGGGCGTGTCGCGAAAGCCACTTTCGCGACGTTGGATGTCCGGAAAGTGGCTTTCGCGCCACGCCCCCCCACCACGCCACCTTTGCCTTACCCCTCAATAACGACCCCTATCACTCACGACCCCCTCGGTCAGCGCCCCACGCATCCCTGTCGCCACACCAGTCACTGTCCACAATGGAGAAACCTGCCCGAGGTCGCACCGACTACCGTCGCCGACAAGAAACCGCAGGTCGAAAGGTTGATCAAGTTAAGCTACGTGGCATTGCGTTAGAACGCTCTTTGCCACTCACGACCCCGCACGAAGTGCACAAATCGGGCACTTTGATCGGAATCAGTGTCTCTTATGGACAGTCAAGAATGCGCCGGGTCGCTTTGGTGACCCCGCTCCCGCCGCCAACCCAACCACGCCACGATTGCCTTACCCCTCAATCGTTCGGTGTGGCGGGCACCCCGATGTCCTCGAACCACAGTTCCGGATGCTCCTGGATGAACTCGGTCATCAGCGTGGTGCAGGCCGGATCGTCGAGCAGGGTGATCTCGACGCCGTTGTCCTCGAGCCAGCCGTGCCCGCCCTCGAACGTGGTGGCCTCGCCGATGATGACCCGGCCGATGCCGAACTGGCGCACCAGCCCGCTGCAATACCAGCAGGGGGAGAGGGTGGTGACCATGATCGTGTCCCGGTAGTGCGGCCGCCTGCCCGCGTTCCGGAACGCCGAGGTCTCGGCGTGCATCGACGGGTCGCCGTCCTGGACCCGGCGGTTGTGGCCGCGGCCGAGGAGGGCACCGGTGGTGTCGAAGAGGGCGGCGCCGATCGGGACTCCGCCCTCGGCCTTGCCGAGTTCGGCCTCTTCACGGGCGACGGACAGCAACTGCGCGGGTTCGATCACCTGGGTCACCTTACGTCTCGTGAGGGGCTAGGACGGTTCTAACCGTCCTTACCACTCACGAGGGCAATGCGGACCGGACCTGTCCTGAATATCTGCGACACTCCTCCCATGAAGCGAGCGAACCGATGACCACGGGCACGTCGGCGCGGCTGCTGAGGCTGCTCTCCCTGCTGCAGGCGCGGCGCGACTGGCCGGGCGCCGACCTGGCCGACCGGCTGCAGGTCGACGTCCGCACGGTCCGGCGGGACGTAGAGCGGCTGCGGGAACTGGGCTACCCGGTGCACGCCACCCCCGGCGTCGCGGGCGGCTATCGGCTCGGTGCGGGGGCCGCGCTGCCGCCGTTGCTGCTGGACGACGACGAGGCCGTCGCGGTCGCCGTCGGGCTCCGCACGGCCGCGAACGGGACGGTTTCGGGGATCGAGGAGACCTCGGTGCGCGCGCTCGCGAAACTGGAGCAGGTGCTGCCCGCCCGGCTGCGGCACCGGGTGACCGCGCTGAACACCGCGATGATCCCGCTCGGCGGCGTCGTCCCGGTCATCGACGCGGCGGCGCTGACGGTCATCGCGTCGGCGTGCCGAGACCATCAGCGGCTCCGATTCGGCTACCGCAGCCACAACGGCGACGTCAGCGAGCGCTACATCGAGCCGCTGCGCCTGGTGCACACCGGGCGCCGGTGGTACCTGGTGGCGTTCGACCTCGACCGTGACGACTGGCGGACGTTCCGCGTCGACCGCATCGACGGTGTCCCGGCCGCCAGTTTCCGGTTCACGCCCAGGGAACCGCCCGCCGAGGACCTCGCGGCCTACGTCTCCCGCGGGATCACGTCGTCGCCGTATCCGCACCGAATGGTGCTGCGGGTGAACGCCCCGGCGGACGCGCTCGCCGAATACGTGTCACCGACCGCCGGGGCGATCGAGGCCATCGACGAGCACACCTGCCGGGTCAGGGTCGGCTCCAGCGACCTTTCCGTGATGCCCTACTACCTAGCCCATTGGGACGTCGACTTCGTCGTGGAGGAGGCGCCGGACGAGGTCAAGGAGCGGCTACGGCTGGTCGCCGACCGCTTCGCGCGCGCGGTCGATCGAGTCCGAAGTGGACCGCGCGCGTTTGGCCAGCAGGCCGATCGAACCGAGTGAGATCAGGGCCAGCACGATGATGTAGAGCGAAACCGACATCGAGGTCCCGGTGGACTCCAGCAGCAGCACCATGATGAACGGCGCGAGCCCGCCGCCGACGACCGCGCTGATCTGATAGCCGAGCGAGGCACCGGTGTAGCGCATCTCGGCGGAGAACAGTTCGGCGAACAACGCCGCCTGCGGGCCGTACATGATGCCGAGGAACAGCGACCCGACGAACGAGGCGACCACGAACAGCGGCAGCGAAGCCGTATCGATCAGCAAGAACATCGGGACCGCCCAGAGCGCGACCCCCGCCGCGCCGAAGGTGTAGATCTTGAGCCTGCCGATCCGGTCGGACAGTTTCGCCGACAGCGGGATGATCGCCAGTTGCAGCGTGCTGATCAGCAGGGTCGCGACGAGCACGGTGGTCCGCGACATCCCCAGGTGACGGGTGGCGTAGTCGAGGACGCCGTTCAGCAGGATGTAGAAGGTGGCGGTGTTGACCATGAACGAACCGCCGGCCAGCAGCACCGTGCCCTTGTGGTGGCGCAGGACATCGCGCAGCGGCGACTTGGCGCGGCCACGTTCCTCGGCGGCGAGTTTCGCCTCCGCACGGCGGTATTCCGGCGTCTCGTCGATCTTGACGTGCATGTACCAGGCCAGCCCGAGCACGAGGACGCCGACCAGGAACGGGATCCGCCACGCCCAGACCAAGAAGTCCGACGGCGGCGCCACCTGCGCGGCGATCAGGAACACCGTGTTCGCCAGCACCACCCCGATCGGGACGCCGAGCTGGACGAGGCTGCCGTAGAGACCGCGTTTGCCGGGCGGCGCGTACTCGGTGGCGAGCAGCATCGCGCCACCCCACTGGGCGCCGACGGCGACACCCTGCACGAGCCGCAGCAGCACCAGGAGGATCGGTGCGGCGATGCCGATCGTGTCGTAGGTCGGCAGCAGGCCGATCAGCGTGGTCGCCGCACCCATCAGCGCGATCGCCAGTACCAGCACGGGTTTCCGGCCGCGTTTGTCGCCGAGGCTGCCCGCGATGATCCCGCCGAGCGGCCGGGCGAGGAAGCCGACCGCGAAGGTCGCGAACGAGGCGAGGACGCCGGCCGCCGCGTTGGTGGTGGGGAAGAAGGTCTTCCCGAAGACCAGGGCGGCCGCGATCCCGAAGACGAAGTAGTCGTACCACTCGACCGATGAGGCGAGTGCGGCCGCGGTCGCGGCCCTCCTTCGCTGGGACACGGTGATCGTCGGTTCGGCGGCGGTTTCAGGGGCGTTCGGTGCGGTGTCGGCCATCTGGATGCCCTTCGCTCGGCGCTGCTGCGGCGGTGCGGTCCGGGCAAGTTAACAACCGCTTAGTATGTGGTCAACGTCTCAACGGGTAATTCTCGATACCGACCGGTTGGTATGTCACTCTGGTGGCGGTATCGCAGGGGAAGGCGATCGGTACTGGTCAGGAGAGTTTCGTGCCGAGCATGCGCAACACCAGCTCGCTGTACTCCTGGCCCAGCTTCTTGGGAGTCTGGCGGGCTCGTTCGCTGTACCAGCGGGAGACGTCGACGCCGAGCGAGAGCACGGCGCGGGCGGCGGTGTGCGGGTCGCCGACGGTGAACACGCCCGTCCGCGCGCCTTCGGTGATGACCTCGCGCACGACCTGCTCGATGCGGCGGCGCAGTTTCGCGACGATCTCGAACTCCTCGTCGGGCAGCGCGTGCAGTTCGTACTGCACCACGCGCGCCACGGTGTGCCGCCGCGCGTGCCAGGCCACGAAGTCCTCCACCAGCAGCCGGATCCGCTCGACCGGGTCGCTCTCGCGCGCCACGACGCTCTCGACCAGCGAGAGCGTCTGCTCATGGCCGTACTTCGAGATCGCGAACAGCAGCGCGGCCTTGGACGGGAAGTGCACGTACAGCGCCGCGGGGCTCATGCCCGCCGCCGAGGCGATGTCCCGGGTGGTGGTCGCGTGATAGCCACGCCGCGCGAAGGATTCGACCCCGGCCAGCATCAGCCGCCGTGCCGTCTCCGGCTGGACGTCGGGCCACAGTTCGGCCGACAGCGACATGGTCATCCGCAGATCCTCCCAGACGCTCGCACCGGATGGTGGGCTTGACACCGCCTCCGGACCTTTCCATTGTAAGTGAGCGCTCGCTTAGTGATTGCGCTCGCTAGTGAACACAGAGGAGATCGAAGAGTGAACTCGTTCAAGGATCGCGTCGCGATCGTCACCGGCGCCAGCCGGGGGATCGGCCTCGGGATCGCCAAGGACCTGATCGAGCGCGGCGCGAAGGTGTGCATCACCGCGCGCAAGCCGGAGCCGCTGGCCGAAGCGGTGGCCGAACTGGGCGGTGAGGCGGTCGCCATCGCCGTTCCTGGCAAGGCCGACGACGAGACGCACCAGGACGAGGCCGTCGCCAAGACCATCGAGACCTTCGGGCGGCTGGACATGCTGGTCAACAACACCGGCATCAACCCGGTGTTCGGGCCGACACTGGACATCGACCCCGGGGCCGCCGCGAAGATCTTCGCCGTCAACGTGCTCGCGCCGCTTTCGTGGACCCGCCGGGCGCGGGACGCGTGGATGGGGGAGCACGGCGGCGCGGTGGTGAACGTCGCGTCCATCGCCGGGCTCGGCGCGTCGCCCGGGATCGGCATGTACGGCGTCAGCAAGGCCGCGCTGATCCGGCTCACCAAGGAACTCGGCTTCGAACTGGGCCCGAAGATCCGCGTGAACGCCGTCGCGCCCGCCGTTGTCAAGACCAAGTTCGCGACCGCGCTGTACGAAGGTCGCGAAGAAGAGGTCTCGGAGTCGTACCCGATGAAGCGTCTCGGCGTCCCGGCGGACATCGCGAGCGCCGTGTCGTTCCTGCTTTCGGAAGAGGCGGGCTGGATCACCGGGCAGACGGTGGTCCTCGACGGCGGCGTGACACTGGCGGGTGGCCTGTGACCGCGTCGTTCACCGGATCCGGTGTCGTCGTCACCGGCGGGGGCGGTGGCATCGGTGCCGTCCTCGCCCGCCGGTTCGCCGCGGAGGGCGCCCGGGTCGTCGTCGGCGACCTGAACGGGGACGCCGCGGCCGAAGTGGCGAAGGAGATCGGCGGAACCGCCGTCGCCGGTGACGCCGCGAGTGAAGCGGGCGTCGCGGCGCTGATCGAGGCGGCGCGCGAAACCCTCGGCGAGATCGATGTCTTCTGCGCCAACGCCGGGATCGCTCCGATGGGTGGCGTGGACGCGCCGGAGGAGGACTGGGCGCGGATCTGGGACGTCAACGTCATGGCACACGTGCGCGCGGCGCGGCTGCTGCTGCCGCCGTGGCTCGAGCGCGGCCGTGGGCACTTCATCGCGACGGTCTCGGCGGCGGGATTGCTGACCAGCCTCGGTTCGGCGTCCTACTCGGTGACCAAACACGGCGCGCTCGCCTTCGCCGAATGGCTGTCGGCGACCTACCGGCATCGTGGGCTCACCGTGCAGGCCATCTGCCCGCAGGGCGTGCGGACGGCGATGCTGGAGAACACCGGCCCCGCGGGCGAACTGCTGATGGGCGCGTCGGCGATCCAGCCGGAGCAGGTCGCGGACGCCTTGTTCGAGGCCATCGCCGCCGACCGCTTCCTGGTGCTGCCGCACCCCGAGGTCGCGGACTACTACGCCGCGCGGGCCACGCAGACCGACCGCTGGCTCGGCGGGATGAACAAGTTGCAGCGCAAGGTGGAGCAGGTCATCGGCGAATGACCTCGTTCGGTTCCCGGCGGCCACGTCGGAGACCCACCACGCTCCGCCGGTCAGGTCGCCTGATGTACGTGAAGGCCCCCTTCATTGCGCCTAGCGCAATGAAGGGGGCCTTCACGTACATGGGGTACACCTCAAGAGAACCCGCATCGCCACTAACGGCCCCCGGCACAGTGGGATGAACCGGGCGCCGAGCAGCGTGATCGGGCCTTTCATGCCTGACTGTGTGGATTTTGGGGCGTTAGATGACCCGAAATCCACACAGTCAGGCGTGACAAGTCCGGTGACGTGCGGGAACCGCGGCCGTGAGGCGAAGGCCCCTTCGCGTCGTTCGGTGTTGAAGAGCGCAGTCCGCGCGGCAGGCGGTTGATCTTCGTCGGCGGATCGGCCAGAGTGATCGTGGGGTCTTGCTCGCGGTAAGGAAAACTCGATGAACAAGCGCTTCGTGCTCCGTGGTGCCGTTCTCGCCGCCACCCTCGCGGGGTCGGTGCTCACCGCGGGATCGGCGATGGCGAGCACAGCGGAACCGTGCGCGGCCGGCGCGTCGGGTGACGTCGCGGCGGCTTCCTGCACGCCGTACCGCAAGGTGAGTGAGGGCTGGAGCAGCAAAACCTCCTGTAACCGCGCCGGCAACGAGGGCGCGCAGGCGGGGCGCTGGACCGGCTGGAACTGCAACCAGGCGCTGGCGGGCTGGGAGTTGTGGGTGCGCACCTGCACCGCGCTGGCCGTGGAAAAGGACGCGGTCACCACGCGCGAAACCGTCTGATTCCATACGGAGCCGCCCCGGGTGTCACGACGCCCGGGGCGGCTCTATGTCTACAATGGACGGCGTTGGTCCCGGTCAATCGATCGTTTCGTCGGCTAATGAAAATTCGATCGATCGACAGGCCGAGATGGTCGTGTGCCGATCATCGGGCCACCCGCTTCGCGAATCCGGTCGATGTCCACCTTAAATCAATGTTAAGGATCGGCGGATTCGGTGCTATCGTGGCGGAGCGAAAACGCGAGAAGTTCTTCACGTGGAATTCGCTTCACGCCCCTCGCGGTGCGAGGACGCGGCGGAGGTTCGGTCGCCGAATCGGCCGCTGAGCTGAGGATTCTCCCGCTGGGACCCCGATACCGAACCTTCGGTACGGCCTGTCCGCATGGTGGGTTCGGTGGCCACGAACTGCTTCGGAATTCGTTGACCACGTGGATGGCCGCTTCGTAGTGTTTGCGCAAGTCTTGGGCAGGGACGGCTTTGGTGGACACATATGGCTCAGGCAGAAGGGGGCTTTCCATGGCCGGCATCCGAACGATTTCCCCGATCGGCAAGAGTGCTTTCGACGCGGGGCGTACCGCGCGACCCGGAATCATCAGTGAATTCGTGGAAGTCGCCGACATGCCACTGGCGGCGCTCAGTGCCGGTCTGCGGCTCGGCAGTGGCAACGCTGCCTTCTTCCGCCTGCTCGGCCGCCGTCCCGCCGATGTGCTCGGCGAATCGTTCCCCGAGCTCGTCACCACTGGTCCGGACCATTTACGCGATCGGCTGAACCGGGTCGCCGAAGGCTGGGAACAGCGGTTCCGCGGCAGCGTCACCGGGCTCGGTTCCGACGGTGCCGAAAGGCTGACCATCGTGGCGGGCCGGATGCGGGCGCCGGGTACGGCGATCCTGCTGACCATGCTCCCGGAGACGGGCCCCACCGTGGCCCGCGCCGAGCAGTTGAGCTCGGTCACCGACATCGAGGCGAAGATCCTTCAAGGGATCGCCAGCGGGCTGTCCAGCCTGGAGATGGCCGACAAGTACTACCTGAGCCGCCAGGGTATCGACTACCACGTCGCCCGCCTGCAGCGGAAGTTCAAGGCGCGCAACCGGGTCGAACTGGTTTCGCGTGCCTTCGCCACCGGCCTGCTGGATTCGACGGCCTGGCCGCCGCGAGTGCCGGAGTCCCGGCGCGCGAGCTGATCGCCCGGACTTGACGCGCGGGTGACCATCGCGTGACGTGCTCGTGCGGTGACGGTGCGGTCCCAGTGAGCGGCCACTTCGGGTGCACGTATTTCGGCGGAATTCGTAATGACCTTCGAGGCGCTTTCGCTCTTTTGAGCGGCCAGCGGGATGTCGGCCTGGCTGGATGGTCGCCGGGAGGCAACCCCGGGGACGCCGGTGCTTCACGCCCTGTTTTCTTCTGAGAAGACTTCTGTCATCCTTCGTTGGACCGGGCTCGCGCGCCGAGGTGCGCTGACTCACGCCGCTCCATGCTCGAAATCCTTTGTCGGCGATCACCTTGCTCATTTGAGCGCCTGTCGTCCCTGTAGTGAGGGATAACCCTTATCGAGGTTGCACGCTCTATTCGGTAAGACGATCACACGATGAGATGGAAGCACGTGAGCGATTGTTCGCTCTGTGTGACGGCAAGGACTCCGATGGGACGACAGGGAGGCGGGAGATGATGGACGCCCACAGACCCGGACGCGCGCTGGCCGGACGTGACGACGAGCTGCGCTGGCTCGCCGCTCGGCTGCGCCCCGCCGCGCCCGGTGAAGGCTCCGTCATCGTCGTGCGCGGACAAGCGGGCATCGGCAAGTCCAGCCTGTTGGACACCGCCCTGGAGGCTCTCGAGGACACCGTCGTCTTTCGGGGCACCGGCGTGCCGGGTGAAGGGGCCGCGGTCTCACGGGAGCTGCTCGCCGGCCTGCGCCGCGCGGGCGCCCGGGTTCCGGACCCGGAGGACTTCGCCGCCTGGTACGAGGCTTTCGCGGAGTGGGCGGGCGGGCGGCCCGCGATCGTGTTCGCCGTCGACGACGTGCACTGGTGTGATGAACCGACGGTGCGGTGGCTGAGCCTGATCGCCCGTCACTCGACCAGGTTGCCGGTGCGGATGATCCTGGTCCGGCCGGCAGCCGACGGACCGGATGGCGCGGCGGCACGCTTGGCCGACCTCGAATCCTGGTACGGCACCGAGGTGCTCGACCTCGGCCCGCTGTCCGCGGAGGCGGTCGCCTCGCTGGCGCGCGAGGCCGTCGGATCCGAGCCAGGGGAGCCGTTCGTGCGGCACTGCGTCGAGCAGTCCGGCGGGAATCCGTTGCTGCTGCGGGAGATGCTCGACGAACTGGGCAAGGTCGCGTCCGGGATCGCCCCGGTGGCCGGGTCCGCGGCGGGGGCGGCGCTGATCCGCTCCCTGTTCGCCGGCGTCCCGGACTACGCGAGGACGGTCGCCACCGCCATCGCGGTGCTCGGCGGGCAGGACCTGTCCCTGGTCGCCCGGCTGGCCAAGGTGCCGGCCCGCACCGCGGGAACCGCCGTCGACCTGCTCCGGAGCCAGCACATCCTCTCCGCGGAGGGGTTTTCCTTCCGGCACGACCCGGTGCGGGACGGGCTGCTCGACGCCCTCGACCCCGCCGAACTGGGCCGGTGGCGACGGACCGCGGCGATCCTGCTGAGCGACGCGGCCGGGTCGCCGGAGGAGGTGGCGGAACACCTGCTCGAACTCGGTGAGCTCGACACATGGATGGTCGACCTGCTGCGGGACGCCGCGAGCTGCGCCTGTGACCGGGGCGCGCCCTGGGACGCGCTGCGCTATCTCCGGCCCGCCGCGGCCGCCAGGCCCTCCGACGCCGAACTGGCCGTTCAACTCGCCGAAACGGTCGCGTTGCTGGAACCGGACAGCGGATTCGACCTCCTGCGCCGCGCGCTCGAACTGCAGCAGGATCCGGTGGACCAGGCCAGGGCCGCGGTGAAACTGGGCCGCGCTGCGCTCGTCGCCCGGCGCTGCGGGACCGCCGTCACCGTGCTGGACCGGGTGCTCACCGTGCTCGGCGGCGAGATGGACCAGCAACTGCGCGGTCAGCTCGAAGGGCTGTTGTGCCTGGTGGGCATCGAAGATCGCGACAGCCTGGCGAAACTCGACACCCGGATCCAGCCGAGGACCAAGGACGCCGTCGTCGACGCCAGGCATTCGGCCGTCTGCGCCGTCGTCGCCGCACTCGACGGCACCCGGCCGCGCGAAGCCGCCGAATGGGCGATGCGCGCGATCCGCGGGTACACCCCGACCACCGACGATTCGGCCGTCAGCTCCGCCGTGCTGGCGCTGCTGCTGGCCGACGAGGTCGACGTCGCCAGAGACGAACTGACCAGGGCCATCGAGCTCGTCCCGGCACAGCGCAGCGAGTATCTCGCCTTCCGCGGCCTGCTCGGGCATTGGTGCGGGGAGCTCGCCGCGGCGGCCGCCGACGCGGGACAGGCCTACGCGCTCAGCCGCCGCGCCGAGGGCCGCACCGGCGGGGTCGTCCCGCGGATCGCGTTCGCGACCGTCGCGGCGCAGCAGGGCGACACCGCGAAGGCGATGAAGTTGTTGCGGGAAGCGGATTCCCCGCAGTTGTGGGATCACACGGTGATGCGCCCGTGGTTCCAGCTCGTCGACGCGCGGGTGCACTGGGCGGCGGGAGATCGCGAGGCGGCGCTGAAGCTCTTCAACCGCTGTGGGGAGAGCCTCGCCGATGTCGGCATCGCCAACCCGCTGCTGGCACCGTGGTGGTTCGAGGGTGCCTGCCTGCTGGCGGACGAGGGGCGTTTCGAGGCCGCGGCGGACCTGGCGGCCGAGGGGACCGGCCCGGCACTGCGGTGGGGCACCCCGAGGGCGATCGGGATGGCCCGGCTCGCGACCGCGGTCGCCACCCGCGGCCCCGACCGGATCGCGCTGATCGAAGAGGCGGCGGGCATCCTGGCCGGATCGCCCGCCCGGCTGGAGGAGGCGCTGGCGGAGTTCCACCTCGGCCGCGCGCTCGTCGAAGCGGGGGACACCGCCGCCGCCCGAACCCGCCTGCGCCGCTGTGTCGAGCTGAGCTTGCGGACGGGGGACCGGTTCCTGCTCCGCCGCGCCCAGCGGACCGCGGCCGAGGCCGGCATCCCGAGCGAGGTGTCCCCGCTGGCTTCGCTGAGCCCCGCGGAACGGCATATCGCCCGGCTCGCCGGACGCGGGGCCAGCAACCGGGTCATCGCGGAACGCCTTTTCGTCACCGTCCGGACCATCGAGACGCATCTGACGAGCGTGTACCGGAAATTGCGGATCAGCGGACGCACCGAACTGGCCGTGGTGCTGGACCAGACCGAAGAGCGTCCGGCCGTCCTCGAAGGTGTCCGGTGAGCGCCGTCCGGCGGCTCGAAGCCGACGGCGCGGACGAACTCGTCGAGCGCGAGACCGAACTGCGCCTGCTCACGCGCTTGATCGGGGATCTCGAACACGGTCACGGGGGCTCCGCGGCCGTGCTCGGCCCGGCGGGTAGCGGGCGCACGGCACTGCTGGACCAAGTCGCGTCCCTGGCCGCCGAGCGGGGACTGCAGGTGTTCACCGCACGGGGATCGGCCACCGAGGCACAGTTGCCGTACGGGCTCCTTTCCCAGCTGCTCGCGCCGATCCCGGAGCTCGCGGACGTCCCGTGGCTGCACGCCGCGCTCTCGGACGGTACCGACGTGCAGGTCCTGCACGAACTGCTCTGCCAGCGGCTCCTGGAGTCGGCCCGGCGCTGCCCGGTACTGCTGGTCGTCGACGATCTGATCCTGGCCGACGAGCAGTCGGAGGCCTGGCTCGCCGCGCTGCAGCGACGACGGGGCAACGACCCCGTGCTGCTCATCGCCGCGCATTCCGGCCCGCAGGACGCCGACGAAGCGGATCCCTTGTGCCTCGGGGGTCTTCCCTGGGAGAACCGGCATGTCGTGCGGCTGCGGCCGTTGAGCGAGGCGGCGGTCCGGCGGCTGGTGCACGCGGTCCCGGCACCGCGGCCGCCGGTGGCCGAGGTCTACGCGGCCACACGGGGGAATCCCGCCCTGCTCGCGGAGGTGCTCGCCCGGTCGTCCGGCGGTCCGGAGATCACCGCCATCACCGCGGACGTGCGCCGCGACACCGTGCTCGACCTGCTCGCCCGGCTGCCGTCCGATCTCGCCGCGCTGGTCCGGACGATCGCCGCGATCGGCACTCTCGACGAGGCGTACCTGCGGCCGCTCGCCGGCCCGCTCGGGATGCCGCTGGGCCGGGCGCTGCGGGTGCTGGCGGACTCCGGCCTGATCGGGACCGATCCCGCCGAGCCGATGAACCCCCAGGTGGCCACCTGGGTGCTGGCCGAGACCGGCGCGGACGAGCGGGCGGGGACACGCCGCCGGGCCGCCGAACTCGGGCATCGCCGGGCGGCTCCGGAGGAGGACGTCGCCGGGCTGCTGCTCGGCTCGCAACCGGTCGGCGAGGCATGGGCTCTGGAGACGCTGCACGCGGCCGCGTTGCGTCGTCGCGAAGCCGGGGACCACACCGAAGCGGCTCGGTACTACCGGCGAGCGCTGGCCGAACCGGCGCCGCCGGGAATGTCGGCGCGGCTGCGCCTGGAACTCGAGACCGTCGAGGCGTCGTCGTGCCCGTTCACCGGTGGTCTGCGGTTGGCCAGGGCCACCAGGGTTTCCGGCGACGACACCGTCCGAACGCGACTGTCCGCAGTGGACTTGATGATGCAGCGAGGGGCCAGGGACGACGCCTTGCGCGAGCTGGCCGCCCTGAGCGAGGCCGCGGTCGACGACCGGGACCGCGCGGATCTGACGGCGTTGCACTGGCTGGCCGAAGGGACCGGGGCGGGTGCCGCCCTCCTCGGCATTCCCGCCCTGTCGGAGCTCGACCCGGCGGCACTGACTCCCGCGCAGGCGGCCGCCGCGTCCTGGCTGGTGACGATCTCCTGCCGGGACGGGCGGGCGGCCCGTCGGCTGGCCAGGCGTGCCGCGGATCCGTCCCGCGAACCGATGACCCTCTACTCGCCGCGGCTGGCCGTGGCCATCACTTTCACGCAGACCGACGACGTGCTGGAAGCGCTTTCGGTCTACGAAGAGGTGATCGCGGACGCGAGCGCCGCCGGGGCCGGCGTGCCGGTGGCGCTCGGCCTCACCGGCCAAGCCTGGATCCATCTGCTACGCGGTCGCGTGCAGGCCGCCGAGGACGCGCTCGCCAAAGCCGCCGCGTCCGGTCCACCGGACGGCTGGCCGTCGACGGTTTCCGCGTCGCTGAGCACGATCGGGATCGCGGCGGCACTCACCCGCGGGAATCTCGAAGCCGCCCAGCGCGCCGTCGACGCGGCGGCCGACGGCGGGCCGCTGTACTCCGCTCCGTATCTGCTGTTCATGCGCGGATTGCTGGAACTGGACCTGAAACGCCACCGGCGGGCACTGGGCCTGTTCCAGGAATGCGGCAGGCGGATGAACGCGGCGGGCTGGCTGAACCCCGGTCTGGTGCCGTGGCGTTCGCATGTCGCCATCGCGGCGCAGGC
The DNA here is from genome assembly GCF_000342005.1 of Amycolatopsis decaplanina DSM 44594. GTDB lineage: Bacteria > Actinomycetota > Actinomycetes > Mycobacteriales > Pseudonocardiaceae > Amycolatopsis > Amycolatopsis decaplanina. The sequence goes on from NZ_AOHO01000043.1 coordinate 174,587, forward strand.
GCTCGGCGACGAGCACACCGCGGCCGCGATGATCAGCGAGGAATGGCGGCTGGCGCAGGACTGGGGCACGCGCACCGCGATCGGGCGGACCCATCTGGGCGCGGGCGTCGCGGTCCGGTCCGAGGACGCGGTGTTCCGGCTGACGCAGGCGGTCAACGCGCTCCAGCAGTCCCCGGCCAGGGTGCTCTACGTCGAGGCGGTGCTGCTGCTCGCGGCCGCCCAGCTCAACCGCGGCCAGACCAGCGGCGTGCCGCGTCTGCTGCGCGAGGCCGAACGGCTGGCCACCGCGTACCAGCTCGCGTGGGCGACGTCCCGGATCGCGGACCTCGGGAAACGGTTGTCCGACCGGCCACGGCGGTCCTATCGCACGGCGTCCCGGCGCTGGCGGGCGCTCTCGCCCGCCGCGACCGACCTCGTCCGCCGCGTGCTCGCGAACGCCTCCAACGCCGAACTGGCGGAGGAACTGGGCGTGAGCAAACGCGCCGTCGAGCTCCGGCTCACCGCGATCTACCGGCAGCTCGAGGTGACCGGGCGCGCCGAGTTGCGGGAGCTGTTCGACGCGCTGGACAAGGAGCTCTGAGCCGCCGTCATGATGATCGAGCGAGCGGATCAGCTGGCCGCGATCGCCGGGGCGGTCGCCGAGGCCCGTGCCGGCGCGGGCGAGTTCGTCGTCGTCCGCGGCGGGCTGGGGGCGGGCCGGTCCGCCCTGTTGCACGCGGCGGGGGAGGAGGCCGCCGCGCGGGGGGTGCGCGTGGTCCGGGCGGCGGCGACGCCGTTGGAGCGCGGGGTCGCCCACGGCGTGGTCTGGCTGCTGCTGGAACCCTTGCTGGAAGCGGGCCGTCGCGGGGAACTGCTCACCGCGGTCCGGGCGGACAGCGAATTCCCCGCCGATCCGCCCGACGCCCGCCGTGCCCACCTCGTACTGCACGAACTGCTGGAACTGTTCACCGAAATGGTGCGCGACACCGGTCCGGTGGCCCTGCTCGTGGACGATCTCCAATGGGCGGACGCGGCGTCGGCCCGATGGCTCGCCTATCTGGCCAAGCGGATGAGCAGGCTGCGGGTCCTCGTCGTCGCGACCCTGCTGGAAGGTGACGACTCCGCGGACGACATCGTGGTGAAGGACATCGCCCGCACCGCGGCGCGCACGGTGCACGCCACCCCGCTCTCGGCCGCGGGCGTCCGGGCCTACCTGACCGCTCGCTGCGGAGCCGAACCCGCGGCCGAGTTCGCGGACGCCTGCTACGCGCGCACGGGCGGTTCGCCGATGTTGCTGGACGCACTGGTCAACACGATGCTCGGGCACGGTCTGCGCCCGGTCGCCTCGGCCGCGGCCGAACTCACCGCGTTGCGTCCCTCGCCCGCGGCGGCCCGGCTGACCCGGTGCCTGCGCGCTCAGCCGGACGACGTCCGCGCGGTGGCCAAGGCGATGGCCGCGCTCGGCGAGGAGACCGAGGCCGGTGTCCTCGCCGAACTCGCCGAACTCGATTCACCGGACTTCGACGCGGCGCTGCGCGCGTTGCGGAGGCTGGGCCTCGTCGAGACCCCAGCCGACGGGTTGCTGCGGTTCACCGGGGAGATGGCGGGCGATCTCGTCGCGGATCAGCTGAGCGCCGAGGAACAGGACCGGCTGCATCTGCGCGCCGCGAATGTCCTCTACCGCAACGGAAGGCCGGTCGAGCAGATCGGACGGCAGCTGCTCGCCACGGTCGCCGAACCCGAACCGTGGGCCGCGGACGTGCTGCGGACCGCGGCCAGCGCCGCGCTGGCGAACTCGTCGCCCCGGACGGCCGCCCAGTACCTGCAGCACGCGCTGGCGCATCCGGGTGCCGATCGCGCGGAACTGCTCGTCGATCTCGCCGCGGTGGAACGCGGCTACGACCTGCCCGCCGCCCACCGGCATCTGCACCAGGCACTGGGCCTGATGCGGGATCCGGTCGACCGCGCGTTCGCGCTCGGCCTGCTCCCGGTGGTGGCCGGGCTGCGCTTCGCGGCGGACGTCCGCCGTCTCCGGCAGGTGATCGTGGAACTGCGGGACGTCCCGGGTCCGGCCGCGGCCGAAGCGGCGTTGCGCATGGAAGCCCGGCTTCGCTACCTCGAACGGGGCGTGCCCGGTGCCGGGGCCGCGGCGGCGGACCGGCTGGCCGAACTCGGTCCCGCGCCCGCCCAGGAATCTTCGGCCCAGCGGGAACTGGTCGCGGTCCTGCTGTACCTGGTGACCGTCGCCGGGGCCGCGCCTCGCGAGTCCATTGTGGACCTCGCCAGGCAGGTGCTGGAGCGGGAACCCGGTTCGCCGGACCAGATGTACACCACGCTCCCGCTCACCGTGCTGGTGCTGGCCGCCGCGGACTCGCTCGACGGCGTGGATTCCTGGCTGGCCGCGGCGTGCGGCCCCGCCGCCGACCCCGATCTCCCGACGCTGGTCGCCTGGGCGGGACAGGCGCTGGTGGCCTCCGCCACGGGCCTGCTCGGCGTGGCACGGGACCGCGCACAGGCCGTGCTGGCCTCGGCGGGTCCCAGCCGGGTCGGGATCACCATGACGGCGATGCGGGTACTGGCCGAAATCGCGATGGAGCAACGAGATCCCGCGCTGGCGCGGCTGCTCGTCGACAACCTGGAGGTCGACCACGACCCCTGGCTGCGGTCGCTGGCCCACGGCACCTTGGCCCTGACCGAGGCCAATCACACCGCGGCCGCCGAGTATTTCCTCGACTGCGTGCACCAGCTGGAGCGGTTCGGGAACCGGGTGCTGCTGCCACTGCGCGGTCAGATCGCCCTGCTGCTCGCGGCGACCGACGACCCGAAGCGGGCCGAAGCCGTCGCGCAGGGCGAGGTCGAGCGGGCGTTGTCGTGGGGCGCGCCGTCGTCGGTCGGACGTGCCCTGCGCATCCGCGCGACACTGCTCGATCGCGACGAGGACGCCGTCCCGGTGCTGCGCGAGGCCGCGGAAACGCTGGCCCGCTCGGGTGATCGGCTCGAACTCGCCCGCACACTGGTCCTGCTCGGCGAACGCGGCACCGGACCCGACGCCCGCGAGTGGCTGTCGGAGGGCCGGAGCCTGGCGGCCGGCTGCGGGGCGAGCTGGCTGACCGGATCCGCGGAGCCGTCGGGCCAGGCGGACGGCGGCCTGCTGACCGCGACCGAGCAGCGTGTGGTGGAGCTGGCGGTGTCCGGGCGCCGCAACCGCGACATCGCGGAACTGCTCGAGGTCACCGTACGCGCGGTGGAGAAGCACCTCACCAGTTCGTATCGCAAGCTGGGCATCACCGGCCGCGCCCAGCTGGCCGCGGCGATGAGGGGCCACCGGGCGGGATGAGCCGGTCAGGATTCGGCGGGCACCGCCGCCGTGCCGAGGCGTCCCTGCAGCCAGGCCGCGGCCAGCTCCACCCGGGAATGGCTGCCGGTGCGCTCGAACAGCGACGTCAACCGGGCTTCGATGCGTTTCTCGCTGACCTGCAGCGCCGCCGCGATCTGCCGGTTCGTGTGGCCGCTCGCGATCAGGCCGACGATGTGGCGTTCCAAGGGATCCAGCGCCGCCCGGTCGGTCCGGTCGGTCCGGTCCGGTGAGAAGGCGATCCGGTGCTGATCGAGCAGCGCCGAAACGGACGCCAGCTCCGCGACCGCGTCGAGCCGCTTCAGCGTCCGATGTGCTTCCAGCAGTGACGGCGCGGGGACCGGGCTCACCTCGCCGAACGCCGTGCACGCCTCGGCGATCCGGAACACGTCGCCGGACTGCCGGGCCAGTTTGACCCCCGCGCGCACCGATTCCATGTCCCCGCGCACAAGACCGCCGCACACCAGGGCCGCCTCCTGGACCGACGCGGTCGGGCAGCGGGTCGCGAGGTTCTCCAGTTCGGCCAGCAGACGGGTCACGGTCTCGGTGTCGCCTTGGCGTCTCGCCCCGTACAGGAGCCGGGAGAGGAGGCGCTCCATCCCCGCGCGCACCCCGCGTTCGCGGCAGTCGGTGTAATCCCGCCAGCCGCGCTCCACCGCTTCGTCGTGCCGCCCCTCGGATTGGTGCAGCCGACAGCGAACCCAGGCGGCGTAGGCGTCGGCGGAAGTCCGGAAAGGCAAGCGGCGCAACCAATCCGCCGCTCGGTCCGGCCGGCCGCGCTGGGCGCAGATCTCCGCGGCGAACACGCTCGCGAACCGGTGACGACGGGGCGGATCCCACCACAGGCGGTCGCCTTCGAGCCGCCGCGCCAGCGACAACGCCGTATCCCACTCGCCCTCGCGGTAGGCCTGCCGGACGGCGTGCCAGTCGACCGAGAAACCGGTCGACGGCGGCTGGTAGCGGCCGCGCAGCAGGACATTCAGCACGCTGACCGTGTCGAGGACCTCGGCGGCCTCGGCGACGTCCTCGTGCGGAGGCATTTCCGTCGATGCCAACCATTCCTCTGCAGGCCTGCCGCCGTCGCCGGGCAGTGAGCCGAGAAGGATCCCGGCGCCGACGGCGAACAGGCGGTCGTCCTCGGCGCCACAGGCACGCGCGAGCGCCCGGACCGCCTCGGCGGCCACCGGCCGGTCGGCCCGGTTGACCGCGTCCAGCAGACGGCGGCACTCCCGAGCCGTGTCGAGAGCGCGGGCGACTTCGGCGGCCAGTGGTCGTACGACGTCGAGTTCGGCGAGCCGCTGTTCGTGGGCGAGCGCGCCCAGCCAGCACAGCAGCACGGTGGCGGACAGCCGGGCGGACGGCTCGGCGTCGGCGAGCCGCGGCGCGACGACGGTGGCGAGGTCGTCGGCCAGTGTGCCGTATCCACCGGCCGCGAGGCTGTCCGCGAGCAGCGCCCGGAGCGTCTCGGGGAAGCGGTCGTCGGACGGATCGAGCAGCCGGAGCGCCGCCCTTCGATAGCGGCGGGCCGCCGGCAGGTCGGTGCTCTCGCTCGCCGCCGCTTCGAGCAGCAGACCCGCCGTCGCGGGATCCGGCGGTGACGGCGGAAGCTCGGCGAGATGCGGGGCGATCTCGACGGGATCGGCGGGTCGCCGCTCCCGGACGATCCTCCGGTGCAGCACGGTGCGCCAGCGCGCGCCGTGCTCCAGCCGGAGCTTGTCGGCCAGCGCGGGGACGACGAACTCCACCGCACCGTCCGGCCCGGTGCGAAGGATCCCGGCCCGGACCAGATCGTCGAGGGCCTGTCCGGCGGTGGACGGCGCCAGCGCCGCCGCGGAGACCAGCCAGGGCAGCTTTTCGAGAGTGGGGGCGGCTTGTTCGCTCAGCACCGCGATGATGGCGGCCAGTCGCCGGGCGCGCGGCCCGAGCCGCCGCAGCCGGAGCGTCTCGGCGTGCCCGTCGGGCAGCACGATCGGTGTTCCCGCGCCGGTCAGGCACACGTGCTCGTCGATGACCGACAGCCTGCCGGTGGCGCGCAGACCCGCGATCGTCGCGCCGACCGTGCCGGGATTGCCGAACAGCGGCCCGAGCGCGGCGCGCACCGCCGTGACGAGCGCGGGATCGCTCGCGATCCGCCCGGCGCGGGTCGTCCAGCCGGGCAGCAGCGCGGTCGTCTCCGCGACGGTCAGCGGCCGGAGACCGATCGTGCCGTCGGCGATGGAGAACAACTTGCCGACCGGGCCCTCCCGCCGATCCCGGCCGGTCACGGTCGCGACGGTGACCGTCCCGGTGGCGCGGGTTCCCTCGGCGACCAGGGTGAGCACGGTGGCGATCCCCGGCGGCAGCAGGTCGAAGTCGTCGAACTGCAGCACGATCCGGCCGCGCGGGGCGAGAGTGGCGAGAACGGTGACCAGATCGTGGGCCGTCGTCTGCGGCCCGGCACCGGAACCCGACTCGAGCCGGGTCCGCAGCCAGGCCACCGCGCTGAGCATGCTGACCAGCTCGGGCCGATCAAGGGCGGTGATCAGCTCGACCAGCTGGGTCGTCAGCCGGAGCAGGACGGTCTCCGGCTCGGGGCCGGCGGGCACGGACAGCACGGCGGCGCCGGAGCGGCGGCCGCGCTGGGCCAGGCCGGAGAGAACGGTGCCGCGGCCACTGCCCGGCGGCCCGTGCACCACCCAGATCGCGCCGGGCCCGGTGAGCACCCGGTCCAGCGCGGCCTGCGCGTCATCCGGTCCCGCGCTCGTGACGGCCGTCGCTCCCATTTCCCTCCTCGGCCGGCGCGGGACCACGGCGCGGCCGGGCGACGGTCGCTCCGAGCATGGCGCAGGGAGGACCGTTCGGTCGGGAGGTCAGGCGGCCGGGGCACCTTCGGCCAGCATAGTTGCCCCGGCGGACCACGGTCGACCGCTCTTTGCCCGGGAAGGATTGTGGCAGTGAGGGTTGGAACGTCACTTTGTTGCTTCGGCTGCTCGCGAACGTGGGGTGTGTGGAGATAGGGACATCTGACGTCCCGGTAATCCACACGGTCACGACCGACAAGTCCGTGAAGGCCTCCTTCTCTACCTTGAGAGTAGGGAAGGAGGCCTTCACGGACCTTGCGCACCGCCCGACCGGCTCAGGGCAGGGGGCTCGGGACGGGTTGAGGGGGCACATCGGTCTCGATCACCTTCGGGACGCCGCGCAGGCTCCGCAGCGCCACCAGCGCGAGGACGGTCATCACCGCCGCGCTGCCGAGCATGCTCGTGCGGATGCCGCCGACGAACGACTCCTCCGCCGCCGTGCGGACCGCCGTCGCCACCGGTTCGGGCAGGCCGGTCGCGACCGCCGCGGTGGCGCTGAACGACTCCCGCACCTGCGCGGCCAGATCGGGCGGCACGCCGGCGGGCAGGGTCAGTTCGGCGTGGTAGACGGCGGACAGCACGCTGCCGACCACCGCGATGCCGAGGGAGCCGCCGAGTTCGTAGGCGGTGGCGGAGATCGCCGACGCGGCGCCGGCCCGGTCACGGGGAACAGTGCCGAGGATGGTGTCGCCGGTGACGGTCAGCGTCAGCCCCGCGCCCGCGCCGAAAGCGACCTGCGCGGCCAGCACCAGCGAGTACGGCGAGTCCGTGCTCACCGCGCCGAACAGTCCGAAGCCGATCGACGCCAGTGCCAGCCCGCCCGACACCGTCGGCGCCCGGCCGAACCGCCGCACCGCCTTGGCCGCCAGGACACCGCCCGCGACGAGCGCGGCGACCGCGCCCGGCACGAAGGCCAGCCCGGACCGCAGCGGGCTCCAGCCCAGCACGAGCTGGAAGTACTGACTCGAGATCAGCGCGAACGCCGACATCGTGAACACCGACACCAGATTCGAGCCGACCGACGCCGAGAAACCGCGGCGCCGGAACAGGTCCAGGTCGATCAGCGGCTGCTCCAGGCGACGCTGGCGCCGGGCGAACCACAGCAGCGACGCGCCTCCGAGGGCGAACGCGCCGAGCACCTCCGGGTACCAAAGCCCGACGTAGAACGCGCCCTTCAGCGCGTACACCACGGCGACGAGCCCGACGATGGACAGCAGCACGCTGGGCAGGTCGAGCCGCAGCCGGCCGCTGGACCGGGATTCCGGCACGACGCGGGCGGCGCCGAGGATCAGCAGCGCCACCGGGATGTTGACCAGGAACACCGAACCCCACCAGAAGTGTTCCAGCAGGACACCGCCGACGATCGGGCCGATCGCGAAGCCGGCGGCCGACACCCCGGCGGTGACGCCCACCGCCGCCGTCCGCGCGCGCTGGGTGGTGAAGACCGCGCGCAGCAACGAAGTCGTCGAGGGCAGCACGGCGGCACCCGCGACACCCAGCAGCGCGCGGGCCGCGATGAGCAGTTCGGCGCTCGGGGCGTAGGCGGCCACCAGCGAACCCAGCGCGAACGCGGCGACCCCGATCACGAGCACCCGGCGCCTGCCGAACCGGTCGCCGAGGTTGCCCATGGTCACCAGCAGGCCGCCCATGGCGAACCCGTAGACGTCCGCGATCCACAGCAGTTCCTCGGCCGACGCGCCGAGCTGGGTGGTCAGCGCGGGCACCGCCAGATGCAGCACGGTCATGTCGATCGCGACCATCAGCTGCGCCAGGCAGGACACCATGATCGTCGCGATGTCGCGCGCCTTGGTGCTCATGCGGCCACCGCCTCGGGCAGGCGGGGCCGGGGCCTCGGTTTCAGGGTGTCCCGGAGGTCGGCGCGCAGCAGGGTGAACGCCGACGTCAGCCCGGGCAGCCGGTGCAGCAGGTGGTCCGGACCGGCGAGGAGGACCCGGCCGACGCCGAGCCTGGCGAACCGGTGGACCAGCCCGGGCAGCCGTACCGCGTTGACCGTCGACTCCAGCAGGAGTGACGCCGCCTCGTCACCGGTCCGGACCGGCTCACCGTCCTGATCGGACACGATCGGCAGATCCGGGTCGGAGAAGCCGAACCCGCCGAAGACCTCTTCCGCCAGCCGGTCGCGCAGTCCGCCGAGCATCCGCGCGTGCGCCGCGGGACGCATGGTGGTGAGCGCGTAGCCGCCCGCCGCCCGGACCCGCCGGACGAACTCGTCCAAATCGGACTCGCGCAGAGTCACCAGGTGGACCTCGTCGTCGAACCGGCCGGAGAGTTCGTGGCCGATCCCGTCGAGGATCTCGCCGAGCGCCGTCTCCGGCGTGCGCACGATGAACTGGCTGACGAGATCCCGGTGCGCCGTCTCGAAGTACTCCCGTTCCCGGCGTGCGACGGCGTCGACGAGCCGGACGAGATCCGCCACGGGAAGGGCGCCGGCGCGGACCACGGCGGCGCGTTCGCCGAAACTGGCGCCGCCGACCGCGACCGGTGCCAGCCCGTGGTCACGCTCGGCGCGTTCGGCCAGCGCCAGCGACGCGAGCACGAAGGCGATCTGGGTGTGCTCGTTGTACTCCTCGCCCGCTCTGGCGAGCGGATCCAGCAGGGAGCGGCCGAGCGCCTGCTCCGCCACGCCGAGCAGGCGCCGGGCCAGGGGATCGATGACGAGGAACCGGCCCAGTTCGCGAGCACGGGCCGGGCCCATGCCGGGGAAGAGGACGGCAGCTGTGTTCTCGTCGGAACTTTCCACTGTGCACACCCAGTTTCGTGGTGGGGATCAGAGTTGTTCGGCGGCGGCGAACTGCTCGAGCCGCTTCCGGTCCGGTTTCCCGTTGCGGTTCAACGGGAACTGATCGGTGACGAGGACGCGGTTCGGCTGCTCGGCCGGCGGCAGCACACCGCAGATCCGGTCGCGCCAGTAGCGCGAGTCCCGGCGCGCGTCGTCCTCGACGACGAAGACCAGGCTCGACCCACGACGCTGGTCGGGCAGCGCCACGATCTTCGCGGAACATCCCTCCCCGGCCAGCCGGTGCTCGATCACCTCGGGATGCAGGGTGTGCCCGTTGCGGTGCACCGCCCGTTTGCGCCCGACCACGAACAGGTTGCCGTCCGCGTCGAGACGGCCGAGGTCGCCGGTGGCGTACCAGCCGCGGTCGACGGGGAGCACCTGCCCGGTGGCGTCGAGGTAGCCCTCCATGAGGTCCGGGTCGAGTACGAACAATTCGCCGATCTCGCCGTGGGGCAGCACGGTGCCGTCGTCGGCGCGGACCTCCAGGGCCAATCCTTCGACGATCTGCCCGCAGCCGCGCGGATTCCCGATGTTGGCGAAGGCGACGTTGCCCATTTCGGTGCTGCCGTAGCTGTCGAGCAGCGGCATGCCGAACAGCTCTTCGGACTGTTCCACGACGCCGGGTTCGAGCGGGGCGGCACCGCTGCACAGCATGCGCACCCGGGAGAATTCCTCTTTGAGCGCCGGGCGTTTGCCGATGATGTTGAACAGGCTGCGATAGGTGGACGGCGTCGCGTCGACGACCGTCGCCCCGGCGCGTCCGGCCAGGCGCAGCGCGCGGTCGGGGCGGCGGTAGGGCGCGATCACCAGCGAGCAGTCCCGCAGCCACGCGATCATCACCATGGACAGGCCATACTGGTGGTTGAATGGCAGCAGCGGCAGGAGGACGTCGTCGGCGACATGGCCGACCAGATCCGCGTTGCGTTCCAGGTTCTTCAGGAACCGCGCGCCGTTCTTCGCGACGCCCTTGGGGACGCCGGTGGAACCGGACGACCACATCACGAGACTGTCGGGCAGCTTTTCCCAGACGTCGAAGCGCAACCGGACGTCGGTCGGGGTGCGGTCGGCGGCGGCCACCATGATCTCGTAGGTGTAGGCCGACGGCGCGTCCGACGGCATCGGCGCGTCGTCGTCGATGACGGCCAGCACGACACCGGAGCCGGCGATCGTCTCGGCCGTGCGGTCGGCGTGCTCCATGTGGTCGACGAGCACCACGGACGCGCCGACATGCATCAGCGCGATGAGGATCGTCAGGTAGGCCAACGTGTTGTCGGCCTTGAGCAGGACACGGTCACCGGAGCCGACGCCGCGGTCCCGCAGCACCTCGGCGACCCGGAGCGCTTGCTGCTCGAAGGCGGCGCCGCCGGTGACCGCGTCGGGGGAATAGATCTTCGCGAACATTGAGAAGTCCTTTCCGCTGTCAATCCAGGCTCACCGGGGCGATCTCGTCGAACACGTCGCCGGGACCGGGGTTGTCCGGATGGGTGCCGCCGCCCAGGTGCTCGACGACGCCCCATACGGCGTTCAGCGCGGTGGTGACCGCGCTCTCGGAGAAACCGGCGATCCACGCGACGTCGTCGCCGGCGAGGAAGAAGCCGCGGTGGTGGTCGGCGGCGTCGCGCTGCATGAACTGGGTGAACAGCCGCCGCTGATAGCGGTAGCTGCCGGGAAGGCAGGATTTGAAGGCGCCCTTGAAATGCGGCTGGGTCTCCCAGGTGATCGCGATCGGCGGGCCGATCATGTGCGAGCGGATGTCGACGCCCGGATAGATCTTGGCCAGCGCGGAGAGCATCACGTCGAGCCGCTCGTCCGGGCTCAGCGACGCGACCTTCAGCGAGTCGTCGTTCCAGGTGTAGGAGAGCAGCATCGTGCCGGGCTCGTCGGGGCCGTTGTCGATCAGGTAGACCCCGCGCGGGATGCGGTCGGTGAGCGTCGTGCTCATCACGTCGCGGCCGGTCGCCGGATCCTGGTCGAGCCAGAACGGCCGGTCGGTGATGACGAACAGCTTGGACGCGCCCATGTAGTGGGTGCGTTCCAGCGCGGTCCAGACCGGCTGCGGCAGCAGGGCGTCGTCGCTCTTCATGCCGGAAAGCAGGTTCCAGTTCTGCGCGGCGAAGATCGCCGCCGGGTAGGTGCGCACGTCGCGGTCGGCGTCCTCGATGGTGAACCCGCGGCCGGTCCGGTCGATCCGCACCACCGCCGGGCGCGGCTCGCCACCGTGCAGGCTCTTCAGCGACGTGCCGGCAGGCCAGTATTCGAGACCGTCGGGCTCGTCCGCCCACAGCCCGAGCGGCAACTGCTGGCAGCCGCCGATGATCCGGTGGTGCTCGTCGCTGGTGTCGGTGCAGATCACCCGCAGGATCTCGAGCGCGGAGTTGGGGAAGTCGGTGTCCCAGCCGCCGCAGCCGAAGCCGACCTGGCCGAAGATCTCGCGGTGCTCGAAGGAGGAGAACAGCGGCGAGGAGGTCAGGAATCCGTAGAACGACACGTTGTCGAACTTGGTGACCAGGTGGTTCCACAGCGCCTTGATGGTCGTGATGTCGCGGCGCCGGATGGCGTCCTCCATCAGCGACATGTCGGCCTGTTCCTGCAGCGTCTTCGTCCAGGCGTCGTTGACCTCGCGGTACACCGGCGGCAGGTCGGCGGACGTGCGCGCCCAGTGGTTCTCGCCGTGCAGGTTGATCACCGTGCTCGGCGACGCGGGGGAGAGCGGGTTGGGGAACGGCGTCGTTTCGAGCCCGACCTTGTCGATGTAGTGGAAGAGCGCCCCGGCGGACGGCGGAAACCGCATCGCGCCGAGTTCGGCGACGGCGTCGGGGTAGCCGGGCAGGCTCACCGAGCGCATCCGGCCGCCCAGCTGTTCGGCCTCGTAGATCACCGGTTTGAGGCCGAGCTTCATCAGCTCGTAGGCGGCCACCATCCCGGACAGGCCGCCGCCGATCACCGCGACCTCGGTGCCGTGCGCCTGGCGCGGCACCCGGCCGAGACCGGCGGGGTGGCGGATCCAGTCGTCGTAGGCGAACGGGAAATCGGGGCACAGCATGCTCGTCGGCGGCGCCGCCTCGGCCCTGGGGCCGGGCAGGATGCGTTCTTCGACGGGAGACATGGTCATCGGCGTTACCTCCGGCACTAGTTCTGGCGTCGCGCTGACGACCGCGGGCCGGCACGGCGGACGCCGGCGTTCTCGTGCGGCTACGGGTCTCGGCGCTGAAATCCGGTTCGCCGAAAGCCACGTTAACGATTCCGATCAGGCGCGCTGGATACCTTTTCCACCGCTTGCCCACGGCACGGAAACCGGGCAGGGGAGCGGCCGGTTACCCGGCGGTGGAACAGTTCCGCCCCGTCCGCGACGGCCGCTGTGGCTAGCTGGACCGCGACTTCCCTGTGCCGGGCGACCCGAGGTGGCGAGTGCGCGCATGACCGAGCTGGATTCCCTGCGAAGGCTGGAAAGCAGGCCGCGCGCCGAGCGGCGCCGCATACTGCTGGGCCTGGTGCGCCGGGCGACGTCGGCGGTGCTGGACGGGCCGCTCCCGGCCGGCCGCACCTTCGCCGACCTCGGGTTCGACTCGCTGCTGGCGGTGAAGCTGCACGCGTGGCTGACCACCGAGACCGGGCTCGAACTGCCGGTGACCCTGGCCTACGACCACCCGGGGCCCGAGGCACTGGCGGATTTCCTCGACGAGTGCCTGTTCGGAGCCGAGGCAACGGACGACGCGGGAAGCGATACGGCCACCGGTGAACCGATCGTGATCGTGGGCATCGGCTGCCGCTTCCCCGGCGGCGCGGACTCGCCCGACGCTCTGTGGTCCCTTGTGGACGAAGGCGAGGACGTGGTCACGGAGTTCCCCCGGGACCGCGGCTGGGACGTCGACGGCCTGTACGACCCCCGGCCGGGCATCCCGGGCCGGACCTATGTGCGCCACGGCGGATTCCTGCCCGGCGCGGCCGAATTCGACGCCGGGTTCTTCGGCATCTCGCCGCGCGAGGCGCTGGCGATGGACCCGCAACAACGGCTGGTGCTGGAGACGGCCTGGGAGGCGCTGGAACGCGCCGGGATCGACGCCGGGACCCTGACGGGCAGCCGGACGGGGGTGTTCGTCGGCGCCGAGCCGCAGGAATACGGCACCCGCCTGGCCGACGCGCCCGAAGGTCTCGACGGGCTCCTGCTCACCGGCAGCGCGCCGAGCGTCGTCTCCGGCCGGATCGCGTACACCCTCGGTCTGCAAGGACCCGCGCTGACTGTCGACACCGCCTGTTCCGGGTCGCTGGTCGCGCTCCATCTCGCGGTCTGCGCGCTGCGGAACGGCGAATGCGGCCTCGCCCTCGCCGGCGGGGTTGCCGTGCTCGGCACACCCGGCCCGTTCGTGGCCTTCTCGAACCAGCGCGGCCTGGCGCCGGACGGGCGCTGCAAGCCGTTCTCGGCCGCCGCGGACGGCACGGCGTGGGCCGAAGGCGCCGGGATGTTCGTCCTGGAAAGGCTTTCGGACGCCGAGCGCAACGGGCATCCCGTTCTCGCGGTGATCCGCGGCAGCGCGGTCAACTCCGACGGCGCGTCGAACGGGCTCACCGCGCCGAACGGTCCGTCGCAACAGCGGGTGATCCGCGCGGCGCTGGCCGACGCCGGGATCGGGGCGTCCACTGTGGACGTCGTCGAGGCGCACGGTACGGGAACCACGCTCGGCGACCCGATCGAGGCGCAGGCACTGCTCGCGACCTACGGCCGGGACCGGGAAACGCCACTGTGGCTGGGTTCGGTGAAGGCCAACATCGGGCACGCGCAGGCCGCCGCGGGCGCGGCCGGGGTGATCAAGATGATCATGGCGCTGCGCCACGGCCGGTTGCCGCGCACCTTGCACGGCACCGATCCGACCCCGGCGGTCGACTGGTCCTCCGGCGCGGTCTCGCTGCTGGCCGAGCCGGTGGAGTGGCCCCGCGGCGAGGAACCGCGCCGCGCGGCCGTCTCGTCCTTCGGCATCTCCGGCACCAACGCCCACCTGATCCTCGAAGAGCCGGCGCTCGCCGCGTCCGAAGAACCCGCGCCCGAGGTGTCTTCGCCGATCGCGGTCGCGTTCTCGGCCGCCGATCCGGACGCGCTGCGGGTTCACGCGGCCCAGCTCGCCGCCGTCGAAGCGAACCCGGCGGACCTGGCCTTCTCGCTCGCCGAGACCAGGGCGACGCTGGCCGAACGCGCCTTCGTCCTGGCGCCGGACGCCGCGAGCCTGGCGGACGCTCTGACCACCTTCGATGACCGGGTGTTACGCGGCGGCCCGCTCCAGGAGCCCGCCGAACTCGCGTACCTGTTCACCGGGCAGGGCGCTCAGCGGATCGCGATGGGCCGCGAGCTTTACGACGCCTACGACGTCTATGCCGCGGCTTTCGACGAGGTCTGTTCGCACGTGGACCTGCAGCTCCAGCCGCCGTTGCGGGACGTGGTGTTCGGCCAGGCGGTGCCTGCCCTGCTGGATCGCACCGACTACGCGCAGCCCGCGTTGTTCGCCGTCGAGGTCGCCCTGTTCCGGTTGCTGGAGTCCTGGGGTGTCGTTCCGGCTTACCTGTGCGGGCATTCGGTCGGCGAGTTCGCGGCCGCGCACGTCGCGGGTGTGCTGTCGCTGTCCGACGCGGCGATGCTGGTGACCGCACGTGGCAGGCTCATGCGTGAGCTGCCCGAAGGCGGCGCGATGGTGTCCCTGCGCGCCTCAGAGGAAACGGCCCGCGCGCTGCTGACCGGGCACGAGCGGCACGCCGGGATCGCGGCGGTCAACGGTGAGGACGCGGTCGTGTTGTCCGGCGCCCGGGACACTCTCGAGACGGCGATCAGCGGGTTCGGCGGCAAGGTCAAATGGCTCAACGTCAGCCACGCCTTCCACTCTCCCTTGATGCGGGACATGCTCGACGACTTCGCCCGGATCGCGCGGCTCGCCGACTACCACCCCGCGAACCTGCCGATCGTCTCGACGGTCACCGGCGAGATCGGCGGGCACGACTCGGCCGAGTACTGGATCCGGCACGTCGAGGCGACCGTCCGTTTCGCCGAGGCGCTGCGCGTCCTGCGTGACGCCGGCTGTGGCACCTACCTCGAACTGGGCCCGGACGGCGTCCTCTCGGCACTGGTCGGCGACGGTGTCGCGCGCCCGCTGCTCCGCCGTGGCCGGCCCGAGGTTCCCGAACTGCTGACCGGGCTGGGCACCGCGTATGTACGTGGAGCGGACGTCGACTTCGAGGCGCTCGCCCCGGGCGGACGCCGGATCGACCTGCCGACCTACCCGTTCCAGCGGTCGCGGTACTGGCTCACGCCCGGTCCGGGCGGGGACGCACGTGGACTGGGCCTTCGCCGCGCCGAACATCCGCTTCTCGGTGCGGTGGTGGCGGTCCCGGGCGGCGACACCGTGTTCACCGCCCGGCTCTCGGTGACCGACCAGCCGTGGCTGAGCGGTCACCGCGTCGGTGACGACGTTCTCTTCCCCGGCACCGGTTTCCTCGAACTCGCCTTGCACGCCGGTGCCGAGACCGGCTGCGGGCGCGTGGAGGAACTGACCCTGGGCGCGCCGCTCGTGCTCGCGAACCCGGTCGAGGTGCAGGTGGTGGTGGCGGCCGCGGACGACGACGGCCGTCGCGCGGTCACCGTCCATTCGCGACCGGAGCATGGCGAGGACTGGACGCGGCACGCCAACGGCACCCTCGCTCCCGACGCCGAGGCAGCCGTCGTCCAGGAGATCGCGTGGCCGCCGCCGGGAGAGTCCCAGTCCCTGGAAGGCTTTTACGACGATCTGCCCGGGTTCGGCTACGAAGGCGTGTTCCGGGGTCTGCGAGCGGTGTGGGTCGACGGCGACGACGTCCACGCCGAAGTCGCGCTTCCCGCCGACCCGGACGGCGGCTTCGGCATCCATCCGGCCCTGCTGGACGCCGGGCTGCACGCGATGTTCTTCCGTGAGTCGGCGGATTCCGCCGGTGGCCTGCCGTTCTCCTGGTCGGACGTCCGCCTGCGAGCGAGTGGCGCGACCGTACTGCGGCTGCGGATCACGTTCCACGCGGCGGACACGGTGTCGCTGGCCGCCGTCGACCCTTCGGGAGCCGAAGTCCTGAGCGCCGGCTCGCTGGTCGTCCGCCGTCCTGTCGCACGCGGCCGGAAGCTTCCCGCCGGACTGTTCACCGTGGACTGGACGCCGGTCGCGGTCCCGGAACCGGTGGCGTGCACGGCGTATCCGGAGGTCGTCCCCGGCAAACCCGCCGTGCTGTCGGTGCTGCCCGAAGGCGAACCGGTCACCTCCGCGCACGAACTCGGTGCCCGCGTCCTGGAAGTGCTCCAGGACTGGGTGACGCGGGAAGAGTCCACTTTGGTCATCCACACGCGACACGCGGCTGGGCCGGACGCCATCGATCCGGCGGCCGCCTCGATCTGGGGTCTGGTGCGCGGCGCGCAGGCCGAACATCCAGGCCGGTTCGTGCTCGTCGACGGCGAGGCCGAAGACGTGCCGATGGCCGTGGCGACCGGGGAACCGCAGGTCGCCGTACGCGATGGCGTCCCGCTCGTGCCGAGGATCGCCGAGGCGGGCGCGGGGGTCCTGCTGCCGCCCGACGGGCTTTGGCGGCTGGACAAATCCGGTGAGGGCACGGTCGACAACCTCGCGCTCACTCCGGCCGGCGAGCCGGACCTCGGACCGGACGACGTCCGCATCGCCGTGCGCGCGGCCGGGCTGAACTTCCGCGACGTGCTGAACGTCCTGGGCATGTACCCGGGCGAGGCGGGGCCGCTGGGCTGCGAAATCGCCGGGACCGTGCTGGCCACCGGCGCCGCGGTGACGGACCTGGCGCCGGGCGACCGCGTGATGGGCATGGTGCACGGCGGGATCGGCCCGGTCGCCGTCGGCGAACGCCCGTTCCTGGCCCGGGTCCCGGACGCCTGGACCGACGAGCAGGCCGCGACCGTGCCGCTGGTCTTCCTGACCGCCTACTACGCGCTGGTCGACCTGGCCGGGATCAAGGCAGGCGAGTCGATCCTGATCCATTCGGCCGCGGGCGGGGTCGGGATGGCGGCGACGCAGCTCGCTCGCCATCTGGGCGCGGAGGTGTTCGGCACCGCGAGTGAGGGCAAGCAGCACGTCCTGCGCGCGGCCGGGCTGTCCTCTGACCATATCGCCTCCTCGCGGACCCTCGATTTCGCCGGGACTTTCCGGGCCGCGACCGGCGGACGCGGGGTCGACGTCGTGCTCAACTCCCTCGCGGGCGAGTTCGTCGACGCCTCCCTCGCCGTGACCGCCTCCGGCGGCCGGTTCCTCGAAATGGGGAAGACCGACGTCCGCGCGCCCGAGAACGTCGCCTACCGGGCCTTCGACCTGATCGAAGCGGGACCGGCGCGCACCGCCGAGATCTGGGCCGAGCTGATCGCCCTGTTCGACAAGGGCGCGCTCACGCCGCTGCCGGTGCGCACCTGGGACGTCCGGCACGCGCCCGACGCGTTCAGGTTCGTCAGCCAGGCCAGGCATATCGGCAAGGTCGCGCTCACCGTGCCGCGGGCGCTGGATCCGGAGCGGCCGGTGCTCGTCACCGGCGGTACCGGTGGACTCGGAGCGCTCGTCGCGAGGCATCTCGTGACCACGCACGGAGTCCGCAAGCTGCTGCTCACCAGTCGCCGCGGCCCGGACGCGCCGGGCGCGGGAGAGCTGGCGGCGGAACTCGTCGGCCTGGGCGCCGAAGTCCAGGTGGTCGCTTGCGACGTCGCCGATCGGGGCGCGCTCGCCGCGCTGCTGGACGGTGTCGAGCTGACCGGCGTCGTGCACACCGCGGGTGTCCTCGACGACGGCGTGCTGACCGGCCTGACCCCCGAAAGGCTCGCGAAGGTGTTGCGTCCCAAAGTGGACGCGGCCTGGCACCTGCACGAACTGACCCTCGGCCACGACCTCGCGCTGTTCGCACTCTATTCGTCGGTGTCCGGGATCGTCGGCTCCGCTGGCCAGGCGTCCTACGCGGCCGCGAACACGTTCCTGGACGCCTTGGCAGCCCACCGCGGAGCACAGGGCTTGCCCGCCGTCTCACTCGCGTGGGGTCTTTGGCGTGCAGGAATGGGCAGCGGGCTGGCCGAGAACGACGTCGACCGCATGGCCCGCGAAGGCCTGCCGCCGCTCACCGCCGAAACCGGTCTCGCCTTGTTCGACGCGGCTCTCGACGGCGGGTTCACCACCGTCCTGCCGATCAAACTGGACCGCGCTGCGTTGCGTGCCCACGCCAGGACCACCGAGGTGGCGCCGGTGCTGCGTGGCCTCGCGAAGGTCACCGCCCGGCGCGCGGCGGCACCCGCGACCACGGACGGCGCCGGTCTCGGCGAGCGGCTCACGGCACTGCCGGACGACGAACGTACGACCCTGCTGATCGATCTGGTGCGGCACAACGCCGCCGCCGTCCTCGGTCACGAGGCGGGCGGCATGATCGATCCGGCGCGCGCGTTCAAGGACCTCGGGTTCGACTCGCTGACGTCGGTGGAACTGCGCAACCGGATCAACGCCGTCACCGGGCTGCGCCTGTCGGCCACCGCGGTCTTCGACCATCCGACCGTCGCCACGCTCGCCGGGCACCTCCTGTCCGAATTGGCCCCACCGTCGCTCAGCGCGGCCGACGCGGTGCTGGCCGAACTCGACAAGATCGAGGAACGCTTGACCGCTGTCGACGACGAGGGCCGTACGGCGGTCGCCGGGCGGCTGCGGGCCCTGCTCGACGGCGTCACCACACCGGGGACCGACGTCGGAGGGCGACTGGAAGACGCGACCGCGGATGAGGTCGTCGACTTCCTGGCCACCGAACTGGGGATTTCCTGATGGCGGACAAGAAAGCCGTCGCCAAGGTGCTGGCAGACATCGAGCGGCTGAGCGAGCGCCTGGGCGATCTGGATCCCGAAGACCGCAAGAAGGTCGCGAAGCCGCTGAAGAAGCTGCTGCTGGCCTACGCGGCGGGCGACAAGGACGACGAATTCGACGACCTGCTCTTCGACGCCGCTGTCGAAAAGGTCTTCGACTTCCTCACCGACGAGATCTTCTGACCACCGAGCGAGGGTGTGATGGCGGACCAAGAGAAGCTTCTCGACCTGCTGAAGCGTGTGACCGGGGACCTGCACCGGACCCGGGAACGGCTGCGTGACGCCGAGGACGGACGGCACGAGCCGGTCGCGATCGTCGGCATGGCCTGCCGGTTCCCCGGCGGGGCCGACACGCCCGCCGGGCTGTGGGACCTGGTCGAGGGCGGCCGCGAGGGCATCGGCGAGTTCCCCGCCGACCGCGGCTGGGACACCTCCGGCCTGTTCGACGACGACCCCGACCATCGCGGTACCACCTATGTGCGCACCGGCGGTTTCCTGCCCGGCGCCGCCGGATTCGACGCTGAGTTCTTCGGGATCTCGCCGCGCGAGGCGCTGGCCATGGAACCGCAGCAGCGGCTGTTGCTGGAGGTCGGATGGGAGGCCGTCGAACGCGCCGGCCTCGACCCGGCCGGGCTGCGCGGCAGTCCCACCGGTGTCTACGTCGGCGTGTCCGCGCAGGAGTACGGGCCGCGTCTGCACAACCCGGGCGACACGGTGGACGGCTATCTGCTCACCGGAACGACCTGCAGTGTCCACTCCGGACGGATCGCGTACCAGCTGGGCCTGGAGGGGCCCGCGGTCTCGATCGACACGGCGTGTTCGTCGTCGCTGGTCGCGGTGCACGCGGCGGTGCGCGGCCTGCGCGCGGGGGAGTGCACCCTCGCCCTCGCCGGCGGGGTCAACCTGATGGCCTCGCCGGGGATCTTCGTCGACTTCGCGCGTCAGCGCGGCCTGGCACCGGACGGGCGGTGCAAGTCGTTCTCCGACGACGCCGACGGCACCGCCTGGGCCGAAGGCGTCGGGATGCTCGTGCTGGAGAAGCTGTCCGACGCCCAGCGCAACGGTCACCGGATCCTCGCCGTGGTGCGGGGTTCCGCGGTGAACTCCGACGGCGCGTCCAACGGCCTGACCGCGCCGAACGGCCCGTCACAGCAACGGGTGATCCGCGCCGCGCTCGCCGACGCGCGAATGTCCACTTCGGACGTCGACGCGATCG
Source organism: Amycolatopsis decaplanina DSM 44594 (assembly GCF_000342005.1). GTDB lineage: Bacteria > Actinomycetota > Actinomycetes > Mycobacteriales > Pseudonocardiaceae > Amycolatopsis > Amycolatopsis decaplanina. The sequence continues at coordinate 194,624 of NZ_AOHO01000043.1, forward strand.
AGGCGCACGGCACGGGGACCAGGCTGGGCGACCCGATCGAGGCCGAAGCGCTGATGGCCACCTACGGCCGTGACCGTGATCGCCCGCTGTTCCTCGGTTCGGTGAAGTCGAACTTCGGGCACGCGCAGGCCGCGGCCGGGGTCGCCGGGATCATCAAGATGGTCGAGGCGATGCGTCACGGCGTGCTGCCGCCCACCTTGAACGTCGGCACGCCCAGCCGTGAGGTCGACTGGGCGGGCGGTCCGGTCTCGCTGCTGACCGAACGCACGCCGTGGCCCGAGACCGGCCGTCCCCGCTCGGCGTCGGTGTCGTCGTTCGGGATCAGCGGGACCAACGCGCACGTCGTGCTGGAACAGGCCCCTTCGGTGGAAACCGCCGCCGTGGCGGACGCGCCGGCGATCGTGACGCTGCTGTTGTCAGCGGCCACGGAACCGGCGCTGGCCGCGCAGGCGTCCCGTCTGCTTCCGGTGGCCGGAACCGCGGAGCCGATCGACGTCGCGTACACGCTGACCACTCGTGCGGCCCTGCCTTACCGTGCGGTCGTCACGGGGACGGACTGGGAGACGCTCTCGGCGGGTCTGTCCGAAGTGGCCGGTGGCGGGGGAGTAACGGGCCGGGTCACCGAGGGCGGGCTGGCTTTCCTGTTCACGGGTCAGGGCTCTCAGCGTCTCGGGATGGGCGCCTCGTTGTACGAGACGTTTCCGGTGTTCGCGGCGGCTCACGACGAAGTGTGCGCGTTGCTGCCGGAGTTCGGGGAGCTGTCGCGGACGGAGTTCGCGCAGCCGGCGATTTTCGCGCTGGAAGTAGCGCTGTTCCGGTTGGTGGAGTCGTGGGGTGTCAGGCCGGATTATCTGGCGGGGCATTCGATCGGTGAGATCGCCGCCGCGCACGTCGCCGGTGTGCTGTCGTTGGAGGACGCGGCGAAGCTCGTCACGGCACGTGGCCGGTTGATGCAGGCCCTGCCTGAGGGTGGGGTGATGGTCGCTGTTCAGGCGTCCGAGGACGAGATCGGGGAGCTGCCCGAGGGCGTCTCGCTGGCCGCGGTGAACGGACCGTCGTCGGTGGTGCTGTCCGGCGCCGAGGAACCGGCTCTCGCCTTCGTGGAACGGTTCAGCGACCGGAAGACCAAGCGCCTGGACGTGTCGCACGCGTTCCACTCGGTGCTGATGGAACCGATGCTGGACGAGTTCGCCGCAGTCGTTCGAGGCCTGGAATTCTCGGCGCCGCGCATCCCGATCGTGTCCACGGTGGCCGAATCGGCGGATCTGACCGACCCGGCGTACTGGGTCACGCACGTCCGGGAGACCGTGCGGTTCTCCGACGCGGCCGCGCGCCTGACCGCCGCCGGGGTCACGAAGTTCTTCGAGCTCGGGCCGGACGCCGTACTCAGCGCGCTCGTCGAGGGCGGAGTGCCCGCGCTGCGCCGTGGTCATGACGAACCCCGTCACCTGGTCACCGCGCTCGGCGCGCTGCACACGCGCGGTGTCACCGTCGACTGGGCCGCCTACCTCGGTGGCGGCCGGTTCACCGAGCTGCCGACGTATGCCTTCCAGCACGAGCACTTCTGGCTCGGCCAGGAAAGCGACGCCGACGTCACCGCGGCCGGGCTCGCCGCCGCCGATCACCCGCTGCTCGGCGCCGCGGTGTCCGTGGCCGCGGACGACGGTGTCCTGCTCACCGGACGCCTTTCGCTCGACCGGCATCCGTGGCTGGCCGATCATGTCGTCGCGGGCCGCGTACTGGTCCCCGGCACCGCGTTCGCCGAACTCGCCATCCGCGCGGGTGACGAAGCTGGCTGCGCGGGCGTGGAAGAACTGATCCTGCGGGAACCGTTGGTCCTCGAACCCGGCACGGCCCCGGAGGTCCAAGTGGTCGCCGGTGCCGCCGACGAGCACGGACGCCGCCCGGTGTCGATCCATTCGCGGCTTCCGGAGCAGCCGTGGATCACCCACGCCACCGGTTACCTCGGCACCCCGCCAGCGTCCACTATGGACATCGCCTGGCCGCCGGAGAACGCCGAACCTCTCGGGCTCGAAGACGCCTACGACCGGCTCGCCGCCGCCGGGCTCGCTTACGGGCCGATGTTCCGCGGTCTGCGCAAGGTCTGGCGTCGCGGCACGGAGATCTTCGCCGAGGTCGCGCTGCCCGAACCCGATCAGGCGGCGAAGTTCGGCCTGCACCCGGCACTGCTGGACGCCGCGCTCCAGGCCACCGCCGTCCCCGGCGAAGACCAGGGTTCGGTTCCGTTCGCCTGGCGTGACGTCGTGCTGCACGCGCGGGGCGCGACCGAACTGCGCGTGCACGCCCGGCCGGTCGCCGATGGCTTCGCGTTCGACCTCGCCGACGGCACGGGCGCACCCGTCGCTTCCGTGGGCGGGCTCAGCGTCCGCGCCGTCACGGCCGCGACCTCGGTGCGGGACGGCCTCTATCGCGTCGAAGACGTCCCGCTGCCCACTGGCTCATCGGACATCACGCCCGCATCGGTCCTGGAGGCCGATTCGCTCGACGCCACTCTCCTCGCGTTGCAAGACTTCCTGGCCACGGACGAGCCTGCCCCGTTGGTGGTGCTGACCGGTCACGAAGGCGCGGTCGAAGGGCTGGTCCGGGCCGCGCAGGCCGAGCACCCGGGGCGGATCGTCCTGGTCCGTGGCACGCACGCCGACGTCGACGCCGCTCTCGCCACCGGCGAACCCGAAGTGCACGCGCTCGACGGGGCGTTGTCCGCGCCGCGTCTCGCCAGGGCCGGATCCGGTGAGTCCACACTGGACACTTCCGGCACGGTTCTGATCACCGGAGGTACCGGCGGGCTCGGCGCGCGCCTCGCCCGGCATCTGGTCACCGCGCACGGCGTCCGGCATCTGCTGCTGGTCAGCCGCCGCGGTGAGGCCGCGCCCGGCGCCAAGGAGCTCGCCGAGGAACTCGGGGCCCGGATCGAGGCCTGCGACGTCGCCGACCGTGACCAGGTGCGCGACCTCTTGGCCCGGGCGGAGCCGCCGGTCACCGGCGTCGTCCACGCGGCGGGAGTCCTCGACGACGGCGTCGTCACGTCGCTCACCCCCGAGCGGGTCGCCGGGGTGTACCGGGCGAAGGCCACGGCCGCCCACGTACTCGACGAACTCACCGGCGACCTCGACTTCTTCGTGCTGTTCTCCTCGATCGCCGGGGTCTTCGGCTCGCCGGGGCAGGGGGCGTACTCAGCCGCGAACGCCGAGCTGGACGCGCTCGCCCGGCGACGCCGCGCCGACGGGAAGCCCGCGCAGTCGCTCGCCTGGGGCCTGTGGCGGGACGGCATGGGAGCCGCGCTGAGCGGCGCCGATCGGGACCGGATCGGCAGGGACGGCTTCGGCGCCTTGGAACCGGACGAGGGCCTCGCGCTGTTCGACGCCGCCGTGGCCGATGGCGGCGCTGTCCTGGTCCCGGTGCGCCTCGACCTCGCGGCCGTGCGGAACGCCGGCGTCCCGCCGCTGCTGCGCGGTCTGGTCCGCGTCCGGACTCGCCGCGAGGCCGCCCGCCGTACCGACACCGGCCTGGCGGGACGGCTCACGGGCCTGTCCGAAGCCGACCGGGAAGCCCTGCTGATCGATCTGGTCCGGGCACGCGTCGCGGCGGTGCTCGGCCGGGCGGGTGCCGACACCGTGGAGCCGTCGCGACCGTTCACCGAACTGGGCTTCGACTCGTTGACCGCCGTCGAACTGCGCAACGAACTCACCGCCGAGACCGGTCTGCGGCTGCCCGCGACGCTCGTCTTCGATCACCCGAGCCCGGCGGCGGTGGCCGCGTTCCTCGGCGCCGAACTGCTCGGCGCCCCGGAACCGGCCCGTCCGCTGGTGACCCGCCGCGGCGCCGCCGACGAGCCGATCGCGATCGTCGCGATGGGCTGCCGTTACCCCGGCGGTGTCCGCTCGCCCGAGGACCTGTGGGACCTCGTGGACGCGGGCACCGACGCGATCTCGCCGTTCCCCGGCGGGCGTGGCTGGGACGTCGACGGCATCTACGACCCCGAACCCGGCCTGCCCGGCAAGACCTACACCCGGCACGGCGGATTCCTGCACGACGCGGGCGAGTTCGACCCCGAGTTCTTCGGCATCTCGCCGCGCGAAGCACTCGCGATGGACCCGCAGCAACGCCTCCTGCTGGAGGTCAGCTGGGAGGCGCTCGAACGCGCCCGGCTCGACCCGGCGTCGCTGAAGGGCAGCGCCACCGGTGTCTTCGCCGGGATCATGTACTACGACTACGCCGCGAAACTGGCCAGCGTGCCCGACAGCGTCGCCGGCTTCCTGGGCACCGGGACCTCGGCCAGCGTCCTGTCCGGGCGGATCGCGTACACCCTCGGGCTCGAAGGCCCGGCGGTGTCGGTCGACACGGCGTGCTCGTCGTCGCTGGTCGCCCTGCACCTCGCCGCCCGGTCGCTGCGGGCGGGGGAGTGCGACATGGCGCTCGCGGGCGGGGTCACCGTGATGGCGACGCCGGAGACGTTCCTCGACTTCTCCCGTCAGCGCGGACTCTCCCCGGACGGCCGTTGCAAGTCGTTCTCCGCCGACGCCGACGGCACCGGCTGGTCGGAAGGCGCCGGGGTGCTGGTGCTCGAACGGCTTTCGGACGCCCGTCGCAACGGACATCCGGTGCTGGCGGTGGTCCGCGGTTCCGCGGTCAACTCCGACGGCGCGTCCAACGGCCTCACCGCGCCGAACGGCCCGTCGCAGCAGCGCGTGATCCGCGCGGCGCTCGCCGACGCCGGTTTGTCCACTTCGGACATCGACGCGGTCGAGGCACACGGAACGGGCACTCGGCTGGGCGACCCCATCGAGGCACAGGCGCTCATCGCGACCTACGGCACCGAGCGGGAGGAACCGCTGTGGTTCGGCTCGGTCAAGTCGAACCTCGGTCACACGCAGGCGGCCGCCGGGGTCGCCGGGATCATCAAGATGGTCGAGGCGATGCGCCGGGGCGTGCTGCCCCGGACCCTGCACGCGGCGGAACCGTCGGCCGAGGTCGAATGGGACGCCGGTGCGGTGGAACTGCTTCGTGAATCGCGGCCGTGGCCGGAGGCCGGGCGACCGCGCCGTGCCGGGGTGTCGTCGTTCGGGATCAGCGGCACCAACGCGCACGTCGTCCTGGAACAGGTCCCGGCCGAAGCGGCAGCCGGGCCCGCGTCGCACGGCGTCGTGCCGTGGGTGCTGTCGGCGAAGACCGACCAGGCCATCGCCGAACAGGCCCGCGCTCTTCTGTCCCTTGTGGACACCGCGGATTCGCGCGATGTGGCGTTCTCGTTGGCCACGACACGGACCGCGCACGAGCGCCGGGCGGCGGTCGTCGGCGCGGACGCGGAGGGTTTGCGTGCCGGACTCGAAGCCCTTACCAACGGTGACGGGATCACCGGTCGCGTGACGCCGGGCAAGCTGGCTTTCCTGTTCACGGGCCAGGGTTCTCAGCGTCCCGGGATGGGTGCTGAGCTGTATCGGGCGTTTCCGGTGTTCGCGGCGGCGTATGACGAGGTGTGCGCGTTGCTGCCGGGGTTCGGGGAGCTGTCGCGGACGGAGTTCGCGCAGCCGGCGATTTTCGCGCTTGAGGTGGCGTTGTTCCGGTTGGTGGAGTCGTGGGGTGTGCGGCCGGATTATCTGGCGGGGCATTCGATCGGTGAGATCGCGGCGGCGCATGTGGCGGGTGTGTTGTCGTTGGAGGATGCGGCGAAGCTTGTCGTGGCGCGTGGCCGGTTGATGCAGGCTCTGCCGTCGGGTGGGGTGATGGTGGCGGTGCAGGCGTCCGAGGACGAGATCGGGGAGCTGCCCGAGGGTGTTTCGTTGGGGGCGGTGAACGGGCCGTCGTCCGTGGTGCTTTCGGGTGCTGAAGAGCCGACGCTCGCTGTCGTGGCCCGGTTCGGTGACCGGAAGACCAAGCGGTTGGACGTGTCGCACGCGTTCCACTCGGTGCTGATGGAACCGATGCTGGACGACTTCGCCGCGGTGGTGCACGAGCTGACGTTCTCGGAGCCACGCATTCCGATGGTGTCGACCGTGACCGACCCGGCGTACTGGGTCGCGCACGTGCGCGAAACCGTCCGGTTCGCCGCGGCTGTCGAGACACTTCGCGCCGAGGGCGTCACGAAGTTCCTCGAACTCGGCCCCGACGCCGTGCTTTCGGCGCTCACCGACGGCATTCCCCTGCTGCGCAAGGACCGCGACGAAGCCGTGACGGCGATGACCGCACTCGCCACCCTGCACGTCCAAGGCGTCCGTGTCGGCTGGGACGCCGTGCTGGACGGCGCCCGTGCCGTCGACCTGCCGACATATCCTTTCCAGCGCAAGCACTTCTGGCTCGAACCCGCCCCGGTCGGAGACCTCACCTCGGCCGGACTGGACTCGCCTGGGCACCCACTGCTCGCCGCCGGGCTTTCGCTCGCCGAGGGCGACGGCACCGTCCTCACCGGACGGCTTTCGCTCGCGACCCACCCCTGGCTCGCCGGGCACACGGTGCACGACACCGTCCTGCTGCCGGGCGCGGCGCTCGCCGAACTCGCCATCCGGGCGGGTGACGAGGCCGGGCTGCCGCGGCTGGTCGAACTGACCCTGCACGCACCCGTGGTGATCCCCGAGCGCGGCCCGATCGAACTGCAGGTCGCGGTCAGCGCCGCCGCGGCGGTGACCATCCATTCGCGGATCCCCGGCGAGGACTGGGAACTCAACGCGCTCGGCTTGCTGGCCGAGGCGACCCCGCCCGTCAAGGGGTTCGGGTGGCCGGACGGCCTCGAGCCCATCGACCTCGGCTCGTTCTACGACGACCTCGCCGACCGCGGGTTCGCGTACGGCCCGCTCTTCCAGGGCCTGCGGGCGGCCTGGCGGCACGGTGAGGACCGCTACGCCGAGATCTCGCTGCCGGAGGAGGCGCGGGAGGACGCGACCCGGTTCGGGATCCACCCGGCGTTGTTCGACGCCGCCCTGCACGGAATGTTCCTCGGCGAGAGTGAGGAATCGGGGGCGCTGCCGTTCAGCTGGGGCGATGTCAGCCTGCACGCGACCGGCGCCACGACGGTCCGGGCGCGGCTGCGGTTCATCGGGCCCGGTGAGGTCGCGGTCGATCTGACCGATCTCGCCGGGGCGCCGGTCCTGTCGGTCGGCTCGCTGGTCGTCCGCGCGGTCACCGGTGAGCAGTTGCGGGCCGGTGAAGACCGGTCGCTGTTCCGTGTCGAGCACATCGCGGCCGAGGCGGCGTCCGCCACGCCGGTGCCGTGGGTGCGGTGGGACGAGGTGACCGAGCCGGTCCCGCCGGTGGTCGTCCTGCCGGTTCCGCCGGCGGGAATCCACGCGGTCCTCGTCGTCCTGCAACGTTTTCTCACCGAACCCCGGTTCTCCGGCTCGCGGCTGGTCGTGGTCACCGGCGACGGTCTCGATGACGCGGCCGCGGCCGGTCTGGTGCGGTCCGCGCAGGCGGAGAACCCCGGCCGGTTCGTCATCCTCGACGGCGAGGTGTCCGATGTGGACACCGCGCTCGCCACCGGGGAACCCCGCGTCCGGGTCCGGGACGGTCGTGCCGAGGTACCGCGGCTGGTCCGGGCAGAGCCCGGTCCCAAACCGGACTGGGAGTCCGCGGGCACGGTGCTGATCACCGGCGGTACCGGCGGCGTCGGGGCGAAACTGGCCGAACGGCTCGTCACCGAACACGGCGTCGGACGCCTGGTTCTCACCGGCCGTCGTGGCCTCGCCGCTCCCGGTGCCGGAGAACTGGCCGCCCGGCTGGGCGAGCTGGGCGCCGAGGTGCGCGTCGAGGCGTGCGACGTCGCCGACCGCGATGCCGTGGCCGCGCTGCTCGACGGCATCCCCGAGCTGTCCGGCATCGTGCACGCGGCGGGTGTCCTCGACGACGGTGTGGTCACCGCGCTGACCCCGGAACGACTGGACCGGGTCCTCGGTCCGAAAGCCGACGGCGCCCGTCACCTGCACGAACTGACTCTCGGCCGGCCGTTGACCGAGTTCGTCCTGGTCTCGTCGGTGTCCGGCGTGCTCGGCGGGCCGGGGCAGGGCAACTACGCCGCGGCCAACGCCTACCTCGACGCGCTGGCCGAGCGACGGCACGCCGACGGACTGCCCGCCCGGTCGCTCGCCTACGGGATGTGGGCCGCCGAGGGGATGGGCGGGGTCCTCGACCAGGCGCTGATCGACAGGATGCGGCGCGACGGCTTCGGAGCCCTTACCCCGGAAGAAGGCGCGGTGCTGTTCGACCTCGCGCCAGGGCCGGTGGCCGTGCCCGTCAAACTCGACCTGGCCGGGTTGCGGGACCAAGCCCGGGCGGGGGTGCTGCCCGCGCTGCTCACCGGACTCGTCCGGCTTCCCGTGCGCCGGACGGCTTCTCCGGTCACTGATTCCGTTTCGCTCACTCCGGACGCGCTGGAGGACCTGGTCCGGACGCAGACCGCGCAGGTACTCGGGTTCGCCACGGCGGACGAGGTGGATCCGGATCACGCGTTCACCGATCTCGGCTTCGACTCCCTGACGTCGGTCGAACTGCGTAACCGGCTCGCGGCCGCGGCGGGCAGGCAACTGGGGGCGACCGTGGTGTTCGACCACCCGACCCCGTCGGCACTCGCGGCCCACCTCGGGACGCTGCTGTTCCCCGAAGTCGAGGTGCCGGACGAGGCGCGTCTGCGGCGGGCGCTGGCCGGCGCGTCGCTCGACCGGTTCCGGGAACTGGGGGTGCTGGACGCACTGGTGAAGCTCGCCGAGGAACTGCCTGACTCCGGGCCCGCGGTGTCCGTCGAGGCGATCGACGATCTGGACGTGGGGGACCTGATCAGCCGGGCGATGTCGACCTCCGCCCCTGAGTGACCTGATCCGGTGGCCTGGCCGGTCATCGGAAGTCCGTGAAGGCCTCCTTGAGGGACCCAGAGTCCCTCAAGGAGGCCTTCACGGACTTGCGCGGCCCTTCGGCACGTACGTCGGCAAAGGAGTGGGCCCCCGGTTACCGGGCAATGGGGCCGGGGTGGCGAAGAGCGCGCGGGGGGAGCGGCGCCCGCGCCCAGGATGAGGCCATGCCCGAGCTGCGTCCGTCTCGTCCGGTCCGGAGAATCTGATGGCGACACCCGAAGAACTGGTGACCGCGCTGCGGGAGTCGGTCAAGGAGAACAGCAGGCTGGCCGCGCGCAACCGCGAACTCGCCGACGCGGCGAGGGAACCGGTCGCGATCATCGGCATGGGATGCCGCTACCCCGGCGGGGTCGACTCGCCCGAAGCGTTGTGGGATCTGGTGGCCGCCGGCCGTGACGCGGTTTCGGAGTTCCCCGCCGACCGCGGCTGGAATCTCGCCGAGCTGTTCCACCCCGACCCCGATCACCCCGGCACGTCGTACGCGCGTGAAGGGGGATTCCTCCACGAGGCCGCCGAATTCGACCCCGAGTTCTTCGGCATCTCGCCGCGGGAAGCGCTCGCGATGGATCCGCAGCAGCGGCTCCTGCTGCAGATCAGCTGGGAGGCGATCGAGCGCGCCGGGCTCGACGCCTCGGCGTTGAAGGGCGGCGCGACCGGCGTGTTCGCCGGGCTCATGTACCACGACTACGGATCCGGCGTGACCGAGCTGCCCGAAGGTGTCGAGGGCTTTCTCGGCACCGGCACGGCGGGCAGTGTGCTTTCCGGCCGTGTCGCCTACACGTTCGGTTTCGAGGGTCCGGCCGTGTCGGTCGACACCGCTTGCTCGTCGTCGCTCGTGGCCGTGCACCTTGCCGCGCAGGCGCTGCGGGCGGGGGAGTGCTCGCTCGCGTTGGCGGGCGGCGCGACCGTGATGGCCGTCCCGGACACGTTCATCGAGTTCTCCCGTCAACGCGGGCTCGCCCCGGACGGGCGCTGCAAGTCGTTCGGCGCGGGTGCCGATGGCACCGGCTGGGGCGAGGGCGCCGGTGTCCTGCTGCTGGAGAAGCTGTCCGACGCCGTCCGGAACGGACACCGGGTGCTCGCCGTCGTGCAGGGTTCCGCGGTCAACTCCGACGGCGCGTCGAACGGGCTCACCGCGCCGAACGGGCCGTCGCAGCAACGGGTGATCCGCGCCGCGCTGGCGAGCGCCCGGCTGTCCACTTCGGACATCGACGTCGTCGAAGCACACGGCACGGGCACGAAACTCGGCGATCCGATCGAGGCCGACACCCTGCTGGCCACGTACGGCCGTGAACGGGAAAACCCGTTGTGGCTCGGCTCCGTCAAGTCGAACATCGGGCACACCCAGGCCGCCGCCGGGGTCGCCGGGATCATCAAGATGGTCGAGGCGCTGCGCCGCGGCGAGCTGCCGCGCACTTTGCACGCCGACGAGCCCTCCCCGCACGTCGCCTGGGATTCGGGCGCGGTCGAACTGCTCACCGAGCACCGGCCCTGGCCCGAGACCGGCCGCCCCCGCGCGGCCGCGGTGTCGTCGTTCGGGATCAGCGGCACCAACGCGCACGTCATCCTCCGCCAGGCCCCGGAACCGGCACCCGTCGAGACCGCGACGGCCGAGCGGGTGCGGGTCCCGTGGGTGCTGTCCGCGCGGACCGAGGCCGCGTTGCCCGAGTTGGCCGACCGGCTGCTCCAGACCGGCGGAGACCCCGCCGACATCGCGTGGTCCTTGGCGACGGGCCGGGCCGCGCTGCCGTATCGCGCGGTCGTCACCGGCGCCGACGAAGACGAACTCCGCACCGGCCTCGGCGCCTTGGCCCGCGGTGAGTCCGCACCCGGCGTCGTCACCGGCCGGGCCGGTAGCGGCAAACTCGCCTTCTTGTGCACCGGGCAAGGGGCGCAGCGGCTCGCGATGGGCGCCGGGCTCGCCACGGCCTTCCCGGTCTTCGGCGAGGAATTCGCCCGCGTCGCCGAACGGCTCGACGCGCACACCGGCTTCCGGCTCGCCGAAGTCCTTGCCTGCGAAGACAAGACGAGGATCGACCGGACCGACGTCGCGCAGCCCGCGTTGTTCGCCTTCGAGGTCGCGATGGCCGAGCTGGTGCGGTCCTGGGGTGTCGAACCGGACTTCCTGCTCGGGCATTCGATCGGTGATCTCGCCGCGGCGTACATCGCCGGGGTGTGGTCGCTCGACGACGCCGCCCGCCTGGTCGCGGCCCGCGGCCGGCTGATGCAGGCGCAGCCCTCGGGCGGTGTGATGGTCGCGTTGCAGGCCACCGAAACCGAACTGGACCTGCCCGGCGGCGTGAGCATCGCCGCGATCAACGGGCCATCGTCCCTGGTTCTCTCCGGTGAGGAAACCGCGGTCGCCGCGGTGCTCGAAGCCTTCCCGGGCCGACGCTCCAAGCGGCTCTCGGTCAGCCACGCCTTCCACTCCGCGCAGATGGACGGGATGCTCGACGACTTCCGTGAGGTCGCCGCGAGTGTGAGTTACGCCGAGCCGCGGATTCCGGTTGTTTCCGGTGACGTTCGCGACCCGGAGTACTGGGTGCGGCAGGTGCGCGAGCCCGTCCGGTTCGCCGATGGCATCGCCACTCTCCACGCGCGCGGAGTCCGGCGATTCGTCGAGATCGGGCCGGACGCGTCCCTGACGGCGCTCGGCGCGGACTGCGTCAGCGACGGTGTCTTCATCGCCACGCAACGGAAAGACCGCGACGAAGCCGCCGCCGCGGACCTGGCGCGGGGGAGGCTGTTCACCGCCGGGGTCGGGCTCGACTGGGCCCGCATCTTCGACGGCACCGGCGCCACTCGTGTCGACTTGCCGACGTATCCGTTCCGGCGGGACCGCTTCTGGCTGGCCGCCGCGGACCGGAGCGCGCCCCCTGCCCGGCGCTACGAGATCGTGTGGCGCCCGATAGAACCGATGGTGACGCAGGAAGCCTGGACTGTTTACGCCGCCGAAGGCAACGCATGGGCAGAAGCCGCCGCGAAGGCACTCGACGCGCCCTTGGTGACGGAGGTCCCAGAGACCGGCCCGGTCCTCGCCTTCCCGGCAGACGGTGCCGCGCTCGCCGCCCTCCTGCGGGACACCCCGGCGAAGATCTGGTGCGCCACCGGCGATCCCGGCGTCGCCGCGGTCGCGCGGGTCGCGGCGATCGAGCAGCCCCGCCGCTGGGGCGGCTGCGTGATCGTGCCTGACCAGACGGACGCCGCCGCTCGGCTCAGCGAAGTGCTCGGCGGCCCGGAGGACGAGGTCGCGATCCGTGAGGACGGCATCTTCGCCCGTCGCTTCGTTCCCGCTGCTCCCGCACCCGCCACGACGTGGAGCACGTCGGGCACCGCGCTGATCACCGGCGGCACCGGGGCGCTGGGCGGATTCGTGGCCGAACGGCTGATCCGTGCCGGAACGGAACATCTGGTGCTCCTTTCGCGGCGAGGTGAGGAAGCGCCGGGTGCGGCGGAACTGCGCGAACGGCTGGAAGGCCTCGGCGCCCGCGTCAGCATCCACGCTTGCGACACCGCCGATCGCGACGCACTGTCCACAGTGGTCACCGGCATCGACGATCTCCGGGTGGTCGTGCACACCGCGGGCGTCCTGGACGACGCCTTGCTCGACGACGCCACCCCGGAGCGGTTCGAAGCCGTCGCCCGGCCGAAGGTGACCGCCGCGCGACATCTGCGGGAGCTCACCAAAGACCTCGACGCGCTGGTGCTGTTCTCCTCCGTCGCAGGGGTGCTCGGCAACGGCGGTCAGGCCGCCTACGCCGCCGCGAACGCGGAACTCGACGCGCTCGCGACCCAGTGGCGGGCCGAAGGCGTCAAGGCGGTGTCGATCGCCTGGGGCCCGTGGGCCGAGGGCGGCATGGCCGAGGCCGTCGACGACGCCGTCCGCCGCAAGGGTTTGCGCCCGATGACCCCCGAGGCCGCGGCTGAGGAGTTCGTCCGGGCGATCGCCGCCGACGACACCTGTGTCACGATCGCCGACTTCGACTGGCCGTCGTTCTTCGAGGACTTCCGCGCCGCTCCGATGCTCGCCGAACTGCCCCGGCCGGAAACCGCCGTCGCCGAAGCGCCGGTGGCGGATCTGCGGTCGCGGCTGAACGGCCTGATCGAACCCGAACAGCGACGGCTGCTGCTGAAGGTCGCCCGCGAGACCGTGGCCCGCGTGCTCGGCCATCCGGACACGTCGGCGATCGGACCGGACCGCGCGTTCACCGAACTCGGGTTCGACTCGCTCACCGCGGTCGAACTGCGCAACCGTCTCGACGCCGCGACCGGCCTCGCCGTGCCCGCGACGCTCGTCTTCGACCATCCGACACCGCAGGCGCTGGCCGCCTACCTCTGGCAGGAACTCGCCGGAGCCGCCGTCAACGACATCGACGTGGACGGCCTGCTCGACGGTCTGGAAGCCGCACTGAGCCGCCTCGACCCGGGCAGTGACGAACACGCCAAGGCAGGCGCGCGCCTGCGGAAACTCGCCGAGAGCCTCGACGGCCCCGGCTTCACGCCGTCTTCGGACGATGAACTCTTCGCCTTCATTGACCGGCAACTCGGCGCTTGAGCCGGGTGCACGCGACCTCGACCGATGAGTGGGGACACCGTGGGTGAGAACGACAAGCTTCGCGACTACCTGACGCGAGTCACCGGCGAACTGCAGCGCACGCGCGGCAGGCTGGCCGCGCTGGAGGACCGCGCCGCCGAACCGATCGCGATCGTCGGCATGGGCTGCCGGTTCCCTGGCGGCGTCCGCACGCCGGAGCGGTTCTGGGAACTGCTGACCGCCGGGGAGCACGGGATCACCGGGTTCCCCGAAGACCGGGGCTGGGACGTCGGCGCGCTCGTCGACCCGGACCCGGACCACCTGGGCACCAGCTACGTCGACCGAGGCGGATTTGTCGAGGGCGCAGGGGAATTCGATCCGGAGTTCTTCGGCATCTCGCCACGCGAGGCCGTGTCGATGGACCCGCAGCAACGGCTCCTGCTGGAGACGTCGTGGGAGGCCCTGGAGCGCGGCGGGATCGACCCCGCGTCGTTGTCCGGAAGCCGCGCGGGCGTCTTCGTCGGCACCAACGGCCAGGACTACGGCCGTGACCTGCCCAAGGGCGTCGAAGGCGTCGAGGGTTACCTCGGCACCGGCATCTCCGGCAGTGTCCTTTCCGGACGGATCTCCTACGTGCTCGGGCTCGAAGGCCCCTCGGTCACCGTCGACACGGCGTGCTCGGCGTCGCTGGTCACGCTGCACCTCGCCGTCCGGGCGCTGCGCGCGGGGGAGTGCGACCTCGCGTTGTCCGGCGGTGCCACCGTGATGGCGAGCCCGGACGCGTTCATCGAGTTCTCCCGCCAGCGCGGTCTCGCCCGCGACGGCCTGGTCAAGGCGTTCGCCGCCGGGGCCGACGGCACCGCGTGGGGCGAGGGTGCCGGCATGATCGTGCTGGAGCGGCTTTCCGACGCCCGGCGCAACGGACATCCGGTCCTGGCCGTAGTGCGCGGCTCGGCGGTCAACCAGGATGGGGCGTCCAACGGGCTCACCGCGCCGAACGGGCCGTCGCAGCAGCGCGTCATCCGCCAGGCGCTGGCCGACGCACGTCTGTCCACGAAGGACGTCGACGTCGTCGAGGCGCACGGCACCGGCACGACGCTGGGCGACCCGATCGAGGTCCAGGCCCTGCAAGCCACCTACGGCCGTGACCGCGGTGAGCGCGGGCCGCTGCTGCTCGGCTCGGTGAAGACGAACATCGGTCACACTCAGGCCGCGGCGGGTGTCGCCGGGATCATCAAGATGGTCTTGGCCCTGCGCAACGGCATCCTGCCCGCGAGCCTGCACATCGACGCGCCGAGCCCGCAGGTCGACTGGTCACCGGGCACGATCGAACTGCTGACCTCCGCCCGATCCTGGCCGGAAGGGGAGACCCGCCGGGCGGGCGTCTCGTCGTTCGGCATCAGCGGCACCAACTCCCACGTGCTACTGGAGCAGGCTCCCGAAACCGAAGAGTCCACAGTGGACGCCGTGATCCCGCCGATGATCCCGCCGGTGATCCCGCCGGTGATCCCGTGGGTGCTGTCCGGCCGCACCCCGGCGGCGCTGCGTGCCCAGGCCCGCGCCTTGCTGGACGTCGAGGGCGACCCGGCGGACATCGGCTGGTCGCTGGCCGCGACCCGCTCCGTCTTCGAACACCGTGCCGTCGTCACCGGCCGCGACGAGGCCACGCTGCGCGCCGGTCTGACGGCGATCGCCGAAGGGGATCCGGGCGTCGGCGAAGCCACCGACGGCAGCCTCGCGGTGTGCTTCACAGGACAGGGTTCGCAGCGCCTCGGCATGGGCCGCGAACTGTACGAGGCGTACCCGGCTTTCGCCGCCGCGTTCGACCAGGTCTGCGAACTGCTGCCGGGCGTGCGCGAGACCGTCTTCGGTGACGACGCCGAGGCCTTGAACGACACCGCGAACGCTCAGCCCGCGCTGTTCGCGCTGGAGGTCTCGCTCTACCGGCTGGTCGAATCCTGGGGTGTCGTCCCGGACTTCCTGATCGGCCATTCCGTCGGCGACTTCGCCGCCGCGCACGTCGCGGGTATCTGGTCGCTGGAAGACGCGGCCGGACTGATCGCCGCGCGCGGCCGCCTGATGAGCGCCTTGCCGCGCGGTGGCGCGATGTGCGCGATCGAGGCGACCGAGGACGAGGTCCGCGCCGCTCTGGTCGCCAGCGCGGATATCGCGGCCGTCAACGGACCCCGCGCGATCGTCGTCTCCGGCACCGAGGACGCCGTGCGGACCGTCGCCGAGGTGTTCGCCGGGCAGGACCGCCGGACCAAGAACCTCGCCGTGTCCCACGCGTTCCACTCGGCGCTGATGGACGGCATGCTCGACGACTTCGCCGCCGTCGCCCGCCGCGTCACCTACAAGACGCCGAAGATCGCGTTGATCGCGGGCGTCACCGGCCGCATCGCCGAAACCGCCGAAATCCTCGACCCGGCCTACTGGGTGCGGCACGTGCGCGAAGCCGTCCGGTTCTCCGATGGCGTCGAGGCGCTGGCCGAAGCCGGGGTGACCCGCTTCCTCGAACTGGGCCCGGACGGCATCCTCTCGCCCGCGGGACAGGAGAGCGCGGAGGGCCTGTTCGTGCCCGTGCTGCGCCGCGACCGGCCCGAACCCGAGACCTTCGTCGCCGCACTCGCCGCCGTGCACGTCCACGGCGGAAAGGTCGGCTGGGCCGCCGCGTTCGACGGCGCGCGTCCGGTCGCACTGCCCACTTACCCGTTCCAGCGCGAGTTCTACTGGCTTCCCGCGACCCACGCCGCCGGTGACGCGGCGGGCCTCGGTCTCGGCTCGCTCGACCACCCGCTGCTCGGCGCCGCCGTCTCGGTCGCCGACGCGGGCGGATTCCTGTTCACCGGAAGTCTTTCCCTGCGCACACATCCGTGGCTGGCCGACCACATGGTGCACGGCCAGGTCGTCGTACCCGGCACCGCGCTGGTCGAACTCGCCGTGCGCGCCGCCGACGAAACCGGCCTCGCGGTACTGGAAGAGCTGACGCTGCAGGCACCGCTGGTGCTCCCGGAAAGCGGCGCGGTCCAGGTGCAGCTCTGGGCCGGGACACCGGAGGATTCCGGCCACCGCCCGCTCACCGTGCACTCGCGTCCGCACGGCGCGGGGGAGTGGACGCTGCACGCCACGGGCGCGCTCGCGCCGACGGCCTCCACGCCGGACTGGGAGCTGGCCGAATGGCCGCCGCGCGGCGCCGAGGCCGTGTCCCTTGAAGGCCGCTACGCCGAACTGGCCGCGGCGGGCTTGGAGTACGGCGAGATCTTCCAGGGTTTGCGCTCTTTGTGGCGCGACGGCGAGCACACCTACGCCGAGGTGTCGTTGCCCGAGACCGCCCGTGACCAGGCGGGGCGCTTCGGTCTGCACCCCGCGCTGCTCGACTCCGCGCTGCACGCCCTCGCCGAGGGTGACGGCCCCGCGCGCCTGCCGTTCGCGTGGAGCGACGTCGTCCTGCACGCCTCCGGCGCGGCCGAGTTGCGCGTCCGGCTCACCCCTTCCGGCACCGACGCGGTCACCCTGCGCGTGGCCGACGGGACCGGTGCGCCGGTCGCCACCGTCGGTTCGCTGGTCGTCCGGCCCGTTTCGGCCGGACAGTTGCGCCCCGCGGCCACCCGCGAAGGGCTTTACGAGCTGGAGTGGCGACAGATCGCCGCGCCGGACACCGAAGCACCGAGCTGGGCGCAGTTCGCCGACGTCACGGGCGAGGCCCCCGAGGTCGTCGTATACCGCGCGGCAGGTGACGACGTCCACGCCGTCACCGGCGCCACGCTGGACGTCCTCCGGACCTTCCTGGCCGAAGAGCGCTTCGCCGCCTCGAAACTCCTTGTCCACACTGGACAGTCCGATGTGGATCCGGTAGCCGCCGCGGTGTGGGGGCTCGTGCGCAGCGCGCAGTCCGAGCATCCGGACCGGTTCCTGCTGGTCGACGCCGACGGGATCACCGACGCCGTGCTGGCCGCCGGTGAGCCGCAGATCGCCGTCCGTGACGGAGAACTCCGTGTGCCGCGGCTGGTCACGCCCGAATCCACCGGCCGGTTGCTCCCGCCGCCCGGTAACTGGCGGCTCGGCCTGTCCGGCAAGGGCACCTTCGATCACCTGACGCTGGAGCCGCTGCCCGACGAGCCGCTCGGCCCGCTGGGCGTCCGGGTCTCCGTCCGCGCGGCCGGGCTCAACTTCCGTGACGTGCTCAACGCGCTCGGCATGTACCCCGGCGAGGCCGGACTGCTCGGCAGCGAGTTCGCCGGGATCGTCCTCGAGGTCGGCGCCGAAGTCACCGACCTGCGGCCCGGCGACGAGGTGATGGGCCTCGTCTCCGGCGGCGCCGGTCCGGTCGCGGTCGCCGAACGGCCGATGATCACCCGCAAACCCGCGGACTGGACCTACGAACAGGCCGCCTCGACGCCGCTGGTGTTCCTCACCGCCTACTACGCGCTGGTGGACTTGGCCGGGCTCAAGGCGGGCGAGTCGATCCTGATCCACGCCGCCGCCGGTGGCGTCGGGATGGCCGCCACCCAGCTCGCGCGCCACCTGGGCGCCGAGGTCTACGGCACGGCCAGCGAAAGCAAGCAGTACGTTCTGCGCGACGCCGGGCTCGACGACGCGCACATCGCTTCGAGCCGCACGCTCGACTTCGAGCAGCGGTTCAGCGGTATCGACGTCGTCCTGAACGCGCTCGCCGGGGACTTCATCGACGCCTCGATCCGCACGATGGCGCCGGGCGGCCGGTTCCTGGAGATGGGCAAGACCGACATCCGCGAGCCCGAAGGCGTCCACTATCGGGCCTTCGACCTGATCGACGCGGGACCGGAGCGGACCGCGCAGATGTGGGACGCGCTGACCGCCCTGTTCGCCTCGGGCGCGCTCGCCCCGCTGCCGACTCGCACATGGGATGTCCGCGAGGCCCGGGAAGCGTTCCGGTTCCTCAGCCAGGCCAAGCACATCGGCAAGGTCGCGCTCACCATGCCGAGGGCGCTCGACCCGGAGCGGACGGTGGTGATCACCGGCGGCACGGGCGGTCTCGGCGCCCTGATCGCCCGCCATCTGGTGACCGCGCACGGCGTCCGGAAGCTGCTGCTCACCAGCCGTCGTGGCCTGGACGCGCCGGGCGCGCGGGAACTGGCCGACGAACTCGACGCCGAAGTGCGGGTCGTCGCTTGTGACGTCGCCGATCGTGACGCGGTCGCCGCGTTGCTGGACGGCGTCGACCTGACCGGTGTCGTGCACGCCGCCGGTGTCCTGGACGACGGCACCATCGACGCGCTCACCCAAGAGCGGCTCGACTTCGTCCTCGGCCCGAAGGCCGACGCCGCCCGCCATCTGCACGAACTCTCCGGTGACCCGGAGCTGTTCGTCACCTTCTCCTCCGCCGCCGGGGTGCTCGGCGCGCCGGGACAGGGCAACTACGCGGCGGCCAACGGCTACCTCGACGGCCTCGCCGCCCATCGCCGTTCGCTCGGTCTGGCCGGACAGTCGCTGGCCTGGGGCCCGTGGGCCGCGGGCATGGCGGAGACGCTCGGCGAGGCCCACCTCGCGCGACTGCGTGCCGGGGGCACCCCCGCGCTCGCCGTCGAGGACGGCCTGGCGCTCTTCGACGCGGCCATCGCCGCCGGGGCGCCGCTCGCCATCCCCGTTCAGCTGGACCTGCCGGTGCTCGCCGCGTCCGGACCGCTCCCGCCGCTGCTCGGCGCCTTGGTCAAACCCGGCCGCCGGACCGCGAAATCGGGCGGTGGCCAGGATTCCTCGCTGGCCAGGCGGCTCGCCGGGCTGACCGAGGCCGACCAGGACCGCGAACTGCTCGACCTCGTCCGTACCCAGGTCGCCCTCGTACTCGGACACGTCAACGCGGCCACCGTCGAACCCGGCCGCGGTTTCATGGACCTCGGGTTCGACTCGCTGACCGCGGTCGAACTGCGCAACCGGCTCGGCTCCGTGACCGGGCTGCGGCTGCCGTCGACGGTGATCTTCGACCACCCGACCCCGGTCGCCCTCGCCGGTTACGTGCGCTCGGAACTGCTCGGGGACCTCACCGCCGGACCGCGCACCCGCGCTCGTGTCACCGAGGACGGCGAACCGATCGCGATCGTCGCGACCAGCTGCCGGTTCCCTGGCGGCGTGAACACCCCGGAAGACCTGTGGCGTCTCGTCGCCGAGGGCCGCGAAGGCCTCACGGAGTTCCCCACGGACCGTGGCTGGGACCTGGCCGCGCTGTTCGACCCGACCCCGGGCAAGCAGGGCGTGTCGCACACCCGGACCGGCGGATTCCTGCCCGACGCGGGCGACTTCGACCCGGAGTTCTTCGGCATCTCGCCCCGCGAAGCGCTCGCCATGGACCCGCAGCAGCGGTTGCTCCTGGAGATCGCGTGGGAGGCCTTCGAGCGCGCGGGTATCCCGCCGGGCACCCTGCGCGGCAGCGACACCGGCGTCTTCACCGGCGCGATCTACCACGAATACGCCTCCCGGCTGACGAAGATTCCGGAGGAGGTCGAAGGCTTCCTCGGCACCGGCACGTCCGGCGCGATGATGTCCGGCCGCGTCTCCTACACCTTCGGCTTCGAGGGACCGGCCGTGTCGGTGGACACGGCGTGCTCGTCGTCGCTGGTCGCGATGCACCTGGCGAGTCAGGCACTGCGGTCGGGAGAGTGTTCGCTCGCGCTGGCGGGCGGCGTCACCGTGATGGCCAACCCCGATCCGTTCGTCGACTTCAGCAAGCAGAACGCGATGGCGGTCGACGGCCGCTGCAAGGCCTTCGCCAACGGCGCCGACGGCGTCAGCTGGGGTGAGGGCGCCGGCTTCGTCCTGCTGGAGAAACTTTCCGACGCACGCCGCAACGGACACCCGGTCCTCGCGCTGCTCAAGGGTTCCGCGGTCAACCAGGACGGCGCGTCCAGCGGTCTCACCGCGCCGAACGGGCCGTCGCAGCAACGCGTGATCCTCCAGGCGCTCGCCAACGCCGGACTGTCCACCTCGGACGTCGACGTCGTCGAGGCGCACGGCACCGGTACCCGGCTGGGCGACCCGATCGAGGCGCAGGCCCTGCTCGCCACCTATGGTCAGGACCGAGAAGAGCCGTTGCTGCTCGGCTCGGTGAAGTCGAACTTCGGGCACACGCAGGCCGCGGCCGGTGTCGCCGGAGTGATCAAGATGATCGAGGCGATGCGGCACGGCGTCGTCCCCGCGACACTGCACGTCGACGCCCCTTCGGCCCAGGTCGACTGGGAAACCGGCGCGATCCGCGTGGCCACCGAGTCCGCGAGCTGGCCGGAGACCGGCCGTCCGCGCCGGGCGGGAGTGTCCTCGTTCGGGTTCAGCGGGACCAACGCCCACGTCGTACTCGAACACGTCCCCACATCGGAGACCAAGGAACCGGGCGCCCGGCCCGCGATGCTGCCGTGGGTCTTGTCGGGCCGTTCCGAAGAAGCCTTGCGGGCCCAGGCCGCGCGGCTCGCCGACCTGACGGACGACCCGCTCGACGTCGCCTGGACGCTGGCCACCGCCCGCACCGCGCACGAACGCCGCGCGGTCGTCGTCGGTACCGAGCCCTCGGTGCTGCGCGCCGGGCTGGCCGCGTTCGCCGACACCGGCCGGGCGGCCAACGTCGTCTCCGGCCGTGCGGTCACCGGGCGGCTCGCTTTCCTGTTCACCGGCCAGGGCGCGCAGCGGCTTGGCATGGGTCAGGGTCTGTACGAGACCTTCCCGGCCTTCGCCGCTGCCTACGACGAGGTCACCGCGCTGCTCCCGGCCGGTGGTGACTTGAACCGCACCGGCACCGCCCAGCCCGCGATCTTCGCCCTGGAAGTGGCGCTGTTCCGGCTCTTCGAGTCCTGGGGTGTCACCCCGGACCTCCTGGCCGGGCACTCGATCGGCGAGATCGCCGCCGCCCATGTGGCGGGGGTGTTCTCGCTGGAGGACGCGGCGAAACTGGTCGTGGCCCGTGGCCGGTTGATGGAGGCGCTGCCCGAGGGCGGCGCGATGGTCGCGGTGCAGGCGTCCGAGGACGAGGTGCGCGAGTTCCTGACCGACGAGGTCTGCCTCGCCGCGGTGAACGGGCCCGACGCCGTCGTTCTGTCCGGTGTGGACGGTCCGGTCCGCGAGGTCGCCGCCCGGTTCGCCCACGATGGCCGCCGCACCAAGCATCTCGTGGTGTCCCACGCGTTCCACTCGGCGCTGATGGAGCCGATGCTGGCCGAGTTCGCCGAAGTCGCGGAAAGCCTGAGTTACGCCGAGCCGCGGATCCCGATCGTCTCCACCGTGACCGGCCGGATCGCCGACGAGCTGACCGACCCGGCGTACTGGGTGCGGCACGTTCGCGAGACCGTGCGGTTCGCCGACGGTCTCGCGGCATTGACCGCCGAGGGCGTCACGACGTTCCTCGAACTCGGTCCCGACGCCGTGCTTTCCGCGATGGGCACCGACGGCGTCTTCGTTCCCGCGCTGCGCAAGGACCAGGACGAGGCCCGGACCGCGATGACCGCGCTGGGTGCGGTGCACGCGGCGGGCGCTCCCGTCGACTGGGACCGCTTCTTCGACGGCAGCGGTGCGCGGCCGGCGAACCTGCCGACCTATCCGTTCCAGCGCCGCCGCTTCTGGCTGCTGGCCCCGCCGGGCTCCGGCGACGCCACCGCGCTGGGCCTCGGCGCGCTCGACCATCCGCTGCTCGGCGCGGCCGTCGCGCTGCCCGAACGCGGCGGGCTCGTGCTCACTGGAAGGCTGTCGCTCGACGAACAGCCGTGGCTCGCCGGGCATCGCGTCCGCGACGCCGTCCTGCTACCCGGTACCGCGTTCGCCGAACTGGCCGTTCGGGCGGGCGACGAGGTCGGCTGCGGCACCGTCGAGGAGCTGACGTTGCAGGCGCCGCTGGTGCTCACCTCGGCCCCTGTTCAGCTGCGAGTGTCCCTTTCGGACGGTGATGCCCGCCGCACCCTGACGGTGCATTCGCGTCCCCAGGACGGCGAATGGACGCTGCACGCCACCGGCTCGCTGACCACGGCCACCGAGGAGCCCGCCGCGGAGACGGAATGGCCGCCGCCCGGTGCGGAAACCGTTGACCTGGAAGGCTTCTACACCACGCTGGCCGAGGCCGGGCTCACCTACGGGGACCCGTTCCGCGGTCTGCGCGCGGCCTGGCGCCAGGGTGACGAGGTCTTCGCCGAGGTCGCGCTGCCCGAGGGCACCGACGTCCGCGGGTTCGGGCTGCACCCGGCTCTGCTCGACGCGGTCCTGCACGCCGTCGGCCTGACCGGCGGCGCGGCGCGGCTGCCGTTCTCGTGGGCTGGGCTTGCCCTGCACGCCACAGGCGCGAGCACGCTGCGGGCCCGGCTCACCCCGGCCGGTCAGGACGCCGTTTCCCTGCGCGTCACCGACGGCACCGGTGCCCCGGTTCTGACGGCCGCGTCGCTGAGCCTGCGCCCGGTGGGCGATGGGCCGCTGCCCAGCGCCGCTGCCGACGCGCTGTTCGGCATCGACTGGATCCCCGTCACGCTGCCTTCGCAGGGTGAAGACGTCGCCGTGTACGAAGCCGCGTCGGTCGAAGCTGCCCTCGAGGCCTTGCAGGCGGCCGAAGACCGGCTCGTCGTCCACCTCACCGGAGACAGCCCGGCGCACGCCGCCATCGCCGGACTGGTGCGCAGCGCGCAGGCTGAGTATCCGGACAAATTCGTCCTGGTCCACGGCACCGGCGATGCCCGGATCGCGGCCGCCACCGGCGAGCCCGAGATCGCGTTCACCGAGGACGGCCCGCGCGTGCCCCGCCTGACACGGGCCCGCGCCACCGCCGACCCGGACTGGACCCTCGACGGCACCGTGCTGGTCACCGGCGGTACCGGCGGACTCGGCGCCCATGTCGCGCGGCGGCTCGTCGAGCGGCACGGCGTCCGGCATCTGCTGCTCGTCGGACGCCGGGGCGCCGACGCCCCTGGTGCCGAAGCCCTGCGGGAGGAGCTGACCGCGCTCGGCGCGGAGGTGACGATCGCCGCCTGCGACGTCGCCGACCGATCCCAGCTGGAGTCCGTGCTCGCTCTCGCCGAGCAGCCGCTGACCGGCGTGGTGCACGCGGCGGGTGTCCTCGACGACGGCGTCCTCACCGCGATGACCCCCGAGCGGCTCGCCGCCGTGGCGGGTCCGAAGGCGGAAGCCGCGCGGCATCTGCACGAACTGACCACGGACCTGAAGCTGTTCGTCACGTTCTCGTCGATCGCAGGCGCGCTCGGCGCACCCGGTCAGGCCAACTACGCGGCGGCCAACGGCTACCTCGACGGACTCGCCGCACATCGACGCGCCCGGGGATTGCCTGGCACATCGATCGCCTACGGCCTCTGGGAAACCGGAATGGGTGAGGGGCGCGGTGGAGCGGCGCTGCCCGTCGAAGCCGGGCTGGAGCTGTTCGACCTGCTGGCCTTCGGTGACGATCCCCGTCCCGTCGCGACCAAGCTCGATCTGGCCGCGCTGCGGGCGGAAGCCGAGATACCGCATGTGCTGCGGAGCCTGGTCCGGCCGCGGCGGCGCCGTGCGGCGGAGGAAGCGGAAGCCGCGGGACTGCGGCAACGTTTGGCGGGCGTGCCCGCCGGTGAGCGCACGCGACTGCTGACCGAACTGGTCCGCACCGAGGCCGCGCACGTCCTCAGCCACACCAGCCCCGACGCCGTCGAAGCCGACCGTGCCTTCGGTGACCTGGGATTCGACTCGCTCACCGCGGTCGAGTTCCGCAACCGCCTCGGCACGGTCACCGGGCTGCGGCTCCCGGCGACGCTGACCTTCGACCACCCGACCCCGGTGGCGCTGGCCGAATTCCTGCTCGCCGAACTGCTCGACGAACCCGCCGACGCGACCCCGGTCTTCACCGCCGCCCGCGCCGACGGCGACCCGATCGTCATCGTCGGCATGGCCTGCCGCTACCCGGGCGGAGTGACGTCACCGGAAGAGCTGTGGGACCTCGTCGCCGGTGGCCGCGACGGCGTGACCCGGTTCCCCGAGGACCGCGGCTGGGACGTCGACGGCATCTACGACCCCGACCCCGACCAGCCTGGCAAGACCTACACCCGCGAAGGCGGATTCCTGCACGACGCGGGCGACTTCGATCCGGAGTTCTTCGGGATCTCGCCGCGTGAAGCCCTCGCCATGGACCCGCAGCAGCGCCTGCTGCTCGAAGTCGCCTGGGAGGCGCTGGAACGCTCCGGCACCGACCCGGCATCGCTCAAGGGCAGCCCGACCGGGGTGTTCGCCGGCGTCATGTACCACGACTACGGCACCCGGCTCGGCAACGACGTCCCCGACGACGTCGAGGGCTTCCTCGGCACCGGCACTTCGGGCAGCGTGCTGTCCGGCCGTGTCGCCTACACCCTCGGCCTGGAGGGGCCCGCGGTTTCGGTCGACACCGCGTGCTCGTCGTCGCTGGTCGCCCTGCACTGGGCGACGCAGGCGCTGCGGTCGGGGGAGTGCTCGCTGGCGCTGGCCGGTGGCGTGACCGTGATGGCGACGCCGGAGACGTTCATCGGCTTCTCCCGTCAGCGCGGACTCGCCGCCGACGGTCGCTGCAAGTCCTTCTCGGCCGACGCCGACGGCACCGGCTGGGCCGAAGGTGCCGGAATGCTCGTGCTGGAGCGGCTTTCCGACGCGCGCCGCAACGGTCACCGGGTGCTCGCGGTCGTCAAGGGCTCGGCGGTCAACTCCGATGGCGCGTCCAACGGTCTCACCGCCCCGAACGGCCCCTCGCAGCAGCGCGTGATCCGTCAGGCGCTGGCCGCCGCCGGTGTCCCGTCGTCCACTGTGGACGCTGTCGAGGCGCACGGCACCGGCACGACGCTGGGTGACCCGATCGAGGCTCAGGCGCTGTTGGCCACCTACGGCCGCGAGCGTGACGGAGAACCGCTGTACCTCGGCTCGGTGAAGTCCAACTTCGGTCACACGCAGGCGGCGGCGGGTGTCGCCGGGATCATCAAGATGGTCCAGGCGATGCACCACGGTGTCCTGCCGCCGACGCTGCACCTCGGCGAGGCGACCCCGCACGTCGACTGGGAAGCCGGTGACGTCGAACTGCTCGCGGAAGGCCGGGAGTGGCCGGAGACCGGACGGCCCCGTAGGTCCGCCGTGTCGTCCTTCGGGATCAGCGGGACCAACGCGCACGTCATCCTCGAACAGCCTCCGGCCGGAACTCCCGCCCCGCGCGAGGTCGTGGCCCCCGCGCTCGTGCCGTGGGTGCTGTCCGGCCGCGCCGAAGACAGCTTGCGGCAGCAGGCCGGGCGCCTGCTCGACCGTGACGGCGAGCCCGTCGACGTCGGCTTCGCGCTGGCCACGACCCGCACCGCGCACGAACGGCGTGCCGTCGTGCTCGGCGCCACGGACGTGGATCTCCGTGCCGGACTCGGCTCGCTGGCCGCAGGCACGGCCGCCCCGTCGGTCGTCACCGGACGCGTGCTGCCCGGTCGGACGGCGTTCCTGTTCACCGGCCAGGGTTCGCAGCGCGCCGACATGGGCCGCGGTTTGTACGCCGCCTTCCCGGCGTTCGCCGCGGCCTACGACGAGGTCGCGGCGTTGCTCCCGGCCGGTGGCGACCTGAACCGCACCGGTGCCGCGCAGCCCGCGATCTTCGCGCTGGAAGTCGCGCTGTACCGGCTCGCCGAGTCCTGGGGCATCGTGCCCGACTTCGTGGCCGGGCACTCGATCGGCGAGATCGCGGCCGCGCATGTGGCGGGCGTGCTTTCGCTGGAAGACGCGGCCAAGCTCGTCGAAGCGCGCGGCCGGCTGATGGAGGCGCTGCCCGAGGGCGGCGCGATGGTCGCGGTCCAGGCGAGCGAGGACGAGGTGCGTGAGCACCTGACGCCGAAGGTCTCCTTGGCCGCCGTCAACGGCCCCGACGCGGTCGTTCTTTCGGGAGCCGCGTCGCCGACGCTCAAGCTGGCCAAGATGTTCGAGAAGCTCGGCCGCCGCACCAAGCGGCTTGACGTCTCGCACGCCTTCCATTCGGCTCTGATGGAGCCGATGCTCGACGAGTTCGCCGCCGTGGTGCGGGAATTCGACTTCTCCGAGCCGACGATCCCATTCGTGTCCACAGTGGACGGCGAGCGCACGGCCCGGGTCGCCGAACCGGAGTACTGGGTCGAGCACGTCCGCGCCACCGTCCGGTTCTCCACCGGACTGGCGTGGCTGCGCGAGGCCGGGGTCACCCGGTTCCTGGAACTGGGCCCGGCCGCCGTGCTGACTGCGCTCGCCGACGACGGCCCGGACACGTTCGCGGCGCCGTTCCTGCGTGCCGACCGCGACGAGGCGGAGACCGCGCTCACCACCCTGGCCGCCGCGTACACCCGCGGCGTCACCGTCGACTGGGCCGCGGTGTTCCGCCCGACCGGCGCTCGCGTCGTCGACCTGCCGACGTCGGTGTTCGACCGCCGCCGGTTCTGGCTCGCCGCCGGAAGCGGCACGGGCGACGTCACCACGGCCGGGCTCCAGCCCGCCGGGCACCCGCTGCTGGGCGCCGCGGTGCCGTTCGCCGACGGTGACGGCTGGGTCCTCACCGGACGGCTGTCGGTCGCCACGCATCCGTGGCTGGCCGGGCACGCCGCGTTCGGCGAGGTCCTCGTCCCCGGCACCGGACTGCTCGAACTCGCCGTCCGCGCCGGTGACGAAGCCGGCTGCGGAGGCGTGGAGGAACTGACCCTCGCCGCACCGCTGGTGCTGCCGTCACACGGTGCGCTGGACGTCCAGGTGCTCGTCGGCGCGGCGGGCACGGGCGGACGCCGCCCGGTTTCGGTGCACTCGCGTGCCCCGCAAGGGGAGTGGACCGAGCACGCCACCGGCACGCTCGCCCCGGAAACGGTCGCCGTGCCGTCCGGCCTGACCTCATGGCCGCCCGCCGCCGAGCCGCTCTCCCTCGACGGGCTCTACGCGGATATGGCGGGCGCGGGGCTCGGTTTCGGGCCCCNGCGGGCTCACCACCGCCTGGCGCGACGGGGACACCGTGTTCGCCGAGGTCGAACTGCCCGAGGGAACCGAAGTCGACGGCTTCGGCCTGCACCCGGCGCTGCTCGACGCGGCGCTCCATACCTTGGGACTCCTCCCGGGCGAGGGGACCCGCTTGCCGTTCCTGTTCGGCGATGTCACCCTGCACGCCACCGGCGCCACCGCGCTGCGCGTCCGGGTCACGCCGACCGGGCCCGGCACCGTTTCGCTACTGGCCACCGACACGAGCGGCGCCCCGGTCGTCACCCTCGGCACCGTGAACGTCCGGACCGCCGAGGCGCCGAGGCCGCGCGGCACGGACTCGCTGTACGAGCTGACCTGGGCCGAAGTGCCCGCCGAGGGCGCCGCTGTCGAAGACGCCGAGGTCTTCACCGCACCGGACGGCGAACCGCGGGACGCGCTGGCCGCGACGCTGGCCGCGATCCAGGAGTTCTTGGCCGACGGTGGAACGCGCATGGTGATCCGCACCGGCAACACTCCGGCGGGGGCCGCGGTGCGCGGTCTCGCCCGCACCGCGGCTTCGGAACACCCGGACCGGTTCGTCGTCCTCGAAGGGGATGACGTCGGCTTGGCGCTGGCCACCGGTGAACCGCAGGTCCGGATCCGCGACGGCGTCGCGGAAGTCCCGCGGCTCGCCCGAGCCACGGCGGGAGAGCCCGCGATCTGGGGCGAGGGCACGGTTCTCGTCACCGGCGGCACCGGCGGGGTCGGGGCCGCGATCGCCCGGCACCTCGCGCCGGAGGTCACCAAGCTGATCCTCACCAGCCGCCGCGGCCTCGACGCGCCCGGTGCGGCGGAGCTGGCGGAAGAGCTCGGTGCCGAGGTCGTCGCCTGTGACGTCACCGACCGCGACGCGCTCGCCGCCCTGCTCGACGGCATCGAAGACCTCACGGGGATCGTGCACGCGGCCGGTGTGCTCGACGACGGTGTCGTCACCGAGCTGACCCCGGAGCGCTTCGACACCGTGCTGCGGCCCAAGGCCGAGGCGGCGCTCGCGCTCCACGAACTGACCCTCGGCACGCCGCTGACGCAGTTCGTCCTGATCTCCTCGGTTTCCGGGATCCTCGGCGGCCCGGGGCAGGCCAGTTACGCCGCCGCCAACGCCCTGCTCGACGACCTCGCGCGCCGCCGTCACGCCGAAGGGCTGCCCGCGCGTTCGCTCGCCTACGGCCTGTGGGCCAACGGCATGGGCGGACAGTCCGATGTGGACCGCTTGGCCCGCGCCGGATTCGGCGCGCTGACCGACGAAGAGGGCCTGGCGCTGTTCGACGCCGCGCTGGCCGCCTCGACTCCGGTCCCTGTGCCGGTGAAGCTCGATCTGGCGACGCTGCGCACGCTGGCCCGCACGAGCGAGCCCGCGCCCGCGCTGCGCGGATTGGTGCGGGTGCCGAAGCGACGGGGCGCGGCCAACGCCGCGGCCGCCGCCGGGCTGACCGCGACACTCAGCCGGCTTTCGCCCGCCGACCAGCTCTCGCATCTGGTCGACCTGGTCCGGGGGCATGTCGCGGACGTGCTCGGACATGGCACCGCGACGTCGGTCGAGGCCGGCCGCGCGTTCACCGAACTCGGCTTCGACTCGCTCACCGCCGTCGAACTGCGCAACCGTCTCGGCGAGGCGACCGGCCTGCGGCTGCCCGCGACGCTGGTGTTCGACCACCCGAATCCGGCGGCGCTGGCCACGCACATCCGCGGCGAACTGGCCGGTGACGAGGCAGGTGTGGACGAGGAGCCGATCCGCGTGGCCGAGCCGGACGAGCCCATCGCGATCGTCGCGATGAGTTGCCGGTTCCCGGGCGGCGTCAGCTCGCCGGAAGACCTGTGGCGCCTGGTCGCCGAGGGAACCGACGCGATCACGCCGTTCCCGTCCGACCGCGGCTGGGATCTCGACCGGCTGTACCACCCGGACCCCGACCACCCCGGCACCAGCTACGCCCGCGAGGGCGGCTTCCTGCACGACGCCGCCGACTTCGACGCGGAGTTCTTCGGCATCTCGCCGCGGGAGGCGGTCACAGTCGACCCGCAGCAGCGGTTGCTGCTGGAGACCGCGCAGGAGGCGTTCGAGCGCGCCGGGATCGACCCGGTGTCGCTGCGCGGAAGCGCCACCGGGGTGTTCGCCGGCGTCATGTACGACGATTACGCCTCGCGCCTGGCCGCCACTCCGGAGGGGATGGAGGGCCTGCTCGGGACCGGCAGCGCGAGCAGCGTGCTGACCGGCCGGGTCGCCTACACCTTCGGGCTCGAAGGCCCGGCCGTGTCGGTCGATACCGCGTGCTCGTCTTCGCTGGTCGCCTTGCACTGGGCGGCGCAGGCGCTGCGCTCCGGTGAATGCGGGCTGGCGCTGGTCGGCGGCGCGACCGTGATGGCCAGTCCCAACCCGTTCATCGAGTTCTCCCGTCAGCGCGGCTTGGCCGCTGACGGCCGCTGCAAGCCGTTCGCCGCCGCGGCCGACGGCACCGCCTGGGCCGAGGGCGCCGGGTTCCTGCTCCTGGAAAGGCTTTCCGACGCGCGCCGCAACGGACGTCACGTGCTGGCGGTCGTGAAGGGCAGCGCGGTCAACCAGGACGGCGCGTCCAACGGCATGACCGCGCCCAACGGTCCCTCGCAGCAGCGGGTCATCCGCCGCGCGCTGGCGGCCGCCGGCGTCGAATCGTCCACTGTGGACATCGTCGAGGCGCACGGCACCGGCACCGCGCTGGGCGACCCGATCGAGGCGCAAGCGCTGCTGGCGACCTACGGCCAGGACCGCGAAGAACCGCTGTGGCTCGGCTCGGTGAAGTCCAACATCGGCCACACGCAGGCCGCCGCGGGGCTCGCCGGGATCATCAAGATGGTCGAGGCGATGCGGCACGGCGTCCTGCCCGCGACCCTGCACGTCGACGAGCCGTCCCCGCATGTCGACTGGAGCGAGGGCGAGGTCCGGCTGCTCACCGAGGCGCGGCCGTGGCCCGAGGCCGACCGTCCCCGCCGCGCGGCGGTCTCGGCGTTCGGCATCAGCGGCACCAACGCGCACGTCATCCTGGAGCAGGTTCCGGAACCCTCGGCGCCTGCGAGGACACCTGCGCCGCCGTCGCTCCTCCCGTGGGTGCTCAGCGCCCGCACCGAAGACGCGCTGCGGGCCCAGGCCGGACGGCTGCTCGGCACCGTCGGATTCGCCGACCCGGTCGACATCGGCTACGCGCTGGCGACCACCCGGACGGCGTTCGAACGGCGGGCGGTGCTCACCGGCGACGCCGAAGCGCTGCGCACCGGACTGGCCGCCCTCGCCGGTGGCCGGACCACCCCGGAGGTCGTCACCGGCCGCGCGGCCGAGGGCAAACTCGCGATGCTGTTCACCG
This sequence comes from Amycolatopsis decaplanina DSM 44594, assembly GCF_000342005.1. GTDB lineage: Bacteria > Actinomycetota > Actinomycetes > Mycobacteriales > Pseudonocardiaceae > Amycolatopsis > Amycolatopsis decaplanina. The sequence continues at coordinate 225,298 of NZ_AOHO01000043.1, forward strand.
GTCAGGGTTCCCAGCGGCTCGGCATGGGCCAAGGGCTCTATGCCGACTTCCCGGTGTTCGCGGCGGCTTACGACGAGGTCGCCGCGCTCCTTCCCCTCGATGGCGATCTCGATCGCACCGGCACCGCGCAACCCGCGATCTTCGCACTGGAAGTGGCGTTGTTCCGGCTCGTGGAGTCGTGGGGGATCCGGCCCGATTTCCTGGCCGGGCACTCGATCGGCGAGATCGCGGCGGCGCATGTCGCCGGGGTGTTGTCCCTGGCGGACGCGGCCAAGCTCGTCGAGGCGCGTGGCCGGTTGATGGAGGCGCTGCCCGAGGGCGGCGCGATGGTCGCGGTGCAGGCGAGTGAGGACGAGGTGCGCGAGCATCTGTCCGGCGAGGTCTGCCTGGCCGCGGTGAACGGGCCGCAGGCGATCGTTCTGTCCGGTGTGGACGGTCCCGTGCACGCGGTGGCCGAGGCGTTCGCCAAGGAAGGCCGCCGCACCAAGGCCCTGGTCGTCTCGCACGCGTTCCACTCCGCGCTGATGGAGCCGATGCTGGCGGACTTCGCCGAAGTGGCGGAGAGCCTGAGCTACGCCGAGCCACGGATCCCGATCGTCTCGACAGTGACCCAATCGGCGGATCTGACCGACCCGGGGTACTGGGTGCGGCACGTCCGCGAGACCGTGCGGTTCGCCGACGGCGTCCGCGTGCTCGCCGAAGCGGGCGTCACCCGGTTCGCCGAACTGGGTCCGGACGGCGTGCTCTCCGCGATGGGCCTCGATACCGCGCCCGACGCGGTGTTCGTCCCGCTCCTGCGTAAGGAGCGCGACGAACGGCAGACCGCTGCCCTCGCGTTCAGCCGGCTAATCGCGTCCGGTACCGACGTCGACTGGACGGCGTTCTTCAACGGCACCGACGCTCGCGCCGTCCCGCTGCCCACGTACGCCTTCCAGCGCGAGCGGTTCTGGCTGGACCCGCCCGCCGTCGCCGGTGACGCCGCCGGGCTGGGCCTGGCCGCGGCCGGGCACCCGCTGCTCGGGGCGACCGTGCCGACGGCGGGGGAGGACGGCCTGGTCGGCTACGGCAGGCTGTCCCGCGCGGCGCAGCCGTGGCTGGCCGATCACGCGGTGCTCGGCACCGTGCTGGTCCCCGGCGCGGCACTGGTCGAGCTCGCCGTCCGGGCGGGCGACGAACTCGGCTGCGCCCGCGTGGCCGAACTGACCCTGGCCGCGCCGATGGTGCTGCCGGAGTCCGGCGGACTCGCCGTCCAGGTCGCCCTCGGCGCCGCGGACGACGATGGACGGCGTCCGGTGTCGATCCACTCGCGGCTGGCCGACGACCCGTGGACCGAGCACGCGACCGGCCTGCTCGCCCCCGGTGACGCGTACCCGGCGGCCAAGGACACCGCGTGGCCGCCCGCGGGGGCGCAGAGCATCGACGTCACCGAGCTCTACCCGGGTCTCGCCGACGCGGGCCTGCAGTACGGGCCGGTGTTCCGGGGCCTCACCGCGGCTTGGCTCGTGGGTGACGAGGTCTGCGCCGACCTCGAACTGCCCGCCGCCGCGCACGGCGACGCCGGGAAGTTCGGGCTGCACCCGGCCCTGCTCGACGCCGCGCTGCACGCCATCGGCCTGCTGCCCGGGAACGCCGAGACCACCCGCCTGCCGTTCCTCTGGCGGGACGTCGTCCTGCACGCGGCCGGCGCCACCGCCGCCCGGGTCCGGGTCGCCTCCTCCGGAACCGACTCGGTGCGGCTGGAACTCACCGACGGTGCCGGAGCGCCGGTGCTGACGGTCGGATCGCTGTTGCTGCGCGAGGTCACCGACCTCGGCCCGGCCGCTCCGTCCACTTCGGACGCACTGTTCCGGCTCGGCTGGGCTCAGGTCACGAACGAGGCCCAGGTTTCGCCGGCGGAGGTGCTCTCGGCGGTACCGGTGGCCGGAGACACCCCGGCTGCCACGCATGCGCTTCTGCGGAGCACGCTGGCGAAGCTGCAGGAATGGCTGGCCGCGGAGAAGGACACCACGCTCGTGGTGCGCACCGAGAACGCGGTCGCGGTGTCTGCTTCGGACACTGTCGACCCGGCATCGGCCGCGGTCTGGGGCCTGGTCCGCAGTGCCCAGTCCGAGCATCCCGGCAGGCTGGTGCTGCTCGACGCGGCCGAGGCCGACGTCGACACCGCGCTGGCCGTGCTGGGCGACGAAACCCAGCTGGCCGTGCGGGACGGCGTCGTCCACGCCACCCGGTTGCTGACCGCCGCGTCGTCGCCGGATCTCGTGCCGCCGTGGCACGAACCGGCCTGGCGCCTGGACAGCGTCGTCAAGGGCACCCTTGACAGGCTTTCCTTCGAGCCGTACCCCGATGTGCTCGAACCGTTGCTGCCGCGCGAGGTCCGGATCGCCACCCGGGCGGCCGGGACGAACTTCCGCGACGTGCTCAACGTGCTCGGCATGTACCCGGGTGACGCCGGGCGGATCGGGTACGAGGCCGCCGGTGTCGTCACCGATGTCGGGTCCGAGGTGACCGACCTCGTCCCGGGCGACCGCGTGATGGGCCTGGTGCACGGCGGGTTCGGCCCGCTCACCTTCGCCGACCGGGATCTCCTGGCCAAGATGCCCGAAGGCTGGACGTTCGAAGAGGCCGCGTCGGTCCCGTTGGTCTTCCTCACCGCTTACTACGCGCTGACCGACCTCGGCGCGCTGAAGAAGGGCGAGTCGGTGCTCATCCACGCCGCCGCCGGTGGTGTCGGGATGGCCGCCACGCAACTCGCCCGGCACCTCGGTGCCGAGGTGTTCGGCACCGCGAGCGAGGGCAAATGGGACGTCCTGCGCGCGGCAGGGCTGGCCGACGACCACATCGCGTCGTCGCGGACGCTCGACTTCGAGGAGCGGTTCCGCGAGACCACCGGCGGGAACGGCGTGGACGTCGTCCTCAACGCGCTGACGGGCGACTTCATCGACGCCTCGATGCGCCTGTTACCGCGCGGTGGGCGGTTCGTGGAAATGGGGAAGACCGACGTCCGTCCGGACGGCGGCGCCGCGGGGCACCATCCCGGTGTGACTTACCGGGCGTTCGACGTGATCGACGCGGGCAACCGCCGGATCGCGCAGATGTGGGAGGAGCTGATCGCCTTGTTCGACCAGGGTGCGCTCACCCCGCTGCCGATCCGCACCTGGGATCTGCGCCGGGCCCCGGAGGCGTTGCGCTTCCTGTCCCAGGCCAAGCACGTCGGCAAGGTCGTGCTGACGGTGCCGCGCCGCCCGGAAGGCGGAACGGTGCTCGTCACCGGCGGCACCGGTGGTCTCGGCGCGGTGCTGGCCAAGCACCTGGTCACCCGGCACGACGTCCGGGATCTGGTGCTCACCAGCCGTCGCGGTCCGGACGCGCCCGGCGCGGCCGAACTGGCGGCGGAACTGACCGGATTGGGCGCGACCGTGCGGATCGAGGCATGCGACGCCGCCGACCGCGCCGCGCTCGCCGCGGTCCTGGACCGCACGCCGGACCTGACCGGCGTGGTGCACGCGGCCGGCGTCCTCGATGACGGCCTGCTCACCGCGCTGACCCCCGAGCGGCTGGAGAAGGTACTGCGGCCCAAGGTGGACGCGGCGTGGAACCTGCACGAGCTGACCCGCGGCCACGACCTGACGATGTTCGTCCTGTTCTCTTCGGCCGCCGGGGTGCTCGGCGCGCCGGGGCAGGCCAACTACGCGGCGGCGAACACCTTCCTCGACGGGCTGGCGCACCACCGCCGCGGCCTCGGGCTGCCCGCGACGTCGCTCGCCTTCGGTCTGTGGGCCGACGGCATGGGCGACTCGGCGGACGCGGACCGGATGGGCCGCGACGGGGTCGGCAGTTTCGACCCTGCCGAAGGTCTCGAGCTGTTCGACCTGGCCACCGGCCTGGCCGAACCGGTCTCGGTGCCGGTGAAGCTCGACGTCGCCGGGCTCCGGTCGATGACCGGGCCGGTGCCGCCGCTGCTGCGCGGTCTCGTCCGCGGTTCGGTGCGGCGTGCCGCACCGGTGGACGCGGCGGCGCAGGCCGACGGGCTCAAGCGACGGCTCGCCGGGCTGTCGCAGGCGGACGCCGAACTGGTGCTGCTCGGCGTGGTGCGCGGCCAGGCCGCGGCGGCGCTCGGGCACGACGGCGCGGACGCGATCGAGCCGGGCCGGGCGTTCACCGAACTGGGCTTCGACTCGCTGACCGCGGTCGAACTGCGCAACAGCCTCGACGCGGCCACCGGGCTGCGCCTGCCCGCGACGCTGATCTTCGACTACCCGACCCCGGACGACCTCGCCAAGTTCCTGCAGTCCGAGATAGACGCCGCGGGACCGGCCGCCCCAGCCGCGGAAACCGGACTGGCGTCGGGGATCGACCGGCTCGCCGCCGATCTGTCCACAGTGGACCTCGAAGCGGTGGGTGCCGGCGAAGTCGAGGCGAAGCTGCGGAACCTGGTCTCCCTGTGGCAGGACCGGGTGCGGCCGTCCGGCGGCGACGCGGATCTGGAAGTGGACACCATCGACGACATGTTCGCCCTGCTGGACAACGAACTCTGACCCCCGGCCCGCCGCCGCGAGGAGGACCACCGTCATGACGACCGACGAGCGGACGCTCGACTACCTCAAGCGACTGACCGCCGAACTGCGTGAGACGCGGCGCCGTCTGCGAGAAGCCGAGGAGAGCGGCTCGGAACCGCTGGCCGTGATCGGCATGGCTTGCCGGTTCCCGGGCGGGGTCACCTCCCCGGAAGGCCTGTGGAATCTCGTCGACGGCGGCGGGGACGGGATGACGGGGTTCCCGGCGAACCGGGGCTGGGACACCGATGGGCTGTACCACCCGGACCCGGAACACCGGGGCACCAGCTACAGCGACCAGGGTGGATTCCTGCACGACGCCGGGGAATTCGACGCGGGTTTCTTCGGGATCTCGCCGCGGGAAGCGCTCGCGATGGACCCGCAGCAGCGGCTGCTGCTGGAGGTCACCTGGGAGACCTTCGAGCGGGCCGGGCTGGACACGGCCGCGCTGAAGGGCAGCGCCACCGGTGTGTTCGCCGGGGCCATGCGCAGCGAGTACGTCTCCGGGTTCGACGGTGGATCCGAAGAGGTCGAAGGGTTCCTCGGCACCGGCTCGTCCAACAGCGTGCTGTCGGGACGGCTCGCCTACACCCTCGGGTTGGAAGGCCCGGCGGTCACCATCGACACGGCGTGCTCGTCGTCGCTGGTCGCGGTCCACCTCGCGGCGCATTCGCTGCGTTCGGGGGAGTGCTCGCTCGCGCTGGCGGGCGGAGTCACGGTGATGGCCACGCCGGAGACGTTCGTCGAGTTCTCGCGTCAGCGCGGGATGGCGCCGGACGGGCGCTGCAAGGCGTTCGCCGCCGGCGCCGACGGCACCGGCTGGGGTGAGGGCGCGGGCATGCTCCTGCTGGAGCGGTTGTCAGACGCCCGCCGCAACGGGCACCGGATCCTCGCCGTCATCAAGGGTTCCGCGGTCAACCAGGACGGCGCGTCCAACGGCTTGACCGCGCCCAACGGCCCGGCCCAGCAGCGCGTCATCCGTGCCGCGCTGAAGAACGCGAAGCTGACCGCCGCCGACGTCGACGCCGTCGAGGCGCACGGCACCGGCACGACCCTCGGCGACCCGATCGAGGCACAAGCGCTGCTGGCCACCTACGGTCGCGAGCGGGAAACCCCGCTGTGGCTGGGTTCGGTCAAGTCGAACATCGGGCACACCCAGGCCGCGGCGGGGGTCGCCGGGATCATCAAGATGGTCGAGGCCATGCGGCACGGCGTGCTGCCCCGCACGCTCCACGTGGACGAGCCGTCGCCGCATGTCGACTGGACGGCCGGAGCCGTCGAACTGCTCACCGAACCGAAGCCGTGGGACACCGGCGACCGCCCGCGACGGGCCGGGGTGTCGTCCTTCGGCATGAGCGGCACCAACGCCCACGTCATCCTGGAACAGGCCTCCGCGAGCGAGGACGCCGAGCCGGAGCGGACCCCGCCAGCCGTCCAGACGTGGCCTCTTTCGGCTCGCGGTCCCGCCGCGCTGAAGGCCACCGCCGCACAGCTTCTGTCCACAGTGTCCAATTCGGACGCCGTCGATCCGCTCGACCTCGGCTGGTCACTGGCCATCACCCGTACCGCGCTGGAAAGCCGCGCCGCGATCGTCGGCAGCGGCTTGGAAGACCTCAAGGCCGGGCTGACCGCGCTCGCCGAGGGAGAACCCGCTCCCGGCGTCGTCACCGGCGAACCGCTGCTCGGCCGCACCGCGTTCCTGTTCTCCGGCATGGGTTCCCAGCGCTGCGGCATGGGCCGCGAACTGTACCACACCTTCCCCGCCTACCGTGCCGCCTTCGATGAGGCGTGCGCCGCCCTCGACCCGCACCTCGACCGCCCGCTGGCCGGCGTCGTCTTCGGTGACGACCAGAAGCTGCTCGACCGGATGACCTTCGCCCAGCCCGCGATGTTCGCCCTGCAAGTGGCGCTGTTCCGGCTGCTGGAGTCGTGGGGCGTCCACCCGGACTACGTCGTCGGGCACTCCGCCGGTGAACTGGCAGCGGCCCACGTCGCCGGCGTCTGGGACCTGGCCGGTGCCGCGCGGATGATCACCGCGCGCGGCCGTCTGATGGAGGCCCAGCCGCCGGGCGGCGCGATGATCGGCATCCAGGCCACCGAAGAGGAGGTCGCCGCCGAACTGACCGACGGCCTCGCCATCGGCGCGCTCAACGCCCCAGACTCGGTCGTCGTCTCCGGTGAGGAGGCCGCCGCCGAGGCACTGGCGGAGAAATTCGCCGGACGCGGCCGGAAGATCAAGCGGCTCAACATCTCCCACGCGTCACATTCCGCGCGGATGGACGGCATGCTCGCCGAATTCGGCGCCATCGCCGAAGAGATCCCGCACGGGACCCCGTCGATCCCCGTGGTGTCCAACGTGACCGGCCGCCTCGCCGGACCCGACGAGGTCACCGTGCCCGGCTACTGGCCGCGGCACGTCCGGCAGCCGGTCCGGTTCGCCGACGGCATCGGATTCCTGCGCGGTGAAGGGGTTTCCCGGTTCGTCGAGATCGGCCCGGACGCGGTGCTGGCCGGGATGGCCGCGCGAACGCTGCCGCCGGAAGGCACCCTCGTCGTCCCGGTGCTGCGCAAGGATCGCCCCGGGGCCCAGACGGCGATGACCGTGCTCGCCGAGCTGCACGTCCGCGGCGCGCGCGTCGACTGGACCGAATTTTACGAGGGCACCGGCGCCCGCACGATCGATCTGCCCACGTACCCGTTCCAGCGCGAGAACTACTGGCTGCGCGGCGGCCACGGCGCGGGAGACCCGGGCGGGCTCGGACTCGCCGACGCCGCGCACCCGCTGCTGGGCGCGGCCGTCCCGCTGGCCGACGGCGCCGGGGTCGTGCTGACCGGCCGGATCTCGCCGTCCACCCATCCCTGGCTTGCCGATCACGCTGTCGCGGGCACGGTCATCGTGCCCGGCACCGCGCTGGTCGAACTCGCGCTGCGGGCGGGCGACGAAGCCGGCTGCGCGCACCTGGAAGAACTCACCTTGCGTGAGCCGATGGTCCTGGCCGGTCCGCTGGACGTCCAGGTCGTCCTGGCCGGGCCGGACGAGAGCGGCCGTCGTGCCGTCGCCGTGTACTCCCGCGCGGGTGAAAGCACCTGGACGCTTCACGGTTCGGGGACCCTGGCCCCGCAGGCCCCGGCCGCGGGCTTCGACCTGGCCGAGTGGCCGCCGCGCGATGCCGTCGCCGTGGACGTCGCCGAGGTCTACCCGGTGTTCGCCGCCGCCGGTCTGGAGTACGGCCCGGTCTTCCAGGGGCTCAAAGCCGCCTGGCGCCTCGGTGAGGAGATCTTCGCCGAGACCGCGCTACCGGAAGACACCGCGAAGGCCGACGTTGAGCGGTTCGGCCTGCACCCCGCGCTCCTGGACGCCGGTCTGCACGCGATCGGCCTGCTGACCGAGGAGCCGGGTGGCGCGAAGCTGCCGTTCCTCTGGCAAGACGTCACGCTGCACGCCACCGGCGCGTCCGCGCTGCGGCTGAAGCTCACGCCGGGGCCGTCCGGCGCCGTCTCCCTGCGCGCCGCCGACGGCACCGGCGCGCCGGTCGTCACCATCGGCTCGCTGACCCTGCGGGAACTCAGCCCCGTCACCTCGGCGACGCCTGGTCTCGACTCCCTGTTCCGCCTCGACTGGACACCGCTGCCCACCCCGGCCGACCCGGCTCCCGTCGAGTGGGCCTACCACGGAAGGGTCGGCAGTGGCGCCGTACCGCCGGTGGTCGTGCTCCCGGTGTTCACCGATCCGGCGGGCGCCCGCATCGCCACCCGCGAGGTGCTCGCCGTCCTGCAGCAGTTCTCCGCCGAAGACCGTTTCGCCGACGCGAAACTCGTCCTCGTCACCTGCGCCGCGATCGGGCCCGGTCGTGTCGATCCGGCCGCCGCCGCGGTCTGGGGTCTCGGCCGCTCCGCGCAAAGCGAACTGCCCGGCCGGGTGGTCCTCGTCGACACCGAGACCGGCGACCTGACGGACGCCGAACTCGCCGCCGCGCTGGCGACCGGCGAACCCCAGCTGACCTTGCGCGACGGCGGATTCGCCGCCCTGCGCCTCGGCCCGGTCCCCGGAACCGACGAACTGAACCCGCCCGCCGAACCCGCGTGGCGGCTCGGCATGGCCGCCCGCGGCACGCTGGAGGAACTGCGGCTCGAACCCTGCCCCCAGGCCCTGGAACCCTTGGCGCCCGGGCACATCCGCGTCGCCGTCGCCGCCGCGGGTCTCAACTTCCGTGACGCGCTCAACGTTCTCGGCATGTTCGAGGGCGAGCCCGGCCCGCTCGGCAACGAGATCGCCGGTGTCGTTTTGGAAACAGGGTCCGAAGTGGACGATCTGGTGCCCGGTGACCGCGTGATGGGTGTCGCCATCGGCGGTATCGGTTCCATCACCACCGCCCAGCGTTCGATGTGCGCCCGGATTCCCGACGGCTGGACGGACGAGGAAGCCGCGTCCGTGCCACTGGTGTTCCTCACCGCGTACTTCGGCCTCAAGGAACTCGCCGGATTGGAGGCGGGGGAGTCCGTGCTGGTCCACGCGGGCGCCGGTGGCGTCGGTATGGCGGCGATCCAGATCGCGCGCCACCTCGGCGCCGAGGTGTACAGCACCGCCAGCCCCGCGAAGCAGCACGTGCTGCGCGAGGCCGGGCTGGATGACGGCCACATCGCCAACTCCCGCACGCTCGAATTCGAACAGCACTTCCTCGCCACCAGCGAAGGGCGCGGTGTCGACGTCGTCCTCGACGCCCTCACCGGTGACTTCGTCGACGCCTCCCTGCGGCTGCTGCCGCGCGGCGGCCGGTTCCTGGAGATGGGCAAGGCGGGTCTGCGTGACCCCGAAGAGGTCGCCGCACAGCACCCCGGTGTGCACTACCGGCCCTACGACCTCATCGAGGCCGGGCCCGAGCAGTTCTCCCGGATGTGGGCCGAAGTACTGGAGCTGTTCGCGAGCGGTGTGCTGAAGCCGTTGCCGCGCCGGGTCTGGGACGTCCGCCGCGCCCCTGAGGCGTTCCGGCTGCTCAGCCAGGCCAAGCACATCGGCAAGGTCGTGCTCACCATCCCGCGCGGGCCGGAGCCCGATGGCACCGTCCTGATCACCGGCGGTACCGGTGGTCTGGGCGCGATGCTCGCCCAGCACCTGATCGCCGAGTACGGCGTCCGGCATCTGCTCCTGATCAGCCGTCGCGGCCCGGACGCCCCCGGCGCGACCGAGTTGTCACAAGTGTTGCAGGCGCTCGGTGCCGAAGCCACCATCGCCGCCTGTGACAGCGCGGACCGCGACGCCGTCGCCACGCTGCTGGCCGGGATCCCCGCCGAGCACCCGCTCACCGCCGTCATCCACGCGGCCGGTGTCCTCGACGACGCCCCGATCGACGCGCTCACCCCCGAACGCCTCGACCGCGTCCTCGCCCCGAAGGCCGACGCCGCCTGGCATCTGCACGAGCTGACCGCGGATCTGCCGCTGCGCTGGTTCGTCCAGTTCTCGTCAGCCGCCGGTGTGCTCGGCAACCCGGGCCAGGGCAACTACGCCGCCGCCAACGCCTTCCTCGACGGTCTCGCCACCCGGCGTCGCGCCGAAGGACTGGCCGCACAGTCCGTCGCGTGGGGCCTGTGGTCCGGCGGCATGAAGGGCGAACTCGGTGACGCGGGCGAAGAACGCATGCGCCGCAGCGGTTTCCCGCCGATCGACCCCGAAGAGGGCCTGGCGATGTTCGACCGCGCGGTCGGCCTCGACCACGCAGTCCTGCTCGGCCTCAAATTCGACCGCGCGACCGTACGCGGCAGCGACGCCCCGATCTCGCCGCTGATCCGCGCGCTGGTCGGCGGCTCGGGTCGCGCCAAGGCCAAGACCGCCACCGCCGAGCAGGCGGGCGAACTGCGGCGCAAACTCGCCGGGTTGCCCGCTCCGGACCAGGACGAACTGCTGTTGGACCTGGTGCGCCGCGAGGTCGCGCTGGTCCTCGGCCACGCCGACGCGGCCGGGATCGTCGCGACCCGCGCGTTCAACGAAATCGGCTTCGACTCCCTCACCGCGGTCGAACTGCGCAACCGTCTCGGCGCCGCCACCGGTCTCCGGCTGCCCGCGACGCTCGTCTTCGACCACCCGACGCCCGATGCGCTGAAGATGTTCCTGCGCGGCGAACTCGTCGGGGACGAGACGCCGGCCCCGGTCGCGGCCACGTCCGCCACGGCCGGGGCCGGTATCCACGACGATCCGGTCGTCATCGTCGGCATGGGCTGCCGGTACCCGGGTGAAGTCACCTCGCCCGCCGAACTGTGGCAGCTGGTCGCCGAGGGCCGCGACGGCGTCGGGGACTTCCCGGCCGACCGCGACTGGCCCCTGGACTCGCTGTTCCACCCGGACCCCGATCACCGTGGCACCACCTACGCGTCCGAGGGTGCTTTCCTGTACAACGCGGGCGACTTCGACGCCGAGTTCTTCGGGATCTCGCCGCGTGAAGCGCTGGCCATGGACCCGCAGCAGCGTCAGGTCCTGGAGACCGCGTGGGAGGCGCTGGAGCGGGCCGGGATCGAGCCGGGTTCCCTGCGCGGCACCAGCACCGGTGTCTTCGCGGGTGCCCTGTCCAACGACTACATCTCGCGGCTGAGCGCGATTCCCGAGCAGGTCGAGGGTTTCCTCGGCACCGCCTCCTTCAGCAGCGTCGTCTCCGGCCGCGTCGCCTACGCGCTGGGGCTGGAGGGCCCGGCCGTCTCCGTCGACACCGCTTGCTCGTCTTCGCTGGTCGCCGTGCACCTGGCGGCGCAGTCCCTGCGGTCGGGGGAGTGCACGCTGGCGCTGGCGGGTGGTGTCAACGTGATGGCCTCGCCCGACATGTTCGTCGAGTTCTCGCGGCAGCGCGGGCTGGCACCGGACGGCCGCTGCAAGCCGTTCGCAGGGGCCGCCGACGGTACGAACTGGGCCGAAGGCGTCGGGATCCTGGTGCTGGAGCGGCTTTCCGACGCTCGCCGCAACGGGCACCGCGTCCTGGCCGTCGTCAAGGGCTCGGCGGTCAACCAGGACGGCGCGTCCAACGGTCTCACCGCTCCCAACGGCCCTTCGCAGCAGCGCGTGATCCGTTCGGCGCTGGCGAACGCCGGGATCGAAGCGTCCACTGTGGATGTCGTCGAAGCGCATGGCACCGGCACGCCGTTGGGTGACCCTATCGAGGCGCAGGCCCTGCTGGCGACCTACGGCCAGGACCGTGAGCGGCCGCTGCTGCTCGGTTCGGTCAAGTCCAACATCGGCCACACACAGGCCGCGGCGGGGGTCGCAGGGATCATCAAGATGGTCGAGGCGATGAACCACGGTGTCGTCCCGGCGAGCCTGCACGTGGACGAGCCGACCCCGCACGTCGACTGGACGGCCGGTGACATCTCGCTGCTCACCGAGCAGACGCCGTGGCCGGAGACCGGCGGTCCGCGTCGCGCCGGGGTGTCGTCGTTCGGGATCAGCGGCACGAACGCCCACGTCGTCCTCGAACAGGCCCCGGCCGGACCCGAGCCCGAGCTTTCGGGAACGCTGCCGGCGGTGCCGCTGGTGCTTTCCGGACGCACGCCGGAGGCACTGGTAGCGCAGGCTTCCCGTCTGTCCGCAGCAGACTTCACGGCCGACACCGGCTACTCCCTCGCCACCACTCGTACTCACCACCAGTACCGTGCCGTCGTCGTCGGCGAGCCCGCCGCCGGACTGCGAGCGTTGGCTTCCGGTGGATCAGCCCAGGGCGTCGTCACCGGCGAGCCCGCGTCCGGCCGCCTCGCCTTCCTGTTCACCGGCCAGGGTTCTCAGCGCGAAGGTATGGGACGGGGGCTCTACGACGCCTTCCCCGCTTTCGCCGAGGCGTACGACGAGATCGCCGCGCTGCTTCCGCTCGACGGTGATCTCGGCCGGACCGGGACGGCCCAGCCCGCGATCTTCGCTCTCGAAGTCGCGCTCTACCGGCTCTTCGAGTCGTGGGGTGTGCGCCCCGCGTTCGTCGCCGGGCACTCGATCGGCGAGATCGCCGCCGCGCACATCGCGGGCGTGTTCTCCTTGGAGGACGCGGCGAAGCTGATCGGAGCGCGCGGCAGGCTGATGGAGGCACTGCCCGAAGGCGGCGCGATGGTCGCTGTGCAAGCCACCGAGGACGAAGTCGCCGAGTTCGACGGGGTCGCCGTCGCCGCGGTCAACGGACCGGACGCCATCGTGCTCTCGGGCGCCGAGGAATCGGTGCTGGCCGCCGCGTCGGCGCTGGAAGCCCGTGGCCGCAAGGTGAAGCGGCTCGACGTCTCCCACGCGTTCCACTCGCCGCTGATGGACCCGATGCTGGACGACTTCGCCGAAGTCGCGCGCGGCCTGACCTACGCCGAGCCGTCGATCCCGGTCGTCTCGGCGGTCACCGGTGCCGTCGCCACCGAGCTGACCGACCCCGGCTACTGGGTGCGGCACGTGCGGGAACCGGTCCGGTTCGCCGACGCGTTGACCGCCCTCTCGGCCGAGAACGTGACGACCTTCCTCGAAATCGGCCCGGCGGCGGTGCTTTCGGCGCTGGCCGCGGGATCCGGCGAGGCGATCCCCGCCCTGCGCGAGGACGGGGACGAGCCCACGGCGGCGGTCACGGCGCTGTCCCGCCTGCACGTCCGCGGGATCGACGTCGACTGGCCCGCGTTCTTCGCCCCCGCGAAACCGCGCGTTGTCGACTTGCCGACCTACGCCTTCCAGCACGAGCGCTACTGGTTGCGCGAACCCGCCGTGGCGCGCGTCGCCGGCGGCCTGCGGCATCCGGTGCTGGCCTCCGCGGTGACCTCCGCCGACGACGGTTCGGTCCTGTGCACCGGCGTTCTTCCCGCCGCCCCCTCGGATTCGCTGCTCGTCGAGCTGGCGATCCGCGCCGGTGACGAGGCCGGCGCGGGCACCCTGGCCGAATTCGCCGTCGAGGCTCCTCTGGCCGGGGACCGCGAGGTCCAGGTCGCCGTCGGCGCCGAAGCCGACGGCCGTCGCCCGGTCTCGATCCACAGCCGCGCCGGGCAGGACTGGCAGCGGCACGGCACCGGATTCCTGGTCACCACACCGGCCCCGGCGCCGTCGGTCCCGGACGGCACCCTGACCGAGCTGACCCTGCCGGACGACAGCGCGCAGCTGTACGGCCTGCACCCGAGCCTGCTCGATCCGGTCCTGGCCGAACACGGCTGGCCGGTCGCCTGGCGGAACGTGACCCTGCACGCCACCGGCGCCACCACCGTCCGGGCTCACCTGAGCCCGGCGGGGGAGCTGGCGGTGTTCGACCTCGCGGGAGCCCCGGTGCTGTCCGCCGAGGTGACCTTCGGCGAGCGCCCAGTGGCCGTGACGGCTCCGAGCGAGTCGCTCCACCGGATCGTCTGGTCGCCGGTTCCGGCGGGAGACGGCGAAACGTCGTGGGCACGCCGTGAAGACGTCGGCGCGGAGCTGCCCGATGCCGTGGTCCTGGAACTCGCCGAACCGGCGGGTGACGTGGCCGACGCGGCGCGCTCGGCGACCGCGACCGTGCTCGCCGCGCTTCAGGTCTGGCTCACCGAACCGAAGTACGCGGACACCCGCCTGGTCGTCCTGACCGCCGGTGCCGTCGCACTGTCCGAAGAGGACGGTGCGGATCCCGCCGCCGCGGCGGTCTGGGGGCTCGTGCGTGCCGCGCAGTCGGAGAACCCCGGCCGGTTCGTCCTCGTCGACGGCGACGGTGACACCGCGATCCTCGGCAAGGCGCTGGCCACCGGTGAGGACCAACTGTTGTTGCGTGAAGGGAAGCTGTACGCGCCGAGACTGGCGCTGGTGCGCGCTCCAGCCACCGAGGCCCCGGCCCTGGCGGACGGCGCGGTGCTCGTCACCGGCGGTACTGGCGGGCTCGGTGCCCACCTCGCGCGGCACCTGGTCCGGGCGCACGGCGTCACGGAACTCGTGCTCACGAGTCGCCGCGGGCCGGACGCCCCCGGCGCGACCGAGTTGTCCGACGAGTTGAAGGCTCTCGGCGCGAACGTCCGCATCGAAGCGTGCGACGTCGCGGATCGTGCGGCTGTCGAGGCCGTCCTGGCCGGGATCCCCCGGCTGAGCGGGGTCGTGCACGCGGCGGGTGTCCTCGACGACGGTCTCGTCGGCGCGCTCACCCCGGAGCGGCTCGCGACCGTGTTCGGTCCCAAGGCCGCCGCCGCTTGGCATCTGCACGAACTGACCAAGGGCCACGAGCTCGCGGCGTTCGTCCTGTTCTCCTCGGCCGCCGGGGTATTCGGCAACGCGGGACAGGGCAACTACGCCGCCGCCAACGCCTTCCTCGACGGTCTCGCCGTGCATCGCCGTGCCCTCGGCCTGCCCGCCCGTTCGCTGGCCTGGGGCCGCTGGGCGGACGGCATGGGCGGGGCGCTGGGCGCCCAGGCCGGGCAGCGCTTGAGCCGCAACGGTTTCCCCGCGCTGAGCGTCGGCGAAGGGCTGGCGTTGTTCGACGCGGCACTGGCAACGGACGTGGCCGCGTCGGTCCCGGTGAAGCTCGACAAGGCCGGTCTCGCCGACGCCGCCGCGGCCGGGCAGCTCACGCCGGTCCTGCGCGATCTCGTCCCCGCGGTTCGCCGGACCGCCGCGGCGGCCGACGCCGGCGCGCTGCGGCTCAAGCTCGCCGGACTGGCCGAAGCGGAGCAGGAACGCGCCCTGCTCGACCTGGTGCGAGGACAGGCCGCGGCCGTGCTCGGGCACGCCGGGGCGGCCGCGATCGCCCCCGGCCGCGGCTTCCTCGACCTCGGATTCGACTCGCTCACCGCGGTCGAGTTCCGGACCGCGCTGGCCGCCGCGACCGGTCTCACCCTGCCCACCACCGTCGTCTTCGACTATCCGGCGCCGGACGCGCTGGCCAAGTACCTCCAGACCGAACTCGCCCCCGAGACCGGTGCCGCCGCCGCGGTGACCGAGCAGATCGCCCGGCTCGAAGCCCTGCTCGACGGCGCCGACCCCGGCGACGCTGAGATCGACGGACGGCTGAAGCGGCTGGTGTCGGCCTGGGCGGCGAAGAAGCCCGCGCACGCCACCGCCGACCTCGAAGCCGCGTCCCCGGACGACCTCCTCGCGCTGATCGACGACGAGTTCGGCCCGCGCTGAGACCGCCCTCCCTCTCATTCAGTGCCGGTCGGCGGAGCTGAGACAACTCCCGGAAAGGTGACCAGACGCGTGAACCCGCATCGGCCGAAGGCCCCGCTATCGCGGTGGCAGGGCGCCTTTCCCTTGCTCGTGACGTGGATGACCAGGCAGCGCCCTGCCGACGTCGATCGCGGTCGCGGGTTCACCACAGACATCGAGGAGCCGTGACCCATGCCTTCGGAAGAGCAGTACGTCGACTACCTCAAGCGGATGGCGGCCGACCTGCGGGAGAGCCGCCGCGAGCTGGCGGACGCGCGGGAGAAGGAGACCGAGCCCATCGCGATCGTCGCGATGAGCTGCCGGTTCCCCGGCGGTGTCCGCACCCCGGAACAGCTGTGGGAGCTGGTCGACGGTGGCGGCGACGCGATCTCGCCGTTCCCCGCCGACCGCGGCTGGGACACCGAGGCGATCCACGACCTCGACCCGTCCGTACCCGGCACCAGCTACGTCCGTGAGGGCGGTTTCCTGCACGACGCCGCGGAGTTCGACAACGAGCTGTTCGGCATCTCGCCGCGCGAGGCCGAGGCGACCGACCCGCAGCAGCGATTGCTGCTGGAGACGGCGTGGGAGGCCGTCGAGCGGGCCGGGATCGACCCGCTTTCGCTCAAGGGCAGCGCGACCGGCGTGTTCGCCGGGGTCGGGTTCACCGACTACGCCTCGCGGCTGACCGCGCTGCCCGAGGAACACGAGGGCTACCTCGGCATCGGTACCTCCGGCAGCGTGGTGTCCGGCCGCGTCTCCTACGCGCTCGGTCTCGAAGGGCCGTCGGTGTCGATCGACACGGCGTGCTCGTCGTCGCTGGTCGCGGTGCACCTCGCGGCTCGCGCGCTGCGGTCGGGGGAGTGCACGCTCGCGCTGGCAGGCGGTGTCACGGTGATGGCGACGCCGGGCGCGTTCGTCGAGTTCTCGCGGCAACGAGGGCTCGCGCCGGACGGCCGGTGCAAGCCGTTCGCGGCCGCCGCCGACGGCACGAACTGGGCCGAGGGCGCCGGGATGCTGGTGCTGGAACGCCTTTCCGACGCGCGGCGCAACGGTCACCCGGTCCTCGCGCTCGTCCGCGGCAGCGCGGTCAACTCCGACGGCGCCTCCAGCGGCCTGACCGCACCGAACGGCCCGTCGCAGCAACGCGTGATCCGCGCCGCGCTCGCGAACGCCGGAGTCGAGGCGTCCACCGTGGACGTCGTCGAGGCACACGGCACCGGTACCGCGCTGGGCGACCCGATCGAGGCGCAAGCCCTGCTGGCCACCTACGGCCGCGATCGGGAAACGCCGCTGTGGCTGGGTTCGGTGAAGTCCAATATCGGCCACACCCAGGCCGCCGCCGGTCTCGCCGGGATCGTCAAGCTGGTCGAGGCGATGCGGCACGCCACGCTTCCCGCGACCCTGCATGTCGACGCGCCGTCCCCGCATGTGGACTGGTCGGCCGGTTCTGTGGAACTGCTCGACAAGGCCCGCCCGTGGACCGCGACCGACCGGCCGCGCCGCGCGGGCGTGTCGTCGTTCGGGATCAGCGGGACCAACGCGCACGTCATCCTGGAGCAGCCGTCCGAAGAATCCCCTGAAGACCGCGAGATCGTCGCTCCGCCGGTGGTTCCGTATGTGCTGTCCGGCGCTTCGCCCGCCGCCGTCCGCGCGCAGGCCGCCGCTCTGCTGTCCACTGTGGACGAATCCGGTGCCGAGCCGGTCGACGTCGCGCTCTCGCTGGCCACCACTCGCGCCGGGATGGAACACCGCGCGGTCGTCACCGGTGCCGATCGCGCCGAACTGGCCACCGGTCTCCGCGCCCTCGCGGGCGGAGAAGCGGGCACGGTCACCGGCAGCGACACCGCCGGACGGCTGGCCGTGCTGTTCACCGGCCAAGGCTCACAGCGGCTCGGCATGGGCCGCCGTCTCCACGAATGCTTCCCCGCCTTCGCCGAGGCCTTCGACGAGGCCTGCGAGCATCTGCCCGGTGTCCGGGACGTCGTGTTCGGCACCGACGCCGCGAGCCTCGACCGTACCGAATCCGCCCAACCGGCCCTGTTCGCCTTCGAGGTCGCGCTCTTCCGGCTCGTCACCTCGTGGGGCGTCACCCCGGACTTCCTCGCCGGGCATTCGGTCGGTGAGATCGCGGCCGCTCACGTCGTCGGCGTGCTTTCCCTGGAGGACGCGGCGAAACTCGTCCAGGCTCGTGGTCGCCTGATGCAGGCGCTGCCCGAGGGCGGCGCGATGATCGCACTGGAGGCGACCGAGGACGAGGTCCGCCCGTACCTGTCGGCCGACGTCGACCTGGCGGCGGTCAACGGTCCGCGCGCGGTCGTCCTGTCCGGTGCCGAGGCGGCGACGACCGCCGTCGCCGAACGCTTCCCGGGTCGCCGCACGACCCGGCTGTCCGTCTCCCACGCCTTCCACTCGGCGCTGATGGAGCCGATGCTCGCCGAGTTCGCCGCCGTGGCGCGGACCCTGACCTTCCGCGAGCCCACGATTCCGGTCGTCTCGACGCTGACCGGCGAGATCGCCGTCCGGCTCACCGATCCGGAGTACTGGGCCGAGCACGTCCGCGGCACCGTCCGGTTCGCCGACGCGGTGGAGACCCTGCACGGTGAAGGCGTCACGACCTTCCTGGAACTCGGCCCGGACGCGGCGCTCACCCCGATGGGCCGCTCGGTCCGTCCCGATGGCGCCGTCTTCGCCGCGGCCCAGCGCAAGGACCGCGACCAGGCCGCCACGCTCGTCACCGCGCTGGGCCTGATCCACGCGCACGGCGCCCGCGTCGACTGGGCCGCCTACCTGGCCGGCAGCGGCGCGCGGATCGTCACGCTGCCGACCTATCCCTTCCAGCGCAAGCGTTTCTGGCTGGAGGATCCGGGTGCGGGTGTGGTCGCCGCCGAGGACGGCCGGTTCTGGTCGGTCGTCGAGTCCGGCGACGTCGGCCAGTTCGCGGCAGAACTGAAGCTGTCCGACGTCGAAGCGCCGCTCGGCACCGTCCTGCCCGCGTTGTCGCGCTACCGCCGCGCCCGGTCGCTGTCGGCCGAAGCCGCGTCGCTGGCCTACCACGTGCGCTGGCAGCCCTTCACGCCCGCGACGACCACGGCCACCGGACGCTGGCTGCTCGTCATCTCCGCTCAGGCGCACCCGTGGATCGAGACCGCGGCCGAGGTTCTGGCCGGTGCCGAGGTGCGGCGGCTTGTCGTCGAGCACCCCGATCGCGTGGAGCTGCCGGACGAGTCCTTCGACGGCATCCTGTCCTTGCTGGCCCTCGACGAGACCGAGACCGACGGACTGTCCTTCGGCGCCGAAGCCACGATGACACTGGTGCGGGAGCTGACCGCCCGCGATCCCCAAGGTCCACTGTGGACGCTCACCCGCGGTGCGGTCTCGACCGGCGTCCACGACATGCCGGACTCGCCCGCGCAGGCCCAGTTGTGGGGCTTCGGCCGGGCGGCCGCGCTGGAGAACCCGCAGGCGTGGGGCGGTCTCGTCGACGTCCCGGCCGAGCCGGGGGAGCGGACCGTGTCTCTTCTGCGTGGCGTCCTCACCGGCCCTCGCGGTGAGGACCAGGTCGCCGTCCGGGCCACCGGCGCCTTCGGCAGGCGGCTCGCCCACGCCGAACCCGCCGGCACCGAGCGGTCCTGGCAGCCGCGCGGCACCGTGCTCGTCACCGGCGGTACCGGTGGCCTCGGCGGGATCGTCGCCCGCTGGCTTGTCGAGCACGGCGCCGAACACGTCGTTCTCGTTTCACGCCAAGGAAAAGACGCTCCCGGCGCCGCCGAACTGGCCGACGATCTCGGTACGCGCGTCACCATCGCCGCTTGCGACGTCGCAGACAGGGACGCCCTGGCCGCCGTCATCCAGCCGATCCGCGACGACCTCCGCGCGGTCTTCCACCTCGCCGGCGTACTCGAACTCGGCCTCATCGAGTCGATGGACCGCGCCCGCTACGCCGACGTCCTCCGCCCGAAGGTCGCCGGGACGCGCAACCTCGAAGAGCTGACCGAGGGACTCGATCTCGACGCCTTCGTCCTGTTCTCCTCGATCGCCGCCTCCATCGGCAACGCGGTCCAAAGTGCCTACGGCGCCGCGAACGCGTATCTGGAAGCGGTCGCGCAGCGCCGCCGGGCGAACGGCCTCCCCGCGACGTCGATCGCGTGGGGCCGCTGGGGCAAGGTCGGCATGGGGGTCGGCGCGGACCTCGACGAACTGCTCAGCGGTCTCGGCGTCCCGGCCATGGCACCGGAGACCGGCCTGGTCGCGCTCGGCCAGGCGCTGAATCGCGACGAGACCGCGCTGACCGTCGCCGAACTGACCTGGGAGAAGTTCGCGCCGCCGTTCGCCGCCCTGAGGCCGAGTCCGCTGCTCGCCGATCTCCCCGAGGTCGTCGCGATCGCCGAGGCCGAAGCCGCCCGCGCCGAGGAAGGCGCCGAAGCCGCCGACGCGTGGCGAACCCGCCTCGCCGGACTGCCCGAGGCCGAACGCGAACGCGTGATCACCGAACTCGTGCTGACCCATACCGCCGCGGTGCTCGGGCACACCGACGGCGTCCCGGCCGGGCAGCAGTTCACCAAACTGGGCATCGATTCGCTCACCGCCATCGAGTTGCGCGGCCGGATCAACACCGAGACCGGACTCGCGCTCCCGCCGACGATGGTGTTCGACCACGCCACCCCGGCCGCGCTCGCCGCGCACCTGCTGGCCGCGCTCACGCCGGTCGAGCGGGAGACGCGGACCGTCGTCACCGGACCGGCCGCCGCGGGCCAGGACGTCGCCGTGGTCGGCCTCTCCTGCCGCTTCGCCGGCGGCAGCGACACCCCGGAGAAGTTCTGGGAGAACCTGGTCCAGGGCAAGGATCTGGTGCGCGAGGTCCCGCCGGACCGCTGGACCGCCGCCGACTACTACGACCCCGACCGCACCGCGCCGGGCAAGGCGTACACGCAGCAAGGCGCGTTCGTCGACGACATCGCGGGCTGGGATGCCGCGTTCTTCGGCCTGTCGCCCCAGGAGGCGCGGCGGCTCGACCCGACCTTCCGCCTGCTCATGGAACTGGTGTGGGAAGGCATCGAGGACGCCGGGCTCACCGCCGACGAACTGCGTGGCAGCCGCACCGGCGTGTTCGCCGGGCTGATCGACACCATGCAGTACAGCATGCGGCAGCTCGAAGCCGACGGCATGGACGCGGCCGACGACCCCTACTTCGGGCTCGGCAGCTCGCTTTCCGCCGCCGCGGGCCGGATCGCGCATCTGCTCGACCTGCGCGGACCCTGCCTGACCGTCGACACCGCGTGTTCGTCGGCGCTGAGCGCGGCACATCTGGCCGTGCAGAGCCTCCGCCGCGGTGAGTGCGACATCGCCATCGTCGGCGCGGCCTCGGCGATGATCAACCCGGACGTCTTCATCCAGTCCTGCAAGATGAGCATGCTGGCCGCCGACGGCCGCACCAAGACCTTCGACGAGAGCGCCGACGGCTATGTCATCGGCGAGGGCGGCGGCGTCGTCGTGCTCCGTCGCGCGGGTGAGGTCGGCCCGGGCAGGCGGACCCGCGCGGTCATCCGCGGCACCGCGACCAACCAGGACGGCCGCAGCAACGGGCTCACCGCGCCCAACCGCGCGGCACAGAACGCGGTCATCCGCGCGGCGCTCGCCGATGCCGGGGTCACCCCCGACGAGATCGGTTACGTCGAGGCACACGGCTCCGGCACGCAACTCGGCGACGCGATCGAGTTCACCGCGCTCGGCGAGATCTTCGGCGAGCGGAACGCGCCCGAGCCGCTCTACGTCGGCGCGGTCAAGACGAACGTCGGCCACACCCTCGCCGCGGCGGGCATGGCCGGGCTGATCAAGACCGTCCTGTCGCTGGAGCACGGCACCCTGCCGGGCAACCTGCACATGAGCACGCCGAACTCGGTGGTCACCGTGGACGGCACGGTGCGCCCGGTTCCCGAGGCGCGGCCGTTCCCGGCCAACGCCGACGGGGTGCTGCGCGCGGGCGTCAGCTCCTTCGGCTGGTCCGGCTCGAACGTCCACTTCGTCCTCGACCAGGCCGCGCCCGCACCGATGCCCGTTCCGGGACCGGAATGGCAGCTGCTCACGGTTTCCGGGCAGAGCGAGGCCGGGCTGCGCGCCAACGCCGAGGCACTGGCCGGCCACCTGACCGAGGATCTCGAACTCGCCGACGTCGCCTTCACCACCCAGGCCGGGCGCAGCGCTCTTCCGCTCCGCAAGGCGGTGCTGGTGCGCGATCACGCCGACGCCGTCACGGCACTGCGGGGGGTCACCGGCGGCTCGGCTGTCACCGACAAGCGGCGCTTCGGTCTCCTGCTGCCCGGCACCCGCCGCGCGTGGCAGGGCACGACCGACGAGCTGTACCGCACGGAACTCGCTTTCCGTGCCGCGATCGACGAGTGCGCGGCCCTGCTGAACGGTCGCGCCGACCTGCTCGGCGCGCTCTACGGCACGGCCGAGGCCGACGAACGCGCCGTGGTCTTCGCCGTCGAGTACGCCTTCTGGCGTTTGCTGGCCGCGTGGGGCCTCGAACCGGCCGTGGTGCTCGGACGCGGAACCGGCGAGTGCGTCGCCGCCGTCGCGGGCGGGTTGTTCGGTCTCGCCGAGGGCCTCGAGCTCGCGCTCGGCGGACCGGTCCCGCGGGCGGGGACGCCGACGGTGCCGGTGATCTCGCCGCGCACCGGCACGGTGCTGACCGCCGCCGAGGCCGCCGATCCGGCGCACTGGCGGATCGCGGACGACCGCTTCGAAGACGGGCTGCTGGCGCTGGCCAAGTACGCCGGAGTCCTGGTCGAAGCCGGGCTCGGTGACGACGGCGCCGAGGCGGCCGGACGCTACCTGCCGCAGACGCCGGTGGTCTCGCTGCTGCCGGAACCGGTGGCCGGCGCAGGACGGCGGGCTTGGCTCACCGCGCTCGGCGAGCTCTGGGAGCACGGTGTCGAGATCGGCTGGGCGGACGGCGCGGGACCGGGCCGCCGGTTCGTCTCCTTGCCCGGTTACCGCTTCCAGCGCACCCGCTACTGGCCGGAGGTCGCCTCGCGAGGTTCCGGCTGGTCGCTCGACCAGATGTCCGCCGCCGAGCCCGACCCGCGGACGCCGGTCCGCGCGGGTCTGGCCGCGCACACGCCGACATGGCGCCGGGACAGCACCCGCAGGGTGTCCGCGACACCGGGTGACCTGGTCCTGTTCGCCGAGCCGGGCGCGTTCGCCGACGACTTCGCGACCGCGGCGGAGGCAGCCGGGCATCGCGTGATCGTCGCGGGCATCGAAGCGTCCGATGAGGACACTGTGGACGGATATCGCCGCGTACTCGCCCAGGTGACCGGAAACGGCCCGCTGCGGATCGTGCACGCCCACGGTCTCGCCACGAGCGACCTCGAGTCCGGTTTCTACAGCCTCCTGTGGCTCGGCAAGGCCATCGGCGCCGAATGCGCGGGCCGCCGGGTCGACCTGCTCTCGTTGGGACGCGGCGGCTTCGACGTCCTCGGCGGGGACGCCACCGACGCCTTCGCCCCGACCATCGCCGCCACCACCGACGCGATCGCCGCCGAGTACCCGCTCGTCCACGCGCAGTACGCGGACTTCGAGCGCGCTGGTGACAAGGTCGCCCAAGCCACGCACGAACTCGACCTGCTGGCGGCGTCCCAATCGGACACCGTCGACGGCGTCGCGGTCGCCGCCTGGCGCGGCGGGCGGCGCTGGCTGCGCGGCTTCGACGTCGTAGAGCTTCCCGAGACCGACGACTCGCTGGCTTGGAAGCCCGGCGGGACCTACCTGATCACCGGTGGTCTCGGCGTCCTCGGCCTGGCGCTGGCCCGGCGGCTCGCGCCGCTGGGCGTGAACCTCGCCCTGGCGGGCCGTTCCGAACTGCCACCGGAGGACGCCTGGGACGACTGGATCTCCGACCACGGAGTCGACGACCGCACCAGCGAAGTGCTGCTGGCGGTGCGGGACCTGCGCGCCCTCGGTGCCGACGTCCTGACCCTGCGCGCCGACGTCAGCGCTCCCGGCGAGGCCGCGGCGCTGCTGGCCGAGGTCCGCGGCTACTTCGGTTACCTCGACGGTGTCGTGCACGCGGCCGGCATCGCGGGTGGCGGTCTGCTGCAGAACAAGACCCGTGAGCAGGCGGCCGCGGTGCTGGCGCCGAAGATCGACGGCACCCTCGCCCTGACCGACGCGCTGCGCGTCGAACCGGTCGACCTGCTGGTCCTGTACTCCTCGACGGTGACGCTCACCGTCGGTGTCGGCGAGATCGACTACTCCGCCGCCAACGCCTTCCTCGACGGGGTCGCCTCGGCTTCGGCGGGTGGACGTGGTCCCGCGAAACAGGTCGTGTCGGTCGCGTGGGGTCCCTGGCAGCTGGACGCCTGGACGGCGTCCGGGCTCTCGGGGTCCGCCGAAGCGCAGGAGGGTTCCCGCAAGTTCCGCGAGGAGTTCGGCATCGGCGCCGAAGAAGGCACCGAACTGCTCTCGCGGATCATCGCCTCCGGCGAGCCGCTGGTGACCGTGCTGCCGCTCCCGCTGACCGACGTGCTGGCCGCGCTCGCCCGGATGGGTTCGGTCGACGCGCTGGTGGGCGCCGACGCCGCGATCCCCACCGGGGAGCGGTACCCGCGGCCCGATCTGCGCACCGCCTACGTCGCCCCGCGCACCCCGGCGGAAGAGCGCGTCGCCGCCGCCTGGTGCGACTGCCTCGGCCTGGAGCAGGTCGGCGTGCACGACCCGTTCTTCGACCTCGGCGGCACCTCACTGATCGGCCTGGTGCTGATCGGCCGCGTCGCCAAGGAGTTCGGCGTCGAACTGGCCCCGGCGAGCCTGTTCGAGAAACCGACCATCGCCGAATTCGTCACGCTCCTCGGCGAACCCGGCACGCCGCAGGTGGCGGCCGAGCCCGCCGAAGACGTCTCCGCCCGCGGCGAACGCCGCCGCGCCCGCACCGCGAAGCTCCGCAAGCGCCCGAGCCGGACCGGAAGGTGAACCACCCCATGACCACGCGAGAACGGGACACCGGCGACGACATCGCGATCGTCGGCATGGCCGGGAACTTCCCCGGCGCGCCCGACATCGGCAAGTTCTGGGCCGACCTGTGCGCCGGCCGCGACGGCATCACCCGGATGACCCGCGACGAACTGCTCGCCGCGGGTGTCCCGGCCGAAGTGGCCGACGATCCCGCGTTCGTCCCCGCGGCGGGTCTGCTGCCCGGGATCGACCGCTTCGACGCCGGCTTCTTCGGCTACAGCCGCGCCGACGCCGAACTGCTCGATCCGCAGCACCGGCTGTTCCTCGAATGCGCGTGGCACGCGCTGGAGGACGCGGGCATCGACCCGGACCGGATCGAGGGTCTCGCCGGGGTGTTCGCCGGCGGCGCCCCGAGCACCTACCTGCTGTCGAACCTGCTGTCCAACGACGTCACCGCGCTGACCGTGGGGCCGGACCAGCTGATCCTGCAGAACGAAAAGGACCTGCTCGCGTCCCGGCTTTCGTACGCGCTCGATCTGACGGGTCCGTCGGTCAGTGTCCAGAGCTGCAGTTCGACCGCGCTCGCCGCCGTCGCGCAAGGCTGCTCCAGCCTGCTCACCGGCGAGTCCGATCTGGTGGTGTCCGGTTCGGTTTCCGTTGTCGTGCCTCAGGAACCTGGCTACCTCTACCGCGAGGGCAGCCGGTTCGCGCCCGACGGGATCAACCGGATCCTCGACGCGGGCGCCAACGGCAAGGTTCCGGGCAATGGTCTCGGCGTCGTCGTGCTGCGGCGGCTGGAGGACGCGCTGGCCGACGGCGACCGGGTCTACGCGGTGATCCGCGGCTGGGCCATCCACCACGAGGGCAACCGCGCGCGGCAGGGCTTCAACCTGCCGGGCGTGCCCGGCCAAGCCGCTGTCGTCGCCGAAGCGATGGCCGCCGCCGACGTCGAACCCGCCGAGATCGACCACATCGAGGTGTCCACTTTGGGCACTCCGTTCGGTGACGTCGCCGAGATTTCGGCATTGCAGAAGATCTTCGACGTCGACGGGGTCGAGCGGGTCACGCTCGGGTCGATCGACGCGAACCTCGGGCACATCAACCAGGCGGGCGGGATCGCCCGGCTGATCAAGGCCGCGCTGGCGCTGCACCACGAGAAGCTGCCGCCGGCGGTCAACTTCGAAAAGCCCAACCCGCAACTGGCCCACAGCGGCGACAAGCTCGTCGTGCAGACGGAATTGGGCGACTGGCCGCGCGGCGAGCGGCCGCGGCTGGCCGGGGTGAGCGCGTACGGCTTCGGCGGCACCGACGCCCACGTCGTCATCGAGGAAGCACCGGAGGACTGCCCGGAGCGTCCGGCGGCGCGGCCGCATCAGCTGCTCGCATGGTCCGCGCGGACCCCGGAAGCCGCGGACGCGATGACCGGCAGGCTCGCCGCCCACCGTCCTGAGTGGACTGATCTGGCCGATGTCGCCTACACGCTGCACAACGGCCGGAAGGCGTTCGAGCATCGGCGGATGACGATCGTGTCCTCTGTGGAGGATGCCGCTGACGCGTTCGCGTCCGAGACCCGCGTGGTCGCCGAAGCGGACTCGAAGCCGAGGAAGGCGGGCTTCCTGCTCGCCGGGGTCGGCGAACAGTACCGTGGCATGGCGGGCGGGCTCTACGAGAGCGAGCCGGAGTTCAAGGCCGCCGTCGACGAATGCGCCGCGCTGTTCCGCACCCACCTCGGCACGGACCCGACGGCGAGCCTGCACGGCGAACGCGGTTCCGACGGCGGAGACCTGGCCCGCCTGCTGGGCCGCGCGACCGACGCCGAGGACGCGGCGCCGTCGGTCACGCAACCCGCCGTGTTCACCCTCGGCTACGCGCTCGGCCGCCTGCTGCGCGCGTGGGGAGTCCAGCCCTCCGTGCTCGCGGGGTACAGCGTCGGCGAGTTCGCCGCCGCCACGCTCGCGGGTGCCCTGACGCTGGAAGAGGCCACCGCCCTGGTGGCCACCCGCGCGAAGCTGATCGAGAAACTGCCGGAAGGCGCGATGGCCGCGATCCCGCTGGGCGCCGCCGAACTCACCGCGCTGGTGGGCGACGTGACCGCCTTCGGCGTCGACGTCGCAGCGGTGAACGGGCCGCGGATGATCGTGGTGTCCGGTGCGGGCGACGGTGTCGAGAGGCTGGCCGCCGAACTCGCCGGGCACGGCGTCCCGGCCCGGCCGCTGCGCACCACGCACGCCTTCCACTCGCGCGCCCTGCGTCCGGCCGCGGCCGAACTGACCGCGTGGGCGCGGAAGAACCTCACCCCGCGTGAGCCCGAAGTGCCGTACCTGTCGAACGTCACCGGCGCGCCGATCACGCTCAAGCAGTTGAAGGATCCCGGCTACTGGGCCGAGCACATGTGCCGCCCCGTTCGGTTCGCCGCGATGATCGAGCATCTTGCCAGTGTTTCCCCGGATACCGTGTTGCTGGAACTGGGAGCCGGGCAGTCGCTCGGCTCGATGTTCCGCGGCCACCCCGACTTCCCGCAGACCTCGTGGCCGCTGCTGGTACCGACCCTGCCCGGCGAGGCCGACCCCCGCCAGGACACGGCCGTGCTCACCGAAGCGCTCGGCCGCGCCTGGCTTTCCGGGGCGGACATCGACTGGCGGGCCTATCACGACGGCCGCGACCCGCGGAAGACCACGCTGCCGGGTTATCCGTTCCAGCGCGACCGCTACTGGATCGAGCCGACCCGGGCCGTCGCCGACGTCGCGCTCGGCGCCCGGTCCGCCGAGACCCCGGTCTACCTGATCGAAGGCGAACTGGACGTCACCGCCCGGGACCTGGCCACCCGGCTGGGCGCCGAACTGGGCGCGACCGTCGTGTTCGCCGAAGAGCACCCCGGCGGCCCCGACGCCGTACGGGCCGCCCACGGCCGGCTCGACGGCGTGCTGGACCTGACCACGAGCAACGCAGCCAAGGAGGAACGATGACCCTCGTCGGAGTCGTCGGCGCCGGTGTGATGGGCACCGGGGTCGCGCAGAATCTCGCCACCAGCGGGCACGAGGCCGTGCTCATCGACGTCGACCCGGGCAAACTGGCCGACGCCCGCGACCGCATCGAACTCGAATGCCGGATGAGCCGCATGCTCGGCGGACCCGAGATCGACGCGGCCGAGGTGCTGGGCCGGATCACCTTCGGCACCGAACTCGACCTGCTCGCCGAGGCCGAAGTGGTGATCGAGAACATCACCGAGAACTGGGACCTCAAGTCCCGCCTGTACCCGAAACTCGACGAGGCCTGCAAGGCCGACACGGTCTTCGTCGTCAACACCTCCGCCATCCCGATCACCAAGGTCGCCGCGCTCACCCAGCGCCAGGACAAGGTGATGGGCGTGCACTTCATGAACCCGGTGCCGATGAAGCCGTCGTGCGAGTTCATCCCCGGCTACCACACCAGCGAGTCCACAAAGGACATCGTGCGCGAGCTGCTGCTGTCGATGGGGAAGAAGCCGATCCCGGTCAACGACGCCTCCGGGTTCGTCTCCAACCGCGTGCTCATGCTCACCGTCAACGAGGCCGCTTTCCTCGTGCACGAAGGGGTCGCGGACGCGGAGACGGTCGACGAGGTCTTCCGCGGCTGCTTCGGGCATCCGATGGGCCCGCTCGAGACCGCCGACCTGATCGGCGTCGACACGATCCTCTACAGCGTCGAGGTGCTCTACGACGAGTTCAACGACAGCAAGTACCGCCCCTGCCCGCTGCTCAAGCAGATGACCGCGGCCGGACTGCACGGACGCAAGAGCGGCAAGGGTTTCTACAACTACAGCGGCTGAGCCTGGGCCTCGTGAGTGGTAAGGACGGTTCTAACCGTCCTTACCACTCACGAGCCCCAGCGCCCGCCGCACCTCATCTTCTTACTTACGAGAAAGGCATCCACCATGTCGCAGGACGTCCGCGGCGAGATCCGCGGCTTCATCGGCGCGAAGTTCCCCAGCCTGTCGTTCACCGACGAGCAGGACATCTTCGCGCTGGGTTTCGTGAACTCCCTGTTCGCGATGGAGCTGGTCATGTTCATCGAGAAGGCGTTCGCCACGCGGATCCCCAACGAGGAACTGAAGCTGGACAACTTCCGCACCGTCACGCGGATGACCGAGCTGGTCGAGCGGCGCACCGCCGCGGCCGCGCACTGAAACGGGGAGAACGACGTGAGGGCGAGGACACGGTCCGAAACGCCTGAGGTCGAGGTGGTCGGGCGTTTCGTCGACGAGGAGGTCGGACCGCACGCGGACGCGTGGGACCGGGACGAGCGCATCCCCGGTGACGTGCTGCGGCGGGTGGGGGAGCTGGGACTGTGGGCCCCGTTCCTCCCCGCCGAAGCGGGCGGCGCCGGGCTGGACATGGTGACCCTCGGGCGGCTGCACGAGGAGGCGGGCCGCGGCTGTTCGTCGCTGCGGAGCCTGCTCACCGTGCACACGATGGTGACCGCGACGGTACACCGCTGGGGCGACGACGAGCAGCGCGAGCGCTGGCTGCCTGCCTTGTCCGAAGGCGCGACGCTGGGCGCGTTCTGCCTGACCGAACCGGACTTCAGCGGAAGCGACTCGACAGCCGCCGGAACCGTGGCGGTCGCCGAGAACGGCGTCTGGACACTGCGCGGGCGCAAGACCTGGATCACCGGCGGCCAGGTCGCCGGGCTGCTGCTGGTGTTCGCCGGCACGGCCACCGGGATGAGCGCGTTCCTGGTGCCCTCGGATCATCCGGGAGTCCGGGTGACGCCGGTCCGGCACATGCTCGGCACCACGGCGAGCATGCTGGCGACCATCGAGTTCGACGACGTCCGGCTCGACCCGTCCGCGCTGGTCGGGCCGCCGGGCTGGGCCGCGGGCACGGTGATGACCGGCGCGCTCGACCTCGGCCGCTACAGCGTGGCGTGCGGTTCGGTCGGCATCGTGCGGGCGGCGCTCGCCGCGTCGGCCGCCTACACGTCGGCGCGTTCGGCGGGCGGGGGGCTGCTGCGGGATCTGCCGCAGATCCGCGCCAAGATCAGCGAGATGGTCACCGCGCGCGACGCCGCGCGCCTGCTGTGCGAGAAGGCGGGACGGCTCAAGGACGCGGGCGATCCGGCGACCATCATGGCGACCTGGGTGGCCAAGTACTTCGCGTCCACTGCCGCGGCCAAGGCGGCTTCGGACGCCGTGCAGATCCACGGCGCGAACGGCTGCGGCCCGGACTACCCGGTGGCACGGCTGTACCGCGACGCGAAAGTCATGGAAATCATCGAGGGCAGCACCCAGATCCAGGAGCTGACCATCGCGGACGAGGCGTACCGGGAGGTGGCGGGATGAGCGGGGACAGCACGGTCTTGGAGAAACCGAAGCGCGGCCGGATCAAATGCGTGGTGTGGGACCTGGACAACACGCTGTGGGACGGCACCCTGCTGGAAGACGGCGAGGTCACCGTCCGCCCCGAAGTGGTGGCGGAGATCAAGCGGCTCGACGAGCTCGGCGTGCTGCATTCGGTGGCCAGCCGCAACGACCACGAAGCGGCGATGGCGCGGCTGAAGACCGCCGGGCTCGACGAGTACTTCCTGTATCCGCAGATCAGCTGGAACCCCAAATCCGGTTCGGTGGAACGGATCGCGAAGGCGCTCAACATCGGCCTCGACGCGATCGCGTTCGTCGACGACCAGCCGTTCGAACTGGCCGAGGTCGCGCACGCGCTGCCGTCGGTCAAGACCGTCGACGTGGCGAAACTGGGGGAGACCCTCGCGTCGGAGGAATTCCGGCCCAAGTTCGTCACCGACGAGTCGCGGGTGCGCCGCGAGCTCTACCGCGCGGCCGCCGTACGGGAGCAGGTCGAACAGGACCACGAGGGCACCAGCGAGGAATTCCTGTCCACTTTGGACATGAAGTTCACGATCGCCCGTGCCCAGCGGGAAGACCTGCAGCGGGCCGAGGAACTGACCGTCCGCACCAACCAGCTCAACTCCACCGGCCGGACCTACTCCTACGACGAACTGGACGAGCTGCGCACCTCGCCCGACCACGTGCTGCTCGTCGCGTCCCTTTCGGACAAGTACGGCGGTTACGGCAAGATCGGGCTGGCGCTGGCCGAACGCGGCGCGCCCACCTGGCATCTGCGGATGATGCTGATGTCGTGCCGCGTGATGTCGCGCGGGGTCGGCACGGTCCTGCTCAACCACATCATGGGGCTGGCGAAGGAAGACGGCGCGAAGCTGCGCGCGGATTTCGTCGAGACCGGCCGTAACCGGGTCATGTACGTGACTTACGCGTTCGCGGGATTCACCGAGATCTCGCGAGACGGCGACAGGCTCGTCCTCGAGTCCGATCTGAGCACGATCCAGCCACCGCCGCCCTATCTGACGATGGAGCTGCGATGACCGCTCCGATCACGGCACGTCCCTGGCTGCCCGGCGGAGTCCCGCCGGGCGCGGCGACCAAGCTGTTCTGCTTCCCGCACGCCGGAGCGAGCGCGGCGGTCTACCGGGAATGGGTCCTCGCGGCGGGTGACGACCTGGCCGTCCTGCCGGTCCAGCTGCCCGGCCGGGCCGAACGCGGCCGGGAGACGCCGCACGAAGACGTCGAGAGTCTTGTCGAGGCCACTATCGAGGGCCTCGGTGACGCGCTCACCGGTGACTTCGCGTTCTTCGGGCACAGCGTCGGCGCCTTGACCGCGTACCTGCTCACCCGCAGGCTCGCCGAGCGCGGGGCCACGCTGCCGAAGCACCTGTTCGTCTCGGGACGGGCGGCGCCGCAGCTGCCCGACACCCGGCTCCAGCTGCGGGCGTTGCCGGACGAGCGGCTCGCCGCCGAACTGCACGCGCTCGGCGGGCTGCCGGACGTCCTGCGGCGCGAGCGCGAGCTGCTGGCGATGTTCCTGCCGCTGATGCGGGCCGACCTGGCGGTCAACGAGACCTACCAGCACGTCCCAGGGGAGCCGTTGCCGGTACCGCTGACCGTGTTCGGCGGCGATCGCGATCCGCGGGCCGATCTGGACGAACTGGCGGCGTGGCTCGAACTCTCCGCCGACTCGACGATGATGACCTACCCGGGCGGGCACTTCTACCTCGAACAGCACGTGCCGGAGCTGCTGGGCGTGATCCACCGGAAACTGGGCCGATGACCACGCAGTGGTTCTCGGCGTGGAAGCAGCCTTCGGGCGCGCTGGGCGAACGACTCCGCCCCGGCCGGGACGTGCACGTGTGGCGGATCGCCCTCGCCCGGGTGCTCGCCCCGGGCTCGGCCGAGGCCTACGGTCTGCTCGGCGCGCTATCCGAAGACGAGTTGCGCCGGGCGGCCGCCATCACGGTGGACGAGGAACGGGCCCGTTTCCTGGCCGCGCATGTCGCGCTGCGCGACATCCTCGCCTCCTACACGGGCACCTCGCCGTCCGCGCTGCGGTTCACCCGCGACGGTGACCGCCCGGCCTTGGCCGGCGCGGCGGGAATCGAGTTCAGCCTGTCCCGTTCCGGCGCGCTGGCGCTGGTCGCGGTCGCGGCCGGGGTCCGGGTCGGTGTGGACGTCGAAGAGGTCCGGGAGGTCGACCACGACGGCCTGGCCGCGCGGACACTGCGTCCGGAGGAGGCCGCCGCCGTGCGCGAGCCGCTGACCTTCTTCCGGTACTGGACCTGCAAGGAGGCCTACCTCAAGGTCGACGGCACCGGCCTGGCCGGACTGCCGGGGCCTTCCTTCACCCTCACCGGCGGCGACGTCGAACTCGACGACCGTCCCGAGTGGACGATCACGGAACTGGACGCCGGCGCCGGCAACGCGGCCGCGCTGGCCGTCCCGGCGCGCCCGGTCACCGTGCGCGCCTTCGACTGGCTTCCCGGCAGGCAGCGAACGGCCGGGGAGCACCGGAAAGGCGGAGTGAAATGAGCGACCCGAAAGCGGAGCTCGAAGCGTTCATCCAGACCACGGAGTTCAGCTGCCTCGGCGCTCGCGCGGCGTTGAAGAAGGGCTCGATCGTCCACGGCCACTACGCGGTGCTGGGCGATCCGGAATCGGCTCGTGCCCACTACCGCGACATGCTCGGCTACGCCCGCGACATCCGGCCCACGTTGTCGGACAAGAGTTTCCGCACGTTCGTGTCCACCTTCGAAGAACCCGGCGGGATCCTCGGCGAGGAGGAGTACGAACGCCTGCTGTGGCGCCATCTCCAGCTCATTCACGACATCGACAGCCGAACCTATGGCCTCGACGAAGGTGCCACCTCGGACCCCGACGAACCGAACTTCGGTTTCCACGTCGCCGGGCACTCGTTCTTCGTCGTCGGCATGCACCCCGGTTCGTCCCGGGCGAGCCGGAGGTTCTCCCGGCCGGCGATCGCGTTCAACTCGCTGATGCAGTTCATGTTGCTGGGCGACAAGTTCTTCTCGATGCAGGACGCGATCCGCAAACGCGAGACGACCAACAACGGCTCGGTCAACCCGAGCTTCACCACCTACGAGTACCAGATGCCGTCCCGTCACTTCTCGGGCCGGATGACCGAAGAGGACTGGAAGTGCCCGTTCACTTCGCGGCATGAGCCTTCGTCGGTCAAGTACACCTCGGACGTGATGCAGCGCCCCACCGGCTGATCTCGTCACGAGAATCCCCCGGCCGCTTCGGCGACCGGGGGCTTTCACGTGACCAGACACGTGACTCGCGTGATCAGAGACGGAACTCGCGTGATCAGACGGCGAACTCGTCTGATCACGCGAGTCACGGGTTCAATCACGCGAGTCACGCTTGCGGGCCCGCCGAAGCCGTCAGGCGAGGGCTTCGACGCGGCGCGGGATCGGGCGGCGGAGCAGCGCTGTGCGGGTCGCGCGCGGAATCCGCTGGTAGACCAGTTCCCGCAGGGTCGCGCGGCGGAACGTGTAGCCGGCGTCGTCGTCCTCACGGCGCAGCACCGCGAGGCTCGCCAGCCGGGACAGTGTTCCCTCGATCTCCGCGGTGTCCCGTCCGCAGACCGCGGCGACGTCCTCGGCGGTGAACGCGTCCCCGGCGAGGCTGGCCGCCTTCAGCAGTGATTTCTCGGCGGCGGGCAGGTTGTCGAGCTGCGCGGCGAGCGTCCGGCGGACCAGCGGAGGCGTCATCGCCTGGCCCAGTCCCGGAAACGGGGTGGCCCGTCCGTGCACGCCCTGGGCGTACGCGTGCGCGAACCGGGGATTCCCGCCGATCCTGGCGATCAGTTCCTGCCTGCCTCGGATGAGCCGGGCGGTGCCGGGCAGCAGTTTGTCGAGCAATTTGCCCACGGCGTCGTCGGCAAGCGGGGCGAGTGTCACCGTCGTGCCGCAGCGTTCGCCGTGTCCGGCTTCCAGCAGCCCGGGCCGGGCGGAGGCGACGATCAGGATCGGCAGTCCCGCGCAGGCTTCACCGAGCCGGTCGACGGCGTCGCGGGTCTCGACGTCGGCGCGGTGCAGGTCGTCGGCCAATACCACCAGCGGTCCGTAGGCGGTCAGTTCGGTGGCAGCGGCCCGAAGTGCCGCGTCGCCGCCCTCGGTGCGCAGTCGCGAGGCGGTCTGGGGAAGCAGGCCCGGAACGACGGCGAACGCCTCGGTGACGTCGGCTCCCGCGTCCAGCACCCGGATCCGGGGCTGCTCGGACAGGGCTTCGGCGAACTCGGCGAGGAGCCGCGTCTTGCCGATCCCGGGCTCGCCGAGCACCGTCACCCGATGCGGGCGTCCGCCGCGCTCGACGAAGCCGAGCAGGTGGTTCAGCAGGTCGCGGTCGTGATCGCGGCCGACGAAGCCGCCGGGATCGGCGGCCTCCGCCACCGGGTGCTGGCGGGCCGAAACGGCGTGCCACCAGCCAGGTGAGTCTTCCGACGCCTCGTGCACCACGGTGGGTTCGGAGGCTTCGCGGACCGCGTCCGACACGCGGATCCGGCCTTCGGGCGCGCGCAGCGCCGAGCGGACACAGCGGTCCAGTACGGGGCCCGCCACTTGACCGGGACCAGCGGCGGTGAACTCGACGAGGACGTCTCCGCTGTCGACACCGATCTGGGTCGCGATCCCGGCCGTGGCCAGCCTGTCGAGGATCCTCAGCGCGGTCCTGGTCGCGTGGACGGCGTCGTCGTCGCCGGTCCGGGGGAGACCGAACAGGGCCAGCACGACGGGCCCCGATTCTCCGGGCAGATGCGCGCCCGCGGCGATGGCCTCCTCCTCGACGACGGTCCGCAGCCGCGCTTGAGCCTCGACGGCCTCTTCGGGATCGTCGTCCGGCGTGGCGAGGGCGACCCCGATCGCGACGACCGGCTTCCGCTCGCTTTCGACAGGCTCCGTGCGGGGCAAGGCGATCACCGGGGCGGGGGTGAACGGCAGCGGCTCGATCACCGGGGTGGGCTCGGGCTCGGGACGCGGAGCCGGATCCGGCCGCCGGGTGAGAAGGGTTTCGTCGTGCTGGAGGATCGCGCGTTCCAGCTCACGCAGCTCCTTGCCCGGCTCCAGGCCGAGCCCCTCGGCGAGGCTGGCCCGCGTCGCGCGGTAGACCTCGAGCGCGTCCACGTGACGGCCGCAGCGGTAGAGCGCGGTCATCAGCTGGGCGTTGAGCCGTTCGCGATTCGGGTTGGCCTCCGCCAGCCCGCGCAGGTCGGTGAGCACCTCGTGGTGGTGCCCCCGGTCCAGCTCCAACCCGAAAAGATCCTCGTGGACGGCGATCCGCTGATCCTCCAGCGCGACCAGTTCGGGCCACACCACGCCGGTCTCGGTGAGGTCGGCGAGCACCGGGCCATGCCACAGCGCGAGCGCGTCACGGTAGGCCGATACGGCCCGCTCGGCGTCGCCGCCC
Organism: Amycolatopsis decaplanina DSM 44594; assembly: GCF_000342005.1. Classification (GTDB taxonomy): domain Bacteria; phylum Actinomycetota; class Actinomycetes; order Mycobacteriales; family Pseudonocardiaceae; genus Amycolatopsis; species Amycolatopsis decaplanina. The sequence goes on from NZ_AOHO01000043.1 coordinate 260,663, forward strand.
GCCTGCGCCATCCGCCCTTCGGCGGCGAGCCGCCGGAAGCGGGCGACGTCGACCTGCTCGCTGTCGACGCGCAGCAGGTATCCGGGCGCGTGGGTGAGCAGCATGGCCTGCTCGGTGCCGCCGGTCCGCTGGGCCAGCGTCGAACGCAGCCCCGAAACGGCGTTCTGCACCATCTTGCGCGCGGTGGCGGGGATCTCGTCCGCCCAGATCGCCTGCAGCAGCGTGCTGGTGGCGATGACCTCGTTGTGGCGCAACAGAAGATAGGCGAGCACGGCCCGCTGGGTCGCCCCGCGCAGCACGACCGGACGTCCGTCGTGCACGACGTTGAAGGGGCCGAGGAGGTCGAAACGCACGGGGTCACCACCTTGTTCGGGACTTGCGAAGACGATCTCCACCGTGGCCCCGCACCCCGTCCGCCGACAACGCCGTGGCGCGGATACTGGCTCGGTGCCAGTGGCACCCGAGAACGATGCCAGTTACCACCCGATGTGTTGACTGTGGACGTTCTCATCTGCTAAGCGCCCTGCCAGGCCACGCATCGACGTCACGCGCCGGGACGAAGGACGCCGTGGACGGGACCTTTGTCACTACTCACGATGCCGGCGAGACCAGAAGATCACCGTGCTGGGTGACGTGGTCGTGGATGACGATGGACACGCTGGGGACACCCGTCGTGGGCGGGCTTTTCCGGCCGGAGGTACGGAATGGTCGCTGAACCGGACGCGGAAGGGGCGGAGAACAGGACCGGCGGCGCGCTGGAGGGTCTTCGCCTCGATGAGTTGCTGCGCGAGGTCCAGGAGCGGTTCAGCGAGATCGTCGGAACACACGACCGGTTGCAGGGGCTGCTCGAAGCGGTGTTCGCCGTGGCGACCGGGCTGGAGCTGGACGGGACACTGCAACGGATCGTGCAGGTCGCGGCGGATCTTGTCGATGCCCGCTACGGCGCTCTGGGTGTGCTCGGCGAAGAAGAGGGGCTCAGCGGCTTCGTTCACGTCGGGATCGACGAGGAGACCAGCGCGACCATGGGCGAACACCCGCAGGGGAAGGGGCTGCTCGGCCTGTTGCTCCGGCAGCCGCATCCGGTGCGGATCCCGGATCTGACCCGGCATCCGGCCTCAGTGGGCCTCCCGGCGAACCATCCGCCGATGCGCAGCTTCCTCGGCGCGCCGATCCGGGTGCGCGACCAGGTGTTCGGCAACCTGTATCTCACCGAGAAACGAGGCGCGCCGGAGTTCACCACCGACGACGAGATCGTGCTGCGGGCGCTGGCGGCCGCGGCCGGAGTGGCGGTCGAGAACGCCGTGCTGTTCAAGAGGGCGAAGGCTCGCGAACGATGGCTGGAGACCGTCGCCCGGATCAACGGCGGACTGCTGGGCGGGATGACGGTGGCCGACACCTTGAATTTGATCGTCGACCAAGTCCGGGAACTCACGGCGGCGGACCGGGTGCTGGTCGTGCTCGCCGACGACTCCGGTCGGGAGACCATGTCGGTGAGCGCGGCGTCCGGTGACCGGGCCGACGCGCTGCTCGGCGTCAGGATCTCGGTGGCCCACACGGCGATCGAAGAAGTGCTGAGGTCGCAGGAGCCGTTGTTCAGCGGGGATTTCGCCGCCTTGACGTCCAAGGAGCCGGAGTCGGTCGTCACCGGATGCGGCCCGGCGGTCGTCGTCCCGCTGATCGGGAGCGGTGGGGTCGGCGGTCTCCTGATCGCGATACGGGACAAGGGTGCCGCGCCGTTCAAGACGGATCAGGTCCCCATGCTGGCTTCGTTCGCCGATCAAGCGGCGGTGGCGCTGGAGTTCGCCGACAGGCAGCGCAGCCGGCGGCTGGTGGACGTGCTCGCGGACCGGGCCCGGATCGCGCAGGATCTGCATGACCATGTCATCCAGCGGCTGTTCGCCACCGGGATGAGTCTGCGAAGTCTCCTTCCCCGGCTCGAAGACGAGCTCGCCAAGACCAAGGTGACCGCGGGTGTCGAGCAGCTGGATCGTACGGTGCGGGAGATCCGGACCTCGATCTTCGACTTGCACGGCGCCGCCGTGGACCCGGCGGTCAGCCTCCGGCGGCGGCTGCTCGATGCCGTGGCCGAACTCGGTGGCGAGGCCGCCGTTCCGCCGTCGATACGGATCTCCGGCGCGGTGGACACCCTGGTACCCGGCCGGTTGCACGGGCACGCCGAAGCGATGGTGCGGGAGATTCTGGGCGACGCGGTCCGGCGGCCGGGGGCCGACCGGATCAGCGTCGGCGTCGAAGCCGGTCCGGACGAGCTGGTCGTCGAGGTCGCGGACAAGGGAACCGGGGTCCCGGACGGGGTACCCCGGACCGGGCCGGACGGCATCCGGCGGCGCGCCGAGCGGCACGGCGGAACGATCGAGTTCGCCGCGGGGCCCGGTGGCGGCACGATCGTGACCTGGCGCGTGCCGCTCGGCTGACGGCCGGTCCGCGTGCCCAGGACGCGCTGGGGCTCGTGAGTGGTAAGGACGGTTCTAACCGTCCTTACCACTCACGAGGCATGAAGACGGCTGACGGCCGGGCGGCGCTGGTGCCTCTCGGCCGTGATCCTCGGGACTTCCGGCCCAGGAGTCATCGGTGCCAGGGAGCGCATCCTGGACGATGAATGGTGGTGTGTCGTTCGTGGGGAGTGGTCATGGCCGGTCGGCGACATCTCGAGTCCTTGGACCGCGGTCGATGTCTGGAGTTGCTGCGGACCGTGCGGGTGGGCCGTCTGGTGTTCACCGAGAACCTGCTGCCGACGGTGCAGCCGGTGAACTTCCGGATCCATCGGGGACAGGTGGTGACCCGGGTCGCCGGAGGGGCGAAGCTGAGCGCCGCGACCAGCGGCGCGGTGGTCGCGTTCCAGGCCGACGAGCTCGACCCCGACCTGTGGACGGGATGGAGTGTGACCGTGGTGGGACATGCGAACCTGATCACTGACGTGGGTGAGCTGGTCGAACTGGCGGGCACCTTCCTGCAGCCGTGGGTCGACGGACGACGCGACCACTTCGTGCGGATCGGAACCGAGAAGGTGACCGGGCGTCGGCTGCACGGGCCCCCTCGCAAAGACGACTGTTTCCCCTGACTGGACCAACGTGCCTACCTGACGCGGGATCCTGAACCGTCGCCACCTCGCGGCCAAGTGAGCGTTCTCAGGTCAGGTATTCGCCGGTCAGGATCGCCGCCGCGAGCTCCACCCGGGACGCGTACCCGGTCCGGGAGAACAGCCTGCTGAGCCTGCCTTCCACGCTTTTTTCGCTGGTTTCGAGGACGACCGCCAGTTGCCGGTTGGTGAGGCCCTCGGCGACGAGGATCGCCAGCAGCCGTTCGTTCTCGGCTGTCGTCTCCGTCCGGCCAGGGCCGGCGAAGCCGTTTTCACGCAACAGCTTCCGCACCCGGCCGCGCCAGAACCAGGCGCCGACCTCGCCGAACAGTTCGTACGCCTCGGTCCACGACTGTTCCGGCCGGTGCCCGGCGAGGCCCGCCCGCAGGAGAGTCATCGCCGACTCGTAGGGGACGTCGCGGCGTTCGCGCGCGATGGCCGCGGCGCGCCGGGCCGAGGCGGGCTCGCGATGGACCGCCGCGCGGGCCAGGTAATGGTTCTGGTGCGCGCGGGCGGTGTCGAGCTGGGTGGCCGTGCGCGCCGAGCGCCGTACCCAGTGTTCCCCTTCGCGTTGCTTGTTCCGCGCCAGCGCGGAGCGCGCCAGGTCGGCCCAGAGGTCTTCGGTGCCCAGCAGGTAGCCGCCCGCGTCGGCGCTGCGCGCGGCGGAGTACAGCAACGCGTCGGCGCCTTCGGTGTCGCCGAGTTTGCTGAGCACGGTGAATTCGGCGTGGTCGATCGTGTGCCGCATCCCGGACGGGCGGCTTTCGGCGGCCAGTGCCCTCGCCCTGGCGAGCCAGCCCTGCGCGCCGAGGATCCGGATGGCGCATTGCGTCAGCAGGCAGTGCAGCGGCCGGGCCGGATCGGTGCCGCCCAGCATCGTCCGCCGGGCCAGTTCCATCGCCTCCGGCCAGTCCCCGCCCAGGTAGTTCAGCGCGAACCGGCCGGGCCCCGGCAGCTGGTCGAGGGGCATCCCGGCTCCGGTGATCAGCCGTCGCGCCTGCTGGAGTTCTCCCAGCAGCAGCAGCATTTCCACTTCGAACCGGCGCTGTTCGATGTTGTACTGCGGCAGATGTCCCGAACGCCACAGTTCCGGATGCGCCACGAGCGTGTGCAGCTGGGAGGTGTCGCCGAGCACCACGCCACAGGCCGCCAGGAACATCGTGCCGAAATCGGCGGTGATGGGGTTGCTCCCGGTCCACACCGCGCGTTCCCGCTCCAGCAGGTCCCGCGCCTCGATCCAGCGATGGCTCAACAGCAGGGCGAAGGCCCGGTTGATCACCGTCAGCGCGGGGTCGTCCGGCAGTACCGGCGACGCGCCCGCGGCGATCTCGGCGAGTTCCCCGAGATCGCCGCGGGCGGCGAGTCCGGTGATGAACACGGTGGACAGTTCCTGCGCCTGCGCCTGTTCGAGGTGGCCGAGATGCTTGCAGAGCACCTGCCGAGCGCAATCACCGGCTTCGGCAGCCCGGTAGTGCAACGCCTTGGCCGCGCTCAGCAGCATCAGCACGACCGTCCGCGCCGGCGGTTCGGTCACCCAGGACAACGTCGCGTGGAGCCAGCGTTCCGCCTTCGCGCCGTCGGTGAAAAGGACGCGCTTGCCGTTCTCGAGGAGCTCGGCCGACGCGCGACGTGTGTCGACCAGTGACCCGGCCTGGGTGATCCAGTCGAGCACCAGATCCGGATCGGATACGGACGCGGAGCCCGACCACACCGCCTGGACCGCTTGAGCGGCCAGGCTGCGCGAGGCGTACGGCCCGATCCCGGCCAGCAGGGCATCCCGGACGGCGGGGACCCTGAACCGGTGTCCGCCGTCCCGATCCCGGACCAGGACGCGTTCGGCGACGAGCCTGTCGAGCACCGCGCCGAGGTCTTCCTCCCGCCATCCGAGCGCGGTCGCGGCCAGCCCGGGGGCGGAGGCGCCGAGCGGGCAGAGCATCGCCATCGTCTCGGCCACCTCCCGCACGCCGCCACCCGCCTCGGTCACCGCCCGCAGGAGCGGATGGTCCTCGGTGGCCACCGGCAGGTCGACCCGTTCGACGCGGTACGCGGTGCGGTCGACGATCCGCAGGGCCCCGGCCGCCCGGTAGCCGTGCACGAGCGCGGTCAGCGCGGCGGGGTTGCCCCGGGCCGCGGTGTGCAGTTCGGTCACCAGGCCGTCGTTCGGCAGGGCCGAGACCAGCCCCGTCAGCAGCGATCGCGACTGGGCTCGCGAAAGCGGCCGCAGAAACCGCAATTTCGCGCGCCCACCCGCCCGCAGCCGGGCGAAGGCACCTCTCAGCGCGGGACTTCCGGACAGATCGTCCCCCGCGCCGATCCGCATCGTCGCGATCACGCTGATCGGCGTCTCCGCCGAACATCGGTGCAGCAGCGGGCTCACCAACCGGGCGCTGTGCTCGTCGAGCCACTGCGCGTCGTCGACCAGGACCACCAGCGGGGTCTGGGCACGCAGGAGGGTGAACACGGCGGTCGCGATCTTCGCGACGGTCTCCGGGGTCGGCGTGGTTTCACCCGCCCTGGCGAGCATGGCCAGCACGGAGCGCCGCGCGGGCTCCTCCTCCGCCCGGCCCCCGCCGAGGAGGACGAGAAGCCGGAAGATCGCGCCGTACGGGAGTGCCCGGTCGAGTTCGGCCAGCCGCAGCACCAGCACCTTGGCCGACGGGGTGAGTTCCTCGGCGAGCCTGTCCAGCACCGTGCCGCGGCCGCAGCCGGGCTCCCCGGCGAGCACCGTCAGCGGGGTCGTGCCGAGACCGGCCTCGTCCCGCAGGATCCCGGCCTCCTCGACGCGGACGTCCGGCGGTCCCGTCCCGGCGCCCGGGTGCCTGGTGCTCATGCGCCCAGTTCACCAGGACGGAGCCCGGCTGACCGTCACCCAACCGTATGAACCGGGCCGTCGAGGCCGTCTCAGGCACCCAGTGACCGGTAATTCCTGCCGGGAACCGGCGGTTCTCCGGCCGTCGACAAACCGGCCGGTATGCTGAATGCCCGCATGAGAAGGAGCCGGCCATGACACGAGCGACCACCCGGAGGGCCGAGGCGGGCGGTGAGGACCAGGCCGCAGTCCCGCGCCGTCTGCTGTCGCACGCCACGAAACTCTTCGCCAAGAAGGGTTTCGACCGCACCTCCGTGCAGGAGATCGTCGAGGCGGCCGGGGTCACCAAGGGCGCGATGTACCACTACTTCGGCTCCAAGGACGACCTCCTTTACGAGATCTACGCCCGGGTGCTGCGCGCGCAGACCGAGCAACTGGAAAAGGTGGCCTCGAGCGAGGCGCCGCTGCGGGAGCGGTTGCGCTCCGCCGCCTCCGACGTCGTCGTCAGCACGATCGACAACCTCGACGACAACACGATCTTCATGCAGTCCATGCACCAGCTCAGCGTGGAGAAGCAGAAGGCCGTCCGCGCGGAACGCCGCAAGTACCACGAGCGGTTCCGCACGCTGATCGAGGAAGGCCAGGAGTCCGGCGAATTCCGCGCGGACAAACCGGCCGACGTGATCGTCGACTTCTTCTTCGGCTCGGTGCACCACCTCGGTTCGTGGTACCGGCGCGGCGGCGCGCTCTCGGCCCGCCAGATCGGTGACCACTTCGCCGATCTCCTGCTGGCCGCGCTGCGACCCGAGTAGCGACGGCGCTCAGCCCGGTGGCGCGGGCACGAGCCGTTCGGCGAACCACTCGTTGCGGCGTTCGAGCACCGTTCCCACGTCCCATCCGGAGGCGAAGGCGAGCAGCCCTGTCGCCACGTCTTCGGCGGCTTCGGGAGGCCAGCCCTGGGCGGCGAGGCTCGACCGCAACGCTTCGGCATAGTCGGAATAGGTGAAGCCGGGCAGTTCCGCGACGAGTGCCGTCGTCGTCCCGCGATGCGAGCTCAGCCCGCCGAACGACCGTCCGCAGCCGCAGTCGGAATCGGGCGAGCTCTCGCCGTCGTCGCAGCACGGGGCGATCCAGAGCAGTTCGCCCTCGACGCAGTGGTCGAAGTCGTTCTCCCGTGCGCCCTGGGTCTTCGAGGTGGCCACGAGCAGTTTCATGATGACTCCCTGTTCGATCTGATGTTCGAACAGGTTGTACCGGCGGGGTCCGACACTTTCCGGGGCGAACCCCGCCGGGGGAGATCAGGCGGGCAGGTCGATCAGCGGCGCGAGGGCCGCGCGATGCCGTCCAGGAGTGCCCAACGCGATCTCGTCGCTCTTCGCGCGCTTCAGATACAGGTGCGCGGGGTGCTCCCAGGTCATGCCGATCCCGCCGTGCAGCTGGATCGCCTCTTCGGCGGCGTGGACGGCGATGAGGGAGTTGCGGGCCTGCGCCACCGCGACGGCGATCGCGATGTCGTCACCGGAAGCCAGGCAGTCGGCGGCGTACCGCGCGGTCGCCCTGGCGTTGACCAGATCCGTGTACAGGTTCGCCAGCCGGTGCTTCAGCGACTGGAAGGAGCCGACCTGACGGCCGAACTGGTAGCGCTCCTTGAGGTAGCGCACCGTTTCGGTCAGCGCCCATTCGGCGATCCCGAGCTGTTCCGAGGCGAGCAGTCCCGCCGCGGTCACGAGTGCCGTGTCCAGCGCTGACTCCGCCACCGAAGAGTCGGCGACGCGCTTCGCGGCCACGTTCTCCAAGGTGACGTCGGCGATGCGCCGGGTGAGGTCGAGGGAAATCGCCTCGGTGACCGTCACTCCCGCCGACGCCGCGTCGACCGTGTACAGACCAGGTCCGTCGGGCCCGACCGCCGGGACGACGATCAGTTCGGCCACCGAAGCGTCGACGACGCTGCGGACCTGACCACTGAGCGTGCTGTCCGCGGCCGCGGTGACCGCCGAGGGGAAGCCGGCGCCGGGTGCCGTCGACAGCGGTACCGCCAGCGCGCCGATGAGCGTGCCCGCGGCCAATTTCCCGAGCCGTTCGGTGACTTCCGCCTGCGACGTGTCGGTCGCCAGCAAGGCCGACGTCGCCAGGACGGCGCTGCCGAGATAGGGGACGGGGGCGACGCTGCGCCCGAGTTCCTCCATCACGACCGCGACTTCCCGTGCCGAGGCGCCGTGCCCGCCCAGTGCCTCCGGGACGGCGAGGCCCGCCGTGCCGAGGTCGGCGGCGAGCGTGCGCCACAGCTTCAGGTCGTACGGTTCCGCGGTCTCGGTCCTGGTGATCAGGGCCGCCGGTTCCGCGTGGTCGGAGAACAGGTCGCGGACGCTGGCGCGAAGGTCCTCTTCGACCTCGGAATACAGCAGGTCGCTCATCGGGGCAGGTCCTTCCAGGCGACGTCCTTGTCGATCCGCGGCTCGGACGGCAGCCCCAGCACGCGCTCGGCGATGATGTTGCGCAGGACCTCCGAGGTGCCGCCCTCGATGGAGTTCCCCTTCGCGCGCAGATAGCGGTAACCGGCCTCGCGGCCGAGGAAGTTCACACCGTCGGGACGTCGCATCGTCCAGTCGTCGTAACGCAGGCCTTCGTCGCCGAGCAGTTCGATCTCCAGCCCGGACGCGGCCTGGTTCAGCTCGGAGAACGCGACCTTGACCGCGGAACCCTCCGGTCCCGGCGCGCCCGCGGCGAGTTGCTGCCGCAGCCGCGAACTCACCAGGCGCAGGCTCTCACCCTCCACCCACAGTTTCAGCAGGCGATCGTGCATTTCCGAAGTCCGCAGTTCCGGGCGTTCGCGCCAGGTCTTCGTGACGACGCCGACCATCCCGCCGTCGCGCGGGAACTCGGTCCCGCCGATCGCGACCCGCTCGTTCATCAGCGTGGTCTGCGCGACCTTCCATCCCTCGCCGACCGCGCCGAGGCGGTGTGCGTCGGGAATGCGGACCTCGCTGAGGAAGACCTCGTTGAACTCGGCCTCACCGGTGATCTGACGCAGCGGCCGGACCTCCACGCCCGGCGCGGTCATGTCGCACAGGAAGTACGTCATGCCCCGGTGCTTCGGCACGTCGGGATCGGTGCGGGTGACCAGGATGGCCCACTGCGACTTGTGCGCGCCCGACGTCCAGACCTTCTGGCCGGTGACCACCCAGTCGTCGCCGTCGCGTACCGCGCGGGTGCCCAGCGCGGCCAAGTCGGATCCGGCACCCGGCTCGCTGAACAGCTGGCACCACACCTCGCGCTCGGTCCACAGTGGACGTAGGAAGCGCTGGTGCTGTTCGGGCGTGCCGAAGGCGAGGATGGTCGGCGCGGCCATGCCGAGGCCGATCCCGATCCGCCGTTTGTCGTTGTCCGGCGCGCCCGCCGCGGCGAGCTCCTTGTCCACAACGGACTGGAGCGAACGCGGTGCGTTCAAGCCGCCCAGGCCTTCGGGAAAGTGGATCCACGCCAGTCCGGCGTCGAACCGCGCGTCGAGGAAGTCCTGGCGCGGCGTGCTTTCCGGCGGATACGCGGCCAGCAGGTCGGCCACGTGCCGCTTGAGGTCGTCGGCAGTCGTCACTTCTTGACCTCCCCGCGGTACTTCTTCAGCTCACGGTGCGCCAGCGAGCGCTTGTGCACCTCGTCCGGGCCGTCGGCGAGCCGCAGCGTCCGTACCTGCGCCCACATCTCGGCGACCGGGAAGTCCTGGCTGACCCCGCCGGCGCCGAACAGCTGCACGGCCTTGTCGAGGATCCACTCCACGGTGATCGGCGTGGAGATCTTGATCGCCTGGATCTCGGTGTGCGCGCCCTGGTTGCCGACGGTGTCCATCAGCCACGCGGTCTTGAGCACCAGCAACCTCTGCTGCTCGATCTTGACCCGCGCCTCGGCGATCCAGTCCTGCACCACGCCCTGCTCGGCGATCGGCTTGCCGAAGGTCTCGCGCGAAAGCGCCCGGCGGCACATCAGTTCCAGCGCGCGTTCGGCCATGCCGATGGCGCGCATGCAGTGGTGGATCCGCCCCGGCCCGAGGCGGGCCTGCGCGATGGCGAACCCGTCGCCCTCGCCGGCGATGAGGTTCTCCGCCGGCACGCGGACGTCCTCGAAGAGCACTTCGGCGTGGCCGCCGTGGTCCCCGTCGGTGTAGCCGAACACGTGCATACCGCGTTTCACGGTCATGCCGGGGGTGTCGCGGGGGACCAGGATCATGCTCTGCTGCTTGTGCGGCGGACCGTCCGGATCGGTCTTGCCCATCACGATGAAGATCTTGCAGTTCGGGTTCATCGCGCCGGAGATGTACCACTTGCGCCCGTTGACGACGTACTCGTCGCCGTCCCGCCGGATGCTGGTGGCGATGTTGCGCGCGTCGGAGGAGGCGACGTCGGGCTCGGTCATCGCGAACGCGGACCGGATCTCGCCGTCCAGCAACGGCTGAAGCCACTGCTTCTTCTGCTGCTCGGTGCCGAACATGGTGAGGACTTCCATGTTCCCGGTGTCCGGCGCCGCGCAGTTCAGCGCGGTCGGCGCGAGCCGGAGACTGCGGCCGGTGATCTCGGCCAGCGGCGCGTACTGCAGGTTCGTCAGCCCCGCGCCGTGGTCACCGGGGAGGAAGAAGTTCCACAGCCCGCGCTTGCGGGCCTCGGCCTTCAGTTCTTCGACGATCGGCGGCTGCGACCACTCGCTGTCGCGCTCGGCCAGCTGCTGCTCGAAGACGGCCTCGGCCGGGTAGATGTGCGAATCCATGAACTCGAGGAGTTTTCCTCGCAGCTCCTCGGTTTTCGCGTCGAAGGCGAAGTCCATCTTGCTATCCCTCTTCCTTGAGAGTCTCATTGCCGTGCGCGATCAACGGGACGACGCCCGAGCCGATGCCGTCGAATCCGGCGCCGACGGTCTGTCCCTTGCTATAGCGGAGGTGGATGCCTTCCAGGATCACCGCGAGCTTGAAGAACGCGAAGCTCACGTACCAGTTGAGCCGTGAGACGTCGCGGCCCGAACGTTCGGCGTAGCGCGCGATGACCTCGTCGTTGCGCGGGTAGCCCGGCGCCGAACTGGCGTTGGACACGAACCGCAATGAGACCTTGTCACGTTCGGCGTAGGCCACCAGCAGGGCGAGGTCGGTCAGCGGGTCGCCGAGGGTGGACATCTCCCAGTCCAGTACCGCGGTGATCCGGTCGTCCGAGTTCACCAGCACGTTGTCCAGCCGGTAGTCGCCGTGGACGATCGACGGCTTACCCGATTCGGGTATCGACGCGGCGAGCCGGTCGTGCAGTTCGTCGACGCCGGGGAGGTCGCGGCTGCGGTTGCCGTCGAGCTGTTTCTTCCAGCGCCGCAACTGGCGTTCGAGGAAGCCCTCCGGACGGCCGAAATCGCCCAGCCCCACCGAGTCCGGATCGACGGCGTGCAACTCGACCAGGGTGTCGACCAGTTCGTCCGCGATCGCCTTGGTCCGGGCGGGGCCGAGCGCGGTCAGTTCGGTGTCCGAGCGGAAGGGCGTGCCCTCCACGAACTCCATCACGTAGAACCGCGAGCCGATGACGTCGGTGTCTTCGCACAGCAGCACGGTTTCCGGTACCGGAACGGCCGTGCCGTGCAGACCGGAGATCACCCGGAACTCGCGGCCCATGTCGTGCGCGGTCGGCAGAACGTGGCCCAGCGGCGGGCGGCGGACCACCCAGCGGGACCGGCCGTCGCCCACGATGTAGGTGAGGTTGGACCGGCCCCCTTCCACGACCTCGCCGCTCAGGTCGTCCTGGACGAGCCCCGGCCGGTGCTCGTCCAGGTGGGCCTTGAGCCTGGCCAGGTCCAGGCCCGGCAGGTCGGTCTGGTTCATGGTGCCTCCAGCGTCTCGCTTTCCGGTTACAGTACCGACCAGTCGGTATGTCAGGTAGGGGTGGTCCGGCGAGGTGCCGGAGGTCACCTTGTCAGGCGATCAGCCGGACGACCATCTCCGCGACGCAAGCCGGTTTGGGTTCGCCGTCGATCTCGATCGTCCACCGGACGACGGCCTGCTTGCCACCGGCGATGTCGGTGACCTCGACCAGTTCGGCGCCCGCCCGGATCTTCGCGCCCACCTTGACCGGCTGAGGGAACCGGACCTTGTTCAACCCGTAGTTGATGCCCATCTTGAGCCCGTTGACCCGGTAGAGCTTCCCGACGAAGCCCGAAATGAGCGACAGCGTCAGGAAACCGTGGGCGATCGGCGCCCCGAACGGGCCTTCGGTGGCCTTCTCGACGTCGACGTGGATCCACTGGTGATCGTCGGTGGCGTCGGCGAAGAGGTTCACCCGCTCCTGGGTGAGCGTGAGCCAATCGCTGTGGCCGAAGTGCTCGCCGACGGCGTTCTCGAACTCCTGCAGGGAGGCGAATTCGCGCATGGCTCAGTCCTTCGGTCCGCCGGCGACGTAGATGACCTGGCCGGAGATGAAGCCGGCGCCGTCGCTCACGAGGAACGACGCGAGGTTGGCGATGTCTTCGGGGGTGCCGACGCGCTGCACCGGGATCTGCGACGCGGCGGCCGCCTTGAAGTCCTCGAACGACATGCCGATCCGCTCGGCGGTCGCCGCGGTCATGTCGGTGGCGATGAAGCCGGGGGCGATGGCGTTCGCGGTGACGTTGAACTTGCCCAGCTCGATCGCGAGGGTCTTGGTGAAACCCTGCATGCCCGCCTTGGCGGCGGAGTAGTTGACCTGGCCGCGGTTGCCCAGCGCCGAGGTGCTGGACAGGTTGACGATGCGGCCCCACTTCTCCTGCGTCTGGTACTTCTGCACCTCGCGGGTCATCAGGAACGAGCCCTTCAGGTGCACGCCCAGCACCGAGTCCCAGTCCTGTTCGGTCATCTTGAACAGCAGGTTGTCGCGGGTGATGCCGGCGTTGTTGATCAGCACGGTCGGCGCGCCGAGTTCCTCGGCCACCCGGGTCACCGCGGCTTCGACCTGCGCGGCGTCGTTGACGTCCAGTGCGACGCCGACGGCCTTGCCGCCCTCGGCGACGATCGCCTCGGCCCCCTGCTTGACGCCCGCCTCGTCGAGGTCCAGCAGGCCGACGGCGAACCCGTCGGAAGCGAGCCGCTTGGCCACGGCCGCCCCGATGCCGCGGCCGGCGCCGGTGACGATCGCTACACGGGAGGGGTGTTCGGTCACGGGTGACTCCTCGTCGTCGAGTGGAAGTGACGTCGAGTCTGCCGTACTAAGCGGTTGCTTTGTAGGGCAAACCGGGGACGTGTCCCGCTTTCGGTGAACGCACCCGCGCGAAAGCGGGCGAGTGTGACCGTAATCACCCGTCGTGCGATGCCCGAACGAATACTTCGCACGACCTGATCGTCCCGATCCCTGCGTCACGCCCGCCCGTCCGAAAGCCTCGGCGTGGCCGTGCTCGGAGTGACCGGCGCGCAGTCCGCGCCGGCCGCACCCGGACAGCCGCCGAAGGAGAGCGCGGTGCCCGGCCCGCGCGCACCCTCACGCTCCTCATCGGAGACCTGATCACCGTGCAGGAGCGACCGGGCGACGTGCCCGCCCTCGCCGTGCGGCCGGGGCCGGGAGTTCCGGATCGACCGGTTGCTCGCCGACGGATACGACGACAGCGCGCGATCGACCGGTGAGCGGCGGCAGGCCTTGGTCGTGGCAGCGCCTTTCGGCTCCCCGCGTTTCGTCGACTTGCGGTTGTCCGCGATGGACTCCGACGGGAATTCGGTGACACAGACGATCGTCAACGCTTATCGCCTGCGATAGCGCGTTGGGTTCGCGCACGTGCCGACTTCGGCTGTCGCGAAAGCCACTTTCGGGACATCAGATGTCCCGAAAGTGGCTTTCGCGACATCGTTTTCCCGTCAGACCTCAGCGGGCCGATGTGGTCGTGAGTGGCGATTCGGTTTCTATTGAGGGGTAAGGCAAAGGCGGCAGGTTGCGAAAGCCTCTTTGTACGTGAATGCCCCTTCATTGCGCTAGGCGCAATGAAGGGGGCCTTCACGTACTTCAAGCGACCTGAGCAGCGGACCGTGGTGGGCTCGTGAGTGGTAAGGACGGTTAGAACCGTCCTTACCGCTCACGAGGCTCGCCGCCAGGGCATGCCACGTTTGCCCTTACCTCTTAGTATCCCCGTATCCGCAATGGATTGAAGCCTCTGGGCTGAACGGGTGTTCCCGAAGGCGGTTCGTGGCCAAGCGTGACAACCGGTGCCGGTCGTGCGCGGACGTGTTTTCGAGGCTCTGGTGACCTTTTAGTTCACCGAACGGCATCGGTACCGGCACCGTCAAGGTTCTTTCAGACGCCCTTTGGTGAATGCGGGCGCGAAATCGGTCATTCCGCGCCCGCCGGGGTCAACCCGCCCGCTTGCCCAGTACCTCGGTGATCAGCCTCGGCAGCTCGCCGCCATGCCACGAACTGGGGGAGAACCGCTCCTGCGCGATCCCTTCCCAAGGTTCACCGTCCAGTGAGATGCCTTCCTCACGGGGAACGAGGGAACCGATCTCCTGTGCTGCGATGCCTTCGCCGGCGAGGGTCTTCTTGGCGAGTTCGACATCCTGTGGCCGCACGGCGACCACGAGCGTCCAGTCGCCCCAAGCCTGCGCGAGCTCGAACCGGCCGAGTCCCGACTGCGCGCAGACGTCGGCGGGCGCGTCGTCCAGCCGGATGTCCTTCGTGATCCGCGCGCCGAGGCCGTTGGCGCCGCAGAGCGTCCGCACGGTCGGGAAGAGACCGTCGGAGACGTCCATCGCGGCGCGCGCCAGCCCGGCCGTGGCGAGTGTCCTCCCCGCCACCACCTGTGCCATCGGACGGCAGGCGCGCTCGCGGATGTCCGCGACGAGAGGCTCGGGGAGCCGTGCCTGCTCTTCGACGAGCAACGCGTACGCCCAGAGATAGCCGGGTGAACCGACCAACAGCAGGCGGTCGCCGGCTTCGGCGTTCGCGCGCCCGAGCCTTCCGCCGGGCACGCAGCGGCCGATAGCGGTCGCGGTGAGCTGCCGGACCGGGCCGTCCCGGAGATCGCCGCCGACGACCTTGGTCCCGTGGATCTCCGTGCAGTCGTCCACGCCGTCGAGAAGCCGCCGGAACTCGCCCGCCGTGGTCGTCTTCGGCAGGGTGTAGTTGACGACCAGGCCGAGCGGGGTGGCGCCGGCCGCAGCCAGATCGGACAGGTTGATCGTCGCCAGCAGCCACCCGGCGTGGTACGGATCCGTTTCACCCAGGATGGTGACCAGCGGCGTGGGGCAGCTGTCGGTGGTGGCGACCAGTTCGCCGCGAAGCCCTTCCGTGGTGTCGAGGACGGCGCAGTCGTCACCGAACCCGCGGACACCGCCGTAGCGCGGCCGGAGGATGTGCTCCAGGATCGCGTGCTCGCCGAGGTCGCCGAGGCGGACGTCGTCGCCGACGGGCGAGATTTCAGTTACGCCCGACATGATCCGCCAATCGGGACGGGGCCACGTTGTGGTCGCTGGAGTAGTTGTACGGCAGCGTGCCGTAGGGCTGGTCACTGCCCGTGGAGGCGAACAGCATCAGGTTGCAGATCCGCGTTCCGGGGTGCAGGAGCACCGGATGCCGCAGGTGGTTCACGATCTCCAGGGTCAGCACGGCGCCTGTCTCGTTGCCGAAGCCGGGGCTGACCTGACCGCACAGGACGACGCCGATGCCGAGCCGCGCGTAGTCGCTCGTGCCGTCGACGAGCCCGGCGAGCTTCTCCGAAAGCCCGATCTTCTCCAGCGTCGGCGCGAGAACGACTTCGCCGGGTTCGACGCAGAGCCTTCCTTCGGCGTCGAGTTCCTTCGGCCGGAGTTCCGGATACGTGCTCCGGTCGGCGATGTCGACGGTCCCGGTCGACTCCAGCGCGAACGCTTCGTGCCCGAGCCGCAGGCTGATCGCGGCGGGGCGGACGAGGCCGGCCTCGAACGGGGTGATCGTGAGTTCCCCGTTGCGGTGCGCACGTTTGATGGCCCTGTCGGTCAGGATGCCGCGGCGTAGTGCGGGCCAGGTCAGCGACATGACGCCACCGCGTTCGCGACGGCGCCGACCAGGACGCGGAAATCGGTCTCGGTCAGTTCGCCGTTGGGCTGATCATCGGTCTGGCCGGGCTCGCAGTAGACGACCGTGGTGCTGGTGCGATGCGGACCCTGGATCACCACCGTCGCGGTCAATCCCGCTTCGATGGGCCGGACGGTGTGCACGATGCCGGTGTCGCACGAGTAGACCTCGCCGAGCCGGACGTGCGGGGTCTTCTCCACCGCGAGCCGGGCTTGGCCGTCCGCGAGCAACGCGGCCGGATTCGCCGGATCGGCGCCGTAGCGGTACCGGTCGTACGGCTTTCCGCCTTCCGTCGTTTCGCGGAACTCGACCATGTGCAGGCCTTCGCCGGCGACGATGGTCGAGGCGAATTCCCATCGATGGCTGTGCGGATTGGATTCGCCGCGGGACGGTTCCGAGGATTCCGGCCAGACGTGGAGCCGGATCCGGAGATCGGCCGAGGCGTGGAGCACCATTTTGGCGAATCCGTTGGGATGCCAGTAGGAACGCTTCGCCGCGGAGCGGACGGCTTCTTCGTCGCCGAGGATGTCTTCGAGCCACGAAAGGAAAGTGCCGGGGGTTTCCTGGACCCGGTGCGCGACCGTGCGCAACCAGGGCAGGTCCGCGTTTCCGTGGCCGGGGCGGGTGCGGGTGACGTCACGGAGGAACGCGTGCGTGCCTGCTGGAGTGACGGTGAGGGGCGATGGCGGGGTGTCGATCATCATCCGGTCGTACCTGGAGTTCCTGGAGGGCTGAGCGGAGGCGCCGCGGCGGCGAGTGCGGCCGCGCGGAGCGCGGTGACGGCGTCCAATGTCTGCCAGATGGGTAGGTCGCCGCTTCCCCAGGCCCACAGTCCCTGATCGGCGTCGTAGCGCTCCCAAAGGGTTCCGAGCGCCCGGTTGAGCCGGGGGAGTGGCAGGAAGGGGGCGGTGGCGAGTGCTTGGACGACCCAGGCTGCGGTGAAGTGCCGGATGATGATCCGGGTCGTTCCTTCCCCGTCGGGGCGAGGCCTTTCGAGATCCTCGGCCACGCCATCGTCCGAATGCGACCGGTCGATGAGCCATTGTGTGGCTTCGTCGGCCGCCTCACGGACGTCGTTGCGATCTTCACGGCTGCGCAGGACGTCCCGCAGGGCGACGACCGACCGCGCGGTGTGCACCACCGAAGCCTCCGGGGCGACGAGCCCGGCCTCGTTCTTCTCCGGCCACAGGTGCGAGCCGTCGAAGTCGAGCCGGGCCGCCAGGAGGGCGTCGATCAGCCGGTCGGTCAGCGGGGCGTCCGGCCGCAGCCGGACCGCCGTGTGCAACACGGCGGACAACAGGTACGGGCGGGTCCTGCTGTACGGGTCGAGCGACCCTTCGAGCCGGTCCAGCCCTTCGTCGGCGGACATGGTGCTGGTGCGGAAAAGGGCGTCCACCACCGACGCGGTGGTCTCCGGCCGCTTGCCACCCGCGCGGCCCCGCCAGCCGTGCTCCGACTGCAGCCGGTAGAGATCTTCGGCGAGCGTATGTAGGTCGATGTAGGGACTGCCTACCACCAGCATGGTGTTGATCCCATACGCGGTGCTGAGCGCCTTCGGCCCGGTGCTCTTCTGCAGGTTGTGCCGCCAGCCCAGCGGTTTTCCGTTCTCGTCGCGGATCAAGTGCTCGGCGAGTCTGGCCCCGACGGTGTGGAAGACCTGCAGCAGCGACCGTGAAGTGTCGACGACGGCTGCGTCGCCGAGGACCGGCGGGGTGCGTTCCTGGGGTGAACGGGCCCTCTCCACCAGTGTGAACAGCGCGTTCGCGGCGCGGAAGTGGTCGTCGAGCTGGCGGGCGTTGTGTGCCGACGGCAGATATTTGCCGGTCTCCCACTGGGTCAGGTTCGCCCTGGTCACCCCGATGATCCGGGCGGTCTCCGCCTGCGTTTCGCCCGCGGCCTTGCGCAGCCGCCGCAGCTCACGTCCGACACCCGACGCGGTAACGGTTTCCGCATCGGGGCTTACCGGCTGCCGCCCGGCCGATGTAGGCTTCATGTAGGCACTAGACACAGGCTTACCTACCTCTAGTAGGCAAACTAGGGCGGTGACTGAACGTGCACACAACGGCGAGGGTACAGCAAGCGAATGGGA
Organism: Amycolatopsis decaplanina DSM 44594; assembly: GCF_000342005.1. Taxonomy (GTDB): domain Bacteria; phylum Actinomycetota; class Actinomycetes; order Mycobacteriales; family Pseudonocardiaceae; genus Amycolatopsis; species Amycolatopsis decaplanina. Next base: position 278,683 of record NZ_AOHO01000043.1, read on the forward strand.
CCGCGCTGCCGCGTCGGCCAACGTCGTGTCACAACGTGCGAGTAGCCGTGTCGAACCCTGTTCTGCCTGGTCCTGGGTGCGAGACCCCTCCGGCGGGCAGGACCGGCCCGGCCCGGGCTCGACCGGAGAGCGGATGCTGTCAGCCATCTGAACGTGACGCTGCGCATCCGACCTGGTCGGAGTCGTCTGCGGGCCACACGAATGCCGGAGTAGGCGTCGTGTGTGCCGACCCGAGTCCGCGCTTCGCAGTATCGGGGGTGAACCTCATGTACAACCAAGAGAACCACACGGCAGCGCCCCGATCTTGGTTCGATCGACTTCTCGAACGCTTTCACGAATGGCTCCTCGCGACCGACGAGGACGCCAGGGCGGCTGCTCGCGGCTGGCAGGTGACCCGGGTGCCGAACAGCAGGCGCCGTGTCTACCGCGATCCCCGCTGGGACACCGTGCACGCGTGCGAACCGTGCGGGGGCACGGGGTGGTGGCCCTACGAGGACGCCGTTTGCCCGGACTGCGCCGGTGCCGGTGTCGTCCGCTCCATTCCCGCGGCGGCCGTGGCCGCCGAGCAGACCGCCGGACGGACAGGAGGAAGGTCATGAGCCGTTGGCAGGAACCTCAGGAGATCGCCGAGCTGGCCAGGGAGATCACGGTGGTCAGGAGGCCCAACCCGGTCGCCGCCCTCTATCACTGGCGGTACGAGATCGGCGCGCTTCTCCTCCTCCCGTATGCGCTGTTCTCCCTTTTCCAGGCGGTCGGCCCGATCTGGGGCGCGGTCGTGCTGTTCGGTGTCACGAACTGGCTGTTCTACCGGCGCTCGACGCGGCGATTCCTCCGCGACAGGCTCCGCTCGGTCGTCGTGCAGCACCGGTTGCGGACCGGGTTCGCCCGTGCCCGGGTGTGCACCCTCGACGGCAAGCTGCCGGTGATCCTGTGGACCAAGCCGCGAGGTGACGAGATCGAGGTCACCGTGTTCTGCCCGGCGGGGGTCGGCTACGAGCGCATCGAGGAACGGCGGGCGCTGCTGGCCGCCGCGTGCTTCGCCACCGACGTCCATGTGTACCGCCACCACAAGCGTGCCAACGTGGTGCACCTTTCGGTCTGCACCGCGCGGTTGCGCAAAAACGCGGACGAGGACGATGCCGGGCTCACGCCCGGTCTGCCGCCCGCGCGACGATATGCCGGGCAAGCGGGCGGTGCCGCCATTCCCCTGCCGGGACGCGTCGCAGGAATTCCTCGCGCGGCGCGGCGATGAAGAACGTGTCCGCACGGCTCCTTGCGTAGCAGGCCTCGTGTCCGTCGGAGGGTTCGCCCCAGCGACGGGCGACGTGGGCTAGGAGTTCGGCGGTCAGGACGCGACCTGCAGCGCTTCGGCCTCTTCCGTGACCGGAATGATCGCCCGCGACGGGATGAGCAGCGACGCCAGCGCGAGCAGCCCGGTCAGCGCCATCGCGCGCTCGACCAGTCCGAGGGGGATCGCCCGCCACCAGGGCTCGCCACCGTTCATCGAGACCACGATCGCCCCGAGGATCACGCCGAACCACGCCAGTGCCGCCACCGCCAGCACTCGCGTCACCGCGCGCCGGGCGGGGGAGGAGGGGAACACGGCTTTCGCCGCGAACCACACGGCCAGCGGCAGGCAGACGAAGGCCACGACGCTCGCGATCCGGTGCACCGTCCCGCCGGTGCTCGGGCCGATCGCCCAGTTGTTCTTGGGGAACGCCACGATCACCACCAGGCTCACCGTCCAGAGCGCGCAGAAGACCGATGCCGCGGACAGTACGGGGAGGTGCTTGCGGCGGATCAGCGCGCCGAAGCCGATCGCCGAGCCGAACGCGACCAGGAGGACAGCGACGTCGAAGATCCACTTGTTCTCGCTGAGCGCGTACTCGCTGATGGTGCGGCGGACCGGGCTGATGTCGCTGGTGCCGGGGAGGACCTGCAACAGCAGGATCAGCAGCGCTCCGCCGGCGACCGAGACCACGGCGGCCAGCGGTACCAGCGGTGACCTGGCGGTGACCTGGGGCGTCGTCATGGTTGAAAGGTAACCACCCAACCTGAAGGTTTTCTTAGGCCTTCCTGTCGGAATCGACAGGAAGATCCCATTCCCTGGAGTACGTGGTGGTGATCGTTCCGGCACGGTCGGTGAGATCGTTGGGCCGAAAGGGGTGTAGGCGACTTGTGGCGGGTCCCTCGGACGGGGTCTCGGGTCTAGGGTCTCGCTACCGGTGACCTCACCCGGTCACCGGACTGTCCAAGGAGGTCAGTCTGTGGGGTATTCACCAAACCGGCGAAGAGCGGGATGGACGGCGGCGACCCTGGTGCTCGCCGGCACCTTCGTGGCACTTCCGTCGGCCACGACGGCGGGGGCCGCGGACAACGTGGTGCGAGCCAACCAGGCCGTACCGCGTTCCTGTTTCGCCGCGTTGCAGAAGCCGGGCACGTCCGGCACCGACCGGCGCGAGTTCACGTCCACAGTAGACGGTCTGCTGCAGGCACGGATCGCGCCCCGTGGCGGCGGTGAGGGCGACTGGGACCTCGCGGTCTTCGACGAGGCCACCGGCGCCGTGGTCGCCGCGTCCGCCGCGTTGCGCAGCCACGAGCTCGCCGAAGGCTTCGTGAAGAAGGATCAGAAGCTGGTCGTGCAGGCCTGCCGGTACGACGGGCAGACGCGCGACGCGGTGCTGGGGGTCGACTTCCTCGCGCTCACGCCGCAGGGAACGCCGACCGGCGCCGCCCTCGCGCCGCAGCGCGCCGAACTGGTCCGGGTCGAGACCCCGGCCAAGCAGGACAAGGACAAGCTCCTCCGGCTCGGGCTGGACGTCACGGAGAAGGCGGACGCCACCGGCGTCGAGGTCGTCCTCGCCACTGACGCCGACCGCAAGACGCTGGCGGACAACGGTTTCAAAGCGAAGGTGATCGACCCCGACCTTTCGGCGCGGTCGATCCAGAACGCCAAGACCGACCGCGAGTACGCCGCGAAGACGCCGGGCTCCACCCTGCCGTCCGGGCGCACGAGCTACCGGCACCTCTACGACTACCAGTTCGAGGTCAAGGAACTGGCCCGCAAGAACCCGAGGCTCGTCACGGCGTTCACGCTGCCGCAGCCGACCTGGGAAGGCCGTGACGTCGTCGGGCTCGAGATCGCGACCGACGTCAAGAACATCGCCGACGGCAAACCCGTCAACTTCACCATGGGCGTGCACCACGCCCGGGAGTGGCCGGCGGGCGAGCACGCCATGGAATGGGCCCACGAACTGGTCAAGGGCTACACCGGCAACAACGCCGAGGTCCGCGGCCTGGTCGGCAAGACCCGGAACATCATCGTGCCGATCGTCAACCCCGACGGCTTCGAAATCTCCCGTGAGGCCGAGCCCAAGGGCGACTTCTCGCGCTTCGACTACGAGATGAAGCGCAAGAACTGCAACGTCAACGACTCGCCCAAGGAGTTCGCGACCGGCGTCTGCAAGGCCAATCCCGGCGGCCGTGAACGCGGTACCGACCCGAACCGCAACTACGCGGGTTTCTGGGGCGGCGCCGGCGCGTCGACCCTGTGGCGCAGCGACACCTTCCGCGGGGCGGGCCCGTTCTCGGAGCCCGAGACGCAGAACATCCGCTCGATCGTGTCCAACCGCCAGGTGACCAACCTGATCACGCTGCACACCTTCTCGAATCTGGTGCTGCGTGTCCCGGGTGTCGCCGCCGTCCGTCCGCCGCTCGACGAGCCGGCGTACAAGGCGCTCGGCGACAAGATGGCCTCCCGCAACGGATACACCAGCGAGCCGTCGTGGGCGCTCTACGACACGACCGGCTCGACCGAGGACTGGTCGTACTGGGCCACCGGTGGCTGGGGTTTCACCTTCGAGATCGGGAACACCGAGTTCCACCCGCCGTTCCAGACAGGTGTCGTCGCCGAGTACACCGGCGTCGCCCCCGCGGCCGGTGCCGGCAAGGGTGGTAACCGTGCGGCCTTCATCGACATGCTGGCCAACGCCGCCGACCCGGCGGCACACTCGACGCTGATCGGCACGGCGCCGAAGGGTTACCAGCTGAAGCTGCACAAGACCTTCCAGACGCCGACCTCTCCGGTGGTGCAGCCGGACGGCTCGACGAAGCCGCCGATCTACGTGACCGACGACCTGAACTCGTCGCTGTCCTCGACCGGCGGCCGGTTCGCGTGGTCGATCAACCCGTCGACCCGTCCTTACGTCGCGGGCCGTTACGGCCGCGAACCGCAGGGCCCGGCGCAGCCGCCGATCCAGGTCGCCAACCCGGCCGGGGTGCCGGCGATCAACACCAACTACCCGACCGACCCGGCTTCGGAAAGCTTCACGTTCCACGTCGACGGGCTCCCCAAGGTGGACAACGGGAAGTTCAGCGTCGACGTCAAATGGGCCAGTCAGGACACCGACTGGGATCTGTACGTCTTCGACGCCGCGGGCAACATGGTCTCGTCGTCGGCGAACGGCGGGACCACGGAGGAGCACGCGATCCTGTACGACCCGCCCGCCGGGGACTACAGGGCCGTGCTGGTCAACTACGCGCAGGCGAATCCGTCCACTGTGGACGACTGGACCGGCGGTGTGTCGTTCCAGTCGCCGATCCCGCCGACCTACGGCCCGAAGGAGGCGTACCAGCTGACCTGTACGTCGCCGAAGGGCAAACTCGTCGGGCTGGCGGACGTCTACATCGACCGCGGCCAGACGGTCGACGTCGGTGAGGTCTGCACCCGTTCCGCGCGTGCTTCGAAGGAGCGCTCGGTCCGGTAGTGCTTGTGCTGAAGGGCCCTTTCCCCGCATGCGATGCGGGGAAAGGGCCCTTCGTCGCGTGAGACGAGGGGAAAGTCCCCTTCAGCCGGTGCCGACGACTCGGTCCCGCACCAGCCGCATCGTCGCCGAGTCCACAGTGGACGGCTCCGCCGCCAGCCATCCGCCGATCTCGTGCAGGAACTGTTCCGGCGTCATCGGCGGCGCGGGGGAGGGGTCTTCGTGATCCGTGGTGATCTCGCCGGTCCGGCTCGGGTACACGATCATCGCCCCACGCAACGTGACCCCCGGCAGGACCCGCCGGTACTCGGCGAGGCTTTCGGCCAGTCTGCTCCCGCCGCCGCGGAAGGCTCGGCCGTTGCGCAGCAGACGGTCGTCGTCCCCGGTTTCGTAGTGCCCCGGCAGCCACAGCTTCGATTCGATGAGCACGAGCCGCTTTCCGCACAACACGGCGTGGTCGACGTCGGCGAACACCGAGTCCGGCCACGAGAGGCCGTGGAAGATCCGCGCGCCGGGCAGCCGGGTCAGGTAGCGCTCGAGCAGGTCGGCGGTGAGCCGTTCGGCGAGTTCGTCGGTCTCGACGCCGGGGGTGCCGAACACGCGTTCCCCGCCGAATTCGGCGGCGAACCGGTTCTTGGCGCGGGAAGCGGCGAGGTAACCGCGCGCGAGCCGTTGCACGAGGAGGGCGGTTCCGGCGGTCAGGATCAGCCAGACGATCAGAGTGGGGGCGGAGAATCCGACGCCGGTCAGCACCGGCAGCAGGACCAGCACCATCCCGCCGACCGCCGCCACCACGGGGGTGTGCCCGGGGCCGCGCCGCCGTCCGTGGCGCACGCGCCCGTCCTGTGCGGCGAACTCCCACCATTCGAGGTCTTCCGGATCGATCACGACCGGCTCGGGCTCATAGCCCGGTTCGTCGCCGAAGCGCCGCCGCGGCCGCGGGCGGATCGGGGCGCGCACCGAGCGCCCGCCCGCGTCGTAGCCCGCGCGCCGCATCGGATCGCTGAGCGTGTCGTAAGCCTCGCGGACCAGTTGGAACGTGAGCGCGGACCCCCCGGTGTCCGGGTGATGCGACTTCGCCAGCCTCCGGTACGCGGTCTTGATCTCGTTGACCGAGGCGGCCTTGCCCACGCCGAGCACCTCGTAGTAGTCGACATCGGGCACGGGCGGTTCACCTCCAAAGGGCCGGGCCGCAACACTATTCGGCCCCCGCCGGCCGCCCGCAACCACCTCCGCGGCGCGTCGGGGTGATGTCGCGGGCATACTGTTTCGCTTGTGGTGGAACGAGGTCCGTCTCCGCCGCGTCCTGGATATCGTGGAGATCGACAGCACGCGAGGAAGGACAACGGTGGGAGAACCCGTCACAGGCACGGCCGCGGGGGTGCCGTTCACCGTATTGCCGCCATCGGCCGAGGTCAGCGGCCTGGCGCCGGTGGTCGTCGCCTGGCACATGATCGATTCGCCCCGCTCGGACGCCGCGTTCGCGGCCGCGTTGCCGCTGGCGGGAGTGCCGGCGTGGCGGGTGTATCTCGGAATGCCGTTGTGCGGCGCGAGAATGGTCGACGGCGCCATGGACGCCGTGATCGAACGGGCCCGGCGTGACGCGATGCTCGCCTACGTCGACCCGTTCGTCCGCCAGGCGGCACTGGAGTTCCCCGCCGCGCTGGCCGAACTGCGCGAACGCTTCGGCTTCGACACTTCCCGGACGGCGGTCGTCGGCGGGTCGCTGGGCGGTGCGGTGGCGCTGACGATCCTGGCCACGCGGGAGATCCCGGTCCGCGCCGCGGCTCTGATCAACCCCGCCGTACGGGCGCGTTCGGTGGTCGGCCTGGTGGAAGGCCTGCTGGAGCAGCCGTATCCGTGGAACGACGAGTCGGAGCAGGCTGCGGATCAGCTCGACTTCGTCGCACGATCGGGTGAAATGTCGGAGCGGGAAAAGCAAGTCCCGTTGTTACTCGTCAGCGGCGAGGACGACTATCCGTCCCTGCGAGCCGACGCCGACGATCTGGTCGCCACGCTGCGCGAGCGGTACGCCCGTCCGGACGACGTCCGCCTGACCAGGGTGCCCGGTCTCGCCCATCCGCTGGCCGAAGACCCGGGCATCGAACCCGCTCCGCAGCTGCCGATCGCGAAAGTGGTCGACGACGCGGTCACCGAGTGGCTGGCGCGCCACCTGATTTGACGCCCGTCAGCACCCCGGTGGCGGCACCGACCGGGGCGGGCCGAATTCGAGGCGCAGCTTGTCGGTCTTCGGGATCACGAACGCGACGCCGGTCGGGGCCCGCCAGTTCGCCGGGAGGAAGACGTACTGGCCACCGGACTGGAGCAGGAGCTTCAGCCCGGTGTACCGGTACTTGTAGGCCGATTCGGGGTCGGCGCATTTCACCTGCACGACACCGTTCGCGGTGAGGTTGAGGCTTTCCGCGCTGTACAAGGTCGCGGCCGGTCTCGTCGGGATCACCCCGGCGGCCTCGAAGGCGCGGCTCGTGCCGAGAGCTGCCGAGTAGTCGCCGACTGCCCAGAAGAGGCCGATGCTCACCAGGGCATAGCCGGTCACCAGCTCCGTCACGCTCGACCGCGTGCTCCCCGTCCCGCGCGAGGTCCAGTGGCGCCAGGAGAAGAGCACCATCAGGACGCCGATCGCGAAGCCGAGCCCGGGTAGGCCCGGGTAGTCGCGAAAGGGTTCCGGGTCGAGTGCGATGGCGGTCGCCGAGACCAGGAGCCCGAGGCCGAGAACGGCGGCGACGGGCGAGCAGATCCGCAGCAGGCGGGTCCAGGAGGCCTCGCCGAGACGGATCTTCAGGAACCGGGTCAGCACCAGGAAGAGCAGAACCGCACCCGCCGCACCGGTCAGAGGCAGGAGCACACCGTCGACGCCCCGCCCGAAGATCTCGTCCGGCGTTTGGGCGAGCAGCGTGTAGTGCACGCGGAAGTAGATGAAGTACGTCTGCGTCTCGACCAGCCCGAAGAAGTAGAGCAACGCGGTGAGCAGGGTCGTGTTGGCCAGTGTGGTGCCGACCAGCCTGAGCGCGTGCGACGGGCTCGCCGGGGGTTCGGGCTCCGGGGGCGCGGGGGCGCGGAGCCCCCGACGGAGTGGCCGCCGGGTGGTCATCCGCTCGTGGTTTCGCTCGGCTTCGCGCTTTCCGGCTTCGGGGGCGCCGAGCTCTCCCCCGTGGTCTCGGTTTCGCACGCCCTGGTCTGGATCGTGATCGTCTTGCCGGGGTAGACCGGATTCGGGCCGATAGCGCGGATGCAGTCGCCCTTGCCCGCGATCACGACCGAAACGCCGCACCGACGGGGACTCAGGCAGAGGTCCGCGAGATTCTGCTCGATCGCGTTCTTGGCGGTGGCGGGTTCGGCGTTGAGAAGGTCGCTGTTGTACCTGATGGGGCTTCCGGGGATGACGGGCGGCCGGGATTCCCCGGGGTGGCCGCTCGTCGTCCCCGGTGCGGACTCGCTGGGCGAGGCCGATTCGGAAGACGCGGTCGGGGCCGTCTCCGTCGTCGTCGCTCCGCTGTCGGTGGTCAGATCGGCAGGAGCCGTGTCGCGGGGAGTGGACCCTCCGCCGCAGGCCGCCGCGAACCCGAGTGCGGCGATTGCCATCGCCGCGCTGAACAGCCGTTTCATGGACCTCACCGTCCCTGGGGAAGACGTCCCTCCCGGACAAGGAGCGGAACGACGGTTCCCTGATACGTCCGGGCGGCGTATTCCCGGGGATTCCGCCCTTTCGGGCAATTCCGGGTGGACCGGCGCGCGACAACTTTGCGGACCGGCCTTCCGACACGCCGGAAATTATGTTAAGAAACTTTACTAACTAACAGGGAGGCGCGTTTTGAGTTCATCCCCGCGGCCGGGGCTCGAGCGGAAGATCGGACCGCTCCAGGCGACCGCCATCAACATGACCCAGATGTGCGGCATCGGCCCGTTCGTCACCATCCCGGCGATGGTGGTGACCCTGGGCGGCCCGCAGGCCATGTTCGGCTGGCTCATCGGCGCGGTCATCGCACTGGCCGACGGCCTGATCTGGGCCGAACTCGGCGCCGCGCTCCCCGGTGCCGGCGGTACCTACGTCTACCTTCGCGAGGCGTTCGGCTTCCGTACCGGCAGGCTCATGCCGTTCCTGTTCGCCTGGAGCGCGGTGCTGTTCATCCCGCTGATCATGTCCACCGGCATCATCGGCCTGGTCCAGTACCTCGGCTACCTGGTCCCCGGGGTCGCCGACGACGGCGGGACGACGACGCTCGGCAAGGTCATCGGCCTCGGTGTCATCGCCTTGATCGTGCTGGCGTTGTTCCGCAGGATCGGCGAGATCGGGAAGCTGACCACCGTCCTGTTCGGCATCATGCTGTTCGCCGCGCTCTCGGTGATCGTCGCGGCCTTCACTCATTTCGACGGCGCGCAAGCGTTCGCCTTCACGCCGGGCGCGTTCTCGTTCGGCGGCGGCGCGTTCTGGGCAGGGCTCGGCGCGGGCCTGATCATCGCCATCTACGACTACCTCGGCTACAACACCAGCGCCTACCTCGGCGGCGAGGTGCGGGACCCGGGCCGGACACTGCCTCGGTCGATCATCCTCTCGATCCTCGGCATCATGAGCCTGTATTTCCTGCTTCAGCTCGGCGTGCTCGGCTCGATCCCGCTGGAGGAACTGAAGAAAGCCACTTCGGTCGCCTCCACCGTGCTGGAACAGGCCTGGGGTACGGGCCCGGCCAAGGTCATCACCGTGTTCATCGTGATCGCCGCGATCGGTTCGGTGTTCGCCGGCCTGCTCGGCGGCTCGCGGGTCCCGTTCGAGGCCGCGCGTGACAAGGTGTTCCTGCCGGTGTTCGCCAAACTGCACCCGAGACTGAACCTGCCGACCGCCGGTGTGCTGACGATGGGCGGCATCACCGCGATCGGCTCGCTGTTCACGCTGACCGCGGTGATCAACGCGGCGGTGACGGTGCTGGTGATCGTCCAGTCGCTCGCGCAGGTCGCGGCGATCGTCGTGCTGCGGCGGCGACGTCCGGAGCTGCGCCGGCCGTATCGCCAATGGCTCTATCCGATCCCGACGATCATCGCGTTGCTCGGCTGGGTCTACATCTACTTCTCCGCCACCTGGCTCTCGATCGGGCTTTCGGTGGGGTGGATCGCGCTCGGCGTAGTGGCGTTCCTCGCCTACGCGAAGGCGGAGCACGTGTGGCCGTTCGGGCCCAAGGGAATTCAGGAATCGTTCGCGGGGGCGGCAGAGGGGAACGGGAAGTGACGGGGGAAGAACTGATCCTGGGGATCGATTTCGGCGGCACGAAGGTCGCGATCGGGCTGGCCGACAGAGCCGGGAGCCTGCTGGTCACCCGGCGGCTCGACACCGACGCGCAAGCGGGCGCCGAACAGGTGGTGAGCCGCGCGCTCGCCGCGGCGCGGAAACTGCTCGCCGACGAAGGCGCCGCGGACAGGCTTGCGGCGATCGGCGTCGTCAGCCCGGGCATCGTGCTGGAGGACCGCATCCTGCTGGCCCCCAACGTGCCGGGCTGGGAGGAGCTGCGGCTGCGCGAACTCGTCGCCGCGGAGTTCGAGGGCGTACCGATCGAAGTGGGCACCGACGCCAAGGCTGCGGCGCTCGCGGAATGGCGATGGGGGGCACTGGCGGACACCGATCCGGCGGTCTTCCTCTCGCTGGGGACCGGGATCGCCGCGGCGGTCCTGGTCGGCGGCCGGCTGCTGGCCGGCGCGAACGGCGCTGCGGGAGAGATCGGGTACAACCTCCTCTCGCCGCAGGACACCGACGGGTTCGCCAGCGGAGCGGCGCCGCTGGAGGAGGCCGTCGGTGGGCGTGGGCTGGGCGGCCGGGCGAGTGTGCTGCTCGGCCGCCCGGTGACCGCGGGCGAACTGTTCGGCCTCGCCAGGGAGAACGCGCAGGCCAAGGAACTGGTCGACGCGGCGCTCGACGAACTGTCGATGCACGTCGCGAACCTCGCCATCGCGCTCGACCCGCAGCGCATCGCCGTCGGCGGGGGACTGGTGCGCTCCGCCGACATCCTGCTGCCCGCGCTGCGCGAGCGGCTGGCACGCGCCGTGCCGTTCCCGCCGGAACTGGTGTCGGCGAAGTTCGACCAGGACGCGTCCCTGCTGGGCGCGATCGCGATCGCACTGGACGCGTAGCGCTCGTGAGTGGTTAGGACGGTTAGAACCGCCCTTACCACTCACGAGCCCCATCACGGTCCGCCGCTCAGGTCAACTGAAGTAGAACGTCCCCCATCCTCCGTTGATCAAGGCTGTGCCACTCAAACCCGGCGGCCGACCGTGCACCCCGCCTCCGCCAACGTCGCGAAGCCACTTTCGCAACCTGCCCCCTTTGCCTTACCCCTCGATAAGTAGTCATCACTGAGCCGCCGGGCGTCCGCTAGATCGGATCTAGCGGACGCCCGGCGGCTTTCTCGCGCCCAACGGGTGAGGCGAGAGGAGGTCGGTCATGGACGCCGGTCCGCTGCGGGTCGCGATGATCATCGGCAGCACCCGCGAAGGGCGAGTGGGGGACGCCGTCGGCAAGTGGTTCACCGGCCGCGCGGAACAACGGGAAGACCTCGTCACCGAAGTGCTCGACCTGGTCGACTTCGACCTGCCCACGGGGTTGCCCGAGCAGCCGACGCGCGACATGAAGCGGTTCGTGAGGCTGGTCGACGAGGCGGAGGCGTTCGTCGTCGTCACCCCCGAGTACAACCGCAGTTTCCCGGCGTCGCTCAAGCAGGCGATCGACTGCGCCTACGACGAGTGGCGCGCGAAGCCGGTCGGTTTCGTCTCCTACGGCTACCGGTCACAAGGTCTCTACGCCGTCGAGCAGCTGCGCACGATCTTCACCGAACTGCACACGGTGACCATGCGCGACACCGTGGCCTTCAACCTCCTCGACGGCACCTTCGCCCGCGACGGCACCCCCTTCGACACCGACGGGCAAGGACAGGCCGCGATCACCTTGCTCGACGAACTCGCCTGGTGGGGCCTCGCGCTGCGCGAGGCGCGCGCCACCCGCCCCTACGTCTGCTGAATGCTGTTGAAAGGAAAAGGAAAATGAGTGAACTGGCCATCGAAGCCTCGGGGCTGGTCAAGGTGTTCGGGGAGAACCGGGCGGTCGACGGGATCGACCTGAAGGTCCCCGTCGGCACCGTGTACGGCGTCCTCGGGCCGAACGGCGCCGGCAAGACCACCGCGGTGAAGATGCTCGCGACCCTGCTCCGCCCCGACGGAGGCGAAGCGCGCGTCTTCGGCAAGGACGTCGTCCGCGAGGCCGACGCCGTCCGCTCCATGGTGAGCCTGACCGGGCAGTACGCCTCGGTCGACGAGGACTTGACGGGCACCGAGAACCTGGTGCTGATCGGAAGGTTGACCGGGCACCGCAAACCGGCCGCCCGAGCACGGGCGGAGGAGCTGCTGGCGGCGTTCGGCCTGACCGAGGCCGCCGGGCGGCAGGTGAAGAACTACTCCGGCGGGATGCGGCGGCGGATCGACATCGCCGCGAGCATCCTCAACACCCCGGACGTGCTCTTCCTCGACGAGCCGACGACCGGGCTCGATCCCCGCAGCCGCAACCAGGTCTGGGACATCGTGCGCGCGATCGTGCGGCACGGCACCACCGTCCTGCTCACCACGCAGTACCTCGACGAGGCCGACCAGCTGGCCTCGCGGATCGCGGTCATCGACCACGGCAAGGTGATCGCCGAAGGCACCAAGGGGCAGCTGAAGGCGTCGGTCGGCGCGGGCGCGGTCCACGTCCGGCTGCGCGAGGCCGACCAGCGCCCCGAGGCCGAAGCACTGCTCGTCCGCAACCTGGAGGCGCAGGTGATGCTCGAACCGGATCCCGTCGCGCTGACCGCCCGGCTTTCGGGCGAGAGCACGGAACAGGGCGCCGCCGAGCACGCCGCGCGCGCACTGACCGAACTCGCCCGCGCCGGCATCGTCGTCGACACCTTCTCCCTCGGCCAGCCGAGCCTCGACGAGGTCTTCCTGGCCCTCACCGACCGCACCGCCACGCCTGAGGAGAGTGCAGCTTGAGCACCACGGCAGTCAAAGAAAACGAACCCGTTCTCGCGGCACCGAAGGCGGAGGATCTCGCCGCCGTCCTGATCGCGAAGAACCGCCCCCAGCGCCCCAGCGCGCTGTCGGCTTCGGTCACTTTCGGGTGGCGCGCGATGCTGAAGATCAAGCACGTGCCCGAGCAGCTGTTCGACGTCACGGCGTTCCCGATCATGATGACGCTGATGTTCACCTACCTGTTCGGCGGCGCGCTGTCCGGCTCGCCGACGCAGTACCTGCAGTTCGTGCTGCCGGGCATCATGGCGAGCAGCATCCTGATGATCACCATGTACACCGGGGTGGCGGTCAACTCCGACATCGAGAAGGGCGTCTTCGACCGGTTCCGCACGCTGCCGATCTGGCGGCCGTCGGCGATGGTCGGCTACCTGCTCGGCGACATGCTGCGCTACCTCATCGCGTCGCTGGTGATCCTCGGCGTCGGGCTCATCATGGGCTTCCGCCCCGACGGCGGATTCGGTGGCGTGGCCGCCGCGATCCTCCTGCTGCTGGCGTTCTCGTTCGCGTTCTCGTGGATCTGGACGATGTTCGGCCTGCTGCTGCGCAGCGAGAAGTCGGTGATGGGCGTCAGCATGATGGTGCTGTTCCCGCTGACCTTCCTCAGCAACATCTACGTCAACCCGGAGACGATGCCGGGCTGGCTCCAGGCCTTCGTCGACGTCAACCCGGTGACCCACGTGGTCGCGGCGGTCCGTTCGATGATGGACGGCGACTGGGACGGCGGCGAGATCACCTGGGTGCTGATCGCCGGCGCGGTCATCCTCGCGATCTTCGGCACGCTGACGATGCGGCTCTACAACCGGAAATGACCTGGGGGTGACAAGGTCCTCCGGCGGCTCACAGCCGCCAGAGGACCTTGTCTTCGGGCGCGTAACGGCACGAAGAACCGGTGGTGACGGCCGCACGCAGGTGCGCGGCCAGCGCCGGATGCTGCTCGTCGAGTTTGCGCAGGGTGTCGCGGATCCGGGCGGTCACCGTCTTGCGGGCGCGTTCGGCCTCGTCGCCGAGCCGCCGGGTGCGGCCGCCGAGGCCGGCCGCGGACCGCAGTTCGGCGAGCAGCGCGTCCCGCTCACGGTCCAGTGCCGCGGCCCGCGTGTCCTGGCCCAGCCCGGTCGCGGTGTCGATCAGTTCGTCGAGTTCGTCCAGCCGCGCGCGATACCGGGCCTTCGCCTCGTCGTCGAGGACTGCGTCCCCGCCGAGGCTCTTCGCGGCGACGACCACCTCGCCTCCTTCGGGATCGAGCAACCGGACGGCCGCCACCTCCGAACCCGGCCTGCCGAGCAGGAAATGCAGGTCCCGCAACCCTTTCGAGTCCGGAAGGTGGGCGGTGACGCCGTCGAAGCGCAAGGTCCACACGGCTTCGCCGCGACGGAACTCGGCCATCGGCGCCGCCGGAGCCCGCGCCTCCTCCCGCGTCCGGGCCACCCTGTCCACGACCTGCCGCATACCGGACGCGGTGGCTTCTTCGTCCACTTCGGACAGCAGGGCCGCCGCGGCCGCCGCGTCGCCTTCGAGGTTCCGGCCCAGCAAGGCCTTCGCCAGCCAGGACTTGGCCTCCGTCGCCCAGACCGTGGCCCTCAGCCGATCCGCGGAAAGCACGGCGCCACGCAACCGTTCCACCGCGTCGTTCCAGCGTTCCTGTGCCAGATCGAGCCTGCCGAGCCAGAGGTCGACCGGGCCGGAGATCTCGCAGCCGTACAGCGAAACCAGCCACTCCCCGCTGTAGGGCGCGAGAAGCGTGCGGGCCGCTTCACAGCGTTCGGGATCGCGTGAGACCGCCGCCGTGTGCGCCTGACAGCGCAACCACAGTGCTTCCAGGTCGCGAGGATACGGTTTCACATCGGCCGCGAGATCGGTGAGCCGTACGGCCTCCCCGGCATCCTCACGCTGGGCGGCGGTGATCGCCTCCAGCATCCGGCCGTAGGAGTACCCGCTGCGGGAGATCTCGCGGTGCAGCCCGGCGAGATCGTCGAACCGTCCCTCCAGGCACCAACGGACCCACCGCTGCAGCTGGTTCAGATCGTCGAAATGGGGATGCTCGTCCCCTTCATGGTCCGTGATCGCCTGCTGGACATACGCCTCGGCTTCGGCGAACCGGCCCTGGAGTGTGGCGATGATGCTCTGGTCGATCCGGGAAGCCAGCTGCGAACTCGGCGCCCGGCCGGTGCTCGCCAGCGCGAGGAATTCCTGATATTGCTCGAAATACCGGGGGTCGCCCTGTTCGAGCAGCGCCACCCACTTGAATGACGCCGCGTAGTGCTCCAATTCCGGGTTCGCGGTGCGGCGGCCGACCACGACCAGTTCGTCGGTGAGCCGCTCCCGCTCCGCGGCGCTGCCCGGCCCCCAGATCGCGTCGTGCCGGGCCCACAAACCGAACAGCAGAGCGGAATCGTCCTGGTCGTCGCGGGCGGTCACCATGATGTGCGCGGTCAGTTCCTGCGTCATCTCCTCGACGGTGATGTCCGAGCCCGGCTCGCGGCCGCAGAGCCGCCCGTGCGCTTCGGTGAGTACCTTGACCGTCTCGTCGGCCCGCAGGCCCTTGTGATCGGTGCGGACCAGGGTCAGCGCCAGCCGGGCGAGGAGATCGTCGTCGTCGAGTTCGTGGATGAGCACGGAAACCTCGTCGAGGACCTGCCTGCTCTCGTCCGTCTCGTGGTGGCGGGTCAGATGCGCGCCCAGTTCGAGCGCGATGACGGCCTGCCGCCGGCGATCCTCGGCGATCTCCATCGCCCGCCGGTAGTGCGTGGTCGTCTCCTCGACGGCCATCCGGCCGGTGGCGTCGATCGCGGCGGCCAGCAACAGGTCGACCGCCTCGTCCGGATCGAGGTGCCGACCCGCGAGCAGCGCGTGGCGGGCCATGTCCGCGGGGAAGAGCCTGTCCGGTGACGCCGGCGCCCCGCGGACCGCCGCGACGACCGCGGCGTGCTGTTTCCGGCGGTCCGCTTCGGACATGCTCGCGTACAGCGTCTCGCGGACGAGGTCGTGGGCGAAGGCGAACCGGCCCTGCCCGTGCACCACGACCAGACGCGCCGCGACGGCCTGGTCGAGCAACCGGTCCACCTGGGGCACGGGTGCCGAAGCCACGCCCGCGAGCAGCCTGCGGTGGAATTCCCTGCCGAGCACTGAAGCGGTGGTCAACAGGTCGAGAACCGGTTGGGGGAGCAGGGAAAGCCGTCTCTGCAGGGCATCGGCCACGCCGGGCGCGATGGTCTCGGCGGAACCGCCGCTGTGCCAGAGCCGCGCTGTCTGCTCGACGAAGAACGGGTTGCCACCGGTGCGGCGGTGTACCTCGGCGACCAGTGCGTCGTCGGGCGCCGCCCCCGCCGTCCTGGCCATGAGCGTGCCGACCTCCTCCGGTTCGAGGCCGGTGAGAGTGACCGAAGTGGCCTTCGCGAGCAACGGCAGCATGAGCGAGCGAAGCGGGTGATCGGTCGCCTCGACCTCGACGTCCCGGTACGTGCCGACCAGCAGCAGCCGTTCGAACCAGGTGTGCCGAGCGGCGAACTCGAGCAGTCGCAGCGATGCGGCGTCGGCCCAGTGCAGATCGTCGAGCACCACCACGATCGGCTGGTCCTGGGAGGCGGCCACCAGCACACTCGTCACCGCGTCGTACAGCCGGAACCCGTCCGCCGCGCCGTCGCCGCGCGCCTCGCCGAGCAGTACGTCCAATTCACTGTCGGCCATCGCGGCCCAGCGGCCCTGCCCGACCGCGCGCCGCAGCCCGCGGACCACCTGTGTCCACGGCCAGTAGCCCGGTGCGCTCGTGGAGTCCCAGCAGGACCCGTTGAGCACCAGGGCACCGAGGCGCTTCGCCTCTTCGGCGGCGCCGGTGACGAGCGTGGTCTTGCCGATCCCGGCCTCGCCGGTGACCAGCACCAGCCCGCCGTGGCTTTCGGCGGCACGGGCGATCTCCGCGCGAAGCACCCCCGCGGGATGGTCGCGTCCGATGAGCGCGGCTGACATGTCCGAATCCTCCCAGTAGGGTCCGACAATTCCACGACGCGCACCCGATGTCAGGCGTTACCCTCGGCCCGTCGTGACCGACGGTGACCGACGTCTCCCGGCCCTTGGGAACCCCCGCGGAGGGAATCCGACTTCCTGGACGTGACGAATCGAGTGGGACGGCGGGTGAACGGCCGTCGAAATTCCTGCCCCGCCGGGCGAAGGTGGCCTGTTGTGCCAGGTCAGGTGGTCAGCGGCTGGAGTAGGGTACGGAGTATGGGGAGCATTCGCTCGCGCGTGCTGGCTTGGTTCGGCCGTCGCTACCTCGCGCGTCAGCAGAAGAACGGTTTCGACCTGTCCAAGATGTCGATCATCCCGGACAACGCGCTGCTGCCGCTCAAGCGCGACGGCCTCGACCCGGTGGCCGAGCTGGGCCGGATCCGCGCGGCGGAGCCGATCAGCAAGCTGGACCTGCCGTTCGGGATGAACGGCTGGCTGGTAACCGGCTACGACGAGGCCAAGGCCGTGCTCGGCAAGGTCAGCGAGTTCAGCAGCGACTTCACGAACCTGGTCGGGAACGCGGGCGTGACCGAGGACCAGAACCCCGGTGGGCTCGGGTTCGCCGATCCGCCGGTGCACACCCGGCTGCGGCGGCTGCTCACGCCGGAGTTCACCATGCGGCGGCTGTCGCGGCTGACGCCGCGGATCGACGAGATCGTCGCCGACCAGCTCGACGCGATGGCGAAGGCGGACGGCCCTGTCGACCTGTGGGAGGCCTTCGCGCTGCCGATCCCGTCGCTGACGATCTGCGAGCTGCTGGGCGTCCCCTACGAGGACCGCGACGACTTCCAGCGGCTGAGCACCGCGCGGTTCGATCTCTTCGGCGGCGCGAGCGCGTCACTCGGAGCGATGACCGAGTCACTGTCCTATCTGGACGAGATCGTCGAGAAGCAGCGTGAGAACCCGGGCGACGGCCTGCTCGGCATGCTCATCAAGGAGCACGGTGACGAGATCGACGACCGCGAACTGGCGGGCCTCGCCGACGGCGTGCTCACCGGCGGGCTGGAGACCACGGCGAGCATGCTCGCGCTCGGCGCGCTCGTGCTGCTCAAGGACCGCTCGCTGTTCGAGACCGTCCGCGGCGACGACGCGGCCGTCCACAAGTTCGTCGAGGAACTGCTGCGCTACCTGACCGTCGTGCAGATGGCCTTCCCTCGCTTCGCCAAGGAGGACATGGAGGTCGCCGGCGTCCGGATCGCGAAGGGCGACATCGTGCTGTGCTCGCTCAGCGTCGCGAACCGTGACGGCGTCCTCGGCGAGGACATGGAGAAGTTCGACGCGACCCGCGAGCCGACTTCGCACCTCGCCTTCGGCTGGGGCATCCACCGGTGCATCGGTGCCGAACTGGCCAGGATGGAACTGCGCACCGCGTATCCCGCGCTGGTGCGCCGGTTCCCGGAGATGCGGCTGGCGATCGAACCGGACGCGGTGGGCTTCCGGAAGGTCTCGATCGTCTACGGCGTCGACGCGTTGCCCGTGCTGCTGGACTGACTCTCAGGCGACTCCTCTCGGGCGGAACTGGATGCTGATCCTCGGCCCGACCGGTTTGGCGGTCTTGGGGACGGCGTGTTCCCAGGTCCGCTGGCAGCTGCCGCCCATGACTATCAGGTCGCCGTGGCCGAGGGCGTGCCGGACGGTCTCGCCTCCGCCACGCGGGCGCAGCGCCAGCTGGCGGGCGGCGCCGACCGAGACGATCGCGACCATGGTGTCTTCGGTGCGCGAGCGGCCGGTGTCGTCGCCGTGCCAGGCGACGCTGTCGCGGCCGTCCCGGTAGAAGCACAGACCGGAGGTCACGAACGGCTCGCCGAGCTCCTCCGCGTAGTGCGCCGAGAGCGTCTCCCGCGCCTCTGTGAGGATCGGATGGGGGAGCGGCATGCCTTCGCGGTAGTAGCTCAGCAGCCGGGGGACGGCGACGACGCGGTCGTACATCTGTCGTCTTTCGGCGTGCCATGGCACGTCTTCGGCGAGCCGGGTGAACAGTTCGTCCGCGCCGGTGAGCCAGCCCGGCAGCACGTCGATCCAGGCGCCGCGGGCCAGCTCGGTGCGCCGGAGCCCGTCGAGCGAGCCGAGCCCGAGCGCGGCGCACTCGTCGAACAGCGAGGCTTGAAGCGCGGGTGTCATGGCGACCGAACCTACCCCGGTTCCGATCATTTGTCGAACGCGTGTTCGAGTGGCGGGTCCGTGAAGGCCTCCTTGCCTACCTTGAGGGTAGGGAAGGAGGCCTTCACGGACACCCGAACGGCACCTGCGGCCTCAGGTACACCAGTAGTCACAGCGGTACCGCGCAAGACCTCGCGCAAGACCTTCAGGGACTTGCCGCCCTGACCTGACACCTTTGACTTTCGGCTCAATAGAACCGTCCTTACCACTCACGAGGCCCCACCCCGTTCCGCCGCTCATGACCTCCGAGTACACGGGAGCGTCGCCACAGCCGCCACAGCTCGTCGGCGCCCCACACGATCAGCGGGAAGAGCACCAGCAAAACCAGGTACCCAGGGGGCGGGACAGCGGTGCCGAAGACACGCTGCAGAGGTGGCAGGGTTACCACGGCGGCGGCGAAGAGGACTTCGAACGCGATGCCCCAGAGCAGCAGATGGTTGCTCAGAGGGCCGATCGTGCGCAGCGAGGCGTACTGGGTTCGGGAGGCGAATCCGGTGCCGATCTGACAAGCGACGATGCCGAGGAAGGTCATGGTGGTCGCCTGCTCCCATACATGGTGCATGGGGGTGTCCGGGCCGACTGGGGCACCGAAGTGCCATCCACCGCTTAGGAGGGTTAAGAAGAACCCGGCCAGCACCAGGACCACGGAAACACCGCCGAGCAGCCCCCAGGCGCGGGCGAGCATGGGGGCGTTGATGACGTTGTCGGTGCGGCGGCGGGGCGGGCGGTCCATCAGGCCGGGTTCGGCCCGTTCCCGTCCCAGTGCGAGCGCGGGGAGGGTTTCGGTGCCCAGGTCGATCGCGAGGATCTGCAGGACGGTCAGTGGCAGCGGGATCGCGCCTCCGGACAGCGCGAACAGCAGGAACGGGATGACCTCGGGGGTGGCATGGGCGAAGATGTAGACGACGAACTTGCGGACGTTGTCGTAGACCCGCCGGCCGGCCTCGACGGCGGTCACGATGGTGGCGAAGTTGTCGTCGGTGAGCACCATGGTCGATGCCTCGCGGGCCGCGTCCGTGCCCGCCACGCCCATGGCGACCCCGATGTCGGCGCGTCGCAACGCGGGTGCGTCGTTCACCCCGTCGCCCGTCATCGCCACCACGTTGCCCTGCGCGCGCAGAGCGTCGGCGATACGCAGCTTCACCTCCGGCGAGCTGCGTGCGAAGATCAGTTCCCGCCTGCCACGCAGCAGGTGATCGAGTTCGGTTTCGCTCATCGCTTCCAGTTCGGCTCCGGTCAGCACGGTGGTGTCCTCACGCGCGATGCCGACCTGGCGGGCGATCTCGGCGGCCGTCAGCGCGTGGTCCCCGGTGACCACGATCAGGCGGATTCCGGCGGTGTGGCAACGCGCGACGGCCTCGGCCACTTCGGGCCGGGGCGGGTCGAACATGGCCACCACCCCGAGCATGACGAGATCGCGCTCGGCGTCCTCCCGCCGCTGCGGCACTGGGATGCCGTCGGGCAACTCGCGATGAGCCACGGCCAGCAGCCGCAGTCCGCGATGGGCATACCCGGCGACCGCCTCGGCCACGGCGGCGCGGTCGTCTGTCGTCAGCGGTCGTGTGTCTCCGGCGGAGGTGAGGATGCCGCTCGCCCGGGCGAGCACCTCCTCGGGCGCCCCTTTCACATGGACGATCCGTCGGCTCCCGGTTTGATCCACTGTGGACATCATGCGAAGCGCGGGATCGAAGTGGAACTGCCGCAGGCGGTTGCCGGTACGCACCTGTGTCGCCACATCGGCGCCGAGCGCGGAGGCGGCGCGCAGCAACGCCACCTCCGTCGGATCGCCGGTACCGGCATCGGGCCGGGCGGGGTCGAACTCGGCGTTCGAACACGCTGACATCGCGCGTGCCAGCGCCATCGAGACCGGTCCTTGGCCGTGTGATTCATCGGCCGCGTCGATCGTGAGCCGGCCGGCGGGTGTCCAGATGTCGGTGACCGCCATGCGGTTGCGGGTCAACGTGCCCGTCTTGTCGGTGCAGATCACCGTCGTCGAGCCGAGTGTTTCCACCGCCGAGAGCCGCTTCACCACCGCGCCGCCGCGGGCCAGCACCCGTACCCCGACCGCCAGCGCCAAGGTGATCGTGGGCAACAGCCCTTCCGGCACGTTCGCGACCAGCAGACCGATCGCGAAGTTGAACGCCTCCGAAAGCGGCAATCCGGCCACCCACGCGCCCAGCGGCAGGAAGACCGCACCCGCTCCCACCGCGACCGCGGCGATGAGCCACGCGACCCGTTTCACCTGCCGCTCCAGCGGGCTTTCCTCGCGCTCGACCCGCTGGGACAACGCGGCTATCCGCCCCAGCTCGGTGTGCATGCCAGTGGCGAACACCACCGCCCGAGCCTCACCCCCGGTGCAGCTGGTGCCGCTGAACACCAGGTCGCGGGCCTCCAGCAGCGGCCCGCTCGCATCGGTCAGCTCGGCCGAGCGAAACGCCGGCAGCGACTCCCCGGTCAGCGTCGACAGGTCCACCTCGACCCCGCCGTCGATCAACCGCGCGTCTGCCGACACCCGATCGCCCTCCTCGACGACCAGCACATCACCGGGCACCAGTTCCCGTGCCTGCACCACCGTGCGGGTGCCATCGCGTATCGCCGTCGCGGTGGCGGGGAGATACGCCGCAAGCGCCTCCACTGCCCGCTCAGCCTGCTGTTCCTGCACAAAGGCCAGCCCGGCGTTCAGCACGATCACCGCCACGACGGCATCCCCGAGCACCGGTGTGCCCGAGATGTAGGCCAGCCCGGCCGCCAGCCACAGCAACAACGCCAACGGATGAGTGAATTGCCGCAACAACTGTCGAGGCCAGTCCCGACGCCCGCGGCGCCTCAGCTCGTTCGGTCCGTAAACCAGCAGCCGCCGTGCGGCTTCCCGTCCCGAAAGCCCTTCCGGTCTCGTGCGCAGGTCACGCAGCAGCCGCACCAGCGGCTCACGCGGATCACCCACCGCAACCGTCTCACCGGTCAACGCCATGCCATCAACCATCGACCAGCGGTCATACCCGACGTAGGGCCGAAGGACACCGGCTGCAAGACCCGCAAGCCCTCTGACGCCTGGACTGTCCCAGTAACGGTGTTCCCGGCCCGACAGCACGTCGCGTCCACCTGTGCGACCAGCCTTCGCCGGGCAGAGCCCATGACGGCAGTACGGACTGACTGAAGGCCGCCGCTCTCGTCACCGCGAAAGTGATCCCGGGGCGCGGTGTGTTCTACCGGGATCCTCGGTAGGGCGCAGATAGGCCGCGCCGGGTGGGGAGACGGGGTAGCCGACTTCGAGGACCGTCAAGGAGGGGATCATCGTCGTTACCCGATCAGTGGGACGCCGGAGCGTCGACGTCTTGTCCGATGACGGTTCGTGCTCGTACAGTCGCAGCCTGGTCCTGGTCTGGACCACCGCCGCCCTGAGTGCGCAGGAGGCAGGATGCGGAGACGACTTCGGACCGCCGGGGTGGTCGCGGCGGCCGTCCTCGGCCTGATGGCGTCGGCGATGCCGGCGAACGCCCAGGTCGGAACCGGGCCGTGGACGGCGGAGAACCCGTCGTTCAACGTCCAGGAACGCGGCTGCGGCAACGTCGACGGGCTGGACTTCGAACTGACCTGCTCCACCGGAAGCGGGGACCAGCGGGCGGAACGCCGCTACGTGACCTACACCGGCGGGACCCGGCAGTTCGAGGGATCGTTCCGGATCACCAGCATGGCGGGCACCCGGATCAGCCTGAAACAGACCTTCCGCGACGCGCCGACCGCCGGACCGTATTTCATGCTCGCGGTCGAACGCGGTGGGCGGCTCTACGCCGTCCACGGCGGGGACACGCTGGGGAGCGGGGCGACCGTCGGGACGTCGGTGCGGGTCAACACCGTGCACCAGGTCGGAAGCACGCACAAGGTGTACATCAACGGTTCGCTGAAGCAGACCGTGAGCAGTAGCAGCGGGAGCTACTACGACAAGTTCGGCGCCTATCGGACGGCCAGTGGCGCCGGACCGGTCAAGGTGACCTGGAGCGGGATCAAGTTCTGGCGAAAGTGAGCCGGGTCGTGAGTGGTGAGGACGGTTCTAACCGTCCTCACCACTCACGAGGCTCGGACCGCGGCGCCACGTGTCAAGGTCCTTCCACGCATCGAGGGTCCGCCGGCTTTCGAACCGGCGGCGTTCCCCGGTGACCGGATCGGTGAACTCGAGGACCTTCGCCAGCAGCTGCAAGGGTTCGGTGAAGTCGTCGAGCGGGGTTTCGGTCAGCTCCGGGTAGAAGTCGTCGCCGAGGATCGGCAACCCGAGGCCGCTCATGTGCAACCTGAGCTGGTGGGTGCGGCCGGTCGCCGGGATCAGGCGGTAGCGGCCGAGGCCGTCGCGGTGCTCGATCAGCTCGACGCGGGTTTCGGCGTTGGGCGGTCCGTCTACCTCCTGAGCGGCGATGACCCCGCGTTCCTTGACGATGCGGCTGCTGATCTCGCACGGCATCGCGACGTCCGGGTCGTAGCGTGCGATCGCCTCGTATTCCTTGTGTACCAAGCGGTCCCGGAACATCGTCTGGTACTTGCCGCGGACTTCGCGGGTGATCACGAACAGGATGAGTCCGGCTGTCACCCGGTCGAGCCGGTGCGCGGGGCTCAGTTGCGGGAGATCGAGTTCGCGGCGCAGGCGGACCAGCGCGGTCTGCAGGATGTGCCGTCCGCGCGGGATCGTCGCGAGGAAATGCGGTTTGTCGGCGATCAGGAAGTGCTCGTCGCGGTGTACGACGGAGACGTCGAACGGGACCTCGACCTCGTCGGGCAGGTCGCGATGGAACCAGATGAACGAGTCCGGCACGAACGGCGAATCGACACCCAGCGGTCCGTCCAGGCCGACGATGCGCTCCTCGCGGAGCATCTCCTCGATTCGTTCGGGTGCCACCCTGGGGAGTCGCTCGGCGAGGTGCTCCCGCAGCGTCGTCCACGGCCCCTCGGCGGGCATCTTGAGCCTCGCGGGGTCGAGCCCGTGCCGGGGCGGGAGCGGCGGGCGGAGCTTACGTCTCATCACCGCGCACTCTAGCCGTGAGGGATCATCCGGCCTGGTCGCGGGCGGGCTGCCGTGGGTGCGGTGGGTGCCACGGTGTCGCGAAAGCCACTTTCGCGACGTTGGATGTCCCGAAAGATGCTCCTATAGATGTCAAGGGGTGTTGGTG
>NZ_AOHO01000044.1 GCF_000342005.1 Amycolatopsis decaplanina DSM 44594
CGGAACCGCCGGACGACAAGCACTTCCGCACCGCGGGGGCGCTCAGCGTCGGCTACTGGATGTCGGTCGGTGTCGGCGCGGTCGGCCAGATCGCGTCCTTCGGCGCGCTGATCGCCAGCGGCCTGGACGGCTGGATGAAGGTTCTCGGGTACGTCGCGGCCGCGCTCGGTGCGGCGTTCGCCGAGATCACCATGATCGGCGCCGGTGCCTCGTCGCTCAAGCGCCGCTATAAGGGTGGGAACTGGAAGCCGCTGCTGGTGGTCGCCTGCCTCGTCTGCGGCTACGCGACCGTTCTCAACGTCCTGCACTGGGGCCCGATCCAGATCGGGCTCGCGGTGATGTTCGGCGGTGGCTCGCTGGTCGGGTTCGTCGCCCACACCATGGCCGAGCACCTGGCGGCCAAGGACTACGAGACACAGCTCGCCGAGTGGAAAGCCGCCGACGACGAGCGGAACGCCAAGATCGAGGCACAGGCCGCGTCCCGGCGCCGCGCCGAGGAGAAGGCGTTGCGGGAAGCCACCAAGGCCGCGCCGCAGCCGAGCACTGAGCCCGCCCCGGTCGCGGCCCCGGCGAAGCAGCAGGCGAAACCCGCGGCGGGCAAGAACACCGCCGACGGGGCCGTGGACAAGCAGACGGCGGTCCAGCTCGGCATCGCCCGCCAGGCCTGCACCCCCGCTGTCCTCAAGGCGGAGCTGGTCAAGGCGGGGCACGAGTTGCCTTCCTCGGACACCACGATCAAGAACTGGTGCCGTGAGATCAAACAACTGCTCAACCAGTAAAGCCCTGTTCTAGAAAGGAAAGCCCATGCCTGGTGCCGTCGTCGGAGTCCTTCTGGTCCTGTGCACGATCCTCGCCGTGATCAACCTGGCACCCGAGGTCCGTAAGTCCTGGCAGGCCCGCAAGGCCCGCTAACAGCAGCACCCTTTCTCCGGTCCAGCACCGGGGGAACGCTCGCGGAGGTCACTTCGCGAGCGTTGCCCAGGCCTCTGGAACGGCCCGCCCGAGACGGCCGGAAGCCGCGTGGTGAGCAGCCACACCCGCACGGCTTCCGGCGCCCATCCCTCGCAGCACACCCCTCCCCCCCGTTTGTGCTGCGTGGGAAACGCCGGTGGCCGAGCGCCGCATCCCCGATGGAACCTGCGGGTTTCAGCGCGCGCTCGGTCACCGGCCCTCACTTCCTTCTTCTCGTCTTCCCCTCAGTTTTTGTCGGCACGTCTAGGAAAGGAGTCATCGGTTTGGCTCGTGAACGCTACGAACTGCGCCTGGAACGGCTGGACGGCGGCCGGTTGCCGAATCGGGTCGAGGAGGTCACGGAGTTCTTCGACCTCGACGACGCGTACGACACCGAAACCACGCTGGCCAAGCATTTTCTGCCGCTGGCCTGTGCCGCCGAGGGCGAGGACCCCGGCGGTGACCGCACCGAGATGCCGTGGCTGGCCCGGTATGTGCTGAGGATCTATACGCCGGGCAGTACCCGGCTGGTGACCTCGTATCGCGGCTGGCTGGTGTAGACGATGGCCGGTCACCGCAGGCGCCGCAAACCCGGGACGCCCACCGCGCGCCGGCGTCATCACGAGAACTCGAGGGCGCTGCTGGCGGCGAAACTCGCCGCCAGCAGTGATCCGGTCGAGCGCCTGGCGCACGCGTTCGACTACGCCCGCGCCGCGGCGGCGCGGGCCCGGCGCCGCGATCCCGCCGCTGATGTCACTCCGGAGCTGGACACCGCGCTGCGCGCGCTGGTCCGCGCGGGCGACCAGCTCATCCGCTGACCCCTCCCGAGAAGTCCCCATCCAGTAGAGGAAGTGATGCCCATGTCCGCCGTGCACGAGCTGCCCCAGCCGACGCCCGCGTCCACGACGGACCGGGCGCAGCCGCCGGTTCCGCCGGAAACCGACGTCGAGAAGACGATCCCGATCCCTGCTATCCGCCCCGACACCCACCTCCGTGTGGTCCCGCCGCCCGGCACCGCCGACGCCACCGGCCCGGCCGGGGACGTCACGAGCGACGCCGCCGGGACTGGCGGGTCGCCGGTGGACCGGGCGAGGTCCTGGACCGAGGGCGTCGCAAAGTCGTGGGCGAAGGACATGTTCGGCCCGCCGGACATCGCCACGAAGGACCGGCCGTCACTTCAGAAGATCCACCGCTACGGCAAGGAGAACACGCAG
>NZ_AOHO01000045.1 GCF_000342005.1 Amycolatopsis decaplanina DSM 44594
TAAGCCTGACAGCGCCGATGGTACTGCAACCGAAGGGTTGTGGGAGAGTAGGACACCGCCGGACTAAAATTAAAGAATAAAGGGGCCCAGGTCGGTCGAGAACCCAGAGTTCTCCCGACCTGGGCCCTTTTCTCATGTCTCCAAACCCGTCACACGCGTGCCTGAACCCGGGACATGCGTGCTCAGAGACGGAACACCCCTGATCACGCGAGTTCCGGCTCTGAGCACGTGAGTTCCGCGTTCAGGCACGCGAGTGACGGGGCTGGGCACGTGAGGGGCGGGGCGGCCGGACGCATTCAGAGGACTAATTGCGGGAGCGGACGAGGGCGGGGAGGGATTCGGCGAGGGGGCCGCGGACGACAGCCGTCGCCATGGAGTCGTAGGGTGTCTCGGAGCCGTTGCAGATCACCACGTCGGCCCCGGCCCGGGAAGCGACACTCACCAGCGAGGCCGCCGGCTGCACGCTCAACGAGGACCCGGCGACGAGCAGGAGATCACCGGAGGACACCGCGGCCCGTGCGGCCCGGAGCAAATCCTGGTCCAGGTGCTGGCCGAAAGAGACGGTGGCCGACTTCAGGATGCCGCCGCACATCAGACAGGGCGGATCGGCCTCACCCGCCCGGACGCGTTCCAGCGTCGACCACATGTCCCGATGATCGTCGCAGGACAGGCAAACGGACTCGAACATCGTCCCGTGCAGTTCCAGCACCTGCTCCGGTGGGGAGCCCGCCTTTTGGTGCAGCCGGTCGATGTTCTGGGTGACGATGTGAGTCGGAGAGAGGCGCTCGAGCGCGTAGTGCGCCGCGTTCGGTACCGCGTCCCAGCCGGGGTGCACCAGCCGCGCCTGCCAAGTCCGTTCCCGGACTTCGCGGCTGCTTCGATACGCCTGGAGGTTGGACATCTTCTCCGCGCCCGGATCGCGGGTCCACAGGCCCTGCGGACCGCGGAAGTCCGGGATCCCCGAATCGGTGGAGATCCCGGCGCCGGTCAGAGCGACGATCCGGCCGGCGCCAGCCACGAGTGAGCGGGCCGTGCTCAGGGTGCTGGTCACCGGCCCATCATGCCGCTATTTGAGCGCGCTGCCCGCCTGCCAGTCCGCCCACGACTTCGACCAGTCGCCGTAGAGGTCCCACACCGGAAGCTGCGGGCCACCGGAGTTGGTCACCTCGACTACGTCGCCGAGCCCCAAGTTCTGGAAGAACCACTGGGCGTTGGCGGCGTTGAGGTTGATGCAGCCGTGCGACACGTTCGAGCTGCCCTGCGCGCCGACGCTGTTCGGGTTCTCGTGGACGAACTCACCGTCGTTGGAGATGCGGAGCGACCACTTCTCGTTCGACTTGTAGTACCCCGGCTGGCCCTGGCAGACGCCGTAGGTGCACGAGTCCATCGTGTAATTCTCGTGTTTGTCCGAAATGACGTGCGCGCCCAAATGCGTCGGCGTGGCGTCCTTGCCCATGGAAATGGGCATCGACTTCACCATCTGGCCGTTGTGGAAGATCTGCATCTGCTCGGTGTTGCCGTCGGCCTTCGCGACCCAGGAATCGTGCACTTTGTACGTTTCGGTGCGGTCGGTCGCGCCGTACACGCCATTGCCGAAATCGACGCCGTAGATCATCGCCGACACCTTGAGTGTCGTCCCCGGCTGCCAGTACACCTTGGGGCGGTAATGAACGTTCTTGTCGTCGATCCAGTACCAGGAGCCCTCCTGTTTCGGCGTGGACTCCACGGACAGCTTCTTCTCCACCTCGGCCTTGTTCTTCACCGGCTGACCGAAAGCGAACACGATCGGCTGCCCGACGCCGACACCACCGGAGGCGACGGCTGACGGAGCCGGGATGAGGTTCGGGTTCGCCTGCTGCTTCGGGCTCAGCGTGGAGACCCTGCTCTGCTGCTCGACAGGCTTCCCGTCGGCGCCCTGGGCATGCGCCACGATCTTGTAAGTGCTGCCGTAGCCGAGCGGTTCGGTGGTCTTCCAGCTGAGCCCGTCGCCCGCCAGTTCGCCCTTGACCTTGGTGCCTTTGTCGGCGTTGCTGACCGTGACGTCGATCAGCTTGCCGTGCTCGGCCTTGACCACCACGGGGGTCGCCGGATTGACGTTCGCCCCGCCCGCCGGATCAATGGTCACCGAAACCTGGCTTTTGTCCGATCCCGCACTGGTGCTGGATGAATTCGGAGTACCAGGGTCGCCCGAGGACGAGCAGGCCGAGATCAGCAGTATCGCGGCGAGTATTCCGGCAGTCGAAAGTAATGTCTTCTTGGGAAACATGAGGTTCTCTCTTTAAAAGTAACCAGTTACGTCGCTCGATCTCCGGAATGTTCTCTCTTTCAAAACTACGCGAGGAAGAAGACGTGACCGATGCCGGATGGTTGCTTGTCACGCCACGACGAGACCGGGGGCACCATAAAGACCGGGGCCGTCGACGCTCAATTCACCCAAATAGGTCTTCGCGGCATGGTAGGCCTCGGCGGTCAGCGTCGTGGTGTGGCTGAAGTCCAGCGGGCTGACCCGCACCGGCTTCGGCCCCGGCACGTACACCACGGGCACTTCGGCCGCGGCGATCGGAGCCTCCAGGACCGCCTGGTTCCGCATGCTGATCATCGCGGTGAACATCATCACCTCGGCGAAGGTCTGCGGGGTGCCGGGCATCTTGCCGGGGAAGGCGCAGTCGAGGACGACGAGCGACTTCGCGCCCATGGCGAGCGCCTGGCGCATCGGCACGTTGGCGACCAGGCCGCCGTCGTACAGCATGCGCTCCCCGAAGGGCACCGGCGGATAGATCCCCGGAATCGCGCAGCTGGCCAGCAGGGGCGCCAGAACGGGCCCTGAGCGGATGAGGAGCGGCTCGGCGGTGTCGACGTCCGTCGCGACGACGCCCAGCGGCAGCGCGAGATCCTCGAACCGGGCACCGTCGCCGATGTGCTCGTCGACGATCGCGGCGAGACCGGTGTTGGGAAACAGGTTGGTCTTGCTGTGCCGGAGGGTCCGCACCTGGCTGAGCACGCCGCCGGGGAACGCCTCGTGCCGCGTCATCCGCGACCAGATCCGGTCCAGCCGGTCACCCGCTTCGCCGCCGAGCGCGAGGACGGCGGCGTTCAGTGAACCCACCGAGGTGCCGACGACGAGGTCGGGGGTGATCCCGGCTTCCGTGAGCGCCCGCAGCATCCCGACCTGCATGGCCCCGAGACTGCCGCCACCACCGAGGACGAAACCGATCGGCTGGGGCAGGTTCAGGGCGGCCATGCCCGGAATCTAGTCTGCCGCGCCGATCTTCGCCGGGGTGGCTTCCTCGGCCGTGACGGCGAGCGCCTTCTTCTTTTTGTAGCGCAGCAGGAAGAACACGGCGACGCCGACGAGCACGCCGACGATGACCAGACCACCGGTGTTGAGCGCGCCTTCGACCTTCTTGGCGGCCTCACCGAGGGCGGCGCCGATGCCGATGTGGATGGCCGACCAGCAGGCCGCGCCCGCCGCGGCGGCGGGCAGGAACTTGCGGAACGGCAGGCCCGAGGTCCCGGACGCCGCCGGGGTCAGCGTGCGGATCACCGGGAGGAACCGCGCGAAGAACACCGCCCACGCGCCTCGTCGTTCGAGTACACCCGTCGCCTTGTCCCAGGCGTCGAGGCCGTATTTGCGGATCAACTTCGTCTCGCGCAGACGCGGACCGAAGCGTTTGCCGATCGCGTAGCCGAGCGAGTCACCGAGTGCGGCGCAGACCGTCACGACGGCCCATAGGGTCAGGAAGCGCGAGACCGACGTCGCCGTCGTGGCCGCGACCAGCAGCCCCGATTCACCGGGGGCGATGAAGCCGAGCCCGATGGTGCATTCGGCGAACACCAGTCCGCCGGTCGCCGCGACCAGTCCCGGTTCCGGGAGTCCTTGCAGCCAAGTGAGAAGATCGGTTACCAACGCCACCAGGTCACTTTACTGATCCGTGACCTGGTGGGTGGCGATGTCGCGAAGAGGGTGACCGGAGTCACCGGGCCAGCAGTGAGCTGGCTTCCTGGGCCGCGGGGCCTTCGGCGGCGAGGTGGGCCAGGTTCTCCGACAGCGGTTCGCCGCGGTGAGCCTTCGTCTGCGCGAACAGCCGTCCGGCACGGTACGAGGAGCGTACGAGCGGCCCGGCCATGACGCCGGCGAAACCCATCGCTTCGGCGGCTTTCGAGTGCTCGACGAACTCTTCGGGCTTGACCCACCGATCCACCGGATGATGCCTCGGCGAAGGCCGCAGGTACTGGGTGATCGTCAGGATCTCGCAGCCCGCGTCGACCAGGTCCTTCATGGCGGGTGCGACCTCGTCGGGGGTCTCGCCCATGCCGAGGATGAGGTTCGACTTCGTCACCAGACCGGCCTCACGGGCCTTCGTGATGACCTCCAGCGACCGCGCGTAGCGGAAACCGGGCCGGATGCGCTTGAAGATCCGCGGCACCGTCTCCACGTTGTGCGCCAGCACCTCGGGGCGGGAACCGAAGACTTCGGCGAGCTGCTCCGGATCCGCGTTGAAGTCCGGGATCAGCAACTCGACACCGGTGCCGGGGTTCAGCGCGTGAATCTGCCGGACGGTCTCCGCGTACAACCACGCACCACCGTCTTCGAGATCGTCACGGGCGACGCCGGTTACCGTGGAGTAGCGCAGGCCCATCGCCTGGACGCTCTCGGCGACCTTGCGCGGCTCGGTGCGGTCCAGCTCGGCGGGCTTGCCCGTGTCGATCTGGCAGAAGTCGCATCGGCGCGTGCACTGGTCGCCACCGATCAGGAACGTCGCCTCACGGTCTTCCCAGCATTCGTAGATGTTGGGACAGCCGGCTTCTTCGCAGACGGTGTGGAGGCCTTCGCGGCGCACCAGGCCTTTGAGTTCGGTGAACTCCGGACCCATCCGGGCGCGCGTCTTGATCCACGACGGCTTCTTTTCGATGGGAGTCTGGGAATTCCGGACCTCGAGCCGCAACAACTTGCGGCCATCTGGGGCAGCACTCACACCGCCACCCTACGCCCGCCGGAGTAGTGGTCGCCGCTCACGCGGGGTCGGGGGTGACGCCCGTCAACTTGGTGGTCACGTCCCATAACGCGGCGCCGAGCGATTCGCTTCTCGCGGGGGCCAGAGGGCGCACCTTGACCGGGGCACCGCGAAGTCCGCCGAGCCCGCGCGGGCCGATGTAATCGCCGCCTTCGACCTCGGGGGAGGTCGCCGCGAACAGCTGCGGGAGCGTGCCCTGGCGGGTGTTCTGCGCGATGAAGATCTCGCCGATTCGGTTGCCCGCGGCGATGAGCGTGCGCACCACCGGGTTGCGGTACGAGCGGGCCATCCCCGAACCGAGTCCGGTCCACGTGTAGCCGGGGTGCGCCGCCACGCTGATGACGTCCTCGCCCGCGGCGCGCAGTCTGCGGTCGAGTTCGAGCGCGAACACCTGATTGGCGAGTTTCGACTGGCCGTAGGCCGAGCCCGGGTTGTACATCCGGCGTTCGAAGTTCGGGTCGGCGACGTCGATGCGCGCGCCTGTCGCCGCGACGCTCGACAAGGTGACGACACGCGCCCCCGAGCCGTTGCGCAGTGACGGCATCAGCAGCCAGGTCAGCACCGCGTGCCCGAGATGGTTCGTGCCGAACTGGGTTTCGAAGCCGTCCATGGTGTGGCCGCGCGGGGTCGCCATCACGCCCGCGTTGTTGACCAGGAGGTCGAGCTTGCCGCCCGACAACTCCTGGACCTTCTTCGCGGCTTCGCGGACCGAGTCGAGGTCGGCGAGGTCCAGCGGGACGAGTTCGGGCGCTTCCCCGGTCGCGGCCGCACGCACCTGCTCCAGCGCCTTGGCGCCGCGCTCCGGCGACCGGCAGCCGAGCAGCACGCGGGCCCCCTTGCCCGCGAGTACCTCGGACATCCGCAGCCCGAGTCCCGAGTTCGCCCCGGTGACGAACACGGTCCGGCCGGTCTGATCCGGGATGTCGGCCTCGGTCCAGCGCGCGTGAGCAGCCATGCCGGTCACCTAACTACATAGTCGGCTGTGCCGCTACGCCCACGTCAGGCGCTCGGCGCGAGCAATCGGAGCAGGTGCCCCATCGGGCTGCGGCGGCGGGCGGGCTTCGCGTGCCGTCCGTGCCGGAGCAGGGTGGCGAACGCGCTGCCGACCTTGGTGATCTCGTCGGCCGGTTCCTTGCCGTCGGCCAGCCCCGCCGTCAGCGCGAGAGTGCGCAGTTCGGCTTCGTGCGACGGGATCAGCGCGGGGCACCGTTCGAGGGCCGCGTCGAGAACGGCGCGGAGCGTCTCGTGTTCGGCGATGGCGCTGTTCCAGGCGCGGGTGACGGCTTCGACCCTGTCGAGCGCGAGGTCCTGGTCGGCGTAGTCCGGATCGGTCATCTCGGCGCGGAGGCGACCGGCGAACACCTGGTTCCACTTGTACTGAAGCGCGACCAGAAGCTCGTCTTCGGTCGCGAAGTACTTGGTGGCCCCGGGGATTTCTTCGAGTGAGATCGCGTCCGACGGGTGGTGACCCGCCTGGCGCAGTGCGGCTTCGAGGATGTCGCGCCGCTGGTAGAAGTCGTTCCAGCTCATGATGTGGGCTCCCCTCCGTGACCCGGTTCATACCGCAGGTTTGCGGCATACTCCCGGTACGGACCTGACAGCAGCCAACATACCATGGGTATGGAGTGGGACCGGCGGCGTAAAGTTGTGAAGGTGGCGACAATGAGGTCAAGGCGGCTGGACTATTCCGAGTCCACCCGGTCGGCACTCGTCGAGAGTGCCGTGGAGCTGTTCACCAAACGCGGGTACGCCGGCACGTCTCTCGACGAGATCGCCAAGCGGGCCAGGGTGACGAAAGGCGCGCTCTACCACCATTTCAGTGGGAAACAGGCGCTGTTCGAGGCTGCCTTCGACACGGTCGAGAGCCACGTCTTCGACAGGCTCGAAAAGATCATGAACGGCCCGGCCTCACCGTGGGAGCGGGCGCTCGCCGGGTTGCGCGGCTTCCTGCAGAGCTGCCTCGACCCGGCGTACCAGCGCATCGCGATCCACGAGGCGCCGGTGGTGATGGGCTGGGAGCGCTGGCGCGAGGCGGAGGAACGGTGCAGCTTCGGCCTGGTCCGCACCGGGATCCAGTCGCTCATCGAGGTCGGCGAGGTCGACGACGTCCCGGTGGACGTCACCGCGCGGCTGCTGTTCGGCGCGCTGTCGAGCGCCGCGATCGAGATCGCGAGTTCGCCGGAACCGAAGAAGGTCAGCGCCCAGGTCGAAGAGGTCCTGGTGCGGTTGCTGGTCGGTTTCCGCCGCGTTCCGCCCGCTGAGCACGGGAAAGCGAGCTGACGGAGCCGCGTCTATAGAGTGGCTTCGTGGACCTCAGGATCTTTACCGAGCCCCAGCAGGGGGCCAGTTACGAAGACCTGCTCCGGGTGGCGAAGGCCACCGAGGACGCGGGCTACGACGCCTTCTTCCGCAGCGATCACTACTTGAAGATGGGTTCGGCGACCGGGCTGCCGGGGCCGACAGATGCGTGGATCACCCTCGCGGGTCTCGCCCGTGAGACCCGCCGTGTCCGGCTGGGCACTCTTGTCACCGCTGCCACGTTCCGGCATCCGTCGGTGCTCGCGATCTCGGTCGCGCAGGTGGACCAGATGTCCGGTGGCCGCGTCGAACTCGGCCTTGGTTCGGGCTGGTACGACGACGAGCACACCGCCTACGGCCTCGACCTGCCGCCGATCAAGGAGCGCTTCGACCGCTACGCCGAGCAGCTCGCCGTCGTCACCGGGCTGTGGGAGACGCCGGAAGGGGAGACGTTCTCCTTCGACGGCGAACACTACAAGCTCGCCGACTCGCCCGGCCTGCCGAAGCCGGCGCAGCGGCCCCGGCCGCCGGTGATCATCGGAGGTGGCGGCAAGAAGCGCACTCCGGCGCTCGCCGCTCGCTACGCGGATGAGTTCAACCTGCCCTTCGTGGGCACGGAGTTCGCCGCCGAGCAGTTCGGCCGCGTCGACGACGCCGCGCGCGAGATCGGCCGCGACCCCAAGGAGATCATCCGCTCGGCCGCGCTCGTCGTCGCCGTGGGCCGTGACGAGGCCGAGGTCGCGAAGCGCGCTTCGGTGATCGGGCGCGAGGTTTCCGAGCTGCGGGAGAACGGGCTCGCGGGGACGCCGTCGGAGGTCGTGGAGAAGATCGGGCAGTGGCGGGAGAAGACCGGGATCACCCGGCTCTACCTGCAGCTACTGGACCTCTCGGATCTGGACCAGATCGACCTGATCGCGTCCGAGATCGCGCCTCAGCTGGACTGAAGTACATGAAGGCCCCCTTCCTTGCGCCAGGCGCAAGGAAGGGGGCCTTCATGTACTGGCGGGTCACTCGATCTCGACGCCGATGTCCAGGATCTTCGCCGGCCAGGTGATGGTGAGGTGGGACTCCGCCCCGTGGACTGCCCATTCGCCCAGCGCGTTGCCGCAGACCGGGCTGCAGTTGTACGCGGTCACCCGGTACCTGTGGTCGCCGTACGCGGTGCAGCTCGCCCAGGCATACTTCGCCCCGTCGTGGCCGCCGGTGCAGCCGGGCGGTGGCGTGGCCGACGCCGCCGCGGGCAGACTCACCGAAGCGGCGACCGCGATACCGGCCGCCGCCAGAACGCGCGAAAACTTGCGCATGACTTCCTCCCAGTACGACCACCGGCGTTTCCGGCGGTCTTACCGGTGATCTTCGCAGAGGTCAGTTCCGCAGGGCGAACGTGACGCCCGGCGCCGCGGGGGCCTCGGGGCGCGGCAGCCAGCGCTCGTCGCTCACCGGCAGGTCGCCTTCCAGCGCCGCGAGCACGGCTTCGCGCGCCATCGGCAGCACCGACGCCACGGTGACCTCGCGGTCGAGCTCGTAGGAAAGCGACGTCACGCCCGCGTCCCGGATGCCGCACGGGACGATCTTGTCGAAGGCGCCCAGGTCGGCGTTGCAGTTCAGCTCGAAACCGTGCATGGTCACGCCGCGCTGGACGCGGATGCCGATCGCGGCGATCTTCCGCTCCACGCCGCGATCGTCGGCGGGGATCCAGACGCCGCTGCGGCCCTCGACCCGGCCGGTGTGCACGCCGAGCTGGTCGCAGACGGTGATCAGGGCCTCTTCGAGACGCCGCACGTAGTGCACGACGTCGATCGGGTCGGCGAGTTTGATGATCGGGTAACCGACCAGCTGGCCGGGTCCGTGCCAGGTGATCTTGCCGCCGCGGTCGACGTCGATCACCGGGGTGCCGTCGGTCGGCCTGTCCTCCGCTTCGGTGCGCTTGCCCGCGGTGTACACCGACGGGTGCTCCAGCAGCAGCATGGTGTCGGGGCCTTCGCCGTCGGCACGGGCTGTCACGTGCCGTCGCTGGAGTTCCCAGGCTTCGGTGTAGTCGATCGTCCCGATCTCACGGACGTCGACGGGCTCGGTGGCGGCACGGCATGACGTGGTCGAAGAGCTCACGTCAGCGACACTACGCCGGGTCTTTCGGCAGGGGGAGCAGGCCCAGCCCGGCCGCCGAAATCAGGCCGACGCCGCCCACCGCGAGCACGGATCCCGCGGTGTCGGTCAGCCAGTGCACGCCCAGCACGATGCGGCAGAGGGCGCCGATCACCGTCGCCGCGGTGACGATCGTGATCGCGAGGCGCGTGAGGTGCGGGCGGGTCCACGCGCACAGCAGTACCGCGACGAACCCGGTGCACGCGACGGCGACCACGTGTCCGCTCGGATAGCTCAGATCGGGGAATTCGCGAGGCCGCTCCCGGTAGAAGGCCGGTTTCGCGATCAGGCTGGTCATGCGGCACAGCAGCAGGACGACGGCCAGCTTGACGCACAACACGGTCAGGTCCCGGCGGCGCCAGGCGATCACCACCAGCACCGCGCCCAGCGCGAACGGCAGGACCGGGCCGAGGACGTTCGTGATCAGGCCCGCCACCTGCCCGGCGGGCCGGGTGTGCTGGTCGCGGAACGCGTCGGCGAGGGCGACGTCCACCGGTGGCGGCCGCTCGTCGACGAACAGCCCGAGTGTGACGAAGCCGACCAGCAGCAGTAATCCGGCAAGGGTGTACAGGCCGCGCCGCAAGGTCATGTCGCGGCGGCCAGGGCGTCCTCGAGGGTCGGATGGCGGAACGCGTATCCCGCCTCCTCCAGTGCACGGGGTATGGCACGCTGCCCGAACAGCGCCATCTCCTCGGCCGCCTGTCCGAGGGCGATCTTCATGGCGAACCCCGGTACCTGCCAGATCGCCGGCCGGTGCACGGCGTGGCCCAGTGCCTTCGTGAACGCGGCGTTCGTGGCGGGCTGCGGTCCCGAGAGGTTCACCGCGCCCGACAGCGATTCGTTCTCCAGCGCGAACACGATCGCGCCGACCTCGTCGTCGAGCGAGATCCAGGGCATGTACTGCTTGCCGTCGCCGAGTTTCCCGCCGAGGCCCAAGCGGAACAGCGGCCGCAACACGTCCAGGAGCCCGCCCTCGCGCGCGAGCACCAGCCCGGTGCGGATTCGCACGACACGGGCACCCGCGGTGGCCGCGGTCTCGGTGGCGCCTTCCCACGCGGTGCAGAGTTCGGCGAGGAAACCGCGTCCCGCCGGACTCGTCTCGTCCACAAGGGACGGACCGGGATCGCCGTAGTAGCCGACGGCGGACGCGTTGACCAGCACGGGGATCCCGTGTTCGGCGACGGCTTCCGCCAGCACCTCCGTCGGTTCGACCCGGCTGTCGAGGAGGACCTGTTTGCGGGCCGCGCTCCAGCGTCCGGGCAGCAGTGGCGCGCCCGCGAGGTTCACCACGCCGTCGACGCCGTCGAGCGCGCCGTCGGCGATCTCCCCGGCGGGAGGATCCCAGCGGCGCTCGTCGCTGCTTCGCTCCTCTCGGCGCACCAGGCGGACCACTTCGTGTCCGGAGCCGCGCAGCCGCTTCGTCAGGGAGGTGCCGATCAGTCCGCTCGCGCCCGCGATCAGAACTCGCATGATCCGATCGTGTCCTATCCGCGATCCGGCCGCACGCTCAGGTTCTTCAGTGGCCCGGCGACGTCCGATGCGGGTTCGATGGCGGGGCGAGGGTGGCGAGTGCCCAGTGGTTGCGGGTCCGGGTGCTCGCCGTACCGCAAGCAGGTGACGAATTGCGGGGGGAGAAAGGCGAAGGCCCCCGCCCCGCCGAAGCGGGACGAGGGCCTTCACGGACTACCGGAGGATCAGAGACCGAGCTCGTCCTCGAAGTTGCCCTCTTCCAGACGCTGCTTGATCGTCGTGACGAAGCGGCCCGCGTCGGCCCCGTCCACCAGGCGGTGGTCGTAGGTCAGCGGCAGGAACGCCATCGACCGGACGGCGATCGTGTCGTTGCCGTCGGCGTCCGCGATCACGACCGGGCGCTTCACGACCGCGCCGGTACCGAGCATGCCGGACTGCGGCTGCACGATGATCGGCGTGTCGAACAGGGCGCCGTTGGAGCCGATGTTCGTGATCGTGAAGGTGCCGCCCGACAGCTCGTCCGGCTTGATCTGGCCCGAACGCGCGCGGCCGGCCAGGTCGGCGATGCGGTGCGCGAGACCGGCGAGGCTGAGCTCACCCGCGTCGTGGATGACCACCGACAGCAGACCCTTTTCGGTGTCCACCGCGATCCCCAGGTGCACCGCACCGTGGTAGGTGATCTCCTTCGTGTCCTCGTTGTAGGACGCGTTGACGTTCGGGTGCTGCTTGAGCGCTTCGACGGTGGCCTTCGCGAAGAACGGCAGGAACGTCAGGTTGACGCCCTCGCGCTCCTTGAAGGCCGCCTTCGCCCGCTGGCGGAGCTTGGCGATCTTCGTGACGTCCACCTCGTGGACCTGCGTGAGCTGCGCGGAAACCTGCAGCGACTCGCGGGTCTTCGTGGCGGTGATCTGCCGGATCCGGCTGGCCTTCTGCACGGTGCCGCGCAGGGCCGCGAGCTCCGGCGAAACCGCGGCCTTGCGCGGAGCCGACGGGGCGGCGGCCGGGGCGGCGGCGGGCTGGGCGGCGGGCTGCTCGGCGGGAGCCGGGGCGGCCTTCTGCTTGGCCTCGGCGGCCGCGAGCACGTCCTGCTTGCGGATGCGGCCACCGACACCGCTGCCGGTCAGCGACGACAGGTCGATGCCGTGCTCCGAAGCGAGCTTGCGGACCAGCGGCGTCACGTACGGCGCGTTGTCCGAGCCGTTGTCGCTGCTCGCCGCGGCGGGCTTCGGCGCGGGCTGGGCGGCGGGCTTCGGCGCCTCGGCGGGCTTCGGCGCGGGAGCGGCTTCGGCCTTGGGCTCGGGCTTCGGTTCCGGCTTGGGTTCCGGCTTCGGCTCGGGCTTGGGTTCCGGCTTGGGCTCGGCCTTCGGGGCCGGAGCGGAACCGGCGGCACCGATCACCGCGAGCACGCCGCCGACCTCGACGGTTTCGTCCTCACCGGCGCGGATCTCCAGCACGGTGCCGGCGACCGGGGACGGGACCTCGGTGTCGACCTTGTCCGTGGAGATCTCGAGCAGCGGCTCGTCGACCTCGACGCTCTCGCCGACCTGCTTGAGCCACCGGGTGACGGTGCCCTCGGTGACGCTCTCGCCCAGCTCGGGCAGCTTCACCTCGGTGCCCTCGCCGCCCGAAGCCGGCGCGGTGTCCGGCTGGGACGGCGCGGAGGCCTGCTCCTGCGCGGGCTCCGGCTCCGGCTCGGGCTGCGCCTCTTCGGCGGCCGGCTCGGCGGAACCGGAGGACTCCGGCACCCCGCCGGTCCCGTCGTCGATGACGGCGAGCTCGCCGCCGACCTCGACGGTCTCGTCTTCCTGAGCGCTGATCTTCACGACCTTGCCGGCCACCGGGGACGGGACCTCGGTGTCGACCTTGTCCGTGGAGATCTCGAGCAACGGCTCGTCGACCTCGACGGTGTCGCCCTCCTGCTTCAACCACCGGGTGACGGTGCCCTCGGTGACGCTCTCACCGAGCTCCGGCAACGTGACGGAGTAGGCCATCGTTCGCTGACTCCCTTGATATGTCTTGCTTGGTCTGGTTCTTCGACGGTGAGACGTCAGCTGTGGACGTGCAGCGGCTTGCCCGCCAGGGCGAGGAACGCTTCACCGAGGGCCTCGGTCTGGGTGGGGTGCGCGTGGATGAGCGGGGCGACGTCCTCGGGGAACGCCTCCCAGCTGTAGATCAACTGCGCTTCGCCGATCAGCTCGCCGACGCGGTCGCCCACCATGTGCACGCCCACCACCGGCCCTTCCGGAGCCTTGATCAGCTTGACCCCGCCGGAGGTCTTGAGGATCTGGCTCTTGCCGTTGCCGCCGAGGTCGTAGGTGAAGGTGGTGACGTCGGAGCCGTACTTCTCCTTCGCCTGCGACTCGGTCAGGCCGACCGAAGCGACCTCGGGGTGCGAGTAGGTGACGCGCGGGATGCCGCTCTCGTCGATCACGCGCGGCTCCTGACCGGCGATCTCTTCCGCGACGAAGATGCCCTGCTGGAACCCGCGGTGCGCGAGCTGCAGGCCGGGGACGATGTCACCGACGGCGTAGACGT
Organism: Amycolatopsis decaplanina DSM 44594; assembly: GCF_000342005.1. Classification (GTDB taxonomy): domain Bacteria; phylum Actinomycetota; class Actinomycetes; order Mycobacteriales; family Pseudonocardiaceae; genus Amycolatopsis; species Amycolatopsis decaplanina. The sequence goes on from NZ_AOHO01000045.1 coordinate 13,464, forward strand.
TCGGCAGGTTGGTGCGCAGGCGGTCGTCGGTCAGGACGAAGCCGCGCTCCATCTTGACGCCGGCCTCCTCGTACCCGTGCCCGGCCGAGTTCGGGCCGCGGCCCACGGCGACCAGCATCAGGTCGGCTTCGAGCGTCTCGCCGGACTCCAGCGACACGCTGACGCCGTTGTCGTCCTGCTTGGCGCCGGTGAACCGGACGCCGGTCTTGAACGCGATCTTGCGACGGCGGAAAGCGCGCTCGAGCTGCTTGGACGCGTACTCGTCCTCGTTCGGGACCAGGCGGGGCAGCGCCTCCACGATGGTGACGTCGACGCCGAAGGACGCCCAGACGGACGCGAATTCGACACCGATGACACCACCGCCGAGGACGATGGCCTTCTTCGGGATGTAGTCCAGCGAAAGCGCCTGCTCGCTCGCGATGATGCGGCCGCCCAGCTCCAGGCCGGGCAGCGTCTTCGAGTACGAGCCGGTGGCGAGGATGACGTTCTTGCCGGTGTAGCGGGTGCCGTCGACCTCGACGGTCGTGCCGCCGACGAACGTCCCGGTGCCCTCGACGAGGTTCACCTTGTGCGCCTTGGCCAGGCCCTGGAGGCCCTTGTACAGGCGCGAGATGATCCCGTCCTTGTACTTGTTGACGCCGGCGATGTCGATGCCTTCCAGCACGGCCTTGACACCGAAGGTCTCGGCGTCGCGGGTCTCGTCGGCGACCTCCGCCGCGTGCAGGAGGGCCTTGGTCGGGATGCAGCCTCGGTGGAGGCACGTCCCGCCAAGCTTGTCCTTTTCGATCAGGGTGACGGAAAGGCCCAGCTCGGCCGCGCGGAACGCGGCGGCGTAGCCGCCCGATCCGCCACCCAGGATCACAAGGTCGGCGGAGGTGTCGGTCACTTCAATAACTCCTCGGCAAGCGGTAGGGGTGGTGCTCTGGCGCCGCTTCGCGCGGTATACGCGCGCGCGGACACTCGCCATCTTGTCACTACGTGCGGAGAGGCTGCGACCTAGGCCGCGTCGTGTGACCCACGGGACACGGCCTGCCCGGGTCGCCACGGTGAGCACACGCCGGAGTCGGGATAATGGACATTGGACGCGAGTGGGAAGTGAGGTGGTCGGGGTGGGTCTGTTCGACTCGCTGCGCCGGCGCTCTAAAGGCGGGCAAAAGCCCGGTACGCTGCGGAAAGCCTCGTCAAACGACTTCAAGCATCTCGAAGAGTGGGCCTCTTCACGGACCGGTGTCGAGGCCTACGTGGAGCCCAAGACCAACGTCACGGAGACCACTGTCGTCCTCATCGCCCATGACGGTGAGTGGACCCGGCGCCGGATCGAGAGCCTGGACGCGGCGCAGCAGTTCGGCCACAAACGGTCGATCCCCGTGTACGAGGTGGCGCGGGTCGGCTACCCGAAGCGGATGCGGGAGTACACCGAGCGGAAGAAGCGAGGCGAAGCCTGACGTCTCGTGAGTGGTGAGGACGGTTCTGGCGGACCGGTATTCGCTTACCTGCTGGGCCTGACCTCGTCTTGGTGCCGTGGTGGAGCTGGTGCGGGTGGGGGTGTCGGCCGCCGGGTTTGAGCGGCACAGCCTTGATCAACGGAGGATTCGGGACGGTGAGCGTCCCGGATCTTCCGTTGATCAAGGTCCGGGGCGGGGGTCACCTCGCGTTGATGAAGGAATCGGGACGTTGAGTGTCCTGATTCCTTCATGGACGATCCCCATACCCGCTGGGATCGTCGCCCTCGTGCAGGTCAGCAGCAGGTAGGCAAACACCGGTCCGTTCTAACCGTCCTCACCACTCACGAGACCGGACCGATGCGCGCCCGGCGGATTTCACGCGGATTGCGCCAGAAGGAGCAGGTGCCGCTCCAGCAGTGCCCGGAACGTCGGATGCACCGTCGTCCCCAGTGCCGGGTCGATCTCGACCGTCCGCCACTGCTCGCCGGCGGCCGTCAGCAGCACGACGGCCGGGTCCGCGATCACGACGACGCCGCCTTCCGCGCGCAGTTCCGCCGTGCCGAGCAGACGGGGGAAGACGACGTCGGCGGGCAGACCGTCGCAGGTCAGGAGAAACTCGCGGTAGTCGTCGGGCAGCCGGAGCCCGAGTCGTGCCTCGGCCGCGCCGATGGTGCGGAGTGACGCCGCCGGGGGAGCGGTGCCTCCGCCGCGCAGCCGGAGAATGCCCGCGATCATCTCGCGCCAGGAGCCGGTTTCGGGTGGATAGCGCTCGTACAGCGCCGCGACCAGCGCCCCGGCGCACAGTTCCGTCCAGCCGCCGAGCCCGAGTGGGTCGGCTCCCGCGATCAGGCGTGGCGCGAGGCGTCTCGACGCGGCCGGCACGGCGACGTCCGGGCGGCCCTGTCGGGCGGCGATCCCGGCCCAGGCGTCGAGGTCGCCTCGTGCGACGGCCTCGCGCAGCCGATCCGGGCGCGACGGCCCGAGGTGGGAGACGGCCTCGCCGATCGGGGAGCCGCCGAGCAGACCGTCGAGATCGGACACCCGCCGGGTGAGGTAGTCCTCGTGGGCGCGCTCCTCGGCGTCGAGATCGAGCGGAGTCAGCGCCGCGGCCCACTCCGGCCGCGCCCCTCGCGCTTCGAAGAGCATCGCCCACGCGCGGGCCTGCACGGCGCCGGGGACGAGCGCGGTGACGGGACGTTCGGTGAGCGCGTGCCAATGCGTGATCAGCCTGTCGGCCTCCGGCATCGCGCCGGACGCGGCGAACAGCAGCGCCGCGTGCCCGATCCGGTCGTCGAGCGTCGCGTCGTCACCGCTCAGCACATCCCTGATCGCGCCTTCGAGATACGCGTCCCTGTCCACGGAATCGACCTTGCCACACCGGGTTCTTCTCCGGCGCGCACCACGGTGTCCGGCCATTTTCCCGCACGGCGACCTGCATGTCACGCGCACCGGGACACCGCCGCTCAAGGTTTCCTTCCACGCTCAGGTGTGTTCGGCTTTCTTGCACCGCACAAACCGGTCGGGCAGCGATTCGACGGACTGCCTTCGATCAATCCGGCGACGGAGATGGTCACTCCTGGGGATCCGGGTGTCCACCTGTTCCAGGTCCGCTGGGGCAACGTCCATCCGGTCGGGCGACTTCGGTGTCGTGGTCAGCGGCTGGGGTGAGCTTTCCCTGTGGCGGAGGGGTTTTCGCCGTCGTCGTGAAGTACATGAAGGCCTCCTTCCTTGCGCCTGGCGCAAGGAAGGAGGCCTTCATGTACTTGGGGCCTTTGCGAGCAGGTCAGCCGTTCGCCGCGATGTCCGCGAGGACCGCGGCGATGGTACGGACCGGGACGCCGGTGCCGCCCTTGCCGGTGTAGCCCCACGGGCCGGCGGTGTTGAACGACGGGCCCGCGATGTCGATGTGCGCCCAGGGCAGGCCCTCGGTGACGAACTCGCGCAGGAAGATGCCCGCGGCGAGCATGCCGCCCCAGCGGTGCCCGGTGACGTTGGCCAGGTCGGCGAGGCGCGAATCGAGGTCGGCGCGCAGTTCCTCCGGCAGCGGCATGGCCCAGCCGCCCTCACCGGTGGCCTGCGCGATGGAGGCGACGCGGTCACGGAACTCGTCCGAGCCCATGACACCCGCGGTGCGGTTGCCCAGCGCGACCACCTGCGCGCCGGTCAGCGTGGAGGTCTCGATCAGGTAGTCGGGGTTCTCCTCGCCCGCGCGCACGATCGCGTCGGCCAGCACGAGGCGGCCTTCGGCGTCGGTGTTGAGCACCTCGACGGTCTTGCCGCCGTACATGCTGAGCACGTCGCCCGGCCGGTACGAGGTGGCCGAGGGCAGGTTCTCCGCCAGCGGGATGTGCGCGACGACCTCGAGCGGGTACTTCAGCTTCGCGGCCAGCACCACGGAGGCGAGCACGGCGGCCGCGCCCGACATGTCCGAGGTCATGTGGTCCATGTTCGCGGCGGGCTTGATCGAGATGCCGCCCGAGTCGAAGGTGATGCCCTTGCCGACCAGCGCGACCTTCTTCGAAGCCTTCGACGGCTTGTAGGCGACGCGCAGCAGGCGCGGCTGCCGCGACGAACCGCCGCCGACGCCGAGGATGCCACCGAAGCCCTTGCGCTTGAGAGCCTTCTCGTCGAGGACCTCGAAGTCGAGGTTGTTCGCCTCGGCCAGGGTCTTCGCGCGGTCGGCGAAGGAGGCCGGGAACAGGTCGTTCGGCGGGGTGTTGATCAGGTCGCGGGCGATGATCACCGACTCCGCGATCAGGCCGGCGGCCTTCAGCGTCGCCTTGTGGTCCTTGGCGGTGCCCTCCTCGGGGCTCACGAAGTCGACCTTGGCGACCGGGCCGTCACCCTTCTCGGAGCGGTACTCGGTGAAGTCGTAGGCGCCGAGCGCGGTGCCCTCGACGGCGGCCTGCAGGTCGATCGCCGACAGCGTGACGAACGCGCGGTCGGTTCCGCTCAGCGCCCGCGCGGCGGCACCGGCGCCCCGGCGGACCTGCTCGGCGGTGACGCCGTCCGCGCCGGCCTTGCCGAGGCCGACGGCGAGCACGACACCGGCGGACAGTTTGCCCAGCGTCGGTACCTTGACGATCTCGTCGGCCTTGCCGGACGCGCCGAGCGTGCCGAGGACCTCGGCGAGCTTGCCGTCGAAGGCGGCGTCGGCGACGGAGGAACCGGCGGCGAGGGCCAGACCGTCCTCGCCCTCACACGTGCCGATGACGACGACGTCGGCGCGCGTCTTGGCAAGCGCCGCTTCGGCGTTCTCGGTCAGGGCAAGCTTCGGCACGGTCACTTCTGGCTCCTCGCGCGTTCGCGGTGGTACCGGGCGGCCGCCCGGTTGGATCGTGAGCCATGCTAATGACAGCAGGACCTGGGGGAACAGCGGGGCCGACGGGGTCACTCGGTGTACAGGAAGGGAGACGGCGTGCGGCTGGCGGGCGGTCTGCTCATCGCGCTGGCGGTGGGCACCTCCGGAGCGGATTACTGGGTACTGCTCGCCGCCGTGGTCGCGGTCGTGCTCGCCGTCGCGGCCGAGGCAGTGCTGCCGCCGGTGGGAGACACCCGGCCCGAGCGGATCGCGGGCTCCGTTTCACGGCTGGGCCTGGTCCTGGTTTTCGCGGCGACGTTCGGGCAATACCTCTTCCCCTCGGCCCCGGGACTCGCCGCCGCGGTTTTCGTCGTCGTGGTCGCGGTCGCCGACCTGGCCGGGGTCCGCCTCGGCGACTACGCCGCCCGCTGGGTCACCGGCCTGCTTCTGGCCGCGGCCGCGTCCCTGATCGCGATCTGTGTCGGCATCCCGCCCTTGGCGCAGTTCATCGCGCCGGATCCGCCGTCCGTACCCGGTCTCGGCCTCGCCGTGCTGGTGCTGCTGCCGTTCCTGCTGCCCCGCCGTCCCGGCGCGGGCCGCGCGGCCGCGGTGGGCGCGGTGGCCGTGGCGATCACCGCCGTCGCCCTCTACCAGCTGGGACCGATCCGGCTGGGGCTCTCGGCGACGTCGTTCCGTGAACTCCTCGCCGCGGCCGACGCGGTCTCGCTGCTGCCGGTGCTGACCGTGGTGGTCGCCGTGGCGACCGTGCCGGTCGCGGTGGACGCCTTCACCGACGGCCGGGAGCGGCTTTCCCCGGAACGTCCGAAGGCGACACTCGCTTGTGGACTGATCGTGGCCGTCGCCGCGGCCTTCGCTGGGCCGGTCGTGGCCCTCGGGCTCGCGGGAGTGGGAACGCTCGCCGAACTGGTTCTGCGGGTCCGCGCCCGTCGGTACCGTGCAAGGCGTGCGTGATCCTCTCTGGACCCCGGGCGACACGGTCGTCGAACGCTTCCTGCGACCGGACGGCTCGATCGGCCAGCATCACCCGCTGCGTGTCATCGCCGACGACGGCACCGTGCTGCTCGGCTGGCTGCCCGCGGACACCCCGATCGTCGGCAGCAGGCTCGCCGACGGGCGGCTCTTCCGTGAGGCGCCGCTCGAGGAGAGGTTCCGGGTGCCGAGGGTGCGGGTGGCCGACTTCTGGCGCGACACCTCGACGCTGCGCCGCATCGCCGACGACGAATGGTCGTCGGTCTGGTGGTTCTTCGACGCCGACGGCCACTTCCTGAACTGGTACGTCAACCTCGAGGTCCCGCTGGGGCGCACGCGGTCGGGACCCGACCGGATCGACGGCATCCTCGACGTGGCCGTCGAGCCCGGCGGACGCTGGCAGTGGAAGGACGAGGACGAGGCCGAGGAGGCCGTCCTCGCCGGCCGCATCACCGCCGGTCAGCTCGAGCGACTGCGCGCCGAGGGCGAGCGGATCGGGGCGCTCGCGGACGCCGGGCGTTTCCCCTTCGACGGGACGTGGACCGACTTCCGGCCCGACCCGGACTGGCCCGCGCCCGGTCTGCCCGACGGGTTGCTCTAGCTCACCTGCAGAAGCAGGAGCAGCACCAGCACGACGTTGATCACCGTGAGGATGACAACCGATTTGGTGGACAGCTCGCGCGGGAACACCTTGCCGTGAATGCTCTTCCACCAGAAGATGCCGAAGAAACCGGCGATCAGGCCGAGAAACGCGCCGAAGCCGCTGTCGAGCAGGGCCCACCCGTCCATCATCAGCACGCCGGTGCCGAAGGTGAGCAGCACGGCCGTCACGAACGTCTTCACGTCGGCCCCCGCGCCGGGGGTGGCGGGCTGGGCCGGGTGGGCGGGCTGCATCTGGTTGTACGTCACGCCGCCATCCTAGGGGCGCGAGGTCTCTCGTGTTCGTCGCAACGGACAGTTCGAAGGCGGTAAAGATATGCGGACGTCCGACTAACGTGGGTCCGACCAAGCGTTATCGTCTAACCATGACGACCTCGACGCAGTTCACCCATCTCCCGCACCCGAGCCCCGCGAGCCCGGAACGCGTCGCGGACGTATTGGCCGCACCCGGTTTCGGGCTGCACTTCACCGATCACATGGTGACCGTGAAGTGGAGCGCCGAGAAGGGCTGGCACGACGCGACCGTCGGGCCGTACGCGCCGTTGACGCTCGACCCGGCGACTTCCGTGCTGCACTACGGCCAGGCGATCTTCGAGGGCCTCAAAGCCTACCGCCAGCCCGACGGCACGATCGCGGCGTTCCGGCCCGACGCGAACGCGATCCGGTTCCGCAACTCGGCCGAGCGCCTCGCCATGCCGCAGCTGCCGGTCGAGGTCTTCCTCGACTCGATCCGCGAGCTCCTCGCGGTCGACAGCCGTTGGGTCCCGACGAAGCCGGGCGAGTCGCTGTACCTGCGGCCGTTCATGATCTCCACCGAAGCCGGGCTCGGCGTCAACCGGCCCGCGAACGAGTACCTCTACGCGCTGATCGGCTCGCCCGCCGGCTCGTACTTCTCCGGCGGCGTCAAGCCGGTGAGCGTGTGGCTCTCGACCGAGTACGTGCGCGCCGTCCCCGGCGGCACCGGCGAGGCGAAGTGCGCGGGCAACTACGCGGCGTCCTTCGTCGCGCAGGCGCAGGCCGTGGAGAAGGGCTGCGACCAGGTCGTGTGGCTCGACGCGGTCGAGCGGCGCTGGGTCGAGGAGATGGGCGGGATGAACCTGTTCTTCGTCTTCGGCTCCGGTGACGAGGCCCGCGTCGTGACCCCGGAACTGACCGGTTCGCTGCTGCCGGGCGTGACCCGCAAGTCGCTGCTGGAGCTGGCGAAGTCCTTCGGGCACCAGGTCGAGGAGCGGCGCATCTCCACCGACGAGTGGGAGAAGGCGGCGGCTTCCGGCGAACTGACCGAGGTGTTCGCCTGCGGGACCGCGGCGGTCATCACGCCGGTCGGGCACGTGAAGCACGCGGGTGGCGAATTCTCCGTCGCGGGCGGGCGGCCGGGTGAGCTGACGATGAAGCTGCGCGAGGCGCTGACCGGGATCCAGGAAGGCACCAGGCCCGCTCCGGAAGGTTGGATGTACCCGCTGGGCTGAGCCTTCGGCCCGGAAAGTCCGACAAGTCCGTGAAGGCCTCCTTGAGGGACCCAGAGTCCCTCAAGGAGGCCTTCACGGACTTCCGCATTTAGAAGACTAAATGCGGTGGGGTCAGGAAGGGGGTGCCTCGATCAGTGGCCCGCTCACCCCGGCCTGCTCGTGCGTGGCCATCTCCGCGAGCACCCGCGTCGCCATGAACACCAGCGGCAGCGCGGCGACCGCGCCCGTCCCCTCACCGAGGCGCACGTCCAGATCCAGGATCGGCTCCAGGTCGAGGTGCTCCAGCGCCAGCGCGTGCGCGGGTTCGCCGCCGCGCTGGCCGGCGGTCCACCACTGCCGCGCGCCCGGCACGAGTTCCTCGGCGACCAGCGCGGCCGCTGAGGCGACCAGGCCGTCCAGGATCACCGGCGTCTTCCGGAGCGAGGCCTGCGCGAGGAAGCCCGCCATCGCGGCGATGTCGGCGCCGGCGGCGGTGCGCAGCAGCGCGACCGGGTCGGCCAGCACGGTCCTCGCCCGACGCAGCGCGTCGCGGACCGCCGCGGCCTTGCGCATCCAGGCGTTGTCGTCGATCCCCGAACCGCGGCCGACGACGGCCACCGGTTCGCTGCCGGTCAGCGCCGCGACCAGGACCGAGGCCGGGGTGCTGTTCCCGATCCCGAGGTCGCCCGCGATGAGCAGGTCGGCCCCGCCGTCGACCTCGGCGTCGGCGATCGCCCGGCCCGCGCGGACGGCGGCGCGCGCCTCGTCGTCGGTCAGCGCGTCCTCGACGTCGATGGAGCCGGACCCGCGCCGCACCTTGAACTCGCCGATCGACCGCGTCGCGGGGGCGTCGCTGTCGACGGCCATGTCGACGACCCGGACGCTCGCGCCCGCCGAAGCCGCCAGGACGTTGATGGCCGCGCCACCGGTCAGCATGCTGCCGACGAGTTGCGCGGTGACTTCGCCCGGGTACGCCGAGACGCCCTTCGCGGCGACGCCGTGGTCCCCGGCGAACACCACGACCCGAGGCCGCGTGAACGGACGCGGCGGCGACTGGCCCTGGCAGGCCGCGACCCACACACCCAGTTCTTCGAGCCTGCCCAGCGAACCGGCCGGTTTGATCAGTTTCGAGTGCAGGGCGATCGCCGCCGAACGCGCGTGTTCATCAGGCTGCTCGACTTCGGCGAACTCGAGGATTTCGTCGTCCAACGCCTTGCCCCTTCGGATCACTTTGGTGGCCGGGCCCAACCTACCCACCCGCCTGTGCCAGAGTTGCCTGTGGCTCAGACGAAGGCCGCCGGGGTGGTGCTCGCGAGCGGAGCGGGTACCCGGGTCGGCGCCAAGCTCAACAAGGTCTACCTGCCGGTGGCGGGCAAACGGGTCGTCGCGTGGTCGCTCGACGCCTTCGCCCGGGTGCCCGGAATCGACGTGCTCGTGCTGGTCATCCGGCCGCAGGACACCGAACTCGCGCGGGAGGTGCTCGCCGCGCGGCCGGGCGAGGTCGAACTCGTCCACGGCGGCGCGACGCGCCAGGGTTCGGAGCTGAACGCCTTGCGCCACTTGGCTTCCCGCATCAAGAGCGGCGAGATCGACGCGGTACTGCTGCACGACGCGGCCCGTCCGCTCGTCACGCCGGAACTGATCGCGGACGTCCTCGCCGACACACGGCGCCACGGGGGAGCGGTGCCCGGGGTCGCGGCCGACGACATCGTGCGTGTCGACGGCGACACCGTTTCCGGCGCGCTGCCCGGTGCGATCAGGGTGCAGACACCGCAGGGTTTCCGCGCCGCCCCGTTGCTGGAGGCGTACGAAACGGCCGAGCGTGAGGGTTTCGTCGGCACGGACACGTCTTCGTGCATGGAAAGGTTCTCCGCGCTGCCGGTGCGGTGGGTTCCGGGCAGCGCGGAGAACCTCAAGATCACCTACCCGCACGACCTCGTTGTCGCCGAGCAGGTGATCGGCCGAGGTTAGGGATCTCCCTGGTCGGCCTTGGCCGGTATGGCGGGCAGGATGGTGACCGGACGGCGCGCTTCCATCGGGATCACGCAGTCCGGATGTGGTTGCAGCAGCTGGATCGGCGCGGCGGACTCGCCGGGAGCCGGGATGGTGAGCACGGCGCGCAGGGTCCAGTCGGCCGTGGAGTGGTACTGCCACGAGACGAGTGCCGGCCGGAAGACATCCGTGTCGGCGGCCGTGGCGACGCGGAAGGCGCTCGCCCGTTCCTCGCCGCGGAGGATGAGGACGTCGGCGCAGGTGTCCCACTGGAACACCGCGGCCCAGACCTCCGGTTCCTCCCGAGGGCCGAAGATGTAGACGACCCACCGGCGTCTTCGAAGCTCTTCGAGCAGTTCGTCGATGCTCAGATGGTTCATCGAGCCCCCCAACGGGTTTCGGGAACTCTGCGGAGAGTAACAGGTGTACTAGAGCACAGTCCAGAATGTGTACTAGTACGTAATAATGGTGTGTGAGCAGGATCCTTGGTGCTCGCCCATTGGTGTGCTAGAACGCTTGTGCGCACCGCGCGACCTTGTGAGGAGTCACCTTGCCCGCCGTCGATCGACCCGAACCGCCGTATCTCCAGATCGCGGGGAACATTCGCGACGACATCGTTTCGGGCAAGCTCAAGGAAGGCGACACGGTCCCGTCCGCGCGTGAGATCGCCAGGAACTGGAACGTCGCGATGGCGACGGCGATGAAGGTGCTGTCGACGCTTCGCGCCGAAGGTCTGGTCCGCGCGGTACGCGGGGTCGGGACAGTGGTGCAGACCAGGTCGCTGCACCGCTCCGCGCACGATCGGACGATCTCGATCGCGCGAACCGGCAAGGTCTATCCGCCGGGCCACTACGCGAAAATCCGCGAAGCCGGCCTCATGCCGGCGCCGGACAGGGTGGCGGGCGCGCTCGGAATCGATGAAGGCGCCCCGGTGATCCGGCGGCGACGGACCACGTACGCGAGCGAAGGCCGACCGGTGTCGACATCGGTCTCGTGGTTCGACGGCGCTGTCGCGTCGAAAGCTCCTTTGCTGTTCGAGCCGGTGCGGATCGTCGAAGGCACGGTCAAATACGTGGCGGACCGGACAGACCGGGTTCTGACCTCGACTCATTCTCAGCACGCCGCGGGGCTGGCGGGTGCCGAGGAGGCGACGGAACTCGGCGTGGCCGAAGGTTCGGCGATTCTGTTGAGTCGCAACAGGTTCTTGTCCGCCGAGGGTGACGTACTCGAGTACGGCGAATCGGCGGCCTTGCCGGACCACTGGATTTTCTACGAATACAACATCGAGGACGGGGAATGAAGCACATTCACGCGGGTAAGGTCCGGGACCTTTACGAAATCGACGGCGACATTCTGCTCGTCGCGTCGGATCGCGTTTCGGTCTACGACGTCTCGCTGCCGACCCCGATCCCGGACAAGGGCGCGCTGCTGAACCAGCTTTCCGCCTGGTGGTTCGAAAAGATGGCCGACGTGGTGCCGAACCACGTCGTTTCCACGACGGACGTCCCCGCCGAATTCGCGGGCCGCGCCATGCGCTGCAAGCCGCTGAAGATGATCCAGGTCGAGTGCATCGCGCGCGGATATCTCACCGGTCTCGGAATGCGCGAGTACCGGCGCGACGGCAAGGTCTCCGGTGTCGAACTGCCCGCCGGTCTCGTCGAGGCCGACAAGCTGCCCGAGCCGATCTTCACGCCCACCACGAAGATCTCCGACACCGGCCACGACGAGTTCATGACCTTCGCCGACGTCGTGAACGAGATCGGCCAGGAGACCGCGGACCGCATCCGTGACCTGACACTGGAGGTCTATACCAAGGGCGCGGAGCACGCGGCGAAGAACGGCATCATCATCGCCGACACCAAGCTCGAATTCGGTTTCGACGCCGACGGTGTGCTGACGCTCGGGGACGAGGTCCTCACGTCGGACTCGTCGCGTTTCTGGCCCGCCGACGAGTACGAGCCGGGCCGGACGCAGCACGCGTTCGACAAGCAGTTCGTCCGCGACTGGTCCACGACCACCGGCTGGGACAAGACGCCGCCCGGCCCGGCCATCCCGGACGAGATCGTCGAGGCGACCCGCAAGCGCTACACCGAGGTTTACGAGAGGATCACCGGGAAGACCTGGGTTCCCGGCGGTGGGCATGCCTGAACAGCAGGTCTACGACCCGTACCGGCTGATCGACGACGTCGAGGGCCTGCTGATCCAGCGGGGCCACCGGCCGGAGCGGCTCGACGGCCGGACCGGTGACCGGGTCGCCGGCGCGAGCAGGTTGTTGCGGGGCTTGGGAATCGATCCCTTGCGCGCCCCTGGTGACGCCCTCGACCTCGACGGTCAGATCGCGTACCAGTCCCGTCTGCACGGAGACTGACGCAAGTAGGTGACTAATTGCGGGAAAAGCGCCCGCGATTAGTCACCTACTTGCGAGGGATCAGGGGGAGCGGGTGAGAGTGGGGTCGGTCTCGGCGACGCCGTCGAGGGCCTCGTCGATCGCGGCGAGCAGATCCGCGTCCAGCTTCACGCCGGCCGCCTTTACGTTCTCGTGCACCTGCTCCGGCCGCGAGGCGCCGATGATCGCCGAGGCGACGTTCGGGTTCTGCAGCACCCACGCCACGGACAGCTGGGCCATCGTCAGGCCCGCCTTGTCCGCGATCGGCCGCAGCCGCTGGACGCGCTCGAGGACGTCGTCGTTGAGGAAGCGGGCGACCATGTTGGCGCCGCCCTTCTCGTCGGTCGCGCGGGAGCCCTCGGGAAGCGGCTGACCGGGCTGATACTTCCCGGTCAGCACGCCCTGCGCGATCGGCGACCAGACGATCTGGCTGAGCCCCTCGCGTTCGGAAGCCGGGATGACCTGAGCCTCGATGACCCGCCACAGCGCGTTGTACTGCGGCTGGTTCGAGATGAGGGGCACCTTCAGCTCGCGTGCGATCGCCGCGCCCTGCGTGATCTGCTCGGCGGTCCACTCGGAGACGCCGACGTAGAGCACCTTGCCCTGGCGGACGAGGTCGGCGAAGGCGAGGAACGTCTCTTCGAGCGGGACGGTCCGGTCGAACCGGTGCGCCTGGTAGAGGTCGACGTAGTCGGTGCCGAGCCGCTTCAGCGAAGCGTTCGCCGACTCCATGATGTGCTTGCGGCCGAGGCCCTGGTCGTTGGGCCCCTTGGGGCCGGTCGGCCAGTAGACCTTGGTGAAGATCTCCAGGCTTTCGCGGCGCAGGCCCTTCAGGCCGCGGCCGAGCACCGATTCGGCGGCCGTGTTCGCGTAGACGTCGGCGGTGTCGAACGTGGTGATGCCGGCGTCGAGCGCCGCCTTGATGCAGGCCTGGGCCTGGTCCTCTTCCACCTGGGACCCGTGGGTGAGCCAGTTGCCGTACGAGATCTCACTGACATTGAGGCCGCTGCGGCCCAGTCGTCGAAACTCCATGGGCGCGACTCTACCCCAGACCGTTAGGCTGGCTAACGACCTGGGTTTCGCCTGCTCAGACCTTGTCGCCGGGGCTGACCCGCGGCTTGGGGACCCGCAGTTTGCGGATCTGGCTCGCCCGGATGAAGGAGTACCAGCCGACGGAGGTGCCCTTGATCGTCTCGTTCGGGAACTTCAGGCGGACCATCTTCGCGATCCGGCGGCCGCTGAGCACACCCTCGACGATCATGCCGAGCAGCATCACGGTGCACAGCAGCGTCGCGTACCGCTGGACCTCCGGGTACGGCAGGATCAGCGCGACGAACACCAGGATCGCCAGCGGCATGAACAGGCCGAGCAGGTTGCGCCGCGAGTCGACCAGGTCGCGGATGTAGGCCTTGACCGGGCCGCGGTCACGGGGGAGCAGGTACTTGTCCTCGCCCGCCATCATCCGCTCACGGCGTTCCTTGGCGGCGTTGCGCTGCTTCTGCTTGTACTCCGGGTCGGCCTTCGCGGACTTGCGGAGCTCCTTGTTGCGCTTCATCGCCTCACGCATGGTGGTCGGCGGGGGCGCCACCGGGCCGCGGCGCTTGGCCTCGGCCTCACGCCGCTTCGGCGTGGCCTTGCCCTTCCCCGGCGTATACGCCTTGGCCTGGACCTCGACGGCCTGGGTGTCGGGCGTCTCGGTGTCCGTCGTGGCGGAGTCTGTGGTGCTACGGCGCAGGAACCTCACCTCACCAGGGTAGTTGCAGGCGTCACGGTGCCACGCACCAGGCCGAGCGATATGTCACCATGGAGGGGAACAGATCGGGACTCCGACGTGTTGGACCATATGCAAGACGAGTACCCGCAGCGAGTTCGACCAGAGGGAGAACCATGACGACCGCTGAGCAGGCAGCCGCAGCTCAGGCCGAAACCGCCGAGGAGACCCACGGCGTCACGTTGACCGACGCCGCCGCCGCCAAGGCGAAGGCCCTGCTCGAGCAGGAGGGCCGTGACGACATGCACCTGCGCATCGCCGTCCAGCCCGGTGGGTGCGCTGGCCTGCGCTACCAGCTGTTCTTCGACGAGCGCACGCTCGACGGCGACCTGTTCCGTGACTTCGACGGGCTCCGCGTGGCCGTCGACCGGATGAGCGCGCCGTACGTGTCGAGCGCCGTGATCGACTTCGTCGACTCGATCGAGAAGCAGGGCTTCACGATCGACAACCCCAACGCGACCGGCAGCTGCGCCTGCGGCGACAGCTTCCACTGATCCGCGTCGAGGCATGAAGAAGGGCCGCGAACCTCACAGGTCGCGGCCCTTCTCCATGCCGGGACGGGATCAGACGTAGGCGTCCAGATCGGCGACCTGTGCGAGACAGTGCTCGTCCACGGTCCAGGGTGGAGCGATCTGCCGGGGCAGCGGCAGGTTCTCGGCCTGGAGGGACGACGGGATACCGGCACAGTCGGCGATGAGCTCGCCGATCGATTCCGGTTCGAGGTGATACGCGGAAGTGGTCACGAACGACAAGCTAATGACCGAGGTTGGAGTAGGACACCACTACCAACCGGTAGTGTTGATGGCCGTGCCTGAAGCAACCCATATGGGGCATGACCTGCGGGTAACTTAGCCGTCCTCGCCTCGGCGGGGCCGACCGATCAAGGAGAACCGGTGGCAGACAGCGCCAGGATCGCAGTATCCGGCAGTATCGCAACCGACCACCTCATGCACTTCCCGGGAAGGTTCGCCGAGCAGCTCATCGCCGAGCAGCTGCACCGGGTGTCCCTGAGCTTCCTGGCCGACGATCTCGTCGTCCGGCGGGGCGGGATCGGCGCGAACATCGCCTTCGGCCTCGGTGTGCTGGGCAAGCGCCCGATCCTGGTCGGCGCGGTGGGCTCCGACTTCGCCGACTACCGCTCATGGCTCGAGCGGCACGGCGTCGACACCGCCGGTGTGCTGGTTTCCGAGATCGCGCACACCGCCCGCTTCGTCTGTACCACCGACGAGGACCTCTGCCAGATCGCCACCTTCTACGCCGGCGCGATGGCCGAATCCCGCAACATCGAACTCGCGCCGGTCGCCGCGCACGCCGGTGAGCTGTCGCTCGTGCTGATCAGCCCGGACGACCCCGAAGGCATGGTCCGGCATGCCGAGGAGTGCCGCCAGCGCGGCTACACCTTCGCCGTCGACCCCTCACAGCAGCTGGCCAGGATGGACGGCGCGCAGGTGCGTGCCTTCATCGAGGGCGCGAAGTATCTGTTCAGCAACGACTACGAATGGGAACTGCTGCTGCAGAAGACCGGCTGGTCGGAGGCCGAGGTCCTCGAGCGCGTCGGCATGCGGATCACCACGCTCGGGGAGAAGGGCGTCGAGATCATCGGCAAGGACGGCCTCGCGCTGCAGATCGGCGCCGTCCCGGAACGCGGCAAGGTCGACCCGACCGGTGTCGGCGACGGTTTCCGCGCCGGGTTCATCGCCGGTATCGAGGGTGGGCTGGGCCTGGAGCGCTCGGCGCAGCTGGGCTCGCTGATCGCCGTACTGGTCCTGGAGACCGTGGGCACGCAGGAATGGTCCTTCGACCGCGCTGACGTCCTCGGCCGTCTCAAGGAGGCCTTCGGCCCGGAGGCCGCCGAGGAGATCGCGGCGATTCTGCCCGCGTGAGCCTCCGGTAAGTCCGTGAAGGCCTCCTTGAGGGACTCTGAGTCCCTCAAGGAGGCCTTCACGGACTTTTACGCAGAACGCCGTGAACCGGTCAGGATCCCGGAGATCTCGGCCGGCCGGGACATGTGCGGACAGTGTCCGGCGTCGATCTCGATCGCGGTGACGCCGAGCCGCTCCCGGGCGGCCCGGCGCATCCAGTCCGGCCGAAGCGTGCGGTCGCGGGTGGAAACGATCACCGTCGACGGGATCTCCGGCGCGGCTCCTGCCGGATGCGACGCAAGCACCGCGGGGTCGAACAGCCGCAGACTGTCCAGCGCCAGCCGTTCGGTCTCGGGATCGCAGTCGTGGAAGAGGAATTCCGACGCCTTCGCGGGATCGGCTGCCGGGTCCACACCGATCCAGTCCGGTTCGAGCAAGGCCGGTGCCTCGTCCCGCAGGCTTCGCCCACCGGCGAAGTCGGGAATGTAGGCGGCGACCCACACCATCGCCCGCGCGTCGAGCGCTTCGGCGATCGCGGGAAGCAGGACCCCGGCTCCGGAGTGGGCCACGACCACCGGCCGCTCGCCGTCGTACTGGTCTCGCGCGTGCTGCACGTAGCCTTCGAACTGCAGACCCGCCGGAGTCAGCAGGTCCACCGCGATCGGCCGGTGCCCGGCGGCGGTGAGCAACTTGGCCACCCGGCCCCAGCCCGCCGGGCTCTGCGTCGTGCCGTGCACGAGGACGAAGTCCATCCCTCCATGCTGGCCTTCACCGGGTGAACGGTGAAGGCCGGCATGGGGAGTCGTGACTAGAGCTTCACCGGGTAGACGGGTTCCGGCACCTCGGGCTTGATGCGGTTCTCCACGAAGATGCCGTGCCACAGCATGAACACCAGCAGCGCCCACAGCTGACGGCTGCGGTCGAGCTGACCGGCCTTGTGCTCTTCGAGCAGCGCCAGGACGGCCTTCTTGTCGAGCAGCGCGTCGGTCCGCGAGTCCGAGATGATGCCCTTGGCCCAGTCGTACATCTCGTTGCGCAGCCACAGCCGGATCGGCACCGGGAAGCCCAGCTTGCGCCGGTTCAGCACGTGTCCCGGGATGATCTTCGCCAGCGCCTGGCGCAGCGCGTACTTCGTGGTGCCGTGCGCGAGCTTCTGGTCGAGCGGGATGGTCGACGCGACCTTGAACACCTCGGCGTCGAGGAACGGCACCCGCAGTTCCAGCGAGTTCGCCATGGTCACCTTGTCGGCCTTGACCAGGATGTCGCCGCGCAGCCAGGTGTAGAGGTCGACGTGCTGCATCCGCGCGACCGGGTCCCAGTTCTCCGAGATCTTGTACCAAGGAGCGGTGACGTCCTTGAAGCCGATCCCGTCCTCGTACGTGCGCAGCACCTTGCGGAGCTGGTCGTCGCGGAAGTTGCGGGCGTTGCCGTAGTAGCGGTCCTCCAGCGGCAGCGCCCCGCGCCGCAGCAGGTCCTTGCCCCGGGTGCCCTCCGGGATCTTCGTGGAGACCTTGCCGATGATCTTCCGCATCCCGCCCGGGATCTTCTCGAACGGCGCCAGCGAGATCGGCTCGTTGTAGATCGTGTAGCCGCAGAAGAGCTCGTCGGCGCCTTCACCGGACAGCACCGCCTTGACGTGCTTACGTGCTTCGCGGGCGATGAACCACAGCGGCACGAGCGCCGGGTCGGCCACCGGGTCGTCGAGGTACCAGACGATGAGCGGCAGAGCCTCCATCATCTCGTCCGCCGACACGGTGCGGACCACGTGCTTCACGCCGATCGCGGCGGCCGATTCGGCGGCGACGTCGACCTCGGAGTAGCCCTCGCGCTCGAACCCGGTGGTGAACGCGATCAGGTTCGGGTTGTGCTCCTTGGCCAGCGTCGCGGTCGCCGTGGAGTCGATGCCGCCGGAGAGGAACGCGCCGACCGTGACGTCCGGGTCGGAGATCATGTGCTTGCCGACCGAGTCGCGCATCACATCGGCGATGCGCTCGTACAGCTCGTCGGCCTCGGCCTGGCTGTTCACCGGCTTCGCGTTGAACTGCGGGTGGAAGTAGCGCGTGAACCGCACGTCACCGCCGGGCACCACCCGGAACGACGTGCCGGACTCGACGCGGCGGATTCCGGTGTGCATCGACTCGGGTTCCGGCACGTACTGCAGCACCAGGTAGTGCTGCAGGGCCGTCTTGTCCAGCTTCTCCTCGACCCCGAGCACGCCCGAGAGCTCCAGCAGGCTCTTCTTCTCGCTCGAGAAGGCGACCTTGCCGGGACCGGCGGAGTAGAACAGCGGCTTGATGCCGAACGGGTCGCGCGCGCCGAAGACGACCTTCTCCTGGGAGTCCCAGATCATGAAGGCGAACATGCCGCGCAGCTTCTTCACCGCGTCGTCGCCGAGGTAGTGGTACGCCGCGACGATCGCCTCGCCGTCACCCTCTGTGGCGAATTTCGCACCGTGCTCGGCGGCCAGCTCCTCACGCAGCTCTTTGTAGTTGTAGATCTCGCCGTTGAAGTTCAGCGTGTAGCGCTCGGGCGCCTCCGGCGGGCCCCACACCAGCGGCTGGTGGGCGTGGTCGACGTCGATGAAGGCCAGCCGGTTGAAGCCGTAGACCACCTCGGCGTCGGCCCAGGTGTCGTGCTCGTCGGGGCCGCGGTGCCGCTGGCAGCGCATGGCCGCGTCGACGGCGTCACGGGCGCTCGCAGCGTCGGCTTCGGTCGAACAGATCAGTCCAAGCAGGCCGCACACGTCTAGTTCACACACCTCTTGTTGGCCGAGCGGGGAGAAGTGCCCAGTATGCCGGTGGGTGTGTACACCCGGATGTGGTGGGGGATACGCGTGTTGGGGTTACCCCTTAGTCAGCGCGGCGCCGCAACTCGGCTAGGCTCCGGCTGTCACAAAGATCGGTCGAGGAGGCTCTGGGTGAAAGGGCAAGGCGCAGTGGGAAATCCAGAGCGCATCCCGGTTAAGCGGGCTGGTCGCGTCGCAGCGCTCGCCGCGCTGGTGATGCTGACCGCGACGGGCTGTTCCGGGGACGAGATCCTCCGCTTCGGCTGGCCGGTCGGGGTGACCCCGCAGGCGCACGACATGCGCACCCTGTGGACGTGGACGGTCGTCGCGGCGCTGGCCGTCGGTGTCATCGTCTGGGCGCTGATCTTCTGGACCGCGATCTTCCACCGCAAGAAGAAGACCGCCGACGGCGCGGAAGAGGAACTGCCCCGTCAGTTCCAGTACAACATCCCGCTGGAGATCTTCACGGTCGTCGTCCCGACGATCATGGTCTGCGTGCTGTTCTTCTTCACCGCGACCACCGAGAACCGCGTGCTCGCCGAGACGGACAACCCGGACGTCACGGTCGACATCGTCGCGTTCCAGTGGAACTGGGAGTTCAAGTACAAGAGCGACTCCAAGAACCACGACGACCCCGAGATCACCACGGTCGGCAGCTCGACCGAGATCCCGCTGCTCGTCCTGCCGACGAACAAGACGATCCAGTACAACCTGCGGTCGGCCGACGTCATCCACTCGTTCTGGGTGCCGGAGTTCCACTTCAAGCGGGACGTCATGCCGGACCCGGAGAAGAACAACCAGGACTTCACCTTCCAGAACTCGATCGACAAGGAAGGTTCGTTCGTCGGCCGCTGCGCCGAACTGTGCGGCACCTACCACTCGGGGATGAACTTCGAGGTCAGGGCGTTGTCGCCGGACAAGTACGCGCAGTACATCCAGCTCCGTGGCACGGTGAACCCGAAGAGCGGCAAGCCGAACACGGCTTCCGAGGCGCTGACGGCGATGAACTGCGGCGAGCTGTGCGCGCCCTACGCCGTCACCACCACCCCGTTCAACACCGACCGCACCGCGCGGGTCGCGTCCAACTGACCCGGCTGTTCGAGCCCGAAACAGGAGTGAGGCAACGTCCATGAAGGTCGAAGGACGGATTTTCTTCCTCGTCGCGGTCTTCTCCGTCGTCGTGGCGGGTATCTACGCGTACATGACCGGAACGATGACCCGGGACGGCGTCGAGCCGGTCGGTGTGGTGGCCCTGATCCTCACCGGTGGCCTGGCCTTCCTGGCCGGGAGCTACCTGCAGTTCGTGGCGCGGCGCATCGAGCCGCGGCCGGAGGACCGGGAAGACGCCGAGATCAGCGATGGCGCCGGTGAGCTGGGCTTCTTCAGCCCGGGCAGCTACTGGCCGATCGGTCTCGCGGCGGCCGCCGCGCTGACCGGTGTCGCGCTCGCGTTCTTCCACGTCTGGCTGCTCATCATCGCGCTGGGCCTGGTCATCGTCGCCATCGGCGGGCTGGTGTTCGAGTACCACACCGGTCCGAACCACGAGTGACGTTCTGACGCCGAAGCGGCGCCTTGCTCCGGGAACGGAGTGGGGCGCCGCTTTCGTCTGTGCCGGCCCTCGTGAGTGGTAAGGATGGTTCTAACCGTCTTTACCACTCACGAGGCTGGGGCGGACGGTCACTGCCGCCTTCTCCGCTCCGGGGGCCGCTGCCCGCTTCGGGGCCAGCGCCGCCACCAGGACGGCCAGCATCCCCAGGCCCTCCGGCCACGTCGGCCGGTGCCCGTAGGCGAGGACGTCCACCACCACCGCGACCACCGGATAGACGTAGGACAGCAGCGCCACCGTCGTGGTCGGCAGCTTCCCGATGCTCGCGTACATCAGGACGTACATCAGCGCGGTGTGCACGGTCCCGAGCAGAACCAGCCACAGCAGCCCTGAGGTGTCCGCGGGCAGCGGCGTGACGAGCAAGGCGGGTGCGAGCACGATCGTGCCGGTCACCAGCTGTACGGCCGCCAGGACGTGCGGGCGCAGGTGCTTGAGCTGCTTCGCGACGAACGAGGCGCCGGAGTAGAGCGCGGCCGCGCCGAGGGCGAGTGCGATGCCTTCCAGGCGCACGGCCTTGCCGTCGGCGCCGTGCGCGGACAGTGAGATGAGCGTCACGCCGCCGAACGCGATCAGCGCCCGGACCAGCTGGCTCTTCGCCATCTTCTCACCGAGGAACGCGGCGGCGAGACCGACCAGCATCAGTGGCTGTGTGTGGTACACGACCGTGCTGACCGAGATCGACGACAGCGCGTACGAAGCGAACAGCAGCACCCAGTTCCCGACCAGGAACAGCCCGCCGAGGACGGCGAGCAGCAGGTCGCGGCGGGTGAGTGTCCACGGGCGGAGCCAGCCGCGAGCCGCGCTCCACACCAGGAGCAGCAGGCCGCCGACGAGGCTCCTCGCGAACGCCACGGCGGGCGCGTCGGCACCGCTTTCGAGGACGACGGCGCCGATGGTGCCGGAGAGTGCCATCGCGGCGGTCCACTGGAGCAGGGGGTTGTTCTTGTTCATGGCGACCACTTTCTGCCTCGCCTGCCGGACCGGCCAGTGTCAGAGATGACATCGACCGCAAAACTTGTGACACACTGCCCGGATGGACGTGAAGAAGGTCGCAGTGGTGCTCGCCGATCAGGTCTCGCCTTTCGAGCTGGGCGTCGCGTGCGAGGTCTTCGGCACCGATCGCAGCGCCGACGGCATCGAGGGCTGGGACTTCGCGGTCTGCTCACCCGGTGGCGAGAACGTCCTGAGCTGGTCCGGATTCGGGCTCGACGGCCTGGAGAGCCTGGACTTCGCGGCGTCCGCCGACCTGCTGATCGTCCCGACCTGCGCGCCGCGCAGTGCGAGCCCGCCGGAACCGGTGCTCGAGGTCCTGCGTGACGCGGCGAGCCGGGGCGCCTGGGTCGCGGGCTTCTGCGCGGGCGTCTTCTCGCTCGGTTACGCGGGGCTGCTCGACGGGCGCGACTGCACCGTCCACTGGGTCTACGAGCAGGAGTTCCGGTCGCGCTTCCCGGCGGCGAAGGTCGATCCGAAGGCGTTGTACGTCGACGATGACGGCGTCCTCACCAGCGCCGGCACCGTCGCCGCCGTCGACCTGTGCCTGCATCTGGTGCGGGAACTGCGCGGTGTCGCCGCGGCCACCACGCTGGCCAGGCGGATGGTCGCGGCCCCGCACCGGGCCGGCGGGCAGGCGCAGTTCGTGCAGGCGCCGGTGCCCGAGACCGCCGCGCCGGACGACACCGTGCTCGCCGAGGCGCTCGAATGGATCGAGCGGCGACTGGACCGGCCGTTCACCGTCGCGGAACTCGCCCGGCGCAGCGGATTGGGGGAGCGCACGTTCCTGCGCCGGTTCTCGGCGGCCACCGGTACGACGCCGCACCGGTGGCTCACCGAACGCCGCCTCGACCGCGCGCAGTCGCTGCTCGAGGAAGGTCGTCTGTCCATCGAGGACATCGCGGTCGCCTGCGGATACGCCTCCGCCGCGGCGCTGCGGCACCAGTTCGGCAAGCTGCGCGGGACCAGCCCGAGCGCTTACCGGAAGACGTTTTCCGTTGGCTAGAGGGAGATTTCCTGCCCGACGGTGACCTGGACATGGTCGGGGACCTCGTCGTGCTCGTCACCGACGGAGAGCGTTCCGGTCGGCTCGAACAGCAGAAGCGACGCACCGTCCACTGAGGACGGTTTGTGGTACGTCCCGCGCGGGACGACGAACACCGAGCCGCGCGGCAGGGTGACGACCCGTTCGCCGCCGTCCTCGCGCAACGCGATGGCCAAGGTGCCGTCGAGGACGAGGAAGAACTCGTCGGTGTTCTCGTGGACGTGCCAGACGTGCTCGCCCGCGACCTTGGCGAGACGGACGTCGTAGTCGTTGACGTGGGCGACGATCCGCGGGCTCCAGATCTCGTCGAACGCGGCCAGCGCGGTTTCCAGGTCGATCGGCTGCTTGCTCATGATCCGATCCTGGCCGCTGGACCACGGGAGGCGTGAGTGCTAGGAATCGCATATGCCGCATGATTTCTCGCACGAGGTCGCCGTCCTGGTCGACGAGGGGTCCAACCCCTTCGAAATGGGCGTCGCGACCGAGCTGTTCGGACTGCGGCGGCCGGAACTCGATCGGCCTTGGTACGGCTTCACACTGTGTGCCGCCGAGTCGTCCGTGCGCATGCACCTGGGCATGTTCACCCTCACCGGGGTCGCCGGGCTCGAAGCCGTGGAGGCCGCCGACACGGTGATCGTGCCCAACCGGCCCGATCCGGAGCGTCCGGCCAAGGAGCCGGTGCTGGAGGCCATCCGCGCCGCGGCCGCGCGGGGTGCGCGGCTGGTGAGCTTCTGCACCGGTGCCTTCACGCTCGCGCAGGCCGGTGTCCTGGACGGACGGCGCGCGACGACGCACTGGAAATGGGCGGGGCTTTTCCGAGAGTCGTATCCCGGCGTGCTGCTGGAGCCGGATGTTCTCTTCGTCGACGACGGTGACGTCCTGACCGCGGCCGGCAGCGCGGCGGCGCTCGATCTGGGGCTGCACCTGATCAGCCGCGACCACGGCGCCGAGATCGCCAACGCGGTGAGCAGGCGGCTGGTGTTCGCCGGGCACCGCGATGGCGGCCAACGGCAGTTCGTCGAGCGCCCGCTGCCGCCGGTTCCGGACACCTCGCTGGCGCCGGTGCTCGCATGGGCGCGTGAACGGTTGGACCGCCCGCTCACCGTCGCCGACCTCGCCGCGCGGGCGGCGGCCAGCCAGGCGACGCTGCACCGGCGGTTCCGCGCCGAACTGGGGACCACGCCGCTGGCGTGGCTCACGACGGAACGGATCGCGCTGGCGTGCCGGCTGATCGAGCGCGGTGAGCAGCGGCTCGACCAGGTGGCGCGGGCTTCGGGGTTCGGTACCGCGGCGAACCTGCGGACCCGGCTTCGCCGGGCTACGGGGCTGACTCCTACGGCTTACCGGGCGCGGTTCAGCACGGCTTCGTAGGGCTGGTCGCCAGTGCTAAGCGAAGGCGATCCACCGGTTCAGCAGGTCGGCCGCCGCACCCGAGTCGATGGCCGAGGCGGCCCGCGCCAGCCCGGCCGCCAGATCGTCTTCCAGCGACCCGGAGAACCCGGCGAAAGCCGCCAGCGCGGCCGCCGAGTTGAGCAGCACCGCGTCCCGCACCGGCCCGGTCTTCCCGGCCATCACCTGGTGGAACACGCCGGCGTTGTGCGCGGCGTCCCCGCCGCGCAGGTCCTCCGCGGTCGCCCTGGCGATGTCCAGCGACGCGGGATCGAAGCTCCGCTCGATGATCTCGCCATCGGAGACCACCCACACCGAACTCGTGGTCGTGGTGGTGATCTCGTCCAGCCCGTCGTCGCCGCGCACGAGCAGCACGGTCATCCCGCGCCGTGCGAACACCTCGGCCAGCACGCGCGTCTTGTCTTCGTACGCGCAGCCGATCAGCGAACTGCGTGGTTGCGCGGGGTTGGTGAGCGGACCCAGCAGGTTGAACGTCGTCGGCACGCCGAGTTCGCCGCGTGTCGGGCCGGCGTGGCGCAGAGCGGGGTGGAACTTCGGCGCGAAGCAGAAGCCGATGCCCAGTTCGTTCACGCTGCGCTGGACCGTCTCGGGCGGCAGGTCGATGGTGACGCCCAGCTCCTCCAGCACGTCGGCCGCGCCGGACTTCGACGACGCGCTCCGGTTGCCGTGCTTGGCCACCGGGGCACCGGCCGCGGCCGTCACCACCGTGGCCATGGTGGAGATGTTGACCGAGTTGGACCGGTCGCCGCCGGTGCCGACGATGTCCACCGACGGCCTGTCGATGGTCACCCGTCTGGCGTGCGCCAGCATGGCGTCGGCCATGCCGGAGATCTCCGCCGGTGTCTCACCCTTCGCGCGCAGCGCGACGGCGAACCCGGCGATCTGGGAGGGCGTCGCCGCCCCGCTCATGATCTGGTCCATCGCCCACGCGGTGTCCTCCTCGGACAGGTCCGCGCGCGCGATGAGCTGGTTGAGCAGGGACGGCCAGGTCTTAGTGGTCACCATCGGAAGTCCTCCGGGGATCTCGACGGCCCAGCTTCCCGCTGGACGCACGGGCCGCGAGATCCGAGTACAGCGCCGGTACGAGGACCTCGCGGCCGCACGCCCAGCGGAAACCTGGATCCGCCGAATACCCCCGAAGGGCTTCCGATGGCAACCACTTGGTGGCCGCGCTCATCGGTTCAGCCGTGCACGGCCGGCACCCGCCGGGCGCGCAGCACGTCGGCGACGGTCTCGGCGGCGGTCAGCGGGTCGAGCGGGTGGACCAGCACCGCGTCGGCCTGCGACCAGGTCGCGAGCCAGCGGTCGTCCTTGCGCCGGACCGAAACCACGATCGGCGGGCAATCCTCGATCTCGTTCTTCAGCTGACGGGTCAGCCCGATGCCGCCGGTCGGCTGCGCCTCGCCGTCGAGGATGGCCAGGTCCACGTTGCCCGCGTCCATCTCGACGAGGACCTCGGAGATGCCGGACGCCTCGATGTAGTCCACCCGGCCGAGGTCGGCGGCGGGCCTGCGGCCGACGGCGTTGATGATCGCCTCGCGCACCTCCGCCTTGTGGCTGAACACCAGGATCCGCATCGCCTGCTCGCCCATGAGCGCGCCTCCGCCTCGTCTAGTCATGTCGACCCCGCGATGTTATCCGCCATGACCGACATCACGTGGACGCACCCGACGGCTGGAGCGCGTCCCAGCCCAGCGAATCCCCGCCGAGCCGCTGCGCGAGTCCCGCCATCCGTGACCGTTCCTGCGCGCAGTGCAGCGCGTCGAGGGTCTGGACGCGCACCGCGTGCGCGAGGGCGAAATCGCCGTCAGGACCCTGTTCTCGCAGCTCCCAGCCGTCCTGAGCGAGGATCGAGGTCGCCTCCGCCACCTTTTCGGGCGGAAGCTTCAAGTGATGGCGCAGGATCGCGGGCGCTTCGGCGACCCAAGCGGGTGATCTCGCCAACGCCGAAGAATCCGCCTCTGCCGGATCGAAGGCCTCGACGACGATCTCCACGCCGGGCGTGTCGACCGTCAAGCCCGGGACGGCAGGCTTCCTGACCAGGTCACGAAGCCGATCTAGTAAACCCATGAGTAGCCCGGTTCCCACTTTCGTTCAGATGTGACCCGACACGCACGCGACCCGCCGTGGACCCACCCGGCGGGCCCCGTGCATGAGAGGACATAATGCGACGCGTGACAACGGCAGCTCCCACCATCAGCCAGCGGGTCCACTCGCTGAACCGGCCGAACATGGTCAGTGTCGGCACCATCGTGTGGCTGTCCAGCGAACTGATGTTCTTCGCCGGACTGTTCGCCATGTTCTTCACCGTGAAGGCGCAGAACGCGACCGGCCAGTGGCCGCCGCCGCTGCACGGTGAGCCCTTCGCGTTGAACGTCGGCCTGGCGATCCCGTTCACGGTGATCCTCGTGGCCTCCTCGTTCACCTGCCAGTTCGGCGTGTTCGCCGCCGAAAAGGGCGACGTCTTCGGCCTTCGACGCTGGTACATCATCACGTTGATCATGGGCGCGATCTTCGTCGGCGGCCAGGGTTACGAGTACCTCCACCTGATCGACGAGGGGATGACGATCCCGTCCGGCCCGTTCGGCACGGTCTTCTTCCTCGCGACCGGGTTCCACGGCCTGCACGTCATCGGCGGGCTCATCGCGTTCGTGTACCTGCTCATCCGCACCAAGCTGAGCAAGTTCACCCCGGCCCAGGCCACCTCGGCGATCGTCGTGTCGTACTACTGGCACTTCGTCGACATCGTGTGGGTGGGTCTGTTCGCGGTGATCTACATCCTTCCGTGAACGAAGCCGCCACCACGACCTATCGGCCTGAACTGACAGCAAGGGTTGCCGCAAGATGACCTCCAGCAAGAACAACACGGAGCGCCGCTTCCGCAAGCGGTCGAAGGCTCGCAGGCGGTTCGCCGGCGCGCTGGCGCTCGGGATCGCGCTGCTCAGCGTGGGCGGGTTGTACGCCATGTTCGCCCCGGAGCCGCAGACCGCGCAGGCGCAGGGCGAATCCGCCCTCCTGCGCGAGGGCGAGAAGCTCTACAACAACACGTGTATCGAATGTCACGGGCCGAAGCTCGAGGGTGTCACCGACCGTGGCCCGAGCCTCATCGGCATCGGCGACGCGGCCGTGTACTTCCAGACCTCCACCGGCCGTATGCCCGCGGTGCGTCAGGAAGCCCAGGCGCAGCGGAAGCCGCCGAAGCTGTCCGAGGCCGAGATCAACGCGCTGGGCGCCTACATCCAGGCCAACGGCGGCGGCGCGCAGCGTCCCGCCGAGAAGGGTGACGCGCTGCGCGGCAAGGACGTCGCGCGCGGCAGCGAGCTCTTCCGCCTGAACTGCGCCTCTTGTCACAGCTTCACCGGTCGCGGTGGCGCGCTCTCCTCGGGCAAGTTCGCCCCGAACCTGGACCCGGCCACGGAAGAGCAGATCTACACCGCGATGCTCACCGGGCCGCAGAACATGCCCAAGTTCTCCGACCGGCAGCTGTCGCCGGAGGAGAAGAAGGACATCATCGCGTTCGTGAAGTCCGTGAGTCACGGGAACAACTCACCCGGCGGTAACTCGCTCGGCGGTCTTGGCCCGGCCTCGGAGGGCGCGATCGCGTGGATCGTCGGGATCGCCGCGCTGATCGGCGTGACGTTGTGGATTGGATCGAAGGCATGAGCGCCGAAGGGCCGAAGCCGCCGACAGAGGCGGAGTTGGCGGACATGGATCGCGACCAGCTGGTCAAGCTGGGTACCGCGCTCGACGGTGTCGAGATCGTGGAGTACCCGAAGCCGTGGCCGGTCGAGGGGACGAGGGCGGAGAAGCGCGCCGAGCGTGCTGTCGCCCTCTGGTTCGTGCTGGCCGCGCTGTCCGGCCTCGCGTTCGTGGTCCTCATCGCGTGGCCGCACTGGTTCGAGTACAAGGAGCCGGGTACGACCGGCTACACCAAGTACACGCTGTACACGCCGCTGCTCGGGATCACCCTCGGGCTCGCGGTGCTCAGCCTCGGTGTCGGTGTGATCCTCTACACCAAGAAGTTCATCCCGGCCGAGGTCGCGGTCCAGGAGCGTGGGGACGGCGGGTCGAAAGAGGTCGACAAGGCCACGATCCTCGCCCAGCTGGCCGACTCGGGTAGCCGCAGCACCATCGCGCGCCGTTCGATGATCAAGCGGTCCGCGGGCGCCGGTGCCGGCGTGCTCGGCCTCGCCGTCGCGGCGCTGCCGGTCGCGTCCTTCATCAAGGACCCGTGGAAGGACACCGAGAACCGCGACTCGCTGTGGCACTCGGGCTGGAAGAAGAACTTCCCGGAAGAGAAGGTCTACCTGCGCCGCAACACCGGCCGTCCGCACGAGATCTCCCTGGTCAAGGCCGAGGACCTCGACGCGGGCGCGATGGAGACGGTGTTCCCGTACCGCGAGTCCGAGAAGGACGACGAGCACGCGCTGTCGGCCGCCTTCAAGCGGGTCGACAACCCGGTCATGCTGATCCGTCTCCGCCCGACCGACGCCGCCAAGGTCGTCAAGCGTCAGGGCCAGGAAGACTACAACTTCGGCGACTACTACGCGTACACGAAGATCTGCAGTCACGTCGGCTGCCCGACCTCCCTGTACGAGCAGCGGACCAACCGCATCCTCTGCCCCTGCCACCAGTCCCAGTTCGACGCGCTCCACTACGCCAAGCCGATTTTCGGGCCGGCGACCCGGCCCTTGGCCCAGCTTCCGATTACAGTGGACTCTGAGGGCTACCTGATCGCGCGCGGAGACTTCAACGAGGCCGTCGGACCGGCCTTTTGGGAGCGTAAGTCATGAGTTCACTCACCACCCCGACGAAGGGGACGAACCCGGTCGAGAAGGCCGCGGGTGCTGGTGCGAAGTGGGCCGACGACCGGTATCACCTGGCCAAGGGTATGCGGCACCAGTTGAACAAGGTGTTCCCGACGCACTGGTCGTTCCTGCTCGGCGAGATCGCGCTGTACAGCTTCATCATCTTGTTGCTGTCGGGTGTGTATCTGACGTTGTTCTTCGATCCTTCCATGGAGGAGGTCGTCTACAACGGCAGTTACACCGGGTTGCAGGGTGTGGAGATGTCGCGGGCGTTCGCGACCACGCTGGACATCTCGTTCGACGTCCGTGGTGGGTTGTTCGTGCGCCAGTTGCATCACTGGGCGGCGCTGATTTTCGTGGCGTCGATGATGGTGCACATGTTCCGGATCTTCTTCACCGGCGCGTTCCGGCGTCCGCGTGAGGCGAACTGGGTCATCGGTGCGTTGCTGCTGGTGCTGGGGATGTTCGAGGGTTTCTTCGGTTACTCGCTTCCGGATGATCTGCTGTCCGGTACCGGTATCCGCGCGACCTTGTCGGGCATCGTGCTGTCGGTGCCGGTGATGGGCACCTGGATCCATTGGGCGTTGTTCGGTGGGGAGTTCCCCGGCAACGAGATCATCCCGCGTCTGTACACGATTCACATCCTGCTGCTGCCGGGCATCATGCTCGGTCTGGTGGCCGCGCACCTCGCGCTGGTCTGGTATCAGAAGCACACGCAGTTCCCGGGTGTGCGGCGTAAGGAGACCAACGTCGTCGGCGTCCGTATCATGCCGGTGTTCGCGCTCAAGGGTGGTGCGTTCTTCGCGCTGGTCACCGGCATCATCGCGTTGATGTCGGGGCTGTTCCAGATCAACCCGATCTGGAACATCGGCCCGTACAACGCCGCGCAGGTTTCGGCGGGTTCGCAGCCGGACTGGTACATGGCCTGGGCCGACGGCATGCTGCGGATCTGGCCCGCGTGGGAGCTCTACCTCGGGAACTACACGGTCCCGGCGGTGTTCTTCCCCGGCGCGGTCGGGATGCCGCTGCTGATCGGGTTGCTGGTGATGTATCCCTGGATCGAGCGAAAGCTGTCCAAGGACACCGCGCACCACAACCTGCTGCAGCGTCCGCGCGACGTCCCGGTCCGGACCTCGCTGGGCATCATGGCCCTGACGTTCTTCGCGGTCATCATGCTGTCGGGCTTCAACGACATCATCGCGTTCGCCTTCGACATCTCGCTGAACGCGACGACGTGGGCGGGCCGGATCGGTGTCCTGCTGCTGCCGCCGATCGCGTACTACATCACCTACCGGATCTGCCTCGGTCTGCAGCGGGCCGACCGCGAAGTGCTGGAGCACGGTGTCGAAACCGGCATCATCAAGCGCCTGCCGCACGGTGAGTTCATCGAGATCCACCAGCCGCTCGGCCCGGTGGACGACCACGGCCACCCGATCCCGCTCGAGTACCAGGGCGCGTCGGTGCCGAAGAAGATGAACAAGCTCGGCTCGGCCGGACACGCCGTCGCCGGTTCGACCTGGTCCCCGGACCCGGTCGAGGAGACGATCGCGCTGGAGCGCGCCCGGGCAGGCGGGCACGGCAACGGCAAGGTCGACGACATCGGCGGCGAGCCCTCGGCGGACCGCAAGGAGATCACCTCCGGGCACTAGCTCGTCACAAGTACATGAAGGCCCCCTTCCTTGCGCCAGGCGCAAGGAAGGGGGCCTTCATGTACTTGGGGGAGGCTGCTCAGGCGCCCTCGACGCCGATGTCGAACGCGGACTCGCTGTCGGCCTTCGAGTACGAGCGGAACGCGATGTGCGTGACCGTGCTCAGCACGCCGGGGACCTTGCCGATCTTCGCCGGGATCAGATCCGCGAGGTCTTCGTGGGCCGCGACGCGGACCGAGGCGATCAGGTCGACGTCACCCGCGCAGGAGTAGACCTCGCGGACGCCCTCGATGTCCGCGATCGCCTGTGCCGCCTCGGGAATGGCATCGGCTTCGACCTGGACCAGCACGATCGCGGTGATCACTACAGCGCCTCCTACATCAGTGAATCCGGTGCCGGAATCCTAGCCCGCCACGTGCTCCAGTGCCGTCGCGCTCGCCACCAGGTCGAGCCACTCCTGCCAGCCGCCCGCCACGGCGGCAGGCTCCGCCCAGGGGTGCGTGGTGCGCACGAGCCGGACGCCCGGGCGGGTCAGCCAGCGCAGGAGGATGCCGATCTCCTCCGGGATCGCGCCGAAGAGCGGGCCGGGCCCCGGGATCACCGTCTCGGCCGACGCCACGAGCATCTCGACGACCGGCATCGGCGGCACCCCGCGCCGCGCGACACCCGCCGACGCGAGCCTGCCGTACCGGATCACCGCCAGTTCCCAGCCGCCGTTCCCGTCCGGCCCGGCGGCGATCAGCTCCGGGATGCCCGCCAGCGCCGACTGCCGGTGCGCCCGGCCGACCGCGCGGATCAGCCCGGCCAGCTGATCGCGATGCTGGGCGGCCTGTTCGTAATGCTCCGCCGCGGAGAGCCGGGCCAGCTGATCGGCGGCGGCCCGCAGCGGACGCCCGTCCGTCCCGGCGATGAGGCCGGACACCGCCAGCACTCCCGGCCGGTACGCCTCGACCGTCTGCTGACCGGCGCACGGCGCTCCGCAGCGGCCGAGTTCGGCGAGGACGCAGGGCTTCCCGCTCGGCGCGGTGGCCGAGATGCGCTGGGTGCACGTCCGCAGGCCCGAGGCGCCGGCGAGGGTGTCCGCGGCGGACCTGGCGTCGGCCTGGGTGCGAAAGGGCCCCAGCATCCCTTCTCGCGGCACGCGGACCACCGACAGGCGCGGGAACGCCTCCTCGGTCAACGCGACCCACCACGCGTGCCGTGGGTTCTTGGAACGG
Organism: Amycolatopsis decaplanina DSM 44594; assembly: GCF_000342005.1. Classification (GTDB taxonomy): domain Bacteria; phylum Actinomycetota; class Actinomycetes; order Mycobacteriales; family Pseudonocardiaceae; genus Amycolatopsis; species Amycolatopsis decaplanina. The sequence goes on from NZ_AOHO01000045.1 coordinate 44,829, forward strand.
CGGTTGTACATGGGACGGTGGGCGGCGATCAGCCGAAGCTCCCGGACGGCGGCCTCCAGCGCGTGCGCGCATTCGACCGCGTCGACCCGCTCGGCCAGCGCGACCATCTCCCGGATCCGCCCGCGGCTCTCCGAACCGGTGAAGTACTGCCGGACCCGGCGGCGCAGATCGGACGACGTGCCGACGTAGAGGACCTCGTCGCTCGGGCCGCGGAACAGGTAGACGCCGGGCCTCGACGGCAGATGCTCGGCCAGCGACCGTTTACGGCGCTGGGCCGCGGTCACCTCGGGCAGGTAGTCCAGCAACTCCTCGAGGGTGTGGACGCCGAGGTTGCCCACCCGTTCGAGCAGTGCGTGCAGGACGTCGACGGTGGCGCGCGCGTCCGCGAGCGCGCGGTGGTTGGGCGTCGTACGCGCCCCGAACAACGCGGCCAGCGCGGAAAGCCGGTAGCTGGGCGTCTCGTCACGGGAGATGACCCGGCGGGCGAGCCGGACCGTGCAGACGACGGCCGTCTTGGGCCAGTGGTAGCCGTGGCCTTCACAGGCCGCGCGCATGAAGCCCGTGTCGAAGGCGGCGTTGTGCGCCACGAGCACGGCGCCGGAGATGAATTCCAGGAAAGCGGGCAGTACGCGTTCGATCCGGGGAGCGTCGTAGACCATCGCGCCGGTGATGCCGGTCAGCTCGACGATCTGCGGCGGAATCGGCATCCCGGGATTGACGAAGGTGGCGAACTCGCCGACGACCTCGCCGGCCCGGATCTTGACCGCGCCGATCTCGGTGATTCCGTCCGGACCCGGTTTCGTGCCGGTGGTCTCCAGGTCGAATACGACGAAAGTGGTGTCCCGCAAAGGAGTTCCCAGCTCGTCGAAGGCGAGTTGCGCCGCGCCGGGCCGCCGTCCGGTGTCCATGGTCGGGCACAGTAGGGGCGGGCACCGACAATCCCAGGATCCGCACACGCCGTCCCATCGAGCGCGCCCCGAGGGCATGGGGCCTACGCTGGAGCGATGCAACCGCAGCCCGCAGTGCCCGAATTGCCCGAGGACGCCACCGGCGGCCCCTCGGGTGTCGTGGCGTCGGCTGGCGAGCAGGAGACGTCCGAGGAGGTGCCGGCCGAAGGCTGGACGGCCTTGCCGGAGACCGTGCGCGAGCGGATCGCCGAGCTGGCGGCCGCCGCCGTCGGCAAGCTGCCGGTCGCCGACGTGCCGAGGCAGCTGCGCCCGGTCGCGAAGTTCGCGCCTGCGAAGCGCGCGAAACTCGGCGGGACAGCGTTGCTTGCCGCGCTGGGGGAGTCATCGCAGTTCCGGGTCGCGGTCACCGAATGGCTGCGTGACCACCGCAAAGACGCCCTCGACCCGAACGCCCCCGATTCCGTCGCCGCCGCGGCCGCCGCCGTGCTCCTCGGCGAGGCGGGCGCGGCCGGACGGGTCCGGCTGGTGGCGAAGAACGCCGAGGAGACGGCGTTGCGCGCCGAACGCGACGCCGCGCTGGCCCGCAACCAGCGGCTCGAGACCGAACTGGCCCAGCTGCGTGAAGAGTTGCGCGAAGCGAAGGAGATCGCCGGTAATGCGCGGGGAGAACGCGACGCCGAGGTCGAGAAACTGTTGAAGCGCTTGCGGGAACAAGGTGTCCAGCTGCGCCAGGCCAAGGACGCCGTCGCCGAGGCTCACGCTCGGCTGGAGAGCGGAGGCGCTGAGAGCGCCGAGGAGATCAAAGCGCTGAAGGCCCAGTTGGACCGCGAGAGGCAGCGTGTCGCGACAGAGCGGGCGCGGGCGGAGAAGGCCGTCACGGACGCCGAGATCGCCCGTCAGTCCGCCCGCGAGGCGCGCCAGGCCGACGAGGTGAGGCTCGGGCTGCTGCTGGACACGATCGAAGGCGCCGTCGGCGGGCTGCGCCGGGAACTTTCGGTGAGCGCGCGGGGTCAGCGTCCGGCGGACATGGTCCGCGGCGCGACGTCGGGGCTCGGGTCGGGCGGCAAGATCCAGGACGTCACCGCGCTCGACCGGCATCTCGCGCTGCCCAACGTGCACCTGATCGTCGACGGCTACAACGTCACGAAGACCGGATATCCGGAGCTGGCGCTTTCCGACCAGCGCGACAGGCTGATCCACCAGCTCTCCGCGCTCGCCGCGCGGACTTCGGCCGAGGTCACCGTGGTGTTCGACGGCGCCGGCGTGCTCTCCGTGCCCGCGGCGGTGCCGCGCGGGGTGCGAGTGCTGTTCTCCGAACGCGGCGTGCTCGCGGACGACGTCATCCGGTCCCTGGTCGCGGCCGAGCCGCCCGGGCGGCCGATGGTGGTCGCGAGCACGGACCGGGCGGTGGCGGACTCGGTGCGGCGCAAGGGCGCGCATCCGGTGCCGTCCGCCGTGCTGGTGTCGCGGCTCAGCCGGGTCTAGACGGTGACGGCAGGCCGTGGGCCTCGTGAGTGGTTAGGACGGTTCTAAGCGTCCTAACCACTCACGAGCACCTCGGGCATGGGGCGCGCTCGGTCGCCGGTCGCCATCCCTCCCGGATGAGGACCGCGCGGACCTCGGCCGCGACCTGGCACGGCGAATTCCGGACGTCTTGCCAGCCGTAGACCAGACGTGCCCGGCCGGCGAGTTCGGCGGCGTTGTCCCGTCGACGGTCCCGGAACGCGACGGAGGCCATCGCGTGGGTCGCCCGCCCGTCCAGCCGGACGGTCAGCGTCGCTCCGCGTGAGTCGTAGGTGACGTCCTCCCACAACGTCTTCCCGTCGACTTCGACCGCTGTCTGCCGGTCCCCCGGCGGTAGACCGTGTCTTTCCTCGACCTGTTCCTTGAACTCCACCTCGAGTGCCGACATGAGGCCTCCGGCCACCAGTTCGAGACCTCGCTGGATCTCGGCGCGGAAACGGAAAGGCGGACGCAGCAAGACGCAGTCACGCATCGCGAACACCGGGACTTCGCTCCGGCTCACCAGATCGACCACGACGTTCACCGCGTCTCGTGCGGTGGGCTGGGAGACCGCCAGATCGACGATCGTGTCCGTGGGCTTGGTGCGAGGCGGCCATGCCTCGGCCGTGGAGTACGGGAGCGCCCGCGATCGGTGCACCTTCACCAGGGGTGACTGGGAAATCGCCGAACTGGAATAGGGCACGGTGATCTCGATCGGTCCCTCCTCGACCGGAAGGAGACGCCATTCCTCCGCCGCCGTGCGATGACTCAATACCGCGTGCCCGCCTCCATAACGGAGGGCGGCGTGAATTCTCGCCGCCCTCGGGAGAAGGCCCGTGAAGGTCGCGTAGACCCGAGGCAGCACACGCTGCCAGCGCCCGGCGTCCAGATTGGCGACGATGTCGGCCTTGGTGTGTCCGTAGGCGAGGAGCTGGGCTCTGGTCACGATCCCGTGCTGCTCCCGCAGCAGGACCGGCCAGCTCGGCCGTTGTTCGGCCGGGATGACTTCCTCCGACCAGCGTTTGTGTAGAGGCACACCTTCACAGTCGCCCGAGAGAGGCGGCCAAAGGGCACGGCGGGCGAAAATTGTGGATGGAGGAGGCGGTTGTGGACAACTCACGCCTCGTGAGTTGGTTAGGACGGTTCTAACCGTCCTAACCACTCACGAGGCCCGAAACTGTCGGTGGTCGCTCTTAATGTGCACCTCACCACTGAAAGTGAGGAGCCGAAATGGACGACAAGGCCATCGCCGATATAGCGGACATAGAGACGCTCGTCATCGATTGCGACCGGTGCGCGGTCTGCGGTGACGCATGTCATGACTGTGTCGTCAGTGTCCTCCTCGGCGCGCCGCTCGCGCTCGAATGGGACGCCGACGAGCGGAAAGCGGTCGACGCGCTCGCGGAAGCCGGGATGGTCCCGCGTCTCCGGATGGTCGAGATCGTGGAGCAGGAGTGTCGGAAGTCGGCCTGAGACACGCCGCGACCGGGACATTCGACGAGTGGTCGATCCGATCAGGTGAACGGTAGGTAGTCGCGATCAGTCCCAGGATGTAACGCCCGTCACAACTTTCCACTCATGCTGGTCCGAAGGTGTTTCGGCGCATCACGGAGAGTTTTTGAGGCGGGCATGGTGGACGCGGTGGCCCCTGTTTCGTAACCTGTCCGAGATCTCGTGGCCGGAAGTCGTCGCCAGACGGCGACACGGGATCGCCACCGAAGCAGCTTTGTCGGGGAGTTGCGTCAGAACCATCCGTGCGCCAAACCTGTTGCGATAGCACCCGGCCAGGCGCAAGGCGGGAACGCGGGGGACCGCGCGGGCCTCACGGTCGGCGTCGCGGCCTCGCCGAAGAGGGCCCCCGACCTCTTCGTCCCGGTTCCGAGTCGGTGGCCGACAGCAAAGGAGACACGCGCGACCGTGCAGTCGCATCCAGTCAAGCGCGTGGTGTCAGGAGCTTTGGCCGCGGCCGCGGTGATCACCGCCGTGACAGTCGCCCAGCCTTCCGCCACCGCTGCCCCAGGCCCCGCCCTCCAACAGCCCCCGTCCGGCTCGGACGCGCTCGCCAAGTACCGCGACCTCGCGGCACAGGCGGAGAAAGCGAACGAAGACCTTCTCAAGGCGAAGGACGACCTCGCCGCGAAGCAGGGTGAGCTCGACAAGGCGACCGCCGACGCCGCCGCCGCCAAGGAACTCGGTGTCAAGGCGGCCGGTGACGAGAAGACGTTCCAGGCAGAGGTGAACAAGTTCGCCGGCGCCTCCTTCACCAGCGGTGTGCAGCTGAACAAGCTGTCGTCGCTGCTGTCGGGCGCGTCGACCCAGGACTTCCTGGATCGCTCCTCGGCGCTCGAGGTCCTCGCCGCGAACAAGAACACCGCCCTGAACAACCTGAGCGGTGCCGTCGCCCAGGCCGCGGCCGCGGCGAAGCAGGCGGCGGACGCCCAGAACGCGGCCACCGCCGCCCGTGACACGGCCGCCAAGCTGACCACGGACATCGAGGCGCGCCAGAAGACGCTGAACGACCAGATCGCGGAGATCCAGCGGGCCAGCGGCAACCTCAGCGCCTCGGATCGCAACGCCCAGAAGGACAAGGGCGGCGCGTTCCCCAACGTCCCCGCTCCGGGTCCCGCCGCGGCGAGCGCCCTCGCGGCCGCGAAGAGCAAGCTCGGCAGCCCGTACGGCTGGGGCGACGTCGGTCCGTCGTCCTTCGACTGCTCCGGTCTGATGCTGTGGGCGTACAAGCAGGCGGGGCTCACCCTGCCGCGGTCCAGCCGTCAGCAGTCGACCTTCGGCGCCGCTGTGCAGCGTTCACAGCTCCAGCCGGGCGACCTGGTGTTCTACAACTCGCCGGTCTCGCACGTCGGCATGTACGTCGGCAACGGCATGATGGTGCACGCGCCGACCACCGGTGACGTCGTCAAGGTGTCGCCGCTGCAGAACAACTACGTCGGCGCCCGTCGCCCGACGGCCTGACGAACAGACGAAAAGGGGCGGTACCGCGCAGGCGGTGCCGCCCCTTTCGCGTGCCCGGGGCCAAGTAGCCTGCAGGGGTGCTGAGGACCCTGCTGGTGACCAACGACTTCCCGCCCCGGCCAGGCGGCATCCAGAACTACCTGAACTCGCTGGCCACCCGCCTTCCCGCCGACGACCTGGTCGTCTACGCCCCGTCCTGGGAATCGAGCACCGGCTCGCACGGCGAGTTCGACGCCGCCGCCCCGTTCGAGGTGGTGCGCCATCCGACGTCGCTGATGCTGCCGACCCCGGACGTGCTCAAGCGGGCGAAGGAGATCATGCGTGCCCGCGAGTGCGAGGCCGTCTGGTTCGGCGCCGCGGCGCCGCTGGCGTTGCTGGGGCACCCGCTGCGGTCCGCGGGCGCCCGCCGGGTGCTGGCGTCGACACACGGCCACGAGGTCGGCTGGTCGATGCTGCCGGGTTCCCGGCAGGCGTTGCGGCGGATCGGCGACACCGTCGACGTGATCACGTACGTCAGCAAGTACACGCGCTCCCGGTTTTCGGCCGCTTTCGGCCCGATGGCGGGGCTGGAGATGCTCCCGTGCGGCGTGGACACCGCGCTCTACCGGCCGGACCCGGCCGCGGGCAAGGAGATCCGCGAGCGGCACGGTCTCGGCGACCGTCCGACGATCGTCTGCGTTTCGCGGCTGGTACCGCGAAAAGGCCAGGACAGGCTGATCAAGATCCTGCCCGAGCTCCGCAAACGGATCCCGGACGTGGCGCTGCTGCTCGTCGGCGGCGGCCCGTACCGCAAGACGCTCACCGGGCTCGTCGAGGCGCTGGGCGTGGAAGACAGCGTCGTCATCACCGGATCGGTGCCGTGGAAGGAGCTGCCCGCGCACTACAACGCGGGCGACGTCTTCGCGATGCCGGCGCGGACGCGCGGGAAGGGGCTCGACGTCGAGGGCCTGGGCATCGTGTACCTGGAGGCCTCGGCGACCGGGCTGCCGGTCGTCGCCGGAAATTCCGGTGGTGCGCCGGAAACGGTGCTGGACGAGGTCACCGGGCACGTCGTCGACGGCCGTGACGAGCAGCAGTTGAGGGAGACGCTGGCCGCGTTGCTCGCCGATCCGGTGCGGGCGCGGCGCATGGGGGCCGCCGGTCGCGAATGGGTCGGCGAGAACTGGCGGTGGGACACCATGGCGAGCAGGCTTTCCGGGCTTCTTGACGGCGACTCCTTCGCGGCGGTGCGCTGACCGTCAGGGTTCGTAGCGCGCCGGATGCTTCGGATCGTCGACGCGGATCACCACGTCGGACAGCGCCGAAGGGTCGACTTCCCGTTCGTAGCGTTCGTAAGCCGGGAGCGCCCATGCGTCGGGCACTCGCCGCTTGAGCGCGGCGGGCGAGAGCCACAGGTGCACGCTCAGGTCGAAAGCGAGCCCCGCGCCGAACAGGAACTCGCCGTCCAGCAGGACGACGCCGCCCTCGGGCAGTTCGACGCGTTCGGCTCGGGTGGCGCGATCGCGGACCGGGTCCCACAGCGACGGCAGGACAAGACCGCTGCCGTCGTCGGCGAGCGGGTCGAGCACCTCGCGGCGCAGGGCGCCGAGATCGAGCCAGTCGCTGTAGCGCGAGTCCGGATCCTCTTTGCCGCGTTCGAAGCGCAACGACGCGGGGCGGAGGAAGTCGTTCGCCGAGATCCGCAACGCCGCGTGACCGGCGACCCGCAGGGGATCGACCAGGGCGTCGGCGAGTTCTGTGGTGTTGGTCGCACCGGCCGCGCCGTCGACGGCGACCGCGATCCGGCGGCGGCCCGTGATCGCCGTGATGCGTTCGGTCAGTTCGGAGACCAGCAGGGCGGGAGAAATCGGACGGTAGCGCACGGAAAGAGATCCTCCACCCGGACCGGTGACTGTCGCACGGTACACCCGATGGGATGATGGCCCGGTGACCAAAGCATCGGCCAAAACAGCCGGAAGTGGTTGGCAGGTAGGCGTTTCCCAGACGGTGCCGTACACCAGCACCCAGGTGTGGGACTTCCTGGTCGGACGCGAGGGCGTGGGGATCTGGCTCGGTCCGGGCGCCGAACTCGGCCGTGAGGTGGGCGCGGCGTACGAGACGGCCAACGGGACGACCGGCGAGATCCGCGGTCGCTCCGAGGGCGACAAGCTTCGGCTGACCTGGCGTCCGAAGGACTGGGACCACGACTCGACGCTGCAGATCACGGTGAGCGGTACCGATCAGAAGACCACGCTCCGTTTCCACCAGGAGTGGCTCGCGGGCGCCGACGAACGTGAAGAACAGCGGGCATACTGGACCGAAGTGACCGAGCGAGTGGTGGCCGCGCTGGCCGAACGCTGACCAGCGCGCTGGGAGGTGGGCCGATGCGGGCGTCTGACGATCCGAAGGATCTGGGCGAGGAGCTCATCCAAGAGCCGCACAGGATCTCTTCGCTGCTGCGAGAAGGCGGCCCGGTCCGGAAGGTGCGCATGCCTCGCGGCCTGGACGTATGGATCGTCACCGGGCACGCCGAGGCCCGCGCGGTGCTGTCGGATTCCCGGATGGCCAAGGATCGGAAAGCGATCCGGCGGCTCTTCGAACGCTTCGGCTTCGAATCCGCGGGCGACAACGCCACCCGGTCACTCAGCGCGCATATGCTCAACCTGGATCCGCCGGACCACACGCGGCTGCGCAAACTGGTCAACCAGGCCTTCACTTCGCGGACCGTTTCCCGGCTGCGGCCGAGGGTCGAACAGATCACCGCGGACCTGCTGGACGGCATCGGCGACGCCGAGCACACCGATCTGCTGCCCACCTTCGCCGTTCCGCTCCCGATCCGGGTGATCTGCGAACTGCTCGGTGTGCACGCGGGCGATCAGCCCGCGTTCGTCAAGTGGTCGAACACGATGGGCTCCTGGTCGACGCCGGAGGAACTGCGTACCGCGGCGGCGAAGATGCGCGCTTATCTCGTCGACCTCATCGCGTCGAAACGCGTCGAGCCCGCCGATGACCTGCTTTCGGGTCTGATCCAGGCCGGCGACGAGAACGACTCGCTCTCCGGGGACGAACTGCTTTCGATGGCGTTCCTTCTGCTGTCCGCCGGATTCGAGACGACGGTCAACTTGATCGCCAACAGCGTGTTCGCGCTGCTTCGCGATCCGGAGCAGCTGGCCGCGCTGCGCGCCGATCCCGCGTTGCTGCCCGGCGCGATCGAGGAGTTCCTGCGCTACGACGGCCCGATCCACCTGGCGACCCTGCGGTTCACCACCGAGAGCGTCCCGATGGGCGACGTCGAGATCCCGGCGGGGGAGTTCGTGCTCGTCTCCCTGCTCGGCGCGAACCGGGACGCGGAGCGCTTCGGCGACCCCGACCGGCTGGACGTCACCCGCGCGGCGTCCGGGCATCTCGCGTTCGGGCACGGGATCCACTACTGCGTGGGCGCCCCGCTGGCCAGGCTGGAGGCAGAGATCGCCCTGGGTGCCCTGCTGAGGCGGTTCCCCGGCCTGAGCCTCGACGCCGATCCGGAAACCTTGCGATGGCGGGAAAGCACGCTCATCCACGGCCTCGAAACCCTCCCTGTGCGCCTGCGCTGAGCGGGGTGTGTCGTAGGGTCGCCGGATGGACGCCGCCGAACTTCTCGCCCTCGACGCGGAACACGTCTGGCACCCGTACGGGCCGATGCCGAGCCCAATCGACTCCCTGCTGGTCCGCGAGGCGAGCGGGGTCCGGCTCACCCTCGACGACGGCCGCGAGCTGGTGGACGGCATGTCGTCCTGGTGGGCGGCGATCCACGGCTACCGGAACCCGGTGCTGGACGCGGCGCTGGCCGAGCAGGCGGGCCGGATGAGTCACGTGATGTTCGGCGGGCTCACCCACGAACCGGCCATCAGGCTGGCGAAGACGCTGGTCGACCTCGCGCCGGACGGCCTGCGGCACGTCTTCCTGTGCGACTCCGGCTCGGTGTCGGTCGAGGTCGCAGTCAAGATGTGCCTGCAGTACTGGCAGTCGTTGGGGCGCAAGGAAAAGCGGCGCCTGATGACCTGGCGCGGCGGCTACCACGGCGACACGTTCACGCCGATGAGCGTCTGCGACCCTGAGGGCGGGATGCACTCGCTGTGGCGTGGGATCCTGCCGGACCAGCTGTTCCTGCCCAAGCCTCCCGGCGGTTTCGCCGACGAGCCGGATCAGGACTATCTCGAGTTGCTCGCGACCGAGATCGAGCGGCACGCGGGCGAACTGGCCGCGATCATCGTCGAACCGGTCGTGCAGGGCGCCGGCGGTATGCGGTTCCACCCGCCCGCGTACCTGCGCGCGCTGCGCGAGATCACCGAGGCCAACGACGTTTTGCTCATCTTCGACGAGATCGCCACCGGTTTCGGCCGCACCGGCAGGATGTTCGCCGCCGAGCACGCGGGGGTCACGCCGGACGTCCTGTGCCTCGGCAAGGCGCTGACCGGTGGTTACCTGACGATGGCGGCGGCGTTGTGCACGCCGGAGATAGCCGACGGGATCTCGCGCGGTGAACTGCCGGTGCTGGCGCACGGCCCGACGTTCATGGCGAATCCGCTGTCCTCGGCCGTCGCCAACGCCTCGCTGGGGATCCTGGCCGAAGGCGGCTGGAAGTCCGACGTCCCGCGGATCGAGGCGGCGTTGAGGGCAGGGCTCGAACCGGCTCGCGAGCTGTCTTCGGTCGCCGACGTGCGGGTGCTCGGCGCCATCGGCGTGGTGGAGCTGGACCATCCCGTGGACATGGCGGTGGCGACCGAGATCCTCACGGCGAACGGGGTCTGGCTGCGCCCGTTCCGGAACCTGATCTACACGATGCCGCCCTACATCTCCGAGGCGGAGGACCTCGCGACGATCACATCCGCAATGATCTCGGCCGCACGAAAAGCGTAAAAACGGCAAATTCATCCCAAAGGGTGTGACAGCGGCCACAGCAATCAGGAAAGGCCACGCTGAGTACAGAGCGTGGTCACGAGTTGATCTTGGTCAGGCGAACGGGCGAGTCCGATCGAGGCCCTTCTCGGGTGCTTTGTCGCGAAAGTGTGTTATATCCTAGTTCTTCGGCGCACAAGCAAACCTGAGAAACCTTTGCGTAGCGGACTTTTGCGCGCCGATCGGGTTTCCTGCCCCCATGATCGACATCGTTGGTGACGAGCACGACACCGGGCCCCCGGGCCGCCGCAATCCCGCATCGACCCTCCTGAAGAACCTTCGCCACGACCTCCCGGCTTCGGTCGTCGTCTTCCTCGTGGCCGTCCCGCTCTCGCTCGGCGTCGCACACGCCGCCGGGGCCCCCTTGCTCGCCGGACTCATCTCCGCCATCGTCGGCGGACTCGTCGCGAGCCTCTTCGGCGCCTCCGCCCTGCAAGTCAGCGGTCCCTCCGCCGCGCTGACCATCGTCATCGCGGAGACCATCGCCACCTTCGGCTGGGCCGCCACCTGCGCGATCACCGCCGCGGCAGGCGTGGTCCAAATCCTCTTCGGCGTCAGCCGCGTCGCACGGGCGACACTGGCGATCTCGCCCGCCATCGTGCACGGCCTGCTCGCCGGGATCGGCCTGATCCTCGTCCTCGGCCAGTTGCACGTCGTGCTCGGCGGTGTGGCGCGAAGTTCCACGATCGCGAACATCCTCGCGCTGCCGGGCCGGATCGTCGGGCACCACGACCAGGCCGCGCTGGTCGGCGTGGTCACCGTCGGCGTTCTGCTGGCCTGGACCCGGATGCCGCGTTCGGTGCGCCGCGTCCCCGGACCGCTCGCCGCCGTCGCGCTGGCCACCGGCCTCTCCATCGCGGCGGGGATGGACCTGCCGCGCGTCGACCTCCCTAACGGCCTGCCGGGGCTGGGTTTCGTCCCCGAGGCGCCGTCCGGGTCCTGGGCGGCGATCATCGCCGCCGTCCTCTCCATCGCGCTCATCGCCAGCCTGGAGAGCCTGCTTTCCGCCGTCGCCATCGACAAACTCCGCGACGGGCCGCGCACCGACCTCAACCGCGAACTGATCGGCCAGGGCCTGGCGAACGTCGCCGCCGGGTCGCTCGGCGGATTCCCGGTCACCGGCGTCGTCGTGCGCACCATGACCAACTTCGAAGCGGGCGCCCGTACCCGGATGTCGGCGATCCTGCACAGCGCCTGGATCCTCGGCTGCTGCCTGTTCCTGGCCGGCGCGCTGCGGCTGATCCCGCTCGCCGCGCTCGCCGGTCTCCTCGTCTACGTCGGTGCCAAACTGGTCAACCTCACCAACCTCCGTGAGGTCCGCCGTCACGGCGACTTGCCGGTCTATCTAGCGACCCTGCTCGGCGCCGTCGCCGTCAACCTGCTCACCGGCGTCGCCGCGGGGATCGCGGTGGCGCTCGCGCTGATGCTGCGCCGGATGCTGTTCTCCGGGATCCACGTCGAACGGGACGGCCCGCGGACCCGCGTCGTCATCGAAGGCGCACTCACTTTCCTTTCCGTGCCGAGGCTCACGACCGTCCTGGCCGAAGTCCCCGAGCGTTCGGAGGTGACGCTGGAACTGTTCGTCGACTACCTCGACCACGCCGCTTTCGACTGCCTGCGCGGCTGGCAGCGCGCGTACGAACGCGCCGGGGGAACCGTGATCGTCGACGAGATCGGGCACCCGTGGTTCGAACGCGGCAAGGCGGGTGTGCCGACCGTGCGTCGCGGCGTCGCTTCCCGGGTGGTGCCGCGCTGGCTCGCGCCGTGGTCGGAATGGCAGGCCGAACACCTCGAACTGCCGAGCCAGCGCGGCGGCAGCGTCCCGTTGTGCCGTGGCGCTTCGGAGTTCCAGCGCCGGACGGCGCCGCTGCTGCGGAACACCTGGGACGGGCTGGCCAACGGGCAGCAGCCGCATACGCTGTTCGTCACCTGCGGCGACGCGCGGATCGTGCCGAACCTGATCACCACCAGCGGGCCGGGGGACCTGTTCACCGTGCGGAACATCGGAAACCTCGTCCCGCACGCCGATGCCGAAGCGGACTTCTCGGTGGGGGCGGCGATCGAGTACGCCGTCGGTCTGCTGCGTGTGCGGGAAGTGGTGGTGTGCGGGCATTCCGGCTGCGGAGCGATGAAGGCGCTGCTCGGGGACGCGCCGGCCGGGCTCGCGCACCTCGGCGGCTGGCTGCGCCACGGCGAGGCGACGCTGCGGCGCGGGGCAACCGAAGGGCCGGTGCTGCTCGACGGCGTCCGTCCGGCGCACGAAGGCGATCGGCTCGCCCTGCACAACGTGGTGCAGCAGCTGGAAAACCTGCGTTCGTACCCGGTGGTCGAGGACGCGCTGGCCCGAGGCGAACTCCGGCTGACGGGGATGTACTTCGACGTCGGGAAGGCGAACGTGTACCTGCTCGACGAAGCGCTGCGGTCGTTCACGTCGGCGGCGACCCCGGTCAAGTCCTGAGGTAAGGCGACCACGCGTGCTTGGAGACCGATCTCGCGTGCTTGAAGGCGGAACTCGCGTGCTTGAAGGCGGAACTCGCCGGTCGCGTGAGTTCCGCCCCGAAGCACGCGAGATCCGGCTTCAGGCACGCGAGATCCGGCTTCGTGTTCGGGGCGTGGGTTGACCGGGCGCCCAACCGATATTTCCCAGGATTCGGGACCAGGCAAGGCTTTTCGCAACGCGGGAGACATCTCCAGGCAACGAGTCGGGCCGAAAGTGGGCCACGCCACCCGTCCGCAGGGTGATATTCACTCGATCAGGTGGTGCATAACGGACAATTCACCAGTTTCCTGGTGACCATGACGGTGATCAGCAAAAAGCCTCTAGCCGTGCTCCGGCACGACCTGCCCGCCTCGTTGGTGGTGTTCCTCGTCGCCGTCCCGCTCTCACTCGGGATCGCTCTCGCGTCAGGGGCGCCGATCGTCGCGGGGCTGATCGCGGCCGTGGTGGGAGGTGTGGTCGCCGGAGCCCTCGGCGGCTCCCCGCTTCAGGTCAGCGGCCCGGCCGCCGGCCTCACGGTGATCATGGCCGAAACCATCGCGACCTTCGGCTGGGCGACCACCTGCGCGATCACCGTCGCCGCGGGCGCGCTCCAGATCCTGCTCGGGCTGAGCCGGATCGCCCGCGCGGCGCTCGCGATCTCTCCGGCCATCGTCCACGGCATGCTCGCCGGTATCGGCGTCACGATCGTCCTCGGCCAGCTCCACGTCGTGCTGGGCGGAACGGCCCAGAGTTCGGCGCTCGAGAACATCGCCGAACTGCCCGCGCAGATCGTCGGCCACCACGACACCGCCGCGTTGATCGGCGTGCTCACCATCGGCATCCTGCTGCTGTGGCCGCGGCTGCCCGGGTCCGTCCGCAAGGTGCCCGGCCCGCTCGCCGCGATCGCGCTGGTGACCGTGCTGTCCGTCGCCGCCGGGATGACCCTGCCCCGCGTCGAACTGCCCGGTGACCTGCTCAACATCCGCTTCGCACCCGAATTCCCGGACGCGGGCTGGGGCGCGTTCGCCGTCGCGGTCATCACCATCGCCCTGATCGCCAGCGTGGAAAGCCTGCTTTCGGCCGTCGCCGTCGACAAGATGCACACCGGGCCGCGGTCGAACCTCGACCGCGAACTGATCGGGCAGGGCGCCGCGAACATGACCTCCGGCGCGCTGGGCGGCCTCCCGGTCACCGGGGTGATCGTCCGCAGCTCGACCAACGTCGCCGCCGGCGCCCGCACCCGTGTGTCCGCGGTCTTGCACGGCGTCTGGATCCTGGTGTTCGTCGCCGCGTTCGCCGGGCTGATCCAGAACATCCCGCTCGCCGCGCTGGCGGGCCTGCTCGTCCACGTCGGCGCGAAACTGGTGAACCCCGGCCACATGAAGCAGGTCCTCAAGCACGGAGACCTGGGGCTGTACCTGGTGACGCTCGCCGGTGTCGTCGTCTTCGACCTGCTCACCGGCGTCCTGCTCGGTATCGCGCTTTCGGTGCTGCTGATGCTGCGGCGCACGGTGTGGTCCGGGATCCACGCCGAACGCGACGGTGACGAATGGCGCGTCGTCGTCGAAGGCGTCCTGACATTCCTCTCGGTGCCGAGGCTCAGCCGGGTGCTCGCGACCGTGCCCGGCGGCGCGAAGGTGACCCTGGAACTGGTCGTCGACTACCTCGACCACGCCGCCTTCGAGAGCCTGTCGAACTGGCAGCAGGGCCACGAACGCGCCGGCGGGAAGGTGATCGTCGACGAGGTCGGGCACCCGTGGTTCGCCAAGGGCAAGTCCGGTGATCCCACGCTGACCCGGACGGACGCGGTGCGTTCGGTGCCGCGGTTCCTCGCGCCGTGGTCCGACTGGCAGGCCAAGGACATCGAACTGCCCGGCCAGCGCGGCGGGCCCACCCTGCGCGGGGCGACCGAGTTCCAGCGGCGCACCGCCGCGCTCATGCAGCCCGCGCTCAGCAGGCTGGCGGGCGGCCAGTCGCCGCACACCCTGTTCATCACCTGCGGCGACGCGCGGATCGTGCCGAACATGATCACCACGAGCGGTCCCGGCGACCTGTTCACCGTCCGCAACATCGGGAACCTGGTGCCCGCCCGCCGGGCGGATCCGTCGATGGGGGCCACCGTCGAGTTCGCCGTCGGTGTGCTGAAGGTGCGCGAGATCGTGGTCTGCGGGCATTCCGGCTGCGGTGCGATGCAGGCACTGGCCACCGGCGCTCCGGACGGCGCGCCGATGCTGGCCTCCTGGCTGCGGCACGCCGAGCCGAGCGCGAACCGCGAGGTCCCGGTGACCCTGGACGGCGAACGCCCGGACACCGAGGTCAACCGGCTGGCGCTGCAGAACGTGCTGCAGCAGCTGGAACACCTGCGCCACTACCCGCTGATCGCCGAGGCGGAGGCACGCGGCGAACTGCACCTGACCGGGATGTACTTCGACGTCGGGGCGGCGCAGGTCTACCTGTCGGACGAGGGAAGCCCGTCGTTCACGCCCGTCGGTGCCGTCACCGCTTCAGGGGGCTGAAGGACGCCTTCCCCGCATGCCATGGGTGAAAGCGTCCTTCACCCGATCGCATGCGGGGATGGTCCCCTTCAGCCTCCCTCCAGCGCGACCCACTAAGTTGTTCTCACGTGAGCATGCTGGTCATGACCGGCACCGGTACGGGTGTCGGCAAGACGATCTCCACCGCCGCCATCGCCGCTCTGGCCGCCGGTCAGGGCCAGCGTGTCGCCGTGCTGAAACCGGCGCAGACCGGAGTGGGCCCGGACGAGCCCGGCGACCTGGCCGACGTCCTCCGTCTCGCCGGTCCGGTCACCACCCGTGAGCTGCGGAGATATCCGGATCCGCTGTCGCCGGAGGCGGCGGCCAGGCTCTCGGGACTGCCGACGCTGGCCCCGAGCGAGATCGCCGCCGCGGCGAGCGACCTCGACGGCGAGCACGACCTCACCCTGATCGAGGGCGCGGGCGGCCTGCTGGTCCGGTTCGACGCCGACGGGGCCACGCTGGCCGACGTCGCGTGGTCGCTGGGCGCGCTGGTCATCATCGTCGCCGAGGCCGGGCTGGGCACGCTCAACGCGACCGCCCTGACCGCCGAGGTCGCGACCAAACGCGGGCTCACCGTGGCCGGGGTGATCATCGGATCGTGGCCAGCCGAGCCGGATCTGGCGGCGGTGTCGAATCTGCGGGACCTGCCGGTCGCCGCCGGTGCCCCGCTGCTGGGAGTGCTGCCCGCCGGGCTGGGCACGGCCGGGCCCGAGGAGTTCGCCGAGCGGGCCAGGGCCGGTCTCTCGCCGTGGTTCGGCGGGGAGTTCGACCCGGAATGCTTCGCCGGCCGCGCGTCTGCCCAGAAGTGACCTGCGTCGCTGTGGCCGAGGCGCCCGGTCGTGCACGATGATGTGCCTTTGCTTCACCGCCCCACCCCGAACAGGAGCCGCCTCGTGACCACTGCCCCGGAGACCGTCGACATCCTCACCGTGGCGCGTGAACAGGTCCTCGAGCGCGGTGTCGGGCTCGGTGAAGAGCAGATCCTCGAAGTCCTGCGGCTCGACGACGACCACCTGACCGATCTGCTGGCGCTGGCCCACGAGGTCCGGATGCGCTGGTGCGGCCCCGAGGTCGAGGTCGAGGGCATCATCAGCCTCAAGACCGGCGGCTGCCCGGAGGACTGCCACTTCTGCTCGCAGTCCGGCCGCTTCCCGACGCCGGTGCGTTCGGCGTGGCTGGACATCCCGGGCCTGGTCAAGGCCGCCCGTCAGACCGCCGAGACCGGCGCGACCGAGTTCTGCATCGTCGCCGCCGTCCGCGGCCCTGACAAGCGGCTGCTCTCGCAGGTCCGCGAGGGGATCAAGGCCATCCGCGAGGACGGCAACGACATCCAGATCGCCTGCTCGCTCGGCATGCTCACCCAGGAGCAGGTCGACGAACTCGTCGAGATGGGCGTGCACCGCTACAACCACAACCTGGAGACCGCGCGCTCGCACTTCGCGAACGTCGTCACCACGCACACGTGGGAAGAGCGCTGGGAGACCCTGCGCATGATCCGCGAGGCGGGCATGGAGGTCTGCTGCGGCGGCATCATCGGAATGGGGGAGAGCATCGAGCAGCGCGCCGAATTCGCCGCGCAGCTGGCCGAGCTGAACCCGGACGAGTGCACGATGAACTTCCTCATCCCGCAGCCGGGTACGCCGTACGAGGGGTACGAGGTCGTCGAGGGCAAGGACGCGCTGCGCACCGTGGCCGCGTTCCGGCTGGCGATGCCCCGTCCGCTGCTCCGCTTCTCCGGTGGTCGTGAGCTGACCTTCGGCGACCTGGGCACCAAGCAGGGCATGCTCGGCGGCATCAACGCGATCATCGTCGGCAACTACCTGACCAACCTCGGCCGCCCGGCCACCGCGGACCTGGAGATGCTCGACGAGCTGAAGATGCCGGTGAAGGCGATCAGTGACGTCCTCTGACCAACCGGCGTTCTGCGTCCACTGTGGACAGCCGTCCGACGGCGGCGCGGAACATCCGGCTTGCCACAACCCGAGAACGGCACTCGAACCGCCGCGCTACTGCGCGTACTGCGCGCGGCGGATGGTCGTCCAGATCACCCCGGTGGGCTGGACGGCCCGGTGCAGCCGTCACGGTGAACTCACCGGCTGACGCCTTTCCGCGATTCGGTGCCGGGTCGCGTGCGCTGCGGGCGTCATTGGTTACGCTCTGCACAAGCAGCTCGAGGGAGGAGTCCGGGGTTGGGCGAGACGACGGGTAAACCGGCGCACCTGTCTTCCAGTGTGCCCGACCCCTGGTCGGTACCTGTGCTGCCGAAGCCGCGCCGTCCGCACCCCAAGGTCGTCGTCAAGGCCGATCTGCTGCCGGCGGTCAGCGTCCTGTCCACGGCGGGGCTGCTCGGCTTCCCGCTGGCCTGGCTGTGGTCGCGGCTCGCGCCGCCACAGCGGATGCGGGTGATCAACGACCGCGGCGGACTCGCCTCGCTGGAGCTGGAGAGCTGGCACCGCTTCGACGACCTCGCCGTCTACGGCTTCCTCGCACTCGGCGCCGGGCTGCTGATCGGCATCGTGACCTGGCTGCTGCGGGAGCGTCGCGGCCCGGTCGTGCTGATCGCCGCGACCGGCGGCGCGACCCTCGCGGGCTGGCTGGGGACGACGATGGGCGTCTCGTTCGCCAACAGCCGCTACGAGATCGCCGCGGCGCCCGCCGTCGGCGACGTCATCGCGAAGGCGCCGCAGATCGAATCGCCCTGGATCCTGCTCGCCGCGCCTCTGATGACCACGCTGGCCTACACCTTGCTGACCGCGTGGAACGGACGGGAAGACCTGGGTCGCCGCCTCGGCTGACGAATTTCCTCTAGGGTGGGCGGCAACTTCTCTGGATTCAATACTGGGCGCGAGCGCCTCCGTTGAGGGTGGTGGCGGGGGCAAGGGGGGACTTTCTCTTGACCGACGACATCGAGGTTTCCCGGCACAACGCCGTCCGCTTCCCGGGTATCAGCCCGCGCGCGTATGAACACCCCGTCGACCGCGGCGCACTGGCCACGCTGCGCGCCGTTCCCGGGTTCGCGCAGGTCGTGAAGGCGGTTTCGGGCTTCTACGCCGAACGCGGCGAGCGGCTCATGGCACTCGCGTCCGCGATCCGCGTCGGCCCGAAGCAGTATCCGGAGCTGGACAGGCTGCGCAACGAATGCGCCGAAACACTCGATCTCGACCGCGTGCCGAACCTGTTCGTCGCCCGCAGTCCCGAGGTCAACGCGCAGACGATCGGGATGGACGAGCCGTTCATCGTGCTCAACACCGCGGCCGTCGAGGCGATGGACCTCGCGTCGCTGCGGTTCGTGATCGGGCACGAGATGGGGCACGTGCTGTCCGGGCACGCGGTGTACCGCACGATCATGATCCGGCTGATCGGCCTGCAGATGTCGATGTCGTGGACGCCGGTGAGCGCGATCGGCATCCGCGTCGTCATCGCCGCGCTGCGCGAGTGGTACCGCAAGGCCGAACTGTCCTGTGACCGCGCGGGGCTGCTGTGCTCGCAGGACCCGACGGCCGCGCTGCGTTCGCAGATCCTGGTCGCGGGCGGGATCGACCCGTCGAAGATCGACATCCCGGCTTTCCTGCAGCAGGCGTCGGAGTACGAGTCGGTGGAGGACATCCGCGACAGCTACCTCAAGCTGCGCTACGTCGAGACGATGTCGCATCCGCTGGCCGTCGTGCGCGCCGCGCAACTGCAGAAGTGGGCCGCGTCGGAGGAGTACCGGGGGATCCTGGCCGGCGAGTACCCGCGCCGTGACGAGGACGCGCCGTCGTCCAACTGGACCGACGACCTGAAATCGGCCGCGAAGTCGTACAAGGACTCCTGGAACAGCTCGGCCGATCCGCTGACGAAGGTGTTCAGCGACGTCGGCGAGGCGGTGTCCGGGGCGGCGGGCAAGGTGTGGAGCAAGTTCGGTACTGAGAAGGGACCGGAGTCCGGCAAGTAGTGGGTCTCGTGAGTGGTAAGGACGGTTCTAACCGTCCTTACCACTCACGACGTCATCAGTTCAGGTTCGAGGGGCGCGTGAACTCGCCGAGTTCCCCCGGCGGCATCGGTACCGCGCCGAGTGTGCTGAGGAACCCGGCCTCCCGCGTCAGCAGCCGGCACGCGATCCGCAACCGTCGCAGCGGGTTGGTCTCCTCCAGCAGGCGCTGGCGGTCTTCCAGCGGGAGCAGGCAGTCCGCGGTGAGCCGGTACGCGAGCGCCGCGATGTCACCGTCCTCGGGTGGTGTGGTCCAGTCGTCGGCGTTCCAGGCGGACTCGCAGTAGCGCCGGTGCGCGGCCTTGGCGACGTCGGCGAGCCTGGCCACGGTGTCGCCGTGCACCGAGGCGACCCGGTCGTCGGGCACCCACTCGACCGAGGCGATCAGGTACGGCGCGGAAACGCGGTCGATCTCCAGCAGCCGGAACCGGCGCCGAGCGGTGGTGACGACGTCGAATCTGCCGTCCGGCAGCCGCTTCGCCTCGCGCAGCACAGTGCTGCAGCCGACTTCGTGGACGTGCTCGGGCCCGCTGACCTCCCTGATCATCGCCGAACGCAGCGCGATGACCCCGAACTCGCGGTCCGGGACCACCTCGCCGACGAGGTCGGCGATGAGCTGCCGGTACCGCGGTTCGAAGATGTGCAACGGGAGGTGTGTTCCGGGCAGAAGCACGGTCTGTAGCGGGAACAGCGGCAAGATCGCCTTCCCGGTGGACTCCTCGCTCGGCTCGGTCACCCGTTCAAGGTACGGGGGCCGGGAGGACTTCGCAGGACGGTCACTTCCCGGCGGGCGGACGGAACACCGCGAACGGGTCGGTGATCTGCATCCCCTTGCCCGCGAAGGAGAAGAGCGCCGCCGGACGTCCGCCACTGCGCCCGGGCGGGGCGGTGTGGCCGGTGGGGAGGAGAAGCCCGCGCCGGGACAGCACACGCTGCAGGTTCGTCGCGGACACCCGGTAACCCAGCGCAGCCGAGTACAGCCCCCGCAACGCCGAAACGGTGAACTCTTCCGGGGCGAGCGCGAACCCGAGATTCGTGTAGCAGAGCTTCGAGCGGAGCCGGTCCCGCGCGCGCAGGATGATCGACTCGTGGTCGAACGCCGTCCGCGGTAGCTCGGACACGTCGTGCCACTGGGTGTCTTCCGGGATCTCCGGGTCCACATCGGACGGAACGAGGCCGAGGAACGCGGTCGCGACGACGCGCGGGCCCGGCACCCGGTCCGGCGCGCTGAAGACCGCCAGTTGCTCCACATGCTTCAACTGGCGTACGTCGACCTTCTCTGCGAGCTGCCGCCGGATGGACGCCTCGACGTCTTCATCCGGACGAAGCCTGCCGCCGGGAAGGGACCAGCGGCCCAGATGGGGATCGAGCGCGCGCCGCCACAGCAGGACCCGGAGTGTGTCCGAGCGCACTTGCAGGACCGCTCCCAAAACCTCGTGGGCGAGGGGGGTCTGGGTGTTAAGATGACTTCGCACGGTTTTCGATTGTAAGGCGAAAACCGGGAGTGGACAAATCGGTCCGGAGGGCCAGAACGATGACGATCACGTTTGAGAACGACCTGACTCCCTACGGTGGCGTCGTCGCCGACGCGGCTTGGGCGGAGGAGGTGCGGAGCCTCGCTCGCAAGCGTGACGCCGTCCTGCTCGCGCACAACTACCAGGTCCCCGAGATTCAGGACATCGCCGATTTCACCGGCGATTCCCTCGCGCTCAGCCGGATCGCGGCGAGCAGCGACGCGTCCACCATCGTCTTCTGCGGTGTGCACTTCATGGCCGAGACGGCGAAGATCCTGGCGCCGGAGAAGACGGTCCTGATCCCGGACGCGCGGGCCGGTTGTTCGCTCGCGGACTCGATCACCGGCGCCGAACTGCGCGCTTGGAAGGCCGAGCACCCCGGCGCGGTCGTCGTGTCCTACGTGAACACCACGGCCGAGGTCAAGGCGGAGACCGACATCTGCTGCACCTCGTCGAACGCCGTCGACGTGGTCGCCTCCATCCCCGCTGACCAGGAAGTCCTGTTCCTTCCGGACCAGTTCCTCGGCGCGCACGTCAAGCGGGTGACCGGCCGGGAGAACATGCACGTCTGGGCCGGGGAGTGTCACGTGCACGCCGGGATCAACGGTGCCGAGCTGGCCGAGCGGGCCTCGGAGAACCCGGACGCGGACCTGTTCATCCACCCGGAATGCGGCTGCGCGACGTCGGCGCTGTACCTCGCGGGCGAGGGCGCCGTCGCCCCCGAGCGGGTCAAGATCCTCTCGACC
The DNA here is from genome assembly GCF_000342005.1 of Amycolatopsis decaplanina DSM 44594. Taxonomy (GTDB): domain Bacteria; phylum Actinomycetota; class Actinomycetes; order Mycobacteriales; family Pseudonocardiaceae; genus Amycolatopsis; species Amycolatopsis decaplanina. The sequence continues at coordinate 66,373 of NZ_AOHO01000045.1, forward strand.
GGCGACATGGTCCACGCCGCTCGCGACACCAAGGCGACGTCGGTGCTCGTGGCCACCGAGATCGGGATGATCCACCAGTTGCGCAAGGCCGCGCCGGAGATCGACTTCCGCGCGGTGAACGACAGGGCGTCATGCCGGTACATGAAGATGATCACGCCCGCCGCCCTGCTGCGGTCGCTGCGCGAGGGGGCCGACGAGGTCCACGTCGACGCCGGGACCGCCGCCCGTGCCCGCGCTTCCGTGCAGCGCATGATCGAGATCGGGCAGCCTGGCGGCGGAGAATGACCGGCCCGGTTACCGCCCTTCAGGCGAAAACCAACCCTGTTTGGGAGGCCGCCGCCGATCTCGTGGTGATCGGCAGCGGAGTGGCCGGGCTCACCGCCGCGCTGCGCGCCCAGGAACTCGGACTGCACGTCCTGGTGGTCACCAAGGCGGCGGTCTCCGACGGGAACACCCGCTGGGCCCAGGGCGGGGTCGCGGTCGTGCTGGAGGGTGAACACGAGCGGGGCGACTCGGTCGGCAGGCACGCCGAGGACACGCTCACCGCCGGTGCCGGGCTCTGCGACGAGGACGCCGTCCGCTCGATCATCGCGGGCGGACCGGCCGCGGTGGCCAGGCTGCGCGCCCAGGGCGCCCGCTTCGACCCGGTGGCCGAAGGGCGGACCGAACTCGCCCGCACGCGGGAAGGCGGGCACAGCGCGTTCCGCGTCATTCACGCCGGTGGCGACGCGACCGGCGCGGAGGTCGAGCGGACGCTGGTCGCGAAGGCCGGTGGCCATCGGATCCCGGTGCTGGAGCACCACATCGCCGTCGACGCGATCCGCACGCCTTCGGGCGAGGTCGTCGGCGTGACCGTCCTGGACCACAACGGTGTGCCGGGGGCCGTCCGGGCGCCGGCGGTGCTGCTGGCCAGTGGCGGGCTGGGGCAGCTCTACCAGGCGACGTCGAACCCCGAGATCGCCACAGGGGACGGGCTGGCGCTCGCGTTGCGCGCGGGGGCACAGATCGCGGACGTCGAGTTCGTCCAGTTCCATCCGACGGTCCTGTTCACTCCCGGCGCGCGCGGCCGCCTCCCGCTGGTCACCGAGGCGGTGCGCGGCGAGGGCGCGACCCTGCACGACGCGACGGGCGCTTCGGTGATGAGTGGGGTTCACCCGCTCGGTGATCTCGCGCCCAGGGACGTCGTTTCGGCGGCGATCACGCGCCGGATGGCGCAGCTGCCCGGCGGCGTCGACGATCATGTTTTCCTTGACGCCACAGGGATCTCCGGGTTCGCGAAGCGGTTCCCGACCGTGCACGCGGCGTGCGCCGCGCTCGGGCTCGACCCGGCGAAGGATCCGATCCCGGTCACGCCCGCGGCGCATTTCGCCTGCGGTGGTGTGGTGACCACTGTGGACGGACGGTCCGGTGTTCGTGGTCTCTACGCGGCGGGCGAGGTCGCGAGGACCGGCCTGCACGGGGCGAATCGCCTGGCCTCCAACAGTTTGCTCGAAGGCCTGGTCGTCGGGCGGCGGGTGGCCGAGGCGGTCGCCGCGGACCTCGCCACCGGACAGCTCGGTGATCCTCGCCGTGGTGTGCTCGCGCACCGGGCGACCGTCCCGGTGGCCGACCGTGACGCGCTGCAGCGGGCGATGAGCCGCTACGCCGCGATCGGCCGGGACGCGGAAGGTCTGGCGGTCGTCGGCTCGGTGCTGGATCTTTCGGTGGTCGAGAGTCCTTTGTGGACGCCCCGGATCGTCGAGGACGCGGCGCTCACGCTGGTGGCGGAGGCACTGGTCGCGGCGGCCGCGCGCCGGACGGAGTCCCGGGGCTGCCACGTGCGGACCGATTTCCCCGAACGCGACGACAACGTCTGGCAACGCGGCCAGCTCATCCGGCTCAGCCCGTCGGGGCAGCCGGTGCTGGCCGATCCGATCGCTTTGGAGGGTGTGGCATGAGCGAATTCTCCCCGTGGGTCACCAAGGCGCTGGCCGATCACGGCCTCGACGTCGCCGATGCGCACCGTGTCGTCACGACGGCGTTGGCCGAGGATCTGCGGTACGGGCCCGACGCGACGACGAACGCCACGGTGCCCGAATCCGCTCGCGCGCTGGCCGAACTCACGCCGAGGACGGCCGGTGTGGTCACCGGGATCCCGGTGGCGCTGGCGGTGTTCGACGTCGTGCTCGGCTCGAACCTGGAGATCCTGGCCGCCCGTGACGACGGCGACCGGCTGACCGCCGGCGAGCCCGCGCTGGTCGTCCGCGGTCCGGTCCGGGGCCTGCTCACCGCCGAACGCACCGCGCTGAACCTGCTGTGCCACCTGTCCGGCATCGCCACCGCGACCGCCGCCTGGGTGGCCGCCGTGGAGGGAACCGGTTGCCGGGTCAGGGATTCCCGCAAGACCCTGCCCGGACTGCGGTTGCTGGAGAAGTACGCCGTCCGCGCGGGCGGCGGGGTCAATCACCGGCTCGGGCTCGGCGACGCGGTGCTGATCAAGGACAACCACGTGGTCGCCGCCGGTTCGGTGACCGCCGCGCTCGCGGCCGCGCGCGAGCACGCGCCCGAACTGCACTGCGAGGTCGAGGTCGACGACCTGGCCCAGTTGGAGGAGGCGCTCACCGCGGGCGCCGACGAGGTGCTGCTGGACAACTTCACGCCCGACGAATGCGCGAAGGCCGTCGACAGGCGCGACGAGGTTTCGCCGAAGACCAGGCTGGAATCCTCGGGCGGTCTGCGGCTGGACGTCGCGCGGGCGTACGCGGAGTCCGGTGTGGACTTCCTCGCCGTCGGGGCGCTCACCCATTCCTCGCCCGCGCTCGACCTCGGGATGGACCTGCGCTGACCTCCGGCATTAGAATTCCCTTGTGTGACAAGGGGATTCTGGAGGAATGGTGGGCTTTGCCGGTAAAAGTGCCGTCGCGGGATGCGTGGCCTTCATGGCACTGCTCGGCACTCCCGTCCCGTCGACGGCGGTCGCCGAGCAGTGCGCGAACCCGACGGGCACCTACACCGCGGCCGTCCCGTGGGGACAGCGGCTGATCGATCCCGTGCGGATCTGGCCGCTGTCCCGCGGCACCGGCCAGCTGGTCGCGGTGATCGGCACCGGCGTCGACCGCGGCAACGGCCAGTTCGCGCCCGGTCAGCTCGTCGGCGGGCAGGGCACCGAGACCGAGGACTGCGACGGCCGCGGCACTATCGCCGCCGGGATCGTCGGCGCGCAGCCGGATCCGTCCACGACGTTCACCGGCATCGCACCCGGCGCCAAGATCCTGCCGATCCGCTACACCCAGGTGAACGGCGGTGGTGATCCCGGGCAGCTCGCGGCCGCCATCGAAACGGCGCTGAACCGCGGCGCCGGGATCATGCTCATCGCCGTCCCGGCCGCTTCCGACAGCCCCGCGCTGACCGGTGCCGTCTCACGCGCCAAGGAGAAAGGCGCGCTGATCATCTCTCCGGCCGCGGGGACACAGCAGGGCCAGACGTCCTACCCGACCGCGACCCCTGGTGTGCTCGCCGTGGGTTCGACCAACCAGACCGGCCAGGCGGTGCAGACGGAATCCGGTGCCTACGTGGGGATTTCCGCGCCCGGTGCCGAACTGGTCAGCACGTCCGCGGGCGCGGGCGGGACCGTGGCGCACCGGTGGCCGGTGAGCGACCCGAGCCTGGCCGCCGCGCACGTCGCCGGTGTCGCCGCGCTCGTGCGCGCGTATCACCCGGAGCTGTCGCCGGAGCAGGTCGTCGCCCGGCTGACGCTGACCGCGCACCGGGGCCCGGGCGGCGGTCACGATCCCCGGCGGGGCTGGGGCGCGATCGACGCCTACGCCGCCGTTTCCGCCTCGATTCCGGCCGATACGCCCGGCCCGGGAGGACCGCCGAGCGCCGGCCCGGACACCTTCGTCGTCCCGGCGGCGGCGCCTGCTCCCACCGGGGCGGACAAGGTTTCCGGCGTTCTCGCCATCGTCGGGGTGGCCGTCGCCATCGCGGCGGGCGTGGTGGTGGCCGCGGTCCGGCGGGGCAAGCGCCGGGGCTGGAAGCCTTCGCGGTTCCGCGCCTCGTGAGCGGCAGCGATGTACTGGGGGACACCACTGCCGCTCACGAGGTCTTTCGCGACCCCCTGGGGGTAAGTGTCCTGCGTCGGAAATCCGGCGCGTATCTCGGCGGCCCAGCTTCCTGACGGCTGCGTTGCCGGTCCGCCCGAGTACAACCCGGTACGAGGACGAACCGGCGCCTTGCCGTCAGAAACCTGGATCCACCGATATACGCACCGCATTTCCGACGCAGGACACTAGGGGACGGATACGCAGGCCGTCGAGCCCACGATGGCCACGCCGTCGCCGGCGCGGGAGACATGCACGTTGAAGTCGGCGCCGTCGCGGCTGAACTGCGCGATCAGCTCACGCGGGTTGCTGCGGTCTCGCGTCCGCCAGCCCTGGCTTTCCAGCAGGGGAAGGACGACGTCGACGAGTTTGCGGATCGCGTCGGACGCGTCGTCCACGCGGAGGCCGTACTGCCAGCAGAGCAACCGGCCCGGCTGGGTCGGGTCGCAGTCCAGTTCGCCCTCCACGGTGCGTTCCGCGGTGGAGCCGAAGGTGCCCGCGACGCCGTCGATGACCGCTGCCAGGTCTTCGGCCAGCGGGTCGAGTTCGGTGTTCCTGGTGATCATCACAAACCCCTCACAAGCCTCGGCCGACGCCTTCGATGACCATCTCGCGCAGCGAGCCGCCGGTGAAGCCCTCATGCGTCACCGCGCCGCCCGTGATCACACCGTAGATGTTGTTCCAGGAATCGGAACCCGGCTTGAGCACACCGCTGTGGGAATCGAAGCCCCACTGCAGATCGCCGTTCGCGTCACGGCCGGTTTCCAGTTCGACGACGCCGGGGAAGCGGTCGGGGTCCGCTCCGTGCCCGGCGCCGAGCCATTCGATGAGGCCCGCGTTGCCCTGCGCGACCACGATCGGGTCGAAGGGGGCCGTCATGGAGTACCGCTGCACACCGGCCTGGCTGGCCGGGAGGTCGCTCGGGCTCCAGATCCCGTGTCCCATGCCCGCGGACTCGACGTGCAGCACCTGATCGGCCTTGAGCCCGAGTTGCTCGGCGAGCCCCACGGTCGCGCCGCCGTAGCTGTGCCCGACGGCGGTGACCACGACACCCGGACCGGCGTGGCTGTCGATCTGGCCGCGCAGTTCGTCGCCGAACGCCTTGAGATCGGGCGCCATCGTCTGCGCGTAGTGCGCGGCCGGACCTTCGGTGACGACGTTCTGGGGGAAGACCCCGTCGGCCCAGACCACCATCGCGGTCCGCCCGGTGGCGTCCGCGGCGACCAGGCTCTTGCCGAGGTCGGCGTAGCTCTGGAAGTTGTCGAACGAGGTGTTGACGCCGGGGACGAACAACCCGACGTTGCGGGTGCCCGGCTCGATGCGGCCGACCAGTTCGACGATGCGCCCGTTACCGGACGGGTCGAACCGCAGGATCTGCCGGTCGTTGGCGAGGATGTCCTCGTACAGCGCGATCCGGGTGCGCGCGCTCGCGATGTCGTCGGCTTTTCCGCCGTGTGCCAGGAGGTTCGCCAGCCGCTCGCGTTCGGAGGTCAGCGCGTCGGTGACCTTCGTGCGGTTCTCGGCGATCGCGGTGGCCCATGAGCCGGTGTCGGCCGCGCCGCCGACGCCGGACGGATTCCCGGCCTTGGGCAACGGGTTCTCCGGCATCAGCGACCGGTACGAGGCGGCGACCTGGACGTCGGCGCGCCGGTAGCCACCGCCCGCGGCCGTCAGGCCTTGGTGGATCACCGTCGCCTTGGTGATCTGGCCGTCGAGTTTGCCCGCGACGTCCTTGATCGTCTTGGTGTACGTCGCCGAAGCCGCGCTGGAAGCCGAAACCTGGCCGAACGCGGTGGCGGGGACGTTCTCACCCGCCAGCGCGGTCTGCGCGGTCTTGAGCACGCCGGCACGCTGTTCGAGTTCGGCCGCCGCCGCTTCGAGCCTGGCGGGGGCGACTCGGTAACCGCCCGCACTGGATGCCATCACCGAGCCGCCTCTCCTGTTCAGAAAAGAAAAATCAGTACTGTTCGGGTTCTTCGCCGAGCACGGCGGGAGCGACCGGGGACGACTGACCCCAGACGTTCTCGGTCTCCACGAGCCACGGCGGGATCCGCCGTCCGGAGCCGAGGTCGCCGCCCGCGCCCATGCCCATCGGCATCATGGGCATCATCGGCATCGCGCCCTTGGCCGCCGCCGCGCCCGCGGCACCGGCCGCGCCGCCCGCGAGCCCGCTCATCGCGCTGCCCGAGCCGCCGTCACCCGCCAGCCCGGAGAACGCGGCCGGTGCCTCACCGGGACCGGAGAACCCGCCACCGGCGCCGATCGCACCACCGTCCAGTGACGGCGCGCCGCCACCGCCGATCGGGATGCCGCCGCCCGCGCCACCGGCGGTCGCGCCGGCCGCACCGGCACCCCCGCCCACGGGCTCGCCGTTCTTGTCCTTGCCGTCGTTCTTGCCGTTCGCCCACGCGGGCACCCGCGGCATGATCGAGCCGAACCGGCCGAACGCGGCGGCCGAGGCCGCGGCGAGACCGGCGGTGAACATGTCGCCGAACAGCGGGTTCGACTTGGGGACCTGGCCCGGCTGTCCGGAGGTGGGCGGGGTCGAGCCGTCCGAAGGCAGCGGATGCGTGTTGTCGCCCGGAACGACACCGACACCGGGCGTTCCGCCGATGTTGTTGCCGATCGAGCCGCCCGGAGCCGAGCCACCACCGGTGACCGGCGGCGGGGCGACGGCGTTCGGCGAGGCCGGGATGGACTCCTCCGCGGAGGTGTACTCACCCGCGAGCTGGGTCATCACCACGATGGCCTTGCTGTGCGCCGCACTGGCCGCGCTCGCGGCCTGCTGCTGCGCTTCGACGTTCGCGATGGCCTGCTGCCGCTGCTGGGCGGCGTTGATGATCGTCGCCTGCGACGAATCCGAGGGCAGCAGCGGCGGGTTGACGGCCAGCGCCAGGTCCGCGGGGGAGACGTCCGGCACCGCGACCGGCGGCGGCATCTCCTTCTTGGCCTTCACCAGCGCGTCCGCGGCGTCCTCGAGGAGGTTGTTCATCGCGTGCGCGGTCTGGGCGACCTTGCGGATGCCGCCCACCAGGTCGGTGATCATCGTGTGGTACTTGTCGGCGGCGCCGCCGGTCCAGCTGCCCGAGAAGTCCTTCAACTCGCCGGTCAGGTTCTCGGCCTGCTCGAACAGCCCGGAGCCGGTGGACTGCCATTTGTGGGCCGCGTGGCGCGCCGTGTTGGGGTCGCCCGCCTGCAGCATCGCGTAGAGCTGCTGGTGCGAATACGCGGCGAAGTTCGTGTGCGCGGTGTCGGTCATCCCTTGTGCCCCCCGCCGTTCGAGCCGCTGTTACCGCCCAGCACGCCCCCGAGGACGTTGAGCAGCGGATCGAGCAGCCCGGTCTGCTGACTCGAGTGGTTCATGTCGCCCGCCACCGAGTCGTCGGCCGCCGCGTAGCCGTCGGCGACGGTCGTCGTGACGTCCTGCGCGAAGGTGATCGCGCCCTTGACCTGGTCCAGCAGGCCCTGCATCTCGGCGACGGCCGCCTGGTGCGCCTTGTTGAGTGAACCCGCTTCCCCGAACTCGCCGAACAGCAGCGGCTGTTCGCTCAGGGTCAGCAGGAAGTCGTTCGGCTTGGACATCGCGTGGATCTGGGTCTCCAGTTCCCGCACGAAGTCCTTCAGTGATTCCAGATGGACGTAGTACGACTGGTCTTGCATTGATCCCGGCTCTCTCGTGATCGGCCATGCCTACAAGGGACGACTACGCGCAAAGCCGGCCGGCCGGTGCCGAGGGGGGTGAAAGCACCGGCCGGCCGACGGATGGGGATCAGCCGGCGAACAGGCCCTGGTTGCGGTTCTCCAGGCTGTGCTGGAGATCGTGGGCGTCGCCGACCTTGCCACCGAACTGCGCGATGATCGCCACGATGTCCGCGGTGGCCTGGCGCAGGCGGGTCTCAGACGCACGGGCGGCCTCACCGGCGGAGCTGCCGGAGGCGTACCAGGTCTGGGTGATCGGCTGCAGGTTGGTGTGCAGCTGTTCGAGCTGGGACGTGAGCGCCTTGGCCTTGGCGGCCAGCGAGGCCGAGCTGTGCTGCAGCGCGGCGAAGTTGATTTCGACGACGTCAGCCATGATTGGTGGTCCTCTCGCGGATCAGGGGTTCAGCCGGTGGATCACGGTCTGGTCGACGACTCCGCTGACCCCGGTGAGGCTTTCCCGGACCTGCTCGTCACCCGAGTTGTAGTTCCGGTTGCTCTCGTGCACGAGGCGCGACATCGTGTTGAGCTCGTTCACGGCGATGGTCATCTTCTCCTGCAGACGGCGCTGCAGGTCCCAGAACGCGACCGCCTGGTCACCCTTGTAGTTGTGCAGGGTCTGGGTCAGCTCGCTCTCCAAGCTGGCCATCGTGGTCTTGGCGTTCGACGCGGTTTCCTCGAACCCCTGGACGGCGCGCGCCATCGCAGCTGCGTCTGCCTGATATCCCGTACCGGTCATTGATGGGCCACCTCCTCTCATCTCGCTGGAAATCCCGGTGAGCACCAGGGGACGCCCTGTCTGCTCTTGTGAAGGACACGCTAGAAAAGAGGGGAGTGCGGTCAAACGGCACAACTGCCGGTCGCGGTGACGGCACTATTACCCACAGGTCCGCGGTAGGGCTTTCCCCACCTTCGATCCGGGGGAGTACTCCAGTGTCCGGGCCGGTGCTTCCCGGCACGCTCGAACCCATGGTGGACAACGGATCCAGGACAGTACCGCATCGTCCGTTGATGATCTTGGCCGTGGCGATGGCGGTACTCGGGGTGATCGCGCTCGGCGGCCTCGTCTTCGACGATCGCAGCCTCGTCAACGCGCCCATTTGGCTCAAGCCGCTCAAGTTCACGATCTCCGTGGGGCTCTACGCGGTGACACTGGCCTGGCTGATCGGGCAGCTGACCAAGGGGCGCCGGATCGGCTGGTGGCTCGGGACGGTGTTCGCGGTCGGCCTCGGCATGGACATGGCGCTGTTGTTCTGGCAGATCATCGTCCGCGGCCGGACCCTGCACTTCAATCGGGAGACCCCGGCCGACCAGTGGATCAACAACATGGTCGCGAACGGCGCCTTCACCGGCTGGGCGGTGACGGCGGCCATCGCGGTTCTCCTGCTGTTCCAACGTCTTCCCGACCGGGCGATGAATTCCGCGTTACGCGCGGGTGCGGCGTTGTCGGTCGCCGGCATCGGGATCGCGCTGCTGATGTTCAGCCCGAACGAACAGCAGATGGCCCAGTTCCGCTCCGGCGAACGGCCGTCGATCGTCGGTGCTCACGCGGTCGGCGTGCCCGATGGCGGCCCGGGGCTGCCGGTGCTGGGGTGGAGCACCGTGGGCGGTGACATGCGGATCCCGCACTTCTTCGGGATCCACACGATCCAGGTGCTGCCACTGATCGCTTTCGGGCTGCTCAGGCTCGCCCGGCGGTATCCGGTGCTCGAATCGGAATTCGTGCGGCGGAATCTGGTGCGGACGGCTTCGGTGGGCTTCGCGGGGCTGCTCGTACTGCTCACCTGGCAGGCTCAGCGAGGGCAGTCCATCGTGCACCCCGATTTCTGGACGCTGGTCGCGGGCGCCGGGATCATCGCCGTCGTGGCCGCCGGTTCGGCTCTCGCGCTTCGGGCTTCGAGGCCGATGCACCAGCTGACGTGACCTTCGGTGAAATCCACTCGCCCTCGCGGGGGTGCTGATCGTGCCGACACCGGCGTCCACTTTGGATGGTTGTACCGATTTCCCCTACGCCGGCGGTCCGGCACCTGACCCGGCGCGCCAAGGACAAGAAGGTGTTCGCGGACGCGGCACAGGCGTCGGCTGATCTGGCCGTCAAAAGGGAGGCGAGGGACAAGACTTCCAGGTGCCCGACGAGTTCACCGTGGACGGGTGACAAGGTCGGTTCGGTGTCGATGATCGGCCCGAAGTCGAAGTGCGCCCGACTCGGACGCGGCAGGCGGAAAGGGACCGTTCGGTGTGAACGGTCCCTTTCCGTTCAGGTCAGACTCCCGCGGTGGTGCGGATCCAGTCGCGGCTCGCCGCGACGCTGGCGTAGTTCTGGGTGCCCTGCGGGTTCGTGCCGGAGTTGCTGCCCGTCGAACAGACACCGACCTGGACGCCGTTCGAAAGCTGCGGGCCGCCCGAGTCGCCGTGCCACGCCGAACCGTCGATGCCGACGCTGGCGATGGCCTGACCGCCGTACGCGTCGCTGCTGGTTCCGGTGATGCGGACGTTGGCGGTCTTCAGGACGCTCGAGGGCGGGTTGCTGCCCTGCGTGCGGCCCCAGCCGTAGATCTGGTTCGTGGTGCCGTTGGCCGGGTTCGCGGTGCCGAGCTTCATGTACGTCGTGTTGACCGCGGTCGTGAGGTGCAGCAGGGCGATGTCGCCGCTCGGGGCGGCTTTCTGCTGGTCGACGTCGGCCTCGGTGCCCTGGTTCAGGTTGACGTTGCCTACCTTGACGTGCATGCCGGGAGCGTTGAGGCAGTGCTTCGCGGTGAGGACCCACTGCGGGGCGATGATCGTGCCGGAGCAGTTGAAGCCGCCGTACGCGGTGGCGTCGTCCCAGTAGATCTGGGCACCCCACGGCGCGGAGCTCACGGTGCCGCCGCCGATGATGTCCTGGCCCGCGTTCGCGGCGGGGGTGGCGGCAAGGGTCAGCGCCGCGGCGGCGCCTGCCACCGTTGCGACGATCTTGGACATACGCATGAATACGCCCTTCGGCCTGCGTCGGGGAGTTCGCTTCGAGCTGAAACGATTTCACCAAGTTATGCGGCGGTAAGGGTTTTTGTAACCTACCGAAGTCGGTAAGCGTTGCGAGGAAAGTATTGGGCCGTCCGAGTGGGATAGTCGGTTGTGGACATCGGTGAACGGCTGGCGGACGTCCGCTTTCGGCCTTCTGTGTATGGGATCGCGACGTTTCGGGACGCTTGCGTGTTCCTGTGCGGATTCGACGCGGCTTCGGAAAACCGGGTCTTGCGGGGATTTCAGAACTGGGTGGATCCGGGTTCTTTGGTGTCGACGTCCGTTGTATCCGGTTTGCTGGAAGAGCGTGACCCTGGATTTCCCGGCCGCGGTGGCGGGGAGCAGGTGACCGCCCTGGTCGATCTGGTCGCGGAGTTCCTCGCGGAGCGAGGTGACCCCCTGCCCGGGCCGCCCGAGCCCTAGGGTGTTCGCGTGACGACCAGGGTGATCGTGCTGAACGGCGGCTCCAGTTCTGGCAAGTCGGGGATCGCCCGGTGTCTGCAGGCGGTGCTGCCGGATCCTTGGCTCACGCTCGGCGTGGACACCTTGATCGACGCCATGCCGGCCGCTGTCGACGAGGGGATCCATTTCGCGGCGGACGGTGGCGTGGACGTGGGGTCCGGTTTCCGGCGGCTGGAGAACGCGTGGATGGCCGGTGTCGCGGCGATGGTGCGGGCCGGGGCCCGGGTCGTCGTCGACGACGCGTTCCTCGGTGGCGCCGCGTCACAACAGCGGTGGCGTGACGCGTTGGACGGACTCGAGGTGCTGTGGGTCGGGGTCCGGTGCGATGGCGTCGTGGCCGCTGGGCGGGAGATGGCGCGGGGGGACCGGGTCAGGGGAATGGCGGAGGCTCAGGCCGAGATCGTGCACCGGGGCGTGGTTTACGACTTCGAGGTGGACACGGGAGTGAATGAGGCGCTGGTCTGCGCACGGGAGATCGCCGCGCGGCTCGAGTGATCTGGACGGACGCCGAGACCGCGCGGCAGGGTCGCGTCCGTCTTTCGAGCTGACGCGTACACGCCACGGATGCTTGAAGTCGCGCCGAAGCCGGGGGAGAGCACGAGGTCGCCGCAAGCGCATGGCTTTCGGAGGCCTGGCTTGTTCCGCGCTCGTGAGCGAGCGTTGAAGTGTGTGAAGCCGCTACATCGAGCAAGGAGCCTCAGCGGTCATGGTCGAGCCACGAAGGTGGCCTCTTGATCACCTTCGTCGAAGTCGGCGGTGCCTTTCAGAAGGGTGGGGTGTCGTCCTCTGGTTCCGGTCGTGGGTCGTGGAGTGGTTCGGGGGTTGCGGTGTAGGTGCGGCCGGTGGGGGTGGTGATGATCGTGCCCCCGTTGCCGGTGGGTTCGGCGGTCCAGCCGGGTTCTTCCTTGAGGAGGTTGTGGATCTTGCAGGCGGCATGGCAGTTGTGGTGGTCGGTGATGCCGTCGCGTGCCCAGTTGGTGATGTGGTCGACTTCGGAAAATTCGGCGGGACGGTGGCAGCCTGGATGGGTGCATTGCCGGTCGCGGGCTTTGATGAGGCGGGCGAGTGAGGCCGGGGGCCGGTAAGTGCCGGGGCCGGCCTCGAGGATTTGTCCGGTGGTGGGGTCGGTGATCAGCCGGGACCAGGTGGAGCCGGGGTCGGCTGCGATTTCGCGGACGAGCCAGCCGGGGATGGGGCCGTAGCCGGCCAAGGTGGCGGGATCCTCGCGCGCACCGGTCAGGGTGAGGAGGTCGACGTAGACGTGGATGTGCGCACGAGGTTTACCGTGCCCGTCTTCGGCCAGCAATCGTTCGGCGAAGATGTCGGCGCGGTGCTGATCCAGCGTCCTGGCCTTGTCCCGGGCGCGACGAGTCTGGGCGGCGCGGCTGATCGACGCGTAGATCGAGCCGGCGATCTCCGATGGCAGAGAGCCTGACACCTTCGACATGGTCTCGTCCTCGTGTTCCAGTGAGATATGGCGTAACGCGCGTTTCTTCACAGCCCGATCCCGGTAGCCGTCGGGGTCGAACTTCTGCACCGCGTAACTCACCGATTTGCCGATCGCCCTGGGGTCCCGTCCGGCGAGCCGCCCGGCCAAGAACCCGTCCACCAGCGCGGCGACCTCGTCCGAGACTTCGCGAGTCAGCCGGCTGACCTTCGACGCCTTGAACAGATCGATATCACCCTGCTCCAGCGCCGCCAACGTGTTCGGCAACCGCGTCACCAGAGCGCAGGAGGTTTCCACCAGCAAGAACGCGTGGTTGCGAGAGACCGAGAAGGCCAAAGCGACCTCCTCGGTCACCGATCTTCGCGAACCGCCCGCCGTGGCGAACCCGGCTATGGAACGCACCTGCCGCCCCTGCGCCCGGCGAAGCGAAAGTTCTTCGTCAATGGCGGCATCCAAAAAACGAGCGGCTTTCGGGTTAAAAGCAAGAGATGTGGTCATACCCATGACAATACTCGAACGTGAGTTCGATCACCACTGAATCTGCAGGGTGGGTTCAAGGAGTCAGTGCGCCACCTGATTCCAGCAGCAGCTTGTTGAAGACTTCGGCAGGTTTGAGTCATCCGAGAGTCTCGCGTGGGCGGTCGTTGAGTTCGTCTGCGACGGCATCGAGCTCGTCGCGCGAAGATCCTGAAAGATCGGTTCCCTTGGGGAAGTGTCGGCGAAAAGTTCCTTGGTGTCCTCGTAGCTACCAGAACGAATGCGGGCACGGAAGTGGACACGCATGTCGTGGCGATGCCGACATCGGCGTGGCGAAAACCGGAATCCGCCAGAAATGCGACGCGCCCCTTGCGGCCACCGTCATTCTCCCGAATGACATCCCGGCTTGATCCCAGTGCGATCGAGGCGCGCCACAGTAAGAGCGTGTCTCACTTGGGTTCCGGTCGAAGTGCGGGCATGATCATGACCTGTGACCGACGAGTTGTCGCGGAGACTTGTACCCGACGAGTTGTGGGCGCTGGTGGAACCGCTGATCCCGCCGGGCAAGACACGCCCGCAAGGTGGCGGAATGTCTCGGGTGGACGATCGGGCGGTGTTCACTGCGATCGTCTTCGTGCTGACCAGCGGCTGCGCGTGGCGCCATCTGCCACCGAGTTTCGGGGTCACCGTGCCGACGGCGCATCGTCGGTTCACCGAGTGGACCGAGGCCGGGCTGTGGCGGCAGGTGCACCAGGCGGTGCTGGACGAACTGGGTGGCCGGGGGTTGATCGACTGGTCGCGCGTGGTCCTCGACGGTGCATCCGTCAGGGCCAAAAGGGGGGCGGTCTGACCGGTCCGAGCCCGGTCGACCGCGGCAAACCCGGCTCGAAGATCCACGCTCTCTCCGATCGAGCCGGGCTGCCGTTGACCGTCGGGGTCTCCGCGGCCAACACTCACGACAGTCACGCACTCAAGCCGCTGGTCAACGCTCTCCCGGCTATCCGCTCCCGCCGAGGGCCACGACGACGAAAACCGGCGAAACTCCACGCGGACAAGGCCTATGACATCCCGGCCCTGCGTGACTGGCTACGCAGGCGCGGGATCATTCCGCGCATTGCCCGCAAAGGCATCGAATCCGCCGACAAACTCGGCCGGCACCGCTGGGTCATCGAACGAACCATCGCCTGGCTGACCGGCTACCGCCGCCTGATCATCCGCTACGAACGCAAACCCAGCCACTACCTCGCCTTCCTCGTCCTCGGCGCCACCATCACCTGCTACAAGAAACTCGCCAAATGAGACAAGCTCTAAGCACCAATCACTCTCCAAGCGATATCACTGTGCCGGGGCGCGCCGTGACCGGTCACCTCACGACAGGAGCGGCACGCGAAACAGCACGAACGAGTTCCTCGACGCCTTGACCCCAACGGAAACGATGACGGCGTCACGATCGGGGTCGACCCGGAGCAGGTGCTGATCGGCGTTGCCGCGCGCGAACCGGCCGCTCGGCGGCGGAGATCCAGAGCCCGGCCTCCCCAGTACGCGCCACCGCTGACCACCGGGACGGTCTCGCCGAGCGGGCCGAGGACATGTTCGTCCAGCACCGAGGGCCGTCCAGCCGGGCCGGTTCGCCCCAGAGGTCTCCGTCCCATGCGCTGGTCTGCCGCAGCAGGTGATGCCAGGTGAACCGTGGTCGCGGCCAACCCCGGCAGGTCGAGAGTGCCCGCCACGGGCCGGTGCGGGTCCGGGATCATTCCCTCGTCGAAGGCGGCGATGCGCTCTCCGCGGTGGAGGAGCACCCCACTGATTCCGGCCGCCGGTGACAGCGGCCCCAGGACCTCGCCAGGTACGCGCTCATGGCGTCGATGCCCGGCGTGACGCGCTCGGCCTGCGCCGCCGCGGCGGCGTGAACAGCGGGCAGATCCAGTGCCATGACACCGAACCTCCCCGGTCGGCGAATTCGGGATGACCCCGCGCTCAGTCCTCCACCGGTTTCGTCCAAGCCACCTGCACCAGCCCCGTCCCGTGCCGCCGCGAGACCAGCACACCCCGCCCGGCGGGCTGAGGCCCCGGCTTCACGTCTCCGAGCAGCGCCCCTTCGTCCCGCGACCCGGACATCACGAGGCCGGGGGAACCCAGCTCCCGGATCCGTTGCAGTACAGGTTCGAACAGGGAACGCCCGGCGCCACCGCTCCCGCGCGCGATGACGAGGTGGAGCCCGATGTCCCGCGCCTGCGGCAGGAATTCCAGCAGCGGCTGCAAGGGGTTCCGGCCCACGGTCGCGACCATTTCGTAGTCGTCGACGAGCACGAACAGATCCGGGCCCCGCCACCACGACCGGTTGCGCAGCTGGTCCGGCGTGACGTCCGGGCCGGGCAAGCGGTTCCGCATCGCTTGCCGGCACTGGTCGATCAGCCCGCTCAGCACGCTTTCCGAACCCGCGTAGCCGAGCAGATGCGAGTCCGGTACCGCACCCAGCATCCCGCGCCGGTAGTCGGCGACCACGATCGCCGCTTCCTCCGGGGAGTACTTCGCGGTGATGCCTTGCGCGATCGCGCGCAGAAGCGAACTCTTGCCGGATTCCACGTCGCCGAAGGCCAGGAAATGCGGTTCGGTGGCGAAGTCGAGGTGCACCGGCCGCAGGTTCGATTCCGCGATGCCGAGCGTGACCTGCTTGCGGGGTCCGGCTTCCAGCGAGTCCAACGGGACCTCGGCGGGGAGCAGGCGCACGGCGGGCGCGGGATTTCCCTTCCAGGCCGCGGAAATCCGGCGGTTCAGGTCCAGGCCACCGGCGCCGACGGTGTCCGGCCGCTGGTCCGAGTCGATACGCGGGAGCGCCGCGAGGAAGTGCAGTTTGTCCGCGGTCAGCCCGCGGCCCGGCCGGTCCGCCGGGACGTTCTGCGCGATCTTGCGGTCGATCAGCGAGTCCGCCGGCTCACCGAGCCGCAGTTCGAACTTCGTGCCGATCGCGTCCCGCAACGGCGCCCGCATGCCCATCCACTGGTTGATCGAGACGACGACGTGGATGCCGAAACCGAGCCCGCGTGACGCGAGGCTGGTGATCTGCTCCTCCAGCTGCTCGTATTCCTGGCGGATCGTGGTCCAGTTGTCCACGAACAGGAAGACGTCGCCGAATTCGCGGCCTTCGGTGCTCTCCCGGAACTCCGAACGTCGTTGGCGGAACGTCGTGATCGACTCGATCCCGTTGGCGGAGAAGAACTCCTCGCGTTGTTCGAGCAGGGTCGTCAGTTCCGCCACCACCCGGCGGCAGCGCTGGGCGTCGCGCCGTGTCGCGTAGCCGGACACGTGGGGCAGCCCGGCGATCGGCGCCAGCGCGCCACCACCCATGTCCAGCACGAACAGCTGGACCTCTTCCGGCGTGTGGGTGAGCGCGAGCATCGCGGCGATGTCGCGCATCAGTGTGCTCTTGCCGCTCTGTGGTGCCCCGACGATCAGCGCGTGTCCGGCGGCACCGGAGAAATCGGCCCACAGCATGTCGCGCCGCTGTTCGAAGGGCTTGTCCACCAGGGCGACCGGGATCATCAGCTTGCCGTTGCCGCCCCAGCCCAGCGGGCACAAACCCCGTGACGGGTCTTCGCCGAGCGGCGGCAGCAGCTGGTCCAGGGTGGGCGGTTCGGCCAGCGGCGGCAACCAGATCTGGTGCGCCTCCGGGCCTTTGCCTTCGATCCGCGAGATCATCGCGCCGATGATCGTCTCGCCGGTGCCCTTTTCCACCGGCTCCTCGGCTTCGACGGTCACCGGGATCTCCACCGGCGCCAGCGTGAACGGCATCAGACCGAGGGTCTGGCCGTCCTTGCGCACGATCTTGCTGCGAGGCGGCAGTTCCCCCGAGACGTACGCGGCCTTGAGCCGGATGAGAGTGTCGTTGTCGGACTTCAGATACGCCGAACCCGGTACGGGCGGGAGCTGGTAGGCATCCGCGACACCGAGCACCGCGCGGCTCTCCGACGCGGAGAAGGTCCGCAGGCCGATCCGGTACGACAGGTGCGAATCCAGCCCGCGCAGCCGTCCCTCCTCCAGCCGCTGTGAGGCGAGCAGCAGGTGGATCCCGAGACTCCGGCCCAGCCGCCCGATCGCGACGAACAGGTCGATGAACTCCGGCCGGGATGACAGCAGTTCGCTGAATTCGTCGATGATCACCAGCAGCGACGGCAACGGCCGCAGGTTGGCCCCCGCTTCCCTGGCCTTTTCGTAATCCCGCACCGACGCGTAGTTCCCGGCGGCGTGCAGGAGCTCCTGACGCCGCAGCAGTTCGCCGTTCAGTGCGTCCGCCATGCGATCGACCAGCGCGAGATCGTCGGACAGGTTGGTGATGACGGCGCAGGTGTGCGGCAGTCCGGTCATCCCGGCGAAGGTCGCGCCACCCTTGAAGTCGATCAGCGCGAGGTTGAGCTTCTCCGACGAATGCGTGACGGCGAGCGCGGTGACCAACGTCCGCAGCAGCTCGCTCTTGCCGGACCCGGTCGCGCCGATGACCAGCCCGTGCGGGCCCATCCCGCCCTCGGCCGATTCCTTGAGGTCGAGGTCGACCGGCCTGCCCTCGGGGTTGACGCCCAGCGGGATCCGCAACCGGTCCCGCGCCGAACGCGGTGCCCAGGTGACCTCGGTGTCGGTGTCGCGCGGATCGCCGATGCCGAGCAGCCCGGCCAGTCCGAACGTCGCCGACATCGGCGCCTCGCTGACCACCGCCGCTCCCTGGAACAGCGGCGTCAGCATCCGGGACAGCGCCTCGGCGGCCCCGCGGTCCAAGGTGTCCGGCTTGCCGAGGAAACCGAGCCGCTGCTCCGTCCCGTCGCCGACGACCATCCCGAGCTGCTCCGGGCTCATGTGCAGGCTCAGCAGCCGTTCCGACGAGACCGACCGCGGCTGCTCGGTGCCGATCTCCACCACGGTGACGCCGAGCCTGCCCTCTTCGGCGACGAGCCGCGTGTCGCCGAGGGTGTGCCCGCCGTCCACGATCACGACGACATGCGGCAGGTCCAGCCGGGCGTCCGGCCGCCGGGTGAACGCGGGCCGGTCACCGAGGTCCGGGCCGAGGAGGTCGGCGAGCTTCCCGGAGTCGGCGTCGACGAGCCGCCGCGGACCGGCGGCGTCGGCGGCGGTGGAGGCGACGTGCGGCAGCCACTTCGCCCACTCCCAGTCGTGCAGCCGGTCGTTCTTGACGCATAACGCGATCCGCAGGTCGCCGGGCGAGTGGAAGGTCGCGAGCTGGGTCAGCAGCGCCCGCGCCGTCCCGAGCGTGTCCGGGCGGCGGCCGGACAGGATGACCTGCGCGAACGACCGCAGCGAGACCGCGACCGGGAGTCCGTCGACCGTCGAATAGGTCCGGATGAAGTGCTTGAGGTTCGTCGAGCACACCGGGTCGAGGTCCTCCAGCGGCACGGTCTGCGGCGCCTTCAACGGTGTCGCCAGCCGCTGCGGTCCCGTCCCGATCCGCACCTGCCCGAACTGCGAGTCGGACCGGCGGCGATCCCACAGCTTCCCCGTCTCGATATAGGCCCACAGATCCGCCGGGTCGGGCTGCAGCGCCGCCATCGCCGCGCGCTGGTTGTCCGCGATCTCACGGACCTGGCCGCGCAAACCGGTCAGATACCGCTGGTAGTCCCGGCGTTCCTCGTTGATCTGCGCCTTCTTCGCCGCACCGCCGCGGCCGAGCGACATCACGACCATGCCCACCATCGCGGTGAGGAACAACGCGCCGAAGATGTACGTCATCACCCCGCCGTCGCGTCCGATGTAGACGAACGACATGGCGCCCATGCCCAGCATCATCGGCATGAACATCAGCAGCTGCATGGCTCCGCCTGAGGAGCCCTTCGGCAGCATCGGCGGGGACTGCAGGACGATTTCACCGGGCTGCTCGCCCAGGGCCGGCAGGCGGTCGCGAATGGCGCTCATCAGGGTCTTTCTGGCCGCTTGTGGGTAATCCTGCCGATCATTCTGGCCACTCGTGCCGCCCTTGCGGTGGGTACTTTTGCCGTCCGCCCACGTCTGGTGGCGAACTTACGCTGCTGGAACAGGCGCAGACGTGGGGGAACGAGAGAAGGAGAGCCATGGTCGGCACGGGCGAGTACCGGGCGGAGCCCGAGGCCATGCGCTCGGCGGTCGGGAACCTGGGCGGCATCATCATGCAGGGCATCAACGTCGTCGCAGACCTCGAACGCACCGTCCTGCAGCCGATGTCGTTCGCCACGTTCGGCAGCGCGGTGGCGGCGGCCAACACGGCCATGCAGAGCCAGCAGGTGGTCGCGGTCCGCACGCTCCTGCAGCTGCTGCAGCAGATCAACGGCTTCATCAAGAGCAGTGCCGACGCCTACCAGGCCGCCGACGAGGCGGTCGCGGGCGGATACGGCGGCCGTCCCGGCGGCGGCGCGGGGTCGACGTCTTCGTCGATCTGGGGGAACTCGCACGCCTCCGAGCTGGCGACACTGGCCATCAACGACAGCGCGGGCGGCAGCGGCGAACCGTCGTCGGTCGGCAACGTGCTGCGCTACCTGGGGGACGCGCGGCTGGGGCAGCTCGGCGACCACCCGATCACCGACACGCGGTTCCACGGCGTCTCGGACTTCAACGACTGGCTGGCCGGTGACGCCGACAACCAGGCGCGGGTCGGGGTCATCGAGGTCTACGCCGGTACGGCGCGCAACTTCGGCGACGTGCCGGGCGGGGTGCACAGCGGCGACGTCGTCGTGGTCGAACCGCTCCTGTTCTCCGACAACAAGCCGATCATCGCCATCGCCGGAGAGGGCGGGCTGCTCTACAACCACGGAATCGTCGAAGCGGACATCAACGGCCTGGCGAAGGTCAGCGTCTACCGCCCGGCTTCCGTCTGACTTCCGGCCTGAGGAGCGACCATGCTGACTTACCCCAATTCCAGCGCGATGGACGCCACGGCGTCTTCGGGCGGGCCGATCACCATCCTGCCGCAGATCCTCACCGGACAGCCGGAGCAGATCGCGAAGCACGTACTCGAGGTGCTCAAGAAGGCCAACGAGTTCCTCACCATGTACAACGAGGTGACGAAGGCCGCCGAGCAGCTCGGCAAGATCTGGTCCGGCGGCGCGTCGGACTCCGCGCTGAAGAAGATCACCGACTCCCTGAACTCGCTGACCAAGATCATCCAGGTCGTGCAGAAGGGCGCCGAACTGCTCGGCATCGCCGGGACGCTGATCAAGACCGCGCAGACCGCTTACAAGGCGGTGGTCTCGGCGGTGAACCCGACGGTCGCGGGCCTGATGTCGAATCCGTGGACCTACGGCGCCGCCGTCGCGCTTTCCACCGCCACCAGTGCTTCGCTGCGCGCGTTCATCACCGCGATCGGCGCGCTGCTGAAGGCGCTCGGCGTGGTCGACCTCGCCAACCAGATCACCCAGATCGCCACCATCATCGGTGAGGTCCAGAAACTGTTCGGGCACAACGACGCCGGTGACAACGGCGCGGCGGGCAACTCGGCGGTCTCCGGCACCCCGGTCACCAACCCGCAGGCGCCGGGCTCGGTCGCCAGTGGTTCGGGACAGGCCGCGATCGGCGGCTCCGGCGGCGGTGCGGGCGGTGGTTCGACGCCGGGCGAGACGCCGCCGTTCACCCAGTACCGGCCGCCCGCGCTGGGTGGCAACGGATCCCAGGGGAACTGGCCGGGCGGCGCGGACGCCTGGATCCCGGTGGACAGACCGGCGGGCGGCGGCGCGGGTTCCGGCTCCAACGGCGGGGCGCTGCCTGGCGCGGGTGCGGGCAACGGGAACACGGTCACCATCACCACCGACCTGAGCACCGGGAAGTCCACCGTGCAGGCACCGGGTGGTCAGGACATCGACATCGACATCGACATGAACTTCGGCGGCAAGCACTTCGAGCAGCACATCGACATCGACGCAGGGGCTGACTCACCGGCGAAGGGCAGGTAAACCGTGTGGGGGAACGGTGTGGTCGACGCGTCGGGCGTCGTCAGCTCGATCCTGTCGAATTACCGGCGGCTCGTGGTCGAGTACCAGCGGCGGGTCACCGGTGACCCCTCGGCGCTGAGCGCGGCAGGTCAGCGGTGCGGCGATCGGGCGTCGACGGTTTCGGGCCGGGCGGACGAGATCGGCAAGGCGGCGAAGGCGCTCAACGCGTCCTGGGAAGGTGACGCCTACATCGCGTTCTCCACCTCCGCCACGAAACTGAGTCAGGAACTCGGCGAGCTCGGCGCGAAACTGAGCGACCAGTCGAACCGGCTGCGGGCGGGCGCGCAGGCCTTGCAGGGCGCCAAGTCCTGTGTGGACTCGATCCTCGCCCAGTTCGACCAGTACGCCGCGCAGCTCACCAGCCAGGCGCGGACGGCGAACGCGAACGCGGTCAACGCGTTCATCTCCGCCGCCCGTCAGCTCGGCGAACGTGCCGCGCAGGCGGCGCAGGAGATCGCCGACGAGCTGAGCGAAGAACTCGCGCGGCTGTTCCCGCCCGAGGGCGCCGGCCGGATCGAGCACGAACTCGGCAAATGGGGCCGTGGCCCGTTGTACTGGCTCAATGGTGAAGCGCTCGACGGCCGCAAGCGCCCACGGTCGCATCCTTCCTGGTTCGGTAACTCCGGCTGGAAGAAACTCACCTGGGACGGTCTCGAAGGCACACGCGCCCCGCGTGCCGGCGACACCCCGTTCGGCAGGCCGAAGCCCGAAGGCCTGCGCGACAAGGCCTGGAACAGCACCGAGATCACGTATGCCAAGTGGAAGCAGGAGCAGGACGGCTTCACCCCGGGGTGGGACGCCAAGGTCTCCTCACAGGGCTGGGACGTCAAGGCCTCCGGGCACGCCGAATTGGCCGCCTTCAAGGAAGAACTCGAAGGAAAGAAGGAATGGGGCGTCGCTTCGGGCAGCGCCAAGGGGACCGCGTTCGTCGGCGGTGAGGTGAACGGTTCCCTCCAGGCGGGCGCGCACGGTGTCGGCGTGCACGCAGGAGCCTTCGTCGGCGGCAAGATCGAAGGCGAACTCGCGGCGGACGTCGCCGGGGTGGGCGTCGGCGCGAGCGGCACCCTCCAATACGGACTCGGCGCGCAGCTCGACGGCCAGGCCGTCTACGACGCCGGGCACATCAAGGTCAACTTCAAGGCGGGTGTCGCGCTCGGTCTCGGTGCCGGGATCGGCGCGAAGATCGACATCGACCTGCCGAAGATCGCGGACACCGTCGGCGAGTACGGCGGCGCGGCCGTCGACGCGGTGAGCGGCGCGGCCGGCCAGGCGGCGGACGCCGTCGGCGAGGCGTGGGACGACGCGATCTCCTACGTGGGCACGTGGTGACGGGGATGAGTGACATGGCGACGCGGGACCGGGTCTCCCTCCCGCTCGGATTCGACATCCCCGACGGCTGGGTCCCGGTCGAGCCGGCGTCCGTCGGCGCCGAGGGCGCCGTCTTCGTGGCGGTGCACCCCGGAACGGATGCGGAGTTCACCCCGAACATCACCCTGAGCGTCGGGCAGCGACCGGACCAGGCACGGATCACCGACATCGCCGACGAGGCCGTCGAACGCCTCGGCCGGTCCATGGCCGCGCTCGAAGTGGTGCGGCGCAAGGTGATCGGCACTCCGATCGCGCCGGGGGTGACGCAGGTGCTGCGCCTCCGCACCGCCGAAGGACAGGATCTCGTACAGACGCAGGTGCAGCTGACCGTGCCGGGGGCGAGCCCTGCCGAGCGGCTGATCCTCGAGATCGCCTGCACCGCGACGCCCGAGGCGGCCCGCGGCCTCGGCGACGACTTCCGGCGGTTCGTGGGCAGTGTCCACGTCCGGCGGGATTTCACCGCAGATGAAGGAGAAGACTCGTGACCACCGACCCCTACGCCATGCCGGACATGGACGAGTTGCTGGAACAGGTCCGCAAGCAGACCGAAGAGGTGCAGCGCATCCAGCGCTCGGTCGAGGCGATGGAGGTCAAGGCGCACTCGCGGCAGAACGAGGTCACCGTCGTGCTGCGCGGTGACGGCCGGTTCACCTCGATCGACATCGACCCGCGCGCGGTGCGTCAGTACGACGCGCGCAACCTGTCGGAGATCGTGCTGGAGGCGGTCAACAACGGGCTGCAGAAACTGGCCGAGGCCAGCAGCGCCAAGTTCGCCCCGGTCATCGAGTCCGCCAAGTCGATCGAAGCATGACGGCCGCGATCGCGGGCTCCACCCGGCGCGTCACGGTGGTGACACCGCGGGCGCGCGTCGACGTGGCGCTGCCGCAGCAGAGCACGTTCGCCGAACTCGTCCCGCAGCTCGTGCGACTCGCGGGCGCTTCGGGACAGGCGTCGGCCGAGCATCCCGGCTGGGTGCTGTCCCGGCTCGGCGGTGCTCCGCTCGCGCTCGGGCTCACGGTCGCCGCGGCACAGGTACGCGACGGCGAAGTCCTCCATCTGACCCCGCGGGAACGCCCGCGGGGTCCGCTGCTGTTCGACGACGTCGTCGACTCGATCGCCAGCGTCGCCGAGGCGGGCACCGGCCGGTGGGGACCGTCGGTGGCGCGCAAGGCGGGCATCGTCGCGTCCGTGGTGCTGCTGCTCGCCGGTGGACTGCTGGTGCAGGCCGCGGCGTCCGGCAGTGTGCTGGCGCCGATCGGGACCGGGCTGCTCGCGCTGGTACTGGTGCTGGGGGGCGGTGCGCTAAGCCGCGCGTACGGCGACGCGGAGGCCGGTGCCGCCGGCGCGTTCGCCGGGGTCGGGGCGGCACTGCTGGCCGGGATGTCGATCCTGCCACCGCATCCGCTGTTCTCCCTGTCGGCCGGACCGCTGGCCGCCGGGCTCGCCGTGGTGACCGTGTACGGCGTGATCGCGGCCGTTTCGGTGGCGGACCGGCTGCCGTGGTTCGTGGCGGTGACCGTTTCGGCCGGGCTCGGCGCGATCACCACCGCGGTCGTCCTGCTGGCCGACGTGCGCCCGGTTTCGGCGGCCGCCGTGGTCGCCGTCGTGGCGACGGCACTCGCCGCGGTGGCGCCGATGCTGGCGCTGCGGCTCGGCAGGCTGCCACTGCCCCGGGTGCCCGACGACATGGACGCGTTCCGCGCCGACGAGAACCCTTCGCTCGGCGAGGACATGGTCGGCGGCACGACCTACGCGCAGGCGTTGCTCACCGGGCTGCTTGTCGCGCTCGGGCTCGTCGTGGTCTCGGCCTCGGTGGTCCTGTCGTCTTCGGGCGGGGCTTGGGAAGCGGGCTTGAGCGCCCTGCTGGGGCTGGCGCTGATGTTGCGTTCGCGCGCCTTCGCCGGCCGCTCGCAGCGGCTCGTGCTCGTCGGTTTCGGCGCGGCGGCCTTGGCGGCGGCCGGGTTCTGGCTCGCCGCGAGCGGGCCGCGTTCGTTCGTCTTCGCCGCGGGCTGCGCCGTCGTCGTGGCGGCGGGCGTCTGTCTCACCTACGCGACACGGGTCGCGAAGGGACGTCGTTCTCCCTACTGGGCAAGGACTCTCGACATCGTCGAGTTCCTGGTGCTGCTCTCGCTGGTCCCCTTCGTCGGCATGATCGCCGGCGTCTACGAGGCCGTGCGGGGCTGATCCCCCCACCGCAAGTAGATGACTACTTGCGTGGAAGTTACGTCCGTGGAGGACTCCTTTCCTACCCTCAGTGAGGAAAGGAGTCCTCCACGGACAGTCCCCTCAGTTCTCCAGTGCCAGCGGCAGGGTCCGCCGGACCGCCTCCGCGTGCCGTCCGTGCAGCGGGGTCAGCGCGATCCCGCCGGGCCGCACCGTCTCCGCTCCCGGTCGTCCGCCGACCCGGATGGTCACCTCGGACTTCTCGCGTCCGCCAGGTGAGCGGTACAGCGTGTACGAAGTCGCGGTGAACGCCGAGCCGGGGACGTGAAGATCCAGTGTCCGCGCGAGATCCCGCTCCGACCCGGGCCGGTAGCAAACCTGCGACGCGCCGCCCCAGTCCCAGGAACGCCAGCCGTTCACCGGCGCGTCCTGGCCGCTGCCGAGCGCGACGCGCAGGTTTTCCGCCACTTCACCGGCTTCGAGGACGGTGCTCTCGAATCCGGCTTCGGCAAGCGCGCCCATCAGCGACAGTGCCGCGCAGGCGGTGCTCCGCAGCGCGCCGAGTTCTCCGCCACCCCGGGCGAGCGCCGCGATCGGCGCGTCCTCGGGCCGGTACCGGACGGTGAGCCAGCGGACCCGGAGCACCGACTGTCCATTGGGGACGGTCCAGGTCAGCAGTTGCGCGCTGGACAAGGGGATTCCGGTGCTCGTGTACGCCTCGCGCAAGATGGCGACGAGTGTGTCCGGCGTGGGCGCCACGGCGCCGGGGGTGAGCCGCACGATGGCGCTCCACCCGTCGCCGACCTCGGCGACACCGAATCGGTTGCCCGCGCGGTCGACGTGCTGACGCACCCGGACGGGACCGGCGAGCCGGTGCAGCGGATCGGGGACTTCTTGCTTGTCGTGGCGCTTCAGCCGGTAATCGGCCCAGGTGAGCAACCAGCCCGCGGCGTGGCGTCCGGCGAAGCGGACCGAAGTCGTCAGCACGAGGACACCGGCGACGGCGGTGATACTGATCCGCGCGGCCTGGGGGATCCCGTCGACGGTGAAGGCCAGCAGGATCGCGATCCCGGCGATCTCCCAGAGCGCCGCCTGCAGCGGGCGGATCGGCAGCAGCCAGGGCAGCGGCGCCGCGCCCGCGACACCGCGCGCGGGGGCCTGTTCCGGGGCCGGGCGGGGTGTCCCCACCGCCGGGGCTTCAACCGACAATGAATTCCCCTCCTCCGTGTACGCGCCCGACGGTAACCCCGCCCCGCGCGGGGGAGGGGCGTAAAAAATACCCTCACCGCGAACCGGGGCCGGAACCTAACGTGAGCACCCTCGAAAAGGTGGGCACGAACGGCGGGGGACGGGAGCGTGTGGACGCAGCGGGACCAGATCCAGGCCTACCAATTCCTCCGCAGGAGACTGGTTTCGGCACTGGTCTCGGCTGACGCCAACCATCCGGTCGCCCCGAGCCGCAGGCTCGTCATCGGAACCCTGTGCGGGCTCGGCGTGGCGCTGCTGGTCACCGCGGTCTTCGGCGTGATCGGCCTGCTGAATCCTTCCGGCGGCAAGGATTGGCTGGCGGGCGGCAAGGTGATCGTCGAGGAGGGCACCGGCGCGCGTTACATCCTCGGCCAGGACGGCGCGCTGCACCCAGTGCTCAACTACGCCTCCGCACGGCTGATGGCCGGCGGCAACGGCGAGGCCACGGTGACCGTCCCGTCGGACAAGCTCGCGAAGGCGCCGCGGGGTTCACAGATCGGCATTCCCGGCGCCCCCGATTCGCTGCCCGCGGCGGCCGCGCTGGTGAACACCCCGTGGACGAGCTGCTCGCGGACGACCCAGGACGCGCCCGCGTCGGCCGAACCGGAGACGACGGTGCTCCTCGGCGCGCCCGCGGCCGGAATCGACCTGCCGAGGGATCAGGCCGTCGTGGTCCGGGTCCCCGAGGGTGAGCGCTACCTCGTGACCGCCGGGCGCCGCTACAAGCTCACCCCGGAGGCCGCCACGGCGCTGCAGTTCGACACCTACCCGGTGATCGCGGTGTCCTCCCGGTGGATCGGCACCGTCGCCGCCGGACGCGATCTGGCCTACCGCGCGGTCGAAGACGCCGGGCGGCCCGGCCCGAAGGTCGGCGGCGCCGCGACGAAGGTCGGTTCGGTGCTCGGCGTCATCGACGCGATGGCGTCGCCCGGCGACGCGACGTCCTACTACCTCGTCCGTGCCGAAGGGCTCGAACCGATCGGCCAGACCGAGGCGAGCCTGCTGATCAACACCCCGCAGAACGCGGACGCCTACACCGGCGTCCCGGCGCCCGTCGCGGTGCGCGCGGCCGACGTCGCCGCGGTGCCGAAGGTCGGCACGGCGAGGGCGGGCGGGGCCGATCCCGCGGAGTATCCGGACCGGATCCCGCGAAAAGCGCCCGTTACCGGACAGTCCGTGACGTTATGCGCACAGGGTTCTCGAATCGTTATCTCCGCACAGGTCCCGTTGCCGCAAGGTGCGAAGGCGATCCCGGTGACGGCGCGATCGGACGCGCTGGTCGCCGACGCCGTCTTCGTGCCTCCGTCGGGAGGCGCGGTGGTGGCGGAATCCGGTTCCGGCACGGTCTACGTCGTCACCGACACGGGCCTGAAGTATCCGGTGGCGAGCACTGAGGCACTCGCTTCCCTCGGGTACGGCCAAGCCGAACGGCAACCGGTTCCGAATGGATTGCTGGCGCTGGTGCCGCGCGGGCCCGCGCTGGATCCGGCGCAGGCAGGCCGTGCGGTGTCCGCGGCGGGTGGGACGGGGTGATCGGGAACGTGCAGATGACTGAAGACAGGCCGGAGACCGACCGGGTCGACGTCGCGGTGATCGAAGACCATCCGTTGTACCGGCACGCCATGGTCCGGGTCCTCACGGAGGCCGAAGGGATCGAACTGGGCGCGGTGGTCGATTCGGTCGCCCGGTTCCACGTCCATCCGCAGCCGCCCGGCAGCGTGGTGCTGCTCGACCTCGGCCTGCCGGGGATCGCCGGGGCGGCGGCCGTGCTCCAGGTGTGCGAACTGGGACATCACGTGCTCGTGGTGTCGGCGCAGGCCGAGCCCGAGCAGGTGCTCGGCGCGATCGCCGCCGGCGCCAAGGGATTCCTGTCCAAGGACGTCGACGTCGACGAACTGCTGACCGCGATCAGGACGGTCGCGCGGGGCCGGGCCTACGTTTCCGCGGTGGTGGCCGGAATGATCATCAAGGACAACGCCGACCGTCCCGTGCCGGCTCCGGACGTCGCGCTCTCCGCGCGGGAGAAGCAGGTGCTGAGACTGGTCGCGGCCGGTGAACGCGACGTCGACATCGCCCGCATCCTGGGCATCGGAGTCCGGACGGTCCGCGGTTACCTGGACCGGATCCGTGACAAACTCGGAGAGAGAAGGCGGGCCGGTCTGGTCCGCAAGGCCATCCAGCTCGGGCTCGCGTCTCCGCCGGAGGTGCCCGGCCCGTCTCGGCCGGTCGCGCCCCGCACCGACGCGGGCGGATTCGAAGGACGCCGGTGAACGCAGACGAGCAGCAGCCGAAACGGACCATGCCGATCAACGTCGGGGTGATCGAAGATCATCCGCTGTACCGGGACGCCGTCGCGCGCGTCCTCACCGAAGCGCCCGATATCGCGCTGGGCGCCGTCGCCGATTCCGTCGCGCGGTTCGCCGTCCAGGAACAGCCTCCGGGCAGTGTCGTCGTCCTCGACCTCAAGCTGCGCGGTGTCCAGGACGCCGCCGCGGTGCTCGAAGTGGGACAGATGGGGCACAAGGTGCTCGTGGTGTCCGCGCACGCCGAACAGCCCGAAGTGCTGGGCGCCATGCAGGCCGGGGCGAAGGGCTTCCTGTCCAAGGACGTCGACGGCGACGAACTCCTGCGTGCCATCCGCACCATCGCCGACGACAACGCGTACGTGTCGCCGACGCTGGCCGGAATGATCATCCAGGACAGCGAGGACCGCCACGCCGGGCCCAAGATCGTCCTGTCCGAGCGGGAGAAGCAGGTCCTGCGGCTGGTCGCGGCGGGCGAGCGGGACGTCGACGTGGCGGAGATCCTGAACATCAGCGTGCGGACGGTGCGGTCCTATCTCGACCGTATCCGGGACAAGACCGGTGAGCGGCGGCGAGCCGGATTCGTGCGGGTGGCGATCCGGGAAGGCCTGCTGCGCTAGAACCACTTCCCGCCTCGTGAGTGGTAAAGACGGTTAGAACCGTCCTTACCACTCACGAGCGTGGCCCCGAGAAGTTCACCCGCAGCGTGTAGACCGAACTGGACGCGGTGATGAACAGGTCGTTCCGCCGCGGACCGCCGAAGGTCAGGTTCGAACAGACCTCCGGCACGCGCAGCTTCCCGATCCGCGTGCCGTCGGGCGCGAAGCAGTGCAGCCCGTCGTGCGCGGCGGCCCAGACCCGCCCGGCGGCGTCCAGGCGCACCCCGTCGAAACCACCGGCGTCGCAGGGCGCGAAGATCTCCCCGCCGGACAACGTGGCCCCGTCGACCCGGAAAACCCTGATGTGACTGGGGTTCTGTCGCGTGTCCACGATGTAGAGCAGTGACTCGTCCAAAGAGAACGCGAGGCCGTTCGGGCGCGAGAAGTCGTCCGCGACGATCCGCACGGAACCGTCCACCGGGTCGGCGCGGTAGACGTGGCAGGCGCCGATCTCGCTTTCCGCCTGATGGCCTTCGTAGTCACTGTCGATCCCGTAACTGGGGTCGGTGAACCAGATCGCGCCGTCCGAGGACTCGACGACGTCGTTGGGACTGTTGAACCTCTTGCCCTGATAGGTCTCCGCGAGGACGGTGATCGTGCCGTCGTGCTCGGTGCGCGTCACCCGGCGGCCGCCCTGTTCGCAGCTGACGAGCCTGCCCTGGCGGTCGACGGTGTGCCCGTTGTGGAATCCGGCGGGCTCGCGGAACACGCCGACCGCGCCCGTGGTCTCGTCCCAGCGCAGGACGCGGTCGTTCGGGATGTCGCTGAACACCAGATACCGGCCGGCGGGGAAGTAGGCGGGCCCCTCGGTCCACCGGCAGCCGGTGTGCAGGCGTCGCATCCACTCGTCCCCGTTGGCCCGGGCGAACCGCTCGTCGAGGACCTCGAAGTGTGCCTTGACCTTGTCCATGAAAACCCCAGTGCTCTGAATGAAATATTGAGTTCATCATGAAACGCCGAACTTGATATGGTCAATCCATGGATGACGTAGATCGCATGTTGCTCACCGAGTTGCAGCAGGACGCGACCCAGGCGTACGCGGCGCTCGGCAAGGCGGTCGGTTTGTCCGCGGGCGCCGCGCACGAGCGGGTCCGCAAACTGCGCGAACAAGGCGTCATCCGGCGCACGACCGTCGACGTCGACCCGGCGGCGGTCGGCCGGGGGGTGATGGCGTTCGTGCTGGTCGAGGCGGGCTCGTGGATGGGCGATCCGCCGACCAAGGCCGCGTTGGAGGCGTTGCCGGAGGTCGTGGAGGCGCACATCATCGCGGGCCCGGCCTCGCTGCTGGTGAAGGTGCGCACGCCGACCACCGAGGAGCTGCAGGCATCACTGCGCAGGCTGTACGCGATCGAGGGCGTCACCGGGACGCAGACGATCGTGGTGCTCGAATCCTTCTTCGAACGGTCCGTGGATGCTAGAGGCGACGGTTCGCCAGAACCCCCGTCGCCGCCCGCGCCTTCCCGCTGACGGCGGGATCGATGTCGACGACCACCAGTTCCGCCCCGGCGCCCAGCTGGGTGTGGACGCGGCCGAAACCGTCGGACACCGTGGAGTAGCCGATCCCGGTCGGCGCCTTCGGGTTCACCGGGGTCGAGGTCGTGGCCGGATCGGCCTGCCCGCAGCCCAGGACCCAGCAGCCGGAGTCGAGCGCGCGGGCGCGCACCAGCACCTCCCACTGCTCGCGTTTGCCCTCGCCCGCGCCCCACGACGTCGGCACGAGGACGATGTCGGCGCCGTCGTCGGCCAGCTTCCGGAACAGTTCGGGAAAGCGGATGTCGTAGCAGGTCGCGACGCCGAACATGATCCCGTCGACCTCGAAGGTGACCGGTGCGGTGCCAGGGGCGACCGTGTCGGACTCGGCGAACCCGAAGGCGTCGTACAGATGGATCTTGTCGTAGCCGAAGTGATGCCCGCCGCCGGTGACGAGCAGGGTGTTGCTCACGCGCCCGTCGGGTGACGGCGTGAACATGCCCGCGACGACCACGACGCCGTGCTCTTCGGCGAGTGCGGCCACTGTGGACGCCCATGGTCCGTCCAAAGGTTGCGCGACGGGTCCGAGCGGGATGCCGAAGCGCGCCATCGCCGCCTCGGGGAACACCACGATCCGCGCGCCCTCGGCCGCCGCGGCCGCCACGCCTTCGCGAATCAGCTTCAGGTTCGTTTCGGGATCCTCGGCGGCCGTGAGCTGGCACAACCCGATTCGCGGCACGGAGGCCTCCCTCATCGTGGGATCGCTGGTCACCACCCCAGTGTGCCTGCTCGGGGCGATCCGGCCACCTCGTACCCTTGACCCATGCTGAACCGTACCGACCTGCGTGGACAGGTCCCGTCCGTTGCCGAGCTCAGGAGCACGCTGCCGCGTGCCGAGTACGACGTGGACGCGGCGCTGCATCACGTACGGCCGGTGGTCGAGGCGGTCCGCGATCGAGGCGTCGAAGCGGTTCTCGAGTACACCGAGAAGTTCGACAAGGTCCGTCCCGGCGGCGTCCGCGTGGCCGCCGCGGAGCTCACCAGCGCGCTCGAGAACCTCGATCCGGCCGTACGCGAGGCGCTGGAGGAGGCCATCGTCCGCGCCCGCAAGGTCCACGGCGACCAGCGCCGTCAGGACGTCACGACCGAGGTCGTCGACGGCGGCACCGTCACCGAACGCTGGATCCCGGTCGAGCGCGTCGGGCTGTACGCGCCGGGCGGGCTCGCGGTGTACCCCTCGACCGTGGTGATGAACGTCGTCCCGGCGCAGATCGCCGGCGTCGGCACGCTCGTGCTGTGCTCGCCGCCGCAGGCCGCGTTCGGCGGGCTCCCGCACCCGACGATCCTGGCCGCCGCCGAACTGCTCGGCGTCGACGAGGTCTGGGCCGTCGGCGGGGCGCAGGCCGTCGCGCTGCTCGCGTACGGCGGCACTGACACCGACGGCGCGACACTGGAGCCTGTCGACATCGTCACCGGGCCCGGCAACATCTACCTCACCGCGGCCAAGCGGCTGCTGCGCGGCATCATCGGGATCGACTCCGAGGCGGGCCCGACCGAGATCGCGATCCTCGCCGACGAGACCGCCGACCCGGTGCACGTCGCCGCCGACCTGATCAGCCAGGCCGAGCACGACCCGCTCGCCGCGAGTGTGCTGGTCACCACGTCCGAGGAGCTCGCGGACGCCGTCGACAAGGAGCTGACCGGCCGCGTGGCCGCGACCAAGCACTCCGAGCGCGTGACGGAGGCTTTGAGCGGCAAGCAGTCCGGCATCATCCTGGTGTCAGGAGTGGACGACGGGATCCGCGTCGTCGACGCGTACGCCGCGGAGCACCTGGAGATCCAGACCGCGGACGCGCGTTCGGTGGCGGCCCGCGTGCGCAACGCCGGCGCGATCTTCGTCGGGGCGTACGCGCCGGTATCGCTCGGCGACTACTGCGCCGGGTCCAACCACGTCCTGCCCACCGGCGGATTCGCGCGGCACTCGTCCGGGCTTTCGGTGCAGAGCTTCCTCAAGGGCGTGCACGTCGTCGACTACAGCCAGGACGCGCTGCGCGAGATCGCCGGCCGCGTCGTCGCGCTGGCCAACGCCGAGGACCTGCCCGCGCACGGTGAGGCCATCACGGCGCGGTTCGAAGGGGAGCGGTCATGAGCATCGGCGAGGAGATCACGCTCGACGCGCTTCCGCTGCGGGAGGACCTGCGGGGCAAGACCCCGTACGGCGCACCGCAGCTCGACGTGCCGATCCGGCTCAACACCAACGAAAACCCGTACCCGCCGCCGGACGCGCTGGTGGCCGACGTCGCCGAGGCCGTCCGCGCCGAGGCCGCTTCGCTGCACCGCTATCCGGATCGCGACGCCGTCGCGCTGCGCCAGGACCTCGCGGACTACCTCGCGGTGTCCACCGGCGTGCTGGTGTCGGAGTCGAACGTGTGGGCCGCCAACGGGTCCAACGAGATCCTGCAGCAGGTCCTGCAGGCCTTCGGCGGCCCGGGCCGGTCGGCGCTGGGCTTCGAACCGTCGTACTCGATGCACCCGATCATCTCGGCGGGCACCCGCACAGACTGGCTGCCGGTGCCGCGCCGCGACGATTTCACGCTCGACACCGGGAAGGCGGCCGCGCTGGTGCGCGAACGCCGTCCGGACATCGTGTTCGTGACCAGCCCGAACAACCCGACCGGCGGGTCGATCCCGTTCGACGAGTTGCGCGAGTTGCTCGAAGCGGCTCCGGGCATCGTGGTGGTCGACGAGGCGTACGCGGAGTTCTCGTCGCAGCCGAGCGCCGTCGAGCTGATCGAGGAGTACCCGGCGAAGCTGATCGTGTCACGCACGATGAGCAAGGCGTTCGCCTTCGCGGGCGGACGGCTCGGCTACCTGGCGGCCGCGCCCGCGATCGTCGACGCGCTGCAGCTGGTGCGGCTGCCGTACCACCTCTCGAAGCTCACACAGGCCGCCGCCCGCGCCGCGCTGCGGCACGCGGACGCCACACTCGCCTCGGTCGCCAAACTCGCGGCCGAACGCGACCGCGTGGTGGAATCATTGCTGGGATTGGGATTCACGCCGGTCCCGAGCGACGCGAACTTCGTCCTCTTCGGACGGTTCGCGGACGCGCCCGCCACCTGGAAGTCCTATTTGGACAACGGCGTGCTGATCAGGGACGTCGGCATCGAAGGGCATCTGCGGGTGACCATCGGGACGCCGGAAGAGAACGACGCCTTTCTCGAGGCCAGCAAGGAGGTGCCGCGATGAGTCGCGTCGGCAAGGTGGATCGCACCACGAAGGAATCGTCCATTTCGGTCCAGCTCGACCTGGACGGCACGGGACAGGTGGAGATCGACACCGGTGTCCCGTTCTACGACCACATGCTCACCGCGTTCGGTGTGCACGGCTCGCTCGACCTCAAGGTGCAGGCGACCGGTGACGTGCACATCGACGCGCACCACACCGTCGAGGACACCGCGATCGTGCTCGGCCAGGCGCTGCGGCAGGCGCTCGGCGACAAGAGCGGTATCCGCCGGTTCGGCGACGCGTGGATCCCGATGGACGAAACCCTCGCGCACGCCGCGATCGACGTCTCCGGGCGGCCGTACTGCGTGCACCTCGGCGAGCCGGAGCAGTTCAACAGCTTCACCATCGGCGGGAACTACCCGTTCGTGCTGACACGGCACGTGTTCGACTCGCTGTCGTTCCACGCGCAGATCGCGCTGCACGTGCGGGTGCTGCACGGCCGGGACCCGCACCACATCGCGGAGGCCGAGTACAAGGCCGTCGCGCGTGCGCTGCGCGCCGCCACCGAGCCGGACCCGCGGGCGGGCGGGATCCCCTCGACCAAGGGCGTCCTCTAGCCCCGCAATTGGTCACCTGGATGCGCGAATGTCGCATCCAGGTGACCAATTGCGCTAGGTGGTCTTCAGCGGTCCGGCGGGTTTGTAGGTATTGAGGAGGACACCGGACGGGGTCGTCGTGGTGCCGGCGAGTTCCAAGGACCGTGCCGGGGTTCCTGCGGCGAAGAAACGCTTGCCTGTGCCCAAAAGGATCGGGTAGACGGCCAGCAGGACCTCGTCCGCCAGTCCGTTTTCGAGCAGCGTCGAGGTCAGCGTGGAACTGCCCGAGAGGACGAGGTCCGGGCCATCCTGTGCCTTGACGCGGCGAACGCCTTCGACGATGTCCGGGCCGACACCCTCGAACGGGCCCCATTTCAGGCTTTCCGGCCGATGGGTGACGACGAACTTCTTCGCCGCCTTGAGCCGGTCCGCGAGCGGATCGCTCGGCGCCTCCGGCCAGTAGTCCGACCAGATGTCGTAGGTGCGGCGGCCGAGCAACAGGTCGAAGCTTTCGGTGTGCGCGGCCATGATGGCCTCCCGGCCGGCGGGGGTCCGGTAGGGCATGTTCCAGCCGCTGTACGGGAAGTCGTTCTCGTCGGCGGAATGCTGGATCACGCCGTCGAGCGAGATGTGCTCGATGACCTTGAGTTTTCTCATCGTGCTTCAGTCCTCCGTGTCTCGTTCGGTCAGCAGTGCGTCGAGCTGGGGCATCGCCGCGCGGAACCCCTCTTCCATGCCGGGGATCGTCTTCTCCATGGCATCGACGCTGGAAAACCGGGTCACATGGGTCATCCGTGATCCCGTGGGTGTCGTCTCGAAGGTGAAAGTCATCGAGGTGGGCATGTTCTCGTCGTCGGCGTTGTCCTCACCGTCGTGCACCTCGAACGAGTCGATGGGGTTCACCGCGGTGAACTTCCAGGAGTCGGCCCACTTTTCCCCGTCAGGCCCGGACAGGAAGTACTCGGCGCGACCGCCTGCCCGGAAATCGTGATGGGTGAAGGTGGCGGGTGCGAACGGTGGTCCCCAGAAGCGCTCGAGTTGCCGTGGATCGGCCCAAGCTTCCCAAAGGCGTTTCCGTGGAACGGGAAAGTCCGCCACGACGGTGAGGTGGAGTCTCTCGGGGTCTTTGGTGACAGAGGTGATCGGCATCGTCATTTCCCTTCCCGCAGGACATCGTCGAGCTGCGCCACCCGCCGGCGCCAAAGGACTTCGTAGGAGTCGAGAAGTTCACCGGCGCGCTGGAGTCGCTCACGGTCGGTCGAGACCAGTTGCTCGCGGCCGTTGGCGCGCTTCCGGACGAGACCCGCGCGCTGCAGTACGGCGACGTGTTTCTGCACGGCGGCGAAGCTCATCTCGTAGCGCGCGGCGAGATCGGACACCGACGGCGCTTCCGTGATCGCCCGCGCCAGGATGTCGCGGCGGGTGCCATCGGCCAAGGCGCGGAAGAGCTGGTTGAGCGACTCCTCGCTCTCCTCTCGAAGTACAACCATGTGGTTGTACGTTAGCCGTGTCCGGTCACGGGGGCAAGGCCCGGGCCCGGCGCGGTCGCGGTGGCGGACGTGTGGCAGGGTGGCGGTCGTGAGTAACACGACCATCGCTGTGCTGCTGTTCGCGCTCGGCGGCTTCCTGATCGGCGGCGTCTACGCGACCTGGAAGAGCGTCAAGTTCATGGCCGTCGTGCTGGGGATCGGCGCGCTGCTGGCGATCGGCGGTGCCATCGCCTGGCTGGCCTGAGCGCCGCCCGGTAAATCGGCTGCGCGCCGCGACGACGGCGAGCATGCTGTCCGGCATGTCCGGAAACCCGCGCTCGGTCGCCGAGGTCGTCCGGCTCCAGCGATCCGGGAGCCGCGTCAAGTTCCTCTTCTTCTGGGGCCATCAACCCCGGCGTGACGGCACGATCGGGCCGGAATGCTTCAGCCAGTGGTGGCCCGC
Source organism: Amycolatopsis decaplanina DSM 44594 (assembly GCF_000342005.1). Taxonomy (GTDB): domain Bacteria; phylum Actinomycetota; class Actinomycetes; order Mycobacteriales; family Pseudonocardiaceae; genus Amycolatopsis; species Amycolatopsis decaplanina. The sequence continues at coordinate 102,465 of NZ_AOHO01000045.1, forward strand.
CAGGTTCACCGCCGACGGCGAGACCTTCTCGACCGCCGAGCACTACATGATGTGGCGCAAAGCGGTCCTGTTCGACGACGCCGAGAGCGCGGCGCGGATCCTCGGCTCGCGCGGCGCTCGTCTGAGTACGTGATGGCCCCCTTCACTGCGTCTAGCGCAATGAAGGGGGCCATCACGTACTTGCTACTTCGAGGCGTCGACCAGCTCCCGCTCGTCAGAAGCGTCGAGCTGCTTCGCGAGCTTCTCGCCTTCGACGTCCACATCGGGCAGTACGCGATCCAGCCACTTCGGCAGCCACCAGGCACCGCGTCCGAGCAGTGACATCAGCGCCGGCACGATGGTCATCCGGATCACGAACGCGTCCACCAGCACCCCGAAGGCCAGCGCGAACCCGATCGACTGGATCAGTGACGACTCCGCGAGGACGAACCCGGCGAACACGCTGATCATGATCAGCGCGGCGGCCACCACGACGCGGGAGCCGTGCCGGAAGCCGGTGACCATCGCCTGCTGCGGGTCGGCGCCGTGGACGTACTCCTCTCGCATCCGCGTCACCAGGAACACCTGGTAGTCCATCGCGAGCCCGAACAGCACGCCGATCAGCAGGATCGGCAGCATGCTCATGATCGGCCCGGTCGTCTTCACCCCGAGCAGGTCGGTGAGCCAGCCCCACTGGAACACCGCCACCACGGCGCCGAACGTCGCGACCACCGAGCCGAGGAAGCCCAGCGTCGCCTTCAGCGGGACCACGATCGACCGGAAGACCAGCATCAGCAGCAGGAACGCGAGCCCGACGATCAGCGCGAGATAGGGCAGCATCGCGTCGGCGAGTTTCTCCGAGACGTCGATGTTGGCCGCGGTCTGGCCGGTCACCGCCAGCGAAGCGCCGGTGGCCGAACCCAGTCCCGCGTTCAGGCCGCGGATGTCGCTGACCAGGTCTTCGGTCGCGGTGCTGCTCGGACCGCTCTTCGGGATGACGGTCAGCAGCGCCAGGTCACCGTCCCGGTTGGTCTTGGGCGGAGTGACGATCGGGCGTTCGGGGAGTCCGCCGATGCCCGCGGCCGCCTGCTGGAGCGCGGCCTGCCGGTCGGTGCTGCCGGCGAGATCGACGACGATCACCAGCGGGCCGTTGGCGCCCTCGCCGAAGCTGCGGCTGACCGTGTCATAGGCCTTGCGCTGGGTGGTGTCCGGCGCGGCGGTGCTGTCGTTCGGCAGGCCGAGCTGCATGCTCGCGGCCGGGATCGCGACGATCGCGAGACCGGCGATCGCGGCGATCAGCACCGGGATCCGGTGGCGGGCCACGAAACGTGCCCAGCGCTCACCGTGCGTCGTCGCGCTTTCCTTGCGGCGCAAGCGGATCTTGCCGCCCGCCAGTTTGCCGCCCGCGAACCCGAGGATGGCGGGCAGCAGGGTGAGCGCGATGACGACCGCGATGGCGACGGTGATCGCCGCGGCGATGCCCATCTCGCCGAGGAACGGGATGCCGACGACGGTCAGGCCCGCCAGCGCGATGATCACGGTCAGCCCGGCGAACACCACCGCGGAACCCGCCGTGCCGGTGGCGCGTCCGGCGGCCTCCTCCGGATCGCGGCCGATCGTGAGTTCGTGCCGGTAGCGGGAAACGATGAAGAGCGCGTAGTCGATGCCGACGGCGAGGCCGATCATCAGCGCGAGCACGGGTGTGTTCGTGTTCAGTTCGAGGAAGCCGGACGCCGTCGTGATGCCCGCCATGCCGATGCCGACGCCGATGAGCGCGGTCAGCAGCGGGATCCCGGCCGCGAGCAGCGAGCCGAAGGTGATGATCAGGACGACCGCGGCGACGGCGACGCCGAGGCCTTCGGTGGCGTTCGTGGCGGGCATCGCCTGGACGGCGTCACCACCGAACTCCACGGTGTACCCGGCGGCCTTGGCCGAATCCCCGGCGGCCATCAGGCCCTCGCGGTCGGCGTCGGTGAGCTCGAAGCCCGGCACGCGATAACTGACCTGCGCCAGCGCGACGTGCTTGTCGGGCGAGATCGCCTGAACCTGCAGCGGGTTGACCACGCCGGCGACCTTCGGCGCGTTTTGGAGTCCGGTGACGATGCCCGCGATGGCCGCCTGCCCGGCCTTGTCGGTGATGTCGCCGGGCGTCGAGATGACGACGCGTGCCGTCGCGCCACCGGCGGCGGCTTCCGGGAACCGGTCGGCGAGCTGGTCGATCGCCTTCTGCGACTCGGTGCCGGGGATGGTCACCGAGTTCGAAAGCTGACCGGACAAGGTCAGCGCCCCCGCGCCGAGGGCCACCAGGACGGCGGCCCACACCGCCGTCACCAGTGCCCGGCGCCGGAACGAGAACCGGCCCAGGCGGTACAGGAAGCTGGCCACAAACGTCTCCCGTTCACTCGATCAGGTTCATTCCAAGCTAGCCGATCGGCTAGGGGCCTACAAGCCGATCGGCAAGTGTGTGACTAGCCGCACGGCTAGTACTCGTTTGGTCCGGCGGGCACGATTGACGTAATCTCCGACGGCTGAACGAGGAGGGAACATGGACGTCGTCCACGCGGAGGACACCCGCACGCGACTACTGGGCACGGCGTTGCGGTTGTTCACCGAACACGGCGTGGAAGGCACCTCGCTGCAGATGATCGCGGACGCCCTCGGCGTCACGAAGGCCGCCGTCTACTACCACTTCAAGACGAAGGCGGAGATCACCGAATCCGTCGCCGAACCCGTGCTGCGCGAGCTGGAAGGGATCGTCGACGACGCCCGCGCCCAGCGCACCCGTGGCGCGCAGATCGACCATCTGCTCGACGGATTCGTCGACCTCGTGGTGCGGCACCGTTCGCTGGTCGCCCTGTTCTCCAGCGACCCCGGGATCGCCCGCGCGATCGAGAAGTCCGTGCACAGCTCGGAGAGCTTCAAGAACCGGCTGCTGGAGATCCTGGTCGGCCCGGATCCGGATCTCACCGCGATCGTGACCGCGCAGGTGCTGCTGGCGGGGATCGCCATCGCCGGCGGCTCGCCCGAGGTCGCCGCGCTCGACGACGAGACGCTGCGCGAGACGCTGCTCAGCGTCGGCCGCAAGCTCTACAACCGCCCGCGCCGCCGCTCGTGACCGATGTGTTCAAGACGGGCGCCGCGATCCGCGCGACCCTGTCGGCATGAACATCGATCTGAAGACGGCGGCCGCCTTCATGGCCACCCAGGCCCGGCTTCTCGACAGGCGGCGCTTCGAAGTCCTTTTCCGCGACGGTGACCCGGCGGCGGCGCTCGCCGCGCTGGAGGCGTACCGCAACCCCGACGGCGGCTACGGCCACGGACTCGAACCCGACTGCCGCTCGGCGACCAGCCAGCCCGGTGGCGCGCTGCACGCTTTCGAGGTCTTCGCCGACATCGGTCCGGCGACCAGTCCGCGCGCGGCCGAACTCTGCGACTGGCTCACCTCGATCTCCCTGCCGGACGGCGGGATCCCGTTCGGGCTGCCGATGCCGGATCCGTTCGGCAGCGCGCCGTTCTGGGCGGGCGCGGACCCGTCGGTCTCCTCGCTGCAGATCACCGCGATCGTCGCGGTCACCGCATATCGCGTCGCGGCGCACGATCCCGCGGTCGCCGCGCATCCCTGGCCGGCGAAGGCCACACGCTTTTGCCTGGACGAGATCGAAAAGCTCGACGAGGCACCGCACGCGCTCGTGCTCGCCTTCGCGATGAAGCTGGTGGACGCGCTGGGTGACACGCGTCTGGTCGAGAGGCTCGGCCGGTTCGTCCCGGACGACGGTGTGGTCGCCGTCGGCGGCGGGATCGAGGGCGAGTCCATGCGCCCACTCGATTTCGCCCCGAGACCGGACGGTCCGGCGCGGAAGCTCTTCCGGCCGGAGGTCATCGACGCGGATCTGCGGCGGGTGGCGGCCGGGCAGCACGACGACGGTGGCTGGCGGGTCGACTACACCAGCTATTCACCCGCGGCCGCCCTGGAGTGGAACGGGCTGTCCACCGTGAACACGTTGTCGCTCCTGCGGAACAACGGGCTGGTCTAGGGGAGACGGCGCAGGAACTCCGGTGGAACGGCGGCGGTGAGCCAGACGCCGTTCGCGCTCACCTGGAATTCGTGCCCGGCGGCGGTCATCTCCCGCGCGTCCACGGCGAGCAGGACCGGGACGCCGCGCCGGGCCCCGACGGTTCGCGCGGTGTCCACGGTCGCCGAGAGATGCACGGCGTGCCGCTTCATCGGCCGGAGGCCCTCGTGCATGATCGCGCCGAGGAACCGGGACACGGTGCCGTGGTAGAGCACGTCCGGCGGGATGGCGGCGGGCAGTGCGAGGTCGACGTCGACACTGTGGCCCTGGCTGGCGCGGATCCGCCGCCCGTCCTCGTCGAAGGCGAAGCGCCTCTTGTCGTTGTCCTCGACCACTTCGTCGAGTTCGGCGCGGGTGAGGGCAAAGCCGTTGCGCCGCAGGGCGGCCAAGAGCGTGTCGACTTCGGCCCAGCCGTCAGGGGTGAGGGTGATCCCGATGTCGCCGGGTGCGTGCCGCAGATGCCGGGAGAGCCGTTTCGAGGCCCGGATGAGGTGTTTCTTGTCCATTTCGCGTCCCAGTGACGCACATCCGGCCCCCGCGTGGCAACGGAATTCAGATGCCGCCCTCGGAGGCCGGGCGCAGTTTCCCCGCGCCGGGGCCGAAACGGGACATCTGGTCGTCAGCGTTGTAGAGCCCGCAGCTGCGCAGGGAAAGGCAGCCGCAGCCGACACACCCGGTCAGCCTGTCGCGCAGCCGCTGCAACGCGTCGATCCGCGCGTCGAGTTCGTCCTGCCAGCCCCGCGAAAGGCGGGCCCAGTCGGCCTTGGTGGGGGCGTGGTCCCTGGGTAAGGTCTCCAGTGCCGAGCTGATGTCGTCCAGACTGAGGCCGACACGCTGCGCGGCACGGATGAAGGCGATCCGGCGCAGCACCGAACGCTGGTACCGCCGCTGGTTGCCGGCGGAGCGCTCGGAGCTGATCAGCCCTTTGTCCTCGTAGAAACGCAAAGCCGTATGGGGCACGCCGCTGCGGTCGGCGACCTGTCCGATGCTCAGGTGTTCAGCCAGTCTCGTCACGACGCCAGGCTAGCCTTGACTTCGACTTAAGTCGAGGTTGCAACCTCGGTTCATGACCACTGACATCAAGACCGGCTACGAAGATCTGCCGCGGCTGATCTCGCTGATGACCGGGGACGAGAAGCATCAGGCGGCCGCGGAGTCCACTGTGGACGTCTTGTGGGTGCTCTACGACCGTGTGCTCGACATCACCCCGGAGAACGTCCGTGACCCCGGCCGCGATCGCTTTCTGCTGTCGAAGGGCCACGGCCCGATGGCCTACTACGCGGTGCTGGCGAAGAAGGGCTTCATCCGCGAGGAGGAACTCGCCGGCTGGACTTCGGCCGAGTCCCGGCTCGGTCACCATCCCGATCGGGCCAGGCTGCCCGCGGCCGAAATCTCCAGCGGTTCGCTCGGGCACGGGCTCCCGCTGGCCATCGGTACCGTGTTCGGCCTGCGCGCCAAGGGATTCCGTGACGCCAAGGTCGTCACCCTCGTCGGCGACGCGGAACTCGACGAGGGCTCCAACCAAGAGGCCATCGCGATCGCCGGCCGCGTCGGCATGCCGCAGCTGACCGCCGTCGTCGTCGACAACTCCTCGGCCACGCACGGCTGGCCCGGCGGGATCGCGCGCCGGTTCGAGGTCGAGGGCTGGACGACCCGCACCGTCGACGGCCGCGATCACGACGCCCTCCACGAAGCCTTCACCGCACCCCACCCGGACCGGCCGCTCGCCGTGGTCGCGACCGTCGAGCGAAAGGTGTGAATCCGTGAACATGCGTGAAACGTTCCTCAGCGCCACCGCCGAGGTACTCGACACCGACCCGAACGTCGCCGTCGTGCTCGCCGACATCTCCGCGGCACAACTCGCCTTCGCCGCGCGGAAACACCCCGACCGGGTGCTCAACGTCGGCATCCGCGAACAGCTGATGATGAGCACCGCGGGCGGACTGGCGCTGGCCGGGATGCGCCCGATCGTCCACACCTTCTCGTCGTTCCTCGTGGAGCGTGCGTTCGAGCAGGTCAAACTCGACCTCGGGCACCAGGACGTCGGCGCCGTGCTGGTGTCCTCGGGCGCCTCCTACGACATGCCGACCGCCGGGCGGACACATCAGGCGCCCGGGGACGTCGCCCTCATCGGCACGTTGCCGGGCTGGACCGTGCACGTGCCGGGGCATCCGGAGGAGGCGCGGCGGCTGTTGCTCGAATCCATCCCGGGCGACGGGCGCGTCTATCTCCGGCTTTCCGCACAGGAGAACGCGGAACCGCATCTGGGCGCGGGCCTGCAGACACTGCGCGAAGGCGGGCGAGGTGTGGTGGTGGCCGTCGGGCCGATGCTCGACAGGGTGCTGGAAGCGACCGCCGATCTCGACGTGACCGTGCTCTACACCTCGACCATCCGGCCGTTCGACGCCGGCGGGCTGCGCTCGGCCGTCGAAGCCGCCGGGACCACCGACATCGTGCTGATCGAGCCCTACCTCGCGGGCACATCGGCGCACGCGGTGTCGGACGCTTTGCCCGGAACGCCGCACCGGCTGCTCTCACTCGGCGTGCGGCGCGACGCGGAAGTACGGATCTACGGCGAAATGGCCGATCACGACCTCGCGCACGGCCTCGACGCCGGTTCGATCACCTTGTCCGTCAAGGAATTCCTCCGCTAGCGTCACCAGGATGACGAAGATCCGCCCGCTCGCGCTCGGAGTCATCCGCCGCGGCGAAGACGTTCTCGTGTTCGAAGGCCGTGACAACACCAAAGGCGTGACCTATCACCGGCCCCTCGGCGGCGGAATCGAGTTCGGGGAGACCGCCGCCGAGGCGCTGCACCGCGAATTCCAGGAGGAACTCGCGGCGGAGCTGACCTCGGTCGAGCAGATCGCCGTGCTGGAGAACGTGTACACCTTCGAGGGCAGGCCGGGGCACGAGATCGTGTTCCTGTTCACCGCCGACCTGACCGACAAGGCGTTCTATGAGCGCGACGAGGTCGGTGTGGTGCTCGACGACGGCGCGCGCGTGCACTGGCTGCCGATGGCCGACGTGGCGAGCGGCAAGGCGATCCTGTACCCGGACGGGCTCGCGGACCTCCTTTCAGCGCAGGACTGACCGCGCGGTCGGCGTCAGTTCCAGTTGCTGCCATGGACGTTCGAGCCTGCCTTCGAGTGCGGCACCCGTCCGGTCGAGGAGCTCACGGCGCGCGGCCAGCTCACCGGCGTCGGCGAACTTCGAGAACCAGACGAACACCGTCTCGTTCTCCCTCACGGGCAGACGGGGGAAGGTGTTCTCGGCCGGTTCCGTCTCGAAATGGCCGAACGTCTCCACACCGGACTCCCGTAGCGCGGGAGCCACGGTTTCCGCGAAGTACTCGGAGAACTCCTTGACCGGACCGACCGGATGGCACACCGTCACCAGCACCCGGGAATCCCCGGCACCGCCGTGAGCGGGGAAGCCCGGCCCGGACGGCCGCAGCAACAGGACGTCGGAAGCGTCGATCATCGTCTCGTTCGCCGCCGGTCCGTGTTCCTCCCACACGGGCCCGTAGTAGAACGATTCGAGTGCGGCCCGCCTGGTCTCCATGTCCCGGAAACCGCGCAGCCACACGAACCTGTCCGGCTCCGCCGGTTCGCGGAACAGACCGAACAGGCGCATGCCGCAGGCTTCCTGGCTCTCCACGAACTCGCGCTCGAAGAGCTCGACCAGCTCGTCCCGGCGGCCGGGGTGCAGGGTGTACCGGCGCAGCTCGACGACGGACTGGAACTCGGTGGAATCGGTCATGCGCGGACCCTAGAGGCCCGCACCGACAGTTTTCGGCGGCTCGGCTTTTCGACGGCTCAGCGGAAGGCGGCGAGACCGGTGACCGACTGGCCGAGCGAGAGCGCGTGCATCTCTTCGGTGCCCTCGTAGGTCAACACGGTTTCGAGGTTCGACATATGCCGCATCACCGGATACTCCAGTGAGATCCCGTTGGCTCCGAGCATGGCGCGCGCGGTCCTGGCGACCTCCAGCGCGGAGCGGACGTTGGCGAGCTTGCCGAAGCTGACGTGGTTGTGGTGCAGTGTCCCGGCGTCCTTGAGGCGTCCGATCCGCAGCGCGACCAGCCCGGCGCGGTTGACCTCGACGACGAGGTCGGCGAGCTTGCGCTGGGTGAGCTGGAACCCGGCCAGCGGTTTGCCGAACTGTTCCCGGCTCAGCGTGTACTCCAGCGCGGATTCGTAGCAGGAACGAGCGGCGCCGACGACGCCGAACAGGATCCCGTAGCGCGCCTCGTTCAAGCAGGACAGCGGCCCGCGTAGCCCCCTGACCTCGGGGAACGCCGCGGAATCCGGCAGGCGGACGCCGTCGAGCACGAGTTCCGCGGTCAGCGAGGCCCGCAGCGACAGCTTGTGCTTGACCTCGTTCGCGGTGAAGCCCGGCGTGTTCGTGGGGACGACGAAGCCGCGCACGCCTTCGTCGGTCTGCGCCCAGACGACCGCGACGTCGGCCACGGTTCCGTTGGTGATCCACATCTTCGTGCCGCTCAGCACCCAGTCCGAGCCGTCGCGCACCGCGCGGGTCCGCATGCTGCCGGGGTCACTGCCGGCGTCCGGTTCGGTCAGGCCGAAGCAGCCGAGCGCCTCACCGGCGGCCATCCGCGGCAGCCACTCCTGCTTCTGCTCCTCGGTGCCCCATTCGTGGATCGCGTACATCGCCAGCGAGCCCTGCACCGAGACGAAGCTGCGCAGCCCGGAGTCGACGGCCTCCAGTTCACGGCAGGCGATGCCGTAGGCGACGGCGCTGGTCCCGGCGCAGCCGTAGCCCTCCAGATGCATGCCGAGGAGTCCGAGCTGCCCGAAGCCCTTGGCGAGCTCGGCGGCGGGCAGGGCGCCCGTTTCGTACCATTCGGCGACGTTCGGCAGGAGCTGGTCGTGCGCGTAGGAGCGCACGGCGTCACGCATGGCCCGGTCCTCGGCGGAGAGCTCGGCGTCGAGATCGAGGAAGTCGCGCGGATCCGGGCTGCTGCTCATGCGGTCACTCCTGGTCGGCTAGGTGGGGCACCTTCCCAAGAAGAAAACCACACACACGACCGGAGTCGGGTGTCAGCGATCGCGTCATCCGGTGGTCTTCGTCACCTGAACCGATGCCGTGGCCGTTTGCGCGGGGGCGGACCGCCGCTTCTGCGCCGGGATCAGCAGCTCCGTGAAAGTAGGGAAAGGCACGCTTTCGATGTCTTCGCGCCAGGCGCTGAGCAGGCGGGTCAGGTCGTCGGCGTCCTGCATCGTTCCTCCATAAGTGCAGGGCGGTCCTGCGCCGGCCTTTCACTCGGAGTCGTTATTACCCAGACGAGTGAAGGACGAAACAGGGAATCCGCGGAAAATCCGGTCCGCTAACCTGGGCGCGTGGCTACTCCTCGCGTGGTGATCCTGGACTACGGGTCCGGCAACCTCCGGTCCGCCGAACGCGCTGTTCAGCGTGTCGGCGCCGACGTCGAGGTCACGGCCGACCCGCATGCCGCGCTCGAGGCCGACGGCCTGGTCGTCCCCGGTGTCGGTGCCTTCTCCGCCTGCATGGAGGGCCTGCGGTCGGTGTCGGGGGAGAAGATCATCGGCAAGCGCCTCGCCGGCGGCCGTCCCGTGCTCGGCATCTGCGTCGGCATGCAGATCCTGTTCGAACGCGGTGTCGAGCACGGCGTGGAGACCGAGGGCACCGGTGAGTGGCCGGGCACGGTCGACAGGCTGGAGGCCGACGTCCTGCCCCACATGGGCTGGAACACCGTCCGCGCCCCGGAGGACTCGCGGCTGTTCGCCGGGCTCGACGCGGACACGCGGTTCTACTTCGTGCACTCCTACGCCGTGCGGACCTGGGAACTGGACTCCGGCCTCGCCGGGCAGCAGCCCAAGGTGACCTGGGCGAATCACGGCCAGGACTTCGTCGCCGCCGTCGAGAACGGGCCGCTGTGGGCGACCCAGTTCCACCCGGAGAAGTCCGGTGACGCGGGGGCGCACCTGCTGCGCAACTGGCTCCAGACCCTCGCCTAGAGTGGGCGCGTGACTTTCACGCTCCTTCCCGCCGTTGATGTGGCCGATGGCCAGGCCGTGCGACTCGTCCAGGGCGAGGCCGGCACCGAAACCTCCTATGGCAGCCCGCTGGAGGCGGCACTCGCCTGGCAGCGTGACGGGGCGGAGTGGATCCATCTGGTGGACCTCGACGCCGCGTTCGGCAAGGGCTCCAACCGTGAACTGCTGGCCGACGTCGTGGCGAAGCTGGACGTCCAGGTGGAGCTGTCCGGTGGCATCCGCGACGACGCCTCACTGGAGGCCGCGCTGGCCACCGGTGCCCGCCGGGTCAACCTCGGCACCGCGGCGCTGGAGGACCCGGAGTGGACCGCGAAGGTCGTCTCCTCCTACGGCGACCGCGTCGCCATCGGGCTGGACGTGCGGATCACCGAAGCCGGGCACCGGCTGTCCGCCCGGGGCTGGACGCAGGACGGCGGTGACCTCTGGGAGGTCCTCGACCGGCTCGACCGCGACGGCGCGCAGCGCTACGTCGTCACCGATGTGAGCAAGGACGGCACCCTCCAGGGCCCGAACATCGACCTGCTCCGCGAGGTCGCCGCCCGCACCGACGCGCCGGTCATCGCCTCCGGCGGCGTGTCCAGTGTGGACGATCTCCGCGCGCTGGCCGCGCTGGCCCGCGACGGTGTGGAGGGCTCCATCGTCGGTAAGGCGCTCTACGCCGGCGCGTTCACCCTGCCCGAGGCTCTCGCCGCCGTCGCGGAGTTCTGAGCTTTACCTCCCGGGTAATCGACGCCACTCGCCGGTTCGGTCAGGATCCCTTCCAGGACAACGAAACCTGGAGGGACACCATGACCGCCTACGGGCTCGCCCACCTTCGCCCCGCCGCCGTGCTGGCGGAAGAGGTCTTCGAGTACATGGAACGGATCCAGGCCACGCTCGATCCCTTCGGCGGCAGGTTCCTCGTGCACGGAGCCGGGGTTCAGGTCGTCGAGGGGGAGTGGCCGGGGGCGCTGGTGCTCATCGAGTTCCCGAGCCTCGATGCCGCGCGGGAGTGGTACGACTCGCCCGCGTACCAGGAGATCCTGCACCTGCGGGCGGACCACATCCCCGGCGACCTGATCCTGGTGGAGGGATGCGGGCCGGACCACGACTCGGCGGCGCTGGCGGCCGGGCTGCGGGCACTTCAGGCCTCGTGAGCGGTGAGGACGGTTAGAACCGTCCTCACCGCTCACGAGACCGAGGTCATTCCGCCAGCTTGATCGCGATTCCCACCGTCCGGTCCTTCGGCCCCCGCAGCCTGCTGAAGAACATCGTGACCCGCCCGGTGATCCCGTACTTCCGCGCGATCACCTTGCGCACGCGTTCGGTTCCGTCGAGGTCCAGCAGCCGCGCCTCACCCGCGACGACGTCGCCATGGGTCTTGCCGCCGCGGAAGTCGCAGGCCTGGACCTCGACCCGGCCGCTGTTGCGGATGCGCTTGACCTTGCCCGCCTTCCGCTCGGACCAGAGCACCAGTTCGCCGCCGTCGCCCGCCGCCCAGACCGGCGTCGGCACCGGGGTGCCGTTCTTGCGGAAGGTGGTCAGGACGACATACTTCTCGGCGGCGATCCGCTCGAACTCCGATCCCATGTGGAGAGTCTAGGGCGTCCGGCGCCGCAACGTCGCCGCGCCGAGGACCAGCGCGGCCAGGGCTCAGGCTTCGACGGCGCAGGAAAGCGGCATCACGTGCGAAAGCCAGTTCAGGAGCCGGCTCATCTCCCCGCGCGGCACGAACAGTCCGTGATCGGCGAGCCCGACCTCGCCGATCACGCTGTCCACATCGGACACCGGCGCGTGATCCGGCCGCGCGGCGTCTCGAACCCGATGTCCCCGACGACTTCGCGGCCGCCGCGGACGACCCGCGGGCCCGTCACGGAGATCGCCGAATTAGCCATACGTTCAATTCTGTGCCCGTTGAGAAGCGCGAGCCAAGAGGACATGTTCCAGGACAGCCGGACGGCGATGCCCGGGTAGCGGTGACGAGCAAGCGCCCGTCACTATTCCGGCGGCTTCCCGAACCAGCTGTAGTCGCCGGGGACGATCTGCAGGCCTTCGGCGATGCCGAGCAAGGTGGCCTGGTCACGTTTGCCCGACACGGTGAGCCATCGGCCGCCTTCGAGCTGGACGGAGACCGCTCCGTACTGATGGCCGAACCGCCCATCCCGTTCGGGGAGGTAGCTGCCGTCGAGGCCCCTGACCTTGAGGGACACCGGTTCCGCGCCGTCCGCTTCCGGCCGGTCGCCACCGAGCGACGCCGTGACGGCCGCTGCCGCGGCGGGTTGCCCGGGCTGAGTGGCCTCCAGCTCGGTCACGCCCCCGCTGACCTTCATGAACGTCCGCACCCCCGACGACTCCAGATCCGCGGGCAGCTGTCCGAACCGCAGTTCACCCGAGACCCGGGCGCGGTTGTCCGGAACCATCTCTCCGGCGATCCGCTCGCCGACCGCGCGCGGGTCCTTGACGTCGACCAGCCGCATGGTCAGCAGGTAGACGTCATCGGGGGACCAGGTCAGCATCATCCCCTGGCCGGAGACCTCGACGGCCATGCCGACCTTGCCGTGCACGATGATCTGGTTCGGCGCCGGCGCGATCGTCCACGGCCCGGAGCGTTCGTCGCTCAGCGGTGTGCTGGTCAGCTGGATCTGGCCGAGCTCGCCACCGCTCCACTCCCTCGTTTGCGGTGCGGGGTAGGGCTTCGCGCTCCGGGCCGTTTCCCGGAAACCGTCGGGCAGCCAGCCGGGCTTGTACGGCAGCACCGCCCAGTCGGCGTTGCGCTGCGAAGCCGGTGGAACCGCGGTGAAGGCCCGCAGACCCAGCGGGACGCCGAGCACGATGATCGCGACCGCCGCCGCGACCAGCGCCAAAGCCATCTTCGGACGGCTACGCGACCGTTGGACCAGCGCGTCACGGATCTCGGCCCCGTCGGGCGCCCGCGTCGCCAGGTGTTCGAGGCTTTCCCGGATCAGGTCCTCGGTGCGATCTTCACTCAGTCGGGTCATGTGCGGGCTCCCGTGGGCTGAACTGACGGGGACGGCCCGGTTTCCCGCAGCGTCGCGAGCGCACGCGAGATCTGACTGCGCACGGTCGACGTCGCGCAGCGGAGCACCGCGCCGATCTCCTCGTCGGAGTAGTTCTCGTAGTAGCGGAGCACGATCGCGGCGCGTTGTTTGCGCGGGAGCTTCGCGAGCCGGTCCAGCATCGCGTCGCGTTCGTCGTACTCGATGGCGTGATCGGAGACCGGCGGGCTCACCAGGTCGAGTACTTCCGGCGACGACGGCGTCACCCGGCGGACCGCCAGGCGCCTTCGCCACGAGAGGTACTCGTTGGTCACCATCCGGCGGACGTACGTCGGTGGCGAGTCGATCTTCGGCCAGCGTTGCTGAGCGCGCAGCAGCACCTCCTGCACGATGTCCTGCGCCAGGTACGGGTCGTCGGTCAGGACGGTCGCGTAGCGCAGGAGCCCGTCCAGGCGATCCGCGACGAACTCGTCGAAGGTCGCAGGCACGTGTCCCCCTCAGCCGGTGGTCTCGCTCTAGTGACGCGCGAGACCGCCCGGCTGATGCATCGGGAACGGAACTTTCTCAGTGAACGCGGTCACCGCACGGCCGTCTCCTGCGCGGCGCCCGGCGTCGAGCACGGAACCTTCCAGCCGCGGCCGCTCGTCCGGTTTGTCGACAAGTCGCGAGAGCGCCATCCGGGTCTCGTGCCGGCGGGTCACCGCGACCCAGCGCGCGCCGGTGCGCGGATCACGCCCGGTGGTGAGACCGGACGCCGTCCGCTGTTCGTCCACTTCGTCGGCGTTCGCCGGGGTCGGCCGCGATGCCGCGCACGGTCGCCCCGTCGTAGCCCGGTTCGGCGAACCTGCGGCTCGCCGCGTCGAGGATCCCCTCCCGCGTCTCGGTCTGCCCCGGCCGCCGCCCCGCCTGTGCCATTCCGCGAGCTTGGAACGCCCTTGACTACGCTTGTCCCCATGTCAGTCGCAGTCAGGGTCATCCCGTGTCTCGACGTCGACGCGGGCCGTGTGGTGAAGGGCGTGAACTTCGCCGACCTGCGCGACGCCGGCGACCCCGTCGAACTCGCCCGCCTGTACGACGCAGAGGGCGCGGACGAGCTCACGTTCCTCGACGTCACAGCGTCCTCCGGGGACCGTGAGACCACCTTCGACGTCGTCCGCCGGACCGCGGAGCAGGTGTTCATCCCGCTCACCGTCGGTGGCGGCGTGCGCACGAACGATGACGTCAACCGGTTGCTGCGCACCGGCGCGGACAAGGTGAGCATCAACACCGCCGCCATCGCGCGGCCGGAGTTCCTTCGCGAGGCGTCCCGCCGGTTCGGCGCGCAGTGCGTCGTGCTGTCGGTGGACGCGCGCCGGGTCCCCGAGGGGACCGAACCGACACCGTCCGGGTTCGAGGTGACCACGCACGGCGGGCGCCGCGGCACCGGGATCGACGCCGTCGAGTGGGCCGCGCGCGGTGAGGAACTCGGCGTCGGTGAGATCCTGCTCAACTCGATGGACGCCGACGGCACCAAGAACGGGTTCGACCTCGAACTCCTCACCCAGGTCCGCCGGGCGGTCCGCGTCCCGGTGATCGCCAGCGGCGGCGCCGGCGCGCTCGAGCACTTCCTGCCCGCCGTCGAGGCGGGCGCGGACGCGGTGCTCGCGGCCAGCGTGTTCCACTTCGGACAGTTGAAGATCGGCGAGGTCAAGAGCGCCCTGCGCGCCGGGGGAGTCGTGGTCCGGTGATCCCGAACAAGTGGAAGGCCGCCACCGAGGTCAAGGTCGTCTGCGCGCTGCTGCTCGGGCTCGCCCTCGCCTATGTCGCGATGGCCGGGGTCCTCATGTTCGCGCCGTACGCCTCGGCGCGGACGTTCCTGCTGCCGGGGACGTCGCTGGTCCTCGGCGGTCTCGTCGTGGCGGGACTGGTCTTGAGGATGTCGTCCGCGCGGTTCGCCGGGTTCGGCGTCAGCTTCCTGTTCGCGTTGCTGCACGCGCTGTCCATGCTGGCGGCGGAACTCTTCTGGGTGAAGATCGTCTCCGGGCTCCTCTTCGCCGGATATATCTACACGGCGGTCCTGCTCAACTCGATGCCGGTGAAACGACACCTTCTCGGAGCCACGAATGACGCTTGACCCCGCGTGGGCGGATCGCTTGAAGCGCAACGCCGACGGGCTGATCGCCGCCGTCGTCGTCGAACACTCCACATCGGACGTCCTGATGATGGCGTGGATGGACGACGAGGCCCTCGAACGCACCCTCACGACGCGGCGCGGCACCTACTACTCGCGCAGCCGCAAGGAACTGTGGGTCAAGGGCGAGACCTCCGGCCATGTCCAGCACGTGCGCGAGGTGCGGATCGACTGCGACGGCGATACCGTCCTGCTGCGCGTCGACCAGACCGGCCCGGCCTGTCACACCGGCACGCACACCTGTTTCGACACCGACGAACGGCTGCTGCTGGCCGACGAGAGCGAGAACCCGTGAATGTCGTCGCCAACGTGCTGGTCGGCATCGTCGCCCTGATCCACCTGTACATCGTCGTGCTCGAGATGTTCCTGTGGACGACCCCGCGCGCCCGCGCCTCCTTCGGCACCACCGAGGAGTTCGCGAAGGAGAGCTCCGCGCTCGCGGCGAATCAGGGGCTGTACAACGGTTTCCTCGCCGCCGCGCTGATCTGGGGCCTGATCGCGACCGGCGGCACCGCTTGGCAGTTCAAGATCTTCGGCCTCGCCTGCGTGATCGTGGCCGGGCTCTACGGGACGGCGACGGCGAGCAAGAAGATCTTCTTCGTGCAGGTGGTCCCTGGCACGCTGGCGCTGATCGCGGTGTTGCTGGCGGGCTGACGCCCCGTGAGTGGTGAGGACGGTTGGAACTCGAGATGGGCGCTGGTGCGCCCGCTCGCGGGTGGATGAGGATCGTTGTGGTGGGGCTGAAGGACGCTTTCGCCGCATGCGATGTGGGGAAAGTGTCCTTCGCCGCGTAAGGGGAGGGTCCCTTTCAGGAGAGCGGAGTTGCGGGAGGCGGACATCACCAGCCTCCGCGGGCACACCGGCCTCTGACGCAACGAGTCGTGAGTGATTTGGGTCGTTCCATTGAGGGGTAAGGCAAACATGGCGTGATCGAACCCCTGCCACACAGGCCGTCCTCACCGGCTCGCGATGAGATGGCCGTCCGGACAGCAGGATTCGGACTGACTCGCGGGGATGATCCCGGCGCAAAGTGTCCACGAGGGACACCTCGCGCCCATTGCGCGCCCGATTGATGTCATTATGTCCGATTCTCGCGGGGGTCGTGAGTGGTAAAGAGGGTTAGAGCGATCATTGCCACTCACGACCCCCGCAAGAAACAGGCAAAGCGGACATGTGGGGGAGTTTGGTGTCCCTTGTGGACGGTGAGATCGCGATCAGCCGGCCCCGGCACACAACACGCCATCTTTGCCCTACCCCTCAATAACAACCCTTATCACTCACGACAGCGAGTCAGTCGATGTCGCCGGTCAGATAACGCTGCACGGTCGGCGCGATCGCGGTCACCAGCGGCTCGATCTCGCTCGAAGCCATCGGTTCGAATTGGGCGACGTACCGGACCATCCCCATCCCGACGAGCTGGGAGGCGCACAGCGAGGTCCGCAGTTCGACCCGGTCCGAGCCGATGCCGCCGATCACCTTGGTGAAGAAGCTCTGGAAGAAGCTACGCAGGACCTGGGCCGCCTGCTCGTGCCCGGCGACACTGCGGACGAGTGCCTGGAACACGTGGCCGCCCGCGCCGTCCCACCGGGTCAGGAAGGTTCGCACGATCCGCTCGCCGAACTCGTCGTCGGGGCCGTCGGTCAGTTCGGCGAGGAGTTCGTGCGGTTCGAACGGCAGTTTCAGCACGGCTTGGGCGAACAGCCCTTCCTTGCTGCCGAACCAATGGTTGACCATCGCCGCGTCGACCCCGGCACGCGTCGCGATCGCGCGCACCGTCGCGCCGTCGAAGCCGCTCTCGCCGAACACGGCGCGTGCCGCTTCGATCAGAGCGGTGCGGGTGTCCTGTCCGCCTGGCCGCCGTCCCCGGCGCCGCGCGGTAGTGTCTTCACCAGCCATGGCGTCATCATGAACGGACGCGGCCCGAAATTCAACAACCTTTGAATTCATCCCCCGTCCCCGCCCGTCCGGCCGTTGCAGCACAATGAGCGACATGGTCAGCGCCGCAAACGCCAGCCCGTCGGGGCTCGGCTCGGTCAGCCCTTCGCGCGACGAGTTCCGCGCGCTCGCCGAGGGCCGTCGCGTCATCCCCGTTGTCCGTCGTGTGCTCGCCGACGGTGAGACCCCCATCGGGGTCTACCGCAAGCTCGCCGCCGACCGGCCGGGGACGTTCCTGTTCGAATCGGCGGAGAACGGCGCTTCCTGGAGCCGATGGTCGTTCATCGGCGTCGACAGCCCCGCCGCGTTGACCGTGCGTGACGGCGAGGCCGTGTGGACCGGCACCCCGCCGGTCGGCCTGCCGACCGAAGGCGACCCGCTCACCGTGCTGCGCGAGACCGTCGCCGCGCTCCACACCGAGCAGCTGCCCGGCATGCCACCGCTCACCGGCGGCATGGTCGGCTACATCGGCTACGACGCCGTCCGCTGGCTCGAGCGGCTCCCCGAACTCGCCGAGCGTGACCTCGACATCCCCGAGCTCACCATGCTCCTGGCGACCGACCTGGCCGCCTTCGACCACCACGAGGGCACCGTCACGCTGATCGCCAACGCGGTCAACTGGGACGACTCGGCCGAGCGTGTCGACGCCGCGTACGACGACGCCGTCGCGCGCCTGAACGCGATGACCAAGCAGCTGCACGTCGCGGCCCCGGCCACGGCGGCCGTCTTCGACCGTCCGGCGCCCGAATTCACCCGCCGCCGCTCCAAGCCGGACTTCCACGCGGCCGTCGAGAAGGCCGTCGAGGCGATCAAGGCGGGCGAAGCGTTCCAGATCGTGCCGTCGCAACGATTCGAGATCGAGACTCAGGCCGACGCGCTGGACGTCTATCGCGTGCTGCGCACCTCCAATCCGAGCCCGTACATGTACCTGCTGCGCCTGGACGGCTTCGACATCGTCGGGTCCAGCCCGGAGTCGCTGGTCACCGTGCGGGACGGCCGCGCGACCACGCATCCGATCGCGGGCACCCGCTGGCGCGGCGCCGATCCGGAAGAGGACGCGCAGCTGGCCAAGGACCTGCTCGCGGACGAGAAGGAGCGTGCCGAGCACCTGATGCTCGTCGACCTCGGCCGCAACGACCTCGGCAAGGTCTGCAAGCCCGGCACCGTGCGCGTCGTCGACTTCTTCGACGTCGAGCGCTACAGCCACGTCATGCACATCGTCTCCACGGTCACCGGCGAACTCCTCGACGACAAGACGGCCTTCGACGCTGTCGCCGCGTGTTTCCCGGCCGGGACGCTCTCGGGTGCGCCGAAGGTCCGCGCGATGCAGTTGATCGAGGAGCTGGAGCCGACCCGAAGGGCGCTCTACGGCGGCGTTGTCGGCTATCTCGACTTCGCCGGGGACGCCGACACGGCGATCGCGATCCGCACCGCGCTGATGAAGGACGGCGTCGCGTACGTCCAGGCGGGCGGGGGAGTCGTCGCGGACTCGGTGGCCGACTACGAGGACAACGAGTCGCTCAACAAGGCCCGCACCGTGCTGTCCGCCGTCGCGGCGGCGCAGACGATGATCGCGGCGGACGAACTCGACCCGGCGGGTGACAGCGCTCATGTCTGAGGCCCCGGAAGGCGCCGCCCCCTCGGCGAAGAAGGCCAAGCGTCCACTGTGGATCGCGGTGGGGGGCCTGTTGCTGGGTGCGGTCGCGCTGTGGGGCTCCTCGCAGCTGGTGTGGTTCGCGGAGTTCCGCGACGGCGGCGTGCGCGGCACCGTGCTGTACACGGAAACCGGTTCACAGCGTGCGGTCGCGTTGGTTCCCCTCGCGTTGCTGGCGCTCGCCGGCACGGCGGGGCTGATCGCCACCGGCGGCTGGCCACGCCGGGTGCTCGGGGTGGTACTCGCCGTGGCCGGTCTCGCCGCGGTGTGGATCGGCGTGGCGGGCGGCTCGCTCGGCGGATTCGCCGACGGCTTGCCCATCGCCCAGATGCTGGGAGCCCGCGGCCTCGCCATCCTCGGGGGAATTCTCGTGACCGCGGGTGGGTTGGCAGCCATCAAGGGCGCGGGCCGGATGCCGCGCCTCGGCGCGAAGTACTCGGCGCCGGCGGCGAAGAAGAAGGCCGCGAAGGATCCGGAGACCGAGCTGTGGGAGGCGCTTTCCGAAGGCGAAGATCCCACCGCCACCCGGTGACGACAACGGAATTCGCGGGTTTCGGGGATCTTTCGCGGCAAAGATGACACGGTTGGCATTCGGAGTAACGGACATACCCGGAACCAGGCCGGATCCGTGCGGGGGTTAGCATCGTTTCGGCGGGAAGGGGAAGGTTTTTGTGAGCGACCTTGCGAAGGAATCCGTGAGTACGACGGCCGGTGAGGGACTCCGGTGAGCGTGCTCGAAGACATCGTCGCCGGCGTCCGCGCCGATCTCGCCGAGCGCGAGGCGGCTCTGCCGTTCGACGAACTGAAGAAGCGCGCGACCCAGGTCGCGCCCCCTCGAGACGTGCTCGCGGCTCTGCGTGAGTCCGGTATCGGCGTCATCGCCGAGGTGAAGCGGCGCAGCCCCTCCAAGGGCGATCTGGCCGAGATCCCGGATCCGGCCGCGCTGGCGAAGGACTACGCCGACGGCGGCGCCAGGGTGATCAGCGTGCTGACCGAGCAGCGGCGGTTCGGCGGTTCGCTCGCCGACCTCGACGCGGTCCGCGCGGCGGTCGACATCCCGGTGCTGCGCAAGGACTTCATCGTCAGCCCGTACCAGGTCCACGAGGCGAGGCTGCACGGCGCGGACATGGTCCTGCTGATCGTGGCGGCGCTGGAGCAGAACGCCCTGATCGCGTTGCTGGACCGGGTCGAATCCCTCGGGATGACCGCGCTGGTCGAGATCCACAACGCCGAAGAGGCCGACAAGGCCCTCGAAGCCGGCGCGAAGGTGATCGGCGTCAACGCCCGCAACCTGCACACCCTCGAGGTCGACCGGGACGTCTTCTCGCGGCTGGCCCCCGGCCTGCCGATGGACGTCTTCAAGATCGCCGAGTCCGGTGTCCGCGGTCCCGGCGACCTGATGTCGTACGCGGGTCACGGCGCCGACGCCGTCCTCGTGGGCGAAGGGCTCGTCGCTTCGGGCGACCCGAAGGGCGCGCTGGTCAAGCTGGTCACCGCCGGTTCGCACCCCGCGTGCCCGAGGCCGTCCCGATGAGCGTCGAGTACACCGAAACACCGCACGGCGAGCACGACCCGGACGGCCGGGGCTACTACGGCCCGTACGGCGGCCGGTTCATGCCCGAGGCCCTGATCGGCGTCGTCGACGAGGTCGCGGCGGAATACGACAAGGCGAGGACCGACCCGGACTTCGTCAACGAGTTCCGGCGCCTGCTGCGTGAGTACGCGGGCCGTCCGTCACTGCTCACGGAGGCCAAGCGCTTCGGTGAGCACGCGGGCGGCGCCCGGATCTTCCTCAAGCGCGAGGATCTGAACCACACCGGTTCGCACAAGATCAACAACGTGCTCGGCCAGGCACTGCTCACCAAGCGGATGGGCAAGAAGCGGGTCATCGCCGAGACCGGGGCCGGGCAGCACGGCGTGGCCACCGCCACCGCCTGCGCGCTGCTGGACCTGGAATGCATCGTCTACATGGGCGAGGTCGACACCGAGCGGCAGGCGCTGAACGTCGCCCGCATGAAGCTGCTCGGCGCCGAAGTCGTGCCGGTGAAGACCGGTTCGCGCACGCTCAAGGACGCGATCAACGAGGCGCTGCGCGACTGGGTCACCAACGCCGAAACCACGCACTACCTGTTCGGCACCGCGGCGGGCCCGTACCCGTTCCCGATGATGGTGCGGAACTTCCACAAGATCATCGGCGAGGAGGCCCGCGCCCAGATCCTGGAGCAGGCCGGACGACTGCCGGACGCCGTCGCGGCCTGCGTCGGCGGCGGATCCAACGCGATCGGGATCTTCCACGGCTTCATCGACGATCCGGAAGTCCGCCTGGTCGGTCTCGAGCCGGGCGGCGAGGGCATCGAGGGCAACCGCCACGGTGCCACGCTGACCAAGGGCACCCCGGGCAACCTGCACGGCGCGATGACGTACCTGCTGCAGGACGAGGACGGCCAGACCGTCGAATCGCATTCGATCTCGGCGGGCCTCGACTACCCGGGCGTCGGCCCGGAGCACTCGTGGCTCAAGGACAGCGGCCGCGCCGAGTACCGGCCGGTGACCGACGCCGAAGCGATGGACGCGTTCAAGCTGCTTTCGCGCACCGAGGGCATCATCCCGGCGATCGAGTCGGCGCACGCGCTGGCCGGCGCGCTGGTGCTCGGCCGCGAACTCGGTCCCGAGGGGCTGATCATCGTGAACCTGTCCGGTCGTGGCGACAAGGACATGGACACCGCCGCGAAGTACTTCGGCCTGGTGGAGAACGCATGAGCGCGGTGGACGAGATCTTCGCGAAGACCCGCGCCGAGGGACGCGGAGCGCTGATCGGTTACCTCCCGGCGGGCTTCCCGACGGTCGACGGGTCCAAGGACCTGCTGGCCGCGGTGGTCGACGGCGGCGCCGACCTGGTCGAGGTGGGCGTGCCCTACTCGGACCCGGTCATGGACGGTCCGACCATCCAGGCCGCTTCGGTGAGCGCGCTGTCCGGCGGCTTCAAGCTCAAGAACCTGTTCGAGGTCGTCGAGTCGGTGTCGGCGCGTGGCGGCAAGGCCGTCGTGATGACGTACTGGAACCCGGTGCACCGCTACGGTGTCGACCGCTTCGCGCGGGACCTCGCCGCCGCGGGCGGGCTCGGCATGATCACCCCCGACCTGATCCCGGACGAGGCCGACGAGTGGATGGCCGCCTCCGAACAGCATGGTCTGGACCGGATCTTCCTGGTCGCGCCATCCTCCTCGGAGGAGCGGATCGCGAAGACCGTCGCGGCCGCTTCGGGTTTCGTGTACGCCACCGCCGTGATGGGCGTGACAGGAGCTCGTGACCAGGTCGGCGTGCACGCCGAGGATCTGGTCGAGCGGACTCGCGCGCACACGGAGCTGCCGATCGGCGTCGGCATCGGCGTCCGGTCCGGCGAGCAGGCGGCGCAGGTCGCCTCTTTCGCGGACGGCGTCATCGTCGGCTCGGCGCTGGTGACGGCCGCCGCGAGCGGCGTCGACGCGGTCCGCGAGCTGTCGGCCGAACTGGCCGCGGGGGTGCGGAAGACCGTCGCTCCCGCCTGATCTGACGTGGGCTGAAGGGGCCCTTCGCCGCATCGCATGCGGCGAAGGGCCCTTTCGTCGCGTCTGATGCGGGGAAAGTTCCCTTCAGCCCACGCGTCAGTGCCGCCACCGCTGCGCTTCGGTGATCTCCTCCGGGCTCGCGTGCGCGAACCGCTCGATCTCCGCCCGCCGCACGTCCACGATCGTCGTCGCCAGCGGCGCGCCGAACGCGGCCACCAGGTCCTTGTCCGCTTCGAACGCGACGACGGAGTCCGCCAGCGTCCTCGGCAGCCGCTCGATCCCGCGGGCGGCACGCACCTCGTCGGTCAAGGTCCCGGGGTCGACGTCCACCGGCTCCGGCAGTGACGCCTCCTCGTCGACGCCGGCCATCCCGGCGAGCAGCAGGGCGGCCGCCAGCAGGTACGGATTCGCGGTCAGGTCGAAGCATTTGACCTCGAGGTTCGCCGCCGAGTCACGATTCCCGGCGACACCGCGCACCAGCCGCAGTGGCGTCTCCCGGTTCTCCAGCCCCCACGCGGTGTACACCCCCGCCCAGTGGTGCGGCTCCAGCCGCAGATAGCTGACGACCGACGGCGCCCCGATCGCGAGCAGCGCGGGCAGCCGCTTCAGGATGCCCGCGCTGAACGACTCCGCGACCGGCGTCAGCCCGAAAGTCCTTTCCCCGCCGGAGAAAAGGTTCCGTGCGCCGTCCCAGACGCTCAGATGCACGTGTCCGCCGTTGCCGACGCCTGCCGGTGCGAACTTCGGGGTGAAGGACGCCTTGAGCCCGTGCCGGTGGCTGAGCGCGCGGATCGTTTCCTTCGTCAGCACGGCGACGTCGGCCGCGCGCACCGGATCGGCCGCGGCGACGGACAGTTCGAACTGGCCGTCGGCGTACTCGGGGTGGATCTGCTCCACCCCGGCCCCCTGCTGGTCCAAAGTGGACACCAGGGCGCGGAGATAGTCCGCGCGCTCGGAAAGCCTCGCGTAGCCGTATGCCGGGCCCGCGGTGGCCGACGTCGCATCGTCCGGGGCGTCGGCGCCGGTGATCACCCATTCGATTTCGAAGCTCATCCGCGCCCGGTGACCGCGGGCGGCGAGCCGGTCCACCGCCTTCGCCAGCAGGGCGCGCGGATCCTGCGGATGCGGCTCGCCCTCCTGGTCGAGTTTCGTCACCGGCGCCCAGGCCCAGCCGGGCTGCCCGGCGAGCACGGTCAGTGCGTCGAGGTCCGGATGCAGCCGCAGGTCACCGACCGGCCCGAGGGAATGCTCGCCATCGGTGATGGCGTCATCGGAGCCGAAGAAGTCGAAGGATTTCGAAGCACCGACACCCCACGCGGCCGCCGACGGCAGTTTCCGCAGCGGGACCGCCTTCACCCGCGCGATCCCGGCGTTGTCCACGAAGGTCAGCGCCACGAGTTCGACACCCCGTGACCGGAGCTCCCCGGTGAGGGCGGTCGCGCGGGCGGTCAGTGCTTCCCGGTTCACCATGGTTCCTCATCCTGGCCTCTTCCGAGGCACCTTGCCACGCCCGGATCCGGCCATAGGGTGAGGCCGCACTCGTCGATCACGAGAAGGGACGCGCTCATGCCGGGAACCCCGATCCTGCCGTTCGTGGCCCGGATGCGGCTGGTGGATCACCACTGCCACGGCGTCGTCACCGGCGACCTCGGCCGGATCGAGTTCGAGCAGATGCTCACCGAGGCCGACACCGTCTCGTCACTGGGCACGACCTTGTTCGACTCCCTGATCGGGCTCGCGGTCCGTGCCCGCTGCGCGCCGATGCTCGACCTGCCGCCGCACGTCCCGGCCGAGGTCTATCTGGCCCGTCGCGCCGAACTGGGAGCCACCGAGGTCAACGCGCGGTTCCTCCGCGCCACCGGCACGACCGAGTTCCTGCTCGACGGAGGCTTCCTGCCGGACACGCTGACCACGACCGGGCAGTTCGCGGCTTTGTCCGGCGCCCGAGCGCGGGACATCGTCCGGCTCGAACAGGTCGCCGAAGCGGTGATCGGATCGACCACCGCGGCCGGATTCGCCTCGGCCTTCGCCGGGGAACTGGCGAAACGCGCCACGACGGCGGTCGGCTTCAAGTCGATCGCCGCCTACCGGGTCGGCCTCGACCTGGCGGGGGAGCGGCCGACGGACGCCGAAGTCACCGAAGCGGCGGGCCGCTGGCTGGCGCGGATCGAGGCGGGCGAACCGGTCCGGCTCGCGGACCAGGTGCTGCACCGGTTCCTGATCTGGACCGGGATCGACCTGGCCCTGCCGATCCAGTTCCACGTCGGCTTCGGCGATTCCGACGTCGACCTGCACCGCTGCGATCCACTGCTGCTCACCGGGCTGCTGCGGGCCACCCGGTCACACGGAGTGCCGATCATGCTGCTGCACAACTATCCCTTCCACCGGAACGCCGCGTATCTGGCGCAGGTCTTCGAGCATGTGTTCATCGACGTGGGACTCGCGACGCACAACGCCGGTCATCGTGCGCCCGCGATCATCGCGGAGACAATGGAGATCGTGCCGTTCGGGAAGCTGCTGTTCTCCACGGACGCGTTCGGGCTGGCGGAGCTGTACCACCTCGGCACCGCGCTGTTCCGGCAGGGACTGTCGGATTTCCTGTACGCGGGGCTCACCTCGGACGTACTGTCCGAAGTGGACGCGCATCGGATAGCGGCGCTGGTGGGGCACCGCAACGCCGAACGGGTGTACGGGCTGGAGGGGACATGACGGAACTGGACGAACTGCAGGACCGGTGGGAGGCCGCCGTCGAGGCGGAGCTGCCGTTCGCGATCGAACTGCGGCACCGGGTGCACGCCGATCCCCGCGCGTCGGGGGACGAGGAGGACACCGCGCGGGTCGTCGTCGAGGCGCTGGGCGCGGACGAAGGGGTCCGGGTCGCCAAGACCGGGCGCGCCGTGCTGCTCCCCGGCACCGGGCCGGGACCGGCGGTGGCGCTGCGCACCGAACTGGACGCGCTGCCGGTCACCGAGCGCACCGGGGTGCCGTGGGCTTCGGAGACGCCGCTGATGCACGCGTGCGGGCACGACGTGCACATGGCCGCGCTCGTCGCCACCTGCCGCGCGGCGGCCGTCGTCGGGGTGCCGCGGCCGCTCCTCGCGCTCTTGCAGCCGCGTGAGGAGACGTCGCCGTCCGGCGCGCTGGACATCGTCGAGTCCGGCGTGCTCGCCGAGTACGGGGTCGAGGCGGTCATCGGCGCGCACGTCCAGCCCCGGCTCGCGGCGGGCGTGGTGTCGGCGGTGCCGGGACCGGTCAACGCCTCCACCGACGAGTTCGACGTCGTCGTCCGCGGTCAGGGCGGGCACGCCGGCTACCCGCATCTGTTGCGGGATCCGATCCTCGCGCTCAGCCAGATCGTGGTGAGCCTGCAGCAGCTCGCGAGCCGCCGGGTCGACCCGGTGTTCGGCGCGGTCTGCTCGGTCGGCCGGATCGAAGCCGGGACGACGGCGAACGTCGTGCCGAACGAGGCCCGCCTGTCCGGCTCGCTGCGGCTGATGCGCGCCGAGGACCGTGATCTCGCGCTGGAGGGGCTCGCCGAGGTCGTCCACGGCACCGCGAAGGCGCACGGCTGCCGGGCGCAACTGGAGATCAGCCCGTGTGAACCGGTGCTGCACAACGACGCCGGGCTCACCCAGCGCGCGCACCGGCGGCTCGTGCGGGCGGGGGCGGGCGTGGACACCGATTTCCGGTCGTTCGGCGCCGACGACTTCGCGCACTACTGCGGGATGGCGCGCGGGCTGATGATGTTCGTCGGCCTCGGCGACACCGCGGGCGCGCCGAGCCTGCACGACGAACTGTTCCTGCCGCCCGACACCGCCGTCGGGCACGTCGCGTCCGCGCTGATCGCGGGCTATTTGGCCGCCGTCGAGGGCTGACGGCCCCCAGAAGTGGATGAAGCGCTACGGTGGCCGACGTGAATACCGCCTCGGCAGCGTTCCTCGCGACCATCCCCAGTCCCGACCAGGGCGTCTGGCATATCGGGCCGGTCCCGATCCGCGCCTACGCGCTCTGCATCATCGCCGGCATCATCGTGGCGATCTGGCTGGGCGAGCGGCGCTGGGTGAACCGCGGCGGCACGAAGGGCACCGTCATCGACGTCGCCGTCTTCGCGGTGCCGTTCGGCCTGGTCGGCGGGCGGTTGTACCACGTCATCACCGACAATCAGCTGTACTTCGGCGAGGGCAAGAATCCGCTCAACGCGCTGAAGATCTGGGACGGCGGCCTCGGGATCTGGGGCGCCATCGCGCTCGGCGCCGTCGGCGCGCTGATCGCCTGCCGCCGCAGGGGGATCCCGCTGCCCGCGATGGCGGACGCGCTCGCGCCGGGGATCGTGATCGCGCAGGCGATCGGGCGGCTCGGCAACTACTTCAACCAGGAGCTCTACGGCGCGCACACCGACCTGCCGTGGGGGCTGGAGATCTACCAGCGCTACAACCCGACCAACCCGGACGACTTCCTGAACGGCGTCGCGATCGGGCACGTCCCGCTGCCGGACAGCCCGGTGCACCCGACGTTCCTCTACGAGCTGATCTGGAACCTCGGTGTCGCGTTGCTGGTCATCTGGGCGGACAAGAAGTTCCGCCTCGGCCACGGCCGCGTGTTCGCGCTGTACGTCGCCGGGTACACCGCGGGCCGGTTCTGGATCGAGTTGATGCGGACCGACACCGCGAACCACATCCTCGGCCTCCGGGTCAACGTGTGGACCTCGATCCTGTTGTTCGCCGCCGCGATCGCCTACTTCGTCCTGGCCGCCAAGCGGGGGCCGCGGGAAGCGCCGGAAACGCTGTGGAGCAAGGACGTGCCGCGGGAAGACGACGCCTCATCCGCCGAGCCTGCCGAGTCCGCTGAGTCCGCGGGCGAGACTCACGCGGAGGTCGCCGCGGCTCCGGACACCGTCCGGGACTCGGCCGCGGACAAGGCGACCGAGGACCCGAAGCCAGACTCCGAAAAGTAGCGCTCCGCTTCCCCCTCCGCTCGTGCACAGGCACGGATCTCGCGTGATCAGAGACGGAACTCGCGTGATCAGGCACGGAACATCCGAGTGCGGCGTCCAGTCACGTGAGTTCCGGCTTCAGTCACGCGTGTCCGGTCTCCAGTCACGCGTGTTCGCCGCTGGAGCACGCTCGACCCGACCCCGGCGCCCGGCACTTCAGGGAGCGACCAGACCCCGCCCCGTCACCAAAGGCAGGTCCAGCGCCGTCAGCAGCCCCGGCGGAGCCGCCACCACCGCCGGGATCGCGTTCACCAGCCGCATCGCGGTCGCCTTCAGCCCGGCCGTGTTGTGGTCGCCGTCGGTCCCGACGAGGCGCAGATCCAGCTCGTAGTCGGGCTCCCCGGTCACCTTGACGCGGTAGCAGCCCTGCCCGGTCGGCTGCGGCCAGTCCGGGCCGAGGTCGCCCCGCAGGCGCGTGATGTGCTCCAGCACGCACACCGCCCGTCCGCCGCGCATGCCGCGCACCTCGAACCGCAGCGCCGCCGCCGTGCCCTCTTTGATCGTTCCCGAGGCGATCTCGAACGTCTCAGGCGCCGAAAGCCGTTCGTAAACCTCCTCGACGGCATCGAGTTCGACGGCCAGGCCGGCCGCGAGCTGCCGCACGACGCTGCCCCAGGCCAGCGACAGCACACCGGGCTGCAGCAACAGCGGCAGGTCGTCCATCTCCCGGCCGAAGCCCATGATGTCGAACAGGACCTTGCCGTTGTCGTACGTGGAGTAATCGAGGATCTCCAGGCAGCGCACCTCGTCGATCCGTTCGCACACGCCGGTGAGCACCAGCGGCAGCCAGTCGTTGGCGAAGCCGGGGTCGACACCGTTGACCCACAGCGAAGCGCCGCCTTCGCGAGCCGCCTCCCGGATCGGCTCGATCATCTCAGGCGGGACGACACCTTCGGGGTACTGGAGGAACACCGGGCTGCTGGACACCACGTTGATCCCCGCGCGCAGGAAGCGTTTCAGGTCCTCGACGGCTTCGGGCAGCCGGTCGTCGGCCATCGCCGTGTAGAGCACGCAATCCGGCTGCAACGCGATGAGCGCGTCCGCGTCGGTCGTCGCGGACACCCCGAGCGGTCGCCCCAGCCCGGCCAACTCCCCGGCGTCCACGCCCGACTTGGCCTCGCTCGAGACCCACACCCCGGCGAGTTCGAGGTCGGGGCGCGCGGTTATCCCGGCCAGCGCGTGGCGGCCGACGTTCCCGGTACTCCACTGGACCACGCGCACGGCGTTCGCCTCCTACAGATCGGGCAGGCCCAGTTCGAGATTCGGGGCCTGCAGTCCACCGTCGACTTCGATGATCTTGCCGGTGACGTACCGGCCCGCGCCCGACGCGAGGAACACGACGGTGGCCGCGATGTCCTCGGCCTCGCCGATCCGGCGCAGGGGAGTGGCGGCCTCCATGCGGCCGCGCAGCTCGTCGTTGCCCACCACCACTTCGAGCGCGGACGTCGCCACGGAGCCGACCGAGATCGCGTTCACCCGCACCTTCGGCGCGAGGTCGGCCGCCGCGAGCCGGGTGTAGTGCGCCAGCGCGGCCTTCGCAGTCCCGTAAGCGGCGAAACCCCGCCCGGTGACGCGGCCCATGACCGACGAGATGTTGACGACCGACCCGCCAGACTCCAGTAAGGACGGTGCCGCCGCGACGGTCAGCGCGTGCGCGGTGGAGACGTTGAAGCGAAAGGCTTCTTCGAGGAAGTCGGCGGTGGTTTCCAGCAGCGGCCGGGGATAGGTGCCGCCGACGTTGTTGACCACCAGGTCCAGCCGCCCGAACTCCGCCTTCGCGATCCGCGCCAGCTCGCCCGCGGCGGCCGGGTCGCTCAGATCGGCGGGGACCACGTGGGCGCGCCTGCCGGTGGCGGCGACCTGGGCCGCCACCTCGGTGAGCTGGGTTTCGGTGCGGGATGAGATCACCACGTCGGCGCCGGCCTCGGCGAGCGCCACGGCCGTCGCCGCGCCGATCCCGCGTCCGGCGCCGGTGACCACGGCGACCTTGTCGGTGAGCCGGAAACGGTCCAGGATCATGCACGGAACTGTAACACGTTCTACTTGTGGGCCCCAGGATGTGAAGCGGGCCCGGAGTGACTAGAGTCGCCTTGCCGTGTCTCGTGACGTCCCGGAACAGGACATATACTTAGCGGAACGAACTACCGCGACCCCATCAGGAACTAAGTCGTTCCGGGCATCCAGATCGTTACCCATCGGCGGGCTTTCGCGCCCTCCGAACTGATGCCGACGTGTTTCACAGGTGTTAAAGTCGCGCTAACGAACGGGCCATCGTCGTCCCGTGCGCATTCCCCCGGCCGGCCCGTCCGGTCGCTGAGCACAGACGACGAAGGAGGTCCCTTCATGATCTTCTCCGCCATTCCAGGCAAACAGGGTCTTTACGATCCCGAATCCGAACAGGACTCCTGCGGTGTGGCCATGGTGGCCGACGTCCGCGGGCGGCGCTCGCACGGCATCGTCACCGACGGCCTGGCCGCGCTGACGAACCTCGACCATCGCGGTGCCGCCGGCGCGGAGCCGACCAGCGGTGACGGCGCGGGCATCCTGCTGCAGCTCCCCGACGAGCTGCTGCGTGCGGAAGTGGACTTCACTCTGCCCGAGGCGGACGCCGACGGCCACCAGACCTACGCGACCGGTATCGGTTTCCTGCCCTCGGACGTCGAGGAGCGGAACACGGCCATCGCCCTGATCGAGCGGATCGCCGGCGAAGAGGGCCTGGACGTCCTCGGCTGGCGTGAGGTCCCGGTCGACGCCGATCGCGCCGACATCGGCCCGACGGCGCGTTCGGTGATGCCGCATTTCGCGATGCTGTTCGTCGCGGGCGCCGAGACCGACGGGCGATGTCCCGCCGGGCTCGAATTGGACCGCCTGGCCTTCTGCTTGCGCAAGCGCGTCGAGAACGAGAGCGTGATCGCGGGCTGCGGCACCTACTTCCCGTCGCTGTCCTCGCGGACCATCGTCTACAAGGGAATGCTGACCCCCGAGCAGCTCCCGCTCTTCTTCGCCGACCTGACCGACACCCGGCTCACCAGCGCCATCGCGCTCGTGCACTCCCGGTTCTCCACCAACACCTTCCCGTCGTGGCCGCTGGCGCATCCGTTCCGGTTCGTCGCGCACAACGGCGAGATCAACACCATCCGGGGCAACCGCAACCGCATGCGCGCCCGTGAGGCGCTGCTCGAATCGGACCTCATCCCCGGCGACCTGACCCGGCTGTACCCGATCTGCTCGGCCGATGCGTCGGACTCCGCTTCCTTCGACGAGGTGCTGGAGCTGCTGCACCTCGGCGGGCGGTCGCTGCCGCACGCGGTGCTGATGATGATCCCCGAAGCGTGGGAGAACCACGCCGGGATGGACGCACAGCGTCGTGCGTTCTACCGGTTCCATGCCAGCCTCATGGAGCCGTGGGACGGCCCGGCCTGTGTCACCTTCACCGACGGCACGCTCGTCGGCGCGGTGCTGGACCGCAATGGTCTGCGTCCCGCCCGCTGGTGGCGTACCGCGGACGACCGTGTCGTGCTGGCCAGTGAAGCGGGCGTCCTCGACGTCGCCCCCGCGGACGTCGTGGCGAAGGGCCGCCTCAAGCCCGGCCGCATGTTCCTGGTGGACACCGAAGCGGGCCGGATCGTCGACGACGAAGAGGTCAAGTCGGCGCTGGCCAAGGAACTCCCGTACGAGGGCTGGCTGCACGCCGGTCTCCTGCAGATCGCGGACCTTCCCGACCGCGACCACATCGTGCAGAGCCACGATTCCGTGCTGCGGCGCCAGCTTTCCTTCGGCTACACCGAAGAAGAGCTGAAGATCCTCCTCGCGCCGATGGCGGTCAAGGCGGCAGAGCCGATCGGCTCGATGGGTTCCGACACCCCGCCCGCGGTGCTGTCGCAGCGTTCCCGGCTGCTCTACGACTACTTCAAGCAGAACTTCGCGCAGGTCACCAACCCGCCGCTGGACGCGATCCGCGAAGAGCTCGTCACGTCGATGAGCCGGATCATGGGACCCGAGCGGAACCTGCTCGCCCCCGGCCCGGCCTCCTGCCGCCACGTGCAGCTGCCGTATCCGGTGATCGACAACGACGAACTCGCCAAGCTGATCCACATCAACGACGACGGAGACCTTCCCGGCTTCGCGTGCAGTGTCCTTTCCGGACTGTACGAAGTGGACGGTGGCGCCGAAGCGCTGGCGTCCGCGATCGAGCGGGTCCGGCGTGAGGCCTCCGAGGCGATCGCGGCGGGCGCGCGCACGCTCGTGCTGTCCGATCGCGACTCCGACCACCGCATGGCGCCGATCCCGTCGCTGCTGCTGGTGTCCGCGGTGCACCACCATCTGGTGCGCACCAAGGAGCGGCTCCGCGTCGCGCTGGTCGTCGAGACCGGCGACGCCCGCGAGGTCCACCACATCGCGCTGCTGCTCGGCTACGGCGCCGCGGCGGTGAACCCGTACCTAGCCTTCGAGACCATCGAGGACATGATCTCGACCGGTGCGGTCACCGGCATCGAGCCCGTCACGGCGGTCCGCAACTACGTCAAGGCGCTCGTGAAGGGCGTCCTGAAGATCATGTCGAAGATGGGCATCTCGACCGTCGGCGCGTACACCGCGGCGCAGGTCTTCGAGTCCTTCGGGTTGAGCCAGGACCTGCTCGACGAGTACTTCACCGGGACGTCGTCGAAACTCGGCGGAGTCGGGCTGAGCGTGCTCGCCGAGGAGGTCGCCACGCGCCACCGCCGTGCGTACCCGGACAACCCGACCGATCGCGTCCACCGTGGACTCGAGACCGGCGGCGAGTACGCGTACCGCCGTGAGGGCGAACTGCACCTGTTCACCCCCGAGACCGTCTTCCTGTTGCAGCACGCGACGAAGACCGGCCGGGAAGAGGTGTACAGGAAGTACTCCGACGAGGTGCACCGCCTGTACCGCCAGGGCGGCGCGCTCCGCGGGCTGTTCTCCTTCCGCGAGGGCACTCGCGAGCCCGTCCCGCTGGACGAGGTCGAGCCCGTCGAGGCGATCTTCAAACGCTTCAACACCGGCGCGATGTCCTACGGTTCGATTTCGGCCGAGGCGCACGAAACGCTCGCCATCGCGATGAACCGCATCGGCGGCCGGTCCAACACCGGTGAGGGCGGGGAAGACCCCGAGCGGCTCTACGACCCGGCACGGCGCAGCGCGATCAAGCAGGTCGCCAGCGGACGGTTCGGTGTCACGAGCGAGTACCTGGTCAACGCCGACGACATCCAGATCAAGATGGCGCAGGGCGCGAAGCCGGGCGAGGGCGGGCAGTTGCCGCCGAACAAGGTCTACCCGTGGATCGCGCGCACGCGGCACTCCACACCGGGTGTCGGGCTCATCTCGCCGCCGCCGCACCACGACATCTACTCGATCGAGGATCTCGCCCAGCTGATCCACGACCTCAAGAACGCCAACGAGAACGCCCGCATCCACGTGAAGCTGGTGTCCTCGCTCGGCGTCGGTACGGTCGCGGCCGGCGTGTCCAAGGCGCACGCGGACGTCGTGCTGATCTCCGGCCACGACGGCGGCACCGGCGCCTCCCCGATGAACTCGCTCAAGCACGCGGGCACACCGTGGGAGATCGGGCTCGCCGAGACACAGCAGACGTTGCTGCTCAACGGTTTGCGCGACCGGATCACCGTGCAGGTCGACGGCGCGATGAAGACCGGCAAGGACGTCGTCATCGCCGCGCTGCTCGGCGCGGAGGAGTACGGGTTCGCGACGGCGCCGCTCATCGTCGAGGGCTGCGTCATGATGCGCGTCTGCCACCTCGACACCTGCCCGGTCGGCGTCGCGACCCAGAGCCCGGACCTGCGCAAGCGGTACACCGGCCAGGCCGACCACGTCGTCAACTACTTCCGGTTCGTCGCCGAAGAGGTCCGGGAAACGTTGGCGGCACTCGGTTTCCGCACCCTCGACGAGGCCATCGGGCACGCCGAGGTGCTGAACACCGACGAGGCGATCGAGCACTGGAAGGCCTCCGGCCTCGACCTCGCGCCGATCTTCGAGATGCCGGCCGACACCCCGTACGGCGGGGCGAAGCGACGCACGCGGACACAGGACCACGGCCTGGAGCACGCGCTCGACCGGACGCTGATCCAGCTCGCCGAGGCGGCGCTGGAAGACGCGCACCCGGTTCGGCTGGAACTGCCGGTGCGGAACGTGAACCGGACCGTCGGCACGCTGCTCGGTTCCGAGATCACCCGCCGCTACGGCGGCGAGGGGTTGCCCGAGGACACGATCCACGTGCTGCTGACCGGTTCCGCCGGGCAGTCGCTCGGGGCGTTCCTGCCGCGCGGCATCACGCTCGACATGGTCGGCGACGCGAACGACTACGTCGGCAAGGGCCTCTCGGGCGGGCGGATCATCGTGCGCCCGCATCCGGACGCGAAGTTCGCCGCGGAAGGCCAGACCATCGCCGGGAACACGCTCGCCTATGGCGCCACCGGCGGCGAGATGTTCCTGCGCGGCCAGGTCGGTGAACGGTTCTGCGTGCGCAACTCCGGCGCGGTGGTCGTCGCCGAGGGCGTCGGCGATCACGCCTTCGAGTACATGACCGGCGGGCAGGCCGTGGTGCTGGGCCCGACCGGGCGCAACCTCGCGGCGGGTATGTCCGGCGGCGAGGCCTATGTGCTCGACCTCGATCCCGAGCTGGTCAACGAGGAGATGGTGAACCTCCAGACTCCGTCGGCCGAGGACCTGGCCTGGCTCAAGAAGACCGTGCAGAAGCACTACGACCTCACACGTTCGGCCGTGGCCGCGTCGCTGCTCGGCGACTGGCCGCGTCGCTCGGCGGCGTTCACCAAGGTGATGCCCCGCGACTACCAGCGTGTCCTTGACGCGGCGAAGGCGGCGCGTGCCGCGGGCCGCGACGTCGACGAAGCGATCATGGAGGCCGCTCGTGGCTGATCCGACGGGTTTCCTGAAGTACGACCGTGAAGAGCCGAAGAAGAAGTCCAAAGAGGAACGTCTCGCCACCTGGGGCGAGGTCTACGCCGACGTGGAACCCGGCGAGCGCGACGAACAGGTGCGCAAGCAGGCGTCGCGGTGCATGGACTGCGGCATCCCGTTCTGTCATTCCAGTGGTTCCGGCTGCCCGCTGGGCAACCTGATCCCGGAGTGGAACGACCTGGTGCGCCGCGGCGACTGGGCCGCGGCGAGCGACCGGCTCCACGCGACCAACAACTTCCCCGAGTTCACCGGGAAGCTGTGCCCCGCGCCGTGCGAGGCGGGCTGTGTCCTGTCGGTCTCGCCGCTGTCCGGCGGCCCGGTGGCGATCAAGCGGGTCGAGCAGACGATCGCCGACCAGTCCTGGGAAGCGGGCTACGTACAGCCGCAGGTCTCGGCGGTTTCGTCAGGGCAGCGGGTCGCGGTCGTCGGCTCCGGCCCCGCCGGGCTCGCCGCCGCGCAGCAGCTGACCCGCGCCGGCCACGAAGTCACCGTCTACGAGCGGGACGACCGGCTCGGCGGCCTGCTGCGGTACGGCATCCCCGAGTTCAAAATGGAGAAGAAGGTCCTCGACCGGCGGCTCGCGCAACTCCGCAAGGAGGGCACGAAGTTCGTCACCGGCTGCGAGGTCGGCGTCGACCTGACCGTCGAGGAACTGCGGGAAGGCTACGACGCGGTGGTCCTCGCCGTGGGCGCGCTGCGCGGCCGTGACGACAAGACCACGCCCGGACGTGAGCTGTCCGGGATCCACCTGGCGATGGAACATCTGGTCCCGGCCAACAAGTACGTCGAGGGCGACGGCCCGTCGCCGATCGACGCGGCGGGCAAGCACGTCGTCATCATCGGCGGCGGTGACACCGGGGCCGACTCCTACGGCACCGCGACCCGGCAGGGCGCGCTTTCGGTGACACAGCTGGACCAGTACCCGACGCCACCGTCCACAAGGGACGACGAGCGGTCGCCGTGGCCCACCTGGCCGTACATCCTGCGCACCTACCCGGCGCACGAGGAGGCGGGCGAGCGCAAGTTCGCCGTCGCGGTCACCCGGTTCATCGGTGACGACGAGGGCGACGTGCGCGCCGTCGAACTCCGTCAGGTCCGCGTGGTCAAGGACCCCGAGACCGGCCAGCGCATGGTGACCCCGGTCAACGACGAGGTCGAGGAACTGCCCGCCGACCTCGTGCTGCTCGCGATCGGGTTCGAGGGCGTCGAGCACATGCCGTTGCTGGACGGGCTCGGGCTCTCGCTGACCAAGCGCGGCACGCTCTCGTGCGGCTCTGACTGGCAGACCTCTTCGCCCGGCGTGTTCGTCTGCGGTGACGCGCACCGCGGTGCCTCGCTGGTCGTGTGGGCGATCGCCGAGGGACGCTCGGTGGCGAGCGCGGTGGACGCCTACCTCACCGGTGCTTCGGATCTGCCCGCTCCGGTGCACCCGACGGCGCTGCCGCTCGCGGTCGTCTAGGTCCGGACAGCGTTGGGTCTCGTGAGTGGTTAGGACGGTTCTAACCGTCCTAACCACTCACGAGACCCAAGCCGGGCACATCACTCCCTGCGCGTTCTGACCGGTCGAGCGCCGTGAGCCGCCTGTGCGGATCCCCGACCGCGGACCGTCGACCATCCTGCTGGTGCAGATCTCCGCGACCAGGCGACGCCACGGCCTGCTCTCACCGCGCGTAAGGCAAGCGGGATCACTCGACGGCTGGGCCGAACGGACCATACACCGCCACGGATGCGGCCGAACGGTCGCTTGTACGCCTGGTAGCAGGACAAATACTTTCGAAATGTAGTGCGAGTAATACGGCAATTCACCGGTGGCGAAAGGTGGTACGCCATGAAGAGGACGGCTTCCCGGACGGGGATCCTGGCGGCGCTCGTGGGGTTGGCGGTGACGGCGCTGACGGCGGTCGCGAATCCGGCTCACGCCGGCCCCGTCCACCATGAGGCGGCGGTCGACGCGCAGGCGGTGGCGGCCTACTGGACGCCCGAGCGGATGCGGTCGGCGGTGCCGATCGAACAGCTGGTCCAGGCGCCCGCCTTCACCCCGAAGGATGTCGCGAAGGGTGAGAGCACGATCATCCAGAGCGTCACCAACGGCGGGGGCGTGTGGACGGGGGCGGGCAAGGTCGGGCAGACCGCCGGCCGGGTGTTCTTCACCATGGGCGGGCGGAACGCTTCGTGCTCCGGTGACGCGGTCACCAGCGCGAACGGCAGCGTCGTGATCACCGCCGGGCACTGCGTGAAGTACCAGGGTGCCTGGCACACCAACTGGACCTTCGCGCCCGGCTACAACAACGGCAACACGCCTTATGGCACCTGGGCCGCGAAGAGCACGCTGACCACTCCGCAGTGGGAAGCGAGCGAGGACATGAACTACGACATCGGCGCGGCCGTGGTCAACCCGCTCAACGGGCAGAAGCTGACCGACGTCGTCGGCGCGCAGGGGATCGCGTTCAACCAGGCGCGCAACCAGTCGATGTACACGTTCGGGTATCCGGCGGCGGCACCGTATGACGGCACGAAGCTGATCTACTGCAGCGGGAGCACCTTCACCGACTTCCTGCTCACCCAGGACCACGGGATGAACTGCGACATGACCGGCGGTTCGAGCGGTGGCCCCTGGTTCCTCGGCTTCAGCGAGGCGACCGGCGCGGGCGTCCAGGCCTCGGTGAACAGCTTCGGCTACAACTTCCTGCCCGGCTACATGTTCGGTCCGTACTTCGGCACGGACGCGCAGAACCTCTACAACAAGGCGCAGGCCGCCTGATCTCCTCCGCCGCCCGTCCACGATTTGGGACTTTCGTCCCGGTGGGCGGGCGGCTTTCGGCGCGGCATATCCTGGTGCGTGTGAACTGGACAGTGGACGTTCCCGTCGACACGCTCCCCGAACTGCCACCCCTGCCTCCCGAGCTGCGTGACAGGCTCGACGACGCGCTTTCCCGGCCCGCCGCGCAGCAGCCCGAGTGGCCGGACGCCGAGCTGACGAAACGCGTCCGCGGCGTGCTGGAGAGCGTGCCGCCGATCACCGTCCCCGCCGAGATCGACCGGCTTTCCGATCGGCTCGCCATGGTCGCCCGCGGCGAGGCGTTCCTGCTGCAGGGCGGTGACTGCGCGGAGACGTTCGAGTCGAACACCGAGCCGCACATCCGCGCCAACCTGCGCACCCTGTTGCAGATGGCCGTCGTCCTCACCTACGGCGCGAGCCTGCCGGTGGTGAAGGTCGGCCGGATCGCGGGCCAGTACGCGAAGCCGCGTTCGGCGTCCACCGACGCGCTCGGCCTGCCGGTGTACCGCGGCGACATCATCAACTCGCTCGTCGCCAAGCCCGAGCTTCGCGTGCCCGACCCGGGCCGGATGATCCGCGCCTACGCCAACGCGGGCGCCGCGATGAACCTCGTCCGCGCGCTCACCGGCGCCGGCATGGCGGACCTGCACCAGGTGCACGACTGGAACAAGGACTTCGTGAAGTCCTCGCCCGCCAGCGAGCGCTACGAGGCGCTGGCCTCGGAGATCGACCGCGGCCTGCGGTTCATGTCGGCCTGCGGCGTCACCGACACCTCGCT
Organism: Amycolatopsis decaplanina DSM 44594; assembly: GCF_000342005.1. Classification (GTDB taxonomy): domain Bacteria; phylum Actinomycetota; class Actinomycetes; order Mycobacteriales; family Pseudonocardiaceae; genus Amycolatopsis; species Amycolatopsis decaplanina. Next base: position 140,365 of record NZ_AOHO01000045.1, read on the forward strand.
CCAGTCCACCGAGATCTTCGCCAGCCACGAGGCCCTGCTGCTCGACTACGAGCGCTCCATGCTGCGGATGGACCGCGCGGACGCGGCGAACCCCAAGCTGTACAACCTGTCCTCGCACTTCCTGTGGGTGGGCGAGCGGACCAGGCAGCTCGACGGCGCGCACATCGCCTTCGCCGAACTGCTGGCCAACCCGATCGGCCTCAAGATCGGTCCGACGACCACGCCCGAGCAGGCCGTCGAGTACGTCCGGCGGCTCGACCCGCGCAACGAGCCCGGCCGTCTGACGCTGATCGCCCGGATGGGCAACGCCAAGGTCCGCGAGGTGCTGCCCGCGATCGTCGAGAAGGTCGAGGCGTCCGGGCACAAGGTCATCTGGCAGTGCGACCCGATGCACGGCAACACGCACGAGTCGTCGACGGGCTACAAGACCCGGCACTTCGACCGCATCGTGGACGAGGTGCAGGGGTTCTTCGAGGTGCACCGCAAGCTCGGCACCTACCCCGGCGGCATCCACGTCGAACTGACCGGCGAGGACGTCACCGAATGCCTCGGCGGCGCGCAGGAGATCTCGGACCTGGATCTTTCAGGCCGGTACGAGACCGCGTGCGACCCGCGCCTGAACACGCAGCAGTCACTGGAGCTGGCGTTCCTGGTCGCGGAGATGCTGCGCGGCTGATCGTCCTCGTGAGTGGTAAGGACGGTTCTGGTGAACCGGTATTCGCTTACCTGCTGGTCCTGACCTCGTCTTGGTGCAGCGGTGGGGCTGGTGCGGGTGGGCGGGGTGTCGGCCGCCGGGTTTGGGTGGCACAGCCTTGATCAACGGAGGGTTGGGGACGTTGAGTGTCCCGGATCTTCCGTTGATCGTGGTCCGGGACGGGGTCACCTCGTGTCTATGAAGGAATCGGGACGTTGAGTGTCCTGATTCCTTCATAGACGGTCTCGATACCCGCTGGGGCCTGCACGTACTGGCCGACCTGAGCGGCGGAACGTGGTGGCCTCGTGAGTGGTAAGGACGGTTCTAACCGTCCTTACCACTCACGAGGCTCTAAGCGGTGTCGAGCAACCGGGCCGCGGACTTGAGCACGCCGTCCCGCAGCGAACCCACGTCCGAGACCGCCGCCCCGTTCGCCTGCAGTCCGATGTGGACCGAGTCGCGGTAGGTCGCCACCGCGATCCCGACCGCCTGCCGCGGCGCCAGCGGCACGAACGGGTACACACCGGCGACTTTCGTCCCGTCCAGGGTGAGCCGGCTGGGTGGCACCGGCACCGTCGTCACCACGAGGTCGAACAGCAGCGGCGCGGCCAGCCCGGCGGCCTTGCTGCCGAGCCGGTGCAGCACCGGCGGCATCCGGTCGGCGAGCAGCGGGAACGCGCCCGCGCCCCGGGCCGGGCCCGCGGCCTTGTTCCGGCTCATCTCGCGCTGGACGGCCGAGAGCCGCGCATGCGGATCATCGAGGCCGACCGGCAGATCGCAGAGATAGCCGGACAGCTTGTTCCCGCCGAGTTGCTCGGCGGACCGCCCGCGCACGCTGACCGGGATGAGCGCCCGCAGTGTCCGGTCGTCGGCGCGCTGGCCGCGGTTGATCATCCATTCGCGCAGCGCGCCGCTGAGGATCGCCAGCACGACGTCGTTGGCGGTCCCGCCGTGCGCCCGGCGGATCCGCCGGATCTCGGCGGTGTCCAGCCGGACGAGGCCGAGGCGTCGTTCGGTCGAGGGCGGCGCGCTGATCGGGGAGAGTGGCGAACGCGCCGCGCGGACGACCGACGAGGCGATCCCGGCCGATTCCCCGGCCTGGGCCAGCGTGGAGCCGAGGGCGTACTTGACAGCGTCCACAGGGGACCGAGGCGGGGGCGGCACGGCGCCGCCGTGCGCACGCCGGGCGGGGCGAGGGAACTCGTCGAGCAGGCCCGCGGCGACGGCGTACGCGCCGGCGCCGTCGGTGAGCGCGTGGTGCAGTTTCAGCAGCAACGCGAACTCGCCGTCCGGCAGGCCGGTGACGAGATGCAAGTCCCACAAGGGTTTTCCGGTGTCGAGTGGCCGTCCCATCCAGCGCGACGCGTAGGCGGAGAGCGGGTCCGGTTCGTACAGCGAGCTCAGGTGGTGATGTGAAATATGTTCACTGGCAACGAAATCCGGGTCCTCGGCCCAGATGGCGGCGCCGGGCGGGAACAGCGCGGTGCGAGGGCGCTGACGCAACTTGGGGAGCCGTGCCGCCCGCTCGGCGAGCAGCGTGGTCAGCTTGCGCGCGTGCACCTGCCCGTGCGGACGGAAGGTGACCACCGCGCCCATGTGCATGGGCGTCGTTTCGCTTTCCAGGCAAAGGAAAGCGACATCGAGTGCGCTCAGCTGCAGGCCTGACATCATCCGCCTTTCGTTGACGCTCCGGCTAGGGCACAACTGCACCAGCCTGACATGACGGGCGGGTGGTCGTCATGTTTCCTCGGCGCTAACTACCGCCGGTTTCACTCGAACGATGGGATCGCGTTCGGACATGGACCACGGCTCTGCGACAGATGGTCGACAGTGCGCGCGGGGATAACTCGTTAGCGGATCATCGGAGGAAACCGGCAGACTGCACCACCATGACCGACGAACCGAAGCGCCCCGAACCGCCGCTCACCGGCGACGAGCGCACCCAGCTGAACGGCTTCCTCGACTTCCTCCGCGCCACCGTCGTGTGGAAGTGCTCCGGCCTCACCGACGAGCAGGCCCGGCGGCCGCTCGTCCCCAGCGAACTGACCACCGTCGCCGGTCTGCTCGGGCACCTGACCCTCGTCGAGCAGTACTGGTTCAACGTGGTGCTCAACGGACAGGAGGACGTCTGGAAGGAGGCGCTGGAGGTCGATCCGGACGCCGAGTTCCGGGTCGCCATGAAAACCCCGATCGAGCAGCTGATCGCCGCCTACGAGGCCGAGTGCGAGCGGAGCCGCAAGATCGTCGCCGGCATGGGCCTGGACGACGAGGTCCCCTTCCGCGGCGACCGCAAGGTCAACGTCCGGTTCGTGATCGCGCACATGATCGAGGAGACCGGCAGGCACGCCGGCCACCTCGACCTGTTGCGCGAGCTGACCGACGGTCTCACCGGGGAGTGAGGCGGCGAGGGGGCAGCGGGAAGAACCCGCTGGTCCGCTCGACGTACGTCGCGTATCCCGGCCGGGAACGCTGCAAACCCTTCTCCAGCAAAGGTTTTCCGGTTCCCTTCGCCAGCGTGTACGTCATCGCGATCGGCGACAGCACGGTCGCCGCCCCCACCCAGCTCGAACACGCCAGCAGGTACAGGCCCCACCACACGCACGCGTCCCCGAAGTAGTTCGGATGCCGGGTGTAGCGCCACAGCCCGCTGTCGAGCACCTTCCCCTTGTTGCCCGGGTCGGCCTTGAAACGGCGCAGCTGCTCGTCGCCGACCGTCTCGAACCCGAAGCCGACCAGCCACACCGCGACACCGAGCCACGCCGTCACGCCGAAGGAGTCGCCGTACATCGCGAACTGGACCGGCAGCGAGACGAACCAGAGCACCACGGCCTGGAGCAGGTACACACGGACGAAGAGCTTGAGTGCCGGATTCTCCCCGGCGCTCTCCGCCATCCGCACGTAGCGCGGGTCCTCGGGCAGCTTGTGGTTGCGCAGGTGGAGGTGGACGCCGAGGCGCACACCCCAGACCGCGGTCAGCAGCGCGGTGACCACGCGCAGCGCCACCGACCCGTCCCCGAGCGGGGCCGCGACCAGCGCGACGAGTGCGAAGCCCGGCCCCCACAGCGTGTCGACGGTGTCGTAGCGCTTGCGCCACCGCGCGATCCCGAAGGTGACGACGAAGGCCACGAGGGTCGCGCCCGCCGTGACCGCGAGTGTCCAGCCAAGGGGCATCAGGACCACTCCCGGGTGGCGGGCAGCGCGCTCAAGCCCTCGTCCGACGAACGGACCGCGAGGATCTGGTCCACACCCATCCGGTTCTCCTCGAACGCGAGCGCCCCGCCGACCAGGTAAAGTCGCCAGACCCGCGCGCCGGGTTCACCGATGAGCGCCACGACGTCGTCCCAGTTGTCCTCGAGCGTTTTCTCCCATGCCCGGACCGTACGCACGTAGTGCTCGCGCAGCGCGTGGACGTCTCGGATCTCGAACCCGGCGGTCTCCAGATGCCCGAGCGTGCGGCTCAGCGGCCGCATCGTCATGTCGGGTGCGATGTAGCGCTCGATGAACGCGCCGCCACCGGGGGCCACCGCGCCGCGGGACATCTGCTGCAGGACCAGCCGTCCGGTGGGCTTGAGCATCCGGTACAGCGTCCGCGTGTACTCGGGGTAGTTCTCCTCGCCGACGTGTTCGCCCATCTCGATGGAGGCGACCGCGTCGAACGGCTCGTCGGTCAGCTCGCGATAGTCCTGGCGGCGGACCTCGACGCGATCCTCCAGGTCGTGCTGGGCGAGACGGCCGCGGATGTGCTGCAGCTGTTCCGCCGAGAGCGTGATGCCGACGGCCTGGACGCCGTGGTGCTTCGCCGCGTGCACCAGGAGCGAACCCCAGCCGCAGCCGACGTCGAGCAGCCGCATCCCGGGCCGGAGACCGAGCTTGCGGCAGATCAGTTCGAGTTTGTCCCACTGGGCCTGTTCGAGGTCGTAGCCGTCTTCTTCGGACGTCCAGTACGCCGACGAGTAGGCCATCGATTCGTCCATCAACAGCTGGTAGAACGCGTTGCTGAGGTCGTAGTGATGCGCGATCGCCGACTTGTCGCGAAGCAGGGTGTGCAGTTTCCCGGACAGCCGGGCCTCCTCGGCGGGCGGTTCGGGCGGCGGCCCGACGATGCCCAGGCGCACCGCGATCCGCAGCGTCTCGGCCCATTCGCGCGGGCCGAGCTTCGCCCGGCGCAGGGCGCCCGACCGGGTCAGCGCCCAGATCCGGCGGAATCCGTCGGCGAGGTCGCCTTCGACATCGAGGTCACCGGATACATAGGCCCTGGCCAGGCCCAATTCGCCGGGTGCGTAAAGGAGACGGCGCAGGGCACGCCGGTTGTGGAGGACCACGGTCGGGGCATCCGGCGGACCGGCGCGGACGCCATCCCAGGTACGGAGACCGACCGGGAGGGAGCCACCGAGGAGCCGCTCTACGAACGGGACTAGGCGAGACGCTGGACTGTTCGGCATAGCCGTCATTCGCTCCCGGGCCGGAAAGGGATGGGTCGGATGCCGCACCGGTTCACGCGATCCAATCCTCGCTCGATCCGGCTCCGAATGCCTCACGTGCACACCAAGGGTCAACGCATCGGAGTCATCGGCAGCGGTGTGGCCGGCCTCACGGCCGCCTACCTGCTGCAACGCCGCCACGAAGTACTGCTGTTCGAAGCCGACGACAGGCTGGGCGGCCACGCGCACACGCACGACGTCCCGAGCGCGCACGGCGGCACCGTCGGCGTCGACTCCGGGTTCATCGTGCACAACGAACGCACCTACCCGAACCTGCTCCGCCTGTTCGCCGAACTGGGCGTCGCCACCCGCGACACCGAGATGTCGATGAGCATCCGCTGCGACGGCTGCGGTCTCCAGTACGCCGGCGCCAAGGGCCTGAAGGGCCTGTTCGCCCAGCCGCGCAACGTCACCCGCGGGCGCTACCTGCGGATGCTCGCCGACATCAAGCGCTTCCATCGGCACGCGAAGCGCGTCCTCGACGCGCCCGAGGCCGGAGACGTCACCCTCGGCGCGTTCCTCGCGATCGGCGGGTACACGAAGTACTTCGTCGACCACTTCATGCTCCCGGTCGTCTCGACGGTCTGGTCCGCCGACCGGACCGACACGCTCAGGTACCCCGCGCGCTACCTGTTCGAGTTCCTGCGCAACCACGGGATGCTGTCGGTCGGCGGGTCCCCGAAGTGGCGCACCGTCGTCGGCGGCTCCCGCGAGTACGTCGAACGCGCCGCCAAGCAGCTGACGGCCGTGCACCTGTCGACGCCGGTCCGCTCGGTCGAGCGCACCGCGCGAGGGGTCGAGATCCGCGACGACGCCGACACCCGGCACAGGCTCGACAAGGTCGTCCTGGCCACGCACGCGGACCAGGCCCTGAAGCTGCTCGCGTCGCCGACCCAGGCCGAGCGCGACGTCCTCGGCTCGTTCCGGTACTCCAGCAACGAGGCGTGGCTGCACACCGACACCGGTGTCCTCCCGACGGCGGAATCGGCGCGGGCGGGCTGGAACTACGCCACCCCGTTCTGCGGCGCGCACCAGGGCGCGGTCCAGGTGTCCTACGACATGAACCGCCTGATGCGGCTCGACGAGCCGACCGGTTACGTCGTCACGCTGAACCCTGGCGCCGCGCCCGACGACGCTTCCGTGCTGGCCAAGATGACCTACGAACACCCCGTCTACACGCCGGAATCCGTCGCCGCCCAGCGCCGTCTGCCCGAGCTCGACGACGACGTGGTCGCTTTCGCGGGCGCGTACCACGGTTGGGGGTTCCACGAGGACGGCTGCGCGTCCGGGGTCCGCGCGGCCGAGAACTTCGGAGTGCGATGGTGACCGTCATGGCCGTGCTCTACGACGCCACGGTGGCGCATGTCCGGCGCAACGATCCGCCGATCTCGTTCGCCCACCGCGTCTATCTGTGGTTCATCGATCTCGACAGGCCGCCGAAACCGCCGTGGTGGCTGCGCCCCTTCGCCCGCTTCGACCCGCGAGACCACTTCGCGCCCGACGACACCTCCAGCATCCGGTCCAAATTGGATCGCTGGCTCGCGGCTCGCGGCGTCGACCTCCGGGGTGGCCGGGTGCTGATGCTGGCCGGCGCGCGGATGCTGGGCCACAACTTCAACCCGATCACGCTCTACTGGTGCCACCGGCCCGACGGCGCGCTCGAATGCGTCGTCGCCGAGGTCCACAACACCTACGGCGGCAGGCACGCGTACCTCCTGCGGCCCGACGCGGACGGGAACGCCTTCGCAGACAAGGAGTTCTACGTCTCGCCGTTCCAAACGATGGACGGCGGGTACCGGATGGAAGTGCCGAGGCCGGAGTCGCTGCTCTCGGTCAAGATCGCCCTCCGCCAGGACGGGAAGACACCGCTGACCGCGTCGCTGCGCGGCGTGCGACGGCCGGCCACCGCCAAGTGGCTGGCGCATATGCTGCTCACCCGTCCGCTCATGCCACACCGGGTCTCCGCGCTGATCCGGCGGCATGGGGTCAGACTGTGGTTGAAGAAGGCGCCGATGACCACGCGGACGCCGCAGACGGCCGGAGGCAGACTTGATCGATGAAACGGCACGTCCGCGCCACATGGCGCCGGTTCCCGAAGGTGACGGCGAACCGGCCGGTCCGACGGCCGAGGACCTGCTCGTCCGGGTCGCGAAGGGTGACGAGCGCGCCTTCGACGCCTTGTACGACCGGCTCGCCGGTCCGATCTTCGGCCTCGTGCGGCGGATCCTCCGTGACGCCGCGCAATCCGAAGAAGTCACTCAGGAGGTCATGGTGGAGTTGTGGCGCACGGCCTCGCGCTACTCCCCGGAGCGGGGGAGCGCGCTGAACTGGGCCATGACGCTCGCGCACCGCCGTGCCGTCGACCGTGTCCGCTCGGCGCGGGCCAGTTCGGACCGTGAGGTCAAGGCGACCTTCGAGGCCGCCCGTGCCCGCCCCTTCGACGAGGTGGCCGAGGCCGTCGCGGCCCGCTGGGAGCGTTCGCAGGTGCGCCGCTGCCTGACCACTCTCACCGAGCTGCAACGGGAATCCGTACTGCTCGCCTATTACCAGGGCTATACCTATCGCGAGGTCTCAGAGGTGCTGCAGACCCCGCACGGAACGATCAAGACACGGCTCCGGGACGGCCTGATCAGGCTCCGGGACTGTTTGGGGGTGACGTCATGACCATGCCCGAAATGCACACGCTCACCGGGGCCTACGCCGTCGACGCGCTGTCCGAAGTGGAGCGTGCCCAGTTCCAGCGGCACCTCGCCGAGTGCGCTTCGTGCGCTCAAGAGGTCCTCGAACTGCAGATGACCGCGACCCGCCTCGGTGCGGCTCTGGCCGAAGACCCGCCGCCCGAGCTCAAGCACCGCGTGCTCGCCGAGGCGATGGCGACCAGGCAGCAGCCGCCGAAGACGCGCTTCGGCACCGGGGAGCGCGTCAAGGATCGACGCCGTGCCCCGCGCTGGGCGATCGCCGCGGTCGCGGCGGCGGTCGTCGGACTGGCGGGCACCGCCGTGTTCGGCGGAATCGCCTACGACAACCACTCGCAGCTGACCGCCGCGCGGGAGCGCGCGGCGGTGTACGCGGACCGGTACGCCCCGGTCGCCGACGTCCTTGCGGCCGCCGACCTCCGGACCGGGCACGCCGAGACCTCCGCCGGGGGCGGCGGGACCGTGATGATGTCGCGAGCGAAGGACCGGCTCGTCTTCATGGCGGCGCAGCTGCCGAAGAACGAGCCGGGCCGGACGTACCAGGCTTGGCTGATGTACCCGGGGACCGCACCCAAGCCCGCCGGGCTCATTTCCGGTGGTCAGGACGGTGCGCTGCTGGTCGCCGACGGACTCGGCGGTGCCGAGAAGTTCGCGCTCAGCGTCGAACAGGCCGGCGGATCACCGACCGGATCGCCTTCGAAGGATGTCGTCATGGTCATGTCCATGCCCACCTGATCTCCGCCCTTACCAGGCCGCCGTTCGCCGCCGCGACCGGGTCTCGCTCTTGCGCCCGCGAACATGTTGTGGCAAAACACCTTTGCGACACACGGCGTGGCTACTGGATTCGAGCCTGCCTGGTGCATACCGTCCTGCTTCAACGTCGGCAGTTGACATAACTCTCAATCTGAACTTCAGCTCGAGGGTTCGGCACAGGCTCAGCGACCGGCGGGCAGCACGAGCACACACGATCAGGAAGGCGGCTCCGATGACGCCCCCGCACAACTACCTTGCGGTGATCAAGGTCGTCGGTATCGGCGGCGGCGGAGTTAACGCCGTGAACCGCATGATCGAGGTCGGCCTCAAAGGTGTCGAGTTCATCGCGGTGAACACCGACGCTCAGGCACTGCTCATGTCCGACGCCGACGTCAAGCTCGACATCGGCCGGGAACTGACCCGCGGCCTCGGTGCCGGCGCCGCCCCCGAGGTGGGGCAGAAGGCCGCCGAGGACCACCGCGAAGAGATCGAAGAGGTCATCAAGGGCGCCGACATGGTGTTCGTGACCGCGGGTGAGGGCGGCGGCACCGGCACCGGTGGCGCGCCCGTCGTCGCCCAGATCGCCCGCAAACTCGGCGCGCTGACCATCGGCGTCGTCACCCGCCCGTTCACCTTCGAGGGCAAGCGCCGCAGCAAGCAGGCCGAAGAGGGCATCCAGCAGCTGCGCAACGAATGCGACACCCTCATCGTCATCCCGAACGACCGGCTGCTGCAGCTGGGCGACATCGGCGTCTCGCTGATGGACGCCTTCCGCTCGGCCGACGAGGTGCTGCTTTCGGGTGTCCAGGGCATCACCGACCTGATCACCACGCCGGGTCTGATCAACCTGGACTTCGCCGACGTCAAGAGCGTCATGTCCGGCGCGGGCTCCGCGCTGATGGGCATCGGCTCGGCGCGCGGTGAGGGCCGGGCGATCCAGGCGGCGGAGAAGGCGATCAACTCGCCGCTGCTGGAAGCGTCGATGGACGGGGCGCACGGCGCGCTGCTGTCGATCGCGGGCGGATCGGATCTCGGGTTGTTCGAGATCAACGAAGCCGCGTCGCTGGTGCAGGAGTCCGCGCACCCCGACGCCAACATCATCTTCGGGACGATCATCGACGACTCGCTCGGCGACGAGGTCCGGGTCACGGTGATCGCGGCCGGTTTCGACGCCGGCACCCCGACCCACAAGAAGCTCGACCCGCCGGCGTTCGGCTCTCGGTCGAACTCGACCGCGTCCGCCCAGGCGGGCCAGGTCAACGGCGGCGGGGCGACTCCGGTGCAGAGCCCGCCTTCGGGCGCCACGCCGGTACCGTCGACCGGTTCGAACGGCTACCCGGTCGCGCCGCCGCGCACGCACACGCCGATGCCGTCCACCCGTAACGAGGGCAACGGCTCGATGACCGGCGGGCTCCCGCAGCCCGGCGGCGGTTCGCGCGGCTACTCGCCGATCGGGTCGAACACGAACCACGGCAGCCTGCCCGGCCGCGCCACGCCGGTGCACGACGACCCGTCGGACGACGAGGTCGACGTGCCCCCGTTCATGCGGCGGTAGCTCGCCAGTACGTTCCGTGAAGGCCTCCTTGACTACAGTCGAGGGGGCCTTCACTCAGGTCTAGGAGGAAACGCGTGCGGGTACGGCGGGTTGTCACGACAAGGGCGGGCGGGGCTTCCCGTGCCCCTTACGACACCTTCAACCTCGGTGATCACGTCGGTGACGACGCGGGCGACGTCTACGCCAACCGCAAACGCCTCGCCGCCGAACTCGGCCTCGCCGAGGACAGGCTGGCGTGGATGGAGCAGGTCCACGGTCGCACCGCCACCGTCGTCGACGGTTCCGAGACCTCCGCCGCCGAAGCGACCGACGCGCTCGTGACGGCCGAGCCCGGCCTCGCGCTCGTCGTGCTCGTCGCCGACTGCGTTCCTCTTCTACTGGCCGACGTCGAAGCCGGTGTCGCCGCCGCCGTCCACGCGGGCCGCGTCGGCGCCAGGGTCGGTGTCGTCCCCGCCGCGATCGAGGCGATGCGTTCGCTCGGCGCCGAACCGGGCCGGACCGAAGCGCTGCTCGGTCCCGCGATCTGCGGCGACTGCTACGAAGTCCCCGCCGACATGGCCGCCGACGTCGAGAAGCACGTGCCGGGCAGCGCCTGCAAAACCCGCAAGGGTACGCCGGGGCTCGACCTGCGCGCCGGTCTCTGGCGGCAACTGGCCGACCTCGGCGTCGGCAAGATCGGCGTCGATCCGCGCTGTACCAACGAAGACAAGACCCTGTTCAGCTTCCGCCGCGACGGCACCACCGGCCGGATCGCCGGAATCACGTGGCTGGACGCGTCGTGAGCACCGCCGACGTACTTTCTCCCGCGGAGGCGGCATGAACACGGCCCGCAAGGGGGAACTGGCCGCCTCCCTCGCCGAAGTGGAAGAACGGATCGTCGCCGCGTGCGAGGCGGCGGGCCGGGCCCGCGACGAGGTCAAGTTGCTCGCGGTCACCAAGACCTTCCCGGCGCTCGACGCCGCGCTGCTCGCCGACCTCGGCGCACTCGACCTCGCCGAGAACCGCGATCAGGAAGCGGCCGCGAAGGCCGAAGAGGTCGCCGCTCTGCGTCCGGACGCCCGCATCCGCTGGCATATGGTCGGCAGTTTGCAGCGGAACAAGGCCAAATCGGTCGTGCGCTGGGCGGACGAAGTCCAGTCCGTCGACTCCGAGCGTCTCGCCGACGCACTCGCGAAGGCGACCAAGTCGGCGCTCGATTCCGGGCAACGTGATCACCCGTTGGACGTCCTCATTCAAGTAAGTCTCGATGACGATCCGAAGCGCGGGGGCATTCGGTTGAGCGAAGTGGGCCATTTGGCGGCGCGGATAGCCTATGTGGGTGATATTCGCCTCCGAGGGCTTATGGCGGTGGCTCCGCTGGGTACTGACCCCGCAGAGGCGTTCGAGAAGCTCGCTCGTGCGTCGGAGCGTCTACGGGAAGATCACCCAAATGCCCGTGAGATCTCCGCCGGAATGAGCAATGATCTCGAGCAGGCGATCGCGCACGGCTCGACCTGTGTGCGTGTCGGAACCGCGTTGCTCGGTGGACGCGGTTTAGCCTCGCCCTAGGGAATACCGTCTCGTCGTTACGGGGAGTGGCGGCGAGGGCGGGGGAGCACGGTGCGGGACGCGGCTAAGGCTAGGGAGAGGCATGAGCGCGCTGCAGAAGCTGAAGGCCTACTTCGGGATGGTGCCCGCGGACGAAGACGGCTATGACGTCGAGGACGACTACCGGCGAGGCTACGCCGAAGACGAATATGACTACGACGACGAGCCGCAGGCCCGGTCACGGGGTGGACGTTACCGGGATGTCGACGACACTTATGACGAGCCGGCGCCCCGGCCTCGGTCACGCTCCGTGGCCAGTCCGGAGCCTGCCGTCCACGGAGCGCTGGCGATCGACCGCCAGCCGGAGCCGGTCGCGCGGCTGCGGCCGGTCACCGAGCCGGTCCGCCCTGCGGTGCGTGACCCGTTGAGCCGGATCACGACGCTGCACCCGACGAGTTACGCGGAGGCGCGCGCGATCGGGGAGCACTACCGGGAAGGCATCCCGGTGATCATGAACCTCACGGAGATGGAGAACGCGGACGCGAAGCGTCTCGTCGACTTCGCCGCGGGACTCGCCTTCGCGTTGCGCGGGTCGATGGACAAGGTCACCAACAAGGTGTTCCTTCTCTCACCGCCCGATGTGGATGTCACCGCGGAGGACCGTCGGCGGATTGCCGAAGGCGGATTATTCCTGCGCGGCTGATCACCCGGTGACCGCTGAGCGCAGCCGGATGTGATTTTGTCGACTCATCGGCATCTCTGGCCCCTCGACCGCGTCTTTTGACGCGGGGCATGGCAGAGTGGTTACGTGAATGCTGTGTTGCTGGTCGTCTGGTACGTGCTGTTCGCCTTCTGGCTCCTGCTGACGGCACGGATCGTCGTCGAGCTCGTGCGTGCTTTCGCTCGCGAGTGGCGTCCTGCCGGAGGGGTTGCGGTAACGCTCGAGACCATCTACACAGTGACCGACCCACCGGTTCGTCTGTTCAGACGAATCATCCCGACCGTACGAATCGGCGGCGTCGGACTGGACTTATCGATTATGGTGCTGCTGTTGGTTGTGTTCTTCGCGATGCAGCTGGCAACGCCAGGGTGATTTTCGGGGAAGCCCCGGTGGACCTGCAGGCCATGGAGTGCGTGAGGTGATCTGATGTCGTTGACCCCCGCTGACGTGCATAACGTCGCGTTCAGCAAGCCGCCCATTGGCAAAAGGGGCTACAACGAGGACGAGGTGGACGCGTTCCTCGACCTGGTGGAGACCGAGCTTGCCCGGTTGATCGAGGACAACAACGAGCTGCGGCAGCAGGTCGAGCAGCTCGACAACGAGCTCGAGACCACCCGTGGTGAGCTCGAGAACGCCAAGGCCGGCGCCGTCGGCCCGCCGCCGCAGGTACGCGACGAGCCGTCGCGTCGCCTGACGCCGGTGCCGCCGCAGTCGGCGATGGAGCAGACCCAGGCCCACTCGATGGTGCCGGACAACGGGGAGCCCAACGTCCAGGCCGCGAAGGTGCTCGGGCTGGCGCAGGAAATGGCCGACAGGCTCACCGCCGAGGCCAAGACCGAGTCGGACGGCATGCTCGCCGAAGCCCGGACCAAGTCCGAGCAGCTGCTGTCGGACGCGCGGTCCAAGTCGGACTCGATGGTGAACGAGGCGCGCACCCGCGCCGAGACCATGCTGAACGACGCGCGGACCCGTGCCGAGACCTTGGAGCGCCAGGCGCGCGACAAGGCGACGACCATGGAGCGCGAGGCTCAGCGCAAGTACACCGAGACCATGAACAACATGAACGCGGAGAAGGGCTCGCTGGGCAAGAAGATCGAAGAGCTGCGCACGATCGAGCGGGAGTACCGCACGAGGCTGCGCGGATTCCTCGAGTCCCAGCTGCGTGAGCTCGACGACCGCGGTTCGGCCGCTCCCGCCTCGGCGTCCTCGTCGAACTCGGGGCAGTCGTCGTCCTCCGGTAGCGGACAGGGCTACTCGTTCGGCCCCCGGGCCGAAGCGGGCTGATCTCCACCCCGCCTGATTTCTACCCAGTGGAACGGCCTCGGCACTCTCCGGAGGGTCGGGGCCGTTTCGCTTGGCCCTCGTGTTGTAATTCACCGTGCTCTACATCGTCCTGGTACTGGTACTGGCGGCTCTGGGGCTGCTCGTCGCGGCGCTCATCACCGCGAACTCCCTGTGGGCCTGGATCTCCATCGGTCTCTCCGTCGTAGCCGGGTTGCTGCTCGTCTTCGACTGGCTGCACCGCCGGAAGAAGCGCGCGACCGACGAGGCCGGCGCCGACTCCGAAGAGACCGAAGACCCGGTTGAGGCCGACGATTCGACCGACGTCGAAGAGAGCGACGCGGACGAGGAGAAGAAACCCGAGGACGTCGAGCAGACCGTCTTGATGCCCGCCGCCGGTGAGCTGGGCGACGCGGACGAGACCCCGGAGCCTCAGCGCGACGGAGACCCCGGCGAGGAGAAGAGCGACGCCGCGGATGTCGCGGTCGTCTCCGAACTCGAGGTCGAGGTCGTCGTCGTCGACGAGTACCCGCGCTATCACGTGACTTCGTGCGCGTGGCTCGAATCCCGGGACACGATCCCGCTCGGCATCGGGGAGGCGCGGCAGCTCGGGTTCACCCCGTGCGCGCTGTGCACGCCCGACGCCGAGATCGCCGGACAACACCGCGAGAAGGCCTAGGCCCCTTTGAGCGTCTGAGCCGCTTCGCCGACCGCCACCACGTCGGCGGCGATCGTGTCGAGCACCAGACGCTGTTCCTCGTCCGCGTCCCGCGGCACCGGGATCTCCGCTGCCTCATCGGTGCCGAGCGTGCGTGCCGCCTCGTCGAGGGCGTCCGCCGCTCCGGCCGATCCGGGCCGCAGCAAAAGCGACGACGCCGTGACGGACAGACCGCGCAAGGCTTCGGCGGCGTTCTCCAGCGCGTCCCGCTGGCCGGGCGAGGGTTCCTTGGTACCCGGTTCCGCGGCGAGCAGGCCGTGGTGAGCGACGGCGGCGGCACGGAACTCGAGCCCGAGCGTCCGCGGGTCGACGTCCTCGCCGCGCAGTTTCCGCCCCACCGAGCCGAGCAGCGCACGGGAGGCGCCGACAGCGCTCTCGAACCGTTCCCCCGGACCGGGTTTCGGCACGCCGGGAATCGCGGCGAAACCGAACAGCAGGGCGATGGCGCCGGCGAGGACCATGAGGAGCAGGTACTCGACGAGCACGTAACGCGGGTCGAGATGCCTGGTGGTCGCGTTCATGCCGACCGACATCAGGACCATGCAGCCGTTGAACACCGCCGGACGCGTCCGCATGAACGAGAACCCGCCGAGCAGTGCGACCAGCCCGATCGGCAGCAGAAACCCTTGCGGCAGAAGCCAAAGAACGAGGGTGAGTACGACAGCGCCGCCAAGTGAGCCGGCGATCCGTTGCCAGGCCTTGCCGAGGCTGTCCCGCCATTCCGGTTGCATGATGGCGAAAGTGCCGAGCAGGAAGGACACGGTGAGCGGGTCGCCGGGCCGGAAACTCGCGACCACGAGCGCCAGCCCGACGCCGAGCCCGCAGCGAAGCGCGTGTCGGAACTGGGCCGACTGCCAGGAAAACGCGCCGCTCAGCTCGATCCGGCGTAGCTCCTTCCGAAGTCCTTTCGGAACGTCCACACGCGACTCATCGCGTTCGATCGCCGCGGTCCGGATGGTTTCGAGGGCCTCCCAGAGCGCGGTGACGAGCCTTGCCGTGGCGCCGGGAAGTCCGGAGGGTTCCCTGCGCCGCAACGGTTCGATTTCGTCCGGTGCCGTCGGGCTTCGGACGGCCTCGGCGAGCCTGGCGGCTTCTTCCTTGGCCGCGTCGAGCGTTTCACCGATTTCGGGGCTGTCCAGCCGTTTCCGGCGGATCTCGAGCAACCCGGTCGCCGCGCGATACCGGAACATGCCGCCGAGGACCCTGCCGGTCCAGCGACGGGGCCGGTCCGCGAGCCAAAGCCGCGCCGCGCGCTCCTGCGTTTCAGACGACCCCGACTCGAGCGCGCCGGCCAGCGCGTCACGGGTCGGTTCGGCCGGATCCTTCACGCCCATCAACGCTCGCAACAGGATCACGACCCCCACCGCGAGCGCGGGCGCGCCCAGGACCTGCCCCGCCGACGCCGTCCCGGTCACTTGGAAGCCGTAACCGAACAGCGATGCCATCCCGAGCCCCAGCCCGACCGTGACGAACCGTGCCCCGAGCACGGGCAACAACCCGGCGACGACCACGATCACCACCAGCAGCCCGATCGCCGCCCACTGCGACACCGCCCCCAGTAACCGCGGCACACCGACCGCGAGGATCAGCGCGGGCGCGAACCACGCCAGCAACCGCAGATCCGCCCAAAGCGGCCCGCCGACCGCCGCGATGAGACAGAAGAGCGCGGTGAGGGCCGCCAGGACGGCCGCGTTGCCCAGTCCCAGGAGGAACCCGAGCCCGCTGACGCCGCCGAGAACCACCAGCAGGACGATGAGGAGTCCGGGCCCTTTCATCGGGCCCCGTAGATCGACATACCCGTCAACCTAGAGGCGGTGGCGGGGACGGCAACTCGAGCCCGGTCGTATCACCAAGGTCCGCGGCTTACGACGTCCTGAATCTTCCCCGCGGGCGCCATGACGAGGTCAGATCCAGGCGATCCACGTATTTCCCAGGTTGCCTCGCCGGTCTCTGTAGCCTGAATATGCGATAGCACAAGACCCGAGATGACGCGCACCGAGTGGTGGCGTGTCGATACGGCGACGCTGCATGCCCGGAAGCAGGAATTGGCAGTGCTGAAGCGTCAGATGAATGCGGAGCAGAATGCGATCCTGGCGGAAATCAATGCGCGCGGGGTTCGTGCCTGCAGCGGTCATTCGACGTTGGCGGTGTTGATTTTCGAGGATTTCCAGGTGACCGATAAGGAAGCCGGTGCCCGTGCCGACCGGGTGCTGGCGTTGCATCCCGGTGTGGGGGTGGGTGGCGGTGTCGTTCCACCATTGGCTCCTCTGACGGCTGAAGCCGCGGCCGAGGGCGCGATCGGCGGTTCGCAGATCGACGCGATCGGCTGTGACATGCCAGTGCCGCGTTGTACCGCCCGCCACATCGCAATGCCAGGAACTTAAGCGGCAGTGCCTGAGGTTTCTCAGATCGTCCATAAAGGACGTCCACTGCGTCGAATTGTCCGATTGGGCATCATTTGCTCGTGTTCTCAAGTCCGTGAAGGCCTCCTTGAGGGACTCAGAGTCCCTCAAGGAGGCCTTCACGGACTCCACCAACCCTCGCCGGCGAACCATTAGCGCCTGAACGGGCGGTATTTACTGGAGTCGGACCGCCCGACCTGGGCGAACATGCCTGAAACGCGACCGCCCCACTGGCCTTAAGTTCCCGGCATTGCACCACATCGTCTTCTGGCGCCACCACGGCGAAACAAAAATCGACAACCTGGTGTTGTTGTGCACTCGGCATCACCGGTTGATCCACCACGGCGAATGGAAAGTCCGCATCACCCAAGACGGACTCCCCGAATTCAGCCCGCCCGCCTACCTCGACCCCACCGGAACACCAAGACGCAACACCATGCACCTCCGGACATAGGCCGACCTGATGCGTGTATAACGTCCTATACCTTCGCGCTTTCAACAGTCCGCGCGGCGGACTTGTCGCGTCGTGCTCCAGGGGACACGCTCGACAGCAACGAGGTCGGTGAAGGCGAGGACCGATTCGTCGGTTCGTTGGAAGATCAACCCGCCCTCGTGCGTCTCCTCCAGTTCGCCCGCGACCAGCGCCAGCGGCCGTGTTCCGATCCGGAGGTGGACTTCGGCCAAGAAGTGCCTGGTCGAGGAAGACGGCCACATGCTCGGCCGAACCGGCAGGCAACTCGGGAAAGGACCTCCAACGATAGATCCCGTTCCACCGACCGTCGTCGTACGACTTGTCCGACGAGTGGCCGCAGAGGCCGAATCCATCGTCATCCTGATAGGTGCCGATCTCCACCGCGCTGCCATCGTCCAGCCACGCCTGAAGCCAGTACAGCTGAAGGCAAGGAATTTCGGGGTCGGCGAACTGCGGGCCGGTTCCCGCCACGTCTTCCCGTAGAGCCATCTCGATACCGGTCCACTTGTCGACCCGCCTGCCGCGCAGTGCGGTGAAGTTCCGGGCTTGTCCGGCCAGCCAGTCGTCTCGCTGCATATCCGGCAGTATCGCCGAAACCGTCGGTCCCTCACCGCGCATTACTCCCGGCCGTTCCGCGATCCGGAGTCGTCAGTAGCCAAGGCGAACCCGCGTGGTCGGGTTTCCACCCACCCCGGGCAACTCGGTTGCCCTCGCGCGCTACCCTTGAACCAACTGGCACCGATCCGGCCATCACCGGGGAGCCTCCGGAAGAACAGGGCAAGCGCCCTCAGTAGAACCGGACGGGTACGGCCCGTCACAGCCGTCGAATGAGCGGCCCAGCCGGAACACCACCGGCCGGGCAAGCGGGGTGGTACCGCGGAACGCGCCGGAAACGGCCGTCTCGTCCCCGTGTGGGTGAAAGCCCGTACGAGAGAGACGAACCGCGAGGAGCACCGAAGATGTATCCCAAGGCACAGATGGACGGCGAGACCGGCGTCCCGTCCCAGCCTTCGTTCCCCGAGTCGGAAAAGCGCGTCCTCGCGTACTGGGAATCCGATCGGACCTTCCAGGCCTCCATCGACGCCCGCGACCCCGGCGTCAACGGTTCGAACGAGTACGTCTTCTACGACGGCCCGCCGTTCGCCAACGGTCTCCCGCACTACGGTCACTTGCTCACCGGGTACGTGAAGGACCTGGTGCCGCGTTACCAGACCATGAAGGGCAAGCGCGTCGAGCGCCGCTTCGGCTGGGACACCCACGGACTGCCCGCCGAACTCGAGGCCATGCGCCAGCTCGGGATCACCGAGAAGTCCGAGATCGACGCGATGGGCATCGACGTCTTCAACGAGGCCTGCCGCGAGTCCGTGCTGCGCTACACCGGCGAATGGCAGGACTACGTCACCCGCCAGGCCCGCTGGGTCGACTTCGACAACGACTACAAGACGCTCGACCTGTCCTACATGGAGTCGGTCATCTGGGCGTTCAAGCAGCTGTGGGACAAGGGCCTGGTCTACGAGGGCTACCGCGTCCTGCCTTACTGCTGGCGCGACGAGACCCCGCTGTCCAACCACGAGCTGCGCATGGACGACGACGTCTACGCCAGCCGCCAGGACCCGGCCGTCACGGTCGGTTTCCGCTTGGAGGGCAACGACAACGAGCTCGACGGCACCTATCTGCTGATCTGGACCACGACCCCGTGGACGCTGCCGTCCAACCTCGCGACCGCGGTGCACCCCGACGTGCGTTACGTCGTGGTGGAATCCGACGGCAAGCGGTTTCTGCTCGCCGAAGCGCGTGTCGCCTCGTACGCTCGCGAGCTCGGTGAAGAGCCGACGGTCGTCGGGCACTACACCGGGACCGAGCTGCTCGGGACCCGTTACGCCCCGCCGTTCCCGTATTTCACCGGACACGAGAACGCGCACCGCGTGCTGTCCGCGGACTACGTGACCACCGAGGACGGCACCGGTGTCGTCCACATCGCGCCCGCCTACGGTGAAGAGGACAAGGTCGTCACCGACGCGGCGGGCATCGTCCCGGTCACCCCTGTCGACGCGCAGGGCAAGTTCGACGCGACCGTCTCGGACTACGCGGGCCAGCAGGTGTTCGACGCCAACCCGAACATCATCAAGGATCTCAAGAACGGCACCGGTTCCGCCGGTCGTCAGGGCGCGGTGCTGTTGCGCCACGAGACCTACGAGCACCCGTACCCGCACTGCTGGCGCTGCCGGAACCCGCTGATCTACCGCGCCGTCTCGTCGTGGTTCGTCGCGGTGACCGAGTTCAAGGACCGGATGGTCGAGCTGAACCAGCAGATCACCTGGTATCCGGAGAACGTCAAGGACGGCCAGTTCGGCAAGTGGCTGGAGAACGCCCGCGACTGGTCGGTCTCCCGCAACCGGTACTTCGGCACGCCGATCCCGGTGTGGCAGTCGGACGACCCGGCGTACCCGCGCACGGACGTCTACGGCTCCCTCGACGAGCTCGAGCGCGACTTCGGTGTCCGGCTGGAGAACCTGCACCGGCCCTTCATCGACGAGCTGACCCGGCCCAACCCGGACGACCCGACCGGGAAGTCCACCATGCGCCGGATCGAGGACGTGTTCGACGTCTGGTTCGACTCGGGTTCGATGCCCTACGCGCAGGTGCACTACCCGTTCGAGAACACCGAGTGGTTCGAGCACCACTACCCGGGCGACTTCATCGTCGAGTACATCGGGCAGACCCGCGGCTGGTTCTACCTGCTGCACGTGCTGGCGACCGCGCTGTTCGACCGGCCGGCGTTCCGCACCTGCGTCTCGCACGGGATCGTGCTCGGCTCGGACGGTCAGAAGATGTCCAAGTCGCTGCGCAACTACCCGGACGTCAACGAGGTCTTCGACCGCGACGGCTCCGACGCGATGCGCTGGTACCTGATGGCGAGCCCGATCCTGCGCGGCGGGAACCTGATCGTCACCGACAAGGGCATCCGCGACGCCGTCCGCCAGGCCGTGCTTCCGCTGTGGAACTCGTACTACTTCCTCGCGCTCTACGCGAACGCCGAGGGAGTGGAAGGCCAGTGGCGCACGGATTCGAAGCACATCCTCGACCGGTACGTGCTGGCGAAGACGCACGAACTGGTGACCGACGTCGAGCACGCGCTCGACACCTACGACGTCGCCGGTGCCTGCTCGACCATCCGCGACTTCCTGGAAGTGCTGACGAACTGGTACGTGCGCCGGTCGCGCGACCGGTTCTGGGCGGGGGAGCAGGACGCGATCGACACCCTGCACACCGTGCTGGAGGTGACGTCGCGGGTGGTGGCGCCGCTGCTGCCGCTGACCACCGAGGTCGTCTGGCGCGGGCTGACCGGCGGACGTTCGGTGCACCTGACCGACTGGCCGAACGCGCTCGACCTGCCCGCGGACGCGGCTTTGGTGACGGCGATGGACCGGGTGCGCCAGGTGGCTTCCTCGGCGCTTTCGCTGCGGAAGTCGAACAAGCTGCGGGTGCGGCTGCCGCTGGCCAAGCTGGTCGTCGCCGCGGACGAGGCCGACTCGCTGCGCGAGTTCACCGACATCCTGCGCGACGAGGTCAACGTCAAGTCCGTCGAGCTGACCACGGACGTCGCCGCGCACGGCGGGTTCGAGGTCGCGGTGAACGCCCGCGCCGCCGGACCGCGGCTGGGCAAGGACGTCCAGACGGTGATCAAGGCCGTCAAGGCGGGCGAGTGGACGACGTCGGAGAGCGGTGCCGTCGTGGCCGCCGGGATCGAGCTCGTCGAAGGCGAGTACGACCGGCGTCTGGTCGCCAAGGGCGGTGGCGCTGCCGCGGAACTGCCCGGAGGTGCCGGACTGGTGCTGCTCGACACCGAGGTGACCGACGAGCTGTCGGCCGAGGGCCTGGCCCGTGACCTGGTCCGTGTCGTCCAGCAGGCCCGCCGTGATGCCGGGCTCGACGTCGCCGACCGGATCGCGCTGACGGTCGACGCGCCGGAAGACGTGGTCACGGCCGCGAAGACGCACGAGGAGTTCATCGCTTCGGAGACGCTGGCGACTTCGGTGGCCTACGGCGCCGTCGCCGAGGGCTCGGCCGGGACGGTCGGGGAGGGCACCAAGGTGACCGTGGCGGTCGCCAAGGCCTGACCCCCCGCAAGTGACAGGAAAGGCCCCTTCATCGCGAAATTCGCGATGAAGGGGCCTTTCATCGCATCCACGAGGTCCTGATCACCGGGATCACGAAACGGATTCGGAACCGTCGCTTTCTCGCCGACCGCCCGCCTTGCGCGGGGGAAATCGGCAGGCTGGCGCCCGGGGGCGCGCGAAGGTACGCGCCGTATGGGGGAGAGCGAATCCATGAGTCCTGCCCGGAAAAGAGGGATCCTGATCGGCGCCGCGCTGGCGGTCGTCGCCATCGTGGTGGCCGCGGTGGTGCTGCTGGTCAAGGAGGACCGGGCGCCCGCGGCCTCCGGAGGTGGACCGGGGGAGTCCACCGAGAGCGCGCAGGAAAGCCCGGCGCAGGTCGCCGCCCGGTTCCTGAGGCTGTTCGACATGGGTGACCTGACCACCGCCCCGGTCGACGATCCGGCGGCGGCCACGACCGCGTGGGCGGGGGCGCGCGGCGCGCTCCACGGGGCGTCGGTCAAGACCGCCCTCGGCGAGGTCCCGACGACGCCTGGCGACGCGACCACGACTTCGGCGACCTTCCACGCCGCGTGGACCTTCGCGGGCAACAGCGTCTGGAAGTACGAAGGCAAGCTGGATCTGGTGCGCAACGCCGGGAAATGGGTGGTCCGCTGGGCGATGTCGGTGATCCACCCGAAGCTCGAAGCCGGGCAGCGGCTTTCCGTCGCGCCCGTTTCGGCCAAGCCGGTCGTGGCCGACCGTGACGGCAAGGCCCTCGTCGGCGGTGACGCGGCAGGTGTCGCGCCGATCCTGCAAGGGGCGTTGTCCAAGGTCGCCGCCGAGCAGAACGGCGGCAGCGGAACCCCGGCCACCGTCACCGTGTCGCGCGTCGACGTCTCCGGAAAACCGGTCGAAACGCTCTTCGGGCAGGCCACCGAGACCGACAAACCGCTGGTTTCGACCTTGAGCGTGGCATCCCAGACGGCCGCGCAGAAAGCCGTCGATGGCTTTCAGGGGCCGGCGATCCTCGTCGCGATGAAGACCTCGGGCGAACTCCTGGCCGTCGCGCAGAACGGTGCCGCCGGGAATCAGCCGACGGCGCTCAACGGCTTGTACTCGCCGGGTTCGGCCTTCAAGATCGCCACGGCGACCGCGGCGTTGCAGCAGGGCGGGGTCACCGCCGACTCCCCGCTGGCCTGCCCGGGCAGTGAGCAGATCGGGACCCGCACGCTCAAGAACGACAACGGGTTCGACCTGGGGACCGTTTCGCTGAAGACGGCGTTCGCCGCGTCGTGCAACACGACCTTTGGCCGGCTCGCAGGGCAGCTGCCAGCGGACGGTCTGGCGAAGGCGGCCACCCAGTTCGGCCTCAACGCGGACTTCGAGATCCCGGGACTGGCCACCGAGACCGGGAAGGTGGAGCCGTCGAGCAGCGGTGACGAGCAGGTCGAGGCCGGGATCGGACAGGGCAGGGTGCAGGTCAGCCCGCTGGGCGCGGCGCTCATGGCCGCGACCGTCGCCACGGGGAAACCGGTGGTGCCGAAGCTGTGGCAGGGGCTGGAGACCAAGGTCAACGCCGGATATCAGGCCCCGCCCGCCGGTGTGCTGAACCAGGTCCGAGCGATGATGCGCGAGGTCTGCACGACGGGGACCGCGAAGGCGTTGAAGAGCAGCGGAGCCGTCTTCGGCAAGACAGGGACGGCGCAGTTCGGCTCGGGCGCGGACGCCAATGGCTGGTTCGTCGGCTACCGCGGGGACGTCGCTTTCGCCGTCATGCTCGAAGGCTCCAACGACTCCAAGCCCGCTGTCCAGCTGGCGGCGAAGTTCCTGGCGGGTTGAGGAGTTCGGCCGTCGCCGAACCGTGGGTCTTCTACGGTGGGCGCATGGAGACGATCGCCCTGGCCGAGGTCGCGGCCGTGCTCGCCGATCCGAGCCGCGCGTCGATGTGCCTCGCGCTGCTCGACGGGCGGGCCTGGACGGTGACCGAACTGGCGGGCGCGGCCGAGGTGGCGACGTCGACGGCGAGCGAGCACGTGACGAAGCTGACCGAGGCCGGGTTCGTCGTGCGGGTGAAACAGGGGCGGCACAGCTACGTCCGGATCGCCGACCCCCGGGTGGCGGAGCTGATCGAGCATTTGGCGCAACACGCCGAACACCGGCCGGTGAAGGGGTTGCGGTCGTCGCTCCGGGTGAAACGGCTCGAGTTCGCCCGGACCTGCTACGACCACCTCGCCGGGACGGTCGGCGTCGCGCTGCGGGACGGGATGCTCGCCACCGGGCTGATCGACGCGGCCGACGGCCTGACGTTGACCGGTCGCGGGCGCGAGGTGCTCGGCGCGCTCGGGGTGAAGATCGCCGGCGGCCGCCGCCCGATGCTGCGCGACTGTCTGGATTGGACAGTGCGCCGTGATCATTTGGCGGGCAAGGTCCCCGCGGCGTTACTGTCTCACGGGGCGAGTGCCGGCTGGTTGTCCCGTGAGGGCGACCGCGCGGTGAAAGTCCTGTCCGCGGCTGAAAAACCGTTCGCGGAACTCGGTGTCGACCTGGCCGCCCTGCGCGGTCTGTAAAGGACAGTCCGTAACACAGGCTATCCGGACGGTTTTCGACCGGTACACGAACGAGTGACGACCACCGCCTCACTATTCTGGAGCCCTCACGGCGACCGGAACGGGAGGCGACATGGAGCAGCTCCCGCTCATCCTCGGCACCGGCGGTGCCGTGCTGCTCGTCGCCGTGATCGCCGTCCGGGTGTCGATCCGGGTCGGCCTTCCTTCGCTCCTGCTGTACCTGGGGATGGGGGTCCTCCTCGGCGAAGCCGGGTTCGGTATCCAGTACGACAACCCCGAGCTCACGCAGTCGCTCGGCCTCGCCGCGTTGGTGATGATCCTGTCCGAAGGTGGCCTCACCACCCGGTGGACGGCCGTGAAACCCTCGCTGGGCATCGGAATCGCACTGTCCACAGTGGCCGTCGCGGTGAGTATCGCGGTCACCGGCGCGGCCCTGCACTGGTTGCTGGGCCTGGACTGGCGGATGGCGTTGCTGTGGGGCGCGGTACTGGCCTCGACCGACGCCGCCGCGGTCTTCTCGGTCCTGAGATCGGCGGGGATCGGGAAGAGGCTCGTCGGCGCGCTGGAGATCGAGTCGGGGATCAACGACGCCCCGGCCTACATCGCCGTCGTCGTCCTCGCCGAGGGCGCGACCGTCGACTGGTCGCTGCCGCTGCTGGTGGTCTACGAACTCGCCGCCGGTCTGGTGATCGGCCTGGCCTTCGGCTGGGGTGGCGCGCAGGCGCTGCGACGGGCTGCCCTCCCGGCGACCGGCCTGTACCCGCTGGCCACGGTCGCGGTGTGCGTCGTGGCGTACTCGAGCGGGCAGCTCGCCCACGCCTCGGGCCTGCTCGCCACCTATGTCGCGGCCCTGGTGCTGGGGAACTCGAAGCTGCCGCACCGGTCGGACACGCTGTCCTTCGCCGAAGGGCTCGGCTGGCTCGCGCAAATCGGGCTGTTCGTGCTGCTCGGCCTGTTCGCCTCGCCGGGCAGGATCTTCGAAAGCCTGGTCCAAGGCCTGGTCGCGGGCGCGGTCGTGCTGTTGCTCGCCCGCCCGCTGTCGGTGCTGCTGTCGGCGCTGCCGTTCAAGATCCCCTGGCGAGAACAGGTGTTCCTGTCCTGGGCCGGGCTGCGCGGAGCGGTCCCGATCGTGCTCGCGCTGATCCCGCTGTCGTCCGGGGTGCCGGGTGCACAGGGGCTGGTCGACGCGGTGTTCGTGCTGGTCATCGTGCTGACGCTGCTTCAAGGGGCGACGCTGACTCCGCTCGCGCGGGTGCTCGGGCTGGCCCAGCACGCCGAAGCGCACGAGATCGACGTCGACTCCGCGCCACTCGACGAGATGGGCGCGGAACTCCTGCAGGTCCGGATCAACACCGGATCGAAGATGCACGGCGTCTACCTGGCCGAACTGCGGTTGCCGGTGGGGGCGACGATCAGCCTCCTCGTCCGCGACGGCGCCGGGTTCACGCCGAACAAGAACACCCGGCTCCAGGAACGCGATCAGTTACTCGTCGTGACCACCGCTGAAGCCCGTGACGCGGCCGAACGACGCCTGCGGGCCGTCGACCGCGCCGGCCGTCTCGCCAGGTGGAAGGGCGAATCCGGCCAGTAGGTCACGAACCGGCACCAGCCTGCTCGTCGGTTGATCTCAGAAAATTCTTCCCTTTTGTACTCCTTTTGGATTACTTTCCCCGCAATCGACTCCATCGAATGGGTGAGTGTCACGGGGTAAGGAGTACGCAAAGTGACGAAACTTCCTCTGCGGTTCGCCGGCCTGGGGGCCGCCGCCGCACTCGTCGGAGTGGTTCTCGCCGCCCCGACGGCGACGGCAGCCGGCGCCTTTCCCGCCTTCGGGCTGCCCTTCGACACGGGCCAGTCGGTCTACTCGGCGGGGATCCACTCGGACAACGGGACCTCCGGAGTGAAGAACGCCATCGACTTCAGCCCCGGTGACAGGACCGTTCGCGCCCCACTGGCCGGCACGGTCCGGATCCAGCACTGCGCCGGTGGCGACTGGGTGACCGTCGACCACGATGGCGGCTGGCGGACCGGGTACTACCACATGGAGCGCATTTCCGTCACCGATGGGCAAAAGGTCGCCCCGGGTGACGCCCTCGGCCGGACCGGCAACGCGCTGCCCTGCGGTGGCAGCAGCACCGGTGCCCACGTGCACTTCACCCTGTGGACCCTGCCCACGGCCGCCGCGCAGGGCGGCGACTCGCGCGATTTCGGAGTCGGTGCGGGCAACTGGAACGGCATGTCCTACAACGAGGTCTCGACCAAGGTCGCCGAGGCCTACGGCGAAGCCGTCGACGGCAAGACCTTCGGCGGCTGGCAGTTCACCGCGGGCACCGATCAATACTCGGGTACCGCGACCGAAACCTCTTCGCGCGCGACCGTCCCCCTGCCCGGCCGGTTCCGGGTCTGACCCGCCGCTGCCCGGCGCGGCGCGGCGCCGGGCAGCGGTTCTTTTCGCTCGCGGAACACGTGAGCGGCGTCTCAAGATGCGGACAAGGGCTGGCTCGATCGCCCGCCCATCCGCTAACTTCGTCCGTAGGTCACGAGTGTCAGCGTCAAGCCCCGGCTAGCTGACCGGCAACCCTCCTTCCGCGGTGGGGTGCCCCGGGTGAGGACCTGGCTCGTCGCGAGGTGCGACGGGCAAGCGCGGGATCCTCGCCGGGTCCCCTGGCCCGGAGGATGACGATGACTCTCGCTCTCGAACGCACGAACACTCACGCCGCTGTCGCGGAAACCGTTGCCACACACGAAATCCCGACGGTCGCGTGCGCCGATCTGCGGGTTCCGCTGGTCACCGGCGGCGACATCGGGTACGCCAATCTCGATCACGCGGCGAGCGCCCCCTGTCTGGACAAGGTGCGCGACGCTGTCGACGAGTTCCTGCCCTGGTATGCCAGCGTGCACCGCGGCGCCGGGTTCGCCTCGCAGGTCTCCACCAGGCTCTACGAGCGCACGCGCGGAATCCTGCGTGACTTCGTCGACGCGCGGTCGACCGACACCGTCGTGTTCACCCGCAACACCACCGATTCCTTCAACCTGCTCGCGCGCAGCCTGCCGAAGCACACGTCGGTCGTCGTGTTCGACACCGAACATCACGCCGCGCTGCTTCCGTGGAAGGGGCCGAACGTCCGCCGGATCGAGACACCGCGCACCCGCCTCGCCGCGGTGTCCGCTGTGGACGAAGCGCTCGCGGACTGCCCGCAGGGCCCGCGGCTGGTCGTCATCACCGGTGCGTCCAACGTGACCGGAGAACTGTTGCCGGTCAAGGAGGTCGCCGCTGTCGCGCGACGGCACGGCGCCCGGATCGCGCTCGACGCGGCGCAGCTCGCACCGCACCGCAGGATCTCCGTGCGTGAACTGGACGTCGACTACGTCGCGCTGTCGGGGCACAAGCTGTACGCGCCCTTCGGAGCGGGTGCCCTGATCGGCCGCGCCGACTGGCTGCGCGCGGCTCAGCCGTACCTCGCCGGTGGCGGCGCCACGAAACTCGTCATCCGTGACTCCGAAAACCTCGGCGTGGTCTGGAATTCCGGGGCCGAGCGGCACGAAGCCGGTTCCCCCAACACCGTCGGCGTCCACGCGCTCGGTGTCGCCTGCGAGACCCTGGCCGCGAACTGGGACGCGATCGTCGCCCACGAGGACGAGCTGCTGGCGCGGTTGCGCCGCGGTCTCGCCGGCATCCCCGGATTCGCCGAACTGCGACTCTTCGACGCGCCGGTCGACCGGGTCGGCACGCTCAGCTTCGTCGTCGACGGCTTCGACCCGGGCTGGCTCGCCGCGGTCCTGTCCGCGGAGTACGGCATCGGTGTGCGGGACGGCGCGTTCTGCGCGCACGTGGCGACCAAACGGCTGATCGCCGTCGCCGGTTCGACGGGTCAGCAGGCCGTGCGGGTCAGCCTCGGTCTCGGCAGCACCATCGAGCACGTGGACCGGCTAGTCCTGGCGCTGCGCCAGATCGTCGCCCGCGGCGCGCGCTGGAAGTACGAGAAGCCGGAAGGCCGCTGGGTTCCGGAGAACGACCCGCGCGAACTCCCACCGTTCTGCGCCTGAACCACTACCCTCACCCCGCATGGGGAACGAGCGACCGCGTTACTGGTTTCCGCTGGCGCTACTGGGATTCGCCCAGCTGGCGGTGGTGGCCTTGTCCTTCGGCGGGATGTGGTCCGGAGGCTGGTTCGCCTACGCACCCGCTACGGGCGAGCAGCAGTTCCTGACTCAGAATCTGTATGGAGTCGGGTCCGGCGGAGTCTTCGGATCCTTTCGCGGTGTGGAGATGAGCCGCGAGACCGCGGCCGCGCTGGACATGTCGTTCTCCGGCCTCGGCCGGAACGACGGCTGGCTGTTCGCCGTGCTCGCGGTCTACCTCGGCACGGTGCTCTTCCATGCCCTCCGGTCGAAGGCCATGCGGTGGTGGAAGGTCGTCGCGATCGCGCTCGGCGGACTGGTCGCCATCGTGCTGGCGGATCTGGTCGGGTACTGGGAACTCGATCTCGACGGCGACACCCGGAGCGCGATCCTGCTGACACTCGGTCTGGTCGCGCTCGCCTGGCTGGAGCGCAGCGTGCTCGTGCTGGTGGTGGCCGCGGCCTACGTGCTCTGCGCGGTCGTGCTCGCGCAAGGGCAGCTCGCGCTCGTGCTGTCGTCGCTGGTCGTGCTCGCCGGGGCGTTCGCGGCCCTGCTGAGCAGGCCGAAGGCGGCCGCCGAGGAGACCTGAACACGCTCAGTGGACAATGGGTGCGTGAGTACAGAGCCCGAAACCGCGCCGCCCTCGCCGCCGCTGCCCAAGAAGCGCGTCGCCGTGGTGTTCGTCGTCGCCGCGGTGCTGTGGGGGATCGACCTCCTCACCAAGCAGATCGCCGTGTCCACGCTGGAGGGCAAGCCGCCGGTCGAGTTCCTCGGCGGGCTCGTGTACTTCCAGCTGGTGCGCAACCCCGGTGCCGCCTTCTCGATGGCGACCGGGCTGACCTGGGTGCTCGCGCTGGTCGCGATCGCCGTCGTGGTCGCCATCGTCTGGCTGTCCCGGCGGCTGCGCTCGGTCGGCTGGGCGATCGGTCTCGGCCTGGTGCTGGCGGGCGCGCTCGGCAACCTGACCGACCGGATCTTCCGTGCCCCCGGCCCGCTGCAGGGACACGTGGTCGACATGATCTCCGCGTTCGCGCCGAACGGTCAGGGCTGGGCGATCTTCAACGTCGCCGACTCCGCGATCTGCGTCGGCGGCGTGCTCATCGTGATCCTGTCCCTGCTGGGCAAGGACTACGACGGATCGTCTACAAAGGACAAAAAGAAGGCGGCGAGCGAATGAGCGCGCGGATGTTGCCCGTCCCCGACGGGCTCGACGGCATGCGCGTCGACGCGGGGCTGGCGAAACTGCTGGGACTTTCCCGTACGGTCGTGGCGGAACTGGCCGAATCCGGCGAGATCCTCCTCGACGGCAGGCCCGCCGGGAAGTCGGACCGGCTGACCGCCGGCGGGCTGCTCGAAGTGACGCTGCCCGATCCGGCCTCGGCCGTCGAGGTCGTCGCGGAACCCGTCGAAGGCATGAAGATCCTGCACGACGACGACGACATCGTGGTGATCTCGAAGCCGGTCGGCGTCGCCGTGCACCCGAGCCCCGGCTGGACCGGGCCGACCGTCGTCGGCGGGCTCGCCGCCGCCGGGCTCCGCATCGCGACCTCGGGCGCGGCCGAACGCCAGGGCGTCGTGCACCGGCTGGACGCCGGCACCACCGGCGTGATGGTCGTGGCGAAGAGTGAGCACGCGTACACCGTGCTGAAGCGGGCGTTCAAGGAACGCACCGTCGACAAGGGTTACCACGCCATCGTCCAGGGCCACCCGGATCCGACACGCGGCACCATCGACGCGCCGATCGACCGGCACCCCCGGCACGACTACAAGTTCGCCGTCGTCCAGGGCGGGCGGCCCAGCGTCACGCACTACGAGGTCGTCGAGGCCTTCCGCGCCGCTTCGCTGGCCCAGATCAAGCTGGAGACCGGGCGCACGCACCAGATCCGCGTGCACTTCTCCGCGCTCAAGCATCCGTGCGTCGGTGACCTGACCTACGGCGCCGACCCGGTGCTGGCGCGCAAACTCGGGCTTTCCCGGCAGTGGCTGCACGCGAAGACGCTCGCCTTCGCCCACCCGTCCGACGGGCGCTGGGTCGAATTCGAGTCGGAGTACCCGGACGACCTGGCCACCGCGCTGCGGATCCTGCAGGACGAGAACTGAGCCCCGAGCCTCGTGAGTGGTAAGGACGGTTAGAACCGTCCTTACCACTCACGAGGCGAGCCGGGTCAGTCCTCGATCGACCAGGTCAGCGTGCGCTCGTCCGGCTCGGGCCGGGGCGACCAGCGCACGGCGACCACGCGGGTGGCGTCCGGCAGCACGTACACGGTGTGCCCGCCGAGGGTCTCACCAGGCCGGACGCCGATCTTGTGCGGCGGCCGCGAGGTCAGCGAGACCGGCGCCTTCGCGATCGGCTTGCCGTCCGCGGTGAGCAGTTCGAGGTAGTTGTCCGGGAGCGACACGAACGGGATGTTCCCGCGGTTGGTGATCTCGGTGTGCACCACGACGGACCGTTCCCCGGCTTCCAGCGAGTAGCCCGCCGCGCTGAACAGGTAGTCCGCCGGGTCCTGGACCTCGAGCAACTGGACGGTGAGCTGCTCGCCCTCCAGGCCCTGGGTCTCCATCACGTCACCGGTCCGGCCCTTCTTGCCCTCCGGGGCGGGCTGCGGCGTGACCTGCTGTTCGTCACCACGAGCCCACGACGCGGTCTGGGGGACACCCCACGTGCTCATCACCGGGTCGGCGGGCGCCATCGGGGGCGCGGCGAACTGCTGCTGCGGAGGGACGGGCGGCCGCGGCGGTGGCTGCTGAGGCGGCGCCATCGGCTGGCGCACCGGAGCCGACGGCGGACCGGGATAGCGGCCCGACGGCGTGCCGTGCACGTTGTACGCGCCCGAAGGCGTCCCGTGGACGTTGTACGGCCCCGAAGGGGTGCCCTGGACGTTGTGCGGTCCGGAGTGGCCCGGCGGACGCTGAGGCTGTGGGGGTTGCTGAGGCTGCGCGGGTTGTTGAGCCCAGGAAGGCGGCGAGCCGGCGATGGCGGCCCGTAGCCCGTTCGGGTCGCTCTCCACGCCCACGAGCAGCGGCAGCCCGCTGCCGGAGAGGGCGACCAGGCGGTACGCGACCTCGCGCGGATCCATCCCGACCTTGGCCGCGAGTTCGTGTACGGCCGCCTTGCCCAGGTCCGCGAGGGCGGCGAGCAGGCGGATGTCCACGGGATCGGTCACGGCCACGTCCGGGAACGCTACCGTCTCGCCCCCGGCGCCGCGGGGAGAGGCCTTCCGAGTGCGGCAAAACCCGGCTTCGGTCGTACGCGTTCTCCATTAGGGTCGGGGATACCGCCTCCACCGACCCCCTGGGGAAAGAACCATGAGCGAAGTCTCCGCCCTCGCCGACGAGTTCGTCGAAGCCCTCTTCGACGCCGAGCCGGTCATGCCCGCTTTGCAGGGCTTCCGTCCGGAATCGACCGGGCTCACCGATCTCAGCGAGGCCGCGGGGGACGCCTTCCGCGCGCGGCTGGCCGGGTTCGCCGAGCGGGCCGAGGCCATCGCCACCGACGGCTTGAGCGCGGAGGAGAAGACCACCCGTGACGTCCTGATCGCGATGGCACGGGCGAGGATCGCGCTGCTGGACTCGCGGTTCGTCGAGTTCACCGTCAGTGATCTGTTCATCTCGCCCGCCGCCGAGGTGCTCACCGTGCTGCCGATGATGTCGGTCGGGACGGGCGCGCAGGCGGAGGCGCACCTCGGGCGGATCGCCGCGATCCCCGAGTACCTGCGGCAGGCCGCCCAGCGGCATCGTGACGGCGTCGCCCGCGGCCTGGTCCCGGTCGCGTATCTCGTCGATGCCACCATCGCGTACCTCGACCGGCACCTCGCCGAGCCGTCGGCCGATCCGCTGCTGCGCCAGCCCGCGCCCGACGAGGACTTCGAAACCCGCCGCGCCGGCCTGCTGCGCGACGTCGTCCGGCCCGCGATCGCCGAGTACCGCGAGGTGCTCGCCAAGGAGATCGCGCCGCACGGCCGTCCCGAGGACAAGCCCGGTGTCTGCTGGCTGCCCGACGGCGAGCGCATCTACGCCCTGCTCGCCGAGATGCACACGACGACCGACCGCACCCCTCGTGAGCTGCACCAGACCGGTCTCGACGTGATCGCCGACCTCGCCGACGAGTATCGCGAGTACGGCTCGCGGGTCTTCGGCACCAGCGATCTCCAGGAGATCTTCACCAAGCTCCGCACCGACCCGGCCTTGCGCTGGTCCAGTGCCGACGAGATGCTCGATTCCGCTCGCGCGGCCATCACCAGGGCCGAGGCCGAGGCGCCGAAGTGGTTCGGCCGGATCCCGCCGCAGCCGTGGACGGTCGAGCCGGTCCCCGCCGAATCCGCGCCCGGCGCGCCCGCCGCGTACTACATGTGGCCCGCGGTCGACGGGTCCAGGCCCGGGATCTACTTCGCCAACACGCACAAGGCGGAGGAGCGCTTCCGGCACGCCGCCGAGGCGACGGCGTTCCACGAGGCCATTCCCGGCCACCACTTCCAGCTGAGCCTCGCGCAAGGACTCACCGAACTCCCGCTGCTGCGCCGCATCGGTGACTTCACCGCGTACGCCGAGGGCTGGGGGCTGTACACCGAGCGCCTCGCCGACGAGATGGGCCTGTACTCCGACGACGTCGCGAAGCTCGGCATGCTGACCATGGACTCGATGCGCGCCGGACGGCTGGTCGTCGACACCGGGCTGCACGCGCTGGGCTGGAGCCGCCGCCAGGCCATCGACTTCCTCACCGAGAACACGCCGATGGCGCTCGTGGAGATCGAGTCCGAAGTGGACCGGTACATCGCCTTCCCCGGCCAGGCGCTGTCGTACATGGTGGGACGGCTGGAAATCCAGCGCATCCGCGCCGAGGCCGAGCTGACGCTGGGCGGCCGGTTCGACATCAAGGCCTTCCACGACGTCATGCTCGGCGGCGGGTCGCTGCCGCTTTCGGTGCTGAACGGTGTGGTCCGCGACTGGGTCGACGGCCACGGCGACACCCCGAACGGCCTCGCCGAAGAGCTGATGGAGCTCAAGTTCGAAGAGCTTCCGCTGTGGCGCTCCCTGCTCGGCCTCCCCGGCGACCACGGCGCCCTGCCCGACCCGAGCGCGGAGGCCGCGGCCGCGCGGCGCGCAACGGCGGTCGCCATCGCCGAGCGGGCCGAAGCCCTTGACACCGAAGGACTTTCCCCGGCCGAGGCGGTCACCCGCGAGGTCGTGATCCAGCAGGCGAAGGCGATGGTGGACGTCATCGACGCCCGCGCCGCCGAATTCTCGGTCAGCGACGGGCTGGCCTCGCCCGCGCTGTTCATGCTCAACGAACTCTCGGTGCTGTCGCTGAACGACGAGGAAAAGGTCCGCGGCTACCTCAAGCGGTTGGAGGGCATGGGCGCCTACCTGGACGCCCTGATCGTGCGCCAGCGCGCGGCGGCGGCCGACGGGCTGGTCCCGCCCGGCTTCCTCGTCGAAGGCGGGATCGCCTACGTGGAGCGCTATCTCGGTGACGAGGCGGGGGATCCGCTGGCGCTCACCGCGTCCGTTTCCGTGGAGGGCTACGAAGCCGAACGGGACCGGCTGCTGGCCGAGGTCGTCCGGCCCGCGTACACCCGGTATCGCGACTTTCTCGCCGACGAGCTGCGTCCCGTGGCGAAGTCCGAAGAGGAACCGGGTCTCTGCGCGCTTCCGGGCGGGCAGGAGAAGTACGCCGCGCTGATCCGGGCGCACACCTCCACCGAGCGCACCGCGCGGGATCTGCACGACACCGGGCTCGACATGATCGCGAAACTGGCCGACCAGTACCGCGAGCTGGGCGAGAAGATCTTCGGCACCAAGGATCTCGACGAGATCTTCGAGCGGCTGCGCACCGACCCGGCACTCCGCTGGCGAGACGGCGACGAACTGCTCACCGCCGCGCGTGACGCCATCCTCCGAGCCGAAGCCGTCGCCCCGCAGTGGTTCTCGACCGTTCCCGAGGAGCGGTGCGAGGTCGAGCCGGTCCCGCCCGCGGAGGCGCCCGGTGGCACGCTGGCGTACTACATCGAGGCGTCGCTCGACGGTTCGCGGCCGGGCACCTACTACGCGAACACCTACGAGGCCGAGCTGCGCCCGAAGCACACGAGCGAGGCGATCGCCTTCCACGAAGCCGTTCCGGGCCACCACTTCCAGATCTGCATCGCGCACAAGCTCAAGGGCCTGCCGATGTTGCGCGGGCACGCCGACGTCAACGCCTACGTCGAAGGCTGGGGTCTCTACTCGGAGCGCCTCGCCGACGAGATGGGCCTGTACTCCAGCGACCTGACCAGGTTCGGCATGCTCACCCAGGATTCGATGCGCGCCGGGCGGCTGGTCGTCGACACCGGGATGCACGCGCTCGGCTGGAGCCGCCGGCAGGCCGTCGACTTCCTGGTCGAGAACACGCCGATGGCCAGGGTCGAGATCGAGGCCGAGATCGACCGCTACGCCGCCGTTCCCGGGCAGGCGTTGTCGTACATGGTGGGGCGGCTCGAGATCGAGCGGATTCGCGCCGAGGCGGAGGCCGCGCTCGGTGACCGGTTCGACATCAAGGGCTTCCACGAGGTCGTGCTGAGCAACGGGATCCTGCCGCTGCGGGTGCTGGACGACGTGGTGAAGGCATGGGTGGCCGCGCAGTGAGCCGGGACACACGCGACGAGCGTGGCCCGGGCGCATACTATCGCTAAGCGAACGCTCAGTAACTTATGAGGAGATGCCGATGAGGATCGGGACCGCGATCAGCTACGCCGGCGGGTTCGCCGAGAGCGTGGCCGACATCGTCGAGCTGGAGAAGGCCGGACTGGACATCGTCTTCGTCCCCGAGGCCTATTCGTTCGACGCCGTCAGCCAGCTCGGCTACGTCGCGGCGAAGACCGATCGCGTCCAGATCGCCTCGGGCATCTTCCAGATCTACACGCGGACGCCGACGCTGACCGCGATGACCGCCGCCGGGCTCGACTTCGTTTCCGACGGCCGGTTCACACTCGGCATCGGCGCGTCCGGTCCGCAGGTCATCGAGGGTTTCCACGGCGTCAAGTACGACGCGCCCCTCGGTCGTACCCGCGAGATCATCGACATCTGCCGTCAGGTGTGGCGGCGGGAGAAGGTGGTGCACTCCGGCACGCACTACTCGATCCCGCTGCCACCCGAGCAGGGCACGGGCCTCGGCAAACCGCTGAAGCTGATCAACCACCCGGTGCGCGAGCGGATCCCGATCCTGCTGGCCTCGATCGGCCCGAAGAACGTCGCGCTCACCGCCGAACTCGCCGAGGGCTGGGAGCCGATCTTCTTCCACCCCGAGAAGGCCGCCGACGTCTGGGGCGCGTCGCTGGCGGAGGGCAAGGCGAAGCGCGACCCGTCGCTGGGCGAGCTGGACACCTTCGTCGGCATCGCCCTGGCGATCGGTGACGACGTCGAAGGGATGCTGGACCACCTGCGCGGCATGCTGGCGCTCTACATCGGCGGCATGGGCGCGCGCGGCAAGAACTTCTACAACAGTCTCGCTCAGCGGTACGGCTACGAGGCGGAAGCCAAGCTCATCCAGGACCTCTACCTGGACGGCAAGAAGGAAGAGGCCGCCGCGGCGGTGCCGAAGGAGCTGATCAGGGCGATCTCGCTGATCGGGCCCGAGGGCCACGTCAAGGAGCGGCTGGCCGCCTTCCGCGAGGCCGGCGCGACGACGCTGGTGGTCAACCCGCTGCTTCCCGGTCGTGAGGCCCGTGTCGCGCAGGTTTCGAAGCTGCGCGAACTGATCGACTAGGGGCGCAGGGGGGAGGCGAACCTCTCACCTGTATCGATCCGGTATCCTTGACCTGCGCCGGTGTATCCCCTTCGTGGTCAAAAAGTGGTCTTCCGGTGGAAAGAGAACGTGAATCACGCCTGAACGGCAAGAAAATCCGCCATTATCAGGAGTGAAAGCGAGACCTCGGGGGAATACGTTCGCGACGAAGGTGAGGTGCCTCGCGTGCGCAAGCAGATCGGCGAGCCGTCCGCCGCGGTCCTTGACGTCGGGTCGTTCAGCGCGCGGCTGGTCGTTGTGGCCAAGGGTGGTTCGCCGCTCGACCCCGTGCTGAGCCACCAGACGCGGCTGCGGCTGGACAGGGAACTCGACGACGACGGCAAGCTGACCCGGCGTGGCATCGACGCGGTCACGTCCGCGGTCGAGGCCGGGATGACCACGGCCGCCAAACACGGTGTCGAGGACGTCTACCCGCTCGCCACCTCGTCGATCCGTGACGCCGCCAACGTGAAGCAGGTCGTTTGTGACGTCGCGAAGGCCACCGGGGTCAAACTGCGGTTCCTCAGCGGCCGCCGCGAGGCCGAACTGGCCTACGTCGGCGCGCGCCGGTGGTACGGCGCTTCCGCGGGCGGGCTGCTGGTGCTCGACATCGGCGGCGGGACCGTCGAACTCGCCGCGGGGGACGCGGAGGAGGCCGGGTTCGCGCACTCCCTGCCGCTCGGTGCCCGCTCACTGACGCGAGACTGGTTCGCCACCGAGTGCCCCTCGGCCAAGGTCGTGCGGGCGATGCGGGAACACGTGCTCGACGAGGTCCGCGACGCGATGCAGGACGTCCTGCCGCAGATCCGGGACCATCGCGCCGTCGGCTGCTCCAAGGTGCTGCGGCAACTCGCCCGGCTGGCCGGCGACCGGCCGTCCCGCTCCCGGGAACTGCACCTCGACGACCTCCGCGCCTGGATCCCGCGGCTGGCGAAACTACCCGCGAAACGCCGCGCCGAGCTGCCGGGCATCTCGCGGCAGCGTTCCCATCAGGCGCTCGCGGGCGCGATCGTCGCCGAGGCGCTGCTGACGCTGTCCGGTAAGCAGGTCGCCATCTGCCCGTGGTCCACCAGGGACGGGCTGCTGCTCGGCATGCTCGACGGGCTGGTCACGCTGGAGGGCAAACCGGCGAAAGCCGCCTGAAGACTGGCGCATCCGGCCGCGAGCGGGTACCCCGGACACATGAGGGAAAGCAAGAAGAGCTTCGGGCAGGACGACGAAGAAAACCTCGACGACCTTCGCGGGATCCAGCCGAAGACCGACGTGCCGGGCGCGCCCAACCGTGATGTCGGCCCGCACGGCACCAAGGAGGTCGACGACGTGCCGGGCAACGGTGAAGTGCCGATCGAACCGCCGGACTGAGCAGCGGCTTCACGCGTCCGGAGGCTGCCTCCGCACCGGAGCGCGGCCCGCGGGCTGCACCGGCGCCGGACCCGGATCCAGCGCCGGGATCGGCAGCCGCACCGGCTCGGAGGTCACCGTGAAAGTCTCGCCGTGGTGCGCCAGCTCCAGCGGCTCCCCGGTGATCACGTGGTACGTCGCGCCCTCACCGTCGATCTCGACCTGGAACCGGGTGCCGCGGAAGGTCAGCCGGAACGCGATCCGCCGCAGTCGCGGTGGCAGCTGCGGCGCGAAGGTCAGCCGCCCGCCGTGGTCGCGCAGCCCGCCGAACCCGGCGACGGTGCCTTGCCACGCGCCCGCCAGCGAGGCCAGATGCAGCCCGTTGCGGACGTTGTTGTGCACGTCGTGCAGATCGGTGAGCGCGGCCTCGGCGAGGTAGTCGTAAGCCAGTTCGAGATGGCCGACCTCGGCCGCCACCACGGCCTGGGTTCCCGCCGACAGCGAGGAATCCCGCACGGTCCGCGCCTCGTAGTAGGCGAAGTCGCGTGCCTTCTGCTCCGGGGTGAAGGAATCCCCGCACAGGTGCAGGGCGAGCACCAGATCCGCTTGCTTGACCACCTGCTTGCGGTACAGGTCGAAGTACGGGAAGTTCAGCAGCAACGGGTAGAAGTCCGGATCCGTGGCCTCGAAATCCCACTCGTCGTGCTCCAGGAACCCTTCGGACTGCGGGTGGACGCCGAGGTCCTCGTCGTAGGGCACCAGCATCGCGTCGGCCGCCTTGCGCCACAACGCGACCTCGTCCTCGGTGACTTCGAACGCGGTCGCCACGTCGTCGTGCTGGCCGACGATTTCGGCGGCGTAGAACAGGTTCCGGCGGGCCATCAGGTTCGTGTAGACGTTGTTGTCCGCCACCGCGGAGTACTCGTCCGGTCCGGTGACGCCGTCGATGCGGAACCGGCCCCGCCGGTCGAAATGCCCGAGCGACGACCACAACCGCGCGGTCTCGAGGAGCAGTTCCGCGCCGCAGGTCCGCATGAACTCCTCGTCGCCGGTGGCGTTGAGATAGCGCACGACGGCGTCGGAGATGTCCGCGCTGACATGGAACGCCGCCGTGCCCGCCGGCCAGTACGCCGAACACTCCGCGCCGTTGATGGACCGCCAGGGGAACGCCGCGCCGCGCAAACCCAGCTGTGTCGCCCTTTCCCGCGCTTTGTCCAAAGTGGAGTGACGCCAGCGCAGTGCGTCGCGGGCGGCGTCCGGCATGCTGTAGGTGAGCACGGGCAGGACGAAGGTCTCGGTGTCCCAGAACGCGTGCCCGTCGTAGCCGGGGCCGGTCAAGCCCTTGCCCGCCAACGCCCTCGTCTCGCCGCGGGCCCCGGCCTGCAGGAGATGGAAGAGCGCGAACCGCACCGCCTGCTGCAGTTCGGGGTCGCCGTCGATCTCGATGTCCGAGGTTTCCCAGAAGTCGTCGAGGAACTCCTTCTGCTCGGCGAGCAGTCCCTTCCAGCCGGTCTGCCGGGCCCCGGCCAGCGCGGCCTCGACCTGTGCGCGCACGGCGGGCACCGAACGCTGCGCGGACCAGCCGTAGGCGAGGAACTTGGTGATCCGCAGGCGTCCGCCCTTGGGCACGTCGACGGCGATGGTGAGCCGTGCCAGATCGTCCTCGGCCTCGATATGCGTGCGCACGCCGTCGGAGACGTCGATCTTGTGGTCCATCGCGGCGGCCATCCGCAGCCCGGATCGCCGGGTCTGATGCACCAGCACCGCGTGGTACGCCTCCGCGTGGTGGTATTCCCCGACCAGTGGCGACTCCAGTGCCGCCGCGACCCGCGGATCGCGCGTGTCGGACTCGATCGGTTCGTTAGCCAGGAGATCCGACTGCACCACCAGCTGGAGGTCGTCGTCGAGCGGCTCGACCTCGTACCGGATCGCCGCGACGGCGCGCTGGGTGAAGGAGACCAGGCGTTCGGTCTTCACCCGGACCCGGCGCCCGGTCGGCGAAGACCAGACGGTGTCGCGCGCGAGGGTGCCCTTCCGGAAGTCGAGTACGCGGTCGTGATCGGTGGCCTGGCCGTACCGCATGTCGAGCGGTTCGTCCTCGACCAGCAGCCGGATGATCTTGCCGTCGGTCACGTTGACGACGGTCTGCCCCTCTTCGGGATAGCCGTAACCGCTCTCCGCGTAAGGAAGGTCGTGCTGTTCGTAGAAACCGTTCAGATAGGTGCCCGGCAGACCGCGCGGCTCGGCCTCCTCGAGGGTGCCACGCAGGCCGATGTGCCCGTTGGACACCGCGAACGCCGATTCGGTGCGCTGCAACGCGTCGACGTCCATTCCATGCCAGCGCAGCTCCCAGGGCGCGACTTCGTAGCCGCGGAGAAGCGATTCGGTCACTTGCGGCCCTCCAGGAGTTCGGCGAGGTCGTCCACCACCACGTCGGCACCGTGCGCGAGCAGTTCGCCGGCCTGGTGCGCCCGGTTCACCCCGACCACGTAACCGAAACCGCCGTCCTTGCCCGCCTGCACGCCCGCGAGAGCGTCCTCGAAGACGGCCGCGTCCGCCGGTGCGACACCGAACGCCTCGGCACCGGCGAGGAACGAATCGGGGGCGGGCTTGCCGCGCAGGTTCTTCTCGGCGATCACGATCCCGTCGATCCGCGCTTCGACGAACTTCGTCAGGTCGGCCGCGTCGAGCACCTTCGCGCCGTTGGCCGACGAAGTGACGACGCCGACGCGCAATCCTGCCGCCTTCGCCGCCTTCAAATACCGGACGGAACCCGGGTACGGGGTGACGCCCTCTTCGTCGATGATCTTCAGCACCAGCTGGTTCTTCCGGTTCCCGACCCCGTTGACGGTGGCGGCTTCGATGCCGTCGTCCGGGTTCCCCTCGGGCAGTTCGATCCCGCGCGAGGCGAGGAAGGTGCGGACGCCGTCAGCCCTCGGCCTTCCGTCGACGTAGGCCGCGTAGTCGGTGTCCGTGAAAGGAGAGAACGCGTCACCGTCGCGGGCGCGCAGGAACTCGTCGAACGTGCGTTTCCACGCTTCGCGATGCTGGGCGGCGGTTCCGGTCAGCACGCCGTCGAGGTCGAAGAGGCAGGCCGTGATGGTGTCGGGCAGACCGATCATGTCTGGCCACGCTACCCGCGCTCGCCGGTACACGCTCGGCTTCGTCAGGTGGCGCGGAACACGAACGCCAAGCGAGCAGGGGCGCGCGACACTCACAGCGGCGGGCGGACCCGGCGACCGCGGATCGCCTCCGGTTCGCCGTAGCGGCCGAGGATCCCGGCCAGCAGCGCTTTCGTGTCCGAGACCCGCTCTTCGCCGAATTCGGCGGTGAGTTCCCTTTCCAGCGCGGCCCGGTGTTCCCGTGACGCTTCGACGGCACTTTCGGCTTTCTCCGTCAGGTGCAGCAGGCGGGTACGCGCGTCGGCCGGATCGGGTTCGCGCCGCAGCAGGCCCCGGCGTTCCAGTTCGGCGACCGCCTTCGACGCCGCCTGCTGGGTCACGCCCATCCGCTCGGCGAGCGCGGAGATCGACAGCGGCCCCGCGAGCACGTGCTGGAAGACGACGCCGTCGTTGAACCGCAGGTCGCCGAAGCCGTCGGCGGTCAGCCGCCGCTGGATTTCGCCGCCCATCGTCCAGCCCGCGAACAGTGAGACGAGTGACAGGTCGAGGTTCGACGGCGTAGGATCCACAACCATGGTTGTGGAATCTAGCACGATACCGCCCGACGTGGCGGCGGAGTTCGTCCGCGTCGCCCATCGCGTGGTCTGGTGCACGCTCGCGACCGTCGACAGGCAGGGCAGACCGAGGTCCCGGGTGGTGCACCCGATCTGGGAGGAGCGGGACGGTGGGCTCGTCGGGCACCTGTTCACCCGGCCGACGCCGCTGAAGAAGGCGCACCTGGCCCGCACGCCGTTCGTCTCGTGCTCGTACTGGGATCCGGCGCACGAGGTCGCCGTCGCCGAATGCGGCGCCGCCTACGCCGACGACGAGGAAACACGACGCCATCTGTGGCGCCTGGCCTCGGAAACCCCGGAGCCTCTGGGCTTCGACCCGAAGATCATGGGCGGCGAGGACCCGCTGGACCCGGGGATCACCGTGCTGAGGCTGACACCGTGGCGGGTCAGCGCCGGCGGGAAGGCCTGGCGGCTGGCGGCCTAGGCCGCGCCGACCTTGCGTTCGAAGACCAGGCCCTCGGCGGCGCGCAGCCCGACGCTGATCGCGCCGGTCAGCACCCCGTCGTCACCCAGTTCGCCCTGGACGACGGACGGGACCAGGGGAGTGAACGAGCGCAGGGCACGGTCGATCGGGTTGAGCAGCAGATCGGCCGCGGTGCCGATACCGCCGCCGAGTACGATCAGTTCGGGGTCGATCACCGCCGCCACCGACGCCACGGTGTACGCGAGCCTGTCCGCTTCCGCCTCGACGGCACGCAGGGCGAGTTCGTCGCCGTCACGGGCGAGCCGGAAGACCTCGCGGGCCGATTTCGCCGTGCCGAGGCCGAGTTCGCGCGCGCCGCGGACGACGGACTGCGCCGCCGTCGCCTCTTCGAGGTGACCGCGGACGGGCGGGGCGTCCTCGCCTTCGCCCGCCGCGTGCGCTTGGCCGTAGGGCAGGTAGCCGATCTCGCCCGCCGCGCCCGTCGCGCCGCGGAAGACCTGGCCGTTGACCATCACGCCCATGCCGACGCCGGTGCCGATGGTGATGCAGCCGAACACGGACGCGCCGCGCGCGGCACCGCGTTCCCATTCGCCGACGGCGGTGAGGTTCGCGTCGTTCTCGACCATGAGATCCGGACCGAGGACGCCTTCGAGTTCGTCGAGCAGGCCCGCCTTGCCCCAGCCGGGCAGGTTCGGCGCGTGCCGGAAGCAGCGTTTGTCCGGGTCGGCGACGCCGGGCGAGCCGAGGACCCGCACGACGATGTCGGCCTGGCTCAACCCCGCTTCGCGCACCGTCGCCGACGCGAGGGCGCCCACGGCGCTGACGAGCGCGGTGCCCGAACGCGAGGTGTTCCGCTCGTCACGGCGGGCTACCACGGTGTGGCCGAGGTCCGAGACGGCGACGCGGAGGTGTTCGCGTCCGATGTCGACACCGAGGACGTAACCGGCCGTGGGATCCGCTTCGTAGAGCACGGCGGACCGGCCGGTGCCGGTCGAGGTGTGCCCGGTCGCCCTGGCGAGACCGGCCGCTTCGAGCGCGAGTAACGCTTGGCTCACCGTGGGTTTCGAAAGACCGGTGTCCTTGGCGACTTGGGGCCGCGTCGCCGGGCCGCTGCGGCGCAGGAGATCCAGCACGGCGCGCTGATTGATCTTCCGCATCCCGGCGGGGGTGCCGACGGGCGGATTTTCTGCGCCAACCACGAGCTTCGCCTCCTGTCGAACCAAGGTGTTCCACCAAAGTTATCCGGGTCCGGCCCGAAATGGGCAAGAAGGTTTACATTCGGTGGTTCCTGGCGACGATAACCGTGTCCGAGCCGCGAATCGCGCATGCCGCGCGCGAAAACCCGTGATTCACCCGGTATCCGGACGCGTGCTCCCAGTGACCGGCAATGGTCTAGACCAGGCGGGTCAGGCGACGTGACGACTCGCCGGACGCCGGAATCCCCTGTGCTGGCGGGGTCGTTCGGGGGCTTCGCCGGTTTCGTGGTCCGTTTCCGAGGCGTGGGAATCCGGGGCGTCGGCCGTCGTCGCCGGACTGGGGCGGTTGCGCAGACGGTGCTGCCGGTTCACCACGTACAGCAACAGCAGTCCGGCGACGACCAGCCCGTGGGTGAGCACGCGCCCGGCGGTGACCTGTCCGGTGACGAGGTCGCCCGCCGACAACGCCAGGAGGAGCGCGACGAAACCGGTCAGCGCGGGCAGCTGCCCGGCCGCCGCCTTCGTGCGGACGGCCGCCCAGCCGAGTCCGACGCCGACGGCGAGGTTCCACGCGCTGCTTTCGTGGGAAAGGTGCCCGATCAGGGATTCCGTGCCGTGTCCCGCGGCGTGGTCTTCGACGCCCAGTAGCTGGGCGAAGGCGAGGCCGAGCTGCGCGATCGCGACCAGCGCGAGCGCGATCCTGGCAGGCCAGCCCTCGCTCGGCGGGGCTGGGGTGCGTTCGAGGATGACGGCGGTGAGGTCCGGGACGCTGGGAGCGGGCCGCAGCAGCATCACCCGGTGCATCCGCTCGGCGCGCGAAAGCCACGACCGGCAGGCGGGGCAGCCTGCCACATGCCGGTCGAGGGCCTCGGGCGGGGCGGGTTCGGTTTCGCCGTCGAGCCGGGCCGACAGGGCCTCGCGGCAGGTCTCGCACTTCACGTCTCATTCGTCGGGCGCGGGCCTGCCCCGGTTCCCGCGACGCTGCTACGTTTCTCGTATGGCCGGGCCGCGCAACCACGACGACGAGCGGGTGACCGCGCTCGCTCTCGCCGCCGCCCGCGGTGACCGGAGGGCGCTGGAGGACTGGGTGCGTGCCACTCAGGCCGACGTCTGGCGCTTCGTCGCGCACTTGGCCGACGTCGCTGCCGCCGACGATCTCACCCAGGAGACGTACCTGCGCGCGTTCGGCAGCCTCCGCCGGTTCGCCGGCCGGTCTTCCTCGCGGACCTGGCTCCTGTCGATCGCGCGCCGCGTGGTCGTGGACCGCATCCGGGCGGCTTCGGCGCGCCCGAAGCTCGCCGATGTCGACTGGGAGGCCACCGCCGAGCGTCGCGGCGCTCGCCAGGCGGAGGGTGTCGCCGGGTTCGAGGACCTGGTGGAGCTGCGGATGCTGCTCGACGGGCTCGACCCGGAGCGGCGCGAGGTCCTCGTCCTCACCCAGGTGCTGGGACTCTCGTACGCCGAGGCCGCCGAGATCTGCGGCTGCCCGGTCGGCACCGTGCGCTCGCGTGTCGCGCGCGCCCGCGAAGACCTGCTCGAAGCGGGCCGGGAGCGCGACTCCATCTGACCCGCGCTGTGGCGCGTCACACATTTGGGCCCGCGCGCTGTCATCTCGTCACACAGATGAGCCGACTCGACTACTCCGCGTTGACTAGGCCGAATGCCGATGCCTAGCGTGTCGCCATCCAACCCCAGGCCGCGCGAGGGTCCCCGCCTTCTCCGCGCGCTCTCGAAGGGATCTTCCCGATGGCCAGTCCCACCACTGGAACCCCGGGCCGCGACGGTGAGGCTCCGGACACCGGCGGCCTCGGCCGCCGCCGGTTCCTGAGCTTCCTCGTCGCCGCGCCCACCCTCACGATCGCCACGAAGATCG
Organism: Amycolatopsis decaplanina DSM 44594; assembly: GCF_000342005.1. Taxonomy (GTDB): domain Bacteria; phylum Actinomycetota; class Actinomycetes; order Mycobacteriales; family Pseudonocardiaceae; genus Amycolatopsis; species Amycolatopsis decaplanina. Next base: position 184,780 of record NZ_AOHO01000045.1, read on the forward strand.
GTATCGACACCGTCGCGCCCGAAGAGGCCGAGGCCGTCATCCCGACCCCGCCCGGGCCCGCCGAGATCCTCGACCTCGGCGATGTGCTGATCTTGTCGAACGCCCCCACCGCCGGTCTCCTCGTGCTGGAAGTCCGCGAAGACGGCCGGGTACGGCTGGAACTGCCGCGGACCGAGGTCGGCCAGGGCATCACCACGGCGAACGCGATGCTGGTCGCCGAGGAGATGGACCTGCCGCTCGACCGCGTCGACGTCGTCCTCTCCGACGCCCGCCCGGAACTGCTGTTCAACCAGCTGACCGGCGGTTCCAACACGATGCGCTCGCTCTACACCCCGGTGCGGACCGCGGCCGCCGCCGCCCGCGCCCGCCTGGTCGCGGCCGCCGCTCGGCAGTGGGACGCCGAGTCCGATCGGCTGTCCACAAGGGACGGTGCGGTGATCGCGCCCGACGGCCGCCGGGCGGAGTACGGCACGCTGTCCAAGCCCGCCGCCCGCGCCGACCTCGGCAAGCTCACCGCGACCCCGAAGGCGGAGTCCGCGCACAAACTGGTCGGCACTCCGCAATCGCGCAAGGACGCCCGCGCGATGGTCACCGGACAGCTGCGGTACACGCTCGACCTGGACATCCCCGGTGCGAAGCCGGTCATGGTCCGCCGTCCGCCGACGATCAACGGCACGGTCGAGAAGGTGAACAACGAGGCCGCGGTCCGTGCCATGCCCGGAATCATCGACATCGCCGTCATCAAGACCGGTGTCGCGGTGATGGCCGAGACCTTCGGCCAGGCGCTCGACGGCAAGAACGCCCTCGACGTCACCTGGAACGGTGGCACCGTCGACGGCGAGAACAACGCGACGATCAAGAAGAAGCTGCAGGCCGCGGCGTTGCCGTTCGTCGTTCCGCCGCTGCTCACCCAGTACGTCGACGGCGAGTTCGACTTCGCCTTCGCCAGCCACGCGCCGCTCGAGACCAATTCGGCGGTCGCCGACGTCCGCGAGGACAGCGCGACCATCTGGTCCGGGATGAAGGTGCCGATCCTCGCGAAGCAGAACATCGCGCGGGAACTGGGATTGCCGGAGAACAAGGTGACGGTGCACGTCCAGCAGGCGGGCGGGTCCTTCGGCCGGCGGCTGTTCTCCGACGGCGCCATCGAGGCCGCTCGCGCCTCCAAGGCGTTCAAGCGGCCGGTGCGGCTGATGTGGAGCCGCATCGACGACATGCGCCACGGCCGCGCGCGTGCCGCGAGCCACCACAAGATCCGCGCCACGTTCGCCCTCGGCCAGGTGCTCACCTTCGAACACCGGGTCGCGAGCGTGGAGACCGACTGGAGTCACGGGCTCGGCGAGGTCCTGACCGCTTTCGCCGCGGAACTCCCGGTCGGTGGCAACCTGAGCTTCGCGCAGACGGTGTTCCTGCTGACGGTGAAGTCGCCGTACAACTTCGGGGTCACCACGCAGCTGCTCAACGAGGTCCCGGTGAACTTCCACACCGGCGCCTGGCGGTCGGTGTACTCGTCGAGCACGCGCGGCGCGGAAGAGATCATGGTCGACGAGATCGCCGCGAAGCTCGGCAAAGACCCGGTGGCCTTCCGGCGTGAGTTCATCAAGGACGACCGGCAGCGCGCCGTGCTGGACAAGGTCGCCGAACTGGGCGAGTGGGGCAAGAAGATGCCCAAGGGCTTCGCGCAGGGTGTCGCCGTGCACGGCGAGTACAAGTCTTACACCGCCTGCCTCGTCGAACTCGACGGCCGCGACCCGAAGAACCCGCGCGTCACCAAGGCGACCATCGCCGTCGACGTCGGCAAGCCGATCAACCCGCGCGGGATCGAGGCGCAGATGCTCGGCGGCCTGACCGACGGCATCTCCACCACGCTGACCGCGGGGCTGCACATCGACAAGGGGCTGCCGCTGGAAGGCAGCTACTCGCAGTTCCACTACGCGCGGCAGAAGAACTCGCCGATGGACGTCAAGATCCACGTGATGCCGGAGACGGGCGAGATCGGCGGCGCCGGGGAACTCGGCGTGCCCGCGCCGGTCGGCGCGATCGGGAACGCCTACGCGCGGGCCACCGGGATCAAACCGCGCAGCTTCCCGATCAACTTCCCGGTCGACTTCGAACCCTTCCCCCGCTGACTTTCCTTCCCCGCCAAGGAGTTCCGATGCCCAATTACACCTTCACGGTGAACGGGAAGACCGTCACCGTCGACGCGCCCGCGGACCTGCCCATGCTGTGGGCGCTGCGGGACAAGCTCGGCGTCCGCGGCCCGAAGTACGGCTGCGGGATCAACGTCTGCAAGGCCTGCACCAGTCACCTCGACGGCGAGGCGTTCAACCCGTGCGTGACGCCGGTGTCCGACTGCTCGGGCAAGGAGGTCACCACGATCGAAGGCCTCGCCGACGGTGAAGACCTGCACCCGGTGCAGGAAGCCTGGCTGGAACAGGACGTCGCGCAGTGCGGCTACTGTCAGCCGGGGCAGATCATGGCGGCGGTGGCGCTGCTGAAGAAGACGAAGAACCCGACCGACGCCGAGATCGACGCGATCCAGAACGTCTGCCGGTGCGGCACCTACTTCCGGATCCGGGAAGCCATCAAGAGCGCGGCCGCGAAGATGTGAAATCCCGCCGATGCGGCGGAAATCCCGACTTTCCGCCGCACCGGCGGTTCCTTCCGGCTTCGACAGGCCACCTCCGGACAAGTCGTGTTAGATGACGACCCCAGGGACTCGACGAGGAGTCCCTGCCCCGGAGGACGTCCATGCACTACGAAACTGTGCTCCGCGAAGGTTCGGCCGTCGTCGTCGCCGAACTGGCCGTCGAGGTCGAAAAGCAGCTGCCCGGACTCATCGACACCACCGTCGAGCAGATCCGTGCCGAGATGCCGGTGTACCGCGAAGCGCAGTTCGTCACCCTCGCCGAATTGCGGACGTCGGTGCGGAACAACCTCGAGTTCGTCATGCGGACCCTGCGCGGCACGGAGGAACCCGACCTCGCGCAGGCGAGGGCGACCGGGCGCGCACGGGCGTTGCAGGGCGCGCCGCTGCCGGAACTCCTGCGGGCCTACCGGATCGGGCTCACCGAGGTGTGGAACCGGTTCGTCGAACTGACCGCTTCGGGCGAGCACCAGGACCTCCGCGGCCTCGTCGCCGCGACGTCGGCGATCTGGGCGCTGATCGACGACTACGCCGAGGCGCTGACGACGACCTACCGCGACACCACCGCCGAAGTCATGCTGGCGCACCAAAGCCGGCGCTCCGCGTTGGTCGAGGCGCTGTTCGCCGGTGGCGCGGCCACCGAGGGCACGCTGTGGGACATCGCGCGCGTGCTGGAGCTCTCGCTCGACGGGGCCTATGTGGTCGTCGCGGCGGAGACCCCGCGCGTCGGGCACGAACCGTTGCCACAGATCGAAAACCGGCTCCGCGACCGGCATCACGCGTCCGCCTGGCGGCTCACTCCGGACCTGCAGGTCGGTGTCGTGTCGATGCGGGACCCGTCGGTGTCCCAGGTGATCATCGAGTTGCTGAGGGAGAACCAGACCGGCCGGATCGGCGTCAGCCCGGTGTTCACCGGTCTCGGGAACACCTCCCGCGCACTGCATCTCGCGCGGGTCGCGCTCTCCAGCATGATGCCGGGGACGACGGGAATGGTGCAGTTCAACGAATCCCCGCTGGCCGGCCTCGTCGCCAGCGCGCCGGAGGCGTCGGTCCAGCTCGCGCACCACGTGCTGCGGCCGCTCCTGGACCTGCCCGGCGACGATCGGAACGTGCTCCTGCTGACGTTGCGGACGTGGTTCGAATGCCAGGGCTCCACGAAACTGACGTCGGAGCGGATGTTCTGCCACCCCAACACGATCCGGCACCGGCTGAAGCGGATCTCCGAGGAGCTGGGCCGTTCGCTGACCGACCCGGCCGACATCGCCGAGCTCGGCGCCGCCCTGCGCGCGCTCCACATGTTCCCGGACACCTCGCATCTGCCCCCGCCGAGAGACCCACTGCGCTAAGCCTCGTGAGTGGTAGGGACGGTTCTCTTGAGGGGTAAGGCAAAGGTGTCGTGGCAGGCACCTCGGCGATGCGCGTTCCCTCAGGCCTGAGCCTGAGCCTGGGCCTGGGTCTCGTGTCGCGAAAGCCACTTTCGGGACATCAGACGTCGCGAAAGTGGCTTTCGCGACATGCCCGACAGCACCCGGCACCTCACGTCACGATCGACCCCACCTGGCCGACCGCCCGCCTCCACCGACGTAGCGGAAGAGGCCTTCGCAACACGCCACATTTGCCTTACCCCTCAATAACCGTCCTTACCACTCACGAGGCTTGACGGCCTCCACGAGGACTCGCCGGGAGTGCGCGACGAACTTCCCGTCGTCCTCGATCATCCGATGGAGTTCCGCGAGCTTGTCCCGGTACTTACCGACCTCGAACCCCGGCACGATCCAGATCACCTTCCGGAGGAAGTGGACGACCGCGGCGAGGTCGAAGAACTCCATCCGCAGTTTCGCCGGTTCGAGCCGCTCCACCCGCAGCCCGACGGCTTCCGCCTCGACGCGCAGCACGTCGGGCGTCCAGTCGCCGTAATCCTGCGGGCCGAGGAAGAACTCCGTCAGCTCGCGGACGGTGCCGGCGCCGATCTGTTGCGACAGAAAGGTTCCGCCCGGACGTAGCACGCGGGCGATCTCCCGCCACGGGTTCTCGACCGGATGGCGGCTGCTCACCAGGTCGAAGGATTCGTCGGGGAAGGGCAGTGGCCCGTCGTCCGTCGCCTCCACCACCTGGCCGCCGAGGGGCGCGAGGTTCTTCCGCGCGACCTCGACGTTCGGCGGCCAGCCTTCGGTGGCGGCGAGGACCGGCGGCGGTTCCGGGATGCCCGCGAGCACCTCTCCGCCGCCGGTCTGCAGGTCCAGTCCGGCCGAAGCCGCCGCCATCCGTTCGCCGAGCAGCCGCGAGTAGCCCCACGGCGGCCGTTCCTCCGTGGCCCGGCCTTCGAACCACGAGAAGTCCCAGCCTGCGACCGGGATGGCTTCCCCCTCGGCGAGCAGATCTTCGAATGTCATGTCCGCAGTCTCGGTCCCGCCGCCGGGTGGGGCAACGAGTTTTCGCGACCTGCACCCTATCCGGCGTCGGTCGAACGCTTCCAGAGGTTGATGCCGGCCTCGGTGGCGTAGCGGTCGATCTCGGCCAGTTCCTCTTCGCTGAAGTGCAGGTTCTTCAGCGCGCCGACGTTGTCCTCCAGCTGGGCGACGCTGCTCGCGCCGATCAGCACCGACGTCATCCGCGGGTCGCACAGGCCCCACGCGAGCGCGAGCTGCGCCAGCGTCTGACCACGCCGCCGGGCGATCTCGTTCAGCGCCCGGATCTTGCCGAGGGTGTCCTCGGTGATCGTGTCCGGATTGAGCGACTTCCCTTGCGCCGCACGGGAATTCTCGGGAACGCCGTCGAGGTAACGGCTGGTCAGCAGCCCCTGCGCCAGCGGCGAGAAGGCGATGCAGCCGGCGCCTTCGGCTTCGAGCGTGTCGAGCAGCTTGTCGCCTTCGAGCCAGCGGTTGAACATCGAGTACGACGGCTGGTGGATCAGCAGCGGCGTGCCCAGTTCGCGCAGGAGCCGGGCGGCCTCGGCGGTCTTCTCCGACGAGTACGACGAGATGCCGACGTACAGCGCGCGTCCGGAGCGGACGGCGGTGTCGAGCGCGCCGACCGTCTCTTCGAGCGGTGTCTCGGGGTCGAAGCGGTGCGAGTAGAAGATGTCGACGTAGTCCAGGCCCATCCGGCCGAGCGACTGGTCCAAAGAGGACAGGAGGTACTTGCGCGAGCCCCATTCGCCGTACGGGCCGGGCCACATGTCGTAGCCCGCCTTGGTCGAGACGACCAGTTCGTCCCGGTACGGCTTGAAGTCCGAGGCCAGCAGCCTGCCGAAGTTCTCCTCGGCCGAACCGTAGGGCGGGCCGTAGTTGTTGGCGAGGTCGAAATGGGTGATGCCCAGGTCGAACGCGCGCCGCGCGATGTCCCGCTGCGTGCCCAGCGGCTTGTCGTTCCCGAAGTTGTGCCACAGGCCAAGCGAGATCGCGGGCAGCTTCAGGCCGCTGCGCCCGGTGCGGCGGTAGGGGATGCTCTCGTATCGGCCCTCGGCCGCGACATAGGTGCTCACGGGCCCGATGCTAGCTGTTGGAAGCGCGCCGTCGAATGTGACATCTCGGTTCCCGCCGTCTCGGCCGCGTATTCCCGGCAGGGCACGGCTAACGGAACCCCGTCAGTTCGAAGTACTTCGAACTGACGGGGCAATACCGGAATGGATGGCTGGTCGGGTGTGGGAAAGGGGCTATCCTGCGGGGGTAACGGAACGAACTGGGGGTTCCATTAATGCTGCGCATATACTTTTCCACGGAGGATCTGGTCAGGATCCGGCTACTGGCCGAACCACATCGGATGTGGGAGATCCTGCTGAGCCTTCATCTGGTCCAGACCGGTCAAGGCCAGCCGGTTTTCGGTGGTTGGCGGCGGAAGCTGCGGCCTCGGTTGCCGTCGGGCACGGGGCTGCTCACCGCACTGGCGAGACCCACGGGCTACTCGCCGGACTTCCTCACCCCGCACGGCGACATCCCCGATCTGGAGACCGGTATCGACCTGCTTCTCGGCACCGCGAGGACGAGGTTGAAGACCGATATCGCCGAGCTCGCCCGGCACCGGGTGCTGCCGACCTGGGTGGCCGACATCGCCGACGGCGAGGTGGAATCGCTGAAACGGCTGGCCGGCGCCTTGCGCGCGTACCACCGCGAGGCCATCGAGCCGTTCTGGCCGGGTATCCGTCACCACGTCGAGCTGGACCGGCGGAGCAGGGCGGATGTCGTCGCCTCCGTCGGTTTCGAGGCCGTTCTCGCCGGGCTGCACCCGGCCGTCCGGTGGCGGCCGCCGGTGCTCGAGATCGACTATCCCGTCGAACAGGATCTGTACCTCGACGGCCGTGGCCTGGTCCTGGTGCCGTCGTTCTTCTGCTGGGGCGGGCCCATCACCACGCTCTCCGGCGACTCCGCCACGCCCATGCTGGTCTATCCCGTCGAACGGTCACCGGGCTGGACGGCGAACGCGGACGAGGAGGCGGTGCGGGTCCGCTCGCTGACCGCCCTGCTCGGCCGGACCAGGGCCACCGTGCTGCGGACGATCGCCGATCTGCCGCAGGTCAACACCACCGATCTCGCCAACGCCCTCGGCATCTCCCTGGCAGGCGCCAGCCAGCACACGACCGTGCTGCGCAACGCCGGCCTGGTGCAGACGGCACGGACGAACGGCGCGGCGGAACACCGGATCTCGCAAAGAGGTTCCGCATTGCTCCGGCCGTGATCGCGGTTTCAGGCAGTCGTGAAAGGGCTTGTCGCCCGCGAGTCGAATTCATAAGTTTTGAGATGTCCGACCGGACCGGCGGTGAAATACCGGCCCCCTTCCCGATGGCGGAATGGTCCCCGCTCGCTCATTGGGAAAGGGGCTTTCCGGAATTGCTCGGACTCGGGAAACCAATCTGGAGGGAACAGCCATGTTGAAGCAGATCGCCACCAGGGCCGCCGTCGCCGCGTCGGTCGCCGCCTCGGCGGGCGCGCTGATGTTCGGCGCCGCCACCACCGCGTCCGCCGCGGAGGCCACTCCCCAGGGCGACCTGGGCACCATGGCCGTGTGCGGCTACTACGAGCAGGGCCTGATCAGCTACTACAACCACTGCGGCTCGACCAACATCACGATCCACGTGACCTACAACGTCGGCAGTGACGAGGACCTCTGTGTCACGCCGGGTATCACCAAGCTCGGCTACAACGCCGACAACGCGTGGTACACGGGTCTCTGCTGACCTGACGCGCCCGTCGGGGCGCGTCCGGACAGGGCTTTGTCGATCACCGGTGGCGGTGAAGGGTGCTCACCCTTCACCGCCGCTTTCGTTTCCGTCGCGCGAAGCACGGGAGAAGAGAGTGGCGACGGCGCCGAGGTGATCTTTGAACGCAGATGGGCTCTCGACCTCGAAAGGCGCGCCGATGGCGGCGAGGATCAGCACGGGCCAGTCGAAGGTGTCGACGTTCATCGTCAGGCGGCAGGACGTCTCGTCGATCGCTTCGAGCACGCCGCCGAGGTACCGCACCGCCGATTCGACCCGGGCTTTCGGCGCCTCGACCCGGACGAGGAGCGTGTGTGTGGTCGGCCTTGCCTTGATCTGGGCCTCCACGAACTTGACCGCGTCCCCGCCGGGGATCTCGCGCGGCCGGTAGCGGGCGCCGGTGGTGCGCGGCTCGCTGAGCCTGTCGACGCGGAAGGTGCGCCAGTCGACCCTGTCGAGGTCCCACGCCACGAGGTACCAGCGCCGCCCGAGCGAGACGAGCCGGTGCGGCTCGACCAGCCGCGCGGACTCTTCGCCGCCGCGTGCCGCGTAATCGAACTTCAGCCGCTCGTCGTCCCGGCACGCCTGCGCGATCACCGTCAGGCTGGCGGCGCTGACCCGGGGACCGGTGACGGCCGCCGGCGTCGTGTACGCCTGGAGCGCGTCGACGCGCCTCCGCAGCCGGGGCGGCATCACCTGGACGACCTTCGTCAGCGCCCGCACCGAGGTCTCCTCGATGCCCTCCACCGAACCGCTCGCCGCCGTCCGCAGGCCGACCGCGATCGCCACGGCCTCCTCGTCGTCCAGCAGCAGCGGCGGCATGACCGTGCCCGACCGCAACTGGTAGCCGCCCGCGACGCCCCAGCTCGCGTTGACCGGATAGCCCAGCTCTCGGAGCCGCTCGACGTCGCGCCGCAGCGTCCGCTCGCTCACCTCGAGCTTGTCGCTCAGTTCGATCCCCGACCAGAAGCGGTGTGTCTGCAGCAGGGACAGCAGCCGCAGCATCCGCGCACTCGTGTTCGCCATGAATCCAGGTTCGCTCGCATTCCGGTCAGAAAATGGCCGGAATTGACTTTAGCGTTGGTCCCATGACGATGACACTGGACACCCCGAGCGGTGTGACCTCGGAAAACACCCTCGTGGCGAAGCCGTATCGCTGGCGCTGGCCCGCGCTGTTCGTGATCCTGACCGGTTCGGTGATGGAACTGCTCGACATGACGGTCACGAGCATCGCCGGGCCGGTCATGCGGGCCTCGCTCGGCGGCGGCACGGCGATGATCCAGTGGCTCGGCGTCGCCTACACGCTCGCGATGGTGTCCGGTCTGCTCACCGGCGGACGGCTCGGCGACATCTTCGGCCGCAAGCGCATGTTCCTGATCGGCGCGATCGGCTTCGTCGCCGGTTCGCTGTTCTGCGCGGTCGCGGTGAGCCCCGAGATGATCATCACCGCGCGGGTGGTGCAGGGCCTGTTCGGCGCCGCGATGGTCCCGCAGGGCCTCGGCATGATGAAGGAGATGTTCACCGGAAAGGAGCTGCAGTCCGCGTTCGGCATGTTCGGCCCGGTGATGGGGCTCGCCGCGGTCGGCGGGCCGATCCTGGCCGGCTGGCTGGTCGACGCCGATCTCTTCGGCACCGGCTGGCGGATGATCTTCCTGATCAACCTCCCGATCGGCGCGCTGGCCGTGCTCGCCGCGCTGAAGTTCCTTCCCGGGTCGCGTCCCGGCGGTTCGCTCACCCTCGACATCCCCGGCGCGCTGCTCGCCACGACCGGTGCGCTGCTGATCGTCTTCCCGCTGGTGCAGGGGCGTGAGTACGGCTGGCCGCTGTGGACTTTCGCGATGATGGCCGCCGCGGTCGTGGTGTTCGGGGTGTTCGCCTGGTTCGAGAAGCGCAAGAGCCGTCGCGGCGGTGACCCGCTGGTCGAGCCGAGCCTGTTCCGCAAGCGCAGCTTCCTCGCCGGGATGGCGACCGGGACGATCTACTTCGCGGCGTTCTCCGGCTTCGGTCTCGTCTTCACGCTGTACCTGCAGCTCGGGCTCGGTTTCTCGCCGCTCAAGGCCGGGCTGACCGGTGTGCCGATGTCGCTGGGGATGATCGTCGGGATGGGCCTGGTGCAGGCTGTCCGCAAGCACGGCCGCAAGGTGCTGCACACCGGCGCGCTGATCATGACCGCGGGCGTGGTCGCGCTGCTGCTGCTCCTCGGCCCGGATACCGGTCCGTGGCTGATCGCCCCCGCGTTGCTGGTGGTCGGGATCGGCTCCGGGCTGATCATGGGGCCGTACTTCGAGATCGCGCTGTCCGGTGTCGAACCGTCGGAGGCCGGATCGGCGTCGGGCGCGCTGACGTCGCTCCAGCAGGTCGGCGGCGCGCTGGGGATGGCGCTGCTGGGCACGGTGTTCTTCGACGCCGGGACCGCCGACCCGACCGACGCGGCCCAGCGGACGTTCTGGGTGGTCGCGGTGATGGTGATGCTCACCTTCGCGGTCGGATTCCTGCTGCCGAAGCGGATCCGCGACGTAGAGTCGGCCGGGTAGGCGATCGAGCTGGGAGGCCGCGTGGCTGGGACCGGGTACTTCACATCCGTCGAAGACGTGACGGCGAAGCTCGCCGATACCGGCTACCTGGCCTCCGCGGCCGTCGCCACCACGGTGTTCCTCGCGGACGCCCTCGGCAAGCCGTTGCTGATCGAGGGCCCCGCGGGGGTCGGCAAGACCGAACTGGCGAAGGCGGTCGCGCACGCGAGCGGCTCACGGCTCGTGCGGTTGCAGTGCTACGAAGGCGTCGACGAGTCCCGCGCGCTGTACGAGTGGAACCACGCGAAGCAGCTTCTCCGGATCACCGCCGGCAAGGACGAGACCTGGGACGAAGCCCGTAACGACATCTTCGGTGAAGAGTTCCTGCTCGCCAGGCCGCTCCTGACGGCGATCAAGGGGGACGAGCCGACCGTCCTGCTCATCGACGAGACCGACAAGGCCGACGTCGAGATCGAGGGCCTGCTCCTGGAGGTGCTCGGCGACTTCCAGATCACCGTCCCGGAACTCGGCACGATCACCGCCGGGCGCAAACCGTTCGTGGTGCTGACCTCCAACGCCACACGGGAGCTTTCCGAGGCGCTGCGCCGCAGGTGCCTGTTCCTGCACATCGATTTCCCCGACGCGGCACTGGAGCAGCGCATCGTGCGGCTCAAGGTGCCGGGCGTGGACGACGCGCTCGCGGCGTCCGTGGTCAAGGTGATCACCGCGCTGCGGGCGATGGAACTGCGGAAGGCGCCGTCGGTCGCCGAAACCATCGACTGGGCCCGGACCCTGCTGGCGCTCGGCGCGGACAGCCTCGGCGAGGACGTCGTCCGCGCGAGCCTCGGCGTCATCCTCAAACACCAGGACGACGTCGTGAAGGCGGACGCGCGGCTGGAGCTCGGCAAGGTCCTCGACTCGTGAGCGGCGTGCCGGGCAGGCTCGTCGAGTTCGTGGAAGCGTTGCGGGAACACGGGATCCCGGCGGGCCCCAGCGAGACGGTCGACGCCGCCGCGGCACTCGAAGTGCTGGGCCTGGCCTCACGCGAGCAGATGCGGGAGGGGCTCGCGGCGGCACTGGTCCGGCGCGGCGGCCAGCGCGCGGTGTTCGACGCGACGTTCGACATCTATTTCCCGCTCGGCGTCGGCGCGCTCTCGCAGGATCCCGTCGACGACCTGGCCGCACTGCGCGACCGCCTCGCCACGGCGCTCGCAGACAACGACCAGACGGAACTGACGCAACTGGCCGGGCTCGCCGTCGACATGCTGGGGGAGTACGGCGGCACGGCGGGCACCGGCGGCTGGTCGGCGCACCAGACACTGGAACGGCTCCAGCCGCAGACGCTCGTGGTCCGCGTGCTCGAAGCGATCCGCGCGGGTGCGCCGGAGGACTTCACCGACCGGCTGGACCGGGACGATGTCCGACGGCGGGTCGAAGGCTTCCGTGGGCTGGTGCGGACCGAAGCCCGCCGCCGGGTGGCCGAAGTCCGTGGCAGGGAACGGGTTTCGCGGCACGCCGTGCCGCCCGCCGCAGACCGCGTCGACTTCCTGCTCGCCAGCCGCGCGCAACTCGCCGAACTCCGCCGGGTCGTCCAGCCGTTGTCGCGCAAACTCGCCACGCGGCTGGCCGCCCGGCGACGGCGGCACGCGCGCGGGCAGATCGACCTGCGCCGGACGCTGCGGCGTTCGCTGTCCACCGGCGGCGTCCCGATGCGGCCGTCGTACCGGCGGCACCGGCCGGGGCGGCCGGAAATCGTGCTCCTGTGCGACATGTCGGGGTCGGTGGCCGGATTCGCGAATTTCACCATGCTGCTGGTGCAGGCCTTGCGTGACCAGTTCAGCAAGGTGCGGGTGTTCGCGTTCATCGACGCGTGCGACGAGATCACCCACCTCGTCGACACCGGCGCGGCCGATCCGGAGGACCTCGGCGCGCGCATCCTCGCCGACGCGGAACTGACCCGCTGGGACGGGCACAGCGACTACGGGCACGCGCTCGGTGAATTCGCCGAGCGGTATCCGGATGCCGTGGGCCCCAGGACGTCCGTGCTCATCCTCGGCGACGCCAGGACCAACGGCGGCGACCCGAACCTGGCCGCGGTGCGCGGGATCGCCGCCGCGGCGAGGCATACGTACTGGCTCAACCCCGAGCGGACCGCGCTGTGGTCCACAGGGGACTCCGAGGCGCACGCGTACGCCCAGGTCGTCGAGATGCACGAATGCCGGAACGTGCACCAGCTGACCCGGCTGGTGGCCCGTCTGGTCTCGTGAGTGGTAAGGACGGTTAGAACCGTCCTTACCACTCACGAGGCTCTAGGGCTTCAGGGCGGCTTTCCCGTAGGCGTCGGCGTTGCTGAACACTTCCTGCCCGTACTGGGTGGAGTTGTTGTAGGTCAGTACCGCGGTCCACCAGCCAGAGGGTTCGCCGAGGTCGCCGCCCCGCGCGCACATGTACCGCGCTGTCGTCTGCGCCGCGTCGTCGATGTTCTGCGGGTCAGGCGCGGCGCCGTCGCCGCTCGCGCGGACGCCGTACCGCTTCCAGGTGGCGGGAAGGAACTGCATCGGCCCGACCGCGCGATCCCACTTCGGGTCGCCGTCGAGGGCGCCCTTGTCGGTGTCGACGACGGCCAGCACACCGGGCGAGCCGTCGAGCGGGATGCCGATGATCGGCGGCGTCACGATGCCGTCCTCACCGGCGCGGGAACCGTCGTGCCGGGCGTGCTGGGACTCGGTCCGGCCGATCCCGGCGATGGTCGCCCAGGTGATTTCGCAGCGCGGAGTGGTCTTCGCGGTCTTCTCGGCCGCGTTCACGTAGGCCCGCAGCGTGCGCGAGGGGATGTCCGTGTTCTCCGACACCTTCGCGATCCAGGCGTCTTTCGCGGGCTCCGCGGGCAGCGGTCCGGCGTCGCCGGGGATCGCCGAACGCGGCGCGGGGGTGAGCGCGGGCACGGTGAACACCGGTTTGACCGGCACCGGTTCGCGGTCGTTGAGGCTCACGACGACCCAGACGGCGCCGGCCACCAAGGCGCCCACGACCAGGAGCGTGAGCATCACGCAGCCACGCGGGCCGCGTTTCCTGGGCGGCGGTTGCCACTGGTCCAGCAGGTCCAGTGTCGAAGGGGACGAAGCGGTCACCGGCTCCACGGTACGTGACGGTTGTGGAGAACTTGTGTGGTCCGCCGTCCGGGTGACCCGTGCCACGACCCGCAATTCGTCACCTACTCGCGATCCTTGCCCGCGCAACTACCGCAAGTAGGTGACGAATTGCGGGGTGCAGGCGAGCCAGGCGTCGATCTCCGCATGGATCGAACGCTTGAGCCCGGCGGGGGCGAAGGACGCGTCGACGGACGCCCGGGCGAGTCCGGCGAGCGCTCGATCGTCGTAGGCGAACGCCTCGCGAGTGCGCAGGAACTCGTCGGTCAGGGTCGTCCCGGTGACCGAGGGGACGTCGGTGCTGAGGGTGACCACGAGCCCGGCGTCGACCAGCCGGGGGAGCGGGTGCTCCTCGAACGACGGCACGAGCCCGAGCGTCACGTTCGACGACGGGCAGACCTCCAGCGCGATACCGCGTTCCCGGACTTCGGCGACCAGCGCGACGTCCTCCAGGATCCGGATGCCGTGGCCGATCCGTTCGCTGTGGCCGACCTCGAGCGCCTCGCGGATGCTGGCCGGGCCGGCGTCCTCCCCGGCGTGATGGATCAGGTGCAGCCCCGCTTCCTCGGCCTCGTCGCAGATCCCGGCGAACGGCGCGAGCGGGTACTTCTCCTCCCCGGCGAGACCGATCGCGAACACCCCGTCCTGGGCATAACGGCGGGCGAGGTCGAGGGTGAGCCGGGCCCGTTCGACCGGCCGGCGGCGCGAGTGGTCCAGGATCACCCGCCAGTGGAGCCCGTGTTCGGCCGCCCCCACCGAGAGTCCTTTGAGGACGGACGCCAGCGGCATGTCCGGCTCGCCCAGTCGTTCGCCGTGAGAAGCCGCCGTGAAGGTGACTTCGGCGTAGCGGACGCCGTCCGTGACCTGGTCCTCGCAGAACTCGCGCGCCACCCGTTCGAAGTCCTCCGGATTCCGCAGGCAGGACCGCAACAGCCCGTTGTAGTCGCCGAACGCGCGGAACCCGTCGAACACGGGTTGTTCCGCGGGTACGGCGACGCCGTTCGCCTCGCCGAGCTCACGGAGCGTGTCCGGCCGGATGGTGCTTTCGAGGTGGACGTGCAGATGGGTCTTGGGCAGCAGAGAAAGATCCCGCATGAGCACGAATCTAGTGGTCGTGGCCCTCGCCGCGCGCCCCGTTTTCCGGCGGTCGGTATCCGAAATGAGTGATTCGGCTCGCGGCGGGGAACCCAGGGGTCATCACCGGTCGTTGAGCAGGCAACCAGACGACCCCGAGGAAAGGGACCATCGTGGCTCTACTGCGGAAGTTGACGGCTCTGGCCGGCACCGCCACGGCTGTGCGCGCCTACGTGCGGAAGAACCCCGAGAAGGTCTCCAAGGCCGTGAACAAGGCCGCGACCTTCGTCGACCACAAGACCAAGGGCAAGTACCACAGCCAGATCGACGGCGCGGTGCGCAAGGTCGACGGGATGACCGGACGGCCGCCGCGCCGCCCCTACCAGCCCTGAGCTAAACCTCGGCGAGCGTCTGCAGGATCTGCTCGCCGTACTTCGCGAGCTTGTTCTCGCCGACACCGCTGACCGTACCCAGCTCCTGTAGCGTGGCGGGCCGTTTGGTGGCGATCTGGCGCAGGGTCGCGTCGTGGAAGATCACGTACGCGGGCACCCCCTGCTCCTTCGCCGCCGCGGCCCGCCACGAACGCAGCAGTTCGAACACCGGCGCCGCCTCGGCGGGCATATCGGCGGCCGCGGCCTTTTTCGCACTGGACCGGGCCGCGGCCTTCGCCGCCCGCTCCGGCTCGCGCCGCAGCTGGACCTTCCGCTGCCCGTTCAGCACCTCGGCGCTGCCCTCGGTCAGCACGAGCGAGCCGTAGTCGCCCTCGACAGCCGCGAGCCCCTGCGCCAGCAGTTGCCGCACCACAGCGCGCCATTCGGGTTCTTTCAGCTCCGTGCCGATCCCGAAGACCTTCAGGGAATCGTGCCGGTGCTGGGTCACCTTCGGCGTCGATTTGCCGAGCAGGATGTCGATGATCTGCCCCGCGCCGAACTTCTGGCGCCGCTCGTTCTGCAGCCGGACGATGGTCGAAAGGATCTTCTGCGCCGGGATCGTGCCGTCCCAGGTCTCCGGCGGCGCCAGGCAGGTGTCGCAGTTGCCGCAGGGCTCGCTCCGCTGCCCGAAATAGCTGAGCACCTGTACACGGCGGCATTCGACCGTCTCGCACAGCGCCAGCATCGCGTTGAGATGGGCGCTCTGCTGCCGCTTGTGCGCCTCGGATCCCTCCGACATGTCGATCATCTTGCGCTGCTGGACGACGTCTTGAAGGCCGTACGCCAGCCAGGCCGTCGACGGCAGCCCGTCACGGCCCGCTCGACCGGTCTCCTGGTAATAGCCCTCGACGGACTTCGGCAGGTCCAGGTGTGCGACGAACCGTACGTCCGGCTTGTCGATGCCCATGCCGAACGCGATCGTCGCGACGACGATCAGACCGTCCTCGCGCAGGAACCGCGACTGGTGCTTCGCGCGCGTCCGCGCGTCCAGCCCGGCGTGATAGGGCACCGCCGGAATCCCGTTCTCCATCAGGAAATCCGCGGTCTTCTCGACCGAGTTCCGCGACAGGCAGTAGACGATCCCGGCGTCGCCCTTGTGCTCGGTGCGCAGCAGCTCCAGCAGCTGGCGCTGCGGCGAGTTCTTGCCGACGATCCGGTACTGGATGTTCGGCCGGTCGAAGCTCGCGACGAAGTGCCGCGCGTTCTCGAGGTTGAGCCGGGACGCGATCTCGGCGTGCGTCGCCTTGGTGGCCGTGGCGGTGAGCGCGATCCTCGGCACGTCCGGCCAGCGCTCGTGCACCGCGGACAGCATCAGATAGTCGGGCCGGAAGTCGTGACCCCACTGGGAGACACAGTGCGCCTCGTCGATCGCGAACAGCGAGATCTCGCCGCGGTCGAGCAGCCGCACCGTCGATTCCACCGAAAGCCGCTCCGGTGCCAGGTACAGCAGGTCCAGCTCGCCGGCGACGAACGCGGCCTCGACCCTGTTCCGCTCGGCGTAGTCCTGGGTCGAGTTGAGGAAACCCGCGCGCACGCCGAGGTTGCGCAGCGCGTCGACCTGGTCCTGCATCAACGCGATCAGGGGTGAGATCACCACACCGGCGCCCGGTCGCACCAGGGCGGGGATCTGATAGCACAGCGACTTCCCGCCGCCGGTGGGCATGAGGACGAGCGCGTCACCGCCTGCGATGACGTGTTCGACGATGGCGTGCTGGTCGCCGCGGAAGTCGTCGTAGCCGAAGACGCGGTTCAGCGTTTCGAGGGCTTCCGAGGTACCGATGTCGGGGGCTGCCACCCGGACGATTCTAGGGGCGGGGTCCGACAGCCGACGCGCCCCGTGCCACCAGGAACCGGCGTTGTCGTCCAACCCGCTCGAGGTCGCCCGAAACGCCGTCGTGAGCAGCAGGAAGGCGACGGGTTCGGCGGGCAGCCACCGCTCGACGCGATCCCAGGCGGCGCATGGGGAGAAGCTTAATCGCTCTCTTCGGCGGCCTTCCGGCGTTCGCGGCGGCCGCGCGCGATCTCGGTGGCGAGCGCGTCGAGCGGCCCGGTCCAGAACCGCCGGTACTGCTCCAGCCAGCCGTCGATCTCCTTGAGCGGTCCCGGATCCACCGAGTACAGCCGTCGCGCGCCCTCGGCGCGGACGGTGGTGAAGCCGTTTTCGCGCAGGACGCGCAGATGCTGGGAGACCGCCGGCTGCGAGATCCCGAACTCGGCGCGGACCACCGTGGTCACGTCGCCGGAACTCTGTTCCCCGCCCGCCAGCAGTTCCAGGATCCGACGGCGCACCGGATCCCCGAGGACGTCGAACGCGTGCATCCGGCAACTATCACGGCCTGGGCTTATATAAGTCAAGGTTGCAAGGCCTGGGTCACCTCACGGTGGCATCGTGGGCGGGAGACGCCGGAAGGGGAATCGATGAAACTGGCCGAAGTGGTGGCCGACGGGTTCGGCCGCGTCCAGGAAGTGGTGCACGACGCCGTCGAGGGGCTGAGCGCCGAGCAGTTGACCGCGAGCCCGGCGCCGGGCGCGAACACGATCGCCTGGCTGGTCTGGCATCTGACCCGGGTGCAGGACGATCACGTCGCCGACCTGATGGGCACCGAGCAGATCTGGACCGCGCGGGACTGGGTGGGCCGCTTCTCACTGCCCTTCCCCGCGTCGGACACCGGATACGGGCACCGCCCCGAGGACGGCGACGCGGTCCGCGTCGACTCCGCCGACCTGCTGACCGGGTACTACGACGCGGTGCACGAGGCGACGACGGCTTGGGCCGCCGGACTCGGCGAAGCCGACCTCGACCGTATCGTCGACGAGGGGTGGGATCCGCCCGTCACCCTCGGGGTTCGCCTGGTCAGCGTGCTTTCCGACGATCTCCAGCACGCCGGGCAGGCGGCGTACGTCCGAGGGCTCGTACTCCGCGATACGTAGCCGAGGTGTCGCTCCACGACGGACGACGGGAGCCTCGCCCGCGGAAACACTGGTCGCATGAGTACTTCCACAGTGCGGCGGCCGCCGATGACGCTCACCCCGCGGTGGCGGAAACTCGCCCTCGTCGTCCATGTCGTCTCGTCACTCGGCTGGCTCGGGATCACCATGGTGAACGCGGTACTGACCTTCACCTCAGTGTTCACCGACGACGCCCGGCGCCAGCACGCGGCCATCCTGATGTTGGACCAGATCGGCGGCTATCTCCTGCCGCCGGTCAGCCTGACCGCCCTGATCAGCGGAATCGTGCTCGGCGTCGGCACGAAATGGGGGCTGATCCGGTACAAATGGGTCGCGATCAAACTGGTGCTGACCCTGATCGCCGCCGGGCTGACACTGTTCTCCCTGCTGCCGGGGATCCGGGAACTGGCGGCCGCCGCCGAGTCCACTATGGACGGTGCGTTCGTGGAAGCGGGGCGTCGCGTGGACGGGTTCTACCCGATCATCGTGTCCACGACGATGTACGTGACCATGACCGTGCTGTCGGTGTACAAGCCGGGTGGCAAGACACCGTATGGACGCCGGGTGACCGCCACGCGGCTTCGCGAACGTCAGCCGGCTTTGGTGGGCCTGGCCGACCTGAGCGGCGGACCGTGGTGGGGCTCGTGAGTGGTGAGGACGGTTCTAACCGTCCTCACCACTCACGAGGCTCGCCACCAGGACACGCCACGTTTGCCTTACCCCTCAAGGGAACTCCTTGAGGGCTTCGTCGACCCGCTCCGCTTCGGCGCGCAGATCGTCCAAGACGGTCTGCGCGGCCGCGGTCTCACCGTTCGCCGTCTCTTCCTCGAGTTCGGCGTCGGCGAGCCGCCGCCGGAGGTCGTTCGCCTTCTCCGTGGCCTTCTCGGCCCGGCGTTCGGCGCGGGCGAGGTCGATCTCGGCTTGTTTGCAGGCCTTCGCGAGGTCGGCCGCTTCACGCCGGAGCCGGTTGAACTCGGCCACCCGTTTCTGTTCGCGTTCGGCCTCTTGCCGGGCCTTGGTGATCCGCTCCTGTTCGGCCTTCTCCGCCGCCTCCCGCTTCGCTTTGCGGCGATCGTCCAAACGCGACACAGTGGCGGGTTTTTCGCGCTCCGGCGCGGGTTTCCGCTTCGGTTGCGGGGTGAACCCGCTGGTGAGCCACTGGTCGCCCGAGCTGTCCACGCCGCTGCTCAGCCGCCCGGCCAGTGCCAGCGCCGCCACCTCGGGATCGGCCACGACGGCTTCGAGGGTCGCTTCGACTTCGCGGGCGACGGGCTCGCTCATCGAACGTTCGTCCCGCAGGATCAGGTTCACCAGTTCCTGGCGCCGCCGGGCGAGCTTGCGCAGGTCCGCGCCGGCCAGCGCCGAATGTGCCTTGCGCAGATCGTCGCCCAGC
The DNA here is from genome assembly GCF_000342005.1 of Amycolatopsis decaplanina DSM 44594. Classification (GTDB taxonomy): domain Bacteria; phylum Actinomycetota; class Actinomycetes; order Mycobacteriales; family Pseudonocardiaceae; genus Amycolatopsis; species Amycolatopsis decaplanina. Next base: position 204,130 of record NZ_AOHO01000045.1, read on the forward strand.
CTGGCCAGCTCCGCCAGCTCGGGGGAGCCGGCCCGGCGATTGAGGATCGTGGCCGCGAGCGTGGGTTTCCGTAACGCGCGGATACGCTCGGCCAAGGCGGCTTCACCCGCCGCTTTGGCCTCTTTCGCCCGTTGGTTGCGCACCTGTACGAACTCGGCCGGATCGCCGGCGTAGAGCTCGTCCGCGACCTCGTCGAAGTCCATCGCCCTCCGCAGGGTCAGTGGCCGGTCAAGGCCGGATCGGGTGGCCATGCTCGCCGTACACGTCCGATGATGGTCCCACGAGACTCCGGAGCTTTCACCTTTTCGGAGTCATTCGGTCACGCTTTGACCGGATGGCGGATCGGCTCCTTCGACGGCACCCGCCGGACCGGTGAATCCGGATTGCCCGGAGCCGGTCGGACCAAGGGCAGATCGGCACTTTGGAGGTGGCGCGTGCCCGATGGCGGAACAACGATGGGCATCAGGGGGAAGCCATCAGCCGCTGGAGGTACGAAATGTCCGTCACCGAACGCGCTCCCGTTTCCCCGCAGGCGAATTTCCTCGGCTCGGGACCCTATCCGGAACACAGATGGCGCGTGGTCCTCTGGTCGGTCCTCGCCGGCTTCGCGCTGACGGTGATCTGGTCGGCGCCCTTTGTGGACAGTGTGATCGGTGACAGCGTCGCCAACACCCTCCTGGGACACGACGCCAAGGCGACCCCGATCGGCGGGGTACTGGCCGGAACGTTCTTCGCGTTCGTCTCGGGCCTCGCCGGAACGTTCACCGCGTGCAACATCGCCGCCTTCGGTGCCGTCGCCCCGCTTGTCGGCGGAGGAGCCACCGGACGTCCGAAATTCACCGACACCTTGAAGCCGTTGGGCTGGATCGCGGCGGGGATGCTGACGGTTTCCGTGGTGTACGGCGTCGTCGTCGCTCTCGTCGGCACGCGGATGCCGCAGTTTTCGACGGTTTCGTCACCGGGCGGGCTCACGCCGCGGAACATCCAGTCGATGATCGTCTTCGGCGTGATCGGGATCGTGTTCATCGTGCTGGGCCTGGCTTCCGTCGGCGTCGTCCGCAACCCGATCGCCGGCCTCACCCGCCGGTTTCCGCACGCACCGCTCGTGGTGATGGGCGCGCTGATCGGCGGGTTTCTGATCGGCAGGCCGTTCCCGCTGTTCCGGATGATGTTCCGCAGCGCGGCCGAAAGTCACAACGTGTTCTACGGCGCCGCCGCGTTCGCCCTGCAGTCGGTCGGCAACATCCTGGTGATGGCGCTGTTGTTCCTTCTCCTCACCCGCGGCACGGGCGGGCGGCTGCAGCGGTGGATGCTCGCGAAGCCCACCAGGATCGCCGTGGTGACCGGCGCCGCGTTGCTGGTCGCCGGCACGTTCACGCTGCTGTACTGGGACTTGCGCGTACTGGGCCGGACCGGCGTCATCTGGTACCCGACCATCAAGTGGTGAAGAGCCGAGCCAGTACCTGCTCGACCGAATCCTGAAGACACCTCGCCGCGTCCTCCCGGCCGGCGAGGTGCTTCAGCAGGCTTTGCTGGAACAGGCCGTCGAAGAGCGCATACGTCGTCGACGATGCGAAATCCGTCGGCTTGCCCAGCAGGTCCGCGTACCGGGACACGACCCGCCAGATCATCAGTTCGAGTGTCTCGTCGATGGCGAGCACATCGGCTTGGAACAGCTTCTCGAACAGGCTCTGGTTGCGCAGGTCGTACCAGAGCCTGTGCAGCCGGGCGTTTTCACGCAGTGTGGCCGCCGTCGCGGCACCGAAGGCCGCTTTCAGTTCTTCGGCCGTTTCCGCGGTCTCGACTATCCGGTCGTACCTGGTGACGCATTCGGCCTTGTACTGCTTGACGCAGTAGGTGATCAGCTCGGCCTTGTTGCGAAAGTAGTAGTGCAGTACCCCGTGGGAGAACTCGGAGTTCTGCGCGATCTCACGCAGGCTCGTGCGCGCGTAACCCAGCTCGGACAACGTGACCAGCGCCGACATCGCCAGCTGCGCGCGCCGTTGGTCGAATCTGTCCACCTGGCGGGTCTCGTCACCGCTGCGGTTCGCCACGTCGGTCACAGTTCCCGGTTCCCGTCGCCTCGGGTGCCCGCCGGCCACGAGCACGTCGTCGGATTCTAGCCTGGGGAAGGGTTTTCTAGCGCCCGGCAGAATTACTCGAGCCACTCGGTGATGAAATGGTCGCTTTCGTGGATGTGGACCGCTTCGTAGACCTCCGGGCCGATCACGGCGAACTTGTGCGGTGTTCCCGCCGGTACGACCAGGACTTCGCCCGCCCCTCCCTCGCGTTCGGCGTCCCCGATGGTGAACCTGGCCCGGCCGCGGATGATGACGAACGTCTCCCGGTACGGATGCCGGTGCAACCTCGGTCCGGAACGACCTCCAGCATCCGAGCCGGAGGTTCGCGACCGCATGGCGCGCGGGAGGGAGATCGCTCCCTGCCGAGAGGGAAACCGCCGGGTCAGAAGGGCGGCTCCGGGCTTCCGGCGGTCACCGGCGTTCGCTCCCACGCGCCGTCCGACGGGGTGCCTCCCGAACTCCGGCCCGCCTTGTTCACCTTCGCCGTGGCATAACGCAGCGACGGGCCGATCTCGTCGACGTCGAGCTCCACCACCGTGCGTTTCTCGCCTTCCTTGGTTTCGAACGATCGCTGTTTCAGCCTGCCCTGCACGATCACCCTGGTCCCTCTGGTGAGCGATTCGGCCAGGTTCTCCGCGGCCTGCTTCCACAGTGCGCAGCGCAGGAACAGCGGGTCTCCGTCACGCCACTCCCCGCTCGCGCGGTCCAGGACACGCGGCGTCGACGCGACCGTGAAGTTCGCGACCGCCGCTCCCGACGGGGTGAACTTCAGCTCCGGGTCGGTCGTCAGGTTGCCGATCACCGTGAGCACCGTTTCTCCGGCCATGGACTTTCCTCCTCGCTTCCGCGCGCGGGCCCGGCCGGGCCCGCTGTCGCCTGTGAAGAGGAGACCACCGGGGTACGACAGTTTCCGGCGGCCCGCGGCGATCGGATGTCTTGAAAGGGTCGGTCAAGACGAAAAGTGTCCTGAACGAACCTTTCATCACATCCTGGCGGCCGAAACGCACTCCCCGAGCCGCGCGAGCCCTTCGTCGATGCGGTCGGGACCGACCAGCCCGTAGCCGATCACCAGCCCGCCGCGCCTTCCCCCGTACGTGGACAGGTTTTCGACGGCCACCCCGGCCCGCGCCGCTTCCGAGACGGCACCTTCCACAGCGACCGTCGCATGTGGAGGGACCTGTGCGCACAAGTGAAGCCCGGCACTCGAAGGAACGACTTCCAGCGAATCTCGCAGTTCGTCACGGACGAAGGCGAGGATCCGCTCCCGTCGCACCGAATATTCCCGGGTGGCCTTGCGCACGTGACGGGCGAGCAGACCCTCGTCGATGAAGCTCGCCAACGCGGCTTGGGTGACGAGGTCGCCGTGCCAGTCCATGAGTTGCTTCGCCTGCCGCAACGCCGGGCGCAGAGAGGCTGGTGCGACGAGAAAACCGAGACGCAACAAGGGAAGTAGGGTCTTCGAGAATGATCCGACGTAGAGCACCCTGCCGTCGTGATCCAGGCTTTGGAGCGGTTCGAGCGGCCGATCCGAGAACCGGTACTCGCTGTCGTAGTCGTCCTCGACGATCACCGCGTCGTTCCGCTCCGCCCACGCCAGCAACGCCGTCCTCCTGACGAGTGACATCGGAGTGCCGAGCGGGAACTGGTGCGACGGCGTCGTATAGATCAATCGGGTGCCCTTGGCCAGCGCGGTGACGTCGAGACCTTCGGCATCCACCGGCACCTTCGTGACTCGGGCGCCGAGGGCGATGAAGAGCCGTTCGGCCGGCGGATAGCCGGGGTCTTCGACGGCGACACGCGTGCCGGGTTCGATGAGGACCCGGCCGATCAGGTCGAGGGCCTGTTGTGCCCCTTGGGTGACCAGGACGTCCTCACCGCCGGCTCGCACCGACCGGGCCGCGCCGATGTGCCGGGCGATCGCCACCCGCAGTGCTTCGAGCCCGGCCGGGTCGGCGTATCCCGACGGCGGCGGCAACGAAGGCCGCAGTGCCTGGCTGACCAGCCTTCGCCAGGTCCGCAGCGGGAACAGGGCCGGATCCGGGACACCTACGCGGAAATCGAACGCGGGGGAGGACCGGTCGTCGCCGAGTGGATCCGGGAGCGAACGCCAGCGGGCGATGGGCCGCACTCCGGTGCCCGCGGGTGCGGCGCGCTCCGATCGCGCCACGGGATCCGAGCCGACGAATGTCCCGCGCCCGACGTGGCTGCTGAGGAAGCCTTCCGCGGTCAGCCGTTCGTAGGCGACCGCGACGGTGTTGCGCGAGACGTCGAGTTCGCGGGCCAGCTCCCTGGTCGGCGGCAGGCGCTCTCCGGCGCGCAGGCGCCCGTCGAGGATGCCGTCGCGGAGTTGACGGTAGATCCGCGCGGCCAGGTCGGTGTGACCGTCGAGGCTGATGTGGAAGGGCACGCTCCGAGTCTATATTGGCCCAACCAGAACGGCGGGTATTGGAGCTGGGACGAGGCCAATCTGCCGCTTAGCTTGGGTCCATGAACCGACTGATCTCGGCCCAGCTGATCAGCTCCGTCGGCGACGGCGCCTACTACGTCAGCTCGGCCTTGTACTTCACGCTGGTCGTCGGGCTTTCGCCCGCGCAGGTGGGCCTGGGCCTCACCGTGGGCTGGGCGGTCGGCTCGGTGGCCGGGGTCGCGCTGGGGCATCTGGCCGACCGTCGCGGGCCGAGGGGAACGGCCGTCCTGCTGGCTTTGGGCACGGCCGTGTCGGTCGCCGCTTTCCTCTTCGTCGGTTCGATCGTCGCGTTCGTGATCGCGGCCTGTGTCTACGCCTGCTGCCAATGCGGACTCGGTGCCGCGCGGCAGGCGTTGCTCGCCGGCCTGACCGACCCGGCCGAGCGCACGACGTTCCGTGCCCGGTTGCAGGCGCTGTCCAACGCGGGGATCGCGATCGGCGCGGCGCTCGGCGGGATCGCGCTGGCGCTCGGGACGCGAGAGGCCTTCCTGGCCGTCTTCGTCGTCGACGCGCTGGCTTTCGTCGCCGCGGCTCTTGTCCTCCGCAAGGTGCCTTCGGTGGCTCCGGTACCGGTGCGGGCGGGCGAGCCGTCCGTGGCCGTTCTCCGCGACCGCCCGTACGCGCTGCTGGCGCTGCTCAACATGGTCATGCTGCTCTACATGCCGCTGTTCAGCCTGGTCCTGCCGTTGTGGATCTCGACCAGGACAGCGGCCCCGAGCTGGCTGGTTTCGGCGATGCTGGTGCTCAACACGGCGAGCGTGCTGGTCTTCCAGGTACGTGTGGCGCGTGGCGTGACGGGCCTGCGCAGCGCCTCTCGCTACGCCCGTTACGCGGGGCTGTTGCTTTTCGTCTCCTGCCTCGTCTTCTCGGTCTCCGCCATGGGCGATTCCGCGTGGGCGGCGGCACTGGTCCTGCTCGTGGGGGCGGCGCTGCAGGTGCTGGGGGAGATGGCACAGGCGGCGGGCTACTGGGAGATCGGCTTCGGCCTCGCGCCCGACGGCAGACAGGGCCAGTACCAAGGGCTTTTCGGTGCCGGGGCGGCCATCGCCCGCATGCTCGGGCCGGTACTGCTGACCGGGCTGATCCTGGTGGGCGGCGCCGCGGGCTGGGTGGTGCTGGGCGGACTGTTCCTGCTGGCGGGCACGCTCACCGCCCCCGCCGTCCGGTGGGCGGACCGGAATCAGTCCTCGATCGCCTGCCGGAAATGATCGGCGAGGTCGAGTCCGGCGGCTTCTTCCCGGGTGTGCCAAGCGTGGGCGTCGTGCTCGTCGGGATCGAGCACGACTTCGCCCGGATCCTCTTCGGTGAGCGTGTACACCGTGGCGTGGATCCGCATCGGCCTGCCCGCGACGTCGTCCCAGCTGTGGGTGCCACGTTCGCCGGTGACGCGGACGGTCAGCCCGGTCTCCTCGGCGAACTCGCGGACCACGGTCTCGGCGGGCGGCTCGCCCGGCTCGACGGTCCCGCCCGGCAATTCCCAGCGGCCGCCAAGGAAGGAGCCGGGCCGTCGCCGGATGAACAGGATCTTCCCGTCGCGGATGAGCCTGCCGTAGGCCAAGTACTTGTCCGTCACGAGCGCATCTTCCCGTACTCGGAATGTCTCCCTGATCGAGGACAGAACCTGTCCGCAACGGCTCGTAGCGTGGGCTTCATGGAAAACACCGAGCTCCGCCCCTTCCGCCTCGACGTCCCCCAGGAGCAGCTGGACGAACTGCACGCGAAGCTCGACAGCGCGCGTTGGCCCGCTCCGCTCCCCGGCGACGGCTGGGACACCGGAGTGCCGGTGGCATGGCTGCGCGGACTCGCCGAATACTGGCGCGACGGCTACGATTGGCGCGCCGCCGAACGCGAGATCAACCGTCATCCGCAGTTCACCACGGTCATCGACGGACAACGGATCCACTTCCTGCACGTCCGCTCACCCGAAGCCGGCGCGACGCCGCTGATCCTCACGCACGGCTGGCCGGGTTCGGTGGTGGAGTTCCTCGACGTCATCGGTCCGCTCACCGACCCGAAGGCCCACGGTGGCGACCCGGCGGACGCGTTCCACCTCGTGATCCCGTCGCTGCCCGGCTTCGGTTTTTCGGGCCCTGTCTCGGATTCCGGGTGGACCATGCCGCGGATCGGCCGGGCATGGGCGGAGCTGATGCGCCGGCTCGGATACGAACACTACGGCGTGCAGGGCGGCGACCTCGGGGCTTCCGTGTCGCCGGAGGTCGCCAGGGCCGCGCCGGGCAACGTGATCGGCGTGCACGTCAACGGCGGGCTGACACCGATGCCGCCGATGTCGTTGTCGGAGCAGGAACTCGCTTCGCTCACCGACATCGAACGCGATCGCGTCAAGCGGATCAGGGCATTCATGCGGGAGGAGTTCGGGTACATCGCGATTCAGTCGACGCGGCCGCAGACCCTCGGCTACGGGCTCGTGGACTCCCCGGTCGCGCAGCTGGCCTGGATCATGGACAAGTTCCGCGAGTGGACCCATCCGCGCCCCACCCTGCCGGAGGAGATCATCGGCAGGGACCGCTTGCTGACCAACGTCATGTTCACCTGGCTGACCGGTACGGCGGCTTCGTCCGCGTATGTCGGCTACGCGCAGGCTGAAACCTGGGGAGCCGTCGAGAAGAACTCCGGCGTGCCGACGGCGGCGCTGATCTTCGCGCATGATGTCGGGATCCGGCGGTACTCCGAGAACGCCCACACGATCGTGCGGTGGACCGACGTCGATCGCGGCGGGCACTTCGCGGCGTTGGAAGAGCCCGAGATCCTCGTCGTGGACGTGCGGGAGTTCTTCCGGTCCCTCAACTGACGAGAACGGCCGTTTCCCCGAGGAAGCGGCCGTAATCGTCCACTTCGGACTCCAGTCCGGTGATGGCGGATCGCGGAAGCGTGGCGAAGGGCTCGACGACGACCTTCGTCTGCTTCGCGGTCCGCTTGGTGTGCCAGGTTGCGGCGATTCGGCCGTCGACCAGCACGGTCGGCGCGATCATCCCGCCGCCGGAGTTGACGCGTTTCGCCTCGGCCGGGTCGAGGAGCAGACCGCGGTCGCGGTAGCCCAGCAGGTAGGTGTCGAAGGCGCCGAGCAGGCGCGGGGGACACGGGGGAGCGGACAGGTCGGTCTCCGGCAAGGCGAAGCCCATGCCTGCCGGCACGAGATCCAGCGCGGCGAAAGCGTTGCGGCAGAGGCCGAGCGGGAGTCCGGACCAGGCGCTGAAGTCCTCGGCGGTCGCGACGCCATACGCGGTCAGGTACCGGTGGGCGAGTTCGGTATGCGGTTCCGCTGGGTCGTGGTCTTCGGTGGCCCATTCGTCGAGGAGTACGTACGTCGGCTCCGTCCCGTCGTCCCGGCCTCGGCAGAGCAGGCCGCGATTGGCCGCGTACGCCAGGAGATGGGCCGGCGCTTGAGACTTCGAGTCGAGCGTGATGCCGTCGGCGGCCAAGCCGTCCAGGATCTCTTGCCGGGTGAGAGCCTTGCCCGGCAGGAGAACCTGGAGCTTCTCGAGCGCGCGTTCGCAGAGTTCGTCGGTGAGGCCCAGCTGTTTGCGGCGTCCCTGCCCCGCCTGGGCGTTACGTGGACCGAACAGCCGGTTCAGCCAGCGGAGATCCGCCATCGGCACCAGGTGGAGCGTCTTGCGCATCAGCCAGGTGCGCGTCACGGCGCGGGACGCGTCGGCGTCCGCCGCGGTCAGACCCCGGCTCCGGGCCCGGATCGCGAGCCGGGCTGCGGGCGTCGACTGCGCCTGGATCGCGGCGATGGACCTGACCACGGTGAGCACGTCCGCGGCCGGGGCGGTCAGCAGTTGCGCGCGGGCGCGGACGGCGCGGATGTCGTTGTCGGACAGCGTCACCCGGTGACGATCTCATGGGCGTTCACCGGTTCGGTGTGCACGACCGCTTCCGTGAGTCGCGGGAGGACCTCGCGAAGCCGCCCCTCGACACGATGGGCCAGGTGATGCGCCTCGGTGACGCTCAGTCCGGCCTCGACCGACACCGCCAGTTCCGCGCGCAGGCTGTGCCCGATCCAGCGCATCCGCAGGTCCCGCGTGCCGAGCACGCCGGGGACGTCGGCGGCCGCGCGTTCGGCGCGATCGACGTCGGCCGGATCGACGGCGTCCATGAGGCGGCGGAAGACCTCTTTGGCCGCGTCGCGCAGGACGAACAGGATCGCGACGGTGATGGCGAGACCGATGATCGGGTCGGCCATCGGGAAACCGAACGCGACACCGGCGGCGCCGAGCACGACCGCGAGTGACGTGAACCCGTCCGTGCGGGCGTGCAGCCCGTCGGCGACCAGCGCGGCCGACCCGATCTCGCGGCCGACGGTGATGCGGTACCGGGCGACGAGTTCGTTGCCCGCGAAGCCGATGACCCCCGCGGCGGCGACCACCCAGAGATGCTGGACCGGACGCGGATCGAGCAGCCGCACGACGGACTCGTACCCGGCGAGGAAGGCCGAGGCGGCGATGAGCAAAACGACGAGCACGCCGGCCAGGTCCTCGGCGCGGCCGAGCCCGTAGGTGTAGCGGCGGGTGGCGGCGCGGCGGCCGAGCAGGAAGGCGATGCCGAGCGGGAGTGCCGTCAGCGCGTCGGCGAAGTTGTGGATCGTGTCGCCGAGCAGGGCCACCGAACCGGTGATCAGCACGAGCGCGAGCTGGGCGACGGCGGTGACGAACAGGGCGGCGAACGACCAGATCAGCGTCCGGACGCCGCGTTTGCTGGTCTCCAGCGCGGTGTCGACGCGGTCGGCGCTGTCGTGGCTGTGCGGGGTCAGCAGCCCGCGGAGGCGGCCCTTCCCCGGCCGGTGGCCGTGACTGTGCCCGTGACTGTGCCCGTGTCCGGTCATCTCCCACCTCTTTGTCATGCTACCTGCGCAGTCATGCAGGTACGCAGGCAGAAGGATAGCGGCTATCCTCCAGGCATGCACGAGTCGGTTCCGGATTTCGAGATGCCCACCGAGGAACAGGTCCACCTGGCCGCGGAGACGTTCCGGCTGCTCGCGGATCCGACGAGGATCAAGGTCCTCTGGGCGCTTCTGCAGGGTGAGTCCTCGGTCGCCTGTCTCGCGGAACTGGCGGGCGCGGCACCGACGGCGGTCAGCCAGCATCTCGCGAAACTGCGGCTCGCCGGCCTGGTCAAGGGCCGCCGCGAGGGGACGTTCGTCTACTACTCGGCGGCCAACGACCACGTCCGCGGCCTGCTCGCGCAGGCGCTGTTCCACGCCGACCACATCGATCGCGACATACCGGCACTGCATTCGGCGGGGAAACCCCACCGTCCGGCGGCGCGCTGAATCCGGCTACGGTGGAGCCGTGACCCAGTCCTCGTACCCGGCCGCCCTGCGGTGGCTGCTGTTGTGCGTGGTCGCGCTGGGGCTGGTCGGCATGCACCACGTCGTCGCCGAATCCGGCCACGGCGCGGGGCACTCCGCTGTCGCCATGGCGGATCCGTGCTGCGCGGACACACCTTCGCACGACGACGGTGGACACAGTGGACTGCACCTGTGTCTCGCGGTGCTCGCCGCGGCCGTGCTGCTGATCGTCACCTGGCTGCTCGTCCGGAATGGACGGACGGTGGCGACGTGGAAGTCGCGACAGGGCGGTGGTTCGGCGTCGGGCCGTGATCCGCCGCGGTGGAGACCGGTGCCGGAACGGTTGTCGTTCCTTTGCGTGTTGCGGGTGTGACAGGCGGGTACGTCCCGCCCTGCCCGTAACCGATTTCGAGGAATAACCATGATCAGCAGGAAACTGGCCGGAGCGGCGCTCGCCGCCCTGGCCTCCTTCGCCGTGCTCACCGGATGCGCCAGTTCCGACACCGCTTCCACCGGGCACGACATGTCCACCGTCAAAGCGCCGGATCCGCAGCAGGCCGGTCACAACCAGGCCGACGTCGCGTTCGCGCAAGGGATGATCCCGCACCACGAACAGGCGCTCGAGATGGCGAAACTCGTCGACGGCCGCACTCGGAACGCGAAGGTCGTCGACCTCGCCGCGCGGATCCAGAAGGCGCAGGATCCGGAGATCCGGCAGCTGACCGGATTGCTGGAAGGCTGGGGAGTGGCGCAGTCGGGTGAGCACTCCGGGCACGGCTCGGCGTCCGGCATGATGACCGAGGACGATCTCGCGAAACTCGGCCAGGCCAAGGACGCCGCGTTCGACAAGCAGTGGCTCGAAATGATGGTCGAACATCACGAAGGCGCGCTCGAGATGGCGAAGACCGCGCTGCAGCAGGGCAGCAACGCCGAGGTGAAAGCCTTGGCGCAGAAGGTGATCGACGGTCAGCAGGCCGAGATCACCGAGATGCGCACGCTGCTCGGCTGAGTGGGACGGTGGCACGGACCGGGTTCATCCGGCCAGTGCCACCGCTTCCCGGAAGTGCGAGCACTGGGTGTCGAGCCTCGTGAGTGGTAAGGACGGTTCTAACCGTCCTTACCACTCACGAGGCCCACGACGGTCCGCCGCTCAGGTCGCCTGAAGTACGGCGGGTGCGCTGGTCTCCGCCGCCGAGGCGCTGACGACCCGGTCGCCCCGGGCCGCCACCGTTCTGAACCATCGCCGGCAAATGACCACGGTGCTGTGCCTGGCGGTGTTGCGAGCCCACCGCTTTCGATTCCTGCCTGAGCATCGCCACCTACCGAGATCACTGCGCGACATTGCGCCACGCAGCTACTCCGCGAGGAGCCGTTGCCGAAAAACGACCATCACGCGACCAGAACCATGACGGCGACGCGCCCTCACAAGCGAGTGCCCAGCACCGACATACCCAGCACCAGCTCGTTCGCCGGATCGCAGCCGAGGAGGTCCTCGACCAGTTCGTCGCGAAGCGCCGCGGTGAACGTGACGTTCAGTCCCAGCGCGGTCGCCATCAGATACACGGTCTGGCTGAGATGGCCGACGTCCATCAGCAGCACCCGATAGGTGCGGCTCATCGGGTACTTCCATTGGTTCCGCTCGATGACGCTGGTGTAGATCAGCAGCGCGCCGGCGTTCCCGGCCCACTGCTGGTCGCCGGCGAGCGCGATCAGCTCGTCGTCGTCGATCTTGCCGTCCAGTGGCGTGAGGCCATGCCGGAAACCGTCGTAATGGTAGGCGCCCCGATCCAGGCCCTCGACGTTCCTCGCGTAGACGTACACCTCTGTCGGATGGCGCGCCCCGCCTGATGGGCTCGTCTTGAAGACGTTCCCGGTGGCGGGGATGTCGGGATGCGTTTCCGGCCTCGTCGGCCGTGCCGCCGTGAGAAGTGCGCTCAAATCGGACCGACGCAAGGGTTCTTCACCGAACTCGCGGACGCTTCTGCGCTGGTTCAGGGCGTCGCCGAGCCCGATCGCGTTCAGCGGTTCCGGTGACGGTTCGGGCAGCGCTATCGCGTCGTACTCGCCGGAAGGCCTCGCCGGAGAAGGCGGAGGACTGACCTTTGCCTTCTCCAGCAAGGTTTTCGCCGTCATTTCGCTGGTCGTGAACTCGGTCTCGCGCAAGGAACGGGTGCCGAAGTGAAACGCCCGCGCGGACGTTCCCCAAGGGCCCCAATCCCGAAGGATCTCTTCTTCTCGTTGTTGCCGGGAAGAACCTTTGGCCACCAGCACGTCGTACCGGATCATCGCTCGCGCGATACGGACGAGCCTTTCCCCGATCTCGGGATTCTCATCCGCTTCACGGACCGATTCCGGTTCTCGCCAAGAACTGAACCATCGCAGGACGCGTTCGGTTCCTTCGGCGAGTTTGAGCTGGCGATGTCCCAGATGGTCGTCCCAGACGACGTCACCATCGGACCAATAGAGCGTTCCGCAAGAGGAAACCCTGACCAGCATCGAATGTCTTGCGCCCCAGTCCCCAGTAATACTTCCGAATACGTCAGGTCATTCAGCGTCGCGAGCGGAAAGGAGGCCCGCCGTGCGGCGGCGGCTCGAACCCGCCCCAGGTGCTCTGCGCCTTGTACTCGGCTTCGAGCTCGTACAAGAACTCGTCGTCGTCTTCATCGTGCATGCCGCCGATCCTCTCCGTGAGCGGTTACTCCGGTCAAGCGAATATACCTACGCCAACAGAGTACCGGAGCGGAACGGCCAATTACGCCGAGTAATCGGCCAGCTGCCGTTTGAGTTCACGAACCTCGGGGGACTCCGAAATGCCGAGATCGGTGTACATTCGCAATGCGAACCGGCGATGACGTTCCGCATTCGCTCGCTCACCGAGAATGTCGAAGGCGAACGCCATCTCCTTGTGGGCGATGGGCAGCATGCTGCGATTCCCGGTCGATTCGAGCACTTCCATCGCGGTCGTCAACTGGGTGACCGCGAGCGCGCCGTCGCCGAGCCCGCGCGAATTGATACCGAGAGCGAGAAAGCATTCCGCTTCGAGATCGGGTGATTCGTTCTCCTGGGCCAGTCTCAGTGCCTTGTCGAGTTCCGCGGCGGCTTCGGGATATCGCCTGTTCTCGGTGTGGATCAGTCCGATCCGGTGCCTGGCGCGGGCTTCGATGAGCACGCTGCCATGGGCATGCGCGGTCTCGCGGACCCAGCCGAGGTGTTCGATCGCCTCGTCCGACTCGCCCTTGAGCCAGTGGGTGACACCCGAATTGCCCCTGGCCCGGCACTGCATCCGGATGTCGCCGGTGGTCGAGGCCAGTTCGAACACCTCGTTGAACAGCCGGTTCGCTTCGGTGAACTCGTTGAGCCGCCACAGGGTCAGCGCGTACATGTGCAGGGCCTGGTACTCGAGGACCACGTTCCCGGTGACCCGCGCGGCGGACAGGGCGAGGGTCTCCAGCTCTCTGGCCTGCCGGTAGTAGCCGCGGTTGTCGAAGTAGCGCCACACCGCCGAGCAGAAGGGCACGAGGTCCGAGTACTGCTGGTGGTTGTTCATCGCGACGGCCACCGGCAGCACGTTCTGCCATTGGGCGTCCATCCAGTGCGCGGCCTGGTCGTAGTCGGCGAAGGATTGTCCGAACTCGCTCTTCGGGACCTCGAGGCCGCCCGGCTCCTCTTCGGAATCCGGGTCGATGAAGTCCATCGCGGCCGCGACGGTGCTGCGGTAGTAGTCGAACAACCGTCGCATCATCGCCTCGCGCTGGTGTTCGGGCTCCTCGGCGAGCAGGAGCTCACGACCGTAACTGCGGAGGAGGTCGTGCATCTCGTACCGGTCCATCGTCGGCTGGCGCAGGAGATTCACGTCGACGAGGCGTTCGGCGAGGCGGCGGGCCTCGCCGAGGTCCACTTCCGCCAAGGCCGCCGTCGAGTGGAGATCGAACGCGGCACCGGGATGATGGCTCAACCGGCGGAACACCCGGCGCTCGGTTTCGGTCAAGTTCAGATAGGACACCCGGAACGCGCCCGCGACGTCCCGTTCCCCCGCGGTGAGCTCGCCGAACCTGTTCCGTTCGTCGCGCAGCTGCCTGGCGACGAAGTCGAGCGTCCACGACGCCCGCGCGCGCAGCCTGCTCGCCGTGACGGCCAGCGCGAGCGGGAGATCGCCGCACAGGCTCGCGACCTGGTCGGCCGCGTCCGGGGATTCCCTCCTCAACCGGGAGGGCCCGACGATCCGGCCGAGCAGGTCCACCGCGTCGGCCCGGCTGAACGGTTCCAGCGAGAGCAGTTCGGCGCCGTCGAGTTCGACGAGCCGGGTGCGGCTGGTGATCAGCACGCAGCAACTCGCCGATCCGGGCAGCAGCGGGTTCACCTGCGTCGCCCCGATGGCGTTGTCCAGCACCAGGAGCACGCGTTTGCCGGCGAGACAGCTGCGGAACAGGGCCGCGCGCTGCTCGGTCCCGGCGGGGATGTCCGAACCCTGGATGCCGAGCGACCGCAGCAGTGCCTCGAGCGCGGACCCCGGGTCGACCGGGTCGCCCGCCGGTGAGAACCCTTCGAGGTTCACGAAGAGCTGCCCGTCGGGGAACAGCGGGGCGAGCCGGTGCGCGGCGTGGACGGCCAGCGCGGTCTTGCCGACACCGGGCATGCCGTCGATCGCGATCAGCCGCGGCCCCGTCGAGGAGTCGTCCTGGCCGATCTCGAGGACGGTCCGCAGTTCCGCGGCGCGGCCGCCGAACGCGGGGAGGTCCGCGGGAAGCTGCGCGGGGCGGGGGAAGAGCGACTTCTGCGCGTCCGCGTCCTCGCGTCGCCCGCCGGTGTCCATCCCGGCCCGGAGTCCGCCGACGCCATACCGGACGAGGGCGCCGTCCTTCATCAGCTCGGCGTCGGCACGCAGGATCTGCTGGTGGAGCGCGCTCAGTTCGGCACTCGGGTCCACGCCGAGCTCTTCGGCGAGCGCGATCCGGGTCCGGTCGAACGTCCGGAGCGCGTCGGCGCCGCGGCCCGCCCGGTAGAGCGCCAGCATGGTGAGGCACTGCAGGGTCTCGCGCGTGGGATGCCAGGCGGCGAGGTCGAAGGCCTCGCGCGCGGCCGCTTCGGTCTCGCCGAGCCGGAGCCTGGCGCCGATCAGGAGCTCGCAGGCGGCGAGGCGTTCTTCGTCGAGCCGCCGTGCCGTCTGCTCGATGGCTTCGCCTTCGAGACCGTCGAACGCCGGGCCTCGCCAGAGCGAGAGCGCGTCCGCCAGTTTGGCGGCCGCCTGCGAGATCAGCCCGGCCGCCAGGAGTTCCGCGCCCTGGTTGTAGTCCGCTTCGAAGCGGACCGAATCGAGCGACGCGCTGCTGATGACGACGCGGTACGCCGAGCCGGTGGTGACCACGGCGGACCGGGCGACGCCGAGGTCGTGCCGCAGCCGCGCGATCGCGTTGCTGACCTGACGGACCGCGGTCTTCGGCGGATTTTCCGGCCACATCGTGCCGATCAGGTACGACACCGGGACCAGCCTGCCCGCGTTGATCAGCAGTGCGGCGAGGAGACGCTGTTCACGGCGTCCGCCCAGCCGGACGGGGACGCCGTCGACCTCGGCTTCGAGCGGGCCGAGAACGGAGAAGCTGAGCTGGGATCGCTGGCCGGTGTGCTTCGGATCGCCGGGGATTCGGGGCGATCCCGCCGAATCGGGTAAACGATCAGCGGTCATGTGCCACTATGTCGTCCGAGGCCGTGAGCGCGCTCACGCATTACCTCCAGTCCGTTCGCCGGCTGATCGGCACCCTAGCCCACCGCTTCGGCCTCCAGCCAGATCAGCGCGGGGGTACGCCATACGGCATTCGGCCTAACGGGCGTGCGCGGGCCTGCCCTGAAACCGGTTCGATTCTACGCCCGGCCGCCCCTGAACTGCGCGGATGTCCGGCGGTGGAGAGCCGATGTAATTCCGATGCAGGGACTTGGAAAGCTGAAGACATCAGCTGGCGGGTCGACGCGACGGGGCAGCGCGCCGAACCGTGTAGGGGGCTCCGCGGCGGTTGGCCTTCGAACTGGGGGTGGCCAACCGCCCTGGTAGCCCTTTCCTCTTGTCACGGGTTGCTCCCGGTCCTCTGACCAGGTGTGATCCGCCGCGATTCCGGGTATCAGGTCGCTGGAGGAGAGGAGTGTGTGCCCATGCGCCCGGTCTGGAGCGGTTCGCTTTCGCTCGGTCTGGTGACGGTGCCGGTCCGTCTGTACAGCGCGGTCGAGGACCATACGGTGCACTTCCGCCAGTTCCAGCGCGGCACCGAGGACCGCATCCGGTACCGGCGGGTGAACGAGCGCACCGGCAAGGAAGTCGGCTACGACGACATCGTCAAGGGTTACGAACTCGACAGCGGCGAGTATGTATTGGTCGAACCCGAGGAGCTCGACGAGATCGCGCCCGGCCGGTCGAAGTCGCTCGACATCGAGAGCTTCGTCGAACTGGACGCCATCGACCCGATGTTCTTCGACAAGACGTATTGGCTCGCGCCCGCGAAGGACGAGTTCGAGCGTCCGTACGCGTTGCTGCTCGAGGCGATGGACTCGTCGGGCAAGGCCGGGATCGCCAAGTTCGTCATGCGCGGCCGCGAGTACCTGGCGCTGGTCCGTTCCGGGGACGGCGTGATGGTGCTCAACACCCTGCATTTCGCCGCCGACCTGCGCGATCCCGCCGAGCAGCTGCCGGAGCTGCCGGGCAAGGCGAAGGCACGCGGCAAGGAACTCGACATGGCCGTCGACCTGATCGACGCGATGAGCGACGACTGGCGGCCCGAGGAGTACCGCGACACCTACACCGACCGGGTGCGGGAGCTGATCAAGGCCAAGAAGAAGGGCGACACCATCACCCCGGCCACCGAACCCGGCGAGCCGACGAAGGTCGTCGACCTGTTCGAGGCGCTTTCGAAGAGCGTGGAAAGCGGGAAGGCCAAGAAGAAGCCCGGGGCGAAGAAGCCGCCCGCGAAGAAGGCCGCGGCGAAGAAGGATTTGTCCTCATTGTCGAAGGCGGACCTGGAGAAGCTGGCGCGGGAGCGGGACATCAAGGGACGGTCGAAGATGACCCGCGCGGGTCTGGAGAAGGCACTCAAGGCCTCGTGATGATCCCTGCCGTCGCCAGTTCGCTCGCGATGGCCTCGATCAGCAGCCGGACGTCCTCGGCCGCGGTCGCGTGCAGCCCTTCGGAAAGGATCAGCACGTCGGACGTCGCGGCGGAGACCGCGGAGTGCCCGCTCTGCCGGTTCGTCCACCGCCGCGCGTGGGCTTGACCGTCCTCGTCGGCGAAGATCACCTCGCCAGGATTCGGCTGCTCGACCGTGCCGGCGAAGGTCACGTATTTCTCGTCGCCTCGCGCGTGACGGACTTCCAGCGAGCCGCTGATCTTCGCGACATCGAGCACCGCGACAGGGATGGCGTAGGCGACCGAGACCGCGTTGCAGAGGTCGATCACGGGATGGATCCGGGGGAGCGCGCCTTCTTTCCGCAGCCTGCGCAGCAGTGATTCCGACGCGCAGCGGTACTGCGTCGGTTTCAGGCCCATCTTGGCGAACGCCCGCCGCCAGGCTTGGATCTCGGGGAATTCCGATTCCGGGCCGTCCGCGAGCCGCCGCGTCGCCCGCGCGACGAACTTCTCGAGGTCGACCGGCATTTCCGGGGTGATACCGGTGGCCTGGAGCGTCCCGACGGCGAGGCCGGGGTGAGCGGCGCGGATGTCGGAGTGGTGCTGGAGTCGCATGCTGGACCTGTCTACTGGGTGGTGAACGCGAGTTTGGCGCCGAGCGCGGCGAAGGAACCGGCGAAGATCCGCCGAAGCCAGGCGAGCACGCGCGGCCGGGTGAGGACGTGGTGCCGCACGCCGGCGGCGAGGACGCCGTACACGCTGAACACCACGAAGGTCGCCAGCATGAACACCCCGCTCAGCAGCAGCATCCGAGGGATCGAACCGGGCTCGCCCGCCGGGACGAACTGGGGCAGGAACGCGAAGAAGAACAGCGTCAGCTTCGGGTTCAGGACGTTGATCAGCACGCCGGAGGTGATCGTCCGCAGTGTCGACGCGGGTTCGGGATCGCCCTCCACGACGATGGCTTCCCGGTCCTTCAGCGTCGCCCACGCCATGTAGAGCAGGTAGGCCACGCCGAGGTATTTGATGATCTCGAACGCCACCGCGCTCGCGTGCAGCAGTGCCGCGAGGCCGGTGATCGCGGCGACCATGTGCGGGATGATGCCGAGGGTGCAGGCGGTGGCGGCGATGACGCTCGCGCGTCTGCCTCGGGACAGACCGGCGGAAAGCGTATAGACGACGCCGGTGCCGGGTGTGGCCACCACGATCAGCGTGGTGATCAGGAAGGCGATACTCACGAGATCACTGTGCGCGCTCTTTGGTCCCATGAACAGGGCCAAACCGATGCGACTCCACTGGACCAAAGAATTGTGTGAGGCGGCTGACGGCTTCACCGGATGGAGTGGCATGATGCACGCTCGCACGTCGACGAGGAGGGCCTTGGTTTGAGCGCGCGCACTTCCCAGGTGGACGACCTCCGGCTGGTGGCACAACCGAATGCCGTGTTGTGCTCCGAGCTCTTCGTCCGTCTCATCTTGTCGGATTGGTCCTTGCGGCCGTTGCTCGATCAGGCGAAAACCGCCGCGGCCAGATTGGTGGGAGCGCTCGTCGACGTGGCCGATCCGAAGGAGCCGCCGTTCCTGACGTTGAGACTGCGGTTGCGCTCGGACGTTCTGGTCATCGAGGTCGACCACGACCTGGAAGGACTTCCCGCGCCCACACCCGCTCCGGGCGAGCGGACCGGGGTGGCGCCGGGCGAGACCGGCGGCGTGACCACCTGGTGCGAGCTTCCGCTGCCCGGTGGCCTGTCGGCCGGACAGGTCCGGCTGCCGAGGCGGGGCGACCGGCGCACCCTCGTGGACGAACCCGTCTCCGGTGAGCCCGTCGGCGCCGATCCCGAAGTCCTGGAACGGCTTTTGACGCGGTTGAGCGGCTGGTCCGGCTGATGGGCACGAAGCGCGTCACCACACCGGTTCTGGAGATCGAGTACGAACACGCCGGTGAGGCGGGCGGCCCTCCGGTGGTCCTGCTCCACGGCTTCCCGTACGACGTGCGGGCCTACGGCGAGGTCGCCCCGGTCGTCGCCGCGGGCGGTGCCTCGGTGTACGTCCCGTATCTCCGCGGGTTCGGTGGGACGCGGTTCCTCGACGACGCCACGCCCCGCTCCGGACAGCAGGCCGCGCTCGCGCAGGACCTGCTCGAGTTCATGGACGCGCTGGGGCTGGAAAACGCCGTCGTCGCCGGTTACGACTGGGGCGGCCGCGCGGCGTGCATCGCGGCCGCGCTCCGGCCCGAGCGCGTCCGCGGACTGGTCTCGGTGGACGGCTACAACGTCCAGAACCTCGCTCGCGCCGGAGAACCCGCACCACCGGAATGGGAACGCACTTACTGGTATCAGTACTACTTCCATTCCGAACGCGGCCGCCGCGGGCTGACGGAGAACCGCGACGAGCTGTGCGCCCTGTTGTGGCGCACCTGGTCGCCGACCTGGACCGGCGCCGACGCGGCGTTCCCGGCCAGCGCCCCCAGCCTGCACAACCCGGACTTCGTCGACGTCGTCATCCACTCCTACCGGCACCGGTTCGGCCTGGCTGAAGGCGACCCGCGGTATCAGGCGCTCGAAGACCTGATCGCGAAGGAACCGGCCATCACGGTGCCGGCGGTCGTGCTGGAAAGCGGGGACGACGGCGTCGGCGGTCCCGGTGCGGAGGGCGACCGCGAGTACTTCACCGGGCCGTACGAGCACCGTGTCCTGCCGGGGGTGGGCCACAACGTTCCCCAGGAGGCGCCCGAAGCGTTCGCCGCCGCCGTGGCGTCTCTGCTTCGGTGAGGACGATCACCCGTCCGTGCGCATGACGAATCCGGATCATCGCTGTCCTTCCTTCGTACGGCGCACGATCCGGGCGCCACGGACGGAGGAGGACCCGATGTCGTTGGGCGACAAGATCAGCAACAAGGCCGAGGAGTTCGGCGGTAAGGCCAAGGAGGCCGCCGGCGACGTCACCGGCAACGAGGAACTGCGCGCGGAAGGTCAGGCGGACCAGGCGAAGGCCGGTCTCAAGGGTGCGGTCGAAAACGTGAAGGACGCCGTCGGCGACGCGGCGGACAAGATCCGCGACACCTTCAAGAAGTAGCGGTCCTTCCGGGCCGGGGTGGCGGAGTTCCGCGCCCCGGCCCTCTTTCGACCGCGCTGGTCAGCCGTGCAACAGCACCGGCAGGTTCGTGAGCCGCGTCCCCTGGATGCCGCCGAGGAACGTTTGCCGGAGTCCGGTGTAGGGCACGGCGAGCCGGGCTTCGGGGAAGTCCGTGCGCAGAACCGTCGCCACCGCCCGCAGTTCGAGCTGCGCGAGCTGGGCGCCGACGCAGAAGTGCGGTCCCGCGCCGAAAGTCAGGTCCGGACCCGGTTTCCTGGCCGGGTCCGTGTTGATGCCCTGGATGTCGACGAGCACCGGGGCCCCGGCGGGGAGCCGGATCCCGGCGAGGTCGATCTCCGAGGTCGTGAACCGCCAGAGCGTGAACGGTGCGGGCGGGTGTACCCGGAGGGTTTCACGGACGAGGTCGTTCTCGGCTGTCTTGTCCCCGTTCAGGAGCCGCGAGATCAGGAAGCCGATCGAGGCGTCGGTGGTCAGCTGCCCGGCGAAGATCAACGCGAACAGGTGATACCGCAGGTCCTTTTCGGACGTCTCGGGCGGGAGACTGTCGCGCAATTCCGTCGCGAGCCCCTTCCGGTTCGGTGTCAGTCCCGCGGCGGCGAGGTCCGCGATCGCGGCGATGGCCTTGCCCTGGGCGCCCGGCTCGGGGTCGGACATGCGGCGGCAGGCGTCCACGGCGGCGTCGAGCAGGTGGAGCGGGATGCCGAGCAGGTCGAGCAGCACCGTCAGCGGGAAACGGGTGGAGAACCCGTCCATGAGGTCGACGGTTCCGCCGCCGAGATCCGTCAGCAGTGCACGCGCGATCCGGTGGATCCGGTCTGATTGCGCCTGGATCCGTTTGGCGCTCAGAAGCGGTGCGTGTGCTCGCCGCAATCGTGTGTGGCCGGGGCCGTCCAGCGTGGTGAGGGAAGGCTGTTCGGCGGCGGTCTGTTCGAGCCCGGTCCAGTCTTCGGGGGCCAGCGCGGGATCCTTGGCGAAGCGCGGGTCCGACAGGACCTCGCGGGCCAGCTTCTCCTCGGTGACGATCCACGCGCTTCCGCCCGCAGGGGCGGCCACTTCGACGAGGGGACCGGCGGCTCGCAGCGCGGGACGGACAGGGTCGGGTTCGGTGATACCGCGGGTCGTCGCGGCGAACGGATCGGGAAGCACGAGAACTCCTTCATGGGAAAGTAGCTTCACTATGAAGGTATATTCGCGGCCGGTAGGTTTGTCAAAGCACGGATCCGAGGAGGGGTGATGGAGGACGATGTCGCGGCACGGAGCGCGTCGCTGCTGGACGGCCTCCGGAGCTTCGGGGCGAACTACACCGAGTTCACCCGGCGGTTCGCGGACTGGCTCGGCCTGCACGCCACCGACGCCGCGGCGCTGGTGGAGATCCTCTACGCCGAAGACACCGGCTCGCCGTTGTCCCCGGCCCGGCTCGGCGAACGCATCGCGCTGACCTCCGGCGCGACCACGAACCTGCTGAACCGCCTGGAGAACCTCGGCTACGTGGTGCGGACCAGGGAGAACGCCGACCGGCGGGTGGTGACCCTGCGCAGCGGCCCGGACATCCAGGGACCCGCGCGGGAGTTCTTCGGGCCGTTCAGCGCCGGGCTCGCGGCACTGGTGGCGGAGTATCCCGCGGAGGAGATCGAACGGTTCGAAGCCTTTCTCCGGCATCTACGGTCCACAATGGACAAGGTGCTCGAAGAACAGGGGTGAGCCCGTTCGAGTGTTCCCACCCACCCGACCAGTCCGCGAGGCCCACGGCGCCGAATCATTCCCGGACGCCATGGAAACCGCGTAGCCGGGCGTCGGGTGAGGTGGAGGCAGCTTGATGGTCGAGGGTGTTCGGACGAGTCCGCGCGGAAGCGATGGCACCGGAACGGAGCCCGCCGAGGCGAGCTTGATGCAACGGGTCGCGGCCGGCGACGAACAGGCGTTCGCAGACCTGTACGACGTCGTGGCGGGACCGGTGTGGGGAGTGGTGAACAGGGTCGTCCGCAACGGCACGTTCGCCGAGGAAGTCACCCAAGAGGTCCTGGTGGAGGTGTGGCGGACGGCGGCGCGGTTCAAACCGGGCAAGGGGAGCACGCTGGCCTGGGTGCTCACCATCGCGCACCGGCGGGCGGTGGACAGGGTGCGTTCGCATCAGGCCGCGCTCGACCGGGACGACCGCGCGGGCAGGCTCGATTTCCGGCGTCCGTTCGACGAGGTCGCCGAGTCGACGATCAGCAACCTGGAGCAGCAACGGGTGCGCCAGTGCCTGTCCGCGCTGACCGACCTGCAACGGGAATCGGTGGTGCTGGCCTATTACAACGGATACACCTACCCGGAGGTCGCGGAAGTGCTCGACACCGCGCCCGGCACGGTGAAGACCCGCATCCGCGACGGCCTGATCCGGTTGCGTGACTGCTTGGGGGTGGGGCAATGACAGCGGAACTGCACACATTGACCGGGGCTTACGCCGTGGACGGCGTCCCCGCCGAAGAGGCCGCGGCGTTCAAACGGCACCTGCGGGGTTGTCCCGCGTGCCGGCAGGAGGTCCGGGAACTGCGGGAGACCGCGGCGCGGCTGGGGGCGGCGCTCTCCACCGCACCGCCGCCGAGGCTGCGGGAAGCGACGCTCACGCAGGTCGCCCACACCCGTCAGTGGCCTCCGCTGGTCGCCGCCGTACGGCGAGCTCAGCCCGCGAAAAGGCCGCCCGTTCGGGCAGCCCTGTGGGGTGCCGCGGCGGCCGCCGTCGGCGCGCTGGTGTTCGGTCTGGTCACCACGACCACCGATCCGGGAAACGATCCCGCGCAACAGCAGCTCGCCTCGGTGAACGCGGTGCTCACCGCGCCCGACGCCTCGACGGTCAAGGGCGCCGAACGCGGGACGACCACGGTCGTGACCTCGCGCAGCCAGGGCAAGATCGTCGTGCTGGCGGGCGACCTCCCTCCGTTGGCGCCCGGCAAGGCGTATCAGGTCTGGCTCATCGGGGCGAGCGGCGTGCATTCGGCGGGCCTGCTCGCGCACGACGGTCCGCACCGGACCCGCCCGGTCCTCGTGGATCTGCCGGGCGGGATCGACCGGGTCGGCATCACCGCGGAACCCGCCGGAGGCTCGCCTGCCCCGACCGTTCCGGCGGTCGTCATGGTGAACCTCGTCTAGAGACCGGTCAGCCGCTCGCAGGCCTGCCAGAGTTCCCGGCGCTGCGCGGCGGTTTCCCGGGTCTTGCCGAGGTAGTGCGTCGGGCGCTGGACGCGGTCGTGCCAGAACATCCCGTTGTACCGGGCCGGTTCCTCGGCCGCGGCGAGCCAGACGAAGGTGTCCGCGCCTTGCTCGGGGTTCCGCAGGATCGGCCGCGTCAGCTTCTGGAACGTCGGAAGGGAGGTCGCGACACCGGGTGTGTCGGCCCAGCCGGGATGGGCGCTGTGCACGGTGATCCCGGAGCCGTCCAGCTCGTCCGCCCAGAGTTCGGCGAGCACCACCTGCATCCGTTTGGTGCGCGCGTATCCGGCGGCGGGTTTGTAGCCGCCTTCGCGGTACTGAAGGTCGTCTGTACGCAGAGGCTGGCCGTACATGCCACCGGAGCTGACCCAGATCACCCTCGCGCCGTCGGCGAGTTTCGGCCGTAGCGACGCGGTGAGCAGATGCGGCCCGAGCACGTGGGTGGCCAGCATGACTTCGTTGCCCTCGGCCGTTTCCGTGCGTTCCGCGGGCATGACGCCGGCGTTGTGCACGAGGATGTCGACCTTGCCGTCGAGGTCTTTGGCGTAGTCACGCACGGATGAGGTCAGGCTGACGTCGCACTGGTCGACGACGATCCGCGAGCCGGGGACGGCGCGCTCGATCTCGGCGCGGGCCGCGTCGCCGTCGCCGCGGATCGCGATGCGGACGGTCGCGCCCAGCTTCGCCAGCCCGATGGCCGTCGCCTTGCCCAGACCCGCCTTCGCGCCGGTGACCACGGCGACCTTGCCCGCCAGCGCGTCCGGCACGGGATCGTCGGACCACCACCGCCGGCGCAGGAAGTGCCCGATGCTGCTGTACCCGAGCAGGGTCCGGTCGAGCACGGTGTCGGCGGCTCGGGTCACGGTGGACATGCGAGTGCTCCTCAACGGTCGTAGGGCGGCTGGGCGGGAACCAACGCCCACACCGTCTTCCCGGTCCGCTCGGTCCGGAAACCCCAGTCGAGGGTGAGCTGGCCGATCAGGCGGAGCCC
This sequence comes from Amycolatopsis decaplanina DSM 44594, assembly GCF_000342005.1. Classification (GTDB taxonomy): domain Bacteria; phylum Actinomycetota; class Actinomycetes; order Mycobacteriales; family Pseudonocardiaceae; genus Amycolatopsis; species Amycolatopsis decaplanina. Next base: position 228,372 of record NZ_AOHO01000045.1, read on the forward strand.
GTAACGCGCGGAAGCGGGTGCGGAACGCAACCCTTCCAGATCCGGGTCGTCGTCGAAGACCTCGACCATGAAACCGCGGACGTGCCGGACGACGCGCAGTTCACCCGGCCCGTCCGCGTGCCGGTACGCGTTGCTCACCAGCTCGTCGACCACCAGCAGCAGGGCACCGAGCGGTTCGTCCTGGCTCCGGCCGAAGCCGAGTTGGTCGGCGACCACGGACCGGACACGGCGTAAGTCGGGGCGGTTCCGCAGGTCGACGGTGACCTCCGCGGCGCCGGCGACCCGGCGGCACAGTCGGTCGAGTTCCGCTTCCAGCTCCGCCTGACCACCGCTCATCGCGCCCAGCTCCCCTCGCCGACACACCTCTCACGAGGTGTTCGGAGCCGAGGGGAGCGCGGACGGGTGTCAGTGAATGCGCGGACCGGTCTTGGCGGAGAAGCGGAACTCGATGGTCATCGGAAGCTCGCCGAGATCCAGCGCCTGACGCAGTCTCGGCAGGCCTTCCTCGGTGATCCGCTCGCGGATGGCGGCCAGATCGCCGTCCTGTTCGGCGCTCAGAACCACGGCCAGCACCGGCGCGTCCTGGGAGCCGCCGAGCGTGGCGTGCGCGGCGTGGACGCCGGGATAGGTCGCGATCTCCGCCGTGAACGGTTCCACCGCGGTGCTCGGGGCCAGCGCGGTCTGGCCTGTTTCCTGCTCGAAGCGCCAGGTGCGGGACTTGGGTTTGCGGACGGGCTGCGCGATGAGCCAGCGCAGCGCCAGCAGTCCGACGACCAGCGCGCCCCCGGCGACGACGTACCAGACCCATCCGGGTGGCATGGCCGTGCCGGGTACGAGTGTGGCGCCGGGGTCGAGCGGCGGGATCTTGCCGAAATGGGTGCCGACGGCGAACACGCCACCGGCGAGCAGCACGAGCCCGGTCAGCACCAGCAGGGTGCGGTTCAGCCGGGCGGGACGGTTGAGGTCGGTCATGACGCGCTCCTGGTGGCCTTGACCCGGACCCGCACGGCCGGGACGGTGGCGGGACCGATCTGGGCGAGGCGGTGCTCGATGGCGGAGCGGACCGCGTCGGCGAGTCCGGCGGTGTTCGTCCGCCCGGTGGTCACCACCGAGACGATCCTGCGCCGCTTCACCTTCAGTTTCGCCGCCGAGACACCGTCCACAGTGGACGCGGCGGTACGCAGCGTCGAGCGGTAGCTGCGCCGGGACGCGCCGGAGTCAGGACCCCCTTCGAGCGGCAGCACGGTCGGCCTTCCCGGGACGATCGCGCTCAGGAGGAGCAGCAGGCCGAGCAACGCGACCCCACCGCCGGCGATCGCCGGGAGCGGATCACTCCATCGGGTGTCGTGCAGCGCGGACGCGATGGTGTCGTAGCTGATCCAGGGCTTCTCGCCGATGATCGTCTGGACCGCGACGGCGGCGGCCAGGACACACCCGGCGAGCACCACGAGGGCGACGAGCACGGCCGGAACGCTGCGGCGGGGGCGCCGTTTCATCGGACCCTCCTCGTTTCGGTCTCCGCGGAATGCAGGGCCGTGACGGTGATGTCGACCCGCGCGACGGTCAGGCCCGAGAGTTCGCCGACGCGGCGGATCAGATGCTCTCGCGCGGTCTCGGTGGTGGCGCGGACCGAAAGCGGATACTTCACCGAGAGCCGGACGTCCAAAGTGGCCGTCGAACCGGTGACGTGCGCGCTCACCTTGGCGCCCTGATCGAGGTCTTCACCGCCGACCGCGATCCCGAGTACCCGGGAGGCGGCGCCGCCGACGCCGTCGAGTTCGGTGATCGCCTGCGTGGCGATCCGCTCGACGGCGCCGCCGGCCACGGTCAGCCCGCCGCGCCCGTCCGTTCCGGGCGCGGCGGCGGTCATGGTCGTCATGGCGATCAGCCCCTGTCGCGGCCGGCCAGGGCCGAAAGGTCGAGCTTGCCGTCGAGGAACCGGCCGACCAGCAGGCCGAGGACGGCCAGCACGAGCACGACGAGGAAGGCGCCGAAGCCGCCGAACGCGCCGGCCACGCCGAGCACGAGACCGGTCAACAGGCCGAGATGGGTGGCGTTCATGAACGTTCTCCTTGCTGTAGGGCGCGGACCGGCGCCGGTGGTCACTGGACGCGGGTGGATTCGGTGCTCTCGCCGGCGTCGTCGTCGCCCGGGATGTGGACGTCGGAAACGTTGATGTTGACCTCGACGACCTCGAGTCCGGTCATCTGCTCGACAGCGCCGATCACGTTGCGGCGCACGGACTTCGCGAGATCCGCGATCGCGACGCCGTATTCGACGACGATCTGCAGGTCGACCGCGGCCTGGCGCTCGCCGACCTCGACCGAGACACCCTGCCCGGCGGACGCGGTGGCGCCCGGGATGCGCTCGCGGAGCGCGTTGAACGCCCGCACGGCGCCGCCGCCCAGCGCGTGGACGCCGGTGATCTCACGGGTCGCGAGGCCCGCGACCTTCTGCACGACGGTGTCGGCGATCGTGGTGACGCCCTGGGTCGACACGAGTGCGCTGTTCTCGGCGGGGGCGGTGGAGTTCGAGTTCGGCTTGGCGGTGGTGGCGGTGTTCGTCATCGCGATCTCCTCGGTTCGGATTCCGTTGCCTGCGGCGGAAGTTCTTCACTTCCACACTCCATAGACCCAGCCGCGCGGAGATCGTCACGACCCGATCGTGTGGTCTGGGTCTCATCGTTCGTGGGTATGTCTTTCGGTCTGATCTTTCGTGGCCGATGAAGGCGCGGACTTTCAGCCTGTCGGTCGCGCTGGTCGCCGGATGTACGACGTCGCAAGGAAGCCGGGCCCCGGTGACCAAAGTGGACGAATCGGGACACGAGGTGGCGGCGACCCGTTCGGGGCAGTGGCCCCTGGTCTTCACGCGACTTCTCTGTTAGGAAAGGTTCCTAACTAATGGGAGGCGATGTGCGCGGACGTGGTCTGGCGGCGACGACGGTTCTGGTGGTCCTGTGCGGTGGCTCGGCCGCCGTCGCGGACCCGACGATGGCGGATTCCGGGGCGCGGGCGGCGCGCAACATCATCTACATCCAGGGTGACGGCCTCGGTCTCGGCCAGCGGGACCTGCTCCGGCTGGCACTCAAGGGCAAGAACGGCAGGCTCGCGATGGACGGGCTCGCGGCCACCGGTCTCGTGCGGACGTCGTCGGACGACCCCGACGAGATCGTCACCGATTCGGCCGCGGCGGCCACCGCCCTCGCGACCGGGCACAAGACGCGCAACGGCGCCGTCGGGATGGACGCCCACGGGCGTCCGCTGGAGACGATCCTCGAACGGGCGAAACGGGCGGGGAAGTCGACCGGCCTGGTCACCACCGCGCAGGTGACAGGCGCGTCGCCGGCGGCCTTCGCGGCGCACGTGCCCAGCCGGGACTCGCAAAGCGACATCGCGAAGCAGTACATCGAGAACAGCCGTCCCGACGTCCTGCTCGGCGGTGGTGAGGACTGGTGGTACCCGAAGGGGAACCCCGGGCTCTGGCCGGACAAACCGGGGGAGGAGAGCCGCAGCCCCTACGGCAACCTGGTCGAACGCGCGCAACGAACGGGCTACACCTACGTACGCGACGGCGACGAACTGCGGAACACGCGGGCGAACCGGATCCTCGGCCTGTTCGCGAACGAGGACATGGTCGACTACGGCCCGGACGGCGTCGGGAAGTACGCGCCGCGGGTGCCGCTCCAGCAGATGGCGCGCAAAGCGCTGGACACACTGTCGAAGAACCCGCGCGGCTTCTTCCTCTTCCTGGAGGAGGAAGGAACCGACGGGATGTCGCACGAGAACAACGCGCACGGCGTGATCGACGCGGGCCGCGCTCTCGACGCCACCGTCGCCGAGGTCATGCGGTTCGTCCGCACTCACCCCGGCACGCTGGTGATCATCGGCGGCGACCACGAGACCGGCGGGTTGAGCATCGAGAACCACGACGCCTCCGACACCGGCCCTGACCAGGACGGTCCCTTCGATGTACCGGGCTCGAAGCTCCAGTTCACTGTGGACTGGACGACACACGACCACACCGGCGCCGACACCCCGGTCACCGCCGAAGGACCCGGCTCCACCCGGCTGGGCGGCACGGTCGAGAACACCGACGTCCACTGGGTGATGCGGGAGGCAAGCGGCCTCTGAGCCGGAAAAGGCCACCTCCTGCGACGGAGGTCGCCTCGACGGGGCTTTGGTCAGCCGATGCTCTCGACGACGGCCTCGGCGACCGCCTTCATCGTGGTCCGGCGGTCCATCGCGGTGCGCTGTATCCACCGGAACGCGTCCGGCTCGGTGAGCCCCTGACGGCTCATCAGCAGCCCCTTGGCGCGGTCGATGACCTTACGCGTCTCGAGCCGGTCCGTGAGGCCCGCGACCTCGGACTCGAGGGCCTGGAGTTCGGCGAACCGGCTCACGGCCAGCTCGATGGCGGGCACCAGGTCGCGCTTGGCGAACGGCTTGACCAGGTACGCCATCGTGCCCGCGTCCCTGGCCCGCTCGACGAGGTCGCGCTGACTGAACGCGGTCAGGATGACGACCGGCGCGATCCGGTCGCCAGTGATCTTGGAGGCGGCCTCGATACCGTCGAGCTTCGGCATCTTGACGTCGAGAATCACCAGGTCAGGCTTCAACTCGGTGGCCAGGTTGATGGCCTGCTCGCCATCACCGGCCTCGCCGACCACCTCGTAGCCCTCTTCGCGGAGCATCTCGACGAGGTCCAAACGGATGAGGGCCTCGTCTTCGGCCACGAGCACCCGCCGCTGGGGTGCGGCGACGGCACCATTGGCCTCGGCAGCCTGCTCGGTCACCGGGGTCCTCCTGAAGGTCGTCGGGCAGTTCGGCTCGCGGGCTGTCCGCGAACCTGAAGCCTACCGGGAACGATCCAGTCGGCTAGATGGCGTTCACCACGTCAGACGGTCGTCACACTCCCGGGCCCGGCGGAAGGCGCGCTCCCGCGATCCCGTAAAGTTCTCCAGGCACCGCCCCCGTAGCCCAACTGGCAGAGGCAACGGATTCAAAACCCGTCCAGTGTGAGTTCGAATCTCACCGGGGGCACTCGCAGGATGCACATTCGTTCCCACCTGCGCAGCTTTGCTGCGAAGCGGTTCGCCGATGGAAGTGATCAAGGCTGGATCGGCTGGCAGGGTTGCCCATGTGAGGTCGTCTGTCTGTGTCGAGTCTTGTCTCAGAAGACGTTGCGTCTGCGTGTTTCAGGTCCTTCGTGGTCGTCGCCCAAGGTCGGCTGCACAGAGATCCTCGCCGACCTGGTGATCGTCCTCGCGCTGATCCCGGCGGCGATCTCCTGCTCCGTCATCGCCGGTGTCGATCCCAGCGTCGGGCTGTTCGCGTCGTACACCATGGCGGTCGTGATCTCGATACCACAGTCATTCTGGGGGCCTGCGTGGCAGAACTCGATGTGGTTCTTCCTCACTCTGAGGCCGCTGAAATGTTCGCAGTAGCTGTGCTGACGGGGGCTGTTCGGTTACCGCCTGGCCGACACCGGGGCTACCAGCCGAACGGCGAAAGCTTGCCATTGGCTGAGTAGGTGGCCCCGTCGGAATCGTCGTCCGGGAGCCGCCAATCCGGTACGGGTACCACTGAAGGAGGTTTGAGCTGTCAGATGCTTCCGCAGCACTGGCGGATGACGTCCTCGGTCAGCGGCCCGCCCGGTCGGTGCATTACCACCTCCCGCAGTTCGGTGGAGCGCGCCGTACTTTGAAGGTTCTCTGGGAAGGTTTCGGAGCACCACAACGGTTCGATGATTCCTCGTACGCAAGCTGGATCTCTCTGCAACACGTCGGCGACCGCGGGCCAGCGATGCCGCAGGATCGTCCACAGGGCGAGAGAGTCGATGTCGACCGCGACACCTTCCAGTGTCCGGACGGCTCGCAGGATCGTGTAGTTGTTGAGGAAGAGTTTGATACTACGGGGGTTCGGCGGCAGCAGCGGAGCGAACTTGCGGAGGATGTGTTCGCGCTGGGTACGGACAGCACTGCCCGTCAACGCCTGGGTGGCATCGACGGCCACGGCGTCGCGGAGCTCAGGGCTCATCGCTGCGAGAGTGCCGACGACGGCTTGTTCGTCGCTACCGGCATCGCTGATGCGTTCCTTCGCTTCTTCGACGTCACGCCATCTCACAGCGTCGGGTTTGCCCGGCCGGAGGAGCTTGCCGAGAAACCGTTGTTGTGCGGTGGCGCTCAAGGCGGGCATCGGCACTGTGAGCTGGAAAAGCTTGTCCAGGAACTGGTAGCCGAGCGAATCGGTCGGACCGTACTCGGCGTCATAGGCTCTGCGCAGCCAAGTACCGTCGGCGGCGATGACGAAGTACGCTGCGGACGGCTGCGTCCCAGTTGGGTCGTGCATTCGTGGCGCGTCCCGGACCAGGGTCTGGATCGCTTCCAGCAATTCGACCACCTGGGCATCCTTGCAGCGGTCGAGGTCGTCGATCAGGAACACCACCGGTTTGCGTGATCGGCGTAGGAGCCAGTCGAAGTGTTCGGTGACTCTGCCCATCGGGTTGGTGTCCGACTGCTCGAACAGCCGGGCACCGCGAACCGACCCCCACAGCAGCATCCGTGCGGCGAACCTGGCTCCTGCCCACAGGAAGCCGATCGCGGTGATGACCGGCGCGGTGACCTTGAGGACCTCCGAGAACTGCCCCGCTCCGCCGATTCCCGCCCTGACGGCCAGCGCCAAACCGCCGGCAATGACCACGAGCATGATTAACGCCAGCAGGTAGGGTGCACCTGATCGGCGGGCCCGCTCCGCTGTTTCGGCAAGGCGGAAGCAAACTCGTCGTAGCCACTTGCTGTCCGCCACTACGTGTCTGCGCAGAGTTGTGAGAAGCGACCACCATGGAGGCGACAACCGTGACTGCTGCCAGGCGTCGTGCCGGACGACCAGGTATCCGCCTTCGGTCAGCCTTCGCCCGAGAAAGTTCATCAGGGTGCTTTTACCCGACCCCCAAGCGCCGTCCAGGTGGATCAGCAGCGATGATCGCGGTTCCCGCGCCCGGGTTTCGTCGAGCCGTCGAGCCAGAACGGCGGCCAGCGCGTCCCGTTTGAGCAGGTCGACCTCGGCCGGGGTGTCGGTGGACCATTCGACTTCGACCGCGACCCGGTCTTCCAGTACGTCGGCCATCCGGCCGAACTGATCGGCGGTGTCTTCGTCGAGGCGCTGTTGCACGGCCTCGCGGACAAGCCGGTGCATTTGCAGTGTCCCGTTGCGGTGGTCGATCTTGAGCATCGAGTACCGGTTGATTTCGCGCAAGGCGCGGCCCTGGGCGATCGGATCGGTGAGCACACGTTCGAGAGCGGGAGCAACCTCGATGGTCGGCACGAGCTTGAGATCCGCTCGGCTGACCCATGTGGACTCGAAGAACGACAGCAGTCCCAGGAGCGCCGCGGCGCCGGGATGTCTGTCGGCCAAGGTCTGCAACGGAATACTCCAGAACGCGGCGAGATCGGCGTGGGCACTCCTATCTGCCGACAGCAGCTCTTGGACCGCGTTTTCCAACATGGGCAGGTACGTCTCGGGAGTGTCACCGGTGACCGCCATCCACGCCGCCGCTTGCTCCACCGCCAAAGGCAGATCACCCACCGCTGCAGCGACCCGGTGGGCCTCATCGTCGGTCAGAGCGGGGTGTCGCTTGGTGATAAGCCGCACGCTCTCCTGTCTCGTGAAGACATCGACCGGGAAGTCGTTGGCCGGCGGGTCCGGGTTCCGCGAGGTGACCAAGAATCTACCTCTGGACCCGCCCGGGATGTAGGGGGAGATGTCCGCAAAGCTCGACGCACCGTCGAAAATCAGGAGCCACCGGTGCACCGGCGTACCGGCTGACAGGGAATGGACCGCCGACTCGGCGTCACTGCCCACTGCCAGTGTGCGGGCGAGTTCGGCGAATGATGCCCGCAGCGAACCGACGTCCGATGCTGAGATCCACCAGACCAGTTCATAATCGTGAGAGTGGCGATACACGTACTCGAGAACGAGCTGTGTCTTGCCGATCCCGCCCATGCCGGTCACGTAGAGCCCACGTCGTGTTCCACGGGACAACAGGGCTTCCATGCGGTCCAACTCGGCCTCGCGCCCTACGAAGAACGGGTTCCTGGCCGGGGCTCCGGTCCAGAACCGTGGCAGGTTGAACTGCGATCCGGCCGTGCCGCCATCCTTTGTCGTCACAGCCCACCCATCTGATCCGGCAAAGTCCACCTGCAGACCAGGGTTACAGGAAGGCCTCGGGAACACCACGACGACTCCACGAGGCTCACATGAGCCGCCTCTCTCCACCGCATTCGTCACACCTCACCGCTCGAACTTCCAGACCGATACTTCAAGAGTCGACCATAATGGCGGAGACATTACCGGCCAGGCCGTCTCCGATAGGCGGGAGATGCGAAACGGGGACCCGACGAGATTGCATACCGCCTATCTCCACGATGTCTCTGTCTAGGTGTAGCTCTTGGGGACGTCCAGGGGGCAGGTTCGTCTCGTTGCCGGCCAGGTCGGGTGGCGAAAATGTATAAATTTTGACAATAAGCATCGTTCCTGTGTCGGTCGCGCGTGCTGGCGAATTAATCGGCAAAACTTGATGATCGGTGCCCGGTAAGAGAATGTCCTTGAAAGAAATTCTCTTAACCTGCACTGATTTCATGGTTGTTACGTTCGCCGATGGCGCCATCGGTGGCACACCTTGAATCATCAAATCCGGTTGACGCATCATCGGGCTTTAGAGATTGCCGCATCAAAGGCAAACCATCGGAATCCCGCGTGGAGGGTGATAATCGAGTGGGATATACGTAATCCCGTGGTGGGGTTGCTGCGCATTGCTCACCTCGCTCCGCCACGGCCTGTCAGTGATCGGTGAGGTGTTAACCGGGCTGAAGCGTGCAGGGTTCCTCGGGCAGTCCTTCTTGTCGAGCGCAGCCAGCTTCACGTGAGCTGCATTGAGGCTTGCGGCGACGCGCATCGGCTACATGTTCACTGTCTGGATGTTGGAGGGCTGCCAGCAAAGCGGCAGCCGGTGACGATGCGGCGAAGACCCGCCGTCGCCGGCCGCTCCGTGTGTTCCGGGAGCCCGGCTCACCCACCCGCCCCGTTGGCCGGGGTGGGCGGCGCGGCGGGAATCCGGCCCGACTCCGGGCCGGCATTGGCGTCGAAGGACATGCCGGAGTAATCGGGGTCCAGCACGGAGATCGCGTACGTGGCGGGCGCGGCCACCACGGCCGCGACCCCGACGGCGAGCCCGGCGGTGACCAGGCGGGGCGAGGTGGTCTTGACCACGCGCACCAGGACCAGTGCGACGACAGCGGCCACGCCCAGCGCGAGCGCACCCCACTTCGCCCACGGCAGGAAATTCGGGTAGTGCGACCACAGCCACGCAGCCCAAGCCACCTCGGCCGCCACCGCGAGTGGCAACAGCCAAGCCTGCTTGGCGCCCTCCCGGTAGGCCCGCCAGAACAGCACGATGCCCAGGGCGGAGAGCGCAGCGACCGCTGGCGTGAGCGAGGCCACGTACGCGGTGTGCGGGACATCGGCGACGCTGAAGACCAGACCGAAGGTCAGCAGCCACACCCCCCACATCACCAGTCCGCCGCGCACCGGATCGGTGCGCTCGGCCCCGCGCCGCCACCACAGTCCGCATAACAGGGCAAGCAGCGCGAGCGGGTAGAGCCAGCCGACCGCGACGGCGAGGTGGCCGTCGAACAACTTGGCCCAGCCCTTCTGGACCGGCCTGCTCGTCGCTTTCGTCGGGTCCTCCTCGGTGTTTCCCCGCTTGGCGGGGAGGATGTCACGCTGCCCGGCCAGCTGCTGCGGGTCGATCGCGCCGCCGTTGTTGTCGAACTTCCTGGCGCCGGGCAGCTGAATGCCCAGGTGCCCGAGGCCGTTGTAGCCGAACACCATGGCGAAGGCGCTGTTGTTCGTACTGCCGTCGACGTAGGGCCGGGCACTGGCCGGGGTGAAGGTGTACAGCGCGATCCATGACAGCGACACCGCCAACGTCACCGCACCGGCGACCACCACGTGCTTCACCCGGCGACGCAACCCGGCCGGCGCGCTCAGCAGGTAACCGATCGCCAACGCAGGCAAGACCATCCACGCCTGCAGCATCTTCGCCTGGAAGCCCAGCCCCACCCAGACCCCGGCCCACACCAGCGACCGCAACCGCCCCTCCAGCACCGCCCGCTGATAGGCGTCGACAGCCAGCACCAGGCACATCACCAGCGCACCGTCCTCCATGCTGTGCCCGAACATCGACGCGGCAACCGGAGTCAACGCGAAGATCCCGGCCGCCAGCAGACCGGGCACCACACCGGCCCAGCGCCGCACCACCCGGTACATCACCAGCACCGAGATCACGCCCTCGATCACCTGCGGCAACGCCAGCGACCAGGCATGGAACCCGAAGATCTTCGCCGAGACCACCTGCGGCACGAACGAACCGGCCAGCTTGTCCAAAGTGGACGTCGCATCCGCGTCCACGGCCCCGAACAGGAACGCCTTCCAGCTCCCGGACATGCTCTTCACGGCGTCCGAATACAGCGGCGCGAAGTCCACCACCGGCAGATTCCACGCGTACAGCACCGCTGCCACCGCCGCGATGCCCAGCAACACCGGCCGGGCCCAGCGCGGCTGACCGGCCGGCGAACGCCACACCGCCCAGCGAGGGGACCTGCTTTCGGACACGACGTCCTGGGACAACGGAAGACGGGCAAGCGTTCCGGACACTCCGATACCTCCAGGCGCGAGCAAACCGGCCGAGTCATTTCAGTGCTTTCCCCAGTGCGCGAATTCGCCCCCCGCACGCGCGCTACGGCCGGAGCTGTCGCAGACTCCGACGTTATCCACGAATGGTCGCCACCCATACCGCCGATCGGATTCGCAAGCCCGCCGGACATGCGATAAGCAGAGCCACCATTTCGGGCGGGGTGCGGGGCACGCCCGGTGCTCAGCTCCCGGCGACAGGATCGGCGGAGCCGGAAACCGCCAGCACTTCCCGCAGGTCTTCGGCCATTTTCGCGGCGGCATCGCGGAAGTTCTCGTCGCGCTTCCGGAACAGGCGCTCGGCACGGGCGGCGGGCCGGCCGTCCGGCAGGTGCTCGGCCGGGAGGTGCGGATCCCGGCGGATGACGTGCAGCCAGTCGGTGTGCAACATCAGGCGCCGCGTGAAGTCGTCCGGCGACGGCGCGACCCATCTCACCAGGAAATCGAGGTAACGCGCGCGAATTCGTTCGGTATCGAAGGCCTTGCGGACCAGTTCCGCGGATCCCGTCGGCTTCGCGGAGCGCGTAGTCTCAGGCACGCGCGGAGCTTGGTTACGGAACCGTCGAGGTTCGAGCGGCGTCGCCCGGTGGATCTGTGGTTGCCAAACGGATGTGCAGCGGGAGTTCAGTCAGCAGCAGGTGCGCTGCCGAGTGACAGTCACGTCGTCTCCGATTGGGCTCCGTTGCCGACGTAGAGCTCGACACGGGTCGGCGCACGATGGCACTCGTCCCCGGCTAAGACTGGCGTTGACCTGCACGAACTGACAGTATTTGATACTGAAGGCCAGTAGGTGACATGGCTGAGCTGGGGACTTTTAATCCGGGGGAATCTGTGGGCATCGACGTGGCGATTCGCGTGCTGTGCTCGGTTTCCTCTGGTTGATCGAGGCAGCGGAGGCGGTCATGCTCGTGTGAACCCTGTGAGGCGCCCGTTTCGTGGCGGGGTTCGCTTGCCTAGAGTTGAGGCATGGGGGACCCCTTGGACGATGTGGACTGGTCGCGGCTCGAGCACAATTACGGCAATGCGTCGGATGTCCCGGGGTTGCTCCGCGGCTGCGCGAGCCCGGATGCGAAGACGGCGTCGGACTCGCTTTCCGACCTGTCGAACAAGCTTTTCCATCAAGGGGGATGGGTGTGCTCGGCGGCGTCGGCCGCGTTGCCCGGTCTGGTCGATCTCGCCGGTGATCCGGCCGTCCATGGACGGCCGGAGGTGGTTGAGCTGATCAGCTGGCTGGCGGGTGAAGCGGTCGAGGTTTCCGAGCGGTTCGTCGACCCTGGTTGGCGGCCCGCGCTGGACAGGGTGAGACCACGACTGGTTGCTTTGCTGGACGACGCGGATCCGGCCGTGCGGCGGGCGGCGATCTCGCTCGTCGCGGACGGTATCCGTCATCCCGAGTCGGTCGCGATGCTGCGCCGTCGGTGGACGGTGGAGACTGATCGCACGATCCGGATCGATCTCTTGTGCGCGTTGGGTGCCGTGTTCGCCTGGTCGGAGGACGAGGTATTAGGCGAGTGCCTGCGCACGCTGTTGACTGATGATGACCCACTGACCGGGCTGGCCGCCGTGCACGCTCTGGCCGCGTCCGATCCCGCGGTCGCGACGGACAAGGTCGACCTGCTGATATCGGGGGTGTTGAACGCCGATACCGTGCAGTACCGGGATTCCGAGTGGATCGGCCACAGCCCGGCGGCCCTCGTCCACAAGACCGGGAGTTTGTTGCTCGGCGACCCGGTCGCGGCCACCGCGTTCGCTCGCGGCGTCGCTCGCTCCGGTGACGCGGCCAAGCGAGTCGCCGCGCTCAGGCATGTCCAGCAGGTGCTGTCCCAGTGGCGTACCACCACCGAAGAGTTGCTGCCGCTGCTGGCCGCGCACCTCGACGACGAATCACCCGAAGCGCGTTACCGGGCGGCTGCCCTGCTGGCCTGCGTGGGCGAACTAGGAGCGCCGTATGCCGAGCAGTTGGTCGCCCGCACCACCGATCACGCGGTGCGGGACTCTCGTACTGCGACGACCGTGGGCGACGCCGCGGTGTGGGCACTGGCCAGGCAGCATCATCCAGGCTGTGTACCGGGCCTGGTGAAACGGCTGTCCGGCAGCAGCCTCGGGTTCAGCCACGCGGGCTCCTACTACGACAGGGCTATGCCGATAGTGGAGCAGCCGGGGATCGGCGAGGTGCTGATCCCGTTGTGTGGACACGTCGATGCACTTCTGGACGCGGTCATCGCCCGGCTGGTCAAAGCCCGCCGCGACGCCATTCTCGCGTTGAACCTGTGCCAGGTGATCGCAGCCTGGGGGCCGAGCGCGGCCGCCGCCTTACCCGTCGTGATCCGATTCCTTGACGACGACAAGGTGCGACCCGCGGCCGCGAAAGCGATCGGGGCCATGGGGCCCGCCGCTGTCGGCGCGGCGGACGCGTTGCGTCGCCACGCGAGCGAGCCGGCCGTGGCATGGGCACTGTGGCGCACCGGTGCCGATCCCGATACGGCCGTCGCCGTGCTGACAGATCATGTCGCCCGGCCCGGCCTCTGGCACACGACGATCGCTCTCCTGGCCGACCTCGGTCCACAAGCTGCCTCGTGCGTTGACGACCTCCGTTCCTTGAGCCGTTCCGCCGACGACTGGACTCGCGCCGAAGCCGCCTACGCCTTGGCGCGGATCACCGGCGACCCGACCGAGCCTGTGACCATCCTGACCGACTTGGCCCACCCACTCGCCCACGGCGAATGCCTGCCTGTCCGAATCGCCGCGCTACGCCACCTCGCTGATCTCGAAGCGACCGATGATCGAGTGCGCGAGCTGGCACAGGCTGTAGTCGACAGCGAACGGCGGCTCGCCTGTTTCGGCGGATGGCGCACCTTCACCGAGGACGAACAGGCCTACACCGCCGCATCCACACTGCTGGTCGGCCAATCACCGGCCCTTGAGATGCAAGAGCAACCTCGCCGATAGCGATAATTGCCGACAGTATGGCTAAAGCTGCGGGCACCGGTGAGCAGAACACCCCTCAAAGCAACGCGTCCAAGACTCGATGCTGATAGTCGCGGGCAACACCACTCGTACCGACCAGCCCTGGGAAAGACGATGACACACGCTGACCCCTCTTCTCTCGTCGATGAGATCGCCGACCTCCTAGGCTGGCGGGAACAATTCACCCCCGAGCGGACCTGGGCCGCTGTGGAGCTGGATCTGGGCCTCGCACTGCCTTCGGACTACAAAGCGTTGCTCACAAAGTTCCCGGGAGGGGTGTTCCGGCAGATCGTGATCGACAGCCCGGTCGCTGACGATCAAGCATGGGCGGAGTACAAGAACGCCCTCGATGAACTGCTGCAGATCCTCGGGGACGAGGATCTCGAGTACCTCGACAATGTCGACTACCACCTCTACCCAGAGCCCGGGGGCCTGCTGCCGTGGGGAGCTGACGGCCAAGGCGGAACCTTCTGCTGGATCACCGATTCCAGCGACCGCGACCACTGGAGGATCGCCTACCACGACCAGAGCGCGGACCAATGGCGTGAGCACCCCGGCCCGGTCACCCAGCTCCTCTACGAGATCCTCACCAACACCGGGCAGGACAACCTGCTCCATTGGGACTTCACCGACCTGCCCGTGGAGTACATCCCCTTCTCCAACCGCTAGCTCTTCATCGGCTGTCCGAGATGGCGTAAGGGCTGGCCGCCGCCGCTGCTGCGGCGGTTGGGAACGTTTCGTGTGCCGGAAGGGGGCACCATGCCGGGGCGGGAACCTGGGCCCTTGCTGCGGACCGGCGATGACGGTGTCGATGACCGGTCCGCGACACGTCGATGCGGTGTACGGCGGTGTGTGGTGAGGGTGTCTGTCCCGGTGCTGGTGGTACTCGGCGCGCTGGGTGGAGTCGCGTTCATCCCCAAGGTGGCGAACCACGTCGGCTACGCCCTGCCGGGAGAGAAAGGTCTTCCGTACCGGGTCCACTACAACGGCAGGGATTACCGCAGCGACGTGACGTGCGCCGGCGCGCGATGGTGCGAAGACGATCGAACTCCTGAACAGCGAGTAAGGCCGTACTGCACGTCTCGTGCCGGGCTCGACCGTGCGAGGGGGAGCAGCGGTACACGGCTGGTGAAGGTCGACGACGTGTTCGCCCTGTTCGGACCTTCGCACCCCGTTTTCACAGCTGGAGCCCTCCCGGCGGGAGAGACAGTGACAACAGTCATCGTCGAGGCCTCCGCTGACTGCTACCTGACCTACACCCTGATGGGCGGCCCTTAGCCGAGTAGTGTCGGATACGTTGAAGGAGCTTGGAATGTTTATTGCTGACCCGCGCCTTGCGGTGGCTGCTATCGCCGCCGCACTTGATTGGGGTGGCGCCGCAACTCCTGAAGTGGATTGGGGTGTCGTCGAGCGGCGCCTAGGAACCTTGTTGCCTGGTGATTACAAGGAATTCATGGCCAGGTTCCCGTCGGGGATGTTCCGTAGCGTGATCAGATTTATAAACCCAACACAAACCAAAATGCATCTGAGGTCTTTTCAGCAAGACTTCGACCAGGCCCTGGCCAACGTGAGGACAGCCTGGGAATACGACTATGACACCTACCTGCCGTTTCCGGAACCTGGAGGGGTCATACCGTTCGCCTCCGACGACACAGGTGGCGTATTCTTCCGGCTACCGTGGACGCCTGACCCTGACAGGTGGCACGTGGTGTATCTGAGTCGGCATAGTCCCGACGATTGGACGAGAATGAAACGATCGATGACAGCGGTGATGCTCGAACTCGCGAAGAGTCAAGGCAAGAGAAATATTCTTGGCTGGGATATGTCTCGCTACGAGCGATCATTCCAACCTCATTAACCCGTAAGCTGCTGATTCGGATCGCGCCGACGTGCAGGAAGCAGTATCCCCACTGGTCGGCGGTGACGTCGCCTGAGCCGGGAGCGTTCCCTGTCGACGGTCATCGCAGGTTTGACGTGCGGTGCTCAAGCGCGCAGACGTGGCTTGCCGCGATTCTCGCGGAGATCACGTGGTTCTCACCGAAACTTCTTTCGAGCTTCTCGCAGGTCGGACGGCCTGACGGGGTCGGAGGGATGATCCAGGAGGGTACCGACTCCCAGGGGCGGCGCTCGCGGTGGACGTTCACCGACGTAACGCCGACCTCTTTCCATTGGCAGGGTTTCAGCGCTGCCCCTGATGGCGAGTTCGAGTTGTTCCAGGAAATGCGCGCGGCCCGCCGATAGTCCGACGGTGATGCCGACAGCGAGAAGGTCTTGCCTTCCCGTACTTCAGGCGATCTGAGCGGCGGACCGTGGTGGGGCTCGTGAGTGGTAAGGACGGTTCTAACCGTCCTTACCGCTCACGAGGCAGCCCGGTTTCGGGATCGTGGTGCTGGCCGGGGAAACGCAGAGCTGATCGGCAAGGTTCGGCAGCTCGGCATGGCGCAGGTGCGTGCCGAAGCCCGGTCGCGGTCGTGAACAGGTACCCTAGGGGGTACCTGAGGAGGTCGGCGTGGAGCTGAACGAAGACGTGGTCGCTGACGTGCGCAAGCGGCTGCGGCGGGCGCAGGGGCAGGTCGGCGGCCTGATCCAGATGATCGACGAGGGCCGCGAGTGCCGGGAGGTCATCATCCAGCTCGCCGCCGTGTCCCGGGCGCTGGACCGGGCCGGGTTCCGGTTGATCGCCAGCGGGCTGGAGCAGTGCCTGTCCGACGACTCGGAGCAGGGCGCCGCCGATCGTGAGCAACTGGAGAAGCTGTTCCTGACCCTGGCCTAAGGCGCGAGGCAGCCGGGCCGGGAGCGGAGGATCCGTCCGGCCCGCCGCAGGTGTTCGGCCAGTGCGGGTCGAAGCGGTACTCGGGCAGCAGCCGGTGGCCGTACTCGGCGAGTAGCGTGACGGCGTCTACAAGGCGGTCGCGGATGAAGTCTTCGACGAAGTCCGGGGCGCGGGAAGTGCGGCGCCGCAGGTCGTGTCACCACCCGGTGTTCAGCGGCGGCCGAACAGCCGCCACGGCTTCCGTTCGGGCTGCTCGGCGGAGCAGGAGCAGCGCTGGGCGGCGGGCACGTCGCCGAGTACCTGTTCGACGTGGTTGCCGCAGCCTCGGTAGGACGGCTTCCCGCACTTCGAGCAGACGATCCTTTGGCACATCCGGTTTCCTCCGCGAGTCGTGGGTCCTGGTTCTCCGTTCATCATACCCCTGGGGGTACCAAGTTCAGGGCGCCGGCGCCGTCCGAAGTGACCGCGCGCCCCGGACAGCGCCACCTTTGCCTTGCCCTCGATAAGTCCCCGGGTTTCGCACACCGGCGCCTCGATGCTGTGCGCGATCAAGAAAGCGAGGTGTGTCTCGTCATGCCTTCAGGGGTATCCACGGGGATGCCTCCGGGTACGCTATCCTGAAACCGGATACCCCCGGGGGTATAAGGAGAGAAGACTCATGATCGAGATCATCGCCATCGACACGCCGAGCCTCGGTGACCGCAGCTACCTCGTCGAGGATGGCGAGACGGCGTTCGTGGTCGACCCGCAGCGCGACATCGACCGGGTTCTCGACCTGGCCCAGGTACGCGGGTTGCGGATCACCGACGTGTTCGAGACCCACATCCACAACGACTACGTGACCGGCGGTCTCGCACTGGCCCGCGTGACCGGTGCGGCCTACCACATCAACGCCGCGGATCCGGTGTCCTTCGAACGCACGCCGATCGAGGACGGGGACGTGATCGACGTCGGGCCGCACATGCGTGTACGCGCGCTGGCGACGCCGGGCCATACGTTCACTCACCTCTCTTACGTCCTGGAGGCTCCCGGACACGCCCCCATGGTGTTCACCGGCGGGTCATTGCTGTATGGCTCCACCGGCCGCCCCGACCTGCTCGGCCCCGTTCACACCGGTGAGCTGGTGAAGCGCCAGTACGCGTCCGCTCACCGGCTGGCCGACGTGCTGCCCGACGACGCCGAGATCTATCCCACGCACGGATTCGGCAGCTTCTGCTCGGCCACCCAGTCCGACGCCGACCGGTCGACGATCGGCCGGGAGAAGCGGGTCAACCCGGTGCTCACTCAGCAGGAACGCGATTACGTCGACGAGCTGCTCGCCGGATTGGACGCCTACCCGGCCTACTACGCGCACATGGGCCCGGCGAACTCATCCGGACCCGACGCACCCGACCTCACCGAACCGAAGACCGCCGACCCGGCCGAGCTGCGGTCGCGCATCGAGGCGGGGGAGTGGGTCGTCGACCTGCGGTCGCGCACCGCGTTCGCCGCCGGCCACGTGGCGGGCACCCTGAACTTCGGCGCCGACGGCAGTTTCGCCACCTACCTGGGCTGGCTCATTCCCTGGGGCACGCCGCTGTCCCTGCTCGGTGACACCGCCGAACAGGTCGCCGACGCGCAGCGTGAACTGGTCCGGATCGGCATCGATCGCGTCGAAGCCGCGGCCACCGGCACCCCCGAAGCGTGGTCGGGCGACGCGCCGCTCGGCTCTTTCCCACGGGCGGACTTCGGGGAGCTGGCCATGGTTCGCCACCACCGGCCGGTGACGGTCCTCGACGTCCGGCGCAACCTGGAATGGACGCAGAACCATATCGACGGCGCCGTGCACATCCCGCTGCACGAACTGCTGGACCGCCTCGGCGAAGTCCCGACCGGCGAGGTGTGGGTGCACTGCCAGGCCGGCTACCGCGCTTCGATCGCGGCCTCGATCCTCGCCGCGGCCGGACGCCGGGTCGTCGCGGTGGACGACGAGTTCGACCGTGCGGCCCGGACCGGGCTTCCCCTTTCCGCCGGCTGAGGCGGAGCCATGACGATCCTGCCGGCGGCGGCGTTCGGCCTGGTCATCGGCGCTGCCCTGGGTCTGCTCGGCGCGGGTGGCTCGATCCTCGCCATCCCCGCGCTCGTCTACGGGGTCGGGCTGCCGCTGTCCGCCGCTGTCCCGACGTCGCTGCTGGTCGTGGCCGTGTCCGCGGCCGGTGGCCTGGTGGCCCGGTGGCGGTCGAAGGTGATCCGCTGGCCCGTCGCGCTGGTCTTCGTCGCGGCGAGCGTTCCGGCCGCGTTCGGCGGCACCGCGCTGGGCAAGCTGCTGCCGGACCGGTGGCTGCTGGTCGCGTTCGCCGTCCTGATGGCGGTGGTCGCGGTGCGGATGCTCGTCGCCGCTCCCGAACGGGACGGTGCCTGCCGGACCAGTGCGGGCGGGGTGAACTGGCGCAGCTGCGTGCCCAAGGCACTGGCCGTCGGCGCGGTCGTCGGGGTGCTGACCGGTCTGTTCGGGGTCGGCGGCGGGTTCGTCATCGTCCCGGCCCTGACCATGCTGCTGGGCCTCACCGCGCCGGAGGCGGTCGCGACCTCGCTGGTCGTCATCGTGCTCACCTCGGTGGGCGGACTGGCCGCGCACGCCAGCACGATGCCGGACCTGCCCTACGGCATCGCCGCGGTGTTCGCCGGGGTGGCGCTGCTGGCTTCGCTGCTGGCCGGGAAGGTCGGCGACCGGCTCCCGGCGCGGACCGTACGGCGCACGTTCGCCTACCTGATCCTCGTGGTCGCCGCCGGAGTCGCGGCTGCGGCCGTGTTCGCCCCCGCCGCCTTGCGGGCCGGCTGAACCCGTCACGAAAGGAATGATCACTGTGAAGTATCACCTGAGCATCACCCTGGACCTGCCCTACGAGAAAGCCGTCGCCGAAGTGCGTGCCGCGCTGAAGGAGCAGGGATTCGGCGTACTGACCGAGATCGACGTCCAGGCGACGATGCGCGAAAAGCTCGACGCCGAAATGGAACCGTACGTGATCCTCGGCGCGTGCAATCCGCCGTTGGCGCACCGCGCGTTGGAGGTCGACCGGACGATCGGGCTGCTACTGCCCTGCAATGTCGTCGTCCGCGCCGATGGCGACGAACGCAGCCTGGTCCAGGCCCTCGACCCGCGCGTGATGATCGAGGTGCCCGAACGCGAGGAGCTTCGCCCGGTCGCGGAGGAAGCGGGCAAGCGCATCCGCGCCGCCCTCGACAGCCTGACCGGGGCCTGACCACCGCAACCCTTCGTCGCTCGGGCGGGCGACCGAATCCTCGGTGGCGGTACCGGTGGCACGCTGGCGGCGAACCGGCTCCGGCGCGATCCGAGCGAGCAGGCCTCGATCACCGTCGTGGACCGCGAAGTCCCGTTCGACCTCGTGGTCGTGATCCCGCTGCCCGGCGGTGCGTCTTATGTGGACCGGTCACCGGGACTCGGCGACGAGCTCGGCGTCGTCCCCGCACACCCTGCAGTCGAAGGCCGGTTCGGTCACCCGCTTCGAGGGCGAGGTGCCGGCGCGCAACGTAAGCCGGTACCTCGCCGGACACGAGCCGGACGCCGGTTTCGACGGGCACACTATTGAGGGGTAAGGCAGATTGATGCCCATATGCACAGTTCCGCAGGGGGGTCGTGAGTGGTAATTGGGGTTATAGAGGGGCAAGGCCAAGGTGGCATGTTGCGAAAGCCTCTTTCGTAACGTCTTGGAGGCAGGGGTGGACGGTCGGTCCAGATGGTCGGTGCGTGAAAGCCCCTGTACGTGATGGCCCCCTTCATTGCGCCTAGCGCAATGAAGGGGGCCATCACGTACTTCATTCAGGCGACCTGAGCGGCGCCGCAGTGGGGTGGGCGGGGTGTCGGCCGCCGGGTTTGAGTGGCACAGCCTTGATCAACGGAGGATTCGGGACGTTGAGTGTCCCGGATCTTCCGTTGATCAAGGTCCGGGACCGGGGTCACCTCGCGTTGATGAAGGAATCGGGACGTTGAGTGTCCTGATTCCTTCATCAACGATCCCGATACCCGCTGGGATCGTCGCCCCCCTCAATCAAACGCTCTTTACCACTCGCGACCCCGCGCCAAGCCGCGCGAAGTGCACAAATCGGGCATTTCGATCGGGATTGGCGATCTCCGCAAGGCGGTGCTCGTCGACTTCAACTACGACATCGAGCCGCTGACCGGACACGTCTGGCAGCGGTGGATTTGCCGCTGCTGAAGGAGTCGCGGCTCGATCACCTGCGCAAGCGCTTCCCTGCTCCTGTCGGCCATTGACGACGAACGGGTTAGGGAATATCGCAGGTCCTCACGTCTTCTCGATCCAGTTGCGTCGACTGGGCATGCCCAATTCACGCCATGTCCATAATGGACATACGAATTCGAGGTGGTCCGAGCAGGTTACCGGTGGGCGTGGTGTGTGGGACGATCCGGATCGTCACATTCGCCTCTCTTGGAGGTTTCTGCAGTGCGGTCGTACGATGTCTTGGCCGAATCGGCGGCGCCACCGGCGGTCGTGTGGGCATTGTTGCTGGACCCGAAGATGTGGCCCGCCTGGTCGCACGCCGGTGAACTGGACGTCAGCAGCTCGAGCGGCCTCTCCCCGGACGGGCGTGACGGAGTCGGTGCCATCCGGGCCTTCCGCTCGGGTAAGGCGGTCATCAGGGAGCGGATCACCGGACTCACGCTTGGACGGCGGTTCGCTTACGAGGGGCTGGAGAGCCCGCATATGGCCGACCACCAGGCGACGATCGACCTCCACGAAATCCCCGGCGGTGGAACGCGGATCCGTTGGCAGGGAACATATTCGGCTCGTGGCATGGGGCGCTGGTCCTCAGAGAGGCAGGTCCAGCGCACGATGTCGAAGATCGCCATAGGGCTCGCCGAGTACGCCTCCGGTCAAATCGTAAGGTGATCGTCAGGTTCACGCGCGCCGTTCTGCGGCAAGCTGGTCGCCGTCCGGCGAACGCCGGAGGGCGGTGATGCGACGACTCGGAAAGCGCGGCGATGAGAGATCGGCGGGGTCCGGATATGGATCGTGAAGTGGCCGGATGGTGAACCCCGGCCGCGATCTCGGCCGCGCCGGAGTGTGAAGCGGCTGCCGTGGACGTGCTGACCGGCCTGGAACAACGTGCCTGGCACGCGCTCGCCGACGAACCGGCTGCCGCACGGTCGTACTACGAGAAGGTTCTCGATGACCGCATCGTGCTTCTGCTGATCGACCAGCAGCCGATCCAGGAACGCGAAACGGCTTTGGCCGCCTTATGCGGGGCGCGGTGGAAGGCATGCAGCCTAGGCGGTTTGAGCGCGGCAAGGCTCAGTCTTTTCGTCGGCGCGGTCAACTACCGGGTCACCGCCACCAAAGACGGAGCTCCGTATTCGGCTCGGGTGAGCAGTGTCTACGTACGTCGGGACGATGGCTGGAAACTCACCTTTCATCAGCACGTCAGTTGGTAGGAACTCGCTACCGGCTCGCAGTATTCAGGGCGAGGACGGACGATTCCGGTCGCTGTTGTCGATTTCGCCCAGACATGGATCGGACTGATCTCATCGGCTGCCGAGTGTGCGGAGCACACGGAACCGAGCCAGCCGGTGCAGCGTTTCTCCCATGACATCGGGTCCGATCCGGCCTTCGAGATCGGCGTGGGCCGAACACACGATCTCGCGGACGGCCGATTCGGTCATCGAGGACGCGAACTCACGGGAAAGCCATTGGCGGACTTCGTCGGTGATGTCGTCGGAATGGTGATCGCGGACGGTCATGTCCCCCTCCTCCTTTCGACGACTTCCTCATTGTGTCGGAGATGCGGGAGTCTGCACCTGACGACTGCCTGACGATCGCGTAGGACTCGGGGGCGGTGTGGGCGGGACCGACCGGCTGGAGACCGTCGGGGTGGTGCTCGGGGCAAGGGTGGTGATCGGTTCGGGTTCGTCCTGGTCGGTCACACCGCAGCCGCCGAGGCACAGGGCGGCGGTCATGATGAGGATGATCGAACGGAGTTTCACGCTGCCGCCTCCGGTAGTTCGATGACGAAGCGGGCGCCGCCGCCGGGCCGGTCTTCGACCCAGACGGTGCCGCCGTGCCGGTGGACGTGGTCGGCGACGATGGCCAGCCCGAGCCCGCTGCCGGTCTCGCGGTCCCGGCGGCCGGCGTGCAGGCCGCGGGCGAAGCGTTCGAAGATGCGCTCCCGTAGGGCGGGTGGGACGCCGCTGCCGGCGTCGTCGACTTCTATCCTCGCG
Organism: Amycolatopsis decaplanina DSM 44594; assembly: GCF_000342005.1. Classification (GTDB taxonomy): domain Bacteria; phylum Actinomycetota; class Actinomycetes; order Mycobacteriales; family Pseudonocardiaceae; genus Amycolatopsis; species Amycolatopsis decaplanina. The sequence goes on from NZ_AOHO01000045.1 coordinate 251,095, forward strand.
TGGTCGCCCCGCCGCCGAAGGGTCACGGCGACGGCGCCTCCGCCGTAGCGGTCGGCGTTGTCGAGCAGATTGGTGACGACCCGGTCGATGCGGCGGCGGTCGGCGAAGACGAGCGGGATGTCGGGAGCGGTGTCGACGGGTACATCGGACATGCCTCTGCTGTCGAGGACGTGGTGCACCAGTGCGTCGAGATCCACCAGTTCGGCCGGTCCTTCGTCGTCCTGGTCGGCGCGGGAGATTTCGAGCAGGTCGACGACCATGCCCTGGAAGCGGTGCAGTTCCGAGCTGAGCAGACCGAGGGCTTTGCGGGCGGTCGGGTCCATCGTGTCCTGGCGGCGGGTCATGACCTGGGTGACGTTGACCATCGTGGTGAGAGGTGAGCGGAGTTCGTGGCTGACATCCGCGGCGAAACGTTTGTCGCGGCGGACCCGTTGTTCGAGTTGTTCGGTCGTGGTGTTGAAACTGGTGGCGAGAGGGGCGAGATCGGGGTCGTTCTGGTGGGGGAGCCGGGTCGTCAGATCTCCGCGTGCCACACGGGCAGCGGCTCCGCGGAGAGCGGAGAGCGGACGCAGGGCACGTTTGGTGGTCCAAGCGCCGAGCAGGACTCCGAACAGCGCGGCCACGACGGTGCCCGTGATCAGCAGGATGCTGAGATAGCGGAAGGTTCGATCCAGTTCGAGCAGCGGGTACAGCTCGACGTAGATGCTGTCGCCGTTACCGACCGGGGTCGCGATGGCGAGCACGGGGATGCCGTCGGCGGTGAACCGTTGCCGGGCCGCGACACCGTCGTGCGCGCTTTCCAGCAGGGCGGCCGGGATGGCCGTGGGCTCGATCTGCCGTCCGCTGGTGAGCCAGCCGCCGGGCCGCGACAGCAGAATCGACGAGTCCGGACCGCTGGCGAGCCCGGTCAAAAGCTCGTCGAGATTGTCGGAATGTTCAGCCAGTGCCTTGTCGACCAGGTCGACGTTGACTTCCGACTGTCGCAAGGTGCTCTGCTCGCGCTGGTCGAGCATGTAGCCGGTGGTCAGGTTCCAGGTCGCGGCACCGAGCACACTCATCACCAGCGCCAGGCCGAGACCGAAGGCGCCGGCTACGCGCCAGCGCAGGGAAAGCCGCCGTAGCGTCGACCGGAACCCCGCGTGGGTCATGATCCCGGAGTGATCTGATAGCCACGGCCGCGCACGGTCAACACCAGACTCGGATTGTCGGGATCGGGTTCGACCTTGCGTCGCAACCGTCTGATGTGGACATCCAGCAGCCTCGTGTCACCGAAGTAGTCGTGACCCCACACTCGCTGCAGCAACTGCTCCCTGGTGACGACCCGGCCCTCGGCCGCGGCCAGTTCGGCGAGGAGGCGGAACTCGGTGCGGGTCAGATGCACCTGATTCCCGTCGCGATGCACGCTTTCCTCATCGGGCCGGATTTCCAGGCCGCCAACGATGATCCGGGCCGGGGGAGGTGGTGCGGTGCGGCGGAGCAGCGCGCGGATCCGGGCCGCGAGTTCACCGGCCACCAGCGGTTTGGTGACGTAATCGTCCGCGCCGGCTTCGAGGCCCGCGATCACGTCCTGGGTATCCGCGCGGGCGGTGATCACGATGATCGGCAGGGCGCCTTGATCGCGCACGGACCGGCAGACGGTGAGTCCGTCGATGCCCGGCAGCATGAGGTCGAGCAGAATGACGTCGAATCGGCTGTCCACGAGTAGTTCGAGTCCGTCTTCGCCGGTTTCCGCGCACTCGACGTCGAAGCCTTCGTCTGCCAGCGCGAGGCTCAAGGCCTCGCTGATCATCACGTCGTCCTCGACCAGAAGAACACGGGTGGACACAGTCGGCATCTCCTTCCGACGGCCAGGCTAACAGTCTTCGATCGTAAGGCACTCGTCAGTTTCAGAGGGTCCGGTTCATGTCAGGGTGGAATCACGCTCACCGAAACACGGGAGGACCAAGCCCATGACCGCCGACGTTTTCACAACGCGAGCCGAAGCCGACCCCGGAACGGAAACCCATCCGAGGGTGCGACGGCTGCGCGATGACGCGGATCGGGCGTGGGCCATCGCGGACGGACATCGAACCTTGGCCGCGGAAATCGAGGCAGGAGATGAGCCGGACGCGTTCCACCGCGCGAAGGCGCAACACTTGCTCGGCGAAGTGGCCGCACACCACGGATTCGCCTATCACGAACTCGCCAACGCCGCCGAAGCCCGCGCCGGAGCGAAAGTCCATCCCCGCGAGTCTCCACAATGGAGGCTCTTGATCGACCGCTCTTTCACGGCGATCCGCCGCGCCGAGGCACATCATGAACGCGCGGCAGCGTTTTCGGCTCGAACGGCGGGCGACGAAGCGGCCGCCCGAAGGCATGAGATCGCTGCACGCGAGGCGGACAGGCGTGCGGTGGATTCGCTCGTGGAAAGCGGCGACCTTCCGTCGTGACAACGGTCTCGACAACACCGTATCGACGCGACAGGCCTGACGGCACGGGAGATCGAGATCCACTGGGCCTTTGCGGCGTCGCGGCGACGTGTTCGCGGCGCTGAGTGACCGAAACGGCGTGATGCGAACCGTCCTATGAGGACATTATCGGCGCGTCGGCTCCGGTAGTGGTGCCGTCGGCGAAGCGGCTGGTGCCGAGCCAGGTGATGGCTTGGTGTACGGCGGTCCGTGGTCCGGTGATGATGATCGCTTTGTCCCGCAGGGCATCCAGCCATTCGTCATGCCCGAGCCAGACACGGCTGAGGGCGCCGAGTGTGCAGTCGATCCGCATCGCTTGGGGAAGCCTCGGATCGTGAACGGTCGGCGCGGCGACAGCTCGGGAAAGCACCAGCCACCACCAGCGCGGTCCGGGTGATTCGGTGAATCGGAAGTGGATCGACACGGCCTCCGAGGGGAGGGCGGAGCGGTCGATTCCCCGGGAGATGTCACGGAGGAGCAGGGCAGGGTCGAGATCGCCGTGTCGTGGTGGCGGCAGCCGCCGTGCGCCCCACCGGCCGAGCGGTTCGATGACCTCGGCCAGCTCACGGCCCGCTTCGGTCAACTCGGCCTGACGCGGACGGAGCACCACAAGGCCTGTCGCCTCGAGTTTGCGGAGCCGCTTCGTCAGCAGGCCGGTCGACATAGCCGGCACTCCGGCCGCGATGTCGGTGATCGCGGTGCTGCCGTTCAGCAGCTCGCGGATGATCAACAGAGTCCAGGGTTCGCCGACCACCTCGGCCGCCAGCGCGATCGGGCAGTGCTGTTCGTAGCGCATCACAGAACCCGCACGACGCGCGCTATGCGGTGGCGTGCGAGGCGGTGCAGCATTTCGCCGATGGCCTCGGGCACGATCTGCTCCTGGAGCTCACGATGGGTGGCTCGGACGATGACGCCCACCGCCGCGGGCGACAGCTTCGTCGAGAACTCGCTGGCCAGTCGGCCGGTCACGTCATCGACGACGTCCTGCGCCTTCGGGGTCTCTACGCTCATCGCTCTCCTGTTGTGCCTCGGTTCTCCGGCTATTCTTCCGGCTCAGCGCACGGGTGAACCTGACAACTGTCTGACGATTGCGGCCCGGCCGGAAGCGTGTCCCCTCTGCTGGTCGGCCTCATGCGAAGACGAAGTAGCGGAGCCAGAGGTAGGGCGCGGCGACGAGAACGGTGATCAGGGTGACGATGATGCCCTTCTTGGTGAATTCCCAGAAGGAGATGGGGCTTCCGGCGCGGGCGGCGATGCCGAGGACGACGACGTTCGCGCTGGCGCCGATGGCGGTGGCGTTGCCGCCGAAGTCGGCGCCGAGGGCGAGGGACCACCAGAGGGCTTCGGAGTGGGTGGGGTCGGCGATGTCGTTGGTGAGTCCGAGGACGAGTGGGCTCATGGTGGCGACGTAGGGGATGTTGTCGACGACGCCGGACAGGAGTGCTGACACTCCGAGGATGAGCATGACGGCGAGGAGGGCGTTGCCTCCGGTGGCGTCGGCGGCGAGTTTCGCGAGATCGCCGATGACGCCGGTTTTGACCAGGGCGCCGATCATGATGAACAGGCCGGCGAAGAACAGCAGGGTTTCCCACTCGACGCTGGCCAGGTAGTCCTTCGGTTTGGCTTGAGCCAGCAGCACGAGGACGCCGGCGCCGAGCAGGGCGACGACGGAAGGTTCGATGTGGAAGATCGAGTGCCCGATGAACGCGGTGAAGACGCCCAGCAGTACGACGCCGCACTTGATGAGGAGTCGTTTGTCGTGGATGGCTTCGCGTTCGTTGAGGGCCATCACGTCGGCGACGCGGTCCGGGTCGACGGTGAAGGAACCGCGGAACAGCCTTGGCAGGACAAGGCAGAAGACGGCGAGTTCGATCGCCACGATCGGGGCCATGTTGACGAGGAAGTCGTTGAACGTCAGGCCGGCGCGGCTGCCGATGATGATGTTGGGCGGATCGCCGATCAGGGTCGCGGCGCCGCCGATGTTCGAGGCCATGACCTCGGCGATCAGGAACGGGACCGGTTTGATGTCGAGCCGGTCGCAGACGAGCAGGGTCACCGGGGCCATGAGGAGCACTGTGGTGACGTTGTCCAGGAAGGCCGACGCGATCGCGGTGATGAGGACCAGCAGGATCATGATCCGCAGGGGTGAGCCCTTGGCGCGTTTGGCGGCCCAGATCGCGGTGAACTCGAAGACACCGGTCTTCCGCAGGACTCCGACGATGATCATCATTCCGAGGAGCAGGAAGACGACGTCCCAGTCCACGCCGGTTTCGTGGGAATAGAACGCGTCTTCGGAGCCGACGACGCCGACGGCCAGCACGATGCCCGCGCCGGCGAGGGCGGTGGCCATCTTGGGGACCTTCTCGGTGGCGATGAACAGATACGCCACCACGAACACGGCGACCGCGACGACGGCGCTCATGCCATGTCCTGTCGGAGAGAACCGGAGGTGGATGCCCGCTCAAAACGCTGCCAGACCACTTGCGTACTCACGAATCCCGTCCATGCCGACCGACCCGGCCCAGACGGGACGGGTTGTGCCGACCAGACTTCCCGGCGCTCCACGCGTCAACATGCCGTAAACAAGGGCGAGAGGCAACTTGGCGCCCGGCCGCGGCGCCTCCTGTACCCTGCGGTGTGTCGGAGGTCACGCAGAGCCGTCGGATGGGGAAGCCGATGTCCGGACTACTCGGTCCGCACGCGCTGATCGCCGTGCTCGTGGGCATCATGGCCGTCCTCCGCCTCGTGCACTTGAGGCAGGAGCGGAGCGAATCGGCGGGACGTGCCGGGTTCGCGAACGGGCGTAAAGAATCGGACAGTAACGACGGATGAATCCGGCGGGCCTGGCGCGGACGTCCTAGTCTGAAACCATGCACGCCGCAGAGATGGCCGAGGAATTCCCGGTCGTGGACATGGATTCCGACGCGCTCGATGCGGCGCGGCTCCTCGCGGAACACCGCTTGCCCGGCATCGTGGTGACCGACCGGGACGGATGCCCGCAGTCGGTCTTGCCCGCGTCGGAGGTGGTCCGCCTTCTCGTCCCGACCTATGTTCAGGACGACCCGTCGCTCGCCGGGGTCCTGAACGAGTCGATGGCCGATCGTGTCGTCGACAAATTGGGCGGCCGCAAGGTGCGCTCGCTGCTTCCCGATGAGCCCGCCGAGCTGCCGCGGGTGAATTCCGATGACACGATCATCGAAGTCGCCGCCATGATGGCGAGACTTCGCTGTCCTCTGGTCGCGGTCATGCGGGACAAGACGCTCCTCGGCGTGATTTCGGCGTCCCGGCTTCTGGAACTGGCGCTCGCCCCGCGTTGACCGTCCCTGCTCGATTTCGGTCAGGGCAAGCCCGAGTCCGGGCTCGGCCGAACCGCTCGACACGCTCACCGCCCGGGAACGTGAGGTCCTCGCCAAGGTCGGGGCGGGCCAGTCGAACACCGCAACTCGTCGCGATCGCCTTCGAGACGGGGTTGATCACCCCAGGAGATCACTGAGCCCACAGGCGATCGCGCGGTTCCTGTCACCCCAGCCGGCTGGGACGCGGACGTCTTCGGATCTGCCTGTGGTGCGGCTATCGTCGGAACCAGCGGCGCCGCTTCGATGAGTTTTCTGCGGGGTCGGTTGGCTGTAGTCCCAATCTTCCGGTCAGGAAGAAGGTCCCGGTCACGATGTTGCCGCGCGCGGGTGGTTGTTCGACGTCGGTGGTCGCGATGGCGACGTCGAGTTCGATCGCGGCGATGGTGCGGACTCGGATCCGATGGAATGCCGTGCCGGTAACGGTGTTCACGGGAGTCTCGACCTCGATGACCTCCCCGGCGAACAGGGCGTGGGCGGAGGGCGTCCGGTCGGGCGAGCGTTCCGTGAGCGAAAAAGTTCCGGACGGGATGAAGTGGTCGGCGGCGAATTTCGGTCCGTCATCGTCCTGTGAGGCCGAGTAGGCCTCGGCGTCGGCGTGCACCGTGACGTCTTCGGCCAGAGCCGCCAGCACCAGGGAGCCGATCTCGAGCCGCCCGCCGGAGTGGGCGAGGACCGCTCGGTCTTCGAGTTCCACCGCGATGGGACAGACCAACTCCCCATCGACGCCGTCGAGGAGCTCTAGCATCGCGGTCTCGTCATCGACGAGGCGAACGTCGCGCACCGGCACTGCGGGCGTCGTGCCGGCCAGGCACGGCAGGAGGAACTCGATCTCGCCGTTGCGGACCTGCGCGACCAGCCGGGCGCCAGAGGGATCGGTCCAAACATGTTCGCTGATCTTCTTGGCGATCTGCCGGGCTGTGCCCGCGCTGATCAGGGAGACCACCCTCTCCCCGAACTCGTCCTCGCTGGTGACGCCGATCCCGATCGCCTCGAAGTGGCTGGACACGATCACTCCCCCTGTTCCACCGTCCACAGGAGACTACTGGCCAGGCCGAAAGAAAGTCATCCAGGTTTACGTGGGTGAGGCGGGCACCGGCATTCGTAGATGCTGGAAACGGCGAGCTGGTGGGCCTCGTGAGTGGTAAGGACGGTTAGAACCGTCCTTACCACTCACGAGGCCTGCAGCGGTGATGAAGGTGGGTTCGATCCGCAGCATCTGGTCCATGCTGCGGGGCACCCATGGTTTGAGCAGGTGTTCGTAACGCGTGACGGCGACGGGATCGATGATCCGGCGCATGATGCCGGTGACGATGACACTCCAGCTGACGGTGTGGTGGCCGGGTTCGAGGTGGTCGGCTTCGTAGGCGACCACTTGGTCCACTGTGGACATGAGAGCGGCGCCGGTGTGGCTGCGGATGATGATCACGCCGTCTTGGCGGAGGTAGAGGCCACTTCCACGGCCGGCAGTGGTTTCCGGTCGTCCGGCGGCCTCCCCGCCCGGTCGGCGGGCGGACCTGGAGATGGTGCGGTGGACATGGTCGCAGGCTCCGTCGAGCACGTTCCCGGACGTGTGGATCGCGATGTCCAGGTTCGCCACACGCTACCCCTTCAGCACTTGCCCACTTGCGAAATTTTGCATACGGTTGGTCGATTCTCATCGACGCCATGGGGAAGGCCTAGAGTCGAACGTCCCTCGTGATCATCGGGACATGGATCGGAGTCCGTGCGCGGTGACGTCGTCGGGAACGCGGTCTTGGGCGACGGTCAGGATGGCGTTGTCGGCGCGGAGGAAGACGCGGAGCGCGTCGTGGTGGGTGAGCACGGTGGTCGCGCAGACGTCGGCTACTCGCTGATCGCACATGCCATTGCCTTTCGAAGTTGCTAAGGTCAGCAACTGTTGAACAGTGCGCCCGGAGGCGGTGCGCCTGGAAGGAAGCGCCGCGAAGGGAGTGTCGGTGAGCAGGCCCCTATATCAGTTGAAGGCGGAGTTCTTCAAGACGTTGGGGCACCCGGCGCGGATCCGGGTGCTGGAGCTGCTGGCCGACCGGGAGCACGCGGTGGCCGAGATGCTGCCGGAGGTCGGGATCGAGCCGGCGAACCTCTCGCAGCAGCTCGCGGTGTTGCGGCGGGCGGGGTTGGTGACGACCCGCAAGGACGGGGCGAACGTGATCTATTCGCTGCCCAGCCCGCATGTGGCGGAGTTGCTGGCGGTGGCGCGCAAGATCCTCACCGGGGTGATCGCGGATCAGATGGAGCTTCTCGACGACCTGCGAGCTCCGGTGACTCCTCGCACGGCCGAGGGGTAGCGAAGCCGCCCTGCGCCCGGCACGGCCTGCTGGCGCAGGGCACTTTCGTCCCGGACTTCCCGCTCACGAACAAGAGCTTCAACCTCTCCTGCGCCGGCAACGACCTCTGACCTCGACCAGGTCGAGGGGCGCACCCCGTGGCATGGCGTACAAGCCCACTCGTCGGCTAAAGAGTTGCATAATTATGCAACTGCCAACATGGTAGATTCCTAAGTCTTGAACTGGGCCGGAGCAGGGGAGAGTTGCCAGTGAGTGGTCAGTTCGCGAGCGAGCTACGGCGGGGGATCGGGGAAGCGCAGGACGCCACGATCACCGCGACGGAGGCCGGGCACCCCTATGAGGCGTACCTGCACCGTGTACGTCTCGCGGAGCTGCTCGACCTGGCCGCGCAGCACGACATCGACACCGGCGTGCTGGTGTCGCCAGCGGTGCTGGCGGCGCTGGCCGAGGATCGGGCGGCGCTGGGGCGATGACGATCGGCGATACGAGGCAGGTGGCGGGGCTGGCGATCGTGGGGGATGGCAGTGCCCTGCCGGGTACCGCCGCGAGCGATCCGGGTGCGGTGCTGGCGGCGCTCGAGACGGATGTGCGGCTGCTGCGCGATCACACCGCGCTGGATCCGTTCCGGGTCGCGGTGACCGCGCGGGACGCCGCCGAGTTGGCGTCCGCGTTGCGAGCGCTGCCCTCCGCGGTGACCGCGATCTTCCTGGCTCGCACTGAGCCGGTCCGGGCCCGCGCCGTGCAGCGAGACCTCGCCCGGGGCGGGCGGATTCCGGTGATCACCGAGTACGACACGCTCGCCATCGGCCTCGCCGCGGCTGTACTGGTGACTTTGCGGCGGGCCGAGGTCGCGCCGCACAAGGCCCGGGTCGTAGTGGCCGGGGCCGGGACGGTGCCGTTGCTCGTTCCTCTGCTCATGGCGTGCGGGGTGGGTGACATCGCTTCGTGGCGTGAGGGCGATGCCGTGGGGTTTCCGCTGTCCGTCATCTCCCGGGACGCGAGTGTGGTCGTGGACCTCCTCGATGTCGCCATGGCACCGCGACCGGCCTTCGAGGCCGACGCGACTCAGGTGGTGCTCACGGCGGGGGATCCGGTGGGGCATTTGCTGGCGTTGCCCGGCCTGCTGCGCGCGGTGCGCGAAGGTCCGATCGCCGGGCAGGCCGGTGACCTGTTCGAGCACCTCGACGCGCACCGCGCCTGCGCCCAAGCCTTGGCCGGGCTGACTCCGGTCGACCGGGTCTTGCCCGATCTGGCCGATCCCGACCTCACCCACCGCGTCGCCCGTGCTGTCACCGAGGCACTGCGGCCACCGCCCCGCCGGTGAGATCCACCACGAGCCGGCCCGCGCCTGACCGACACCCTGGACGTCGCGGTATCGGCGTCTCCAAGGGGCGGGGCCGGGCGTATGGTCACCTATTCTTTCCGGGTCATGGATCGCATACTCAGGTCAAGTCAAAACTGGGAAAGCGAGACGATTTCCGTAGTCTTTCGAAGAAGAGTCGTAGGAGAACCAGCCTCAAGCCAGAGTCCGCTGTCAGCGGCCGCGCTCGTGGTTGTCATGATCCGCCTGTTTCTCGTCTGCCTGGTTGTCGGTTCGCGAGGCACGGGAAGGGAAGCAGTGCAGGAGAATACGAAAGAGGAGAGTGAGCTCGACCCGATCCCCACCCCGATCGACATCAAGCCGTCGCCCGAGATCAGTGTCATCATTCCGCCCGCCATCGAGGCCGATGATTTCGCCATTATCGTGCGGCGGCTTTCACTGGAGCATTCGGGGCCGTCAATGGAAATCCTCTTCGTCGATGACGGCGACGACGGCGCGGGGAATGCCGCGCGTTCCCTCGTCGCGCGATCCAGCGTCCCGATCCGGCTGATCCACCGCGCGCCCGGAGAACGGCGCGGTGGCGTGGTGTTCGCCGGCCTGGTTCAGGCGCGTGGCGCGTGGGTCGTGGTGATGGACGGCGATCTCCGGCACCCGCCGGCACTCGCACCACGGCTGGCCGAGATCGGCCGAGCACGGGACGTGGACGTGGTGATCGCCAGCAGGTTCGCCGGGGCGGCCGTCGTCTCACGGCGCTGGCCGTGCTTGCTGTCCACCGCGGCGGTCAAGGTCCTGTTCCCGCGCCGGCTCGGCCGGCCCAGCGACCCGCTGAGCGGGTTCTTCGCTGTCCGCCGCGCCGCGCTGGACCTCGACCGGTCGGGGCCCGAGGGGTTCGAGAGCTTGACGGAAATCCTGGTCCGGCACCCGGGTCTGCGGCTGGCCGAAGTCCCGTTCGGGACGCAAGCCGGGCGCCACACGGCTTCACCGCGTGCGGGCGTGACGCTCGTGCGGCATCTGGTCCGATCGCGGGCCTTGCTGCCGAAGCATCGGCTGGTGCGGGCCGGTGCGTTCGGGCTGGTCGGGCTGTCCGGGCTGGCGGTCAACACGGCCGTGCTGTGGTTGTTGCACCACCACCTGGCGAACCTGCACTATCTGCTGGCCGCCACGCTGGCCACCGAGGCGTCCACGGCGTGGTTGATCGTACTCACCGAAACGCTTGTCTACCGGGGGGCGAAATCGGGTTCGGTGGCCTCCCGCGCCGTTCGGTCCTTCCTGCTCAACCACGCGTTGCTGGTGCTGCGGTTGCCGATGCTGACCCTGCTGGTGGAGGGAATCGGACTGGGTGTGCTCTCGGCCAACGCGTTCGCCCTCGGCCTGTTGTTCCTGGTGCGGTTCGTGGTGACCGATACGGCGATCTATGGACGCGATGAACCGCCGTCGACCAGGTCCGCGGGTGATCCCGTCCGGCTCGTCGTCGACCCCGGTCCTGCCGGGAGCCCCGCGGGCATCACGCCGAAGCGCTCGTCCCGCCCGGCCCGGTATCTGCCGTATCGGTACCGCATCCCGGAGGTCGCGACGATCGGCTCGCAGGTTCGGCTGCCGGAACTCGACTACTTCCGTGCGCAGTGGCTCGGCAATGACACCGAGATCCAGATCCGGGTCGGCACGGTCGGTAGCCGTCGGCCGCTGCCGCGCGCGGTCGTCACCCAGTTCGCCGGGCCGCCCGCGGTCGAATACTCCGAGCATCTCGCCCGGTTCGGGGCCAACTTCCAGGTCTGCTTCGGTGGCCCGATCAAGGTGGTCGTCTCCCCGAGTCTCGGCCGGTCGCCCCACGTGGTCTACACGAACATCCTCGAGGCGCTGCTGCGATTCGTCGCGGTATCGCGCGGCGTGATGCTCCTGCACTCGGCATGCCTGGAACTCGACGGTCTCGGCGTGCTGTTCTCCGCCCGTACCGACACCGGCAAGACCGGGACCGTGCTCCGGCTGGTCCGGGAGCACGGCGCGAAGTTCCTGTCCGACGACATGATCGTGGTGCACGGCGATGGCCGGGCAGGTTGCTTCCCCAAGCCTTTGACGATCAGCAACCACACGCTGCGGGCGGCGCATTCCGACGACCTGACCCGCCTGGAGTGGCGGCGGCTGTGGCTGCAGAGCCTGGTGCACTCCCGGCAAGGCCGCCGGCTCGGGCTGTCCCTCAGCCACCTCAACTTACCGATCATGAGCATCAACGCGCTCACCCAGCGAATCGTGCCGCCACCGAAGTACGCGGTGGACCGGCTGATGCCGTGCGAGATCAGTTCGGAGACCAGGCTCACCGACCTGTTCGTGATCGAGCGGGGACCGCACGCCGTCGCCGACCTGTCGCCGGAGGAGGTGATGAGCACATTGCTGGCCAACACCGAGGACGCCTATCAATTCCCGCCGTTCAGCCACTTCACACCGTCCATCGTGATCGGTGAGGACGACCATCAGGCGTTGAGGGAGAAGGAACGCGAGATCCTGTCGGCCGCGGTCCGCGGGATCAAGGCACGGTCGCTGGCCACGCCCGACTTCAGCTGGGCGGACGAGATCCCCAGGCTGCTGGTCCCCGGCGCGGCCGGCGGCCGGCTCACGCCCCGCCGGTCTGCGTGATGGCCAAACCGGCTGGTATCGCCCCTCGTTCGCGGCGTCGATGGCTGGCGCGGGCGTACTCGCGTCGGGGCATTGTGCCGGTGATGGCGCTCATCTTGGGGGCCGGAGGCTTCCTGCGGGTATGGGCGCTGGGCGAGATCGGCTTCAACAGCGACGAGGCCGTCTATGCCGGGCAGGCCGTCGCACTGGCCGGAGATCCCGTGCTGGCCGGGTTGTTCCCGGTCTTCCGGGCACACCCCTTGCTCTTCCAGATCGTGCTGTCACTCGGGTTCTCCGGCGGCATGACCGACACCGGCGCCCGGCTCTGGTCCGTCCTTTTCGGACTGGCCACGGTGGTGGCCGTGTACTTGCTCGGCAAGCTGCTATACGGCCGGAAGGCCGGGCTGGTGGCGGCGCTGTTCCTCGCGGTCATGCCCTACCACGTCGTGGTCACCCGCCAGGTGCTCCTCGATGGGCCCGAGACCTTCTTCGCGGTGATCACCCTGTACTGCGTCGCGCGGTTCTGCTCCGAGCGGGACCCGCGTTGGCTCTACTCCGCGGCCGCTGTCATGGGGCTCACTGTGCTGACCAAGGAGAGCGCGGTCATCCTGGTGCTCGCGCTGTTCGTGTTCTTCGTGCTCAGCCGGGAGTACCGCATCCGGCTGCGCGACCTGCTGATCGTGCTCACCATCATGAGCGCGGTCGTCGTCGCATACCCGCTGTCACTCAGCTTGTCCCATCGAACCGGCACAGGACAGAACTACCTGGCATGGCAACTGTTCCGGCGCGCGAATCATGAGATCACGTTCTACGGCGAGACCGTGACCATGGCGGTCGGGCCCGCCTTGATCGTGCTCGCCGCCTGCGGCCTCTGGCTGCTGCGTGGGCAGAACACGTGGCGGGAATGGCTGTTGGTCTGCTGGATCGTCGTACCGCTCGTGTTCTTCCATCTATGGCCGGTGAAGGGGTACCAGTACCTGTTGCCGATCGTGCCCGCCGTCGCGGTGCTGGCGGCACGAACGGGGGTCCATGCGACCGTGCCCCGGTGGTCGGGCAGTCGTCCCGCGGCGGCCCGATCGGTCCGGGCCGCCGCGGTCTTCGCCGTCGGCGCGAGCCTCGTGGTACCTGCTTGGCTGGCCGTGAACCCGGCACCGGGCACGACGTTTCTCGCCGGGTCCGGCGGTGTGCCGGGAGGCAGGGAGGCGGGGAGGTGGATCAAGGCCAGTCTGCCCGAAGGCAGCCGGCTGATGACGATCGGGCCGTCGATGGCGAATCTGGTGCGGTTTTACGGTCACCGCAAAGCATTCGCGCTGTCGGTGAGCCCCAACCCGTTGTCCCGCAATCCGTCTTATGAACCTATCGACAACCCGGACAGGGAACTGCGCGGCGGCGACCTCCAGTACGTGGTGTGGGACGCGTTCTCGGCCGCCCGGGCGCCGTTCTTCGGCGAGCGGTTGATGCGTTACGTACACAAGTACGGCGGTGTGGCCGTGCACACGGAAACCGTCGAAGTGACCACGGCCGGCGGCCGTAGTACACCGAAACCGGTGATCGTCGTCTACGAGGTCCGGCCATGACCTTGCGCCTGATGTGCGTGCTGACGGTCTTCGCCGTCCTCGCCGGGCAGGTTCCCCGACCGGCCGTCGCCGGGACGGCGCGCGCCACGGCCACGCCGATCAAGCACTTCGTGACGCTCATGCAGTCCAACCATTCCTTCGACAACTACTTCGGCACCTATCCCGGCGCGGACGGCATCCCCGCGGGCACGTGCATGCGGCTGCGCAAGGACAAGCCCGGTACTGCCGATTGCGTCCGTCCGTTCCGGCTGGGCGATCGGTCGCCGGACCACCTCGACCACGGCCCGGCCACTCAGCGGGCCCAGTACGCGGACGGAAAAATGGACGGCTTCGTCTCGGCATACCGGGAACGAGGCCTCGACGGCGCCGCGGCGATGGGCTACTACGACGCGAACGATCTCCCCTACTATTGGAACGTCGCCGAGAAGTACACGCTGTTCGACCGGTTCTTCAGTTCCGCGACCACCGGCAGCCGTCGCAATCGTTTCCACTGGATCGCCGGCGTGCCCACGCCCGGCGACTCCGAACGGGTGCCACCGGGTGGCTACGGCGACATCCCGACGATCTTCGACCGGCTCGAACAGGCCGGTGTGCCGTGGAAGTTCTACGTCGAGAACTTCGACCCGAAGATCACCTTCCGCACGCCGGGCACCGGTCCGCGAACGGGGCAGACGACCAGGGTCCCGCTGCTGAACTTCGCCCGATTCCTCGACGATCCCGCATTGTCCGGCAAGATCGTCGACCTGACCCAGTACTACGCGGACCTTCGTGACGGCACGCTTCCGGCGGTGGCCTACGTCGTGGCGTCGGGGTCGAATGAGAACCCGCCGAGTCGCGTGCGGACGGGACAAGCCTTCGTCCGCGGGATGATCGCGGGACTGGCGAAGAGCCGCTACTGGCCGAGTTCCGCGTTCATGTGGAGCTACGACAGCTGGGGCGGCTGGTACGACCACGTCCCACCGCCCAAAGCGGGCAGTGGCGGTCTCGGCTTCCGGGTGCCCGCCCTGCTGGTCAGTGCCTACTCCCGGCGTGGGCACGTCGACCACACCCAACTCGATCACACCGCGGTGCCCAAATTCATCGAGGACAACTGGCGCGTGGCGCCGCTGGGCGAGCGGGACGCCCGCTCGGCCGGGATCACCGGTGCGTTCGACTTCACCTCTCCGCCCAGGCCGCCCGAGCTGGTGGATACCGATCGCGCCGCCGTGCCGGCACCATCCCGCCTCGCCTCGATCGTTTACTTCACCTATGGCGGCGCCGTGGTTCTCGCCCTGCTGAGCGGCTTCGGCGTCGCCCCCATCGGCCGGTGGCTCAGAAACCGGCGGCACAGCAGGAAAAAGGATGTCCGATGACGGTGATCAGGCGGATCGGCGTCACGATGCTCACGGTCGTCATCCTGGCCGGATTCCCGGCGACGGCCGCGGCGGCGCGACCGCCGGCCCGGAACGTTCTCAAAGTGATCACGGTACCTCCGCTGCCGTCCGCGAAGTTCGCCTTGGACGGCAAGCCGCTGGTGACCGATGCCCACGGAACGGCGTATGCCACTGTCCGGCGCAGCAGGGACAAGCACCGGTTGCAACTGCTCACGCCGCATCTGGACACGCCCGGCGGCTCCGCCGACTTCGTTCGGTGGGCCGGGCGCGGTGACGTCGGCCAGGGATTCGCCGTGTCGCAGCTGGACCTCGTGATCGGGCGCGCCACCCGGATCCAGGCGACGTTCCAGACCAGCCGGACCGTTCGGTACGGCTTCGTCGACCAGGCACGCAGACCCGTCGCACCGGAACGGATCACCTCGATGACCCTCCGCGGCGACTCCGGTCAGCAGCTGACCGTGGAGGGCGTCCGGCCGGTCACGCTGACCGCCGTGCGGCCGGTGGCCGAAGCCGGTTCCGCCGTCGGCAAAGAAGTGACGTACTACGTGCAGAGTGTCGTGATCGACGGCGCGAACGTAGTCAACACGGGGGAGCAGCGGTTGCTCCCCAATCGGACGGCTGACGCCGAGTTCGTCGTGCTGCTGCGTTCAGCGCGCTTTCGGATCCGCGACTGGTTGTCAGGCGACCCGCTCGCCGGCGGCCTCGACTTGACCTATCCGGACGGTCGCACCGAGCGGCTGACGGCCGGTCAGGACGGTGACGTGGCGGTGGAAAACCTCGCGAGGGGCACCTATCAGGTCAAGGTCGCCGGGGCCGGCTACTCACAGGCACAGAAGATCTTGTTGTCCCGTAGCCGGTATGTGGATCTTCCCGTAGTGACCTATGCGGACATGGTGGCACTGGCCGTCGCCGCTTTGACGACTCTGCTCGTGCTCGTCGTGGCGGGCAGGCGGCGACTGGGCAAGCGGCCGAGGACAGCCACGTGAGGCGGATTTCCGCTGCCCTGCTCGCCGTCTTGATCGCGGTCCTGCCGATTCACCCGGCGGCCGCCGTCCGGCGGGCCGGACATCCGGTGCTGGCGTACTACTACATCTGGTACACCGAGGCTTCGTGGGATCGGGCGAAAACAGACCGTCCGAACCTGGGCCGCTATTCCAGTGACGACCCCGACGTGATGCGCCGGCACATCCAGGCGGCCAAGAGCGCCGGCATCACAGGCTTCATCGTCAGCTGGAAGTCCACGTCCGTCCTGGATCGACGGCTGGCGATGCTGGCCGACGTGGCCCGGCAGGAGAGCTTCACGCTCTCCATCATCTACCAGGCGCTGGACTTTCACCGTAACCCCCTGCCCGTCGATCGGGTGGCGGCCGATCTGGTGTGGTTCGAGGACCGTTACGCGGCCGACCCGGTGTTCGCCGTGTACGGCAAGCCGCTCGTGATCTGGTCGGGGACTTGGAAGTTCTCGCTCGAGGGCATCACGCGCGCCACCGAACCGGTGCGCGACAGGCTGCTGGTCCTGGGCTCGGAGAAAAGTGCCGCGGGCTACGAGCGCGTCGCCTCCGCTGTCGACGGCGACGCGTACTACTGGTCCTCTGTCGATCACTACCGTGATTCGGGTGCGGCGGCCAAGCTCGCGGCCATGGGCGCGGCTGTGCATCGGCACAACGGCCTGTGGATCGCGCCGTTCGCACCGGGGTTCGACGCACGGCACATCGGCGGTAGCCGGGTGGTCGGCCGGAGCGACGGCGAGACGCTGCGGCGGCAGTACGCGGCCGCGATCGCGTCGTCTCCGGACGCTCTCGGCCTGATCAGCTGGAACGAGTTCAGCGAGAATTCCCATATCGAGCCCAGCGTCCGGTACGGCGATCGCTACTTGACGGTACTGAGGGACATCACAGGAGCACCTGTGCCATCCCTCGGCCCACTGGCGGAGGATTCCAGTGGCGCGGGCGATCCGGGCGGCTTCCCGGCCGGACCGGCCGTGGCGGGCGGCGCCGTTCTGCTGCTCGTCATCCTGCTCGTCCTGATGATCCGGCGCCGGTCCCGGATGGTCGCTTCCGGCACGATGTCTCGGCCCCGGTCCTGAAGCGTTCAAGGCGTTCACCGTTTCCTGCTTGGAAATGGACCGGTACGTTTCCGTACATCTCCACGGTCATCTTGATCTGAGACAACTGTCTGCGGCCTGCCACGCGGCAGCGCGAGCACGACCGAATGCTCGAGCTCATGACACGTTCACACGGTCCGCCACCGAATTTCAGGCTGAGGACGCCGGAGGTGCCGCTTTGACGATGAGCAAGCACGTAAGGCTGGTTGTGTTCGCGGGCACGCTGCTGGGCAGCGGTCTCTTGCTGGTGGCAGGAGCGCCACCGCGGGCGACACCACCCGGGGAACTCAGCACCTACCAATGGCTCAGTGGCCGGGAGCCGCTCCAGGTCGAGCTCAACAACACGCTCGTCGAGGCGCGGAACCTGCGCCGGCCGTTCACCCGGGCGACGACGATATGCCGGAGGCTGGAACGGGTATCCCGGCAATTGCTGCACAGCGGGCGTGCGCCGCTTCCGCATCTGGGCACGGCCGCCAACATCGGCATCGCACAATTCTCCCAGGCCGCCGAGGCGTGCCTGGCGGGTGATTTCCCCCTCATGTGGCGTCAGATCGACACCGGGACAACGCTGCGTGCGGACGCTCAAGACACCCTCGACCAAATCCTGCATGGAGGTCACAGTGGCCACTAGATCCCGGACCCTGGCCGTTTACGGTCTCCTTTTCGTGCTGGGCCTCACGAGTGTCGTGGCCCCACCGAAAACGCAGGCCGCGGGCACCCCGTCGGTTGACGACCCGGTGGTCGTCGCGGTGGGCGACATCGCGTGCGCACCCTCCGATCCGGAATTCAACGGAGGTGTCGGTGCACCGGGACACTGCCGGATGACGACCACATCGGACCTTGCCACTCAGATCGCCCCGGCATCGGTGTTCATGCTCGGCGACGCCCAGTACAACAGCGGTTCGCTCGCCGATTTCAACGGCAGCTACGCCCGGTCGTGGGGACGGTTGAAGCCGATCACACGACCGGCGATCGGCAACCACGAGTACGGCACGCCCGGCGGCGGAGGGTACTTCACCTACTTCGGTGACGCGGCCACTCCGCAGCAACCGGGGTGCGTGAAGGACTGCAACGGGTGGTACAGCTTCGGCGTGGGCGAGTGGCACGTGGTGGTGCTGAACTCCGAGTGCGCGAAGATCAGCGGCGGCACCGGATGCGCCGTCGGATCTCCCCAGCAGCAATGGCTGGCCGCGGACCTCGCGGCGCATCCGGCCAAATGCACCGTGGTACTGCAACACCGGCCACGGTGGAGTTCCAACAGCTTCGCCTACGCGGACGTGGCACCGCTGCTGGACACCATGCATCGCGGCGGTGTGGACCTGCTGCTGGCCGGACACTCCCACAGCTATGAGCGGTTCGCGCCGCAGACCCCGTCCGGGGAACGGGACGACGTCAACGGGATCCGCGAGATCGTGGTCGGCACCGGCGGCTCGTTCCACAGCGGATTCGCCACGATCATGCCGAACAGCCTGGTGCGCGAGTCCCAGGTCTTCGGCGTCCTCAAGCTCACCCTGCGCCCGGCAAGCTATGACTGGGCCTTCGTGGCGGCACCGGAGACACCGTTCACCGATTCCGGAACGGGGACATGCCATTGACCGAGGTCGGCATGAACAGTCACCTGACCTGACGAAGGAGGCCCTTGCCGCACCGGCGGGGGCCTTCTCCGTTTGCCCGGCTTCACCTGCATGTCCCGGTTAGCCATGGAACTCGACCGTCCATAGCCGACAATACTGACCTGCCGCCCTCCGCGAGAGAAGATGGCCGGTCTTCTGGACCACACATCGCGCTGCGAGATCTGTTCGTGGCGCGATGGCATCACCCCAACACCGCCGGTGATTCGCCGTCGGGGATCAGCAGATGTGGCGTTCCGGAACCGTCGGCAGGGACCGACCAGACGTCCGAACGACCTACGCCGCGTGGGATCGCATAGGCGACCGTGTGATCGTCGATCCACGCCGCCTGGTCGTCGACACTGCGAGTCTCCGCGAGCGGCGTCACGACGGACGTGGACAGGTCGAGCACCGACAGCCGCCATCCTCTCGCCGGATCACCGTCTATCGCAGACTTGAACGCGATACGCGTTCCATCAGGGGAGAGCGACGGGCATTCGACGTTCTCCCGCACCGTGCGGACACTGCGCGCGGCGAAATCACCCTCGACAAGATATCGGTGACCACCGGTCGACATGGTCGCGAAGAACCGGTTGCCGTCCTTGGCGAAAGTGGCACCCCAGAAATGAAGGTCAGCCGCCCCGTAAGGCCGGCCGTTCATAGTCACCGCATAGTCCTCCAACGTGTTCGTGACCTCGCCGGTCGCGGTGTCCAGGATGCCTACACGAGTGGAGAACACACCCAGGTTGTAGGAATCCCCGACGGCGAACACCGTCCAGGTGACCATCCGGCCGGTCGGCGACACCCTGGCTCGGCTGGCCACCCCGAAAAGCGGAACTTCGCGCTTCTTCTCGAGTCGCTCGTCGAGGACGGTCAGAGACGTCGTGAGATCGTCGTTCGTGTACAGGCAGATTCCGGTGCCGCCCGCGGCATGGACTCGCGTGCACGACACCTGTGAAACGGCGCGCGGGCCGCCGGGATCCGCCTGGGAAACGGTGACCAAGTGTCCTCGATCGGCGTCCGCGGTGCCGCGGAAGAGCAGCCTCGGTCCGGGGGTGAGGCTCACCACGCCGGCAGCGCCGAAAGCGACCGGGTCCCGGTCGCGGGCGGCCAGTCCCACGTAGAGGACGGCGGTCGTGGCAAGCGCCACGACGCCGGTGACGGCAATCGCCATCCGGTTGCGGTTGTTCATCGTCGACCTTCTTTCACCGACCGGCGTGGGACGAGGAGGATGAGGGTGAAGACGATCGAGAACAGTGCGGCGCCTGCGGCCACTCCGGTCGCCATGCCCCAGACCTCCACAGGCCGCGGGGCTCAGGTGTAGTCCGAGAACCAGGTGAACCGGCAGGATCGCGGTGACCATCCCGGCGGAGATATCGGTCACGGGGCTGACGGTTCGCAGTGCAAGGACATGCGACCCGGCCGCGCCGAACGTGTGCCGCGGCAGCGTACCGCCGCGCCGTCGACGACCGATGCCGGACAGATAAATGTGTCTCGCTCTCCTGAGTCAAGCCGGAACGGGAGTCACGATTCGCCGCAGGTGCATGAATCCTCCTGACATGGGATGTATCGGGTTCCTCGCACCGCCTTGGCGGTAGACAAGGAAGGATCCATGATGGCCACGAAAGAAAGACGTCCCATGGACCATTTGCGTCCAGTTCGTGAGTCGAGCGTAAACAAAGGAATGTGGACGCCGGCCTTGTGGCCAATATCGGTCAATGGCCGTTTCGGTCATGGCCGGAATGTTGCCCGGTTGTGGGCGCGAGAATATGATGGGCAAATTTCTCGGATTGTCGGCCTTGGCTTACTCCGGCCCCTGAAGGGCGCAGGAGAGGGTGACTTCGATGACCGATGCGCGCACGATCGGCGACATCTCATCCGGCCGGTTCGTTGGCCGCCAGGTCGTTCTTGCCGGCAGGCCGGCCCGTTCATAACGCCGTTCGCCGCCGTCCGTCCCGGTGCCGGGGCTTCGGCCGTTTCGCCGTACGCGGAGACGCGAGCGTCGCGTCCCCGGTCGCAGCGAACACGGCGCGAACCGCCTCGCCGAGCCACTTTCCTGTGTGCCCCGCTCTCGGGGCCGCCGCAACGGCCCCGTTCCGGGAGAAGGTGTACTCAAGGCACAGTTTGGTGCGGGTTCCCTCGGTGGCGTGAATACCAAGGCTCCGCGTTCGGGCCGCCGAGGGGATTCGCCGCTCCCTGACTGGGTTTCCATTCATCGGAGTTGCGGTAATCTGACAAAGGAGAACCTTGTGAAACGCATTGTTTCCATTCTTGCCATGCTGGCCAGTTCCGGCGCGCTGGTGCTGGGTGCTTCCAGCGCCGCGACCGCGTCGGAGAAGGCGGTCCAGCAGCAAGTGCCCGTCGTGTACATCAACGAGGTCGCCACCCGTGGTACCGGGCCCGCCGGGGCAGTCCAGGATTACATCGAGATCGCGAATCCCAGCTTCGCGCGGGTGCCCATCGGGGGCTTGCAGTTGCAGGCGATGGTCGGGCAGCAGGTCGTGACGATCCCGATCCCCGCGGGCGTCGTCTTGGGACCGCGGCAGGTGTACACGATCGCCAACGCGGCGTTCACCGGCTGTGTGCCCGACCAGGTTTTCACCGAGAACCTCGCAGGTAACAGGGCCGTCAAACTGGTGCTGGGGACGGCAGGGGGTGCGCGTGTGGATGCCGTGGTGGCCGGCTCGCACCCGGCCAGGTTGTCGCTTCACCGGGTCGCGTTCACTGGAACTTCCACCGACTTCGTTGCAGCACCGCGGACCCCGTGCGTCCTCGACGCGAATGCTCCCTCCGCTTCATGACGCACGATCAACCGCATAAGGGAGTTCTCGCCGCCGCTTGATAGTCATCCCCGGTTGATCTAGGAATAGTAAGGCTCGAGGTCGCCAATGCGACCTCGAGCTTTTTCGGTGAATATTGAGGAGTAAGGCAAATGTGGCGTGGTGGGGGTTGGCGGCAGGAGCGGGCTCACCACAGCGACCTGGCGCATTCTTGAGTATCCATAAGAGACACTGATCCGGAACAGAGTGCCCGATTTGCGCACTTTGCGTGGCTTCACGCGGGGGTCGTGAGTGGTAAAGAGCGTTCTGGCGGACCGGTATTTGCTTACCTACTGGGCCCGACCTCGTCTTGGTGCCGCGGTGTGTCGGCCGCCGGGTCTGAGTGGCATAGCCTTGATCAACGGAGGATTCGGGACGTTGAGTGTCCCGGATCTTCCGTTGATCATGGTCCGGGACGGGGGTCACGTCGCGTCTATGAAGGAATTGAGGCGTTGAGTGTCCTAATTCCTTCATAGACGGTCCCGATACCCGCTGGGATCGTCGCCCTCGCGCAGGTCAGCAGCAGGTAGGCAAATACCGGTCCGCTCTAACCCTCTTTGCCACTCGCGACCCCCGTGCAGCACTCGGTGCACGGCCGGCCTCGTCGGTCAGTCCAGCACAGCGCGGCGAAGGACTCTCTGTCCACCTTGAAGCCGGCGAAGAAGGCTTTCACAACAGGTATGAACGTCCATATAGGTAGGTCTTACCTGCGGCTGTCGTTAGCCGTATCCCGTTCCGCGCATCATCATCGCCATCATCACGGTGCAGGCGACGCGGCGAACACGACCAGGACGATCGCGATCACCGGCATCGGCACGCAGCAGGCCACCGCCGACGATGGCGGTGACGCCGACGAGCGGCTCGGTCCGGTGAGCGCTCGGTGTGGCCTGCCTGCGCCACGCTCGTCTCGTGCACCCGCTGCGGGTAGGGACCTCTGGCTCCCCCGCCAGGTCGCAAGGTCCCTACTTCCATGGGGTATGGGAGTGGAGAGTCGGCAGTGACGACAGCCTGCCGGACCGTCGCATCAGACGAGGGCCGCGGCTGCTCCGACGTGTGGAGAGGACGTGGATGACGGTGAGTATCGCTCGGCGTCTGGCTTTGTTGTTCCGGGTCAAGGCGAACAAGGCTCTCGATCGCGCGGAGGACCCGCGCGAGGTGCTGGACTACTCCTACCAGCGGCAGAACGAGATGCTGGCGAAGGTGCGCCGTGGCCTGGCCGATGTGGTAACCAGCCGCAAGCGCCTGGAGTTGCAGGCCGACCAGTTGCGCCGGTCCGCCGACCGGCTGCGGGACCAGGCGGCCGAGGCGGTGCGCATCGGGAAGGACGATCTGGCCCGTGAGGCCCTGACCCGCCGCGCCGCGGCCCTGGCCCAGGTCCAGGAGTTGCAGCCGCAGCGGGACACGCTCAAAGCCGAAGAGGACAAGCTCGTCCTCGCCCAGCAACGGTTGCAGGCCAAGGTGGAGGCGTTCCGCACCCGCAAGGAGACCATCAAGGCCACCTACACCGCGGCCGAGGCGCAGACCCGCATCAGCGAGGCCGTTTCCGGGATCTCCGAGGAGATGGGTGACGTCGGCTTGGCGATGCAGCGCGCGGAGGACAAGACCGCTCAGATGACCTCCCGCGCCCAGGCGCTGGACGAACTGCTGGCCTCGGGAGCGCTGGACGACGCCTCCTCCCCGGCCGGCCACCGCGACGACATCCAGGCCGCTCTGGACGCTGTCGCAGGGCCCGCCGGCGACATCGACCGCGAGCTCGCCCAGCTCAAGGGTCTGACCACACCGGCCCAGCTCGCGACAGGCGACACCGCCGCCGCGACCACCAGGACGCACCGAGGCACGGAGTCGCCGTCATGATCATCCGCATTCTCGGCGAAGGCCAGTACGACGTCGCGGATGACCGAGTCGACGACCTCAACGCATTGGACACCCGGCTGCTCGCCGCGGTCGAGTCCGATGACGACACCGCCTTCGCCCCGACCCTGCGGGACCTGCTCGGCGCGGTGCGCCGGCTGGGAACCCCGGTGGCCGAGGCCACGCTCGTCACCTCCGGACTCGTCCTGCCCGCCGCCGACGCCGACCTGGCCGAGGTCCGCGCTCTGCTGGGTGACGACGGTCTGATCCCCGGATAAGCGAGGGCGGAGTGATGACGATGCGTACCCGGTTCCGGCCTGATCACCAGCTCACCACCCGGATGCTGGTCACCGTCTTCCTGCTCGGGCTGGTGTATGTCGCGTTCATCGTCGCGCTGATCCTGCTGATCAAGTCGGTCGTCGTGGTCGTGCTCATCGCGGGCGGGCTGTTGTTCACGCAGTTCTGGTTCTCCGACCGGATCGCCCTCTACGCGATGCGGGCCCGGATCGTCACTCCCGAGGAAGAACCACATCTGCACGGGATGATCGATCGGCTGTGCGCGACCGCGGACATGCCCAAGCCCCGCGTGGCCGTCGCCGACATGGAGTTGCCCAACGCGTTCGCCGCCGGCCGCAGTACCCGCCGGGCCGTGCTGTGCGTGACCACCGGGTTGACGCGCCGGCTGGACACCGGGGAACTGGAAGGCGTCCTCGCGCACGAGCTGTCCCACGTCGCGCACCGCGACGTGGTCGTCATGACCGTCGCGTCGTTCCTCGGCGTCGTCGCCGGGCTCATCGCCCGGTTCGCGTTCTACTCCACCCTGTTCGGCGGCGGTCGCCGTGACCGCGACGGTGGCCAGGTCTTCCTGCTGATCCTGGCGGTGATGGCGGTCTCCGCGGCGGTGTACGCGATCAGCTTCCTGCTCATCCGTGCCCTGTCCCGCTATCGCGAACTGGCCGCGGACCGGGCCGGCGCCCAGCTCACCGGCCACCCGTCCGCGCTGGCCTCCGCGCTGACCAAGGTCAGCGGCGACATCGCCCGGATCCCCACCCGTGACCTGCGCGCCGCGGAGGCGTTCAACGCGTTCTTCTTCGCCCCCGCGCTCTCTCCAGGCTTCAGCCTGTCGAGTCTGATGTCCACCCACCCCACTCTGCGGCAGCGACTGGACCAGCTGGCCGCCCTGTCGACCGAGCTGGGAGAGGTGAGCTGACGATGGGTTTCCTCGACGCGCTGCTGGGCCGCACCGAGCCGGTCCAACCCAACCTCGACGTCCTCTTCGCGATCCCGTCGGCCGCCTGCACGCTCCAAGCCGCGCTCGACCTCGCGCCGACCGGGGCCGGTGCGGTCTGCTTCAAGGCGGCCGAAGGCGCGGCGGCGGCCGAGTCCGAAAGTGATATCCGTGCCCTGCTGGATCTCGACGCATCTCTGGAAGTGTCGGTCGACCGCGATGAGTTCGGCTTCACCTGGATCACCTGCCGTCAGTCCACTGTGGACCTCGCGGCGCTGGTGACCGGACTGCACGCGATCAACGCCACCCTCACCGACGCCGGGTTCGGACCCTGCCTGCTCTGCACCGTGGTCGGATTCCGCACACCCACCGCCGACGATCCGCGGCGGGTGGGGTTGGTGTACCTGTTCAAACGCGGCACCGTCTACCCGTTCGCCCCCACCGACGGTCGGAAGCGGGACAACGCGCTGGAGATCCAGATCCGGGCCGCGCTCACCGATGACCTTCCGATCGAGGCGGACCTGGAACGATGGTTCCCGATCTGGAACGCACCCGTGCCATGAACCTCACCGTCCACAGCGGACAGTGAAGGAGGCGGGCTACGCGTGCACGACCTGGCCTCCGGAGGCCGGCCATGACCATCGACGGCAGCAGGCCTCACCTCGATACCCACGCTTACCCGGACATGTTTCCAGGGAGTTCCTCATGACCTTCACCGACACTGTCGTCGTGGTTGTCGCCGTCGCGGCCATCGCCGCGCTGGGCTGGTTCTTCTTCGGCCCACGCCGGGAGCGGACCGCGCAACTGGCCGGCGGAGTCCAGCGGGTACGGATCACCGTGCGCGGCGGCTACAGCCCGGACGTCATCCGAGTCCGCCAAGGCGTGCCGGTGGAGATGGTGTTCGACCGGCGGGAAAGCGGCGACTGCACTTCACGGGTCGTGTTCCCCGATCTCCGGCTCAGCGCGGCACTGCCGGAGTTCCAGAGCACGACCGTCCGTCTCATCCCGGCACAGGCCGGCTCATTCGGCTTCGCTTGCGGGATGAACATGATCCACGGCACCCTCGTCGTCGAGCCCGGCCCCGAGCCGCCTCCACCGGACGGGAACGTCCAAGAAACGCCGGACACGGCCCGGCAGACCGCACCGCCGGCGCAAGCGGGCACCCCGGCAGTCGTCGACGTCGAGGCCGCACAAGCCGAGGAGCGGCGCGCCGAGATCACCGACCTGACCCGCCGGGTTCTCATCGGCGCGGCTTTCACCCTGCCGGTGTTGTTCGCGGTGATGGCCCAGTCGCTGTCCGGTGCGGACTGGGCGCCCGCCGCGCTGCGCCTCCACCCCGCGGTGCAGCTCGCGCTGATCACTCCGGTGATGTTCTACACCGGGTGGCCGATCCACCGCACCGGATGGCTGACCCTGGTTCACCGCGGCGCGGACATGAACAGCCTCATCACCCTGGGCACTGTCGCGGCCTACGGGTACAGCCTGCTCGTCACCCTGGCCCCCGGCATCCTGCCCAGCGATCTGCGGGAGGTGTACTTCGAAGCCGTCGGCGTGATCCTCACCCTGATCATGCTCGGCCGGCTGTTCGAGGCTCGCGCCAAGGCGGGCACCGGTGAAGCCATCCGCGCACTGCTCGGCCTGCGGGCCCGCACCGCACACGTCCTGCGCGACGGGGTCGAAGCCGAAATCTCGATCGACGAAGTCGAAGTCGGCGACGAGGTCCTGATCCGGCCAGGGGAGAAGATCCCAGTCGACGCGACCGTCCTTTCCGGACAGTCCGCTGTAGACGAGTCGATGGTGACCGGGGAGCCCATGCCGGTCACCAAACGGGTCGGCGACACCGTCATCGGCGCGACGATCAACACGACCGGCTCCCTGCGCGTGCGGGCGGCCAAGGTCGGTGCCGACACCATGCTCGCCCAGATCATCAAGATGGTGCAGCAGGCACAAGCGTCCAAAGCGCCGATTCAGCGC
The DNA here is from genome assembly GCF_000342005.1 of Amycolatopsis decaplanina DSM 44594. GTDB lineage: Bacteria > Actinomycetota > Actinomycetes > Mycobacteriales > Pseudonocardiaceae > Amycolatopsis > Amycolatopsis decaplanina. The sequence continues at coordinate 277,671 of NZ_AOHO01000045.1, forward strand.
CTGGCCGACGCGACCTCCGCCTACTTCGTGCCGGCCGTGATGGCGATCGCCATCGCCGCCTTCGCCGTCTGGTTCGTCGCCGGCCCGCCGCCCGCGCTGACACTGGCGCTGGTGTCCGCGGTCGCCGTGCTGATCATCGCCTGCCCGTGCGCGCTCGGCCTGGCCACGCCATTGTCGATCATGGTCGGGACCGGGAAGGGCGCCCGCGCGGGCATCCTGATTCGTTCCGCCGAAGCGCTGGAGACAGCGCACAAGCTCGACACCATCGTGCTGGACAAGACCGGCACCATCACCGCCGGCAAGCCCGCCCTCACCGACGTCGAGGTCACCGGGACACTGTCCGAATCCGAACTGCTCGCGCTGGTGGCCGCCGCCGAGGCCGACAGTGAGCATCCGCTGGCCACGGCGATCGTCGCCAGGGCCCGCGACCGCGGCCTCACCGGGCCGGCGGCGACCGGGTTCGACTCGATCACCGGCAAAGGCGTGCGAGCCACGGTCGGCGGGCGTGCCGTGCTGGTCGGCACCGTACGCCTGCTGACCGACGCCGGGATCGACACCGGCCGGCTCGATCCGATCAGCATGCGGCTGTCCGGCGAGGGCAAGACCCCGATCCTGGCCGCGGTCGACGGCCACCCCGCCGGAGTGCTGGCGGTGGCCGACACGGTCAAAGACGACTCCGCCGCCGCGATCACCGCCCTGCACCGGCTCGGCGTCGAGGTCGTCATGATCACCGGCGACAACGCCCGCACCGCCGCCGCGATCGCCCGCCAAGTCGGCATCACCCGCGTGCTCGCCGAGGTCCTGCCCGAACACAAGGCCGACGAAATCAGCCGCCTGCAAGCGGAAGGCCGCCGGGTCGGCATGGTCGGCGACGGTATCAACGACGCCCCAGCCCTCGCCCAGGCGGACGTCGGGCTGGCCATCGGCACAGGAACCGACGTGGCGATCGAAGCCGCCGACATCACCCTGATCTCCGGTTCGCTCGCCGGGGTCGTCACGGCGATCCGGCTGTCCCGCGCCACCATGCGCAACATCCGGCAGAACCTGTTCTTCGCGCTGATCTACAACGCCATCGGTGTCCCCCTCGCCGCGGGCGTGCTCTACCCGTTCCTCGGGTTGCGGCTGTCGCCGATGATCGCCGCCGCCGCGATGGCCCTGTCCTCCCTGTCCGTCGTCGCCAATGCCAACCGGCTGCGCCGCCACCACCCCGTGCCGCTGCCCGACGCCGAGGCCGTCACGGTCGAACCCCGTGTCGAGACCGGCGCCGACCGGCCGCCCGCCGGCACCACCATCCACTGACATGGATTGGTGCTGCGCAACGACATGGACGGCGCACCTCCGCTCACGCAGAACCCCGTAGCTCATGGGACTCGGCGGCAAGGCACTCGTCGACGAGGTGCGCCAGGTTTTCGCTCCGCGACGTCAGCTTTCGGTCTTGACGTACAGGCGCACGGTTCCGCCGGGGTGCGTGCGGAAATAGCTCTGGAGTTGTGCGCTGCTCGCGACGCACCCGGCGCTGGTGAAATCGTTCTGGTCCGTTCTGGGCAGTACGACGGAACACTGTGCGAGGTAAGTGAACTTGTCCGGCCACAGCACGAAGAACGTCGCGGTTCCGGAACCCGTGCCGCCGTTGTTGCGGAAAACGGCGCTCATCGAGCAGGCGTTGTCGTTGCACGGCCCGTTCCACTGCGAGGAGTGCAGCTGGAATTCGGGCCGCGCCGCGGTGGTCCGCGTCGTTCGCGGCACACTCGTGACCGCGGCGAGCGGCCGCGAAACCGACGGTTCGCGGGCGTGGGAAGGCGCGAGGCCCTTCAGTGGATTGAACCCGGTCAGCGTATTGACGGCCGTCAGAATGGCTAACACTCCGCTGACCGTGCCGACTATGACGCCCCACTTCTTGTAATCCGGCTCGTCCCCCGCCATTACCTCATGCTACGGGATCATTCCGGCGCGAGGGAGGGACGAAATCCACGACAACGCGTCCCCGGCGGCTTTCGTGATCATTTTCGGCGATACCGATTCGGTCCAGGACGACGCGTTCCGCTGGTGAGAGCCGCTGTTTCGGTCCCGCGTCCCAAACCGCGCCGTTCGCCTTGCACCGGACCGCCCGGCTGATGACGATGGCGTCCATCGCGGCTCGGGTCGCGATCCGGGAGGGGCGGGAATCCGCCGAAGAGAAAGAAAAGGGGGACAGTGCGCAAGACGAAGCGAATCGCCGCTGTGGCGGCCTTGGTGATCATTTCCGCTGCCACGATAGGGGCGCCACCGGACACCCAGGGCGCGCGGGTGGGCCATACCGATGGGCTACCCGGCGCGCCCCGACGGCAATCACGGCGTCCGGGATTTCGCGTACATGGATCGGGCGATTTCGCCTGCGTGATCGCCTCGCGCACCCGGGAATCCTCCACGGCCGGTGTCGTGGAGGGACGACACACGACGCTAGTTCGGTCCCTGCCGGTCGCCTGGTACGACCAGGCCGGATTCGTAGGCGAGGACGACGAGTTGCGCGCGATCGCGGGCGTGGAGTTTGGTCATGGCGCGATTGACGTGGGTCTTCGCGGTCGACGGGCTGATCACCATGTGGTCGGCGATCTCGTCGTTGGACAGGCCTCGCGCGACCAGGGCGACGGCTTCGCGTTCGCGGTTGGTCAGTTCCTTCAGCCCGGTACCTGTGCCGGCGCCGAGCGGCAGGGTGACGTACCGGTCGATCAGTTTGCGGGTGATCGCCGGCGCGAGCAGGGCGTCGCCGCGTGCGGCGACGCGTACGGCGTGAAGGAAGTCTTCGGGTTCGATGTCCTTGACGAGGAATCCCGCCGCGCCCGCGCGCAGCGCGTTGAAGACGTACTCGTCCAAGCCGTAGTTGGTCAGGATGACGACGTGCACGCCGGACAGGGCCGGATCGGCGGCGATGCGCCGGGTCGCCTCGATACCGTCGACGACGGGCATCTGGATGTCGATGAGCGCGATGTCGGGCAGGTGTTCCCTGGCGAGTGCCAGGCCTTCGCTCCCGTCGGCGGCTTCGGCCACGACCTCTATGTCGTCCTCGACGTCGAGCAGCGCGCGGAATCCGCTGCGGAGGAGCGGCTGATCGTCGACCAGCAGGACCCGGATCATGGCGTCCGCTCCACGGGAAGTTCGGCCCGGACGGAGAAACCGCCCGCGCTTCGTGGTCCGGCGTGGAGGCGGCCGCCGAGGGCGGTGACCCGTTCACGCATCCCCAGCAGTCCGACGCCGGGAATCGGTTCGGTGCCCGGTGTGGCCTCTCCGTCGTCGTCGACCTGGATGGCGAGGGCACCGGGACGGTGGTCGATCCGGACCGACGCGGTCGTGGCCGCGGCGTGCCGGGCGATGTTGGTCAGCGATTCCTGAACGATCCGGTACGCGGTGCGGTCCACCGCCGCGGGCAGGTCGTGTCGTTGCCCTTCGATGGTGAGCGTCGCGTCCAGGCCGCTCGCCTGTGCCCGTTTCACCAGGTCGGAGATCCGGTCGAGCCCGTGCGGCGGGTTCGTTTCATCGTCACGCAGCGCTTCCAGGGTCGCTCGCAGCTCCCGGGTCGCTTCACGGCCGGCCTCCCGGATCGCCAGCAAGGATTCCGGCACCGGCTCGCCCCGCTTGGTGGCCAGGTGGACGGCTACTTCGGCCTGCACCTTGATGACGGAGATCTGGTGGGTGAGCGAATCGTGCAGTTCCCGCGCGATGTGCAGCCGCTCCTCGTCGGCCCGGCGCCGCGCGGTCTCCTCGCGGGTGCGTTCGGCCTCGTCGGCCCGGCGTTCGGCCTGTCGCAGTGCTTCGCCCGCCGCGCCGGCGGCGATCAGCCAGGCCAGCTGAAGGGCGTCCCGGCTCTGGGTGAAGGCCTCGCTGATGGAAGTGGCGTTGGCGGAGGCCAGGATCACGAGCGGGAGCGCGGCGATCATGAGCACCGACCCCGCGACGGCGACGATCCGGTGACCGGCGCGGACAGCGGCATAGACCGCGACCAGGTAGGCGACGGCAGGTACATCGAAACCGACGGCCTGGTACCCCAGCGCGCACAGACCGGTCACGGCCAGCACCGTGATCGGGGCGCGTCGGTGCGCGGCGAGCGCCAGGCCACCGGTGACCAGCACCACGTAGCCCAGCGCGCCGAGGCTCGGGGTGGAGTCCTCACCGGACAGTTCCGTGACCAGCAGGACCACCGTCACCCCGACGGCGATCACCCAGTCCCAGACCCTGCTCATGCGTGCACCCTAGCCAGCCGCCCACCCGCGCGACTCCTCCGCGCGGACGATCTGCCGTCTACCACGCACGCGGTAGTTCCGGCGCTCCTACGGCATCAGCGGCAGTCCGGATTGCCTGCGTTCACCGGACGACCGGGGGCGGGTCCGGCGGACACCATCAGAGGACATCAGCCATCGAGAGAAGGAGTGCCCCATGTCGGTCCACTTGCTGTCCGAGCCGATCGCCGCCGCCTATCTGACCCCCGGGCGTCTCTGGTCCTTGGTGGCCGCCCTGGCGGGCGTGATCGGGGTGATCGTCGGAGGGCTGGCCCTCGCTCGCCACCGTTCCGGCAACACCCGGCGCGGAGCCGTCGTGGCACTGACGGCGGGGCTGCTCGGCATGGCAGGCGGTGGTTTCGTGGTGGCGGCCGCCGAGGGTGGTCCCGGTACCGGCTACGGAATCGTCGGCGGCTACATCGCCTTGGTGATCGGGCTGCTCGCCGCGATCCTCGGATGGCTGGCTCTGTCGCGCTCCCGTCGCACGGCCTGAGGGGCTGGGGGCATCGAGGTCTAGATATATCAACCTGTATTGATGTATCTTCGGCCCGTGGCGACCGTCGAGATGTCCGAGCCGCCGCCGTTCGTACGGTTGGCGAGTGATCCGCTGCGCTGGCGGCTGCTGCGCGAGTTGTCCCACGGCGACCGCCGGGTGCGGGAGCTGGTGGAACTGGTCGGGCAGCCGCAGAACCTGGTGTCCTACCACCTGCGCAAGCTGCGGGCCGCGGAGCTGGTCACGGCACGGAGAAGCAGTTTCGACGGTCGTGACACCTACTATCACCTCGATCTGGAGCAGTGCGCGGACGCGCTCGCCGAGGCGGGAAGTTCGCTGCACCCCGCTCTCGCGCCAAACCGGGTGGACGCGATGAGAGCCGGGGCCCGGCTCAAGGTGTTGTTCGTGTGCACCGGTAACAGTGGACGGTCGCCGATGGCCGAGGCGCTGCTGCGGCACCGGGCGGGTTCGATGGTCGAGGTGTCCAGCGCGGGCAGCCATCCGAAACCGTTGCATCCCGACGCCGTGCGTGTCCTCGCCGAGCGCGACATCGTCCTGACCCACGAACCGTCCCATGTGGACAGCTTCCGGCGCAGGCGATTCCATTGGGTGATCAGCCTTTGCGACCGCGTCCGCGAAGTCTGCCCGGAGTTCCCCGGGCATCCGCGCGTCATCCATTGGAGCCTGCCGGACCCGGCCAAGGAAACCGATGAGGCGGGGGAGACCTATCCGGCGTTCCGTCGCCTCGCTGTCGAGCTGGACCGCCGGATCGGGTTCCTGGCCGCCCGATTCGGTGTGCCCGGCCCCGAGAAGTATCGGAACGAAGAGGTGAAGAGGACATGACTTCGGACTTGGTGAGTGTGCGTTACCTGGTCGACGACGTCGCGGCCGCCGTCGAGTTCTACACCGGACATCTGGACTTCGCCGTGCGCTCGAGTGTGTTGCCGGCGTTCGCCGACGTGGTGCGCGGGAATCTCCGGCTGCTCCTCAGCGGTCCGGCGAGTTCGGCGGGCCGTCCGATGCCGGACGGCACGAAACCGGCACCGGGTGGCTGGAACCGCATCCATCTCGTCGTCGACGACATCGACGCCGAAGTCGCCAGGCTGCGTGCCGCGGGCGTCCCGTTCCGCAGTGACGTCGTGACCGGGCCGGGTGGCCGCCAGATCGTGTTCGACGACCCGGCGGGCAATCCGGTCGAACTGTTCCAGCCCGCGGCCCGTTGACACCGAACCACGAGCAGGAGCCCGCGATGCCGGGAAAGTCCACGGAGGACGCCATCGCCACGCCGGGCCTGGGGACCGTCCTGCGGGAATGGGGCCGGATCGGATGCGTCGGTTTCGGCGGCCCGCCCACCCACATCGCCCTGCTCCGCGAGTTGTGCGTGCGACGCCGGGGCTGGTTGTCGGACCAGGAGTTCGAGGACGCGATCGCCGCCTGCAACCTGCTGCCCGGCCCCGCGTCGACCCAGCTGGCGATCTTCACCGCGTGGCGGGTGCGCGGCCGCGCGGGAGCCCTGGTCGGAGGCGCCGCGTTCATCGTGCCCGGCCTCATCGTGATCTTGGCGCTGGCCGCGCTGTTCCTCACCGGGTCCCCGCCCGCGTGGGTGCGCGGAGCCGGTGCGGGAGCGGGCGCGGCGGTCGCCGCCGTCGCCGTGCACGCGGGCGTCGGCCTGATCCCGGCAGGCTGGCGGCGTGCGGCCACCACGGGCCGCGTGCGCTGGATCCTGTACGTCCTCGCGGGTGTCGCGTCGGCCGCTCTGGTCGGTCCATGGCTGGTGCTCGTCCTGCTGGGCTGCGGTGTGATCGAACTGACCGTCAACCGCTCACGCCGCGGCGAGTCGAGCACCGCCCTGCTCGCCGTTCCCGCGCAATCATGGGCCGCCGCGGCCGCGGGCGCCGGCGTGTTCGCGTCGGTGGCGTGGGTGGCGCTCAAGGTCGGGATGCTGTCCTACGGCGGCGGCTTCGTGATCATCCCGCTCATGCAGGACGACGCGGTGAACACCTACCACTGGATGAGCGCGGGGGAGTTCCTCAACGCGGTCGCGCTCGGCCAGGTCACGCCGGGCCCGGTGGTGCAGACCGTCGCCGTCGTCGGCTACGCCGCGGCCGGGCTCACCGGCGGCATCCTGGCCTCGCTGGTCGCCTTCGCACCGTCGTTCCTGTTCATCCTGTTCGGTGCCAAGCACTTCGACCGGCTCCGCGGAAACCCGAACGTGCGGGCGTTCCTCGACGGTGCCGGTCCGGCCGCCGTCGGCGCGATCCTCGGCTCGGCGATCCCGCTCGCGCTCAGCCTGACCCAGGCGTGGCAGTACGCCGTACTCGCCGGCGCCGGGGTCCTGCTGTTCGTGTTCCGGCGTGGAGTGGTGACCACGATCCTGGCCGCGGCCGGGGCCGGAACCGTGCTCGCGCTCGCCGGAGTGCTCCTGCCGAGCTGAGCTTCAGGCCTGCCGTGCGCCCAAACCGCGGGTGGTGACGACACGCGCGCTGCCGTCCGCCAGGTGGTAGGACAGTCCGGCGACGGCGGCTTCTCCGGCGTCGATCTTGTCGGCGAGCAGCCGGGAGCGGTCGACCAGGAGGTCGACGGTGTGGCGGATGTGCTCGTCGATGATGTCGTCGTTCCCGGTGAGCCCGGCGGCGCGGGCGGCGAGGACACTCGGGGTGACCCGTTCGATGACGTCGCGGACGAAGCCGTTGGTGCCGAGTCCGTCGGTCAGCGCCGCCCGGGTCGCGGCGACGGCGCCACAGGAGTCGTGACCCAGGACGACGACCAGGGGGCAGCCGAGGATGCTGACGGCGTACTCGATGCTGCCCAGCACCTCCGAACCGGCGACGTGGCCGGCGGTACGGACGACGAACAGGTCACCCAGTCCGCGGTCGAAGATGATCTCGGCGGCCAGGCGCGAGTCGGAGCAGCCGAAGAGGACGGCGAAGGGGCGCTGTTCAGGCGCGGTTTCGGCGCGGCGAGTGGCGTCCTGGTTCGGGTGTTCCGGGGTACCGGCGATGAAACGCCGGTTACCGGCGAGCAGAAGGTCGAAGGCCTCGGAAGGGGTCGGCGGCGCGTCGCTCATGGAGCGGACATTACCGGCTGCCACCGGGACCGGCAGATCTTTGCCGGTGTGGCGAGGGCCACGTGGAGGCGGCGGCGGAGGCCTGTCTTGACAAGTTCCCGGCTTCGGCCAGGCACGAGTATGACAAGAAATGCACTCGAATTCCCTTTCCTTTGTCTGTGGTTGACGTGTATCTCGCGCCGACCGCAAAAGTGACCGTCAGAAGTATGGTCGTCGCCGTGATCGCCGTCGACCGGTCTCGCCGCGGAGCAGGTCGTGAACGTCGCCATCAGTGGTTTCACGCCGGATCGGCAGACGCCGTCGCTGTCGATTTCGATGCGGATGAGCTGAAGAAGGTGCCTCTCACCTTTCCCCGAAAAGCCTGCGCCATCTGCCGGTGGCATGCCTCGATGAGTGGATACGCGTCGCGATGCCGTGGCGCTCGCGCACCTCGTCACCGCTTCCGTCACCGCGGTGGCCGTCACGCTCGGGCACGTCGCCTGATCCGTTCGGTATTGCTTGGCGGACAGGGGGTGGGAACCCGGCCGCCCGTTTCGGGATTCACCCTTTCGGCGAACATGCTTCGATGTGAGATCAGCTGGTTCTACGGGTGATGAGGGACATGGCGAGCGACAGTGAGGTCCGACGGCGGCCCCTGACGAGTTACGTCAGCCGCACGGACGACGAGAACGAGGTGCGACGGCTGCTCGGAGCGGGACGGCTGGTCACCTTGACCGGCGCCGGCGGTGTCGGCAAGACACGGTTGGCGGCCCAGGTGGCCAGTTCGCTCACCCGGGAGTTCCCCGGCGGTGTGGCGGTCGCCGGGCTGGGGGAGCTGCGGGACGAACGTCTCGTCGCGCGCACGGTCGCCGACAGCCTGGGCCTGCACGACACGGCGGGACGTACCGACCTGGAGGCCGTGGTGTCGTATCTGCGCCCGCGGCGGTCGTTGCTTTTGCTGGACAACTGCGAACACCTCCTCTCCGGCAGCGCGGACCTGGTGACGGCGTTGCTGCGCGACTGCCGGGACCTCGTGGTCCTGGCCACCAGCCGTTGCTCGCTGGGGCTCGCCGGTGAGCACGTGCTGACGATCCGATCCCTGCCCGTGCCCCACGAAGAGATCGGGACACCGCAGGAGGCGCTCACGTTCGGCGCTGTGCGGCTGTTCGCGGAGCGGGCCTCGAACGTCCTGTCGTCGTTCGAGGTCACCGAAGGCAACGTCGCGGATGTCGTCCGCCTCTGCCGCCGTCTCGACGGCCTGCCGCTGGCGATCGAACTCGCGGCGGCCCGGATCCGCGCCTTGTCGCCGTCGCAGATCGCCGATCGGGTCGAGCGGAACTCGGGGGTGCTGACCACCGGTCTCCGGATGCCGGTCGAGCGGCATCGGACGCTGCGCGCCACCATCGACTGGAGTCACTCCCTCTGCACCGAGACCGAGCGGACCGTCTGGGCACGCTGTTCGGTGTTCGCCGGGCAGTTCGACCTGTCCGCCGCCGAGGACGTCTGCGCCGAGGACGGCGGGCTGGACTCCCTGGCCGTGCTCGACGCGGTCGATGGTCTGGTCGACAAGTCGGTGCTGACCCGCATCGACGGCACGGACAGGGTCCACTACCGGATGCTCCGGCTCCTCCGCGGATACGGCGGACGGCGGCTCGCCGATTCCGATGATGATTTCGCCGTGGCGAGGAAACATCGTGACCACTACGCCCGGCTGATCGCACAGGCCGCCGACACGTGGTTCGGGCCGGGGCAGGACGAGACGTACGAGCGGCTGACGGCGGCGCATGCCGATATTCGTGAGGCGCTGTCATGGTCGCTCCGCACCTCTGGCGAAAGCCCGGTGGCGTTGGAGATGGCCACCGGCATGATCGAATACTGGGTGGCTCGCGGCGCGGCCTGGGAAGTGCGGGACTGGATCGATCGCGCGCTCGACGCGGTGCCGCCGGAGACCCGGGGGCGGGCCCGCGGCCTGGCGATCGCGGCCCTGTGCGCCGCGCTGCACGCTGATCTGCCGCGTGCCCGGCAGCGGTTGGCCGCCGCCGAAGCGATCGAGGACCACGAAGCCGTGCCCTACATCGACCACGCGCGGGCCTTCGTGAAGATGCTGGCCACCGAGCCGAATTCGATGGCCCACGCGGCGGAGGCCGTGCGGATCTTCGGTGAGCGAGGCGACGTACGACGCCAGATGCACCCGATGTTCCTTCAGGGCGTCGCTCTGGCTTACCGAGGGGACCTGCCGGGAGCGCGGGAGCTGCTGGGCTCGATGCGACGGCTGTGCGAGGAGGCGGGGGAGGAGCGGTATCGCTCGATGGCCTTGTTCGGTCTGGGGGTCGCCGAAGTCTGCTTCGGCGGCGATCTCGGCGACGGCGAACAGTTCATCCGTTCCGCGCTGGAGATCGACCTCCGCGCGTCCGACGTGCTGTCCGCGGCGTACCGGGTGGACGGTCTGGCCTGGGTTTCCGCCCGGCGCGGGGAATGGGTCCGCGCGGCGGAACTGTTCGGGACCGCCGCCACGCTCTGGGACCGCTGCAACGCGGAGCCCGACGTAGCGGTCTCCGCGACCCACACGACGTTCTACGAGGCCACCCGGAAAGCGCTGGGAGCCGCGAAATTCGATGCCGCGTTCACCGAGGGACGGCGGCGGAACCCGCATGACGCCCTGACCGGCCCGCAGGCCCTGCCCGTCGGCGAACCGGCCGTGCTCCCGCCGCTGACGCCGCGTGAATCGGAGATCGCGCGGCTGGTCGCGGCGGGGCTGAGCAACCGGGAGATCGCGGCGAGGCTGGTCATCGCCCGGCGAACGGTGGAGACGCATCTGCAGCACATCTCGCACAAGCTCGACTTCGTCAACCGGACCCAGCTGGCCGTCTGGGTCGGGCAGCGAGACGCCTGCCGCGGGCCGCTGTGACCCCCGGTGGGCACAGCGGCCGCGTGACGGACTGTCAGTCGATCGGGCAGGTTCCTTGATACACGGCGATCTTCGGGTCGTTCGCCGGAAGCGGGCACAGGAACTGGTCGTACCTGGTGTCTTGGTCCACGAAGCGTTTCATCCACGAAATGCTGTACTTCGCGATGGTCACGTTCGGCTTCGTCGGTGCCATGTGGCCGGCACCGGCCAGCAGCATGTACGCCTTGTCCAACGACGCGGGAAGGCTTTGGTAGAACGGCCGGGAATGCGCGCCGTCCGGGGCGATGAAGTCGTTCTGGGCACTGACGACGAACGTGGGGACCTTCAGGTCGGAGAAGGTCGTGTTCGGATTCCAGCCCGTCAGCGGGATGGCGGCCTTCAGCGTGGGCGCCTTCTGGGAGGCGATCAGGGAACCGCCGCCGCCCATCGAATGTCCCATCACGGCGAGCCGGTCCGGGTCGACGCGGTCCTTGACCTGGCTCTTGTCCGTGACGTAGCGCAGCGCCGCGAGCAGCTGGTCGGACCGGACGTCCGGGGTGTCCCAGGTGCTCTTGGTCGAGAACGTGATCACGACGAATCCCTGGGAGGCCAGCCGCGGGCCGTACCAGGCGATCGCGCTCTCCGTTTCGAGGAAGCCGGGCGCGATCGCGATCGCGCCGAACGTGCCCTGGCCGGTTTCGGTCGGGTAGTGGATCGTCCCGCCGCCGAAACCTTGCCCGGCGGGGACTTTCTCGGTGGCCGTCTGGAACGATCCGCGATCAGCCTCGATGCTGGCTTTCGTCGGAGCCGGTCCGCGAGCATAAGGATTCTCTTCGGCGACGGCCGGTACCGCCGCCACGAGAAGTGCGGCCACCGCACTGAGAACCACGGCGCCCCACTGTGATCCACGCTTCATCGCGCATGTCCTCTCGGAAGAACCGCTCCGAGTCCGGAACGGTTTCCCAGATATAGCGGGATCCTTGCCGGATGCGCGTCGTGGAAATTACTGAGAAGCGGAAAACTGTCACTTCGAGGTGAACTCAGGTCTCGTGAGTGGTAAGGACGGTTCTAACCGTCCTTACCACTCACGAGGCAGGTGGCTCGTTCAGGCTCCCGGCCGGTTCCCGGTGGGGATCGTGATGAGGGTCGTCGTCGGTGACGTGCCCTTGTCGAGGAACAACATCGCCAGCGCGCGCACCATCTGGTCGAACATGTAGAACCCGGCGGGCATGACGGGGATCAGTCCCTCGCGGAAGGCGATGTAGGCGGGCCACGCGGTGCGGATGAGGGCCGCGGACGCGTAGTCGCGCCGCAGTCCGAGCCAGTCGCCGATCGCGTCGCTCAGCACATAACGCACGAACTCGTTGAGGAATCCGCGAGTGACGCCGAGATCGATCTGAGCGGTCAGCCCGAGCAGGTCTTCGGCGAGTTCTTTGCCTTCGTGTGACGGGGAAAGGATCGGGGTGAGCACCTGCGCCGACTGCGTGTGCGCGGCGGCCCACGTCTTCGGGATGAATTCCTCCCGCACGCCGAGCAGGTGGATGGCGACCTGCCACATGTGGAGGAAGGCTTCCTCGTCGGCGGCCGACATCGGGACCTTCCACTCGCGCAGCTTCCGGTGCACGAAGGTGCCGAGGCTGTGGAAGGTGACCAGGATGTCGCCGTTGCTGATCGGGATCCGTTCGTCCGCGACGGACTTCCAGTGCGCCGACCGCGGCAGCAGATGACGCACCGCGGCGTGCACCAGCCGGGTCTTGTTGGCGGTGACCACGAACTGGCCATCGGGCTCGAACGCGTTCAGGTCGCTCAGGTCGTAGCCGAAGGTGAAGGTCTTGGCCGCGCGGTCCCGCATGTCGGCCCCGCCCGCGGACCAGTAGACCGATTTGGCCTCACGCGGGATGACCGTGCTCATGATGCCGCTGCCGAGCCCGTACAGCATGAACAGGTAGGTGTCCTTGCGCCGGTTGAAATCGGCCGCGCGGCGCAGCTTCGCGGGATCGGCCCAGGACGGCAGTTCGTTGACGCGCTGGAGGTATCCCGCCAGATCGGCGGGCAGGCCGCCGGGCAGCGGGTCGTTGTTGTCCACCCAGGACCGCATCGCGGTGTTGACGGCCGGAACCTGGCCCGACTCGAGAACTCCCGCCATGATGCGGTCGATTTCGTCGTCCCAGACCCACCAAGGGTCGGCCGCCGAACCGGTCTGCGTCGCGCCCCACGCGGGCGCGACACTCGCCGCGCCCACCAGGCCCAACGCGACACCGAGGGAAAGAACATTCCTCCTGCTGAGATCGCTCATTTACTTACCTAACTTCCTTGGTAGGTTCGGGACGCTTTGTCTCGCGTCCTATGAGTGATTCACTGGCGACTTACTCGTTTCTCGTCAAGGTCGCGAAGCGAACCCTTGACCACTTTCCCGCCCGCGTTGCGCGGGAGTTCGCGGATCACCACGAGATCCTTGGGCATCTTGAAGGACGCGAGCCTGCCGTCGAGGAATTCGATCAGTTCCCCCAAGGACGGCGCGGCGTCCGGCGGGGTGGTGATGTACGCGACCGGAACCTGGCCCCAGCGTTCGTCGGCCCGGCCGATCACGGCGACCTCCAGTACCGACGGATGTGCGGAGATCGCGTTCTCCACTTCGGCGCAGTAGATGTTCTCGCCGCCGCTGATGATCATGTCCTTCTTGCGGTCGACCACCCAGATGAAGCCGTCTTCGTCCTGCGAGACCAAGTCGCCGGAATGGAACCAGCCGCCGGCAAAGGCTTCCGCGGTCTCCTGAGGTTTCTGCCAGTAGCCCTTGGTCAGCGTCGGGCCGCGATAGACGATCTCTCCCACTTCGCCCGGTGCGACGTCGTTCATGTCGTCGTCCACGACGCGGTACTGGAGGGTCGGGATCGGTTTGCCGACGGAGCCGAGCTTGCGCACCGAGTCTTCTCCGCTGAGCACGCAGGTGATCGGGGAGGTCTCGGTCTGGCCGAACACGGCCACATTGAGGGCGCCGGGGAATTTCTCGGCCATGGCGAGAAGCGTCGACTCGGTCGCGGGAGCGGCACCCCAGCTGATGACCCGGAGCTTCAGATCACGCGCGGCGATGTCCGGCTGAGCGCAGATCAGGTCCCACTGCTGGGGAACGTTGAACACCACGGTGGCGCCTTCGCGTTCGTAGGCGTCGAGCACCGCGCGCGGGTCGAAGGCGCCCAGCGGGTGGATCACGACCACGCCGCCGACGAGGAAGTTCGCCACTATCGAACCCAGGCCCGCGATGTGGAAGAAGGGCGCGGTCAGGAAAGCGACATCGGTGTCGTCGAAGATCTTCATCGCCCGGATGCAGGTGATCGCCTGCAACTGCAGGTTGCGATGGGACAGCATCACCCCCTTCGGCCTGCCGGTGGTGCCCGAGGTGTACATGATCAGCGCCGTCGACTCCTCGCTGACGTCGGGCAGCTCCATCGGTTCGTGCGCGGCCAGGAATTCCTCGTAAGCGGTGCGGCCTTCGGCGTCGTCCGGCTCGCCGAGGACGAGGACCGTCCCGATCGACGCGGCGCTCGGTGCGGCGTCGAGCAGCGGCAGCAGCCGCGCGTCGATGACGATGGCGGACGGCGTGCAGTCGGCCAGGATGTAGTCGAGCTCCGCCGGCGCGAGCCGGAAACTGAGCGGGACGGCCATGGCGCCCAGGCTGTTCGCCGCGAACACGCTTTCCACGAACCACGGGTGATTCAGGGTCAGCGTGGCCACGCGATGGCCTTCTGTGACACCTCGCGCGGCGAGGGCGGTGGCCAGGCGCAGGGACCGCTGGGAGAGCTCCGCCCAGGTGGTCGTCTCCCCGAGGTACCGCAGGGCGGGCTTGTCCGGTCGCATCAGCGCGTGCGTGGCCGCGTGCGCCATCCAGTGGTGCCGGAAGGACGAGGCGGGAGCCGAAGCGGTCGACATGGCCATCCTCAGGTGTCGGAACGGTACTGGTCGCGAGGCCAGTATGCATGCCAAGGCGCCGGTTGAGAAGCGATAAGTTAATCGAAAATCACATCGCCGGGCAGGCCTTGCCGGATGGTTCCCGTAGAGATGATCCGGTTCGTGGTTGACTTCCCGGCATGGCCCTGTTCCCGCGCGCAGCCGCTCAGAACCCGCGATGAGCGCCGACTCGACCGCGGCCGTCCGGCCCCGCAACCGCAAGCAACTGATCGTCGAAGCGGCCGGGCGGATCTTCAGCGAACACGGCTACCACGCGGCGTCGATGGAGGAGATCGCCGCCGAAGTGGGCATCACCGCAGCCGCCCTGTACCGGCACTTCCCGAACAAGTACGCGTTGTTCGCCGCGTGCGCGAACGTCATGGCGGACCGGCTCGTCGCCACGCTCGACGAGGTGGCGCCCGGCGCGCCGCTGGCGGACCTGCTCGCCGCCGTCACGCAGGGCACGGTCACCCATCGTGCGTCGAGTGGCTTGTACCGCTGGGAATCCCGGTACCTCGACCGCGACGACCGGCATTCGCTCGGGGTGAAGTTCGGGCAGGTCGTGGACCGGGTGACGGAGGCGGTGCGGCGGGAGTACCCGCTCCCCGGCGAGGGGCTGCGGGCCGTGGCCGCCCTCGGGGTGATCGGGTCCATCACGATGCACCGCACCTCGATCGCCCAGCGCCGGGTCGAAGAGGTACTGGTCGAGTCCGCCCTGCGAGTGGCGGCGACCGATCCGACGACGGGTGACGCGGGCGCGCATACCGTCGAGCTGCCGTCCAGTCCCGTGCCGCGCACCCGGCGTTCGGAGATCCTCGCGGCCGCCATCCCGTTGTTCGAGCGGGACGGGTTCGCCAACGTCACCAATGGCCGGATCGCCGAAGCCGTGGGGCTGGTGCCGTCCGCGCTCTACCGGTATTTCCCCGGCAAGGCCGACATTCTCGCCGCGGCCTGTCTGCAGGCCGCGGGGATCCTTGCCCAAGCGGTGGAACAGAACCTTCGCGGGGTCGACGACACGAACGACGCCTTGCTCGTACTGGCACGGACGTATGTGGCCTACAGCTTCGAGCACACCGCGCTCACCAGTGTCGCCAACGCCGAACTGGCCGGCCTCCCCGCTGTTCTGCGGCGGCCCTTGGTCAGCGCGCAGCGCGAGCACATCGCCGTGTGGGAACGGCAACTACGGTCGGCACGGCCGGAACTCGACCAGCGTCAGGCGAGGGTGCTCGTGCACGCCGGTTTCGGTGTGGTGGTCGAAGCGGGCCGGAGGTTGCGATGGGAGGACGTCCCCGCCAACCGTGACGCTGTCAGCGCGTTGCTCGTGAGCGCGTTGGGCGTCTGACGCTTGCTCGAGGTGACCGATCGTCATCGGCCTGATCGTCACCGATGACAGCTTCGCGCCCGGCTTCGCTTACCTGACCGTGATAACGATCGGCCGGGATCCCTCCTGCGTCTTCCTGGCCGGCAAGGTCGAGCGCGTCGCCGAGCGAACGCCAGGGTGAACCGGCGGAGACAGCCGCACGGCTGTGATCAGCGCTACATATATACCCCCTAGGGGTACTTGTGTTCGTGGACCGCCGGGCATACCTTCATCTGCGTTAGATACCCCCTATGGGTATCCGGTTCTCGAAAGGATGGTCGTCATGGCGGAGACAACCCCGGACCCACGGCGGTGGTGGGCGCTGGGACTCATCGCGCTGGCCCAATTCATGGTCATCATGGATACGTCGATCATTGGTGTCGCCCTGCCCGCGATGCAGCAGGATCTCGGGTTCTCCCCGGGTGACCTGTCGTGGGTGTTCAACGCTTACGTCATCGCGCTGGCCGGGTTGCTGCTGCTCGGCGGGCGTCTGTCGGATCTGTTCGGGGCGCGGAGGGTGTTCGCCGCCGGGTGGGTGGTCACCCTGGGCGGTTCGGTGGTCGCCGCGGTGGCGGGGACGGCGTGGGTCGAACTGCTCGGCCGGGTGCTGCAGGGTGCGGGAGCGGCGCTGATCGCGCCGTCCGCGTTGACCCTGCTGATGATGTTGTTCGGCGCGCGTCCGCGTGAGCTGACCAAGGCGCTCGCGCTCTACGGCGCGGCCGCTCCGGCCGGTGGTACCGCGGGGGTGTTCCTCGGTGGCGTGATCACCGAGTGGCTGTCGTGGCCGTGGATCTTCTGGCTCTACGTCCCGATTTCGCTGATCGCGGTGCTGGCCACCGGCAGGCTGATGCCGTCCGCGCCCGCCCGGCGTGGTTCGGTCGACCTCGCCGGCGCCGTCGCGGCGACCGCGGGACTCGGGCTGACCGTGTTCGGCGTCGTCCGGGCACCGGAAGCTGGCTGGGGCGCGGCCGGCACCTGGGGCGCGCTGGCGGGCGGTGTCGCGCTGCTCGCGGTGTTCGTGGTGATCCAGCGGAAGCGCGCGGTTCCGTTGGTGCGGCTGGGTATCTTCGCGACGCCGAACCTCGGCGGCGCGAACCTGGCCCAGTTCCTGCTCGGCGCGGCGTGGATCCCGATGTGGTACTTCCTCAACCTGTACCTGCAGCAGGTCCTGGGATACGGGGCCTTCGCCAGTGGCGCCGCGCTGCTGCCGATGACCGTGCTGATCGTCGTGCTGATGGTCGCGGTCGCGCCCCGGCTGATCGGCCGGTTCGGCCCGAAGAAGATGATCATCGGTGGTCTGTGGGCGCTCGCCGCGGGACTGGTGTGGCTGTCGTTCGTCAGCCCGACGGGCAACTTCGTCATCGACGTCCTGCCCGCGTCGCTGGTCGCGGCACTCGGTCAGGCGCTGGCGTTCATCCCGTCGCTCGGCACCGCCATCTCCAGCGCGAAACCTGAGGAAGGCGGACTCGCCTCCGGGATCGTGAACACCTCCTATCAGATCGGATCGGCGCTCGGTCTCGCCGCGATGACCGCGGTCGGCGTGTCGTTCGGCGCGGGACGGATCGGTGACCCGGTCGCGTTGACCGGCGGCTACTCGGCGGCGTTCCTCGGGGCCGCGGGCATCGCGGTCGCCGGGGGCTTCCTGGCCATGGCCACCCTGCGCACCCCGAAGCCAGAGCCGAGCGATGTCGCCGGAGGTGAACCGGCGGTGCTGCGATGACCGGCTGTATCCCCGTGTGGAGGGCGAGACCGTTCCAGGTTCGCCCTCCACACGGCTTTTCGGGACATCTGGGTGGTACCGGCTCACATTTCGCGGGGCCGCGTCGTCGGTAGGGCGGAACACCCACCACGACAAAGGAGATCGCGATGAACGCCCGGCTCGACTACTTCGGCAACCCGGTCGGCGGAAAGTTCATGAGGACCATCATCTCGGCAGGGAGGGGACTGGCCGATTCACCTCTGCCGCTCACGATCCAGGAACTGGTGCGGATGCGCGCGAGCCAGATCAACGGTTGCGCGGTGTGCCTGGACATCCACACCAAGGAAGCCGCCGCCGCGGGTGAGTCCGACGTGCGGATCAACCTGGTCGCCGTGTGGCGGGAGGCGACGGTCTTCACCGAGGCCGAGCGCGCCGCGCTGGAGGTGACCGAACAGGCCTGCCGGATGGCCGACGGCGGCGGCGTCACCGATGAGGCGTGGGCGAACGTCGCCAAGCATTTCGACGAGGACCAGCTCGCCGCGCTCGTCGCGGTGATCTCGCTGATCAACGCCTTCAACCGGGTGAACGCCATCGTCCAGAATCCCGGCGGCGACTACCGGGCCGGACAGTTCGCCTGACCTTCGGACAGCGATTTCGGGAGAGACCATGACCATCACCGAAACAGCGCGCAATCGGGCGGCGTTCGACCGCTTTCACGACGCGACCAACACTGGCAGCTTCGAGGTCATCGAGAAGACGATCGACGAGGTTGTCGCGCCGGACGTGGTGTTCCACGCGCCGGTGCCGATGGACACGACCGGGGCACAGGCACTGAAGCAGGTGTGGACGGTGCTGCTTCGCGCGTTCCCCGACCTGCGGGTCACGGCCGAGGACGTGCTCGTCGACGGGGACAAGATCGTCTGCCGGAACACCGTCACCGGCACACATCGAGGCGAGTTCAGGGGAATGCCTGCCACCGGAAAGTCGGTTTCCTACAGCGAGATCTTCATACTCCGCTTCGCCGGAGGGCGGGTCACCGAGATCTGGGGTGTCGTCGACGTTCTCACCCAGCTACGGCAACTCGGCGCCCTCGCGGCATAGCGGTCAGGCGTCTGCCCACGGCCTGAGTTTCTCCGGATTCCGCATCCCCCAGATGCGCTGGATGCGGTCTTCGGCGACGTGGAACGCGAAGACGGCGACGGTCAGCTCGGCCTGCCGGAGCACGAGGCCGGGCCGGCCGTTGACGTCCCGCTCCAGAAGCTCGAGACCGGACGTCAGGTGCGCCACCGACATGAGATAGGACGCGACCTCCTCGCGCCCTTCGAAGGGGTGCAGCGCGGCCTTGACGAGCCCTCCGCCATCGCTGGCGGCCCTGACGTCCGGATCGAGGAGACCGATGAGCGCTCCGATGTCCTTGGCCTCCCACGCCTTCTTGAAATCCTTGACGAGTTCGGCCTGCCGGGCGATCGGGGCGGGAGAAACCCGTGTCGCGCGGATGCGGCGGCGCGCTGAGGAGGCCAGCTGGCGGCAGGCGGCCGGGCTGCGGCCGACGATCTCCGCGACCTCGGCGAAGGCGTAGCGGAAGACGTCGTGCAGGACGAACGCGACCCGCTCGGCCGGGGTCAGCGACTCGAGCACGACGAGAAACGCCATGTTGATCGACTCGTCGAGGGTGATCCGGTCGGCCGGGTCGGCGGCGGACGGACGCCCGGTCGTCCATTCGAGGTCGCCCGGCAGCGGTTCGGGGAGCCACTCGCCGACGTAGCGTTCCCTTCGCGCGCGTGCGGACCCGAGGAGGTCCAGGCAGATGCGGCTCGCGACCGTCGTCAGCCAGGCGCCGGGGGAGGCGATCGCTTCTCGCCGGTCAGTGGGCAAGGCGTACCAGCGGGTGTAGGTCTCCTGCACCACGTCCTCGGCTTCGGAAAGCGAACCGACCAGACGATACGCGAGCCCGATCAGCTGACGCCGCTCACTCACGATCGCTTTCAGGCTCGGGTCGATCGGACCGTGCGTTCGTTCGGATGAATCGTTCATGGGATTTCGCCCCCTGGTCGCGTGCGCTGTCCCGGGTACGACGAGACACCACTGCCGGATGTGAGGTCACCGGGCACCTCGCCTCCCGCAGCGGTCCTCAGGACAGCGGGCTATGCCGAGCGGGGGAAGTCCTTGCGCTTGATCTTGGCCCGGCGACCGTCCGGATGATGGAAGACGATGCCTTCGGCCACGTGCCCGGGAGAGAACCGGCTGTCCAGCGTGGCGAGGAAGTCCCGGAGCTCGTGGTAGCTGCGTGGCACCTCGGGCAAGGTGGGTGCTTGGAAGTTGAAGGGGACGCACCGGTGGTCTTCCAGCCCCAGGGGGTTGCCTTGGATGCGGGGGCCGAGCGCCTCGCTCGGGTGCTCGCCGTCCGGCCACTCGGACACGTCGGTGTTCCCGGCCGCCGCGAGGATCCACTTGTCGTCGGTGGATCCGCTGTCGGTGTCCACGTACCAGCCGTCCACGATGCCCTGTTGCTTCTGCGCCTTGCTCGGGTTGCGGCGCTTCTCGACCCGGACCACCTGTCCCGCGCGCACGGTCAGCCGGACGTTGGTGCCGTCGAGTTTCTCGGTCCCCACCCCGGCGCCGTCGAACACCCACGCGCACTCGGCGCGAGGTCTGTCGACGACGTGGAAGCGCTCATCGCGCTCGAAAAGCGTGGGGATCTTCTCCATGACCGTCTTCCCTTTCACGACGTGTCCGATGAGTTCCTCGGGAGTGATGGCGCCGACGGCCAGGCCGCCGGCAAGCGCTCGTATCAACTCCGCCACGGAGACGTTGGCTTCGACGGCCACGTGCTTCAGCGCCTTCTTCTCCTCAGGGGAGATCCAGGCGACCAGCCGTGACCATCCTTCGGGAGGTGTCCATCGAGCCAGCGTCGCAGGGTCTTTACGTGGCCTGCCCCGTCCTCGTGCCTGCTCCACGGGTTGAACCGTAGCCAGCCACGAGCGCTTGTGTCAATTGGCAAAACAGAAAATATTCGCGCAGGACCTACCCCGGATAGCGATTCGGATGCTCTTGGGAGGTAAGGCAATTCGGGGCCCGGTCGGTGACCTGCTCGGCGCCTTGGTGAGCAGTGACCCGTGATCGTGTGGATTCCGGGTCGCCCAACGTCCCAAAATCCACACAGCGCCGCGCTACCGGCACGACCACTTTGACCGATCGCGGCGAGTGGCCTTCAGTGCGCCGCTCCCGCCAAGGACTGGGGCACCCGGGTCGTGAGTGGCAAGGATGGTTAGAACCGTCTTTACCACTCACGACACCGAGGCTTCGACGCCATCGTCGCGCCGGCCCGGTTCAGTGCGCGCCCGCTTCTCCAAGGATCCGGGCGACTGCCGCCTGGCCCTTGGTCCGGGCGTGGGCGAGGGGAGTGACCCCCTGTTTGTCGGCGAGATTCACGTCGGCGCCCGCGGCGACGAGCGCTCGGACCACTTCCTGATGGCGCTGCCCGCCGTCGCCGAGGATGACCGCTTCCAGCAACGCGGTCCAGCCGAGGTCGTTCACGTGGTCGACGTCGATCCCGCTGCCCGCCACCAACCGCACGTACTCGGCGTGCCCGCGTTCGGAGGCGGGGATCAGCGAGACGCCGCCGTACCGGTTGGTGATGGTCAGGTCCGGCTTGGCCTCGAGCAGCAGCTTCGCCATCGGGACGCTGCCGGTGACCCCGGTGACCAGCCACGGTGTGTCGTGCCGCTCGTCGAGCGCGTTCGGGTCGGCGCCCGCTTTGACGAGGATTTCGGCTACCTCGACCCGGTTCTCGGTGACGGCGACGAGCAACGGGGTCCGGCCGCGATCGTCACGGGTCTCCAGGTCGGCGCCGGCGTCGACGGCCTGCCGGACACGATTCACGTCGGCTTCGAAGAGTTGACTCACGGGGACTCCTTGGCGGGGAGGCTGGGCCGAGGCGGGCGGAGGTGCGGTGCTCGGTGCAGGACTGGGTGGTGCGCTCGGTGCCTGCGGGGAGCAGGCACCGAGCACGAGGGCGGCGAGCAGCGCCACGACGGCCCGCTCACCGATCATCAGCGAAGTTCCCCGATGGCGCGCAGGCCGGCCGCGGCGAATCGCTCGTCGAGGTCGCCGCTGGGCGCGCCACCGACCCCGATCCCGGCGACCGGGCCGCCGTTCGCGGCGACCGGCACACCGCCGGCGAGGAAGAGCGTGCCGGGGATGTCACGGATGGTCGGACCGTCGCCCTGGGCGTTCTTGGCCAGCGCGGACGTCGGCTGTCCGAAGGAGACCGCGGTGAAGGCCTTGCGCTTGGCGGACTCTTCCGTCTGCGGCCCGGCACCATCGCCCTTGAGCAGGACGCGAACGTCACCCGACCGGTCCACCACGGCCACGGTGACCCGCTGGCCCTCCTTCTCGGCGGCGTCCAGCGCGGCCTGCGCGGCGCGGGTGGCGGCGTCGACGCCGAGAACGCTGGTCTGCACGACAGCCTGCGGGGCGGACGGCTGCGGCTTGCGGTCCTGTGCCTGCGCCGCGCCCACGCCGGTGGCCAGCGCGACGGTCGCGAGACCGGCCGTCATACCCAGGACGAGGCGAGTGCGGGGGAGCTTGGCGTTCATCGGATTTCCTTTGCGGTGAGGGGTGTTTCGTTCTCCTTCGACTTTCCCGCCTGGCCGGGCCCGGCGAATCGGGTGTGTGGACATCGATCGGACGTCGAGTGGTCGGTGGGGGCATCAACCGAACGATTGATGCGGGACACCCCGCCTTCCCGCTTACGATCATCGGCGACGAAGGGAGGACCGAAGTGAAACCGCACCTCGGGGCGGCCACGCGGCTGAACGCCGCGATGCACGCCGGGTTCTTCCTGCTGCTCGCCGCGTCGGTGGCCCGGTTCGTCGCGGGGCACGGGTTGAGCGGTGCCACACCGCTGATCCTCGCGCTTACCGGCGCGCTCGCGCTGGTCTACGCGGCGGGCGTACTGGGCTGGGCCGTTCTCGACCGGTGGCGTCCGGTGTGGCTGACCGCGGTGATCGCGGTCTGGCTCGCGCTGGTGGTGGCCGCGCCGAGTTTCGCCTGGTGCGCCGTGCCGTTGTTCTTCGTCTGCCTGCAGATGCTGCGCCCGCGGCTGATGATCGCGGTGGTCGTCCTGCTGACCGTCGCGACCATCCTCGCCCAGTTGAGGATCGCGAGCGGGTTCGATCCGAGCATCGTGCTCGCGCCCATCGCGGTGGCGCTGATGGCCACGATGACGTTCGTGCAACTCGACCGGGACCGCGTGGAGTTGCGGGAGACGGTCAAGAATCTCCTGCGCGCCAGAGTCGATCTCGCGCAGAGCCAGCGACTGGCCGGGATGATGCAGGAACGAGAGCGGCTGGCGCGAGAGATCCATGACGCCCTCGCGCAGGGGCTCTCGAGTATGCGGATGCTGCTCCAGGCGGCACAGAGGTCGTGGGACACGGACCCGGAACTGGCCAAGGGCCACGTGTCCCGCGCTGTCGACGCGGCCGGTGACACACTCGACGAGGCACGCCGGTTCGTCCGGGGCCTGGGGTCGCCGCGGCTCGAGGCCACCGATCTCGGCGAGACCCTGAAAGATCTCGCCGAGCAGGTCATGTTCGCCGCCATGCACGAGGTGCGCTTCGAAACCAGTGGGGATCCGTATCCGCTGTCATCCGAGGTGGAGACAGGTCTGCTCCGCGTCGCGCAGGGAGCGTTGGCGAACGTCAGTGAGCACGCCAGAGCGACGAAAGCCGCCATCACGCTGACCTACCTGGCGGACAAGGTCGTCCTCGACATCCGCGACGACGGTGTCGGCTTCGATCCGGCTTCGGCTCGCGAGAGCGGCGACCGGGGAAACGGGCTGCGGATGATCACCGAGCGGCTCGCCGAACTCGGTGGTGAGATGGTCGTCGAGAGCGCGCCGGGTGAGGGCACCGCGCTCGCCGTCGCCGTGCCCACCAGGGAGGTTCGATGACCATCCGGGTGCTGATCGTCGACGATCATCCGGTGGTGCGGGCGGGAATCGCCGCGCTGCTGGCCGGGGAACCCGACTTCGAGGTGATCGGCGAATGCGCCGGCGCCGACGAAGCCGTGCTGTTCGCCACCGCCAAGAAGCCGGACGTCGTGCTGATGGACCTGCAGCTCGGCGACGGCCCGGACGGTGTGAACGCCACCGAACGCCTGACCGCTCTGCCGGATCCGCCGAAGGTGCTGGTGCTCACCACCTACGACGCCGAACTGGACATCACCAGGGCGGTGGCCGCCGGCGCCACCGGCTACCTGCTCAAGGCGGGACCGCCCGAGGATCTCTTCCGGGGCATCCACGCCGCCGCACGCGGCGAGACCGCGATGGCACCTCAGGTCGCGGCCCGGCTCTTCGGACATATGCGGGCCCCGGCACCCGCGCTGAGCCCTCGTGAGACCGAGATAGTGCAGTTGGTGGCGGAAGGGTTGATCAACCGGCAGATCGCCGCGCGCCTGTTCATTTCCGAAGCCACGGTGAAGACGCACCTGGTCCACATCTACGACAAACTCGGCGTCGACAGCCGTGCCGGTGCGGTGGCCGTCGCCACGGAGCGGAGGATCATCCGCAACTGAAGGTGTTGTTCAGGTTTTGCGTCCCACAGCGGCGACGATGCCGGGGTCCATGAGTTCGAGGCCGTCGAGCATTTCCTCGATTTCGCACCGGGTGCGGAAAAGCCCCGGCTGATGCTCTGGTTCAGGATCGCCTGCACACGGTGGGCGATGAGGCTGTTCTCGTCCTCCGGGGTCGGAGAAATGCGAGAACACCACGTAGGAACCGGAAGGGATCGCGTCGATGTAGGTCTGCAGAACCTGCGCCGGGGGCATCCCTTCGGCGGCGCTGTGGTGGTGCGGCGTGACCACGTGCATCAGGGCGTAAGGACGGCTGAACTCGAGCATGGTGGTGACGACGTCGTTCTTCAGGACCTCGTCGAATTCGAAGCGCAAACACGGTGCCCGGCTGAGTGACTCCGACGTCGACCGGCATCGCGCCGGTCAGGTGCGATCCAGCGGCCCTTGTCCTGGTACCGCGCGCTGTTCCGGACCATCTCGCCGAACCCAGCGCCGCCTTGTACGGGCCGGCCGGCGAGCGGAGCAACATTTCGAGAGATTCGGTGTACCGGCTCCAGGTTCGTCGAACAGCCCCGCGCCACCGCATACGCCGGTTTCGGCCATCCGAAGCTCGACTCGTCGGCCGCTTCGCGGTCTCCTGCGAGCTCCGCGGCGATGCTGCGGACCTGTTCGTAACCGGTCATGGCCGGAAACGTCGGTGCCCGGCCGTAGCTTTTCATGCCCGCCAGAAACAAGTTCTTCTCCGGGTGGGTGAGTTCCTTCGCGCCGTGCGGGTAGACGGTTCGTCAGGTCGTGGCGGAAGCCGGACAGTGTCACCACTTCGCCGACGTCGTCGAGCCGCTGTCCGGCGGACGAGATCAGGGTCAACCGCCCGTCTCCGTCGCGTCCGACGGTCTCGGTGCGGAACCCTGTCACGACGGTGATCCGCCCCGACTCCACCGCCGCTTGGGCGCGCAGGCCGAGAGCGCCTCGGGCGGAGAGCTGGTCCGCCTCGCCGCCGCCGGAATCGCCTTGCATCGCAGCGCCGGCTAGCGCACGGTCGGCATCCGCGAACGCATCTTCGAGCACGACGGCGTATGGTGCGACACCGTTTTCCTTGAACGTCGCAGTTCTGTCAACTGAAGTTCGCGCGTTATCGCGGTTCGGCGAGTCCCGGGGGCGTCGGGAAATCGCGCACCACACCGGTTTCAGGTGGCGGTGAGGTGGATGTCCCGGCGACCTGGTGCGTACACGGAAAGTGTTTGGGCCGATCGCGTGATACGCGTACCGGACCGGAGAGACGCATAGGCGTCGGCTAATGTCGGTGGTACGGTCCTTCGCGGTCGAGAAACCTCATCAAATGATCATTGCCTCGTCCCGTATTCAGAGATGGGCCTTCGGAAACAGAGAGTATGAGTAGTGGATTTCGACGCACTGATCGCCGAACTGCGGACGCTGCGGGACAACGTCACCGGAGTGACCGACACGGTGATAGCCGCGGTCGACGGAATACCGATAGTCGCCGACGCGGCGAAGAACATCGACCCCGCGGAGGTCTCCGCGCTCGCCGCAGCGAACCTCGGGATTGCGCGGCAGGCGGCCGAGGTTACCGGCAAAGGAAAGCTGCGGCAGACCGTGGTGTTCAGCAGTGACGGTTACATGGCCGTTTACGCCATTGACCGGATGGCGCTCATGGTCATCATGGGAGACCGTCAGCTGAATGTCGGACGCCTTCTTTTCGAATGCCGCCCGGTCATCGACCGGATCAGCTCGATACTGGCCGCTTAGCCGTCAAACGAAGAAAGTGAGTTCGATGAATATCGAAAACGCGCTGAAGGAATCCATGTCGATCGCCGGAGCCGTCGGTGTCGCGCTGGTCGATTACGAGAGCGGGATGTCGCTCGGCACCAGCGGGGGCGGTGATTGGCTCAACCTGGAAGTCGCGGCGGCGGGGAACACCGATGTCGTCAGATCGAAGATGCGGGTCATGTCCGCGCTCGCGCTCAACGACAGCATCGAGGACATCCTCATCACGTTGCACCGCCAGTACCATTTGATCCGGTTGCTGGATTCCATGAGCGCCAGGAGTTCCCTGTTCCTGTACCTGGTGCTGGACCGGGATCAGGCGAATCTCGCGCTGGCCCGGCACTACCTCAAGCGCATCGAGGCGGAGTTGCAGGTCTGAAGACGAACGGAGGAAGCCGGCGATGACCGGAGGCGCGTCCAGTCACCATGCACTCGTCGCCGGCTCGGCGCTCATGGGCGGTCTCGGCTCGTTGTTCCCGGCGGGGTTGAAGCTCATCGGCGATCGACTCGAATTCGTGTTCGTCCTGCCCGACGGCCGGAACGGCCACCACGCCACGGATACCGAACCGTCGGACCATCCGTTCGTCGCGGTGAAGGAGCGGATGCGGCTCGGTGCCGTCACTTCGATACCGCCGCCACGGTTCTTCCTCGACACCGACAGCAGATGGACGCGGCTTCACGTGGAGCTCACCGGACTCGCCGTCCGGGCGGTGATCGTGCTGCCGGACGAGCTCACAGCGCGGTCGCTCAACGCGCCGTTCCTCGGCTGCTGGCAGGCTCAGGTCCCCGGTGCCGTGCGGCTCGCGGTGGACGAGATCGCGCGGATCCTCGCGCGGTGCCACCACCGGGCCGGAGGACCGGAACCGCTGATCGACCTGGAACTGGGTTATGTGCCGGACCGGAACTTCGAGGCCGTGTTCGCCCGCGCCCACGAGCCGGTCAGGCCCTTCATCGCGCCTGTCCGTCCGGCGTTCAAGATGCGCTGGAACGCGGTGACACCGGCGCAGCGCAAGGCTTTCACCGGTGAGTTGATCGACGTCACGACCACGGGCCGGTGGCTCCGCCGCAGGCCGACCGCGACGATCATGGGACTCGAAGTGGACTTGCCGCCGGCGCTCTCGCCGCGGCTCCGCGTCGGCCGCGAAGGGACGACACGATCGGAGAGCGGGTGGTCGTGAGTGGCGTTTCGGGTCAGAACCCGAAACGCCACTCACGACCATCTGGACCTGCGCCGTCCCGCCTGACAGCGTGGCTTCCGCGATCGGGTGCCCAGCGGGGCACGTAAGGCATCGGTTCAGCCGGTCGTGAGTGGTAAGGACGGTTCTAACCGTCCTTACCACTCACGAGCCCCACCACTTTCCGCCACTCACGACCGTCGTCAGGCGGTGACGAGTGACAGGCCGTAGGTCTGCAGGATCTCGTTCACCGGCTGGAACCAGGTCTCGCCGCCGGAACCACAGTTGCCCCAGCCACCGGAGGTGACTCCCTGCGCCTGGTCGCCGGTGATGAAGGAGCCGCCGGAGTCGCCGGGTTCCGCGCAGACGTTGGTGCGGGTCATCTGGTGGACCGCGCCCTGCGAGTAGTTGACCGTCTCGTTGTGCCCCAGCACGGTGCCGCAGTGCCAGTGCGTCGTCGAACCGGACCGGCACACCGAGGTGCCGACCGGCGCGACCCACGAGCCGCGGACGAGCGCGTCGCTCACGGTGCCCCAGCCGAGGACGACCGGCGCGGTCCACCAGCCGTTGCCGATCCGGATGAACGCGTAGTCGTTGCCGGGGAAGGAAGAACCGGCGAAGCTGCCCATCGCCGAGCCGTCCCAGCCGACGACCGAGCTGCCGGTGCCGCCGCAGTGGCCGGCGCTGACGAATCCACCGTGGACGGAGAACCCGATCGAGCAGCGGGTGTTCCCGTTGATGTAATACGGGTCGCCGCCGACGGTGCCCGCCGCGAACGGTTCGGCCTTGGGTGCGGAGACCACTGTGACCGGGCCGGATTTCCTTGCCCGGGCAAGGAAGTCGTCGACGTCGGAACCGTGCGCGCCCGGTCGCACCGCGACCACGACGCTGCCGCTGCGCGGATCGGCGCGCCAGCCGCTGACGGCGGCGGGGGCGGGCCGGGTCTTGGCCGACAAGTCGATTTCGGCCTTGGCCGCGTCGAGCTCGGCCGCGCTGACCGCGACCGCGGTGGGTTCGGCGCCGGCCCGCCGGACGGCGGAGGCCGCCGCGGGATCGGTCACCCCTACGACGAGTTCGCCGCGCGCCGGATCGAACCAGGCGCCGCCGAACGCCGCACCGGCGGCCTGCCGGGCGGCGGGCAGCACACGCGAGGCGGTCATTTCCTGGGTGAGCCGGGCCGAGGCCTGCGCGGCGGTGAGCCCCAGGTCCCGCTGCATGGCGGCGATCAGACCGGGTGAAGCCTGCGCGACCGGGGCGAGGGCGGCGGAAGTGAGACTCGCGGTCAGGACGGCGGCGCCGCCGAGTGCCAGGGCGATTCTTCGACGCATGGTTACTCCTCCAAGGCCGGGGGAAAGAAACACACTGCCCGCCGAGTGTGCGGCCGAGGTCTGGGAAAGGGCGAGGAATGTCCGGTCTTCTGTCCGGAATTCACAAGAGCGAACGCCGTCGGATCGAACGGTTCCGATCACCTCGGAGCCGCGCCCGCCATCGTCTACTTAGGACAATCAGGTGCTCGGGTCTCGGGCCCTCCGAGCGCCCTCGCGGCGGTTCCAGTACGTTGCCGGATATGACCGCGTCGCCGGAGGATGTGCCGGAGCAGGTGCTGCGCACCTCGATCGTCGAGCGGTTGTTCGCCCGCGAGGCGGACCCGCGCCCGCTGTTCACGCATCAAGACCACAGTGCCGGCGTGGACAACACGGTCACCTGGACGGAATTCGTCTCCCGGGTGCGTGTGGTCGCGGGGGCACTGCGCCTGGTCACACGGCCGGGTGATCGCGCCGCTGTGCTCACCGGCCAGGACCTGAATTACCCCTTGGCGTTCTTCGGGGCACTCGCCGCCGGCCTGGTGGCCGTGCCGTTGATGGCACCGGGCAGTCCGTCTCAGCGCGGCAGGCTCGCCGGTGTGCTGGCGGACTGCGGCGCACGGGTTTGGCTGACCTCTTCGTCCGCCGCCGCGAAGGTGTGCGAAGCCGGCACGCCGGACCACCTGATCGTGGTCGACGAACTCTCCGGGCCGGGTGCCGATCCGCTCCCCGTCGCGCCGGAAAGCCCCGCGTATCTGCAGTACACGTCCGGGTCGACACGAGAGCCCGCCGGTGCCGTCATCCCGCATAGGGCGGTCGCCGCCGCCTGCTGGCAGGCGAGCCGGGCCTACGCCGTCGACGAGGGCACGACCTGTGCCGGCTGGATCCCGTTCTTCCACGACATGGGCCTGATCCAGCTTCTGTGCCTGCCGGTCCACGCGGGGGCACGATCGGTGTTCATGTCGCCCGCCGAGTTCGTGCACCGTCCCGCGAGATGGCTGCGTCAGCTCGCCGATCACCCGGCCGTGTTCACCGCCGCGCCGAACTTCGCGTTCGACCTGGCCGTCGAAGCCGCCGAAGAGGCGGGGGACGAACTCGATCTTTCCGATGTCCGGATCGCGCTCAACGGCGCCGAGCCGGTTCGGGCGCGCACGGTCGAGCGTTTCCTGGAGGCCTTCGGCCCGCGCGGATTCCGGGCCGAAGCCCACCGCCCGTCCTACGGCCTGGCCGAGGCCACCGTGTACGTCGCGAGCGCGGGCGCCGAGGGACCGCGAGGGGCGGTGTTCGACAGGGAGGCCCTCGCGCAGGGCCGGGCGATCGAGGTGCCGGACGGCCAGGAACTCGTCTCTGTCGGCCGTCCGCTCGGACAGCGGGTCCGGATCGTCCGCGACGGGGTGGCGCAGCCCGACGGCCTGGCCGGGGAGATCTGGATCCACGGGCCGAACGTCGCGGCGGGGTACTGGGGCCGCGGCGACGCCACGGCGTTCGGGGGCGAACTCGACGGCGTCGGCGGCTGGCTGCGCACCGGTGACCTCGGTGTGTTCCACCGCGGCGACCTCTACATCACCGGGAGGCTCAAGGACCTCATCGTCATCGACGGCCGCAACTTCCACCCGCAGGACATCGAAGCGGTGGCGGGGGAAGCGCATCCGGCGATCCGCCGCGACCGTGTCGCCGCATTCGGTGTCACCGACGAAAGGGGAGAAGGGGCCATGCTGGTGGCCGAATGGGAAAAGAACGCCGAAGCTGATGTCAGAGAAGTGACGAGAGTGGTACTGCGCGCTGTTTCAAGGGAACATGATCTGACGTTGCGATCGGTACGGCTGGTTCCCTCCGGTGAGCTTCCGCGCACTTCCAGTGGCAAGGTCGCGCGAGCCGCGGCGAAGGCGCGTTATAGTCGGCCCCGTGGGTGATCACCGCGCGGAGGTCGTGAAGGTCGTCAGTGAGACTTTTCGGCTTGATCCCGCCGAAATCGAGTCCGACGCGCCGCTCGAAGAGCTGGGTATCGACTCCAAGGGACGGATAAAACTCCTGTCGGCGCTGGAGATCTACCACGACGTGAGGATTGATCTGGACCAGCTGGACCGGTTCACCGACATCGGGTCGGTGGCCGAAGTGCTCGCAGAGGCACTCGGCGGTAAAGCCGACGGATCCGACGAAAGGCGCTGAAAAGAATGAGCGGGGGCTTCACCGCGGCGACCGATGCGCTTTCATCGGCGTCGAAGAACATCGGAAAGCTGACGGAGCAGTTGCTCGAAGACAACCCGGATCTGTCGAGCACACCGGTGAACGCGGCCGGTTTCGGCCAGGCGCACGGCGACCACGCGAAGAAGTACACCGATGGGGTGGCGGCGTTGTGGGCGTCGGTCCAGGGTTACAGCAGCACACTCGGCTCGTTCGGCACGAACCTCGCCACCGCGGGCACCGCGTACGGCACCAACGAGGACGAGCAGAAGAACAAGATCACCAAGACGGGGATGCGCTAGTGGCCACCAAAACCACCTGGACCGACGTCAAGGCCGTCCTCGACGACCCGGCTGTTCCGGCCGAGCAGAAGACCAAACTCATCGGCTCGTGGATGCGGACGCATCCGGCGCCTCCGCCGTGGACGGCGGACCAGGAGCCGGAGGAGATCAAGCAGAAGCGCAAGGAAGCCGAGAAGTACGCGGCGTCCTACAACGCCCTTCCGTTCCTGCCTTACGACGACGACGTCGACAAGGTCTACAAGGACGCGAAGGGCGCGGGCGATCAGGCCAGCTTCAACCGCAAGGAAGAAACGAAGGCCGTCGACGAAGGCAACAAGAAACTCGACGGCACCAAGGAACCCACCGCGGAGGGTGCCGGGACCAAGACGTCGGACGAGATCTTCGACGCCGCCGCGCCCGCGCTCAAGGTCTTCCAGACCTTCGGCTCGCTGCTGGCGAAGCTCCCGGAAGACTGCCGGGGCAACACCCGTGCGCTCGACTTCGAGAAGGACATCAAGAAGCCGTTCGACGAGCAGCGCGGCATCAGCTTCAAGAACTTCGTCGACGACGCCGCCCACTTCAAGACCGGCTCGAAGACCGTCGACAAGGCCATCCAGGACACCGGTTCCCAGCTGAACACCCTTTACGGGACCTGGACCGGGAAGGCCGCGGACGCCTCGTCGGACAACTACAACGAGAAGATCCTCCCCAAGGCCAAGAAACTCTCCCAGACACTGAACAACGCGAGCGAAGCGACGCTGCACACCACCGCCACGGTGTTCAAACTGTGCAAGGGCAAGGCCGACACGGTCATCGATCTCTACAAGGAGATCGTCGGCAAAGCGGACTTCCCGATGGCGCAGAAGGTCATCGCCATCGCCGCCGGTGAGAAGAGCGGCAAGGAGGACCTCGGCGCGATCGCGGGCTGGATGGACGTCAACTTCGGCTCCAACCTCGTCCAGCAGTTGAACAACGACGGCTGCTGCGACGACGACGAGTTCAAGAAGGCGGGCCAGAACCTCGCCAAGCAGTGGATCCAGAAACAGTTCATCCCCGAGATGTGGACCATCATCTACGAGGGCTTCGCCAAGTCCTGCAAGGAAACCAAGGATTTCGTCGACCAGGCCTACGACGAACTCGACAAGGTGATGGGCAAGGTCAAGAACGAGTTCGAAGGCGCGGGTGACAAGGGCGGCACCGACGGCAAGGGTGGCGCGGGCGGACCCGGCGGCACGGGCGGCGGCCCCGGCGGCGGTCAGGGCCCGGACTTCACCGGTGGTCAGGGTGGTCCCGGCGGCGGTCCTGGAGGTGGCCCCGGCGGTGGCCAAGGAACGGGTGGTCCCGGCGGCGGACCTGGCGGTGGACCCGGGGGTGGTCCGGGCAACGGCCCGGACTTCACCGGAGGCACCGGCGGTGGACCGGGCGGCGGCCCAGAGGGTAGCTCCGGCGGCGGTCCCGGCGGTGGCCAAGGAACCGGTGGTTCCGGTCCGGGCGGCGGCACCGGCCCGGCAGGGCAGGTCAAGCCCCCGCCGGTCCCGGACGTGAACATTCCCGAGGGCGGATCCGGATCGCCGGGCGGCCCCGGTGGTGGACCGGACGCGAACAAGGACCAGACGTCACCTTCGGGCTCGGCCCCGCCGCCGTCGAACGGCGACGAGCAGAAGGCCGCGGCCGAAGAGGCGAAGAAACAAGCCGCGGCGGCGGCCGAGAACGCCAAGAAGCAGGCTTCGGAGGCGCTGGGCAAGCTGGGCGACGGCCCGACGGGTACCGACCTCGGTGGTTCCGGTGGCTCCGGCCCGGGCGGTTCAGGACCGGGTGGCGGCACCGGCGGCGGTCCCGGTGGTGGGGGCAACACGGACGCCGCGGCCGAAGCCAAGGCAGCGGCCGAGAAGGCCGGCGAAGAGGCGAAGAAGCAGGCGTCCAAGGCGCTGAACAAGCTGGGCGACGCCCCCGGCGGCATGGGTGACTCCGACGCCAAGGACTCCGACTCCAAGGGCTCCGACGAGAAGGCCGCCGAGGAGGCGAAGAAGAAGGCCTCCGAAGCCTTGGACAAGCTCGGCGACGAGCTGCCCGGCGAAGACGGTGACAAGCTGACCGGTGACAAACCCGGTGAAGACGGCGACAAGGCCGAGGACGGCGAACGCGAGACTCTCAAGGTCAAGCAAGGCGACAAGACCTTCGAGATGACCGAGCCGGACAAAGACGGCGAGATGGAGATCAAGATCGGGGACGGTTCCGGACCCGCCAAGGACTTCAAGCTCGACTGGACCGGTGACGGTGACGAGTCCAAGCTGGGCTCCACACCCGATTCGGACGACGGGAAGCCGGACAAGGACGGTGTCCACCGTCCGGGACCGGACGGCAAGATCCACATCCAGGACGGCGATGTGAAGATCACCGCCGAGCGTCCCGATGGTCCGTCCGGGCCGACGGTCGTCACCGTCGACGACGGCACCGGCAAGCCGACCACGTACACCCTCGGGGAGGACAAGCCCTCCACGGACAAGGCGTCGCACCCGGCGACTCCCGTCACCGGGACGGTGCAGCCCGAGTCCAAGACGGGGTTCACCCCGCACCACGGTGGCGGCGGAACCGTCCCCGACGGGATCCGTGCCGGTGACATCAGCGGTGGCGGTTCCGGTGGTGGCGGTGGTTTCGGCGGCGGTGGTGCTTCGGCGCCGTCGATGCCCTTCGAAACCGCGAGCCCCGCGACGGGCCAGTCGCTGACCGAAGGCGTGCACACCGGCGGGGGTGGGACACATCAGCCGCAACCCGTGGCGTCGGGTGCTCCGTCCGCTCCGATGGGCGGCCCGGCAGGCCAGTCGTTCGGCGGCGGCGCCATGCCGCCGATGGGCGGCATGGGTGCGGGCGGAGCGGGCGGTCAGGGCGGCGGAGATCAGGAACGGACCAACCGCGCGTACCGGATCGAGGGCGAGGTGTTCGACCAGATCAACGAACCCACCGGCCGGATCACCGGTTCGTTGCTGGACGATGAGGATCAGTCGGCCACCCGCAAGCGGTGAGCCGGGGCAGGGGAGAACAGATGAGCGCCGATGACACCGCCGCCATGAAGGCGACCCTGGACGGTCTCGTCCGCGAGCAGGCGGAGCGCCGGGTACTGCGGGATCAGCGCGCCGACGAGATCAAGGCCAGCTCGCAGGAGTTCATGACCAAGCAGGTCCAGACCGCCCAGCGTTATGTCGAGCACCGGCGGGAACTGGGGCAGCGCAAGACGAAGTCCGGTTGGAGCACCGATCGGTCGCACGCGCAGCCGGGGAACGCGTCGGCGTTCGACGAGGCCCCGGCCTTCGACGACGCGGGTGCGGCGGCTCCGTTCGCTTCGGAGCCGCCCGCCCGCACGGGGCGGGACACCCCTCGGCGTGCTCCCCGCGCTCGCCCGGCACCGGCGGACGACGAGGACGACGCCTTCCTCAACAACCGTTGGCGCGACTGACCCAGGCGACGAGTCCGAGCACCAGGGGCGGCAGGAAGCCGGTGCCGAACGAAGCCGCCGGCACGTCGCGCGGTCCCGGCTCGCCGATCACCTCGGCGACCGAGCCGGAGCGCCCGGACAGCACGTGAATGGGTCCGGCCGATTCAGGCGTCTCGCCTGCCGATGGCGGCCAGTCCGGCGTAGGTCGCCGCTGTCGCCCACACGGCCATCGCGACGAGTGCGCCGAGCGGGGACAGGTGGGTTTCGGTCGCCGCGCCGCTGAGCTGACCTGCCAGCTCCGAGGGCAGGACCGCGGCGATCCGGCCGTTCCAGGGCGCGGGCAGCAGCATCTGCGGCGCCATCGGGAGGGCGAAGAGCAGGACCGCCATGGTGACCAGCGTTCCGGCGGTGGATTTGATCATCGTGGCGAGGCCGAGCGCGATCAGGGCGATCACCGTCATGAGCAGGCCCTCGGCCAAGACCACCGGGAGGCCGGTTCCGACGGTGGTCAGTGACCCGATCGGCCGGTCGCCGATCACCAGCCTGCTCACGAAGAAGGTCGCCACGGCGACCACTTCGCCCGCGATCAGGCTGATCGCGGCGACGACCGCGACTTTGGCCAGCAGGAGTTTCCGCCGCACGGGGACCGCGACCAGGCTGGTGCGGATCATCCCGGTGGAGTACTCGGACGTCGCGGTGAGGATGCCGAAAGTCATCAGGCACAGCTGTACGACGGTGAGGACGGAGGTTCCGTCACCGAGGCCGCCGAAATGGGAGCGTTCGTCCGGGGTGGCCGCGTCCCAGGCGCCGGCGGAGATCAGGGCCATCAGGCCGCCGACGAGGACGGCCGCCGCGGAGAAGGCGAGCAGGGTGCGAGTCGAGCGGACCGACCTCGCCTTGATGGTTTCCGAAGCGATGACGTCGATCATGAGTTCGCCCTTTCCGCGCGGTATTCGGTGCTGTCGTCGGTGAGCTTGAGGTAGGCGTCTTCGAGGGAGTCGCTGCGTGGGGTGAGCTCGTGCACGGCGATGCGGTGCCGCGCGGCGATGTCACCGATGGCCGCGGCATCGAGGCCTTGTGCGGTGAGGCTTCCGTCGGGCCTGCGGGTGACCGTGGCGCCGGCCGACCGCAGCAGGCGGATCAGTTCGGCGTCGTTCGGCGTGCGGACCAGTACGTCGCGCTGGAACCGTTCGGCGAGTTCGAGGATCGTGGCCTCCGCGATCAGCTTGCCCCGCCCGATGACCACGATGTGGTCGGCGGTGAGTTCCATTTCGCTCATGAGGTGGCTGGAGACGAGGACGGTCCTGCCTTCGGCCGCCAGCGTGCGCATGAGGTCGCGGATCCAGCGGATGCCTTCGGGGTCGAGGCCGTTGACCGGTTCGTCGAACAGGAGGATCCCGGGATCACCGAGCAGGGCGGTGGCGATCCCGAGCCGTTGTTTCATGCCGAGGGAGAAGCCGCCGATCCGTTTGCCCGCCACGGTGGTGAGGCCGACCCGGTCCAGCACCGCGCGCACACGAGTCTTGCCGATACCGTTGCTGCGGGCCAGGCAGTACAGGTGGTTGAAGGCGCTGCGCCCGCCGTGGACGGCGGACGCGTCGAGTAGCGCGCCCACCTGGTGCAGCGGTCGATCGATGCCGGCGTAGTGCTGTCCGTTGATCAGCGCGTCGCCGGAGGTCG
Source organism: Amycolatopsis decaplanina DSM 44594 (assembly GCF_000342005.1). GTDB lineage: Bacteria > Actinomycetota > Actinomycetes > Mycobacteriales > Pseudonocardiaceae > Amycolatopsis > Amycolatopsis decaplanina. The sequence goes on from NZ_AOHO01000045.1 coordinate 313,769, forward strand.
GGGTGTCCAGGCCGAGGACGGCACGCATCGTGGTGGACTTGCCCGCCCCGTTGGGGCCGAGGAAACCGGTCACGTACCCGGGTTCGACCCGGAAGGACAGGTGGTCCACGGCGACCGTCCGGCCGTAGCGCTTGGTCAATTCCCTGAGCTCGATCATGATGTGAATGCTGGCCCGGCGGTACGATCGGCGAATCGGACCGCGGGCTCAAAACGCCGCTCGCCCCACAGTCGTACCGGCTCGGTGAGATCCGACCAGGGGATGACCGCGGGACAGGCTGATAGGCGCAGCCTCTCAACGTGGTGGCAACTGGGTCTTGGACGGTCGACGAACACTCCGCCGCGCGGGTTTGCCCTCGGCACCCCGGGGTATTCGCCTCGGGTGAGGCGAGCCGGAACGGGCTGGCCGGTATCCAGGGTGGAGGGGTTCATGGTCGACGTGAAGATGACGGTAGACACTTCTCCCGAGCGCGTGTTCGAAGTGCTCGCCGACGGCTGGACCTACGCCGCGTGGGTGGTGGGGGCCTCCCATATCCGCGATGTGGACAAGGGGTGGCCGGCGCGGGGAACGCGGATCCACCACTGTGTCGGGTCGTGGCCCCTGCTGCTCAACGACGTCACCAAGGTGCACGCCGTCGACCCGCCACGGCTACTCGAACTCGAGGCGCGCGCCTGGCCTTTCGGTACCGCCCGGATCCGGTTGGAGCTGTGGGAAACCGAGTCGGCGACCACGGAGATCCTGATGTCCGAGCAAGCCATCCGCGGACCGGGCCGCCTGCTGCCGGAGGCCGCGCAGGCGCTCTTTCTGATCCCGCGGAACCGCGAATCCCTGCGACGTCTCGCGGATCTCGCGAAGGGCCGCGAAGCCGCCTAGCGAGAGGCCGCGACACCTGGACTTCCGGCTCAACGACCGGTGGACTGATCCTGATGGCTCGGCCGTCCGAGCCGTACCCGGTCGCGAGGCGGGTCGAGGGGACGGCTGTCGCCCCGTCGCCCGGCTCGGATGGCGGCGAGGAGGTCGGTGATCGTGGACGCCGCGTCGTGCCGCGGTCGCCAGCCGAGTTCCTCCCGTGCGCGGCGAGTGTCCACAAGTGACGCTCGATCGGCGAGTCGCAACCAGGATGGATGCAGGGGTTGCAGGCCGAGCCGCCAGCTCGGCCAGGCCAGTCCGGTCAGCAGCCTCAGCGGTACGGGTATCCGGATCCCACCTGCCAGCGCCGCGAGGTCGCGGCTCTTGAGAACGGAGTCACCGGCGAGGTTGAACGCACCGGTCGCGCGGCGGTCGAGGATCGCCAGGATCGCTCGTGCCACATCGTCGGAATGCACCACCTGCATCCGCAGTCCCGGCCACAACGGCACCGGCAGCCACTTGCGACCGAGTGGCAGCGGCGGCGCCAGCGGGCTGAGCAGCCAACCGGAGAACTCGGCCGCCGCGTCCGGCTGGACGACACCGCACGGACGGATCCGCGCCACCCGGATCCCGGGGTGATCACGGCAGAACTCGTCCAATTTGGACTCGAAAGCCGCTTTTCCCGCGCTGTAGGCGCTGTCGGCCAATCCGCCGCAGGGCCATCCTTCGTCCACCTCGTCCCAGCGGTTCGCCGGGGTGTAGGCGGCGACCGACGACGCGCACACGACATGCTCCACTCCGGCGTCGGCGGCCGCGCGCAGGACGTTCGCACTGCCCGCCATGTTGGTCCGGAGCATCGCCGGGTCGTCGGCGCGCGGGTGGATCGCCCAGGCGAGGTGCACCACCGCGTCCGCCCCGGTGAAGGTTCCGGTCAGCTCCGGCCAGGCGTCGTTCGCGCCGACGTCCTGCTGGACCCAGCGGGCCGACGAATAAGGTGCGGCGGCCGTATCGGGGCGTCGGCGCGCCACGCCGACCACCTCGTGGTCTTCCCCGGCCAGTACCCGGAGCAAGGCGGTCCCGATGTTCCCGCTCGCACCGGTGACGACGATCTTCATCCGCGGAGTCCTCATCGGTAGACGGCGCGGTGCGCGGCACGCACCGTCGCGCGGTAGACGGAACCGGCCCAGCCGTCACGGGCGAGGGCTGCCCTGGCGGCGTTCGATCCGGGCGCGCCGTGCACCGCGCCGCCGGGATGCGCCGACGCGGAGGCCAGGAAGAGCCGGTCGATCGGGGTGTCGGCCCGGCCGAGACCGGGGACGGGCCGGAAGAAGAGCTGTTGCTGGATGGCCGCGGTTCCGGCGTTGATCGAACCTTCCACCAGGCTGTGGTTCCCTTCCTGCAGTTCGGCCGGCCCGGCGATCGCGCGGCCGGCGATCAGGCCGCGGAAACCGGGCGCGTGCCTCTCCAGGACCTCTTCCATCCGGTCCGCGTGGCGGCGCAACCGGGAAGCGGTCCAGGTTTCGCCCCTCGGCACATGGGTGTAGGCCCAGGCGGATTCGGTACCGGCGGGGGAGCGGGTCGGGTCGGCGGTGGTCATCTGCCCGAGCAACAGGAAGAGATCACGGGGCACCCGCCCGCAGGCGAGATCGTTGGCGATCCCGGCGAGGCCGTCGAGGTCCGCTCCGATGTGGACGGTCCCCGCCTCGCCGACCTCGGCGGCGTTCCACGGGATGGGCGACGACAGCGCCCAGTCCACCTTGATCGTGGCGTCGTCCCAGACGAAACGGTCCAGATCGGACACCAGCCGCGCGGGAAGGTGCTCGTCGCCGACCAGATCCCTGTACAGCACCGGCGCGGGGACGTCGGCGAGCACGGCCCGGCGGGCACGGACCGATCCGCCGTCCGCGTCCCGGACACCCACCGCCCGGCCGCCCGAGAGCGTCACTTCGGTGACCGGCGTGCCGCAGACGATCTCCCCGCCCTTGACGGACAGGCGTTTCACCAGCGCGTCGGTCAGACGGCCTGCCCCGCCTTCCGGGACCGGGAAACCGACGTCCTGACCGAGCATGGTCAGCAGCCAACCGAAGACGCCGCTCCCGGCCTGGTCCGGGCCGAGGTCGGTGTGCATGGCGTTGCCCGCGAGCAGCAGGCGGGCGCCTTCGCCGTCGAATTTCTCCTTGCCGAGGCCGCGGGCGGTCAGTGTCAGCATCCTCGCCAGCCGGAGCGATTCCGCGGTGCCGAGCGTCTTGACCAGCCGTGCCCCCGACCGCACCGGCGGAAAGGGGCGGACGATCGCGTCCAGCAGTGGTTCGCGCAGACGCCGCCAGTTCGCGTGTTCGGACCGCAGGTTGTCCGCGTCCCGTTCGTCGAACCCCGCGACGGAGCGGGCGGTGCGGTCGAGGTCGCGGGACTGCAGGACATACCGGTCGTCGGGCAGCACATGCGCCAATACCGCCGGGGCGTGCCGCCACCGCAGGCCGTGGTCCTCGAGATCCAGCCCGGCGAGCACCGGCGACGCTGCGCCGAGCGGGTAGAAAGCGCTGTAGACGTCGTTACGGAACCCCGGAGCGGTGAGCTCCTCGGTCCGTACCGCGCCACCGGGCTTCGGCGTGGCCTCGATGACCAGGGTCTCCCAGCCCGCGTCGGCCAGCAAGTTGGCCGCGACCAGGCCGTTCGGTCCCGATCCGACCACCACGGCGTCGACTTCCATGCTCAGGGCATACCCCGGACGAGCGGGTTCAATCCCTTTGCCGTGCTCACGAACGGCGCCAGGCGATCCCGCGGTAGGTGGAGCTGTCCGCGGCGAGGCCGTAGCCGATGATGACGGTGCCGCTCGCGTTGATGTGCTGGGCCACGATCGCGGTGAGACCGCGAGGCGACGGGAGCGGGAACGGCCTCGCGTCCGCGTCCCAGCGGACCGGCCGCGCCGTTCCCTCACTCACGGACTCGCCGACGACGGTCCCGGCGTCGTCGATGTCGAAGCACGTACTGGCGATGTCCGAGGGCAGGGGCCGGAGCACGGTGGGCCGTCCGTCGCGATCCCAGCGCGCGCAGGTGCCGCGCCGGTCCGGCGTCACACCCCAGCCGATCGCGACACCGCGCCGGGTGATCCGGACGACCTGTCCCGCGGAGAACTCCGGTTCACCGGTCAGCAGGACGGTGCCCCCGTCGCGGTGCCACACGACCCCGTCGCCGACGATGGCACCGGAGTCGGTGATACCGCACGCCGTCGCGCGGCGGGGCGGGGGAAGTGTGCTGATCTTCCCCGACGACGTCCAGCGCACCGCGGTCCGGGTGCCCGTACCGTTCTTGGCCGATCCGACGACCTCGTCCAGCCCGTTCAGGTCGTGACCCTGGGTCTCGCCGTCGCCGGGCAGGGTGCCGAGTTCCACGGCCTCGCCGCCGGGTTCCCAGCGCAGCGCCCGCCACCGGTAGCCCGGCCACATCGCGTTCCCCAGTATCGACCCGCGTTCGTTCACCCGGCATGCCGAGCCGGAGACCACGCCGTCGGGGAGTTCGAGCGCGCGCACCCGGCCGTCGGGCCGCCAGCACACGGGCAGGAGGTGCTCGCCGACGTAGAGCGCGCCCACGATGACCCCCGCCGGGTTGACGCTGACCGCGCTGCCGCCGGAACAGCCGTCGAGGACCGGCAGCGGCGTGGGGCGTCCGTCCCGGTCCCAGCGCACCGGCCGCGAACCGGACTCGCCCACGATCGTCCCGGCGTCGTTCACGCAGTAGGCGCCGGTGCCCTCGCCGTCGGAGAGCGGCCGTAGGCCGACCGCAGTGAAACCGGGTTCCTCGGGCATCGGATCGGGCACGAGTCGGCAGCCTAGTGCGAGGGCGCACGCAATGGGGAAACTTGCACTGACCGGGTGACATGGTGCTCCACATAGGACCTGTCTACGGCGTCAGCACTATCCTGCCGAACACTTCGCCGTCGTCCATCTTCCGGTGCGCCAGAACGGCTTTCTCCAGCGGTAGCAGCTCGTGCACCACCGAACGCAGTTCGCCGCGAGTCGCCGCGGCGAACTGCTCCGCACTAGCCTTCCGCCGATCCGGCTCGGGGATCGAGTCCGCGCTGAAGGCCGCGAACGACAGGGACTTCCGGAAGGTCGCCATCAGCTTCGCGCCGAAGTCCGCCGGTGGCATGCCCGCGACCACGCCGACGACGACCATGCGGCCGTTCGGATTCAGCCGGTCGAAGAAGGAAGGCATGTCCACACCGGACACGATGTCGACGATGACGTCGTAACCCGCCGGGCCGTCCCCCGCGCCGGAGCGGTCGAGGACATGGGTCGCGCCCAGCTCGCGAAGGCGGTCGCCGCGCTCGGACGAGGACGTCGTGACCGCCACGGCGCTCGCGCCGCCCCGCGCCGCGAGTTGCACCGTCATGATCCCGATGCTGCCGGCCGCCCCGCGCACCAGCACCGATTCGCCTGCCTCGAAAGGGGCGTGCGCGAGGCCGAAATGGGCCACCATGCCGGAAGTCCCGAGGGCCACCGCGTCGGTGGCGGACAGGTTCTCGGGCAGGGACAGGAGCTTCTCGACCGGGACAGCCGTTCGTTCGACGTAGCCGCCGCCCTCGCCGGTGAACGCCCAGACACGCCGCCCGATCCAGGCCGGATCGACGCCGTCGCCGACCGCGGTGACGGTGCCCGCCACCTCGTTGCCGGGAATGTGCCCTTCCCGGAAGCCGAAACCGGCGAGAGCGCCGCTCCGGATCACGGTGTCGACCCCGCCGACGCCGATCGCTTCCACGCTGATCAGCACCTCTCCGGCGGCGGGAACGGGGGAGGGTAAGTCGATCACGGCAAGGCCGTCGGGGCCGCCGAACGTCCGGATTTCGACTGCTCGCATCTTCGTCTCCTGGTCGTCGATCACTGACCCGGCGGACGCTAACGGACGCCCCCGTCCGTTTTGGCTAAAGTGAGAGTGGCGACCCCTCGTTTGTCTCGGATCCCGCGCTCCGACGCCCTGGACAACCGTGAACGCATCCTCGAAGCGGCTCGCGCGCTGTTCGCCACCGAAGGTCTGAACGTGCCGCTGCGGGAAGTCGCGCGCCGCGCCGAAGTCGGTCCTGCCACGTTGTATCGCCACTTCCCGACCAAGGAGATCCTGGCGACCGAGGCCTTCGCCGACCAGATGCGCACCTGCCACCTCGTCGTCGACGAGGGGCTCGCCGACCCGGATCCGTGGCGCGGCTTCTGTTCCGTGATCGAGAAGATCTGCGAGCTGCACTCGCGCGACCGGGGCTTCACGGCCGCTTTCGTGTCGGCCTTCCCCAAGGCGGTGGATTTCACCGCGGACCGCGACTACGCGCTCAAGGCGATCGCCGAACTGGCGGGCCGGGCCAAGGACGCCGGGAACCTGCGCCCCGACTTCGTTCTCGACGACCTGATCCTCATGCTCATGGCCAACAACGGGATCCAAGCCGCTTCGGCGGCCGCGCAGGTCGCGGCGTCCCGGCGGTTCGCCGCGCTCGTGATCCAGGCCTTCCGGGCCGTGCCAAAACAGGCGCCGCTGCCGCCTGTCGCGCGGCTGGCCCTCGTGATGCCGGGAATGACCCTTTGAGTCATTTCCTGCGGGCTTCGAGGCCTTCCAAGACGAGGTCCAGGCCGTAGGCGAATTCGCTCACGAGCCCCAGGAGCGGGCGGCCTCCACCAGCGCCGTGACACACTCCGCGACAGCGGGCCGGGTTTCCCCTTGCGGTTGCACGGCGTAGAGCTGCCGGTGCAGTACCGGTTCGAGCGGTGCGCACACCACGGTCGACGGCGCGATCGTGGTGGCCATGCTCGGCACGAGCGTGACGGCGCCGAGCCCGGCGACGACGGCGAACTGGGTGCCGAATCCGCTGACCGTGTGCCGCACGACCGGTTCGATACCGCGTTCGCGCAGGGTCTGGCGGATCCAGGCGTTCGCCAGGGTGGGACGGGCCCAGGCGACCCAGATCTCCTCCGCGAGGTCTTCTGCGCGCACCGAGTCCGCGCCCGCCAGTGGGTGTCCGGCAGGGAGCACGATCATCGCCGAGTCGTCGCGCAGTTCGGTCCAGCGGGTGGCGGGCGGCCGGGTGAGCGGCAGGTTCTCCCAGCTCTCGACGACCACGACGTCGAAGACGCCGTCGGCGAGCGCGGGGAGGGCCACCTCGGGTTCGACCTCGTGCAGCCGTGCCTCGATGCCGGGGTGGCGGACGGCGAGGCCGGTGAGCGCGGGGGTGATGAACGTGTGCACCCCGGACGGGATGGCGCCGATCTCGACGACCCCGGTCGTCTCCCCGGTGAGGGAGTCCAGATCGGCGCGGGCGGCGCGGAGTTCGGCGAGGACCCGGTCCGAGCGCTGCGCCAGCAACAGCCCCGCCGGGGTGAGCCGCACGCCGCGCCCGTGCCGGACGAGGAGCCCGGTGCCCGCCTCCCGCTCCAGTTTGGTCAGCTGCTGGGAGATCGCCGACGGCGTCACGTGCAGCAGCTCGGCCGCGGCGGCGAGCGATCCCCGCCGCCACACCGCGTGCAGCATCCGCAGCCGTTCCACATTGGACAGATCGCCACTCATTAGCCGAGCTTAACCCTCGGGGTAAGAGGATCTCGCTGGTCCTCGCGGGCGTCGTGCGATCGAATCGAAGTCATGCGGCACACCGGAATGCTCATCGATCCGAAGGCGCAAGGAGTCCTCGGAGCCCTCGCGATCGCCCTGTCCGCCCCGCTCGTCGCGCTGTCCGGGGTCAGTTCGACGACGGCGACGTTCTTCCGCTGCCTGTTCGCGTTGCCGATCCTCGTGGTCCTGGCGTTATCCCGGGAGAGAGGACACCGTCCCACTCCGGCGGCACGGCGGCGGCACGTGCTGGCCGGCGTCCTGTTCGGGGTCGACATGGTGCTGTGGAGCGAGGCGATCCTCTCCGTTGGCGCCGGAGTCGCCACGGCACTGGTCAACGTCCAGGTGATCCTCGTCCCCCTGGCCGGACTGCTCTGGTTCGGTGAGCGGCCGCCGCGGTCGTTCTGGCTGTCCGTCCCGGTGATGCTGGCGGGAACGGCACTGGCCGGGGGACTGGCGGACGGCGGTGCCGCGGGCAGCGATCCCTGGTACGGCACGGTGATGGCGCTGCTGGCGGGCGTGGCCTACGCCGGCTACCTGATCCTGTTGCGCCGCGCCGGAACCGAAGGCGGCGGCCGCACGACCATGCTCGCCACCGCGACAGCGGCTTCGGCGAGCGTGGGCGGTCTTTCGGGGCTGGCCGCCGGAAATCTCGACGTCACGCCGCCGGTTTCGGCGTTGCTGTGGCTGTTCGTGCTGGCCGTGACCGGTCAGGTGCTCGGCTGGCTCCTGATCGGGCGGGCGCTGTCCGCGCTGCCCGCCGGCGGCGGATCCGCCGTGCTCATGCTGCAACCCGCCGCCGCCATCCTGTTCGGGGCCGCCCTGCTCGGCCAGTGGCCGACACCGCTTCAACTGACGGGCTGCGCGCTCGTCGTCGCCGCGGTCGGAGCCGTCTCGTTCCTCGGCGGCCGGTCGTCACGGAACCACCAGCACCGGCCAGTGCCCGGTCTTGATGAGCTTGGTCGCGACCGACCCCGCGAACCGGTGGCCCGCCTTCTGTGAGGCACCGACCACGACGGTGTCGACCTGGCCGCGGTCGGCGGTGCCGCGGAGCGCGGTGTACGGATCGCCGAAGGTCTTCAAAAAACTGACCGGCACTTCCAGTTCCTCGGCCGCCGTGCGGATCTGCTCGCGGATTTCCGCGTAGAGCTGCAAGGTCGTGTCGTGCTCCACCGTCGCCGCGACCGCCGGTCCGAGGGTGGTCAGCGCCGTGTGGCAGACGACGAAGGCGACGATCAGCCTGCCGCCCTCGCGCCGTGCCATGCCGAAGGCGAAGGCGGCCGCCCGCATCGCCGTGTCGGAGCCGTCGACCCCGGCCAGGATGGCCCGCCCCGTGTGGTGCCGGGGCGGGCCGAAACGCTCCACAGTGGACTCGAAGGCCCCGGCGGCGTTCCCGTTCATCGCGGGCTACCGCGCGACCGGGTCGGAAGCCGGGGCTTCCGACTTCGTCTCCACGTCGAGGGTGGTGCGCAGGGTGAGCGGCTTGAGCAGCAGCGCCGCGATCACGCCCACGACGCCCACCGCCGCGGAGATCAGGAAGATGTGCGCGGTCGCGTCGCCGTACACGGTGTGCACGATCGTCTGGACCTCCGGTGGCAGCGCCTTGAGGTTCAGCGCGCTGACGCTCCCGGTCGACGCCTGGCCCGCCGGCACGTGCAGCGCGGTGGACAGGTCGGCCGTGACCCGGTTCGCGAGCACGGCACCGAGCACCGAGACGCCGATGGTGCCGCCGAGCGACCGGAAGAACGTGACCGAAGCACTGGCCGCGCCCAGATCCCGCAACGGCACGGTGTTCTGCACGGCGAGCACGAGGTTCTGCATCGTCATGCCGACACCGACGCCGACGACCGCCATCGCGATGCCGACCAGCCACAGCGGGGAGGCGTGGTCGACCGTGCCCAGCCCGAGGAAGCCGATCACCAGGGTGATCGTGCCCGCCACGATGTACGGCTTCATCCGTCCGGTGCGGCTGATCAGGCGTCCGGACACGGTCGAGGAGACGAGCACGCCCGCCATCAGCGGAATGGTCAGCAGACCGGCTTCGGTGGGGGAGTAGCCGCGGCCGACCTGGAAGTACTGGCCGAGGAACACCGAGCCGCCGAACATCGCCATCCCGACCGCGAGGCTCGCGATGATCGCCAGCGCGGGGGTGCGCTGGGTGATGATGTGCAACGGGACGACGGGTTCGCGGACCTTCCGCTCCACCAGCACGGCGAGGACGAGGAGCACGACGCCGCCCGCCACCATGACGGCGGTCTGCCAGGACAGCCAGTCGAAGCTGTTGCCGACGAACGAGACCCAGATCAGCAGGACACTCACACCCGCCGCGATGAGACCCGCGCCGAGGTAGTCCACCTGGACGTTTTCCCGGCGCACGGTCTCCAGCTTCAGTGTCCGTTGCAGCACGATGAACGCCGCCACCGCGATCGGCACGCCGACGAAGAAGCACCAGCGCCAGCCCAGCCACGGCACGTCCACGATCAGGCCGCCGAGCAGTGGCCCGCCGACGGTGGCGACCGCCATGACCGCGCCGAGGTAACCGTTGTAGCGGCCGCGTTCACGCGGCGGGATGATCGCCGCGATCACGACCTGCACCAGTGCTTGCAGGCCGCCGACGCCGATGCCCTGGAACGCGCGGGCGGCGATCAGCTGTCCGGTGTTCTGGCTGAACCCGCTGATCGTCGACCCGATCACGAAGATCACGATCGCGATCTGGACCAGCGTCTTCTTGTTGAACAGATCGGCGAGCTTGCCCCAGATGGGGGTGGTGGCCGTCGCCGCCAGCAGGGTGGCCGTGACCACCCACGTGTACTGCGTCTGCGTGCCGTTCAGCGAGCCGATGATCAACGGCAGGGCGGTCGAGACGACCGTCGAGCTGATCATCGCCACGAGCAGCGCGAGCAGCAGACCGGACAGCGACTCGAGCACCTGGCGGTGCCCCATCGCCCCTGACGGTGCCTCCGCCGTCGTTCCCTCGGTCTTCATGGCGTCCTTTCGAGCGTTCGGGGCAATTGTTGCCCACTGTGCAAACTTGCACAGTGGGAACTTTATTCCCGTCGCTACGCTGTCCTGGTGGACACCCTCGACACGCTCCGCACCCGCAAAAAGGCGGCGACGCGGCAATCACTGCACGAGGCCGCGCTCCGGCTGGCGATGGAGCACGGTCTCGACGGTGTGACCGTCGAGGACATCGCCGACGCGGTGGGCGTGTCCCGGCGGACGTTCTCGAACTACTTCGCGAACAAAGAGGACGCGATCCTGCACGCCGACCGCGAGCGCACCGGGCTGCTGGTGTCGCTGGTCGAAGGCAGGCCTCCCGGCGAGAAGCCATGGCCGGCACTCCGCGCGGCGTGCCGGGAGCTGTACCGGGCCCACCCCGTCCCCGACCGTGAGTGGGTGGCGCAGCTACGGCTGCTGCGGCGGCACCCGTCGCTGCTCGCGCGGCAGGCGGGCGATCAGTTCGCCCTCGAACGCGACCTGATCGAGGTGCTGCTCGCCAGGGGGCACGGCCTCGATCAGGAGCTGGCCAGGCTCACCGCGGCGACCTTCCTCGCCACGCTGCGGACGGGCAACGTGCTGTGGCTGGAAGGCCAGGAAGAGCAGCCGCTCCCCGAGTTGGTGGATCGGTTGCTGGGCCGCGTTCAGCTCCGGTGACCGAGGGCGTGCTCAAGCCTCGTGAGTGGTAAGGACGGTTAGAACCGTCCTTACCACTCACGAGGTGGCCTACGCGTTGACGGTGTCCAAGAGCAGTTTCGCGGCCACCGTCGCCCCGTCGGTGCGGATCGTGTCCGCCACCGCCTTCGCCCGCGCGCCGGTTTCGGGGGACAGGGCCGTCTTGAGCACGGCCGTCAGGGATTCGACGGTCGGCGCCGGATCCTGGTGTGCCACACCGATTCCCAATTCGGCCACCCGTGTGGCCCAGTACGGCTGGTCCGCGATCCGGGGGACGACCACCTGGGGCGCGCCCGCCCGGGACGCCGTCGTCGTGGTGCCCGCGCCGCCGTGGTGCACGACGGCGGCCACCCGGCGGAAGAGCGCTTGCTGATTGACTTCGCCGACGACGAAACAGTCGTCGGCGTCGTCGATCGAACCCAATCCGGCCCACCCGCGGGCGAGCAGGATCCGCCGTCCCAGCGTGCGGGCGGACTCGATGGCCACCCGGGCGATGTCCTTCGGCGCGTACGCGGCCATGCTGCCGAAGCCCACGTACACCGGTGGTTCACCGGAATCGAGGAACTTCTCCAGTTCGTCCGGGAGCGGGCGGTCGTCGGGCCGGATCCACGCTCCCGTCGGGACGAGGTCGAGATCCGTCATGCCCTCCGACGGGCACAAGACCGTGTCCGCCGCCAGCCACGGTGTGCCGGTGAAGACGTGATCGCGGACGTTGTCCACCGGCGGTAGCCCGATCGCCGCCCGGTGACTGTTGAGCGCCCCGCCGTACAAGGCGTCGACCCGTTGCGCGTCCTGCCGCCACAACACCCGGTTGTCGGTCTCTCCCTCCGGGGACGGCGTGCCCGGCCGCATCCCCGGGGCGAAGTGCCGCGACGGCAGCCCGAAGATGTGGAAACACGCGTACACGTAAGGGACCCCGAGTTTCTCGGCCACGTCCCGCGCGCCGGCGGGCAGCAGGCCGGTCGCCAGGATCGCGTCGCACCCTTCTTCCGCCGCCGCGGAGAGCGTTTCGAACCGGGCGGCGACCAGTGCCGGGGCGAGTTTCAGCGCGTCCTCCCCCGTCGGTGGTTTCGGTCCGGCGACCACCGAGTGCACCGTCGGGCCGAGCGGCACCAGCGGAACCCCGGCCCGCTCCAGCAACGTCACGAACTCCTCGTCCGGCGGCGCGCACACCCGGGCCTCCGCGCCCAGTTCCCGTAATGCCATCGCGAGCCCCACCAAGGGTTCGACATCTCCGCGTGACCCCCACGTCGTCAGCAAAACACGCACTTCGCGACTCCCATTTCCGCAGCTTCCAGCCTTCGGCGGGCAATTCTGGGGTATCACCCCGGCCTTGCCGCAAGCCCCCATGTCCGCTATAAGTTGAAGGGGGCAAGGAAATGAGTTCTTTCTCGTCCACTCTGGACGGAGTCCTTCAGATCGAGCCGGTGCGCAGCGCGAAGGCGACGGCGTGCGTGCGGTTGTGCAGGCCGTATCGCGACATCACCCGGTGGAGGACGTTCTTCACCGTGCTCTCCGAATAGGCGAGTTTGGCCGCGATCTCTTCCGTGCCGTGGCCGTCGGCCAGCAGGCGGAGGACTTCACGTTCCCGGTCGGACAGTCCGGACAACGCGAGACCGTTGGGGGCCAGCAGGTCCTCCTGTATCCGTTCGAGCTGGGAGAGCAGGCTGCCCTGCAAACGTGGCGGCAGCGCGCCCGCGCCCTGGCTGACCGCGAGAATCGTCCGCACCAGGTGCTCGCCGTCGAGGTCGCGCCGCGGCAGCAACGCGGCCATACCGCATTCGATCGCCGTCATCAGGACCTGGACCGGAAAATGGTCGGTCACGATCACACATCTCGGTGGCGTCGCGAGTGACGACGCGGCGCGAACCTGGCGCAGGAACGTGAAGACCCCGTCGCCGATCGAATCGCCGACCGTGACGATCACTTCGGCCGGTCCGAGGTCGGTGTCGGGCAGCACGTCCAGTCGTTCATCGGCGCCGAGAATGCTCGTCGCGCCCAGCCCGGCCAGCAGATCCGGGGCATGCACGGCGACTCTGACGCGATCGGTCCTCCTGCTGATCTTCTCCCCGTGAATCATGTCGAAGTCCCCATCCGAAGCGCTCGGAAACCCTGAATCGGGCAGGCGGACCGGCCCGCCGCCTGTCGGGTGCGACGGCGAGCGGTCCGCAGAGTTAGTGGCTCTTGCTTTACTTAGAAGCTATAACGTTCCAACGTTGCATGTCAACCGCCGAGGTCTCGGTTTCCGAGGTCGACGGCGACACCACAGGGCAAGACGCCCGACAGGCGGGAAAGGTTCACTGCGAAGGCGATCGGACTCGGCGGGCGCCGGGTCACCGGTTCGTGAGGTCGTCCAGTTCGTCCGCGATCAACAGGTCGGGGTCGAATTTCATTCCGGTGAAGTGGCCGGCGAGTTCGAGCGAGAGCACGCCGTGCAGGCGGGTCCAGAAGGCGAGCGCGCGGTGCAGGGTCGCGGACGGGGCCGGATCGTCGCCCGCCCAGTCGCGGTGGCTGTCCAGATGCTTGTCGAACGGGGTTTCCGGCTTGTCCACGGTGATCGCGCGGCACGCTTCGAGCAGCACGGCCATGACCTCGCTCGAGATGGCGGTGGTGTCGTCCGGCGCGTGGTAGCCGGGAACGGGCGTGCCGTAGATGAGGAAGTAGCGCTGCGGGTCGCTCCGGGCCCAGTCCCGGATGGTGACGGCGAGCCCGGCCAGATCGGCGCCGCCGTCGAACGCCGCCCGGACGGTGTCGGCGAGGCTCCGGTACGCGTCGCGGATGAGCGCGGTGACGAGATCGTCGCGGCTGGCGAAGTACCGGTACAGGGCGGGACCGCTCATCCCCACCTGTTTGGCGATCGCGTTGAGCGACAGCGCGGGCACCCCGGCGGTGGCGATCTGCTCCCACGCGTGCTGCTTGATCTCCGCGCGCACCTGGTCGCGATAGCGCTCCCGCGGGCTCTGCCCGTCCGCGTCCGTCATCGGCCCTCCGCTCCGTCGGCCCGAAGCTTAGCCCGCTCCTGTCTCGTGAGTGGTGAGGACGGTTCTAACCGTCCTCACCACTCACGAGGACGCGGACAGGAGCGCCAGTTCGGCCAAGGCCTGTTCCCGCCACGCGCTGAACGACGGCCCGGGGGAGAGTTCCACGGCCAGGGTGAGGCACTCCCTGGCCTCCTCGAAGGCACCGGCCTCCCGCCAGGCCCGTCCTTCCCGGATCGCGCTGATCACCTCCAACCCGTCGAAATCGCCTTCCCACGCGAGCCACCGGCTGGTGCGGTAGTGGCCCGCCGCCTCCCGCCATTCGGCGAGACCACCGAGCACGTCGCCGATGGCGCGCAGGGTCAGGGTCTTCAGCAGCCGATGGAAACCGGGGTACGTGTCGCCCGCCAGCCGTTCGGCGTCGGAGAGCACGGCACGGTGCACGGCGAGCGCCTCGTCATGCCGTCCGGCGTTGAGCAGCGCGCGCCCGTACATGTTCCGCGCCGTGGTCTGCCCGTCCCAGAACGGGAGTTCGTCCGCCAGTTCGTACCCGCGCTTCGCGAACTCGAACGCTTCGTCGCCTTGTCCGATCAACCGCAACACCTGGCCGAGGTAAATGGACGCCCAGGTCTGTTCGACTTCGTCACCGATCCGGACGGCGATGTCCAGCGCACGGCGATGCGCGGCCACCGCACCTTCCACGTCGTCGAGACAGACGTTGCAGGCCCAGCCGACGAAGTTGAGCAGTTTCGCCTCGGCCCCGGCGTCGCCGAGCGCGTTCGCCGCGGCCGCGCCGAGCGAGAAGATCTCCCACCACGGCCGCTGGGCACTCCGCCCGTCGGAGTACCAGTGCAGCGCGATGGCGAGATCCCGGACCTCCCGGTGCCGCCCTTTCCGTGCCGCCGTCCGGTGCGCGGCGACCCAGTTCCCGCCTTCGGCCTCCAGCCAGCGGGCGCTCTCGTCCCGCGAGCCGAACCGGCCGGTCTCCGGTGCCTTGGGATAGAACAGCCTGGCCGCTTCGGCCGCCTTGTCGAGAAGATGGGCGAGCACGGTGTCCCGCGCGGCCGGCTCCTCCTCCGCCTCGAACCGTTCCTCGGCGAACAGGCGGATGAGGTCGTGGAACTGGTGCCGTTCCGCTTCCGCGGTGGTCTGCAGGAGGCTGGCGTCGACGAGTTCGTCGAGATGATCGCGGACGTCGGCGTGGGCCGCGCCGGACACGACGACCGCGAGTTCGAGACCGAAGTCGGCGCCGGGCACGGTCGCCAGCCGGCGGAACAGCCGCCGCGCCTCGGGCGAGACCGCGCGATAGGACAGGTCGAAAGCCGAACGCAGCTGCAGATCGCCCGCCGCGAGCGCGCGCAGCCGGGTGCTTTCGTCACGCAGCCGGTCTGCGAGCTGGGCCACGGACCACTGCGGCCGGGTGGCGAGCCGGTTGCCCGCGATCCGGACCGCGAGCGGCAGGTACCCGCACAGTTCGACGAGCTCACGTGCCGCGGCGGGCTCCGCGCGTACCCGGTCGGTGCCGATGATCTTGGCGAGCAGTCCGGTCGCGCCGCCGTCCGAAAGCGGTTCGAGCCCCAGCCAGCGGGCGCCTTCGAGCCCGGCGAGCGTGCGGCGGCAGGTGATCAGGGTGAGGGAGCCGGGCCCGGTGACCAGCAGCGGCCGGATCTGCGCTTCGTCGGCCGCGTTGTCGAGCAGCAGCAGGACCTGGCGCCCTTCGAGCAGCATCCGCAGCAACGCCGACCGTTCGGCTTCGGAGGCGGGCACCTGCCCCGGCGCGACGTCCAGCGCACGCAACAGCCGGTCGAGCGCGGCTCTGGCGCTCAGCGGTTCTTCGTCCATCCCGCGCAGGTCCACCGCGTAGCTCCCGTCCGGGAACTCCGCGCGCCACAGATCCGCCGCGGTCACCGCGAGCGCCGTCTTCCCGACCCCCGCCTGTCCGACGATCGCGACCACGCCACCACCTTCGGCGACCTTCGCGGACAGCTGTTCCAGCTCGCTTTCGCGGCCGGACAGATCCGCGGTGGGCGCGGGCAGCGCGCAGGTCGCCGCGATCTGCGCGGCCAGCGCCGGGTTTCGGCGCCGTCCCTGCTTGGCGACGGTCAGGAAGAATTCCCGGTCACCGCCGGTCAAGCCGAGCGCGTCGGCCAGCACCTCGGCGGAGCGCTGCTGAGCGGCTCGCGCACGGCCGCGCTCCAGCTCGCGCAGGGCACGGACACTGATACCGGAGGCCTCGGCCAGCCGCCCCTGCGTCCATCCCGCGGCCCGCCGATGTTCGAGCAGGAGCTTGCCGAACACCGACCGCGTCTCGTTCGCCTCCACCGCGGCCCATTCAACCGGCAGGCTTCCGATGACGAAAAGCTGCCCCCTGCTTCCGCTTGTCCCGGCTTCTCCGGGGCCGGTTACCTGGAAGGCATGTCGACGATCATGACGACGCCCGTCCGCCCGGTCGTCCGGACCGGGGAGCGCCGGGAGATCCGGGTCGCCGTGCACGCCGGTGATCCGCTCGTCCGGGCGGGGCTGCGCAGCGCGCTCGGCGAAGGCCCTGGCATCACCTTGCGCGACGACCCGGCGCAGGCCGACGTCCTCGTCGCGGTCGCGGGGAACGACCCGCAGCGCATCCCGGCCGGGTCCGCCCGGCTGGTGCTGGTGGCCGATCAGCCCAACAAGGCCGAACTGTGGGCCGCGGTGGAACGCGGGCTCGCCGTCGTCGTCGCACGCGCCGAGGCCACGCCGGGGCGGTTGCTGCGCGCGGTCGCCGACGCCCACGCCGGCCGGGGCGATCTGCCCGCCGATCAGCTCGGCAGCCTGCTCCGCGGGATTTCGAGGCTGCACAAGGAAGTCCTCGAGCCGCGCGAAATCACCCTCAGCGGTCTGTCGCCACGCGAGACCGAAGTGCTCCGCCTGCTCGCGGACGGGTTCGACACCGGTGAGATCGCCCGGCGGGTGGCCTACTCGGACCGGACCGTGAAGAACATCCTGCACGGCCTGCTCAGCCGGTTCAATCTGCGCAACCGCACCCACGTCGTGGCGTACGCGCTCCGCGAAGGCCTCATCTGAGCGCTTTCAGATGACCCCTTCCCGGATCGCGTAGGCCACCGCGTGCGACCGGTTCCGCAGCCGCAGCCGGTCCGTGGCCGCGTAGATGACGTTCTTCACCGTTCGTTCCGAATAGGAGAGTTCGGTCGCGATCTCCTGCGTGTCGAGCCCGTCGGCCATCAGGCGGAGGACGTCGATCTCACGCGGCGAGAGAGCGGACCCGGCGGGCACGCTCGGCGCGAGCATCTCCCGGTGTAGCCGCTCGGCGTGTCCGGCCAGCCTGCCGAGCAGATCCGACGGTGAGGCCACGGCGTCCGACGCGGCGACGCGCACGCTGTCGGCCACGCGCGAGTCGGTCATCGCCGACCTCGGCAGGATGGCGACCACCCGGCACGCCACCGCCGTCGCGAGGCCGCCTTCCTCGATCCGGTCGGTCACCAGCACGATCGGCTTGCCGAGTTCGGCGGTGACTTCACGCAACGCGGTGAACGCGTCGGCCGAAAGCCGGTCGAAAGCGGCGACGATGACGTCGGTCTCGTCCCGTGCCCGGTCTTCGACCACCTCCACGGACGCGCGTGCCTCGAGGAGGTCGACCATTCCGGCCCTCGTGATGGGGTCCAGGGCGCAGACGCTCACCCGAACTGCTCGCATGTGTCCGTCTTCCGTCCACTGTGGATCTTCGATTTGTCAAGAGCGGCAAGGACAAAAAGCTGGGTCGCTCCCTTTTCCGTGCGGCTCGCGGTGATTCTCGTCCGCCGTGAACGACCCCGGCAACGCGTTCGGCCGCGTCCTGCTTCCCCCGCCAGCGGAGACTGGCCGAATGGGCACCCTTCTGTCATGCGCCCTCAAAAAAGGGGGCTTGACCTGCATAGACGCCACTTCGACGCATAGTGACGCCAACTTGTCCTTGCACTGGCGCCACCGTGGTGCCATGATGGCATCATGGATTTGACGCCCTTTGTGGACAACGTTCGCCGGGAACTCGCCGTCGCCGCCGAAGCGGGGGGAGCCGAGGCGAGCGCGCTCGCCGAACGCCTGACCGCGCCGCTCGCGTCGGCCATTCGTCTCGCGCTGCTGGACGCGTTGTCCGCCGCGTCGGACGAGATCACCCGTGACCTCGCACCGGGTTCGGTCGAGGTCCGGCTGCGCGCCGGGGAAGCCGGCTTCGCCGTCACGCTTCCCGCTGTCGAGCAAGCCGAACCCGTCGCGGCCGCCGCGCCGGAGCCGCCGCCGGTACCGGACGACGAAGGAGCCACGGCCCGGATCAACTTCCGGCTTCCCGAACATCTCAAGGCGCGCGTCGAGGAAGCCGCGGCCGCGCAAGGCCGTTCGGTCAACGCGTGGCTCGTGCGTGCCGCGTCCGCGGCGTTGCACCCGTCGGAACGGACCACGCCGTCCGCCCCGGCGAGCGGCGGTCATCGCGGCGCGCAGCGCTACACCGGCTGGGTCAGCTAGACCCCGTAGACCAGCACAAACACCGATCACACCACATTCGAGGGGACAACCATGCCTTCTTTCGCCACTCCGGAACCCATTCTCGCGGACCTCGAGCCGGTCGTCGGCAACGTCCGCATCGTCGCCGGCGACCGCGCCGAGACGGTCGTCGAAGTCGCCCCGCTCGACGAGAACAACGGCTCCGACGTCGACGCCGCGAAGCGGACCGTCGTCGAGTTCTCCGGCGGCACCTTGACGGTCCGCGCGCCGAAGATGCGCCTGCTCGACTTCTCCAACCGGACGAGGGCGATCGACGTGACCATCGAACTTCCCGCCGGTTCCCGGGTGCAGGGGAGCACCGGTCTCGGCGACCTGACCGCGACCGGACGACTCGGTGCCTGTCGCTACAAGTCCGGGACCGGGCACATCCGGCTCGACCGCGCCGGCGAACTGAAACTGCACTCCGCGTCCGGGAACATCGTCGTCGAGCACGCCGACGGCAACGCCGACATCAGTACGAGTTCCGGCCGCGTGCACGTCGGCGGGATCGAGGGCACCGCGGTGGTCAAGAACTCCAACGGGCCCACCACCATCGGGACCGCCGGCGATTCGATCCGCCTCCGCTCGGCCAACGGCGACATCACCGTCGACAAGGCCGAAAGCGGCGTCGAAGCCAAGACCGCCAACGGTTCGGTCCGCGTGCTCGACGCCGCCAGGGGAACGCTCACCCTCGAGACGTCGTTGGGGGACGTCGAGATCGGCATCCGCGAGGGCAGCGCAGCCTGGCTCGACGTGAACACCCGCTTCGGCCGCGTCATCAACGACATGACCGCCGCCACCGCACCCGGCGCCGCGACCGACAAGGTCGAAGTCCACGCCGGCACCGCCGTCGGCGACATCATCGTTCGCCGCTCCTGACCCATCGGGTCCTTACGCACCAGGGGAATCCACATGAGACACCCGGCCATTTCCGCGACCGGCCTGCGCAAGTCCTACGGCGACAAGGTCGTCCTGGACGGCATCGACCTGCACGTCCCGACCGGCACCGTCTTCTCGCTGCTCGGACCCAACGGCGCCGGCAAGACCACCACGGTCAACATCCTGTCCACTTTGGTCACCCCGGATGCCGGTGGCGCGACCATCGCCGGAGCCGACCTGGCCGCCGATCCGGACGGTGTCCGCGCCGCCATCGGCCTCACCGGCCAGTTCTCCGCGGTCGACAACCTGCTCACCGGCGAGGAGAACCTGTTCCTCATGGCGGATCTGCACCATCTGCCGCGCCGTGCCGGGCGCAAGCGCGCCGCCGAACTCCTGGAACGGTTCGAACTGACCGACGCCGCGAAGAAGACGCCGTCCACCTTCTCGGGTGGCATGCGCCGCAAGCTCGACCTGGCGATGACGCTGATCGGCGACCCGAAGGTCATCTTCCTCGACGAACCGACCACCGGTCTCGACCCGCGCAGCCGCCGCACGATGTGGCAGATCATCCGGGACCTCGTCGACGGTGGCGTGACGATCTTCCTCACCACGCAGTACCTGGAGGAGGCGGACCAGCTCGCCGACCGGGTCGCCGTGCTCGACGGCGGCCGGATCGTCGCACTGGGCACGCCCGACGAACTGAAGCGCCGCGTGCCCGGCGGGCACATGCAGCTGAAGTTCCCCGACGCGGTCTCGCTGCGCGACGCGACCCGCGTGCTTCGGGTGTCCACTTCGGACGAAGAAGCCCTGGCGCTTCGCGTGCCGACCGACGGCACCGTCGCCGCGCTTCGCGCCGTGCTGGACCGGCTCGACGCCGAAGCCGTCGCCGTCGACAGTCTCACCGTGCACACGCCGGACCTCGACGACGTGTTCCTCAGCCTCACCGGTCACCGGACCGAAGCGACCAAGGAGATGGCCCGATGACCACTCTTTCCCTCTCGATGCGCGACTCGGCGACCATGCTGCGCCGCAACATCCGGCACATGCGACGCTATCCGTCACTCACCATCATGCTGATCGGCCAGCCGATCGTGTTCCTGCTGCTGTTCGTCTACGTTTTCGGCGGCACGCTCGGCAACGGACTCGGCGGAGGAGGCGGCAGAGCCGAATACGTCGGCTATGTCACGCCTGCCATCCTGCTCGTCACCGTGTGCAGCGCCGCTCTCGGCACCGCCATCTCCGTGGCGACGGACATGACCGAGGGCATCATCGCCCGGTTCCGCACGATGGCGATCAGCAAAGCCTCGGTACTGACCGGGCACGTCGTCGGCGCGCTCATCCAGACGGCGCTCGCCCTCGCCGTGGTCTTCGGGGTCACGCTGCTCATCGGCTTCTCGCCGACGGCGGGAGCCGGCGAATGGTTCGCGGTCGTCGGTGTGCTGTTGTTGCTGACCATCGCGCTCACCTGGCTTTCGGTGGCGCTGGGCCTGGCGGCCAAAAGCGTGGAGACGGCCAGCAACACCCCCATGATCTTCATGCTGCTGCCCTTCCTCGGCAGCGGGTTCGTGCCCACCGACTCCATGCCCGCGTGGCTGCGCTGGTTCGCCGATTACCAGCCGTTCACACCGGTCATCGAGACCATCCGCGGCCTGCTGCTCGGCACCCCGATCGGCCGCAGCGGCTGGCTCGCGGTCGGCTGGTGCGTCTTGCTCTCGGTCGTCGGATACCTGTGGTCGAAGTCCTTGTTCGCCAAGGAACGCGACCGCTGAACCGAGACCTGAACTGGGGGTCGCCCCGGGCCGGAAGTTTCGGCCCGGGGCGAGGGCGACGATCCAGCGGGTATCGGGATCGTTGATGAAGGAATCAGGACGCTCAATGTCCCGATTTCTTCATAGACGCGAGGTGACCTCGTCCCGGGCCTTGATCAACGGAAGATCCGGGACACTCAACGTCCCCGATCCTCCGTTGATCAAGGCTGTGCCACTCCAACCCGGCGGCCGACACACCGCCCACCCGCACCGGTCCCACCGCGACGGACCGTGGTGGGGCTCGTGAGTGGTAAAGACGGTTCTAACCGTCCTTACCACTCACGACTGTTTGGCCGCTCGTGACGACGGCTCAGCAGGCGCGATCGTGCCGCGGCCGCGCGCCGGTGACCAGGAATTCCGTCGCGAGGTCGTTCGCGCACTTGTTGTCCTTGAACAGGTAAGCCAGATGCCCGCCCTGGTCGACGGTGACCATCCTGGCGCGGTCGCCGAAGGCCTCGCGCAGCTTCCGGGCCCCCGCCAGCGGCGTGGCCGGGTCGCGGAGGTTCTGCACGATCAGCACGTTCGACGGGCCGCGGTCGGTGATCTTCACAGGCGGTTCGACCGGTTCGGACGGCCAGAACGCGCACGGTGTGATGTCCGCGGCCGCCGCGCCGAACATCGGGTGCCGGAACCGGTCGATCGCGACGTTGCGCCGGTACGTCCTGACGTCCTCCGGCCAATCGGAGTCGTTGCAGATCACGTGCAGCTGACTCGCGATGTAGTTGTCCGACGGGTAACCCGCGCCGGCGGACGACTGTGCGGCGGACGACTGCGCGGCGGGTGTCGGCACGGCGGGTGTCGGCACGGGGTTCCCGGTGTCGAGCGCGCGCCAGGTCTCGGCCAGATGCGGCAAGCTCTTGTCGTAGTAGAGATCGGCGAACGTGACGTGGCGGAACACCTGGCCGTTGTAGCCGTCCGGGCTCGGCGTCCTGTCCAGCCGCGCGGCCAGTTCGAAGTACTTCGCCGTCACCTGCGCCGGCGTCCGGCCCAGACCGTATTCGGGCTTCGAAGCGGCGAACTTCGCGAAGTCCGGGAAGCGGTCTTCGACGCCTTGCCCGAACATGCGCGAGAAGGAGGCGTCCCAGCCGCCGGGGCCGGTCGCGCTGTCGATCAGGAACCGGTCGCTGCGCTCGGGGAACAACGAGGTGTACACCGAGCCGAGGTAGGTGCCGTACGAGATGCCGAAGTAATTCACCTTCCGCTCGCCGAGCGCCTCGCGCACCCGGTCCATGTCGCGGGCGGTGTTGGCGGTGGTCATGTACGGCAGGAGCGGCGCGGTGGCCGAGGAACCGCATTTCGCGGCGACGGCGGCGACCCGCTGTGCCTCGGTCGTGACGTCGGCGGAGTCCCGGGCGTACCTCGGAATGTTGGTCGGATGCTCTTCGAGGGTCAGCCCGCAGGTCACCGGGGTGCTGTTGTGGACGCCTCGCGGGTCCATCCCGATCACGTCGTAGCCGTCCAGCACCTCCTGCGGGATGTTCAGCTTCTTGAGGGTGGCCGGATAGGCCAGTCCCTCGCCGCCGGGGCCGCCGGTGTTGGTCAGCAGCACGCCGCGGCGCTTTTCCGGCTTGGTGCTCGCCAGCCGCGAGATCGCGATCTCGATGGTCTTGCCGCCGGGGTCGCGGTAGTCCAGCGGCACCTGGATGGTGCCGCATTCCAGTCCGAGGCCCGCCGCCTCTTCCGGGCACGGCCCCCATTTCGGCGGGGGTGCCGCCGACGCGACCGCCGGGGTCGCCGCCGTCACCAAGGCGGCGGCGAGAACGGGAAGAAGGACCTTGCGCATGAGCTTTCCTCCACTTCGGACGGTCATCGGCGCGGCTCCCAGCGGAAGAGCCGCGTAGCCAGGACGACGGCGACGACGACCCACGCCAGCGTCGGGGCGAGCAGGAGCAGCGAATCGGTGAGGGCCACGCCGCCGTTCCAGGCGTTGACGGCGAGTTCGGTGGCCGAGCCCCCGGGCAGCAGCCGCTTGAGCAGGGTCAGTTCGCCGGTGCCGGAGATGCCGACCCAGCTGGCGACGGCGATCACCCCGAGACTGACCGGCAGGGTGGTGACCTGGGCGTGTTCGGGGGAGTTGGTCAGACCCGCGGTGGCCAGGCCGAGGCCGACCATCATGGCGACGGTGGCGAGTACCGCCGCCACCAGCAGCCCGACGTCAGCGGGTGTTCCCGTGACAACGCCCAGCACGGTCATGATCACGGCCACCTGGACGAGCGAGATGACGGTGACCGGCAGCACCAGCCCGACCAGGATGGAGGCATCGCCTGCGGCGGTGGAGCGCAACCTCTTGAGGAACAGGTTCTGCCGCCGCGAGGCGAGTGTGGTCACCGAGCTGGTGTAGAGACCGAACGCGCACACGGTGAACATCACGATCGCCGCGATGTAGCCGAGACTGCCGATCTTGGCGAAGAGTTCGTGCTGGTAGACGAAGAACGCGGAGATGGCGAGGGGCATCACGAAGCTGGTGATCAGGACCGAACGGTTCCGGAAGATCTGGATCAGTTCGCTACGGGCTATCGAGAGCATGACTCAAGTCCTCTGTGGATGGATCGGTTAATCGTTGTCGATGGCACGGAAGACGTCGTCGAGCCGCGTCGGTCCCGCTTCGAGGTCCGGCAGTTCGATGGCGTTGTCCTGCGCCCAGCACAGCAGCAGGTGCAGGTCCTTCTGCAGGCGATGAGTCTCGACGACGAACTTCCCGTCGTGTTCGCGCCTGCCCCGCAGAGGCAGCGCCGGAGCCGACACCGGAAGGCTGAACCGGATCACCGCGGGCAGCGTCCGTGTCAGCTCGGAGACCGTGCCCTCCTGGTGGAAGGTGCCGCGGTGCATCAGGCCGATGCGGTCGGCGCGCTGCTGCGCCTCTTCGAGGTAATGCGTGGTGAGCACGATCGTCGAACCGTCCTCGCGCAGGTTGTCGACCGCGTCCCACAGCGCGTCCCGCGATTGGATGTCCAGACCGGTGGTCGGCTCGTCCAGGAACAGCAGCCGCGGTGAGCCGTACACCGCGGTCGCGAAGTCGAGCCGCCGCTTCTCGCCACCGGAAAGCTGGGAAACCTTCGTGTCGGCCTTGCGGGTCAGGTCCACGATGCCGAGGACCCGTTCGAGCCGGTCCGTGCGCCGGGTCAGGCTGCCGATCAGGCGAATCGACTCCTTCACCGTCAGATCCGGTGAGAAACCGCTCTCCTGCAGCATGATGCCCATCTCGGGGCGGGCGGAGGCGCGGTCCCGCGGGCTCTTGCCCAGCACCCGCACCGTGCCCGAGGTCGGGTTCCGGTGCCCTTCCAGGATTTCCAGGGTCGAGGTCTTCCCGGCCCCGTTCGTGCCCAGCAGGGCGTAGAACTCGCCTTGCCGGACCTGAAAGGACAGATCCCTCACGGCGTGGAAGTCGCCGTACTTCAGGTTCAGGTGGTCAACGTCGATCGCCGTCGAAGTCATACCTCGATCTCAGCCCCTCGGACGAGGACCGGCCAGTGCGGTCACGTCATGATCGGCCCATGACATTCGTCCGGTGAACGTATGACGCAGTGTCACTGTTGCCCGCCTTCGCGGAGGGCCGATACTGGACTCATGTCTGATGTGGACACCGAGCCGGCGAAGGGGCAGCTGCGCAAACTCAACCTCACCATGTTCGTGCCGCTGCTCGTCGTCGGCGGTGTCGTCGTGGTCGCGTCGGACGCGCGGACCTGGTGGCACGCGGTCGTCCTGAGCGTCGGCGTGCTGGCGGCCATGGTCGCCTTCGTGCGCTGGGCGGCGGGCGAGGTCCTGAGGGTCGCGATCCCGTGCCTGGTCGTCACGGCTGCCGTGTGGCCGTTCTCGGTGCTGGTGGTCGGCGGGAGTTCGGCGTTCTTCGGCGTCTTCCTCGTGGGCTCCCTCGTCGTTCCCCAGTTGCCCCGCCACCGGGTCGCGGCGGCCGTCGCGCTGGTCGCGTACATCGCGGCGGTGGGCGCCATGAGGCTGCTGATCTCCGATGAGGACGTCTCCGGTGAGCTGATCAGTTTCGTGTTCGTCCCTGCCGCGATCACCGCCGTCGTGCTCGGCCTCATGTTCCCCAACAAGCGGTTCTACGACGTCGTCAAGGAACTCGAGGAGTCGCGCGAGCGCGAAGCGGAACTGGCCGTGATCAGGGAACGCGTCCGGTTCGCCGGCGATCTGCACGACATCCAGGGCCACACGCTGCACGTGGTGAAGCTCAAGACGGCGCTCGCCAGGAAACTGGTGGACATCGACGCCGAGCGGGCCAAGCAGGAACTGGGGGAGATCCACGCGCTCGTGGCCGACACGATCACCCAGACGAAGGAACTCGCCTACGCCCAGCGCCGGCTCAACCTCTCCGCCGAACTGGAGAACGCGAGGAACCTTTTCGAGGCCGCGGGGATCCGCGTGCGCGTCGACCGGGAGGCGGACGTCGATCCGGAGGCGGGCAGGCTGCTCGGCCAGGTCCTGCGCGAGACCACGACCAACATCCTGCGCCACGCGCAGGCGACCCGCGTGCGGATCACCCTGTCGGAGTGGAGCATCAGTATCGTCAACGACGGTGCCCAGCGAGCACCGCTGCCCGAACTCCGCGGGCTGGCCGCGCTCGGACAACGTGTCGTCGCGGACGGCGGCGAACTGAAGGTGGAACAGGAAGACGGGCAGTTCGTGACGGCCGCGTCCTTCCCGTCCCGGCGTTCCGAAACACTGGAGGAACGATGACCACGGTCGTGCTCGCCGACGACGAAGCACTGCTGCGCAAGGCGATGGCCGCGTTGCTCCCGCTCGAAGGCGAGATCACCGTCCTCGCCGAAGCGGAGAACGGCGAGGAGGCCGTCGACGCCACCTTGCGGCACGAGCCCGACGTCCTCGTCATCGACCTCGAAATGCCCGGCGTGGACGGACTCGGCGCGGTCGCCGAGATCCGGCGCACCCGGCCGGACCAGATCATCCTCATGCTGACCCGCCACGCGAAACCCGGCGTGCTCCGCAAGGCCCTCAAACTCGGTGTCCAGGGCTTCGTCAGCAAGGCCGCCGAACCCTCGCACATCACGTTCGTCATCGCCGCCCTGCACCAGGGCAAACGCTGGATCGACCCGGACGTCTCCGCGCTCGCCGTCGTCGACGACTGCCCGCTCACCGAGCGGGAACTGGAGGTGCTGCGGGTGACCGGCGAAGGCTATTCCGTCGCCGAGATCGCCGCCCGGCTCCACCTCGCGCAGGGCACCGTGCGGAACTATCTCTCGAACGCCATGCAGAAGACCCAGACGCAGACCCGGCACGAGGCAGCGAGGTACGCGCGCGAGCACGATTGGCTCTAGCGCGCCCGGACGTGGGCGCGCTCGCCCTGCGGTCCGAACAGGACGAGGGTCTCGACGGCGTGCCCGTCGGCCGAGCCGAGCCAATGCGGGAGCGCGGTGTCGAATTCGGCGGCCTCGCCCGGCGGCAGAACCATGTCGCGGTCGCCGACCACCAGCCGCAACCGTCCATTGAGGACATAAACCCATTCGTAGCCGCCGTGGGTCTGCGGCGTGGGTTCCGCCGGTTCGTCCCGGCCGGGGATGAGCATCTTGAAAGCCTGTACCCCACCGGCGCGCCGGGTGAGCGGCAGGAACGTCATGCCGTGACGGTGGATCGGCCGCAGGTGGATCCGCGGGTCACCGGTCCGTGGAGCGCCGACGAGGTCGTCGAGGGGCACGCCGTGCACGCGGGCCAGCGGCAGCAGTAGCTCCAGCGTGGGCCGACGGCCGCCGCTTTCCAGCCGCGACAAGGTGCTTTCCGAGATCCCGGTCGCCGCCGACAATTCGGCCAGGGTCAGGCCTCGGTGTTTGCGCAGCGCGCGCAACCGGGGGCCCACCGCGTCCAGCACCTCGTCCGTCTCGTCCGCCATGCCGTCGATCTTGCCAGGTCGGCAAGTTTTCGTGCCAATTCGGCGGGCTCGCGGCGAAAGTGGTGACCTACCTGATCGAGGAAACCGCACCGCACGCGGGACACGCCGACATCCCGCGCGAACTGATCGATGGCGCCACCGGGCGCTGAAACGGAGATTTCCATGCTTCACCGGGTCGCCGCGTTCGTCGCGGCCCTCGTCCTGCTGACGGCCTGCGGTTCGCCCCCGGCCGCCGCGCCGCCCTACGAGAACGTCACCCGCGCCGACGCGGCTTTCGCGCAGCGGTTCCGGCACGAGTTCGCCGACGTCGACGGGGTGAAGATGCACTACGTCACCGGCGGCGAGGGAGCCCCGCTCGTCCTGCTGCACGGCTGGCCGCAGACCTGGTACGGCTGGCACCGGGTCATGCCCGCGCTGGCCGAGCATTTCACGGTGTACGCCCTCGACCTGCCCGGCCTCGGCGACAGCGCCGGCTCACCGCCCGGCTACGACAAGGCGACCCTCGCCCGCTATGTGCACGGTCTCGTCGCGGGACGCCTGCGCCTGCGCGACGCCCGGATCGCCGGGCACGACCTCGGTGCCGCTGTCGCCTTCCAGTACGCCGCGCAGTTCCCCGGCGATCTCACCAAGCTCGCCTACCTCGACCTGCCGTTGCCCGGCCCCGCGCTCGACGCGACGGCGTACCGGAACCTGAGCTGGCACATAGCTTTCCACTCGCAGAAGACGGTTCCCGAAGCCGTCGTCGGCGACGACGTCCGCGAGTACCTGTCCCTGTTCTATCCCCAGGTCGCCTACTCGGGGACGGCCTTCGGCGGCCCCGGGGCGCCGTCGCCCTTCGACGACGCCGAGATCGACGAGTACGCCCGTACCTACACGAGGCCGGAGGTCCTGCATGGAGGCTTCGAGCTCTACCGCACGCTCGGCCAGGACGCGACCGCGAACGTCGGCGCGAAACCCATCACCACTCCGACCCTGCTGATGACCGCCGAAGGACTGCTCGAACCGCAGAAGGCCACGCTGGCGCCCCGCGTCGCGAACCTGGCCCGCGCTGTCGAGGTGCCGAGGGCGGGCCATTGGCTCGCCGAGGAGAACCCGGAGTTCGTGAGCGCCGAGCTGGTCGCCTTCCTGAAGTAGCACAACGTGGTTGCCCGGGATCGGCGATCTTTGCGATGCTTCCCCCATGTCCACGCTGGAAGTCCTCAACCACCCGTTCCGCGAGCAGTTCGAGGTCTTCCTCGACGAGCACCGCCGTGGTCTCGACGAGTCCTTGGAAGGGCTGACCGAGGAGCAGGCTCGCCGGTCGCTCGTTCCCTCCCGGACCACCCTGCTCGGTCTGGTGAAGCATGCGACCTTCGTGGAAAAGGTGTGGTTCGACGAAGCCGTCACCTGCCGCTCGCGGGCCGAGATCGGCATCCCCGCCACACCTGACGAATCGTTCATCCTCGACGAGGAGGACACGATCGCCACCGTGCGGAAGGCGTACCGCGAAGCCTGCGAGGCGTCACGCAAGGCCGCGGCTGCCCTCGATCTGGACGACCTGCTCCACGGGAACCGGCGCGGCCCGCTTCCGCTGCGCTGGGTGTACCTGCACATGCTGCGGGAACTCGCCCAGCACGGCGGTCACGCGGACATCCTGCGCGAGCAGATCCTGAGCTCCTAGGAAAAGACGGTGCCGGGGAGCGGCCGCTCCCCGGCACCGTCGTGTTCTTCGTCAGGAACGGGTCAGCGTGACCCCGTAGTTGTACGCCGCGTCCACGACGGGCTGGTAGTAGGAGTACGAGCCGGTGGCGTTGGCGCCTTCGTTGTAGCCGCAGTCGTGTCCGTCGGCGGGGCCGCCGGAGGTCATGCCCTGCGCGGTGTTGCCCGCGATGTAGGCGCCGCCGCTGTCGCCGCCCTCGGTGCAGACGGTCGACTTCGCCAGTCCGGTGGTGGCGACGCTTTCCCCGCTGTAGCGGACGGTCTGGTTGTAAGCGGTGATCTTGCCGCAGGTCCAGCCGGTGGTGTTGCCCGCCTTGCACAGCGTGGTGCCGACCGGCGCCTTCGAGCTGCCGGTGATCCGCACCGTGGTGCCCTTGCGGGTGTCCACGTAGCCGCGGCCGGTGTCCTCGGCGTCGATGTCCATCAGGCCCATGTCGGCCGACGGGAACTCGGTGGCGACGCCCCGGCCGATGTGGACGCCGTTGCGGTTCAGGATGTCCGGGTTGCCTTCGACGCAGTGCCCGGCGGTGAGCAGCACGTTGTTGCCGTCGCTGGTGGTGCCGGGGAAGCCGAGGGAGCAGTTGGTGCCGGGGTCGAGGTCCATGATCTGGCCGGGGATGACGTCGGCCTGCGTGGTGTTCCCGTTGGCGACACCGGTCTGGACCGAGACGCCCGGCAGCGCCGAAAGCCGCCGGACGAGGGCGCTGTCGGCGCCCGGCTGCACGGTGACGACGACCTGGTCGGCCGCGAGTTCCGGACCCCAGGACTGCACCTGGCCGACGTCCTTGCCGATCACCGTGCCGACCTTGGCGGACAGGGCGTTCAGCGCGTTCTCGCCACGGGCGCCGGTGCGCGGGGCCAGCCCGGCCGAGCGGAGCGCCTGGGCGGAGCCGGCGTCGGCGTTCACGACGAGGGCGCCGGCGTCGTCGAAGTACGCGCCGTCGGTGTGGAGACCGCGTGTTCTGATGCTCTCCAGCGACGCGATCAGGTTCTTCTCGTGGTCCAGCTTCTGGGCGGCCTGAAGCGGGCTGACCCGGAGCTGGGCGGCGAGGGTCTCGAGCATCGTCTGGTCGTACGCGGTGACCGGCGCGGCGGTCGCCGGGACGGCGAGCGCACCGATTCCGGCGCAAACACTCAGCAGGGTGAGCATGACGGGTCCGCGAATTCGCATGCGAATTTCCTTCGATAATGAGGGAACGACGAACCGCCGGAATATGTTCGGAAAGCGCAGGGGACCGGGCGGTTCATCTCGACGTGACGCACATTACGAGCGCTCGTACGACATGTCGTAGCGCCGAAAGTAGGATCCGTGATCACGGACATACTTTCGTATGCGGAAAACGTGAACTGCCTGCGTATTCAATTGCGCGGAAGCGCCATTGTCCCAAAAGTGTCAGTGGTCGCTCGTACGCTGCCGAGGTAGGCGTCCAGCGCGGCGGCGCCGGAAAGGAGGGCGCGGCCCCTGGCCGAGAGGCGCGAGTGCCAGTCGCGCAGCGTCGACTCGAGCGGTACGACGCCTCCGGCCGAGCGGACCTGTTCGAGCAGTGGCGCGATCCGCTCCAGGAGGTAGCCGCCTCGCCTGAGCTGATGGGTCAGCTTCGCGTCGCGTACGTCGGCCGCGCTGTAGACACGGTAGCCCGTCTTCGGGTCCCGCTCGGGCCGGAGAAGGCCCGCGCGCTCCCATTTCCGGAGGGTCGCGGGCCGGACGCCGAGTTTCCGGGACAGCGGGCCGACGAACATCTCGCCCCGCTCCTGCGGCACGGGTTCGAGATCGCGGAGCGCGGCCGCGACGGCCTGGAGGGTGTGGCGGTCGTCGAGCAGTTGCGCGTGGCTCTCGTCGACGAGCCGGAGCGCTTCTTCGACCGCGTCCCGGTTGACCGCCCGCATGATGGACGCCGCCGTCGCGTGGCCGTGCCCTGGCACGAGGGCCAGGAACGCGCGCAGGGCTTGCGCGTGCAGTGGCGTGTAGGTGCGATAGCCGTGCGGGCCGCGTTCGGCGCCGGGGAGGATGCCGTCCGCCTCGTAATTGCGGACCGCCTGCGTGGACAGGCCATGCTCGCGTGCGAGGTCGACCGGTCTGAGCCGCTCACGAGTTGGAAGGTTCCGGCCCACCGCCCCACGATATTCGGTCCGCTAACCGCGCGCGGAATCCGCCCGTCGCTCATGACGCGCGCGGGCCAGCCGATAGGCCGTTTCGAGCAGCTCGCGGGTGGCCGGTTCGGTCTTCGACGCCGGGTTCACCACCGCCAGCCAGCCCGCCGTGCCGTACACGGGATGGGCGATCAAGGTGTCGGTGACGGCGGGGTCGACGTCGGTCCCGCCCGTGTCCCGGGGTGAACGGCCGAGTCGCCGGGCGAACTCCTCCTTCCCGGCGTGGATGTTCACGCGGAAGGTGTCCGGGCGGTCCAGCCGCGAGGTCTCGTCGCCGGGGTAGTTCTTGGTCACGATCGTCGCGAAGGGCTGGACGTTGGTCGGGACGACACCGTCGGGTGAGTAGTAGAAGAACGCGTCGCCCCAGCTGAGCTCCGGCCATTCGCCGCCCGGCCCCGGGGTGAGGGTCAAGACGCCGTCGAGGGCCGAGACGAGGCCGATGATCTCTTCGATGGTCATGTGCTCAAGCGTGGCATTAAAGTGCTCGTGGAGGGTTCGAGCACGTCTTCGACGGAGTGAAGGTGTCAAGTCTCAAATCGATGCGCACCGTGGAGGTCGCGCGCCGGGCGGGATACTCCGTCCAGCAGGTGCGCAACCTCGAACGTGATGGCGTGCTCCCGGCGGCGTCACGGACGGCTTCGGGCTACCGGAGCTACGGCGAGATCCACCTCCGGTCCGCGCTGGCCTACCGTGCGCTCGCCGCCGGGGTGGGGCCGGTCGAGGCCAAGAAGATCGTCCGCGCCCTGCACCGGGATCCGCTCCCCGAGGTGCTCGCGCTCCTCGACGCCGCCCACGCCGGGCTCGACGCCGAACGCGCGGACCTCAGGGAGGCGAGGGAAGCGGTCCGGGTGATCTCGGGCGAACCGATCGAAGACGTGCGCGGCTCGGACTCGATGAGCGTCTCCGAACTCGCGTCGGCGCTCGGCGTGCGCCCGTCGACGCTGCGGCACTGGGACACGGAACGACTCGTCGTCCCCGGTCGCGATCAGCGGGGGACGCGGCGGTACACGCCGTCCCAGGTGCGGGACGCGCGGATCGTGCATCAGCTGCGGCTGGCAGGCTACCGAGTCGCGTCCCTGCGCGCGCTGATGCCGGAGCTACGGCGAGCCCGGCGGCTGGAGGACGTCGCTTCCGCGCTCGCCGCCCGGGACGCCGGGATCACAGCCCGCTCGCGAGCGCTCTTCGACGGCACCGCCGCGCTTTCCCGTGTGGTGAGCGGCGATTAAGCGGTGGGCGTCCGTTCGCGCAGGGCCGCGAGCGCCTTGTCGGCGTGGACGTCGAACTTCAGCTCGCTCTTGATCACGGCGAGCACCTTGCGGTCGGTGTCGATCACGAAGGTGCGCCGTTTGGCGTGCAGCGGGCTGAACCTGCGCCAGACGCCGAACTGCTTGGCGACGGTACCGTCCACATCGGACAGAAGTGGGTAGTCGAAGCCGTGCAGGGTGGAGAATTGCCGCTGTTTGGTGACGCCGTCCGGGCTGATCCCGACACGGTGGGCGCCGACTTCACCGAATTCCGCGGCCAGGTCGCGGAAATGGCAGCTCTCGGCGGTGCAGCCCCCGGTCATCGCGGCGGGGTAGAAGAACAGCACGACCGGGCCGGTGGACAGGAAGTCCGACAGCGTGCGGTCCCGGCCGGTGTCGTCGGGCAGGGTGAAGTCCGGGGCGAGGTCTCCTTGGTCCATGCCCGGCTTTCGGAGCCGGGAGTACCCCGGATTGGTCTCAGCGGATGCAGCGCCAGAAGACCGTCGCGTCATACGGCGAGATGACCAGCTTGAAGTACTCCTCGCAGTCCGTGAACCCGGCCCGGTTCGCCTGGGCCCTGGCGTCCTGGCGGGCGTAGAAGAGCGCGAGGCCGAAATCGCTCGACCCGTGCCCGGCGAACTCCCTGGTCTCCTGCGTACTCGCCGATGCCGGGGTGGCGATCGTGCCCATCATGGCGGTCGCGCCGAGCAGCGCGAGCAATGTCTTCCTCATGCCGACCACGCTAGGGCCGGAACGGTTCGCGATTCGCCCACTGGATGGACGTTCCCGCGGCCTCCGTCCGTCGTAGGCGGGTTCGCACCAGGCGCCGAACGGATATCGTCGCGGCATGTCTTCTCGCAAAGTGGGCACCCAGCGAGCGTTCGACGCGGCCGCCGCCGACTTCACCGCGCTCGGGCGGCATCTGTGGGAGCCGATCGGCGCGGCCACGGTGGCGGCCGCCGGGCTCGATGAAGGAGATCGTGTCCTCGACGCCTGCTGTGGCACCGGGGCTTCGGCGATTCCAGCGGCGCGGGCCGTCGGTGACGGCGGTGTGGTGGACGCGATCGACCTTTCGGGTCCGATGATCGGCGAGTTGCGCCGGCTTTCGGTGGATTTACCGCAGTTGCGCGCGCACGAGGCCGACGCGACGGCGTGGGACACCGGCGGCTACGACGTCGTGCAGTCCGCGCTCGGCATCTTCTTCTTTCCCGACATGACGGACGGCACCGAGCGGCTGATCGCCAAGGCCAGGTCCGGCGGCCGGGTCGTGTTCACCATCTGGCGGGGCGGGGCCATGGTGACGGCGGGCCGCCATGCCGGTCGTGCGGTGGCCGCGGTGACCGATTCCGCGCCGCCGCCGGAGCGGGAACCCGGGTTGATCGACCGCATCGACCAGGCGGGCACCTACGCCGACTGGCTCGCCGGGCGGAATCTGTCCGATGTGGACGTCGTGGTCAACGAGCTGCGACTGACCATGACGCCGGAGATCGCCTGGCTGGTCGTCATCGGCTCCGGCTTCCGAGGGCTGCTCGCCGACCTGGAGCCCGGCGTCGTCGAGCAGGTGCGCGAGCGCTACCTCGATTCCCTGCGCGCCGAGGGCGTGACCGAACTCGACGCCACCACGTTGATCGGCTCAGGCACCGTGCGCTGACGACCGTACTCGGTTCGGTGTACAGTCGTTCACTCAAACCGGGTGAACGGCGGGAACGGGTGCGACCAGACGACGACTCCTCTGTCCGGGGCCGCGGGCAAGGGCCGTTCGGCTCCTGGCTGCTCGGTCCGCTCGATCAGGACCCGGCGGTGTTGCGCCGTCGCGTCCAGGGACTGCTCACCGGGACGCTGATCGCGACCAACGTCATCGGCGCGCTGGTCGTGGTCGGGCTGGCGGCCCTGCTCATGCCCGCCCCCGGTATGTCCGGCGACCTTGTCCGGGTGACCGCGATCGCGGTCCCCGTCTACGTGGTCTCCGCCGTGGTCGTGGGCGCGCTGTGGGGCACCCGCGGCGCGCTGCGGACGCTGCGCTGGGCGGCCGAGGGCCGGGCACCGACCGACGAAGAGCGTGTGGCGAGCCTGCGTGTCCCGTTGCGCCTGACGCTGGTCCAGGCGGTGCTGTGGGGAATCGCGACCGTGGTGTTCGGCGTGCTGGCCGCACTGGTGCAGCCGCGAGTCGTGCTCACCGAACTGCTCGTGGTCGCGTTCGCGGGCGTGGTCGTGTGTGCGATCGCCTACCTCGCCGGGGAGTTCATCCTGCGGCCGTATGCGGCACTCGCGCTGGCGGGCACCTCGCCGGCGCGGCCGCTCAGCGGCGGGGTCAACCTGCGGATGCTGCTGTTCTGGTGCCTCGGCACCGGGGTGCCGGTGGCCGGGCTGGTGGTCACGGCGGTGCTGGCGTGGGTGCGCGGCGACGTGTCGACCACGAAACTCGCCATCTCGGTCATCGCGCTCGGCCTGGTCGTCCTGTGCTTCGGCCTGCTGGTGACCGTGTTCACCGCCCGCGCCGTGGTGAACCCGATCCGGTCGGTGCAGCACGCGCTGGGCCGGGTCCGGGCCGGCGACTTCACCGTGGAGATCCCGGTCTACGACGGCACCGAACTCGGTCTGCTCCAGGCGGGCTTCAACGGGATGGCCGCCGGTCTCGCCGAACGCGAACGTTTGCGGGACCTGTTCGGCAGGCATGTCGGCGAAGACGTCGCGAGCGAGGCGATGCGCACCTCCGCCGAACTCGGCGGCACGGTGCGGACGGTGTCGGTGTTGTTCGTCGACCTGATCGGCTCGACCGCGCTGGCCGCTAGCCGCCCGCCCGAGGAGGTCGTCGGCCTGCTCAACCGGTTCTTCGCGGTGGTGGTCGACGAGGTCGACCGCAACCACGGGCTGGTCAACAAGTTCGTCGGTGACGCCGCGCTCGCGATCTTCGGCGCACCGGTGCTGCTGGAGGACCACGCGACCCTCGCGCTGGCCGCGGGACGGGCCATCGCGCGCAGGCTGGCGGCGGAAGTGCCGGAATGCCCGGCCGGGATCGGCGTGGCGACGGGTGAGGTGGTCGCCGGGAACGTCGGTGACCCGAGGCGGTTCGAGTACACGGTGATCGGCGACCCGGTCAACGAAGCCGCCCGCCTGACCGAACTGGCGAAGAACGTCGAAGCCCGGTTGCTCGCTTCGTGGACGGCGATCGAGTCGGCGGCCGAGTCCGAGGCCGCGTGGTGGAAGGCGACGGAGGACGTCACCTTGCGGGGCCGTACCCGGCCCACCACACTCGCGACACCGAAGTCCTGAGCCGTGGCGGATTCACAGCCTCTGTGAAGGGGCCGTGAATCTTGCGTGGCGGCCATCGCTCCGCCGCACGCGGACCCGACGTTGCCTGGCACGCGAGCGCGCCCTGGGCCTGTGAACGATCACAGCGGCTCCTTCGCGCCTGGTGAGGGCGTTGTTCCCGAAGCCGGTGCGGCGCACGGTGATCTCCCCATCCCCGTGTCGAAGGAGACATCTGTGAAGAGCCTTTCGAGGGCCGCGCTGGCGACCGGAGCCGCCGTCTTCGCGCTGAGCATGCTGCCCGCCACCGCCCTCGCGCAGCCCGGCGGCGACGGGGACCGGCCCAGCGGCCTGATCAAGACCCAGACCCACACGCAAGTGCGGGAGGTCGCGCCGGTGGCCGGGACCGCGATGACGGTCGCCGCGACGTCCGCGTCCAAGCAGCTGAACTACACCCAGCAGGTGCAGCAGTACAACCAATGGTGCTGGGCCGCGGACGGTTCGAGCATCGAGCGGTCGCAGGGCGGCACCGCCACCCAGGCCCAGTTCTGCGCCGCGGGCAAGGGCACGTCGGCCGGGTACTGCCCGAACCAGCCCGCCCAGATCGCCGAAATCGTCCGCGGTTTCCGCGGCACCGGCTTCTCCGCGCAGGACGCGGGCGGGCCCATCGGCTTCAACTCGGTCGTCAGCCAGGTCGACGCCGGGATCCTGAACCTGACAGGGATCTACTGGACCTCCGGCGGCGGCCACGCCGAGGTGATCTACGGCTACGACTCGACGAACCAGTCGATCATGGTCGGCGACCCGTGGCCGACCTACCAGCGTTACCAGACCTGGAACTACAACCAGTACCGGAGCAACGCCCAGTTCCGCTGGAACGACACCATCGTCAACATCCGGAAGGGCTGAGACGCGGTCATGAACACGATCTGCCGGAAGTTCTCCGGTTGTCTCGCGGTGGCGATCGCGACGCTGCTGCCCGCCGCGCTGCCCGCTTCGGCGAGCGAGGGCGTCGTCCCACCCTCGGACGGCGATCTCGCGGCGGCCGTGCGCGTCGCCGGGCAGCCGGACGCGATCGGTCTCGCGAGATCGAACTTCCGGCAGGTCGACCACATCGAGCCGCAACGGATCACCATGGGGGAGAAGGGAATCCCGGTCTACACCCTCAATCCCGACTTCGTCAGGGGCATCGCCGGGGCACCGGCGGGCGTGCTCAGATCCGTCGCCGTGACGGCCACCGCCGATTCCGGCCAGAAGGCCACGCTGCAGGCGATGCCGGAAGGCCCCGGAAAGTGGGTCGCCGCGAGCGTGTTCTCCGGGAATGACGAAGAGACCCTGAGCGGGCGGCTGAAGCCCGGCTCGGTCCTGCTCAACGAGCCGCAGATCAACGGGTGGTACGAACTGGGGCCCGACGGTGTGGTGCTCCTGCAGGCGAGCCTGCCGCAGTCGCCGGTGGGGAAGTTCGTCCCGCTTTCCGAGTACCAGCGGGAAGTGCACGGCCGCTACGCCGACAAGCTGCCCGGATCGGACTACCAGCGCGACCGCGGGATCGGCTTCACCCAGGCGGTGCCCCCGCCCGTCGACACCGGACTTCCCGTCGCGATCGTGGCGGGCTTGATCACCGCCGGAGTCGCCGGAGTGGGAATCGTGCTGGTCGCGGTGTGGCGGAGGCGTCGTCTCACTCCCAGATGAGGTCGATCCCCGCGATGCCGACGTCGAGATCGTCGAAGTAGGCACTGACCGTCGCACCCGGCCCGGGATGCAGCGGTTCGCTGACCACGGGGGCGAGTTCTTCGCGCTCCCGCACGGTTTTGACGCAGCGCGCCGGTATCGCGTCGGCGTCGAAACGCATGCGGAGCAGATACGCCGACATACGCGACCGCACCGTCCGGTGAAAACAGGTCGAACGGACCGACGCGGCCAGACGCAAAGTGAACGCGAAGGTGTGCGTTTCCCCTTCGGCCAGCCCGCGGTCGAAGAGGAGCTCGAACACCATCCCCGGCGACGAGGCGCTTCGGCGCACCCTGCCTCTTCGGCAGCCATCGGTGGCGAAGACCGTCGTGGCCTCCATGTCGGTGCCGGGTTCGTCCTGATGGGTCACCACGAATCCGTCCGCGCCGGGCTCCCTCGCCCGCACCACCATGGTCGAGGTGATCTCCGAGATCCGTCCTTCCCCGGTCATGGTCAGCACGTCGACGACGGTCACGACGTCGAGCTTCGCGTTCCCCGCCGCGCCGGGTGATTCGCTCAGTTCGTCCAGCAGCGAGCAGGTTTCGGCCCAGCTTTGCCGCAGCTCCGGCAACGAGGGCCTGCGGTCGTCGCCGGGGGACCGCCGCTGCGGGCCGATCAGGACGACCAGGCTGTCCGCGGGCAGACCCAGCACCGCTTCGAGCGCACGGACGACGTCGAGCGAGCGTGGTGTCGACGGATGCCGGAGACCGCGCTGCCAATAACTCAAGGTCGATTCGGCCACGGAAACGCCGCGTGCCGCCAGATGCGCGCGGATACGGGACAGGGAAAGGCCGCGGTGCTCCACCGCTTCGGAAAGCGCGCGATGGAACGGGCCGGATCTGACCGCGCGTTCCTGGTACATGGGCACCCCCACCGACGCCGGGTTGGCGCAAAGCATGCGCAGTCCGGCGCCGGTCGGCAACCGTCTAAGGTCGAAAACCGGACTTTCAGGCGAATTCGAGCCGCAGGCTTTCGAGGCCGCGCAGCGTCACCTGCTTCACCCAGACCGGATCGGCGGTCCGGTGGAACGCGCGGCCGGCACCGAGCAGCGCCTCGAACAGGGTCCGGCCCTCCAACCGCGCCAGCGGGGCGCCGAGACAGAAGTGGATACCCTGTCCCAGCGCGAGATGCCTCGGCGAGGGACGGTCGATGTCGAAGTGGTCCGGGTTCTCGTAGGCGCGCGGGTCGCGGTTGGCCGCTCCCAGCAGCACGACCGTCTGGGCGCCTTCGCCGACGGACTCCCCGCCGACGGTCGCGTCCCGCAAGGCGAGCCGTGTGGTCAGCTGGACGGGGGAGTCGTACCGGAGCATCTCCTCGACCGCGTTCGGGATCTTCGACCGGTCCCCGGCGAGTTTCCGGTGCTGCTCCGGGTGGTTCAGCAGCGCGAGGACGCCGTTGCCGATCAGGTTGGTCGTCGTCTCGTGTCCGGCGACCAGCAGAAGCATCGCGGTGATCACCAGTTCGCCCTCGCTGAGCCTGTCGCCCTCGTCGGACACCGACACCAGATCGGAGAACAGGTCGCCGGTCGGCCGCTTCCGCCGTTCCTTCGCCAGTTCACGGAAGTAGGCGACGAATTCGCGCCGTGCGGCGACGGCCGCGGCGACGGTCTCCTTCGCGATCAGGAAGGACGGGTCGAGCGCGCGGCCCATGGCGTGCGACCACCCTTCGAAGCGGTCGCGGTCGGCCAAGGGAACCCCGAGCATCTCGCTGATGACGACGACCGGCAGTGGCTTCGCGATCTCGGTCATCAGGTCGAATTCGCCCATTTCGAGCGCTTTCGACACCAGTTCCTTCGCCAGTTCCTCGACCCTCGGCGCGAGTTGTTCGACCATCCTCGGCGTGAACGCCTTGGAGACCAGCCGCCGCAGCCGCGTGTGATCGGGCGGATCGAGCCCGAGGAACGACCGGATCACCCGGCCCTGCTCGTCGACCGGCTCGTTCTCGTGCGGATCCGGCAGCACCTCCGGCTCCGCGTGGCCGAACGCGGGGTTCTTCAGCAGCGCGGACGCCTCCTCGAACCCGCTCACCACGAAGAACCGGTCGGCGGCCTCGAACACCGGGCCCCGGTCGAAGACCTGGCGGTAGAACGGGTACGGATCGGTTCTGGTCTCCGGCGTGAGCAGGTTTTCGAGCATGACCCGATCCTATGCTCGGTCGTCGGTCGGCCGTGGAGCTCGTGAGTGGTAAGGACGGTTCTAACCGTCCTTACCACTCACGAGGTTCTGGACGTCGGTGAGCATGTCGACGGCGGTTCAGGAAGCGTGCTGGTCGAACGTGAAGGGCGCCACGCGGGGTTGCGAAGCGCCAGTTCTTGCCCGATTTCGGGCAAGAACTGGTGTTTCGGTACCTCGATGTGCATGATGGGGTCCGTGGAGGACGCGGACATCGTCGAGCAGGTGGCCTTGTCGACAGGTCTGTCGACGGCCATCGCCGCCCGTGTCGTCGAGGACGTCCTGGCGTTCTACCGGCAGCCCGCCGAGCAGTACGTCCGGACGCGGCATGCCCAGTTGCAGGCCGAGGGCAGGAAGAACCCCGAAATCTTCCCCCGCATCGCCGCCGAACTGAGCCGCCGTCTCGTCGCGCCTCCCGACCTGTCCGAGCGGCAGCTGCGCCGCATCGTCTACGGCTGACGGAGCACGCCCGATCTTCGCGTGCCCGTTCGTTTTCCTTTGTGAGGTTGACTCGTCATGTGCGGAATCGTCGGCTACATCGGCGGCCAGAACGCCGCCCCGATCCTGATCGAGGGGCTGACGCGGCTGGAGTACCGCGGCTACGACTCGGCCGGGATCTCCGTCCTGGGCGGTAAAGGCGCCCAGGTGCACCGAATCGTGGGGCGGGTGCGGAACCTGACGGCGGCCCTGCCGAAGCGGCTCGCGGGCAAGGTCGGCATCGGGCACACGAGGTGGGCGACGCACGGCCCGGCGACCGAGGCGAACGCCCATCCGCACGTCTCCGAGGACGGCCGGATCTCCGTGGTGCACAACGGGATCATCGACAACGCCGACGCCTTGCGGGAGCAGCTCACCCAGGCAGGGGTGACGCTGACCTCCGAGACCGACACCGAGGTGCTCGCCCACCTCGTCGCGCGGTCGGGCGCGAAGACCCTGGAAGACGCGGTCGTCGAGGCCGTTTCCCGGGTCACCGGTACCTACGCGATCGCCGTGACCGACACCGGGCACCCCGACCGCGTCGTGGTCGCGCGGAACGGTTCGCCGCTGATCATCGGCGTCGGCGACCGGGAGATGTTCGTGGCCAGCGACCTGTCCGCGCTGGTCCGGCACACCTCGCAGGTGGTGCACCTCGACGACGGCGAGTTCGCCAGCGTCTCGGCCACCGGCTACCGCACCTTCACCGTCGACGAGAGCGACACCGGCAAGGCCGCGACCGCGATCGACATCCAGGCCGACGACCTCGATCTCGGCGGCCACCAGCACTACATGTACAAGGAGATCCAGGAGCAGCCGGAATGCCTGGAGCGCATGATCCGGGGCAGACTGGACGACCGGTTCGGAGTGTCCCGTTTGGACGGTCTGAACCTGACTCCTCGTGATCTGCGCGGTTTCGCGAGGGTGAAGATCCTCGGCTGCGGCTCGGCGTACTACGCGGGCCAGATCGGCGCGACCATGATCGAGGACCTGGCGCGGGTCCCGGCCGACGCGGAGGCCGCCTCCGAGTTCCGCTACCGCAACCCCATCATCGAAGCGGACACCCTCTACATCGCGGTCAGCCAGTCCGGCGAGACGGCGGACACCGCGTTCGCCGTCGAAGAGGTCAAGCGCAAGGGCGGCCGGGTGGTCGGCCTCGTGAACGTCGTCGGCTCGACGATCGCGCGGGCCTGCGACGGCGGACTGTACCTGCACGCCGGTCCGGAGATCGCCGTCGCTTCGACCAAGGCGCTCACCAACATGGCCGTCGGCTTCGCGATGATCGCGCTGGCGCTGGGCCGCGTCCGCGACCTGTCCAACGCGGACGGGCAGCGCGTCGTCGCGGCACTCCGGGCGCTGCCGAAGCAGGTCGCGGCCATCATCGAGGCGGAGTCCCGGATCGCCGAGCACGCCAAGATCTGCGCGGACGCGCGGAGCCTGTTCTTCATCGGCCGGGTCCGGGGCTTCCCGGTGGCGCGGGAGGGCGCGCAGAAGTTCAAGGAGATCTCGTACCGGCACGCGGAGGCCTACCAGACCTCGGAACTCAAGCACGGCCCGCTCGCGCTGATCGACGAGGAGCTGCCGACGGTCGCGATCGTCCCGTCCGACGACCTCGCCGACCGCAACCTGGCCGCGATGCAGCAGATCAAGGCGCGTAAGGGCCAGGTGCTGGCGATCACCCACGACGACGTGGACTTCGGCGATCTCGACGTGCCGCGGTTCGTGGTCCCGCGTTCGGAGCCGGAACTCGACCCGATCCTGCTCACGATCCCGCTGCAGCTGCTGGCCTACCACGCCGCGCTGATCCTCGGCCACGACATCGACAAGCCCCGGAACCTCGCGAAGTCCGTCACCGTGGAATGATTTTCCGCCTCATCCATCGAGGGAGTCCGCCATGAGGCAGTACCTGCTCGCCGTGCAGCTCGACGAAAGCGCGCGGGAGGCGCCCGACGAAGAGGTCCGGGCGATGATGGCCAGGACGGGCGAAGTCACCGACGAGATGAAGGCCGCCGGGTCGTGGGTGTTCGTCGGCGGCCTGGAGCACTCGGACGTCTCCACGGTCGTGCGCCCCGCCGACGGCACGACCACGATCACCGACGGCCCGTTCGCCGAGACGAAGGAACAGCTCGGCGGGTTCTGGGTGATCCAGGTCGACGACCTCGACCAGGCGCTGGCCTGGGCCCGCAAATGCGCGCTGGCCTGCGGACAGCCGATCGAGGTGCGGCCCTTCGGCGACGCGTCGCGTTGGCGCTGATGGATTTCGACGGTGTCTACCGGGCGGAGTACGGCCGGTGCGTGGCCACCCTGACGCGCTTCCTCGGCGACATCTCGCTCGCCGAGGAGGCCGTTCAGGACGCGTTCGCGACGGCGGTCGAGAAGTGGGACGAAGCGCCGCCCAACCCGGGCGCGTGGATCGTGACCACCGCCCGCAACCGCGCGATCGACCGCCTGCGCCGGGAATCCACCCGCGAGGCACGGCACGCTCAAGCACTGCTCCTGCACGGACCGGATGAGCCGCGGGAGGTGGGACCGGTGCGCGACGACCAGCTCCGCCTGATCTTCACCTGCTGTCATCCGGCGCTTTCGCCGCTCGCACGGACCGCGCTCACCCTGCGTCTGCTCGGCGGACTGGAGGTGGGGGAGATCGCGCGGGCGTACCTCGTCCCGGAAACGACCGTCTCCCAGCGGATCGTCCGCGCGAAGAAGAAGATCCGCGACGCGGGCATCCCGTACCGGGTGCCGCGGGACGGCGAACTCCCCGAACGGCTGGCCTCCGTCCTCACCGTGCTCTACCTGATCTTCAACGAGGGGTACACGTCCACGAGGGGCGACCTGCTGCGTACCGACCTCTGCCTGGAGGCGATTCGCCTGGCGAGGGCGCTCGCCGACCTGATGCCCGGCGAGTCGGAGGTGACCGGGCTGCTGGCACTGCTCCTGCTCACCGAGGCCCGGCGGCCGGCGCGGGTGGGGGCTTCCGGTGAGCTGGTGGTGCTCGCGGAGCAGGACCGGTCGCTGTGGAACCGGGAACTGATCGCCGAGGGCCATGAGCTGGTACGGCGATGCCTGCGCCGCGACCGGCCGGGCCCGTACCAGGTGCAGGCCGCGATCAACGCCGTGCACACGGACGGGCGGTCGACCGACTGGGCGCAGGTGCTGGCGCTCTACGACCGGCTGTGGCGGCTCACCCCGACGCCGATCGTCGCGCTCAACCGCGCGGTCGCCGTCGCCGAGGTGCACGGCCCGGCGGCGGCACTGGCCGGAATCGAGGGACTGGACCTGCCCGGCTATCACCATCTGCCCGCCACCCGGGCGAATCTGCTGTCCCGCCTCGGCCGCGACGAAGACGCCATCGCCGCCTACGACGAGGCGATCACCTTGGCCACCAACGACACGGAACGGGCTTTCCTGGAGAACCGCCGGGCACGCCTCAGGTCCGGCTGAACGGGCAGCTTCGCCGTCGATTCGGGCAACCGTCGCCGAAAGCACGCTTCGGGCCGTGTCCTCAATGGACAGAACGGCGCGGACCAGGTGAGGGGTTCCGTTGTCGTGCGGGCGAGAAACCAACTATTGTCGCCATGACCGCTCATCCGCCAGTGCAGGAGGTGACCGTTGTACGCCGAAGAGCGGCAGCGCGCCATCCTCGAGCAGGCCCGGCAGAACGGCCGCGTCGACGTGGCGACGCTCGCGGCCGCTTTCGAGATCACCAGCGAGACCGTCCGGCGTGACCTGACGGCGCTGGAACGCAGCGGAGTGGTGCGACGGGTGCACGGCGGCGCGATCCCCGTCGAAAGGCTGGGCATCGAGCCGGGGCTCGACGCCCGCGACGCGGTGATGACCGCGGAAAAGGACCGCATCGCCGCCGCGGCGCTGGAGCAGATCCCCGGCGGTGGCGCGATCCTGCTGGACGCGGGCACCACCGTGGCCCGGCTGGCGAACCTCGTCCCCGCCGACCGTGGCCTGACCGTGGTCACCCCTTCACTGCCGAACGCGTTCACGCTCGCCAACCGGCCCGGCGTAACGCTGATGCTGGTCGGCGGAAGGCTGCGCGGCCACACCATGGCCTCGGTCGACGGCTGGGCGCTCAGCGCCCTCAAGGACACCTACGTCGACGTCGCTTTCCTCGGCACCGAAGGCCTTTCCGTCGAGCGGGGGCTCACCACCCCGGACACCGCCGAGGCGATGGTGAAACGCGCGGCCATCACGTCCGCGCGGCGGACGGTGCTGCTGGCGGATCACACCAAGATCGGAGACGACCACTTCGCCCGGTTCGGGGACCTCTGTGACGTCGACACCCTGATCACCGACAGCGGTGTCGATCCTCAGGCGGCCGACGAGATCAGCCGGGCAGGCGTCAAGGTGATCATCGTTTGAAGCGTACGGGCGAGCGGCTCGCCGGATACCTGATGACAGCGCCGTTCTACGTGCTCTTCGGCGTGTTCGGTCTTTTCCCGTTGCTCTACACCGCCTGGGTGGCGCTGCACCATTGGCATCTGGTCAACGGTGACACCGGGTTCGCCGGGCTCGGCAACTTCGCCGTCCTGCTGCGGGATCCGTATTTCTACAACGCGCTCTTCAACACGGTCAGCATCTTCGTCCTTTCGACCGTCCCGCAACTGCTGGCCGCGCTCGGGCTCGCCGCACTCCTCGATCGTCCCTTGCGCGCGCGGAGCCTGTGGCGGGCCAGTGTGCTGTTGCCCAACGTCGTCTCGGTGGTCGCGGTGGCGCTGGTGTTCAGTCAGCTCTTCGCCGAGGACTACGGCGTCGTCAACTGGGCGCTGGGCCTGGTGGGTCTCGACCCGGTGGACTGGCGGTCGGACCGGTTCGCCTCGCATGTCGCGGTGAGCGCGATGGTGATGTGGCGCTGGACCGGCTACAACGCGCTGCTCTACCTCGCGGCCATGCAGTC
This sequence comes from Amycolatopsis decaplanina DSM 44594, assembly GCF_000342005.1. Lineage (GTDB taxonomy): Bacteria > Actinomycetota > Actinomycetes > Mycobacteriales > Pseudonocardiaceae > Amycolatopsis > Amycolatopsis decaplanina. The sequence continues at coordinate 358,537 of NZ_AOHO01000045.1, forward strand.
CGTGCCCCAGGAGCGCTACGACGCCGCGATGCTCGACGGCGCCTCGCGCTGGCGGACCTTCTGGTCGATCACCGTGCCCGCGATCCGGCCGACCATCGCCTTCACCGTCGTCGTCTCGACCATCGGCGGGTTGCAGTTGTTCGCCGAGCCACAGCTGTTCGACGACACCGGTGTCAACGGGACCGGCGGCGCCGACCGGCAGTTCCAGACGCTGGCCATGTACTTGTACGAGAAGGGGTTCGGCGAGTTCGACGCCGGATACGCGGCGGCCATCGCGTGGTTGCTGTTCCTGTTCTCGGCCGTGTTCGCGCTGGTCAACTTCTCGCTCGTGCGCCGGATGCGGGGCGGTGAGTGACCGTGGCGGCGAGAGAACGGACCGGTTTCGTCGTCTATGGGTTGCTGCTCGCCGTCGGCGTAGCGTCGATCTTCCCCTTGTATTGGTCGTTCGTGGTGTCCTCCAAGGACAACTCCGCTCTTGGCGAGACCACCCCGCCGCTGCTGCCCGGCGGCAATCTGATCGAGAACGTGGGCAGGGTCTTCGGGACCGTCGATTTCTGGCTGGCGATGCAGAACTCGCTGATCGTCGCCGGCACGGTGACCGTGTCGAACGTGCTGCTCTCCAGCATGGCCGGATTCGCCTTCGCGCGGCTGCGGTTTCCCGGGCGTGACACGCTGTTCCTGGTCGTCATCGGCACCGCCATGGTGCCCGCCCAGCTCGGGGTCATCCCGCTCTACCTGGTGGTCGGCGAACTCGGCTGGTACGGGCGCCTGGAGGCGGTGATCGTGCCGGGGCTGGTCGGCGCGTTCAGCGTGTTCTGGATGCGGCAGGCGTGCGAGGAGGCGATCCCCGGCGAACTGCTCGACGCCGGACGTGTCGACGGCTGTTCGACGGCGCGGCTGTTCTGGAACGTCGCGATGCCCGCCATCCGCCCCCAGGCCGCCGTGCTCGCGATGCTGACGTTCATGACCGCGTGGAACGACTTCTTCTGGCCGTTGATCGTGCTCGACCCCAATGCCCACCCGACCGTCCAGGTGGCGTTGTCGCGGCTGGCCAGCGGCTACTTCACCGACTACTCGCTGATGCTCACCGCGGCCACGATCGGCGTGCTGCCCGTCGTCGTGCTGTTCATCCTGCTGGCCAGGAAGGTGGTCGACGGCGTGATGCGGGGCGCGCCGCGGGCGTGATGGCCGTGGGCGCGGTTGGGTCCCACTCTCGAAGGCCCGTCGTGGTCGTTTTCGGCGACGCTGCTGGGCGGCAGCGGTTGCCCTGCTGACCCCGCGCCAGGTTCGTGCCGGAGCGATGGTCGTTTTTCGGCGACGTCTCGTCGCAGACTGGTTGCGCCGGGATTTTGGGTGCTGCTCTTGTGGTCGGCTTGTCGCCGTTTTTCGGCGATGGGGTCAGAACGGTGGTTCGGTTCGGGGTTCGTGTAGTGGTGGTGGCGTGCTGTCGTAGCTGCGTCCGGTGGGTGTGGTGATGGTCAGGGTCGCGTCTGCCGCTAGTCGGTAGCTCCAGCCGGGTTGGTCCTTCAACCGGTGGTCGCGGCGGCACAGGTCGACCAGTTCGGTATCGGCGGTATGGCCCCCGTGCTGCCACGGCAGCGCATGGTCGAGATCGCAGGCCTGCGCGACACGGTGGCAACCAGGTCTTCGACACTCACGGTCCCGCACTCGTACGAACTCGTCCAGCCCCGCGGTCGGCCGATACCGATCCCGGCCCAGATCCAGCACCTGCCCGGACAACGGGTCGGTGATGATCCGCCGCAACACCGTGTTCGAGCCGGACGCGATGTGCCGGGCCAAGGGTGCGGGGATGTGCCCGTGCCCGGCCAGCTCGGCGGGATCATCGTTCAACCCGAGATAGGTGTGCAGATCCATATAGAGGAACACCTCCGACCGTTCACTCTTCCCACCCTGACCACCCAGCAGAAGATCCAACGCGACATCCGCGCGCAGCTGATCCAGAGTTCGGGTCTCGTCGCCGGTTTTCAACGCCCTGGCCTCACGATCGATCCGCGTGTACGCGGCGGTGATCTTCTCCACGGGGCCATCTTCGACCTCGATCGACGCCACTCCGGTCTCGCCTTGCCGGATCGAGAGCCGACGTCCGGCGCGGTGTTGTTCCGCGCGTTTCCCGGCGCCGTCACGGTCGGCCATCATCGCCGCGTGGTTCGCCGCTTTCCGGACCTGCTCGGAATTCCTGCCCGGCAACCGGTCCTCCAGCACCTCATCCACC
>NZ_AOHO01000046.1 GCF_000342005.1 Amycolatopsis decaplanina DSM 44594
CCGCGAAAGCTCCCGCGACCGCGCCCGCGCCGCCTCCGCCTCCTCCGCCACCCGAACAGGAACACCCCCACCCGCACCCCCCGCGACAGCAGCCCACAACACCGCCACCTGGTTTTTGTTGATCAAGCCATCGGACAGTTCCGCGACCTCCGCCTGCGGCATCTTCCCGTGAAGCTTTTTTGCCCAGGCATTGATCCAGCCCTGGGCGACCACACTCGTCCTCGCCCCCGTCCGGTCCTTCGGCTTCAGGGTGAAACCTGCCGGGAGATCTCCCCGCGTGTTCAGGAAATCCCGGANGCCCCTTAAGACGCCGCCACAAAGCGCTGACGTGAGAATCACTGACCAAGCCACCGGACAAATCCACGACCGCCTGCAGCGTCATTTCTTCTCCGTGCAGGTTTTCCGCCCAGGCATTGATCCAGTCCTGGGCCATCTGACTCGAGCGCGGCCGGTTCCCCGTTTTCAACTTGAAACCTGCCGGCTGGGGCCGTGATT
>NZ_AOHO01000047.1 GCF_000342005.1 Amycolatopsis decaplanina DSM 44594
ATGATGACCAGGCGCCTGACCCGCCACTAAGCGCGCCAGGACCACCCAGTCAGGTTCAAAGACACGCTCTAAGGACGGTTAGAACCGTCCTTACCACTCACGAGCCACCTGCTCAGCCGCAGTGCTCGGACGGGCTGTCGTACTTCGTCCCGCCCGCGGAACCGCCCCACTTCACGCATTTGCCCGCCGCGGCCGCCCGCACCGGACCGGCGAACCAGGAGAACGACCCGGAATCGGTGATCCGGGACGAGCCCGCCACCTCGAGGTAGGCCGCCGTCGCGGTCGCGGTGCCCGCGGACTCGCTCTTCATCGTGCTGACACAGTTCTGCCCGTTGGAAGCGTTGTAGGACAGGTAAACCGTGCCCGACGTCCCGAGCGGAGCCGAGTCGATCACACCGTATCCGCCGCCGCAGACCGGGGCGCCGAGCGTCGTCTCAATGACGGTCGAGAAGCGGATGGTTTCGTTGGCGTTCCCCGCCGGGCCCGCTTCGTACAGCACGCCGACCGAGCCCGAGGACAGCTGGACCATGTCGGAGTACGCGGCGTCACCGCTCCACACCAGCGTTCCGGCGGAGTTGCCCTGCCAGTTCGCGCCCTCGTCGAACGACGACCGCACGACGAGTTCCTTGCGGCGGTCGCAGACCGACGGCGCGGCGAACAGGATCCGGTTGTACTTGCCCGCCTTGTCGGTCGCGGTCATCCGTGCGGTCGAGGCCTGTACCACCGGAGTGATCAAGTCCTCCTCGAAGGTGAACTTGGTGGAGAAGCTCGCCCCACCATCGGAACTGATGGCGTAGGCCCGGTTCTTCGCACCACCGCTGAGGCATTTGTCGTCGTTGTTGGCCTGGTTGCGCGCCGCGGCGTAGACCCGGCCGTCGAGCAGTTCGGTGACGCTGATCTCCTGCGGGTTCAGCCCGGCCGACGCCGCCGGGGTGTCGGTGGCGCCGCGCTTCCACGTGACACCTTGGTCGTCGCTGTAGATGAGGGCGCCGCTGTTCTTTCCGTCGATGGTGTAGCTCATCCCGGCGACGATCCGGCCCGCGTGCGCGCCGCGGGTCAGCACGATGCCGTGCGACGGGCCGGTCGCGAGCCAGCCGGGTGCGGTGCCGAACCCGAGTTGCGTGGTGAGCACCTTGGGCGCGGTCCAGGTCTTGCCGTGGTCGTCGCTGATCGAGACGCGCGGAATCCGGTTGCAGTCGGGGTTCTTGACGCATTCCATCACCGAGAGCAGCACGATCCGCCCGGTGGACGGGATCACGATCGGCGTCGGATTTCCCTTGGTGTCACCGAAACCTTCGATGACGATCTTCGGGGCGCTCCAGGTCTTGCCGTTGTCGGCGGAGCGTTTCACGACGAGATCGATGTCGCCGCTGTCGTTGCAGAAGCTGGCGCCGCCGTTGCGGCCTTCGGCGAATGCGAGCAGCTCGCCGTTGTTCGCCTTGACGATGGCGGGGATTCTGAAGCAGTCGTAACCTTCTGTTTTCTGGTTGTACACCAACGTGTTCCCGACCGCGGCGGCCGAGATCCGGTCGCCGGTGGCCGGCGTGGCGAGTGAGGTGGCCGGGGATGCGCCGACCGCCGCGGTGGCGACGAGGGCCGCGAACAGGCCCTGTGCGACGCGGGAGATCTTCACGGGAGTGGCTCCGTCCTGGATTCGATTCCGGGTGACGGGGCATCAGAGTCCTTCCGGCTCGTACAGCCGTCGTACAAGGCGCGTACAACCCGGTTTCGCCTTCTGTGTCAGGTGACGCAGAACAACGGTGCCTTCCCTGCCAAGCTCGATCTCGTCGGACACGGCGCGAGATCGGAGGGAGGGCCGATGAAGGTGATCGATCCGGAGGGGCGCGGGCGGGCGGTCGATCGCCGGTTCGCGCCGTGGCGCCGGGCTACCTGCTGCTGACCTGCAGGAGGGCGACGATCCCAGTGGATATCGGGATCGGCGATGAAGGAATTAGGACGCTCAACGTCCCGATTCCTTCATAGACGCGAGGTGGCCCCGTCCCGGGCCATGATCAACGGAAGATCCGGGACACTCAACGTCCTCCATCTTCCGTTGATCAAGGCTCTGCCACTCAAACCCGGTGGCCTACACGCCCGCCCACCCCCGCCGCGGCACCGCTCAGGGGGCATTCACGTACAGGGGGCCTTCACGCGCCGACCACCTGGACCGACCGTCCACTCCTGCCTCCACGACGTTACGAAAGATACTTTCGCAAAAGGAACACAGCGGTGAACCGGCCGTGCGCGAGGCGCTCACGCGGTTCGGCGCGCGGGTGGAACGCCGTCGGACCCTGCTTCGTCGGAGATCTGTGCCAAGATCCGCACACGGATGAGGGGGAACGCGATGCGGGTGACCGATACCGACGGCGGCGAGTGGCTGATCGTGCGCCGGTTCGCGCCCTGGCTGCGCCGGATCCGCCCGCTCGCGATCGTCACCGAAAGCGAGCGCTACCGGGAAGTGTCGTTCACCAGGCACCGCGGCCGGTCCGCCGAGGAAGAACGTCTGGGCTTCGAAGACTGGCTGATGCTGGGAATCGCCGTCGGGCAGGCGGCCGGACTCGCGCTGATCCTGTCGCCGTTCCTTTTGGCGGAACTGGCGCTTTGGGGGCTGACAGGCGCGGTTCTCCGGCTGCTGAGGCTGACCGGCCTGGTCCGTGCCCGGGTCGACCTCATCGCGCCGCCCCCGGCCGTACGCAGCCTCGCGCCGGTGCGGGTCCTGCTGGTGCCGGGGAAGGCGGCGGCCGGGCTGACTCGCGACCTGGCGACGCTGATCGAGACCACGCCGGATTTCGATCCGGAGAACGAGCCGCGCGTGCGAAAACTGTTCCTGGCCACCGGAGCGCGCGTGGAACGGCACTTCGGCCTGCCGTGGCGGCTCAGTGGTCGTCGGGTGTCAGCTGTCTGAGGTTGCTCAGGCTCCGGACGACCAGCCGCTGGCGGCCGGTGCTGAGCAGCCCGTCGGCGCGCAGGGTCCGTGCGATGGCCTCCCGTGACGCGGACGCGAGTCCCGCCGGGTCGCGCTGGCTGATCCGCAGGGGGCCGAGCGCAGGCTGCCGTCCTTCTTGTCGCCTCCGTGCGCGATCGTACGAGCGGAACCGGCCGGACGTTAACCGGGGATCTCCTGGTACGCCTGGGAAAGGCGCCGGACGCCGTCCCGCAGTTGAGCGCCTGTCGCGGCGCTGACGTAGCTCAGGCGCAGATAGGGCCCCGGGGCCTCGGCGGCGAAGTACATCCTGCCGGGGGTGACCGCTACTCCGGCGCGGAAAGCGGCGCTGGTCAGCGCCACTTCGTCGACGAAGCCGGGAAGCGGCTGCCACAGGTGGTAACCCCCGGTCGGGACGGGGACGGCGCTCCAGGAGGGCAGGAACTCCCGCAGTGCCGAGACGGCGACGTCGCGGCGTTCCCGCAACGAGGCGGCGAGGGTCCGCAGGTGGCGTGCCCAGGCCGGAGAACTCACCAGTTCGAGTGCGGTTTCCTGGAGCGGCCGCGGCACGAAGAAGCTCTCGACGGCGTGGAGTCCGCGCAGCCGCTCCAGTGCCGGGCCGCGGGCGGCCAGCGCGCTGATCCGCAGGCTCGGGGACGCCGGTTTCGTGAGCGAGCGGATGTGCACCACGACGCCGTCGGGATCGTCGGCCACGAGCGGCGGCGGGGGAGCCGGGCTGCCGGGATGTGCCATCAGCCGGGCGAAATCGTCCTCGATGACGAAAGCGCCCGCGTCACGGGCGATTCGCAGGACCTCGGCGCGGCGTTCGGCGCACAGCACCGCGCCCGTCGGGTTCTGGAACGCGGGCTGGCAGACGAACAGCCGGGCGCCGGTGTCGCGGAAGGCGTCCGCGAGCAGTTCCGGCCGGACGCCGTCGCGGTCGATCGGCACCGGGACCGGCCGCAGCCCCGACGCCCGCGCGATGGCCAGCATCCCCGGGTAGGTCGGGGATTCCACCAGCACCGGCGCGCCCGGAGCGCCGAGCGCGCGCAACGCCGTGGTCAGCGCGCTTTGCCCGCCCGAGGTGACCAGCACGTTCTCGACGTTCACCGGGCTGCCGATGTCGCGGGCGAACCAGGCCCGCAGTTCGGGCAGGCCGCAGATCGGCGGCCGCGTCCACGCACCGGGACGGCGTCCGGCTCGGGCCGACGCCGCCGCGAGTTCCCGTTCCGGCTGGAGACTCGGGTGCGTGTACCCGCCGTTGAGGTCGATGACGCCGGACGGCGGGTCGCTCAGCGCGGTGAGCACGCCGGTCGCGTCGATCGCGCGGGTGCCGGACTGGGAACTCAACGCCACCTCCTGCCAGGACACGTCGCCGGTCACCACCACTTCGCGGGGCGGCGGGGCGCGGAAGACGCCGGCGCCGGGGCGGGTGATCACCAGTCCTTCGGCGGCCAGCGCGGCGATGGCGCGCGACACCGTCACCGGGCTCACCTTCAGCTGCCGGACCAGCTCCCGGCTGGACGGGAGCTTTCCTTCGATTGGATAGCGCTCAAGCTCGGACCGCAGCTGTGTGACCAGGCTGGTGACGCTGCTACCATCGGACATGAGACTGGATGATAGCGCTATCGCGGACCGGGCAGTAGCGGTCCGCTCCGGGACCGCGCTGGCGGCGCTGGGTGTCCTGGCCTTCTCGTTCACGTTCCCCGCCACCGTGTGGGCGCTCAAGGGGTTCGACCCGTGGACCGCCACCGGTCTGCGTAGCGTCCTGGCCGCGCTGGTCGCCGGCACCTGTCTTCGTGCCTTCCGGGTCCCGCTGCCGAGACGCGACCAATGGCGCGGCCTGGCCGTGGTCTCCCTCGGCTGTGTGCTCGCGTTCCCGATCCTGACCACGCTCGCGCTGAAGACGTCGTCGACGGCGCATTCCGCGGTGGTGATCGGGCTGCTGCCGCTGGCCACCGCCGTCATCTCCTCGAGGCTGACCGGGAACCGGCCGTCCCGCCGGTTCTGGCTCGTCGCCGCGGTCGGCGCGAGCGCGGTCGTGGTGTTCACCGTCGCGCAGAGCGGTGGGGGACTGTCCACGGCGGACCTGTTCCTGTTCGGCGCGCTCGTGCTGTGCGCGTTCGGGTACGCCGAGGGCGGCAGGCTGGCCAGGGAAATGGCGGGGTGGCACGTGATCGCCTGGGCACTGGTCCTCGCGCTGCCGGTCACCGGCGCGTTCGCGGTCTTCGGGCTCGCGACCGAGCCGTTGCATGTCACCGGCGAGGGGATCGTCGGCCTGCTGTACGTCGCGCTCGTTTCGCAGTTCGGCGGGTTCTTCGCCTGGTACCGGGGAATGGCCGAGATCGGCGTCGCGCGGGCGAGCCAGTTGCAGCTCGCCCAGCCGCTGCTGACGCTGGTCTGGGCGGTCCTGCTGCTCGGCGAGCACCTCCCGGCCGCCGCGCCGGTGACCGCGCTGATCGTCGTCGCCTGCATCGTCGTGACCCAGCGGTCGCGCAGCTAGATCAACGTCGCGAATCCGCCAGACCGCGGTGCCCGCGCGGTGATGGGCTGAAGCACATGACCGCTTCGACCCTCGACACCTCCGTGCGGACCCCGCTGAAGGGATGGCTCGCCGTCCTCGCGGTGACGCTCGGGATCTTCTCCCTCGTCACCACGGAGATCCTGCCGATCGGTCTCCTGACCCCGATCGGCGGGGACTTCCGGATCACGCCGGGGACGGCGGGCCTGACCATGACCCTGCCCGGCTTCCTCGCCGCGCTCGCCGCCCCGGCCGTCACCGTCGCCGCCGGGCGGCTCGACCGCCGGATCCTGCTGTGCGTGCTGATGGTGGTGCTGGCCCTCGCCGACGTCCTCGCGGCGACAGCGCACGCCTACTGGGCGATGCTGGTCTCGCGAGTCCTGGTCGGGCTGGTGATCGGCTCCTTCTGGGCGATCGGTTCCGGCCTCGCCGCGCGGCTCGTCGGCCCCGGACGCGCGGGCACGGCGACCGCGGTGATCTTCTCCGCCGTACCGCTCGGCTCCGTGCTGGGGGTGCCCGCGGGGACTTTCGTCGGCGAGCTGTTCGGCTGGCGGGCGGCCTTCGCCGTGATGGCGGTCTTCACGGTGGGCGTTCTCGCCGCATTGGCCTGGGCGTTGCCTCCGCTGCCGTCGGAGGGCGCTACGCGGCTCGGTGTCCTGCGCGAGATGACCCGCCGGCGCGAGACCCGGCTCGGCCTGCTCGTCACGGTGCTGATCGTGCTCGCCCACTTCGGGACCTACACCTACGTCACGCCGCTCCTGCGCCAGGTGACGCAGGTGAGCCCGGAGCTGATCACCGTCTTCCTGTTCGTTTACGGCACCGCCGGGATCGCCGGCAACTTCGCCGCCGGCGCGGCGATCGCCCGCGATCTCCGGCTGACCTTCCTCACCGCGGCGGGCTTGATCGGCGCCGTGACGTGCGCGCTGCCGTTCCTCGGCGACGCGAAAGCGGGCGTGCTCGCGCTGCTGGTGGTCTGGGGTTTCGCCTACGGTGCCGTCCCGGTCTGTTCGGGAACGTGGTTCGCGAGGGCGGCGCCGCGGGCGCCCGAAGCGGCGTCGGTGCTGTTCACCTCGTCGTTCCAGGCGACCCTCTCGGCGGGCGCGCTACTCGGCGGGCTGGTCGTCGACGCGGTCTCCGTCCCGGCCGTGATGGTCGCCGGCGGCTTGGTCGCGCTGCTCGCGGCCGCCGTCCTCAGCCGAGCACGGTCAGCGTGACCAGCGCGGTGGTCCCGACCAGCAGGGTGGAGAGCAGGCCGAGCAGCAGGGCGCGGCCACCGGTGCGGACGAGCGTGCCGATCCGGACCGCGCAGCCCAGTCCGAACAGCGCCCCGGCCAGCAACAGCGTGCAGGCGACCTTGGCGATATCGAGCGCGAAACCCGGCACGATCCCGGTGCTGCGCAGGGCGGCCATCGCCAGGAAACCGAGGACGAACAGCGGGACCAGCGGCGGCCGCTTGCCGTCGACGGGACGCTGCCGCTCGCGTACACCGACCGCGGCGACCATCGGGGCCAGCAGGACCACCCGGCTGAGCTTGATCACGATGGCGACCGCGATGGCGGCGCCGCCCGCGGGAGTGGCCGCGGCGACGACCTGCGCGACTTCGTGCACGCTGAGCCCGGCCCACTCGCCGATCCGGGCCGCGTCGAGCCGCAGCCAGCCGCCGATCAGCGGGACGGCCGCGATGGCGAGCCCGCCGTAGAAGGTGACCAGCGCGACCGCGGTCGCGACGTCGGAGTCCTCGCGTTCGACGACACCTTCCATGGCGGCGATGGCGGAAGCGCCACAGATCGAGAAGCCGGTCGCGACCAGCATCGCCAGGCCACGCGGAACGCCGAGGAGCCTGCCGATGCCGATGGTGCCGAGGAACGTGATGCCGACCGTGAGCACGACGGCGAGCAGCGTCCCGGGGCCCAGCGCCAGGACGGCCGGAAGCGAGAGCTGCAGACCCAGCAGCACGACGCCGGCGCGAAGCAGCTTCTTGGTGATCCCGGAGATGGCTTTCCGGGTCTCCTCCGACACCGACGACAGCGAGCCGGTGAGGATGCCGAGCACGACGGCGATGGTGAGCGCGCTGACGACCGGGAAAGCGGTGCCGACCAGGTATGCGGCGGCCACTCCGGCACCGGTGATGGCCAAGGCGGTCAGGTAGGGCTTCGTCGGTCTCGTGTGCGTGGTGCTCATGGTTCGAGCCTCGCCCGGACGGGGTGACCTCGGTAGCCGGGAATGCGAGGGGTAGGTCATACACTTGGGCTATGACCACACCCGATCTGGACTCCCTGCGCCTGCTGGTGCTCGTGGACGAGCTCGGCAGCATCGGGCAGGCCGCGGCCAGTCTCGGGATCGCGCAGCCCTCGGCGAGCAAACGACTGTCCACAGTCGAGCGACGGCTGGGACTGGTGCTGGTCGACCGCACGCGGCGCGGCTCGGCGCTCACTCCCGACGGCCGGGTCATCGCGGGCTGGGCGTACCGCGTGCTGTCCGAACTCGACGGTCTGCTCGACGGCGCCGAAGCGCTGCGCACCCAGCATGAGGCGCATCTGCGGGTCGCCGCCAGCATGACGCTGGCCGAGTATCTGGTGCCGGGCTGGATCGGCGAGCTCAAACGCGGCGACCCCGGGCTGTACCTCGGACTGGAGGTCACCAACTCCGACCAAGCCGCCGAACTGGCGCGGGAGGGCAAGGTCGACCTCGGGTTCGTCGAGTCGCCCGGTTCGTTGCCCGGCCTCTCGTCCAAGCGGGTCGCCACCGATCACTTGGTCCTCGTCGTGCCCGCGAATCATCCTTGGGCGCGTAAACGCCGCCCGCTGACCGCGGCCGAACTGGCGATCACGCCGCTCGTCGTCCGTGAACTCGGTTCCGGGACCAGGGAAACCGTGGACGCCGCGCTGCGCCAGGCCGGTGTCGGACCGGCGAAACCGTTGCTGGAACTGGGTTCCGCCTCCGCTGTCCGCAACGCCGTGATCGCCGGCGCCGGGCCGGCGGTGATCAGCGAGCTCGCCATCGCCCGTGACGTCGCCGACCGCAGGCTCGTCCCGGTCGCGGTCGACGGCGTCGACTTCGGCCGGGAACTGCGCGCGGTATGGCCCGCCGGGCGGCGGCTCGCCGGTCCGGCCGCGGAACTGCTGAGCATCGCGGTGCGGAGTGCGAAATCCCGGTGACCTCCCTGCACGTTTCCTCGTGGTCCGATGAAAGCGGAATGGTGAACTGCGGGTAACAGGCCGATGGCGTATCACGCATGGACGCCGTCGTCTGCCACGGTGTTTCGAGGCGCGCTTCCGGATTGACGGCTCCAGACCGGGAGAGGACACCATCTGCCTCTTGAAAAGCGCGCGTGTAGGGACTCTCCTGGAGGGGTACCAGGCTGCAGAAGGTGTGTCCTCGTGCTGGGAGTCGGCATGACCAGAGTGAAGACATCGCCCCGACCGGAGGCCGTCAGCTTCGGCGGACGGCGTCGAGCACCGAAGGGCGGCGTGTTCCTCAACGTCGTCCGCACCACCGACCACAAGACGATCGGCGTGCTCTACCTGAGCACCTCGTTCGCGTTCTTCCTCATCGGCGGGTTCATGGCACTGCTGATGCGCGGCGAACTGGCCAGGCCGGGGATGCAGTTCCTGTCGCAGGAGCAGTACAACCAGTTGTTCACCATGCACGGCCTCATCATGCTGCTGCTGTACGCGACACCGAACCTCTTCGCGTTCGCCAACTACATCCTGCCGCTGCAGATCGGCTCTCCGGACGTCGCCTTCCCTCGGCTGAACGCGTTCTCCTACTGGCTCTACCTCTTCGGCGGGCTGATGACACTCAGTTCCTTCGTGACGCCGAGCGGAGCGCCCGACTTCGGATGGACGATGTACACGCCGCTGTCCAGCGCCGCGCACACCCCGGGCGTCGGCGCCGATCTGGTGATCATGGGCCTGATCGTCTCCGGGCTCGGGACGATCCTCGGCGCGGTCAACATGGTCACCACGATCCTCTGCCTGCGGGCGCCCGGAATGACCATGTGGCGGTTGCCGCTGTTCACCTGGAACATCCTGTTCACCACGATCCTGATCCTGGCGGTCTTCCCGATCCTCACCGCGGCGCTGTTCGGGCTGGAGGCGGACAGACGGCTCGGCGCGCACGTCTTCGATCCGGCCAACGGCGGGGCGATCCTGTTCCAGCACCTGTTCTGGTTCTTCGGACATCCCGAGGTGTACATCGTCGCGTTGCCGTACTTCGGCATCGTCACCGAGATCGTCCCGGTGTTCAGCCGGAAACCGCTCTTCGGCTACAAACTCATGGTGTTCGCGACGATCACGATCACCGCGTTGTCCTTCGCCGTGTGGGCGCACCACATGTTCGCCACCGGCGCGGTACTGCTGCCGTTCTTCTCCATCATGACCTTCCTCATCGCGGTGCCGACCGGGATCAAATTCTTCAACTGGATCGGCACCATGTGGAAGGGGCAGCTCACTTTCGAGTCACCGATGCTGTGGTCGGTCGGGTTCATGGTGACGTTCCTGCTCGGCGGGCTGACCGGGGTCATCCTCGCCGCGCCACCGCTGGACTTCCACATCCACGACACCTATTTCGTGGTGGCGCACTTCCACTACGTGCTGTTCGGCACCATCGTGTTCGCCACCTTCGCCGGGATCTACTTCTGGTTCCCCAAGATGACCGGGCGGATGCTCGACGAGCGGCTCGCGAAGCTCCATTTCTGGACCACGTTCATCGGCTTCCACACGACGTTCCTCGTCCAGCACTGGCTCGGCAACGAAGGGATGCCGCGCCGCTACGCCGATTACCTGAGCACCGACGGTTTCACGGTGCTGCACACCGTTTCCACGATCGGCGCCTTCCTGCTCGGTGCTTCGGTACTGCCGTTCCTCTGGAACGTGGTCCGCAGCTACCGGTTCGGGGAGGTCGTCGAAGTGGACGATCCGTGGGGACACGGGAATTCCCTGGAATGGGCGACGACCTGTCCGCCGCCCCGGCACAACTTCTTCGATCTCCCGAGGATCCGGTCCGAGCGCCCGGCGTTCGAACTCCACTACCCCCACATGATCGCCAGGCTTCGCGCCGAGGGACACACGACCCCGTTCCAGCGTCGCGACCAGCCTGCCCCGTCGGAAGTGGCGGCGGACAAGGCACTGAAGGACGACGACACCGCCTGACCGAGGGAATGAGGTACCGCGCATGATTTCGATGGACGTCGAGGGGATGGCAGTCCTGGCCCCGGAAGCGGCACCGGTGATGTTGCTGCGAGAGCGGGAGGGTGAACGCCGCTGGCTGGCGATCACGATCGGCGGCCCGGAGGCGAGCGCGGTGGCGCTCGCGCAGGAGCAGATCCAGCTGCCCCGGCCCGGCACGATCGAACTGATCGGCCAGGTGGTCGAGTCGTTCGGGCACCGGGTCACCGGGGTCCAGGTCACCGCGCTGCGGGATGGCATCTTCTTCGCCGACCTGGTGCTCGATTCCGGTATCCGCGTCTCGGCACGGCCGAGCGACGCGGTCGCGATCGGGTTGCGCGCCGGCGTCGGAATCGAGGTGGCGGACGCGGTGCTGGAGGTCGCTTCCGTTCGGGTCGAGATCGTGGGATCCGGGCCCGACGCGGAACTGCCGACGGTGCCGTCCGATCCGGTCGCGCAGGAACGAGAGGTCGAGGAGTTCCGTGCGGCGTTGGACAAGATCGCGCCTGAGGACTTCGGGGACGGCCCGCCCGGCCCGTGAGATGAACGGGACTTTCATCGCGTTCTTGCGATGAAAGTCCCGTTCATCTCACTCGGTGAACGCCGCTACTGCTTCGCCAGGCCCTGTTCGATCGCCTCGATGATGCGCGGCCGCATCTCGGCCGCGCTGATGATCGCGTCCACCGAACCGACTTTCACCGCGCGCTCGATGCTGTGCACGCCGTCGAACTCGGCCGCGACCGCGCCCAGCTTCTCGGCGCGCACCGACGACTGGACGTCGGCCAGTTCCGCGGCCAGTGCGGCGCGTTCGGCACCGGTCGCCCCGCTCAGCTTCTCGGTGAGCGACCGCACCCGCTGATCCGCCGCGGTCCGGGCGTTGACCTCACCGGAGAACACGACCGCCGCGGCGGGCGCGCCACCGAGCACGGAGGCGAACGAGCCTTCCAGCGCCAGCACCGTCATGTTCGGGTTCAGCGCCTTCGAGAAGACCACGAACGCGCCGCCGTGGTACCGCGAGATCACGGTGAACACGATCGGGCCTTCGAAGTTGACGATCGCCCGTCCGATCTCCGCGCCGTACTCCAGCTGCAGTTTCCGCATCGACTCCGGCGAACCGTCGAAGCCGGACAGGTTCGCCAGCACCACCAGCGGCCGGTTGCCGCTGGCCGCGTTGATCGCCCGCGCCGCCTTCTTCGACGACCGCGGGAACAACGTGCCCGCGGTGTAGGTGTCCGGGCCGTCGGTGGGCGGGAAACCGCGGCGCGGCACCGAACGCGATTCGATGCCGAGCAGGCATACCGGCCGCCCGCCGAGGTGCACGTCCTGCACGGCCGCGGTCTCCGCGTCCGCCATGCCCGGCCAGCGCTCCAGCACCGGGTGGTCCTGGTCCGACAGCGCGCGCATCACGGTGCGGATGTCGAACGGCTTCTTGCGGTCCGGGTTGGCTTCCCGCGAGAAGATCTGGCCGACGGTGGTGAAGTCGCTGTCGACGGCCGCGTGCGGGAACGACGAGATGTCCCGGTCGATCGGGTCGTTCGTGACCGCCTTGCGCGGACCGGACTCCTCCGGCGCCACGTAGGTGTGGTCGTAGTGCGACATCAGCACGTCGCGCGCCGCGGCGAGGTTCGGCGCCCAGTACTGCGCCTGGCCGTTCGGGCCCATGACGCGGTCGTAGCCGCCGATGCCGAAGTTGTCCTCGGCCGAGACACCACCGGAGAAGTCGAGGGACTGCTTACCGGTCAGCACCATCGCGGAATCCGGCGTCATCACCAGGATTCCCTTGGTGTGCATGAGCATCGTCGCTTCGGCGTTCCAGTACGGCTGGGCGCCGACGTTGATCCCCGCGACGACGATGTTGATCTCGCCGCCGTCCTGGGTGAAGTGCACGATCCGCTTGAGCGCGGCCGCGACCCAGTCCATGTTCTCGGTGCCGGACTCCATCGAGATCCGGGCACCGGCCGAGAGCGCGTACCACTCCAGCGGGACCCGCAGCCGCTCGGCGAGGTCCAGCGCCGCGATCACCCGCGAGCACTCAGGCTCCGACAGTGCGCCGAGCGCCTTCGTCGGGTCGCCGAGCAACACGACGCGCTTGACGCCCTCCGGGTGACGTTCGGTCGGCGTGGTGACCACACCGGCGACGATCGCCGCCTTGTTGCGGCCCTTCTTCCGGTCGACCGGGACGAGCGTGTTCGTGTCGTCCATGTCGTACTCGGTGAACGAGCCGAGCATCTCGGTCAGCTCGTACGGGTACACCGTGTCGCGGCGGCGGGCACGCAGGACGTTCTGGCGGTAGTCGTCGAGCGGGAGGATCGGCTCGGTGGTGGGCTCGGACAGCGACATCTGCACGCCGCCGCTGACGTCGTAGCCGATCCGCACGGCGACCTCGGTGACCTCGCCGGTCGCGCGGTCGCGCTGCCTGCCGAGGAACTGGACCTCTTCGAGACCCGCGCCCGCCGTCGACGGCTGCACGCGCTGCGCGACCGTGTTCAGCTCCTCGCCGGTGAGCTCACTGGTCGGCCACACGTAGAGCATGATCCGGTTGGTGTCGAAGCGCTTCTTCGGCGGAAGCTTCGCCTGCACCTCGCGGATCGCGTCGAGGCAGCCCGCCAGCGTGCCTTCGACCGCGGGCAGGGCCAGCAGCTTGCCGTCGTTGTCCCGCAACGGGGTCAGGTCACGGACCTGGGCGAGCGCGACCAGCCGCTGATCCGACGGGTTCATCGGCGAGACGCACTTGAACAGGTAGACGTCCTCGTCGCCGGACGGCAGCCGCGTGAGGTCGAAGTTCGCCAGCCGCTGCAACTGCATCCGCTGGGCGATCAGCGGGTGCAGGCCGCGGATCAGCCGTTCCTCGCTGAAACCGGTCGAGGACGGGCGGAAGGTGAAGTGGTGGTGCATCACCGCGCCGCCGTGCCCGGCGACCGTGGTGGTGACGCGCCGGATCCGGCTCGGCAGCGACTCGGCCGTGAGGATCTCACGCAGGCCCGCCGCCATCGCGTCGTCGTCGGCGGACTCGTCGTCCCAGGTGAGGTAGAGGTCCGCCTCGACGTCGGTGTCGGCGGGCAGCTGGGCGGCGAGATCGGCGACCGCCTTGATCGCGCCGGGCAGTCCGGCACGGTCGACGGCGGTGGTGGCCATGTGGAACCGCTCGTTCTCGTCGGCGTAGTCACCGGTGACGAAGGTACACCCGCCGACGGTGACCTGCTGGACACCGGTGAGTGCGCGGTTGCCGTAGTAGCGGCGGCTCAGCACTTCGAGCAGCGGCGTGTGATCGGTGCCGGGGCGCCCGATCCGCTGCCCGAGCAACCGCACCAGCGGTTGCGCGCTGGCCTGCATGCTCGCGATCCGCTCGGCGCGGTCCGGCGAATCCGGGTGCAGGTCGAGGTGACGCAGGTGTTTGCGGACCTCGCTGTACACCTCGGCACGGGTGCGGCGGAGCAGCGGCTGGGCGAACCAGCGGAACACCACGCTGCGGGCCAGGTCGCCGACCACCGGGAAACGGAGCTGGGTGGCGGCGATGAGCGCCTCCAGCGCCTTGCCCGCCGGCTCGCGCATCGACTCGAACGGCTGCGCCTCGGTGAGCCACTGTCGCAGCAGGGCGGTGACGATCGCGACGTCGGACGAGGTCCGCTGCTGGGCGAGGAAGATGCGGAAGACCGCCTCCTCCAGCTCCGGCGTCCGCTCCAGGTCCGTGATGCCGTAATGCCCCAGCACCTTCTTGAGCTTGTTCTGGAACGACTCCGACAGCCCGGCGCGTTCGACGTCGAGGCTCTGCAGGTAGGTGTGGAAGAACTCGCGGGAGCTGTGCACCGGGGTGTCGGACTTGGCCTCTTCGCTCGCCGGCTTGTTGCGCATCAGCTCGGACAGGTCGGCGAACACGGTCAGCAGTTCGACCTCGCCCTCCAGCGGGCGGTCGCCGTTGCCCTCCAGTTCGGCGCGGGCGGCCAGGTACGCGCTGAGCGTGCGGCGCTCGTCGTGCGGGTCGACGTCGAAGCCGAGCAGGAGGCTGCGCAGGTCCTGCTGTCCGCGCGTGATCCGCTGCGCCGCCGACGTGCCGTCCGGCTCTGCGGGCAGCTCGATCTCGACGCTGCCGGTGTCCTCGGCGACCTCTTCGCCTTCCTCCGCCAGCGGCTCGAGCCGCAGCAGGGGAGCGCCGGTCTCGACCTGGCTGCCGACCGAGACGACGCACTCACGCAGCTTCGCGCGGAACGGCGCGCGGAGCACCGTCTCCATCTTCATGCTTTCCAGCACCAGCACGGGCGCGCCGGCCTCGACCTCGGCGCCGACCTCCAGCGGCGTCGCGACGACGAGCGCGGGCGCGGGTGAGCGGACGACACCGCCCTCGTCACGGCTGATGCGGTGGGTGATGCCGTCGACCTCGACCAGGTGGATCGGCCCGTGCGTGCCGGTGACCAAGCGGAACCGGGTGCCGTTGACGGTGATCTGGCCGGTGTGCTCGTCGAAACGGTCGACCTCGACGTCGGCGGGGTGGATGTCGCCGCCGCCCGCCGAGACGCCGACGCGGAACCGGCGGTGGCCGATCCTGGCGACGCTGACGCGGTACGTGGCGCCGCGCAGTTTGAGGTCGAGCGGGCGGCCGCTCTCGTGCTGAACCTGCGGGCGGCCACCGTGCGCGGTGGAGAGAAGTCGTTGGCGCTCAACGGCTTCCTCGTCCTCGTAGGCCTCGATCGCGGCTGCGGTGAGCGCGATCGCCGAATGGCGGTGGGTGACCAGCTTGCCTTCGCCGCGGACCCGGTCGATCCAGCCGGTGTCGGCACGGGCGTCGATCACCTCGGGCTGGTCGAGCAGGTCGAGGACGAAGCTCTTGTTGGTCGCGCCGCCCTCGATGATGACCGTGGTCTGTGCCATCGCGCGGCGCAGACGGCCGAGCGCCTCGTCACGGTCGCGACCGTAGGCGATGATCTTCGCGATCATCGAGTCGAAGTCGGCCGGGATCGTGTCGCCTTCGCTGACTCCGGTGTCGACCCGGATACCGGGGCCGGCGGGAAGGGCCAGGCGCGCGATGCGGCCGGGCGACGGTGCGAAGTCGCGGTCCGGGTCCTCGGCGTTGAGCCGCGCCTCGACGGCGTGGCCGAATTCGGCGGGCTGGACGCCTTCGAGCTTGCCGCCGGAAGAGACGTGCAGCTGGGCCTTGACCAGGTCCATGCCGGTGGTCAGCTCGGTGATCGGGTGCTCGACCTGCAGACGGGTGTTGACCTCGAGGAACGCGAACAGCTTGTCGCCGGGGTGGTAGAGGAACTCGACCGTCCCAGCGCCGCGGTAGTCGACCGCGAGCGCGAGCCGCTCAGCGGACCGCTTGAGTTCGTCGGCCTGCTCGGGGCTCAGCACCGGGGAGGCGGACTCTTCGATGATCTTCTGGTTGCGGCGCTGCACCGAACAGTCGCGGACGCCGAGCGCCCACGCGGTGCCCTGGCCGTCGGCGATGACCTGGACCTCGACGTGCCTGGCGCCGGTGACCAGGCGCTCCAGGAAGACCACTCCGCTGCCGAAGGCGCGCTCGGCCTCCAGGCTGGTGCGCTCGTAGGCGTCCTTGAGCTCGTCGGCGGAGGTGATGACGCGGATACCGCGGCCGCCACCGCCGGCGGTCGCCTTGAGCATCAGCGGATAGCCGATCTCGTCGGCCGCGCGGATCGCCGCGTCGAGGTCCGCGACGGCGCCGCGGCTCCACGGCGCCACCGGGACGCCGACCTCTTCGGCGATCAGCTTCGCGCCGATCTTGTCGCCGAGCTTGCGCATCGCGTCCGCGCTCGGGCCGATGAACGTGACGCCCAGCCGCTCACACAGCTCGGCGAAGGCCGGATCCTCGGCCACGAAACCCCAGCCGACCCAGGCCGCGTCGGCCCCGGTCTCGGTCAATGCCCGCTCCAGCACGGCGAAATCCAGATACGGACGCGCCGACGCGGGGCCGAGGTCGTAGCTGATGTCGGCTTCCCGCACGAACGTCGCCGACCGGTCCGCGTCCGTGAAGAGCGCGACGGTCTCGATCCGCCGTCCGGTCTCCGCCGAAAGCTCGCGGACGGCGTGGATGAGCCGCATCGCGGCTTCTCCGCGGTTGACGATGGCGACACGACTGAACACCGACTGAGCCTCCCAAGTGCGCGACACAACAGCTGACGTCCCGCCGGATCACGCGCGGGACAGTCTCCTGTACCTGGCTAACAGCCTGCCTCTTACCGGCCGGTACGAGAATGTCGCCGGTGGCGCATGCCGAGGGCCGGGTCTTGTAGGAACCCGCCAAAAAGTGGCCTGGAACACCTAGTAGAGGGGCCTGATGACGTGATGAAGTGGACAACTGCGGGGTGGACTTGGTAGCCGGGTTCGCGAGGTGTCATCCGGTGTTCACACCGGTTTCATCGGGAAGCTCAGGGCTTGTTCCGGCTGCCGTGGCGGGTGTGGCCGTTTTTCGGCGACGGTGCTGGCGGGGCGGCGGCGAGTCGTTGTGGTGAGTCTCGGCGGACGGGCGGCTGAGTGGTTGTGGCGGTCCTCGATCGAGCCGTAGCCGTTTTTCGGCGACGGCATGCCGGTCGGCAGCGCGTGATGGCGTCGGTCAGCAGGAGGGCCCTCACGTGGAGGTTGCCGAGTCATAGCCGTTTTTCGGCAACGAAGACCGAAAGTTCTCGGGCAAGGGGTGAAGCGGCGGTCGGGTTCGCGACACCGCGGCGTGCGGCACCGTGGTCGTTTTGGCGACGGCTGCGACTGGTGTCGGGAGTTCGGCTGGGGCTTGTCGGGTCGGGGCGTCGTTATGGGCGGTTTCGGGCGACGTTGAGAACGGTGGTGACTCCCTCAGGTAGAGACTGGTTCGCGGAAAGGTGCGTTGTGATGGCGGTCCACGATCGAGCCATGGCCGTATTTCGGTGACGAAGCCAGAACAGGGGCGTTCCTCCGAGGCGCAACACGGCAGGGTCGTGGCCGTTTTCCGGCGACGGCTCAGAATGGTGGTGGTTCCTCGGTCAGGGGTTCGTGCAGAGGTGGAGGCGTGCTGCCGTAGGCCTGCCCCGTGGGCGTGGTGATCGTGAGGGTCCCATCGGAAGCCAGCCGGTAGACCCAGCCGGGCTCGTCCTTCAGCCGGTGGTCGCGACGGCACAGATCGACCAGCTCGGTATCGGCGGTATGACCACCGAATTGCCACGGCAGTGAATGGTCGAGGTCGCAGGCTTGGGCGATGCGGTGGCAGCCGGGTCTTCGGCATTCCCGGTCTCGTACCCGTACGAACTCGTCCAGCCCCGCGGTTGGCCGGTAGCGGTCCCGGCCGAGGTCGAGGACCTGCCCGGACAGTGGGTCGGTGATGATCCGCCGCAGCACGGTGTTCGGCCCACTGGCGATGTGCCGGGCCAGCGAGGCCGGGATGTGCCCGTGCCCGGCCAGCTCCGCGGGATTGTCGTTCGCCCCGAGGTAGGAGTTGAGGTCCATGTAGAGGAACACCTCCGACCGTTCGCTCGTCCCGCCCTGGCCACCGAGCAGGAGATCGAGGGCGACATCCGCGCGCAGCTGATCCAGGGTGCGGGTCTCCCCGCCGGTTTTGAGTGCTCGTGCTTCGCGGTCGATCCGGGTGTAGGCGGCGGTCACCTTCTCCACCGGGCCGTCCTCGACCTGGATCGAGGCCACCCCGGTCTCGCCCTGCCGCACCGAGAGCCGGCGCCCGGCGCGGTGCCGTTCGGCCCGCACACCCGCCCCGTCGCGGTCGGCCATCATCGCCGCGTGGTTCGCCGCTTTCCGGATCTGTTCCGAGTTCCTGCCCGGCAACCGGTCCTCCAGTACCGCGTCCACCGCCCGGGCATCCTCATCCGACAACCACGCCGTGGCCGTGGCGACCTTCATCGCCCCGAACCCGCCCACCAGACCGCGATCCAACAGCCCCAATGTTCGTGGCAGGCGGGTGGTCAGTGCCTGGGCCGTCGACACCAGCCCGGCAGCGTGACCGTCCACAACAGACAGAGCGAACGCGACCTCCTGCGCCACACTGGACGCGCCATCACGATGACGGCTCAGCTGCCCCAACGCGCGGAACCGGACAGCTTCCAACCGCGCGATCCCCTCCGACGCCGCTACCGCCGCGGCGACAGCATCATTGTCCCCCAACGAACCCAGCGAACCATTGACCTCCCGAAGAGCATCCGACTCGGTGATTTCCTTTAATAGCGCCACAGTGGCGTTGAGTGTGTCCACGCCCAGAACGTACAACCGGACACCGACAGTTTCGGCACAGCAGAGAGCATCGCCGATTTCCGTCAACGGCCGGATCAGGGACCTACGGCGGCAGAAGAAGGAGGCCCCCCAGTCCACATAGGACATATGCCCCCAGTGCTCCCCGGGAAGCCCGTAATGCTCCAGAGCTCCCGCCTGCTCGCCTTGCTCCTTGTCCACCAGCAGGACCGGCGCCGGCGCGGACACCGGCAGCAGAGGCAATCCGACGATGAGTGAGACCGCGGCACCGATCACAGCCGGCACCGCCGCCCCGACGCAACAGAAAAGGCGCCGAGTAGTACGGTTTTCCCCCAATACCAGCAAAATCACCGCGATCCAGAGCGGCACGACCACGGGGAAAGATAGACCAGCTGCATCGGTACGAACAGGATCCGGTTCTCCGTGCCGTCGTCCTCGCTGATGCCGGAAGCCGCGGTCAGCAAAGGGAAATCGTGCGCAGCCTGCCAGCTCAGGCTCGGTGCGGCCGGCACGAGCGCGAGCAGGATCCCGACGGCGAGCCAGCCGCTGCGGAACAGCGCCTCCCCGGACGAGGCGAGACTTACTGCGCGGGCGGTGCCAATTCGACCCTGTTGCGGCCGCCTTGCTTCGCCCGGTAGAGCGCGGTGTCGGTGGCGACGAGGAGGTCGTCGACGCTGGTGATGTTGGCCGCCGGGTACAGCGCCCCGCCGATCGACACCGTCAGGTCGGTCAGCACGGTGTCGCGATCGGGCAGCGCGACCGAGACCACCGCCACCTGGTGCCGGATCCGTTCGGCCACCTGGCGCAGGGTCTCCTCGCCGTGGATGTCCGGGATGACGATCGCGAACTCCTCGCCGCCCCACCGCCCGCAGACGTCCTGCTCCCGGATCTCGGCGCGCAGCGCGTCGCCGACCGCGCGCAGGACGAGATCGCCGTTGGGGTGGCCGTAGGTGTCGTTGATCGTCTTGAAGTTGTCGAGGTCGAGGAACAGCACGCCGAGTTTGCGTCCGGCGCGTGTCCGGCCCAGGTGCTCTTCGGCCAGTTGACGCCAGCGGCGTTTCGTGACGAGACCGGTGGTGGCGTCGGTGTGCGCGTCGCGCCGGTACTGGGTCAGCAGCAGCCCGCGATGCAACGCGACCAGCGCGATGACCACACCGACCAGCACCAGCGGGTTGGCCTGCACGAGGACGACGGCCGTCACGAGGCCGAGGCCGAGCGCGCCCGCCTCGAGGATCTGGTCGCCGAACCCGGAGAACAGTTCGCCGATCGATTTCGGCGGCGACGAGAGTGCGATCGCGATCATCACCAGCGCGGTGTTGATCGCCCAGCGCAGGGCCGCGGCCAGGATGATGACGGCGAGGTCGCCCAGCCCGGCGAGCAGTCCGGGCTCGGGCGAACCGGGGTAGTGACGCATGCCGAGGCTGAGGACGACGACGGCGGCCTGCGTGCCGCAGAGCACCGTCGCGGCGGAAAAGATCCACCGATGGGGGAGAACCGGCCGTTGGTGTGGCCAGATCCGCAGCCATGCGATGGTGTAGGTCACCACGACCATCGCGGCGGCGAGCACCGGAGGCAGCGCGATGACGGCGGCGACGCTCCAGACCGCCTTGGTGTCGACGTAGGCGACCGACGGGGCCCTGTCGTACTCCCGTTGGCGTTCGATCTGCCGGGTGCCCTCGATCGCGATGGCCGCGCACAGCGTCAAGACGCCGAACCGGACCAGGTCGGTACCGGTCACCGGGACCAGCCGGGCGGTGGCGGCGGTCGAGAGGACTGCGATGAGATTGACGACCAGGACGTAGGAACGCACAGGTCGCGGCAGGCTCCACAGGTGCCAGGACCTGAGCCGCCGCCGCGCGCCGCCGCGTCGTCCGTCCACGAACCCTCTTCCGTCGGTGATCTACACCGTAATCGAACCGGGACGGCGACGACCGTCGTTGTCCGGACGATGAGAGTCGCGGGCCCGAATTCCCCCGGACAGCCCAACCGAAACGAGGGAGGTGCACCGATGCAGGACAACAACTGGTGAGTGTTTTGCCGGATAAATCGCTATTTCGAGGGAGGTGGACGACATGCGGGACAACAACTGGACCACTCGGCGTGACAACAACTGGACGTGATGAACCGATCGAGTCAGGAACCATGCTCGCCGACGGGTGTCGTCCCGCCGACCGGACCCACGGGATCTTCGGGATCCTCAGGGCCGGGGCGGGACGACACCGCCCGTGACCAGCCCACCCCGGCGACACAGGCGACCACCACACCGGCGCTCGCCGCGACGGTGACCACGGCGGTCGGCGTGACGACCTGGGCCAGCAGCCCGGCCGCCGCGATCCCCGCCGCCTGAGCCGCCCGCAACGCCGCGATCGCGACCCCGATCACCTGACCGCGATGGGCAGTCGGCGCGGCGAGGCTGTACTGCGTCTGAGTGATCAAGTCGTGCGCAGAGAACATGCCCGAGATCGTCCACAGCACGACGATCGTGACCAGGCCCGGCGCCCAGCCGGTCGGGATCAGCACCAGGCTGCTCGCCACCGTCAGCGCGCCCAGCACCCGGATCTGCCGTTCGCGCGGGATCCGGCTCAGCAGTATGCCGCCGAGCACCGAGCCGACCGGGTTCGCGGCCAGCAACCATGGCAGCGCGCCCGCGCCGCCCAGTTCGGCGGCGACCGGGACGGCGAGGCCCTCGGGCACGACGTAGAAACCGCAGCAGCAGGCGATGAGCAGCAGCCAGCGCAGCTTGCGGTCGCGCGCCACGAGACGGCAGCCCGCGATCAGGGAAGGGTGATCGTGGTGGCTCGGTGCCGAGGGCGGGTATCGCTCGAGCCCGAAACGGAGCATGAGCGCCGACAGCGCGAACGTTCCCGCGTCGATCAGCAGCGCACCGGGGACGCCGAGGCCGGTGACGACGGCGGCGCCCGCGCCGAAGCCCACCACGAGCCCGGCCTGGTACGTGGACGAGATGATGGCCTGGCCGACGACCAGCCGGTCCGGATCGAGCAGATCCGGCAGCATCGCCTGGCGGGCCGCGTGGAACGGCCCGGCCATGAGCTGCACGAGGAACAACAGCGCGGCCGCGGCGGGCAGCGGCAGACCGGGCACCGCCATCAGCGCGATCAGGACCGCGCGGCCGACGTCGGTCACCACCATCACGGTGCGCCGCGAGAACCGGTCCGCGATGCCGCCGAGCGCGCCGCCGAGGAGATCGGGCACGAAGGTCAGCGCGTACGCCGCCGAAGCCCACCCCGCCGACGACGTCCGGTCGAACACCAGCACCGTGAGCGCGACCCTGGCCAGCTGGTCACCCGCGACCGAGAGCAGATGCGCGAGCCAGATCCGGCGGAATCCGGCGACCGCGAGGACGCTGCGGAACGACGCCGCTCGGGCTGGCATGCGCTTCAGGCTGTCGTGATGCGACCACTTTGCGCAACCCCGGAACAAGTTCGAAAAATATCCGCGCGACTGTCGAACCGCCGAGCCGCCGTTCGACGTGTCTGTAGAGAGAGGAACGGAGAATCCGATGTCGCATTCACTGGGCCCGCTGGCGAACAACCTCGCCGCCTACGCCATCTACTCGACCGCGCAGACCGAGATGCGCCACGCCTACAAGCTGATCGAGGCAGGCGACTACCTCGGCGCCGCCGCGGAGATCGATTCCGCCGCGCACGCCGCCGAGGTGCTCGCCCGCGCCACCTCCGGTCTGGACGCCGAGCGCTCCGAACGATGGCTCAGAGTGGTCGCCGCCCGAAGGCGGTTCGCCGACCAGGCCCGGGCGCGGGCGTCGGACACCGCTCTGTCGCTCGCCGCCTGATTCAGCCGCCGGTCGCGTAGGCGGAGCCGATCCAGGCCTCGTCCACCCGCAGCCGGTCGGCGCCCTGGCTGTCGACCTTCTCGACGCGTACGTGCCGCGCCGTCGTCATGGGCAGATCGATGAACTGCACGCCGCGGTGGTTCGGCAGCGAGCCGGTCTTCACCGGTGAGCCCCAGTTCTGCCCGTCCGCGCTGACATAGACCCGGTAACCCTTGATCCGCGCCGAATTCGACGCCGGGTAGGTGGTGGAGTCCTCGCGCTGGTTGATCCCGATGTACTGGATCCGCTTCGGCGCACCGAGGTCGAACCGCAGCGACACCGGCCGCGCGGACGTCGCGTCCCAGTAGGTCGAGTAGTCGCCGTCCGCCGGTCTCCACCGCGAACACGGTGTCGTACTGGTCCCACGACGAGATCCCGGTCAAGGTGAGCCTTCCGCCGGACTGGCTGTGCGCGATCGCCGCGCCGGTGCGCAGGTTCGTCACCCGCTTGACCTTGTATCCGTTGTCCCGTAGGGAAAGCGTGGTTCCCGACGGCCGGGTGAGCACATGGAGATAGTGCTTGTCCGGATCGGCCTTGGACACCGTCGTGACGCCGTGCGCGCCGTCGTTCCAGAAGCCGGGCGCGAAGCCGCCGTGGTCGTAGCCTCCGCCATGGGTGCCTTCGACCGCTCTCCAGATCTTGTCGAAGAACGCGGCGGCGAAGTCGTTGAACGCCTCCTGGTTCGAGGGGAACCGCCCGTTCACCATGGCGGTCTCGGCCATCAGTGCCTTGACGTCCGAGCCCTTGTTGGCCAGATACCGGCCGAGGGTGAGCTTATAGTCGACCGAGGAGTTCGAGCCGCTGTACCACCACGCGCCGGAGGTGGGGAGTTTGAAGCAGGCCTCGATCAGCCTCGGCGCGGCGGTGTGGACCGCCTGCGGGTAGTCATAGGCCGGGGTCATGCCGGTCTTCTGCTCGTTGCTGATCGTGTCCATGATCGGCGTGTCTTCGTTGTTGTTGCTGAGCAGGTAATCCGGCCGCTCCCGGCGGACGCGTTCGTAGAGGCCGTTGCGCTCCCAGTACGCGTTGTCGTTGTCGATCCAGAACCCGGCGAGATCGGGGTAGCGCCGCATGATCTCGACGAAGGTGTCTTAGCCGAATTCGCCGAAGCCGTCGCGCGTGTGCAGATCGACCTGCTTGCCCCTTGTACTTCGAGTACGCGGACGAGTTCAGCCAGCTCTTGCCCGAGCCGAGACCCTCGTTGTACCACTGGGGATCGTCGGTCATGTAGCCGAGCCTGCTGTGGAACGACGCCAGCACGACGTGCTGCGCGTGCAGTTTCTTCGCCTCGTCGATCCAGTACTGCATCCCCCAGTGCAGGAACAGGCCGGCGGACGAGGCGCGCAGCCTGCCTCCTGACGACGTCCCCTACGGCGGGCGAAGACGTGCTCGGTGATGTGTACCGCCATGGTCGCCGGAAGGCGCGGCCACCGGCAAGAGGCGTTCCCGCTCAACGGAAAGCGCGCCGATAGGTGCCGGGGCTGACGCCGGTCGTGCGCTTGAACCGGTCGCGGAACGAGGTGGGCGAACCGAAACCGACCTCGGCGCCGATCCGTTCGACGGCGTACTGGGTGGTCTCCAGCAGATGCTGTGCCTGCCGGACACGTGTCCGGTGCAGCCACTGCAACGGCGTCGTCCCGGTCTGCTCGCGGAAGTGCCGGATCAGCGTGCGCGTGCTCATCCCGGCGTGCGCGGCGATGTCGGCCAAGGTGAGATCACGCGCGAGATTTTCCTGCATCCAGAGCAGAGTGGGTTCCAGCGCCGCGCCGCGGGGAGCGGGCGGATGCCGCAACGCGATGAACTGCGCCTGCCCGCCCTCGCGTTCCAGCGCCATCACCGAAAGGCGGGCGGCGTCGGCCGCGATCGCGGAGCCGTGGTCCCGCCTGATCAGATGCAGGCACAGATCCAGGCCCGCGGCGGCGCCCGCGGACGTCAGGATCTGCCCGTTGTCGACGTAGAGCACGTCCGGGTCGACATCGACCGCCGGGTACGCCGCGGCCAAGGCCTCGGCGGCGACCCAGTGTGTGGTGGCGCGAAGCCCGTCGAGCAGGCCCGCGGCGGCGAGGATGAAGGTGCCGGAACAGATCGAGGCGATCCGCGTACCCCTCGCGGCGGCCGAGATGAGCTCGTCGTGGACGCCCTCCGGCAACGGCCCGGTCGGATCGGCGGTGCCGGGGACGATGATCGTGCCCGCCTCGCGCAGCGCCTCCAGTCCGGACGGCGCGCGCAGGGTGAAATGCCCGGCGTCGACCTCCGGTCGTCCGGCGCAGACGAGGACCCGATAGCCCGCGCTCCCGTCGGCGAGCCGGGTCCTGGTGAAGACCTCGATCGGCGTCGAGAGGTCGAACGGGATCACCTTGTCCAGCGCGAGGACGGCGACGGTGTGCATGGCCGCAACCTACCCACCCGATGGCGAGATCCCGTTGGAAGGCGTCGTTCACGCCACTGGGAGCGGGCTCCGGCCGGTTCTAGCGTCGAGCCATGATGATCATCGCGCCGATTCTCGTCGGCCTCGTCTATGTCGTGCTGATGTCGCTGATCCACGAGCCGTACCGCCGCCGCTTCAACGCGGTCATGGTGGCGGGCGCCGGCGCCGCCTATCTGAGCGGAGGCGGGCTCGGGGTCTGGGAGTTCGCGTTCACCGTCGTCGTGACCTACGTGGCTTACCGCGGACTCGAGTCCTGGACCTTCATCGGCATCGCCTGGCTGCTGCACACCGGCTGGGACGTCGTGCACCATCTCAAGGGAGCACCGATCATCCCGTTCGCCGCGCATTCGTCGTTCGGCTGCGCGATCTGCGACCCGGTGATCGCGATCTGGTGTTTCACGGGCGGGCGATCGGTCACGGATTTCGTCCGCGCCCGTGTCGGTTCCCGTCGTCCGCGTTCGTCGGTGGTGTGAACCGGCCGAACGACCGGACCGCCGTTCGACTGATCCGGGAAGCTTGGCCACTGAGCCGTTTGATGCGAACATATGTTCTATGACGACCGAGGGTCCCATCCTGCACGCCGACCTGGACTCGTTCTACGCGTCGGTCGAGCAGCGTGACGACCCGAGTCTGCGCGGGCGGCCGGTCATCGTCGGCGGCGGTGTCGTGCTGGCGGCCAGTTACGAGGCGAAGGCGTACGGCGTCCGCACGGCGATGGGCGGTGGCCAGGCACGGCGGCTGTGCCCGGACGCGATCGTGGTCCCGCCTCGGATGCACGCGTATTCGGCGGCGAGCAAGGCGGTCTTCGAAGTCTTCGGCAACACGACACCGCTCGTGGAAGGCATTTCGATCGACGAGGCGTTCCTCGACGTCGGCGGGCTGCTGAAGATCGCGGGCACGCCGAGCCGGATCGCGGCGAAACTGCGGAAGGACGTCCTGGAGCAAGTCGGCCTGCCGATCACCGTCGGCGTGGCCAGGACGAAGTTCCTCGCGAAGGTGGCCAGCGGTGTCGCGAAACCCGACGGCCTCCTCGTCGTGCCGCACGACAAGGAGCTGGAGTTCCTGCACCCGTTGCCAGTCGAGCGGCTGTGGGGCGTGGGCAAGGTGACGGCCCAGAAGCTCCGCGAACGCGGCGTGACGACGGTCGGGCAGATGGAGGGGTTCGGGGAGAAGGAACTCGTCCGGATGCTCGGCCGCGGCGTCGGCGCCCACCTGCACGCCCTGTCCCACAACGACGACCCTCGACGCGTGCGGACGGGCCGTCGTCGCCGGTCGATCGGGGCACAGCGCGCGCTCGGCGGCAGGCCGCGTTCGCCCGCCGAACTCGACGCGACGCTGCTGACGCTGGCCGACCGCCTCGCCCGCCGTCTGCGTGCGGCGCACCGGGTGTGCCGCACCGTCGTGCTGCGGATGCGGTTCGCCGATTTCACCAAGGCGACGCGCTCGCGCACCCTGCTGGAGGCGACCGAACAGACCGGCGCGATCGTCGCGGCGGCCCGTGACCTGCTCGCGACGGCGAGACCGCTGATCGACGAACGCGGGCTCACGCTGATCGGGCTCGCGCTCACGAACCTGTCGAAGGACGACGCGATCCAGCTGGCCTTGCCGTTCGGGGCGAAGCCGAGGGACGCGCTCGATTCGACGCTCGACACCGTCCGGGACCGGTTCGGTTCGAAGTCCATCACGCGCGCGGTGCATCTGGGGCAGGTCGAGGAGCCGTGGGTGCCGCTCCTGCCGGACTGAACCCCGTCGCTAGGGTGTCCCGGTGGCGGAATCAGTCGAGATCTACACCGATGGCGCGTGCAGCGGGAATCCCGGTCCCGGCGGCTGGGGCGCGGTGCTGCGGTACGGCACGGTCGAGAAGGAGATCTACGGCGGGGATCCCGGGCCGACCACGAACAACCGGATGGAACTGACTGCGCCCATCGAGGCGCTGGAAAGCCTGAAGCGCCGGGTCACGGTGAACATCTACACCGACAGCACCTACGTCCGGAACGGCATCACCAGCTGGGTGCGGAACTGGAAGAACAACGGCTGGATGACCTCGGCCAAGACGCCGGTCAAGAACGCCGATCTGTGGCGCCGTCTCGACGAAGCCGCTTCACGGCACGACGTCGAGTGGCATTGGGTCAAGGGCCACGCCGGGCATCCGGAGAACGAGCGAGCGGACCGGCTCGCCGTCAAAGGCGTGGAAGAGGTCGTGGGACGACCCGTGGTCCAGCCCGGCGAGCGGTCCGCTCGGCGTGGTTAGCAGCTGACGTTGACCTTCGCGCTCTTGGCGAAGGACACGTGGACGTGGTCCATGTGGTTCGCGGTCGCGCCGCCGCGGTCCTCCATGGTGTCCCAGCCGCTGCCGTCGTTGTAGCGCTGGCGCCAGATGACGTAGGTGACGCCGAAGTCCTTCTTGTTGGCCAGGATGTAGTCGGCGATGGCGTTGCCGGTGGCGGTGTCCACCATGAAGTCCAGCGCGAGGCCGGAGGGGTGGTCGCTGGCGTTCGCCCGGCCGGCGACGCCGCCGACGTTCTTGACGCCGAACTTCGCCTTGACATGATTGCCGACCTGGGCCACGTGCGGTTTGGTACCGGCGAGGTCGGTGGAACACGCCGTCGAAGCGGGCACGGTCTTCTTCACCGGGGCGGGGGCCTTGGTCGACGTCGTCGGCTTCGGGGAAGCCGAGGAGGTCGCGGGGGAGGGGGCCGTGGAGGGGGTAGGGCTTGTGCTGGAGGGCGGGGTGCTGCTGGTCGACGGCGGCGGAGTCACGCTGGAGACCGGGGGAGCCTGCAGCGCGAGCGCGGCACTGGCCGCTTCGACGTCAGGGGAACCTGCGGTGGTCAGCCACATCGACGCCGGGAGCGCCGTGGCGACCGCTGCCGCGATACCCGCGGGGAGCTTCCACTGCGGGGCCTTGTTCTTGCGATGTCTGCCGGCCATTTCTCTGATCACTCACCACTTCGGGGACGGGAACTCGCGTCGGGGGCCGCGAGCTCCGGGCAACATTACGAAAAGGACACGGCAATGTCACGCCTGAGTGTGCTCGCCCACAGTCACCTTGATCGTTGAACCGAAAGAGGTTGACGTCCGTACAGATACGAGAAGTGCCTTTATGTGAGCACTGTGAGTGACGAGTTCAGTCGGCTCTACAGGATTGGAAGTACACCTCACCGTCCGGCGAGGTCACGTTCACCCCCTGGGAGCGCGGAGTCCGTCCGGTGGCCGTCGACGCCGCGATCGCGGTGCAGATCAGCTGGTTGATGGCCTGATCGGACAATTTGCGCAGGCTGAACGGCAGCACGATGGACGACGGGTCACCCGAATACACCTCGACCCGTCCCACCTCCGGCGGAACGAACGTGGTGAGCCCCTGCGCGGCTTCCCGCTCCGTCGGTCCCTTCAGCAGCAAGGTGATCGCGCCTTCGGGGGAGATGAAGCCTTCGCTGGGCCGGGTCACCGGGATGACCCGGCCGTCGGAGACGAAGTACAGCGTCAGGCCGCCCAGCACGTTCGGCCCCGTGGTGGCGCGGATCGACGGGCCGGGCCCGGCCTCGACGACACCGGTCGGCTGGACGCCGCAGGCCGCCATCAGCGCCGCGGCCGCGAGCGCGGGCAGCACCCGTGTCCTCATCGCGTCCCTCCTTCGGCCCGGTGCGGCAGGCGCAGTACGAACCGGGCGCCGTGCCCGGTGTCGGCGGCGGTGATGTCGCCGCCGTGCAGGCGGGCGTTCTCGAGCGCGATCGCCAGGCCCAGCCCGCTGCCTTCGGAGCGGGCGCGGGCGGTGTCGGCCTTGGTGAACCGATCGAACACGTGCGGCAGGATCTCGGGGTCGATCCCGGGCCCGTGGTCCTGGACCTCCAGGGTGACGTCGTCACCGCCGGCGCGCAGGCGGACTTCGACCGGGGCCGCGCCGTGCCGGAACGCGTTGCCGACGAGGTTGGCCACGATCAGGTCGAGCCGCCGCCGGTCGACGCGGGCGAGAACACCCTCCGGCAGGTCGGTGACCAGGTTTTCACCGTCGCGCCAGCCGCGGGCATCGAGACTGTCCCGGATCGCCGTCGCGAGATCCCATTCGTCGAGCACGAGTTCGGCGCGGCCCGCGTCGAACCGGGAGATCTCGACCAGGTCCTGGACGAGCCGGGTCAGCCTGCGGGTCTCGCCCGAGACCAGCCGCGCGGCGACGGCGGTGTCCGGCGGCAGCGCCTCCGCGTCCTCGTCGAGGACGTCGGTGACCGCGTTCATCGCCGCGAGCGGCGTGCGGAGTTCGTGCGAGACGTCGGCCACGAACCGGCGGGCGTCCGCCTCCATGGCTCTCAGCTCGCCGACCGTGCGCTCCAGTTCGGCGGCGGTGTTGTTGAAGGTCGTGACCAGTTCGGCCAGTTCGTCGGAACCCTTGGCGGGCAGCCGGACGTCGAGCCTGCCCTCGCCGAGCTGGGCGGCGGCGGTGTTGAGCGCCCGGACCGGCCTCAGCACCTGTCTCGCCGCGAGCAGGGCGAGCGCCGCGGCCAGCGGAAGGGCGAGCGCGGCCATCTGCCATGCGGATTTCGCGAGTTCGTCGATGGCCTGTTGCTGCTGGACGAGCGAGGTGAGCGAGTACACCTCGACGCCGCTGGCCCCCATCGAACCGTCGGCCTGGCGTACTAGCACCGGCAGGCCGACCAGGAGTTCGGGCTTGGTGTCGCGGTCCACGCGCTGGAACTGGATACGGATGTTGTTCGCGACGCTCTCCCTCAGCTCGGGGGAGAACGTCGTCAGATCCGGGCCGCTGACCGACCGCAGGTTCCGGTAGACCGCGACGGCGTTCAACCGCAGGCTGCCGGCGAAGTCGTTGAGCTGCTCCTGGGTCGGCGGCGTGGACAACGGGCGGCCGTAGGCGCTGACCCGGTCCTTCAGCTGGTTCATCGCCGCGTCCTGGACCGCTTCGAGGATCGCGTTGCGAGCCGAGACGTAACTGGCCCCCGCCGCGGCCGCCGCCCCGATGATCGTCATCGCCGCGAAGGCCAGGATGAGCCGGGGCCGCAGCCCGGAGACCAGCCTCATGAACGGCCGAACCGGTACCCGAAGCCGCGGACGGTCTGGACGTGTTCGGGTTTCGCGGGGACGTCTTCGATCTTCGCGCGCAGCCGCTGGACACAGGCGTCGACCAGCCTGGAGTCGCCGAGGTAGTCGTGATCCCAGACGGCGGAGAGGATCTGCTGGCGGCTGTAGACCCGTCCTGGTGTGCGGGACAGCTCCAGCAGCAGTTTCAGCTCGGTCGGGGTGAGCGAGACCGGTTCGCCGTTCTTCGTGACCACCAGCCCGGCGCGGTCGATGACCAGGTGGCCGTGCCGTTCCCCGGTGTCGTCGTCGTTCGCGGGCTTTTCGCTCGCCGCGCGCCGCAGCACCGCTCGGATCCGGGCGTCGAGCACGCGGGGTTCGATCGGCTTGGTCACGTAGTCGTCGGCGCCGGCCTCCAGCCCGGCCACGATGTCGAAGTCGTCGCTGCGGGCGGTGAGCATGATGATCGGCACCTCGCCCGCCGAGCGGATACGGCGGCAGGTCTCGAAGCCGTCGATGCCGGGGAGCATCAGGTCCAGCACGACGATGTCGGGCTGGAACACGCGCAGCTTCTCCAGCCCGAGTTCACCGCTCTCGGCGGTGTGGACGGTGTGCGCCTGCCGGCGCAGCGCGAGTTCCAGCCCCTCCCGGACGGACGCGTCGTCTTCGATCAAAAGGACACTTGCCACGCCGCCATTATTCGGATGTCGCCGCGCGTGTGCGACTCGGCACGATCTTGTAGCAGAACCATGACATTGTCCGGACCTCACGGCTAAACGGCGTGGGGACAGTGAGACGCATGGCCCTACTCACCCACCAAGCGAAGCCGACCCCCGCCCGCCGTCCGCTGCCGGGACGGCACGCCGAGACCAGGCTCACCCTGTCCAGGGCCGTGTTCCAGCTCGCCACCGGACTGGGACTGGCCGCCGCGTTCGCCGTGACCTATGTGCTGTTCGTGCACACGTCGGCCGGGCAGCTCGCGGAGAACGGCGTCGTCCGCAGCGCGCAGTCCGGTCAATGGTCCACAATGGACTGGGCGGGGCCGCTGCGTGACCAGGACATGGTGCTCGTGATCGGCGCCGCCGGGATCGTGCTCGTCGGCCTGGCCCTGTTCCGGCGCAAACCCGGCCTCTTGATCCCCGCGCTGAGCGTCCTCGTGCTCCCGCTCGTCGCCGCGCAGTTGCTCAAGCTCTACGTCCTCGTACGCCCCGAACTGCCCGACGGTGGGCGCGGGCCGGGACACAACAGTTTCCCGAGCGGGCACGTCAGTGCCGCCATGGCCATTCTGATGGCCCTCGCTTTCGTTCTGCCCCAACGGTTCCGTCCGGCGATCATCGGGATCGGCGCCGTCGCCGTCGCCTGGGTCTCGTCGTCGACCATCGCGCTGGGCTGGCACCGGCTCAGCGACACGGCCGGCGCGTGCCTGCTGGGGGCGTCGTTCGCCTGCCTGCTCGCCGCCTGGCTCACCACCCGGCGCCGCGACCTGCGCCGCACGCCCGCTCTCCTGGTGGCGCTGGCCACGGTGCTGCCGACCGGGATCGTCCTGATCGGATTCGCGGTGCTGAGCACGGCGACCGACGGCGCCGCCCAGTTCGTCGCCGCGCTGGTGCTGGCCGCGTGCGCGGCGGTGGGCGTCGTGCTGGTCGCGCTGTGGCCGCTGTGCGGATCCGCGTTCGAACGGCGGACCGGAGTGGAGACCCGTGTGGTGGACGACCTGCTCGAGACCCGCCTCGTGACCCGCCGCTGACGAAACCTCTTGGGCGATCACGCGTGCTCAGAGGCGGAACTCGCGTGCTTGAAGGCGGAACTCGTGTCTTCCGGCTTCAAGCACGCGTGATCCGGCTGGAAACACGCGTGTGACGTCAATCTCGGCGTGAGTCTCCGGCCCGGCTCAACGGAGACGTCGGAGCACGCGGCGAAGGAGGAAGCGCGGATGGCGCCACGACCACCCGGTTCCGCCCGCTCCGTTTCGCTTGGTACATGGCCGCGTCCGCCGCGCGGAAGAGTTCGCCGTAGTCGGTCGAGTGCTCGGGCGAGAGCCCGACGCCGATCGACACGGTGCATCCGTGGATCGGCCCCACCGCGCGCGGTTCGTTGGTGGCGTGCCCGCTGGCGAGTTCCGTCAAGCCGGTGATGGCGGTCTTCGCGACGGCCGCCCGGATCCGCTCGGCGATCCGCATCGCCTCTTCGCGGGTGGTGTCCGGTAGCAGTACCGAGAACTCCTCGCCGCCCCAGCGCCCGACGATGTCCGTGGAGCGGGTGTTCTGCCGCAGCACGGCGCTGACGCAGCCGAGCACGATGTCGCCGCCGGAATGCCCGTACTTGTCGTTCCACTGCTTGAAGTGGTCCAGGTCCAGCATCAGGAACGCCGTCGGCCGCCGATCGGTCTGGTCTTCGAGCAGCCGCAGGGCGGCCGGGGCGTGGAAGGAGTCCTCGGTCAGCAGCCCGGTCTTCCGGTCACGCTGGCTGCGCGCGATCGTGTCCGCCAGCGCCTGCGAGAGCCGGGTCGAGCGCAGTGCGACCCCGATCATCACCAGCGGCACCAGCGCGATGTTGACCGCGCCGAGGATCGTCGTGCACGCGGCGAGTTGCAGCGCGTAGACGAAGTCGGCGTTGTCGGCCCAGCTGCCGATCAGCTTCTGCCGCCGCCAGCCGCCCCACGCCAGTCCGCGCGCGATGCTGATCAGGAGGGTTTGGGACGCGAAGTACCAGAGCGCGGCACCCACCAGCGCGACGGCGGCGACCACGATGTCGCCAGGCCGCTGGGGGAGCGTGCCTGATTCGAGCCAGGTGTGCAGTGACGTCAGCCGGGTGATCGTGTGCACACCGAGGATGGAGGCGGCGTGCGCGGCGGTGGTGAAGAGGAAGGTCGTCATCGCCTTGTGCGCGATGGAGTAGCGCTGCACACGGACCATCAGCAGCAGCGCGAGCGACAACGTGGGCGGCAGCAGGACGGCCGCGCCGCCCAGCCAGACGGCGGTCTGGTCGATGTGCTCGCCGCGCCGGTCGTCGGCCCGGCGCTGTTCCTCGGGATGCTGCGTCTGGACGAGATACCAGATGGCGCAGCCCGCGATCACGCCGAAGCGGACGAGGTCCGTGGTCGTGGCGGAGGCCTTGAAACCGCTGTACAGCGCCCAGACCGCGACCGCGATCTCGGTGCCGAGCATCCAGAGGACCGCCGCGGGCGGCAGGCGCCACAGTTCCCACCCCGCGGGATGCCGCAGGGTGTTCCAGGCACGACCACGCAGCCGCCAGACGCGGGCGGCGGCGAGGCCGACGGTGTCGGCGAAACCCCGGAGCGAACCACGCGGCCGTTCCGAGACCGCGTCACGGTCGTGCTTGCCGAACTCGCTGACGAGGGTCACCTCCATTCGTTACGCACCGCACCCGCTTCGATCTTGCTGGGTCACCACAAGGGGGTGACAGGGGGATCGCGTTGACGATCGCGTGAGACAGGCCAATGCCTGCGTTCGCCGGACGCCATTACGGCACGAGCTGGCATCGTGGCTCGTATGCCTGACGCCGCATACGACGCCGCCGCGGTTCCCGTGATGTTCGGCCCGGAATTCGACAGGGATCCCTCACCCGCCTACGAATGGCTTCGGGTGAACGCGCCGGCGTTCCGGCTCCCGCTCCCCGGCGACACGTGGACCTGGTTGCTGACCCGGCACGCGGACGTCGTTTCCGCGATGGCCGACCCCCGGCTGTCGAAATGCCCCTCCGTCGCGGCGGAACATTGGCGCAAGGCCGATCTCGGGCTGCCCGCCGACCACCGGCCGACGCTCATCGGGCATATGAACAACTTCGAGGGCGAGGAACACGCGCGGCTGCGCAAGGCCTGCGCCGGCGCGTTCGGCCCGCGGCGGTTGCAGCACATGCGCGACCGCACGCATCAGCTCGCGAACGAACTGCTGGACCCGATCCTGGACCGGGGCGAGGGCGACCTCGTCGAGGATTTCGCGTACCCGCTGGGAATCCGATCGATCTGCGAGCTGATCGGCATCCCGGACACCCTGCTGGACGAGGTCCGCCCGCCCGCGCTGGTGGTCGCCGCCGGCGACGTCACGGACATGGCATCGATGCTCAAGGCGACCGACGACCTGGACGCGCTGCTCGCCGACGTCGTCACCCGCAAACGCGCCGAACCCGGTGCGGACCTGATCAGCGATCTGCTCACCCAGGAAGCCGCCGGGAAGCTGACCGGCGAAGAGGTCGCCGCGACGGCTTTCCTCTCCTTGATCGCCGGGCACGAGACGACGATCAGCCTCATCGCGTCCACCGCGCTGACCCTCATCACGCATCCGGAGGAGGCGGCCCGCGCCCGCGCCGACGGCTCGCACCTGACGCTCGTCATCGAGGAGGTCCTGCGCCGAGACACCCCGCTGCAGAACACCAGCTGGCGTTTCGTCACCGAACCCATGGAACTCGCCGGGCAGCGGATGGAGGCGGGCGACCCGATCCTGTTGTCGTTGCTGGCCGCCAATCGCGATCCGGAGGTCCACCCCGAACCGCTCGCCTTCCGCCCGGGCGAGCGGCCGGTGCGGCACGTGGCCTTCGGCGTCGGCCCGCATATCTGCCTCGGCGCCGCGCTCGCGCGGACGCAGGCGTCCGCGGCCTTGGAGACGTTGTTCGACCGCGCGCCGTCGATGACACTGACCGTGCCCGAGGACCGGCTCGTGTGGTGGCCGAGCGCGATCACCCGCGGCCTGCACAACCTGCCGGTGAAGCTCTAGGCGGGGGCTGAAAGCGTCCTTCACCGCGTCGCATGCGGGGAAAGTCCCTTTCAGCTCGCTCTAGACCGCGCCTTCGAGGCGGCCCCGCAGCACGCTCGCCTTCCGGTCGTCGAGATCCATGACGAGCTGGAGCGCGTCGCGCCAGACTGCCATGGCCTCGTCGGTGTGCCCCTGCGCGGCCAGCGCGCAGCCTCGTTCGTCGAGCGCGTCCGCCTGTCCCCAGACGTCGCCGCAGTTCCGGTAGGCGGTCAGCGCCTGCTCGCAGTACTCGAGCGCCTGCTCCGGATCGCCGAACCGGCGGCAGGTCCTGGCGAGCGGCACCAGCGCGAAACCCATTCCGTGCTGGTCCGCGTCCTTCGCGTAGGTGTCGAAGGCGCGAAGGCCATGTTCGAGGGCCAAGTCCCGTTCGCCGAGGTCGCGATAGGCACGGCCGAGGTGGACCCGCGCGGTCGCTTCGCCGAGCCGGTACCCGATCCGCGCGTTCACCTCCACGCCCTGCTCGGCGAGCCGCACGGCTTCGGCGTAGTCCTCCCGCTCGTGCGCGATGTTGCCGAGCCCGACCAGTGCCCAGCCCAGGCTCGGGTTTTCGCCGATCTCCTCGGAGATCTCGACGGCCTGGCCACAGAGTTCGCGCGCGCGGTCGAGGTCGCCGCGCCGCCGGTGCGCCTCGGCGAGGTTGATCGCCGACAACGCCAGCCCGCCGAGGTCACCGCCCGCCTTCGCGGACTCGATCGCCACCTCATGGCTGGAGATCCACGTCTGCCACGGCCTGCCGAGCAGGTGGTAGTCGAACAGTTCCACCGGCAGCCGCCAGCCGATCTCGTACAGTCCGTGGTCCAGTGCCAGCCGGGCGACGCCGGTGATGCTCGGCATCTCCGACGCGCACCAGATGTAGGCCTCGTCGAACGTGGCGAACCGGAGCGGCTCGACGCCTTCGGGCGCGGGACCCAGATCGACGTGGTGGTCGCGGGCCGGTGTCAGCGTCCAGCTCGCCGCGTTGGCCGCGTGGAGATACCAGTGGGTCAGCCGGGAAACCGCCGCCTGCCGTTCGTCCCGCCACTGTGCGGTGGCGGCCTCTTCGGCGGCGTAGACGCGGAGCAGATCGTGGAACCGGTAGTACTGCGCGCCGACCTGCTGGACGAGATGCGCGTGCACGAGTTCGTCGACGAGCCGTCGGGCGTCGTGTTCGGGCAGTCCGGCGAGCGCGGCCGCCGCGCCCGCGGTGAACCGCGGGCCGGGGTGGAGGCCGAGCAGCCGGAACATGCGGGCGGTGTCGGCTTCCAGCGCGCGGTACGACCAGCTGAAGGCGGCCCTGACTCCGACGGCGTCGTCGTCGACCGCGAGCAGTTCCAGCCGCCGCCCCTCGGCGACGAGTTCGCGGGCGAGGTCGCCGACACTCTGATGGGGATGCGTGGCGACCCGTTCGGCGGCGATGTTCACCGCGAGCGGCAGAGCCGCGCACAGCCGGACGAGCCTGCCGACGCCTTCGGGATCGCCCGCCGCCCGTTCGTCGCCGATGAGATCGGCCATGAGCCGCGTCGCTTCGAGATCTTGCAGTGGTTCCAAGGAAACCTGGACCGCGCCACTGCCGACGACCAGTCCGGACAGCCGTCGCCTGCTGGTGATCAGCACGGTGGTGTCCGGGGTGCCGGGCAGCACCGGCCGCACCTGGTGCGAGTCGAGGGCGTTGTCCAGTACGACAAGCGTGCGCTGGCCGCGCAACAGGCCCCGCAGGAGCGCGAGCCGCATGTGCTCCTCGGCGGGGACGCGGTCGGGGCGGACGCCGACGCAGCGCAGGAGATCGTCGAGGATGTCGGCGGGGTGCGCGGGAGAGCCCGCCGCGTAGCCGCGCAGATCCGACCAGAGGACGCAGTCGAACTCCTCCTGGCGCCGGTTCGCCCAATTCAGCACGAGCGCGGTCTTCCCGACCCCGGGCGGCCCGGCGACGAAGACCACTTTGGCCGCTTTGGTGAACACTTTTTCGTCCAGCAGCGCAAAATGTTCTTCACGGCCGACGAAATGGCCCGGTGGCGGGGGAAGGTGCACGTACGGTTCCGCGCGGGCGGCTTCGGCGAGCACGATCAGCGTCCCGCCCGCGCCCAACGCGCGATCGCAGGCTTCGGCGAATTCGGCGCTCGGCGGGGTGAGTCCGCGTTCGACCCGGCTGATGAGACTTTTGTCGACATAGGCGAGTTTCTGGAGTTCTCGCAAGGCCAGTCCGCGTGCCTGCCGCCGTTGCCGCAAGGCGCGCCCGAACGTCGACGCGGCCGTCGAAACCGGCCTCGGTTCCGCACGTGCTTTCCCGGTCTCCCCGGATCTGCGCGAGCCGGAATTCTCGGTCACCAGAAGCACCTTTCTCCCCGCTTCGCGGCAGATCGTGCCACAACCATCCCATTACATGGGTCACAACACGGCCACCGGGTGTGCGGAGGTGCGAAGACAGCCCCCAAACTGTGCGAGAACGCGCTCGTTCCCCACCGGTGCGCCAGTCGAAAGGGAGGTGGATCATGCGCGACCGCGAAATGTGAGCAGGCCCTGTTCCGCCTTGCGAACAACCGGGCGAGTACTGATCTCCTCGGGAGCCGGTCGTGGCCGTCTTTCCCGGCGGCCACGACCGGGACCCTTCGGAGCATGTAGGACCGCTTAACGTCGGTGTAGATCTTTTCACTTGTCCTGACGGGTCGCCCGAGGCAGCTTGGAGAGGTATCGAGCAGCCCGGCGAAAGGAACGAAGTGAGCATCGGCGCGCCGGGAACCCTGGTCCGGATGGGCGTTCTCGCCCTGTTGTGGGGATCGGGGTTCCTGTGGATCAAGCTCGCGCTGACCGGGCTGCCACCCGTTCAGGTGACCGTCATCCGCTGCGCCCTCGGCGCGGCCGTCCTTCTCGTGCTGAGCCGCTGGGCCGGGCAGCGCCTCCCGCGCGGCCGCCGGATCTGGGGCAGGCTCCTCGTCGCCGCCTTCTTCTGCAACGCCTTGCCGTTCGCGTTGTTCGGCATCGGCGAACTGACCGTCGATTCCGGTGTGGCGGGGGTGATGAACGCGACGACTCCGCTGTGGTCGTTGCTGATCGGCATCGGGATCGGCACCGAACGCCGGATCACCATGATCC
Organism: Amycolatopsis decaplanina DSM 44594; assembly: GCF_000342005.1. Taxonomy (GTDB): domain Bacteria; phylum Actinomycetota; class Actinomycetes; order Mycobacteriales; family Pseudonocardiaceae; genus Amycolatopsis; species Amycolatopsis decaplanina. The sequence continues at coordinate 37,941 of NZ_AOHO01000047.1, forward strand.
GCGCGGGCGGGCTGGTCCTCGGTTTCGCCGGCATCCTGCTGATCTTCGCACCCTGGCAGAAGAGCGGCCTGTTCGGCTGGGGGACACTGGCACTGCTCGGCGCCGGTATCAGTTACGCGGTCGCTTTCGCTTACATGGGAAGGAAACTCGTCGGCGAAGGCGGTCCGATCGCGATCTCCGCCGCGCAATTGCTGACCGCCACCGGGCTGAGCGCGCTCGCGCTGCCGTTCGACGCGACACCGGCCGGACCGCCGAACCTGACCGCGTTGATCGCCGTCGTCGTACTCGGGATCTTCGGCACCGGCGTCACCTTCTACCTCAACTACCGGCTCATCGCCGACGAAGGCCCGACTTCCGCGGCGACCGTCGGCTACCTGCTGCCGGTCGTCTCGGTCGCGCTGGGCGCGATCGTGCTCGGCGAGGAACTCGGCCCGCGTGTGCTCGCCGGGATGGCCGTGGTGCTGCTCGGAGTCGCCCTGACCCGCTACGTGAGGTCTTCGGCGAGCAAGTCCATCAGCAGCCCGTCGTGCCAGCTCTCGCCGTCGGTGTCGCGTTCGTAGCCGCGCATCACCCCGACCTCGCGGAAGCCGACGGCCTTGTAGCAGCGGATGGCGGCGTCGTTGTCCACGGCGGGATCGATGACCAGCCGGTGGTGCCCTCGATCGTGCAGGAGGTGCCGCGCCATCGTGCGGACGGTGTCCGTGCCCAGCCCCCGGCCGTGCGCCGCAGGGTCGAGGAAGAGGTCGACCGACGCGTGCCGGTACATCGGGTCCTCCTCTTCGCCGTACTGGACGAAGCCCCGGACGACGCCCCCTTCGAGGACCGTGAAGCAGGTCGTCGTGGGATCGTCGAACGGCCAGGTGGGGGAGTCGTCGACCGAACCCCAGCGCGCCCCGACCTCGGCCGTGGCGCGGATCCGCCGCAGGTCTGCGACGTGGGCCTCGGTGACAGGGGTCAGTGTCACGAACTCCCCGCGCAACTCGGTGGTCAGTTCCCGCTCCGTCCGCTCGTCCGAATGGCGTCAGTCTAGGGAGAAACCGGCGAGGGCGCCGCCGGAACCGCAAGAACGCGGGGGGCTTTCGCCGCCGGAATCAGGTATCAACTAAAGGGACGATGGAGGTGGGTCATGGGGAACCCGTTCGAGGAATTGCGTCCGGTGGAGGAACTGGTCGACGGCGGGGCGACCGCCGTGCGGGCGGCGGTGCTGCGCAAGGCGACCGAAGCGGTGGTCGCGAACGCCCGCGACGCGACGGACTGCCGGATGCTGCTGGAGATGCTGGGGCTGCATTCCGATCTGGCGGCCCGCGCCGACGACGAGGCCGCCTGAGAGCATGAGGTCTCGTGAGTGGTGAGGACGGTTAGAACCGTCCTCACCACTCACGAGCCCCACGCGGGACCGGGCGGCTCAGCGCCGCGGCAGCACGCAGAATTCGTTGCCTTCCGGATCGGCCATGACCACCCAGTCGTCCGACTCGGGATCGTCGACGACCCTGGCACCCAGCGAAACGAGCCGGGCGACCTCTTCTCGCTGCTCGAGTCTGGTGGGCGCGAGGTCGAGGTGCAGCCGGTTCTTGCCCGACTTCTTCTCGGGAACCGGCTGGAAAAGCAGGCTCGGTGCGTTGGGACTCTTCAATTCGACATAGGTAACCCCGTGACTGTCCGTCCACCGTTCGGTCTCGGGGTAGCCGAGTGCTTCCTTCCAGAACGCGGCCAGTGCATCGGCTTCACTGCAGTCGACGGCGACTGCGAGCATCCGGGTTCGCATGACTCCACGGTGTCATGGAAGGGCGAGGTTTGCCGAATGCGCGGACGGGCATCCGGCGGAGAGCAGATCCACTCGCCGAAGGGAGCACCATGAAGGCCGTCACCTGGCACGGGAAACGCGATGTCCGGGTGGACACCGTCCCGGATCCGAAACTGGTCGAACCGACCGACGCCGTCGTACGGATCACCTCGACCGGTATCTGCGGCTCCGACTTGCACCTTTACGAGGTCCTCGGCGCCTTCATCGACGAGGGCGACATCCTCGGGCACGAGCCCATGGGCGTCGTCGAAGAGGTCGGGTCCGGGGTGACGAACCTGAAACCCGGCGACCGCGTCGTGGTCCCCTTCAACATCTCCTGCGGCCACTGCTTCATGTGCGATCGTGGCCTGCAGTCGCAGTGCGAGACCACGCAGGTCACCGACCGCGGCAAGGGTGCGGCGCTGCTCGGCTACACCAAACTCTACGGCCAGGTCCCGGGTGGACAGGCCGAATACCTGCGGGTCCCGCAGGCCCACTACGGTCCGATCAAAGTGCCGGACGGCCCGCCGGACGAACGCTTCGTGTACCTCTCCGACGTCGTGCCCACGGCTTGGCAGGCCGTCGACTACGCGAACATCCCCGAGGGCGGCACGGTCGCGGTGTTCGGGCTGGGCCCCATCGGCCAGTTCTGCTGCCGGATCGCGAAACACCGGGGCGCGGGCAAGGTGATCGGCATCGACCTGGTCCCGGAACGCCTCGCGAAAGCCGCCGCGGCCGGCGTGGTCACCTACGACACGCGTGACCACAAGTACCTCGGCGACGTCATCCGCGAGGCCACCGGCGGCAGGGGAGCGGACTCGGTGATTGACGCCGTCGGGATGGAGGCACACGGCGCCCCGATCGGGCGGCTGGCGCAGAATCTCGTCGGTCTCCTGCCCGATCCGATCGGTGCGAAGATCACCGAGAAGGCCGCGATCGACCGGCTCAGCGTGCTGTACGCGGCCATCGACTGTGTCCGCCGCGGCGGCACGATCTCGCTGAGCGGCGTCTACGGCGGCATGGTCGACCCGCTGCCGATGATGGATCTCTTCGACAAGCAGATCACCTTGCGGATGGGGCAGGCGAACGTCCGGCGCTGGATCGACGACGTCATGCCGTTGATCATCGACCCCGCCGACCCGCTCGGTGTCGAGGGCTTCGCGACGCACAAACTCCCGCTGGAGAAGGCGCCGCACGCTTACGAGATCTTCCAGAAGAAGCAGGACGGCGCGGTCAAGATCCTCCTGGAGCCGTCTGCGGCTTGAGGTGTCGGCCCGCGAATGCCGGGTATCCGATATGTGGATCTGACGAAAGGAGTGATGGGATGGTCACGGCACGAGACATCATGACCGCGAACGCGACATGTGTGTCCGCGTCCGAAACCGTGCTCGACGCGGCGAAGAAGATGGCCGCCGAATCCGTGGGCGCGGTACCGATCTGCGGCGAGGACGGCAAGCTCAAGGGCATGCTGACCGACCGCGACATCGTGGTGAAGGTTCTCGCCGAAGGGAAGGACCCGCGGGCGCTGCACGCCTCGGAACTGGCTCAGGGCGAAGCGGTGACGATCGGCGCGGACGACGACGCCGAAGAGATCATGCGCACCATGGCGAACCACAAGGTCCGGCGCCTGCCGGTGATCGACGGGCACAAACTCGTCGGCATCGTGGCGCAGGCCGACGTGGCCAAGGCCCTGCCGAACCCGGACAGCGGTGAACTGGTGGAAGCCCTGTCCTACGACTGACGCGCCGGTCCGCGACCGGCATACTCGTTCGGTGGCGTTCTTCGACATCGAAGGTCATGCACCCGTGTGGCTCTCCGGGCTCAAGGCGATCCGGAGAGCGCACGGGGATCGGTCGTGCGCCTTCGTCGAATACGCCGAGTGGCTCTCGGACGCGCCCGTCCGCCGTGGTGGACTTCGGTGACGAACGGCATCGAGTACACCAAGCCGGACTCGTCCTACCGGAGGCATTCCCCACCTCCTGGTAGGTGGCGGGCAGCGTGGGGTTGGACTCCCCGATCACAACTCAGCCCAGCACGACGCACAGGTGACGGCGCAAACGGCACAGTTCATCACCACGTCCCGGTCCCGGAAGGCGAGGGCGGGTACGGGGTCTTTCCACGGTCCGGCGCGCTCAGCCGGACCACCGCCGGCATTCCCGTCACCACAGTGGCGTTCCCGACACCCTTCACCGCGTCGAGGCATGGGCGGACCTGATCGATTCTGTGCCAAGGTGAGGAGCGGAACAACCCAAGAGCCCAGGTGGTGACCCCGGATGGCACTGAAGATCGGTTACAAGGCGTCGGCCGAGCAATTCGGTCCGCGCGACCTCGTCGAGTACTCCGTGCTCGCCGAGCAGGTCGGGCTGGACAGCGTGATGGTCAGCGACCATTTCCAGCCCTGGCGGCACCAGGGCGGGCACGCGCCGTTCTCCTTCGCGTGGATGGCGGCGGTCGGCGAACGCACCGAGCGGGTCGTCCTCGGTACCAGCGTGCTGACGGCGACCTTCCGCTACAACCCGGCCGTGGTGGCACAGGCGTTCGGCACCCTCGGCAGCCTGTATCCGGGCCGCGTGCTGCTCGGGGTCGGCAGCGGTGAGGCCCTCAACGAGGTCGCGGTCGCCCGGATCGAGTGGCCCGCGTTCAAGGAACGGTTCGCGCGGCTGCGCGAGGCGATCGACCTGATGCGCAAACTGTGGTCCGAGGAACGCGTCACGTTCGAGGGCGAGTACTTCCAGACCACCGACGCCACCGTGTACGACCGTCCCGAGGGCGGCGTGCCGATCTACATCGCGGCCGGCGGCCCGGTGATGGCGAAGTACGTCGGCAAGCAGGGCGACGGCTTCATCTGCACCAGCGGCAAGGGGATGGAGCTCTACACCGAGAAGCTGCTGCCCGCGGTCGCGGAAGGCGCGGAGCAGGCCGGTCGCAGCACCGGCGACATCGACAAGATGATCGAGATCAAACTGTCCTACGATCCGGATCCGGCGCAGGCGCTGGAGAACACCCGGTTCTGGGCGCCGCTCTCGTTGACGCCGGAGCAGAAGGCGGGCATCGAGGACCCGGCCGAAATGGAGAAGGCCGCGGACGCGCTGCCGATCGAACAGGTCGCCCGCCGCTGGATCGTCACCTCCGACCCGGCCGACGCCGTCGAGCAGATCAAGCCGTACGTCGAGGCGGGCTTCAACCACCTTGTCTTCCACGGTCCCGGCCACGACCAGGAACGGTTCCTGCGCTCGTTCTCCGAGCAGGTCGTCCCGGGGCTCCGCGAACTCGGCTGATCCGGCGGGTGGCGGCGCCGTGCGGACGGTGCCGCCACCCCGGCTCCTGCGAGCCCGCGAAACGAATCCGCCTGGAGGCCATCAGGACTCGGTGACGAGCTTGCCGATCTCCTGGTCGAAGTCGAACCATTCCGGTTCGGAGCCGGCGGGCACGACGTCGTAGGTGCGGTCGAGGAATTCGGCCAGCTCCTGCGCCGGCGCTTCGAGGACCGCGCAGCCGTCGGGCGCGCTGAGGGCGAAAATCACGATCGAGCTGTCGTCGGCCGGGCTGATGATCACGTCGCCTTCACCTGATGGTGTGAGGAGTCCGTCCGCGAGGAGATCACGGCCGAACATCCAACGGACCGTCCCGCCGCCCGAGTGGTAGGCCACCACGACGGCGTAGGGGTCTTCGGGGTTGTATTCGAGATCAGCTTGGACGGGGAGCGGGTCCGCACCGAATGTGCGCAGGCCGAAGACGATCGTCCCCCGGATGAGGTCGCTTTCCTTGTCCAATGCTTCAGCCCCTTACGTTCGGTTGCTGTTGATCTTCAGCTATTGATAACGCAATGTGAAGCCCTTTCGTGACCCGAGTTGACAAGGTTCACACGTTCGGCTGAGAGCTGCGTCTCACGCGCTCACGGACAGTCTTCGGCGGGCACGTGCGGTGAGCATGCGGGAAATGTGACCATTCGTGCAAAGAAAGAGAATCCGCACGTGCACATTCCGGTGAATGAGAATAGCCAACCATTCGGCGGAGTGAATCGGTATTCCTTGTGGTTAACATCATCGTGCGTCGTTCACTCATTCCAAGAGATCGGCGCGGCTTCGTCCTGGACCTCGACGAGCACGGTCGTTGTGGAGCGGGAGGGAGCGGTAATGGGCGTACGAATCATCGTCGCCATTTCCAAAGGGGACGCCGGGCGGCGGAACGCCGTCAACGGACCGGCGGTGCCGCGTGTCCGGGGGCGTCGCCGTGATTGACCGGCTCCCGATGAGCGTCGGCCAGGCCGACGTCGAGCGGCTGGAGGGTGTCATCGCCGCGCTCCGGGCCCGTGACTACCGGGAAGGCGGCGGGTCCTGCCGGGAACTGCTGCGCGTGCTGGAGCCATACGGCACCGCGCTACGGCGGGGGATGATGTCCGAGCCGCTGGCCCGGCGGCTGGCGGGCGTGGTCGCGGATCTGCACAACCTCAAGGGCTGGACGGAATTCGACTCCGGCCGCCCCGCGCGGGCGGAGCGGCACTTCCGTTGCGCGCTCAAACTCGCGGCGGAGGCGGGCGACGACGACCTTCTCGCCAACATCCGCTACCGGCTCGGCCGGATGTATCTGCATCACCGCTCTCCGGAGGAGGCGCTCGAGCAGTTCGGTCAGGGGCAGCTCGCGGCGAGGCGCGCGAGGCGGCCGCTGTCGCAGGCGATCCTGTCGGCGAACGAGGCTTGGGCCTACGCGCTGCTCGGTGACGTCCGTCAGGCGCTCGACAAGCTTTCCCTTGCCCCGGAACAATTCGCGGATTCCGCAGGAGGCACCGTCCCGTCGTGGTCCGCCTTTTTCACGGCCAATGACCTGGCCGCGATGATCGGCACGGTGCGCACCGAACTCGCCAGGCTCGTCGACGTCCGCCACAGCCGGGAGGCCATCCCCGCGCTCACCGAGGCCATCGACGGTTATGGCCCGGACATGGTGCGCAGCCGATCGCTGACGATGATCTGGCTCGCCGTCGACCATGCGTTGGAAGGCGATCTCGACCGGGCGGCGGAGGTCGGCCTCGCCGCGATGGAGATCGCGAACGGAATCAGTTCCGCGCGGACGCGAGATCGTTTGCGGCCGCTGTCGGAAAGCGTGCGGAAGCGGGTGAGCGATATTAACGCGCGAGATATCCTTGACCGGATCGCGACATTCCGGGCCAGTGCCTGAGCGCGGGAGAATGGGTGGAGGAATGACCGGATCGATTTCGCCGGGCGTAGGCTCGCGGGCATGAAACGGACTTCGTTCGCGCAGTGGCCGTGTTCGATCGCGCGCACCATGGACCTGCTCGGCGACTGGTGGACGCCGCTGGTCCTGCGGGAGGCGTTCTACGGGATCCGCCGGTTCGACGAGTTCCAGCAGGAGCTGGGCATCGCGCGGAACACCCTCGCCGACAGGCTGCGCCGCCTGGTCGGGGCGGGGTTGCTGGAAAAGCGCGCGTACCAGGCCGACCCGGTCCGTTACGACTACGTGCTGACCGAGAAGGGCGCGGATTTCTACGGTGTGCTCGCCGCGATGTCGCGCTGGGGCGACCGCTGGCTCTCCGGGGAGGCCGGACCGCCGATCACCCTTCACCACGAGACCTGCGGACACGATACGCACGCCGAGGTCGTCTGCGCGCACTGCGCCGGTCCGCTCACCGCGGAGAACACGCGGGCGCGGCTCGGCGAGGGCTACCCGCCGAAGCTCGCGAATCGTCCCGACGTGGTGCGTCGCTTCGCCGCGCAGGAGGGTTTGACAACGTAAGTCCATCTACGCAACTATCGAGGTCACGAGCATGGGAGGCGACCACGATGGAGTGGACGGGCGCCAAGTACGCCGACAAGCCGACGGTCGAGGTGCAGGCGTGGGTCGATGCCGCCCCGGAGAGGGTCTGGTCGATCGTGTCCGACGTCCGGCTGATGCCGGAGATGAGCCAGGAACTCCAAGCGGCCGAATGGTGCGACGGTGTGGCAGGCGAGGCCGCGGTCGGCAGGCGGTTCGTCGGCCGCAGCAGGCACGACGCGCTCGGCGAATGGGAGACCACGTCGCACATCGTCGAATGCGACGAGCCGCGTGTGTTCACCTGGGCGGTGCACGATCCCGAGACACCCACCGCGTTGTGGCGCTTCACGCTCGAGCCCGAGAACGGTGGGACGAAGCTCCGGCAGTGGATGCAGCTCGGGCCGGGACGCTCGGGTCTTTCGCTGGCCATCGACCAGATGCCGGACAAAGAAGAGAAGATCGTCTTCGTCCGGCTGCGCGAGTTCGAGAACGCGATGACCGGGACCCTCGCGGCGATCAAGGAGCGGGCCGAGACGGACCGCGCGTGATGCGTACGGCGACCACGGTCGAGGCCTCGCGAGGACTGCGGGACACGCTGGATTTCGTGCTGGAGGCGGAAAAGCTCGGTCTCGACGAGTGCTGGGTAGCCGAGGCATGGGGTTCGGACGCGCCCTCCGTGCTCGGCTGTCTCACGGCGCGGACAGAGCGGATCCGGCTCGGCTCGGGCATCATCCAGCTCGGCACCCGGACCCCGGTCGCGATCGCACAGGCCGCGCTGACCCTCTCGGAGCTTTCCGGCGGCCGGTTCGCCCTCGGGCTCGGCGCTTCGGGGCCACAGGTGATCGAGGGTCTCCACGGCGTTTCGTTCGCCCGGCCGCTGACGCGGATGCGGGAAACGGTCGCGATCATCCGCCAGGCGTTCGCGGGGGAGAAGATCTCGTTCTCCGGCAAGGAGTTCGAGATCCCGCTGCCGGGCGAGAGCAGGCCGATGCGGTTGTCGACGGCGCCGAATCCGGACATACCCATCCATCTGGCCACGCTTTCGCCGAAGCTGCTGGAGCTGACCGGCGAGATAGCGGACGGGTGGCTGGGCACGAGTTTCGTCCCGGAGGGCGCGCAGGCCTACTTCCAGCATCTCGACGCCGGCCTCGCGAAGGCGGGCCGATCGCGGGCGGACCTCGAAGTCTGCCAAGGTGCCGAGGTCGCCTTCGCAAGGGATGAGGACGAGTTGCGCGGGATGGTCGCGGGCCGCAAGGCCGAACTCGCGTTCAGCCTCGGCGGGATGGGTTCGGCGAAGACGAACTTCTACAACGACGCCTACAGCAGGCAAGGCTGGGCAGAGGCCGCCGAGGCGGTGCGGGAGCGCTGGCAGGCGGGCGACCGGGAAGGCGCCGCCGCTCTGGTGACCGACGAGATGGTGCTCGGTACGACGCTGATCGGCACCGAGCCGATGGTGGCGCGACGGCTGCGCGTCTGGCGTGACGCCGGGGTCGACACGGTGCGGCTGTACCCGGCGGGCGAGACGGTCGCCGACCGGCTCACGACCCTCGGCCGCGCGCTGGATCTCGTCCGCGCGCTGGGCTGAGAAGTTCGCCCGAATGCCCGTGCCGGTTGAGGTGACCGGCCGAGCGCGGTGGTCCAGGCCTGCTCCAAGCGGGTAGAACTTGTTTCACTTTTGCCTCCGCCTGGAGAACATGACCTCGCTCGATCCCCCACGCGAGGAGGATGCATGGGACCCGACTTCCGCCTGTCCCGTCGCCAGATCCTGCGCGGCACCGGGATCGCGCTCGCTTCGGGACTGCCGTTCGCCGGAACGGCTTCTGCCGCCTCCGCGGTGATCGGCGAGTACGACGTCGTCGTGGTCGGAGCGGGCGCGGCCGGGATGACCGCCGCGTTGACGGCGGCCAAGCGCGGGCTCAGCTGCGTGGTGCTGGAGAAAGCGGCGAAGTTCGGTGGTTCGGCCGCCCGTTCGGGGGCGGGGATCTGGATTCCGTGCAACTCGGTGCTGGCCGAGGCCGGCGTCCGTGACACCCCGGAACAGGCCGCACGGTACTTGGCCGCCGTGGTCGGCCCGTCGATCCCCGCCTCGCGGCAGCAGGCGTTCCTCGCCAACGGCCCGGCGATGCTGTCGTTCGTGATGGCCAACAGCCCGTTGCGGTTCCGCTGGATGGAGGGTTACAGCGATTACTACCCGGAACTGCCCGGCGGGATGCCGGACGGCCGCTCGATCGAACCCGATCAGCTCGACGGGAACATCCTCGGCGCCGAACTGGCCAATCTGAACCCGCCTTATCTCGCCACGCCCGCGGGGATGGTCGTCTTCAGCGCCGACTACAAATGGCTCGCGCTGGCCGCGGTCAACCCGAAGGGCGCCGCGGTGGCGGCCGCCTGCCTCGCCCGCGGCACGGCCGCCGCGCTCGCCGGGCAGAAACCGCTCACCATGGGCCAGTCGCTGGCCGCGGGACTGCGGGCCGGGCTGCAGCGCGCCGGAGTCCCGGTCTGGCTGAACACGCCGTTGACCGATCTCGTCATCGAGAACGGGAAGGTCACCGGAGTGGTCGTCGCGGCGGGCACGGTGAAGGCCCGTCGTGGTGTCATCGTCGGCTCCGGCGGGTTCGAGCACAACGCCGCCATGCGGGCGGAGTACCAGCGCCAGCCGATCGGTACACAATGGACGGTCGGTGCCCGGTCGAACACCGGGGACGGGATCCTGGCCGGAAAGCGCGCCGGAGCGGCACTGGACCTGATGGACGACGCCTGGTGGGGGCCGGCGATCCCGCTGCCCGGCGAACCCTACTTCTGCCTCGCCGAGCGGACCCTGCCCGGCGGGCTGATGGTGGATGCGGCGGGCAAGCGATTCGTCAACGAAGCGGCACCTTACAGCGACGTCGTGCACACGATGTACGACCGCGACCCGACGTCGCCCACCATCCCCGCGTGGCTGGTCGTCGACCAGCACTACCGCAACCGGTATCTCTTCCGTGACGTCGCGCCGCTGCTGCCGCTGCCCGACGAGTGGTATTCGGCGGGCGCGGTCAGGAAAGCGTGGACCGTGGAGTCGCTCGGCACCGCGATCGGTGTCCCGCCGCAGGCGTTGCGCGCCACGGTCGACCGGTTCAACCGGCAAGCACTGTCCGGTGTGGACAGTGACTTCCATCGGGGCGCCAGCGTCTACGACCACTACTACACCGACCCGTACGTCCTGCCGAACTCGTGCCTCGCCGCGCTTTGGGAGCCGCCCTTCTACGCGTTCAAGATCGTCCCGGGCGACCTCGGCACCAAGGGCGGGATGCGCACCGACGCGCGGGCGCGGGTCCTGCGGGCGGACGGCTCGGTCATCACCGGTCTGTACGCCGCCGGGAACGCCAGCGCGGCGGTGATGGGCAACAGTTACGCGGGGGCGGGGTCGACGATCGGCCCGGCGATGACCTTCGGGTATGTCGCGGCGAACGACCTCGCCGATCAGCCTCCGAGCTGATTCTTCATTCGTCTTCGAGCGGCTTGTGCGGTTCAAGTTGTGAGGGTACGAAGGGGACGCCGTCCAAGGTGGAGTCGGTGAACCTGATGTCACCGCTGAACGTCGCGCCGTCGAATGTGGTGTAGCTGCTGAATGTCACCTGATTGAACCAGGCGTCGCCGGCGAACGCGGCTTCGGTGAAGTAAGACCGATGCGCGAACGTCACACCAGGCAGGTAAGCGTCTTCGAAGAATGTGGCGTCATCGAAGGTTGCGCTGTCGGTGAAGGTGGCTTTGCTGAACACCACGCTCCCAGTGAACGTCGTGTTCGTGAACCGGGCTTCGCGCAGGAATGAGGCAGAGCGAAAGGTGGCGGTTCCCTTGAAGGTGGCCGCGTCGAACCTGGCCATGGCCTCGAAGGTCGCCTGGTCGAACCGGACGTTGCCGGTGAACCGTGCCTCCGAAAACCAGGAGTCGCCGGTGAACGTGACGCCGTCGAACCTGGTTTCCCCGTCGAAGTGGATGCCTATCAGCAAGGTGTCACCGCAGAACCGGGCGTTCGAGAAGCGAGCGTTGTTGAGCCGACAGTCGCGGAACATGACATCGATCAGCAGTGCGCCGCTGAGATCCAGGTCGATGTCCGGCCAGAACCGTTTCCCATCCTGGTAGTTCGGGTCGAGATGGTCGGTCAGGATGCGTTGGGCGGTCGTTCGTACCTCGCGTTCTTGAATGTCACTCCGGTATTCGTCGTGGATCTCCTTCTCTGCACTGGGATCAGGGGCCTTGTCGGGCAGTTCGTAAGGCATGCGCAGGTAGGCGCTGATCACATTGACGATCGTCTGACGCTGCGAAGGATTGTCCTGCGCCAGGCGATCGAGCGCGTACAGCCCCGCGAGTCGGACGGGTGCTTTGTCCGCTCCCAGTTGCTCGACTGCTTTGAGGTAGAGGTCGCTGATCCGCCGCTCTGCGGCATCGTGGCGAGCGTCGTCATTGGCCCGCTCTCGTAACTGGAGGTCATGCCGTTTGGTGAGGAGGTCCTGCTCCGCGGTCTGTTGGCGTCGAGCGGCCAGGAGCAGTGCGATGGCGCCACCCGCTCCGAGCACGATCGTGCCGACAGTGCGCACGCCCTCCAGCCGGGCTTTGTCGGCGTCGGTTCCTTTTCCATAGAGAAAGAACAGCACCCAGCAAGCGGCGATGGCGAAGACGAGCAGAAGTCCGGCGCACAGGGCGATGGTGCGATTCGACAGAGTCCGATGCTTCCCTTTAGCGGGCGCGGTAGGTCGGGTTCGAAACTTCTCCGGTGAGTGGGAATCATCGACCATTGGACCATGATCGCAGCGCGGGGCCGGTTTCGAATCCAGCGAATACGTGATAGAGCTGTGTACTCGCAGACTTGACCTGGGACTTTTCTGGTGAGCTATCGCGCCGGTGTCAGGGCGCGGTCGGGGAGCTTGAGCCGTGAAGCGACGATGACGAGCGCGAAAGCGGTGAGCGCGGCGGCGGTCCGGATGATGTTGTAGGCCTCCCCGCGATCGAGGATCGCCGCGTGGTCGGAGGGTCCGCGGTGACCGACCAGACCTTTGTATCAGCGCCGTGTGGAAGGTCAACCGCACATCGAGCGGGACGACGTCGAACGTGGCGGCGACGTTGACCGCGCCGTAGCCGGACGCCCCCGCGAGCAGTCCCGTCGACAAGAGGGCGACACCGGTGACGAGGCCCGGCCTGAGCGCCATCGTGCGTACGGCCACGGAACGCCCCGAAGCGCTCACGGCGGGTCTCGTACCGGTTAAGGTGGGGCGTTCGCGTGGCATCAAGGGCTGGGGGGTCCGCCATGATCATCAAACGTGCTTATCACCACGGGGATCTCCGTCGTGCGCTCGTCCTCGCCGCACGGGAGCTCCTCGTCGAGAGAGGTCCGGAGGGGGTGAGTCTGCGCGCCGCGGTCGCGAAGGTGGGCGCGTCCACCGCGGCGCCGTACCGGCATTTCCGCGACAAGGACGCGTTGCTGGTGGCGGTCGCGCTGGAAGGACACGCCGAATTGCAGAGCTCCCTGCGGGGCTGTGACGCCGGGACGGTGACCGCGCTCGGCCATTCCTACCTCGGCTTCGCGCTGGAGAATCCGGCGTTGTACCGCTTGATGGCGGGCGCCGGCATCGGTGACCGCGCCGCGTACCCGGACCTGGCCGAGGCGCAGCGGGTGACCCACGCGGTGCTGGCCGATCGGGTGGGGGAGCGGAACGATCCAGGTGGCTTCGCCGTCACGCTCTGGTGCCTGCTCCACGGGCTGGCCACGCTCGTGATCGACGGTCACGTCGAGCGCGGCTCCGTCGTCGCCGAGGCCGAGCGCAGTCTCGCCTTATTGGCGGGCGCCCCGGGATGACGTCGTGAGTGGTCCGGGCCGTCAGGACGATCCGGACCACTCACGACATCCGTTCAGCCGATGGACGGGATGAACGTCGGCAGCCGCCGGACCTTCGTGTCCTGCTCGAAGGCGTAGGCGATGGCCAGCAGTGAGGGTTCGCTGAACCGTGCGCCCATGATCGACAGGCCCAGCGGCAACGGCCCGGCGTACGCCATCGGGACGGTCATGTTGGCGTAGCCCGACACCGCCGCCGGTCCGGACGAGTCGATGAACAGGGCGCCGTCGCCGACACCGAGCTGTGTCTTCCACGCGGCGTTGTTGGTCGGCGCCACGATCGCGTCCAGTTCGCTCCCGCGCAGTGTCTCGTCGAGACCGCGCCGGGCGGCGCTCGTCGCGGCTTCCCGCAGCACGCGGTAGGCCGGATCGGTGAGATCACCGGTGGTGGCTTGCGCCCGGTCCCACAGGTTCTGGGTCCAGTACGGCATTTCGACCGCCGCGTGGTCGAGGTTGTACTGGATCAGCCCGGCCAGGTCGGCGGGATGCCTGCCGCCGGTGGACGCGAGGTAGGCGTTCAGGTCGTGCTTGAACTCGGTCCTGATCGCGGGGAACTCGTTCGCCGCGATGACGTCCAGATAGGGGATCGTGATCTCCACCGTGGTCGCGCCGAGCGTCCGGAGCCTGCTCAGCGCCTGCTCGAACGCCGCCTTCGTCGTGTCGTCAGGGGTGTAGACCTCACGCCAGACGCCGATCCGTTTGCCGCGCAAGGCGTTGGGGTGCAAGAACTTCGTGTAGTCGTCGAGTGATCGCCCGGCGGCGTCGACGGTGATCGGGTCACGACGGTCGGCGCCGTTGAGTGTCGCGAGCAGGATCGCGGCGTCGACCACGTTGCGTGCCATCGGGCCCGCCGTGTCCTGCTGTTTGGACACCGGCACGATCCCGCTGCGGCTGACCAGCCCGAGGCTCGGCTTGACCCCCACGATGCCGTTGGCCCCGGACGGGCAGCTGATCGAACCGTCCGTCTCGGTCCCGACCGCGACGGTCGCGAGGTGTGCCGCGACGGCGACCCCCGGGCCGGACGACGAGCCGCACGGGTTGCGGTCGAGCACATAGGGGTTGGCGGTCTGGCCGCCGAGCGGGCTCCAGCCGTTGGACGAGCTGGTGGAGCGATAGCTCGACCACTCCGACAGGTTGGCCTTGCCGAGGATGACCGCTCCGGCCTCGCGCAGGTTTTCGACCACGCCCGCGTCCCGGTAGGGGCGTGATTCCAGCAGCGCCGTCGAGCCCGCCGTGGTCGGCTGCCGGTCCGCGGTGTCGATGTTGTCCTTCAACAGCACCGGAATGCCGTCCATGGGCCCCTTCGACCGGTGCCGGTGCCGCCGCGCGTCACTGTCCGCGGCGAGCCGCAGCGCGTCCGGGTTCGTGGTGAGCACCGCGTGCAGTGTCGGGTTCAGCCTGCGGATCCGCTGCAGGTAGAAGGTGGTCAGTTCGACCGAGGACAGTCGTCCGGAGCGCATCGCCCGCTGCAGATCGGGGATCGTCGCCCGCTCCAGATCGATCCCGGCCACGACGGGACGGCCGGAAAGAGCCGCGGCCCGAGCCGGGACGGCCGTGGTGACCGACGCTACGGACATCATGACGAGGAATGCGGTCGCGGCCGCGCTGCGTCTTTTCAGGGAATGTCTTTTCAAGGAATTGCCTCCTCGGCGGGAAGAATTCCTGCACAGTACGTGTACTGCTCCGGTCCGGAACCGCCGGAAAGAGTGGAAAACGGTGATTTAATCGCCGCGCGAATGACTGCCCGGTAGGCGATCGGTCACGGAAACAGCCTGTTGGGGAAGGGTGATCATGATTTCGGTACTCGGTGGCGCCGGGCGCGGACGCACGGTGAGGCGATTTTCGGAATTTGGTCGGAAATATTCCGCCCGATTTCAGTTTGCTGCCCGGTTCTCGCATTGATCGAGGATTGTTCGGGGTTCGCCGATCATCTGGCCCGGCTCGGCTGTGAGTATTCGGCGAGCGCGGCGCTGAAGGAGCGTGCGGTGCTCGTCAACCAGGTGACGGCGGAAACCGGGTCGCGGCGGGCGGGCAGGACGGCGGCGAGTGCCGCGCCGACCCGGCCGTCCGGGGTCCTGATACCGACGGCGGCGCAGCCGAGTCCTGCTGTGATCGTCTCCGATTCCGCCGCGTACCCGGACTCGCGGATCTCCGGCGCGTCCGCGTCCGGCTCGGCGAGCGCGGGGTGATGAGCGGCGAGGAGCCGTCCGGCGGCGGTCCCGGGCGGCAGTGGGCTGCCCGGCCACGCGGGGACGTCGTCGGCGGGGAGGACGGCCCCGGCCGCGACCAGCGCGCGACCTTCCCTCGGGACCACGAGCACCAGGCTCGCGCGCATCCGCGCCGAAAGCACCGGCAGCCATTCCTTGGCCAGGTCCCGTAGTTCGGGCTGCCAGAACCGCCCGAGCCGGAACACGCGCGAGCCGATCCGGTAGCCGCGGCCCGCCCGCTCGACCGCGCCCAAGCCGGCCAGTTGGTCCAGAAGCCGGTGCACGGTGGTCTTCGGGAGCCCGGTGGTCCGCGTGAGCTGGGTCAGCCCGGCCTGCCCGCCGTGCTCGTCGAGTGCTTCGAGCAACGTGAACGCGCCTTCGAGCACGCCGCGTCCGCCGATGGTTTCCCGCATCGCCGCCCTTTCCGGTAACAAGCCACACCGGAGAAGTAAAGTGCGCCCCCGGCCGGCCGGGATACGAACTTCCGGACAGCCGATGGGGCGGGTTCCGCTGAACGGCCCAGTCGCCGACGTGACCGACACCGCGCCGCGAACCACCGTGCCGGGTCCTGCGTCCCGGTGCGTTCCTGGCATGCTGGCAAGGTTCGCGCGAACACCACAGCTCCAGGGGGACGTCGATAATGGAGGAGATCCGCCGCCTCGCCGATCGGTTCGATCTCATCGAGCCCGTCGGCGGTGGCTCCATGGGCACCGTATGGCGGGCGCGCGACGAGAACCTGGAGCGCACGGTCGCGATCAAGGAACTCCTTCTGCCGTACGGCGCTGGGGAGCAGAAGGCCGACGAGGCCAAGAATCGTGCGTTGCGCGAGGCCAGGATCGCCGCGCGGCTGGTGCATCCGCACGCCATCACCGTCTTCGGGGTGATCGACGAGCAGGACCGCCCGTGGATCATCATGGAGTACCTGCCCTCGACCAGTCTCGCGGACAAGCTGCGTGACGGGCCGATGGAAGTCGACGACGTCATCCGCCTCGGCATCCAGCTGTGCTCGGCGCTGGCGGCCGCGCACCGGGCGGGCATCGTCCACCGCGACATCAAGCCCGGCAACGTCCTGCTCGGCGAAGACGACACCGTCAAGATCACCGACTTCGGGATCTCACGGGCGATGGGCGATGTCCAGCTCACCGCGACCGGGGAGATCTCCGGCACGCCGGCGTTCCTGGCGCCGGAGGTGGCCCGCGGCGAGGACGCCACGTCCGCTTCCGACGTGTTCTCGCTCGGCGCGACGCTGTACACCGCGCTCGAGGGCGGCACGCCCTACGGCACGGCGGAAAACCCGATCGCGTTGCTGTACCGCGCGTCGAGCGGTGAGATCACCCCGCCGACCAGGTCGGGGATCCTGACGCCGCTGTTGACCCGCCTCCTCGACGTCCGGCCGGACAGCAGGCCGACGATGACCGAGACCGAGCGGGAGCTGCGGGCACTGGCGGCGGGGGAGCCGACGACGCTCGTCGCCGAGGAACCGCCGCCGAAGGCCCGCAAGGGAATGCTGATCGGCGTGATCGCCGTGTTCCTCGTGCTCGCGGCTGCCGCCGCCGCGGCCGTGGTCGTGGTGCTCAACCGCGACGAGGACACCCCGGCGGACGAGGCCCCGCCGTCGGTTTCCCAGCCGCAGTCCGCCGCCCCGACCACATCGGAACCGGTCGCCCCACCGCCTTCGCCGTCTTCCGTGCCCCCTTCGACGACGACGCCGCCGTCTTCGTCGTCCTCGGCCGCGCCGCCTCCTGCGCAGACGCCGGGGCAGGCACTCGCGGCCTACTACGCGCTCATCCCGGGGAACCTCCAGGCCGGGTTCGCGACGCTGAGCGACAACTTCAAGCGCACCAGGAACCAGAGCTTCGAGCGGTATTCGAACTACTGGAAGGACTACCGCTCGGTGACCGTGTCGAACGTGTCCGAATCCGGCAACACGGTGACGGCGACACTCACCTACGTCAAGGCGTCCGGTGCGACCATGACGGGGAGGGAGACCTTCGTCCTGGTCCAGCAGGACGGCCGGTATCTCATCGATTCCCAGCGGGCAGGCTGAGTTTCCCGGCGAGGCGCCGAACCCAGGCCTCGACCTCGTCGGGGGAGCGGTCCGGAAGACCGAAGATCGTCTCGGTGACCCCGGCCGCTTCCAGCTTGGCCAGGTTCTCCGGATCCGGGCGGACGCCGAGCGCCGAGATCTCCGGCTCGCCGGCGCGGCCCGCTTCGCGCCAGATCTCGCGCAGCCGCCGCGCCTTGTCCTCGATGTCCGTGTCGCCAGGAGTGGTGAGCCAGCCGTCGGCCGATTTCGCGATCCAGCGGAACGTCTTCTCCGTCCCGCCCGCGCCGACGATCACGGGGATATGCGGTTGAGCCGGTTTGGGCCACGCCCAGCTGGCGCCGAACGAGACGAACTCGCCCGCGTACGAGGCTTCGTCCTGCGTCCAGAGCGCACGCATCGCTTCCAGGTACTCGCGCAGGACCGTCCGCCGTTTGCCGCCCGGGACGCCGTGATCGGCCAGTTCGTCGACGTTCCAGCCGAAGCCGACGCCGAGGGTGACCCGCCCGGCCGAGAGGTGATCGAGGCTGGCGATCGTCTTCGCCAGCGTGATCGGATCGCTCTCGACCGGGAGGGCCACCGCCGTCGCGAGCCGGATCCGCGTGGTCACCGAGGCCGCGGTGGCCAGCGCGACCCACGGGTCCAGCGTGCGCAGGTAGCGGTCATCGGGTAGCGACGAGTCGCCGGTGCGCGGATGCGGAGCCTCCCGTTTGACCGGGATGTGCGTGTGTTCGGGCACGTGGAAGGTGTCGAAGCCCGCGGCTTCCGCCGCCCGCGCGGCGGCCGCCGGACTGATGCCCCGGTCACTGGTGAACAGCACTATCCCGTGTCTCACAGCCGGTCACGCTATTAGAACGTGTTTCAGTTTGCAACCGTGGCGTGCAGGGTGACCGGCAGTGCGTTCAGCCGCCAGGTGCCCGGGTCCGGGATCCGCAACAGGCCGTCGGCGAGCGCGAGATCGGGGAACCTCCGCAGTAGCGCGGTGAGCGCGACCTCGACCTGAACCCTGGCCAGCGAAGCACCGAGGCAGAAATGCGGCCCGTGAGCGAAGGCCAGATGCCACGCCGGCCCCGCCGCGCGCCGGATGTCGAAGACGTCCGGGTCTCCGAATGCCCTCGGGTCCCGGTTCGCCGCGGCGATCGCGACGGTAACAGGTTCTCCTTCGGGGATGAGGACGTCGCCGATCCGGACGTCCGTGGTGGCGAACCGGGGGAGCGTCAGCAACTGCGGGCTCTGCCATCGCATCACTTCCTCGACCGCTCCGGGCATGAGTGCCGGGTTCTCGCGAAGCTCGGCCAGCTGTCCGGGGTGGGAGAGCAGGATTTCGACGGCGTTGGCGATGAGGTTGCCGGGCACCTGACCGCCCAGTACGAGTTGCCAGACGAGGGCGACCAGTTCGGTTTCGCTGAGCCTGTCGTCGTCTTCGGCCTGGATCTGGAGCAGTTGCGAGACGACGTCCTCGCCCGCGTGGAGTTTCCGGTCCGCGATGGCGGCGAGCGCGCCCTCGACGATCCCCGGGACCGCCTTCGCGAGCCCTGGCCCGTCGCCGGCCGAGACCAGGCCGCCGTATTCGCGCCACCGCGGGCGGTCGGCTTCGGGGATGCCGACCAGTGCGCAGATCACGTCCACCGGCAGCGGGCGCGCGAACGCGGTGACCAGGTCGATCCGGTCTTCTCCGGCGAGGTCGTCGAGGAGGTCGTCCACGAGCCGCTCGATCCCCGGGCGGAGCGCGGCGGCTTTGCGCGGGGTGAACGCGGGGGCGACGAGCCGTCGGAGCCGGAGGTGTTCCGGGCCCTCGACCTCCTGCATCGTCCGCATGTACGGGCGGCAGTGGTCGGGGATGTCCATCCGCTGATAGCTGTTCTCGCTCAGGGCGAAACGCGGGTCGCTCAGCATTTTCCGTGCCTCTTCGTGGCGCAGGATCGCCCACATCGAAAACCCCGGCGCGGCGAGCTTGGCGATCGGGGAGCGCTCGCGGACCGGGCCGTAGGCGGTGAACGGGTCGCGCAGGACCTCGGGGTCGGTCAGGAGGATCTCGGGAACGTCGGACAAGGCAGCTCTCCAGTTCGGATGTTCAAATCAGATGTTCTCGTCATCTGAATGGTCAAGGTATCTTGTTCCGTGTCCGAGAGCAATCGTGCTGGCTGACGGGAGGCCGATGGTCCGGCTGAGCAGGGCGGAGACGCAGGAGCGCAATCGCGCGAAGGTGCTGGCCGCCGCGCGCGACGAGTTCGCGGAACAGGGCTTCCGGGACGCCAAGATCGACGTCATCGCCGAACGGGCGGAGCTCACCCGCGGCGCGGTCTACTCGAACTTCCCGGGGAAACGCGCGCTGTACTTCGCCGTCCTGGCCGAGCTGGCGGAACGGTCCGCCGGAGCGCCGCACGCCGTGCCCGGTGAGACGCTCCAAGGTGCGCTGGGCGCGCTGGCCAGGTCGAGAGTGGCGGCGCTTCCGCTGGACGACGACCAGGCGGGCCTCGCGCGCGACCTGATGCCGGAAGTGCTCGCGGACGAGCGGATCCGGCGCCCGTTCGCTCAGCTGGTGAAGCTCAACGGACTGCTGCTCGGGCTCGCGCTGGAGCGGCTCGACCCGCCGGAGCGTCCGGCGGGAGCGCCGATCCCGCGTCGTGTCCGGCTCGCGGAGACCGTGCTGACCACACTGCACGGCGCCGGCCAGCTGGCGGCCGCCGCGCCGGGGCTTGTCGAACCCTTCGACGTCGTGAGCGCCTGCGAACGGCTGGCGGGGCTGGCCTTCAACGACTGGTGGGCGCCGCCGGTGATCGCGCCCGCGGCGCAGGCCGCCGACCGGCCGTGGTCACCGCCCGGGACCGTCGACCTCGTGCGCTCCGAACCTTTCGTGCCCGCCGACGGCGTGGTCGTCGTACTGGGAACCCATCGGCTGGCCGCCGCGGAAGAGGCCGTCCGGGCATCCGGCCGCGATGTCACCGTCGTCGTCGTGACCAGTGAGCCCGACGAGCTGGTGCCGCTGACCCGGCTGACCGTCGCGGAACTGTGCGGCGGTCTGCGGCAGGCCTTCCCGGAAACATCCTGGCCGGGAGTGCGCGTGGTGTGCGACGTGACCGGGACGCTGGCGGCGGCCGCCGGGGTGCTCGCGGTCAGCGACGAGACCGAGGCCGCGATACGGGTCGAACAAGGCCGGATCGTCGCCACTGCGGACGGTCGCGGCGCGGGGCACGCCGTCTCGGGCGAAGTGTCCCGCGTGGACAGCGCCTAGGGCAGTACACCTAGACGATGTCCGTGTGCCGGATCCGGTACACCTGCAGGCGAAGCCCGTAGTACTTGTCGGTTTCCCCGACCCACATCATCCCGAGTCGTTTCGCTGTCGCGATGGCGCGCACGTTGTTCGGCCGCGCGACGGCGAAGAGCTCGTCCGTGTCCTGGGTGAACGCCCAGCCGATCAGCGCGCGGGCGGCTTCGGAGGCGTACCCCTCGCCCCACGCGTCCGGATGGAGCTGCCAGCTGATCTCCAGGTCCTCTTTGTACGGTGGCAGCAGATGGATGCCCAGTCCGCCGATGACCACGCCGTCCTCCTTGCGCTGCACCGCCCATCTTCCGCGCGGCGGCACGAGATCCGACTGCGCCTGTTGCCAGGCCTGAAGAACCGAACGCATGGCCGCGGCGTCGGTCACCCGGTCCATCGCCGGGGTGAGCCAGCGGGTCACATCGGCGATGCCGTAGATCGCCAACGCGGCTTCGGCGTCGTCCTCGGACCAATCACGGACGACGAGCCTTTCGGTGGTCAAGTCCATGACAGAACGTTACGCGCACAGGTGGGGTCATGGGGTGTCCGGATCATGACAACTCGGCAACCCGCGTACCTTGGCTTCATGCGCGCCGACGCCTCGACGACCCCTGAACAGGCCTGCCCGATCGCCCCGGTGGTCGACCTCGTCTTCAGCCGCTGGACCACACCGATCCTTTGGGTGCTCAACGAATTCGGCAGGCAGCGGTTCGTCGAACTCGAGCGGCGCATCGGCTCGATCACGCCGAAGGTGCTGACGCAACGGCTGCGGCAACTGGAACGCGACGGTCTGCTCATCCGGACCTATCACGCCGAGGTACCGCCCCGGGTCGAGTACGAGATCAGCGACCTGGGCCGGAGCCTGGCGCCGCTGTTCGCCACCCTCGCGGACTGGTCGACGGCGAATCTGCCGAAGGTGGAAGAGGCCCGATCGGCTTACGACTCCGCTTCCTGAGCGTTCTTCCTGCTCGCAAGTAGGTGACTACTTGCGGCGGGGTTGCTTTCTTGACCGATCGGTCCAGATGTGGTTGAGTTTCTCTCGTGTCCAGGGTGAAGGAATTCGACGTCGACGCGGCCTGTGAAGCCGCGCTGGAGCTGTTCTGGCGGCAGGGGTATGAGGCCACCTCGGTCAGTGACCTGGTCGCCGAGCTCGGCATCGGCAAGGCGAGTCTCTACGCGACGTTCGGTACCAAGCACGAGCTGTACCTGACGGCGTTGAATCGCTACGTCGCCCGGGGTAACGAGCGGTTCGTCGAAGACTTCACCGGGCCGGGACCCGCGCTCGAAGGGGTGCGGCGGCTCATCGACCGCTATCTCGCCGAAATACTCGGCGAATCGGGACATAAAGGCTGTTTCGTGGTCAACGCCGCCATGGAGATGATGCCGAGGGATCCCGAGGTCGCGCGGGTGGTCGAGCGCAGCTGGGACGCGCTCGAGCTGGCTGTGCGGATGGCGTTGAGCCGGGCGAAGGCGCAGGGCGAACTCGACGAGGCCGCCGACCCGGAAGAGCTGGCCGGCTTCCTGCTCGCCGTCCTGCAAGGGATGCGGGTGCTGGGCAAGGGGCCCGATCCCGCGGCGCGGGTCAAGGCGACGGCGAGGCAGGCCGTCGCGGTTCTCGAAGCCGCTCGCAGACACTGATAATGGAACGATCGGACTAGAAAGTTGGCTACTGTGTCTACTGCGGGGAAGCGATTCAGCGGCAAGGTCGTCCTGGTCACCGGGGGAGGTTCCGGGATAGGCCGCGCCACGGCGGCGGCTTTCGCGCGCGAAGGCGCTCAGGTCGTCGTGTCCGGGCGTGACGGCGAGAAACTACGTCAGACGGTGAAGGAGATCGAGGCCGACGGCGGAACGGCCGACGCGGTGACCGCCGACGTGAGTGCCGGTCCCGAAGTCGAGCGTCTCGTCGCCGAGACCGTACGGCGGCACGGCAAACTCGACATCGCGTTCAACAACGCCGGTGTGCTCGGCAGTCCCGCGCCGACAGCGGATCTCGACGAAGACGGCTTCGACGCCGTCGTGCGGACGAATCTCACGGGCACCTGGCTGTCGATGAAGCACGAGATCGCCCAGATGCGGCAGGGCGGCGGGGGAGTCATCGTCAACATGTCGTCCAACCTCGGCTCGCACAGCCGCCTGCCGGGAATGGCCGCCTACGCCGCTTCGAAGGCCGCCGTGGACGTGCTGACCCGGACCGCCGCCCGTGATCACATCGCCGAGGGGATCCGGATCAACGCGGTCAGCCCCGGCGCCACCGACACCGGCATGTCGTTCCGGCCCGGCGAGACCGAGGCCGACCGTGCCGAGCGGCTCGGCGCGGTCATCCCGCTCGGCCGGATCGGCGCGGTCGAGGAGATCGCCGCGGCGGTCCTCTGGCTGGCCTCCGACGAGTCCGCGTACGTCGTGGGACACGACATCGTCCTCGATGGCGGTGCGAGCGCCTGAGCTTCAGCGACGTGAGGGCAGCAGTTCCTGCATCTTCGTCTTGATCCCCTGCGTCACCAGGTGCCAGGCGTCGGGCTCGCCCTTGAGGACGGCTTCGGTCATGGCCTTCACCTGTTCGAAGGTGGCGTGCGGCGGAATCGGGGGCACCTCGGGATCGCAGCGGACGTCGAGCACGGTCGGCACGTCGGCCGACAGCGCGACGTCCCACGCCTCACCGAGCCGGGCGGGATCGTCGACGGCGATCCCGCCGAGGCCGATCTCGAGGGCGAAGTCCGCATAAGACACTTCCGGCAGGGTCTGCGACGGTTCGAACTTCGGCGCGCCGCCCATGGCGCGCAGTTCCCAGGTGACCTGGTTCAGATCACCGTTGTGGAACACGCAGATGACGCACCGCCGGTCCGCCCACAGTTCGCGGTACCGGGCGATGGTCAGCAGTTCCGCCATCCCGTTCATCTGCATCGCGCCGTCTCCGACCAGCGCGATCACCGGCCGGTCGGGATGGGCGAACTTCGCGCCGATCGCGTAAGGGACGCCGGAGCCCATCGTCGCCAGCGTGCCGGAGAGCGTGCCCCGCATCCGGCCGCGCATCCGGAGATTCCTGGCGTACCAGTTGGTCGCCGAACCGGAGTCGGCGGTGACGATGGCGTCCTCGGGGATCCGTTCCGACAGTTCGTGCACGATCCGCATCGGGTTGACCGGTTCCGCGTCCAGCATCGCCTGGCGGGTCACCGTCTCCTGCCACTCGCCGACGTTCTTCTCGATCCGCTCCCGCCAGCCGCGTCCCGTTTTTCCTTCCAGCAACGGGATCAGCTGTTGCAAGGTGCCCTTCGCGTCGCCGAGCAGATTGACCTCGGTCGGATATCGCAGCCCGAGGAACCGGGGATCGATGTCGATCTGGACGGCACGCGCCTGGCCGAACTCCGGCAGGAACTGCGCGTAAGGCATGTTCGAGCCGACGATCAGGAGCGTGTCGCAGTCCCGCATCATCTCGTACGTCGGCCGCGTGCCGAGCAGGCCGATGGAGCCGGTGACGTACGACAGGTCGTCGGGCAGGACATCCTTGCCCAGCAACGCTTTCGCCACGCCGGCACCGGTCAGCTCGGCGACCTCGCGCAACTCGGTGACGGCGTTGCGCGCGCCCTGCCCGACCAGGATCGCGACCTTCTCACCCGCGTTCAGCACCTCGGCCGCGCGGGCGACCTCCTCCGCGGGCGGGATGACGCTGGCCCGCGGGTGATCAGGAGGGGACGACGGCACGTGCTTGAATTCGTGCCGCGGCGGCTGGTAGGGCTCCTCCTGCAGATCCGCCGGGATGATCAGTGCCGTGGGGGCGCGCTGGGCGATGGCCGTGCGGAGGGCACGGTCGAGCGCGTTCGGCAGTTGTTCGGGCACGTTCACCTCGACGAGATACTCGCTCGCGACGTCCTTGAACAGCGCCTGCAGGTCCACCTCCTGCTGGTAACTGCCGCCCATCGCGCTGCGTGCCGTCTGCCCGACGATCGCCACCACCGGCACGTGGTCGAGTTTGGCGTCGTAGAGGCCGTTGAGCAGATGGATCGCCCCCGGGCCCGACGTCGCCATGCAGACACCCGGCCGTCCGCTCAGTTTCGCGTAACCGACGGCCGCGAACGCCGCCATCTCCTCGTGACGCGTCTGCACGAAACGAGGCTTGTTCCCCGCCGCGCCGAACGCGGTCACCAGCCCGTTGATCCCGTCCCCGGGATAGGCGAAGACCTGCTCCACTTCCCATTCGCGCAGCCTGGTCAGAACATGGTCCGCAACGGTTTCGCTCATGGGCGCCGGATACCGCCCCCGCCTGGCGGCTAAACGTCCTCGAGGATCTTGGTGATCCCGGCGACGACGTCCGGATGCCCGAGCGGGAGCGGCGGAGGGACCCGGTTGTACGGTGCGCCGGTGCTGTGGGGGAGTACGTCCACCGCGGTCCCGGCGGAGCGTACGCGGTCGGCCAGTTCGGAGGACTCGTCCGGCACCGGGTCGATCAGCAGGACATGGGACGCGGCGCCGGGATGGCGTTCGGCCAGCCGCAGCGCGTGCGCGGCCGAGTCGCCGGCGGCCACGACGTCGACCGGCGGGCCGCCGGGTTCAGCGTCACCGAGTAGGTCTTCGGCCTGACTGAGGGCGCCGTCGACCGGCAGCCTGCACCAGATGACCTGACGCCGGGCCGCGAGTGGCCGCCATGTGGCCGGGAGCTCACCATGCTTGCCCTCGCCCGCGGGGTCGAGGACCAGCAGCTTCGCCCCTTCGTCACCGCCATCGGTGACGACCGAGGGGCCTTCGGCGCGGACGGGATCGGATTCGGCGGTCATGGACATCCCTCCTCAGCAGTTCGTGCGGGGCAGTTCCGGCGAATCGGTGTCCAGTGGCACCGACGCGGCCCGAACTAGTCCTAATTGGACGGTATGGCGCTTCGTCACCGCTTCGAGCGCCCAGTCGGTGGCGGTGCGCAGCCGGTTGCCCGGCATGGCCAGCAAATGGTATCCGCGGGTGACCGCCTTGGCGGCGAACCCGGAAAGCGGGATGTGCAAGGGGTTCGCCGCGGCCTGGTGGGCGCCGAGGTCGACGACGAAGCCGAGATCATGATGCCGGTAGGTACTGTGCGAACCGTGTCCGAGGGACGCCGCCACGTTCAGCCCGGCGAGTTTGCCCTGCCGTTCGGCGTGCTGCGCCGTCATCGGCGTGTATTCGCCGGGCCTGGTCAGGTCCGGGACCGCCGCCGCGTCCCCGCACGCGTAGACGTCGCGCCGTCCGGGAACGTTCAGTTGCGCTGTCACGACGAGCCTTCCCTTGGCCGTCTTCATGCCCAGGTCCTCGATCAGTGGGTCCGGCCGGACCCCGACGCACCACACCAGGGTGCGGGTCGGCACGGATTCACCGGAGGTCAGCGTGACCCCCTTTTCGCCGGCGTTGTCGATCGACGTCTTCATCAGCACCTCGACGCCCCGTTCCCGCAGGACCTCGTCCGCGGTGGCCCCGAGCCGCCGGTCGAGTTCCGGCAGGACACGATCGGCCACGTCCAGCAGCAGCCACCGGATCTTCTGGCCCTTCAGCTCGGGATGCCGGGAGGCGAGCGCGGCGGTGAACGCCGGGCCCTGCGCGGCGACCTCCGTGCCGGTGTAACCGGCGCCGACCACGACGAACGTGCAGCGCGCGTCGCGTTCGGCCGGATCCTCCTCGGAGGCGGCGAGTTCTATCTGCCGGGTGACGTGGTCCCGAAGGTAGAGGGCCTCCGGCAGACCTCGGAAACCGTGCGCGTACTCGGACACGCCGGGGATCGGCAGGAGCTTGTTCACGCTGCCGACGGCGAGCACGAGGCGGTCGTAGCCGATGCTGTGCTCGCGGTCCTCCGGGTCGGTGTAGCGCACGCTTCGGCCATCGAAGTCGACCGACGTCGCGGTGCCGAGCACCAGGCGCACCCCGCGCAGAGTGCCGGGGATGGACACCGAAATCCGCCGTGGCTCGAGGATTCCCGCGGCGACTTCGGGCAGCAAGGGGAGATAAAGGAAGTAGTCGGTCGGGTTCAGCACGACGATCTCGGTGTCGCTCCCGGCCGATTTGAGCAGGGCCTTGGCCGCGTTGTATCCCGCGAACCCGCCTCCGATGATCACGACGCGCATCGTCAGTCCTCCGTGGGCCAGTCGCCGGTAGCCTTGCGGTAGCCGACCGCGCCCGCCCGTTCGGTGGCCGCTTTCACCGCCCCGAAGATCGCGCCCTGCGCGGCGGCCGCGACGATCACCTGGGTCCAGGTGAAGTCCCGGTCCGTGGCGTTCGGCGCGTCTTCTTCGCCGCTCACGCGTTTCCAGATCTGCTTGAACGCGATCCCGGCGAGCACACCGCCCGCGGCGCTCACGACCATGTTCAGCGGTTTGTAGAGAACCTTGTTCACGACGAAGACCTCTTTCGCATGATGAGCCGGATCGTCACGAGCAGCGCGAGGACACCGGCGAAGATCGGCACGGGGTTCGCACGGACGACCTCGGTGCCCTGACGGAACTTCTCCGCCGCGGGCTCGGAAACCTTCTCGGAGATCTTGGCGCCGGCCTGATCGACCTTGGCGTCGAGGTTGTCGTTGATCCTCGCCTTGACGTCCATCTTCTTGCCCAGCGCGTCCAAGGTCTCGGTGAGTTCCTCGCGAGTCACGTCACGATCGGCGCGGGCTTCTTCGGCGTTCTTGGGGAAATCGGTCATGAGCGCACTCCTTGCTTGACGGTGTCGACATCCTCGCGGACACCTTCGATGGCCTCCTCCGGCACCGGCGGGCTCGCGCTCGAGACCTCCTTCTTGCCGACGATGGCCGAAAGGCCGCCGATCAGCAGCAGGGCCGCACCCGTCACCACGGCAGCCAGCCACGCGGGCATCACCAGAGCGAGTGCCAGTACGGCCGCGGCGATCAAGGTCGCCAGGCCGAACAGCGCCATAATGCCCGCGGCGCCGAACAACCCGGCGCCGAGGCCCATTTTCTTTCCTTTGTTCTGCAACTCGAACACGGCCAGCCGCATCTCGTCGCGGACCAGGTGTTTCACCTCGTCGCTGAGATCGGAAACCAGTTCGCCGACCGACTTTTCCTCGGGCGGCTTCCGGTGGGTCTCTTTGATCATGGGGCACCTCCTCGGAGCGTTCTGCCCGCCGGGTACCCGGCGACCCGGCCGGTCAATCACAGCGTGTTTCGCCCCGCTGAGCGCCGGGTAGCCGTGGAGTGCCGGCTCGAAAAGCACCCAACCGACAGGAGGATGCATGAGCACGATCACCGAAATGGTGGACGTCGAAGTCCCGGTGCAAACCGCGTACAACCAGTGGACTCAGTTCGAGAGCTTCCCGCAATTCATGGAAGGTGTCGAGGAGATCCGTCAGATCGACGCGACCCACACCCACTGGGTGACCAAATTCGGTGGGGTGAGCCGGGAATTCGACGCGACCATCACCGAACAACATCCCGACGAACGTGTGGCGTGGACGTCGGACTCCGGCCCCGACCACGCCGGTGTCATCACCTTCCACCGCTTGGATGACAACAAGACCCGTGTCACCGCGCAGATGGACATCGACCCGGAAGGCTTCGCCGAGAACGTCGCCGACAAACTCGGCGTGCTCGACCGCCGGGTCAAGGGCGACATGAAGCGGTTCAAGGAGTTCATCGAGAGCCGCGGTCACGAATCCGGCGCGTGGCGCGGTGACGTGGACCGCCCCGGCAGCTGACCGGCACTCCGGACCTCCCCCTGGAAGACGGCGTTTTCCTGGGGGAGGTCCTGGGTATTTCCTGGGGTGAGGTCCATTACGAAGGGAGCGTTCCGGCATGACTACCAACGCATACGTGGCCTTCCTCGTCATCGGGGTGGCACTGGTCATGCTCGACGGTCTGATCATCTACCAGAGCGGGAAGCGCTACCTGCGAGGTTCCCACGGCGATCCGGCCGCGGGCGCGTCCATGACGTGGCTCGTCACGGTGCTGTTCCATCTCGCGACGCTGGGCGTCTTGGCGCTGCTGTCGACCGTCGACATCGGGGGCAGCGACCTTCCTGGTGTGGTGGGCAGGCTGGGTGTTCTGCTGCTGGTTCTGGCCATCGCCCACGCGATCACGCTCAGCGTGCTTTCACGGATTCGTGGTGAGCAGGAGGCCGAAGCGGTCATCAACCGGCCCAGGCAGCGTGTCGAGCCCGAGCAACAGGGCACGACCGTGACGCCGGTGCCCGGACAGGAAGGCCGTTACCCGGCCGCGAGCCCGTCCATCGAGCAGCAGGCGCCGTACACGACGCCTTAGGAAGTCGAGTGCTGGCAGGAGGGTTCGCCGTGCACGAGATCGATGACGAACTGTGGGACGAGTTCCATCGCGTCGTCAACATGACGTCGCGGGAACTGGCCGACTGGCTGCGCACGCGGTCGGCCGACGACGAGGACGAAGCATTGCCGGACCAGGCGGGTACGCCGACCGGGCGGCATGTGCTGGGCATCCTCGGCAAGCGCAGGACCGACCTCACCGCCGAGGACGAGCGGGTGATGCGCTCGGTCGTGCGGCGGGTCGAGGACCAGCGGCGTGACGACCTCGAACCGGTCGCGGGCGAGGCGCATTGGCGGCACAAGCTGATGTCGATGGGACATGATCCGCTGAAACCCGTGTGACCATTGATATTTGAAGGCTCCCTTCATTGCGTCCGACGCAGTGAAGGGAGCCTTCAAGTACTGGTAGGTGGAGGACAGACGGTCGCGGGTGCTCGTGAGTGGTAAAGAGGGTTAGAACGCTCTTTACCACTCACGACCCCCACGCGAAGCCAGCCACTCGCGCCGCCAACCCCACCTCGCTACATTTGCCCTACCCCTCGATAACCGTCCTCACCACTCACGAGGCTACTCCGAGAGCTTCCCGCGCAGCTGGTCCAGAGTCTGCGACAGGAGCCGCGAAACGTGCATCTGCGAGATGCCGATCCGTTCCGCGATCTGCGTCTGGGTGTAGCCGCCGAAGAACCGCATCACCAGGATCGCGCGTTCCCGCTTCGGAAGTTCCCGCAGCAGCGGTTGCAGCGCCTCGTGGTTCTCCACCAAGGTCATCTCGTGGTCCTCCTCGCCGATCGTGTCGGCGAGAGAGAGGGCCTCGGTGGCGTTGTCGTGGACCGGTTTGTCGACCGACAACGTCTGGTACGCCTGGCCGGCGAGCAGCCCTTCGCGCACGTCGTTGACCTCGAGCCCGAGGTGTTCGGCGAGTTCGGTCGGGGTCGGCGCGCGGCCCAGTCGCTGGGACAGCGCGGCCGTGCCCTGGCTCAGCGAGACGTGGAGTTCCTTGAGCCGCCTCGGTACCCGGACGGACCAGCCGGTGTCCCGGAAGTGCCGCCGCACCTCGCCCATGATCGTGGGTACGGCGAACGAGAGGAAGTCGTGCCCACGGCCGGGGTCGAACCGGTCGACCGCGTTGATCAAGCCGATCCGTGCCACCTGCACCAGATCTTCGCGGGGCTCGCCCCGGCCGGAGAACCGGGTGGCGATGTGCTCGGCGAGCGGCAGGAGTTCGGTGACGAGCCGGGCGCGCAGGTCCCGGCGGCGCCGGGAGTCCTCCGGCAGGGAGGACATCTCCTCGAACAGGGGTTCGCAATGGGCGTAGTCGTCCGCCTGCCGGGTGAGTGTTTTGCGCTCGTCACTCACCCGTCGCTCGTTCCCGGGGCCAGGACGAGGTCGATCGTCGTCGTGCCCCCTGTTTCGCCGGGAATCGGTTCGCACCGTGCCTTCACCGAGTGGGTCAACGTCGTCAAGACGTGCCAGCCGAACGTCGTCTCGCTCGGCAGATAGGGCCTGCTCGTCCGCGTCGAGATCGAGACGGCGATTCCTTCCGGTATCTCGTGAAAGACACAACAAAGAACGGCTCCCAGTTCTGCTGGCTGGACAAGTTGGGAACAGGCTTCGTCAACGGCCATCTTCGCGTCTGAAATGGCGTCCAAGCCGAAGTCCGCACGGGCCACCACGCCGTGGGCGAGCGTGCGGACGAGAGGGATCTGCTCCGCCTCGGCGGGAAGACGAAGCTCGACCCGGTCGGACAGACCGTCCGACTGGAATCGGGTTTGCGGGGTCAGGCCGCCCCGCCCGTGTGCATCCATTACGAAACCCATCCGTCCGTGGCCGTGGGGGAAACGCGGCGGGAATCCGCCGCGGGACGCGTGATCAACGGCCGAGGGCGCGCTGAAGCTCCTTTTTGGACATCTTCGACCTGCCCTTGACGTTGCGCTGCTTCGCTTCGTTGTAGAGCTGGTCCTTGGTCGGGCCGTTCGGGCCCAGTCGGTTCCCGGACCGCTTGCCACCCCGCCGCTGCGGTGACATGTCCTGGAGGGAAGTGCGGCTCGCCTCGCGGGATTCGCCCGCCTGCGCGCGGTTCTTGTTGACGGTGCGTGCGGCGATCTCCTTGGCGCGGCCGGTGCTCGCGCCCCGGTCCTTCGCCGAATCCTTGATGTGCTCGTACTGACGTTCTCGTTTGTCACTCCAAGCCTGCTGCGGCATCGCGGCTCCTTTCTTCCCCGGGTCAGGTACCCCGTTCGGTTCACCGGATAAACGTCTGGTTGATCCCGGAGACGGGCGGGTACGCGGAGGTCGGACGGAAGGAGGCTTCTATGCGCATCGGCTACACACTCATGACCGAACAGGCCGGACCGAAGGACCTGGTGGGATACGCCGCGGGGGCCGAGAAGGCGGGATTCGACTTCGAGGTGATGAGCGACCACTATTCGCCCTGGCTGGACGAGCAGGGGCATTCGCCGTACGCGTGGAGCGTGCTGGGAGCGGTCACCCAGAGCACCGAACGGGTTGAACTGATGACCTTCGTGACATGTCCGACGATGCGCTATCACCCGGCGGTGGTGGCACAGAAGGCGGCGACCGTTCAGGCGCTGTCGGACGGCCGGTTCACCCTCGGGCTCGGCGCGGGGGAGAACCTCAACGAACACGTCGTCGGACGCGGCTGGCCGCCGGCGAACGTCCGGCACGAAATGCTCGCCGAAGCGGTCCAGATCATCGGAGGGCTGTTCGACGGCGGTTACTTCAACTACAAGGGCGACCACTTCCGGGTGGACTCGGCGAAACTCTGGGACCTGCCGGAGCACCGTGTCCCGATCGCGGTCGCGGTGTCCGGGTCGCAGTCGGTCACCCGGTTCGCGCCGATCGCCGACGCGATGATCGCGGTGGAGCCGGACGAGGCGCTGAGCCGGGAGTGGGACGCCACCAAACTCGGCCCGCCCGCCAGGAAGATCGCCCAGTTGCCGGTGTCCTGGGGCGAGGATCGCGACGCCGCTGTCCAGCGGGCACACGAGCAGTTCCGCTGGTTCGGCGGCGGCTGGAAGGTCAACGCCGAACTGCCGGGGCCCGCGGGGTTCGCCGGAGCCACCCAGTTCGTCAAACCGGAGGACGTCGCCGCGGCCATCCCGTGCGGCCCCGACGTCGATCAGATCGTGAAGCAGGTGGGCGAATTCGAGGCGGCCGGGTTCACGGATCTCGCCTTGATCCAGATCGGTGGCGATCAGCAGGAGGGCTTCCTTCGCTTCGCCGAAGACACGCTGCTCCCGGCGCTGCGGAGCTGATTCACACGGACGGAGTAAGACGCCTGTGTCTCTGCGCACCCGAACAGGAACACCTGTGTTCAAACCCGCGAGCGCGGGTACCAAAGCGACACGTCGTTCTTCACCCAAGGGGGAACCGATGCACAACGAACTCGGACTTCATCCGGTGCCCGACCTGCTGCCGGAAGGGCAGGACACGCCGGAGCAGGAGGAAATCCGTCGTAAGGCGGCCCTCGCCGTGGCTTCACGGGCGACGAGCGCCGAAGACTGCGCGACCCTGCTGGACATGCTAGGCCTGCACCGCGGCGGCCGTAGCTCCGAAGTGGCTTGATTCAGCGGTCGCCGCGCGCCGCCACGAGATCCGCGACGAAGGCCCGATAGGCCTCGTCGCGATCCGGCGCGCGCAGCACCGCGGACGGGTGCACCGTGGCGACCGCGGTGGCGGCGAACTCGGCGAGGTCGATCCGCTCGCCGCGGCTACGGGTGATGCGGAAATCGTCGCCGAGCAGCGACTTCGCCGCCGTCGCGCCGAGGAAGATCAGCAGTTCCGGGTGGACCGCCGCCAGTTCGGCGTGCAGCCACGGACGGCAGGCGGCGATCTCGGTCTTCGACGGCGTCTTGTGGATACGCCGTTTGCCGCGTTCGTCACGCTTGAACTTGAAGTGCTTCACCGCGTTGGTGACGTAGATCTTCCGGCGATCGAAGCCCGCTTCGTCGAGAGCCCGGTCGAGCAGCCGCCCGGCGGGCCCGACGAACGGGGCACCCTGCCGGTCCTCCTGGTCACCTGGTTGTTCACCGACCACCATGATCTCCGCCGCGCGGGGGCCCTCACCGAAGACGGTCTGGGTGGCATCGCGGTAGAGGTCGCATCCACGGCAGCCGGACGCCGCCGAACGGAGACGCTCCAGATCCGCGGTCTCGGGCGGGTCCGCCCCGGGTGCCTTCGTCGCCATGACCACCGGATTCCCCGCCTGGCGGTGCGACAAACCGGTTACGTGCCCGCCGCGCCGGGTAGCCCTCCGGTATGGCGACTACGACCGAACCAGCCACCGCTTCCGTTCAGGACACCGTGCGTGTAGCGCTGCGGGTCGTGCTTCCCACGCTCGCCGGAGGGGTGATCAAGCGGCGTCCGCTGGGGCTGGCGGTGGCCCAGAAACTCCAGCTGGACCGCCCCGCCGTGCGGCTGTTGTGCCGGCTTCGGTCCCAGTACGGTCCGGGGCCGCTGCGCCTGCGGGTGCCCGGCCGCACGATCGACCTGGTTCTGTGCGGGGAAGACGTCGGCGAGGTGCTCGCCGCGGCGCCGGTCCCGTTCAGCCCGTCGAGCAAGGAGAAGAGGGCGGCGCTGGGACATTTCCAGCCGCACGGCGTGCTCATCTCCGACGCGGTGGAGCGTTCACCACGCCGCCGGTTCAACGAGGAGGTCCTTGAACCGGGCAGGCCGCTACACGACCTCGCGGCTCCCTTCGCGGCGGTGATCGGCGAGGAAGCGGCATCGCTCTGGGACGGCGGCACGCTGGACTGGGACACCTTCAACGTGGCCTGGTGGCGGATGGTCCGCAGGGTCACTCTTGGCGAGTCCGCGGCGGACGACCACGGCCTCACCGATGCGCTCGCCCGCCTGCGGAAGGACGCGAACTGGGCGTACGCGCATCCCCGGCGCGACAGGCTCCACGACCAGTTCCGAACCCGGCTCATCGGCCATCTGGAACGGGCGGAGCGGGGGAGCCTCGCCGAAGCCATCGCGTCGGCGGGCCCGTCGGGCGAGCGGACGATGGAGGTCGTCGCCGATCAGGTCGCCCACTGGCTCTTCGCGTTCGACGCCGCCGGGATCGTCACCTTCCGCGCGCTCGCGCTGCTGGCCACCCACCCCGCCGCGCGGGAGCGCGCCGACGAGGAGGTCGCGGCCGCCGACCTGGCCGCGCCGGACCAGTTCGCGTACCTGCGCGCCTGCGCCCTCGAATCGGTCCGGCTGTGGCCGACCACTCCCGCGCTGCTGCGCGAGAGCACGGCCGACACCGCCTGGGGACCCGCGGGGACCACGGTCCTGATCTTCACCCCGTTCTTCCACCGCGACCCCGAATCCCTGCCCTACGCCGACCGGTTCGAACCCGGGATCTGGCTGGACGGCAGCGCGGCGGCCAATCCGGCACTCGTCCCGTTCAGTGCCGGGCCGGCCATCTGCCCCGGCCGGGACCTGGTGCTGTTCTGCGCGAGCACGATGCTGGCGCACTTGATCAAGGATCGCCGCTTCGAACTGGTCTCCGGTGCCGTCCTCGGGCCGGAGCGGCCGTTGCCCGCGACGCTGGACAACTTCCACCTGAAGTTCGCGCTGGTCGCCGGCTGAGTGCCTCATCACGACCACGAGCAGGCCCCGCACGGGACGCCGATCAACGCCGGGAACACCAGCAGCGGCAGACCGGGGTCGTCGGCGTTCGCACGATGGCAAGCCCGTCGGCTCAGCCGAGGAAACTCGGCCTTCACACCCTGGCGAAGTACATGATGGCCCCCTTCCTCGCGCTAGGCGCAAGGAAGGGGGCCATCATGTACTCGCAAGACCTTCACGCGGCACCGCTGTGACTGCTGGTGTGCCTGGGGCCGCAGATGCCGTTCACGGACACGCCACTCGACACGACACCTTGCCTTACCCCTCAATAACCGTCTTTACCACTCACGAGCCGGTGCACAGGCCGCGCCGCATCAGCCGGCGCGGTCTCCGGTCCGAACGGGCCTTTGGCCTGGCGCGTTCGGTGAATCGCTCACCGCATTCGGCGAACGGGGTTGAATTTTCGTTGCGCGAAGGAATTCACCCGGCCGTTGTCGCGCCAGGAAGCGTCTGCCAGGATGCTTGAAACCCGACCAAAAGGAGCGTTCCAGTGGCTTCCCGTCTCAATCCTTACATCAGCTTCGCCGGCGACGCCCGGCAGGCCATGGAGTTCTACAAGTCGGTGTTCGGCGGAGAACTGACGCTGAATACGTTCGGTGAGTCCGGTATGGCGGGGTCGCCGGTGGAGAACCAGATCATGCACAGTCAGCTCGATTCCCCGAGCGGCTACACGATCATGGCGTCGGACACGCCGCCGGGAATGGAGCACAAGCCGGGCACGAACGTGTCGGTCAGCCTCAGCGGTGACGACGGCGAGGAATTGCGCGGATACTGGGAGAAACTCTCCGCCGAAGGCACCGTTTCGGTCCCCTTCGAAAAGCAGATGTGGGGTGACGAATTCGGTGCCTGTACCGACAAGTTCGGCATCTCGTGGATGGTGAACGTCATTCAGTCCTAGAGACTCCCGGCCCTGCCCGGCCCGTGCCGAAGTGTGAGCGGTCGTACGGGAAGCGGAACTAGACGGGCCTGAACCGGACGTCGATCGCTCCGCGTGGATCTTCCCGGCCGAGCCCGCGCAGCTGGATCGGCGCCCCGCCGGGGTTGTCGTACAGCCGGATGCCGTCACCGAGCAGGACCGGCGCGATGTGCAGGTCGATCTCGTCGATCAACCCCAAGGCGAGCAGTTGACGGCCGATGTCCGGCGAGAACACCTCGAGGTTCTTCCCGTTCGCCGCCTCCAGGCCGATCCGGACCGCTTCGCCCGCGTCGCAGTTCAGGAACGTGACCCCGTCCGTGGGCGTGGCGTCCTCGGGGTGGTGGGTGAGGACGAACACCGGCCCTTTCCAGGCGCCACCGTAGATGCCGCCCGGGTCGGGGTAGGCGTCCCAGCCGTCGCGACCGCCGAGGACGGCGCCCGTGGTCGTGGCGTACTCGTCGATCAGGTCCGGCCGGAAGGTGGTGCCGGTCATCCAGTCCATGCTGTGGCCCGGGCCCGCGACGAAGCCGTCGAGGGACATCGTGAAGTGCCACAGCACTTTTCCGTCCGCGGTCTGTGGTTCGAGCATCGCGGCCTCCTGGTGCTTGCGTTCTGCAATCGGTTGATTCACGATAAATTGGGTGATGGTAGTTTGCAATCACTTCTTCCGGAGGTGAGGGGATGGCGGAACCCGCCCGTTCCGGCTGTCCGATCAACGCCGCGGTCGAGGCGTTCGGCGACAGCTGGAGCCTGCTCGTGCTGCGGGACATCATGTTCGGCACCCGGCGCTATTTCCGGGAACTGCTCGCCGGATCCGAAGAGGGGATCGCGTCCAACATCCTGGCCGACCGGTTGAAGCGGCTGGTCAACGCCGGGCTGCTCACCCGTGAGGACGCCGGGCCCGGCAAGAAGGCCGCGTACAGCCTGACCGAGGCGTCGATCCAGCTGGTGCCCGTGTTCGCGCACCTCGGTTCCTGGGGGCTCCGGCATCGTCCGACGACCGAACGGCTGAGGGTGCGGGCCGAACTGCTCGCCGCGGGCGGGCCGGACCTGTGGGCCGAGTTCATGGCGGAACTGCGGGTCGTCCACCTCGGCGGGCCGGCACCGGAGAAGGACGGCCCTGGCGTGCTGGAGCGCCTTGCCGCCGCTTACGAAGCGGCCCTCTGACAGCTGCCCGGGAGCCACTGGGCAATCCTCGTATCACCCGCGTCCCCACCACGCATCCCGTTGATTGTTCTTCCCGAATCAAGGGTTCCGGTCAACCCGCCCCCGGGATGTAGTAGCCCGCGACGAAGCGACGGGCTGGTGGGGAGAGGGAATGAGCTCAGCGGAGGGTGTTGTCCTGGTGATCGGCTGCGGGATGCGGCCGTACCGGGAGTACCTGTTGGCGTCGGCCGGGCACCGGCATCCCTTGTGGCTGTTCAACGGGACCGAACCGACCTGGCAGGAGCGCTACATCACCGGCGCGACGGTGCTGGACACGCAGGACCAGGACGCCGTGCTGGCCGCGGCCCGCGCGCTCAACGCCACCACGCCGGTGCTCGGCGTCGTGTCCTGGGACGAGGCGTTGATCGTGGCGGCGGCGCATGTCGCGGACGAACTCGGGGTACCGGGTGCCGGGATCTCCGCGATCGAAGGCTGCCGCGACAAGTGGTTCAGCCGACGGACGCTCACCGCGGCCGGCGTCGCGCAGCCCGATTTCGGGTTCGTGCACGACGACGACCAGGCGGTCCGCGTGGCGGAGCGGATCGGGTACCCGGTCGTCGTCAAGCCGCGCGGGGGCGGGGCCAGTATCGGCGTCAGCCTCGCGGAAGACGCGGAGGCGGTGCGGAAGGCGTTCCGGACCGCGGAGGACGCCAGCTTCGGCGGCTCTCCCGCCTACAAGGGCGGGGCGCTGGTCGAGGAGTACCTGAGCGGTCCGGAGATCAGTGTGGACGGCGCCGTCGTGGACGGTGAGTACACGCCGATGTTCGTGGCGCACAAGACGGTCGGCATGCAGCCGTACTTCGAGGAGCTCGGCCACCTGGTCAGCTCCGCGGACGAACTCCTCGCCGACCCGGCACTGCGCTCGACACTGGCCCGTGCGCACAGCGCGATCGACTTCCGGTACGGCATCACCCACACCGAGCTCAAGCTCACCGAACGCGGACCGGTGATCGTGGAGATCAACGGCAGGCTCGGCGGCGACCTGATCCCGCTGCTCGCCCGGTTCGCGACCGGGGTCGACCCGGGCGCGGCCGCGGTCGACGTCGCGCTCGGCATGCGTCCCCACATCCCGCACGAGGCCGAACCCCGATGGGTCGGCGTGCGGTTCGGCTACCCGAAACAGGACTGTGTCGTCGAGTCCGTGTCCGTACCGGGTTCCCTGCGGAACAACGGAATCCTCGCCGCGGACGTGCTCGTCGAGCCGGGCGCGCGCATGCGGCTGCCGCCGGCGGAGTTCATCTCGCGGCACGCGTACGTGATCTGCGCGGGCGCCGATCCCGACGACTGTGAGGCGGTGCTGGACAAGGCCATGGCCCAGGTCCGGCTGACCGCGCACCCCCTGCTGCCCTCGGTGGCCGCCGGTGGCTGACCGCGCACGGGCACCGCAGAACACCTTCCCAGCACTCTCAACGATGGCGGAGCAAACAATGGCGAACCGTGATGTCGAGCTGCTCGCAGTCGGAGCAGGACCGTCCAACCTGGCACTCGCAGTGGCACTGGAAGAGCTCGCGCCCGGCCTGGCCCGCGAATCGGTCCTGCTCGAACGCGACGAAGAGGTCTCGTGGCAGCGGGGTATGCTCCTGCCGGAGGCGCTGTCGCAGGTCTCGTTCCTCAAGGACCTGGTGACCCTGCGCAACCCGCGCAGTCGCTTCTCGTTCCTGAACTACCTGCACGCCACGAACCGGCTCAACGAGTTCGTGAACATGGGCAGTTTCGTCCCCTACCGGGTGGAGCTCGCCGACTATCTCAAGTGGACGGCCGACTCGCTTTCGCTGGTGGACCTGCAGCGTGGCCGCGAATGTCTCGAAATCACTCCGGTGTGGACGGACGGCACGCTCACCGGCTGGGACACGCACGTCGCCGACGGCGAGACCATCCGCAGCCGGTACCTGGTGGTCGGCGCGGGCCGCGACGCGCGGATTCCCGACCGGCTCCGGACGGTGAACCAGGACCGCGTCATCCACAGCACGCAGTACCTGCCGAGGATCGCCAAGCTGCGCAAGGACCTCCCGTACCGCGTCGCGGTGATCGGCGCCGGGCAGAGCGCGGCGGAACTGTTCGGCGCGGTGCAGAAGGACCTGCCCGAGTGCAAGCCGACCATGGTGATGCGTTCGATCGGCCTGAACTACTACGAGAGCAGCAAGTTCAACAACGAGCTGTTCTTCCCGTCCCATGTGGACAAGTTCTTCGAGGCGCGGCCGGAGGCGCGCGAGCAGATGCTCAAGGAGATGCACCACACGAACTACTCCGGGCTGGCGCCGGGCACGATGGACGCGTTGTACCGCTCGATCTACCTGGACCGCCTCTCCGGCCGTTCCCGGCTGCGGATGATCACCATGAGCGACATCACCGACGCCCGCGACGAGGGCGACGAGATCGTGCTGGAACTCACCGACCGGCGTACCGGCGAGACCCAGGAACTGCGCACCGATCTCGTCCTGCTCGGCACCGGTTTCTCCCCGGAGATGCCGAGGATGGTCCAGGACATCGCGAAGTCGATCGGCCTCTCCGAGATCAAGGTGACCCGTGACTACCGGCTGGAGATCGAGCAGCCCGCCACCGCGGCCGTCTACCTCCAGGGTGTCAACGAAGCGACGCACGGGATCGCGGACTCGCTGCTGAGCGTCCTCGCCCCGCGGGCCAACGACATCCTGCAGGACATCCTCGCCCACCGCGGCGAAACCCCCGAGGTGCCACCGCAACCGACATCGGACGCCGCCCCCATCGTCGCCACCCGCTGAGTCCGGAAAGGAAAAGAGAGTCATGGAGATCCGTCCGCTCGAGCGGGAAAAGATGGTCTTCGAGAACGGCGCCTACGGCCAGCGGCTCCTGCCGTGGGCGGCACTGAACGCGCCGTTCGAAGGCGCCTGGGTCACGGTGCCGGCGCACGGCGCGACGGGTGCGCATTCCCACCACGAGTACGAGATCTTCATCGCCGTCAACGGCGAGGCGGTCGTCGAGTCCGGGGGAGAGCGCCGCGCCTTCCGGCCCGGCGACATCGAGTTCCACAAGCCCGGCACCGAGCATCGCATTCTCAACGACGGCGCGGAGGACTTCGAGATGTACGCGATCTGGTGGGACTCCGACATGACGGCGAAGTTCGCCGCCCGGCACGCAGCGCAGGCGTCCGACCGGGAGGAGGCGTGACCATGGCCGACACGAGACCGGTGGTCATCATCGGCGGCCCCCCGACTTCCAATGGGGACCTGCACATCGGGCATATCGCCGGCCCGTACCTCGGTGCCGACGTGCACCGCCGGTACCTGCGCGCGGCGGGCCGGGAGGCCGTGTTCGCCTCCTGCACCGACGACAGCCAGACCTACCTCGTCACCAGCGCGGCCAGGGTCGGGCTGACGCCGCCCGAACTGGTGAAGCAGTCGACCGAGAACATCCAGCGCACGTTCAAGGCCATGGGTGTCGAGGTCGACGGCTTCTCGCCGACCGACGACGGTTACAAGGCGCTCGTCTACGACTACGTGAAGCGGTTGTACGACAAGGGAAAGCTCCGCCTGCGCAAGGTTCGGCTGCCCTACAGCGAGAGCAAGGGCGAGTTCCTGGTCGAGGGTTTCGTCGGCGGTGGCTGCCCGACCTGCCTCGCCGACAGCCGTGGCGGGTTCTGCGAGGGTTGCGGGCATCCGATCGACTTCGACGCGCTCATCGAGCCGTACTCGGTGCTCGACCCGGCCGACGAGGTGACCTACCGCGAGACCGAGATCATGGTCTTCCCCGTCTCGGAGTACCGCGAGCAGCTGCTCGCCTACTACGAGGAACGCGGTCCCGCGTGGCGGCCGCACGTGCTCGGGCTGATGCGGGAACTGCTGTCCGGGCCGTTGCCCGACTTCGCGATCACGTACCCGGTGAAATGGGGGCTGCCGGCGCCGTTCCTCCAGACGCCGGGGCAGCGGCTCAACGCCTGGGTCGAGGGGATGCCCGCCTCGATGTACTGCACCGAATACGCGTTGCGGCGCAACGGGAAGCCGAAGGTCGCCGACGACGACGCCTGGCTCGTGGAGAACGACGCGCGGGTCGTGGTGTTCATGGGGTTCGACCCCTTGTTCACCTGGGGCGTCGTCCACGTCGCCGAGCTGATCGCCCTGGAGGGCCGCTACGTCCTCCCGGACACCCTGCTCGTCAACGAGTTCTACGAACTGGAGAACGAGAAGTTCTCCACCAGCAAGGGACATGTGGTCTGGGCCCGTGAACTGGCGGCCGAGGTACCCCGCGACATCGCGCGGTTCCACCTCAACCTCACCGCCCCCGAGTTCGCGCGGACCAACTTCTCCCGCGCGGCACTGGAGAAGGTCGCGGGGGAGCGGCTGGTCACGCCATGGAACGAGCTCGCCGAGACACTGGCCAAACTCACCGCCGAGGTCGGCGGAGAGAGCGGCTCGCTCCCGGTGTCGACCGAAGCCACGGAACGCGCGGCGGCGATGGTCTCCCGGTTCGCGTTGAACTACGAACTCGAGGACTTCAGCCTCAGCCGCGCCGCCGATCTGGTGGTGCAGCACGTCGAACGCCTGCGGGCGGCGACGGAACGCACGCTGAAGGGCAACCTCGACCAGGAGATGCTCCGCGCGCGGCTCGGTGACCTCTTCCTCGAACTGCGGGCGCTGATCGGCTGTGCGTCGCCGATCCTGATCGACCTCGCCGGACGTGCCGCCGAAGCGGGCGGGTTCGACCTCCGGATCACCGCGGCCGCCTTCGACGTCACGCACACCACGGCCTTCACCGTGCCACCACTGGAATTCACCCCGACGAGCGAGGTCTGACACCCCATGTCACTCGACAGCACCCTCTCCACCGACGCGGTCCGGAGTTCCCGGCTCGCCGAACGCCTGCTGGTCCCGGCGGGATTCATCACCACGGCGGGCAACGCGTTCCAGATCACCGCGGCCGCGATCCTGGTCTTCCACGCCGAACAGACCACGCTCGCGGTCGGCTGGCTGTTCATCGCGGTGTCCATCCCGCAGGTCGCGCTCGCGGTCCTGTTCGGCAAACTGGTCGACAAGGTCGACCGCCGGATGCTGTGTGTGGCGGCGGACCTCGTCAGCGCGATGACCGCGTTCGCGCTGCCGGTGTGGTTGTGGATCGGTGGTCCGGCGAACCTGGGTTCCTACCTAGCGAACTTCATGCTCGCCTGCACCGCGGCGTTGTTCATGCCCGCGAGCAACGGACTCATCAAGGAACGGATCCGGGACGAGCGGCTCGGGAAGTTCAACTCGCACTTCGAGATGGCGAGCAACTCCGGCATGCTGCTGGCGTCTTCGCTGGCGGGCTTCCTGGTGATCTGGTTCGGCGCCACGCCGTTGTTCGTGTTCAACTCGCTGAGCTTCGTCCTCTCGGCCGTGCTGGTCTACGCGATCGGCCGCAAGCCCGCCAAGGCCCCGGTGGCCGAGGAGACCACGGCCACCGGCACGTCGACGCCGGTCGAAGCCCCCGTGCGCCAGCCGATCAAGCGGCTCGCGCTGCTGTACGCCAACGGCAACATCGGCCTGATGGTCGCCAACGTCATCCTGACGACGCTGATCCTGCAGACCTTCAACCAGGGCGCCTG
This sequence comes from Amycolatopsis decaplanina DSM 44594, assembly GCF_000342005.1. Classification (GTDB taxonomy): domain Bacteria; phylum Actinomycetota; class Actinomycetes; order Mycobacteriales; family Pseudonocardiaceae; genus Amycolatopsis; species Amycolatopsis decaplanina. The sequence continues at coordinate 80,426 of NZ_AOHO01000047.1, forward strand.
GATGATCGGTGTGGTCGATGCCCTCGCCGGCGCCGGGTTCATCATCGGCGCCGCGGCCTACGGCAAGGTCAGCAAGCGGTTCAAGGGGATCCACCTGGCCGTGCTCGGCACCCTCGGCAACCTGATCTGTCTGGCGATCCAGCCACTGCACTACATCGCGCTGATGGCGGCGATCCCGTTCGCCGGGTTCTGCTTCGCGCAGGGCCGGATCGCGGCCCGCACGCTGCTGATGCGGGCCAGCCCGGAAGACCGCGTCGGCCGGATCTTCGGCAGCACCCAGGCCCTGGGCCTCGGGCTCGGCGTCGGAGCGACGGTCGCGCTGTCCTCGCTGGCGGACGCGACGACGGTGCCCTACGCCTTCTGGGGATTGGCCCTCCTGCAGGGCGCGATCGTGATCGGCACCTACTTCAGCCTGGCGAAACCGTTGTCGGCGCAGGAGAAGCGGCCGGCCGAGGTTCTCGAGGCGACCGCCGCCTGAGCGCGGCGACGAGCGGAGGAAACGAAAGTCATGACGGAAAAGCCGATCAAGGGCGGCGTGGCGACGTGGGCCTGCCTGCCGGGATTCCCACCCGCGATGATCTTCCCATTCACCCCCGGTGAGCGCTACGGCATGCGGAGCCTTTACGAGTTCCAGATGCTGATGTACCGGCCGCTGTACTGGCTCGGCCGCGACGGCCGGCCTGAGGTCGACTACGACCTCAGCCTCGGCGAGGAACCGGTGTGGGACGAGACCGGCCGCACCTGCACGGTCCGCATCAAGCCCTGGAAATGGTCCAACGGCGAGACGGTCTGCGCGGACAACGTCATCTTCTGGGTCAACATGCTGAAGGTGAAGGGGCCGAAGTTCGGCGCCTACACCGAAGGATTCTTCCCGGACAACCTGGAGTCGTTCGAGAAGGTCGCCGACGACAAGGTGAGCTTCACCTTCGACAAGGCGTACTCGAAGAACTGGATCCTGCTCAACCAGCTCACCATGATCACGCCGATGCCTAAGGCCTGGGACCGCACCGCGGACGGGCCCGCCGACGCGACGCACGACATCGGCCAGGCCGAGGCCGTGTACGAGTTCCTGATGGAGGAGAACGGCGATCCCGTCGCCGAGGACAACAGCCACCGCGCGACCTGGGCGGACAGTCCGGTGTGGAGCGTGGTCAACGGACCGTGGAAGCTGAAGAGCTACACGGAGGAAGGCGTCGTCTCCTTCCTGCCGAACGAGCACTACAGCGGTCCGAACCCCGCGCACCTCGACGAGTTGCGCCAGGTCGCGACGTCGTCGGACGAACAGCAGTACGCGCTGCTGGAATCCGGTGAGGTCGAGGTCGGCTTCCTGCCGCTGGGGATGGGTGTGCAGCCCGACGGCGACCCGACCCGGGGCGGGCCGAACCCGCTCGGCGACGGTTTCCAGCTGGAACCGCAGATCCTGTTCACCATCAACTTCATCGCGGTGAACTTCGGCAACCCGACCATCGCCGGCGACCTGATCCGGCAGCCCTACATCCGGCAGGCGCTGCAGAGCTGTCTCGACCAGGAATACGGGGCGCGCGAGATCTACCAGGGCTACGGCTGGAGCCAGACCGGCCCCATCCCGATGTTGCCGACGAGCGACCTCGTCTCGCCGAAGATCGCCGAGCGCGGCGGCTTCTGGCCGTTCGACCTGGAGAAGGCGCGGAGCCTGCTCTCCGAAAACGGGTGGGACGTCAGCGTCTTCCCCGCGGTGTGCGTGCGTCCCGGCACCGGCCCCGGCGAGGCGGGTGAGGGCATCCCGGCGGGCACCGAGCTGAGCTTCTCCCTGCGGTACTGGGAAGGCAGGCCGGCGCTGACCCGGCTGATGGAGCAGCTGCGCGACAACGCGGCCAAGGCCGGGATCGAGATCCGCCTCCAGGAGGTGATGGGTTCGGTCCTGGTGGCGCAGGACGGGCCGGGCGACGCGCGGTTGTGGGAGCTGTCCTGCTGGGGCGGCGGCTGGGTCTACAACTACCCGACCGGCGAGAACCTGTTCCAGAGCGGGGCTTCCTGCAACTTCAGCAACTACCGCGACGCCAAGGCGGACGAGCTGATCGCGAAGACCGTCACCAGTGACGACCTCGGCGCGCTGCACGAGTACCAGGAGTACATCGCAGACCAGGCCCCGGTGATCTTCATGCCGACGTTCCCGCGGCGGCTGTTCGAGGTCAAGGGCAACCTGCGCGGGTTCTCGCCGATCAATCCGTACGGCCTGATCAACCCCGAGAACTGGTACTACGTCGAGGACGAGTCATGACGCGCCCGGTGGTGCTGGTCGGGTTCGTGGCCGCCGCGCTGGGTTCGTCCATCAAGGACTTCCAGCCGGACGGATCGGTCATCTTCGTCGAAGAACCCGATGTCATCCGCAAACGCAACGCGCGGGAGACGGTGGCCGGTTCGGCGCTGGTGCGCGAGCTGATCGAATGGGAGTTCCACCTCCCCGGCAAGGCGGACGAGTTCTACCATGTCCACCACGACCTCGACCCGGCCGCGGTGGTCCCGCTGACCGAGTACGCGACCCCGTTCGCGGCGCGGCTCGCGGAACGCTACGGCCTGCCGGGCGCGGGGTTCGGCGCGGCGCAGATCCTGCGGGACAAGGCGGTGCTGCGCCTGGTCAGCCGGGCGGCGGGGATCGCGAATCCGGCTTCGGCGCGCGTCGAAAGCCCCGAACAGGTCCGTGAGTTCATGGCGCGGAATCCGGGGAAGACCGTGCTGAAGCCCGCGAACCGGCAGGCGTCGGTGGGGACGCAGGTGCTCACCGACCCGGCCGAGGCCGAGCAGGCGTGGGCGAACTGCGTCGTGCAGGACGAAGGGATCTTCGTCCCGGACCGCGCGATGGAACTGAAGATGCTGGCCGAGAGCTTCGTCGAGGGCGACGAGTACAGCGTCGAGATGCTGCTGCGGGACGGCGAGCCGCTGTTCGCCAACGTCACCGGCAAGCGGCTGTTCCCCGGGCCGCGTCCGATCGAACTCGCGCACATCGTCCCCGCCGACATCCCGGACGAGCTGACGGCGTCGCTGACCGAGGAGACGCGGCGGCTCACCGGCGCGGCCGGGTTCCGCACCGGGATCGTCCACTGCGAATGGATCGTCTCGGACGGCGTCCCGTACTTGGTCGAATGCGCCGGCCGGTTCGCCGGCGACGGCATCATCGAGCTGATCCAGCGCGCCTACCCGGTGGAGCTGAACCGCGCCTACTTCTCGGTGATGAAGGACGAGCCGGTCGTGGACGTCTTGCCACGCAAGGCCGAAGGCGGCGCCGCGGTCCGGTTCCTCTCGATCGAGCCGGGCCTCATCGCGGACGTACGCGGAGTGGAGAAGGCGTCGCAGTCCGAAGGCGTGTTCATGTGCGACGTCGGGGTTTCGGCGGGCGACCGGTTCGGCGGACTGCGCAGCTCGTGGGACCGCGTCGGCGATCTGATGGTGACCGCGGACAGCCCGGCGGAGGCGTCACGCCTGGCCGAAGAGGCGGTCGCGCTGATCGAGATCGACGTGCGGCCGGACCGCGAAGAGAGGGAGAACGCCGCACCATGACCATCGAAGCCGTCCAGTCCACGCTCCCGGACGCCGGTCTCGACGTGATCGTCACCGGGCTCTCGTCCGACGCGCACACCTGGAACCTGGTGTACCTGGAGCTGTTGCTGGAGGAACTGGGCTGCCGGGTCACCAACCTCGGCGCCTGCGTCCCGGACGCGACCATCGTGCGCGAATGCGTCACCCGGCGGCCGGACCTGCTGGTGATCAGCAGCCTCAACGGGCACGGCCGTCAGGACGGCGTCCGGTTGATGGAAACCTTCCGCGCGCGGGCGGAGCTGGTCACGACGCCGGTCGTCATCGGCGGGAAGCTCGACGTCACGGGCGGCAGCAACGCGGCACGGCTGCTGGAGGCCGGGTTCGACGCGGTGTTCGAGGATTCCGGCGGGCTGACCCCGTTCCGCACTTTCCTCCGCACCCTGTCCGTGCGCACCCCCGGTGTCCCGCTGGGCGCGGGATGAGCGTGCTCACCCCGCGGCGGGGGCTTTCGTTCGGCGAGGTGGTCGCGCGCCACCACGCGAGGGGGGACCTGGTCGTCCAACCCCGGATGGGGTTCGCCGATCCGGGGCGGATGGCCCGGGGGCTGCTGGCGACCAGGGCGGCGCGGGCCGCGACGGTCGGCACGATCACGATCGACAGCTACACCAGGGTCGGCGACCACGAGGCGGCTCGCGCCGCGCTGGCCGCCGGCGCCGATCTCAACGGGTACCCGCTCGTCGACCACGACCCCGTGACGACGACGGCGTTGCTCGACGGCGTGCTGACCGGGGACTTCCCGGTGCAGGTCCGGCACGGTTCGGCGGATCCCCGCCGGATCGTACGGGCGCTGCTGGACTTCGGGCTGCACGCGACCGAGGGCGGGCCGGTGTCGTATTGCCTGCCGTACAGCCGGATGCCGCTCTCGGCGGCCGTCGACAACTGGCGGCGCTCCTGCGAAACGCTGGCCGAGGCCCGGGGTCCCGAACTGGAGCCGCATCTGGAGACCTTCGGCGGCTGCATGATGGGCCAGCTGTGCCCGCCGGCGCTGCTGGTCGCGCTGAGCGTGCTGGAGGGGATGTTCTTTTGGCGGCACGGGATCCGCTGCCTGTCCTTCAGCTACGCACAGCAGACCCACGCCGGGCAGGACGAGGAGGCTGTCGCCGCGTTACACGCGCTGATCGGGGAATACGTGCCGCACGCGCGGACGCATGTGGTGATCTACGGCTACATGGGCGTCCACCCGAGGACATCGGGCGGCGCGCTGGCGCTGATCGCGGAGTCCGCGCGGCTGGCCGCCCGCACCGGGGCGAGCAGATTGATCGTCAAGACCACCGCCGAAGCGCACCGGCTGCCGACCGTGGCCGAGAACGTGACCGCGCTGGAGCACGCCGCCGAGGCCGCGCGGGGCGTGTCCCGGAGCGGCCGTCTCGGCGACACCGGGATCCACGCGCAGGCGAAAGCGTTGGTGGACAACGTTCTTTCGCTCGACGCCGACCTCGGCAGAGCGCTGGTCACCGCGTTCGCGCGGGGCCAGCTGGACGTCCCGTTCTGCCTGCACCCGGACAACGCAGGCCGCGCGCGTGGCCGGCTGGATCCCAACGGTCGCCTGGAATGGCAGCGGATCGGCGCGATGCCGCTGGGCGATCTCGTCGACCTGCCCGCGGACCGGCGGATGACTTCGGGCGATCTGCTGGACGCGCTCCGGTACGTCGAGCGGTCGTTCGACGAGAAGTACGGGATGCCCGGAATCGAAACCGTGCACCGACTGACACAGGGGAGTAGGACATGACCGGAACAACGGAGGCGGCGCTGCCGCCGGGCACCCGCGAGCACCTGACGTCACCGGTGACGCAGGCGGCGTTGCGCATCCAGAACAGCATCACCGCGGGCACCCGCGAGTACCTCGGCATGAACGGGTTCGTGGAGCTGCAGCCGCCGCTGATCGGGCCGGTCACCGACCCTGGATGCCGCGGTGCCAAGCAGGTCGACGTCGACTACTACGGGCACAAGTACAAGATGATGACCAGCGTCATCCTGTACAAGCAGGCGTCGCTGCTCGCGTTCGACAAGATCTTCTACGTCGCCCCGAACGTGCGGCTGGAGCCGTTGGAGACCTCGACCACCGGTCGGCATCTGGTCGAGTTCACCCAGATCGACGTCGAGGTCGCGCGGGCGAGCCGCGAGGAGGTCCTCGACATCGCGCAGGGCCTGCTCCGCCATGTGGTCGGCTACACGCTGCGAGAGTCCAAAGTGGACCTCGCCACGCTGGGCCGGGACCAGGACGCGTTCACGGCGTTGCTGGAAGAGGACTTCGAGCGGATGACGCACCGCGAGGCGGTGTCACGGCTGCAGGGCCTGCTGCACGGGCAGAGCGCCGACGCGGAGATCGACTGGCAGGGCGAGCGGATCATCTCGGAGCAGACGAACCGGCCGTTCTTCATCGTCGACTACCCCAAGGGCTCGCGCGGGTTCACCGACGGCGAGTCCAGCACCGAACCGGGAGTGCTGCGGAACTTCGACCTCATCGCCTCGGACGGGTTCGGCGAACTCTGCAGTGGCGGCGAGCGCACGCACGAGTACCGGCGGCTGATCGAACGGATGCGGGAGACGGGGGAGAACCCGGCGAAGTACGCCTGGTACCTCGACCTCGCGCGCGAGGGGTTGCCGCCGAGCGCGGGCTTCGGGATGGGTCTGGAGCGGGTGACGCGCTACATCGCCGGGCTGGACGCGGTCTGGCAGGCCAACGCGTACCCGAAGCTGCCGGGGATCGCGGCGCCGTGATCACCGCACGGCAGCTCCCGGAAGACGCGATCCGGGCAAGGGCACGGGAAGGCAGCGCGGCGATCTTCCCCGAAGTCGCGGGATACGGCCGGTCGCTGTTCGGCTCGGACGTCGACAGTCCGCCCGACGAACTCGACCGCGCGCGCATCGTGCCGCCGGTGTTCGTCCCACGGCGGCTGGAGAAGATGTTCGACCTCGCCCGCGAACCGGTGTACGGGGACGTCGGACTTTCGACCGTGCTCGGCGGGTTCACCGCGCCGTCGCCGGTGTTCCTGTGCGCGTTCGGATCCACGCAGGTGGCGGGCAGCGGGCTCGGGATCGCCGCGAGCGAGCAGGCGGGCAGGCTCGGGATGCCGATGGTGATCGGCGAGAACGTCGTCCCGATGCACGGATACGGCCGGATGGGCGAAAGCGTCGAAGACGGCCTGCTCGGCCGGATCCGCGCGTACGCCGGCGCCGTGCCGGACGGGCTGGGCGGTGTCGTCGTCCAGCAGAGCACCGAAGACGCGGACGCGGAGGTGTGGAACCTCGTCTACAGCGACCCGTCCGCGACGAAACTGCTGGAGACCGGGCGGCTGGCGTTCGAGCTCAAGGTCGGCCAAGGCGCCAAGCCGGGCCTCGGCGGGATGACCGTGCTGTCGCGCACGGCCGCGGGCGAGATCGCCGAACAGTACACAGTGGACGAAGCCTTCGGCACGGACACGGCCATGGTGCTGCGCTCCAGCAGCCCCGGCACGTTCACCGGGGAGATCCTGCGCCAGCAGATCCACCTGATGCGCAACAACTACCCGCGGGCCCGCGCCTGGGTGAAACTGCACCCTGGCCGCGATGTCGGCGAGGCGGCACAGGTCGCGTGGGCGGCGGGAGCGGACGCCGTCACCGTGGACGGTGCCGAGGGCGGCACCGGCTGGGCGCCGTCGGTCTTCCTCGACCAGGTGGGGCTGCCGCTGGTGGAATGCCTGCGCCGGGTCGGCAAGCACGACGCGTCGCTGCTGGTGTCGGGGCGGATCTGGGAAGGGGCCCGTGCGCTGAAGTGCCTGGCGATGGGCGCTTCCGCGGTCGGTCTCGGCCGGGCGGCGCTGCTCGCCGTCGACGAAGACGCGACCGAGGGGCTCGTGCGGCTCGTGCGGTGTCTCGAACTCGAACTGCGGCTGCTCACCAGTGCGCTCGGGAAGTACGACCTCGCGGATGTCACCTCGGACGACCTCTGGTTCCCCGGCAGGACGGAGCACGACGGATGATCAACTACGACGGGAAACGGTTCCGCAAGGTCAGCACCGACCCGGACGCGCCGGTCACCCTGTACCGGCAGAAGGACGACCTGGTGTGGGCCGAGCTGACCGGCGGCGGGGTGCGGCTCGGCTCGCTGACCGGGAAGTGCGGCGAGGACGGGACGATCGACATGGCCTACACGATGGTGCTGGCCAGCGGTCAGGTGATCTCGGGGCACAGCACGAACACCCCGGAGTTCCTGCCGGACGGGCGGATCCGGCTGAACGAGGTATGGGAGCGGTACGGGACCCACGGCTCCCGCGGAACCTCGGCGATCGAAGAGGTCGCCGAGTAGCCCCTGAAGTACATGAAGGCCCCCTTCCTTGCGCCTACCGCAAGGAAGGGGGCCTTCACGCGCCTGGGCTTCGATGCCACACTCGCGTGCTTGGGCCCGGATCTCGCGTGCTTGAAGGCGGAACTCGCGTGCTCAGAAGCCGCACACCCGAGTGCGGTCTCCAGGCACGTGAGTTCCGGCCCCAAGCACGCGAGTCACGTCTCCGATCACGCGAGTCCCGCTTTTCTGTCGCCCGAAAGACAATTGACGCGACCGAAAAGGGCAGTCGAGGGGGCCGAACGGCGCACGCCGAAGGAGTGGTTCAGCTCGGGTTCTTTTCCAGGTATTCCGCCCAGACCTTCTTCGGCACGCACATTCGCCACGAGTCGACGATCAGCTCCCGTAACTCCTCGTAATCGATCGCGGACAGCCGGACGCGGACCCACTGATAGCGCATATCGGACGGAATCGGCATCATGAACTTGTCCGGCTCGCCCGCCACCAGCGCTTCCCGCTCTTCTTTGGGATAGCCGAATCCCATCACGGTTTCGTCGGGTGAGAGCGAAAGGAAGACGATTCGCCCCACGCGGAACTTCGCCCGGTCCCGGACCAGCGCCTCATAGGCGCGCGGCAGGTCCGCGACGATACTTCTGACGTCATCCCCGGTTACCATTTTTCCACCATTCTCCGCTGTCTGTGCCCCAGTCACCCGTGGCGCCCATGGTGAAGGCGACGTAAAGGTATTCGTCGAGGATCTTCGCCAGTGACACGGGTCTGCCCATCAGGGCGGGGATCTCCGCCCCGTCTTCTCCCGCCTCCGCGATCACCGCGGCGGCCCAAGTGCGGCCGAGTCGCAGATGCCTGCCGAACGCGGCGCCGTCACGGGCACCGTGGAGGGCGGCCGCGATGGCGGCGTCCCACGGCATGATCGTGTTGGGCCGCAACGCATACAGCGCCTTGGCCGCGGCGGTCGGGCCCAGCGTACGCCTGGCCCGTCCCGCTGAGACGACGACACCCGAAAGGTCCGCGTAAGCCTTCGCGGCGATGTCGATCCCCGCGTCCGTCAGGTCGACGAGGTCGGCGGACGGGAGGCTGTTTCCCCAGGTCTCCCACCAGGTCCGGACACCGTCGTCGAAGGGGGCCGGCTCGCCTTCGCGCGGGTACCGGATTCGGCATCCCCACGAGTTCAGCCAGCGAAGAAGAATTGTGCGATGTGCGGACTGTGACAGGTCGATCGCGGACTGCCCTCTTTGATCGGACGTGGCTTCGAGGAGCCGAAGCCAAGTGGTGTCGGCATTCGCGAAGCCGTTGAACACTTCGGCGGCCCGCCGGAGTTCGGCGAGCGGGGGCAGGGGCGCAGACATGGGCGAACCCTATCCGGTGCCACCAAGGGGGTGAATTTCCGCGTCCAACTATTGGACTTTGTACATTGAGTCACCTATTTGTATCTGCTGCGAGGTTCATTGGTCCTTTAGGGTTGTGGTCAGGAAGGCCACAAGGATGACGGTCACGCAGTGCGATTGCGTTACCCCATCCAGGGGAGGGAGATGGCATGGGCAGACCCGAGCGACCGTTGGACGGCTCCACTGGTCCGATCGCCGCATTCGCTCACGATCTGCGCGTCTTGAGGAACCGGGCGGGAAACCCGAGCTACCGGGAACTCGCCAGGACGGCATTGTTCGCACCTTCCGTGCTGTCCAGCGCGGCCAGCGGCCACCGGTTGCCCACTCTCGCCGTGACGTTGGCGTTCGTCTCCGCGTGCGGTGGGGACCGTGCGGCGTGGGAACGGCGTTGGCGGAGTGTCGCCGGGCAGACAGGGGGCGGCGCCGAGGTACGAGAGGAACGTGCGCCCGCGCCACCGGCCGAGACTCCGCCGGATGGCGCGCACGCTCCGGCATCCGGCGTCATCCGCCTCGCCCGTCCGGCACAGCTGCCCATGGGCTCGAGGACTTTCGTCGGCAGGGAACGGGATCTGGCCGACGCCGCGGAGATGATCGGGGCGAGCGGCCCGGTCAAGGTGCCGTTGCTCGTCAGCGGTCCGATCGGTGTGGGGAAGACGGCTTTCGCCTTGCGGCTGGCGGAAGAGGTGGCGGCGGACTTCCCGGACGGGCAGCTCTACGCCGATCTGAGCGACACCGGATCCGGAGGCCGGTCGGCCAACGGGATCGTGCGCGGTTTCCTGCGCGCGCTCGGCGTGCCGGCACATCTCGTGCCCGACGATCCGATGCAGCGGATCGGGTTGTACCGATCCCTGCTGGCGGAACGCAGGTTGTTCGTGCTCCTGGCGGGTGTCAGGGACGAGGGGCAGGTGCGGCCGCTGCTGGGCCAGGCCCCGCACAGCCAGGTCGTGGTGACCAGCCGTGCCCGGCTGCTCGGATTGGAGGACACGAACCGTATCGAGCTGGATACGTTCTCCCGCAGGGAATCACTGGCGTTGATCGGCCGGATCGCCGGCCAGGGCCGGGTGCGGGCGGAGCTCGACGCCACCGACACGATCGCCGAACTGTGCGGGGATCTTCCGCTGGCGGTCAACATCGTCGGCCGCAAGATCGCCGCACGCCCGGAATGGGCGATCGCGTACACGGCGGGCCGGCTCGCCGATCGCGAACGGCTCATGGACAGTCTCTGTGTCGGTGACGTCAACGTTCGGGACCGGTTCACCGCGGCGTACGAACATCTGTCGCCCACCGAGCGGGAGGCCATCCGTCACTTCGGGCAGAGCGGGGCGGGCTGGACGACGTCGATCAGCATCGCCGCGGCGATGGGCATCATGATCGAGACCGCCGACGAACTCCTCGAGTCGGTGGTGGACGCCGGGCTTCTCCAGCGCGCCAACGTCGCCGGCCGCTACGCGGTCTCCCGGTTGGTCAGCGCGTTCGCCGCCGAGCGGCAACGGGAACCGGGTGCGTTCGCCGCCGCCGTCCCGATGGCCGGCCGCAGGACGCGGAAGAACGCGTTCGAGTCGCTGCGCCACGAGGCCGTGCGCACCCTGCCGGGTGGTTCGTCCGAAGGTTGATTGTTCGAGCCGCGCGGCGCTTCCGGTCAACGGGCCGCGCGGCTTGAATGAGTCGACGAATGAAGGCGAGCGAAATTCGGTGACACAATGCTGATTCTGTCGATGAAAGAGGGCCACGATGGCGGGATCGTGGCGATCGAGGACGGCAAGCTGCTGTTCGCGCTGGAGTCGGAAAAGGACAACTACCCGCGCTACGACCGGATCACCGGTGAGCTGATGGCGCGCGCGGCGGGCATGCTGGACTCCCGTCCCGACGTGGTCGCGCTCGGCGGCTGGGTCAAGGGGGAGTTCTCGGTGGAACCTCCCTCCCGCACCGGATACTTCGGTGTCGGCGAGGGCGCGATCTCCGACGAGGCGGGCAAGTTCTTCGGCAAGGACGTGCGCTACTTCTCCTCCACCCACGAGCGCTCGCACATCTACACCTCCCTCGGGATGGCCCCCGCGGCCCCCGGCCAGGCGTACTACTCCCTGGTGTGGGAAGGGAACATCGGTGACTTCTACCGGATCGACGAGCGCGGCGAGGCCACCCACCTGCAGCACGTACTGACCGACCCCGGCGCGAAGTACGCGTACCTCTTCGCGCTGGCGGACCCGGGTTTCCCGCTGGGCAAGGGGAAATTCCGCTTCAACGACGCCGGCAAGCAGATGGCGCTGACCGGGTTCGCCGAGCCGGGCCCGCTCACGCCGGACGAGCAGAAGACCATCGACTTCATCCTCGACCGCGACGGCATCATCCTCGGTCTGTCCAAAGAGGAAATGTCCTGGTCCCATCTGTACAACGCCGGTGTCTGGTCGCAGGAATACCGCAACGCGGCGGCGAAGCACTCGCAGGCGATCTTCAACCGGTTCTACGACTACGCCGAGAAGAACCTGACCGAAGGTCTCCCGCTGCTGATCTCCGGCGGCTGCGGCCTGAACTGCGACTGGAACCGCTTGTGGCGTGAAAGTGGCCTGTTCTCCTCGGTGTTCGTGCCGCCGTGTCCCAACGACAGCGGTTCCGCGCTGGGCACCGCCATCGACGCGCAGTGGTTCTACACCGGACAGGCGACCATCGAGTGGGACGTCTACGCGGGGGAGAACTTCGTCGAGGACGTGGTCCCGGATCCCGCCAAGTACGAGACGCGGCCGCTCGTGGCGAGCGAGGTGGCGAAGTACCTCAAGGACGGCAACATCATCGGCTGGGCGCGCGGCCGGTACGAGATGGGCCCGCGGGCGCTGGGCAACCGGTCGATCCTCGCCGCGCCGTTCACCGTGGACACCACCGTGCGGCTCAACAAGATCAAGCGCCGCGAGGACTACCGCCCGATCGCCCCGATCGCGCTGGAATCCGATGCCCCCAAGTGGTTCGTCGGCTCGGTGCAGGACCCGTACATGCTGTACTTCAACCACGTCACCTCCGACGAGCTGAAGGCCATCACGCACGTCGACGGGACCGCGCGCACCCAGACGGTGACGCGGGAGCGCAACGCCGGCATCACCGACCTGCTCGAGGCGTTCCGCGAGCAGACCGGGTTCAGCGTGCTGTGCAACACCTCGCTGAACAACAACGGGCGCGGTTTCCTCAACCGCACCAGCGATCTCATCGAGTACGGGGAGACGTACGGCCTCGACGGCTACGTCATCAACGACACGTTCGTCACCCCGCGCGCCTCCTGAAATCCTTGCCCGACGGGGGCAAGGCCCGGATGCCGCTATCCCAGTGGTGGCATCCGGGTACCTCGTGGCGCCCAACCGAACTTTCGCCCGGAGGGGGAAGGCCATGCGAGTCGTGCTCGCGGGCGGTGGTGTCATCGCGCTGCTGACCGCGCTGGAGTGTGTGTCGGCCGGGCACGAAGTGGTGATCGCCGACCAGGCGGACATCCCGTTCTCCGGTGCGACGTCGTTCGACCGTCATCGCGTGCTGCGCGCGTCGCATCCCGGTGACCTCGCCACCACGACGGCCGCGATCGGCGCCCATCACGCGTGGATCGAACTCGAACACCTGCTGTCCACGTCGTTCTACGAACAGGTCGGCGCGCTCACCGCGCTGCCGTCGCCCGACGCGACGGCCGCGCGGGATCTGCTGACCGCTGCCGGATCGAAGGCCGAAGTGCTCGGCGCGGACGAACTCGCAGCGGAGTTCCCGCACGCCGGGTTCGTCCCGGGGACGGGCGCGGTCTTCGAGTCGCACGCGGGGGTCCTGCTCGCCGATCGGGTGCTGACCGCGTGCGCCACCCGCCTGCGGTGGCACGCGAACGCGGAACTCCACCCGCATCGCAAGGTGGTCGGAATCGACGCCGACCGGGCCGAGGTCCGGCTTGCCGACGGGGAGATCCTCCACGGTGACGCAGTACTGGTGGCGGCGGGCCCGTGGTCCCGGGATCTGCTGGCCCCGGCGCTGTCCAGGGAACTCGTGCTGCACCGGCAGACGATGCTCTACTGCGACGTCCCGCCCGCCGACGCCGCCGCGTGGGCCGCGACGCCGGCGATCACCTCGCTCGGCTCGACGGGCGGCGCGTGGCTGGTGCCGCCCGTCGCCGGGACGCCGCTGAAGCTCAGCGCCGCGAGCGCGTGCCGGGTCGTCGACGAGGTCGGCGGCGCCACGGTGCCCTCGTGGTGGCGTGAGCACCTGATCGACACGTTCGCCGCGCTGATCCCGGGCTTCCGCCGGGACTGGCTGGTCGACACCCGGGACTGCCACTACCTCGCCCGGCGCTCCACCCTCGGCCCGATGCTCGCCGTCCTGGGCGACCGGGTCCTGTCCTACGCGGCGTGCGGTGGCTCGTCGTTCAAGTTCGCCCCGCTGATCGCCCGGTCCCTGGCCGCGCGCCTGACCGGCGCCGACCCGGTCCCGACCGGACTCGAACCGCTCGACCGGCCGCTCGTGCGAGCGGGCGGTGTCCACCCGATCCGTCCTGCCCTACGAGGTGTGTCGTGAAACTGCTCGCGCTGGAAGCCAGCCAGAACTCCTACTACTACCTGCCCCGGTATCAGCAGATCGAGGACTTCGGCGGCGTGCTGTACGTGCTCAACGGGATCGGGACCGAGGATCTCTGGCCGTCCGAGCGCTACCGGATCGCCGGCAGCAACCACATCGACGACCTGATCCGGCACGCGAAGGCCTGGCACGCCGAGGAGTCCTTCGACGGCGTGCTCACCTTCTCCGAGTCCGGTGTGGTCCTGGTCGCCGCGGTCGCCGAAGCGCTCGGCCTGCCCGGTATCGGGGTGGACGCGGCGCGGACGAGCCGGAACAAGCTGATCATGCGGCAGGCGCACGAAAAGGGCGGGGCGGCGCATCCGGACTTCCGGTTCGTCGAAGACCTCGATTCGGCCCTTCAGGCGGCGGAAGACTTCGGCTACCCGGTGATCCTCAAGCCGACACTCGGCGCGGCCAGCAACTTCGTCTTCCGGGTCGACGACGAAGAGAAGATGCGGGAACGCTACGCGCAGGCACGCGAGGGCATCGACGGGATGTCCTGGTACAACATGGAGGCCGAAGGGCTGGACCTCGGCCCGCACGGCCTGCTCGTCGAGTCCTTTCTGGACGGTCACGAGCACCTCATCGAAGCGGTCGCGTGGGACGACGAAGTCTACCTCGGATCCATTGTGGATAGAGTCACCTCGGAGGGCGAGACCTTCGACGACGACGTGCACCATGCCCCCACATCGCTCACCTCCGAGCAGGTGGCCGAGGTGCACGCGGTGGTGGCCGCCGGGGTGCGGTCCCAGGGGCTCACCCGCGGCGCGTTGCACGCCGAAGTCCGTTTTCACCAGGGAAAACCGTTCCTGCTGGAGATCGCCGTCCGTCCCGGCGGCGGGGGGCTCGACCACATGGCGCGGCTTTCGGCCGGGTACGACCCGATCAAGGGGCTCATGGACGTCTCCCGCGGCGTGCGGCCGGATGTCCGGCACTTCAGCCCGACCGGACTGCACACCGCCGCGATGTGCCTGATCTGCCCCGGTGGCGTGATCGCCTCGATCGACGTGCCGCCCGCGGTGAACGAATCGGAAGCGTTGTACTACCTCAAGATCTTCGCCAAGCCGGGTGACCTGATCAAGCGTCCTCCGCTCGGCAACAACATCTTCGGCGGCATCGGCGCGCTGGGCTCGTCCTTCGACGAAGCCATGCGCAACGCGAACGACCTCGCCGGGAAGATCGAGGTCAAACTCTCCGAAACCCAGAAGTAGCAGCGAAAACTGTTCGACGAAACCGGGCCCTTACCCAGGGTCCGGTGGCGGAAGACGCCCAAAACCGCGTGGAGGAAGCGTGTCACGGACTGCCACCCAACGGCACTACCTGATGGTCAGACCGACGTACTTCGACGTCGAGTACTCGATCAACCCCTGGATGGACCCGAAGAAACCGACGGACACCGAGCTGGCCATCGCGCAGTGGGAGTGGCTGCACGACCTGTACGTCGACCTGGGGCATCGTGTCGAGCTGCTCGATCCGCTGCCCGGCCTGCCCGACATGGTGTTCGCGGCCAACGGCGCCACCGTGGTCGACGGGCAGGTGCTCGTCGCGCGATTCCATCACGTGCAGCGGGCGGGCGAGTCCGACGCGTACCTGGAGTGGTTCCGGGCCAACGGATATCGCTACGTGCGGCAGGCGCAGTGGGTCAACGAGGGGGAGGGCGACTACCTCGTCGCCGGGAAGACGATCCTCGCCGGGACCGGGTTCCGTACGAACCCCGAGGCGCACAACGAATCGCGCGAGTTCTTCGGCCGTCCGGTGACCAGGCTGACGCTGATCGACCCGCGGTACTACCACCTCGACACGGCGCTCGCCGTCCTCGACGACGACACGGTCATGTACTACCCGGGGGCGTTCTCGGAGGAAAGCCGCCTGTTGCTGAAGGAGATGTACCCCGACGCGATCCTGGCCACCGAACGCGACGCTTCCGTCTTCGGCCTCAACGCCGTTTCCGACGGCAAGCACGTCGTGCTCCCGCAGGCGGCCACCGAGCTGACCGCGCGGTTGCGGGAGCACGGCTTCGAACCGATCGGCGCCGACCTGTCCGAATTGCTCAAGGCAGGCGGCAGTGTCAAGTGCTGCACGCTGGAACTGCGTGCCGGTTAGGGAGAACTCGATGGATTCGGCTGTGCGGGGTCGGGGCGGGCGCACCACACTGCGCCGGATCGTCGTCGGGACGGCGTTGATCGCGGTTCCGGCGGTGGTCGTCGTCGTGGTGCTCGGTCTGGGGTCGGCCTACGCGCCTGTCGCGAGTACGGGGGCCAAGGCCGCGGGCGGCGGCCCCGACACCTACACGCGCCTGCTGGTCGCGTTGCCGGTGATCCTGGGCGCCTGCTATCTGGCGGGCGTACTGGCCCGGCGGCTCGGCCAGCCCGCGGTGATCGGCGAGATCGTCGCCGGCATCCTCCTGGGACCGTCGCTGTTCGGGATCGTCTGGCCCGGCGCGTTCGGCTGGCTGTTCCCCGGCGGCGTGGTCTCGGCGATCAACATCCTGTCGCAGCTGGGCCTGATCTTCTTCATGTACCTGGTCGGTTCCGAGATCGACCTCGACGCGGTGCGCAAGCGCGGGTTCACCGCGGTGACGGTCAGCCAGGTCAGCATCGCGCTGCCGATGGTCTGCGGCATCGTGCTCGCGCTCGGCATGTACCCGACCTTCGGCGGTGATGTCGGCTTCCTCGCGTTCGGGCTGTTCATCGCGGTCTCCATGAGCGTGACGGCGTTCCCGGTGCTGGCGCGGATCCTCACCGACCGTGGCATCTCGAAGACGCCGCTGGGAGCGCTGGCGCTCACCTGCGCCGCCGTCGACGACGTCGCCGCGTGGTGCCTGCTCGCCGTCGTGGTCGCCGTCAGCCAGGGCGGCGCGCCGTCGGAGGTCTTCCTGACCGCCGGGCTCACCCTGGTGTTCGTCGTGGTCATGATCTACGTCGTCCGGCCGGTGCTGGGCAAGGTGCTCGCCCGCGTTCCGGAGCCAGGGGTACTCGCGATCCTGCTCGGCGGGATCATGCTGTCAGCCTTGGCCACCAACGAGATCGGCATCCACGCGATCTTCGGCGCCTTCCTCTTCGGGGTGATCGCGCCGAGGAAGGATCCGGTCGTCGCCCGCGCCGCCGGGAAACTCGGCAGCGTGACCCTGACGTTGCTGCTGCCGCTCTTCTTCGCCTACACCGGACTGCACACCGAGTTCAGCCTGCTCGGCTCCGGATCGCTGTGGCTCTGGACCGTGGTGATCACGGCGGTGGCGGTGTTCGGGAAGTGGGCGGGCAGCACCACGGCGGCGCGGTTGACCGGAGTCGGCTGGCGCGAGTCACTGTCACTCGGGGCGCTCATGAACTGCCGGGGGCTGACGGAACTGGTGGTGCTCAACGTCGGCCTCCAGCTGAAGGTGATCAGCCCGGCGGTGTTCGCGATGCTCGTGATCATGACGCTGGTCTCGACGATCGCGACCGCCCCCGCGCTCACCCTCATCGCCAGGTTCTCGAAGAAGTCCGGAAAGGACTCGGACAAGACCGCCGGTCCAGCGGCGGCGGAAAGTAGATAGGACATCATGACCAGCAAGCAGGAAACCCTAGTCAGCACCTTCGCCGAGGTCGTGCTCGCCGACGAGGTCCGGGACACCATCGGGAGCGAGCTGCGGTCCTTCCCGAACCCCGTCGACGACATCGACCGCTCGCTGGCGATGCTCAGGGTCGCGTTCTCGAAGCTGCCCATCGACCAGTTGCAGACGATCCTGGACTTCGGCAGGCACGTCGACACCCCCGGCGTCGCGCTCGTGCGCAACCTGCCGGTGGACCCGGAACTCCCGGAGACGCCGATCGACGGGGAACCCAGCAAGGACAAGAAGACGTTCGTCGCCGAGACCGTCCTTTTGGGACTGAGCCAGCTGCTCGGCGAGCCCGTCGGGTTCACCACCGAGAAGAGCGGGCGGCTCGTGCACGACGTCGTCCCGGTCTCGGCGGGGGCGCGGAGCCAGACCAACCAGAGCTCGCACGTGTTCCTGAACTTCCACAACGACATCGTGCACGACGAGGTCGGACGGTACGACGTGTCCAATCCGGACTTCCTGGTGCTGAACTGCGTGCGCCAGGACGGGAACAAGGAGGCCGTCACCTACTACGCCGACGGCAGGGACATTTCGGCCGCCCTGGACCCGGAGGTGCTCGACGTCCTGCGCCGCCCGCTGTTCCGGCTCAACGCGCCCGGGAGCTACGTGCGCGACGTGGCCAAGGGGGCCGACGTGCTCTCCGACCTCGTGCCGGTGATCTCCGGGCCGGCGGAGTCGCCGGAAGTGGCGGTCTCGGCCAACGGCGTGGTGGGGGAGACGGTGGAGGCGGAGCAGGCGCTGGAGCACCTGCAGCGGGTCTGCCGCGAGGTCGCGCACCAGGTCAAGCTGGAGCCGGGGACGGCGCTGCTGATCAACAACCGGAAGGGCCTGCACGCGCGGTCGCAGTTCTTCGCGCGGCACAACGGGCGCGACCGGTGGCTGCAGCGCACCTACATCCGCCGCAGCCTGTGGACGATCCGGTACCGGGGCACGGCGGAGGACCGGCGGGTGCACTGATCCACAAGCACCTCGTGAGTGGTAAGGACGGTTCTATAGAGGGTAAGGCAAAGGTGGCTCCGTGAAGGCCTCCTTCCCTACTTTCAGGGTAGGGAAGGAGGCCTTCACGGACTTTCCTGACTCGCGGCTCAGCCGTGGAAACTCGACCTTCACACCCTGGCGAAGTACATGATGGTCCCCTTCCTTGCGCCAGGCGCAAGGAAGGGGACCATCATGTACCCGCGCAAGGCCTTCACGCGGCACCGCTGTGACTGCTGGTGTGCCTGAGGCCGCAGGTACCGTTCGGGTGTCCGCCACATTTGCCCTACCTCTCAAGAACCGTCCTTACCACTCACGAGACCGGATCATGTTCGAGACCGCGGCCACCCGGGTAACCCTCCGGAAAGCACCCCGAACGGAGGAGTCCCGATGGCAGACAAGTTACGGCCGCCGCAGCAGCAGGAACCGCCGGGCGTGACGTCGAAAATGGACCCGCCGCCGCGTGACTCCATGGAGGACTACGAGGGCCGCGAACTGCTGGTCGGCAAGCGTGCCTTGATCACCGGCGGTGACTCCGGGATCGGCCGCGCGGTCGCCATCGCCTTCGCGAAGGAAGGCGCCGACGTGGCGATCGCCTACCTCAACGAGCACGAGGACGCGAAGTACACCGAGGAACGCGTACGCGCTGAAGGACGCGAGTGCCTCCTCTTGCCGGGTGACCTCGCCGAGGCGGCGCAATGCCGCGAGATCGTGGACCGGACGGTGAAGGAGCTCGGCGGCCTGGACATCCTGGTCAACAATGTCGCCACGCAGTGGCCGGTCGACTCCCCGGAGGAGCTCACCGACGAGCAGTGGACGCACACCTTCGATGTGAACATCCACAGCTTCTTCCGGGTGACGAACGCCGCGTTGCCCCACCTGGCCGAGGGCTCGGTCATCATCAACACCGGTTCGGTGAACGGCCTGCGGGGCAACAAATCCCTCATCGACTACTCCGCGACCAAGGGCGCCGTGCACGCTTGGACGTACGCGATGGCGCAGGCGCTGGCCGATCGCGGCGTCCGGATCAACTGTGTCGCGCCCGGTCCGGTGTGGACACCGTTGATTCCGTCGACGTTCCCGCCCGAAAAGGTGGAGAAGTTCGGCCTCCAGGTCCCGTTCGAGCGGGCGGCGCATCCTGACGACCTCGCGCCGTCGTACGTCTTCTTGGCGTCCAACCGGCTCTCGTCGTATTACAGCGGTGAGGTCATCGCAGCGCTGGGCGGCGAGACGACACCCGGCTGAGGCGCGACACGGCGTCGACGACGGCTTCGGGCGCGAGACGGTCCAGGCACGGATGGCCGGGCACGGGACAGACCCGGGCCCGGCTGTCCCGGCACGCCGCCTGCTGGTCGCCGAGCACTTCGGACGGCACCCCGTACGGCGCCCAGCGTGACGCCGGCACGACAGGTGCGAACAGGGAGACCACCGGTGTCCCGACGGCGGCCGCGAGGTGAGCGGGACCGGTGTTGGGCGCCACAACGACGTCCGCCCCGGAGAGCACGGCCGCCAATTCGGACAGTCCGGTACGGCCACCCAGGTCGAGAGCGTCGCCGGCGACCTTCCTGGTCAGCGCGCTTTCCGACGGGGACCCGGTGACGACGACGTGGTGCCCGGCGGCCCGTAGTTTCCGCACGATCTCCGCCGAGCGTTCGGCGGAGGGTTGCCTGGCCGGGACCGACGCGGCGGGGTGGACGACGACGTAACCCTTGTCGCGCGTTTCCGTGCCGAGCAGGTCGTCCACCGGCGGCAGCGGTTCGCGGATCGCGAGACCGCCGTCGTCGCCGGGCGGCAACGGGAATCCGGCTTCTTCGGCCAGGGAGAGCATCCGGACCGGCTCCGGCGGATCACCGGGAACGCGGTGCCGCAGGTCCAGCAGCGACCCGGGATAGTCCTCACAGACCGCGCCGATCCACGGCACCCCCGCCATCCTCAGCAGCAGCGCCAAGGGGAGCGGGGATTGGTGGAACGACGTCAGCACCAGCGCCGCGTCGAAGGAGAACTCGCGCAAGCGCCGGACGAACGCATCGGTGTCCTTTCGAGTGACCGGCGGCGGCTCGGGGTCGATCCACGGCGCGCACCAGGTGATCACCTCGTCGACGCCGGGCAGCAGTTCTCCCGCGGCGCGGCCCCGGGGCCCGGTCAGCAGGACCACCCGTTCCGAATCGGCCGCGACCGCGCGGACGCAGGGGCCGGCGAGCAGTACGTCGCCGAGGTTGTCCATCCTCGCGACCAGGACGTTCCCTTTCATCGAGAACCCGCGACGGCCAGGTGGACGGCTTCGGCGAGGTCGCGGGCGACGGTCGCGCGGCGGCGGGCGCGATCGACCTCTTCCGGCCGGGTCCGCGCGGTCGGGACGAGGATTGCGCGGGCTCCGGCGGCGAGAGCGGCGTCGACGTCGGCACCGGTGTCGCCGATGACCACGCAACGGCGGACGTCCACATTGAGTGCCTCCGCGGCCTGGTGAACCAGTCCCGGCGCGGGTTTCCGGCAGGCGCAGCCGTCGCCGTCGTCGTGTACGCAGACCTGCCAGGTTCCGAACGGACCGAGGACCTGTTCGACACGGGCGTTCACCGCGGCCAGCCGGTCCGGGGTGATCAGGCCTTTGGCCACTCCGGACTGATTGCTGACCACGCCGATCCTGATACCCGCCGCACGGACGTCGTGCAGAAGTTCTCCGGCGCCGGGAACGGGACGGACCCCGTCGGGATCGTCGAGGTAGGGCACGTCGACGATGAGGGTGTCGTCCCGGTCGAACAGCAGGGCCTGCGGCCGCCGGGACAGCCGGTGCCGCAGCTCCCCGCGCAGCCGGTGGTAGCAGGCCGCGGGCGGGATGAGCACGCTGGTCAGGAGCATTCGCGAGACCTCGCCCGGGGTGAGCGGTCCCGGGGCGATCCGGCGCGCGGCGAACTCGGCGGTCAGTCCCGCCCACACCCCGGCCGCCACCGCGGCGGCCTTACGGCGTCCCAGCGCGAACAGAGCCACGGCGCCGGCCGCGCTCACGGTGGCCAGCGCGTGCCGTTCGAGCCGTCCGTGACCGGCTCCGGTCTGCTGCCGCCAGAGGACACCGTGCTTGTGCCGCATGAGCGCGTCGTCGGCGTTGCCCCGCTGGGCGCGCAGGCTGGCCAGCGGGCCCGACCGTTTGGGCGGGTGGACGGTGACGCGTTCGCCCCGTGCGATGAGATGGCCCGCCTTCGCGACCTTCAAGGCCAGGTCCGAATCTTCCCGGTAGGCGCGGGGAAAGCGTTCGTCGAAGCCGCCGACCTCGGCTAGCACGGCCCGGCGGTACGCCATGTCGGCGGTGATCCACCTGGCCGTCTCCAGCCCGGCCGTTCCGCGTTCGTCGTCGGTCGGGCGGCGGTCCGGGGGCAGCGGTACGACCAGGCGTGCCTGTGACGCCGCCGTCTCCGGTCCGAGAGGGAGAAGATCTTCCGCGAGCTTCCGAGGCCAGTCCGAACCGATCAGCACGTCGTCGTCGAGGAACGCGACCCATTCGGTCTTCGCGCGACGCCAGCCGGCGTTGCGGGCCGCGGCGGGACCGCGCCCGCCGGAGCGGACCACTTCGATTCCCGCTGTGGACGGGGGAAGCCGCAGGTCGTCGCCGACGGGCCGGTCGTCGGCGACGATGATCCGCGCGGGCCGCGGTTCCCCGGCGGCTTCGATCGCTGCCAGGAGTGTGTAAAGGTTCTCCCGGCCGGTCGTCGGGATCACGATCGTGTAGTCAAGGGCGGTCACCCTCTTCCGGTACCCGGGTCCCACGGCCGCAAACTCCGGTCACGCCGGGATCGCGTCGGTCTTCCGCTGCCACGAGCGATGTTCGCCCAGTTGCGCGGTGAACGAGGCGAAGAAGCCGTCGGGAAGGGTCGCTTCGGCCGCCGTGGTGGTCACGACGCCCTGATCGATCAGGATTTCGGCGTCGTCGGCCAGCTTCGAGGTCACCCCGGCCCGGCGCAGCAGGTCCAGACCCGAGCCGAAGGCGGCCACCGGCTTGCCGTGCTTGTATGCCTCGGCGACGAAATGCACCGCGTACCCGTCATGTTCGAGGATGGTGATCGCGCTCGGGCCGCACGGCACGACGACAGCGTCGTAAAGCACCGAAGCCATGGTGTTGAGCTGCCTGTCCGGCCGCAGGGGGTCGCCTTCGCCACCCGGCCGGAGTTCGGCCTCGGTGGGAGCCAGGACCTCGGCGATCGCGCCCTCGGTGGTCAGCGCCTCGACCAGGCGGCGGACGCCGATCGTGTCCACCCCGTCGGCGGCGAGCACGGCGACCTTCCGGCTGATCGCGGCGCCCGAGGGCTGGTCGAGCTGGGAAAGCGCGGGCGACGTGCGGTCGTGATGGGGTGTGGCGGGAGCCGCGGGCACGCTCACCCCGATGCCCTCGGCCACCCTGGCCGCCAGGTCGTGGTCGACGTTGTTGAGTTCGGCGACCGTCCGCGCCCGGACCTCCCGGTCCTCGACCTTGCCGAGTTCGAACCGGAACGCGGCGACGATGTGCTCGCGTTCGATCGGCGACATGCTGTTCCAGAACAGGGTCGCCTGGCTGTAGAAGTCCTTGAAACTCTCGCTGCGTTCCCGGATCTTGTGGCCCGACACGGCTTCGGTGTAGTGCCGGAACACGCCGGAATCGGCGATCGCCGGGCAGCCACCGCCGAGCGAGTTCGGGAAGTAGCTCGTCCGTCCCTTGTGGACGTTCTGCTGGCCGTACCCGTCACGCTGGTTCGTGTGCACCGGCGCGATCGGCCGGTTCACCGGGAGCTGGGAGAAGTTGGGCCCGCCGAGCCGGATCAGCTGCGTGTCGAGGTAGGAGAAGTTCCGTGCCTGCAACAGCGGATCGTTGGTGAAGTCGATGCCGGGGACCACGTTCGCGGTGTGGAAGGCGATCTGCTCGGTCTCGGCGAAGAAGTCGTCGGGGTTGCGGTCCAGGACCATCCGCCCGACCGGACGCACCGGCACCTGCTCCTCGGGGATGATCTTCGTGGCGTCCAGCAGATCGAAGTCGAAGTCGTGCTCGGAGTCCTCGTCCACCAGTTGGACGCCGAGCTCCCATTCCGGGTACTGCCCGGATTCGATGGCGTCCCACAGGTCGCGCCGGTTGAAGTCGGGGTCCTTGCCCGCGATCTTCTGACATTCGTCCCACACCAGTGAATGCGTGCCGAGGACGGGCTTCCAGTGGAACTTCACGAAGGTGCCCTTGCCGTCGGCGTTGACGAGCCGGAAGGTGTGGACGCCGAAACCCTGCATCATCCGGTAACTGCGCGGCAGCGCCCGATCGGACATCAGCCAGAGCACCATGTGCAGGCTCTCCGGCTGCAGCGAGACGAAATCCCAGAAGGTGTCGTGCGCCGACTGGGCCTGCGGGATCTCGTTGCGCGGCTCGGGTTTGACCGCGTGCACGAAGTCGGGGAACTTGATGCCGTCCTGGATGAAGAACACCGGCATGTTGTTGCCCACGAGGTCGTAGTTGCCCTGGCGGGTGTAGAACTTGGTCGCGAAGCCGCGGACGTCGCGCACGGTGTCGGCCGAACCACGCGAACCGGCGACGGTGGAGAACCGCACGAACACGGGGATCTTCTCGCCGCTGGTGAGGAATTCGGCGACCGTGTAGTCGGACAGAGCGTCGTCGTAAGCCTCGAAGAACCCGTAGGCGCCCGCCCCGCGCGCGTGCACCACACGTTCGGGGATGCGCTCGTGGTCGAAATGCGTGATCTTCTCGCGGGCGTGGAAATCTTCGAGCAGGGTCGGGCCCCGGGTGCCCGCCGTCAGTGAATCGTCCGTGTGGTCGACCCGGACACCCTGCTGGGTCGTCAGCGCGGATTGTTCAGGATCCACCCGGCTTCCGCCCAGTTGTTCGTCCTTCGCGTCCTCTCGATGCTGTGCCACAGATCTCGCCCCTTCGCGGTGGTGGGTTCCCTCGCGGCTACCCCGGCACGGTTTCCGCGAAACGGCCACGTGTGCGAGGCGGCGGCACCGGGTAACCGACGCGCAGGAACTCGGAGGAGGTGCGAATGACCACGGTGGATCGGCAGACCGTGCTGGAGATCCGCGATCCCGCCGACGACAGTCTCGTCGGCAGCGTCAAGGCGGCGACGCCCGAAGGGGTCGAGACGGCGATCGCCACGGCGAAGCGGCAGGCGCCGGGTTGGGCGGCCACACCGGCGGCCGGACGCGGGGTCGCGCTGAAGGACGCGGCCAGGTCGCTCCGGGCGCGGGCGGCCGAAATCGCCGTCCTCATCGAGAGCGAGACCGGTAAGCCTCGCGCCGAGGCCGAAGAAGGCGTCCTCGCCGGAGCCGGGACCTTGGAGCAGTACGCCGAACTGGGTCCGGTGCACCGCGGACGGTCCCTGCTGGGCGACCCGTCGGCCACCGACCTGATGGTGCCGGAACCCCGGGGCGTGGTCGTGGTGCTGACGCCGTGGAACGACCCCGTCGCCGTGGCCTGCGGGCTGCTGGGCGCCGCGGTGGTCATGGGCAACACGGTGGTGCACAAGCCGAGCGAGCGCTGTCCGCACACCGGCGCCTGGCTGGGGAACGTGCTGTCGGAGGCACTTCCCGAGGGCGTGCTCCAGACCGTCCAGGGCGACGGGAGCGTCGGCGCGGAACTCGCGGCCCACGCGGACGTCGACGTCATCGCGCACGTCGGCGGGACCGCCGCGGGCCGCTCGATCGCGGCGAGCGCGGCGAAGACCGGCGCCAAGGTGCTGCTGGAGAACGGCGGCAACGATCCGCTCGTCGTCGACGCCGGCGTGGACCCCGTCTGGGCGGCCGAGCAGGCGGCGACCGGGGCCTTCGCCAACTCCGGGCAGATCTGTGTCTCGGTCGAACGGATCCATGTGCACCAGGACATCGCGGACGCTTTCCTCACCGCGCTGGCCGCCGAAGCGGGCCATCGCGAACTGGCCCCGCTCGTCGACCGGCGGCACCGCGAAGGTGTGCACGCCCAAGTCGCGGAAGCGATCGCGCAAGGCGCCGATCCGCTCGTCGGAGGTATCGTGCCGGACGGTCCCGGTGCCTTCTACCCGGCGACCGTCCTCACCGGATGCACCTCCGAGATGAGGGTCCTCACCGAGGAGACCTTCGGCCCGGTCGCGCCGGTGACGGTGGCCGCGAACTTCGATCAGGCACTCGCACAGGCCGCCGCCGGCGAGTACGGTCTCGCGGCCACGGTGCTGACCTCCTCGATGGCGCACGCGCAGCGGGCCTGGCGCGAACTCCCGGTCGGGACCGTGAAGATCAACAGCGTCTTCGGTGGCGCTCCAGGCGGGGCCGCCCATCCGCGGGGGGCCAGCGGCAGTGGTTACGGTTACGGGCCCGAACTGCTCGGCGAGATGACGCAGACGAAGGTCGTTCATCTGGCGATCCCGGGACCGTGATGGACGTCCGGAACCGATGGACGGCGCCGTTCACCTGGGCCGCCCGGGCGTTCCGGGTCCCGGGGGAAGAGCGCCGGAGTCTCATCCAGATCGCGAAGGCCACGGCCGCGGCAGTGATCGCCTGGATCGTCGCGACGTCGGTTCTGCGGTTGCCGCAGCCCTTCCTAGCGCCGTACGCGGCGGTGTTCCTCGTGCAGGCCACCGTCTACCGGTCCCTGCGGGGCTGGGCGCAGCAGGTCGGCGCGGTCGGCGTGGGGGTGGTGCTCGCGGCGGGTGCCGGTCAGGTCATCCCGTCGGTGACGGTGGCGCTCGGGCTGGTCATCTTCACCGGGCTGCTGATCGGCTCTTGGCGGGGTTTCGGCGATTCAGGGGTGTGGGTCGGGATCACCGGCATGCTGCTGATCTCCTACGGCAACGCGACCGAACCCGTCCTGCTCGCCGACCGGCTGCTGGAAACCGCGCTGGGGGCGGCGATCGGCGCGGTGCTCAACGCGGTGATCCTGCCGCCGCTGCACGGCGAGCGCCTGCGAGCGGCGGCTTCCCGGCTGGCCGCGGTGATCGCCGACGTCCTCGACGAGACCGCGGCACTGGTCCGCGCCGGCGAGGCGACCGAGGTCCTGGACGACCGCATGCGGGACGTTCGCAGCCTGGTCGCGGAGGCGGAAGACGCGATCGGCTGGACCCGGGAGAGCCGGTACCTGAACCTCCGTGGACGGCGTGAGACCAGGGAGGAGCCACTGGCGAACCTCGTTTCCCTGTGGCCGCCGCTCGCCCAGCTGATCGACGCGGTGAGTGAGGCCGCCCGGAGCGAACAGCCGTTCCGGCGTCCCGGCGAATACGCGCGCGGGGTGGTCGGCGACCTGCTCGAAGCCGTTGCCGAGGTGGCCCGCTCGGGTGACCCGGACAAGCTCGATCGATGCCGGAAGCTGCTCGACGAGATCGACCACCTGCTCGTCGCACCCACGGACGAGGTCACCACGTCGATCGGGCTGGGGGCGATGGCGTTGCCCGCCCGCCGTCTCGTCCAGCGGCTCCGCGCCGATTAAGCCGGTGCGACGGTGGGTAACCGTACCCATGAGCAGTGGTAAGCGGATCGTGGTCACCGGCGCCACCGGCAACGTCGGGACGGCGGTGGTACGCGCACTGGGTTCGGACCCCGAGGTCGGATCGATCGTCGGCGTGGCGAGGCGCCCCAGCCACTGGGAGAGCCCGAAGACCGAGTTCGTCACCGCCGACGTCGCCCGCGACGACCTTCGCGCCGTGTTCGACGGCGCTGACGTGGTGATCCACCTCGCCTGGCTTTTCCAGCCCACACACCGGCCCGAGGTCACCTGGCGATCCAACGTGCTGGGTTCGATCCGGGTGTTCGAAGCCGCGCAGGCGATGCGGGTACCGGCGCTGGTGTACGCGTCGTCGATCGGGGCGTACTCGCCGAGTGACGACGACCGGCCGGTGACCGAGGACTGGCCGACCCACGGTTCACCGAAGGCGGCGTACACCCGCGAAAAGGCTTATGTGGAAAGGGTTCTCGAGGCGTTCGATCGAAGTCATCCCCGTCTGCGGGTGGTACGGGTGCGGCCGGGGTTCCTCTTCCAGAAGGCCGCGGCGCCCGAACAGCGCCGTCTTTTCGGCGGGCCGTTCGTGCCGGGCAAGCTCGTGCGGCCGTCGCTGATCCCGGTGTTCCCGGACATCCCGCGACTGAGGATCCAGACCGCGCACACCGAGGATGTGGCCGACGCCTATCGCCGGTGCGCACTCCAGGACGTCAAGGGCGCCTTCAACATCGCCGCCGATCCGGTACTGGACACCCGCGCGCTGGCACGGATCTTCGGCGCCAGGCCGGTGAAGGTCCCGGCGCCCTTCGTCCGGCGCGCGCTCGCCGCGGCCTGGGCGCTGCACCTGCTCCCGGCCACGCCGGGGCTTTTCGACGCAGTCCTGCACCTTCCGGTGATGGACTGCACGCGCGCCAGGGAAGAGCTCGGCTGGACGCCGCGATACTCGTCGGAGGACGCGATCGAAGCGTTCCTCGAGGGGCTGTGGGAAGGCAAGGGATTTCCGACCGCACCGCTGGAAGCGGACGTCGGCAGGGGCCACGAACTGGCCACCGGGGTAGGGGAGCGGCCGTGAACGAGAAGGAACTGCTGCGCACTCTGACCAAGGTCGTGTCCACTTTGGACCAGACATCGGTGCGATTCGCCGTGGCGGGTGGCCTCGCCGTGTACGCGCGGGGCGGGCCGCCGTCGGATCACGACGTCGACCTTTTCCTCAAACACGAGGACATCGAGCAAGCGGCGGACGCCCTGGAGGCCGCGGGGCTGAGACGGGCGCATCCGCCGGAGGACTGGCTCACCAAGGTCTACGACGGCGACTGCCTCGTCGACCTGATCTTCCGGCCCAACCACCGGCCGGTCACCGACGAGATGCTCGACCGCGCTTCGCTGATGCGGGTCGGGGCGACCGCCGCACCCGTGCTCAACGGGACCGATCTGCTCGTCGACAAGATCCTCGTGCTCAGTCCGCACCGATGCGATTTCGGCCCGCTGCTGCGGATCGCCCGCGACCTCCGTGAGCAGGTCGACTGGCACCGGGTGGCCGAGGAGACCGCCGGATCGCCGTACGCGTGGTCGTTCCTGACCCTGCTCGCGGCACTGTCCATCATCGACGGAAAGGAGCTTCCGATGCCCGAGGAAGCGCCCCAGTACCTGGTCGCCAGGCTGACCAAGGCGCTGGCGGAAGATCCGAGGACCGCCGAACTCGGCGTGCACGTCACCGTGCGCGGCGACCAGGTCCGGCTCAGCGGCGAGGTCCCTTGCACCAACCGCAAGGCCGACATCGAGGCGGTCGTCTGCGAACACATCGCGGCCGAACTGGTGCACAACGACGTGCGGCTGGCGGACGTCCGCGAGCCGTCGCACGCCGAGGAGATCCGGTGATCCGGGTCGCCGCGGTCGGGGACGTCCACCTCGGGGAGGACAACCGGGGCCTGCTGCGGCCGGCACTGGACAACATCGCCGAACACGCCGAAGTGCTGCTGCTCGCGGGCGACCTCACCCGGCACGGCAGCCTCGAAGAGGCCAGGGTGGTGGCCGACGAGTTCGCCGGGCTCGACGTCCCCGTGGTGTCGGTACTCGGCAACCACGACTACCACTCGGACGCGGCCGAAGCGGTCAGCGGGCTGCTGGAGGAAAGCGGGATCACCGTCCTGGAGGGTTCGGCCACCACGGTGGAACTGGAGGGAGGGAAGCTCGGCGTCGCCGGGGTGAAGGGCTTCGGTGGCGGCTTCGCGGGCAAATGCGCGAGCCGGTTCGGCGAACGCGAGATGAAGGACTTCGTGGAGCACACCATGGCGGCGGCCAAACGGCTGCGCACCGCGCTGGAAGGGCTCGAACGCGAGCAGCCCGACGTGACCGTCGCGCTGACGCACTACTCGCCGATCCCCGGCACACTGCACGGCGAGCCTCCGGAGATCCACCCGTTCCTGGGGTCGTATCTGCTGTGCGAACCGATCGACGACGCCCAGGTGGCGCTCGCGGTGCACGGGCACGCGCACTACGGCAGCGAGCAAGGTGTCAGCCCAGGCGGGGTGCCGGTGCGCAACGTCGCCCAGCCGGTGATCCGCGCGGCGTACGCGACGTACGTCCTGGAACCTGCGAAGGTGCTGACATGAGAGAACGATTCCACGGTCAACTGAGCGTCCTCGGTGAGCTCCTGTCGACCATGTGCGGCATGGCGTGCGAGGAACTGCGCCTGGCGAACCGGGTCTTTCTCGACCGGGACGTCGAGGCGGCCACCGAGCTGGCGACGATCGAGGCGAAGCTGAACGCGGCGCGGACCGAATGCGAAGAGACCGCGCAGAAACTGCTCGCCCTGCAGGCGCCGGTCGCGGGCGACCTGCGGACCGTACTCGCGGCGGTGTACTGCGCGGACCGGCTGGAGCGGATGGGCGACCTCGCCCAGCACATCGCCGACCAGGCGGCGCGAGCGCCGGAATTCGCCGTCCCCGACGCCCTCGCCGGACGCTTCGGGGAGATGGCCGGGCTCGTCTGCTCGATGGCGGAAGACCTCGGCGCGGCGATCGAGGGGCCGACGGCGGAGGCGTTCCATTCGCTCGCCCGGTCCGACGAGCGCGTCGACGCGCTGTACGAGGAACTGATGACGCTGGTCACCGAGCCGGACTGGGCCCACGGCGTCGCGCCCGCGATCTCGGTGGCGTTGCTGGCGCGGTTCTACGAACGGTTCGCGGACCAGGTCGTCTCCGTGGCGCGGCGGGTGGACTTCGCGCTCACCGGGGAACTTCCGGAATCCTCCGTGCGGGATGCCCCTGCCGAACTCTGACTCCGCGCTGTCCGTGAAGGCCTCCTTGAGGGACCCTGGGTCCCTCAAGGAGGCCTTCACGGACTTGTGACCCAAGCGCGCGGGTCAGGTGTCGCGGTTGGCCAGCGCGTCCCGGATCTTGTCGATGAACGCCGTCCCCGGTGCCAGGATCCGGTTCGCCGGCGGGCGGTCCGGGGCGGCGGGATGCGGCCGGGTCGGGGCGATCGCCTTGGCTCGCAACACTTTTTCGCCCAGGTCTCGCAGGTCCTCCGGCGAGCAGGCGGCCTGCAGCTTCGGCAGCAGATCGCTTTCTTCCTCCTCGATGTGGTGCCGGACGTCCTCGATCAGCTTGCCGACCAGTTCGTCGAACCGCTTGTCCGTCGGCTCCAGGCCGATGAGGTCGTTCATCACGCGCTCGGCTTCGGCGTGCTCCTCGATCTCGTGGTCGGCGACCTCGTCGCCGTCGGGGAGGTGCTTCCGCGCGGCGGGGTACATGTGCTGCTCTTCGGCGATCGAATGCCGCACGAGTTCGGCGATCACGTGGTCCGCGAGATCCTTGCGGTGCCGATCACCGCCCTTGCCGGACTCGAGCTCCTGGAAGATCCGTTCGAAGGCACGGTGATCCTCGGTGATCCTCGGTGATCACCGTGACGAGGTCGTGTTTCGTGGTGGTGGTCATGGACACTCCTGTCCGTGGTCGTCAGTCCGACGCCGCACGGATACCCGTTCTCCGCGCTTCAATCACCCGGATTCGTCGGTGGCGTGATGCGGGGCGCCGACGGGTTTGGATTCGGGGGAGCCGCGCTGGCGCAGGTACACGCTGAACACCGCCATCGAGCCGATGGCGAGGAATTCCGACTGCCAGTTCTGCAGCGTGCGGTTCCAGAAGTCGGACGACGCCAGATAGCCGGACCACGACACCGGATCGCCGAACTCGGTGAGCTGCTCGGCGTTGTAGGCGCTCATCCCGGCCACCGACTGGGCCAGCCAGGACAGCAGGAACAGTCCCAGCATCACCAGTCCGAGTGACATCGAGAAGATCCCTGTTCGCCAGCCGCCCGCCCGTGCCCATTTCGGTGAGCCGGCCGTCGCGTGTTGCCCGACCTGCTGGTCCTTGTCCGTTTCCAAGCCGACCCGGTCGGCCGGTTTCGATTCGGGGGACCCTCGTTGCAACAGCCACACGGTCGCGAACACGTAGAGGAAGAACTGCAGGTACTCGGATTGCCAGTTCTCGGCGACGTCGACGGCGAAATCCGCGGACGCCAGGTAGTCCAGCAGGCCGACCGGTTCGGCGGCGTGGCTGCGCCGTTCGTCGTTGTAGTCCGCGAGACCGGAGAACACCTGTCCCGCGAGACTCAGCACGAACAGCAGTCCGAACCCCAGCGAGAGGGCGTTGTCACGAAGAAAGCGCCGCATCAACGCCCCCTTCACCGGTGCAGCAGACCCAGTAGGACGCAGTAGCCGAGGACGGCCACGACGAAGACGAGATAGACGGTGAACACCGGACGCGCTCTCATGGCGCGCCCACCGCGCAGTCGTAGACCTGTTCGTCGCGGTGGCGGCAGCCTGCTCCCGTGATCACCCAGCCGGTGGACGACTCGTGCAGGAAAAGGGTGTCGCGGGCGGTCTTGACCTGGGCCTCTTCGCTCCAGACCGAGACCGTCTCGGGTGTTCCGTCCGGGATGTTCGCGCCCGCCAACCCCCGCTCGCAACTTTCCGGCGCCCAGGATTCCCGTGCCCGGGGAGCCAGCAGGGCGCAGGCCGAGCGGTGATCACCCGACGCGAGCGCGCCGAGGAACCGCCCGGCGGCCTCTTTCACCGGCTCTTGCCCGCTGGTTCCGGTACAGCCGGCGAGCAGCAGGCAAGCACCGAACGCCAGCACTTTGACGATCACGGGAAACGGATACCCCGCCGAGCGGTCGATCACACCTCGGGTCAGGACGCGGGGTACTGCTTCTCCCTCAGCAGGTTCGCCAGGTGGACGGCGTTGCGCGCCAGGGTCGCGTTGGTCGACGCGACCGCTTCCGGCGTTTCGTCGAGGTCGTTGTAGTCGCCGCCCTTCATCGCCTCGCCGTTCCAATAGGTCCCGCCCTGGGCCGGCACGGTGAAGCCGGTGTCGTTGAGGGCCTGGAACAGATCGGCGGTGATCTTGTGCGCGCCGTCCTCGTTGCCGACGACGGCGGTGACGCCGACCTTGCCGAACATCGCGGGCCTGCCTTCGTCGTCCGTTTCGGACAGTTCGGCGTCGAGCCGTTCCAGTACGCGCTGGGCCACACTGGACATGTGCCCGACCCAGGTCGGTGTCGAGATCAGCAGGATGTCGGCGGCGACGATCTTGCGTCGGATCTCGGGCCAGGCGTCGCCGTCGCCCATGTCGGCTTCCACACCCGGTTTGACGTCGTGGTCGACCACACGCACGAGTTCACCGGTGGCGCCGTGTCCGGCCAGTTCGTCCAGGAGCTGCTGGGCGATCAGCGCGCTGCTCGACGGCGCGGGGGACGGTTTGAGCGAGCACACCAGTGCGAGAGCCTTCAACGGCTGGGTCATCCTGTCCTCCTGTTCGGATCGGTACCGAGTCCCGTATGGGTGAAGCCCGCTTCGCCGAGCGTCGCCGGGTCCAAGAGGTTCCTGGCGTCGACGACGACGGCGCGTTCGGTGACGGCGGCGAGCCGGTCCCAGTCGAGCTCGCGGAACTCGGGCCACTCGGTGAGCACGACCAGCGCCGCCGCGTCCTTCGCGACCAGGTACGGGTCGTCGACGACCTGGACGGTGTCCGGTTCGACGGCTTCGACGCCGGGGTCGTACGCGGTCAGCACCGCGCCACTCCTGGCGAGTTCCCGCGCGACCGCGAGGGCGGGGGAATCACGCAGATCCCCGGTGCCCGCCTTGAACGCCAGTCCGAGCAACCCGATACGGATGCCCGAGAGCGAGCCGTCCGAAACACCGGTGATCGCGAGGCGGATCTTCCGCACCACGGCCGCCCGCTGGCGGGCGTTGGCCTTCATGGCGTCGCGGAGGATGCCGAAGTCGACGCCCGCGTGTTCGGCGGTCCTCAGCAGCGCGGCGGTGTCCTTGGGCAGGCACGAGCCGCCCCAGCCTGGGCCGGGGACGAGGAAGGCGGGGCCGATCCGGGAATCGAGCCCCATGAGCCGTCCGACGTCGCGGATGTCGGCGCCGTAATGCTCGCAGAGTTCGGCGAGGACGTTCACGTAGGACACTTTCAGCGCCAGGAACGCGTTGCTGGCGTACTTCGCGAGCTCGGCGCTGGCCGGATCGGTGAACCACACCGGCGCGTTCGTCTCCCCGTACAACGCGGCAACCCGTTCGGCGGCCGCCCGGTTCGCCGGAACCGCGCCGAGGACGATCCGGTCGGGATTCAGGAAGTCTTCGACGGCGTGCCCCTCACGGAGGAATTCGGGATTGCTCACCACGGGCAGGCCCCGCCGTCCCAGTGACTCCTCCAGCCGGGCCCCGGTGCCGACCGGGACGGTGGACTTGGTGACGACGACACAGCCGGGTGCCAGCAGGCCGGGGAGTGTGGCCACGACCTCGTCCAGCACCCGGACGTCGGCGTCGCCGTCCTTCCCCTCCGGGGTGGGCAGGCAGAGCAGCACGACGTCCACATCGGACAGTTCCCGCGGCGCGGTGGTGAACCGGAGGCGCCCGCGGCCCAGGCCGTCCCGGACGAGTTCCGTGAGCCCCGGCTCGGCGATCGTGACCTCGCCCCGCTCCAGTTCATCCACTTTGGACCGATCGTTGTCGACGCAGACCACCCGATGGCCCAGATGCGTGAAGCACGCGGCACTCGTGAGCCCGACGTAGCCGGCGCCGATCACCCCCACCCGCTCAACCACGAGAGGCCCCCGTCCTGAGCAGGTCTTCGGCCGCGGCGAGGACGCGCTCCTCACGCAACAGCAGCAGCCCCGGGTCCGGAGCGCCGCCGTGCGGGTCGCCGACGTCACCCACCCAGAGGACCGTGTGCTGCCGGGCTTCGGGAGGCGGTCCCCAGAGCCGTGGCGGGGTCGGCCCGAACAGCAGGACCGA
This sequence comes from Amycolatopsis decaplanina DSM 44594, assembly GCF_000342005.1. Taxonomy (GTDB): domain Bacteria; phylum Actinomycetota; class Actinomycetes; order Mycobacteriales; family Pseudonocardiaceae; genus Amycolatopsis; species Amycolatopsis decaplanina. The sequence continues at coordinate 114,542 of NZ_AOHO01000047.1, forward strand.
CGGCGTCCCGTACGCGGTCGCGAGGTGTCCGACGCCGGTGTCCCCGCAGATCACCAGCCGCGCCTCGGCCACCGTCGCGGCCAGTTCGGCGAGACCGGAGTCGCCGGCGAGCACCGCCTCGTCGGGCAGCCCGGCCGCTTCGGCGATCTCGCGAGCGAGTGGTGCTTCCGCCGCGCTTCCCGTGACGACCACCCGATGCCGGCCGGAGAGTGCCCGCGCCACCCGCGCGTACCGGTCCGGCGGCCAGCGCCGGGCGGCGAACGCGGCTCCGGGATGAATCACCACCGCGCCCGCCGCCGGGCTGGGTCCGGGAGGCGGCGGTAGCGTGAGGTCGCCGCGGTCGGCCGGGATCCGGGCGGCCTCGAGCAGCCGGCACCAGCGGTCGACCTCGTGCGCTTCGGCGGGCCAGTCCGGGCCGTCGACGCCGGGAAAGTCCGGATGCCGGTGCGTGATCAGTTCGAGCGGGTCCTGGGCGAGCAGGTCGTGGATGCTTTCCGGGCCGCGGCCGTGCAGGTTCACCGCCAGCCGCGGCGGCTCGCCGGGCCAGGACAGTTCGCCGAGCCCGGCCGTCGGGAGCAACTCGTCCACCGCGTCGATCAGCTCGACGATGTCGCGCAGGTTCTCCGGTGCGGCGAGCACCAGGCGTTCGCCGTCGAAGGCGCGGCGCAGGGCCCGCAGGGCGGGAACCGCGGTGAGCAGATCCCCCAGGCCGAGGGCGCGCAGCACGAGGATGCCACCGGTCACGGCCAGGACCCTTCCTCCGAAGCGCACACCACGAGTTCGCGGACCTCGCAGCCGGGCGGCTGGGAGAGGGCGAACACCACCGACGCGGCGACGTGCTCGGGCTGGTTGAGTTTGGCGTCCGGCGGCGGCTTGTACTGCTCGGCCCGGTCGTCGAAGAACGCCGTGTGCATCCCGCCGGGTACCAGCAGTGTCACCCCGACACGGCCCGCCAGTTCCATGGCGAGTGCCCTGGTGAAGCCGACGACGCCGAATTTCGAGGCGCAGTAGGCGCTCGCGTCACCGGCGACCCGCAGTCCCAGCGTCGACGCGCAGGTCACCACCGTGCCGTGGCTCAGCCGCAGATGGGGCAGCGCCGCACGGACGACCGCGGCCGTGCCGAGCAGGTTGACCCGGATCACGCGTTCCCAGTCCGCCGTGGACACCTCGTCGAGCGCGCCGCACGCGTCGGTCCCCGCCGCGGTGAAGACGCCGTCGATCCCGCCCGCCCGTTCGGCGAGTTCGTCCACGGCGCTCGCGGCCGCGGCGGAATCGGCCAGGTCGGCCTGGACGAAGGCGACGTCGCCCGGCGGTTCGGCGCGGTCGATGACCAGCGGGGTGCCACCCGCCTCGCGGACGGCTTCGGCTGTCGCGGCGCCGAGTCCGGAGGCGCCGCCGGTGATCAGGATGTTGCCGAGAGGACGCATCATGCTCCTTCCGCCGCGGCCACCAGCCGGGAGGTGGAATAGCCGCGGATGGTCGGGATCAGGACGATCTCGCCGCCGTGCCCGCGCACCACGGCGCTTTCGGGGAGTTCCGTGTCCGCGTAGTCGCCGCCCTTGACCCAGACGTCCGGTCGCAGGCGGTCGAGCAGAGCGGCGGGATCGGGTTCGTCGAACACCACGACGGCGTCGACCGAAGTGAGTTCGGTGAGCAGCCTGGCGCGGTCGCGGGCGGTCACGATCGGCCGTCCCGGTCCTTTCAGGCCGCGCACCGAGGCGTCGGAATTGAGGCAGACGACGAGCGCGTCGCCCAAGGAACGCGCCTGCCGCAGCAGACTGGCGTGACCGGGGTGCAGCAGGTCGAAGCAGCCACCGGTGGCGACGAGTCTGCCGCCTCGCGCGCGGATCCGCGCGGCCACGTCGAACGCCGAAGCACCGTGGTGGGCGGTCTCCGGTTCGGGTTCGTTGTCCACAGTGGACAAAGTGGCGGCGCCACCGGTCGCGACGAACCGGGCCGCCGTCTCGACTCCGGCGGCCACGGCGTCGGCGGTGGAGGCCCCGTCGAGCAGCGCGGCGGCGACCGCGGACGCGAAGCGGTCACCCGCGCCGCAAGTGTCCTTGGCCACGACACCCGACGGCGGCCGGAACGTCGTGCACGAGCCACCCTCGGTCAGCACCGCGCCGTGCGAGCCCGTGGTGACGCTGACCGCGTCGGCCTTCCAGAGCGCGTGTACTTGTTTCGCCAGGTCCTCGGCGTCGGCGCGGGTTTCGGTGACCTGCTCGGCTTCGGCGAGATTCGGCGTGGCCAACCGGACTCCCGCGACGGGCTCGCTCCCGCGGGGATGCGGATCCCAGACGATCGGGATCGTGCCGGCCAGTTCGGCGAGCAGCGCGCGGATCTCCGGATGACCGGTGACGCCGCGACCGTAGTCGGCGACGAGGATCGCGCCCGCCGAGCGCAGCGCTTCCCGGACGCCGGAGGTGAGCGGCGAGAACTCCGCCCTGCCGTCGCCGCTGTCGAGACGGACCAGTGACTGTCCCGCGGCGCGAACGCGCTTCTTGGTGACGGTGGTGCCGCGCAACGGCATCGGCACCACCCGGACCTCGCGTTCCAGCAGCCCGGTCAGGGTCCGTCCCGCCTGATCGCCACCCAGCGGGGTGACGAGGACGACCTCGGCGGTGGACCGCGCCGCGAGCAACGCGGCCAGCCCGGCGCCGCCCGGCCGCCGCCATTCGCGGGCGAGGTCGACCACGGGGACCGGGGCGTCCGGGCAGAGCCGGTCCGAGGTGCCGTCGACGTCGATGTCCAGCAGGGCGTCGCCCAGCACGACCAGCGGCCTCATGTGGGCACCCCGAGCGCGTCGTCGAACGCGGTGCACAGGGCGTGCACCAGCGCGAGGTGGACCTCCTGCACGGTGGCCATCGACGGCGCCTCCACCGGGATCGCGTCCGAGCACAGCGCGGCGAGCGGATTGGGGGAAGGGCCGGTGATCGCCCAGGTGGTGATGCCGAGTTCGTGTGCGGCCTTCGCGGCCGTGACGACGTTCTGGCTTCCCCCGCTGGTCGAAAGGCAGACGAGGAGGTCACCGGGGCGGCCGTGCGCGCGCACCTGCCGGGCGAACACCTCGTGTTCGCCGTAGTCGTTGACGATGGCCGTCACGGCGGAGGTGTCCGCGTGCAGGGCGATCGCCGAGAAGGGCTGCCGGTCGTTGCGGAACCGGCCCACCAGCTCCCCGGTGAGGTGCTGTGCTTCGGCGGCGCTCCCGCCGTTGCCGCACGCGAGCAGCCGCCCGCCCGCGGTCAGCACAGCGGCCAGCTGGTCACCCCAGTCACGGATCTTCGGCGACCAGGAAACGGATTTCCCGGCGGCCTCGCTCAACGCTGCGAAGTGTTCTTCGATCACGACACACCTCCAAAGGTCAGGGACGGCGGACCACGAAAGGTCCGAGGGCGAGCAGGTCGATGGGGGCCGAACCGAAGCACTCCAGCGCGTCCCGGGGTGAATCGACCATCGGCCTGCCCGCGGTGTTGAGGCTGGTGTTGACCACGGCGGGTACGCCGGTACGCCGTTCGAACGCGCCGAGCATCCGCGCCACGAGCGGTTCCTCGCCCGCGTCGACGGTCTGCACCCGGGCGGTGCCGTCGACGTGGGTGACGGCGGGGATGCGATCCCTCCACTCTTGCGCCACGTCGTGCACGAAAAGCATGTACGGACTGGGAAGCGGGCCGCGGGAGAAGATCTCGCCCGCGCGTTCGGCGAGCACCATCGGGGCGACCGGACGGAACTGTTCGCGGCCCTTGACGTCGTTCAGCCGTTCCAGATTGGCCTCGTGTCCGGGATGCGCCAGCAGTGACCGGTGCCCGAGCGCGCGCGGACCGAACTCGGACCGGCCCTGGAACCAGGCCACGATCCGGTCTTCGGCCAGTGCTTCGGCGACGGCCTCGGCGACGTCGTCCGGGCGTTCGTAGCGCACGTTCGCGGTCCGGAGCGCGTTCTCCAGCTGGTCGTCCGTCCAGCCTCGGCCGAGATCCGCGCCGGTCATCGGGCCGCCGCGTTCGCCGAATTCGGCGGCGAGTTCCAAGGCCGCGCCGAGCGCGGTGCCGGCGTCACCGGCGGCGGGCTGGACCCAGATCCGGTCGAACGGTCCCTCGGCGTGGAGCCGGGTGTTGGCGACGCAGTTGAGCGCGATCCCGCCCGCCAGCGCGAGGTCGGTGTGCCCGGTGTGCTCGTGGAGTCCGGCCGCCAGTTCGAGCAGCACGTCCTCCAGACATCGCTGCACACTCGCGGTCAGGTCGGCGTGGACCTGCCCCGGTTCCTGTCCCGGCTCGACGGCGGGCGCGAACGACGACCAGTCGATCTCGTCGGTGCGGAACCCCATCCCGTTGGTGTGCACGCTTTCGGCTATCCGATCGAGGAACCGGGGTTTCCCGTAAGAGGCCAGCGCCATCACCTTGTACTCGTCGCTGGACCGGGCGAACCCGAGGTGCTCGGTCAGGTCCTCGTACATCAGCCCGAGCGAATGGGGGAGCCGTTGCTCGGCCAGCTCCTCGAACTTGCCGTCGCGGTACTCGCCGGCGAGATAGGACGTACTCTCGCCGCGGCCGTCGGCGACCAGTACCGCGCAATCCCCGAACGGCGCGGCGAGCGCGGCCGAGGCGGCGTGTGCGACGTGGTGCCGGACGAACCGGACGATCGCGGGATCCAGCCCCGGCAAGGCCGCTTTGAGGAAAGCGGGAGCCCGGCGGGCGAAATCGGTGCGGAGACATTCGTTCTTCCCGTCGTGTCCCGCCAGACCCGGTTCGACGAGCGCGGGGTCGTACGAATAGCCGACAGCGTCGAGATCATGCGCGGAGATCCCCGCCTCGGCCAGGCACCACGCGGCGGCCTCGGCCGGTTGCTCCCAAGCGGAGAACGGCACCGGCCGCTTGCCGTGCTTGCGACGGCTGAACCGTTCTTCCTCCGCCGCCGCCACGATCTCGCCGTCGACGACAAGGGCCGCGGCCGGGTCATGGAAGACGGCGTTGACACCGAGAATGCGCACCGGGCCACCTCTCCGGTCGGGGATGCGGGCCGTGACCCGCGCCTACTCCCATAGCGCTACCCGGTGCAGTCGGGGATAAACGATGCGGCGGAAAAGCCCAGGACGTCGCTACTGAGCGAAGCGTCTCTCGGTGGATTCACGGGTGGGATTCCGCTGTGCGGCTCCGGTGGCTCGTGAGTGTTCTGGGTCGTTCTATTGAGGGGGCAAGGCAATCGAGGCGTGTCCTGATAGCGAAACCAGCCGGGATACGCAGGTCGAGGTGGTCGTGAGTGGTAAGTCGCGTTAGAACGTCATTTACCACTCACGACCACCTGGCCGACTCGGTCCCAGCGCCCTCGCTCGCCTGAGGTACATGAAGGCCCCCTTTCTTGCGCCTAGCGCTAGTAAGAGGGCCTTCATGTACTCGACCAGGTGTGAAGGTCGAGTTTCCTCGGCTGCGCCGCGTGAAGGAGGCCTTCACGCGCGGCCGCTGTGACTGGTGGTGCATGTGGGGCGAACGTGGCGATCGCCGATTCCGTGAAGGCCTCCTTGAGGGACCCAGAGTCCGTGAAGGAGGCCTTCACAGACACGCCACGGACCCGTACTCGCCTGCCCGTGCTTGATCGGCCACCGGCTCAGGAGCCGGCGGCCGGGTGGGATGCGGACCGCTGCCGCGCGAACCAGGCGACGGTGCGCGGAAGTCCTTCCGTCAGCGGGATCTCCGGGGCCCAGCCGAGTTCACGGCGGGCGCGGGAGATGTCCGGGCATCGGCGGGCCGGATCGTCGACGGCGGCTTCGACGTGCTCGATCCGGGACGTGCTGCCCGTGACGGTCAAAATCTCCTCCGCGATCCGCAGCACGGTGAGTTCGTGGGGGTTGCCGAGGTTCACCGGGCCGGGCATGTCGGAGGCGGCCAGCGCGATCAGGCCGCGGACGGTGTCGTCGACGTAGCAGAGGGAACGGGTCTGGTCGCCGGTGCCGGTCACGGTGAGCGGTTCGCCCGCCAGCGCCTGGCCGATGAACGTCGGGATCATGCGACCGTCGTCGGGGCGCATGCGCGGGCCGTAGGTGTTGAAGATCCGTGCTATGCCGGTGTTCACGTCCCGCTCCCGGCGCATCGCCGAAGTGAGGGCTTCGGCGTACCGCTTGGCCTCGTCGTAGACGCTGCGCGGTCCGATCGGGTTCACGTGGCCCCAGTACTCCTCACGCTGCGGGTGCTCTTGGGGATCGCCGTAGATTTCGCTCGTCGACGCGAGGACGAAACGGGCGCCGTCCCGTTCGGCGAGGTCCAGCGCCCGTTCGGTGCCGTACGAGCCCGCGCGCAACGTCTCCAGCGGAAGACGGAAGTAGTCGCGGGGCGAGGCGGCGGACGCCAGGTGGAAGACGACGTCGAACGGGCCCGGCGCGCTCATCGGCGCGGTGACGTCACGCGAAAGAAGCCGGAAACCCGGACGGTCGAGGAGGTGTGCCACATTGGCCGTGACGGCGGTGGCGAAATTGTCGGCCGCGACCACCTCCGTACCGGCATCCAGCAGCCGTTCGCACAGATGCGAGCCGACGAAACCCGCGCCCCCGGTCACCAGCGCTCTGTTCATGGGGACCGGCTACCCGCTGCGAGAGCCGGAAAAACCGTGTGAATCCGGAGATGCCGGGTAAGCCTCGGATATGCGTGCATTGGTGATCGGCTGGGCGAGCTTTCGTCACGGCGAGGCGACGGCAGGGGACGTTCTCAGTATGCGCAGGATCGACGAGGCGCTGTCCGCCATGGGGCTGCCGCACGACCTGGCGTGGAGCCCGGTTTACCGGCCGGGTGACGTGAATTACGAAGAGGTGGATCCGGCAAGGTACAGCCACGTGGTGTTCGTCTGCGGGCCCGCGCACGGCCGGCAGGTGCGGGAGGTGCACCGGAGGTTCGCCCATTGCCGTCGGATCGCGGTCGGGGTCTCGGTGATCGATCCGGAGGATGACACGGTCAAGGGCTTCGACCAGGTGTTCGCGCGGGACCACGACGGAGTCGGCACACCGGATCTGTCCCTCGGCGTGCCGACCGACGAGGTACTGGTGACAGGGGTGATCCTGGCGTCGCCGCAACGAGAGTACAGCGACTCCGGCCGTCATGCGGAGGTGCACGCCTCGGTGAAGGAATGGATCGCCGGGGTGGACTGCGCGAGGGTGCCGCTCGACACCCGGCTGGCGTCGTCGGACTGGGAACGATGCGAGACACCGGACCAGTTCACGTCGATCCTGTCGCATCTGGATGTCGTGATCACGACGCGCCTGCACGGACTTGTGCTGGCTCTCCAGGCGGGGGTGCCCGCTCTGGCCATCGACCCGGTCGAGGGCGGCGGCAAGGTCACCGCCCAGGCCGACGCGCTCGGCTGGCCCGCGCTCGTCCCGGCCTCGGAGGCAGGCGATCAGGACGTGCTCGACTCCTGGTGGCGATGGTGTTCCTCGGTGCAGGGCCGGGCGGTGGCCGCGCTCCGCGCGCTGCCTGCCGACAACGGGCTCGTGCGGGACATGGTGAAGGCGCTCAAAACCAGGCCGGTGCGATGAAGAGGACCAAGACGACGGTGGTGATCGCCACCCGCGATCGGGCACCGGAACTGGAACGGACGTTGCGGGAGCTGACGGCGCTGCGGCCGCCACCGCCGATCGTGGTGGTGGACAACGGCTCGTCCGACGGTACGGCGGCCAGGGCCGCCGCGTTCCCCGGTGTCCGCGTGATCCGATTGCCGCGCAACATCGGTGTGGCGGCCCGGAATCTCGGCGTCGCGGTGGCTCGGACGCCGTACGTCGCCTTCAGCGACGACGATTCCTGGTGGGCCGACGACGCGCTCGCCGAAGCCGAACGCATCCTCGACGCCCACGACGACATCGGGTTGGTGGCCGCGAAAACCCTGGTGGGGGAAGAAGAACGCGAGGACCCGGTCGTCCCGTTGATGGCAGGCAGCCCGCTCGGCAGGCCCGGCGGGCTTCCCGGGCCGGCGGTGCTCGGTTTCCTCGCCTGCTCAGCGGTCGTCCGGCGGACCGCCTATCTGCAGGCCGCGGGTTTCCATCCCCTGCTGCATTTCGGTGCCGAGGAGAAACTGCTGTCCTACGACCTGGCGGCACGCGGCTGGTGGCTGTGTTACGCGGAGAAGGTGCGGGCGCACCACCACCCATCAGCGTTGCGGCCGTCGTCTTCCTGGCGCGAGCGCGCCGAACTCCGCAACCGGATACTGATCACGGTGATGAGACGGCCGGTGCGCCGATGCCTCGCCGAAGGGTTCCGGGTGCTGGCCAGGGTTCCACGGGAACCGCGCGTGCTCGGCGCGCTCGCCGGGGTGCTCCGGAGGCTGCCATGGGCGCTCGCCGACAGGCAACCGCTGCCCGCTCCGGTGGAACGCCGGATCCGCGTCCTGGAACACGCCCATGGAGGATGAAGTGAAGGACCGGATCACGGTCGTGGTGATCACGCACAACCGGTGTGCGCAGCTGCTGGAGACGCTCGCTTCCATGACCGCCCTGCCCGACGCGGCGCCGATCGTGGTGGTGGACAACGCTTCCACCGACGGCACCGCCGACGCCGTCGAAGGACGGTTCCCGTCGGTCCGGGTGATCCGTTCGCCGCGGAACCTCGGCGCCGTCGCGCGCAACGTCGCGGTCCGCGAAGTGGAAACGCCGTATGTGGCTTTTTGCGACGACGACACCCGATGGCAGCCGGGATCACTGCGGCGCGCCGCCGACCGGCTCGACGCGTATCCCGGACTGGGCGTGGTGACCGGACGTTGCCTGGTGGAACCGGCGTTGACCGAGGACCCGATCACCCCGGAACTGCGGCATTCCCCGGTCCCCGGCCCGGACTGGCTGCCCGGCCCGGCGCTGCTGGGCGTCATGGCGGGACTGTCGGCCGTCCGTGTCCGCGCGTTCCACGACGTCGGCGGGTTCTCCGACCGGATGTGGCTCGGGGGAGAGGAGGAGCTGTTCGCCCTCGACCTCGCGACCAAGGGCTGGTGGATGTGCTGGGACGAGGAGATGGTGATCCACCACGCTCCTTCGGCCGTCCGCGACCCGCGGCGGCGCCGTCAGCTCGGCATCCGCAACACCCTGTGGACGTTGTGGCTGCGGCGTCCGCTCGGCAGCGTCCTGCGCCGGATGGTCGCGGTGCTGCGTTCGGCTCCCTTCGACCGGGCGACGTTCGCGGCGGTGGCGGAAGCGGTGCGGGGGATCCCGTGGGTGCTGCGGGAACGCGCGGTGGTCCCGGCGGGAGTGGAACGCGGTCTGGTGCTGCTGGAGGAGTCGCAGCGGAACTCGGTCGCGCGGCGGTACGTGGGGTGAGACGTACGCCCGCCACAGTCGCCTTGCAGTACATGAAGGCCCCCATCCTTGCGCCAGGCGCGAGGATGGGGGCCTTCATGTACTCGGAAAGGGGCCTTCACGGACATTGGCTGTCAGGAAGGTGAAGCGGCTACCGCCATTTCCGTGTCCCCGCTCAGGACGCGTCCATAAGCGCGCGAGCAATCCGAGGCCACCCGGTCCCACGAGTAGCGCGCCCGCACCCGGTCTGCGCCGGCGATCCCGAACGACTCGCACGCCGAAGCGTCGCCGAGAAGCCGCCGCAGCGCTCCCGCCAGCTCCTTCGGGCTGCGCGGCGGAACGAGCAATCCTGTGACGCCGTCGACGACGGTGTCGGTCAGCCCGCCCACAGCGCTCGCCACGACCGGGACACCGCAGGCCATCGCCTCCAGCGGCACGATGCCGAACGGTTCGTACCAAGGCGTGCAGACCACCGCGTCGGCGGAGCGCAGGAGCGCGGGCATGTCTTCGCGGGACACCAGTCCCGGCAGGCGCACGCGGTCGCCGACGCCTGCCCGGTCGGCGATCTCCCGCAGCCGCCGCACCTCCGGCGCCTGGGCGAGCGGACCCGCATCCGGGCCGCCCGCGATGACCAGTTCCGTGTCCGGCAGCGAGGACAGTGCGCCGATGGCGAGGTCGAAACCCTTGCGCGGCACCAGCCTGCCGACGCTGACGATCCGATGTGGAGCCGTGCGGGGAGCGCACTCGCCGTCCGGGGTGAACCGCGCCAGGTCCACTCCACAAGGGACGACGGAAGCGCGTGACCGCGGCAGGCCCATCCGCACGAGTTCGAAGACCTCGTCCGAGCACGTCGCGATCACCCGGTCGGCTTGTTTGGCGATCATCCGCTCGAGCCGGATCCGGTCGGGCGGGCTCGTGTCGTTCTTGCCCTGATAGCGCCGTTTCACGACGCCCAGTGCGTGAAAGGTCTGGGTCACCGGGATGCCGAGATCCTTCGCCGCGAGGATCGAAGCCAGGCCGGACATCCAGAAGTGCGCGTGGACGACGTCCGGCCGCTTCTTGGCCCAGCGTGACCGCAGCACCCGGCCGAACTCTCCCATATAAGGCAGCAGTTCGTCCTTCGGCAGCTTTCTCGCAGGGCCCGCCGGAACGTGGACGACGCGGTAGCCGTCCGGCGTTTCGACCGTCGCGGGGGTTCGCCGGTTCTCGCGACGCGTGTAGACGGTGACGTCGTGTCCCTGCCTGCTCAGCGCGGCGGAGAGCTCGGCGACGTGGACATTCTGACCTCCGGCGTCGGCTCCACCGAGGGCGGCGAGCGGGCTGGCGTGCTCGGAAACCATCGCGATCCTCATCGGGCTCCTTCCCTCCGCCTCCGGCGGAATCAAGCGGTCACCTCGGCCAGCAGGGCGTCCCAGCGTTCGAGGAACGCCTCGAGCCCGTAGTGGCTCAACGCGAACTCGCGAGCTGATTTCCCTGCCAGTACGGCGAAATCGGGTTCATGGATCAATTCGCGGTAGGCCTTCGCCAGCGCCTTGATGTCCGTCGAGACGGCACCGGCGTCGGGAGGGACCGCGAGTACCGCTTCGGTGGTCGCCAGTGCCACGACCGGCATGCCGAGATGCATCGCTTCGAGCAACGACAGTCCCAGCGACGTCCACCGAGCGGTGTGCAGGTAGACGCGGCGCCGGGCGACCTCGGTGTGCAGTTCCCGGCTGGGCAGGTCGCCGCCGGGATGTACCGCGGGATGGCGGCCTTCGAGCTCCTCGCTGCCGATCCCGTACACGTCGACCGGCGCGATCTCCGCGAAAGCGGGCAGCAGATCGGTTCCGGTGATCCGGCCTCGTCGCGCCGGCTCGTTGATCAGCGCCGCTCCGTGGGGCACTTCCCCGGTGTAACGCTCACCCGGATCGGGGATCCCGTGCGGAACTATCACCGTGGGCGCGAGACCCGAGTCCCACATCAGTTCGTTGAAATGGGTCACGTGGACCAGCGGGATGTCGTCCCGATCGGCCAGCGGATGCCGGGTGGTGGCCGCGTGCTCCCGGGGAGTGTTGTGTTCGACGTAGACGGCGGGCACTTCCTTGCCGGGGCGGCGGCGCAGCCACCGCGCGGCCAGCTGGATCTCCTCTGGCCGCTGGAGGATCACGACGTCGACGTCGAGGTCCTTCAGGTCGTCGACCGGGACCTCTTCGGCGGAGGGCCAATCGCGTCCACTGAGCCCGCGTCCCCACGGCCCGCCTTCGGCCAGCAACGGCAGGAGGCAGTGATGGCCACCCCGGACGAAGGACTCGGTCCAGGAACCGTGGACGTGCCACAGGAGGATCCGGAGCGGGGCCGTTTTCGTCATATCCGCCAAGTTGCCCGTTGTGGACGAACTAAACGTTTTCCCTTGCCTTACTTTGGTTTCGCTGGGAAAGGCGGGTGGCCGCGATGCCCACCGCGAGCGCCGCGAGGGAGGTCAGCGCGTGGAGGACGTTGTCGGCCCAGTTGAGATTGACCGCGTCCCCGGAGGAATCGGTCCCCGCGGAGAGCGCGCCGAATGCGGTCAATCCCGCGAATGCCACGAAAGCCAGCCAGCAGTAGGCCGCGATCGCGGACGGTTTGAAGACCGCGACCAGGCCCAGAACGCCGATCACGGTACGGATGACGTCGAGCATTCCGGTCGCGCTGAAGATCCACAACGTGTTCTCGCCGACCTGGTTCGCCTCGGGGAGGAAGAAGAAGCCGAGCACACCCAAGACGAGATGGACCAGTGCGATGACGAACACCACCGGTCGCAGAAGGAAGCCTGTCGTACGCAGTTTCATCGGAAACGCCTCCGTTTCGCCGCAAGCCCGTCGGATACCCCCTGGAGACGACGTGAAACTCCCCCGGCGGACGGCCGGGGAAGTGCCACGCGATGCCTCAACCGGATTGGGGGTCGGTGTCGTCGTGCGGGTCGCCGGACGACGTGCCCTGCTCCCCACGGACCTCTTCGCGTTCTTCCTCGTCCCGTTTCCCGCCGCCGGGTTCGGCCATCTTCGCCATCTGGGCGGCCTTGGCCTTGTCCGGCAGCACGCGGGAGGCCGCGGTCTGCACCTTGTTCTTGGCGGAACCGGCGACCACCTTGTCGTCACCCTGCATGAGCGCCTCGAATCCTTCCCGTGCGACGTCGGCGGGGTCGTCCTTCGGACCCGAGCCGATCTTGGTGTCCCGCATGCCCGCCCGGTCGAAGAACTCGGTGTCCGTCGGGCCCGGCAGCAACGCCGTCACCGTCACTCCGGAGTCCTTCAATTCGGTTCGAAGTCCTTCGGAGAACGACTGCAGGAACGCCTTCGATGCCGCGTAAACGGCGTGATAGGGACCGGGCGCGGTGGCGGCGATGGACGAGGTGAACAGCACGCGACCCGCCTTCCTCTCCGCCATGGGCTTCGTCAGCCGATGGGTCAGGTGGACCGCCGAAGTGATGTTGAGGTTCACCACCCGAAGCTGGTCACGCAGGGCGCTGTCGAGCACCGCGCCGCCGACGCCCACCCCGGCGTTGACCGCCAGGGAGTCGACCGGGCGGCCGGTCGCCGCCACCCGGTCGACGAGTTCTTCGACGCCCTCGTACGCGCTGAGATCCACTCGTACGGCGTCCACGCCGGCGCCTTGGTCCTGCAGGGCGCGGGCGGCCGGGATGAGTTCGTCGTCCTCGGCGGCGATCACCAGATCGTATCCGTGCCCGGCGAACTGCTTCGCCAGTTCGAACCCGATCCCGCTGGACGCTCCGGTGACGACCGCGAGCGGTTTGGCCGGATTGGCCATCTGTTCCCTCCTTCGGTCGCTTCTCCCTGCGGCTACCCCTTCCGAGCGCGTCCAACCCTGCTCACGCGGAACAATCGGCGGGCCACTGTGGACGTTTCGCGCCGCACGGCAGGGGTAGCCGGGAGCAACTACGGCGAACCGGAGGGAACATGACCGCGATCTCCCAGGCAGCAGCGATACCACTCGCCCCGGCGCGGCCTCGGCTGCTGCGGCCGCCGGGGGTGTATCGCCCGCAACACGACACCTGGTTGCTGGCGAGCGCGTTGAGCGCGTCAGGAATGCCCGCCGGAGCGAGAGTTCTCGACCTCTGCACCGGGACCGGCGCCCTCGCGCTGGCGGCCGCGGCGCACGGCGCGGGATCGGTGACCGCGGTGGACATCTCCCGCCGGGCACTGGCCGCGGTCTGGGTCAATTCGCGGCTGCGCCGGCTCCCGGTCCGGCCGCTTCGTGGCGGCTTGGCCGAAGCGGCTCGTGGCGGCCCGTTCGACGTCGTGCTGGCGAACCCGCCTTACGTGCCCTCCCCGGTGCCCGCGGCCGGAGCCGCCCGGGCCTGGGACGCGGGCCCGGACGGCAGGATCGTGCTCGACCAGGTCTGTGCCCAGGCGTCGTCGCTGGTGGCGCCGGGCGGGTACCTGATGATGGTCCACTCCGCGGTCTCCGGCCCCGGCAAGTCGCTGGAGCGGTTGCGGGCGGCGGGAATGACCCCGGCGGTGGTCGCCACCCGATCGATCCCCTTCGGCCCCGTCATGAGGGCACGGGCGGCCTTCCTCGAAGCGGCGGGCCTGATCGCGGCCGAACAACGGCACGAGGAACTGGTGGTGATCCGTGCCGACCGGTCGTGAGACCAAGGTCCGGATCGAACCCGGCGGGCCCCTCCTGGTGGAGGGGCCGGTCGAGGTCGTCACCGACGACGGCGAAACGGTGACTTCGGATCGCTTCGTGGTCGCTCTCTGCGCCTGCCGCCGCAGCAAGCGTTACCCGTTCTGCGACACGAGCCACCGCCGCCGCTCACGGCAAGGGGTGCAGCGGCCTCAGGAGTGAGCTCTCCCCGGCCGACCAGGCGCCCAGCAGGTGCTCGGTCAGCCGGTTCTCCAGCAGGTCGGTGGCCTGGATGCCCAGCGCGATGTCCGCCGCCAGGTCCGGTTCCCGTTCGAGCAGATCGCCGACGACGTCGTGCCGCAGTACCTGTTCGTGCACCGCGTCGGCCTCGATGTGCTCGGTGTAGAAGTACCGGCATTCCGGGGCCCCGCCGAGGCGTTCCAGCGCCTGGTCCATCCGCCGGGCAGCGGGCGCGGTGGTGATCTCGGCGGCCGCGAAGTGCCCGACGAGCGCGCCGCGCAGGCTCCGGTGCAGGCCGAACAGCGACATCATGTTCACCGTCGCGAGCATGCACGCGGGGACGTGGTCGAGGTAGGCGAGGTAGCCGGCCGACAGGCCCGCCGCGGTCAGCAGATCCGCGAACAGGCGGGAATGCGCCTGATCGGCCCGCCCGCCGCCGAACTCGTCGAACTCCACGGCGACCAGCGCCGTCTTGGCCCTTCCCCGCAGCCGCGGGATCACCCACGCGTGGGGATCTGCCTCCTTGAGGTGGTAGATCGACCGATGCGCGAAATACTCCTCGACGTGCCACCGTTCGCCCTGGTCGCGCAGGAAGTGGGAAACGCCGCCACCCTCGACCGGTTCGACGAGCAACTCGTCCAGCAGCCCGCCGACGTCGTCGCCGCCGGGCACGGCGGCGCGGATGCCGTCGAGGAACACGTGCTCCAGAACGGAGCGGAAACCGAGCAGGCGGGGGTCCCATTCCCATTCGGAGTCGACACCGTCGAAGCCTTGGTAGTGCAGCTCGTAGCAGACGTGCAACGCCAGCTGCAGATCTTCACCGAACGGGTCGGCGCCGGTCGCCACTTCGAGGTCGAAATCGTCCCGGCGCCCGCCTGCCAGTGTGTCCACCACGGCGGCCGAGAGCGGGCCGCGGATCTCGGGCAGCCTCGCGGCCACCTCTCGGTCGATCGTCGTCATGGTCCGGGAGTACCCGGTCTAGGCGTGCGGAACCGTCTCTTCGGTCAGCATCCGCAACACCGCGACCTCTCCGTCGGCGGCGGCCCGGCGCTGCCGTTCGGCGCCGGTGCCCTCCCGTTCCAGCCGTCCGAGAAGGGTACGGACGAGGTCCGCGTCACCGGTGTCCTCCAGTGCCTGCTTGGTGTGCGCCAGCAACGCGGCGACGCGGTCACCCACCGGGACCGGCTTCCCCGCCACCGGGTCGACGGCCGGCCCCAAAAGACCGTGACGCGCGGCCGACCACACCGCGGCGGCGGCGATCTGCGGATCCAGCGGCGTGGCCTCCACCCCGTGGTCAAGCTCGGTGAGGGCGGTGCGCACCAGCGCGCGGGTCAGCAGTCCCTGCAGGACGGCTTCGTCCACGGTGGACGCGGTGTCGGCGGCGCGGACCTCGACCGTCGGCCACCGCGCGGACGGCCGCGCGAGCCAGAAGGTCTGGTTCTCGTCCACCAGGGCCCCGCAGTCCACCAGCTTCCCGACCTGCTCCTCGTACGCGGCGGCGTCCACGAAGTACGGTGCGACGCCCGAGCCGGGAAAACGGCTCTGCTCCACCATCCGCCAGCTCTCGTAGCCGGTGTCGCGGCCGCCTTCGAACGGCGAGTTCCCCGACAACGCCAGCAACGTGGGCAGCCACTCGCCCAGGTGGTTCACGACGGCGACCGCGGTTTCCCGGTCGGGCACGCCCACGTGCACGTGACAGCCACAGGCCTCGTACGCCTTGACGACACCGGCGTACAGGGCGTCGACCTTGCCGAACCGGTCGTCCGTGCCGTAGTCGCGATCGGGTGAGGGACGCAGGGGACTGCCGGAGGCCAGGATGGCGCAGTCCTCGCCCGCCGCCGCTTCGGCGAGCGTACGGCGTCCCGCGGTCAGGTGTTCGTACAGCTCGTCGGCGGTCTCGCAGACGCCGGTGGCGGCCTCGACCTGCGTCGGGCGCAGTTCCCGGTGGACCGCGGCACCGTCCGGCAGCGGACAGCAGATCCGATGCCGTTCGAGCACCGCCTCGGCCCGGGGACAGCTCACCCCGGTCCTGGGATCGACCAGCAGGAACTCCTCTTCGATGCCGATCCCTGTCATCGTGGCTCCCGCTTCTTCGGCAGCGCGCGCACGGCCGGACCCTGGATCACCGACCCGTCCAGACCGAACCGCGAACCGTGGCAAGGGCAGTCCCAGGTCTTTTCCGCGTTGTTGAACGCGACGAGACAGCCCAGATGGGTGCAGTGGGCGCCGACGGCGTGCAGTTCACCGCCCGGATCGCGGTAGGCGGCGACGAGTTCGCCGCCGTCACGGGTCACCTTGGCCTCGCCGGGCGCGAGTTCGTCCAAGGCGGCGGGCTTGCGCAGCGCGCTGAGGTGGTCGCCCACCAGGAACTTCGCGACCGTGGCGTTGTTCTCCACGGTCGAGATCGCGGACCGCAGGTCGAAGCGGTTCGGGTCGTACAGGCCGGCCGACGGGTTCTCCCGTCCGGTGAGGAGATCCGCGAGCAGCAGCCCGGCAGCGGTGCCGCCGGTCATACCCCACTGACCGAAGCCGGTGGCGACCCACAGGTGACGGCTCGCCGGGTGGTAGCGCCCGACGTACGGCACGGAGTCCAAAGTGGACAGATCATGGGCGGACCACCGGTGGGTGACCCGGTGCACGGCCGCGTGCCCGCTCGCCCAGGCGGCCAGCCGTTCGTAGCGGCTCTCGACGTCGACGGAGTCGCCGACGCGGTAGTGCTCGCCGCCCACGACCGCGTACGGGACGCCGTCCTTGTGGTAGCTCCGCACGGAGTGGTGGGTGTCGGCGTCCAGGTACATCCCCTCCGGCGGGCGGTTGCCTTCGACCGGCCCGGCGACCACCAGATCGCGGACCGGGTCGAGCCGGGCGAAGAACAGGCCGCGGTCGAACACGGGGTAGTGGGTCGCCACCACGACCTCACTCGCCCGCACCTCACCGGAACTGGTACGCACCTTGGTGCCGCCGAGTTCGTCGACGCCTTCCGCGCGTACGCCCTCGACGATCGTCCCGCCCAGGCGTTCGATCTCGCCTGCCAGGGCGAGCAGCCAGCGGCGTGGGTGGAAATGCGCCTGCGACGCGAACTTCACCGCGCCGACCGCGGGCACGTCGAGGTCGACCTCGGTGACATAGGTGGCCGGGAGACCGGCCTCGGCGGCGGCTTCCGCCTCACGTTCGAGGCTTTCGACGGTTTCGGGCCTGGTCGTGTAGACGAAGCTGTCGGCGCGGGTGAAACCGCAGTCGATGTCGAGTTCGGCCGTGGCCGCGGCGATCCAGTCCAGGGCGCCCGCCTGTGTGGAGGCGTACATCGCGGCGGCTTCGGCGCCCTTGGTCTTGGCCAGCGTGGCGTACTTGAGCCCGTGCTGGGTGCTGACCTTCGCCGTGGTGTGCCCGGAGACCCCCGCCGCGAGGCGGCCGGCCTCCAGGACCAGGACCGAGCGCCCGGCCCTCGCCAGCCGGTACGCCGCGGTGAGCCCGGCGATACCGCCGCCGAGTACGGCGACGTCGACCTCCGATGGCAACGGCGTGCCGGTGCGATCGGGAGCGGGAGCCGTGTCGAGCCACAATGAACGCGTTCCGGGCAACTCCGTCATGACGGCCGGATTCCCTCGGGGTGAGGCGGGCAAACCAGGGCGGTCCTGGTTTTCGGGAGCACTCGACCGGGTAGCACTGGCCTATGACCACATCCTCCAGGCCCCCAGCGGAAAAGAACATCTTCGTCATCGGTCTCGACGACGCCAACGAGGAACTGCTGAGACGGCTTCCCGGTGCCGGCCGGTATCGCTTCCATGGCTTGCTGTCACCGGAGGAACTCCAGCACGGCGAGATCCCGATCGTGGAACTCGTGAAGAAGGCCGAGTCGCGATTGGACGCCTTCACCGGGCCGATCGACGCGATCGTCAGTTATTGGGACTTCCCGTCCTCGACGATGGTCGCCATGCTGTGCGAAAAGTACGGCCTCCCTGGTGTTTCGCTCGAGGCCGTACTGAAGTGCGAGCACAAGTACTGGAGCCGCCTCGAACAGTCGAAGGTGATCGACGAGGTCCCGTCGTTCGGCATCGTCGACCTGGACCAGGACGACCCCAGGCCGCCCGAGGGCGTCGATTACCCCATGTGGCTCAAGCCGGTGAAGTCGTTCTCCTCGGAGCTGGCCTTCCACGTCGCCGACGACGACGAGTTCGACAAGGCCGTCGCCGAGATCCGGGCAGGTGTCGACAGGGTAGGCAAACCCTTCGAACGCGTTCTCGGCAAGGTCGAGCTTCCCGCCGAGGTGGCCGAGGCCGGGGGAGCGGCGTGCCTCGCGGAGGGAGAGCTCAACGGTGTGCAGGCCGCTACCGAAGGATATGTCTACAAAGGACAAGTCACGGTCTACGGTGTTCTCGATTCGATCAACTACCCCGACTCGGCGTCCTTCCTGCGGCATCAGTACCCGTCGCAGCTGCCCGAGGACGCCGTCGAGCGGATGAAGGAGATCTCCGTCCGTGTGATGGAGCAGATCGGTTTCGACAACGCCACGTTCAGCATCGAGTTCTTCTGCCATCCCGAATCCGGGCAGGCCTGCCTGCTGGAGATCAATCCGCGGCATTCGCAGTCCCACGCGGAGCTGTTCG
This sequence comes from Amycolatopsis decaplanina DSM 44594, assembly GCF_000342005.1. Taxonomy (GTDB): domain Bacteria; phylum Actinomycetota; class Actinomycetes; order Mycobacteriales; family Pseudonocardiaceae; genus Amycolatopsis; species Amycolatopsis decaplanina. The sequence goes on from NZ_AOHO01000047.1 coordinate 133,253, forward strand.
AGTACGTGGACGGGGTGGCGAACCACCAGATCATGGTCCAGCTGGGCCTCGGCCAGGATCCCGGAAGGCGGCGGAACAAGGGCGACTACCGGATCGCGGGCAAGTGGTACCACCGCCGGTTCCGTGACGGGCTGGTCACGCGGGTGCCCACACGGGGTGAGATCGCGGACCTGGAGACGGAGATCCCCGGGGTGAAGATCGAACTGGTGGCGGAGAAGGGGCTACGGCTCTCCGACCTGCCCGAACAGGACAGCTACAGCTACGAACTCGCGCACATCTTCGTCGCGGCGCAGACCGAACGGGAGATGGAGAGCAAGTACCGCCGGTGCACCGAGGCGCTGCGGTTCGACTTCGAGGAGGGATAGCCCATGCGGACGGTGGCTTCGCTGCCGTACGAGATCACCGAGGAGGACCACGTCTGGATCCCGGTCTCCGACGGTGTCCGGCTGTCGGCCCGGATCTGGCGGCCGGTCGCTTCGGACGGCGAGCCCGTCCCGGCGATCCTGGAGTACATCCCGTACCGGCACCGCGATCTGACCTCGGTCCGGGACTCCGTGCACCACCCCTATCTGGCCGGGCACGGCTACGCCTGTGTGCGCGTGGACATCCGAGGCTCGGGGGAGTCGGAGGGTGTCCTCGCCGACGAGTACCTCGAACGGGAGCAACTCGACGCCGAGGACGTCCTCGAATGGATCGCCGCGCAGCCGTGGTGCTCCGGCCGCACCGGCATGATGGGGATCTCCTGGGGCGGGTTCGCCGCCCTGCAGGTGGCGGCGCGCAAACCACCGAGTCTGACCGCGATCGCGATCTCTTCGTTCACCGACGACCGGTACTCCGACGACATGCACTACATGGGCGGCTGCCTGCTCTCGGACAACGTCGCCGAAGCCTCCACGATGTTCGCCTACGCCACGTTGCCGCCCGACCCCGCGCTGGCGGGCGAACGATGGCGCGAACTGTGGCACGAACGGCTGGAGAACTGCGGTCTCTGGGTCGGCGAATGGCTGAGCCACCAGCGCCGGGACGACTACTGGCGGCACGCGTCGGTCTGCGAGAACTACAGCGACGTCCAGGTACCCGTGCTCGCCTCCAGCGGCTGGGCGGACGGGTACTCGAACGCCGTCTCGCGGCTGCTGGCCAATCTCGACGTGCCCCGCCGTGGTCTGATCGGGCCGTGGTCCCACAAGTATCCGCACCTCGGACGGCCAGGCCCCGCCATCGGGTATCTGCAGGAGCTCGTCCGCTGGTGGGACCACTGGTTGAAGGACGTCGAGAACGGCGTCATGGACGGGCCGATGCTGCAGACCTGGATGCAGGACAGCGTGCCGCCGTCGACCTCGTACGAGGACCGTCCCGGTCGCTGGGTGGGGGAGCCGTCATGGCCTTCACCGCATGTGCGCCCGTCCGAGCACCGGCTCGCCCGGCACCGGATCGCGCGCCCCGGCGAGGAGGTCCCGGCGGAGGACCTGTCGGTGGAATCGCCGCTTTCGGTCGGTCAGTTCGCCGGAAAGTGGGCCTCCTACAGCGCTCCGCCCGATCTGCCGTATGACCAGCGTGAGGAGGACGGCGGCTCGCTCGTCTTCGACACCGACGTGCTCGCCGAGCCGTGTGAAATCCTCGGTTCGCCGGTGGTGGATCTGGAGGTCTCGGCGGACAAACCGGTCGCGCAGGTCGCCGTCCGGCTGTCCGATGTCGCGCCGGACGGCAGGGCCACGCGGGTGACCTACGGTCTGCTGAACCTGACCCATCGGGACGGGCACGATGATCCTGAGCCACTGGAACCGGGCAAGCGGTACCGGGTCCGCGTCGAGCTCAACGCGGTCGCGCAGGCCTTCCCCGCCGGGCACCGGATCCGGTTGTCGATCTCGTCGTCGTACTGGCCGCTGGCGTGGCCGCCGCCGGAACCGGCGATGGTGACCGTCCACACCGGACAGAGCACGCTCACGCTGCCGGTGCGGCCGGTGGCGGAAGCGGACGAGGTCCCGGCGCGGCCGTTCGGCGAACCCGAAGGCGCGGAACCGCTTCCCGCCACCCAGATCGAACCCGGCGAGCAGCGCTGGACCGTCTCCCGTGACCTGATCGACTACCGCTCCGCCCTCGAGATCGTGAAGAACGAGGGCAAGGTCCGGTTCGACGACATCGACCTCGAGGTCACCAGGAACGTGTTCGAGCGCTATTCGTGGGTGGCCGACGACTTCTGTTCGCCGGTCGCGGAGACGGCGTGGTCGATGACGTTCGCCCGCGACGGCTGGGAGGCCAGGAGCGAGACCCGGACCCGGGTCTCCTGCACACCCACGGAGTTCGTGATCGACGCGCAGCTCGACGGCTACGAAGGGGAGCGAAGGACATTTTCCCGCAACTGGCATCGGACGGTACCCCGTGATCAGGTCTAAGACGAGCCTCGCGGCGAAATCGCTGCTCGCGTGGCTGCGCCTCACCAACCGGAAGCGCACCTACGCCGAGCTCGACCGATTCCGCCGGAGCATCGAAAGCAGTCAGGCGAAGGGCGATCGGGGGCCGATCCGCTCGATCAGGCGCCGGTTCGACGTCCAGCGGTCCGAAGTGGACGGACGGCCGTGCTATACCATCCGCCCGCCGGGCGGTGGGGACGGGAAGCGGGTGCTGTACTTCCACGGTGGTGCCTACGTGCATCAGATCCAGCACGACCACTGGCGGTTCTTCGGACGGCTGATCGATCGCACCGGATGCGCGGTCACCGTGCCGATCTACCCGCTGGCCCCGGAGCACCAGTGCCCGGAGACCACCGCGTTCGTCCGGCGCGCCTACGACGTTTTCTCCGCGGGTGCCGGCCCGGAGGAGCAGATCGTGATGGGGGATTCCGCCGGTGCGGGGATCGCTCTGGCACTCACCAAGGCGCTGCGGGACGAAGGCTCGCCGGTGCCCAAGGAGACCGTCCTCTTGTCGCCGTGGCTGGACCTGACGATGACCCATCCGGCGCAACCCGCCCTCGACCGGCGTGACCCGTACCTGGCGCTCACCGGCCTGAACGAGGCGGCCAGGCTCTATAGTGGACGGTTACCGCGCACCGATCCCAGGCTCAGTCCGTTGTCCGGTGATCTTTCCGGCCTCGGGGCGCTGTCCGTCTACATCGGAACAAAGGATGTCCTCCTCTCGGACGCCCGTCGTCTTCGTACGCTGTGCACCGAACAGGGCGTGCCGCTGAGCTACCACGAGTACGAGGGCATGATCCACGCGTGGATGCTGGCCTCGATCCCGGAAGCGAGGCTCGCACTGGAGGAGATCGCGCATCTCGTGGACCGGTCGCTCGTGAAAACGGTGTAGTTCCTCCCGTGAGCGGGTAACCGGAAGGCAATGGCCGGCGTAGCGAGGTTGCACGTCCGCCGGCCGTGAGGTGGACCGGCGTGGGCAGCCCCGGCGGAGCAGGGACGCCGGCACGCCGGTCACCGTGTCCACCGTTCGCACTGGAGCGCTCGATGCAGCAGTTGGAGTCACTGGGGGAACTCGCCGCACTGGTCCGGCGGCGGAAACGCCTGTACGTGAGGTGGGCGCCGACCCCCGAGCATCGCCCCGGCACGAGCCGGGACGAGCTCACTGGGGCGGAACTGCCTGGACTCTCGGTGAATCCTCTCGACCCCGAACCCTGGTGGCGGGATCAGCCGCTCGAACTCTGGCTGGCCAGGCGGCTTTACGACTACTGCCACCTCAGCCACGAACGCCGTCGTGAGACCAAGCCTTGGGTGCTGGCGGGCCGGGTGGTCGGTTCGGGACCGGACAACGAGCCGCTGCTGACCGATCCCGAACCCGTCGCGCGTGTCCGTACCGCCGTTCTCGACGAGGCTCGGGAGCTGTTGCGCGAAAGGGCGCGGCACAACGCGGACTGGGGCCCATTGCGCCGACCGCCGGAGCTGCATCAGGCGCCCTGAGCGGCGGACCGTGGTGGGTCTCGTGAGTGGTAAGGACGGTTATTAAGGGGTAAGGCAAACGTGGCGTGGTGCGGGTGGCGGCGGGAGCGGGCTCGCCGCAGCGACCTGGCGCATTCTGACTATCCATACGAGACACCGACCCCAATCAAATGCCCGATTTGTGTACTTTGCGCGGCTTCGCGCAGGGGTCGTGAGTGTTAAAGAGCGCAACATCTAACCCTCATTATCACTCACGACCCCCGTGTGAAACTGCGCATATGGGCATCAATCGGATATTTTGCCGCCAAGGAGTGTCCCCTGTGGACACTCGGTGCACGGCCGGCCCCGCCGGTCAGTCCAGAACAACGCGGCGCAGGACTCGCTGTCCGCCGTGAAGCCGGCGAAGAAGGCCGTCACCACAGGAGCCTCGGTCAGGACACGTTTGCCTTACCCCTCAATAGAACCGCCCTTACCCCTCACGAGGCCGGACGGCCAGCAGATCCACCACGTCTTCCGCGCATTCCCGCTTGGCGAACCGTGCCCGTTGACGGTCGGCCCCGCTGCCCTCGGCGACCAGCTTGGCGCAGCCGTCGCGGACGAAATCGAGGTCACCGGTCTCTTTGAGGGCGCCGGCGGCGAAGGTGACGACGTCGTCGAGGACGTCGCTCGCCGGTGCGAGGTCGCCGGTCCGGAAATGCGGGCAGCGGCCGGAGAGCCCTTCCCGCGACGCGCGCCAGATCTGCGCCCGCAACACTTCGTTGGACAGGTCCGAGGGGCGTTCTTCCGAAGCGAGGATCGTGCCGACCAGCCCGCGGATCAGCACCCCGAACAGAACCGCTTCACCTGCGGTGGCCGCGACGTCGCCGAGCCGGAACTCCACCGTCGGCTGCTTCTCGGAAAGCCTTACGTCCCAGTAGACCATCGCGCGATCGAGGATGGCGCCCGCGCGGAGCCACGCGTCGACGATGCTTTCGTAGTGGTCCAGCGAGGTGAACAGGGGCGGCGAGCCGGCCGAAGGCCAGCGGTTCCACTGCTGGTAACGCCAGCTGGCGTATCCGGTGTCGTACCCGTCGCAGATCGCGGAATTGGCGGTCATGGTCAGCAGCGCGGGCAGGAAGGGCCGGACGTGGTTGATCACTCGGATGCCGGTTTCCCGATCGGGGATGGCGATGTGGACGTGACAGCCGCAGGTGTGCGACGTCCGCGCGGTCGCGCCGAAGTGTTCGGACATCCGTTCGTAGCGCGGATTCGGGGTGATGGCGGGTAAAGCCGTTTCCGCCAGCGGTGCGCTGCCGCTGGGCAGCAGGCGGCAGCCTCGCCGGGCGGCGCCTTGGGCCAGCTCCGCCCGTAGCGTCGTCAGCTGCCGCTCGGCCTCGTCATGTGTCGTGCAGACACCGGTGGCGGATTCGGCCTGCGAGCGCGTGAGCTCCTGCTGAAGTTCGCCCTGTTCCTCGTCCGCCGCTTCCACGACGGAGTCACCCGCGGGGGAAAGGTGACCGTATCGATCCACCACGAAGAACTCTTCCTCGACTCCGAAAGTGAGCACGTCGTCGTTCACAGTCGCTGATACCCCTGGCCACTTCGGCACAAACTTGTTTTCGCAGGTCGCGGACGGGGTATTCCAGGGCATGAGACCGAACTCGGAGGAGCCGCCGTATCTGCTGGCCGCACAGGCCGGCACAGTCGTGCGTCACCTGCATAGCCGCCTGCGGGCCGGCGAAGCGGCGTCACCCGCCGACCTCTGCCGGACCATCGGTGCGCTGCAGCAGCTCGCCGACGACCTCGTGCAGGTCCTGCCGGGTTTGCAAGGGCAGCTCGAAGAGAGCCTGCTGGACGGCCAGGTCGGCGCGGGCGATACAGCGGGTGAAGCGTGGGGCAAGGTCGCCGAGGTCGGTTACGCGCTCGCCCAGGCTCGTACGGGCGGTCTCCTGATGGCCGCGGAACTGCGTGTTTCGCGACGGATGCTCGGAGAACTGGCTTCTTCGTGATCCGCCGCGCTCAGCCGACCGGCTGAGCGCGGACCACCGCCACCGGGCAATGCGCGTGGTGCAGCGCGTCGTCGCTGACCGAACCCAGCAGCAGCCGCCGGAGATCGCCGTGATCGCTCCGGCCGAGCACCAGGAGCGCGGCCTCACTGGACTGCACGGTCAACGCCTGCGCGGCGGGCCCTACCCCGTGCACCGTTTCCACGGCGACGTCCGGATAGCGCTCCCGCCACGGCTTGAGCTGCCGGGCGACGAGTTCGTCGGCGACCTCCTGGGGGATGCCGGGTGCCGGATCCAGTACCGGTCCGCCGAGCAGGGGCTCGGTCGCGGGACCCCAGAGTGGCATCCGCGCGACGTGGACCGCGTGCACGGTGACCCCGTGACGAGCGGCGAAGTCGAACGCGAAGCCGGCCGCCTGCGCGCTCTGCTCCGAGCCGTCGGTACCCAGGATCACCGGCCCGCCCGGAGGCGGCTCTTCCCCGCGCACGACCACGACAGGACGTCCGGCGGTCTTGGTCACGCCGGATTCCGTCGAGCCGAGGACAGCCCTGGTGAACAACCCCGTGTGGGATTCGCCCAGCACGATCATCGCCGCGTCCGTCTCCTCGGCGACCGAGGTCAGGACCTGCTCCGGAGTGCCGCCGCGGACGACCGTGCGGACGTCGAGACCGGGGTCGGAGCGCTCCAGGGCTTCGGCCATCGAAGCGAGCTGCCGACGGGCAGGCTCCACCTCGGCCGCTTCGTCGGCGGCCTGGGGGACCGCTTCGTTCAGCGGTGTCGCGACAGGGTCGGAGCCGGGTGGGGGGAGCCTGTCGCGGGTGCAGTACGCGAGGACCAGGCCCAGACCGCGGGTCTTCGCCTCGGCAACCGCCCAGCGGACGGCGCGGCGAGCTTCGGGCGACCCGTCGAAACCGGTCACGACCGGCCCGGTACCGCTCTGTACAGCGGACATGGAACATCACCTCCGACCTGCTGGTGGTACCCGCTTTCCCCGGTGTTCAAGCGCAGGCGTTTCCCCGGCCGCCCGCCGGGTACGCGAAGCGGGCAACCCATCGGAACGAGGAGAAACAGTGAGCAAAGTGAACCCGATCGAAATCCAGAAGTGCCTCGCGGGCGTCGACTACCCGGCGGGCAGGGACGATCTCGTCCGGGCCGCCGAGGGCAACGGCGCCGACGAACAGACGCTCGATCTGCTGCGGAAACTTCCCGACCGGAAGTACGAAGGCCCCAGCGGAGTGAACAAGGAGCTCGCGAAGGAGTAGACGGTTTCATCGGACGCGGTGCCGGGGTACCTCCACCATATGACTTCCCCGTCAACGCCCCGCGCGCTTGACACGAAGCGCGCCTTTTCAGGAATCTCCCGACAGCGGGCACCCGAAGAATCCTGCGGACGTCTCCGACTGCACGTGAGCAGGCCGACGAAAGGGACCGCCGTCGTCAAGGCGAACGGTGAGGTCGATCTCGGCACCGCGCCGAGACTGTGGGACATGCTGAGCCAGCGGCTTCACGGCAGCGGCACCACGGTGATCGTCAACCTGTCCGAACTCGAGTTCTTCGGTGCGACGGGCGTCCGGGTGCTCGAACGGGCGCAGTTGCTCGCCGAAGACAGGCACACGCTCCTCTTCGTCTTCCCGGGTGAATGCCGGTCCGCCCGCCGGATGCTCGACCTCTGCGATCGCGAGGCCCTCCACGTCCTGTAGACGTCTTTGATGACGCGTCACAATCACTCCCGGCAGGTGGCCGTGCGGGCCGAAAGAGCCGCGTTCAGCAGGGCGATGTGTTCGAGCCGGGTGGGGTCCAGGCCGGTGAGGTCGGCGACCCGGCGCAGGCGGTAGTCGACGGTGTTGGGGTGGACGTGCAGCGCCGCGGCGGTCTGCCGTCGTCCTCCACGGCGGAGGAAGGTTTCCAACGTCTGCAGAAGTTCTTCGTTGCCCTCCAGCGGTGCCAGCCGGATGGCCAGCCGGTCGCGTGCCGGACCAGGACGCGAAAGCTGGTATTCGAGCAGGACGTCGTCGAGCCGGTACAGCCCGGGCGGCCGTCCGGCCGCGGTGGCGACCGCGAGCACGTCCTGTGCGAGCCTAGCCGCGACGTGCACCCCGGACGGTTCGGCCGCGGCGGTTGCGGCGAAGACCTCCGCTCCCGCCGTACGGGCGACGTCGGCGAGGACCCGCTCCAACCGCGCCCAGTCGCGTGTGGACAGTTCATCGGCCGCGGTTTCGTGCGGCAGCAAGGCGATGCCACCTTCGGGTGTGAGAGAGGTCAGGACCGTGCCCCGGATCTGGCGCTCGAGTTCGACCCGCAGCCGCCGGAGTTTCCGGCGTCCGGCGACCAGCGGATCGACCCCGTCGACCTCCTCGTCCGGATGCGCCCCGACCGACGCCGCGAGGACGATGTAGCACGGCGGCAGGCGCAGGCCGGCCTGTCCCGCCGCGACCTCCGCGGGTTCACCGTCGAGCAGCGCGGAGAGCACCGCGTGCCGAGCTGAACGTTCGTCGTCGAACATCGTCTGACGCTCGTCGAGGTACCCCGCGCCGACCGCGGGTGTGACCACCTCCAGATAACGCAGGGTCAGCGCGTTGACCGCCAGGACGTCGGCGACCTCGTCCGGGCGCGCGTCCGGTGTCAGTGACGCCCAGACCACCTGGATGCCGATGTGGTACGCGGTGAGCACGATGTCGATCGGGATGCCCTCCTCCGCGCGCCGGGCGGCCGATTCACGCAGGAAGTCGAGTTCTTCCCGCGTCGGCGTGGCCCCGGTGCGCAGAGTGTCGATGAACGAACGGAGGTTTTGCTCGATCACGTGCGTGATGTCGCCGCTGAGTTCCTCGGCGGGCAGCAGGCGGTACTCCGGGATCCGGGAGACGATCTCGGAGAGCACCGTCTTCGCGAGCGACGGCAGGACCTCGGCCAGCCGTTCCGCCAGTGGACGCCCGCCGATGCGGAACCCTGGATCCTTGTCGCCCGTCACAACCGCCCATCATGACAGCTGGTCAGCGCACGAGCGCGTCCCGTGCCGAATCGAGGGTCGGGTGCACGATGAAGACCGCGTCGAGGCCGAGCAGCGCCATCGGGCGCAGCAGGGCTCGTTCCTGGGTGACGATGATGAACGGGACGCCTGCCTCTTCGGCCTTCGTGCGGATCTGGACGAGAACGGTGAAACCGGATGAATCGCAGAAACTGATCGCGGACAGGTCCGCGATCAGCGCCGCCGGTGTGAAGCGCAGCTCTTCGTCCAGTGCCCGTCGCAGGTCGTCGGAGACACCGAGGTCGATTTCACCGGACACGGTGACCACGGTGTCGGTGGCGGAGGCGGTGATCGAGATGTCGAGAGGCGACACGAACCTCCGCGTCGAGCGGGGCAGAGCGGAAGCGGGAGCGCGGTAGTCGGTCAAGTTGACTCCTTGCCGGTATGGGGGCCGGCTGCTGCCCGGTGGACATGCCGGACCCAGAACAAAGGACCCCGGCGGCTGGTGTCTGAACCGCGACGGGTCAACCGTAGCAGCCTCGTGGCTCGACTTGCCGGATGAGCGATGCCAGGCCGGTCACAGGCACGCGGAGTGCCTCGTAGGCTGGACGCCACACGTAGTGGACGGGAGGCCGAGGTGACCGGGACGACGACGGCCGAGGTGATGGCTGAACTGGCCGCTCTCGAGGACCCGCGCGCACGTCAGGTGAACGAGAAACACGGCGACGACCACGGGGTGAACCTCGGCAAGCTGCGTGCGGTCGCGAAGCGGCTGAAAACGCAGCAAGAGCTCGCACGCGAGCTCTGGGAAACGGACGACACCGCGGCGAAACTGCTCGCGCTCCTGATCTGCCGTCCGAAGGCGTTCGACCGCGACGATCTGGACCGCATGGTGCGCGAGGCGCGCACCCCGAAGGTGCACGACTGGCTCGTGAACTACGTGGTCAAGAAGAATCCGCACGCCGAGGAGCTGCGCCTGGCCTGGTCCGCCGATCCGGAGCCCGTGGTCGCGAGCGCCGGCTGGGCGTTGACCACCGAACGCGTGGCGAAGAAGCCCGAGGGTCTCGATCTCCCCCGGCTGCTCGACGTCATCGAGGCGGAGATGAAGACCGCGCCGGATCGCCTGCAGTGGGCGATGAACCACTGCCTGGCGCAGATCGGGATCGACCACGCGGAACACCGTGCCCGGGCGATCGACATAGGGGAGCGCCTGGAAGTGCTCAAGGACTATCCGACCCCGCCGGACTGCACGTCGCCGTTCGCGCCCGTGTGGATCGCCGAGATGGTGCGACGGCAGCACGAGCTGGAGGTTGATCGCAGGCCCGGTCCGTGAAGGCCTCCTTGAGGGACTCTGGGTCCCTCAAGGAGGCCTTCACGGACTCGAGAAGGTACGGAGGAGTGGACCGACGTCTCAGCCGACCGCGTCCGCCTTGATGGCCTCGAACTGGGCGCCCATGCGCGCCGCGAGCGCCTCCGCCGCCCGCAACGGCCGGACCATCACCTTGAAGTCGGTGATCTTGCCGTCGGTGTCGAAGGTCAGGAGGTCGCAGCCGTTGATCTCCAGCCCGTCGACCGTCGCTTCGAACTCGTACACGTGGTGCGCGCCGTCGTGGATCTCGCGGACGTAGCGGAAGTCCTCGAACACGCGCAGGACCCCGCGCAGGATCGCCGCGGTGATCGCCTTCCCCTGGTAGGGCTTGAACGCCACCGGGCTGGTGAAGACCACGTCGTCGGCGAGCAACGCCTCGATCGCGGCGGCGTCCTTCGCTTCGACTGCTTCACGGAACGTGGGCATGGCGATCTCCTCATAGTCAACTTGTTGAGTAGACGCCGCCGAGCGTAGGTGATCACCACGCCACTGTCCATCAAAGTGTCTAATCAACTTTGCGACTAATCGGCACAGTGACTATCATCGCGCCATGGCGCTGCGGAACGCGATCCTCGCGACGCTCCTGGACGGCGAGTCCTCGGGCTACGACCTGGCGAAGAGCTTCAACGCCTCGGTCGCCAACTTCTGGACCGCGACGCCGCAGCAGCTTTACCGTGAGCTGGACAAGATGGAATCGCAGGGCCTGGTGGCGGCACGGGTCGTCGAACAGCAACGGCGTCCCAACAAGCGGCTCTTCTCCTTGACCGACGCGGGCGCGGCCGAACTCGCCGGCTTCACCACGCGAGCGCCGAAGCCGACCGCGATCCGTGACGAACTGCTGGTGCAGGTCCAGGCGGTCGAGGCAGGCGACGACGAGGGGATCCGGCGCTCCGTCGCGGACAGGATGGCCATCGCCGAAACGAAGCTCAAACGGTTCGAACGTCTCCGGGAGCGGATGCTCGGCGACTCCGCCGAGGCCGAGTTCCTCGCGACCGCGCCCCGTGTCGGGCCGTATCTGACCCTCGCCCGCGGGATCGCGTTCGAACAAGAGAACATCCGCTGGTGTGAACAGGTTCTCGCGGTGCTCGACCGGCGTGCGGCCGCGGGTGACGGAGGTGATCGGCTTGGTTGAGCGGAAGACGGGTCCGAAGTTCCGCCAGGTGGTGCTGGACTGCACCGATGCCCGTGCCCTGGCGGAGTTCTACCGCCGCCTGCTGGTGTGGGACTACCGCCCCGGCGACGAAGCATCCTCCTCCGGCGCCGAGGACAAGGACTGGCTGGTACTGAGAAACCCGGACGGCGGGGCGCAGATCGCCTTCCAGCAGGTCGATCGGCTGCCGGAAGCGAGCTGGCCGGACGCCGAACCCGTGCCCCAGCAACTGCACCTGGACCTGACCGTGGACTCGGTCGAGGAACTCGAGGAGCAGCACGCCCGTGTCCTCGAACTCGGCGGGCGGCTCAGGTACGACCGCAGCGACCACCCGGAAGAACCCTTGCGCGTCTACGCGGATCCGGCGGGGCATCCGTTCTGCGTCTTCGTCGCCTGAACGCGCTCAGGCTCGGCAAAGCAGCGCGTCAGGGGTGCGATTCGAGCCGATACGGCCGGTGTACGCGACTCCGGCGACGTACTCGCCCGGTGCGCATTGCCCTTTGTAGTGGCCCGACGCGAAGTCACCGCCGGGAGTCCCGGGCGGCCGGTTGTCGCCGCGGTCGAACCAGACCGTCCGGCCGGTTCGGCCCAGCGGGGTGGCGGACCGGCCGCACAACAGGGCGGAGAACGCCGAACCGGTGACGCTGTGACCGACCGCGGCGTGATCGGGCGGGCATTGCACCTTGGTGTAGCCGGACGCCCAGTCGGTGTCCACATAGGATTCCCCGCGGACCACGGCGTATCCCGTCGGGACGGCGAGCGTGCCGGTGCACAGACCCCGGTTCCCGGTGTGGGAAAGACCGCTGAGCCGCTGGCCGTCGGGGCAGGCTCCCTTGCGCGCGCCCGGATCCCAGTCCGCCATCCCGCGAACCGCGCGGGACGCCTGGAAATCGGCGTGGTCGAGATTGAGCATCGACCAGCGCTCGGTCTCCGGGATCCGGCCGGAGCGGGATGGCGAGCTCACCAGCCGCCGCCACGCGGGGCCACGCCAGTCCGTGCCGTCGAGCACGTCGACGCGCCTGCCGGCGGTGTCCCACGAGAGCAACGACCACCCGTTGCCCGTGTCGCCGTCGTGGAAGCCGACCGCGGGCCAGTAGGCGAAGTCGGTGTCGGTCTCGGCGAGATAGCCGACGAAGTTCTCGAACCAGGCGCGGCTCGCCGCATCGGTGGTGTGACGGCCTTCGCCGAACTCACTGATCCAGAGCGGCGCGGTGTAGTGCTTGCCGGTCTCCGCCGAGACGAAGAACGCTTGCCGGTGAAGGACATCGCGTAATTCCTGGGGTGACAGGTCGCGGTAGCGCGGGTCGTGGGTCTCGCCGGTGCCGGTCGCTCCGGAGTGGTTCGGACCGGTGTAGCCGTAGAAATGCGCGGCGTAGACCAGTTTTCCGGAGTCCACGAGCGTATGCGACAGCGTGCGGGCCGGTTCCAGCGTGGGCCTCCCGTGGGGAAGGCCGTCGACGGGCAGGCCGGTCCAGTTGATGCCCTCGACGATGAGCAGCAGGCCGGGATTGGCCTCGGTCTGGATGCGATCGGCCACTCGCTGGCTCGCGCGCTGCCAGTCCGTGGCGTTTCCCCAGCCCCAATTGGGATCGTCGAAGACGTTGCGGCGGACCTCGTTGTACAGATCGGCGCCGACCACCCGCTTGTTCGCGGCGTAGCGGCGGGCCATGAACAGCCAGTCGTCCTGCCACCGCTGCTCGGTCTGCGCGGTGTTCCAGCGCTCGTTGCCGTCGAGACCACAGCACCAGCGGGAGGTCGTGGTGTGGTTGTTGAGGATCACCGCGAACCCGCGTGCGGTCAGCCGCGTGACGACGCGGTCGTAGACCTGCAACGGGGTCAGGCCGCGCAGCTCCGGATTCGCCGGGAGATCGGGGACCGGCCTGGTGTCGTGGATCATCGCGTTGGAGAAAGGAAGCCGGACACTGTTCAGGCCCAGCTCCGCCAGTCCGTCGATGATCGTGTCGATCGCCGCCCGGTCCAGCCCGAGCGGCGTCTGGTAGGCGATCTCACCGGCGTGGTGCGCGGCCGGATCGTTCACGTCGCCCGACCCGGTCCACGTACCGCTCGCGCCGTGCCAGTTGGCGGCCTTCAGTTTGAACCGGTCGCCCGCCGCGTCGACGATGTAGCGGCCGCGCGTGCTGAGCGGTGCGACCCAGGCCGCGGGGTCCGTCTCGGCGCGGGCAGGCGCGAGCGGGGGAGGGGGAACCACGATTCCGGCGGTCACCAGTGCGGCGAGCAGCACACTCTTGATCCTCACCCGCCGGAGGCTAGCCACTCGCTTGGCCGGTTGTATACGGACGTTCGGGTTGCTGTTGGTAGCTTCCCGCCATGACCACCGCGCTGATCATCGGTGACCTCCAGCGAGGCATCACGGGCAATTACCCTTTCGCCAAACAAGTCCTGCCTCCGATCGAAGCCCTCCTGCCGCGCGCGCGTGCGGCAGGCGCGCTCGTCGTGTTCGTGCACTTCGCGCTCCGGGGCAACGGGGCCGACCTGCCTCCGGAGAACGCCTTGTTCAAGACGTTCCACGAAGCGGGAGATACGTTCCACGAGGGTTCGGCCGGGACCGAGATGGATCTGCCGGTCGCCGACGAGGACGTGGTCGTGCTGAAACGCCGTGCCAGCGCGTTCGCCGGTACGGATCTCGATCTGGTGCTCCGCGCCCGGGGTGTCGGCACCGTCGCGATCGCCGGGGTCGCGACCAGCGCGATGGTGGCCGCTACGTCCTACGACGCGGCGGACCGCGGCTATCACGTGACCGTGCTGCGCGACGGTTGCGCCGATGGTGACCCGGCGATGCACGACTTCTTCGTGGACGCGGTCTTCCCGAGCCGCGGGTTCGAGGTCGTGACGTGCGCGGACTGGCTCGTGCGCGATTGAGGACGCCCTCTCGGATCCACGAGCGCGAATAAATCGCGGGAGCGAATCGCCCGGATATGGCACCGTGGTCGCCGAGCTGATCAAGGGGGCCGGCGATGGAGACGAGAAGACTCGGGCGCACCGATGTCGAGGTGACGCGGCTGGGGTTCGGCGGCGGGCCGCTCGGCGGATTGTTCGCGCCACTGGACGACGACACCGCCGCGGGTGCGCTGGCCGCGGCCTGGGATGGTGGGATCCGGTACTACGACACGTCGCCGCACTACGGGATCGGACATTCCGAGCGTCGCATCGGCGAGTTCCTGCGCTCGCGGCCGCGTGACTCCTTCGTCCTGTCGACAAAGGTCGGCCGCCTGCTGATCCCGCAGGACCCGGACGGGAAAAGGGATCCGGCGGGCTTCCACGTCCCCGCGACGCACCGCCGGGTACGCGACTTCACCCGCGACGGGATCCGGCGCAGTGTCGAGGATTCCCTGGAGCGGATGGGCTTGGACCGGATCGACGTGCTGTACCTGCACGACGCCGAGCAGTTCTTCGACGACGCGGTCCGCGACGGCTACCCGGCCCTCGCGGAACTGCGGTCGGAGGGGACCGTCGGCGCGATCGGCGCCGGCATGTACGACACGGCCATGCTGACCACTTTGGTCACGGAGACCGATGTCGACGTGATCATGCAGTCCGGCCGCCACACGCTGCTCGATCACAGCGCGCTCGACACGTTCCTGCCCGCGTGCGAGGAACGCGGTGTCTCGGTGATCGCGGCGTCGGTCTTCAACTCCGGGCTGCTCGCCGTGCCGCGGCCGGTCGAGGGAGCGCATTTCGACTACGAGGCCGCCACACCGGAGGTCGTGGAGCGGACGAACAGGATCGCCGACGTGTGCGAGGCGCACGGCGTGACGCTTCCCCAGGCGGCCATGGCCTTCCCGCTCCAGCATCCGGCCGTCGCCGGCATCGCGGTGGGGATGCGGTCCGCCGAGGAGGTACAACGCGATGTGAAGGACTTCGCCGTGGAGGTGCCGGCGCAGGTCTGGAACGATCTGCGTGCCGCGGGCCTGATCCGCTCGACGGCGGATCACCCCCGAGTCAATAGGATGGTCTGATGGTGTCGGTCAAACAGGTCCAGATCACTTTCGATTGTGCGAAACCCGAGCGTGTCGCCCGTTTCTGGTGCGAGGTGCTGGGCTACGTCGTACCGCCGCCGCCGGAGGGGTTCGACACCTGGGACGACTACACCCGCACGCTGCCACCTGAGAAGCAGGACGCGGGCTTCGTCTGCAGTGATCCCACCGGGGTGGGCCCCCGGCTGTACTTCCAGCGCGTTCCCGAAAGCAAGGTGGTCAAGAACCGGGTGCATCTCTGCGTGCGGGTCGGCACCGGGCTCGTGGGTGAAGAGCGCCTCGCCGCTCTCCAGGCCGAATGCACCCGCCTGATGGCGCTCGGTGCGGTTCGCCAGCGGGTCCTGCTCGCCGACGAGGAGAACGAATCCTGCATCGTGATGCAGGACATCGAGGGCAACGAGTTCTGTCTCGACTGAGCGGCCATGATGGTCAGGCGTCGCGAATGCTGAACGTCGTGATGCAGAAGCCACCGTCCTCCGTGCGATCCGCGATCACGGTGCCCTTGGCGGACCGTTCTTTGACGACTCCGGAGACGTCGGCGAGGACGAACTTGGACGTCCCGCTGGTATCGGTTATCCGAACGAGTGAACCCAGCGGAAGAAGGGAATCGATCTTGTCGTCCATGAATCTCTTCTGCGCCTCGCAGGCCGTCGCGATCGCCGCGGCCTTGTCGCGTCCGGCGATCTTGGCGAGGAAGTCCTCGATCACCTGAACGCCTTTCTCGGGCGGCGGAGCCGGACGCCTGGTGACGGTGATCCTCGGGCGGCTCGGCCGGCTGATCGTGGTGCTGCTCGGGCTTTCCGTGGTGCTCGTGGGCGCGGAGGTCGTCGTCGGGCTGGAGGAAGGGACGGGCAACGAGATCCCGGGGCCTTTGCGGAGCAGGAACCCGGGAGCGGCGAAACCGGTGATGCAGAAGGCGACCAGCGCGATCACCGCGACCAGGATCCCGACGGCCACACCGGGCTTGACGGTCGGCTGCTGGGTGTTCTGCTGGTCGTGCAGGCCTGGACAGGTCATCGGATTCACCTTCCGCGCGGGATCTGAATTGGCGATCCGACGGAGCTTTCCCGGCGTGGGTTCCGATCCTTTCGTGGATATTACGGCTCCGCGAAATCTGTTTCGCGGAACGGAAAAGCGTGCTCGTGGAGACCGGTGTCGGGTATCAAAGGTGATCGCTGATCAGTGACGTGCCGCCGACCCAGGCTTCGCCGCCCGTCGCCGTGATGGTGGCCGGGCTGCCCAGTGCGTCACCCATGTCGACGCTGATCGCGGTCCCGAGAAACGCGGCGAGGCACGCGGTGCTGTTGGCGTTGGCGATGTCCTCCGGGACGCCGATGGACGGCGCGAACATCCGCGCCGCGAGCGTTCCCTCCCGCGATGGCCGGGTATACACGTAGGCCCCGAGGAGGCCGAAGCGGTCACAGGCGTCACGCAGGCGGTCCATGTCCGGCGTCACCACGGCCAGCGCGGCGCGATCGGGCACGGGCACCAAGACCCGCTCCCGGCCGATCCCGGCGACTCGCATCTCCGACTCGAATCCCAAGGCGGCCGACAGCAGGGCGTGCTCGGCGACGGCCGGCTCGCGGTGCTCGACGGGGCCGGGGTCGAACGCGGAGGTGAACAGCCGCCCATTCGGTTCACACCAGCCGCCGAAGACACGGCTGCCGGTCCGGAGCGTGGCCTCGAAACGCCGCTCGGTGCCCGCTCGTGAGGCGAGGGCGGTCAGGGCGGCGATCGTGCCGTGACCACAAGCGGGCAGCTCTCCCGTCGAGGTGAAGAACCGCAGGTCGACCAGGCCCTCCTCGGGGCGCCGGACGAAGACCGCGTGCGAAGCGCCCCAAGCGGCGGGCACCTCGCGGCGTTGCTCGTCGGTCAGCGGCGCGTCCTCCGTCACCACGGCGGTGGGGCTGCCGCCCGCGCCTCCCCGCAGACAGGCCCGGACGAGGGTCACGGACGATCCCGGCGAATGTTCCATGCCACGAACATTAAGGACACCGGCCGCGGTGAACGTCGCCGAGGACGAAAAATGTCGGTGGTCGCTGTCACACTCCCGCCATGACGAACGAGGTGCGTCTCAGGGCCGTCGAGAAGGCCGATCTCGAAGTGTTCTTCGAGCAGGAGCAAGACCCGGAGGCCACCAGCCGCGCGGCGTTCCCGCCGCGTGATCGTGAGCGGTTCATGAAGCATTGGGAGACCCGGGTGCTCGGTGATCCGGCGGTGACCGTGCGCACCGTTCTGGCAGGCGGCCGGGTCGCGGGCAACGTGGTGGCCTGGCCGCAGGACGGCAGACATTGGGTGGGTTACTGGTACGGAAGGGATTTCTGGGGAGGAGGTGTCGGATCGCGAGGGCTGGCCTTGTTCCTCGACGAGATGCCGGTACGGCCGTTGTACGCCGACCCGGTCGGGACCAACATCGGATCGGTCCGTGTGCTGGAGAAGCGCGGTTTCCGGCTGCTGCCCGAAAAGAACGGTGATCACGTGCTGCTCGTCCTCGACGAGTGATCCGGCGAGGACCGCGCCGGAAGACCGTGCCCCGGCCGCGAGACGCGACCGGGACACGGAAGTCGACGGTTCAGCAGGGTCGCAACACCCAGCAGAGCGGCCGTGCGCGTGATCAGCCTGTGGCGGTGGGGAATCCGGTCAGGCGGGCCAGCGCGTCGAATCCGTCGTCGGTGCCGGGCCAGGCCGCGCGAACGGCGTCGAGCCCGGCGCGGCGGACGACGCCACGCAAGACGACGGTGACGATGATGGCGTCGTCGGCGTAGCCCAGAACGGGGATGAAATCCGGGACGAGATCGATGGGCAGGGCGAGGTAGACCAGCAGCAGCGCGAGCCTGATCCGGACGCCACGGGGCTGTGTCTTGTCCGCGGCCAGACGGCGGATGAGCCGCAGCACGTCGGGCAGCAGTCGCAGCGCTTCCCGGAGCAGCCCGCCACGCGGCCGGGCGAGGACGAGTGCCACGACGAGCGCGAGCCAGGCCAGGAGCAGCGCACCGACGAGGCCGAGCAACAGGTCCCACCAGAACGACCCGGTCATCGCGGTTTCCCCGCGCGGAGCCGGGGCGTGGCGTGGTCGGGGGCTTCGGCGCGCAGGGCGGCTTCCTCGAAGGCGGCGAGTTCGACCGCGGCCTGCTCGACGGCGTCGCGGGCCTCCTTGCCGCCTGGCGCGGCGAAATAGTCGCGGGCGGTGATCTTGTCCATCCAGCTGCGGAACCGGTGCAAGTCGGCTTCGGATTCTTCGACTTCCGCGTAGGTGGCGTTGCCGCGGGCCTGCTCGTCCGCGAGTTCCCGCCGCAGTTCGGGCAGCCGCTCGAGGACTTCGGCGTACTCGGCGTCGCGGGCCTCGTTCAGTTCGGCGATCACCGCCTGCTCCTCGGCCGGGTCGGTGAACGCCATGGGCAGCGCACGGGCCGTTCCGCCTTGATGGCGGACCCGGTCGATGAGGCGGCGTATCTCCCGCACCACCTCGGCCCGCGCGGGCAGCAGGCACACCGATTGCTGCAGGTAGAGCGCGCCGAGGGAGCGGAGTTTGCGCCAAACCTGAACCCGCAGCGAGTCCGGCGCGCCGGCGGTGGACACGCTGATCACCAGCCAGCCCTGATCGCGAGGTTCACCAGTCACATTGCCATGTTACGTCCGTAACATCGCGTTGGTCCAGCTGTAACGGATGGACGATTCACTCTCGTGATGGCCCGTCCGACCTCGAGCAAGGTCAGGACGAGACGGCTTGTTCTGGTGTAGCGAGTGTGCGTCGAGCACGGCGGGACTAGCGTGGCATCGTCAACAACGTCGGTGTCGGTGGTATCGAGCCGCGGTCGACGGAAAAGACGGCGAGGAAGTAGTTCGCCTGAACACAGTTGACGTTCTCCCCGCCGGTGAGCTCCGCTGTCAGCGTGTCGCGCTCGACGGTCAGAACGGCGCTGTCCGCGGCGCAGCCGGGCACGGCGAAGGCGAAACCGCGCCGATCGGCAGGAGGGACGAACGACAAAGCCGCACGGACCTCGTCCAAGTTCTTGAGCCGAGCGCGCTCCAAGGTTCGCTGGAACTCCTCGGCGTCGGCCGTTCCCAGTTCCGCAGGCTCCAAATCCGCCAACCGGGTGTACGAGCCGAGTCCCTCGAATGACTCCAGCCTCACCTGCCCCTTGCCGGCGCCGGCGCCACATCCCGCCACAACCAGTAGAAGGCACACTGCGATCCATCTCATGCGCCGAGGACGTAGTGGGCCGCTCTCCCGGTTGCGCCGCTTCGGTCTCGAAGCGATATCCGTCCTGATGTCAGAGCCCGAGTTCCGAGATACCATGTCCAAAATGGACACGAACGAGCCGTGGCCGGGTGCTGATCGGCGACCGTTGGTCGCTCAGTGACCTTCACTCGCCGTTCTCCCGCCATGGATCACGACCCGGTCGTAAGGATCGTCCGTCTCCAGGCATGACGTGGCCAGGTGCCAGAACCTCTGACCGCGATCCACTCGCGGATCTGCTCGCTCAACTCGGCCACGCGGAGCGTTGCCTATTGACATCCATGACAGTATTTTTCCAACTAGACGACTAGTGCGTTGCCGGGGTTGTGGCTGAGCAGACGACGATCCGGGTCGGCGCCTCTGGGGAGAGGAACTGTCCATGCAGCCAGCCCGCCGTATCTCTGTCGTCCTCGCAATCGGCGCCGCGGCGGGGATCGCGTTCGCGTCGCCGACCATGGCGGGACCGTCCATCGTCGCCGGCGGGGTGACGGCGTCCGGTGACGACTACTACCAGGACGCACTGGGCAAGACCGGGCCCGAACTCAAGGCGGCGTTGCACAAGATCATCAGCACCAACACCAAACTGACGTACGAACAGGTGTGGGACGGGATCAGGGCCACCGACGAGGACCCGGCCAACAAGGCGAACGTCGTGCTGCTCTACAGCGGTCGCTCGCAGGCGAAGACCGCCAACGGCGGGGGAGTCGACGACTGGAACCGGGAACATGTCTGGGCCAAGTCGCACGGTGACTTCGGCACCGCCGTCGGGCCCGGTACCGACTTGCACCACCTGCGAGCGGAGGACGCGTCCGTCAACAGCGCTCGCGGGAACAAGGACTTCGACACCGGCGGCTCCCCGGTCGAGGAAGCGCCCGGGAGCCTGACCGATGACGACTCGTTCGAGCCACGGGACGCGGTCAAGGGCGACGTGGCCCGCATGATCCTGTACATGGCCGTCCGCTACGACGGCACCGACGGTTTCCCTGACCTCGAACCCAATGACGCCGTCGACAACGGCTCCAAACCCAACATCGGCCGGCTCTCGGTCCTGCTGACCTGGAACACCCAGGACCCGCCCGACGCCACCGAGCAGCGCCGTAACCAGGTCATCTACGACCGGTTCCAGCACAACCGCAACCCGTTCATCGACCACCCGGAATGGGCGGCCTCCATTTACGGGTAGCCGGCCGATGTCGCTGGCCCAGTCGCAGAATTCCGAGCTTCACGTGGTCGGCGAGTGGACTACGCGCCTGGCTATCTCCGCGTCCAGTGGGCTCATGTCTTCGCGCACCGGTTCCGATGGCGGCCACCACCGGAAGTCCAGTGCTTCGTCGTTCTCGATCAGCCGCGGCACGATCTGGAGTTGAACCTTATAGACAGCAAGGAGTTCCCGTCGCTCCGGCTTCGTGAGATCGAACTCGGCCATCGCGGCGAAGGTCAGGCCCGCCACGTGGATGCCAGTCTCCTCGCGCAACTCACGCACCGCGGCCTGACGCGTGGTCTCACCTGGTTCTCGCATTCCTCCTGGAAGCTCCCACTGCTTTCGCCGGCTGTCGAACATCATCAGGACGGCGTTCGCGTGGGCGACGACAACCAACGACGCGGGCACCTGCTCGACCGGATACGCCGGCTCCTTTTCCGCCACGTAACGAAAGCCGACCAACGCGTTGCCGGTACGATCACGGATCGGAAGCGCAACCATGGCGCCGATCCAACCGCAACACGGACAGACTCTCCACACCCCAGCCGGCTCGCAGCGTCCATCCCAAGATCGTGTCGCCCCCTGACCCCAGTGTGCCCTGCTCCCTCACCGCCACGCCCAGCTCCGCGAAGTTCGGGCGCCGGTCCCGAAACCGCGACCACAGGGACGTATCCGGTGGCCGACGACAGGGAGAGAATCCGTTCGGATCAACCTCGAGCCGAACACCGGCTCCCAGCAACGCACGCAATTCGGCGTGAGGGTGCGCCTGATCGCGCTATACGGTAATTCCGGTTGTCGTCTCAGTGGCTGAAACGCCATGATACGACCGTGATCAAGACGCGGATTGGCTCCAACCACGACTTTCTGCAGCTGACGGCTGATGTCGCAGAGGGTGGTCCGCCACGGTTCTTGCTTGCCGAGCTGCAGCTCCACGGCTTGTCCGCGTCGGTTCGGGTCGTGCACTGCTATGCGACAGGGTTCGCCGATCTCGCGGGATTCTTCCAGTGCCACGTGGATGACTGGCGTGGCTGGGATGGGGTCCGAACCTGGGAGTCCCTCGAAAGGGAACTGAAGATCGATGCGTCCCACCAGCACGGCCACGTGCAGCTGCGGGTCACCCTCCAGAGGTTTCAACCCGACTGGGGAAACGATGGCTGGACCGCGACCGGTGATTTGACGATCGAGCCCGGAGAGCAATTGTCGCAAATCGCCCAAGAGATCAAGGTGCTGGCGACTGGCTCGTAGCAGTTTCTCTGGAACGCTCGGCGGCATGAGCGGACGTCGAGAAGCATGACGACATTGCCCGTCGGCAAACGATGTGTCGGGCAAGGTTCAATGGCAATGCCACGTAGCTTGACTTGAATATGAAAACCAGCTCCATGTCGCCGTTGTCCTGGCCGGGGGGTCGTGAGTGATAAGAGTCGTTAGAACGCCCCTCATCACTCACGACCCACTCGGACAACGCTCCACGTATCCCTGTCGCCACACCAAACACTGTCCATCAACTTAAGCTACGTGGCATTGGGTCCGATGGGGGGTCGGGAACATCAACGGCCGGCGGGCGGGAATTGAGACATCCATCCTGTTGCACGATGCGGCATTTCATGGCCTGTGCGGTGGAGTTGGCCCACTGCCGGCGCTGTGACCTGCGGTGGGCCGCCTTCGGCGGCGGAACCAGTGCGCGACTTCGTCGGTGAAGGTGGCCCGTTCGGCCTCGCCGTTGCGCGAACCGGAATTTCGTGTCCTCTGTGGCGGGCCGATAGCTTCGGATTCATGGAGTGGAGCTTTCAGACAGCCGAAGAACTCGTTGCCGCGTTGCGCGCCGGTGCGGTGACATCGGCGGAACTGACCGACGAGGCGATCGCCCGTATCGAGCGCGACGACGAGGTGATCAACGCGATCTGCGTGCCGGACTTCGACCGTGCGCGGGCCGCCGCGCACCGTGCCGACCAGGCACGCGCGCGTGGTGAGGACCGGCCGCTGCTCGGCATTCCGGTGACGGTCAAGGAGTCGTACGACATCGCCGGGCTGCCCACGACCTGGGGCATGCCGCCGCACCGGGACCATATGCCGGCCGAGGACGCGGTACAGGTGTCGCGACTCAAGGCCGCGGGCGCGGTGGTGCTCGGCAAGACCAATGTGCCGTTGGGGTTGCAAGACATCCAGAGCTTCAACGAGATCTACGGCACCACCATCAACCCGTGGGATCACGGTCGCACGCCGGGCGGGTCCTCCGGCGGGTCGGCGGCGGCCCTGGCGTCCGGGTTCGGCGCGCTGTCCCTTGGTTCCGACATCGCCGGCTCGCTGCGCACCCCCGCGCATTTCTGCGGCGTCTACGCGCACAAGCCGACGCTCGGACTGGCGGCTAACCGCGGTATGGTCCCGCCGTCCGAGCCGGCATTGCCCGCCGAACTCGACCTCGCCGTCGTCGGCCCGATGGCGCGCAGCGCCCGCGACCTCTCGCTCCTGCTCGATGTCATGGCCGGACCGGACCCGCTGACGCTCGGTGTGGCGCACCGTTTGGCACTGCCGTCCGCCCGCCACGAGCGGCTGAGCGACTTCCGGGTCCTGGTCCTCGACGAGCATCCGCTCATTCCGACCGGGTCCGCCGTGCGGGCGGGCGTGAACCGGGTGGCCGACGCGCTCGTCGACGGCGGCGCCCGCGTCGGACGGCACAGTCCGCTGCTGCCCGATCTGACCGAAGCCGCGACGCTCTACATGCAGTTGCTGATTTCGGGCTCCGTTGCGCGTTTTCCCATCGAATCGTACGAGCAGCTGCGGACCCGCGTCGCCGGACTGAGCGCGGACGACCAGAGTCTCGACGCCGTACGGCTGCGCGCCATGGTGTTCAGCCACCGCGACTGGATGGAGGCGAACAACCGGCGCGAACTCCACCGCCACGGCTGGCGGCAGCTGTTCGCCGAGTTCGACGCCGTGGTTTGCCCGATCACGCCCACTCCCGCGTTCCCGCACGACCACAACCCCAATCCGTTGGAACGGCACATCGACATCGACGGCGTCGAGTACCCGTACTTCGACCAGCTCGTCTGGGCCGGCCTGGCCACCATGCCCGGCCTGCCCGCCACTGCCATACCCGCGGGCCGGTCCACCGAGGGCCTGCCGGTCGGAGTGCAGCTCATCGGTCCGATGTACGAGGACCGCACCCCGCTGCGGCTGGCCGAGCTGCTCGAGCAGAAGATCGGCGGCTTCCAAGCGCCGAAGTAGGCGTACTGGCCGGCTGGCCGGGATACGACGGGGACAGGCGTTGTCGAGAACTCCCATCCCTGCCAACGCGCGCTCGTCTGCATGAGCGGACCTCATCGCGGCATGAGCGCGTGTGCCGGACCGGATCCATGCCGACCGCGTTCGCCGTTTGCCACACCAGACGGGCGTGGTCGACTGTCCAAGAACCGTGCGGCGCCGAGCTGATGGTTCTATTGAGGGGTACGACGCGGCCAGGAGCCAGGCGGAGCTTCCTGTCACCACACGGCATCAAGCCGAACATCAAGAAGGCGGCGGAGGATCCGTCACTCCGACGCGCCACCGGCAAAGGTTCCGACCGGAACCATTCCCGGAACTGGACGACGGGTTGCCCGGCTTCGCTCCCTACCAAGGCGGGCTGTCGGCGGGGCGGCCCCGTGGCCCGGCAGTCCCCTTCACCCCGCCTGGCACACTGCCACGGCCTCGACCGTCCTTTTTGGAGCATCGAGAAGATGCCAAATAATTCTGCGCGTGTACAGGATTTTGAAGAGCTTTGGGGCCCATTGCCGGGTGGTCAGTGATGTGTCAGCATCGTCGGATGACGATCGGCGATGCCAGAATGGCTACTTTTGTCTTCTTGCGGGATCGAATCAACGTGCTGCTGGCGCCCACTGGCTGTGCGTTCGACGTCTACCCGCATGGGTCCTTCATGAAGGGCACTCAAGTGGATCCGTACGGCGACGTCGACGTGGTGGTCGAACTTTGTCACCCGATCGTGCCCGAGTGGCGAGGCGGCTTCGAGCCGGCCCCCGGTACGCGGTTCGGCAAACGGGTGAAAGGTCGGACGCCCACTCCGGAATTTCTGTGGTTCAAGGAAACCGTCGCACGAGCGCTGAGCCATGACTTCGAGATGATGGCACCTGGCCTGGGATCGATGGTCGCGTGGGGCAAGGTCCAGCGGGTGCTCAAGGTGGCTCCGGTCTTCCCGGGCCACGTCAACGCCGATCTGCTGATCTGCCAGCGCTTCCTGGAGACGCCGCCCGTTTCCATGAACACGGCGGACCAGGGAGTCATTTTCTGGGACGGCTACGGTGAACTCCAGGTCAGTCATCCGAGGAAGTACATCGCGAAAGTCAAGGAAAAGGACATGCGCACCGACGGCATGTTCACGCAATTCGTCCGTCACCTGAAAGCGAACCATGTCGCCCTGAAGCACCAGGGCTCCGGAAGCAGGCGCTCGTCCATTCCGGGGCAGAACGTCCCCATGGACTCGTCGCTGGGCGTGTCCTCGGCTACTCTGGAAATGCTGGCGTATGGGGTACCCAACGACCACTACTCTTCCCGAAGCCTGAACGCGACGCGGAAAAAGGTGAGAGCCCATCTTCGCGGTGTCGCCGAGACCGAACGTTCGCGTGAGTCCTTCGTGCCGTGGGATCTCGTCAACGACACGACCTATCCGCAATGGATCGAGTTCATGCACGGAGGATTCAGGATGCTGCTCTCGAACGAGAAAATGTGGGCCTGACGGTCAAGCCGGGGCCGAAGGGGGAAAGGGCTCGTAGGAGTCGCTGGTCGCGTCGAAGGTGAACGCCGTCCACCGTCCGCGTTCCGGCGATGCCAGCCGGGCGCCGAGTGCGACCGCGATCGCGGCCGGTCCGCTGAGGAAGATCGCGTGCCTGCCGGTTCGGGCGTCGGCGGTCAGTGGTGCTTCCCGCCAGGCGCGGCAGGTCTGCTCCACCGCCCCGGTGAAGGTGGCGGTGTCCTCGGTCAGCAGCGGTGACGCGTTCCGGAGCCGCAGGAGGTAGCCGAAGCCATGGCGGCGGCAGGATGTCATCACCTGGTCGAAGAACTGGTCGCCGCGGCCCTGCAGGTCCAGCGCGAGGGCGACCTTGTCCGGGTCGCCGTCGTCGATGGCCTCCAGCCGGTCGACGTCCAGCGGTTCGACGTCGGAGTCGATCGCGCGCAAGGACGTCGCGGGGAAGTACGCCGGCGTGCCGTCCGCCTGCCGGATGGCGTGCACCACCACCTCGCGGGCGTGGGTGTATCCCAGCCGGGCGCCGAACCAGAACGCGACGTGCAGCGGCATGGTGGGGATCAGGTTGATCCGGACGGCATCGGGGGTCAGGCGTTCGGCCATCGTGGTGGCGGACAACGTCTCGTCGGCAAGGGCGTCGACCAGTTCGCGGTCCCAGGCGCCGTCGCCGGGCAGCTCGATGCCGGTCTTCAGCGTGATCGTGCAGGTTCGACGGCTGAATTTCTCCGCCTGCTGCTCCAGGTGCCGGGCGCGTGCCTGCCCGCGCCGTCCATCCGATGCGGTGACCACGATGCCGACCCGCACTCGACGGCGGGCACGGTTCCTCGACCACAGGCCGAGGGCGACCAGGGCGAGCCCGGCGGCGAAGGCCAGCACGAACCACCATCGCCCGGCGGGCTCGCCAGCCAGGAACGATTTCGCGGCCTCGACTCCGAACCCGCCCGCCGCCATACCGCCGACGGTGAGCGGGGCCGTGCCATCGGTGACGGCTGCCCACCGTCCCGCGGAGCCGCCGGAAGTGTCAGCGGAGCCGGCGACCGTCAGCCGGGGCGAAACCGGCCGTCCTGAATCTGTCACCCACAACCATCCGTTCGGGGCCCGCGTTCGTGGTGTGCTCGAACCAGCAGATAAGGCCATTCTATTCGGCCAACTGGCGGACGACGCCGATAGACTCGCCGTCGCGCCTAAAGGAAAGTAAGGATAAATCTTCGGACGATGTTTCATCGGGATTCAATCGACGATCGATACCGCCACCGGCATATCGATGCTCGTCCGCATCACCGCTCGATCCCGTGCGCGACAACGATTATCGCTCTTGACGGGGCCACCTGCAGCTGAATTCACCGTTCCGGAGGGGGTTGGGGCAGGAAGGTATCCTCTTCGCCGGCCTGAACCGGCGCTCCGTGCCGTCGCGAAGACCGCCGCCGACCCGGCCGGCCACT
Organism: Amycolatopsis decaplanina DSM 44594; assembly: GCF_000342005.1. Classification (GTDB taxonomy): domain Bacteria; phylum Actinomycetota; class Actinomycetes; order Mycobacteriales; family Pseudonocardiaceae; genus Amycolatopsis; species Amycolatopsis decaplanina. The sequence continues at coordinate 160,219 of NZ_AOHO01000047.1, forward strand.
CCTCACGCTGAGACGTCTATCGCCTGATGGTCAATCATGAGCCGGCTCCGGCAGTCGTGCGAGCCCCGGCGGAGGCCATCCGCGAGCCTCAGGTCGAGGAGTTCGAGCTTTCCGACGAACGTGTATGACGCCGCCGATGTACCCGTGTCGTGCCGGCCCGGGCCCGCGGCCGGCGTCAAGTCAGCTCTGCGGGGCGGGTTCGTAGAGGCTGAACGGGATTCCTTGGTCGTCGTGGCAGTGCGCGATCCGGCCGATACCCGGGACTGTGGAGACGTCTTCGCTGTGGCCACCGAGTTCGTGCAGCCGGTTGACCGAGGCGTCGATGTCGTCGGTGGCGAAGTAGACCCTCGGGTGACTAAAGCCGTCCTCGGCCGGGATGATCGCGCCGTCGGGCCCGTTGTCGATCACGTGGTAGTCGCCGTCGAATTCGCTGGTGCCCCAGTTGAACAGGGCGCCGTAGAAAGCGCGGGCCTTGGCGGTGTCGGCGGCGGGGATTTCCACCCAGTTGACCTGTCCGGGCATGATCGGTCCTTTCGGTGAGGAGCGGTTGTCTCCTCTCAAGGACGAACGGCCGAGTTCGTTCTCGACATCACCGCGGCGGATTCATTCATCGATCGCGCGGCGTCCGGCGTCGAAGCTGCGCGAGGCCGCGCCGACCGCCGCGGCCGCGGTCACTTCGAAGATCGTGTCCTCGCTGTGACCGGCCGCCGTGAGTTCGCCGATGTCGGTGTCGATGATCTTGTAGGAGGCGTCGCGCACGTTCGTCGCGTAGGTCTGCAGCGGCTCCGGGAGCGTGTCGCCGAGCAGAGCCGCCGAACGGACGGCTTTGTCCGTGACGCCCGGCGTTTCCAGGACGGCGTGGCGCAGATTTCGCGCGGCGTCGCCGAGGTCGGTCCTGGCGCCTTGGGAGATGAGGAAGCCGGGGAAGCGGTAGCCGAACCGGTGCAGGGACCGGGTTCCGGTCTCAAGCTGGCCGTCGCGCAGGACGAAGCCGAACGCGTTGGCGAGGCGGTTGACGATGTCCCAGACCAGGTTCACACGCAGGGCTTCGATGACGGCTTGCCCTGGCAGATCGGTGACCGTGGTCGCGTCGATGTGTCCTGGAGTCTGGCTGACGGATGCCAGGAAGGTGCGGACGGCCGTGAGCTCCGGGCGCGGTGAGCTGGGGTCGTCGGGATCGATCTCACCGGTGGCGGCGATCCGGACGAGTTCGGCGTGTGTGACCGCGCAGAACGAGCACCGGTGCAGCTGTGCGGTGGACATTGCGAGGTATTCGCGCTCCCCGGCGGTCCAGTACGACGGTCCGCGCATCGCGTCGGCGGTGAGGTCCAGCAGCGGCCGGGCGAAGAGCGCGGGCCGGTAGAGCAGCATCTTCACGATGTCGGGCGTGGCCACACCGGATTTCCTGGCGGTGAGGGCGAAGAACAGCTTCGCGCGGCGGCGGTGGCCGTGATCGAGGATGGACAGTCTCATCGGGACTCCGCGGTGTCGAGAGCGTGCAGCCGGGCAGCGAGGAAACGCCGGTCGGCGGGTTTGATGGCGAGGTCGTGCGCGCGCCGGTACGCCGTCGCCGCCTCGGCGGTCCGGCCCAGGCGCCGCAGGAGATCGGCACGGGCGGCGTGCAGCAAGTGGTAGCGGTCGAGGCCGTCGATCCGGTCGATGAGTGCCAGGCCGTCGGACGGGCTGGTGGCCATGGCGACGGCGACGGCGTGGTTCAGCGCGACCACCGGCGACGGCGTCAGCTCCAGCAACCGGCCGTAGAGGCCGGCGATCGAGCCCCACTCCGTCCGGTCGGCCGCCGGTGCCTGGGCGTGCAGCACGGCGATCGCGGCCTGCAGCTGGTACGGCCCGGGCACGCCGAGGCGCAGTGCCCGGTCGAGCAGGCCGACCGCTTCGGTGATCTCGCTGCGGTCCCACCGTGTGCGATCCTGGTCTTCGAGCAGGATGAGGTCACCGTCGGCGGTATAACGCGCCGCGGCGCGCGAGTCCTGCAGGAGCAGCAGCGCGGCCAGTCCGAGTGCTTCGGGTTCGTCGGGCATGAGGGTGGCGACGAGCTCGGCGAGCCGGATCGCTTCCTGTTGCAGCGTGCGGAATTCCGGCTGGTCCGCGCCGGCGGTGTAGCCCTGGGTGAAGATCAGATAGATCACCGCGAGGACGCCGGAGAGTCGTTCGGGCAGGAGATGGTCGGCGGGGACCTCGAGGCTGATCCGCGCGTCGCGGATCTTGCGTTTTGCCCGTACGAGGCGCTGGGCGAGTGCGGTTTCGGTGACCAGGAAGGTGCGGGCGATCTGTCCGGCGCTCATCCCGGCCACGGCTTGCAGCGTCAGCGCGACGCGGGCTTCTTCGGTCAGGGCGGGGTGGCAGCAGGTGAAGATGAGGCTGAGCCGCTCGTCGCCCACACCGAGCAGGCTGCCCTCACCGACGTCCATGGTCGTCGCCTCCGGTCGCGGTCCGAGTTCGGCGAGCTTGTCCTGACCCCGGCGGGCTCGGCGGAGCCGGTCGATCGCGCTGTTGCGGGCCGCGGTCAGCAGCCACGCCACCGGGTCGTCCGGCACGACGGTGTACCACTTGCGCAGGGCGAGCGCGCAGGCGTCCTGGAGGGCGTCCTCGGCCAGCTCGAAGTCACCCAGGACGCGGACCAGCGCCGCGAGCATCCGGGACCGGTGCTCGCGGTAGACGTCCCGCAGGACCGGAACCGAGGTCATATGCCGGTCGAGGGCCGATGGTCGAGGTCGGGGACGCCGGCGATCGGGCGGACTTCGATCGTGCCCTGTGCGGCCATCGGGCACAGCGCGGCCAGCTCGAGCGCCTCGTCGAGGTCGCGGCAGTCGAGAATGTAGGTGCCGCCGAGGTGTTCGTGGGTTTCGAGGAACGGCCCGTCGGTGATCAAGGTCTTGCCGTCGCGGACGCTGACCGTGGTGGCGGTGTGCTCGCCTTGAAGCGGATGCCCGGCGACGAACGCGCCGCGGCGGCGGCACTCGTCGGCGAAGGCGTTCACCCTGGCCAGTGCCTCGGGGAAGGCCGGGTCCCCGGGCTCCGGGCGGTCGCAGTTGTAGATCAGCAGCATGTAGTGCACGTGTCCTCCAGCCCGGGCGGTGTCGATCCGTCGAAGAGGATGACGAACGGCTCGACCGTAACTCGACAGGTCGCGTCAAGCTTCCCGCCACCGCCGACCTGCTCGCCGCCATGGTGGTTCACGGTCATGCGGCACGGCAGCGACACCTCGCCGCGCAGCCACCCGCGAGACAAGAACACCATCAGCACAAAACTGCGCTGGGCGCTGCTTGCCCTGCACGCCTGGGGCGCGGAAGGACACGAACACCTGCGGGAAATCGCACGCGCGGTCCTGCCGGCCTCCGGAACCCGCACCACACCATGCTCCAAGGGTTGCGGTCGATCTTCAAGCTGCTCAAGGCCCACAAGATCGTGTTCGTCAATCCGGCCGCGCGCATCCCCGGTGTCAAGCAACCCGGTCGAATTTCGCTTCCGACCCCGGTCGAGCACCTCCGCGACGGCCGCCTCCAGTCGGCCGGTCGCAGCATCCCGCTCGCCCAGCCAGTCCGCTCTCGACCGCGCGCGTATCTCGATCACCGGGCCGCCCGCCGGCCCACCACGGCCAATCCGCATCTGTTCATTCAAGCGCTACGCAAAGATCGCATCCTGCACGAAACCCACGCCACCAACGGCGATGTCCGGCCACGCCGAAACCAGTGGCCTCGGCGAACGATGAACGGTGCTGTCCATAACCAGTCGCGGCACCCGTACTGCTCACGGCAGTATGCCCATCATGGCCCCACCGTTCATCCCAGGCTTGGAACTGTCGCGCCGCTTCTACCACGAGGCAGTACGGCCCGTGGTGCAGAAGCATTTCGGGGACTTGCCGCACACCGCCGCCCGAATCGGCACCGGCTCCGAAGTCCTGGGCTTCGACACCACACGCTCCGCCGACCACGAATGGGGTCCGCGACTGCAGCTGTTCCTGCACGCACAACACGCCGGCCAGCACGCGCAGGACATCATCACCGCGCTCAGCAGCGAGCTGCCCAAAAGCTTCTACGGCTACCCCACAAACTTCGCCCCGACCGGCGACGATCGTGTTCGCAGCATGGAGTTCACCGAAAGCCCGGTCTTCCACCGCGTCGACGTCACAAGTCTCGACGCTTGGTTCACCGACAACCTGGGCTTTGATCCGCGCGCCGCGATCGACACGCTTGACTGGCTGTCCACTCCGACCCAGACCCTGGCCGAGGTCACTGCCGGCGCGGTCTTCCATGACGGATTGGACGAGCTCGCCGCCGCTCGTTCGAATCTCAACTGGTACCCCAAAGAGCTCTGGCGCTACGTCCTTGCCTGCCAATGGCAGCGCCTCTCCCAAGAAGAAGCCTTCGTCGGACGCTGCGGCGAGGTCGGCGACGAACTCGGCTCGGCCGTCGTCGCCGCCCGCCTGGTCCGCGACCTCATGCGCCTGAGCCTGCTCATGCACCGCCGCTACCCGCCCTACAGCAAATGGCTCGGCAGCGCCTTCGCTCAACTTGCCTTCGCGGCCGATATCACCCCGGTACTGAAGGCGGCGATCGCCGCCACCACATGGCATGACCGGGAAAACCACCTCGCAACGGCGTACTCGGCCCTTGCCCAGCGGCATAACCAACTCGGACTGACCGACCCACTCGACCCCAGCACCCGGCCCTACCACGACAGGCCATTCCAAGTCCTGCACGCCGAACGATTCAGTCAGGCACTGCTCGCCGGCATCACCGACCCCGATCTCCGCGCTCTGCCGCTCACCGGGGCCATCGACCAATTCGCCGACAACACCGACCTCGTCGCCCACCGCATGCGGACTCGCACCATCACCGCGGCCCTGACCACACCCAGGACTGCACCAATCAGCTGATCCGGCCTGGACCTCGACGGCTGTCATCGTGCGCTGTGGCGCGGCCATCGGCGCCGGGGGCACGCGTCGCATGGGGCGTGGAGATCGGGCGGTACGCCCTGATCGGGGTCGGCGCCGTGATCCTGCGCGACGTCGACCCGCACCCCCTGGTCCTGGGCAACTCAGCCCGCGCCATCGGCTGAGTCCGCCGCTGCGCACACTGCACCGGACATACGACCTGGTCTCCGGCCAGCTGACCGACATCCCGCCCGGTCCGTGCACCGGCGCCGGTCACCGGCGGGCTGGGTAGCCTCGCCGCGCCTGACCCAGGAACGGCTGCCGCCCGCCGAGTACTACGCCACACGGCCCAAGCAGATCGCGAGCGTGATTGTGATCTTCCGGGACGTCGACAGTCGCGTTCTGCTCATCGAGACCACCTACGGCTCCGAAACCTGGCCGCGGAAGACCGCTCCGGCGTACCAGTGGCCGAAGGGGCGAACGCCAGGATTGCCCGGTCACGTGTGGGCGTGCCTTCAAGGAGCGCGGCGCTGAATACGTGACAGATGCTGTGATAAAGCAGAGCTGATTCGGGTGACCCGCACACCTACTCCAGTCGAGCGTTGGCATTGGCCCGCTATATCGGCATCGTCACCCATGAGGCGCACGTCCTGGCAGGGAAGGAGCGATGCCTGATGCGCGCCTATGAAGTTGAGCAGGCTGTTGTACTGCCGAGTCAGGCGCACGGGTTGATCGCCGCGATCGGGTCAGCGGAGACCGCGCAGGTGGCGGAGATTTCGGCGAGGTTGGAAGACCACTCCGGTGGTGGCCGGTCATCCGGCGAACCCGCCGAGGGACAGGACGGCCTGGGCCAGCAGGGCCGAGGTGAAGAACGAACCGGCGAAAACGAGAAGGGTGACGACGACCGCGCGCCAGCTCAGGGTCCGCAAGATCTTCAGCTGCCGGGTGGTCACGCACAGACCGACGCAGCTGAGCACCGCGGTGGCCAGTGTCAGCAGGTCGACAGCGGACAGGATCCGCAGCATGGTCGCCGACCACGGCAGTCCGGGCGCGGTCAGGACGGCGCCGACGAGCGCCGCCCACAGCACCGTCGGCACGAACCGGCCGGTCCGGTTGCCGAGGATCCGTACCCCGAAGGCGAGGGCCAGCAGTACGAACACCCCCGGCGCCGCACGCCATCCCAGGGTGACGAGCAGCAGCACGGTCACGGCCAAGCCGGCCACCAGTCGGGAAGGCACGACCGTTGCTTTCGCCTCGAGCGTGTCCCCGGATTCCAGCCGGTTCCGTACGGCGGCGGGGGAACGGTACAGCCGTTCCAGCACCGGAAGAACAACGAAGGCGCCCAGCAGCATGGTGGTGACGTAGGTCAGTACGTCACTGGCCGTCGCCAGCGCGAGGATCTCGTCCTGGGGCAGGTCATGGGAACCGTGTGCGAGTGAACCCGCGCAGGAGATCGTCATGCCTCCGCTGCCGACCCCGCAGGCCATCGCCAGCGCCGTGGAACCGAACAGCGGAATCGCCGAGCCGACGCCCGCGAGTGCCGAGAAGAACAATGACCCGAAGAGTGTGCCGCTGATGTAGGTGGCGAGAACGCCTGAGCCTTCCGGACCGGAGATGCCGTACCGTTCGGTCACCAGGGCGATGCTGGGTTCGCGGCCGATGGAGAAGGTGGCGCCGATACTCGCGCGTCCGAAGCCGAGCAGCAGAGCCGCGGGGAAGGCCAGCAGCGCCGTCCCCACCTTTCCGAAGCTCTGCACAAGGATCGCCGGTCCGGCCTCGACGATCGTGGGAAGCGCCGTACCCAGCACGACTCCGGCTCGCACCACGAAGACCACCGTCAGCAGTTGCAGGAGTTGCCCGGCGCAGGACCAGATCAGTGCGGCTGCGTCCGGACGCCGCCAGGACAGCGACAGGTTGACGGCAACCGTGATCACGAAGGCGAAGAAGAGCGGCAGCAGGACGAGTGCGAACGTGCCGATTCGCAGTTCCAGTGCGCCCGCGTACTCCGTGCCCACGGTGACCAGTGCGCACAGCGTGGTCACCGCGATGGCGACCGCCGCCCCGGTCTTGGCGTTCGATGGCCTGGCCATAACCGTTGTCCGCCCCCCTGAACCCACCATATCCGATGATCCCGCCGAACCCGGTGAATGCGGATCTCTCTCGAAACATGCTCGTGAATGATCATCTTATGGAAAGTCCTTGCTGAATGCGTTTGTGCACGTAGTCCTTGGTTCTTTGGCAGTAGCGCATGCGGACGACGACGATGCGGTGCGGGACGGCGTTGGCTCGGCGGTCACCGCCATGGCCTGAACCGATAGGGGCAGGAAGTGGGCCGGGGCGCTGGTGATTCGAGCTGAAAGTTTCGCCGGCGTGGCGCTGCCATGCTCGAGCACGACCGGCTTCGCGCGGTACTGGCCGAGACCAAAGGCGAACTGCCCGTGATCGAGGTCGGAATCATCGCGATCGCATCCATGTACCTGCCGGCAACCCGCGGCATCAAGAAATACGAGAAGACCACCACCCGCAAGCCGGACGGCACGTTCGTCGAGAAAGAGAAGATCGAGTACACCGACCCGGCCCGCCCCCTCGGAGCGATTACCGACATCTTCCGGCAGACCGGCCAGTAGCTCCATAGTCGCCGACGGCCATGGCACTCGCGTCTCGGGAGATCAGACCGTCACGGTCGAACCGCCGGCCCACGGCGGGATTGGCGGCTCCGGTCCGATCGTGATGTCGGAGACGCCGGACCGCATTACCGTGTATCCGTGATCCCGGCCGATGCCCGAGAGGGGTTTCCTCGGCGCGGTCCGGTAGCCGGATGAATTGCTCAAACGACGCTCAAGGGGACATTGGGGCGCGTAAGGCAATTCTCTTGCACCGCTGTGTGTAATCGGCGGATGGTCGTTCGGACGGTTACGGTGTTTGAGTGACCGGTCGGCGTACTGCGGTGGTGTTTTGGACGGCGGTTCCCGTCGTGGTGCTGGTTGTCGTGGCGGTCGCGGTGGTGTGGCCCGGCAGTTCTGCTTCTTATCGCGGCGTCGCCCTTTCGGCGGCCGAGGAGGTTCTCGCGCAGGTTCGTACGGTGCGTCTGATGGTGGACGCCGACGCCGATGGGCGGATCTTGCCGTCTTACCGCAGCGCGGTGCTGTGGCAGGCTCGTGAGTCTCTCGCATCCGCCCAGGGCGACCTGGTCGGCGAGGAGGTTCCTGACCCGGAATCCGTGACCGTGCACGATGAGTTGCAGGCGCTGGTGAGCGAGGCGGGGTCGGAGATCGGCGCCGCTGACACGGCTGAAGGATCCGGCCTGCGTGTGCTGGTCGATCGGCTGGGTGTCACCGGTGATCGGCTGTCGGACTTCCTTGCGAGGTATCGGTGAAGAAGTTTCTGGCGGTCACGCTCGGGATTCTCACCGCGATCGGTGGGTTCGTCGACATCGGTGACCTCGTCGCCAACTCGCAGACCGGTGCCCGGTTCGGGATGCGGCTGGCGTGGGTCGTAGTCGTGGGAATCGTCGGGATCTGCGTCTATGCCGATATGGCCGGGCGGATCGCCGCGGTCAGCGGCAGGCCGGTGTTCGATCTGGTGCGGGAACGTCTCGGACCGCGGGTGGCGCTGGTCAATCTCGCCGGGTCGTATTTGGTCACGATGCTGACTCTCGGCGCGGAGATCGGCGGGGTCGCTCTGGCGCTGCACCTGGCCACGAGTGTGCACTATCTGCTGTGGGTTCCTGTGGTGGCCGTGGTGCTGTGGGTGGTGCTGTGGAGGACCAAGTTCGAGACCCTCGAGCGGGTGTTCGGTCTGCTCGGTCTCGCGCTGGTCGTCTTCGTGATCGCGCTGTTCACGTTGCCGGTGCCGTGGCCTGAGCTTCTGGGGCAGGTCGGTTCCGGCCCGCCGTCGACGGAGAACTGGGCGACTTACGGCTATTTCGCCATCGCCCTGTTCGCCGCCGCGATGACCCCGTATGAGGTGTTCTTCTTTTCCTCCGGTGGCGTGGAGGAGAAGTGGACCCGTAAGGATCTGGGTACCGAGCGGGTCAACGTGTTCGTCGGGTTCCCGCTCGGGGGACTGTTGTCGCTGGCGATCATGGCGTGCGCGGCGGTGGTGTTCGAACCGGCCGCGGTCAAGGTGGACGCGATCACGCAGACGACGTTGCCGGTCGCTCTCGCGCTCGGCAAGCTGGGTTTGGCGGTGGTGATCCTCGGTGTCTTCGCGGCGACCTTCGGTGCCGCGTTGGAGACCGGACTGTCCACCGGGTACACGGTCGCGCAGTATTTCGGCTGGGAATGGGGGAAGCGGGTCGCGCCACGCCAGGCCGCCCGGTTCCACACGGTCGTGCTCGTCAGTGTCGTACTGGGCGCGGCTCTGCTGCTGACGACCATCGACCCGGTCAGCCTCACCGAGTACACGCTGCTGCTGTCCGCGGTGGTGCTCCCACTGACGTATCTGCCGATCCTCATCGTCGCCAACGACCGCGAGTATCTGGGGGACCAGGTCAACGGGCGGATCCGCAACTTCCTGGGCGTCACCTACCTCGGTGTCATCCTCGTCGCCGCCATCGCCGCCATACCCTTGATGATCATCACCGGAGCCGGCCAATGACCGCCGAAATCCCTGACCCGATCCTGGTGGACTTCCACCTGCTGGACCGCGAGATCGTCGATTTCGCCGGAGCCAAGATCGGCAAGGTCGACGACGTCGAATTCGAGATCGGCGACGACGGGCGCCCCCGCGTCGCGGCATTGCTCGTCGGGCAGCGCGCTCTCGGGCTCCGCATCGGCGGCCGGTTCGGGACCTGGTTCGCCGCGGTCGCTGCACGGCTGCGCGCCGAAGAGGACCCTCAGTTTCTGCGAATCCCGTACGACCATGTCTCACAGGTCGGCAGCCACGTCACGGTGTCACTCCGCCGCGAAGTCCTGACGACGCCGCCGCTGGAGAGCTGGCTCCGACGGCACCTCATCGGCCGCATTCCCGGAGCCGGCGATGCGCGCCAGTGACCTCCTCGGTGCCGCCGCCTACGACGACTCCGGACAGCGCCTCGGCTGGATCGTCGAACTCGTCGCCGAAACCACGCCCGACGGTCCACCAGCGATCAAGGCGGTCCTCATCGCGCCACGAAGGCACCTTCGGCTGCTGGGCTACGACCGCCACGGCATGCGCCACCCCGTGCCGATCCGGCAACTCGCAAATCGCCTCCGCAGGAACATCCACGAAGTCACCTGGAACGAGCTGCGGCTCGCGCCGCCTCCCACGTAAGGAGTCCTCGGACCATCGCGGAACGGGTACATGATGGCCCCCTTCCTTGCGCCAGGCGCAAGGAAGGGGGCCATCATGTACCCGCGCAAGGCTTTCACGCGGCACCGTGGAGTGGCTCGGACAGTTGCTCGCTCAGGTGCTCCTCCTGTCGATCGGGGTGATCGTGAACAGATCGCCAGGGCGTGAGCCACGAGGAAGGGCCGTCGCGGTCATACCGGAGCGGTTCGAGCCGCGGTCAACTCGGCCATGAACAGGCCAGGGCGAGGACAGCCGGCCGCGTCGACGGCGGGCGCAGGTCGTGGAGGCTCCGGCGGTGCCGTTCGGTGCGAAGGAAGAACCGGTCGACACCTTCCGGTCCAATATCAGCCGTGACTTCACCGGCGCACTGCTCGGCCCCGCCGACTTCGGTGATGCCCGATTAGATCACGACGCCATTTCGACGGGGCGACGTTCGGCAAGGCTGCCCGCTTTGGCGACGTCGGCTTCCGCGGACACGTGACGTTCAACCGGTGGAGTACTTCGCTCCCGCAGGGCGCTTGACTCTTTCGGCTGTTCACCTCGGGGTGTCGGGCAGTGGTCGGCGGACGGCGAGGACGACGGTGTCGTCGGCGTGCAGGACGACGTCGTGCATCCGGGTGGCCAGTTCCCGGGGGAGTTCGGTGATGGGAAGCGGGGCGTGCGCGGGGGCGAGGTTCAGGAGCCGGGTTTGGCCTTCGAGGTAGTCTTTGCGGCTTTCGACGAGGCCGTCGGTGTAGAGGAGCAGGGTGTCGCCGGGGTCGAGGGTGTGGTGGAGGAGTTCGGGGCTGCCGGGCTCGGGGAATCCGATTCCGCGGCCGACGACCGGCGGGCGCAGCAGTCGTGCTTGACCGTCCACAGTGGCCAGTACGGGGGCGGGGTGGCTGCCGTTCGCGAGGGTCAGTTCGCCGGTCGTGGGGTTGATCCTGGCGAGGATCACGGTCGCCATGAGGTCGGGTTCGATGGTGGCGAGGGTGTGCGCGGTGCGGGCGATGAGGTCGCGGAACGGGTGGCCTTCCAGTGCGAGGGTGCGGATGGCGTGGGTGACGGTGAGGGCGTGGCGGGTCGAGGTGACGCCGTGGCCGACCGCGTCGACGAGGGTGATGTGCAGGTGGCCGCTGGGAAGGACGAACCAGTCGTAGAGGTCGCCGCCGGTGGGGGAGTCCTGGTCGGTCGGGGAGTAGTGGACGGCCAGTTCGAGTCCCGGCACGGCCGGCGGGCCGGGCCGTAGCGCGTCTTCCAGTTCGCGGAAGATGACGGCGTGCGCGCGGCGGAGTTGTTCGTCGCGTTGTTCGAGTTCGATGTACATGGCCAGCACGCCGCTGTTGGTTTCGGCGAGTTCGTGTTTGAGCTCTCGCTGTTCCTGGGCGAGGGTGTCGGCGCGGGCGATGAGCGCGAGCGTTTCCTCGTCGGTGGCTTGGTCGTCACCGGCCGGGATGGGGTGCTGGGCGGTTCCCGTGGGGAGGTGCCAGGTGAGGCTCGTGTCGTCTTCGGCGTAGGGCAGAAGCGGGAGGGTGTTGCGCCGTGGCCGGTCGACCGGGTGGGGCACCCGGACGGTGACGGCGAGCAGGCGGTCGGCGGTGGTGGTCTCGAGCACGACGTCCGTGCCGGAGTCGAGCGCTGGTTCGGCGAGCAGGGTCGCGGCCATGACGAGGCGGGCGCGATCTTCGAGGGGGACGCCGGCTTCGGCGCAGGCGGTGCGGAGGCGGCGGCGGAGCCGGGCGAGGTGGGGGTGCATCAGATGAGCTGGTCCGGGTGCAGGGCGATCATGGCGGCGTCGTCGCGCGGGTTGCGGTGCCGGTGGGCGAGGTCGGCGGCGAGGAGCAGCGCGTTCGCGGGCTGGGCGGCGCTCGCCGGCGTGCGCCAGGTGTGGTCGACACCGTCGGTGTGGAGCACGACGAGGTCACCGGCGGCGAGCGCGGCGTGCCGGACTTGAGTCGCGGGCAGGGCGAACCCGACGACACCGGGGATGCTGAGCAGCAGTTGTGACCGGCCGTCTCCGCTGATCGTCGTGCCGCTGACGTTGCCGACTCCGCAGAACTCGAGCCCGCCGGACGTGATCCGGGCGAGCGCGACGGCGGCGCCGCGCGTGGTGCGCAGTGCGCGGTGCATGGTCGCCATCTGGTGGGGGAACGGGCGATCGGGATTCTGGCGGAACACGCGGATCGCCGTGTCGGCGGCTTCGGCGGCTTCGGGCCCGTGGCCGAGGCCGTCGACGACGACCGCGGCCCAGCTGTCGGTCAGCTCGGCGAGGGCGATGGCGTCACCGCAGTGGTCTTCCCCTTCGCGGGGAAGGCAGAAATGCCCGACCGCGGCGGCATGCGCGGCCGGTGTCCCGGGGACGAGGACCCGGGCCGCGGCGAGGGTGCCGGACCAGGGCGCCGAGCGGATCCGGAAGACGGTGGCCATCCTGCCGACCGCGCCGAGGCCGGTCCCGAGTGTGCCGGTGGTGGTGTTGCCGTCGAGGAGCCAATGTCCGACGTCCGCCATCCCCGGGCCGTCGTCGGCGGCCAGGACGTCGATGCCGAGTCCGATCGGGGACCGCTGCACGACGATCGAACCGTTGATCGCGTGCCGGTCGAGGTTCCCCGCCAGCTCGGAGGTCACGACGGCCGCGCGTTCGGTGAGCACTTGAGGCAGCCCGGCGGCCCGGCCGGTTTCGCGGGCGGCCCGTGCGGCGGCGTAGACGGCGCTGGAGTGGTCGACGCGCAGGTGCCGCGAGGGCGGGGGAACCACGATGCCGGTCATGGTTTCCAGCGCGCGATCGTGATGGTCGTGCCCCGGCCGGGGGCGGTGTCGATGGTGAATTCGTCGACCAGGCGGCGCGTGCCGCCGAGACCGTGGCCGAGTCCGGCGCCGGTGCTGAAGCCGTCGGTCATCGCCTGTTCGACGTCGGCGATCCCGGGTCCGTTGTCCCGGACCCGTAGCCGCAGCCCGATCCGGCCGCGGTCGTCGCGCAGCACGATGATCGTCATGGTTCCGCCGCCACCGTGGATGTAGGCGTTGCGGACCAGTTCGCTGGCGGCGGTGACGATCTTGGTCTGGTCGACGATGGAAAAACCCGCGGCGACCGCGCTGGACCGCACGGCGTGCCGGGCGGTGAGCAGATCCTCTTCGGCACGGACGTCGTGTTCACGGGGTGGGATGTCGCGTCCGGGGTCGGTGAGTTCGTCAGGGAGCATGAGGCGCCTCGGCGGGACGGCGCCAGCCCAGCAGTTCCATCGCCTGTTCCGCGTTGAGCGCGGTCCGGACACCGGTGAGCTGCAGTCCGAGTTCGGACAACGTGATCGCGACCGCGGGGCGCATTCCGGCGACGATCATCCGCGCGCCGAGCAGGCGTCCGGTGTCGGCGAGCTGCATCAGGACCCGCGCGACGAAGGAATCGATGATCTCCAGCCGTGAGATGTCGATGATGACGCCGCGGATGCCTTCGTCGGAGATGCGGGCGGTGAGCTCTTCGGTGAACCGCAGAGCGGTCTTGTCATCCAGGTCGCTGAGCAGGCCGGTGAGCAGGATGTCACCGAGCCGCAGGATCGGCAGTCCTGCCTGGGTGCTCAACCGGTCACCCCGCCGGAGTGGGAGTTGTCGCCGATGAGGCGCATCGCGGTGGCCAGCGCGTCGGCGAGGGAGCCGCGGGTGACGATGTGCGACAGGTCGATGCCCAGCTGGGTGATGGTCTGCGCGATCGACGGGCGGATGCCGCTGATGACGCATTCCGCGCCCATCAGCCGGACCGCGCTGACGGTCTGCAGCAGGTGCTGGGCCACCGCGGTGTCGACGGTCGGCACGCCGGTGATGTCGATGATCGCGACGCGGGCTTCGTGGGTCTGGATCGCCTCGAGGAGGCTGTTCATCACGACCTGGGTGCGGGCACTGTCGAGGGTGCCGATCAGCGGCACCGCCAGCACGTGCCGCCACAGCCGTACGACCGGGGTGGACAGCTCGAGCATCTGGTTGTGCTGCTGGCGGATGATCTGTTCCCGCCCGGTGACGTAGACCGTGAAGGTCAGCACCCCGGCACTGTCGAGCAGTTCGCTGACCAGCAGCGCTGCTTGATAGCGCAGGCCGGCGTCGTCGGTGTGCCGCTCGATCGCGGCCAGCATCATGCGTTTGAGCGACAGGATCGCCATGGCGGTGGCCGACGGCTCGGCGCCCGCGCGGGCCCGGTGCTCCGACAGCGACGTCAGCGCGTCTCGGACCGCGCCGTCGCGCGCCACGATCCGGTCCGCGGGCAGTGCCGTGCCCAGCGCGGCACGCAGGGCTTCGAGCAGTTCGGCGGCCTCGCGGCGGAGATCCTGCTCGGTGTGCGCCGCGGCGGGCGGCTCGAGCTGGTGCCGGACCCAGTCGGCCACCAGCGTGGTGTGGTCGTGGTCGAGGGTCCGCGTCAGCAGCTCCCGAACGGGGGCATGGTCCGTCCCCAGCACCGTGTCCTCCTGCGGTTTGGGGCGCGTTCTGCTCTACGCCGATGAACTGTTGTCATATAACAACAGTCGAGGGTACTCCCGCAACAGCGGCGCCTCACGGCGCCCCGCGACCGACCTCGTCCCCAGCGCCGGCGGCGTGGTATTCCCGCAGTCCGGCGGCCAGCGCCGCCCTCCCAGCGGGGGTCATCTTCGCGAGTACCGCCTCGACGTTCTCCCGTCGCCGGGCGCGTATGTCCCGTAGGTAGGCGCGGCCGCGCTCGCTCAACCGCAGCGTCAGCTCACGGCGGCTGCGGGTGCTGGGCAGGCGTTCGAGGAAGCCGACCGCTTCGAGCCGGTCGCAGAGCCGGCTCACCAGCGGCGGGGTCGAATCGAGCAACTCGGCCAGGGTGCGCAGGTTCAGCCCGTCGTGGTGGCCCAGAACGACCACCGCGCGCAGCTGGCCGGTCGACAACGGCCGCGGGGACACGTCCTGCACCCGCTCGACGACGAGTTCGACGAGGCCGGGAAGGTCGAACACCGCAGCCGTCCCGTCCGGGGTTGGTTGCTCGCGGGACCGATCCACGGTGTCCACTCTGGCATCTTTATGCTCATTCCTGCAGCACAGCTCACGCGAATCGCCGTAGACCGGCACGCCGGGGCGGCGCAGACTCAACAGAATCAACGTGTGCCTGCCCGGTGCGCGATCCGGGTGAGCGGGAGGCGGGGCGTTGGACAGATCCCTGGTAGTGGAGCGTCTTTTGCGGGACGTCCCTCCGCACGACTTGCCCGCCGCACTGCGCTCGGCCCTGTCCGAGCACTTCGGGGCGCGGGCGGTCGAGCTGCTGATGGCCGATTACGCCCTTACCGAGTTGTGCCAGGTGAGCACGCTTCCCTACACGTCCGACCCGATCCCGGTCGAGGGCACGGCACCGGGGGCGGCCTTCGTCGCGCAGGCCGCCACGTTCGAACACGAGGGCGCGAGCGTCACCGGATACCTGCCGGTCAGCGTCCGCGGTGACCGGCTCGGAATCCTCGCGGTGACCCTGCCCGAAGAACCGGAACCACCGGTGTGGGCCGAACTCGACCGATTCGCCGAAGCGCTGGCGCACGAACTGTTCGTCGCCGACCGCGACACCGACCTCTACATCCAGGCCCGGCGTTCCTCACGGCTGACACTGGCCGCGGAGATGCAATGGCAGCTGCTGCCCGGACGGGCCTGCACCCGCGCCGAATTCGCGCTCGGTGGCCAGCTCGAACCCGCCTACGCCATCTACGGTGACTGCTTCGACTGGTCCGCCTCCGCGCACAAACTCGCCGTCACGCTCATCAACGGCATGGGGGAGGGTAGCGAAGCCGCGCTGCTGACCAACCTCGCCGTCAACGCCCTGCGCAACGCCCGCCGGGCCGGAGTCGCGCTCGACGCCCAGGCCGAACTCGCCGACCAGGCGCTCTACGCGCACTATCGCGGCGCCCAGCACGTGGCCGCGTTGCTGCTGGAGTTCGATCTCGCCACCGGGACCGCCGATGTCGTCGACGCGGGGTCGCCACGATTGTGGCGGCTGCGGGACGGAAAGGCCGAGCAGGTCCACTTCGACGAACAGCTCCCGCTCGGAACATTCGAGGACACCCTCTACACCGCCGAGCGATTCCAGGCCGTCGACGGAGACCGGTTCGTGTTCGTCAGCGACGGCGTCTACGATGCGGCCGGGCCGCACGGCGAACACTACGGGGACCGTGAACTCGCCGAGGCCGTCGTCGCGACCGCCGACCTGCCTGCCGCACACGTTCCGGGCTCCCTGCTAAGGGAACTCAGCACCCGCCGCCACGGCGAGCAGGCCGAAGACGACGCGATGGTGGTGTGCCTCGATTGGTTCGGGCCGACACCGCTGTCGGGCTCGGATTCCAGTCCCTCTGTCGCTGTGGGGGCGGTCAACATCTCGTGATGAGGCAGTGGACCGATGCCGGGCATCGGTCCACGGTCAGGACGCCGTGTTCCGCCGCAGCGCGGCCGGTCGCCACACCAGGCTCACTCGCGTACCGTGCGCACCGGTGTCGATGGTCATCTGGTCGGTGAGCTCGTCGATCAGGCGCAGGCCACGACCACCGGAAGCAGGCTTGTTCACGCGCGACCGCGCCGCGGGAATGCCGTCACCGGTATCGGCCACAGTGACCGTGATCGCGTCACCCGCCCAGTCGGCATGAAGCCGGACCCAGCCTCGCCTGCCGGGGTAGGCATGCACCGCCGTGTTGGCCAGCGCCTCGTACGTGGCGATGGTGATGTCGTACTTGCTGTTCGTGTCGATCGGCAACTCGTCCAGCCAGCCGCTCAGTCTCCGGCGAAGCAGGGCGACCTCGCCGGGCAGCGCTGGAACGAACTCCTCGAAAGCCGGCCTTACGGCCGTATCGATCGGTGCACCGAGAACGGTTCCGACCTCCGGACTGGCTACGTCGACGTCGGAGTCGCTCCTCACCATGCTCGGATCTGGAGTATGTCGATACACGATCTACTCCTTCCCTCATCGCCAGCCCCCAATGGCCACTGGCGTCAAAGCGTTGACTACCCACATTGACCCATTCCTACTCGCGACGCTGTCACGCTGGCCGAAGTTGTTGCCCGTCAAGGCAAAGTGCTCCCGGCGGATGCGGGAGTGGAGTTCGAGCCTGGCTGGGGGTGAGAGGCGTTCGGTTTCGGTGCCCGGCATGGTGGGAAGGTCGGCATTCGCAATGCCGCGTTGTTTCTCTGATGATCTAGGGTTGTTCGCATGTTTTCGATCGCGCAGAGGAGGGCGGTCCGGGACGGTCTTCTCTCCTGGGCGCGTGATGATGCCCAGGTGAGCGCGGCGGCGTTGGTCGGCTCCGCGGCGACAGGCCGTGAGGACGCGTGGTCGGATATCGATCTGGCGCTGCGTGTCGTGCCCGCGGCGGAGCCGGAAGAGGTCAGTGCTCGCTGGACCGCCCGGCTCTATGACGAGTACGACGTGGCGCACCATCTCGACGTCGTGGCCGGAGGTGTCCTCTATCGGGTGTTCCTCCTGACCAGCTCGTTGCAGATCGATATTTCGTTCTGGCCCGATGA
Organism: Amycolatopsis decaplanina DSM 44594; assembly: GCF_000342005.1. Lineage (GTDB taxonomy): Bacteria > Actinomycetota > Actinomycetes > Mycobacteriales > Pseudonocardiaceae > Amycolatopsis > Amycolatopsis decaplanina. Next base: position 177,860 of record NZ_AOHO01000047.1, read on the forward strand.
TCAGTTCCGGGCGACCGAGCCGGGATTCAAGCTCGTGTTCGGGACGGCGAACACGCCGACGAACCCGGCGAGCCCCGACCCTGATCACCTCGCGGGGATGGGATGGCTGTACGGGCTGCATGCGCGCTCCGCGATCGCACGGGGCCGTCGCTGGCAGGCCGTGATGATGCTCGACGGTGTGCGTGATCAGATCATCGCGCTCGCCTGTGTCCGTTATGCCTCAATCCACACCATGGCCGGGAAGCTGACAAACTCCCGCCCGAACTGCTTGACGAGCTCATGCGAGCGCGCGCCCGCACGACGGATGATCACGAACTGCGCCGAGCCAACGAGGTATCCATCGGAGCACTCGTCCGGGAGATCGGTCGTCATGACAAGACGCTTGCGCGGCGCCTTGCGATGCCGGCGGAGGCCCTCGCTCGCCCCTGACGCGGAGGGGCACCTTGTGCGGCGGGACGTGCGGTGCTCTTTTGACGGTTGATCAGCTGACATCGGTTGCTGCGAGGGGGCCCCAGCGGAGACCGATCCGTCAGTAATGGCCGGTCGGGGAGGCGGTGACTGTTAGGGTCCGGCCATGCGAGTGTGGTGCTGTGGCCTGGTCGTGGGCGCGGGTGTGCTGCTCGGCGCGTGCGCCGGGGGCGGATCGGGGGCTGGTCGGGTGGTGCCCGCGACGACCACGCAGGTCCCGGAGACGGTGGCGACCGGCCCGCTGAAGACGTCGACGTCGTCACCGCCGGAGACTCCGGTGACCACCACGACCCAGCTGACGCCGGAGACGCCGCGGACCACGACGCATCGCTCCACGACGACCGCCAAGCGCCCGACGACCCCACGTCGCACACCCACCCGGAGACGTTGACGGCCTTGACCACCGTCCGTCGGCGATCATCGGCGATAGCCGCGGCCGACGACGCGGTCACCGTCGGCCGTCAGAACACGACACGATGGCCACGTCGCGGCAGTTGGCCGCGTTTTTCGCGCAGGCTGTGGCGTGGTTGGGTTGGCGGCGGGAGCGGGGTCACCAAAGCGAGCCGGCGCATTCTTGACTGTCCATAAGAGACACTGATCCCGATCAAAGTGCCCGATTTGTACACTTCGTGCGGGGTCGTGAGTGGTAAAGATCGTTAGAACGCTCTCTATCACTCACGACCCCCGTGTGGAACTGGGCGTATGGGCATCAATCGGATATTTTTCCACCGGAAAGTGTCCCATGTGGACACTCGGTACACGGCCGGCCTCGTTTGCCAGTCCAGAACAGCGCGACGAAGGACTCTATCCAGCTTGAAGTCAGCGAAGAAGGCTTTCACAGCAGGAGGGTCGGTCGCGACACGTTTGCCTTACCCTCAAATAGCTCTATATGCCTGTCTTTCACCTCTTTCCACTGGTCATGGCTTGACCCTGTGTACGTCGACCATGTCCGGCAAGACTTGAGGTAAGTGGAGACAAACTCAATCTCCCAGACGAGCCATCTATGTCGTTGTCGCGCTCGCGCGGCCGCGGCCCCGGACCGGGACGCGTCGTCGGCGGAGGCCTTCCCGCCGGCGATCTGCTCGACAGTGGATGGTCTCGCGGTCGAGGCGCACAGCGCCCGGGATTGCGGGATGGCCGGGTCGTAGGAACCCGGCTACCGCCCGAACGGAGCAAGCGCGGTGTCGTCGCGAACACCGGATCGACCGGGCTTCCCCGTCGATGACTCGGCGAGATGCAGGTCGCGCTGTCCGCAAAAGATCTTGGGCTCGAAGTGAAACTCGTGTGCGGGACGTCTGCGTGACCCGTCCGCGTGAAGAAGAAGATCGAGGACTCTGACCCCCTGGCAACGAGGGGGAGGGGTTGCCAGGGAACCAGATTCCTCGAAGTCGTCTTCCGGCCGTTGCCTGTTACAACGGAAGCGACCCCACTGAGGCAGTGTTCGGAAAACGATCGGACGTGGAGCGGGCGGAGCCTTCAGTGGCTGCGGTAGGGCGAGTTCGATGACCGCCGTGCTAGCCGGCTTTCAACTGCCTTCGTGGCGGGGCTCGGAGTTCCGGTCATCGTGCGCTGGTCGGGGTCCTTTCATGAGACGATGCCCTGTGCGCGAAAAGGTGCCGTGGTCCGATCGCGCGGTGACAATGTCAGGTATGGACAGCGACGGGACGCCGGTCAGGTTGCTGCTGGTCGAGGACGAGCCCGAACTGCGCGGGATGCTCACCGGCCTGTTCACCGAGGAGGGATATCTCGTCGACGTGGCCGCGGACGGGCAGCGTGGCCTGCACTACGGGCTCTCCCGCGGTTACGACGTGATCGTGCTCGATCGGCGTCTACCCGCCATCGAAGGCCTCGACCTGCTCTCCCGTTGGCGTGGGCGGGGCGTGACCACGCCAGTCCTGGTGCTCTCGGCCTTGGGCAATCCCGCCGACAGGGTCGCCGGCCTCGACGCCGGAGCGGAGGACTACCTCGCCAAGCCGTTCCATCTTGAGGAGCTGCTGGCCAGGTTGCGGGCATTGCGTCGCCGTCACCTCGATGCCGCCCGCGGGCTGCCGGTGCCCGGCGGTTCGCTCGACATCGACAGCAGGGAGGTCATGATCGACGGAGGGGTGGTGTCGCTGTCCGAGCGCGAATGCGCGCTGCTGGTCACCCTGGCCGCGCGCCCGGCTCAGGTGTTCACCCGCGCCGACCTGCGGGCGCTTGTCTTCGACGACGCAGGGCCGGAGGTGGTCGAGAGTTACGTGCACTACCTGCGCCGCAAGCTCGGGCCGGACGTCGTGGCGACGGTGCGCGGGCGCGGGTATCGGCTTGGCCGGATCCGATGAGTTCCGCCGACGTGGCTTCGTTGCGTCGCACGGCGTTACGTGTCGGAGTGCAGACCGCGGTGGCTGTCACGGTGACTGTGCTCGTTCTCTGCGGCATCGCGCTGTTGGTCATGTTGAGCGGGCAGCACGACGACGACGCCGCCGTGATCGCCGGGGCGATCGCCAGTGCGGACGATGTCACCGATCCACCTGCCGGGACCTGGGTGGTGATGCTGCGCCAGGGCGTGGTGGAAGCCAGTCCGGGACTTCCGGCGGGTGCGTCCGACGAAGCCGTGTTGCGGCGCAGCGCCGAGGATCGGTCCGCGGTGACCGAAGACCGCGTCGCGGGTGACCGGGAGTATCGCGTGCGCACCGAGCCGCGAGACGGTGGCGCGCTCCAGGTGGTCCTCGACCTCGGCCGCGACCACGTTCAGCGCACCCGGCTGATCGAGTCACTCGTGCTCGTCGGTGCTGTCGGTCTGCTCCCCGCGGCCGGTATCGGCGCGTGGTTGGGACGCCGCGCCATGATGCCCATGGCGAACGCACTCGCCCTGCAACGTCGATTCGTCGCCGACGCGGGACACGAACTGCGCACCCCGGTCACCCTGCTCAGTACCCGGGCCCAGCTGATCCAGCGAGCCCTGCTCCGCAGGGCCGACGTGTCGTCCGATGTGGACAAGCTCGTCCGCGACGCCGACCAGCTCGCCGCCATCCTCGAAGACCTGCTCCTGGCCGCGGACCCCAGGGGACAAGCGACACACGAACCTGTCGATCTCCGCGGCGTCGTCGAACGAGTTGTCGAGACGGCCCGAAGCGAGACCCGCGTCCCCATCACCTTCGTCCCCCACGAGCGGGTCGGGGTGCTCGGATCCGCCGCCGGTCTCACCCGTGCCGTGACGGCGCTGCTCGACAACGCCGTCCGGCACGCGGATACCGGCGTTGTCGTGACCTTGCGTGTCGATCTCGCGGAGGCGGAGCTCGACGTCACCGACGACGGGCCCGGTATCGCTCTCGAAGCCCTGCCTCGCCTCTTCGACCGGTTCGCCACCACACGTACCGAACGCGCCGAAGGTGGCCGCAGGCAGTACGGGCTGGGTCTTGCGCTGGTCAGCGAGATCGCCGCCCGCCACGGTGGGACCATCACCGCGGTCACGTCGGATGAGGGCGCCCGTTTCCGGCTGAGGCTTCCCGCTCTCCCAGGGAACTCCCAGAATTCGGCGACATCCTGATCAGGCCCGCGAACCACCGATCCGGAAGGCCGCCGTGCCCCCCTTCGTCTCCGGACTGCCCTTGCATGTCCTGGTCGTCCATGCCGTAGTCGTCCTCGTTCCGTTGGCGGTACTGGCCACGATCGTGATCGCCATCTGGCCTGCTGCTCGACAGCGGGCCGGGTGGCCGGCGGTCGGGTTGACCGCGGCTGCCACCGTGTGCGTCCCCATCGCCGCCGACAGCGGAGAAGACCTGCGCGATCGGCTGGCACCGACCGCACTCATCAGCGAACATGCCCAGCTCGGAGACCAGTTGCTGATCTTCGTGGTGGGCCTGCTGGTGGTCTCGACCGCGTTGGTCTGGTTCGATCATCGGCGTCGCCGGGAGCAGCCAGGTACCTCGCGCGTTCCTCGTAAACCGGTCGTCATCTCACTGGCTGTGCTGACCGTGGCGGCCGCCGTGCTGTCCGCGGTCCAGGTCGTCCGAATCGGTGACTCCGGGGCGCGCGCAGCCTGGTCCGATCGGCAGTACGAGACTCCGCGAGCGGGGTCCCGCGGATGAGCGGGGGCGACGATGGGCTGTATCGGGCGGTGACCGGTTTCGCCGCGTCGGTCCCGTGGCTCGCCGGTCCTGCTGTGGCTGTCACCGAGTACGGCCTGTTCCTGGTGGTCCCGGCGATCGTGGCGATGCTGTGGTGGGCCAGATCGCGAGGACCGAGGGCGCTCGCGAGCGCCCTCTGGGTGCCGTGCTCCGTGGCTCTCGCTTTCGGTGTCGACTCGGTGATCAAAGCACTGGTCGCCGAACCGCGGCCGTGCTGGGCGGTAACCGGGGTGCGTCCGCTGCTGCCTTGTGACCCGCCTGCCGACTTTTCCTTTCCCAGCAACCACACGGCCATCGTCGCCGCCTTCGCGGCGGCGGTATTTCTGGTACGACGCCGATGGGCGATCCCCGCCGGCATCTTCGCCTTGCTGATCGGCCTCTCCCGCGTCTATGTGGGGGCGCACTATCCGCACGACGTATTGGCGGGGCTGGTAGTCGGCGCGGGCGTGGGGATGTCCGGGGTCCTCGCGCGGTCGTCGACAACCCGCTTCATCTCGCGTCATGTCCCGCGGTCAGGGCGACAGCACGCTGACAAGGTCAGACCCAGCGAGTTCAAAGAGTCACGGATGACACTGGGCCGTCAGATGAGGAGAGGACGACGGCTTCACGGTTCTGGCTGGAGCCGGACTGACCACGGGTCACCCACGACTTCATCACACTGACCCCCTTCGCCGACGACACCGAGGTGTCACCTCTCGCGCGTCACACCGTCCCGAATAGGCGGTCACCGCGGACCTGGTGGCGCAGCTGGCGTTCCGTGCGATCCCTCAACCGCTCCGGCCTCGACATCCCCAGCGACACCGACCTCGACACCCTGATCGCACAACTGCGCGCAGGGTCGCCCGAACCGGTGGTGGGCGAGCCCGGACCCGGCCGGACCGTGTCCTGGCGGACGAGGCCTGCGGTGTTCTGGCGTCTGCAGGGAGCAGTCGCTCGCGCTGAGTAGAAACAACGAGGCTGACCAGCCGAAACGACAAGGACTTCGCCAGCAGACTCCGCATCCTCGGCGACGTGCTCAATGGCCGCCAGGCCGTGCTCGACGGCGAGATCGTCGCGCTCGACGACCACAGCCGCCCGACTTCGGGCTCTTGCAGAACTACGCCGGCGGTGGCGATGTGGCCGTGGAGTACTTCGTCCTCGACGTCCTGCTGCTGGATGAACCCTATGAGCAGCGGCGGACGGTGCTGGAGGCGATCGAGCCGCCGGGCAAGAACCTCGTCGCGATCACCCCGTCCTACAGTCACGCCGATCTCTCGGCGACCGGCATAAGCCCGCACGATCTGCTCGACGTCGCGAAGGACCGCGGGCTCGAAGACCTGGTCGTGAAAGCGATGCGGCCGAAGTACACGCGGCGGCCGTTGAGCAGTCAGCCCACGTAGATCGCCAGATGCTGGGCCTGGGGGTCGGGTGGCAGCATGCGGTAGTTCAGCGCGTGCAGGAACCGCTGCTGGCCGATCCGGCGTTTCTCTTCGACGAGGACGCGCTGCATGACCGCGATCTGCCCGGCCAGGCCGCCGAAGGTCTGCAGGGAGGTCAGGAACCATGCCCAGGTCGCGGTGAGGCGCGGGATGAGATCCCGTTTCGTGGTTTCGGGCACCGGTGAGTTTTCCTCTCTGCGCGCACGACGGAACCCGAGTAATGTAACCGTGGTTGCACCGTTACCGGGAGGTGTTCCACATGCTGGCCTGGTCGACCGTCACCTATGGCGCCGTGCTGTCGGTGATCCTGGTGGCAGTGCTGGTCGCTCTGCTGGTGCGTCCTCGCCGGCCGCTGGTGATCGCCACCGCCGCGCTCGCGGCCGGGGTCGGCCCGGCGGCCTGGAACGCGATTCTGAATGCCGTGCACGCTCCCGGTTTCTTCACCGACGCCCCGATCGCGGTGTTCCCGGTCAGCTGGCAGGACACCGGCAGCGGCGTGTTCGCCTTGGCGGTCGCCGTGCTGGCGCTCGGATTCGGGCCGCTGGCCAGGGAATCAGGGCGACGGGTCGCCCTGACCTCGCTCCTGGCGGCGGTCGCGGCACTGGTCGTGGACGTCTACCTGTACTGACCCCGCCGTTGCCCGGCAGTACGCGGGGATCGACGAGCCGAAGAAAGGAATGATCGTGGTGGCCCGACATCGCGTTGTTGTGCGGATGTTCGCTGGAGTAAGCGCGCTCGTGTTGCTGGCCGGGTGTGGTGCCGGCCGGGGGAGTGCCGGCGCTGGTCCGGAGGCTGACGAGCATGGCCAGCACCCCCGGTGGATCGAGCCGGTGAAGACGACCGAGGCGGACTGGAAGGGCGTGGCCGACGCGCTGGGCCGCTCGGGCAAGCTGTCCGGGGAGACGGTGTATCGGGTGGGGTTCCCACGCCGGGACCTGCCAGTGGTGTCGAAGGGCGTGCGGATCAAGGCCGGGTTCGCCCTCGGCTCCTATGCGGCGTTCGTCCGCTACCGCGACGGCAAGACGATGGTGATGGGTGACCTGGTGATCACCGAGGACGAGCTGCCCCGCGTGACGGATGTGCTGCAGCGCAACGGGATTTCCCAGACCGCGGTGCACAAGCATCTGCTGGCGCACGAGCCGCAGGTGTGGTGGTGTCACATTCACGCCGAGGGCACCGACCCCGTGGCGATCGCGCAGGGGATCAAGGCCGCGTTGGACGTCACCACCACCCCACCGGCCGTTGATCCGACGCCCCCGCCGCCGCTGGATCTGGACACCGCCGGGATCGACGCCGCGTTGGGCGCGAAGGGCACCAACGACGGCGGTATTTACAAGTTCTCCTTCGCCTGCGGGGAAACCGTGACCTCCCACCGGCGGGTTCTTTTGCCCGCGATGGGGGTGAACACCGCGCTGAACTTCCAGCCCGTCGGTGGCGGCAGGGCCGCGATCAACGGTGACTTCGTGATGACCGAGCACGAGGTCCAGAATGTGATCAAGGCGTTGCGCGCGGGTGGGATCGAGATCGTGGAACTCCACCATCACGCGCTGGATGACCGGCCGCGGTTGTTCTACATGCACTTCTGGGCCGTCGACGACGGCGTGAAGTTGGCCAAGGCGCTCCGGGGCGCGGTGGACGCCCACAACGTCCACCCCGCGAGCTGACCGGCGCCATACCAGAGCGAGACTGAGTAGGTGAGCAGCGCGACGTCCAGCCGATCGAACACACCGGGCCAGTGGGTGCTGCTTTCGTATCGGATGCCCCGTGAGCCCTCCACGCCCCGGATCACGGTGTGGCGCAAGCTCAAACGGCTGGGCGTCGCCCAGCTCGGCGACGGACTGGTCGCTCTTCCCGCCGACGCCCGCACCCGCGAGCACCTGGACTGGATCGCCGACGAGATCCTCGAAGCCGGCGGCTCCGCCATGGTGTGGCTCGCCCAGCCGACCGGAGCGGGTCAGGAACGGCAGCTCGCCCAGGCGATGGCCGATGCCCGCGCCACCGAATACACCGCCGTGCTCACCGAAGCCGAGCAGGCCAAGACGGCGCCCGAACCGGAACGGCTGCGCGTCATGCGGCGGCTGCGCGCCGAACTCCGCCGCATTCACCGCCGCGACTACTTCCCGCCCCCGCAACGCACGTCCGCCGAGCACGCCGTCAGCGCACTCCACCCCGACCACGTCACCGAGGAGACCGCATGAAATGGGCCACGCGCGCAGGTATCCACATCGACCGTGCCGCCTGCGCCTGGCTGATCCGCCGCGCGATCGATCCCGACGCCGGGTTCGTGTTCGTCACCGATCCGGCCGATGTGCCGCCGGATGCCACGCCGTTCGACATGCGTGGTGTCGACCTCGGCCACCACGGCGGAGATTGCAGCTTCGAAACCATCCTGCGCCGCCACGACATCACCGACCCGGTCCTGTGGCGTATCGCCGAAATCGTCCACGAAGCCGACCTCGACGATGAACGTTACGACGCTCCCGAAGCCCCGGGACTCGATGTCATCCTCCGCGGTCTCTCCATGATCGGCGACGATGAAAACACTCTCAGCGTCACCAAGCCTCTCTTCGACGGCCTCTACGAGTACTACCACCGCGCCGGGCTCCTCGGCCGCGAACCAGCCTGACCGCCCGGAACCACCACGCTGCGCCGGAGAAACACCATTGGGGCGGTGCGGCGAGCACGCGCACCGCTCGCCATGGGGCACCGTCCGGGCGAGACGCAGCACATGCGGCGCGAGTTTTAAGAATCGGTCAGGTATTACCGACGACCCTTGACGACGAACCCGTTCTTCGTACGGTTGACGAGCTCGTGAAGATCGAGCAACAGATGGGCGAAGCTGTTTGGCCTAGGTGATCAAAACCAATCCGTTGCCGTTGTACCGTCTGGCTCGAGACCAAGCCGGCAAATTCGTTGCCAGTGGGGGTCATTGGAAAAGGCATCTACTATCATCATCAGACCGTTGGCATTCCCTGCGTCTGTTATGCGTCGCGCCAATCGAACTGCCTCTTCCTCCTCCCCGTTCCTGCCACGTGAGACGATTAGCATCTCAAAGGCAAACGGGTCCCCGGCCAGCGCTGCTCGTTCCGCGAGAGCCTCCGCCTCATCGCGGTTGCCCTTGTCTTCACACACTTCCGACAAGAGAGCAAGGTCACTCGCGCTAGCTGAGCGCCCTGCGGATTCTGCTTCGGAGATACGTTCTCGGAGGTTCTGCTCAAGCTTATCTGGACCGCCACTTCGCTGCTGGATGTCCGCCAATGGCCGTCGGGTGACGGTCTGAACACCATTCTTCGCCCGCGCACGGAGTTCTGCAGCTTCGCGTTGATCGCCGGCTTCGGCGCGCAGGCGTGCTAGCTGTCTGAGTGGTCGGGTCCGCGTGATCCCGGCCGCTTCGACCGCTTCGCGCAACCACTGTTCCGCGCGGGCGTTGTCTCCTGCCGATTCAGCTAGCTGCGCCAGGATTTGCAGAGCTCTGGCATCGTGCTGGTCTGCCGCCGCCAATAGCCATCGTTCCGCGTTCTCGGTCTTGCCACGGGCGTCGAGAAGGCGTGCCAGTTCGATCTGCGCAGTTGAGTTCCCAAGTTTCGCAGCGCGGTGGTAGTGGGTTTCGGCTTGTTCGAAGTTGCCGGATCGGGCGTGCATCTCACCGAGCAGAACGAGTGCTTGGAGGTTCCCGAATTCCGCGGCTCGCTCGAACAACATGGCTGCGTGCCGGAGGCGCCACCGGTCTGCCGCGGCAGAGCCGAGCGACAGGAGGACCGCGGTGTCCGCGAAGTGATCACGCGCTGCCTGCCAGAACTCCGCTGGTGGGACCTCGAAGTATCGGCTCGTCCTGCCCCACTGCGCCAGGTAGTCACTCAAGGTGAAGCCAGGGTTGTCGGTCGTGCTCTGCCCTGGTTTCTGTCTCCGTCGCACCACGAGTCCAGATGCCCCGCGACACATCGCGCCGGCGAAAGTCAATGCCTGGTCCAGCCAGTGGCCGCTGGCCGACTGCCATTCGGAGTCGGACAGGTAGCCGGGCGCCGCGTGCTCCAGGAAGGATCGAGGTGAGTCCTGGGCATCGACCAACCGCCGGACGTCGAGTACGGCGTTGATGACCGCCTGAGCAGGAGACGGAGCAGCTTGATAACGCTCCACCATGGCCGGTCCTGCCGCGAGGTACTGCGTGATCTCGCCAAACCGTGAGAAGGCAACCGCTTGTCGCAAACGTGGGTCGTTGCTGGCGGCAGTGCGTACTGCGACCAGTTCCTCCTGACTGAACCGGGACGGAATCGGCAGCTTGTTGTCGTCAAGGAGGATGCGGACTTGTGGGTGCAGATCAACCTCATCCGGAGACGGAACGTTGGTGATCCCGCTGAGATACTCCGGCCAGATGGTTCCCATGATGAGCACTGGTGCACGCTGGCGATCACGGATAAGTTCGCGCACGTTCGCGGCGAGCAGCTCGCTCACATTGGCTTCAGGCGACACCAGGTAATGCTGGAGTTCGTTCAACCACACGACTGTGTACGGCGGTACCCGTGCCAGCCCGTCGAGTACGGCCTGTGCCGGAGACGGTGAGATGGGGTGCCACACTGTCCACCCAGCCGGCAAGTGCTGAATTGCTTCCCAGCACGCCCTTGTCTTGCCAGCTGAAGAACCACCGACGAGGACAATGAACTCGCTCGTACCTTCGGAGGCACGCTGCACGATCTGGCGGAGCTTGTCGTCGTGCGGCCGTGATACGTATCGAGGAAGCGACGGAAGAGCGGCTTCGGTTGCGTCCAAGGCTGTGATGGCTCGGTGAACTTCGAGCTCGAACGGGTCGAGGTCGTCGATCGGTACCAGCCTCAGGTCAGATGGCTCAGGCTCCGGTGGAACCGGGTTGACGATGATCGTTCTGTTGTAGCTCACCGGTCCCGATTGTCCGACGCTGAAACCGCCCGATTCGGCGTTTACTCCGCCGTGCATGATGGCTGTGGGCTTCTGAGCCTGGGCATTGCCACTCTCCGGGAAGGACTGCCCTACGCCCTCGCCGGACCGGGAGGGTCCTGTTTGGGTTCTCCGTTCGCTACCTGCCCGCCAGTCATGACTCCAATGGTCAGCCCCGACCCGTGACCGTGGACACCATCGTTGATGGTGACGTCAGGTTGAGAAGGTGCGCTCGCGGACGTCCTTTTACGCCGTTCAGCCCGCAACTGGAGTACGAACGCTGAGACCGCGACTGGGAACGAAAGGATGGCTACAACCCAGCTCAAGCCCTCGATCGTCGGTCTTAACGGATGATTCTCGCTCAACAGCCACGTCGGAAGACCGAACCGCAGCAGCGCCCAGAATCCAGCTGCCGCAACGATCACTAGAAGAGCCACGGCGAGACCTCGCCACCGCTGCCTCAACGCCAACTCCTTTCGCCCCTCGGGGGGCGGGCCTACGGGCCCGCAGTCTAACGCAACCGCCGAGTCGAGTGCCCATCATCGCGGACCGGGCCACGCTTTCCGCGGCCGCCTATCGGTCGACAGAAGTTTGGTTCTCTACTCTGGGCCGTTCCCCGCTAGCCCGCCCAGCAGCCCTGCCGCAGCGGCGACAACCACGACCGCATCATCCCTACTCCACACGTTCGCTGGCGTGGCGGCCGTTGCGGGTGTTGCGGCGTGTTCGGGCGTGGGTGGTGACGTCGTGTTGGAGTGCCTCGATGTCGGTGGCTGTGATCTGGTCGAGACGCCGGTCGCCCCAGGCCAGTGTTAGGCGGGTGGCGAGGATAAGAGCGGGGGCCGGGGCAAGCTCAGGGTGGAGTCCGATGTGGACATAAGTTCGGACGCGCTGGCCGAGCCTCGACCGACTTGCTGTCGATGCCGTATTCCGCTACGCCATCACGGATCCGAGCGAAGAGCTCACCGGGGGAGCCGGCCATCGGTTCGACGGCGGTCGCTGAGCGGACAAGCCTTGGAAAGAGCCTTCGAAGAACGTACTGGCGCAACACCTCGCCAGTCGACGGGAGTTCTGGTCCGCGACCGGCCACGCCAGGCCCTGTAGGAGTTGAGCGGCAGAGCACAGCTCAGCTCGTGGTCGTTGGCAACAGAGGTCGCGGCTGGTTCACCCGACTGCTGCTCGGCTCGACCGGCCAGGCGCTCGCGCACTATGCCGAATGCCCGCTGATGGTGGTCCGGTCGAAGTGTGCCTCTGGTGTCACCGCAACGTGAAGAGCCGACGAGGCCTCGACACGGATGCGCCCGGCGCATGTCCATGCCACCCCGACCTCTGCGCAGCACCAGGACGTTCTCGACGTTCAGGGACACGGTCGCGGCGTTGACGTTCAAGTGCCCCTCCTGTCTCGGTCGAGCGTAACTTTACGACGGACGTAAGTATGTCTCGGATGCCGCGATCGAGTTCCGGGAAGTCCTGCGCGATCGGGAATCGTATTTCTGAATCGATTGCAATGAATTCACGTTCTGGTTGTTTGTAAACGTATTTCGTGCGGCACGGTGTCGGTTAATATCCGACGCCTTACTGAAGGTAGTCATTCGAGTGTCGATGGTGGCCGAAAAGTCGGGCGCGAAATGCCGTCCGGGTCGCTGATTGGACTGGAAGACCTGCATAGTTGCAACATATGGTCCAAGATCGGTAGGCCATTCGAGCTAAATCAACGGAATTCGTATTCCTCGGCGCGGCCGGTCGTCTTAACCTTGCGTAATTCTTCGCCTGAATGGTCACTGGGGAGCAAGATGAAGTCCACGCCGTTGTTGTCGCGCGCCCGAAAAACCTCGGAGCGACTGCTCGACGCCCGATGACACAAGCCGGCTGCGTCAGCCGATTCGACGTGCACGTCCGGCAATCGCCCGACCGGATCGCGGTCTTCGAGCACGGCACCGGGCTCACCTACGCCCGGCTCGCCGGGCTCGCGGGCGGCCGCGCGCTGCGGTTGCGCGACGCCGATGTCCGGCCGGGGGAGCGGGTCGGGCTCGTCACCGAGCACGGCAGCGCCGCGATCGCGGCGATCCTCGGCACCCTCGCCGCGGGCTGCACCTACGTCCCGCTGGACCCGACCTTCCCCCGGGAGCGTCTCGAGTACCAGCTCGCGGCCGCGCGGGTGACCGCCGTGCTCGCGGATCCGGGGTACATCGAGCTGGCGGAGTCCTTGTGTCGCAACGGATCCGCGCGGCTCGTGCGCTCGGGCACGGAGACCGCGCCGCTTCCGGTGCCCGAATCCGATCCGGACAGCCCGGCGTACGTGCTGTTCACCTCCGGGTCCACCGGCCGGCCGAAGGCCGTCGCGCAGACCCATCGCAACCTCCTGCACGTCGTCGACAACCAGATCGCCGCGCTCGGCATCACCGCGGCCGACCGGCTCAGCCTGCTCGCGTCGTTCGGCTTCGACGCGGCGATCCCGGACCTCTACCCGGCATTGCTCAGCGGCGCCGCGCTCGTGCCGGTCGACCTGCGCGCGCACGGCCTCGCCCACGCCGCGCGCGAGCTGGCCCGGCACGAGGTGACCGTCTACCACTCGACGCCCACGGTCTACCGGCACCTGCTCGACGTTCTCGGCGAGACCGGCCTCCCGTCCGTGCGGACCGTGCTGCTCGGCGGCGAGCAGGCGACCCACGCCGACGTCCGCCGCGGCCGGTTCGCCCCGGAGTGCGTGTTCGTCAACGGCTACGGCGCCACCGAGGTGACCTTCGCCGCGCACTACCGGACGACCGCCGCCGAGCTGGGCCCGGACGCCGACGGGCCGCTGCCGATCGGGCGCGCGCTGCCCGGGTTCACCCTCACCATGCTGGAAAGCGGCGAAATCGAAGTGCGCGGACGGCACCTCGTCGACGGTTACCTCGACCAGCCGAGCCCGGCGTTCGGGGTGACAGCCGATGGCGGCCGTCGATACCGGACCGGCGACCTCGGCCGGCTGCTGCCGGACGGGAACCTCGTCTGCCTCGGCCGGCTCGACCGGCAGGTCAAGGTCCGCGGCTTCCGGGTGGAGCTGACCGAGATCGAGGCCAGGCTCGCCGAACAGCCCGGCGTGGCCGAAGCCCGCGCGATCGTGCGCGACGGCGACCTGCTCGCCTACGTGACCGCGGCCGTCCCGCGTCCGGACGGCCGGGTGCTGCGGGCCGCGCTGGCGGACGTCCTGCCCGGCTATTCGGTACCCGCGGCTGTCGCGGTGCTGGACGGTTTTCCGCTGACCGTCACCGGAAAACTCGACGAACTGGCGCTTCCGGACCCGCGGGCGGCCGCGACCGTCCCAGCCGAGCGGCTGACCCCGGCCGAAGAACGCGTGCACCGGATCTGGTGCGCGGTGCTGGACCGTGACCGGATCGGGCGCACCGAGGCGTTCTTCGACGCCGGCGGCGACTCGCTGCGGCTCGGCCGGGTGCAGGCGCGGCTGGCCGACGAGTTCGGGGTGGACGTCCCGCTGCTCGCCCTGTTCGAGCGCACGACGATCGCCGGGCAGGCCACTTGGCTCACGCAGTCCACTTCGGACACTCAGCCGCCTGTTACCGCGGAGGAGCCGTCCGGTGATCTCATCGCCGTCGTCGGGCTGGCCTGCCGGTTCCCCGGCGCGCCGGACGCCGCCTCGTTCTGGTGGAACCTCTGCGCGGGCGTCGACTCGATCCACGACTACGCCGACGACGAGCTGGCGGCGCTGGGCATCGGGCCGGGCCTGCGTGCCGACCCGGCGTATGTGCGGGCGGGTGGCCGGATCGAGGGTGTCGAGGAGTTCGACGCCGGGTTCTTCGGGTTCACCGCCGACGAGGCCGCGCGGACCGATCCACAGCACCGGCTGTTCCTCGAAACGGCGTGGCAGGCACTCGAGGACGCGGGACGCGACCCCGCCGCCGAGACCGGGCCGGTCGGGGTGTTCACGGCCGCCTCGGTGAATCGCTACTTCCTGTTCCACCTGTTCGGCAACCCGGCGGTGACCGGCGACGTCGACCCGGACGACTGGGAGGGGCGGCTGACCGGCCGCCAGCTCACCGACCACCTGCCCGGCCAGGTCGCCTACCGGCTCGGGCTGACCGGGCCGGCGGTGGCCGTGCAGAGCGCGTGCTCCAGCTCGCTCGCGGCGGTGGCGCTGGCCGCGCAGAGCCTCGCGGACTACCGGTGCGACGTCGCGCTGGCCGGCGGGGTGAGCGTGACGTGGCCGCGGTACCGCGGCGGCGGGCTCGTCTCGCCGGACGGCCGGTGCCGCGCGTTCGACGTCGCCGCGGCGGGCGCCGGGTTCAGCTCGGGCGCCGGGGTGGTCGTGCTGCGGCGGCTGGCGGACGCACTCGCCGACCGCGACCACGTCTACGCCGTGCTGCCCGGCTGGGCGATCACGAACGATGGCCCGGACCGCGCGGGCTACGCCGTGCCGGGACCGGCCGGGCAAGCGGCCGCGGTGGCCGAGGCGCTGGCCGTCGCGGAGGTCGCCCCGGACGAGGTCGCGCTGCTCGAAGCCCACGGCAGCGGCACCCCGCTGGGTGACGCGATCGAGGTGGCCGCGCTCAACCGCGTCTACCGGGACGCGCCGCCGGAAACGTGTGCGCTGGGCTCGGTGAAGACGAACATCGGGCACCTCGACGCGGCGGCCGGCGTCGCCGGGCTGATCAAGGCCGTGTTGTCCGTGCGGCACGGCGTCATCCCGCCGAGCCTGCACTTCACGGCCCCGCACCCGGAAGTCGACCTGGCGGGCGGTCCCTGGTACGTCCCGGCGAAGGCCACCGACTGGCCCGTCAGCGAGCGGCGGGTGGCCGGGGTCAGTTCGTTCGGAATGGGCGGCACGAACGTGCACGTGATCGTGGCGGAGGCCCCTGCCGTCCCACCACGGCCGGCGGCGAGCGGTCCGTTCGTACTGCCGGTGTCCGCGCGTGACGCGAAGGCGCTGCGCGAGGCGGTGTCCCGGCTGCGCGACCGGCTCGCCACGGACGCGCCGGACCTCAGGGACGCGGCGTACACGCTTTCGGTCCGGCGGGCGTTCGCGTGCCGGGCCGCCGTGGTGGCGGACTCGGTCGAGTCGGCGGTCGCTGCGCTCGATGCGCTGCTGGCGAACGGAACCGACGTCGAAGGTCCGGTCGGGGCGGGGCGGGACCTGGCTGTCCACTGGGCCGGGGGCGGCGAGGTCGAGTGGGCCGCGCGGTTCGCGGGCGGTGAATCGGGCCGCGTCCCGTTGCCGGGCTATCCGTTCCAGCGGGAGCGGCACTGGATCGACCCACTGCCTCACCGCACAACCGACCAGGGGAGCGCTCGGTGACCGACACCTTGCCCGTCACGGGCGGACATGGCCCGCCACTGTCCTATCCGGACACCACGCTCACCGGGCTGATCCTCGCCCAGGCCGCGCGCACCCCGGATGCCGTCGCCGTCCGGCAGGGTGACGCCCGGCTCAGCTACCGCGAACTGGTCGCGTCGGCAACCGGCGTCGCCCGGCTGCTGCGGGCCCGGGGTGCCGGGCCCGGCACCCGCGTCGGCGTCTGCGCCGACCGGCGGCCGGAGCTGATCTCGACCGTCGTGGGCGTGCTGCTGTCCGGAGCCGCCTACGTGCCGCTCGAACCCGGCGGCCCGAAGGCGCGGCTGGCCGAAATCGCCGCGGACGCCGGGATCTCCCTTGTCGTAGGTGACTGCGCGCGGGCCGAATTCGGTGCCACGGAAGGCATCGAGGCTCTCGACGTGCCCCCGCCCGCGGACGGGCCCGCCGAGTGCCCCGCCAGGCCGGACGACCTCGTCCACCTCCTCTACACCTCCGGCTCCACCGGCCGCCCCAAGGGCGTGCTGACCAGTCACCGCAACGTGGTCGCGTTCGTCACCGGGTTCGCCGCCGCCCTCGGGATCCGGCCCGGCACCCGGACGCTCGGCATCTCCTCGCTCGCCTTCGACGCCTTCACCATGGACGTGTTCGTCCCGCTGGCGCACGGCGGAGCGGTGCAGCTCGCCGGCGCCGCCGACCGGGCCGACCCCGAACGGCTGCGGCGGTTCCTCGTCGAGCACGAGGTCGAGTGGGGCTTCGTCACGCCGACGCTGCTGTCCATGGTGGACCCCGCGGCCGTTCCCGGCTGGCGCGTCGTCGCCTGCGGTGGCGAGCCGGTGCCCGCGGACCTCGCCGCGCGCTGGCTGCCGGGCCGGCGGTTCTTCCACGTCTACGGCCCGACCGAGACCACCGTGGTGGTCGTCACCGACGAAGTCACCGGCATCCCCGCCGACCCACTGCCGCTCGGCCGCCCGACGCCGAACCACCGGGCGTACGTCGTGGACGCCGAGCTGCGGCCGGTCGCGCCGGGCGAGATCGGCGAGCTGCTCATCGGCGGTCCGGGTCTCGCGGATGGCTACCTCGGCAGCCCGGAGCTGACCGCCGCGAAGTTCGTCGACGACCCGCTCACGCCGGGGGAACGGCTCTACCGCACCGGCGACCTGGCCCGCGAGCTGCCCGACGGCCGTCTCGAGTTCGCCGGCCGCGCCGACCGGCAGGTGAAGGTCCGCGGCCAGCGGATCGAGCTGGGCGAGGTGGAGGCCGCGCTCACGACTCACCCGGACGTCGACGCCGCCGCCGTGGCGGCCGTCCCCGGGCCGTCAGGAACCCGGCTGGTGGCCTTCCTGGCACCGGCGTCCGCACCGTCCGATGTGGACGCACTCGGCCGGGACCGGCTCACCGCGGCGATGCGCCCGGCCGCGGTCCGGGTGCTCGACCGCCTGCCGGTCAACCCGGTCACCGGCAAGATCGACCGGCCCGCGCTGCGTGACCTGGCCGAAGCGGCGCTGGCGGGACAACGGGAGGACCTCGGCTCGCTCGGCACCCCGGCCGAACGTGCGGTCGCCGCCATCTGGCGGCGAGTGCTCGGCGCCGGCGCGGGGACGGATTTCCTGGCCTCGGGCGGGAACTCGATCGCCGCGATGCGCCTGGTCGCGGCGCTGCGGGCGGAGCTGGCCGCGGACGTCGCCACAGAGGACGTCTTCGCCGGTGGCACTCTCGACGGGCTCACCCGGCGGGTCGCGGCCGCGTCGCCGCTGACCGGGCCGGGGCTGACCACCGGGCACGCGCCCGCGCTGTCCCCGCAGCAGCGGCGGCTGTGGTTCCTCGACCAGCTCGCCCCGGACGCCGCGCCGTACAACATCGCGATGGCGTTCCGGCTGACCGGCGCGCTGGACGTCGACGCGCTGCGCCACGCCTTGCGCGCGGTCACCGAGCGGCACGACGTGCTCCGCTGGCGGATCCGGGCCGTCGACGGCGCGCCGCTGGCGGATCGCCTGCCGCCGGCGGACGTTCCGCTGCCGGTGGCGCCGGTGACCGAGGACGGTCTGCGGGCCCGGCTGGCCGCCGACGCCGCGACGCCGGTGCACCTCGACCGCGAGGCTCCCTGGCGCGTGCGGCTCTACCGGCTCGGCGAGACGGAGTACGTGCTCGGCTTCACGCTGCATCACGCGGTGTTCGACGGCTGGTCGCAGGACCTGCTGTGCGCCGACCTGTCGGCGGCCTACCGGGGCGAGCCGCTGCCGCCGCCGGTGGCGTCCTATGCGGACTATGCGGTGTGGCGGGCCCGACGCGACGAACGCCGGGAGGCCGTCGACGTCGCCTGGTGGACCGGACATCTCGCCGGCGCACCGGCCACAGTGGACCTTCCACGTGACCGGCCGCGACCGGCCGTGCAGACCTACCGGGGCGCGAGCCTGCGTCAGTCCTTTCCGGACGGCGCCGCCGAGTCGGTCCGGGCACTGGCCGCCCGCACCGGCACGACGCGCGCCGGGGTGCTGCTCGCCGCGTTCGGCCAGCTGCTGCGGCGGCTCACCGGCGCGACCGACCACCTGGTCGCCACGGTCGTCGCGGACCGGCAGCTCGCCGAGTGCCAGGAGGTCGCGGGGTTCTTCGTGGACATCGTGCCGGTGCGGCTGCGAGCCGACGACGCCGCGGACTTCGCCGCGCACGTCCGCGACGGCGGCGCGGAACTCCTCGCCGCGACCGCGCACCCGGCCGCGCCGGTCGAGCGGCTCGTCGAGGCGCTCGGCGTGCCCCGTGATCCCGCGCACGCCCCGCTCGTGCAGGTGATGTTCAACGTACTGAACTTCACCGAGCCGCGGCTGGAGCTGCCCGGCGCGCGGTCGGCGTGGCTGCCGGTCGACAAGCCGGGGTCGCCGTTCGACCTTACGGTGTACGTCCACGACGACGGCGTCGAACTGCTGTACAACCCGGACCTGTTCGACCACGCCCGGATGGCCGGGCTCGCCGAGGACTACGTCGCTCTGCTCGGCGCGCTGGCCGCGGCGCCGGACGCGCCGGTCGGGACGAGCGTGCCGGAGCTGCCGCGGGCGGGCGTCCGCACCGCCGCGCCGGGCGCGGCGACCCGCGCCCGGGCACGGCCGTCGTCGGTGGCCGCGGACCCGGCGGCGCTCGCCGCGACCGAGGCCGTGATCGCTCGTGCCTGGTGCGACGTCCTGGGTGTCGCCGAAGTCGGGCACACCGACAACTTCTTCGACGTGGGCGGGCATTCGCTCGCCCTGGCCCGGGTGCACGCCCAGGTCACCGCCCGGCTCGCCCGCCGGATCCCGATGGTCGACCTGTTCAGCCACCCCACCGTCCGCGCCCTCGCCGCACACCTGCACTCCGGCGGCGCCGCCGGCCCGGAGCTGGCCCGCGCCGCCGAGCGCGTCGCCGCCCGCCGCGGCCGCATCCAGACCAGAAGACCCCGTCGCACCGCCGGCCCGGCCGGCCCCGGATAGGAGCACCACCGTGACCCACCTCCCCGAAACCGGCACCGGCGATCCCGGAGCCGAACCGATCGCGATCGTCGGACTGGACGTGCGCGTACCCGGCGCGCGTGACGCGCGGCAGTTCTGGCGCAACCTCGTCGACGGCGTCGAGTCGATCGTGCCCGCCACCCGCGAGGAGATGATCGCCCGCGGCGCCGCACCGTCCACTGTGGACGACCCGAGCTGGGTGAACGCCACCGCCGTGGTCGACGGCTTCGACGAGTTCGACGCGGAGCTGTTCGGCATGACCAGCCGTGAAGCCGAGATCACCGACCCGCAGCATCGGCTGTTCCTCCAGTCGTGCCACGCCGCGCTGACCGACGCGGGCTACGACCCGTCCCGTTTCGACGGCGCGATCGGCGTCTACGGCGGGTCCGGAGGCACCGGTTACCTGATGGAGAACCTGCTCCACAACGAGCGGATCCTCGCCTCGCAGCACGGCGGTATCGGCATCTCGACCGGCAACCAGCCGAGCTACCTGACGACCTCGGTGTCGTACAAGCTCGACCTGCGCGGCCCGAGCCTCGCGGTGTTCACCGCCTGCTCGACGTCCCTGGTCGCGGTGCACCTGGCCTGCGAGGCACTGCGCAACGGCGAGTGCGACATGGCGCTGGCCGGTGGGGTGAATCTGGAGATGCCGCACGGCATCGGCTACATGGGCGTCGACGGCTTCACCTCGCCGGACGGTCACGTGCGCGCGTTCGACGCCGGCGCCAACGGCACGGTCTGGAGCAGCGGCGCCGGGGTCGTGCTGGTGAAGCGGCTGTCGCAGGCGATCGAGGACGGTGACCACATCCGGGGCGTCGTGCTGGGCAACGCGATCAACAACGACGGCGCCACCAAGGTCGGCTTCTCCGCGCCCAGCGTGTCCGGGCAGACGGAGGCGGTCGCGCAGGCCGTCGGCATGGCCGGTGTCGATCCGCGCACCATCGGCTACGTCGAGGCGCACGGCACCGGCACCGCGCTGGGCGACCCGATGGAGATCACCGCACTGTCCACTGTGTACGGGAACGGGGTCGTGGACACCGGCTGGTGCGCGATCGGCTCGGTGAAGAGCAACATCGGCCACCTGTCGCAGGCGGCGGGCGTGGTCTCCTTGATCAAGGCCGTGCTCGTCATGGAGCACGGCCTGATCCCGCCGACCATCAACTACCACGAACCCAACCCGGGGATCGACTTCCCGGCGAGCCCGTTCTACCCGGCGCGCGAGGTGACGAAGTGGGAGGCGGGCCCGGTGCCGCGGCGGGCGGGCGTCAGCTCGTTCGGTGTCGGCGGCACCAACGCGCACGTCGTGCTGGAGGAGGCGCCGAGCCCGCAGCGGTCCCGGACGCCGCACCCGGCGCACCTGCTGCGGGTATCGGCCAACACCGCGGAAGCGCTCTCGGCCGCGGTCGATCGGCTGGCCGAGCGGCTGGCCGGGGACGTCGACCTCGATCTCGCCGACGTGGCCCACACCCTCGCCGCCGGGCGCACCGAGTACCCGCACCGCGCGGTCGTCGTCGCCCGTGACCCGGAGGACGCGGTCGACGGGCTGCGGGACCCCCGGCGCCTCGTGTCCGCACAGGCCGGGGAGACGAACGTGGCGTTCCTCTTCCCCGGGCAGGGTTCCCAGTACGCCGGGATGGGCGCCGAGCTGTACCAGGCCGAGCCGGTGTTCGCCGCGGCCGTCGACGAATGCCTGCGGCTGCTCGAACCCGAGCTGCCGGAGCTGCGCGACCTGATCTTCCGGCCCGGTGGCGAGCAGGCGCTGCGGGAAACCCGCGTGACCCAGCCCGCGCTGTTCGTCGTCGAGTACGCGCTGGCGAAGCTGTGGCAGAGCTGGGGCGTGCGGCCCGCGGCGATGATCGGTCACTCGGTCGGCGAGTACGTCGCCGCCACCGTCGCCGGGGTCTTCACCCTGCCGGACGCGCTGAACCTGGTCGCCACGCGCGGCCGCCTGATGCAGTCGATGCCCGCCGGAGCGATGCTGGCCGTCCAGCTCGACGAGGAGAGCGTCGCCACGCGGCTGCCGGGCACCCTCGCGGTCGCCGGGGTGAACGGGCCCGGCACGTGCGTCGTGGCCGGGCCGTCGGACGCGGTCGCGGATTTCGCGGCGACACTCAAGGCCAGTGGCGTGCAGTGCCGCGAGCTGGTGACCTCGCACGCGTTCCACTCGCCGATGATGGACCCGGTCCTCGCCGAGTTCACCGAGGCCGTCGCCGCCGTCGCCCGCACCGCGCCCGCGCTGCCGTTCCTGTCGAACGTCACCGGTGACTGGATCACCGACGTCCAGGCCACCGACCCCGCCTACTGGGCCTCCCACCTGCGTCAGGCCGTCCGGTTCGGCGACTGTGTGAAGACTCTGTTCGAGCGTGGCGGCCGCTGGGCGCTCGTCGAATGCGGCCCGGGTCATCAGCTGGCAGGGCTGGCCCGCGGCCAGGTCCCGAAGGGCATGCCCGCGCCGCAGCCGAGCCTGCCGGGCCGTACCGAGCGCATCGGTGACGTCGAAACGCTTTACGGCGCGGCCGGTCTGTTGTGGACGAACGGGGTTTCCCTGGACCCGCGGACGTTCGGCGCGCCCGGCCACCGGGTCCCGCTGCCCGGCTACCCGTACGCGCGCAAGCGGTACTGGGTCGATCCGGACCCGGTCACGGCCACCCAGCCCGCGCGGCCGAGCGGTCCGCTGCCCCTGTCCGAGTGGTTCGCGGTCCCGGCGTGGCGGCAGGCGGAACCGGACCTGAGACGCGAGCCCTTCGCGACCGCGCTCGTCTTGGCCGCCGACGACGTCTTGCCCGGACTGCTGCGCGACGCGGGTGTGACGGTCACCGAGGTGCGACCCGGCGACGGGTTCGCCGCGACGGAGACCGGATTCACCGTCCGGCCCGGGGTGCGTGAGGACTACGACGCGCTCGTGGCCGCGCTGCCCGCCCGGCCCGAGCGGGTCGTGCACGCCTGGACGCTGGCCGGGGACGAGCGCGGTATGGCCGCCCAGGACCATGGATTCTTCAGCCTGCTCAACCTCATCCAGGCCTGGGGTGAGCCGGTGCGGATCGACGTGGTGAGCACCGGCACCGCCGACGTCACCGGCACCGACCTGACCCGCCCCGAGCACGCGACCCTCGCCGGCATCGCCCGGGTGGTGCCGCTGGAGGTCCCGGGCACGGTGGTGCGCCGGATCGACGTTGTCGACGCTGACGCGGCCCGCCCGCAGGACGTCGTCGCCGAGCTGTTCCGCCCGGCCGACGCGGCGGCCGAGGTCGCGCTGCGGGCCGGCCGTCGCTGGGTGCTGGACTACACCCAGCTCGAACTGCCCGCGAGCGCCGAGCCGGTGCTGCGAGACGGCGGCCGGTACTTGATCACGGGCGGGACCGGCGGCATCGGCATCACGCTCGCCGAGGACCTCGCCCGCCGGGTGCGGGTGAAGCTCGTGCTGCTCGCCCGCACCGGGCTGCCGCCGCGGGCGGAGTGGGACGCGCACCTCGCCGCGCACGGCGGCACCGATCGCGCCGGGCGCACGATGCTCGCCGTACGGAGGATGGAGGCCGCGGGCGCGGTGGTGCACGTCGCCGCCGCCGACGTCACCGACGCGGCGCGCCTGCGCGAGGTGCGTGAACTGGCCGAGCGTGAGTTCGGCGGCCTCGACGGGATCGTGCACGCCGCCGGGTTGCCCGGTGGCGGCGTCGCCGAGGTGAAGGAGCGGGCCGCGGCCGAGGCCGTGCTGGCCCCGAAGATCGCCGGGACGCTGGCTCTGGCCGAGGCGTTCGCCGACCTGCCGATGGACTTCGTCGCGCTGTGCTCGTCGATCACCGCGGTGGCCGGTGGCATCGGGCAGGTCGACTACTGCGCCGCCAACAACTTCCTCGACGCTTACGCGCGGGGCGACCACGGCTGGCGGGCACGGCTGGTCTCGCATGCCTGGGGTGGCTGGGACGAGGTCGGCATGGCCGCGGAGGTGGCCGCGCCGGCCACGATCCGCACCGCCCGGTCGCGGGCACTCGGCCCGGTCGAGCACCCCGTGCTCACCGTGCGCACCGAGGACGGCGCGCACGGGCTCGTCTCGGCGGCCACGCACTGGCTGCTCGACGAGCACCGGATCGCCGGGGTGCCGGTGGTACCGGGCACGGGACACCTGGAGACCGTCCGCGCGGCGGTGGCCGCGGCGCTCCCGAAGCCCGGTGACGGGCACGTCGTCGAGCTACGGGACGTCGCGTTCCTGGAGCCGTTCGGCGTCCCGGACGGCGCCACCGCGGAGTACCGCGTGGAGTTCGACGGCGACGACTTCACCGTGACCAGCCACGTCGCCGGCGCGAGCCGGACCCACGTGCGCGGATCCGCCGGGTGGATCGCGGCCGGGGCGACGTCCACTGTGGACATCGAGGCGGTGACCGGGCGGACCGAGCCGATCGACGACGGGCACGGCTTCGGCACCGGCCGCACCAGCATGGTCACCTTCGGGCCGCGCTGGGCGGCGTTGCGCGAACATCGCATCGGCGCACAGGAGGAGCTGGCCACGATCACGGCTCCCGAGGCGGCGGCGGGTGACGTCGGCGCGTGGGGGCTGCACCCGGCACTGCTGGACGTCGCGACCGCGTTCGGCCGCGGCCGGGGGAGTGGCACCTACCTGCCGATGAGCTACGGCCGGATCGTCGTGCACGACGCGCTCCCGGCGAGTTTCCGCAGCCACCTGCGCTACCGCGACTCCGGCGGCGACCAGGTGGTGGCGGCCGACCTCTCGCTGTGCGACGAGACCGGCCGCGTGCTCGTCACGATCGAGGACTTCGTGCTGCGCCAGGTCGATCAGGACGCCGTCGGCGGCGGCCTGACTTCGGCGTCCTCTATGTCCACTGTGGACACTGTGGCGACGTCGACCGGGATCCGGCCGGTGGACGGTGCCGAGGCGTTCGTCCGGGCGCTGGCCCCCGGCCTCGGCGGGCAGGTGGTGATCAGCACCCTCCCGGTGCGAGAGCTGATGGATCACCGGGTCAGCGCCGATGAGCTGGAGGAACCCGGCGAAGCGCCGGTGAAGGTGTCGGAGGACGACTACGTCGCCCCGCGCACCGACCTGGAGGCCGAAATCGCCCGCCAGTGGACCGAGCTGCTCGGCGTGGAGAAGATCGGTGTGCACGACGACTTCTTCGCTCTCGGCGGCAACTCGCTGGTCGCCATCCAGCTCATCGCCCAGGTGCGCAAGGCCACCGGCACGAGGCTGGCGATGAAGACGCTGTTCGAAGCGTCCACAGTGGCCACTCTGGTCGAGCGGATCGAGGAGCTGCGCGCCGGCAACGCCGAGGCGCCCGCCGAACCCGCCCGGACCACCATCCCGAAGCTCGAGCGCTGAGCCGAGATGTGCCCGGAAAGTGCCCGTACCCCAGCGAACACGCGTGCTTGGGGGCCGAACACGCGTGAGGCCGGATTCCGCACCGTGTTCCGGCTCGGCGCACGCGTGATCCGGCTGGACGCACGCGTGATCCGGCTGGGCGCTCACCTGGATAGACCAACAGACACTGAGAACAGGAAATCATGAGCGACACGAAGGAATGGACGTTCCCAGCCTCGTTCGGGCAGGAGCGGATCTGGCTGTCCGGCCAGCTCGACCCGGCGTCCCCGGTGTACAACCTGCACTGCCAGGCCCGGCTGGACCGCCCGCTGACCGCGGCGCAATGGCGCACCGCGCTCGGCGTCATCGTCGGGCGGCACGAGGCGCTGCGCACGTCGTTCCGCATGGACGGCGGCGCGCTCGTGCAAGTGGTGCACGCCGAGGTGCCGATCGAGCCCGAGGTGCACGACCTGCGGGACCTGCCCGCCGACGCCCGTGGTGACCGGCTCGCCGAACTCGTCGGCGCCGTCTCACGCGGGGCCATCCCGCTCGACTCGCCGCCGCCGTGGCGGGCCCAGGTGTGCCGCATGGCCGACGACGAGTGGGTGCTCACGTTCGTCGTGCACCACACCGTGTTCGACGCCGGCTCGGTGCTGGTGCTGGGGACCGAGCTGGGCGAGGCGTGCGACGCCGTGTTCGAGGGCCGCGAGCCGAAGCTGCCCGAGCTGGCCATCCAGTACCCGGACTACTCGGCCTGGCAGCGCGGGCAGCTCGAAACGTCCCGTGAGCAACTGGACTACTGGCGGACGCAGCTCGCCGGGCTGCCGCCGGTGCACGGCCTGCCCACCGACCGGCCGCGGCCGGCGGAGCTGACGTTCGCCGGTGACCAGGTGGACTTCGCCCTCCCGGACGGACTGATCGACCGGGTCGGCGAGCTGGGCCGGGAACTCTCGGCGTCGCCGTTCATGGTGCTGCTGGCCGGCTATGCGGCACTCCTGTCGCGACTGTCCCGAGTGGACGACATCGTCGTCGGCGTCCCGGTCGCCGGCCGCGATCTGCCCGAGCTGGCCGACCTGATCGGCATGTTCGTCAACCAGATGGCCGTGCGTGTCGACTGCTCGGGCACACCCGCGTTCACCGAGCTGGTCGGCCGGGTCCGGACCACGCTGCTGGAGGCGATCGACCACAGTCAGGTGCCGTTCCAGGCGGTCGCCGAGGCGGTCGGGGCCGAGCGCGACCCCGGCGTGCAGGCGCTGTATCAGCTCGGGTTCAACTTCCTGCCCGACTCGGGACTGGAGCCGATCCGCTCGGCCACCGCGAAGGACGACATCGCGATCGACCTGACCGCCGTGGACGGCAGGCTCGTCTACCGCACCGACCTGTTCGACCGCGAGACCGCCGAAGCCGTGGCCGAGCGGTACCTGCGGCTGCTGACCGCGGCGCTGGCCGATCCGGATCGGTCGGTCGCGGACCTGCCACTGCTGTCGGACGCCGAGCGTGAGCTGGTCCTGACCGGCTGGAACTCGGCGCCCGCAGTGTCCACTTCGGGCACCGTGCCCGCCCGGTTCGAGGCCCAGGTGCGGCGGACCCCGGACGCGCCCGCCGTCGACTTCGGCGAGGTTCGCCTGACGTATGCCGAGCTGAACGCGCGAGCCAACCGCGTCGCACACCGGCTGCGCGAGCTGGGCGCCGGTCCCGGCACCGTCGTCGGCGTGTGTGTGCCGAACTCGGCGGACCTGCTGACCGGCGTGCTCGGGGTGCTGAAGAGCGGCGCGGCCTACGTCCCGCTCGACCCGGCCAACCCGGCCCCCCGGCAGGCGCTGATCCTCGCCGACGCGGGTGTCCCGTTCGTGCTGGTCACCGGAAAGTCCACACTGGACACCAAGACGCTGGCCCTTGACGACCCGGCCGAGTGGTCCGCCGCGGCCACCGAGGACCCGGAACCGGCGGCCGGGCCGGGCGACGTCGCCTATGTGATCTACACGTCGGGCTCGACCGGGCGGCCCAAGGGCGTCGAGGTCGAGCACCGGGCCGTCGACACGTACCTGGCGTGGGCGCGTGAGGCGTACCCCGGTCTGGCCGGACGGGCGTTGCTGCACACGTCGCCGTCGTTCGACCTCACCGTGACGACGCTGCTCGGCACCCTCATCGCCGGGGGCGTGGTGGCCGACGGCGGCCGTCCGACATTCGTCAAGGCGACCCCGACGCACCTCGCCATCCTCGCCGAGGAGCTGTTCCCGACGGGTGAGCTGGTGCTCGGTGGCGAAGCGCTGACCGCCGAGGCCGTCCAGCCGTGGCGGGAGCGGCACCCCGGCACGCTCGTCGTCAACGAGTACGGCCCGACCGAGGCCACGGTCGGCTGCGTCGTGCACCGGATCGAACCCGGGGACGAGCTGCCGTCCGGACCCGTCCCGATCGGCCGCCCGGTGCCCGGCACCCGCGTGTACGTCCTCGACGAGCGGCGGCAGCCGGTGCCGCCGGGTGTCCCGGGCGAGCTGTACATCGCAGGGTCGCAGCTCGCCCGCGGCTACCTCGGGCTGCCGGAGCTGACCGCAGGGAAGTTCGTAGAGGGCCCGTCCGGCCGGATGTACGCGACCGGCGATCTCGCCCGCTGGCGCCGCGACGGCACGCTCGAGTACCTCGGCCGCATCGACGAGCAGGTGAAGCTGCGCGGTTACCGCATCGAGCCCGGAGAGGTCGAAGCGGCGCTGCGTGAGCTGCCGGAGGTACGGGACGCGGCCGTGTCGGTACGCGGCGACACGCTCGTCGGCTACGTCGTCGGCAGCACCGAGGGGGTGGCCGAGGCCCTGCGGAAGACGTTGCCGGAATACCTGGTGCCGACCCGGTTCGTGACGCTCGGCGTGCTGCCGATGGCGGCCAGCGGCAAACTCGACCGGGCCGCGCTGCCGGATCCCGAACCCGGCGAGGCGCCGGCGTACGTCGCACCCCGGACCGCGGCCGAAGAACTCGTCGCCGAGGTGCTCGGCGACCTGCTCGGCATCGACGACCTCGGCGCGCACGACGACTTCTTCGCCCGTGGCGGCAACTCGCTGCTGGCGATCCGCGCGATGGCCCGGCTCCGCAAACAGATCGAAGTCGACATCCCGGTGCGAGGGCTGTTCACCCTCACCACCGTCGCCGGGCTCGCCGCCGAGATCGAGCGGCGGCTCGCCGAGGACCTCGACCAGCTCAGCGACGAAGAGGTCCAGCGCCAGCTGGCCGAAGGCGAGCACTCATGACCACGATCGACGAAACCAGCGCGGCCGCGCGCCGCGCCCTGCTCGAACGACGGCTGCGACGGCGCACGGAGCCCGCCGCGACCATCACGCCGCGCCCCGGCGACGCCGTCGTCCCGCTGTCGTATCAGCAGGAACGCGTCTGGTTCATGGAGCAGTTCGCGCCGGGCACCGGGTCCTACCACATCCCGGTGCCGATCCGGCTGACCGGCAGACTCGACGTCGCCGCGCTCCAGTCCGCTTTGGACACCCTGCCTGTCCGGCACGAGGCGCTGAGGATGCGGTTCCCGGCCGGGGACGACGGACAGCCGACCGTCCACATCGAACCGTCGGTCACGGTTAATTTGTCCATTGTGGATGCCGGAAGCGCGGAAGCGGCCCGCGCCGCCGTCGACGCCGCCGCGGCCGAGACGTTCGACCTGGCCACGGGCCCGCTGCTGCGGGCGACCCTGGCCCGGGTGTCCGACGAGGAGCACCTGCTGGTCTTGTGCACGCACCACATCGTGGGCGATGGCTGGTCGGTCGACCTGCTGCTGCGTGACCTCGCCGCGCAGTACCACGCCCTGAGCACCGGCGGCACGGCCGAGCTGCCCGCGCTGAGCATCGGGTACGGCGACTTCGCGCACTGGCAGCGCCGCACGCTCACCGGTGGCGAACTCGACCGGCAGCTGGAGCACTGGCGGGCGCAGCTCACCGGGGTCGAGCCCCTGGAGCTGCCCACCGACCGGCCCCGGCCGGCCAAGCAGAGCTTCGACGGCGCGATCCACGAGTTCTTCGTCGAGCGCGACCTCGCCCGTGCCCTCGGCGAGCTGAGCCGCGGGCACGGGGTCACGCTCTTCATGACCCTGCTGGCCGCTTACCAGGTGCTGCTGTCGCGGTACTCGGGCCAGGAGGACTTCGCGATCGGCTCGTCGTCGGCCGGGCGCGGCCTGCCCGAGCTGGAGGGCGTGGCAGGCATGTTCATCAACATGCTTCCCCTGCGTGCCCAGCTGGCGGGTGACCCGTCGTTCGCCGAGCTGCTCGAACGCACCCGGCGGCACGTGCTGGACGCGTTCGACCACGCCGACGTCCCGTTCGAGCGGCTGGTGAGCGCGCTCGGCGTGCCGCGCGACGTCAGCCGCTCGCCGGTGTTCCAGGCGATGTTCGTGCTGCAGAACTACGAGATGGGCCGGATGGGCGCGGCCGGAGAGTCCGATGTGGACTTCCGCTGGCTGCCGATGGATCTGCCCGCGACCCGGTTCGACTTCGAGTTCCACGCGATCGAGGTCGAACGCGGGCTGATCGGCAAGTTCGTCTACAACACCGCGCTGTTCACCGCGGACACGGTCGCCGGGATGGCCGGGCGGCTGGTCACGCTGCTGCGCTCGATCGTCGCCGACCCGGACCGTCGGCTGTCCGAAGTGGACATTCTCGACGCCGGACAGCGCGAACTCGTCCTGGAGCGCTGGAACGCCACGACGGCCGAGTTCCCGCAGACCACGCTGCACGCGCTCGTGGAGGAGCAGGCCGCCCGGACGCCGGACGCGCCCGCGGTGACCTTCCGCGGCGAGTCGCTGACCTACCGCGAGCTGGATGAGCGGGCCAACCGGCTCGCGCACCGGCTGCGTGGCCTCGGCGTCGGACCGGGCGTGCTCACCGGGGTGTTCGCGGAGCGGTCGTTCGAGCTGGTCGTCGCGCTCCTCGGCGTGCTGAAGGCCGGTGGCGCGTACGTCCCGCTCGACCCGGAGTACCCGGCTGACCGGCTGGCGTTCATGCTGCGGGACGCGGCCGCGCCCGTCGTGCTGACGCAGGCTGCGTTGCGTGAAACGCTGCCGCCGGGGGAAGCGACCGTCGTTGTCGTAGACGACCCTGCCGACCCTGCCGACCCTGCCGAGACGGCCGGGCAACCGGGCACCCCGCCCGAAGCTCTCGCCGGACCGGAAGACCCGGCGTACGTCATCTACACCTCGGGCTCGACCGGCCTGCCGAAAGGCGTGCCCAACGGTCACCGCGGCATCGTCAACCGGCTCGACTGGATGCAGCGCGCGTACCGCCTCGACGGCACCGATTCGGTGCTGCAGAAGACCCCGGCCGGTTTCGACGTGTCGGTTTGGGAGTTCTTCTGGCCGCTGATCACCGGTGCGCGGCTCGTGCTCGCCGAACCCGGCGGCCACAAGGACGCCGCGTACCTGCGTGAGCTGCTCGCGTCCGAAGGCATCACCACCGCGCACTTCGTGCCGTCGATGCTCACGCTTTTCTTGGCCGAAGGAGGCGTCGAGACCTGTACGGCGCTGCGGCGGGTCGTGTGCAGCGGTGAGGAGCTGCCGCTCGACGCCGCCCGCGAGTTCACCCGGCGGTTGCCGGACTGCGAGCTGCACAACCTCTACGGCCCGACCGAGGCCGCCATCGACGTCACCGCCTGGCACTGCACGCCCGCCGCGCTCGCCGAGGTCGCGTCGGTGCCGATCGGAGCGCCGATCCAGAACATCCGGATCTACGTTCTCGACGGTGCCGGGCGACCATGCCCGGTCGGTGTGCCCGGCGAACTGCACATCGCCGGCGTCGGTCTCGCCCTGGGGTACCACAATCGCCCGGAGCTGACGGCCGAGCGGTTCGTGCCCGACCCGTTCCACAGTGGACGGATGTACCGCACCGGCGACCTCGCGCACTGGCGCCCGGACGGGACGATCGCGTTCCTCGGCCGGATCGACCACCAGGTCAAGTTGCGAGGCCTCCGCATCGAGCTGGGGGAGATCGAGACGACCTTGCGCGCCCAGCCGGGTGTGCGCGATGCCGCCGTGATCGTCCGCGAGGACACACCGGGGGACAAGCGGCTGGTCGGGTACGTCGTCGGCGACGCCGAGCCCGGCGCGCTGCGGACGGCGCTCAAGCAGAGCCTCCCGGACTACATGGTCCCACCGTCGTTCGTCCCGCTCGTCGAGCTCCCGCTCACCCCGAACGGCAAGCTCGATCGCAAGGCGCTTCCCGCTCCGGTCGCGTCCCGGGACGCGACCAAGGAGCTGGTCGCGCCGTCGACTCCGGCCGAGATCCTGCTGGCCGGGATCTGGCGGGACGTGCTCAAAGTGGACGAACTGGGCGTCGACGACGACTTCTTCGACCTCGGCGGCCACTCGATGCTGGCCACCCAGGTGGTGGCGCGGATCGGCAAGGAGGGCGCCGGCCAGGTCGGTGTCATGGACCTGTTCCAGCACCGCACGATCCGCGAGCTGGCGTCCTTCATGGACGGTGACACCACCGACCGGCCGCGGCACCTGCTGTACGAGCTGACCAAGCCGACGGCGCAGCGGACGCTGACCTACGTCTGCTTCCCCTACGGCGGCGGCAGCGCGATCGTCTACCAGCCACTGGCCGACGCGCTCCCGGAGGGCTACTCGCTCTACTCGGTCGCCATCCCCGGCCACGACGTCGGACTGTCCGAAGAAGCCCTGCCCTTCGACGACCTGGTCGAGCGGCTGGCCGACGAGATCCTCGACCGCGTCGACGGCCCGCTGGCCATCTACGGTCACTGCGGTGTCGGCAACGCGCTCGCCGTCGCCGTCGCCCGGCTGCTCGAAGAGCGCGGCCGCGAGCTGGAGGTCGTCTACATCGGCGCGATCTTCCCATTCGCGCGCATGAAGGGCGCGGTGGGGACGCTGCGCACCCGGCTGGAGAAGCTGCGCAGCAACCGGTACTACTCGAACTGGCTCAAGGGCATGGGCGTCGACACCGACGACCTCGACCCGGCGCAGGCAGACCGGATCATCACGAACATGCGCGCCGACAGCCGCGCCGCCGAGGAGTACTTCAGCGGCCTGCTCGACGCCCGCGTGGCCAAGCTGCGCGCGCCGATCGTGTCGGTGGTCGGCTCCGAGGACCCGGTCACCGACTACTACGCCGAGCGGTACCGGGAATGGGAGTTCCTCACCGACACCACCGCGCTCGTGGTGCTCGACCGGGCCGGGCACTTCTTCCTGCGCTACCGGGCCGACGAACTCGCGGAGATCGTCACGCGCGTGCACCCGGCGCTGGACGATCCCGGCGAGCTCGACGTCCGGGCCCGCGGCGAAGACGCGGCCTGGGCGGTGCACGAGACCCATCGGGCCACTGTGGACGAAAAGCCCGCGGTGCGGCCGAGCATGGGCCGGTTCGTCACGATCACGATCGGGCAGCTGGTGTCCTCGACCGGCTCGGCGCTGACGTCGTTCGCGGTGCCGATCTGGCTCTACACCCGCACGGGCTCGGTCGCCGACCTCGGCCTGCTGTGGGCGCTCGCGCTGTTGTTCGGCGTGCTCGTCCTGCCGGTGGCGGGTGCCCTGGTCGACCGCGGCGACCGGCGGCGGATCATGATCGCGGCCAGCAGCATCGCCGGCGGGATCCAGCTGGTCCTGGCGTTGCTGCTGATCACCGGGCACGTCCAGCTGTGGCTGTTCTACGTGCTGATCCCGCTCGGGTCGGTGGCTTCGTCGTTCCAGCGCATCGCCTATCAATCGTCGGTGGCGCAGCTGGTGCCCAAGCAGTACCTCGGTCACGCGATGGGCCTCGCGCAGCTGTCCACCGGTTTCGCCCAGCTGCTGATGCCGGTGCTCGCGGCCGGGCTGCTGGCGGCGATCGAGCTGTCCGGCATCCTGATCCTGGACATGGCGAGTTACGTGTTCGCGATCGTGGGCCTGCTGTTGGTGCGGTTCCCGGATCTGATGGGCTGGCGCCCGCGTGAACCGCTGCTGACGGCGATCGCGGGCGGGCTGCGGTACTCGTGGAACCACCGCGGCTTCCGCACGATGCTGCTGTACTTCGCGCTGGCGAACGTCTTCCTCGCACCCGCGCTGGTACTGGTCTCGCCGCTCGTGCTGTCGTTCGGCTCGGTCACCGACGTCGCGCAGGTGGCGCTGGCCGAGGCCCTCGGCGCGGTGGCGGGCGGGATCGGGATGGCGCTGTGGGGCGGCCCGCGGCATCGGCGGATGGTCGGCGTGCTCGCCGGCAACGTCGGGATCGCGCTCGGCAGCCTGGTGATGGGCCTGCGGCCGTCGCTGATCGTCGTCGCGGCCGGGGTGTTCCTCCTGGCCGCCGCGATGTCCGTGTCGCAGGGCATCTACGCGACGCTGGTGCAGGTCAAGGTGCCGCAGCGGTTCCACGGCCGGGTGTTCGCGATCAACCAGACGATCACGTGGTCGACGCTGCCGATCGGGTTCGCCGTGCTGGCGCCGCTGGCCGTCGGGTGGTTCTCGCCACTGCTGGCGCCGGGCGGCGCGCTGACCGGGTCGGTCGGCGCCGTGCTCGGCACCGGCGAGACCCGGGGGATCGGGCTCGCCTACGTCGTCTTCGCGCTGATCCTGCTTCTGATCAACGTGGGCGGGTTCTCGATGCGGCGGCTGCGCCGGTTCGACACCGAGGTGCCCGATTCGCTGCCCGACGATCTCGTAGGGGCGCAGGAACGTGAGCGCAAGCTCGCGGGGAAGAAGGCCGCATGAGTACGGCAGTGCTGGTCAGGGAGGCCCGCGGGCACTGGGTCGGCGAGGTCGCGCCGGTGATGCGGGCGGCCGGGCACCGCGTGGTGCTGCTCGCCCCGCCGATGGACGCGGCCGAGCGGGCCGCGCTGGACGGCGTGGTGGACGACGTCGTCGCGCTCGACGACGTCCACGACCCGGAAGCCGTTGCGGCGAAGGTCCGCGAGATCGCCGGCGGTGCGCTGGCCGGCATCTTCACCGGCTCGGACGGCGCCATCGCGAGCACCGCCCGCGCCGCGGAGCTGCTCGGGGTGGCGCGCTGCCCGGCGTCGGTGTTCGCCCTGTGCGCGAACAAGTTCGCTGTCCGGGAGGCCCTCGCCGCGGCCGGGCTGCCCGGGCCCGCGCACGCCCTGATCTCGTCGGCCGCCGAGGCGGCATCGGTCGCTTCGGCGGTCGGGCTCCCGGCGATCGTCAAACCGGTCAACGGGGCCGGCAGCAACCTCGTCCGTACCGTGTCCACTGTGGACGAACTGGCGGCCGCGTACGAGCTGCTGGCCGCGCGGCTGCCCAAGTCCGCTGATCCGCGCTACCACCGTCCACTGGGGACAGTTGATCCTTCGAAGACGTTTCTGGTCGAAGGGTTTCTGCGGGGCCCGGAGTACGCGGTGGACGTGCTGGTCCGCGATCGCGTGGCCGAGCCGGTCGAGATCCTCGACAAACCGCTGATCGACGAGCGGAAGTTCGAGCTGGCGCTGTCGTGCCCGCCCGCCGGGCTCACCGCCGACCGGGCCGAACTGGTCACCGCCGCGGCGGTCGCCGCCGTCCGCGCGCTGGGTCTCGACAACACCTGCGCCCACGTCGAGCTGATCGACGACGTCGACCGCGGCCCGACGATCGTCGAGGTCAACGCGGGCAGGCCGGCCGGGTCGATCATGCCGCTGCTGGCGAAGCTGCGCACCGGCATCGACGTGTTCGCCGAGCTGGCGGCGCTCGCGGTGGGCGCTCCGCCGCCGGTGCGGGAACCCGCGAAACTGCCGATCCCGCTCGGCATGCTGATCCTCTACGCGGCCGGTTCGGGCAGGTTGACGAGGATCGGCGGGCTCGACGAGATCGCCGAGCTGCCCGAGGTGATCGACGTCGTCACCACCGTCTCGCCGGGGCAGGTGCTCACCGACGAACAGGAGACCTACGCGGTCAACCTCGTCGTGGCCGGGTTCGCCGATCACGACGATCTCGCCGCCCTGCACGCGGAGGCGAGCAAGCTCATCCGGCTGGATCTGGAGGATGTGTGAACACCGCGTTCGTGGTCCGGGAGACCGCCGGGCAGTGGATCGCCGACGTCGTGGCCGCTGTGCACGCGACCGGCCTGCGGGCCGAGCTGGTCACCCAGCCCCTGGAACCGGCGGAGCAGGCACAGCTGACGGAACTGGTGGACGGCTTCGTCGTCGTCGACGACGTCCGTGACGCCGAAGCCGTCGCCGAGGCGATCCGAGCGCGGACCGCGCGTCCGGCCGGGGTCGTGACCGCCGCCGAGGGAATCATCGCGAGCGTCGCCCGTGCGGCCGAGCTGCTCGGCGTCGCGCGCTGCCCGGCGTCGGTGTTCACCGTCACGCACAACAAGTTCGCGGTCCGGCAGGTGCTGGCCGCGGCCGGGTTGCCGGGGCCGCGCTGCGCGCTGATCTCCGCCGAGTCCGAGGCGGCGTCGGTGGCTTCGGCGGTCGGGCTCCCGGCGATCGTCAAGCCGGTGAACGGCGCGGCCAGCAATCTCGTACGTACGGTGTCCACTGTGGACGAACTGGCGGCGGCGTACCGGCTGCTGGCCGAGCGGTTGCCGCTGTCGGAGGACGCCCGGTACCACCGGCTCATCGGTGGCGGA
Source organism: Amycolatopsis decaplanina DSM 44594 (assembly GCF_000342005.1). Lineage (GTDB taxonomy): Bacteria > Actinomycetota > Actinomycetes > Mycobacteriales > Pseudonocardiaceae > Amycolatopsis > Amycolatopsis decaplanina. The sequence continues at coordinate 213,372 of NZ_AOHO01000047.1, forward strand.
CCGTCGCCGATCGACCCGGTGAAGGTGTTTCTCGTGGAAGGCCTGCTACGTGGGCCGGAGTACGCGGTCGACGTCCTGGTGCGCGACGGCGTCGCGGAGCCGGTGGCCGTGGTGGAGAAGCCGCTGATCGACGAGCGCAAGTTCGAGCTGGGCATGGTCTGCCCGCCGCTCGAACTGTCCGAAGAGGACACCGAAAGGCTGTTCGCGGCGGCGACGGCCGCCGCGCTCGCGCTGGGTCTGGACAACACCTGCGCGCACGTGGAGCTGATCGACGACGCCGAGCTGGGCCCGGCGGTCGTCGAGGTGAACGCGGGCCGTCCGGCCGGCGGCGCCCAGCCGGTGCTGCTGAAGCTCGCGACCGGCATCGACGTCGTCGCCGAGGCCGTGTCGCTGGCACTGGGCACGCCACCGCCCGCGCGAGGTGCGGGCCTGCCGGTGCCAGTGGGCTATCTGATCTTCTACGCCGAGGGCGCCGGGCGGCTGGTTCGCGTCGACGGCACCGACGAGGTCGCAGACCTGCCCGAGGTTCTGGAGGTCGTCACGATCGTGCGCCCCGGCCAACTGCTCACCGACGACCAGGAGATCTACGCGGTGAACGTGCTCGCCGCGGGGTTCGCCGACACCGAAGACCTCGCCGCGCTGCACGCCGAGGCCGCCAAGCTGATCCGATTCGAACTGGAGGAGTCATGACCGCCGAACTCGCGGCGAACCTCGGTCACGTCGAGGGCAACGAACACACGAAGCTCACCGTGTACGCGGCCACGGGCCTGGACTGGGTGCGCGCGCACCGCGAAGTGCTGCAGGACCGGCTGCGCGAGCACGGCGCGATCCTGCTGCGCGGGATGCCGGCCGACCTGGCGGTGTTCAACCAGGTCACCGAGGAGATCGGCGGCTCGCTGCTGACGTACACGGAACGGTCGACCCCGCGGTCGGCGGTCTCGGGCAACATCTACACCTCGACGGAGTACCCGCCGGCCGAGTCGATCCCGATGCACAACGAGAGCTCCTACTCGGCGCACTGGCCGGCCCGCCTGTTCTTCCTGTGCGACACCGCGGCCGAAACCGGCGGCGCGACGCCGATCGCCGACAGTCGCGCGATGTACCGCCTGCTGCCGGCGGGCCTGCGTGAGCGGTTCTCGGGCGGCATCACCTACACACGGGCGTTCCGTGAGGGTCTCGGGCTGACCTGGCAGGAGGCGTTCCAGACCGACGACCGCCAGGTGGTGGCGGACTACTGCGCCGGCAACGGGCAGACGTACGAGTGGACCGACGAGGGCCTGCGCACGCGGCACGTGCGTCCGTCCTTTGTCGCGGAACCGCACACCGGCGCGATGGTGTGGTTCAACCAGGCCAACCTGTTCCACGTCTCGAGCCTGGAGGAGGAGGTCAGCGAGGCGCTGCTGGAGCTGTACCCCGAGGAGGACCTGCCCCGCAACGCGTTCTTCGCCGACGGCTCGCCGATCCCGCAGGCGGACCTGATCACGATCAAGGCGACGTACGACGCGGTCAGCTACTCGTTCCCGTGGCAGCCGGGTGACATCATGGTGATCAACAACATGCTGATGGCCCACGGACGCGAGCCGTTCACGGGCAAGCGGCGGACCCTGGTCGCGATGACGTGACCCGGCGCAGCCTTCGAGGGCGACGGCCAAGCGCCAGTCGTCTTCGGGGCTGAGGTACTCGACCCGCCGCACCTCCGTGCCCACATCCTGTCGGCGGCAGGATCGGGAACGTCGCGTTGGTCCGGGCACCACCGGAGGAGGCGGTCGACACCCAGCACGACAGCGTCACGGTCAAGCTGATGCTGCTGGCGGTGTGGTCGCGAGCTACGTCTACGCGGGCAAGAACTGGCCGATTCTGTTCAACAGGCGCACCGGCGACAAGGTGAACCCGGTCACGGACGCCGACCACGAGGGTGTCCTGGCCATCGACGCCGAGGTCGGGGAAATGCTGCGGAAGAAGAGCCGGATCGACGACTTTTCGAAGTCCGAAGGCGTCGACAGCGCACTGCGGCAGTACGCCACCTAACATCGACCGCTTCGACAACGTCTCGGTCGATCTGCCCGAGTTCGACGGCCCGACTCTGCTGCTGAACGGGGAGAACGACCTCGACACCCCGGCCCGTGTCGCCCAGACCGCGAGTGCGGCGATCAAGGCGGCCGGCTGTACCGATCACAAGCCCGTCACCTACTCCGGTGTCGGCCACGCGATGAACGGGACGCGGCTGAGCCGGCTTGCCGGTGCCACTCCCCGCGGCGACGCGAATGCCGGCGGTTCTTCGGGCCGTCGGCATTCGTCGTTCCAGGCGACGGGGGAGTAGTAACCTTCACAATTTCTGGAAATGATTATCGTTCTCTGTTAGAACGGGGACACCGCCTGAAAGTCCCCGCCTCGGAGGAAACCGTATGAGTTCCACGCCCGTGTCCGCGAACCTCGCCTCCGTTGCCGAGCACGTGGCGGAAGTGCTCGGTCTCCCCGACGACGAAGTCGATGCCGACGCGTTGCTCAGCGAACTCGGGTTGGAGTCCTTCACTGCCGTGCGCTTGCGCCGGAGGCTTCTCACGGAGCTGGGGCTCGATCTTCCGCTGACCGCGTTCCTCGGCGGGGCGACCGTGCGCACCGTGGCGCGAGGTGATCGCGATCCCGGCTCGGCCGCGGACGAGGCATTCCCGCTCACGCCGATCCAATCCGCCTACCTGGTGGGACGTGAACCGCTGTTCCCGCTTGGCGGGGTGGCGACGTTCTTCTACCACGAGTACGACCGGGTGGCCGAAGAGCCGGAGGCCGACCTCGCCGCGTTGGAGACGGCGTGGAACCGGGTGGTGGCCCGGCATCCCATGCTGCGCATGGTCATCACGCCCGACGGGCGGCAACGGGTGTTGCCGGAAGTGCCCGAGTATCGCATCGAGCGTGTCGACCTGCGCGCTTCGGCCGATCCGGAAGCCGCGCTGACCGCCCTGCGCACCGAACACTCGCATCAGGTACGCCCGGCGGACCGGTGGCCGCTGTTCGACATCCGAGCGACCCTGCTGCCCGGCGGCCGCACCCGGATCCACGTCGGCGTCGACGTCCTCACCTCGGATCTGGGGGGCTGGTTCCGGCTCATGCGCGAATGGGGCGTTCACGTCGCGGACCCGGACGCGGCGCTGCCCGAACAGACGACCACGTTCGCCGAGTTGCTGCGCCGTCGTGCGGAAGATCCCGCCGAGCGGGAGCGGTCCGAAACCGACCGTCGCTATTGGACGGAACGGTCTCTGCCGCCCGGCCCGGCCCTGCCGTGGCAGGCTTCGGCGGCCGAACTCGGCGTCCCGCGCTTCACGCGTAGACAAGGGTGGCTGGAGGAGCCCGAGTGGACGGCGTTGCGCAAACGCGCCGCCGCCCACGGTTTGAGCCCGACCGGTGTGCTGCTGGCGGCCTTCGCGCTGGTCCTCGACCGATGGGGCGCCACTGAGCCGTTCAGCCTCAACACCACGCTCTTCGACTCGTCCGCGGCCGACCACGCTCCCGGATCGGAAGACGTCATCGGCGACTTCACCACCACTGTCCTTGTCGAGACGGAAGTGCCGGATCTGGCTTCGTGGCAAGGATTCGCCGGCTACGCGGCAGCGGTCAACCGGAGGTTCTGGGCCGATCTGGAGCATCGATCGGTGTCCGCCGTGGAGGTCGCGGCGCAGCCGGACGAGCTGACCGCCGCACCCGTCCACCCCGTGGTCTTCACCAGCGGTGTCGGTTTGGCGGGCGAGGGACCGGCACCCACGGACTGGCTGGGGCGCGAGGTCTTCGGAGTCTCGCAAACGCCGCAGATCCTGGTGGACCACATCGTCTACGACGAGGCGGGGCGACTGAAGATCGCCTGGGACAGCGTGGACGGGGCACTCGCTCCGGACGTCGCGGACGGGATGCGCGACGCCCACGTGCGGCTGCTGCGCCTGCTGGCCCGGGACGACGACGCATGGACCGACCGTGCCCTTGGCTGGGACCCGGCGTTCCTGCCCTCCCCGCCGCTCACCGCGGCCCCGTATCCCGACGCGGGCCCCCTGTTGGACGGCCCCGTCCGCGAGGCGGCCTCGCGTCATGCCGACGAGCCCGCGATCCTCGCGCCCGGCCGGACACTGACCCACCACGAACTGGCCGACCGTGCCGAGCGGGTCGGCGCCGCGCTGGCCGGAGCCGGGCTGGGACCCGGCGATCTCGTCGCCGTCGTGGCGGACAAGGGCGTCGACCAGATCGCGGCGATGCTCGGGGTCAACCGCAGTGGTGCCGGTTACGTCCCCGTCGAACCCGGCTGGCCGGACGCCCGGGTCGCCGCGGTCTGCGAGCGGGCGTCGATCAGGCACGCCGTGGTCGCTCCGGGAACCGGAACACAGTGGCCTGAAGGGACGTTCGTGCACCGGCTCACGCCGGAGGGCGTCCTGTCCGGTCCTCCCGGTGAACCGCGCGTCGCCGAACCTTCCGATCTCGCCTACGCCATCTTCACGTCAGGATCGACCGGGACTCCCAAGGGCGTCGCGATCGAGCACCGCGCCGTGCGCACCACCCTCGACGATCTCGCCGAGCGGTTCCCGCTGCGCTCCGGCGACCGGGTGCTCGGGTTGTCGGCCTTCAGCTTCGATCTCTCCGTTTACGACGTCTTTTCGGTCCTGGGCGCCGGTGGTGCGGTGGTCCTGCCCGACCTCGGACGTCAGCGCGACCCGGGCCACTGGCTCGAGCTCATGGCCGAACACCGGGTAACGGTGTGGAACACCGCCCCCGCCTTGCTGGAGATGCTCGTCGAGTACGCCGAGATCGATCCGGAGTCGGCCAGGTCCGCGGTCGCGAGCCTGCGCCTGGTTTTCCTGTCCGGAGACTGGATTCCCGTCACACTGCCGGATCGGCTGCGTGCCCTGGCACCCGGAGTGCGGGTCGTTTCACTCGGTGGAGCGACCGAGGGCTCCATCTGGTCGATCTGTCATCCGATCGGAGCCGTCGACCCGGCCTGGCCGAGCATTCCCTACGGACGGGCCCTGACCGGTCAGTCCTTCCACATCCTCGACTCGGAAGGGGCGCCGTGTCCCGTCGGGACCGAGGGTGAACTGAACATCGGCGGTGACGGGCTGGCCCGGGAGTACATCGGCGATCCGGTGCAGACCTCGCAGCGCTTCGCGCAGCACGACATCCTCGGTCAGAGGCTCTACCGCACCGGCGACCTAGGCCGCTGGCGTCCCGACGGCACGATCGAATTCCTGGGCCGGGTCGACCGGCAGGTCAAGATCCGCGGGCACCGGATCGAACTCGGCGAGGTCGAATCCGTCCTCGACCGCGCTCCCGAGGTGCGCAAGTCGGTCGCGAAGGCCGTGCCCGGACCGGATGGCCGCCCACGCCTGGTCGCCTTCGTCGCTTTTGCCGACCCGGCTTCGCCGCCCTCCGACGAGGACCTGATCGGGTTGCTGCGCTCCTCGGTGCCGGAGTTCATGGTGCCCAGCCGCTTCGTGCATCTCGCCGACTTTCCGGTCACCGGCAACGGGAAGGTGGATTACGCCGCGTTGGACAATCCGTACCGTCGCGCGGCCGTCCCGGCGCCTGTCGCCGCCCAGGTGACGGATGCGCCACCGGAGGAGATGCCGCCCTTGCGGGCCAAGGAGACGGTCGACGACCTCGGTGTGCTGGTGGAATCGGCGGGCGCGCGTGGCCTCGGTGTGACGATCACGGTCGACGCCGGCAGGCTCGGCCCGGTCGAGGCGCTCGCGGCCGCGGCGGACTGGGCTTCGGAGGCGCGCGAACGGGCCACGGCGAGGGGTTTCGATCTGGTCGAGCGGCTGCCGGAATCCGGTGTGCTGGCGATCGACCTCGGCCGGTCATGGATCGCCCCGGAGCCACGCGGTGACGAGGACTCGGTCACCTCTTTCGCGGTGCCCGGCCCAGTCGTCGTCGAGTCCTTTGCGGACTTGCCGGATCCCGCCGTGGAGCGGGCGGTGACGGAGGTGATCGAAGACCTTCTCAAGACCACTGTGGACAGTCGTGCCCCCTTCCTCGAACTCGGCGCGACCTCGCTGACGTTGGTGCTGGCGCACCGCCGCATCGCCGCGGAGCTGGCGCCGGGCCTGACGGTGGTCGATCTCTTCACCCATCCGACCGTGCGCGACCTCGCTCTGTTCATCACCCGTCGTCGGCGGGGGAACGAAGCGCCCGACGATCCTCCCGTGGTCGGCGCGGGGAACGAGGACGACGCCGCGGCTCGCCGTCGGGCCGCGCGGGCGCTGGCCGCCGAGGTGGCCCGATGAGCCCCATCGCGGTCACCGCCGTCGCGTGCCGTTTCCCCGGCGCGGACGACACCACGGGGTTCTGGGAGCTGCTCCGCGACGGCCGCGAGGGACTTCGCCGGTTCACCGAAGACGAACTGGACGCCCGAGGCGTTCCGGCCGCCCTGCGCCGTCATCCCGATTACGTCCCCGTCGGCGGGATCATCGACGGGCAGGAGTTGTTCGACCCGTTGCCCTTCGGCCTCACCGACGCCGAAGCGGCCTTGATGGACCCGCAGCAGCGGCTGTTCCTGGAATGCGCCTGGCAGGCGCTGGAGCGCTCCGGACACGGCGGCGGGGCAGGCGTGGGTTCGGTCGGCGTCTTCGCCGGAGCGGCGCAGAGCGCGTATCTGGCCGGAAACCTCGCCGGACGCTGGGATCCCACGGGCGGCGGGGCCGACCCCCTCGGCAGCTTCCAGACCGCGATGGCCACGCAGACGGACTACCTGCCGTTGCAGACGGCCTATCGGCTCGACCTCACCGGCCCGGCGATCAGCGTCAACACCACCTGTTCGACGTCCTTGGTCGCCGTGCACCTGGCCGCACAGGCGCTCCAGGCGGGGGAGTGCGACATGGCGGTGGCGGGCGGCGTGTCGCTGATCGTGCCCCAGGGGCACGGCTATCGGTATGTGCCGGAAGGGATCTTCTCCGCCGACGGGCGGGTGCGGGCCTTCTCCGCGGAGGGCACCGGGATCGTCTATTCCCAGGGCGTCGGGGCGGTGGTGCTGCGCAGGCTGGACGACGCCCTCGCCGACGGAGACCCGATCGCGGCGGTGCTGCACGGCAGCGCGGTCAACAACGACGGCGCGGGCAAGGCCGGGTTCGCCGCGCCTTCCGTGCGCGGCCAGGCGAGGGTGATCGCCGAGGCGCTCGCGGTTTCGGGCATCGACCCGCACGAGGTCGGCTACGTCGAGGCGCACGGCACCGCGACCCGCATCGGAGACCCGATCGAGGTCACCGCGCTGCGCAAGGCTTTCGGCTCCCAGGGGCCCGCCTGGTGCGGCCTCGGCTCGGTGAAGAGCAACATCGGTCACACGAATTCCGCCGCCGGGATCGCGTCCTTCATCAAGACCGTGCTCGCGCTCCAGGAGCGCACCTTGCCCGCCACACTGCACGCGCGGCCGTTCAACGACCGGCTGGAACTGGCCGGATCGCCGTTCGGCGTCGTCACCGAGACCCGGCCGTGGGACACCCCGCCGTACGCGGGGGTCAGCTCGTTCGGCATCGGCGGCACCAACGCCCACGTCCTGCTCGGGCCCGCGCCGGACCGTCCCGCACCCGAACCGGATCCGCGACCGCAGGTGCTGGTGTTCTCCGCACACGAGAAGGCCGCTCTTCCCACCAGTGTGGGCACGGAAAAGCAGTGGGCGGACGTAGCGCACACGCTCCAGGCGGGCAGGCCCCGGCTGAAGCACCGGGTGGCCGCCGTGGCGCTCGACGACGGTACCGTCCGGTTCAGTGTCCCCGCCGTCGCCGACGGGCCGCCACGGGTGGTGTTCGCCTTCCCCGGCGGAGGGAGCCAGCGCGCGGGAATGGGCGCGGACCTCTACGCCGCGGAAACCGTCTTCGCTCACTGCGTGGACGAGTGTGCCAGTCTGTTCTCCGGCCACCTGGGTACCGACATCCGGTCCGTGGTGCTGGGAGAAGACCGAGCGGCCGCGGAAGCCGCCGCGACCGGGTTACCCGCCCTGTTCGCCGTTTCCGTGGCGACCGCGCGCTTGCTCGAATCCTGGGGAGTCCGGCCCGACGCGGTACTCGGGCACAGCCTCGGCGAGTACGCGGCGGCCGTCGTGTCCGGTGCGCTGGCCCTGCCCGAGGCAGCCAGGCTGGTCGCGGCGCGCTCCACCGCCATGGCCCGGGCGGCGGGCGGCGGGGCGATGCTGGCCGTACCGCTGGGCGAAGAACGGCTCACCGGCATTCTCGCGCGACACCCCGAAGTCGATCTCGCCGTCGTCAACGCTCCCGAGGCGTGTGTGGTCTCCGGACCGGCCGTCGCCGTCGACACTTTGGCTGCTTCGCTGTCCTGCCAAGGGATCAGGCCGACGCGGCTAAGGCTGGATTCGGCTGCCCATTCCCGGCTCATCGAACCCGCGCTCGACGCCATGCGGACCGCGGTGCGTGGCCTGGCCGCGGGCGTCCCGCGGCTGACGGCGGTCAGTTCGCTCACCGCGGCCCCCGTCGGCGGGGAGTTCGCCGATCCGGAGCACTGGGTGCGGCAGCTGCGCGAGCCGGTGCGGTTTTCCGCGGCGCTCGGCACCGTCCTGGCCGACCCTCGCCGCACGGTCCTCGTCCAGGTCGGTCCCGGCGCGACACTCGCCGCGTTGGCTCGCGGGCGGGGTCTCGCGCATCTGACCGCCACGTTGACCACGTTCGACGCCGAGAACGGCGGCGCGGATCTCGCCGCGAGCCGATCGGCGCTGGGTGAGCTGTGGACTCACGGAGCGGACGTGGACTTCGCGGCCACGCACCGACCCGGACGCCGCCGGGTCATCGCACCCGGCTATTCCTTCCAGCGGCGCAGGCACTGGATCGAGCCCGCCGGGCCGGGTGCCGGCGAATCCGCCGGAGAGCTCCTCCAGGTACCCGTGTGGCATCAGCAAGCCCCGCTCGCGGCCGGACGGGTGGACGGCACCTGGCTGGTCACCGGCGACGGCCACGAGCCCGTCACCGAAGCACTCACTCACGCCGGTGCGCGCGTGGTGACCGAGGCCGACGGCCAACCCTTGCGGGGAGTCGTCGTCCTGGTCCCGGCGGGCCACGATCCCGAGGACGTCCGCACGGCCGTCTTCGCCCACGCCACGGTCGCCGCGATGGATCCGCGCCCCGAGGTCCTTCTGCAGGTCACCACCGGCGCTTGCCGGGTCGACGCGGCTGACCGGCCCGCTCCCGCGAGTGCCGCCGCCCGGAGCCTGCCCAGGGTGATCGCCCAGGAAACACCCGGTCTGCGCTGGCGCACCTTGGACGTCACCGCGACCACCGCCGACGCGTCGGCGGTGGTCGCGGAACTGGCCGACCTTCTCGCCCCGGACGCGCGGCCCGGCGCGGAGGTGGCCCTGCGGGATGACAGGCGCTTCCTGCGTACTTTCGCGCCGTTCCCGGTGGCTCCCGAAGCGCCGTCGGCCGAAACCGTCCTCGTCATCGGCGGTCTCGGGGACGTGGGAACCACGATCGCGCAGCACCTCGCCCGGCACGGGTCCCGTGTCGTGCTCACCTCACGGTCCGGAGACGATCCGGACCGCCTCGCCGCCGTGCGAAGCTTGGTCGCCGACGGCCACGACGTCTCCGTCCGGGTGGCCGACGCGGCCGACGAACGGGCGACCGAGGCGGTGCTGGCCGAGATCCGCCCCGATCTGGTGGTGTTCGCGGCCGGTGTCGTCGCCTCGGCCGACCTCCGTCCGTTGCGCGCGATCGGTCCGGAACACGTGGACGGGCACCTGCACGCGAAGGCGGCCGGAGTGCTCGCCTTGCGCGACGCGATCGACGCGCTCCCGGCGGAAGCGAGGCCGCGCACGGTCCTGCTGATGTCGTCGGCCGGAACGCTCGTCGGCGGGATCGGCACAGGTCCTTACGCGGCGAGCAACGGCTTCCTCGACGCCGTCGCCGAAGCGCGCCCGGACAAGGATCCTCGCTGGATCAGCGTGGTCTGGGACGCGTGGAAGGTCGGTCCACTGGGGACGGACCGCGAAGTCAACCTCGACTTCGCCCTCGACGCCGCTACGGGCATGGCCGCCCTCGACGGTGTTCTCACCGCTGCCCGCGCGGGCCACGCCCCGCCGGTGGTCGCGGTGTCCACCACCGACCTCCGGGCCCGGACGCGTCGTGCGGCCGTCTCCGTCGCGCACCACGGCAAGGCGGAGGCCGGTGGGCTGGACCCGATCGAATCCGTTGTCGCCCAGCTGTGGTCGGAGTTGTTCGGCGTGCCCGTCGAAGCCGGGGACGCGGACTTCTTCGCGCTGGGCGGGCACTCGCTGGTGGCGACTCGAATGCTGGCGGCCTTGGGCGAACGTTACGGTGTCCGGCTCGGTCTGCGCGACCTTCTGGCCGAGCCGACCGTGGAGGGCCTGGCCGCTCGTATCGCCGCGCATGCAGGAACGACGACGAGCTCCTCCGCGATCGTGGCGGGGAGCGGTATCGACGCCGACGGCACGTTCGGCATGACGCGAGTGCAGCACGCGTACTGGGTCGGGCGCGAGGGCGGCTATTCCCTCGGGGGAACGGCCTGTCACTTCGCACTGGAGTACGACTGCCCCGATCTCGACCTGGACCGTTACGAGAAGGCGTGGAACCGGGTCATCGACCGGCATCCGCTGCTGCGGGCGATCACCACGCGCCACGGCCGGATGCGGGTGCTCGATCACGTGCCGCGCTACCGCGTCCGGGCCCTCGACCTCACCGCCGCCGATCCGGGCAAACGTGAGCAGCGCCTTTCCCGGTTGCGCGAGCAGGTGTTCCGGCAGCCGGGCCCGTCCGACCGCTGGCCCCTGGTCCAGATCCGCGCCGCCAAGCTGCCCGGCGGCCGGACCAGGCTGTTCCTCGGCTTCGACGTCCTGATCTGCGACGCCGGCAGCTACTGGATCATCGACCGGGAACTCCAGCACTTCTACGAAAATCCCGACGCCGAACTCCCTGACGTGGGCATCACGTTCGCCGAATGCGTGGCCGCGCTCGAAGCACGCCGGGGCACCGGTGAGTGGAAGCGCGCCGCGGACTACTGGCGGGACCGGCTGGACACCCTTCCGGAAGCGCCTGCCCTGCCGGCGGATATCACCGTCGCCGGACAGGCGCGGTTCGTCCGCCGGGCGGCCCGCCTCGACCGTGGGGAGTGGGCCGCGTTCAAGGCCGCCGCGGCCCGGAACGGTGTCACTCCCACCGCGGCGCTGCTGGCCGCCTACACCGAAGCTCTCGGCGATTGGGCGGGCCAGGACCGGTTCGCGGTGACCCTCACGCTGTTCGATCGGCCCGCCGTCCATCCGGCCGTCGATTCCGTGGTCGGGGACTTCACTTCCCTGCTGTTGCACGAGACCGATCGCTCCGGTGCCGATTTCGCCGCCCACGCCCGCCGCACGCAGGACACGCTGTTCGCGGATCTGGACCATCGCGAGTTCTCCGCGCTGGAGGTCCTGTCCGAACGGGCCGCCCGGACCGGGGCACTGACGTCGGTACCGGTGGTCTTCACCAGCGCGGTCGGCTTGGCAGACGTCGTCGGGGACCGCGACCTGCAATGGGCGGGAGAACAGGTCGGCGCGCTGAGCCAGACGCCGCAAACGTGGCTGGACCACCAGGTCCTCGAACAGCGGGGTGAACTGCTCGTCCAGTGGGACGCGCTGGAACCCTTGCTTCCTCCCGGCGAGGTCGACCGGGTGTTCACCGCCTACACCGCACGCCTGCGTGAATTGACCGATGCGGCGGCCTGGGGCGGATGGCCGACGGAAGACGTGGCCATCACGCTCCGGGAGGGAACGGGCGGCAGGACACTGTTCGTGCTCCACCCCTCCGGCGGCGACGTGCTGTGTTACGGCGGGCTGTCCCGTGCCTTGGACGAGCGGCTGACGGTCGTGGGAATCATGGACCCGGGGCTGATGGGGCACCGCGTGCCCACCGATCTCACCGTCCTGGCGCGTCGCTACGCCGAGGTGCTGCGCCGGGTCCAGCCCACCGGGCCGTACCTGCTCGGCGGCTGGTCCATGGGCGGCAGTCTCGGCCACGAAGTGGCTCGCGTCCTGCACGAGCAGGGCGCTCACGTCGAACTGCTGGTGATGCTCGACTCCAACGACCCGACCTACATCACCCCGGTCACCGGCGACGTCGAAGGTGAGGTCCTCGTCCGGCATCTCGGGGCGTTGGAGGCGTTCCTGGACATCGATCTCGGTTTCGGCGACCCCGGACGGCGGGACGCGTTCCTCGCCCTCGATCAGGAAAGCCGTCTGCGGGAAGCCGCCGAATGGCTGCGCGCGCACCGGATCCTCGGCGCTCGCGAAGCCCTGGGCGACCGCGTGGCGGTCTTCGAGCGCCACTTGGCGGGGCTGGCCGCCCACCGCCCCCGCCCACTCGGCGACCCCGCGACCCGCACCGTCCTGGTGCGCGCCGATCGGCGGTCGACGCGCAACAGCGGCATCGGCATGGGGGTCGACGACACCCCGTCCGGGCTGAGCGACCTGGGCTGGTCGGCGCATCTGACGGCACCTCCGGAGGTCACGGGGATCGACGACGACCACTACTCACTCATGCGGGGCCAGGGCGCGGACGTCATCGCGCGCCTGCTCGACGACGCCCTCAAACCCTTCCTGTGACCGACATCGAGAACGGAGCCCCCGTGTCCGCCGAGCTGATCGCCTCGCTGGCCGAACACCCTTGGATCGACGCCGCCCACGCCGAGGGAGGCATCGTGCGGCTGCGGCCCGCCCGCGCCGCCACGGCGGTCCGTCCCGAGCCGGGACCGCTGGTCGCGGAGTACCTGGAACATTGGGGGGAGGTCTACGACTTCACCTACTCGGCGGGTTCAGGACCGCGAAGCGACGAGCCGGACTTCTCCGGGTGGAAATCCTCGGAAACCGGTGAACCCTTCTCCACCGAGCACATGACCGATTGGGTGGACCGGACCGTGGACCTGGTGCTGGCGCACAGTCCCCGCTTCGTGCTGGAACTGGGCTGTGGAACGGGATTGCTGGCCCGGAAGCTGGGGCCGCACATCGAAGGGTACGTCGGAACCGACGTCGCCCAGGCTGCCGTCGATCGGTTGGCGGCAGAGGCGGAGCCTGGGCGCGCCCATGTCCGGGCGGCGGCCCACGAAGTCGCCGCCCCGGCCGTGCGCGCGGCGATGGCGCGCCGGCTTTCCCGCCGCGGGCCCGGATTGCGTGCTGCTCAATTCGGTGACCCAGCATTTCCCCAACGTCGACTATCTGACCGCCGTGGTGGTGGACGCGTTACGGCTGCTGTCTCCCGGTGGAATCCTCGTGGTGGGTGACGTCCGGGACGCCCGCCTGCTGAAGGCGCACTGCCGGCGGATCGAAGCCTTGGCCGATCCGGACCCCGCCACCCTGGCGGAGCGCGCCGCCGCCCGGGCGGGGCGGGACGACGAGCTCAACTTCGATCCGGCCACTCTCGCCGAGGCCGCGGCACAGGCGGGACGCCCGGTGCGCCTCACCGTCCACCCCAAACAGCTGACCGAAGACACCGAGCTGGCGCGGTACCGCTTCGACGCGGTCCTTTCGGTGGGCGCCGCACCCACCGTCCGCCCCGAAACCGTCCCGTGGCAGGGCATCGCCGATCTTCCGGCCGCGGTCGACTCGAGTCGCGCGGTCCGCGTGACGGGCATCCCCAATCGGTTGCTCTCCGAGGACTCCAGCGGTGTCACCGCCCGCGATCTGGCCGACGCGCTCACGGATCGGGACGCCGTGGTGCTGTTCGACACGCGAAATCCGGGGCTGCTGGAGGTCGTCGCGCCGGCTTCCGCCGCACCGGTCCAGGTGGAAGACCTTGGCGGGGGCGCGATCGCGCACGAACCGTTCACCGGGTTCCTGACCCGTCGTCTCGGTGAAGTGGTGCGAAGCGCCGCGCGCAGACGGAAGTCCCCGGCGCCCGCTGTCGTCGTCGATCCCGGCCCACTCGCCGCGGCGGCGCGTGCGGCGGACGCCGCCATCGACCCCGCTGACGCTGCGCGTGTTCCGGCGTTCCTGGGTGAACTGGACCGGATCGCGTCGCAGGCCATGGCCGCCACCTTGGGAAGGGCACGAGTGGAGGGAACGGCGGACGAGTTCGCGGACGCGCTCGGCGTGGCCCCCCGGCACCGCTGGATTCTGAGGCGGTGGCTGGCCGCGTTGGCGGAAGAGGGCATGGCGGTCCACGACGAGCACGGCTACCGGCTGCCGGCTCCGGTGTCGCGTCCGGAACTGGAGGAAGCCATCGGTGGTCTCGACCGCGTCCGGGGCGGGATGGGCTATCCACCCGCGATGACGCGGTTCTTCCAGAGCGCCTTCCGGTATCTGCCCGAGTTGCTGCGTGACGAGGTGGCGTTGCAGTCGCTGCTGTTCGCCGACGGAGAGACGGACACGGCCGAGGGCGCCTACCGGGACAACCCGGTCAACCGCTACGCCAACGGTGCCGTCGCGCATCTGGTGCGGGCTCACGCCGCGTCGTCGGCGGCCGGGCGTCCGGTGCGGGTGCTGGAGGTCGGCGCGGGTGTCGGGGGAACGACCGCCGACGTGCTGGCCGCCTTGGCGGACAGGCCGAAGGACTACCTGTTCACCGACGTGTCCAGGTTCTTCCTGTCCGACGCCGAAGAGCGATTCGCCGGAACCGAAGGCGTGCGGTTCGGTCTGCTGGACATCGACGGCGACCCCGCGAGCCAGGGCGTGGCACCGGGAACTCTCGACGTCGTGCTCGGTGCGAACGTCCTGCACAACGCCCGTGACCTCGGCGCCACCCTGCGGTCGTTCCGGGAATCGCTGCTTCCCGGCGGGCTGCTGATCTTCGTCGACACGAGCCGCGAGATCCGGCACATCCTGGCCTCGATGCAGTTCTTGATGTCGCCCCGTCCCGGGCGGGAGCGGGCGGGTTCGGGGGATTTCCGGGCAGGCACCGATCGGATCTTCCCCACGGAAGCGGAATGGATCGCGCGACTGGTGGACGCCGGACTCGAGCCGCTGGGCTCGCTGCCCGCGCCCGGGCACCCGCTGCACGCGGTCGGGGTCCAGGTGTTCGCGGCGGTCCGCCCCGCCCGCTGAGGGCGGACCGCCACGGCTCAGGAGGTGAAGGCGGGGCCGAGCCCGGACCGGAAGAGATCGCCGTCCATCCAGACCGCGGCCCGGACCCCGTCGGCGGCACCGAGCGCGACCAGCGTGGTGGCGTCGGGCATCCCCGGCAGTTTCGCCATGTCGCCCGCCGCGGCGACCCCCGGCACGGTGGTCAGCCCGGTTTCGTCGACCTTGACCGTGCCGTCGGGCAGGATCTCGCAGCCCAGCTGCTCGGCCAAGGCCGACTGCCGTCCGCTGGGCGCGCGGTGGAAGATCGCTTCCCGGCGCAAGGTGTCGCCGTCGGCGAAGCGGACCGTCAGGTCGTCGAGTGCTCCGGTGATTTCCGCGATCTTCTTGTCCACGACGGGAACGCCCCGATCGGCCGCGGTCACGGTGATCCGCTCGGGAAGCGATGCCGCGCCGTCGGTGCACAGCACCACGTCCTTGCTGAACCGGTCGGCCAGATAGAGCGCGAGCATCGCCTGTGCGGGCTCGTGGGCCACCACCGCCAGCGACTTGTCACGCACTTCCCAGCCGTGGCAGAAGGGGCAGTGGAACACGCCGCGCCCGAACCGTTCGGCGAGACCGGGGATGTCGAAGGGCTCGTCGACCTGCCCGGTGGCCAGGACGATCCGCCTCGCCCGCACCGTTCCCCGATCGGCCAGCTCCAGCTCGAAGTCCCCTTTGGCGCCACGGGCGGTGACCACCAGGTCGGTCCGCACCTCTACACCCGGGTAGGCGGCGAGCTCCTCGCGGCCGATGGCCAGTAGCTCCTGCGGTGGGAACCCGTCGCGGCTGAGGTACATGTGCATTTCGGAAGCGCGCTCGTTGCGAGGCTTTCCGCCGTCCACGACCAGGACTGAGCGCCGCTGCCTGCCGAAGACCAGCGCCGCGCTGAGTCCGGCCGGTCCGCCGCCGACCACGACCACGTCGTACATCAGTGTTCTCCCTTTCGCCAGACCAGTACCCCCGCGGGCGGACCGTCCACCGGTTCGCAGCCCGCACCGAGAAGTTCGGTGTTCAGCATTTCTTCGGACACCACGAACGAGGGGAACGACACCGCGTCCTCCGACACCAGCCGGTCACCCTCGTGTACCCGATAGGTCATCGTCCACAACAGACCGTCGCCGTCCACGGTCGCTTCGGCCACCGTGTCGTACCGGCGGCGCCCCAAGACACGTCCCGGGATCGTGCTCGCGGGTACGGCCACCGCGGCCTGCGGCATCGGCACGTCCACCACGACGAGACCACCAGGGGAGAGCCGCGGAATCCAGCGGGCCCACAGAGCCCGGCGATCCGCGGGCGAGAAGTGCGTCAGAACGTTCAGCAGTACCACCGCGTCCACGTTCCCATCGACCTCTGCTCGCAGCGCGTCTTCGGGCAGCACCGTCACCGGTGGCACGTCCAGGGCCGCCAGCCTGGTGGTCAGGGCCGCGCGCATCACCGCGGCGGGTTCGATGGCGTACACCTCACCGTCTTCAGGCAGGTTCGCCAGCAGGGTCTCGGTGAACTGACCCGTCCCGGAGCCGATTTCCACGACACGCCGGACGTCCACGAGCAGTGTCGTCAAGGCCGACCGAAGGGCGTCGCGTTGCGCGGTGGGGAAGATCAAGTCGTAGTACTGGGCGTTGACCGCATACCCTTCGGCGCCGGTGGCGTCGGTGATGATCGGTTCGGGGCTCATCGTGGGGTCACCTCGGGAAGTTCCAGCATCGTCACCAGGGGGTCGGCCGCCAGCACGGCCGCCGTTCGATGGGGGTCGAGCACTTCGGCGGCGTGGTGCGCGCCCGGGGGCACTCGTCCCGCGAGCAGGTCCACGGCGGCCGACGCCGCGACCACGCCGCTGAGCTCGTAGGAATCGGTCGTCCGCAACAACACTCGTCGGCTGGTGCCGCCGGAGCCCGCCGGTGGGCGCGCGTGGGCCAACACCGCGTAGTGCCGTCCGCATTCGGCCACGTCACGCCGGGCCGCGTCGACGACAGCGTCCACGTGCTCTTCCACGGGGCCGTCCGCGGCCCAGGCCTCGGCGAGGACATCCGGCAGGTTTTGCGTCGCGTAGACGGTGTAGTTACGCAGTTCGGCCACGCCCAGCGCGGCCGCCAGCGAGACCGCCTCGGTGGACAGGAAAGGCCATGCATGCACCCGGCCTTGAAAGCCGGGCAGGGACACCGACCGGAGCGGGGTCAGCGAGTGTCCGACCACCGCGCCGTCCCGCCACACTGCCAGGGCATGCCCGAACCTCGGTCCCCTGGTCATCAGCGTGTCCACCGCCGAAAGCCTGCTGATCTCGACCGAACCGCCGACGTAGATATCGAGCCGTCCGATCGGTCCGGCTCCGGCCAGCAGCCTCGGCAGCAGCCCGGACAGGCCGGGCATCAACCCGGCCGAGAAGACCGCGGGCAGCGCCTGAAGTTCCGGCGGCGCGTCGGCGGTCAGAGCATCCAGGGCCACCGCGTCCCCGGCCGCGTCCACGTAGCCGGCGTCCGCGCGCAGTGCCGCCCGCGCCACGACGTCGAGCACCCGATACGAGGGACCCGCGCAGTTGACGACGACCGAACACCCCGAGCTGAAGGCCGTCAGGGCGTCCGGTTCGCCGAGGTCGACAGCGAATGCCTCGGATGCGCCCGCGACGGCCCGCGCCCGGTCCAGGTCACGGCCGCCGACCCGCACCGCGTGACCGGCCCTCGAAAGCCGGTCCACGACCACCCGGCCCACCGTGCCCGCGCCGCCGAGGACACCGATCACGCCGCTCACACTGTCGCTCCGTGCGCGGCCAGGGCCGCCGCGAGCCCGGCAACCGTCGGGTCGTCGAGGAACTCCCGTACCGGCACGGGGGTCCCGAAACTTTTGGCCAACCGGCCCAGCGCCCGCACCGCCAGGAGGGAATCCCCGCCCAGTGCGAAGAACTGGGCCGAGCGGTCCAGCACCGGCACGCCCAGCAACTCCTCCCACGATTCGGCGACGATCTCCTCCAACGTCGTCGACAGCGGCCCTTCGGCCACCGCGCGATCCGTGTCGTCGTAACGGCCGAGCAGCAGCCCCGAACCGGTGGCTTCCGCTGGGGAAGGCAGGTCCATCTCCCGGTCCCACCCGTCGCCGTCGGCCAAGGTGCCGACCAGCTCGACCAGTTCGGTGAACGCCGCGTCCACCTGCTCGGTCTCGAACAACTCCTCGACGAGGGAGAACACGATCGCCAGTTCCGAGCGGAGCTCGTAGACACGGGCTTCCAACGCCACCTGAGGCGTCCGCAACTGGTGATGGAAGTCGCCGAAGTCGAGTGCGCCCAGCGGTCCCGCGGACTCGGGGTGGGCCTCACCGACCGCCGCGTCCATGCTCAAAGTGCTCTGGAACACCACCGGCGCGACAGGGCGGTGAGTGCCACGCCTGCGGCCCAGTTCCCGCGATACCTCGACACCGGTGATCAGGTTGTGCGCCGAATACTCACTGAACCGTTTCTGCGCGGCCGAGGCGAGTTCGGCGAACGTCGCGCCTTCGGTGAGCTCGGTGGGCAGCAGCATGGTGGCGGAGAACGCGCCCACCACCCGGTGCACGTCGGGATGCAGCGGCAAGCGGTTGAGCTGCAAAGAATTCAGCAACATCCGCCGGTGCCCGGCCCACCGAGCGAGTACCACCGCGAACGCGGTCGACAAGGCGGTGGACGGCGTCACGTCCCGTGCCGCGCACCGGTCGCGCAGCGCCGCCCACCGGCTCGGCGGTAGATGGGCTTCCCGGGTCTCCATGGTCGTGGCGCGCACTTCGCGGGGATCTCGGATCAGCGGCAGCGCGGGCGGCTCGGGCATCGCGTCGAGCCGCGACCACCACCACGAACGGTCGGCCTTCCACTCGTCACTGCCGGGCAGGTCCGCGACGGAGGTCACGTAATCGCCGAAGTCCATGCCCAACGGGGGCAGCACGGCGTTCCAGTCCGCCGCCAGCGCTACCAGTTCCCTGAAGAGGAGCGTGGACGACCAGCCGTCGAACACCAGCAGGCTCATGCTCGTGTGCAAACGCGCGTCCCCGTCTGGGAGCAGGCTGAGCCGGACGTCGATTCCAGGACCGCGCACGGGATCTGGTCCGGTGGAACGCATCTCCGCCCGCACCTTGTCCAAGACGGACTCGACGGTGCCTGGAGCCGCGTCGCGCAGGTCGTACACCCTCGGCACGGGCACCGCGCCGGGCGCGTCCTGGGACAGCATGTGCTGCTCGCCCTCCGTGGTGACACGGGCGCGCAACATCGGCTGGTGCGCCGCCAGCCTGCGCAGCGCGTCGGCGAGCGAGTCCTCGGCTTCGTCACCGTCGATGTCGGTCAACCTGACGTCGACGTAGAAGTGCGCGGACTCGTACGACAGCTCCCAGCCGTCCTGCTGGCCGACGAAGTAGCCCTGTTGCAGCGGGCGCAGTGGAAACGCGGCGTGCGGATCCGCCCGTTTGCGGAGTTCGACGGGCAGCGCGCGGGTCGTGCCTCCGGCTCCCACTCGTCGGCGCACCAGCTCGGCCAGCTCGTTCAACGTCGTTTCGACCCCGATGTCCGACAGCGCCAGCACCACGCCGAGTTGCTTGCGTAGGAGGGCCGCCATGCGCACCGCGAGCACCGAATCGCCACCCAGTCGCAAAAAAGTCGTGTCCTGGTCGATCGGCCGGTCGCCGAGATCGAGAAGCTCGGCCCAGATGCGGGTCAGGACGGGCAGAGCGTCGATCGAAGCGTCTGCGGGCGTGGTCACGGTCTGCGGCTCCTCGTGGATCGGTCGGTGAGAGAGGCCAGCCCGCGAGGAGCGCGTACACGAGATTGCTCGGCAGGATCCTGTGGCGGACGGACCACCCGAACCTACACGAAAACGACTATCGTTATCGATATTGTGAGATGTACCTTGTTCCGCTGGACCGCTGGAGGCATCGGGTCAGCGAAGCCGAAGAACGATCTTTTCGTGAGCGATTCCGTGGGAGTTCGTGCCGCAGGAGATGGGCTGTGGGTCGGGCATGACATGCTGGCGCCGGCTACGGGACTGGACCGAGGCCGCGGGGTGTGGCAGCAGCTGCACGAGCTGCTGCTGGCCGAGCTGCACGGGGCGAACCTGCTGGACTGGTCACGTGCGGCGGTCGATGGATCGCATGTTCGTGCGTTAAGGGGGCCGGAAGCCGGCCCGAGCCCCTGGACCGAGCCCGTGTCGGGGGTCCGCGCCGCCGCTCACCGTGAACGAGCCTTCGAACTACTCACCCGGCTCGGCAGACCCGCCCTGTGGTCGGCCTGGTTGAACTGGTCCGTGTTCCACGCCGCTGTCGCATCGGGCGGCCGGCAAGCCGTCCACGACGCGATCGAGACGCTCACCGCACACTCCGCGAGTGGGCGCCTGGGTCCCGCGTTCGCCGCCGCGGGTGCCCAAGGCTCGCAGTCCTGGACGGTGCGATCGACGTCGACGCGGTACTGGCCGGAGCGGGGCTGCTCTATCGCGCCGGGCTGAGCTGGGATGCCGCCCGGCTGGCCGGGCAGGCCGCGATCCGTGCGACCGACCGCACCGCCATGACGACTCTGCTGCGCGCGGTCAAACGATTCCCGTCCTCGGCGAGCGGCGTCGCCGAAACCGCGGCCCCCGCCCCTGCCGAGCCGCCCTCCTTGACCCCGCGTGAAAGCGACATCGGACGCCTCGTCGTCGACGGCCATACCTACCGCGAAATCGGCGAGCTACTGCATATTTCCGGGAAGACCGTCGAGCGCCACATGGCACGAATACGTGCCAAGCTCGGTGCCCATGACCGGCGCACCACAGCCACTCTGCTGAGTGGACTGCTGGGCGGAGAATAGCGAAAGGATGGCGGTGTCCCGGGGATGAAATCCGCGACACCGCCGTCATGTGCATTCCTCGGGCGAGACGATCAGCGGAGCTGGATGCCGCCCTTGGCCACGTTGCCCCGGTTCGTGCAGTCGGCCACGGAGCCGATGTACACACTCTCCGCCACCGTCTTCCAGATTCCATAAGTGGTGGAGCCGTGGCCGCACTGCGCGACCGCCCGATATTGCGAGACTCCCGAGGGCAGGCGGGAGCACTTGACGTGGAAGTTCACGCCGCTGGCGCTGGTGTTGTACGTGCAATCCTCGGTGACGGTGGCCCCGGCCACTCCGGGCATCACCGTCATCCTCACCGAATAATGAGCCCCCAGAGTCGATCGGGGCTTCGCGAGGCCGCTCGATTGACACTGCGCGTCGGACGTTAGCAGGCACTTGCCACTTCATGTCAATGATCTTGATTTCCCGATGGCGGCAACGGCGGGTGGTAACGCCGATGAAAAACGCGCGACAAAAAATCCCTCACCTGATCGGTGCCGACGGACGACGGCTCGTCCCGCCTGAACCCCAGGTGGACACCCTTGTGCGGTCATTTCGCGCTCGGCGCCCTGGCGGCTTGGTGGAACCACCGAATCGGCCTAACTTCGGCCGATCGGCCACGAAACGGGGCCGCATGCGGTAAGTGGTCACATCGATCCGCGAAGCGCGTTCTATCGCCACGATCGGGTCCGCTCTGACGTCGGAATCCGGCGAATTCCGGCCGAAGTGGGGAAGAGCACCAAGCTGATCGTCCGGCGAACTCGAAAGCAAAGTGTCCGCGTAGTCGACCCTTGCCCGCCGATGGTCGCGACCCGGTGGGCGGGGCACGCCCGTTGTCGTGCGTAGCCAGGACACGGGCGGGAAGGAGACCGTACGTGTTTGGCAAACGCTATGCCGCATCGATGATCAACCGGAGTGCGGAGAATCAGCAGGACCGGCGCCGTTTTCTGCGCGCCGCCGGGGTGACGGGCCTTGGCGTCGTCGGAGCGGGTGCGCTCGGCGGGATCGCCGCCCCTTCCGCGTCGGCGGGGACCGCCAGGCCGGCCGCGGCCGAGGCGGAAGGGGTCAGTGATGGCGCGGTACTCAATTTCGCGCTCAACCTCGAATATCTCGAAGCCGAGTTCTACCTGCACGCCGTCACCGGCAAGGGGCTCGCAGACTCCATGACGACCGGGACCGGTACCCGCGGTGGTGTCACCGGTGGACGCGCGGTGAAGTTCAAGACGAAGGCCGCGAAGCAGTACGCGCAGGAGATCGCCGGCGACGAGAAGGCCCACGTCGAGTTCCTGCGCACCGCGCTCGGATCCGCGGCGGTGAGCCGCCCCGCGATCGATCTGCAGGCCAGTTTCACGGCCGCGGCGCAGGCGGCCGGGCTGGTCAACAAGGGGCAGAGCTTCGACGCGTTCGCCTGCGAGGAGAACTTCCTGCTGGCGGCATACTTGTTCGAAGACGTCGGCGTCACCGCCTACAAGGGTGCCGCGCCGCTGATCACCAACAAGACCTACCTCGAAGCCGCCGCCGGGATCCTCGCGGTCGAGGCCTACCACGCCGCGAACATCCGCACCGCGCTCTACCAGCACACCGGCGGTCTGCTCGGGCTCGGTCTCCTCGGCCGGGACCTGCGCGAGGCCAGCGTCAAACTCTCCAACGCCCGTGACAGCCTCGACGGCAAGTCCGATTTGGACCAGGGCGTGGTCGACGGGCAGGGCAGGGCGAACATCGTGCCGACCGACGGTAACGGTGTCGCTTTCAGCCGCTCCCCGGGTCAGGTGCTCAACATCGTCTATCTGACGCCGAAGGCGGCCACAGCCGGCGGTTTCTTCCCCAAGGGTGTCAACGGCGACGTGAACACCAGCGCCGCCAACGGCTGATCACCACCCGCCTGGCCGGGCGGGCGTCCTGCTCGCCCGGCCAGACTTCCGGCAGGTGATGGCCGAGGCCGCGTTCCGGGAGTGTCACTCACAGGGATGGTCCCGGCGCGCCGACCTGTCGTGGGCCCCTCGTCGTACGAATCACCCATGATCCACCCCGGGAGAGCCGTCCCGCGGATCGTGTCCGTTGTTCGTTCGAGGAGAAGGAGAAACACCGTGAGCACCATTCGTCGTCGCATGATCGTCATTGCCGCTCTGCCCGCCGCGGCACTCGGGTTCCTGCTCGCCGCCCCGGGCGCGGCCTCGGCGGCGCCCGCCCCCGTCACGACGGTCTCCGATCACGACCTTGGCCACCACCATCACCATGGGCTCGGCCTGTATCTCAACCTCGGTCTTCTGCTCAACATCAATGGTCACCACCACTGCGACGACGACCACGGCACCATTCTCGGCCTCGGCTGACAGCGGCGGCTCGGGGCGCCGGGCTGTTCGCCCGGCGCCCCGAGCGTCCTCGCGCTCAAGCCCTCGAAAGCACTACCTTCCTCGGTCAGGGCGCGGCATCGAGCGGCCTCTCTTGAGATCACGTCGGAGACGACAGCCCCTTCCGGTTCCAGGTGCTTCCTGAAGTAGCCGATCACGGCCTCGCCGAGGGCTTGAAGTTCATCCAGGGCCCCGTCGTGGATCAGCCGTAACGCAACACCGGAATCGGCGTCGCGAGCAGGGAACCCACTCCGTCCTCGATGGACATCGTCGGATGAACAGGTGGCAGGAAGTCGGGGCGGCAGCCGTGGGAAGGGACGGCGCTCATCAACCGTACGCCGTCGGCGTCGAGGGCGGTCAGGGTCGTCGTGCGCCGGCGGCCGAAGCAGGGCTCGTCTTCCGGCCGTCGCAATCGGCGGAGACTGGCCAATACCTCCCACATCGGCTCCGCCGTTTCGGAAACCGAGAGCAGGGACAGATCCTCGTCGGTGCAATGAATCCTCAGCATCCGGCTAGAGCCAGGACGCGAGCTTGCCGAGGATCTTCGCCTTCGAAGCCGCGCCGTTGATGGTGGTGGCGGGTTTGCCGTCGACGAAGAGGATCATGGTCGGTATCGACAGGATCCCGTAGTCGCCGGCGATCTCCGGGTTGTCGTCGATGTCGACCTTGACGACAGTGACCTTGTCGCTGTGTTCGTCGGCGATTTCGGCGAGAACCGGGGCAAGGGCTTTGCAGGGGCCGCACCAAGGTGCCCAGAAGTCGACCAGTACCGGCTTGCGCTGCTCTAAGACCTCGGCGGTGAAGGTGCTCGTGGTGATGGATTCCAGGCTCATGGTTCTGCTTTCTCTTGTGCTCAGCCGAAGGTGAAGGAGAAGGCCTGGACGCCCGAGCCGACGGTGACGTCGAGCGAACCGGCTTCGATGGCCTGTGTGGACAGAAGCTGGTACGAGTTCGGTGTGCCGTTGACCTGAATGGTCTTGGTCTGGCCCTTGGCGGTGTAGGTGACGGTGCCGTTGCCTGACAGGACCATGCGGACTTCTTTGGCGCGGTAGTTGAGCAGGATCTTCCCGTCGGCGCGGGTGGGGGTGATGTTCTGGCTGGTGAGGGTCCAATCACCCTTGAGCACGAAGGTGTCCGGCGGCTGGGTTGCGGGGTAGGCGAACGTCTTCGCGCCCGCGGTGTAGTCCTCGGTTCCGGCGAAATTGACGCGTTTGGTCGAGCCGAGGTAGGTCTCGCGGGTGATCGCGGCGGTGTCCGGGGTGTCGTCGGCGGTGCCGGTCGCCGCGGGGAGCCGCACGTTCGGGTTGGCCTTGGTGAGCAGCTCGCGGATGAGCTTTTCCGTGGTCTGGTAGTCGCCTTCGCCGAATTTGATGTGCCGCACGGTTCCGTCGGCGTCGATCAGGTAGTGCGCGGGCCAGAAGCGGTTGCGGTAGTTGGTCCAGGTTGACAGGTTGTTGTCGAGGGCGACCGGGTAGCCGATACCGAACTTGTCCGCGGCGGCTTTGACGTTGCCCGGCTCCTTTTCGAAGGCGTACTCGGGGGAGTGGACGCCGATGACCTGGAGGCCGGCGTCGCGGTAGGCCTTGTCCCAGGCGGTGACGTGCGGAATCGAACGCTGGCAGTTGATGCAGGAGTAGGCCCAGAAGTCGATCAGGACCACCTTGCCGCGAAGTTGTGCCAGGTCGACCGGGGCGCCGCCGGGCGTGTTGAACCACTGCTGGATTTCCTTGATGTCTGGTGCTTTCCCGCAGCTTTCGAGTTCCTTGGCGCCGTCGGTGCAGAGGTCGAGGTCCTTATTCTGGTCGTTCTCCAGCCCGCCGAGGTTGAGCGCCTTCTTGACCTGCTCGGAGTTGTTGATGTCGTTCTGCAAACCGCTGGTGTAGTCGGGGATGGCCCGTTGCAGCAGTTGCGGCAGGTTGAACACCAGCCCGATCGCGAGCGCGATCATCACGATTCCCGCGGTGATCCGAATACCGCGTTGCCGCTTGCGGAAGGCCTTCACACGCTCGGCCACCCGGCGCCCGGCGAGGGCGAAGATCAGCAGGGGGAGCGCGGCGCCGATGGCGAAGGTCGAAGTGAGCACGATGGTGTCGAGGCCGATCTGCCCGGTCGACCCGGCGACCGTGATCGCGGCGAGCACCGGTCCCGCGCACGGCACGTAGACCGCGCCGAGCCCGAGGCCGAGGGCGAAGCCGCCGCGGTTGGCGTCGGGGCGTCGCTGCGGGATCCAGCTGAACGGCTTCTCCAGCAGGTGCTCGAACTTCGGGACGATGAGCCCGATCCCGATCAGTGCCAGGACGATCAGGCCCGCCCAGCGCAGAACATCCTGTGGTAGTCCGAGAACCGAAAGCAGCAGCGATCCGAACAGGGTCACCAGGGTGAAGCTGACGACGAGACCCAAGATGATCAGATAGGGACGTGAGCGTGGCGGCTTGGTCTCGACAGGGGCTTCCACGGTCGAGACACGGCCGCCGCCCGTGTTCTCTTCACTGGGAACTGTCGGCTTCGGACCCTGCACGCCGCCGGAGAGGAAAATGACCGGCAACACCGGGAGGATGCACGGAGAAATGCCCGTGACCAATCCCCCGACGAGGCCGATCAACGCAAGTGTGAGCACGGTTGCTCCCGGGCAGATCAAGTGGAGTGGGTGACAAGAAGCATTCGTCACCCAGGCCCCGGCGGATTGCCGCCGGGGACCGCGAGTGGTGACGAAGGGTCCACGATCGTGTTCGTAAGGTAACGGAAAGATCTCGATGGCGGAGCCCGCCCATCCGGCCCGGCGCAGGTCTCGAATCCAGGATGTTCGCCGCCTCGGAAGCGTCGAGGCGCACTCAGCCCTGTGGGCCGATTCCCTCAGCTAATAGGAGTTACCTGTCATGAAGCGCAGTTCTCGCCGCGTCACCTTGGCCGCCGGTCTCGCCGCTTTCGCTCTCATGGGCGCGGCTTGCGGCAATGACACCGCGTCGAACAACGCCGCCAGCACGCCGGCGCCGTCTTCCTCTGCCATGCAGCAGCCGTCTTCCAGCGCGATGGCGGACCCGGCCAAGGACCTCGTCGGCCCCGGTTGTGCGGGTTACGCGGAAAAGGTGCCCAGTGGCCCGGGTTCCGTCGCGGGCATGTCGGCTGATCCGGTCGCCGTTGCGGCGAGCAACAACCCGCTGCTCAAGACCCTCGTGTCGGCGGTTTCCGGGAAGCTCAACCCCAAGGTTGACCTGGTTTCGACGCTCAACGGCAGCGAGTTCACCGTCTTCGCGCCGGTCGACGACGCGTTCGCGAAGATCGACGCCGCCACCATCGAGAAGCTCAAGACCGACGACGCGCTCCTCACGAAGATCCTGACCTACCACGTCGTTCCCGGCCAGATCGCGCCCGACAAGATCGTCGGCGACCAGACCTCGGTCGAGAAGGGTGTCGTCAAGGTCACCGGCACCAAGGACGCGCTGAAAGTCAACGACGCCAACGTGATCTGCGGTGGCGTGCACACCGCGAACGCGACCGTGTACCTCATCGACTCGGTCCTGATGCCGCCGGCGGCATAAGTCACGGTCCAAATCGGACATCAGGGAGGGTGCCTTTCTCCACCGAGAAAGGCACCCTCCACAACTGGATCACTGGAGCCTGACTGTGACCAAGGTTCGGGTCTTCGGCGTCGGACTTCTCGTCGCCGCCACGGCGGCACTCACCGCTTGTGGCAGCGCTACGCAGGTTGCCGGTCCGCCGGGCAGGATGTCGTTCTCGCCGGGGTCCGTTCCCGCGGGCGCCGCAGGACTCACGGGATCGCCGGACGGCTCGACAACCAAGGCGGATGTCTTCGGCCCGAAGTGTTCTTCGAAACCGTCCCGATTTCTCGCCGCGGCAGGGGCGGCGGGTCTGATCGGCACGGCCGTCACGGTCTTCGCTCCCGCTGACGAGGTGCTCGGCGACACCGATCCGGAGCCGATTCTGCGCCTCCACGTCATAGGCAAGCGGTACGACGCCAAAGGGCTCGCGGTCGCCGGTTCCGTGTCGAGCCTCGACGCCAGCGGCGGCCCGGTGAAGATCGACGGTTTCGGCGAAAACATGACGATCAATGGGGCGAAGATCCTGTGTGGCAACGTTCCGGAGGGGAACGCCACCGTCTTCGTTATCGACAAGGTCCTGAGATCGGAACCCGTGTCCTGAGCTTCGCGTCTCTTTGTCTTGCGTCAGGGGGCAGGTGGCCCTGACGTGAGGAACGCTGATTCGGCAGCGTTCCGCCGGTCGTCGCCGTCGTCGGTTCACTCCATGGCCGCGGCGGCGGCCGGCACCCGTCCGTCGGCGGACCGGGTCCGAACCACCTGTATGAGGTTCAGGGACAGGCTCGCGGCGATGGTCATGCACGCGTCGGCGCGGTGGACCGTGCGGTACGGGGAAACGCTGCGGTTCGCGGGGAACGATCTGCCGTCGCCGGAGGTCCTCCGTGTTCCGACCCGGCATGGCCGGGTCCGCGTTTACGTCTACCGGCCGCGGTGCCCGACCCCTGATGGCGCGTACGTGCACTTTCACGGCGGTGCCTGGCTGATGCGGTATCCGGCCATGGATGACTGGTGGTGCAGATATGTAGCCGCCACCGCCGGGGTGACTGTGTACAACGTCGACTTCCGGTGCGGCCCTTACGTCGCGTTCCCGGTGGCGCAGCACCAGTGTTTCGACGCCGCGGCCTGGGTAGCCACTGGCGCGCGGGTCGTGGTGGGTGGATTCTCCTCCGGTGGAGGGCTCGCGGCGGCGGTCTGCCTGCAGGCCCGTGACGCGGGTGCCTGGCGGCCGGCGCTCCAGGTGCTCGGGGTGCCCGCCCTGGATCTCGCGAGCGACCCCGACCCGGCTGCGGGCGGGATGATCTCACCGGGACTGCGCGACCTGGTCCGCCGGGTGTACTTCCCGGACCCGGCGGCCCGGCGGCACCCGTACGCCTCACCCTTGCTGGCCCCTGATCTGACCGGCTTGCCGCGCGCCGTCGTTCTCACCGGCGAGCACGACACTTTGCGCGAAGACGGCGACCGGTACGCGGCCCGGCTGCGCGAGGCTCGAGTCGACGTCGTGTACGACCAGACGCCGGGGGTGGACCACTACTTTCTCACCGATGACCCCATCCGGGCCCGCACGACCATGGCCTGGGTGGCGGAAGAGATCCGCCGGGCGGTGTCAGTCGCCGATTCGGAATGACGCCACCGTCCGTACCGGGGCTTCGAAGATCCCCGCGATCCGGGCGTAGCCGACGTCGTTCGGGTGGAACCAGTCCTCGGCGAGGCTGCCACGCAGCGGCCCCAACGCGGGCCCACGCATATCCGCGACCTGGATCCGGCCGCGGGCTCCCGCGGTGTCGAGGAGGGCGTTGACCG
Organism: Amycolatopsis decaplanina DSM 44594; assembly: GCF_000342005.1. GTDB lineage: Bacteria > Actinomycetota > Actinomycetes > Mycobacteriales > Pseudonocardiaceae > Amycolatopsis > Amycolatopsis decaplanina. The sequence continues at coordinate 241,911 of NZ_AOHO01000047.1, forward strand.
CGTTCGCCGTGGCGTTGCCGTGCGGGAGCGAGGCGACCACCGAACGCCCGGCGGGAAGCCTGTCGAGCAGTTCGGCGAAGCGGTTCTCGACACCGCGGCGGCGGGCAGGGGTCAGCATGTCGTTGGCCCCGATCAGCACTGTCACCAGAGCCGGAGCGGAAGGCAACGTGAGCATGCGTGGGAGCTGGTCGCCCAGGACATCGGCGACCCGGGCGCCGGACGTCGACAGGTTCACCACCGCGAAACGCCCGCCGACACGGGTGTTGAGGCGCGGTACCCAACCTCCGGTGATGGTCCGGGCGCCGATGCCCTGCGTCATCGAGTCGCCGAGAGCGACCCACAGCGGCCTGTCCGAGGAGAGGGCCGCCTGGTTCGCCTCGGACCAGGCCAGCGCGAACGGGATCTTTTGTGCGCGGACGCGGCCGACACCGGGCACGACGACCGACGCCACGTCGAGCGCCCAGCCCGACCACGTTCGCTTCGCCAACCCCGATCTCCCTTTTCGAGCTTCCCACGATCATTCGGAGCTCAATCGGTCGCAGATGGGTCTCTGCGCGGGATCGCGCCCGGCGCACTGGACCCACTTGCACAGGACGACAGGACCGCGATCGGGGCAGAAGTAGTGAACTTGGCCGCCACAGCTCGACCGGATCAGCCGATCTGCGCGTCGGGCAACGGAGTTCCACCAATTAGGTCCGCCCAGCACGCGAACTGCGTCACGAAAGCACAAGCTCCGGGGACATCCGGCTCCTCGTTGGTGCCTTGAGGTAGGAGGTCGCCAACCGGCATTGACTTCCAACACGTTGGCGCAACACTTACCTGAACGCATTACACGCACGATGGAGCTGGATCGCCGCCCAGCCCAGCCTGGCGCCCCTGTACCGCTGCCGCCGAAGTTGACGCCGGATGGCTGCTAGCCGACGCCGGGTGCAACGACGACCATGACGTCTGTGAGGACGTTGAACGACGTGACCCCCGCAACCTCGACGTCCATCAGGTAGTCAGTGTCTATTTTGACGATCGTCCAATGATCGATCGTCGTCCAGATGGGCTGGTCCGCTGACTGCGGCGGAGCGCCTCTGTGGTTCGTCCCAGTACCGGCCGACGGCTTGAGCGGGTGCGCACCCTCGGAAGCCCGAGCACGATGTTGGGGGCAGAAGCGCCTGCCCGTTCTAAGAGCCTGTCTTTGATGCCGGTTGCGGGTATGGGTCGGGCCTCTGCTAGTGATCTTGACACCACATCTC
>NZ_AOHO01000048.1 GCF_000342005.1 Amycolatopsis decaplanina DSM 44594
CAGACCGTCGGCACGACGGGTCCGGGCGCGGCAACCGGCTGGGAGATCACCGCGGGCCAGGCGGTGGTCGAGGATCAGCGGCCCCGGCACGTCAAGGCGAAGTTCAGCGGGTCGCTGCGGACCTGCGTCGTCAAGATCAATCCGATCTGCTCGCCGGCCTCGCCGTACGAGATCTTCGGGGAGTACGCGCCGCCCGCGGTCGGTCCGGCCGTCCCGGGCTGGTCACACGGTCCGAACGGCGACGTCCACTACTACGACAACGCCTGACCCTTGAGGGCGGTGAGGACGTCCAGGACGTCCCTGGGGTCCTCACCGAGGTCGATCCGGCCGAACACCAGCAGGTGTTCGCCGGATTCGACCTCGAGGGTCAGGCTGTCCCGGCCGAGCCGCCGCGTCGTGCGCAGCCGGAGCCGGGCTTCGGTCCAGGAGTAGCGGTGCGCGCCGCCGACCGTCCTGGCCAGGATTCCACCGGGACCGGCGGCCAGCCGGGGACGGAGCAGGGTGCCGTGCAGTGCGAGCGCGCCCACGGAGAGCATCGCGACCCCTGTCAGCACGGTGCCGCCGATGTCGCCGCCGAAGGCCAGCCACAGCACGCCTGCCAGCAACAACAGGGTGATCAGCCAGGCCACTACCACAACGTTCTGCCGCGGCGCCCACGAGGTGGGGTAGTTATCCACAGGGGTTATCCACACTGGGGATGAGTCACACCGGTGTAATTCGGCGTCAAGCCGCCATTCGGGGTAATGCTCACCGCCACCGCATCGTCATGAGCAACCCGGCGATCATCAGCACGAAACCGATGGCGAAGTTCGTGTTGCCCAGATCCGCCATGAAGGGGATCTTGTCGCCCGCGATGTAGTTGACGACCAGCCACAACAGGCCGATCAGCATGAGGCCGAACATCACGATCTTGTAGAACAGGTTCGACGGGCCCGCGGCCTTGACCTTCACCGGCGTACGGCGGTCGGTCGGCGGGGTGTACGCCGTCTTCTTACGGACCTTGGACTTCGGCATCGTGTTCCTCGCGTACTGTTCGGCTTCCCTGGTGGCGATGACCCGCTTTCGGGTGCGCAACCAGCGTCACGTGCACACGTTAACGTAAACGAGCGCCGCTGGGCACCGTCCGGGACCGGTCGATTCCCCGCACTGTGACAATGGTGTCACACACGGTTCGACACTGTGCTGGTTCGGCACTGCGGCTTGGTTCGAGACTGAGGAGCTTTGCGTGGCTGAGCGGGAAGAGCCGGGCGGGGACCGACGGCGGTACGCCGAAGGAGCACCCGGCGGGAGCCGTCCGGCGCAGCGCCGGAGGCCGCAAGAAGACGCGGCCGTGCCGCGCCGAAGCCAGGGAGCGGCTCCGACGCCTCGGCCAAGGCCGCAGGACGGCAGGGCGTACGACGGACCGCCGCCGCGCCGCCGGATGGACGCGCCGCCGCCACGCCGTCGTCCCGCGCCGCCGGGGTCGACCGAGGAGACCGTCGTCTTCGAACCGGTCGGCGGTGGCACCGCGACCGAGGAACGCCCGCCGCCGAGGGAATTGGGCAAGGGCGGCGTCGCCATCCGGACCGTGGGCGAACTCCTCATCACCGCGGGCCTCGTGGTGCTGCTGTTCATGGTCTACGAGGTCTACGTGACCGACCTCTTCTCCGCGGGCAAGCAGTCCGAGGCCAGTTCCGAACTGGACGGCGAGTGGGGCAAGGACCGGCAGCTGCATCCGGAACTGGTCGACGGGAAGGCGTTCGCCAGGATCCACATCCCGGTGTTCGGCGCCGACTTCAACTTCACCATCCAGGAAGGCACCACCGAGGCCGCCCTCGAAGTCGGCCCCGGCCACTACAAGGGCACCGCGCTGCCGGGCGAACCGGGCAACTTCGCGGTCGCAGGGCACCGCGTCGGCAAGGGTGCGCCGTTCAACGACCTGGACAACCTCAGCTCGTGCGACCAGATCGTCATCGAGACGCAGACCGACTTCTACATCTACAAGGTCCTGCCGTACAAGGACGAGGTCGAAGGCTGGGCGGCGGGCAAGGGTGCCCAGCCGAAGTGCGCCCGCGTGGGGACGCTGCGCGACCCGAACGCCGTCGACGGCGGTCCCTACGGCGAGACCAACGGCCGCCGTATCGTGTTCCCGACCAAGGGCGACACGGTGAACCCGGTGCCGTACAAGGATCCGGAAATCCTCCCGAAGGCCGAGCAGGTCTCGCTGCTCACGCTGACCACGTGCCACCCGCGGTTCTCGGCGAAGGAACGGCTCATCATCCACTCGGTGCTGACCCAGCAGGTGCCGAAGAACGAGGTCGGCTCCTACGCCGAACTCCTGCCCAAGATCTCGGAGGCGCGCTGATGTACGGCTGGATCTGGCGCAAGCTGCCCGGCCCCTTCGCGGTGAAGCTGGCGACGGCCGTCGTGCTGGCGCTCGGGATCGTGGCGCTGCTGATGTTCGTCGTCTTCCCATGGCTGGAGCCGCGGCTTTGGTTCAACGAAGTGAGCGTCCAGTAGACGCGCGGTTCGGTGTCTTCCTCGTCTCCGGCCGCTTTCCCGGGCAGGAGGACGCCGATGTCCTGCGCAGGTCGGTCGACGCCGCCATCGCCGCGGAGCGGGCCGGGTTCGACGACGTGTGGTTCGCCGAGCACCACTTCATGCCGTACGGCGTCTGCCCGTCCGCGATCACTCTCGCCGCGCACGTGCTCGGCCGCACCGAGCGGATCGCCGTCGGCACCGCGGTGAGCGTGCTGTCGGTCGCGCATCCGGTGGCACTCGCCGAACAGTGGTCACTGCTCGACGCGGTTTCCGGCGGACGGCTGCGGATCGGCGTCGGTCGCGGCGGGCCGTGGCAGGACCTCGAGGTGTTCGGCACCGGGGCGTCACGCTACGAAACGGGCTTCGAGGAGAGCCTCGATCTGTTGCTCGCGGCGATGACGTCGAAGACCGTCTCGGCCGACGGTGACCACTTCCGGTTCCGTGAAGTGCCGATGGTGCCGCTGCCGGAACGCGCTCCGCGCCTGGTCGTGGCCTGCGGGGACGCCGGCTCGCGCGCGGTCCGGCTCGCCGCCGATCGCGGGCTGCCGATGCTGCTCGGGCTGCACACCGACGACGACGGCAAGATCAAAACCCTTGCCGCGTACGGGGATTCCGCCGCCGAGCACGTCTCGACGGTGATGTGCCAGGTCGGGGACGACGCGCTGGACGTCGTGCGGTCCGCGTTGCCGGGCTCCCTGAAAGAGGGATTCGCCGGGCACGTGTACCTCGACGGCAAGCGGGGGCTGGACAAGGATCCGGTGTCCTACACCGACCGGCTGTGCGAGATGCATCCGATCGGCGGTGTGGAGTACTGCGTCGACAGGCTGGGAACGAGCATCCGGCGTACCGGGGTCTCCCACGTGATCATGATGGTGGAAGCGTCCGGTACGCCGGAAGGAACGCTCGAGAACATCGCGCGGATCGGGGAAGAGGTACTACCCGCGCTGCGAAAGGGTTAGCAGTCGCGGAGTTCCGGGCTCTGGTTCAGCAGTTGCCCGCGGACCGACACGAACGCGCGGTAGCGGTCACTGTCCACTTGGGACTTCTTGAACACGGCGACGCGGTGGCAGTTCTGGAACGCCAGCTTCACGCCGAAGTGCCGTTCCAGTCCGCCGCGGATGGCGTCCGAGGCCAGCGCCCGCAGCAGCTGGCCGCGTTCGGCCTCGCTCGGCGGCGGGGTCTCGTTGTCGGCGAACCCGTCGGCCGCGCCCTCGGCCTCCGCGATGACACCGGTGATCACGGTCCAGGCGTACGGCAGGGATTCCCGGACACAGGCGACGAATTCGGCGTCGGAGACCTCCCCGCGCTCGGCCTTTTCCAGCAGCGCGGGCGATACATCCAGAGACATCGAACCTCCGAGAGAGACACAGTGAACGTGGGCCGTCTTCCTGACTACCCACCCGCGGCCCGGGCCACAAGAGAAAACGATCATCATCACCACTTTGGCGGAAGCCGTCGTCACTCCCAGCGAAAAAGCTTCGCGGCCAGGACACAACTGCCCACTGCGAAAGCCGCCAACACGGCGAGTTGGAGTGGCTGGGCGCCGCCGCCGGTCCAGGCGTCTTCGAGGGCTTTGACGCCCGGCGGGACGTACGCGCCGATGTTCTGGATGACTTCCGGCAACAGCGGACGCGGCAGGTAGACGCCGCCGAGGAACATGATCGGCAGGTAGGCGATCATCGCGATCCCGCCCGCGGCGCGGCCGGTCTTGGCGACCGACGCGGCGATCAGCCCGAAACCGAAGATCGCCGTCGTGCCGAGCACGAACGCGAGCAGGAAACCGAGCGGGTGCCGCGGCCCGGGGACGTCGAAGACGGCGGAGCCGAGCACGATCAGCAAGCCGATCCCGGCGATCGTGACGGTGACGTTGATGATCAGCTGTGTCACCAGCAGTTTCGCCGGATGCACCGGTGTGGTGGCGAGGCGGCGGAGGATGCCTTGTTCGCGGTAGGCCGCGATCACGGCCGGGATCGCCTGCAGGCCCATCACGGCGATGGTGAGCACCACCAGCGAGGGCACCCAGGCGTCGATGAACCTCATGCCCGGGGTCTTCTCGCTCTCCGTCCGTAAGGCCGGGATGGCGCCGACGCCGAGCAACAACACGGTCGGCGACAGCAGTCCCGAGATGACCCAGGCCGGCGACCGGAGCGCGAGTTTTGTTTCGGTGAAAGTGATCTTGGCGAGCGTGTGCACTGTCGTCTCCCGTTTCAGTCGCGCCCGGTCAGGGTCACAAAGGCGTCGTCCAAAGAGGTTTTCCCGGTGCGGTCGCGAAGTTCGAGCGGGCTGCCGGTGGCGACCACGCGTCCGGCGTCGAAGATCGCGAGGCGGTCGCAGAGACGTTCGGCCTCGTCCATGAAGTGCGTGACGAGCAGGACGGTGACACCGGTGTCGCGCACGGCCTCGACGAGCTTCCAGGTGTCGCGGCGGGCGTGCGGGTCCAGTCCGGTGGTCAGCTCGTCGAGGACGGCGACCTCGGGGCGCCCGACCAGCGCGAGCGCGATCGAGACGCGCTGTTTCTGGCCGCCGGAAAGCTTGCCGAAGTACTTGTTCCGCTGCTCGGTGAGCCCCAGTTTCGCGAGCAGGTCACCGGGGTCGGCGGGGTTGGCGTAGAAGGAGGCGTAGAGGTCGAGCGCCTCTTGGACCTTGAGCTTTTCCGGCAGGCGGCTCTCCTGGAGCTGGGAGCCGAGGCGCTGCTTGAGCGCCGCGTGGTCCGTCTTCGGGTCGAGACCGAGGACCGAGATGCTGCCGGAGTCCGGCGTGCGCAGTCCTTGGAGGCATTCGACGGTGGTGGTCTTGCCCGCGCCGTTGGTCCCGAGGATCCCGAAGATTTCGCCCTGTTCCACGTGGAACGAAACGTCGTCGACCGCGACGTGCTCCCCATACGTCTTGCGGAGGCTGGTGACTTCGATGAGTGGCATGCGAAAAACGCTATGGCGCAACGGACTTGGCCAGAATGGCGTTGAACCCACAACCGGGGTGGGGCTGGACCCACCCTGATCGGGGGCCTGCGGTCACTGTGCCCGGCCGGGCCGGTGGGGAAGACTTCGCCGCATGATCCGCACCTACCTCACCTCAGTGCGCCGGGGCTTCGTGCTCGCGGCCTTGGCGCTGGTGAGCTGGCTGGACCTCCTGCTCGAACTGGTGGGTTTCTGCCTGCTCTGTGTCGGCCTGGTCTTCGCCTACACACTGGCGCTCGAAGGGACACGTCCGCGTGCCGCGCTCACCCGGCGGTTGACCGGACGCTGGTGCGGTATCCAGGTCGAGCCGCCCTATCGGCCCGCCCCGCCCGAGCCGGAACGCGAGCGCGACGGCTGGTACCGCGACGGGAACAACCTGTTCAAGCGATCGTGGTTCATCAAGTGGACCAAGCGGTTCGAGTGGATCTCCGACGACCCCGCCACCGGGCGCGATCTCGGCTGGCAACTGTGGAATCCCCTGGCCGGTCTGCTGCTGGTGCCCGCGGTCCTCCTGTCCGGACCGCGTGCGCTCCGGCTGTACGGGAAGTGGACTCGCTGGTGGCTCGGACCCCGCCCGGCTCGCACCGGCGACGGCTGGATCAAGGCGAGGCTGAAGGCGCTGGGTTTCCAGATGGGGCTGTTCGCGCTTTCCGCCGCGCAACTCGGGATGGCGATCCCGACGCTGCTCATGCTGATCGGTCCGGCGCCGCTGTTCCCGGCGATGGTCGTCGCCGGCCGTTCGGTGACCGACACCCTGCGCCGCGAGGCCAAGAACTGGACCGGGGTGCGGATCGATCGCCCGTACCTGCCGGAGCCGCCGTTCCCCGTGCCGCGGGCGGACGGCATGTACCGGCACGGGCGGCAGCTGTACGACACGCCGTGGTGGCCGGCGCGGCTGGCCCGCTGGCGCTGGGTGTTGCGCGACCGCGCGACCTGGCGCGACATGGCGGGCGCGGCGGTCAACTCCGTGGTGCTGCTGCTGATGGTGCTGCCGACGGCGACGCTGGTGTTCTTCGGCTTCTGGGGGTTCCTGACGCTGTGGGTCTTGCGGCCGATCGCCCGGTGGACGGACACCTCTTGGTCGACCACGCACTGGTTCTCGATGATCGGCCTGCCCGAGGCGACGACGCACTGGCAAGCGCTCGCGCTGACTCCGGTCACCGTCGCGGCCTTCGTCGCAGGACTGTTCGCGACGCCGTGGCTCGCCCGTCTGGGAGCGCGCTTCGCGAAGCTGCTGCTGGGGCCGACAGAGGCTTCGCGGCTTGGGCAGCGTGTCGAGCGGCTGAAGCAGACGCGGACGGACGCGTCGGTCGCGCAGGCCGCCGAGCTGCGGCGGATCGAGCGGGACCTGCACGACGGGGTCCAGTCGCGGCTGGTCGCGATGGGGATGAAGCTGGGCGCGGTCGAGGCATTGATCGACAGCGATCCGGCCGCGGCGAAACGATTGGCCGCCGAGCTCCGGCAGACGTCGTCCGAGACGCTGACCGAGTTGCGGCTGCTGGTGCGAGGGATTCACCCACCGGTGTTGTCCGAGCGTGGTCTCGGTGACGCTGTGCGGGCGATGGCGCTCGACAGTCCGCTACGGGCTTCGGTGAACGGTGTCCTGCCTCGGCTGGAGCAGCCCGCTGAGGCATGCGCGTACTTCGCGGTCAGTGAGTTGCTCGGTAACGCCGCGAAGCACGGCGAGGCGCGGCGAGTGTCGATCGAACTGGGTTACGACGACGGGCTGTTGCGGATCGAGGTGACCGATGACGGGAAGGGCGGCGCGAACGCGGCCCGGGGGAGCGGGATTCGCGGGATCGAACGCAGGCTGGGCGCGTTCGACGGTACTTTTGCTCTGACCAGCCCGCTCGGCGGGCCGACGAAGGCGACCATGGAGATCCCGTGTCAGCTCGACCCCGATGCGTCGTCGCCGAGGACCAGTACCTCCTCCGAGACGGCTTGACGCATTTGCTGGCCGCGCACGGCTTCGACGTGGTCGAGGCGGTCGGTACCGGGCCGGAACTCGAGCGGGCGCTGCGTTCGCACCGGCCGGACGTTTCGGTCGTCGACGTCCGGATGCCGCCGACGCTCACCGACGAGGGTCTTCAGGTCTCGTTGGCGGTGCGGCGTGACCTTCCCGGGTTGCCGATTCTCGTTCTGTCACAACACGTCGAGCAGCTCTACGCGCGGGAGCTGCTGGCCGACGGCGCCGGCGCGATCGGCTATCTGCTGAAAGACCGGGTCTTCAACGCGGACCAGTTCATCGACGCGGTGCGGCGGGTCGCGGACGGCGGGACCGCGATGGATCCCGAGGTGATCGCGAAACTGGTGGCGGGCAACGCTTCCGACCCGCTCGCGACGCTGACCCCACGCGAACGCGAGGTGCTCGGGTTGATGGCCGAGGGCTGTTCCAACGCCGCCATCGCCGGGCGGCTGCACTTCAGCGAGGGCGCGGTGGGCAAGCACACCGCGAACATCTTCGCGAAACTCGGCATCGTCGCCTCGGACGACACGAACCGCCGCGTTCTCGCTGTTCTGACCTACCTCGGCTCGCCGTGAAGGCCTCCTTCCCTACCTTGAGCGTAGGGAAGGAGGCCTTCACGGAACGGGCTCAGCCGCGCGAGATGCGGGTCATTTCGTCGCGTTCCACGACCTTGACGCGGTCCCGGCCGTGCGGGGCGCCGAGGGATTTCTCGTGGGCGTCGAGTTTGCCCCAGCCTTCCCACGTGGTGAAGGGAATGCCGCGTTCGGTGAGGAAGCCGAGGATCGCGTCGGGGTCGTCCACGGCCGGGGCCGTGAGCTTGTCGGCGTCGGCCAGCAGGCTCGCGATCGTTTCGGCCGCGTCGCCCTTGGTGTGGCCGATGAGGCCGACCGGGCCGCGCTTGATCCAGCCGGTCACGTAGACGCCCGGTACCTGGTCCTCGTCGATGTCCAGCACCCGGCCCGCCTGGTTCGGCACGGTCCCGGTGGTGTGGTCGAACGGGACCTCCGGCAGATGCGACGACAGGTAACCTACCGCGCGGTAAACGGCCTGCACGTCCCAATCGTGGAATTCGCCGGTGCCGCGCACGTTGCCGTCACCGGTCAGTTCGGTGCGCTCGGTCCGCAGCCCGACGACCTTGCCGTCTTCGCCGAGGACTTCGGACGGCGAGTGCAGGAAGTGCAGGTGAAGCCGCTTCGGCCGGTCGCCCTGGTCACGGATCGCCCACTCCTGCAGCGTCTTCACGACCATGTCGATCTGCTTCGACGCCCGCAGCGCGGCGATGCTGCCCTCGTCGAACTCGATGTCCTCGGGGTAGACGATGACCTCGACGTTCGGCGAGTGGTCCAGCTCGCGCAGCTCCAGCGGCGTGAACTTCGCCTGAGCCGGGCCGCGGCGCCCGAACACGTGCACGTCGGTGACCGGGCTGGCCTTCAGCCCCTGGTAGACGTTGTCCGGGATGTCGGTGCTGAGCAGCTCGTCGGCGGTCTTCGCGAGGACCCGCGCCACGTCGAGCGCCACGTTCCCGACGCCGAGGACCGCGACCGAGGTCGCGTTCAGCGGCCAGGTGCGCGGCACGTCCGGGTGCCCGTCGTACCAGGAGACGAAGTCCGCGGCGCCGTAGCTGCCGTCGAGGTCGATGCCGGGGATGTCGAGCGCGCGGTCGGCCATGGCGCCGGTCGAGAAGATCACCGCGTCGTAGAACTGGCGCAGGTCGTCGAGCTTCAGGTCGGTCCCGTAGTCGACATTGCCCAGCAGCCGGATGTTCGGCTTGTCGAGGACCTTGTGCAGGGCGGTGACGATGCCCTTGATCCGGGGGTGGTCGGGCGCGACGCCGTACCGGATCAGCCCGAACGGCGCCGGCATGCGCTCGAACAGGTCGATCGTTACAGATCCAGCGCTGTCGGAGGACTTGTCGAGCAGGTCGGCCGCGTAGATGCCGGCCGGACCGGCACCCACGATGGCTACACGAAGAGAACGGCTCACTCCTACCACGGTAAGTTAGGTTCCCCTAACAATCATTGTGATCTGGCGTACGGTCCACCTGGTGGGAGCCGCTAAGCTGATTCCATGCGCGTGCTCGTCGTCGACAACTACGACAGTTTTGTCTACAACCTGGTCCAGTACCTGGCCCAGCTCGGCGCCGACTGCACCGTCTGGCGCAACGACGTCGTGGACATCGACAAGCTCGGCGAGTTCGACGCGGTGCTCGTCTCTCCCGGTCCCGGAACCCCGGAACGCGCTGGTCAGAGCATGGACGTCATCCGTAAATGCGCCGAGGAGCGCATCCCGATGCTCGGCGTCTGCCTCGGCCACCAGGCCCTCGGTGTCGTCTTCGGCGCCACTGTCGACCGCGCCCCGGAACTGCTGCACGGCAAGACCAGTCAGGTCCACCATTCGGGCGACGGAGTGCTCGCCGGGCTCCCTTCGGAATTCACCGCGACGCGGTATCACTCGCTGACCGTTTTGCCGGAAACCATCGACGACGGCGTGTTTGAGATCACAGGCCGCACGGAGTCCGGCGTGGTGATGGGCATGCGGCACCGCGAGCTGCCGCTCGAGGGCGTCCAGTTCCACCCCGAGTCCGTGCTCACCCAGGGCGGGCACCGGATGCTGGCGAACTGGATGGCTTCGGCCGGGCACCCGGTCCCCGACGCGACGGTCAACGAACTCGAACAGGCGACCCGCGCGCTGCAGAAGGCCGCTGCTGCGTGACCTCGCTGATCCGGCTCGAAGGAGTCGGAAAGCGCTACGGCCGCGGCGAACCGGTGCTCGTCGACGTCGACCTCGATGTCCCGCCGGGCCGCGTGATCGGCGTCCTCGGCTCGAACGGCTCGGGAAAGTCGACGCTTCTCAGGATCCTCGCGGCGCTTTCCCGTGAGACCTCGGGAACCGTCGTGGGCAGCCCACGTGTCGGCTACCTGCCGGACCGCTTCCCGGCGGGGCAGCGGATGAGCGCCAGGGCGTACCTGCGGCACATGGCCCGCATCGACGGACTTGCCGACTTGTCGGCAATCGATCCTCTGCTGGACAGACTGGCGCTGGTCGGCGGCCCGGACGCGCCCCTGCGGACCCTGTCGAAGGGCAACGCACAGAAGGTCGGCCTCGCCCAAGCCGTCCTGGCCGAGCCGGAACTGCTGATCCTCGACGAGCCCTGGTCCGGCCTCGACGTCGAAGCCCACGCCGTGCTCGGCGAACTCGTCGCCGAGACCAAGGCACGGGGCGCGAGCGTGGTCTTCACCGACCACCGCGCGACCGCCGTGCACGCCCACGCCGACGACGTCTACCGAATGGACGACGGCCTCCTGACCCGCGTCGAATCGGCGACGAAAGCCGAGAGCGCGACGAGGATCGTCCTTCACGGACCCGGCGGCGACTGGTCTTCGGAGCCCGGTGTGAGCCAGGCCGTGGCCGAGGGCGAGCGAGTCGTCTTGACGGTCGAAGCCGGGCAAACGGACGCCGTCCTGCTGCGCGCGCTCAACCGCGGATTCTCGGTCCGGGAGGTGGCGCCTTGCTCGCCATGACCCGCTACCACCTCGCGCTACTCGGCCATTCCCAGCGCTACCTTCCCGCGATCCTCGCCTATCTCGCGGTCAACACCGTGCTCTACACGGACCCGAAATCACCGCTGCTGCCGCAATACGGGATCAGCGCCGGTTCGCTCCTGGTGGTCTCGTGCTGGTTGACCATCGCGATGCTCGACGTCGAGGACCCGGTCCAGCGGCTGGTGACGTTCAGCCACGCACGACGCTGGCGATCGGTCCTCGGTGGCGCCACGCTGGCCGTCTTCGGCTGCGCCGCGGTGCTGATCGTCGTGACACTCGGGTGGTCGGGCCTCCGCTCCGGCGGCTTCCCGATCGGCACCCTCGCTCTCGGCGCCGCCGCGCACGCGCTGTGCGTGCTGTTCGGGATCGCGATCGGCCTGCCCTGTTCGCGGCTGCTGGTCCCGCGCGTCGGCTGGTCCGCGCTCGCCGCGATCTTCGCCCTCGCCGCCGTGCTCCTGGTGAAGTGGCTGCCGCTGGCCAACCCGCTGCTGCGTGCCTTGACCTCGCAACAACCACTGGCCGGCCCGTTCACGGTGGCCGTCGTGGCGGCGGTCGCCGCCTTGCCGCTGAGCGCGACGGCCGTCGGACTCCTGCTCCGCCGCAACGCCTGATGCCGCGTCTCATCGCGCTCAACGGTCCGCCCGCCTGCGGGAAATCGACGCTCGCCCGGCTGTACGCCGAAGACCACCCGTTGACGCTGAACCTCGACATCGACCGGATCCGCGGCCTGCTCGGCGCCTGGCGCGACGACCCCGCGAAAGCCGGAGTGCTCGCCAGGGACCTCGCCATGAGCGCCGCGCGCACCCATCTGCTCGCCGGCCACGACGTGATCGTCCCGCAGTTCCTCGGCCGCGCCGATCTGCTCGAACGTCTCGAAACGCTCGCCGGCGAGATGGCCGCGGACTTCCACGAGATCGTCCTTCTCGACACCAAGGACAACGTGCTCCGGCGGTTCGCCGAGCGCACGCGGGCAGCGGCCGAGCCCGAACATGTCGAGGCGCACGAGATGCTGGGCGGGCCCGAACAGCTCGCGGCGATGTACGACAGGCTCGTGGCCCTCATCGCCACGCGACCGAAGGCGGTTGTGGTGCACACCAGTGCCGGGCGGATTCAGCAGGCCTACCGAGGACTTCTCGAACAGCTGACCTGAAAAGGGCCCCGCACGGAAACCGTGCGGGGCCCTCTCACGTTCAGCGCTTGATCACGGAGGCGGGAAGAGCCGTGAACTCGACGACGTCGGCGTCTCGTCGCCTTCGACGATGAACAGCGTGACCGGTGCGTTCTTCGCGACCTTCGAACCGGCCTGCGGGTTGGTCTTGCTGACCTTGCCCGCCAGGTCCCGGTCACCGTTCTTGTCGGCCTGCGTGTCCAGGTTGCCGGTCCAGCCCAGCTGCTGCAGCTGGCGCGTCGCCTGCTCCTCGGTCATGCCCTTCAGGTTCGGCATGTCGAAGGTCTCCTGGCCGCCATTCGACACGGACAGCTTGACCACACTGCCGACGGGGACCTTGCCGCCGTTCGGGGTCTGATCGATCACCGTGCCCTTGGGCTGGTCGGAGTCCACGTTGGTGACCTGCGGGGTGAACCCGGCCGCCTTCAACCCGGCCTCGGCCTCGGCCTGAGTCTTGCCCTTGTAGTTCGGGACCGTCTTCAGTTCCTGGGACTTGGCGACCGTGATGTCGACCTTGGCCCCCTGATCGACCTCGGCCTGCGCGGCCGGGTTCTGTGACGTGACCTTGCCGGCTTCGTTCGGGTCGGTGCTCTCTTCCTCGGTGGTCGCGCCGAGCTTCAGTCCTGCTTCGGTCAGCGCAGCAAGAGCCTCGGCCGCGGTCTTGCCCTTGAGGTCCGGCGTCTTGACCTTGCTCGGCTTCGCGCCGACGGTCAGCGTGATCTTGTCCGAGGTCGGCCTCACCTGCCCCTGGTCCGGGCTGATCGCGATGACCTTGTCGATGTCGTTCTCGTCGCAGGCGGGCAGCCCGTTGACGGCCTCCCCGGTGCAAGGCACCTTCTTGGTCGGCTCGAACGAGTCGAACCCGGCGGTCCGGAGCGTCTCCTTCGCCTTGAGTTCGGACTGGCCCACGACCGTCGGGATCGCCTTGCTCTCCGCGCCGGTGTCGCGGAACGCGCCCATCAGCCACATGATCAGCAGCACGATGGCCGCCAGCGACACCACGAGACCGGCGATCAACCAGGCACGGCGCTTCTTCTTCGCGGCCGGGTCTTCGTCGTCTTCCTCGTACTGGTCGTAGCGCTGCGGCACCCGGCGGTCGGAGTCCATGACCTGGGTGCGCTCGTCCTCCGACATCACCATCGGCGCGGACGGCCGCTGGCCGGACAGCGTGCGGACCAGATCCGAACGCATCTCCGCCGACGACTGGTACCGGTTCGCCGGGCCCTTCGCGAGCGCCTTGAGCACGACGGCGTCGAGTTCCGGCGCCACGGCCGGGTTCACCGACGACGGCGGGTTCGGGTCTTCCCGGACGTGCTGGTACGCCACCGCCACGGGCGAGTCACCGGTGAACGGCGGTTCGCCGGTGACGAGTTCGTACAGCACGCAACCGGCGGCGTAGACGTCGGAACGCGCGTCGACGGACTCACCGCGGGCCTGCTCCGGCGACAGATACTGCGCTGTGCCGATCACCGCGGCGGTCTGCGTCATCGCGGACTGCCCGTCGTGCATGGCGCGCGCGATGCCGAAGTCCATCACCTTGACGGCGCCGTTCTTCGTGATCATCACGTTCGCCGGTTTGACGTCGCGGTGCACGATCCCGTGCCGGTGCGAGAAGTCCAGCGCCGCGCAGACGTCGGCCATGACCTCCATCGCCCGCTTCTGCGACATCGGCCCTTCGGTCTTCACGATGTCCCGCAGAGTCCGTCCTTCGACGTACTCCATCACGATGTAGGGCAGCGGGCCGAACTCGGTGTTCGTCTCTCCGGTGTCGTAGACGGCGACGATCGCCGGGTGGTTCAGTGCCGCCGCGTTCTGTGCCTCGCGACGGAAACGTTCTTGGAACTGGGGATCCCGCGCCAGGTCGGCACGCAGGATCTTGATCGCCACCTCCCGGCCCAGGCGCACGTCGTGGCCGTGGTGGACCTCGGACATGCCTCCATAGCCGAGCGTCTCGCCCAGCTCGTAGCGGTTGCTGAGCAGTCTTGGTGTGCTCATCTCTGCGTGCCGTTCCATTCCGTCCAAGGTTTGCTGCTCATCATTCCTGGATTCGCCTGTCCGGCCGGCTCCTCGGTGCCGCCCTCCGTCGGCACCGCGGGGTATGCGGATGTCGGCGAAAGACCTTCAGGCTTCTTACCCGGAGCCGGTGCCTGTTCACTCGTTTCCACGCCGCCCGACCGCGGTCCGTTGCCCGAACCGACCAGTCTCACGATGAGGAACGCTCCTGCCACCAGTACTGCGATCAGGATCACCGCGAGCAGCACCCACCAGCCCCATTGCGGCCGTCTGCCCGGCAGCCGGCGGACCGCCATCGGCGGCGGGCCGGTGACCGGGTGCATCGCCGGATGCGACGCCGGCCCGACGGCCGCCATCGGGTTCGGCGGCGAATGCGGGCCGGGCGGCATCTGCTGCGGCATCACGGGCTGACCGGCCGAGTAGGCCACGTTGACCAGCCCGGACGGCGTCGGCAGCGGCAGACCGGCGCGGACCGCCGCGACAGCGGCCGCGAACTCGCCGCCGTTGTTGTACCGCTGTCTCGGATCCTTGATCAGGGTCGCTTCGATGACCGCGCGGGTGCCCGGCGGCACGTCCGGCGGCAGCGGCGGCGGGAGGTCGCGGATGTGCATCATCGCGACGGTCACCGCGTTCTCCGACAGGAACGGCCGGTGCCCGGTGAGGCATTCGTAGCCGCACACGGCCAGCGAGTAGACGTCGCTCGCCGGTTCGGCGTTGTGCCCGAGCGCCTGCTCGGGGGCGATGTAGTGGGCGGTGCCCATGACCATGCCGGACCTGGTCACCGGAGCGGCGTCGGCGGCCTTCGCGACACCGAAGTCGGTGATCTTCACTTGTCCGGCCGGGGTCACCATGATGTTGCCCGGTTTGACGTCGCGGTGCACGAGACCGGTTTCGTGCGCGGCCTGCAGCGCGTTACCGGCCTGCTCGAGAATGTCCAGGGTGCGCTCGGCGTTCAGCCGTCCTTCGCGAGCGATGATCGCGGCCAGCGGATCGCCTTCGACCAGCTCCATCACCAGATACGCGATCGACAGCTCGTCCGCGACCGTCTCGCCGTAGTCGTGCACCGCGGCGATGCCGGGGTGGTTCAGCGACGCGGTCATCCGCGCCTCTGTCCGGAACCGGTGCAGGAACTCCGCGTCGCCGGACAGCTCCGCCTTCAGGATCTTGACCGCGACCGTCCGGTCCAGCCGCGTGTCACTGGCCTGCCAGACCTCGCCCATCCCGCCGACGGCGATCCGGTTCGTCAGCTTGTACCGGTCGGCCAGCAGCTGACCCGAGGACAGCATCCGCTATCCACCCCCGAGCATGGCATTGACGGCGGCGCGGCCGATCTCCGCGGCCACGGTGCCACCGGTCGCTTCGAGCCCGCGGTTACCCCCGGACTCGACGACCACCGCGACGGCGATCTTCGGGTCCATCGCCGGCGCGAACCCGGTGTACCAGGCGTGCGGCGGGGTGTTCTTCGGGTCGTTGCCGTGCTCGGCGGTGCCGGTCTTGGAGGCGATCTGGATGTCGCCGCGTTTGCCGGCGCCCTTCGTGTTCTCCTCGGACGCCAGCATCATGTCGCGCAGGACCGCGGCGTTCGCACTGGACATCGCGGCGTCACCGGTCAGTTCGGTGGGGGTGTAGTCCTCGATGGTCGACAGGTTCGGCGCCAGCAGCGACTGCACGAGCTGCGGCTTCATCGCCATGCCGTTGTTCGCGATGGTGGCCGAGAGCAGGCAGTCCTGCAGGGGCGTCAGGCGCACGTCGCGCTGCCCGATGGCGCTCTGGAACAGGGCCGCCTTCGATTCGAGCGGACCGAGGGAGGAGGCGGCGACCCGCATCGGCACGGTCAGGTCCTCGCCGACACCGAAGTTCTTCGCCGTCGCGTTCAGCTTGTCCTTGCCGAGCTCGCCCGCGAGTTCGGCGAAGGGAACGTTGCAGGAGTACCGCAGCGCTTCCTTCAACGTGCTGCCCTTGCAGGCCGCGCCACCGTAGTTCTCCAGCGTCGTCTGCGTGCCGGGGAGTTTGACGTTGGGCGCGGTGTTGACCGGCATGTCCGCCGTCTTGCCGTCCTCGAGCGCGGCCGCGGTCACCAACAGCTTGGCCGTCGATCCCGGCGGGTAGGTTTCCGAGATCGCGCGGTTCAGCATCGGCTTCTTGGGATCGTCGCGCCACTGCCCCCAGGCCGCGATCTGCTCCTTGCCGACGTGCGAGGCGAGCTTGTTCGGGTCGTACGACGGCGTCGAGACCATGGCCAGGATGCGCCCGGTCTTGGGCTCCATCGCGACCACCGAGCCGGTGTAGCCCTTCTGCGTCATCAGGTCGTAGGCGGCCTTCTGCACGGCCGGGTTGATCGTCAGCCGCACGTTCCCGCCGCGCGGGTCTCGGCCGGTGACCATGTCCGACAGACGCCGCACGAACAGCCGCGGGTCGGAACCGTTGAGGACGTCGTCCTCGGACCGCTCCAGACCGCCCGAGCCGTAGTTGATCGAGTAGTAGCCGGTGACCGGTGCGTACATCGGGCCGTCTACGTAGGTCCGGATGAACTTGTACTTGTCGTTCGACGGGTCGACCTTCGCGAGCGCGGAGCCGTCGGGCGTCACGATCAGCCCGCGCTGGCGGGAGTACTCCTCGTAGAGCACCCGAAGGTTGCGCGAATCCGTGCGGTAGTCGTCGGCCTTGACCACCTGGATGTAGGTGGCGTTGGCGAGCAGGAGCACCACCATGACGAGCATGGCGACGCCGACCTTGCGGAGCGGGGTGTTCACGAAGCGCTCCCCTCACCGTTCGCGGACGGCCGCTGGACCATCACCGTGTGCGCTTCGGCGAGCGGCGCCTGGGGCTGCTGCGGCTTCGGCCGCACCGCGGGTTTACGGGCGGCGTCGGAGATTCGGAGCAGGAGGGCCACCAGAATGTAGTTCGCGAGCAGTGAAGAACCGCCGCGGGAGAGGAACGGGGCGGTGATCCCGGTGTTCGGGATCAGGTTCGTGACGCCACCGACGACGACGAAGATCTGCATGACCAGGGCGAACGACAGGCCGCCGCCGAGGAGTTTGCCGAAGGTGTCGCGGACCGCGAGGGCGCTGCGCATCCCGCGCATCGCCAGGATCAGGTACAGCATCAGCATCGCGGCGAGGCCGATGAAGCCGAGTTCCTCGCCGATCGCGGTGGTGATGAAGTCCGTCTTGGCCTCGGGGACCATGTCCGGCCGTCCGGCGCCGAGGCCGGTGCCGCCGACCCCGCCGGTCCCGAGCCCGAACAGACCCTGCGCGACCTGGTATCCGCCGCCCGCGTCGTCGTAGGTGGCGAGCGGGTCGATCCAGTTACGGACGCGCTGCTGGACGTGCGTGAACAGGTTGTAGGCGATGATCGCGCCGGCGGCGAAGAACCCGACGCCCAGCACCACCCAGATGATCCGCTCGGTGGCGACGTACAACATCACCAGCGTGACGCCGAAGAACAGCAGCGACGTCCCGAGGTCCTTCTCGAACACCAGCACGCCGAGGCAAGCGGCCGCCGCGATCAGGATCGGGCCGAGGTCACGGGCGCGCGGCAGCTCGACGCCGGCGATCTTCTTGCCCGCGACCATGAACAGGTCCCGTTTCGTCACCAGGAACGAGGCGAAGAAGATCATCAGCAGGATCTTCGCGAACTCGCCGGGCTGGATCGAGAAGAACGGCAGCTTGATCCAGACCTTCGCGCCGTTGACCTCGGAAAGGCTCGACGGCAGCACGGCGGGCAGCGCGAGCGCCACGATGCCGACCAGACCGCAGGTGTAGCCGTAACGGGTCAGCGTGCGGTGGTCGCTGATCACGATCAGCACCACCACGAACAGCACCAGCGAGATCGCCGTGAACAGCACCTGCTTGGTGACGTCCGGCGTGTACTCCTTGCCCTGCTGGACCGCGCGTTCCGCGAGCGCCAGGTCGATCCGGTGGATCATCACCAGACCGAGCCCGTTCAGCAGCGCGACACACGGCAGGATCACCGGGTCCGCGTACGGCGCCCAGCGGCGGACCGCCAGATGCGCCGCGGTCAGCACTCCGAGGTAGGACAGCCCCAGCCAGATGATCGAGCTGGTGAGCTCCTGCTCCTGGTTCGCCTCCACCAGCACGAGCGCGATGGTGACGATGAACGTCGCGAACGCCAGGAGGACGAGCTCCGTGCCGCGCCGCTTGGGCAGCTCGCGCGGAGGGTTCGTGGCGAACTGGGCCGAAGCCGGATCGGCGAGCGGCGTGCTCATCAGTTACCGCCCCCTGGTGCTGCCGGTTCCGGCGTCGAGCAGTCCCTCCCCGCTGGCTGGTTCGCCGAACTCGGCGAGGCGGGGGTCGAAGGAGGAGCCGCCGACGACGACACCGGAGGCGCCGACGAGGAAGGCGGCGTGGAGGTCGAGCCGGTGGCCGGCTTGCAGTCGGCCAGCTGCTTGTGCGGCCGCAGGAAGTCGTCGATGTACTTGCGGGCGTCGTCGAGGTTGTCCTTCTTGACGCCGTTCTTCACCGCGATCCGCGCGTCCTCCTGCAGTGCGGGCACCAGCAGCTTGTCGGTGCACAGTCCGCCCGGCGGGCACGAGCCCTGCTCGTAGGCGTGCAGGTCGATGCCGAGGATGCTGCCCGGGACGCCGCGGTAGATCACGACCTCCTCACCGGGGCCCTCGCCGACGTAGTACTGGCTCAGCACGAAATACCGCGTGGCGATCGCCGCCGCGGCCAGCACGATCAGGACGACCACCGCTCCCGCCAGCCAGCGAAATCGCCTCCGGCGCTTGACCTTCGGGTCCTCCTCTTGGGGCTGGACCTCGGGCCGCGGCTGCGGCGCGGGCTGGGTCAGCGCGCGGGCGCGGGCGGCGGGGGAGTCGCCCTGGTGGAACTCGTCGCTGCCGTCCCCGGCGGCGCCGCCCACGATGGGCGCGTCCTCACCGAAGTCGACGTCGACGACGTCGGCGATGATCACCGTGACGTTGTCCGTGCCGCCGCCCTTGAGCGCCAGCTCGATCATCCGGTCCGCGCAGGCCTGCGGATCCGGGATCTGGATCGCCTCGGAAAGCGTCTCGTCGCTGACCATGCCGGACAGGCCGTCCGAACAGATCAGGTAGCGGTCACCGGCGCGGGCCTCGCGCACGGTCAGGCTCGGCTCGACCTCGTGCCCGGTGAGCGCCTTCAGCAGCAGCGACCGCTGCGGGTGCACCGCGGCCTCTTCCGGCGTGATCCGGCCCTGTTCGAGAAGTTCGTTGACGAAGCTGTCGTCTCGCGTGATCTGCGAGAACTGCCCGCCGCGCATCAGATACGCCCGCGAGTCGCCGACGTGCACGACACCCATCCGCGAACCGGCGAACAGCACGGCGGTCAGGGTCGTGCCCATCCCGTCGAGGTCCGGGTCCTGCTGGACGAGTTCGGCGATGGCCGCGTTGCCGTTCTGGACGGCCTCACGCAGCTGAGCGAGGAGATCGTCGCTGGGATCGTCGTCGTCGAGTGGGGCGAGGGAGGCGATGACGACCTTGCTGGCCACCTCACCCGCGGCGTGACCACCCATGCCGTCGGCGAGGGCGAGCAGGCGGGGACCTGCGTACACGGAGTCCTGGTTGCTGGAACGCACCAGGCCCCGGTCGCTGCGAGCCGCGTAGCGGAGGACGAGAGTCATGGGCGAAGCTCGATCACCGTTTTGCCGATCCGGATGGGGACTCCGAGCGGGACCCGGAGGGGTGCCGTGACCTTAGCCCGGTCGAGGTACGTCCCGTTCGTCGAACCCAGATCTTCCACGTACCAATCCTCCCCGCGCAGGGCGATCCGGGCGTGCCGGGTCGACGCGTAGTCGTCGTCCAGCACCAGGGTCGAGTCGTCGGCGCGGCCGATCAGGATCGGCCTGCCGTCCAAGGCGATCCTGGTGCCTGCCAGCGCACCATGGGTCACGAGCAGCTGCTGCGGCGACTTTCCGCCGCGCGGCTTCTTGTTTTCCTTCTTCTTGCGACCGAACGTCGGGACGGCGACTCGCAGCCCGGAGGCCGCGTACAGATCCGAACGGACGACACGCAACGCGGCGAACACGAAGAGCCAGAGCAGCACGAGAAAGCCCACCCTGGTGAGTTGAACGACCAGCTCTGGCACTTGTTGTGTCCGCTCCCGTTTCTCCTGTGCGCCGCGGAGAGCCCGTGCCGTCCGGGATGGTCGGCTCCGAACGGCCCTGCTCTCCGCGTACGACCCGAGGTGCCGATCCACCACAGGTCCCGCACCGCAATTCTGCGATACCCCCTCCGGACGCCGCCGGTCAGCCCTGCGTACGGAACACGAGAGACGAGTGGCCCACGCGGATCACGTCGCCGTCGGCCAGCTGCCAGGTCTGCACCGGGGTGCCGTTGACGGTCGTGCCGTTCGTGGAACCGATGTCCGCGAGCGTCGCGCTCTGGCCGTCCCAGGTGATCTCCAAGTGACGGCGCGAGACGCCGGTGTCCGGGAGCCGGAAGTCGGCGTCCTGGCCGCGGCCCACGACGTTCCCGCCCTGCTTCAGCGAGTACGAGCGGTTCGAACCGTCGTCCAGCTGGAGGCTCGCGGTGAGCTGACGGCCGGCCGCCGGCTGGCCGCCGTAGCCGCCCCCCTGCGCGTACGGGTCCGCGGCGGGCTGGCCGTACTGCTGCTGGCCACCGCCGTACTGGTCGTAGCCGCCTTGCTGCTGGCCGCCGTACTGGTCGTAACCGGGCTGCTGTGCGCCGCCGCCGTAACCCTGGTCGTACCCGGGCTGCTGCTGGCCGCCGTACTGGTCGTAACCGGGCTGCTGTGCGCCGCCGCCATAGCCCTGGTCGTACCCGGGCTGCTGCTGGCCGCCGTACTGGTCATAGCCGGGCTGCTGTGCGCCGCCGCCATAGCCCTGGTCGTACCCGGGCTGCTGCTGGCCGCCGTACTGGTCATAGCCGGGCTGTTGAGCGCCGCCGCCATAGCCCTGGTCGTACCCGGGCTGCTGCTGGCCGCCGTACTGGTCATAGCCGGGCTGCTGTGCGCCGCCGCCATAGCCCTGGTCGTACCCGGGCTGCTGCTGGCCGCCGTACTGGTCATAGCCGGGCTGTTGAGCGCCGCCGCCATAGCCCTGGTCGTACCCGGGCTGCTGCTGGCCGCCGTACTGGTCATAGCCGGGCTGCTGTGCGCCGCCGCCATAGCCCTGGTCGTACCCGGGCTGCTGCTGGCCGCCGTACTGGTCATAGCCGGGCTGTTGAGCGCCGCCGCCATAGCCCTGGTCGTACCCGGGCTGCTGCTGGCCGCCGTACTGGTCATAGCCGGGCTGTTGAGCGCCGCCGCCGTAACCCTGGTCGTAGCCGCCCTGCTGCTGGCCGCCATAACCCTGGTCGTACCCGGGCTGCTGCTGGCCAGCCTGCTGTCCGTAGCCGTACTGGCCCTGCTGGCCGTACGGGTCACCCTGGTCGTATTGGCCGTAGCCGGGGGGCTGGCTCATTGCTGGGTCTCCTGCGTTGCTGGGTCGTGCCGACCGTGACGAGCCTTCGGCGCCGTGGGGCTTGACGTCGGGATCGACGGACGAACGGGTCTTGAACTGTCCAGTATGCAGCGCCTCGTTGCGCTCGAGCGAAACTACGACGTCACCATAGGTGTCCCAACCGTGCTCGGCGAGGTGTTCCTTGACCGCCTCCGCCAACACCGAGGTGACCCGACGCTCGTCTCCGGCCATACGTTCGTGATCAGCCTGCCCCAACGACACGATGTAGTGATTGGGGGCGAGCTGTCGACCACCGGCCAGCTCACGGACGTTTTCCTCGCTCTCGCGCTCGAGCGCCACCGCCACTTCCTGCGTGACGACGTTGCCACCGAACATGCGCGCGAAGGTATTGCCCACGAGGTTCTCGAGCCGTCTGTCAAAGCGTTCGACGCGGCCCACCGGGCAACCTCCTCACACGTGTGCTTCCCCGTCGATCCTATCCGGGAGCGGCCAGTCGGACACGGCCCCCGGTGAAACCCGCGAAATCCGCCTGCTACGCTTTGCGAGCTGTCAGAGAACGAAGCACTCGGGCGAGTGGCGGAATGGCAGACGCGCACGGTTCAGGTCCGTGTGTCCGAAAGGACGTGAGGGTTCAACTCCCTCCTCGCCCACCCGTAGTCAGAGGCCCCTTCGCTAGCGCGACGGGGCCTCTTTCGCGTTGGTCGTCGGTCGTCAGCTCCCGGGGGGCCGAGCCCCCCGGACCCCCACGGTGCGTCCGGCGGCGGTTGGCGAGTGGGTTCCCAGTTTAAGCGCTTCACGCTTGCTTTGAACACGTTTGTGCTGGTGGTTGCGTGTGCGCAGGCGGTATATTTTCTGGCATGTTTTCACATCCGCTGGCTGAGGACGTCCTGCGCGACCTTGGCGACAAGGTCGTCGGTGCTCTGGTCGACGCTACGAGTGCCACGAGGGCGGACTTGGCCGACTATCGCGATGCCTTCCCCGGCTGGGTCGCGGACAGCAGTGACCGTGGGCTTTCGAACTGGATACACGACCGGCTTTGGGCCCACCTCCGCCGACGGCTCACGGACGTCGATTCGGTCGAACTGGTGGACCAAGGCGTCACGCGCGAAATCACGGTCGGCCTCCGGTACCGCGCTCGGGTGAAGCGGCACACGGTGCGGGATCGCATCAGGTCCTACGCGACCAAGTCAGCCCTGGCCTTCTGGGCGCAATCCGACGCTCTGGAAGGATTGGAGGAGGTTCGCCTGGGCTTCGGCTATCGCTGGGATCCCGAAGAGCGAGTGATCGGCAGCACAATCGTCTCGCTGCGGGACGGACTGGACAAAGATGCGATCTGGGCCGTCGAGGTGGATGCTGGGGCGTCTGGCGTCGCCGGTACGGAATTCACCTGGACTCCTGTCGATCCGTCTCTGCCCCAGATCGACCTGTACGAGGCACTGGCCCCGAATGAGGAGGACGAAGCGACGTGAGTGGAATCGGCGATGTGCTGGAAACACTTCGCCGCGCCCGAGGGCTGACGCAGGAAGACTTGTGCGCGAAGGCCGAAGTCACGCAGGCGGCGTTGTCCCGTTACGAGAACGATCAACGCATGCCTGATGACGACGTGCTGAACCGGCTCGCGCGGTCGTTGGGTGTATCGACACGCTTCCTGACCCGGGATCACGCTGTTCGGGGTGCGCTCGCCGTGGACGCGCACATGAGACGCCAGCGAACGACGAAGGCTTCCGCCTGGCGAAGGCTCGAAGCACGACTGAACGCGTACCGGTTGCACGTCTCCGTGTTGTTCGAAGAGGTGTCGATGCGAGCGGAACAGTCCGTCCCCACGTTCGATCCGATCGATACGACCCCGGTGCAGGCGGCTCTGATGGTGCGTGCCCAGTGGCGACTGCCCGTCGGACCAGTACGCCATCTGGCGAGATGGCTCGAGGCCGCTGGTTGCGTGATCCTGGAGGAGGACTTCGGTACCTCGCGTATCGACGGGCTTTCTCAGTGGATCGGCGACCACCCCGTGCTGCTGATCAACGCGGCCGCCCCCATCGATCGCAAACGGCTCACCCTGGCTCATGAACTCGGCCATCTCGTGCTCCATAACGGGATCGCGACCGAAGATCCGGAGCGAGAAGCGAATGAGTTCGCCGCCGAGTTCTTGATGCCGGCACACGTGATCAAGCCGGATCTTCGTCCCGTGACGCTCGGACACCTCCGGGACATGAAGCGAGTTTGGGGAGTTTCGATGCAAGCGCTCTTCGAGCGTGCCTACTCACTCAAGCAGGTCTCGGCTCCAGACCGTACGAGCTTCTACAAGGCTATGAACGCTCGCGGGTGGAAGACGACCGAACCGGATGGCGACCGCCTGGCCCCGGAGACGCCGCAACTCATCACGGCGATCGGCGATACATTGCGGACCAAAGGTCTCACGGATGGCGAGATCGCCGAGCTGGCGGGTTTCTCGGAAGATTCCTCGGACAACCCGTTCGCTCGTCCAGCGCGGCGATTGCAAGCCGTGTGACTTTCGACTGACACGAGTCGGGCCCCGCTGGATCCATTATCCACCGGGGCCCGAGTTGATTCTGTGGGTCAGTTCACGCCGATCAGGTCGACGACGAAGATCAGGGTCTCGTTCGGCTTGATGACGCCGCCGGCGCCGCGTTCGCCGTAGGCCAGGTGCGGCGGGATGACCAGCTGGCGGCGACCACCGACCTTCATTCCGGCGACACCCTGGTCCCAGCCGGGGATGACCTGTCCCGCGCCGAGGCCGAAGCGAAGCGGCTCACCGCGGTCCCACGACGCGTCGAACTGGTCGCCGGTCGAGTGCGAGACACCGACGTAGTGCACCGAGACGGTGTCGCCGGCCTTCGCCTCCTGACCGTCGCCGACAGAGATGTCGGTCTTCTCCAGCTCGGTGGGCGCGGGCCCCTCGGGGCGGTCGATCTGGGGCTTTTGCAAAGACATGCCCAGGAAGATACGTGAAGCGAAGCTTCTCCGCTGAGGGTGGCGGTGGGGAGGAAGGGGAGTACCTGCGCAGGTCTTGGGTCCGCAGGGCGAGTGTTCCGCCGAACGGTGGCAAGAACGCGAATAGTCTTCACAAATTTGGATACCCGTGGGTAGTGTGCGCCTCGTCACTCTCCGACGACGGAGGTCTTTCATGCGACGAGGCATACGGGTCTTGACGACGCTGGCGGGGCTGACGCTCGTGGCGGGCACCGTCCCGGCACTCCAGGCGAACGCCGCGGAGGCGCCACAGAACTCCGTGGTGGCGGCCGCGCTCGACGACTACTGCGGCGGCCAGTGCGGCGACATCCTCCCGCCCGGCACCAAGGGGAACGCCACCCTCGCCGAGATCCTGGCGCACAAGGCGTTCGGCACCCGGCCCGCGCATTCGGCCGACCAGCTCGGCAAGTACGCCTCGCTCGCCGACGGCTACAAGACGCTGACCACGGACAAGATCAACCAGTTCTTCAACGACGCCTCGTTCGGGGTTCCGTCCGGGCAGGTCGAGAGCACGATCAAACCGCGTTCGGACGTGACGATCACCCGCGACAAGGCGACCGGCGTGCCCCGGATCGTCGGCACGACCAGGCCGGGAACGATGTACGGCGCCGGATACGCCGCCGCGCAGGACCGCCTGTGGCTGATGGACATCATGCGCCGCGTCGGCCGCGGCCAGCTGACCTCGTACGCCGGTGGCGCGCAGGGCAACCGCGAACTCGAGCAGAGCTTCTTCGCCTCGGCGCCGTACACCGAGCAGGAACTGCAGAAGCAGATCGACAACACCGCGGCCAGTGGCCCGCGCGGCGCACAGGGCAAGGCCGACGCCGAGGCCTACGTCCAGGGCGTCAACAAGTACATCTCCGACGCGCACAGCGGCCGCTACTTCCCCGGCGAGTACGTGCTCACCGGGCACGTCGACGCGATCACGAACGCCGGGACCATCGAACCGTTCAAGCTCACCGACCTCGTCGTCCTCGCCGCCGTCGTCGGAGCGCAGTTCGGTGCCGGCGGTGGCGGTGAGGTGCAGAACGCCATCGCGAAGATGGCGATGCAGGAGAAGTACGGTCTCGAACAGGGCGAAAAGGTCTGGAAGAGCCTCCGGTCCGAGGACGACCCCGAGACCGTCAAGACCCTCCACAATGGACAGGCTTTCGACTACGGCAAGGCGCCGTCGAACCCGCAGGGCGCCGCGATGCCGGACAAGGGTTCCGTCTCCGGGCAGCAGCTGGTCTTCGACCCGACCGGTTCCGCCGCGACGGCGACGCCCGCCAAGGTCGACGTCCCCGCGCCCGAGGACCAGAAGGCCGTCCGCGGCATCTTCGACGACGGCGTCCTGCCCGGCAACATGCTGTCGGAAAAGCACGGCATGTCCAACGCGCTGGTGGTCTCCGGCGCCAAGACCGCGAGTGGCCACCCGGTCGCCGTCTTCGGCCCGCAGGCCGGCTACTTCGCGCCGCAATTGCTGATGCTGCAGGAAATCCAGGGACCGGGCATCAGCGCCCGCGGCGCCTCGTTCGCGGGCATCAGCATGTACGTGCTGCTCGGCCGCGGCAAGGACTACTCGTGGAGCGCGACCTCGGCGTCGCAGGACATCGTCGACACCTACGCCGTCGAACTGTGCGAGCAGAACGGCACCGCGCCGACGAAGAACTCCGGCTTCTACCGCTTCCGCGGCCAGTGCCTGCCGTTCGAGATCGTCGAACGCAAGAACGCCTGGAAGCCCACGATCGCCGACGGGACGGCCGAAGGTTCGTACACGCTGCGCAGCTTCCGCACCAAGTACGGGCCGGTGACGAGCCGGGCGCTGGTCGGCGGCAAACCGGTCGCGTACGCGTCGCTGCGGTCGACCTTCCAGCACGAGATCGACACGATCATCGGCTTCCAGAAGTTCAACGACCCGGACGCTATCAAGTCCGCACAGGACTTCCAGGCCGCGGCGGCCGACGTCAACCAGACCTACAACTGGTTCTACGCCGACTCCCGTGACGTCGCGTACTTCAACTCCGGCTCGAACCCGGTCCGCAACCCGAACGTCGACCCGGCCATGCCGGTGAAGGCCGACGCCGGATTCGACTGGCAGGGCTGGAACCCCGACGGCAACCTCGCGAACTACACGCCGTCGTCGCAGCATCCGCAGTCGATCAACCAGGACTACTACATCAGCTGGAACAACGCCCAGGCAGGCGGCTACGCGGCCAGCGGCGCGGACAAGAGTTCCGTGCACCGCGGCGATCTGATCGACGCGCGGGTCAAGAAGCTGGTCTCCAGCGGCACCAAGGTCACGCGGGTGAACCTCACGCAGGCCATGGAGGAGGCGGCGCTGGCCGACCTCCGCGCGGAGAAGGTGCTGCCGGAACTGTTCAAGGTGATCGACAAGGCGCCGGTGACCGGCCCGGCCGCGGACGCGGTGGCGAAGCTGAAGACCTGGCTCGCCGCGGGCGGCCTGCGCTCGGAGACCTCGCCGGGCAGCAAGGCCTACGCGAACGCCGACGCGATCCGCATCATGGACGCCTGGTGGCCGCTGCTGGTCAACGCCCAGTTCAAACCCGGCATGGGCGACGCCGCCTACGCCGCGATGATCGGTGTGCTGAAGATCAACGAATCGCCTTCCGGCTGGCAGAACGAGGTGCCCGGCAAACACGTCGGCCAGTCGCACGCCGGGTCGTCGTACCAGGCGGGCTGGTGGGGCTACGTGCACAAGGACATCCGTTCGGTCCTCGGGCAGAACGTCGCCGGTCCGCTCGCCGTGAAGTACTGCGGTGGTGGTGACGTCAACGCCTGCCGTCAGGTGCTGCTCGACTCGCTGACGCAGGCGGCCGCTCAGCCCGCCAACACCGTGTACCCCGGTGACGGTGACTGCGCCGCGGGCGACCAGTGGTGCGCCGACACGATCATCCACCGCGCGCTCGGCGGCATCACGCAGGACAAGATGAGCACCCAGAACCGGCCGACCTTCCAGCAGGTCGTGGAGTTCCCGGCGAAACGCGGCGACGACATCGCCAACCTCGCCACCGGCCGGTCGGTGAGCGCGAGCAGCCACGAGACCGGCTGGTACAACTCGCCGCCGTCCAACGCCATCGACGTGAACCTGTCGACGCGCTGGGCGAGCGACTGGAGCGACAACCAGTCGATCACGGTGGACCTCGGCTCGGTGCGGAGCGTTTCCCGGGTGGTCCTGCAGTGGGAAGCGGCGTACGGGAAGGCGTACAAGGTGCAGGTGTCGCCCGACGGGACGAACTGGCGGGACGTGGCGTCCATAGTGGACGGAGACGGC
This sequence comes from Amycolatopsis decaplanina DSM 44594, assembly GCF_000342005.1. GTDB lineage: Bacteria > Actinomycetota > Actinomycetes > Mycobacteriales > Pseudonocardiaceae > Amycolatopsis > Amycolatopsis decaplanina. The sequence continues at coordinate 27,854 of NZ_AOHO01000048.1, forward strand.
GGGAAGGACAACCTCGCCTTCGAGGCGGTGGACGGCCGCTATGTCCGGATGGCCGGTGTCCAGCGCGGGACGAAGTACGGCTACTCCCTCTACGAGTTCGAGGTGTACGCCCACTGACGAGGGAACGGTTTACGGTGGCGGGGTGGACACGAACGACTGGTCACCCCGCACCCTCGCCGTCGCCGCCGGACGACCGGAGGGCCCTGGCGAACCGCTGAACGTCCCGATCGTCGCCGCGAGCACCTTCGACGCCGGCGCCGACCGCGCGTACTCGCGGCAGGACGGCACCCCGACCTGGGAGGCCCTCGAAGCCGCGATCGGCGCGCTCGAAGGCGGGCACGCCACCGCGTTCGCCTCGGGGATCGCGACGCTCAGCGCGGTCGTCGACACCTTGCGCGTCGGCGCGAAGGTCTGCGTTCCGACGTTCTCCTACGCGGGGTCGCGCGGCCTGCTCGCGCACGCGCACGGCACCGGCCGCCTGGTGGTGACCGAGATCGAGCCGGAAGACACGGCCGCCTGGGTCGCCGCCGCGGACGCCGACCTGCTCTGGCTCGAATCGCCGACCAACCCGACGCTCGACGTCATCGACATCGAGACGATCACCGCCGCCGCGAACGGCCTGGTCGCCGTGGACAACACGTTCGCCACCCCGCTCGGCCAACGGCCGCTGGACCTCGGCGCCGACATCGTCGTGCACAGCGCGACGAAACTCATCGGCGGCCACAGTGATCTGCTGCTCGGCTTGACCATCGCGGCCGACGAAGGCGTCGCGAAAGACCTGCGCGACGCGCGCACCAGGATGGGAGCGACGCCGGGAGCGCTCGAAGCGTGGCTGGCCCTGCGGGGGCTGCGGACCCTGCCGGTCCGCCTGGCCGAGCAGACGCGCACGGCGGCGCTGCTGGCGGCGCGGCTGGTCGACCACCCCGCGATCACCCGGGTGCGTTATCCCGGCTCCGGCACGATGATCGCGTTCGAACTCCCGGACGGGGAGACGGCGGACAAGGTCATCGGGTCGCTGCGGCTGATCCGCGCCGCCACCAGCCTCGGCGGGGTGGAGAGCCTGGTCGAGCGGCGGGCCTGGATGGCGGGCGACGCCCACGTGCCCGCCGGGCTCGTCCGGTTCAGCGTCGGGCTCGAAGACCCGGAAGACCTCTGGACGGATCTGGCCTCCGCGCTGGGCTAGCGCCTTAGACCTGGTCTCAAAACTTAAGGGTGTGTCACTGCGTAACCTGCCGGTCCTGGTCGTCGATCGTGGGCAGTCGTGGCGAAGACGACGCAGCAGCGGCGGGTCGAAGACCGGCTCTGGGAGCTGATCGAACCCCTGATCCCGTCCCGACCAGCGCCGCGCGGTCCGGGTGGGCGGCCCGGATCGATGACCGTGCCGCGCTAGAGGGGATCTTGTTCGTGCTCGACACCGGCTGCCGCTGGCGAGACCTACCCGAGCAGCTCGGATGCGGGTCCGGGCACACCGCGTGGCGGCGGTTACGTGAGTGGCAGGACGCCGGCGTGTGGGACCGGCTGCACCAGCTCGTGCTCGACGAGCTGTCCAACATCGACGAGCTCGACTGGACCAGAGGCTGCATCGACGCGGTGTCGGTGCGGTCGAAAAGGGGGGCGAGCTGACCGGCCGCAGCCCCACTGACCGGGGTAAAGCCGGCTCCAAGTACCACGTTCTGTGCGACGCGAACGGGCTACCGCTGCACATCATGTTGTCGGCGGCAAACACCCACGACAGCATGCTGTTCGAGCCGCTGCTGGACACGAACCCGACCGTGCGCGGCCACCACGGCTGGGCGGGTCGGCCACGATGCCGACCGGACAAGCTGCACGCCGACAAGGGCTACGACTACCGCCGCTGCCGCCGCTACCTGACCCGCCGCGGTATCAAGGTCCGTATCGCCCGGCGCGGGATTGAGGGCAAGTCCCGCCTCGGCCGGGTCCGCTGGGTCGTCGAACGCACCATCTCCTGGCTGCTGCGGTTCAAACGCCTCGGGCTGCGCTACGACCGGACCGAACGCACCACGCTGGCGCTACTCACGCTGGCCTGCACCGTGATCAACGTCCGCCGACTCATAAAGATCGAGCTCTGCGACCAGGTCTAACGCATCCATTCACTCGTATGGGATACATCGGTAGCTCTGTGTCGTTGGGTGGGGGTGACTGGTGAGCTTCTGAGCGCGGAGCAGGTCCTCGGGTCGGCACGGGGCCCCCGTCACCACGAGGGAGATCGATCTCCTGGAGGAGGCTGCAGCCGCGTTGCTGACGGCACCATCGACGGGGATGAACGAGCACTCTCGTCGGGAAGTGATCAGCCATCGGTGGGGCCGCCTCTTCAGAGGCGTTCGATGCGGTCGGCCTGCGGGCCCCGGTCGCTGTGACGCACCGCGTACCGGACCCGGTCACCCTTCTGCAGCGGCTCCGACCCCATGATCACGGACACGTGGGCGAAGAGATCGTCGCCGCCTGCGTCCGGGGTGATGAAGCCGAAGCCGCGGTCGCCGTCGTAGCGCGCGACGACGCCCTCGCCGCCTCGTACGGGCACGTCCCGCGCCGCCGGCCCTGCGGCCGCGGCAGGTGCCGACCGCTGCGGCGCCGTCTGGGGCTCGGTGCCCCGGACCAGGTGCACGTCGCGGGCCTGCGGGCCCTTGTCTCCACTAGCCACCTCGTAGGCGACGCGGTCGCCCTCCGCGAGCCACGTCAGCCCCTCGGCCAGGGCCCGGGCGTGAACGAAGACGTCCCCGGCGCCGGAGTCGGGGTTGATGAAGCCGAAGCCCTTGTCCTCGTCGTACCAGGCCACCGTGCCGTCGGCACCGTCCGCGATACCAGCCGCAGCGGGTGAGCCGGCCCCTGCTCCTAGCGGGATCACGTGCCCGGCCTGCGGGCCGCGCTCGCCTTCGACGATCAGGAAGGCCACCCGCTGCCCCTCGGTGACCACGCCGCCGGTCACGATGGCGGAGCTGTGCACGAAGATGTCGGCGCCGCCGCCGTCCGGCGACGCGAAGCCGTACCCCTTGCCCGGCTCGTACCAGTTGACGGTGCCGAGCAGGCCCACGGCGCTGCCGGTGGCCGCATCGGCGGTGACGCGAACACGCAGCGCCTGGGGCCCGCGGTCGTTCTCGCCGACCTCGAACACGACGGCCTGACCCTCGCGGAGCACTTTCGCGCCGCCGTCCCCGACGATCTCGGAGGCGTGCACGAACACGTCCGGCGAGCCGTCCTCGGGCGCGAGGAAGCCGAAACCCCGTTCGGCGTCGAACCAACGGACGGTCCCTTGCGGCATAAAAGGCTCCAGGTCGGGAGGGCGGGCACTGGCCCCCAGTCTCTCTGACAGACCTCCGGCCCGTCGGGCCGGGCCCACAGGCGGGCGGTGCGGAGCCAGGGGCGGGCCGTTGGTTCACCTAGCGACACGCCGAGTTTTGAGACCAGGTCTTAACCTGGACGCGTGGAGGAGACGAAACCGCCTCGGCGGCTCGGTCAATGGCTGTGGGGCCTGTTCTGGCTCCTGGTGCTCGGCTTCCTCGCGATCGTCGCGGCGGGTTTGCTGGCCGAACTCGCGGCGACGCCCTGCCCGAGTGACGAGGTTTGGGCGTGCGACGCGGAGAACCGGACCCTCGCCACCTTCATCCCCGGGATCGGGTTCGGCCTCGGCCTCCTGATCGCGGTGGTGGGCGGCGGTCGTGCGGTGCGGAAGCGGACGTCGCCGAAGCCCTGGCTGTTCGTCGCCGGCCTCCTCGGAGCCCTCTCCCTCGCCGTGGCCCTGTTCCTGGTGTTCTGATCGTGACCTTCGGGTTGCCGGGCACCCGTTTTCGTCTCCAAATGGTCAATACTTCACAGGCGGGTACCCCGAACGTGTGAACCGGCCGGCAACAACGGTTCGAGCCGCCACCGTGAGACACAGGTTCGCCCAGAAAAACCGTCGTTTTCGCGCCGTGCGACGGAAGAGGAAAAAACACTTCCGCATGACGACCGTTCCGGCCGTCCGGGTGTTAACATTCCTTCGTCGCCGCGAGATTTTCCCTCTGCTGAGCGACTTTCGGGCCCTTGTATCGGGTCGGGGCACCGTGCCGTTACCGGTTTTCCCGGTGGTTTTTGTCACTGCCTATTCGCTACAACCCACCTGTGCTTTTCCGGCAGTATCACGCTGTCACCCGAACGTGGGATTCCCCCGGGTGGTCGCACAGTGGGGGTCACTGTGCGTTGCGATGCTTTTCACTGGGAGATCACTTTGAAGAAGACGTTGGGCCGCCTCGCGGGCGCGGTGCTGGCCGGCGCCGTCATCTCGCTGGCCGTGACGCCGGTCGCGATGGCGCAGGACGAAACGACGACCACGCCTCCCGCGCCGACGAGCGAGACGCCCACCACGGCGCCCTCGCCTTCGTGGACGGGCGGCAAGGTGACGTCGGCTCCGCCGGAGTCGAGCGCCCCGGCCTCGTCGTCCTCGCAGCAGCCGACGCCGACCAGCAGCGGCAAGCCGACTTCCGGCAAGCCGTCGCCGACCTCCACCTCGGAGAAGCCGACCACCCCGCCGGAGGAGCCCTACGTCGACAACGTCGGCGCGGGCTACGTCGGCGAGAACGGTGTCGGCGCGCTGGTCATCGCCTGCGAGTCGGGCGAGCCGTCGAACGTTTCGGCGCCGGACTTCGACACGCTGTACAGCAACCAGGCCGAGGACGACGGTCGTTACTGGGTCTACATCGTGAAGGTCAAGAAGTCCTTCAAGGGCAACTCGAGCACCTTCACCTGGACCTGCGACGGCAAGGCCGGCAAGGGTGACATCGAGTTCGAGGCGCCCATCGGCGGCGGCGCGGCCACCCCGGGCAAGCCGGAGAAGCAGGTCAAGTACGCCCCCAAGGGCGGCATCGAGACCGGTTTCGGCGCCACCGCGGCCTGATCGATGTCGACCAAGTTCCTGAGGCGGGGTGGCCGCGCGGTCGCGGCCACCCTGATCCTTTCCCTCGCGCTGACCGGTTGCGGTTCCGAGGAACCGGCGCCCGCGGCACAGCAGGCCCCGGCGGAATCGACCGTTCCGGTCACGAAGCCGTTCGATGGCGTCCGGCCGACGAACGTGAAGATCCCCAAGATCGGCGCGGAGTCGAACCTGATCGCGGTCGCGATCAACAAGGACGGCAAGATGGCCGTCCCCTCGGCGAAGAAGCCGATGCAGGCCGCCTGGTACCAGCTTTCGCCGGTTCCCGGCGACGTCGGTCCGGCGATCGTGCTCGGGCACGTCGACGGCAACAAGCAGCCGGGCATCTTCTACAAGCTCAAGGATGTCAATCCGGGTGACGAGGTGCTCGTCGACCGCAGTGACGGCAAGAGCCTGAAGTTCGTGGTCGAAAAGAAGGACCAGGTCCCCAAGGACCAGTTCCCCGAGGACGCGGTCTACGGCAACACGGACAAGCCGCAGTTGCGGCTGATCACCTGTGGCGGTGTCTTCGACAAGGAAGAGCACAGCTACAAGGACAACATCATCGTCTACGCGAACCTGGTCGCCTGACGTGAGCTGAAAGCGTCCTTCACCGCATCCGATGCGGTGAAGGACGCTTTCGTCGCATCTGACGCGGTGAAGGACGCTTTCAGCCCAACCCGGCGCCAGGGAACGGGAACCCGCCCGGAGCCACCGCCTCGGGATCGACCCACTTCCGCATCCCCGCGTCACAGGCCGCGTAACCCCAGTTGATCAACCGCTCCTGCAGCACTTCGGGCTGTTTCGTCAGGCGCGTCGGGGTTTCCGCCAGCTTGTGCGTGAGATCGACAGGCGCCTTCAACGAATCGCCGAGCTCGAAATTCTCGAGATCGACGTAAGCCCCCCAGTAGGCACCCGTGAAATCCTGCTCCACATAGGACTTCAGCAGCGCACCCCGCCGCAGCTCGCGCACCTGGTTGTCGATCACGTCGAGGACACGCAGCAGTTGCCGCCCCCAGTCGCGTTTGACCCTGCGCTTGACCTTCATCCGCTTGCCCGCGTCGCTGACCAGCACCGTCGCGTGCCCCTCGACCGGATCCAGGCCGAGGTTGTCGTAGACGCCGGCGTCGCTCAGCACGATCTTGCGTTTCCGCTCGTCCGAATGCGGGTCGCGGATCACCACGGGCGAAAGCATCGGCGGGAAGGCCGAAGACGCGGCCACCGCGGTCGCGAGCGGGATGTTCCCGTGCGGTCCGTTCTGCCGGAAGAACCACCACAGCGCGCCGTCCTGAAGGTTCGTCGCGGTGAAGACGAACTGCGGACCGGCGGGGTCCAGATCCTTGAGACAGCAGTCGCCGAACAGGTGTTTCGCGTACACCCGCGCGAGTTCCTCGCCGGCGCTCCGCCACGGAACGGCCATGGCGAGCAAGGTGACCGGGATGTCGAGCCGCGTGCGTGCCAGGCTCCGGACCGGGACGACGACCTTGTCGTGGAAGTTCTCCGCGATCCCGTTTTCGAAGTTCAGGTCCGACCACGCGTGTGCGAGGACGCCCGCGGCGATCGAACCGCCCGAGACACTGGAGAACGTCGAGATCTTCGACAGCCAGCCGAGTTCGTTGAGCCGCCACAGGGCTCCGGTGTGGAACAACATCGCGCGATAGCCGCCGCCGGACAACGCGAGACCGACACCTTGGCGGGCCGTCGAAGGCCGCTTGGTAACCCCCACCTGAGCGAGTGTAGGGGTGGGTCAAGCGAGCAACGGCCGCAAGAGACGACGTTGCTCTTCGGGGACGTACTCGGCGTAGTTGTCGTAAAGCGCCTGCTTCGCCAGCCGCGACGCGCGCTCGCCGTCTGAGTCCCTGATCGCTCCCAGCACCTCTTCGTGATGCGCCAGCCACTTGCCCATCAACGCGGTCCGGTCGTCGGCGTGCTCCAGCTTGTCCTCGATGAGTTCCAGCACGACACCGCGGACGACCTCGCCGCTGATCACCAGCAGCGGATTCCCCGTCGCGCGGGCGATGGCCTCGTGGAACGCGACGTCCGCGTGGCTGAATTCGGCGAACCCCTTCGAGACGCCCGTGCGCATCGCCTCCAGTGCCGTGTCCAACTCGGCGAGATGGTCCTCGGTCCTGAGCTGCGCGGCGAGCAGATGTGCGGAACCGTCGAGGATCATGCGGAACTGCAGGAGTTCGGACAGCCCGAGGTGGTCGGCCCGCGCGAGCCGGTGCATCGACCGGTGCAACGCGGCGGGAGAGGCGGCGAGGACTTCCGGGCCGCGTGGATCGCCGGGCCGTGAGCGGATCATTTCCGCTGCTTGCAGCACCCGCAGCGCCTCGCGCACGGTCGAGCGGCCGACGTCGAACTGGACCATCAGCTCGCGTTCGCTCGGCAGCCGGTCGCCGGGTTTGATCCGGCCGCTGAACACGGCTTCCTCGATCTGTTCTACGACGCGCTGGTACGCGCGGACAGGGGCGACCGGCTCGAATTCCATCTTGACCCTGCCGTCTCGTCTGGTTTACTGGTCAGACCAGTCTACCGGTCAGGGGGCAGGATGAAAGCCCTAAGGAAATCCGCAGCGTTGACAGCGTTGACAGCGCTGCTGGTGACCTCCGGCTGCTCCGCCGGTTCGAGTGCCACGGTCGCCAAGGATCCCGGCACGCTCGCCATCGGGTACACCGCCGAACCCGCGAACTTCGACTTCACCCGCACCGACGGAGCCGCCATCCCGCAGGCCTTGCTCTACAACGTCTACGAAGGTCTGGTGAAACTCGACGCGGACGCGAAGATCGTGCCGTTGCTGGCCGAATCGTGGACGGTCTCGGAAGATCGCAAGACCTACGACTTCAAGCTGCGGAAGAACGTGAGGTTCGGCAACGGGGCGCCGTTCACCGCCGAGGACGTCAAGTTCTCGCTGATGCGGGTCAAAACCGACTGGACCGTCTCGATCAAGTCCACAATGGACGTCGTCGACCGGGTCGACGTCGTGGCGCCGGACCACGCGCGGGTCGTGCTCACGAAGCCCAGCAACGGCTGGCTGTTCAGCCTCACCAGCCGTCTCGGCGCGATGTTCAGCCCCACCGGTGTCGCTGATCTGGCGAACAAACCCATCGGCACCGGGCCGTACACGGTGTCCTCGCGACGGCGCGGGGATTCCATCGTGCTCAAGCAGAATCCCGCGTACTGGGGCGCGAAACCGGCCTACTCGACCGTGGTCCTCAAGTACATCAAGGATCCGACGGCGCTCAACAACGCCTTGCTCAGCAACGGGATCGACGTCATCTCCGCGATCACCGTGCCGGATTCGATCCCGCAGTTCCAGAGCGACGACCGGTTCACCGTCATCGAAGGCACGACGAACAGCGAGGTCACGCTCGCGTTCAACAACGCGCGCCCACCGCTGAACGACGTCCGCGTACGGCGCGCTCTGTCGTACGCCATCGACCGGAAGGCGTTACTGGACACCGCTTGGGCAGGCCGCGGCACGCTCATCGGCAGCATGGTCCCGCCGACGGATCCCTGGTACGAGGACCTGTCGAACGCGTATCCGTTCGATCCCGCGAAGGCGAAAGCGCTGCTCGCCGAGGCCGGACAGCCGAATCCGGCGCTGCGGTTGCGGATCCCGAATCTCCCGTACGCGGTGTCGGCCGCGCAGGTGGTGGCGTCGCAGCTGGCGGACGTCGGGGTCACGGTGACGATCGAGCCGCTGGACTTCCCGGCGGTGTGGCTCAAGCAGGTCTTCACCGACCACGACTACGACCTCTCGATCATCCAACATGTCGAGGCGCGCGACATCGTCACCTTCGGCAGGCCGAAGTACTACTGGGGTTACGACGGCGAGCCCGTCCGGCAGGAGCTGGCGAAGGCCGACGCCGGAACGCCCCAGGAGCAGATCGACGCGATGCGCCAGGTCGCCCGGCGGTTGTCCGAAGACGCCGCCGCGGACTGGCTCTTCCTGTTCCCCAACGTGATCGTGGCGAAGAACAAGGTGACCGGGTTCGTCCGCAACCAGGTCAGCGAGTCCTTCGATCTCACGGGATTGGCGCCGCGATGACGGTCAAGATCGTGCGCCGTGTGGCGATCCTCCTGGCCGGAGTGCTGGTCGCGTCCATCGTGGTGTTCCTGTTCATGGCCGTGCTGCCGGGCGATCCGGCCCAGGTCGCGCTCGGTGTCAACGCGACACCGGAACTGGTCGCGAAGACCCGCGCCGAATTCGGCATCGACCGGCCGCTCGCGACGCAGTACTTCGACTGGATCGGCGGTGTCCTGCACGGCGACTTCGGCCGCTCGTACATCACCCGCGAGGAGATCGGGCCCGCGCTGACCGACCGGCTCGGCGTGACGTTGTGGCTGGTCGGGGCCGGGATGCTGGTGGCGTTGCTGATCGCCGTCCCGGCCGGGACGTTCGCCGCGGTGCGGCACCGGAAGGCCGACGGCACCGCGGTTTCCGGGCTGTCGCAGATCGGCGTCGCGATCCCCGCGTTCCTCGCCGGCATCATCCTGGTCCAGATCTTCGCGGTGCAATTGCGCTGGCTGCCCTCCGGCGGCTGGACGCCCCCGGTGCAGGATCCCGCCGAATTCCTCCGCGGTCTCGTCCTGCCCGCGCTGTCGCTGGGGCTCGTGCAGGGCGCGGTGCTCACGCGCTATGTCCGGTCCGCCGTGCTCGACACGCTCGGACAGGACTACCTGCGCACGGCGCGGTCCAAAGGGCTGAGGCCGTTCCAAGCGCTGTTCCGCCACGGACTCCGCAACGCCGCCGTGCCGGTGGTGACGGTGCTCGGCCTGCAACTGGCGACACTGCTGATCGGCGCCGTCGTCGTCGAGCGCGTGTTCGTCCTGCCGGGACTGGGCAGCATGCTGCTCGACTCGGTGGCGTCGCGGGATCTGTTGTCCGTGCAGGGGATCGTGCTGGTCCTGGTGGTCGGCGTGCTGCTGGTGAACTTCGTGGTCGACGTCCTCTACACGGTGCTCGACCCGAGATTGCGGGGTTCCTGATGCGTAACCGCGGTCTCCTGATCGGCGGCGTCCTGGTCGCTCTGATCGTCTTCGCCGCGCTGCTTTCCTTCGTGTGGACGCCGTTCGACCCGGCGAAGGTCGACGCGGCCAACCGGCTGCACGACTTCAGCGGCTCGAACCTCTTCGGCACCGACAGTTTCGGCCGCGACGTGCTCAGCCAGCTGATGGTCGGCGCGCGGACGACGCTCTACGTCGGCGTGGTCGCGGTCGGGATCGCCGCCCTGATCGGGACGCCGCTGGGCATCCTCGCCGGGATGTCCTCACGCTGGCTCGGCGAGTTCGTCATGCGGGTCAACGATCTCGTGCTCGCGTTCCCGGCGTTGCTGCTGGCGATCATGTTCGGCGCGGTGTTCGGGGCGGACACGCTGACCGCGATGGTGGCGATCGGCATCGCGACCATCCCGTCGTTCGCGCGGATCGCGCGTTCGGGAACGCTGCAGGTGATGAGCAGCGAGTTCGTGCTGGCCGCGCGGTCGGCGGGCCGGTCGCGGCTGAACATCGCGGCGCGGCACGTGCTGCCGAACATCTCCGGACTGCTGATCGTGCAGGCGTCGGTGTCGTTCGCGATCGCCGTGCTCGCGGAAGCGGCGTTGTCGTTCCTCGGCTTCGGCACGCGGCCACCGACCCCCTCGTGGGGCCGGATGCTGCAGGAATCCCAGGTTTTCCTGACCCTGCACCCGCGGCTCGCGCTCGTGCCCGGCGTCGCGATCGCCATCGCCGTCCTCGGTTTCAACCTGCTCGGTGACGGCCTCCGCGACCGCCTCGACCCCCGATTGGCGGCGCGGCTATGACACTGGAAGTCCACGGCCTCGGGATCGGCGGCCTGGTTCGCGGCGTCTCGTTCGACATCGCGCGCGGTGAGCGTGTCGGGCTGATCGGCGAGTCGGGTTCCGGGAAGTCCTTGACCGCGTTGTCGATCATGGGGTTGCTGCCCGAGGAACTCGCCGCCTCCGGGTCGGTGAAACTCGACGGCCGCGAGCTGCTGGGCGCGCCGGAGAAGGAACTGTCGCGGTTGCGCGGCAACGAACTGTCGATGGTGTTCCAGGAACCGATGACCGCGCTGAACCCGGCGATGCGGGTCGGCGCACAGGTGGCCGAACCGATGCGGATCCATCGAAACGGCGGGAAACATCGCGAGGCGGCCGAGGCATTGCTGGATTCCGTCGGGTTGCCCGGCACCTTCCGCGCGTATCCACATCAACTGTCCGGTGGGCAGCGGCAACGCGTCGTGCTCGCGATCGCGCTGGCCAACGACCCGAAGCTGCTGATCTGCGACGAGCCGACGACGGCACTGGACGTCACCGTGCAGGCGCAGATCCTCGAACTGATCCTCGACGGCGTCCGGGAACGGGAGAGCGCGCTGCTGTTCATCACGCACGACCTCGCCGTCGTGGCGTCGGTGTGCGAGCGGGTGCTGGTGATGCTGGACGGCGAGATCGTCGAATCCGGCACCACACGCGAGGTTCTCACGTCACCGAGGCACGAGTACACGAAGAAGCTGTTGGCCGCTTCGGATCTGGAGGCGAGCCGATGATGATCTCGGTGAGAGATTTGGAACGCCGCTACACCCGGCGCGATGTCCATGCGCTGCGCGGAGTCTCGTTCGACGTCGAGGCCGGTCAGCGGTTCGGCATCGTCGGCGAGTCGGGTTCGGGAAAGTCCACCTTGGTCAGATTGCTGGCCGCCCTGGACAAGCCGACGGCGGGCAGTGTTTCGTTCCAGGGCAAGCGCATCGACACGTTGCCGGAGCGCGGACTCGGCTTCCTGCGGTCGGAACTGCAGATCGTCTTCCAGGATCCGATGGGTTCGCTCGATCCGCGGATGCGGGTGCGCGACATCATCTCCGAACCGTTGGGCCGACGGGATCCCGCACGGGTCTCGGAACTGTTGAAGGCCGTCGGCTTGCCTTCTGACGCCGCCGACCGCTATCCGCACCAATTCTCCGGCGGGCAACGGCAGCGCATCTCGATCGCGCGGGCGCTCGCGCCGAACCCGAGCGTGCTCATCGCGGACGAACCGGTCAGCGCGCTCGACGTCTCGGTGCGGAAGCAGATCCTCGACCTGCTCGCGTCGCTGGTCGAGCTGTACTCGCTGACACTGATCTTCGTTTCGCACGACCTCGGCGTGGTGCGGCACGTCTGCGACCGGGTCGCGGTGATGCGGCGCGGGGAGATCGTCGAGATCGGTGACGTCGACCAGGTCTACGACGCGCCGGAACACGAGTACACCAGGGAACTGCTGGCGGCCGCGCCGAATCTGCGGGCCGAACTGGCGCGGTTGCGGGGAGGGGACGATGGCTGAGTATCCGGAGGGGCTGCCGATCGGCGACGTCTGGGTGTCCACTGTGGACACGGAACCGGTCGTTTTCCCGTACGACGGGAGTGAGATCGGCCGCGCGCCGGTCGGGACGCCGGAGCTGGCGACGCGCGCGATCGACGAGGCGGTCGCGGTGTTCAAGCAGGTCGCGGCCCTGCCGTCGCGTACCCGGCGTTCGCTCCTGAACGATGTCGCCGCCGCTTTGGAAGCCCGGCGTTCCGAATTCGAGCAGCTTCTGGTGCTGGAGACCGGCAAGCCGCTGGTCGATTGTCGCGTCGAGGTCGCGCGGACGATCGTCACCTGGCAGGCCGCCGCGGAGGAGGTTTCGCGGCTGCACGGCGAGACCGTCCCGCTCGACCTGCTGCCGTCCGGGGACGGGCTGGTCGGGTTCTGGAAACGCAAGCCGATCGGTGTCGTGGTCGGCATCGCCGGGTTCAACTATCCGCTGCTCCTGGCTTCGCACAAGATCGCGCCCGCCATCGCCGCGGGCTGCCCGGTGGTGGTGAAACCCGCGCCGCAGACGCCGCTGGCGACATTGTGGCTGGTCCACCTCGTGCGCTCGCTGACCGATCTGCCCGCGATGGTCCAGCTGGTCACCGGCGACGCGGCCGTCGGCTCGGCGCTGGTCACGGACCGGCGCGCCGGTGCGGTGTCTTTCACCGGATCCGCGCTGGTCGGACACCGGATCGCCCGCGACGCCGCGCCCACGAAGACGCTGCTGGAGCTGGGTTCCAACGCGGCGCTGGTGGTCGCGGAGGACGCGGACCTCGACGCGGCCGCGGACGCCGTGCTGCGCGGCGGGTTCTACGCGTCCGGGCAGGCCTGCATCTCGGTGCAGCGGGTGCTGGTCGTCGACGCGGTCGCCGAGGAATTCATCGAACGCGTGCTGGCGCGGCTCGGCGAGGTCGTCACCGGTGATCCGCGAGACGAGAAGACGCGAGTCTCCGCACTGATCGACCCGGGATCCACTCGGCGCGTTCAGGAGTGGGTCGACAAAGCGACTTCGGCCGGTGCGCGGCTGGCCGGCGGCGGTGTCGAGGGCACGGTGATCCGGCCGACCGTGCTGCTCGACGTGCCCGATGGCCTCGAATGCTGGGACGAGGAGATCTTCGGCCCTGTGGTCTGTATCCGCACTGTGTCCTCCGTGGACGAAGCATTCGAGGCCGTCAACGCGTCGCGCTACGGCCTGCACGCCTCGGTGTTCAGTACCTCTTTGAAGACGGCGTTCCGCGCGCTCGACGAACTCGAGGTCGGCGGCGTGGTGGTCAACGAGGTGCCCGGTTTCCGATCCGACACCATGCCGTACGGCGGGGTGAAGGACTCCGGGATCGGGCGGGAAGGGCCGCGATTCGCGGTCGAAGAACTGACTGTGACGAGGATGGCGGTGCTGCGCCCGTGAATTACGAAAACCTGTTCAGGCTCGATGGACGCCGGGCCGTCGTCCTCGGTGGTGGCAGCGGAATCGGCCGCGAGTCCGCGAAAGCACTGGCCGCGCACGGCGCCGAGGTGATCGTCGCGGACCGCGATGTCGCGGCCGCCAAGGAGACCGGCGCGGGCGAGGCGTACGAGATCGACCTGCTCGAGCCCGGTGCGGCCGCGCGAGCGGCTGAGGAACTCGGCGAGATCGACGTCGTCGTGTTGACCGCCGCGACCAACGTGCGCAAACGGCTGCTGGAGTACACGCGCGAGGAATTCGACCGGGTGATCGCGCTGAACCTCGGCGCGACCTTCGAAGTCGTCCGCGCTTTCGGCGCAGGGATGGTCGAGCGCGGGCGGGGGAGCGTCATCGGGTTCTCGTCGATCCGCGGCACCACCGTCGAGCCTGGTCAAGGTCCGTACGCGGCGACGAAAGCCGGATTGGTGCAGCTGTTCCGCACGGCGGCGGCGGAGTTCGGCCCGGCGGGGGTGCGGGTCAACGCGATCGCGCCCGGTGTCGTCGAGACCCCGCTGACAGCGCAGATCAAAGCGAATCCGGGCTGGTACGACGCGTACGCGACGAAGGGTGCGCTCGGCCGATGGGCGCGTCCGGACGAACTCGCGGGCGCTGTCGTCTACCTGGCGTCGGACGCGTCGTCGTTCGTCACCGGCTCCGTGCTGGCGGTGGACGGCGGCTGGACCGCGGTCGACGGCCGCTTCGAACCGCCCGCGACGTAAGGAGTGTTGCCGTGCCGGAGTTGCCCGATCTGACCGCCGTCGAACTGGTCGCGCGGTATCGCGCGAAGACGCTGTCGCCGGTCGAGGTCACCGAAGCGGTCCTCGCTCGTGTCGAGGCGCGCGAACCCGAACTGCACGCGCTCTACGCGTACGACCCGAGGGGCGCACGTGAAGACGCGAAGGCGTCCGAAAGTCGCTGGCACGCCGGGGAACCGCTCGGCCCGATCGACGGCGTTCCGCTGACGCTCAAGGAGAACATCGCGACCCGCGGCACACCGGTCCCGCTCGGCACGGCCGCCACCTCGCTCGCACCCGCGCCCGAAGACGCCCCGGCGGGCGCTCGCGTGCGGGAGTCGGGCGGTGTCCTGCTGGGCAAGACGACCATGCCGGACTACGGGATGCTGACCTCCGGGCTGTCGAGTTTCCACACCGCGTCGCGGAATCCGTGGGACACCACGCGCACGCCCGGCGGCTCCAGCGCCGGTGCCGGTTCGGCGGCCGCCGCCGGTTACGGCCCACTGCACGTCGGCACCGACATCGGCGGCTCGATCCGGCTGCCCGCCGGCTGGTGCGGACTGGTCGGGCTGAAGCCGAGTTTCGGCCGGGTACCGGTGGATCCGCCGTTCCTCGGCCGCGTCGCCGGGCCCATGACGCGGACCGTGGCCGACACCGCGCTGCTGATGAGCGTTCTGTCCGGTGTGGACGGTCGTGATCATCTCTCGCTTCCGCCGTCCTCACTTGACTGGGCGTCGCTTTCGGCCGAGGTCAAGGGCCTGCGGATCGGGCTCCATCTCGACCCGGGTGTCGGACTCCCGGTGCTGCCGGAGACGATCGCCGCCGTCACCGAAGCCGCGCGGCTGTTCGAGGCCGCGGGTGCGGTCGTCGAGCCGGTTTCGCCGTTCCTGCGCCGCGAAATGCTCGACGGACTCGACACCTTCTGGCGCGTCCGCGCCTGGTCGGACATGTCGGCGCTGCCCGAGGAGCGCCGCGCGAAGGTCCTGCCGTACATCGCCGACTGGGCCGCAGGCGGCGCCGACGTCAGCGGTGTCGACGCCTATCGCGGTTTCGCGCAGATCGACGCCATCGCCGTCGCGACCCTGCGCGCGACCGAACGCTTCGACGTCGTCCTGTCGCCGACCTGCCCGGTCTCGGCCCCACCCGCCGACTGGCCCTCGCCGACCAACGACCCGCGCCGCCCGTTCGAGCACGTCGCGTTCACCGTGCCGTACAACATGTCCGGGCAGCCCGCGGTCTCGATCAACTGCGGCTACACGAGCGACGACCAGCCGATCGGCCTCCAGATCAGCGGCCGCCGCTTCGCCGACCTCGACGTCCTTCGCGCCGCTGCCGCCTACGAAACCCTGCGCTCCACTCCGCGCCCTTGGCCCTGACCACCCACGCATTTAGTCCCCTGAATGCGGTCCTTGCGCACGCAACTACCGCATCCAGAGGACGAAATGCGTCAGACCCTGGAGTCGAGCTCGGCCAGCCAGGCGGCGAAGTGCGGACATCGTGCGCTGAGACCATCTATGCCAAGATCGGCGATCGCCAAGGGCCCTTCGAGGGTTTTCACGTAGCCAGGGCAGTACCTGGCCAGTCGCTTCGAAGGCGCGTTCTTCGGGTCGTCGTTGACGAGTTCCGGCCCGCCGGCTTCGGCACAGTCCTGTTCGATCCGCTCGGCGACCGCGGGATCGTCGCGAAGGAAAGCGAGCTGGTCACCGGCGGCGAACACCCACGATTCCAGTTCGTGCTGGACGAGATGGGGAACGAATCTGTGATCGCCGATGGCCGTCCCGAGCGCCTGCTCGACGTGCTCGACCTTGCCGGTGGCGGCGCCTGCCGGACGTGTCCCCATACCCGGCGCGTCCGAAGGGAAGCCGTAGTAATCGAACAGAGTCGTCAGCACGGTGAGACGCGGGCTGGCGAGAAGTTCTTTGATCTCCCGCTGCAACTTCGGCCACGACGTGACGCCGCCACGGTAGGTGACGGACGACGTATGCGTGCGGACAGTCGAATAGGTGACGAACCAGCCTTGCCGCTGGAAGTGAGCGGAAAGCAGGTCCCGGACCACGGTCGCCTCCGTCTGCCCTTCCACCAGCAGATGCAGACGTTTCCGCTCAGGCATCGAGAACGCTGCCCATAGATCCTGGCTGTCCGCCGATGATGTTCTTCTCCCAGAGTTCGCCGAGCGAGTATTCGTCGAGCCAGGTTTCCAACGCCGCCTTGTTGGGCCGGGTGAAGACCGAATCGCCGTTTCGCTGCTCGACGACGATCAGGTCTTCGGCGGAGAACTGGTTCATCAGCGTCACCGATTGGGTCGCGATCAGGACCTGGCTGTGGGTCGACGCCAGGCGCAGCATGTCCGCGAGCTGGACGATGGCGACCGGATGCAACCCGAGTTCGGGTTCGTCGAGCACGACGAGCGCGGGAAGTTCCGGCTGGAGCAACAGCGTGGCCAAACAGACGAAACGCAGTGTTCCGTCCGACATCTGGTTCGCCGAGAAGATCGTGTCCGAACCCTGCCGACGCCAGCGAAGCAAAATGCGGTCGGTGCTGTCCGGCTGGAGGACGAAGTCGCGAAAGAACGGGGCGACCAGCCGGATCGCGCCGACGATCCGGCGATACGCGACCTTGTCCGCCCGGTCTTCGCTTTCCCGGAGCCGTAGCAGGACCGCGGCGATGTTGCCCGCATCCGCGCGCAGGGCCAGATTGTCCGCGGTCGGAGAAAGGCGCTTCACCGGCGCGTCGACGCTGGTGTCGTGGAAGTGATAGACGCGGCAGCCTTGAAGCAACTCGGTGATGTGTGAAGCCACCGAGTTGCTGCCGCGTTCCTCGACGACGTCGTTGAGGCGGCTTTCCCGGTGCCCACGTCCGATCGATCTCGTCCAGGGCTGATCGTGGCCGGGACCGTGGTACGAAATCACTTCTTCGTCGAAGATCAGTTCTTCGCCGGGGGCCGCCGCCAGATGGGCCTGGTAGCTGTTGGGCGGTGCCTCCAGTTTGAGGCTGATCCGCGAGGTGTCCGCGGCGTCGTTGATCAGCGCCGACGCGCCGCCGTTGCGCCCCACGAACAGGTTCAACAGGTCTTCGCTGATCCTGCCCAACAGCTCGAAGGCTTGGACGAAGTTGCTCTTGCCCGCGCCGTTCGCGCCGATGAGCACGTTCATCGCGCCCAGTTCGACGCGCGCCGAACGGATCGAAGTGAACCCTTCGATCTCGATCGACGTCAGCCGCTGTTGGGTCATGCGCACAGCTTAGGCAATCGTCTGGAAAAGATGACGATTCGCCGGTTCGTGCAAGTCACCCCACTGCGCGATTCGGCACCTGCTTGCGGTACTTGCGCGCGCAACTACCGCATCCAGAGGACTGCATGCGTCAGCCGCCGATCGCCTCGGCCAGCGCCAGGATCCGTCGCGCGTTCTCCACGTGCAGGTTCTCGATCATCCGCCCGTCCACGGTCACGACGCCCTGCCCGGCCGCCTGCGCCTCCTCGAACGCCGAGATGATCCTGCGTGACCGCGCGATCTCCTCCTCGGACGGCGCGAAGATCCGGTTGCACGGCTCCAGCTGCGCCGGGTGGATCAGCGTTTTGCCGTCGAAGCCGAACTGGCGTCCCTGCAGGCATTCCGCTTCGAAGCCTTCGAGGTCTTTCACGTCGTTGTAGACGCCGTCGAGGATCGCCTTGCCGGTCGCGCGTGCGGCCAGCAGCGCGAGCGAAAGCCCGCCCAGCAGCGGCGCGCGGCCGGGGACGAACTCGGCGTGCAGTTCCTTCGCCAGGTCGTTCGTGCCCATGACCAGCACGGTCAGCCGCTCGGACGCCGAGGCGATCTCCTCGGCGTGCAGCATCGCGACCGGGGTTTCGACCATCGCCCAGATCTTCGTGTGGTCCGGCGCGCCGCCGAGTTCCAGCGCGCGCTCGATGTTGTGCACTTCGGCGGCGGAGTTCACCTTCGGCACCACGATCGCGGCCGGGCCCGCCTGCGCGGCGGCACGGAGATCGGCGTCGTGCCATTCGGTGTCGAGGCCATTGACGCGGATGGTCACCTCGCGCGAGCCGTATTCCTTCGACGACGCGGCGGCGCAAACGCGTTCACGTGCGGCCTCCTTCGCGTCGGGCGCGACGGCGTCTTCGAGGTCGAGGATGAGCCCGTCCGCGTCCAGCGTCTTGGCCTTTTCGAGCGCTCTTTCGTTCGCGCCGGGCATGTAGAGGACGGAACGCCGGGGATTCATGCGGAAGCCTCCTGATCTTTTCGGGTCGCGCGAGGTCAAACACTGCTGGCGGCGTCGTACGCGGCGGCGAGTTCGGGGTCGTCGGCGGCCAGGGCGTCGGCGAGTTCGGCGACCACCCGGCACTGCTTCACCGAGGCGTCGTCCTGCATCTTGCCGTCGATCATCACCGCGCCGGTGCCGTCACCCATCGCGGCGATCACGCGCCGTGCCCAGGCGACGTCCTCGGGAGCGGGCGAGAACACCTTCTTGGCGATGTCGATCTGCACCGGGTGCAGGCTCCAGGCGCCCACACAGCCGAGGAGGAACGCGTTGCGGAACTGGTCTTCGCAGGCCACGACGTCGCGGATGTCGCCGAACGGCCCGTAGTACGGCAAGATCCCGTTCGCCGCGCAGGCGTCGACCATCCGCGCGACGGTGTAGTGCCAGAGATCCTGCTGGTATGTCGTGCGTCCCTCATTCAGGTCTTCGCCGGTCGGGTCCGTGCGCACCAGGTAACCGGGGTGCCCGCCACCCACTCGGGTGGTCTTCATCCGGCGGCTCGCGGCGAGGTCGGCCGGGCCGAGTGAGATGCCCTGCATCCGGGGGCTCGCGCCGGCGATCTCCTCGACGTTCGCGACGCCGCTGGCGGTCTCGAGGATCGCGTGCACCAGCAGCGGTTTCGTCAGCCCCGCCCGCGCTTCGAGCTGCGCGAGCAGCCTGTCGACGTAGTGGATGTCCTGCGCGCCCTCCACCTTCGGCACCATGATCACGTCGAGTTTGTCGCCGATCTCGGTGACCAGCGTGATCAGGTCGTCGAGCACCCACGGCGAGTCGAGGCTGTTGACGCGGGTCCACAGCTGCGCCTTGCCGAAGTCGGTCGACTTCGCGATGGAGACGAGCCCGTTCCGCGCGGCCTCCTTGCGGTCGGCGCGCACGGCGTCCTCGAGGTTCCCGAGCAGGACGTCGACCTTCTTGGCGAGATCCGGGACCTTGGCGGCCATTTTCTCGTTACCGGGGTCGAAGAAGTGGATCATCCGCGAAGGAGGCACGGGGATCTGGCGGAGCGGTTCCGGCGCCCCTACCGCGAGCGGGGCGAAGAAATCCTTCGGCGAACGCATCGTTCCTCCATCGCAACGGGCTAAGTGACCGACTGGTAACCCTAAACCCGGAAGGCAGGGAACCGCTGCGGCGCAGCTCACCTCCAAGGGGACACGATCGGGAATCGCGGAGGAATCTGTGGACGACTGGGCCTTGCCGGGTTTCACCGAGATGGGGTCGCTCGGCGAAGGTGGATTCGGGCGGGTCGTACTGGCCCGGCACGATGAATCCGCCCAGGTCGTGGCCATCAAATACCTGTACGCGAGGTTCGCGGCAGACCCGCGGCGCCTGGCCGAGTTCCGCCATGAGGCGCAGATCCTGAGCCGCGTTTCGGGGCCCCACATCGCCCGTCTGCACCAGTTCGTGGAGACCCCGCAGGGGGCCGCCATCATCATGGAAGCCGTTCACGGAATCTCGCTGAAAGAGCTCCTCGGCCGCCAGGAGAAGCTCGAACCCGAAGCCGCGCTGGCCATCCTGAAGGGCTCGCTGCTCGGTCTCGCCGGCGCCCACGCCGCGGGCACCGTCCACCGCGACTACAAACCGGCCAACGTCCTGGTCACCCGTGAGGGGCAGAGCAAGCTCGTCGACTTCGGTATCGCCGTGCTCGCCGGGCAGACCGGTGTCGCCGCGGGCACGCCCGCGTACATGGCGCCCGAGCAGTGGGCAGGCGGCATCGCCACGCCCGCGACCGATGTCTACGCCGCGACCTGCGTGTTCTTCCAGTGCGTCGCCGGTCATCGGCCGTACGAGGCCGAACAGACCGAAGTGCTGCGCACGCTGCACGAATACGCCCCGATCCCGTTCGGAGAGGTTCCCGAACCGGTACGCGACCTCATCGCGCGCGGCATGGCGAAGGACGTCGCCCAGCGGCCGTCGGGCGCGGCCGAGTTCGTCGCCGAACTGGAGGCGTCCGCGAGGAAGGCGTACGGCGAGGACTGGGAGCGCAACGGCTGGCACTGGCTCGCCAAGGGCGCCGGTGTCCTGGTCGCCCTGTCCCCGCTGGCCCTGCTCGGCGCCGGGACCGCCGCCGCACCGGTCCTCGCGGGCGGCGCGGCGGGCGGTGTCGCGGCGGCCACCGGCGGCGGGATCGCGCTCGGCCTCAAGGTGACCGCCGCGGTCGCCGCCGTCACCGCGGCCGCCGTCGGCACGGTCGTGGTGGTCAACGCCAATAGCGAGGACGAGGCGCCGCCTCGGACGACGACTCTCGCCGCGATGAAGGTCGACCTCCTCACCCGCACCGAGAAACTCAACGGCTTCGACTTCAACGGAAAGTACGTCCGGATCAGCGGGCTGAAGGACAAAGCAGTGGAGGAGCGGGTCAACAAGGCGCTGATGGCGCCGATCGACGGCTGGCTCACGAGCGTCTGGTCACCGGGCAACCCGCCGGAGAAGGAACCCGACGGCGACATCCCGCACATGTCCACCACGGCCGAGGTCCTGCGTCAGGACGACAAGCTGATATCGGTCGTCTACGAACGCTCGGTCGAAACGGTCCAGCTCGGAAATCACGGCGCCTATGACGCCCGGACCCTCGTGATCGATCTGTCCGACGGCGACGTGATCCCGACAGCGCAGCTGTTCGACAACGTCGACGGCAACGCCGAGCGGATGCGGATGTTGGAAGACCGGATGTACGCCTCGGCCAAACCGGGCGAGTGTCTCGCCACGCCGCCATCGGAGCCACAGCATCTTCCCGCACGAGCGATGTCGGATCCGTACACCCAGGACGGGTCGATGGTGCAGGCGGCGCCTGCGGCGAGCGGGATGGACTTCCACGTCGCCGCCTTCGTGCTCGGATACCCGATGGCCTGCAATCCGACGACGGTCACCGTGCCTTACGACCGGCTGCTCGACCTGCTGAGTCCCAGGGTCAAGAAGCTGCTCGGCCTCACGTCCGGCGGCACCCAGGGGCAACGGGTCAAAGAGGACGACGTCGGCGCCTTCACCATCACCACGCCGGAGAAGTGGGCGCTGCTGTCCAGCGCGCCCATCGAGCGCTACCTGGTGACCGCGGACCAGTGCACGGGTGGCGGGACACAGCCGTCGCAGTGCTCGAACGTCCTTTTCAGCGACAACTCGCGCGTCGACGCGGCCACTCCGGCGTATGAACCGGGCAAGCCGTACAACCGCTCCAACGGCCCGCGTCCGTGTCACTCCCTCGGGGCACCCGGTGAGACCCAGGGTTCGCCCGTCCTCCAGACGAAGGAGCTTCGCCCGGTCGGGACGAAGAAGGCCGCGTACGAAGAGTGGCGGCTCACGTGTTCTGGCGGCGGTACGGTCACCCAGCGGGTCTGGTTCCTGCCGAAAACGCAGCTCGTGATCGTCGACGAGTGGAACACTCCAGGCCTCGACAAGATCCTCGAAGAGGCGCGGTGGCGGTGAACATTCAAGACGTGAACGACGAGTGGAGATTGCCCGGCTTCACCGAGTTGGAGCAGCTGGGCACGGGCACCTTCGGCCGCGTGGTGCTCGCACGCCAGGACAACACCGGCCACTTCGTCGCGATCAAGTACCTCTTCTCCCACTTCGCCGCCGAGCCCGCCTATCTCGACGCGTTCCGCCAGGAGGCGCTGGCGCTGCACCGGGTGTCGAGCCCGCACGTCGTGAAGCTGTACGAGTTCTTCGAGACGCCGCAGGGCGCGGCGATCGTCATGGAAGCGATCAACGGTGTCTCCCTGCGTTCGGTGCTCCAGGCCGAAGGCGCTCTCGAACCCGAAGCCGCCCTTGCGGTACTGAAGGGTTCGCTGCTCGGACTGGCCGCGGCGCACTCCGCCAACGTCGTCCATCGGGACTACAAACCGGCCAACGTCCTCGTCGCCGACACCGGCGAGAGCAAACTGGTCGACTTCGGCACGGCCGTCCTGGCGGGTGAACGAGGCCCGTCCGTCGGCACGCCCGCGTATATGGCGCCCGAGCAGTGGTCCGGCGGGCAAGCCACTCCCGCGACCGATGTCTACGCCGCGACCTGCGTGTTCTTCCAGTGCGTCACCGGGCATCGGCCGTACGAGGCCGAACAGACCGAAGTACTCCGCACGCTGCACGAACACGCGCCCATCCCGTTCGGCGAAGTACCCCCGCCGGTGCACGAGATCGTCGCGCTGGGAATGGCGAAGGACCCGTCGAAACGACCGGTCGACGCCCTCATGTTCGTCAGCGAACTGGAACGCGTCGCCCGCGCGGGGTACGGCGACGAATGGGAGCGCAAGGGCTGGTCACGGCTGGCGAAGGCGGCTGGCGTGCTCGCCGCGGCGACGCCGTTGGTCCTGCTCGGCGCCGGTACGGCGGCCGCGCCCGGGGTCGCCGCCGCCGGAACGGGCGCGGCGGCCGCGTCGACCGGCGGGATCGCGGCCGGGCTGAAGATCGCCATCGGGGTCGTCGCGGCGACGGCCGCCGTGGTCGGCTCGGTGGTGGTCTTCTCCGACGCGAGCACCCCGCCGCCATCACCGCCGACCACTCAGCAGGCCGTCGCGCTCAAGGTCGCCATGAAGACCCGGACCGGGACCGTGCCCGGTACGAACCTCGCCTACAACGGGGACTACCCGGAGGTGACCGGTTCGCCCGATCAAGCCTGGCTGAAGCGGGTCAACGACGCTCTGACCGCGCCGATCGACGACTGGAACCGCAAAACCGGCCCCGGCGCCGCCGAGCTGGAGCCGGAACGCGGCCCGTACACGCTGGTCACGAAGGCCGACGTGCGCGCGCAGAACGAGCGGTACCTCTCGGTGCGCTACACGCACGACCTCGTGAACAAACCGCACCCGACCTGGGGTTACGGCCGCGCCACGGTGACGATCGACCTCAAGGAGGGCAAGGCGCTCACCCCCGCCGAGCTGTTCGCGCCCGGGAAGTTCACCGACGACGGCCTGCGGGCGCTGACCGAGCGGATCTGGCCCGGCAAGGAGCAGTGCGGCGCCCCGACCTCCACTTTCCCGTACCGACCTCTCCGTCCGGCGGATCTCACCGACGAGCCGAAGGTGTGGCTCGCGTTCACGCCGACGGCCGTCGAGGTCACCGCCAACCTGACCGACCTGGGCTTCTCCACCGCCTGCGGTGTCCAGGACTTCACGCTGCCCTACGACAAGGTGGCCGATCTGCTGAACCCGGCGCTCGTCGACGGTGTGACCAGTGGAAAAGTGGTCAAAGGCACGTCGTCCGCCCCACCCGCGCAAGGGGTCACCGACGTCTCGGCGGGTGCGCTGACCCTGCATCTTCCGCAGGGTTGGTCCGTGGTTTCGCAGGGACTGGAGAAGGTGCTCGTCGACGCGAGCTGCCCGGACCCCAAGAAGTACTTCAACTGCAAGTACGTCCTTCTCACGGACAACACCCGGCAGTCCGCCGAACAGCCGCCGTACCGGCCAGGGGAGTTCTACCGGCGCAGCGCGGGCGGCCGGGCCTGCAACGCCGCCGGGCGGAAGGACCTCCGCCAAAAGGGTGACGCCGTCCGGACGGTTTCCACCACCGCACCGGTGGGCGGGACGACGGCGACCTACGAGGAGTGGACGATCCAGTGTGTTCCTCGTGGACAGACGGGCGGCAGCGGTGAGGCGCAAGTGACCCAGCGGATCTGGTTCCTTGTGGACAGGCAGATCGTCGTGATGGACGAGTGGCGGACACCGGGAGTCGAAGAACTCCTCCGCACAGCGACGATCTCCTGACCTGACCGCGAAGGTCCACTGTGGAATGAGTATTCACTGGGCTGAATGGTCTAACGATTTTGCTTCTCTTGCCACGCCGGTGTTCGGCGGCGGTCGGTCCGTACTCGTGACCGTTCGGAGACGCCGAGTAACACCACTTACCTCTTCCTCACTCGGTTGGCGGCACGGTCGGACTGAAGTCCGACGACCGCCTACCGACCGGTCACCGATGACAAGGCGCCGCCGATCGCAGCCACTCGCGTTGTCCGGCGCCGCCGCCTCCCCGCCCTGTTAGACAGGTCATGTGCCGCTTCCACCGAGGTGGCACGGGATAAGAGCCCTAGGGAAACCAGGTTCGAAGGAGGCGGAACGTGGCGGCTACACCGAACATGGAGAGCTCGACGGTCGCCGGTGGCGCGAAGCGCAGCCGGTCACTGCCGAGCCGGGTGGTACCGCCGATCGAACTGCCCGCGAGCGTCGGGGAGCTTTCGCGCAAGGCGGCGGCCCTGCTCGGCTGGAACGGCATCGTCTTGCCGGAAACCACCGTGCTCGGCCGCAAGATCTGCGTGGTCGCCCGGCTCCGTACCGACGTGCACGCCGAGCGCATCGCGATGGGCATGGGGCCCGTCATCGATCGCGCCACCGTCGACACCTGGACATGGCCAGAGCTGGCCGCGACCGCACCCGCGCCGGCCGCCGAGATCATCGGCGTCCTCGCGGTCGCCCGGCACTGGCGCACCGCGATGGCCTCCGCGGTCCCGTTCG
This sequence comes from Amycolatopsis decaplanina DSM 44594, assembly GCF_000342005.1. Lineage (GTDB taxonomy): Bacteria > Actinomycetota > Actinomycetes > Mycobacteriales > Pseudonocardiaceae > Amycolatopsis > Amycolatopsis decaplanina. Next base: position 52,949 of record NZ_AOHO01000048.1, read on the forward strand.
CGCGTTACGGCGAGGCCGCGATGGTGCTCCCATCGCCAGCCGTACTGACGGAGGACTACGTCGGCAACTGCCTGCCGCGTGCCCGCGCCTACGGGCTCGGCATCGTCACCGCCGACCCCAACGCGGTGGCCGACCTCGACCTCGAGGGCCACAGCGAGCGCATGATCCTCGACGAGGACCCGGTCTCGCGCCTGGTCAACGAGGTCGTCTACGACCAGCTGCTGCGCGAAACCGAGCTTCCTGCCGAAGTCGACTGAACCCGTTAGGCTCGCGAACATGCGAGTCGTCATTGCAGGTGGACACGGACAGATCGCGCTGAAGCTGGAGAAGCTCCTCGCCGCCCGCGGTGATCAGGCGGTGGGGATCGTGCGCAACCCCGATCACGTCGCCGATCTCGAGGCGGCCGGTGCCGAAGCGGTCGTCCTCGACCTGGAAAAGTCCGATGTGGACGCCGTCGCCAAGGTGCTCGACGGTGCCGACGCCGCCGTCTTCGCGGCGGGCGCCGGGCCCGGCAGCGGCACGGCTCGCAAGGACACTGTGGACAGAGCGGCCGCCGAACTCTTCGCGGCCGCCTCCGAACGGGCGGGCGTCCGGCGGCATATCCAGGTCGGCTCGATGGGGGCGGACAAATGGGAGACCGCGGACGTCCCGGACGATTTCCGGATCTACCTCAAGGCCAAGAAGGCGGCCGAAGACGACCTGCGCGCCCGCGATCTCGAATGGACGATCCTGCGCCCTGGGCAGCTCACCAACGACGAAGGCACCGGCGAGATCCTGATCGCCGAGTCCACCGGGCGCGGGCCCATTCCGCGTCAGGACGTCGCCGCGATCCTCGTCGCGCTGCTCGACAACCCGTCGACGGCGGGACGCGTCCTCGAAGCGATCTCAGGTGATACTGCTATCTCTCAGGCTGTTTCCGCTCTGTGAAAGCTAGTGTGTGGACGTAATCCGTCAGTTAAGTGAACGGAGAAGGTCCTTGCGCGAGGACATCGCGGTCTTCAGTGGCAGCGCACATCCCGAGCTCGCCGAAGAGATCTGCGCCCATCTCGGTGTTCCTCTGCAACCCGTGAAGGTGCAGCGGTTCGCCAACGACTGTCTCGAAGTCCAGCTGGAGGCGAACTGCCGCGAGCGCGACGTCTTCCTGATCCAGCCACTGGTGCGGCCGGTGCAGGAACACCTCGTCGAACTGCTGCTGATGCTGGACGCCGCGCGGGGCGCGTCGGCCAAGCGGATCACCGTCGTCATGCCGCACTATTCGTACGCCCGCTCGGACAAGAAGGACGCGCCGCGGATCTCGATCGGCGGCCGTCTCGTCGCCGACCTGATGGCGACCGCCGGCGCCGATCGCGTCCTCGCGATGACGCTGCACTCGCCGCAGGTGCACGGCTTCTTCAGCGTTCCGGTCGATCACCTGCACGCGTTGCAGGAGCTGGCCAAGCACTTCCGCCAGTACGACCTTTCCTCGACCACCGTGGTCTCGCCGGACCTCGGCAACGCCAAGGAGGCCGCGCATTTCGCCCGGCTGCTCGGCGTTCAGGTCGCCGCCGGCGCGAAGCAGCGCTTCGCCGATGACAGGGTCGAGATCAGCTCCGTGATCGGTGAGATCACCGGCCGCGACGTGATCGTCCTCGACGACGAGATCGCCAAGGGCAGCACGGTGATCGAGCTGCTCTCGAAGTTGCGGGAACTGAAGCCGCGCTCGATCCGTGTCGCCTGCACGCACGGGTTGTTCTCCAGCGGCGCGCTGAAGCGGATCGGCGAGCAGGATGACGTGCTGGAGATCGTCTGCACCAACACGGTGCCGATCCCGCCGGAGGAGCAGGGGCCGAAGCTGCGGGTCCTGTCGATCGCGCCCGCGCTGGCGGAGGCGATGCGGAGGATCCACAACGGAGAGTCGGTCAGCGCGCTCTTCGAACCGGCTTAAGGAGTTCCGAGGACCCGGTCGAGGTAGGTGTTCGTGAAGACCCCGGCCGGGTCCACCTCCTTACGGACCCGCGTGAAGTCGTCGAACCGCGGGTAACGCGAGCGGAGGGTCGCGGCGTCGAGGTCGTGCATTTTGCCCCAGTGCGGGCGGCCGCCGACCTCGCCGACGATCGACGCGAATCCGGCGAAGTACTCGCGGTAGGGCATGCCGACGAACTGGTGGATCGCGATGTAGGCGGAGTCGCGGCCGTTCGCGGTCGAAAGCCAGATGTCGTCCGCGGCGGCGACGCGCACCTCGACCGGGAACGCGACCGGCTTCTCCAGCTTCGGGACGAACGCGCGGAGTTCGGCGAAGACGTCGTGCAGCGATTCGCGGGGGATCGCGTACTCCGACTCGACGAACCGCACGCCGCGATGGGTCACGAAGACGCGATGCGACGTGTCGCTGTACTCGCGGGCGGAGAGGACGTTCGAGGCGAATCGGCCGAGCGGCCGCACGAGTTTCGGCACCGCGCGGCCGAGACGGCACAGGCCGCCGAACGCGAGGTTCTCCGTGACCTCGTAGTCGATGAATTCCTTCGCCTTGCTCAACGGCCTGCGTTCGCTGCCCGCCGGAAGCCGGTTGTTGCGCTTGACCAGTGCGTTCTTGCCGTAGGGGAACCAGTAGAACTCGAAGTGGTCGTTCTCGTCGGCGAACTGATCGAAGCCTTCGAGGACCTGTTCGAGTGGTTCCGGCCGCTCCTGGGCGGAGAGCAGAAACGACGGTTCGCACCGTAGGGTGACCGTGCTGATGACGCCGAGCGCGCCGAGTCCGACCCTCGCGGCGGCGAAGAGGCCGGGCCGCTCGTCCGCCGAGCAGGTGACCACGGTGCCGTCGGCGAGCACGAGTTCGAGCGCGGCGATCTGGGTGGCGATCCCGCCGAGCCGGGCGCCGGTGCCGTGGGTGCCGGTGGAGATCGCGCCCGCGACGGTCTGCGCGTCGATGTCACCGAGGTTGGTCATCGCAAGGCCCAGCGCGTCGAGTTCGGCGTTGAGCTGCTTGAGCGTGGTGCCCGAACGGACCGTGACCAGGCCTTTCGCGACGTCGGCCGACGCGATCCCTGTCCAGCCGGTCAGATCCATGGCGTCCGAATCCGCCGCGGCGATCGCGGTGAAAGAGTGTCCGCTGCCCAGCGGGCGCAGGCGCCGTCCGTCCGCGGCGGACCGGCCGACCGCCTCGGCGATCGCGTCCGTGTCACGCGGCCGATGCACACGCAGCGGCGACGCCGTCGCGGTGCCGGCCCAGTTGCTCCACCGTGTCATGAGCCACCCGTTTCGTGAGCTTCTGCTCTTGAGATGTTCGAGTGCCGAAACAGTAAGTGAATAGTATTCGCGTTTCAAGCCCTTCTGTCGTACCTTAGTGCGGGTGACCAGTGCGACGGTGTACGACTTGGCGACGAAGGATCTGGATCCTCCGTTCGCGGTTGTCGACTTGGATGCGTTCGACGCGAACGGCGCCGACCTGCTGCGGCGGGCCGCCGGGAAGCCGATCCGCGTGGTCAGCAAATCCGTGCGCTGCCGATATCTGCTCGAACGGGTTCTCGCGCGGCCAGGCTTCGAAGGCCTCATGTGCTACTCACTCGCCGAAGCCGTCTGGCATGTCGAGCAGGGGACGTCCGAGGACATCGTGGTGGCGTACCCGACCGCCGACCACGGCGCCCTGCGGCGGCTGGCGGCGAACGACCGGGCGCGGGAGGCGATCTCGATCATGGTCGACTCGCCCGAACATCTCGATCTGGTCGATGCCGCGCTGGGGCAGGGGCATCCCGAAATCCGTGTCTGCCTGGAACTCGACGCTTCGTGGCGGCCGTTGCCCGGAGTACATGTCGGCACCCGGCGCTCGCCGGTGTTCAGTCCGCGGCAGGCCGCGGATCTGGCGCGGACCATCCTGTCCCGCAAGGGGTTCCGGCTCGTCGGGATGATGGCGTACGAAGGCCAGATCGCCGGGCTCGGCGACGCGGCCGGCGGCGGGGTCAAGAACTCCGTCATCGGCTGGATGCAGCGGAAGTCCATTGTGGAAATCGCGAAGCGTCGCGCGGCCGCGGTTCGTGCTGTCTCGGCCCTGGTGGATCTGGAGTTCGTCAACGGCGGCGGCAGCGGCAGCGTGGAGTCGACCGGTGCCGAAGCGGCCGTCACCGAAATCGCGGCGGGCTCGGGCCTGATCGGGCCGACCCTCTTCGACGGCTACGCGCACTTCTCGCCGCGCCCCGCCGCGATGTTCGCGCTCCCCGTCGTCCGCCGTCCGGCGCCGAAGGTCGCGACGCTTTTCTCCGGCGGCTACATCGCTTCCGGCCCCGCGGAGTCTTCGCGGCTCCCGACGCCTTACCTGCCCGAAGGTCTCTCGCTGCTCGGGTTCGAGGGCGCCGGCGAAGTGCAGACCCCCGTTTCCGGTGAAGCCGCCCGCCACCTGCGGCTCGGCGACCGCGTCTGGCTACGCCACGCGAAGGCGGGCGAGCTCGCCGAACGCTTCACGCACTACCACGTCGTCATCGGCGACCGCGTCGACCGGACCGTCCCCACCTACCGAGGCGAATCGCAAAACTTCGGCTGATCCAGCGCGACCCCACCCCCCACCCGTCCCTGGGGGGCGCGCCCCGCACCAGCGTATCGGGAGGGGGTGTCGGGGATGGGGTTCCGAGGGGTGAAGGGGCCGGGTTGTCCACAACTGTGGGTGGGTGTGGACAGCTTATGTGGATAACTGAGTAAGGCCAGGTCAGGGTCGGTTTTGGCGTGGCTCTTGGGAATCGTGTGACTGGTGGGGCGCGGAGTCCGGGCGCCGGTGGACACGAATGGAGCAAGGGGGATCCGCCGGTGACCTGAGGTGTCCGGAGCGCCACGCACGGGACGCTCGACGTCTCAAGCGTGGCGCTCGGGACACCGCCCGGAAAAGCTCAGGCCCCGAACTTGCTCGCCAAGTATCCCTTCACCACCGACTTCGCCTCCGCCACGATCCGCTCGTCCCCTCGCGGGTCACGACGGAAGGCCAGCTTCAGCAGTGCGTCGGCCGTCTCGTTCGCGATCGTCAGCGCGAACCGGATGTCGTCCGGCGGCGACTGGATCCGCGCCGAAAGCACGTCGGTGAGCGCGTCGACGATGACGGCGTTGTTGTCGCGAGTCTCGTCCAGGAGTTGCCGGTCCACGACGTCACCGAAGTGGACCTTCGAGAAGCCGGGGACCTCGCGGTGCATGGCGAGGTAGATGTCGAGGATCGAGTCCACGACGTCCCACCAGTGCTCGGGCGCGAGTTCGTTCAGCGTCTCCGACACCGAGGCGACGAACCGCTCGAGGTTCCGCTGTGTCAGTGCCTGCACCACGGCCCGCTTGTCGGGGAAGAACTGGTACAGCGAACCGACGGCCACCCCGGCGCGCTTCGCGATCAGCGTGGTCGTCAATGCGTCGTAACCGAGTTCGTCGATCAGCTGGGCGCTGGCGTCGAGCATCTGCTCCACCCGCTTGGCGCTGCGCTGCTGGACGGGCTGCCGCCGGAGCGGAGTGATCTCCGCTTGCGGTTTCGCGGCCTGGATGTCGGACACTCGGGCTCCTCCTTCGCTGATCTGGGACTTTATCGTGCCGACAGGGTTCCCCCCGGTCGAGTGAAGGCATAGTATCTGAGAACTTTTCATGTTCGGCCGAGTCTGAAGAGGAAAGGTGCGTAGCCGGTGGAGAATCCGACCTTCCCGTCCGAATTCCTGTGGGGTGTCTCGACCTCCGCCTTCCAGATCGAGGGGGCGACCGGGGAAGGCGGCCGAGGGCAGTCCATTTGGGACACGTTCACCGCAACGGAGGGAAAGATCGCGCGGGCTGAGCACGCCAAGATAGCCGCCGATCACTTCCACCGCTACTCCGAGGACATCGCGCTTTTGGCCGAACTCGGCGTCGGCGCCTACCGCATGTCCTTCGCCTGGCCCAGGATTCAGCCCGACGGCGAAGGCAAGCCCAACGCCGAAGGCCTTGCCTTCTATGACGAATTGCTCGACGAGGTCTGTGCCGCCGGCATCGCGCCGACCGGGACGCTCTTCCATTGGGATCTCCCGCAGGCGCTCGAGGACAAGGGCGGCTGGCTCTCCCGTGATACCGCCGAACGCTTCGGTGAGTACGCAGACATCCTGGGCGAGCGCTTCTCCGATCGGGTGAAAATGTGGATCCCGCTCAACGAGCCCATGGTCATGTCGATCTACGGCTACGCGATCGGCGAGTACGCCCCCGGCAAGACACTCCTGCTCGATGCGCTCCCCACCGCGCACTACCAGAATCTCGCGCACGGTCTCGCGGTCCAGGCCCTCCGCGCGGCGGGTGCCCGCAGCGTCGGCACGGCCAACAATCATTCGCCGATCTGGCCGGCCTCCGATTCGCCGGAGGACAAGGCCGCGGGCGAATGGATCGACGCTCTCATCAATCGCACCTACGCGGATCCGGTGCTGCTCGGCCGTTATCCCGAACAAGTCGTCGAACATCTTCCCCGGGATTTCGCCGACGATCTGCCCACCATCGCGCAACCGCTCGACTTCTACGGGGTGAACTACTACGAGCCGCAAGGCGTCGCCGCGCCCGGTGAGGGCAACCCGCTTCCCTTCGAGCTACGTGCGATCGAGGGATATCCCATGACCACCAACGATTCGCCGATCGTCCCGCACGGGTTGCGCGAACTGCTCGTCGGCTTCCACGAGCGCTACCGGGAGCACCTCCCGCCCGTCTACATCACCGAAAACGGCTGCAGTTTCGACGATGTCGTCGCCGAAGACGGGCACGTACACGACCAGGAGCGCATCGACTTCCTCGACAGTCACCTGGTCGCGGTGCGCGAAGCGATGGACGCCGGTGTCGACGTCCGCGGGTACTTCGTCTGGTCGCTGATGGACAACTTCGAATGGTCGAAGGGCTATCAGCCGCGTTTCGGCCTGGTGCACATCGACTACGAGACGCAGAAGCGCACGCCGAAGGACTCCTTCGGCTGGTACCGGGAACTGATCCGTCATGAGTGAGGTCCGGGAACTGCCCGAGGCGCTCGCCGAACCGGTCGCCAGGGTCCGCGCGGGTTGGATGAGCCTGCTGTTCTTCGCGAACATCGCACTCTGGCTCGGGGTCTACGCGCCCATCCAGGTTCTCCTGCCGAAGCAGGCCGAACTGCTCGACGCGGCCAACAAGGAAGCCGTGTTCAGCCTGGTCACCGGGATCGGCGCGGTCGTCGCGCTGATCGCCAACCCGGCCGTCGGCCTGCTGTCGGACCGCACCTGTTCCGCCAGGGGCCGCCGTCATCCGTGGACGGCGGCCGGTGCGGGGGTCGCCGCGGCCGGGTTGCTCGTCCTCGCGTTCGCGCCGAACGTCGCGGTCATGGTGCTCGGCTGGTGCCTGGTCCAGGCGGGCCTGAACGGGATGCTCGCGATGCTGGTCTCGGCCATCGCCGACCGCGTGCCCGTACCCCAGCGCGCGCAGGTCGGCGGGCTGGTCGGCATCGCCCAGATGCTCGGGACGGTGCTCGGCGCGGTGGTGGTCGTGGTGATGCTCGACCTCGCCGGTCTCCCGCTGGGGTACGCGGTGTGCGCGGCCATCGTGCTGGCCGGCGCGGCGGCGTTCGTCCTGCGCACGCCGGACGCGCGGCTGCCGGTCACGTTCCGGCCGTCCGCCCGGAGCCGGGACGTGCTCGCGAACCTGTGGATCTCCCCGCGCAAACATCCGGACTTCGCGTGGGCGTGGGCCTGCCACTTCATGATCAACCTCGGCAACGCCTTCGGGACGCTGTACCTGCTGTTCTTCCTCAAGGACGCGGTGCACTACGAAGACCCGGACACCGGCCTGTTGATCATGATGGGCCTCTACGGCGCCGCGCTCGTCGTCGGCGCGCTCGTCGCCGGTCACTTCTCCGACAAGTCGGGACGCCGCAAGCCTTACGTCCTCGCGGCGTCGGCGGTGATGGCCGTCGCGGCGTCGCTGCTGGTCGTCTGGCAGAACTGGACGGCCGCGCTCGCGGCGTCACCGTTGCTGGGAGTCGGTTTCGGCGCGTACATGGCCGTCGCGCTGGCGATGCTCACGCAGGTGCTGCCCGCCGCGCAGGACCGGGCGAAGGACCTCGGGGTCATCAACATCGCGAACTCGCTGCCGCAGGTGGTGGCGCCGATGCTGACCGCGCCGATCCTGGCCTACCTTGGCGGGTATCCGAGCCTCTTCGCGGCTTCGGCGCTGTCCACCGTCATCGCCGCGGTGCTGGTCACGCGGGTGAAAACGGTCGGCTGAGCGAGGTTGGAGACCGCGGACCGGTGCCGGTCGGGGGAGGGGAGTGCAACGGCACCGGCCCGCGGGGTTCGGGGGATGACAGCGCGGCCTCGGGGCAGGTATCGCGCTGCGTTTGTGATCATCAACCTAGCGACCGATTACTGCCTTCGCTAGGTGTTCTGCCGATAATTTTCGATTAATCGCGGTGGGGACCGGAGTGATTACCGAGAGCGGCTCGTCGCGTTCGGGGGTACGTGCGAACCGCTGCCGGCGAAGGCGAGATCGTGGCGTGGTTGCCGAGGGGGCGCTCGGACCGCCGTTCACTCGCCGGCCTTCTATACGTGCACGCCGCCGATGGCGGCACGACGCGGGTTGACCAGCGCGTGCCTGCCGGTGGTTTCGGCCGGGCTCACGCCGCGGGTCTGCCCGGGGACGCGGCGGCGGTTTTCGCGCCGGTGGTCCTGGGTGGCCGCGGTCTGCTGGGGGGCGAGGCCACCGGCGACCAGGTGCTCGTGCGCGACCTGCCATACCGAGCAGGGGGCCTTGCACTTGTGCCAGCGGGTCGAGCAGGTGGGGCAGTCCCCGCGCTCGTCGGGCTCGTGCGCCTGGAGCATCGCGCGCCAGCCTTCGGTCAGCCGGGGAAGCTCCGAGCGGGCGACCGATACGAGCGACTGCGCGTCGGCCCGGTTCGCGAGATCGGAGAGCATGTCGAGGCGTTCCCAAACCGCGTTGCGGAGGACTTGCCCTAGGACCTGATCCACGGAGAACTCACCGTTACCTTTCCGCCATCTTGGCGGCTTCGTTGAGCGCTGCCCTGAGCTGTCCGAGCTGGCCGGACGTCAGGCGCGCGGTCTCTCCTGGCGGCGAGACGAGAACCACCTGGTTGTCTTCGACGAACACGGTGACGGCGCGTTCACGGCTGATGAGATCGCCGCACTGCACCCGCCAGACCAGCTGTCCGCCTTCGTAACGGCGCACACTCGCGGTACGGGGGTCGACCGGGGCGGAAGGAGAGACCGGACGGTTGGCGCCGGGGGCGACGGCGACCGCCTGCTGACCGGGGGGTGCGGCCGCACGCAGGTGGCGCGTCGCCATACCGGGCCGTCCCGCGGTGATGGAGCCTGTTGCGATCGAGTCCACGAACTCCACTGGCTCTTCTCCGCTCTCTCGTTCCACGTCGTCTTCGTATCCGCGTGTCCGCACCTGTAGGGGGTTCGGAGACTTGGTAGCTCTCCGTGATCGCTGCCGGTGGCTGGCCGGTCACGGAGATCTGACAACTACAGTGATGTGAAACCGGGTGCGATAGAAGGTCGAACCGCCGTCATAGCGGTGACCGGACGGGGTTTCACGGTAAGCGGTCAAACGACTTCTGCCGGGCCGATCACGACGGGCGATCCGGTGTTTCGCACGGTTGAATAGGTGTGCCTACGCTGTTTCTCGACCCCAACGGAACTGTGAGGGGGCGCAATGGACGCCAGTATCGGTGGCGGCGCTGTCGCCGGCTCGGACGCTTCGAGCCGCCAGAGTCACCCCGTGCCGCCGGATGCCTGGGAGCAGCCGGAGATGCGAGCCGCACTGGCCACACGGGAGATCTCCTCCGTGTACCGGCTGTTGCGCAAGCACGGTGTTTCGCAGCGCCAGATCGCCGCGATGACCGGCCAGTCGCAGTCCGAGGTGTCCGAGATCCTCAAGGGTCGCCAGGTGATGGCGTACGACGTGCTCACCCGCATCGCTGACGGCCTTGGTGTCCCCCGGGGATACATGGGTCTCGCCTATGACGAGGCGACAGCGATAAAGGTCGTCGGCGCTGCCGACGGCCAGCAGGCGGAGGAGGACGAGTCCGTGAAGCGACGGAGGTTCCTCGCACACGCCGCCCAGGTCACGATGGGTGCGGCGGTGTTCGGTCCGGAATCGGGTACGTGGTCGGCGGGCCCCGCGAAGACGCCCGCCCCCGGGCGGATCGGCATGACCGACGTACGCCAGGTGGAAGCCGCGACCAGAGCGCTCCGGTCCCTCGATTACCAGTACGGCGGCGGTTTCTGCCGCGACGCCGTGGTCGCGCAGCTGTCTTGGGGACAGCAGATGCTCGAGTCCAACGGCACCGAGATGGTCAAGAACCGCCTGTACGTCGAGCTCGCCGACCTGCACAGCCTCGCGGGCTGGACCTCCTTCGACACCGGCCTCATGGATTCCGCGCGCGGCCACTTCGCAAACGCGCTGGACCTGGCCAAACAGGGCGACAACCACCCGCTGGTCGCCAACGTCCTCTACCGGATGGGCCGTGTCTACCTGCACCAGGACGCGCCCAACGACGCGCTGAAACTGTTCCAGCTCGGCCAGATCGCCGCCCAGGAATCGGGCTCGGAGCTGGCGGTCGCCGTGCTCTGCGCCAACGAGGCGTGGGCGTACGCGATGATGGGCAACGAGGCACAGGCCGTGAAGCTGCTCGGCCGCAGCAAGGACGAGTTCGCCCGCGCCAACCTGGCCGAGGCCGAATCGTGGGTCAAGTTCTTCACCGAGACCGACGTCTACGCCATGATCGGCACCGTGCACACCGTGCTCGCCGCGAAGAACGCCGAGCACACCAAGTACGCGATCCCGGCGCTGAGCAAGGCCGTCGAGTCCTACACCGACGACATGGCCCGCAGCAAGACGTTCATGCTCAGCGCACTGGCCACGAATCACCTGCTCGAAGGCGATCTCGACCATGGCGCCAAGGTGGGTTCGAAGGCCGTCGACTGTGCCGAGGGCATCAAGTCGGAGCGGGTGAAGGACCGGATGCGGCCGCTGCAGGTCGAGGCGGAACGCCGCCGGAACAACGCCGACGCCCGTGACCTCGCAGACCGCCTCAATTCCTTCTACGCCGCCTGAACCGACCGGATCGGGCGGCCGGTTCACACCCGGCATACTGCGTGACGCCCTCGAGCGGACGTGCGAAGTGCTGGGCGTGGACCCCGAAGGCGCCCGGCTGCTGAGGTTCACCAACAACGCCGTCTACGAGCTGGCGAGCGCGCCGTTCGTCGTCCGGATCGTCGGTTCCACCCTGCTGCGGCACCGCGTCGGCACGGTCGTGCGGGTCGCGCGGCATTTCGAACGGCACGATGTGCCCGCCATCCGCCTGGTCCCCGGCCTCGACCAGCCGCTGCCGGTCGGCGAGCATCTCGTGACGGTCTGGTGGAAGGTGCCAGAGGCCGGCCGGAAGGCGAAGTCGGCCGACCTCGCCGTGCTGCTGCGCCGGGTCCACGCGCTCGAGCCGCCCGAGGGGCTCGCCGATTGGGCGCCGCTCGACGCGGTCCGCGCCCGGGTTTCGGACGCGGAGGAGCTGAACGAGGGCGACCGGCGCTTCCTGCTCGAACGCTGCGCCGAGGTCGAAGCCGCGCTCGCGAACCTCGACTTCCCCCTGCCCCGGGGCCTGGTCCACGGGGACGCGTACACCGGGAATGTGATTCCGGGTCCGGACGGGCCGGTGCTGTGCGATTTCGATTCGTCTTGTGTCGGGCCGCCGGAATGGGATCTCACGCCGCTCGCCGTCGGCCATGAACGGTTCGGTGATCCACCTGCTCGTTATCGAGTGTTCGCCGAGCGGTACGGATTCGACGTGACCACGTGGTCCGGGTTCCCGGTACTGCGTGCCATCCGTGAACTGAAGCTCACCACGAGTGTTCTCCCGATTCTCCGCAGTCATCCCAGCGTACGGGATGAACTGCGGAAACGGTTGGACGATCTTCGGAACGGACGCACCGGAGCCCGCTGGAACCGGTATCGGTGACCAGTCCGGACAGGCATCTGCACGTGCATTCGCCGATGACGAATGACCGTTCGTCGCTTGTCCGAATTCGTCGATCAAGCGGTGACAAATTCGTCCGGGCTAATCACTTCTCTCGGCCTAATACTCCCCCGAATGTGCAACTTGCAGCTACGCTGTGTTATTAGGCTCGGCGAGTTCACCCGATCGCTCTGCGTCGACCGGTGCTGTCGGGTCAGAGCTGTTCCAATCGTGTACGCAGAGCGTCAGCCTCCGGACGGCCGAGACCGACGAGGATGGGCAACGCCCGGTCGTAGTACCGCCTGGCCTCGTCGGATTTTCCTTCCGCTTCGGCGATCTCGCCGAAGGCGGACAGCGCCCTGGCCACCTCGAACCTCGACCCGCTGGCCTCCATGGTGGCCAGCGACGCTTCGAGTTCGGTGCGCGCGGCGGCGAGATCTCCGGTCGCGATGAGGGCGCGGCCGAGTTCGGTCCGGGCGCGGGCCACGTTGTAGGGGTCGGCGGCCAAGACCTCGCGAGCCCGGGTGAGGTGCTCGATCGCGGGTTCCGCCCGCCCGGCCCGGAGCTGGGTCGAGCCGAGGTTGATCAGCGCGAGCCCGATGTCGTGCGTGCGGTTCTGGCGTTCGCTCAGCCGGTGATCGTCGGTGAACCACTTCACCGCGTCTTCGAGCCTGCCCTGTGCCAGCGCGACCAGGCCGAGACCTTCCACCGACCGGATCTCGACGACCTCGTTCCCGGCCCTCCGCGCGGCTTCGCGACCCGCCTCGTAATGCGCGACGGCTTCGTCGTACCGGCCGGTGCCGCGGCAGGCGGCTCCGCTGCGGTTGTGCATCAGGGCCTCCGCGGAGGCGTTGCCCCACGCCCGTGCGCAGCGCACGCCGGCCTGACTCACCTTCAGGAAGTCCGGATAGTGCTTGCGCAGCAGGAAGAGCGGCCACATCGCGGCGGCGAGCTGCCAGCCGAGCTCGGGCAGTTGCCACGCTTCGGCGGTCTCGACGGCGGCGATGAGGTTCTCGCGTTCCAGTTCGAGCCAGGCGAGTTCCTCCTCGGAGGACTCGAACGACGTCGGCGTCGGCGGCCGGTATTCGTAGCGGTACGGGATCGGGTCCTGGTCGGGGACCGTCATGACGGTGGCCGCGGAGGCCGTGAACAGGTACCACTCGAGCATGCGGCGCACCGCGATGTCGCGGTCGTACTCGTTGCCCGCCGTCTTCTCCTTGGCGTGCAGCCGCGCGAGGTCGTGGAAGGTGTACCGGTCGTCGCCGCGGTCGATCAGCAGGCCGACGTCGACGAGCTGGTCCAGCAGGTCGTCGGCGACCTCTTCGCGGACGGCGATCGACGCGGCCGCCACGCCGACGCCGAAGTCGGGTCCGGGATGCAGGCCGAGTGCCGCGTACAGCGCGGCCGCGTCCGAGGGGAGTTCGTCGTAGGACAGGTTGAAACTGGCTTCCACCGATTGCGCCTCTTTCGTCGAGAGCGTGGCCAGTCGACGATATTCCTTCCCCAGCTCGGTGGCGATCTTCTCCAGCGACATCTTCGGCCGTCCGGCGAGCCTGGCGCTGACCGTGGTGAGAGCGATCGGCAGGCCGCCGCACAGTTCGGCGATGGCCCGCGCCTGAGCTGCTTCGGCGTCGACCCGCTCCGCGCCGACCGCGCGACCCAGCAGTTCGGCGCTGTGCGCGGAACCGAAGGGGGCCAGCTCGATCAGCCGCGCGCGATGTTCGGTCTGGAGCCTGCCCAGACGGCGCCTCGAAGTCACGATCACGAGGCTTTTCCCGCCGGCGGGCAGCAGGGGCAGCACCTGTTCGGTCGACCCGGCGTTGTCGAGCAGTACGAGCAAAGGCCGGTCGGCGGTGGTCGTGCGGTAGAGGGCGGTGAGCTCCTCGACGTCCGCGGGCAACCCCTCCGGCGGGACGCCCAAGGCGCGGAGGAACCGGCCGAGCGCTTCGCCGGCGGAGAGCGGGCCGTTGGTGCTGAACCCGCCGAGATCCGCCCAGAGGTGCCCGTCCGGGAACCGGTCGCCGAGGTGATGGGCCCACGCGGTGGCCAGCGCCGTCTTCCCGATCCCGCCCTGGCCGCTGATCAGGTGCACCGCCGGTCCGTCGGTGTCCTCCCGCGTCAGCAGCTTCTCGAGCAGCGCGAGCTCGGCCGTGCGATTGGTGAAATGAGCGGGTGCGGGCGGGAGCTGACGTGGGCCCGAACTCACCTGCCTGGTGAGCTTCACCGCCGATCGCTGGCGCGGTACCTGTGGCGTGCTGACTTCACTTTCACCCGGCAACGGGCCGCCCATCGACCATCCCCTCTTCGGGTTAACCCCAACGAACGCGTAGAGCATCCCGGTGGAGATCCGAGGAGGACAGCGAAATCGGCCAAATGCGGCCGGATGGAGCAAGGCGTGTAACAGCTCCCGAAGAATTCGCGGCCGTGATGTCGAGACCCGCGCGACGGCTTCGTCCCCGGGGCGAACGCGGCCGGAGTGGCCGCGCGAACCGGAGGGACGGACATGCGCAAGCTCATCGTTCAGCAGTGGGTCACCGTCGACAACATCGCCGCGGAGAAGGACGGCGGGCTCGGCTTCGTCTCGGGGGAGCCCTTTTCCGAGAAGACCGAGCCGGCGTTCAAGGCGAGCGTGATGGGGCTCATCGATTCGGTCGACACGATGATCCTCGGCGCGAACACCTATGCCATGTCCAAGGACTACTGGCCGCACGCCGAAGAGCAGGGCGAGTACGGCGAGAAGCTCAACAACCTCGCCAAGTTCGTCGCCTCGTCCAAGCTGGAAACCGCCCCGTGGGGCGACTTTCCCGCCGCGACCATCACGCGCGACCCGGCCGCCACCATCCGTGAGCTCAAGGAACAGAGCGGCAAGGACCTGTGGCTGTGGGGGAGCTTGACGCTCATGCGCTCCATGCTGGACGCCGGTCTCGTCGACGAGGTCCGGATGATGGTCTGCCCGGTGTCACGCGGCGAGGGAACGCGCGTTTTCCACGACCGGCGCGACCTGAAGCCGGTCGAGGCCACCGCGTTCGGCAACGGCATCGTCCTTCTGCGCTACGCGGTCGAGAACTAGGTCGTCGGGACGACCGGGGCTCGCGTGAGGACGACGGCGAAGCCGAACGCGAGCCCCATCACGGTCAGTTCCAGCGTCGCCCACGCGGCCAGCGCCGTGCGGTTGTGCCGGATGATCCGCGGCATCAGCTTCCACCGCGTGTAGGCGCCGAGGCCCGCGATCACGCCGGTGCACAACAGCTTCAGCAGCACCAACTGCCCGTACGGCGTGGTGAAGACGCCTTCCCAGAAACCCAGCGACGGGTTGAGCGAGATCTCGATCAGCCCGTTGAACAGCCCGGTCGCCGCGCCGAGGATCAGGCACAGCGTCGCCAGTTTGGAGAACCGCGGCAGCGCGTGCGCCAGCAGTGTCCGGTTCCCGACGAGCAGCACCGCCATCGCGCCGAGCCCGCCGGTCCAGGCGACGGCGCTCATCACGTGCAGTTCCATCGAGATCATCGTGTAGTCGTGGTAGTTCCAGTTCGACGCGTGCCCGGTGACCGGCAGCGGCAGCAGCGCGAACAGGCCCAGCCCGACGCGGACCTCGGCGGGCACCTTCTCGCCGTGTTTCAGCGTGAGGACGCCGAGCCCCGCGTGCAGCAGGGCCAGCACCGCGACGATCAGCAGCGCCTTCCCGGCGCCGACGTCGGCGATGTAGCTCCCGACGTCCGACATCGACAGCGTGCTGGAACCCGGCCGGTATTCGGCGGTCTGCAGGATCAGCGCGACGAGCGCGGTGGTCGCCCAGACCAGCGCGGCCGCGACACTCGCCGGCCGCGCGATCCGCATGATCGGCTCGGAGAGTTTCGGCCGGTCGTAGCCGACCAGTACCGAAAGCAGCGCCAGCCCGATCGTGGCGACCGCCGAGATGTCCAGCAGCACCCGCACGATCGGGATCGAGACCGAGACCACCTCGCTGACCTGCGCGACCCCCGGCACCGGGGCGGTGGCCGTCAGCGCGACACCGATCAGGGCGCCGACGATCCCCGCCGTCACCACGCAGAACAGGACGGCGACGCGGGCGCGTGAGGTGGTCTCGGCCTGTGTCATGAGCCGCTCTTCTCCTTGTCACCCGCGCCGGTGCGCAGTGCGACGGTCAGTCCGACGGCGAGCAGCACGACGGCGCCCGCGATCCATACCCAGATCGGCACCCCGGACGAGCCTTCGCCGCCGGTCGCCGGAGTGGTCTCGGCCTGGCCCGCGTTGCCGCGCGCGGCGTCGCCGCTCGCCGGGGTCCCGGTGCCCGCGGCGGTGAGGGTGAACGGCACCTCACCGGTCACGGCGTGCCCGTCCGCGGACAGGATCCGGTAGCCGATCTTGTACTCGCCCGCCGGGCCGAGTGGCCGCAGCGGCACGGACACGACGCTGTCGCGGACTTCGACCTGGCCTTCGGCCCACTGGCCGCCGCCCGGTCCGATGACCGCGATCTGGTTGACGTTCGCGTTCTGGACGTATTGGTCGAACGTGAGCGTGATCTTCGCGGGTCCGGCGGCGATCGAAGCGCCCTTCGCCGGGTCCGAGGAGATCAGGACGTTGTGCGCCAGCGCCGGGGTGGCCGTGGCGAGCCAAGCCACCCCGGTGATCGCCAGCGCGACGATCGCTTTACGCATTTACTCGGTTCCCTTGGTGTCGCTCTTGCTGGAAGCGGCGGTGGCACGGCGGGCGCGCAGGGTGGCACCGGCGCCGACGCCGAGGCCGAGCGCGCCGACGACCAGGCCGGCGCCGCCGAGCCAGCGGGCGGTGTTGTCGGAGGAGGACGACGCGGCGTGCGAGTCGTCCGAGTCCTTCGCGTCGGTGCCGTGGGCACCGCCGTGCCCGTCACCGCTCTTCTCGGCGAGCTTCACGCTCGGCGCGGGGTGTTCCGGCTCCTCACCGGAGGCCGGGGTCGGCTGGTTCCACTCGACGACCTTGCCGTTCTCGTAGGTCTGGGTGGCCGGGAACTCGATCGCGTCGACATTGGTCGGGAACTGGCCCGCGCTGATCTGGAACTCCTGGAACTCGGTCGAACCGGCGGCGATCTTGGTGCCGGGCTCCGCGGTCCAGGAGACCAAGGTGGCGGCCTCGGTGATCTGCGTGCCGGAGGCGGTGGTCACCGGTGCGGGCAGCTTGGACTTGACGACCTCGGCCTTCCAGCCGGGGATCGGCTTGGTGCGCACGGAGCTGAGCGCGTACTCCGGCTTGAGGGTGATCTCGACCTTGACCGTGCCGGCGTCCTTCTCCTCGTTGGGGACACGGAAGAAGATCGACCCGTAGCCGCCCTTCGAGGGCTGGGGGCCGTAGACGTTGGCGGTGACGTGGGCCGAGGCGACCCCGGCGGACAGCAGACCGGCGATACCGACTGTCGCGGCCAGGAAACCGGCGCGCTTGAAGACGTGCTTGGACACGAAAACTCCTGAACGTGAGTGAAACGGCGGGTTCGGGGACCTCGCCGGAGTACGGGGACGATCTGGGGTTCAGGAGAACAGCGGCGGGCCACGCCTGCCGTGGACCCGGCGGAGGTCCACGCGGACGAGGTGACCGGGACCCGCCGGACGGGCGAGCACCGGGGACGCCACCGCGGCGGGCACCGGGAGCGCGTTGAGGATGAACGGGACCAGCGCGCGCAGGCAGTCGAGGACGCCGAGCAGCAGTCCGTCGGCTTTGGCCAGCAGCAACGCGGTGACCAGCGTGGCGACGACGTGCGCGACGGTCATCGCGAGTCCGCCCGAGACGAGGGCGGGTCCGCTTCGAGCAGGCACAGTGTGCATGAGCTCATGACTGCTCAGGGAGCTGAGCACGAGGTGCATCACGACCTGGCCGGCGCCGAGATCGACGATGGTGGCCATCGGTCCGCGGGCCTTCGCGGCGAGCGCGGCGGCGTTCCAGCCGATCAGCACGGTGAGCAACAACGTCATCGCCGTATCGGGTAAGTCGCCGTCCCCGATCAGGTGAGCGGTCACGGCCAGCGCGGCGGAACTCACGCCGAGCAATCCACCACGTACAGCGCGTAACGCGCTTCGGTGATGACCGCCCTTACTCACGGGATGAAGAGTATGCGACGCCCGGTCGGGTGGTCGATGTCCTCCCGGCTGTTGAGCAGTGGGAAAGATGCCGACCGGGTGGCGCGTGCGTTTGCCCAATTAGGCCGAATGGGGAAGGTTGGCGGGATAAAAGGCGGTAAACAGGGGTTTGACCCCGCGGCTTTTGGGTAGTCAGGCTCCCGATACAGCTACTCCGAATGGGTGAGGAGCCTCACCCAGAGGCGGCGGGAGAACCAGCACGCGATGAACCTCTTCGAGTACATCTCGGATCGGTGGGACAGACTCGCCCTCCAAGGGCTCCTCCATGTCAGCGCGGTCGTGCAGTGCACGATCCTGGCCGCCGTGCTCGGCGTGGTGATCGGCGTCGCCGTCTACCGCAGCCCGATCGGCTCGGCCGTGGCCACGGCGCTGGCGAGCACGATCCTCACCGTTCCCTCCTTCGCCCTCTTGGGGCTTCTCATCCCGGTGTTCGGTCTCGGCGCGAACACCACCGTCATCGCCCTCGTGCTCTACGCGCTGCTGCCGATCGTGCGGAACACGATCGTCGGGCTGAGCGGCGTGGATCCGGCGGTCAGTGACGCGGCGCGCGGCATCGGCATGAGCCGGTTCGGCGTGCTGACCAGGGTGGAGCTGCGGCTCGCCTGGCCCGCGATCCTCGCCGGCATGCGGGTCGCGACGCAGATGCTCATGGGCATCGCGGTCATCGCGGCCTACGCGAAGGGCCCGGGCCTCGGCTCGGAGGTCTTCTCCGGCCTCACCAACGCGGGGAGCACGAACTCCCTCAACCAGGCACTGACCGGGACGCTCGGCGTGGTCGTCCTCGCACTGGTCCTCGACGCCGTTTACGTCCTGATCAACCGTTTGACCGTCTCTAGGGGTGTCCGTGGCTGAGTCTCCTGAAACCGTATCCGGCGTCGAAATCGAGCTGGAGAACGTCACGAAGCGCTACCCCGGCACCCGTGAGCCGGCGGTCGACGACTTCTCGATGGTGGTGCCCGCGGGCAAGATCGTGGTCTTCGTCGGCCCGTCCGGCTGCGGCAAGACCACGACCATGCGGATGATCAACCGGCTGATCGAGCCGACGTCGGGCCGCATCACCATCGGCGGCGACGACGCGCTGAAGCTCGACGTCGACACCCTGCGCCGCCGCATCGGCTACGCGATCCAGCAGGCCGGGCTCTTCCCGCACTTCACCGTCGCGCAGAACATCGCGGTGGTGCCGGGGCTGCTCGGCTGGGACAAGAAGAGGGTCGACGACCGGGTCGAGGAGATGATGGACCTGGTCGGGCTGGACCCGGCCGATTTCCGCGACCGTTTCCCGCGTCAGCTGTCCGGTGGGCAGCAGCAGCGCGTCGGCGTCGCGCGGGCGCTCGCGGCGGACCCGCCGGTACTGCTGATGGACGAACCGTTCGGCGCGGTCGACCCGATCACCCGCGGCAACCTGCAGGACGAACTGCTGCGGCTGCAGACCGAGCTGAAGAAGACGATCGTCTTCGTCACCCATGACTTCGACGAGGCCGTGAAGCTCGGCGACAAGATCGCGGTGCTCGGCGACCAGTCGAGGATCCTCCAGTACGACACTCCGGACGCGATCCTCGCGAACCCGGCCGACGACACGGTCGCCGGTTTCGTCGGCGCCGGTGCCTCGCTGAAGCAGCTGACCCTGCTGCGGGTCCGCGACGTCGAGCTGAAGCAGGACGCGCTGACGGCGACGGTCAGCGAATCGCCGTCCGAGGTGCGCGAGAAGCTGACCCGGCAGCGCAAGCATTTCGTGCTGGTGCTCGACCAGCGCCGCCGCCCGATGCGGTGGGTGCACGTCCGCGAGCTGACCGCGTCGGCGTCGCTGACCAGCGCGGGCAAACCGCTGCGCGACTCGGTCAGCCTCCAGTCGACACTGCAGGACGCGCTCGAAGCCATGCTCGCCGAGGGCGGCAGCGTCCCGGTGACCGGCGCCCGAGGCGAGTACGCCGGGACGATCGAGCTCGACACCGTCATCTCGACGATCCAGCAGCTGCGCGAGGAGCACTCCGACGACAACCCGGCGGAAGGTGTGACCGCATGACGGCCGTCGATACCGGGTTCTCCACCGAGTCCTCGTCGAGAAGCGCGGAACGGGTCCGGCTGTTCGCGCAGCCCGCCGCGGTGCTGCTGATCGTCGCCGGGGTGCTGATCTGGGTGTTCACCAGCGATCTGACCGCGACGGAGAAGGAGACCCTCAACGCCGCCGGGCTGTTCGCCGCGCTGCGCGACCACCTGGCGATGACCGTCGTGGTCACCGCGATCGTGGTCGCCGTGGCGGTGCCGCTCGGCGTGCTCGTGACGCGGCCCTGGGCGAAATGGGCGGCGCCGGTCTTCCTGGCGGTCGCGAACATCGGCCAGGCAGCGCCCGCGCTCGGTGTGCTGGTGCTGTGGTTCATCGTCACCGGCGCCACCGGCGGGCTGTGGGTCGCGGCGCTGCCGCTGGCGTTCTACTCGCTGCTTCCGGTGCTGCGGAACACGATGGTCGGCCTCCAGCAGGTCGAGCCCGCGCTGATCGACGCCGGCCGCGGGATCGGCATGTCGGCCTCCGGCGTGCTGTGGCGGGTCGAGTTCCCGCTGGCCATCCCGCTGATCCTGGCCGGTCTGCGGACCTCGCTGGTGCTGGCCGTCGGCACGGCGACCTTCGGCATGTTCGTGAACGCCGGCGGTTTCGGCCTGCTCATCGACACCGGCTACAAGCTCAACCTGACGAAGGTGCTGATCACCGGCTCGGTGCTCGCCGTCGCGCTGGCGCTGCTGGTGGACTGGCTCGGCGCGGTGGCGGAACAGTTCTTCGGACCGAAGGGACTGCGCTGAAAATGCGACTCGGAGCACTTCGTTTGAAAGCACTGCTCGGCGCGGTCCTGTTGTGCGGCACGCTTTCCGCGTGCGGGCTCGAGGTCAACACCGCGCTGCCGTACAAGATCGAACCCGGGTCGATCCAGCCCATCGAATCCCTCAAGGGTGTCAAGGTGACGGTGGGGTCGAAGGACTTCACCGAGAACATCATCCTCGGCTACATGGCCGAGATGGCGCTTTCCGCGGCGGGCGCGGACGTCGTCGACCTGACCGACATCAAGGGCTCGAACTCGTCGCGGCAGGCGCTGCTCGCCGGCCAGACCGACGTCACCTGGGAGTACACCGGCACCGGCTGGATCAACTACCAGGGCAACGAACTCCCCGTCCCCGGAGGGGAACAAGCCCAGTACGAAGCCACGAAGGCGGCCGACGAGGCGAAGTTCGGCGTCACCTGGCTGAACTACTCGCCGCTCAACGACCAGTACGCCTTCGCGGTCACCGAGGCATACGGCGCGGCGAACAACCTGAAGACGACGTCGGACCTGGCGGAGTTCCTGAAGCGGAAGCCCGACCAGAACGTGTTCTGCCTGGAGACCGAATTCACCAGCCGCCAGGACGGTTTCCCCGCCGCCGTGCGGGCGTACGGGTTCCAGAACCCGGTGATCAAGAACTTCGGCATCGGCACGATCTACTCGGCCGTGGCGAGCGGGACCTGCCCGATCGGCGAGATCTTCACGACCGACGGCCGGATCGCCGGGCTGAACCTTCGCGTCCTCGAAGACGACAAGAAGGCGTTCCCGCAGTACAACGCCGTGCCGACGCTGCGGACGGAATTCCTGAACCAGCACCCGGAACTCCGCGGGCCGCTCGAAACCGTCACCGCCGCCCTCGACAACCAGCAGATGATCGAGCTGTGCAAGCAGGTCGACGTCGACGGTCGTGATCAGGGCGAGGTCGCCTACGAATGGATGAAGAAGAAGGGGTTTATTTCTTAAATCTCGCGCTGACGAAAACGTGCCGAAGGGGCGCCGTCTCGTGTCAACGTCACGTTGGCAGGGGAGGCGCCCCTTCATCACGTTTCCGTGGGCCTTCGGCCCGAAAGGGGCGCTCGACGGGTGAAGTCTCCGTCGGGCGCGGGGCGCCCTTGGGGAGACCGTTCTCGGTCCGGTTCGCCGCCGTCCCGGTCCCCTTCAGCCGCCGTCTTTGTCCCGCCCGCTCAGACCCCCAGGCGGTGCAGCAGCTTCCCCTCGAGCTGGTCCAGCTCCCCGGCCACGGCCCGGTGCGCCGCCTTCCGTCGCGCGGCGGGCATCCGCTCCGACGCGCGAACGGTCGCCGAAAGCTGCTCCAGCGTCCCCTGGGTGTCCTTCGCGAAGGCCGCGTCGGCGTCGGTCGCCTTCGCGGACCTCTTCAGCTCCGCGAGCCCCTGCGTCAGCCCCGCGATCCGCGCGTGGAGTGCGGCACCGCGTCCGCTGAACTCACCGAGCTGGTCGACGGCGACGCCGAGCTTCTTCGCTTGATAACGGTCGTATAGCTCTCGGGCGGCCCCCGCCGCTCGAACGGCGTACGGCGCGATCACCGGCAGTACGGCCGGTCCGAGCACTTTGGCCACCGCGACGGCGTTTTTCGCCTTCTTCGGGGTAAACCTGCCTTCGCCCTCGACGGCTTTGGCCTTGCGCGCCATGGCACCTCCCACGCTGTGTCACAGACGAACTTACTGGTCCCCGATGTGGCGGGCATGTCGGCTTGCCGGTCGCCTTCTAGAGTGTTGTCTGTGAGTAACGAGGTGCTACTGGACGCGGGAGCGGTGAGCCGCTGCCGGCGTCGCGTGCACCTCGAACACGATCCGGCGATGCGCGAGGTCCCGCTCGCCCCGCCCGACCCCGCCGCGCAGCAGCGGATCGCCGACGCGTCAGCACATCGCGACGCGATCGTGCGGCAACTCATGGACGCGACAGGACCTGACGCGACCTGGGTCAAGATCTCCCGCGACCTCCCGGCCGCCGAGCGCGTGCAGCTCACCGAAGAGGCCTTCGCCGCCGAAGCGCGCTACATCTGGGGCGCGCTGCTCCCGGCGGATCGTGCCGGTCACCGGCGAGGCGGCTCCGAGTTGCTCGTCCACACCGGCGCCGGATACGTGCCGGTGCTGGTCGTGCGGCACCGCATCACCGATCGCGGCGCGGGCGCGCCGACCACGGCGATGACCGACCTCGACCCGGCGAACCGGTTGCCCGACCCGGCGCGCAAGGTTCGCTCGCAACCGCGGGACCAGATGCGGCTCGCGCACCTCTATCGGATGCTCGAAGCGCTCGGGAAGCACGAGGGACACCGTGCCGTCGGCGGTGTCATCGGGCTCGACGCGGACGTCGTCGTCTGGCACGACCTTGCCGCGGGCACCTGGCCGGGCGGCCGAAGCGCGCTGACGGAGTATCAGAGCCGCTTCGTGGACAGACTCGCCATCGCGAGCGCCGCCGCCGATGGCGAAGAGCCGCTCGCCGAACCGTCTCGCGTCCTCGAATGCCGGCGCTGCCCTTGGTGGCCGACGTGCGAGGTCGTGCTCACCGAGACTCGTGACGTCAGCCTGGTCGTCCGCGGCGAGGACGCGATGGAACTCCGCCGCGCCGGGGTGTCCACAGTGGACAAGCTGGCCGCGCTCGATCCGGCCGACGAGCCCCCGCCGATGAACTGGACCGGTGGTACCTTCGCCGACGCGATCATCCTCGCGCGCGCCTGGCTCGCCGATCTCACGATGGTGCGCAAGGTCGACCGCGTCGAGGTCTCGCGCGGTGACGTCGAGGTGGACGTCGACATGGAGAGCTTCGGTGATTCCGGCGCGTACCTGTGGGGTTCGCTGCTGACCGGCGCCGACATCGGGATGGAGCAGGGCTACCGGGCGTTCGCGACGTGGGAGCCGCTGCCGACCGCGGACGAGGCCCGGTCGTTCGCCGAGTTCTGGGCCTGGTTCACCGAAGTCCGCGAGCGCACGCTCGCCGCGGGCCTGACCTTCCGCGCCTACTGCTACAACGCGCTCGCCGAGAACCGCTGGCTCTTCGGCTCCGCCGACCGGTTCGGCGAATACCCCGGCGTTCCGAAGAAGGCCGAGATCGCGTCCTTTGTGGACTCCGAGGAGTGGATCGACCTCTTCCGCAGCGTCACCGATCAGTTCCTGTGCTCGCACGGCAAGGGACTCAAGGTGATCGCCCCGGTTTCCGGGTTCGCTTGGCGCGATCCCGAAGCCGGTGGCGAGGCGTCGATGAGGTGGTACCGCGACGCCGTCGGCATGGACGGCGGTGTCCCGGACGACGCCCAGCGAGAGCGCCTGCTGCGTTACAACGAGGACGACGTCCTGGCGACGCACGCGCTGCGGAACTGGATGACCGACCACGCGCAGACGTCCGTGCCGTACATGAACGACCTCTGATCCTTCAGTCGCCGAGAAACTTGCGATCAAGTCTTCTCGTCAGGATACTCGTTGGCGATTACTCGTCGACGAGGAGGCATGGTGAAGCGGCGGAAGGTGGGGAATCTGCTGGCGCTGGCGATACTGGCCACGCTGAACGAGCGTCCGGCGCATCCGTATGAAATGGCGTCGATCCTGAAGAGTCGCGGCAAGGACCGCGACATGGGGATCAAATGGGGCTCGTTCTACACGGTCGTCGGCAACCTGCGGAAACACGGCCTCATCGAAGCCGCCGAGAGCGGTCGCGACGGCGCCCGCCCCGAGCGCACGGTGTACCGGATCACCGACGCCGGCCGTGACGAAATGCTCGACTGGCTGCGCGAACTGCTCGCCGAACTCGCGCCGGAGGAGCCGAGGTTCGTCGCCGGGCTGTCGGTGATGGCGTGGCTCGGACCGGACGAGGTGATCGCCCTGTTGCGAACCCGGCTGGCGGCGCTGGACGAGGAGATCGCCGCGGAGCGCGCGGAACTGGCGCGGCTCCTCGAGGAGATTCCGCGGCTGGTGCTGCTCGAATCCGAGTACCACCTGGCGATCCGCGCGGCGGAGGCCGAATGGGTCCGCTCGATCCTCGGGGAACTGACTTCCGGCTCGATGCCCGGTCTCGCCGAGTGGCGGGCCTTCCACGAGACCGGAGAACCACTGGCCGAAAGGGGGAGCACCGGCAGTTGAAAGAGCCCCGGCGAGGTGTTGCAGCACCCCACCGGGGCGACGATCCCGCAACCGGAACCCGGCCACGAGACGGCACTTCGAGGATAACCGGGCTCCGGGCGAACAACCTGGAGAGACATGTCGAACATCAAGGACAGGAAACGGTTCAAGATCGTGCCGGAGATGGGCGGCGCGCTGGCGCGGAACTACGCCCGGCAGCGTGGCACCGGACCGCAGATCGAACACTGGCGGACGCAGGCGCGCGAACTCACCGCGGACCTGCCGGAAGGCGCGAAGATCCTCGAGGTCGCCTTCGGTCCCGGCTACTTCGCCGTCGAACTCGCGCGGCTCGGGTTCTCCGTCACCGGTCTCGACGTCGCGCCGACGTTCGTCGAGATCGCGAACGAGTACGCACGGGCTCAAGGCGTCGAGGTTTCGTTCCACGAGGGCGATGTCGCGGGGATGCCGTTCGACGACGAGTCGTTCGACTTCGTCGTCTGCCAGGCCGCGTTCAAGAACTTCGCGTGGCCGGTGAAGGCACTCGACGAGATGCACCGCGTGCTGCGCCGGGGTGGCACGGCCGTCGTGCAGGACATGAACCGGAACGCGACCGATGGTGACATCGTGCGCGAGGTCGAGGGCATGAAGCTCGGGAAACTGGCGGGGCTCGGCGTCCGGCAGGCGCTCGGCGGGCTGCGGCGGCGCGCCTACACGCCGCTCGACTTCAGCGGGCTGGTCGCCGAAACCGCGTTCCGGACCTGTGAGGTCACCACCTCGGGCATCAGCCTGGATGTCCGTCTCACCCGTCCCTGACCTGACATGAAGGACTCCTTCATCGCGAAATTTGCGATGAAGGAGTCCTTCATGTCACGCGGGGGGAGGCTCAGCGAGGAGCCATGCGCAGCGAGCCGTCCATCCGGATGACCTCGCCGTTCAGGTAATCGTGGTCGATCAGCGACAGTGCGAGCTGCGCGTACTCGTCCGGCCGCGCGAGCCGCTTCGGGAACGGCACGCCCTCGGCCAGCGAAGCGCGGAACTCCTCGCTCACCGTCGCCAGCATCGGGGTGTCGACGATGCCCGGCGCGATGGTCAGCACGCGGATGCCGTGCGACGCGAGGTCGCGCGCGGCGGGCAGGGTCATCCCGACGATGCCGCCCTTGGACGACGAGTACGCGACCTGCCCGATCTGGCCGTCGAAGGCGGCGACCGACGCGGTGTTGATGATGACGCCGCGCGCGTTGTCGGCCAGCGGCTCGGTCTTGGCGATGGCCTCGGAGGCCAGCGTCAGCACGTTGAAGGAGCCGATCAAGTTGATCTGGACGACCTTCGCGTACAGGGCGAGGTCGTGCGGGCCCTTCTTCGAGAGGATCCGCGCGGACGGTCCGATCCCGGCGCAGTTCACCACGGTCCGCAGCGGTACCCCGGATTCGGCGGCGGTCGCGACGGCGGTCCGTACCTGTTCCGGGTCGGTCACGTCGGCCTCGACGTAGGTGACGCCCTCGACCTGCTCGGCGTTCGCGATGGCACCGGCGAGGTCCAGCGCGAAGACCCGCGCGCCCTTCGCGGCGAGCGCCTTCGCGGTCGCACCGCCGAGCCCGGACGCGCCACCCGTGACGAGCGCCGCGGTATCGGTGATCTGCATGTTCTCCCTTTCGTCGACAACCGGGTCCAGGTTAACGCTCGTTCGCATCGGCGGGATGGGTGTGCTGGCTCACGTCGGTGCGCAGCATGTCGTGAGGAGTATTCGGGCCTGAAGCACTCCGTTCGCTTCCAGGTCAACTCCGGCTGTCACCTTCAGCAGCATGAGCACTGCTCGGATCGTGGTGGTGGGGACCGGTTACGTCGGATTGACCACGGGAGCCTGCTTGGCCGGCCTGGGGCATCGAGTCACTTGCGTCGATGTCGACCAGGCGAAGGTCGCAAGGCTCTCCGCCGGACGGGTGGACATCCTGGAGCCGGGATTGTCCGAGCTGGTGTCGAGGGGGCTGACCAGCGGAAGACTCGAGTTCGTGGTCGGCGCGCGCGACGCCGTTCGTGACGCGGAGGCCGTTTTCCTTTGTGTGCCGACGCCGATGGGGGCCGGCGGCTCGGCGGACCTGCGGGCCGTCGAGGCCGTGACCAACGAGATCGGCGACGTCATCCCGCCGGGCTGCGCGCTGATCACCAAATCGACCGTTCCGGTGGGGACGTCGAAGCGCATCCAGGCGATGCTCGGCCGCACGGACGTGCCGGTCGTGTCGAACCCGGAGTTCCTGCGTGAGGGCACGGCGGTGGAGGACTTCCTCGGCCCCGACCGGATCGTCGTCGGTTCGGACGACGTCGAGGCCGCCCGCTGGGTCGGCGACCTCTACGCCGACCTCGCCGCCCCGGTCGTCGTCGCCGACGCGGCCAGCGCGGAACTGGTGAAGTACGCGGCGAACTGCTTCCTCGCGATGAAACTGTCCTATGTGAACTCGATCGCCGAACTGTGCGAACGGCTCGGTGCGGACATCGACCTGGTCACCGAAGGCATGGGCTACGACCGGCGCATCGGCCGCTCGTTCCTCAAGCCCGGTCCCGGCTGGGGCGGCTCGTGCCTGCCGAAGGACACCAGCGCGCTGGTCAGGGTCGCCGAGTCGGTGCAGTACGACTTCACGCTGCTCACCTCGGCGATCGAGGAGAACATCGCGCAGCGGGACCGGATCGTCGCGAAGATCGCCGGCGCCGTCGGAGGCACGCCGGCCGGTTCACGGATCGGCGTCCTCGGGCTGGCGTTCAAAGCCGGGACGAACGACCTGCGTGACTCGCCCGCCCTCGCGGTCGCTTCCGTGCTGGGCGCGCTCGGCGCGGAACTGACCGCCTACGACCCCGCCGTCGGCGGCCACATCGACGGCATGACCGTGGTCGACGACCCGTACCAGGTCGCGAAGGCCGCCGACGCCGTGGTCGTGCTGACGGAATGGGACGAGTTCAAACGGCTCGATTGGACCTACATGGCCGAGCAGATGGACGGCGATTCGGTCGTCGACACGCGCAATCTTCTCGAGCCGCAAAAAATCCTGGACGCCGGCCTGTCGTGGCAGGGCGTCGGGCGGCCGCGGGCGGCACTGCGGCGGAAGGTCGCCGTTTCATGACACCCGGGAGACGAGCTGCAGCAGGCCGTCCACGACCTCCTCGGCCGTCGGACCGTTCTCCGGGTCGAGCAGGTGCTGCAGCATCATGCCCGAGTTCAGGGCGGCGGCCACCGCGCCGATCCGGCGCTCGTCCGCCTCGGTGAGGGTGTCCTCGTCGATCCCGAGGATGCCCGCCGCCATCCCCCGGCGGCCCTCGCGCTGCGCGGCGGCGAGCTGCTTCCTCAGCTCGGGATGATGTTCGGACTGCACGAACGCCTCGATCGAGGCTATCCACAGCTTCCTGTTGCGCCCGTAGGAGTCGATCATCGCGCGCCAGGACGCCGCGTACTGCTCGGACGGCGAGGCGTCGGGGTCGACGGCGCTCCGCATCTCCACCTGGATCTCTTTGCCCCAGTCGTCCATCGCCTGCGAGAACGCCGTCACCAGCAGGGCTTCGCGCGATCCGAAGTGATAACCGATCGCCGCGTGGCTGACCCCGGCCGCCGTCGCGATGTCCCGCACAGTCGTGCGTGACCAGCCTTTTTCCTTCAAGCACTGGATGGCGCCCACCATCAGGTCCTCGCGATTACCCATGCCGGGATCCTAGACCATGCGGTTTATCCATTTGGTTTAACCATGCGGCTTGACCAAGCGTGCAAATCTGCCGTACGGTCGCTCCCATCACCACGAACCCAGGGAGCAAGCCATGACGACCACCGTTCTGATCTCCGGCGCCGGCATCGCGGGTCCGGCCCTCGCCTACTGGCTGCGGAAGCGCGGTTTCGCGCCGACCGTCGTCGAACGCGCCCCGGCCCTGCGTGAAGGCGGCAGCGCGGTCGACTTCCGCGGCGAGCAGATGACCCTGCTGAAGCGCATGGGAATCATCGAGGACATCCGCGCGAAGGAAACCGCGATGGGCGCGCAGGTCATCGTCGACGAGCGAGGCAAAGAGGTCGCCCAGATGCCGTCGGTCTTCTTCAGTGGCGAAGTCGAGATCGAGCGCGGAGATCTGACGCGCATCCTCTACGACCGCACGAAAGACGACGTCGAGTACGTCTTCGGCGACTGGATCACCGGGCTGGACGAGCTTTCGGACGGCGTCGATGTCGACTTCGCCCATGGCGAGCCGCGCAGATTCGACCTGGTCGTCGGCGCGGACGGGCTGCACTCGGGCGTGCGGCGGCTGACCTTCGGTG
Source organism: Amycolatopsis decaplanina DSM 44594 (assembly GCF_000342005.1). Lineage (GTDB taxonomy): Bacteria > Actinomycetota > Actinomycetes > Mycobacteriales > Pseudonocardiaceae > Amycolatopsis > Amycolatopsis decaplanina. The sequence continues at coordinate 82,165 of NZ_AOHO01000048.1, forward strand.
ACGAAGAGCAGTTCCGCACCGACCTCGGCTTCCACACCGCGGGCTTCACCGTGCCGAACCACCTCGGCCTCGACCACCTCGGCCAGATCTGCAGCGTCCCCGGCCGGACGGTCATGGTCGCCAGCGGTCGTGACCGCTCGGCTCTCAACGTCAGTTTGATCTTCGCGTCGGGGTCACTGGAGGTGCGTCGCCGCGATGTCGAGGCGCAGAAGAAGGCGCTCGTCGAGCGCTACGCCGACTTCGGCTGGGAAGTCCCGACGCTGCTCGAAGGCCTCGGCGACGTCGACGCGCTGTACTTCGATTCGCTCAGCCAGATCCATCTCGACAAGTGGTCGCAGGGCCGCGTCGTGCTGCTCGGTGACGCGGCCTGGTGCGCGGGCCCGGGCGGTTCGGGCACTGGGCTCGCGATGATGGGCGCGTACATCCTGGCGGGGGAACTCGCCGCCGCGCGTGGCGACCACGAAGTCGCTTTCGCGCGCTACGAAGAGAAACTGCGCGGTCCGGTGAAGGTCTCGCAGAAGCAGGCGGCCGGGATCGGCACATTCCTCACGCCGAAGACGCGGTTCATGATCGGCTACCGGAACTTCCTGTACCGGGTGCTGGGTTCGCGGCCGATGACCAAGGTGTTCACGTGGATCACCTCGCGAGCGGCGAACGCGGCGACACTCGAAAACTATGACGCTCCTGTCGCCGCGCGGGGATAGTTTCGATGGGTGAGGGACGAGAAGGAGTTTCGCCGGGCTTGCTACGAGGCGGCTCGGCGAACACGCGGCCGGGTCACCGAGTTCCAGTACTCGGATTTCGACGAGTGCGTCATCGGCTACCGTGACCGGACCATCGCGATCATGTGCAACCGCGACGCGGTACTGGCCATCACCGAACCGCGGTCCATCGATTTCTCCGAAGGATGGGTCGACGGCAGTCCGCTGACCTACCTCGACGAGCCCGAGTTGGTCGCCGTGCTGGCCGAGCAGCCGGGATTCCGGGTGCTGACGCGAGCCGAACTGCTCGGCCCGCCCGACGCCGAAGCCTGGGGGATCTCCCCGTACGACCTGAAGTGCTGGAGGCCCGCGACACTCGGCGACGCCCTCTTCAACTTCTGGGACTGAAAAAGTAGTTAGCAAAGCGTAGTATCGGCCGCGTGTTCACGACCAGGCCGGAACTGGCCGGCACCCACGGCATGGTGGCATCGACGCACTGGCTGGCCTCGGCCACCGGCATGGCGGTGCTGGAAGACGGCGGCAACGCCTTCGACGCGGCGGTAGCGGCCGGGTTCGTCCTGCAGATCGCCGAGCCGCATCTGTGCGGCCCGGCGGGGCAGGTCCCCGGCATCTTCGTCACCGCCGCCGATCGAACTCCGCGAGTGCTCGCGGGTCAGGGGGTCTCGCCCGCGGCCGCGACGCCGGAGTACTTCGCGGATCTCGGACTCGACCTGATCCCCGGCAGCGGGTTGCTCCCCGCGACCGTCCCGGGCGCGTGGGACGGGTGGCTGCTGCTCCTGCGGGACCACGGCACGAAGTCGTTGCGCGACGTGCTCGGTTACGCGATCTCGTATGCGCGCAATGGGATTCCGCTGGTCAGCAGGGTCGGTGACACGATCCGCGCGGTCCAGGATCTCCTCGTCGAGCACTGGCCGACGTCGGCGGCGTTGTGGTTGCCAGGTGGCAGGCCGGCCGAGGGGTTGCACCGCAATCCGGCGCTCGCGGACACGTGGGAGCGCCTGGTCGCCGAGGCCGAGTCGGTCGGCGGCCGCGAGGCGCAGATCGACGCCGGACGCCGCGCGTGGTCGCAGGGTTTCGTCGCCGAAGCGATCGAGGCGTTCAGCCGCAAGGCTTTCCGTGACGATTCCGGTCGCGATCACGCCGGTCTCCTCACCGGCGAGGACATCGCGGGCTGGGAGGCGACGTACGAGGACGCGCTGCAGGTCGACTTCGGTGACTGGGGCCTGGTGAAGATGGGCGCCTGGACGCAGGGGCCGGCATTGCTGCAGCAGGCGCGGCTGCTGGACGGTCTGCGCGACGAGCTGTCCTATGTGGACGGAATCCCGACGGAACGCACGGTGCACTTGGCCGTCGAGGCGACGAAGCTGGCGTTCGCGGATCGTGAGGCGTGGTACGGGGATTCTCCGGATGTGCCGATCGAGTTGCTGATCTCGCGCGAGTACGCGGACGCCCGCCGGGCCTTGATCACCGACGAAGCGTCGGCCGAACTCCGGCCCGGAGGCCCCTCGCCGCGGCTGCCCGCGATCCTCGGAAAGCTGCGCGGACTCGAATCCGGCTCCGGTGCGACGGGGGAGCCGACGGTCGGGCCGCTGGGCGAGACCCGGGGTGACACCGTGCACATCGACGTCGTCGACGCGGCCGGGAACATGATCTCGGTGACGCCGTCGGGCGGCTGGCTGCAGTCGAGTCCGACGATCCCGGAACTCGGTTTCTGTCTCGACTCCCGCGGGCAGATGTTCTGGCTGGAACAGGGTTTGCCGAACTCTCTGGCGCCGCGGAAGCGGCCGCGGATCACGCTTTCGCCGTCGATGGGCCTGCGTGACGGCGAGCCGGTGCTCGCGTTCGGGACCCCCGGCGGCGACCAGCAGGACCAGTGGCAGCTGTGTTTCTGGCTCGCGCACACACTCGGCGGGCTGAACCTGCAGGAGTCGATCGACTCGCCCGCGTGGCATACGACCGCGTTCCCGAGTTCGTTCTATCCGCGTTCGTGGACGCCGCGGGAACTGGTGGTCGAGTCGCGGCTCGGTCAGTCCACAATAGACGCTCTCGCCGCGCGCGGGCACGACGTCGTCGACGCCGGCCCTTGGGCGCTCGGACGGCTTTCGGCCGTTTCGCGTTCCGGTGGCGTTTTGCGTGCCGCCGCCAACGCGCGGGGTATGCAGGGCTACGCGGTCGGACGCTGACGCTCCCCGACCTCGTGAGTGGTAAGGACGGCTAGAACCGTCCTTACCACTCACGAGGTCAAGAGCGCGGCTGTTCCCAGAGCCAGAATTCGATGCCCTGGTCGTCCACGCAATCGGCGCTCAGGCCGTACGGCTGCTGTTCGGTTTCGCCGACCTGGCCGCCTTGGGCTCGGACACGGTCGAGCGCGGCGGCGAGATCGTCGACGGCGTACATGACCTTCCAGCCCACTTGCCGCCCGGGGCCGCCCCAGAGCCCGCCCTGCAGGCCGGAACCTTCGACACCCCAACCGCCTTCGACCCGTCCGGGCGAGAACTGCCAGCCCAGAACGGCGCCGTAGAACGCCTTCGCGCGCTCGTCGTCGGGGACTTGGAAGGTGAAGTAACCCGCTTCGCCGTGCCGGATCGGCGTAGCGCCGGAAGCGGGCCGCGGCGCTGCCTGCGCGACAAGCCACCGCTGGCCGTACGGGTCCTTGATCACCCCGGTCAGCCCGTGACCCTCGTCCGCGACGGGACGCTCCAGTTCCCCGCCGAGTTCCACGGCCCTCGCGGCCGACGCGTGCGCGTCCGCGACCTCGATCCGGATCAGCGGACCGCCCGCGGCCGCCACGACGTTCCCCAGTTCGGGGAACTCTTCCGCGAGCATCAGCACGCTGTCCCCGATGGTCAGTTCCGCGTGCCCGACGCGACCGTCCTCCAGCACGATCGGATCGGACCGCCGCTGTGCCCCGAACACCTCGACATAGAAGTCGAGTGCGGCGCGGGCATCCGTCACCACGAGGTACGGCGTCAAAGAGCGGACTTCGGCCGCGGTGGTCAGTGTCATCTCGGCTCCGTTCAGGACGGCGCGACGAAGGTTGTCGCGCAGTTCGGCGGCGAAGAGCGGAGCAGGCTCGACAGGCTGTGAGGGCGCGCGAAGCGCATCGAACGGATCAGGCATCGCGACCCTCCTTCTCCTGGTAAGCACGCCGGAACGCGGCACGGGCCCGTACGAGCAACGCCTCCGTGGCGTGCACCGTGCGCTCGAGATGGTCGGCGACCTCCGGTACCGGGAGGCCGTCGACGTAGCGGAGCGTCAACGCGGCTCGGTGATGCGCCCCGAGCGACGCGAGCACCTCGCGCGCCAGAAGCGCGTCCAGCCGTTCGTCCCACGGATCGGTGTACTCCTCCTCGTGGACGAGCCGCAGCCCGCGTTCCTCACGTTCTTTGCGCCGCCAGTGATCGGCGAGCTTGTGCCGGGCGACGCCGATCAGCCACCCGGTGCTCACCGGAGGCGCGAACTCCTTGCGACAGGCCCTCACCGCGCCGAGGAACGTCTCGGACGTCAGCTCCTCGGCGAGGGTGCGATCACCGCACCGGGACAGCAGGTACCCGTAGACCTCCGGCAACGCCGTCTCGTACAGCGAAAGCAGCGCGAAGGCCGGGTCCCGGTGCACCCGTGGTTCCGTCACATCCCCATCGTCGCTCGGGGAGCCACGACTCCGACGGGTGAAATCGAACTTTCTCAGCTCCGCGGATCCGGCAACCGCCGAGCCACCGTGATCACGCCGACCGTCAGCACCGCCTGAATCCCGATGACCAGGACGAACGCGCCCTTCATCCCGAGCTGCCCGGCCCCGGCGGACGCGAACAACGTCCCCAGCGTCGCCACGCCCAGCGCCATCGCGGCCTGTTGCGACGTCGTCAGCATCCCGCTGCCGACCCCGGCGATCTCCGGCGGCACCTTCGACAACACGATCCGGAACACCGTCGTCATCGCCAGCCCCTGCCCGAGGCCGCACAACAGCATCCCCGGCGCGAAATCGAGTACCCCCAGGTCCGGCCACTCCAGCAGCACGGTGCCGATCAGCACCAGCAGCCCGAGCAGTTGCACCGAGAGACCGGCGGCCACGACCCGCTGCCCGAACCGCGTCACCAGGCGGCTGCTGACCAGGCACATCGCGAAGAAGGCGAGCGAAAGCGGCGCCGTCACCAGACCGGAACCCAGCGGACCGAGGTGCAGCCCGTCCTGCAGCGTCACCGCGAACACGAACATGAACGCGCTGAAGCCGATGAAGAACGGCACGCCGACCAGCAACCCTTGCCGCACACTCGGCATCCGCATCACCGACGGCGGCAACAGCGGTACACCGCCCCGACGTTCCAGCCGTCGCTCGACGTGGACGAAACCGGCCGCGGCGAACGGGAAGACCACGAGCAGCACGATCGTCCACAGTGGCCAGTCCAGCACCGGTCCTTCCGCCAGCGGGAGCAGCAGCGACACCAACGCGATCGCCAGGAAGACCGTGCCCGGACGGTCGATGCCGATCGGGTTCCGCGAGCGGCTCTCCGGGATCAGCCGCCGCGCGACCACCAGACCGGCGATCCCGACGGGCACGTTGACCAGGAAGATCGGCCGCCAGCCGGTGCCCCACAGATCGGCGGCGACCAGCGCCCCGCCGAGGAACTGGCCGAGCACCATCGAAAGCCCCGCTGTCGCGCCGTAGAGGCCCAGCGCCTTGGACCGGCGCTCGCCGGTCGTCGTCGCCTGGATGATCGACAGCACCTGCGGCAGCATCAGCGCGGCCGCCGCCCCCTGCGCGGCCCGCGCCAGCACCAGCGTCAACGCCGTCGGCGCGATCCCGCAGAGCAGGGAAGTGACGGTGAACGAGGCCAGCCCGATCAGGAACAGCCTGCGGCGGCCGAAGGCGTCACCGAGCCGTCCGCCCACGACGAGCAGGACGGCGTAGGCGATCCCGTAGGCCGCGACCACCAGTTCCAAGGTGGCGGACGAGGTACGGAGGTCCGCACCGATCGCGGGCAGGGCGATGTTCACGATGAAGAAGTCGATGAGCGGAAGTGCCGCCCCCAGCAGCACGGTGGCCAGGCCCGCCGAGGTCAGGGCCGGCCCGGCGGCGACGCGGACAGGCGTCGCCGGAACTTGCGTCGAAGTCATGAGTACCACGATCAGCCGATCGCGACCCTGGTACCAGGAGTGTGTTTATCCTGGTACCACCACTACCTGGTAACCGGCTTCGAGCTTTGCGAACCTGATGAGGTGACCATGACCGTCGATTCGCGAGTGGCCGAGGTACGACGGCACGAACTGGCCGCGTTCCTGCGCAGCCGCCGCGAGCGCATCACCCCGGACCAGGTCGGCCTGCCGGTCAGCGGCAGGCGCCGCACGCCGGGGCTGCGCCGCGAGGAGGTCGCGCAGCTGGCCGGGGTCGGGGTCACCTGGTACACGTGGCTCGAGCAGGGACGCGACATCAACGCGTCCGAGCAGGTGCTGGACGCGATCTCCCGCACTCTGCGGCTCGACCCGCACGAGCACACGCACCTGTTCACCCTCGCCGGCGCGCCCGAGCCGCCGCTGGAGAAGGACTGCAAGCTCCTCAGCCAGAACATCCACCGGATGATGGACAAGCTGGAGCCGTTCCCGGTCTGCGTGCGCAACGCGCGGTGCGACATCCTCGCCTACAACCGCGCTTACGACTGGCTGATGGGCGGGCTCGACGACATCCCGTTCGAGGAGCGCAACACGCTGATCCAGTGCCTGACCAATCCCGAGTGGCGCCGCAGGCTCCCGGACTGGGAGCTCAACCTGCCCCGGGTGGTCGCCGGTTTCCGCGCGGCGATGGCCGAGCACATCGCCGAACCGGCGTGGAAGAACCTGGTCAAGCGGCTGCGGCAGGAGTCCGAGCTCTTCGAACGGATGTGGAAGGAGCACGACGTCTCCGGCGATCGGATCGTCCTCAAGCGGTACCTGCACCCGGACGTCGGCCTGCTCCGGTTCGAGTTCTCGTACCTGTACCTCGGGCGGCGTTCCGAGATCTCCCTGGCGACGCTGACCCCGGCGGACGAGGAAACCGCGGCGAAGCTGCCCGGCTCCTTCTGAAGAGGGAGGCGGACCAGGCTCGCGAGGGAGCCATTCCGCGGCGTGAACGCCGACGCTGGGGAGCATGACCGTAGCGATGGCTCCACCCAAGATCTCCAGCGTCCGCCTGATCGTCTGCTACGCCGCGATCCTGGGCACGCTCCCGTACCTGACCCTCAAGGCGTCCTGGGTCACGGGCGGCAGTCTCGGCCTGCGTGATCCGTCCTTTGTGGACTCCGACCTGATGTTGTTCGCGAACCTGGTCACCGGCGGGATGGACGTCGTCGCGGTGATCCTCGCGCTGGCGTTCACCTACTCCTGGGGCCGCCGGATCCCCGCGCCGCTCGTCCTGTTCCCGATCTGGATCGGCACCGGACTGCTCGCGCCGATCGTGCTGGACCTCCCGGTGATCGTCGCCGACCTGACGACGGCGCAACTGACCGAAATGCCGCTGGAGAACTGGGTCTGGGCCGTCGTCTACGGCGGATTCGCCTGGCAGGGTGTCCTGCTGCTGACCGCGTTCGTGCTCTACGCCCGTGATCGCTGGTGGTTCGTCGTCACCGGCACCGTGAAGCCGGGGACGATCGGCGTGGCGGGCCTGCTCGGCATCGTCGCCGCACTCGTTTCCGCGATCGGCCACTCGATCTGGGCGTTCGGCCCCGGCGGCATCGCGGCCCGCGGGCAGGACGTCGTGCTCGCGGTGCTCGGCGTCCTCGCCGCGATCGCGCTGGCGAACGTGTCACGAGGGCGGTTCTGGCCGCGGCTGGTGCTGGTGTGGACCGGTGCCGGGGCGATGGCGGGCACGGGAGTGTGGGGCCTCTTCAGCTCTCTCACCATGGGATCCACCGGGCACGCGGCGGTGCTGGCCGTCCAGGTGATCGGCGGGGTGCTGATGATGACCTCGATCCTGAGGCGGCTACCGGTGGTCGAGCAGGCGACGTGATTCCTTGCTGAAGCCGGGAACCGTCCGCTCGAATCGTTCGAGGAACTCGCTCAACGTTTCCGGCGGTCGTTCGAGGGCACTGACCTGTTCACGCAAGCAGCGAAGAGTTGCCGCCGGAAACAGATCGAGTTGATCGAGCAGGAAGTCGTCCGGATGTACGGCCTCGATCCGGTATGGCTCGAGGGCTGAGACGGGGAAGTCTTTGAGATTGGCCGTCACGATCACGGCGGCGTTCGCGTGTGCGGCTGCGGCCAGCACGTGCCTGTCCTTCGGATCGTTGGTCATGGCTGGAATCAGCGGCTCGTAGCCGGTGACCCCGGAATCGGGGAAAGCTGAGCGCATGCCCGTCAATCGTCGCTTCGCCCGCACCGGCTCAAGGCCGAAGCGCCCGACGAGGTTCCGCTCGACCTCATCGAGCACTTCGTCCGACCAGAGAACGCGATAAGTGCCGGCCTCGGCCAGGCGCAGCAAGAGATCCGTCAGCCGGATCGGGATGAGCACGCAAGCATCGAGGAAAGCGGGAAATGGCACGGCTAGCGAGTCTGGATGAACCCGTCGACGATGTCATCGCTGCCATCCCGGCTCGCCGAAGCTGTCAGCTCATCGAGTATTCCTTGCCGTTCCGCACGAGAGCGTGCCCTGTAGCCGAGCAGATCGCTGAGGAGGACCCGTCGGTGACGTCCCGGTTTCTCGAATGGGATTTCGCCGGATTCCAGCAGCTTGACCAGCGTCGGCCGGGAGACGTTGAGCATGTCGGCCGCCTGCTGGGTGGTCAGGACGGCGTTCAACGGAGCGATGTTTATGGCGAAGCCCTGGGACATCGCCTTCACGACGTCTCGAAGAACGTCGTAGACCTGCTCGGGAAGCGTCACCTCGCTGCCGTCCGGGCCCACCAGTTTCGCCTGATGAGGTGGAGAGGCCGCGAGAGTGATGAATTCGTCGAGCCGTCGGAGTTCTCGCCGAGCGTCCGGCTCGGTGTCGGAAGGCGGTAGCACGGTGTGCTGTTCGATCGTCGATGTCATGTCGCCTCCCTCGGCTGTCCGGTGCCGATCCAGGATAATCGAAAAAAACGAAAGCCGCATCCCCGCGGCGGCTACCGCACGCGGCGTAGCCGGGAAGCCGCTTTTCAACGGACGCGACACGCCCCCGCCCCGGGTAGCTTTCGTCCTGTGCTGCAGAAGGAACGGTATCCGTGGAGCCCCTGGGTGGGCCGCGTCCTGCGCGTGGTGCTGCCGCTGGGGTTCGTCCTCGGTGCCACGAGCGGCGCCTCACGCTGGCAGCCCGACGCGCCGCAGCTGACCACGTCCGGCGTGCTGTGGCTGGCCGCCATCGCCGTACCGCTGCTGATCGTCCACCGCTTCCCGATGACGATCTTCCTGCTCACCTCCGCGTTGACGCTCGGCTACTACGCGTCCGGCAACCCCGGTGGTCCGGCGATCGTGCTGCCGACCATCGCGCTGTTCCTGTTCACCAAGATCCGCGGGCCGATCGTCGCCGGCGGCACCGGCGGAGCACTGCTGGCGGTGGCGGGCATCGCGTTGTTCGTCCGCCACGGGTTCGCCGGCTTCGACCTGCGGGCCGGGCTGGGCCTGGTCTGGGTGATCGCGGTCGTCGGAATCGGGACGGCGGTGCGCAACGGGATGGCCGCCGCGCGGGCCCGCCGAGAGCAGGCCGACGAGCACCGGCACCGGATGGCCGAGCAGGAGCGGCTCACCATCGCCCGCGAGGTGCACGACGTCGTCGCTCACAGCCTCGCGATGATCAACGTCCAGGCCGGGGTCGCCGCGCACGTCGCAGACCGGCGTCCTGAACAGGCGAAAGAGGCGTTGCTGAACATCAAGGAGGCGAGCGCTTCGGCGCTGAAGGACCTTCGCGCCACGTTGGCCGTGCTGCGGTCCGGGGAGGACAAGGCGCCCGCGCCGAGCCTCGCCCAGGCCGACGAGCTGTTCGAGCACGCGCGCGCCGCCGGACTGGAGGTCCGCGTCGACGGCGAGCCGGGGGAGCTGCCCGCCCCGGTCGACGGCGCCGCGTACCGGATCCTGCAGGAATCGCTGACGAACGTGGTCCGCCACGCGAATCAGGCGCGGGGCGTCGACGTGAGGTTCGAGCGGAAAACCGGTGCGCTCACGCTGCTCGTCCGCGACGATGGCCGTGGCGCCGTCGATCCCGCACCCGGTCACGGGCTGCGCGGGATGTCCGAACGGGCGGCCGCGCTGGGCGGCGCGCTCACGACGTCCGTGGTGGACGGCGGATTCCAGGTTCGCGTGGACCTGCCTATCGAGGGGGAACGATGACGATCCGGGTGGTCCTCGCCGACGACCAGGTGCTGGTCCGCGCCGGTTTCCGGGTGTTGCTGGAGACCGAAGACGGGTTCGAGGTCTGTGCCGAGGCCGGCGACGGCGAGCAGGCCGTCGCGGCCGCCGTCGAGCACAAGCCGGACATCGTCGTGATGGACGTCCGGATGCCCGGCGTCGACGGGCTCGAAGCGACGCGGCGGATCACCGCCAACCCCGGGCTGGCCGGGGTGAAGGTCCTGGTCCTGACCACTTTCGACGTCGACGAGTACGTCTACGAGGCGTTGCGCGCCGGCGCGAGCGGGTTCCTGCTGAAGGACACCGATCCGGTGGAACTGCTGCGGGCGCTGAAGGTGGTCGCCGCGGGGGAGGCGCTGCTGGCACCGACCGTGACCCGGAGGCTGATAGCGGAGTTCGTCGACCGGCCGGAGAACCGCCGCATCGACGTGAGCGCCGTCCGCGAGATCACCGACCGCGAACGCGAGGTCCTCGGCCTGGTCGCCGGTGGCATGTCGAACGACGAGATCGCGGCGCAGCTGGTCATCTCGGTGGCCACCGCGCGCACGCACGTCAGCCGCATCATGACCAAGATCGGGGCGCGTGACCGGGCACAGCTGGTGGTGCTGGCGTACGAGTCCGGTCTGGTCAGCCCTCGCCGGGGTTGACCGACGCGAAGCGGCGTGAGATTCCCCCAAAAAGCTGAGATCGCCGAAAAACTCCGCCGGTCACGGGGAGTCGACAAGTCCGACGTAGCGCTGACACTCCGTTAATTCCATGCCCACTCGGCTTGCTGTCGGGCCAAATCCAGGACGTGCATCTGCACGTGCACTTCGAGCGCCGTCGCATCATCTGCGTCTCCACCAGGGGTCCGGCGACGTGACGGGCGCATTTCCGGTCGGCGATCCGAAATCAGACAGGCGTACGGCTATTTCTGATTTCCTGACGAGTCCAGGAGTATCGCGTGAAGTCTCCTCTCGTCTTCATGTACGGTGCGTGATCTTTTCTTCGGTGGCCGCAAGGAATGACGGTCACTTTCCGTCGCGAAATCGCTCCCTGGACGGGTTTGGCCCACACTGTGTTGCTTTGTTGCAATGGCGCTGAGCACTAGTCTCCGGCTGAACGGCAAGGGGCGATGTCACCTACCTGACGTGATTCTCACCCGGCCGGGCAAGAACTCGATTCACCTTTCTTCTCTCACTGGGAGTCACTATTGACGGCGAATACACCTGACCCGCTTCTGCTGGTCAAGGGTCGCCCAGCCCGCGAAGGTCATCGGCTGATGGGCGGGGATTTCCTGGCCGCGGTCACCGAACGGCAGCGACAGCGGCTGCTCGAGCTGGGCAAACACGTGGACCACGCGGCGGGCACGACACTGCTCAACCAGGGCGACCCGGCACCACCGGTGCTGATCCCGCGGTCCGGCTTCGTGAAGGCGCTGCGCGCGGCACAGGGCGGCACACCGCCGGTGATCGTGGACCTGCTCGGCGCCGGTGACGTGCTCGGCTTCGAGGACTGCCTGGCCAGACAACCGAGTCATCTCTCGTACGTCGCCACGAAACCGGTTCGCGTGCTGGAGATCCCGCAGAACGCCTTCCACGGTTTTCTCGACGACGACGACCAGGCGATGGCCTTGATCGCCGTGGACCTGGCCGTCCGGCAGCGGCTGCGGAACGTCGCGCTGGGTTTCGCGGCGGCCAAGGTCCGGATCAGGCTCACCGTGTTCTTGACCAGGTTGCAGGCGCTCTACGGGGTTCCCGGCGAAGACGGCGTCGTCATCGACGTGGGACTGAATCACACGGACATCGCCTCCGCGATCGGCGCTTCGCCCGCGTCGGTCAACGCCGAGATGGCGAAACTGAAGAACGAGGGCTACCTGAGCACCGGCTACAAGACGATCCACGTGAAGAAGCGCTTGCGCGACGACGGTCCTCCGCTTTCCCTGCCCGTCGCCCCCGCCTCCAGGCCTCGGCGGATACCGCAAATGCGGATAAGGCGGATCGCGATGGGGTGAACGGGGTTTTCCTCGCGAAATCCACGAGGAAAACCCCGTTCATCTCATTCACTGCGCCGCGGGGTGCGCAAGATCGGGTCAACTGCGCTTCAGCTGAAGCGCGAGCCGTATGACGAACACGACGGCCAGCGCGGCGACCAGGGCGATTTCCCAGGCCATGGCTGCTCCTCCTCGTCCGGCATCCGGATTCACAGATGCTCTGCCCATAAGGCGCATCACCGGGGGAGGACGTTCACCGACACGGCCCAACTCACACTTTCGGGCTAACGCCACGCCCGCTACCGTGCAATGAAAGGCCCCTTCATCGCAAAATTTGCGATAAAGGGGCCTTTCATTGCGCTTGAGGTGAGCTACAGAGCGCTGCCGACCGCCGCCCACACCCGATGCGGGTCGAGGTCCATCGGTCGCGAGTCCGGGTCCGGTCGCAGCCGTCGCAGCAGCACCTGCTGCACGAGCGTCGTCGGCCGGGCCGCCGCGGCCACCCGCCGCCAGAACAGGTGATCTTCCAGGCCCTCGAACAGTACCTCGGTGTTCCACCCGCCGAATTCGTCCACCAGCGACCGCCGCACCAGGTATCCGCTGCCCAGATACGGCAGCGTCCGCAGGCGCCGCTCCTCCGGCGGCAGTGCGCCGACCAGGCCGTCCACCGGGTCCGCGACCGGGCAGTGCACGACGTCGGCCCCCTCCGAAGCGGCCAGCAGGCGCTCCAGCAGGAACTCCGAAGCACGCATCCCTCCGTCGAGCACCAGCAGCCACGAAGCCGTCGAGCGTTCCAGCAGCGAGTTCCGGGTGAGCCCGCGGCCGAGCGGGGTGTCGTGCAGCAGGACGTCGTACGGGCGCGGACGCGGCCACGGGTGCACGCCGTCCTCGCCGACGAGCACCTTCCGCGGCGGCACGCTGCCGGTGAGCAGGTCGTTCGCGAGTTCGTCCGGGTCGACTTCGCCGGCCCGGCGCACGATCAGCGCGTCGACATCGGCGGTACCCGGCAGCGAGGCCGCCGCGGGCTCCCAGCGCCGCGTGGCGACCCGCCGCGCACCTGCCGCGCGCTGCGCGATCCGCGCCGACAACGCCGTCCCGCGTGCCGAAGCCGGTCCGCCGGCGGACCGGTCACCCGCGAACCGTGCGTCGAACGACGGGGTGTCGATGGCCAGCGCGTTCTCCGGGTTCCGCAGACTCGTCGCCAGCGCCCGCGCCGGGGCGATGTCCGCGGCCGGTGCCGAACCCAGCGAAGACGCCAGCTCGATCAGCCGCCGCGCGGACGCCGTCATGTCCAGCGACTTCACAAAGCCGTAGGCGGCCGAACGCAGGTGCCGTTCCCGTTCGGGTTCGTCGGCGAGCGCGGCGGCGACCGAGCCCAGCGCCTCCGGCCTCGCGAGGACCAGGTGCTCGCCGGGGACCAGCGGTTCGACGTCGACGGACGTCTCGCTGACCACCACACAGCCGTTGGTCATCGCTTCGAGCGTGCGCACCCACTCCAGGGTCTGCTTCCGCTCGCGGTGCAGGTTCAGCAGGAACCGCGACCGCGCGAGGTGCTCGAACTTCGCCTTGCCCGGCAGGAAGTCGACGCGGGCGGCGGTCATCGGCTCGTGCGGCGGGGTCAGCAGCCGCGTCCGCAGCCCGGCGAGGTCCCGCGCGTACGAACCGAGCAGCACCGAACGCCGCCGCTCGGCCGTACCGAGGTAGGTGACGTCGAGGTCGCGCGGGCTGTCGAGGTCTCCGCCCCACAGATCCCACAGCGGGCTGTAGCCGAGCTGGAAGTGCTCGACGGCGATCCCGCGCCGCCGCAGTTCGGCGGTCGAATCGGTGTTGATGTCGACGGCGCCGCCCAGGATGGACAGCAGTTCGGCGTTGCGCTCGAAGGTCGCCGTCCCGGGATGTTCCACGCAGAACCCGATGGTGCGCCGGCACTGTGCGGCGGTCGGGAAGTCACCGTCCGGGACGGTCACGAAATACTCGTGAGGGACGACGACGTACACCGTGTCGCCCCCGGCCTCGGGATACTTGCCGATCGCGGTCCTGGCCTTGCCGCCCGCGGTGCGCACGGCGTCGGCGACCACCTCCAGGAGCTCCTCCATGAAGGCGGAACCGCCCTCGGCGGAGACGAAGCAGAGTTCGGTCACGGCCGATCCATCTTCTTCCGCACGACCCGCAGCGGAGCGGTGACCCGCCAGCTGACGGTGCGACGTGTGGCGTCGAGTTCCCTGGCCATCTCGGCGGCGAGACGTTCGGCGTTGAGCAGGCGCTGCCGGTCGGCCGACGGCTCGCCGCCGGGCAGGACGTCCGCGTCGACGACGCCCGCGGACACCACGAGTTCGGCGTCGAGCAGCGCGAGCCGCAGTTTGTCCCGCTCCTCACGGCAGGTCTTCAGCTCCGCGCGCAGCGAGTCACGCTGCTGGTGGGCGAGCAGGACCTCGGCCTCCAGCGCCTGCAGACGCGCCTTCGCGACATCGAGCTCTTCCTGCTGTGAGGCGAGCTTCTCGTGCACAGCGGCCGACTCGTCTTCGTCGGACGCGGCCGAGGTGGCCTCACGCAGCTCGTGTTCGGTTTCGGCCAGCTTCGCCTTCAGCCGGTCCTGCTCGGCGGTGAAAACCTGCCGCTCGGCCCGGAGCCGGGTCAGCTCGGCCTGGACACGGCCGGGAATGTCGGTGTCAGACATGAACGCCCCCACTCAGTTCGGTCAGGATTTCGGAGTACTCGCGCGCGTAGCCCGCCGGATCGAGCCACGGCAGCAGTTTCTCGTGCGCGGCCTTGGCCATCTCACGGCGGCGCGTGGCCGACGTGCCCAGCGCGCGCAGCAACGCCGCGGTCAGCGCGTCGACGTCGTTGGTCTCGAACAGCCAGCCCGTCTCGCCGTCGACGATCATCTCCCGCGCGCCGAACACGTCGGTCGCCGCGACCGGGACGCCACAGCAGACGGCTTCGAGGATCGACCGCGGCAGCGACTCGATGTCGGAGCTGTTCACGAAGATGTCCGCGGCCTGCAGCCAGCGCAGCGGATCCGGCTGGATCGGCACCAGGCTGACCGACTTCTCCAGCCCGGCGCGCTCGACGGATTCCTCCATCGCCAGCCCGTACGGCGACGGGTGCAGGCCGACGATGGACAGCTTCGCCTCGGGGTGGATCTTGTGGATCCGCTCCATCGCCGAGATCAGCGGCGCCTGCCCCTTGCGGGACTCCGCGATGCCGATGTTGACCAGCACGATGTCGTCCGGTGTGTAGCCGAGCATGTTGCGCGCCTGCTGCCGCGTCTCCGACCGCGTCCGGCCGCCGAACTTGTGCATCGGCGTGCCGTATCGGACAGTCCGGCAGCGCTCCGGCTTGCTGTACGGCAGGAACATCTCGCGCGTCGCGTCCGCGACGAACAGCAGCTTGTCGACCTCGGCGAGGGTGCTCTCCCAGCGCTGCCAAACCGCTGCGGGCGGTTTCACCGGGCCCCAGTTCTGGTAGGCGAACGCGGGCAGCGAGAAGCTCTCGTGGATGACCCACGCCGTCGGCATCCCGGCGCGCTTGGCCGCGTCCGCGCCGACGAAGCCGCCGAGAGTATTGACGAGCGCGACGCCCGCTCCGGAGCACTTCGCGAAGCGAGCCAGCTCGGCGACGTGCCCTTCGTAGGCGGGCACCGTCTGGTTCCGGTAGTGCGTCGTGACGTGCACGGGAATGCCGAGTTCGTGGCAGTCGGCGCGCAGCGGGCCGTCGGTTTCGCTGACCAGGCTGACCTGCCAGCCGTGGTCGGTCACCATCCGGCTCAGCAGTTCCTGCAGCCACAGCTGCCCGCCGCCGACGCCGAGGCTGTGCGTGAACACCAGCACGTGCCTCGGGTCGGTCGGGATGTTCACCCGCGCCATCGCGCGAGCGGTGTCCCCGGCCAGCTCGTCGGCGAGTTCGGCGTCGTCCAGGTCCGCGACAGGGTTGCGAAGCGTGAAGGTGCGCTTCGCCGACACGACCTCGCCGACGCCTTCGGTGCGGTACCGGACGCGAAGCGACAGCGTCCGCTCTTCGCCGTACGGGAGGTCGACAGGCACCCAGGCCTCGAAGCCACTTACCGCGGCGTCGTCGAAGCCGGGGAATTCCTTGGGAACGTCCTTGCGCGGCAGGCGGGTGCGCGCGCTGACCGTGCCGCCGCCCTCGACCATGACCTCGATCAGGCTCGGCGCGCGGCCCTGCAACAGCGCCCAACCCGTCACGTAGACGACGTGCCCTTCGGAAACCTTGCCCTGCTTCGGTGCCTCGAGTTCCCCGAGCCACAGCGGTTCTTCGCCGGGCAGCGTTCCGACGTGGACGGTCGCCTGGTTCAGCACGCGCTCGCCCGGACCGGTGACGACGATGTCCTGGGTGCCCGCGGGGACCCAGTTTGCCGGGACCGCACGCCAGCCGAAAGTGCCTTCGGGCGCGCCCGGGCACGGCTCGGGGAACAGATTCGCCTCGACGTCCGCGATGGTCACGGACATCTCGTCGATCCGGCTGATCCCGGTCGTCCAGCCCCGGAGTTCGAACAGGTGCCCGACCGGCCGGTCCGGGGTCAGGATGCCGGCGGTATGCAGGCTCGTCATCGCTTCGCTACCTCGTCTTCGTTCGCCGCCACACCGGCGCCGACCTTGGGTGAACGGTACTCGTGGACGGTTCTCGCCAGGCGCGTTCGCCAGACCCCGGCGATCGCCGCGCGTACTTCGTCCGTGCCGTGGGCGGTGCCGCACGAGCCGATCGCGGAGAAGGCGGCCTCACGCGCCAGTGCACTGTCCACAAAGGAGGGATGGAGTCCGATCAGCACGCCGAGCCAGCCCGCCAGGTCGCGCATCGAACCGCCCTCCGCCGCAGCGGACCAGCCCGCGTCGGTGAGTTTGTCGGCCAGCACGAGCACCCCGCGCTCGACCACTTCGGACACGCCGGCGCCCGCGTGCCGCCACTCGAGGTCGATCGGGCGCAGTGTCGCGCCGTCGACGAGGACGTTGTGCGGCACCAGATCCCACAGCGCCTCGACCCCGCGCGCGGCCTCCGCACGGACGAGATCCCGCCATCCGGTGAGCAATTCCGCGACGCGCTCCGGCTCGTCGAGCAGGACTTCGACCATCGTCGGGGCGTCGTAGACCTTGTCCGTGCACGGTCCGACCGAGATCCCGGCCACCGGCGGCGACGGCACCAGCGGCACGCGGCGGACTTCGGCACCCTCCCCGGTCCGCACGACGTCGGCGCGAGTGCACGCGAACGCGGCGCGCTCCGCGGTGTTGAAGTAGGTCGCGAGCCGGTACGCGGGCCAGAGCGCGGCGGCGCCGGGACCGCAGAGCAGGGCGAGTCCGTTCGCGGGACCATCGGAGATCGCCGCGGACAGCCGGGGCAGCTCGGCGTCGATCTGCGCGCCGCGCACCGCGCGGGCGACCTCGTGACCGGGGGAGCAGAGCAGCTCACGCTGGACTTCGAGGCCCGCCGCCGCGAGCGTCCTGGCGACGCCGCGCGACGACGTCAGCACCACGACGGCGCCCATCGGCGACAGCCGCTCGCGAACCGAGTCAAGCAAGCCCCGCGTCGCGTACGGCTGCTGGACGACGACGAGGTCGTAACCGTCGGCGGGCGGCCGGTCGTGCACCGAGACCGTGCCGAGGTCGCGGGTGCGGAACCGCACCGCGGCGGCGCGGACCGGGTCGGCCTCGACGGCGTGCACCGTCGCCGAAACCTCACCCAAGTACCGCGTCAGACCACCGAAACCGGCGCCGACCTCCAGGACCCGCGCCGCCTTCGGCAGCACGAGCGCCCGGAGGACGTTCGCGGCGCCGTGGTCGAGCGGAACACGCTCGGCGGCGTCCCAGCCGGCGAAGTGCAGTTCGTCGGACAACGAACCGGTGTCCTCGGCCAGGGAGAGCAGGGTCGTGATCAGCCGTGCCGTCTCCGCGGTCATCACTCAGCTGGTGACGGCGTAGTTTTCCAGCGTCTTCTTCACCGCACGCTGGTACGTGCCGCTCAACGCCTTCTCGCCCTCTTCCCCGCCGAGCGGGTTCTGGAGGATGTCGACCCGGACGATGTTGTTGCCGCTGATCCAGGTGCCGCGGTAGGTGCCCTTGTCGCCGTCGATCTTCTTCTGGAAGTTCAGCTTCGGCGGCATGCCCGGCAGCGGCTCGGTGATCTGCACGAACCCGTTGCTCGTCTGGTACTGGCGCAGCTGCTTGACCAGGTCACCGGCGGCGCCGGGGCTGGTCAGCGGGATGACCGTGATCGAGATCTTCGCCGGCTGAGGGCCGGTCTCGTCCGGCTGCTTCTGCGAGCCGCGGTACGCGACCTGCTTCACGCCGGCGGCGATGACCAGATCCGCCTCGCCCTTCTCCATGCCGGTGATCTCGGCGAGCTGGGCCACGGGGATCGCGCCGCTCTTCGAGTCCTCTTCACCGGACTGCTCCGGGATCTTCTCGAACAGCAGCTCTTCGGGCGTCTTCGGTTTGGTCGACGACGGCGGGGGAGCCTGCGACTGGGGCGACTGCGGCGCGGCCGTCGGGTCCGGCGGGGTGTCACCGCCGCCGGAGAAGGCGAAGTAACCGCCGACACCGAGACCGGCTAGGACCAGGACGGCGACGATCGCGATGATCGCGATCTTGCCGCCCTTGCCCTTGGGCTTGTCCTCGAACAGCTCGGGGCCCTGCTTGACCCACTCCGTGCTGCCGACCGGCGAAATCGGCGGGAAGTCCGAACCACCCCACGGCGGGCTGGCGTCGTTGTCGGTCCAGCCCTGCTGCTGCGGCGGCTGCTGCTGGTAGCCCTGCTGTTGCTGCTGCGGGAAGCCGCCGGCAGGCGAGGCCTGCCCCTGCTGGGGGAAACCACCGGCCGGGGACGCCTGGCCCTGCTGCGGGAAACCGCCCGGCGGCGACGCCACCGGCGGCACGACCTGGGTGCGGTTCGGATCGGCCTGCTGTTGCTGCCAGTTCGGGACGACCTGGGTGCGCTCGCCCTCGCCGCTCTGCTGCGGCTGGTTCACCGGCGCGATGATCTGCGTCGAGTCGGCGCTGGGCTGGCCGGGCTGTTGCTGCGGCGCCTGCTGCTGTTGCGGAGCGGGCGGCTGCTGGAACGGCGGCTGCTGGAACGGCTGCTGCGGCTGCTGGCCGGGCTGCTGGACCTGCTGCTGGGCGGGGTCGCCGTACGCGACCGCCGAGGACAGCACCTGGTCACGGCGGAGCCGGTAATCGTCCGCGGAGAGCCGTCCAGATGCGAGCTCTTCGTCCAGATTGCGCAGCTCTTCCTGCCAGGACACCACCGGCCCCCTTATCCGAATTTCCGGCGGGAGGAACGCTCCCGGCCGTCGCGATACCACCACTGCGGTGACCTCGCACATTCTGCACTGCCCGGACTCGCTGCGCCCTCGCGGGTCGAATCGTGATCTCCCCGCGACCTGCGCTTCTCAGCTCGACGGCAGAACAGTGTCCAACGAGGTCAGCGTCTGCTCCAGACGGGTGTCGAGTGCCTGCGGGTCGCCGCCGAGCGGCTGCGAGACCCAGGTCGTCACGGCCATCGTCCCGGAGACATAACCGATGCCACTGAGCTGGCCGTTCTTGTTCGCGCCGACGAGGGCGAGCCGATCGCCGACGCGCTGCTCGCGCAGTCCGGCGTTGATCGAGTTCTCCCGGAAATACTTGACGATCGCGGCCGCGTCCTTCGCGTCGTTCGCCGGGATCACCAGGACGAGGTAGCTGTTCGTTCCCTCGTTCGAGCCCTTGTAGGTGACGGACGTGACGTTCTTCGACGCGAGGTAGTCGCCCGCGGCCTTCGAGTAGAGGTTGAGCTCGACACCCTTCGCGACCGACATCGTCGAGTTGTCCTTCGACGGAGTCCCCGGCAGCGCGGGCAGCCGGTCCTCCAACGGGGTCTGGGCGCTGCCGGGCCGGCCCGACGGCGCCAGGCCCTCCGGCGGCTGGGCCACGCTCGGCGCGGGAGGCTGCTCGGCGACGTTCGAGGACCGCGACGAGCCCAGCCACAGCGTCCCGCCGATGATCAACGCCAGCACGACCAGCACGCCGGCGCCGATGAACAGCCAGGTCGGCTTGCGTTCGCCGACGACCGCGTAGTCCTCGGCGGGCGCGTGGTGGCGCGGGCCGGGCTCGGGGGCCAGCGGCGGAAGCGGCCGGTTCATCTCGCGAGTCGACGGCCTGTCCTTGACCGGCGGCGGCTCGGCGCGCAGGTAGACCGTCGGGTTGATGTCGGCGGGTGAGGGCGCGGTGGTCTTGTGGTCCGCGATCCGCGGGATGGCGGTCTTCTTTTCGGGTTGCTCGACGACCACCGGCGGCGGCGTGTGCACCGGCTGGATCTGCTGGTACGGCTGGGGCTGCTGGACCGTGACCGTGGGCGGCTCGACCGGGCGCGCGGCGGGATTGGCGCTGTGCCACTCCCCGCCCGGGCGCCGCAGCGGTGACGGGACCGGCGACGGCATCGTCCCGCCGGAGGCCTCCGCCAGGAGCTCGTCACGCTTCCTGCGGTGTTCGGCGTGCCCGATACGACCCGCGGCCAGCTCGACGTCCAGCAGTCGAAGCTCGTCTTGCCAGCTCATTCAGCCCCCTGCCGCCGGGTGTGGGCAGCCAGTGTTGCATGCACCCTTATGGGTGGTTGATGTGGTCTTTCCTCATTCTTGCCTCCACTCACGACCGGGTCCAGCACCGATCTTGCGCGAGCTGAAGGGGACTTTCCCCGCATGGCACGCGGCGAAAGCTCCCTTCGCCGCGTGAGACGAGGTGAAAGTCCCCTTCAGCGGTACGGTGGCGGACGTGGGAAGTGCCGGGTGACGGAAATCGACGCGTGTCGCGGCGCGCTGCGCGAGCTGGCCATCGGCAGGCTCGCCGGACGCGACGTCCGCACCTCCCACCTGGTCGAGGCCGGTCTGGACGCGATCGTCGCCGGACTCGACACCCCGTCCCTCGCCTTGCTCGCCGGGCTCGGATCTTCCGCCGAAGACGCCGTCGACAAGGCGTTCGGCCAGGTCGTCGACGAACTCGGGCTCGAACTGCCCGCCGACCCGACGGCCGCCCGCTGGCTGCTGATCCACGGCTGGCTCACCGCGATGGTCGAGGGCCGCCTCTCGCCCGCGGCCGGCGGCGCGCTGGTCAGCGAGGTCGGCGAGTTGCTCGGATCCCCGCTGTCGTTGCGGGGGATCACGCGCTGGTCGGCGATGCTCGACAGCTGGATCCCGACCGATCTCACCCCGAGGGACGTCTGCGAGGTGCCGATCCTCGAGGAGTCGGCCGAGCTGCTCGAAGGGCCTTGGCCGCCTTTCCCGCGTCACCCGTAAAGCCCCGTTTTCTGTCGTACATGTGTTCTAAAATGGTCGTTGTACAGCAGGAACAGCGGCGAAAGGCAGACACGGATGGCCTACATCACCCTGCCCACGTTCGTGGGGTACAGCACGAGCTCGGGTCCCTCGCGTTCCTCGTTCGTCCGGCGCTGGCGCCGCCAGTACGAGGATCCGGCCCGGGGCGGGTTCAACTTCTACCTCCGCGCCGCGAACGCGATCCGCGCCGGACGCATCTCCGGGCGGGATCGCGAGGTACTGCGGGCGCTGGTCGAGAACGCGGACGAGCGCACGCGGCCGCACTACACCGAGATCGCCAATGGCTGGCTTCGCTACGTCGGGCGGCGCGATCTGCGGCTGGCCGAGGTCGGCCGGTCACGATGGCGGCTCGGCTCGCTCGAAGTGGGTATCAACCCGCACCTCGGCCTGCGCAAGGGCGACGGCCCCGTGTACGTGACCTGGCTTTACTTCAAGGAGGAGCCGCTGAGCCGGGACGCGGCACAGATGGTGCTGTGGTTGCTCGAACAGACCATGGACGAGCTGCGACCGGGCGGGCGTCCTCTGGTCGTCGACGTCCGGCGTTCGAAGGAGTTCGCGTTGTCGCCGCGCGATCGCGACAAGGTGCGACCGTGGGTGCGGAGTGAGGCCTCGGCCTTCATGAGCCTTTGGGAGGCGGCCGCGTGATCGAACGACGGCGAGCCCGCATTCGGTGGGCTCGCCGTTCACGTACCGTCATTCTCACGGTTCCGGCGACGGCGCAAGACACCTGATCAGGTGACAGTTTCGCGGAGAATGCCCACGAGCTGGACAACTTGGGCCCCGAACACGAAGCTTTCCCAGTCTTAATCGGCCGAACCACCGAGGGTCGCTCGTGAACAACGCTTGGGAAGCCATCTCCAGGGTCGCAGATGAGCCCGCTTGGTACTGGGTCTACGACAAGCTCGCGTTCTGGCCGAGCACCTACGCGCACGCCTGGCCCGGTTTCCGTGAACCCGCTCCGTCCGTCGCGTGGGATCTCGCGCCCGGCGGTCTCGACCGCTCGTCGCCCGAATTCCGGCTCGGCCCGTACGCCGTCGAGCAGAACGACGTCGCTCGTGTCGCCCTCTCGGCGCTGAAGGACTGCGTCGCCGAGGACGAGTGGGTGTGGGTGCTGCACTGGCAGCACCAGTCGT
This sequence comes from Amycolatopsis decaplanina DSM 44594, assembly GCF_000342005.1. Taxonomy (GTDB): domain Bacteria; phylum Actinomycetota; class Actinomycetes; order Mycobacteriales; family Pseudonocardiaceae; genus Amycolatopsis; species Amycolatopsis decaplanina. The sequence continues at coordinate 104,599 of NZ_AOHO01000048.1, forward strand.
ACCGCTTTTACCCGCATCGGCACGCCGCGCTCGACCCATGGCCGGTCCCGGTGTTCCCGCGCACGGACTACCACATGTTCCTGGCGAACGACTTCCGTTTCGGCACGCTCGGGCACCCCTGGGAACGGACCTTGTGCGTCTACGGCGAGAAGTTCGTGCCCGCCTTCGAGAAGCACGGCGGACAGGTTTTCAAGAACGCGCTGCGGCGCGACGGGGCGCCGGCCGCGATGGCGGGCTGACCACCGTCCGGCGGGCGGACCTGCCTAAACTCAGGCGGGTGTTCGAATACCACGGGTGGGTGACCATCCAAGCGAGCCCTTCCGGTGACGACGACGCGGCGCTGCTTGAGCGCATCGTCGAGCGGGTGCACCGCGCCGTCCGCGATTTCGACGGCGGTGACCTTCTCGACCTTCGCTGGGCCGCCGGGGTGCCGGTGCTGCACCTGGGCGGCATGGACAAGCACGGCACGGCGATCGCCCCCGAGCTGGTGGACCTGTTCATCCGCGTCGGCGATCTCGCGCCCGGTTCCTACGGTCTCCTCCACGTCTGGGACGACCAGGATCCCGAGCACGACAACGAATTCAAGGTGTACCGGATGGCCCGCGGCCTGGTCACCGAACGCGGCGACGACCACCTGTCCCCGGTCGCGCCGACCGTGATCGACGGCTACGAGATCTGAATCGCAACCCATCTTGAGTAGCCGTACTCAAGACATCGCGGGGTGCCGGCGCGACCTTGGTACGCATGACGAAAACCTCCGCAGCGTCTCCCGCCACCGTCGCGTTCTTCGTCCAGGCCGCCCTCTCGTTCGGCCTGGCGCTGGTCGCGGTCGTAGTCGGCATTTGGTACCTGCCGGTCGACGGCTGGGTCCGCGGCTTCCTCGCCCTTGGCATGCTCTTCCTGACCACTTCGGCGTTCACCCTCGCCAAGTGCATCCGTGACCGGCAGGACGAGAACTCGGTCGTCAGCAGAGTCGACCAGGCACGGGTCGACAAGCTCCTGTCCGAGCACGACCCCTTCAAAGCGCCCGCGCTCTAGCCGGCTCAGGGGCGCGGCTACATTCTCGACCATGGTCTTGACCAGGGGGATTCGCCGCGTCCAGGTGAACACATGGGTACTGCTAGGCGTGGCGATCGCTTGGTTGCTCGTCAACTTCCGGTGGATCGTTCTGTATCGCGATGGCCAGGTTTTCGACATCGACGAGGCCGGCTACTTCGGCATGGCGTTGAACAACCACGGCGCGGCACTCCGGGACGGTGCCGCCGGCTGGGTCGAAGCCGTCGAGTCCCCGGGCATCCAAGCGCCGCTGCTGCCCGCGCTGACCTCACTGCACTTCTTCGCGACCGGGACCGGCACGGTGGCCGCGTTCCTCGTCCCGCTGGTGGCCGGGGTGGCGTTGATCCTGCTCACGCACGCCGTGGCCAACAGGGTGGCAGGCCGCCCGTTCGCCTGGATCGCCACGGTGCTGATCGCCACCGCTCCGGGCGTGCTCTTCGAGGCCCGCGCCTACCACTTCGCCCTGCCCGCGGCGGTCATGACGACAGCGGCCGTCTATTGCCTGATTCGTTCCGAAGGGCTGTCGAAAACGCGGTTCGTCGTGCTCTTCGGCGTCTTCGTCGGACTGATGCCGTTGTCGAGGACGATGGCCATCGCGTTCGTACCCGCGTTGGTGCTGGCCGCGTTGATCCAGGCGATGGTCTCCGACGGCCGGAAGGAACGCCTGAAGCGTTTGGCCCTCGCGGCGCTTGTGGCTGCCGGCGTCGCGGCGATGTGGCTGGTGCCCAACGGTGCCCGGGTCTTCAGGTACCTGACTGGTTTCGGCTACGGGAAGCAATCTGTGGAGTTCGGCGAGGAAGCGGGGGTGTTCAACCCTGCGGCCTGGGTCGCGCGGCTCCGGCTGCTGATCTTCGACCACGGGCTGCCGCACACGCTGCTGCTGTGCGCAGGCCTTGTCGCCGCGATCGTCGTGGCGGTCGTGAAGCTCCGGACCGGTCCGGTGAAGGACGCCTTTCGCTCGTCGGTGGCGTCGCCGCTGTTTCCGTCGGCGCTGCTCGTTGCGGAAGGCGGGCTGACGGTGCTGACGTCCAAGAACACGGGCACCGCCTTCTTCCTCCCGCTGATCCCGTCCATGGCGATCCTGGCACTCTGGGGGCTGTACAGGGCACACCGTTCGCTTCGGCGGGTTCTGCCGTTCGTGGTCGCCGCGGTCGGGCTACTGGCGCTGGTGCCGATGGTGGATCTGCGCCTGCCGACCGCTCGTCCCTGGGAGGTGGATCTGCCGGTGCTGGGCACGTCCAAGGTCACCGACGGTCGCGGCGTTCCGCAGATCTACGCCGACCCGGACGGTCAGGTCGCCGAGCCGGTGAGTGTGGAGACGGCGCGGGAGTGGCGGGCCGCGTCGGAATGGGCCGCCGGTCAGGTGGAAGAGCATCACGCGTTGGGCGGGGCGACGGCGTTCGGGTTCCGTGACCGGCTCTTCAACACCAACACCGTGCAATTGGAGATGCTGCGGAAGTTCGGCTACGGGGTGGCGTTGCCGCAGGTCGATCCGACGGCGAACGGGAACACCGAGCCGGATTACCGTGGCTGGCTGACGTCGTACCAGAACAGCAACAGCGGTGACGCGAGCAAGACGTGCCTGCTGTTCACGGCGACGGGAACGATCAACGAATTCGAGCCGAAGGTGGATCCGCCGTCCATGGTCTCCGCCGCGACGGCGTCGGGGTTCATGCCGGTCGCGACGCGGCCCCTACCGAACGGTCGGCTGGTGACCTTGTGGAAGCGCCCGCAGCCCACCTGCGTGCCTTCCTGAGCACGAAGGGCGCACCGGTTCCGCCGGTGCACCCTCGCCCACATATGCACAAATTCGAATTACTACGGTCGTGTGACTCCGCTCACCGAACCTGTAGCACTTAGTAACCATCAAGATCAGAGAACAAAGGAAACCGAAACCAAGAAACCCCACGAGCCATACACCCACCCGAAAAGATGAGGCACAGGCACCGTGGGGGTCCGGAGGCCGAGGCCCCGGGAATTATGGTGAGCAAGCCATGGTACAGGCGTTCCCTGGACACATCGCGCTCACTTGCGAGCGGATGACGGGATTCGAACCCGCGACCCTCACCTTGGCAAGGTGATGCGCTACCAGCTGCGCTACATCCGCGTGTGTTGCTCTGCTTCGGCACTCGTTTGAAGCAGTGGAACAACCATACACCGACCGTCTGTAGCGGTTTGCACCCACCCCTAAAGGTGCTTCGGTGTCACACCTGGCGTACAAGGGGTGACGACAGCTGCATACCTCCGTATGGTGTCCCCATTCGACCGAATGGTGAGTCCTTCGGGGAGGAGGTGCCTGGCCGGATGACCGAGCAGGGCACGGTGCCGCTTCAGGCGGCCTCGGAATCCGACGAGCAGGCATTGCTCCAGCGTCTTCGTGATGGGGAGGACGCCGCCTTCGGGGAGCTTTTCGAACTTCACGCCGCCGCGGTGCGGCGGCTGGCCCGCAGTCTGGCCTCCGATCGGTCGGAGGCGGAGGACATCACGGCCGAGACCTTCTTCCGGGTGCTTCAGGCGTTGCGCCGGGGCGCCGGGCCGCGCGACTACGTGCGGGCGTATCTGCTGACGGTGGCCCGCCGGGTTTCGTGGGAGTGGCACGGCGCGCGTCGTGACGTGCCGGTGAGCGACGACGAGCTGACCTTCCGGGCCGGGGCGGGGGCGGACACGCACGCCCGTACGGCCGAGCATTCGCTGATCACGACCGCTTTCACGAGTTTGCCCGAGCGGTGGCGTTCGGTGTTGTGGCAGACCGAGGTCGAAGGCGAGCAGCCGGCGATGGTCGCGCCGCATTTCGGGTTGAGCGCGAACGCGACGGCGGCGCTGGCCCGTCGGGCGCGGCAGGGGTTGCGTGCGGCGTATCTGCAGGCGCATCTGTCGGTGAACCGCGGGCCGGATTCGTGCCGCGCGGTGGTGGAGAAGCTGGGCGGGTTCACCGCGGGCAGCGTGACCGGGGCCGAGGCCCGCCGGATCAAGACCCACCTGATCGCCTGTCAGTCCTGCCGGGCCACTCACGACGAGCTGCGTGACGTCTGTTCCTCGCTGCGGGCGCACGCCGGTGTGGTGGCACTGCTGGTGCCGGCGGCCGCCGGGGCCCACGCGAGCGGGGCGTTGTCCGGATTCGCCGCGTCGGTCAAGGGGGTTCTGCTCGGCTCGAAGGTGAAGGTCGGCCTGGCGGTGGCGTCGACGGCCGCCGCGGGTGCGGTCGGAATCGTCGCCGGTCCGGCCGTGTTCGGCACTGACTTCACCCACACCATCGGCCTGTCCGGGGGTGGGCAGCCGGAGCTGGCGTTGTTGCCGCCGCAGGTCGCGCCGCCCGCCCATGACCAGCCGGTGGAGATCCCGCCGCAACGGATCGCCGAAGACCAGCTGCACGGCATGGGCGTTCAGCCGGTCGTGACCGGGCGGGGCCCGAGTGCCGAACTCGGTGTGTCCGACATGCCGAGCCTGCCCGGCGTGGGCACGTCTCGGAAGGAACTCGGCGGCGGTGACGTCGTGCGGCCGCCGGACGAGCGGAATCCCTCGCAGGAGGAGACCTCGCCGCGGAACGAGATCCCGGGCACGGGCACCGGCACGAACCAGACCACCTCGAAGCGGGACGACCTCCCGCCGGGGGAATCGCCCGACCCCACCGAGGAGTCGTTGAGCCCGACCGCCACCACGACGACGACCTCACGGGACTCCACCGAGCCATCGGAGTCGAACACGACTGCCCCGGAAGGGTCCTCTTCGTCGGTGACCGGTACGCCCGGGAGCACGACCGGGACACCGTCCGGCGACCCGTGGGAAGACGAGCCGAGCCCGGTGAAACCGACTTCCCACTATCCGGAACCGGGTGTCGACTACCCGACGTGCCCATAACGCCCGAGCGGGCATATCACCTTCGAACTCTCGCGAATCCGGCTCCCGTCACGGTACGGTGGGACTCGCTCACGACGAGCGAGCGGCCGCGCGGGAGGCGACTGAATGAACCGGCTGGTGCACGGCGAGGACGGCCGTGACTGGGTGGTCCGAGCCCAGATGGAATGGCGTGCTCCCGCGACAGCGGACGATTTCGAGCACGATGTGGCGGGCAGCTACGGCCCGGGTATCGCGATGATCGCCGTGACGGCGCTGCTCGCGATCGTGCTCATCATGTGGACCCCCGCCGACGTGATGATCCCGTCGTGGGTTCCGCTGGCGCTTCTGCTGATCGCCTTGTTCTTCCCGCTGCGGTGGATCCTGCGCCGCCCGTGGACCGTGGTCGCCGAGACCGAGGGCGATCTGGCGGGCGACAGGCCGTCGGAGCGCTGGGTGGGCACCATCCGCGGCATGTTCACGGTGCGCGGTGAGGTCTCGAAGATCACCAAGACCATCCAGAAGCACTCGCTGCCGGATTTCGACGGCCCGTTGCACCCGGTGGAGTAGTCGCGGCTGCCTGAACGCGCGAGACTGGGGGCATGCCCGAGTTACCCGAGGTCGAAGCGCTCGCCCACCACCTGCGTGAACACGCCGTGGGCAAGACGGTCTTCCGCGTCGACGTGTCGTCCCTCAGCGTGCTGAAGACGGCGACGCCGCCCGTGCCCGAGCTGCATGGTCGCGAGATCACCGGGGCCGGCCGTTTCGGCAAGCATCTCGATCTCGTCGCCGGGGATCTCCATCTGGTCGTCCACCTGGCGAGGGCGGGCTGGCTGCGCTGGTCCGACGCGTTGTCGCCGACGCCGCTCAAACCTGGCAAGGGGCCGATCTCGCTGCGCGTCCACCTCGACGCCGCCGCCGGGCCGGGCTTCGATCTCACCGAGGCCGGGACGAAGAAGGGGCTGGCGGTCTGGATCGTGCGTGATCCGGAGAAGGAGGTCGCCAGTATCGCGCGGCTCGGGCCGGACGCGCTTTCGCTGGACCGCACGGAGCTCGAGAAGTTGTTCGCCGGGCGCACCGAACGATTGAAGACGGCGCTGACCGATCAGTCGCTGATCGCCGGGATCGGCAACGCCTACTCCGACGAGATCATGCATATGGCGAAGCTTTCTCCCTACGCCACGACCGGAAAGCTGTCCGACGGGGCGCTCGACGGGCTCTCGGAGGCCATCCGCGAAGTGCTGACCAGCGCCGTGACGCGTTCGGTCGGGCAGTCCGCGGCCCGGCTCAAGGGAGAGAAGCGGTCCGGGCTGCGGGTGCACGCGCGCACCGGGCTGCCGTGTCCGGTCTGCGGCGACACGATCCGCGAGATCTCGTTCGCGGACAAGTCGTTCCAGTACTGCCCGACCTGCCAGACCGGCGGGAAGCCCTTGGCCGACCGGCGGATGTCGCGCCTGCTCAAGTGACTCGTGAGTGGTGAGGACGGTTCTAACCGTCCTTGCCACTCACGAGGTCAGCAGAGGGCGGCCATCACCGCGGGCATCGGCGGCTTCGGCACCCGCTTCCCGCCGCGCGATTCCGCGGCGAGGTCGTACACGTTCAGCGCCAGCACGATCTGCTTCGCGCCGTCCGCGGTGCTCATCGAGACGCTGTAGAACCCCGGCCCGGCACCGGTGTTGCCCCAAACCGTCTTCGTGCCACCCGCGCAAGGCAGGTTGAGCGTCTCGACGCCGGCGCCGTACGCGCCCAACTCGCTGTACGGCACCAGTCGCTTGAGTTCCGCCTGTTGCGCGGGTTCCAGGAGTCGTCCCGCCAGCAACGCGCGGTGGAACGTCGCGAGCTCGTCGACGGTCGAGACCATCGCGCCCGCGGTCCAGTCGTACGACGGGCTGAACACGGTCATGTCCTGCGCGCTCATGTCGTAGCCGTGCAGATGCGGACCGCGCAGGAACGGTGACCACAGCGGGAAATACGTCCGGCCGAGACCGAGCGGATCGAGGATCCGCCGCTGGATCTCCTCGCGGACGTCGTTGCGGGTGACCTTCTCGATCACCTTGCCCAGCAACAGGTATCCGGTGTTCGAGTACTTCACGTCGGTGCCCGGCGCGAACGAGGGCGGATCGACGAGCGATCGCCGGATCACCTCGGACGGAGTGATGATGTGCGCCCGGTTCCCCTGGACGAGGTACGGGTCGAAGAAGTGCGGATCCAGCGGGTCGTGCAAACCGCTGGTGTGGTTCAGCAGCATGCGCAGCGTGATCTTCTCCGGTTCGTAGCCCGGTCCGCGCACGGCACCGGGCAGCCGCCGCTCGATCGGATCGTCGAGCGAAAGCGCGCCTTCGCCCGCCAACTGCAGGACCACGGTGGCGACGAAGGCCTTGGTGTTGCTGGCGATCCGGAACCGGTGGTGAGGCCCCGCGGGTTCGTGGGTGACCGGGTTCGCGTACCCGGCGCCGAAGCGCGAGACCGCCTCACCGTTCCGGACCTGGACGACCGCTCCCGGAAAACCCCCTTTGGCGACCAGGTCGCCGACCGCCGCGCGCACCGGGTCCCCGGTCGCGGCCGCCGTCCCGCTCGCCAGCAGGACCCCCGCCAGCACCCCCGCCGCGAGTTTCCCCGATCCGCGCATTGTGTTCCTCCCCCGGAAGCGATTGCCTGCCCACAGTCTTTCCCGTGTGACGGGGAGCGACCATGGGGACGACACCCCGGTCTTGGGTAGGGTCGGCCCCACCCTCGGTTGTCACAACTCAACGGAAAGTGGGGAGCAGGCCTTGCACCCGGTTGGTCGAGCGCAGAGCATGGACGCCGTGTCCGGGCTCGAGATCGCGCAGATCATCCCTTGGGGTGTGGCGTTGCTGCTCGCGATCCTCGTCGTCGTCCTGCTGATCAAGCTGCGGCGTCCCGCGAGCATCGTGGAGAACGCGGTGCTGCAGGCCGTCCACCGGATGTCGAAGGCGACACCGGATCTCCGCGAGGGACTGGACGAACAGGTCGCGGACAAGATCACCAGCCAGCTGCTGGAGATGCTCGACTGCGTCGCCGTCGGCATCACCGACAGCGAAGGCACGCTGCTGTCCTGGGACGGCGAGGCCAACGACCACTACGTCGACCTCGTCGACGCCATCGGCAACGCGATCCGCAAGCACCGCCGCGAGGTCGTCGCGCACGACAAGATGCCGTGCAACCACCGCGGCACCTGCCGGATGCGGACAGCGGTGATCGTGCCGCTGATCGTCGAGGGCGAGACCGAGGCCGCGCTGCTGGTCGTCGGGCGCACGCGCGGGCGGCTGGTGCAGATGGCCGACGCGGTCGCGCAGTTCGTCTGCACCCAGTTCGAGCTGGCGCGCCTGGACGAATCGAAGAACCAGCTCCAGCAGGCGGAGATCAAGGCGTTGCGCGCGCAGATCTCGCCGCACTTCGTCTACAACGCGCTCAACACCATCTCGTCGCTGATCCGGACGGACCCGGAGGAAGCGCGAGAGCTGCTTCAGGACTTCGCGGACTTCACGCGCTACTCGTTCCGGACGTCGGGCATGTTCATCTCGCTCGCCGAGGAACTGCGGAACATCGACCGGTATCTGACCATCGAGAACGCTCGCTTCGGCGGACGGCTCGAAGTGCGGATGAAGATCGCGCCCGAGGTGCTTTCGGTGGTCGTCCCGTTCCTGATCATCCAGCCGCTGGTGGAGAACGCCGTCAAACACGGTCTGGCGTCGAAGCCTTCCGGAGGATGCGTCACGGTGATCGCCGAGGACTACGGCGCCGAAGCGCTGATCAGTGTCGAGGACGACGGCATCGGCATGGAGCCCGCCAAGCTCGCGGACCTCCGCAGCCAGCACCGCACGGGCGCGCACGTCGGCCTCGGCAACATCAACCAGCGGATGCAGCAGGTGTTCGGCCGCGACTACGCGCTCATGGTCGAAACGGCGCCCGGCGCCGGTATGAAGGTGACCCTGCGGGTGCCGAAGTTCATGCCCGGCGTGCGGCCGAACCTGCCGGACTTCTCCGCCGACAGCGCGGCCGTCCCACCTCAGGGCGGTCCGAACGAGGCCAGTGGGGTGAGCGGTTCGCGCAGCGGCGTGCTGCCGTCCTGAACGTCGGTAACCTGGGAGTATGAGCGTTGCGGACAAGCTGACCTCCCGTTTACCCATGATCGGCGACCGGGGTGAACGCAAGGACATCGTCGCCGTGGTCAAGCTGCACGGGGTGATCACGCCGACCCCCTCACCCTTGGCCAGGGGGTCGATCAACCTCACCGCCGTCGAATCGGCGCTGACCCGCGCGTTCGCGCACGAGCGGCTGAAGGCCGTCGCGCTGCAGATCAACTCCCCCGGCGGGGCGCCGACGCAGTCGGGTCTGGTCGCCGAGCGGATCCGCCAGCTCGCCGACGAGAAGAACGTGCCGGTGCTGGCGTTCGCCGAGGACGTCGCCGCGTCCGGCGGGTACTGGCTGGCCTGCGCGGCCGACGAGATCTACGCGCACCGGACGTCGATGGTCGGCTCCATCGGTGTGATCAGCGGCGGATTCGGGTTCACCGGCCTGCTGGAGCGGTTCGGCATCGAGCGGCGGCTGCACACCGCGGGGGCGAACAAGTCACGGCTCGACCCGTTCAGCCCGGAGAAGCCGGAAGACGTCGAGTGGCTGAAGAAGATGCACGGCCAGCTCCACGAACTGTTCGTCGACTGGGTCACCGAACGCCGGGGGGACCGGCTGTCCGGCTCCGACGACCTGTTCACCGGAGACGTCTGGCTGGGTGCCCGCGCGGTCGAACTCGGCCTGATCGACGGCGTCGGCAGCCTCCGCCAGGTGATCACCGAGCGGTACCCGGACGCCGAGATCGCGGTCGCCGAACCGAAGAAGCCGCTGCTGGCGCGGCTCGGGATCGGCGCCCCCGCCGCGGCGAGCGCGCTGCTGGACGCAGTGCAGCACAAGGCCGCTTGGAGCCGCTTCGGCCTCTGACCCGCATGAGATGAGCGGCCCGGTCTTCGCGGATCGGGCCGTTCTTCGCGTTCGGGCTCGGACTGATTCACCCGAACGGTGGTAGGCGTAAGTGGTTCAGACCAGGTCTCATATCGGACATACCGCTTTGTTGTGAACGGCAACAAACCTCGACAGCGTTGACGAGGAGGTCCGATGTCCGTTACTTCTCCCCATACGAGCCGCCGGAGTCGCTGGAAGATCGCGCTCGGTTCGGCGCTCGGCGCGGCTTTGATCGCGGTCCCGCTCACGATCCCCGCTTCCGCCGCCGTCCCACCGCCGCCGTCGGGCTGGACCACCGTGTTCACCGACGACTTCACCGGCGCCGCGGGTTCGCTCCCGTCGAGCGCGAACTGGATCATCGACACCGGCCACGCGTATCCCGGTGGCCCGGCCAACTGGGGCACCGGCGAGATCCAGAACTACACGGCGAATCCCGCCAACCTGGCCCAGGACGGGGCCGGAAACCTGCGGATCACGCCTTTGCGTGACGGCGCCGGCAACTGGACCTCGGCGCGGATCGAAACGCAGCGCACGAACTTCAAACCGCCCGCGGGCGGCGCGCTGCGGATCGAAGGCCGCATCCAGATGCCGAACGTCACCGGCGCGGCGGCGCTCGGCTACTGGCCCGCGTTCTGGGCGCTGGGCTCGCCGTATCGCGGCAACTACTGGAACTGGCCCGCCGTGGGCGAGTTCGACATCATGGAGAACGTCAACGGGATCAACACGGTCTGGGGCGTGCTGCACTGCGGCGTCAACCCCGGCGGCCCGTGCGACGAGACCACCGGCCTCGTCGGCAGTCGCACCTGTCCGGGCGCGAGCTGCCAGAGCGCGTTCCACACCTACACCTTCGAATGGGACACGAGCGTCAGCCCCAACGTGTTCCGCTGGCTGGTGGACGGACAGCAGTTCCATTCGGTCGGCCAGAACCAGGTCGACGCCACGACGTGGGCGAACATGACGAACCACGCGGGCTACTTCGTGCTGCTGAACGTCGCCATTGGCGGCGCGTTCCCGAACAACAACTCCGGCACCACGGCCCCGGGACCCGGGATCGTGCCAGGGCATCCGATGCTCGTCGACTACGTCACCGTCCTGACCCGAGGCGGCGGCACGACACCCACCACGCCGACGACGACCACGGCAAGTCCCGGCGGTGGCAGCGCGTACGGCACGATCCAGGCGGAGTCGTACGGCCAGGCGGCCGGGATCGCCAAACAGGCCACGTCCGATTCGGGCGGCGGCCAGAACATCGGCCCCGCGGGCAACGGGGATTGGGCGCTGTACCCAGGCATCGACTTCGGGACGCAGACCGGCAGACAGTTCCAGGCGCGCGTCGCGTCCGGAGCGGCGGGTGGCGTGAGCGGCCTCGTCGAAGTCCGGCTCGACAGCCGGTCGAACCCGCCCGTCGGCAGCTTCGCCGTCGCGAACACCGGAGGCTGGCAGAGCTGGCGGACCATCCCGGCGAACATCAGCGGCGTCACCGGGAAGCACGACGTCTATTTGACCTTCACGAGCGGACAGCCCGCCGATTTCGTGAGCGTCAACTGGTTCACCTTCACCTCGTGAAGGGATAGGTGTGGCACGGCGAGGCGGTTCGTGCCACCGGAAAAGATGACGGCACCGGCCACCCCAGGCGCGGGGGTGCCGGTGCCGTCCTTTCGTTCGACTTTCGTGAAGCGGGCTGGACAAGGAACCCGGCAATGGGCAGGATGCGTCTCACTGTGAGTGCTCACGATGACACCCGAAAGCTCATCGTCCTGGCGGTGGACGATGAGCCCAAAGGGCTAGACGAACTCGTCCACTGTCTCCGGAACAGCCCGCACGTCGCCCTGGTCTACCCGGCGATAGACGCTTCGGAGGCGCTGCGCCTGCTGTCCGCGGACGATCCGAGGCTGGCCGACCGCAAGGCCCGCGGCCTGCCGATCGTGGACGCGGTGTTCGCCGACATCGACATGCCCGGTCTGTCCGGGATGGAGATGTCCCGCGTGTTCGCCGCGCTGCGCCCGTCGCCGGCGCTGGTGTTCGTCACCGGCCACGCGGAAGAAGCGGTCAACGCCTTCGACCTCGGCGCGCTCGACTACGTGCTCAAGCCGTACCAGCAGGATCGTCTCGACCGCGCGATCACCCGCGTGATCGACAAGCTCGCCGCCAGCGCCGCGCCGCAGTACCGCCAGGAAGGCGGCCTAGGGCAGGTCAAGAACGACGACGAGGTCATCCCCGTCGAGCTCGCGGGCACCACGAAGCTCATCCCGCGGTCTTCGGTCCGCTGGGTCGAGGCGCAGGGCGACTACGCCCGGCTGTTCACCACCGACGGCAGTCACCTGGTCCGCATCCCGCTCGCCCAACTCGAAGAACGCTGGGAGAAGGCGGGTTTCGTCCGCATCCACAGGTCGTTCCTGGTCTCGCTGCCGCTGATCACCGAACTGCGCATGGGGCAGGGCGGCTATCAGGTCGTGATCGGTAACGAGGAGAAGGTGCTGCCGGTGAGCCGCCGTCACACGCGCGCCCTCAAGGACAGGCTGGTCGGCGCGAACCGGTCGACGTGACGGACGACTATTACCGCCGGGTCAACGGCGTTCGCGAACCGGACCCGACGCTGGGCAAGGGCAGGAACAGGAAACCGGCGGTACCGGAGGGCGCCGCGGTCGAGCCCGTGCCGGGCGCGCCGTCCGGTCCGAAGCACGAGCAGGCCAAACCCGAACAGCACGCGAAACCCAAGCGGCAGCGGGTGATCCTCGCCGATCGGCGGCAGGCGACCAGCAGCCTGCGGGCCAGGGTCGAACTCGAAGAACAGACCAGCTGGGGCAAGCTCCTGGTCAAGGATCTGGTGAAGATCCAGCTGCGGACGGCCTCCCTGCTGGCGCTGCTGGTGATGGTCACGCTGTGTTCGCTTCCGGTGCTCTTCTACCTGATCCCGTCATTCGGACGGGTGGCCGTCGTGGGCATTCCGTTGCCCTGGTTGATCCTCGGGGTGGCGCCTTTTCCGTTCCTGTTCGGCATCGGCCTCTGGTACAACCGGCTCGCCGAACGTCATGAACGCGACTTCGTCGACATGATCGAGAACTGATTGCGGAGCCGCACGGAGAGCCTTCGCCGCGCCCTGGCAGCGCGTTTTCGTCAGCGCGCGATTAAATGACACCGTGCAGCTGAATCCGTGGGCCATGGCCGGCATCGTGCTGGTAGCGGTGCTGACCTTCTACCTGGGGCACCGCTCCTCGCGGTCGGCCGTCAGCACGCACGATTTCCTCGTCGCCCGGCGCACCGTGCGCTCCCGGCGCAACGCCGCCGCGATCTCCGGTGAGTACCTGTCCGCCGCGTCGTTCTTGGGCGTCGCCGGCATCGTGCTCAAGGACGGCGCCGACGCGCTGTGGTTCCCGATCGGCTTCACCGCGGGCTATCTCGCGCTGATGCTGTTCGTCGCCGCGCCGCTGCGGCGGTCCGGCGCGTACACGCTGCCGGACTTCGTCGAGATGCGGCTGGGTTCGACGATGCTGCGCCGGGTCTCGACGGCGTTCGTGGTGTTCATCGGGATCCTCTACATGGTCCCGCAGCTGCAGGGCGCCGGCCTGACACTGGCGACCATCCTGCCGGTGCCCGCGTGGGCGGGCGCGATCCTGGTGACCTGTGTGGTCGGGTTCAACGTGATCGCGGGCGGGATGCGCGCCATCACCGTCGTCCAGGCCTTCCAGTACTGGCTGAAACTGTTCTCCATCGCGGTGCCGGCGTTCATCCTGTGCATCGTGTTCCTCGGTTCCGGCGGGCCGGGCAGCGCACGTCCGCTGGGGCAGCCCGCCCCGCCGACGTTCCCCGAGAACACCACGGTGTCGGTGCAGGCCGACGTCACGCTGAAGGTCACCTCGGTGACCGTGCTCGAGGCCTACGGTCAGGTGGAAGGCGCGCGCGCCAACGGTTTCGCGGTGTGGACGCCGGAGGCCGGGCACAAGGTCGCCAAGGGCACGACGCTGAAGTTCACCGCCGGGACCCCGGTGCCGGTGGTCAGCGACGCGCCCGCGTCCAATGGCGACTGGCTCCGGCCGGGTTCGGGCAGTCTCACGGATCTGCTGCAGGTCTACTCGCTGATCCTCGCGACCTTCCTCGGCACCATGGGCCTGCCGCACGTCCTGGTCCGCTTCTACACCAACCCCGACGGGAAGGCCGCGCGCCGCACGACGGTGCACGTCCTGCTGCTGCTCGGGCTGTTCTACCTGTTCCCGACGCTGCTGGGCGCGCTGTCCCGGATGTACGTCCCGGAGCTGCTGGTGACCGGGAAGACCGACGCCGCCATCCTCTTGCTGCCGTCCGCGGTCCTCCCCGGGTTCTGGGGTCAGCTCCTCGGCGCGGTGACGGCGGCAGGCGCCTTCGCCGCGTTCCTGTCGAGTTCTTCCGGGCTGCTGGTGAGCGTGGCCGGGGTGGTGTCCACCGACGTCCTGCCCGGCCGCGTTCGCGATTTCCGGGTGGCGACGGCGATCGTCGCGGCCATCCCGTTCGGGCTGGCCCTTCTGCTGCCCGCGGACGACCTGTCGCTTTCGGTCGGGATGTCGTTCGCACTGGCCGCGTCGACGTTCAGCCCGCTGCTGCTGCTCGGGGTCTGGTGGCGCAAGCTCAGCTGGCCCGGCGCGCTGGCCGGGATGCTCGTCGGCGGCGGATTGGTGCTGACCGCGCTGGTGGTCAACATCGTCAGCAAGAACACAGGCGGCTGGGCGCCGTGGTTCTCGAACCAGCCCGCGCTGATCACCGTGCCGGCGGCGTTCCTGACCACCTACGTGGTGAGCCGGGCGACCGGATACGGACGGCCGGACGACGTGCACGGCGTGATGCTGCGGTTGCACGCGCCCGATCCGCTCGGGTTCATGCGTGATCGTGCGGTCGCCCGGTTCGGGCAGGCCGAAGAGAAGACGCGGACCACCGGCAAAGGCCGCCACCGGAAGTAAAATCACCCTTTCGGGTCATGATCGTCTACCCAGAGTCTTACCGTTCACTCAAATGGATTGCCCCTATCGCGCCCCGTGAGGGGCATGATCTTTCGTGACAACGAAGTTTCGGAATGGTCGCGGAAGGTGGGAGGTCCGACGTGAGCGATACCGATCAAGGCCCCGGGTCCGATCCGGAATCCGATTGGGAAAAGGTCCAGACGAGTCCGGAATTCACCGAGCTGCGACGACGGCTCCGGGCATTCGTTTTCCCCGTCTCGGCCCTGTTCCTCCTCTGGTATCTGCTCTACGTGCTTCTCGCCGACTACGCGACCGGGTTCATGAGCACCAAGCTCTCCGGCAACATCACCGTCGGCCTGGTCTTCGGCCTGCTGCAGTTCGTGTCCACCTTCGTGATCACCGGCCTCTATGTCCGGTACGCGAACCGGGAACTCGATCCGCTCGCGGACAAGATCCGGCACGAGATCGAGGGGACCGAACGGTGAAAACGCTGGCAGCGGGCGTACAGGGCGGCAATCCGGCGCTCAACATCACCATTTTCGCGGTGTTCGTCGCGATCACACTCGTGATCGTTTTCCGGGCGAGCCGGAATACGAAGACCGCGTCCGACTACTACGCCGCGGGGCGCGCGTTCACCGGTCCGCAGAACGGGATCGCGATCTCGGGAGACTACCTTTCCGCGGCGTCGTTCCTGGGTATCGCCGGTGCGATCGCGATCAACGGATACGACGGTTTCCTCTACTCGATCGGCTTCCTCGTCGCGTGGCTGGTGGCGTTGCTGCTGGTCGCGGAACTGCTGCGCAACACCGGCAAGTTCACCATGGGCGACGTGCTGGCGTTCCGGATGAAGCAGCGCCCGGTCCGCGCGGCGGCCGCGATCTCCACGCTCGCCGTCTCGTTCTTCTACCTGCTCGCGCAGATGGCGGGGGCGGGCGGCCTGGTGAACCTGCTGCTCGGCATCGAGGGGAACCTCGGCCAGGACCTGGTGATCGCCGTCGTCGGCGTGATCATGATCCTGTACGTGCTGATCGGCGGGATGAAGGGCACCACCTGGGTCCAGATCATCAAGGCCGTCCTGCTCATCGCGGGCGCGTTCGCGATGACGGTGTGGGTGCTCGGGAAGTACGGCTTCAACCTCTCCAACCTGTTCCAGGCCGCTGTCGACAAGGGTGGCAAGGCGGGGGAAGCGCTGCTCGGACCGGGCAAGCAGTACGGGAAGACAGGCACGACGAAGCTCGACTTCCTGTCGCTGGGCATCGCGCTGGTGCTCGGTACCGCGGGTCTGCCGCACGTGCTCATGCGCTTCTACACGGTGCCGACCGCGAAGGACGCGCGCCGTTCGGTGGTCTGGGCGATCGGCCTGATCGGCATCTTCTACCTGTTCACGCTGGTGCTCGGTTACGGCGCGGGCGCGCTCGTCGGTCCGGACGTGATCGCGAAGGCACCGGGGACGACCAACTCGGCGGCCCCGCTGCTGGCACTCGAACTGGGCGGCCCGGTGCTGCTCGGGTTCATCGCGGCGGTGGCGTTCGCGACGATCCTCGCGGTGGTCGCCGGCCTGACGATCACGGCGTCGGCGTCGTTCGCGCACGACGTCTACGCCAACGTGATCAAGAAGGGCAAGACCGACGCCGACAGCGAGGTCCGCGTCGCGCGCATCACCGCGCTGGTGATCGGGGCGGTCGCCATCGTCGGCGGGATCCTCGCGAAGAACCAGAACGTGGCGTTCCTGGTGGCGCTCGCGTTCGCGGTGGCGGCGTCGGCGAACCTGCCGACGATCCTGTACTCGCTGTTCTGGAAGCGGTTCAACACCCAGGGCGCGTTGTGGAGCATCTACGGCGGGCTGATCGTGTGCGTCGTCTTGATCGTCTTCTCACCCGCGGTCTCGGGCAAGCCCGTCGACCCGAAGACCGGCAAGAGCGCCTCGATGATCCAGGGCGTCGACTTCCATTGGTTCCCCCTGGACAACCCGGGCATCGTCTCGATCCCGGTCGCGTTCTTCCTCGGCTGGCTCGGCACCGTGCTGTCCAAGGACCACAACCAGAAGAAGTACGCCGAGATGGAGGTCCGATCCCTCACCGGCGCGGGCGCCGAAAAGGCCGTCCGGCACTGAGTCCCTCTTCACGCGCGCGCAACGGGACGGGATGCGAGGATGGCAGGGTGGTGAGCCCTGCTGACATCCCGACCGTCGCCGTCCGTGATCTGCCGAAGGACGGTGTCGCGCTGCTCGACGTCCGTGAGGACGACGAGTGGGCCGCCGGGCACGCCCCGGGTGCCAAGCACATCCCGATGGGTGAACTGCCCGCGCGCGTCGGCGAACTCGACGACCTGCCCGACGACCAGCCGGTCTACGTGATCTGCCGCAGCGGCGGCCGGTCCGCGCGCGCCGCCGCGTGGCTCAACGCGAGCGGCTGGGACGCGGTGAACGTCGCCGGCGGGATGGGCTCCTGGAAGCAGGAAGGGCGCCCGATGGTCGGCGACCATCCCGGCGTCGAACCCGAAGTGCTGTAATCGTGCAGCCAGGCCACTACCCGCCGAGGACACCGGTGCCGCCGGTGCGTCCCGCGCCGATGCGGCAGCCGCGGCATCATCGTGTCCGCTGGGTCGCGTCGCCGCCGCCCGGTGCCTGGCCGCAGCGGCGTAAACCCGTGGCCGAGCGCTACTCCGGTCCGCCGTCGTATCCGGTCCCGCCGCGGTGGGGCTTCCCGAACTTGGTGTGGCGCCGTCCGACCGCGGTTCCCGGGACCGCGTCCGGCGAGATCACCGCGGGGGAGCGGCTGCGGGTGATCACGCGCAGCCTCCTGCCGGTGCTGTGGACCTTCGCCGCCCTCGCCGTCGTCGCTTCGGCCGCCGAGATCTGGCGCTACGTCCTGCTCGTGCAGAGCCGCGACTCCGCGTTGTCGACGTCCGTCGTCTCGGTCTCCGACAGCTTCGTGATCACCGCCGGCCTGCTCACGACGATCCTTTCGCTGCTGCCGTCCGGGCTCACCGTGTGGTGGCTGCTCGTGGCCAGGCACGCCGCCGCGGACGTCTCCGGCGAGGAGCCGCCGAGGCGGCTGTGGCACGTGATGGTGTTCGTGCTGGTGCCGGTGGTGAACCTGATCATGGTGCTGCCGATCGTCGCCGAACTCGAACACGCCGTCCTGCGCCGGACACGCGAAACCCGGCCGAAGCCGTCGCGGCTCGTGCTGATCTGGTGGGGCGTCTGGGCGCTCAACTGGGTGCTGCTCGGGCTCGTCATCGTCTGGCGGTTCCGCGACGGCGTCCAGGCACTGGCCGACGGGGTCGTGCTGGTCGCGCTGACCGACCTGTCGGCGGCCGGGCTGGCGGTGGTGACGGCGCTGCTCGTGAAGCGCATGTCCGGCCTGCTCGCGCCTGTGGCGGAGAAGCGCCTTCGCCTGCTTCGCGTTCTGAAGGTGGAGGGGGCGCCGGACCCGGAACGTCGCGAACGCCCCGCCGCTTCTGCCCGCTGACCTGCGAAACTTTGGTCCGTGAAGGCCTCCTTGAGGGACCCAGAGTCCCTCAAGGAGGCCTTCACGGACTTGTCCGCTGGGAGAGCAGGGGACCTTTGCTATCGCGTGGTGACCGGGAGCGAGCGCAGCCCCCGGATCACGAACTCCGGCCGTCGCTCCGGGGTTTCGGCGAGTTTCAATCCCGGCAGCTTCGACGCCAGGGAGGTCAGCGCCGCCGCGATCTCCACCCGCGCGAGCGGAGCGCCGACGCAGTAGTGGATGCCCATGCCGAAGCCGAGGTGCGCGTTGGGCGTACGGCCGATGTCGAGGGTGTCGGGCCGGTCGAAGACCTTCGGGTCCCGTGCGGCGGCGCCGAGGAGCGCGCCGATCTTCTCGCCTTCGGCCACCCGGAACCCGGCGATCTCGACGTCGGCGGTCGCCGTCCGCTCGAAGAGCTGGAGCGGCGCGTCGAAGCGGATCAGCTCCTCGACGCACGGGTCCAGGAGATCCGGGGAGGCCACCAGCCGCTCCCACTGGTCGCGGTGGGTCAGCAGCGCGTTGACGCCGTTTCCGATGACGTTCACCGTCGCCTCGTGCCCGGCCATCAGGAGCAGGACCGCGGTCGCGACCAATTCGTCCTCGGTGAGTTCGCTGCGCAGTAGGTCACTGACGATGTCGTCGCCGGGGGAGTTCGCGCGCCGCTTCGCGACGTCACGCAGGTACTCGACGAATTCCGCGGCCGCGGCTTCGGCGGCGTCGCGCTTGTCCTCGGCGAGCCCGTACTCGTACATCTTCACGATGTGGTTGGACAGGGTGACCATGCGCGGCCCGTCCTCGACGGGGACGCCCAGGAGCTCCGCGATGACCGCGACCGGCAGCGGCTGCGCGAGGTGCGCCAGCAGGTCGGCCGAGCCGGTTTCGGCGATCTCGGCGGCGAGCCCGTCGACCATGCCGTCCGCCAGTTCGGCGACCATCGGCCGCAGCCGCTGGACGTGGCCGCGCCCGAACGCGCTCGCGATCACCCGCCGCAATCGCGTGTGGGCGGGCGGCTCGTTCTCCAGCAGCGAGTTGCGGTGCAGCAGGTTGAACGACGCGAACCGCTCCACCGGCAGCGCGTCCTGCCAGATCCGGCCGAGCCCGCGATGCCGCAGGACGGCGGCCGACGCCGCGTGCGACACCGCCACGGCGATGCCGAGGCCGTCATGCCGGTGGACTTCGCCGCGTTCGCGGAGGTCGGCGAAGTACGGATACGGATTCGCGAGGAAGGCCGGGTCGGCGAGGTCGAACACCCGCCGACTGTAACCCGGCCGGGCGCCGCGCCGAGGTGTCCGCCCCGGCGCGGCAGGGAGCTACAGATGCAGCCAAAGCCCCAGGTGCAGGCCGATGCCGTGGTGGTGATGCCCGTGGGGATGGCCCACGCACAGCAGCAGGCAATGGCGGGCCTGGTCGTCCCTGTCTGACTGCGGCGCGGCCGAAGCCGTGCCCACCGCGGGCCCGGCCAGCATCAGCCCGAGTGCCACGGGAAACGCGGCCAACGCGGCCCGGCGCTTCGAGGTGCTCATCTGTGATCCCTTCTCCGCACTACGGCGCCGGGTGGCGCCGTGATCGAGTATTCGGTGCGGTGAGGGGAAAACGGCAGGCTGATCACCCGCGATTAGATCGTCCGGATGATGACAACCGTTTTCAGTCATGTTTCCGTGGTACCCGAATGGCCGCTGAAACCCGCCGATCCGGTCTATCCGCTGGCAGGCGGGGTGTTTCTCGCGATGATTTCGTTACCGACCCCGCTGAACCTCGGGCACGGCGTGGCGTCTCTAGGGATGTCGGAACGCGGAAGCGCGGGACGGCAGGGGATTCCGTGGCCGTCTGGCCCGGAAAGAAATCGACTCATCGGAACTGGGGTATTTCCATGCGTATTCGTCATGCCTTTTTCGCCGGGCTCACCGCCGCCGCGCTCGCGCTGCTGCCCGCGACCGCTTTCGCCGCCGAAGCACCGGTAGAGGCGCCGGAGAAGCCGAAGGGCACCAAGTTCTGGGTGTCGCCGAAGACGGTCGAGGCGGGCGGAAAGGTGACCACGCAGGGGCGTTGTGTCACGCCGCACGGGTTCTCGCTCCTCGCTCCGGACGGATTCACGCAGGTCGCCGACAAATCGGTCAAGCGCGCCGGTGGCACCGACGTCAAGGTGACCTACCAGGTGCGGCCGAACGTCAAGCCCGGCGATCACCTGTTCGTCCTGCTGTGCGACACCGTCGAGCCCGCGGCGACGGTGAAGGTCGTCCCGGCGGCCAAGAAGGAGCCGGTCAAGAAGCAGGTTTCCAAGGTGCCCGCGGGCGCGCCGCAGACCGGTGGCGGGCCGGTCGACGAGCCCGCTTCGGCCGGTTGGCTCATCGCCGGGCTGGCCGGAGCGGGGGTGGCGGGCGCCGGTGGCGCGGTCCTGATGCGCCGTCGTCCGGCCTCGCGGTCCTGAACGCGCGCGGGAAGGGCGGGGGCCTTACGGGCCCGCGCCCTTCCCGCGATAGCGTTCCGAACCGAACTTCGAGGAGGCTGACGTGGGCAAGGGTTCGCGCAAGAAGGGTCCCAAGACGACCTCGGACCGCAAGCCGAAGGTGCGCGACGTCTTCGTCGGCCAGCCCTTCGAGGGGCTCGCGGCGGAGACCGAGCTGATCGCGCTGCGCGAGTTCGTCCCGTCGGCGACGGCGGCGCTCACGCTGGCGGGCTCCGGCGAGAAGGTCACCCTCGGCACGGTGCTGCCGATGGCGGCGGCCGCGTTCGTCCGGTCCGACGGCGAGCGCTACATCGGGATGCAGGTGCAGACCCGGTCCTCGGACATCAGCCGCGACCTCGGCCGGGCGCTCAAGTGGGTGCTGGAGGCCAAGGAGGGTGACGTCCTGTCCGTGCCGGACACCACGACGCCGCCCACCGCCGACGAGAAGGCCCGCCTGCAGGACTTGCTCGACACGAACGTCGAACTCGACGTCACGCTCTACAACGACTTCGCCTGGTGGCTGCCCGAGGACGCCGACGCGAGCGGCGACGTCGCGCTGTCCCTCGAGCGCGCGAACGCGGCGATCATGCCGACCGAACGCCTCGGCTCGGGCGCGTACTGGGTGCTCGCCGGCGAGAAGGCGCACCTGCGCTGGGTCCGCCCAGAACCGGAGAACCTGCTGCTGCAAGCGCTTGCGCGACTGTCCGCGGCCGGTGAGCTGGGCCTCGGCGAGGGTTCCCGCTACGCCGGTTCGTTCCGCGCGCACGGACTGCTCGTCCCGGTGTGGGACCTCGACCCCGAGGCCCACGCCCGCGAGTGGGCCGACGCCAAGGACCAGCTCGGCGTCCGGCTCGATGCCGCGCTGAAGTCCCTCGACACCGAGCCCCTCAACGCCGCCGAGCGCCGCTCGCGCGACGGCCTGATCGGCCGCCAGCTCACCATCCGCTGACCCACCCCTCGCGTTTCGTCATCTGGTTGCGGTAGATGCACGAGCATCTACCGCAACCAGATGACGAATTGAGCGAGGATGGTCGCGTGATCCTCCATATCTGCGGACAAGCCGACTGGGCCGCGGTGCCCGAAGACGGCGTCTACACCGCCGCATCGCTCGATTCCGACGGATTCATCCACTGCTCGGATCCGGGAACGGCGCATATCCCGGCCAACGCCGTGTTCCCCGGCCGCACCGATCTGGTGCTGCTGGAGATCGACCCGGCGCTCGTCGGCGCGCCCGTCGTCTGGGAGGACGGCGATCCGCCGCATCCGGCCGGTCTCCAGTTCCCCCACGTGTACGGGCCGATACCCCGTAACGCCGTGGTGGCCGTACACGAATTCCCTGTTCAGGGGGACGGTTCGTTCAGAATTCCCGAGTCCGTGTCGAGACGGTGAGGCAGGCAACTCCTCAGGGAGATGAGCGTCTCCCGAACTGGTTCGCGGCAAGAGACAACCTGTGGGGGCGGTCATGCGTTTCGGGAGAGGTGAGCCAGGCAGGCCTGGCCGAGTGACCCCGGGAGGAGGCGATACGGTGACCGCTGCCGCGACGGTCATACCGGGGACGGACGTCTGGGGGGCCGGCGAGAGCCGGAGGAGTGACGTGCCTGGTGAGCTCACCGACTTCGGCGACTTCGTGCGGGCCAGTCTGCCGGGTCTGCTGAGATACGGCCACGCCCTCACCGGGAATCCGCACGACGCCGCGGACCTGGTCCAGACCGTGCTGGAGAAGATCGGTTCCCGCTGGTCGTACGTCCAGCACAAGACCGGCGACCCGATGGCCTACATCCGCCGTTCGATGGCCAACGCGCACATCAGCCGCTGGCGCCGGACCAAACGCGAGAGCCTGGTCGCCGACCTGCCGGACAGCCGGCCGTACAGTCCGGCCGACCCGTTCGAGCACGAGCCGCTGTGGCAGGCGTTACGCGCGCTGCCGCCGAGGCAACGCGCGGTGATGGTCCTGCGTTACTGCGAAGGGCTGTCGGAAGCGGAGATCGCGGATTCGCTCGGGGTCAGCCAGGGCACCGTCAAAAGCCAGGCGAGCAAGGCGATCGCGTCGTTGCGCACGAAGCTCGCCCTGTTCGAGTCCGAGGACGAAGGGAGGGAAGCGGGATGAACATGTCCGACCAGGACGTGCAGCGGAAGCTGCGCGACCTGTTTTCCGATGAGCGACTGGGCGTGGGGTCCGTGCTGAATCCCGAGACGATCGTCGCGGGCGCCCGCCGTCGCCGTCGCCGCCGTCAGCTGATGCAGACGACGAGCGGGATGGCCGCCGCGGTGGTCCTGCTGGGCGGCGGGCTCACGGTCTTCACGATCCACGACAAGGACAACGGCGCGGCCTTCCCCGGCGGCGACCAGCTCACCATGGGGGCGGCCTCGTCGAGCCTGGTGCAGCCGGGACCGGGGAGTTCGGCGCCGCCGGTGTCTTCCGCGGTGGGGCCGCCGAACCAGACGACCGTGCCACCGCAGTCGACGGTCTCCGATGGGCCCGCCAAGCCGCCGAAGAGCACAGCCGCCACGAAGCCGCCCACGCAAGGCGAGGTGACCTCCGGCGCGTTGCTGACCTCCGCGGGCTTCGGCAAGCTCCGGCTCGGGATGAGCGAGTCCGAGGCGGAAGCCACCGCCGGTCCGCTGCGTGCGAAAGAAGTCCGGGGCACCTGCACGTACGGCTACGCGGAAGGAGCCGCCGTTCCGGGGCCGACGTCGGTGTCGCTGACCGAGAGCGACGGGATCACCGTCATCAACCCGGCGGGCACGGTGCACACCCCGGAGGGGATCGGCGTCGGTTCGACCGAGGCGGACATCCTCGCCGCCTACCCCGGCAGCACCAAGGACGGCAGCGCCTACGTCGCGCCGGTCAGTGCGGCGAGCGCGTACCGGATCTTCGTGGCCGACGACGGGTCGGCCGTCGGCATCCTGTTGACCAGCATCAACCAGGACTGTCAGTTCAGCTGAGGCGAACGAAGAAAACCCGGGCTGCTCCAAGGGGGAGAGCCCGGGTTTTCCCGTGGTGGGAGCGTTGGTCAGTGCGTCAGAGCGCGCCGCCGGCGACCGGGGGCATCCCCGAGTCGGCGCCGCTGTCCCCGACGGACTCGCGGTGCAGGTGGTTTTCCACCTCGAACAGGTTGCCGTCGGCTCGTTTGACGATGTTGAGCAGGGTGGACATCTGGGAGATCTCCTCGACCTGCTCCTTGAGGAACCACTGCGTGAACTGCTCGCCGATGTAGTCCTCTTCGGCGCGGGCGGCCTTGGCCAGCTGCTGGATGTCGGTCGCGACGTCCTTCTCCTGCTGCAGCGCGAGCTCGATGAGCTCACGGACGTCGGAGAAGTCGTTGCGCACGTCGCCGGTGCCGGGGATCTCCACGTGGTGGTCGGTGTCCAGCATGTACTGGACCAGCGCCATCGCGTGGTTCCGCTCCTCGACGGACTGCTTGTAGAAGTGCTTCGCGAGCTGCGGAAGGTCCTCGGCGTCGAACCAGACCGCCAGCGCGATGTACTGCTGGGAGGCGTTGAACTCGTTGTGGATCTGCGCCTGCAGCAGTTCGTAGAACTTCGAGCGCGGTTGCTTCTTGGTGAGGGCCATGTGTTCGACGATACGTCATGTCCCTATTTGATTTCCACTTTTCCCTGGTGATCTCCCCCCTATTAGGTTACCATTCCCAACAATAGGTTCACCTCAATTAAGTAAGCCTTCCCTAATCAAAGGAAATCAATTAGGGAAGGCTTACTTTATTTGTTTCAGATGCTTTCGCGGCGGATCGGGCACGACATGCAACGCGGCCCGCCGCGGCCGGAGCCCAGCTCGGAGCCGGCGATGGCCAGTACCTCGATACCGGCGTCCGCCAAGCGCGCGTTGGTTTCCACATTGCGTTCGTACCCGACGACGACACCGGGCGCGAGTGCGAGGGTGTTGTTCCCGTCGTCCCATTGCTCGCGTTCCGCGGTGACCGGATCGAGCCCGGTGTCGATGACGCGGAGCCGGTCGATTCCCATTGCCGCGGCGGCCGCGGTGAGGAATGGGGCCGGGCCTTCCACCTTCACGGAACCGTCGTCGGTGGGTCGCATC
Source organism: Amycolatopsis decaplanina DSM 44594 (assembly GCF_000342005.1). Lineage (GTDB taxonomy): Bacteria > Actinomycetota > Actinomycetes > Mycobacteriales > Pseudonocardiaceae > Amycolatopsis > Amycolatopsis decaplanina. The sequence continues at coordinate 129,394 of NZ_AOHO01000048.1, forward strand.
GTGAACGCGGTCAGTGAATCGCGGGAAAGCGGATACATGACGACGGCGTCGGCCGCGACCATCGTGCAGACGGTGTCCAGATGCATGGTCGCGCGGGTCTGCTGGATCGGGACGGCGAGCACGGTGTGCGCGATCCCGTCGGCGAACACCGAGCGCGCCAGCGACTCCGCGCCCGCCGCGGTCGTCCGCTCGCCGACGCCGATGGCCAGGACACCCGGCGAGAGCAGCATGACGTCGCCGCCCTCGATCGGCGCCGAATGCGCGCCGTAAGCGCGGGACGCGTGGCGGAACCACGGGTGGTAGGCGTAGATGAGGTCCAGCACCGCGGTCTCACGGACGCGGGCGGGCATGGTGAGCGAGGAGACCGCGACCCGGTCGCCGATCCACGCCGACGAGTCACGGGTGAACAGCAGGTTCGGCAGCGGATCGACGGCGAAGTCGTTCGGATGGTTCATCAGCCGGACCAGCGAGGCGCCTTCGGCCGCGGGCAGTTCCTCGAAGGTCATGCCCGCCATCAGGACCTCGGCCAGCGTCGCCGGGGAGATGCTCGACAGATGGGAACGGAGCGAATCGGCCAGGTCGGGTCCCAGTCGCCGCTCGTCGACAGCCGCGTGTACGCCGGCCGCGTGGGCACGGGTGTCCGAGAGCGCCGTGCGCAGCGCGTCGGCCAGCAGCAGCACCTCGACGCCGCGGCCGCGCAGCACCTCGGCGAACGCGTCGTGCTCCTCCTGGGCGCGGTCCACCCAGGGGATGGAATCGAACAGGAGCTGGTCGTTGTTGCGAGGCGTGAGCCTTTTGAGCTCGTTGCCGGGCCTGTGCAGCAGCACCGCACGCAGGGGGCCGACTTCGCTGTCAACTCGGGGTGGAGTCGTCTCGTCAATCACCGGTTCACACTAGCTAGGGAAGCCAGGAAACTCGCCCTTTGAGCAGCGCGTATCCGACGAAGGAGACGAAATCCAGCGCGGTGTGCGCGGCGATCAGCGGCCACAGCCGGTTCGTCTTCTGCCACAGCCTGCCGAACACCAGGCCCATCACGACGTTGCCGACGAAACCGCCGAAACCCTGATACAGGTGATACGACCCGCGAAGCACCGAAGACGCGACCAGCGAGGTGTTCTCGCGCCAGCCGAGTTGCCGCAGCCGGGTCAGCAGGTACGCGACGACGAGCACCTCTTCGGCGAACGCGTTCCCGAAGGCCGACAACGTCAGCGTGATCGGACGCCACCACGTCTCGCCCAAAGTGGACGGTTGTACCGACAGGCTGAACCCGAGGCTGTAGGAGAGGAAGTACAGCCCCAGTCCCGGAATCCCGATCACCGCGGCGAGCAGGAGCCCATGGACGACGTCGCGGCCGGGACGTCGCTTGTCGAGGCCGACCTCCGCGAGCTTCATCCCGCCGCGCCACAACAGGTACAGCCCGAGCGCGCCCCAGCCGACCAGCTGGCCGGCGCTCAGGAGCTGCTTGAGCAGGTCGACCAGGCTCAGCGTCGCCTGGGGAACGTTCAACTGGGCCTGCTGCCGCGCCAGCGGCACCGGCTGCAGCAGCGAGTCCACAAGGGACAGCAGACTGCGCAGCCCGGACAGGCCGAGGGTGATTCCGAAGACGACGACCAGTTCGATGACGATCGCGCGGCGGCGCGCCGGATCTTCCACGAATTCCGGCAGCGCCGGGCGTTCGGGACGCAGCCAGCTCATCCCGCACAAGCTACCGTCGAGTCATGCCAAGGAGCATCGCGACCAACGAAACCGTCGACCGTGCCGCGCTCGTCGACTTCCTGTCCACTCGCCACCGCGCCATCCTGATGACCACCAAGGCCGACGGCGGCCCCCAGCTTTCCCCGGTGACCTGCGGAGTCGACGCGGAAGGCCGCCTGGTCATCTCGACGTATCCGAAGCGCGCGAAGGTCGTCAACGTGCGACGCGAACCGAAAGTGTCCGCCTGTGTCCTCTCCGACGAGTGGAACGACCAATGGGTCCAGTTGAACGGCACCGCCGAGGTGCTCGACCTGCCTGATTCGGTCGAGCCGCTCGTCGACTACTACCGCGCGATCTCCGGCGAGCATCCCGACTGGGACGAGTACCGCGAAGCGATGGTGAAGCAGGGCAAGAGCATCATCCGCGTCACCATCGAGTCGTGGGGCCCGATCGCCAAGGGCGGATTCCCGGCCGAGCTGGCCTAACCCTGGGGAAAGTACGGGCAGCCGACGAGACGGCGGATCTCGCCGCTCAGCTGCTGCGGCCCTTCGACCGGACGCGAGAACGCGAGCCGGACGTCGTGGTCGCCGGAGTCGGCCTCGACCCGCAGCCGCAGTCCGTAGCGGTCCAGCCCGAGCGGCCGGATCCAGCCGCCCCGCAGTTCGGCGGGCACGTGTTTGGCGAGCTGCCGGACGACGTCGGCGTGGTCGGTCTCCAGATGCCGCAGCCACGCGGCCTCGTAGTCGTGGAACGGATCCGGCGGCGCGGCGCTGAACATATGCGGCCGGAGCGAGTGCGTGCCCTCGGCGTCGGCGAGCACCAGCGACGCCGGGGTCAGCCTCAGCAGCGTCAGGCCGTGTCCGACGTCCAGCAGCCGCTCGTCCGGCCGGGTTTCCGCGATGGAGACCGCGCGGGCGCGCGCCGAGACCTCGGAGAGCGGCCGGAGCCAGCCCGTGATCCACAGCAATCCGCGGATGGGTTCACGCAGGTCGACCGGCGCCTGATCGGTCAGTTCGACCATCACCGCGAGCTCGCCGCGTTGTGCCTCGTGCGCGCGTTTCACCAGGTGGTGCTCGTCCGGCAGCAGAACGCTGACGCTGCCGCTCGGATGCACGTGGTGCAGCTCGGGGATGACACGGCCGTACTGTCCTTGCTGGTCACGCTGCTCGGCGGTCGGCATCAGCGTCGCCGGCCCGTTGCGGGTGGCGATCGTCTTCGCGCGTTCCGCGGGGTTCGGCGCCGGCGGGCGGCGGATGGACGTCGGTGTGGTCACGGCTCACCTCCTGGTTAGGTGAGCCTAACCTGATCTCGCCTGGGGTGGAAGTAGGCTGGATCACGTCTCACCGCACACGTATACGTTGACCAGGTGGAAGACCACAGAATCCGGGTGCTCGAACCACCCGAAGGGATTCCGGCGAAGAACATGCCGGTCCTGACACCCCTTCTCGACCGCAACACCGTGACCGCCGGGACGATGGCCATCGCGACCGGGCTGCTCGCGGTGCTGGGCGTCGTGATCGCGGTGTCCGGGGATACGGGGTCGCCGCGCCCTTGGCCCTCCTCGTCTTCATGACACCGTCTTCGCTCTACTTCGGCTACTCCGCCCTTGCCGGATCCTCCTCGATGCGGAAGCTGGCGGACAAGCCGTTCCGCCTGGTGAGCGGGCTGGACGGCGCTCTCGTCGCCGGTGCGCGAGTGAGTGTTCCGCTGGACGGCCGGTGGCTCGTCGTGCGGTTGCCCGCCCCGCTCAGGGCGCAACTCGCCGCCCAGCGACGACTCTGGGTGCTCGGCCGGTTCGTCATGCTCCCCGGTGTCGTCGTCCCGCGTCGCGGCGCGTTCCGCGACACCCCGGTGAAGGGTTCGGTCCCGTTCGCCGCGGAAGCGGTGTCGCCGGGACGGATGCTGGCGATCCAACGCCGATTCCTGTCGGCGTACTACTTTTTCAGCGTCGCGATGCTGCTCGTCATGAGCGCGTTCGGCCTCTGGACGGCGGCGGACTATCCGCGGCGGGACAGCGTCCTGGTGGAATGCGCGTGGTTTTTCGGCATCGGCTGCGGCATCGGTGCCATAGGACTCGCCCTCGCCGCGGTGCTGCTGCTCAGGAGACTCCCCGAGCCGACGTGGACCGAACTCGCCGTCGTGCCGGGGCCGGCGTCGATCAACCTCTTCGGCATGGTCACCGTGAAGGGCCGGACGGTCCTGCCCGACGGTCGCGAAGTCACCGTCCAGGCCGGGGGCTCGGATCCGTCGCTGGCCGCGAACATCGCCGCGACCGGACGGCTTTGGGTGCTAGGCGTGCCCGTGGCAGGGAAGATGGCGAAGGCCGGAGTGCCAGGGCACGCGGTTTTCGGGCCGGTCAAGTTCGGCTCGTGAGCGGTAAGGACGGTTCTAACCGTCTTTACCACTCACGAGGCTCGCCAGCGCCTCGTCGCTTCCTCGGTCTCCACGACACCCCGCCGGATCCCTTCCAGCTGCTCGCCCAGCTCGCCGATCGTGGTGGTGTCGAGCAGCGAATCGCCGGTGGCGGCCGACAGTTCGGCCGCCCTGGCGACCAGGCCGTCGAGTCCGAGCGCGCCGGATCGCAGCTGTGCCAGCAGTTTCCGCCGCGCGTTCGAAAGCCGCGCGTGCACGTCTTCCTGTGCCTGCACCGCTTCGAGAGACTGGGTCAGGTCGCCGCGGATGTCGTCGTCGGCGGTCTTCAATTCCTTCCGCAGCCGGGCTTTCTCGGCCGACACCGCGCCGAGGTCCACACGCGTCAGCGCCTTCCCGGTGGCGGACGTACGGGTGGCCAGCCGCCGGAGGGTGTCGACGGTTTCCCGCACCACCGGTTCCATGTCGGCCACCCGGTCGGCGAGCGGGCCGGTGTCGAGCGAAGCGGAGATCGCGCGGAAGCCGTCGGCCGCGGCTTCCGCGCGCCGCAGCCAATCCGCCTCGGGCGAGCCCGGCTCGACGTCGGGAAGCGGTCGTTCTTCGAGCTCTGACACGGGTTTCGGCCGCGTGGCGGCGGCGATCCCGGCGCGGGCGGTCAGCACGGTCACACCGACGCCGAGTGCGGCGAGCACCGGTAGTTGCACCGCCCAGGCCGCACCCGCCGACGTCGCCGCGAGGAGCAGTCCCCACGGCTCACCCAGCTCACGGACGAAACGCATATCCGAGGATCTCAGAAATTCGAGATCACGGCGGTGAAGACCTGGTCGATCGAGTCCGGCCGGGACGAGTCGTACCCGACGCCCTGTGTGGTCTCGGCGATCTCCTTGAGCACGTCCAAGTCCGCGTCGGAACCGTAGGCGATGGTGAACAGCCGCACCGCCTCGCCGCCGCCCTCGGTCCGCAACCGTCCGACGAGGTTCGGCAGATCGATCCCGCCCGGATCCTCGTTCCGGCCGTCGGTGAGCACGACGACCGCGTTGATCGCGTTCGGATCCAGCCGCTGCTTCATGAACTCGTAGGCGGCCAGCGACGAGTCGTAGAGCCCCGTCCCGTTCTGCGGGGTCAGCCCGTTCAGCCGCGACGCCAGCTCCTGCCTGCCCGGCTCGCCGCCGATCGGCGACACCGGCCGGAGTTCCCGGAAGTCCTTGTCGCCGTCCAGTTTCGTCGAGAACATCCACAGCCCGACCTTGTCCGCGTCGCTGAACTGCGGCAACGACGCCACGGCCGCCTGCTTCGCGAGATCCATCTTGTTCTTCCCGGTCCCGCTGACGCCGTCACCCATCGAACCGGAGACGTCGACGACCAGCAGCACGTTCGCCTTCTTCCGCAGGTCCTTCCACGACTTCAGCACCTCGGTCAGCACCGGCGGGCTCGGCGGGCGGATCAGGTTGAGCTTCGAGTCCGGCTCCGCGCCGTTCTCCTTCGTGGTCTGCGACCCGGGTTTGCCGTCGAACGTGCGGAAGCCGATGTCGCTGAACTTCTGCTGCGCTTCGGCGCCGCGCAGATGCGCGAGGAAGTCCGCCGCGACCTGTTTGTGGAGGTCGTCGGCCCAGTTCAGCACGGTGAACGGGTGGTCGGAGTCGAGCGTTCCGTCGCTCGGGTAGATCCCGACGAGCGGCACCTTCGGCGGCGCGTGCTGCCCGCGTTTCGCCGGATCGTTCGTGGGATCGCCCTGGTTGTAACCGACGAGCGAGTTCTCCTCGACCGTCACCGCCGAGATGTACGACATCGCGGCGCCGCGGTCGTCGGCCTTCTGCAGGTTCGTCAGGAAGGTCAGCGTGTTGTCGCCGTAGTGGACGATGGCCTGCTCGACGTTCTGCACGAACGTCCGCGCCTCCGGCTTCGCGAGCGCGTTCGCGGTGAGGTCCGAAGACGTGCCCGTCGCCGCGTAGTAGGCACCGATGGTGGCGTTGAGGCCGGACGTCGAGATGTTCGGATTCGTCTTGCCCAGCCGGAACTTCCCCCACTCCGGGTGGCCGTACTTCGCCCAGCCCTGCGGATCCGTGGCGAGCGCGGCGAGATCCTTCCAGCCGATGCCCTTGCCCGGCCAGCCGAGCGCCTCGGCCATCGGTTTCGGCATCGCGACGACCAGCGGCGCGTTCGCGACCGATTCCGGTTCACCCTCGGGCACCAGGGCGGGGTGATCGGAGCCGGTGAGGTTCTGGCGCAACAGGTTCACCCAGCCGGACGCGGCGGGGGTCCAGACGTCCGGTCGCGGGCCGTCCACCGCCTCGTTCCAGCCGCGCGACAGCGCCTGCATGGCGGTGCCGGAGGACTTCGACCGCACGAGCACATCGACGCAGCGTCCGGCCACCGTGCGTCCGCTGTACCCCTTGGCGATCTCGGCGACCACGCCCGCCTTCTCCGGCGAGGACGACACCTGCAGCTTGACCGCGTCACCCGTCGTGCACTTCGCTTCCGCGGCTTCCTCACCGGAGTCGCTCGTGAGCGCGCGCAAACCGACGATCAGGCCGATGGCGACCACCGCCGCGGCCACGAACGCCAGGACCTTGCGGCCGCCGCGGGACTGCTGAGGATTCACGACCATGGAGAACCTCCGCCGGTGAGGAACACCGATTATCCGGAGGTTTCGCCTTGCCAGGCTTGGTGTTGCCGAACCGTTGCGGCCATGGCGGTACTTATCCCGCCACGTTCCCCGCAATCAGTCACCTACTTGCGTGGGCGCCTGCCGGTGCACCTCTCCGAACGCCGCAAGTAGGTGACTGATTGCGTGGTCGTCAGGCGCCGGGGCCCCGGCCGGACCAGGTCCACGCGTAGCGGTGGTCCTCTGACGCGTCGGCCGCCTCGCCGAGATCCAGCGGCGCGAAGGTGTCCACCATGACCGCGGTCTCGTCGAAGAACTGCGCCCCGATCGACGCCTCCGCCGCCCCGGGCTGCGGCCCGTGCGTGAAGCCGGACGGGTGCAGGGAAAGCGAGCCGACCTCGATCCCGGAACCCTTGCGCGCCTCGTAGTTCCCGCGGACGTAGAACATCAGCTCGTCCGAGTCGACGTTCGCGTGGTTGTACGGCACCGGGATCGACTCGGGGTGGTAGTCGACCTTGCGCGGGCAGAACGAGCAGACCACGAAGTTCGGGCCCTCGAACGTCTGGTGCACGGGCGGCGGCTGATGCACGCGGCCGGTGATGGGCTCGAAGTCGTCGATGTTGAACGCCCACGGATACAGGCAGCCGTCCCAGCCGACGACGTCGAACGGGTGGGTCGCGTAGGTGTAGCGCGTCAGCCCGGCGCGGTGCCGCACGAGGACCTCGACGTCGGTGCCGTCGACGACCAGCGGTTCGGACGGGCCGCGGATGTCGCGTTCGCAGTACGGCGAGTGCTCCAGGAACTGGCCCTTCGCCGACAGGTACCGCTTCGGCGGGCCGATGTGGCCGCGCGCCTCGATGGTCAGCAGTTTGACCCCGCCGTCGTCGTCGTGCGGGAGCACGCGATAGGTGCACGACGTCGGGATGACGAGATAGTCGCCGTCACCGACCTCCAGGGAGCCGTAGATCGTCTCGACGGTCGCGCTGCCGCCCTGGACGTAGAAGAGCTCGTCGCCCGCCGCGTTGCGGTACAGCGGCGAAGGCCGGGTCGCGTGGACGAAGCCGATGGTGACGTCGGCGTTGCCGAACAGCCGCCGCCGGTCGGTGACCGCGTCGGCGTCGCCGAACTTGAGGTCCTGGGTCTTGAAGGCACGGGGTTTGAGCGGGTGGTTCGGGGTGATCGGACCGCGTTCGTCCTCGATCGCCACGGCGTCGACGATCGCGGTGGGCAGCCCGCGGTGATAGAGCAGCGCCGAGTCCGCCGAGAAGCCCTCGACACCCATCAGTTCCTCGGCGTACAGGCCGCCGTCGGGCTTGCGGAATGCCGTGTGGCGCTTGTGCGGGATCTCGCCTACCTGCCGGTAGTAAGGCATCGGAATCTCCCCGGAACGTGTCCGTTGTGCGAACGATTTTGTCCTGATGTCGTACGCTACTAGCGTGTCAGTCGTGTCAAGCGCTGTGGAACTCACGCCACCCGGCCCCCGAGGAATCCCTCCCCTGTTCGCGCGGCTCGTCGACGACTCGGCGTTGTTCCCGCCCGGTGAGGCGTCCATGCCCGAAGCGCTGCGTGCGCACTTCGCGTCGAGGGCCGGTGAGCACTCCGGCGTCCTCGGCGTGTTCCTGTGCCAGGCGTCGCGGCTGCCCGAGCTCATCACCGAACTCATCAAGATCAAACCCAAGGAACCGCTGCCGCTGTCGCTGATCATCGACACCGGCCTCGGCGGGGTCCCGAAGGCGATCTCGATCGTCGAATCGCGCAGCGAGATCCTCAGCCTGCGCATGGTGGAGATGCCGGCGCCGTCGGACGTCGACGAGGTCTGGCTGGAGCGCGTCTCCGAGTTCGTGCCCGAGGACGTCATCCGCGTGGTCGAACCGCGGCGCGGCGTCGGCTGGCTGGACGGTGTGCGGAAGGTGATCGAGCACGGCAGCTGGCCGAAGATCCGCTGCGGCGGCAAGGCGGGCGAGAACTTCCCCAGCGTCGACGAGGTCGCCGACTTCCTCGCGGTGGTCAGCGGCTCGACCGGGGCGTCGTTCAAGGCGACGAACAGCCTGCACCGCGCCGTCCGGCACACCGAGGAGTCGAGCGGCTTCACCCACCACGGGTTCCTGAACCTGATCGTGGCGTCCGCGCGCTGCCTTTCGGGTGGCGACGTTCGTGCCGCTCTCGAATCGACCGACGGCGCCGCGCTGGCCGCCGAGGCCAAGGGGATGTCGGAGCCGGCCGCGAAGGCCGTGCGCGGGCTCTTCGCCTCGTACGCGGCGGCCTCGTTCGACGAGCCGGTCGCCGACCTCGGGGAACTCGGACTCTTGTGACGCGCGAAGGGTCGCTGACCCTGGACAGAGGGCTGGCGCTGCTCCAAGCGGTCGCGGACGCCGGTGGCGAGGCGGCGACGATCTCCGAACTCGCCGTCGCCATCGGCGCGAGCCGGGCCGCCGTCTACCGGCTGCTCGTCCCCCTGTCCGAACGCGGCCTGGTGTGGCGCGACGGCAACAAGGTAAGGCTGGGTGTCGGCCTGCTCCGGCTCGCCGGGCAGGTCCTCCCGCAGCTGCGCGAGGCCGCGAGGCCGGTCCTGCGTGAGCTGGCGGAGAAGGTCGGCGCGACGGCGCACCTGTCGGTCGCACAGGGGGACCAGGCACAGGCCGTCGCGGTCGTCGAACCGTCGTGGACGAGCTTCCACGTCGCCTATCGCGTCGGCACCCGCCATCCGCTGTCCGCCGGCGCGGCGGGCAAAGCGATGACGCTGCGCCCCGGCGGCGGCGAAGGCTGGGTCACCTCGTCCGGTGAACTGGAGGCGGGTGCGTCCGGGGTCGCCGCACCCGTGCGCGGGGTGCCGGGTTTGAAGGCCAGCCTCGGCGTCGTGTCCCTCGAACCGCTGGACGCCTCCGTGGTGGGCCCTGCGGTCATGGCGGCCGCCGTCCGGCTGGCCGAGGTGCTGAAACAGCCCGAATAGCGCGTCAGCGGTGGCTGAGCAGCGGGCGCACCATGGTCGCCAGCAGGGTGAGGTCCACCGCGAACAGCAGCCGCTCGAACAGGCCGAGCGTGACCTCCTGGTGCGACGGGCCGGTGAGCATCGTCCAGACGAATCCGCCGAGCACGACCACCACCGCGGCGAAGCTGGCCACCGACAGCCGCCGGATCGTCGTGCGGCGCGGCTCCCACGGGCAGCGCGCGCGGCCAGGGCGGGTCAGCACCCAGGCGGCGGCGGGAAGCGCGAGGAAGGCCGCCAGCGCCGCGTAGTTGTGGATCTGCCCGGCCAGCGAACGGGCCTGGCCTTCGGGGTCGACGGGGACGAGCGCGAGGACGAACAGCCCGGTGCACCACACGCCGAGCAGGACGAGAACGGACTCGTATCCGCTGCGGTGCGCCTTCGCGATCCCGCCGAGCAGGGCGAGCGAACCGAACCCCAGCGCCAGGCACATCGCGCCGAACAGCGGGGCCGCCGTCGAACCGGGCGAGAGGTAGCCGTAGACGTACTCGGACAGCGTCTGCCAGATCGGGCTGACCTGGCTGGACAACCTCAGGTGCAGGTCGATGGAGATGGCGACGGCGACGGCCATGCCGAAGATCGCGAGCCTGCCGTGCACGGGGGAGACGGCACGGGCCGCGAGGGTCTTCGGCGAGGTCACGACCGGTTTCTCCAGGCACGTCGGGGTGGGTGTTCACCTTTTCGTTCCCGAAAGGTTACCCGGCGAACCTGTGAAAACCCCGTGCGCCTCAGAACGCGAGCTGGGCCAGCGCGAACAGCGAGAACCCGGCGAAGACGAATCCCGCCACGCGCTGGATGAGCTTGGGACGGATCCGGCTACGGACCTTCGCGCCGATGAAGACGGCGAGACCGGCGACGGCGACCAGCGCGACGAAGGAGCCGAGGGCGACAGCGAACGGGTTGCCGAAGCGTGCCGTGAGGCTGGCCGTCGCGAGCTGGGACGCGTCGCCCCACTCGGCGGCGAACAGCACGCCGAACGACGTCAGCGCGGACCGGAGGAAGGTCGCGGGACCGGGGCCGGAACGCGAGGCGTCCTCTCCGCCGTCCTTGCCGGGGCTGAACCCTTCGCGAAGGAGCATGTACGCGCCGATGCCGAACATCGTGGCGACGATGACGGTCACCAGCGTCTCCGGAAGCAAGGTGAGCACACTGCCGAAGGTGGCGGCGATCGCGCATTGCACGGCGAACGCGGCGGTGACCCCGACGAATACCGGCCACGCGCGGAAACGGGTGGTGAGAACCAGGGTGGCGACGAGGGTCTTGTCCGGCAGCTCCACGACCAGTACCAGGCCGAATGCACTGATCAAAGCCAGCATCGCGCTAGACATGATGGTTCTTCACCCCTTTCACTGCAACGATAAAGGGGCAATTAAGAGAAAGGCAAGCTGATCGCTTTTCCGAATCGCGCGGCATGTGCGGGCGAATTGTATTTCTTGGCGGGGCGGAATTGTCTTTTCGGTGAGCCGAATTCTTTTTTCAGGCCTCACTGGCAGTGTGTCAGCAGTACAAAGTGGACACCCATTTGGAGGTGACCGTCCGGGATGGACAGCCGGTGAACCCGGTCACGGGGACCAACTGGGAAGGCGCCGGCGTGCGGCGGCAGGTCGCCGACGAGGCGCGGCTCACACTCGCGGGCCTCGGCTGACCAGGGCGCGGGACCTACGTCCCGGCAAGATCGGGACCACTTGAACTGGCGAGCTCATCGGGCGTTGAGCAGGCTTGAGGGGTGGAAGTTCTCGATCTCGCTCGGTGGCAGTTCGGCATCACCACCGTCTATCACTTCCTGATGGTCCCGCTGACCATCGGGCTTTCGGTCCTGGTCGCCGGGATGCAGACGGCCTGGGTCCGCACGGGTGATCAGCGGTACCTGAAGATGACCAAGTTCTGGGGGAAACTCCTGCTGGTCAACTTCGCGATGGGTGTGGTCACCGGCATCGTGCAGGAGTTCCAGTTCGGGATGAACTGGAGCGCGTACTCGCGCTTCGTCGGTGACGTGTTCGGCGCGCCGCTGGCGATGGAAGGGCTCGTCGCGTTCTTCGTCGAGTCGACCTTCCTCGGACTGTGGATCTTCGGCTGGGGCAAGCTGCCGAAGAAGGTCCACCTGGCGTGCGCGTGGGCGTATTCACTGGCGACCGTGGCGTCCGCGTACTTCATCCTGGCGGCGAACTCGTGGATGCAGCATCCGGTCGGGGTCGAGTTCGTCGACGGGAAGCCGACGATGAACTCGATCTGGGCGGTGCTGACGAACAACACGGCGCTGGCCGCGATCCCGCACACGCTCGCGGGCGCGTTTTCGGTGGCGGCGGCGTTCCTGGTCGGCGTGGCGGGCTGGCAGCTGTGGCGCAAGCGTGCGGAGGACGACGAGCACCGCGCGGTGTGGCGTTCGTCGTTGCGTCTCGGCGGCTGGACCGGTGTGGTGGCGTTCGCGGTGCTGGCGATCACCGGCGACATGCAGGGCAAGCTGATGTTCGAGCAGCAGCCGATGAAGATGGCTTCGGCGGAAGCGTTGTGCCACACGGAGAAACCGGCGAGCTTCTCGATCATCGCGATCGGCGACGTCCGGAACGCGAACTGCGAGGACGTCAAGACGTTCAGCGTGCCCGCGTTGCTCTCGTTCTTGGCGCACAACGACTTCTCGACCGAGGTCAAGGGTGTCGAGAACCTGGTGACCGAGTACCAGGCGAAGTACGGCACGAACTACCCGGACGACCCGCAGCTCGGTTCGCTCGCGGGCAAGCCGATCGACTACGTGCCGAGCCTGCCGGTGACCTATTGGGGCTTCCGCGCGATGATCGGCTTCGGCGCGATCTCGGCCGGGATCGGGGTGCTCGCGCTGTGGCTGACCCGGCGCGGGCGGATGCCCGGGCAACGCTGGTTCCCGTGGCTCGTGCTCGGCGGGATCGCGACCCCGTTCATCGGCAACAGCGCCGGCTGGATCTTCACCGAAATGGGTCGTCAGCCGTTCGTGGTGGTGCCGAACCCGACCGGTGTCGACGGGGTGTGGATGTTCACCGCGCAGGCGGTCTCGAAGTTGTCCACAGGCGAGGTCTGGACGTCGTTGATCGCTTTGACGACCGTCTACGCGGTGCTCGGCTTGGTCGAGGTCTACCTGATGCGCAAGTACGTCCGAGGCGGCGTCGACGCCGTCATGCCACCCAAGAAACCGGCCTCGAGCAGCAAGAACAGCGATTCCGAAGGCGGTGACGGCGACGATGAAGCGCTGGCCTTCGCCTACTGATCGCCTCTTGACCTCACCAACCCAGCCCCCCGCCCTTCCCGGGGGACGGCCCCGCACCCAGCGTATCGGGGGTATCGCTCAGGCGGGTTACCCACAGCCGATCTGTGGACAACTTGAGCGGTTGTGGATAACTCACGGCTACGAGGGTTTGAGGGGCCGGTTTGAGTGCCTTGGTGGGGTAGGGAGTGTCGCGAAAGCCACTTTCGCGACGTTGGATGTCCCGAAAGTGGCTTTCGCGACACGTCACGCGGCGTCGGCGGGGAAGGGCAGTCAGCGGCAGGGCGGCCCGGTGCGGGAAGCGGAAGGGCTGCGGGCTGAAGGGGCCCTTCGCCGCATCGCACGCAGCGAAGGTTCCCTTCACCGCATCGCACGCAGCGAAGGTTCCCTTCCCCGCCGACGCCGCGTCGCATGCGGCGAAAGCGTCCTCCAGCCCTCCAAAGCCTCCGAAGCACTCGAAGCGTCTGAAGCACGCGAAGTGAACAAAGCAAGCAGGAGTGCCCGATGACCCTCGAAACGATCTGGTTCTGCGTCATCGCGCTGTTCTGGCTCGGCTACCTCTTCCTCGAAGGCTTCGACTTCGGCGTCGGCATGCTCATGCCGGTCCTCGCGAAGGACAACACCGAACGCCGCGTCATGGTCAACACGATCGGCCCGGTCTGGGACGGCAACGAGGTCTGGCTGATCGTCGCGGGCGGCGCTATGTTCGCCGCGTTCCCCGGCTGGTACGCGTCGCTCTTCTCGGCCGCGTATCTCCCGCTTCTGGTGGTCCTGCTCGCCCTCATCGGCCGCGGCGTCGCGTTCGAGTACCGCGGCAAGGTCGACTCCGACCGCTGGCGCCGCAACTGGGACCGCGTCATCGGCATCGGCTCGTGGATCCCGCCGTTCGGTGTCGGCCTGCTCCTCGCGACCACCGTCCTCGGCCTTCCGCTCGACGCCGACGGCGACCGGGTCGGCGGCCCGCTCGCCGCGGTCCGGTTCGAAACCCTGCTCGGCGCGATCGCGGTCGTCGGGTTCTCGCTGGTGCACGGCGCCGCGTTCCTCGCCCTCAAGACCGAAGGCGACCTCCGGCACCGCGCGCGGAACCTGGCCACCCGTCTGCTCCCGGTCGCGCTCCTGCCGCTGCTGGCGTTCCTCGTCGTCGTGCAACTGCGCTCGGGCGACCTGTGGACGCTGTTGCTCATCGGTGTCGCCGTGATCGCGGCGGTCCTCGCGTGGTTCAAGATCCGCATGGGCCGCGAAGGGCAGGCGTTCGCCGCGCTCGGCGGCGTCATCGCGGCGTCCGCGGTCGCGATCTTCGTCGCGCTGTACCCGAACGTGCTCCCGTCCACTTTGGACGCAGCCGACACGCTGACGATCGCGGGCGAGGCGTCGAGCCCGTACACCCTGACCGTGATGACCTGGGTCGCGCTGTTCGGCGCGCCCGCCGTCCTGATCTACCAGGGCTGGACGTACTGGGTGTTCCGCAAGCGCATCGGCACCCGGCACATCCCACCGGTGCACGCACCATGACCGAACTTCCCGGCCGCGACACCCTTTCCGCCACGGAGTCCACAATGGACCCAGCGCGACCGGGGAAGGGTCCGCTCGGCGCGCTCGCCCCGCTTTCGAGTGCGGCGCGCCGGGCGTTGATCCTCAGCGGGATCCTTTCCTTCGTCAACGCGGTTTTGCTGGTGGGACAGGCGTTCCTGCTGGCAGACGTCCTCTCCGCGGTCGTCCGCGGAACACCGGGGGACCGCACCGCCCAGCTGGCCGTGCTGCTCGCGCTCGTCGCGGGACGCGCGGTGACCGGCTGGGCGGTGCGGACGGTTTCCGTTCGCGCGGCCGCCCGCGCGAAGGAGGAACTGCGCGCCAAAGCCCTCGACCACGCCTTGAAACTCGGCCCGGAATGGATCGCGCGCCGCGGTCACGGCGAGCTGACGTCGTTGACCACCAAGGGCCTCGACGCGCTCGACGCCTACTTCACCCAGTATCTCCCGGCATTGGTGACCGCCGCGATCGTGCCACTCGCCGCCGGCGTCGCGATCCTGTTCGCCGACTGGCCGTCGGCCGTGCTCGTCGTGATCACCGTGCCGTTGGTGCCGCTTTTCGCCATCCTGATCGGCAAGCACACCGCCGAGCGAGTCGCCGAAGCCGCCGACGCCGAGCAACGCCTGTCGGGGCATCTGCTGGAACTCGTCCGCGCGCTGCCGATCCTCAGCGCGTTCCGCCGCGCCGGCGCGCAAGCCGAGACGGTGCGGAAGATCTCCGAACGTCATCGCCGCACGACACTCAAGACGTTGAAGGTCGCGTTCGCGTCGGCGTTCGCACTGGAACTGATCGCGACGCTTTCGGTCGCGCTGGTCGCGGTCGTCATCGGCGTCCGGCTGGTCTCCGGCGAACTGTCGCTGGTCATCGGGCTCGGCGTGCTGATCCTCGTACCGGAGTGCTACCAGCCGCTGCGCGCGGTCGGTGCCGCGTTCCATGCGAGCGAGGACGGCGTCGAGGCCGTGCGCCGGGTCGCGGACGTGCTCGCGGAACCCTTGCCGCCCCACGGTTCCGAGACACCGGCCAAGGGCGAGATCCACGTCGGCGGACTGCGCGTCGCCAGGCGCGGCGGATTCGCGCCCGACGGCGAGACGTTCAGCGTCCGGCCCGGTGAGATCACCTGGTTGCGCGCGCCCAGCGGCGGCGGCAAGTCGACGACGCTCGCCACCCTGCTCGGCTTCGTGCAGACCGCCGACGGGACGATCACCGTCGGCGGTACCGACCTCGCCGACGCCGATCTGGAGAGGTGGCGCGAGAACGTCGCCTGGGTGCCGCAGTCGCCGGTGTTCGGCGGGAGCACGGTCCGCGACGAGGTCGGTGCCGAAAACATCCTCGGCGAACTCGGGCTGACCGGCCTCGCCGGACGGCCGGTTTCGAAGCTGTCGCAGGGACAACGGCAGCGCGTCGCGGTGGCGCGGGCGCTGGTGCGCGTCCGGTCGGGCGCGTGGCTGCTCCTGCTCGACGAACCCACCGCTCATCTCGACGAGGTCAACGCCGCGCTCGTCATGACCGCGGTCCACGAGGCCGTCGACAACGGCGCCGCCGCGATCATCGCCGCACACGAACGCGGCTCCGGTGTCGACATGCCGACCATCGCGACGGCCGAAGCCGGAGTCGTGGAAGAAGCGCGGTCGGTCCGGCCACTGCCCTGGCGTGACCTGCTCCACCCCCGGTTCTTCGGTGGCGGGCTGCTCGGCGCCGCCGCCTTGCTCGCCGGGGTCGCGCTGACCGCGCTTTCGGGCTGGCTGATCGCCAAGGCGTCGCAACAGCCGCCGATCCTGACCTTGACGGTGCTGATCGTCGGCGTGCGGACGTTCGGCCTCGGCCGCGCGGGGCTGCGGTACCTCGAACGGCTGGTGACGCACGACGCCGCGTTCCGGATCGCCGGAAGTCTGCGTGTCCGGCTGTGGGAGTCGCTGGTGCGGCTCGGACCGGCACGAGCGCTTCGGGCGGGCGAGGAGCAGCGACGGCTGGTCGGCGACACCGACACCGTGCGTGACCTGCTCCCGCGGGTGATCACGCCTCTGGTCGTGGTCGCGTTGGTGGCCGTCGGCGCCGTCGCGGTCCAGGCCGCCGTGCTGCCCGAAGCCGGACTCGCGCTGGCCGCGGCCGTGCTGGTCAGCGCGTTCGCGCCGCTGCTCGCGCTCCGGGCGGAACGCCGCGCGACCAGTGCGCTGGCCGCCGGACGGCGTTCGGTGTCGGCGCAGGTGCTGAGCCTGTTCGAAGGCGCCGCCGAACTGATCGCGTACGGGGTCGACAAAGAGCGACGTCGCCGAATCGCCACGACGGACGCCGCACTGACCGCCGAAGCCCGGCGACAGGCTTTCGGCGCCGGCGCGGCCGACGCCCTGATCATCCTGGCGACGGGGGCCGCCACCGTCGCGAGCACCGGGTTCGCCGTGAGCGCCGTCGCCGCCGGCGCGCTGAACCCGGTGCTCGCGCCCGTGGTCGCCCTGGTGCCGCTCGCGCTGGCGGAGGTTCTCTCCCTTCTTCCGCCCGCCGCGCAGCACTGGGACACCCTGCGCCAGGCCCGTCTGCGCCTCGCCGAGTGTCAGGAAAGGGTCGTCCAGGTCGAAGAACGTCAGGAACGCTCCTTTCCCGGCGCCGGCGGGGTGCGGATCCGGAACGCCGATCTCGGCTGGCCCGGCACGGAGCACCCGGTCCTCACCGGGGTCGATCTCGACATCGCACCCGGTACGCACGTCGCCGTCATCGGCCCGAGCGGCGCCGGGAAGTCGACGCTGGTCGCCGCCTTGCTCGGCTTCCTCGAGCCGAGCAAGGGCGCCGTCGACGCTCCCGAGAACGTCGCCTGGGCGCCGCAGGAACCGATGCTCGTCTCGACCACGGTCGCCGAGAACCTGCGCCTCGCCAAGCCGTCGGCGTCCGAAGCCGATCTGCGAAAAGCCCTGTATCAGGCCGTTCTCGAGGACGTCGAGATCAGCACGATGCTGGACAGCGCGGGAGCCGGGCTTTCGGGCGGGCAGGCGCAGCGGGTCGCGCTGGCGCGGGCCGTGCTCGGCGCCGAGCGAGCCGACCTCGTCCTGCTCGACGAGCCCACCGCCCACCTCGACGAACCGACCGCGCGCACCGTCCGCGAACGGCTCGGCGAGGCGCTCGCCGGGAAGACCGTCGTCCACGTCACGCACCACGCCGCCGAAGCCGACGACGCGGACGTGATCCTGGAGGTGCGAGAGGGTCGCGTCACAGCGCGCGCACTGGCCGGAGCCGACTAATGTCGATAGCGCTCATGGATCCCACGCTTGCCGCGCGCGCACTGTCCGCCGCCACTGAGATCACCGGCACCGCCTTGTCCGGCGACGACCCCGGCGACGTGCTGGAGACCGTGGTCGCCCGCGCCGTCGAACTGGCCGAGGCCGACCTCGGTCTCGTCATGGTGCGCGCGGACGACGGCCAGGTGGTCGCCGAGGCCGCGCACGGGGCCACCACACAGGGTCTTCGAGGACTCGCCTTTTCCGCCGATTCCGCCGCGGGCCAGGTCGCCCGCGGTGGGGAACCGGTGGTCAGCGAGGACTTCACCGTCGATCCCCGCACGGCGCCGTTCGTGCCGCCGGAGCTCAAGGGCTTCGGACCTTTCGCCGCTTCGGCGTTCGGCGCGGGCGGGCGCGTCCTCGGCGCGCTCACCGTGTACCGCCGCCACGGCGGGGACCCGTTCTCCGCCAGTACGGTCGAGGTGCTCACCGCCTTCGCGGCGCAGGCGGGCGTCGTGCTCGCGCTCGCGGAAGGCGCCAACGCCCGGCACCGCGTGACCCTCTACCAAGAGCGCGAACGCATCGCGCGCGAATTGCACGACGTCATCGTGCAGCGTCTCTACGGCGCCGGGATGCAGCTCGACCGGGTCCGCAAGAACATGCGGAAACGCTTCGCGCAGGCCGACGGCGCGCGGCTGTCCGAGGCGATCGATCAGCTCGACCAGACCATCGAAGAGATCCGGGGCACCGTGCGCGCCCTGCGCAGCCCCGAACCCGCGAACGAGACGGTCACCGCCACCGATCTCGCCGAGTCCGCACGCGGCGAGGTGCGCATCGCGGGCGAGCTACTCGGCTATCCGCCGACCCTCGAACTGTCGGGAGAACTGGCCGACATCCCCGCCGAACAGGCGGACCACATCCGCGCCGCCCTTCGCGAAGCATTGTCCAATGTGGTCAGACACTCTGGTGCGAGCGAAACCCGTGTGACGCTCAGCCGTGACGCGGAAGGCGTCAAACTCCGGGTGCGGGACAACGGATCCGGGGTCCCGCAGGGGGTCGCGAAACGCGGTCTCCGTCATCTCGCCGAACGCGCGACGACGTCCGGCGGACGCTTTTCGATCAATTCTTCGCCGAGCCTGGGTACTTTGGTCGCTTTCGACGTTCCACTTGATCAAACCGTGTGAAATTAACGGTCGGCGTCGCACAATCAAGCGACAGTTCGTGTTCTCGGATTAATCCGTAACGGCCGGGGCCGGTGCGCGATTGTAAGTGCATCGAACGCGCTCCGAGCGCGGATTCCCAGCGAAAGGACTACACATGTCCTCGGTTCGTCGCGCCCTCGGTATGGCAGCGATCATCACCGGGTTCTCCCTGTTCGGCCCGGCTTCCGTCGCTTTCGCGCTGGCGGGGGCGCCCGCGATCGCCGATCTGGACTGCCGTGACTTCCGGTATCAGGAAGACGCGCAGGCCGTGCTCGACAAAGATCGATCCGATCCGCATCGCCTGGATGACGACAACGACGGAATCGCCTGTGAAACGCTTCCCAAGCGTGGAACGCCGCCGGCCAAGACGATCGCACCCACTCTTCCGCCGATCACCACGGAAACGCGGGCCCCGCAATTCGCCGACAAGGATTGCGCCGATTTCCCCTCGCAAGCCGCCGCGCAGGCCGAGCTCAAGAAGAACCCGCGAGACCCGCACAAGCTCGATGGTGATCACGACGGCTACGCCTGCGAGTCCCGGTTCGGCGAGCCCGCGAACTCCGGACAGGTGAAGGTCAAGCCCGTGGGCGGTGTCGCGACCGGCGGCGGGGAACCCGTCGAAGCCAACGGCGGCCTCCTGGAGATCGCCGCGGTCGCGCTGACCGGTGCCGCCCTGTTGACCGCGTCGACCGCGGGCGCGTCCCTGATTCTCCGGCGGCGTGCCTAGTGATGACCGGGGCTTTCCGGCGCCGGCGGCCGTTTCCGCTGGTCATCGGCACGCTCATCGGGGTGGTGCTCGCGACCGCGCTGTCCGCGTGCGCCGTCGGTGTATCGGGCAGGATCGTGTCACCGCCGTCGCCCTCGACGGTGTCCGCGGTGGCGCCTTCGCCCACCACGGTCTCGCCGCTCCCGCCCGCGAGACCGGCGAGACTCGAGATCCCGGCGATCGGGGTCCGCACCGGGGAGATCGTCGACCTCGGCCTGGCCGGTGACGGCACCTTGCAGGTGCCGGACGACGCGATCACCACCGGCTGGTTCACCGGCGGCCCGGCACCCGGTGAGGTCGGGCCCGCCGTCCTCGCCGGGCACGTCGACTACAAGAAGGTCCCCGGTGTCTTCGTCCGGCTCAAGGAACTGGAGACCGGTGACGAAGCCATCGTCCACCGCGAGGACGGCGTCACCGCGGTGTTCACCGTGTACGCCGTCGAACGGCATCCGAAGGCGTCCTTCCCCACGGAGAAGGTCTACGGCGACACGACCGGACCCGAACTGCGGCTGATCACCTGTGGCGGGGATTTCGACTCCTCCACCGGCAACTACCTCGACAACGTGGTCGCCTTCGCGAAACTGACCCGCACGTAGATTCTCCGGAGGCCACGCACCACGTCGACCGCCTGGTGGGCGGAGGACGACTACTTCCACAATCGGCAGGTCGTGACTCTCGCCGGGAAATGACAGGATCTCCCCGGACAGTCGACGATCACGTGGGGAGATGACATGCCGAGGTTCCTGCGAGCCGTGGCCCTTGCCGCCGCCGTGGCGGTCGTACCGGTGGCCTTGCCCGGGACGTCCGCCGCCTCGACCGCGGCGCGTTGTCCGCAGCTTCGGCTGGCCGACCACTGGTATGGCGGCAACGCGGCGAAGATCCAGCAGGTCATCGACGAACGCGGCCGCTGCGGCGCGAAGCGCGGCGAGCGGCCGGTCGCGGTGTTCGACTGGGACAACACGGTCATCAAGAACGACATCTCCGACCAGACCGTCTTCTGGATGATCCGGCACGACAAGGTCCTGCAGCCGCGGAACAAGGACTGGCGCACGACCAGCCGGTTCATGACCGAGGCCGGCGCGAACGCGCTGAGCAAGGCGTGCGGCACCGCCACCCCCGCCGGGAAACCGCTTCCGACCGGCAAGAACGTCGCCTGCGCCGACGAGCTCCTCTCGGTGCGGAAGACCGCGAGGACGACCACCGGCGAAGAGGTCTTCGCGGGGAACAACCGGCGGTACATGGAGGCGGCCTACGCCTGGGTCGCGCAGATCAACGCCGGATACCGCCCGGACGAGGTCCGCGCGATCGCCCGGCAGGCCAGGGCCGCCGCGTTGCTGGCGCCGGTCGGGGCGACCCAGAAGGTCGGTTCGAGCACCCAGATCGCGTGGATCCGCTACTACCCGGAGATCAGGGACCTCATCGCGACGCTGACCAAGGCTGGCTTCTCGACCTGGGTCGTTTCCGCCTCGCCCAAGGAGTTCGCGGACGTCTGGGGATCGGCGGTCGGCATCCCGCCGAGCCGCACCCTCGGCATCTACTCGCAGACCACGAACGGCCGGATCAACGGGCACCTCGAAGGCTGCGGCGGGCACGCCGACGGCGCCGACGAGATCATGACCTACATCGACGGCAAACGCTGCTACATCAACGAACGCATCCTCGGGATCCGCGGCGCGAAGGCGATGGAAGCGGCGCCGGCGGACAAACGGCAGGCGCTCGCCGGCGGCGACGCGACCACCGACGTCACGATGCTGCGCGACGCCACCGGAGTCCGCGTCACGCTCAACCGCAACAAGGACGAGCTGATGTGCCGCGCCTACGACAACGCGGACGGGAAATGGGCGGTGAACCCGATGTTCATCGAGCCCTTCCCGGCGTTGGACCGCACTTACCCGTGCTCGACGACGGCGTACGAAAACGCCGACGGCACGCACGGCCCGGTGCTGCGCGACGACGGCACGGTCATCCCCGACCAGCGGGACACCGTGCACCCCTGAAGCGCTAGCGGTCCCGGCGCGCGACCCACGCCGCGGCCTGCGTGCGGCGCTGCATGCCCAGCTTCGCGAGGACGGACGTGACGTAGTTCTTCACCGTCTTCTCGGCGAGGAACAGGCGTTCCGCGATCTCGCGGTTGGACATGCCCTGCCCGATCAGTTCCAGCACTTCGCGCTCGCGTTCGGTGAGGGAACCGAGTTCGTCCTCGGGCGGATGCCGCAGCTTGTCCAGCACCCGCGCGGTCGACAACGGGTCGAGCAGCGACCGGCCAGCCGCGACCTCACGGACCGCGTTGACGACGTCCTGACCGCGGACCTGTTTCAGCAGGTACCCGGCGGCGCCCGCCATGATCGCGCCGACCATGGCCTCCTCGTCGTCGAACGCGGTCAGCATCAGGCACTGCGGCGGGTTCACCTTCGAACGCAGTTCACGACAGAGCGCGATACCGTCGCCGTCACCGAGCCGCACGTCGACCACCGCGACGTCCGGCTCGACGTGCATCGCCACGGCGAGGGCCTCGTCGACCCCGCTCGCTTCGGCGACGACCTCGATGTCGGGCTCGTCGGTGAGGAGGTCGCGCAGACCGCGCCTCACCACCTCGTGGTCGTCGATGAGCAGCACCTGGATCGGCATACCCCCACGTTACTTCGTCGCCTGGGCGACCATCCCCTCCACCAGCGCGGACGGTGTCGTCCGGCCGGCCACCGATCAGCGCGCCGATGTGGCACGGTGGTTCCGCCGATCGAACGCCCACAAGACCCGAAAGGCGGCTAATCGGGCGCCGGGAACCGGTGCTCGTTCCGGTCGATCTTGGCGTTGGCCGCCTCGATCAGGTCCACCCCGAGGCTGTTCGCCAGCTGGAGGAGGTACAGCGTGACGTCGGCGATCTCGTCGACGACGTTGTGCGCCAGCTCAGGGTCGGAGCGCCACTTCGCGGACTCCTCCGGGGTGAGCCACTGGAACAGCGAAGTCAGCTCGCCGACTTCGCCGGACAGTGCCATGACCAGGTTCTTCGGTGTGTGGAACGGTTCCCACGCCCGTGCCGCGGCGAAGTCGCGGAGGCGCTGGTTGAGGTCGTCGAGAGTCACGTGCCGTGCCTACCAGATCGTCACGGTGCGCTAACGGCCGTATGGCGGACGAGCGTTGACGGGCAATTTGCGGACTGCATAACGTCGCTCGGCGTCGGGAGACCGATCCGGAAGGAAAGCCTTGACGTACCAGCGAAGCCTTCGCTCTCGCATGCTGTCCATCGCGTTCGTGCCCAGCGCGGCCTTGCTGCTCGTGGCCCTGTTCATCGGCGGGTTCCTCGTCCGGCAGGCCATCCAGGATCGTGACGACGCCGAAAGCGGCGCGATCACCATGGCCGAGGCGAGCCGGGGGATCGCGTCGCTGCAGCGCGAGCGGGCAGACGCGCTGAAGGCGCCTGGCAGCCGCTCCGCCACCTACACCGCGTACGCCGATCGCATCGACACCTCGCTTTCTTCCCTGCGCGAGATCGCGCGGGCCGCCCCCGACGCCGAGATCGGCTACCAGCAGACGATCGCCGTCGAACTGCTCACCGCCGTCGAAGGCATGGACCGCAGCGACTCCCTCGCGATCGCCGGGATCGACGACGAGGGGCGGCGCTACTACGCCGCGGCCGTGGGCGCCTACCGGTCCAGGCTCGACGCGATCGCCGGAAAGCTGACGGAAAGTAACCGCCAGACCTACCGGGATCTCATCGGGAGCGAGGACTGGAGCCGGTTCGGCGCGGTCGAAACCGCGTTGACCGCGGCCATGCCGCCGCCCCTCGGCCAGGTCGCCTGGCGTGCCGCGGCCGGTGTCGTCGGCCGGACCCTCGGCGACCTCGCCGCCCGCCAGATCGAGTACTCGGCGCAGCTCGCGATCGACGGCGGACGCCGGGTGCTGAGCGGTGCCCTCGCCGCCGCCGCGGCGATCTCGCTGCTCGCGGGGGTGGTGATGGCGATCGTCATGCGGCTCGCCCGGCGGCTGCCGATCCCGATCGTCCGCTGCCCTTCGCGCCTCGACGCGACGCCGCTGACCTGGTCACACCTGGTCAACGATTACGCCGAAAAGAGCACGCTGTTGGCCCACACGAGTCCGCGAACCGGTCGGGCAGACTTGTCCGGGTGAGTTCCCCGACGGATCTGCGCCCCTACCTGCGTACTTTGGACGCGGAAACGCTGGCGGACCTGCTGCACGCTCAAGCCGAGCGTGACCCTGTGTTACGGCAGGCGCTGGAGAACCGCTTCGCCACCCAGGGGAGTGATCTCGCCGAGGCGCACCGCCTCCTCGACACCGCCGTGCTGGCGGGCAACGTCGAGTACGCCGCGAAGGTCGGTTCCGTCCTTGACACGCTTCAGCGGCTTCTCGACGCCGGCAGCCAGGCGGATCTCGCCCCACTCGCCCGCCGGACCGTGGACGACATCAGCGAGATGCTCGAGCAGATCGACGACGCCTCGGGCGAGGTCGCGGACAGGCTGGACCGTGCCGTCGAGCTGTACGCGCGGGCCTGCGTGGCGCGCCCGCCGGATCCGGAGAGCCTGGCGGCCTGGATCCTCGAAGTGGAGTTCGACGGCCCCCGCCGACCGGCCATCGAGCTGGCCGACTTCGCTTCCGCCCTGGGGGAAAAGGGAATCGCGCGTATAAAGTCCACTGTGGACAGCGTGCTGGCGGAGCATCCGTCCGGTGCGAAACGCGAGACGGCCGAGCGGCTGCGCGAGGAGCTGGCGGAAGTGTCCGGCGACGTCGACGCGCTCGTCGCGATCCTCGCCGCCAAGCCGCCGCGGGTGGATGTCAGCCTCAAGATCGTGCGCGTACTGCGCGCGGCGGGGCGGCACAGCGAGGCCATCGCGCATGCGGCGCGGGCGCTCACGCACGACAAGAAGGAGGAGGCGCCTCCGCCGGAGGAACAACCGGTTCCCTTGTCGCGCAAGAACTTCGACGAGAATCCCGTCGCCGCGACGTACCTTGCCCTGCGCGCGGAGTCGATGGACGCGGGGCACTGGGTCGCGCAGCGGAAGACCGCGCTGGCCCGGTTGCGTGAACTCGCCGCCGGAAGCACGGAAGCCGCGGACGAACTCGTCCGCGCGTTGCTCGGCGAGGATCGCGCCGACGAGGCATGGCGGGCCGCCGTGCGTTTCGAGGCCTCTTTGGCGGTGCGCGTCGAACTCGCGGATTCACGTTCCGTCGCCCATCCGGCCGAAACCATTCCCGTGTATCGGGACCATGTCGAAGAATTGATCACACGGAAAGACTCGAACTCCTACCGCGAGGCGGCCCGGCAACTGCGCAAACTGCGCACGGTGCACAAAAATGCCGGTACCGCTGAAGAATTCAGCTCGTACCTGGGCACATTGGTGGAAATACACAAACGCAAGACGCGGCTGATCGCCGAGGTCAAGGCGGCGAGGATCGCGATTCCGAAACCGGCAAGGGCGTAACCACATCCGCCGCCGGTCGTTATTTGAAGTGAACCGAGGAAACCCGGCGAAGAAGGTCGAGCCACACTGGCGGGCCGTCGAAGTCGCGGTGGTCCTGAACCGGTGTCCGCCCGCGTCCTCCCCGCGACCGGGACGCCGTGTTTCGCGCCCGGGACCACCGCGACGAGCCCGATCGGGTCCGCGTGAAAACATGTCGCCATGAGTCCGGTCAGCCGTGCCCGCAAGAAGGCAGCCCAGCCCTCCACGCCGAGTGTGACGGGCCTCTTCAAGGACGTCCTCCGGGACTTCTCGACCCTTGGCGCCGAACCCGAGGTGCTCGACGTCGAGCTGCTGACCTCCGAGGTGCTCGGCCAGTGGTGGGAGATCGAGCTGGAGGAGGGTGAACAGCCGCTCGGGATGGAGCTCATCGCGTTCGCCGAGCGGAAGATCACCCCCGCCGCGGCCGCGCTGCTCGCCGGGCTGCGTGTCTTCGCCGAGACCGAGGAGGAGCGCGAGGCGGCCGCCTCGGCGCTGAACACCGTGCTGGGCCGCGGGATCCCGGAACCGGAATGGGCGGCCGGCCTGGCCGCGGTGACCGTCGGGGACTGCTGGCGGACCGGCGACGTCTTCGGTGACGAGTCCTCCCTTCTCTGCGTCTTCTCCCGCGGTGGTGTCGAGCACGGTCTGCTCGCGCTGGTCGACTCCACCGAAGGCGGCCGGATCCGCGACGTCGTCGTGGTCGACAAGCCGCAGGACGTGCTGGCCGAGATGCGGCAGCAGGCCGCCGACGACCCGGAGCTGGTCACGCTGGAGCGGGTGCTGCCCGAGCGCGCCCACCAGCTGCTCGCGGACGGGCTGGCCGCGACGGACGTCGTCGAGGAACCCGACGTCAGCGAGGACTACGCGCGGTTCCACGCGCTCGCGCTGGCCTGGATCCGGGCGCTTCCCGCCCCCGAACCGTCGCCCGAGATCACCGAATGGCCCGAGCAGGTCCGTGAAGAGGTCGTCGCCGACTTCATCGGGTCCGGGCTGGTGGAGGACACGGAGGCGACGAGGTCCTACGCGCGTCTGCTCGTCGATTACGGCTGTGAGACCGAGCCGGGCAGCCCGCTGCGGGTCGGGCCCGAGAAGCTCGCCCGGTTCCTCGAGTCGCTGTTGGACGGCGAGTTCGAGATCGACGAGGCCTACGAAGGCGCGTTGGAGCCCGCTCTGCTCGGCTGGGTCACCTGGGCCGCCGACCGCGCCGGACTCCCCGAGGCCGCGCGTGTGGCGCTGCTGGAGAGCACGACCGAGTTCCTGGAGGAGTTCGCGCAGGACGACGACTCCGCGCTCGATGTCTACTTCGACGGCTCCGAGGGGATCGAAGATCCGGCGGAACTCGCGGAAGCCCTCGCGCGCCGGATGTTCGCCGTCCCGACGGTCTACGCGGAGATCGGCGACGAGGAGCTGGAACTCGAGCCCGCCGATCCCGAACAGCGACGGCTGCTGGTGATCGGCGAGCACCCGGAGTACCACGAGGCGCTGGCCGAGGAGACCTTCGACGGCGAGCCGAGGATGCGGCTCGCGCTCAAGACCACGATCGTCGACCAGCTCTGGGCCGACGAACCTGCCGAGGTCTGGCAGGCCGTGCGGCGGCTGAGCGAGACCGGGCAAGAGCGCGACGAGATCTTCGACCGTCTCATCGACGCGCTGTCCGCTCAGCTCGCCGAAGCGGGCGAACACGAGATGGACTACGACGTCGACGACTACCGGAAGGCGCTCGGCGAACTCGCCTGACGACTCGTTTCCCCCGGTCACCCCCTTCTCGCCCTCGCCACCCCTCCTTGTTCTGTCTAGTCTGTCTAGATGGAAGCAGCAACCTGGCAAGTGCAGGACGCCAAGCAGCGGCTGAGTGAGCTGCTGCGCCGCGCCGCGACCGAGGGGCCGCAGTTCGTCACCAAACACGGGGAGGAGGTGGCCGTGGTGCTGGACATCGTGGATTACCGCAGGTTGGCCGGGGGAGGCGAAGCCGTCGATTTCAAGGCCGTGCTCTCCGGTGAGCAGCACCATCCCGAGTACGGGGAGGCGCTCGCCGACGTGCTGGAGGAGATCGCCGCCGAACGCGCGGAGGACCTGCCGAGAGATGTCGTGGAGGTGAGCGGGTGAGCTTTCTGCTGGACACGAACATCGTGTCCGAGGCTCGGCGCCGCACGCGGAATCCGGGTTTCGACCGGTGGTGGGGCGGGGTGTCGTCGAGCAGGCTCTATCTGAGCGCGCTGACCGTGGGGGAGATCGAGAGAGGGATAAGCAAGCTCAGGCATCGAGGGGAGCAGGACAGGGAGCGAGCGGAAGCGCTGGCCGATTGGCTGGCCGGTCTCACCGCGCAGTTTTCGGAACGGATCCTTCCGGTGACCGCCGAAATCGCGGCCGAATGGGGCAGGCAGCACGCGCCGCGGAAAGTGCCGTCCATCGACGGGCTGATCGCCGCGACCGCCCGGGTCCACGAGCTGACCCTGGTCACCCGGAACCTCGCCGACATGGCCGGGCTCGGTGCGCAGGTGCACAACCCGTTCGACTGAGATCCCGGCCCGAGGAAGGGATCAAGACGTCCGGACGCCTTGATCGGCCGTACTCAGCCCAGCGGTGCGGCGGGGGTGCCCTTGCTCTCCGTGACTTGCGGCTTCTTCCGGCGACGGTCCCCGCGGGCGTCGTCGAAGTCGACGACGAAGGCGCCGACGGCCATGGCCACCATGAGTGCGAGTCCGAGAATCGAGCCGACCCAAGTCAGGATGATCGAGAACATCGTGAGTCTCCTCCCTGCTCAAGGTCTTTTCGAGACCTCTTCAACCCCTGACACAAGGGTCGCCTCGGGGGGCTGTAGCCGGTATCGGCCAACCGGTTACACGTACCGGGCGTGGATCGGCCGATCGGCCGAGGAAAGCCGCTCGCCGACAGCGGTGCGCGACCGGCGGGCACGACCGGCTCGCCGGTGGTGAGAAGGCTGCTCCTTGTGAGGGAACGGCCGGAATTCGCCCGTGTGGCCGGTGGGGCTCGTGGGTGGTAAGGACGGTTCTAACCGTCCTTACCACTCACGACAGTGGTGCTGGCTTCGTCTGGATGCCGCTCGCGGTGTCTCGTGCGGAGGATCCTTCAGAGCTTGCGCAGCCGGACCCGGTTGATCGCGTGGTCGGCGTCCTTGCGGAGGACGAGGGTCGCCCGGGGGCGCGTCGGCTTGATGTTCTCCATCAGGTTCGGCTCGTTGATCGTGCGCCACAGATGGCGCGCCTCGGCACGGGCCTCGTCGTCCGGGAGGCCGGCGAAGTGGTGGAAGTGCGACGCGGGGTCCGCGAACGCGGTGTGCCGCAACTTGAGGAAGCGCTCGATGTACCAGCGTTCGATGTCGGTCGTCGGTGCGTCCACGTAGATCGAGAAATCGAACAGATCGGAGACGGTGAGCCGAGGGCCGGGCTGGAGGACGTTCAGCCCTTCGAGGATCAGGATGTCGGGCCGCTGAACGACCTGTTCCTCGTCGGGAAGGATGTCGTAGGCGAGGTGCGAGTACACCGGCGCGCTGACCCGTTCCGCCCCGGACTTCACCTCGGTGACGAACCGCAGCAGCGCCCGCCGGTCGTAGCTCTCCGGGAAACCCTTGCGGTGCATGATCCCGCGCCGGACCAGTTCCGCCCGCGGGTAGAGGAACCCGTCGGTGGTGACCAGGTCGACCCTGGGGTGATCCGGCCAGCGGGCGAGCAGGGTGCGCAGGATGCGCGCGGTGGTCGACTTGCCGACGGCGACGCTGCCGGCGATCCCGATGATGTACGGCACCTTGGTGCCCCGGCTGTCTTCACCGAGAAAGGTGGTGGTGGCTTCGTACAACCGTTGCCGGGCGGCGACCTGGAGATTGATCAGCCGGGAGAGCGGCAGGTAGACCTCGGCGACCTCGGCCAGGTCGACCTGTTCGCCGAGACCGCGCAGCCGCAGCAGTTCCGCGGCGGTCAGTGGCAGTGGAGTCGACCTGCGCAACTCGCGCCACTGCTCACGGTGCAGCTCGACGTAGGGACTGAGCTCACGGACCCGCGGCATCGCACACTCCTCGCCCGTCGCCTGCGCTGGCGCCGTACAAAACCGTGTTGACGAGTTCTCGGCGGGTGAACGTGCCTCGAACCGGATGAAGCCGCTTTAACGGTAGGGCTTACGGCTCGTGAACGCGCTTCGATGTGATGTACCCCGCTCCGGGGAGTTACCGTCCGTTACGGGGACGGTCGGGCGTGAAGACCTCGTCCCACGCCGCGGCGACCTGCCGGGCGCAGGAAGCGGGCGCGACCCCGCCGACGCCGGTACCGAGTCCGGGCATCGCGATCGTGTGCACGTGATCACGGACCCGGCCCTGGTCGAGCCTGCCGTCACGCCACTGCTGGAACACCGCCCGGGCGGCGAGGTACGGATGCACGGTGTCGCGGGGGAGGCGTTCGCCGGGTTCCCGCATCGTCGGCGCGCTGATCAGCCAGGCGGGCTCAGACTCGCCGGTGGGCACGATCACCGCTTCGCCGATCGGGAGTTCCCCGCCATGGTAGGCGAGGACGGCGCTGCGCACGTTCTGTTCGACATCGGGATAGGCACGGGCGTAGACGGCGTCGATGCCGCCGCGCATCCAGCCGTAGGAGTTCGCGGGGCTGACGACGGCCTGTGCGACGACGTCGAGCACGGACCCTCGGTGCACGAAGACCCGGCCGTCCACAGTGTCCGCGACGGTGGTCCAGGCTTGTGCGAGCAGGTCATCGACGGCGCACAGCACCAGCTCCGGAGTGGGACGGTCCGGCAGGGGAGCAAAAGAGGAGCCGACATCGTCGTGGCCGGTGTGGGTGCCCGGTTCGGCGGTCACGCCCTAAGCATGGCAAAAAATGGCACCCGGCGTAACCGGTGTGCGTACCGGCTGTCCGAGTGAAAGTCGCCACCCGCGCCGTGCGTAATCTGGCGGGGTGTCACGGATCGCCTACTTCGGCCCCCAGGGAACCTTCACCGAACAGGCCGCGCGCCGGCTCGCCCCCGGCGAGGAGCTGATCCCCGCGGAGACCATCCCGGCGGCACTGGCCTCGGTGCGCTCGGGTGCGGCCGACGCGGCCTGCGTCCCGATCGAGAACTCCGTGGAGGGCGCGGTCACCGCCACCCTCGACAGCCTGAGCGAGGCCGAGCCGCTCGTCGCGGTGGCGGAGGTGCTGCTGCCGGTCCACTTCAGCGTGCTGACCCGGCCGGGCACGACCGAGATCCGTACCGTGGCTAGCCATCCGCACGCACTCGCCCAGGTCCGTCACTGGGTCGAGGCGAACCTGCCCGGGGCGCATCCGGTCGCGACGTCGTCCACGGCGGCGGCCGCGGTCGCGGTCGACGCGGGCGAGTTCGACGCCGCCGTCGCCGCGCCGGTCGCGGTCGAGCACTACCCGCTGGAGGTGCTGGCCACCGAGGTCGCCGATGTCCGCGACGCCAAGACCCGGTTCCTGCTGGTCCGCACCCCCGGTGAGCTGCCGGAGCCGACCGGGGCCGACCGCACGTCGATCGTCGCCGCCGCGACCAACCGGACCGGCGCGCTGGCGGAACTGCTCACCGAACTGGCGGTCCGCGGGATCAATCTGACCAAACTGGACGCCCGCCCGACCAGGAACAACTTCGGCGAGTACCGCTTCTTCATCGACTTCGAGGGGCATGTGGCCGAGCCCCGGATCGGCGACGCGCTGGCCGCGTTGCGCCGCCGGTGCCGCAACGTGCGGTTCCTCGGTTCCCACCCGCGCGCGGACGACGGCACGACCGAGATCGAGCCGGGGGCCGCCAACGAGGATTTCACCGACGCGATCGACTGGGTCGAGTCGGTACGGAAGGGAGCGCAGGCGTGAAACTTCTCCTGGTCCGCCACGGTCAGACCGACGGCAACGTGCGAGGCGCCCTCGACACCGCGTTGCCGGGGCCGCCGCTCACCGAGCTGGGCCGCGAGCAGGCCCGAGACCTCGCGACGCGGCTGGACGGCGAGCCGATCGTCGCGGTCTACGCCTCGCAGGCGGTCCGCGCCCAGCAGACCGCCGCGCCGCTGGCCGCCAAACTCGGCTTCGACGTCCAGGTCCTCGACGGCGTGCACGAGGTCGCGGCAGGCGACCTCGAAGGCAAGACGGACAAGGACTCGATCACGACCTACATGAGCGTCGTGCGCCGGTGGACGCTCGGCGAACTCGACCCGCCGATCCCCGGCGGCGAGACCGGCGCGCAGGTCCGCGCCCGGATGCTCGACGCGGTCGCCCGCCTGCGCGCCAAGCACGAGCAGGCCGACCCCGACGGCACGGTGGTGCTGGTGAGCCACGGCGGCGCGATCCGGCTGGGCGGCGAATGGCTCGCCGGGAACGTGACCGCCGAGGTCGCCAACCAGGGGCTCATCCCGAACACCGGGGTCGTCGAACTCGTCGCGACCCCTGCCGGCTGGACCTGTCTCACCTGGGCGGAAGTCCGCGTCGAACGCTGACCGGGCGCGTTTGCCTCCGCGCCCGCCGGGGAATACACCCCACAAGATCGATTAACACCTTGTGGGGAATTAACCGGTGGAGCGCAACCCCCACGGCGGACAGCACGTCTACTTCAACGGTGGGTCACCCGGCAGCGTCGGACTACAGGGAGGCGAATGACCATGGTTCGTTCGAAACTGATCTCCATCGGCGGTCTCATCGCGGGTACCGCCGGGCTCCTGCTGCTCAGCGCCTGCGGTTCGGAGACCGCGCCCGTCGCGCAGAACACGTCCGCGTCGCCGTCCAGTTCGGCGCCGGACACCTCGGCCGCGCCCAGCGCGAGTTCGTCGAGCCCGGCCCCGCAGCCTGCCCAGTCGCCCGCACAGGCACCGAAGAACGACGGGCTCTGCAAGGCGGGCGACGTCAAACTGTCCATCGAGGACGGCGACGCCGCGGCGGGCACGGTGTACCGGAAGCTCGTCATCACCAACACGAGCGGGCACGTGTGCACCATCCAGGGATTCCCCGGCATCTCCTACGTGACCGGCGCCGACGGCCACCAGGTCGGTGAGGCCGCGTACCGGGACGGGGCCAAGGGCGGCCCGGTCCAGCTGAACAACGGCGAGAGCGCGATCGCCGACGTCGGCTTCGTGAACGTCCGCAACTACGACGAGGCGGCCTGCAAGCCCACCGAGACCCGAGGGCTGCGCGTGTACCTGCCGCAGGAGACGGCGTCGAACTTCGTGCCGATGCAGGGACTCGGCTGCACAGGGAAGATTCCCGGCAACCAGTTGACCGTCAAGACGGTCCACAAGGGCTAAAGCTGCGTGCAGAGCTGTTCGGCCTGTACCAGGTGCCGCTGGCCCGAGATCTGGTTGAAGTGCAGGCTGAACACCATCCGGCTGACGCCGTCGATGTGGTCGGCCAGCGGCCGGTAGGTGTCGTTGGCGGCGGCCGCCGCGGCGGAGAGTTCGCGTGCGGCCGTCATCCGGTGCAGGACCTCGGGCGCCAGGACGGCCACGGTCCGGTCGCCGGGCGCGGAGTCGGTGGTGTCCGGGATCGTGCCGACCCTGGCCAGTGCCGAACACGCGTCTTGCGCGTCTTCGAGTGCCCCCGCGTCGACGCCCGAGAGCGCCCACAGCATGCCGATCACGCCGCCGCCGATCACGAAACCGGCTACAGCCGTGAGAACCTGCGGGCGTCTGGAAGGTTCTGTCGTCCCCACGCCGGCCTCCGGCACCAGTGTCTGCTGCATCGCGGACCTCCCCGTCACCCGTGGCGGTGATGGGCTATTTCAGCACCAAAGGCCTTTGCTTTCACCGGTCTTGGTGGAGAACCCGCACCTCCGTGGCCGATTCGTCATCGAAGGCGTCTCGCCGTAACGAGACGAACGCGAAACCGGCTACTCCGAACAGCAGAAGCCCGGACGTGAGGAACGTCCGGGCCGGGGAACCGAGGGCGTGGGTGAGGACGCCGCCGAGCAGGGCGCCGATCGGGATCGCTCCCCAGACGACGGTGCGCCACACGCCGAGGACCCGGCCGAGCAGGTCGCCGGGGACGAGGGTGTGCCGTGCCGTCCCGAGCACGATGTTCACCGCGACGACGGCCGCCGCGAACAGGCCGAACAGCGCCGCCCCCGCCACCGGCGAACTCGTCAGGCCCATGCCGGTGAACGCCGCGCCGCAGCAGGCCGTGCCCCCGAGGAGCACTGCGCGACGACTGAACGCCTTCACCAGCCGCGGGGCGACTGCCGCGCCGAGCAAGCCGCCAATTCCGCCGACGAACGCGAAGAGTCCGAAGGTCGCTTCGCTGAGACGCAGGTACTCGATCGCGTACAGCACCAACTGCGCCTGCGCGAGTTCGCTGACCAGGCTGATCAACCCGGCGATGACGACCAGGCGCAGCACCAGCCGGTTGCCCTTCAACCAGCGGAAACCCTCCGTCAGTTCGGCGCGAAGGTCGGTGGCCGTGCTCTCGGCGCCGCGTGGCCGATAGCTCCCCGCCAGTCCGATCAGGACGGCAGCCGCGATCGCGAAGCCCACCGAGTTGAGCAAGAAGGGGAACGTCGCGAAGAGCGCGAAGGTGACACTGCCGACGGGGCCACCGAGGAAGGTCTGGCCGACGATCTCGCAGGCCTGGAGCTTGCTGTTCGCGCTGTCCAGTGAACCCTTGCCGACGACCGCCGGGATGAGCACGTTCGCGGCGCTGTCGGCGACCACCTCCGCTAAGCCGATGAGCAGGGCGGCGACGTAGACCATCCAGATGGTCACCCCGCCCGCCGCGACCAGGACGGCCGTCCCGCCGACCACCACCGCGCGGGCGCTGTTCGCGAGGATCATCGCCCGCCGCCGGTCGATCCGGTCCAGGAGCGCGCCCGCCGGGAGCGCGAACAGCAGCCACGGCAGGAACTGGGTCGCCGAAAGACCGGCGATGAGCAGCGGATCACGGGTCAGGGTGACCGCGAGCAGCGGGAACGCGACCTTGCCGATCCCGTCGCCGAGGTTCGACGCCGCGCTGGACGCGAGCAGCCAGCGCAACCGCCGGTCACCCCTCCCGTGCTCCGTCGACTCGGCCATGCACCGCCTCCCCGGGCATTCGCCGGCGAGGGCCGGCGACAACGTGGCGAAAGTTTAGCGGGGCTGTCGCCCAAAGTGGCGGGCTTGTTACGCCCAGTTAAGAATCCGGAGAACCCTTGGTGCTCCACGCACAAAAATCACCGACCATGCCACCTTCGTCGCGGAATCCGCCGCGGGGGAGCGAGGGACCTTTGCTATCGCCCGCCCGGCGACTCAGCCCCAGCCGAGTTCGTGCAGCCGCGCGTCGTCGATGCCGAAGTGATGGCCGACCTCGTGGACCACCGTGATCAGCACCTCCTCGACGACGTCTTCCTCGGTGTCGCACATCTGCAGCAGCGGGCGCCGGTAGATCGAGATCCGGTCCGGCAGCACCCCGCCGTACTCGTGCGTCCGCTCGGTCAGCGCGACCCCGTGGTAGAGCCCGAGAATCGTGGGCGACTCCTCGTTGAACTCCTCCACGAGTACCACGACGTTGTCCATGGCGTCCGCGAACTCGGGCGGAAGCTCGTCCAGTGCCTCCGAAACCAGCTCTTCGAAGCGCTGCTGGGTCATCTCGACGGGCACGGGGTCACCCGCCGGTCTTCGGCGCCGAAGATGACGCCGGAGGGGTCGCCTGGCCGCCGTCCGACGGCTGACCCGCGCCGTTGCCGACCTTGATACTCCCGGTGACCGGTGCCAGCCCCTTGTTCTCCGGCAGGACCGCCGCCACCTTGCAGTTCACCAGCGTCGACCCGGCGTCCCAGCTCTCCTGCTCGCGGACGTCCCAGCTGAGGATGAGCTTCTTCGCCGCCAGGTCCGCGTTGCCGCTGTACTCCTGCGCGGCCGTCGAGCACTCGGTGTCCAGCCAGGTGTTCTGCTGCTCCTGCGACGGGTAGCCGTCCTTGAACTTCGTTTTGAGGTCTATCGTCGCGATCATCTCGTACGAATGCGGCTGGGCGCAGTCGATGGGATCGCCGAAGCTGTTGTTGAGCAGCGCGAGGCAGGTGCCCGGCTCCCACACCGCGGACTGGTTCTGCTCCTTCGCGGGTCCCTTGGTCGGCTGCAGCTTGCCGCCCTGGCCGGCCCACTGCAGCCCGCATCGCAGCTGCCGGTCACCGTCGGCCCACTGCGCGGGCGTCGGCCGGAGCAGGTTCATGCTCAACTTGCCGTACGGGTCCAGCGTGCGGCCGAGGTACGGCTTGACGTCGATCGTGCACTGTGACCTGGAGATCTCCTGCCACTGCTCCAGGCTCGGGCTCGGCGCGCCCGGCGGGTACTGCGCGCCGATGTCGACGATGCTGGTGACCTCGAACAGGTGGGACTCCGTGCACGGCACGCGCCGCGCGTCGGTGGCGTCCAGGTTGTTCCAGGTCAGGCAGGTGCCCGGGGGAGATTGGAACGCCTCGGCCGCGGCGGGCGACAGTTTGGGGGCGCCGCCGCCCGCACCGCCCTCCGGGCCCACGTTCCACGAAAACGCCACACTCAGCGAAAGCGCGATGATCGCGCCCACGAACACGCCGGCCATGACGAGCCGGGTGCGCAGGGTGCTCAGCGCGTTTCGCGGATCACGGAACCGCTCGGCCTGTTGAGACATCCACTCCATGATGCCCGCGCCGCACGTAAGGTGCGCGTACCGGGTGGTTAGTGTTGGACACGGGTTCGGGCCGGCGGGCGATTACGGAGCTTCGATGACGCAGGATGACAACCAGGGGGCACAGCCGCCTCAGGAGCCGCCAAGGCGCGGCACCATGCGCTTTCAGGACAGCAGCACGCAGGCGCGGCAGCCGTCGTTGGCCGAGCAGCGGGCACGGCAGCAGGCGCTGGCTGAGCAGGAACGCCAAGAGGCGCTCGCCGCCGAAGCCGCACGCGCCGCCGAGAAGAAGTCTTCGACCAAGAAGAAGCTCCTGATCGGCACCGGTGTGACCGTCGGACTGGTCGGTTTGGTCGCGACGTTCTACACCGTCGCGAAGCCGGAGAACGTCACGGCCGTCTGCACCACCAAGGACGAGATCGTCGACAACGACCAGAACTGCGACGAGAACTACGTGCGGTCGCACGGTGGTCACGTCAGTGGTGGGTTCTTCTTCATCCCGATCGGCGGCGGTGGCGGGTACAACAGCTATCGCTACAACTACGGCGGCACCGGGACCATCGGGCAGCGGGTGTCCGGCGGCTCGTACACCGCACCGTCGAACGCGAACGTCAGCACGAAGTCGGGCAAGACCGTCCAGCGCGGCGGGTTCGGCATCAGTGGCAAGAGCGGTACCTCCGGCGGTACCGGCAAGAGCGGGGGCTCGTAGTTGTATCGGGATTCCAAGCCGCCCCGGCGGGACTGGCAGCGCATCGTCGAGGAACAGGGCCTGGTCTTCGGCACCCCCGCCCGCGACGGCTCCGGCAAGTCCCGGCCGTACTGGGACGAGTCGGTCCACTACGTCTTCGACATGGACGAGATCCTGTCCGTCGAGGCGGACGTGGAACTGCTGCACTCGATGTGCCTCGAAGCCGTCGACAATGTGATCACCACCGAGCAGTACCACCGCTTCGGCATCCCCGAGTGGGTCTGGCCGCATATCGCGGAGTCGTGGAAGCGGCAGGATCCGCACGTCTACGGCCGTTTCGACCTGCGCTACGACGGCAAGAGCCCGGCGAAGCTGCTCGAGTACAACGCAGACACCCCGACCTCGCTGCTCGAGGCCGCGGTGCTGCAGTGGCACTGGAAGACCGCGGTCTTCCCCGAGAACGACCAGTGGAACTCGATCCACGAGAAGCTGGTGGAGCGCTGGGGCGAACTCGCCGACAAGCTCCCCTCCAACGAACTGCACTTCACCTGGTCTTCCGCCGATCCGTCCGGTGAGGACCACGTGACGACGGCGTACCTGCAGGAGACCGCGGCCGAGGCCGGGCTCGACACCGTCGGCCTGTCGATCGAGGAGATCGGCTGGGACCCGGTGCTCAAACGGTTCGTCGACCTCGAAGAGGCGCAGATGGCGACCGTGGTGAAGCTCTACCCGTGGGAATGGGTGGTCGACGAGGAGTTCGGCCGCTTCGCCGTCGAGACGATGCCTCGCACGCTGTGGATCGAACCGTTGTGGAAGATGATCCTCTCCAACAAGACGCTGCTCGCGATCCTGTGGGAGAACTACCCGGGGCATCCGAACCTGCTGCCCGCCTTCGCCGACGACCCCGGTCTGCTGACCGAGTACGTCCGCAAGCCGAAACTCGGCCGCGAGGGCGCGAACGTGCAGATCGTCGCCACCGGGTACGAGACGCAGACCGACGGGGTCTACGGCGCGGAAGGGTACGTCTACCAGGCGTTCGACCCGCTCCCGGAGTTCCAGGGTTACCGGCCCGCGCTCGGCGCGTGGATCGTCGGGGACCAAGCCGCCGGCCTCGGTATCCGCGAGACCGCGGGACTCGTCACCGACGACGGTGCGGCGTTCGTCCCGCACCGCATCGTCGAGTCGTGATAGAAGCAACCGCACAAACCTGACATTCTCGACCCGTATCCCGGGCCCCGCCCCGCCACCACCCTCAACTGACAGGCTTCGCCTGACTGTCCGCATTTATGGGAGCACCCTGTGACCACCACCCTTGCGCTGTCCGACACGTTCGGCTCCGACCTCGTGCGAGGGATCGGCGCGATCCTGCTGTACGGCGTCGTCGGCCTGCTGATGATGTTCGCCGGGTTCTGGGCGATCGACTGGACCACGCCCGGCAAGCTGTCCCAGCTGGTCACCCGCGGCCTGCCGAACGCGGTCATCGTCACCGCGTCGGGGCTGCTGTCGATGGCCTTCATCATCGTCGTGGCGATCGCGAACTCCGCCAGCGACCTGACCGAGGGCCTCATCACCTCGCTGGTCTACGGCCTGCTCGGCATCGTCGTGCAGGTGCTCGCGGTCCGGCTGCTGGAGTGGGCGACCCGGATCGACATCCGCTCGACCATCGAAAGCGAGAAGTTCGCCCCGGCCAGCGTCGTCGTGGCCTCCGCGCACCTGGCCCTCGGCCTCATCGTGGCCGTTGCCATCTCGTGATTTCTTGACTCACTGAAACCGGCATAGGCGCACGATTCCCACTAACGTGGGAGTCGTGCGCCTTTTAAGGACACCGGACGACCGGTTCTCGGACCTGCCCGATTTCGACTTCGAACCGCGCTACGCGGAACTCGTCGACCTTCACGGCGGCGTGATCAGAGTGGGGTACGTGGAGGCCGGACCCGAAGACGGGCCGCCCGTCCTCCTGCTGCACGGCGAGCCCACCTGGTCCTACCTCTACCGCAAGGTCATCCCGGTGCTCGCCGACGCCGGACTGCGCGCCATCGCGCCCGACCTGGTCGGCTTCGGCCGCTCCGACAAACCCGGCGACATGGTCGACCACACCTACCAGCGGCACGTCGAGTGGATGCGCGCGTTCGCCTTCGACGTGCTCGACCTGACCGACGTCACCCTGGTCGGCCAGGACTGGGGCGGCCTGATCGGCCTGCGGCTGGTCGCCGAAAGCCCCGACCGCTTCGCCAGGGTCGTCGCGGCCAACACCGGCCTCCCCAGCGGCGACACCGACATGCCCGAGCTCTGGCACAAGTTCCGCGACACCGTCGAGAACGCCCAGGTCCTCGACGTCGGGCGATTCGTCCAGTCGGGCTGCCAGACCAGGCTGTCCGACGAGGTCCGCGCCGCCTACGACGCGCCGTTCCCGAACGAGATGTACAAGGCCGCGCCGCGCGCGATGCCGTCGCTGGTGCCGATCACCCCGGACGATCCGGCCTCGGCCGCCAACCGGGCCGCGCTGAAGGTGCTTTCCGAACTGGACAAGCCGTTCCTGGTCTCGTTCTCCGACGGCGACCCGATCACCGCGCCGTGGGGTCTCGAACTGCGGGGGTCGATGCGCGGCGCTCGCGAACTCGAGCATCCGACGATCACCGGCGCCGGTCATTTCCTGCAGGAGGACGCCGGCGGGCGGCTGGGCGAGGTCATCGCCCGTTTCGTCAAGTCCTGATCCTCGTGAGTGGCAAGGACGGTTCTAACCGTCCTTGCCACTCACGAGAGTGTCAGGAGATCGCCGCCAGCGAGTCCAAGATGATCCCGAGGCCCTCGGCGGCTTCCTCGGCGGTGAGTGTCATCGGCGGCGCGATCCGCAGGACGTTGCCGTGCAGCCCGCCCTTGCCGATCAGCAGCCCGCGCGCCTTGGTCTCCTCCATCATCCGCGCCGCGGCCCCCGGATTCGGCTTCATGCCGCCCGGCTCGACCAGTTCGACGCCGATCATCAGACCCTTGCCGCGTACGTCCCCGATCAGCGGGTTCCCGGCCGCGCGCAGGCCGTCGAGCAGTTCGTTGCCACGGGCGAGCGCGTTGGCCTGCAGATCGTGGTCGGCGATGTGGTCGAGGACCGCGGCCGCACCCGCCATCGCGACCGGGTTGCCGCCGAAGGTCGAGATCGAGTTCGCGGTCAGGCAGTCGACGAGGTCGCCGCGCGCCACGAGCCCGCCGATGGCGAGGCCGTTGCCGAGACCCTTCGCGAAGGTCATCGCGTCGGGGACGACGTCGTGCGCCTGGATCCCCCAGTAGTGTTCCCCGGTCCGCCCCCAGCCGGTCTGGACCTCGTCGGAGATGAACAGGATCCCGTACTGGTCGAGGACCTCCTTCATCGCCTTGAACAGGCCGTCCGGCGGTGAGCTGAAGCCGCCGACGCCCTGGATCGGCTCGGCGATCATGCAGGCGACGTCGCCCGAGGTGCCCGTCTCCAGGACGTCGACCAGGTCCGCGACGCACGCGTCGATGTACTCCGTGTCCGAAAGCGCCCGGAACGGGCTGCGGTACCGGTAGCCGCCGTGCACGTAGCTCACCTTCACCGGGCTGAGCGACGACGCCGACCAGCCGCGGTTGCCCGTGATGCCGACCGTCGCGAACGACCGGCCGTGGTACGAGTTCCGCATCGCCAGCACCTGGTTGCTGCGCCGGTACTGGGTGGCGAGCATGAGCGCGGTGTCGTTGGCTTCGGTCCCGGAGTTGGTGAAGAACACCTTCGCGTCGGGGATGCCGGAGAGCTTCGCGATGCGCTCGGCCAGTTCGACCTGCGAGCGGATCAGGTACAGCGTCGAGGTGTGCAGGATGCCGGTGTCGAGCTGCTTGCGCACGGCGTCGCTGATCGCCGAGACGTCGTAGCCCATCGAGTTCGTCAGGATGCCCGCGAAGAAGTCGAGGTAGGTGCGCCCGGTCGAGTCGATGACCCGGCGGTCCTGCGCGTGCACGATCTCGATCGGCTCGTCGTAGTAGAGCGCAAGCCACGACGGGAGTACCGCCTTGTGCCGCGCCAGCAGGTCCGCATCGGTCATCGGGTTTCTCCGTCCGCAGCAGGGAATCCGGGGCCGGGCTCAGTATGGGGACGGTCCGAAACGGGCGACAACGATCAGACTGTCGGGTTATCCGCAGCGGCCCGCACAGTGTGTACGGGGAAACTGCCTCGAAGTGCGTGAAGGCCACGGACTACCCTCTGCACTCGTGATTGACCCCAGGACTCTGCGCGATGACCCGGACGTCGTGCGCGCTTCGCAGCGCGCCCGTGGCGAGGACGAAGGAGTGGTCGACAAACTGCTCTCCCTCGACTCCCGCCGCCGGTCCTCCATCGCCGCCGCCGACAAGCTGCGCGCCGAGCAGAAGTCGCTGGGCAAGCTCATCCCCAAGGCTCAGGGTGACGAGCGGGCCGAGCTCCTCGCCAAGGCGAAGGACCTCGCCGCCCAGGTCAAGACTGCCGAGGTCGAGCAGACCGAGGCGTCGGAGGAGTTCGAGCAGCTGCACCGCCTGGTGCCGAACCTCGTCCACCCTGACGCGCCCGAAGGCGGCGAGGACGACTACGTCGTGCTCAAGCACGTCGGCGAGCCGAAGAAGTTCGACTTCGAGCCGAAGGACCACCTCGAACTCTGCGAGGGCCTCGGCGCGCTCGACATGGAGCGCGGCGCGAAGGTGTCGGGCTCGCGGTTCTACTTCCTCACCGGCGTCGGCGCCCAGCTGCAGCTCGGCCTGCTGAACATGGCGATCGCGCAGGCGACCGCGAACGGTTTCACCCCGATGATCACGCCGACCCTGGTGCGGCCGGAGATCATGGCCGGCACCGGCTTCCTCGGCGCGCACTCGTCGGAGGTCTACCGGCT
This sequence comes from Amycolatopsis decaplanina DSM 44594, assembly GCF_000342005.1. Lineage (GTDB taxonomy): Bacteria > Actinomycetota > Actinomycetes > Mycobacteriales > Pseudonocardiaceae > Amycolatopsis > Amycolatopsis decaplanina. The sequence continues at coordinate 170,569 of NZ_AOHO01000048.1, forward strand.
GCGCGACGACGACCTGTACCTCGTCGGCACCTCCGAGGTCCCGCTCGCCGGCTACCACGCCGACGAGATCCTCGACCTGGGTGACGGCCCGAAGCGGTACGCGGGCTGGTCGTCCTGCTACCGCCGCGAGGCCGGTTCGTACGGCAAGGACACCCGCGGCATCATCCGTGTCCACCAGTTCGACAAGGTCGAGATGTTCGTCTACACGCGTCCCGAGGACGCCGAGGCCGAGCACGCGCGCCTGCTGGACTGGGAAGAGCAGATGCTCGCCAAGATCGAGGTCCCGTACCGGGTGATCGACACCGCGACCGGCGACCTCGGCACGTCCGCGTACCGGAAGTTCGACTGCGAGGCGTGGGTGCCGTCGCAGCAGACCTACCGCGAGCTGACCTCGACGTCGAACTGCACGACGTTCCAGGCTCGCCGCCTGGGCATCCGTTACCGCGACGACGACGGCCGTCCGCAGACCGTCGCCACGCTGAACGGCACGCTCGCCACCACCAGGTGGATCGTCGCGATCCTGGAGAACCACCAGCTCGAAGACGGTTCGGTCCGGGTGCCGGAGGCGCTGCGTCCCTTCCTCGGTGGAACCGAGGTGCTCACTCCGGCATCGAAGTAGGGTCCGCGCCGAGGAGCGCGGCCTCGGTGGTCGCGCACAAGTAGTGTGCGAGCCGATGAGGAGGGGACGCATGCGGTTTCGGAATTCGTTCGCGATCGGGCTGGCGGCGCTGACGCTCGCCGGCTGCACGTCGACGATCGCCGGTACGGCCTCGCCCGTGCCCGGACAGGGACCGGTCGTCACGAAGGCCGAGCCGTGCGAATTGATCACGCAGGAGCAGGCGGAGGCCCTCGGGGTCACCTACCCCGGCAAGGAGCGCCCGGCGGACAAGGCGCGGAAGATCCCCGCGACCTGCCGGTACCCGGAGCTGGAAGACGCGCCGGACGGGGTCGCGCTGGAGGTTTCGCGAAGCTTCGACCTCTCGCAGGGCGATTACCTCAACGGTGCTCTCCCCGGGGAGAAGTTCGGCATCGGCGGGTTCACCTGGACGCGGTACGCGACCATCCTCGGTCCGAGCTACTGCTCGCTGATCACCGAACTGGACCCGAAGACCTTCGTCGAGATCACGAGTGATGCTCCCGGCGACGACAACAGCAAGGCCTGCGACCTGGCGAAGGCCGCGGCTCCCGCGGTCGCTTCCCACCTCCCCGGCGGACAGCCGAGCCCGCCGCTCACCGCGCCCCCGGGACAGAAGCCGATCGAAGCTTCCGGACCGCTCGTGACCGTCGATCCGTGTTCCCTGCTCAAGCCGGATCAGGTGGCGCCGTTCAACCTCGCGGCCGCGCGGCCGATGAACGGTTCGTCGAGGGATCCCAAGAACGGCTGCCAATGGGACGACAACGACGGCGACGAGGGCAAGAAGGCGCTCGACCTGTGGATCTACACGGCTACGAAACTCGAGGACGTTCCCGGTCTCGAAGGCACCCCGGTCGAGCAGATGGTGGCAGGCAAGAAGTGGGTCGTCTACTCGAGCCCGGACAGCCCGATCTGTGTCGCGATGCTGCCGGTCACGGAGACCTCCTCGGTCAAGCTCGACACCGGTGACCTCAGCGACAACGCCAAGGCCTGCGAAATCCCGCAAGCCGTGATGCCGCTGGTGACCGCGAACCTGCCCGCGTCCTAGCGCCGAGTGATCCCCTTGCCCACTAGGCGGTCACCTCGTCAGCGATGTGCTTCGCGATCTCCAGTGCGCTGGTCGCCGCCGGTGAGGGCGCGTTGAGGACGTGCACCTGGTTCCGCGCGGTCTCGATCAGGAAGTCGTCGACGAGCGCGCCGTCCGGGCGCAGCGCCTGCGCGCGGACGCCGGAGCCGTGCCGCACGATGTCGTCCTCGGTGACGGCGGGCACGAGCCGCGCGAGGCTTTCGGCGAAGCGGCGGCGGGAGAACGACCGGCGGACCTCGTCGAGCCCGGTGGGGTACGCGTATTTGCGCGCGAGCCGCCAGACGCCGGGGAAGCGGGCGACTTCGGCGAGGTCCTTCGCGGAGACGTCGCGCCAGGTGTAGCCCTCGCGGCGCAGCGCGAGCACGGCGTTGGGGCCGGCGTGCACGCTGCCGTCGAGCATGCGGGTCAGGTGCACGCCGAGGAACGGCAGTGACGCGTCCGGGACCGGGTAGATCAGGCCGCGCACCAGGTGGCGGCGTTCCGGCTTCAGTTCGTAGTACTCGCCGCGGAACGGCACGATCCGCGCGCCCGGGGTGAGCCCGGCGAGCCGCGCGACACGGTCGGCGTGCAGGCCCGCGCAGTTGACGAGGGCGTCCGCGTGGAGCACGTCGTCACCGGTCGCCACCTCGACGCCGCCGGTGCGGCCGGGGCGGATCCCCAGCGCGGGCGTGCCGAGGCGCAGGTCGGCGCCGGCTTCGTCGAGCAGCCGCACCAGCGCGGCGCAGACGGCGGGGAAGTCGATGATGCCGGTGGACTCCACGCGCAGCGCGGCCACGCACGAGACCTCGGGTTCGTACTCGCGAGCCTCGCTCGGGGTGATCAGCTTGGCCGGGACACCGTTGGCCTCGGCGCGTTCGGCGAGCACCTTGAGCGCCGGAAGCTCCGCTTCGGAGGTGGCGACGACCAGTTTGCCGCAGACCTGGACCGGCACCCCGTACTGCCCAGCGAAGTCCACAATGGACCTATTGCCCGCGGTGGACATCCTGGCCTTGAAGGAACCCGGCTTGTAGTAGAGCCCCGCGTGCACGACGTTCGAGTTGTGCCCGGTCTGGTGGGCGGCCCAGCGGTCCTCCTTCTCGAGCACCGTGACGTCCAGACCCCGTTTGGTCAGCTCCCAGGCTGTGGCGAGACCGACGATCCCGCCCCCGATGACTACGACTGTGCGCACGATCGACCAGGTTACCCGGAGCGCTACCTGACACCTGTCAGGTTCGGTGGTAGCGTACCTAACCGATGTCAGGTAAGCGGTTGAGCAGGGAAGAACGCCGGGAGCGGATCCTGGCCGCGGCGGCGCGGGTGTTCGCCGCGTCCGGCTACGACGCGGCGGGGATGCGGGAGGTCGCGACGGCGGCCGGGATCAGCACGCCCGTGCTCTACGACCATTTCCCGTCCAAAGCTGCGCTGTACGCCGGGCTGCTGGAGTCCGAAGTGGACAGTCTGCTGGCCGGCTGGGCCGCGCTGCCACCGTCGGACACCGCCGAGGACCTGCTGCGCGGCCGGGTGGCGGCGATCTTCGCCTGGATGGAGGCGAACGAACGCGGCTGGCGGATGATCTTCGCCGAGACACCGTCCGACGAGGGGGTGGCGGAGGTGCACCGGCGCGGACAGGCCAGGGCCACCGGGCAGCTGACCGAGGTGTTCGCCCAGGTCCCCGGCCTGGCGCTGACCGCGGACCTGCCGCGCGACCGCGCGAACGAAGCGCTCGCCGAAGCGGCGAAGAGCGCACTGAACGCCATCGCCACCTGGTGGTGGAGCAATCGCGACATCCCGCGGGAGCAAGTCGTCGCGCTCACGACGGATCTGTTGTGGCGCGGTCTGGGAGCCCTGATCCAGGAGGACACATGAGCATCGACACCACCGAGCGGTACCGCCGGGCCCTTGAGACCCGGGACGTGGAACTCGCGCTGAGCGCCTTCGCGCCGGACGCGGTCGTGCACTCGCCGCTGACCAGCCGGGTCCGGTTCAGCGGGCACGAGGAACTCAGGCCGCTGCTGGAGGTCGCCTACTCGCATCTGCGCGACGTCCGGTTCCACACCGACACGGGTGACGGGCCGACGCGGGTGGTCGTCTACACCGCGCGTATCGGCGGTGAGGAGATCGAAGAGGCGGCGGTGCTGAAACTCGGTGACGACGGGCTCATCGCCGAAGTGACGTTGTTCGTGCGGCCACTGCCGGGGCTCGTCGCGCTGATGGACGCTTTCGGCCCGGACATCGCGCGCCGCAACGGCCGGACCTTCGCGGCCCGGTTGCTCGCGGTGGCCGCGAAACCGTTGCTGGCCATGGTGCGGGCGGGTGACCGGCGAGCCGTGCCGCTCGCCGGTCCCCGCTGACACTTCACGCGGCCGCGGCCACCGGCACAGGCTCCTCTTCGGGGTCTTCAAGGACCTTCGGCACCCCTCTCAACGTGAACAACACGCTGACCGCCAGCACCGCCATCAATCCCGCCGAGCACAGCATCGTCAGCTGCAACCCGTCGACGAACGCCGACTTCGCGCCGGCCAGAACCAGTGCTCCTTGCTCGGGCGGCAGCCGCGCCGCGACCTGAACGGCCCCGCCGAGGGTGTCCGAGATCGCCGCTGAAGTCTCCGACGGCACGCCCGCCGGGATGACGAGTTCGCTCCGGTACAGCGCGCCGAGCGCGCTGCCGAGGACGGCGATCCCCAGCGCACCGCCGAGTTCGGTCGCCGTCTCGGAGATCGCCGACGCCGCACCCGCCCTGGCCTTCGGTACGACACCGAGCACCGTGTCCGTCGCGACGGAGAGGATCAGCGACAACCCGACACCGAAGACGATCATCGCGGCGAGCAGGTCCGTGTAGACGATCGTCACGCCGACACCCGAGTACAACGCGAAACCGGCCGCCGACAGGGCACAGCCGAGCCCGATGGTGGCCGCGCGGCCGAAGACCTTGATCCCCAGCGGCGCGAGCACACCGCCGAGGATCGCGCCGCCCATCCCCGGCAGCCCGGCGAGTCCGGACTTCAGCGGTGACCATCCCGCCACCAGCTGCAGGTACTGCGCGAACATCAGCGAGACCGCGAGCTGCGCGAACATCGCCAGGATCGTGGTGCCGACGGTCGCCGAGAACGCTCGCTGGGCGAAGAGCTTCAGATCCATCAGCGGTTCGGCCAGCCGCGGTTGCCGCAGGACGAACGCGAGCAGGCAGCCGAGGCCGAGCACGGCGGCGACCGCGATGTCCCAGTGCCCCCAGCCCTTGTACGCGACTTCCTTGATCGTGTAGACGATCCCGACCATGCCGACGATCGACGACAGCACGCTGAGGACGTCGATCCTGCCCGGTGCGGGGTTCTTCGATTCGGGCAGGATCAGCGCGCCCGCGATCACCATGACCACCACCACCGGCACGTTGACCAGGAACACCGAACCCCACCAGAAATGGTCGAGCAGGACCCCGCCGACGAGCGGGCCCATACCGAAACCGAGAATCGTCAGCCCGCTCGAAACCCCGATCACGGCCGCGCGTTCCTTGCCGGTGAACACGTTCCGCACGATCGACAGCGTCGACGGCATCAGCGTCGCGGCGGCGATCCCGAGCAGCGCGCGGGCGGCGATCAGGAGTTCCGCCGTCGGCGCGTACGCCGTGATCACCGAAGCGACACCGAACAGCGACGCCCCGATCAGCAGCAGCTTCTTCCGGCCGACGCGGTCGCCGATGTTCCCCATCGTGATCAGCAGCCCGGCGAGCGCGAAGCCGTACGCGTCGGCGATCCACAGCAGTTCCGTCGTCGACGGGTGCATCTGCTCCGAAAGCGACGGCAGCACCAGATGCAGCACGGTCAGATCGATCGCGATCAGCAGTTGCGCCAGCACGCAGACCGCGACGGTGCCGATCTTGCGGCCTTTGCCGATGCTCACCGCGAAACCCCGAAGGTGAGTTCCGGCGTGTGCCGCGCGGTGCCGTTCTCGCCGTCACCCAGGTAGAACCGGGTGCTCAGGGTGCGGGCCGCCGGATCGAGGACGCTGCGCCACAGCGTCCGCCACGGCGCGCCGGGCTCGATCGCGACGGACACCGCGTCGAGCGCGTCACGCGGCCCTGCCCCCGCCTTCTCGGTAAGAGTGCGCAGCCGCTGGTAGGTGAGGAAGCTGTCCGGGGTGTCCTCGGGCAGCGCGCCGAGATCCGGATGGCGGTGCAGCAGGTGGTTCGTGACGCACAGCGGCCCATCCGCGACCTCGACGAAGTGCTCGATGTCGTGCGCTCCGCGTTCGTACACGAAGCCACGGCCGGAGGCGTCGGCGACGATGTAGTGGCAGGGCGCGCCGTGCGCGTACTGCTTCGCGAGCATCAGGGCTTCCTTGGCCTCGTCGACGTTTTCGCAGGTGTCCAGCAGATATCGGCACACCTGCACGACCGAAAGACCCGCCTGCGGACCGGGAACGTTCTCAAGCGGCGCGGCCGCTTCGATGTCGGCCATCAGCAGCGCGACGACGAGCCCGGCCTCGTTGACGCCCTCCATCGCACCGTCCATTGTGGACATGGTCAGCGAGGTCGAGGCGATGCCGTCGTCGGGGATGATCGTCAGGACGTAGGGCCGTGACGCCATCGGCACGGTCCCATCGTCGACGGGTTCCGCGCCCGCCATCACCGCGCCCAGTTGACTCCAGCTCAAGGTGAAGAAGTCGTAGTTCCGGCCGAGCGTGCTGCCCGTCCACAGCGCCGAACAGCCCGACCCGGCGGGCAGGGCGCTCGCGTCGTCGAAGGAGACCGCCGCATCGGCCGGGAGCCCGTAGGCCTCGGCGAACCCGGCTGTGCGTTCGGCGTATTGCGGCCAGTTCCGCGCGAACCAGGTACGCCGCGCCTTGGCCACCATCGGCTCGATCGGCGGCGGGGACCAGTCCGAACGCGCCTGCGTTTCGGCGCCGAGGGCACGGCCGATTTCGGCTTGGGTGCCGCGCAACGTCAGATGCCGCACGGCGAGGAAGTCTTCGGGAGATCCGGCTAGGTAGGTCATGCCCGGAGGGTGTCCGCCGCCGCTGACCATCCGCGCACCACGCGCTGACGGCTTGTCGGTGCTTGTCGGTGCTTGTCATCGGAATGTCATGTGCCCCGCGCGAAGGTTCTCTCACCAAGGCAACGACAAGCGAGGGATTCCGTGCTCAGCAACAAGGTGTACGTCTTCGACCGCCGCGCGGCCGCCGAAGCGCAGCGTGACGCCCGATGAGGAACATCGACGGCGGTTTCCTCGCCGCGCCGGACCAGGCCGCGCTCGAACGCCGTGACCGGGAGGTGCGCAAGGGCAAGCTCGCCCTGCTCCTGACCGTCGCGGGCGGATTCGCCGCACTGGTCGCCGGCTATCAGGTCCTCGTGGACTTCTCCCCGGTTTCGCTGGTGGTGACGCTGATCGCGCTGGCCGCGGCGGTCGGTGGCGGCGTGCTCACCAAGCACCTGATGCGCAACGTGCGGTTCCGGGTGCACAAACCGAACGCGGGCCTGGTCGGCGCCGCGAAGCTGACGGGGCTCCTGGTGGCCTTCTTCGGGATCGCCGCCCTGCTCGGATCCATCGGGGCGCCCGGGCCGCTGCGGATCGTCCTGATCGCCGGCGGCGTCGGCACCATCGCCTACGTGAAGTCGCAGCACGACCAGCAGTGGGTGCTCTTCGAACTGGACGCGGTGGGCGTCCGGGTCGAGCGGACGGTCGTGCCCTGGCGTGACATCACCCGGCTCACCACCGACCCGGTCGGCCCCGGGATGACCCGGCTCGGCGCGGTCGGAGTCGACGCGGCGCCGCTGTACGTCGCGGTCCAGGACACCGAACTCGACCAGCGGCTCCTCGCCGACGCCGTCGTCCGCTTCGCGCCGCAGGGAACCCGGCTGACCCGCGCTCAGGACTCCCTGGGCAACCCGGCCAGTTGAGCGGCGCCGCGCACGCCGAGCCCTCGGCGATAGGCCCGGTCGAAATCGTCACCGAGCCGCTCCCGCACGGTCGTGCGGAGCAGGGCGGCGTCCGGATCGACGGCGAACGGGGTGCCCCGGATGGTCACCGCGGCGCCGATCAGGACCGCCGCCCGCTCGGCGTCGCCCCGCAGCAGCGCGACCCCGGCGAGGCCTTCGACGGCGCAGGCCACGGTGGTGTTGTCGTGCCAGCTGTCCGCCGACATGAGGGCGAGCCCGTGCAGTTCCTCGGCCCCGTCGGCGTCGCCCTCGGCGGCCAAGATCCAGCCGAGCGAGATCTTCGCACCGGCACGGACCCCTTCGGCCGCGAACGAACCGCCGGGACACTCCGCGAGCGCGAGTTCGCTCAGCGCGCGTGCCGCGGCCAGATCGCCCTCGTGCCGGGCGAGGAACGCGAGCCCGATGTACCCGGCCGCCCGGCTTTCCGGCATCCCGGCGCGGCGCGCGATCTCGATGGCGAGTTCGAAATCCGCCCGCGCCCCCGCCGTGTCACCGTGGAGCAGTTTGCTACCGCCGCGACGGCACAGCAGGTCCGCGTTGTCGTCGGACGCGCCGAGTTCCCGCATCAGCCGGAGCGCCTCGTTCATCATTTCGAGCGCTTCGGCCTGGCGGTTCGTCCAGACCAGGATCTGTGACAGATGGTCGAGGGCCATCGAAAGACCCCAGCGCTCACCGATCTTCCGGAACGCCGCCGCCCCCTCGCGCAGGAAACTTTCCGCGGCTTCGAGTTCGCCCCGCATCAGCGCACGGAGCCCGTAACCGGTCGGCGCGAGCGCGAGACTCCAGGCGTCGCTGTACGCCAGCAGGGCCCGACCGCGCTTCAGCAGCTCGTCGCCGTCACCGGGCGGACCGGTCACGACCCCCATCAACAGCAGCAGCGCCGGATTCCGGGGTGCCTTGGCCAGATCCCGCACGAGGTCGTGCACCGCGGGCATGTGCCGGTCGAGCGCCTCGTGGCCGCGGAGTCCCACCGCGGCGGCGAGCACACAGAGCTGGTACTCCTCGTCGAGGCCGTCCGGCGGGCGAGGGCCGAGGTTCTTGACCACTTCCAGGCACAGCGTCGAACCTTCGAACCGGCGACCGCGCATCCACCAGTACGTCACCAGCGCGGCCGAAAGCCGGAGCGCGATCCGCACGTCGGCCTCGGCGGCCCAGCGCAGCGCGGCCAGGAGATCGTCGTAGGCGGCGTCGAGACGGTCGAGCCAGACCAGCTGGTCGCCGGTGCGCAGAAGCGGGTCGGCCTCCTCGGCGAGGTCGAGGAAGTGCTCGGCGTGCGCGCGCCGCATCCGCTCGGTCTCGCCGGTTTCGGCGAGCTTCTCGGCGAAGAACGCCCGGATGGTTTCGAGCATCCGATACCGGTCGCCGGTGCGTTCGACCAGCGATCTGTCCACAAGGGACGGAAGCAGATCCGCGATGTCCGGCACGGCGCAGACCGCTTCGGCGTCGGCCAGGGTCGTGCCGCCCGCGAAGACGGTCAGCCGCCTGCCGAGCAGGCGTTCGTCCTCGTCGAGCAGATCCCAGCTCCAATCGACGACGGCGCGCAGCGTGCGATGACGGCTTTCGGCGCCCCGGCTTCCCCGTGAGAGCAGGCGGAACCGGTCGTCCAGCCTCGCGGCGATTTCGCCGACCGGCAGCGTCCGCACGCGCGAGGCGGCGAGCTCGATGGCCAGCGGCAGCCCGTCGAGCGCGGCGCAGATCCGCTGGACGTCACCCGCGGTGCCGTCATCGACGGCGAAGCCCGGATCGCCCGCCCGCGCGCGGTCGGCGAACAACCGGACCGCGGCGAACTCCAGCGACCGGGCGGGCGGCGTGCCCGGCGGCGGCACGGCGAGCCGCGGCACGGGGGAGACGACCTCGCCGGTGATGCCCAGCGGTTCGCGGCTCGTGGCGAGCACCCGCAGCGCGGGGGCGGCGCCGAGCAGCCGGGCGACCAGCTTCGCGGCGGCTTCGACCAGGTGCTCGCAGTTGTCGAGCACCAGCAGGACCGCCCGTTCGGCCAGCGCGTCGATCAGCCGCTCCAGCGGCGCGTTCTCCACTGGCGCGGTGACCGTCCCGAGTGGGACCGTCCGCAGGCCGAGCGCGGTCAGCACGGCGTGGGCGACAGTGAAGTCCCTGACGTCCTCGGTGTACGGCGCGAGTTCGACGAAGACTGCCGGGAGGTCCATCGCGGTCGCTGTCTCGATGGCCAGCCGGGTCTTGCCCGCCCCACCGGGGCCGGTCAGTGTCACCAGCCGTGAGCTGCCCAAGCGGCCGAGCACGTGCCGGAGATCGCCTTCACGGCCGATGAAGCTGGTGAGCTGGGCGGGGAGCGGCGCGGTCGTGGCCTTGACGGGCGGCGTCTCACCGCGCAGCACGGCCAGATGCGCGGCGGCGAGCTCCGGTCCGGGGTCCGTGCCGAGTTCGTCGGCGAGGACACGGCGGGCGTTCTCGAACGCGGTGAGCGCGTCGGCCTGCCGTCCCGCTGCGTGCAACGCGCGGATCAGCAGCGCGCGTGGCCGCTCTCGCAGCGGTTGATCGTCGATGACCGCGCGAAGCTCGGCGAGGACGTCTTCGTGTCTTCCCAGCTTGAGTTCGGCTTCGACGCTGTCCTCGATCGCCGACGTCTTCAGCTCGTTCAGCCTGGTGACCTGTGGAGCGCGGAACGGCGCGTCGGTGATGTCCGCGAACGCCGGGCCGCGCCAGAGACCGAGAGCGTCGCGAAGCAGTTCGGCCGCCTTCGCGGCGTCTCCCGCCGCGAGAGTGCGCCGACCTTCGTCGGCGAGCAACTCGAATCGATGCACGTCGACGTCGCCGGGATCCGCGGCGAGCCGGTAGCCCGCCGGGCTGAACTCGACGGGCGCGAGGTCCTTCAGCGCACCGCGCAGCCGCGAGACCTGCGATTGCAGCGCGTTCGCCACACCATCAGGTGGCTGATCGCCGTAGAGGCCGCCGATGAGCCGCTCCGCCGGGACGACCCGGCCCGCCTCCAGCACGAGCAACGCGAACAGCGTCCGGACCCTGGGCCCGCCGATCGGAACGGCGATGCCGTCCTCGCGGCGCACCTCCGTCGCCCCCAGAACGCCGAATCGCATGACGCAACCCTAGAGCGTCATTGACCTGGGAGGATCCAGCCCGCCCGAGATCGGCCGAATGGCGTCTATACACTTCGCCGGGTCCCCACGCAATGGGAGAGGGCTACGGGAGAGGGTAAGCAGGAATGTCCAACCAGGAACCTGTGGTCCTCGGTCAGCCGACCGTCGGCGACGAAGAACTCGCCGCGGTGGCGGAGGTGTTCCGGTCCGGCTGGCTGGCCGGTGCGGGCCCCGCTTGCCGCCGTTTCGAGGAACGCTTCGCGAAGACCGTCGGCACCGCGCACGCCCTGACCACCAGCAACTGTGGCTCGGCACTCTTCCTCGGGCTGCGTGTGCTCGGCGTGAAGCCGGGCGATGAGGTCATCGTCGGCGACTACACGTTCCCCGCCACCGGCCACGCCGTGCTCCAGGCCGGTGCGACGCCGGTGTTCGCGGACATCCGCCCGGACGTCTGGAGCGCCGACCCGGCGTCGATCGAAGCGCTGATCACCCCGCGCACGGTCGGCATCCTCGCCGTCGACGTCGCCGGGCAGCCCGGAGACTTCGACGAGTACCGCGCCATCGCCGACAAGCACGGCCTGTGGCTCTTCGAGGACGCCGCCTGCGCCGCGGGCGCCACCTACAAGACCCGCCCGGCGGGCAGCCTCGCCGACCTGGCCGCGTTCTCCTTCCACGGCCGCAAGGGCATCACCGCGGGCGAAGGCGGCGCGCTGGTCTCGGACCGCGAAGACCTCATCGCGCACGCGCGCAAGCTGCACACCTACGGCATCGAACCCGCCATCACCCGTGAGGGTTCCGGCGCGTTGCCGATCCCGGAGTTCCACGAGCTGGGCTACAACTTCCGGCTTTCGGACGTGCAGGCCGCGATCATGAACGTCCAGCTGGACCGCCTCCCTGACCTGCTTTCGGCCCGCCGTTCGGTGGCCAAGCGCTACCACGAGGCGTTCGAGAACCTGCCCGGTCTCGACGTCCCGGTGGAACTGCCGGACCGCGAGCACCCGTGGCAGGCCTACATCCTCACCGTGGCCCCGGAGATCGACCGCGACGCGCTCGCGCTGCGGATCCGCGAACAGGGCGTGCAGTGCAACTTCGGCACCTACGCCTCGCACCTCCAGCCCATCTACGGCAAGAAGCAGACCTTGCCGGTATCGGCGGACCTCTTCGCCCGTCACCTCGCCATCCCGATGCACGCCAACCTCACCGATACTCACGTAGACCGGGTCATCGCGACCGTCAGCGCCGCGTGGGCGAGCTAGGAGAGAAATGCCCGACAAGAAGGTCCTCTTCACCGGGGGCGGCGGCTTCATCGCCGCGCACGTCATCCCGATGCTGATCGAGGGCGGCTACACCGTCCGCGTCTTCGACAACATGACGCGCGGCGACCGCGCCAGGATCAACGAGTTCGTCGCCACCGGCAAGGTCGAGCTGGTCGAGAAGGACGTGCGCTACGGCGGCGCGGTGCGTGAGGCCATGCGCGGCTGCACGCACGTCATCCACTTCGCCACCGTGTCGATCAACAAGTCGGTCGCGGACCCGCACGAGTCCATCGACATCAACATGGTCGGCAACCACAACGTCTTCGCCGCCGCGGCGGACGAGGGTGTCGAGCGGCTCGTGTTCGCCTCGACCGCGTCCGTCTACGGCGACCCGAAGCGGCTGCCGATGCACGAGGACGACGAGCTCAAGCCGCTCACGCCGTACTGCATCTCGAAGCGCGCGGGCGAGGACATGCTCGGCTTCTACGAGCGCACCAAGGGCCTGTCCTGGAACGCGCTGCGGTTCTTCAACGTGTACGGCCCCGGCCAGAAGATCGAGGCCTACTACACGTCGGTGATCAACCACTTCATCCAGCGCCTGCGCGCCGGCCAGCCGCCGATCATCGACGGCCGCGGCGACCAGTCGATGGACTTCGTGCACGTCACGGACCTGGCCCGCGCCGTCGTCGCGGCGCTCGAGTCGGAGCAGGCGAACCTGCCGATCAACATCGGCACCGGGATCGACACCTCCATCGCGACGCTGGCGAAGATCCTCATCGACGCGGTCGGCGTCAACGTCGAGCCGCTGTTCAACGAGCGCGACGTGCTGGTTTCGCGGCGTGCCGCGGACATCACCCGTGCCCGCGAGGTCCTCGGCTGGGAGCCGAAGATCTCCGTGGAAGAGGGCATGTACGAACTGGTGAAGGCCTCGGAATGAGTGCCGGGCCAGGGGAGAGCCGCCCCATGCGCATTGCTGTCGTCAACAACTTCTTCCCGCCGAGGGTGGGCGGAAGCGCGCACATGGCGGCGTCCCTGGCCGAGCAGTACGCGGCGCGCGGGCACGAGGTGCTCGCGATCACCGCGGCCTACGCGGACGCCCCGGCCGACGAGACGAAGGACGGCTACCGCGTCGTCCGCCTGCCCGCGGTGAAGATGCCGCAGCTGGGCCTGTCGATCGACTTCGACATGAGTTTCGCCTCGCTGCGGCCGGGGAACTGGCGGCGGCTGTGGAAGCTGCTGGACGAGTTCAAGCCTGACGCGATCCACCTGCACGGGCAGTTCTTCGACCTGTCGTGGCTGGCCGGGTTGTACGCGCGGCGACACAAGCTGCCGATGCTGCTGACCATCCACACCCTGCTGATCAGTGACAACAAGCTGTACGGCGGCGTGTTCCGGTTCCTGGACAGCGTGCTGGTGAACCCGATCCTGCGCTACCTCAAGCCGCGGTTCGTCATCCTCGACAAGCTCGGGGTCGACTACTGCGTCGAGCGCTACGGCACGAGCGACGCGAACTCGGACTACTTCCCGATCGCCGTCGACACCGGGAACTTCGAGAAGCCGCTCACTCTCGATGTGCGTGCGGAGCACAAGCTGGGCGACGGTCCGGTGATCGTCTCGCTCGGGCACGTGATCCCGCTGCGCAACCGGCTCCCGCTGGTCGAGGCCCTGCCGTCCATTTTGGACAAGCACCCCGGCGTGAAGGTGGTCGTCGTCGGCCGCGTCTACCACGACGTCTTCCTGAAGCGCGCGGAAGAACTCGGCGTCGCGGACGCCATCATCGTCACCGGCGCCGTGCCGAAGGCGGACGTCCCCGCGTACTTCGCCGCCGCCGACATCGTCACGCACGACCTCAACGGGGGCTGCGGCACCGCGTCGCTGGAGGCGATGCTCTCGGGCACCGCGACCATCGCGTCGGTCACCGAGGACAACTACCCCGGCATCGAACTGCGCAACGGCGAGAACATCCTGCTGGTGCGGCCGGACGACAGCGAGGCGGTGGCGAGCACCGTCATCGAACTGCTCGACGACCCCCAGAAGCGGGCTTTGGTGGCACAGCGGGAAAGCGCGATGGTGCGGGCCAACTTCGGCCTCGACGTCGTCGCCGAAGAACACCTGCGTACCTTCGAGAAACTGGTGATCGAGGCCGATGTTCTTCGATGACGAGCGCAGCAACCGGCTGCGCCCGCAGATCCTGACCGAACTCGTCTCGCAGTACATGAACGACGCCGAGCGCGCTCGTTTCTACGGATTGCCGGAGTCGACGAGGGTCCGTGAGCGGGTCAAGATCATCAGCCCGGAGAATCTGAAGATCGGCGAACACTGCTGGATCGGCGAAGGCGCCGCGCTCGACGCGAGCGGCGGGCTGGAGATCGGCGAACACACCAGCATCGGCCTGAACACCCTGATCTTCACGCATTCCAGCTGGCTCGCGAACATGACGCTGCAGAACCACTCCGGCAGCGACCTCATCGAACGCAAACCCGTGAAGATCGGCAAAGGCTGCTTCATCGGCGGCCTCGTGGTGATCATGGCGGGCGTCACGATCGGCGATTTCGCCACCGTGCAGCCGAATTCCGTGGTCGCCAAGGACGTCCCACCGCGCACCCTCGTGGCGGGCAACCCCGCGCGCGTGTTCCAGAAGTACGACGAGGAGTACATCCAGTCCGAAGTGGAGCGTGTGCGCGGCGAGAACGCGCGGCGGCGCGCGCTGGCCGAGGAGCGCGGTGACGCCCTGGGGGCTTGGGGCGCCCCGGCGGGCGACTTCACGGAGTAGCTCACGACCGCCTGGCGACTGTGACGCGAAAGCCACTTTCGGGACACCAGACGTCGCGAAAGTGGCTTTCGCGACACGCCTCTCAATATCGGCTGAAGATGGTGATCTCGGGGTAGGCAAGGGCGCCTTCACCGACTGGGCGGCCATGCCCCGGAACGGGCCGAAGTGACGTGCGGTGTCCTGGTCGCGGCGCCGGTCCAAGACACCCGGCACCAACTGGCGGTGACCCGGCTCGCGTACTGGCTGGACGAGCGGCTCACGGAACTGGCCACCATCCCCGCGGTCGAATTGTTGCTCGCCGAGGAACCGTTGACCATTCGAGTACCGGACGTTCTCGTCACGGACTTGACCGAGCTGAATGTCCGCAGGGCCTGGCCGGCGGACGTGCGGCTCGTCATCGAGGTCCTGTCCGAGGGAACCGTCCGCACCGACCGGGTCACGAAGTTCTCCGAGTACGCCGAAGTCGGTATCGAGCACTACTGGATCGTCGACCTCGACGCCCCGGCGAGTATGACCACCTATCGCCTGATCGACGGCGAGTACGAGAACTTCGGCGAGCACACCGGCAAGGTGAGCCTCGACTTCGACGGCACCCCGCTCACCTTGGACCTCGACGCACTGACCACCCGCCACGCCCAGCGTCCCTGAACGCCTCGTGAGTGGTAAGGACGGTTCTAACCGTCCTTACCACTCACGAGCCGGAACCAACGCCTTCCCGAGCCCGACTACTAGGCTCGACGGGGAGTTCCCTGGCGAGGAGGGTGTCAGATGAGGTTCAAGCGGTTCGGCGCGTCGTTGCTGGTCACCGGGTTGGCCCTGCTGGGCGCCGCGTCCCCGGCGATGGCCCACTCGGAGCTGAAGAGCAGTGATCCGGCGAGGGGTGCTTCGCTGGCGACGCCGCCGACGCAGATCAAGCTGACCTTCTCGGGGCCGGTCACTCTCGCCGACGACAACCCGATCCAGATCACCGGACCGGAGAACGCGTCGTGGACGGTCGGCCGCGCGGAGGTCGCCGGAGCGGTGGTCACGGCGCCGGTCCAGGCCGTCGGACCCGCGGGCGAGTACACCCTCCGCTACAAGGTGACCTTCGAAGACTCGCACGCCGCGAGCGGCTCGGTGAAGTTCAACCTCTCCGCCCCAGTAGCCACCCCGAGCAGCCAGAGCCCGGCAACCAGCCAAGCTCAGGCCCCGGAGAACAGCGCGGCCCCGGCGCCGCAGGCCGGCGAGGCCACTCCCGAAGGCCTCCTGCCGACCTGGGTGTGGATCGTCCTCGCGGTGGCCGTGGTCGCGGCCGGCGTCGTCGTCGCGCTCCGGTTCACTCGCCGGAAGGACTGAGCCTTCACGGAACGACAGCGGTCGAGGCAACCTTTCAGGTGGTCAACCGTCGAACGGAGATGAGGACCAGGGTGGCTCGCGGCGATGACGAGTTCGTCGAGTTCGTGCGGAACTCGGCGACCCGTCTTCAGCATGCGGCCTACCTGCTCACCAGCGACCGTCATCAAGCCGAGGACGCCGCTCAGACGGCGCTCGCCAAGACGTATGCGGCCTGGTCGCGGGTACGCCGCAAGGACGCCTACGCGTACGCGCGGCAGGTCCTCGTCAACCACGTCATCGACGGCTGGCGGCGCCCGATCCGCGAGAACGCCACCGAGGAGATCCCCGAGCGGCCGAGCGGCATGGACGTCGCCGGTGCCGTTGTCCAGCGGAAATGGCTCCTTGACGCGTTGCGTACCCTCACAGACCGGGAGAGAGCCGTCGTAGTGCTCAGGCACTTCTTCGACTTGAAGGAATCCGATGTGGCCGGTGAGCTGGGTGTCTCGGTGGGCACCGTGAAGAGCACCAACTCCCGCGCCCTGACCAAACTGCGGATCACCGCGGAGGACGGAACGGAACTGATCGGCGGGCTGGGACGATGACCGACCTCGAGACGCTGCGCTCGGCTTTGCGGGAACCGCCTGCCGAGGGGTTCGCCGAGCCCGACCTCGGCGCGATCATGACCAAGGGCAGGCGCATCCGCCGCCGTCGCCGTCTCGCGACCGGCGCGGGCGGCGTCGCCGCCACCGTGGTGACGGTGCTGGTCATCGTCGGCGCGGTCGCGCTGAAGAAACCACCGCCGCCCGCCCAGCAGCCGCTCCCGCCCGCCGCGAGCGCCCCGTCTTCGTCGGCGCTGCCGCCCGCACCGCAGCCGACGATCACCAAGGCTCCGTCGACCTCGGTGCCGCTGGGCAACATCATCTCCCTCGAAACCAAGAGCGAGGGCGGCCGGGAGATGGTGCTCTACGCTTCCGCGCTCGACGAGCCCGACCTGCCGGGCGTCGAGTTCGGCTTGCGGGTCGCGTACCGGAACGACGACGGTTCGTACGACGACCTGATGATCAGCAACGAGTACAAGAAATCCGACCGGTCGTTCGGCTTCCACGCGGTGGACGGCGGGGACGTGATCCGGGGCACGTTCGTCCCCGTGTTCGGCTACTTCGCCGGCTCGGCGACGCGGATCACCAGCACGGTCCGGGGAAAGCCGGTCGAGGCGAAGGTGGTGCCCTGGAGCGAAGACCCGACGGTCTCCATCTTCTGGTTCGACGGTTCCCAGGTGGAGTCGGCGGGTGTGCTGACCCCCCTCGTCGCTTACGACGCGAGGGGCCAGCGCCTCACCAAATAACGCAATTCGGCACCTGGTTGCGATCCTTGCACACGCAAGAATCGCAACCAGGTGCCGAATTGCGAGAAGGTCAGGCCGCGGCCTGGGTCAGCACCTGGTCGACGACGGCGTGCGACGGCAGGATCAGGTCCCGCTCGGTGTCGGCGTCGACCTTGCCTTCAAGGAGATCGACGAACCGGTCCAGCTGGGTCGCGAGCGGCTCGCGCGCGGTGACCAGTTCCGGGATCTCGATGACGGTCTGCTGCCGGTAGCCGAGGCCGTCCGGGGTGACCGAGTCGTGCGAGACGTGCCGGTAGATGGTGACGTCGCGGCGGAGCAGGTCGATCTCGATCATGCGGTCCAGTTCCGACACCCAGAGCGAGCGGACCTTGCGCTGGCCGAGGCGGGACGCCGAGACCGTGGCGAGCCCGGACTCGAACGACAGCACCGTTTCGATGGTGTCCTCGGCGCCTTCGACCGAGCTCGGGTGGAAGTAACCCGCGCCGGAGGCGACCCGCTGCGGGGTCGCGCCGCCGAAGAACTGGATCGCCAGGTCGACGTCGTGCACCAGAAGGTCCCACGCGACACCGGTCTTGATGCGCGGCGCGTACGGGCCGTGGCGGCGGGCCATCAGGTGAATCGGCTCGTTGACCAGCGCCCGCGCGGTCATCACGGCCGGGTTGTAGCGCTCCAGGAGCCCGCACATCAGCGGGACGTCCTTCTTCGCCGACAGCCCGACGATCTCCTGGGAGAACTCGAGGCTGTTGCACACCGGCTTCTCGACCAGCATCGGCTTGCCCTGGCCCACGATCTCCTGCGCCAGCTCGTAATGCGCCTCGGTGGCCGAGGCGAGCACGACGGCGTCCACATCGGACAGTGAGCCGATTTCGGGCGTCCACTGGGTTTCGTAGCGTTCGGCGACCTTGCGTCCGGCCTCTTCGCGCGGGTCGATCACGCGGACGAGGTCCACGCGCTCGTTCGCGGCGAGGACACGGGCGTGCAGCGAGCCCATGTTCCCGGTGCCGATGAGGGCGATCTTGTGGGTGGTCATGCGCCGAGTACCTCGCGAACCGTTTCGATGATGGTGTCCAGGTCGGACTCGGAAAGGTGCGGGTGCACCGGCAGGGAAAGCGCCTGCGCGGCGACGGAAGCGGCCACCGGGAAGTCCTCGACCTTGGCGTCGGGGATGAGCGGGTGGTTCCGGTAGCAGTCGTAGTCGAAGACGATCTTCGGGTAGTAGATCCCGTTGCCGATGCCCTTTTCGGTCAGCGCGGCGGCGAACTCGTCGCGCGAGAGCATCGCGTGCGGGCCGACCAGCACGGTGTACTGGTGCCACACGTGCTCGCGGCCCGGCAGGACCTGCGGGACGTCGAGACCGGGCGTGCCGGCGAGGCCCTCGGAAAGGCGCTTCGCGTTGGCCTGGCGGGCGGCGGTGAGCTGGTCCAGCTTCTCCAGCTGCGGGATGCCGACGGCGGCGTGCAGGTCGGTCATCCGGTAGTTGTGCCCGGCGACCTCGTACTGGTAGCGGGCGCGCATGCCCTGGTTGCGCAGCACACGCAGGCTGTCGGCCAGCTGGTCGTCGTCCGTGGTGATCACGCCGCCCTCGGCGGTGGTCACGTTCTTGGTGGCGTACAAGGAGAAGCAGCCGATACCGAAGGAGCCGGCCCGCTTGCCCTGGAACGAGGCGCCGACGGCCTGCGCGGAGTCCTCGATGACCTTGAGGCCGTGCTCGGCGGCCAGCGGCGCGAGCTTGCCCATGTCCGCGGTCTGCCCGTAGAGGTGGACGGGCATGAGGACCTTGGTGCGGTCGGTGATCGCGGCGGCGACGGCGTCCGGGTCGATCGCGAAATCGTCGCGCCGGATGTCGGCGAAGCGGACGGTCGCGCCGGCTTCCAGGATCGCGTTCAGCGTCGCCACGAAGGTGAACGGCGAGGTGATGACCTCGTCGCCCGGCTGCAGGTCGAGCGCCTGGATGGCGGCGACCAGCGCGGTGGTGCCGTTGTTGACGGCGATCGCGTGCTTCGTGCCGGAAACGCTCGCGAACGCGTCCTCGAAGCGCTTGACCATCGGTCCCTGTGCGATGGCGCCGGATCGCAGCACCTCGACGACGAGGTCCTCCGCGTCACGGACGTCGACCACGGTAATGGGGATCATCTGCAAGTCTCTCTCGACTGGGCGTTCTGGTGCGTCCGGTACAGTGAGCCGCCGGTTCTGCGCCCGGCCGCCCGCTCTGGCGCGGGCCACACGTTACCGGGACCGCCGAAGCGCCCAATACCCCAGGCTGCCTCCAGCCACGACGAACGGATCTTCACGTGGTGAACCGCATCCACCCGACAGCAGTCATCGGCGAGGGTGTCGAGCTCGGCGACGACAACGTCATCGGGCCGTTCACGGTCATCGTGGGCCCCACCCGGATCGGGGACGGCAACTGGATCGGCCCGCACGTGACCATCGGCACCCCCGGCGAGGACCGTGGCCGCGAACACCCCGCCGCCTGGGAAGCCGCGCCGAACGGTGATCCCGATCACGACGGCCACGGCGTCGTCATCGGCAGCCGGAACCGGATCCGCGAATACGTCAGCGTCCACCAGGGCACCTGGCGCACGACCAGCATCGGCGACGGCGGCTACTTCCTCCGCGGCTCCCACATCGCCCACGACTGCCTGGTCGAGGACGCCGTGACGGTCGCCTCGAACGTCATCACCGGCGGCCACTGCCACATCTGGTCCGGGGCGAACCTGGGCATGGGCGCGATCCTGCACCAGCGGGTCGTGGTCGGCCCCGGCGCGATGGTCGGGATGAGCTCGGCGGTCCGCAAAGAGGTGGGCGCGTTCACCATCGCCGTCGGCAACCCCGCGCGCGTGACCGGCGTCAACACCGTGGGACTGTCCCGGCGGGGCCTGGACGAGGCCGCCATCGAGGCGCTGGGACCGTGGCTGAAGGGTAAGGCCGGTCTCCCTGAGGACGGGCTGGCCGACCGGCTGCCCGGCGACCTCTCTACCTTGGTGAAGGCGTGGGACGCCCGTCCGCGCGAGTGAGTACTTGAGCGGGAGCTCGAAGATGCCTGAACGCGCCTCGCCGAAGGCCCGCTACCAGGGGAGCAGGGCTCCCCGGTCGCGGTGGCGCGGTTAGTTTCATACCGAGAGCCCTGGTCACCTGGTCGCGGTCGCGCGTTCCAGAGAGAGGTAGGAGTCGAACGATGGCGGAAGTCGCCGGCAAGCTGCGTGAGGTCTTCGTCGAGGCGCTGGACCTCGATGCCGAAGTCGACGTCGAAAACCTGAAGTACCGCGACATCGAGGCCTGGGACTCGGTCGGTCACATGGCGCTCGTCGCGGCCATCGAGGACGAGTTCGATGTGGAATTCGACACCGACCAGGTGATCGACATGTCCAGCTTCAAGGTCGCCGTCGACATGGTGACCGACCTGCAGAACAAGTGATGCTGGACGGCAAGGTCGCCTTGGTCACCGGCGGGACCCGAGGGATCGGGCTCGCCACCGCGCGGGCGCTCGCCGGGGCGGGCGCCACCGTCGTGCTGACCGGCCGCGACGAGGCCAAGGCCAAGGAAGCGGCGGCCGCGGCGGGGGCCGCGAGCGGGCTCGCACTGGACGTCACCGACGCCAAGGCCGTGTCGACGCTGGTCCGCGGCGTGGCCAAGGAGCACGGCAAGCTCGACATCGTGGTCGCCAACGCCGGGATCATGGAGGACGCGCTCCTCGGCATGATCCGCGAGGAACTGGTCGACACCACGCTGAGCACGAACGTCGCCGGCACGCTGCACACCGTCCAGGCCGCGGCCAGGGCGATGATGCGCAAGAAAGCCTCGCCCGCCGGCGATAGAGGCACAAGCGCTGGCGCCATCGTCGTTCTCGCATCGATCGTCGGCGAGCACGGAAGCGCCGGTCAGACGGTGTACGCGGCCTCGAAGGCGGCGGTGGCGAACATCGCCCGTTCGGCCGCGAAGGAACTCGGCCGGTCCGGGATCCGGGTCAACGCGGTGGCGCCCGGCGTCATCGACACCGACCTGACCTCGGGCCTGACCGAGGAGGCCAAGGCCGAGAACATCGGCAAGACCCCCCTCGGACGGCTCGGGACGCCCGAGGACGTGGCGAACGCGATCCGGTTCCTCGTCAGTGATGACGCCTCGTTCATCACCGGCCAGGTGCTGGGTATCGATGGAGGATTAGTTCTCTAATGAAGGCGCGACGTGCGGCTGCCCGCGGCTGGCCGAAGGCCCCGCTATGGGGGTGGCAGGGCAGCCGGTCGGTGAATCCGGCGGGTGAACGCACGACCGCCCTGCCGGACCGATCGCGGTCGGAAATCGGTCGGAGGAATGAACTGTGACCCTTCTGGGTGTGGGTGCGCGACTGATCGACGTCACGAGCGGCAAAACGCTCGCGGGCGAGGAACTCGACACCGAGGTCACCCGCGTGGGTGCCGCGCTGGGGCAGCTGCCGCCGGGCGCGCTGTTCGCGCGGATGTCGGTGGACCTCCAGAGTGTGCTGAACTACCTCGGCGCGTTCGAGGCCGGCCGCGCGATCGCGTTGATCGACCCGGCGCTGGACGCCGACGTCCTGGCGGGGCTCATCGAGCGGTTCCGCCCGGCCGCCGTGCTGTCCGCGCCGGACGCGCCCGCACCCGAGGGTTACGGCGTCTCCGACGGCCACTGGGTCCGTGAGTCCGCCGAAGGTGTCGAGCCGCATCCGCACCTCGCCGTCCTGCTGCCGACCAGCGGTTCCACCGGGAACCCGAAGCTGGTCCGGCTCTCGCGCGGTGCGGTGCTGGCCAACGCCGACGCGATCGCCGAGGTGCTCGGGATCGACCGCCACGAGATCGCGCCGACCAGCCTCCCGCTGCACTACAGCTACGGCCTGTCCGTGCTGAACTCACACCTCGTCCGCGGCGCGACCGTGGTCATCGAGCCCTCGGGGGTGCTGGGACGCGGATTCTGGGACGCGGTCAACGAGCACAAGGTGACGTCGCTCGCCGGGGTTCCGTATCACTACGAGATGCTGCGGCGCCTCAAGTTCGACCCGGCGAAGTACCCGACGCTGCGCACGCTGACCCAGGCGGGCGGCAAGCTCCGCGACGACCTCGTCGCCCAGTTCAACGACAAGATCCGCGAGGTCGGCGGGCGGATGTTCGTGATGTACGGGCAGACCGAGGCCGCACCGCGGATGACCACCGTCCCGGCGGAACGGCTCGCCGAGAAGCTCGGTTCGGCCGGGCCCGCGCTGCCCGGCGGTTCGTTCGCGATCCGGCGCGAAGACGGTTCCGAGACCACGCACCCGAAGATCGTCGGTGAGGTCGTCTACCGCGGGCCCAACGTGATGATGGGCTACGCCGAGGACGAGGCCGGACTGGCCGCGGGCGACGAATACGGCGGCGTGCTGGCCACCGGCGACCTCGGTTACCTCGACGAGGACGGGTTCCTCTACATCACCGGAAGGCTCAAGCGGATCGGCAAGGTCTTCGGCAACCGCGTCAACCTGGATGATCTCGAGCACGCCGTGCGTTCCGCTTCGCCTGCGATCGACGTCGTGGCCGCCGTCCCGGCCGGGGACAAGGTCGTCCTGTTCGCCGAGTTGCCTGAGGGCGACGGAGCCAAGGCGATCTGCAAGGACGCCGCGAAGGCGCTGTCCGAGCGGCTGCACCTGCACACGAGCGGGTTCGACGTCCGCGCATGCGACACCGTGCCGCTGCTGGCCAGCGGCAAGATCGACTACCGGTCGCTGGAGGCCCAGGTATGAGCGTCTTTACATTGTCTCAGGCCGAGCGTGAGAAGCACTTGCTTCCGCAGCTCGCCGAGCTGACCACGCACCACCGCGAGAACTCCGAGGGCTACGACCGCATCCTGTCGTCGCTCGGCATCGCGCGGGACGCGTCGTTCGCGTCCATCGCGGACCTGCCGTGGCTGCCGGTGCGGATGTTCAAGACGCACGACCTGCGCAGCATCCCCGAGTCCGAGATCTTCAAGACGCTGACCTCCTCGGGCACCACCGGCGCGGGCGCGTCCCGGATCTACCTGGACAAGGCCGCCGCGGGCGCGCAGACCAAGCAACTCGGCGCGACGCTGCAGGAGGTCCTCGGCGGCGAGCGGCTGCCGATGCTGATGGTCGACACCATCGGCATCATCAAGAACCGTCGCTCGTTCTCCGCGCGCGGCGCGGGTGTGCTGGGCATGGCGAACTTCGGCCGCAAGCACACCTACGTGCTCGACGAGAACGACCAGCCGGACGTCGAGGCGGTCAAGACGTTCCTGGCGAACTACGGCGACAAGCCGTTCCTGATCTTCGGCTTCACCTTCATGGTGTGGCAGTACCTCTACGAGGTCGCGCGCGAACACAAGCTGGACCTGTCCAACGGGATCCTGATCCACTCCGGCGGCTGGAAGAAGCTGATCGATCGCGCGGTGGACAACACCGAGTTCCGCCGCCGGTTCAAAGAGGACACCGGACTCACCCGGATCCACAACTACTACGGGATGATCGAGCAGATCGGCACCGTGTTCCTCGAAGGACCGTCGGGGAACTCGTTGTACTGCCCCGATTTCGCGGACGTCGTGATCCGGAACCCGGAAACCTGGGAAGAGCAGCCGGTCGGCGAGCCGGGGGTGATCGAGGTCGTCAGCACGCTGCCGCACTCATACCCGGGCCACGTGCTGCTCACCGAGGACCTCGGTGTCTGCAACGGGATCGACGACGGCGACTGGCCGGGCAAGCACTTCTCGGTCATGGGCAGGCTGCCCAAGGCCGAAGCCCGCGGTTGCTCGGACACCTTCCAGGGGGCGGCGGCATGAGCACGGTGAACCAGCGTTTCCCGCTCGGCGACGCGATCGAGGTCTCCTCGTTGGTCGAAGAGCTGCGGGCCGAGCCCGTCGGTGGACGGCTTCGCGTCGGTGACCCGCGGGTCGTCGAGTTCCTGACGAAGTTCGCGCGCAAGCTGCTCGCTCCCGCGACGGCCCGCCGCTTCCCGGAGCTGGCATCCCTCGGTTTCTTCCTGCGCAAGGGAGAGATCGCCAAGGCACTGTCCACTTTGGAAACATCCGGTGACGCGCTGCGCTTCCCCCGTGGACTCGTCTTCCACGTGCCGCCCGCCAACGTCGACACGATCTTCGTGTACTCGTGGGCGCTTTCGGCGCTGGCGGGTAACCACAACGTCGTCCGCGTGTCCTCGCGTTCCGCCGGTGCCGCCGAAACTGTGCTGGAGGCACTGAACGCCGCACTGTCCGAAGTGGACGCCGATACCGCCTCCGCGATCACCGCGACGCAGCGCATGGTCACCTACGACCGCAGCGACGCGATCAGCGGTGCGTTGTCGGTCGCCGCGGACCTGCGGGTCATCTGGGGCGGCGACGCCTCGGTCGCGGCGCTGCGCAAGTACCCGCTGGCGCCGCACGCGCGTGACCTGACCTTCCCGGACCGTTCGTCGTTCGCGGTCGCGTCCGTGCGCGGCTGGCAGAACGCTTCCGAGGCCGAGCGCCGCGGCGCGGCCGAGGGTTTCTACAACGACTCGTACTGGTTCGACCAGGCCGCCTGCTCGTCGCCGCGCGCGGTGTTCTGGGTCGGTGACGAAGACGGCGCCCGGGAAGCGGGACAGGAGTTCCGGAAGCTGCTCGCCGAGGTGCTGGTGACGAAACAGCACGTCACCGAGCCCGCCATGGCCGTGCAGAAGCGGGTTTCCGCGTACGGCGCGGCCGTCGACGGGCTCGTCGACGGCATCGAGTTCCAGGGCAACGGCCTTGCGATGTTGGAGCTGTCCAATGCCGCGGTCCTTCCGCGCGAATGGCTCGGCGCGGGCACTTTCGCCAACGCGCGGGTCGACACGCTTTCCGACCTCGTCCCGATCGTGCTTCGCAAAGATCAAACAGTCGGTCAATTCGGCTTCACCAAAGAAGAATTGACGCAATTCGTGACGGAATTGGCGGGCCGCGGCGTCGACCGTGTCGTTCCGTTCGGATCGGCCCTGACGTTCTCCGCGATTTGGGACGGCTACGATCTGCTGACCGAGTTCAGCCGCTTGGTGACCGTACAGGCCTGACCTGCGGCGACAGAGGTACAGCAGAGGAGGTTCAGTGACGACCGTCGAAACGCCCGAAGAGGCTGGATCAGACAAAAGCGGTTCTTTATCCGCTGCACAGCCGAAATCCACCAAGGCGAAGATCCTCGACGTCGTCCGCTGGATCGCGATCCTGCTGGTCGTCGGTTTCGCGGCGAAGACACTGGTCACCAATTGGGGTGAATTCTGGCGGACGCTGTCCGAGGTCGCGTGGGAATCCTCCACGTTGAGCCTGCTCGCGCTCATCGCCGCGATCATGGTGTCGACCTACGGCTGGCAGGTCATGGTCGACGACCTCGGCAAGCCGATCGGCTACGCCCGCGGCGCGCAGATCTGCCTCGTCGGCTCGCTCGGCAAATACGTGCCGGGTTCGGTGTGGGCGTACCTGCTGCAGATGGAACTGGGCCGCAAGGCCGGACTCGCCAGGGCCCGGATCTTCACCGGTTCGCTGATCCAGCTCGGCGTCGGCGTGGTGTCGGCGCTGGTCGTCTCACTGCTCGCGGCGCCGGCGGTGTTCAGCAACAGCCCGCGGGCGCTGTGGCTGTTCGTGCTCATCCCGGTCGGACTGGCGATGCTGCACCCGCGCGTGCTCACCTGGGGCACGTCGCTGGTGCTGCGGATCCTGCGCCGCCCGCCGCTGGACCACCGGCTGAGCTGGTCGGTCGTCGGGAAGGTGTTCGGCTCGTCGACGGCCGCGTGGGCGTTGCAGGGCGTGCACCTGTGGCTGCTGGCGAACTCGGTCGGCACGCCCGGGTTCAGCGGCTTTGTGCTGTGCGTCGGCGCGATGGCCGTCGCGATGACCGTCGGGACGTTCGCGTTCATCCTGCCCAGCGGGGTCGGTGTCCGCGAGGTCGCGCAGGTCGCCGTGCTGACCGCGTCGGGCCTCACCGTCGTCCAGGCGACGGCGTTCGCCATCGCTTCGCGCGTCATGTTCACCGTCGCCGACCTGATCACCGCCGGCGCGGCCGCCCTCTCCGCCCGCCTCGCCCACCGCAATTAGTCACCTACTTGCGGTCGACAGGCTCGCGTCGGTCGCCCACGTGACCACCGCAAGTAGGTGACTAATTGCGGTTGAGCCGGTAGATGACGGCGTCCTGGTTGCGATACACCTCGGTCACGAAGTTCAGCCCGTCCAGATCGCGTAGCCCGGCCTGGCGCGGGGCGCCCGTCGGGTAGCCGTACTGCCCGAGGATCACCCACCGCACGTTCAGCCGCGCCACCGCCGCCCGCACCTCCACGTTCGACGGGTACTCGCGGAAATGCCACTCCAGCAACCGCGCGTCCGACGGTGACAGCGTCTCGTCGAAATGCCCGGAAGTCGTGCGGACGCCGGAGAGCGCGTAGGTCCACACCGTCCCGTCCAACCGGTCGTTCAGCGCGCGTTCGCCGGGTTTCACGAACTCGGCGAGCTTTTCCATCGCGACGACCTCGTCCGGGCTCACCGGCAGTTTGTGCTGGTCGACGTCGGGCGTGTTCGCGTAGCCGGGCGCGACCTTGTCCGCGTTGGACCGTGCGTAGAAACCGTTGCTCAGGAAGGCGAAACCGCCGAACACCGCCACCGCGACGACGAACGCGGGCACCTTCCGGTGCGCCACGCTGTCCCGAAGCCACGCCTGCGTCTCGGCGAGGCCATGGGCCGCGATGATCGACAGCGGGATCGCCGCCATCGACATGAACCGGTACGGGTCGTTCCACCACGGCCGCGACAGCGCCAGTACGAGTGGCTGCTCGGACGACGTCACCGCGATGTAGGCGAGCCCGGTGAGCAACGCCGTCACGCCGATCCAGCGCAGCGCGCCCGCGCGCGAGAAGAAGATGAAGCCCAGCAGCAACGCGGCCGAAAGCCAGATCTGCGGATACGGCTCGTGGTGCTGGAAGCCCAGCAGCGCGCCGAGCGCCGTCGTCGCCCGCCATTCGACCGGCCAGCTGCGGTAGGGCACTTCGCCGTTCGCGAGCCCGATCGCGCCGAACAGTTGCAGCCACGCCACGAAGATCGCGACCACCCCGACGATCGCCAGCGCGCGCAGGTCCCGGCCCATCCGTCGCCACCGTTCACCAGGTGCGATCCAGCGTTGCAGCAGCAGCGGGCCGGCGAACAGGATCGAGCCGAACAACGCGGACGAGTGCACGCACAGCAGTCCGACAGCGCTCGCCAGCAGCACGAAGCCGGTGTCGGGAGCGGGCCGGTCGAGGTATCGCTTCACCGCGACGGCGGCCAGCGGGGTCAGCGCGAGGCCGAGCAGGAACGGGAGCAAAGGTCCCCTGCTCATCGATTCGTACAGGCCCATCACCGGCGCGATGGAGACGAGCGCGACCGCGCCGGCGAACACCGCGCGTCCTCGGAACACACGCACCATCGTGACCAGCGACAACGCCAGCAGCGCGGGCAGCAGTGCGGTGTTCACGTCCAGGGTCAGCGGGATGCTCGCCGGGCTGAGCAGGTACATCACGGACGCGAGCAGGTGGTACGCGTTGGGGTAGAACACCGGCGCCGCGTCGCCGTACCAGTTGACCTCGCCGGTGCCGAACAGGCTGCCGTCACCGGTTTCGGCGATCTGCCGGACGCCGTTGGCGTGATACACGGCGTCGAACCCCTGCGGGATGGCGTCCAGCCTGCCCATCCCGCGCACCACCGCGTACATTCCGACGGCGGCCGCGAGCAGCAGGCACGCCCCGACGGCGAGGTGCCCGGACCGTCCCCACAGCGGTTCCTCCGGCGCGGGCGGCCATCGGCGCAGGGTGAGCCGCCGCAGGCCGTAGGCGGCTCCGGTGAACAAGGCCGTCGCCACCGCGTACGTCACCGGGGTGAACGGCAGCCCGAGCGCCGCCGCCCATGGCCCGGCGAGACCACCGATGGCGTAGCTCAGCAGCGGCGTCATCCCCGCGAGCACCCAGCCGCGGAGGCCGGCGGCGAGACCGGTGAGCAGACCGGGGAGACCGATGACGAGCAGCGCGACGCACACCGTGACGACGTCGGCCAACAGGGAGGTCTGGGTGGGCACGGGCTTCCTCGGGGGTGGGGAATCCGCACAGAACCCCCGAGGTGCGGAACGAATGGGAAGCCAGATTAACCGTCCAGGGCCGTTACCCGAAGGAGTCACATCCCGACGGGGAAACGGCGGAACGGTGCCTACTCCGCGCACACATTGTTCGGCCATTCGTGTCAATTGGCTGCGCCGAAAGAAACACCTTGGCGCGGTGTTCGATACTTGACCGTAGTCTTTCGTCAGGGGAGTGGCTCGGCCCGGGAGGGTGGGGGATCAGGTGGTGATCGCGCTTGTCGTCGCCTGGTTCGTGGTCGCGGTCTTCGTATTGGTGACCTGGCCCGAGATCAGCACCGGCAAGGGCTGGCGCGCCGTGGCGCTGACGCTGACCCTCTGTTTCTCACTGGTGCACCAGCTGGTGTTTTCCACCATCGCGGAAGACGCGTACATCACTTTCCGTTATGCCCAGAACATCGCCGACGGCAATGGCCCGGTGTTCAACCCCGGTGAACGGATCGAGGGTTACGCGAATTTCCTCTGGATGATCGTGATCGCGTTGCCGAAGGCCGCTTTCGGGGCCGATATCGAGACCTCCGCGATCGTGCTCGGCATCCTCGCCACGCTCGGCGCGGTCCTGCTCGCCCATGTGACGGTCAACCGGGTGGTCGCGCGGGCCGTAGGCGAGCCGAGGCCCGCCTACGGCGTGGCCGCCGCGGTGCTCGTCGCGGGCGCCGGGGGCCTTGCCGCGTACGGCGGATCCGGCACCGAGACCCCGTTGTTCGTGCTGCTCGTGTTCGGCGTCTTCGCCTCGCTCGCGGCCCGGCGCCCGGTGGTCGCGGGTGTTCTCGTCGCCTTCGCGATGATGACGCGCCCGGCGGGGTTCCTGCTCGCGGTGCTGGTCGGGAGCTGGCTGGTCGTCGCCGCCCTGCGTGGCCGCTACACCTGGTGGTCGCCAGTGGGCTGGCTACTCGGCGGGCTCGTCTTCACCGCGCCGTGGACGGCGTGGCGGGTGACCTACTACGACCATGTCCTGCCGACGTCGGTCGTCATCCCGTTCGACATCGACATCGCGGCCCGGATCGACCGCGGTTGGCGGTACCTGTCGGGTTTTTCGGTGGTCCATCAAGGATTTCTGCTGCTCGGCCTGATTTCGGTGGTGGCCCTGTCGCTGCGGCGTACCGGCCGGACCCCGCACGAGGCCGAGGCCAGATCGCTGACCTGGCTGATGCTCGTCACCGCCGTCGCGCTCACCGGGTTCGTGGTCTTCTTCGGCGGCGACGCCGGACCGGCATGGCGGCTGCTGGCGCCGATCCCGCCGCTGCTGTCGGTGGCGGCCGTGTCGGTCTACGGCGTGCTCGTCGCGGCCACGAAGCCGAGCCCGCGGCCGCGTCCGCAGGTCCAGCGGCTCATGCCCGCCGCCGCGGTGGCGTTGTCCGGGCTCGCGGTCCTGGTGTCGGTGTTCAGTCCGGAGATGCTGTCCCGCGTGCGCTCGTGGCACGACCACGGCGAGCAGATGGAGGAGATCGGCCGCTGGCTCGACGCCTACCTGCCGCCCGGCTCGGTCGTGAGCACTTCCGCACCCGGCGTGCTGTCGTACCACGCCGGGACGCAACTGCAGATCGTCGGTGTCCGGGGCCAGACCGAGGAATCGGGCGAGGTCGTCGTCTCCCGGCGGCATCCGACGATCGCCGTCATCACCGACAGCGGGTACTCGGCGAAGCAGTCCTGCGTGATCGACCCGGCATACGCGGCGAGGTACCGCGTCGCGACCTTCGCGCGTGAAGGAACCTCGTCGTGGCTCACCGTCTTCCTGCGGGCGGACGTCGAGCGGGCGGTCAGGTCGGCCCTCGACCGCTCGCCCGATTTCCGCCACGTACCGTGCCCTTCGTGAGTGTTGACGAACACGGCCCTCTCGCGTCGCCGGTCACGGCCACCAGGCCGACAGTGCCGGCACCCTCGCGCCTGTTCGGCCTCGGCATGTTCGCCGCCGCGCTCACCGTGCTCCTGGTCCGCTTCCTCGTGCCGCGGCCGGTCGCGATGTCCGACAACGGTGACGGTTTCCGCGTGCTGTGCGGCGCGGGCATCCCGTGGAAGGGCAAGCCGGAGGGATTCGTCCAGCTCGCCTACACCGCCCCGGCCGGTGAATGCGACGCCACCTATCTCCTGACCCAGAGCTGGTTCGCGCGGATCGCGCGGTCGATCGGCGGGCTGCTCGGCCTCGAATCGACGCTCAGCCTCGTCGTGCTCGGCGTGCTCACCAGCGTTCTCGCCGCCGCGGCGGTCGCGCTGATCGTCGTCGGACTGCCGTACTCGCGCCGCATCCGCGGTTTCGCGGCCGCGGGTTTGCTGCTGGTCGTCGCGGACTCCGCGTTCTTCGGTTACTTCGCCTCGGTGCTCGGTGAAGGTGCCGCGTTCCTCGGCCTCCTGCTCGCCGTCGGTGGCCTGCTGGTGGCCGCGAGGCCCGGCTGGTGGCGCTACGCGGGTCTGGCCGTGGTGCTCTTCGGCGGCGTGATCGCGGTCAACGCCAAGGTCCAGACGCTGATGATCCTGCCGTTGCTCGCGCTCGCCGCGCTGCTCGTCCGCCCGGCGGGCGTCCGCGGCCCGAAGCGCTGGCTTCCCGTGGTGTTCGTCATCGCCGCGCTCGCCGGGGGCACGGCCTACGCGCAGCAGACCATCGAACCGGCGAAGCTGCCCGACGGCTCGCTCGCCGCGCGGCCGGGCGACGATTCGCGTGAGATCAACATGTTCAACACGATCTTCTTGACCATTGTGGACGGTCGGCACGACACCGGAGCCGACCTCGCCGCGCTGGGACTGCCCGCCTCGTTCGGCCAGTACGCGGGCAACGGCTGGTGGCATCCGAAGCCCGCGACGCTGGACCCCGAGTACCCGAAGTACCGCGAACAGATCAGCAGGCGCAACGTCGTCGAGTACTTCGCGACGCATCCCTTGCGCACCGTCGAAATCCTGGACCGCGCGGCGGGCGATCTGCTCACCGCGCGGCCGCCGTACCTCGGCAGCTTCGACCAGTCGGCCGGCTTCGCCCCGGAAACACAGGAATACCGCGTCCCGATCGTTTCGACCATGACAAAACTGCTGGCACCACTGGGTTTCTTCGCTCTGCTGCCGCTATGGGCCCTGATCGCCTGGCGTGGCTGGAAGACCCGGCGTGCCGCGGTGGGCGTCACGCTGGGCTTCCTGCTCGCCGTCGCCGCCGGACAGTTCGCGCTCGCGGCGCTGGGCGACGGCTTGGAGAACGTCAAACACCAGGTGATCGCCTTGTACTGCACGGTGCTCGGCGTCGTTCTGGCGCTGGTGACCTTCGCGCGTCAGGAGGACTTGACGTCCAATGTCCCTTGATGGGGGCGGAAGCCGCTGAAATCACTGCTTCGGAGCCGTCGCGGCGTCTTCGGAAACGAAACCAGAGCGGCGAAGATCAGTAGTGCGACGGCGTCGATCCAGAACACCGCCGCGCCCGTGACGATCCGCAGGTTCACCGCGATGTAGAGGAAGATCAGCGCGCCGACCCAGAGCCGCCGTCCCTCACCTCGCTGCTGGTCGAGCACGACCGCGGTGAGCGCGACGATCAGCGGCGCCATCATCACGAACACCCGCGGTGTGTCGGTCGCGACGAGCCGTCCGGCCAGGCAGCAGGCGAACAGCCAGACACTGGAGATCAGGAGCTCCGCGCGCAGACCGTAGCGGCGATACTGCTGGTAGAGGCCGTAACCGAAGATCAGCCAGAAGAAGTGGAACGTGGTGAACAGTTCGACCTGGCCGGTGCCCTTGCTCGCGTTGAGCGCGAAGCGGATGTTGTCGAGCAAGCCGCTGTTGGACTGGCCCGCGCCGAAGCCGTAGTCGCCGCCGATGAGGTTCTGCGCCCAGATCCGGTAGCCGATGTAGACGCTGATGGCGACCACGAACACCCCGATGCCCCCCAGGACATCGCGATCGCGGAACTTGCGGCCGCGCGTCCACGCCATCAGCGGGTACAGCGGGGCCAGGAGAAGCGTCGTCTCCTTGTTGATCGCGCCGAGCACGATGACGATCGCGAAGGGGATCAGCCTCCGCTTGAGGATGAACCAGATCGCGAGCAGGTAGAGCAGGTTGTTGAGCGGGTCGACCAGCCACGGGTTGCTGAAGGCGTAGGGCGCGTACCAGAACGTGCAGGCCAGCGCGACGGACGCGAGCACAGAGGTGAACAGCTGCAGTTTCAGATACGAGCGCAGGAACTCGAAGAAGACGATGATCGTGGCGAGTGTGACCACGAAGGTGAAGGCGACCCAGAGGACATCGAGGGAGAGGCCGGTCAGCAGGTTGCCGCGGTGGACGATCCACGGGCTCAGCATCCGTAACGCGAACGGGTTCTCGACGGCCGCGCCGGTCTGCTCGGACATGCGGTAGTAGTTCACCGCGTCGCCCCAGGCCTGTTCGTGCGGCTTGGGGAACTTCGGCATGAAGGAAATCAGGTTGATCAGGGAAACCGTGCTCAGCGCGAGATAAGCCCAGAGGCGCTGAGCACCGGGTCTGCCTCTCGGCATGAGGGTGATTTCGGCCGTTTCGTGCGTCACCCGTGCATTTTAGGGCATTGACCTGGGACGATAGTGCAAAAGGCCGCGTGTGACCTACGCGACCGTAGGTTGGTTACCCTACGGTAGCGTAACCTGAACGAATGGCTGAGCTCGTTTACCCGCCCGTCATCATGGCGGCGAAGTTGATGTTCCGGGTGCTGGACAACCGCATCCGGGTGGAGGGGACCGAGCACATCCCGTCGACCGGCGGGGCGGTCATCGCCTGCAACCACGTGAGCTATCTCGACTTCATCTTCTGCGGGCTCGGCGCGCGGCCGGCGAAACGTCTGGTCAGGTTCATGGCGAAGAAGGAGATCTTCAGCAACCGCGTCGCCGGACCGCTCATGCGCGGCATGCACCATATCTCCGTCGATCGCGGCGCGGGTCTCGCGTCGTATCGGGAAGCCGTCGAGCGACTGAAGGCCGGAGAGGTCGTCGGGGTGTTCCCCGAAGCCACGATCAGCCGATCGTTCACCGTGAAGGACATCAAGTCCGGCGCCGTCCGGATGGCAGCCGAGGCGGGTGTCCCGGTCGTGCCGATGGCGCTGTGGGGCACGCAGCGGCTGTGGACCAAGGGCCGCCCGAAGGACCTCACCAAACGCCACGTGCCGATCTCGATCCTCGTCGGCGAGCCGATGCACCCGAAGGCAGACGAGGACGCCGAAGTCCTTTCCAAGGACCTTCGCGTGCGGATGTCCGCGCTCGTGGATCGTGTCCAGGCCGACTACCCGGAGAAGCCGGCCTCCGACGACGAGCGCTGGTGGCTGCCCGCCCATCTCGGCGGTACCGCGCCGACGCCCGAAGAGGCCGCGAAGCTCGACCGCGAAGGCCGCTGAACGCCGGGACGACTCCTTCGCCAACGTCGTTCCCTCGTTAAAACCAGCGCTCGAGCACCTGCGCGACGCCGTCCTCGGAGTTCGGCGCGGTCACCTCGTCGGCGACGTCGAGGACGTAGGGGTGCCCGTTGGCCATCGCGACGCCGTGACCGGCCCAGTCGAGCATCTCGACGTCGTTGGGCATGTCCCCGAACGCGATCACCCGCTCGGCCGGGACGTCCAGCCGCTCGGCGACCTCGGCCAGCCCTGTCGCCTTCGTGATGCCGTGCGCGGCGACCTCGATCAGGCCGGTGTTGGTCGAGTAGGTGATGTCGACCGCGCCGTCGAGCACGTCGCGTGCCGCCCGCGCCATCTCGTCGGAGCTCATCCCTCGCCTGCTGATCAGCAGTTTGATCGCCGGATGCCCGAGCACCTCGGCCCGCGGCGCCTCCGCACCCTCGTGGTTGCCCCACGGATTGTGGTAGTCCGGTTCGATCACGAAATTGCGCGTGTGCGGATCCAGCGCTGACTCGCCGACCCGCTCCGCGGCGTACCGGCAGCCGGGAAGAGCGTGATCAAGAGCACTCACTGCATCCTGCAGCAGCTGGGGTTCCAGCAGGCCGTGGACCGCCACGATCCGGTCCGTCCCGATCTCGTACAGCACCGCGCCGTTCGCGCAGACCGCGTACCCGGTCAGGCCCAGCGGGTTCGCGATCGGGGCGATCCATCGCGGCGGACGGCCGCTGGCCAGCACGAAAGGCACTCCGTCCTCGGCGACACGCCGGACGATGTCGATCGTGCGTTCGGTCAGGACCTCCAGCGGGCCGAGCAGGGTTCCGTCGACGTCTGAGGCGATCAAGAGGGGCTTTTCCACCGGCTCATTGTCTCCGAAGATCCGCCCATCGGGCGAAGTGCCGGCGGGCACCGCTACCTTCCGGTGTGTGCGCGTAGGCATCGTGATCCTTCCGGAAGATCGTTGGTGGGCGGCCGAGCCGAAATGGCGGGCCGCCGAGGAGTACGGCTTCGACCACGCTTGGACGTACGACCACCTCGGCTGGCGGAGTCTCGTCGACGGCCCGTGGTTCAGTGCGATGCCGACGTTGACGGCGGCCGCGATGGTGACGTCGCGGATCAGATTGGGCACCTTCGTGGCTTCGCCGGTCGCGCGGCACCCCGTGCCGTTCACCCGCGAGCTGACCACCCTCGACGACATCTCTGACGGCCGCTTCATCCTCGGTGTGGGCGCCGGCGTTCCGAACACCAACTACGACGCCGTCGTCCTCGATGGCCCCGAGCTGTCGGTCAAGCAGCGCACGGATCGCTTCACCGAGTTCGTCGAAGCGCTCGACGGGCTGCTGATGACCGACGGCTTCGACTTCGAGGGCGAGTACTACCGGGCCAAGGGCGCGCGGAACCTGCCGGGCTGCGTGCGGCGGCCGCGGCTGCCGTTCCTGGTGGCCGCGAACGGCCCGCGCACGATGACGCTCGCCGCGCGGTTCGGCGCGGGCTGGGCCACCACCGGCGTCAGGGCGGACACCCAGGACGAGTGGTGGAAGGGTGTCGCGGAACTCGTGAAGACCTTCGACGAGCGGCTGGAGGCCGTGGGCCGGGACAAGGCGAGCGTGCAGCGATTCCTGAGCCTCGACGCCGCGCCGGTGTTCTCCCTCTCCAGCGTGGGCGCGTTCACCGACGCGGCCGGGCGGGCCGGTGAACTCGGGTTCACCGACATCGTCACGCACTGGCCGAGGTCCGGCGACTACTACGTCGGCCGAGAGTCGACGCTCGAAGAGGTCGCCGGCGACGTACTCCCGGTACTCCAGGAAAGAAGCTCTTAGGCCTGCCACCTCGTGAGTGGTAAGGACGGTTAGAACCGTCCTTACCACTCACGAGGCGGTCAGCGAGTTTCAGCGGGTCAGGGTGTAGATCGAAGCGCCCGCGTTGCCGAAGTCCTTCCGCAGGAAGTTCAGCCCGTCCAGATCCCGCAGCCCCGGCGCCGGCGGCTCGCCGATCTTGATCGGTGTGCTCCCGATCAGCACGTGCTTGATGTTCAGCCGCTTCACCGCGGCCTGCACCTCGGGGTCGGTGTCGTAGTCCCGGAAGTGCAGCGCCAGATACTTCGCGTCCGGCGGCGGCACGCCCGGGTCGTAGTGCCCGGCGACGGGGTGGATGCCGGTGATCGCGTACAGCCAGGCCGTCCCGTCGAAGCGCTCGTTGAGCACCTTTTCGTCCGGTCCGATGTTCATCTTGGTCAGCTCGTTCATCGCGGCCAGCTCGTCGGCGCTGACCGGCGGGGTGACCTCGCCCTCGGGCCCGTTGTAGTACAGGAACGACACCGCGTGCGCGTTCGACTCGGTGTAGAAGCCCTTGGTCAGCACGGCCGACGCGGCCACGACGAACACGGCGGTCGCCAGCCCGAGCCGGGCGGGCAGCGCGGGACGGCTCTTCACCCAGGACCGCCCGCTCGCCCACTTCGCGAACCAGCGCTGCAGCTCCGCCATCCCGTGCCCGGCCAGCAGGCACAGCGGGATCGCCGCGAGCGCCATCAGGCGGTACCGGTCGTTCCACCACGGCCGCGACAGCGAGATCACCCACGGTTCGGCGCCGAACGAGGCGACCAGCACGAACAGCGCCGAGAAGCCGATCGCCGAAAGCCCCACCCAGCGCATCCGGCCGAGCCGGAACAGGCTCAGGACGCCGATGACCAGCAGCACCGTCAGCCACACCTGCGGGGCGCTCAGCACCTGCCGGAAGGTCACCAGCAGCCCTAGCGACTTCAGCACCGGCAACTGCGAGCCCCACGCGTAATAAGGGTATGAACCCGAAGTGAATTTCAGGGCGCCCAGGATGTGCGGCGCCGCGAGCAGCCCGCTCGCCACCATCACCGGCACCATCTTGACGACGTCGCCGACAATGACCCGCCGGCCGCCACGGCCCTCCGGCACCCCGTCGAGCCGCTTGTGCCGCAGCGCGCGGTACCAGCGCTGCACCACCAGCGGGAAGGCGAACAGCAGCGCGCCGAACAGTGCCGACGAGTGCGCCGCCAGCAGGCCGACCGCGGTCAGCGCGAGCACGTAGCCGGTGTCGAGGCCGGGCCGCGCGAGGAAGCGGGCCAGCGCGACCACGGCCAGCGGCGTCAGCACGATCCCCAGCGCGAACGGCAGCAGTCCGCTGGACACCGACTCGTACGCGCCGGTGGTGGCCGCGGCGGCCACCAGGGCGGTGCAGCCCGCGAACACCGCCCGTCCGCCGAGCTGGCGGATCAGCGCGACCATCGACAGCGCGAAGATCCCGGCGACCGGCATGGTGATGGCGTTCAGCGTGACCGGGATCGTCGTGCCCGAGATCGAGTACACGAGCGAGCCGACCAGGTGATACGCGTTCGGGTAGAACGAGCCGTCCGGGTACCAGTTGATGGTGCCCATGCCGGTCAGCGAGCCGTCGCCGGTCTCGGCGATGTAGCGGATGCCGTTCGCGTGGAACACGGTGTCCCAGCGCTGGAACACCGCCGTCGTGCCGCCGCGGGCCGAGAGCACCACGAGGATCGAGATGCCGACGGCCAGCGCGACGCAGGCCGCGACGGCGTAGTGCGCGCGCGGGTGCCACTTCGTCGGCGGCTCCTCGGCGCCAGGCTTGATCCAGCCGCGTGCCCGGCCCAGCCTGCGCAGGCCGAAGCCGATCCCGGCGAGCACGGCCGTGACGCCCGCCACGGTCAGCGGGTTGTACGACACGCCAGCGAGTGCCAGCCACGGACCGGCGAGCCCGGTTACCGTGTAGGACAACAGCGGGGCCAGCCCCGCCAGGGCCCAACCGCGCAGGCCTGCGGCCCGGCCGACGAGTCCGCCGGGGACGGCCAGCACGGCCAGGTACGTGATGGTCGCACCGAAGTACGACCAGAAGGTGTCCGGAGTAGGCACTGCTTCCTAAATGTGTCTGTCGAAGGTGAAAACCGGTGCTCGGTGCAGGGCACGGAGGTGACCTGCGTACCCTCGACGCCCGTGAGCGCGCACACGAACCCCGACAAGATTACTGAAGCCGATTTCACCGGCTACGACCTCATCGTGGTCGGGTCCGGATTCTTCGGGCTGACCGTCGCCGAACGGGCCGCGGCCGAGCTCGGCAAGAAGGTCCTCGTGCTGGAGCGGCGCCACCACATCGGTGGCAACGCCTACTCCGAAGCCGAGCCCGAGACCGGGATCGAGGTGCACCGCTACGGTGCGCACCTGTTCCACACCTCCAACAAGCGTGTGTGGGAGTACGTCAACCGCTTCACCGAGTTCACGAACTACCAGCACCGCGTGTTCGGCAAGTACCAGGGTCAGGTCTACCCGCTGCCGATGAACCTGGCGCTGATCAACCAGTTCTTCGGCAAGTCGCACACGCCGGACGAGGCCCGCGAGCTGATCGCCAAGCAGGCGTCGGAGTTCGAGACCGCGAACGCGCAGAACCTCGAGGAAAAGGCGATCTCGCTGATCGGCCGCCCGCTCTACGAGGCGTTCATCCGGGGCTACACGGCCAAGCAGTGGGAGAACGACCCGAAGAACCTCGGCGCCGACATCATCACCCGGCTCCCGGTCCGCTACACCTTCGACAACCGCTACTTCAACGACACCTACGAGGGTCTGCCGGTCGACGGCTACACCGCGTGGCTCGAGAAGATGGCGGAGCACGAGAACATCGAGGTGCGGCTGAACGTCGACTACTTCGACGTCCGCGAGCACATCCCCGCCGGCACCCCGACCGTCTACACCGGGCCGCTGGACCGCTACTTCGACTACTCCGCGGGCCGGTTCACCTGGCGCACGGTGGACTTCGAGTCCGAGGTCGTCGAGACGGGAGACTTCCAGGGCGCCTCGGTCGTCAACTACAACGACGAAGAAGTGCCCTACACCCGGATCATCGAGTTCCGGCACTTCCACCCGGAGCGCAAGCACTACCCGAACGACAAGACGGTCGTGTTCCGCGAGTACTCCCGGTTCGCCGGCGAGGCCGACGAGCCGTACTACCCGATCAACACCCCGGAGAACCGCGAGAAGCTCGAGGCCTACCGCGAGCTGGCGAAGGCCGAGGCCAAGAACAAGAACGTGCTGTTCGGCGGCCGTCTCGGTACCTACAAGTACCTCGACATGCACATGGCCATCGGCTCGGCGCTGTCCGTGTTCGACAACAAGATCGCGCCGCACCTGACCGATGGCGCGCCTCTCGACGGGTCCCTCG
The DNA here is from genome assembly GCF_000342005.1 of Amycolatopsis decaplanina DSM 44594. GTDB lineage: Bacteria > Actinomycetota > Actinomycetes > Mycobacteriales > Pseudonocardiaceae > Amycolatopsis > Amycolatopsis decaplanina. The sequence continues at coordinate 209,580 of NZ_AOHO01000048.1, forward strand.
ATGCTTGAGAGGGGCGCTCCCACCGGCGAGGTGGCTGTTCTCGCTAAGGCTCAGGGCGTCCTGAAGAGCGACGTCACGGTGAAGGCGGCACGGGGTCTTTCGCACTTCGGCGAGCACAGCGCGGGATGGTTCGCGCTGGGGCTCCTCGGGGCCGCGGTGGACAAGAAACGCCGTAAGGACTGGCTGGTCGCGGCGGCCGGTGTCGTCGGCGCGCACGCCGCCTCCATCGCGGTGAAACGCGTGGTCAGGCGGCCGCGACCGGACCACCCGAGCGTCGAGGTCCTGGTCTCCACGCCGAGCAAGCTGAGCTTCCCGTCCTCGCACGCGACCTCCACGACGGCGGCGGCGGTGCTCTACTCCGGATTGACCGGGCGTAACCTGGTCCCGGCCCTGGTACCGCCGATGCTGGCCTCCCGGCTCGTGCTCGGCGTCCATTACCCGACCGACGTTCTGGCCGGAGCGGCCCTAGGGGGCGTAGTCGGCGGCTTGATACGTAGGAAGCTGAAGCGACGATGAGTGAAACGACCGAGAAGGCCGATTCCAAGCCTGACGACGTAGAACCCGTGGCCGAGGCCGCCGAACCGAAGAAGGTCGCCGGCGGTCTCGTCGGCGGCATCATCAAGACGGCACGCCCGCGCCAGTGGGTGAAGAACGTGCTGGTGTTCGCCGCACCGTTCTTCGCCTTTTCGAAGTCGACGGACCGGACCGGCCTGCTGATCGCCGCGCTGATCGCCTTCGCGGCGTTCTCGCTGGTGGCCTCCTCGGTCTATCTCATCAACGACGCGATCGACGTCGAGGCCGACAAGGCGCACCCGACCAAGCGAAACCGGCCGATCGCGGCCGGGATCGTGCCGGTCCCGGTGGCCTACGTCTCGGCGGTGGTGTTCTTCGCCCTCGGTCTGGGTATCTCGTTCTTCGCCAGCTGGCAGCTCGCGGTCGTGCTGGCGGTCTACGAGGCCGTCCAGCTCGGCTACTGCTTCGGGCTCAAGCACCAGCCGGTGGTCGATCTGGCCATCGTCGGCTCGGGCTTCCTGATGCGCTCGATCGCCGGTGGTGTGGCCGCGGGCATCGCGCTTTCGCAGTGGTTCCTGCTGGTCACCGCGTTCGGCTCGCTGTTCATGGTGGCGGGCAAGCGCTATGCCGAGATCATGCTCTTCGAGCGCACGGGGGCGAAGATCCGGTCTTCGCTCAAGAAGTATTCGGCGAGCTACCTGCGGTTCGTCTGGGCGACGTCCGCGGCGATCCTGATCATGTCGTACTGCCTGTGGGCGTTCGAGATCCGCCAGGTCGAGCACGACTCGGTCTGGGCGGTCGTCTCGATGGTCCCGTTCGTGGTCGCCGTCCTGCGCTACGCCGTCGACGTCGACGGCGGCAACGCGGGCGAGCCGGAGGAGATCGCGCTCAAGGACCGCGTGCTCCAGGTGCTCGGCGCGAGCTGGGTGGTCACGCTGTTCCTGTCGTTCTATCTCTGATTCGACAGCCGGTACACAGCGCATCCACAGGATGCGCACGCATCCTCGGTGATGGGGGCGGGCACGGAGCCCGCCCCCATCGACTGAGGAGCGAAAGATGAGCGACCCGCAGCGGCCGTCCGAAGACGAGGACAAGACGGTCGAACAGCCCGCCGCAGGGAACGAGACCCCGAAGAAGCCCGTCGAGCCCGAGACTCCGGCCGCCGCCCCCGCCGGGCCGCCGCCCGGCTGGGTGCAGGCTCCGCCCAAGAAGGGCGGTTTCCGCCGGTTCGCCGGGCACCGCGCGACGCAACTGGTCGCGGTCGGCGCCCTCGGGTTCATCCTCGGTGGCGGGATCATCGGCACCGCCGTCGGCCTGGCCTCCCGCGACGGCGACCGGCGGCCCGGTATCTCCCGCGAACACCGTGGTCCGGGCGGTCCCGGCGTGCACCGGGACTTCCGTGACGGCCCCGGCGACCGCGGCTGGCGTGACCAGTCCCACGGCGGATAAATAACGGAAGCATCACGACACCGTGTACGGTGTTCGTGATGCGAAGCGCCTCCGCCGATCTGCCCCAGGCTCCCGGTGCGCTGCCGGGAGCCGCCGTCCTGACCCGCCCCTGGGTGCTCCCCGCCGGGGCCGCGGTGGCTTCGGCCCTGGTGTTCGTGCTGGTCAGCGGGCATTTGATCGACGACACGTACATCACGCTCTCGTATGCGAAGAACCTCGCCTTCCACGGCCACTGGGGCTTGATCGAAGAAGGCACCGCCAACACCGCGACGTCGCCGCTGAACGTCCTCGTGCTGGCGCTCGTCACCTTCGTCGTGCGGGACGCCGTCTTCGCCGCCGGGATCGTCTTCGTCGCGAGTCAGGTGGCGCTCGTCCTCGGCCTGCGCCGGATCGGCGCCGCGACCGGCCTCTCCGGCTGGTTCGCCCCGCTGGCGCTGGGCATGCTGCTGGTGAATCCGCTGCTGCTGTCGTCGGTCGGGCTCGAAGTCGCGCTCGGCGCGACGGCCGTCGTTTGGCTGATGGTGTTCCTGCACGAACGCCGCCCCGTCGCCGCGGGCGCGGTGATCGGCCTGATCGCGCTGATCCGCATCGATCTGCTGCTGATCGCGTTCGTCCTGTTCCTCGGGCGCCGCGAATTCTGGGTGGGCATCTGGCGGATGACGTTCGCCGCGCTCGCGGTGATGCTGCCGTGGTTCGCGTTCAGCTGGCTGGTGCTGGGTTCGGCGGTGCCGGACACGCTGGTCATCAAGATCATGCAGCGTTCGTGGGGACCGTTCAGCTTCACCAACGGTCCGCTGCTGTACTGGCGCAACTTCCCGGTGGCGGCGACACTTTCCTTCCTGCCGCTCGTGATCGGCGGGTTCGCTGGTCTACTGTGGACGTTCCACTTCCGGCGTGGTGCGGAGCGGGCGAAGCGCCTGCTGCCGTTCGCGACCCTCGCCATCGCCGGTGCGGCGCACTATCTGGCCTACTGCTGGCTGAATGTCCCGCCGTACCACTGGTACTACGCGCCCAGCATCATCGGCGCGACGGTCTTCCTCGCCGCCGGAGCCTGCGCGGTGCCCGGCCGGGCCCGGCTCGGCGCGGGAATCCTCGCGGGTGCGTTCGTCCTCGTGAGCGCTGTCGCCTACGCGGCTCCTGAGTTGCCGCGCCGGTTCGCGCCCATCACCAGCAACCATGCCGCGTCGGACGAGTACCGCGCGATCGGCTCACAACTGGGCGAACTGACCAAGGGACGCAAGGTGGAGAGCGCGGGTGAGGTCGGCGCGCTCGCCTACTCCTGCGATTGCGACATCGTCGACCAGTTCTCCGACCGCGGCTCGGTCGACCCGGCGATCGTCGAGACGAAGAACCGCAGCAGTGACCTCGGCAAGGCACTGCTGGAAGCGAACTTCCGGTTCTTCGACCACAGCGTCCCGCCCGCGACCCCGGATCTGGTGCTGGCCACCACCGGCAAGACGCCGCCCGCGAACGCTTTGGCGACCTGGACGATCCACTCGCCTTGGATGGGCACCCAAAGCCTTTACTTACTCCCGGCCCGCTAGACCCCCGCAATTCGTCACCTACTTGCGCCGACCGTATTCAGGCGCCGGAATGCGTCCCGGCAAGTAGGTGACGAATTGCGGGGGTCAGCGGCGTGAGCGGGCGCGGTCGGCTTTCGTGACGGCGAGCATGTCCCGCTGGTAGACCACGGACCCGTCGGCGAAGACGAACTGAAGCACCGGCCGTGCCGGGAAACTCCGCCCCAGGTAGAGCGCGGACACCGAACGCACCACCCCCGACGGCATCTCCTCGAAGGTCCGGAACGGCTGCGCGGGATCCTCGCCCTCCAGCATCCGCGCCGGGTACACGACGGCAAGCCGCCGATCGGACAGCGTCAGCCGCGCCTCGCCCTTGCCGCCGGCGAGGTGGTCCGCGAGCCGTGCGGCGGTCTGGTCCGCGGCGCGTGCGACGACCCAGTAGGCGATCGTCGGGTCGTCGGTCCAGTCGGCTTCGAGCACGTCGGACGCGGGCAGCGGCCAGCGCGTTTTCCCTGTCGCCGCAGGGGTTTCCCGTGACGGCGCATAGGGCAGCGTGAGCTTGCCGTCCAGCAGGAGACCCACGTAGCCGTGCGCCGGCGGGCAGCCGATGATCAGGCGTTCGCCGGGTGCGAGCCAGAACTGATGCAGTTCCCGTTCGACGATCTCGTCGACGGACTTCGCCATCGGGAGCGTGTTCTCCATCAGCTCACCGTCACCGAGTGGAGCCAGGCGAACTGCCGGGGATCGTCGCAGTCGAACAGGAAATCCATCCCCGATCCGTCCACAAAGGACGCGCGAAGACACGGGCGCCGCTTCTTGCCGTGTTCGGCCACCGCGAAACCGGCGATCGCCTCGCGCGGGATCTCGGCGCGCGGCACCATCTCGTGCCGCGCGATCGGGACGCCCTCGGCGTTCTCGCCATACGTCTTCGTGGTCATGATCGCGGCGATCTCCTTGCCGGTCTTGACCACGCCCTTGCCGAACCCGATCGCCTTCGACATGAACGTCTTCTCGCCCGCCTTCTCCGGCTCCGGCGGCGGGACGAACTTCTCCAGCACCAGCAGCCGCGCGCTGGTCAGCGCCCACAGCCGGGAGAGCGAACCGCTGGTGGACAGTTCCCGCACCGCCGCGTGCGCGATGCCGCCCTGCTCGCCGAGCACGATGACCTGCGGTGACGGCGGATTCGACGCGCCGCTGTCGTCACCGCCGCCCAATGCCGCGCCGATCATGTCACCGGCGAAGTTCGCCGCGCCGGAGCCGATCTTGCCCAGCACGCTCTTTTTCGGCACACCCCAGGGATCGAGGCCGCGCACGTCGTAGTTCAGCGTCCGGCCGTACGCGGCCCACAGCAACCGTTCGCCGGGGTGCAGCGAAGGCAGGGCCTGCGACGCGGCCCCGAGCGGGTAGCCGAGATTCATTCTTCGATCGTGAACCCTCTGTCGGTCGCCGCGCGGCGCTCTTCTTCCGACGACGAATCCTGCGATTCGTTGTAGCCGTACTTGACGCCCTGCTCGACGCCCAGCTCCGTCAGGTTACCGGCACTGCCGCGGAAAGCGGCCTTGCCGAAGCTGGTCGTGCCGCTCATGCCCATCGCCCGCAGCCCGGCCTCGGTGAGGTTCGTGGTGAGCGCGTCCGCGCCCTCGCCGCCGACGCCGTACCGGTTCGCGAACTTGTTGGCGGTCTTGGACGCCCCGGTCGCCGGGTTGGCCTTCGTGACGATCTTGGCGAGGGGGTTCTTGTCGATCTGGTCGGCGAGCCGCTTCTGCAGCCAGTTGCCATCGCGCAGGCCTTCGGTGCGCTCGACGACCTTCTTGAGCGGCCCGTTGCGGAGCGTCTTCAGGATGTCTTCGAGCTTCTCGATCAACGGCTTGAGCTTGCCGAGCAGCTGCTTGACCTTCATCCCGAGCCGTCCGCCGGTCACCGCGACCTGACCGGCCGTGGCCGCGCCCGCCGCGCCGACCGAGGCGCCCGCCGTGATCCACGAGGCGGCCAGCGCGGCCAGCCACTCGATGATCAGGCCCATCACCAATTCCTGGATGATGTCGATGACGATCTCGACGAACGCGTCGAACAGGTCGGCGGCGATCTCCAGGATCTGCTGCAGCCCGCGGACGTCGTTCGCGAACGCCTTGGCACCACCCGAGAACTCGGTCATCTGGCCGCGGAAGGCGTCGCCGGCCTGGCCCTTCCAAGCCTCCTTGGTGCCATCGGCCCGCTTCTGCTCATGCTCGGCGACGCCGTCGAGCCACTTCGCCGTCTGCTCCCAGCCCTTGGCGGTGCTGCGCATCTGCTCGGGGTCACCGATCGCGGGCTCCAGCACCAGCTCGACCAGCGGGCTGATCACGATCCCGATCAGGAAGCCGAGTCCGTTGTCCAAAAAGGACTGGCCGGGGCTCATCACGAGCTGCAGCTGTTCCATCCGCGCGTGCACGGCCGCGATCGCGACGTCCGGCGGGCTGCTCGCCCTGGCGACGTCGGAGGACGTGCTGATCCACGAGCTGCCGTAGCCGCCGTTCTGCTCCCAGAACCCCTTGCGGCCCGAGTCGCCGGCGCTGTTGAGATCGCTCAGGCTGCCGGGGCCGCTGCCGCCGTCGTCCAGCCCGGCGCCGAGACCGGTGATGACCTCGGCGGTGCCCTGGTTGTGGTCGAGGTAGGTCTTCGCCGCGGTGGTGGTCTTGTCGGCGATCTGGTCCATGAAGGACCTCGCCTGTTCGGCGAGGTCCTGGCACTCTTGCAGCCCCTCGAAGTACTTGAACGCCATCAGCTCGCCGAGCGGGCCGAAACAGTCGTCCGAGACCCTGGCCTGCTCCAGCAGGCTCGCGAGGCTGCCGAAGTTCCCCGAGGCCTCTTTGGACCCCGTCGCGTGTGCTGTGAGCGCTTCCGTCTGTACGCCGAAGCCGGTCACGAGTCCCTCCGAAGGATCGGGCCGCCGAAGTCGTCATCGTCGGCGGGAGCGGGACGCGCCGGGCGCGGCGTGCGGACCGGCTGCTGGACGGCCGGTCCGGCGAGGGATTCCGCGGGTGGGGGAGCGCTCGGCCCGAGCGGTTCGACGTGGGCGTTGAACGCCTCTTTGAACTGCTCCGCGCGGTCGCCGAGGATCGGCTGGACGGTCTGCTGCATCGCGGCCGCCGCCTGCTGCGTCGCTTCTCTGATCGCGGTGAGGATCTCTTGCTGCAGCGCGGTGTGCGTGCGGTTCATCGCCTTGGGGGACAGCTGGAGTCCCAGCAGGGCACCGGACGGGGCGACGGTCACCGTCACCGAGCCGTCGGCGTTGCGCGCGGATCCGCGCAGCCCGGCGATCTTGTCCTTCAGTTCCGCGGCTTTGGCGGCCTGCTCCTGAAACGACCGGATGGCCGCGTCGAGCTTGGCTTCCTGGTCAGCCATCTATTCCTCTCAACCCGGGGACGGATCGGCGTCCGTGCCCGGGTGAGACGAATGGAGCAGCGGGCTCGTTCCCTAGATCGGCAGTTTCCGGAAGATCGGCCGGGGGATGTGCCGCAGGGCCGACATGACCAGGCGGAACGGCGCGGGCGACCACACCAGTTCCTTGCCGGCGCGCGAGGCGGCGACGGCGGTTTCGGCGACCTGCTCGGCGTCCACCGTCAGCGGGGCGTCCTTGAGGCCTTCGGTCATCTTGGTCCGGACCTGGCCGGAGCGGACGACGGTGATCCGCACGCCGAACTCCGCCAGCGCTTCGCCGAGACCCAGGTAGAAGCCGTCGAAACCGGCCTTGGAGGAGCCGTAGACGAAGTTCGAGCGGCGGACCCGCTCACCGGCGACCGAGGACAGCGCGATGACCTTGCCGTGCCCCTGCTTCTTGAGCTTGTTCGCCAGCGCGACGCCCACGGACACCGCGGCCGTGTAGTTCACGGTCGCCGCTTCGACACCCTTCGCGTGGTCCTGCCACAGCTCTTCCTGGTCGCCGAGCAGGCCGAACGCCACGACGGTGACGTCGATGTCGCCGCCCTCGAACGCCTTGTCCAGTACGGCGGGGTGGGTGTCCATGGCCTTGGCGTCGAAATCCACGGTGGACACTTCGGCGCCCTTGTCCTTCAGGCGCTGCGCGGCCGCGTCGAGCCGCGGCGACCGACGTCCGGCCAGCACGACCCGGAGGGGCTTCTCGGACAGGTACTTCTCCGCGATCGCGAGCGCGATGTCGGAGGTGCCGCCGAGCAGCAGCAGGGACTGGGGGTTGCCCACAGCGTCGATCACAGTTCCAACCTTCGGGACATGTCAGAGGCGAAAACGCCTTCGGGGTCAACGGAAGCGCGGACCTTGCGCCATTCCTCGAGCCGCGGGTACATCTTCGCGAAGTTCTCCGCGGAGGTGCGCGAGTCCTTCGCCGTGTACAGGCGGCCGCCGAGCGCGAGCACGTCCTCGTCGAGTTCCTGGCAGAACCGGCTCAGCCCGTCCTTGATCGGGAAGTCGAGGCAGACCATCCAGCCGGGGTGCGGGAACGACAGCGGCGCCGCGTTGCCCTCGCCCATCTGCTTGAACACGTTGAGGAACGACACGTGTCCGGAGTCCGCGACCTTCTGGATGATCCGGCGCAGCGGTTCGTGCGCGTTCAGCGGCGTGCTGAACTGGTACTGCAGGAAACCCTTGGAGCCGTACGCGCGGTTCCACTCGCCGAACAGGTCGAGCGGGTGGTAGAACGCGGTCAGGCTCTGGATCACCTCGCGCGCGTTCTTCGCGGTCTTGCGGTAGTACAGCTCGCCGATCGCGGAGAACGACAGCTTGTTCGCCAGTCCGTTCGGGAACACGTCCGGCAGGGTCGCCAGCGTGCCCGGGTTGAACTTGAGCGGGTCGGCCCGCAGCTTGGGCGGCAGTTCGTCCAGCTTCGCGAGCGAGCCGCGCTGGAAGGCCGCGCGGCCGAGCTTCGCGCCTCGGGAGATCGAGTCGAACCAGCCGGACGAGTACGTGTAGTTGTCCTCGGAGCCGTCGGTGACCAGCGCCAGTGTCTCGTCGAGGTTCGCCGTGCGCTGGATGTCGGCCTTGAAGTAGGCCGTCTCCGTCTTCGTCATCCGGATCTTGGCGCGGACGATGATGCCGGTCAGGCCGATGCCGGCCACGGTCGCCCAGAACAGCTCCGCGTCGGGGCCGTCCGGCGTGAGCGTGCGCACCTGCCCGTCGGCGGTGACCAGGTCCATCGACACCACGTGGTTGCCGAAGCTGCCGGCCGAGTGGTGGTTCTTGCCGTGGATGTCGTTGGCGATCGCGCCGCCGATGGTCACCTGGCGCGTGCCCGGCAGCACCGGGACCCACAGGCCGTAGGGCAGGCCCTCGCGCATCAGCTTGTCGAGGCTGACGCCGGCGTCGAGGTCGACGATGCCGGAATCCGGGTCGATCGAGTGGATGCGGTCCAGCGCGGTCATGTCGACGACCAGGCCGCCCGCGTTCTGCGCCGGGTCGCCGTAGGAGCGGCCGAGACCGCGCGCGATGACCCCGCGTTCCCCGGCCCGCGTCACCGCGCGGGCGATGGCTTCCACGTCGGGGGTGCTCAGGACGTCCGCGATGCTCGGCGACGTCCTTGCCCAGCCCATGAGCGACTGTCGCTGTGTCTTGGGTGCTTGGGTCACGCCGACCAGGGTAACCACGCCGAACACTGCCCGGAACGTGACCCTGAAGTGCTCGCTTCTACACTTTGCGCATCAGCCCCAGCAGTTTATGAGGTAGAGCAGTGGTGGCGACCGACCCGAAAGCCGGCGTGACGGCAGCAGCGCCGTCCTCCCCTGGGCTGCTCGGGCAGCTCATCCGCTTCGGCCTCATCGGCGGTTTTTGCGCCCTGGTCGATTTCGGCGTCTACCAGGGGCTTCGCGCACTCGGAATGGACGCGACGCCGTGGGTGGACATCGCCCGCGCCCTCAGCTTCATCGTGGGCACCACGACCGCCTTCTTCCTGAACCGTAAGTTCACCTTCGCCGGTGGACGCCAGGAGGGCGCACGTCAGATCGGTAGCTTCGTACTTCTGTACGCCGTGACGTTCCTCGTCGCCGTCGGCGTCAACCGCACGATGCTGCACGTCCTGCCGGAGTCGGCCTGGAAGGCCACCTTCGGCTGGGTCGTTTCGCAGGCAACCGCGACCGTGATCAACTTCGTCATGCTCAAGTGGGTCGTCTTCCGTGAGCCCCGCGACATCGCCACCAGCACAGAGGAGAACTGAGGATTCATGCCCGGTAAAGCCGCCGTCACCGGAGAGGCCCCGAGCGCCATGGTGAGCACTATCGACGACACCCGCTTCGCGGAACGCACCCCGCAGGGCCGTCTCACCGCGCAGCGCGGGCTCTACGCCGGCCCGGCCCCCATCGTCAGCAAGGACCTCTACGCCGAGCTCGAATGGGGCAGTGCCGTGCGCGAGCGCGCGGGCATCGCCATCGAGCCGGCGTCGAAGGTGTCCGGCAACACCTATTTCGGGCGCTTCCCCGCGAGCTACTGGCAGCGCTGGACCGACGTGACCGAGGTCCAGGTCGAAGCCGTCGTCACCGGTGACGGCCAGCTGTCCGTCGGCGCCTCCGACATCGAGGGCGACCCCCGCGTGGTCGCCGCCGAGGTCGTCGCGGGCGCGAAGCAGCAGAAGGTGACGCTCACCGCGAAGCTCGACAAGTTCTACGACGGCGGCGCGCTCTGGCTGGACCTCGAGACCGAGGGCGGCCAGTCGCTGCGTGTCGAGAAGGTCCGCTGGACGGTCGAGGCGCCGGAGAAGATCCGCCCGACCGCGGTGACCATCTGCACGATGAACCGGGCCGACGACTGCCTGTCGAACCTGCAGGCGCTCGCCGCCGACGTCTCCTCGCTGGAGACGCTCGACGCGATCTACGTCGCCGACCAGGGCACCGACCTCGTCGAGTCGCGCGACGGCTTCGAGCAGGTCGCGAAGGACCTCGGCGACAAGCTGCACTACATCAAGCAGCCGAACCTCGGCGGCGCCGGCGGGTTCACCCGCGGCCTCTACGAGGTCGCCGGGCACACCGAGACCGAGCACGCGAACGTCCTGTTCATGGACGACGACGTGCTGCTGGAGCCGGATCTGGTGATCCGGATGACCGCGTTCTCCAACCGCACGGTCAACCCGGTCATCGTCGGCGGGCAGATGCTGAACCTGCTGCACCCGAACCAGCTGCACGTCGGCGCCGAGTACGCCCGGCTGAACACGCTGGAGCCCGGCCAGCCGGTCCAGCACTCGCTCTCGACCGCCGACCTGCTCGGCGTCGACGAGGAGACCCTCAAGCCGAACCGCCAGGAACGCCGCCTCGACGCCGGGTACAACGGCTGGTGGTCGTGCCTGATCCCGTACGAGGTCGTCAAGGCCACGGGCTACCCGCTGCCGTTCTTCTTCCAGTGGGACGACGCGGAGTACAGCTACCGCGCCCGCGCGCACGGCTTCCCCACGGTCACCCTTCCGGGCGCCGGCGTCTGGCACGCCGACTTCCACTGGAAGGACTGGGACGAGTGGCACCGCTACTTCAACCTGCGGAACTCGATCATCACCGCCGCGCTGCACTCGCCGTTCAACCTGAACCTGCTCTCGCGCGTGCTCATCGCGCAGCTGGTCCGGTACCTGCTCGGCATGCAGTACGGCCTGTCCGCCACGCTGATCAAGGCCGTCGAGGACTTCCTCGAGGGGCCGGAGGTCCTGCGTGACGGCGGCGTCGCCGCGATGAAGGAGATCCGCCGGATCCGCGACGAGTACCCCGAGACCAAGCGGCACAAGGCCACCGACGTCCCGGGCATCGCGTCGAACGACATCGGCATCATCAACAGCGCGCCGCGGCCCAGCATGCAGCGTCTGGTGCTGATCAAGCGGATCCTCGACCGGGTGCTCGGCCGCAGCCGCCACTCGCTCGGCGCGATCCCGATCGACGAAGCCCACTGGTGGCACGTCGCGACCTTCGACACCGCCGTCGTCACCGACGCTTCGCAGGAAGGTGTGCGGGTCCGCTCGTACGACCGCGCGAAGATGTTCGACCTGGCGCGCCGCGGCGCGAAGGTGATCCAGCGGCTTCGCAAGGAAGGCGCGGCGGTGCAGGAGCAGTACAAGCGCGCCATGCCCGAGCTGACCTCGCGGGACAACTGGAAGCGGCTTTACGAGCTGTAAGCAGTAGCTCGGGGCGGCTTCCGGTGTCGTGAATGGCACAGCCATGATCAACGGAGGATCGGGGACGTTGAGTGTCCCGGATCCTCCGTTGATCATGGTCCGGGACCGGCGCCACGTCGTGTCGATGAAGGAATTGGGGCGTTGAGTGTCCTGATTCCTTCATAGACTGGCCCGATACCCGCTGGGATCGTCGCCGCGCTGATCGCGGCCAACGGCAGCACGTCGGTACTCTCCGGACGACACCCCCAGTGGCTCGTCCGGGAAGCAAGTCCGGCCGGCTGAGCCGAGGGAACTCTTCTCCCGGCGCTAGTGGAGGCCGAACACTCTCGTCTTGCGGTTGAGGTCGTCGATGTAGGCGGCGGCGACGTGGGAGAAGTTGATCGCCACCTCGGAGCCGTCCTTCGTCTGGATCGTCTGCACCGAACCGGTGCGGACGAAATGCGAGAGATCCTTGGTCAGCCGTTCGGTTTCTTCCACCGTGAGCGCGAAGAGCAGCGGCTCGCCGCCGGCGGCGAGATGGAGGACGAGCGCGGGTTTCTGGTCTGCCATGAATCCATGGCACCAGCCTTGATCGCGGCCGGGCAAGCGGGTTCGCTGCGGGCGTACCGGGTGCGTGGACTACGTTCGACCCCGACGAACAAGACACCCGCGGGGGGAAATGGCGATGCCGCATTCGTTCTCGCTGTCGCTGGCGGCGGTGGACATCCTGCTCGAACACGGCCGGTTCGGGCCGGCGCCCGTCCCGTTCGAGGTCCCGCACATCGGCACGACGACCGATCAGCGCGCGATGGTGCGTGAGGCCGTTTTCCGCGACCTGGAAGGCCGCGGCATGATGCGCGGCGGCAGGCTCGACGCGGATGTCGAGCTCGCGATCGCCACGTTCGTCAACCCGCAGCTCGCCGTCTGGGCGGTCGCGCAGATGGACAAGGACAAGCAGCTGTTCGCGAGGGCGGCGACGAACGGGCAGTTCGCGGTCGTCGTGCGCCAGGACGAGAACCTGCTCGTGTTCGAGGAGACCAGGCCGACCGCGATCGTCGCGTCGATCGTCGATCTGCTGCCGCTCACCCCGGCGGGTCCCGGCCAGTCGGTCACCATCGCGAAGCCGGTGAGCGCGCCGAAGCGTCCTCGTAACGACGACGCGTACGACCCCTTCGCCCAGGTCAGCGGGCCCCGGTCGCACGGATCGAACCCGCAGCAGCGGCAGGTGGAGCGGATCTTCGAGAAGCCGAAGACGCGGGTGGGCCAGTTCAGCGTGTTCATCCGCGGCGGCCAGGTCTTCCCGCCGCTGGCGTGGTTCGACACCGAAGCGGGCCGGTTCATGATGACCTCGCGCCAGGCGGCCGACGGGCAAAGCTGGCTGACCTACGCTCCCGCCGACAACGCCAGGATCGCGCAGCAGCTGTATGCCCAGCTCGAAGGGCAGTTCTGAACCATCGGGAACCGGGGTGACGCCCGTTTCGTCACAGTTCCGGAGATCTTCGGTGATCGGAGAATCACCGCTGCGCCGAGTGCCCGGCTAGTAGACTGCCGGGCGGTACGCACGGGCGAGCAGACGATGCAGTGGGGCGGGCGATGGCTTTCGAAGCGGACGGCGGACAGGCGGCACCGGACTTCTCGATGGGCTCCGCCATGGGTGCGGCGGCCAAGTACGTGGAGGCGGGCGGGCTGAACCAGGCCGCGATCGCCAAAGTAAGCGCGGAGACCCAGAAGCTGGTGGCGGCCGCGAAGAGCGGTGGGTTCAAGATCAGCGCCGAAGGCGTCAAGCCGCTGCGTGAAGCGCTCGCCAACATGTCCGAAGAGCTCAGCGCGCTGAAGATCAAGACCATGGCGCTGAACGACGCCCCCCAGTTGGGTGGCCACCCGTATGCGAAGGCGGTCGCCGCCCACGACCACAAGGGCGCCGCCCAGTCCGCCAACTCCGCGAGCGCGATCATCGGGCAGTTCGAGCAGGTGGTCAAGGACGCCGACGAGGCGCTGGCCAGGGCGGCCGGACTGTACAAGGACGTCGAAGACCGGGCGGTCGACGCCACCAACAAGATCCGGACCTGAGGGACGATGAAGAAGCTTTACGTGGTGCCGCTCGCCGCGGCCGCCCTGGTACTGGCCGCGTGCTCCAGCGAAAAGCCGGGAAGCGCCAGCCCCGCGCCGTCGGCTCCTCCGGCGCAGTCGAGCGCTTCCGGTTCCGCACCCACGTCCGGCGGGGACACCGCGTCGATCGACCCGTGTTCACTCGTCAGCGCGACGGACTTGGCGTCCTATGGCACGTTCAAGCCCCCGAAGTCCGAGGAGGCCGGCGGAGCCCGTCTTTGCACGCTGACCAAGGAAGCGGAGGCGTCCTCGGAAGCCCTCTCGGTCGGTGTCGGTGTCCGTGACTCCCAGGGGCTCGACTCGGTGAGCGACTCCGGCAACGGCAAGACCACGGGGAACGTCAACGGGCGGAAGGCGGTACTCGCACCCAGGCCTCCGGGAGGATGCCTGATGGCGCTCGAACTCACCGCGTCGGCGCGGGTCGACGTCCTGATCGCCGCCGATGACACCGAGAAGGCCTGCGGGATCGCCGAGAAGGTCGCCGACATCGTCGAACCGAAGCTTCCGAAGGGCTAAGGGGGAATCAGGATGACCACGAAGACACCGAACCTGAGCGAGCAGCAGGTCTCCGACCTTTCGCCCGCGGCACGGGACGCGTATTTCCAGCAGAAGGCCCAAGAGGGCGTCGACCCCAGTGACGGCTGGCTGTTCGGCGCGGTCAACCAGTTCATCGCCTCTGGGAAGGCGCACCAGCAGTCCCAGGAGGTCGGCGACAAGAACGTCGACCAGCTGACCAGCAACAAGGACGTCCAGTACGTCGAGGGACTGGAGCCGTCGAACGCGGACTACCAGGGCTACGACCACGAGAAGCTCGAACAGTTCGTCAACACGAACCTGAACGTCGAGCAGGTCACCGAGGTCTCCACGGCGTACCACGATCTGCACAAGGCCTTCGACACCTTCTCGAAGACCATGGACAAGGCCGTCACCGCGTCACAGGGCACCTGGGAAGGCGACGCGGCGGGCAACGCGCAGGGCTACTTCAAGAGCCTCAGCAAGTGGTCCGAGGCGAACTCCCAGAACGCGAAGCTCGCCTCCGAAACGATCTACGACCAGGGCACCGCGGCGTCCACCGTGAAGAACACGATGCCCAAACCGATCCCCTTCAGCTGGAAGGAAGAGGTCGGGGGGTGGATGACGTCGAACCCGTTCAACCTGGGCGAGAACATCGACAAGTCCATCCAGAAGCAGAAGGACAGCCAGGAGGCGCACACCGAGGCCGCCTCCGCCATGCACAGCTACGACAAGGCCCTGTACGAGGCCGCGTCGAAGCAGCCGGCGTTCGCCGAGCCACCGAAGTTCGGCGTGGGCGGTGGCAGCGAGGACACCGGTAGGGCCGGTATCTACCAGGTTCCGCCCGACTCGAACACGCCCGGCCCCGGCAACCCCGGCAACACCTACATCCCGCCCGGCAGTGGCGGCGGGGGTAACGGCGGCGGTGGTGGAGGCGGAGGTGGCGGCGGCTACGTCACGCCCAACCTGCCCGGCCCCGGCAGTAGCACGGGATCCGGCAGCATCCCGTCGGGCACGACGCCGTCCGGCTTCCAGAACGGGCCGGCCCCGATCAGCACGCCGGGCCCCAACAACAATACGGCGATGCCGATGAGCCCCATGCCGATGGCGCCCATGATGGGTGGCGGCGGCATGGGCGACTCGGAGTACAACAGCCGAAGCGGCCGTGGCGGCGGCGGAAGCGGGTTCGGCCCCGGTGGCGGCTCGGGCTCCACACCGGGTTCGGGGTCCGCGTCCGGCGCGGCCCGTCCCGGTGGTATCGGCGCCGCCGAAGCGGCGGCAGGTCGCGGTATGGGCGGTCTCGGCGGTGGCGCCGCCGGTCGCGGCGGGCCGGGTATGGGCGGCGGCATGGGTGGCCGCGGTCAGCACGCGGACGGGGACGAGGACACCGAGCACCAGCGTCCGACGTACCTCGTCGAGGGCGACCCGGACGAGGTCTTCGGGACCGACATGCGCACCGCGCCGCCGGTCATCGGCGAATAGACGAACGAAAAGGGGCCCCTCGCGCGAGCGAGGGGCCCCTTTTCGTGGATCTCAGTAGCGGTAGAACTTCTCCTTGCGGCCCTGGCGAACCAGCTTGAGCCACTGCAGGAACGCCTTCGGATCCCGCTTCACACCGACGAAGTACAGCCCGAACCGCACCACTTCGAGCGCGCCGATCTTGCGCATGCCCGGCTGGGACAGCAGGTAGCCGCGGTTGCGATAGGTGTAGTAGCGCTTGACCTCGTTCTCCGGGTCCTGCGCGTGGAACCGGCCGCCCAGCATCGGCTTGAACTCGTCCGAGCCGTCCGGGTGCAGGTACGCGGTCTTGAGCGAGGTGCCGAACGGCAGCCCGGAACGCACCAGGCGCCGGTGCAGTTCGACCTCGTCGCCGCGGAAGAACAGCCGCAGGTCCGGCACGCCGACGACGTCCAAAGTGGACGCGCGGAACAACGCGCCGTTCATCAGCGAGGCGATGCCGGGCAGGAAGTCGACGCCCAGTTCCGACGACGAACGCTTCCAGGTCAGACCGCGCCGCAACGGGAACGCGAGCTTGTCCGGCGCGTCCATGTTGGAAACCACGGGGGAGATCTCGGCCAGATCCCGCTTCTCGGCCTCGTCCAGCAGGATCGCGAGGACGTTCTCGTCGGCGGGACGGCCGTCGTCGTCGGCCAGCCAGATCCAGTCCGCGCCCAGCGAGAGCGCGTGCAGCATGCCGAGCGCGAACCCGCCCGCGCCGCCGAGGTTGCGGTGCGAAGGCAGGTACGTGAACGGAAGCGGGTAGTTCTCGACGATGTCGCGCGCCGACTTGTCCGGCCCGTTGTCGACCACGACGAGGTGGTCGACCGGGCGCGTCTGCGCGGCGATCACCTTGAGCGAGTCCGCGAGCAGTTCCCGCCGATGGCGTGTGACGACGACGCCGACGACGGCGCCTTCGGGCAACTGCCGGGTCTCGCTGGTCATCCTTGACCGCCGTTCGTCGTCGCCACCGGCTCGGGCTCGATACCGAACCGCTCCAGCGTCTCCTTGCTCATGTTCTCGAACGGGTCGCGCCCCTTGTAGCCGGTGAGCACGTCGCGCAGCGAACCGCGCTGCTTGACGTGCCCCTCGTCCATCCAGATGGCGGAGTCGCAGAGCTCGAAGAGGAACTCGTCCGAGTGGCTGGCGAACACCAGGATGCCCGACCGCTTCACCAGCGCTTTCAGCCGGTCCTTCGCCTTGTTGAGGAACGCCGCGTCGACCGCGCCGATGCCCTCGTCGAGGATCAGGATCTCAGGGTCGATCGAGGTGACCACGCCCAAGGCCAGGCGCACCCGCATACCGGTCGAGTACGTCCGCAGCGGCATCTGCAGGTAGTCGCCGAGTTCGGTGAACTCCGCGATGTCGTCGACGCGGGCTTCCATCTGCTTCGCGGTCATCCCGAGGAACAGGCCGCGGATGATGATGTTCTCCAGCCCGGAGATCTCCGGGTCCATCCCGATGCCGAGGTCGAAGACCGGCGCGATCTTGCCGGAGATCTTCGCCGAGCCGCGGGTGGGCTCGTAGATGCCGGACAGCAGCCGCAGCAGTGTCGACTTCCCGGCGCCGTTGTGGCCGACGAGGCCGACGCGGTCGCCTTCCTTCAGCTGGAGCGTCACGTCGTGGAGGGCCTCGATGATCGGCACCTTGGTCTCGGTGCCGATCTTTCCGCCGACCTTGCCCAGCACCTTCTTCTTCATGGAGCGGGTCTTCGCGTCGAAGATGGGGAAGTCGACGTAGGCGTTGTGCACATCAATGCTGACCATCTGTCACACCCAATAAGAGACGCGGGAACGGTAATTGCGCATCGCGACCAGCGCGAGGATCCATCCGATGACGGTGAAGCCGAGCACCACGTACCAGCTGTTGATGCTGACAGCCTGTCCGATCAGCGGTGCGCGCACGATCTGGATGAAGTGGAACAACGGGTTCCCGTGGACGAACGGCAGCGCCCACGAGGAGTCGACCCGCGCGCCACCCGCCATGAGCTGGTCGATCGGCCACACGATCGGCGTCAGGTAGAACAGCAGCTGGATGACCGAACTGATCACCTGCGGGATGTCGCGGTAGCGGGTCGAGATGATGCCCAGTAGCAGGGTGACCCAGCCGGCGTTCAAGGCGAGCATGAAGAAGCCGGGGATCGCGCTGAGGGAGTACCAGCCGATACCGGGGTGGCAGATGCCGGAGAAGCCCTCATTGCAGTTGCCGGTGTTCAGCGAGTACTGGTGGTTGAGAGAGGTGAAGAAGATCGCGATGACGATCACATAGACGATCAGGTTGTGCATCAGCATCAGGGTCTGGCGCCACACCGTCCGCAGCACGTAGACCGACAGCGGCGCCGGGAGCTGTTTGATCAGCCCCTCGTTGGAGATGAAGGTCTCCATGCCCTCGGACAGGCAGCCGCTGATGAAGCCCCAGATGATGAACCCGGTGCTGATGTAGGGCAGGAAAGTCGCCGTCGGCATGTGGAACAACTGCGAGTACAGGAGGCCCAGGCCCAGCGCGATGACACCCTGGCTGATGGTGATCCAGAACGGGCCGATCACCGAGCGGCGATAGCGCTGCTTGATGTCCTGCCAGCCGAGGTGTCCCCACAGCTCTTTGGCGGCGAAACCGGTCTTGATGTCGGCGAACGCGCGCGAGAAGGTCTTGCTGTCCGAAATCGGCGGAACCGAGGTCGGCGCAGCACCGTCGGCGGCGTGAACCGTGCTGGTGGCATGCACGGGAACGAGGGTACCGATGGGGCCGATGATGCCTGGGACGCCCCGCCCCGACCACGGAAAGCTACCGATGGCTTCGCACTCGAACGCGGTGCGTGTGCTGGTATTTTCTGCCCTCATGACTGCTGCACTCGGCGAGGCGAGCCTGATGGTCAATCTGCTCGCCGCTTACGCCGACCGGCCGGAGCCCCGTTCGGTGGCCGTGGTCGGGAATCAGCCGCTTCCGCCGGACCCCCGGCGGGCGAAGGCCATCGACGCCTGTGACCTCGTGATCCGCGTGAACGGCTTCGTCGTGGACGAGCCGGGTGGCCCCGAGACCGTCGGCAGCCGGGTGCACGTGGTCGTGTTCAACCGTGCCGTCCGCGCCACCAAGCATGTCTTCCGTGACTACCGCAAGCGGCTCTACCTGCTGGTCGAGCCGGGCCGGATGCACTGGGAGCCCGAAGACATCCCGGGCTGGTGGCCCGGTGACCTCGGCTTCGTGCCGGTGCCGAACCGCGAGGTCGTCCTGCCGCTTTCGGACGCTCTCGGCCTGCCGAGCCGCGAAGAGGGCCTGTGGTCGACCACCGGGACGCTGGCCGCCTGGATCGCGCGCACGTCGTTCCCGCACGCCAGCCTGGTCCTGTCCGGTTTCTCGTTCATCGACGACCCGGTCCAGACCCACTGGGAGCACGCCGCGGGCGACTCCTGCATCGTCGGACCCGAACACCGGATCGCCGCCGAGGGCAGGCTGCTGGACTCGTGGACGAAGACCGGCGAAACCGAACTCCTGCGCTGAACTCCCAGCCAGCCCACCCCGAGAAGGAACACCCCATGGCAGTGCAGAAACTCCGCAGCGGCGTGATCGGCCGGATCGCCCGGCTCATCGACTTCCGGATCGACGAGCGGCTCCGCGACCTCAACGGGCGCGTCAACGATCTCGAACACGCCACCGCGGACCACCGCCGCCGGCTCGACGGCGCCGAGAGCGGCCTCGAGCACGCGCGTGGCGACCTGCGCTGGACCCGCGCCGAGCTGGACCGCCTGATCCCGAGCGTCGCGGCCCAGGAGGCCCAGCTGGAGGATCTGCGCGAGTCACTGTCGCTGCCGGTGCACGCCGACAAGCCCGAACTGGCCGAGGCGCGCAGCCTGATCCAGGAGATCCAGCGCCAGCACGCTCAGATCCGCGTCCGGCTCGCCGGTATCGCCCGGTACGAGGACCGGCTGCGCCGTCTGGAAGACACCATCACCGTCCCGGCAGGCGAATGACCGGCCTGCTGGTCGAAGCCGGGGAAGACGATCTCGACCGGATCCGGCGGTGGCGCAACCACCCGTCGGTCCGCCGGGTCAGTTTCACCACGCACGAGATCGGTGTCGAGGAACACCGCGCCTGGTTCGATGCGGTCCGCGCGGACCCGAGCCGTCGTGTACTCGTCTACCGGCACGGCGGGGTGCCCGCCGGTGTCGTGCTGTTCAGCGACATCGACCCCGAGGCCGGAAGCGCGGAATGGCACTTCTACCTGGACGTCGAGGGCCTCGGCCGGGAAATCCTCCCCGCCTGGTTGAAGCTGGAGGGTGCCGCCGTCGATCACGGCTTCGACGTACTCGGTCTGAGCCTGCTCGGTGGTGCGACGCTCGCGGACAACCGGCAGGTCCTGCAGCTGCACAAGCGATTCGGCTTCACCGAAACACGCAGGTATGTTCGAGAGATCGACGGTGAGCCGCGCGAGGTCGTCTGGACCGAACTGCGTGCCGCCGACCGCCGGACCAGGAAGAAGAGGTAGTCCCACCCCGATGACCGCCAGCGAGGTACGCATCGGCGCACATGTCCTCTCGACGGCGCATCCGCCGTTCGTGATCGCCGAAATGTCCGGTAACCACAACGGTGACCTCGGCCGGGCATTGGAGATCGTCGACGCGATCGCCGAAACCGGCGCGCAGGCGGTCAAGCTGCAGACCTATCGGCCGGACACGATCACCATCGACGTGGACACCCCGGACTTCCGGATCGGCGACTCGCATTCGCTGTGGGGTGGCGAGAACCTTTACAAGCTCTACGAGCGCGCCCACACCCCGTGGGAATGGCACGAGCCGCTGTTCGAGCGCGCCCGCGCCCACGGCCTCGAGATCTTCTCCAGCCCGTTCGACCCCACCGCGGTCGACCTGCTGGAGTCGCTGGACGCGCCCGCGTACAAGATCGCGTCGTCGGAGATCGTCGACCTGCCGCTGATCGAACTGTGCGCGAAGACCGGCAAACCGCTGATCATCTCGACCGGGATGGCCAGCGTCGCCGAGATCGACGCGGCGGTGCGGACCGCGCGTGAGGCGGGCAACGACCAGATCGTCGTGCTCGGCTGCACCGCCAGTTACCCGGCGTCGCCCGCCGAGAGCAACCTGCGTGGCCTGCCCGTCCTGGCGGGCGTGACCGGGACGCTCGTCGGCCTGTCGGACCACACGCCCGGCATCGGCGCCCCGCTGGCCGCCGTCGCGCTCGGCGCCGTCGCCATCGAGAAGCACGTGACGCTGGCCAGGAACGACGGTGGCGTCGACTCGGAGTTCTCCCTGGAGCCCGCCGAACTGGCCGCGCTGGTCACCGAATCGCACCGCGCGTGGGAGGCGCTGGGCGCCGCGGTGATCGGGCCACGTGAAAGCGAGAAGGAAGGCCTGCGGTTCCGCCGTTCCCTTTACGTCGTCGAGGATGTACGCGCAGGGGATACCGTGACGCGGGAGAACGTCCGCTCGATCCGGCCCGCCGGTGGGTTGGCGCCGGCCGAAATCGTGAACGTGCTCGGCCGTACGTTTTCCTCCGACGTCCCGAAGGGCACTGCGCTCACCTGGGGCCTGATCTAGCGAGGGGCTGAAGGGGACTTTCGCCGCATGCGATGCGACGAAAGCGCCCTTCACCGCGTCTTACGCGGCTTTGGTCCCCTTCAGTCACCTAGCCGAAGAACCCGTGGACCTCGTCGATGACGCGGTTCACGTCGGCGTCGGTCAGCGCCGGGAACAGCGGCAGCGAAAGCTCCTGGCTGTAGTACAGCTCCGCGTTGGGACACATCCCGCGCTGGTATCCGAGATCCTCGAACACCGGGTGCCAGTACGCGGGGATGTAGTTGACCTGAACGCCGATTCCCTTGCTACGCAGGTGATCGAACAGCGCGCGACGGCGTCCTTCGAGGACTCGCAGCGGGTACAGGTGCCACACCGGGTCCGCGCCTTCGCGCACCGCGGGCGTCAGTACGCCGTCCAAAGAGGACAGTGCTGCGGTGTAGCGCGCGTGGATCTCCGCGCGCCGCTTCTTGAACTCGGCGAGCCTGCGCAGCTGGCTGCTTCCCAAGGCGCACAACACATCCGGCAAGCGGTAGTTGAGGCCGAACTCGTGCACCTCCTGATGCCACGCGCCCTCGTCCGGATAACGCTGCGCCGCCTTGTCCCGCACCAGCCCGTGATTGCGGAAGCCTCGGGCGCGACCCAGCAGTTCGTCCGAAGTGGCGACCACCGCGCCGCCTTCGGCCGTGGTGAGGTTCTTGGTCGGGAAGAAGGAGAACGTGGTGAGGTCGGCGAGCGAGCCGACCGGCCTGCCCTGCCAGCTCCCACCGACGGAATGCGCGGCGTCCTCCAGCAGCAAGGCGCCGTTGTCGTGGGCGATGCGGCCGAGTTCGTCCAGTTCCGCCGGGTGGCCGGCGTAGTCCACGGCCGCGACGACCTTGGTCCGCGCGGTGACAGCGGCCGAAGCCGCCGCCGGGTCGAGGTTGCCGGTGTGCGCCTCGACATCGGCGAACACCACCTTGCCGCCGAGCAGCGCGGCCGTCGCGGCGGTGGCGACGAACGTCATCGGCGAGGTGACGACCTCGTCACCAGGGCCGATCCCGGCCGCCGCGTACGCGACGTGCAGCGCTGCCGTTCCCGAGGTGACGGCCACCGCGGGCGTGCCGCCGGTGTGCTCGGCGAGGTCCTCTTCGAAGCGCGTGACGGCGGGGCCGGTGGTCAGCCAGTCGCCGCGCAGCACCTCGGTGACGGCCGCGATGTCCTCGTCCGAAACGGACTGACGGCCGTAGGGCAGGAAGTCACCCATACTGCTCGACCAGGTCGCGCAGCTCGTCCGCGTCGAGCCACAGGTCGTTCGTGTCCGACCGATACGCGAAGTTTTCCGGCACCGCCTTGCCGTCCGACGGCGCCTCGTAACCCCAGCCCGCGATGTGCGGCTGCACGACGTAACGGTCGCTCAGCTGCACGGTCCGGCGGGCGTCGTCGGGGGCGATCATCTCTTCGTGCAGCTTCTCGCCGGGACGGATGCCGACCTCGTGCATCGGCGAACCGGGCGCGATCGCCTGCGCGAGCTCGACCAGCCGCATGCTGGGAATCCGCGGCACGTACAGCTCGCCGCCGTTCATCTGGTCGAAGGAGTCGACCACGAACTGCACGGCCTGCGGGAGCGTGATCCAGAAACGGGTCATCTCCTTGTGCGTGATCGGCAGCGACTCACCCTTGGCCGCGAGCGCGCGGAAGAACGGGATCACACTGCCGCGCGAGCCCATCACGTTGCCGTAGCGGACCACGGAGAACCTGGTCGGATGCGTCGCGGCGTAGTGGTTCGCGCTGATGAACATCCGGTCGGCGCACAGCTTCGTGGCGCCGTAGAGGTTGATCGGGCTGGACGCCTTGTCCGTCGACAGCGCGACGACCTTCTTCACGCCCGTGTCGATCGCGGCTTCGATGACGTTCTGCGAGCCGACGACGTTGGTCTGCACGAATTCGAACGGGTTGTACTCGCCCGTGTCGACCTGCTTGAGTGCGGCGGCGTGCACCACGTAGTCGACTCCGTGCATCGCGCGCTCGAGGCGGCGACGGTCCCGGATGTCGCCGATGAACCAGCGCAGCCTCGGGTCGTTGTCGAACTGCTGCCGGGCTTCGTACTGCTTGAGCTCGTCGCGGGAGAGCACGACCAGCCGTCGCGGGTTCAGCTCGGCCAGTGCGTAGGTGATGAACGCCTTGCCGAACGAACCGGTCCCGCCGGTGAGCAGGATGCTGGAGCCATCCAGCTCGGACATCGTTGACCTCCGCGTTTCGGTGCTGCTGCCGCACGACATCATGTCACCCATGGATCCAGACCCCGGGGCCCACGTGGTCAACGCCGTCATCCAGGCGCGTGCGTCGTCCACCCGGTTACCTGGCAAAGTGCTCCGCCCGCTGGCGGGCCGGAGTGTCCTCGGCTGGGTCGTCCGCGCCGCCGCGGCTTCGCCGGGAATCGACAACGTCGTGGTCGCGACCTCGACGGAGGCTGACGACGACGAGGTGGCCGAAGAGGCCGTCCGGCACGGTGCCCTGGTCGCCAGAGGCCCGCTCGACGACGTCCTCGCGCGCTTCGCGGTGGCTGTCGAGTCGTACCCGGCCGACGCCGTGGTGCGGCTCACCGCGGACTGCCCGCTGCTGGACCCTGAGCTGATCGGGCAACTCGTCACGCTGTGGCGGGCACGGCCGTCGCTGGACTACTTGAGCACGACCCTCGTGCGCACGCTGCCCCGAGGTTTCGACGCGGAACTCGTGCGCGCGGAGGTGCTGGCCGAGCAGGTCGAAACCGCCCGCGGCGCCGATCGGGAGCACGTGACTTCAGGCATCTACTCGCGTCCGGAGAGGTACTCGTGCTCCGGCGTCGTGGTGAGCCCGCCCGCCGACGACCTCCGCGTGACCTTGGACACCGTCGAGGACTGGTCGGTCATCGAAGGCGTCGTGGCGGAGCTGGGGGACCGTGTCGGCGATTGGCGCGAGGTGGTCGCGGTGCTGCGTTCACGGCCCGATCTCGCGACGCTCAACCGGCACGTCGAGCAGAAGAAGGTGGCCAGGTGACGAGGCTGATGCTGCGGGCCGACGCCTCCGGGACAATCGGCGCGGGCCATGTCTCGCGCATGGTCGCCTATGCCGAACGCGCGGTCGCGCGAGGCTGGGAGGTCGTTTTCTCGGGCCAGGTGGACAACGCCGAATGGCTGGCCGCCCGGTTCGGTGAGTTGTCGGTTCCGGTGGTGCCGTCCGTGCCGTTCGACGGCTTCGACGTGGTGGTCGTCGATCACTACGGCCTCGGTGAGCTGCGTGAAGAGGTCAACGCCGCCGGCGCGCTCCTGGTGTCCATCGAGGACGACGTGTTCGGCAGGCGTGCGGCGGACCTCGTCGTCGACTGCGGTTTCGCCCCGGCGCCGAGGCCTGACGACGGCTCCGGCGCTTTGCTCAGGGGCGTGGCTTACGCGCCGATGCGGGACGTCGTCCGGGATGCGCGGGAGAAGCGCCTCGGTCGTGAAGGCGCGGAGCGGCCTCACGTGACCGTGGTGCTCGGCGGTGGGACCGAGTGGGCCGGGACGGTCAGCGCGTTGCTGCACGCCTTGCGCGACACGGAACTGCCGTTCGTCGCCGATGTCCTCGTACGCGGTGAACCCGTTGTGCCGGAAGCGCTGCCAGGACAGGAATTCCGCGTCGCACCACCTGGGCCGGGACTGCTGGATCTGCTCGTGGAGACGGACGTGGCGGTGAGCGCGGCCGGCGTCACGCTGCTGGAACTGTGCTGCCTCGGCGTGCCGACCGGCGTCGTGCAGCTGGTCGACAACCAGGAGACCGGATACCGGGGCGCACTGGACCTCGGGCTGGCGGCAGGGCTGGGGAGCGCGGCGGCGCTGGATGGCGACGCCGTCGAGACGTTGCGGGCCTTGCTGCTGGACGCGGAGACGCAGCGACGGTTTTCGAAGACCGCGGCGTCCGTTGTGGACGGCCGTGGGGTGGACCGCGTGCTGGACCGACTGGAAGCGCTTTAGGAACGCGGTTGTCCTCGATCCTCCCTACCGTCGTCCGCATGACCGACGAAATCACGCCGTTCACGATCGCCGTCCCCCAGCACGACCTCGACGACCTCGCCGCCCGCCTGGCGAACACGCGCTGGCCGGACGAGATCGACGGCGTCGGCTGGGGGCTCGGGACACCGCTCGGGTACCTACAGGAGCTCGCCGAGTACTGGCGGCTCCGCTACGACTGGCGCGCCCACGAGGAACGCCTCAACGGTTTCCCCGGCTTCCTCACGAACATCGATGGCGCGAACGTCCACTTCCTGCACGCGCGGTCACCGGAGCCGGACGCGATCCCGCTTGTGCTCACGCACGGCTGGCCGGGGTCCATTGTGGAATTCCTCGACGTCATCGGACCCCTCTCGGACCCGCGCGCGTACGGCGGCGACCCCGGGGACGCGTTCCACGTCATCGTGCCGTCGCTGCCCGGCTTCGGCTTCTCCGGGCCGACGATCGAGGCGGACTGGGGTTCCGGCCGGACCGCGGACGCCTGGGCGGTGCTGTTGTCGCGGCTCGGGTACGAGCGGTTCGGGCTGCACGGCGGCGACTGGGGCGCGATCGTGTCGCGTGAGGTGGGCGTCCGGTGTCCGGAGCGGGTGATCGGCGCGCATCTGACGATGCTGCCGCACGCGGTACCCCGGAGCGAGGCCGATCTCGCCGGGCTCACCGGCGGCGAACTCGCGCGGGGTGAGGCGGCGCTGGCGCGCGGGCGGGAGTTCCGGACCGGCGAGCTGGGCTACGCGATGATCCAGGCGACCAAACCGCAAACGCTTGCCTACGGGCTCACCGACTCACCGGCCGGGCAGCTCGGCTGGCTGGTGGAGAAGTTCAAGTCCTATTCGGACTCGCGTGACGTCCCGGAAGACGCGATCGATCGTGACGATCTGCTCACCAGCGTGATGCTCTACTGGCTCACCGGCACGGCGAACTCGTCTTCGCGGATCTACGCAGCGCTGGGCCCGGCTTGGGGCGAGGAGCCGCCGGAGTCCACAGTGCCCACCGGGGTGGCCGTGTTCCCGAAGGACACCGGACTCCCGATCCGGCACCTCGCGGAGCGCACCGACAACATCGTGCACTGGTCGACTCCGGACCGAGGAGGTCACTTCCCCGGGCTGGAGGTGCCGGACCTGCTCATCGGCGACCTGCGGACGTTCTTCCGCCCGCTGCGCTGACGCGAGGGGTCAGAGGTACTGGCCCGGCCCGTGCGACTCGCCGCCTGCCCCGTGCCCGCCCAGGGCACCGCCCGCGGAAGGACCAGCAGGGAGCCCGCGCCGCATCTGTTCCAGCTGCACCCGCGCGGCCATCTGCTGCGCGAACAGCGCGGTCTGGATGCCGCTGAACAACCCTTCCAGCCAGCCGACCAGCTGCGCCTGCGCGATCCGCAGCTCGGCATCGGACGGCGTCGAGTTCTCGGTGAACGGGCGCACCAGCCGCTCCAGCTCGTCCTGCAGCTCCGGCGCCAGCGCCTGCTCCAGCTCACGGATCGAGGTCTGGTGGATCTCGCGCACGCGGGTGCGGCTGGCGTCGTCCAGCGGCGCGGCGCGGACCTCCTCCAGCAGCTGTTTGATCATCGTGCCGATGCGCATCACCTTGGCGGGTTCTTCGACGAGATCGCCGAGCGACTCCTCCTGAGGCGTCTCCTCGCCGGAGCCGGGGGAGGCGATACGTGCGGTGCCGACCGGAGTGCCGTCGGGACCGACGACCACCACGTGGGGTGAGGAGTCTCCGCCGCCGTCACCGGGGGTGTTCGATTCACGGGAAGCTGGGTCGGTCATGTGCTCCATCCTGGCCTACGTCGGGTACGAAGCGCAGTGTGGTTTTCGGCTCCGTCTCCGAGCGTAGCGGGAATCGTCGCGCCCCGTGGTCGGGCACCCAACCCCGGGTAAAGCGCCAAACCGCACGTCCGTACGGTGTCCACATGGCGTTCGACGTCGCTCGTATCCGTGGGTTGTTTCCCGCGCTGGGTGACGGCTGGATTCACTTCGACGGCGCCGCCGGAATGCTCGTACCTGAACAGGTCGCTTCGGCCGTATCCACGGCCATGCGCGCTCCGGTGTCCGGGCCGGGTGGAGCGTTTCCGGCCTCCCAGCGTGCGGAAAGCATTGTCACGGCCGCTCGCCGGGCGGTCGCCGACCTGGTCGGCGCCGATCCGGCCGGAGTCGTGCTCGGACCCAACGCGCCCGACCTCATCCGCCGTCTCGTCGACGCGATGGCCGATCGCTGGACGATCGGCGACGAGGTCGTCGTCTCCCGGCTCGACGAGGAGGCCAACCTCGCGCCGTGGCGCCGTGCGGCGAAACGGGTCGGCGCGGTCGTTCGCTGGGGCGAGATCGACATCGAGACCTGCGAGCTGCCCGCCTGGCAATACGAGAGTCTCGTCTCCGCGCGTACCAAGGCCGTCGCGGTCACGCTGGCGTCCGGCTCGGTCGGCACCCGGCCCGACGTCCCGACGGTCATCGAGTTCGCCAAACGCGTCGGCGCGCTGGTCGTCGTCGACGCGACGTACGCGGCGCCGTTCGTGCCGCTCGACCTCAACGCGCTCGGCGCCGACGTGATGGTGGTCTCGGCGCAGGCCTGGGGTGGGCCGTCGGTGGGAGCGCTGGTCTTCCGCGATCCCGAACTGCTCGAACGCCTGCCGTCGGTCTCGCTCGATCCGGCCGCGCGCGGTCCGGCCCGGATGGAACTGGGGCCGCACGCGTACCCGTTGCTGGCCGGGCTGATCGCGTCGATCGACTATCTGGCCGGTTTGGACGACGCCGCGATGGGCTCGCGGCGCGAGAAGCTGGTGACATCGCTGGGTTCGGCGAAGTCGTACCACGCGGGACTTCTGGCGCAGCTGTCCACGGAACTCCGTTCGCTGCGGCACGTCATGGTCATCGGCGACGCCATGCGCAGGATCCCCGCGCTCGCGTTCGCCGTCGCGGGCAAGAAGGCGCCCGAGGTCGCCGAATACCTGGCGTCCCAGGGGCTCTGCGCCTTCGCCGACGACGGCACGAGCGGGGTCTTCGGGTCACTCGGCGCCGCCGAAGTCGGCGGCGCCGTCCGCATCGGACTCGCGCACTACTCGAACGTCTTCGAGGTCAACCAGCTCGTCCGGGTGCTGGAAGAGATCCGCTAGGACTTCGCCGCCAACAAGACCTTGCCGAAAACCGTGCCGTCTTCGAGCGCGCGGTGCGCGGCCGCGGCTTCGGCCATCGGGACGACCTGACCGACGATCGGCTTCACCGAACCCTGCTCCACCAACGGCCACAGCCGCTCGCGGACGTCGGCGACGATCGCCGCCTTCTGCTCCAGCGGCCGCGAACGCAGTCCCGCGCCGTACAGGCTCGCGCGTTTGGTCATCAGCTTGCCGATGTTGAGCTCACCCTTGACGCCGCCCTGCATGCCGATGATCACGAGCCTGCCGTCCATGGCCAGCGCGTCGATGTTGCGGTCGAGGTACTTGGCGCCCATGTTGTCGAGGATGACGTTCGCGCCGCCGGTCTCGGCTCGCAGCACCTCGACGAAATCCTGCTCCTTGTAGTTGATCGCGATGTCGGCGCCGAGCTGGCGGCAGCTCTCCAGCCGCGCTGGCGAGCCCGCGGTCACCGCGACCGTCGCGCCGAGCGCCTTGGCGACCTGGATCGCGTGCGTGCCGATCCCGCCGGCACCGCCGTGGACGAGCAGAACCTCGCCTTCGGACAATTTGCCGTGCATCACCACATTCGCCCAAACCGTGCACGCGACTTCCGGCAGTCCGGCGGCCGCGAGCAATTCGACTTCGGCGGGAAGCGGAAGCAGTTGTCCGGCCGGGACAGCGACCTTTTCCCCGTAGCCGCCACCGGCGAGCAAAGCACAAACTTCGTCGCCGATTCGCCATCCTTCGACGCCTTCGCCGATTTCGGCGACCGTGCCCGAACATTCGAGTCCGAGGATTTCGCTGGCGCCCGGCGGAGGCGGGTAATGACCTTGACGTTGCAGCAGGTCAGCGCGGTTGACGGCGCTCGCGGCGACATCGATGACCACTTCGCCTTCGCCTGCCACGGGATCCGGGACCTTGGTCCATTCGAGAACATCGGGATCGCCGGGCTCACGGATGGTGATCGCGTACATACAAACGACCCTATCCCGGTGTCGTAAAGTCCGCCGAACGTCGGTTGACCTGTGGCGCAAACCACACGAAGGTGACGCTTATGTCATATTCGCGAAGAAGCATTGTTCCCTCGATCGTGGTGGCGGCCACCACCGCGCTCACGGTCGGAATGGCTCCCGCTGCGACGGCCGCGACCGGGCTCGACGGCCCCGCGCTGGCCAAGCAGCTCGTCAACAAGGTCGACGTGAACAACGTCAACCGGCACCTGATCGCTCTGCAGCGGATCTCGGACGCGAACGGTGGCCGTCGCGCCGCCAGCACCGAGGGCCACAAGAAGTCCGCGGAGTATGTCGCCACGAAGCTGGAGCAGGCGGGCTTCACGGTCACGCGGCAGGAGTTCCCGTTCACCTACGCGGAGACCCTCGCGGAGAAGCTGACTGTCGCGGGCGCCGACGTCCCGATCATCATCATGTCCTACAGCCCGTCGACGCCCGTCGGTGGAATCACCGCCCCGCTCGCGGTGGTCCCGGTCGACGACACCAGCGGCTGTGAAGCGGCCGACTACGCCGGCGGGGTCACCGGCAAGATCGCGCTGATCCAGCGCGGTGGCTGCTCCTTCGCGCAGAAGCAGGCGACGGCCGCCGAGGCGGGCGCCATCGGCGCGATCATCTACAACAACGTCCCGGGCCCGGTCAACGGCACGCTGGGCGACCCGGCCGCGGCCAAGATCCCGACCGGCGGCATCACCCAGGCCGACGGCCAGGCGCTCGCCACCAAGGCCGGCTCCTCGGTCACCCTCGACCTGCGCGCCTTCCAGGAGGCGCGGACCAGCTACAACGTCATCGCCGAGACCAAGACCGGTCGCAAGGACAACGTCGTGATGCTCGGCGCCCACCTCGACAGCGTCACCGAGGGCCCCGGCATCAACGACAACGGCACCGGTTCCGCCGCACTGCTGGAGACCGCGCTGCAGCTGGGCAGCAAGCCCAAGGCCAACAACGCCGTCCGCTTCGGCTGGTGGAGCGCCGAGGAGTTCGGGCTCGTCGGCTCGACCCACTACGTCAACTCGCTGAGCTTCGAGCAGCAGCTCGACATCGCGCTGTACCTGAACTACGACATGATCGGCTCGCCGAACGCGGCGTACTTCGCCTACGACGGTGACAACTCCGACGGTGTCGGCGCGGGCGCCGGCCCGTACGGTTCCGCGCAGCTCGAGCAGACCCTCGTGGACTACCTCGAGAAGGGCAAGGGTGTCCCGGTCGAGGGCACGGACTTCACCGGTCGTTCCGACTACGGCCGGTTCATCGCGGTCGGCATCCCGGCCGGTGGCCTGTTCACCGGTGCCGAAGGCGTGAAGACCGCGGCGCAGGCGGCGAAGTGGGGCGGCAGCGCCGACGTTCCTTACGACAAGTGCTATCACCAGGCCTGCGACAACCTCGGCAACGTCGACCGCGTCGCGCTCGACCGCAACTCCGACACCGTCGCCTGGGCGCTGGGTGTGTACGCGACCAGCACCGCGAACATCAACGGTGTGTCGGGTAGCTCGGCCACGAAGACGAAGGCCCTTCGCGCGACCGAGCGGTCCCAGCAGCGGAGCCTGACGGCTTCCGTCCAGGCTGACGACCACCACGGCGCTGTCGCCGCGTAGTAGCTCCCTCAAGTGCAATGAAGGGGCCTTTCATCGCAAAATTTGCGATGAAAGGCCCCTTCATTGCGTCTCTGGGGGAAGGACTCAGCCCAGGCTGTTGGTCGCGAAGGTGTCGCATCGCGCCGGTTCGCCGGTCTGGAAGCCGGTGGTGAACCACTTCTTCCGCTGCGCCGAAGTGCCGTGGCTGAACTTCGACTCGTCGACCCGGCCGCCGCCGAGTTTCGACTGGATGTAGTCGTCGCCGATCCGCGAAGCGGTGTCCAGCGCGGAGTTGACGTCCTCCTGGCTGATCTCGCTGATCAGCGGCCGCCCGGTCTCGGTCGGGGTGGTCGTGGCGTGGTTCGCCCAGACGCCGGCGTAGCAGTCGGCCTGCAGTTCGAGCCGCACCGAACCCGACGTCGGCCCGCTCCCGGTGCCCTTTTTCGACACTCCGGTGAGGTTCTGCACGTGGTGGCCGTATTCGTGGGCCAGCACGTACGCCTCCGCGAACGGCCCGCCCTGGGCGCCGAACCGGGTGCGGAGTTCGTTGAAGAAACCGAGGTCGATGTAGACCTCGGAGTCGCCGGGGCAGTAGAACGGCCCGACGTCCGAAGTCGCGTTGCCGCAGGCCGTGTTCACGCCGCCGTTGAAGAAGTTGGTGACGGCCTTGCGATAGGTCGACCCGGACCGCTGGAACTCCTGCCCCCAGTAATCCTGGATCGAGTTGATGATGGCGACGATCGCGCAGTCGTGGTTCCGGTTCGCGTCCGCGCCGGTCTTGCACTCCTGGGAGAGCGACGTGTTGTCCATCTGCTGCCCGGAGCCCACGCCGCCCAGGCCGCCGAGCCCGCCCGAGGACGGGTTCAGGCTCACGCCGCCGAACTGGGAGATGAGGAAGTAGATGACGAGGCCGACCACACTGAGCCCGCCGCCGCCGAGTGCCACCCGGCCGCCGATACCGCCGCCTCCACCGCCGCCGCGCAGGTCCTCGACTTCGGAGGTGTCCAGGCCCGCGCCTTCGTCGAATCGCACGGGGAAAGCGTAGCCGGAAGGTCCCGGATATGCCTGGGTGCGGCCACTTCGAGTGGCCGCACCCAGGACTACCGAGGTTGTCTTGTTCTGATCGCCGGTTGGCCGCGATCACCGGGCCGGCGCCGGGCACTGCCGAGGCGGTCGAAGAGGCCGCGAACCCGAAACAGGACGGAGTGACGCCGAATGCGCGAGAATTGTCGAGCGCATCTTGGAGATGCCCGCGCTCGTCGCTGTTCACAGTCGCGACCGACCCGGTCCATTCCGTTCCGGTCGCGGGACACAGCAGGCGGTCAACCGCGAGAATCACCCGCCATACCACCACCTGACCCTTCCCGGCTGGGGAGCAGGTCCGGCGACCCTTCGTCGGTTCGCCTGTTACTTGCCCGACCATCCGATGACAAGCAGAATGCGCCTTTTCGCGTCGAGTCTCAACCTTTTCGTAACCCTCCTTCGGGCGAATGTGGCGCCGGATTTTTCAAGGGCCGAAAAGTGGCCGGTGGGTCTGCGCCTTGTGCGATCAACGCTCTACTCTGCGTGGATGGCGGTGGAGCAGAAGGAAGTGCGCTGGCTGTCCGCGTCCGAGATGGTCGCTTGGCGCTCGTACATCGTCGCCACCATGCGGCTGCGACAGCGCCTGCATCGCGAACTCTCCGAGCGTCACGACGTCACCCTCGCCGACTACGAGGTCCTGGTCTGCCTTTCGCTCCAGCCCGACAGGCGGATGCGGATGACGGAGCTGGCGAGCATGCTCGGCTCGACCAAGAGCAGGCTTTCGCACCAGATGGTCCGGCTGGAGGCCGAGGGCCTCATCCGCCGCACCCGGGACCCGGCGGACAAACGCGGCGTCGTCGCGGAGATGACCGGAAGCGGCACGGAACTGCTGGAGAGGGCCGCGCCGACGCACGTCGAGGGTGTCCGGGAGCATCTGATCGACCTGCTGAGTCCCGAAGAGCAGCAGGTGCTGGGGCAGGCTTTCGGACGCGTGCTGGATCATCTGTCGGAGATCGACGGCCTCCCGCGCCTGCCGCCGATCACTTCTTGAGGGCGTTGATCCGCGCTGCTTGACGCGTCAGGTGGGCGCGCTCGGCCAGGTTGGCCGCTTTCCCCGCCGCCTCGCTGTACAGCCGTGCCGCTGTCACCAGGTCGCCGTCGCGCTCATGGAGGTACGCCGCCACCGCCGCGTACCTCGGCAGTGAATCGTCGAGTTCCGCGAGCGCGGCGAGCCCCGCGCGCGGTCCGTCCGCCTCGCCGACGGCCACCGCGCGGTTGAGCCGGACGACCGGGCTGCCGGTCAGTCGCGCGAGCTCGTCGTACCACTCGACGATCTGCGCCCAGTCGGTCTCCTCGGCGGTGGGCGCGTCCGCGTGGAGCGCCGCGATGGCGGCCTGCGCCTGGAACTCGCCCAGCCTGTCGCGGGCCAGTGCCGCTTGCAGGATCTCGACGCCCTCGGCGATCAGGCGCGTGTCCCATTTCCCCCGGTCCTGCTCGGCGAGCGGCACCAGGTCGCCGCCGGACACCGTCCTGGCGGCGCGCCGGGCGTGGTGGAGCAGCATGAGGGCGAGCAGCCCCGCGACCTCGGGGTGGTCGATCGAGGCCGAGAGCCGCCGGGTGAGCCGGATCGCTTCGGCGGCGAGGTCGACGTCGCCGGAGTAGCCCTCGTTGAACACCAGGTAGAGCACGCGGAGCACGGTGGCGACGTCGCCCGCCTGGTCGAAACGCACTCCGGAGACGGTGCGCTTGGCCCGGCTGATGCGCTGCGCCATGGTCGCCTCGGGCACCAGGTACGCCTGGGCGATCTGGCGGGTGGTCAGTCCCCCGACGGCGCGCAGCGTGAGCGCGACCGCCGAAGACGGCGTCAGCGACGGGTGGGCGCACAGGAAGTAGAGCTGCAGCGTGTCGTCCACCGCGGGGGTGGGCCCGGGGGTGGGCTCGTCGTCGACGAGATCCTCGCGACGGCGCCGGGCGGCGTCCGACCGGGCCATGTCGAGGAACTTGCGCCAGGCGACGGTGACGAGCCAGCCTTTCGGGTCCTTCGGCCGGTCGCCGGGCCAGACGCGGACAGCCTCGATCAGCGCTTCCTGCACGGCGTCCTCGGCCGCCGCGAAGTCGGCTCCGCGGCGGACGAGGATCCCGAGGACGTTCGGCGTGAGGCTCCGGAGCAGGGCCTCGTCCAGCTCGGTGTTCACTCCGTGATGACGAGCGGCTCGCCCCACATCGGACGCAGTTCGAGCCACTCGTGGATCGGCTTCCCGCCCGCTCCCGGAGCGGCCGACAGCTCGCCCGCCAGTTCGAGCGCTCGTTCGTAGCTGTCGACGTCGATCACCATGAAGCCGGCGATGAGGTCCTTGGTCTCGGCGAACGGTCCGTCCGTGACCGGCGGCTTGCCCTCGCCGTCGTACCGGACGAAGGTGCCTTCGGGGGCGAGAGCCCGCTCTTCGACGAACTCGCCGGTCTCGACGAGCCGGGCCGCGAAGTCCCTCATGTACTTCACGTGCGCCGTGATCTCGTCCGGGGCCCATTGGTCCATCGGCACGTCGTTGACCGCCGCCGGAGCGCCGCGATAGTGCTTGAGCAGCAGGTATTTGGGCATGACGGAAGAGTAATGGCAGTCTGCCGGTCGTTCTGCCTGGTGGTCTATACATCCGACCTCTAGCTTCCTTGGTGCGATCAGATCGAGAAGTGCGTATTCCTCCATCGCGAAAGGAAGAGCCCTTGTCCAAGGCGAAACGGCGATCCGCCGGCCTGCTCGTGACCGTCGGCCTCATCTGTGGCCTGCTTGCAGGGGAGACCGCGGGGGCCGCGGCATCTGATGAATCCGCCACCCAGGATCACAGCCGTCCGTTGCCGCCCGGCGCGACCCCGGTGGCCCCGCTCGCTCCCGCCGTCGCTCAGGCGCAGATCGCCGCCAACCCGGTGATCTGCGAGGGCGACGGGGTTTCCGGCAAACGCGTCGAGCTGGTCTACGTCCGTGAGGCCGGTCAGCCCGACCGGTACGCGACCGTCGTGCCGTCCCTGCGCGCCTACGCGTCCGGGATCGACGACTCGTTCAACGACAGCGCCGCGGCGACCGGCGGCAGCAGGCATCTCCGCTATGTGACGACCGCGGGAGCGGGTTGCCAGGTCGCCGTCGCGAACCTCGTGGTGCCCGACGGCACGTACCAGTCCGGCGCGATCCGCGACCGCGCCATCCAGGCCGGCTTTTACCACGCCGACCGCGACTACATGCTGTTCTCCGACAACCCGCACACCTGTGCCGGCACGTGGGGCGACAGCGACGACCAGCCCGGCCCCGCCAACGCCTTCAACAACGGTCGGCACTACACGGAGATCGCCGTCCCCTGCTGGGGTGTCAACGCCGCCGCCCACGAACTGGGCCACATGCTCGGCGCGGTCCTGCCGGGTGCCCCGCACTACCAGGGCGGCGGGCACTGCTCCCAGGAATGGGACCTGATGTGTTACGGCGACACCCAGTCCTTCGACTGCACGGAACGCGATTTCGACCGGCTGCTGGACTGCGGCCACGACGACTACTTCAGCACGAACCCCACCCCCGGCAGCTGGCTCGCCACCCACTGGAACGTGGCCAACAGCGCGTTCCTGATCAAGAAGGACACCCCCGACAACGACGACGGCCACGCCCAAGGTGGGAAGACCTACGTCATCACGGGCGCGAACGGCAACGCCATCGATGTCGTGGGTTCGTCGACCGGCGGCCTCGCCAACCTCAGCCAGCGGCCGCGGAACGACTCCCTGAGCCAGAAGTGGATCCTGGGGTACAACACCGGTCTTCAGCTCGTCAACGCCAACAGCCAGCTGTGCGCCGACAGCGCCCAGAGCGGGACGGCGCCCGGCACGCAGATCCTCCAGTACAACTGCAACGGCCAGAACGGCATGCGGTGGGCGTTCCAGCCGCTCGGCAACGGCCGCGTGGCGATCTTCAACTACCTGACGGGTTACGCGGTCACTGACGGCGGCGCGTACCCGGCCCCGCTGGTCCAGCAGCCCTACACCGGAGCGGCCAACCAGCAGTGGACCCTGAACCCCGTCGCCGACCCCGGCCCGAAGGCGGGCGTGAAGTACTACCTGGCCGTCGCCACCAACGGCAACAGCGCGGCGGTGGTCGACGGCTCTTCGTCGGCCGGCGCGAAGATCACCAACGTGGCCAGGCAGAACGACAACGGCCAGAAGTGGAGGCTCACCGACGCGGGCGGCGGGTACTGGAAGATCTCCAACGAGCGGAGCGGTCAGTGCCTGCGGCCGGTCTCCGGCAGCACCGCGGAAGGCGCGCAGCTCGAACAGACGCACTGCGGTTCGGCCACCAATCAGCAGTGGAAGCTGCTCCAGAGTGCCGACATGCGCTACGGGCTGGTGAACCGGGCGAGCAACCTGGCGGTGCGGCAGGTCAACAACGGCACGGCTTCGCTCCTGGAACAGCGGCCCTTCCTGGGCGGCCGTAGCGATGAGACCGTCTGGGCCCTGGTGCCCGCGTGACACGAAGCGCCCCAGGTTCGCGAACCTGGGGCGCTTTCGTTTTCAAGACTGGCGGTAGCGGTGGGATTCGAACCCACGGAGGACAGAGCCCTCGCATGTTTTCAAGACATGTTCCTTCGGCCGCTCGGACACGCTACCGCTGTCGAGGGTATCTGACGGGCATCGGCCGGAACGCTCTGGATCACGCATGGACGCGCGGCGCCTCCTTCGAGGGTGCCTAGTCGAAGTCCCAGTCGGTCATGATCCCGATGAAGATGAAGAAGGCCAAGAGCAGGACGACGATCGCGACGCCGACGTAGCCGATGATGATCGCCGCGAGCGCCATCCCCTGACCGCCCGCTTCCCCGCGTTTGGCCTTGGAGTGCGCGATGTGCCCCATGATGACGCCCGCGATCGACGGCAGCCCGCTGCAGGCGACCAGGCTGGCGATCGACACGACCATCGCCGCGATCGCGAGACCCTGTTCCTGCGGCGGTTGCGGCGGGCCGTACCCGTAACCCGGTTGCTGGTACGGCTGCCCGTACGGAGGTTGCTGACCGTAGGGCTGCTGCTGACCGTAGGGGTCCTGCGGGTATGTCACCGGCTCACCGTAACCGCCGGAGCTTGGTTCAGGACGCCTGACTCTTCGCGGCCTTCGCCGCGATTCGCGCCTGGACCTCGGGACGGCGCAACGGCGGCACCGTCGTCGGCGGCTGACGACGTGCGGGCAATTCGGTCAGCAGCCGCCGGGTGATCTCGGTGATCTCGGCGACGGCGGCCTCGAACGGCTCGCGGGTGGCGTCGGACAGGCTCTGCACCCCGGACACCTTGCGGACGTACTGGCGGGCGGCGGCCTCGATCTCGTCCGGCGTCGCCGCCGGCTCCAGGCCTCGAAGCGTGGTGATGTTCCGGCACATGCCCCGATGGTACGTCCGCCCACCGACGCTTCCGGGCGCTTCGATCACACAGTCGGTTAGAAGCTGCCCCGGTTCGTTGACGCCGAAAAACGCGTTTGGGCACCCTCGACGGAGTGCCCCTCAGACCCCGTTCTCTTCGCCGTGCGCCCGTCGAGCCGATCCCCGAACCGGCCGAGCCCTCCCCGATTCCGGAACAGGTCTGGCAGCGCGTCCCGATCGACGCACTGATCGACCTGGTCACCGAGATTTTCACCGCGCACGACCTGCCGTGGTCGCGTGCCAGGATGGCCGCCGAGGCGTTGTGCCACGGCGATCTCACCGGAACGCCGGAATCCGGCGTCGCCGAACTGACCCGGCTGCATCTGCCGATGCTGGTCGACGGCATGGTGCGGCCGAGGGCCGAACCGCTGATGATCGCCGACCGCGGCGCCGCCGCCCTGATCGACTACCGCCGCGCGCCGGGGCTGTGGGCCGTCGGCGACGCGATGGACCGGGCGGTGTCCCGGGCGGGCCGGTACGGCGTCGGGCTCATGTCGGTCCGCGGCGTCGGGCCGTTCGGCCGCGCCGGGCACCATGCCGCGAGGGCCTTGCCGCACACCATGATCGGGCTCGTCATGGCGGCGGGCGGGGAGCACGGGACGGCCGCGAACCCGCTCGGCATGGCCGCCCCCGCCGGCGCGTACCCCGAGTTCGTTCTCGACCTGGACACCCTGGCGGACGTCGACAGCGCCGCCATCGCCGGATTCGCCCTGCTGGTGGAGATCTTCGCCGGGGTGCTGTCGGGTGTCGGCGACCACGATCACGACACCGGCCTGATGGTGATGGCCATCGCGCCGACGACGCTGCGCAGCGCCGACGGTTTCTACAAGGCCGCCAGCGCGTTGTTCGGCAGCCTGCTCGGCTGGGAGGGCGGCACCCCGGTCCGCTATCCGGGCTGGCGCGAAGCGCAGTACCTCGAACAGTGCCAAGCGCTGGGTGTCCCGCTGAACGAGCCGGTGCACCGCGAACTCGAAGACCTCGCGAAGGCGCTCAGGCTGCCGGGCTTCGCTGATCGGTGACGTGATCCATACGCGCGAATGCCATGCCGGCAACGGGCGGGAATCACGAACATTTCCCGATTCCCTCGCCTGTTGGGCTGACCGGGTGATCCTGTCGTCCGCTCGTCAACGATATTCGACCTAACGGCGATTATGCGGTCCCTCTCGGTGTGTCCTCTCTGGTTTGATTGCTGGTTCGAGGAGACGGTGCCAGAGGGGGAAGTATGGCGGCCGACTACACCGGCCTGCTTGATGAATTGCGAGCTCTGCGCAAAGGGAGGGGGGTCTTCTCCGCTGAGATCACTCAGCGGATAGGCCCCACCCTGCGCGAGCTTTGCCGCATCCAGCCGGACGACCAGGCGCCGGAGATCAGAGAGAAGCTCCTGCGGCATCTCAGTGACGTGGCGGCCTCCTTGCCCGCTGACCTGCGAGTGGCCGCCTCGGCAGCGGTCGCCCTCCATCCCGCTGCTCGACACCGGTTCCTGACCGGGCGGATCACCTGGCTCGCCCAGCGGATCGGACGAGACGAGCGAACCGTCCGTCGCCGGATGGACGACGGCATCGCCCAACTCGCGGAGGTGGCGGCCCGTTGTCTCAGCGCACCGCCTCCGCCGCCGGATAACGATCAGAGCGACTTCCACGTCGAGCAGTTCAGCGCGGTCCTGATACTGGACCGTGGCGCACCGGAGGCGCTGGAGAGGCGCACGATCGTCGCCGAGCGCGACGACCTCGACCAGATCGTCGTCGCGCTCAGCCTGCCGACGGTGTCCGCCGCCGAGAACAGAGACCGGGATCTGGCGGCGGAAGTCCTTTACGGCGGGACGCTCCTTCGCCGAAGGCGCCCGGTCGGCAGCCGTTTCGAGTTCGTTCTCACGCTGCCGAGGCCACTCCGAGCGGGGGAACGCCACGAGTACGGGATGAGGTACCGGATTCCCGAAGGACAGGCGATGCGTGAGCACTACGTGTACACGTCGCCCCGGCGGTGCGGCCTCTTCGATCTCCGGGTTCGGTTCGGACTCGTCGATCAACCCCTGCGGATCTGGCGAGTCGAAGAGGTATTCCATCGAGACCTCGACGAGGAGGCCCCGACGGGTGACATCTTGCTGCCCGACAAGGCGGGCGAGCTCCGCGTCGTGTTCCGCGACCTGTTGCCTGGGTTCGGGTACGGCGTCCAATGGACGATGCCGTGAACCATGGTCCGACGTGGCGGGACCCGGTACCCGAGAGCGAACCGGGCGCCTTCTGGGCGACTTTGTCGCTCGACGACCGGCGAGCGATGAGCGCCGCAGGGACACCCAGATCGGTTCCGCGCGCGGCCGAGATCTGTCGGCAAGGCCGACCGTCGTCCACCGTCCATCTCTTGTGCACCGGCTCGGCGGAGGTGTTCCGCCAGGACGCGGACGGTATTCGCACCATCCTGGCCAGGCGAAGGCCCGGGCAGCTGATCGGTGAGATGTCGGCCGTCGACGGATCGCCGGCCTCGGCGACGGTGCGGACGTTGTCCGCCTCGGTGTTCCTAGTGCTTCCGGCCGCCCGATTCGTGGAACTGTGTCACGCGCGGCCCGGAATCACCTGGACCGTCCTCCGAACCGCCGTCGCCCGGTTGAGGGACAGTGACGACCAACGGCAGCAGTACCGGCTCGATGTCCGCAAGCGCACCATTCTCTGCCTGCTCTCGATCGCCGAGGACGCTCGTTCCGAGGACACTCACTCCCGCGTGCCGGTCACGCTCACACAGCAGCAACTCGCCGACATGGTGCCCGCGTCCCTGCCCTCGGTGACTCGGATCCTGGAGGATCTCCGTGACGTCGGCGCGCTTCACACCGGCAGGGGCCGGATGGTCATCGAAACCGACCGGCTGCGTTCGCTCGTCCGGCCTGGTTCATGAATTCTCCGTTCCGCATCATCTGATGTGGAACGCGGCCGCTCGCTGTCATAAATTCTTCTCATTGAGTTGATCCAATGATTCGACGAGGCCTGCGGCTCGAATAATACGGATCTCCGACTCTTCCGTGAGGTGAATCGGTGAAGGTCATGTGCGGTGCGAATGTGGTGCTCAAGTTGTGTGTGTTTTCGCTATTCGTCGGACTTCTCATCGGGGTTTCTCTCGGTTGACCACCCGGC
The DNA here is from genome assembly GCF_000342005.1 of Amycolatopsis decaplanina DSM 44594. Lineage (GTDB taxonomy): Bacteria > Actinomycetota > Actinomycetes > Mycobacteriales > Pseudonocardiaceae > Amycolatopsis > Amycolatopsis decaplanina. The sequence continues at coordinate 250,057 of NZ_AOHO01000048.1, forward strand.
ATGCCTGGACCGGCGAAAACAGAGGGGAGGTGACAACTCGATGGAGCCGCATCTGCTGCTCGTGCTGATGAGCGTTCTGTTCGGCTGATGGGACCAGGAGGCGGCCGGCTCGAGGGGGGTCGGCCGCGCCTGGCCCGGAGGGCAGATATTTGTCCACTTTTTGTCACTTTCTTCGGTCACGTCACCTTGTTGTCCTGATTCTGTCCTTGTATCGAGGGCTTCGGCCTTTGAAACTTGCCGCCAGTTGCAGGAGAAATCGTGCGAGTGGAGTCAAAAGTTGGTCTTCATGAACCAATCGGAACCGCCGGTCACCGAGTATCGATCCATCGTGCTCGTCGACGTGGAGGGTTCGACCAAGCTGCTCGACCCGGCTCAGATGGAAGCCAGAAAGGCGCTTTACGAGATCCTCGACGCAGCTTTCGAACAGGCGGGGGTGAGTGAGCGCCACCAGGTCAGGGAGGATCGAGGTGACGGCGTCATGGTCCTCGTCGACTCGGCGGTTCCCAAGATCCACCTGGCCGGGACGTTCCTCGGGCAACTCGTCAGGTCCTTGGAGGAACACAACCGATCCAACGCGCTCTCGGACTGGCTGCGACTCAGGATCGCTCTCCACGTCGGCGAGATCCACCGTGATCGGCACGGTTACGGCGGCGACGCGCTCAATTCGGCGTTCCGCCTGCTTGATGCTGAAGAGTTGAAGACCCGTTTCAAGGAGCTTCAGCGGGCCCAATGCGTGGTCATCGCTTCGGAACGTCTCTTCCACGATGTCATCCGCCATCACCCCGATGAGACCGACGCGGCGCAGTACCAGGAGATCACCGTCGCGAGAATCGGCAAACCCGCATGGGTCCGGGTTCCCGGTTTCGCCCGTCCCCCTGGGAGTCCGGCGCCGGAGAAGAAGGCCGACGGCCCGGGTGGGTCGAAGACCGCGGGCATGACCGCCAACACGCTGTTCGCAGGCCCGGTCACCGCCCATCGTGACTTCGTCATCAACAACGACTGATCCGCGGAAAACCATGGAAACGACAGAGAGTGGCGAAAACCTGCCGCCCGACACCGGCGGGTACGGCGAGGCTCCGGAGGCGGAAAACGACTCCGGACAGCCTCGGACCAAGGAGGACGCTCTCCGCGCCTTGAAAGGCGAAGGCCCGGATTGGGAGGACAGCGATCGTTCACAGGCGATCATCAACGAGTGGATCGGACGGTCCCGCGGTCACGGCGACACGACGATCAACTACTTCGCCGCCGAGGTGCACGCGGGCCGCGACTTCATCATCGGTGGTGCCGGCGAGAGCCGGAAGCGAAGCTCCGGCGCGACCCTCGTTGCGATCGACGTCGCCGAGATCGCCGAGTACACGGTGGCGTTCGTCGAACCGGCGGGCTTCAGGCGGGCGATGAGGGTGCTCCACCAAAAGCGCGTCGTCACCCTCGCCACCTCCGAGGGGCTCGGCCAGCGCACGGCGGCCTTGGAACTGCTGCGGCGAGCGCTCGGCGTCGACGAACCGGCCTTGTACAAGCTGGACGCACTGGAGGTCCTGGGGGACCGGACCTGGGTTCCGCCGTATGACGCGGCCGGGTATCTCGTCCCGCGGGACGACGCCTCGTTGCGGCTGCTCAGCGAGACGTGGTTCGACGCCGTTTCCAAAAGGCTGGAGACGGCCGGTGCCTACTTGGTCGTGCTCACCGAACCGCTCAGCCATGAGCTGGCTCAGGCCACTTGGCGTACGGACTTCGTGGTCGAGAACCTCGCGGCACCGTATTCCTTCGACGTGGTCACGGAACGTTTGTGCCGTACAGGTCTGTTCGAGCGGGAGGTGATCAAGCGGCAGCTGACCGAGGCGGGTGCCAGGCCGTTGCTGGATGCCCGGCCGAAACCGCAGTTCGCCGTCGATTTCGCCGCCGAGGTCATCAGGGTCGTCAGCGACGGTGGCGATCTGCGCGACGCGGTCGCGAGGCTCGACAGGCCCGGGGAACTGGTCCGGGAGTGGTTCTCCGAACACAAGAGGCACGACCAGCTGGCGTTCGTGTTCGCGGTCGCCGTACTCGAGGGAAGCAGCTACCTCACGCTTTCCGACGCCGCGGCGCAACTCTTCACCAGACTTCCCGACGCACCCGACGAAGAGCCGATGCACTTCCGGGGGACGCTGCGGAAAGACCATCCCTGGATCGAGCTCGAAGCCGGCGATGGGCTGGGAGCCGCGGAGCTGGTGAAATTTCGTAACCCGCGTTTACAGCCGGTAGTGCTCACCCACATCTGGTACGAGTACGACATGTACCGGCCGGTACTTCTGGCCTGGTTGAAGAACCTGTGCGGACACCAGGACGTCGAAGTGCGTGCCAGAGCCGGGACGGCTGTCGGAATCATCGCGTCAGGCGATCTCCAGCACGCGATGCACCGGTATCTCAGGCCATGGGCACGGAGCAAAACGGCTCAGCTCAGACAGAGCATCGCCTTGGCACTGAGTGTCGTCGGTGCGCTGTCCGAGCACACCGACGCCATCTGGACCTTGTTGCAGGACTGGGCCGAAGCACCAGAGAACGTTTACGAACGGCGTATGGCCTCGACGGCAGGACTGGTGGCCGGCAGCCCCTGGGGCCTGGACGACCCGAGCAGGGCGCTGGGCGTCCTGCAGCGTCTGGCGGAGGACGACGACTGGGATTCCTTGGAGGTCATCGCCGTGGGGATCCTGCACCTCCTCGACGATGGCTCCTTCACTGAGGTTCTCGGGGCACTGCTCGCCTGGACCGCTCGGCAGGACGAGAGTGCGCTGGTGGAGAAGGGACTGGTGGCGTTCACTTTCGCCGCCAGGAACCCGGCGAGCCGCGCCGAGCCGGAAAAGACGGTGGTCCCAGTCCGGCGGCCCGGGCTGCCGACGTTGCTCGCGAACGCGGTGAACGCGCCGAGGGAGCTCGCCGAGCTTTGGGCGAGGGCTCTGGCCAACGCCCAGGTCAGGCCTATGGCGTTGGACGCGTTGCGCGAGTGGCTGAGGCTGGCGGATCGTGATCCGAGCGTCTTCCGGGCGGTCCGGAACCAGATTCTCACGGTCGCCGGTCTCAGCGACTTGGACTGTGAGCGCCTCGAGTACCACCTCGAACAGTGGGCCGATTCCGAAGGGGATCCCTCCACTTCCGCCTTCGAAATCCTGCGCGAGCTATCTGTACCCGCTTGAACGGAGCCTTCATGCCCCCCGTGACCTACGACCCGATTCTCGAGCTTCGCGAGCTTCCCCGGTTCAGGGTCTTCACCCCCATCGCCGCGCCACGGCTCGGGACCAGCCTCGTGCTGGAGCCTGAAGAAGGGCCGCCCCTCGTGATCGCCGCCGGCGATCGCGTTCCCGAAGCCCGGCTCGGCAAGTACCACCGTTCGTACCTCATCGACCTCGGCAACTACGGACTCAGGTTGGAGGAGCGGGTTCCCAGTGCGGATCCCTCGTTCCAGTTCGCCGCGACCGTCAGCTTCACCTGCCGGGTACACAACCCCGCGGAGATCGCGAAGCGCAGAGTGCGGGACATGACCGGATCGCTCAGGCTTCAGATGGCCAGGCTGATGCGGCAGGTCGCCCGCGAATACGACATCTCGGAGTTCAACCAAGCCGAGGCCGCGCTGAACGCGCACTTGGAGAAATTCACCGGAGACGCCGCCGTCTACCTGGGTGGCTATCTCGTCGAGCTCCACGCCGGTGGCGCTGTCGAGCAGAGCAGCGCGGAGTTCCACGACACGAGCCGCGCGATCAGGATGGATCGGATGCGACGCGAGCCGATGGCCGATGTCGTCCGCGGCGGTCGTGATGAGATGTACGCCCAGTGGCTCGCCAAACGTGGTGGGGACCCGTCGCAGTTGCTGGAGTTCGAAGCGACCGCGAGAGCTGATGAAGCCGAGCTGATGCTGAGGACGATGAAGGCTCTTGAGCCCAGCGAAGGCGCCGAGCCGTTCGCTTTCCGAGAGGAACGGAAGAAGCTGACCGCCAGGCTGCTCGGTGAGCCGATCGAGGAACGCCCCAAGAAACGTAAGTCTCGGCTGGCCGGTTCTCTCGCACCCGTGGTTGACCAGGCACCCGACGAACAGGTGCGTTCGCAGTCCGGTCAACCGGAAGCCCCTGAGCCGGAGAAGGCGGTGAACCGGGTCCGTGGCCTGGGACCAAGGCCGGAACGATCCGATCCGGACGCTTGAGGGAGCGAACGTGGAGGTAGTCGCGTCCGAGAGTTCGGGTACCGCGTACTGGCAATGGCAGGAGCAGGGGGTCCAGGCGCTGGGTGTCTGGACCGAACGGAAGGCGGGTGCGGGTGAGGACGCGGAACCTCTGCTGATTCATCGAAATCACGCTGCCGAAGGCCTCATCGCGGTTTTCGACGGCGCGGGTGGAGCGGGTTCGGCGGGTGCGGGACTGACGCCGGACGGCCGCGAACGGACGGGCGCCTGGGTCGGCTCACGAACGGCCAGAGCAGCAACGGAAGAGTGGTACGTGCGTGTCGCCGAGGATTACGCGGACCTCGACGCTGCCGGTCTGAAGAGCTTGCTCGACCTTCGGCTCGGTCAGATGGCCATCGGGAATCCCAGCAAGCTGGGCGGCAGCATGCGGCGGACCTTGCCGACGACCCTCGCGTCGATTCGTTACGAGGTCGGTGACGACGCCGTCCGCTGGCAGGTCTTCTGGGCAGGGGACTCGCGTTGCTACCTGCTTGAAGAGTCCGGGCTGCAGCAACTGTCGCTCGACGACACCGACTCGGCCGACGCACTGACCCTGCTCATCGAAGACCCGCCGATGACGAACCTGGTTTCCGCGGACAGGCAGTTCGTGGTCAACTCCGCGCACGGAGGCGCACGGACACCCTGTGTGCTGCTCTGTGCGACAGACGGCTTCTTCGGATACGTGCGCGGCCCGGCCGACTTCGAGTACTTCTTGTTGAGGTCGTTGAGCACCGCGGTAGACCTCGACCACTGGGCGAGCAACCTTATCGAGACGGTGTGCTCGTACACGGGGGATGACGCTTCTCTTTCCTTGGTGGCCTTGGGTTTCCGTGACTTCGAAGACCTGCGCGGCCAGTATGCCGCGCGGCTCGGCCTGGTGAGGGCCGAGTTCTGGGAGCCGTTGCGGGCGGCGGAGGCGGGGACGGATAGGGAGTGTTTCGTCGCTGCCCGCAAAGGTTCCTGGGAGCGCTACAGGTCCGGTTACGAACGCCGGATGCCGTTCAAGGAGGAAGACCGATGAAGCAAGGCGACAGCCTGAACGGCTATCGGGTCGTCACCAAGCCGACCAACGACGGAGCCGGAAAGTGCCTCTGGGCCTTCGCGGAACGTGACGGGCATGAGTACTTCATCAAGGAGTTCCTTGATCCGAAACGTCCTGGTCGCAACTCGATGGGCGATGAAGAGTCCAAGCGGCTCCGGAGGAAGCAGTGCGAGGAGTTCGAGTGCAGGCACTGGGCGGTGATCAACAATCTCGACCCGACCGATCCCTACGCCGGCAACTTGGTCACGGCACTCGACTTCTTCTGTGTGGGAACCAAGTACTACAAGGTGACGGCTCGAATGAGGCCGGTGCCGATGCCCCCGCCGGAAGCACTTTCGACTCAGCAGAAGGTCGTACTGCTCGGAACGCTCGGTGACAGTCTGGCCCTGCTTCACCGCCAGAACATCGTGCACGGTGATCTCAAGCCGGACAATGTGCTCTTGCACCGGCCGCCGCGTAGCGACCTCTACACCGCGAAGCTCATAGACTTCGACGACGCCTACCTCTCGGGTTCGCCACCGGATCGCGACACGATCGGTGGAGACGCGGGCTATGCCTCCCCGGAACTGCTGCGCTACTTGAAGGATGACCCGTCGATCCGGCCGGTCCAGTTGACCACTGCCGCGGACATGTTCGCCTTCGGCTTGATGCTGCACGGATACCTCACCGGAGCGCCACCCGGGTTCGTCGGTGCCCACGGATCCGTCGCGGAAGCGGTCAACGCCGGAGCGGATGTCCGGCTCGACACCAAGCTGGGCGACCGGGCGAGAGCCTTGATCCAGGCCCTGCTCGGGGCCGATCCCGGCTCCAGGCCGACGGCAGCGGACGTTCTGCTCGCGCTCAATGACAAGTCCCTTGTGGACATCAAACGGTCTCGATTGCGGATCAACGTTTCCGCGAATCGTTAGAGAGAAGGCGATCTCCATGAGCCAGCCCCATGAGGCCCTGAAGTACGCGGTCGACATCGTGTTGTGCATCGACTCCACCGCCAGCATGGCGCACGTCCTCGATGATGTGAAGGCGAGTGCCTTGTCCTTCCACGAGAGGCTGATCGCCGAGATGCGGGCGAAGGGCAAGGCCATCAGTCAGCTGAGGTTGAAGGTCATCGCGTTCCGGGACTTCGGAGACTGTGCCGAAGACGCTCTTGAACAGACGGACTTCCTCGTGCTGCCCGACCGTTCGGTGGAGTTCGACAAGTTCGTGCATGGCCTGGAGGCCGATGGCGGCGGCGACATTCCGGAATCCGGCCTCGAGGCGCTCGCCCTCGCGGTGCAGGCACCTTGGGAACGCGGCCTCGATCGACGGCGGCACGTGGTCGTGCTCTTCACCGACGCCCCGGCGCATCCGCTGGGATCGCCCAGGCAACGGGCGGCCGCCACCTACCCGACGTCGGTCCCGGATTCGATCGACGAACTGTTCGAACAGTGGGGGCACGCCCGGAGCCAGCGTTCCGTCATGGACAACTCAGCGAAGCGGCTGCTGTTGTTCGCGCCGGAGATCTCACCTTGGCCGGAGATCGCGGACGACTGGAACAACACCTTGTTCTTCCCTTCCAACGCGGGTGAGGGCCTGGAGGAGTGGGAAATGAGCGAGATCATCAACACCATCGCGAACAGCCTGTGATGGCGATCCTGCACGGTTTGGGTGTGACGGTGGGCTGGAACCGTGAGCGAGTGACCGTCGATGCGGCGGGTGTCCATCTGGACATACCACTCGTGAACTGCGCGGAAGCCCGGCTCGGCCATGTCACGACCCCTGAGGACGAGGTCCAGGCGAGATTGACGTTCCGCTGGGCGGCGGCAGCGCACGGCGAGCCGTCGGGGGAGGTCGTCCTGCACTTCCCGGCTTCGATCTGGGACGACCTGGTCGTCCTGACGGGCTCGATCACGGCCGCGTCGCCCGCGTCGCCGGGCGTCGTCCGTCGAGCGGTGCCTGGTGCCCGGGTGAACCCCGGCCGGGAATCGGTGCGGGACAAGTCGCGGCCAGTGGTCAACGAGGTGTTGTCCGACGCGCTCCAGATGCTCTGGGAGAGCCCGGTTTCACCTCTGAACGGTGGCGCTCCCGCGAGTCCCGGCCGTCGACGACCGGATCGGCCGGAGAAGCCCCTGCTCCCGCAGCTCGATTTCGCCCGCATTCCGGGAACGCCGGATTGGGTTGGTTTCCGCTCACTGGGACACGGTGGCTTCCCCGGCCCTCCGGATTGAGGGAGGGAGCAGTCATGAAGTGGTCCTGCGACGGTTGCGACACCATCAACGACGGTCCGTCCCGGACGTGCAGACGCTGCGAACGAGAGGCCGGAAGTACGACGGCGTCAGAGGTGACGATCGTACGGAGTCATCGGCCGAGGCGGCCGCAGGCGCCGCCGACGGCGGACTCGGAGCCTCGCCGTGCTGCACCACCGACGGGATACGCCACCGCCCCGCCGCCACCTCCTCCGCCACGTTCGCGTGCCCCGCGTCCGCCGTCCGGGACACCGCATCGGCCTGCTTCGCCCCCGCCGTTCCGGCCGAAAAGCGGAGTCGGCATCTTCGTGGTGCTGGGTTTGGCGGTTCTCACGGTGCTCTTCTGTGTGATACCTCTCATCGTGGCCGCCATCGGCGGAGGCATGAAGTCGCATTCCAGAGAGGGCCGGCCCGAGTTGAACGGGTTCCGGACTTCGGATGGGAGCCCTTGCCCCTCCGAGGTGGCTCGATTCCTGCCTGGTGGAGAGGGCGTACTCAGGATTCGATTACAGACAGAGAGACATCTGGTCACCGTCTGCGAAACGGCCGAGGGCCGCCTCTTTTACGACGGACAGGGCAAGGGCAAACCGGTGACGGACGAATACCACCTGCAGATCCCGGCACAGCGGACCGCGGACGGTTACATAGCCCACAGAGGGGCGTACACGTACGAGATCAAGCCGAGTCGGCTGGTGGTGACCCGAGGGGAGGAGGTCTTGTCGGACAGTGCGACGTCGCCCGCCTAGGCCAGGACGACGCGGCCGCCTTCGCCGCCGACCTCCACGATGTCGCCGTTCGTCAGCTGACGGCCGCGCCGGACCTCCACCTCGCCGTTGACCGTGACCTCTTCGGCGTCGAGGAGGTCTTTGGCGTGCGAACCGTCTTCGGCCAGGTTGGCCAGCTTGAGGAACTGGCCGAGGCGGATCGGCTCGCCGGTGATCGGGACGTCGTGGATGCTCATGGGGAGATCATCCCCGTGCGTCCATCTTCCGGTACAAGGTGGCGACGTCGGTGTCGAAGTAGCTGCTGTAGGACGTGTCCGGATCGTCCCCGCCGTACAGGTAGCCGCCGATCACGCCGACGACGGTGCCGAGTTCGGTCTTCGGGTCGGGGCCGACCACCCACGGGCCGCCGCTGGTGCCGGTCGTGAAGCCGGGGCAGGCGACGCGCATCTGGTAGGTGTCGGCCTGGCTGCTGATGCCGTGGCAGACGACCGGCGCCTCCCGTGCGTCGGGATAACCGGTCAGGGTGATCGGGTGGTCGAACCCGCCACCGGTCAGCAGCGTGTTGGCGCCAGTGACGCTTTCGAGGGTCTTCGGGTTGCCTGCCTGCCGCGCGGTCGCGAACCCGACGTCCAGGTCCGGATCGGAGGAATCGGCCCAGCCTTCGGGAACCTGTGGATCCGAGACGTCCCAATAGCCGTACGGCGCGACACCGTCGTGATAGCCGGGCGCGAACGAGATCCCTGTCGCGTACTCGCCGCCTTCGCCGTCGTGGAGGCAATGCGCCGCCGTGAGCAGGAGGTCGCCGGGGGCGCTGTGGACGACGCTGGCCGTGCAGAAATGCGACCCGTCGAGGAAGAGCGCGCCGATCGCCGGATTGGTCCGGGGCGCGGCGGGGGTGACCGCCACCGTGGCGGCGTTTCCACCGGCGTCGGTCTCGGCAGGATCCGACGCGGCGGAGCAACCGGACAGAACGACACAGAGCACGAGTAACAGGGCGCTGCGCATAGCCTTCCTTTCGCTCGTCCACGGCTGTCCGGTCAAAGATCACCATAAGCGGTGCGCGGACACAGCTCGAATCGCTCAACGCACAGCAAGCTCACAGCCGTAGTATGTGTTACCTCCGGTAACAGTCGAGCTGGTTGGGAGCGGGTATGAAGTCGTTCACGGACAAGGTCGTGGTGATCACGGGCGCGGGCTCGGGAATCGGCAAGGCGCTCGCGATCGAACTGGCTGGGCGGGGCGCCCGGCTGGCGCTCTCCGATGTTGACGCCATCCGTGCGGCGGGCACGGTCGCGGAGTGCGAGAAGGCGGGCGCGACCGCGAAGGCGTACGAGCTCGACGTCGCCGACCGTGACGCCGTTCTCGCGCACGCGGAGGAGGTCGCCGTCGATTTCGGCGGCGCCAACGTCGTGGTGAACAACGCCGGGGTCGCGCTCGGCGCCACGGTCGAGGAAATGACCTGGGACGACTTCGACTGGCTGATGGGGATCAACCTCGGCGGGGTGGTCAACGGCACGAAAGCCTTTCTGCCGCAGTTGATCGCTTCGGGCGACGGGCACATCGTCAACCTGTCGAGTGTGTTCGGCTTCATCGGCGTTCCTACGCAGAGTGCTTACAACGCGGCGAAATTCGCGGTGCGGGGGTTCACCGAGGCGCTGCGGCAGGAAATGCTGATCGCCCGGCATCCGGTCAAGGTCAGCTGCGTGCATCCCGGTGGCATCAAGACGAATATCGCACGTGACGCGCGGGGCGGCGTCGAGCGGGACATCGACAAAGCCGCCGAAGGATTCGAAAAGATCGCGAGGACGACACCGGAGAAGGCCGCGCAGACCATCTTGCGTGGTATCGAACGGGGGGCGGCGCGCATCCTGATCGGTCCGGACGCGTATGCCATCGACGCGATTCCCCGCGTGCTCGGCTCGTTTTACCAGCGGCCACTCGCCCTGCTGGGACGCTTGGGAATGAAGCGGCTCTGAACGGAGTAACCCTCCGTGCCCCGGACGGCTCGGAATAACTCGATCGGGGTGCGTTACTTACGGCGGCGTCGGAAATGCACCACAATGCTCAAGTTCGTGATTCCGCTTCCGGAGGTCCCCATGCCGCGCGCCGCCCAGCGCCGTCCGTCGACCGACGCCGCCTTCTCCGCGCCCGTCGAGACCGTTGAACTGCTGGACCGGACGGGGATCATCGCGGCGAGCCTGCCGAAACGGCGGCGCAGCCCGGAGAACGAGCCCGAGCCGATGCCGGTGCGCCCCCCGGTGTGTGAACCGGTCGTGGACAAGGATCTGCGGCCCAAGGCCGTCGTCATCCATCGTCGCGCCCGGTCCTGGCTGGTCGGCGGAGCGGGGGTGGCGCTGCTCGCGATCGGCTGGTTCGCCGGCACCTTCACCTTCGCGCCGGTCGGCGACACCGCCTTGCCCGAGCAGCCGCTGCCCGCCGTGGTGACCCAGCAGGCGGCGCCACCGGTCGCGCCGCCCGCCCCACAGGCCGCCCCGGTGACCGTCTATGTCCCGGTCACCGTGAAGCAGCAAGCGCCCGCGACGAAGAAGAAGCCCGCCAAGGAACGGGTCGTCGCCCTGCCGTCCGCCGAGACCAGGCCGCCGGAGCAGCCGCGGTCCGACACCGGAGCGCGGGACCGGACCACGGAGGGGCTGCGGAGCATGATGGATCCCGTCGTGGCGAGTTCGCTGGCGATGCAGATGGCGCAGGAGATGATGAGCTACGGCTACGGCCGCTGACCCGTCAGCGCGGCGGCCAGCGCGGAGCCCTCGCCTGGGTCGCCGTGCACGAGTTCGGTGCGATGCACTACGCGCGGCGAGGACAGGGGAAGCGCGTCCACGCCGGTGATCACGTCCGTAGGGAGCAGCGCGAGTCCCTGGCCTGCGGCGACCAGGCCGAGCAGGCCGCGGACGTCGGTCCCGGCGTACCGCAGCCGACCGCGGAAACCGTCGGTCGAGGCAGACTTTCTCAAGCGTTCCAAGGGAATCGCGGTGTCCGGCGCATCGATCCACCCCGCGTCGGCGAGTTCGGCCAGCCGGACGGTCCGCCCGGCCATCGGATGACCGGAGGGCACCGCGACCGCGAGCGGGCGTTCGCCGACGACGGTGGTGGTGAGCGGGCCGACATCCGGCAAGGGGAGCGGATCGCTCGGCGCGGTCATCCCGTCGACGAGACCGAGGTCGAGTGAGCCCCTCGCGACCTCCGGCAGAACGTCTTCACGGCCCAGGACTCGCAATTCGGTACCGCGATGCGCGGCGGCGGCGACTTCGGCGGTGAGGGACAACGGCGTCAGACCGAGGACGACCCGGCCGGTGGGCGCCGCGGTGAGCCGGGCGAGGTCCGCACGGGCGGCGTCGAGCCGGGTCAGCAGCGGACCGGCGTGTTCGAGGAGCCGTTCCCCGGCCCGGGTCGGGGCGACGGGCCGCCGGGTCAGCAGCGCGGTACCGAGGTCGTGTTCGAGCGCGGCGATGTGCTGGGAGATCGCGGACTGCGTGTAGCCGAGGTCGCGGGCGGCGCGCGAGAACGAGCCGCCGCGGGCCACCGCCACGAACGTGCGGAGCAGGTGGGTCTCCATGGTCATCAGTATCGCTTATGAACCCAGCATGGATCATCGTTGGCGCTGAACTCGGTTCGGGGGTCACGATGGCCGCATGAAAAAGACAGCCCGGGTCGCGCTGGTCGGCGACCGCTCGGACGGCGTCCGCTCCCACGTCCGTATTCCGATGCTCTTCGAACGTCTCGCCGAACGCGACGGCCTCGAACTCGACGCCTACTGGATCCCGACGGACGCAGTCGGCCGGCTCACCGGCTTCGACGCCGTCTGGCTGGTGCCCGGAAGTCCTTATCGGTCCGAAGCGGGCGCGGTGGCCACTGTGCGAGAGGCCCGCGAGCACGGCATCCCGTTTCTCGGCACCTGCGCCGGTTTCCAGCACGCGCTGCTGGAATTCGCGCGGAACGTCTGCGGCCTCGGCGGAATCGGGCACGCGGAGAACGCGCCGGATGCGCATGAGCAGCTGATCGTCCCGTTGGCGTGTTCGCTCGTCGGGCACGAGGGCGTCATCCACGTCACGCCGGACACGCTCGCGGCACGGATCCTCGGGGCGGAGCGTTCCGTTGAGCGGTATCACTGTTCGTACGGTCTCGACGGCCGGCATCTGGACGACTTGGCCTCGAACGGGTTGGTCTTCAGTGGATTCGACGGCGAGGGCGACGCGCGGATCGCGGAACTGCCGGAGCACCCCTTCTTCCTGGCGACGTTGTTCCAACCCGAACTCGCCGGCGACGGAACCCGGCCGCATCCGCTCGTCCAGGCCTTCGCCCGCGCCGCCGTGGAGCACGCGCAACTGTCAGTCCACAGTGGACACTGACGGACGTCGTGATCCGGATGGCCGCTGACACTGCGGAAGTGATCGACTACCCTGAGCCAGGGGGAGGGGCTCATGGAGAAGGGGGATTCCGCTCGGAGCACCGCGTTCAAGGCCGCTTTCGCGGTCGGCGAGTTCCGTGCGTTGTGGGCGGCCGAGGCGCTTTCGCAGGCCGGTGACCAGCTGGCCAGGGTCGCGTTGTCGGTACTGGTCTGGGAAAGAACGGCGTCGGCGGGGCTGACCGGGCTGACCTACGGGCTGACGTATCTGCCGACGCTGATCGGCGGCACCCTGTTCGCCGGGCTGGCGGACCGGTACTCGCGGCGGACGGTGATGATCGTCTGCGACCTGCTGCGCGCGGCGATCGCGGCGCTGATGGCCGTACCGGGGATGCCGCTCTCGGTGCTGGCCGGGCTGCTGGTGATCCTGACGATGGCGGGCGGCCCGTTCCGGGCGGCGCAGCTCGCGTTGCTTCCGGACGTCCTCGAAGGCGAGCGGTACGTCGCCGGGCTCGCGGTCCGCACGATCACCATCCAAACGGCACAGCTCGCCGGATTCGGCGGTGGCGGACTGGTCATCGGGCTCGTGACACCCTACTGGGGACTGGTGATCGACGCGGTGACCTTTGTGGTTTCGGCGCTGTTGGTGTCCACAGGGGTTCGTCGCCGGGGGCCCGCCGCGACGGAATCTTCGGTGAAAAGCCGGCTGGCGCGGGCTTTCAGTGGTGAAGGCGCCAGGGAACTGTGGCAGGGCAAGGGAATCCGGGTGCTCTTCGGGCTGAAGATGCTCGCCGGATTCGCCATCGCGCCGGAAGGGCTCGCGGCGCCGCTCGCCGTCGGGCTCGGGGCGGGGAGTTTCGCGGTCGGTCTTATTCTCGCGGCGGATCCGGTCGGTTCGGTAATAGGCTCGTGGATCTTCACGAAATGGGTTCCGGCGCGACGAAAAACGCGAGTTGTCGGCATTCTCGCCATCGCATCCGTCGTTCCTTTGGTCTTTGTCTTCTTTCGCCCTCCGCTGCCGATCTGTCTCGTGTTGATCGGGCTCAGCGGGGCCTTCGCGGCGCCGTACCACCTGCAGGCCGTCGCGTTGATGGCCCGCGCGGTGCCGGACGGCGTCCGTGCGCAGGTCATGGGTCTGACCTCGACGAGTTTGGTGACCGTGCAGGGAATCGGGATCATGCTCGCGGGCGCTCTAGCCCAGTTGACCGGCCCGTTCGTGGCCGTCGGGGTGGTCGCGACGGTGGCCGTCGCCTCGGCGGGACCGATGGCGATGGCGTGGAAACGCGCCATCGCCACCGGACCCGATGTATGGCTCCCGGCCGGGAGCCGGACCGGCTGAATTGGTGGGATCAGTCCTCGCGACCGTTCATGATGGTCCTCCCTCCCACTGCTCCATCTGTGTGTTCCGGAATTGACGCGAGCCACCCTCAGTACTACCTCGGATACATTGAAATGTGTACGGAAGGGGGACCGGTGACGATGATTATGGGGGATGCGGAACTCGCCGGAGAAGGGGCCGGTACACGTCTGAGAGCCTGGGTCCGGCGCTGGGAGTTATGGTCCGGACCACGCGGCGTGCCTGCGGTTTTTCTTGTGGTGGAAGGACTTGCGGCGGCAGTCGCCGTAATCGCCTTGCTCCGATCGAACTACGAGACTACTGAATTCGTCCGATTTGGATCACTGCTCGGCCTCGCTTTCCTGCAGGCCGAGCTTTCGCGTTCGGTGGAACGGTTGCGGCGCACGCTTTGTGACCGACCGCACATCAACATGACTTCGGTGTGGACGTTCGCGGGGGTGCTCGTCCTGCCACCGGGGCTCGCGCTCGCTCTTGGACTGCTCATCTACCTGCATCTTTGGCTCCGGGTGTGGCGAGGGATGAGCCACCGCCCCGCCTACCGCGTCGTCTACTGCGCGGCGGCGATCGTGATCTCCTGCCTGGCCGCGGGAGCCATCGTCTCCGGCTGGAACGGACTGCCCGTCGGATTCGCCGGCTCCCTGAAGATCGTCGAGGCGGCGGCAGTGTTCACCGCGGTCAACGCGTTCATCGTGGCGCTCTCGGTCTACCTGCACACCGGGGGCCGGTCGCCGCGTTCGCTGTTCGGCACCGGCGACGACAACCTGCTGGAGGTCACGACGCTGGTGCTCGGGACCTCGACCGCGCTGGGCATCGTGCACGCGCCGGCGCTCGTCCCGTTCGTCCTGCTGCCGGTGCTGGTGCTGCACCGCAGTGTGCTGGTGCGGCAACTGGAGATCGCGGCGAACATCGACGGCAAGACCGGCGTCCTGAACGCGCACGCGTGGCACGCGCTGAGCGAACGGGAGCTGTCGTCGGCGGCCAGGGCGAAGACCAAACTCGGGGTGCTGATGCTCGACCTCGACCACTTCAAGCAGGTCAACGACGTCTACGGGCATCTCGCGGGCGACGTCGTGCTCAAGGTCGTCGCGAAGACGATCTCCGAGCACGTACGTGACTATGACTCCGTCGGCCGCTTCGGTGGTGAGGAGTTCGTCGTGCTGCTTCCCGGCGCGACGGAGACCGAGGTGATCCCCGTGGCCGAGCGGGTCCGGCAGGCGGTGATGGCGATCGAGGTAGAGGTCGCGACCGCTTCGGGGCCCCGAGTCGTGCGGGGGCTTTCGGTGTCGATCGGCGCCGCGGTCTACCCGTCCGGCGGGACCGTGCTGGAACGGCTGCTGCACGTCGCCGACTCCGCGCTCTACCAGGCGAAGAACAGCGGCCGGAACCGCGTCGTCGCGCTCGCCGCCGCCTGAGACCCGCCGCAATTAGTCACCTACTTGCTCCGAGCGCGGCCAGGCGCCGGCAGGCGTTCAGGCAAGTAGGTGACTAATTGCGGCGGGGGTCAGTCGACGTCCATCGCGTTCGGGTCCTTCTTGCCGGTGTCGAGAGGCCCGAAGCCGCCGGCTTCGAGCTTTTCCCAGTCCGCCTTGGTCGGCTTCTTGTACGTCTCTTCGTGGATCCTCGCGACTTCTTCCTCGTAGGTCTCGCGGTTCTGCCGCTTCATCTCCTCGGGCCACTCCCCGGTCCGGATGGTGTCCCGGGTCATGTGCAGTTCCTTGACGTCGTGACTGGACAGCGGCGGGGTGGTCGCGGTCGTGCCGGGCCCGGTCGAATAGGTGAGGCCCTTACCGCTGGCATGCGCGTCGTCGATCATCTTGTGATACGAGTCGTCCGCGATCTTGCCGTCGAGGGTGTTGTTGGTGTTCTTGAACCCGTCACGGAAGGCGTAGTCGAGCTGGTTGAGCTGGATCGCGGTGTTCGGGTCACCGATCTCCAGCGCGTTGCGCTCGGAGTCGCGGTAGGACTGGCTGTTCTTGAAGGCGCTCGGGTTGTTCGAACCTTCCGTCAAGTCCTGGTCGCCCTTGTTGCCGGTACCGATGTGCGACTTGTGCGCGGGTTTGGCCTCCTGATACGCCCAAGCGTGGTTTTCCAGGTCCTTCTGGTCGTGGCTCGAACCCCGTGCGCCGCCACTGCCGCGGCCGATCGCCTCGTAGGGGATCGGGTGCTCGGACTCGTGGGACGCTC
Source organism: Amycolatopsis decaplanina DSM 44594 (assembly GCF_000342005.1). GTDB lineage: Bacteria > Actinomycetota > Actinomycetes > Mycobacteriales > Pseudonocardiaceae > Amycolatopsis > Amycolatopsis decaplanina. Next base: position 266,139 of record NZ_AOHO01000048.1, read on the forward strand.
CGGAGACCTTCTCCCGGCCGTCGGTCTTGAGGTCGTTGTCGTACTTCGCCGTGAGCCGATTCTGCTCACGGGTCTTCGCGCCGTGCGTGCCGTCGAGGTAGCTCTGCGGGGGGCGCCGCGGCTTCTTCGGTCCCGGCGCCGGCTTCGGCTTGGTGACCCGGTTTCCCGACGATTTCGTCTTGCCGCCGCCCGTCCTGCCCGCCCCCTTGGAGCAGGTGCCCTTCTTCGGTTTCGTCGGCGCCAGCCCCAGCGGGTCGATCATGTCCGTCGGGTTGCCGACGTAGGCCAGCGAGTCCGAGGCGGGTTCGAGGCCGAGCGGGTCGTGCGAGAGGTACCGCCCGGTGTCCGGGTCGTAATAGCGCTTGAAGTTGTAGTGCAACCCGGTTTCCGGGTCGTGGTACTGGCCGGGGAAACGCAACGGCGTGTACGCCTGCCCCGGCGGCGAGAGCACCTTGCCCCACAACGAGGTGTGCAGATGCCAGGCGACGTTGCCCGACTCGTCGAGCAGTTCGCTCGGCGAGCCGACGAGGTCGGTGACGACGGCGAGGAAGCGGGCCTCGTGACCCTGGGTCCGTTCGATCTGCGTGACCGGCCGTTCCGTGCCCGGCTCCAGATCCCAGACGACGGCGGTGCCGCCGCGGATCTCCTCGGCGAGGTTCGAGCCGTCCCAGGTGAAGTCGATCTGTTCGAGGATCCGGCCCTGGGCGTCGAGGTGCTGCTTGGCGATCCGCCGTCCGAGCGCGTCGTAGTGATAGAGCCACCGCTCGCCGTCAGGGGTGACGACGCCGGTCAGCCGGTCGTCGGAGTTCCACTGGTAGGTCCAGTCCCCGCCGAGTTTGCGGCGGGCGATCGTGCGGCCTTCGGTGTCGTGCAGGTACGACGTCGAACCGGCGCCGGTCATCAGGGTGCCCTGGTAGTGCCGCGGTCCGACGGCCGGATCCGAGCCCGGCCAGCCCGCCTGCGTGATCGCGCCCGCGAGGTTGTAGCCGTAGCTCTCCCGCCAGCCCTGACCCTGGATGTCGACGACGCGGCCCGCGCGATCGACCCGCAGTGAACGCGGTCCGGACAGCAGGTCCGAAATCGACGAGACCAGCCCGTCCCGCAGGTACCCGTACTCACGGTGCTGGACTACACCCCGGCCGCTGGAAACGGTCTGGGAGGTCAGCCTGTCGGCGGCGTCCCAGCCCTGGCGCAGCTCGATCGGCGTGCCGTCCAGCCGTCGCAGCACTTCACGGCCGGAGGGGTCGTACTCGAAGCGCAAGGTACGCCCGGCCGTTCGCAGCGAGACAGGGCGGCTCGCGGCGTCGTAGGCGAAGAACGACTCGGCGCCGGACGGGGTGCGACGGGCGACACGACGGCCGATGGCGTCGTATTCCGAGCGGACGGCCCGGCCGTTGAGCGATTCCGCGACGATCCGGCCCAGCGCGTCGTAGGCGATGGTGACTTCGGAATGCGCGTTGCGCGCCGAGATCATCCGGTCGGCCCCGTCGTAGGTGAACGTGGCGACGTCGTCGCCCGCGCGGCGGCCGACGACCCGGCCGAGCGCGTCGCGTTCGATGGTGACCGTCTGGCCGAGACCGTTGGTGCGCGACACCAGCTGCCCGGCGGCGTCGTAGCCGTAGCGGGTGGTGCGGCCGTTGAAGTCGGTCTCGCTGACCAGGTTCCCGGCCGGATCGTGGTCGTAGCGCCAGGAAAGACCGTGTTCGTTGGTGACCGACGTCAGCCGCAGCTCGGTGTCGTACACATAGGACAGTCGATCGCCGTCCGGGCCGATTTCGGCGGTGGGCAGGTCGAACTGGGAGTACTCGGTGCGCACCGCGAGCCCGCGGGCGTCCACGGCTTCGTCGGTGTAGCCCGCCGTGGTGCGATTCCAGCGCCAAACGGAGCCGTCGGGGTCGATCTGCTCGGCGATCTCGCCGAAGCCGTCCCACTTCGTCCGGGTGACCCCGCCGAGCGGGTCGGTGACCGAGGTGGTCTGCCCGAACTCGTCGTAGGTGTACCGCGTGGTCCCGCCGAGCGGGTCGGTGACGGCGACCGGAAGGCCCGCCGCGTTGGACTCGATCCGGGTGACCCCGCCGAGCGCGTCGGTCACGACCGCGACATTGCCCGCGTCGTCGTAACCGTAGGTCGTGGTGGCGCCGGTCGGATCCGTGGCACGGACGAGCTTCCCGCGCTCGTCGTACTCGCGGCGCCAGATCGCGCCGTCCGGTCCGGTCATGCTGGTCCAGCGGTCCGGCGAGGAGTATTCCGCGAGCGCGCGGCCGCCGTCCGGCTGGATGACGGTGACGACGTTCCCGTCGTCGTCCGTTTCCCACCGCGTCGTGCGGCCCAAGGCGTCGGTGCGGCTGAGCAGTTTGCCGAAGCGGTCGATCTCGTACCGGGTGGTGTTGCCCAGCGGATCGGTCTCCGCGACGATCCGGTGCAGTTCGTCGAGCTGGTAGCGGGTGACGTGGCCGAGCGAGTTCGTGACCGAGGTGACCAGGTTTTCCCGGTCGTACTCGATGTCGACGTCGAGGAAACCGCCGGTGCCCTGCGCCCGCACGACGCGGCCTTCGGAGTCGAAGCCGTATCCGTACCAGCGCCCGTTGACGTCCTCCCAGCGCACGATCCGGCCCTCGGCGTCATAGGTGAACCGCAGGGGCTGACCGGCGGCGTCGACGATCTCGACCAGGCGGCGCCGCTCGTCGTACCGGTAGCTCTGAAGCGCGGCTTCCGCGCCGGGCAGCCGAAGGGCGGTGACGAGTCCGTCCTTCGACTCGATGAGCAGACGGTAGCCCGCGGAGTGTTCCAATTCGCGGGGGACGCCGTTGTCGTCGTAGTGCACGAAGATCCGGTGACCGTCGCCCTCCGCGATCGCGCGCAGCGGAAGGGTGTCCCCTGGGCCGGAGAAGAACAGCATCCCGTCCGGAGTGGACACGACGTATCCATCGTCTACTTTGGACAGGGGGAGCCGTTGCCCGAAGTCCGGGAGTACGGGACGACCGGAAAGCGGGACCGGGTAGGACAGCAGCGTCCCGTCGGCGAGCGCGAGGTGCAGCCCGTCGTCCTCGATCTCGATTCGCTGGTCCAAAGTGGACGCCCACGACGAGCCGAAGAACCGGCCCAGCCGGTACGACGAGAGGTGCGTCCGCGAAACGGTCAGCGGCAGGACGCCGGCGAACACGACGTCGTCCTGCGTCAGCATCATCGAGCCGGTCGCGACGTCGATCGGGTCACCGCAGCCACCGCGGTCCTTGGGCGGGACGCGGTCCCCCGGGGTGGTTTCGTTGTCCTTGATCCGGTTGTTCGTCTCCGGTTTGGGGGCGCCGCGGTCCCTGGGCGGAGGCGGTGGCGGTGAGCCGGACGGCGTGGTCGGCCCGTCCGGGGTCTCGTTCTTCGGCGGAGGTGGCGGATCGGACTTCACCGGCGGCGGATCGTTCTTGGCAGGCGGCGCGCCGGACGGTGTGGTCTCCCCGCCGTCGGGGCTGCTCTTGGGTGTCGTGCCCTCGTCCAGCTTGTTCGGCTTCGGGGCGGGCGCGCCCTTGCCCGGCTGAAGCTTCTTCAGCGCCTTCGCCGCGCTGTCGAACAGGTCGTCCGCCCGCTTCAGCAGCGGCATCAGGGCCTGGAGCGCCTTGACGGTCTTCTTCGTCAGGTTCGCGATCTTGCTCGCGGTCTTCGCCACGGCGTTGACCACCTGCGGGACCACCCAGGTCAGCCCGATGCCGAGGGTGAACAGCACCTGCAGCGCCCAGCTGATCAGGTGCCCGATCAGTTCGGCGATGATGTCGCGCACCAGCGCGCGGACGGCGGCGACGACCTCGCCCGCCGTCTTCACGCCGCTGGAGGCGCCTTCGCAGCCCGCCTTCGCCGACTCCAGCAGCGTGACCGTGTCCTTGGCCTGGGCACGGTAGGCGTCGGCCGAGACCCCGGTCCAGCTCTGCAGATCGGCGGACACCATCCCGGCCAGATCCGCGCCGACCTCACCGAGTTCGGTCGCGATGTTCTTCCAGGTCTCGGAGTTCGCGTTGATCTCGTCGGCGTTGCCGGTGAGCGCGTCGAGCGCCTCCTTGAGCGGGCCGACGTGTTCCATCAGCCAGCCGACGCCGTTCGCGAGGATCGCGCCGAAGGGGTCCATCGCCATCGACAGCGCGTCGAGCGCGGTCCCGACCGCGCCCAGCGCCACCGAGGCCCAGTCGCCGCTTTCGATGGCCGATTTCAGATCGAACGCCGACTCCAGCAGTGATGAGCCGGTGTACGCCTTCGTCGAGTCCTTTACCTCGGCGACCAGCGGATTACCCACGACGACCTTTCTCGTGATTCAGGGAACGAGCACCTCACCAGGGTGAGTTGTCCTCGTCGTCCGGTGCTTCGTGGCGCTTCTCGCGAGGCGCCTGCGGCGGAGGCGGTGCGTCGGCGGACGACGCGGGGGGAGCGGATGGTGGAGACGGAGGCTCTTCCTCTTCGATCTCGGGGAAGCGGCTGCGCAGGGTGCCGATCATCAGCGCCCTGGTCTCCTGGTCCTCGTCGCCGAGCGATTCCTGCATGACCTCGGCGACCTGGCCCGCGATCCCGGCCTGCGCCTGGTGCATGGTCTGCAGGATCTGCCGCGACAGTTCCTCCAGCGGATACGTCCTGGCCTTGTTCCCGAACTCGATGTCCGTCACGCCGCCGTCCGCCCCGACGGTGACCTTCACGGCGCCGTCGGAGCTGGACGCGGTCAGCCGCAGCTGCTCCGTCCGCTCCTGGGCGGCCGCGTAGCGCTGGGCCTTTTCCTCCAGCCCCGCGGCCCATCGGTCCATTTTGCGCTGGGCCTCCTCGGGGTCCAGCATGAGCTCGCCGAGCTCGTTCCCGCCGGTCACTTCTTTCCTCCGATGTCCAAGGCCTTGAAGTCCGCCTCGAACGGTTCCGCGTTGGTCTTGTCACCGTCTACATAGGACTTGGCCGCGGTGCGGACGTTGTCCGCCGTCGACTGGATGCCTTCCGCGGCCGCCTTGATCGTCTCCGCCGCGCGTTCGCCCGCCGGGTTGACGATCGGGGGCAGGAACGCGCACAGCAGGCCGTACGCGTCCGGCGACATCGCCGAACCGGTCGCACCGTGCGCGGTGTTCAGCCGGTCCACGAGCCCTTCGAGATGACTCGCGTGCGCGGTCAGGTCGTCCGGATCGACCTCGAACGAAGCCGTCACTTCCAGTCCTTGTTCTTCCAGTCACCGATCACCGGCGGCGCCACGACCTCGTCGGCGGCGAAGAAGGACGGGTCGTCGGATTCGACGTAGTCGGCGACCTTGTGCTCCTTGTCCTCCTGGCCCTGACCCTTGCCGGCACCGGGCGCCATGCCGCCCATCGGGCCCATGCCGCCGGGGGTACCCGGCTTGCCACCGGAACCGGCCGCGCGGGCCGCGGCCGCCTCGGCGTCCATCGCACCCGCGCCGACGGCGCCGCCCATGCCGAGCGAGCCCGTCGCCCGTCCGGCGCCGCCGAGACCACCGGCACCCGCGCCACCCGCGCCGGTACCGCCGCCACCGAAACCACCGGTGCCGCCGGTACCACCACCGCCCGGGATGTTCGGCATGCCCAGCTTGGGCGGGTTGTACGGCGTGCCCTTGTACGAGTTGCCGTCCGGGAACGAGGGGCCGCCGAGCCGCTCGCCGATGCCACCGGGACGCGGCATCGGCGGGGTGTTCGGCATGACCGGCCTCGGCCCGCCGGTGGGCCCGTTCGGGATGTTGATGTTCGGCGGGATGTTCGGCGGCGTGTACGGAAGACCGCCACCGGGGCGGGGGCCGCCGCTCTCCGGGATGGGGATGTTCGGCGGGGTGAACGACGGCGGCGAAACGGACGGCGGTGTGTAGCCCGTGGTGCGCGTGCTGTCGTCGATCTTGGGCATGTTCGGGAGATTGGGGCCCGACGACGCCGCGGGCTTGTAGGTCTCGCCGCCGGTCGGCCCGTTCGGGATGTTGATGTTGGGCATGGTGGGGCTGGAACCGGGGCCGCCACCACCGGGGACGCCGCCGGGACCACCGCCACCGGGGAAGCCGCCGGGACCTCCACCAGGACCGCCGCCCGGTCCGCCGTTCGGCGAGTTGAACGGCGACACACCGCCGGGACCACCGGTCCCGCCCTGCGGGGTCCCGTCCATCGAAGCGACGAGGCCGTCCGGGCGCGTACGGTCCGAGCCCACGTTGAACGGGCTGGGCTGCTGCGTGCCGTCGGCGCCTTCGGGCGCCATCCGGTCGCGAAGCGCGGCGGGCGAACCCGCGCCACCGCCGGCGGGGGTGCCCTGCAACTGCCTGGTCGCCTGCGCCGTCGGCAGCTTCGGCGGGGCGGGGAACGCCGGGGTGGCGATCGCCGAACCGACCGTGGTGTCGAATTCGGTCATCACCTTCGCGGCCTGATCCCGCGCGTCCTGCTGCTTCTTGAAGGTGGCGAGGTCCTTGCCGAGCTGCGCCATGTACTGGTGCGGGTCGGTGATCGTCTGCAGGTTGGCGTTGGCCTCCTGCACGCTGAACGCCACCGGCGGGTTCGCCGCCATCTGCTTCTGCGTCTCGTTGAGCGTCTGCGAGTGGATCTGCTGTTGCCGCCCGGCCAGTGTCGCGCCGTTCGCGGTCGAGCCGAGCCATTTGCCGACACCGGCGAGGTGCTCGCGGGCCGCGTCGCCGCCCTCGCCCTCCCAGTTGGCCGTGCTCGCGTTGATCGCCTTCGCCAGGTTGCGCTGATGCGCGGCCAGGTCGTTGCCCGCCCGGACCCACTCTTCGGAGGTCTCGGCCACCGCGGCCGGATCCGCGTTGTCCGCGATCGCGGACTGCATCTGCTCGTGGGTGGCGTTGGCCCAGACCGTGGACGGCGGGTTGCCGGGTTTACGGATCTCCAGGTCTTTCTCGAGACCCTCGCGCGCCTTCTCCAGCTGCCCCTCGTACATCTTCTGAGTGAACTTGTCCTTGAAGCCGTTGAGCGCCGTGTCACCCCAGCCGAGGAGGTTGAAGATGAGGTCGGTCCCGGCCGAGGCCCCGGCCCGGATCTCGTCACCGGACGCGGCCTTGTCGGCCAGCGGCCCGACGTAGTACTGGGACGACGAGTCGGCCGTGGGGTCGTAGAACGGGTCGAGCTTGTTGTAGTCGGGCGAGTTCGGGTCGGAGACCTTCGCCGTCTTCTCCGCGGATTCGGTCACGGGTCTCTCCTTCAGATCTCGGTGTCGATCCGCTTCAGTTCACGCTGGTTCTCGCTGTCGCGTTCCCGGTAGTTCCGCTTCGCGAGTTCGATCGCCTCGACGTAGGTCGGGAACTCGGCGCGAGCGGCCTGGAGCTGGGTGAGCAGGCCCTGCGCGTCCGTCGCGGTGCCGTGCATGTGCTCGGACACCCAGCGGGCGGTCGCGGTGGAGCTCATCGGCGGCGACTTCTGCAGCTTGGTCAGCGCGCTCCAGCGCTCTTCGAGGCTGTCGATCACGCCTTGGAGTGAACGGATCATCTCTTGGCCGGTGCTCTCGTCGACGGCGAAGCCGCCCTGCACCGCCATGCGCTTCAGCTGCGCGCCGGCGAGCCCGACCTTTACCGGGGCCCACGCCGCCGCCGGCTTCAGTTCTTGTGCTTCCTCGGTCAACGGAAGATCCTCTCGCCGGGGTCAGGAAGGTCAGTAGATGTCAGCGATGGCTTCCCGGATCGCGTTCGCCACGCCCGACTGACTGGCCGGGTCGTAGTGGCCGATCACGGCGCCGGAGGCTTCGTCGGTCTCGGTCCAGACCAGGTACCGGCCGTCTTCGGTGTCGAGCCAGCTCAACGGCGTCGACCGGAGCCGCTCGCCGCGGCGGCCGATACCGCTCACGATGATGTACCCGCCGCCGAGGCGGGGTCCGGACAGCACCTTCTCCAAGACCTCGAGGTCGCTCTCGTCGTCGCGCGGGGCCGGGGCCTCCGGCCGGGCGCGGACGACGCCGGTGAACTGGAGGTTGCCGAACGCGTCGGTCTCCTCCTCGTCGAACTCGGCCTCGGCCTGGCGGCGCGCGGCCATCGCGGAGACGGCGCGCTCCTCCTTCTGCACGATCGTGCGGCGGCCGGTCGACGCGGGGCGCATCCGCGGCAGCACCCCGGAGAGAACCTCGACCAGCTCTTCGTCGGAGAAGAGCGCGAACTGCAGGAGGTCTTCGCCGTGGGCCTGCGTGATGCCGAGCGCCTGCCTGCCGTCGGTGAGGGTGAGGACGGCGATGTCCTGGCCGAGGCCGTCGATGCCGTTGATCGAAACGGTGATCCGGTGGTTCCCCAGCAGCGCGAACGCGGTGCGGACGGCCTGGTTCAGCTCGCCGTTGACCGACAGGCGGCGCTGTTCGAGATCGGTGTAGACCCTCCGGATGATCGCGGCATACCGCTCCGGGTCGATCGAAGTGTTCTGGACGCGCAAGGGAAACAAGCGGACATCGACGCCCAGCGCCTGCCCGACCACTGTCGCCTCGACCGTCCCCAGCGCGAAATCGGCTCGCTCAGCCATGCTTCTGCGCTACTCCCTCACGGGGGCCGTACCCCGTCACGGTCGGCTGACCTGCATAGAGGGGGCCGACTTTGTTAATGGCCAAAACAAACTAGCACAGCGCATGACTGTACGGAACCATACGAACACCGCTGAACCCGATGGAATGGATCACAGTGCCCGATCGGGCACTTTTCCTGCCCCTAAAGGAATAACGGCCGTTCACCGGCGATGCTACCGCTCGACCGCAGCGGGCGCGTAAGTCGTCATCCGGCGGGCCACGTCCGTCCGCGAACGGGCCCCGAGTTTCCGCAGAACCTTCGCGACGTGCTGTTCCACGGTGCGCGGGGAAAGGAACAATCCGTCCGCTATCTCCCGATTCGTGCGCCCGTCGGAAAGCATCCGCGCGACCTCGAGCTCACGGGGCGAAAGCTCCTGGCCGTAACCGCGCCGCCCGCGCTGCGAGGGCGCCCACGCGCCGTGTTCCCGCAGCTGGTGACGGCAGCGGCCGGCGTCCCTGGTCGCGCCGAGCCGCTCGTAGGCCTCCGCGGCCGCCGCGAGCTCCTCGATCGCCGGGCGGGTGCCGGCGGTGAGACGGCCCGCGTTGAGACGACACAACGCCGCCCGCTCCCGGGCGCCGATGGCCTGATACGGCATCGGCAGTGCCTCGTAGCCCGCCGCCGCTTCGTCGAAAACCGTTGCCGCGGCGGGATGTTTGCCGCGCGCGTCGAGCAGGATCGCCCGGCCGGCGAGCAGTGCGGCCCGGGAGACCGGCGAGTCCTTGCCTTCGACGCCCCGTGCGAATTCCTCGACCACGGCGTCCGCCTCCGACCAGCGCCCGGCCCGCGTGTAGGCCTCGGCCGCGGCGGGGACCAGCGCCGCCGCCCACACCCAGACGCCCTTGCGCCGGGCCGCCGTGACGGCGTTGTCGGCCGCCGCGCACGCCCCGTCGACGTCGTCCGTCGCGAGGAGCACCCGGATCAGGATCCCGGCCGCCGAAAGGACGACAGGGATGGGCCCGTGTTCCGGGGCGTGCACGCTCGCCGCGGCCAGATGTCGTTGCGCGGCGGCGAATTCCCCGCGCACGGCGGCCAGTCCACCGAGCACGAGCGAGGATTCCATGACGATCGGGCCGAGGTCGGGATAGCCGTCGCGCAGCTGTTCGGTGGCCTCCGCGAGCCCGGACCAGTCGCCGCGCACCCAGTCGAGCCGGACGCGGGTGCCTTGCGCGAGGCCGGCGGCGTAGAGCGCGCCGGCGTCGGTCGCGCGGCGGATTCCTTCCGTGACCAGCTTTTCCGCCCTGGCAAGGTGCCCGGCCCAGGACTGCGCGTCGGCGAGGTTGCACCACAGCCGCGCCAGCTGGACTCGTTCGGCGACGCTGCTGCCCTGGTCCGGCAATTCGATGAATTCGGTCCAGGCCGACCCGTCGCCGATATGCGCCTGGATGGAGATCCGGTCGCCGAGGAGCGCGAGCCGCAGTTCCGGGTCTTCGATCCGGTCGAAGACCTCGCGGGCCCGGTCCATCCAGACCTCGTGCCAGGACAACGGGGTCAGCCCGTCGATCGGCTGGGCGAGCAGGTTGATCCCGCGCGCGGCCAGTTCCGGCTCGTCGACCAGTTCGGTGATCGCCTTCTCCACCTCGACCCGGCCGCGGCCGAGCCGTCCGATCGTGCGGACCAGCAGCATCCCGAGGCTGAGCCGGATCGTCCCGCGCACGCTCGGGCGCAGGTCGGTGAGGTCTTCGAGGATCCGCTCCAGTGTCTCGATGACGTCCGGGCGGAACCCGCGCAGCGCGACCTGGCTGAGTTTCGTGGCAAGCCGGGCGATGTCGTCCTCGCCGAGTCCCGCCTCGGCCAGCACGGACTGGAGCAGGTCGATGGCGCGTGACGTGTCACCGTGGGCGATGGCCTCGTCGGCGGCGGCTTCGGCGTAGTGGCGCCACTGTTCGGTCCGGCCCGCCGCGCGGGAGTGGTTCGCCAGCAGAGTCAGTGGCGGGACCGGCTGAACGGCGAGCACCTGGATGGCGCGCGAATGCAGCAGTGTCCGCTCCGGCCCGCTTATCGTGTCGTAGACGGCTTTGCGGGCCAACGGATGCCGGAAGCCGTAGCGGTCGCCGCCGAGTTCGCCGAGGACGCCGCCATCCAAAGTGGACAAAAGGGCGACGCGGAGGGCGTCGTCGTCGAGGCGGGCGAGTTCGCCGATCACCGCCGGTTCGGACGGGACGGCGAGCACCGCCGCCGCGCGGGCCAGCCGGACGGCGGGTTCCGGCAGCGCGTCGAGCCGTTCGGTGATGGCTTCGCGCAGCGAGATCGGGACTTCGAGGCTTTCCAGCAGCCGGTCCGAGAGCACTTCGCCGATCGGCAGCCGTCCGGCCGCGTCCCGCAGTGCCCGCAGGGTCTCCTCGACCACGAACGGGATCCCGGCGGTGCTTTCGTGGAGCTTCGCGGTGAAGGGCGCGGAAACCCTCGGCAGGCCCAGTAGTTCCTCCGCCAGCTTCCCGACGGCTTCGACGTCGAGCGGGCCCAGCGTCACCCGGGCGGTCTGGACGTTCGCCCGCGTGCGGAACGGGATGCCGGCGCTTCCGTGCGCCGACGGCGAGCCGGTCCGGTACGCCGCGACGACGGCCAGTTCCGCGGGCATGGCCGCGGCGAGGAACCGCATGAGGTCACGGGTGCCTTCGTCGGCCCACTGGAGGTCGTCGATCAGGACGAGCGCGGGCCCGCAGGCGATCAGGAGTTCGCGGACGGCGCGGAACTGGCGGTGCCGTTCGGCGCACGGGTCGGCGAGCGGTTCCGGTTGGGGTGGAAGGCTTTCCGCGAGTTCGGGCAGCAAGGGTCTCAGCACCCCGGCGACCGGGCTGAGCGGGCCGAGCGGCCGGTCGCCCGCCGAACGCAGCGCTTCGAGCACCGGTCCGAACGGGAACGGCTCGCGCATCGGCTGACAGGCGCCCGAGAGCACCCGGCCCGCCGCGAACTCACGGCGTCCGGCCAGTTCTTCGAGCAGTCTGCTGCGGCCCATCCCGGGTTCGCCTTCGATCAGCACGGCTGCGGGACGGCGCAGCAGGATCTTCACGATCACCGAGACCTCGACGTCGCGGCCCACGAGTGCCGTCGATCCGGCGCGGACCGAAACCGAGGTCGGGCGAGGGGTGGCAAGCCACATCATGCGCTCCTCGGTGGGGAGTTCCCGCTGAGCCCGACACGATCTTGTGCGTTGTCCTGCGGAGCCTAAGCACTGCCTACCCGGTCGTAAACCACCCAACACGGACACCACGGGCACCCCGCGAGGTCGTCCGCCGACGCAGCGTCACCGGTTGGACGACGGATCTTCGGTTGGAAAATCACCGGACACTCGAAACATCGGCGATAAACCCGATTCGGCGATTCATCCCACGTTCAGGGGGAGGCAATGACTACGCAAGGTATTCGCTCCGAAACCCTACTTACGGACGTGCCCGTCCGGGTGCCTGCGCTAGGTGGCCACCCGTGGAGCAGCGGATTCGGTTCCCGAAGAATGGGTATACCTACTCCGCTCCGACCCGGATTGCGAGCTTCGTCCTGGTCCAGAACTCTCACCCATCGGGGGAGGGCTATCGCATGGCGAACCGGAGCCGTGCGTGATGACGAGGGAGAAGCATGAAGATCACGAAGCTCCTCGGTGTGGCCGCCACGGCGGCATTGGCCACCGGCGCGCTCGTCACGGGTACCCCCGCGGCAGCGTCCTCAGCGTCTTCAGTCACCCTGCTCAACGCCGAGATGGTTCCCGCCCTGCAACGGGACCTCGGCCTGACCTCCGACCAGGCACTCGCCCGGATCCAGAGCGAGACCGCCGCCGGCACGCTCGAACAGTCACTCGCCTCGGCACTCGCCGGCAGCTTCGGCGGCGCGAGCTACAACGAGGCCACCGGCAAGCTCCGCGTCGGCGTGACGGACGCGGCGAAGCTGGGCCAGGTCCTCGCCAGCGGCGCGGAAGCGGAACTCGTCCGTTTCTCGGCCGCCCAGCTCGATTCCACTGTGGACAAACTGAACGCGGGTGAACGCGCGGCGGACGGCGCGATCACCGGCTGGGGCGTCGACACCAAGACCAACCGCGTGACGGTGAACGTCCTGCCGGGCAAGAGCGGCGTCGTCGACTCGTACCTGGAGAAGACCGGTGTGGACAAGGCCGCCGTCGCGGTGGTCGAGACCACCGGGGTGCCGACCCTGAAGTACGACGTCCGCGGCGGCGACGCGTACTACATCAACAGCTCTTCTCGCTGCTCGATCGGATTCTCGGTCAACGGCGGCTTCCTCACCGCCGGGCACTGCGGCCCGGGCACGGTGACCGGCTCCAACCAGGTCGCGATGGGCTCGTTCGCCCGCGTCAGCTTCCCGACCAACGACTACGGACACGTCCGGGTCAACAGCAACTGGGTGCCGCGCGGCATCATCAACAACGGCACCCGAGTGAGCGGTTCGACCGTGGCGGCCACCGGCGCGTCGGTCTGCAAGTCCGGTTCGACCACCGGCTGGACCTGCGGCACCGTCGGCGCCAAGAACCAGACCGTCCGCTACGCCGAAGGCACCGTCTACGGCATGACCGCCACCAACGTCCGCTCGCAGGCGGGCGACTCCGGCGGCTCGTTCATCGCGGGCAACCAGGCCCAGGGCATGCTCTCCGGCGGCAACAGCTCGGTGACGTACTTCTTCCCGGTCCGGCCGGCGTTGTCCGCGACCGGGACCTCCCTGGTCCTCGGCTGACCTCGGCCCCGGTCATCGGGGGACCGTGAACACCGACGAAGGGCGGACCGAGTGCCTCCAGCGCACTCGGGCCGCCCTTCGTCTTTCATCCGTCCCGCGGGCGGCCTTAAACGTTACTGATTTCTTCGATCAGCGCCTCGACGTCGAAGTGCTCGCTTTCGGTGCCGAGCGGGACCAGCTCGTAAGTGGATTCGAGGAACGTCTCCACGTCCTCACGCTCGAGCTCGAACGACGCGTAACCGTCGGGTGACTCGATTTCGAGCGTCAGCATCGCCTCGTCCTCGGAGAGGTCGGGGCGGACGCGGACGTCGCCGAGTCCGGAGGGGTCGGTGAGACCGGTGACGAGCAGCTCACGCGCGAAGGTCCACTCGACCCACCGGCCGCGCTCCGTCCGGAACGACACGGCGACCGCGAACGGTTCTCCGGCGTGGAAGGACAGACGGGAGAGAACGGGCGTGCTGCTGTTGTTCAGCAGAACGAACTGGCTCTGGTGAATTGCGTCGGTGTGCACGGCCACTCCTCAGATGCTCGTGGTTCGCGCGGCGCGAACTTTTCGTCTCGGGGAGGAGATGGCCGGACACGGGCCGGATGACGCGACTGTCGCCACGTTCACGCTATCGGCTGCATATGTCCACAGTGGTGTAACGCCGGGCACAGACCGCTTGCGTTCGGGCCGATACCCGTGGTGACGACGTCAAGGCGTCCTTTTTGGACCTCAGGGGGCCAGCGGCAGGGACAGTCCCGTTTTGACCCGGTCCATCGCCACCGACGTCGTGAAGTGCCGCACGTTCGGGTTGTCGAAGAACATCCGCCGCGTGAACGTCTCGAAATCCGCCATGTCCCGGCAGGTCACCACGAGCACGAAGTCCGCGTTGCCGGTGACGTAGTAGCACTGCTGGACGTTGTCGTCCGCGAGCACCTGACGGCGGAACCCGTCGAGCACCGTGAGGTTCTCCCGTTCCATCTCGACCATCACCACGAACGTCATCGACAGCCCGAGCGCCCGCGGCGACAGCACCGCCACCTCGCGTTCGATCACCCCGGTCTCGCGCAGCCGCTTGATCCGCCGCTGCACGGCGGCCGCCGACAGGCCCACCTTCGCGCCGATGTGCTCGGCGATCGTGCGGGCGTCGGACTGCAGGCAGGCGAGGATGGCGACGTCCAGGTGGTCGAGGTCGGGTGTGTGCACCGGTTCAGGCTAACCGGAGGCCTCTCCGTGGCGCCTGCTCTTAGATGGCACCGCCAGGAACCACCTGGATCACGAAGCCCATCGAACAGACTTACGAAACACGCCTAGCGGTGTGGGCCATGCCGCAGGCCGCTCGGGCGACGGTTAGAATTCTGCGAATTGTGACCCGGAACACAACTGACGGGTCTACTGAATGGTAGCGCTTACAAGTGAATGGCAGGCCTCTGATTCCCCCGCGAAAGGATTTCTTGGTGTCCTCATTTCAGGCGGCCGTTCTCGCCGGTCTCGGCTCTTGGCTGCCTCCGCGCGTGGTGGGCAACGAGGAGATCGCCCAGCGGCTGGACACCTCCGATGAGTGGATCCGCTCGCGGACCGGCATCGCCGAACGCCGGGTCGTCGACCCCGGGACGTCCACTGTGGACCTCGCGGTCGAGGCGGGGCGCCGGGCGCTGGCGTCGGCGGGGGAGACCGGAGCGGACGCCGTCGTGCTCGCGACGTCGACGGCGGACCAGCTGTGCCCGGCCAGCGCGCCGCAGGTCGCGACCGGGCTCGGGCTGAACGGTGTCGCCGCCTTCGACGTCAACGCCGTGTGCAGCGGGTTCGTCTACGGGCTCGCCACCGGCGCCGGACTGATCGCCGCCGGGATCGCGCGGCGGGTGCTGGTGATCGGTGCCGACGTCTTCACCTCGCTCGTCGACCCCGAAGACCGCGGCACGGTGCCGATCTTCGGCGACGGCGCGGGCGCCGCCCTGCTGCGCGCGGGTGACCCCGGCGAACTCGGCGCGCTCGGCCCGTTCGACCTGCACAGCGAAGGCGAGCTCGCGGAACTGCTCTGGGTCGAGGCGGGCGGGGCGAAGAACCGCCGCTCGGACGACCCGCGTGACCACTACCTGGTGATGCAGGGCCAGACCGTCTTCCGGCACGCCTGTGCCCGGATGGCCGAATCGGCGCGCGCGGTGCTGGATTCCGCGGGCTGGATGGTCGGCGACATCGACCGGTTCGTCGGGCACCAGGCCAACATCCGCATCCTGCAGACCTGCGCGAAGCAGCTCGGGCTCGCGGAAGACGTGATGTATTCGAACATCGGGAAGGTGGGCAACACGAGCGCCGCGTCGATCCCGATCGCGCTGGCCGACGCGGTCAAGGACGGCACGCTCCAGCCGGGGCACCGCGTCGTGATGGGGGCCTTCGGGGCCGGGCTCACCTGGGGCTCGACGCTGCTGCGCTGGCCGGACGTCATTCCGGGCTGAGCGCGCTCGCCTCCCAGGCGGGCGTCGGTTCCCGGCGTCCGCGCAGCTCGAGTTCCGCGTACGGCCCCCAGTGCGAGCGCTCGCTCTCCAAAGCGGCCTTGAGCACCGCTTCGCTCGCCAGGATCCGGCCGCCGGCGGATTTCGCGTGCTCGGTCAGGCGCGCGGCCTCGTTGACCGCGTCGCCGATGACGGTGTACTCGAATCGGCTGCTGGTCCCCAGCTGACCGGCGAAAACCCGCCCGCTCGCGACGCCGATGCCGAGGTCCAGCTCGCCGGCCGCCTGGACGGCGTCCCGGATCGCCCGCGCGGCCGCGAGCGCCGCCGTGGGCGCGTCCGCGAGCCGGGTCGGGGCGCCGAAGACGCAGAGCGCGGCGTCACCCTGGAACTTGTTGACCAGCCCGCCGCGCGCCCCGACCGCGTGCACCACGCTGGTGAAGAACCGGTTGAGCATCTTCACGAGGTCTTCGGGCGGGGTGCGGCTCGCCAGGGCCGTCGAATCGACGACGTCGACGAACAGCGCCGTCACCTCACGCACATCACCCGAAAGGGAGGCGCCGTACTCGAGCGCGTGCCTCGCGACCTCGTCCCCGACGTGCCTGCCGAAGAGATCCCGCATCCGCTCCTGCTCGCGAAGCCCGGCGGCGAGGTCGTTGACCGAGGTCTGCAGCAGGCCGATCTCGCTGGAGTCGTCGACCTCGACCACGATCTCCTTGTTGCCGCGCGCGATCTCGTCGAGCGCGATCCGCAACCGGTGCAGCGGCGTCGCGACGGCCTTCGCGAGCAGCCCCGTCCCGATCGCGCCGACGCCCAGCCCGATCACCGAAAGCATGATCAGGCTCGCGACGTGGTCGCCCTGGCCGAGATCCGGTGGCGCGGCCACCAGCAGCACACCGAGGAACGGGACGCCGCTCGCCAGCGACCAGGTGACGACCACCCTGGTCAGCACGGTGACCTTGAGGGTCCCCTTCGGCGGGGTCACCTTGAGCGCGATCGTCATCACCGGACGGGCGACCCATTCGGCGGCGAGATAGGTGAGGCCGACCGTGGTCAGCCCGCCGAGCCCGATCACCAGCGCCATCCCCAGCGCGTCCATCCAGGACCCGAGCACCCGCGCGAGTGAACCGAGCACGATCGTGCCGATCAGCCAGAGCGTCCCGCTCACGATCCCCATGTCGACCGGGAGCCGGAGCGCCCGCGCGGCCTCGGCCCTCGTCGGCGGGCGACCGAAGACGAACCAGACCGCGGTGCGCCGCTGCAGCCACGCCGTCCACACGGTGCCGGCCACCAGCGACAGCGCCACGATCCCGGCCGCGGTGACCCCGAGGATCCAGCCGCGGTCGCCGACCTCGCTCGGCAGGCCCTGCAGGAGCAACAGCAACGCCACGACACCGGCACCGCACACACTGGACCCGACGCCGAGCGCGGCGAAACCGAGACTGGTCCTGAGCACCAGCCGGAACCGGCTCGACATCGTCCTCCCGCGCACCAGGTGATCGTATGACCTCCGGCGGAAAACGGTTCGCCAGTTCCCGTGTCCGATGGCTACCTTGCAGCCATGGAACCGCTGGGTCAGGACGAGATCAGGGCGTCCTTCGTGAACTGCACGCGCGGCGAGGCCAAGGGGGTCACCCTGCCCGCCCGGCCGGACGAGATCCCTTGGGAGAAAAGGGAATTCCTCGGCTGGCGCGATCCGAAGGCCGCCGCACGGGCGTACCTCGTGCTGCCGTACCGCGGGGAAACCGTCGGACTGTCCCTGCGCGCCGCGCCCCGGCCGAAGGGCCGTGTCCTGCTGAGCAACATGTGCGGCCTGTGCACGACGACACATCCGCTGTCCGGCATCGCGCTGTTCTCCGGGCGCCGCGCCGGGAAACTCGGGCGCGAGGGGAACACGCTCGGCATCTACGCGTGCGCGAATCTGGCGTGCAGCCAGTACATCCGCGGGGAGCTCAAGTCGGACGTGCCGCAGCCGACGGAAACGCTGACCCTCGAGGAACGCGTCTCCCGGCTGGAGGACAAGCTGCACCGGTTCGTCGAGCGGGTGCTTGAATCACGCTGACAGCCTCGTGAGTGGTAAGGACGGTTAGAACCGTCCTTACCACTCACGAGCCCACCACGGTCCGCCACCGCCAACGTCGCGAAAGCCACTTTCGGGACATCGGGCGTCGCGAATGTGGCTTTCGCGACATGGCCTCTGGTGGTGAGACATCGGTCCAGGCGGTCGTGAGTGGCAAGTGACGTTCTAACGCGACTTGCCACTCACGACCCGCGCCACCAAGCCTCTCCTCTCGTGACACGCGGCGCCCACCCTCGCCACCTCGCAACACCCCGGAAGCGCCGCGGCCTCGCCGCTCAGAACCGGAACCGCAGGATCCGCCCCATCTTCCTGAACGCCGGGAACAGTCCCGCGAACCACAACTGCGCCCGCATCGACCCCGAAAGCCGGTCCTTCACCTCGGGCGTCGCGTAATCCGTCGAGTCGAGCTTCGAGACCAGCGTCAGTCCGAGCCGTTCCAGTTCGGAGATCTCGTCGATGCCCCAGTACAGCGTCGCCTTGGCTTTGCGGACCACGGGATTAAGCTTCTGCAGTTTGATCCCCAGCCTGCTGAAAGTGTCGAAGACCATTTCGCCGCCCTGAGGGAAATGCGCGATCAGCCGCCGCAGCAATTCCTCGCCTTCGGACGGCCGCAGATACATCGTCAGCCCCTCCGCGATCACCAGACCGGGTTTGTCCGAAGGGATCTCGTCGATCCAGCCGAAGTCCGTCACGGACGAGCCGATGGTCCGGTAGCCGTCCCGCGCGGGATAGATCCGGGCGCGCAGGTCGACGACCTCGGGATAGTCGACGTCGAACCACCGCACCGAAGGCGGCGGGTCGACGCGGTACACGCGGCTGTCCATCCCGCAGCCGAGCTGGACGACGGTCGCGTCCGGGTGTTCCCGGAGGAACGACGTGGTCCAGTCGTCCATCGGCTTGGCCCGCAGCGCGACGGTCAGCCCGAGCTGGTCGTCCACGCCGAGCGAGCCGAAGTCGTAGTCGATCTGCTTGACGGCCTCGTCGGCGGCCTTGTCGCCGAGGATCGGCCGGTCGCTGCGGGCGTCGAGCGCCCGGCCGTACAGGGTGGCCAGCATCGTCGCCTTCTCTTCGGTGAACCGGACCTTCTCCACCGCACGCCCCCGTCAGAAGTTTCACAAACTTCTGAAAACAATACTCGCGCGGAGGCGGTCACGCCATCAAGGAAGCGTCAATCCCGGCTCGTGTAGTCGTGGACGTAGGTCTTGGCGTCGAGCAGATGCCGCAGGGTGATCTCCCGCGCGGCCGCCGCGTCCGAACGGCGGATCGCTTCGAGGATCGCGCGATGCTCGTCGACGGCCTTCCTGATCTGCCCCGGAAGCCGCAGCGCCGCCCGCCGCTCCTCGCCGACCAGCGAGAGCACCGACCGCAACAGATCGGTGACGTCGTCGTTGCCCGCGTTGCCCGCGATCACCCGGTGGAATTCGGCGTCGGCCGCGATCACGCGCAGCATGTCACCGTCGGCCGCGGCCTGATCCATCTCCTCGACGGTGCCCTCCAGCCGGGCGAGCACCCGGGGCGTGTGATCGAGCGCGAGCCGCTCGGCCAGCGTCGGCTCGACGATGGTCCGCAGGTCGAACAGCTTCTCGACCAGTTGCTCGTGCTCGGAGAACCAGCCGCGGAGGGGCTGTTCGTCGAGGTTCTCGCGGACGTACGTGCCAGAACCCGGCCGCACCTGCACGTAGCCGATGGAGTCCAGCACCCGCAACGCCTGTCGCAGTGAACCGCGGCTGATCCCGAGCTGTTCGCAGAGCGCCCGTTCGGCGGGCAGCCTCGACCCGGCGGGGAGCCTGCCCGAGTCGATCATCGTGCGCAGATGATCGACGGTCGCACTCCACACCTGCTCGCGCTCGTCGTCGGCCACGGTTCCATCCTCGCAGGTCCGGCGGAACGCCCGGAAATGTCGGTGAGGGGTGTCATCATCTGACGATGACTGGGGTGGCAGGACTGATCAAGGCATGGGTGCACGGCTGGGCGCTTTCCCGCGGCGTCGGGATCCCGGTGGCCGAACCGGACGGCTACCGGCTCGACGTCGGGCGCCCGGGGCATCGCGTGAGATATGTGCTGGCGGACGCCCGCGCGGTCGAGAGCCGGGCGCGTTCGCTGAAAGAGCCCGGAACATGGCTGAAGGTGAGCGGTTCGCGGGACGAGGTGGCGAAGACGGTGCCGCCGGAGTGGGAGGTCGGCCCGCCGGAGTACCTGATGAGCGCTCCGATCGCGCTGCGGCCCGTCATGGCCGCACCCGAGCCGTATCGGGCGGAACTCGTCGGCGACGGCGTCGTCACCGACGTGGTGGTGCGCGCGCCCGACGGCTCGTGCGCGGCCACCGGCCGGGTCGCGATCGCCGGCGGCACGGCGGTGATCGACCAGGTCGTGACGGAGCCCGAGCACCAGCGGCGAGGGCTGGGCCGGTTCGTCATGCGCAGGCTCGACGAAGTGGCGGTCGCCGCCGGGGCGGACCGGGCGGTCCTGGTCGCGACGGAAGAGGGCCGGGCGCTGTACCTGACGCTCGGCTGGACGGTCGCCACGGAGATCACCGCGGCTCATCTGCCGGAGGAGAACTGAATGACGTGTCGTCCGTCCAGTCACGCGTAAGGCAGGCAAGATCACGCGACACTAGACACATCCAGAGCGCGAAAGGAGGTAACGGTGCTTAGGGTGCGGACGTGAGCGCTTTATGACGTGGTGGCACGCGGTAGTGATCTTCATCGCGGGGCTCTGGGCGGGCACCATCAACACGGTCGTCGGCTCGGGCACGCTGGTTACTTTCCCGGTTCTGGTCGCGCTCGGCTACTCGCCGCTGACCGCGACGACGTCCAACGCGATCGGCCTCGCCCCCGGCACGGTCAGCGGGGCGATCGGCTACCGGCAGGAGCTCAAGGGCTACTGGCCCGAGGTCGCCAAACTCGCCGTCGCGTCGTTCTTCGGCGCGATCTGCGGGACGATCCTGCTGCTCTCGCTGCCGAAGGACGCTTTCGAGGCCGTCGTGCCCGCGCTGGTCGGGCTCGCGGTGGTGCTCGTGATCGTCCAGCCGCGAGTGGCCGCCTGGGTCGCGAAGCGCCGCGAGGAGAACGGCAAGGTCCACAAGATCGGGCCGCTCTTGCTGTTCCTGATCTTCCTGATCGGCATCTACGGCGGATACTTCACGGCCGCGCAGGGCGTGATGATGGTGGCCGTGATGGGGATGCTGATGTCGGAGTCGCTGCAACGGCTCAACGGCGTCAAGAACGCCCTGTCAGCCGTCGTGAACATCGTCGCGGGCGCGATCTACGCCTTCATCGCGCCGGTCAGCTGGCCCGTGGTCGCGCTGCTCGCGGTCGGGTCGACGATCGGTGGCCAGATCGGCGCGAAGATCGGCCGCAAACTCTCGCCGAAGGTGCTGCGCGGCGTGATCGTCGTGATCGGCCTCGCCGCGATGGTGCAGCTGCTCCTCAAATAGGAACGGCCCGCACTCCGTCCACGAAGTGCGGGCCGGTTCGAGACCTTGTCAGCGCGGGAAGTCTCCGGCCGCTTCGAGGAAGAGGTCGTTCTCCTCAGGCGTCCCGATGGTCACTCGCGCGCCTTCGCCCGCGAAGGGACGCACGATCAGCTTCCGCTCCAAAGCGTGCTCCGCGAACTCGGTCGTCCGCTCGCCCAGCGGCAGCCAGACGAAGTTCGCCTGCGTCTCCGGCACCTCGTAACCCTTGGCCACCAAGGCATCCCGGACGCGAGTGCGTTCCGAGACGATCTCCTTGCAGCGTTCCAGCAGTTCGTCGGCCGCGTCGAGGGAGGCGATGGCCGCCGCCTGGGCGATCATGTTCACCGAGAACGCGACGTAGACCTGCTTCAGCGCGACGGTGATGGCTTCCGGCGCCACCGCGTAACCCACGCGAAGACCGGCGAGGCCGTACGCCTTCGAGAACGTCCGAAGCACCGCGACGTTGTCCCTGCCGCGCGCGAGTTCGACGCCGTCCGGCACCTCGGCGTCGGTCACGAACTCCTTGTACGCCTCGTCGAGCACGACGAGCACGCCCGAGGGCACGGCGTCGAGGAAGCGCTCCAGCTCCGCGCGCCGCACGACCGTCCCGGTCGGGTTGTTGGGGTTGCACACGAAGACCAGCCGCGTCTTCGGCGTGATCGCGGCCAGCATGGCCTTCAAATCCAACCCATGCTCAACTGTCAATGGCACTTTCACGCTGACGGCGTTCGCCACCTGCGTGACGATCGGGTACGCCTCGAACGAACGCCACGGGAAGACGACCTCGTCACCAGGGCCGCACAGGGCCTGGATCATTTGCTGGCAAAGGGAAACCGAGCCGCAGCCGATGGCGATCCGCTCGACCGGCTCGTTCAGCTCGCGGGCCAGCCGCTCGACGAGCGCGGAAGCCGTGATGTCCGGGTACCGGTTGATGCCCTGTGCCGTCTCGGCTATGGCCTGCGCCACACTCGGCAGCGGTCCACCGGGAACCTCGTTGCTCGCCAGCTTGATCGCGCCCTGGATTGTCCGGCCAGGGACGTACTTCGGCAACGATTCGAGATCCGCACGCGGCGAAACAGGTGACATCTTCGGCGCTCCTACGTCTGGGGGACGGCTCCGACACCGTATCCTCCCGTGCGAGCGCAAGCTCCGAATATTTACCTAAGAGTGGTCTGATGGAGGAATGACCCTGACGACCACCGTGGAACACCAGCACGCCGACGGCCACACGCTGCGCCTGACCTTCGCCGAACCGGATGGTGTCGTCCGCGGCGGACTCGTGGTGCTGCACGAGGAGGCCGAAGAGGTCGAAGAGGGTTTGGGCCTGCTCCTGGCCGGTCTCGCGGGCGAAGGCTGGCTCACCGTCACCCCGCATCTCGACCGGGACGACCTCACGCAACAGGACCTTCTCGAAGCCACCGACGCGACGCTCTCCTGGCTCGGCGAGCGTGGAGTCCAGGCGGATCTCGTCGGTGTCGTCGGTTTCGACCTCGGCGGGACGGCCGCGCTGGTCGTGGCGTCGAACCGCAGGCTGGGCGCGGCGGTCAGCGTCGGCGGGCAGGGCGTCACCGGGCTGCCGG
This sequence comes from Amycolatopsis decaplanina DSM 44594, assembly GCF_000342005.1. GTDB lineage: Bacteria > Actinomycetota > Actinomycetes > Mycobacteriales > Pseudonocardiaceae > Amycolatopsis > Amycolatopsis decaplanina. Next base: position 288,860 of record NZ_AOHO01000048.1, read on the forward strand.
TCCTCGCCGAGATCGCGGGACGGCTCACCAGCCCCTGGCTCGGCATGTACGGCGACGCGGGCGACGAGGCCGGAGGCGCCGAGGTCGAGCAGCTACGGGACGCGGCGGCGACGGCGAATGTCGCGACGAACGTCGTCCACTACCCGGGCGCCAATCACCGTTTCGACGCCGACCCGGACGCGGCCGCGGAGGCCTGGCAGCGCACGCTGAATTGGTTCGACGCCCACCTGCGCTGACTCCGTTCGCGCTAGCATTCCCCTGAGATGTGACAGGGGAGGGCCGAATGGCACAGTCACCCAAGGTACCTGCGACACCACAAGCCGCGTTCGGAGCGTCGGCTCCGGCCTTGGCGCCGGTGGCGGGCCAGATCCGGGATTCCAAGACCGATGCCAAGAAGGGGGCCGTCAAGGTCTCCGAGGACGCCGCCAAGAAGCTCGTCGACGCCCTGCGGAAGGCACGCCAGGAGCTCAACGCGCTAATCAAGGACTCGACGGAGTTCAACGCGCCCTTGAAGCTGGGCGACAACTTCGTCGGTCACACCATGAGCGAACGCTTCCAGGGCGCCGCGAACAAAGGGACCGAAGCCGCCGTACCCGTCCTCGACGACTTCGCCAAGGTGCTCAAGGACTTCCAGCTCACCGTGATGGCGGCGCGGAAGATGTACGTCGCCGCGGACGAGGAGGGCCAGGAGCAGCTCGAACGGGTGGCCCGCCGGTTCGACATGGAGGACATCGTCGAGCACGAGCGGAAGGACGAGCGCTGATGCGCATCCTGCCCATGCCGTGGCCGCCGCGGGAGCCCGAACCCCGCCCGGGCCCCGAGCACCTCAAGGCCGACATCGACTGGATGAGCTACTCGCATCGAGAGCTCTACGAGATGGTCCACAACGAGCTGGACCTCGCGAGCGCGGAGGCCGTCGCCGCGCAGTGGACGAAGATCAGCGCGTTCCTGGACAGGGTCGGTTCCGAACTCAGGGCGGCGCTCGCCGCCACCGCCGACGGCTGGACGGGTGAGGGCGCGGACAGGGCCCGTGACGCCGCGATCAAGCTCGTCGACTGGGCGGGCGAGACGGGCTGGCGCGCGGAGAACGTCGCGAACTGCGTCCGCCGCCAGGCGGACATCGCCGACACCGCGCGGCGCACGATGCCCGAGCCGCCGGGATACGCGCCGCGGCCCAAGCTGCCGGAGCCGCCGAAACGCCGTCCGATCCCGGTCTCCGATTCGACGCAGGCCATGTCGGCTTCGCCGCCGTCGGGCTCCGCCTTCGCCGAGGCCGGCCGGATCGTCGCCGAGCCCACCGACGAGAGCTCGCAGGATCTGCACCGTCAGGCCGCCGACGTGATGACGCGGATGCAGCACAGCTCCGGAGAGGTCTACGAGAACGTCCCCAGCTTCTCTTCGTACGGCAAGGAGCCGAAGCTACTCAAGACACCCGAAGAGCCGGAGCCGAAGCCGAAACCCGAACCGAAGCCGGAACCAGTCCCGCCGCCGGACGACTCGACACGCAGCAGTGGCGCCGACGACGCCGCCCCGATCCAGGTGCGGGAACCGGTCGAGGCGCCGCGCGCGCCGGGCGCGAGCAGCGGCGCCGTCGTACCGCCGCCGCCCGGCACCGCCGGCGGAACCCAAGAGCAACTCGGGCAGGGCGGCCGGTCCGGCGTCGGTGGCTTCGGGCCATCGGGGCAGCCCGGTCAACCGGCCGGGACACGGGCTGCGGCCGCGGGTATGGGCGGCTTCGGTGGGATGCCGATGGGGATGGCGCCCCCGCAAGGGCGGCAGGGCGAGGAGGCGCACAAGGCGCCGGACTACCTCGTCGAGGATTCCGACGTCTGGGGTCTCACCGGGCACGTGACCCCGCCCGTCATCGGCGAGGACCCGAGGAGCGGTCGCTGATGGACTGGATCCGGCTGCACGTCGGCGAGCTGTTCCTGCTCTGGTCGGCGCACGGACGCGACGAACTGCCCGCGGTGCTGGAGGTCCCGCACGTCGGGCGGACGCCGGAATTCCGGGCGGAACTGGTGGCCACGGCGAGCGCGACGCTGTCGGAACGCGGCCTCGGCACCGTGGACGCGCCCGCGCCCGAACTGGTGCGGCTGCTGCACACCGTCGCGAACAGCGAACTCACGCTCGACCTGCGGCTCGACGGCGATCCGGCGTACCGGGCCGTCGGCTGCGTGTCCGATCGCGGCGCGGTCGCGATCGGCGTTTCGGGCACCGACGTCGAGCTGACGGCGCTGCGGGAACCGCTCGTCGCCGCGACCCTGCTGCAGGCTTTGCCGCCGTGCGAGCAGGGGCGGGGACTATCGGTCAACCTGCGCGTCGACGACTACACGGCCGCGTGCGAGGCGGGGGAGCACGGCGGGCAGCCGGCGTTCTCCGATGTCCTGCGTGACGCAGGGCTGCGGGAACCCGAGGTCATCGTGCTGGTCCGGATCGCGACGCAGCGGATCGGCAGCGGACGGCTCGGGGCGGCCAGGAAGTCGTGGGAAGGCCGCTGGGTGCGCGGAGAGGGTACGTTGACCTGGGTGGACACCCCCGACGGCCGCTACGGGCTCCGTCGCGATCGAGGGTGGCTGACAGTCACCCCGCTCGACGCGTCGCGGCTCAAGACGATGGCGTACGAGCTGTTCACCGGGGCTCGCCAAGCAGGTTAACGAGGGTTAACATCGCGGGGTGACGCACACCGCCGACGCCCCAGAAGTGCTCTGGCGCCCTGAGCCGAGCCGCCTGTCCGACACCAAGATCGACGCGTTCCGCCAATGGCTGCGCACCGAACGCGGCGTGGAAGTCGACGACTACAACGCGTTGTGGGAGTTCTCCGTGCGGCAGGGGCCGGAGTTCTGGTCCGCCGTCGCCGACTTCCTCGGCGTGCGCTGGCACGACCAGCCCGGTGAGGTGCTCACCGGCGAAATGCCGGACGCCCGGTGGTTCGCGGGCGGAACGCTGAACTATGCCGAGCATTCGCTCATGTCCGGCGTCGCGGGCGCCGCGAAGGCCGACGACGAGGTCGCCGTGATCTTCCACCGCGAAGACGGCCTCTCGTCGCAGCTGACGTACGGCGCCCTGCGGTCCGCCGTCGCCTCCGCGCGGGAAGGACTGCGCAAGCTGGGAGTGTCCAAAGGGGACAGGGTCGTCGCGCTGGCGCCGAACTGCCCGCAGACGCTGATCGCCTTCCTCGCCACCGCGAGCCTCGGCGCAGTCTGGTCGTCTTGCTCGCCGGACTTCGGCGTCCGCGCGATCACCGACCGCTTCGCGCAGATCGAGCCGAAGGTGCTGATCGCGGTCAACGGATACGTCTACAATGGACGGTGGTTCGACAGCCGGTCGACGGTGAACTCGTTGCGGGACGAGATCTCCACACTCGAAGCGACCGTGCTCATCGACTACGCGGGCGGCCGCCTCGACGGCACACTCGACTGGGACACGCTGCTCGCGGACAACGCGGGCGCGGAACTGGCCTTCGAACCCGTCGAATTCGGTCACCCGCTGTGGGTCCTGTACTCCTCGGGGACCACCGGTCTGCCGAAGGGCATCGTCCACGGACACGGCGGGATCACCCTCGAACACCTCAAAGCCCTTGCCCTGCAAAGCGATCTCGGTCCTGGTGATCGGTTCTTCTGGTTCACCACCACCGGCTGGATGATGTGGAACTTCCTCATCTCCGGCCTGCTGACCGGCACCACGATCGTGCTCTTCGACGGTAGCCCGGGGCATCCGGACCTGAACGTGTTGTGGCACTTGGCCGAACAGCATCGTGTCACCTACTTCGGCACGTCGGCGCCGTACATCCAGAGCTGTCTGAAGGCCGGGATCAAACCAGCGGAGCGTTACGACCTCACCGCGTTGCGCGCCTTGGGATCGACCGGCGCGCCGCTGAGCGTCGAGGGCTTCCGGTGGATCGTCGACGAGGTCGGCAAACGCGTCCAGATCTGCTCGGTGTCCGGTGGCACGGATCTGTGCGCGGCGTTCGTCGCGTCGGCCCCGGATGTCCCGGTCTGGCTGGGTGAGCTGTCGGTCCGCGCTCTCGGCGCCGCCGTCGCCGCGTTCGACGAGGACGGGAAGCCGGTGGTGGAGACGGTCGGCGAACTGGTGATCACCGAACCGATGCCGTCGATGCCGGTGTTCTTCTGGAACGACCCGGACGGCTCGCGGTTGCGCGAGGCGTACTTCGAGATGTACCCGGGAATCTGGCGGCACGGCGACTGGATCCGGATCACCGGCCGCGGCTCCGCCGTCATCTACGGACGCAGCGATTCGACACTCAACCGCGGTGGCGTCCGGATGGGCACGGCCGAGTTCTACCGGGTCGTCGAGTCGTTCGACCAGGTCGCGGACTCGTTGGTGATCGACACGTCGGCGGCGGGCAACGAGGACGGGCAGCTGCTGTGTTTCCTCGTGCTGACCGAGGGTGCGTCGCTCGACGAGATCGAGCCCGCCTTGCGCAAGGAATTGCGCGGGGCCCTTTCGCCGCGGCACGTGCCCGACCGGTTCGTCCAGGTGAGCGAGGTGCCCCGGACGCTCAACGGCAAGAAGTGCGAGGTTCCGGTCAAGAAGATCCTTTCGGGGGTCTCACCTGACCGCGCCGTCAGCCGGGATGCCCTGCTGAACCCCGACGCCCTTGTACCGTTCGTGAAGCTGGCAAGGAGCTAGGCCGCGTCCTGCGAGTCACGTTCGCGGTCTCCGCGCCCAGGCGGCCCCTGACGGCACGGGCGGTCCAGCCGAGTACGACCCGGTACGAGGCCGAACCGCCGCACCGTCAGGAACCACCTGGATCACGAAGCCCATCGAACAGACTCACAGGACACGACCTGACGGGGGCGGAACTTGGCGGGCGCTTGGCGGGTGGCGGGTGCCACCTCGGTGGCGGTGATCACCTGGGTGACGCGGCTGGCCGGACTGCTGGCCCTGGTCTCGGTGCTGGTCCCGGCCGGGCGGCGCACCCTGCGTGGACGCGTCGCCGAATGGCTGGAACTGCCGAACGAGGCCACGGTCGGCGCGGCGACGGTCGCGCTGGTGACCGGTGCGCTGCTGATGCTGCTCGCCACCGGCCTCAAACGGCGGAAACGACGGGCCTGGCAACTGGCGGTCGCCGCCGCCGCGCTGCTGACGGTGTCGCATCTCGGGCTGCGGCACGCCCTCGGCGCCGGGCTCGTGTCGCTCGCGCTGCTGATCGCCCTGATCGCGACGCGGCGCCACTTCATCGCGCTCCCCGATCCGGTGACCGGCCGGTGGCGCGCGGTCCGGGTCTTCGTGCAGCTGACGGTGGCCGGGGTGGCGATCAACTTCGCGCTGCTGTCGGTCGCGGTCGCCCCCTTGAGCGTCGGCGACCGCCTGGCGCAGTCGACGCTGGCCCTGATCGGCGTGAGCGGTCCGGTGGTGTTCCCCGCGTTGTGGCTGGAAGACCTGTCGGCCGCCGTCGGCCTGCTGTTCGGGATCGGCGCGGTGCTGCTGGCGGCGTACTTCCTCCTCCGCTCGGCCGAACCCGCGCCGGAGCTGACCGACGACGAGGTCGAGCGGCTGAGGGGGCTGCTGGGGGAGCGGGACTCGCTGGGGTACTTCGCTCTGCGCCGGGACAAGTTCGTGGTCTTCTCGAAGTCGGGGAAGGCCGCGGTGACCTATCGGGTGATCGCCGGGGTCGCGCTGTGCTCGGCGGACCCCCTCGGTGACCCGGAAGCGTGGCCCGGGGCGATCGAGGAGTACCTGGACGTCTGCCGGCGGTACGCCTGGACCCCGGCGGCCATGGGCTGCTCGGAACTGGGCGCGACCGTCTGGGCACGCTTCGGGCTGGAGGTCCTGGAGATCGGTGACGAGGCCGTCGTCGACACCGACACCTTCACCCTCGAAGGCCGCGTCATGCGCGGAGTCCGCCAAGCCGTCTCGCGCGCGAAGCGAGCCGGCTACACCGCGCGCATCCGCAAGGCCGAAGACCTGCTTGAAGGTGAACTCGACGAACTCCGCACCCTCGCCGCCACCTGGCGCGGCACCGACACCGAGCGCGGCTTCTCGATGGCCCTCGGCCGCATGGGCGATCCAGGCTCGGTCCTGGTGACCGCCGAACACGACGGACACGTCCGCGGAGTCCTCCAGTTCGTCCCCTGGGGCGAGAAGGGCCTGTCCCTGGACGTCATGCGCCGCGACCGGACCGCCGACAACGGCGTCAACGAGCTGATGATCTCCGAACTCCTCCTGACGACCTCCGCCCAGCACGTCTCCCTGAACTTCGCCGCCTTCCGCGCCGTCCTGGAACAAGGCCAGCGCATCGGCGCCGGCCCCGTCGCCCGCCTGTCCGCCCGGACGCTGCGATTCTTCTCACGTTGGATCCAGATCGAGACCCTCTACCGCTTCAACGCGAAGTTCCAGCCCCGCTGGGTCCCGCGCTACCTGGTCTACCCCGCGGCCCGTGACCTCCCCCGGGTCGGCATCGCCGTCTTCGAAGCCGAAGGCCTCGGCGGGCGCCCATCAGGCCTGCTCAGAGCCCTGCAACGCGTCTAAGGGGGGTGCCTTCAGAGGGGGGCCATGGGGTGTGTAACCTATTTGAGCAGTGGTCGTTGGGCCTGGGAGGCTTCGCCTAGTCTGGTCTATGGCGCCGCACTGCTAATGCGGTTGGGGGTGACCCCCCCTCCCGGGTTCAAATCCCGGAGCCTCCGCTGGTACCTGTTCCGGCAGGTGCTAGATTGATAACTGAACAAGCGCCCGTAGCTCAGCTGGATAGAGCATCTGACTACGGATCAGAAGGTCAGGGGTTCGAATCCCTTCGGGCGCACGTCTGGTTGAGACAGCACTAAGGCCCTCCCGTTCGCGGGAGGGCCTTTTTGTCTGTCCGGTGTGGACTTCTAGCGTCGTCGCCGGGCGGCCATGGCGCCGCCGACCGATCCGCCACCGAGCAGTCCGGCCGCCGCCAAGGGCGAGGTGATCGCGAGCAACACCACGGCCGCGGCGACGATCCCCACGATGAGGACCAGCGCGGGCAAAGCCCAACGAGCCAGCCTGAGCGCGTTGGTTGTGCGCGTCTCGTCGGAGATCATCTGCGTGAACCAGTCGCTCCGTTGCCTGGTCACCACGAGCGCTCCTGCACCGGCGCGCTCAGTTCACGCCGCAGCCATGGCGCTCGCACCAGAACCCTTAGCGCGTAAGTGATCTGCGCTCGGCCGCCGCAGCCGGACTCCGCGAGGTCGTGCAGCTCCGCGTGGAACAGTTCGGTGTATTCAAGTCTGTCGGCGGCGGGGAGGATCCTTGCCGCCCAGTCGGTCAGCCGACGCGAAGTAGCCGACCGTACGGCCTTCTCGGGTTCCGCTTCGACCGCGTGAACAGGAGCAGGAGGCCGGCGCTCCTCGACGCTGGTGGCCTTACCTGTCGCATAGATGATAGCGTCCGCGAGCCTGCGAACCCGCATCCGGTCCGAGTCCTGTTCGCCGCGGTGCCAGCCGACGTCCAGTTCCAAGTCCAGGTCGATGACCGCACCCTGAAGTGTGCGAAGTAGTTCCAACAGGGCAAAAACGTCGTCATCGGAGGTGTCTTCTTCGGCGAGTTGCCGAGAACGAGCCGCGGTCAGGGCGCTTTCGAAGAGCCGGACGACGTGTGTCGCTGCGTTGCGCACGCCCTCCACCTCGCTGCGAGTGTCGCTGAGACGCGTCCAATGATGAATGTCGTGCTCGAGCTCCTTCGCGATGCGAAGCCCTCTTGCGAGTTCATTGGCGGCAGCGCCGAAAAAGAGCATCAGCGCTCTCCTGCGAAGCCAGGGCGAAGGCGTGATAGGGCTTGTGTCGATGCCTTGGCGCGGAGTAACGCCGCCCGCACCGCCGCGATGCTGTTCGGATCCAGGCTGTAGTAACGGCGTCGCGGGCGTCCCTCCTCGGAAGGCTCGACCTCCTCCCACCGAGAACGCAGCCAACCCACCTTCTCCAGCCGAGCCAGGATGGGATGGATCGTGCCGCTCGGCAGCCCAGCCGCGGCGCAGATCTCCAGTCCGTACATCTCCCGGGCCGGATCCGACATCAGCTCGTGCAGGACGAGCTGCGTCGGCAGCGTCATCCGTGGACCACTCATAGGAGAACTCTACCTAGGGGCTAGGTAGAGAACAAGAGGCCCACCCGGGAGCCGAACCCGGAGTCCAACGGCTTTGCGGGCCGCTGCACGACCGTCGTGAAGTGGGCCAAGTACAGGTCGCCGTGCCCTCGGCAGGAGTCGAACCCGCGTTCCCGGTTTCGGACGCCGGCGTCGTATCCGTTGGACCACGAGGGCTTGCGGAGGATGCAGGATTCGAACCTGCGCGACGCTCTCACGCCGACCACCGTTTTCGGGACGGTTGCCTTACCGGACTCGGCCAATCCTCCTTGTCGTACCACTTGGTCGGACGCCCGCGAGTCGAACGCGGTGACTCCTGATCCCAAATCAGGCGGGGTCGCCAGTGCCCCTCGCATCCGTCGACCGGCGTATCCCCCTCCGATACGCCGACCTGTACCCCTACCAGGACTCGAACCTGGGACCTCCGCATTCGTAGTGCGGCGCTCTGTCCTCCTGAGCTACAGGGGTGAGGTGGAGACGAGTGCACGCCTCCACCGGCGCTCGTCCTGGCTGCCTCTTTCGGCGACGGGGATGAGCTTTGGGAAAAGTCTTCTGTTGTCAAGGTTCGCGCTGAATAGACAGCGTCGAGCACCGGCGGGAGGAGTCGAACCCCCTGGACACGGTTTTGGAGGCCGTTCCGCTTCCCAAGCTCGCCGATAGAGAATTGCTTTGCGCAGCAAAAAGAGAAGCCGCCCGGATCAGTTTCCTGATGGGCGGCTCCCTGGCATCACACGCGCTATGGCGTCATGATGGGGAGTCCTCGATGGCCAGAACCCGCTGGTCAGCCCGGTATGAACGTCGCCAGGAACAGGGCGACGGACATACGGCGATGGGCGCGACGGCCGAATGCCGACGCTGCGCCTTTCGCTCACGCATGTTCATCATGGCTGCTCCAATGGCTGAGTTTGATACGTGAACTATGCCCCAGCGACGGCCGCGGCACAACCCGGTTTCCTACACGCGACTAGTTCGAGCGAGTAGGACGTCAGCCGGAAAGTCCGGTCGAGTCGGTATCGGGGCGGCCCGCGCCGAGGCTGCCGCCCATCACGAACCCCGGGTTCGAGAACCGGATTGTCATGACGCGCGGCTTTCGTCACGCCTGGGTCGGTGCGCCGACGCGCTAGCGTGCAACGAATCCATCAGTCTGGACGCGGTGAACCGCGCAATACGTAACTCGGCGGACGGTTCGGGAGTGGTTGGAAAATTCCAGGACGACATGTAGTCCAGTACTGTCCTAGTCGCGATAGACACGGTTATCCATAGTGGGTTGACCAACACCCAGATTGCGATATGTTCCAGCGATGCAGAACGAACTGTTCCCGCAGGGAAGCGCTGCGGTCGAGGCGTCGAGCGCGGAGTTCAAACTAAGCATCACGCGCGCGCTGGCCGATCAGCTGGCGGTAGCCCTCAATGATCTGAAGCCGGCCCCGCTCACGGCGGCCGCTCTCGCGGACCTCAAGAACGAGCCCGGAGTATACGAGCTTTCCTACCAAGGTCGGCGAGTCTATGTCGGCAAGGCGAGTCGCAGTCTTCCGAATAGGTTGGCAAAGCACCTCCGAAAGTTGTCAGGTCGATCAGGTATCGACATGGGTGAAGTAAAGTTCGCCTGCTTGTACGTCGAAGAAGACCTGGACGCCGCGGGTCCCGAAAAGATGCTCATAAAAAAGTACGGCGAAGACGGCGCGCCATGGAATAAAAATGGCTTTGGAAACAATGATCCGGGTCGAAAGCGTGATGACTCGTTGGTTAAACGCAGGCATTTCGATGCTGTCTTCCCTGTGAACCTCGACTTCGAAATCGGTCCGGTAGTGCACGGTACAGGTTCTGTGAGCAGTTTGCTGAGTAAGGTTAAGCGAGAACTGCCTTTCAATCTGCGCTTCGAGACGAAGAGCTCTAACGCGAAAGAGCTCACGCAATCAAAGGTCGCTCTTCCCGTCGGTAATATGACGTTGCGCGACGTGGTCCATCTCGTGATCGACGCGCTTCCAGAGGGTTGGCAGGCGACAGCGCTACCGGGATATGTCATTATCTATCGCGAAGAGGCGACATATGAAAGCGCCAAGGTGATTTGGAGGAAGCGGAATAACAATGTGATTGAGGTGCAGGGGCAAGGCCTGCTTGACGATGGCGAGGTCGAAGAAGAGCCTGATAGTGACGAGGACTAGAGGTTGAGGCAAGAAGCGGGCGATAGCTGAGATTGAGTCCGCTAGCCTCTCACTAATTCGATCACCTTGGTGGCCACCTGGCTGGGGTCCTCGTGTTCCCAGGCGCGTACGACTCGCCAGCCGGCTTCTTCGAGGAGCTTCGTGGTTTCAGCGTCCCGCTCACGATTGCGTCGAATCTTATTTTCCCAGAATTCCGAGTTAGCTGTAGACGGCCGGTAATGCGCCGGGCAACCATGCCAGTAACAGCCGTCGACGAAGACCGCGACTAAGGCACCCGGAAAGACCACGTCCGCCGTTCTCCTTAGTCCTGGGACGGGGTTGGTGGAAACCCGGTAGCGAAGCCCACGCGCGTGTAGCAGTTTACGCAGGCGCACTTCCGGCTTCGTATCTTTGCCGCGGTTTCCTCGCATCGAAGCTCGGACATTCGGTGACGTAGCCCATGATCCGTCGGGTAGGGCCTGTTCGCACGCGTACCCCTTCTCCCAGGCGATTTCCCACGCTTCGACCAAATTCTTGGACCGAGTGTCATGATCGACTTGTCCAAGGTACTTGGTCGGCGACTTCCCCTTGTCCGACCAGCGAAGGTAAGCGCGAATCCGGCGAGTGTTCGGGAGAACTTTAAGCTCGACCGAGGCGCGTGCGTAGCGCCCGTCGCCCAGATCGACAAACCGTCGGTGACGCCCTTTGGCCGCGCGATCCTGTTCTGTCGCCAAGGCGTCTCGGCTCCGCCCCGCGCGTCCCTTCCACGCCCTGTCTGGCGGAGCCTTGTCCTTCCAGGAGCTTTGCGCGCGGCGGGTCGAGGTCATGCGTGAGACTCGGCCTCGTCCAGCGCCGCCCCAACCGCTTTCGCGAAAACCTCCCCTAGTAGCACGGGAACGGCGTTTCCGAGTTGCCGCATCTGTTCGCCGCGAGGGCCCGCGAGTTCCCACTCGTCGGGGAACGTCATCACGCGCGCGGTTTCCCGAACGGTCATGTAGCGGTGCTTGTATCGGAAGCCGGTGGGAGACTCGGAGTCTCGCTCACGTTCGTCCGTGAGCATGACCGACTCCCCACCGGGGACGCCGTGTACGCCAGCCTTCACCGTTTTCGCGGGACGGTCGTACTCGTTGGGGGTATGACCATCGTAGATACGCGCTCCCGGCCATCCGACGTGATACTTGAACCCCCCGACCTCGTACTCCACCCGATCAAGCTTTTCCCAGGAAATCCGAGGCAGGGAAGGAAGTTTATTACCCTCACCGTCTTCAATTCCTTCAATAGCGTCGCGCAGCGTACGCCAAGGTTTAGTGCCGTCGTCAAGTGGGAGGTTCTTGGGCACGCCCGCGTTCACGCGGTCCATCACGTGACCCGGAACGTCGTTGTGGCGCCTCCAATAGTCGCCGCTCAGAATCGAGCGATATAGGGCGCCTTCCGAGTACTGCGGTGTTATAAGTTTGCGAAAAGTGTCCAAGTCGACATTCAAGTCCGATCGGAAGGCGACGATTATTATCCGATTCCGGATCTGAGGGACACCATAATCGGCGGCATTGACAGGTGTCATAATCACGTCATAGCGCTCGTCGGCCCGGACATCGCGGCGTTCCTCCATCGCCCTCAAAACATCGTCGTGTTCCTGCCACGTCGAACCCGCCTTCCGCTCGACGAACGGAAACTCGAGCTCTCGCAGGATGTAGTCGAAGTACGGCTTGAAAGACGGCCTCAAAAGCCCGCGAACGTTCTCGCAGATCACGGCCTTCGGCTGGATCTCCCGAACCGCCCTGAACATCTGCGGGAACATGTTCCGCTTATCCTCGTCGCCCTTGGCGACGCCCCCAAGGCTGAACGGCTGACAGGGCGGGCCGCCCGCCAGGACATCGACCCGGCCGTTCAGGTTGCCCATGCCGATGCCCTGCACGTCGCCCTCGACGATCGGAACAACCGCCCCAGGAGGCGGTACCTCATAGGGGCCCACGGCCACGAAGCCGTCGTCCGAAGCCGGGACGCGGACCCTGTCCGCCTTGTGCCGTCTCGAAACGTTCACGTCGAGCGTCTCGCACGCGTACTTCGCGAACTCGTTGAACAACAAGGGGCGGAAGCCAGCCCGCTCGACGCCCATCGCGAGGCCACCGCCACCTGCGAACAGCTCGACGGAGGTTCGGTGAGACTCTTCAAGTTCAGGCACCGCGGAAGCATACCGCGGAGGTTTCAGGTCAAAGTGTTGGACGCGCCGCAGGATGCGGCGCCTCTCCGGGCGCGCTCACAGGTCGGGAAAGGTGTCCCGGATAATCGCGAGGAGACGCCGAGCCCCTTCGCGGTCGAGTTGCAACGTCTGGCTCACCTTCTTCTCCGACTGCCTCTCGTCGGACCCGTACGTGCTCAACTGAAGCAAGGGCCCCAAGGGGGTGTCGACAGTCCTATAGCCACATTCAACCTCGGTGGGGTGCGGCTTCGCGTCGCCTCGAACCTGGAAGAACTGGGTCACTCTCGCCATCCGCCCACCTTGCCACACACGCGAGCGCCGTGACGGAAGCCGAACCGGGCGGTGACGGCGTGGTGGCTAGCACCCAAAGACGCCGGTCAGAGCCTCCCGGATCAAACCCGCCAGATCCGCCTCCCCGTCCGTCTCCGCCCATCGGATCAGCGCCACATGCGCCGCGCCCAGGCACGCCATGGCCGTAGCCCGCACCCGAAACTCCTCCTCGGGCGCCGGGGAAGGTCCGCAAAGAGCCGAGACGATCGCATCGGCCGTCGCGTACTGGCTGTCCAAATGCCGCGCCCGCAGCGCCGGCACCGAGATCATCAGCCGTAGCCGCGCCAACAGAAACGCCTTCTCCTGCGACGACCCCAAAGCGGCGGTCGTCTCCAGCGCGCGCCCGATCCTCGCGGGCAGGGAGAAAGAAGCAGGCTCGGCGACGACGGCCGAAGCGGTCACAGGGTCGTATTCGTCGTAGAGGACCAGGTCCTCCTTCGTCGGGAAGTGCCGGTAGACCGTCATCGCCGAGACGCCGGCGGCCGCGGCGACGTCGGCGACGGTGGTCGCGTCGTAGCCGACGTCGGTGAAGAGGCGGATGGCGTGCGTCTGGATAGCGAGCCGGGTTTCGGCGCGCTGGCGGTCTCGGAGGCTCACGTGGTAGACACTATCAAAGTGTTAGTCACTAACATCTGGGGTGAGCATGAAGACGGCATTGGTGACCGGGGCGTCGCGGGGGATCGGGGCGGCGATCGCGCGGAGGCTCGAGAAGGACGGCATACGAACGATCAAACTGTCGAGCGAGCAGGCCGACTTGTCGACCATGGAGGGAGTCGACAAGGCCCTGGAGGGCATCGACAGCCTGGACATCTTGGTCAACAACGCGGCAGCCGCACCGCGAGGCCCGATCGAGACGGACACGCCCGAAAGCTTCGATCATCTGATGGCGGTGAACGTGAAAGCGCCGTACTTCCTCATCCAACGGGCGCCGCTGAACGACGGCGGCCGCATCATCAACGTCTCGTCGGCCGCCACCAGGATGGCCAACCCGACACAAACTTCCTTCGCGATGACCAAGGGCGCGCTCGAGACGATGAGCCGCACCCTCGCCCACCAGCTCGGACCCCGCGGGATCACGGTCAACGTCGTCGCGCCGGGCGCCACGAAGACCGAGACGAACAAAACCCTCTTCACACCGGAGCTGGAGGCCGCCATCAAAACCCTAACCGCGCACCGAAGGCTCGGCACCGCGGACGACATAGCGGACGTGGTGGCGTTCCTCGCCTCCGACGACGCCCGGTGGGTGACCGGGCAGGTTCTCGACGCGAGCGGTGGGTTGTTCCTCGGCCCTCCGGCGCAAGGGGTTCAATAGGGCGGTGACGTGGTTCAGCGAGGACGAACTCCGCAGGCAGGCCGGCGACGTCTCGTTCGCGCGCGGGGCCAAGTACCTGGAGTCGGTCGAGACGCTGGACGACGTCGCGGGCGGGGTCGCGGCGGTGGTCAGCGGCACCGACCGGTACACGGTCCGGTTGCGCAACGTCGACGGCGAGCTGGTCGGCGAGTGCTCCTGCCCGCACGCGGCGGACGGCTTCTTCTGCAAGCATTGCGTGGCCGTCGGACTGCTGGTACTCGAGGGTGTGGCAGACGGCGGCGCGACCGACATCCGCGGCTACGTCGAGTCGCTGGACCGCGACGAGCTGGTCGAGTTGCTCGTCGGGCACGCGAACGAGGACCCGGTCCTGTTCCGCAAACTCTCGCTCAAGGCCGGCCGCGGGGACCTCGACGCGCTGCGGCGTCACGTCGAGAGAACGTTGCGGTTGCGCGGTTTCGTCGGCTTCCAGGGCACGGTCGCGTACACCGAGAAGGTGCGCGAGGTGCTCGCCACCGCCAGGGAACTCATGGACGGACCGCTGCTGTGCCGCGTCATCGAGCTGGTGGTGGAGGCGCTGGACTTCGTCGAGGACTCCTTCGGCGCACTCGGCTCCGAGGTGCGGGGCGCGCTCGCGTTGTACGCGGAGGCCTGCGCCGATTCGCCGCCGGAGCCCAAGGAGCTCGCGGAGTGGTTGCTACGGCTGGATCTTGATGGATCCGGTCGCCTCGACGTGAACATCGCGGACTTCACCGCGGGCCTCGGTTTCGAGGGGCTCGCGGTGTTCCGCGCCGGCGTCGAGGAGCGGTGGCGGCTCGACGACGGCGAGGACCCGTACCGCAGCCGCAAACTCCAGCGGCTGCGCGAGGGGTTCGCGGCGATGCGGAACTGGCAGGCCTAGAACCGCTGCCGGTTGCGGTACAGCTCCTCCAGATCCCGTTGCCCCGCCTGGTCACCGGTGTCGGCGGCCGCGCGGAACCAGTGCTCGGCCTCCTGGAAGTTCCCGTGGTCGGCGGCGAGCCTGCCGAGGTTGGTGTAGGCGGGGACACTGCCGAGTTCCGCGGCCTTCCGGTACCAGGCGGTGGCCTCGCCGGGGTCGTTCCGGTCGTTGGCCAGCACACCCAGGTTCGTCATCGCGGCGGCGTCACCCCGTTTGGCCGCCTTGAGGTACCAGTGTTCCGCGGCGTCGAGATCCCCGCGGCGATGCAGCACCAGGCCGAGGCGGACGGCGGCATCGGGGGCACCGGCGGCCGCGGCCGCCTGATAGCAGCTTTCGGCGCGCGCGAGGTCGCCCCCTTGCTGGGCCTGGTGGCCGAGTTTGATCAGCGATGCCGCGTCGGCCTCTTCGCTCGCCTTGCGCCACCACGGTTCCGCTTCGGACGTCCGGCCGGTGTCGCAGAGCACGGCGCCGAGCGTGATCATCCCTTCGACGTTGCCGGCGTCCGCGGCGTCGCCCGCCCAGTACTCGGCTTCCTGGAGTTCGCCACGCCGGTGCAGTGACCGCGCCAGTTCCACCATCGCCTCGACCCGGCCCTCGCCGGCGGCCCGCCGCCACCAATCCTCGGCGGCGTCCGAATCCCCTCGCCGCGCGCAGAGATTCCCCAGATGCGACATGGCATGCGAATCACCGGCCGTCGCCGCTTCGCGATACCAGCGTTCGGCCTGCTCCGGCACGCCGCGCTCGTTCAGGAGATGCGCCAGGTTGCCCATCGCGACCCTGTCCCCGCCCTCGGCGGCCTTCCGGAACCACGCCTCGGCCTCGTCGAGATCGCCGCGCTCCAGCGCGGTGGATCCCATACGTGCCATGGCGATCACGTGTCCGCGTTCCGCGGCCTTCCGGTTCAGATAGTCGTCGACCCGGGTGTTCCACTTACGTTTTCCGTCGCCCACAAGCCCGCTCCTTCCGGCAGCGTCCCTGGGGTAGTCGCTGCTCAGGGCCCCGATGTGACAACAACTACCGGGTGTCATCGCCGTGTCGCACCCGGTTTCCGCGCGCGCCGCGGTGATACTTGGCTCTCCCCATCCCCCGTCGAGAGGAACCGCGCGGTGGCCACGCGTACCAGCCAGATGACCACGGCCCAGCGGCTGCTCCTGCTGATCACCCTCGCCGCCGTCGTACTCGCGGTGTTCTGGTTCGTGAGCGGCAAGGGCGACGCGTTGCAGCCGAAGCCCGCCGGCACCGCGAGTGCCGCCGACGCACGCAAGCAGCTGGACGAACTCACCGTCGCGCCGCGCGGTTCGATGGACGGCTACGACCGCAAGAAGTACCCGCACTGGGACAACCAGGGGAACAACTGCAACACCCGCGAGTTCGTGCTCAAACGCGACGGCAAGGACGTCAAGGCCGGTTCCGACTGCGCCCCGATCTCGGGCAGCTGGACGAGCGTCTACGACGGCGAGACCTGGACCAAGCCGACCGACGTCGACATCGACCACATGGTCCCGCTCGCGCAGAGCTGGGTCTCCGGCGCGAAGTCGTGGACCGACGAGAAGCGGCGCCAGTTCGCGAACGACCTGACCCGGCCGCAGCTGTTCGCCGTCACCGACAACGTCAACCAGGAGAAGAGCGACAAGGCTCCGGACCAGTGGAAGCCGCCGCTCGTCTCGTTCTGGTGCACCTATGCCACCGACTGGATCACCGTGAAGCACTACTACGGCCTCACGATCACCACCGCGGAGAAGAGCGCGCTCGGCGACATGCTCGGACGTTGCTGATCTCCCCGGCTTCGGGTTGGCTGGGGTCATGGCGACCTTCGTACTGATCCACGGCGGTGGCGGCAGCGCCTGGGACTTCCACCTCCTCGAGGCGGAGCTGACCGGGCGCGGGCACGACGTCGTCGCGGTGAACCTGCCGATCGAGGACGAGAAGGCGGGCTTCCCGGAGCACGTCGACGCCGTCGTGAAAGCGATCGGCGACCGCGGGGATCTGGTGGTGCTGGGCCATTCCTATGGCGGCTTCACCGCGCCGATCGTCGCCGAGAAGCTTTCGCCGCGGCTCCTCGTGATGCTGACCCCGATGATCCCGAAACCGGGCGAGACGCCGGGGGACTGGTGGGGCAACACGGGTTTCGAGGACGACCAGGACCTCACCGACGAGGAGAAGTTCTACAACGGCGTCCCCGCGGACATCGTCGCGGAGGCGGGCTCGCACGGCCGGAACCAGGTCAGTGCCGAATGGGGACAGCCGTGGCCGCTCCAGAAGTGGCCGGACGTCCCGACGAAGGTGCTCATCGCGCGCGAAGACCGTTTCTTCACGCCTGAGTTCCAGCGCCGGGTCGTCCAGGACAGGCTCGGGTTCGCGCCCGACGAGATCGACGGCTCCCACTCCGTGTCCTTGAGCCACCCCAAGGAACTGGCGGACCGGCTGGACTCCTATCTCACCAGCGGTCCAGGCGCATGACGTCTTCGAGCGGCTGTCGCGCGGCGGGCTTGAAGGTGTCGCCGGTGTAGAACGCCGTCGGGATGAGCGCGGCCTGGTGCACGTTCTCCGGCAGGCCGAGGATCTCCGCGGCCTCCTTCTCGTACGCGAGGTGCAGCGTCGTCCACGCCGTGCCGAGCGTGACGGCCCGCGCCGCGAGCATGTAGCTCCACACCGCCGGCAGCAGGTTCCCCCACAGACCGGCCTGGTTGCCGGCGGGCAGCTCCGAGCTGGTCGTCTCCAGGCACGGGATGACGTGCACGGGCACCTCGCCCATCTTGTCGGCCAGGTACTCGACGCTGGAGCCGACGCGCTTCTGCACCTTCGACCGTTCGGGGTCGTCGGCGAACAGTTTCCCCGCCGCCCGTGGGGAATCGAGGTACTCGCGGCACGCCCGCCGATACAGCTTCCCGAGTTCGGCCCGCTGCCCGGGATCGGTGATCACGAGCCAGTGCCAGCGCTGCGTGTTCGATCCGCTCGGCGCCTGCAGCGCGACCTGCAGGGCGTGTTTGACCAGTTCGAGAGGCACCGGCCGGGTCAGGTCCAGTCGTTTGCGGACGGTCCGTGTGGTCGTCAGCAGCTCTTCGGGCGTCATCCGGCGATTATGTCGTTATTTGCCCGTCCGTGAACCCGCGCCGCGATCGACGTCGGCAGGGCGCTTGCTGGTCGAGCACGCCACGGTGAGTGGGCAGGGCGCCCTGCCACCGCGATAGCGGGGCCTTCGGCCGGGCGGGTTCACCCCTTCGGTCACTTTTCCGGGGCCATCCCAGCTCCGCCGACATGTCGTTATGATCCGCTGGTGGGGAGGCCGCCGCGCGAACGAGGGATGGGCACTTTGCTCAGGCACGTCCTCGAATTGACCGAGGCGGACGTCTCCGCGTTCTTCGAAGACATCGGGCTGGGGGACTACCGTCCGCGGTTCACGCCGTTCGTCCGCGCGATCGTCACGCACGGGCCGCTGCCCATCCGCGACCTCGCCGTCGAAGTCGGTGTGACCCATTCCGCGGCCAGCCAGACCATCGCGCAGATGGCGCGTCAGGACCTCGTCTCGCTCCGTCCGGGGACCGACGCCCGGCAGAGGATCGTTTCGCTGACGGAGAAAACGCACCGGCTGATGCCGACCCTCGAAGCCGAGTGGGCGGCGACCAGCGCCGCGGCCGCCCAGCTGGAAGCCGAACTGCCGTACCCGCTCAGGGAGGTGCTGGTCGCCGCCGTCGAGGCCTTGGAGCGGAAATCGCTCCGGGAACGCATCGCCGAAACGGACGCCGCGCTCAAGCTGAGGCGTCGGTCCGGTCAAGACTGAACACGGCCCACACGTACTTCCCGCCGGAGCAGAGCTCGTGTCCCCAGTCGTCGGACAACGCGTGGACCAGCTGGAGACCACGGCTGCGCGCCGCCATCGGCGACGGCTCCTTCAGCTTCGGCCTGTCCGTCCCGGAATCGAAGACCCGCAGGGTGACCCTGCCACCGGAGTACTCGACCTCTAGCCTGTCCGGCTTCTCGCCGTGTTCGAAGGCGTTCGTGACCAGTTCGGAGGTCGCCAGCAGGACGTCGTCGACCGCCGGGCCGTCGAGGCCGAGGCTCGCGAGAGTCGCCCGCACCGCCTGTCGCGCGACAGCGGGAGCCGTCACATCGACCGGCAGGGGGAGGGACACCACCGGCAACGAGCCCTCCGATCGCGTCTCGGACATCGTCATGGTTCCGCACCTCCCCTCACGAGAGACTCCCAGATCGATCCGCTGTTCGCCTCCGAGATACCCACAAGGGCCGAGGTCGAATCAGGCTCCGTCCGTGAGTTCCGTCTCGGTCAGCCCTTCACGCAGTTTCTTGAGCGTGGCGGCCAGCAGTCGTGACACCTGCATCTGGGAGACACCGACACGGCGCGCGATGTCCGACTGGCTCATCCCGGACCCGAACCGCAGCGCGACGATCTTGCGCTCACGGTCGGGCAGCCGTTCCAGCATCGGTCGCAGCGCCTCGCGCAGCTCCGCCTGGCTCAGATTGGCGTCCGCCTCGCCGAAGCGGGTGTGCGCCGAGTTCTCCAGGAGGTTGTCCAGTGAGGCCCCGTACCGGCCCTGGCCGGCGCGGAGACCCTCGTAGACCTCGTCGATCGGGACGCCGAGGTGGGCGGCGATCTCGCTGGGTTTCGGCGCGCGTGAGAGCCGGACCGTCAACTCCTCGCGCACGGCCGAGATGTTCGCGTTCAGTTCCTTGAGCCGCCGCGGCACCCGGACCGACCAGCTGTTGTCGCGGAAGTGGTGCCGCAACTCACCGGAGATGGTCGGGACCGCGAAGGCCAGGAAGTCGCTGCCCTGGCCGGGGTCGAAACGGTCGACGGCGTGGATCAGCCCGATCGTCGCGATCTGGACCAGGTCCTCCATCGACTCGTCCCGGTTGCGGAACTTGCGCGCCAGATTGCGCGCGAGTTCGAGGTGCGCGCGCACCAGTTCGTCCCGCAGCACTTCGCGTTCTGGGGAGTCCTGGGGCAGCGCGCACATGCGCTCGAACAGGGCCGGAACGTCCGCGCCGTCTTGCTCGACGGGTTCGGTCACGGCCGGGCCGCCTCGCTCTCCCGGATGAGCTCCACCCTGGACAGATAGCCGCCGTCGGCCGGGACGACACTCCGCCGCGCGGACGTCGCGAGCGCGGTGAGCAGTTGCCAGGACAGACCGGTCTCGTCGTCGGGTTCCGGAGAGTCCGAAAGCACCGAGACGGTCACCTCGATCCGCCCGTCCTTCCACGAAAAAACGCAGTTCAGATGGCCGTCGGCGGCCGAGGGGAGCAGCATCGAGCAGGCCTCGTCCACCGCCATCCGGAGATCCTCGACGGCGTCCAGATCGAAGTCCTGGCGCATCGCGATATCCGCGACGATCGTCCGGAGAGTCGGTACCACGTGCGGTACCGCGGCCGTGCGTACCTCGATGAGTTGAGCGCCCTCCCCGCTGGGCGGGGTGTTGTCCACCACGTGTGTTCCTCTCTCGAGCTGCGCTGCCGGTCGTCAGTTGCCCTGGGTGTGAGCAAACCAAACCCACGTTTGACTCGCGCAGGGGGCGGGCATGTAACCGGCGACAAACGATCTCCTGGGAAGGCTGGGACCGACATGGCTGACGTGAGCCGGCTGCCGAACGTGGTGGCGGAAGAGTGGGACTGGCAGCTCCGTGGGTCGTGCCGAGGCGCCGACAGCAGCTTGTTCTTCCACACGGACAACGAGCGCGGGTCGGCTCGCGAACGGCGCGAATCGCGGGCCAAGGCGATCTGCCAGACCTGCCCCGTGCTGGCGCAGTGCCGCAAGCACGCGCTCGCGGTGCAGGAGCCGTACGGCATCTGGGGCGGCCTCGGTGAGATCGAGCGCCGCGAGCTGTTCCTCCGGGAACGCCGCGCCGAGCGCAAGGCGCTGACCGCGCATTGAGCGCGTCCCGCGCACCGGTCGGCGACGCGCGCGACGGCGATCGTGGTGCCCCGTCCGTACTGGGTTAGGGTTGGGACTGTCGTTGCGGGGACAGCCACGCCTACCCGCCGAAGAAGAGCGTGCGTCCGTGTCCGGACTGGGCGCGGCCGTCGCTTGAGACCACAGGCGCGTTCCGGCGCTGAGCGTCGGTTCTCACCTGATGAGGAGAATGTGCATGCCCGCAGCGGACCAGAACACCACGCCGCCCGGTTTCAGCATCACGCTGGACGCCGAAGCCTCTGAACCGCGTGTGGTGGTCACCGGTGAGCTCGACCTGCTGACGAGCCCGCAGCTTCAGGAGACCCTCGGGGCCCTGATCACGGACAAACCGTCGGGTCGGGTGGTCGCCGACCTGACCGGTGTGACGTTCTTCGACTCCTCGGCGCTGAACGTGGTGCTCCAGGCACAGCGCCAGGCCGCCGAAAAGTCGGTCGAGCTCGAACTGGTGCCCAGCCCGCAGGTGAGCCGAGTGATCGAGCTCACCGGCGTCGCCGAGCACCTCAGCGTGTCGGAAGAGCCTCCCGCCTGATCCCCCGCTACGGTCGTGGGCTCGTGATCCGCGACACCTGGGGGCTGCACGATGATGGGGCGGACGCATGCCCTGACCGGCTGGTGCGCGGGCCTCGCGCTCGCACCCGCGGTCGGGGCGGGCACGGTGCACCAAGCGGTCGTGTTCGCGGCCACCACGGCCGGATTCGCTCTCTTGCCCGATCTCGACCATCCGGGCGCTCGCGCGTCAAGGCTGCTCGGCTGGTTCACCGGCGCGATCTCCTGGCTGCTTCGCCGGGTTTCGGCGGCTCTCTACGCGCTGACCAAGGGACCGCGGGACGAGAAGGTCACCGGTAAGCATCGGCACCTCTCGCACACCGTCCTGTTCGCCGTCGGCCTCGGCTTCCTGACCTCCTGGGGTACCGCCGAAGGCGGACCGTGGGCCGTGTTCGGTGTCGTCGTCCTCGGCCTGCTGCTGGCGGAAGGCGCGCTCGGTGACTGGCTCCTCCCGGTCAGCGGCGCGGCGGTCGGGTGGTGGGTGTGGACCGCCCCGCCGGACAAGGCGGCGCAACTCGCGGAGATCTCCGGCTGGCTCGGCATCGCCGTCGCGGCCGGGTGTTTCGTGCACTGCCTCGGCGACGCGCTGACCGAGTCCGGCTGCCCGTTCCTGTTCCCGATCCCGATCGCGGGCGAGACCTGGTACGAGATCCGGCCGCCGAAGCCGCTGCGGTTCCGCACCGGCAAGAAGGTGGAGAACCGGCTGATCTTCCCGGTGTTCGCGGTCGCCGCGGTGGTACTGATCCCGGGCGTCTGGGAGTACCTCTTCACCACGGTCCAGGCGCTGCTCACGCCGGACGGGACGCAGACCGCGGTGCACTGAAGGGGAATGCCCTCGTCGCCGGCGGCGTTGAATCGGAACGCCGGACCCGGTTGAGGAGGGGAAACAGTGGACAAGCCCGTGCTGCGCGCGGACGCGCGACGAAACCGAGCGAAGGTGCTCGCGGCCGCTGAAGAGGCCTTCGCCGTCGACGGCCTCGCCGTCCCCCTCGACGAGATCGCCCGCATCGCCGGTGTCGGCGCGGGCACTGTCTACCGGCATTTCCCCAGCAAGGAAGCGCTGTTCCAGGCGGTCGTCGTGGATCGTCTCGAGCAGTTCGCGCGGGAAGCGCGCGAACTGCTGACAGCCGAAGACCCGGGTGAAGCGTTCTTCGACTTCTTCAAACGCGTCGTCCGGCAGGCGTCCCGCAACCGGGCCCTCTGCGACGCGCTCGCCGAGACCACCGGACTGGGCTTCAAAGCGAGCGCGGGCAACGATTTCCGGGCGGCGTCGCAAGCGCTGCTGACGCGGGCACAGGCCGCGGGCGCGGTACGCGAGGACATCGACGGCGACGACCTGCGCGCCCTCATCGCCGGTTGCCTCGCCGCCGAACGG
Organism: Amycolatopsis decaplanina DSM 44594; assembly: GCF_000342005.1. Classification (GTDB taxonomy): domain Bacteria; phylum Actinomycetota; class Actinomycetes; order Mycobacteriales; family Pseudonocardiaceae; genus Amycolatopsis; species Amycolatopsis decaplanina. Next base: position 311,694 of record NZ_AOHO01000048.1, read on the forward strand.
TATTCGCTCGAGGAACGCCATCTCGTGCGGATCGTGGTCGACGGGTTGCGCACATCCCACTCAACTTGCACGCTGCGTAACAAAACGTAAGATCGACGCGAGAAGTCCTCGTACCTGCGCTTCGCATGGCGAGGGGGTGCCGGATGTTCGGTCAGGGTCCCACCACCGGTTCCGTCACGGTCGCGGCCATCGCGGGTCTCGCGACCGGGCTGCTCGTCGCCGCCCTCCTGGTGGCCGGCCGCGAGCCGCAGCGCCGCGTCCACGAAGTCGGCACGACCCCGCCCCCGGCCTCGACCTCCCGTTCGGTCGGTCCGGTCACGGTGACCGTGCCGGCGAGCACCCCGGAACCACTCGTCATCACCCGCACCAGCACGCCCGCGCCGCGCACGGTGACCCGGACCGTGACGCCGTCGACCACCTCGACGGTGCTGCCGCCCAGCACGACCACGGGAATCCGGAGCGATTGAGAGCCGTGAAGGCCGCCGTCGGAGTCGGGCGGCCTTCACGGTTTCCCCTGTGGCTAGCCGACGTCGCGACGCCGCCAGCCCATGAGCCCGGCCACGAGCGCGACCACGGCGACCCCGGTCAGCCAGACCAGCGGTGTCGCGGTGAACTCCACGGCGGGCAGTTTCGGAACGTGCGAGAACGGTGAGGCGTCCACCACCGCTTGCGGCAGGTTCAGCACCGGGCCGAACAGGCTGAGCAGCAACGCAAGCCCGGCGATCGCCCACGCCGCCGTCGAGAACTTCGGCGCCAGGCCGAAGAGTGTCACGGCGAGGCCGGTGATCACCCACACCGCCGGAAGCTGCGCCAGCGAAGCGACCACCATGTCCCCGGCGGAGTCGCCGATACCGCCTGCCCGCATGCCGTTCGACAGTCCCAAGAGGACACCGCTGACGATCATCATCAGCGCCGTGCCGCCGAACGCGAACACGAGATGGCTCCCCAGCAGCCGCAGCCTGCCCACACCCGTCGCGAGCAGCGGCTCGACCCGGATCGCGGTCTCCTCGGCGCGGATCCGCAACGCTGCCTGCACCCCGTAGAGCGCGATGACCATGGCGAACAGGCCGGTCATCGCCGCCATGAAGGCGTCGATCAGCCCGTCCGTGCCGCCGAGGCGCTGGAAGATCTCCTTCGCCTGCTCGCTCTGTCCGACGACGTCGCCGATCCCGCTCGCGACCGAGCCGAACACCGCGGCGCAGACCGCCGTGCCGATCAGCCAGCCGATCAACGGACCCCGGTGCAGCCGCCACGCCAGCGCGAACGGGCTGCGCAGCGACGCCGCCGCTTCGGCGGGCCCGGGGCGCGGCGGGATGATGCCGGTACCGACGTCGCGCCGCGGGAGCAGCGCGTAACCGGCGGCGCCGACGACCACGGTCGCGGCAAGCGGCGCCACGATCACCCACCAGCGCTCGTCGGCGAACGCCCGGATCTGCTGTGCCCACCCGATGGGGGAGAGCCAGGAGACCCAGGTCGCGTCCGAGGTCGAGTCGCCGACCGCGCGCAGCAGGAACGCGACCCCGACGGCGGTGGCGCCGATACCGTTGGCGGTCCTCGAATACTCGGCCACCTGGACGGCGACCGCCGCGACCGCGGTGAAGACCAGCCCGGTCGCCGCGGTGGCGGCGCCGAGTGCGAGCGCTCCGCCGGCGGGCAGCTTCGCGCCGATCATCAGCCCGGTCTCGACGAGTCCGATGAGGACACTCGCGCCGGCGGACACCAGCACGCCCGCGGTCAGGAGGGCGTACCGGCCGACGACCGCGGAGGCCAGCAGTTCCGCGCGGCCCGAGTCCTCCTCGGCGCGGGTGTGCCGGGTGACGGTGAAGACCGCCATCAGCCCGATGACCAGCGCGAGGAAACCGCCGAGCCGCCATGCGGTGAACCCGCCCGCGGTCGAGAGGTCGAAGGCCGGGCCGTAGATCAGCGAAAGCGACGGGTTCGCGCCCATGCTCGCGGTGAGCCCGGCCCGTTCGGCGGCCGTCGGATACAACGTCTCGAACGTCCCCGAGGACGTCGAAGGCATGATCCCCAGCAGGACGATCCAGATCGGCAGGACGATCCGGTCCCGCCGCAGCGCCAGCCGGGTCAGCTGCCAGGTGCCGGCGAACCCGAGCGCCGGTCCGGAAACGGCGGCGTGGGCGGGGCGGTCCAGCGTCGCGGTCATTTCGCGCCCGCTTCGGCTGTGTAGTGACGGAGGAACAGTTCCTCCAGCGTCGGCGGCTGGCTGGTCAGGCTGCGGACGCCGACCTGGGTGAGCTGACGCAGCGCGTCGTCGAGGGAACGGGTTTCGACGTCGAAGCGGACCCGGTTGCCCTCGACCTTGAGGTCGTGGATGTTCTCCAGCCTGGTCAGCCCGTTCGGCGGGCCGGCGAGTTCGGCCGAGATCGACGTCCTGGTGAGGTGCCGGAGCTCGGCCAGCGTGCCGGTCTCCACGGTGTGCCCGTTGCGGATGATGCTGACCTTGTCGCAGAGCGCCTCGACCTCGGCGAGGATGTGGCTCGACAGCAGCACCGTGCGGCCCTGCTCGCGCTCCTCCTGGATCGCGTACTGGAAGGTGGCCTCCATCAGCGGGTCGAGACCGGAGGTCGGCTCGTCGAGGATCAGCAGGTCCACGTGCGAGGCCAGCGCGGCCACGATCGCGACCTTCTGCCGGTTGCCCTTGGAGTAGGTGCGCCCCTTCTTCTTTGGGTCGAGGTCGAAGCGTTCGACGAGATCCTTGCGTCGGCGCTGATCGAGCCCGCCCCGCAGCCGCCCCAGCAGATCGATCACCTCGCCGCCGGAGAGGTTGGGCCAGAGGTTCACGTCGCCGGGGACGTAGGCGAGGCGCCGGTGCAGGCTCGCCGCGTCCTTCCAGGGGTCGCCGCCGAGCAGGCGGACGTCGCCCGAGTCCGCGTGAAGCAGGCCGAGCAGGACCCGGACGGTGGTCGACTTCCCCGCGCCGTTCGGGCCTAGGAAGCCGTGCACCTCCCCAGCGGGTACCTGCAGGTCAAGGCCGTCCAAGGCCTTGGTCCGGCCGAAAGATTTGTGGAGGCCGGAGATGGAGATGGCGTTTTCCATGGAGCTGAAGGTACAGTGATTTCACGAAGTTGTGAAGTTAAGAAAACGTATGGACGGTGTGATCACTCTGGGGTGGGTAAGAGAGGATGTGCTCATGACGACGACGCCTGAGAGTGCTTCGAGCACCCAGAGAGACGAGGACGCCGTCCGCCGTTACGTGGAGCACCTGGGCCTCACGCTCTCCCAGATCGGGATGCAGCGGATGCCCGCCAGGGTGTTCGCCGCGTTGATGACCACCGACGCCGGTCGCCTCACCGCGGCCGAACTGGCCGATCAGCTGTCGGTGAGCCCGGCCGCGATCTCGGGGGCCGTGCGGTACCTGGAGCAGATCGGGCTGGTCGCCAAGGAGCGCGAACCCGGCTCACGCCGCGACCACTACCGGCTCTTCGACGACCTCTGGTACGCCACCTTCATGAAGCGCGACCGCATGATCACCATGTGGCGCGACGCGGCCGACGAGGGCGTTTCGGCGCTGGGCGAGGACACGCCGGCGGGTGAGCGGGTCGCCGAGATGCGGGACTTCCTGAGCTTCATGATCAAAGAGCTCAACGACATGTACGCGAAGTGGCACGAGATGCGGGCCGAAAAGGGCAGGTAGGTCAGAGGGTCTCGTGAGTGGCTAGGACGGTTCTAACCGTCCTTACCACTCACGAGGCCAGCGCGATCGAACGCGGAAGTAGAGTCGCGGCGTGATCAGCCGTGCGGTGGTGCTCGCCCCGATCCTGCTCGCGCAAGCCGTGCGGGTACGCCGTACGACGCCCAGGTTGCCGGGTGCCGCTGGCCCGGTGACCGGTCTCGTGGCGGGCGACGGCCGCCCGATGCGGCTCGCGGTGCTCGGCGAGTCCACTGTGGACGGCGTCGGCGCGGCGACGCACGCCGAGGCACTGACCGGACGGCTCGCGGACGAACTCGCCCGGGACGGCCGCGCGGTCGCCTGGCAGGCACTCGGCAAGACCGGGGCCAACGCGCGCGTGGTGCGCGAGGAACTGCTGCCGCTGCTCGAACCCGCCGACCTCGTGGTGATCGCGCTGGGCGTCAACGACACGATCGAACTGCATTCGGCCACGCGCTACCGGCGTGACCTGCTCGACCTGATCGTTTCCCTGCGACGCCGCGTGGGACATGTCCCGGTGGTGCTGGCGGGCGTGCCGCCGATGGGCCGGTTCCCCTCACTGCCGCGTCCGCTGCGGGACGTCCTCGGCGCGCGGTCGGCCGTCCTCGACGCCGCGGCCGCGCGGCTGGCGTCGCTGTCCGGCGTCGTCCACGTCCCGATGCCCGCCGCGATGCTGGACCCCGCCACCTTCGCCGAGGACCGCTTCCACCCCGGTCCCGAGGGCTACCGGCGCTGGGCCGAGCAACTCGCGGACGTGAGCCGTCAGCTACTCAGCGACACCATTTCGTGGCAAAAACGCTGATCAGGTCACCCGACTGCCACAGATTAAGAAATTTCTGTGAAAAAGCTGGCTCTGCGTGTATCTGGTGGCAGCCTCGTTGCGTCCTATGGAGCAGTCGAGGAAATGAGGGACACCCGATGACGACCGAGACCCATACCGCGCCCGTCGACGACGAGGCCACGGCCACCGAGGACCTCGAAACAACCCCGAAGCCGAAGCCGATCACGGCGCCGGTCCCGCCCCGTCCCGGCACGAGCCCGGACGGCAACTGGGAGCCGAACGGCACCAACCCGCCGGTGAACTGAACTAACACAGACAGGTGATGTCCGGAGGCCGAGGGGGCCTCCGGGCATCACCTCCGGGTGCTCCTTCGGGGGAGGGGGACGCCCGGACGCGGGCCCGTTGGGGAGCGGGCCCGGGGGGAGGGAAAAAGGACCGGCCGGTGCGCAGTCCACACCTACTCGCGCCGGCCGGTGCCTTTGTCCTTCGCCCCAGACCGAGGGGGACGACCGAAACTCGACAAAAAAGTTAGTGACTTGATGTATCCCAGAGCCTCTTGCACGCTCCTTCTCCCCGAAGGGCCCGCGATACTGCCAGCGCCGACACGAAGACACGTCCGAAGTGGGGCAGATACGGTGACCGACGTGCAAACGACCGAGGTAGACCCGCCATGGGAAGGACTGACCGGTGCCGACCTGCATGCCGCCTGCATGCGCGCGGCGCGGGCCGGTGACCGCCAGGCGATGGACAGACTTGTGCACGAGCTGACCCCGCTCGTGTGGCACGTCGCGCGCGCGAACGGGCTTGATCGCCTGACCGCCGAGGACGTGGTCCAGACGGTGTGGCTCGCCCTGTTCAGCCAGCTCGAGAAGCTTCGTGACCCCAAGGCGCTCGCCGCCTGGTTGATCACCACCACCAGACGTGAAGCACAGCATCCCTTCGGCCGCCGCGCCCAGCCTGTCCCGCTGACCGACGAGCTGGCCGAAAGCATGGAGAGCACGCACCCGGCCCCCGAGGAGGAAGCCGTCCGCGCCGACCGGGATCGCCGGGTCTGGCGCGCCTTTCTCCGCCTGCCGCACCGCTGTCAGCAGCTCCTTCGGCTGACCGTGCTGGCCGGGCGGGCCGAATACCAACTGGTCGCCGAAGCACTCCGTATGCCGCGCGGAAGTGTCGGCCCGACCAGGGGCCGTTGCCTCGAATCGATGCGCGACCTGCTGGCCCACGAAGGGGGAAGCCGATGAACGACCTCGGGACGCCGGGGGAGATGACCTCCCCGGGCGATGAGGCCTTGCTCGCCGATATCGGGCGCTTCATGGACGAACTGGACCCGCCACCGGGAGACCTGGTGCAGCGGGTTCAGTTCGCGCTCGCACTCGAAAACCTCGACGTCGAGGTCGCCCGCTGGGAACGGATGGACGCCACGGCAGGTGTTCGCGGCAGCGACACCGGCACGATCACCTTCACCGTCAGCGACCTGACCGTGATGATCAACCTGACCAAGATCGGCAAGAAACACCGGATCGACGGCTGGCTCGTGCCCGCCGGCGAGTACGGAGTGGAGGTTCGCGTCGCCGAGCACGGCACGAGTTCCACCACCGCCGACGAGGGAGGCCGGTTCGTGCTGGACAACGTTCCCCAAGGAACCACCCAGATCGTGATCCACCTCGGTGACGTGACCTGCCGACGGACCGTCGTGACCCCGACAGTGGTGCTCTAACCGGACGGCTGTTCCGTTATGCGGCGCGGGTGTGCTCCCATAGTGCGTGTGCCCGCGCAGCTTCCTGTCGTTGATTCCGTAGCCGAGGCCGCGGACCTCCATCGTCAGGCGATGGCCGCCGCCGCCGACCACGGCCCGGGCGCCGCGATCAGGCTGTTGCAACGCGCTTTGTCCTGCCTCGGGCCAGTGGAGGCCGCCGGGCCGGAACGGCTGGAGATCCGGGTCAGAGTGCTGATCAGCCTCGCCGCGGCAGAGGCCGAGGTCCTGTCCCAAGAGGACGGATTCGCTCGGCTGGACGAGGCGGAGCGAGTGCGGCTTTCGCTGCCGGAAAGCGAAACCCGGCGGTTGCTGCGGTTCACCGTCGTCCTGCAGCGCGCCGTCGTCCTGATGCGGATCGGGAGACTGGAGGAGGCGCTCGCGCTCTACGACGCGGTGCTTCCCAGCCTGGTCGACGAGGTCGAGGACCACAGCCTGCTGCTGACCCGGAACATGATGAACCGGGCGTGGCTGCATCTCCAGATGACCAATCCCGACGGTGCCTACAAGGATCTGAGCGGCGCGCTGGACATCGCGGTCAAGTACGGCCATCGCCGCCTCGAAGGGAAGATCCGGCACAACCTGGGTGATCACGCCCAGTTGCTCGGCGACATCCCCGAAGCGCTCCGGCACTACGAGCAGGCGGCCTCGATCTTCGTCACCGACGGGCCCGGTTCGCTGCCGCTCGTCCGGCTCGACCAGGCGAAGGCCCTGCTCACCGCCGGGCTCGCCGAGGAGGCGGCGCGACATCTCGACGATGCGATCCCCGAACTCCGCGGCAACGGCGCGCACCATCTCGTCGCGGAAGCGGAGGTCGCGCGGGCCGGGGCCGCCATCCTGGAGGGTGACCACGTTCTCGCGAAGAAGCTCGCGACGTCCGCGCGGCGGAGCTTCCTGCGGCGTGGCAACGGCCGCTGGGCGGAGATCGCCGAGTTGACCAGGCTTCGCGTGGACGCGGTGAAGGTACTGGCGGACCGCGAGAAGAAGCCGTCCGCGAAACTGCCGGAGCGGCTGGCCGATCTCGCCATCCGATTGGCCGGGCTGGGTCTGCGCGACGAAGCCGGCGCGGCCAGGATGTTCGCGGTGCGGCTGCTGATCCGCCGCGGCGAGACGGTCGCCGCGCAGGAACTCCTGGCGCAGGTACCGAAACCGCGGCAGACCACGCCGATCGACCACCGGATGCAGCTGCGGTTGTGCCGGGCAGAACTCGCCGTGGCGTCCCACCGGCCGCGTTCGGCGCTCGCGCAGGCACGGGCCGGGCTGGCGGAACTCGGGCAGATCCGCGACCGCATGGGCGGGCTCGACCTCGTCTGCGGGACCGCGGCGCACGGCGAAGAGCTGGGCAAACTCGCGCTGACGCTGGTGCTCAAGAAGGCGAGGCGCAGCGGCGCCGGGGCGAAGAGCCTGTTCGCGTGGCTGGAACGCACACGCGCGCAGGTGTACCGCTACGAACCGCTCCCGGTCATCGAGGACCCCGCGCTCGCCCGGCACATCAACGAAATGCGGCACGTGCAGGGGACGATCCAGGCGCGGCGGTTGTCCGGTGAACCGGTGGGGAAGCTCGAGGAACGCTACGCCCGCCTTCAGCGGGAGGCGACGCGGCTCGGGTGGTACACCAGCCAATGGGGTCGTCCGCGGCCCGTCTCGGCACCCGAAGAGGTGGTCGAGCGGCTCGGCGATCGGGTGCTGGTCAGCCTGATGGGGTACCGCGACACCCTGTACGCGGTGGTCGTCGACCGCGGCCGGTTCCGGCTGCTGAGGCTGGGTCCGCTCGCGGAGATCGTCGAGACCGCGCGGCAGTTGCACGCGGACCTCGACGCGCTCGCCCCCGACAACCTGCCCGCGCCGCTGGTCGAGGTCGTCACCGGTTCCGCGCGGCGCCGGGCGGACAAGCTGGACCGGCTGATCTCCGCGTCGCTGGCGAAGACGCTGGAGAACCGCGAGCTGATCATCGTGCCGATCGGCTCGTTGTACGCGCTGCCCTGGGGCGCTTTGCCGTCGCTGCACGGACATCCGGTGTCGATCGCGCCGTCGGCGACCGCCTGGGTGACCGCGTCCGGACGGCGGAACTCCGGTCCGGTCCTGCTCGCCGGCGGACCCGGTGTACCGGGTTCGGTCGGTGAGGTGCGGAACCTGCGGGCCGTGTATCCGCAGGCCCGGCTCGTCGACGGGAAGGACGCGACCAGCGAAACCGTACTGTCCGCTTTGGACGGTTCCGGAATGGCGCACCTGGTCGCGCACGGCGCGCACGAACCGGCGAACGCGCTGTTCTCGCGGCTGGAGCTCGTCGACGGCCCGTTGTACGCGCACGAAACCGCCCGGCTCGCGAAGCCGCCGGAACGGGTGGTGCTGGCCGCGTGCGAACTCGCGATGAGCCACATCCGGCCCGGTGAGGAGGCGCTCGGATTCGCCGGGACCCTGCTCGCCGGCGGCTCGCGGACGCTCATCGGCGCGATCGCGCGGGTCGGCGACAAGGCCGCCGCCGACGCGATGGCCGACCTGCACCGGCGGCTCGCCTCGGGGACCGCGCCCGCCTTGGCGCTCGCCGAGGCGACCGCCGCCGATCCGCTGCGGCGCCCCTTCCTTTGCCTCGGCGCCGGCTGACCTCGTGAGTGGTGCGGACGGTTAGAACCGTCCTCGCCACTCACGAGGCGCGTTCGGCGTGTTTCACGAGGCGAGTGGCCAGGATCGAGATCACGGTGCGCAAAGCCGTGCGGACGGCGGCGCCGGTGCCGGGCAGCGGCTCGGTGAACCGGCCGGTCCAGCGCAGATCCGTGCCACCGGAAACGTTCGGCGTGAACGAGACCTCGGCACGGTAGTCCTTCAGCAGCGCGAGGCCCGCGAAGCCATAGACGTGCTTTCGGTCCTGTTCGTACTCCAGCGTCTCTTCGTGGAGATACACCGGCCACAGGCCGACGGCCCGTACGGCGCCCACCCCGTCCGCGTCCGGTTCCCGCGCCCAGCGCGAGTGGAACACCACCGGCTTCGCCCATTCCGACCAGCGGGAACCGTCGGCCTCCAGCGCGAACAGGGAAGCGGGCGAGGCGCTGCTCGTCCGGTTGACCTCGAAGGAGTACGTCTTGCCCATGTGGCGACGATAACCGCTTCGAACGCCACGGATAAGTCAAGATAGGGGCGTGAGCACGACGCGCCGCGAGATCGCCGCACCGCATTGGCTGGTGCAGCTGCTCCGCAGCACACCGGTTCCCATTCCGTGGAACATGGTCGCCCGCGCCGTCGTCGCCCTCGCGGTCCCGCTGGCCGTCGGCTACGCGCTCGGCGACATCGGCGTCGGCGCGCTCGTCTCCACCGGCGCCCTGCCCACCGTCCTCTCCGAATCCGCTGGCCCGTACCGCTACCGCGCCCGGCGGCTGGGCGGCGCCACCGCGGCGGCCGGCCTCGGCTACTTCGCCGGGCTGATCACCGGCGGGATCCCGGCCGCGTCCATCCCGGTCGTCGTCGGGGTCGCGGCGGTGTCCGCGCTGATCAGCGCGGCAGGCAGCAACGCGTCGGTCGCCGGACTCCAGATGTTCGTCTTCTACGTGCTCGGCACCGGTCAGCACGTCACCGGCCTGCGCGTCGAAGTCCTCCTCGGCTACTTCTGCGCCGGCGCCGCCTGGAGTCTGCTGATCGCGCTCGCCACCTGGACCTTCCGCGCCACCAGCCCCGAACGCGGCGCCGTCGCGCACGTCTACGTCGAACTCGCCGCGATGCTCTCCGCGACCGACGAAGCCACCTCCCGCGTCGCGCGGCACCAGCTCACCACCGCGATGAACACCGCGTACGACCGGCTGCTCACCGCGCGGTCCTGGCTGTCGGGCCGCGACGCCACGTACCGCCAGTTGCTCAACCTGCTCTCGGCCAGCACCCCCGCCGTCGAGGCGTCGGTCGCGATGGTCAACGCCGGCCGCCGTGCCCCGGACGACGTGATCGACCACTTCATCGCGACTTCGGCCGCCGTACTCGCGAACCAGGAGTTGCCGGAGCCTCCCGAAGCGCCCGAAGACGCCGACCCGGTTCTCGCCGCGCTCTACGCCGGACTCGCCCGGATAGGCAAGGGCGACAACCGGAAACGGCGTGAGATCCAGCCGTGGCACAAACGCCTTCGCGGCTGGGCGGGATCGCTCGTCTCCGGCCCGCTCACCTGGTTCGCCGCGCTCCGCCTCACGCTGTGCGTCGCGATCGCCGAAGTCGTCGCGCTGCTCGTCCCGTTCGAACGCTCCTACTGGATCACGCTCACCGTCGGCATCGTCCTCAAACCGGACTTCGGCTCGGTCTTCGGTCGCGCCGTGCTGCGCGGCATCGGCACGGTGATCGGCGTGGGCATCGGCGCGGCCGTCCTCGCCGCGGGCGGCGAGGGCTGGCTGCTGGTCCTGCTGATCGCCGTGTTCGCGGGCGGCGTCGCGGTCGGCAAGGTCCGCAACTACGGGATCCTGAGCGCCTTCGTGACGCCGCTGATCATCCTGCAGATGGACCTCGCCAGCACCGGAAGCTGGGACGTCGTGCTCGCGCGGCTCGTCGACACCGTGCTCGGCTGCGCGATCGTCCTGCTCTTCGGTTACCTGCTCTGGCCGGGCAGCCGACGGCCACAGGTCGGCGGACGGCTCGCCGACAGCCTCGACAGCCTGGTGCGATACGTCGACAAGGGCCTCGTGCTCGCGCCGTCGGGTGAAGCCCGGCTGGAACGCTCACGCGCGCGCCGCCGCGCCTACCGCGCGCTGGCCGACCTGCGGACCGCGTTCCAGCAGGTCGTCGTCGAACCCTCCGCCGCCGGACGGCAGGCCGTCGCCTGGTGGCCGGTGATCGCCGGACTCGAACGCGTCGCCGACGCCGTCACCGAGGTCGGCGTCACCCTCGGCCGCGGCGCTCCCGCCCCCGGCGAGGCCGACATCGCCCTGCTGACGGCCGCCCTCGCCGAACTCGCGGCCGCCGTCCGCGAAGAACGAGACCCGGCGGAGATGCCGATGCCAGACAGTGCGCAGCTGTCCGGCGTCGTCGACCAGATCGGCGCCGCCTTCGACGCCGTGCGCGGCCCCGACCTCGTCGAACGCGCGCCGCTGCGGCTGGTCCGGCGGTTCCTCCCGTACCACCGTCGCGCCTGAGCGTCAGTCGAACCGGATGTGCTTGACGCTCGTCCATTTGCGACGGACGAAGCCCCGCAGCGCGCTGTCCGTGTTCGGTTGGAGCGACAGCCCGGCCGACGCGGCGATCCGGTCGGCGACCCGCGCGACGGTGAGCGTGTCCGTATGGATGTGTTCGCCGAATTCCGCGCCGCTCAGCCGGTCCAGGCAGAGGTCGAGCTTCGACACCGCGAAACTTTCGCGTTTCGGCGGCACGCCCTTTCGCCGCACGGAATGGACGATGCCCCGTTCGCTCAGCCGTCGCAGCACGGTTTCGCGTCCGGCCAGCAGCGCGAAGTGCCGGACGTCGTGCCCGCGCTCCCTCAGCTTGCCGACGATCTCCTCGAAGTACCGGGGCTCCACCAGCGTCATCGGCACGATCACCGGACCGTCCTGCTTGCCGAGCACCAGGTCGAGCACCTCGAAAACACCCTGGCGCCACGCGGCGAGGTCCTGGAAGTCGCCGCGCAGCCGCGGCGGCATCATCCGATGCAGGCCGAAGCCCGCGACCTCCGGATCGGACAGGAAGCTGCCGGGCAGGCGCCGATGCAGTTCGTGCGCGGTCTGCGTCTTGCCACCGCCGAACGGGCCGTTGATCCAGACGAGCATGTCGCCGACCCTAACGTCGTGACCACCCGTACGGGGGAGGGTGAGCATCGTCTCGAACTAATGTTCGAGTTTTCACGCATAATCGACGCATGCTCGACACTGGTGACACGCTGCCGCCGGGGCCGCGTCACCTGCACATGGTCCGGCCCAACCAGCCCGTTTGGGTCGACCTCAGGCTGGTGTACCCGGTCGGCGCGGCGAAGACCCGGCTGCCCGACGGGCTGGATCTGACCGCCACCGTCCCCGGACTGCTGGGGATGTGGCGGGCGACGACGACGGGGCACTGGGTCGGCTGGGTCACCTTCCAGCTCGGTCCGGTCGGCCGGGGCGGCACGACGCACTCGCAGTGGGTGCTGGCCGAGGCGCTGCGGCCGCGCGAGGAGCGGAACACGTGGTCGGGAAGCTTTCCCTCCGAGCGGAGACGGTGATCGTCCCGGCCCGTGGACGAGGTTGACCCTCCTCCCGGCCGCCGCCACCATGAAGACGTGTCCGACATCCGGCAGTCCTCACCGATCCGCTCGGTGGGTGAAGGTGTCGTAGCGCTGTTCCTGCGCCGTGGACGCCTGGGTTCCCCGCCCTCGTAGCCCCTCATCTCGCCAAGTCGTCCGACGGTGGATCCAGGGAGCACGTATGTCCATCGAACTCCGCCCCGCGACCGTCCCCGACGGTGGAATCCTCGAAGGACCGCGCCTGCTGCGGCGCCTGCCGGAAGGCGTCGAAGAGCGCCCTTACGAGCTTTTCGCGCTGCGCCCGCTGGGCCGGGTGATCGGTGCCGAGATCGGCGGCGTCGACCTCGCCCGGCCGCTGACGCCCGCCCTCCACGCCGAGCTGAATCGCGCGCTGCTGGAGTGGAAGGTGCTGTTCTTCCGCGACCAGGACATCACTTCGGCACACCAGCGCGCGTTCGCCGCCAACTGGGGTGAACTGGAGACGAACCCGTTCATCCCGAAGGGGGAGACCGAGGACACCACTCGGTTCACCCGATCGGCGACGATGCCCGCGTTCGAGAACATCTGGCACGTGGACGTCACGTTCCGGCCCGAGCCGGCGCTCGGTTCGGTCCTGCGGCTGATCGAGGTCCCGCCGGTCGGCGGCGACACCATGTGGGCCGACATGGCCGCCGCCTACGACAACCTGCCGGAAGACGTCCGTGATCGAGTCGACGGGTTGACCGCGGTGCACGACTTCATCCCCGGCTTCGACCGCTTCTCCGATTCGGAACTGCTGCTGCGCCACCAGGACGAGTTCCCGCCGGTCGAGCACCCGGTCGTCCGCACACATCCGGAAACCGGCAGGCGAACGCTCTTCGTGAACCAGGCCTTCACGACCCACATCGTCGGCATCGACCGCGACGAGAGCGACAGGCTCCTGCGGTACCTGTTCAGCCGGGCGCATATCCCGGAGTTCCAGGTGCGCTTCAGCTGGCGGCCGGGTTCGGTGGCCTTCTGGGACAACCGCGCCACGCAGCATTACGCCGTCAACGACTACCACCCGTACGCGCGGGTGGCCGAACGTGTCGCCATCGTGGGAGACCGGCCGTTCCGGGCGTCCCCGTGACGGGTGATCGGCGAGGCGTGTTCGCCGGTACCTGTGTGACGATGAGGCCATGGGCATCAACTTCGATGAATTGAAGAACAAGGCCACCGACGCTCTCCGCGAGCACAACGACAAGATCGAGGGCGGCCTGGACAAGGCGGCCGACTTCGCGAAGTCGAAGTTCTCCGGTCACGACTCCCAGATCGACTCGGGTGTCGAGAAGGCGAAGGGGTTCATCAACAAGTTCGACGACACCCCGGACACCCCGCAGAACCAGCAGCAGCCCCCGCAGGGCCAGTAGTCCTTCGCAATTCGGCACCTGCTTGCGATCGTTGCGCGCGCAAGGATCGCAAGCAGGTGCCGAAACGCGTCAGGAGACCTCGCCGATCGCGGTGTCGCCGTCGATCGCCGTGATCCGGCCACCGCGCTCGCCGAGGGCGATCAGGCCGTCCCGCGCGTCCGGGGCGGTGAGGCTGACCCGAACCCCCGCGCGTTCCGCGTCCTTGCTGGCCGCAAACGCTTGCGCACCCTCGTAGCCCGCGTTGACCGTCACCGCCAGACCGCCCGTGGACGCCAGCGAACCCCGCGCGGCACCCAGCCGCCCGAGCGCCTCGTCGACGATCGGCAGCAGCGCGTCCCGGTTGCCCTCGGTCATCGCCCGCACCAGCGCCGGGTTCGACCCGGCCACGCGGGTGCCGTCCGTGTAAGAGCCGGCGGCCAGCGACATCGCCAGCGGGCCGCCCTGCGCGCCGATCGTGGCCAGGATGGCCGCGAAGATATGCGGCAGATGCGAGATCCGCGCCACCGTCTCGTCGTGCGAGTCCGCGGGCAGCGGCACGACGTGCGCGCCGACGTCCAGCACCAGCTGAGCGACCTCCGCCCACGCCGTCAGATCGGTGTCGTGCTCGACGCCCAGCACCCACGCCGCGCCGCCGAACAACGCCGGGTTGCTCGCCTTCCAGCCGGAGTTCGCCGTCCCGGCCATCGGATGCCCGCCGACGAACTTCGCGTACGGCGCGCGGCGCCGGACGGAGTCGAGCACTGAGCCCTTCACGCTGGTCACGTCGGTGAGCACGCAGTGCCCGGCGACCCGCGAAACGGTCCGAAGCACCTCTTCGACCGCGGGCAGCGGCACCGCGAGCACGATCATCGCGTCCCGCTCCGCCGCCTTGCCCAGCGCCGCTTCGACCTGTGTGGTCACGTCGAAACCCGCTCTGCTGGCGGCGTCCGCGTCAGCTTCGGAGGTCGTCGCCCCGAACGTGGTGCGGCCGATCGAATGCGCCGCGCGCAGCAGCGAACCACCGATCAACCCGAGCCCGATCACGCATACGTCCCGCACAAGGGTTCATCCTGCCATCTGCGAGGCCACTCGTCAGAGAACGGCGGCGAGGCGGGTTCCCTGATCGATGGCCCGTTTGGCGTCCAGTTCCGCCGCGACGTCGGCGCCGCCGATCAGGTGCACCGGCAGCCCGGCCGAGCGCAGGTCGTCCACGAGGTCGCGCACCGGCTCCTGGCCCGCGCAGACGACGACGGTGTCCACATCGAGCACGCGCGGCTTGTCACCGACGGTGATGTGCAGGCCGTCGTCGTCGATCCGGTCGTAGGTGACCCCGGTGAGCTGCTCGACGCGTTTGGCCTTCAGCGCGGCCCGGTGCACCCAGCCGCTGGTCTTGCCCAGTCCCGCGCCGATACCGGACTTCTTGCGCTGCAGCAGGAAGACCTGTCGCGGTGACGGCTCGACCTTCCGCTCGGTCAGCCCGCCGGCCGCCCGCTCGGGGTCGGTGACGCCCCATTCGGCCATCCACGCGTCCAGATCGAGCGCGGGGGAGGTGGTGTGCGTCAGGAACTCGCTGACGTCCACGCCGATCCCGCCCGCGCCGATCACGGCGACCTTGCCGCCCACCGGTTTCCCGTGCCGGACGACGTCCACATAGGAAAGAACCTTGGGGTGATCGATGCCGGGGAGCGACGGCACCCGCGGTGTCACGCCGGTGGCCAGCACGATCTCGTCGAACCCGGCGTCGACGAGATCGGCGGCGGTCACGCGCGTGCCGAGGTGCACCTTGACGCCCGTGACCTCCAGTCGCCGCGTGTAATACCGGATGGTCTCCGCGAACTCCTCCTTGCCGGGGATCTTGCGAGCGATCCCGAACTGGCCGCCGATTTCGTCGTCGGCTTCGAAGAGTTCGACCGTGTGGCCGCGTTCGGCGAGGCCGGTCGCGGCCGCGAGCCCGGCCGGGCCCGCGCCGACGACGGCGACGCGTTTGGTCTTCCGCGTGGGCGACAGCGTCAGCGTCGTTTCGTGGCCCGCGCGCGGATTCACCATGCAAGACACCAGTTTCCGCTTGAAAGCGTGGTCGAGGCAGGCCTGGTTGCAGGCGATGCAGGTGTTGATCTCGTCCTCGCGACCGGTCTCGGCCTTCCGGATCCACTCCGGGTCGGCGAGGAACGGCCGCGCCATCGACACCAGGTCGGCGTCGCCGCCGGCCAGCGCCTCCTCGGCGACCTCGGGCATGTTGATCCGGTTCGACGTGACCACCGGGATCCCGACGTGCGGCTTGAGCTTCCCGGTCACCCAGGTGAAGGCCGCGCGCGGCACGGACGTCACGATCGTCGGCACCCGCGCCTCGTGCCAGCCGATGCCGGTGTTGATGATCGTCGCGCCCGCCTCTTCGACCTCCTTGGCCAGCGCGACGACGTCTTCCCAGCGCTGCCCGCCTTCGACGAGGTCCAACATGGACAGCCGGTAGATGATGACGAAGTCCTCGCCGACCGCTTCCCGCGTGCGGCGCACGATCTCGACGGCGATCCGGCGCCGGTTCTCCGCGCTGCCGCCCCATTTGTCGGTGCGCTTGTTGGTCCGCTCGGCGAGGAACTGGTTGATGAAGTAGCCCTCGGATCCCATGATCTCGACGCCGTCGTAGCCCGCTTCCTTGGCCAGGAAGGCACAATCGGCGAACGCGCGGATCTGGCGCAGCACGCCGTACCCGGAAAGGGCCCGCGGTTTGAAGGGGTTGATCGGCGCTTTGACGGCCGACGCGGAAACGCTCAGCGGATGGTAGGAATAGCGGCCCGCGTGCAGGATCTGCAGCGCGATCTTGCCGCCGGCCTCGTGCACCGGATCGGTGAGTTGCTTGTGCGCCTTGGCTTCCGCGCGCGTGGAGAGTTTCGACGCCAGCGGCAGGAGCCAGCCGGTCCGGTTCGGCGCGAACCCACCGGTGACGATCAGCCCGACGCCACCGCGGGCGCGTTCGGCGTAGTACTCGGCCAGTTGCGGGAAATGCGCTTCCTTGTCCTCGAGACCGGTGTGCATCGAACCCATGATCACCCTGTTGCGCAGGGTGGTGAAACCGAGATCGAGGGGGGACAGCAGGTTCGGGTACTGGCTCATCGCTGGTCCTTACGCATCGTGGTGGAATGCCTGGAGGACTTCCTCGAGCCACTCGACGTGGCCCTGTTCGGTTCGGATTCCTCCGCGCAGCACGAGGAACTGATGCAACGACTGTCCACTGAGGACGCTGGGGTCGGGAAAGTCGCGCTTCTCGATCAGCAGGTACGCGTCGAGCTGTGCCGCGTGCGCGTCGCGATGCCGGGTGACCTCGGCGGCGACGGCGGCCGGATCGCCGAGCGCCGCGCCGCGGATCTTCACGGCGAGCTCCCTGGCGGTGGCCGACGGATCGGGTTCGGAGAGCCAGCGGGCCAGTTCGGCCCGCCCCGCGTCGCCGACGGTGTAGACCTTCTTGTCGGGTTTCCCGGACTGCGCGACATGGTCGACGGCGATCCAGCCCGCGTCCTCCATCCGCTTGAGGACGCGGTAGATCTGCTGGTGGGTGGCGGTCCACCACAGTCCGATGGACTTCTCGAAGCGACGCGTCAGCTCGTAGCCCGAGCCGGACCGCTCGGACAGCGAAACCAGGATCGCGTGCTCCAATGCCATGCACCTAGTTTCATATGCACCTAGTTGCACTGCAAGAGGGCATGAGGCAGGTCACAGCACCGAAAGGTCTCCCCAAGGGCGCTCAGCGCCCGACGGAGACTTCACCCGCGCGCCTCTTTTGGCCGAAGGCCCCGAAAATCTTTTGTAGGGCGCCCTTCAGATCACGCTCGCGGTTTGTGTTCCGGCGCCCTGCGGAAGGTTTTCGGCAGCGCGCGGCAACGTTACGGCTTGCGGGCGATACCGCCGATGACGCGGGACTCCGAGGGGGACGCGGCGAAGATCGTCTTCTCGTCCGGGTGCCACGCCGGCGCGTAGACCAGGCCCGGCTCCAGCAGCGGCCAGCCGCCGAAGAACCGCCGGAACTCGTCCATGGTGCGCAGGAAACCGGGGTTCGTCGTGGTCTCGTAGTACTCGAGGATGTCGAGCAGCGCCTGTCGTTCCTCGTCGTTGGCCGGGTTCTCGTTGGTCATCTGCGAAAGCACCAGCAGTGAACCCGGTGCGAGCCGGTCACGGTAGAAGTCCAGCAGCCCGTCGGGGTCCTGCTCGTCCTTGATGAAGTGCATGACCGCGTTGACCACGAGCGCGATCGGTTCCTGGACGTCGATGATGCCGGAGTCCATCACCCGGTTCCAGAGGTCCTCGGGGTCGAACAGGTCCGCGGCGATCGCGTGATGGCGGTCCGGGTCGGCGGTGTCGGCGAGCAGCAGCGTCGAATGCGCGAGCGCGATCGGCTCGTTGTCGATGTAGAGGACGTGCGTGTCCTCCTGTGGCCGCGCCTCGTCGGCGACTTCGTGCACGTTGCCCGCCGTCGGCAGCCCGGAACCGATGTCGACGAACTGCCGGACGCCCAGCTCCGCGCAATGCCGCACGGCCCGGCCGAGGAACTGCCTGCTGGTCTTGCAGTAGTCGCCCATGAGCGGCAGGCGCTGGCGCACCTTCTCGGCGAAATCGCGATCGATGGCGTAGTGCGTGTCGCCGCCGATGAAGTAGTCGTAGACCCGGGCCGCGGACGGCCGGTCCAAGCTGTTCTCGACGGCCCTGAGCGCCGCGTCGTGATCGATCATCGTCATCCCTTTGTCCGCGCCGGAAATCCCATGCTAACCGGCCGGGACGTAGGCCTCGCGGTAGGCGTTCACGGATTCTGTCAAGCGATCGAGCTCCGCGCGGGTGCGGGCGAGACCGGCGGCGTCGAGGCCCATCGCGTCGCCGATGATCTTCGGGATCCCGCTCGCGCGCTCCCTGAGCCGGGCGCCGTCCTCGGTCAGGCTGATGCGAACGGACCGCTCGTCGTCGGCCTGCCGGACGCGCTGGACCAGTCCGGACCTCTCCAGTCGCTTGAGCAGGGGCGACAGCGTGCCGGAGTCGAGGTTGAGCACGGTGCCGAGTTCCTTGACCAGCCGCTCGTCCTCTTCCCAGAGCGCGAGCATCACCAGATACTGCGGATAGGTCAGGCCCAGATCGTCGAGCACCACGCGATAGAGCGCGGTCACGGCCCGCGATGCCGCGTAGAGCCCGAAGCACAGCTGATCGTCCAGGCACAGCGATCCGGTGTTGTCCGTCGGCATCGGTCCTCCTCGTCCCATGGTGCGTCGATCATGCCGCAGGCCGCCACTTGAGTGGGCAAGGTCTCCTTGGGTGCAGTTTAGTTGTGCACAACTGAATTGCGAGCTACATTCAGTCCATCGACTTCGGATCCAGGAGGCAGAAATGACCGCCAACCCGCACAACCTGGCCCTCGAGCCGGCCGCGCAGGCCTTCGTCGAGGCCACCGCCAACCCGCCGTTCCTCTTCCAGCTGCCGCCGGAAGAAGGACGCAAGGCCGTCGACGAGGTCCAAGGCGGCGACGTCGAACTGCCCGCCGCGGACGTCGAGACCACGCACGTCGACGGCGTCGAGGTCCGCATCGTGCGCCCGCGGGGCGTCACCGGTCCGCTGCCCGTGATCGTCTACATCCACGGCGCCGGCTGGGTCTTCGGGAACTTCCGCACCCACGAGCGCCTGGTCCGCGAGCTCGCCGTCGGTGCGGGCGCGGCGGTCGTCTTCCCCGAATACGACCGCTCGCCGGAGGCGCGCTACCCGGTCGCCATCGAGCAGAACTACGCCGTGGCGAAGTGGGTCGCCGAGCACGGCGCCGAAAACGGGCTCGACAGCACGAAGATCGCGATCGCCGGCGATTCCGTCGGCGGGAACATGACCGCCGCGCTCACGCTGCTCGCGAAGCAGCGCGGCGACGTCGCCTTCCGTCAGCAGGTGCTCTTCTATCCGGTCACCGACGCGAACTTCGACACCGAGTCCTACCGGCGGTTCGCCGAGGGCTACTTCCTCGCCCTCGACGGCATGAAGTGGTTCTGGGACCAGTACACGACCGAGCCGGCGCAGCGCGCGGAAATCACCGCGTCGCCACTGCGCGCGAGCCTTGACGAGCTGGCAGGCTTGCCGCCCGCGCTGGTGATCACCGCCGAGGCCGACGTCTTGCGCGACGAAGGCGAGGCGTACGCCGCGAAGCTGCGTCAGGCCGGAGTACCGGTGACGGCCGTGCGGTACCAGGGCATCGTCCATGACTTCGTCATGCTCAACACGCTGCGCGAGACGCACGCCGCGGAAGCCGCGATCAAGCAGGCGATCGGGGTGCTGCGCACCGCTCTCGAAGGCTGAGTAGCCTGGGCCACGGTTTGTCCAGGGTGACACGCGTCACCCTGGACAACACTTCCCGGTGGTCGCACGTCTCTTGACCCAGATGTGGGAAGTGCGGTGCGGGGGCGTGCCGCGGCCGGAGAGGGACACGATCGCCATGGGACTGGGACTGAGTGCCATCCGGCTCGATTCCACACTGAACCTCGTCATCGTCGTGGTGCTGACGCTGCTCGCGATCATCGCCGTGCCGTTCCTCTGGGAACGCTGGCGCCGCAAGGTCCTCGGCCGCAGCGCCACGATCCTCGTCGCGGTGGTGCTGGTCGTGGTCAGCACCGGGATGGGCGGGAACATGATCGGCGGGTTCTTCCCGACGGTCGGCGCCCTGTTCGGCACCGGCGTGTACTCGGGGGAGAGCGTCGACGCCGTCGCCGGTCAG
Source organism: Amycolatopsis decaplanina DSM 44594 (assembly GCF_000342005.1). GTDB lineage: Bacteria > Actinomycetota > Actinomycetes > Mycobacteriales > Pseudonocardiaceae > Amycolatopsis > Amycolatopsis decaplanina. The sequence continues at coordinate 332,170 of NZ_AOHO01000048.1, forward strand.
AACGGCTCGGACCTCGACAAACTGCGCGATGCCGGGGCGATGCGGGCCAAAGAGGGCAAGGGCTCCGTCGTGCACATGACGGTGACCGGCAAGCGCACCGGGCTCACGCGTGACGTCTCGGTGTACTTCCCGCCCCAGTACTACGATCCCGCGTACCGGTCGCTCAAGTTCCCGGTCATCGAATGGATCCCGAACTACCCGTCCGGCCCGGAAGTGGTCACCGGTCCCTACGAGATGCCCGCCAAACTGGACGCGGCCATCGCGAAGCACGTCCTCCCGCCGACCCTGGTGATCATCCCGGATCCGACTGGGAAACCGAAGGTCGGCCATGACACCGAGTGCATCGACGAGGTCAACGGGACCGCCAACGACACCTACCTGAGCGCGGACATCCGCGACTGGGCGATCGAGAGACTCGGCGCCAACCCGCAGCGCAAGGCGTGGACGATGGCGGGCTGGTCCTCGGGCGGCTACTGCGCGATGAACCTGGTGACCAGGCATCCGCAGTGGTACGGCCAGGCGGCGAGCGTCAGCGGCTACTACAAGGCATCGGTGGACGCGGAGACGGAGAACCTGTTCAAGGGCAGGCAGGACATCGCCGACGCGAACACGGTCACGGTGAACCTGCAGAAGCACCCGTCGCCGGTCGACATCCTCGCGATCGCGGGGGACAAGGAAAACTTCGAGAGCTTCTCGATCGACCAGATCCAGGCGGCCGTCCGCGCGCCCGCGACGCTTTCGTCGTGGCGGATCCCCGATGCCGGGCACAACATGAACACCTTCAAGGCGCAGGTGCCCGACGTGCTGGCGTGGATCGGCGCGCGGACCGTGCCGCCGTGCGCGCCGCAGGACAAGAAGATCATCACCAACGGTGGGGTCACCCCGTGGTCCTTGCCCAACACCGGCGCCAAGGGCGCGCTGGTCGACGTCGTCGAGTAGTTATTGAGGGGTAAGGCAAAGGTGGCGGACCGTGGTGGGGCTCGTGAGTGGTAAGGACGTTGCTGAGGGGTAGGGCGAACGTGTCGTGCCGGGCGAGGTGTGAGCTTTCCCGGCCTCGGACGATGAGCGGGTCTCGAGCGCCTCGCCCGGGACACTCACCGTCTCGAACGTGGCGCTCGGGACTCACGCCCATGGCCGCTCACGAGGCCCACCACCAGGGCGCGCCCCTTTGCCTTATCTCTCAATAACCGCGCTTGGCGCGATAAGCCTTGGGGTACAAGCGAAGCCGGTCGGGAACTCGGTTCCCGGCCGCTCTCGCGACCGCTCCCAGCCGCCGGAGACGCCGCTCGTCCGCGTTTGTCCACTTGAGACCAAGGTGGTCGCGGAGCGCTCGGGGCAGCAGGCCGATCGCGCACAGTGTCAGTACGTTCCCGCCCGCCGGGCGGACGGGACGCCACAAGACCTCCGGCAAGAACCACCACGGCGGCGGTGGGATGTCCCGCATGGTGATCGAGCGGAGTAGTTCTCGTACCGTGTGGTTGTCCTCGAGCCTGTTCGCGACAACGTCGTCGAAGTAGGCCTCGAACCCTTCGAGGTCCTCCGGCATGTGGTGATCACGGAGGCCGAGTAGCAGGCCGAGACGTCGCCATTCCGCGTAAAATGCTCGTTTTTCCTCACGGGACAAGGGGTGTACGAAGATCTCCCGCATGCGGACGGTTGTCCAGAACGTCGAGCCGTGCACCCACCAGTAGGCCTCGGGGTTCAGTGCGTGATAGCGCTCGCCGTGATGGTCGATACCCTTGAACGCCTTGTGCATCTCGCGGAGCCGCTCGGCCTCCGCGATCGCCTCCCGGCCACCGAAAACCTGTGACAGCAAGGAATCGATGGTCCGGTCGAGGCGGCCCCATGGATCTTCGGTGAAGTTCGAATGGTCGTGCACGCCGGCGCCGATCACCGGATGCGCGACCTGCAGCAGCAACGCCGTCCCCGCGCCGAGCAACAGCCTCCGGTCGCCGACCACTTGCCAGGCAACGGAATCAGGGCCGAGCGGGGTCACGGCGGGTAAGCGGGCTTCGGTGCTCATGACGACCTCCCGGGAGAGCGGCGTATCGCCACTGTCCCACCTTGTTTACAGGCCGTCAATAATAGGAAGCAGTGCCTTCACCACCTCGGTAATCCGTCTGCCGGCGCCCGCGTAGGTGGTCGACGTCGGTTGAGAGGTCAGTACGACGACGATGTAGCGATCGTCTTCGCCGACGGTGCCGGAGCTGTGCAGGATGCGGGAGCCGCGGCAGCACGCCCAGCCCTGCTTGATCGACCATGGAAGGGAGCCGACGGCGTCCGGGATGCCGAAGTACTGCCGGATCCCGTCGGAACCGCTCTCCGTCGCGCCGCTCAACGCCCGCATGATCGTCGTCCGTGTCCCCGCGCCTGCCTGGTCCAGCAGGTAGCGGTAGATCTTCGCGATGTCCGCGGCGGTGATCCGGGTGTCACCCCAGCGGCCGGGATCCTCGGGCGGACGCGTGCCGCCGAGGCCGATCTTGGCCGCCCAGCGGGTGACGATGGCGGGTCCGCCGTGGGCCGACCACAGCCTGCCGGCGATGTCGTCATCGCTGACCGAAAGCATCCGCTGCACGGTGCCCGTCGATGTGCCCGCCTGAAGCGCTTCGAGCGCGATGAGGAGCTTCACAAGTGACGCCGAGGTGTAGGAACGTTCTGCTTTAAGGGAAACCGTGTTCTTCTCGGCGGTGCGGTCGTAGACGACCACGCTCACCTGTCCGCCGGGCACGAGGTCCGCGAGGGCCTGGGTATCGACGGACTTCGGCGGCCCCGGTGCCTCCGGTGCTTTCGAGGACGGCGGTGCCTTCGAGGACGGCGGGGCCGGGGATTCGACCGGTTCCGGTCGGGATTCGACGGTCATCACCGTGGCCCTCGACGCCGCGTCCGCGACCGCCGCCGGACCGGGACGCGACGGCGGAATCAGCGCCATCGCGAGGATGGCCCCCAGGCATAGCCCCACCAGGAGGACGACTCCGCTCACCTTGCCCACACGACTTGTTGACCGGACCACCCGTTCGTGTTCACGGTTACGCCGTTCGGACGCGGCGGTTTGCCCGGGAGGACCCCGGGGTATCCGGTCCCCAAGCGTGAATTCAGGTCGCCAACTCTGGGAGGCGGAGCAATGGCACGTGCACAACGCGCTCGTATCCGGACGGCGGGTCTCCAGCCCGCGCAGGTCCTGGTCGGGCTGTCGAGCCTGGCTTTCCTGGTGTTCGGGATCGTGGGCTTCACCAGGACCGGGTTCGCCGATTTCGTCGGCCGCAGCGACGCGACCGTGCTCGGATTCTCGGTGAACCCTCTCTACAACCTCGGGTTCGTCCTGCTGGGCGCGATCGGTCTGCTGCTGACCTTCGGGTCGGGCCGGTCCCGGGTCTTCGGTCTCCTGACGTTCGTCGCCTTCGGGGCACTGTTCGTCTGGGGTCTGATGATCGCCGGGACCGTTTCGACGAATCCGGTCTCACAGGCGGGAAACCCGTTCAACCTCAACGGGCCGGACAACTGGCTGCACCTCGGCCTCGCCGCGCTCGGGCTGGTGATCGCGTTCCTGCCCGCGCGGCACAAGGTGCTGCTGCCGGAGGACGAAGAGGAGACCGTGGTGGCGGACCGGGCCGACAGCGCCACGGTCGTCGAACCTCTTCCTGACGCTTCGCGACGGCCGAAGCATGAGAAAGGCCCGGCCGTCACTCGGGAAGAGCGACCGCCGGGCCTCGCCCACTAGATCAGTATCCGTATTGCGAACCACCGGACTGGGCGGGAGCGCCCTCCTTCTCGGGGGCGGCGTTCCCGCTCTGTGCGGCCTTGTCCTTCACCGGCGCTTTGCTCTTGCAGCCGGCGGGCTCGATGACGAACCAGGTGCCGCCGACGCCGTGACCGTTGGCCTCACCGGCTGTGTCCTTGGCGTAGCGATAGACGGCCCACCCGCCGACGGTGACCTGCGTGGTGCCGTCCGCGCGCTTCACCTTGCCGAGCAGCTTCGAGTCGATGCCTTCGAGCTGGACGTCGCCCTCGGCGAGCACCGGCGGCCAGGCTTTCGCGCAGTCACCGTTGCAGGTCGGCTGCTTGTTCTTCTTGTCCTTGGTGAACATGTACAGGGTGAAACCGTCCTGATCCACAATGGCCGGTCCGATGCCGTCGACATTGCTCGCGACCAGCTTGGTGGCGCCGTCCTTCTGCTCAGCCGGAGCCTCCTTCGCCGCCTGGCCCGCCTTGCCGCCCTTGGCGTTCGCGGCGTACCAAGTGCTGCCGACGCCCTGCCCCTTCGTCTCGCCCGCCTTGGTGTCCTTGGCGTAGCGGTAAAGCGCCCAGCCGCCGACGGTGACCTGCTTGCGGCCGTCGGCGCGGGTCACTTCGCCGACCAGGGCCTGATCCACGCCTTCGACCTGGACGTCGCCCTCGGCCAGCACCGGCGGCCAGGCCTTCGCGCAGTCACCGTCGCAATTGGACTTCGGCGGCTTCGCGCTGTCCTTGTCGAAGCGGTACAAGGTGAACCCGTCCTTGTCGACGAGCACCTGGCCGAGATTCCCGGCTTCGGCCACGGCCACCTTGGTCTCGCCCTTGGCCGCGGGGGCGCTCCCGCCCGCCCCGGCCACCGCGGCGGCGGGAGCGATGGCGGGGGCCACCGCCTCGGTGCCGCCGGAGCAGGCCGACAGCACCACCAGGCCCGCGGCCGCGGACGCCGCCGCGACGACGAAACGCTTGCGAAGCATGGGATTTCTCCTTGTTCGTAGGGGTTCCGCGGCTTGGCGCGGTGAGCTTGTACCCCCTACACGGAGCCGGTGCGGGACCGGTTCAAGGAGTTTTCGGATTTTCTTCGCGGGCCTCCAGCGCGGCGTCGGTGAGCATTCCGGCCGAGCCGGTGTAGTTCGCGGGCTCCAGCAGGTCGGCGAGGGATTCCGCAGGGAGCACTCCGGTTATCTCCGGCATGTCGGAAAGCACCTCGCCGAGGGCCTTGTCCTGCTCCAGGGCGAGCTTGGACGCGTGCCCGAGGACCTCCTTGGCCCGCGCCTTGCCGAGCAGCGGGGCGAGCACGGTCGAAAGCCGCTCGGAGACGATCTGGCCGTGCGTGAGGCCGAGGTTCTCGCGCATGCGTTCGTCGTTGACGACCAGGCCGCGGGCGAGTTCGGCCGCCGTGTGCGCGGCGCCGCCGGTCAGGCGCAGGCATTCGCGCAGCAGCTGCCACTCGGCGTGCCACGCGCCCGCGGACCGTTCGTCCTCGGAGACCATGGCCTGGGTGACGCCGGTGGCCAGCACCGGGACCTGCAGCGCGGCCGAACGGATCAGCGTCGCGAGCACCGGATTGCGTTTGTGCGGCATCGCCGAGGAACCGCCGCGGCCCTCACCCGCGGGTTCGGTGACCTCCCCGACCTCGGTGCGCGTCAGGAACTGGACGTCGACCGCGATCTTCCCGAGCGCGGCGGCGGTGAACGAGAGGGCGGCCGCGAGGTCGGCCGTCGGGGTGCGGAGAGTGTGCCAGGGGAGCGTGGTCTCGGCTAGACCGGTTTCCTCGGCGAAGGCCATCTGCAGCCGCTGCGGATAACCGTCGGGCAACTCGGCGAGGCGCGCGTGCTCGGCGTACGCGGCCCTCGTGCCCGCGGCGCCTCCGAGTGAGACCGGCAGGACGACACGGTTCAGCCTGTCGAGCGCGTCGAGCGTGAGCCGTCGCCAGCCCGCCGCCTTGAGTCCGAACGTGGTCGGAACCGCGTGGGCGGTGAGGGTGCGCCCGGCCATGGTCGTGTCGCGATGCGCGCGGGCGAGATCCGCCAGCGCGTCCGCCGTCGACTCGAGGTCCGCGGTGACCAGCGCCCGAGTCCGCGCGGCGACCAGCATCATCGCGGTGTCGAAGATGTCCTGGCTGGTGGAGCCGCGATGGACGTACTCCGTCCCGGCCGCCTCGCTCAGCTCCTTGATCAATCCCACGACCGGGTTCGCCGTCTCACGAGCCGCCCGCGCCAAGGCGACCACGTCGATCTCGGCCGACGCGGCCGCATCGGTGATCGCCTCCGCGGCGGCCCGTGGGATCAGCCCGGTGCGGGCCTGCGCCCTGGCGAGCGCCGCCTCCGTGTCCAACAGGGCCCGCAACCAGGCGAGATCACCCGTCGCCGCCTCGGCGGGCGTGCCGGCGCGGACCGGGGACAGGAGGCCGGAATCGGGATCGGCGTTCATCGGCCCAGCATCGCACTCCGAGGTTTCAGTGGCCTGTCCTCCCGTCGATGCGCTCGCGCAGCAGGTCGGCGTGGCCGTCGTGGCGCGCGTACTCGGCGATGTGACGTGTCAGCAGCCACCGCAGCGAGAACGGCTCCCCGTCGCGGCGGCTCGTGCCCGTGTCGTCGAGCGACGCGGCCGCCACGATCTCCCGCGACCGCGCGCACTCCTCTCGCCAAGCCGCCCAAGCGGCCTCGACGTCACCGCCGGTGTCCTCGAAGTCCTGCTCAGGCCATTCGTCGGAGTAATAGAGCATCGGGACGTCCTCGCCCGCGAACTGCAGGCGGAACCACCAGCGCTCGGTGCCCGTGAGGTGCCTGAGCAGCCCGTGCAGCGACATGCTCGACGGCTCCACCGCCCGCAGCGCCATCTGCTCCGGCGTCAGACCCTGGCACTTGAGCTCGAAGGTGCGACGATGCCAGTCGAGAGTGGACGTCAGGATCTCGCGCTCGCTCGCCACGCGCGGAGGCTCCGGCCGGTCGCCTTCCCAACCTGCCGAGTAGTTCTCGTCGGGGATCGTTTCCATGCCCTTCACCGTGGCAGAGACCCCCGACAATTCCGTGGCGTTCCGGCGGCGGCCCCGCCATCCTGGTGGTCGACGGCGGTCTACTAGACTCGGCCGCACGGGCCGTTAGCTCAATTGGTAGAGCTGCGGACTTTTAATCCGTAGGTTCTGGGTTCGAGCCCCAGGCGGCCCACTCTTTCGCCTGGCCCACGTGTGGTGGGCCACCCCGGGGCAAGATCTTATCCCCGGTTTCCGGGTTCACCGGTTCATCCAGCAGACTTTCGAGCGCCTTCGCTGGTAGATCCCGTTCGGCCGGTGGTGCGGGGCGACCACACCCTCGTCACCAGGACGGTGCTCGCGCCGGACAGCGCGAAAGATCGACGTGAGCCGCTGAGCCTCGTCGTGTTCAGGCGCCGAGGCGGTTGTAGATCCGGCTGGCCAGGGAGGCGGCCAGTCGGTTCAACGGGTTCCAAGGTTCATCGAGCGCGAACCGCCCGAGTAGTTCCGCCGCGGCGTAGGCCTCGGCCTCCGAGAGCAAGGTCGCCCGCCGGTCCAGGAGCCCCTGCTCGACCAGCCGTGTCAGCGCTTCGGCGTACTCGTCCAGGTCGCGCACCTGGTCCAGGCCGTATCGCTCGTCGAGCGAATCCCCCGTGAGGTCGTCGTTCATGGTCGTCTCCCCCTTCTGTCGCCACCCGTCCCACACGCCGCAGGAAATCTATGCTGTCTGGGGTAGACATTCACTGCCGGGTGTGGGTAGCATTCTCGACGTACCGAGAAAGACAACGTCCAGCAGGCGCGGGAGATGACGTAACTACCCGCGAGGTGAGACAAGCCGGTCGGGCGGCACGGGGCCGATTCAGGAACAGGTCCCGGCCGGTGATCGGAAGCAGGACCCCAGGGTCGGGTTGTGAAGAGGTTCGACCAGGTAGTGCCGGTCCTGGAGCGAAAGTGTGGGACGCGGGCGGAGCTTGTGCGCTCGTGAAGATCAAGCAGTATCAGTAGTTGTTGTCGGTAAACGCAGTTGCAGGACCGGTCAGGTGGCCGGAGCCGATCAGTGAACGGGGCTCCGGGCAGTGGCCAGCGGCGTCAGCGTGCTGGGACCGATCAGTGGAAGGGTTCCCGTCGTTGTCGTTCGCGGTAGATGAAGTAGCAGTACCCAGCAAGGTGAGAACACAGGAAAGAAGGGAACGGCAACATCATTGGATCGCCCGCAGTGGCAAGGTAGCGCCGCGCGGGTGCCGTAGTTCCATCGAGTTCGGAGGTGGTTCGCGGTCACGAACGAGCGATCCCCGCGAGGTCCGGCTTTCCGTCGGACGCGGGTGCAGGAGGCCGGCGGTCACGCCGGTTGACAATGGTGAAACCCAACCCTAAGGACCCCGGGTGCCGTTCCTGGCACCCGGGGTCCTTTGTGATGTGGAGGTGGAGTGATCCCTGACCAAAATGGACCGGCCACGCCCGACGGGGCCGACAAATTCGATGACGAGCACTACCCCGCCTACACGATGGGCCGGGCCGCCGACATGCTCGGGACCACCCAAGGCTTCCTGCGCAGCCTCGATGAGGCAGGGCTGATCACCCCGCAACGTTCCGCCGGGGGCCACCGCCGCTACTCCCGGTACCAGCTGCGCCTGGCCGCCCGTGCGCGGGAACTGGTCGACCAGGGCACCGCCGTCGAGGCCGCTTGCCGCATCGTCACCCTCGAAGACCAGCTCCGCGAAGCCCAGCGCGTCAACGCCGAACTCCGCGCCGACGACTGAATCCCACCTTTGTCTCCGCATCCGACACCGAACGCGCCGGACAGCGGCGCCAACAGGAGCGAAGGAGGCCTCGCGATGAGCAAGGTGGTGCTGGGTCAGGGGACCGCCGTGTTCGCCGGACATCCGGGTGAGCGCGTCGACGGCTACCACGGGATGACCGCTTGGATGGCGGCCGATATCGGCTCGAGGTAGGCGACGAGGCGCTCGAGTTCGCTGGGGCTCAAGGCGTTGTAAGGCGCCTCCGCGAGCCGGTCGGTCAGCGACTCGACTCGTTCCTTCGTGGCCCGGCCGGCGGCGGTGAGCCAGCCGTCGGTCCCGACCAGACCGCGGTCGCGCATACCGTCGACGACCGCGGTCAGCTGTGCGGCGGGGAGGTGGCCGACCCGGCCGAACGCCTTCGCGGGCATGTCGATGGACAGGGCGTGGAGCACGTGGGACTCGGTCCCGCCGATGCCCTCGGCCAGCAGAGCGACGGTGTGGCCGTCGCCGCGGTGCTCGCGCAGCAGGGTGGCCGCGTGCCACAGCCGGGCCACGGGCTCCTGCGGTGCGGGGAGGGCGCGGAGGGCGGCGTAGAGGGCGCGTCCCTCCGCAGGTGCGCTGCTCGCCGCCCGCAGCAGGAGGTCGCCGGCGCGCGCGACACCGGGGTCGTCGGCGAGATCACCGAGGATCCGCCGTATTCCCGCGACGCATCCTCGCTCGCGGGCGGCCAGTGCGGCTTCGGGTGTGGTCAGGTCCCAGACTTTCGGGATGTGGCGGGCCACTTCGCCGGGGGCGAAGTTGTAGAAGATCGCGTGGATCACCTCGGCGGGCACCGACCGGCCGAACGGCGCGGCTCGTCCGGCGAAGTAGGCGTCCCATTGGTTGCGCAGGCCGAGCGCCATCAGGGCCTCGTCGGACTCGTCAGCGAGGTAGGGCACCAGGCCGATGGGCTCGATCAGGTCGTACATGCGGCGGGCGACGGGTTCCGGGTGCGACATCTCATCCCCTGAGGCTCGTGGCGGCGCCCCGTGGCGGCCGCTCGTCTACTCCACGAACGGCCCGCCCGGGATTCGACATCGAGCTTCGCCGGAGTCGTGGCGGTACGGACGGCACCGCCACGACTCCGGGTCTCACTTCAGATGCCGGGCGAAGAACCGGCTCGCGGCTTCCCCTTCGAATCGCGGGACGCCGGTGTGCCCGCCCATGTTGGCGTGCAACGTCTTCTCCTTGGAGCCGAAGGCGTCGAACAGGTCCAGGGCCTGCTGCCGGTCGTTTCCTTCGTCGTCCCACTGCAGCAGGACGTGCAGCGGAATGGTGACCTGCCGGGCTTCCTCGATGATGCCGCGGGGCACGTAGCTCCCGGCGAACAGAACGGCGGCCTCGACGCGTGGCTCGACCACCGCCAGCCGGGTGCCGATGGCGATGACGCCTCCCGAGAACCCGACCGGGCCGCCGATCCCGGGCAGCGCGAGGAGGGCGTCCAGAGTGGCCCGCCATTCCGGGACCGCCTTTTCGACCAGCGGGAGGACGAGTCGGTCGACGATGTCGTCAGTGACCGGCTCGCCGGCCTTCAAAGCCCGCTGCAGGTCGGCGCGGGCCTCGTCGACGGCGGCGAAACGGGGCCGGTCACCGGCTCCGGGGAGCTCGATGGTCGCCGCGGCGTAGCCCTCCACCGCGCAGTCTCGGGCCCGGGCCGCCAGCCGGGGGTACATCTTGCGCAGTCCACCGGGGTGACCGTTCAAGATCAAGGGGACCGGCGCGGACACGGACTCGGGCGTCCACAGGATGCCGGAGATCTCGCCGAGGGTGAATTCGCGTTCGAGGACACCGTCGTCGAGGCGTTGTCCGGAAATGAAGTGCATGGTCGTGCCTTTCGGGAGTGCTCGTGAAACGGCGCTCCCGGACGACCTATCGCCCGACCGTGACCCCTGAGGGGAGCACCCATGTCGAAATGTTCACGGGTACCACCTCCTCGTTCGCTCGCACGGCCTCCGGCAAGGTAGCAGCGGCCGTGATCGCGCGCCAACGCCTTTAGCCGACCACCGAAAGCCCGTCCGCCACGACGACGCCGTCGTGCAGCACCGTGCGGTCCTTGCCGCGGTCCATCACCGCGCTCGTCGGGGTTTCGCCGTCCACCAGCACCAGGTCGGCACGGTCGCCCACGGCCACACCCGGACGGTCGGCGATACCGGCCAGCCGCGGGACGTCGTGGCTCATGATCGACGCGCCGCCCATCGTCGCGACGGCCAGCGCCATCTCGATCAGGTCGTCGCGGCGGAAGCCGTTCGTGAAGGCCAGTTGCCAGGTGCGGTCGAGCAGGTCGCAGTTGCCGTACGGGCTCCAGTAGTCCCGCTGGCCGTCCTCGCCGAGGCCGACGCGCACGCCCGCGGTCGTGAGGTCCGCGAGGGACAGTTGGCCGTCGACGGATGGCGCGACGGTCGCCATGGCGATGTCCAGTTCCGCGAACGTGTCGATCAGGCGGCGGCTCACCGACTCCGAGATCGAGCCCAGTTCGTACGCGTGCGACATGGTCACCTTGCCACGCATGTCCAGCGCACGGACCCGCTCGATCACCAGATCGGTCGAGAACACGCCCAGGTGACCGGGTTCGTGCAGGTGGATGTCCACCTCGACGCAGTACTTCTCGGCGAGCCCGAACACGACGTCGAGATGCCCCTTGGGGTCCTTGTCCAGTGAGCACGGGTCGATCCCGCCGACGACCGTGGCGCCCGAGCGCAGCGAGGCCTCCAGCACGTCCACGGTGCCGGGTTCGCGGAGGATCCCGGCCTGCGGGAACGCCATGATCTCGACGTCCGCGTGCTTGGCGAATCGTTCTTTCGCGGCGAGCACGGCGTCGAGCTTTTCGAGCCGGCAGTCGACGTCCACCTGCGCGTAGGTGCGCACCCGCGTGGTGCCGTTGGCGATCATCCGCTCCAGCGTCCCGGCGACGCGCTCGGGCAGCGGGACCTCGGCGTCGCGCCAGTTCTCGCGGTCGTTCAGCATCATCGCCCACACGCCCGGTGCGCCCGTGTGCGGCCGGAACGGCAGGCCGATACGGGTCGAGTCCAGGTGGACGTGCACGTCGCTGAACGACGGGAACAGCAATCGCCCGCGCCCCTCGACCGTGTCCGGTGCCGTCGCGGCGGCGGGATCGTGCGGCCGCACCGCGGTGATCCGGCCCTCGGCCACTTCGACGTCGCTGCGCGGTCCACCCCACGGGCGGACGTCACGGATCAACACGGGGAGCACCTTTCTCGACGCACTCCCTTTGGTATACCAAAGTGCATCGAGCTGGAGCAATGCCGGGTGATCAGCGCCATCCGCCGGTTCTGGTCCTTGGTGGAGTCCTGGGCGGGGGCGCCACATTCGAGTCTTGCTAGTTCTGCCAGGTGGAAGTTAACCTCCGCAGATTGGAATTGCCCGGCATCGCTCGCTTCTATCGAGAGGCGGATCCATGGTGAAGAGGACGCAGGCCGAAGCGGCCGCGAGCGGGAGGCCCGAGGACGAACGGCTCGGGTTCGGCAAGAGTTTCACTTACGGCATCCAGCACGTTCTGACGATGTACGGCGGGATCATCGCGCCGCCCCTGATCATCGGCGGTGTCGCGGGCGTTTCGACGGCCGAGATCGGGCTGCTCGTCGCGTCGTGCCTGTTCATCGGTGGGCTGGCGACGATCCTGCAGTCGTTCGGCGTGCCCTTCTTCGGGTCCCGGCTGCCGCTGGTCCAGGGCACTTCCTTCGCGGGCGTGGCGACGATGACCGCGATCGTGGCCGATGGCGGACTGCCCGCCGTATTCGGCGCGGTGATCGCGTCCGCGCTGCTCGGTCTGCTCATCACGCCGGTGTTCTCCCGGCTGGTGAAGTACTTCCCGCCGGTCGTCACCGGGACGGTCATCACGGTGATCGGGCTCAGCCTGATGCCGGTCGCGGCTCAGTGGGCGATGGGTAACAACACCAAGGCGCCGGAGTTCGGCTCGGTCTCCAACATCGGGCTGGCCGCGATGACGCTGGCGATCGTGCTGCTGCTCAGCAAGGTCGCCGTCCCGGCGATCTCCCGGCTCTCGATCCTCCTGTCGATCGTGGTGGGCACCGTACTGGCCGCCGCGCTGGGCAAAGCCGACTTCACCCACGTCTGGGACGGCCCGATCTTCGCGGTACCGACTCCGTTCGGCTTCGGCGCGCCCACCTTCGACGTCGCCGCGATCGTGTCGATGTTCATCGTCGTGCTGGTGACCCTCACCGAGACCACGGCCGACATCCTCGCGGTGGGGGAGATCGTCGGCACGCGGGTCGGCAAACGCCGGATCGGCGACGGGCTGCGCGCCGACATGGCGTCCTCGGCGATCGCGCCGATTTTCAACGGGTTCATGCAGAGCGCGTTCGCCCAGAACGTCGGCCTCGTCGCGATCACCGGGATCAGGAGCCGGTTCGTGGTGACCGCCGGCGGCGTGATCCTGCTGGTCCTCGGAATGCTCCCGGTGCTCGGCCGGGTGGTCGCCGCGATCCCGTACCCGGTCCTCGGCGGCGCCGGCCTCGTGCTGTTCGGCACGGTCGCCGCGTCCGGCATCAAGACATTGTCCAAAGTGGACTACAACGGGAACATGAACCTGGTGATCGTCGCGGCTTCCGTCGGGCTGGGCATGGTCCCGATCGCGGCGCCGGAGTTCTACCACCATTTCCCGGCGTGGGTAGGCACGATCTTCCATTCCGGCATCAGCTCCGCCGCGCTCATGGCCGTCGCGCTGAACCTGCTGTTCAACCATCTGAAGCCGGCCAAGGCGGGCAGCGACCCGTCGGTGTTCGCGACGGCGACCCGGGTGATCGACTACTCCGACCTCAAAGCCTTCTCCAGGCTCAAGAACGGCGACAGGATCGTCGACGGCAAGATCGTGGACGCCGAGGGCAAACCGGTCCAGGTGCGGGACGAGGACGGCAGGCCCGTGTCCTACCGGATCGGCTCCGAGCCGGAAGAGCACTGACGCAGCCGGGCACGGTGGGCGAGTTCGCCGACGATGCGCTGCCACGCCGGTGACGCCTCGGAGATCCGGGAAACGACCAGCTCGCGGTATCCCGGCCGCCCGCCGTCCCGTTCGTGTTCGACCTCCCAGGCGTCCAGGTCGTCGATGAGCGCGTCCAGACGTGGATCGCGCGGGTCCCAGCCGACCGCCTGATCGCAGGCGAGATGGATACGCAGCGTTTCGGGATCGTCGAAGGCGGCGTTCTTGTCCCGCAGCCGTTCCGGTATGGCGCCGGGATCCAGCGCCCGCATCAGGATCCACGCGTCGCGTTCGAGCAGCACCCGCTGTTCGCTGACGCCGAGGTCGCGCATCCGGTCCAGGAGGGCGACCACGCCGGGCGGCAGGACGAGCCGTTCGCCGCCGGTCAGTTCGGCGATCCGGAGGCGGCTCTCGGTCAGCCTGTCGATCTTGCGTCGTAGTTCGGCGTCGATGTCGGTGATGGCGGCGGCGAACTCGGCAGGCCGGGCGTGCAACAGCGCGTCGACGCGGGCCAAGGGCACCCCGGCGTCGGCGAGGGTCCTGATCCGGATGAGATCCAGCGCCGCTTGCGCGCTGTATCGGCGGTAGCCGGAGGCGTCGCGTTCGGGCTCGGGCAACAGGCCGATGTGGTGGTAGTGGCGGACGGTGCGCACGGTCACGCCGGCGGTCGCCGCGAGCTGGCCGATCGTGAGCACCCGTCCTCCTGTTCCCGGCTGAAGTCTAAGAGCCGTCGACGACGTCGCGGATCGCCTGGACCACGGCATCGGGTCGGTCGAAGCAGAGCCGGTGGTGCAGCGTGTCGGAGAGGACGCGCTGCTCCCCGCGGAAGAACCCGCTCACCCGGGCCGCTTCCATCTTCATCTTCGCTTCGTTGAGCTCTTGCGACGGATGCGCGGGATCGGTGCCCACGACGGTGAGCGCGACCATCGGGACGTCGGGGAGGCTCGGCCCGGCACGAACTTCGGTGGCGAGCGCGACCAGCCCGGTGCGCTCCGCGGCACCGGCGCGGAGCCATTCGTCGCTCACCTTGGCCTCGACCAGCGCCTGCAGCACGTCTTCCGGGTAGTCCTCGCGCAACTCGGCATACATCGCGCGAAGGGCCGTGCGGTCCGGGCCTGGTGACGGCCGCTCGGCCGCGGCCAGGCTCGCCGCGGGCGGCATGAAGTCGTCCCAGTCGGGATGGAGCGCGTCCAGGAAGACCAGTCCGGCCACCTCCCGCGGGTAGAGCTGCGCGAACCGGTGCGCGTAGAGGCCGCCGAGGGAGTGCGCCGCCAGTACATACGGGGCGCGGATGTCCAGGGCGAGCAACAGTTCGCGCAGTTCCGTGGCGACCGCCGTGGCGCCGCGCGGCAGCGGGAGGGCGTCGCTGTAGCCCGTCCCGCCACGGTCGTACACCACGGCGGTGGTGAACCGCGAGACCTCCTGCTGGACACCGAAGTAGTCGAGGCCGACCGCGCTGGCGCCCGGCAAGAACACGACGGCGGGCCCGCCGTCACCCGACCGGTGCACGAAAAGGCGGCGGCCGTCGATCTCCTGGAATCCTCCGACAGGGGGTGTGTTCGTCATGCGCCAAGGCTCCGACCCTGACGCAGGGTCAAGGTCAAGCCTTCGCGCGGAGACCGTCGACGAGGATCGACAGCAACCGCGGCCCGCGCGCGTCGAGTTCGGCGTCGGCGCGGACGCTGCCGTCGGAGCGGCCGGCGGCCAGCAGCAGCTCCAGCGGCAGCGACCAGATCCTCCAAATCGCGGCGGTACAAGATCGGCCCCGTCGCCGATTTCGACGTCCAGCCCGGCGACGTCGAAATCGGCGACCTGACGATCCGGCCGACGCGCCAAGGGTGATGCTGACCTGGGGAAACCTTCGCGTTTGGCACGGCAACGTGTGCGTCCCGGCAAGACCTGCGAGAATGGTCGACGAGATCGGGGCATCGAATGGGCTCAGACTCGCTATGAAGAGCAGGTAGAAAAGTATGGCTCAGGGCAGCGTTAAGTGGTTCAACGGCGAAAAGGGCTTCGGCTTCATCGCTCAGGACGACGGCGGACCGGACGTTTTCGTGCACTACTCGGAGATCCAGGGCAGCGGCTTCAAGTCCCTGGACGAAGGGCAGCGCGTCGAGTTCGAGATCGGCCAAGGTCAGAAGGGCCCGCAGGCCCAGCGCGTCGTCGCCATCTGACTTTCTTCACGCCGAAGGCCCTCATCCGTACCGGGTGGGGGCCTTCGGGCGTTGCATGACCCGATATCGTCAAAGCATGCTTGTGATCGTTCGTGAGCACCCGTGCGGCCGGACACGGTGAACCGCTCCGCTCTGGAGCCCGAGCAGGTCGGGCGGAAGGTGCGGTTGCGCGAGGTCGGTCTCCGTGACCGCCGGGTCCTGATGGGCTTCGACCGTGACATGGCCCGCGAGGCGACGCCGCTGATCGGCGGCGGACATCGGCATTGGGCATCGCACCGCTCTGGATCGGCGGGCGACGACATCCATTTCGGCATCGAGACGGTGCGAGGCCGGATGCTGGTCGGCTCGGTCTGCACCATCGGCGCCGACCCGGTGACCGGCCGGTTCGGCTACGGCATCGGGATCGCCCCGCGCCACCAGCGCTGCGGATACGCGACGGACGCCATCACCGTCCTCCTGGCGCACATGTTCGGGCAACGCGGCTTCCGCAAATGCGAGGTCAGCGTGTACGGCGGCAATCTGGCGTCGCTTTCGCTGCACGGCGGGCTCGGCTTCCGTGAGGAAGGCAGGCTGCGCGACACCGAGGTGGTGCGCGGCGAGATCAAGTACCTGGTGCGGATGGGCATCACGGCCGAGGAATTCGCCGCGCGCCCTTCGGACGCCCTCGCCGACTGCGGACGGCGTGGTCAGCACCGGCGGCCCCGCCGCGGCAAGCACTGGCGCGCGACCGCCGCGGTCAGCGGCTGATCATCCCGGACTCGTAGGCGAAGACGACGGCCTGGACGCGGTCGCGGAGGCCGAGTTTCGTGAGGATGCGGCCGACGTGGGTCTTCACCGTCCCCTGCGAGAGGTACAGCAGTTCGGCGATTTCGGCGTTGGACAGGCCGCGGGCCAGTTGCTGCAGCACCTCGTGTTCGCGTCCGGTGAGCAGGGCGAGCCTGTCGTCCGGCGGCGGCGCGGGCAGGCCGGTGACGACGCGGTCGAGCAGCCGGCGGGTGACGGTGGGCGCGAGGGTGGCCTCCCCGGTGGCGACGACGCGGACGCCGGAGAGCAGATCCGGCGCCAGCGCGTCCTTGAGCAGGAAGCCGCTGGCCCCCGCCTGGAGCGCGGCGTAGACGTATTCGTCCAGGTCGAACGTGGTCAGCACCAGGACACGGGCGCGATGCGCCGCCGCGATCGCGGCGGTGGCCTCGACACCGTCCATCTCGGGCATCCGGATGTCCATGAGCACGACGTCGGGATCGAGCTCCGCCACCAGCGCGACGGCCTTCGCGCCGTCGCCCGCCTCGCCGACGACGTCGATGTCTTCCGCGTTGTCCAGGATCATCCGCAGGCCGGTGCGCACGAGCGCCTGGTCGTCGGCGATGACCACCCTGATCGTCATGACGGCAGGGTCGCGCGGACGGTGAAGCCGCGGTCCGCACCCGGCCCCGCGTCGAAGGTGCCGCCCAGTACGTTCACCCGTTCCCGCATCCCTTCGAGGCCGTGCCCGGTGCCCGACGGTGCTTCCGTCGCGATGCCGTCGTCGGTCACTTCGATCTCCAGCGTCCCGGGGCCGTATCGCATCACGATAGTCACCGAAGCGTCCGGGCCGGCGTGTTTCAGCACGTTCGTCAATGCCTCCTGCACGATCCGGTAGGCCGCAAGGTCCACTGTGGACGGTAGTGGTCGTGGTTCCCCTTCGACATGGAACTCGACCGGCGTGCCCGCGGAACGGATGTCGGCGGCCAGTCGCGGCAGGCGTTCCGCGCCGGGTCGGGGTTCCCAGTCCGGCTCGTCCTGGCCGAGCGCGCCGAGCAGCCGCCTGATCTCGCTCAACGCGGTCCGCCCGGTGCCGACGATGGCGTCCAGCGCCTCCCGCGTTCGTTCCGGCCGCCGCTCCAGTTCGGCTTGGGCGCCCTGGGCCTGCAGCACCACCACGGAAAGCGCGTGCGCGACGACGTCGTGCAGTTCGCGGCTGATGCGGCCGCGTTCGGCGGCCACGGCCAGCGCGGCCTGCGTGTCCCGCTCACGTTCGAGGTCCGCGGCCCGCTGTTCCAGCACGGACAGGCGGATCCGGCGCTGCCGTGTGTTCAGCCCGGCCAGCCACGCCACCGCGAGCGACAGCCCGATGCCGGGAAACCCGCCCCAGTCCTGCACTTGGTCGTCGTCGGCGTCGGGCCCGGGAGGCGCCAGCGGATCGATGACGATGATTCGCAGTGGCATCGGAGCAGGCTCCCGCGAATTCGCGTCGGCGGCATGGAACGACCAAGCTCCGGCGACCAGCAGGCCCGCCGCCAGCAGGGCGAGCGAAAGCCGTCGCGACCCCCATGCCGCGACGGAGAAGAGGCCGATCAACGCCACGACGTCGACCGGGCGGAGATCGTTGCCCATGGCCAGATGCAGGAGTGAGACAGTCGCTCCGGTCGCGAAGGTGATCGTGGGATTGCGATGCCGGATCAGCAGGGAAGCCAAGGCAACCAAGGAAGTCAGCCACCACCCGAACCCCTCCGGATCGTCGCCCGCGACCACAGTGGACAGTCCGATGAGCACGGTCAGCCCGACGTCCACGGCTTTCGGGTGATTCCTGAGGAAGGACAGCACCAGTCGAGCGTAATCCCGGATCGGGCGCCGCGAATCCCTCTCGCGGCAGACCTCGGGATACGACCTGCGACAGACGCGCGAATACGGAGCCCGGTCCCAGGCTGGGCGCAGGAAGATCCTCGACAGAAACGGAATCCTCATGAGAAGGCTTCTCGTCGCACTGGTCGCGCTCGCCGGCATGGTGTCCTTGGCGAGCCCGGCCGCGGCGGCCCCGCGACTGACGTTGCCACCGCCGACCGGCTCGCATCCCGTCGGCTCCACCGACCTGCACCTCGTCGACCGCTCGCGCAAGGACCCCTGGGTGCCGACCGGGCCACGCGAGCTGATGGTGTCGATGTTCTACCCCGCGCTGCTGCCGATCGGCCCGAAACGGCCCTACCTCACCTTGGCCGAGGCCAAGGCGTTCCTGACCGGATCGGGTCTCCCCGACATCGATCCCGGGCTGCTCGCCGGGCTCCGCACCAGCGCCAGGGTCGACGCCCCGCCCCTGCCGGGGAAGCGCGCGCTCGTCGTCCTGTCGCCGGGATTCGGCAAACCGCGCACCACGCTCACCGGACTGGCGGAAGAGCTGGCGAGCGAGGGTTTCGTCGTCGCGCTGATCGGCCACAACCACGAATCCCACGGCACCGCCTTCCCCGACGGACGCGTCACCGACTGCGCCGCGTGCGGGTCCGACTCCCTGTTGCTCCCGCCGATCCGCTCCGCGGACGTCTCGTTCGTCCTCGACACGCTGACCAGGCCTTCGTCGCACTGGTCCCGGCTGATCGACCCGACGCGGATCGGGATGGCGGGGCATTCCATCGGCGGGTACAGCACGCCGACGGCGATGGTCGCCGACCAGCGGATCCGCGCCGGAGCCGACATGGACGGCAGGCTGTGGTCACCGATCCCCGCGTCCGGGATCGACCGGCCGCTCCTCCTGCTCGGCCGCGAAAGCGAGTACACCCCGGCCGGCCCGGACACGACCTGGGCGGGCAGCTGGCCGAATCTCACCGGCTGGAAGCGCTGGATCAGCGTCGCGACGGCCACGCATCCGTCCTTCACCGATGTCGGCGTGCTCGGTGAGCAGCTCGGACTGAACCCGCCGGGCGTGCTCGGCGGCGAGCGCGGAATGCAGCTGACCAGGTCGTATGTCTCCGCGTTCTTCGACGCGCACCTGCGCGGTGGGCATCAGCCGCTGCTCGACGGGCCGGTGCCGAATAACCCCGAGATCAAATTCTGGAGCTAGCCGAGGTAGACCCCGGTGAGGTCGTCGGAGAGCTTCCAGAGCCGCTCGGCCTCACCGGCGTCGATCGCATACGGGCGCACGCCGACCCACTCGCCCTCTTCGGCTGCGACCTCGGCGACATCGCAGTCCTCGCAGTAGAGCCCGCCCATCCCGTCGAGCAGCGGCGACGTCGCCGCCCAGACCTGGGTGGCCGCGCCCTGCTCCGGCGATTTGAACTCGGGGTCGGCCTGGTTCCCGTGCTCGTCGATCCAACCGCGTTCGACCATCTCCTCCTGCCGCAGATGCCGCTGCAGTGGAGTGAGGATGGCACCCGGATGCAGGCTGAACGCGCGGATACCGTGTTCGGCGCCGAGCGTGTCCAGATGCACCGCGAACAGCACGTTCGCCGTCTTGGCCTGGCCGTACGCGAGCCACCGGTCGTAGCCGCGCTCGAACTGGACGTCGTCCCAGCGCATCGGCGACGAGTGGTGTCCCGAGGAGGCCACCGTGACGACGCGGGCGCCATCGGCGGCCTTCAGCGCGGGCCAGAGACGGCTCACCAGGGCGTGATGGCCGAGGTGGCAGATCGCGAAATGCGACTCCCAGCCAGGGCCGACCCGCCGTTCCGGCGCGGCCATGATCCCGGCGTTCGCGATCAGCAGGTCGACCGGACGTCCGGTGCCGAGGAACCGGCGGGTGAAGACCTCGACGCTCGCCAGATCGGCGAGGTCGAGCTCGCCGACCTCGGTGCCGGGGATCCCGGCGAGGGCGGCCTCGGCGTCGGCCGGACGGCGCGCGGGCACGACGACGTGCGCGCCGGCGTTCGCCAGCGCCCGCGTGGTTTCCAGGCCCAGGCCCGAATATCCGCCGGTGACGAGGGCGAGCTTGCCCGAAAGGTCGATGCCGTCCAGTACTTCACCGGCGGTGCTGCGCGCGCCGAAGCCGGATCCGATCTTGTGCTGTGAAGTGGTCATGCGGCGAACGCTAGGAGCTAGAGGGCTCTCTAGGTCAAACGCTATCGTCGGCGACGTGACGGAACTCGCGATCGGCCAGGTCACCGACCGGACGGGCCTCAGCGTGCACGCGCTTCGCTTCTACGAGAAGGAAGGACTGCTCGCGGCACCGGTGAAACGGGACGCGAACGGCCGCCGCGTGTACACCGAGCACGACGTCGAATGGCTGCTGAACTGCACGAAGTTCCGGGCGTCCGGGATGCCGCTCGCCACCATCCGCGAATTCGCCGAACTCGTCCGGCAAGGGCCGGGAAACGAGGAAAAGCGACTGGAGCTGCTGCGGGAACATCAGAACACCGTCCGCGACCGGATCGCCGAGCTGGCCGACTGCCTGGAGCTGATCAGCCGGAAGGTCGAGGTCTACGAGGAGCATGTCGCGCGGGGGACGGCGAACGAACTTTGGCGGTAGCTGTCACGTTTCGCGCGGCGGCCTCGTCCCGAGGACATGACAACACGACTCGCCAGGTTCACCGACCAGAAGACGATCCTGCTGAAGACCTTCAAACGGGACGGGACGCCCATCGGGACGCCGGTCAACATCGCCGTCGAAGGGGACCACGCGTACATCCGCACGTATGACGCGGCGTGGAAGGCCAAGCGGATGCGGAACGATCCACGCGTCGAGATCACTCCTTCGACGTTCCGCGGCATCCCGACCGGCGAGCCCGTGAGCGGACGGGTCCGCCTCCTCGACGGCGACGAGGCACGGCACGCGGCCGATCGCCTGGCGGCGAAGCATCGGCTCTTGCACGGCTTCCTCGTTCCGCTCTTCCACCGGCTGAAGAAGTACAAGACGCTCCACTACGAGGTCCGGCTGGACGCCGAATAGAGTCCACAATGGACAAACGTTGCCACCCGATCGGTGCAACGTTTCGCCTGGCGATGGTCAGGGGCGGCCCCTAAGCTTTGCCGCTCGTGACCTGCGAGGTGAGACGATGAGGTCCTTCGGCGCGGTGGATCCGGTCAAGGTGGCGCTCGCCGGGCTCACCACGATGGCCCTCGGGATGACGGCGGCGCTCAACGCCGACGCCCTGCCGGTGATCGGCGGCGGCACCACCTATTCCGCCGAATTCTCCGACGCCGGCGGACTGCGCGCGGACAACGACGTCCGGATCGCCGGGGTGAAGGTCGGCAAGGTGTCCGAGATCGACCTCGAAGGTGATCGCGTGCTCGTCTCCTTTCGGGTGAAGGACGCCTGGGTCGGCGACGCCACGAGCGCGTCCATCCGGATCAAGAACGTCCTGGGGCAGAAGTACTTGGCGCTCGACCCGCGCGGCGAAGCGATCCTCGATCCCGGCGATCCGATCCCGCTGCGGCGGACCACCGCGCCGTATGACGTTCTTGAAGCGTTTCGGGATTTGTCGAAAACCGTCGACGCCATCGACGTCGACCAGCTCGCGAAAAGCTTCGACACGATTTCGGCGACCTTCGCCGATACGCCGGCCGACGTCCGCGCCGCGCTCGACGGGATCTCGAAGCTCTCCGGCACCATCGCGTCCCGTGACCGGCAACTCCGGACGCTGCTCGCGAACACGCGGCAGGTCTCGCAGACCCTCGTCGACCGCGACGCCGAGGTCCAGCGGCTGATCCAGGACGGCAACGCGCTTTTGCGCGCGATCTCCACCCGGCAGCAGGCGATCAAGGATCTGCTCGACGGGTCGAAACGGCTCGCGACCGCCCTCGACGGCATCATCGCCGACAACGACGGGCAACTCGGGCCGGTGCTCGAACAACTCGACCGGCTGACGTCGATGCTCCAGCGCAATCAGGACTCGCTGGCCAAGGGGATCGCCGCGTTCGCGCCGGCGATCCGGGTGCTCACCAACGTCGCGGGCAACGGGCGCTGGATCGACGGTTACCTGTGCGGGCTCATCCTGCCCACGTTCGGCCCGCTCAACGAAAAGGGCTGTTTCGACGAGTGAGCGTGAAGGTGTCGGAATGTCTTGGGGGTCCGNCAGAAGAGCCCGATCACCGGCAGTGCCAGCGGGATGAAGAGGTAGCCCTGCCCGTAAACCGACCACACGGTGGCGTGCGGGAAGGCCTCGCGGTCGAAGAGGCTGAACGTGCCGACGGTCAGCACGCCGAGCAGTTCGACACCACAGGCGACCAGCGCGACCCGCCACCAGCCCGCGCCGCGGCGGGCCAGTGCCACGGTGGCAAGGAGATAGACGACGGCCGCGAACGCGGAGAGGGCGTAGGCCAGCGGGGCCTCGTGGAACTTGGTGCTGATCTGCACGGCGGCGCGTGAGGTCGCCGCCAGCGCGAAGATCGCGTACACGGCGACCAGGATCCGTCCTGGGCCGGAAGCCTTGTCGGTCGCGGTGTCCACCGTCTTCTCCTCGGTTTCTTCAGGCACTGGCACCCGCCCACACCTCGTGCAGCCGGAGCACCATCACCGGGATGGCGAGGCAGGCGATGCCGAGGATCGCGGTGCTCGACCGGGTGCGCTCGGCCAGCGCCCAGAAGGTCCCGAGCGGGAGCACGACCAGACAGCCGATCAGGTAGGCGAGATAGGTGGCCATGCTGCCGGGCCGTCCGCCGCCGATCAGCAGTACGACGCCGATCACCAGCTGGGCCACCAGGAGGACCTCGACCACGGCGAGGCCGGCGAGCAGCGCGTTGTCCGGCAGTTTCTTGCGTGCGGCCTGTACGAAACTCCACGCCGCGACCAGCGCCGCGCAGATCGCGACGGTCACCGCGAAGCCTGTGATCACACCCGCCTCCTTGCCTGCTCCACCGGCCACAACGTACCTCCGGGCGGATGACCGCCGACGGGCGACCGGTGAGCCGCGTGGCGGGGACCACGAGGCGAGCAGTGGTCCAGACCTCGGGTGAATAGATCACGAAGCGCGGCCGGTTGGCGTCCGGTCAATTCGGTCGCGCGTTTATTGCGCCGGGCACCTGGACCAGGGATTACGACGCAGATGCGGTTCTGTTACACACCGACCGGGTGGTTGAAATGTCAGTTGATCTTACGCTGGGTACCCCTACCTTTCGGTAGCTTTCGAATTCACGTCCCTGAACAGCCCATCCGAACCCCCGGTATGGCGGATTGGCCGTTCGCTATCCGGCGGGTGGAATATTCTCCATCGCGATGGTGCACATGGCCCATCCGATTGGTGCCAAGGAGGGGGCGCTCGATGGACGTCCGGTACGAAGCGTATTGCTTCGCCGATCCACTGTTCTTCGATGAGCAGCGGGAAACCGGGGACGCCGCCGACGATTTCGCCTCCCTGCTGCCTGCTCCCGAAATCGGCTGGCGCGCCGGAGTGCGCGGAGTGTGGCGGCTGTTGCACCCTATTGCTCGAAACCTTCCCTTACAGGGCTGGAAAATTCACGTGTCGGCAGGTTTGGACAACGCCGAGCGAGTGCTCGTGAAGGTGCACGAGCATTGCGTCGAGCACGATGTGTCCTACAAGCATCTGCGTTCACGGACCACCCTGCTGGCCAGGAATTCCAAATACGCTCCGCGTGACGGAAGCGGTAAGTTACTGACTCTTTATCCGGCTGACAACAACGAGCTCGAGCGTGTTCTCGCCGAGTTGTCGGCGAAGCTCGACGGCGAACCCGGGGCATACATTCTCAGTGATCTTCGATATGGTGCCGGGCCGCTCTACGTCCGCTACGGCGGATTCGCCGAGCAATGGGTCGAACTCGACGGCAAACGTGTCCTCGCGGTGCGCAAACCGGACGGGACGCTGGTCCCGGACAAGCGCGAACCGACCTTCTCCGTGCCAGACTGGGTGACGATTCCGGAGTTCCTCGCGCCTCATCTCGCAGCTCGTAAGAGTGGCGGTGCGGATCAGTTCCCTTATCAGGTGAAAAGTTCACTGCACTTCTCCAACGGCGGCGGCGTGTACCTCGCCGACCGGAAGGCCGACGACGAGCGGGTGGTCCTCAAGGAGGCCAGGCCGTTCGCCGGCCTGGACCGCGACGAGATCGACGCCGTCGAACGCCTCCGCCGCGAGCACGAGGTGCTGGAGCGGTTGAAGGGCATCGACGGCATCCCCACCGCTTACGACCGCTTCACGGTCTGGGAGCACCACTTTCTGGCGATGGAGTACATGCCGGGTGTCTCGCTCGGCAACTGGCTCGCCCGCAACTACCCGCTCACCCGGCGCGACACCACCGAGGCCGACATCGCCGCGTACACCGAACGCGCACTGGCGCTGGTCCGGCGGGTGGAGGCGATGGTCGGCGAGGTGCACGGCCGCGGGATCGTCTTCGGCGACCTGCACTCGCTGAACATCCTGGTCGACGGGGACGACGGTGACGACACGGTCTCGCTGATCGACTTCGAGATGGCGTCCGACATCGAAAGCGGCAAACGGCCGGCCCTCGGCGCGCCCGGCTTCCGTGCACCGCGGGACCGGAACGGGTTCGAGGTCGACGATTACGCGCTCGCCGTCCTGAAGCTGTGGATCTTCCTGCCGCTCACCACGCTCCTCGAGCTCGCCCCGGCGAAGCTGCGCGGGCTCGCGGACTTCGTCCAACAGCGTTTCGACGTTCCGGAGGGCTACGCAGACTCGATCGTCGCGGAACTCGCGCCCCGGAACATCCCGCCGCTGACGAGTGACACCGAGCTGGACCAGGACGAACCGGACTGGGCGCTCGTCCGCAAGCAGATCACCGGGGCGATCCTCGCCAGCGCGACCCCCGAGCGCACCGACCGGCTCTTCCCCGGCGACATCGAACAGTTCCGCGTCGGCGGCGCGTGCTTCGGCTACGGCGCGGCCGGCGTCCTCTACGCCCTGAAAACGGTCGGCGGCGAGCGCCACCCCGAGCACGAAGGCTGGCTGCTGGACTCGATCCGCCGCGAGCCGCCGGGGCGTCCGGGGTTCTACGACGGCTCGTACGGGATCGCGTACGTCCTCGAAGAGCTCGGGTACCGGGATGAGGCCACCAAGCTGCTGGCGGCGTCGGCGACGCTGGTCGAGCAGACCACCGACCACGGTCTGGAAGGCGGCCTGTCCGGTATCGGGCTCACCCAGCTGCACTTCGCGGTGGCCCGCAAGGACAACGAGTTCGGCAGGCAGGCGCTCGCCACCGCCGTCCGGCTCGCCGAAGCGCTCGAGATCGCCGACCCACCCGGCGACTTCGCCAGGGCCGGGTTGCTCAACGGCTGGTCCGGTCCGGCGCTGCTGTTCGTGCGGCTGTTCGAGCGCACCCGCGAAGAAGGCTGGCTGTCCTTCGCCGATCAGGCGCTGGAGCGGGACATCGAGGAGTGTGTCGAGTCCGACGACGGCTCACTGCAGGTCCGCGACGGCGAGACCCGGACGTTGCCCTACGCGGGCGTCGGCAGCGCCGGGATCCTCATGGTCGCCGAGGAACTGGCGAAGCACCGTCCGGACGCGAAGGCGTTGAAGAGCCTTCCCGGCCTGCGTGAATCGTGCCGCGGCGAGTTCGTCATCCACCCCGGGCTGCTGTTCGGCCGGAGCGGGCTGATGACCGCGCTGGCCATGGGCGCCGAACCGGACCAGCGCGTCCGTGACGCCATCGACCTGCACCTTTCCCGGCTGGCCTGGTACGCGGTGCCGTACAAGGGCGGCCTGGCGTTCCCCGGCAACCAGCTGCTGCGGCTGTCGATGGACGTCGTCACCGGCGGCGCGGGCGTTCTGCTCGCACTGGCCGCCACCCTGGACGGGAAGGCCGCGCTGCCTTTCCTGTCCTCCCGAACTGCCGGTCGCTGACGACCGGCGGACCAGGAAAACAACGAAAGGGAACAAGATCATGGAACTGGTTCTCGACCTGCAGGCCCTCGAAACCCCCGAGGTTCTCGAAGGCGGCGGCGGCGGTGGCAGCCACGGCGGCGCGAGCAACCTCAGCCTGCTGGCCTCCTGCGCGAACAGCACCGTCAGCCTGCTGACCTGCCACTGATCGGCGGCTGAGCACTGAGGGCGCGGGAGCGGCACAGGCCAAGTGCGCCGCTCCCGCGCCTTCATTTTGCCTTCCGGTTCATCTCGTTGGGATCACGGATCGAGGAGTGGGATGGCGGGTTCTGATCGGTTGCTGGTCACGGTGACCGCGCTCGATCGCCCTCGCCTGATCGCGCTGATCTTCAGCGCGCTCGCCGGGACGGCGACGGGGCTGCTCCTGCCCGGCGCGCTCGCCGCCGCGGTCGACGCCGTCGTGGCCGGACGGCACAGCTTTCCCGAAGTCTCCTGGCTGATCGTCCTCGGCGTCACCGAGATCGCCGTCGGCCTGATCGGCGGCATCCTCACCGCGCGGATGACCGCGTCCGCGACCGCCTGGCTGCGCCGCGAGCTCACCGACCGCTATCTCGCGCTCGGTACCCGATCGACCTTCGCCGACGGCGACGCGATCAGCAGGCTCACCGGTGACTGCACCGGCGCCGGACTGGTCGCCTCGGTCGTGGTCCAGCTCGGATCGACCACTCTGATCTCCGGCGGAGCCGTCGTCCTGCTCGCCCTGATGGACTGGCGGCTCGCGCTCGTCTTCCTCGGCAGCATCCCGTTCGGCCTGATGCTCGCGCGCACTCATCTGAAGAACACCGCCGACGACGTCCTGACCTATCAGGAGGTGTCCGGCGAGCTCGCGGCGAGGATGGTCGACGCCGTCGCCGGGCTCCGCACGATCGCCGCGTCGGGCACCGCCGATCGCGAGGCCGAGCGCGTACTGCGGCCGCTGCCGAAACTGAGCCTCGCCGGCCGCGGGATGTGGCGGACGCAGGCCAGGATGGTGTGGCGTTCCGGTCTGCTGCTGCCCGCGGTGGAACTCGCGGTGCTCGCGGCCGCCGGTTTCGGTGTCCTGGAAGGCAGGCTGACCGTCGGCCAGGTCCTCGCGGCGCTCGGTTACGTCGCGCTCGGCATGGGCCTGATCACCCAGATTCCCTTGCTGACAACACTTTCCCGTGCGCGGTCGTGTGCACGGCGGATCAACGAGGTGCTGGAGTCGCCGGTCCCCGAACCGGGCGACCTCGGCGTCGTCCCCGGGCGCGGCACACTCGAACTGCGCGGTGTCACCGTCGAAGGCGCGTTGCGGGACGTCGACCTGCTGGTGCGGGGCGGCCGGTTCACCGCGGTCGTCGGGCGGTCCGGCTCGGGGAAGTCCGCGCTGGTCAACGTCCTCGGCGGACTGCTGTCCCCGGACGAAGGGACGGCGCTGCTCGACGGCCGTCCGCTGGAGAGGCTGCGGCCGCACGAACTCCGCGCGGTCGTCGGGTTCGCTTTCGAGCGGCCGGCGCTGCTCGGCGCGACCATCGGCGACGCCGTCGGCTACGGCTCGTGGGCCGGTGAGGCGGCGGTGCGCGCCGCGTGCCGGTCCGCGCAGGTCGACGACCTGATCGTCCGGCTGCCGGACGGCTACCGGACGCCGCTCGCCCAGACGCCGCTTTCCGGCGGGGAGGCGCAGCGGATCGGGCTGGCGCGCGCGATCGCGCACGCGCCGCGGGTGCTCATTCTCGACGACGCCACCGCCAGTCTCGACACGGTCACCGAAGCCGCCGTCGAAGAGGCGATCGAACGCAGCTTGCCCGGCCGGACCCGGGTGGTGGTGACGCATCGCGCGGCCACCGCGTCGCGGGCCGACTCGGTGGTGTGGCTGGAAGACGGCCGCGTCCTGGCGGTCGGCACGCACGACGCGCTGTGGCGGAATCCGGCCTACCAGGCTGTTTTCACCGAGGGTGAACAGTGAGCGTCTGGGGGCTCTACCGCTCGGCGCTGGCCGGGCAGTGGAGAGGCGGGCTGGTGCTGCTGGCCTGCTCCGTACTGGAGAGCGCGCCCGCGTTCTTGTCCGGTCGCCTGGTCGAACTCGCGGTCGACGAGGGGTTTGCCGCGGATCGGCCAGGCACCGGACTGCGTTGGCTCGCGGTCTTCGGGCTGGTCGCCGTGATCGGCGCGTTCGGTTCACGGCTGGTGTGGCATCAGCTCGGCAAGGTCGTCGAGCCGTTGCGCGACGCGCTGGTGACCGCCGTCGTACGCGGGGTCCTGCACGATCCGGCGCCGCCGCGCAACCAGCCGGACGCCAGCGGCGTCGCCCGCATCACCCAGCACGTCGAGGTGGTCCGCGACGCCACGGCCGGGCTCCTGGTGCAGGCGCGCGGGATGATCGTGACGACGGTGGCGGCGCTGGCCGGGTTGTTCACCGTGGCCGGTTCGCTCGCGCTGATCGTCGCGATCCCGGTGGTGGTCGCGGTCCTCGTGTTCGCCTGCCTGCTCCCGTCGCTGGCCCGGCGCCAGCGCGCGCTCGCACTGGCCGACGAGCGGACGGCCGAGGTCGCGGGCGCGTCGCTGTCCGGCATGCGTGACATCGTCGCCTGCGGCGCGGAACCGCTGGCCGCGATGGAGCTCTACGACGCCATCGACACGCAGGCCAAGGCGGCCGTGCGGGTGGCGCGGTCCGGCGCGGCCCGGACGGTGGTGATCGCGACCGGTGGTTTCGTGCCGCTGCTCCTGGCGTTGCTGGTGGCGCCGGGCATGGTCAAGGACGGGGTGCTCACCGCCGGGGCCGCGCTCGGCGCGCTCGTCTACCTGGCGACGACGATGCAGCCGGCGTTGCGGGGGCTGGCCGCGACCGCCAGCACCGTGGTGCTGCGGCTGATCGTCGCGCTGCGGCGGCTCGCGGAGACCGAGGAGGCCGAACCCGAGGCCGACGGCACGGCCGAACCCGACGGGACCGCGATCTACGTGCGTGATCTGACCTTCAGCTGGGGCGCGGCCGCGCGGCCGGTGGTGCGGGGGCTCGACCTGCACCTGCGGCCCGGTGAGCGGCTCGCGGTGGTGGGGCCGAGCGGGATCGGCAAGTCGACCTTGGCCGGGCTCCTGACCGGGATGCTCGAACCGCAAGCGGGCCGGGTGCTGCTCGGCGGGGTCCCGGTCCGGGAGGTCCCGGCGGCGCTGCGGCACCGGATGGTCGCGCTGATCCCGCAAGAGGCCTACGTTTTCGCGGGGTCCGTGCGGGACAACGTCGGCTTGTTCGCGCAGACCGCGATGGACGGCGAACTCCTGGCGGCGGTGACGGCCGTCGGCGCGGAACCGCTGGTGACCCGGCTGGGCGGGCTCGACGGCGAGATCGGCCACGGCACGCTGTCCGCCGGTGAGGCGCAGCTGATCGCGCTCGCGCGGGTGTACGCGAGCGACGCGGGCGTCGTCATCCTCGACGAGGCGACATCACACCTCGACCCGCCCGCCGAAGCCCGCGCGGAACGGGCGTTCGCCGAGCGGGGCGGGGTGCTGGTGGTGATCGCGCACCGGCTGACGTCGGCGTTGCGCGCGGACCGGGTCCTGGTGATGGACGGCAAGGAGACCGCGCTGGGCACCCACCTCGAACTCATGGACCGGTCCACGCGCTACGCCCAGCTCATGCACGCGTGGTCGCCGCGGCTACCCCAGCCCAGTGCGCAGTTCTTCCAGCGCGCTCCTGAGTAGACCTTCGACCGGGACGGGCCGCCGGGATTCGCGATCGACGAAGACGTGCACGAAGTGCCCCTCCGCGATCACCGTCTCCTTCGAGTACATCCCGACCTCGTAGCGGACACTGGACCGGCCGAGATGTCCCACCCGCAGGCCGACCTCGAGTTCTCCCGGGAACGACACCGAAGCGTGGTACTTGCACTGCGATTCCACGCACAACCCGATGACTTCGCCGGTTTCGATGTCGAGGCCGCCGCGTTCGATCAGGAGTGTGTTGATCACGGTGTCCATCACCGAATAGTGGACGACGTTGTTGACGTGCCCGTAGACGTCGTTGTCCTTCCACCGCAAAGGAACCGTCTGCCAGTGCGGATACTCGTCGTTCACCACAGCGTCACCGAGTCCCGCAGGATGACGGCGAGATCCGCTTCGGACGCCTCGCGCGGCGCCGTCGCCAGCAGTCGTTGTTGTTTCACCGTGCCGGAAACCAGTGAGTCCACATCGGACTCGGTGTAACCGACGGCGCCGATCCCGTTGGGGATCCCGATCTCCCGCATGACCTGCCGCAGCACGGCGGGCAGGTGGTCCCGCAGATCGCCCGGCCATTCGTAGTCCGGCGCGAGCAACCGGGCCACCCGGATGTGCCGGTCCGGCGCGGCGTCGAAGGTGAAGCGGAACGCGGCAGGCGCGGTCAGTGAGACCGCCATCCCGTGCGGCACCATCGCTTCGTCGCCCGGATACCCGGAAGGATGAAACTCCCGGACCTGCCCGGCGATCGGATACGCGTTGGCGTGCGGGATGTGCACGCCGGCGTTACCGAACCCGAGTCCGGCGAACGTCGCCGCGAGCGCCATCGCCTCGCGCGCCTTCAGGTCGGAGCCGTCCCGCACGGCCGCGGGCAGCGCCCACGACAGCAGCCGCAGCGACTGCTCGGCGAACATGTCGGCCAGCGGATTCGAGCCACAGTAAGGGACCCGGTCCTCCGGCCGCTTCCGGTCGAACTCGGTGTACGGCTTGGCCGTGTAGCTTTCCGCGGCGTGGCAAAGGATGTCCATCCCGCTCGCGGCGGTGACCTCCGGTGGCTGCGAGACCGTCAGCCTCGGGTCGACCACGGCGAGGCTCGGCCGCATCCGGAGGTGGCTGATGCCGCTCTTCACGCGCAGTGACAACACGTCCAGCACGCAGACCGTGGTGCTCTCCGAGCCCGTCCCGGTGGTGGTCGGCACCGCGACCAGCGGTTTCAGCGGTGCGCTCGGCGCGCGTCCGCCGCCGACCGGCGCGTTGACGTAGTCCATCAGGTCGCCGTCGTTGCTGGTCAACAGGTTCACCGCCTTGGCGGTGTCGATGGCCGACCCGCCGCCGACGGCGACGAAGGCGTCCCACTCGCCTTGCCCGCGGGCGAAGTCGACGGCCTTCCGCATGCTGACGTCTGTCGGCTCGACGTGCACGCCGTCGAAGACGAGCGCTTCGATGCCGTAGGTCTCGATGCCCTCGGCGATCCGTTGTGGCCAGCCCGTCGCGGCGACGCCGGCGTCGGTGAGGACCAGCACCCGGCGGGCGCCGTACTGGGTGAGGTCGTAACCGATCTCGTCGCTCGACCCGGTGCCGTATTTCAAGGCCGGGGCCCCATAAGTGAAAACTGTTTCACGTCCGGCGGTGGCTGAGGTCACGTTTTCGTGCTCCCTTGCTCGAACACGTTCCGAATATCGGACATTCCGCCGCTCCGGGGTCGCCGGAATCGGAAGATCGCTTGACGGCACCGATCACCGCCCGCCTAAGCTCTTATCATTAGATACCAACCGGGAGCGTCCGTCGCCCAGACGGTCGTGCGGATCCTGACCGAGGCGCAGATCCACCGCGTGTACGCGGCGGTGGGTGAGTCCTTCCTGGATCTGCTCGACGCGCTGCAGCGCGAGCGGTCGATCACCTTCGTCTCGGCGAGGCACGACTCCGGCGCGGCCTTCATGGCCGAGGCCGAAGGCAAGCTCACCGAGCATCCGGCGGTCCTGCTCGCCGGCCGCGGCCCGAGCGCGGCGAACCTCGCGATCGGCGTCTCCACGGCGTACCAGGACGAAAGCCCGATGGTCGTCCTCCTGGAGAACCCGCCGCAGGATCCCGGCCCGACGAGCGAGCTGCCCACCGCGGACCTGACCGCGATGTTCGAGCCGATCGTCAAGTGGACCGGCCGCGCGGAATCCCCGGACGAGGTCCCCGGCCTGCTGGTCGAGGCGCTGACCCGCTGCCGGGAAGGGCGGCCGGGACCCACCGTCGTCGCCGTCCCCGCCGACTTCTGGGGAGTCCCGTTCGATTCGGCGAAACCGGTCGCCGCCGTGCGGCCTCCCGCCACCGGCGCGCTCGGCCGGACCGCCGAGGCGGTCGCGCAGCTGGTCGATGAGGCCCGCTACCCGGTGGTGATCGTCGGCGGCCGGGCCCGCGCGGCGCGGGACGAGCTGATCGCCGTCGCCGACGAGCTCGCGCTGCCGGTGTACAACGCGTTCCGCCGTCAGGACGCCTTCCCCGAGAACCACGCGCGCTACGCCGGCCACCTCGGCATCGGCATCCCCGCGCGGCAGCTCGACGCGCTGGAGCGCGCCGACCTCGTACTCGCGCTGGGCACGCAACTCGACGAGGTCACCACCCAGTCCTTCCGCTACCCGACGCCGTCGCAGACGCTGGTGCTGGTCGGCACCGGGATCGAGCCGGCCCGCCGCGGTGGCCTGACCTTCCGGGTCGACTCCGAGGTCGAGCCCTTCCTGCGTGAACTGCGCAATGTCGCTTCGCCCCGGCAGCGGCGCGCGTCGGCCGCGAACGCCGCCGTGCACACCTTCATGACGCCGCCCGACACCAGTGGCGCCACCCGCGTCCACCCCGCCGACGTCATCCGCGCGGTGCGCAAACTCGCGCCCGAAGACGCGATCGTGACCAGCGACGCGGGCAACTTCGCCCAGTTCATGCACCGCTACTGGTGTTTCACCGCGCCGCGCAGCCAGCTCGGGCCGAGCAACGCGGCCATGGGGTACGCGGTCCCCGCGGCGGTCGCGGCGAAACTCGCCGAGCCGCGCCGGACGGTGATCGCGATGGTGGGCGACGGCGGCGCGCTGATGACCGGGCAGGAGATCGAGACCGCCGTCCGCTACCGGGTGCCGGTGACCGTACTGGTGTTCCAGAACGGCTTGCACGGTCCGCTCGCCGTGCACCAGGCGCGCAAGCACGGACGGCTGTCGGGGGTCACCGTCCCGATCACCGACTTCGCGTCGTGGGCGCGCGGGCTCGGCGCCGCCGGGTACACGGTGGACGACCGTGAGGAGCTGGAGCCGATCATCGCGAGCGCGCTGGTGCGGCAACGGCCGTGCGTGATCGACGTCCGGACGGATCCGGACGTGGTGACGCCGGACATCCGGTTGACGAGCCTGCTGGGCGCCGCGAGGCCGCAGCAGGGCGGCCAGTAGGGGTGCGGTTTTCTCAGGGGATACACAGAAACCCTTGTGGTGCCGCCTTCACCAGCCCCAAAGGGTGGGATCGAGGTGACGACTCGGCCGACTTTCGGTCGCGGAGACCGGATTTTGTCGGCCGGTCGTGGCACAATCGCCGCAACACCGAGGGTCCGATATGGACCGGGAGCGATCACCGGTGAAGTTGTTGGCACGCAGTACGTAGAGAGCGTTGTGTTGACACTGGGAGAAAACATGGCTGACGAGACGAAGCCACAAGAGAAGTCCGTGTCCGGTGTGGTGCCGGTACTGTTCAGCGCGGACGCGGAAACCCACGACATCGCCGTCGTGGCCACGAACCGGGAGGCGTTGCGCCGTTCGCCGTTCGGCGCCGAGGTACCCCTGCGCGCGGCCAGCGGCGAGTAGGGCCGGGCGGGAAGGGCGTCGGCCGCAGAGGTACAGTGCGGCCGAGCACACCCGGGTGATGACGCTTGTCGGCCTGCGTGAGGTGTGCTTTACTGATTCAGGTCTCGATTTTTGTGTTCGTGTTGGTTCACGCTCGCAGAACTCAGCGGGCGTAGTGTCTCCTCGTGCTTCCGGGGAAGCAAACCGTCTGGTCATGACCCGGGCTGCCGACGTGGCTTCCTGTTTGTTTGTGTTGCATATGGAGATTTTATGACTCAGGGCACTGTGAAGTGGTTCAACTCCGAGAAGGGGTTCGGCTTCATCACTCCCGACAACGGCGGCGGCGACGTCTTCGTGCACTACAGCGAGATCAAGGGCAACGGCTTCCGTACCCTCGAGGAGAACGCCCGCGTGGAGTTCGAGATCGGGCAGGGCGCGAAGGGTCCGCAGGCCACCTCGGTCACCGTGATCTGATCCAGGTTTTCCAAGCAGGGCCGTCATCCCCTCGGGGAGGCGGCCCTGCTGCTTTTTACCGTCGATTTGCCTTGGGTGACCAAAACGGCCGTATTACCACCGAAGTGACGATGCAACCTCGTGCAACTCTTTCTTTCGTGACTCGGACGTCGTTTCCTTGTAGGGACTTGGCGCGGCAGCGGAGGACATGTGGGCGAAGCGGTTGCGGGGATCGTGGCGAACCCCGCTTCGGAGCGTGACATCCAGGGCCTGCGTTCGGCACTGAGGGTGGCCGGGGTCGGCCGCGTGATGGTGTGGACGGACGCGGGGAAGATCATCGGCACCGTCCGCCGGATGGTGGACGCGGGTGCGAGCGTGCTCATCTGCCTGGGCAACGAGAGCATGATGCGGGCCGCCGCGGCCGCCTGCGGCGACGTCCCGCTGCTGATGCTGCCCGCCGGGGGCGCCGACGAGTCCGCCGTCGCCGGGCTCGCCGCCGGGCTGCTGGCCACCCATCAGGTGGACACGGACCTGGTCACCAACCGTGCGACCGTGCTCGAGGTCGTCACGAAGGCCCGCCGTGAGATCGCGCTGACCGACGTCAGCGTGTGCTCGGAGAGCCGGTGGGACCCCGCGTCGCTGACCGAGCTGTACTGCACGTACGCCGTCCCGGACGGGACCGGGCTGTCGAGCATCCCCGGACGGGTGTGCCCGAGCCCCAAGTCCACTGTGGACGGTGTCGCGGTCTCGCTCGGGCCGGTCGACGAGACGCCGTACGTCGTGCAGGCGCCGATCGCGCCCGGCGAGGTCCGCGCGGTGGGCGTACGAGGCTGGAGCGTGTTGCACGCCGGGGTCCGCGTCGACCTCGCCGCCGGCGGTGGCTCCATCGCGCTCGACGGCCAACCGCATTTCGTGCTCAAGCCGGGAGAGAGCGCTTTCGTCGAGTTGAAGCCCGATGGCCCGTGGTGCGTCGACGTCCGCGCCGTGATGGCCGAGGCCACCAGGACCGGTTTGCTGCTGGGCCGGAAGCCGGCGGAGGTCCTTCCCGCGGCACGCCTGGCGGACGCACGCTTCCCCGGGTAGACCGCGCCCGGATCACAGAGACCTTCCGGTCCCAGGCTCGCCGAGCAGGTCGCGCCCGCCGTCCGCGCCTGAACTCCACCCCGGGCTCAACCCGGCGACGGTCCCGGTCCACCCCTCGGCGTACCTAACGTCCGTGACATGGGAAAAATGAACGTGAAAGGCCTGTTGGGGCTGGTAGTCGTGGGTGTCGTCGTTTTGCTCGGCTTCCTCGCCTACCGGCTGATCCTGGTGGAGATGATCACGCGTCTGAGCGATCACTGAGGGGAGACATGGGGAAGCGGGAAAGGCCGCTGCTGCCGGACACGATCGCGCCCAGCTGGCTCGTCGTCCAGCTGCTCGGCACGGCCGCGGTCGTGGTGGTGCTGCTGACCGCGAGCGAGTCCAGTCCGTGGATCTGGACGGCGTACGGCGTCTGCGGGGCCTGCTGGCTGGGTTTCGTGGCGGCCTCCCCGCGCTTCCCCCGGGTGGCGACCGTCCTGCTCGCGGTGGCGAGTGTCGCGCCGTCGATCGCGCTCGGCTGGGCGGAAGACTCCTCCGCCATCGTGCTGGGGGTGGTCACGGTGAGCCGGTTCGCCACCCTGACCGAGCCGTCGGTGGCCGCCATCATGGGGGTGGTGGGGCTCGACGCGAGCCTCGCGGCGGTCACCGGCCTGGTCGCGGGCGCGTCCGAACCGCTGGTGTTCGGCAACGTCGGCGTGCTGCTCGTGCTGATGCTGCTGGGATTGAACCGGCGGCAGTACGAGGTACAGGCCGCACAGGCGGCCGCGCTGCTGGAGCAGACCAAGCTGGCGCAGACCGAACACGCACGGGCCGCCGCGCTCGACGAGCGCACGCGGATCGCCAGGGAGATCCACGACGTCCTCGCGCATTCGCTGGGGGCACTGGGGATCCACCTGGAGGTCGCCGAGGCCCTGCTGGCCGAGAAGTCCGATGTGGACGGTGCGCTCGGCAGGGTCCGGTCGTCCAGGAAGCTCGCCGCGGACGGGCTCGCCGAGGCGCGCGACGCGGTCGCCGCCTTGCGCAGCGACGTCCCCTCACTGGCCGAAGCCTTGCGGCAGCTGGCGGACGCGCACCACGACAGGGTGTCCTTCGAGGTGGTGGGGGAGCAGCGGCCCCTGCCGTCGGCCGAGGTGGTCTCGCTGGTGGGCGTCGCGCGGGAGGCGTTGACCAACGCGGCGAAGCACGCCGCCGGGCGGCCGGTGTCGCTCCGGCTCGTCTTCACCCGAACGGAGGTTCGCTTGCGGGTGTGGAACGAACTCGGCGAAATCGTCCGATCGGAGGACGGCGGAGGGTTCGGTCTCACCGGGATGAGGGAGCGGCTCGCGCTCGCCGGTGGCACGCTGACCGCGGGCCCGGACGACGGGCGCTGGACGGTGGAGGCGGTGGTGCGGGCGTGATCCGGGTGGTCGTGGTCGATGACCAGCAGGTCATGCGCGAAGGGCTCGTCGCGTTGCTCGGGCTGATCGACGGGATCGAGGTCGCCGGCTCCGCGGGCGACGGGCGGCAGGCGCTCGACCTGCTCCGCCACACCGCGGCCGACGTCGTGCTGATGGACCTGCGCATGCCCGTCCTGGACGGGGTGGCCGCGACCAGGCTGCTCAAACGCGATCACCCGGAGGTCGCGGTCGTCGTCCTCACGACGTACGCGGACGACGCTTCGATCGCCGACGCGTTGCGCGCCGGAGCCCGCGGCTACCTGACCAAGGACGCCGGACGCGCCGAGATCGGGGCGGCCGTCCGCTCCGCAGCCAACGGGCAGGCGATCTTCGCCGCCGAAGTCTCCGACAGGCTCGTCGCCGCGCTCGACTCGAGAACGGTCACGCGGGCCAAGACCGAGTTCCCGGACGGACTCACCGCACGCGAAGCCGAGGTGCTCGGCCTCATCGCGCGGGGGCTGTCGAATCCGGAAATCGCCGCCGAACTGTTCATCGGCGAGGCCACCGTGAAAAGCCACATCAACCACGCCTTCGCGAAGATCGGTGTGCGCAATCGTGCGGAGGCCGTGCGGTACGGCCTGGAAAAAAGCCTTTGAGCCTGCCGGGAGATCACGTGCCGATGACACACGCCGGTGTCACTGGCTGCGCTGATCCCGACTCGGATACCTTCTTTGCGGGTAGAGCCAATGGGGAGGATCGGCGATGACGAGCACTGTGACCCGGCCGGGGCCGCCGGGGAGCCCCGCGCCGCCCCCTGCGCCGGAAGGCCGCGGCGGGATCGCCGGGCTGCTCGAACTGCCGGGGAACGGGATCCGCGCGATCATCCGGTCCGCGGCGACCACGCCGGGCAGGCTGTCGGTGATCGCGATCGGGCTCGTCCTGCTGTCGCTGGTCGCGGGACTGTTCGGCACGCTGGCCGTGCAGGACAAGAAGGACACGATCAACGGCCTGATCGACCACCGCGAACCGCTGGCCGCCGCCGCGCAACAGGTCTACCGCGCGCTTTCGGACGCCGACGCGACAGCGGCCAGTTCGTTCCTCTCGATCGGCACCGAGCCGCTCCCGATGCGCCAGCGCTACGAACGCGACATCGCGGAGGCCGGGGCGGCGCTGGCGAAGGCGGCATCGGACTCCTCCGGCGTCGGCGAAGCCGCCGAGCAGATCAACACCCTCGGTCGCGAACTCCCCGTCTACACAGGACTGATCGAGACCGCGCGCACCTACAACCGGCAGGGTTTCCCCGTCGGCGCCTCGTATCTGCGCGAGGCCTCCGAGCTGATGCGGGCGAAAATCCTTCCCGCCGCACAGGATCTGTACCGCATCGACACCGACCGGCTCGCCGCCGAACAGGACGACGCGACCGGATTCCCTTGGCTGGCAACGGCTTTGGTGCTCGTCCTGCTCGCCGCGCTGATCGTCACGCAGGTGCATCTGACCCGGAAGACCAACCGGCTCCTGAACGTCGGGCTCGTCGTCGCGACAGTGTCGGTGGTGGTGGCCCTGCTGTGGGGCGCTGTCGCGCTGATCGTGCAGAGCACCCTCGTCGGCAGCGGTGAAGAAGACGGCTCACACCAGGTGGACGTCCTCGTCCGCGCCAGGATCGCGGCGCTGCAGGCACGAGCCGACGAAACGCTGACCCTCGTCGCCCGCGGCGACGGCGCGGCGTACGAAAAGGGTTTCATCGACCTCGCTGGGCAACTCGGCGGGACGGACGGCCAAGGCGGCCTGCTGGGTGAGGCCCGCGGTCTCGCGGCGGGCGGCGCGGCCGCGGAGAAGGTGGACGCGGCGATTCAAGCGGCGTCGGCGTGGTTCAAGGCGCACGGCGAAGTGCGGCGCCAGGACGACGACGGCTTCTACCAGGACGCCGTCGCCACGGCCATCCGAGACGACAAGAAGGACGGCGCGGCCGGGGCGTTCCTGCGGCTCGACGAGAACCTGGTGGCCGCGATCAACGTGGGACGGCAGGAATTCCTCGACGACACCCGCGGCGCCGAACGCGCGCTGACCCTCCTCGCGCCGGGGATCGCGGTGCTGGCGCTGCTGGCGGCGGCGGGGTCCGCCTTGGGAATCCGTGAACGGCTGAGGGAGTACCGGTGATGCGGAACGGTCTGCGAGCGGCCGTGCTCGGCGCGGTCTTGGTGCTGGCGACGGCTTGCGGCAGCGCGGGGGCGCCGGTGGATCCGGCTCCGGTCGGTGACGTCGCGCCGCCGCTGCCCGCGAACGTCGGCGGCGCCGACAACGCCGGCGGTGGCGGAACGACCGACACGAGCTGTAACCCGTTGGCCAGTCTGCGGCCGACCAACGGCACGTCGATCACCAGCGGTTCGACGATGGCGAAGATCAAGCAGAACGGCAAACTGGTCGCGGGCGTCGACCAGACGACGTTCCTGTTCGGTTTCCGGAACCCGACGTCGGGCCAGCTCGAAGGCTTCGACATCGACATGGTCAACGAGATCGCGAAGGCGATTTTCGGCAGCGCGGAAGGCCGCGTGCAGTTCCGGGCGATTCCGTCGAAGCTGCGGGAAGATGTGCTCGAGCAGAAGCAGGTCGACATCGTGGTGCGGACCTACAGCATCACCTGCAGCCGGCTGAAGAGGGTCAACTTCTCGACGGCGTATTACCAGGCGGGACAACGGATTCTGGTCGACTCCGGCTCGAAGGTCACTCAGCTGTCGGACCTCGCCGGGCGGCGGGTGTGCGCGACCAAGACGTCTACCTCGCTGACGAAGATCGCGGCGGATCCCTCGAAGCCGGTGCCGGTCTCGGTGGACAACTG
This sequence comes from Amycolatopsis decaplanina DSM 44594, assembly GCF_000342005.1. GTDB lineage: Bacteria > Actinomycetota > Actinomycetes > Mycobacteriales > Pseudonocardiaceae > Amycolatopsis > Amycolatopsis decaplanina. The sequence goes on from NZ_AOHO01000048.1 coordinate 371,540, forward strand.
GTCGGACTGCCTGGTGATGCTGCAGCAGAAGCAGGTCGAGGCCGTGTCGACGGACGACGTCATCCTCGCCGGGATGCTCGCGCAGGACCCGACGCTGAAGATCGTGGGAGACCGGTTCACCGAGGAGAATTACGGCATCGGCATCCCGAAGGAGAACGAGGACATGGTGCGGTACGTGAACGCCGTGCTGGAGAACGTGCGCGGTGGCGCGTGGCAGGCGATCTACGCCAAGTGGATCGGGAACAAACTCGAGGGCGGAACGCCGCCTCAACCGCAATACAAGTGAGAACGGGCCGTTCGGGATTCGCTCCCGAACGGCCCGCTTCGTATTACGGGGACTTCTCGCCGATCACCGGCGGCACCGGCTTCGTTTCGCCGTCGTAGCCGCCGAACAACACGTCGGCGTCTTCCTCCTGCAGGTAGTTCGCGGCCTTCTTTTCCTTGTCCTCTTCCTTCTGTCCCTTGCCACCGGGCGCACCGGCGCCCATCGGACCCTGGCCGCCGCCCTTGCCCGCCGCGGCCGCGCCACCCCGGGTGACCCGCTCCTCCGGCAGCTTGCCGGACCCGGACCCGCCGCCCTTGCCCGCGAGTTTTTCCGCTTCACCTGCCGAAACCTTGCCGCCCGCTAGCCGCTCGGCGACGTTGCCCGAACCTCCGTTGCGCCCGAACCCGCCACCACCGCCACGGGTCAACCGGCTCGCCGCGCTGCCGCCCGGCCCGCTCGTCGTCCGGCCGGGCTTGCCGCGATACTGCTCGCTGCCCAGCCGCCCGAGACCCGTGGGGCCAGGGCCGTTCAGTGCCGCCAACCCCGGCGTCGGCCCCGGCCGGAACGACCCAGGCGGCCCGCTGAGCGGCTGACTCGGCCCCGGCCCGCCGGTGTGCCCGCCACCAGTGGTGATCCCGGGCCCCGGCGTCGGCCCGCTCGGCCCACCCGGCCCGGGCATCCCCGGCCCAGGACCGCTGTTGGGCCCCGGCCCGCCGCTGAAGCCCTTGACTTCGGTACCCCCGGAGAACCCGGACGCGGTGGTCGAATCGCCCATTTCCGGCGGCGGGGCGAAGGTGGGCTGCTTGGAGTTGACGTCGAAGAGTGACTGGTCGTAAGTGTGCATCACCTGAGCGGCCTGCTGATGCGCCTGGAACGACTGCTCCTGCTTGGCCGAGATGTTGCTGACCGTGTCCACCGCGCCCGCGAAGTTGCCCGTCGCGAGCTGGTTGAGAGCGTTCTTGTATTCGGTGTTGCGGTCGAAGGGGACCTCTTCGGGCATCGAGTTCTTCGCGGTGGTGGCCGCGGCGGCCGACTGGGAGAAGCGGTTGGACGCCAGGTACGCGCCGTCGCCCGACGTTTTAGCCCAGGTGCTCAAACTCTTGAAGAACCCATGAGCCGCGTTGGCGGCTGTCCCTTGCCAGTGCGCTCCTTCTTTGTTCGACGCTCTCATGAGAGCGTCACTGAAGGTATGGAGCGCATCTCCCTGGGCATTCCACAGCTCACCCTGTCTGTCGACGTCGACAGGATCAAGGTTGTCGGTGACCATGTTCTTTAGTTCGCCATGCGGCCTGGCCTCATAGCGCTGGTCGGAGGCGTTGAGACCCGCCCTGAACTCCTGACCCTGTGCTAACTTTTCGCCTTGCTGGGCTGAGTACTCACCTGCCCGCATCTCTGCGGTAGCTTTGGCCGTGACCGAATTACCGCCGGGTCCCTGGGCGGTCCGGTCGTACTCTTCGGAGTAGCGTTTTCCTTCGTAGGTGCGGTGAACCTTGCCGGTCAAGCTCACGTCGACTCCGGACTCGGTCCGGTCGTGGTCTCCAGCCATTGTCCCTCCGCTTCAGCTGCCCTGAGGCAGTTTTGGGGCGAGTTGTTCGGCGACTTCTTTGGAAGAGGCGCAGGCTTCTTCGTTCGAGCCCTTGATAAGAGTGGTTCCCACGGTCAGGCGGGCCTTGGGGCCTACCGCGACGCCGACCATGCAGGTGTAGGTTCCACCTGACCCCGGTATTTCTACGGCGTCCCGGCCGGCGATCTGCGTGGGGACCTTGGTACCGCGACCAGGAGTGAGTTCATCGATTCCGGCTTCGTCCACCAGGTAGGTGCTGATAACACCGTATTCGCTTTTCTGCGCCTGGCATCCGTTGTCGCTCTCGTAGTCTTCTTCGGTGGGTTTCGAGAACCCTTTTGGTGTTGTTACCGGTTCGAGCAGTGTGCAGGCCTTCAGGTCTCCGAATATCTTTCCAGGTGGCACTGTCTGTGACGAAGAGCCGGTGGAGGAGGAAGTTGACTCGGGACTCGGCGTGCCTGTCTTTTCGGGCGAACAACCTGAAGAAATCAGTGCGATCGCGAGGATTGCGGGAATCACTGCGCTGCGGACATTGGTCTTCATTGGCTCTTTATCAGTCCCGATCAAGTTGCTTGAGATGGTCGGCGCCATCCGAATCTCGTTGCTTGTATTTGGTCATAGCGATTTCGATGGCTTCGCGCGCCCTGTTCGTGACATCTTGCAGGGCGTCGAGCTGTGTCTTGGCGGAAAGATCGTCACCGTCTGCCACCCGCGCCGCATGATCCCCGACCTGCTGGGAGTAGGGGCCCGTGCCGAGCTTGGGGCTCTGGGCGAGATGGTCGAACCGCGTCTTGGTCCCGAGCCAGCTGTCGAGATATTCGCGCAGTGCCGTCTTGTACGCCTCGCCCATTTCGGGACTGACAGCGAACTGCCCTTCCTTGGCTGCCGTCATCATCCGGTCGGCCTGCGCCGAGAAGTCGCCCAGAATGTCCGAGAAGTTGCCCGGCGGTCCGCCGGTGCCGTCAGTCATGGTCTCTCCCCTGTACCAAGTCCCGGTTACTCGTAGCGCTCGTCAGATCACGATATCAGCGGAAACGGCCTCGAAGGCCGCCTTCCGGCGAGGATCACGCGCTACCGACGCGGGCGGCTTCGACCAGGTCGTGGACCCATCGTGCCAGGTGGGAGCCGCTCGTCGGGGTGAACGTGCGGCGGACTTCGCCGTCGGGGAAGCGGTCGGTGGTGAGCATGAAGCGGCCCTGGACGCTGTCGAACCACTGGACGCTCTTCTGCTGCGGTTTGCCCCGATCGTCGCGCAGGGTGACGCTGATCGTGCCCAGCCGCGCGAGCGGGTGTTCGAAGAAGCGGCCGGCCGCGCCCAGGCGAAGGTTGTCCGGGTCCTCGTCGAACGGGTCGTCCGGTCGTTTGGACGGGGGGAGTGTGCTGGACGTCGTCACCCGTCCGGGGAACGGTTGCAGCGACGGCAGATAACCGAGCAGGGTCGCGACCACCTGTTCGGGATAGACCGGCTCGAAGAGGATGTCGAATCCGCGTTGCTGGCTGACGACTCCCACGCGGCTGTTCCACGCACCTCGATAGAGGTATTCGGCGTCCTGCTCGACTTCGTGCGCCTCCATTGTGACGACGAAATCCCCGGTGGCCCAGAGCCGGAGAGTCTGTTCGTGGTCGCGCAGGAGTTCGCGGCCGCGGGCGAAGCCTCGATCGGCCAGTTCCGCCCAGATCTCTTCGCAGTGCCGCTCGCGTTCGGTGATGGTGGTTCCGACGGTCGGGATTTCGAAGGGCAGCACGAATCTGCCGAGCCCGAGTTCTTCGAGTACGACGTCGAGCTGGGCCATCGACATCGAAAATGACGCAGGCACCGGTCCTCCCCCTCATCACCTGCTGAATCGGTTCTCTCCCGCACCGTAGCGGGTTCGACCCGGCGCGGGCACGACCTGCCCGCTCACGTCTAGTCCATCCATGCCCCCGCCACCGCCCTCAACGGAGGAGCTGCGCTCCCAGGCCTAGACTTAGCTCGACGCTGTCGCGGGGATTTCGGGAGGTACCAGTGTCGGAAGAGCCGCGCCGTCCTCGGCACGCAGCGCCGGACGACGCCACGCCGGACCGTGAGGCGGAGTCCGCCTCCTGGACACCGCCGGCGCCGGTCCGCTGGGAAACGCCCGAACCGTCCATTTCCGGCAGGCTCGACCTCGGCGAGCCTCCGCAGCCCAAGCAAGAGCCCAAGCAAGCGCCCAAGCAGGAGCCAAGGCCGGAGAAGGATGCCGAGCGCACGGTCTATCACGCGCCCGTCCAGCGTCCGCAGACTCCACCGCGCGGTCAGCAGCGGTCGATCCCCGGAGCCGAGGACCCGACACGTCCGCCGGGTGACATGGCCCCGGTGAGCCCGCAGACCCAGGTCGTTCGCCCCGAATGGCAGGCACCCGCCGACGCGCCGCAGCCGACCAGCGTGCTCTCCTCGCCGACGCCGGAGACGCAGAGCATCATGCCGCCGACGCCGCGCGTCGACAGCGGACCCGGGCCACTGCCGGATCCGGGCACGGAAAGCGTCCTCCCCGAACGGTCCAGCGAAAGCCGCGGCACCGGCACCGGGACCGGATCGGGCAGCCGGGGCACCGGCACCGGAACGGGTTCGTTCCCCGGCACCGCCCGCCGGACGTCGTCCCGCACGTCACGCCGCGGCCGCCTCGGCGCCGGACTCGTCGACGTCCCGCAGGTGCCGTACCGCGACCCGGCGTCCGCCGTCCTCGAGAACCCGATGGTGTCGGAGGAGAAACGCTTCTGCGGCAGTTGCAGTGCCAAGGTCGGCCGCGGCAAGGACGGCAAGCCCGGCTCGCCCGAGGGCAACTGTGAGAAGTGCGGGAACCCCTTCTCCTTCGTCCCGAAGCTGCGGCCGAACGAGATCGTCGGCGGCCAGTACGAGGTGCTCGGCGCGCTCGCGTACGGCGGCCTCGGCTGGATCTACCTCGCGCAAGACCACAACGTCAGCGACCGCTGGGTGGTGCTCAAGGGCCTGATCGACACCGGCGACGCCACCGCGATGGCGGCCGCCGCCAACGAGCAGCGGTTCCTCGCCGAGGTCGAACACCCCAACATCGTCAAGATCCACAACTTCGTGCAGCACCCGGACGGCGACACCGGCAACTCGGTCGGCTACATCGTCATGGAGTACGTCGGCGGCCAGTCGCTGCGCCAGCTCGCGCTCGCGCACCACCGCGAGACGAAGCGCCCGGAACCGCTGCCGATCGGCCAGGTGATCGCCTACGGGCTCGAGATCCTGCCCGCCATGGGCTACCTGCACGGCCAGAACCTGCTGTACTGCGACCTCAAGCCCGACAACGTCATCCAGACGCATGAACAGCTCAAGCTGATCGACCTCGGCGCGGTCCGCCGCATCGACGACTACGAGAGCCCGCTGTTCTTCACCACCGGCTACAGCGCGCCCGAGCTGGCGACGCACGGCGCTTCGGTGGCGTCGGACCTGTACACGGTCGGCCGCACGCTCGCCGTTCTCAGCTTCGAATTCTCCGGTTACACCAGCAAGTACAAGACGACCTTGCCCGGCCCGGACGTCGTCCCGTTGTTCGCGCTCTTCGGTTCGTACTACCGCTTCCTGAAGCGCGCGACGCACACCGACCCGGACCGCCGGTTCATCGCGGCCGAGGAGATGGCCGACCAGCTGACCGGTGTGCTTCGCGAGATCATGGCGCTGGGCACCGGGAAACCGCGCCCTGGCGCGTCGACCGTCTTCGGCCCGGAGACCCGCACGTTCGGCGTCGACATGGTCGTTCCGGAGCACGGCGGAAGCGTGCCGCTGCCGGATCCGAACGAAGTGGTCTCGGGACTGCCGATCCCGCAGGTCGACACGGACGACCCGGCGGCGGGCGTGCTCGCGTCGACGGTCGCGCTCGATCCCGGGGGCGCGATCGAGTCGCTGGCCGGGGCGCCGCGCGAGTCGATCGAAGTCCGGTTGCGCATCGTCCGCGCCCGGATCGAGCTCGGTGAACTGGTCGAGGCACAGCGGCAGTTGCAGGCCGCGCAGTACCTCGCGATCAAGGCCGGTTTCCCGCACGACTGGCGGATCGACTGGTATCGCGGCCTGATCGAGCTCGCGGGCGGACGGTCCCGCGTCGCGCACGTCGCGTTCGAAGCGGTGTACGACGACCTTCCCGGCGAGATCGCGCCGAAGCTGGCTTTGGCCGTCAGCGCGGAGGGCGTCGGAGACTACTTCGGTGCCGCGCGCTACTACGAGCTGGTGTGGCGAACGGATCGGTCGTACGTCAGCGCCGCCTTCGGGCTCGCTCGCGTGTACCTCGCGCAGGGCGCCAGGGCGAGCGCGATCGAGGTACTGGAGGCCGTCCCGGCGTCGTCGTCGCACTACGTCGCCGCGCAGGTCGCCGCGATCAAGATCAAGACCAGGATCAACGGTGGCGGCAAGGATCCGGTGATGGTGTCCGAGCGGGATCTCGTCGACGCCTCGACCCGGCTGGAGCGCCTGCAGCTCGACGCCGAACGCCGCACGCGTTTGTCGGCGGAGGTGCTCGAAGCGGCGTACAGCTGGCTCAACTCGCAGAACCAGCCGACACCGGGCGCGAAGGTACTGGGTTGCGCCCTGGACGAACGAGATCTGCGGTTCGGGCTCGAGCGCTGCTACCGGACGTTGGCCCGGTTGGCCGGTTCGGTCGACCAGCGTGTCGAACTCGTCGACAAGGCGAACGCGATCCGGCCCCGCACTCTCACTTAGAAACGCATTTCGTCATCTGAATGCGGCAGTTCGGCTTACGAACCACCGCATTCAGATGACGAAATGCTCAGGGGTTGATGTCCCACTCGCGTTCGCGCTTGGCCTTCTCGTGCGCGGCGGCGAGCTTCTGCAGTGCCTCGGGATCCCCGTGGGTGCTGAAGTGCTCGAACTCGACCCGCACGAACAACGCCCGCGCGCGCACCGCGACAGGGCCGTCTTCGGCGTCCAGCCGTCCGTCGGCGCTCACGTAGATCTTCCGGCCGGCGATGCCGTCCAGTTTCGTGGCGATGTACAGGGTCGAGCCGACCGGGACCGGCCGGAGGAAGTCCGTCTCCAGTTTCCCGGTGACGGCGGGGCGGCGCAGCAGGTTGCCGACGGTCGCGCCGAGCGCCTCGTCGAAGGCACAAGCCAGCAGTCCGCCATGGGCGAGACCGGGCGCACCCTGATGGGCGGAGGTGACGGTGAACTTGGAGTACACCGTCGTCCCTTCGCCCACCGTCGAATGCAGGTGGAGCCCGGCCTCGATCTCGTCGCCGCATCCGAAACACTCACCGAAGTGGATGCCGAGGTGGCTGCCCTGCTTCGGGGCTTCCGGGTGGACGGTCGCCGGTTCTACTTCGACCGGCGGCCACGGCTGCGAGATACGGCTCATGGAAAGACGTTAACTCGCCGGTAGCTCCGAGGTACTGCCGGGAGTGGCCGTTTCCGGTTTCCGGCGCCGCGCGATCCGCGAATTCACGATGCCGCGCAGCGACACCCCGGCCGTTTCGGGCAGCAGCAGGATCGGGATGGCCGCGATCGCCGCCGCGCCCATCAGGTAGTACGCGGGCCACAGGTTGTCGCCGGTGGCGTTCACCAGGCTGCCGATGATGTACGACGCCGTGCCGCCGAACGCCGCGGTCGAAACGCTGTACCCGATGGAGAAACCGCCGTAGCGCTCCTGCGTCGGGAACATCGCCGGCAGTGTCGCCGCCAGGACGGCCAGGATCAGCACCAGCGGCACCGCGATCATCAGCACGCCGAGGGTGAGCTGCCAGCCGTTCTGGTCGTCCGCGGCCGCACCCATCAGCGAGAACGCCGGGATCGGGAGCACCAGGAAACTCGCGCAACTCGCGATCAGGATGGGTTTTCGCCCGATGCGGTCGGACAGCATGCCGATCGGCACGATCAGGACCAGCATCAGCGCGATGGTCGCCAGGATGATCAGCAACGGCGCGTGCCCGCTGAACCCGACCACGTCCTTGAGATAGGTCTCCAGGTACGTGATGACGATGTAGTCGGCGACGTTCAGCATCACCACGATGCCGATCAGGTGCAGGATCGACGTCCAATGCTTCTTGAGCAGCGCCTTCAGCGGCGACTTCTCGACCTGGTCCTTCTTCTCGATCTCCTGGAACAGCGGAGTGTCCTCCAGCTTGTTCCGCAGGTAGAGACCGACGATGCCGAGCGGGCCCGCGATCAGGAACGGCAGGCGCCAGCCCCATTCGCGCATCGCCTCGTCGCCGAGGACGACGGTGAAGATCGTGACGAAGCCGGCACCCATCGCGAAGCCGACGAGCGTGCCGAACTCCAGCCAGCTGCCCCAGAAACCCCGGCGCCGGGCGGGCGCGTACTCCGCGATGAACGTCGCCGCGCCGCCGTACTCACCGCCCGCCGAGAAACCTTGGATGGTGCGCAACAGGATCAGCAGGACCGCCGCGGCCGGGCCGATCGTCGCGTAGGACGGCAACAGGCCGATGACGAACGTCGACCCGGACATCAGGATGATCGTCAGCGCGAGGACCTTCTGGCGCCCGATCTTGTCCCCCAGCGGACCGAACACGAAGCTGCCGAACGGCCGCACGATGAACGTGATCGCCAAGACCGCGAAAGTCGCCAACGCGCCTTCGGAAGTGCTTGAAGCGTTGAAGAAGACCTGACCCAGGATGGCGGGCATGAAGCCGAAAACACCGAAGTCGTACCACTCGATGCAGTTACCCATCGCCGCTCCGGCGACGGCCTTTCTGATCTGCTCAGGTGGGGCCTCCGCCGGTTCCCCTTTTTCCTGATGTGACGCGCTCAGCGCCTCTTCGGCCATGGGTTTGACCTCCCGACCCACCCGTTTGCTTACCCATCGTCGAGGGTTTGTTCCCTCGACCGTAGGTGTTCAAACGTCCGGACTCTGCGCTTTGCATCGATCGCGCGAGCACCGTTCCCCCGAAACGGTGATGATCCACCAGGTGAGGCCGATGTCGGAGAATTTCCGATTACTTTGGGTAACACTTCGGGAATCGGACGTTCCGGGCGGCAGGTCAGCGGGTCGTGACCGCCGTCGGCGGCTCGCTCGGCTGCTTCGTCGGGGTGGGCGCGCGCGGCGGAACGGCGGTCGTCGTACGGCCAGGCTGGAGGGTCCTGGGCGTCGAACGCGGCTGGTCGGTCTTCGGGGCCGAAGAGGGTGGGGGCGGCTTCCCGGGGGTGACCTCCGGCTGCGGGGTCGACTCGGACGGCGCGGGCGAGACCGGTGTCGGGGCGATGGTCGAAAGGCCCGGCCCCGCGGGTTGGACCGGCGCGGTTCCCTCCCCGCCGCGACCACCGACGGCGATCGCACCGAACACGATCACGGCGGCCGTCGCCAGCGAACTCCCCGCCACGGCCAGCCGTTTGCGTCGTCGCCGGATCCGGCCACCCCGCTCGATGATGTCCGCCGCCCGGATGCCCAGCGGGGGACCGCTCGCCCCGTGCGAAAGCACGCCTTTGATGTCCTCGTCCATCTCCTCACCTCCCATCGTCATGCGCTCCGCTCAAGGCCAATTCATTGAAATGCGGGCCGAGTCGTTTGCGCAGGGTCGCCAGACCCCGCGCGCTCTGGCTCTTCACGTTCCCGGTGCTGCAGCCCAGCGCCGCGGCCGTCTCTTCGACACTGAGATCCTCGAAATAGCGCAACACCAGCACAGCGCGCTGCTTCGGGGCGATGCCGGACAGGGCGTGCCTGACCAGCATCTCCTGCTCCGTGCCATTCGTTTCGCCGGGGACGTCGGGAAGGGCGTCCGTGAGCTTCTCCCGTTTGCGCCAGACGCGCCGATGCTCGGAGAGGAACGTCCGCAGCACGATCTTGCGCGCGTAGCCGTCGAGCGCGTCGTGCCGGGAGAGCCTCGGCCAAGCCAGGTACAGCTTCAGCAGCGCGGCCTGGGTGATGTCCTCGGCCTGGTGCCAGTCCCCGCACAGGAGGTACGCGGTGGCACGCAGGCTGTGCGCGCGCTCGTCGAAGTACCGGGCGAACTCGCCGTCCCACGGCGAGCCCGTCCCGGTCTTCGACGAGCGGCTCGGCGTCACCTAGTTACCGGCTCCTTCGACGATGGCGGGAAGGTGCAGATCCCCGGTCGGCCCAGCGGGAACGGCCTTGGGCACGCGGTGCTCGCCCGGCGCGGCGACAGACGGGGTCTTCGGGACGTCCCGCGGCGGGGCGGTGGTGGCGCGGGGCGGTTCCGCCGGTCGCGTGGTGGTGGGCGCCTTGGTCGGCGGCTGGGGCGCCGGAGTGACCGTCGACGACGGCGCGCTCTGATCGGCCGACGCCAGCGACGTGGTCGCGAAGGCGGCGCCGCCCGCCAGCAGCAGCGCGCCGAGGGAAAGAGCGATACGAGTACGCAAGAGTGTCTCCTCGATCCGGGCGCCGCTCATTGGCCGCGGCGCCTTACGTCGTTAGACATGCGTCCCGCTCACTTCGGGGTTGCACCGAGTTTTCGGAAGTCTCATGACGCTGTCTTCCCAAGGACGCTCCGCGCCCGACGGAGGTGGCGCCGCGCCCCGCGGAAGGTTCCAGTCAGCACACGGCGACCAACACGAACGGCCGGAGACCGCAGGGGTCTCCGGCCGCCCGGTTCCATGGAAGTACTTCAGCTCGCGAGAGCGGAAAGCTTGGACCACTCCTCCCACGAGTAGGTCCAGTCGCTGTAGTCACGCGCCCGGTTGATCTTCTGGGTGCTGCCCTCGATCTCGACGGGGTCCCCGACCAGGGCGCCGTCCATGTACGCCTTGGCGTTCGCCGGCGCCAGGTTCACGCAGCCGTGCGAGATGTTCTTCTTGCCCTGCGCCCAGATCGACGGCGCGTAGCCGTGGATGAACTCGCCGTTGGTCGAGAACCGCACCGCGGACGGGACGACGATGTTCTCGTAGTTGTAGCGCTCGTTGGTCATCGAGTACGTGTCGTGCTTGGACATCACGACGTGCGTGCCGCTCGGCGTGACACGGCCCGGGTCGGCGTCGAGGCCGTAGCTGGCCGGGTAGTCCGCGATCTGCTGACCGTCACGGATCACCAGGAGCCGGTGGGTCTGGGTGTTGCCCTTGACGATCTGCGAGCGGCCGATCGTGAAGCTCGCCGAGCGGTCTTCCTTGCCGTACACGCCTTCGCCGATCTTGACGCCGTAGATCTTGGCGTTGAACTTCACCGTGGTGCCGGGCTGCCAGTAGGCCTTCGGCCGCCAGTGCACCGAAGTGTCGTCGTGGACCCAGGCCCAGGACCCCTCGGTCTTCGGCGTGGTCTCGACCGACAGCGCCTTCTCGACCGAGGCCTTGTCGGTGACCTTGCTCGGGAACGTCAGCGTGATCGGCATGGCGACGCCGTAGGTCTGCCCGTCGAAGACGTTGATGTTCGCGCCCACCTGCTTGCGCGGTTTGACCGTGGTGAAGGCGCCGCCGATCTCGACGGTCTTGCCGTCGGTTCCGGTGGCCTTGCCGGACCACGTGTACGCCTTGCCGTAGCCGAGCTGTTCGGTGGTGGACCAGCTCTTCTTGTCCTCGGACGGCTGGCCCGCGACCTGCTTGCCGTCCGGATTGGTCAGCACGACCTGGTCGAGCGTGCCGTCGGCGACGCTGACCTTGATGGGCTGCCCCGGCGCGACGTCCTGCGCGCCCGCGGCGGGCTCGTACGTCAGCTTGGCGGGCGCGGGCGCCTTCCCGCCGGTGTCGCTGCTCACCGGCCCGCCGCCGTCCGGCCCGCTGGCCGACACGGTCGGCTCGCTGCTGCACGCCCCCAGCGTCAGAACGGCCACCAACCCCAGTGCCGCGATCGCCGCCCGGCGGCGCGCGGTTTCCGTGAACCTCAAAGCTTCCCCTTTGCTCCCCTGTACACCGACCATGACGTCCGGACCGCCTCGTAAGTTGATCCCATCGAGAGTGATGCGAGTCACAATCGGGTGGATCATAGTTCACGATCGGGGCATGACCGACTTCGGTCCGTGTCCGGCGATGACCGGAGGTCGGCGTGCGGGCGACAGGGTAACGAGGGGGTACGACAGAAGTCGGATCGGTCTACGACGTTCCGGTGACCTTGGTACTTGGGGGTGCCCAGAGTCCGATCACGGGCTTCAAATATGGCCAGATCCCGGTACGCTGCCATCAGGCCGTCGTTTTGCGTGTTCGTGGCTTCACACTCGCGGAACTTCTGACGCGAGCCATGAGCCGGTGACGCGCTCTTCGCTCGACTCGTTGGAACCGCCCGGGACGGTCTGGGTGTCGCTTCGGAGGCACTCGAAGCGGATGTGCAACGAGGAGTAAAGCGGTGGCGCAAGGCACTGTGAAGTGGTTCAACGCGGAGAAGGGCTTCGGCTTCATCGCGCAGGATGGCGGCGAGGGCGACGTCTTCGTTCACTACTCGGAGATCGAGGGTCGCGGTTTCCGCACGCTCGAGGAGAACCAGCGAGTGGAGTTCGAGGTCGGTCAGGGCCAGAAGGGCCCGCAGGCCCAGAAGGTCCGCGCGATCTGAGTCCGCCCTTCAGGCGTTGCTCAGACTGAACAGAAAAGCCCCCGGCGATCTCACCGGGGGCTTTTCTATGCCTTTGAAAGCTTGTTCAGTCGTGCTGTTCCGTTCCGGGGCGACGGGGGTCAGCGGGGGACGGGCTGCTCCCACGCGTCGGCGTCGAAGCGGAATTCGTCCGTGTGGGCTTCCTCGTGGCGGCGCTGCTGGGCCGAGTTGGCCTGCGATTCCCACGAGAGGCGCTCGAGGATCCATTCCTGCGCCAGCGCCTGCGGCGACAGGTTGCGCTCGGCGGCGGCGTCCTTGAGCTGTTCGCAGGCGATGAGGTTCATCCGCAACTGGAAGACCTGTGCTTCGCCGAAGCGCTTGCCGGTGCCGGTGCTTTCCGGGTCGTTTTCCGGGGCGAGGGCACGAAGGTAGCTGGTGAGCTCCGTGTCTTCGACGACCGCTTCGGCCTCCTTGGAAGAGGAGTTGCGGTGACGACCGGGGTTGACCGGCTTCAAGTTCGTGCGGCTGCCGCTACGACGGCTGAGGGAAGGAAGGGGCACCGGGCCACGATAACGGTTCGGTCTCGGCAAACCAACCACAGTGAGCCACGACACACTCACTTTTCTGTCCCATTTGGCCCAGCACTCACAGGGTGGACATCACCGGTGATCACTAAACGCGATCATCGGCACGAACGAGAACCGTTCACGACACTTGAGATGTGGCACGCGACCTAGCCGATTCCGGGGGCTGGCAACCGCCGCCCCACGACCCCTGGGGGCTTGGGGGGTGGGCCCCCAAACAACGGAGCGACCCCCGCGCCAGGGGGAGGAACGCGGGGGTCGGAGGGGATCTCCACAGGCGCTGACCGGGGGTGTGTCAGCTAATCGATTGTTGCACGGTTTGCTGAGAAGGGCGAGTGGGCGAGGGCAGAATTCAGGTCAGGGCGCCACCTGTGGTTCGCCTGTGGTTCATGTGGTGCGGCGTGCGCGTGATTGCTCTGCGTTGTGCGGAGCGTGGCGACAGGTTCACTCTCCGGGGGGCTGTGTGCCGCGGCCGGCTCTGGCTAGCCTCGCGGCCAAGCTGTTCGTTGGCCGTCTGGAGGAACCATGGGTGGGTCTGTGGAAGTTCGACAGTTCCTCCTTCGGTACGAAGGTGCCGATGGGGGAAGCTCAACAACGTTGGCGGGTGGTCTGCCGGCGCAGCGCACGGGTCAGGGGGACGCCCAGCGGGTGTCCGACGATCAGGTGCGGCGCGCCCGGCTGGCGGTGGCCAACGGGGCGCTGGGTGTCGATGACTGTGTCCAGTTGCTGGACATGCTGGGGTTGACGCTGGATGAGGACGGGCAGGCGCCCGTTCAGCGCTGAGTTCGTTCACGCTGCGTTCGTTCAAGAGGTCCGGTCGTGCGGGGGCGTGCCGCGCGGCCGGGCTTTCGTTTGTGCCCGGCGCCCGTCCACCAGTTGTGCGGCAATCAACTGGCGGGAAGGTGTGGCGACATGGTCGACGAAGCGGCGATCACGGTGGCGCGATAGATCCGGGGCGCGATGCAGACGCTGGGCGACCCGCCGCCGAAGGTGGTCGCGGAGCTGTTCGGCATCTTCCCGTCTTGGATCTTCGAGTTCGCGCTGCCGCCCGTCGACGCGGCCTCCGCGGTTCGTTCCTGCTCATGGTCATCGGCGAACTGAGCGCGCGTCGATCTTTCGGGTGTCGTCGCCCCAGACTCTCCGGCGAACGTCCGGAAGACGACGTCGAGCGGCTGGCGTTCGCGCTCATGGTTTCCGGGAGTTCCACGGCGGAGGCGAAGGACGATCTGCGGGGGCGGTGGCGGCACGCCGGGCACCTGACCGATCAGCGCGTGGCCGAACTCCTCGCCGTCACTCTTACGGACGATGAGAGAGAAGAGCTTCGATGGCGTCTCGGAGCCCTGCGGGACGCGTCGGCCCTGATATCCTGAACTCACCGCGTTCTCGCAGGTCCCAGCCCTGTGAACAACTAAGGGACCCCCTGTGCGGGGGCGGAAACAGGGGTGTCCTATAGTTATGTTCGCTCCCGGGGACACCGGAGAGCGCGGGTCGGTCGGTTCGCCGAAACCGAACCGGGCTCCCATCGTCCAGCGGCCTAGGACTCCGCCCTTTCAAGGCGGCAACGCGGGTTCGAATCCCGTTGGGAGTACGCGGTACAGTTACAAAGCAGTATGCAAGGCCCTGTGGCGCAGTTGGTTAGCGCGTCGCCCTGTCACGGCGAAGGTCGCGGGTTCGAGTCCCGTCAGGGTCGCAAGATCGTTCGGCTCCTTGCCGGCGTTCCCGGCCAGGTAGCTCAGTTGGTACGAGCGTCCGCCTGAAAAGCGGAAGGTCGCCGGTTCGACCCCGGCCCTGGCCACCGCTCAACGAACCGCCTCGATGCATGTCGAGGCGGTTTTTTCATGTTTAGGGTCGATCTTGAGCCTGTCCACTGTTGACCTTGGTTGACCCTCTTTGGCCGCCGCTTGTTGCACGTGGGTTGCACGGCGGCCCATCCTGTCCGCTGGTCTGATCAGGTGAGCCGGCGGGCTTCCTGACGTGCCGCTACCCTGCCGCTCCGAGCTTCCCGTGCGGCTGTCTGAGGTGGGTCGGGCTGCGAAGCTGGCTTGGCCGGTGGGCATTCCGCTGCCTTTCCCTCGCCCCTGCCAGCCTTAGCCCCGTCCTGGTGCTGTCAAGAGTGAGCGAAGCTCATCGCGTAGCGACGCCATCGGCGCTCTTGATGGCGGCTGGGCGGGGTTAAACTGATGACCTCGTCGCTCATGGGCTGTTTGGTCAGATCGATGGCGTCGAGGTGGTGGGCTATGACCCAACCGCCAAGCAGCTAGACGAGGCGCAGAGGAAAGCGAACGTCTTCGTTCCGCCGTACCGAGGTACGAACCGTCCCATGGCGCTGATGGAGCAGATGCCGTACTTGAGGATGGTTCAGATCACGGCGGCCGGGACTGACGAGTGGGTCAATGAGGTGCCGGAAGGTGTGCTTCTGGCAGGTGCGCGCGGTGCGCACGCAGGGCCTGTCTCAGAGTGGATCCTTTCCGCTGTGCTGGCCCAACTCCGGCAGTGGCCAGCACTTGTCCGGTACCAGGACGAGCACACGTGGGCGCACCGTCGATTCGATGCCGACACGCTTCGGGGCAAGCGAGTTCTGATCGTTGGTGCGGGCAGTATCGGGCTCGCGACTGCGCGGCTCCTGGGCGCCTTCGGCGCAAGTTCGACGCTGGTTGCCAGTGCGGCACGTGATGGAATCCATGGGGCCGCAGAACTGCCAGCGCTCATCGGCGGGCACCAGGTCGTCGTGATCACCGCCCCGCTCAATGAGGCCACCCTCAACCTAGTCGACAAAGACTTTCTTGCGGCTATGGAAGACCGTGCGCTCCTGGTCAACGCTGGGCGCGGCAAGATCGTCGATACCGATGCTCTTGTGGCGGAGCTGCAAGCGGGCCGGCTTCGGGCGGCGCTCGACGTCACTGAGCCGGAGCCCCTGCCCGAGAGCCATCCCCTCTGGAGCTGTTCTGGTGTCATCATTAGTCCGCACAGCGCGCGAACCGTCCCAGGTACCAACGTGTTGTGCTATGTCGTTGCTATGGATCAGGTAAAGACCTACCTTTCTGGGCAGGTTCCGCCGAACGCCGCAACGCGGAACATTTGACGGCATAAGAACAAATCTCGACATCTGCTGCCGAAAGCGCCGGGTTATCGATAGGATTATGGGTGCCGCTTTGGTAATTGTCTGCGGGATCCCTCGATCGGATACGTTAACTTGGCGCTGCAATTAGCAAAAACTTCGGCGACTAGGTTGGTTAGTTCTCGACCTCTCCCGCTTTTAACGTATCTTCGGTTTGGTGTACGGTCCGGGCTACAGATTCCTCGATATGTTGCGTGAGAGCCTCGATGCCATCGATAGAGTCGTTGACCCATTCTCTTGCTTGTTCGGGCCTGATTACTTCTCTTGCGGCCACGCTAAGGGTGTGTGCCAGTGTGCCTCGCTTGGCGCCAAGCGTGTCTAGGGCTGTCACCGCTACTTCGAGATCGCCATCAAAGCCCGCGACATCGATCCCGAGGGGCTTGCACAGCTTTTCAATGTCCTTTCTCTTAATGCCATTATTTGGCTTTACAACCTTCGAGGTATACAAGCCTAGCAGCTTTTGGTGGACCGACCTTGCGGTGATAAATGCACCTTTCCCTGAAGATTGCCCTATGATCTCGGCGGAATGGTGCACCGCTAGCGGTAATGCGATCAGGGGCAGGGGGCCACCCGGTGCTAGTCCTTTGTTCAGTGCTTCATCTAATGAGTCGGTGAGCAGTTGTTCAATGTACTCTTCTATTGCGCTATGGGAGATGACTACAAAGGCGTGCACTTGTATCTGCTCAGAAGGGGATAGCTGCTGATCAAGCGGCACGTCGGGGAGTAGCGACTCCGCTACCTGTACTATTGCAGCTTTTAGGCGTTCGATTCGCACGCCGCGCCCTCACGATTGTGCTTCGATTGCGGAAAGGCGAGGGAGGCCGCTAGGCCAGGCCGGCTCTATTCCGGTGGTCTCGCGGAAAATAGAATTCCATGCCTCGTATCGAGTGTTGAACGCGGCGACAGTCTTTGTGGTAGACGTGACTGATCGGAGAAACTCAGCGTTGTCGCTAGATAGTTCTTTGAAGGCTTTCACGAGCTTGACTTTGTTTCGAATTCCGGCTTCTCGAACGTTATCACCGCCGATGAGGCAACCTACTTGGACGTCGAAGAGTGCGCGGTTGAAGGCTCGCTCGAACTTGGTCTCGGACCACTTCCTGCAGGCGTAGCCGTCGAAAATCACATACGCGGCCTCGATTGCCTTCTCCATCTCGTCAAGGAAGTTTCCGATGGCGATCTCGTGTCGCCCCCAGGTCCTATTGAAATATACACAGACCTGATCGAGGAATTCTTTGAGATTGCCGTTGTATTTGGGACCGCCACCATAAAGGCCGATAAGTCGCGTTAAAATCTCGGCATCAACCATCCGCCGGTCGGGACCTGTGTTGTTGAGTAGCTTCCTTAGTCCTAAGCTGTCGCCGGATGATTCGTCAATATACTCGACAAATGGCCCAGGAACGAGCGCCTGTCGGAGTTCTTGTGGTGAAAGTGGGACGCTTCCTGTGTTCAGCCGCAAGAACAGGCTGTATAGGAATTCTTCGTGCTCCCAGTTGCGCACTGTTACCGTGCGAATTGTATGGGTTTCGAAGGCGTCAAACAGGTCTGGTCGCTCTTCTTTTAGGCGGCTAATAGTGAAGTTCTTTATTGAGGTGATTGAAGTGATCGTGGAAAGTCGAAAGGGAGAGAATCCGCCATCTGAGAATTCAGGGAGGCCCGCGTAGAATTGCCGAATCGCAAGGAGTCGTTGCTTTCCGTCGATTACGATGAAATGTCCTGGCTTGTCCTGTTTTTCGGCTAGAACAATCTGCGGGATCGGATAAGCGAGGATTGTTGACTCGATGAATTTGCTCTTGAGGGCAGGCGTCCATGCAGCACGTCGCTGAAACGCCGGAGAGAGGTCGAGGCGCCCCTTGCGCATTTGGGTAACGATCGTCTCGATCGTCCAGTCTGTGGCGGTCACATTTGCGCGTTGTGCTCCGACCCGCCCTATTACGTCGTCTTCGGACTCGCCGGAGTCATAGTCAAGTGGAGAGTCGAGGTCGATGGCGTCGTCGGACACGTGATGCTGCCTCTCTGTTGGCTATCTTGCACCGTGAAGGCTAGCGCTGAGTAGGTCCTGAGGGCTAGGCGTGCCGCAGTGGGTGAACCCGGTCCTGAAGGCAGCACTCCTGAGGATTCTTCTGTAAACAGATGACCCGCTTCGGGCCTTGGCAACCGCCTTGGGTGGCCGGCCTTGTCGGTGGGGTTGGCTAGTCTCGTTTGATGGGGCTTGAGAGCTTGACCGAGGAGTCGGTCCGCGAGGCGATGCGGGAGTTCGATGATCTGGGATTGCAGGCGTTTTGTGAGCGTTACGGGCTCAGTCGCGTACATGACTCGGTGATTGTCGCGGGTCGCCGTCGGTACAGCGCTCCCGCGATCGCCGCAGCCGCGCCCGGGTTCTTGCCTGGTGGTGAGCCGCTGGCGTCGGACGAGGTCGCTGATGAGTTGGCGGTGAAGAAGCGTCTCGGGAGGTTGGGGTTCTTGGTCCAGAAGGTCACGTCGCCTCCGTGGAAGCGGGAAGAGTTGGTGTTGGCTTGTGCTGCTCTGTTCGAGAACGATCGGAAGGCGTTGAGGGCTGGGGATCCGCGGGCTGTGGAGCTGTCGCGTGTGCTGCGGTCGATGGGCATCCGTACGCCGGGCCAGTACGGGACGACGTATCGGTCGCCGGCGAGTGTTCAGCGCAAGCTCTATGACCTCCAGACCCGTCTTCGGGAGTACACCGGAGTGCCTACCAGGGGTGGGCATCTCGACACCACTGTGTTGGTTGAGTTCGAGCGGGACCCTGAGGCGATGATGGCCGAGGCCGCCACGATCCGAGCCCGTGTCAACGGCGATGTCGAGATTTCGCCGGTAGAGCCTGCGGAGGCGGCAGGGCCGGAAGTGGAGCGGGCGTGGTCGCTCTTCTCGGCGGGAGGGGCACGTAAGTACGGCGGTAACGGTGGCTATCCGGACGTGCTGGGGGAGCAGTACGTCTACGACAACCAGGTGTCGAACTCGCGTCGCGTCGCGGTCGGCGACTTGATCGTCATCCGAGACGCGGACCAGGTCCTCGGAGTGAGCAGGGTCGAGCGGATCGACGCTCAGGCCGGGGTGCCCAAGCCCCAGAAGGTCTGCCCCACCTGCGGTGGGACCCGGTTCGACGAGCGTAAACGCCAGCTTCCGAAGTACCGATGCCGTCGACCTACCTGCCAGGCGGAGTTCGACGAGCCCGGCACCGCCACCAAAGACGTTACGCAGTTCGTCGCGAGCTACGGCCGTGGTTGGCGTAGCCTCGCCGGCGCGATCACCTGGGACGAGTTGCAGGCACACCTGTTGGATCAAGCTCCGCAGAACGCCATTCGCCCGCTGGAAGGGGACGCGTTACTGGCGCTGCTCCAGGGACGTTCGGTTCCGCCCCCGCCCCACCTGCCGGCGGGGAAGAAACGGGACACGCCCAAAGGCGGGCATCGCGAGGGCAAGTCGCGGGTCCGGATCGGGCAGGACAGGTTCAAGGCGAACCTGCTCGCCGAACACGGTGTTCGATGCGCGATCACCGGCCCCTGCCCCGAGGAAGTACTCGAAGCCGCCCACCTGCGGAAATTCGCTGAGCACGAGTCCCATGAGGATGGCCTGCTCCTGCGCGTCGACATCCACAGGCTCTTCGACCGCGGACTCCTCGCGATCCACCCCGACACACTGACGGTCGTCATCGCGCCCACACTCGCCGACTATGACGACTACGGGAAACTCGACGGACTCCCCGTAACCGCCGCCACCGCCTCAGGCGCCATCCGCGACCACTTCCACGCCACGACCGCAGCTTGGGCATGACGCGGAGTCGGGAAGTGACAGCGAAGGTTTGTCAAACCTGGAGGTGTCACAAGGTGCCCAGAAAGGTGTCCATTCGCAGGGGTCCAAGTAGGTTCATCTGAGGACGTACTACCTTGCTGCCCTGTGCAGACTCGTCACCTGAACCCTGGTGAACGCACTACCCGAGACCTGAAAAGCGGAAGGTCGCCGGTTCGACCCCGGCCCTGGCCACCGCTCAACGAACCGCCTCGATGCATGTCGAGGCGGTTTTTTCATGCCTGGGGTCGGTCTTCGGTCGGTCCGCTGCCGACCGGCGGGTTTTCCGGCGTGCCGATTCGCGAACCTCGACGCACTTTCGGCAAGGGGTGACGTCATTAGGCTGTGCGCCATGATTCCCCTCACATTAAGAAGAAAAAGACATTCCCGGCAGCTGCTGCGAGACGTGACGATCAACGTCGTCGCCAATGTGATCGCCAATGTCGTGTCCGGCGCTGTTCTGGCTCCGTTCATTTTCGCGTTCGGTGTGTGGCAGCGTTGGTGGTCGTCGGACCACCCGCCTCTGGCCTATGTCGCCGTCGGAGGGGTGATCATCCTGCTGCTATGTGCGCTGGCGACGGTGCTTCGCAGTGGAGTCAGGTCTTCGAGCATGCTGAGGGTGCTGGTTCTCGCCGGAGTGGTCGGCGCGAGTTTCCTGGTCGGCTGGGGTGCGGCCGTCACATCGGGGCTGCTACAAGTGGTTCTGGGCTTTCTCGCCTTCGCGATCTTCGGGACCGCGATGTTCGGAACTCTCATGAGCATCGTGGCCGAAGTGTCCGGCGAGGATTTCGACGAGCTCATGGAGGAAGCGAAGGACGCTCCGCCCATCACCATGTGATCATCAAGCTTGTCGCCGCGAAGACGCTCGTTCACGGATACACAGCTGACACACAGCCCATCAACAGTCTCTTGCCAAGCGGCGGCAGCAGGGTCACCGCATGACGCGAGCTCGTTCCTTCAAGGCCTGGGTGATCAACGGTGTCCTGATCGTGCTGCTGGCCGGAGCAGGTTTCGGGATATATCAGGCATTCAGCCCCGGAAAGAACGCGGCGGAGGCGCAGACGCGCAGTACGCCGGTGCGCCGGGCCACGGTCACCGAGACCGTCTCCGCCGCGGGGACGCTCGCCAGCGGCTACACCGGCACAGCGAACTTCGCCACGGCCGGCAAGGTCGCGTCGATCGACGTGAAGGTCGGCGACGTCGTGTCGGCGGGTCAGAAGCTCGCGACCATCGAAAGCGCTCAGGCCGCGAAGGAGCTTCAGGTCGCGAAGGCGAACCTCTCGGTCGCGCAGGACAACCTGGACGCCGCCGAGACGGCGGAGAACACCCCCAGCACCGGGCAGAACAGCGCTCAGAACAGTGTCGCTTCGGCGCAGGCCAAGCTGGACCAGGCCGAGCTCGACGTCCAGAACGCGCAGACCGCGCTCGACGACACCACGCTCCACGCGCCCGGCGCGGGGACGGTCACGGCGATCGACGGCACCGTCGGGCAGCGGTCCTCCAGCAATACGTCGTCAAGCTCCCAATCGTCCGCGCCGAACGGAAACCAGGGGAATTCCAGCGCCGCGACGTCGTCTTCGTCCAGTGGCGGCGGGTTCATCACCATCACGAACCTGGCCGACCTGGTCGTCGACACCTCGATCGCCGAAATCGACGTCAGCAAGGTCAAGGGGGGACAGAAAGCGACGGTGACGCTCAACTCGTCGCCGGACAAACCGGTCCAAGCGACCGTCTCCAGCGTCGACCTGACACCGACGACCAGTGGCAGCGTCGTCTCCTACCGGACGAAGCTGGCGCTGACCGATCCGCCGGAAGGCCTGCGGCCCGGCCAATCGGCGAGTGTCGTGGTCACCGTGGCCGAGGCTCGGGACGCGTTGAGCGTGCCCGCCGCCGCGGTGCGGACCGCCGGCGGCTCGAACATCGTCACCGTCCAGGAGAATGGCCAGAACGTCCAGCGCCAGGTGCAGGTCGGGATCCGGGGTGAGTCCACGGTGCAGATCACCTCGGGGTTGAGCGAGGGGGAGAACGTCGTGCTGACCGCGACGGCCACCGCCGGCACCGCGGGCGCCGGACGGACGGGCGGCACCGGCGGCCTTCCCGGCGGCGGGGCCGGTGGATTCCCCGGCGGTGGTCAGCGCGGCACCGGAGGCGGATTCGGTGGTCGGGGATGAACCCGGTGATCGCGGTCTCCGGGCTGCGCAAGACCTATGGGCACGGGGAAACCGCCGTGCACGCGTTGCGCGGGGTCGACCTCACCGTCCTGCCCGGCGAGTACGTCGCGATCATGGGCGCGTCCGGTTCGGGCAAATCGACGCTGCTGAACATGCTGGGCTGCCTGGACGTGCCGACCTCGGGCGAGTACCTGCTCGACGGATTCGGCGTCGGCGAACTCACCGAGCGGCAGCTGGCGTTGCTGCGCAACCGCAAGATCGGCTTCGTGTTCCAGTCCTTCAACCTGGTTCCCCGTGCCTCCGCGGTGTCCAATGTAGAGCTTCCTTTGGTCTACAGTGGACTCCGCCGGTCCGTGCGACGGCGACGCGCGCTCGCCGCGCTGGAGATGGTCGGCCTGTCCGATCGCGCGAAGCACTTGCCGAGTGAGCTGTCCGGAGGGCAGATCCAGCGCGTGGCCGTGGCGCGAGCACTGGTCACCGGGCCCGCGATGCTGCTGGCCGACGAGCCCACCGGCAACCTCGACCGGCGTAGCACCGCGGATGTCCTCGGCGTCTTCGACCGGCTGAACAGGCTCGGCCGCACCATCGTGGTGATCACGCACGAGGACGAGGTGGCCGCGCACGCCCGCCGGGTGATCCGCGTCGACGACGGGTTGATCGTCTCCGACGAGCCGGCCCGCGTCGTGGGGGCGGCGTCGTGAACCTCTTGGAGATCCTGCGGTTCGCGGTCCGCGGTCTCACCGCGAACAAGCTGCGTTCGGCGCTGACGACGCTCGGCATCACCATCGGCGTCGCGGCGGTGATCCTGCTCGTCGCGGTGGGGAACGGCGCTTCCGCCGCCATCGCGGCGAGCATCCAAGGCCTCGGCACGAACGTCGTCAACGTCTCCCCGGCGCGCGGTGGAGGGCAGAGCGCGACGGCGCGTCCGCTCACGGTGCAGGACGCGCACGCGCTCGTCGACCCGATCGGTGCGCCGGACGTCGAAGCGGCCTCGCCCGTGGTGACCACGACGGCCACCGCGACCCGCGGCCAGACGTCGTACGACATCCCCAGCGTCGTGGGTACCGAACCCGCGTACTTCACCACGACCAACAAGGAGATCGCCGCCGGCGCGCTGTTCACCGCCGAGGACGTCACGGCCGCGCGCAAGGTCGTCGTCCTCGGCGCGACGACAGCGCAGTCGATCTTCGGCACGGCCGAGCCGGTCGGCGGGAACGTGCTGCTGAACGGTATCCAGTTCACCGTCGCCGGAGTGCTGAAAGCCCAGGGGAGCACCGGGCCGCAGAACGCCGACGACATCGCGATCGCGCCGATCTCCGCGGTACAGAACTCCTTGGCGGGCTACGGAAGTTTGAGTCAGATCACCGTGCAGGCGACGGGCGCGGATTCCGTTTCCCTCGCCCAGGCCGAGATCACCGCGATCCTCGACGCGCGGCATGGGATCCGTGACGGTGGCACGGCCGACTACCAGATCCAGAACTCCGAACAGCTGCTCGCGACCCGCACAGCGGCCACCGAGACGTTCACCGTGCTGCTCGCCGCCGTCGCGGCGATCTCGCTGCTGGTCGGCGGCATCGGCGTCACCAACATCATGCTGGTGACCGTGACCGAGCGGATCCGTGAGATCGGCATCCGCAAGGCGGTCGGAGCGCCGCGTTCGGCCATCCTCGGTCAGTTCCTCGCCGAGGCGACCATGCTCAGCCTGTTCGGCGGGCTGCTCGGCGTCGCGATCGGGCTGATCGGCAGCCGGTTCACGATTTCCGGGATCCAGCCGGTCGTGGTGCCGTCCTCGATCTTCCTCGCTTTCGCCGTTTCCGCCCTGATCGGGCTGTTCTTCGGGGTCTTTCCAGCGAACCGGGCCGCGAAGCTGCGGCCGATCGACGCCTTGCGTCACGAATAGGAGTCTCGATGTCGTCTGCTGAAGAGACCGCGGAGGAGATCGTCGCCGGTCCGGCGGTGACCGATGATCTCCACGGCGAGATGCGCCGCGCCGCGCGGCCGTTCACCCGGACCACACAGGTGCTGGCCGGACTGGTCGTGCTGGCGACCGTGTTCGCCCTCGGCGTCTGGACGCACGCCGCGTTCGGCTCGGCCGCTTCCCCGGCGCCCGCCCGGCAGGTCGCGGCACCGAACGGACAAGGGCAGGCGGGCGGCCCCCGCGGCGCGGCGGGGCGCGGCACCACGGGCACGATCGACCGCGTCGAGGGGAACAAGGTCTACGTCAAGAGCGCGCAGGGCGGTGAAATCACGGTGTCCACAACGGACGAAACGACGATCAGCGTGACCCAGGCCGGCAAGCTCTCCGACCTGAAGCCGGGCTCGACGGTCGCCGTCCAGGGACAGGCGGGCGACGACGGGACGGTGGCCGCGCGGTCCATCACCCAGGAGGCCGGACGCTGATCTTGACCTCGAGTCAGGTGGAGGTGTCAGGCTCAAGGCATGACACTCGCACCTGAGCAGGTCGACGAATGGACCGTCGGCACCCTCGACCTCGACGAGTACCTCGGCCGGATCGGCCAGGATCGCGCGAAGCCCTCCGCCGCCGCGCTGCGCGAGCTGGCGAAGGCGCACATCCTGGCCGTTCCGTTCGAGAACGTCGACGTCGTTTTGGAGCAGCACAAGGGGATCGCGCTCGAAGACGTGATCGGCAAACTCGTCCGCCGTCGTCGCGGTGGCTACTGCTACGAGCACGGAAGTCTCTTCGCCGCGGCCGCCGAACAACTCGGCTACACCGTGCGCCGCCTGGTCGCGCGGGTGCAGCCGCAGAAGAACGGGCCGTACACGCATATGACGCTCGTGGTCGAGGCTGACGGCGTCCAGCACCTGGTCGACGTCGGCTTCGGCGCCGGGATGCTGGTGCCGATGCCGCTGGTCGACGGCGCCGTGGTGGATCAGGCGGGCTGGCCGCACCGGCTCGTCGCCGACGGCGACCGGTGGCGCCTGCAGAAACAGGAGGGCGACGACTGGACCGACCTGCACGCCTTCACGCTCACGCCGATGCACCGGATCGACTACGAGGTCTACCACCACTACACGTCGACACATCCGCGGTCGCCGTTCACCGGACAGCTGGTGATCATGCGGCTGGAGGAAGGGCTGAGCCGCAAACTGGTCGGCGAAGAGTTCATCGTCGAACGCCCGGACGGGACCAAGGAGACCACCACGATCCCGCCCGAGCGGCTCGACGCGACCTTGCGCGAGCTGGACGTCATCCTCACCGAGGACGAGCTCGCGAAACTGCTGACGAGATATCCGAGCTGAGGGCTCAGAGTTCGAATTCCGCGCGCTTGTCCGCCGGGACGAGATCCTCGTACTCACGGTGCTTCGCGATGAACGAGCGCACGTACGGGCAGTAGGGCAGGACGGACCTGCCCTGCGACCGGACATCGTCGAGCGCCGCGGTCACGAGCTTGCCCGCCAGACCCTGGCCCGCGAAGTCGTCCGAGATCTCGGTGTGCAGGAACAGAATCGCGTCCGGGCGGGTGCGGGTTTCCAGGAACCCGGCCGGCTTCCCGTCCACGACGATGTCGTAGCGGTCTTCTCCGGCTTTGATCTCGACACTCATTCAACGGCTCCGAAAAGTTCGTCGGGAGGCGCGGGGCGACCCAGGTGGAAGCCCTGCGCCTGGTCACAGCGCAGCTCACGCAGGACCGCGAGCTGCTCTTCGTCTTCGACGCCTTCGGCGACGACGATCAGGTCGACGGCGTGCGCCATCGCGATGATGCTCTTGACGATCGCGGCCGCGTCGCGCGATTCCGCGATGCCGGTGACGAACGTGCGGTCGATCTTGAGCGTGTCCAGTGGGAGCCGTTGCAGCTGCGCGAGCGACGAGTAGCCGGTGCCGAAGTCGTCGATCGCCAGCGAAACACCGAGATCGCGCAACGACGTCAGAACTTCGGCGGCCGCGGCCTGGTCCCGCATCAGCGCGCTCTCGGTGACTTCCAGGGTCAGCGCGTGCGGCGGTAGCCCGGTGGTCTTCAGCGCGTCCTGCACCCCCGCCACCAGATGCGGGTCGTCCAGCTGCCGGGCCGACAGGTTGACCTTGAGATTCAGGTCGATGCCGAGCTGTTCGCGCCGTCTGGCGATCTCGCGGGTGGTCGTGCGCAGGACGTATTTGCCGATCAGGTTGATCAGGTCGCTTTCCTCGGCCAGCGGGATGAACTCGGCGGGCGAGACGCTGCCGTGCGCCGGATGTTTCCAGCGCAGCAACGCCTCCACGGCGACCATCTCGCCGGAGTCGATGTCCACGACCGGCTGGTACGCCGCCCAGAGTTCCTCGTTCTGCAGGGCGTCGCGCAGGTCCTGTTCCATGCGGAGCCGCCGCTGCATCCGCTCCCGCAGCTCGACGTCGAAGAACTCGTAGCGCGCACGGCCGAGTGTTTTCGCCTGGTACATCGCGACATCCGCGTCACGCAGCAGGTCTTCGGCGGTCCGGGTGTCATCGTTGGCAGCGGTGACGATGCCGATGCTGGCGTCGATGTGCAGCTGCCTGCCGTTGACGGTGATCGGTTCGGTCAGCGCTTCGCGCAGATGTTCGGCCAGCGCCTTGATTTCGTGCGGTTCGGTGATCTCCGCGGTGACGACGACGAATTCGTCACCCCCGAGCCTGCCGACGAGATCGTTCTCGCCGATCCCCCGGCGCAGCCGTTCGCCCGCGATGCGGAGCACCTTGTCACCGACGGAATGCCCGAGGGAATCGTTGATCACCTTGAACTTGTCGAGATCGATGAACAGCAGCGTGGTCAGCTCGGCGCGGCCCGCGCCGGACAGCGCCTCGGCGAGACTGTCCAGCACGAGCGTCCGGTTCGCGAGTTCGGTGAGCGGGTCGTGCGTCGCCTCGTGAGCGAGCCGCTCACCGATGGCACGGCGTTCGGTGATGTCGGTGAACGAGGCGACCACCGCCAGTGCCGACGGGTCTTCCGGGGTCAGCAGCCGCGAGGTCAGCGAGATCCAGACGTCGGCGCCGTCGGGCCTCCGCAGCCGCAGCACGAGACCGGCCAGCGTGACCCCGGTGCGCCGGGTCACCACCGGCGGCATCCGGGCAGGCGGGAGGCGGCCCTGGTCGTCGTACAGCTCCAGCGTCACGCACGGGACGCCGATGAGGTCGTCGTGGTCGACGCCGATGATCCGGCACGCCGCGGGGTTGGCCGATTCGATGAGCCCGCCGGGGCCGATCACGATCACGCCTTCGTCGAGGGACGCGACCACCGTGCTGTAGTGCTGCTCGGCGCGCCGCCGGGCCGTTTCGTCGGCGCAGACCAGGACGAAACCGTCGTTCATCTCCGCGGCCGAGACGCGGATGGCCAGTGTCGAGCCGTTGCGATGGCGGTGGGTCGTCTGCATGACGCCGCCCCTGCGCAGCACCGTTTCCGGGTCGAGCGCGGCGCCGACGAGGTCGCTCACCATGCCGCCGATCGCCTCGCCCGCCGTCCAGCCGTAGACGTTCTCGGCGGCGGGGTTCCAGCTGGTCACCACGCCGGTGCGGCTGGTCGCGATGATCGCGTCACTGACGTGGCTGATCAGCGCGGCCTGGTAGCGCAGTGTCGCTTCGGCGGCCTTCTGCGCGCTGATGTCGCGCATGATGACCTGGAACGCGGGCCTGCCTTCCCACGTGGTGCGCACCGAAATGCTCTGGACCAGGTACTTCGTGCCGTCGAGACGGAGCATGACGGTGTCGGCGGGATCGGTCGACGCCCCCTGACGGTGGAGTGACGCGATCCTGTCCAACAGGGCCGGGAGAGACTCGTCGGCGACGAAGTCCATGATCGGCCGCCCGATCAGTTCGGCGGTCGAGGACGCTCCGAGCGCGGTGACGGCCGCCCGGTTGACGTAGGTGACAACGCCGGCTTCGTGAACGCAGACCGCGTCGGGACTGAGTTCCACCAAAAGCCGGTAACGGTCAGTGAGATCTTCGAGGGCTTGCCGGTTCTCGCGGACGTCGGTCACGTCGGTGGCGATCCCGAGCAGTCCCGACGAGCCGTTGTCATCGCCGATGGTGCGGGCACGCAGGCGGACCCAGCGGATCTCACCCGCCGGGTTCCGGAACGACTGCTCGAGTTCGAACTCGCGCCAAGGCGGGGAAGTCCGGGTGCCGGAGGTCAGCGGGGCCACCAGATCGGCGAGCTTGGACTCGATCTCGGCTTCGGTGAGGGTGCCTCCGCCCAGCAGGTTCTCCAGTCCGGGCAGCCAGGACAGGGTCTCGCCTTCGAAGTCGTACG
Source organism: Amycolatopsis decaplanina DSM 44594 (assembly GCF_000342005.1). GTDB lineage: Bacteria > Actinomycetota > Actinomycetes > Mycobacteriales > Pseudonocardiaceae > Amycolatopsis > Amycolatopsis decaplanina. The sequence goes on from NZ_AOHO01000048.1 coordinate 399,682, forward strand.
ACCAGACGGCGGCGTGGTCGCCCGCGAGGCCGAGATCGCCGACCGGCTCGTTTCCGAGCGGCGCGCCTGTCGGACGACCGGAATTCCCGGCTCCGGGCACGGCGAGGGCGTCAGCCTCCATGATCCGTCCGAACCCCCTCTTCCGGTGCTGGCACCGTCGATTACACCACCCGCGGAGGGCGCTGTATACGCGAGCCGGAGGTGGGTCACCGCGGATATGCGCGGAAGCATATGAATACACGCTGTGTGACCGGTCTACGCTGGCGTGTTCCATTGGGTGAATAATTTTTGGTTAACTTCACCCGTTCGGCGGTGAGTTGCGGTAGAACTACTCTTCGCTCGTTCCCGGTGCGAAAGGTTTCAGCTGGTGGATGACGACGACGTTTCGGTCGCCGACCTGCTTATTCGCGAGGGCTGGGACGACCACGAGGAGTCACGGGCAAAGTCACGCTGGAGAGTTATCGCGGTGGTGATCGCCGTGGTCGTCGCCTGCGGTACGGCCGCTGTTCTCGTCGGGTTCGATTCCGAACCCGAGCAGAATGCGCAGCCGAACCGGATCAGTGTCATCGAGATGCCGAAGCGGCCTTCGGAAAACGGAGGAGCCGACGCGACGTCGGCGGTCCCGTCCACCGAGACGGTCGAAACCGGCGAAGGCGGGACTTCCTCGCAGCCCAGCAGGACGTCGTCGAGCCGTCGCACGTCGAGTTCGGCCGCGTCGACGTCCGACTCCCCGGACGAAACGACGACGACACCGACCTCGTCGCACGCGCCCGCCGACCCGCCGAAGCCGACGGGATCGACTGGCCCTCCACAACCGCCCGGCACGACTCCGCCGCCGCCCTCGACGACGCCGACCGAGGAGTGCAACCTGTGGCCGAAGTGGCTCTTCTGCTAGAAGGTGTCTCCAAGCCGAAGGTCGCGGGGACACGCTAGGGCGCTTGCAAGAGATCCGGCTCGCGGCGTTTGCCGAGGTGGTTGAACAGCAGGTTGAGGGTGAAGGCGACGATCGCGGCGACCGTGATCGGGCTGCCGCAGACGGTCTGCAACCACGCCGGGAAATGCTGGAAGAAGATCGAGTTCCCGAACCGGTTCGTGGCGAACGCGGGCAGCAGCCCGACCCCGATCGACACCGCGACGATGAAGGTGTTGTGATTGCCGGAGAACTCCACCTTCTTCAGGTTCTGCACGCCGACCGCGGCGACCATCGCGAACATGACCACCGCGACCGCGCCGATCACCGGTTCCGGCACGGCCGCGACGAAGGCGCCGACCTTCGGCACCAGGCCCATCAGCACGAGCAGGCCGCCCGCCATCGCGACCACCCACCGGCTGCGTACCCCGGTCATCTGCACGAGGCCGACGTTCTGCGCGAAAGCCGTGTCCGGGAAAGAGTTCATCGCGCCGCCGAGGATGGCTGAGAGACCGTCGGTGGCGAGACCGCGCGCGAGGTCCGAATCCGTGGCAGGCCGTCCGGTGATCTCGCCGACCGCGACCAGGTCCGCGGTGGATTCGGTGTAGGTCACCAGCATCACGACGCACATCGAGAGCACGGCCGCGATCGGGAAGGTCGGCGGGCCGAAGTGGAACGGCGACGCGAGGCCGAACCAGTCGGCGTCGGCGATGCCCTTGAAGCTCACCAAACCCATCGGGACGGCCGCGGCCAGGCCGATCAGCAGCGCCAGCAGCGGGCCGATCTGGCTCGCGAACCCGCGCAGGACGCGAGTGAACAGGACGATCACCGCGATCACGCCGAACGCGAGCGCGATGTTCGCTGGCTTCGCGTAATCCGGTGATCCGGTGTCGTGGCCGGCGATCAGTCCGACACCCGGGCCGATGAGCGAGATGCCGATGACCATGAGCAGCGTGCCCGAAACCAGCGGCGGGAAGAACCGGATCATCTTCGCGAACGGTTTCGCGATGAGCAGGCCGAACACGCCCGACGCGATCATGGCGCCGTAGACGGCCTGCATGCCGTACTGGGACGCGATCATGATCATCGGGTTGACCACGGTGAACGTCGCGCCCGCCACCACCGGCAGCCGGATGCCGAAAATCCTCCCGATCCCGATCGCCTGAATCAGCGTCGCGATCCCCGCGACCAGCAGATCCGCGTTGACCAGCAACGCGATCGTCGCCGCGTCCAGTTTCAGCGCGCTGCCCACGACGAGCGGGACGGCCACGGAGCCCGCGTACATGATCGTCATGTGCTGCAGGCCGAGCAGGGTCAGCTTCGGCAGCGGCGGACGTGCGTCGACCGGGTGTGGCTCGGGTCGGCTCATGTAACCCCCTGTGACGTGCGGGAACACCAGTGGACTCGTCGGGCATGACCGTAGCGCGTCCACCGCGTGAGGATCACGTTGCGAAAGGGCGGTCGAAGAGGCCGGAGCTGTGTTGAATGGACATCGGGCACAACGGAAGGAGCGCCGATGGAGACCGTCCTCGTCGTAGGGGCCGGGCAGAGCGGGTTCGGAGTGGCGACCTCGCTGCGGGACAAGGGGTTCGACGGGCGGGTGGTGCTGATCGGCGACGAACCCGGGCTGCCGTACCAACGGCCTCCGTTGTCGAAGGGCTATCTCGCCGGGACAGCGGGTGACGCTCAGTTGCGTCTGCGGCCCGAGGACTTCTTCGCGGAAAAGAACATCGAACTGATCCCGGGCCGCGTCGCGTCAGTGGATCGCGACGGCGCGAAGGTGGTGCTCGAGGACGGGAGCGCCCACGAATACGACCATCTCGTACTGGCGACGGGATCGGTCAACCGCGTACTGCCGGTGCCGGGGTCCACTTTGGATGGTGTGTTCACCTTGCGCACCAAGGACGAGGCCGATGTCCTGCGAGCCGCGCTGGAAAGCGCGGAGAACGTGGTCGTGGTCGGTGGCGGGTTCATCGGGCTCGAATTCGCCGCGCACGCCGGGCGGCCTGTGACGATCGTCGAGGTGCAGGACAGGCTGATGGCCCGCGTCGCGACTCCGGAGGTCTCGGCGTACTTCGCCGCGCTGCACGAGGGAGCGGGACACACGATCTTGCTCGGCAAGGGCGTCGCGGCGCTGCGCGGCGAGGGCCGGGTGACCGAGGTGGAACTGAGCGACGGCAGCCTGCTGCCCGCCGATCTGGTACTGGTCGGGGTCGGGGTGGAACCACGGACGCGGCTCGCCGAAGAGGCGGGGCTCGCCGTGGCGAACGGTGTCGTCGTCGACGAGCACTTGCGCACGAGCGACCCGAAGATCTCGGCGGTCGGGGACTGCGCGAACTTCCCGTGTGTCCAGGCGGGGACGGCGACCCGGCTGGAGTCGGTGCAGAACGCCGTCGACCAGGCGCGGGCGGCGGCGGCCGCCATCGCCGGCGAACCCGCGCCTTACGACAGCCTGCCGTGGTTCTGGACCGACCAGCTCGGCGCGAAACTGCAGATCGCCGGGATCCTGACCGGGGCGGAGAAGACCGTCGTGACCGGGGATCGCGAGGGCGGGAAGTTCTCGGTGCTGTCGTTCCGCGACGGCGTGCTCGCCGGGGTCGAGTCGGTGAACCGGCCACCGGACCACATCGCCGCGCGCCGCCTGTTCGCCGCGGATCCGGCGCCGCGGTTCGAGACGCTGGAGGCCAATGGCTTCGATCTCAAAGCGACCTTTGCGTCAACCCGCGGTTGACGATCTCGCATTCGTCAACCTAGAGTTGACGGCATGACGAATCCAGTCCGGCTCGACGACCTCATCTCCCACATCAAGCAGCAGCATCCCGACGGCGACGTGCTCGGTCAGCTTTCCGACGCGGTCTTCCTCGGCGAGCACCTCGGCGAAGTGGCCGACCACCTGATCGGCCACTTCGTCGACCAGGCGCGGCGCTCCGGCGCGTCCTGGACCGAAATCGGCAAGAACATGGGGGTGTCCAAACAGGCCGCGCAGAAGCGCTTTGTCGACTCCAGTGGCTCTTCGCTCGAAGACCTGGTGAAGGTTTTCGGCCGCTACACCGATCGCGCACGGCACGTCGTCGTCGCTTCGCGGGACGCGGCGGTCTCGGCGAAGAGTCCGCAGATGGAGCCCGTGCACCTGGTCCTTGGCCTGCTCGCCGAACCGGCCGCGCTCGCGGCGGGGGCGATCTTGGCGCAAAACGTGACTCTCGAGGCCGTCCGCGAGGCCGCGGAGGCGAGGCTGCCGGAACCCACCGACGAGCCGGTGGAAGCGGCGAAGATGGCGTTCGGCGCGCAGGCCAAGAAGGCGCTGGAACTGGCCATGCGGGAGTCGCTGCGGCTCGGGCACAACTACATCGGCACCGAGCACATCCTGCTGGCCCTGTTCGAACTCGGCGACGACCTGCTGACCGGTCTCGGGCTCACGAAGGAGAAGACCGAGGCGGTGATCCTGCGGGCGCTGGCGGAGATCGTCGCGGCGCGCGGGGAGGGCTGAAAGCGTCCTTCACCGCATCTCAGGCGGTGAAGGACGCTTTCGTCTCATGCGATGCGGGGAAAGTCCCCTTCAGCCTTGTCAGGCGGAGGATTCGGGGCGGCCGTCGGCGGCCCAAGCGGTGTGGAACGAACCCTCGCGGTCGACGCGGCGGTACGTGTGGGCACCGAAGTAGTCCCGCTGCCCTTGCACCAGCGCGGCCGGAAGCCGCTCCGCGCGAAGACCGTCGTAGTAGGCCAGCGCGGTCGAGAATCCCGGAGTCGGGATGCCGAGGCGCACCGCCGTGGAGATCACGGAACGCCAGGAGTCCTGAGCGTCCTCGACGGCCTTGCGGAAGCCGCCGGAGGTCAGAAGCGTCGGCAGCGCGGGTTCTTCGGCATACGCGGCTGTGATGTCGTTCAGGAACTTCGCGCGGATGATGCAGCCGCCGCGCCAGATGGACGCGACCTTGCCGAGGTCGATGTCCCAGCCGTATTCGGCGCCGCCCGCCTGGATCTGGTTGAAGCCCTGGGCGTACGCCACCACCTTCGACGCGTACAGAGCCTGCTCGACGTCGTCCGCGAAGGTGTCCAAAGCGGACCCTGTCAGCGGAGCACGCGAGGGGCCGCCGAGACCGCGGGAGGCCTCGCGCAGGTTCGACGAACCGGACAGCGAGCGCGCGAAGACGGCTTCGGCGATGCCGCTGATCGGTACGCCGAGGTCCAGTCCGATTTGGACGGTCCAGCGGCCGGTGCCCTTCTGCTCCGCCTGGTCCGCCACGATGTCGACGAACGGCTTGCCGGAAGCGGCGTCGGTGTGGGCCAGTACCTGCGAGGTGATCTCGATCAGGTACGAGTCCAGCCGTCCCGAGTTCCAGGTCCTGAAGACCTCGGCGATCTCGGCGGGGGAGTAACCGCCCGCGCCGCGCAGGAGATCGAACGATTCGGCGATCAACTGCATGTCGGCGTACTCGATGCCGTTGTGCACCATCTTCACGAAGTGCCCGGCGCCGTCCGCGCCCACGTGCGTGCAGCACGGTTCGCCGTCGACCTTCGCCGAGATGTCCTCGAACAGCGGCCCGAGCGACTGGTACGACTCCTTGGAGCCGCCCGGCATGATGCTCGGCCCGTGCAGCGCGCCCTCCTCGCCGCCGGATACACCGGTGCCGACGAAATGGATGCCCTTCTCGCGCAGCGCGGCCTCGCGGCGCCGGGTGTCCGCGAAGTGCGCGTTGCCCGCGTCGACGATCACGTCGCCCTTCTCGAGGAGTGGGACGAACTCGTCGATCACGGCGTCCGTCGGCGCACCGGCCTTGACCATGATCACGACCTGGCGCGGCCGCTCCAGCGCGTCGACGAACTCCTGCGCCGAATACGCCGGGATGAAGTCGCCCTCGTCGCCGAACTGCTCGACCAGTTCCTTCGTCCGCTGCTCGGAGCGGTTGTGCAGGGCCACCGTGTGCCCGTGCCTCGCCAGGTTCCTGGCCAGGTTGCGGCCCATGACCGCCAGACCGGTGACCCCGATGCTCGCCTTCTTGCTCATCCGCACCCTTCCGCTTCGATTCCCGTGCCGAGCCTATCCCCGTCGAGGGATACGGCGCCGGGGCGAGACGGGATCAAACGGGAGTTGTCCACAACCGGGCGGACCTGTGGACAACTCGGCTCGGGCGCCCCGGGCCGGCGTGGTCGCCGCTACGCTGGGTGCGGGGCCGTCCCCCAGGGACGGGTGGGGGGCTGGGTTTCGGACGCGCGCGAGGAAAGCGTCGCGAAATGATGCTTTCGCGACACGGCGCTCGACCGCCCTGAGTGGAGTACGTCAGGAGAAGCAGCGGATCGGGGCCCCGTTGAAGGTGACCATGTCCGCCAGCGCGGCCCCCAGATCGATCGGCGCGCCCCAGGCGAGACCGTCCAGTTCGGCGTAGGCCCTGTGCAGGTTCGCCGGCAACCGCTCCTGTTCGGACAATGCCTCGTAGGGCCCGAGATCCGCTTCGCGAGCAGCCTGAAGAGGCGTCAGCCCGGCGGCCTTCCCGTGTGAGGCGAGTTTCTGCAGGAAACCCAGGTATCCGTCGACGACGTCGATCGCCTCGGGGCCGCACACCGGGCCGTGGCCCGGCACGATCGTCGCCGGCTCCAGCTCACGGACCAGGTCCAGCGCCTTCCGCCAGCCGGCGGGCGAGCCCATCAGCGCGAACGGGCTGCCGCCGTTGAAGATCAGGTCACCGACGAACAGCACCCGCCGCTCCGGCAGCCAGACGAGTACGTCGTTGGTGGTGTGCGCGGCGTGTCCGGGGTGGATCAGCTCCAGCCGGACGTCGCCGGCGTGCACGGTCAGCCGGTCGTCGAACAGCACCTCGGGTGGCCGCAGCTCCAGATGGCCCCAATCGTTCCCGGTGAACGAGTTCTCGTAGGTGTTGATCCCGGTCGCGACCATCACCTCGCGCGTCTTCCGGTGCCCGACGATCGTCGCGCCGGTCGCCAGGTAGTTGCCGTTCGTGTGGTCGCCGTGGTGATGCGTGTTGATCACGGTGGTCACCGGCGCCCCGCCGGTCGATTCCGCCGTCGCCAGCAGCGCCCTGGTGCGCCGTTCGGTCGAACACGTGTCGATCACCACTGTGTGATCGCCCGCGTTGACGAACCCGCAGTTGTTGATCCACCACGAGCCGTCGGGCTGGACGTACCCGAAGACGCCATCGGTGACCTGCCTGGCGAAGGGGGATTGGTCCACTCGGTCACTATGCCCGACCGGTGTGCCCGTAATGTGACGAGATCGCTCCGCCACCAGGGTGACGTACCAGGTGACTGGTGTTTTCGGCCGTTTCCTGGAACGCTGCGCAATGTCATCATCGAACCCCGCAAGGTGAAGTACCCTGGGTGGGTTCGAGTATTCGCGCGCAGGACGGCGGGCAGCCGTGGTCCTGGTTATGTGGTCCGGGAGAGCAAGGCGATGGCCAGCACCGTCACCTCGCGCCGGAAGCAGCTCGGGAACGAGCTCCGGCATGCCCGCAACGCCGCGCGGATGACACAGCAGCAGGTCGCCGAGGTTCTCGGCTGCACCCAGGGCAAGGTCAACAAGATCGAGTCCGGTGCCGTCGGGGTCAAGCTCGGGGATGTGCGATCGATGCTGAACGCGTTCGGGATCAACGGCGACGAGGCCGACACGTTGATGAACCTGGCCCGCGCCGCGGCCGGGCAGCGTGGCCACTGGTCCGGTTACCGATCCGTGGTGCCGCACTGGTTCCGCACCTTCACCGACCTCGAACCCGCGGCCGCGGAGATCCTCACCTGGCACGGCGAGCGCATCCCCGGCCCGTTGCAGTCCGAGCACTACATGCTCAAGCAGTTCACCGAAGCAGGCGCCACGGACGTCACTTCGCTGGTCCGCAACCGGCTGGACCGCAAGGCCGTCTTCGAGCAGCAGCAGCCGCCCTACTACCGGTTCATCATCAGCGAAGGCGCCTTGCGCCGTGCTCCCGGTGGTTCCGCCCCGGCGGTGATGCTGGACCAGGTCGAGCATCTGCTGGCTTTGGAAAAGCATCCACGCGTGTATGTGCACGTGTTGCCGTTCGGCGCGCGGCTCGCCGCGGTGCCCAACGACTTCACCATCATGCGTTTTCCCGATCGCACCAGGGATTTCGTCTACATCGAGCATTCCGCGGGCGGGTTGTACCTCGACGATGTCAAGGACTTCAACATCTTCGTCGACTCTTGGGACAGGTTGCGCGGCGCCGCGTTGGAACGTCAGGAGACCCGGCAGTTCCTCAAGGAACTCGCCGAGCTGTACCGCACGCAGATGCAAGCCTGAGATGGCCCCACGGTTCCTCCCCGAGGGTGTGGATCTCGAGCGGCCCAACGCCGCCCGAATCTACGACTGGGCGCTCGGGGGAACCGCGAACTGGGCGGTGGACAGGGAATTCGGCGAACAGCTGGTCACGGCCTTCCCACTCATCCGCGCACTCGCCAGGGCCAACCGGGCCTTCCTCGGCCGTTCGGTGCGGCACTGCGCCGAGCACGGCGTGAACCAGTTCCTCGACCTCGGTTCCGGCGTGCCGACGGTCGGCAACGTCCACGAGATCGCCGGTGAGGTCGACGGCGACAGCCGGTGCGTGTACGTCGACAACGAACCGGTCGCCGTCGCGCACGCGCGGATCCTCCTGGAGAAGAACGGGGATCCCGCCAGGCACGCGGTGATCGGCGGCGACCTGCGCGACCCGGACGACGTTTGGGAGCGCGCCTTCGAAACCGGCGTGCTCGACCCGGCGAAACCGGTCGCCCTGCTCACCGTCGCGGTCCTGCATTTCGTGCCGGGCACCGAACTGGCGGACGTCGTCGCGCGATACCGGCGACTGCTGCCCGCGGGGTCGTTCTACGTCCTGTCCCACGTCACGATGTCCGGAGTGGAAGGTGACGAGCTGGGACAGGTCCAGCGCGTCGTGAAGCAGTATGAACAGTCGAGTACACCGGCGTCCTTTCGCGACAAGGAAGAGATCCTCGGCTTTTTCGGGGATTTCGGCCTCGTGGCGCCCGGTCTGGTCCCGGTCGGCGCATGGCGACTGGACGCCCCCCGCTCGCCTGCGCTTAACTGCGCCATCGGCGGGGTCGCCCGCAAACCCGGTCTCTGACGAGGTGTGACGGTATGACGACGCAGCAGGACCCCGAAGTCCCCGAAGGTGTCGATCTCGAACGACCCAACGTGGCCAGGGTGTACGACTGGTTCCTCGGCGGTTCGGCCAACTGGGCCATCGATCGCGAGTTCGGCGCGCAGGTCCTCAAACAGTTCCCGGAGGTCAAGACGTTCGCCCGGGTCGGACGCGACTTCCTCGGCCGCGGCGTGGGCTACCTGGCGCGCCAGGGGATCACCCAGTTCCTCGACATCGGCTCCGGTGTGCCCACCGTCGGCAACGTCCACCAGATCGCGAGCGCGATCAACCCCGGCGCCCGGGTCGTGTACGTCGACATCGAGCCGGTCGCCGTCGCGCATTCCCAGCTGCTGCTGGAACGCGAGGGGCTGCTCGGGCGGCACGCGGTCCTGCAAGGCGACGTCCGGGACCCCGCCGACATCTGGAAACGCGCCCTCGAAACCGGGGTGCTCGACCCCCGGCAGCCGATCGGGCTGGTCCTGGTCGGCCTGCTGTACTTCCTCGGCCCGGACGAACCCGTCCACGAGATGGTCGAGCGTTATATCGATTTTCTGCCGTCGGGTTCGTACTTCCTCGCCTCGCATCTGACCGAGGACGGCGTCACACGCAAGGAAGGCGACAACCGGGAGGACGTCCAGGAGCTGTACAAGAAGACGAGCGCACCGTTCCATCTGCGATCCCGCGCTGAGTTCGCCGCGTTCTTCGACGGCTTGGAACTGGTGGAACCGGGCATCGACTGGATGGCCACCTGGCATCTCGACGAAGCGGATTCCCGCGCGAGCGACCGGTTCGCGGACGACCCCACCTTCACCGGCGGGCTCGGCGGATTGGGCCGTAAGCCCTGATACGTCAGGCCCGGCCGGTCAGATACCCGATCAGGGGCGTCAGCTCGAACTGACCTTCGAGCGGCCGGCCGGTCCTGATCAGGTCCCGGTGCGCGCCGGGCGAATCGACTTCGGAGTTCCACGGTGGCTGTTTGCGCAACGGCGCCTGGATGAGGCTGAACCCGAACCGCTGCCGCAGTTCGAGCCCGATGTTGCGGTGGTGCTTCGCCGAGGCCAGGCGTTCGTCCTCACGGCGGAACAGCAGCGTGGTGAGGCGGACGGCCATGGCGGTCACACCCCCCGGCTCGGACGCGGCAACCGCGCCTGGTCGGCCGAACCGGCCAGGCCGAGACAACGCTCACAGGGCATCCCCGAACCGACGGGGATCCATTCCAGGTGGTCGTAAGGCATCGCCGCGCCGCAACGGGCGTGCAGGAACTCGGGGTGCGAACCCCCGGAGTGCAAGTCGAAAAGATGCGCGGAGCGGCGGCTTTCGCCCGCCGTCCCGGCCATGAGCCTGCCGACGGCGAGTACCGTCGCCGGCATGGTGTCCTGAATGATCACGCTGATCCTCCCCCACGAGGTCGGCGGTGGGTGGTCATGCGCCGCGGGGAGGGTGTCCCTGCCGGTCACCTGCCGTCGGTGGCCTGCCGGAACGGCGAAACTCCCTGCTGAACGCACCCGATGACGTCCGTCGCCGAGGTCTTCGCGTACTGCGAGCGATTCACCAACAACCGAGCCCCGGCCGCTGCGATTAATCCTACTCCTGGAATAATCTTCATGTCGAGGGTGGGCGGAGTTGATCACCCACTTGGCCGTGCGGGATAGTCCCGTTGAGGCAGGGAGAAGCCGGGACCGTGACGGTTCGCGCAGGTCGCGACCCGCGCCCCCGACCGACGTTCGGAGGTACGACCAATGGCCGATTATCCATCGGCGGCGGATTACGATCCGACCACGGCCGTGTCGCTGTTCGACGACTCCGCGTGGGAGAAGTCCTTCGCGAGCGAGCCCAACGGGGGGAACTGCGTCGAGGTCAATCTCGGCAGGGAAGGCCTGGTGGGGGTCCGTGACACCAAACTGGCCCAAAGTCCCGTGTTCGTCTTCGATTCCGGTGAGTGGAACGCCTTCCTCAAGGCGGTCAAGGCCGGACAGTTCGATCTTAGCCCTTGACCTGACCACAAGGTCTCCCCAAGGGCGCTCCGCGCCCGACGGAGACTTCACGTCGCGCGCCTCTTTTGGCCGAAGGCCACGAAAACACGATGAAGGGGCGCATTCGCAGTCAACTGGGTGTTGACGCGAAACGGCGCCCCTTCGGCGGGTTTTCGTCAGCGGGCGACAGACAGAGTGAGCCTGGATTTCGTGCGCCGCCAGGCGACGGCGATCAGGACGGCGAGGACGATCAGCGGGATCAGGCTGATCGACCAGCTCACCGCCATCGGCGGCCCCGGCTGTTCGAGCACCACCAGATCGCGGAGTTCCCCCGCGCCCTTGCCCGCGGGCCCCTCGATCTCGAACCGGAACGTCCACGAGCCCTGCGTCTGCAGGGCACGGATGTCCAGCCCCCACACCTCCAGTTTCCGCGGATGCTTCGCCAGCGGCTGGCCACGGCCCAGTCGCCCGGTCTCCGGATTGACGAACGCGAGCGTCCCCGTCTTCCCGGCGATCCCGCCGTCCGGGATGAACGTGAAGTCCAGCGATTGCATGGCGCGCAACGGCCAGGTGCTGAACCCGACCGTCATCCCGTACGGTCCGACCTGCACTCGTTCGGTGTGGACGATGTTCACCGGTTCGTAGGCATTCGCCGCGGGTGTGGTCGCGAACAGCAACCCGATCGCCGCCGCCAAGGCCAGCAGTGTCTTACGCATGCGCGTTGTCCCCCTTCGCCGGGGCCAGCAGCCTCAGCATCCCGCCGAATCGCCACCCGGCGAACCCGCCGAGCAACCCGGCCACCGCGCCGCCGGCGGCGGTCGCGAACACGATCGGCCACCGGATCGAGTCGGCGCCGTAGACGATCGCGTTCTGGATCGGCATGCTCGCGCCGACCAGGAATCCGCCGATCACGCCCGCCGGCACCGAAACCCGGCCCGCGGACCAGCCGCGTCGCGAAAGCAGGTAGACCGCTTCGAGCACGGCCGCGATCGGCAGCAGCGCCATCGGCATCATCGAAGGCATCGCGGGAACGCCGTCGATGTAGTCGCGCATCGGCAGGCCGACCGCGCTCGCGTACGCCTTCGCCGCCCACGGCGAGAACCACCAGGTGATCGCCTGGATGACTGCCAGCGCCGCGGCGACCCGGACCGCTCCGCCCGGCCGCCCCCGGAACCCGGCGCCCGCCGAGACCAGCAGCACCGAAAGCAGTGCGATGCCCACGGAGACGACGTCGAGGCCGTCGACGTCGATCTGTTGCAGCCCCAGCACGGTCACCGTGCTGAACGCGATCAGCACACCGAGACTGCCGGCCACGCCGACGGTGCCCCAGCGGTGCTCCCGCGCGGCCGCGAACACCATGACCGTGCCGATGATGCTCAGCGTGATGGACAGCAACAGCCCGATGTGCGGCGGCGAGTCGATCACCGCGTCGAAGCCGTACAAGCCGTGCCACCACTGGTCCCACAGGCCGTACAACAGGAACATCGCCGCGCCGGTCCCGGTCACCAGGTAGCCGGCCGGTGCGGCGAAGACCTTGCCGAAGACGTTGACCGCGCGGCCGCCGACACGTGCGTCTATCGGGCGCCCCGCCCGGCGCGCGGCCGTGGTCATCAGCACGACCACGAGACTCGCGAGCCCGGAGATCGCGCTGCCCGAATACAGGAACAGGTGCGGCATCGTGAAGAACGTGTCCGGGCCGACGTCGCCGTGCCATTGGATGTCCCAGGTCAGCCCGATCAGCGAGATCACCGACCCGGCCAGCACCGTGCCCGCCGGTACGAGACCGGTGCGTTCACTTCGTGCCACCGAGACGGCCCTCGCCCCTCCCGCGGTGAGATCCATACCCCCGACCTCTCTCTCCTACTTGACCAGCAAAGGAAAAACGTGCTGCGTGGCGCCGGACGGCCCGCGCAGTGAAACGGTGATCTCCCATTGCCCCGGCATCGGCAGCAGGACGTCGCCGGTGCGGAACCGGCCCGGCCCCTCCGCGATCGCGGGCGACGGGGCGAGCGCGTGTCCCATCTGCGGCATCACGGGTTCGAGGGTGACGACGTCCGGCGTGGCACCGGTGACGGTCAGCGCGAACACATTCCCGCCCTGGTGCGGATCTTCGACCGACAGCTGCACCGTGTACGGACCCTGCGTCGAGCGCCGCACTTGCTCCCCGCCGCTGCTGGGCCACACCAGCCAGGCCGCGATCGCCGCCACGAGCACGGCGACCACGGAGATCAGCAGGACGGGCTTACGTCTGTCCACTGTGGAGTTCACTGCGGTGTCCCTTCCGCCGGGACTTCGATCTGCATGGGCACGGTCAGCACCGTGTAGTCGCGTTCGGCCTGCAGCCAGATCCGGTACTTGCCGGGTGCGGCGAAGGTGTAGGTGAACGGGACGTCGGGGCCGTACGCGGCGACGGTCTCGTCAGGTTTGCCCGGCATCCCCGGCGATTGCGGGATCATCGAGTGCACATGGGCCCAGGTCGGCGCGGCAGCGGCATCCGCGCCGACCCGGTGGTCGCCGGTTATCGGGCCGACGACGATCAGGTGGCCGAGCATGCCCAGCCACGGTTGGAGATCCGCCTTGCCGAACCGCGCGGTGATCGTGGTCGGCGTACCCGGTTCGACCTCGAGGTCGACCGGGTTCCCGTTCACGACACGAGCGCCCGCTCCGGCGGGTACGGGTTCGGCGGGGGAGTCCGTTCCGGCCGCGACACCCATCGTGGTGCGGACCAGTTGCACTCCACCGCCTCGCCGGGCGAGTTCCGCGGCGACGGCGTAGGTCCCGGCCTCGGGCGGCGTGAACTTCACCCGGTAGTCGCCAAGGCCGACACGCACCGGATGCAGATGCCAGAGCCTGCCCGTCGGTGAGATGACGACGAGGTGGATCAAGGCGTTGTCGTGCACCAGGAGATCGTCGACGGGGCGGCCTGTCGCACCGTCGGCGAGGGCCAGCCGGACCTCGGCGAGACCGCCCGACCGAGCGTTCGGGGAACGCACGGCCAGGTTCACCGGCGGCCGCGAGAAGTCCATAGTGGACATCTGCGCGTTCGCGTACGGGTCCTGGATGTTGTCGATCGTCGGGTCCAGCGCCGCACCCGGTGCGGGCGGCGGCGGGGTGGACGCGGACAGCATCGCGCCGGTGATCGCGACCGCGAGCGCGGCGACCATCCCACCGGCGGGGATCAGCGCGAGCTGCGGCCGCTTGACGCGCATCGCGACGACGAGACCGAGCACCAGGAACACGCCCGCGGCGACGAAGCCGCCGAAAGTCACCTTCTCCCAAGGGGGAATGACCCTGGCCGGGACGATGAACGGGATCGACCCGGTGTCCGTCCCGTCGTCGAGGCCGAGCTCCCACGGCCCCGGCTGATCGACCCGCAGCAGCGCCGGATGGGCGCCGGGTTTCCCGTCCAGCCGGACCGTGGTTTCGGAAAACGTCGTCCCCGCGGTGGACGCGCGCAGTTTCAGTGTTCCCGGAGCGCTCCCGGCATGCGTGACGACGTCGATGTGCAGTGGCCCGGGCGCGATGTCCATCCGCCGCAGCACGACGGTGAGATCCCGGGTGCCGAGCGTCTGCGCGACCTGGACGTCCGCGCCGCTCGACACGCCGTCCGCCTGGGCGTTGCCGCCCAGTAGCAAGGACGCCAGCGCGCAGAGCGCGAGTACTCGGGCGATGACCGACGACGCCGTGCGCCGCCCCCTCGGTGAATTCCCCATCCCGCCTGAAGTTAACGACGACGGCCCGGGAAAGCGTCACAGTGCGGAGTGAATCGGGGTCCCCCGTACAGGGGACGGCTGCCCTTACTCCAGTGAGGGTGGCTCGTGAGTGGTAAGGACGGTTCTAACCGTCCTTACCACTCACGAGCCAGGAAGCGGTACGCGCGTGGATGCGCCCGGAACCAGACGTTGAGCCTGCCGATCCGGCGCACGAGCGAGGAACGCGACGTCACCGGCACCAGCCCGCCTGCCAGCCTCACCGCCGAACGGAATCGGTCGAACCGGCGCTGGTCCCTGTCCGTCCACTGTAGACCGAGGCGATCCCGCAGCACGGGCGGCAGCGTGGCGCGGATGACGAACATCTGCCCCCGGTACTGCCATCGTTGTAACCGGACCCAGCGTGCGTCGGGCAGCCATCGCCACGGCTTCTTCACCGTCCGGATCGTCTCGAACAGCGTCGAAATCGTCTCGTTCGGGCCGAAACCGTCGATCATGTCCGCGTAGTACCGCTCGAATTCCGGCCACGTCGACGGCAGGTCCTGCTCGCGCAGGCCGAGAAGCCGTCCGACGTCGCACATCTGCGCGTAGTACTCGTCCAATTCGGACGGGGTCATCGGAGTGCCGTAGAACCGTTGTGTGTCAACGGGAACCATGACGAGCGTGGCGTGCACCCAGGCGTACGCGTGCGGGTTCAGCGCGCTGTAGCGGCGGCCGTCGGTGTCGACGCCGGTGAACGACCGGTGCAGCGCGCGCAGCCGGTCCGCCTCGTATCGCGCGCCCGCCGGGCCGCCGTAGATGTAGATGGACAGCGACGCGGCCGTGCGCATCAGCCGTGTCCAGGGATCTTCGATGTAGTCGGAATGATCCCGCACCCCGGCCGCGACGACGGGGTGCGCGACCTGCAGCACCAGTACCTGGCCCGCCAGCAGCCCGGCCCGGAAGTCGCCGAAGTATCTCCACGCCGCCGTCCCCTTGACGATCGGCGGGCCGCTCACGACGCGCCGCGGACGAGCATCATCAACGACTGCGCCACCCCGACGCCGTCGTCGCCCGTGGCCAGTCTGCGCAACTGCAGGCCGGCGATCAGCGCGACGACCGGACCGGTCAGCCGCTCCGGGGACGGCACGCCGAGTGTCCGCAGGATCACCAGCGCGAGTTCATCGTAGGCGGCGAAACACCGCGCGGCCGCGTCCTGGAGCCCGGGGTCGCGCGCGGCCTGCAGGTACAGCTCGTGCGCGCCGAGTTCGTCGGTGCCGAACGGAAGCCGCGCGATGACCTGTTCGACCACCGACGCGGCCTGCTCGACACTCAAGCCCTGCTCGCGATAGGCGTCGACGAACCCGGTCAGCTTCGTGGTCTCTTCTTCGGCGAACAGCAGCATCGCCTCGCGCAGCAACACGGTCTGGCTGGGGAAGTGGTAGGTCAGCGTGCCGAGCGAGACCTCGGCCTGCCGCGCGATCCGGCGGTTGGTCAGCCCGCCGACACCCTGTTCCCCGACCACCTTGAGCGCGGCGTGGAGGATGGTTTCGCGGGTGTTCACCAAGCGGTCTCGGGTTTGCGGTCCTGCCACCGTTCGACCTCTTCCAGTTGCGCGGCCAGCGAGATCAGCCGCTCCTCGGCGTGCGAGGGGCCGAGCAGTTGCCCGCCGAGGGGCAGGCCTTCCGGGCTCAGCCCGGCGGGGACGTTGACCCCCGGCCAGCCCAGCACGTTCCACGGCCAAGCGTAGGGGCACGCGGCGATCATGGCCTGATCGGTCTGCCAACCGGAGAGCCGGTCGAAGGTGCCGATCCGCGGTGGCGGTGTGGCGGTGGTCGGCGTGAGCACGACGTCCACCCGGCCGAACACCGAGCCGATCTGCCGTTGCAGCAACGGTTCCGTGGCACGGGCGAGCCGCAGCGCCGGTCCGGCCAGTGCCGAGCCCTGCCGTGCGTTGGCGCGCGTGCGCGGGTCGAGCCGTGCCTGGTCCGGGACGCGACGGGACCAGTCACGCACGCCGACGAGCGAACGCGGCAGGAAGGTGAGGCCGATCAGCCGGTAGTCGGGTTCGATCTCGACGACCTCGTGGCCGAGTGCGGCGAACCGCTCCGCGAGCCGGACGACGGCCGCGTGAGCTTGTGGATCGAGCCGGGTTTTCGTCGCGGTGAAGGGGATCCGGGTGGACAGCCCGATCCGCATCCGGCCCGGTTCGCGGCGGGCGGCCGCTTGGAACGCGGTCCCGGTCCCGGCGGCGACGTCGAGCAGCAGGGCCGCGTCGGCGACGGTGCGCGCGAGCGGGCCGACCACGGTCAGCCCGTGGAAGAGTTCGCGTTCGGTCGGGACGCGGCCGCGCTGCGGTTTGATCCCGACCAGATCGGTCCACGCGGCCGGGATCCGGATCGACCCGGCCCCGTCGGAACCCAGCGCGGCGGCGATCACCCCCGACGCGATGGCCGCCGCCGCGCCGCCCGAGGAACCGCCCGGGGTGCGCTCGGTGTCCCACGGATTGCGGGTCGCGCCGAACGCGGGGCCTTCGGTGAACGGCCATTGGCCGAGTTCCGGGGTGTTGGTCTTGCCGATGAGCACCGCGCCCGCCTCGCGGAGGGCGGCGACGGGCGGGGAGTCCGCCGTCGCGACGGAGAAGTCGCCCTCGCAGCCGAACGCGGTCGGCAGGCCGGTGACGTCGAGGTCGTCCTTGATCGCGGTGGGGACGCCGAGCAGGGGAGCGGTCTCGCCGGCGGCCAGCCGACGGTCGGCCTCCTCGGCCTCGCGAAGGGCTTCTTCGGCGCGTAGGCATTTGAAGGCGTTGAGAACAGGCTGGCTGGCCTCGGCCTTCTCAAGCGCCAAGCGCGTGAGCTCGACCGACGTCGTGGCTCCGGTGGCGAGCAACGAGGCCTGTTCGGCCAGACCGGTGAAGGCGAGCTGCGGTTTCGACGTGGTCATGGCTCCCCCTGACTCTCTCGTTCGTTCAAACGAACGATACCACCGGGTAACCTCGATCGCGGGCGATCGGTGTGGTTACGTGACCTGCATGAACCTCGATCGCTTCCCCCGCGTCGACCTCGGCGGCTACCCGACTCCGCTGCATCCGGCACCCCGGCTGGGCGAGGCCCTCGGCCTGCCGAACCTGCTGCTCAAGCGGGACGACGTGCATCCACTCGGCGTGGGCGGCAACAAGCTGCGCAAACTCGAGTTCCTGCTCGGCGCGGCGATCGAAAACGGCGCCGACACGGTGATCACCTTCGGCGCGCTGCAGACCAACCATGGCCGCCAGACCGCCGCGGCCTGCGCGAAGCTCGGGTTGCGGTGCGAGCTCGTGCTGACGGCGAAGGTTCCTCGCGACGGCGACGCGTACGAAAGGTCCGGCAACGTCTACCTCGATCATCTCTTCGGCGCGAACGTGCACATCTGCCGCGACGGCGAGGAGACGGGAAGGACCTACGACCGGCTGATCACCGAGGCCGCGGCCGAGGGGCGCCAGGTGGCCACGTTCCCGGTCGGCGGTTCCGACGGCGTCGGGGCGCTCGGGTACGTGGCGGCCGCGCGGGAGATCGCCGGGCAGCTCGCCGAGCTGGGCATCACCAAGGCGCGGCTGGTCGCCCCGCACGCCAGCGGCGGGACGTCCGCGGGGCTCGTCGTCGGAACGGCCGGCCTCGACTGGCTGACGCTGGACATCGCCTGCGTCAGCCATCCGGTCGACGAGGCCCTCGACAACCTGGCCGATCTCACCATCGCGGCCTCCGTGCTGCTGGGGAGCGAACCGCCGTCACTCGAAGGCCTGCGCATCGACGACCGCACGATCGGCCCCGGCTATGGGATCCCGACCGGCGCGACGTGGGACGCGGTGCGGCTTTTCGGCCGCACGGAAGGAATCGCGCTCGATCCCGTGTACACCGGCAAAGTGGCCGCCGCGCTGATCGACTGGGCCGCCGAAGGCCATTTCGCGGCCGACGAGCACGTTGTCTTCCTGCACACGGGCGGTCTGCCCGGCCTCTACGGTTACGCCCCCGAATTCACCGACGCGGTGAGCCGCTGACGCGACCTTCAGCATCCCGGCGATCAGGATCACGTGCGCCACCAGCGAAACCCGCTGCATGACGCCGACCGGCGCGATGTCGGTCAGCGTCTTGAAGAACGGGATGTCGGACAGGCGCACGAAGATGAAGCTGAGCCCGAAGACGATCAGCCCGGCCGCGCTGCCCCAGGCCAGGCGCCCGACGAGCCTGGCCGCGGGGGTGCCGCTCAGGTTGTCGCGCAGGGTGAAGCCGGCGGCGGGCAGGCTGAGGAAGGCGATGAGACAGGCGTACAGGTGGATCTCGCCGCTGACCGGATCCGGGAATTCGGGGTAGCTCGCCGGGAAGATCGCCGCCGCCGCCAGCCCCAGCGACCACAGCGCGAACAGCAGTTTCGTGGTGCGGCTGAGCGGGATCCCGGCCGCGGCCAGCGCGCCGAGCGCCGTGAGGGAGCCGATGGACAGGGAGAGCACGCTGGCCCCGAGCATGCCCGTGCCGCGATCGACATAGGCGTAACTGGACAACGTGTCGAACATCGGATCGCGTGAGCTGATCAGGTGGAGCACGACCATGGTGAACAGTGCCCAGCCGATGGCCGCGCCCGACGCGATCAGCCAGGGTCTGGCCCGCGATCTCTCCCCGGGGAACGTCATGCGTCCAGCGTGCTCGCGCGGGCGCGGTTTTCCGATCCGGGAAGCCCCCGGTTTTACCCGGGGGTTACCCCGAAGTCGACCAGTACCAGTAGCTGGTCATCGTGCCTTTTAGCGCGGGGCCAGCGCTCGCCGTCCGGGTCCTGCTTCTCCGCCGTGCGCACCGCGTCGAGGACGGCGTCCGGACCACGCTCCCGGCTGATGGCGAGCACCTCCGGCCAGTCGAACAGGTCGTACTCGTCGACACCGATCGCGACGCCGTCGGTCGCCAGCAGCAGGGCGTCGACCTCCGAGCGCGGCCAACTGCGGCGTACGGCTTCTGCGGCCGCCTTCGGTTCCGCTTCGGCGACCCAGAAGCCGTCCGGCGCGTTGCGTTTCGCGCGGACGTCGGCGCCTGTGCGGAGCTGACCGCTTTCGCGCAGCGAGCCGAGCCTGTCGTCGGTGAGCGGGTCTGTGCCGGAAGGACCGAAGGCGATGATCGGGCTGTCGGCGAGCACCAGCCCGTCGACGGTGTCGTCCGTCCAGCGCGCGATCGCGACCGTGCTCGACGGCGATCGTCCCGGTTCGAGTCCTTCGCGGCGGGCGACGTCGGCTATCGACTCCGCGAGCAACACCGCGAGATCCGCCTGGGGTTCCGCGCTCAGTGCCCGCGACAGGCTGTGCACGAGCAGGCTCGCGTACCAGCCGCCGGACGGCAGATCCGGCCTCGGCGCGGTCGCCCCGTCGAGCACCACCACGGCGTTGCCGAGCACGGCGACGTGGTCTTCGGTCGGGCGCGTCGCTCCGTCCGCGCCTACTCCGTCCCTTTCCGCCACTGCGATTTCGACCATGACCCGACCCTAACTGTCAACCGAGGTTGACGCGGGCGAGATGTCAACGTAGGTTGACGTCATGACCGAAGCGACAGATCTGGCCGCGCGAGCCGGTGACCGCGATCCCCGCGTGGGATTGCGCGCCGTCGCCGCCTTGCGCCGGCTGTTGGAACAACTCGAGGCCGTGCAGGTCCGCAGCGCGCGGGTGCACGGCTGGTCCTGGCAGGAGATCGCGGCCGAGCTGGGGGTCAGCAGGCAAGCGGTGCACAAGAAGCACGGGAGGCACTGATGTTCGAACGCTTCACCCCCGAACTCCGTGAAGTCGTCATCGGCGCCCAGCGCGTCGCGTCGGACGAGACGTCCGCGAACGTCGATCCGCTGCACCTGCTGACGTCACTCGCCCAGCGCACCGGCGCGCTCATCGCACTGGGCTGCCCGGCGGACGAACTGGCCGACGACCTCCGCCGCGTCCGGCGCCGGGGCGGGATGAGCGACGCCAATGTCGAAGCCCTGAGCGGTTTCGGCATCGACGTCGAGCACATCGTCGAGCGGGTCGAGCAAACCCATGGCCCCGGCGCGCTGACCGGTGGACAGCGCACCGGACGCGGCCATCGGCCGTTCACGCCGGAGACGAAGAAGGTGCTGGAGAAGAGCCTTCGCGAAGCCATCGACGTCGGCAGCAAGCGCATCGAAGGCGAGCACCTCTTGCTCGCGCTGACGGCTGTCCCCGGCGTGGCCGCCGACGTCCTCGCGCAACGTGGCATCGACTACCTCGCCGTCCGTCGCCTGGTGGAACAGCGCGAGGCCAGCTGATTACTCACGCTCGCGCCAGATGACGTACGGCAGGAAAGCCTGCGTCAGTGGTCCGATGGCGAGCGCGTAGAGGACCGTGCCGACGCCGACGGTGCCGCCGAGCAGCCAGCCGGCGGCCAGGACGGTGATCTCGATGAGGGTCCGGACGAGGCGGATCGACTTGCCCGTCCGGGCCGAGAGGCCGGTCATCAGCCCGTCGCGGGGGCCGGGGCCGAGCCGTGCGCCGACGTAGACCGCGGCGCCGAGGCCGTTGAGCACGACGCCGGCGACCAGGTTGAGAAGCTGCCAGCCGAGCACGTCCTGATCGGGCAGGAAGATCCGCACGAAGTCGACGGTGAGCGAGATGACCACGATGTTGGCGACGGTGCCGATACCGGGCCGCTGCCGCAGCGGGATCCACAGCAGGAGCACCAGGACCGACGCGATCGCGGTGACCGTGCCGAACGAGAGGCCGGTGATCTTCATCAGACCTTCGTGGAGCACGTCCCACGGGTCGAGGCCGAGGCCGGACCTGGTCAGCATGGCCATGCTGCCGCCGTAGAGGACGAGTCCGGCGACGAGCTGGATCGAGCGGCGGGCGGTGTCTTGGGAGATGCCGACGGGTCTGAGGTCGAGTTTGAGTGCCACGGATGCACCATCGGGGGTAAGTGGCCACCTTGACCATGGCCAATCTGGAACAATTGGCCTTATGGAACCGCTGATCCCGCTGACTGGACGCGTTTCAGGTGCGAAATTGGCCATTTTGCTGGGGAGTTGGCGGCAGAGTGGTTCTCGACACGGTGCCGCGGATCTCGCGGCGGCCGTCGAACTGCTGGTCCTCGACGGCAGGCTGCCGCTCGGCACGAAACTCCCGGCCGAACGGGAGCTCGCCGACGCTTTGGACGTCAGCCGCACGCTCATCGGCGCCGCGCTGGACAAGCTGCGGGCCGACGGCCTGGTCGCCAGCCGACGCGGGGCCGGCTCCTGGATCGCGTCTCCCGGCGGCCGGGGCAGGGAAGCGATCCTGCCGACCGGCGAGGACCTCATCGACCTCGCCCAGGCCTGCCCGCCCGCCATTCCCGGCCTGGTCCCGGCGGTGGACGCCGCGCGGAAGGCGCTGGTGGACCACCTCGGCGAGAACGGCTACCACGTGCGTGGCCTGCGGATCCTGCGTGAGCGGATCGCCCGCCGCTACACCGAACGCGGGCTGCCGACCAACGCCGGCCAGGTGATGGTCACCAACGGCGCGCACCACGCTTTCGTGCAGGTCCTGCGGATGCTGGCCGGCCCCGGTGACCGGGTGCTGGTCGAGCAGCCGACGTACCCGAACTCGCTGGAAGCCATCGGCGCCGCGCACGCCATCGGAGTACCGGTGCCCTTGGACCCGGCCACCGGATGGGACATCGTCGGGATCGAGGCCGCGCTGCGGCAATCCGCGCCGAGGCTCGCATACTTCGTCGCGGACTTCCAGAACCCGACCGGCCTGCGTCTGGACGCCGACGGCCGGGAGCGGCTCGCGGCCGCGCTGGGCCGCGCGCGGACCCCGGCGATCATCGACGAGACGCTGGTCGAACTGGACCTCGAAGGCGATCCGGTCGACGGGCCGCCTCCGCTGGGCGCGTTCATGGGCGATCTCGGCATCACGATCGGCTCGGCGTCCAAATCGCATTGGGCGGGGCTGCGGCTCGGCTGGATCCGCGCCTCCGAGGACGTCATCGGCAGGCTGATCGCGGCCCGGTTCGCCGTCGACCTGGGGTCGCCGGTCTTCGAGCAACTCGTCCTCGCCGAACTGCTCGACGACGGCGGGGCCGCGCTGGCGCACCGCCGCCAGGAGACGCTGGCCTTGCGCGACGCGCTGACCGGGGCGCTGAACTGGTACTGCCCGGAGTGGACGTTCACCGTGCCGCCCGGCGGGCTTTCGCTGTGGTGCCGTCTGCCGGAGCCGATGAGCACGCGGTTGGCCGTCGCGGCGGCGGGACACGGGGTGCAGGTGGCGCCGGGCTCGCGGTTCGGTGTCCACGGTGGACTGGAGCGCTGGCTGCGGCTGCCGTACGCGCTTCCGGCCGAGAGGCTCTTCGAGGCCGTGCGACGACTGGGCGCGGCCGCCGCTTCGGTGGCCGCGACCCCCGCCACGGTCGCCCCTGTGGCCGTTCAGGTCACCTGACCCCCGCAATTCGTCACCTACTTGCGTGGGAGGAAGAGCGCAAGTAGGTGACGAATTGCGGGTCCGGAAACGGAAATAGCCGGTGCGCCGGCGGGGCGGCCGATGCTCCAGGGAGGGCATCGGCGCCGCACGACCAGCGCACCGGCTATCCGGCCCGCCCCGAGGTCGAAACCTCGTCGGCGGGCACCGCGGCGGTTACCCGGCACAGCCCCTCGACGTGCCGGGAACCGCCCGCGGTTCAGGCGGACTTCGAGCTTGGCCGGCTCCTGCTCGGCGCGGTGAGCAGAAGCCCCCGAAGTCCACCCGTGCTGGTCCCGGCGCCGCAGGGGCAGCGCGGCGCCGGGGCCGGGATCCGAACCGGCCGGGCGCGGTCGGCCGTTCGGGAAGACAAAGGGGATGCCTGAACAGAGGGGCAGGCGGAAAAGCGGCTTGTGCCAGAGGATTCAGAAGACGTCGAAACCCGAAGTTGATCTTGGTTTGGACGTGGCTCTCCCCGGCGACCCGGTCAGGTCAGTCGGGGGAGGTGGCGGGAAGCGCGGCTTCCCGGCCGGTGCGCTCGCCTTCGTGGTCGCAGCCGGTTCCGATGAGCTTCAGCTGCGTGGCGGGCATTCCGGAGTCGAGCACGGCGAGCGGCCCGCGGCCGCCGCCGGAGTGGTCGTGGCCCGGCTGGGCGGTCGTCGTGGGCGCGACCGGCGCCACCGGGGTGTTCGGCAGGCCACCGCCGCCGCCCGAGCCGCCGCCGTCCGGGGACGCGTGCGTGGCGGATCCGGCGTGCGCGGCCGGAGCGGGCTGGGCGTCGTACTTGACCCGGACGGGCAGCGTGACGCGGTGGTTCTGGCTTGCCGCCGCCGGAACGGGGCTCTCGGCGGGGACGAGCGGACGCGGGTCCGGGATGGCGGGCGCGGGCGCGTTCTGCGTCGCGGCCTTGGCCGGGACGGCGATGGTGACCGAGCCGCTCGCCGACTCGCCCGAGCCGCCGCCGAAGACGGGGTCGAGCATGTCGCCGGTGCCCGGCAGGATCCCCGGGGTACCGGCGCCGCAGCACGGATTCGGCGTGATGATCGGCGTGACGACCTGGTCGCCGATTCCGCCGACGACCCCGCCGACGGTTTGGACGACGCCGCCGACCGTGTTCGTGACGATGTTCAGCACGCCGCCGATGAGGCCGCCCAGCAAACCGTCGGACGCCTGAGGCTTCGCGGTCTTGGTTTCCGGCTCCGGAGAAGAGGTCTTCTCGACGGAACTCGCGCTCGAAACGGCCTCTTCCTCCACAGTGGCCTCAGGCTCCTCGCTCGAAACGGGAGCGGGCTCTTCTTGAGAGGACCCAGCCTTCGGAGTTTCGGAGGTTTCGGAGGGTTTCGTGGTCTCGGCCGCGGCGGAGTCCGAAGTGGACTCTTTTGGAGTAGTCGCTTTCCCGGCCCCGGCTTCATCCGAAGGCAGGACCACGGAGGTCTCCGGCGTCACCGGGGTCTGTTCGTCGGCCGAAGCCGGGGTGCTCAGGACGGCGCCGAGGATCCAGCCGGTGAGCGCGAGCCCGCCCGCGAAAAGAATTCGCGTACAGGTTTTCGGGGCCGTGAGGCCGCGACGGCGCACGACTGCCGCACCACTCACAGCAATCACCACCGTCCGCGCCTGAAACCCACGTGTTCCGCGTGAGTTCGATCTTGCTTGGGGTCTCTTCCGGTCAGGTCGCAGTTCCCCCGGGGCTGCACCAGTTCTAGCACCGGAAGGGAGTGTTTCACCTCAGCCGCCGCCGATCCAGCCCGTTAGGCGGAACGACGCAACCGGCTCCGGTGCACGGAGTACCGAAGTTGATCACTCTCGGTATGTGCCCGGCGGCCATCCGAGGACGGGTGGAACTACTCAAATCCTTGGTGACCTGACCTTTTCCGGATCCCTGCTGCGGTGCGTGCCGTCGAAGTCGCGTTCGGTGATCGGCGCGGCGGACGCGAGCCGCCGGAGAGGAGAGTCCGGGATGTGGGACGTGAACGCGGTGTCGGCGGCGGTGTTCAAGGCGCTGAAGGCCTACCGGCTGAGCGATGCCGACGCCAGGGACGTCTGTCAGGACGCCTGGCTGGAACTGCTTCGCGCGCCTGGCGCGCTACGTGACGAAGCGAAGGTCGGGGCTTGGCTGACGACCACCGCGCGGCGCCGCGCGCTCCGGATGATCGCCAGGAACAGGCGCGAAACGCCGCGTCCGCTCCCCGGTCCGGAGACGACCCCGGAGGCCGAGGTCGTCCGCGCCGAACGTGACCGCGCGCTCTGGGCCGCGGTCGATCGCCTGCCGGACTCGCATCGACGGCTGATGCGGCTCCTCGCGCACCGGCCGGAGCTGTCCTACGTCCAGCTCGCGGGGGAACTGGGCATCAGTCCGGCCAGTGTCGGCAGGGTGCGAAGACGGTGTCTGGACCGGCTCAGACGGGCGCTCGAGAAGGGTGGCTGGGCCTGAGCGCCGTCGAGGACATCGGACGAGTCACCGGAGTTTGCGCAATCGGGTGACCGCTTCGTCGATGACCTCATTGCGTTTGCAGAACGCGAAACGCAGGAGGTGTTTCCACTCTTCCGGGTGATCGGTGAACACCTTTACGGGCACGGCCGCCACGCCCACCCGTTCGGGGAGCTCCCAGGCCAGTTCCGAGGCGTCTTCGAAGCCGAGCGGCCGGACGTCGACGCAGACGAAGTACGTCCCGGCGGTCGGCCGGACCGCGAACCCCGCCTCCGCGAGACCCGCCGCGAGCCGGTCCCGTTTGTCCTGAAGGCTCGTGCGCAGGTTCTCGGCCCACGGCAGTTCGTGGTCCAGCGCGTGGGCGACGGCCGGCTGGAACGGGCCGCCGGAGACGAAGGTGATGAACTGCTTCGCCGCCTTCACCGCCGCGACCAGTTCAGGGCTCGCGCAGACCCAGCCGATCTTCCAGCCGGTGCAGTTGAACGTCTTGCCCGCGCTGGAGATCGAGACGGTCCGCTCGCGCATGCCGGGCAGTGTCGCGAGGGGAATGTGCTCCGCGTCGTCGAACACCAGGTGCTCGTACACCTCGTCGGTGATCGCGATCAGGTCGTTTTCCACACAGAGCGCGGCGACGGCTTCCAGTTCGGCGCGCGTGAACACCGTGCCGGTCGGGTTGTGCGGCGAGTTGATCAGGATCGCCCTGGTCCGGCCGGACACCGCGGCGCGCAGGCCCTCGACGTCCAGCGCGAACCGGCCGTCGCGTTCCACCAGCCCGACGACACGTCGCTCCGCTCCCGCCATGGCGACCGCGGCCGCGTAAGAGTCGTAGTACGGCTCGATGACGACGACCTCGTCACCCGCCTGCGTCAGCGCGATCAGCGACGCCGCGATGGCCTCGGTGGCGCCGGCGGTGACCAGGATCTCCGTGTCGGGGTCGTACTCGGCGCCGTAGCGGAGACGATGCCGCGCGATCGCCGCGCGCAGCTCAGGCCGTCCCGGACCCGGCGGGTACTGGTTCGCACCCCCGAACAGCGCGTTCTTGGCGGCGTCGAGCATTCCGGCAGGCCCGTCGGTGTCGGGGAAACCCTGGCCGAGGTTGACGGCTTCGTGGCGGACGGCCAGTGCCGTCATCTCCGCGAAGATGGTCGACGTGAAGGGCTGGAGGCGGGGTACGAGGACAGGTTCGCGCACGATCAGCCATCCTCACGGACAATGGCGGTGTGGAGCAACTGACGCCCGCCAAGGTGACCCCAGCCGATCCGCCCGGTGGAACCGCCGCCGAGGAGGAGAAGCGCCGCGGCCTGCGCAAGATGAAGACGGTCGCGCTGTCGTTCCTGCTCGGCGCGACGGTGATCTTCCTGCTGACCAGCTGGGCCGAGGCCGCGGGCTGGCCCGCCTGGGTCGGCTACGTCCGCGCCGCCGCCGAAGCCGGGATGGTCGGCGCGCTCGCCGACTGGTTCGCGGTGACGGCGCTGTTCCGGCATCCGCTGCGGATCAAGATCCCGCACACCGCGATCATCCCGAACAAGAAGGACGCGCTGGGCAGCAGCCTCGGTGACTTCGTCGGCTCGAACTTCCTGTCCGAGTCCGTGGTCCGCGAGAAACTGAGCCGTGTCGAGGTGTCGAAGCGGCTCGGCGGCTGGCTCTCACAGCCGCGGAACGCCGAACGCGTGACGTCCGAACTGGCCACCGTCGTGCGGGCGGCGGTCAAGGTGCTCCGCGACGAAGACGTCCAGGCGATCATGGAACAGGCCGTGGTCAAGCGGATCGTGGACAGGCCTTGGGGTCCGCCGCTCGGCAAGATCCTGGAAGGCGTGTTCGCCGACGGGGCGCACCACAAGCTGGTGGACCTGATGTGCGACCGCGCCTACGAATGGGTGCGGGACAACCACACGACGATGTTGCGGGTGGTCTCGGACCGGGCGCCGAGCTGGTCGCCGAAGTTCGTCGACGAGATGCTCGCGGACAAGGTCTACGGCGAGGTGCTGTCGTTCGTGTGGGCCGTGAAGACCGATGTCAACCACCCCATGCGGCTGGCGCTGGACAAGTTCCTCGGTGAGTTCGCCCAGGACCTGCAGACCGACCCCGAGGTGATGGCGCGCGCCGAGCAGGTCAAATCCCAGATGCTGGGGCACGACGAGGTGCAGAAGCTGATCGGCTCGGCGTGGGCGACGGCGAAGGAGATGCTGCTCAACGCCGCCGAGGACCCCTCGAGCGAGCTGCGGCGCCGCGTGCGCACCGGACTGGAAACCCTCGGCGGGCGGCTGGTCTCGGACGATCACATCCGGTCCAAAGTGGACACCTGGGTGGAGGGCGCGGCGGCCTATCTGGTCACGCACTACTCCAAGGAGATCACCACGATCATCACCGACACCGTGGAGCGCTGGGACGCCGAGGAGACCTCGCGCAAGATCGAGCTCCAGGTCGGCCGGGATCTGCAGTTCATCCGGATCAACGGCACGGTGGTCGGCGCGCTGGCCGGGCTGGTCATCTACACGGTCGCGCAGCTGCTCTTCTGAACGGCGGTGCGTATACCACACTTCGGAGGCTGCACCTGGAGTTGTCCACAGGAAGTGGAGTCATCCCCAGGGTTATCCACAGCTTTTCACGTCTTTGGCCTAACGGTGTGCACAACCCCTGGGGGTAACTCGGGGGTGGGTGGCCCCAGAAGTTGTGGTCGCGCGGGTCCGGTGGGTCACGATGCCTGCCGGATCTCGCGTGCTTGGAGGCGGATCTCGCGTGGTTGGGGACGTCACGGCTCCAAGCACGCGAGATCCGCCTCCAAGCACGCGTGTGACGGGTCCAGGCACGCGCGTCCCGCCGCTCAGGTGGAGACGTCCGCTGTCCGTGCCCGCCAGGCCCGCGCCTTCTCCCGGTTCCCGCAGGCCCGCATCGAGCACCACGTCCTCGACCGGTTCCGCGATTCGTCGCGGAAAGCCCAAAGGCAGTCGTCCGCCGGGCAGATCTTGAGCCGGATCCATTCGCCGAGCACGCTCAGCCGGGTCGAGGCCGCCAGCACCGCCTCGCAGACCGTCTCCGCGACCAGGAGCGGGCCTTCCGGGCCGAGGACGATCTCCGCCGGCGCGCGCAGGCCGAGCCGGGGGAGGCGCGGGTCGCCGATCGCGGCCCGCAGCGCGTCCCGGGTTTCGCGCGCGGCCGCGGGGGTATCCGCGCGCAGCCGGTGATCGCGGGCCCAGCGTTGCCAGGACTCCAGATCGTCCAGGAGGTCGGTGCCGCGTTCGACGTTCACCGTGTTCAGAAACTCGACCACCAGGGACGCGTCGGTGTTCACCTCGCCCAGTGTACGGGCGAGACCTGTTGTCATCGGCTCCGATAACCCTCATAATCGTTTCACTGGTTACTCGATCATCGTGGAGGCTGAACCATGGGTGCGGTACCGACCTTCGGCGCGGTGGCCCTCGACTGCCCGGATCCGGTCGCGCTGGCGGAGTTCTACCGCGAGCTGCTCGACTGGAAGGCGGCCGAAGTCGCCGAAGACGGCCATTGGGTGACCCTGCGGAACCCGGAGGGCGGCGCGCGGTTCTCGTTCCAGCGCGTGCCGGACTACCGGCCGCCCGCGTGGCCGTCCGCCGAGAACCCGCAGCAGGCACACGTCGATCTCGACGTCACCGACATGGAAGCGGCTCACGAGCGCGCGCTGGCCATCGGCGCGAAGCTGCTCGACGACTCTCCGGAGGCCTTCCGGGTGTACGCGGATCCGGCCGGACACCCGTTTTGCCTGTGCGCCTGCTGACCTCGCGGGCGAAAAATGCGTAACCTCTGATACGTGATTTGTCCGAAGTGCCAGAACGCCATGAAGACCGTCGACAAGAACGGCATCCACATCGACCAGTGCCAGGGATGCCGCGGCATCTTCCTGGACAGGGGTGAGCTGGAAGCCATCACCAGCGCCGAGAGCTCGTACTACGGCGGGCACCAGCCTCCGCCGTATCAGGGAGGCGGGCACGCGCCGGCGCCACACTACGGCCGTCCGGACTCCCCGCGGCCGCATCGCGGCGGGTACGCCGATTCGCCGAAGGGCTACCGGGGTGGGTACGCCGACTCGCCCAAGGGGTACCGCGGCGGGTACGCCGACTCCCCGCACGGATACGGCCACAAGCGTCGCAAGGGTGGCTTCCTCGAGGGCCTCTTCGACTGACCGTGGTCCTCGATCTCAAGATCTGCCCGGCCTGCGGCGATCGCGCCGAACGGCCACGAGTCGAGAGCGGGCTGCTGGTGTGCGCGGTATGCGCGCACCGGTGGCCGTTCCGGCGGCTGCCGCTGTTCGCGCTGACCGGGCCGAGTGGCGCCGGTAAGTCGACGGTCGGGCCGCGGCTGGCGGAACGGCTCGGCGACCTCGCGCTCGTGGTCGAGCAGGACGTGTTGTGGACCGGGGCATTGCGTGACGACGTCCCCGGCCATCCCGCGTTCCGCTCCACCTGGTTGCGGATGGCGGCGATGCTGCACCAGAACGGGCGGCCGGTCGTGCTCTGCGGCACCGTCGCGCCGCCCGAGTTCGAGCGGCTGCCCGAGCGCGTCTTCTTCTCCGGCATCCACTACCTGGCGCTCGTCAGCGAGCCCGACGCGCTACGCAAGCGTTTGCTCGCGCGGCCCGCCTGGCGCGAGTGGGACGAGGAGCGCGTCGAAGAGATGCTGGAGTTCAACGAGTGGCTGCAAGCGGAAGCGCCTTCGATGGATCCGCCGGTCGAGTTGTTCGACACCACCCGCATCCCGGTGGACGACGCCGTCGATCACGTCGAGAAGTGGGTGCGAGGCCTGCTTTCAGGGACGCAGCGGCCAAGTGCGGCCGTCGGGTGAATCCAGCCAGATCACCTGATCCTCACCGTCCAGGCTGAGCCCGAACCGGTCGCGGCCAGGCTCGCCGAGTCCAAGCCACTCCTCGTACGCGGCTTCGACGATCTCCCACAGCCGCCGCGGGCCGCCTTCGGCCACTTCGAACGCGCTGCCCGCCTGCCGATGTCGCATCCATGAGCCGTCCGGATGGGCCAGCCTGGTGCTCTGGCCTTCTCGCGAGGCCGTCACGCCCGGGAGATGGAGCCCGGCGAAGAACTCGAAGCGGCTTCGGACTTCGGTGAGCACTTCCATCGGCAGCCGGGCCGGCCGCCAGGCGACGTCGTCGTCCGGCACCTTCGACTGCTTGAACCGGTGCGCGCGTAGCGGCATGAAGCGACCGTCGCGGGCGAGCACCCGCCCGTGTCCCGTCGCGCCTTCACCCGCGACGATCCGGACGAGCCCGCCACCGATCGGCCGGTTCAGCGTGGTGACGATCAGCCCGCCCGGCACGGTCTGCTCCAGCCACGCTGGCGGGATCGACGACACCGAGCACGTGCAGATCACCCGGTCGTAGAGCACGCCCGCCGGGAATCCTTCGGCGCCGTCGGCCGCCGCGCACGAAGGCGCGTACCCGATCTCCGCGAGCCGCTCGCGTGCGGCGCCGACCAGCTCCGGGTCGATGTCCACTGTGTACACGAGCCCGGAACCGAGCCGATGGCACAGCAGGGCGGTGTTGTAGCCGGTGCCCGTGCCGATCTCGAGTACGCGATGCCCGTCGGCGACCCGCAGCTCTTCGAGCATGATCGCCATGATCGACGGCTGGCTGGACGAACTCGTCGGCGTTCCCGGCTGCGCGCCGAGATACCGCGCCCGTTCCCAGAGCCCGGAATCGTCGTCGAGCTGGATGACCAGAACGCCGGGGGAGTAGACGCGCCTGAGCCACTCGTCGTCGCCGTTGTCGATCGCGGCCCAGCCGTTCGGCGCCGGGACGAAGAACCGCGGCAGGAAGACGTGTCTCGGCACGGAGCGGAACGCGGTCATCCAGCGCGCGTCGTGCAGTACGCCCTCGGCGAGCAGATGCTCGACGAGGCGCCGCCGCAGCCGCGTCGCGTTCGACATCCCTTCACCGTAGCCGGGTGAGCACCAACACACCCGATGGTTGCAAGCAGAGTGCTTGCAATTGCTAGCACTCGCGCGTAGCGTCGAAGACGTCGCGAGGAGGTGACCGATGTCAGACACCGACCGGGATCAGCCCACATCGGGCGGACCGATGGAGAAGGTCGCGGACATCGCTTCCGACATCGGTGAGTACATCCGCCAGCAGCGCAGCAACGCGAAGATCTCCTTGCGGCAGCTGTCGAAACTCGCCGGCGTGTCCAATCCGTACCTGAGCCAGATCGAGCGCGGGGTCCGCAAGCCCAGCGCGGAGATCCTGCAGCAGATCGCCAAGGGCCTGCGAATCTCGGCCGAGGCGCTCTACGTGCAAGCGGGAATCCTCGATCTGCCCACGGGCGGCCCGGTCGGCGACGCGATCCGCGCCGACACCGAGCTGACCGAACGGCAGAAGCAGGTCCTGCTCGACGTCTACGAATCGTTCCGCCGCGAGAACGCCGCCGCGAAACCAGTGCAGGCGGCCCAGGCGAAAACCGAAAACCCAGCCGCCGAATCCAAGGAGTCAGCATGACCACGGCCACCAAGACCGAACGCAAGCACACCGCCCTCGACCAGGTCCGCACCCCGCTGCTGGCCGCCCTCGGCGCCGGCAACCTGGCCGGCCAGGCCGTCGTCGACGCCGTGTCGAAGGCCAAGGAGAAGGTCGTCGAGGGCAGCGAGAGCGCCCGCAAGAACATCGAAGAGCTCCCGCACGACGTCGAGGGTCTCCGCGAGAAGCTGGACCCGGCCGAGCTGCGCAAGGTCATCGACGAGTACACCGAGGCCGCGCTGAAGCTGTACAACAAGCTGGCCGAGTCCGGTGAGCAGGCGTGGGACAAGATCGCCGCGCAGCCGCAGGTCAAGAAGGCCATCGAGCAGCTCGAGGACGCCCTGAGCACCGCGCAGGACCGCGTCGAGGACGCGACCACCGAGGCCCGTGAGCGCATCGACACCGTGCTCGGCAAGGTCACCAAGGGCACCCGCTCGGCGGGCGAGAAGACCGCCCGCAAGGTGACCGAGGTCGCCGGCGAGATCGCCGACGAGGTCGAGGAGATCGGTGACGACCTCGCGCACGAGACCCGCTCGGCTTCGCGCAAGGTCGCCAACAAGACCGCGCCGAAGACCACGACCACCGCGCGCCGCGCCACCTCCGGCCCGGCCGCCAAGAAGCCGGCCACCGCGCCGAAGACCACCGAGAAGTAAAGGTCCGCGTGAACTCTCGGCCCCCTGGCACCCGCTTCGGTGCCAGGGGGCCGGGGTATTCGCCCGGTTTGACGTAAGCTGAGTTCGTGTTCGTTGCCACCTGGATCCTCATCGCCATCCATTGGGGCGGCGCGCTGACGGGGCTGTTCGCTTTCGTGCACGCGCTGTTGCAGCGCGCGGACGCGTATTCGGCCGCCGATCGGAAGACCAAGCCCATCTGGATGCTCATCACCGGTGGTGCCACCGTGGTGCTGACCTTCTTCCAGTTCTACGGCGGCGGCATGATCCTGTGGCTGCCCGCACTGGTCGCGGTCCTGGTCTACCTCGTGGACGTCCGCCCGAAGCTCATCGAG
Source organism: Amycolatopsis decaplanina DSM 44594 (assembly GCF_000342005.1). Classification (GTDB taxonomy): domain Bacteria; phylum Actinomycetota; class Actinomycetes; order Mycobacteriales; family Pseudonocardiaceae; genus Amycolatopsis; species Amycolatopsis decaplanina. Next base: position 432,732 of record NZ_AOHO01000048.1, read on the forward strand.
GTCCAGCGCGGCGGCCGCAACTGGTGACTATCGTGGCGGCGTGACCACCTGGACCATCGCCGGAAGCCTCACCGTCGTCCCCGCCCTCTCCCGTACGGACCTGCTCGCCGAGCCCGTCGCCAAGGCACTCGCCGCCCTGCCCGATCCGGACGCCGTCGGTGTCGTCGAGATCGACGCCGAACTGGCCGACACAGCCGCGTTCTGCGAGGCATACGGCTCACCGCTTTCCGCGTCCGCGAACTGCGTCGTCGTCGCGGGCAAACGCGCCGGCGAGGTCCGCTTCGCCGCCGCGATGATCCTCGCCACCACCCGCGCCGACGTGAACGGCGTGATCAAGCGCCGTCTCGACGTCCGCAAGGCCTCCTTCGCCCCGATGGACGAGGCTGTCTCGCTCACCGGCATGGAGTACGGCGGCATCACGCCGGTCGGTCTGCCCGAGGCGTGGCCGATCCTGATCGACCAGCGTGTCGCGGACGAACCCGAACTGGTCATCGGCAGTGGCATCCGCGGCGGCAAGCTGCTGATCCCGGGCCCGGTCCTCGCGTCCCTGCCGGGTGCCGAGGTGATCGACGGGCTCGCGCGTCCCGTCGAGTGAGGCTGTCCACAAAGGACTTCGCTCTGGATTCCGCCTTCGAGGCAGGGCTCCTCGAGATCGATCCGGCGTTGCTGGCGAGGCTCGGCGAGAACCGCGCCCGTGTCCTCGCCGCGCTGACCGAGCGCCCCGTCTATGGGGTGAACACCGGCATGGGGCGGCTCGCGGGGGTCGCTTCGCCCGCATCGAGCGCGCACCAGCGGAACCTGCTGATCGGCCGTGCCGTCGGCGGCCCGCCCTGGCTCTCGGCCGAAGAAGTGCGTTGGCTTCTGCTGGTGCGCCTGCGGGATCTGCTCGCGCCCGAGGCGGGTGCGAGTCCGGAGCTGGTGACGTTCGTCGTCGACCGGCTGAACGAGGGGTTCACCCCTGCCGTGCCGAGGACGGGACTGGGCAGCGCCGGCGAGATCATCCCGCTGGCGCACGCGTTCCAGACCTTCCTCGGTGTCGGGACCGTGCTGGTGGACGGCGTCGAGACACCCGCGTCGGAGGTGCTGGCGAAGCCGTACGAGCCGGGCCTCAAGGAAGGTGCGACCCTCATCCAGGGCTCGCCACTGGCCGAGACGCTCGCCGCCTTCGCGCTCACCGAGGTCCGCGGGCTCGTGGACCTGCAGACGCTGGCCGCGGCGATCGCGATCGACGTCCTCGGCGCCCCGCGAGCGGTCTATCGTCCTTCGCTGGCCGGAGACGATCAGGTTCTCCGTTCGGTCCTCCTCGAGGTGAGCGGGCTGATCCAGGGCTCTGTCGAGCGGCCGGAGGTCGTGCAGGCGCCCGTTTCCGTGCGGGTCGCGCCGCGCGCGATCGCCCATCTGACGCGGGTCGCCGCCGAACTGGACGAGGTGCTCGGGCGTTCGGCGCCGACCGACTCGCCGGTGTTCCTGGACGGTGAATTCGTTTCCACGGCAGGCTTCCACGCCGTCGAACTCGGGTTGCGGATGGACGCGGTGACGGCGACGCTGGTGCATCTCGGCGAGGTGAGCGTCCAGCGGACGCACCGGTTGCTGGACGAGCGGTTCAGCGGGTTGCCCGCGCAACTGACGCCCGCGCCGGGGCCGCAGGCGGGACTGGTGCCGTTGCACAAACGCGCGGTGGGGGAACTGCACGCGCTGCGGCGCCTGGCCGCACCGGCGACGTTGGGTTCCGTCGACACGTCCGCGGGGCAGGAGGACGTGCAGGCGTTCGCCTGGGCGGCGGGGAATCAGCTCCGGGACGCTTGTGCGCGGATGTTCGCCATCACGGCGTGCGAGCTGATCACGGGTTCGCAGGCGCGGTGGCTGGCGTCCGGGGACGGGGCGCCCGGGCTGCGGGCGGCCTACGGGCGGCTGCGGGAGCTGGTGCCCCCTGTCGAGGTGGACCGGTCGCTGGGACCGGAGGTGGCGGCTTTGGTTTCGGCGCTCAGGAACGGGTTTCCGCGCGGGACTGGATCGCCAGCCCGCGTGGAGTCACCCAGCGCGTGACGAGTGCGAAGACTCCTTCGCACACCAAAGCCAGTACGACGACCGCGATGCCGCCCGCCAGGATTTCTCCGTGGCCGGGATCCCCCAGTGCGAAACCGTCCACAATGTACCGTCCGAGCCCGCCGCCGTCGTTGACGATCGCGCCGATCGCGACGGTCGCCACCAGTTGCAGGAAGGCGACGCGAGCACCCGCGAGGATGACCGGTGACGCGAGCGGCAACTCCAGGCGCAGCATGATCTGCCACTCGCGGTGACCGGTTCCGCGCGCGGCGTCCACGGTTTCCTGCTCCAGCTGGACGACGCCCGCGTAGGTGTTCGTGAACAACGGCGGCAGCGCCAAGGCCACCAGCGCGAGCATCAGTGGCCAGAACGTCGTGTCGGCTTCGAGCCGGGAAGCCAGGAACCAGAACAGGATCACCAGCCCGAAGCTCGGGATCGCGCGGCCGATGTTCACCACGCTCGTGGCCAGGAACTGCGCGCGGCGGTAATGCGCCAGCCACAACGCGGGCGGGATCGTCAGCACGGCCGAGATCGCCAGCGCCAGCAAGGAGAACTGAAGGTGCTCGACCGTCCGGTACGGCACGCCCGCCGGATCGGTCCAGCTCCAGCGGTTCGGTTCGCCGAACCACTCGATGGTCTGGTCGATGATGCTCATCGCGACGCCGCCTTCCGCGACCACGGCGCGAGCGCGCGCCCACCGAGCCACAGCACCAGATCCACCACCACGGCCAGTACCACGGAAAGCCCGACACCGACGATGATCGAAGTCGGATTCGGCGTCGCGGTCTGGATCCCGTTGCGGATGAAGTACCCCAGACCACCCTTGCCGAGCATGGAAGTCACCGTCACGAGCCCGATCGTGGTCACCGCCGCGACCCGCAGGCCCGCGATCACCACCGGCAGCGCGAGCGGGAGTTCGACCTGCCACAGCAATCGCGAACGCGTGAAACCCATGCCTATCGCGGCTTCGCGGACTTCCTTGGGCACTTGTTCGACACCGGTGACGATGTTGCGGATGAGGATCAACAACGTGTACGTGGCCAACGGGATCACCGCTGTGGTGAAGGACGTCAGGCCGGTGAAGGGCACCAGCACGGCGAAGGCGCCGAGGCTCGGGATGACGTACAACGAACCCGCCGCGCTCAGCGCGACGACGTAGAACCAACGGCGACGCAGCGAAACCACGGAAACACCGATCGATACCACCAGTCCGATGGCGAGCGCCGCCGCGGTCAGCGTGATGTGCTCACCGAGCCGCTCGAAGATCTCGTCGAGGTTGCGGTCCACCCACCGCCACTCGAAGAGCGGCCGTCCGCCCTGGGCGTGAACGGGGAAGACGGAGGATGCTCGCACCGGCCGACCTTACCCCGATCGGGCGGCGGATTCCGTTCTCTGGGAGCACAAGGGGCGCAACTCTCAAAATGTGGATTCTGTCGTGACCCGGAGATACTGTCCATTCCCCTGAACGAGTCATAGGAGTGTGCACGTGCGCTGGACACGGAATGTTCGAGTGGGCGCGGTGCTCGCCGCCGCCGTCCTCGGTCTGACCGCCTGCGGGGGTGGCGGCGACGCGGCGGCCCCGGCCGCGCAGAGCAAGGGCGGGACGCCGATCGTGGTCGCCTCCTTCAACTTCACCGACAGCCTGATCCTCGCCGAGCTGTACGCGAACGCGTTGGAGGCCAAGGGCTATCCGATCACCCGCAAGCTGAACCTCGGTTCGCGCGAGCTGATCTACCCGGCGCTGAAGTCCGGCGAACTCCAGTTCGTCCCGGAGTACCAGGGCGCCGCTATAACCACCGGCTTCGGCAAGGAGGCCGCGAAGGACGCGGCGGGCGAGCACGAGCAGCTCAAGAAGTTGTTCGAGCCCGATGGCGTGGGCCTGCTGGACTACTCTCCGGCGGAGGACAAGAACACCTACATCGTGAAAGCCGACCTCGCCAAGGAGAAGGGTCTCGCGAAGATCAGCGACCTGTCCAAGGTCGACAACGTCATCGTCGCGGGCGGGCCGGAGTGCGAGAAGCGGCTTCCCTGCTTCAAGGGCTTCACGGACGTCTACAAGCTGAAGGCCACCTTCCAGACCGTGCAGGAGGCGGGCCCGCGCGTCGAACAACTGCGGTCCGGCAAGGTCACCGTCATCCCGGTCGACTCGGTGAGCCCGCTCGTCGGCGACCCGCAGTTCGTGGCGCTGGAGGACGATCTGGCCATCGTGCCGACCGAGAACGTCGTGCCCGCGGTGAACAAGAAGGTCCTCGACGAGCGCGGCGCCGACTTCGCGGCCGCCGTCAACGCCGTGAGCAAGGCCCTCGACACCGTGCAACTGCGTGAGCTGAACAAGCGCGTCGACTCGGACGGCGAGAAGCCTGGCGACGTCGCGAAGGACTGGCTGAAGGAGAAGTCCCTCATCTGACCCTGAAGTACATGAAGGCCCCCTTCCTTGTGCCTAGGTACAGGAAGGGGGCCTTCATGTACTTGCGCGAGGGGTCGCCCGCTCCGGCTGCGGGCGGCGGTGGAATCGTGGACGCTGTCTTGCAACACGGGTGAAAGGGAGTGGGATGGGAAAGGTCACGGCCATCGCGGAGCGCACCATCGAGGCGCCGGCGGACAAGGTCAGGGCGCTCGTCGCGGACTACGCCGAAACCCGGCCGAAGCTGCTGACAGAGCACTACCGCGACTATGAGGTCACCGAAGGCGGCGTCGGCGCGGGCACGAAGGCGCGCTGGAAGCTGCAGGCGACGTCGAAGCGTGTGCGTGACGTCGCCGCGACGGTGACCGAGCCGTCCGAAGGCACCCTTGTCGAGACCGACGCGAACTCCAGCATGATCACCACCTGGACCGTCCGCGAGGTGCCGGACGGCAGTCTCGTCCGCATCGAGACGACCTGGGACGGCGCGGGCGGCATCGGCGGCTTCTTCGAGAAGACCTTCGCGCCCGGTGGGCTCAAGCGGATCTACGAGGGAGTGCTCGGCAAGCTCGCCGAAGTCGTGTAGCGCTCACCACAATCGGAATGGTCGCCCCGGTTAGCCCGTTGTACCGGTCATGGATACGGGGCGATCGCCCCGCTTCGGCTACAGACTTTGGAGTTACCTCGTGAACGCAACCGAGATCCGGCTCGCCTCCCGTCCGCACGGTGTCCCGACGCTCGAGAACTTCGAGATCGCCGACGTCGAGATCCCGGTCCCGGGTGAAGGGGAGATCCTGGTCCGCAACCAGGTGCTGAGCGTGGATCCGTACATGCGCGGCCGGATGAGCAGCGCGAAGTCCTATGCCGAGCCGTACGAGGTCGGCAAGGTCATGCACGGCGGCGCCGTCGGTGAAGTGCTCGAGTCCACCGTGGACGATTTCGAGCCCGGCGACATCGTGCTGCACGGCCTCGGCTGGCGTTCGCACGCCGTCGTCGCCGCGAAGCACGCGGTGAAGGTCGACCCCGAGGCCGCGCCGGTCACGGCGTACCTCGGCGTCCTCGGCATGACCGGGCTCACCGCGTACGCCGGGCTGCTCGACGTCGCGGAGTTCAAGGAGGGCGACACCGTCTTCGTGTCCGGCGCGGCGGGAGCGGTCGGGTCCGTCGTCGGTCAGCTGGCGAAGCTGAAGGGCGCGAAGCGGGTCATCGGCAGCGCCGGCACGGACGACAAGGTCAAGTGGCTGACCGACGAGCTGGGCTTCGACGCGGCGTTCAACTACAAGGACGCCCCGGTGATCGAGCAGCTGCGCGCGGCGGCGCCCGAAGGCATCGACGTGTACTTCGACAACGTCGGCGGCGAGCACCTCGAAGCGGCCATCGACTCGATCAACCTGCACGGCCGGATGGCGATCTGCGGGATGATCTCGGTCTACAACAACACCGAACCGGCCGCGGCGCCGCGCAACCTCGCGTCGATCATCGCGAAGCGGTTCACCATGCGCGGCATGCTGGTCGGCGACCACTTCGCACTGCAGCCGCAGTTCGTCAAGGAGGTCGCGCCGCTCGTCGCCTCCGGTGAACTCAAGTACTCCGAGACCATTGTGGACGGTATCCGCAATGCGCCGCAGGCCTTCCTGGACCTGCTGGACGGGGCGAACACCGGCAAGATGCTGGTCCGCGTCTGACCCGTTCCCGCTGCAATGAAGGGGCCTTTCATCGCAAAATTTGCGATGAAAGGCCCCTTCATCGCACGCGCAGGGGCTCAGTACTGCGTGGTGAGGGCACCTTCGGTCAGCGCGGCGTCCAGCGCCTCCACCGTGACGTCCAGCTTCATCTGGTCGCGGAAGATCTGACCGGCGGTCGGCAGGCCGGCCCGCTCCGGCCAGGTGTCCGGCTTCCACGGCGAGGACCGCAGGAAAGCCTTGGCGCAGTGCAGGTACAGCTCTTCGACCTCGACCAGGATCGCCAGCGCGGGCCGCTTTCCCTTGACCACGAGGTCGTCGAAGAACGGCGCGTCCGCGATCAGTTTCGCGCGGCCGTTGATCCGTAGCGTCTCGTTCATCCCCGGCACCAGGAACAGCAGCCCGGCGTGCGGGTTGTCGAGGATGTTGGTCTGGCTGTCGAGCAGCTTGTTGCCCGGCCGGTCCGCCAGCACCAGCGTCTTGTCGTCGAGCACCTTCACGGAACCGGCCGGGTCGCCGCGCGGGGAGACGTCACAGGTCCCGTCGGACGAGGCCGTCGCCAGCAGGTAGAACGGCGAGTGTTCGATCAGCGTGCGCGCGTGCTGATCGAGGAAGGGGATGATCTTCCCTTTGGTCCTCTCGGCCGGGTGGCCGAGGTGCTCACGCAGCGCTTCGTGCGTCTCGATCACTTTGATCTCTGAGGTCCCCATGACCACAGTGAACCACTAGAAGACGACGGTCCGGTTCCCGTGCACCAGCACGCGGCCCTCGAGATGCCACCGCAGCCCGCGCGCCAATGTCACCTTCTCGATGTCGCTGCCCTTGCGGACCATGTCCTCGACCGAGTCGCCGTGGTCGACGCGGATGACGTCCTGGTCGACGATGGGGCCCGCGTCGAGGTCGGCGGTGACGTAGTGGCAGGTCGCGCCGATGAGTTTCACCCCGCGCGCGTGGGCCTGGTGATACGGCCGCGCGCCGACGAACGACGGCAGGAAGCTGTGGTGGATGTTGAGCGCGCGCCCGGCCCATGCCTCGCACAGCTCCGGGGGCAGGACCTGCATGAACCGGGCGAGGACGACGGCGTGCGGGTCGTGCTCGTCGACGAGTTTCCGCACCTCGGCGAAGGCGGCCGCCTTCGCCGAGGCATCGCCGGCGGGGAACGGGACGTGGTGGAACGGGATGCCGTGTGCGCGGGTGATGTCGCCCAGCGACGCGTGGTTGCCGATGACGGCGGCGACGTCGACGTCCAGTTCCCCGGACGCGACACGGCCGAGGAGGTCGTAGAGGCAGTGCCCGGCCTTGGAGACGAGGATCACCGCGCGACGGCGCTCGCCGGTGTCGGTGACCTGCCAGCTCGACTCGGTCGAAAGCGACTTCGCGACGTCGGCGAAGTGGGTGCGCAGTTCGGTGGCGTCGAACGGGAGTGAGTCGGCGCGCACGACCTGGCGGGTGAAGAACCAGCCGGTGTCCGGGTCCGTGTGGTACGCCGCCTCGACGATCCAACCGCCGTGCTCGGCGAGGAAACCCGAGATGCGGGCGATGATGCCGGTGCGGTCAGGGCAGCCGAAGGAGATCACATAGCGACGTTCAGGGTTCGACACATACACCATTGTCGCTGGTCTCGGCCGCCGCGCGGCGCCGGGTCAGGATGCGGACGCGGATCCGCCGCCCGATCTCGATCGCCGAGACCAGCAGCAGGCCGAGCGCGAAGGACAGCAGAAGGCCCTTCTCCGGTTCGTCCGCGAAGGCCGCTCCGCCCACAAGACCGATCAGGACGCTGTACACCGCCCAGATGCCCGCGCCGAGGGCGTCGAGCGGGACGAACTTGCGCGGTGGGTAGCCGAGGCTGCCGTTGGCGAGCCCGCTCGCGACGCGACCGCCGGGCAGGTAGCGGGCGGCGAGGATCAGCAGGACGGCGTTGCGCCGCACCTGGATCTTCGCCCATTCGTAGCGCCGGACCCCGTCCGGGCCGCGCTGCAGACGGGCGAGTGCCCGCGGGCCCGCGGCGGCGCCGATGGTGTAGCCGAGACAGTCGCCCAGCCAGGCCCCGAGCGCGGCGACCAACGCGAGCAGTGCCAGCTGAGGGAAGTCCGTGCCGATCAGGACGGCGACGGTGATGACGGTGGTCTCACTCGGCATGAACGGAAGAAGAGCGTCCAACCCGGACACGAGGAACACGATCACCCACAGCCAGGGTGATCCCAGCGTGCCCTCGAGCAGCCCGGTGACGTACTCCAGCAGTTCCACGGTTCCATGGTGATCACCGCAGGTCGCTTTGGGGTGACGGAGCGGGGTTCGGCCGGTGAATTCCCAGGGCACGCCCTAGCCGGGGACCACCGAGGACCACGGCACGGTGAGTTCACCGAGCCGCCACCGCGACGGCCGGTTCAGCACCGGCCAGCCGCGGGCGGTGAGCAGGTGGACGGTATGCGACCAGCGGGCACGGACGCCGAAGTTCTGATGCGGCGCGGCCGTCGCCCAGCAAGTGTCCAGAGTGGACAGTAGTTCGTGGACGCGTTCGCCGGGAACGTTGCGGTGGATGAGAATCTTGGGCAGCCGTTCGGCCACTGTGGACGGACGTTCCAGGCTGGCGAGATGGACCGACAAGGTCAGGGTGCGTGGCCCGTCGTGCCCGACCGTGACCCAGGTGCTCAGCCGTCCGATCTCGTCACAGGTGCCTTCGACGAGGAGTCCGCGCGGTGTCATCGCGTCCAGCATGAGCGACCAGGCACCCGGGACCTCGGCTTCGTCGTACTGGCGCAGCACGTTGAACGCGCGCACCAGCACCGGCCGCGTCCCGGCGAGTTCGAAGCCGCCGCGCCGGAAGTCCAGCCAAGGCTTGTCGACGGCGGATTGCGCGACGGCGACCCGTTCGGCGTCCAGCTCCAGGCCCAGCACGCGGACGTCACGGCGGACGGAGCGCAGCCATCGCGCCATCTCGACCGTGGTCACCGGTGAGGCACCGTAGCCGAGATCCACCACTAGCGGCTCGTCCGCGCGGTGCAGCAGCCGCGTCACGTCCGGGTCGCCCGCGAGCCACCGGTCCACGCGGCGGAGCCGGTTGGGGTTGGTCGTCCCCCGTGTCGGCGCCCCGACCGGTTTCAGCGCTCGGTCAGCCACTTCGCGACGAATTCCGCCTCGCGTTCCAGCAGCTTGGTGACCTGTTCGGCGATCACGTTCTCCAGCTTCCCGCCGACGAACGGGATCCGCACCTTGACCTCGCCGCTGTTGACCAGCGTCGTCCGCTCGCCTTCGCCGGTCAGCGACGTCTTCGCGGTGATCTCACCCGGCACGCCCGAGACCGACGCCGTCGCCGTGCCGGTGTAACCGGCCCCAGCGGCCTTCCAGGTCTGCTCGCGCTCGACGATCAGATCTCCCCGGTGCAGCGTCCGCACGGCCGACGGGAGCTTGTCCGAGCTGATGCCCTGACGCAGCTTGTAGCGCACCCCGTCCCCGGCCGGGGCGTACTCCAGCAGCTCCGCGTCGTCGCCGCCGATCTGCTCGAGCCTGGCCCGCAGCGCGGCCTCGCCGGCGACCGCTTCGAACGTGGTCGCGAGGTTTGCGGAGTACGCCGATCGGTGCTCGATACGGGAGGCCATGGCGCCAGACAGTACCGTTCACGGGCGTGAGCACTGCCGAAACTCCCACCCAGCACGCCGCCCTCGCCGATCACACCACGTTGCGGCTCGGCGGTCCGGCACGGCGTTATGCCGAGGCGAAGACCGTGCAGGCCCTGGTCGACGCGGTCCGCGAAGCCGACGAAGCGGGCGAGCCGGTCTTGCTGCTCGGCGGCGGTTCGAACCTCGTAGTCGCCGACGACGGCTTCGAGGGCGCGGTGCTGAAGGTCGGCAACACCGGCTGGACACGTGACGGAGACCTCGTCGAGGTCGCGGCGGGCCAGAACTGGGACGGTTTCGTCGAGGGCCTGGTCGCCGAAGGCGTCGGCGGACTCGAATGCCTCTCCGGGATCCCCGGTTCGGTCGGTGCGACGCCGATCCAGAACGTCGGCGCGTATGGCTGCGAGGTCGCCGAGTCTCTGGTCTCGGTCGACCTCTACGACCGTGCCGGCCGCGAGATCCGCACGTTGACCGCCGAAGAACTCGGCTTCGGCTACCGCACGTCGATCCTGAAGGGGACCGACGCGGGCATCGTGCTCACAGTGCGCTTCAAGGTCACCGAAGACGGCCTCTCCGCCCCGATCCGCTATGCCGAACTCGCCCGCACGCTCGGCGTCGAAATCGGTGACAGGGTCCCGGCGGCCGAAGCACGTGAGGCGGTCCTCAGGCTGCGTCGCGGCAAGGGCATGGTCCTGGACGCCGACGATCACGACACGTGGAGCGCGGGCTCGTTCTTCACCAACCCGATCATCGGGGAGGCGCGGCTGGCGAAGGTGCTGGCGGGGATCGTGGACGTCGTCGGCGAGGACGTGCGCGTGCCGCAGTACCCGGCGCCCGGCGGCACGAAGCTGTCCGCGGCGTGGCTGATCGAGCGGGCCGGGTTCGGGAAGGGCCACGAAGGGCCCGGCGGCCGGGTCTCGCTGTCGACGAAGCACACGCTCGCGCTCACGAACCGGGGCAAGGCCTCGACCGAGGACCTCCTCGCTTTGGCGCGCGAAGTGCGCGACGGCGTCGAGGCTCGCTTCGGCGTGTCATTGCACCCGGAGCCGCTGCTCATCAACTGCTCGCTCTAGCCCGCGCAATTCGGCACCTCCTTGCGGTCCTTGCACTCGCAAAGACCGCAAGGAGGTGACGAATTGCGGGAGGGTGAACAACCCCACCCCGTCTTCGTGCGTCTATCCCCGTGAGTGGTGAGGGTGAGTTCCGTCGCCGCGGGTAACGTCGGAGAGGTTCCCAGCGCTGAGCGGGTAGAAGCTCGCGGGGAGACGGGGATCTTCATGGGAGGTACACGGTGATCGAACGGCGCACGGTGTTCAAGGCCGCGCTCGCCGCGGGAGCGGCCATGCTGGCCGCCGCCTGCTCCAGCGAGGAAGGCGGCAACGCCAAGCCGGAAGGCAGCGGTGGTGGCGGGGAACAGGAAGCCGCCCCGGTCGCCAAGATCACCGCCGAACCCGCCGCCGACGCCAAGGACGCCTCCGTGGTGACGCCGGTCGTGGTGAAGGTCGCCGACGGCAAGCTCACCGAGGTCAAGGTCACCGGCGACGGTGGCAAGGAGGTCAAGGGCGAGCTTTCCGCCGACGGGCTCACCTGGACCAGCTCCGAGGCCCTCGGCTACGGCAAGACGTACACCTACGCCGCGAAGGCCACCGGCAGCGACAACAAGCCCGCCGAGCTCAAGGGCAGCTTCACCACGATCAAGCCCGCCAAGGAGGTCCGCGCCACGCTGAACCCGGCCGACGACGCCGAGGTCGGCGTCGCGATGCCGATCAGCGTGAAGTTCGCGTCCCCGGTCAAGGACAAGGCGGCCGCCGAGAAGGCGCTCAAGGTCAAGACCGACAAGGACGTCGAGGGCTCCTGGGGCTGGCTGTCGGACACCCAGGTCGACTGGCGGCCCAAGGAGTACTGGCCCGCCAACATCACGGTCAACGTCGAGGCGAAGCTCTACGGCGTCGCGCTCGGCGGCGGCGCGTACGGCAAGGCCGACGTCACCACCAAGTTCAAGATCGGCCGTAACCAGGTGGTCAAGGTCAACACCCCGGACCACGTCATGAAGGTCTACCGCGGCGGCGCGGAGTCGGCGAGCTACCCGTGCTCGAACGGCCTCGACGGCGACGTCCAGCGGAACACCCCCAACGGCACCTTCATCGTGATGACGAAGGAGCCGACGGCGCGGTTCGACAACGCGCGCTACGGCTACACCAACGTCAACAAGAAGTGGGCCTGCCGGATCTCGAACAACGGCGAGTACATCCACGAGAACCAGGACAACGCGGCGAACATCGGCAAGGCCAACACCTCGCACGGCTGCGTGAACCTGCTCGAAGCGGACGCGAAGAAGTACTTCGACTCGGCGCTCATCGGCGACCCGGTCGAGATCACCGGTTCGAAACTGGGCAGCCCGACCAAATCGGACGTCAAGAACTGGTTCTACGACTGGAAGTCCTGGAAGGCCCTTTCGGCTGTCAAATGATCGCGCGACCGCGAACGTGTCTACGGGCCGTGACTTGGCATTGAGCGCGGCGGTTCCCTGGAAGGGCGGCCCGCAGCCACGTTCGCGGGGCCTCGCGGCCGGCGCGCGACTTCAAAAGATGAAAGCGCATTGAGCCCCTTGCGTGCGGGACCTCATAGGCTGCGGATATGAAGACCGAGGTAGTCGGCTACGGCGGGACCCGCATCGGTTTGTGGGTCGAGGGCGCCGAGAACACCCGTCCGATCGTGTTCGTGCACGGCTGGGCCCAGTCGGGCCGGGCCTGGGCGCCGCAGCTGGCGGACCCCGCGCTCAGTGAGCGGTTCCGCCTGGTCGCGATGGACCTGCGCGGTCACGGGGACTCCGAGGTGCCCTCCGCCGGCTACGACGATCCGCGGGTCTGGGCGGAGGATCTCGCTTCCGTTCTCGACTTCGCCGGCGACGACGCGATCGTCGTCGGCTGGTCCTACGGCGGGCTGGTCATCACCGACTACCTCCGGGTGCACGGCTCCTCACGGCTCGGCGGGGTCGTACTTGTGGGCGCTATCACAGAAATCGGCAAGAACCGGCCCGGCGGCAAGGTCGGGCCCGCCATGCGCGACGCCATCCCGGCGGTGCTGTCGGACGATCCCGCGGTCGCGATTCCCGCGTTGGTGCAGTTCAGCGAGCGGATGACCGCCGCCCCGGTGTCCGGCACACTCGCCCAGTCCTTGCTCGGCGCCTGTCTTTCGACCCCGCCCTCGGTGCGCTCCGCGCTGTTCCGGCGCGACGTCGGGAGCGAGGACGTACTTCGCGATCTGGACAAACCGACACTTATCGTCCATGGTCTCGCGGACGCTGTGATCGATCCGACGTCGGCGGAATACGCGGCGGGGAAGATTCAGGGGGCTGCCATGCGTTGGCTACCTGAGGTGGGGCATCTGCCGTTCGCCGAAGCGGCGGACGAGTTCGGTGATCTGCTGCGCGGGTTCGCCGATCAGTAGGACTTCGGGAGTGTTGACCAGGTGACGATCCCTCTGCACGGGTTCGATGCCGCGCCCAGGCGCGTCGCGGTGCTGTCGTTGCACACCTCTCCGCTCGAGCAGCCGGGTACCGGCGACGCCGGCGGGATGAACGTCTACGTGAGCCAGACGGCCACCGAGATGGCCCGCCGCGGCGTCGAGGTCGAGGTGTTCACGCGGGCGACCTCCTCGGATCAGCCCCCGGTCGCCGAATTGGCGCCCGGCGTGCTGGTCCGGCACATCCCGGCCGGGCCGTTCGAGCCGCTGGGACGCGACGAGCTGCCCGCGCAGCTGTGCGCGTTCACCGCCGGGGTGCTGCGGGCCGAGGCGTTCCACGAGCCGGGCTACTACGACCTCATCCATTCGCATTACTGGCTCTCGGGCCAGGCGGGCTGGCTGGCCCGCGACCGCTGGGGCGTGCCGCTGGTGCACACCGCGCACACCCTGGCCAAGGTCAAGAACGCCGCGCTGGCCGAGGGCGACACCCCCGAGCCGCGCACCCGCGTGATCGGCGAGGAGCAGGTCGTCGAGGAGGCGGACTGCCTGGTCGCGAACACCCGCGTCGAGGCCCGCGAGCTGATCGAGCTGTACGACGCCGACCCGCGCGCCGTGCACGCCATCCCGCCCGGCGTCGACCTCGACCGCTTCACGCCCGGCTCCCAGCAGGACGCGCGCCGGGCGCTGGGCCTGCCGCAGGACGCGATCGTGCTGGCCTTCGCGGGCCGGATCCAGCCGTTGAAGGCGCCGGACGTCCTCCTGCTGGCCGCGGCCGAAATGCTGCGCGAGCGGCCGGAGCTGGCGTCACGGCTGGTGGTGCTGATCGTCGGCGGGCCGTCCGGGACCGGTCTGGAGCAGCCGCAGGCCCTGCGCGAACTGGCCGTCTCACTCGGGATCGAGGAGCAGACCCGGTTCATGCCGCCTCAGCCCGGCCGGTCGCTGGTCAACGTCTACCGGGCGGCCGACATCGTCGCCGTGCCGAGTTACAACGAGTCGTTCGGACTGGTCGCCCTTGAGGCGCAGGCCTGTGGGACGCCGGTGATCGCGGCCGAGGTCGGCGGTCTGCCGGTCGCGGTGCCGCACGGGGTTTCCGGGCTGCTCGTGCCTTCGCACGAGGCGAAGGACTGGGCGGGCGCGCTCGCGAACGTCGCGTTGCGGCCCGGCTGGCGTGCCGAACTTTCGGCCAACGCCGTCGTCCACGCGCGACGCTTCTCCTGGCGCCGCACGACGGACCGGCTGCTGGACACGTACGCTCAAGCGACCGGCGCGTTCCGGCGTGCCCTCGAACAGCGCGCGGAGGTGGCGGTTTGACACTCGACGAGATCCTGCGGTCCTCTTTGGACAATGCGGGCCTGGAATACCAAAGGCGTGGTGAGGGAAAGTACTTCGTCACGTTGCCCGGTACCAAGAAGCTGCAGACCAACTGCTGGCTGGTCGCCGGGGACCACGCTTTCGCCGTCGAAGCCTTCGTCTGCCGGCGTCCCGATGAGTCCCATGAGGACGTTTATCGTTTTCTGTTGCGCCGCAACGCGAAACTGTACGGCGTGCACTACACCGTGGACGCGATCGGCGACATCTACCTGGTCGGACGGTTCGGTTTGGACACCGTGACCGAAACCGAATTGGACAAGATCCTCGGGCAGGTGCTGGAGGCCGCCGACGGCGACTTCAACACGCTGCTGGAACTCGGATTCGCCGAATCGATCAAACGCGAATGGGACTGGCGCGTCTCCCGCGGCGAGTCGCTGGCGAACCTGCAGGCGTTCAAACATCTCGTCGAGCCTTCGAACGGGCACGAACCGGGAGCCTTGACCGACTCGTGACCCGAACGGTGCAACGGCACCGGATCCGGCTCCGTCTCTCTTCGCATCACTGGAGGGAGAAGGTTTGATGCGCAACGGAGTGAGATGGGTCGCCGCCGCCGGCATCGTGCTGGCGCTGGCGGGCTGCTCGGCGAACGATTCCGGCGGCGAATCCGCCGCGATGCCGATGTCGGCCGACACCAGGCAAGCGGCGCCGAACCAGGGGGCGCCGAGCAAAGAGAGCACCGACAGCGCGGGCAAGGCGGGTTCGGACAAGGCCCCGGCGCCCGCGGGGCAGCCGGGGATCACCGACCGCAAGCTGGTGCGCACGGCGAGCCTGGAGCTCACCGCGCCGAACGTCGCCGACGTGATCTCGCAGGTGCGCGTCATCACCCAGGGCGCCGCCGGCTACACCGGGCAGGAGAGCACCCAGGACAAGCGGGCGTCGGTCAACGTCATCGTGCCCTCCGAGCGTCTCGACGGCGTGCTGGACCAGCTGGGGAAGCTGGGCAAGCAGGTGAAACGCGAGGTCACCGCGACGGATGTGACCGAGCAGATGGTCGACGTCGACTCGCGGCTGGCCACCCAGCGGGCGAGCGTCGAGCGCATCCGTGCGCTGCTCGCGAAGGCGACGTCGGTTTCGGAGATCGCCTCCGTGGAGAGTGAGCTGACGAGCCGGGAGGCGGAGCTCGAGTCGCTCCAGAAGCGGCGCGAAAGCCTCGCCGGAAGTGTCGCCATGTCGACGATCTCGCTGCAGGTGAAGGCGGAGACGGTCGCGGCGGCGGAGGAGGAGTCCCGAAGCGGGTTCTTCGGCGGACTGGCCGACGGCTGGGACGCGTTCCTGACCTTCGGTGGCGGCCTGCTGACCGTGATCGGCGCGATGGCGCCCTTCCTGCTGGTCTTCGGTGTTCCCGCGGCCGCGCTGGTGTGGTGGCTGCGCAAGCGGCGCCGCCCGGCGGAACCCGCGATGGCGACCGCTTCGGATCTGCCGTCCGCGCCCCCGCTGGACTGAGGAGAACAGGCGGGACGGCTCGAGGGAGGGGGGAGTCGCGATCTCGAGCCGCCCCGCTGAAGTTCCCGCCAAGGTGGACCCGGTGACGAGGGGGATGCCAACGGGGCCGGCGGGCGCCGCGACTCGGCAGGGGGGAGACGAGTCGCGGTCGTCACCCGCGTCGAGCCGGGGAGTGCGTGGAATCCGGCCGCGCGGGACGTAGTCAACCTGTCAGATCTCCACCTGTAATCACAAGACTACTGGTTACTCCGTTAGAGTGAACTTTGAAAGTCGGGATAACGGAGTGCAGCCTGATTTCGGGGGATCAGGACTTGTTGGCAACCCGTCTTCTGGACGGGTGAAGGTGTTACTCGCGGGTAACGCACTCTCCGTAGAAACAAGGTCAAGCGCGGCCCTCTGGCCGGCGCTTCCGCCCACTCTGGCAGGCTGAACCCCATGGCTGAGCTTGGGACTCTGGTGCTGCTGCGTCACGGGCAGAGCACGTGGAACGCCGAAAATCTGTTCACCGGATGGGTGGACGTGCCGCTGTCGGCGCAGGGCGAGCAGGAGGCGCGCAAGGGCGGGCAGCTGCTCGCGGAGTCCGGTCTGCTGCCGGACGTCGTCCACACGTCGCTGATGCGCCGGGCGATCTCGACCGCCAACCTGGCGCTCGACGCCGCCGACCGGCACTGGATCCCGGTGAAGCGCGACTGGCGCCTCAACGAGCGGCACTACGGCGCGCTTCAGGGCAAGAACAAGAAGCAGACCCTGGACGAGTTCGGCGAGGAGCAGTTCATGCTCTGGCGCCGCTCCTATGACACTCCGCCGCCCCCCATCGACCCGGCCGACGAGTTCAGCCAGGTGGGCGACGCGCGCTACGCCGACCTCGGTGACGCCGCCCCGCTGACCGAATGCCTCAAGGACGTCGTCGCGCGGCTGCTGCCGTACTGGGAGTCCGCGATCGTGCCGGATCTGCGCGCGGGCAAGACCGTGCTGGTCGCCGCGCACGGCAACTCGCTGCGGGCGCTGGTGAAGCACCTCGACGGCATCTCCGACGACGCGATCGCCGGGCTCAACATCCCGACCGGCATCCCGCTGCGCTACGACCTCACCGAAGACCTCAAGCCGGTTACCGCCGGCGGGACTTACCTGGACCCGGAGGCCGCCAAGGAAGCCGCGGCCGCCGTGGCGAACCAGGGCCGCTGACCCCTCGCAATTCGGCACCTGCTTGCGATCGTTCGCACTTCGAACCATCGCAAGCAGGTGCCGAATCGCGTCAGGGGAGGGCTTGGACCATCTCGATCCCGGCGGCCTTCCAGCCCTCGGGCAGCCGCTGGAGGCGCAGGACGATCGGCAGGTACTTCTTCGTCGCCTGCCCGGCCGCGTCCGTGACGTCCGACGTCGCGTGGAGCAGCACGCTCGCCTTGTCGTCCACGACCTCCATGACCGCGGCGACCGGGTTCGGTGCCATCGACGCCTTCGCGCTCCCGGAGCGGATCTGGTTCAGCCGCGCCGCCTTGTCCTGCTGGAACTGGGTCAGCAGCTGCCCTGTCGACACGGACTCGTAGCGGGCGTACGTGCCTTCGGGGTCGGCCGGGTCCACGTTCAGCAGGGCTTCCGCGGCGCGCAGGGCACCTTCACGGGCGGAGTCCCGGACCCGCGCGATCACCCGGTCACCCGCGCCCGGTTTCTCCGCCGCGGGCGAGGGCGCGGCCGGGTTCACCTCGACCTTGCCGATCCGCCAGCGGTCGCCCTCGCGCACGGTCGCGAGCAGCACCGAAGCGATGCCCTTGCTGGTGGCACCCGCCCTGGTACTGCTCTGATCGAGCACGGTCAGCACCCGCGCCTTGTCCGATGTCTGCTCGACCGCGGCCGAGACGATCACCCGCGTCACGAGCTTGATCGGCTCCGCCGAGTTCCGGACTTCGGCGAACAGCTTCGCCAGCTCGTCGCGCGCGCCCGGCGTCAGGTTGTCGGCGATCGCCTTCTCATAAGCGGGCACGGCCGTGCTGTCGTAGGAGAACACCGCTTCGGTGGCCGTCTTCACCGCCGTGAGCACCGACGCCGTCCGCGCCGGGTCGACCAGGGCGAGGTTCGAGGGCGGGCTCTCCGGTTCGGGCTGGGCGGCGCCGGAGATCGTGGTGGTGCAGCCCGCGAGCGCGAGCAGCACGGCCAATCCCGCCCAGCGCCTCACAAGAGGCCGAGTTCCCGCGCCCGCGCGTCGACCTGGAGCCGCGACGTCACGCCGAGCGCGACCAGCAGCTCCGAGACGCGCCGCTGATAGGTGCGCACGCCCATGCCGAGGCTCTTCGCGGCCTTCTCGTCCTTGCAGCCGGTGGTCAGGAACTCGAGCATCTGCGGTGCCTCCATCCGGATGTCGGCGAACCGCGCGTCGAACGTCTCCAGGGTGGTGGACGCCAGCCAAGCGGTTTCGAACAGCGACAGGATGCCCTGGACCAGCTCGGGCCGCGAGATGACGCTGTAGGAGCGCACCGCCTTGCCCTCGTCGCCCGCCATGATCGCGACCCGCTCGTCGAGCAGGATCGTCTCGTTGATCTCCTCGGTGCCGATCCGGATCTGCGCGCCGAGCCCGGACAGGCGGTGCAGGTGCTGCGCGGTCTGCTCGTTCAGCAGGACGCCGGGGCGGTACAGCTTGCGGATCCGCTTGTCGTGCACGAGCCGTTCGCCCTGCCGCGTGAGCGACGGCCGGGAAAGCGCCCAGGTGTAGAGGTCGTCGGCCGCGCACGCGATGTCGGTCGCCGCGACGAACAGATGAGCCGTCCGGTCGAACAGCTCTTCTTCTCCGCGAATCAGGGAGATGTCACTGACGAGTTCCACGGCGACAGTCTTCCAACAATCCCCGGCAGCCGTGACGGGAACGTCGCTATTCGCCTGTGAGTGGGAAGGACACCGCCCGGATGATCCCGACGAAGGTCGGGATCCGGGCATTGGCCGCCGCCGGCATCCCCGTTTCGGGTGACCCGCCTCACCCAGGAGATCTCGGCCAAGGATCGGCCACGTGAACGGCGGCTGACCCGCAGGCGAACAGGGTGCCCCCAGGTGTCATAGGCATCACGAGTACGCGGCCGGGACTAGGCCAAAACGCTACCCGCGCGCTTACGATTCCCCTGTGACCACGCCTGTTGCACTCGCCCTGGCCGTCGGCGGACTGATCGTCGGTGTGGTTTTCGGCTTCCTGATCGCGAGGGGCCGCGCCCGCCGCGAGGAGCGGCGACCGACCGGGCCCACCGTGGCCGAACTGCTCGAACGCCTCGTGCGGTCCAGCAACAACGGCGTCGTCGTCCTCAACAAGTTCGGCGACATGGTCCTGCACAACCCGCGTGCCTACGAGCTGGGACTGGTGAAGGTCAACCAGGCCGATCCGCGGGCACGCAAGGCCGCCGAGCAGGTGGTCGAGACCGACGAGCCGATGGAGATCGACCTGTCCCCGCTGGAGGCGAGGGGCCGCCAGCCCGAGGCCGTCCTCGGCGAGGTCCGCCCGCTCGGCGACGGGTTCACCGTGGTCGAGGCTGTCGATCACTCCGAGGCGATCCGCCTCGAAGCCGTCCGGCGGGACTTCGTCGCGAACGTCAGTCACGAACTGAAGACGCCGGTGGGCGCGATCGCGCTGCTCACCGAAGCCGTCCTCGACGCCGCGGAAGACACGGAAGAGGTACGCCGTTTCGGCGGCAAGATCCTCCGCGAATCGACGCGGCTCGGCCAGCTCGTCACCGAACTGATCGCGTTGTCGCGGCTGCAGGGCGCCGAGCGGCTGCCCGACCTGAACGTGGTCGAGGTCGACGCCGTGGTCCGCGAGGCGCTCGGCCGGACGACGTTGTCGGCGGAATCCGCCGAGATCACCATCACCACCGACTCCGCCAGCGGACTCCTCATCGAGGGTGACCGCACGCTGATGGTCACCGCGCTGTCGAACCTGCTGGAGAACGCCGTCGCGTACTCGCCGGCCGGCAGCCCGGTGTCGATCAGCAGGCGGCTGGTCGACGGGAAGGTCGAGATCGCGGTGACCGACCGCGGCATCGGCATCGCCGAGGACGAGCAGCAGCGTGTCTTCGAGCGGTTCTACCGCGCGGACAAGGCACGGTCGCGGGCGACCGGCGGCACCGGGCTGGGACTGGCGATCGTCAAGCACGTGGCCGCCAACCACGGCGGTTCGGTCGGCCTGTGGAGCCGTCCCGGCACCGGGTCGACCTTCACCCTGCGCATCCCCGCGCACATCCCCGCCGAACCGGCCGCGCCCGTGAAACAGGCTCCGCCGGCGTCCCGGCCGGAAAAGACCCCCGAGCGGACACCCCGTCTCGTGGCAACAGGGCAAGAAAGCCCCGACCATGGAGGAAACCTGTGACGAGGGTTCTCATCGTCGAGGACGAAGAGTCGTTCGCCGACCCGCTCGCGTTCTTGCTCCGCAAAGAGGGCTTCACCGCCGCCGTCGCCGTGACGGGGCAGCAGGCACTCGAGGAGTTCGACCGCAACGGCGCCGACATCGTCCTGCTCGACCTCATGCTCCCCGGTATGAGCGGCACCGACGTCTGCAAGCAGCTCAGGCAGCGTTCGGCGGTACCGGTGATCATGGTGACCGCGCGCGACAGCGAGATCGACAAGGTCGTCGGGCTGGAACTCGGCGCCGACGACTACGTCACCAAGCCGTACTCGGCCCGTGAGCTCATCGCGCGGGTGCGGGCGGTGCTGCGCCGCGGCGGCGAGCCGGGCTCCGAAGGCGATCTGGCCCCGCTCGTGCTGACCGCCGGGCCGGTGCGCATGGACGTCGAGCGGCACGTGGTGACCGTCGACGGTCAGGAGGTCTCCTTGCCGCTGAAGGAGTTCGATCTGCTCGAGTACCTGCTGCGCAATGTGGGCCGTGTGCTCACCCGCGGTCAGCTGATCGACCGGGTGTGGGGCGCGGACTACGTCGGCGACACCAAGACCCTCGACGTCCACGTCAAGCGCCTGCGGTCGAAGATCGAACCGGACCCGGGTTCGCCCCGGCACCTGGTCACCGTCCGGGGCCTCGGCTACAAGTTCGAGACGTAAATCACCGATGCTCGGCTGACCGAGGGGTCTTCCAAAGGGCGCTCCGCGCCCGACGAAGACTTCACCGTCGAGCGCCCTCTTTGGGCCGAAGGCCCACGGAAACCTGATGAAGGGGCGCCTCCACACCCAGCTTCACCTGGTGTGCGATCCGGCGCCCCTTCGGCAGGTTTTCGTCAGCGCTCGGCCAAGAGACACAGATCACGGTTACGGTTTCGTGACCTGACGTGGGGGCGGGTACCGTAGACGCTCGTGCGCCTAGGGGTACTCGACGTCGGTTCCAATACCGTCCACTTGCTCGTGGTCGACGCCCACCGTGGCGCCCACCCGACCCCGATGCATTCCGAAAAGGCCGTCCTCCGGCTCGCCGAGCAGATCACGCGCACCGGCGACCTGAGCCGTGCGGGCGCGGACAGTCTGGTGCGTGCGGTCGAATCGGCGAAGGCGGCCGCGGCGCGGCTCGGCTGCGAAGAGGTCATGGCGTTCGCCACCTCCGCGGTCCGCGAAGCCAAGAACGCTCCGAAGGTGCTGGCGAAGGTCCAAGAACAGACCGGCGTCGAACTGAAGGTGCTTTCCGGGATCGACGAATCCCGGCTCACCTTCCTCGCCGTCCGCCGCTGGTTCGGCTGGTCGGCGGGAAAGCTGCTCGTGCTCGACATCGGCGGCGGCTCGCTGGAAGTCGCGATGGGCCGCGACGAAGAGCCGGATCTGGCCGAATCGCTGCCCTTGGGCGCGGGCCGGACCACCCGGACGCGGTTCCAGCACGACCCGCCGACCCGGTCGGAGCTCATCGCGACTTCGGCGTGGCTCGAAGAACAACTCACCCCGCTCGCGAAGAAGGTCGCCAAATTGGGTGAACCCGATCGTGTCGTGGCGACGTCGAAGACGTTCCGGTCACTCGCCCGGCTGACCGGAGCGGCGCCGTCGGCCATCGGGCCGCATGTGCGCCGTACCCTGACCGACACCGCGTTGCGCCAGCTCATCGCGTTCATCTCCCGGATGACCGCCCATGACCTGGCACAACTCGAGGGGGTCAGCGCGAGCAGGTCGCATCAGCTGGTGGCAGGCGCGCTCGTCGCACAAGCCACCATGCGGGCGCTTTCCCTGGAAGAACTGGAGATCTGTCCGTGGGCGCTGCGAGAAGGTGTCATCCTTCGACGGCTGGACCATTCGAATGGTGCGGACGAGACTGTGGGCGGCAGCGCCCGACTGGACTTAGTCGACGGAGAACGGGCACGGTGACGAGGTGACGGAAATGCGGATGACGGTGGATAGCGCGCGCGACGCCGCCGATGCCCCGTCGCGTGCCGGTTCACAACGGCTGGAGCGCGCATTGGACAGCACGGTATGACGGACGAGACAGAGAGCGGCCAGCCGCAGAAGACCGTGGCGGAGCTGCTCGCGCAGCATGGAGCCCAGCCCGAAGGCGGGCGCCGCAGGCGACGCCGCGCGGCCGACGACGACGAGGCTCCCGAGCCTGCTCGCGGACGGCGCGCGCCGTCGGTGAGTGACACCGCGCCGCAGGCGATCATCGACAGGGTGTCCGGCGACACCCCGCCGCCGCCCAACCGTCCTCCGCGCCGCTCGCGCCCCCAAGACTCCGGAGCGCGTCCGCTTCCGCCGCCGCAGCAGGACTCCGCGCCGCTGCCGGTGCCGCCGAACGTCGCGTCCACCCCGACCCGGCAGACGCCGCCGGTGCGCCCGCCCCAGGAACAGAGCGGCTATCAGCAGCGTCCGCCGCAGCAGTCGGGTCAGTTCGTGCGGCCCGCTCCGCCGCAGGAGCAGTCCGGTTACCAGCAGCGTCCGCCGCAGCAGTCGGGTCAGTTCGTGCGGCCGGCTCCGCCGCAGGAGCAGTCCGGGTATCAGCAACGTCCGCCGGACTCCGAGGGGCTGCCCCCGCGTGGCCGTCCGCGGCCCGCGGGCCAGGAGGAGACCCGCGGCGCGGTGCCGCCGGTCCGCCGTCGCCCCGAGCCGCCCGCCGGACCTCCGTCGTCGGGACTCTCGGCGAGACTCGACGGCGGCCTCGACGCCCCGGCCGACGACGTGCAGGACCAGCCGGGCCCGATGGCCAGCGGAGCGTTCGCGGCGCCGCCGGCCCAGCCGGCGCGGCGCCGCCGTCCGGCGGCCCGTCCGCCCCAGCCGAAGGCCGAACCGAGCACCGAACAGTTCGCCGCGGTCGGCGACGAAACCGCGTCCGAACCCGAGGCGCCCGCGCCCGTCGAGCCGGCGGCACCGCCCGCAGGCCTCGCGGGATGG
Organism: Amycolatopsis decaplanina DSM 44594; assembly: GCF_000342005.1. Taxonomy (GTDB): domain Bacteria; phylum Actinomycetota; class Actinomycetes; order Mycobacteriales; family Pseudonocardiaceae; genus Amycolatopsis; species Amycolatopsis decaplanina. The sequence continues at coordinate 456,038 of NZ_AOHO01000048.1, forward strand.
CGTAAACGCAGGCAGAAGGTGCAGTCCGAGGACACCGAGATCGGCGGCATCCCGCCGGTGCCGCCCCCGCCCGTGCCCGCGCCCGTCGAACCGGACGCCGACCCCGAACCGGACCCGTTCGACGCGGGCCCCCCGACCATGGGGCACCCGGCGCCGATGCCGTTCGTGCCGCCGCATTCGCTCGACGACCGCGACCGGCAGGACAACCTCGACGAGTACGAGCGCGAGTTCGCCGACCCGGCCTACCCGGACGGCGGTCCGGACTTCGGTCGCGACGACTACGGCTACCGCGCCGACGATTACGAGGACGACTACGAAGACGACCCGGCCGAGGACATCGTCGAGGAGGACGAGCCCCCGGCACCCGCGGAGAAGGCATCGCCGGGGAAGCAGTGGCTGGCGCTGGCCGGTCAGCTCGCCCTCGGCGTCGTCGGCGGCGCCGGGGTCTGGTTGGGCTTCAACTGGCTGTGGGTGAACATCCCCGCCGCCGCGCTGGTCGCCGCGCTGCTGGTGATCGTCGCGCTGGTGTGGATCGTCCGGAAGATCCGCAAGGCGGAAGACCTGCAGACCCTGGTGCTCGCGGTTCTGGTCGGACTGGTGGTGACGGTCTCACCGGCCGCACTCCTGCTGGTCGCGCGCTAGCGGCCTCGGGGCCAGCGCCAAGGTGACCAGGCCGAAGGTGACCACACGGGTCTCCGAAAGCGCGTCAGCGCGACGGAGACTTCACCGTCGCGCCCTCTTTGCCGGAGGCTCGCGATCTCGCTGGCAGGGCGCCCTTAGGCTCTCCGCGTGAGTGCACTCGGGGACTCGCGCCCTGGCAGCGAGATCGCGAAGGGCGCGACAGATATAGCCGTAGGCGTCTCGACGGCGTCCGTCTGGCCGTTGCGGGCGGGTGCGGCGTTCGAGCTGGCCGCCGACCTCGGCTACGACGGTGTCGAGGTGATGGTCTGGGCGGACCCGGTCAGCCAGGACGTCTCCGCGCTGCGCCGCTGGTCGCGCCGCACCGGTGTGCCGGTGCTGTCGATCCACTCGCCCTCGCTGCTGATCACCCAGCGCGTGTGGTCGCCGGATCCCGAGGTGCGCCTGCGGATGTCCGTGGACGCGGCACAGGAACTGGGCGCGCGCACGGTCGTGGTGCATCCGCCGTTCCGCTGGCAGCGCCGCTACGGCGACGCGTTCGGCGACCTCGTCGACGAACTCGAGGAAACCGGCGGTATCGAGATCGCGGTCGAGAACATGTTCAAGGTCCGCCCGCCCGGTGGCTCGCGGACGTCACGCGTGTCGGCCTTCCGGCCTTCGATCGACCCTACGGACGTAGGGTTCCGCCACTACACGCTCGACCTGTCCCATACAGCGGCAGCCGGGATGGACGCCCTCGCGCTCGCCGAACGGATGGGGTCCGGGCTCGCGCACGTCCACCTGGCGGATGGCACGGGCCTCCCGAAGGACGAGCACCTGGTGCCCGGACGCGGGATCGAACCCTGCGCCGAACTGCTCGAAAAGCTCGTGAACAGCGATTTCTCCGGGCAGGTCGTGCTGGAGATCAACACCCGCCGGTCGCCGAGCGCCGCGCAGCGGTCGCGGGACCTCGCGGAGTCACTCTTGTTCGCGAGGCTTCACCTCGGTCAGTGACAAAGATCGTCTCCGGGTGCGGAGATTCATTCCTCCCTGCGCCCAAGGCGCTGGTACACGTAAAGTTCCGACCGTGAACCAGCTGCGCTTGTTGATCTCCCGCACCCCGATGGATCGGCTCGTGGCCTGGGTCAGTGCTCGGTGAGCGCGGCCTACGAATCGAGCACCTCCTTCGACGCGGCGTGCGCGACGAGATCACTGGGTGACGGCACTTTCACGGCCGTACTGCGGACCGAATGGTCGATCGGCGGACATCCTCACGGCGGCTTCCTGATGGCCTTGATGGCACGGGCCGCCTTGGCGTTTCTGCACGAACGCGGCGAGCCGCCGTCCGAGCCGCTCGCGATCAGCGCGGAGTTCCTGCACCCGCCGGCGGTGGGGCCGGTGTTGCTGCGCATGGACGTCCGGAAGGTCGGAAGGCGCGCCTCGGTCGTCGCGGTCCTGCTGGAGCAGCGGGGTCGCAGCTGCGTCGAGGCCAGGGTGACCACCGGGCGGCTGCCGATGCGGCGGCCGGAGTGGACCGACGTCCCGGCCATGCCCGTGGAGCCGCCGCCCGGCGCCGTGCCCGTGACCGGTGAGACCTCCGAAGGCCTGTTCAACCTCGCGAAGGGCTGCGAGGTCCGGCTCGATCCCGCGAGCGTCGGCTACCTGCACGGGCGGATCGGCGACCCGCCGAGGATGCGGCTGTGGGTCCGGCCGCGCCACGGGCTCGCGGACCCGTACTTCGCCCTGCTCGCGAGCGACGTGAACCCGCCGGTGGTCTACAACCTCGGCCGGGTCGGCTGGGCGCCGACCGTGCAGCTGACCGCGTTGCTGCGCACCCGGCCGGCGCCGGGCTGGTTGCGGGTGATCGTCCAGAGTCAGTCGGTGCACGAGTCCTGGTTCGACTCGGACGCCCTCGTGGTCGACTCGCAGGGCAGGCTGGTCTGCCAGGCACGGCAGCTGGCGCTTGCCCCGGCGCCCGGGGGCTGACGGCGGTTTGGCACGCTGAAAGGCATGAGCGTGATCGCGGTTCTGGGTGCGGGCAAGATCGGGGAGGCCCTGCTCTCGGGCCTGCTGCACGGCGGGCACAGCCCCGCCGACCTGCTGTTCACCGAGCGGTATCCGGCACGCGCGGCCGAGCTGACCGAGCGCTACGGCGTGCACGGGGTCACCGTCGCCGACGCCGCGCGCCGGGCCGAGGTGCTGGTCGTCGCGGTCAAACCGCAGGACATCGAACCGGTGCTGGACGAACTCGCGCCGCTGCTCGGCAAGGAATCGCTGGTGGTTTCGCTGTGCGCGGGCCTGCCGACCGCCCTGTACGAGCGCAGGCTGGCCGATGGCGTCCCCGTGGTGCGGGTCATGCCGAACACCCCGATGCTCGTCGGAGAGGCGATGAGCGCGGTCTCGGCGGGCGCGCACGCGACCGCCGAGCACATCGCGGTGGTGAAGGACCTGCTCTCGCACGTCGGGCAGGTCGTCGAGGTGCCCGAGTCGCAGCAGGACGCCGTCACGGCGCTGTCCGGCTCCGGGCCCGCGTACTTCTTCTACCTGGTCGAGGCCATGATCGACGCCGGGATCCTGCTCGGCCTGCCCCGTGCGCTCGCCGGGCAGCTGATCATCCAGTCGGCGGTCGGGGCGGCGAAGATGCTCGCGGAGTCCGACGAACACCCGGTGCTGCTGCGCGAAGCCGTCACCTCGCCCGCCGGGACGACCATCAATGCCATCCGCGAGCTGGAGAAGCACGGCGTCCGCGCGGCGCTGCTGGCCGCCATCGAGGCCGCGAAGGACCGCTCGACCGAACTGGGCCGCGCCCACGACTCCCGCAATTAGTCGCCTACTTGCGCCGGTCGAGGACGCGCGCGAGCAGGGTGCCCCGCAAGTAGGTGACTAATTGCGGGAAGGTCGGACGGGCCCATCTCGGTGACTCGCGTCGCTTTAGCCACACGTGTCCCGCTACTCTCAGGAGAGCACGTGCGTGTCGATACCACAGGTGGGGAAGCCTCGTGGCGCGACACGTGTCGAAGGACACGGTGAATCATGCCGCCGAACAAGAAAGATGACCTGTCCAAGGTCAACACAGTGGGCCAGGTCCAGTTCCTGACGGTCGCCGAGGTGGCCACGCTGATGCGGGTCTCCAAGATGACCGTCTACCGCCTAGTTCACTCGGGCGAGTTGCCCGCGGTGCGCGTCGGGAAGTCGTTCAGAGTGCCCGAAAAGGCCGTGCACGAGTATCTGCAGGGCGCGTACTTCGACGTGGGCTGAGGCTCGCTTCGCGGAGCACAGCGTGCCCGCCCGAGGGCGTCTTCCGGGGCGCGAGTACCCTGGAAGACCGCTCGTGCCTGTGCGCTCCACCCGTTGGACGCTGCGCCGGGCAGCGTGACCGACGACGAAGGAAGGAGCGCTCACGATGGGCTCTGTGATCAAGAAGCGCCGTAAGCGCATGTCGAAGAAGAAGCACCGCAAGTTGCTGCGCCGGACGCGCGTTCAGCGTAGGAAGGCCGGCAAGTAAGACACAGCCGGTGAGTGGCCCGTCCAGTTTCTGGACGGGCCATTCCCATTTCGTGGGCGGTTTCCGCCCATTCGAGTGAGACGTGCATCCCCTCTGCGAGCAGCGGGTTAATAGCATGTAAGCGCTGGCTCGACTACCCCTAATGAGCGGTAACATCTCAAGGGCAGCCGCGCGATGCTTCCAGTGAGTGCGGGTACGCGCACACTTGGTGGACCAATTCGCGCTCAAGGTCATCAGGACCCCGTGATCGAAGTCCGAGAACCGCCCAAAGCCGCAGGGAGTCCTATGCCGTCGAACATCGTGCTCGTGACCGGGGTCGGGGGAGACCTTGGCGGGAAGCTGCTCGCCAGACTCGGCAACAATCCGGAGTTCGAGCGGGTGATCGGCGTGGACACCACGCCCCCGCAGAAGTCGGTGCTGCAGCGGATGGGGCACGCTGAGTACGTCCGCGCCGACATCCGCAACCCGCTGATCGCCAAGGTGATCAGCACGGCCAAGGTCGACACCGTGGTGCACGCCTCGTGCACCGCGCATCCGGCTGGCCCCGCACGCCGAACGGCGATCAAAGAGGTCAACGTCATCGGCACGATGCGGCTGCTGGCGGCCTGCCAGCGCTCGCCGCTCGTGCGCAAGCTCGTGGTGAAGTCGACGGCCGCCGTCTACGGCGCGGGCGCGCGCTCGCAGGCCGTCTTCACCGAGGATTCCGAGCTTATCCCCACCTCGACCAGCGGCTACGCGAAGGACGCCGTCGAGATGGAGGGGTACGTCCGCGGGCTCATGCGCCGTCGTCCCGACATCACGACGACGCTGCTCCGGTTCGCCAACATCATCAGTCCCGAGATCGACACCGTGCTCTCGCGCTACTTCGCGCTGCCGGTGGTCCCGACCGTCTTCGGCTACGACGCGCGGATTCAGCTGCTCCACGCCTCGGATGCGCTGGCCGTGTTCGAGCAAGCGACCTTGAACGACAAACCCGGCGTGTTCAACGTCGGCTCGGAGGGGGTACTCACTCTTTCTCAGGCGATCCGGCGAGCCGGACGAGTCGAACTGCCGATGCCCAGCGCTGTCGTGCCGTCGGTCGGCAAGGTGCTGCGCGGAGCGAGGGTGGTCGACTTCTCCGCCGACCAGGTCCGGCTGCTGAACTTCGGCCGCGTCGTGGACATCACGAAGCTCAAGAAGGACTTCGGCTACACCCCGCGGTGGACGACGCGGGAAGCGTTCGACGACTACATCACCGGCCGCGGGCTCCGGCCCGTGGTGGACGGCGGCAGGCTGGCCGGGTTCGCGGGCAAGGTACTGGTGGCCGCGGCGACCGGACAGGCGGCACACCGGTGAGCAGGCCGCACGAGAACGGACCCGATAACTCTCACGAAGGCGAGGCGGAAGACGTGAGCGGCGCTGAAGCGCAGGTCATCCCGTTGCACGGCCCCGGCAGAGAGAAGCCGGACCCGGCCGTTCAAGCGGATCGGGATCTTCGCGAGTCGGAAGAAGCGCAAGAGCACCTGGAGCAGGAACGCCGGGCGGACGCGCCCGTCGTCGAGTTCCCCAGCGCGGCGCGGGTCTCGCCGGCCAGGACCCGCCCGGCCGACGCGGACCTCCTCCCTGCCTCGCTCAGGACGGCGCTGGGGTTCCTGCGGGACCGGCTGACCGGTGACTACACCGTCGACGAGTTCGGCTTCGACGCCGAGCTCACCGAGACCCTGCTGCTGCCGCCGCTGCGCGCGCTGTACGAGAAGTGGTTCCGGGTCGACACCTTCGGCGTCGAGAACCTGCCCGCCGACGGCGGCGCGCTCCTGGTGTCGAACCACTCCGGCACGTTGCCGCTCGACGCGTTGATGACCGCCGTCGCCGTGCACGACCACGCCCCCGGCGGCAGGCATCTGCGCGGCCTCGGCGCGGATCTGGTGTTCCAGGTGCCGCTGGTCGGCTCCTTCGCCCGCAAGTCCGGGCAGACGCTCGCCTGCAACGCCGACGCGGAACGCCTGCTGCGCAAGGGAGAACTCGTCGGTGTCTGGCCGGAAGGGTTCAAGGGCATCGGGAAACCGTTCTCGTCGCGGTACAAACTGCAGCGGTTCGGCCGCGGTGGTTTCGTTTCCGCCGCACTGCGGACCGGGGTGCCCATCATTCCCGTGTCGGTCATCGGCGCCGAAGAGATCTATCCGAAGATCGGGGACATCAAGCTGCTCGCGCGGGTGCTGAACTTGCCGTACTTCCCGGTGACGCCGTTCTTCCCGCTGCTCGGCCCGCTCGGCGCGATCCCGCTGCCGACGAAGTGGAGCATCGAGTTCGGCGAGCCCATCCGCACGGACACCTACGACGCGGACGCCGTGGACGACCCGATGCTGGTGTTCACGCTGACCGACCAGGTGCGGGAGTCGATCCAGCAGTCGCTGTACAAACGCCTTTCGCAGCGGAAGAGCGTCTTCAAGGGCTGACGCGATCGCCTACGCAATTAGTCACCTACTTGCGCCGGTCGATGTCGCGCGCGAGCAGACGCCCACGCAAGTAGGTGACTAATTGCGTAGGGGTGTGTCAGCGCTTCCGGTAGGCCATGCCGGCCGCGACGGCACCGGCCACCGCGCCGACGCCGAGCACCGAAGGCACGCCGATCTTCGCGGCCTTGCGTCCGGTCCGGAAGTCACGGATCTCCCAGCCACGTGCCCGCGCGACGTCGCGAAGACCGCCATCGGGGTTCACCGCGACCGCGGTCCCGACGACCGACAGCATCGGGACGTCGTTCTGCGAGTCCGAATACGCCGTGCAGCGCTTGAGATTCAGCCCTTCGCGTGACGCCAGTGCCCGGACGGCGTGGGCTTTCGCGCGGCCGTGCAGCAGGTCGCCGACGAGACGGCCGGTGTAGACGCCGTCCTTGGTCTCCGCGACGGTGCCCAGCGCGCCGGTGAGGCCGAGGCGCCGCGAGATGATGGCCGCGAGTTCGATCGGGGTCGCGGTGACGAGCCAGACGCGCTGTCCGGCGTCGAGGTGCATCTGCGCGAGCGCCCGGGTGCCGGACCAGATCTTGTCCGCCATCAGCTCGTCGTAGATCTCTTCGCTGATGTCGGTCAGTTCCCGCACGGTGCGGCCGGCCACAAAGGACAGTGCGCGCTCGCGGTGGGTTTTGATGTCCTCTTTGTTCTCCCGGCCGCCGAGCCGGAATTTCACCTGCTGCCAGACGAACCCGGCCAGATCGGCGGACGTGAAGAACTTGCGCGCGGCCAGTCCTCGGGCGAAGTAGAAGATCGACGCGCCCATCATCATGGTGTTGTCGACGTCGAAGAACGCGGCCGCCGTGAGGTCCGGCGGAGCGGGCGGCGCGGGCGGTTCGAGGGCTTCGGCGGACGCGGTCGCCATGGCGGCCTCGGCCGACGCCTCGCCCGCGAGCGCGGCGAGCCGTTCGAGCTCTTGACTCTTATCCTTGCCCCGCCAAACTGACACGCACACCGCCTCCGGAATCCCAGGTGCCTGTGCACAGCGTAGCGAGCGGCCGACCACGCTGTCCCGGGTGTGGTGCCTCCCTCATCGACAGTGAGTCAGCCGATGGTTATCGGCGGTAACCCCGGAATGAGCGGCGGAATCGAAATCAGCGGCGGCGGTGGCGTGGTGGTCGTCGGCAGGGGAAGCGTCTTCGTCGTCGGGCCGGGCGTGGCCACCACGGGCGGCGGCGTGCCTCCCGTCGGCGGCGCGAGCGGTCCGGTCGGGGCCGCGGTGTCCACGCCGGACGACGGCGGCACCGAAGTCGGTGCCGGCGACCCGGTGGGCGCCGACGACGGTGGGGGAGCGGTCACCGGCGGCAGGACGGCTTCGGGCGAGTCGGGGTTGCGGACGCAGTCACCGGCGGCCGGGACCGCGCCCAGTTCGTCGGAAGAGCCCGTGGTGATCGTGTAGCAGACCAGGCGCGAGCCGAGATCCGTCGTGCGCGCCTGGACCTTGTCGAGCAGGACACGGGCCGCGGCGAACTTGTCGCGTGCCTCGGCGGGGGCGTGGCCGACCTGAAGGCCGAGCCGGTCGGACTGCTGCCGCGCCCAGGAGCGGAGGTCGGCCAGCCGGGTCTGGCCGCCCTGATCGGTGACGAGCGCGGTCAGCTGGGAGACACCGGCGCGCAGATCGGTCTCGAAATCGGTGAGGCCGGTGAAGTACGCGTCGGTGGGCGCGCCCTGCCTCGTCAGTTCGCCGAGTTCGCCGACGCGGTTCGCGGCGAACTCCAGATGCTTCTTCGCCTTGTCCTGCTGGTCGAAGGTGAGCCCGAGCGAGGCCGATTCACCCGCCCGTTTGATGCCGTAAAGCGGATCGCCCGGCAGTGCGTCCTTGGACAGCAGCAGGGTGATGCCGCCCATTGCCAGCACGAGCGCGACGGCGGCCGCGGCGAGGTTGGCGACGGCGTGGCCACGACGCTTCGGCGCGGCTTCGGCTTCGGCGAGGCGCCCGGCGATCTCGTCGCGGATCCGTTGCCGTGTCTCCGCGTCGGGAGCGCCGCCGGCACCCAGTTCGCGCAAGCCGCCGACGAGCGCGAGTTCGTGCGCGAACTCGTCGCCGTCCGGGGACTCGGTGCCGTCGACAAGGTCGGCGAAGCGGTCACCGTCCGCCCGCTCCCGCGCGAACCATCCCGGCACGCCCACGGCGAAGTCTCCATCTGATCAGCCCGGTCCTGACCACCGGTCTGGCAGTGAAAACGAGCGGAGACGCCCATGGGTTACGGCAAGGCCCGGTGCGGGACGAATATGGAACTTTAACGCAGTCCCGTGGGCAGAAGTTGTGCCAAACGGCGTACCGCGCGGTGCTGAAGGGCCTTGATGGCGCCCTCGTTGCGCTTCATGATCGCCGCGGTCTCGGCGACCGAAAGCCCCTGCATGAACCGCAGCACGATGCACTCGCGCTGATCCTCGCCGAGTTCGGCGACACAACGCAGCAGTTCGGCGCGGGTGGCGCGGCTGATGGCCTGCTGTTCGGGCCCCGCGACCGCCTGCACGCCGACGTTCCCGATCGGTGCCCCGTTGGGCTCGGCGACCTCGTCGGTGACGACCTCGAGGCGGAACCGGCTCGACTTCACGTGGTCGAGGATGATGTTGCGCGCGATGGTGACGAACCAGGCACCGACGTCACGCCCCTGGTAGCTCACCGACGTGATGCGGCGCAGCGCGCGGAGGAAGGTCTCGCTGGTGACGTCCTCGGCGAGGTCCCGGTCGCCGAGGCGGAACAGGACGTAGCGGTAGACGACGTCGACGTAGCGGTCGTAGAGCCGGCCGAAAGCGGAGGTGTCGCCACCCTGCGCGGCGCTGACCAGCTCCCACGCTTCGGCCTTCGCGGCTTCGGCGGCGGCGTCGGTCGCTTCCTCGGCCTTGGGCCGGGACGACGGCGCCGCGGGGAAACCGCTCCGGCGGAGGATGTGGCCCGCCAGCATGGAGACGGGATTCGGCGCGGGAAGGGTCACGGTGCACCTCCCGTTCCGGACAGGGAGGACCGGCCCGCATGTCCCACCGCCGCGTGGGCCTGCAAGATCTGCACGTCCGGACTCCCTTTCTCACCATCGAGTGATCAACACCACTCGACGACGCCCAGCAGCATACGTGTAGTTACCGCGAAGTAGGTAGCGGTGCGGGGGTTACGGAACTGCGACGAAAGCGAGTGACACCCATGACGGTGGCCGAGATGACAAACTGGCAACGCCGTTCACTCCAGGGAAGAGGTTCGCAGTTGAGCGCGGAGCAGGTTGCCGAAGGAAGCGTGCCCACTTTGCTCGCCGAGGCCGCCCGCCAGTGGCCCGGCAAGGCGGCCGTCCAGGAGACAGGTGGAGGGCTCGCGCTGACTTGGGCGGAACTCGACAACGCCGCCCACGCGCTGGCCCACGCCCTGCTCGACGCGGGAATCGAAAGCGGCGACAGGGTGGCGTTGCGGCTGCCGACGTCGGCCGCGTTCGCCGTCTCGCTGTTCGGGGCGCTCCGGGCCGGCGCGGTGGTCGTCCCGATTTCGCCGCAGGCTCCGGTGGCGGAGCTGAGCGGGCTGCTGGAGCACAGCGGCGCACGGCTCCTCCTCGAACGCGAAGCCACCGAGCAACTCCCCGATGGAGTGACAAGCCTCTCACCACGCCTTACTTCGGATGGAGCAGTCGAACCGGTCGAGGCGGCCGGGGCCGGTGAGGACATAGCGGTCATCTCGTACACCTCCGGCACGACCGGCCCGCCGCGCGGCGTGATGCTGTCGCACCGGGCACTGCTGGCGAACCTCGACCAGCTGAGCCGGATCGTCCCGGCACCGCTCGTGCACGGCGACCGCGTGCTCATCACCATCCCGTTGTTCCACGTCTACGGCCTGGGCCCCGGCCTGCTGCACACCACGGCGGTCGGCGCGACGGCGATCTTGTCCGAACGTTTCCTCGCCGAGCGGACACTGGCCGACTGCGCCGAATACCGGGTGACGTCGATCGCCGGCGTACCCGCGATGTACGCCGAATTCGCCGCGATGGACCCCGAGGAACTCGGGCAGGGCCTTTCCACCGTCCGGCGGATGACGTCGGGCGCGGCGCCGCTGCACCCCAAGATCCTCACCGCGCTGCGCGGCGCCACCGGACTGGACGTCTACGAGGGCTACGGCCTCACCGAATGCGCGCCCGTGGTCACCACGACCCTGGTCACCGGCTACCCGAAGCCGGGCTCGGTCGGGCGGCCCCTGCCCGGTGTCGAACTCCGGCTGGTCGACAGCGACGGCGACGCGGAGCCCGTCCCGTTGGACCCGGACGACCTAGGCGACGCCTTCGACGAGGACGGCGGCACCGGTCTGGTGTCGATCCGCGGCGCGAATCTGTTCTCCGGTTACTGGCCCGACGGCTCGCACGGCCCCGACGAGGACGGCTGGTTCCGGACCGGCGACGTCGGCTACCTCGACACCGACGGCGACCTGCACCTGGTGGACCGGGCCAACGACCTGATCATCGTCAACGGTTTCAACGTCTTCCCGCACGAGGTCGAGAACGTGATCTCGATGCTGGAGGAGGTCGCCGAGGCGGGCGTCGTCGGCGTCGTGGACGAGCGGACCGGCGAAGCGGTGAAGGCCGTCGTCGTCCCCGCGCCCGGTGCTTCGCTCTCGGAACAGCAGGTCGTCGAGCACTGCGCCGAGCATCTGGCGGGGTACAAGGTGCCGCACACCGTCGAGTTCGCGGAGTCCCTGCCGCATTCGGCCACCGGGAAGCTCCGGCGTTTGCGCCTCAGGTGAAGATGGGGCCATGGCGCATCACGTGACCGTCATGACCCGCACGGGCTGTCATCTGTGCGAGGTCGCGGAACAGGACATCGAGCGGATCTGCGGCGAACTGGGCGTCGCCTGGTCGGCGCGGGACGTCGACAGCGACCCCGAATGGCGGGCCGAATACGGCGACCGCGTGCCGGTGATCCTCATCGACGACGCCGAGCACGGCTACTGGCGAGTCGAAGAGGACAGGCTCCGGAAGGCGCTGGCGTAACACACTCGTAAGGGGCGATCAGCCGACCTTCTGGCCATTCCGCTCCGAAGATGGAGTCGTGGACGACGAACGCAGGCTCACCTTCTCGCAAGCCGCACTGACCGGGCTCCTGTCACTGGCGGCCGCCCTCGGCGTGGGACACCTCGTCGCGGGCTTCGTCGGGTACACGGCTTCGCCGTTCGTCGCCGTCGCGAACTTCGTCATCGACCACAGCCCGCACGCGGTCGTCGCCTGGGCCGAACAGACGCTGGGGACCTGGGACAAGGTCGTCCTCAAGATCGGCCTGGCCGTGGTGCTCGTGCTGATCGCATTGCTCGCCGGGCAGCTCTCGCGCCGCAAGCCGTTGCCGGGGCAGGTGATCGTCGGCGTCCTCGGCGCGGCGGGCGTCGCCGCCGTGTTCGTGCGCACCGACCTCGGGCAGATCGCGCTGCTGGCGCCGGTGATCGCCACCGTCGCCGCGCTCGTCGTGTTCACCCGGCTGCACTCGTTCTTCCGCCCGAAGGTGTTCTTCGACGACCGTGAAGGCGAGGGCCCGGACCGGCGGAAGGTGCTGATCACCGGAGCTTCCGTCGCGGCGGGCGCCGGTGTCGCCGCGCTGACCGGCCAGATCGTCGGGACCAGGAAGAACGCGGAGGAGTCGCGTGCCGCCGTCGGCAGGCTCGTCGCGGCGAGGACCGCGCCGACGATCCCGCCCGACGCGGACTTCGTGAAGCTCGGCACCCCGCCGTATCTCACTCCTTCGAAGGACTTCTATCGGATCGACACGGCTCTGGTGGTTCCGCAGGTCCGCACCGAGGACTGGAGCCTGCAGATCCGGGGGATGGTCGATCGGGAAGTCACCTACACGTATGAAGACCTCCGCTCGCGGCCGCTGATCGAACGCGACGTCACCCTGTGCTGCGTCTCCAACGAGGTCGGCGGCCCGTACATCTCCAACGCGCGCTGGCTCGGCATCGACCTGCGCGACCTGCTGAACGAAGCGGGCGTGAAACCCGGCGCCGAGCAGATGTTCGCGACCAGTGTCGATGGCTGGACCTGCGGAACGCCGGTCGAAGCCGCCCTGGATCCGCGGCGCGGCGCGATGCTCGCGCTCGGCATGGACGGCGAACCACTCCCGATCGAGCACGGCTTCCCCGCGCGGATCGTGATCCCCGGCCTCTACGGCTACGTGTCCGCCACGAAATGGGTGACCGAGCTGGAGATCACCACCTGGGAGGAGCGCCGGGCGTACTGGCTCGACCGAGGTTGGGCCAGGGAAGCGCCGGTGAAGACGCAGTCGCGTATCGACGCGCCCGGTTCGGCGGTGAACGCGGGCAAGGTCGTGGTGTCCGGGACCGCGTGGGCGCAGCACACCGGCGTCGCGAAGGTCGAGGTCCGGGTCGATCAGGGGCCGTGGCAGGAGGCCGTCCTGTCGGCGGAGACGTCGAAGGACACCTGGCGGATGTGGTGGACCGAGGTCCAGGTCGGCCCTGGTCAGCACGAGATCGCCGTCCGGGCCACCGACCAATCGGGCTACACGCAGACCGAGGAGCGCGTCGGAACGGTCCCGGATGGAGCCACCGGACTGCACACGGTGTCGGTCAACGCTCGGTAGACACGAGATCCGCTTCTGATCACGCGAGTGCGGTGCCCGATCACGCGAGTTCGCCCGGCGAGAGACTGACCACAGCGTTCACCTGTGACTTTGTGCCTGCGTTCACAAGTGGCTACCGTAGGTACGTCGCCTCCGAAAAGCGCCCGGCATCGAACCGGACTCAGCGCCGCGGGTCAAGAGCCGATTTTCCCGGTTCGGGCGACTCATGTCGTCAGCAGGACCAGAGGAGCGGACAAGCGTGGTGTCGCAACGAGGCCGGCGCACCCGGGTGACACCGGACGCCGACAACGCGCCCACCGCGGAGATGCCCGCCGTCGAGGCCACCGCCGAACCGGAAGCGGTCCGCGCGAAGTCGATCCCCGAGGCCGCTGTCGCCCGCCTCGCCGTCTACCTCCGTGTCCTCTCCGGACTGGCCGAGCAGGGCGCGACGACGATCTCCAGCGAGGAACTCTCGCAGGCCGCGGGTGTCAACTCCGCGAAACTGCGCAAGGACCTGTCCTACCTCGGCTCCTACGGCACCCGCGGCGTCGGCTACGACGTCCAGGTCCTGGTCAGCCAGATCGAGCGGATCCTCGGCCTGACCCGCAAGCACAAGGTCGCCGTGGTCGGTATCGGTAACCTCGGGCACGCGCTGGCCAACTACGGCGGGTTCCCCGGCCGCGGGTTCCCGGTCGAGGCGCTGTTCGACCTCGACCCGGATCTGGTCGGCGTCCCGGTCGGCGGCCTCCCGGTCTCGCATCTCGACGAGATCCCCAAAGTCTGCGCCGAACGGCAGATCTCCATCGGCGTCATCGCCACTCCGCCCACCGCCGCGCAGTCGGTCTGCGACCGGCTTGTCGCAGGTGGCGTGCAGTGCATCCTGAATTTCGCCCCGGTGGTGCTGCAGGTTCCGGCACATATCGAGGTGCGCAAGGTCGATCTCGCGGTCGAACTGCAGATCCTGTCGTTCCACGTCGCTCGCCGCGCCGATCTGGCCGCTAACGGCAACGGCGGAGGAGACAGTGGCCCCGGGAGCCCCGAGAATGGCAGCGTGAACGGCCACGGCAACGGAATGGTGGTGCGCTGAAATGAGCGTGTTGGCGGTCGGGCTCTCACATCGCAGTGCCGAGCTGAACACCCTGGAGCGCGTCGCGGTCCCCGCGACCGACGTGACCAAGGTGCTCCACGAGCTGCAGCAGGCCGAGCACGTCAGCGAGGCGATCCTCGTCTCGACCTGCAACCGCATCGAGGTCTACGCCGTCGTCGAGACCTTCCACGGCGGTCTGAACGACGTCTCCGACGTGCTCGCCCGCCAGGCCGGGATGCAGCCCGCGGCCCTCTACGACTCGCTGTACGTGCACTACGCGGGCGCCGCGATCGAGCATCTGTTCTCGGTCACCTCCGGGCTGGACTCGATGGTCGTCGGCGAGACGCAGATCCTCGGCCAGATCCGGTCCTCGTACGCCACCGCGCGTGAGGCGGGCACCGTCGGCCGCACGCTGCACGAGCTGATCCAGACCACGCTGCGTGTCGGCAAGCGCGTCCACACCGAGACCGGATTGGACCAGCTCGGCGCGTCGGTGGTCTCCGAGGCGCTGGCCGCGGCCGGGGACATCACGGGCAAGCACGCGCTGATCGTGGGCGCCGGTTCGATGGGCGCGCTGACCGCGTCCCAGCTGCGCAAGTCCGGGATCGGCGAGATCACCATCGCCAACCGCACCGAAGCCAGGGCCGCCCGCCTCGCCGCCGCGAGCGTCGAGCAGGGAGTGCCCGCGAAGGCCGTCCAGATGAGCGGGATCGCGGACGCGGTCGCCGAGGCGGACGTCGTCGTCTGCTGCACCGGCGCGCAGGCCGCGGTCTTCACCGCCGAACACGTCCCGGCCCGCGCCGGGCGCCCGCTGGTCGTCTGCGACCTCGGCCTCCCGCGTGACGTCGGCCACGACGTCACCGAGCTGGCCGACGTCACCGTCGTCGACCTCGAGACCATCCAGCGCCGCATGCGTGAAGCGGGCACGCCGACCACCGAACGGCAGACCGCGAAGGCCACCGGCATCGTGCTCGACGAGGTGCGCGAATACCTCGCCGGTCAGCGCAGCGCCGAGGTCACCCCGACGGTGACGGCGCTGCGGCGCCGGGCGGCCGAGGTGGTCGACGCCGAACTGCTGCGGCTGGACAACCGCCTGCCGGACCTCGAAGCCGGGGTCCGCGAGGAGGTCGGTCGCACGGTCCGTCGTGTGGTCGACAAGCTGCTGCACGCGCCGACGGTGCGGGTCAAGCAGCTGGCCGCCGAGACGGCCGACACCGATTACGCCAACGCGCTGCGCGAGCTGTTCTGCCTCGACCCGCAGGCGCCCGCCGCGGTGGCGAGTCCCACCGCGCCAAAGGGTGGCGGTAGTGATCGCGGCCCGATCCCGCCCTCGGGAAACGACCCGGCGCGCGCGTTTCGGCCGGAGGCTCCGCTATCGCGACGGCAGGGCACCGAGTAATGACAAGCGAGTTTCCAGAGCAGGAGCGCCCTGGCGGCGCGATCGCGGTCGCGCGCAGCACCGCGAAAAAGGACGAGTGATCATCAGTGAGCAGAGTCATCCGCATCGGGACGCGCGGCAGCAAACTCGCCCTCGCGCAGACCGGCACCATCGCCGACGCCCTGCGCGCCACCGGGGCCGAGGTCGAACTCGTCACCGTGACGACCCCGGGCGACAAATCGTCCGCGCCGATCCCGACGATCGGGGTCGGCGTCTTCACTTCCGCGCTGCGCGAAGCCTTGCTGCGCGAGGAAGTCGACGTCATCGTGCACTCGTACAAGGACCTGCCGACGAAGCCGGAGCCGGGCATCACGCTCGCCGCCGTGCCGCGCCGTGAGGACCCTCGCGACGCGCTGATCGCCCGTGACGGGCTGACGCTGGGCGAGCTCCCGCCGGGTTCGACCGTCGGCACCGGCTCGCCGCGGCGGACCGCGCAACTGCGCGCGCTCGGTCTCGGTTTGGAAATCGTGCCGATCCGAGGCAATATCGACACCCGCATGCGCAAGGTGAGCGACGGAGAGCTGGACGCCGTCATCCTGGCGCGTGCCGGACTGGCCAGGATCGGCCGGGCGGAGGAGATCACCGAGACCCTCGACCCGATCCAGATGCTGCCCGCGCCCGCGCAGGGTGCGCTGGCGGTGGAGTGCCGGACCGGTGACGTGGACATCGAGCACCTGCTCAGGTCCACAGTGGACGATGAGGGCACCCGTGCCGTGGCGACCGCCGAGCGGGCGTTGCTCGCGGCGCTGGAAGCCGGGTGCAGCGCGCCGGTCGGAGCGCTGGCGGAGATCGTCGAGGACCTGGACGCCGAAGGGCGGGTCGTCGAGCGGATCTCGTTGCGGGGCACCGCCGCCGTCGAAGGGGACGGCGACGCGGTCGACATGGTGCGCGCTTCCGCGCTCGCCGACTTCCGCGATGCCGATCAGCTCGGCCGGACACTGGCCGCCGAGCTGCTCGACCTGGGGGCCGGTGCGCTGTCCGGCCCCGCCCAGTGAGTCAGAACGTTGAAGGTAGGGCCGCGCTCGACTGCGGCCGCTCAAGAGGAGAACGCACAGATGACCCCCGCGCGTAAGACCACCGGGCGTATCGCCTTCGTGGGCTCGGGCCCCGGTGACGCCGGTCTGCTGACCGTCCGCGCTCAGGAGCTGCTCGCCAAGGCCGAGGTCGTGGTGACCGACCCGGACGTCCCTTCGGGCGTCTTGGCCTTCGCCGCCGAGGGCGCCGAAGTGCGCCCCGCCGTCGGCGAGGCCACCGAGGTCGCCAAGGACCTGGTGAACGAGGCCAAGGCCGGACGGCTGGTGCTCCGGCTGATCGCCGGTGACCCGCTGACCCAGCCCGCCGTCGTCGCCGAGGTGCAGGCCGTGTCCCGGACCAGCGCCGTATTCGACATCATCCCGGGCGTCTCGCCCGGCGCGGCCGTTCCGGCGTACGCCGGTGTCGCGCTCGGTGGCACGCACACCGAGGTCGACGTCCGCGGCGACGTCGAATGGGCCGCGCTGGCCGCCACCCCGGGCCCGATCGTGCTGCACGCGACGTCGGCGCACCTGGCCGAGGCCGCGTCCGCGCTGACCGAGCACGGGCTGGCGCCGACCACCCCGGTCGCGGTGACCTCGAACGGCACCATCAACACCCAGCGCACCCTGGACACCACGCTGGCCACCGTCGCGAACGAGGCGGGCGAACTCGTCGGCCCGCTCATCGTGACCATCGGCCAGGCCGTCGGCCAGCGCTCGAAGCTGTCGTGGTGGGAGTCGCGCGCGCTGTACGGCTGGAAGGTCCTGGTGCCGCGCACCAAGGAGCAGGCCGGCGAGATGGCGGAGCGGCTTCGCGGCCACGGCGCCACCTCGCACGAGGTCCCGACCATCTCGGTCGAGCCGCCGCGCAGCCCCGCGCAGATGGAACGTTCGGTCAAGGGTCTCGTCGACGGCCGCTACCAGTGGATCGTCTTCACCTCGACCAACGCCGTCCGCGCGGTGTGGGAGAAGTTCGAGGAGTTCGGCCTCGACGCCCGCGCCTTCTCGGGCGTGAAGATCGCCTGCGTCGGCGAATCGACCGCCGCGAAGGTGCGCTCCTTCGGCATCATCCCCGAGCTGATCCCGGAAGGTGAGCAGTCCTCGGAGGGCCTCCTCGCCGAGTTCCCGCCGTACGACGACGTCCTCGACCCGGTCGACCGTGTGCTGCTGCCGCGGGCGGACATCGCCACCGAGACCCTTTCGGCCGGCCTGCGCGAACGCGGCTGGGAGATCGACGACGTGACCGCGTACCGCACCGTCCGGGCCGCGCCGCCGCCCGCCGAGACCCGCGAGATGATCAAGACCGGCGGTTTCGACGCGGTCTGCTTCACCTCGTCCTCGACCGTGCGGAACCTCGTCGGCATCGCCGGCAAGCCGCACACCCGCACCCTGGTCGCGTGCATCGGCCCGAAGACCGCGGAGACCGCCGTGGAGTTCGGGCTGCGGGTCGACGTCCAGCCCGAGAAGGCCGACGTCCCGCACCTGGTCGACGCGCTCGCCGAGCACGCCGCCCGGCTTCGCGCCGAAGGTGCGCTTCCGCCGCCTCGCAAGGCGAAGCGGGCACGCCGCTCCTGACGATCGCCGATGAAGCCCCCTTCCCACGTTTCGTGTGGGAAGGGGGCTTTTTCGGTCCTCGGTGAAACTTCGCCGTGTGCGTAGCAGCGGGCCATAGCCTCGGTGATTCCGACAATCACCGGGGAGTGATCATGAAATCTCTCGCTCGTGCCGCTACCGCCGTGGGTGTGCTGGCGCTCGGTTTCGCCGGGTTCGCGGCCACCGCCTCCGCCGCGCCGGCCACGTCGTTCGAAGTCTGCAGTCCGCTCGGGTGCGCGGCGCAAAGCGTCCGGGGCCTCGTCGATCGGGGACAGCTGGTGGTCACGGTGTCCGACAGTTCCCCCGTCTCGGCTCTCACCGCGCGGTTCGCCGTGTCCCCGCAGGGCGGGATGACCCAGGTGATCGTCGACGACGGGGTGAGGCGGGCGTCGATCAGGTTGCCGAACGGTTCGGCCCAGCTGATCGTGACGGCCTGCGGGGGCGGGGGCTGCAACAGCAAGTCCATCCCGCTGTAAGGCCTCGTGAGTGGTAAGGACGGTTCTAACCGTCCTTACCACTCACGAGCGTTTCAGCTGAAGAACTTCACGACCTCCGTGTACGCCAGGTACGCGAACATCGCCAGGCAGATGCCCAGCAGCCCGTTCGACAGCCACCGCGAACGCCCCTCCCGTGGCACCCGGGACGTGTTCAGCAGTACCAGCAAGGTCGCCGCCAGGAACGGCATGAACAACGCGCCCAGCACGCCGTAGACGACGGTGAGCTGGAAGGGCTGGTCCAGGAACAGCAACGCCATCGGCGGGAAGGTCAGCCACAGCACGTATCCCCGGTACGCGACACTGCGTTCTCCGGCCTTCTTTTCATACATCTCAACGCTTTCCGTGGTGTTCGTGGGCAGCCGCAGAATGCGCCACCAGTCCGCGAAGAGCAGGCTCACGCCGTGCCAGACGCCGATCACCGACGTGAACGAAACGGCGAAGAAGCCGATGAGGAACGGGATACGCGCCCATTGCCCGTAGTCCGCGGCGAGGGTGTCGCCGAGGAACAGCAGGCCCTTGTCACCTGAGATGATCTTCTGACCCAGCAGCAGTTCCGCGCCGACGATCAGCATCGCGATCACGAAGATCCCGGTCATGACGTACCCGACGGCGTTGTCGGCGCGCATCATCGGGAGCCACTTCGCCGAGCGCCAGCCCTTCGCGAGCGTCCAGTAGCCGTAGGCCGCCATGGTGATCGTGCCGCCGACGCCGCCGACCAGGCCGAGGACGTAGACGAGCGAGCCGTCGGGCAGGGTCGGGACGGCGCCCTTGAACAGTTCGGCGAAGTTCGGCACGACGAGGATCGCGGTGCCGACCACGGTCACGAACATGATGCCGACCAGGACGGTCATCACTTTCTCGATGATCGCGTAGCGCCCGAACCACACCAGCGCGAAGCCGAGCAGGCCGCAGATCATCGCCCAGTACCGCACCGAGAGCGCGGGGAAGAGCGCGTTGAGCGGCAGGCCCGACGCCGACATCGCGGTCGCGCCGTAGACGAAGCCCCAGATCACCGCGTAGATCCCGAAGTAGATCAGTGCCCAGATCCCCAGCGACCGCCAGCCCGACAGGATGGTGCGGCCCGACGTCAAATGCCAGCGGCCGACCGCTTCGGCCAGCGCGAGTTTGAAGATCGTGCCGACGAGCACCGCCCACAGCAGCGTGTACCCGAAGCGCGATCCGGCCACCATCGTCGCGACGAGGTCGCCCGCGCCGACCCCGGTCGCCGCGGCCATGATCCCCGGCCCGACCTGGCGCAGCCGTGCGCGCCAGCCGACGGGGGGTTCTTCCAGTTGGTCGGTCACCGTTGAACTCGACATGAAGGGGAAGGTAACCCACGTCACAACGCCGAAAATCGGACAAAGGTGACTCTTTACCCTTTCTTAGGGAAGATCCGCCCGACCGGCCCAACGAGCCGTTCACCTTCCCTCGAGCGATCGGGAGTACCGTCGTAAGGGTGTTTCCCGAACATCGCCCCCGCAGGCTCCGTACCACTCCGGCCATGCGCAGGCTGGTCGGTGAGACGACGCTGCGCCCGCGCCAGCTGATCCTCCCGATGTTCGTGGCCGAGGGCGCCGACGTGCCCCGCCCGATCTCCAGCATGCCCGGGGTCTTCCAGCACACCCGTGACACGCTGCGCAAAGCCGCCGTCGAGGCGGTCAACGCCGGTGTCGGCGGTCTGATGCTGTTCGGTATCCCGAAGACGCGGGACGCCGAAGGCTCCGGTGCGATCGACCCGGACGGCATCCTCAACGTCGCCCTGCGCGACTTGAGGGCCGAACTCGGCGACGCGACGGTCCTGATGGCGGACACGTGCCTCGACGAGTTCACCGACCACGGCCACTGCGGCGTCCTCGACGCCGACGGCGGTGTCGACAACGACGCGACCCTGCGCGTGTACGCGGAAATGGGCCTGGCGCAGGCGGAAGCGGGTGCGCATCTGCTCGGTCCGAGCGGCATGATGGATGGTCAGGTCGGTGTCATCCGCGGCGCGCTGGACCGTGCCGGGTACACCGAAACCGGGATCCTCGCTTATTCGGCGAAGTTCGCCAGCTCGTTCTACGGCCCCTTCCGCGAGGCTGTCGATTCGCAGCTGAAGGGGGACCGGAAGACGTATCAGCAGGACCCGGGCAACGTACGCGAGGCGTTGCGCGAGATCGAGCTGGACATCGCCGAGGGTGCCGACCTGATCATGGTCAAACCCGCGCTGTCCTATCTGGACGTCATCAAGGCCGCCGCCGAGACGTCGCCGGTTCCCGTGGCGGCGTACAACATCTCGGGCGAGTACGCGATGGTCGAGGCGGCCGCGGCGAACGGCTGGCTCGACCGCGAGCGCACCATTCTCGAGGTGCTGACGTCGATCCGCCGCGCCGGCGCGGACATGATCCTCACCTACTGGGCCGCCGAAGCCGCTGTTTGGCTGGACTAGGCTGCCTCGCGTGAGCGACAGCGAAGCGGGCGAAACGGACGACGAGCGCCGCAAGCGGGGGATGTCACCCGACCCGATCCTGCCCGGCCAGAAGCCGCCGAAGATCACGGTTCCGAGGCCGGTCGCCATCTCGTTCTGGCTGTGGATCGCGGCCGGGGTCGTCCTGGTGGCGGGGCAGGTCGCCCTGCTGGTGCTGAAACAGGAACTGACCGAGGGAATCCTCAAGCAGATCAAAGAGAACCCGGTCCCCGGCCAGCCCGCCGATCCGGCGCAGGTCGCTTCCGGGGTGAACACCCTGCTGTGGATGCTGTTCGGCGGCGCGCTCACCTTCGCCGTCCTGTTCGCGTTGTTCGCGTACAAGGCCCGGGAGGGAACACGGTCGGCCAGGACGGTCCTCACCGTCGGGGCGGTCTTCCTGGTGCTGGTGGAACTGCTGATCCTTCGCGGTTCGCTCAACGTGTTCCTGCTGGTGTCCACCTTGCTGGTGGCGATCGCGCTGGTCCTCATGTACCTGCCCAGCGTCGCCGATCACTTCCCGAAGGTCGGGCGCACGCTGCCATGACGCCCGAGCCGTCCCTCTACGACGAACCCGGCGTCGGCTGGACGGCGTTGCTGTGGGCGCCGCTGTTCGCCCTCGCCGGGCTGCTCGCGGAGCTGACGACGGGCGGCCCGGTCCACTGGCCGGCCTGGATCCTGGTCGCGGTCGGGCTGGTGGCGATCACCGTGCCCTGGGTGTACGCGCGCCGCCGGTACCTCTCTCTGGAAGTCACCGTGGACGGTTACCGGCAGGGCAGGGAAACCCTGGAGGCGGCCCGGATCACCGAGGTCCTCGAAGACGAGACGCCGGTCGGCTCACGGGTCCTCGGTGGAGGCTGGACGATCCCCAAGAAGCACGGCGAAGTCGGATTGAAGCTCGACGACGGCGTTTTCGTGCGCGCCTGGGCCAAGGACCCGGACGCCCTCCGCGAGGCTCTCGGGAATTTGGTGCGTGCTCGCACCACAGAGTCATGAGAAACTGCTCACCGTGATCGACCTTCCCCAGCCGACCGGCGCCGATCTGTGGCCACCGGAGGACACCCGGCCCGCGGCCCGGCTGCACAAACCCCTGCGCGCCGTGGTGGGGGCGGTCGAGCTGGTCCTCGCCGCGCTCGCGGTGTGGGGCGCTTTCGCGTGCTGGAAGGCCGGTGTCGTCCCGGTCGTGATCACCTACGGCGAAACGACGACCCTCGAATCGCAGCGCTATTTCGGAGGCCCGCTCGCCGGCGCCATCGGGCTGGGCGTGCTGGCCGCGATCCTGGTGGTGGACGCGATCCGCCAGTTCCTGCTCGCCGTGCGGGCCAAGGGCCGCAAACCCAAGAACTAGTTGAGCCAGACGACGGCGGCGTTGACCGCGGTCGAGTACAGCAACCACAGCAGATACGGCACGAGCAGCCAGGCGGCGAGTCTCGACCGGCGCCCGAACTCCATCATCGTGATGGGCACCACGAAGTCCAGTACGACGACGTCGGCCAAAGCCAGGGCGTGCGCGCCGCCGGCGAAGAACAAGGGCGTCCACAGCAGGGTCAGCAGCAGGCAGACGCCGTAGAAGGCGAAGCCGCGCGTTTCGCCGTCGGTCCGCCAGTAGTACCAGCCCGCGACGGCGACCACGAGGAGCAGGACCGACCACACCGGACCGTAGAGCCAGCCCGGCGGCGCCCACGACGGGCGGGCCAGCGCGTTGTGCGTTTCGGAACGGGTGGCCACGGCCAGCGCGGCCACCACCCCCACGATCGCCGACATGGCGATGAATCCGGCCAGGGCCTGCCAGCGCAGGCGACGGTGGTGGGTCGGTGGTGACGACACCGTGGACACGTGGATTCCTCCGCGAGGGTTTCGACAGGAGTGTTTCCCACCCTAGTGGGCCTGGTCACGCCATGCCCGGAACCGCGAGGACTCGGCGGCGGGTGTCATCGGCGGATTTGCGAGACTGGGGATGTGACTACCGGAGTCGATCAGTCCAAGGCATGGTTCGAACGAGCGAAGGCCGCGATCCCGGGTGGGGTGAACTCCCCGGTGCGGGCTTTCAACTCCGTCGGCGGCACCCCGCGGTTCATGGTGCGCGGTGAGGGCCCGCACCTCTGGGACGCGGACGGCAACCGCTATGTCGATCTGGTTTCCTCGTGGGGGCCGATGATCCTCGGGCACGCGCATCCGGACGTCGTCTCCGCCGCGCGCGAAGCCGCTGTCGACGGGCTGTCGTTCGGCACCCCGACGCGCGGTGAGGTCGAACTCGCCGAGGAGATCATCGGCCGCGTCGAGCCGGTGGAGCAGGTGCGCCTGGTCAACTCCGGCACCGAGGCGACGATGAGCGCGATCCGGCTGGCCAGGGGGTTCACCGGCCGGACGAAGATCATCAAGTTCGCGGGCTGCTACCACGGCCACGTCGACGCGTTGCTCGCCGAAGCGGGCTCCGGCGTCGCGACCCTCGGCCTCCCGACGTCGCCCGGTGTCACCGGCGCGCAGGCAGCCGACACGATCGTCCTGCCCTACAACGACCTCGACGCGGTCCGGAAGTCCTTTGTGGACAACCCGGACTCGATCGCCGCGATCATCACCGAAGCCGCCGCGGGCAACATGGGCGCCGTCGCCCCGACCGACGGCTTCAACGCGGGGCTCATGGAGATCGCGCACGAGCACGGTGCCCTGCTGATCATGGACGAGGTGATGACCGGGTTCCGCGTCTCGAAGGCGGGCTGGTTCGGCCTCGAAGGCGTCGCCGGAGACCTCTACACCTTCGGCAAGGTGATGTCCGGCGGGCTGCCTGCCGCTGCCTTCGGCGGCCGCGCCGACGTGATGGCGAAGCTGGCCCCGGGCGGGCCGGTGTACCAGGCGGGGACGCTGTCGGGGAACCCCGTCGCCGTCGCCGCCGGGCTCGCGACGCTGCGCGCGGCCGACGACGCCGTGTACGCGGCCCTCGACACCAACACGAAGCGGCTCGGCGACCTGTTCGGCCGGTCGTTGACCGAGGCGGGTGTCACGCACACCGTGCAGTACGCGGGCAACCTGGTCAGCGTGTTCTTCAGCGAGAACCCGGTGACGAACTACCCGGGCGCGCAGGCCTCGGAGACCTGGCGGTTCCCGGCGTTCTTCCACGCGTTGCTGGACAACGGCGTGTACGCGCCGCCGAGCGCGTACGAGGCGTGGTTCGTCAACGCGGCCATGGGCGACGCCGAGTTCGAGATCATCGAGTCCGCGCTTCGCGTGGCCGCCCGCGCCGCCGCCGAGGCGGTCCAGGCGTGAGCGAGACGACGATCGTGCACCTGCTCCGCCACGGTGAGGTGCACAACCCGGACAAGATCCTGTACGGCCGCCTGCCCGGCTTCAAGCTCTCCGACCGCGGTCAGCGTCAGGCGCTGACGGTCGCCGAGGCCGTCGCGACGCACGACATCACGCACGTCGTGGCTTCGCCGCTTCAGCGCGCGCAGGAGACCGCCGCGCCGATCGCGGCCGCGCACCGGCTCGACGTCGAGACCGATGAACGGCTCATCGAGGCGGACAACCAGTTCGAGGGCGAGCGGGTCGCCGTCGGCGATGGCGCCCTCCGCCAGCCGAAGCACTGGCCGAAGCTGGTCAACCCGTTCCGGCCGTCTTGGGGCGAGCCGTACGTCGAGATCGCGCACCGCATGCTCGGTGCGATCCACCGGGCGCGGCGGACGGCCGAGGGCCACGAGGCGCTGTGCGTCTCGCACCAGCTGCCGATCTGGACCGTGCGGCGCTTCCTGGAGGCGAAGCGGCTCTGGCACGACCCGCGCAACCGGCAATGCTCGCTCGCGTCGCTGACCAGCCTGGTCTTCGAGGGCGAGGAACTCGTGCGGATCGTCTACAGCGAGCCCGCCGGCACGACCGACCCGAAGGTGACCGGGGCATGAAGCGTGCGCTGGCGGCCATGGCGGTGCTGATGCTCGTCGTCACGGGCTGCACCACCGGCAAGGACGCCGTCGTCACCGGCGGCACGTTCAACTTCGTTTCGCCGGGCGGGAAGGTCGACATCACCTACGACGTCGCGGACCGCCAGCCGTCGCCGACGCTGTCCGGCGACGACCTGATGAACGAGGGGAAACAGCTTTCGATCGCGGACTTCCCCGGCAAGGTCATCGTGCTGAACCTGTGGGGCCAGTGGTGCGCGCCGTGCCGCGTCGAGGCGCCGGAGATGCAGAAGGTCTACGACCAGACCAAGGCGTCCGGGGTCCAGGTGGTCGGGATCGACCTGCGCGACAACGACCGGGCCCCGGCACAGGACTTCATGCGGGACCGGAAGCTGACGTACCCGTCGATCTACGACCCGTCGGGGCGGACGCTGCTGCAGCTCTCGGGCTATCCGCGCAACATCATCCCGTCGACGATCGTGCTGGACAAACAGCACCGCGTCGCGGCGGTGTTCCTGCGGGACCTGCTGGCTTCGGACCTGCTGCCGGTCGTCCAGCGCCTCGTCGCCGAACCCGCCTGACCCCTCTCCGCAATTCGGCACCTGGTTGCGGTCCTTGCACGCGCAAGGATCGCAATCTGGTGCCAAATTGCGGCGAGGGGGACGGGACCAAGGTCCTGACCGGGTGCGACGTAGGTCCCGTTGGGCCAGCCCCGGCGTTTTCACCTGGACCACACTGCCTACGCTCAGCCGTGTGAACGCTGTAACTCCTCAAGAGGCGTGGCCACGTTGGCGACGGGTGTAACCGAGCTCGCCCTCTCCGGGCCGTTGCTGCTCGCCGCGGGTGTCGCGCTGCTGGCCGGGACGATCTCCTTCGCGTCACCGTGCGTCGTGCCGCTGGTGCCCGGGTATCTCGCGTACCTGGCCGCGCTGGTCGGGGCGGACGCCCCCGCGGTCAGCGTGGGAGAGGAGCGCAAGAAAGGCCGCTTCGCCGTCGTCGGCGCGGCGGCGCTGTTCGTGCTCGGGTTCACTGTCGTCTTCGTGGTGACGCTGGGGACGTTGGTGTGGATCGCCGACGCCGTCCAGCTCAACATGGACCTCCTGCAGCGCCTCGGCGGCGTGCTGACGATCGCGATGGCCCTGGTCTTCCTCGGCTGGATCCCGGGGCTGCAGCGCGAGTTCCGGTCGCACCACGTACCGCGCGGCGGATTGTGGGGCGCGCCGGTGCTCGGCGCGGTGTTCGGGCTCGGCTGGACGCCGTGCATCGGGCCGACACTGTCCGCGGTCATCTCCATGGCCAGCGCCACCGGCGGGGCGGCGGTGCGCGGGTACGTGCTGATCCTGGTCTACTGCCTCGGCCTCGGCGTCCCGTTCCTCCTCATCGCGTTCGGTGCCCGCTGGGCCGTCCGCGCGACGGACTGGCTGCGCCGCCACGGCCGTCAAGTGCAGGTCTTCGGCGGCGTCCTGCTGCTGATCGTCGGCGTCCTGCTGGTGACCGGCCTGTGGACCGACATGACCGGCTGGATCCGGAACACCCTCGTGAACGACATCAGGCTGCCCTTGTGACCACCACTGAAGCCCCACCGAAGAACGAATATCGCCAGACGCCGCTGAAGCGTGTCCTCGGCTTACTGCGCAACACCTGGCGCGGGCTGACGTCGATGCGCACCGCGCTGGTGCTGCTGTTCCTGCTCGCGCTCGCCGCGATGCCCGGCGCTCTGCTGCCGCAGCGGAACCTCAACGCCGTCAAGACCGACGAGTACATCGCCGCGCACGGCTGGTGGGGCGAACTGCTCGACCGCACGCAGTTCTTCGAGGTCTACGGCAGCGTCTGGTTCTCGGCGATCTACATCCTGCTGATGGTCTCGCTCATCGGCTGTCTCGCGCCGCGCAGCTTCGAGTACGCGAAGGCGATGCGTGCGAAGCCGGTGCTCACGCCGCGCAAGCTCTCGCGGATGCCGCATCACGTGTCCACCACGACCGACCGGACCCCCGAGACGGTCATGAAGGACACGCACGCGCTGCTCAAAGGCTGGCGTCGCGTCGAGCGCGAAGAGGCCGACGGAAGCCGAAGCATCTCCGCCGAACGCGGGTACCTCCGCGAGACCGGCAACCTCGTCTTCCACTTCGGCATGCTCGGCCTGATCATCTTCTTCGCGTTGGGCAAGATGTTCGGCTACGAAGGCCAGGTCATCGTCCAGGCCGACAACAGCCCGTGGTGCAACTCCGGCATCCTCGGCTACGACACCTTCAACGCCGGACTGCGCGTCGACGGCACCGACCTCAACGCGTTCTGCATCCGGCTCAAGGACTTCGAGGCGCGCTACACCGAGAGCGGGCAGGCGAACTACTACCACTCCAACATGGAGTACCAGTCCGGCGAGGATCTGAAGACCGGCGCGTGGAAGCCGTACGGACTCGAGGTCAACTCGCCGCTGCGCACCGCGGGCGACCGCGTCTACCTGCTGAACTTCGGTTACTCCCCGAAGTTCACGGTGACCTTCCCCGACGGCACCGTGCGCACCAACATCACGCCGTGGCGTCCCGCGGACGAGCCGACGAAGCTCTCCGAAGGCGCGACGAAGATCGACCAGCCGGGCATCACCGACCCGATCGAACGCCGCACCCGCCAGCTCGCGATCACCGGCCTGCTCGCCCCGACCGCGTTCCTGCACGGCAACGTGCTGACGTCGTCGCGGCCCGAGGCGAACAAGCCGGCGGTGGCCGTCGACATCTACCGCGGTGACCTCGGCCTCGACGCGGGACGCGGGCAGTCGATCTTCCAGATCGACCAGTCGCTCGTCGAAGACGGCAGGCTCAAGAAGCTCACCCGGCAGAACCTGGACCAGGGCCAGGAGACCGTGCTGGACGACGGCACGAAGGTCCGGTTCGACGGCGTCCAGGAGTGGGTGGCCATCCAGGTCTCGCACGACCCGGTGCAGGGCTGGGTGCTGGTCTGCGCGGTCGCGATGCTGATCGGGCTGGCGGGATCGTTGCTGGTCAAACGGCGTCGGGTGTGGGTCCGGGTGACACCGGCCCGCGAAGGTGAGACGGGTACCGTGATCGAGGTCGCCGGGCTGGCGCGCACCGATCAGGCGGGCTACGGCGAAGAGTTCCAGCGGATCAGCGACAAGCTGGTCCAGGGGCAGAGAGGCAACTAGAGGTCATGCCGATCAACGAGACGCTGTCCCAGTACAGCGACTACTCCTACACCACCGCGGCGGCGATCTACGTCCTCGCGCTGATGTTCGCCCTCATCGAGCAGGGCTTCGGCGCGAAGGGCCGGCTGGCGGCGGAGCGCAGCAAGCAGAAAGCCCGCGAGCTGGTCGGCGCGGGCGGGCCGCCGGTGAGCACGGGGACGACGGTGACTCCATCGGAGCCTCCGCGTGAGGTCGGCCGCCCCGAGCGCATCGGCCGCATGGGCGCCGCGCTGCTGGTGCTCGCCGCGCTGCTGCACCTTGGCGCGATCGTGCTGCGCGGACTCGCCGTGCACCGCGCGCCTTGGGGCAACCTTTACGAGTACGGCATGGCCACGACCTTCATCGCGGTCGTGACGTGGATCGTCATCATGCGGAAGTTCCCGGTCCGCCACCTCACCGGCTTCCTGCTGCTGCCGGTCGTGATCCTGATGTTCGTCAACGGCACCATGCTGTATCAGATCGCGGCCCCCGTGCAGCCCGCACTGCAGTCGTACTGGCTGGTCATCCACGTTTCCGCGGCGATCATCGGCTCCGGTGTCTTCCTGGTGCCCGGCGTCGCGAGCGTCCTTTACCTCTTCCGTACCGCCCACGACGACAACCCGGCCAAGTTCGCCAAGTTCGGCCCGAAGCTGCCCGCCGCGGACGTCCTCGACCGCATCGCTTACCGGACCACGATCTTCGCTTTCCCGATCTTCACCTTCGGCGTGCTGTGCGGCGCGGTGTGGGCCGAGGCGGCCTGGGGCCGGTTCTGGGGCTGGGACCCGAAGGAGACCGTGGCTTTCGTCGCGTGGGTCGTCTACGCGGCGTACCTGCACTCCCGCGCCACCGCGGGCTGGCGGGGCAAGCGGGCGGCGATCATCAACATCGTCGGGTTCTCGGCGACGGTGTTCAACATGTTCTTCGTGAACCTGGTGACCTCGGGCCTGCACTCCTACGCCGGGGGCTGACCGTCGCCGCTGCACGTGTGCCGACTACCGTCAATACTGAGGCAGCGGGGGAAGACGTGCGCGGAGGAGGAATTCAGCGGTGACCGGACCCAGCGAAGAATCGGCTCCTGGCCACCCCGAACCGAACGAGAGCGTCCAGCCCTCGGAGTTGTTCTCCGAGGACCGGACGGACTCGGCGCCGCATCCGACCGCGGGCGGCTTCGAGGCCGAGCCGACCCAGGTCGTCCAGCCCCAGTACGCGGAGCCCCAGTACCCGCAGCAGGGCCAGTACCCGCAGCAGCCCGCTCCGCAGCAACAGCAGCCTTTGCTGCCGCAGCCGTCGCAAGGGCAGTACCAGCAGCCTTACGACCAGAACCTGCCCCCGCTGCAGCCTCAGCAGGCGCCTCCGCAGCAGGCCGTCCAGTACCCGCCTCAGCAGCAGTACGCGCAGCCGCAGCAAGCGGTGCCAGGGCTGCCGCAGCCGCAGGGCAGGCACGCGCTCCCGGACGAACTCGCCACCGCGAGCCTGGTGAAGCCGCAGAAGCGCAAGCCTCAGTCGGGTTGGCGCAAGGCCCTTTACGTGGGCACCGGCAAGCTGGTCAACCCGGGGGAGAGCCCCAAGGACACGCGCAAGCGCGAACTGATCGCGCAGATCAACCAGCCGCTGCGCGGGTGCTACAAGATCGCGATGCTGAGCCTCAAGGGCGGCGTCGGCAAGACCACCACGACGACCACGCTGGGCTCGACGTTCGCGTCGCTGCGCGGTGACCGGGTCGTCGCCGTCGACGCGAACCCGGACCGCGGGACGCTGTCGCAGAAGATCCCGATCGAGACCACCGCGACCGTCCGGCACCTGCTGCGGGACGCGGACAAGATCACCAGGTACAGCGACGTCCGTTCGTACACCTCGCAGGGCGGGAGCCGGCTGGAGATCCTCGCCAGCGAGCAGGACCCGGCGGTCTCGGAAGCCTTCTCCGAGGACGACTACCGGCGCACGGTCAACCTGCTGGAGCACTTCTACAACATCGTGCTCACCGACTGCGGTACCGGTTTGATGCACTCGGCGATGAAGGGCGTCCTTGACGTCGCGGACGCGCTGGTGGTGGTTTCGTCAGGCTCCGTCGACGGGGCGCGCAGTGCGTCGGCCACGCTCGACTGGCTGGAGGCACACGGCTACGGCGACCTGGTCAAACGGTCCGTCGCGGTGATCAACTCGGTGCGGCCGAAGGGTGGCTCCGTCGATCTCGACAAGCTCTCCGCACACTTCGGCGCGCGGGTCCGTTCGGTCTGCCGCATCCCGTTCGACCCGCACCTGGAAGAGGGCGCCGAGATCGAACTGGACCGGCTCGACGAGGACACCCGGCTGGCGTTGCTGGAACTGGCCGCCACCGTCGCCGACGGCTTCGGTGGCCAGCAGTACCAGCCGATCCAGCCCTAGTCCATCCATGCCCCCCCCGCCACCCTCAACGGAGGAGCGGAGCTCCAGGCCCGGTATTTACTCTTTGTCCTCGTCTTTACCTTTGCGCTGCTGCTCACCGAGCTTGCGCAGGAAGTCGGGATCGTCGTCCGGGGCCAGCGTCGGTCGCGACGAGGGCACCCCGACACGCTCGATCCCGAACGCGCGCCACAACACCACGGCGACGGTGAGCGCTCCGATGGCCGCGAGCAGGTAGATCATGCTCGGTCCCTTTCCGCGTGGAGGACGTTGCCCAGTCCCACGAGGCTAGCCTCTTTGCCGTGCGCGGGGGGACCCATGGATACCCCAATGTGACGAAGGGCGGGTTACGAGCCCTTCGTCACTGGAGTCCTTTTTAGGGGAAATGCCTGGTCAGACCTTGCGGGCGGGCTCGCTGGCGTCGGTGGTCAGCTCGGCGAGGAGCTCGTTCACTTCGGCCTCGCGGAACCGGCGGTGCCCGCCGGGAGTGCGGATCGAGCCGATCCGGCCCGCGGTCGCCCAGCGGGTCACGGTCTTGGGGTCGACCCGGAACAGGGCCGCCACTTCACCGGGGGTGAGCAACCTGCCGCCCATGGTCGCGGTCATTTTCCGCCTCCTTCACGGTTCCAGTGCTAAACCGGAGGCGGGCCTGATGCCCGTCGTGCCGGGTAGCCAACACGGCAATCGTTGCATCTCACCCGTCAGGTACTCGAACGGTTGTCCAACAGTAAAGAGCCCTTAAAGGTCAAAACCGACAACCACGACATGCGCCACCGGGCCCCGCGGTCTTGTCATGGATGTATGAAAACGCGCCCTGATCACGCGAATCGGGCCGTGACACCTAAGGTGTAGCGGTGGACCAGGTGGATCGGAAGATCATCGCGGCATTACGGGAGAACGGGCGGGCTACCTACGCAGACCTCGGCCGGTCTGTCGGGCTCTCGGCTTCGTCGGTGCACGAACGGGTCGGCAAACTCGAGGCCGCCGGCGTGATCACCGGCTACCACGCCATGGTCGACCCCAACACGGTCGGACTCGGGGTGACGGCGCTGGTCGGCATCCACCCCACCGACACCGCGACCGAAGACGACGTCGCGGAGGCGCTCGGCGCCCTGGACGAGGTCGAGAGCTGCTACGCCGTCGCGGGCGACGAAGCGTTCGTCGTCAAAGTGCGGGTGTCGACAGTCGACGATCTCGAGCGGACGCTCGGCAGGCTGCGGCGGATCCCCGGCGTGGGCCGCACGAACACGACCGTCGTGCTCTCCACCCGCTTCGAAGGGCGGCCCAACAACGCGGGCCTGGACGAGGGCCGCGACGGCAACGCGTAGCCTGCGTTGATGTGAGCGATAATCACCTGCCCCGTGACCTGACGCTGTACGTGCTGGCCAGGTTTCTCCTGGTCGGGGTCATCGCAGGGGGGTTGCTGCTGGTCAACGTCCCGCTGCTGGTCGCGTTGCTGATCGGCCTGGTCGTGGGGCTGCCGCTGGGTCTGCTGCTGTTCCGCCCGCTGAACGCGCGCGTGACCGCCGGACTCGCCCGCCGCAACGAAAAGCGCGCCCGCGCCCGCGCCGAATTGCGCTCGCAGCTGCGCGGCGACCGAGTGGACGGGGCAGCGTGAGCCGTCTGCACAGCCGCAGCTGGGTCCGTGAAGCCGTCCGCATCATCGAGGCCGACGCGAACCGCAGCGCCGACACGCACCTGCACGTCTTCCCGCTGCCCGCCGAGTGGGGCATCGACCTGTACCTGAAGGACGAGTCCGTCCACCCGACCGGCTCGCTCAAGCACCGGCTCGCGCGGTCGCTGTTCCTGTACGGCCTGGTGAACGGCCAGATCGGGCAGGACACCGTGCTCGTCGAGGCGTCCAGCGGCTCGACGGCGGTCTCGGAGGCGTACTTCGCTCGCATGCTCGGGCTGCGGTTCATCACCGTGGTACCGCGCAGCACCTCGCCGGAGAAGATCGCGCTCATCGAGTTCTACGGCGGCGAATGCCACTACGTCGACCGGGCGCCGGACATGTACCCGGAGGCCGAGCGGCTCGCTTCGGAGTGCAATGGCCACTACCTCGACCAGTTCACCTACGCGGAGCGCGCGACGGACTGGCGCGGCAACAACAACATCGCCGAATCGGTGTACGCGCAGATGCAATCCGAACGGCACCCCGTGCCGACGTGGATCGTCGTCGGCGCCGGGACCGGCGGCACGAGCGCGACCTTCGGCCGCTACGTGCGCTACAAGCGGCACACCACGAAGATCGCCGTCGTGGACCCGGAGAACTCGTCGTTCTTCGGCGCTTGGCAGACCGGGGCGCTCGACTACAGCACCGGCATGCCGTCGCGGATCGAGGGGATCGGGCGGCCGCGCGTCGAGCCGTCGTTCGTGCCCGGCGTGATCGACGAGATGCTGCAGGTGCCGGATGCCGCTTCGCTGGCGGCCATCCGCGTGCTGCGCGAACGGACCGGGCACTGGGCCG
The DNA here is from genome assembly GCF_000342005.1 of Amycolatopsis decaplanina DSM 44594. Classification (GTDB taxonomy): domain Bacteria; phylum Actinomycetota; class Actinomycetes; order Mycobacteriales; family Pseudonocardiaceae; genus Amycolatopsis; species Amycolatopsis decaplanina. The sequence goes on from NZ_AOHO01000048.1 coordinate 489,178, forward strand.
GCGGATCGACCGGGACGAACCTCTTCGGCGCGTTCACCCTGATCTCGCGGATGATCTCGGAAGGCCAGGCGGGCAGCGTCGTCACGCTGCTGTGCGACGGCGGTGAGCGGTACGCCAACACGTACTACGACGACGCGTGGCTGGCGCAGAAGAACATCGACATCGCGCCTTACCTGGAGAAGTACCGGGAGTTCCTGGTGAGCGGGAAGCTCGCTCCGGAGGCCTGAGCGGGGCTTGTCTCGTCTGGGCCGCTTACCTCAGGTTCGCTGGATCGCCAAAAAGAGCAAGGGACCTTTGCTATCGCCTGGGCCGCATCTAGTGGTCGCCTAAGCGTCGGAGTACAACGGGTAGTGGCTTGAAGCGGGAAACTCAAGGGATGAACGGTCCGTTCATTCCTCTCGCGCCGTCCGGGCCCGAAGTGAGCCGAAAGGCCTGACCGGCCCCTTCGAGCCGCACTGTGTGGATTTCGGGTCATCCAACGTCCCGAAATCCACACAGTGCGGCGGCAAAGGTCCGGTCATGGCCTCCCGCGAAGCCGCGAAGTCTGCAAGCCGCGAAGCCGCAGAGCCCAAAGCCTCAGAGCGCCAGCGCGACTGCGGTCAGAACCGCCCACCCCAGCATCGCGAACCCGGTGTCCCGCAGCGCCGGGATCAGCGCCCTCCCCAGCGCCCCGCCGCCGACGGCCTTGACCGACTTCACCAGCAACGGCGCGGTCAGCAGGCCCAGCAGCGCCCATGGCGTCACGAAGGCGAGAAGCACGCTCACGACGTACGGGACCGCGACCAGCACCAGGTAAAGGCGCCGCGTGCCCTGGTCGCCGAGCCGGGTGGCGAGTGTGCGCTTGCCGGACTCGATGTCGGTCGGGATGTCGCGGAGGTTGTTGGCGGTCAGCACACCGGTCGAGAACGAGCCGACGGCGACCGCGCAGCCGAGCGCGGTCCAGCTGATCTGTCCGGCTTGGACGTACACGGTGCCCAGCACGCCGGCCAGTCCGAAGAAGACGAAGACCGCGATCTCGCCGAAACCGTAGTAGCCGTAGGGCTTCTTGCCGCCGGTGTAGAACCAGGCGCCGAGGATGCAGACCGCGCCCATCGCCAGCAGCCACCACAGCCCGCTGATCGCGACGAGCACGAGTCCGAGGACTCCGGCGAGTCCGAGGGCCACGAGAGCGGCCGCCAGGACGGCCTTCGGCTTCGCGACTCCGGAGCCGACCAGCCGCAGCGGGCCGACGCGGTTTTCGTCGGTGCCGCGGATGCCGTCGGAATAGTCGTTGGCGTAGTTGACGCCGACGATCAGGGCCAGTGAGACGAGCAACGCGAGAATCGATCGGGACCAGGAGAAGCCGTCGAGCGCGACCGCCGCGCCGACTCCGGCGACCACCGGCGCCACCGCGTTGGGCAGCGTCCGCGGGCGCGCCCCTTCGATCCATTCACCAGCAGTCGCCATGTCGCCATTCTGGCCCTGGTCACTACCGGCCGGTATGCGGGGCTCGTCACCCGCCCGCGGTGCCGAGCCACCGCGAGCAGGGACGAATCCGGCTACTTCAGATCGTTGATCGTGTCTTCCAGGGTCCAGGTGAGTGTGCCGCTGTTCGGAACGGCGGTTTCCGGTTCGTCCGCCAGCGCGGGCCCGGCCAAAGCGACCAGTCCCATCGTGACGGCGGTGCAGGCCAATACTGTGCGTGTCCAGCGCGTCATACCTAGACGTAAACCCGTGGGTAATGATCGTGTCAACAACGTCCCGGTAATCGGTGGAGAATTCACGACCTTCGTAGGAGATTCCTGACGGCCGTCCTGTCGACCTTCCCCGGACCCCGCAGCGGTAGCTCTTCGGTGAATTCGACCCGCTTCGGAGCGGCCGCCGGGCCGGCCTCCGCACGGCACGCGGCGCGCAGCGAATCGATGTCGCAACCAGCGCCGACGACGAGCGCGACGACGGCCTCGCCCCACTCGGGGTCAGGTACTCCGACCACGCACGCGTCCCTGATTCCGGGTTGTGCGGTCAAGATCCGTTCGACGGCCGCGGCGGCCACCTTCACCCCGCCCGTGTTGATCATGTCGTCGATCCGCCCGAGGATCTCCAACCGCCCATCGGCCGACCACCGGCCGCGGTCGGAAGTGCGGAAGCGGCCCGCCTCGAAGGCCTCCGCGGTCAGCTCAGGTCGCAGTCGGTAGCCGTGCGAGAGCACGTCACCCGTGATACAGACCCGCTCGTCCTCGAGTTCGACGCGTACTCCGTCCAGCGGTACGCCTTCGTAGACGCAGCCGCTCGCGGTCTCGCTCATGCCATACGCGGGCACGATCTTCACGCCCGCTTCGGCGGCGCGTTCGCGCAAATCCGCGGTGGTCGCCGCGGCGCCGACGATGATCGCGTCGAACGCGCGGGCCGCCGCCAGTCCGGCGCCGCCCGCGTCGAGCAGCCGCCCGAGCTGAGTCGGCACGAGCGCGGTGTAGCGCGGGCCGTCCAGGGACAGCAGTGGCGTGGCGGCTTCGGCGAAGTCGTCCGGCCGGAAACCGGAAGCGTGCAGCACGGCCGGTGTCGTCCCGGCCAGCAGCGAGCGGACCAGCACCTGCAGTCCGCCGATGTACTGCACCGGGGTCGCGAGTAACCAGTGTCCCGGCCCGCCGAGCCGCGCGTGGGTCGCGTGAGCCGACGCGGTCAGTGCCGACGCGGACAGCAGCACGCCCTTGGGTTCGCCGGTGGAACCGGAGGTGGCGATGATCACCGCCGTCCCGGGCTCGGCCGGTCGCTCCGGCTCCATCGCGTCCCGCAGGGCCACCGACGCGTAGGGGAGGACGGCCGGGCCGCCGTCGAGCGCCTCGGCCAGTGCCGCGGTCAACTCGGCGATCGACTCCAGGCTCCCGTCGACCCGCACCTCACGCATCCCGCCACCCTACGTCCGCAATTCGTCATCTACTTGCGATCGTTGCGCACGCAACTAGCGCAAGTAGATGACGAATTGCGGGGTCAGTAGTAGTACGGGAACGCCGACCAATCCGGGGAGCGCTTCTCCAGGAAGGAGTCGCGGCCTTCGACGGCCTCGTCCTGCATGTACGCCAGCCGCGTGGTCTCGCCGGCGAAGAGCTGCTGGCCGACCAGGCCGTCGTCGGTGAGGTTGAACGCGTACTTGAGCATCCGCTGCGCGGTCGGCGACTTGCCGTTGATCGCCCACGCCCAGTCCAGCGCTTCGGCCTCGAGCTTCGCGTGCGGGACGGCGGAGTTGACCGCGCCCATCGCTTGCATCTGCTCGGCCGTGTACTCGCGCCCGAGGAAGAAGATCTCCCGCGCGAACTTCTGCCCCACCTGCTTGGCCAGGTACGCCGAGCCGTAGCCGCCGTCGAAGGAGCCGACGTCGGCGTCGGTCTGCTTGAACCGCGCGTGCTCGGCCGAGGCGAGCGTGAGGTCGCACACCACGTGCAGCGAGTGCCCGCCGCCTGCCGCCCATCCCGGGACCACCGCGATGACCACCTTCGGCATGAACCTGATCAGCCGCTGGACCTCGAGGATGTGCAGCCGTCCGGCCCTGGCCGGATCGATCGTGTCGGAGGTCTCCCCGTCCGCGTACTGATACCCGGAGCGTCCGCGAATACGCTGGTCACCACCGGAACAAAACGCCCAGCCGCCGTCCTTCGGTGACGGGCCGTTGCCGGTGAGCAGGACGCAGCCGACGTCCGAGCTCATCCGCGCGTGGTCGAGCGCGCGGTACAGCTCGTCGACGGTGTGCGGGCGGAAGGCGTTGCGGACCTCGGGACGGTCGAACGCGACACGTACGACACGTTTGCCTGAGCGGCTCTCAGAGGAGCGGTGATAGGTGATGTCGGTGAAGTCGAAACCTTCGACCTCGGTCCACAAGGCGGGGTCGAACAGCTCGGAAACCTGGGCGTCATCCACGTTTGGGAGAATAGGACGTGTGGCCGTGAGTCGTAGTGTGAAACCCGAGGTCTGCCGGTGAATCCTTCCACCGCGCAGGCCAGGGTCATCGTCGACGAACTCGTCCGCAACACCGTCTCGCACGTCGTCCTCTGCCCGGGCTCACGCAACGCCCCGCTGTCGATCGCGCTGTACGACGCGGCGGCCGCCGGACGCCTCCAGCTGCACGTCCGCATCGACGAACGCGGTGCCGCCTTCCTCGCCCTCGGCATCGCCGCGCGCACCGGCCGTCCCGTGGCCGTGCTGTGCACCTCGGGCACCGCGGCCGCGAACTTCCACCCCGCCGTGCTGGAGGCCGATCGCGCGGGCGTCCCGCTGATCGTGCTGACCGCCGACCGGCCGCCCGAGATGCGGGCCGCCGGCGCGAGCCAGGTCATCGACCAGCACCAGCTCTACGGCAACGCCGTCCGCTACTTCGACGAGCTCGCCGTCGCCGAACGCCGCGCCGGGCAGAACTCGTACTGGCGAGGCCAGATCTGCCGCGCCTGGAACGCCGCGTACGGCGAATGGCGCTGCGGGCCGGTGCATTTGAACATCCCGTTCCGCGAGCCGCTCGTCCCTGACATCGACGATGACGGCGAGTGGTACGAGTCACTCGAAGGGCGTCCCGACGGCGCTCGCTGGACCGAGCTTCCCGATTTCGGCGCGTTTCCCTCGTTCGTGGTGCCCTCGGCCCGTCACGGTCTGGTCATCGCCTGCGACACCGGCGTGCAGGCGGCCAGCGAATGGGCCGAACTGCACGGCTGGCCGGTCGTCTCCGAGACCGGCGGCATCGGGATGGCGGGTGCGACGGCGATCTCGTCGGGCGCGTGGCTGCTCGGCGTCGAGGAGTTCATCTCGCGGCACAAGCCCGAACAGGTCTTGTGCATCGGCCGTCCGACGGTGTTCCGGCAGGTCCAGCGGGTGCTGTCCGATCCAGACGTCGAGGTGCTGCTGGTCCGGCCGGATTCGGACTGGCCCGCGCCCGCGCACAACGTCCGCCAGGTCGGCCAGTGGTTCGACGAGCCGACCAAACCGGCCGATCCGGAGTGGCTCGCCAGCTGGCAGCGCGCGGACAAGGCGGCGTCGGCCGCGGTGACCGAAGCGCTGGCCGCCGAACCGTGGCCGAGCGGACTGCGCCTGGCCACCGAACTGGTCGACGCGGTCCCGGAGGGATCGCTGCTGGTCGTCGGCTCTTCCAACCCGACCCGGGACGTCGCGCTCGCCGGACGGCTGCGGCCCGACGTCCTCGTGCACCGCAACCGCGGCGTCGCCGGGATCGACGGCATGGTGTCGACCGCGATCGGCGCCGCGACCGTCCACAGGGGACATTCGTACGCCCTGCTCGGCGACCTGACGTTCCTGCACGACGCGAGCGGCCTGTTGACCGGGCCCGCCGAACAACGCCCCGACCTGACGATCGTGGTGCTCAACGACGACGGCGGCGGCATCTTCTCCCTGCTGGAGCAGGGCGCGCCCGAGCACGATGCCAGCTTCGAGCGTGTGTTCGGCACGCCGCACGGCGCCGACCTCGGTGCCCTGTGCGCCGGTTACCGAGTGCCGCACGTCGTCGCCGAGACGCTCACCGAGTTCCGCGCGGCGCTGAAGCCCGCGCCGGGGCTGCGGGTGGTGGAGGTCCGGGTGGACCGAACGCGCCACCGCGAGCTGCACGCGCGGCTCCGTACGGCGGTGTCGTCGGCCGTGCGCGCTGTCTAGGTATTTTCCGTCTCGGTCCAGAGGGTAGGAATCCCTCCTTCGGATGTGTCTCCGTGGTGATCGTCTGGCTACGTTCGAGCGCGCCGACACATCCTGGGAGGGATTCGCAATGCGCTTGAAGACTCGCGCCGGCTTCGCCGGATTGACCGCGGGCGTCGTCTCGGTGCTGCTCGCCGGCTCCGCGGCGGCCGCACCCGCGCCCGGCTCGATCGGCATCGGCGACCCGTACTACCCGCACGCCGGGAACGGCGGCTACGACGTCGGTCACTACGACCTCCGGCTGACCTATCAGCCGTCCACCGACCTGCTGTCCGGTGCCACGACGATCCTGCTCACCGCGACGCAGGACCTCTCGGCGTTCAACCTCGACTTCGGGCTGAAGGTGTCGAGCGTGCGGGTCGACAATCGGCCCGCGCGGTTCGCGACGTCGACCGACGGCACCGGCGAGATGACCGTCACGCCGGCCACACCGCTGAAGAAAGGCCAGACCGCGACCGTCGTCGTGGCCTACGCGGACACGCCGTCGAAGGTGAAGATCGACGGCTTCACCGCCTGGAAGAAGACGCCGGACGGCGCGCTGGCCGTCGACGAGCCGCAGAGCGCGGCCTGGTGGTTCCCGTCCAACGACCACCCGACCGACCTGGCCACCTACGACATCTCGGTCGAGGTCCCGAACGACGTCGCCGCGCTGTCGAACGGCACGCTCGTGCGCAAGACGGTGCACCGGCCGGGCTGGACGCGCTGGAACTGGCGGAGCACCAAACCGCAGGCGACGTACCTCACGTCGCTCGAGGTCGGCAAGTTCGAGGTGCACGAGCAGACCACGCCGGACGGCAAGCCGTTCGTCACCGCCTACGGCGCCGATCTCGGCGAATCGCTCGGCGCGGCCAAGGCCAGCATCGAGCGGACGCCGGAGATCACCGAATTCCTCGCCTCGAAGTTCGGGCCTTACCCGTTCGAGGCGCAGGGCGGTGTCGTCACCACCGGCATCACCTTCGCGCTGGAGAACCAGACGCGGCCGGTCTACGGCGCCCGTGCCTTCCGGTCCGGCTCCAACACCTCGGTCGTCGCGCACGAGCAGGCGCACCAGTGGTTCGGCGACAGCGTCACGCTGGGCAAATGGAGCGACATCTGGCTGAACGAGGGCTTCGCCTCCTACGGCGAGTTCCTGTGGTCGGAGGAGACCGGCGAGGGCACGGCCGACGAACTCGCCCAGTACCTCTACGACTCGAGGCCCGCCGAGGATCCGTTCTGGCAGGTCCTGCCCGCCGACCCGGGCGCGGACAAGCAGTTCGACGCGGCCGTCTACGACCGCGGCGCGCTCGCGGTGCACGCGTTGCGCAAGGCCGTGGGCGATGACACGTTCTTCCGGATCCTGCAGACCTGGCAGCAGGTGAAGAAGAGCAAGCCGGCGGTGATCGGAGAGTTCATCGCGCTGGCGGAGAAGGTTTCGGGCGAGCCGCTGTACGACCTGTTCCGGACGTGGCTGTACACCAAGGGCAAGCCCGCCGTGGGGCCCAACGGCGGGCCGGCCGCTGCTTCGCGGGCCGCTGTGGCCCCGGTCGCACCGAAGTCCTACCCGCAGATCAAGGCGACCCATGATTTCCTCGCCGAGCGACACGCCCACTGACGGGTAGCGCTACGCTCGCGGCGTGACGGCCAAAGCGGAACGGGTGAGGCGCATCGGGTGGTATGCCGCCCTCGTCGTCGCCTCACTCGTCACCGTGCTCGGCGTCTCGCTGCTGTTCGCCGCCATCCGGAACGACAGCGCGATCGAAGCACAGCTCGGCCAGGCGACCGCGCAGGTCGAATCGGTGGCCTTCGACCGGACGATCATCAACTACGCCACCCCCGACGGCATCATCCACAGCCCGGCCAACGGCGTGCTCTACCCGTCGGGGCTGGCCGCCGGGCAGCTGGTCAACATCGAGTACGACGTCGGCGACCCGGAACTCGCGCGGGTGGCCGGGCGCTCGGCGGCGAACACGCTGCTGCCGCTGGGCAGCATGATCTTCTTCACCTGGCTGATCGCCGGTCCGCTGCTGTGGTGGATCCGGCGGCAGCGGCTGGCTTACCGGCGATCTCTCGCCGAGTCCGCCGCCTGATCACGCGAGTTCCGCGCCCAAGCACGCGAGTCTCGCCTCTGATCACGCGAGTTCCGCGCCCAAGCACGTGTGTCGTCCGTCTGATCACACGAGTCGTCCGATGCGGCACGCGGGCTTGACGTGCGGAATCGGCACTCGCGTGCTTGGGGGCGAGACTCGCGTGATCAGAGGCGGGACTCGCGTGCTGGGGGCGGAACTCAGCCGACCGACTCCTGCCACCACCCCAGTACCTCGTCGGCCACCCCCGGCGCCGCCACCAGCAGGGCGTCGACCGGCAGCGCCGTGTCCTCCCCGTGCCGGTCCAGCACCACGGCCCCGGCCTCGATGGCCAGCGCGACCGAACCGGCGACGTCCCATTCGCGGTAGCTGTGCAGCACCGCCGCGGCCGCGTGCCCCAGCGCGACCTGCGCGATCGCCAGTGCCGCCGAGCCGAGCACCCGGACCCCGGCGTGCGCGGCGGCGGCCCGTTCGATGAACTGGCCCATTCCGGGCCAGACGCCCTTGCGCGTGAGTTCGGTGCAGACGATCGCGCCGGCGGTCCCGCAGCGGTCGGTCAGCGTGATCGGCTTGCCGTTCGCCCGGGCGCCGCGGCCGCGCGCGGCGGCGTAGATCTGGGCGCGGTACGGGTCCGCGACCACGCCCACCACCGGGCCCGAAGCGTCGATCAGGGCGAGGCTGTACGCGCACCAGGGGACACCGGCGACGTAGTTCGCGGTGCCGTCCACCGGGTCGACCACCCAGCGGTATTCGGCGACGTCGGCACCGTGGTCGGCGCCGAATTCACCGCCGACGACGGGGATGCCGGGGAATTCCGCGGTCAGCACGCGGCGGGTGTGGCGTTCGAGGATCCGGTCCGTGTCGGTCACCCAGTCGAAGGGGGAGTCCTTCGGATCGGGCTGGGCGCCCCGGCCCGCGGTCGCGGTGATCACGTCGGTCGCGTCGTTGGCCAGCCGCCCGGCCACTTCGAGGGCCCTCGACACCAGCCCGGGCTCGACGGGCTGAGGCGGCCTTGACGACAGGAGGGTCATGCCTGCCTAGTGTGGCCGATCCTGGTTTACGGAACACGACCTTGAGATGACATGTCGTCTGTTCCGTTTTTGTTGGCGTGGGCGTCACAACCGGATGCGACAGTGATCGGCGTGCGAGTCGCGATAGTCACCGAAAGTTTCCTGCCCCAGGTGAACGGCGTGACCAACTCCGTGCTCCGCGTCGTGGAACACCTCCGCGACCGCGCGCACGACGTGCTGATCATCGCCCCGGGCCCGGGTCCCGTGGAGTACCTCGGCGCCCCGGTCGTGCGCATTCCCGCCCTCGACTTCCCCGGCGTGAACTCCCTCCCGGTCGGTGTGCCGACCAGGACGGTGCTCACCGCGCTGGCCGATTTCGGGCCGGACGTGGTGCATCTGGCGTCGCCGTTCGTGGTCGGCGCCCGCGGTCTCGCCGCGGCCAGACGGCTGCGGGTGCCGTGTGTCGCGGTGTACCAGACCGACATCGCCGGTTTCGCCGCCGCGTACGGCTTCGGCATCGCCGCCCGCGCGGCCTGGCGCTGGGTGCGCCGCCTGCACTCGCGGGCCGACCGCACGCTCGCGCCGTCGACGGATTCGGTGGAACAGCTGAAACTGCACGGGATCCCGCGGGTGCACCGCTGGGCGCGAGGCGTCGACATCGAGCGGTTCTCGCCGGTCCACGCCGATCCCGCGTTGCGTGCCGAACTGGCGCCGAACGGCGAACTTCTGGTCGGTTTCGTCGGCAGGCTCGCGCCGGAGAAGGAGGTCGAGCGGCTGACCGCGCTCGCCGGGGTCGGCGGGATCCGCGTGGTCGTCGTCGGTGACGGGCCGGAGCTGCCGATGCTGCGCGAACGGATCCCGGGCGCGGCCTTCCTCGGTGCCCGCTACGGCGAGGAGCTTTCCGCCGCGTACGCGAGCCTCGACGTCTTCGTCCACACAGGACCGCACGAGACGTTCTGCCAGGCCATCCAAGAGGCGATGGCGTCCGGGCTCCCCGTGCTCGCGCCGGACGCGGGCGGACCGAAGGATCTGGTCCTGCCCGGACGCACCGGTTATCTGCTGCCCGCCGACCGGGCCGGATTCGCGACGGCGCTGGTGGACAAGGTGAACGACCTGCGCGACGAAGCGCTCCGGGCCAGGCTGGGGGAGAAGGCGCGCAAGGTCGTCCTCGGCCGGACCTGGCCCGCGGTCTGCCACGAACTGGTCGGCCACTACGAGGCCGTCCAAGGCAAAGTCGCGCGCGCGGCCTGAAATGCACATCGTCCAGCTGGCCAACTTCTACGGACCACGCTCGGGCGGGCTGCGGACGGCGCTGCATCACCTCGGCGCCGGTTACGTGGCCAGCGGCCATCAGGTGACCCTCGTGGTGCCTGGGCGGCGCTACGCGGACGAGACGCTGCCGTCGGGAGTCCGCCGGTTTTCCCTTCCCGCACCGCGGATCCCGGGCACGGGTGGCTATCGCGCGGTCGATCCGCACCGGGTGCGCGCGGTGCTGAAACGCCTGGAGCCGGACAGGCTGGAAGTGTCCGACAGGCTCACGCTGCGCGGTATGGGCGTCTGGGCGCGGCGCAACGGCGTGCCCAGCATGGTGATCTCGCACGAGCGGCTGGACAGGCTGCTGGAGCAGTTCCTGATGCCGGAACTCCTCGCGCGGCGGGTCGCGGACGTCGCGAACCGGCGGATGGCGCGGCGCTACGACACGGTCGTCTGCACGACGGCGTTCGCCCGCGCGGAGTTCGACCGGATCGCCGCGCCGAACGTGCGGCGCGTCCCGCTCGGTGTCGACCTCACGACGTTCGCCCCTGCCCGGCGCGACGACGGCTGGCGGCACACGCTGTCCGGTGACGCGGACGCGCTGCTCGTCCACTGTGGACGTTTGTCGGCGGAGAAGCACGTCGAGCGCAGTGTGGACACCGTCGCCGAGCTGACCGAGGCGGGGCACCGCGTGCGGCTCGTGATCGCCGGCGACGGGCCCCGGCGGCGATCACTGGAACGGCGGGCGCGTGGGCTTCCGGTGACCTTCCTCGGCTTCCTTACCGGACGCGGCGACGTCGCGCGCCTGCTGGCCAGCGCGGACATCTCCCTCGCACCCGGTCCACACGAGACGTTCGGGCTGGCCGCGCTGGAGGCGCTCGCCTCGGGCACGCCGGTGGTGGTCTCGGCGTCGTCGGCGCTGCGGGAGATCGTGCGGCCCGGCTGCGGCGAGGCGGTCGACGATCGCGCCCCGGCGTTCGCGGGCGCCGTCACTGGTCTGCTGGAGAGTCCCGAGGACGTGCGACGCTCGGCGGCGCGGGCTCGCGCGGAGGAATTCGCCTGGCCACGGTCGGTGCGGGGAATGCTCTCCGCACACACATGATCACTTTGTATCTCTTTTGTACAACCGGCATTCATCGTCCCCTCACGCCATCGAGCGAGAGGACGGCACGTGAGGTTCGAAGTACTGGGCACGTTCAGCATCTCTTCCGGTTCGCGGTCGGTCCCGCTGCACGGCCGGATGAGGAGAACGCTCCTCGGCGTGCTGCTGGTCCGGGCGAACACCTTCGTACCGGTGAACGTGCTCACCGAGGCACTGTGGGAGAGCAAGTGGGAGCCGCGGGCGGTGCCGAAGCTGCACTGGCACGTCCACAAGCTGCGGCAGGCCCTGCCCGAAGGCGACCGGCTCGGCTTCGACAACGGCGGCTACCGGCTGGAGGTCCACCCGGGCGAACTCGACGTCGAGACCTTCGAGACGCTGGCGAGCCAGGCGCTGAAGTCCGCGGATCCCGCGCAGCGTGCCTCACTGATCCGGCAGGCCCTCACGCACTGGCACGGCGCGCCCTATGAGGGCCTGGACGTCCCGCTGCTTTCGGACGAGACGATGCGCCTCTCGGAGCACCGCCTGGTCCTGATCGAAGAGCTCTACGAGGCCGAACTGGACCTCGGACGGCACGCGAGCGCGGCCGTCGAGCTGGCGGATCTGGTGCGGCGGCACCCCCTGCGGCAGCGTGCCCAGTACCTCCTGATGGACGCTCTTTGGCGAGCCGGGCGCACGTCCGACGCGCTGGCGGCGTACCGGCGTGCGCGCCGGGTCTCGGTCGATCAGCTCGGCCTCGAACCCGGGCCGGAACTGCGGTTGCTGGAGCGGAGGATCCTCGCCGGTGAGGTCGCGGGGGCCGGTGCGCACCGTGCCCCGGCGTTGCTTCACCGGGCCAGGTGACCCTACGGGGCGTCGCTTTGCTCCCGCTTGGCCGAAGTGTCTCAGCGGAGTCGGGTTACTGTTCGGGGTATGTCCCGAGCGAGTCTTGACAAGGATCCGCACGAAGTCGCCGCCATGTTCGACGACGTCGCGGACGGCTACGACCGCGCGAATTCGTTCATGACCTTCGGCTTCGACCGCCGCTGGCGCACCATCACCGGCCGGGTGCTGGACGCCAAACGCGGTGAGAAGGTGCTGGACCTCGCGGCGGGCACCGGCGTGTCCACCGTCGAGTACGCGCGCAACGGCGCCTGGTGCCTCGCGGCGGACTTCTCGGTCGGCATGCTCAAGGCGGGCAAGCATCGCGGCGTCCCCATGGTGGCCGCCGACGCGATGAGGCTGCCGTTCGCCGACGACAGCTTCGACGCGGTGACCATCTCGCTCGCGCTGCGGAACTTCGTCGACACCAAGGCCGCGCTCACCGAGATCGCCCGGGTGGTCAAACCGGGCGGCCGCCTGGTGATCTGCGAGGTGTCGACGCCCACATTCCCGCCGATCCGGTTCCTGCACCGGAAGTTCATCGCGAAGCTGCTCACCTGGGTCGGCGCCAGGACCTCGTCGAACCCCGAGGCGTACTCCTACCTGGCCGAATCCATGCTGGCGTGGCCGGATCAGCGGACACTGGGCGAGATCATCGCGAGCGCAGGCTGGACCGAGGTGGAGTGGCTGAACCTCACGTTCGGCGTCGTCGCCATCCACCGCGCGAAGAAGCCATCCGTAAACTCGCGCGTATGACCCGTCGCAGCTCTGATCACGACGCCGAAGTAATCGTTGTCGGCGCCGGACCGGCCGGCTCCACCGCCGCCACGTACCTCGCCCGCGCGGGCGTCGACGTGCTGCTGCTGGAGAAGACCGAGTTCCCGCGCGAGAAGGTGTGCGGCGACGGCCTGACCCCGCGCGGCGTCAAGCAGCTCATCGACCTGGGGATCGACACCAGCGAGGACGCGGGCTGGGTGCACAGCCGCGGCCTGCGGATCCTCACCGGCGAGCTGACGCTGGAACTCGACTGGCCGGATCTGACGAGCTACCCACCGTACGGCGTTTCGCGGACCCGGCAGGACTTCGACGACCTGCTCGCGAAGACCGCGGTCAAGGCGGGCGCGCGGCTCTACGAGCGCACCACCGTCACCGGCGCCATCACCAGCCCGACCGGCCGCGTGATCGGCGTCGAGGCGAAGGTCGGCCCCGAGAAAACGCCGGTGAGCTACCGCGCTCCGCTGGTACTGGCCTGCGACGGCGTCTCCGCGCGGCTCGCGCTGAGCGTCGGCATCCAGAAGAACGAGAAGCGCCCGATGGGCGTCGCCGTCCGGCAGTACTACAAGAGCCCGCGTCACGATGATCCGTTCATCGAGGGGCATCTGGAGCTGTGGGACCGCTCGGACCCGCGCGACCCGAAGCTGCTGCCCGGTTACGGCTGGGCGTTCCCGCTGGGCGACGGCACGGTGAACGTCGGCCTCGGCATGCTGTCGACATCGGCCGCGTTCCGCAGCACCGACTACCGCGCGCTGCTGCGCCAGTGGCTCGACGGGACGCCCGAGGAGTGGGGCTACCGGGAGGAGAACGCCATCGGCAAGGTCGGCGGCGCCGGTCTCCCGATGGGTTTCAACCGCACCCCGCACTACCGCGACGGCCTGCTGCTGCTCGGCGACGCCGGTGGCATGGTCAGCCCGTTCAACGGTGAGGGCATCTCGGCCGCGATGGAGTCCGCGCAGCTGGCGTCGGAGTTCGTCGTGCAGGCGCTGGCGCGGCGGGAAGGACCTTCGCGCGAGCGTGCGCTGGAGGGCTACCCGCGCGCCGTCGGGGAGCTGATGGGCGGCTACTACCGGCTCGGCAACGTGTTCGCGAAGCTGATCGGGAAGCCGAAGATCATGCACGCGGCGACGAAGTACGGGCTGCGGATCAACTCGATCCTTCCGTTGGTCTACAAGGGACTTTCGGGCTGCTACGACGCCAAGGGCGGGGACGGCGTGGACCGTCTGATCGCCGCTCTGGCACGGGCGACGCCCACTCCGCGCTGACGGCTCCGGAGTACATGAAGGCCCCACGCCCACAAAGAGGTTGCGAAAGCCGCTTTCGCAATCTCCTCGACGGGAGTCGGGCGGGCCTCTCCGTCTGCTGACGCGAAGGGCGCCGTACCCGCATAAGACGCGGTGAAAGGGCCCTTTCGCTGCGTCTGACGCGGGGAAAGTCCCCTTCAGCTCCACACGTCTGGACCAGTCACGGGTACTCCACGCAGTGGTATCGGTCACAGGACAAATGTGGGCAAACGGACCCGGGAAGCCGATCTTGAGAACGACGTCGCAGGTCACCGGTATCGCACGTCGGACGTAACCGTACTGGCCGTGCGGTCAAGTTAGGGCAACCTTATAGCGCGGGGCCTAGGGACAAGAATGTGAGTCACGTCCTACACTCGCCCTATGCTTTGTGAATCGCTTCACATCCTTGACGGGAGGCTTGTGAACTATTTCACAAGCAAGGGGGTCGTCATGCACGGCCCGTAAGGGTTGCCTAACTCTCGGCGGTGTGACCCAGGTGACTTAGGGTGCCGACCGAGGGAAGCGGTGAACCCCGACTCGAAAACCGCAGCGGCGCGGAAAGGATGGCGAAAACCCCGTGCTGATGTTGCCCGTGCTGACCCAGGCGAGCACCCCCTCGGTGCCGAACCTGGACATGTACCTCCCCTTGGTCCTCTTGTTCGTCCTCGCTCTCGGATTCGCGGTGCTCTCGGTGCTGCTCGGTCCGCTCGTCGGCCCGAGCCGGGCCAACAAGGCGAAGCTCGCGGCCTACGAATGCGGTATCGAACCGTCGCCGCAGCCGGTCGTCGGCGGCGGCCGGATGCCGGTCGCGTACTACATCACCGCGATGCTGTTCATCCTGTTCGACATCGAGATGGTCTTCCTCTACCCGTTCGCGGTCTCCGCGGACGCGCTGGGCATGTTCGGCCTGGTGGAGATCGTGCTGTTCATCGCGACGGTCGGTTTCGCGTACGCCTACGTGTGGCGTCGCGGCGGCCTGGATTGGAACTAGAGAAGCATGGGCCTCGAAGAAAAACTCCCCAACGGCATCCTCCTGGCCAGTCTCGAAGGCCTGGTGAACTGGGCCCGCAAGAACTCCATGTGGCCCGCCACCTTCGGCCTCGCCTGCTGCGCGATCGAGATGATGACCGTCGGCGGTTCCCGCTACGACATCGCCCGCTTCGGCATGGAGCGCTTCAGCGCGACGCCGCGCCAGGCGGACCTGATGATCGTCGCCGGTCGCGTCACGCAGAAGATGGCGCCGGTGCTCCGCCAGATCTACGACCAGATGGCCGAGCCCAAGTGGGTGCTGGCGATGGGCGTCTGCGCCTCGTCCGGCGGCATGTTCAACAACTACGCCGTGGTGCAGGGCGTCGACCACATCGTCCCGGTCGACATGTACCTCCCCGGCTGCCCGCCGCGCCCCGAAATGCTGCTCGACGCGATTTTGAAGCTGCACGCCAAGATCCAGGACGAGCCGATCAACGCCCGCCGGGCCGCGATCCGCGCCGCCAGCGGTGAGCGCACCGAGCTGATCGCCTCCTCGATCAAGTACGCGAAGAAGTGAGCGACGTGCCCGAAGACAACACCCCCGAAGAGACCCCGGAAACGGGCGGCGAGCAGTCCAGCGCCGAGCGTCCCGAAGGCGGTCTCGAACCGCAGGGCACGCGCCCGGCCGAGCCGGTCGTCACCGGTAAAGAGCGCCAGGGCATGTTCGGCGTGCGCGGCACCGGTGACACCTCCGGTTACGGCGGCGTCCGCCTCCCCGCGTACAGCCCGCCCCCGGCGGAGCGCCCGTACGGCGGCTGGTTCGACGAGTTCGCCGACGAGTTCTACGCGGCCTTGGCGGACAACAAGATCCCGGCGAACGCGATCCAGCAGACCACGGTCGACCGCGGCGAGATCACCTTCTACGTCTCCCGCGAGCACCTCGTCGAGATCGCCAAGGTCCTGCGCGACGACGCCGGTCTCCGCTTCGAACTGCTCAGCTCGGTTTCCGGCGTGGACTACGGCGTCGACGTGCCGCAGCGGCTGCACTCGGTCTACCACTTCACGTCGATGACCTACCGCCGCCGCATCCGGCTCGAGGTCACCCTCGACATCGAAGACCCGCACGTCCCGTCGCTGGTCGGGGTCTACCCGACGGCCGACTGGCAGGAGCGGGAAGCCTGGGACATGTTCGGCATCGTCTACGACGGCCACCCGGCGCTGACCCGCATCCTCATGCCGGACGACTGGGACGGCCACCCCCAGCGCAAGGACTACCCGCTCGGCGGGATCCCGGTCGAATACAAGGGCGCGGAGATCCCGCCGCCGGACCAGCGGAGGTCGTACTCGTGAGCACCGAACACCTCTCCGACGTCACCACAGGCACGGACACTTCGCCTGAAGGCAGCGACAGCGTCGAGTACGCAGACTCCCGCGAGACCACCGAAGGCCGCGTCTACACCGTTTCCGGCGGTGACTGGGAAGACCTCATCGAGGACTCCCGCCACGACGAGCGCATGGTCATCAACATGGGCCCGCAGCACCCGTCGACGCACGGCGTGCTCCGGCTCGTGCTGGAGATGGAGGGCGAGACCGTCACCCAGCTCCGCTCGGTCATCGGCTACCTGCACACCGGGATCGAGAAGAACTGCGAGTACCGCACGTGGACCCAGGGCGTCACCTTCGTGACGCGCATGGACTATCTCGCCCCGCTGTCGACCGAGATGGCGTACTGCCTCGGTGTCGAGAAGCTGCTCGGCATCCAGGCCCCGCGCCGCGCCGAACTGCTGCGCGTGATGCTGCTGGAGATCAACCGCATCGGCTCGCACCTGGTCTACATCGCCACCGGCGGCATGGAACTCGGTGCCACCACGGCGATGACGCTCGGCTTCCGTGAGCGCGAAGAGGTCCTGCACCTGCTGGAGCACCTCACCGGGCTCCGGATGAACCACGCGTTCATCCGCCCCGGCGGCCTCGCCCAGGACATGCCGGACGACTACCAAGAGGTCGTCAGCGCGTTCGTCAAGACGATGGACGAGCGGCTTCCCTTGTACGACAAGCTCTTCACCGGCCAGCCGATCTGGCGCAACCGGCTCAAGGGCGTCGGCTACCTGCCGGTCGACGCGTGCCTCGCGCTCGGCGTCACCGGCCCGGTGCTGCGCAGCGCCGGTCTCCCGTGGGACATGCGCAAGACCGAGCCGTACTCCCGCTACGAGGAGTTCGAGTTCGACATCCCGACCTCGACCGAGGCGGACTGCTGGGCGCGTTACCTGCTTCGCGTCGAGGAGATGCACCAGAGCCTGCGGATCATCAAGCAGTGCCTGAAGAAGCTCGAGCCGGGCCCGGTCATGGTCGAGGACAAGAAGGTCGCCTGGCCGGCGCAGCTCTCGATCGGCAGCGACGGCATGGGCAACTCGCTCGAGCACGTCCGCAAGATCATGGGCCAGTCGATGGAATCGCTGATCCATCACTTCAAGCTGGTCACCGAGGGCTTCAAGGTCCCGCCGGGCCAGACCTACACGTCGGTGGAGTCGCCGCGCGGCGAACTCGGCGTGCACCTGGTCTCCGACGGCGGCACCAGGCCGCTGCGGGTCCACGTGCGCGAACCGAGTTTCGTGAACCTGCAGTCGATGCCCGCGATGGCCGAAGGCGGCCTGGTGGCGGACGTGATCGCCGCCATCGCCTCGATCGACCCCGTCATGGGGGGAGTGGACCGTTGAGCACCCAGCCCGGAACGACACCGACGCCCGAGCCCGGCACCAGCCTGGCCGAGCAGACCCACATCGCCGCCGGTGGTGACGTCGACGTGATCGCGATCGCGCCGGATCCCGCCGAGGCGGAAGGGATCCTGGAGAACGCGAAGCTCGAAGACATCTTCGACGCCGACACCTACGCCAAGGCTCAGAACCTGATCTCGCGGTACCCGCAGTCGCGTTCGGCTTTGCTGCCGATGCTGCACCTCGTGCAGTCGGTGCAGGGTTACGTGAGCCAGGAGGGCATCGCCTTCTGCGCGCAGAACCTGGACCTGTCCGACGCCGAGGTCAGCGCGGTCGCGACGTTCTACACCATGTACAAGCGCCGCCCGTGCGGCGAGCACCTGGTGAGCGTCTGCACCAACACGCTGTGCGCGGCCATGGGCGGCGACGCGATCTACAAGAAGCTCCAGACGCACCTCGGCTCCGAAGAGAAGCCGTTGGGGCACAACGAGACCGCGGGCACGCCGAACGAGCCCGGCTCGATCACGCTGGAGCACGCCGAATGCCTCGCGGCCTGTGACCTCGCCCCGGTCATCCAGGTCAACTACGAGTACTTCGACAACCAGACCGAGGACAAGGCCGTCGCGCTGGTCGACGCGTTGCAGGCGGGCAAGAAGCCCGCTCCGACGCGCGGCGCGCCGCTGACGGACTTCAAGGGCGCCGAACTGCAGCTCGCCGGGTTCTTCCCGGAGGACGCGCAGCAGTACCGCACGGACATCGACGGTCCTTCGCAGGCCGTCGAAACCCTCCGGGGAGCGCAGGTCGCGCAAGATCGCGGCTGGACGGCTCCCGCCATGAAAGACGTTCCGCTCCCTGAAGTGGAGAAGAAGTAATGGCTGACCCGATCACCCCGGTCCTCACGAAGCGCTGGCTTTCGCCCAACTCCTGGACGATCCAGTCCTACGAAGCCCTCGAGGGCTACACCGCGATCCGCAAGGCGCTCAAGGCCACTCCCGAGCAGATCGTCCAGCTGGTCAAGGACTCCGGTCTGCGCGGCCGTGGCGGCGCGGGCTTCCCGGCCGGCATCAAGTGGTCCTTCATGCCGCCGAACGAGGACAAGCCGCACTACCTGGTCATCAACGCCGACGAGGGCGAGCCGGGCACCTGCAAGGACATCCCGCTGATGATGGCGGACCCGCACTCGCTGATCGAGGGCTGCATCATCGCCTCGTACGCGATGCGCTCGCACCATTGCTTCATCTACGTCCGCGGCGAGGCGCTGCACTGCATCCGCCGTCTCAACGCGGCCGTGCGCGAGGCGTACGAAGCGGGTTACCTCGGCAAGAACATCCTCGACTCCGGATTCGACCTCGACATCACCGTGCACGCCGGTGCCGGGGCGTACATCTGCGGCGAGGAGACGGCGCTGCTGGACTCGCTGGAGGGCCGTCGCGGCCAGCCGCGGCTCAAGCCGCCGTTCCCGGCCGCCGCCGGTCTTTACGCCGCGCCGACCACGGTGAACAACGTCGAGACCATCGCCAGCGCGCCGTACATCGTCAACGGTGGTTCGGACTGGTTCCGCCAGATGGGCCGCGAGAAGTCGCCCGGCCCGAAGATCTACTCGATCTCCGGCCACGTCGAGAAGCCCGGTCAGTACGAATGCCCGCTCGGCACCACGCTGCGCGAACTGCTCGACATGGCGGGTGGCATGAAGGACGGCATCCCGCTGAAGTTCTGGACGCCGGGTGGTTCGTCCACGCCGATGTTCACCGCCGAGCACCTCGATGTTCCGCTGGACTTCGAGGGCGCGGCGGAAGCCGGGTCGATGCTGGGCACGACGGCCGTGCAGGTCTTCAACGAGACCGTTTCCGTGCCGTGGGCCGTGATGAAGTGGACGCAGTTCTACGAGCACGAGTCCTGCGGCAAGTGCACGCCGTGCCGCGAAGGCACGTACTGGCTGGCGCAGATCCTGGAGCGCATGGTCGAGGGCAAGGGCACCGAGGAGGACATCGACACCCTGCTCGACGTCTGCGACAACATCCTCGGCCGCTCGTTCTGCGCCCTCGGCGACGGCGCGGTCTCGCCGATCCAGAGCGGGATCAAGTACTTCCGGGATGAATTCCTGGCTTTGTGTGAGAAGAACAAGGCTCCGAAGCAGGAGCAGGAACTGGTGGGGGCGCAGGCATGACGATCGCACCCGACAAGCCCGGAACGTCCACTGAGGACACTTCGGTCCCCGAGGGCCACGTCAAGCTGGTCATCGACGGTGAAGAGGTCATCGCGCCCAAGGGCGAGCTGCTGATCCGCACCGCCGAACGGCTCGGCACGGTCATCCCGCGCTTCTGCGACCACCCGCTGCTCGACCCGGCGGGCGCCTGCCGCCAGTGCCTGGTCGAGGTCGAAATGGGCGGCCGCCCGATGCCGAAGCCGCAGGCCTCGTGCACCATGACGGTCGCCGACGGCATGGTCGTGAAGACCCAGCTGACCTCGGCCGTCGCGGACAAGGCCCAGCAGGGTGTGATGGAGCTGCTGCTCATCAACCACCCGCTGGACTGCCCGATCTGCGACAAGGGCGGCGAATGCCCGCTGCAGAACCAGGCGCTCGCGCACGGCCGCGCGGACTCCCGCTTCGTCGACACGAAGCGGACGTTCCCGAAGCCGCTGCCGATCTCCTCGCAGGTGCTGCTGGACCGTGAGCGTTGCGTGCTCTGCCAGCGCTGCACCCGGTTCTCCCGCGAGATCGCCGGCGACCCGTTCATCGAGCTCCTCGAACGCGGCGCTCACCAGCAGATCGGCACCGCCGAGACCGCGGACGTGCTGGACCTGGCCTCCCGGACGACGTCCGGGCAGCCGTTCCAGTCGTACTTCTCCGGCAACGTCATCCAGATCTGCCCGGTCGGCGCGCTGACGTCGGCCGCGTACCGGTTCCGTTCGCGGCCGTTCGACCTGGTGTCCTCGCCGAGCGTGTGCGAGCACTGCTCGTCCGGCTGCGCCGAGCGGACCGACTTCCGCCGCGGCAAGGTCATGCGGAAGCTCGCGGGCGACGACCCCGAGGTCAACGAAGAGTGGCTCTGCGACAAGGGCCGGTTCGCCTTCCGTTACTCGACCGCGGACGACCGTATTCGCCGCCCGCTGGTCCGCAACGCCGACGGCGTGCTCGAAGAGGCTTCCTGGACCGACGCGCTGCGCGCGGCGGCTGCCGGGCTCGCCGAGGCGCGGGCCGGCAAGGGCGCCGCGGTGCTGACCGGAGGCCGTCTGACTGTCGAGGACGCCTACGCGTACTCGAAGTTCGCGCGGATCGCCTTGGGCACCAACGACATCGACTTCCGGGCCCGCCCGCATTCGGCCGAGGAACTGGGCTTCCTCGCGTCGCACGTGGTCGGGACGACACCGGAAAGCGGCGTCACCTTCCGCGAGATCGAGCGGGCGCGCACGGTGCTGTGCGTCGCGTTCGAGCCGGAGGACGAGGCGCCGATCGTGTTCCTGCGGCTGCGCAAGGCGGCCCGCAAGAACCGCACCCGCGTCGTCCACTTGGGACAGTGGACCACCTCCTCGGTCCGCAAGACCTTCGGTGAGCTGCTGGCCTGCGCGCCGGGTTCCGAGGCCGCCGCGATCGACGGGATCGCGCAGCACGCGCAGGACGTCGACCAGGCGCTGGCGTCGGAAGGTGCCGTCATTCTCGTCGGCGAGCGTGCCGCCGAGGTCCCCGGCCTCTTCTCGGCCCTGCACCGGCTGGTGGAGCGCACCGGCGCCCGGCTCGCGTGGATCCCGCGTCGCGCGGGTGAACGCGGTGCCCTGGCGGCGGGCGCGGCGCCGACGCTGCTGCCCGGTGGCCGTCCGGTCACCGACGACTCGGCTCGCGCCGAGGTCGAAAAGGCCTGGGGCGTCACGCTTCCCGCCACGGCGGGCCGCGACACCACCGCGATCCTCAAGGCCGCTTCCGGGAACGACCTCGACGGCCTGCTCGTCGGCGGCGTCGACCCGGACGACCTGCCGGACCCGGACCTTGCCCGCCGCGCGCTCGAAAACGCGAAGTTCGTGGTGAGCCTGGAACTGCGGCACAGCGGGGTCACCGAGCACGCGGACGTCGTCCTCCCGATCGCCCCGGCGGTCGAGAAGGCGGGCAGCTACCTGAACTGGGAAGGCCGCCGCCGCGAGTTCGCCGTCACCCTCGAAGGCACCGGCGCCCTGCCGGACTGCCGGGTGCTCGACACCCTCGCCGTCGAGATGGACGCCGACCTGTTCACCCAGACCCCGGCCGCTTCGGCCGCCGATCTGGCCAAGCTGCCCCAGAGTTCCGTGAAGGCCCCCTTCACGGACTCTGGGTCCCTCAAGGAGGCCTTCACGGACCGCCAGGGGAACGGCAAGGTCCTCCTCGCCACCTGGCGGCAGCTGATCGACAACGGTTCGCTGCAGGACGGCGAGCCGCACCTCAAGGGCACGCAGCGCGAGGTCGTCGCCAAGCTCTCGGCGAAGACCGCCGAAGGCCTGGGCGGCAGCGTGAAGGTCTCCACCGAACGCGGTTCCATCACGCTGCCGATCGAGGTCGCGGACCTGCCGGACGGCGTCGTGTGGCTCCCGGGCAACTCCGACGGCTCGGCCGTCCGCGCCTCCCTCGGCGCCGGACACGGTTCGGCCGTCAACCTCACCGGAGGTGAGAAGTGACTCCGTTGCTCAGCCAGATGCCGGACGCCGCCGAGCGGGCGGCGCTGCTGGCGGACGACCCGTTGTGGCTGATCCTGCTCAAGACGGTCGTCATCCTGCTGATCGGCCCGATCCTGACGATCTTCCTGATCGTCTGGGAGCGCAAGGCGGTCGGCCGGATGCAGAACCGCCCCGGCCCCAACCGGGTCGGGCCCGGCGGCTACCTGCAGTCCCTGGCGGACGCGATCAAGCTGCCGTTCAAGGAACAGATCATCCCGGACACCGCCGACCGCAAGGTGTACTTCCTCGCGCCGGTGATCTCCGCGGTGCCGGCGCTGATCGCGCTGGCGGCGATCCCGTTCGGCCCGGTGGTCTCGATCTTCGGTGAGCGGACCGTGCTCCAGCTGGTCGACCTGCCGGTCGGTGTGCTGGTGATCCTGGCCTGCTCCTCGATCGGTGTGTACGGCCTGGTGCTGGCCGGCTGGTCGTCCGGTTCGCCGTACCCGCTGCTCGGCGGGCTCCGCTCGGCCGCGCAGGTGATCTCCTATGAGATCGCGATGGGCCTGTCCATCGTCGGCGTCATCCTTTACTCGGGTTCGATGTCGACCTCGGCGATCGTCGATTCGCAGCAGACCGGCTGGTACTTCTACCTGCTGCTGCCGAGTTTCGTGATCTACCTGATCTCCATGGTCGGTGAGACCAACCGCGCGCCGTTCGACCTCCCCGAGGCCGAATCCGAGCTGGTCGGCGGTTTCCACACCGAGTACAGCTCGATGAAGTTCGCGATGTTCTTCCTCGCCGAGTACGTCAACATGGTGATCGTTTCGGCGTTCGCGACCACGTTGTTCCTCGGTGGCTGGAAGTTCCCGTTCGTCGGCGCGGACCACGCGCTGAACCAGGGCTGGCTCCCGCTGATCTGGTTCGCCGCGAAGCTGTTCATCCTGCTGTTCGGCTTCATCTGGCTGCGCGGCACGCTGCCTCGGCTGCGGTACGACCAGTTCATGCGGCTGGGCTGGAAGGTCCTGGTGCCGGTCAACCTGGTCTGGATCGTCGTGATCGTCACGGTCCGCGCGATCAAGAACTCGGGCGGCCTGTCCACCCCGCAGATCCTCATCGGCGGCGGCGCGCTCATCCTCGTCGTCGTCATCCTGAGCCTGCTGCTGCCGGACAAGAAGGTTCCGGAAGACGACTACGTCCCGGTGACCGGCGGCGGGTTCCCGGTGCCGCCGCTCGACCTGCAGGTCCCGGAGAAGACCCCGCGTCAGAAGGCCCTCGCGAAGGCCGAAGCCCGGGCTGCCAAGCGCAAGCCCGCGGCGGTTTCCAGTGGAAGGGAGGCCGGCGATGGGGATGTTTGATCCCATCAAGGGTTTCGGTGTCACCTTCGGCATGATGTTCAAGAAGGTCGCCACCGAGGAGTACCCGGAGGCGGGCGCCCCCGCGGCTCCGCGTTACCACGGCAGGCACCAGCTCAACCGGCATCCGGACGGGCTGGAGAAATGCGTCGGCTGCGAGCTGTGCGCATGGGCCTGCCCGGCGGACGCGATCTTCGTCGAAGGCGGCGACAACACCGAAGAGGCACGTTTCTCGCCCGGTGAGCGGTACGGCGCCGACTATCAGATCAACTACCTGCGCTGTATCGGTTGCGGGTTGTGCGTCGAGGCCTGCCCGACCCGGTCCCTGACGATGATCAACTTCTACGAGCTGGCCGACGACGACCGGCAGCGGTTGATCTACACCAAGGAAGACCTCCTCGCGCCGCTGCTGCCCGGCATGGAGCAGCCGCCGCATCCGATGCGGCTCGGCGAGAACGAGCAGGACTACTACGTCAACGGCCCCGAGCTGGCGCGCAAGCAGCCCGCCGAGACGAAGGAGCCGATCAAGTGATCACGGCTCTCCTCGCACAGGCGCCGGACGTTTCGGCCGGGATCACCACCGGCGAGACCATCGCGTTCTGGGTCCTCGGCCCGCTCGCGCTGCTCGGCGGCCTCGGCATGATCTTCTCCCGCAACGCCGTGCACTCGGCGCTGTGGCTGGTCCTCACGATGCTGTGCCTCGGCGCGCTGTACATGATCCAGCAGGCGCCGTTCCTCGGCTTCACGCAGATCATCGTCTACACCGGCGCGATCATGATGCTGTTCCTGTTCGTGCTGATGCTGGTCGGCCGGGAGAGTTCCGACTCGGTCGTCGAAGTGCTGCGCGGACAGCGGGTCATGGCGACCCTGCTCGGCATCGGCGTCGGCGGGCTGCTCGCCGCGGGGCTCGCCCGCGCGCTGGCCAACGTCACCCCGGCGCTGCCGCGTGACCCCGCGAATCTCGACGGCGGCGGCCCCGGCGGGCTGGGACGGCTGATCTTCA
Source organism: Amycolatopsis decaplanina DSM 44594 (assembly GCF_000342005.1). Classification (GTDB taxonomy): domain Bacteria; phylum Actinomycetota; class Actinomycetes; order Mycobacteriales; family Pseudonocardiaceae; genus Amycolatopsis; species Amycolatopsis decaplanina. The sequence continues at coordinate 513,847 of NZ_AOHO01000048.1, forward strand.
CCAAGTACCTGTTCCCGTTCGAGCTCACCTCGGCGCTGCTGATCACCGCCGCGCTCGGCGCGATGGTGCTCGCGTTCACCGACCGGCACGCCAAGGGCGGCAAGAAGTCGCAGAAGGAACTCGTCGTCGACCGGTTCACCGGCAAGCACGACCGGCCTTCGCCGCTGCCCGGCCCGGGTGTCTTCGCCACGGCCAACTCGGTCGCCACCCCGGCGCTGCTGCCCGACGGCTCGATCGCCAGGGAGTCGCTCTCGGAGATCATCGAGTCGACTTCGGCCGCACGGCTGGAAAACGAGCGGAAGCAGGTCGCCGGGACGTCCGACGACGCTGTAGGCCCGCACGCTCTGGTCGGCAAGTCTGAAGGGGAGAAGGAATGACCCCGACGTACTACCTGCTCCTGTCCGCGCTGCTGTTCGCCATCGGCGCGGTCGGGGTGCTGGTGCGCCGCAACGCGATCGTCGTGTTCATGTGCATCGAGCTGATGCTGAACGCGGCGAACCTGTCCCTGGTCACGTTCGCCCGGATCAACGGGTCGCTCGACGGCCAGGTGATGGCGTTCTTCGTGATGGTCGTCGCCGCCGCCGAGGTCGTGGTGGGGCTGGCGATCATCATGGCGATCTTCCGCACCCGGCGCTCGGCCTCGGTCGACGACACCAACCTGCTGAAGTACTAGGAGCACCGAGTTGACCGCATCATCGTGGCTGCTGGTGGCCTTCCCGGCTCTTGGCGCCCTTATTCTTTTGCTGGCGGGTAAGCGGGCCAGGGGCTGGGGACACCTCCTCGGCAGTGCGACCGTTTCGCTGTCCTTCGTGTACGGCCTGATCCTGTTCTTCACGGCCGACACGAAGGCCACCGCGGACGTCAAACTGTTCTCGTGGATCCCGGTTTCGGCGCTGCAGGTCGACTTCGGGCTCCGGATCGACGCGCTTTCGCTGACGTTCGTGCTGCTGATCACCGGCGTCGGCATGCTGATCCACTTCTACTCGATCGGCTACATGGCCTCCGACCGCGACCGGTCGAGGTTCTTCGCGTACCTCAACCTGTTCGTCGCCTCGATGCTGATCCTTGTGCTGGGCAACAGCTTCGTGACGCTGTACCTCGGCTGGGAAGGTGTGGGTCTCGCGTCGTACCTGCTCATCGGCTGGTACCAGGACCGCCCGTCCGCGGCCACCGCGGCGAAGAAGGCGTTCCTGATGAACCGCGTCGGTGACGTCGGGCTCGCGCTGGCGATCTTCCTGATGTTCAAGTACGTCGGGAGCACCGGCTACGCCGAGGTCTTCGGTGCCGTCGGCCAGATCCCGACCGGCGCGGTCACCGCGATCGCGATCCTGCTGCTCCTGGGCGCCTGCGGTAAATCCGGTCAGTTCCCGCTGCAGGCCTGGCTTCCCGACGCGATGGAGGGCCCGACCCCGGTCTCGGCCCTCATCCACGCGGCGACGATGGTCACCGCCGGCGTCTATCTGGTCGCCCGCGCGCACGACATCTTCAACGCCACCCCGGACGGCCGCCTGATCGTCACCCTCGTCGGCACGGTCACGCTCTTGATCGGGTGCATCATCGGCTGCGCCTACGACGACATCAAGAAGGTCCTGGCGTACTCCACGGTCAGCCAGATCGGTTACATGATGCTCGCCGTCGGCCTCGGGCCGATCGCCTACGCGCTCGGCATCATGCACCTGGTGGCGCACGGTTTCTTCAAGGCCGGGCTGTTCCTCGGGGCCGGTTCGGTCATGCACGCCATGAACGACGAGGTCGACATGCGGAAGTTCGGCGGGCTGCGCAAGCACCTGCCGGTCACCTTCTGGACCTTCGCGCTCGGCTACCTGGCGCTGATCGGCATCCCGCCGCTCTCGGGCTTCTTCACCAAGGACGCGATCATCGAAGCGGCCCTGGCCCAGGGCGGCTGGCGCGGCTGGGTGATGGGCGGCGCCGCACTGCTCGGCGCCGGGCTCACCGCGTTCTACATGACGCGCCTGATGGTGATGACCTTCTTCGGCAAGGAACGCTGGAAGGAGATCAAGTCCAGCGACGGCCGAGACTTCCACCCGCACGAATCGCCCGCGGTGATGAAGTGGCCGATGATCATCCTGGCCGTCGGCTCGGTCGGTGCCGGCGCGTTCTTCGCCCTCGGCGACCGGTTCGCGGAATGGCTGGCGCCGGTGGTCGGTCCGCTCGAGGAGGGTGGCCACAGCGTCATCCCGCACGCGCTGGTCCCGTTCCTCACCGTGGCGCTGTCCGTGCTCGGCGCGGCGGCGGCGTGGCTCTTCGTCGGCCGTAAGGACGTTCCGGTGGAACGCCCCGAACGGGTCTCCGCCGTGGTCAAGGCCGCGCGCAACGACCTGTACGGCAACACCCTGAACGAGACGCTGGTCGCCCGTCCGGGCACCTGGCTCGCCCGCGCGCTGGTCTACGTGGACAACCGCGGGGTCGACGGCGCGGTCAACGGCCTCGCCGCCGCGCTCGGTGGCGGATCCGGGCGCCTGCGCCGCCTGCAGACCGGCTTCGTCCGCTCGTACGCACTGTCCATGCTGGGCGGCACATTCCTGCTTCTGGCGGCACTCCTGCTGGTGAGGTTCTCCTGATGACCTGGGTACTCGCAACCATCCTGCTGCCGCTGGTCGGCGCCGCGGTCGTCGCGGGGATGAAGAAGAACGACAGGCTGGCGACGCTCACCGCGCTCGTGGTGTCGCTCCTGACGTTCCTGCTGGTGATCCCGATGTGGGCGAGCTACACGCCCTCGGGGGACCGGATCCAGCAGAAGTCCTCGATGGACTGGATCCCGAACTTCGGCATCCACATCTCGTTCGGCATCGACGGCATCGCGCTGGTGATGATCGCGGTCATCGGCCTGCTCGTGCCGATCGTGGTCGGCGCGCTGGGCCTGACCGACAAGCTCCCGGCCGGGCGCTCGGCGGGCGGGTTCCTGTCGCTGATCCTGGTGCAGGAGGCGCTGACCATCGCGGTGTTCGCCGCGACCGACGTCTTCCTGTTCTACGTGCTGTTCGAGATCATGCTGATCCCCATGTACTTCCTGATCGGCGGCTACGGCGGCGCGAACCGGCAGTACGCGGCGGTCAAGTTCTTCCTGTACTCGTTCCTCGGCGGCCTGATCATGCTGGCCTCGGCGATCGGGGCGTACTCGCTGGCGTCGGACAAGCTCGGCAAGGGCAGCTTCGACTGGGAAACCCTCGTCACGGTCGTCCGCGACGCCCCGCTGGGCACGCAGATCTGGTTGTTCCTCGGGTTCTTCCTCGCTTTCGCGATCAAGGCCCCTTTGGTGCCGTTCCACACCTGGCTGCCCGACGCCGCCGGACAGGCGCCCATCGGCGTCGCGGTCCTGCTGGTCGGTGTGCTGGACAAGGTCGGCACGTTCGGGTTCCTGCGCTACTGCCTCCCGATGTTCCCGGAGGCCAGCAAGGAACTCGCGCCGTGGGTGCTGGTGCTCGCCGTCGCGGGTGTCATTTACGGATCGATCCTCGCGGCCGGGCAGCGCGACATGAAGCGGTTCATCGCCTACGTGTCGATCGCGCACTTCGGCTTCATCGCGCTCGGCATCTTCACCTTCAACGAGCAGGCCATGGTCGGCTCGGTGTCGTACATGCTCAACCACAGCCTCGCCACCGGCATGCTGATCGTGGTCGTCGGCCTGATCGTGATGCGCGGCGGGTCCACCCGGATCTCCGACTACGGCGGCATGGCGAAGGTGACCCCGCTGCTCGGCGGGATGCTGCTCATCGCCGGCCTGTCCACCTTGTCCCTGCCCGGCACCAACTCCTTCATCAGTGAGTTCCTGGTGCTGCTGGGGTCCTTTGTGGACTACCCGGTGTACACGATCATCGCGACGGTCGGCATGGTGCTGGCCGCGGCTTACGTGCTCTGGCTCTACCAGCGCGTCATGCAGGGCCCTGTCCGCGGTGACGCCCTCATCGGCGCCGGCGGTGGCCCCGGCACGGCGATGGCTCCGGAACTCGGGGCGACCAAGGCCATCAAGGACCTCGGCGGCAAGGAGATCGCGATCCTGGCGCCGATGGTCGTGCTGATCATCGCGCTCGGGTTCTATCCCAAGCCGGTGCTCGACACGATCACCCCGTCGGTGCAGGCGACCATGTCGTCCGTGCAGGGAGGCAAGTAAACCGTGCTCTTCTTGACTCAGGCGCCACCGGTGCAGGTGCCGTCGATCGACTACTTCGCCGTCACACCGGTGCTGATCATCCTCGGCGCCGCATGTGTCAGCGTGCTGTTCGAAGCCTTCCTGCCCAAGCACATGCGGTGGCCGTCGCAGGTCTTCCTGTCCTTGATCGGCATCGGGGCGGCAGGCGTCTTCCTCGCCTGGTACGCCAGTTCGTCCGCGCCGAAGGGCGGTGTCACGACCTTCAGCGGCGCGATCGCCATCGACCGGCCGTCGCTGTTCCTGTGGGGCACGCTGCTGGCGCTGGCGCTGGGCGCGGTGCTGCTGATCGCGGACCGCTCGGTCGAGCCGGGCGGCGCGTTCGTCGCGCAGGCCGGTATCCGCCCGGGCACGGTCCAGGACCGCGCGCAGGTCGGCACCACCGGCATGCAGACCGAGGTCTTCCCGCTGACGTTGTTCGCGCTCGGCGGCATGATGTCGTTCGTCGCGGCCAACGACCTGCTCACCATGTTCATCGCGCTCGAAGTGCTGAGCCTGCCCCTGTACCTGATGTGCGGTCTCGCCCGCCGGCGTCGCCTGCTCTCGCAGGAATCCGCGGTCAAGTACTTCCTGCTCGGCGCGTTCTCGTCGGCGTTCTTCCTCTACGGTCTCGCGCTGCTCTACGGCTACGCGAACTCCGTGAAGCTTTCGGACATCGCCAACGCCGCCGCCGGTTCGGACCGGTCGGACACGCTGTTGTTCGCCGGGCTCGGACTGCTCGCGGTCGGCCTGCTGTTCAAGGGTTCGGTCGGTCCGTTCCACACCTGGACGCCGGACGTCTACCAGGGCGCGCCGACCCCGGTCACCGCGTTCATGGGTGCCTGCACCAAGGTCGCCGCGTTCGGCGGGATCCTGCGGGTGTTCTCGGTGGCGTTCGAGTCGACCAGCTGGGAATGGCGCGGCGTGCTCTGGGCCGTCGCGATCATCTCGATGCTGATCGGTGCGGTGCTCGGCCTGACGCAGACCGACGTGAAGCGCATGATCGCCTACTCGTCCATCGCGCACGCCGGGTTCCTGCTCGTCGGTGCCATCGCGATGACCGAGGACGGCCTTTCGAGCACGCTGTTCTACCTGCTGGCCTACGGCTTCACCACACTCGCCGCGTTCGGTGTCGTCTCGCTGGTGCGGGACTCGAACGGTGAGGCGACGCACCTGTCCGCCTGGGCGGGGCTGGCGAAGCGGTCTCCGGTGCTGGCCGGGGTGTTCACCTTCCTGCTGCTCGCGCTGGCCGGTATCCCGCTGACGAGTGGTTTCGTCGGCAAGTTCGTGGTGTTCTCGGCGGCCTTGTCCGACGGGATGGCGCCGCTGGTCGTCGTCGCCCTGATCTTCAGTGCCGTCGCGGCGTTCTTCTACCTGCGGGTGATCGTGCTGATGTACTTCTCCGAGCCGGCTCCCGACGGCCCGACCGTCACCGTGCCCGGCGCGTTCACCACCACGGCCATCACGCTCGGCGTCATCGTCACGCTGGTCCTCGGCCTGCTCCCGGCGTTCGCCCTCGACTGGGCGGGTTCCGGCGGGTTCGCCCTCAAGTAGTCCTGCTTCGCGAAAAGCCCCCTCGCTGTCGTGAGGGGGCTTTTTCGTGTCAGCGCGACGTCAGAGCGGGTCCGGCATCCCGGTCGTCTATCTCAACGGCCAGTTCGCGACCCAGGACTACTGGCGGCGGATCCTCGCCGACCTGGGCCCGGACTTCCGCGCCATCTCCGACGCCATCCGCGAGGTCGCCCGCCTCGGGGGACGACTTGCCGGGGCGCACAGGGCAGGTTGCTCGCCTGGAGAAGGGGAGCGATGCCGAAGCCGAAGCCCACACCCCAGGCGAGAGCGCTCGCCGAGGGACTTCGAGTCGCACGGAAGGCCGCCAGATTGGCCGCGACCGAAGTGGCCGACAAACTGGCGTGGTCCCAGTCGACGATCAGCCGGATCGAAACCGGTGTGCGCGCGGCGTCCGCCGAAGAGGTGTCGGCGCTGCTCGCGATCTATCAGGTCACCGGGCAGCGGCGGGACGCGTTGCTGTCACTGTCTCGCGACAGCGAGCCCTGGTGGTTCGCAGACGCGTCCCTCCAGATGAAAACCCTCGCGCAGTACGAAAAGGAGGCCAGCAAGATCGTCACTTTCGCGACCACGCTCCTCCCTGATCTGCTTCAGACGCCTTCCTACGCGAGGGCTACGGACCTTTCCGCCACGGCGATCGAAGCGCGGCGGGAACGGCAGAAAATGCTGGGAAAGAAGAAATTCGTCGCATATGTCGACGAAGGGGCACTGCGCCGTCAGGTCGGCGGCCCGCGGGTGATGGCGAATCAGCTTCGGCATCTCGTCTCGATGGCCGAGCGGCCCACCGTCGAACTACGGGTCATCCCCTTCGCCGCCGGAGCGCATCCCGGCGACGCCTACATCCTGCTGGAATTCGGCGACGACCGGCCGTTGGTGTACCTGGAACATCGGCGATGCGGGCTGTTCCTGCATCGGCCCGGCGATGTCGAACCGTATGTCCAGTCCACTGTGGACGCTGTCGCGCTGGACCCGGTGCGGTCGGTGCACCTGATCGAGTCAGTGGTCGAGGCTCGCACGCAGCGCGGCGACCTTTTGGGCCAGTAGCGCGGGTTCGCCGGGAAGGACGGTGATGTACCGGTTCCGGGGAGAACCGCTCAAGTGCATGGCCACCCGTCCGGCGTCGAGATCCAGATAGGACAGGCCGTCCGTGGCCTCAGTGCGTCTACCCCCGTCAGGACGCATGGCCGCGGCGACGAACCCGACGCCGAAGTAAGGCTGCTCGAAGACCTCGTCCAGCCGTCGGGCGTCCCGGCTCCGTGACTCGGGCTCGTCGTAGAGGTTGTTCCCGCCGTCGCCCTTGAAGTCGTCCTGGGGCAAGGAGAACGGGGCGAACCGCGCGGGCGGGTACTCGGGCAGGTTCATCACGAGCGCCGCCGCGCGGTCGGAGGTCCGCACGCCTTTCAGCCACACGCGGTTTCCTGCGCAGATCGCGGTCACCGCGGCACGTCCGCGAACGGCGACGAGCACGCTGTACTGCTCCGCCTCCGTCCGCACCGTCGCGTAATACTCGGTGTTCGGCCGGTCGAGTATGTGCAGGACGTCCTCGAAGTCGCTGGTCAGCCGTTTGCCCTCGGTGAAGCCGAGCTCGCCGAGTTCCTCGAACGCCGCCCGGTCTTCGCCGTTCCGCGACGACGGCGGGATATAGCGCAGCCCGCCCGCGAAGATCAGGTGAGGATCTCCGCAGCCGGCGTGACGGAAAGCGGTCAACAAGGTGTCGAGCGTGATCTCGACCGGGCGCGCGAGCACCACGTGTCACCCTCCCCTGGGACTGTGGTGCTACTTCTTCTTCTCGCCGATCACCGGCGGCATCGGCTTTTCGGTGTAGCCGCCGAAGGTCTCGTCCGGATCCGGGTTCTGAAGGTACGCCGGAGCCTTCTTCTCCTTGTCCTCCTCGCCCTTCCCACGGGCCGCGCCGGGCGCCATCGGCATCCCGTTCGCCCCGCCACGACCGGTGGCACCGGCCGTTCCCGCCGCGCCACGGCCGCCCACGCCCTCGCCCGGCATCCCGGCGCCGCTTCGGCCACCCATACCGGGTTGACCGGCGCCGCCGGGAACACCGGGGACGCCGCCGCGGAAACCGCCGCCCGGCACGCCGGGTGATTTGGCGCCTGTTCCCGGAACGCCGGGGCCGCTCGCTCCCGGACCGAACGGGCCGTATCCGGGTGGGAAGGTGCCGGGCTGGTTGTAGGTGGGGCCGGGTTTGCCGGTCGGCCCGAAGTCGAGGTTCGCCGCCGGCGGCACGACCGGTGTGGTCTGGGGCGGCGTATACGAATTCGCGCGGGTCCCGTCGTCCGGCTGCTGCACGCCGGGCTGGTGCGTGCCCGGGTACGACTGGCCTGGCTGAGGCTGACCTGGCTGCGGGCCGCTTTCAGCCGCGCCACCCGGCGCCGGTGCACTCGGCCCACCAGGTCCGCTCGGTCCGCGGTAGGGCTCGCCGATACCGGGATCGCGCCCATCGGAGCCGCCGAATCCCTTCGCCGTCGGCTTCCCGGCGCCACCCTCGTCCAGGGTGACGCTGCCGCCGGGGTCGGTGAGCTGCGCGTACTGGGCGGGCAACTCGTCACCGTTGGAGGTGCTGGCCGAGTGGTAGGTCGCGAAGGTGTCGATGTTGTGCTGGCTGTCGGCCTGATACCCCTTGGCCTTCTCAGCGTAAGAGGGCTTACCCGTGAGCTGGTTCAAGACGTCCAGCGCGGTCGGCTCCGGGGGATTCGGCGGAACCGGCTTGACCGAGTTCTTGGCCATACCGAACGCGTCCATCTGCGCGCTGATGGCCGACTGCGCCACAGCCAGATGCATCGCGTCGTCGTACGCGGCTTCCACGACGGGCTTCGTCGCGTCGGCGGCCGCGTCGCTGGCGCCACCTTGCCAGCCGGCCATGGTCTTCTGGGTGAGCGCTGTGAGCTTCTGCGCGCGCTCGTGGTGCCGCTGGGTCAGGTTGAAGGCACGGACCTGCGCTTCGGAGAGCGAGCCGGTGCCCTCACCTCCGGTGACCTGCTCGTAGATCTGGGCTGCGGTGAGCGGTCCAGCCGTCATCAGTTGCCCCCTCTGATGGTGGTCAGCACCCTGACCGCGCCTTCACGAGCGGCGGTACAGGGGTCCTTTTCACCGATGTTCGCCTCGGACTGGAGCAAGGCGATGCCGATGGTTTGTGTGTCGCTGATGCCCAGCGAGACTGAGCAGTCGCCTTCGGCGCGGCGGTCCGTGACGCCGTACGCAGTCACTGGGTAACCGTCAATGGGCTCGAGCGGTTCGACCAGCTTGTAGGCCTTTTCCTTGGCGGCATAGACGCTAGCGGTGCCTCCATCTGGACCGCTGCCAAAGACCACGTCTATCCGTGGATTGAGAGACGAAGGCACGGTCCACCTGCAGGCAGGCCCCGCCGCTCCGTCTCGCTGCTTGGATTCGGTAGTGGGCCCGAGGAGCTCCTTGGCCTGTGCGTCCGTGAGGGCAGTGCAGGGAGCCTGCTTGAACCGTGTTACGTCGATCGGGTGCTCGACCTTGGGCACACCGGGCGGCAGGCTGGCCGAGTTCGAGGGACTCGGGCTTGACCCGCCGGTGCTGGGTGTAGGGGTGCCATTGGTGGTGGGCGTCGAGCACGCGGAGAGAACCAGGGCGGTCGCGCTAAGGATGAGAATGGTGCGTCGCATCAGGCGATGCCCTCCGGCTGCTGGTTGATGACCGTTCTGGCCTGCTCGTCCGCAGCGGCGTACTTGCCTAGCGCGGCTACATACTTGGCGGCCATATTCTTGCAGTAGGCGACGCGCTGATTGAGGGCGTCCACGAGCGCTTGGCCCGACTGGCGGGTAATCGTCGCGTTGTCCCCGCTTGCGTATTCCCGCCCCGGGGGCTCGACCTTGGCGATGAACTCTGCGTCTACGAGGTCGTCCCTGTACTCCTGGGCTAGGGCGTTCCACTCTTTCACCAGCTCATGGAGTGTCGCTTCGTCGTACTTGAACCCCGCACCTTGGGCGACGGGCGTCCCGTAGGAGCCGCCAGCCGGACGGAAGCGGTCGACTTCACTCCAGCGCAACCCGGGTTCATAGGTCGGCGACCCCTCAGGCACGGCCATGCACCCCCGCCGCGCCGAACCGATCCCCACTGAATGGCCGAAGCCGCCCCGAAGTCACCGTCGTCATGTGCCCCTCCCGTGGCTACAAGGCGCGTCTCCCCGATGCACCCTGCGTAATCCGACGCCGGGAAGATTACCAGGGTTCCCTGGGCGGCGAACCCGTCTGCATAAAGTCCTGTTCCTCACTGAATAGCGGCAGCGGGCCTGGTGACTATCCGTGAAAACCGATGGTGTGAATGTGCCCCGGGAAACGGGGTTCTACCTGGTGGTCGGCTCAAGGAATTCGCACACTCTGCGTAATGAAGTTTCGAAGAGTGATTCTCGGCGCAGTACTCATCGGCCTCTTGACGGCTTGTACGGATTCCGTGGACACGCCCCTGTCGCCACCGCAGTTTCCGAAATGGCAGCCGAAGCAACCGCGTCCCGCGGATCGTGACGAACAGGCCGTCGATGCCACCCTCGCCGCGACCGACTTCTGTGCCCTGATCGATCGCGTCACATACGCGCTGCGGCAGCCGCTCGACGCCGCGCTGGCGACCACCCGTCCGGAGGTGAAGAATGGTCGGAAGCGCTGTGTGCTCGTCCGGGACGATGCCGAAGTGCTCGAAGTCCGAGACGTGGACCCGGCTCACACGGCGCTCCGGAACGACGGAGCCGTCGTCGACCTGGGCGGCGTGAAGGCATACCAAGTCGAAACCCGTCGCGAGGGCGGGATCGGCGGGTGCGCGATCACGGTTCCGGTCAGCTTCCTGCGGGCCATCGGTTTCGAGATCCGTAGCGCCAGCCGGGGCAAGGACTGTGGACTCCTCCGCGACTTCGCCACCGCCGGGGCCGCGAAGCTGCCCCGCGATCTCGTCTACCCGCCGGACGGTCAGGACAGCGCCCGGGTCGGGGCCTGCGCGGACTGGGTCTCCAACAGCAAGGGCGAGAACTGCGATCCGGCGGTCGAGGCCCAGGTGCCCGCGGGCGCCGAGGTGATCCTCGCCGCCGGTGCCGCCGATCCGAACGTCGAATGCGCGGTGTTCCGCGACGCGGTCAAGAAGACCTTCGGGCCGGACTTCGCGCCGATCGTCACGCCGGGCTCCTGTTACTTCGTCGAACCACGACACCGGCTGCAGATCGAGGCCGGGGCCACCGCGAACGGCGGCGCGCCCGGTGAGTGGCTCGCGGATCCGCACGGGACCTTCGAAGACCACCGCCGGATCTCGTTCAGTGGAAACCCGGGGGCCACTCTTCGCAACAAGGGGGCCGGCGAATTCCTCATGTACGTCTCACCGCTCGGCAACCTCGACTCGCGTGGGCATGTCCGGTTGCTGCTTTCGACCCAGCGGGAGCGAGGGATCGACGACTGGGATCGCTCGAAGGGGCTCTCGGCCGTGGACGTGGCCAAGGCGCACGCCGTGATGGAACTCGTGATGGCGACCCACTTTCGGGTGGCCAGGTGACGTCCGTGCCGTCGTAAGCTTTCTCCATGTACATCGAGCGGGTCCGGCTGGAGAACATCCGCGGCTTCAGCGGCGCCCGCGCCGTCGACCTCCGGCTGCCCGGCCCCGGCTGGGTGGTGCTCGCCGGGCGCAACGGTTCGGGCAAGACCTCGCTGCTGCGCGCCATCGCGGTCGCGGCGGCGCCGGACGTCGCTTGGGGGTTGCTGTCGGACGCCGGCAGCTGGATCTCGACGGACCAGACGTCCGGGTCGATCGAGCTTTCGGTGATGCGCGAGGAGGGTCCGGCGCCGGTCGAGGTCCGCTGGCTCGACTCCGGCCTGCTGCCGATCTCCGGACTTCCGCCGGGCAAGCCGTTCTGCGCGGCGTATGGGCCCTTCCGGCGGCTGGCGGGCGGGAGCGGCGAGGCCGAGTCGTGGATGCGCGGCGCGGGATCGCTGGCGCGGATGGCCAGCCTGTTCCACGAAGACGCCTCGCTGGCCGAGGGCGTCGCCTGGCTGATCAATCAGCATCTCCGTGCCCTGGAAGGAAAAGCGGGAGCCCGTGAACTGAAGGACACGGCGCTGGAGATCCTCGGTGACGGTCTTCTGCCCGGCGGCTACCGGATCCGGGACGTCGATTCGGACGGGCTCTGGGTCGAGTACCGGGGCGACCGGTTCCCGCTGCGCGAGATGAGCGACGGCTACCGCACGGTGACCGCGCTCGTGGTCGACCTGCTCAAGCAACTCGACGGCGCGGGGCTCGACCACGAGAGTCCCGGTGTCGTGATCATCGACGAGGTGGACGCGCATCTCCACGTGTCGTGGCAGAAACGCATGGGGCCGTGGTTCAAGGCGCATTTCCCGCGGATCCAGTTCATCGTCACCACGCACAGCCCCTACGTCTGCCAGGCCGCCGACCCGGGCGGCCTCATCCGGCTTTCCGGACCCGACGAGGAGGTACCGCCGCGCGTGGTCTCCGAGGAGCTGTACGAGCGGGTCGTGTTCGGCTCCGGGGACGACGCCGTGCTCTCCGACCTTTTCGGCTTGGACACGCCTTATTCGCCCCAGGCGGTCGAACTCCGGGAGCACCTCGCCGAGCTCGAGTTCCAGGTGGCTTCCGGCCGGGCGGACGCGAACGGCGTCCGGGAATGGGAACGCCTGCGGGGCATGCTGAGCAGTTCGCCGCCGAGCCGGGTCGACGAGGTGGCCAGGCGGTTCGAGGCCGACGATCGGTGATCGGGATCCGCCGGATCGCGCTGCCGGGGCGGGTGGTGGCCGATCTCGAAGAGCTGACCGCGCGGATCCCCTCCGGTGACACCAAGGAAGCCCGGCGGCTCTGGCGGGTTTCGCGTGCGGTACGGCGTTCTTTGCGGGCGGGGCTGGACATCATGGCCGCCGGCCGCGGCTATTGCATGTACTGCGGCGATGGTCTCGGGTCCACTGTGGACCATTTCGAGCCGATCGCGCGGAACCCGGGGCGCGCGTTCGACTGGCTCAACCACGTGCTCGCGTGCGAGTACTGCAACAGCCATCACAAGCGCGATCTGTTCCCGGTGGACGAAGACGGCAACAGCCTGCTGATCGATCCGACCGCCGAAGACCCGTTGGAACACCTGTTCCTGGTGCTGTCGATCGGGACCTACCGCGCGCTGACCGAAAAGGGCGAGCAGACCATCGAGGTGTGCGGGCTGAACCGCGCACAATTGGCGCGTGGGCGGGAAACGGCGGTCAACCAGGTGAGCGCGCTCGTCATGGGCTGGTGGGCCGCGCGCGAACTGGGGGACGACGTGAAACGGCGCGCGATGGTCTGGACCCTGCTCGACCAGCCGCACGCCGACGTCCTCCACGCGATGCTCCGGCAGGCGGGGATGCCGGGAGCCCGCGCCGTGTTCCGGGCGGACGACGAGCTCATCGACCTGCTTCGCGCCCCGGAGCTCGCCGAGGATCTTCAGCTCTCCGGCGGCGCGGTGTAGGCGGCCAAAGTGGCATCGGCGCGCGTGCGCGCGGTGGCCGCGTCCGTCCCGTTGGCGACGTCGGCCTCGTACCAGGCCTCGTTGCTCAGGGTCATGAACCGCGCGCCCTCTTCGCTGGTCATCCAGGCCATGGCCGCCTCAGGGTCGTTGGGCTCACCGGATTCGAGGTGGAGCGCGAGCCCGTTCAGCATCATGTCCCAGCCGATGCCCACGGCACCCGGCCCGAACTGGTCCCAGTGCTCGCCTGGCACGGCGGTGTGGTCGAGTTCGAACCGGGTGCGCCCATCGGCTTCGGGGCTCAGCCGGAGCTCGATCCAGCTGACGTCACCGCCGTACTCCCAGGTCGCCGCGAAGCTCTTCGGCGGATCACAGCGTTCGACCGTTCCACCCGCGTTGCCTTCGAGCTGGTACTTGCCGCCGACGCGCAGATCGCCGCTGACCGGCAGGAACCAGCGCGGGATGCGGTCGGGATTGGTGCAGGCGTCCCAGAGGTCGTCCAGGCCGGTGTCGTAGACCTGGCTGACGGTGGCCGTCACCGCCTCACCCGCTTCGACCACGCGCTTGCCCAGTCGGCGCTGGACGGAGTTGATCTGGCTGGTCACGTCGACCATCGGTGTCCTCCTCGGCTCGGTTGCCGCCAAGGTATCAGCAGAGGCTTATATAAGCCAGAATGAAAAAGGGGCGTCCGGTGATTTCCGGACGCCCCTTCCCGGCGGGACGGCTTACGGAGTGGGCGAGCAGGCCGTGCGCCCGATGACCACCTCGCCGGTGATGTTCGAGGCCGGGGCGAACTTGATCCGCAGCATGGTCAGCCCGATGCTGCCGTCGCCCGGCAACGTCTGCTCGTTGAAGATCGCTTCGGCGAGCAGGGTGCCGTTGGACTTGGTGATCGGCTTGACGTAGCCGACCGGCACCGGTGACGGCAGGGTGCCGAGTCCGGTCGCGCCGCCGTAGGTCCAGCTCGCGTTCGTGTTGTTCTGGGTGGCCGTGCAGCTGACCGTGTAAGACCTGATCTTGATCCGCGGCCCGCTCGACGAGACCAGGGCCGACAGTTCGAAGTTCTGCCCCTTGGCCTCCGACTTCGTCGTGGTCACGTCGTTTTCGGGGTCGACGACGGTCGTCGTGCACGTCGACGTGCCGCCACCGAACGTGATCCCGGTCCTGCTCACGACCCCGGACGAGTTGCTCGTCGGTCCCTCGACCGCGCAGTCGGCGAGCGAGGCTATCGAGATCGGCGCCGAGGTGCCCTTGGTGAAGGCGGCGGAGCCGAGCGAGGCCACGCCCGCCGGGTTCGACGCGGCGGCCGGTGTCACCCCGGCGCCGAGACCCGCCAGTAGCAGTGCGCCGACCAGGCCGGCCCGGCTTGCGATGGTGATGCGCATTTCCACGTCCTCCTCACGTGACGGAGAGCGAGCCGGATGGCCGTTCTTCCTTTGTCATCACTATCTGCGTGTCGGATTCGCCCGTTGCGCGCGCGACGGGTGTTTCACTCGGCCGTGGATCATGGACACCCGTTGGATATTCGGGTTCGTATTCGGATACAGATCTGTATATTCGGCCGCATGCCGACCTACCGCGTCCTCGTCAACGGCAAGTTCGACCATCCGGACGCCGACGCCCGCGCCCGGCTCCTCGCCGAGTTGAGTCACCACCAGGCGATCGGGTTCACCGAAGACGGCCTGCTCACCTACAGCGCGCACCTCGGCGCGTTCACCTTCCGCATCACGCTGCGGGGCGAAGAGGAACGTGACGTGCTCGACGAAGCCGAGCTGAAGGTCATGGAACTGATGGACGCCAAGGGCTATCCGTACCGCGACGTCGCGGGGAAGGCGACCTGCATGGACGACATCAAGATCCGCCGCCGCTGACCTGCCCCACGCCGAGGCGGGCGGGATACTCGGCGGGGGTGTCATGTTCGTCACCGTTTCCCCTGGACAGCACGTCAACAGGCCTCAGCGGGTAGCCACTACGCTGGAAGCAACCCCGAACGGTGTCAAAGAGAGCGGAGCCGACGTGTCTGTGTCTTCACCTGCCCCAGGTGGTGCCATCGAGGACCTGCGCGCGTCCGTGGGACTCCAGATCGCCGACGAGCAGCTCCTGCGCACCCTCGCGACCGGTCTCGCCGAGGTCGAGACCCTGCTCCGCGAGGTCGTCCGCAGTGACGTCAAGGCCGTCGAGGACGCCGCTTCGCACCTGGTCGAGGCTGGTGGCAAACGATTCCGTCCGCTGTTCACGCTGCTGGCCTCGCAGTTCGGGCCGAAGCAGGGCGACCAGGTGGTCACCGCCGCCGCGGCGGTCGAGCTGGTGCACCTCGCGACGCTGTACCACGACGACGTGATGGACGAGGCGACGATGCGCCGCGGCGCGGAAAGCGTCAACGCCCGCTGGGACAACACCATCGCCATCCTGACCGGTGACTTCCTGTTCGCGCACGCCTCGCGGCTGGTCGCCGACCTCGGCACCGACGCGGCCCGGATCATCGCCGAGACCTTCGGCGAGCTGGTCACCGGCCAGATGCGCGAGACGGTCGGCCCGGCCGACGGCGACGACGCGGTCGAGCACTACCTCACGGTCATCGCGCAGAAGACCGGGTCGCTGATCGCCACCTCCGGCCGGTTCGGCGGGATGATGTCCGGCGCGCCCGACGACTACATCGACGCGCTCCGCCGCTTCGGCGACATCATCGGGACGGCGTTCCAGATCTCCGACGACGTGATCGACATCGCGTCCGCCTCGGACGAGCTCGGCAAGGCGCAGGGCACGGACCTGCGCGAAGGCGTCCGCACGCTCCCGATGCTGTACGCGCTGGCCGACCCGGCCACCGACCCGCGCCTGGTCGAGCTGCTGTCCGGCCCGATCTCCGACGACAAGCTCGTCGCCGAGGCCCTGGACCTGCTGCGGGCCTCGTCCGGACTCGAACGCGCACGCGAAACCCTTTCCGACTACGCTCGTCGGGCGCGTGCCGAGCTCGCGGCGCTGCCCGCGTCGCCCGCCCGGGACGCCTGCGAATCGGTCGCCGACTACCTGGTCGCGCGAACGCATTGACAAAGGGCAGGTTAGATGTCCATTTTCGGACAGGTTTGGCTGTGGAGTCTGCTGGCGTTCGTCGTCGGTGCGCTGCTCACCTGGCTGGTGCTGGTGGTCCCGGCGCGCAAGCGCATCCGTGAGCTGGAAAGCTCGCTGGCCACCGCGCACGCCGAGACGTCCCGGCTGCCCGCCGGGGTGAGCCTCGGCGCCGGGGCGGCGGCCGTCGCCGGCGGGACCGCGTACCTCACGAAGCCGTCGCACGACGAGCTGGACGAGGACTTCGCGGCCGTCGAGGAGCCGAAGCCCGCGTACCCCGAGACTCTCATCGAGCAGGCGCCCGCGCAGACGTGGACCGAATCGGCCGAGGAGCAGGCCCCGGAACCTGCCCAGGACGTCCATGAGGACGTTGCCGAGGCGACCGTGCCGGAGCCGGAGCACGCCTCGACCGCGACGCGGACCTTCGAGCCCGAAGAAGAGTACGAGGCCGAGTACCGCACCGCGCCCCAGACGGCCCCGGAGCCGGACCCGGAGCCCGCGGCCGAGCGGACGCAGTTCATCCCGGCGCCCCTGCCGGAGCCGGAACCCGAACCCGAGCCCGAGAACCCGTACGTCGCCGCAGCGACCGAGTACCTCCAGCCCGCGTCGAAACTGGACGTCGAGCCGGAGCCGGAACCCGAGCCCCAGCCGCCTTTGCCGGGCGAAGGGCCGTATCGGTCCCGCCTGGAGATCCAGCTGGACCCCGAAGGCGTCGAGACGCAGCCGGAACCGGTGTCGTTGTTCAGCCCCGCGTCACGCGTGGAGACGGAGCAGGCACCTGTCGAGACCAACTGGTTCGAGCGGGAAGAAGAGCTGCACGACCCGCCCGCGTACGCCCTCGGGTCCGGCGAAGAAGCGAAGGCCGGCCTCCTGGACTCGGAGCCCGAGATGTCCGCCGAAGCCACCCAGGTGCTGCCCAAGCGCACGCCGCGGGGCACGGTGCGCGGCGGTTTCGAGCCGCCGCAGCCGATCCAGCCGTCGATGCGGGCGATCGAGCGTCGTGAGCCGGAACTGTCCGGTGGGCAGAGCGGTTCGCTGTTCGAGCCCGCCGTCCAGCCTGGCGACGCGATGCCGGCGCCGGAGCCCCCGCCCGCGCGGCAGGTCGCCGCTCCGGCGTCCGAATCCGTTCCGCCCGGCCCGTTCGGTCCCGGTTCGGCGATGCCGCGGCCGGGCGGTGGCCGCCCCGCCGACGACTTCGCGGTCAAGGCCAGCGTGACGGCCCTGCGGTACTGCACGGAGGACTCGCCGCAGTTCCCGAAGATGGTCGCGGAGGTCTGGTTCCGCTCCGCCGCCGACGCGGAGCGCGTGGGGTTCCGTCCCCTCACCTAGAAACACGATGAAGGGGCGCCCTCCGCACCCACCGTGAGGTGAATGCGGAACGGACGCCCCTTCGGCGTTTTTCCGTCAGCGCGCGACCTATAAAACAGTCCAGGTGTCCTTGCCGCGCAACAGCCCCTGCAGATCAGGCTTGCGGGCGGTGCGGGCCTCTTCGACCTGGGCACGCGCCTGGTCGTCGTAGGTGGGCCGCTCGACCTGCCGCAGGATGCCGGTCGGCACGTGGTTCAGGTTCTGGTCGCCGATCCGCGAAAGCGCGAACGCGTACGAGGTGTCCTCGATCGCGGGGTCGTGCACGACGAGGTTCTCCTCGCCGATGTTCGCGACCTTCCCGACCTCCAGCCCGGCCCAGCCGCCGCGCGTGACACCGTATTCGCCCTGCGGCCCGAACTTGATCGGCTCGCCGGCCTTCAGCGGGATGAGGCGGGTGGCGGCCTCGTCCTTGTCCTTGAGGACGTCGAAAGCGCCGTCGTTGAAGATCGGGCAGTTCTGGTAGATCTCCACCAGCGCCGACCCGCGGTGCTTCGCGGCGGCCTCCAGCACCTCGGTCAGGCCCTTGCGGTCCGAGTCGAGCGCGCGGCCCACGAACGACGCCTCGGCGCCGATCGCCAGCGAAAGCGGGTTGAACGGGGTGTCGACCGAGCCCATCGGGGTGGACTTCGTGACCATGCCCGGCCCGGACGTCGGCGAGTACTGCCCCTTGGTGAGGCCGTAGATCCGGTTGTTGAACAGCAGGATCTTGATGTTCACGTTGCGCCGCAACGCGTGGATCAGGTGGTTGCCGCCGATGGACAGCGCGTCACCGTCGCCGGTGACGACCCACACCGACAGATCCGGTCGCGCGGTCGCGAGCCCGGTCGCGATCGACGGCGCCCGGCCGTGGATCGAGTGCATGCCATAGGTGTTCAGGTAGTACGGGAACCGGGACGAGCACCCGATGCCCGAGATGAACACGATGTTCTCGCGCTTGAGGCCGAGTGTCGGCAGGAACGACTGCACGGCGTTGAGCACGACGTAGTCCCCGCAGCCGGGACACCAGCGGACCTCCTGGTCCGACTTGTAGTCCTTCGCCTTCTGCGGTTCGGTCTCGGCCGGCACAAGGTCCAAGCCGCCGAGGGTGGGGATCCCCAGGTCGATCGCGGTCACTTCGCCCCCTCCGTACTGGTGATGATCTCCGTGAACACGCCTTGCAGCTCTTCGGCCTTGAAGGGCAGCCCGGCGACCTTCGTGTACGACTTCACGTCGACGAGGTATTTGGCCCTCAGGAGCATCGAAAGCTGGCCGAGGTTCATTTCAGGGACGACGACGGTGTCGTACGAACGGAGTACGTCACCCAGGTTGCCCGGGAACGGGTTGAGATGCCGCAGATGCGCCTGCGCGATCGGCATGCCGTCCTTGCGGACGCGGCGGCACGCGGCGCCGATGGGTCCGTAGGAGGAGCCCCAGCCGAGCGCCAGCACCCGTGCCTTGCCGCCGCTCGGGTCGTCGACGACGAGGTCCGGGACGTCGACGCCGTCGATCTTGGCCTGGCGCAGGCGAACCATCTTGTCGTGGTTGTCGGGGTCGTAGGAGATGTGGCCGGTCTTGTCGGCCTTCTCCAGCCCGCCGATGCGGTGCTGCAGACCGGCGGCGCCCGGTACCGCCCACGCGCGGGCGAGGGTCTCGGGGTCGCGCACATACGGCCAGAATTCCCCGGAACCGTCCTCGGCATTCGGCTCGGTGGCGAATTCCACGCGCAGATCAGGCAGGTTCTCGACGTCCGGGATCAGCCATGGCTCGGAGCCGTTCGCGATCGCGCCGTCCGACAGCAGGAACACCGGGGTGCGGTACTTCAGCGCGATCCGGGTGGCCTCCAGCGCCGCGTCGAAGCAGTCCGCGGGGGACAGCGGCGCGATGATCGGCACCGGGGATTCGCCGTTGCGGCCGAACATCGCCTGCAGCAGGTCGGCCTGCTCGGTCTTGGTCGGCAGGCCGGTCGACGGGCCGCCGCGCTGGACGTCGACGACGACCAGCGGCAGTTCGGTCATCACCGCGAGGCCGATGGCCTCGGATTTCAGCGCGATACCGGGCCCGGACGTCGAGGTGACGCCCAGCGCACCGCCATAGGAGGCGCCGAGTGCCGCGCCGATGCCGGCGATCTCGTCCTCGGCCTGGAAGGTGAGGATGCCGTAGTTCTTGTGCTTGGACAGCTCGTGGAGGATGTCCGACGCCGGGGTGATCGGGTACGTGCCCAGCAGGATCTGCAGACCGGACTGCTGACCCGCGGCGACCAGCCCGTACGCCAGCGCGGTGTTCCCGGTGATCTGGCGGTACGTGCCCTGGTTCAGCTTCGCGGGCGCGACCTCGTACGTCGTCGCGAACGACTCCGTCGTCTCGCCGTAGTTCCAGCCGGCGCGGAAGGCCAGGATGTTGGCCTCGGCGATGTCGGCCTTCTTCGCGAACTTCTCGCGCAGGAACCGTTCCGTACCCTCGGTCGGGCGGTGGTACATCCACGAGAGCAGCCCGAGCGCGAACATGTTCTTCGCGCGTTCGGCATCCTTTTTGGACAGCCCGGTCTCTTCGAGCGCGCCCCTGGTCAAGGTCGACATGGCCACCCGGTGGACTTGATAGGCCGAAAGGGTGTCGTCGTCGAGTGGGTCGTTCTCGAAACCGACCTTGACCAGGTTCCGCTTCGAGAACTCGTCGGTGTTGAGGATGATCGTCCCACCTGTCGGGACGTCGGCGAGATTCGCCTTCAGCGCGGCGGGGTTCATGGCGACCAGGACGTCCGGCCGGTCGCCCGGCGTCAGGATGTCGTAGTCGGCGAAATGCACCTGGAAGCTCGAGACGCCCGGGATGGTGCCCTGTGGCGCGCGGATCTCCGCGGGGAAGTTCGGCATGGTCGACAGGTCGTTGCCGAAGGCGGCCGCTTCCGAGGTGAACCTGTCACCCGTCAGCTGCATGCCGTCACCGGAGTCGCCGGCGAACCGGATGACCACCCGGTCCAGCTTGGCGACTGCGGTCGGCCTGACGGCCGACAAGGAGCCGTTGCCGTTCGCACTCGTGCTCATAGGTCAGGGATTCCCTCTCTCCCGACGTGCGTCGTCCCCGGCCTTGCCGGAGATCCGGTGCCCTCGCCCGGCGATGTCGGCCAGGTCACAGGTGCCATGTCCCGAGGTTAGTCCTCGGCACACTTCCCAGGTTGCCGCAAAAACGGTCTGGACCTACTTCTCGAGTGTCCTGAGCTCGTCGCTGAGCGGGGATTATCCGGTTTATCTGTTACCGATGGTAACGGTCGGCGATGCGGCTCGATTGTGAGCCGTATCTCCTTCAAGCGTAGTGAAGTCCGGTCGAGGAACGGTCATTGGCCGGTCATCGACGCCCTCAACCTGGCCAGTCGTTCGGTGAACGGCGGTGCGGTGAGAGACGCCAGCTGCGGCTCGATCTCGGCGTCGACGGCGGCCGAATGGTCGCTCAGCGACGCGGTGTGCCGAAGCGTGCGTTTCGTCGCCAGAAGGACGTCGCGCGGGGCGCCGACGGCGGGTTTCGCCAGTTCACGGGCGGTCTCGACCAGATCGTCCTCGACGAGCCGGAGCGCGAGCCCGCATTCGACGGCGGCTTCGGCGCCGACGACCTCACCGAAGAGTGTCATCGCCGCGGCCTTCTGCGGTCCGACGAGCCGCTGGATCATCCACGTCATCCCGCCACCGGGATGGATGCCGAGATCGAGAAATCTGGCCACGAATTTCGCCTTCGGTCCCACGATGCGGACGTCCGCGGCGAGCGCGAGGTTCAGTCCGGCGCCCACGGCGGCACCGCCGACCGCGGCGATCGTCGGCAAGGAACAGCGCGCCACCGAGAGGAAACCGTCGTAGATCGCGCGAAGCCCGTCCTCCCGGGCGCCGGCGAGCGTGTCCAGGTCCGCGCCCGCGCAAAACGCCGGCGGTGCGCCGGTGATGACCAGAGCGTGGACGCTCTCGTCGGCTTCGGCCCGCGAGACGGCCGCGGCCAGCTGTGCGGACAGGTCGAGGGTCAGGGCGTTGCGGGTCGCGGGCGCGTCGATGGTGAGCACGGCGACGCCGCCGTCATGGCTGGAGCGGATCTGATCGGTCACAGGGTCGAGGGTGTCACGCTTCGGGCGTCGGCGGGCGCTCCAGAAGACGGGAAAGGTTCATGCCTCGGGGGTCGGCGGGCGTTCCAGTAGCCGGGAAAGGTTCATGCCTCGGGGGTCGGCGGGCGTTCCAACAGCCGGGACAGGACGACGGTGGAGACCGTGCGGTCGACGATCTCCAGTCCGCGCAGCCGCTCCAGCGCGGTCTCCAGGTGGTGGATGTCCGAGGCGCGCAGATGGACGATCGCGTCGGCCGCGCCCGACACCGTGTAGGCCGCGACGACCTCCGGCAACGGCTCCAGCCGCGCGCGGATCCGGGCCGGGGTGATGTTGCCGTTGCAGGTCATCTCGACGAACGCCTCGGTGCCCCAGCCCAGCGCCTCGGGGTCCACGACCGCCGTGAACCCGCGCAGGACCCCGGTTTCGAGCAGCCGGTCGACCCGTCGTTTCACCGCGGGCGCGGACAGGCCGACGACTTTGCCGATGTCGGCGTAGCTTGACCTCGCGTTGGCCATCAGGCATGAAACGATTCGCTGGTCGATGGTGTTCACACGCAATGTTTAGCAGGTATGTGCGCAGCGAACAGCGATTGATTGCGGAATTGGGTGAGCTTTAGCCTTCGGGGTATGCCGGAACTGGAGCAGCAGCCCCGTGTACCCACGACGCGCCGCTACCTCATGTGCCCGCCGCGGTACTTCGCGGTGGATTACGTCATCAACCCGTGGATGGACCCGTCCGTCCCGGTCAGCGTCGACGCCGCGATGGCGCAATGGACCGAACTCCGCGACACCTACCGACGCCTCGGCCACACCGTCGAGGAGATCGAGGCCCAGTCCGGCCTGCCCGACATGGTGTTCGCCGCGAACTCGGGCACCGTCGTCGACGGACGCGTGCTCGGCTCGCGGTTCCGCGCCCCGCAGCGCGCCGCCGAGGCCGAGCACTTCCGCCGCTGGTTCGTCGAGCACGGCTACCGCGACATCACCATGCCCGAGAAGATCAACGAGGCCGAAGGCGACTTCGCCTGGACCGGCAAGGTCCTGCTCGCCGGCACCGGCTTCCGCACCGACCCGGCCGCGCACGCCGAAGCGCAGGAGGTCCTCGGCGTCCCGGTCGTGTCGCTGCGGCTGATCGACCCGAGCTACTACCACCTCGACACCGCGCTGTTCGTGCTCGCCGAGGCCACCGACACCACGTCCGCCCAGATCGCCTACTACCCGGAAGCCTTCTCGGCCGGGTCGCGGAGGGTGCTGGAGCGGATGTTCCCGGACGCGGTAATCGCGGACCGGGTCGACGCGGAGTGCTTCGGCCTGAACGGGGTGTCCGACGGCCGCAACGTCGTCCTGCCGGTCGAGGCGACCGGATTGGCGGCGCGGCTGACCGAACGCGGTTACGAAGTGGTCTTCCTGGACATTTCCGAACTCAGGAAGGCGGGCGGCGGCCCGAAGTGCTGCACCCTGGAGATCCGCAAGTAATCCATTCGTGGACACTTTGCGGGATCATGTAACTACCCCATTCGCCAACTCGATTAATCGGGAAAAACACACTCGGTCCCGAATGAGGCGCGGATGGTGATCCTGGCGATCGGCGGCGTGGGCAAACCGGTGCGCGCGCTGGATCCTGGCGAAGACGAAACATGGGTGACGGTCGAACAGTTCGAGCGGGTGCTCGACACGGTGGCCGGACGCGACGACGTCGAGCTCACCTTCGACGACGGCAACTCCTCCGACGTCGAGATCGCGCTCCCCAGGCTGGTGGAGCGCGATCTCACCGCGGAGTTCTTCCCGCTGGCCGGCCGGATCGGGCAGCGCGGTTTCGTCGACGCCGAAGGGCTCAGGCGGCTTGTCGAGGCGGGAATGTCGATCGGCTCGCACGGCTGGGAGCACCGCGACTGGCGGCGGCTCGACGGCAGGAACGCCCGGCGCGAACTCGAAGCCGCGCCGAAGCTGCTCGCCGACTTGAGCGGGGAGCCCGTACGCGCGTACGCGCCGCCGTTCGGCGCCTACGACCGGCGGGTGTTGAGCAAGCTCCGGCGTTCCGGTGCGACCCGGGTCTACACGACCGAAGGCGGCGAGGCTTCGCGTGATGGCTGGCTGCGGCCGCGGATCGAGGTCCGGCACGACATCGACCAGGAGTGGATCGACAGCGTGCTCGGTGAGCGGGATGGCTTGTATCGCCGAGCGGGACGGATCATGGCACGGTTCGCCAGGCTTGCCCGATTTTGACCAATTTTCTTTGCATGGTGGGAAAACAACATCCCGCCGGCCCTTGAGCTGAACTGTCGGCGAAGGCATCCTGAGCACCCTCGATAAGGAACCTTTATTAACTAAGGGGTGTTCGGCATGCGGAAACTGCTCCTCTTCTCGGCGATGGTGGTGGCCGCGGGGCTGGCACCAGCGGCGGCCGTGGCTTCACAGGCTCCCGTCTCCGTCCAGGCGGCCCCGACGGCGCAGCAGTTGCTGGCGAAGACCACCAACTGCAAGCAGGTCTCGAACGGCAAGTACAAGACCGACGACGAGACCGGCCGGACCATCGCCGTCTGCGACGCCGGAAGCGCCGTGTTCTGGAAGGCCGACATGGACGTCGACTGTGACGGGCAGCCGACCGCGCGGTGCAACAAGAACACCGACCCGTGGTTCCAGGACGGCACCGCGTACCCGCGTTCCGACGGCAAGGCGCTGATCGCCGACCAGACGCCCTACATCGTCGTGCCGAGTATCAGCAGCACGTGGAACTTCGAGAAGGCCGGCCTCAAGGGTGCCGGTTCGTGCGCGGTGATCTACAACAACAAGGTGCTGTACACCGTCATCGGGGACACCGGCCCGAAGGACATCATCGGCGAGGCGTCCTACGCGACCGCGAAGGCCCTGGGCATCAACCCGGACCCGGCGAACGGCGGCGTCGACTCCGGGGTCACCTACATCTGCTTCAAGAACTCGAAGGTGTCGCCGATCGAGGACCACGGGAAGGCGACCTCCGTGGGCCAGGGCCTGGCTGCGAAGTGGGTGGGGTAACGATGTCGTGAGTGGTAAGGACGGTTAGAACCGTCCTTGCCACTCACGAGACTCAGCGCGGCTCCATCTGCACCGACCAGTCCCAGCCGTAGGGCGGCGCGACGTGCAGGATGGTCGAGTCGCCTTGAACCGCCTTCCACGGGGCCGCCACACGGAACACGTATTCGCCGACGGCGACCCCGGGGAACGTCACGTAGCCCTTTGCGTCGGTCCTGGCGAACGAAACCAGCTTGTTGTCCCTTGTGGACAAAGTGGCGGTGATGCCGGCCAGGCCTTCACCGTCGTCCGGCCGGTAGTTGTTGTTCTTGTCGACCCAGGCCAGTCCGCGGGCGTCGGCGCGCTTGCCGGGCACCTTGGCTTCGACGGAGATCTGCGGGCCGGCCAGGTAGGTCTTGCCGTTGAAGTCGCAGTGAAGGGAGGTCTTGCCGAAGTAGGAGGCCTTTTCGGGTACCTGGGCGGTCAGGGGGAGGACGACTCGTTGCCCCGGGGTCAGCGCACCCGCCTGCGAGGAGCCGAACGCGCCCCACTGTTCCTGCGGGATCTTCAATTCCGTGTCGGTGCCGCCGTTCCCGCAAGTCACGAACAAGCCGGAGAGCGGGTGCGCGCCGCTGTTCGTCAGCGTGACCGTCGCCTTGGCCGTCTCTCCAGGCACATAACTCGTCTTGTCGAGTTCGATCTTCGCTTGAAGTGCCTGGCTGAGCGGCTGCTGGCCTCGGATGCTCAGTGCTTCGTACTTGCCGCTGCCGTCCAGGCGCATCACGGTGTCCTCCGGCAGCAGCCAGCCGTCGGGGACATCGCGGAAGTACAGGACCCGATTGGGTCCGACCGGGACGGCGTCGAAGGAGAACCGTCCAGCGGCGTCGGTGACCACCGACAGCTCCTGGGGCATTCCGAAACTACCTACCCGCGCCGTGATCCCGGCCAGTTCCTCTCCGGGGGAAAGCACGCCGTCGCGGTTCTTGTCCCCGTAAACCTGGCCGGCGACGCGTTCGGTGGTCTCGGGTGGGACCACGTTCACCGGAACGTCGACGACGTTGTCCGTGTAGTCGGCGTCGCCCGGGGTCAGCGCCTCGATCCTCGCGACGGGGTTGCCCGCTTCGACGCCCCAGATCCGGCCGGTCAGGCGATAGGTTCGGCTTTCGCCCGCCTGGAATGACGCTCCGGGTCCGTCGAAATGCAGCTCCCCCCAGGTGTTCTGGTCGAAGCCGTAATAGGGGCCGGAGTAGGTACTTCCCTGCGCCTTGACCTCGTTCGCCGGGGCATCGCCGATATTGGTGATCGTCAGGTCGATCGGAATGGTCTCGCCACGGAGCCAGCGCCCGTCCGGCACGCCCGCCGTGATCTTGAGGTTCGGGCCGGGATCGGCGTGCGCGGGGACCGCGGCCACCGCTCCGGTGAGGGTGAAGGCCAAGGTCAGCGCGCCGACGGCCGGCAGCGATCTTCCGGGCAGGGTTCTTCGCATCGGTATTTCCCCCAAGGCACGCGTGATGCGGTGCCCGTCCTCGTGACGGATTCCCCACGACGTGCGTCGTTGACGGAATCGACCCTAATTGTCAGGGTCTCGCTTGGCGAGGGAGTAAAGGTGCCGGGCCGCCCTCCCGCCCGGGCCCGAGATCGAGACGAAACCCTTACGCGCGCCCTGTAGCGTTTCGCGTCCCAGGAACGATGCGTAATTCCCTTGTCGCACAGGCATTCCGCCAAAAGCAGGCGACTTCCGGACGCCGGTAACGAACCCGGTCCTCCCGCCGACCAACGGGCAGCGGAATGCGGCTGGAGGAATTCGTCATGAAGATCAGTGTCTTCGGGCTCGGTTACGTCGGTTGCGTGTCGGCGGCGTGCCTTGCCGGACGCGGGCACGAGGTCGTCGGGGTCGACGTGAACCCGGTGAAGATCGACCTCATCTCCAGCGGCAAGGCGCCGGTGGTCGAGGAGCGGATCGGGGAACTGACCGCGGAAGTGGTCGCACAGGGCAGACTGAGAGCGACCACCGACGTCGGACAGGCGATCGCGGAAAGCGACGTCTCCCTGATCTGCGTCGGTACCCCGTCGGCGCCGAACGGCAGCCTGTCGACGGCGTTCCTGGAGCGCGTCGCCGAGGAGATCGGCACGGCGCTCAAGGACAAGACCGAGCGTCACACCGTCGTCTTCCGCAGCACCATGTTGCCGGGCACCTGCCTGGACCTGCTCGTCCCCATCCTCGAGAAGTCGTCCGGCCGCACCGCCGGCGTCGACTTCGGTGTCGCGGTGAACCCCGAGTTCCTGCGCGAGGGGAGCAGTGTCAAGGACTTCTTCGACCCGCCCAAGACCGTCATCGGCGAGCTCGACCCGGCCAGCGGCGACGTCGTCGCGGCGCTGTACGAAGGGCTTCCCGGCGAGGTCTTCCGGGTCGCGATCCCGGTCGCCGAGATGACGAAGTACGCCGACAACTCCTTCCACGGGCTCAAGATCGGCTTCGCGAACGAGCTCGGCGCCATTTGCCGCGCGCTGGGACTCGACTCGCACCAGGTGATCGACGTCTTCCTCGCCGACCGCAAGCTCAACATCAGCCCCGCCTACCTCCGCCCCGGGTTCGCCTTCGGCGGCTCGTGCCTCCCCAAGGATCTGCGCGGCCTGGTCTACGCCGCGCACCGCGCGGACGTCGCCGTCCCGATCCTGTCGCACGTGCTGCCCTCCAACGACGAACACCTCCAGCGCGCCTTCGACCTGGTCGCGCGCACCGGCAAACGCAAGGTCGGGCTGTTCGGTCTGTCGTTCAAACCCGGCACCGACGATCTCCGCGAGAGCCCGCTCGTCGAGCTCGCGGAGCGGCTGCTCGGCAAGGGTTACGACCTCCGCATCTACGACGCCAACGTCAGCCTTTCGCGGCTGATGGGCGCGAACCGCGAGTACATCGAGGGCAGGCTGCCGCATCTCGGCCAGCTGCTGGCCGGTTCCGTCGCCGAGGTCGTCGACCACGCCGAGGTCTGCCTCATCGGCTGCACCGATCCGGAGGTCCTCGCGGCGCTCCCGGCCGGCGGCGGCCGCACCATCATCGATCTCGTCCGCGTACCCGACGCCGACCGGCGCCGGGCTGAAGAGGGATATGTCGGTCTTGCCTGGTAAAGCTCTCATCCTCGTCGAGAACCTTTCCGTCCCCTTCGATCGCCGCGTCTGGCAGGAGTGCCAGACGCTCTCGGGCGCCGGCTGGGAGGTCCACGTCATCTGTCCACAAGGGACGAAACGGGACACCGAGGCCGAAGTCACCATCGACGGCGTCCACATCCTGCGGTATCCGCTGAAGGCCGCCACCGGTGGTCCGGCCGGGTACGTCCAGGAGTACGGCTCCGCGCTGTGGCACACGCTCCGGCTCGCCCGCAAGGTCGGCAGGGGCGGAAAGATCGACGTCGTGCACGCCTGCAACCCGCCGGACATGCTCTTCCTGGTCGCGTCGTACCTCAAGCGCCAGGGCGCGAAGTTCATCTTCGACCAGCACGACCTCTGCCCGGAGCTGTACCTCTCGCGCTTCGACCGCGGAGAGGACTTCCTGTACCGCGCGGTCTGCGCGCTGGAGCGCCGCACCTACAAGACGGCCGACATCGTCATCGCGACCAACGAGAGTTACAAGGACGTCGCCGTGAAGCGCGGTGGCAAGTCGCCGGACGACGTCTTCGTCGTGCGCAGCGCTCCCGTGGTAGAGCGGTTCCACCAGGTCCCGGTCGAACCCGAGCTGAAGAAGGGCAAGCCGCATCTGCTGGCGTACCTCGGCGTGATGGGCCCGCAGGACGGCGTCGATTACGCTTTGCGCGCGCTGGCTTCGCTGCGTGACGAGGTCGGCCGCACCGACTGGCACGCCGTGTTCATCGGCGCCGGTGACGCCTTCGACGCCATGGTGGCGTTGTCCAAGGAACTCGAGCTCGACGACCAGGTCGAGTTCACCGGCCGGATCCCCGACGCCGACCTGCTGCGCTACCTGTCCGCGGCCGACGTGTGCCTGTCGCCGGATCCCCTGAACCCGCTCAACGACGTGTCGACCATGAACAAGATCATGGAGTACATGGCGATGAGCCGTCCGATCGTCTCCTTCGAACTGCGGGAGGCCAGGGTTTCGGCCGGAGAAGCCGCTCTGTACGCGCCGGCGAACGACGAGCCGGAGTTCGCGAAGCTGATCGCGCATCTGCTCGACTCGCCGGAACAGCGGGCCGGGATGGGCGAGCTGGGGCGGGCGCGCGTCGCCGGTCCGCTTTCTTGGGAGAACTCCCAGAAAGCCCTGCTCGCGGCCTACGCGGCCGCGGTCCGATGATCGACTTCCCGGTCGCGTTTTGAACAAGACTCGGGCAATCCTGTAACCAACGCCGTGGTCGGTCCGACGGGTTGGTGGTACGCCATCCGCGGTGGTGCCAGGCACCGATGGGAGATCCCGGCTTTGACTGACGATACGGTGCGCCTGTCCATGATCGGACAGGTCCTACGCGGGAGATGGCGGACCCTGGTGGTCCTCGCCCTCCTCGGCGCCCTGGTCGGCGCGGGATCGTCGGTGATCCTTTCCCCCGGCTACCGGACGACGTCCAGCGTGCTGCTGCAGGGCCCGCGCGAGGCGGACGAGCTGCTCACCCAGGCCGAGGTGGCGACCAGTTCGGTCGTGCTCGACCGGGCCGCCGCCGGACTCGGTGACGGCGAGACCGGCGCCGATCTGCGGGACAAGGTGGCCACGTCGGTCGCACAGGGCAATGTCATCACCATCGAGGCCACCGGTGATACCGCCGAACAGACGCAGCGGATGGCCGACCGGATCGCGAGCGAGTTCGTGAAGTACTCGACGCAGATCATCGCCGGTT
The DNA here is from genome assembly GCF_000342005.1 of Amycolatopsis decaplanina DSM 44594. GTDB lineage: Bacteria > Actinomycetota > Actinomycetes > Mycobacteriales > Pseudonocardiaceae > Amycolatopsis > Amycolatopsis decaplanina. The sequence continues at coordinate 543,341 of NZ_AOHO01000048.1, forward strand.
CCGGGGACGCGGCGGTCCAGCTCGCGCAGGAACGCCGTGAGACATTGCGGCAGCAGGTCGTGCAGACGAACCAGCGGATCAGCGAACTCTCCGCGAAGGTCGACGAAGGCAAGACGACCGTTGAGAGCGTCCAGCTCCGCACCGAACTGCAGGGCCTGCGCTCGTCGATCGAGTCGGCGATGTCCACCTTGAACGCGGCCGACACCGCCAGCGGCCTTGGCAACATGGTGGTCCTCGGCTCGGCCGAGCTGCCGTCCTCGGCGGCCGCGCCCACGTTGCCGCAGCTCGCCCTCGGCGGCGCGGCGCTGTTCTTCCTCGTCGGCCTGTTCGGCCACCTCTTCAGGGCTCGCACCGACCGGCGGCTGCGGGGCGAGGAGGAGATCGCCGCGGCCATCGGCGGCCCGGTGCTGGCCACCTTCGACGCCGTGGAGCGGCGGCACGCCGGCACGACCTTGCGGGCCAAGCTCCTCCGTGACGACAGGCCGTGGAACATCCCGCGGGTCGACGTCTTCGCCGACGAGATCGATTCCGACGTCCTGTACCGGCGCCTGGTTTCCCGGCTCCCGCACCGGCGACTGCTCGTGATGGCCGCCGACGGTGACCACGCCGGGCAGGCGGCCGCCGCACGGCTCGCCGCTTTCGCCGACCGGTGGTTCACCGTCGTGACGGTGAACCCGGCGCGCCCCGTCGTCGAAGACACCGGCGCGGACGGGGTCCTCGTCGTGGCGAGCCTCGGTTCCCGGTCCGCGTGGGAACTGGTCGGGATCGCCGAAGCCGTCGCCGACGCCGGTCTCGCCATGGTGGGCACCGTGCTGATCCGCCCCGTCCGGCCGACCCGCACCCGGCCAGCCGCGTCCACCCCCACCGACCACGAAGCACTGGCAGGTACAGCGTGACCAGCGCCGAAAAAGCGAAGTCCGAGCCGCTCATCGACCTGCAGCGGCTGGTCGTCTCGGTACGGAGACGACGTCGCCTGTGGGTGGCCACCGCCCTGCTGGGGCTGATCGCCGGTGGGCTGGTCGCGATGCTCCTGCCGTCACCGCCCACCGCGGTGGCGCAGATCCTCGTGATCCACCCCGACGATTCGCCGACCGACAGCGGAACGCTGATGCGGACCGACGTCGCCGTGCTCAAGACGACGAAGACCGCGGGCGAGGCGCTCAAGAAGCTGAACAGCACGCAGGCGCCGGAGGAGTTCCTCAAGGATTACGAGGGGCTCGGCCTGACGAACAACGTCCTCCAGCTGACGGTCAAGGGCAAGACCAAGGACGAGGCGCTGGCCCGCGCACAGGCGATTTCCGACGCCTTCATCACCGAGTACATCGGCCGCAACCAGGCGGCCGCGGCGGCGCAGCAGAAGGCGCTGCTCGACCAGCGCAACCAGGCCCAGAACGAGCTCACCCCGATCGAAGCGTCGATCGTCAGCGAGGAGGCCAAGGGCCGGAACGCCAACCCCGCCCAGCTGGAACGGCTGTACTCGCGCCGCGCGGAGCTGACGTCCAAGATCTCCGACTACGACGGCCGGGCGCAGGAGGCGGGCATCGGCACGCCGAAGGTCGCCGCCGGGACGCAGATCGTGGACGCGCCCCGGATCCTGCCGTCTTCGCTGCTCAAAACCCTCGCCACCGATGCCGGGATCGGCCTCGCGCTGGGGCTGCTCGCCGGTCTGGGGCTCGCGGCCATCACGAGCGTGGTGAAGGACCGGCCGGTGCTGCGCCGCGAGATCTCGCGGCACCTCGGCGCCTCCGTGATCGCGCAGCTGCCCAAGCCACCGCGTTTCCTGCGCCGTTCGCGCGCGGCGACCCGGCGGCAGCGGGTCGCGACGACCCTGGTCCGCGCGGTCCGGCGGGAAGGCGGCTCGGTGTCGCTGCTCGATCTCGGCGCCCGCCAGGTCACCGCCGCGCTCGCCGTCGACATGGCGCGCGAACTGGCCGGGAAGGGGCCGGTCTCGCTCGTCGACGACCTGCCGAAGGCGAACCTCCGCGAGCTGGTGGGTGAAGGCCCGATCCAGGTGCTGGACCGCGGCGACACACCGGTGACGGGCAAGGAGCGCCGTATCGGCGTCGGCTCGGTCGAGCCCGGCACGGCGTGGACCGACCTCGAATTCCTCGGTGAGGAGACGATCCTCGTGGTCCGCGCCGGGCACGCGAACACCGAATGGCTGCACACCGTCGCCCGTCAGCTGGCGGACCGGCGGATCCCGATCATCGGGGTCGTCGTGGTGGATCCGGATCCGCGCGACCACACCGATGGGACGCTGTGGGACGGCCTGCACACCGCGTTGCGCGGCCGCGCCGGTGCCGTGCCGGAACCGCTGCCCGTCCCCGCGCGGCCGGTGGTGCCCGCCCGGCCGGTCGTGCCGGAGCGCAAGGTCGTGCCCGAGCGGAAAGCCCTGCCGGAACGGCGAACGCCCCGGCCCGCGCCGAAGCCGGTCGAGATGTTCCCCGACGAGGACGTCCGAGTGCGGCGGCTCTCGACGGTGGCGCCGGTCGAGACGGGCGTCGAACGCACCGTCGAGCGGGTGCTGGAGCCGCCGAGGGAGAAGAAGAGCGCGCGGCGGCGTCCGCCGACGCCGTACAAGCGGCCGGAAGACCACGACAACGCCGATCAGCCGACCAAACGATTCTCGCCTGTGTCACCGGATAACGCCGAAGCCTTGTAAGGGGAGCAAAGTAGAGATGTGCGGCATCGCAGGGGCCTACTTCTGGCCGGACGGGGGACCGCTCACCGATCGGCTCACCAAAACCCTCGCCCACCGGGGTCCGGACGGTTCCGGCAGGTACGACCATCGTGCCGGGGAGGGTGAAGTCCATTTAGGACACCGACGGCTGTCGATCGTCGACCTGACCGAGACCGGCGCGCAGCCGATGGTCAAGGACGGGTTCGCGCTGACCTACAACGGCGAGCTGTACAACGCGCCGGAGCTGCGGAAGGAACTCGAGGCCGCCGGTGTGCGCTTCCGGGGGACGTCCGACACCGAGGTCCTGCTGGAAGCTTGGCGTCAGTGGGGCACCCAGGGCTTGCACAGGCTGCGCGGCATGTTCGCGTTCGGTGTCTTCGACGAGTGTTCCGGCGAGCTGGTGCTGGTCCGCGACCAGCTGGGCATCAAGCCACTGTTCCTGGTGCGGCGCGGCAAGGGCGTCGCGTTCGCGTCCGAGCTGAAGGCACTGGCCGCCGAACTGGGCGGTTCGCTGACCGTCGACGACACCGCGCTCGTCGCTTCCCTGCTCTACTACTGGGTTCCGGACGGCCGCTGCGCGTTCAGCGAGGCCGAGAAGCTGCCGCCGGGCAGCTGGGCACGGTTCCGGCCGAACGGCGACGTCGAGCGCGGCACCTTCTGGTCGCTGCGCCAGGTCGCCGAGGAAGGCGCTGAGTATGAGGGGGAGTTCGACCTCAACGCCGTCATCGAGGACTCGACGCGCAAGCACCTGATCGCCGACGTGCCGGTGGCGACGTTCCTTTCCGGCGGACTCGACTCCAGCTACCTGACCGCCCTCGCCGCGCGCGAGCAGCCGGGGATCTCCGCGTACACCATCGGTTTCCGGGCCGAGGACGCGAAGTTCGAGGCGATGCCGGACGACCTGATGTACGCGAAGAAGGTCGCCGCGAAGTTCGGCGTCGACCTGCACGAGATCGAGATCGCGCCGCAGGTGCTGGATCTGCTCCCGCGGATGACGTATCACCTCGACGAGCCGATCGGCGATCCGGCGGCGATCAACAGCTATCTGATCTGCACCGCCGCCCGCGAGGCCGGCGTCAAGGTGATGCTCTCGGGTATGGGCGCCGACGAGCTGTTCGCCGGGTACCGCAAACACCTCGCGAACAAGATCGCCGTGCGGTACCAGCGGGTGCCCGGTCTCGTCCGCCGTCCGGTGGAGTCCCTTGTGGACAGACTGCCGGTGGCGACGTCGAAGCGCGGGTTCCGTTCGGTCCGCTTCGCCAAGCGGTTCCTCTCGTTCGCGGAACTGCCGGAGGAGACGGCGTTCCGGCGCAGCTACACGATGTACGACCAGGCCGAACTCGCCGGTCTGCTGAACCCGGACCTCGCCGGCGCGGTGGACGACGTGATCACCGAACACGCGGACACCTACCACGACAACACGTTGTCGGACTTCGTGAACCGCATGTGCCTCGCCGACTCCCGGCTCTTCCTGCCCGGGCTCAACCTCGCCTACACCGACCGGTCCAGCATGGCGGCCTCCACCGAGGTACGGACGCCGTTCGTCGACATCGAGGTGGTGAAGGCCGCGTTCCGGATCCCCGGTGACAAGAAAATCGTGAAGCGCCAGGGGAAAATGGCGCTCAAGGAAGCGGCGTTGTCCATCCTTCCCGCCGAGATCGTGCACCGGCCCAAGGGGCTGTTCAGCGCGCCGCTGCGGGCTTGGATGAGCCGCGACCTCGCGCCCCTGGTGCGTGAGGTGACGAACGAAGGTGAATTGGTGAAGGCCGGGTTCCTCCGTCGTGAGGCCCTGCAACGGCTCGTCGACGAAGACGCGTCCGGGCAGCAGGACCGGTCCAAACATCTCTGGCACATCTTGACCCTCGAGTACTGGTACCGCGGCGCCGTTTCGGCCCGGTCCACCTGATCGCTGAGGAGCGACGTGAAGCAGGTAGTGCAGAACTACAAGAGCGGGGAGCTGGCGCTCCTCGACGTCCCGGTGCCCGCGTGCAAGGCGGGGGGTGTGCTGGTCCGCACCGCTTATTCGCTGATCTCCACCGGCACCGAGATGATGAAGGTGTCCGAGGCGAGCCTTTCGCTGGTGGGCAAGGCGAAGGCCCGGCCGGACCAGGTCGCGAAGGTGATGCAGAGCGTCGCGACGAACGGGCTGGGCGCCACCTACCGCAAGGCGATGAACAAACTCGACTCGTACACGCCGCTGGGGTACTCGTTGTGCGGTGTGGTCGAGGAGGTCGGCGCGGGCATCGACGACGTCGCCGTCGGGGATTACGTGGCGTGCGCCGGGAACGAGCACGCGCTGCACTCGGAACTGAACTGGGTGCCCAAGAACCTGTACACCAAGGTGCCCGACGGCGTCGACCCGCGGCACGCCGCGTTCGGCACGGTCGGCTCGATCGCGATGCAGGGTGTCCGCCAGGGCGAACCCCAGATCGGCGACATCGCGCTGGTCATCGGGCTCGGGCTGATCGGCCAGCTGGTCGTGCAGTTGCTGGTCGCCTCCGGGGTCCGCGTGGTCGGCGTCGACCCAGACCCGGGGCGGTGCGCGCTGGCCGAACAGCTCGGCGCCCTGAAGTGCGGCGACCCGGCGTCCGGCGTCGTCGACACCGCGGTCGCGGAGATCAGCGCCGGGCACGGTGTCGACCAGGTGTACCTCGCCGCGGGCGGCAGCACGAACGAGCCGGTGGAGCTGGCCGCGAAGCTGGCCCGCGACCGCGGCCGGGTGATCGACATCGGCAAGTGCTCGCTGAACCTGCCGTGGAACGCCTACTACGAGAAGGAACTCGACGTCCGGTTCTCCCGCTCGTACGGCCCCGGCCGCTACGACCCGGAGTACGAACTCGAGGGCCGCGACTACCCGATCGGCCAGGTCCGCTGGACCGAGCGGCGCAACCTCGAATGCGTCGTCGACCTGATGGGCAGCGGCCGTCTCGACGTCGAGCCGCTGATCTCGCACGTCTCGGACTTCTCCGACGCCGTCGAGACGTACCGGAAGCTGAACGAGGGCGAGCTCAAGGCCGTCGCGGTGCTGTTCGAGTACGAGAAGCGCGCGGCCGCCACCGCCGAGCAGGTCGCCTCGGTCGCCGTCCCGAAGACGGTGACCGCGCGTTCGGTGCCGAAGCCGGGTGGCGTGCGGGTCGCGTTCGTCGGCGCCGGCAACTACGCGTCCTCGATGCTCCTGCCGCATCTGGCGGAGATGGAGGGCGTCGATCTCACCGAGGTCGTCACCACCTCCGCGCTTTCGGGCGCGAACGCCAAACGCAAGTTCGGCTTCGCCCGCGCCACCACCGACCTCGACACGATGCTCGACGACTCCTCGATCGACGCCGTGTTCATCGTGACCCGGCACAGTTCGCACGCCGAGCTGACGCGGCGGGCGCTGCTCGCGGGCAAGGCCGTCTTCGTCGAGAAGCCGCTCGCGCTGTCGGAGAAGGAACTCGAGGTAGTGCTCGGCGCGATCGAGGAATCCGGCAACGACCGGCTGCAGGTCGGGTTCAACCGCCGGTTCGCCCCGCTGCTGAACGAGTCGGTGCTCCACTTCGGACCGCGGATCGGCCCGGCTTCCGTGCGGTACCTGGTCAACGCCGGTCAGCTCGACGCCGGCAGCTGGTACAACCAGGCCGACAGCGAGGGTTCGCGCTTCGCCGGCGAGGGCGGCCACTTCATCGACACGGTCAGCTGGCTGCTCGGCTCCGACCCGGTGTCGGTGTACGCCACCGCGACTCCCGGGCACCAGGACCTGCAGATCCTGCTGCGCTACCCGGACGGCTCGACCGCGTCGATCGCGTACACCACCAGCGGTTCGTCGGCGTTCCCCAAGGAGACGATCGACGTCACCGCCGACGGCAAGGTGCTGAAGTTCGACGACTTCGCGCGCGCGTCGGTGTTCGGCCGCAAGAAGTGGGCCAGCTCGCGGATCCCCAAGGGCCGGGACAAGGGCCAGGCCGCCGAACTCGAAGCGTTCGTCAACGCGCTGACGACCGGCGTCGCGATGCCGGTGTCCGTCGAGTCGCTCGTTTCGACGACGCTGGCCACGCTCGCGGTCAACCGCAGCCTGGAGACCGGTGCGCCGGTGCGGATCAACGCGGCTGAGCTTGATGGCGGAGCTGAGGGGACGGCGGGGAAATGACCATACGCGTGAACCCGCCCGGCCGTAGGCCCCGCTATCGCGGTGGCAGGGCGCCTTCTACAACCAACGTGACGTCGTTGACCGACCAGCGCCCTGCCGACGTCGATCGCGGTCGCGGGTTCACCGAGGACAACACGGAAGGACTCGGCTGATGGATCCGTCCTGGTACCTGCGAAGACTGTCGCGGATGGGGCCCGCCGAGATCGCGGGCCGGGTCACCGACGTCGTGCGCAAACGCCAGTGGCGCGGGGTCGCGGGGGAGAAGGCGGTCTGGCTGCCGGACCGCCGGTTCGCGTCGGTGCCCGGTGACGACGTCCTCGCCGCCGTTTCGGGTGAAGCGGTGAAGGATCTGCTCGTCACCGCCGACCGCCTGATGGACGGACGCGCCGAATACTTCGGCGTCGAGCGGGACGACCTCGTCGACCCGGACTGGTCGTACGACCCGAAGACCGGTCGCCGCGCGCCGTCCGACGCGTACTCCTTCGACATCCCGTACCGGAGCGAGGACGCGGTCGGCGACATCAAGCAGATCTGGGAGCCGTCGCGGCACCAGCACCTCACCGTGCTGGCCGCCGCGTACGCCCTGACCGGCGAGGACCGGTACGCCGAACGCGTGGCCGCGCACCTCGGGTCGTGGTGGGCGGCCAACCCGCCGATGCGCGGGGTGCACTGGGTCAGCGGGATCGAGCTCGGCATCCGGCTGCTGTCGTGGGTGTGGGTCCGGCGCCTGCTGGACGGCTGGGCGCAGGCTCCGGCGCTGTTCGAGGACAACCCCGTGGCGCTCAATCAGATCTGGCATCACCAGCGCTGGCTGGCCGCGTTCCCGAGCCGGGGTTCGTCGGCGAACAACCACGTGATCGCCGAGGACGCCGGACAGCTCGCCGCGGCCTGCGCGTTCGCCTGGTTCCGCGAATCCGCCCAGTGGCGGGACGCGGCGCTGGTCTCGCTGGACAAGATGTTGCGCCACAACACCTTCGAGTCCGGGATCAACCGTGAACTCGCCACCGAGTACCACGGGCTCGTCCTGGAACTGGGGCTCGCCGGGGCGCTGGAGGCGAAGGCCGCCGGTGTCGCGGTACCCGAGTCGACCTGGCTCGTACTGCTCCGGATGACCGACGCGCTGGCGTCCATGGTGGACAACCGGCTGCGGCCGCCGAGGCAGGGCGACGCCGACGACGGCTTCGGGCTCATCGTCGATGGCGGCGAGACCAGCCGCTGGGCGTCGCTGCTCGACACCGGATCCGTCCTTTTCGGACGGTTGGACTGGTGGCCGGAGACGCCCGGCGGAGATGTCCGCTCGCAGCTCTTCTCCGCGCTGGCCAAGGACATCCAGGTCACTTCGCGGCGTCCGGCGCGGCGGCGGGAAGACTTCGCCGACGCCGGGATGACCATCCTGCGTGACGGCGGGATCTGGTGCCGCTGCGACGGCGGACCGCACGGTTTCCTGTCCATCGCCGCCCACGCCCACGCGGACGCGCTCTCGGTGGAGGTCCGGCACGACGGCGTCGACATCCTCGCCGATCCCGGGACCTACTGCTACCACGGTGAACCGAAGTGGCGGTCGTACTTCCGGTCCACGGCCGGGCACAACACGCTCGAACTCTCCCGTGCCGACCAGTCCGTCTCCGGCGGCCCGTTCCTGTGGACGAAACACGCCGGCACCACCGTGATCGCGGCCGGAACACCGTCGCGCTGGAGTGCGGAACACGACGGGTACGCGCCGTCCGTCCACCAGCGTTCGGTGGAGCTGGAAGGTGCTGAACTACGGATTCTCGACGAGGTCCGCGGCGGCGAGGCGCAGCACTGCCGTCTCGCTTTCCACTTCGGCCCGGCTGTCGAGGTCTCGCTCTCCGGTGAGACGGCGTCCTTGTCCTGGACGATCGACGACCAGGACCGGACGGCCTCGTTCGAGCTGCCCCCGGAGCTCACTTGGTCGGCGCATCGCGGCGAGACCACGCCGCCGATGGGCTGGTACTCGGCGGGGTTCGGCCGTCGCGAGCCCGCGTGGACCCTGCTCGGCAGCGGAATCGCCGCCGACGGAACCACGTTCACCAGCGTGCTCACCTTCGAATCAGGTAACGAGGACCCCCCATTGTGATCACACGACCGCACCGCCTCCGCCGGGCAGCGCTTCTGGTGCTGCTCGGCCCGCTGGCGCTCACCGCCTGCACCACCCCGGCCGACGAGGCCGGGCCCGGACCGGATCCGGCCGAGGCGCCGTCCGGTTCGATCGCGCAGGTGTGCGACAAACTGCCGGAGGGCCCGGCCGAAGCGCCGGCGGGGGCGGTGAAGATCGACCCGGCGGTGCCGGGCGACCTCGCCACGAAGACACGGTCGAGTGCGGCCGGGACGACGTTCTGGCTGGCACCGGGGACGCACAGACTCGGCGACGACCGCTACGACCAGGTCAACCCGAAGCCGGGCAACGTCTACATCGGCGGCCCGAAAGCGGTCCTCGACGGCCGGAAGATCAACCAATACGCCTTCTCCGGTAACGCGGCCGACGTCAAGATCAAGTACCTGACCGTGCAGGGCTTCGTCGCGCCGCACGACGAGGGCGTGGTCAATCACGATTCGGCCGACGGGTGGATCATCGAGCACAGCACCGTCCAGGACAACGACGGCGCGGCGCTGATGGCGGGCGCGCGGCAGCAAGTCCGGGGGAACTGCCTGCGGCGCAACGGGCAGTACGGGCTGAACGCCTACGCGCAGGACAACGGGATCACCGGTCTCGTCGTCGAGGGCAACGAGATCTCCGGCAACAACACCGGCGACTGGGAAACCAAGATCGACGGCTGCGGCTGCTCCGGCGGGATCAAGTTCTGGTCGGTCGACGGCGCCGACATCACCGGCAACTGGGTGCACGGCAACCGCGGTGTCGGCTTGTGGGCCGACACGAACAACAACGACTTCCGCATCACGGGCAACGTCATCGAGAACAACGACGGCTCGGCGCTGATGTACGAAACCAGCTACAACGCCGTCATCAGCGGCAACACCATCCGCCGCAACAACTGGGTGGACGGCAAGCGCTACATCGACCGCGGCGACAGCTTCCCGGTTGCGTCGATCTACGTGTCCGAATCCGGTGGCGAGCCGCGGGTGAAGGCGCGGACGGACAAACTGGAGATCTCCGGGAACACGTTCGAGAACAACTGGAACGGCGTCACCCTGTGGGAGAACTCCGACCGGTTCTGCAACAGCCCGGCCAACACGTCGTCCGGATCCTGCACACGGCTGGTGCCGGAGCAGGCGAAATGCGCGCAGCCCGCGATCGCGACCGGTGGGCTGAACACCGACTGCCGGTGGAAGACCCAGCGCGTCGAGATCCACCACAACCGCTTCGTGCTCGACCCGGCCGTCGCCGGCTGCGAGGAGAGCTGCGCGCGGATGGCGATGCTCGCGAACTTCGGCACGTTCCCGGACTGGTCGCCGTACAAGGGCGAGGTCGTCCAGCAGGCGATCACCTTCGACCAGGGCAACCGGCTCTACGACAACACCTACTCCGGGCCATGGAACTTCGTGGCGTTCGAGCCGAGCCGGATACTGGGCTTCGGCGAGTGGCAGGGTGCGCCCTACCGTCAGGACCAGGGCAGCAAACTCACCCGCGCGGGAGGCGGCTGACATGCTCGAACCCGCGATCCGTCCGGCGGCGGCGATCCGCGGCACACCCAAGGCGGTCGGCATCGCCTGGGCGCTGCTGATCGTCAACACCCTGGGCTCGACAGGGGCGAAGACGGTCATCCCGCTGCCGAGGTCGGTCAGCCAGCTGATCACCATGGGCGCGCTGGGCACCGCTTTCGTGATCGCGCTCGCGCTGAACACCAAGCTGCGGATCAGACCGAGTGCCTATCTCTTGCTGCTCACGCTGCTGCTGGTGCTGAGCGTGGTCTCGAGCCTGAAGCTCGAAGGCGGCTTCGGTGCGCTGTTCCGCTGCTTCCGCTTCGCCCTCTTCCTGAGCACCCTGTGGTTGCTGACCCGCTGGTGGAACGGCGGCCTCGACCTCGTCCGCACACATATCCGGGCCTACGGCGTGGTGCTGGTGACGGTGGTGATCGGGCTCGCGCTGGGCCCGGGCAACGCGCTGCCGTTCGAATACGGCGGACGGCTCACCGGGACACTGTGGCCGCTGACCCCGCCGCAGGTCGGCCAGTACGCGGCCATCGTCATCGGCCTCACGGTCCTGCTGTGGCTCGGGGGGAAACTGGAGCGGCGTGACGCGCTGGTCGTCATCGTGCCGTCGTTCGCGATCCTGCTGCTGACCCACACCCGCACCGCGATGCTCGGCCTGGTGGCCGGGACCGTGGTGGCGCTGATGTCGCAGTGGATGTCCAGCGCCCGCGCGCGCAAGGTGTTCACCAGGCTGGTCCTCGTCGGGGTGTTCTGCGTGGTGGCGCTGAGCGGGCTGCTGCAGACCTGGTTCCTGCGAGGACAGTCCGAGGAGAACTTCTCCAGCCTCACCGGCCGCGCGAAGGTGTGGGACGCGCTGCTCGACGCGCCGCGGACGACGCTCGAGTACCTGTTCGGTGTCGGGCTGACCGACAAGTCCTACGACGGGCTCCCGATCGACAGCAGCTGGCTCGCCGTCTACCACGAGCAGGGCTACGTCGGGATCGCGATCGTGGCGGCGTTCCTGCTCGTGCTGGTCGTGGTCGCGGTGCTGCGGCCGCCGTCACCCGCCAGGGCGTGCGCGATCTTCCTGATCACCTACTGTCTTTCCGCCTCCTACACCGAGGCGGGCCTCGGCGACGCGTCGCCGTACCTGCTGCACTTGGCCCTGGCCGCGTCGCTGCTGGTGCGTGTGCCCGCCGAAGAACCCGAGTTCGTCAAGGAGACGGCGTGAAGGTCCTCGTGATCCACAACCGGTACAGATCCGAGCAGCCGAGCGGCGAGAACAACGTCGTCGACCAGGAGACCGCGCTGCTGGCCGAGGCCGGGCACGAGGTCGGCCTGTTCGAGCGGCGCAGTGACGACATCGCGGACATGTCCCTGCCGCGCAAGGCCGTCGTCCCGCTGCAGGTGCCGTGGAACCGGGCCGTGCGCGCGGAACTCGCCCGGCGCCTGGCCGACGACCGGCCGGACGTCGTCCACATCCACAACACGTTCCCGCTGCTTTCGCCGTCCGTGCTGGCCGCCTGCGCCGACGCCGGTGTCCCGACGGTCGCGACCGTGCACAACTACACCCTGATCTGCCCGCCCGGCACGCTGTACCGCGAGGGCTACATCTGCACCGACTGCGTGGGACGCAAGCCGATCCCGGCGGTGCGGCACGGGTGCTACCGCGGCTCGGGGCTCGCCACCGTGCCGATGGCCGCGAGCATGGTGCTGAACCGCAACCGCTGGTGGTCCGGTGTCTCGCGGTTCTTCTGCATCTCGCGGGCGCAACGCGAGATCCTGATCGCCGCCGGGATGCCCGCCGACCGGCTCGCGGTGAAGTACAACTACGTCACCGATCCGGGCAAGACGCGCAAGGGCGCGGGGGAGCACTTGCTGTTCCTCGGCCGGATCACCGCGGAGAAGGGCATCGGCCTGCTGATGAAGGCGTGGGACCAGCTCGTCGCGGCGGGCGGTCCGCTGCCGCCGCTGGTGATCGCCGGCACCGGCCCGATGCAGGACGAGGTCGCGCGCTGGGCACACGGCCGCGACGACGTCCGCTACGTCGGCCTTCAGTCCAAAGAGGAGTGTCAAAACCTGATCGCCCGCTCGAACGCCGTCATCGCCCCGTCGGAATGGCTGGAGGCGTTCGGGCTGGTCGTGGTCGAGGCGATGGCCGCCGGAGTCCCCACGGTCGCCGCGGCCCACGGCGCCTTCCGCGAACTCGTCGAGGACGGTGTCACCGGCCTGCTGCACGAGCCCGGGAACCCCGAGTCGCTCGCGGCGAAGCTGCGGGAGATCGTCGGTGACGCCGAACGGAACCAGGAGATGGGCTGGGCGGCCCGGCTGGTGTACGAGCAGGAGTTCACGCCGAAGGTCGGCCTCGAACGGCTCGTCGGCGGCTACCAGGCCGCGATCGACGCGTGATCACCGGTCCGCCCGCGCTCCCGCCGAGGGCGCGCATCCCGCTCTGGACCTTGGGCGTCCTCGGCTTCGTCGTCGCTCTCGCACTCGGCTTGCGCTACGCCGGGACCTCCCACACCGCCGGACTGGACGCGCTCGTGCTCCCCGTCGTCGACCGGGTCGAGGGACCGCTCTGGTACCTGGCGGCCGCCATCGACTTCACGGGCGAACCGGTGGGCGCGGTCATGGTCATCGCACTGTTCGGCTGGCTGTGCCTGCGGCACCGGCGGCCGCGGACGGCGATCCTATTGGTGGCCGCCAGTGGGGTGACGGTCGCGCTGACCACCGGCCTGAAACCGCTGACCGGCAGGCTCATCCACGGCGAATTCCTCTCCTATCCCAGCGGGCACACGGCGTTCGCGGTGACCGTCGCGACGGTTGTCGGGTTGCTGGTGATCGATGTGCGGGGTCTCGGCCCTCTCGGCGGGGCTTCGGTGCTGGCGGGGCTGGTCGCTTTCGCGGGGCTCGCGATGGGGTGGGCCGAGGTGGCACTGGGCGCGCACTACCCGACGGACACCTTCGGGGGCTTCGGGGTCGCTGTCGCGGTGGTGCCGGTGGTGGGGTGGGCGGTGGACCGGCTCACTTCCCGGTGACGCCGTCGAGCAGTTCCGGCCGATGCCGACATGACCAGCGTGCCGGGCGAAGCTCTGCGCGAGAGGGAAGAAGACGAGGCCACTGGCTGTGGTGACGAGTCGTTCCTGGCTACGAGAAGGCCCGGCGAAGGTCACGCTACGCGGCCCACTTGATCACGACGTTCGGCCGCGGCCGGGCCTGCGCCGTCCGAAACGCGGCTTCCAGCTCGCGCTGGACCACCTCCGGCTCCGTGCGCAGCCGGGACGGCAACGTCTGGAGCACGACGATCCCCGCGGCGACATAACGGGCGTTTCGCGCGACGGTGGCGCGATGGCCGGCGGGATCGGCGTGGTGGCGGTAGGAGTCGATCTCCCAGGCGAAGGCGATCTCGTCGCACCAGAAGTCCGGGGTGGCGATGTAGTTCCCGTTCGCGTCGAAGATCGGGACGTTCCAGTGGCCCGGCGGGAGGCCGGATCTTCGCCAGAGCCGCCAAGCGTCGGCCTCGGCGACGGATCTCGCCCCGGCCAGGAGCGGGGTCAAGGCCTTCCTGGGCAGGGCTGTTCCGGTCCGGCCGGCCTGGTCCAGTTCGCGGGTGAGCATCCCGGTGGTGCAGAAGCGGCGTTGGACGGACTCGGCCATCATCGCCTGGATCTCGTCTTCGTCGGTGAGGCTTCGGGCGGCGTCGATGACGGCTCGGGGGACCGGGGCGACGGGGAGATCTCCTCGGAAGTGGGGGCGCGGGAGGCGATGAGTCCGCTCTATGCGGGCGAATCCGACATCGGCCACACCGCGGTTCGCCGGAATGAGGACATGGACTCCCTCCTGCTGAGGAACTCTTTCCAGACCATGGCGGCGGAGAGCCCAAGTGCCGGTGAGCACCGCGTCTCGCCGCGCATGGAGAAGCGCGGCGCGGACGCGATGCTCATCGGTCGGCGGACCGCTGCTCAGCAGCACGACTCCGGGCAGCAGCGTTCGCCAGGGCCCACCCGCCGCGCATCGGCGGGAGATGGTCCGGCGCGGCACACCGATCCTTTCGAGATCGGTCGCACGGACCACCTCCGGATGGTCCGGGGCGGTGAGCAGGGGGTCGGTAGTCCAGGTTCCTCGTCGCACTGGATCATCGTGCGACCCGGTACCGACAATTCTTCCTCTCAGACGGCATGAAAGTTCCTCTCATGAGAAAAGATGGTGACGATGTAGGAATTGGGACACTCAACGTCCCAATTCCTACATCGTCGCGGAGGGCCCGCGGCTCCCAATCCTCCGTTGATCATGAAGCATGGCCGTCGCGAAAGGTCCGCTCAGCACCCGCCATCCCCAAAGGAACTGCAAGCGTCCTGCGAGTAAGGGGCCCCCTGCCATCCCGAAACCCCCACAGTCCGCGAAGTGTCATGAACGACGAACCGCCACTCACCCGAATAAGCGTTGTCGTACCAGCGATTCTCCTGCCGGAACGTCACCGCGTCCGAAACGGAAGACCCTCGATAAGGTGACCAATCCGGATAGGTCCCGAAGTTCGCCAAGAGAGCCATCCGCCCGCAGAACCCCGTGCATGCGGCACCGGTCGAGAACTTGTTGCCGTGTATGGAAACCCGCTGGGTCTTCCAGCGGCAGTCGTCGTACAGCGGACGTGAAGCGATTCCCGGCGAAGAACAGGAGGAGACCGAGGGAACGAGGAGCGTGCACGAGGCGGAAGAGGTGTTCGCCGGGCTGTTGCAGAAGCGGTCCGCGTTCTCCCACAGGGTGATTCCGGCCCAGTTGTCTTCGAATACGTTGTCGACGATCTCCACCGAAGAAGTCCGCGCCTTCAAGCGAGGCTCGCCGCCGGACTCGGACAGGTAGATCGTCCCGACCGGGAAGTCGTCGCCACGTGCGGCGAACGCGCGGCCTTGCACGAGGGTGTTGCGCCGGAAGGTGTTCCCGCGGACCACGACGTTGTAGGAGATCTCGTAGAACAACGCCTCCGCCTCGTTGTCCTCGATCAGGTTGTCCTCGATGAGGAAGTCGTTGTTGTTCGTGTCCGCCCACAGTCCGGCGCCGTGGTTGTGGTGGACCCAGTTTCCGCGGATGTCGGCGCCGTTCACCGCCCAGAATTTCGCCCCGCCGCTGCAGCCGCAGCCGGGTTCCTTCGTCTCCCAGTCGTCGGTGTTGTTCCCGGTGATCTCATTGCCTTCGACGAGCAGCCCGGTGATCCCGTCGCCCGCCCGGTACGCGTTGATGCCGTACTGCCCGTTGTTCCGCAGGCAGTTGCGGAGGATCTCCTGACGCGGTCCCGCCATCATCGCGGCGCCGCGGTTGTCCTCGATGGTGTTGTCCTCGATGGTCCAGTGTTCACCGGAGTCGTGGTTGACCACGCCCTGATCCCGCGGCGCCGCGAATCCGCGGATCGTGAGGCCGCGGATGACGACGTCACGCGCCTGCTGGGTGAACGCGTAGCGGTTGACGCCGCCGCCGTCCAAGACTGCGCCGGGTGCGCCGAGGTAGGCGTTTCCGTCCTTGGGGATGATCTGCCCGAACTCGTCCGGGCCCAGGGTGTGCTTGCCCTCGGTCAGCCAGAACGTCGTGCCTGCCGGGAGGTCGCGTGTCTTCGCGGAGAGGTCGGTGCCCGGTTCGACGACCACGGCGTCGTCCGGTTTCGCCGGACTCGCCGGTCCCGCGGCGCAGACCGCGACAGGAGCCGTCGAAGCCGGGACGACTCCTGTCGCGAGCAGCAGCAGTATGACGAGGAACACGGGCATACCGGAACGGTAAGCCAGTATGGACAGTCCCAGGTGGACACTTACAGGTGAAACTTCAGCAGGTCGTGGCTTCGTCGAACCCGCTGCAGGTGTCCTGCCGATAGGGCTCCGCCTGCCACTGCGCCGCGGTCAGGCGCCGTGACGTGTCGTGGGCGACGAACGTCCAAGGACCGTAGTACTGGTTGTCGTACCACCGGTTGTCCTGCCGGAAGGTGATCGCCTCCGAGATCACGGCGCCCCGGTACGGCGACCAGGCCGGGAAGGTCCCGTAGTTCGAGAGGACCGCCATCCGCCCGCACAGGCCGAGGCAGCCTTCCATCGACGAATCGAACTCGAACGTGTTTTCGTGCACCGAAACGCGCTGGGTCTTCCAACGACAGTCGCCGTACAGCGGCTCGGTCGCGATGCCCGGATCGGAGCAGGCGGACGTCGGGGAGACCAGTGCCGTACAGGAGAGCGCGGAGGTGTTGGCCGGGCTGTTGCAGAACCGGTCGGCGTTCTCCCAGAGCGTGATCCCCGACCAGTTGTCCGAGAACATGTTCCCCCGGATGTCGATCCGGCTGGTCCGGGCGGGCAGTCTCGGCTCGCCGCCGGATTCGCTGAGGTACACCGCGGCGACCGGGAAGTTGTCGCCCTTGGCGGCCCGGTTGCGGCCCTGTACCAGCGCGTTCCGGTTGAAGGTGTTCCCGATCAGCTCCAGATTGTAGGAGATCTCGTAGAACAGCCCCTCGGACGCGTTGTCCTCGATCAGGTTGTCCTGGATGAGGAAGTCGTTGTTGTTCGTGTCGGCCCAGAGCCCGACACCGTGGTTGTGGTGGACCCAGTTGCCGACGACGTCGGCGCCGTTCACGGACCAGAACTTCACCCCGCCGCTGCAGCCGCAGCCCGGGATCTTCGTCTCCCAGTCGCCGGTGTTGTTCCCGGTGATCTCGTTGCCCTCGATCACCAGATCGGTCAGCCCGCCGCCGAAACGGTAGGCGTTGATGCCGTACTGGCCGTTGTCGCGCAGGCAGTTCCCGATCACCCGCTGGCCGGTCCCGGTCATCATCCCGGCGCCGTCGTTGTCCTCGATGACGTTGCCTTCGATGGTCCAGCGTTCACCGGAGTCGTGATTGACCACGCCCTGGTCCCGCTCGGCGACGAAACCGCGGATGGTCAGCCCGCGGATCACCACGTCCTTGGCCGACGTGGTGAAGGCCGCGCGGTTGATCCCGCGTCCGTCCAGTACGGCGCCGGGTGCGCCGAGGTAGACGTTGCCGTCCTTGGGCATCACCTGGCCGAACTGGTCGGGACTCAGCGTGTGCGTGCCCGGTGCCAGCCAGAACGTGCTCCCCGGCGGGCTGAACCGGGTCTTGTCGGTCAGATCGGTGCCTGGTTCGACGACCTGGGCGCCTTCCGGGGCGGAAGGGACGCCGACGGTCGTGCCGCACACCCCTCGAGCCGGCTCTTCGGACGCCACCGCTGTGTTCTCAACGGCGACCTGGAGCAGTAGTACGGACAACGCGGCGCAAAGCGCTCGCGTGCCGGTCGAGCGAGGTGTGATCCTTGAACTCATACCCTTCTCCGAAATACCGGCTTCACCGGACGGCCACCCAGCCACGGTGCCGGATCATCCGCGTCGAGCGCTTTGCGGTACACGAGGCAGGCCTGCGAGACCACGTCGACCGTCCGGTCGATGTCTTCTTCGGACAACGCGCTGCTGACCACGAACGACGGTCCGAGGACCCCGCCCGTGACCAGTTGCCGCAGGAACAACGTTCGGTAGTCCTGCGACGGTTTCTTCTCGGCGTCGAGCGTGCCGAAGACGAGGTTGCTCGCCCGGCCGCGCACGACGACGTGTTCCCCGACCCCGGCCGAGGCCGCGACTTCGCGGACCCCGGCGGCGAGCCGGTCGCCGAGCGCGTGAAGCCGCGCGGCGATGCCTTCTTCGGTGTAGGTCTCCATGACCGCGATCGCGGCGGCCAGCGAATGCGTCTCGGCGCCGTGCGTGGTGGACAGCAGGAAGACGCGATCCTCGCCGGTGCGCAGTCCGCCGAGTTCCATCAGTTCACGCTTGCCCGCCAGCGCCGAGACGGCGAACCCGTTGCCGAGTGCCTTTCCGAACGTCGAGAGGTCCGGGGTGACGCCGTAGAGACCCTGCGCTCCCGCCTCGGACCAGCGGAAACCGGTGATCATCTCGTCGAAGATCAGGACGCAGCCGTACCGGTCGGCGAGTTCCCGCAGGCCGGCGAGGTAGCCGGCGGGTGGTTCGAGCTGGGTGGACGCCTCCAGGATCAGGCAGGCGATCCGGCCCGCGTTCTCCCGCAGCAGCCGTTCGGTCGCCGGGAGGTCGCCGTAGGGGAAGGACACGGTGAGGTCGGTGATCCCGTCCGGGATACCCGACGACATCGCCGTGGTGCCGATGAACCAGTCGTCGATGGAGAAGAACGCGTGGTCGCGGCAGATCGCCACCAGCGGCCTGCCGGTGGCCGCCCTGGCGAGTTTGACCGCGGCCGTGGTGGCGTCCGAGCCGTTCTTGGCGAATTTGACCATCTCGGCGGTCGGGACGGTCTCCAGGAACTTGGTCGCCGCCCGCTCCTCCACAATGGACGGACGGGCGAAGTTGGCGCCCCGGTCGATCTCGCGATGGGCGGCCTCGCTCACCCGTGGGTGCACGTGCCCGAGGCTGACCGCGCGCAGCCCCGAGCCGTACTCGATGTATTCGTTCCCGTCGACGTCCCAGACGTGCGCGCCGAGCCCGTGCGAGATGACCGGTGCCAGATTCTCCGGATACTGGTCGTCCCCCTTGGCGTAGGTGTGCGCCCCGCCGGGGATCATCGCGTGGAGGCGCTCGTTGGCCCGCATGGATCGGGGAAGATGACGGGTCATGCTCTCACCTCGTGTTCTGTAAGACAGCGGAAAGCGGGAGCGCGGAACGGTCCCGCTCCGAGATCAGCGACACCGGAAGCGGCCATGGGATCGCGAGTTCCGGGTCGTCGTGGGCGATGGCGACGTCCTCGGCGGGGTCGTGCGCGCGGTCGATCCGGTACGAGACGTCGGCGTACTCGGTGAGCGCCTGGAATCCGTGCGCGCAGCCCGCCGGGATGTACAGCGAGACCTGAGTCTCCCCGGAGAGTTCGAACGTCTCCTTGCCAAGGTACGTCGGCGAATCCGGCCTCAGGTCGACGACGACGTCGAAGACGGCGCCCCACGAGCACCGGACCAGTTTCGCCTCGCCCTCGCCGGAGCGGAGGTGCATCCCGCGCAGCACTCCCTTGCGGGAGCGGGAAACGCTGTCCTGGAGGAATCCGTTCGGGTCGATCCCGGCCGACCGGACGACGTCGGCGTCGAACGTGCGGCTGAAGAAGCCGCGTTCGTCGGCGTGCGGTGACGGCTCGAACAGGTACGCACCCGCGATGGCGGGCACCGGGATCACTTTCATCGGACTCCCATCGGCAGGAAGGCGGCCGACAGTTCGGCGAACTGCGCTTCCAGTAGTCGTGCCTGCTCCGCGCCTCGTTTCGCGGCGATCTCGGTCAGTTCGCCCGCCCTGGACTCGAGTTCGGCGAACTGGCGCACCAGCGCGTCGACGTCGATCTCCCTGGCCGACTGGCAGAACTCCCCGAGTCCCAGCGTCGTCATCAGGACCTCGTTCTTGCGGGCGTACCCGACGGACAACGTCGGTTTCGCCAGCTTCAGCGCGCACAGGACGTTGTGATAGCGGGTGGCGACGACGGTCTCGACCGCCGACATGGCCCGCAGTACGTCGTCCAAAGTAGACGTTTCGGCGGCGGTGATCAGCGGGGAATCCAGTTCCCGCATGATCTCGTCGACGACCTGTTCGTCGGCCCGGTCGCCGATGAACAACCGCACCGGACGGCCGTCGGCGACCAGCCCGGCGATGAACCGCGTCATATTGTCCACATAGGACTCGTAGATGGCGTCGGCGCGGGCCCTGTCGTCGTTCCCGCCGTGATAGGCCATCACCCCGACCCCGACGGAGCGGGGCACCACCGGTTCCGACGGTGTGGGGAGGGCGAAGGCGAGATCGGGGTAGACGCGGTCGTCCGTGACGTCGACCCCCATCGTGCGCATCGCGTCCCTCGACGGCTCGTCCCGGTAGGACCGGAACGTCGCCAGCCGCGCGGCCCAGCGGATGATCGAACGGGTGACTCGCTGCGTGCTCACGTTGGCGCCGACGCTCACCAACGCCACTTTGGTGCCGACCAGACGGCCGGACGCCGAAAGCAGCAGCAGTGCGTACGGGAAACCCCACGGGCGCAGGGGAAGAGTGGATTCGAGGACACCCATCCCCGGCACGATCACCACGTCCTGGCGTCGTACCCACGCAATCGTGCGGAAGATGTCGACGAGTTTCCCGAAGCCCTTCAAAGCGATGGACAATGGTCCCGAGGCTGTCCGGTACTCACCCTCGTACCAGTTCAACGCGGTCGTTTCGAGTCCGTAGCGCGACGCGACGATTTCCGGGCCGCCGCACATCACGCTGAGCGCGGCGCCCGGATGCTCCGCGCGCAAATACCCGAGAACCGCTTCGAAGGAACCGTCGTTGCCGAGGTTCCCTGATCCGAGGAGTCCGAACAGCCCGATTCTCGCGGGCGGGGTCAACGGACTCGTCCCTCCTGGCCGGCGACGACCGAGACCACGGACACCTCACGCGGGCCGGTTTCGGCCTCGGCCTGGACGGGCATCCGCCCCATGGCCGGGTTCCCCGCCCGGTTCAGCATCCATTGCCGCAGGTAGCGGAAGCATTCACGCTTCTCCGCGCCCGAGATCGGCGCGTTGCGGATCGCCTTGACATACCCCAGGACGTACTCGCCGAGCAGCCGGACCATCGGGTGACGGAGCTTGTCGGCCCGTTTCGGGTCGAGGTTGGTGGCCCGCCTGCGCACGGTCGGGTGCTCGTGCTCGGAACGGCCGGGGTGGTCGCGCCGGAAGTACAGCCAGTCGTGCACCTGGTGGAACGGGCCGTGCAGGGCCAGTTCCGAGATGATCGTGCGGTCCGCGTGGTGGTAGCTGTCCAGCGGCGCGACGCGGCGCAGCACCTCGGTGCGGATGACCGCGCCGTCGTCGTCCCCGCCGGGCGCGAACAGCGTGCTGCGGAAGCGTTCCGCGGCGTGCGGCGAAACCGTGTTGAGCGGGTACTCCAGCGCCTGCGTGACGACGCCCTTCTCGTCGATCATCGCCGTCCACGAGTGCGAGAGGACGAACTCGGGGTGCTCGTCGAGCGCCTCGATGCAGCGTTCCAGCAGGTCGCGCGCGTAGAGGTCGTCGTCGGAGGCCCATTTGAACAGCTCGCCGCGGGCGACGTCGACGCAGTAGTTGTGGTTGGGCGCGCAGCCGATGTTCACCGGCTGGCGCACGTAGCGGACGCGGGAATCCAGCTTCGCGTACTCACGGCCGATCTCTTCGGTGCGGTCGGTGGACGCGTTGTCCGAGATGATCAGTTCGAAGTTCCCGAAGCTTTGGCCGAGGAGTGCGTCCAGCGATTCGGCGAGGTAGTCCTCGCCGTTGTAGACCGGGAGCCCGATGCTCAGCCGAGGAGCGGTGCTCATGACGTCCTCATCTCTTTCTTGTCCGAAGTCAGGAGTTCTTGAAGGGCTTCTTTATGGGCGCTGCGGAGCTGAAGCCACCACACCGCCGTTCCGCTGGTGATCGCCAACGCGACCCCCCAGGCGGATCCGGACGCCCCGGCCAAGAAGGCGCCGATGAGCCCGAAGCCGACATAGCCGGCCGAGTTGATCAGCTGGGCGCGAAGGCTCCGTTTCGCAGCGCCGAGCGCACGCAGTCCGGCGGCCGCTCCGGTGTTGAACCCCGCCGCGGCGATACCGATGGTCACCGGCAGGATCAGCTCCGAAGCGGGATCCCAGACGTCGCCGAGGACGAACCGGCCGGCGTCGTTGGGTACCAGAAGCAAGGCGAGACCCCAGAGCAGGGCCGCCGCCGCCTGGCCGGCGCCGAGGACGGCGCAGAAGTTCCGAAGGCGGTGCGGGGCCCGTTGGAGCACCCGCGCGCTTTCGGCCACCGTGACCAGGGAAAGTCCCATCAAGAGGGCGAAGAACGGTCCGAGGAGCAGTTCGGCCCCGCGGACCGCGCCGACGCTCGCCAGTCCGGCGATCGCGCCGAGACCGTACATCCGCAGTTGCGAAGAGCCGCTGTTGCTGACGTTTTCGACCAGGTAGCGGGTACCGAGGTCGCGGTGGCGCTTGAGCCAGTCGAGCGTGCCGCGCGGATCCGGCCGGACCCCGGACTGCAAGCAGCCGTAGCCGGCCGCGACCGCCCCGGAAAGCCCCCACGCCAGGATGAAAGCGACGACCGTGTCGGACGTGTGGTGCGCGATGAACAGCGCCGGGATCAGCGCGATCCCCCAGACGACGTCGTTGAGGAACGCCTTCTTCCCGTGTCCGGCGGCGAAGAAGGTGAACCGCCAGGCGTCCTGCAGCAGCAGAGTGGGGATGACCAAGCCGAGCGCGACGAACGCGCCGCCGATCTCCTCGCCCACGATGAGGCCGGCGACCACGCTGATCAGGCCGGACACGACACCCGTGGTGAGGGCCGTCCCGGTCGCCCTCGCGGTCGCGGCCCGCCAGGTCTCGGTGGGCACCCCGGAGAACCGCACCATCAGCGGGTCGGTCGTCAGCCCGCGCGAGAGGTTGAGCACCACGCCGTAGCTGACCCAGGCGAGGCTGAACATGCCGAACGCCGTGGTGCCGAGCGAACGCGCGACGTAGAGACCGACCACGAAATTGGTGATGCTGGAAACGGCCTGGTCGCCGAGGCCCCAGCTGAGCCGCCCGGCCATGGCCCGGACGGCTTGGGAACGCAGAAATGATCGCATGGGGTCTCTAATCCTTGAGCAATCCGGCGTCGTGCAGCGCCTGCGCGGCGGCGACGACGGAATCGAACGGCAGCCCGGACCGCTCGGCGACGTCGAGCAGGCTGTGCTCGCCGTCCGAGAGGTTGAGTACCCAGAGCATGGCCATCTGGGCTTGTTTCGCGTCACTCCGGCCGCCGAGCGAGTCGTACAGCCCGCGCTTGCCGAGTTGCGGCTCGCCATAGGGGCTGAGGTTGACGTAGCTGCGGTTGCGGTCGAGGACGGCTTGCGCGTCCCGCAAGGTCCGGAGGGTTTCCTCCATCGCCGCGGTGGAGACGAAATCGAGGTTGTCGGCGGAGGTGTGGTACTCGGGATATCCCGCGTACGGCGTCCTCGTGAGCGAGCCGACACCGAGGTTGAAGCCGGGGGAGCAGAACTGGCGTTCGTCATAGCCGTAGGGCGAGAAGTCGACGATCTTGTGCGCGCGATCGGCCAGCACATACGCGAGCACGCGATCGATTTCGGCGTCGCCTCGGCGGCTTCGTTTGTAGGTCAGTGATCCAGGGTCGCCGGCGCACGCCAGCACGAGCCCCGCCTTGATCCGGCCGACGCGGTCGTCGTTGCGCGCGAGCCAGGTGATGGCGCCGATCGTGCCCGGCATGAACAGGAACCGGTATGTGTAATGCGGCTTCTGCGGTGTCTGCAGTGTCCGCGCGAACGCGGCGGCGATCGCGATCCCGGCGACGTTGTCGTTCGCCAGCGAGGGATGGCAGGTGTGGCAGGAGATGATCACCTCGTCGGCGACCTCACCCGGGACGACGTGCTCGGCGTAGGTGAGGCTCCCGTCGGCCAGCGTGGAATCGATGCACACCTCGTACTCGCCGTCCGGCATCGCGTCGAGGGTCTCCTGCGCCAGGCAGAAACCCCACGTCGGTGAGTAGTAGCTGGTCCGGTACGGCACCCAGGACGGCCGGTCGGGCAGGGTGTGCAGGTGTTCGCGCAGCTCGGCGAGCGGCATCTTCCGCGACACCGGGACGCTGTAGCCGACGACGTGCAGGTTCGACTCACCGAAGTCGACCACGCGGCGGCCGGAGGCGTCCTTGATGTACGCGTCGCGGATGTTCCACTCCTGCGGCACCGTCCAGTCCAGTACCCGGGTGCCGGTGGGGACCTCGTGGATCTCCAGCGGGATGTGCTCGCCGACGATCTCCAGCGTGCGGCGGACGCCGTCGCCGGTGATGCTGCGGCACAGCGGATACAGGCGCTCGACCAGCTCGCGCAGGCCGGCGCCCGTCTCCAGGTCCCCGTGCGACATCAGCGACGCCGGAGGGTGTCGTCGAGCTCACCGGCGGCGGTACGGTCCTGCAACCTGGCCAGCCGGGTGAACAGGCGCTGGAAGCCGTGTTCGGTGAGGCCGTGGGTCTTGTAGGCCTCGATCAGTTCGAGCGCGCCGTCCTTCACCGACCAGTCGCAGTCGAAGCCCGGGATGGCCGCGCGGAACCGGGAGAAGTCGACCCGGTACGAGCGCGGATCCGCGCCGGCCTCGCCGGTGATCCGCAGCGTGGAGCCGGGAACGGCCTCGATGACCTCTTCGGCGATCTCGGCGACGGTCACGTTGTTGCGTTCGGTGCCGATGTTGAACGCCTTGCCGTGCACGGCCTCCTTGGGGGCCACCAGGGCCGCCGCGAACGCGCGCGCGATGTCCTTGGCGTGCACCAGCGGCCGCCACGGCGTGCCGTCGGAGAGCACCAGCACCTCGCCGGAGAGGTGGGCGTGCGCGGTCAGGTTGTTGAGCACGATGTCGCCGCGCAGCCGGGGCGAGAACCCGAAGGCGGTGGCGTTGCGCATGTACACCGGGCTGAAGTCGTCGTCGGCGAGTTCCTGGACGTCGTCCTCGACCCGCACCTTCGACTCGGCGTACGGCGTCACTGGGCGCAGCGGCGCGTCCTCGTCGACCAGGCCGTCACCGCCCGAGGCGCCGTAGACCGAGCACGTCGAGGCGTACAGGTACCGCTTGACCCCGGCGTCCTTCGCCAGCTTGGCGAGCTTGACCGAAGCGTGGTGGTTGATGTCGTAGGTCAGCTCCGGCGCCAGCGAACCGAGCGGGTCGTTGGACAGCGCGCCGAGGTGGATCACGGCGTCCACGCCGGCCACGTGCTCGGCCGTGACGTCACGAAGGTCGACTTCGAAGCCCTCGGGGTCTTCGGGCTCGGGGCCCAGCACGCAGGTGTCGTAGAGACCGGAGTCGAGGCCGATCACCTCGTGGCCTTCGGCGGCCAGCACCGGGGCCATCACCGTGCCCAGGTAACCCTTGTGCCCGGTCAGCAGCACACGCATGGCTTTCAGCCTTTCGGAGTGAGGTCGAGCGTCAGTTTCTTGAGGTCGAAGGCCTCCGCGTAGCGCTGTCCGCATTCGATACCGCGAACGCGGGCGAGGCCGAGGAAGGCTTCCCGGTCGTACCAAGGCCGGTGCCGTTGGGAGGCGTAGTGCTCCTGCAGCAGGCGGACCTTCTCCTCGGCGCGCTCGGCCGGCAGCGGCACGTACGCGGTGGGTTTGGCGAGGTCGCCGTCCCATTTCGCGATCTCGTACTCCAGCTGGAGATGGGTGCGGAACACCGTCGGCACCAGCTTCGCCAGGCCGCGGTGGTCCTGGTGCGCGTCGGCCGTACGCGGGGAGAGGACGAGGTCCGGGTCGGTGCGGCGGCGTAGTTCCTCCAGCCCGTTCTTGGCCTCTTCCCAGTGCGCGGGGAACCGGCCGTCGGGCAGTTTGAGCACGGTGACCTCGACGTCGGCGCCCTGGCAGAAGGCCGCGAGCGCGGCGCGCTCCTCCGTCTCCCGTTCGGTGCCGCCGCCGGAAAGGACGAGGGCGTCCACCCGGACACCCGGGTTGGCGGCGCAGATCGTCAGCAGTGTGCCGCCCGCCCCGATGGCGATGTCGTCACAATGCGCGCCGAGCGCGACGATCCGCTGGATCCCGCCGGTGCCGAGTCCGATCACGCCGTGCCCGCCGGCGCCGGTTCGCGTTCCCATCGCGCCCACGGACGGTCGCCGTGCGCGTAGGCGTCGTCCAGCTGGACGCGTTCCTTGACGGTGTCCGTCGGCTTCCAGAACCCGCGGTACGGGTACGCGAGCAGCTTGCCCCGCTTGGCGAGCTCGCCGCAGCCGTCGGCCACCAGGTCGCCGCCCTCGGGGATGTGGTCGAAGACCTCCTGGCGCAGCACGAAGTACCCGCCGTTCTCCCACAGCGGCATCTCACTGACCGGGGTCAGCGCGCCGATCCGGCCGTCCTCGCCCATTTCGACGCAGTGGAACGACGACTGCGGCGGCACGACCATCATCGACGCGCCGGCGTCGGATTCCGTGAACCGCTCGATCATCTCCGGCAGCGGGGCGTCGGTGAGGACGTCGGCGTAGTTGGCGAGGAACATCTCGTCGCCCTCGAGGTACGGGCGCACCCGGCGCAGCCGTTCCCCGATCGCGGATTCGAGACCGGTCTGCACGAAGGAGATCGACCAGTCCGCGATGTCGGTCGACAGCAGTTCCGCCTTGCCGTTGCGCAGGACGAAATCGTTGGAGGTGGTCTCCTGGTAATTGAGGAAGAACTCCTTGATGTGGTGCGCGCCGTACCCGAGGCAGAGAATGAACTCGGTGTGCCCGAAATGCGCGTAGTAGCGCATCACGTGCCAGATCAGGGGTCTGGGGCCGACCATGGCCATCGGCTTGGGCACGTCGGACGCGTCACCGTTGCGCATCCGCATGCCGTAGCCGCCGCAGAAGAGGACTACCTTCACGACTTCACCTCGACGATTTCCAGGTGCGGGATGGGGAAGACCAGTTTGCCGCCCCATTCGTCCACAAAGGACAATTGGGCGGTCAGTTCCTTCCGGAGGTTCCACGGAAGGACGAGTACGTAATCGGGCCTGTCCGCCTCGATACGCTCGGGCGGCAGGATCGGGATCCGGGTTCCGGGGGTGAACCGGCCGTGCTTGTACGGGTTGCGGTCGACGGTGTACCGCAGCACGTCCGGGCGGATACCGCAGTGGTTCAGCAGTGTGTTGCCCTTGCCGGGGGCGCCGTAACCGACGACGGTCTTGCCTTCGAGCGCCGCGTCGGTGAGGAACTTGTTCAGCTCGAGCCGGACCTTCGTGACCCGCTCGGCGAATTCGGTGTAGCCGGACATTTCGTGCAGTCCGGCGGCCTTTTCGGCGTCGAGGACCTGCGTCATCCGTTCGCTCGGCTCCCCGGCGACGGCGTCCGGGCGCGCCCACAGCCGGATCGACCCGCCGTGGGTGGGCAGGAGTTCGACGTCCACAACGGACAATCCGCCGCGAGCGAGAGCCCGGCGCGCCGATTCCACCGTGTAGTACTGGAAGTGCTCGTGGTAGATCGTGTCGTACTGGTTCTCCTGGATGAGCGTCAGCAGGTGCTGGACCTCGATGCTGACCCAGCCGTCATCGGCGACCAGGGCGCGGAGCCCGTGCGTGAAACCGATGATGTCCGGAATGTGTGCGTAAACGTTGTTCGCCACGACGAGGTCGGCGGGACCGTGCTCCTCGCGGACGTCGCGCCCGCTTTCGGGACCGAGGAACGCGGTCTTCGTCGGCACCCCGGCGTCACGCGCGGCTTGGCCCACGTTCACCGAAGGTTCCACGCCGAGACAACGGATCTGCCGCGCCACAACATGTTTGAGCAGATAACCGTCGTTGCTGGCGACCTCGACGACGAACGAGGACTCGTCGAGCCCGAGTCGTTCGACAGCACCGTCGACGAACGTCTTGGCATGTTCGACCCAGGAGGCGGAATACGACGAGAAGTACGCGTATTCGGTGAAAGTCTCCTCCGGGGTGATCAGCGGCGGAATCTGGGCGAGCCGGCATTCGGTGCAGACCCGCAGGTGCAGGGGATAGGTCGGCTCCGGTTCCGCGAGCTGCTCCGCGGTCAGAAATCGTTCGCACGGCGGCGTCGCTCCGAGGTCGACGACGCTGGCGAGATGGGCCGAGCCGCAGAGTCGGCAGGTGGTCATCGAGAGGCTCCTTGGCTCGCGTCAGGTATCCCAGACGTCGGCACCCCGGGTCGCCTCGTTACATGCCTTTCAGGGGTCTCACGCTTCCGTCTCATAACCGAAACCTGCCGTCTCGGCCATCGGCGCAGATGTCTCCGCCATCCGGGCGCGGGCATGCCGCAAGTAGTCACCTACTTGCGGCATGCCGCGTTCACCCAAGCGTCAGTGGCGCCCCTCACACCGTCAAGAAACCACCAGCGCGTAGTCCGCGTCGGTGGCCGACGTCTCCGGGTGACCATCGGCGTTCACCTGAGTCGCCACGACCTCCACCGTCCAAGTGCCCGCGGCCGGCTTCTCGAGGATGACGTTCTCCACCGTGTCGACGGTGTTCGGTGCCCCTCCGGCGGTCGAGAAGTTGCCCGCCTTCAGCCCGTTGTTGCCGTAGTAGACGGTCCCGTCCGGCGCGGTGACCTTCAGCGTCAGGTCGTTGACCCTGGCGACCGACGCGCTGGGCGAGCCCGCCGGGTCGGTGTAGGCCAGCGTGGCCTTGAACTGCTTGGTCCCGTTCACCGCGACCGTGTACTTCTTGGACTGCCCGGTGCCCAGCAGGTCGGTCTCGTTCACCAGCACCGGCAGTTTCCACCCGTTCGCCTTGGCCTGTTCGTGCAGGTATCGCACGTTCGCGGTGCCCCAGCCCTGGTGCGTCCGGGTCATGTCGTGCGAGGTGCCGCTGAACGCGAACTGATCGGCGCCGTTGATCAGGAGCGCCTTCGCGGTCGAGGCGTGCGGGCGGCTCGCGAAGACATCGCGCCCCTTGCCGGGGCCGCCGTCGAACACGCCGTCGGCCCACATCTGGAACAGCAGGCCGGCGTTTCCGCAGGTGATCGGGGTCGCGCCGCTCGTGCCGCCGAACGACGCCGTGTACGAGGTGTCGCTGCCGGACGACGTGGTGTCGATCCGGTCGTAGTAGTTCGACAGTTCCGGTTTGATCCGGCCGTCGGCGGCCGGGCCGATGCTGGCGCCGCCGTTCACTTGTCGTCGGTGCGGCCGAGCGTGTTGTAGTGGTACTGCCCGCCGACCGAGAGCACGTTCTTCGACCAGGCCTGCGGCCGCGACTGCTGGGTTCCGGCGTTGCTCTGCGACTGGCAGATCAGCAGGTCGAGGTCGAAGACGATCTTGTCGAGTTCGGCCGAGACCGAGGTGTACGACGTCGTCAGCCCACCGCCCCAGCTGTTGCTCTGGAACACCGCGCGGTACTTGCCGCCCGCGTCGACCAGCTCCTTGGTGTGGGCGT
This sequence comes from Amycolatopsis decaplanina DSM 44594, assembly GCF_000342005.1. Lineage (GTDB taxonomy): Bacteria > Actinomycetota > Actinomycetes > Mycobacteriales > Pseudonocardiaceae > Amycolatopsis > Amycolatopsis decaplanina. The sequence goes on from NZ_AOHO01000048.1 coordinate 572,621, forward strand.
ACCGGTCCGGCTTGTTGTAGGTGGCGAAGATGCCCTGGCCCTCGGGCAGCAGACCGCGCTGCGGCGCGCTCACCCCGGACGCGAAGATCTGCCCGTACGTCGAGGTGCCGTGGCCGGTGTCGGTCGAGTTCGAGCCGTGCATCACCGTCGGCCGCGCCTTGAACTCCTGATGGGTGACGCGCAGGCCGCCGTCCATCACCTCGCCGCGCACGCCCTGGCCGCGGTAGCCGCCGACGCTCTCGACGTAGTTCGCGCCCCCGCTCTCCCTGGCGTTGGCCATGTCGGTTTCGGGGGCGGTGATCGCGCCGACCGCGAGCACCTCGGCGCCCTGTGCCACGGTGGAGGCTTGACCGGCACCGAGTTTCGCGACGATGTGCTGCCCGCTCTGCGAGATCGCCTCGATGCCGCCGCCGAGCCGCAGGATCCGCTCGGCCACCGCGCGCTGGTCCCGCGCGTCCGATTCGACCAGCGTCACCAGGTAGCTGCCCGTCGCGGCGAGTGAGATCTCCACCTTGTCCGCCGGCCGGTATTCGCCGAGCCAGCGGACGAAATTCAATTTCGCGACCGATTCGCGGTTCTCCGGCTTCAGCCGGACCACGTAGGCGAAATCGGGAATATAGGTCCCGATCCGCACGCCGAGTGAACGCAATCGCCCGCGTTGCTCGTCGGTCAGCGCGCTCCGGACCTGGAGCAGGTAGGCACCCTTCCAATCCTGGCTCGCGGCCGTCCGCTGGCTGAGCGGATCGAACGTCCTGTTGGCCAGGCGGATGAATTGGGGGTCTTCGGCGGCCGGGGCGGCGACGGCCACCCCGCTCGTCAGTAGCATCGCGCCGACCAAGGGCGCGAGAAAGCGGACAGACTTCGGCCGTGGCATGAAATACCTCCGGGAGCTGGAGCAGGGGAGAGGTCTTTCGAAGGTACCGGCCGAAAAGTGTGATGATCAGCCGCTGAACGGCCCAGCCGTTTTCCGGTGTTGCGGAAAACGGAGTATAAACGGTTGAAAAGTGGTTCAGGAAATCTCGTCGATCGCCCCGCTGAACCGCGTCAGCCGCTCGCGTTCGTCGTCGCCGAGTCGCCGTGTGCTGCCTTCGGGCAGGGTGCACGCGACCCAGATGGTGCGGCAGCGCGCGTAGACGGCCCGTTCGTCGCGCAGCCTGCTGTTCACCACGACGTCGCAGGTCCCGATCCGGCCGACCACGGTCTCCACCTCGACCGGGTTGTCGCGGAAGGTCAGCCTGCGCAGGTAGCTGACGTTGTGCTTGGCGATCAGATACGCCGGTCCCTTGGCCTGGAAGAGGTGCTCACGCCGCGGGTCGAGCATCCCGACCTGGGCTTCCTGGAAGTAGTCCAGCAGCCGCACGTTCCCGACGTGACCGAGATAGTCAAGGTCGGTGAGACGCAGGCGATGGCGGTAGAGGTGGATCTCGGGAGCGGGACGCGCACTGGTCGTCCCCAGCGGATGTGCGTGCACGAAGTGGATCTTCAACGATCGCGTCGTGTTCCGGCCGCGCGGCGCAACGGACACCGGCCCGGTTCACTCCATCAGGGCTTCGGAGAGCTCGCGGATCGCGGCGGTCTCGGCGGTGTGGATGTCCCGGATCATGGTGCTCATCGTGCTGAACAGGTCGCGGACCTCGACGTCGGTGAACGGCGTTTCGTCGTTGTAGTGCGCGCGCAGTTTCCACATCTCCTCGCCGGCCGCCGCGGCGGCGTCCTGCCCCGCGTCGCCCTCTCGGACACCCGCCGACACCGCGCTGACCAGCCCGCGCACCCACGCGAACTCGGCGTTCGACGCCGGAACCGCCACCTCCGCCAGCTCGGCCCAGCGCTCGCCGATCCCGCGCCAGGTCGACGCCTGTTCGGCCAGCGCCGGGAGTTCGAGCAGGCCGGAGGCCTCGGTGAGCGCGTCGGCGAACAGTCCACGCAGATGCCCGCCTTCCATCCCAGCCGGGGTGACGCTCTCCCAGACGTTGAACAGCGCCCCGACGAGCCCTCGCCGCTCCCCGAACGCCCGAGGCCAGCCCTTGGGGTCACGTTCGTCGGTCATCGCCTTCGCCCAGCGTCCCCAGGCGGGCAGCGAGAACGACTTCGACGGCGCCGAGAGGTTCCGCGCACAGTCCGTCAGCCCGGCGCGCACGGCCGCCCGCCAGTCGGAGACCTCGCCGGGGTGGATCGTCGCGAGCAGGTTCTTGTACGAGCCGACCCGGCCGCGCGCGGCGTCGAACGTCTTCCGGTCCACCGTCAGCCGGGCGAGGTTCCGGTCGTCGACGAGCACCCGGCCGTCCTCTTCGCCGTACGCGACGACGAAGTGCCCGCCGCCGCCGGACATCTCCGTCGGCAGATGCCAGTAACCGAGCGACTCGCGGTCGGGGAGGACGATCACCGGCCGCCCCGCTTCGAGGTCGGTGGTGAGCCGTTTCGCAGCGGTGCGTTTGCCGCCGGTGCGGAGGTCGATGCCGAGCCCAAGACGGTCCACTGTGGACTTGAGCCATTCCTGGGGATATCGCCAGTGCGCGCGGAAACCGAACACGATCGTCGACATCGTCTCGTGCGCGAAGTCCCACAGGATGTAGCCGGCGCCGATGCCGCCGGAGACGGCGAAGATCAGCGCCTCGCTGGGCGCCTTCCCGTCCGGCCCTTCGGCACCGTGGTGCGCCAGTACGGCGGCCACGGCCGAGACGTCGGGTTGCAGTCCGCCGCGCAATTCGTACTCGCTCACCCCCGCCATCATGCCCGTCGACGGCGGAGGTGAGCGAGTGCCGTCAGAGCTTTTCCGCGACCGGGATGACGTCGCTGCCGATCTTTTCGACGAGGTCGAGATCGGGAAGGCCGGGAATGGATCCGATCGCGACGTCGACGCCGAGTTCGGCCAGCTTGCCGAGCGCGTCGTTGAGTTCGCCGGCCTTCTCGCCCTTCGGCCCGATGTCGAGGGTGTGATAGACGGTCTTGGTGATATCGGCGTAGTCGCGGCCTTCGTTTTCGCAGTGCTGCTTGAGCACATCGAGTTTGCGCTCGAGATCCGGGCCGTTGAAGAGATTGCACATGTCGCCGTATTTCGCGACGAACCGCAGTGTCTTCTTTTCCCCGCCACCGCCGATCATGATCGGCGGATGCGGCTTCGACAGCGCCTGCGGCACGTTCAGCAGCCGCTCGGCCCGATAATGCTCGCCCTCGAACGGACCGTCGTCGTCACTCCACATCTGCCGCACGTACCGGAGCGTCTCTTCCAGGCGCTCGAAGCGTTCCGCAGTGGACGGGAAGGGAAAACCGAGCCCGCGCGATTCCTCTTCGTTCCAGCCCGCGCCGATCCCGAGAATGGCGCGGCCGCCGGAAAGGACGTCGAGTGTCGTGATGGCCTTCGCCAGCAGGCCGGGCTCGCGATAGTGCACACCGGTGACGAGGGTGAACAGTTTCGCGCGTTCGGTGTGCGCGGCGAGGAAACCGAGCGCGGTGTAGGCCTCGAGCATGTCGTTCTCGGGCGGGCCGACCATCGAGATCTGGAAGAAGTGGTCCATCAGCGCGATGGAGTCGAAGCCGGCTTCGTCGGCCTTCCTGGCGACGGCCGCCAGCTCGGCGCCCAGCGCGCTCGCACCGTTCGGCCAGGTGAGGTCCGGGATCTGCAAACCTAGTTTCATGCTTTCGACGGTATACCCGGAGTTACTCCACGTGCGGACTCAGAAATCCCGGATCAGGGAAACCCTGCCGCGCAAGGGATCCGTCACGTACACCGTCCTGGTGAGCTGGTCGATGGCGACCGCGCCGGGGTTGACACCGAGTGACAGGTCGCCGGTGAGCAGGCTCGTCACGCCGTCGATCCTGGCGACACCGTTGGGGCCGCCGTTGGCGTAGACGGTGTTGGATCCTTCGTGGACCGCGAGCGCCGACGACTCCGAGCGCAGCAGCACGGTCGCCTTCTCCTTGCGCGCGCCGCCGTCCACAACGGACAGATGATGGATCGCCGAATTCGCGACGAACACCGTCCCGGACGCGCTGTGCACGGCGACCCCGGTCGGTGACTTCCCGACCGGGATGCCGCCGGTGAACTTGCCCGCGCCGATGTCGAAGACCTCCAGCGAGTCGGTGGCCGTGCTGGTGCAGTACGCGAGCTTGCGACCGCCGTCGACCGCCGTCGACGACAATCCCCGTGTGGGGCCGGGGACCAGGTCCAGCAGGCGGCAGCCGATGCCGTCGATGACGGCGAGTGTCCCGGTGAGATCACTGACCGCGTAGATGCGGTTCGCCTGCTCGTCTACGTCGACGCTGGACGCGCCAGGACCGGCGGGCACCACGCTGACGACGTCGTTGGTCCGTCCGTCGAGGACGAGGACGGTCCCGCCGGGCGGGTTCGTGACGAAGACCCGGTCGGTCACGGTGTCCACGGCCAGGCCTGCGGGCTCGCCGCCGACCGGGATCACGTCGCCGACGGTGCCGGATCGCGAATCGAGGACGACGATCGTGCCGGTGGACGGGTCCGAGATGTAGGCGAAGCCGGTGACGGAATTCACCGCGACCGCCTCCGGGGTGCCCCCGACCTCGACGAGAAGCACTTTCTCGGCTCTGGCCGCCGGTGCGAAGGCGACCGCTGAGGCACCGGCCGCGGCCAGCGTGAGCAGGGCTCGGCGGCTCAGTTCGGGTCCTCGCACAGGCGCCTCCCGATGATCGTTCCGGGGTTCGACGATAACCCGCGATCCGGCCACGCGAAGGAACTTCGCGTCCCCCGATCGCGTTGTTTCCGATGAGTAACCTTCCTCTCGCCCCAAACCTCGGAGAAAGAAAGGAGCAGGACGCCGTGCACAAACACCAGAACGGGCTGAAGACCGTCGTCCTGCTCGGCGTGCTGTCCGCGCTCATCGTCGGGATCAGTGGTTTCTTCGGACGGGGCGCGCTGGTCATCGGCCTGGTGGTGGCACTCGGCGTCAACGCGTACGCCTACTGCAACTCCGACAAGCTGGCGCTGCGGGCCATGCGCGCCCGTCCGGTTTCGGAGGCCGAGCAGCCCGCGATGTACCGGATCGTGCGAGAACTGGCGACCACGGCGCGGCAGCCGATGCCGCGGCTCTACGTCAGCCCCACCCAGGCCCCGAACGCCTTCGCCACCGGCCGCAGCCCCCGGCACGCGGCGGTGTGCTGCACCACCGGGATCCTCGACCTGCTCGACGAACGCGAACTGCGGGCGGTGCTCGGGCACGAACTGTCCCACGTCTACAACCGCGACATCCTGATCTCGTGTGTCGCGGGCGCGCTGGCGAGCGTGATCAGCGTGATCGCCAACATCGCGATGTTCACGAGCGTCTTCGGCGGCAACAACCGCGAGGACGGCGACAGCCCGCTGGTGGGGCTGCTCCTGGTGCTGATCGGGCCGATCGCGGCCGCCGTCGTGAAGCTCGGGGTGAGCCGCTCGCGGGAGTTCCAGGCCGACGCGTCGGGCGCGGAACTCACCGGAGACCCGCTCGGACTGGCGTCCGCACTGCGGAAGCTCGACAAGGGGACGCGTGCGGCGCCGCTCGTGCCGGAGCCGAAGCTGGTCTCGCAGTCGCACCTCATGATCGCGAACCCGTTCCGGCCGGACGGCGGCCTCGCGAAACTCTTCTCGACCCATCCGCCGATGGACGAGCGCATCCGGCGCCTCGAAGAGATGGCCCGCCGCCCCTACTGACCCACCCGCCGGATCGCGATTAGGGGGCGAAACGCAGGTCGGCCTCGGGATCGCGATTAGGGGGCGAAACGCAGGTGGGCCTCGGGATCGCGTTTAGGGGGCGAAACGCAGGTCGGCTTCCGGGGCGCAGTTAGCGGGCTAAACGCGATCCGGTCCCACCTCGTGGGGAATCGACGAGTACGTCCAGAGCGACGCCGCCGACGGCTTCATGCTGGTGCCGCATCTGACCTCGGGTGGGCTGGACGCGTTCGTCGACGACGTCGTCCCGCATCTTCAGGAACGGGGTGTCTTCCGGACCGGCGACACCCTGTGTGAGCATCTGTTCAGCCGGTAGCACCCTGGGTGCGCGCGACGTTCATCAGATATTCGCCGTAGCCGGACTTCGCCAGTTTCGCGCCGAGCGCGAAGCACTGCTCCGCGTCGATGAAGCCCATCCGCAGCGCGACCTCCTCGAGACAGGCGATCCGGACGCCCGTCCGGTGTTCGAGGACCTGCACGAACTGGCCCGCTTCCAGCAGCGAATCGTGCGTGCCGGTGTCGAGCCAGGCGAACCCGCGGCCGAGGTCGATCAGGGTCGCGCGGTCCTGTCGCAGGTAGGTGAGGTTGACGTCCGTGATCTCCAGCTCACCGCGCGGGGAGGGCTTGAGGTCGCGGGCGATCTCGACGACTTGGTTGTCGTAGAAGTACAGGCCGGTGATGGCCTTGTTCGACTTCGGCTTCTCCGGTTTCTCCTCGATGGAGAGGAGCTTGCCGTCGCCGTCGATCTCGCCGACGCCGTAACGCTGCGGGTCCTTGACCGGGTAGCCGAACAGCACGCAGCCGTCGAGCGCGGTCGCCGCGGCCTGCAGCCTGCTGGAGAACCCCTGGCCGTAGAAGATGTTGTCGCCGAGCACGAGCGCGACGTCGTCGTCGCCGATGAAGTCCGCGCCGATGACGAACGCCTCGGCCAGCCCGTTCGGGGCGGCCTGTTCGGCGTAGCCGAAGCTGAGCCCGAACTGGCTGCCGTCGCCGAGCAGCCGCCGGAAATGCGGCAGGTCGACCGGGGTCGAGATGATCAGGATCTCGCGGATCCCGGCGAACATCAGCACCGAGATCGGGTAGTAGATCATCGGTTTGTCGTAGACCGGTAGCAGCTGTTTCGATATCGCCTGGGTGATGGGATGCAGGCGCGTCCCACTGCCCCCCGCCAGCACGATGCCCTTCATGCGATGCCCCCGCTTCGTAGCCGATCGCTCGGGATCTCACACTACCGGGTGGCTCAGAACGCCGGACCCTTCGCGAAATACGCCTTGCAGCCGAGGTTGTACTCGGTGGAGATCTGCAACACGTTCTTCCCGCCGTCGACCGGCAGCAACGTCGAGCTGTAGTTGGGGCAGAAGTTGTTGTGGATCCCGACGATGTGCACCGGCGCGGGCAGTTCGTACCAGTCCCCGGCGCCGAAGTTGTCGTTGGCGAGCAGGACCCGGCCGTTCTTGTCCTGCGGGTCCCCGGCGGCGTTGGTGTAGATCTGCCCGACCATCACCAGCCGCACCCCGTTCGGGCCGCCGGGGAACAGCGTGATCGTCTGGGCGTGCTGGAAGTAGTTGCCGCTGGCGGTGGTGACGCGGGTGCCGGGGTCGAGGGGATCGCCCCAGTTGGCGCCGTCGGAGGAGATCTTGAAGTACGGATCGCAGTAGCGGTCGCGGTAGTTGCAGATCTCGTAGGCCAGGTAGTACCGGCCGTCGGGGAGGCGGCGGATGATCGGCATCCCGGGCCGCACCCGATGGGGCGGGATGGCCATCGTGCGCTGCTTGGTGCCCCAGTTCACCCCGTCGGTGGAGGCGACCCGGTTCATCACCTGCGCGAACTGCGGCGCCTCGGTCTCGTCGGCGTAGTGCAGCCACAGCGTGCCGCCCGCGTCGACGACGAACTCCGGCTCCCAGATGCCGTCGTGGTTGTGCGAGCGGGCTGCCTCGGACAGGAAGGCCCACGTGCGGCCGGCGTCGCGGCTGTACCAGATCTTGATGCCGATCCGCCGCTGCGGACCGGCGTCCTGACGGTAGCTCGCGGCCCACAGCAAGGTGCCCGCGCGAAGCCTGCCGACCCGCTGCGGCAGTTCGTACAGCGTCCCGCAGCACATGCCGTAGCGGCCGTCACGGTCGCGGACCTCGCCGATCTTGTGGAAGCTCTGGCCCTCGTCGGTGCTCTCCATGATCGGGGTGAACTTGCCGCTCGCGTCTTCGCTGGTCAGCGACGCGAGGATGCGGCCGCGGCCGATCGAGGAATGCTCCAGGCGGATGAGCCGCGGGTACGAGCCGTAGCCGGGCACGAGCTGTTGGCGCTCCGCGGCCTGTGCGGAGGTGAACAGGGACGCGATCACCGTGAGTGACAGCGCGAAGGCGAGTGCGGAGCTGAAACGGCGCTTCATCGTGACCTTCCTCGAACGCGATCGCCGGATTACAACACGGGCTTTTACCCCTTTCGGGCTCCCGCGAAGGCGTCGCGGCGGAAACCCACGTCCGAGTGGCCTGAATCGCTCGGCTGAGTGGTCCGGTAACGCTGGGCTATCGGTCGACGAAGATCCGATGACGGGTTCGACTAGGGGGAAATACGTGATCAGGCGCTTGTGCGCGGCCTTGGGTGCCACGCTGCTGACCGTGGGCCTGGTGGCCTGTTCGCCGCCGAACATGGGGCGCGTCGTCCCGCAGGCGGCCGCCCCGGAAGGGCTGCGCCCGCCTTCGGGGACCTCCGCGCCGCCGACGTCCACCACAACCCCGCGGCCAGGTCCGCAACCGGAGGAGAAGCACTCGGGGAAGGGGAACGCGTCGGTCCCCATGGCCTGGCCGATGCGCCTCGGCTTCGTGACCTTCGACTGCCCGAAGTGTTCCGGGCACGTCGCGGTCAACACCGAGAACGAGCTGATCGTCAACGACATCGGCCCGTACAAGGGCACGCAATGGATCAACGACATGCCCGGTCATCAGGCGAAGACGTTCACCGTCAAGGCCAACGCCGCCTGGACGCTGACCATCACCGACGAAAGCGCCCTGCCCGTGCTCGAGCCGGGCAAACCCCTGGCGGGCAAGAGCGAAGCGGTCTTCGCCGTGCCCGACGGCATCTCGTCGGTCGCCGTCACCACCAAGAACAGCGGCCGTACCGCGGTGTGGGTGCACAGCGACGACTTCTCGGATCTTCCCGTGAACCAGCTCGGCGACTACAAGGGCAGCGTGCCCGTGACCGGCCCGGCCTTCGTGTCGCTGGAAGGCGACGGGACCTGGACGATCACCGCGTCGTAGACATGACGAAGGCCACCTTCGGAGCTCCCGAAGGTGGCCTTGTCGTCTCCGCGCTCAGCGGTAGTTCGTGAACTGCAGCGCGATCTCGAAGTCCTTGCCCTTCAGCAAGGCGATCACGTCCTGCAGCTGGTCCTTCTTCTTGCCGGACACCCGCAGCTGGTCACCCTGGATCTGCGCCTGCACACCCTTGGGGCCCTCGTCGCGGATGAACTTGGCGATCTGCTTCGCCTTGTCCGACGCGATTCCCTGCAGGATCTTGCCGCCGATCTTGTAGATCTTGCCGGACAGCGCCGGCTCGTCCGCCTCGAAGGCCTTCAGGGAGATGCCGCGCTTGATCAGCTTCTCCTTGAACACCTCGACCGCCGCCAGCGCCCGCTCCTCGGTCTCGGACTCGATCGCGATCGCCTCCTCGCCGGACCAGTCGATCTTGGTCCCGGTACCCCGGAAGTCGAACCGTGTACCGAGTTCCTTGCTGGCCTGGTTCAGGGCGTTGTCCACCTCCTGGCGATCGACCTTGCTCACCACGTCGAAAGAGGGATCCGCCACGTGTTCTCACACCTCGTACTCGCTTGTCAGGAGCTTCCACCCTAGCCCTGCGGAACCCGGTTGACCGGCCCGCCACGGCATTGGGTATTCTTTCGTCTCGGCCGGGGACACCCGGCCACGGCGAGTTGCCCGAGCGGCCAAAGGGATCTGACTGTAAATCAGACGGCACTGCCTTCGGGGGTTCGAATCCCTCACTCGCCACACCGAAGCGGCCCCGTGACCAAGTCACGGGGCCGCTTCGTTTGTTGTGCAGGACACACCGAGTTAGTGGTTAGTAACCAGTAACTTGGTCTCATGGCTGTACGGATGAGCGGAACCGAACGACGTGCCCAGGTGCTGGCCATCGCCGCGAAGGAGTTCGCGGAGCACGGGTTGCACGGGGCGTCGACGGAAGCGATCGCGAAGACGGCGGGGATCACGCAGGCGTATGTCTTCCGGATGTTCGGGACGAAGAAGGCCCTGTTCCTGGAGTTGGTCCAGGCAGCTTTCGAGCGGCTCAGCGACGGGATGCGAGACGCGGGCGAGGGGGAGACCGGCCTGAAGGCGCTCTCGGCGATGGGCGCCCAGTACTTCGACCTGCTGGCCGATCGGACCGGGTTGTTGTTGCAGCTTCAGGGCTTCGCCGCGTGTGGCGATCCGGAGGTGAGGGACGCGGTGCGGTCGTGTTTCGCACGGCTGTGGGACACGGCCGAGAACGGCACCGGACTCGACCCGGTGACCGTGAAGACGTTCCTCGCCTTCGGGATGCTGCTGAACACCGGTGCCGCGATGGACGTCGAGGAGGTCGACGCCGCATGGGCCGAGGGGGTCCGCACCCGGATCCAGCCGGGTCTGTTCACGCACATCACCACCGAGACGAACCGATGAACACCCGCATGGACGTCTCCGTCCAGCGGACCGGGCGACTGAGCGCCGCGCTGGTGTGCACGGCGTTGTCGGGGGCGGTGATCGGCAGCGTCGGGGCACCTCTCATCACTCCGGTCGCCACGGGGATGCACGTATCCCTGGACGCCGCGCAGTGGACCTTGACCGTGACGCTGTTCAGCGGCGCGATCGCGGGTCCGGTTCTGGGCAGGCTCGGCAGCGGCCCGTATCGCCGTGCCACGATCCTGGTCACCCTGGCCCTGGTCATGACGGGTGGGTTGTTGACGGTGCTCCCGCTTCCGTACGCGGCGCTGTTGATCGGACGCGGCCTGCAAGGGCTCGGGGTCGCTGCCGGGGCGCTGTTGATGAGCGTCGCCCGCGCACACCTGCCACCCGACCGCTCGACATCGACGATCGCCGCGCTGTCGGTCGCATCGACAGTCGGCATCGGGGTCGGCTACCCGGTGGTCAGCCTTCTCGATCAGCTCGCCGGACTGCGCGCCGCGTACGGATTCGGCTTCCTCCTGTCCGCCGTCGCGCTGGTCATCGCCTGGCGGGCACTGCCTGTCGAGGCCCCCGGCGCGCTGCCCAGGATCGATGTCCCCGGCGCCCTGCTCCTCGCTCTCGGCACGCTCGGGGTGCTCCTGATCATCGCCGAACCCTCGATATGGGCGACCGCGTGGCTGGCCGGTGGCCTTCTCGCCGGTTCCGCCGCGGTCCTGGCCGTGTGGGCGTTCATCGAACTGCGCACGACGGTGCCGCTGGTGAACCTCCGGCTGCTCGGCCAAGGTCCCATTTTCCGCGCGAACCTGGCGATTCTCGTGGCCGGGGCAGGTCTGTACCTGTTGTTCAGCTTGTTCACCCGCTACGTGCAGACTCCCGCCGGCGCCCACTACGGATTCGCGCTTCCCGGTGTCGCCGCGGGTGCGGCACTGATCCCGTTCTCGCTGCTCGGGTTCGTCGCGGGAAAAGCGATTCCGCGTCTCGTCACGCGCATCACCGAACGGTGGACGTACGCGTTCTCGGTCGTGATCGCCGTGGCCGGTGCGCTGTTGTTCGCCGTCGGCAATCGGTCGCTCGTCCTCGTCCTCGTCGCGATCGCCCTGCTCGGCTTCGCCGTCGGAGGTGTCTTCGCGGTGATGCCCAAGCTCGTTCTGGTCGGTGTGCCGCAAGGGGAAACGGCCAGCGTGCTCTCGATCAACCAGATCGCCCGCAGCATCGGAATGGCCGTGGGCAGCGCGCTCGCCGGTTTGCTGCTCGCCGCAGCCACTCCGGACGGCGCCTTGCTCCCTACCCGGACCGGCTACCTCACGACGGCACTGTGGGCATTGCCCCCACTCGTCGTCAGCGCACTCATCATCGCCACGAACAGATCGTCCTGATCCGTCAGCGCGGTGCGCGTTCCCAGACCGACACGTGTTTGGTGCTCTCGGCGGTCAGTTCCGAGCGGTCCCAGTCCGCCCAGCGGTACTTCAGGCGCATCCCGGCGATGCGTGCCATGAGATCCATCTCGGCGGGCCAGGCATACCGGAAGGGGATGCGGCGGAACCGCCCCCGCCCATCCGGCGCCACAGTGACGTGGTTCGACGTGAACTGCTGTGTGACCACGTCGTACTGGTCGAACCCGACATAGCCAGGCGCCATCGCGAACGGGACGATGTCCTGCCCGGGCGGCAAGCGGCGCAGGTCCGGCAGGCCCACCTCGATCAGGAACAGCCCGCCCGGCCGCAGGTGGGCGGCCGCGTTGCGGAAGACGTCGACCTGACCGTCCTGGGTGGTCACGTTGCCGATCGTGTTGAACACCAGATAGACCAGCGAGAATTCGCCGGCCACCCGCGTTTTCGTCATGTCGCCGATCGTGACCTCGACCGCGTCGCCGCCCGGCTTGCTCGCGATCCGCTCCGCCATCGCCCGGCTCAGTTCGATGCCGTCCACCGGCACGCCGCGTGCGGCCAGGGGGATCGCGATCCGCCCCGTCCCGACGGCGAACTCGAGCACCGGGCCGTCGGCCAGGTCTTCGAGGACGTCCACCACGGGCGCCACCACTTCTGGCGCGTTCGCGCCTCCCGGCGCGTCATAGCCCGCGGCCACACTCTCGGGGAACCAGCCGTCCGCCGGGTCGTCTCCCGTGCCCGTCTCACCGATCACGGTCGCCGACGCTACGCCCGCGGCCGTGCGCTTCTCATCCTGTTTTCGCCCGGCGAGGCGTTACCGTCCGCGGTCCGGCCTTTGCGGCCACGCCGGATGCGTGTTCGGTTCGGCCAGGTCTTCAAGGTAGGTGTACTCGCTGAAGTCGTCGTCCGTCGAAGGTGCTTTTCGCGCGCGCCGGGGTTCGGCCTGCGTGGGCGCCGACTCGAGTTCCACGGCGACCTCGGCCAACAGCGGCCACAGCTTCTCCTGGGCTCTCGGCGCGAACAGCGCCTGCGCGAGCGGGTGCTCGCAGTTCCCGGTGGCGACCTCCTCCCAGCTGAACTTGCCGTCCCGGACGCAGTCCGCGGCACGGGCCAGCCGCGGCGGGACCTCGGGCCGTTCCGCCGCGCGGCGGAACACCTCGGCCGTGAACTTCGACGCGTCGACCATGACCGCCACCTCCGTCGTGTTCCCCGTCGCCGAACCGGAGTACGACCCTACCGAGCGGCCGGTGAGCAGGGAATTCCCGCCGCGCGACCCGGTGAAGCGTCAGTTCGCCGCGGCCCGGTAGCGCAGCAGCACGATCCCCGACGCGAAAGTCCGCTCCTCCACCAACCGCAGCTTCGGAACGCCAGTGGCGCCCTCGAACAGCCGACGGCCTTCGCCGACCACGACGGGATAGACGAACAGCCGGTACTCGTCGACGAGGCCCTCGGCGATGAGCGCCCGCACCAGGGAGATGCTGCCGGTCGTCACGATGTCCTTGCCTTCGGCGGCCTTCAGGTTCTCGATCTCCGAACGCAGATCAGCGGAGAGCACCGTCGTGTTCTCCCACTCCGGCTCCGTCAGCGTGCTCGAGACCACGTACTTGTTCACTGCGTTGAGATAAGCCGAAATGCCTGTCGTGTCGTCGGTCTGCTTCGGCCAGTACCCGCGCATGTCTTCGAAGGTGACGCGTCCGAGGAGGAACGCGTCGGCGTTTTCACGTTGTTCCCGGAGCGCGGCCATGACGTCCGACTGATCCATGTCCGGATCGGTGTCGCCCGGGCTGAACCAGTCGCGCGCCAGCTCGATGACGCCGTCGATGGTGCAGTTCTCGGTGACGATCAGCTCCCGCATGGACCCGACCGTACCGTCGGCCTCCGACAAGAATGGGCCGATGACCGAGCCGACCGCCCACGGATCCGTCGTCCTCCGCGAGTTCACCGAAGCCGATGTCCGGCTTGCCCTCGAACTCGGCGAAGACCCCTATATTCCGCTCATCGGCAGCCTTCCGGCGCGGCCGACCCGGCGGGAAGCCGAGGAATGGGTGCGGCGACAGCGGAGCCGACAGGCCGAGGGGCGGGGCTTCCCCTTCGTGATCGTCGCTGACGAAACCGCCGTCGGCACGATCGGTCTCTGGCTGCGAAAGCTGTCAGAAGGCATCGGGATCGTGGGCTATTCGATCTCGCCCCGGCATCGGCGCCGCGGCTACGCGACGGACGCGCTCAAGGCCATCACCGAATTCGCCTGGACCGTCCCGGGCGTCGAGCGGATCGAGCTGTACATCGAGCCATGGAACCGCGGTTCTTTTCGCGCGGCCGAGAAAGCGGGCTACCGGTACGAACGGTCGCTGCCCGCTCATCACGAGATCGGTGGCATCCCGAAGGACATGCTCCTCTACGTCTCGACGTGAACCGCGCGCCTCGACGGGTACCACGCCTCGCCGTAGCTCCGGACGCCGCGGGCGATGAACGGGTCGAGCGAGACCAGGTCGTCGACGACCAGGGCGACTTTGCGTTGTCCCGCTTGGATATTGCGGAACTTCCGGGAAATGCGTTCCGTCGAACTCGAAGGCCGGCCCGCTCAGGCCGTGAGAACCTGGGCACGGTTGAGGACCAGCATGTCGGTGATGAAGCAGACCGGCGTGCCGTCGGCCGCCCGGCCGATCCAGGTCGGGTAGCTGCCGTCTCCCCAGCCGGTGGTGAACGCGATGATGTTGCCGTCGGCTCCGTCCGGGGTGACATCGATGTGCGGGTCCACCTCCTCGAACTTCTCCAGGAGGTCGTCGTCCATCTCCTCGGGGAGGGCGGCGGCGTCGGCGAAACAGCCCGTGCCGCTGTCCACGCCGTAGCCGTAGAACTCCCCGTCCCCGAGGAAAAGCGCGTTCTGCCCGGGCCAGAGCGCGGTTTCCCAGCTGGCGACGGGAACGTCGGCGACGACGAGTTTGGCGGCCGCGACCCGTTCGTGGGCCGGTTCGTCGACGAATCGGATCACGGAGACCTCGACCTGGTACTCGCCGGGAGGCACGGTGACCGTGAAGTGCTCCGCGTCCCCGTCCAGGAAGGCGGGGTCCGCCGCGACGAGCCTGCCGCTGGGCATGCGGAGTTTCCCGGCGTCCCGGAGTTCGACCTCGACGAGGCCGTGGTCGCCGCTCAGCGAGAAGCGTGTGCCCGAGGTGAACATCTCGTCCATGCCGGAAGGTCGCAGCGGCACGGACGGCCGCCAGGGGCGCTCGTCGGCGGGCAGCGGCGGATCGGTGTCGGGGGCATCCGGGGTCCGGAGGGTCAGCGGCCCCGAGTTCGCGAGAGCCTCCCAGTCACCGAAGGCGGGCTTCGGCATGGTCAGCTCGGACACCTGCTTGCGCACCTGGCCACTGCTGGAGCCACCGCCGTAACCCTGTGGCGCCTGATGCATCCAGCCCTTGCCATCCGGGCCGAAGGACATTTCCAGGTGGCCGGCGCTCTTCTTGTCGAACTCCTCCTGGTCGTCGAACCGATAGGTCCACTGCTCGACTTTGATGAGGAACAGTGCGTCGTCTTCGAGTACGCGGTACTCGAACAAACCGCGACGCCTGCCCTGCCCATCGAACTGCACTGAGCGGGCGAAGCGATGCTTCCAGGCGATTTCGAGCAGCACCGACGGCGCATCGGTGCCGGGACGCACCAGCGCGACGGCGTACTGCTCTCCGGCGGCGTCGCGTTCCCGCGCGGCGCCGGGTGAGAGCCGCCCGGTCAGCGCGCGAGCGGCCGGATCCCAGCCCTCGCAGTAGACGACGTCCAGCAAAGTCCCCTCAGGCATGGAGCGGAACCTAGCGGGAACCCCCGACAAAACCCAGGGCTATTCGCGTATCGCGTAGTCGCCGAAGGCCGGTTCCAACAACTCGAAAGCCCGCTGGGTCGCCTTCGTCAGCGCTTCGGCGATTTCGTCGTTGCTCTCGCCCGCGTGCGAGCGCCGGAGGACCTCGCGGAAGAGGACGCGGTCGATCGCGTTGAGCTCGGCCGCGGCCATGACCGGGGTGACGTCGTCCGCGTCGGCTCCGGTCTCGGTCGCGAGCAGTTCGGCGAGCGCCGCTTCGCGCAGTTCGTGCAGTTCACGCAGTCGTGCGGTCAGGGTGGGGCTCTCCAGCACCATTTTCGCGAAGACCGGTCCGGTGAAGCCGATCACGGGCGAGTGCTCCGCCACCGCGTCCAGGAAGGTGCGCCGTAGCGCGGCCAGCGCCGACTCACCCGGCTTCCGGTCGCGGACGGCGTTCGCCAGCCCGTGCGTGAACTCCTCGTGCTGGTCCAGTGCCAGGTCTTCTTTGCGTGCGAAGTAGTTGGTGACGGTCTTCTTCGCGACTCTGGCCGCCGCGGCGATCTCGGCGATCGTCGTCTCCTCGAAGCCCTTCTCGATGAAGAGCAGCGTCGCCTGGTCGGAGATCAGCTGTCGTGTCTCCTGCTTCTTGAGCTCTCGTAAGCCCACATCCGCGCTGGTCATGAACGAAGTTTACCACCGTCGTAAAAGTATCCTTGACTTCCAGTGCGTCGGATGTAAACTTACGTCCGTACTACCGATCAGTGAGAGAAGAGGCTCCTTGACCGCTCGAATCCCCCAAGGCAACGAAGGCACCAACCGTGCGCAGGCTCGCCGGAACGACCGACGCCATCAGCAGCCGTTCCCCGGCCGCTCGATGCCGGTGCGCCGCTCCATCGGCGTCCCGCGCCGCCGGTCGTACTGACCGATCAGCTCATCCGAAACTCACCGCCGACCGAAGGGGATAACCCATGAACGTCCTTGCCTCCACCATCTCGCTGACCGTCGACGACGTCGCCGCCTCCAGCCGTTTCTTCACCGAGCACTTCGGCTTCACCGAGCAGATGGCAGCGGAGGGTTTCGTCTCCCTCGGGCACGAAACCGCGAAGGTGGCCATCGTTCTGCTTCAGGCGGGGATCGAGGTCCTGCCGGAGAACCTGCGGCAGCAGCGCGCTTCCGGCGTGATCGTGGCCTTCACGGTCGAAAACCTCGAAGTCGAGGAGAAGCGCCTGCGCGACGAAGGCGTCGAGATCACGTTGCCGTTGCGGGAAGAGCCGTGGGGAGAGCGCCTCTTCATGGTCACCGACCCGAACGGTGTTCCGGTGGAACTCGTGGAATGGGTGCAGCAGTAAGGAAACGCCGAAGCGGGGCTCGGTCCACAGTGAACCGAGCCCCGCTTTTCCGTTGCTCGTGAGTGGTAAAGACGGTTCTAACCGTCCTTACCACTCACGATCCCCGGCCATGTCGCTTTCGTCGCGGGCCTACTTCATCGTGGCGAGCTGGATCAGGTTGCCGCAGGTGTCGTCGAAGACGGCGGTGACCACGGGGCCCATGTCGACGGCGTCCTGGGTGAACTCGACGCCCAGCCCCTTGAGCCGCTCGACCTCGGCGTGCACGTCGTCGACAGCGAACTGGGTGAACGGGATACCGTCACCTGCCAGCGCCTTCTTGAACGGCTTCGCCGCGGGGTGCCCGTCCGGTTCCAGCAGCAGTTCGACGCCGTCGGGGTCGGCGGGGGAGACCACGGTGAGCCAGCTGGCGCCTCCGGTGGGCACGTCGTGTTTCTTGATGAACCCCAGCTTTTCGGTGTAGAAGTCCAGTGCCTTGGCCTGGTCGTCGACGAAGACGCTGGTGATGTTGATCCGGATCACGGGTTCGGTTCCTCTCGGTCGATGGGCCACCGCTCGACGATCGACCGCAGCGGGCTCGTGTCGATGTGGTGGAACTTGTAGCGGCCCTGACGCCGGGTGTGCACCAGGCCCGCCTGTTCGAGGGTCGCGAGATGCTGCGAGATGGCCTGCCGCGAGGAGGACAGGCCATGCTTCATGGTCAACCTGCCGCAGATCTCGAACAGGGTCTGACCGTCCTTTTCGGTCAGCTCGTCCAGGATGGTGCGTCGCGTCGCGTCGCCGATCGCCTTGAACAGGTCGCCGTCCACGGCCCAGTTATAGGCAAGTCGTCGCTTGCCTGTCAACTCGCGGTCAGGACCCGAGGTAACGCAGGATCGCCAGGACGCGACGGCTGTAGCCGGCGGTGTTGGCCAGTCCGAGCTTGTCGAAGATGGCGTTCACGTGCTTCTCGACGGAGCTCTGAGACACGTACAGCGACCCGGCGATTCCGGCGTTCGTGTGGCCCTGTGCCATTTTCTCCAGCACTTCACGCTCGCGGACGGTCAGTTTCGCGAGTGGATCGGTGTGCGTGGTCCGCGCGAGCAACCGCCGGACCACCTCCGGATCGAACGCCGCCCCGCCCGCGGCGACCCGGTCGAGCGCGTCGAGGAATTCGCCCACCTGGGCGACCCGGTCCTTCAGGAGATAGCCGACGCGTTCTCCGTCGCCGGTGATCAACTCGGCGGCGTAGCGCTTCTCGACGTACTGCGAGAGCACCAGGACCCCGATCCCCGGCCAGCGTTTCCGGATCTCGAGCGCCGCGCGCAGGCCCTCGTCGGTGTGGGTAGGTGGCATGCGGACGTCGGTGACGATCACGTCCGGCCGATAAGCGGCCGTCGTCGAGAGGAGCGCGTCGCCATCGCCGACCGACGCCACGACCTCGTGCCCCTCTTCGACCAGCAACCGGACCAGTCCCTCGCGCAGCAGGGTCGAGTCCTCGGCGAGGATCACTCGCACGGCAGCACCGCCGTCACCACGGTCGGACCGCCGAGCGGACTGTCCACAGTGAACTCTCCGTCCGCGGCCGCGACGCGCATCGCGAGGCCGGAAAGACCACCACCGGACTCCCGCGCCCCGCCCGTGCCGTCATCGGTGATCCGCACCCGCACCCTGTCCCCGTCCCGCTCGGCCTCGATGTCGATCCGCGTCGCCGCGGCGTGCTTGATCGTATTGGTGACCGCCTCGGACGCGACGAAGTAGACGACGGTCTCGATGGCCGCCGGCGGCCGTTCCGGCAGGTCGACGCGCAGGTGGACCGGTACGCCGGAACGTTCCGCGAGCGCTTCCAGCGCGGGGTGCAGCCCGTCCGTGTCCAGCGCGATCGGATACACCCGCCACGAGACCTCGCGCAGGTCCACGAGAGCACGCTGGGATTCCTCATGCGCTTGCCGGAGCAGATCCGACGCGTGTTCCGGATCGGCTGCCCGCCGCGCGCGGCCGAGCAGCATCCCGAGTGCGACGAGACGCTGCTGGACGCCGTCGTGCAGGTCCCGTTCGATCCGGCGGCGCTCACCGTTGACCGCCTCGACCACCTCGGCCCGGCTGGTGGCGAGTTCGGAGACCCGGCGGCGTAACCGTTCCTTCTTGCTGGGCCCGAAGAAGTGCCTCGCCAGCTTGCGGTCCAGCGTCGCGGCCCCGAGAAGCCCTTGCAGGGAGAGGAAAACGAGCAGCGCGCCGAAGAGCGCGGTGGTGACGGGGTCGTACCAGTCGGCCGGTGCCCCGCCTCCGGGGGACTGACCGTTGAGAAGCTGGTAGGCGATGATCACGCCGGATCCGGTGCCCAACAGGATCAGGACGAAGACTCCGGCACTGAGCAGTCCGATGACGCACCGCGGAACGAGATAGGCCATCGCGCGGCGTCCGGTGTAGTCCGTGGCGTTCTCGTCACCGAGGTACTTCTCCAGCCGTCGCCGTTCCACTTCGGACAGTACGCGGGCGCCGGTGAAGACGGGCCGCCGCAGCGCGGGAATCGTGAGCGCGATGCCGCCGAAGAGGACGTAGAAGAACTCCGCGAACGCTGTCATGGCGCCGATCGCCAGGCCCAGCGTGCCGCGGAGCGCTTTGCGCAGGTAGCGGCGCATCGCTGCCGGAACAGGCATAACGCCAGGTTAGCGGGGTATCCGAAGATCGGTATTGCGGTTTTCCTCAGTGATCTGTGCCGCTTCACCCCAGGGTGCGGAACCCGGGTGATTCGTACGTTCGTTGACAACCGCAGACGACCACGAAAGGCCGCCATGAACCTCCTCCTCGCCCAAACCGCCAGCGAACCGATGGGAGGACTCGCCGGGTGGGCGGTCTCATTGATGGACGCGCTGGGCGGTCCGGGAGCCGCGATCATCGTCGGCCTGGACAACCTGTTCCCGCCGATCCCCAGCGAACTGGTGCTCCCGCTAGCCGGGTTCTCCGCCAGCCAGGGCACGTTCACGCTGGTGGAAGCGCTGGTGTGGACGACTTTCGGATCGGTCGCGGGCGCGATCATCGTGTATTACCTGGGCCTGCTGCTGGGCCGCGATCGCACACGCCGCTGGATGGGGAAGATCCCGCTGGTCAAGGCCTCCGACTTCGACAAGACCGAAGCGTGGTTCCAGAAGCACGGCACCAAGGCGGTGTTCTTCGGCAGGATGGTGCCGATCTTCCGCAGCCTCATCTCCTTGCCCGCCGGGATCGAACGCATGCCGTTCTGGCGGTTCCTGGCCTTGACCACGCTGGGCAGCCTGATCTGGAACACGGTGTTCGTACTGGCGGGCTACGGCCTCGGGGAGAGCTGGCACCTGGTCGAGGAGTACGCCGGGTTCTTCCAGTACTTCGTGATCGCCGCCGTCGCGGTCGCCCTGACCCTCTTCGTGGTGAACCGGCTGCGGGAAAAGTCCCGCACCGACGCCTGAGTCGTGCGGGCGCCCGGACCGGGCGCCCGCACGCTTTGTCTCAGGATCGGAAGGGGCCGGTCACCTCGTAGGTGATCCCGCCGGAGGACGAACCGGAGGTGCCGCGCTGCGACGAGAAGTACAGCCGGTTACCCGCCGGGGTGAACGCGGGACCGCAGATCTCCGACGAGCTCTGGCCGTTGATCCGCAGGAACGGCGCCACGATGTCGTTCGGCGTGATGATGCAGATCTCCATGTTGCCGCCGTCTTCGGCGACGTACAGGTCACCCGACGAGGTCCCGGTGACGTTGTCGACCCCGGTCAGCGGCGCCGAGCCGGGGCTGACCAGCGAGTCGTCGTAAGCCAGCTCGTAGGTGCTGTTCGTCAGGTTGAGCTGCCAGACGCGGTTGTCGCCCTTCGTGGTGAACCACGCGGTGTCGTTGGCGTAGTGCAGCCCTTCGCCGCCGTTGAAGCGCTTCGCGCCGGACACCTGGTTGCGGGTGGCGGTAGGGGAGCCGTCGGGGTCGGGCACGTTCGCCCACGTGAAGCTGCCCGAGGTCGCCGTGCCCGCCTTCAGTACCTGCAGCGTCCCGGCGGACAGGTCGCCCCAGGTCGTCGGGACGAAGCGGTAGAAACAGCCGTCCGAGGTGTCCTCGGTCAGGTAGACGACCTTCCGTACGGGGTCGGCCGCCGCGGCCTCGTGCTTGAACTTCCCCATCGCGGGCCGCTGGACGGCGGCCGTGGCCGGACCGTTCGGCTGGCACTCGTAGACGAACCCGAGATCGATCTCCTCACAGGAAAGCCAGGTGTTCCAAGGAGTCTTGCCGCCCGCGCAGTTCTGGCGCGTGTTCGCCAGGACGCGGTGGGCGCCGGTGATGTTCCCGCTCGCGTCGAATTTGACCGCGCTCGCGCCGCCGCCGGGGGTGATCTCCGAATTCGACACATAGATCCAGCCACTCCCGTCGGCGAACACCGCGCCGCCGTCCGGGGCGCTGTGCCAGGTGTACCCGGTGTTCGCGACCTGCTGGCCGGACCTCGCGATGACGCGGCTGGTGAATCCCGTCGGCAGCTGGATCCCGTTCGAGTCGGCCGCTTGGAGCGCGCCGTACGGGCTGGGTCCGTTCTGGGCGGGCGCGGCGAGAGCCGCCCCCGAGAGCCTGTTTCCGAACGCCGTGACACCGGCGCCGACCACGGCCGCGCGCAGGAAATTCCGTCGCTTCACTCGTGCCTCCGAGACATCCGCTGATGTGGTGGTGCGGGAAGGAGCGGGTCGGAGAGTACGGGTGGAACGGGACTTCCAGGTGAATTCGCGGCGTATTCACCGTGAGGAGGGAACTTTCGTAGGGAACCCTCACTCAGCACTATTTCTTTCGCTTTGCGAAGGCCAGGTGCTTCGGCTCCGCCGCGTTGCGCGGCGATTTCCAGGGCGACGAGTATCCGGTCGAGCGGCGCGCATCCGCCATTGCGGTGATGACGACGTCCGATCAGGTGACGCCAGTCGGCGAGATACTCGTCGATCCCCGGCTCGTCAGTGACCGCCCGGAGCAGGGCGCGCAACAGGACTCGCATCTGGTTTTCGTTGCCGGGCAAGGTGTTCCGGGCCAGCATGTCGGCCAAGGTGCTGCGGGACCAACCGGTCGCGGCGGCCAGCGCGCGGATGCTGAGGCCGCTCCGGTCGCGGAGTTCGCGCAGCCGCGCCATGAATTCCGATTCCGTGTTCATCGGGGCGCCCTGGCGGGCACCGGGTGACGGAGAACGGCGCCGAACAGGGCTATGGCGATCCCCGCGGCGATCGAGGCACTGGTACCGGCGAAGGTCAGCGCCGCGGTGAATCCGGTGAGAATGCTCAGGCAGACGATCTGACCGGCCGAAACGCACCTGCGCCTCGGTCGCAACGGGGAAAGAATTCCTTGATTCATGACCTTGCCCTCTCAAGGATCACGCACCCCGGCTGGGTGGCACGCAATACACGTTATCAAAACGTGATAGGGAGTTTAAGGTGAGTCAATGTCCGGGTTCGTCCGGATCTCGAAAAGCCGAAAGCCCCGGACCCTTGGCGGGATCCGGGGCTTCGGCCTCGCGCCGTTACGCCGCTTGGGCGACCGGAGCCGTCGCCGGCGCCAGCGCGATGTCCAGCACGTCGCGGACGTTCGCCACGGCGTGGACGTCCAGCTGTGCCAGCACTTCGGCCGGGACGTCGTCCAGATCGGGCTCGTTGCGCTGCGGGATGATCACCGTCTTCATCCCCGCCCGGTGCGCGGCCAGCAGCTTCTGCTTGACCCCGCCGATCGGCAGCACGCGCCCGGTCAGCGACACCTCACCGGTCATCGCGACGTCCGATTTCACGACCCGGCCCGAAAGCAGGGACGCCAGCGCCGTCGTCATCGTGATGCCGGCGCTCGGCCCGTCCTTGGGCACCGCGCCCGCGGGGACGTGCACGTGGATGCCGCGGTCCTTCAGGTCGCCGACCGGAAGTTCCAGCTCCGCGCCGTGCGAGCGCAGGTACGACAACGCGATCTGCACCGACTCCTTCATCACCTCGCCCAGCTGGCCGGTCAGCTGCAGCCCGGTCGAGCCGGACTCCGGATCCGCCAGCGACGCCTCGATGTAGAGGACGTCACCGCCGGCGCCGGTCACCGCCAGTCCGGTCGCCACGCCGGGGGTCGACGTGCGCTGCGTCGACGCGGGCAGCGACGACTCAGGCAGGTGCCGTGGGCGGCCGAGGTAGATCTCGAGCCCGTCGGCGTCGATCGTCAGCGGCAGCTCGACCTCGCCGAGCGCCACCTTGGTCGCCACCTTCCGCAGCACCTTCGCGATGGTCCGGTTCGCGTTGCGCACCCCGGCTTCCCGCGTGTACTCGGCGGCGATGCGGCTGAACGCGCCGTCGGTCAGCGTGACGTCGTCCTTGCCGAGACCGGCGCGATCCAGCTCGCGGGGGAGCAGGTGGTCGCGGGCGATGGTGACCTTCTCGTGCTCGGTGTAGCCGTCGAGAGTGACCAGCTCCATCCGGTCCAGCAGCGGGCCGGGGATGGTCTCGAGCGCGTTCGCCGTCGCCAGGAACACGACGTCGGACAGGTCCAGTTCGACCTCGAGGTAGTGGTCGCGGAACGTGTGGTTCTGCTCCGGGTCCAGCACCTCCAGCAGCGCGGCCGTCGGGTCGCCGCGGTAGTCGGCGCCGACCTTGTCGATCTCGTCGAGCAGCACGACCGGGTTCATCGAGCCCGCTTCCTTGATGGCGCGGACGATCCGGCCGGGCAGCGCGCCGACGTAGGTGCGTCGGTGGCCGCGGATCTCGGCCTCGTCGCGGATGCCACCGAGGGCAACCCGGACGAACTTGCGGCCCATCGCCTTCGCCACGGACTCGCCGAGCGACGTCTTACCGACCCCGGGAGGACCGGCGAGCGCCAGTACCGCGCCCGAACGGCGGCCGCCGACCGGGCCGAGCCCCGACTCCGCGCGACGCTTGCGCACGGCCAGGTACTCGATGATGCGTTCCTTCACGTCGTCGAGACCGGCGTGGTCGGCGTCAAGGATGTCGCGCGCCGCGGCGATGTCGTGGACGTCGGTGGTGCGCTCGTTCCACGGCAGTTCGAGGACGGTGTCCAGCCACGTCCGGATCCAGCCGCCCTCGGGGGACTGGTCGGAGGTCCGCTCCAGTTTGTCCACTTCGGACAGCGCGGCCTTCTTGACGGCGTCCGGGAGCTCGGCGGCCTCGACACGGGCGCGGTAGTCGTCGTCGTTGGCCGTGCCGTCGAGTTCGCCGAGCTCCTTGCGGATGGCTTCGAGCTGGCGGCGCAGCAGGAACTCCTTCTGCTGCTTCTCCATGCCCTCCTGGACGTCCTTGCGAATGGTGTCGGTGACCTCGAGTTCGGCCAGCTGTTCGCGGCTCCATTCGAGGGCCTTTTCGAGCCGTGTCGAAACATCGAGGGCGGAGAGCAGCTCGAGCTTCTGCTCGGTCTTGAGGTACGACGAGTTGCCCGCCAGGTCGGCGACCGCGGACGGGTCCTCGACCTCCTGGACGGCGTCGATCATCTGCCAGCCGCCACGCTGCTGGAGGATCGCGATGACGACGGACTTGTACTCGGACGCGAGTTTCGCGGAGTTCTCGTCGGTGGTCTCGGTGGCGACCTCGGCGTGCACCCAGCGCGCGGCGCCAGGACCATCGGCGATGCGGCCGACGACGGCACGGCGGGTGCCGCGCAGCAATACCGCGGTCTTGCCGCCGGGCACGCGCCCGATGCGCTCGACGGTGGCGATGGTGCCGAGTTCGGTGTACTCGCCGTGGACGCGGGGGACGATCAGCACCTCGGCCTTGGTGGCGGCGCTGGACCGGATCCCCGGGAAGGAAGCCTGGGCAGGCGTGTTGGCCTGGGCGGACTCCACCGCGGCGCGCGTCTCCGTGTCGGCGAGGTCGAGCGGGACGATCATGCCCGGCAGCACGACGTCGTCATCGAGCGGGAGGACGGGCAGGAGGCGGTTGTCGGTCATCTGTGCACTCCTCGGTTAGTTGAGTCTGCCTAGCTCAACTCTCCGATCGACCCGTTTGTTTCCTTTCCACGTTCGCCGTCAGCGATCACCTACCCCTCCGACCTCTGCGCCCCAAAGCGTCACGGTTAGCCCCCTAAAGGCGACGCGTCGGGATCAGAGATCGGAGGGGTCAGGGGTGGACGGAGACTCCGCACCAGGCGAACGGCCGGGCGCCTTCCTCGTCTCGACGCAGCTCCCGCACGGGCCGCCAGTCGGGCAGGTGGACGACGCCGGGTTCCAGCAGCGGCCAGTCCCCGAAGAGCGGCTCGATCTCTTCGCGATCTCGCATCCACACCGGGTTGCTCGTCTTCCGGTACTGCTCGACCATCCAGTGGAGCCCGTCGGCGTCCTCGCCGGTCTGGCCGCCGAAGCTCATGTGCGACAGCCCCAGCCAACTGCCCGGCGCGAGCGCGTTCCGGTAGGTCGCGACCAGCGCGGGCGGATCGTCGTGTGGTCCGGCGAAATGCAGGACGGCCATCATCATCAGGCACACCGGCTGGTCGAAATCGATCAGCCGCAGGGTCTCCGGATGCCGCAGGACGTCCTTCGGCCGCCGCATGTCCGCGTGGACGATCCCGGCCCAGTCGGTCGCCTCGTGTCGTTCGAGGATCAGCTCCGCGTGCGCCACCGCCACCGGCTCGTAGTCGACGTACACCACCTTCGCGGTGTCGCCCGGCTCAAGCTCCTCCTGGACGATCTCGTGCACGTTCCCGGCGGTCGGGACACCGGAACCCAGATCGATGAACTGCCGGATCCCCGCGTTCAGCGCCGCGCGCACGACACGGTTCATGAACTCGCGGTTGTGCCGCGCGCCCGGTTTGACCCACCGCCACTGCCGTTCCAGCGCGCGGGCGAACTCGCGGTCCACCGCCCAGTTGTGGGTCCCGCCCAGGAACCAGTCGTAGATCCTCGCCGCGGACGGCTTTTCGGTGTCGACCCCGGTCGGCGCCACCGGGGCCGCGTCATCGTCCCTCGTCACAGAAACCCCCTGATCATCTGTGAATGAGCCTATCGGGATCCGTGCACCGCCGGTCGTCGCTGCCAGTACGTCCAGAGCGGCCGGTAGCCCTGCGCGTACCAGAACGGCGTCGAGCGCGGATTGGCCAGAGCGTGGTGCAGCAGCACGGCTTCGGTGCCGCATTCGTCGAAGACCTGGTGCGCGTGCGCGGCGAGCGCCGTCCCCACCCCGCTCGATCGCGCGGGTTCGGCCACCGCCAGCGACGACAGGTAGCCGACCCGGTCGGCCGCGACCCGGCCGCCGATCCACGCCGTCTCACCGGGGAACTGCACCCGCACCATGCCCAGTGGACGTCCGTACAGCTCGGCGATCCACAACGTCGGATTTTCCCGGCCCAGGTGTTTCGACAGGTCCGCGGCGATCGTTTCCTCCGCGCCCTCGCGCAAAGTGACAGAACCGAACTGCGCGTCATATCGCTGCAATTCCAGTTCGAGTCCGACGGCGGTTTCGAGATCATCCGCTTCGGCGGGGCGGATGTGCACTCCGGGAGTGGCGGGCGGCCCCGTCACGGCGAGCCGGTCGGCCGGGCGGACCGCGATCACCAGCACCGGCGCGAATCCGCGGCGCAGCAATTCGGCCGAGCCGGGGGAGTCCCGGCTGGGCCGCACCACGGTCGCCGCCGTCTCGACATCCCCAGGTGGAGCGACGGTCTTCAGATGTTCATCCCATCGGGTGAGTAATGCGTCAAAGGCCGCTTCCGGGCGGGGGCCGGTGAGCCGGGCTTCGAGGCGATGTTCGACGAGGGCCCGCCACGGAGAGTCAACAGAATCAGGACCCGCTTCGGTCCGTACCGACAATCCGGCGGCGGCCGAGTCGCCTTCTGTCGCGGAGAGTGACACGGCGCCCTCGACAGGCTCCAGTGCAGGCATTTCAGGGAGCAGGGCGTCCACGGTGGCGAGCCGCTCGGCGTGCCCGGCGGCGATGGCGTGGCTATTCATAGGGCTATTCAAGCCCCTACCGACGGGTCCGCCGGGAACTTCACGAGATTGGCCGGGGTGTGGCGTCAGGTGACTTCCGGTAGTCGGAAGGAACGCGAATAACGCTCCCATTTCACCCCTTGGTCCACGCAGGTCAGCGCGACGCGCCCATTGTTAACCCTGGGGTGATCTCATACTGTCTCGAATGGGACTTGGGTACGCCCTCCGGGGTACTGTATTGCCCTCGTCCCCGAGGTCGCGGTAGGACAAGACCGGTTGGGCAGCCGGGAAGGAAGGTCGGATGCCGGACACGAACGGCAGGCCCGGGAGCGCCGCACAGGCGGCAGCGGGCAAGGGAGGCGCCGTTACGGAGGCTCGTACCGACGAGCGACGGTTCCGCGTCTACACCTTCGCGGTACTCACCATGGGCATCGCCGCAGCGGCCGCGGTCAGCCTCTGGCTGGACTTCGAGGCCTCGGACGATCTGCTGTGGATCGGGCCGATCCTCGCGCTCGCGTTCCTGCTCGCCGAACAACTCGGCATCAACGTCGACGTCCGCAGCGGCATCTCGTGGACCATCTCGTTCACCGAGATCCCGCTGGTCATCGGATTCTTCGTCGCTCCCTTCGAAGTCGTGCTCGCCGCGCATCTCGCGGCGGGCATCGGAACACTGCTGGCCCGTAAGGTCGCGGGCCGCGTCCTCTACAACGCCGGCGCCTTCCTGCTGGAGATCACCGGCGCGTTCGCCGTGGCAGGACTGGTGAAACAGGCCTCCGGTGCCCACGACATGACCTGGATCGCCGCGCTGGCGGGCACTTTGACCGCACCGCTGGTCAGCACGCTGCTCGCGCTCGCCGCCGTCCGCGTGCTGCGCCGTCGCATGCGGGTCAGCACCGCGATCCGGCTGACCGGCCGCATCCTCGTCGTCGGCTTCGTCAACGCCTCGGTCGGTCTTTCCGGTTATTTGGTCATTTCCGGTACGCCGAAGGCCTGGCCGCTCGTGCTGGCGGTCTTCCTCGGACTCACCGCGTTGTACTGGGCGTACTCCGATCTGCTCCGCGAGCAGCGCGACATGGAAGCGCTGTCCGACGTCAGCCTGATGGTCGCGCGATCCGGACAGCAGGCCGCCGCGCGGCCCGCCGGGCGGGCCGACGACCTCGTCGGCGGCGTGGACGTCCGCGAGTGGGCGACCATCGCCGAACGCATCAAGGATCAGCTGGCCGCCGGCCGGGTCGTGCTCAGGCTGCGGCTGGAACCGAAGGACACCATGCGGATGGTCGTCGCGGGCGACGAACTGCCGCCCGTCGACCCGGCCGCCGACGACCCGCTGCTGCGCCTGCCCGGCGCCCACGTACGGCACTTCCGGATCACCGAAGCCAATCCCGACGTCCGTTCCGCGTTGCTCGACCGAGGTGCGCAGGAGGCGCTGGTCGTCCCTCTGCGCAGCGCGAACCAACTCCTCGGCGTCGTCGAAGCGCACGACAGGCTGTCCCGCTGGCGTGGGTTCGGCAAGTACGACGTCCAACTGCTCGGCACGATGGCCAGCCACCTCGCGACCTCGCTGGACAACCGGCGCCTGCTCGCGACCTTGCGCCACGACGCGTACCACGATCCGCTGACCGGCCTGCTCAACCGGCCGGGCTTCCGCCAGGTCGCCAAGGAACCGTTACGGGAACAGGTCGACGCGGTCGTGCTCCGGATCGACCTGGACGTCTTCTCCACCGTCAGCGACGCCCTCGGTTACGTGTGGGCCGACCGGATGGTCATCGCCGCGGGCCGCCGGATCCGCGACGCGCTCGGCCCAGACGTCCCCCTCGCGAGGCTGGAAGGCGCGTCCTTCGCGGCGCTCCTCGTCGGCTGCGCGCCGGAACGCGCTCAGGCCGCCGCGGAACTGCTCCGCGCGGAACTCGTCGCCCCGTACCCGGTGGACCGGCTCTCCGTCGAAGCCAACGCGATGATCGGCTACGCCACCTCGTCGGCGGAAGACGACGACCAGGTCGACGTCGACGGGCTCCTGCAGCGCGCCGACGTCGCCGTCCGCGCGACCAAGGGCGGTGAAGAGGTCCGCGGCTACATGGCCAGCATGGGCCAGATCTTCATGCGCCGGTTCCAGATGGTCACGCAGTTCCGGCAGTCGCTGGAAGAAGGCCAGCTGAGCGTCCACTACCAGCCGAAGATCACCTTGCCGAACCGGCAGATCCAAGGCGTCGAGGCGCTCGTTCGCTGGGTGCATCCGGAGTTCGGCAGGCTCGGCCCGGACGAGTTCGTCCCGGCGATCGAAGCCGCCGGCCTCATCGGTGTCCTGACGTCGTTCGTGCTCGAAGAGTCGTTGAAGCGCGTGCGGAAATGGCTCGACGAAGGCCTGCGCATCTCCGCCGCGGTGAACCTGTCGGTGCGGAACCTGGCCGACGAGGACTTCCCGACGAAGGTCGCGCGCGAACTCGACCGCTTCGGCATCCCGCCGGAACTGCTCACCTTCGAGCTGACCGAGTCCGGTGTGATGTCCGATCCGCAGAAGGCGCTGCCGATCCTGCGGGAGCTGCATTCGCTGGGCATCGTGCTCGCCGTCGACGACTTCGGCACCGGCTACTCGTCGCTGGCGTACCTGCGGCAGCTACCGGTCGACCAGGTCAAGATCGACAAGAGCTTCGTCCTCGGCATGGGCACCGACCTCGGCGACCTCGCCGTCGTGCGCTCCATCGTCGAACTTGGCCACTCGCTCGGCCTCACGGTCGTGGCGGAGGGTGTCGAGGAGGACGTCGCGCGGGATCAGCTCGAGGCGATGGGCTGTGACGTGGCGCAGGGCTACCTCATCTCGCGGCCGCTGCCGGAGGACCGGCTGGAGGCTTGGCTGCAGGCGCGCACGGCGCGTTCGCCCGGTCGGCACTCCGAGACCGTCTTGACCCTGCTGACCTGAGGTTTCGCGGTAACGTACCCCCCTGTTTCAGCCGCTCGCGGGGACTTGCTAATCTTTCCAAGTCCTCGCGAGAGGCAAGGCCCCTTTAGCTCAGTCGGCAGAGCGTTTCCATGGTAAGGAAAAGGTCTACGGTTCGATTCCGTAAAGGGGCTCAGAACCTCAGCCGCGTCACGCAAGCGTGTCGCGGCCAGGTTCATGTAAGGCGGTGTAGCTCAGCTGGCAGAGCAAGCGGCTCATAATCGCTGTGTCGCCGGTTCAAGTCCGGCCACCGCTACGCGGTAATCCTGGGTATCCCAGGCCTAGTAGAGAAGGAAATGCTGTGGCTGCCACTGACGTGCGACCGAAGATCACGCTCGCGTGTGAGGAGTGCAAGCACCGCAACTACATCACCAAGAAGAACCGGCGCAACAACCCGGATCGCCTGGAGATGAAGAAGTTCTGCCCGAACTGCGGTACGCACCGGACTCACAAAGAGACCCGCTGAGCGTCTAGCGGTTCTACCTGTCTCACCCGAAGCCGTCCTGGTCACCAGGGCGGCTTCGGGTATTTTTCGGGTTCGGTAGCCTGCTCGGGTGGCCTTGGACCAGTCGTTCACCGGGCGGGTGTACCCGCCGACCAGTACCTATGAAGTGAGTCGCGAGAAGATCCGGGAGTTCGCCGACGCGCTCGGCGACGCGAACCCGCTCTACCGCGACCCCGAAGCGGCGAAGGCGGCCGGCTACCCCGACGTCATCGCACCGCCGACGTTCCTCACGATCATCAACCTCGCGTCGATCAACGCGATCGTCTCCGACCCCGAGCTGGGTCTCGACTATTCGCGGATGGTCCACGGCGACCAGCGATTCACCTACACGCGGCCGGTGCACGCGGGCGACGTCCTCTCGCTCACCACGTACATCGACAACATCATGACCCGCGCCGGGAACGACTTCATCAACCTGCGCGCCGAGATCTCCGGCGCCGACGGTGGCCTGATCGCCACCACGAACGCCCAGCTCGTGGTCCGAGGGGAGGGCGCGTGAGCACGTTCACCGCCGGAGAAGAACTGACGCCGCTGACGATCGACGTCACTCGCGAGCAGCTGGTGCGCTACGCCGGCGCTTCGCTGGACTTCAACCCCATCCACTGGAACGAGGCCTTCGCCAAGGAGGTCGGCCTTCCCGACGTCATCGCGCACGGGATGCTGACCATGGCGCTCGGGGCGCGGCTCGTCACCGACTGGCTCGGCGACCCCGGCCGCCTCGTCGACTACTTCGCGCGCTTCACTCGCCCTGTGGTCGTGCCGAACGACGGCGCGGCGACGATCGAGTTCACCGGGAAGGTGGCCGTGGTCAACGACGACGGCACCGCGCGCGTCGACATCACCGCCAAGTTCGAAGGCAAGGCCGTCCTCGGCAAGGCGCAAGCGGTCGTCCGCGCCTGACCCCAAAGCCTCGTGAGTGGTAAGGACGGTTAGAACCGTCCTTACCACTCACGAGGCAAGACGGGTACTACGCCGGCTTGAGCAGCTTCTCGATGACCTCCGCCATACCTTCCTCGCCCCGGGCGTTCGGGTGCAGCGGCGCCGCCGGCACCGAGGGAGCGGGGCCTTCGACCCATCGCCGGTTCGCGGCGCTGCACATGTCCCGTCCCTTACTCGCGGTCGACATGTCGGCGAAGCCAGCTTCGTGCTCCTTCGCCGTCTCCAGTAGCGCCGTGTTCAGTCGCTTCAGTGAGTCACGGAAGTAGGCCACATCCCCCGCGCCGACCGGCAGGACCGGCCAGCAGCCGGCGTCGTCGTCCGGAAGTACCGTCGGGTACCCGACGACCACGATGCGCGCTTCGGGGGCCTTCGAGCGGATCTGGCCCAGGATTCCGCCGAGCCGGTCCGCCGCGGCGGTGATCCGCTCGGCCAGCTGGTCCCGTCCGCCCGCGGTCAGCAGGGTCTTGCAGGGCGAAGCGGTCTGCTGCTGCGTCGCGCACTGGCCCGCGAAGCCGACGAAGCCCACGTCGTTGCCGCCGATCCCGACGGTCACCAGCGTCGTGTCGCCATCGATGGCGTCGAGTTGCGGAGCGTTCGTGCCGTCCCGGGTCTTCTGCTCGCCGGTGAGGTGCTCGGTCGTGGCGCCACCGCAGCTGACATCGACGAACTCGGCCGGACGCAGCTTCGCGGCGAGCAGGCTCGGGTAGTTGTTGTCCGAGCGGTCGCAGCCCGCCGGCGTGCCCACGGGCCGTCCGGTGCCCGGCGAAGCCGTGTAGGAATCACCCAGCGCCACGTACCGGCCCGTGCCATCCGAAGTGGTGACCCCCGCCGGTGTCACCGACGTTCCACGCTCCCACAGGTGGTAAGCGATCCCCAGGACGGACAGCACGATCACCAGGAAAAGGCAGCCGCCGCCAGTTCTCCGCTGCGTCACCCGTTCGTTGTACGCGACCTGGGTCACCTTTGTCATCGGTCCGACCGTCGGTGAATCGCGCGTGAACGGGTGATCGCCCGTCTTCTGAGACGTGGATCACGTTCAGTCGTTCGGGACGAGGTCGCGCAGCTCGGCGGCGAGATCGAGAGCGTGGCCGACGTCCCGCGCGAGGTAATGCGGGTCGACGAAGGCTTCGGTGATCCCGGTTTCGGCAGCCGCCTTCAGCTGTGCGGCGACGTCCTCGAGGTCCGTTCCGGGCTTCGGGTTGATCCGCAGTACCCGCCGCAGCGCACCGGGGTCGCGGCCCGCCTTCTCGGCCGCGCTCGCCACGGTCTGCCAGAGCTTCGCCAGATATGGCGCGGGAAGTCCCGCGGGAAGCCAGCCGTCCGCGCGGCGGCCGACGCGGTCCAGCGCCACCGGGGACAGCCCGCCCAGCAACACCGGCGGATGCGGGCTCTGCGCCGGTCGCAGTCCCACCTTCGCCGCCGGGATCCGCCAGCGTTCGCCTTCGTGCTCGACAGGGTCGCCGGTCCAGAACTTCCCGAGGACGTCGAGAAGCTCCTCCAGTTGCCCGCCACGCCCCTTCCAGGGCGTGCCTGTCGCCGTGTACTCGTCGCGAAGCCAACCGATGCCCAAGCCGACGTCCAGGCGACCACCGCTCACCTGATCCAGTGAAGTGAGCATCCGGGCGAGCACCACGGCCGGGTACACCGTTCCGGTGAGCGTGCTGGTGCCCAGCCGGACCTTGTTCGTGACGCTCGCGGCCACCGTCAGCAGGATCAGCGGATCGGCGAAGGTCACGAACTCGGGCGGGTACGGCCGTTCCGGGGTGCCGCCGGGGTAGAAGTCCGACGGCGAGACCGGGGCCAGCACCCGATCCCCGACCCACAAGGACTCGTACCCGAGTTCTTCGGCCGCCGCGGCGAAACCGGTGACGGCGTCCAGCGACGCGAGGGCACCGTACTGCGGAAGGGCGATTCCCAGGCGCATCGCGGTCACCGAGCTTCCGCGAGCAGCCGGCCCATCCTGGTGATCCCTTCGGCGAGATCGTTTTCGTCCAGCGCATAGGAAATCCGGAAGTATCCGGGTGTCCCGAACGCCTCACCGGGCACCACGGCGACTTCGGCCTCGCGCAGGATCAGATCTGCCAGCGCCACTGTGTCGGCCGGCCGCTCACCGCGGATCTCCTTGCCCAGCAAGGCTTTCACTGACGGATAGACGTAGAAAGCGCCGAGTGGCAACGGAGTCTCCACTCCCGGCACCTCGGAAAGCAGGGAAAGTGTCTTCTCGCGCCGGGAATCGAACGCTTCACGCATCGCGAAAACGGCGTCGAGCGGACCGCTCACCGCCGCCAGCGCGGCCCGTTGCGCGACGTTCGAAACGTTGCCGCACAAGTGAGATTGGTACGCGGTCGCCGCCTTGACCACGTCCTGCGGACCGAGCAGCCAGCCCACCCGCCAGCCGGTCATCGAGTACGTCTTCGCGACCCCGTTGAGGACGATCGTCCGGTCGGCGAGTTCCGGGACCAAGACGGGCATCGAGGGCGCTTCGGCGCCGTCGTAGACCAGGTGCTCGTAGATCTCGTCGGTGATCACCCAGAGCCCGTTTTCGTGCGCCCAGCGCCCGATCGCCTCGACCTGTTCGCGCGGGTACACCGCGCCGGTCGGGTTCGACGGCGACACGAACAGCAGCACCTTCGTGCGCGGCGTCCTGGCGGCTTCGAGCTGCTCGACGGTGACCAGGTAGCCCGTCGTCTCGTCCGCCGTGACCTGCACTCCGACACCGCCGGCGAGCGCGATCGACTCCGGGTACGTCGTCCAGTACGGCGCGGGCAGCAGCACTTCGTCGCCGGGGTCGAGCAGCGTCGCGAACGCCGAATAGACCGCCTGCTTGCCGCCGTTGGTCACCAGGACGCGGCCGGGGTCGACCTCGAACCCGGAGTCGCGGACGGTCTTCGCCGCGATCGCCTCGCGCAGCTCCGGCAGCCCGCCCGCGGCGGTGTAGCCGTGATTGACCTTGTCCCGGACGGCCGCTTCGGCGGCTTCGAGCACGTTGGCCGGGGTGAGGAAGTCCGGCTGCCCGGCGCCGAACCCGATCACCGGACGGCCCTGCGCCTTGAGCTCCCGGGCCTTCGCGTCGACGGCCAGGGTGGCCGACGGCGTGATGCCGCCGATGCGTGCCGAGACGCGGGCGGCCGGCGAAGACGAGGGTGCGGGAGCGCTCATGGCGACATCGTGGCACGATCATGGGGTCGGCCGTGGGGAGTTTCCCCGCGGAAGGCTGCTCCGCGCCGGTTTGAGGGGCGCGGTTGCGAAGCTGTTCGGGGGTTGCCGTAGACTTCTGGTCTTGGAACGCACTACGGTCATCCCCGCCACGGCGGTGGGGACGATGGAATGCGTCCTCGGGAGCTCCAGAGCATCGGGGCTCCAAAGGGGTGTAGCTCAATTGGCAGAGCAGCGGTCTCCAAAACCGCAGGTTGCAGGTTCAAGTCCTGTCACCCCTGCGTTAGCGAACTGGTGAAGGCGGAGGAGTGGTCGTGAGCGACAGCGACGCCAGCGGTGAGAAGGCGCAGGACGGCGCCGGGCAGAAGCCCGACGAGCAGTCCCGCCCGGTGACCGCCGCTGCCCGGCGTGAGCGCCGTGCGTCCGCGCGCCCGTCCGGTAAGGCCGACGCCAAGTCGGACGACAAGACCCGCCCCGCCGGCAAGGCGAAGGCCGGGGACAAGACCGAGAAGTCCAAGGACGCCAAAGGCACGGCGACCCCGAAGCGCGACCGCAAGCCGAAGCAGGCGTCGATCTTCGCCCGGCTGATGCGCTTCATCCGCGAGGTCTGGGCCGAGCTGCGCAAGGTCATCTGGCCGAACCGCAAGCAGATGGTCACCTACACCGCGGTGGTGCTGGTCTTCGTGGTGTTCATGGTGGCGCTGGTGAGCGGCCTCGACCTGGCCTTCAAAGAGGTCGTCGGTGCCGTCTTCGGCAGCTGAGGCAGCCGGTCGCGGTGCTTTGAGCGCACCGCACGGTGGCCTGCGCCACGGCAACCGATCAACTGAGAGGACGGAACGTGACCTCCGACAACGGCACAGCAGCCGGTCATGAGCTGACCGAGCTTTCCGACGAGCAGGTGCACGCGGCACTCGGCGACGAGCAGTCCGAGCACCTGGACTCCGTCGAGGTGCCCGCCGCAGGCGACGAGGTCGACGAAGCCGGAGATGTCGCGGAGGCCGAAGAGGCGTCCGTCGAGACCGAAGACGACGACACCGCCGCCGAGCCCGTCGAGGCCGAAGCCGACGAGGACGTCGACCCGGTCGCGAAGCTGCGTGCGGAACTCAACGCCGCTCCCGGTGAGTGGTACGTCGTGCACTCGTACGCGGGTTACGAGAACAAGGTGAAGACCAACCTCGAGACCCGGACCCAGACGCTGGACGTCGAGGACTACATCTTCCAGATCGAGGTCCCGACCGAAGAGGTCACCGAGATCAAGAACGGCCAGCGCAAGCAGGTGCAGCGCAAGGTGCTGCCCGGCTACATCCTGGTCCGCATGGACCTGAACGACGCCTCGTGGAGCGCGGTGCGCAACACGCCGGGTGTCACCGGGTTCGTCGGCGCCACGTCGCGCCCGTCGCCGCTGACCGTGGACGAGGTGCTCAAGTTCCTCGCGCCCAAGGTCGAGACGGCCGCCCCCGCCAAGCCCGGCAAGGGCGAGGCCGCTTCCGCCGAGTCGCAACTCGGCGCCCCCGCGGTCGAGGTCGACTTCGAGGTCGGCGAGTCGGTCACCGTCATGGACGGCCCGTTCGCGACGCTGCCCGCGACGATCTCCGAGGTCAACGTGGACGGACAGAAGCTGAAGGTCCTGGTGTCGATCTTCGGCCGGGAGACCCCGGTCGAGCTGTCGTTCAACCAGGTCTCCAAGATCTGACGGCCGCCAGACGGCCGGCAGTCCCCGCGTACTGGCAGGTGTGCGGGGGACTCAAGTCAGTAAGAAGGAACAAACGAAATGCCACCCAAGAAGAAGAAGCTTGCGGCGATCATCAAGCTGCAGATCAAGGCGGGTGCGGCCAACCCCGCGCCGCCGGTCGGCCCCGCGCTGGGTCAGCACGGCGTCAACATCATGGAGTTCTGCAAGGCCTATAACGCCGCGACCGAGTCGCAGCGCGGGGACGTCGTCCCGGTCGAGATCTCCGTGTACGAAGACCGCACGTTCGACTTCAAGCTCAAGACGCCGCCGGCCGCGAAGCTGCTGCTGAAGGCCGCGGGCGTGGAGAAGGGTTCCGGCGAGCCGCACAAGACCAAGGTCGCCAAGGTCACCTGGGACCAGGTCCGCGACATCGCGAAGACCAAGGAATCCGACCTGAACGCGCACGACATCGACCAGGCCGCGAAGATCATCGCCGGCACCGCCCGCTCGATGGGCATCACGGTCGTCGACTGAGTTCCACCCAGCACCACCGTGGGAGAGCCAGTGCTGGCTCCAACACCACACTGATCCGTTGAAGAGTTAAGGACAGAAGCAATGCCCAAGCACAGCAAGGCCTACCGCAAGGCTCTTGAGCTGGTGGACCGCGAGCGGCTCTACGCCCCGCTCGAGGCCGCGAAGCTGGCCAAGGAGACTTCCTCCGCGAAGATGGACGCCACCGTCGAGGTCGCCATGCGCCTCGGTGTCGACCCTCGTAAGGCCGACCAGATGGTCCGCGGCACCGTGAACCTGCCGCACGGCACCGGTAAGACCGCTCGCGTCATTGTTTTCGCCGTTGGTGACAAGGCCGCCGAGGCCGAGGCCGCCGGCGCGGACGTGGTCGGCACCGACGAACTGATCGAGCGCATCCAGGGTGGCTGGCTCGAGTTCGACGCCGCGATCGCGACGCCGGACCAGATGGCCAAGGTCGGACGTATCGCCCGCATCCTCGGCCCGCGTGGCCTGATGCCGAACCCGAAGACCGGCACCGTGACCCCCGCGGTCGCGAAGGCCGTGACGGACATCAAGGGCGGTAAGATCAACTTCCGCGTGGACAAGCAGGCCAACCTGCACTTCGTCATCGGCAAGGCCTCGTTCGACACCGAGAAGCTGGTGGAGAACTACGCGGCCGCGCTGGACGAGATCCTCCGCGCCAAGCCGTCGTCGGCGAAGGGTCGCTACCTTAAGAAGGTCACGATCTCCACGACGATGGGCCCGGGTGTCCCGGTCGACCCGGCCCGGACCCGCAACCTCCTTTCCGAGGACGCGTGAGTCTGAGTTAGACATCACTGAGAAGAGGGCGGTCCCGCTACGGCGGGGCCGCCCTCTTTTCGTGTTTGCTGGAGGACATGCCTACCTTCGCGTCGTTCGACGGGCTTCAGCTGAACTACACCGTTTGGGAAGGTGGAGGGCGTCCGGTACTGCTGCAGCACGGCTTCGCCGCGGACACGAACGCGAACTGGATCGCGCCCGGTGTCGTCGACGCTCTCCAAGACGCGGGGCTGACCGTGATCAGCCTGGACGCGCGCGGTCACGGACGATCGGCGAAACCGCACGACGAGGCGAGCTACGGCGATGACGCGATGGTCCGCGACGTGTCGGCGCTGCTCGACGCGCTGAACCTCGACGAGGTGTCGATGGTCGGCTATTCGATGGGCGCGATGATCGCGCTCGGCGCGGTGGCCGCCGACCCGCGGATCCGGTGCCTCGCGATCGGCGGGGTCGGCTCGGGGATCGTCGACTTCGGAGGCGTGGACACCCGCGTTGTCACGCCGGAGGAGATCAGCGAAGCGCTGCTCGCTTCGGACCCTTCGACGCTTCCGCCGTCTTCGGCGCCTTTCCGGGCCCTCGCCGACGCGTTGCGGGCGGACCGGATCGCGCTCGCGGCCGTCGCGCGCGGGACGGCGAATCCGAAACTGGACCTGACGGCGATCGCCGTGCCGACCCTGATCCTGGCCGGGGACACCGATCCGCTGGCCGCGGAACCCGAACGCCTGGCCGCCGCCATCGCCGGCGCCCGCCTGGTCCGCGTGCCCGGCGATCACATGGCCGCCGTCATGCACCCCGCCTTCGGCTCCGCCCTCACCGGCTTCCTCACCTCGCACGACCTCTGACCCGACCTGCGTTTAGCCCCCTAATCGCGATCCCGGCGGCACTTGCGTTTAGCCCCCTAACCGCGATCTGGTGTCAGGAAGCCCAGGTCAGCGGGGTGTCAGTTGCCGGTGGGCGGGGCGGGGCAGGGATCGGGGGAGTTCGCGTGCCCGGTGATCAGCCATTGGCCCATCTCGACTTCCTGCAGGGTGAAGCTGCCCAGCAGGGGGCCACCGCGGATGTTGTACCAGCACGAGTGGATCGTCAGGTTCTGCCGCGGGACGACGCTCGACATCGGGCGCACCGCGTAGATGTACGGCGTGATGTCGGTGACCTTGGCGTTCAGGGCCGGGACGGCGGTGGCGCAGTCCGGGTAGCCGAGGTCACGGGCGAACTGGGCCTGCGCCTGTTCGCTCATCGACAGACAGACCTTTTCGACCCGGGTGGCAGGCGGGTAAGGCTTGCCGATCGTGTCGTAGATGGCCCGCACGGCCTCCCAGGGATTGGTCGAAAGCACCTGGTTGGTGTGGTGCTTGCCGCCGCCGCCCTGGACGAACGTCGCCGTGTCCTGCCCGGCGTCGCTGGGGAAGATCTGCCGGTAGGCGATGGTCGCGCCGACACAGAGCAGGACGATCACGATGATCCAGGCGAGGAGCTTCCCGCCTAGACGCCGCAGCCAGCGCGGCATGCGAGGCCGGGGAGCAGGTACGAGTTCGCCGGGTGGCGGTCCCGGAGGCGCCGGGGGCTGTCCTCCGTAGTGCTGGGTCACGGGCTGCGCGGGCTGTGTCGGGACGAGGCCCTGCTTCTGTGCCTCGGTGAACTTCAGGTAGTCCTGGAACTGCTGAAACTGCTGGAACTGGCGCAGTTGCTCCTCGTCCAGCCGGGGCGCGGGCTGACCTCCCGCCTTGGGCTCGATGTCCGTGCCGGGCTCGCTGCCCGGCTTTCCGTCATCACGCTGCTCCGCCACGTCACCATGATGCCTCGCGAGGCCTCCCGCGCACTCCGCCGGTCGCGTTTAGCCCGCTGAACGCGATCCGGCAGGGGGTGCCGCAGGGGGCGAAAGGGGGTCACGTATCCTTGTGAAGGTTCTACCGAAGACCGCTGGTCTTCTCCTGGTCATCTGGCCTGGAGAACGAAGGCCCCGCTAGGGCGGGCGACCCGCGCAGGAGGAACGAGGCTCGCCCGCGATGCATGTCGTCGTGTGCCCTGACGCCCCGCGCCTGTCTGCGCTGGGGCGTTTCGTCGTTTCAGGGCTCTCAAGGCCAGTGGACCACTAGCCAAGAGAGGAGGCGACCATGGCGAAGCCCGACAAGGAGGCGGCCGTCGCCGAGATCGCGGAGAGCTTCCGCAGCAGCTCGGCCACAGTCGTTACCCAATACACCGGCCTCTCCGTGTCCCAGCTGTCCCAGCTGCGCCGCGCTCTCGGCACCAGTGCCAAGTACCGGGTCGCGAAGAACACCCTCGTCAAGCGTGCCGCCACGGACGCGGGCATCGAGGGCCTTGAAGACCTGTTCGTCGGCCCGACCGCGATCGCCTTCGTCGAAGGTGAAGCTGTTGACGCCGCGAAGGCGCTTCGCGACTTCGCGAAGGACAACAACGCGCTTGTGATCAAGGGCGGCTTCATGGACGGCAAGACGCTGTCCGTGGACGAGATCAACCAGATCGCCGATCTCGACAGCCGTGAGGTCCTGCTCGCCAAGGCGGCGGGCGCGTTCAAGGCGAAGCTGTCCCAGGCCGCCGCGCTGTTCCAGGCGCCGGCGTCCCAGGTCGCTCGCCTGGCTGCCGCGCTGGAGGAGAAGCAGCGCAACGCCGGTACCGAAGCAGCCGAAGCACCCGCCGAGAGCTGAACACCCCCCACCCCGAACTTTTAGTTCGTTTCAGAGAGGAAAGCCACCATGGCGAAGCTGAGCACCGCCGAGCTGATCGACGCCTTCAAGGAGCTCACCCTTCTTGAGCTGTCCGAGTTCGTCAAGGAGTTCGAGACCACCTTCGACGTGACCGCGGCCGCCCCGGCTGCCGTCGTCGCCGCCGGCCCGGTGGGCGCTGCCCCGGCCGCCGCCGAGGAGCAGGACGAGTTCGACGTCGTCCTCGAGTCCGCCGGCGACAAGAAGATCCAGGTCATCAAGGTCGTCCGCGAGGTCGTCTCGGGTCTGGGCCTGAAGGAGGCCAAGGAGCTGGTCGAGGCCGCTCCCAAGGCCCTCCTGGAGAAGGTCGACAAGGAGGCCGCCGAGGCCGCCAAGGAGAAGCTCGAGGCCGCGGGCGCCAAGATCGCCATCAAGTGATCTCGGGCGCGTAGCGCCTACCGCAGCACCGTCGAAGGGGCGGGCATCCACTCTGGATGCCCGCCCCTTCGCTGTCTCCACCCCCGCCCGGACCTGCGTTTAGCCCCCTAATCGTGACGCGTAGCCACGCTAAGCATCTGGGTGTGCCGAAGGTGCCGGATCGCGTTTAGCCCGCTAAACGCGATCCGCGCCGCGCGGACGGTGGCAAGGGCGCTGACCTGCGTTCAGCCCCCTAATCGCGACGCGGTCCCGTGCCGACCTGGGCGGCGCCCGGTTGTGGATCTGCGCGAGGGAGTGACGTGCACTACGGTGCTGCAAGCGGTGCACGGGCCGGTGGCGGACTGCGCGAAAAGTTACCCGCGGGTCTGGCCAGAAAAGAAAACTGGTGAGTAACCTGTTCGCACTCAGCTCGTTGCACCTGGTTGACGCGGGTATCGCTGCGCGAACGCATGCGTCCTCTCGGGCCAGTGGCACGGGACGGCAGTGCGCGACGACGCGGAACAGCTCCTGGAGGTGCGATGGGTGCCGAGGTGGTCATCGAAGGTCTTTCCAAGTCCTTCGGTAAGCAGGCCATCTGGCGGGACGTCACGCTGACCCTGCCTCCGGGCGAGGTCTCGGCGATGCTCGGTCCGTCCGGAACCGGTAAGTCCGTCTTCTTGAAGTCGATGATCGGTCTGCTCAAACCGGACCGCGGCCGTTGCATGATCAACGGCGTCGACATCGTGACGTGTTCCGAACACCAGCTCTACGAGGTGCGCAAACTCTTCGGCGTCCTTTTCCAGGACGGCGCGCTGTTCGGCTCGATGAACCTCTACGACAACGTGGCGTTCCCCCTGCGGGAGCACACGAAGAAGTCGGAGACCGAGGTCCGCCGGATCGTGCTCGAGAAGCTCGAGATGACCGGTCTCAACGGCGCCGACAAGAAGCTGCCCGGTGAGATCTCCGGTGGTATGCGCAAGCGCGCCGGTCTCGCCCGCGCCTTGGTGCTGGACCCGCAGATCATCCTGGTCGACGAGCCGGACTC
Source organism: Amycolatopsis decaplanina DSM 44594 (assembly GCF_000342005.1). Taxonomy (GTDB): domain Bacteria; phylum Actinomycetota; class Actinomycetes; order Mycobacteriales; family Pseudonocardiaceae; genus Amycolatopsis; species Amycolatopsis decaplanina. Next base: position 614,022 of record NZ_AOHO01000048.1, read on the forward strand.
CGGTCTCGACCCGGTCCGCACCACCTACATCTCCCAGCTCTTCCTGGACGTCAACGCGCAGATCGACGCGACGTTCCTGATCGTCACGCACAACATCAACCTCGCCCGCACCGTTCCGGACAACCTGGGCATGCTCTTCCGCAAGGAACTGGTCATGTTCGGCCCGCGCGAGGTGCTGCTGACCAGCGAGGAGCCGGTCGTCAAGCAGTTCCTCAACGGCAAGATGGACGGCCCCATCGGCATGAGCGAGGAGAAGGACTCGGCCCAGCTCGCGGCGGAACGCGCCATGTTCGAGGCCGGTCACCACGCGGGCGGTGTCGAGGACATCAGCGGGGTGCCGCCGCAGATGCAGCCGACGCCCGGCGTGCCGACCCGGATGGGTGCGGTCCGCCGCAAGGACCGCGTCATGCAGATCCTGCACGGCCTGCCGCCCGAGGCACAGCAGAGCATCATCGAGTCGCTGTCCCCGGAGGAGCAGCAGCGCTACGGCGTCCGCCCGCAGCGGCTCGCGACCGCCGGCCACCGGTCGGCGCCCGCCGAGAGCTCGGTGCCGAATCACCACCAGGGGCAGCTGCCCGACGACCAGGTCGCCCACATCCCGCATCCGGGAAGACCGGGTAACCACCGCTTGCGGCCACATGATCCGGGGTCAGGTGGCGCGTGAGCTCTTCCGCTTCATCGGCGAAGATCCCCGGGATCGGCATGTTGCGCGAGACCGGGAACCTGTTCGCCCTTGGCCTCGACATCGTTCGTGGCATCTTCCAGCGCCCGTTCCAGCTGCGGGAGTTCATCCAGCAGGCCTGGTTCATCGCGAGCGTCACGATCCTGCCGACGGCGCTCGTCGCGATCCCGTTCGGCGCGGTCATCTCGCTGCAGTTCGGTTCCCTCGCCCGCCAGCTCGGCGCCCAGTCCTACACGGGCGCCGGGTCGGTGCTCGCCACCGTGCAGCAGGCCAGTCCGCTGGTCACGGCGCTGCTGGTCGCGGGCGCCGGCGGTAGCGCCGTCTGCGCCGACATCGGCGCGCGGACCATCCGTGAAGAGATCGACGCCATGGAGGTGCTCGGCGTCTCCGCGGTGCAGCGGCTGATCGTGCCGCGTGTGCTCGCGATGATGCTGGTGGCGCTCCTGCTGAACGGCATGGTCAGCGTCATCGGCGTGCTCGGCGGGTACTTCTTCAACGTCGTCCTCCAGGGCGGGACGCCGGGCGCGTACCTGGCGAGCTTCTCCGCGCTGGCCCAGCTGCCGGACCTCTGGGTCGGCGAGCTGAAGGCGCTGATCTTCGGCTTCATCGCCGCGGTCGTCGCCTCCTACCGGGGACTGAACCCGTCCGGCGGCCCGAAGGGCGTCGGCGACGCGGTGAACCAGTCGGTCGTCATCACGTTCCTCATGCTGTTCGTGGTGAACTTCGTGATCACGCTGATCTACCTGCAGATCGTGCCCGGAAAGCTGGACTGACGCATGACCTTCCTTACACGCGCCAAGGGGGTCGCCAACCGTCCTTTGCAGACTCTGGACAGTCTCGGCGACCAGATGTCGTTCTACGGCCGCGCGTTGCTGTGGACGCCGCGGACGTTGCGTCGTTACACCAAAGAAGTCCTGCGGCTGCTCGCCGAAGTGAGCTTCGGTTCCGGCTCGCTCGCCGTCATCGGCGGCACGGTCGGCGTGATGGTCGGCCTGACCCTGTTCACCGGTGTCCTCGTCGGTCTTCAGGGTTACTCGGCGCTGAACTCGATCGGCACCTCGGCCTTCACCGGCTTCCTGACCGCGTTCTTCAACACCCGTGAGATCGCCCCGCTGGTCGCCGGTCTCGCGCTTTCGGCGACGGTCGGCGCCGGGTTCACCGCCCAGCTGGGTGCGATGCGGATCTCGGAGGAGATCGACGCGCTCGAGGTCATGGGCGTGCCGAGCCTGCCGTACCTGGTGACCACGCGGATCATCGCCGGTTTCGTCGCGGTCATCCCGCTGTACGTCATCGGCCTGCTGAGTTCGTATCTCGCGTCCCGGTTGGTCGTTATCTACATCTACAACCAGTCAGCGGGTACCTACGACCATTATTTCGACCTGTTCCTACCACCACAGGATGTGTTGTATTCCTTCATCAAGGTGCTGTTGTTCAGCGTCTTGATCATCCTGTCCCATTGTTATTTCGGATACCGGGCCTCCGGTGGCCCCGCCGGTGTCGGCGTGGCGGTCGGCAAGGCGGTCCGGCTGAGCATCGTCACGGTGTCCATCATGAACTTCTTCATCGGTTTCGCGATCTGGGGAACCGACGTCACGGTGAGGATCGCAGGATGATCGCGACAGTCCGGCGCAGGTTGCTCGGCCTGCTTCTGGTCGCCGTGCTCGTCGGCGGGGTGGCGCTGAGCATCGCGCTGTACCAGAAGGCCTTCACGCCGGTGGTGAGCGTGAAGCTCCAGTCCGGCAACATCGGCAACCAGTTGCTGAAGCAGTCCGACGTGAAGGTCCGCGGCCTCATCGTCGGTTCGGTGAAGGACATCGCCGCGACCCCGGACGGCGCCGAACTCACGCTCGCACTGAATCCGGAGTCGGCGAAACTGATTCCCCAGAACGTTTCGGCGCGATTCCTGCCGAAGACGTTGTTCGGTGAGCGCTTCGTCTCCCTCGAAATCCCGGACGTGCCTTCGTCGAAGACGATCGCCGAGGGTGACGTGATCACGCAGGACCGCACGTCCGGCGCGGTCGAGCTGGAGCAGGCCTTCGCCCATCTGATGCCGGTCTTGCAGGCGGTCCAGCCGCAGAAGCTGTCGAGCACGCTTTCGGCGATCGCAGGCGCGCTCAACGGCCGCGGCGGCCAGCTCGGCGACACCCTCGCGCAGCTCGGCACCTACGTCGGGGACCTGAACCCGCACGAACCCCAGCTCCAGCAGAACCTCAAGGAGCTCGCGAAGTTCTCGGACAACCTCAACGCCGTCGCCCCGGATCTGGTGCAGACCTTGGACAACCTGAGCACCACCACCCGCACCGTGGTGGACCAGAAGATGAACCTGGCGAACCTCTACGGCAGCGTCACCCAGGCTTCGGTCGATCTGCAGACCTTCCTGCGGAACAACGCCGACAACCTGATCCGGCTCGCCGACACCGCCCGTCCGACGGCGGAGCTGCTGGCGAAGTACGCGCCGGAGTACCCGTGCGTGATCGGGCAGATGGCGGACAACCTGCCGAAGATCGACAAGGCGCTCGGCAAGGGGACCAACCGGCCCGGTCTGCACGCGACCATCGAGATCACCGTCAACCGTGGGCCGTACCTGCCGGGCAAGGACGAGCCGAGGTTCGAGGACAAACGCGGTCCGCGCTGTTACGACCTGAAGCAGTTCCCGGACCCATTCCCGCAGTACCCGCCGGACGGCCCGATCAAGGACGGCAGCACGGTCAAACCGCCGGCGCGGTCGGCCAACGACGGCCTTTCGCCTTCGAACGGCTTCGCGAACGTAGGCGGCTACAACGGCGGGGGAGCGCCCGGCGGTAGCCCGTCCTACAGCGCGTCCGAATCGGACTTCCTCGCGCAGCTGGTCGCCCCGCAGGTCGGCATGTCCGCCTCGGACGTGCCCGGCTGGGGATCGCTGCTCGTCGGTCCGCTCTACCGTGGGGCGGAGGTGCACGTCCAGTGAGGGGACTGCTCGCTCCGCTGATCAAACTCGGCGCCTTCATCGTGGTCACCGTGCTGTTCACGACGATCCTCGGGATCAGCATCGCCAACGTGAACACCACCAGCACCAACGCCTACAAGGCACGGTTCAGCGACGCCACCTTGTTGCTGCCCAACGACGACGTCCGCATCGCCGGCGTCCGGGTCGGGCAGGTCAAGGACGTCCGCATCGTCGACCGCCGCCAGGCCGAGGTCGAGTTCGAAGTGGACGCCGGCCGCAAGCTGCCCGCCGGGGTCACCGCGCAGATCAAGTTCCGGAACCTGGTCGGCCAGCGCTACGTCTCGCTCGGGCAGGGCACCGATTCGTCGGGGAAGAACCTGGAGCCCGGCGGGAACATCCCGCTGGAGCGGACCACGCCCGCGCTCGACCTGACGCAGCTGTTCAACGGGTTCAAACCGCTGTTCACCGCGCTCAACCCGGACGACATCAACAAGCTGTCCTACGAGGTCATCCAGGTCCTGCAGGGCGAGGGCGGCACGATCGAAAGCCTGTTGAAGCACACCGCGTCGCTGGCCACCACGATCTCCGACAAGGACAAGGTGATCGGCGAGGTCATCGACAACCTGAACTCGGTGCTCGACACGGTCAACGCGCACACGCCGCAGCTGAACGATCTGATCGTCAAGCTGCAGCAGCTGGTCTCCGGGCTGGCCGCGGACCGCGAGCCGATCGGTGACGCCATCGACTCGCTCGGCACCCTCGCCCAGACGACCTCCGGGCTGCTCGGCGAGGCCCGCGAGCCGCTCAAGCAGGACATCGCCGCGCTCGGCACGTTGACGAAGAACCTCAACGACAGCCAGCCGATCGTCGAGCATTTCATCCAGTTCCTGCCGCAGAAGGTGACGGCGCTGACCCGCACGGCCGACTACGGCTCCTGGTTCAACTTCTTCGCCTGTGAGCTGAAGGGGGCCGTCGCCCTGCCTCCGCTGATCAACGCGCCGATCGACCTGCCGCTGCTGCCGGTGAACCGGGCGAGGTGCACGGCATGAAGTCGTTCCAGAAACGCAATCCGATCCCGATCGCGCTGGTCGGCATCTCGGTGCTGCTGCTCGGTTTCATCGCCGCGCTCAACTCGGAGGACCTGCCGGTCATCGGCGGCGGGACGACCTACACCGCGGACTTCAGCGAGGCCTCGGGCCTGCAGGAGGACAACGACGTCCGGGTCGCCGGCGTGAAGGTCGGCAAGATCTCCGAGATCAAGCTCGACGGCGACAAGGTCCGGGTCTCCTTCAAGGTCAAGGACGCCTGGCTGGGCGACAAGACCAGCGCGGCGATCAAGATCAAGACCGTGCTCGGCCAGAAGTACCTGGCGCTCGACCCGCAGGGGCAGCGCACGCTCGACCCGAGCGCGACCATCCCGCGTGAGCGCACGATGTCGCCGTTCGACGTCCTCGACGCTTTCCGCGGGCTTTCGCAGACCGTCGACGACATCGACACGACGCAGCTGGCGAAGAGCTTCGACGTCATCACGGAGACCTTCGCGGAGACCCCGGCGGACGTGAAGAGCGCCCTGAACGGCCTTTCCCGCCTCTCGGACACCATCGCTTCGCGGGACTCGCAGCTGGCGAACCTGCTCGCGAACACGCGACAGGTCTCGCAGACGCTCGTCGACCGTGACGCCGAGTTCCAGAAGCTGCTGGCCGACGGCAACAAGCTGCTCGGCGAGGTGTCCCGTCGCAAGGACGCGATCGCCGCGCTGCTGGACGGCTCGCGCAACCTCGCCACCCAGCTCAAGGGCCTGGTCGACGACAACGACGCGCAGCTCGACCCGGTGCTCACCCAGCTCGACCAGCTGACCTCGATGCTGCAGCGCAACCAGGACGCCCTCGGCCAGGGCATCGCGCGGTTCGCGCCGTTCATCCGGGTGTTCACGAACACGATCGGCAACGGCCGCTGGTTCGACAACTACATCTGCGGACTGGTCCTGCCGTCGTTCGGGCCGATCAACGACAAGGGGTGCTACGAGAAATGAGTACCCGTCTCGGAGCCGGCCTGGCTCGTGGCTTCACCATCGCGATCGTGCTCGCGCTGGTCGTCGCCGGCGCGCTGTGGTGGACGCTCAAGGACGCCGGCCGCAACCACGTGACCGCGTATTTCGCCGGCACGGTCGGCCTCTACGAAGGCAACAGTGTCCGCATGCTCGGTGTGGACATGGGCACGGTCACCAAGATCCAGCCGATGGGCAACCAGGTCCGCGTCGAACTCGAGTACGACCGTTCGGTAGCGGTGCCCGCGGACGCGAAGGCGATCATCGTGTCGCCGTCGCTGGTCAGTGACCGCTACGTGCAGCTCGCCCCCGCCTACAAGGGCGGCCCGCGGATCGCCGACGGCGCCGTCATTGGCCTCGACCGCACCGAGGTCCCGCTGGAGGTCGACGAGCTCGCCGCCAGCCTCTCCCGGGTCAGCAAGTCGCTCGGGCCCAACGGCGCCAACAAGAACGGTTCGCTGTCGAATCTGCTCGACACCGCCGCGAAGAACTTCGACGGCAACGGGCAGGCGCTGCACGACACGATCACGAAGCTCGGCCAGGCCGCGGGCACGTTGTCGGGTAACAAGGACGACCTGTTCAAGACCGTCGAGAACCTCGGCTCCTTCTCGCAGACGCTGGTGAACAGCGACAAGCAGGTCCGCGACTTCGAGCGGCAGCTCGCCGACGTCAGCGGATTCCTCGCGGGGGAGCGGGAGAACCTCTCGGCGACGGTGAAGCAGCTGTCGGACACGCTCACCGCGGTGCAGGCGTTCATCGAGAAGAACCGCGACCGGCTCAAGTCCAATGTGGACAAGCTGGCCAGTGTGACCAAGGTGCTCGTGGACCAGCGCGGCGCGCTCGCCGAGATTCTCGACGTCGCCCCGGTCGGCCTCGGGAACCTGGTCAACACCTACAACGCCTCGTCGGGCACGCTCGACGCGCGGGCCAACCTCAACGAGCTCACCCAGCCACCGCTGGTGATGGTGTGCAACCTGCTCAAGCAGACCCCGGACGCGCTCGACGCGCTGGGCGACGCGTGCAAGGGGATCGCCGGACTGGTCGACGGGCTGGTGCCGCTGCCGTCGATCGCGCAGGTGATCCAGTCCTCGCAAGCGGGCCAGTTGCCGCCGCTTCCGCTCCCCATCGCCGGTCAGCTCTACGGAACGGCGGCGAAGTGATGAGCTGCAAAGAAACAGGACTCATGGCGCAGAGCTCAGCCGACGAGCACGGAGTGCCGCGAAAGACACTGAAGAAACTCGCTCTCATCGCCTCCGGGACCGTCGCGGCGCTGACGTTGAGCGGCTGCGGGTTCAGCGGGATCTACGACGTCCCGCTGCCCGGTGGCGCCGAACTCGGTGACCACCCCTACACGGTCAAGGTGCAGTTCCGGGACGTCCTCGACCTGACCCCGCAGGCCGGGGTGAAGGTCAACGAGGTCTCGATCGGCCGCGTCGAAGCGATCGGACTGACCCAGGACGGCTGGAACGCCGAAGTCACCCTCCGGGTGAACGGCGACGTGAAGCTGCCGGCGAACGCGCTCGCCAACGTGCGGCAGTCGAGCCTGCTCGGTGAGAAATACGTCGAGCTGGCCGCGCCCGCCGACGGCCAGGGCAAACTCGCCGACAACGCGGTGATCCCGCTGGCCCGCACGAACCGCAGCGTCGAGGTCGAAGAACTGCTCGGTGCGCTTTCGCTGCTGCTCAACGGCGGCGGGGTCGAACAGCTCAACACCATCACCAAGGAACTCAACAACGCCACCAGCGGCCGCTCGCCGGAGCTGAAGGCGCTGCTGAACAACACCAACGAGCTGGTCACGAACCTGGACCGGCAGTCCGCGAACATCACGCGGGCACTCGACGGGCTGAACCGGCTCTCGTCCACGCTGAACGGCCAGAAGGACAAGCTGGTCGGCGCGGTCGACAACCTCGGTCCCGGCCTCGGTGTGCTGGAGCAGCAGCGCGGCCAGCTGGTGACCATGCTGAACGCGCTCAACCACCTCTCCGGTGTCGCCGTCGACACGGTGAACAAGAGCAAGGAAGACCTCGTCGCCGACCTCAAGGCGCTTCAGCCGACGCTGCAGAAGCTCGGCGAGGCCGGCTCGGATCTGCCGAAGGCGCTGGAGATCCTGTTGACCTTCCCGTTCAGCGACGCCGCCTACGACGGGGTCAAGGGTGACTACTTCAACTTGTTCGCGAAGGTTGACCTGAACCTGAACGAGATCCTCAAGAACCTCGGCCGCAGCCGTGAGAACGGGCTCAAGGACATCGTCCCGGTGCCGGGACTGACCGGGGGCACCGAGGGGCCGGGCGCGAACCCGCCGCTGCCGATCCCGGACAGCGTAGGCGGCACCCAGACCGGCCAGGCGAGTGCGCCGCAGGGTGGCGGGCAGCCGCGACAGACCGGACCCGCCGGGATCTTCGGCGTGCTGTCGGGAGGTGCCGGCTGATGCTGGTTCGTAGGACGAAGATCCAGCTGGTCGCGTTCGCGATCATCTCCGTGGTCTTCATCGTGTACGCGCTGATCCGGTTCGCCGGGCTCGGCCAGGTCTTCGGCGACGAGGGCTACACGGTGAAGCTGCAGCTCAAGCAATCGGGCGGCATCTTCACCAACGCCGAGGTCACGTACCGGGGCTTCAACATCGGCAGGGTCGGCGAGCTGCGCCTGACCAAGACCGGACTGGAAGCCGACCTCAATATCGCGCCGGACGCCCCGCAGGTGCCCGCCGATCTGGACGCCGTGGTCGCGAACCGGTCGGCGGTCGGTGAGCAGTTCGTCGACCTGCGGCCGAAGAGCGAGCAGGGACCGTTCCTGAACTCGGGTTCGGTCATCCCGGCCGACAAGGTCAAGACGCCGGTGCCCACCGAGCAGCTCATCGGCGACCTCGACAGCCTCGCGGCGTCGGTGCCGACCGACTCGCTGCGCAAGGTCGTCGACGAGTCGTACAACGCCTTCAACGGCACCGGCCCGGACCTGCAGCGGCTGCTCGACACCGCGCGGAGCTTCACCACGACCGCGCAGGAGTACCTGCCGCAGACCGTCCAGCTGCTGGAAAAGGGCGGACAGGTCCTCGAAACGCAGAACGACATGGCGAGCTCGATGAAGTCGTTCAGCGCCGACCTCGACAAGCTCTCGGGCACGCTGAAGAACTCCGACGCCGACATCCGTCGGCTGATCGGGATCACCCCGCAGGTGGCGAACCAGATCAGTTCGGTGCTCGCCGAATCCGGACCGGGGCTGGGCGCGCTGACGGCGAACCTGCTCACGACGTCGAACCTGCTGGTGACCCGGCTCGACGGGCTCGAACAGGGCCTGGTGACCTATCCGATGCTGGCGGCGGGCGCGAACAGCGTCGCCAACGACGGCACCGCGCACCTGGGCCTCGCGCTCAACCTGTTCAACCCGCCTTCGTGCACCAAGGGCTACATCGGACTCGACAAGTACCGCGAAGGCACCGACACGACGCCTCGCGCGCCGAAGGACGACGCGTACTGCGCCGAGCCGAAGGGCAGCCCGATCAACGTGCGCGGTTCGCAGAACGTGCCGTACAACGGGGTCCCGCAGATCCCGTCGGAAGGCGACGTCGCGGCGAACGCCGGCCGTTCCGCCGAGGAACTGGCCAGCCTGCGCGCGGCGCAGGGCATGCCGAGCGTCCTGCAGAGCCCCGGGGTCAGCCTGCCCACCCTCGGCACGCTGCTGGGCCTGCCCGGCTGAGCCCGAGACCGTATATCTAACCTGGAGCGTCATGAGTTCTTCTCGATCGCGGACCCTGGTCCTCGGGGCGGCGGCGTTCGCGCTCGCGGCCTTCGTCGCCGCGGCGATCTTCGGTGTCATGTGGGCCGTGGCCGCGTCGGACGACAACGCCGACCTGGCGCGCTCGCGGGACGAGGTGGTCAAGGCGGGCGGCACCGCGATCAAGGCGTACACCGAGGTCGACTTCGAGAACCTCGACGAGTTCTTCAACAAGCAGAAGGCCGTCTCCGACGACAAGATGAGCCAGCAGCTGGCCCAGCTGGAGCCGACCTACCGCAAGGCGCTCGGCGACGCGAAGACCAAGGTCGTGACCACCATCCAGGACATCGCGGTCGAGGAACTCGACGACCACGAGGGCAAGGCGAGTTTCCTCGCCGCCATCTCCACCCAGGTCACCCAGGGCGACAAGGCGAGCTCGAAGGCGTTGCGCCTGGAGGTCTCGATGACCCGGGTCGGGGATGAGTGGAAGCTGTCCGGGATCGACAACGTGCCCCTCGTCGCGGCCGGTCAGTAAGAGCGTCACCTAGAACGGAGCCACGTAGTGCCCCCCTCCCGTCGCCAGCCCCCTCGCAGCACTCCGCCGGTGCGCCGCCCCCGGGTGGCCGGTCTGCGACGGCCCGGTGCGTCTCCTGCTCCCGCTTCCGCCTCGGAAGCGCCTGTTTCGGAGGTCGAGGCCGACGAGACGCCGGTGACGGTTCGCCGTCCGTCTCCGCGACCGGCTCCGCGTCCTGCGCCTGAACCCGAACCTGTCGAGGCCGCTGAGGCTCCTGAGGTCGTGGAGTCCGTTGAGGACACTGCTGAGCCTGAGGTGGCCGCTGTCGAGGCTCCTGAAGCGCCCGACGCTCCCGAAGCTCCCGACGACGAGGTTGTCGCGAAGCCGAGCCCGCGTGCGAAGGTCCGTGCGGCCGCCGAAGAGAAGCCAGACGACATCGAAGAGGCCGAAGCCGAGGTCGCCTCGGAGCCTTCGGAGGCTTCAGAGGCTTCAGCGGCCGAGAAGAAACCGGGCTCCAGGCAGCTGATCCTGGCGGGCGCGCTGGTCGTCGTCGGGCTGCTGCTGGCCGCGACCGCCGTGCTCTTCAAGATCCAGGCCGACGACGTCTCCAGCTCGACGAACAACACGGCGCTGCTGGACGTCGCGAAGACCGCGCAGGTCAAGGACCAGGTCGCGAAGGCGACCGAGGCGCTGTTCTCGTACGACTACAACAACATCGCGAAGACCGAGACCGCGGCGGGCGATCTGCTGGTCAACGACGAGGTGCGGGCGAAGTACAACCTGCTGATGGGCGAGGTCAAACGGCTGGCCCCGCAGCAGAAGATGGTCGTGACCTGCAAGGTCACCCGCAGCGCCGTCATCCGGCTGGAGGGCGACCGGGCCGACGTGATGGTGTTCGTCGACCAGAGCTCGACGCGGGCCGACACGAACAAGACCACCGCCGGGAGCGCGCAGCTGCACTTGAACGCGGAGCTGCAGGGCGACAAGTGGAAGATCACGGCGATGAACACCTACGCCGCTCCGCCCAACCCGGCCGCTTCCTCGGCCCCCGCCTCACCCCCTGCTTCCCCGGCCCCCTCGAAGTGACCCCGCCGGATCGCGTTTAGCCCGCTAAACGCAGGTCCGCCGCGCTCGTGCTTGTCCGTGAAGGCCTCCTTGAGGGCCCCAGAGTCCCTCAAGGAGGCCTTCACGGCTCTTCCAGCCCACACCCCGCGCGAGTCGCGTTTAGCCCGCTAAACGCGATCCGCCCGGCGTGACGGTCACCTGGTGCGTCTGGTGGTCGTGAGTGGTGGGGACGGTTAGAACCGTCCCCACCACTCACGAGCACCGCTACGGTCCGCCGCTCAGGTCGCCTGAAGTAGGTGAAGGCCTTCACGCGCCGACCCACCTGGCCGACCATGCGGCCCCGCCTCCACCGACGTCGCGGAAGCCTCTTTCACAACGTCGAAGGTGGCGAAAGAAGCTTTCGCAACACCCCACGTTTGCCTTCCGCCTCAATAACCCGAATCGCCACTCACGCCCCCAGGCCCCCGGGCTCTCCGAGCGGATCGCGTTTAGCGGGCTAAACGCGATCCGGGGGCCTCTCCTGTGCCCCGCACCAGAAGACTCACCGATCACAACCGCCACACGCCCCGGAACACCCGAAGACGCTCCAGAACACCCCGCCCCCAACCCGGTGACTCTCCGAAGCACCCCCTCCACGGGATCGCGTTTAGCCCGCTAACCGCAGGTCGGCGCCCCAACGCCGTCACCTGCGGGTATTGGGCGGTAACCAGAATGATCGTCCTGTGAAGCACACCGTGCGGAGCTTCTTCGACGCTGCGCCAACCGGCGGGACCACCGCGCGGCATCTTGACTCAGAGCCCCTGTGGGGTCACGCTTACTGGCAACGGTGAGAACCGGCGGTGCCCTTGCGGGAGGGACGGTCCGGGGAGGCCGAGGAGAGGCATACCTGAAGACGTTGCGATGCAGGCTGGGCCCCATCGGGAGCGCCCCCTGGACAGACCGCGACGTTCGGGCTAGACTGCTTCTTTGCGCTGCCCTCTTTCAGGCTGCCCGGAGCCGGTAGTTAGGATAGTGGGCACACGGCACCCTTGACAGACCGCATCAGCTGTTGCTGACGCGGCTGCTCACCGCTCATTGTCCCCGGAAGGACGCATCTTGGCAGTCTCTCCCGCGAACCAGGCCACTGCTGCGACCACCTCGGCTGTATCTCGCTCGGAGTCCACGGGAATCCCGGGAGCCCCCAAGCGGGTCTCCTTCGCAAAGATTCGCGAGCCGCTCAGCACCCCGAACCTGCTCGACGTGCAGATCAGGTCCTTTGAATGGTTCACCGGCGACGAGGCGTGGTTCGAACGCCGCGTCGAAGAAGGTGAAGAAAACCCGGTCGGCGGCCTGGAAGAGGTCCTCAACGAGATCTCGCCGATCGAAGACTTCTCCGGATCCATGTCGCTGTCCTTCTCCGACCCGCGCTTCGACGAGGTCAAGGCCTCCGTCGAGGAGTGCAAGGACAAGGACATGACGTACGCGGCCCCGCTGTTCGTGACCGCCGAGTTCGTGAACAACAACACCGGCGAGATCAAGAGCCAGACGGTCTTCATGGGCGACTTCCCGGTGATGACCGACAAGGGCACCTTCGTCATCAACGGCACCGAGCGTGTCGTCGTGTCCCAGCTGGTCCGTTCGCCGGGTGTGTACTTCGACACCAGCGTCGACAAGACCACGGACAAGGACGTCTTCAACGTCCGCGTCATCCCGAGCCGGGGTGCCTGGCTCGAGTTCGACGTCGACAAGCGCGACACCGTCGGCGTCCGCATCGACCGCAAGCGCCGCCAGCCGGTCACCGTGCTGCTGAAGGCGCTCGGCTGGACCACCGAGGCCATCCGCGAGCGCTTCTCGTTCTCCGAGACGCTGCTCGCCACCCTCGAGAAGGACCACACCGCCGGCACCGACGAGGCGCTGCTCGACATCTACCGCAAGCTGCGCCCGGGCGAACCGCCCACGAAGGAGAGCGCGCAGACGCTGCTGGAGAACCTGTTCTTCAAGCCGAAGCGCTACGACCTGGCCAAGGTCGGCCGGTACAAGCTGAACAAGAAGCTCGGCCTGACCACGCCGTACGACACCGGGACGCTGACCGAAGAGGACATCGTCTCGACGATCGAGTACCTGGTCCGCCTGCACGCCGGTGAGGACAAGGCGACCGTCGGCGACCAGGTCATCCCGGTCGAGACCGACGACATCGACCACTTCGGCAACCGTCGTCTCCGCACCGTCGGCGAGCTCATCCAGAACCAGATCCGCGTGGGTCTGTCCCGGATGGAGCGCGTCGTCCGCGAGCGGATGACCACGCAGGACGTCGAGGCGATCACGCCGCAGACCCTGATCAACATCCGTCCCGTCGTGGCGGCGATCAAGGAGTTCTTCGGCACTTCGCAGCTGTCGCAGTTCATGGACCAGAACAACCCGCTGTCGGGGCTGACGCACAAGCGTCGTCTGTCCGCCCTCGGCCCGGGTGGTCTGTCGCGTGAGCGCGCCGGCATGGAGGTCCGGGACGTCCACCCGTCGCACTACGGCCGCATGTGCCCGATCGAGACGCCGGAAGGCCCGAACATCGGCCTGATCGGTTCGCTCTGCTCGTACGCGCGGGTCAACCCGTTCGGTTTCATCGAGACCCCGTACCGCAAGGTCGTCGAGGGTCGCGTCACCGACCAGGTCGACTACCTCACCGCGGACGAGGAAGACCGTTACGTGAAGGCGCAGGCCAACGCGCCGATCTCGGACGACGGCACCTTCGTCGAAGAGCGCGTCCTGGTCCGTAAGAAGGGCGGCGAGGTCGAGCTGATCGACCCGCTGGACGTGGACTACATGGACGTCTCGCCGCGGCAGATGGTCTCGGTCGCGACGGCGATGATCCCGTTCCTCGAGCACGACGACGCGAACCGCGCGCTCATGGGCGCGAACATGCAGCGTCAGGCCGTTCCGCTGCTGCGCAACTCGGCCCCGCTGGTCGGCACCGGCGTGGAGCTGCGTGCCGCGGTGGACGCCGGTGACGTGCTCGTCGCCGAGCAGGCCGGTGTGGTCGAGGAGCTCTCGGCCGACCTGATCACGATCATGCACGACGACGGCACGCGGAAGAGCTACGGACTGTACAAGTTCCGTCGCTCGAACCACGGCACCTGCTTCAACCACCGCCCGATCGTCAACGAGGGCGACAGGGTCGAGCAGGGGCAGGTCATCGCCGACGGCCCGTCCACCGAGAACGGTGAGATGGCGCTCGGCAAGAACCTCCTCGTCGCGGTCATGCCGTGGGAGGGCCACAACTACGAGGACGCGATCATCCTCTCTGAGCGCCTGGTGCAGGACGACGTGCTCACGTCGATCCACATCGAGGAGCACGAGATCGACGCCCGCGACACCAAGCTGGGCGCCGAGGAGATCACCCGGGACATCCCGAACGTCTCCGAGGAGGTCCTGGCCGACCTCGACGAGCGCGGCATCATCCGCATCGGTGCCGAGGTCCGCGACGGCGACATCCTGGTCGGCAAGGTCACGCCCAAGGGTGAGACCGAGCTGACCCCGGAGGAGCGTCTGCTCCGCGCGATCTTCGGCGAGAAGGCCCGGGAGGTCCGCGACACCTCGCTGAAGGTGCCGCACGGTGAGACCGGCAAGGTCATCGGCATCCGCGTGTTCTCGCGCGAGGACGACGACGAGCTGCCCCCGGGCGTCAACGAACTGGTCCGCGTCTACGTGGCCCAGAAGCGGAAGATCCAGCCGGGCGACAAGCTCGCCGGCCGCCACGGGAACAAGGGTGTCATCGGCAAGATCCTTCCCGCCGAGGACATGCCGTTCATGGAGGACGGCACGCCCGTCGACATCATCCTGAACACCCACGGTGTCCCGCGTCGTATGAACATCGGCCAGGTCCTGGAGCTTCACCTGGGCTGGCTGGCGTCGCAGGGGTGGAAGATCGAGGGCAACCCGGAGTGGGCGAAGAACCTCAACGAGGAGCTCTACGACGTCGATCCCGGCACGAACACCGCGACCCCGGTGTTCGACGGCGCCAAGGAAGAGGAGCTCACCGGGCTGCTCGGCGCGACCAAGCCGAACCGCGACGGCGAGCGCATGGTCAAGCAGAACGGCAAGGCCACGCTGCTGGACGGCCGCTCCGGCGAGCCGTACCCGTACCCGGTCTCCGTCGGCTACATGTACATCCTGAAGCTGCACCACCTGGTCGACGACAAGATCCACGCCCGGTCCACCGGTCCGTACTCGATGATCACGCAGCAGCCGCTGGGTGGTAAGGCGCAGTTCGGTGGCCAGCGCTTCGGTGAGATGGAGTGCTGGGCGATGCAGGCGTACGGCGCCGCGTACACCCTGCAGGAGCTCCTGACGATCAAGTCGGACGACGTGGTCGGCCGCGTCAAGGTGTACGAGGCCATCGTCAAGGGGGAGAACATCCCCGAGCCGGGTATCCCGGAGTCGTTCAAGGTGCTCCTGAAGGAGCTCCAGTCGCTCTGCCTCAACGTCGAGGTGCTGTCCAGCGACGGCGCCGCGATCGAGATGCGCGACTCCGACGACGAGGACCTCGAGCGTGCCGCGGCCAACCTCGGCATCAACCTGTCCCGCAACGAGTCGCCCTCGGTGGACGACGTCGTGCACTGACCCGCGATGAGGCGGGAGCCGCCAAGGCTCCCGCCTCCGCTCGCCAACTCCTCTAGTCGCATCAACCCCAAGGGGATGTAAAGACGTGCTGGACGTCAACTTCTTCGATGAGCTCCGCATCGGCCTCGCCACCGCCGACGACATCCGTCAGTGGTCCTTCGGCGAGGTGAAGAAGCCGGAGACCATCAACTACCGGACGCTCAAGCCCGAGAAGGACGGCCTCTTCTGCGAGAAGATCTTCGGCCCGACCCGGGACTGGGAGTGCTACTGCGGTAAGTACAAGCGGGTCCGCTTCAAGGGCATCATCTGCGAGCGCTGTGGCGTCGAGGTCACCCGCGCCAAGGTGCGCCGTGAGCGGATGGGCCACATCGAGCTGGCCGCTCCCGTCACCCACATCTGGTACTTCAAGGGTGTTCCCTCCCGCCTGGGCTATCTGCTCGACCTGGCGCCGAAGGACCTCGAGAAGATCATCTACTTCGCGGCGTACGTGATCACCGGTGTGAACACCGAGCTGCGGCACAACGATCTGCCGACCCTCGAGAACGAGATCGGCGTCGAGCGCAAGAACCTCGAGACCAAGCGCGACGCGGACATCGAGGCACGGGCGCAGAAGCTGGAAGCCGACCTGGCCGAGCTGGAGGCGGAGGGCGCCAAGTCCGACGTCCGCCGCAAGGTCAAGGAAGGCGGCGAGCGCGAGATGCGTCAGCTGCGTGACCGCGCCGGTCGCGAGCTGGACCGTCTCGAGGAGGTCTGGACGACCTTCACCAAGCTCGACACCCGTCAGCTGATCGCCGACGAGCTGCTCTACCGCGAGCTCGTCGACCGCTACGGCGAGTACTTCACCGGCGGCATGGGCGCGGAGGCCATCCAGAAGCTGGCCACCGAGTTCGACGTCGCGGCCGAGGCCGAGAGCCTGCGCGACACCATCCGCAACGGCAAGGGGCAGAAGAAGCTCCGCGCGCTGAAGCGGCTCAAGGTCGTCGCGGCCTTCCAGGCCACCGGCAACGACCCGCGCGGCATGGTGCTCGACGCCGTCCCGGTGATCCCGCCGGACCTGCGCCCGATGGTCCAGCTCGACGGTGGCCGGTTCGCCACCTCCGACCTGAACGACCTCTACCGCCGGGTCATCAACCGGAACAACCGGTTGAAGCGGCTGATCGACCTCGGCGCGCCCGAGATCATCGTCAACAACGAGAAGCGGATGCTGCAGGAGGCCGTCGACGCGCTGTTCGACAACGGCCGCCGCGGCCGCCCGGTCACCGGTCCCGGTAACCGTCCGCTGAAGTCGCTGTCCGACCTGCTCAAGGGCAAGCAGGGCCGGTTCCGCCAGAACCTGCTCGGCAAGCGTGTCGACTACTCGGGCCGTTCGGTCATCATCGTCGGTCCGCAGCTGAAGCTGCACCAGTGCGGTCTGCCGAAAGACATGGCGCTCGAGCTGTTCAAGCCGTTCGTCATGAAGCGGCTGGTCGACCTGAACCACGCGCAGAACATCAAGTCCGCCAAGCGGATGGTGGAGCGCTCGCGGCCGCAGGTGTGGGACGTGCTCGAAGAGGTCATCACCGGCCACCCGGTGATGCTGAACCGTGCGCCGACCCTGCACCGCCTCGGTATCCAGGCCTTCGAGCCGCAGCTGGTCGAAGGCAAGGCCATCCAGCTGCACCCGCTGGTCTGTGAAGCGTTCAACGCGGACTTCGACGGTGACCAGATGGCCGTGCACCTTCCGCTGTCCGCGGAGGCGCAGGCCGAGGCCCGCATCCTGATGCTGTCGGCGAACAACATCCTTTCGCCGGCGTCGGGCCGCCCGCTCGCCATGCCGCGTCTGGACATGGTGACCGGTCTGTTCCACCTGACCCGCCTGAACGAGAACGCCGATGGCGCGGGTTTCGCGTACTCGTCGCCGGCCGAAGCGATCATGGCGTACGACCGCAAGGCACTGAGCCTGCACGCCCCGATCAAGATCCGCATCACCGACCGTCAGCCCGCCAAGGCCGACGAAGCGGCGCTCGCGGAGAAGGGCTGGGAGCCGGGCAAGGCTTGGCTGGCCGAGACCACCCTGGGCCGCGTGCTGTTCAACGAGCTGCTGCCGGCGGACTACCCGTTCATCAACGAGCCGATGCCGAAGAAGCGTCAGGCCGCGATCGTGAACGACCTCGCCGAGCGTTACTCGATGACCCAGGTCGCGCAGACCCTGGACCGCCTGAAGGACGCCGGTTTCTACTGGGCGACCCGTTCGGGTGTCACGGTCGCGATCTCCGACGTGCTCGTCCCGGCAGGCAAGAAGGCCATTCTGGACGAGTACGAAGGCAAGGCCGACCAGGTCGAGAAGCGGTACCAGCGTGGTCAGCTGTCGCACGCCGAGCGCAACAACGAGCTCGTCAAGGTGTGGACGCAGGCCACCGAAGAGGTCCACAAGATCATGGAGACGGCGCTGCCGGACGACAACCCGATCGCGATGATCGTGAAGTCGGGCGCGGCGGGCAACATGACGCAGGTCCGGTCGCTGGCCGGTATGCGTGGTCTGGTGTCGAACCCGAAGGGTGAGTACATCCCGCGTCCGATCAAGGCCAACTTCCGTGAAGGCCTGTCGGTGGCGGAGTACTTCATCGCGACGCACGGTGCCCGTAAGGGTCTGGCGGACACGGCGCTCCGTACCGCCGACTCGGGTTACCTGACCCGTCGTCTGGTGGACGTGTCGCAGGACGTCATCGTCCGCGAGATCGACTGTGGCACCACCCGCGGTATCAACATGCCGATCGGTGAGGACATCGGCGACGGCAAGGTCCTGCGCGACCAGCACGTCGAGACCAGCGTGTACGCGCGGAACCTGGCGACCGACGCGGTCGACGCCAAGGGCAACGTCGTGCTCAACGCCGGTGACGACATCGGTGACCCGGCGATCGACAAGCTCATCTCGAGCGGGATCTCCAAGGTCAAGGTGCGTTCGGTGCTGACCTGCGAGTCGGCCGTCGGTATCTGCGCCACCTGCTACGGCCGGTCCATGGCGACCGGTCAGCTCGTCGACGTCGGCGAGGCCGTGGGTATCGTCGCGGCCCAGTCGATCGGTGAGCCGGGTACGCAGCTGACGATGCGTACGTTCCACCAGGGTGGTGTCGCCGGTGACGACATCACGACCGGTCTGCCCCGTGTCCAGGAGCTGTTCGAGGCCCGGGTCCCGAAGGGCAAGGCGCCGATCGCCGACGTCGATGGCCGTGTGCGCATCGAGGAGAGCGAGCGGTTCTGGAAGATCACGCTGATCCCGGACGACGGCAGCGAAGAGATCGTCTTCGACAAGCTGTCCAAGCGTCAGCGGCTCGCGAACACCCCGAACGGCCCGCTGGGCGACGGTGACCGCGTCGCGGTCGGCCAGCAGCTGCTCGAGGGCACGCCGGACCCGCACGAGGTCCTGCGGGTCATGGGGCCGCGCGAGGCGCAGATGCACCTGGTGGACGAGGTCCAGAAGGTGTACCGGGCGCAGGGTGTGTCGATCCACGACAAGCACATCGAGGTCATCGTGCGGCAGATGCTGCGCCGCGTGACGATCATCGACTCCGGTGCCACGGACTTCCTGCCGGGCGAGCTGCCCGAGCGGACCAAGTTCGAGGCGAAGAACCGGGCATCGGTCGCCGAAGGCGGCGAGCCGGCCTCGGGTCGTCCGGTGCTGATGGGGATCACGAAGGCCTCGCTGACCACGGACTCGTGGCTGTCGGCGGCCTCGTTCCAGGAGACCACGCGTGTCCTGACCGACGCGGCCATCAACGGCCGCTCGGACAAGCTCGTGGGCCTCAAGGAGAACGTGATCATCGGTAAGCTGATCCCGGCCGGTACCGGGATCAACAAGTACCGCAACATCCAGGTGCAGCCGACCGAGGAGGCGCGGGTCGCCGCTTACGCGATCCCGTCCTACGACGACGGCTACTACACCCCGGATGTGTTCGGCTCCACGCCGGGCGCCGCGGTGCCGTTGGACGACTACGACTTCGGCCGCGACTTCCGCTGATCCACCCAGCTCCACCCGAAGCGCCCCTGGCTCCCGGCCAGGGGCGCTTCGCTTTTCCCGCCCAAGCGCGTTTAGCGGGCTAAACGCGATCTGACGGGGACTTGGGGGCGACGATCGGTGCGGGATCCGCTTGAATGCGCGACGGATGGCGGGCGATCCCGGGGCCGTCGGCCGAAAAGATGGTCGACATGGAACCCCTTGTGACAGCCGAGAACACGACGCCCACCTCGATGGAATACCTGCGGTCCGCCTTGGACGACGTCCACGGGGCCGGTGTGCCGGGCGCGTTCGCCGAGGTGCGTGCGGGCGAGCGGATCTGGCGTGGCGCCGCCGGAGTCGCCGACCTCGAAACCGGCCGCCCCGTCGAGCCCGGGATGCGGCAGCGCGTCGGCAGCGTCACGAAGACCTTCGTCTCCGCCGCGGTCCTGCGACAGGTCGAGGACGGGCGACTCGAACTCGACGCGCCGATCGGTGACTACCTGCCTCGGCTGGTCCCCGGCGAGCGCGGCCGGAAGATCACGATCCGCATGCTGCTCAACCACACCAGTGGCCTCGCGGAGTATCTGCCGTACGCGTTCCCGTCGCTCAGGGAGTTCGCTCCCGGGAGCCTCGACGACAACCGGTTCCAGACCTTTCGGCCGGCCGAGTTGATCGCGATGGGCGTCGGCGCGCCCGCCACCGGCGAGCCGGGGAGTACGCCCGGCATTTACTCCAACACGAACTACCTGCTCTTGGGCGAGCTCCTGGAACACCTGACCGGCACCCCGGTGGAGGAGCACATCTCCCGAGCCATCATCAAGCCCGCAGGCCTCACGCACACCGGGTTTCCGGCCGGCCCGAAGATCGAGGAACCGCACTCGCGGATGTACGAGGCGTTGTTCGGTGCGATCGATCCGCCGCGCGATTACAGCGTTTACGACATGTCCTGGGTGATGACCGGCGCAGGTCTGATCTCGACCGTCGGGGATCTCAACCGCTTTTATCGAAAGCTGCTCGATGGAGAGATCGTCAGCCGGTCGTCGCTGGCGGAGATGCAGCGCCTGGTCCCGGTCATCGCGCAGGACGGGCGGCTGATCGACTACGGCCTCGGCCTGTACAAGACCGAGATCCCGGGTCACGGCACCTTCTGGGGGCACGACGGCACGGTGTGGGGAGCCCTGACGATGTCCTGGACCCGCGCCGATGGCGGACGGCAGTTCTCCGCCGCGATGAACCTCGTGCGGTGGCGCAAGCCGGATGCCGAGGAGTCCCCGCACCCCATCGACGACGCGCTGGCGACCCTCAAGCACCAAGCCCTGTGCGGCCCCGCCTGACCGCCGTCCGGAGCGCGTTTAGCCCCCTAATCGCGCTCCGCCCGCAGGCGGCGCGACCTGCGTTTAGCCCCCTAATCGTGATCTGGTGGGTGGGCGGCCTGACTTGCGTTCAGCCCCCTAATCGCGATCCGCGGGGGAGGGGGCGCAGGTCAGGGAGTATCGGGAGACGGGGAAGTCGAAGTAGGTGCCCGGGAACGGCTCCCGTTGAGCGTGTAGTGCCACCACTCCTCGGCGAGGTTCCCGGAACCCGGCCGCCGCGAGCGTGCCTTGAGGAGTTGCCGGTTCGCCCGGCCTCGCCGGTGATCCGCGGGTCGTCGGTGTGCGAGAGCGTGTCGAAGCAGTCGTACCCGGTGCCCATGTCGACCGTGTTGTCCGGGAACCGGTCCGGCGCGAAGCAGAGCATCAGCGTCTCGCCCGGCCGATATGGGCGCTGCGGCCGGGGCGGCAGTCTCACGATCGTCAGGTCCACCGTGCTCCCACGGCTGTGCCCGGACTTCCCCGCGATGTACCCGTCGGCGAACTCCGCCTTCATCTTCTCGTTCTAGAGGTCCTTGGCCCACCGGACGAAGTGGTCGACGGCGCGCTGCGGCCGACGAAGTTGTGCTCCCCGCTGGTATCGGATCTCATGCAGGATCGTCGGCGTGACATCGGAGAGCGCGACGAACTCGGATGGCGCCTTCAGCTCCGAAGCCTGGGCCGGCGCGGGAATCGCGGCGAGTACGGCGAGAGTGGCAACGGCCAACGCTCTTCTGAACGGGCCCGGTGGCTGTCGACTTGCCGAGATCGTGTAACGAACCCATAACGGCACCGCTGTTCGCTCGATGTGGGTTACTGGTCCGTTGTGACCTGCGGTAGTGCCGCCAGGTGGTCTAATCTCAGTGCGCGGAAAACGGCCACTCGTACGGACTAATGACGCTTCCGCATCGTGGGAAATTCACCCTGCTGTGGCATGTCCCATTCTTTGATCACGAGATTGACACTCGGGCGCCTTCGCACGAGTATTCCGCCCATGCGATCCCCAGTCGCCTTGGTGTGGCGCCGGCACGTTGACTTGCGGCAGCAAGCAAGCGCGCTGTGTATGGATTCCTGACCTATTCCGGGCTTGTCGCGGCGTAACTGAATTCGCGTATCCGAAACGGATGCGCCCGTTCCTCGCGCGCTGACACTTTCCGCTGTGCCGCAATGGTTCCCTGCTTGAACCCGCGGTCGATTGCTTTCCCTTTGATCCGTGCCGGTGACGCCTGCGCGAAATGGGGGAGAGATGTGCCGGTTGTCTGGCGCTTCGGTAGCGAAAAGAGGGAGAAAGAATGCTATCCAACTCGCCCAGGTGGCAAAAAGTGGTGATAGGCGCCTTGGCGGCGACGCTCGCCGTAGGCACGGTGACCTATACCGGCTCCACGACGAGCGCCTACGCCGACGTCCAGGTCGTCAAGGACGCGAAGAAGGCGGCCGACGGCAAGGAGTACTGGGTCCAGAACCACCTGGTGTCCAAGGATGTCGCGGCGTCCCGGGGCGCGGACGGCGGGCGCAAGAAGTGGCTGCTGGTCTGGGCCGGCGACGAGAACATCGCCGACACCGTGGTCAAGGACATCAAGAACCTGCCGGGTTCGCTCGGCGGCGGCCTGAACAAGTTCAAGAACGCGTTGCCCGGTCCGGACTTCCTCGCCGTGATCGACGCGACGCAGGGTTCGCCGACCTACGGCAAGGTCGTCAACACCGCCACCGTCGGACCGCTCGTCGAGAATGAGCCGCACCACATGCAGTACGTGTGGCACAAGGGTGACACGATCTACGCTGGCGCGCTGTTCGCCGCGGCGACGTACGCCTTCGACGTCTCCGCGTTGCCACGACTGAAGCTCAAGGGCGTCAGCCTCCCGACCCAGACCCTCGGCGGTTCCGTGCCGGACGCGTATTGGGTGCTCAAGGACGGCACCGCGTACGGCACGTACATGGGCGGCCCGGTCGTGCCGGGCCCGCACACCTACGCCAACGGTTCCACCGTGGTGGGCAACGGTTTCGCCGGCAGCCCCGGCGAGGTCGTCCGCTTCGACCAGAACGCACAGGTGCTTTCCGAATCCCCGGCCGCCACGCCGCAGGGCGACAACAAGAAGTTGTGCGACAACCTCCCGCAACTGGACAAGCCGACCTGCGCCAACCCGCACGGCATCCAGGCCCGGGAGGACCTCAACACTCTCGTTACCAGTGACTACGCCGAGCCGCGCAACATCATCCTCGACCCGGTGAAGCAGCCGTCGCCGTATCTGCGGCGTCCGACCGTCCGCACCTGGGACATCTCCGACCGCAACAAGCCGAAGCTCAAGGCGGTCTCGTACCTGCCGGACGGTCCGAGGGCCGATCCCGCCGACCCGCTGCACGCCGAGAGCCGCGCGGTCATGGAGACCACGGTGACCAACCTGCCCGGTCACAAGGGCGCGTTCGCCCAGACCATGCAGGGCGGCGCGGTGTTCTACACGCCGGACATCACCGCCAAGGAGCCGCACTGGATCCAGGTGTTCGACGACGGCGCCGCGAACAAGGCGATCCACCCGAACAACGACTCCAACGGCGGCGGGTCGAACGGTGGCTGGATCCAGACCAGCCCCGACGACAGGTACCTCTACCGCGCCATCACCGGACGGTCCAAGGGCGCGCTCGGCCCGGACGACCCTGGCACCACCGGTGGCGTGTACATCCTCGACATCCAGAAGCTGCTCGCCGCCGGCGACAAGGTCGAGAACATCAAGGGCCGGATCGACACGAAGGAGAAGTCCCAGCAGGGCGGTGGCGGCGACCTGCCGACCGTCGTCGGCGCGGCGCCGATCAACCCGGGAACGCCGGGGGGTGGCCCGCACTGGGGCGCGTACGACAACTTCGTGCTCGGTGACGACGGGTACTACCACGAAACCGACAAGCCGCGGCACCTCGCGGTGTCGAACTACTTCGTCGCACGGTCCGGTTTGGACGGTGACCACAAGGTCAACCTGTTGAACCTCGGCGAGGACGGGAAGATCGCGGTCGACCAGAACTTCCGGGACGAATTCACCGGACAGGTCGGGATCAACTTCAACCGGAAGACCTGGCCGCATGGGTCCTTCGGCAACGCCAAGCCGCACTCCGAACTGTTCGTCGTGGCGGACGCGGACCTCAAGTGACCCTGCTCGGCGCGGAAGGTCGTGGGTGGTGGGCACACTCCGCCACCCACGGCCCCGCCGATCTGCTCGGAGAAGGTCCCATGGATCACCACGTCATACCGGCGAGCTCGGGTTCGACCGGAGTCGACATCGCACTGGTCCTGCTCAGGCTCGGCCTCCTGCTGACGACCGCTTTCCTTGCCGGTACGGGAATCCTGCGCCCGCTGGTGGGTGAGCTGCCCTTGCGTCTCCACCTCACCATCGCCGCCCTCGGCGGGGTTTCCGCCGCGCTCGCCGCGGCTTCCACCTTCGCGACCGACGTCAATGTCATCGCGCTGATCGTGCATCTCGTGCTCGCACTTGCCGTTCCCGTCCTGGTCCGGCGGCCGACGGCGGGCCGCTGGGCCTCCCTAGCGCTCGCCGCGTTGGTGGTGCTCGAAACCTCGCTCGGGCGGACAGGTGTCGAATTCGCCATCGACACCGTCTATGTCGCCGCGGCGGCCTTGTGGTTCGGTGTCACCGTTCTTTCCGGCTGGATACCCGCCGATCAGTGGCGCCAGACGAACTTCCGGCTCGGCCCGCTTTCCCTGACACTGGGCGGACTTCTCGTCGTCGCGGGCGCGGTCCAGCTGTTCTCCTCCGGCCTGGGCTTCGACCGCCGGATCTACGGCACACTCTTCGGTCTCACGTTGCTGGCGATCGCTCTGCTGCCGGTCGCCGCCACCGTGGTCGCCGGCTTCTTCTTCTCAGGCAAGGAATCCACGCGCTCCTATCGGCTCGGCGCGGCCGCCGTGGCCGTCGGTTTCGTTGCCTGGAGTGCTCTCGCGGCCATTCCCAAACCGCCCGAGCTTCCGATTCCCGGTGTCGCGTTGCTCGCCGATGCCTCCCTCGGTGAGCAGGGGTTCCCTGTCCTGGTGAGTCCGCAGCGGCCCGGCAAGAACCTCGTCCACTTTCCCGCGAGTGCGGGCGAAGAGCTCTCCGCCGGCATCGAAGGCGGCCTGATCGGCAAGGCCATCGTGCGCCCCGGCGCCGAAGGCACCTGGGCCGAGATCGATCTGCCGAAGGGCCGCAGCGACCTGATCATCGGCCGCGGCGAGGAGAAGACGACCATCGAGGTCGACGCGGGGGAGGAGCAGGGGCCCGTCATCGCCGACACGGACGCGCCCGAGTGCGCTTCGGCGGCGCTGGGCGGCCTGATCGCCGACCGCCGCGAAGTCCTCACCTCATGCCCTGCGGACGCGCTTTCGAGTGAGGACAGTGGCTCTCTCGTCAAACTCGTCGAATTCCTCGCCGGGCGCAAGCCTTCCGCGCTCACGCTCGTCGAGGACACCTCACCGCGCGGTGTAGCCGCCGCGAAGCTCGTCCGCGAGACCGCCGCGCGGTCCGGTCTGCCGGTGCAGGCCGAGGCGGGGCCGAATACCGCGCTGATCGTCGTGTCCGGTTGGGCGGGCGGTTACACGGCGATGACCCGCGCGGCCGAGTCCCAGCGGCTCAAGCCGACCCATCAATACGGCCTGTACCTGGCGCCGTGGCTGCTGAACGGGCCGATCGTCAACTCCGTCGCGAGTTCTTCGGTGCCGCTGAGGTTCGATCCGCGCGAGCAGGTCGCCGTGAGTTTCGCGGTTGCCGCGGGCAATGCCTTCGGCGGTGAAAGTCCCACACTCGGCGGCTTCCGGAGCTGGCTGGGCGACCAAGGGAGGTCGATCGACGGCGACGTCCAGATCTTCGCGGCGGCGCAGGTCAACGCCATGCCGATGTACCCGGGCGAACCGCATGCCGTCGGGATGATCGCCGACCGGAACTACGCGGGGCAATGGATTCCCGACGGCACCATCGTGCCGGTCAGCACGGTACCGCGGTGAAGGATTCCGCTCGATTCCAGCAGCGGTAAGGAAAAGGGAGAAGAGATGAAGCGAATCGCGGCCCGTGTGCTGCTGCCGCTCGCCGTCGCGGGCGCGCTGTCCGGACTCGCCGACGGGGTCGCCTCGGCCGATCCGCTGCCGGGTCTGCCCACCGGTGGCGGCAGCCCCGCGGTCTGGCTGATCCCCGGCCTCGACCTCGGCGGACTGCTCGGCCCGACCGTCCCAGTGCCCACCGAAGTCCTTGCCCCGATCTACGGGATCATCACGCCGATTTCGTAAAACCGTTACCAGCAAAGGAGAATCTCATGAAGAAGACCTTCGTTCGTGCGGTCATCGGCGCCGCACTCGCCGGCCTCGTCGTGCTCGGCTCGGTCGCTCCGGCGCTCGCCGCGCAGGACGTCCCGGACGATGTCGTGGTCGTCGACGAGCCCGACACGAGCGACCTCGACAACATCTGGACGTTCGCGCCGCTCGGCGTCCCGGTGCTGGGCCTCATCCAGTCCCTCAACGGCGTCCCCGGCCGGTTGCTGCCGTCCTGACTTCCGTGGCGGCGCGGCTCTCGGGCCGCGCCGCCGCTTTCGGTGAGGAGGATCGATGGCCGATAGACAACTGATCGGGCGCACCGCCATCGCGGGGATCGTGGTGGCCGCGCTCGCGACCTGTGTGGTGCTGCTCAACGGTGGTGCGGAGCCGCAGGCCGAGACCGTGGCCGTGGTCGGCGAGCCGACCGAGGCCGCGCCGTCGCGGGGGCCGGACCGCACGATCACGAGGACGCTGAGCCAGGCGCAGCCGCAGCCGGTGTCGAACGACTGGCGGATCGTCTACGAACTCGTCGGGACGGGGACCGCGACCGTGGTCTACGACTCGAACGGGCTGGGGCTCGTGCACCAGGAGCTGCAGGTGCCGCTGCCGTGGCGCAAGGAGCTCACGTGGAAGAACACCGGCACCCCGCCGACCGTCCAGGTGATGGGTCAGGGCGAGGGCGCCGTCGAATGCCGGGTGGCCGTGGGCGGAGCCGTCGTCACCTCGGAGAAGTCCACCCCCGGCGAGGTCGCGACCTGCGCCGGCCGCCTTGCCCCCTCCCGACCCGCGTCGACTTTCGCGGGCTAACCGCGATCCGGGCGGCGGGAGGCGGACTTGCGTTCAGCCCCCTAAACGCGATCCGGTGGTGGGGAAAACCGGTGGCCATGCTAGGCAGAATGTAGCCATGACCTGGAGCTTCGAAGTCACCCCCGTCGATCACCCGGACGCCGCTCAGCTGCTGCGCGAGTACCTGGACGAGATCGCGTCCCGCTACTACGAGCGCCAGGTCACCGAAGAGGAGCTCGACGCCGCGCTGGAGGAGCACCACAGCCGGGACATGGTCCCGCCGACCGGCGCCTTCCTCCTCGCGCGGCGGGACGGGGTGCTGGCAGGCTGCGCCGGGCTCCGGGTCGTCGCGCCCGACACCACCGAACTCAAACGCGTCTTCCTGCGGAAGTCCGAGCGCGGCAAGGGCGGCGCGGCGCTGCTCGTGGCCGCCGCCGAGGAGGTCGCCCGCGGCCTCGGGGCCACGACCATCCGCCTCGACACCCGTAGCGACCTCGTCGAGGCGAGGGCCCTGTACGCGCGCCTCGGCTACGAGGAGGTCGAGCCCTTCAACGACGACCCCTTCGCGCACTACTACTTCGCGAAGCCCCTGGCCCCGGCCGTGCCGGATCGCGTTTAGCCCGCTAAACGCGACGCGGGCGCGGGCGGAAGGTGGCGTTGGTGAGGAGGGCACCGGCGAGGACGGGGGCCAGCCCGATCAGCAGCAGGAAGACGCCGGTGTCCTTCCCCTCGATCAGCGGATGCCACCACAGCGGCGTCACGGCGATGTCGACGACGTCACCCCGCTCCGGGAACGTCCCGAACGACATCCACCGCAGGTCCTTGACCTCGTGCGTCTCGCCGTCGAGTTCGTAGGTGCCGTCCACCAGGTTGCCGTTGCCGCAGCCGGTGCAGCTCGACGTGCTCGCCTCCGCCCGCAGGGTCGCGGTCACGGTGAGCCGCGCCTCGGGGGCGAGCCCGGTCAACGCGGTCAGCGAGTTCACCGCGAGCGCCAGCCCCGGCAGCACCAGCGCGAGCGCGACGACCGTGCGCGCCACCAGCGACAGCGACGACAGCGGCTGACGGCCCGCCGCTTCCCGGCGCCGGTTGAGCGGGCCGCGGAGCCCGGCGAGCGGACCCCGCCGTCCGCCGAGCCATCCGGCGTCGCTGGTGTCGGAAGCGGTTACGACAGACTTGAAATCCGCGTCGCTCCAGTCCACTTCGGATGCCAGGACGGCCAGGCGGCGCGAGTCGGCGAACATCATCTCTTCGGTCAGCGTCCCGGCTTCGGAGGTCCACAGTGAACCGCCGTGGAAGGCGACCTCGCGGACCCGGAACCACGGATCGCCGTCCAGCAGCGCGCGGACGCCAGGGGAGAGCAGAGCCTCGGCGAACTCCGGATCGGACGTCGTCACGGTGAACCGGCGGTCGAACCCCGTGCCGGTCTCGAACCGTTGGAGCAGGGCGTCCGGCTTCGGCGCCCCGACGGTGTTCCGCGTGATCCGGGCGTCCTCCAGCGGTGTGAACCGCTCCGGCTCGAAGGCGCCCGCCGCGGGGGTGATGACGACCGACGGCACGACAGGCGTCCGAAGCTGGATCAGGGCGTACGTCCCATCACTCAGGTCGGCTGTCCTGGCCAGCTCCGGGAAGCCCTCCGAGCCACCGAGCCGGTACTCGACCCCGAGCAGTCGATGCCCGTTGTGGTCGAACTCGATCGCCGTTTCCACCGACTCGGGCGAAGCGTGGCTGACGGCGATACCGCGCGAGGGAAGCACGCCGAAGCTCGGCTCACCGGACGCGTCCAGCCTGCCGGCCCACGTCTTCTGCCGATACCCCCGCCACGCTGCCAGAGCGGCGATGACCAGCGGGAACGCGAACCACGGCCAGCCGGGCACCGCGCTGCCGGACCCCGCCGAGAGCCAATACAGCGACGTCTCGGAGACGAGGATCCCGCAAAGCGCGTAGCTGACGGCCGCCGCGGTGGGCCGCCGTCCGTCGAAGCGCCCGCCGAGCAGCAGTAGCGCCAGGGCCAGCGTGTAGCCACCGGCGATGAGCCACGGCCCGGCCAGCTGATCGTCCATCGGGCGACCCTACTGGTCCATGTCGAGGTTCTCGCGGGTCTCCGCTTCACTGTGGCGACCGCCGGTGCGGCCGTACTCCTGCCCGGCGGTGATGTTCTTGGTGTTGTCGATGGCCTTGTTCGCGACGTCGAAAGCCGCCTTGCCCTGGTACGCCGACCCCTTCGACAGGTCGGCGGGATTGACCCCGACCACCTGCTTGATCGCCTGGTTCGGCACGCCCTTGAGAACGTCCTTCGCGGCATCGCCGAAGGTGCCCAGCTGCGTTCCGGATCCCTTGGCGAACGCGCCGACGATCGACTTCTCCTGACCGGGCGTCATCCCGATCTTGCCGGCCTTCGTCAGCTTCGAACCCTGCTTGACCAGGTCGTCCGTCCACTTGAGCATGAAGCCCATGAACTTGTCGAGCAGCTTGCCGAGCTTGCCGAGGTGCTTGGTGATCTTGCCCATCGCGCTCGCGGCCTTGGCGATCGTCGCGGTCATCGCGCCGGCCACCGACGAGCCGAGGCTGACGACGGAAGCGGCCAGCGCGGGCAGCCAGATGTAGATGGCCCAGGTGACCAGCTCGGAGATGATCGATTTGACGACCTCTTCGATGACGGTCATCACCATCGACCACATCTGCAGCGTCTCGGCCACCGTCCCGGCGCTGTTGCCGATGCCCTTGATGCCGACGGCGAAGTCGCCGAGCGCGTTCCGGGCGGCGTCGCCCGCGTCGCCCACCCAGTCCTTCAAGGACTCGTCGCCGGTCTTGACGAAGTCGTCGGCCAGCGTGACGAAGCCCTTGGCGATGTTGCCGAAGTTGCCCGCCGCGGTCTTGAGCGCCGGACCGTCACCCGTGACGAAGTGCAGCGCGTCCTGCAGCGGCTGGATCAGTTCGATCAGGATGTTGAGGCCGTTGCTGACCAGCCAGCCCACCGGGTCGAGCACGAAGCTCGCGAGATCCGCGCCCGCCCCCGCGATGAACCCGGCACCGTCCTGCACCAGCTGCCCGCCGGCGGCCACCAGGTCGCCCGGGCCTTGCGCGGCGCTGAACTTGTCGTAGGCGTTGGCGACGGTGGTGACGCCCTTACCCGCGATCGGCACCTTCTTCGCCGCGTCGAGCGCGTTCTTGCCGAAGCTGTCGTCACCCGTGATCTTGACCCCGGCGGCGATGCTCGCCTTCTCGTCGGTCATGCCGTCCCCCAGCTCAGTTCGGTCCGTCGATCTTGGCTTCGTACTTCCCCAGGGTGATCGTCGCGTCGTTTTCGAAGCCGTTGTAGATCGACGCAGCCTGGGTCATCTTCCCGGAGAACGCGTCGACCCCGGTCTTCATCAGTTCGAGCAGCTCCCGCAGATCGGCGAGCTTGCCGGTGTAGGTCTGCTTCACCGCGAGCCCGATCAGGCCCCACGACTTGTCCGTGACGTCGGCCTGGTCGACGAGGCCGCCGAACTTGCCCGCCTCTTCCTTGTAATAACCGAGCTTGTTCGCGTAGTCGGTCAGAGCCTGCGTCTTGACCGCGTGCCCGCCGGCGCCTGGTCCGGTCATCGGTGATCCTCCTCGTCGAACAGGTTCTTGAGGAACTGGTCACCGGCCGAGTTCCCACCGGACGGCGCCGGTCCGGGAGTCGGTTCGTCCGACCGCCGCAGCACCGTCTCCTCGCTGAAGTCGTCCTCGTTCCGAGGGCGGCGGACGGTGGCCTGTGGTGGCTCCTCCGACATCTGAGACCGCAGATCGCCCGCCGTGGTTCCCCAAGCTTCCGCTTGGGCTTCGAGGACCTGTTCTTCGACGTTCAAATGGAAGGTCCCGCCGAACTGCGCGTCGACGATCCCCGCCTGCTTCCGCGCCGCGTCGGCCACCGCGGTGTGCAAAGTGGACAGAATGGCGGCGGCGAGCTGTTGTGGTTGCTGCCGAAGGGCTTCCGGGCTGAGGCGAATGTCCTTCACGGACCCTCCCGGCCCCGCGACGACGGTGACGGAGCGGTCCGGTGTCGTCGCGACCGACTCCAGTTCCGCCAGTTCGCCCTGCATCTCGCCGACCTTCGCGAACTGCGTCTCGGCCTGTTTGATCCTGGATTGGAATTTCTCGAATTCCGCGACGAGCTGTTCGAACTCGGCCGACATGGAGCCTCCCCGTGCTTGCGGTGCGTCGTCCGGTCATCACTGTGACCGGTGTCATCGTGACCCATTCGCCGGTTTGACGCGACGGTGTGCTTTCCGGATCCATCCGGCTCACCCGTTAGGGGAATAGGTAGCGTGGACCGCCGAGTAAGGCGGTATCAGTACAGCGAGGGGAGGGCGTCGTGGACGCCGAGCAGCAGGAAAGCACCGAGGAACCCAGGCGGGGGAGTCACGCGGCGCCGGAGGGGGCACCCGTGCATCCGTTGATCGACCTCTCCCGGGATCCGCATCCGGGCCGGGCGGACCACGCCAAGCCCGACGAGGAATGAGCCAAGCCCGACGAGGAATGAAACGGCCCGAAACGCCGTTCCATCAGGGTGGCCGCGGCGTGACGCCCGGCACGATATAGTTATCGACCCCCCGACTTGGCCGGTCCGGAAGTGGCCGGGTATCTTTGGAGACCGTGCCCGGCAGGCGTCGGGCCGTCCCGTGTGCCGTGCGGCATGGACGGGGTGCTCAGGCATCCGGTCCACCGGCTTCGCCCACGCGGGATCCGACGGAAAATCCCTACGGGAAGTTACCGGTCGCGAGACCGTGACGCGGGCCGACACGCCCGACCGCGGGGGCCGGAGACAACACGTAGTAGCAAGATCGCGAACAGAAAGCTGGTCCATTGCCCACGATCCAGCAGCTGGTCCGTAAGGGCCGCCAGGACAAGGCTGCCAAGCAGAAGACCGCGGCCCTCAAGGGGAGCCCGCAGCGGCGTGGCGTGTGCACTCGCGTGTACACCACAACCCCCAAGAAGCCGAACTCGGCGCTTCGCAAGGTCGCTCGTGTGAAGCTGACCAGCGGCATCGAGGTCACCGCCTACATTCCCGGTGAAGGCCACAACCTGCAGGAGCACTCGATGGTGCTCGTGCGCGGTGGTCGTGTGAAGGACCTGCCGGGTGTCCGCTACAAGATCATCCGCGGTTCGCTCGACACCCAGGGTGTCAAGAACCGTAAGCAGGCGCGCAGCCGGTACGGCGCGAAGAAGGAGAAGAGCTAATGCCCCGCAAGGGTCCGGCCCCGAAGCGGCCGCTGATCTCTGACCCCGTCTACGCATCCCCGCTGGTCACCCAGCTGGTGAACAAGGTGCTGAAGGACGGCAAGCGGTCCCTGGCCGAGCGCATCGTCTACGGCGCCCTCGAAGGCGCTCGCGAGAAGACCGGCACCGACCCGGTCGTCACGCTGAAGCGCGCCCTCGACAACGTGAAGCCCACCATCGAGGTGAAGAGCCGCCGCGTCGGTGGTGCCACCTACCAGGTGCCGATCGAGGTCAAGCCGGGCCGCTCCACGACCCTCGCGCTCCGCTGGCTGGTCTCCTTCTCGCAGGCCCGTCGCGAGAAGACCATGATCGAGCGTCTGCAGAACGAGCTTCTCGACGCGAGCAACGGCCTCGGCGCCAGCGTGAAGCGGCGTGAGGACACCCACAAGATGGCCGAGTCCAACAAGGCCTTCGCGCACTACCGCTGGTGATGACCGCCCGGCTGCCGATCAAAGCCTTGCCGGGCCCCAATTTTGAGACAGGGGAACACTCTCGTGGCACGTGAAGTGCTGACCGACCTGAACAAGGTCCGCAACATCGGCATCATGGCCCACATCGACGCCGGTAAGACCACCACCACCGAGCGGATCCTGTTCTACACCGGGGTCAACTACAAGATCGGTGAAGTCCACGATGGCGCCGCCACCATGGACTGGATGGAGGAGGAGCAGAAGCGGGGTATCACCATCACCTCGGCTGCCACCACCACTTTCTGGGCCGATCACCAGATCAACATCATCGACACGCCGGGCCACGTCGACTTCACCGTCGAGGTGGAGCGCTCGCTCCGCGTGCTCGACGGTGCCGTCGCGGTCTTCGACGGCAAGGAAGGTGTCGAGCCGCAGTCCGAGCAGGTCTGGCGTCAGGCGGACAAGTACGAGGTTCCTCGTATCTGCTTCGTCAACAAGATGGACAAGCTCGGCGCGGACTTCTACTTCACCGTCCGCACCATCGAGGAGCGCCTCGGCGCCCGCCCGCTGGTCATCCAGCTGCCGATCGGCGCCGAGAGCGAATTCGAAGGCGTCGTCGACCTGGTCCGCATGAAGGCGCTGACCTGGCGCGGCGAGGTCCAGAAGGGCGAGGACTACGCCGTCGAGGACATCCCGGCCGAGCTCGCCGACAAGGCGGCCGAGTACCGGGAGAAGCTGGTCGAGGCCGTCGCCGAGACCGACGACTCCCTGATGGAGAAGTTCCTCGAGGGCGAGGAGCTGACCGAGGCCGAGATCAAGGCCGGCATCCGGAAGCTCACCGTCGCCCGCGAGGCGTACCCGGTGCTCACCGGTTCCGCGTTCAAGAACAAGGGCGTTCAGCCCATGCTCGACGCGGTCATCGACTACCTTCCGTCGCCGCTGGACGTCCCGGCCGTCGAGGGCACGCTGCCCGACGGCGAGACCCCCGTCACCCGGAAGCCGTCCGTCGAGGAGCCGTTCTCCGCTCTGGCGTTCAAGATCGCCGCGCACCCGTTCTTCGGCAAGCTGACCTACATCCGGGTGTACTCGGGCAAGGTCGCCTCCGGCGCGCAGCTGATCAACGCCACCAAGGAGCGCAAGGAGCGCATCGGGAAGCTCTTCCAGATGCACTCCAACAAGGAGAACCCGGTCGACGAGGCCCAGGCCGGCCACATCTACGCGGTCATCGGCCTGAAGGACACCACCACCGGTGACACCCTCGCCGACCCGCAGAACCCGGTCGTCCTCGAGTCGATGACGTTCCCGGCGCCGGTCATCCGCGTCGCGATCGAGCCGAAGACCAAGGCCGACCAGGAGAAGCTGTCCCTGGCGATCCAGAAGCTGGCCGAAGAGGACCCGACGTTCCAGGTCAACCTGGACGAGGACACCGGCCAGACGATCATCGCCGGTATGGGCGAGCTGCACCTCGAGGTGCTGGTCAACCGCATGAAGTCCGACTACAAGGTCGAGGCGAACATCGGTAAGCCGCAGGTCGCCTACCGCGAGACGGTGCGCAAGACGGTCGAGAAGCTCGACTACGTGCACAAGAAGCAGACCGGTGGTTCCGGTCAGTTCGCGAAGGTCATCGTCAAGCTCGAGCCGCTCGAGTCCACCGACGGTGCCCTCTACGAGTTCGACAACAAGGTCACCGGTGGCCGCGTGCCGCGGGAGTACATCCCGTCGGTCGACGCGGGCGCGCAGGACGCCATGCAGTACGGCGTGCTGGCCGGCTACCCGCTCGTCGGGTTGAAGTTCACCTTGTTGGACGGCGCGTACCACGAGGTCGACTCTTCGGAAATGGCCTTCAAGATCGCCGGTTCCATGGCGATGAAGGAAGCCGCGAAGAAGGCCGGTCCGGTCATCCTCGAGCCGCTGATGGCCGTCGAGGTCACCACGCCCGAGGACTACATGGGCGATGTGATCGGCGACCTCAACTCCCGCCGTGGCCAGATCCAGGCCATGGAGGAGCGCGCCGGTACCCGTGTCGTCAAGGCACTGGTCCCGCTGTCGGAGATGTTCGGTTACGTCGGCGACCTGCGTTCGCGTACGCAGGGACGTGCCAACTACTCCATGGTGTTCGACTCCTACGCCGAGGTTCCCGCGAACGTCGCGAAGGAAATCATCGCGAAGGCGACGGGGGAGTAGTTCCCGTCCGCTCGCGGGCATAAGGAACACTCCTGAACGTCCGCAGCATCCGTCAAGAAACGAATCCCCGTCCGACAGCCACGTTGGCCGGTGAGTAAGCAAAACAGTCCAGGAGGACATTCCAGTGGCGAAGGCGAAATTCGAGCGGACCAAGCCGCACGTCAACATCGGGACCATCGGTCACGTCGACCACGGTAAGACCACTCTGACCGCGGCGATCACCAAGGTTCTGCACGACAAGTACCCCGAGCTGAACACCGCTTCGGCGTTCGACCAGATCGACAACGCGCCGGAAGAGAAGCAGCGCGGTATCACGATCAACATCTCGCACGTCGAGTACCAGACCGAGAAGCGTCACTACGCCCACGTGGACGCCCCCGGTCACGCGGACTACATCAAGAACATGATCACCGGTGCGGCGCAGATGGACGGCGCGATCCTCGTGGTCGCGGCGACCGACGGCCCGATGCCGCAGACCCGTGAGCACGTGCTGCTCGCGAAGCAGGTCGGCGTGCCCTACATCGTGGTCGCGCTGAACAAGGCCGACATGGTCGACGACGAGGAGATCCTGGAGCTCGTCGAGCTCGAGGTCCGCGAGCTGCTGTCCTCCCAGGACTTCCCGGGTGACGACGCTCCGGTCATCAAGGTCTCCGGCCTGAAGGCCCTCGAGGGCGACGCCAAGTGGGGCGAGAGCGTTCTCGAGCTGATGGAAGCCGTCGACGAGAACGTGCCGGACCCGGTGCGCGAGCTCGACAAGCCGTTCCTGATGCCGATCGAAGACGTCTTCACGATCACCGGCCGTGGCACGGTCGTGACCGGCCGTATCGAGCGTGGCCGCGTCAACGTGAACGAAGAGGTCGAGATCGTCGGCATCAAGGAGAAGTCGACCAAGACCACCGTCACCGGTGTCGAGATGTTCCGCAAGCTGCTCGACCAGGGTGAGGCCGGCGACAACGTCGGTCTGCTGGTCCGCGGTATCAAGCGCGAGGACGTCGAGCGCGGCCAGGTCGTCGTGAAGCCGGGCACCACCACCCCGCACACGGAGTTCGAGGGCTCGGTCTACATCCTGTCGAAGGACGAGGGTGGCCGTCACACCCCGTTCTTCAACAACTACCGCCCGCAGTTCTACTTCCGTACCACGGACGTGACCGGCGTCGTCACCCTCAAGGAGGGTGTCGAGATGGTCATGCCGGGCGACAACACGGACATCAGCGTTGTGCTGATCCAGCCGGTCGCCATGGACGAGGGCCTGCGTTTCGCCATCCGTGAGGGTGGACGGACCGTCGGCGCCGGCCAGGTCACCAAGATCATCAAGTGATTTAGACGCCCCGCCCGGGGGCAATACACCCCCGGGTTAGGGGCGTCAAATCACGTGTGCGACACTATTCAGGTTGCTCGTCCTGGGGCGGCCGAATCCTTCGGGGTTCCGGCCGCCCTGGTATGAGCGGCCACGGTCCGCGGAGCACTTCCTTCGGGTGAGGCTAGCGGGCAAGGGCGTTTGAGACGGCGATCCAAGCATTTCCGCCGGCTCGATGCCTCCTCACGTTGAGGAAGACCAGGCAAGACGAAGATCCCGCGGGATCCGTCTGTGCGTCGGGCTCGACACGCCCGACCGCGTGGACCGGGGACAGGGCCGTTGAACTGGGAAAACCTCAGTCGGACTGAGGTTTGAAAAGACAAAAGCGGCACGAGACGACAAGGAACGAGCAGCCACCATGGCGGGACAGAAGATCCGCATCCGGCTCAAGGCCTACGACCACGAGGCGATCGACACCTCGGCGCGCAAGATCGTCGAGACGGTCACGCGCACCGGCGCCCGTGTTGTCGGGCCGGTGCCGCTGCCCACCGAGAAGAACGTTTACTGCGTCATCCGCTCGCCGCACAAGTACAAGGACTCGCGCGAGCACTTCGAGATGCGCACGCACAAGCGTCTGATCGACATCCTCGACCCGACGCCGAAGACGGTCGACGCGCTCATGCGCATCGACCTGCCGGCGAGCGTCGACGTCAACATCCAGTAGCAGCGGCTGGCGAGCGGCGGAGAGTAAGAGACTCATGTCTGACAGGCAAGTGAAGGGCATCCTGGGCACCAAGCTCGGCATGACCCAGGTCTTCGACGAGAACAACCGGGTCGTCCCGGTGACCGTCGTGCAGGCCGGGCCGAACGTGGTCACCCAGGTTCGGACCCAGGAGAACGACGGCTACAAGGCCGTGCAGCTGGCTTTCGGCGCGGTCGACCCGCGCCGGGTCAACAAGCCGCGCACCGGCCACTTCGACAAGGCGAGCGTGACCCCGCGCCGTTACCTTGCGGAGCTGCGTACCACCGACGCCGAGACCTACGAGGTCGGCCAGGAGATCACCGCCGAGGTGTTCGAGGCCGGTATCGAGGTCGACGTGACCGGTACCAGCAAGGGCAAGGGCTACGCCGGTGTCATGAAGCGTCACGGCTTCAAGGGCCAGGGCGCGAGCCACGGTGCCCAGGCCGTGCACCGCAAGCCCGGCTCGATCGGTGGCTGCGCCACCCCGGGCCGCGTCTTCAAGGGCCTGCGCATGGCGGGCCGGATGGGCAACGACCGGGTCACCACGCAGAACCTGACCGTGCACGCGGTGCGTGCCGAGGACGGCCTGCTGCTGATCAAGGGCGCCGTGCCCGGTCCCAAGGGCGGCCTGCTGTTCGTTCGCAGCGCCGCGAAGGGTGGTAACTGAACATGACCAGCGTCGAGCTGAAGACCCCGGCCGGTAAAGCCGACGGCACGGTCGAGCTCCCCTCGGAGATCTTCGACGTGCAGGCCAACGTGCCCCTCATGCACCAGGTCGTGGTGGCCCAGCTGGCCGCCGCCCGCCAGGGCACGCATGACACCAAGACCCGCGGTGAAGTCCGCGGTGGTGGCAAGAAGCCGTACCGCCAGAAGGGCACCGGCCGCGCCCGCCAGGGTTCGACCCGTGCGCCGCAGTTCACCGGTGGTGGCGTCGTCCACGGCCCCACGCCGCGTGACTACACCCAGCGGACCCCGAAGAAGATGAAGGCCGCCGCCCTGCGTGGCGCCCTCTCCGACCGGGCCCGTGCCGGACAGCTGCACGTCGTCACCGAACTGGTGACCGGCGAGAAGCCGTCCACCAAGTCCGCCAAGGCCGCCATCGCCGCGGTGACCCAGGCCAAGCGCGTTCTCGTGGTCCTGCACCGCGACGACGAGCTGAGCTGGAACTCCGTGCGCAACCTGGCCGAGGTCCACATCATCACGCCCGACCAGCTCAACACCTACGACGTGTTGGTCAACGACGACGTGGTGTTCACCAAGGCCGCTTACGACGTGTTCGTCGCCGGTCCCGTCCGGGGCAAGGGCGCGAAGGCCAGCGCGCGGTCGAGCGAGGTTGAAGGGAGTGACGAGCAGTGAGTGCGATCGCCATCCCCGATCCCCGCGACATCTTGCTCGCGCCGGTGATCTCCGAGAAGTCCTACGGGCTGCTCGAGGACCACAAGTACACGTTCATCGTCCGCCCGGACGCCAACAAGACCCAGATCAAGATCGCGGTCGAGAAGGTGTTCGGCGTCAAGGTGGTCAGCGTCAACACGGCCAACCGCCAGGGCAAGCGTAAGCGGACTCGCGCCGGCTTCGGCAAGCGCAAGGACACCAAGCGCGCCATCGTGACTCTTTCGGCTGAGAGCAAGCCGATCGAGATCTTCGGCGGACCCACCGCGTAAAGGACTGAGCTGACACATGGGCATCCGCAAGTACAAGCCGACGACCCCGGGTCGTCGCGGTTCCAGCGTCTCCGACTTCGCCGAGATCACTCGGTCCACCCCGGAGAAGTCGCTGCTGCGTCCGCTGAGCAAGTCCGGCGGCCGTAACTCCAGCGGCAAGATCACCACCCGGCACAAGGGTGGTGGCCACAAGCGCGCGTACCGGCTGATCGACTTCCGCCGGAACGACAAGGACGGCGTTCCCGCCAAGGTCGCGCACATCGAGTACGACCCCAACCGGTCCGCTCGTATCGCGCTGCTGCACTACGCCGACGGCGAGAAGCGCTACATCATCGCCCCGGAGAAGCTCAAGCAGGGTGACACGGTCGAGAACGGCCCCCGCGCCGACATCAAGCCGGGTAACAACCTGCCGCTGCGCAACATCCCGGTCGGCACCGTGATCCACGCGATCGAGCTCCGCCCCGGTGGCGGCGCGAAGATGGCGCGGTCCGCCGGTGCCAAGGTGCAGCTGGTGGCGAAGGACGGGCCTTACGCCCAGCTTCGTCTCCCCTCGGGCGAGATCCGCAACGTCGACGTGCGCAACCGCGCCACCATCGGCGAGGTCGGCAACTCCGAGCACTCCAACATCAACTGGGGCAAGGCGGGCCGTAACCGCTGGCGCGGCAAGCGCCCCACCGTCCGTGGTGTCGTCATGAACCCGGTCGACCACCCGCACGGTGGTGGTGAGGGTAAGACCTCCGGTGGTCGCCACCCGGTGAACCCGAACGGAAAGCCCGAAGGCCGCACCCGCCGCCGCAAGGCCTCCGACGCCATGATCGTCCGCCGCCGGCGTACCGGCAAGAAGCGCTGAGCAGGGAGGTAGAAGAACATGCCACGTAGCCTTAAAAAGGGCCCCTTCGTGGACGACCACCTGCTCAAGAAGGTGGACGCTCTCAACGAGTCGGGCAAGAAGACCGTGATCAAGACGTGGTCGCGTCGCTCCACGATCATCCCGGATTTCCTGGGTCACACGATCGCTGTGCACGACGGCCGCAAGCACGTCCCGGTGTTCGTCACCGAGGCGATGGTGGGTCACAAGTTGGGCGAATTCGCGCCGACTCGGACCTTCAAGGGCCACATCAAGGACGACCGCAAGTCGCGCCGCCGCTGAGCGGGCACGAGAGAACAAGGAAGCTAGCGATGAACGCCCAGAACGACGTGGCCGAGGCTTTGCCGACGGCTTACGCGCGGGCTCGCTTCGTCCGGGACTCGCCTACCAAGGTGCGCCGGGTGATCGAGCTGATCAAGGGACGTAGCGCCGCCGACGCCTTGGCCGTGCTCCAGTTCGCCCCGCAGGCGGCAAGCGAGCCGGTCGCGAAGGTGCTCGCCAGCGCCATGGCCAACGCCGAGAACAACCTCGATCTCGACCCGGACACCCTCTGGGTCAAGAACGCCTACGCCGACGAGGGCCCGACCCTCAAGCGCATCCGTCCGCGGGCCCAGGGCCGCGCGTACCGGATCCGCAAGCGGACCAGCCACATCACCGTCGAGGTGGAGTCGCGTCCGAAGGCCGAGGCCAAGAAGGCACAGGGCAAGAAGAAGGCAGGTGGCCGGTAGTGGGCCAGAAGATCAACCCGCACGGCTTCCGCCTGGGTATCACCACGGACTGGAAGTCGCGTTGGTACGCCGACAAGCAGTACGCGGAGTACGTGGCCGAGGACGTCAAGATCCGGAAGCTGCTGTCCACGGGCATGGAGCGCGCCGGGATCTCCAAGGTCGAGATCGAGCGCACCCGTGACCGGGTCCGCGTCGACATCCACACCGCCCGGCCGGGCATCGTCATCGGCCGCCGCGGCGCGGAGGCCGACCGCATCCGCGGCGCGCTGGAGAAGCTGACCGCCAAGCAGGTTCAGCTGAACATCCTCGAGGTCAAGAACCCCGAGGCCGACGCCCAGCTCGTCGCGCAGGGTGTCGCGGAGCAGCTGAGCAACCGTGTGGCGTTCCGCCGCGCGATGCGCAAGGCGATCCAGACCTCGATGCGCTCGCCGCAGGTCAAGGGCATCCGCGTGCAGTGCGGCGGTCGTCTCGGTGGTGCCGAGATGTCCCGCTCCGAGCACTACCGCGATGGCCGCGTCCCGCTGCACACCCTGCGCGCCGACATCGACTACGGCTTCTTCGAGGCCAAGACGACGTTCGGTCGCATCGGCGTGAAGGTGTGGATCTACAAGGGCGAGCTCGTGGGTGGCCTCAAGGCCAAGGAGGCGCGTGACGCCGCCGCGGCCGCCGAGCGCGCCCCGCGCCGTGACCGTGGTGACCGTCCGTCCCGACCGCGCCGTTCCGGCTCGTCGGGCACGACGCCGACCTCGACCGAAGCCGGCCGGGCCGCTGCCGCCGCCAAGAGCGACGACACCACCCCCGCGGCCACCGAGGCCCCGGCTGCTGAGACTGCAGAAAAGACGGAGGGCTGACACGTGCTCATCCCGCGCAGGGTCAAGCACCGGAAGCAGCACTCCCCGAAGCGCCACGGTGCCGCCAAGGGCGGTACGAAGGTGAACTTCGGCGAGTACGGCATCCAGGCGCTTGAGCACAGCTACGTGACCAACCGGCAGATCGAGTCCGCTCGTATCGCCATGACGCGTCACATCAAGCGTGGCGGCAAGGTGTGGACGACCATCTACCCGGACCGCCCGCTGACCAAGAAGCCGGCGGAAACCCGCATGGGTTCCGGTAAGGGTTCGCCCGAGTGGTGGATCGCCAACGTGAAGCCGGGCCGCGTGATGTTCGAGATCTCGTTCCCGAACGAGGAGACCGCCCGCGAGGCGCTCCGTCGCGCGATCCACAAGCTGCCCATGAAGTGCCGCATCGTGACCCGTGAAGGTGGTGAGTTCTGATGGCGAAGGCAGGTGCCGCCCAGGCATCGGAGCTGCGTGAGCTCACCGCGGAAGAGCTCGTTCTGCGTCTGAAGGAATACAAGGAGGAGCTCTTCAACCTCCGTTTCCAGATGGCGACCGGACAGCTCGACAACAACCGCCGTCTGCGCACCGTCCGTACGGACATCGCGCGGATCTACACGGTCATGCGCGAGCGTGAACTCGGCCTGTCCGTTTCCCCTGACGCCGAGAGTGAAGGTGCCGCATGAGCGAGCAGCCCAACGCTGAGGCGGCCCCCCGCAACGACCGCAAGGTCCGTGAGGGTTACGTCGTCTCGGACAAGATGAACAAGACGATCGTGGTCGAGCTCGAGGACCGCAAGAAGCACCGTCGTTACGCCAAGGTTCTCCGCAGCACCAGCAAGGTCAAGGTGCACGACGAGAACAACGAGGCGGGCGTGGGCGACCGGGTCACCCTGATGGAGACCCGCCCGCTGTCGGCGACCAAGCGCTGGCGTCTGGTGCAGATCGTGGAGAAGGCCAAGTAAGTAGGGCTCTTTTTGAGTCCCTTAGTTCCGCAAGGCTCGCGATTCGACGCGAGAACCAGCGCGACATACAGGAGTAGACGTGATCCAGCAGGAGTCGCGGCTTCGGGTTGCCGACAACACGGGCGCGAAGGAGATCCTTTGCATCCGCGTTCTCGGCGGCTCGGGGCGGCGCTACGCGGGCATCGGCGACATCATCGTCGCCACCGTGAAGGACGCCATGCCGGCTGCGGGCGTGAAGAAGGGTGACGTCGTCAAGGCGGTCATCGTTCGCACGCGCAAGGAGCGCCGTCGTCCGGACGGTTCTTACATCCGCTTCGACGAGAACGCTGCTGTGCTCATCAAGAACGACAATGAGCCCCGCGGCACCCGCATCTTCGGGCCGGTCGGCCGCGAGCTGCGCGACCGAAAGTTCATGAAGATCATTTCGCTCGCGCCGGAGGTGTTGTAGAGCATGAAGGTGAAGAAGGGCGACACGGTCGTCGTCATCGCCGGCAAGGACAAGGGTGCCAAGGGCAAGGTCATCCAGGCCTACCCCGAGCGCGAGCGCGTGCTGGTCGAGGGCGTGAACCGGATCAAGAAGCACACGCGGATCTCCCAGACCCAGCGCGGCGCGCAGTCCGGCGGCATCGTCACGCAGGAAGCGCCCATCCACGTCTCGAACGTGATGGTCGTCGACTCCGACGGCAAGCCGACCCGGGTGGGCTACCGCATCGGCGAGGACGGCAAGAAGGTCCGGGTCTCGCGCCGGAACGGTAAGGACATCTGATCATGACCACCGCAGAGAAGATCGCCCCGCGCCTCAAGGTGCGGTACCGCGAGGAGATCAAGGGACAGCTCCAGCAGGAGTTCTCCTTCGAGAACGTCCACCAGATCCCGGGCGTCGTCAAGGTCGTCGTGAACATGGGTGTCGGTGACGCCGCCCGTGACAGCAAGCTGATCGAAGGCGCCATCCGCGACCTGGCCGCGATCACCGGGCAGAAGCCCGAGGTCCGCAAGGCTCGCAAGTCCATCGCGCAGTTCAAGCTGCGCGAGGGCCAGCCGATCGGCGCGCGCGTCACGCTGCGCGGCGACCGGATGTGGGAGTTCCTCGACCGGCTGCTGACCATCGCGCTGCCGCGTATCCGTGACTTCCGCGGGCTTTCGCCGAAGCAGTTCGACGGCAACGGCAACTACACGTTCGGTCTCAACGAGCAGTCCATGTTCCACGAGATCGACCCGGACGCCATCGACCGCCCGCGCGGTATGGACGTCACTGTCGTCACCACCGCCAACACCGACGACGAGGGCCGCGCGCTGCTTCGCAAGCTCGGCTTCCCGTTCAAGGAGAACTGAGTCGATGGCCAAGAAAGCACTGGTCCACAAGGCCGCGAAGACGCCGAAGTTCAAGGTTCGCGGTTACACGCGCTGCCAGCGGTGCGGTCGCCCGCACTCGGTGTTCCGCAAGTTCGGGCTCTGCCGGATCTGCCTTCGCGAGATGGCACACGCGGGCGAGCTGCCCGGCGTCCGCAAGTCCAGCTGGTAAGAGTCTTTTTTAACTCCCACTTCGCCACAGGCCTTGCAGCGATTGCAGGGAACCAGGGCGAGAAAGGTTGACAGGTCACCATGACGATGACCGACCCCATCGCAGACTTCTTGACCCGTCTGCGTAACGCGAACTCGGCTTACCACGACGAGGTCGTGCTTCCCCACTCGAAGATCAAGGCGAACATCGCCGAGATCCTCAAGCGCGAAGGCTACATCTCGGGCTACCGCGACGAGCCGGGCGAGAAGCACAAGAACCTCGTCGTGGAGCTGAAGTACGGCCCCAACCGTGAGCGCAGCATCGCCGGCCTCCGCCGCGTGTCCAAGCCCGGCCTGCGGGTCTACGCAAAATCGACCGAACTGCCGTCGGTTCTCGGTGGCCTCGGCGTCGCGATCATCTCGACGTCGTCCGGCCTCCAGACCGACCGTCAGGCCAAGCGCAACAGCGTGGGCGGCGAAGTCCTCGCCTACGTCTGGTAAGGAAGGGGGCAAAGACATGTCACGCATTGGAAAGCTGCCGGTCGCCGTCCCCTCCGGGGTCGAGGTGACCATCGAAGGTCAGCAGATCAAGGTCAAGGGGCCCAAGGGCACCCTTGAGCACACCATCGCCGAGCCGATCACCGTGGAGCGCGCCGAAGACGGCACGCTGCAGGTGAAGCGTCCCGACGAGGAGCGCACCAGCCGTGCCCTGCACGGTCTCACCCGGACGCTGGTCAACAACCTCGTCGTCGGTGTGACCGAGGGCTACGAGAAGAAGCTCGAGATCCACGGTGTCGGTTACCGCGTGCAGGCCAAGGGCTCGGACCTCGAGTTCGCCCTCGGCTACAGCC
This sequence comes from Amycolatopsis decaplanina DSM 44594, assembly GCF_000342005.1. Taxonomy (GTDB): domain Bacteria; phylum Actinomycetota; class Actinomycetes; order Mycobacteriales; family Pseudonocardiaceae; genus Amycolatopsis; species Amycolatopsis decaplanina. Next base: position 658,243 of record NZ_AOHO01000048.1, read on the forward strand.
ACCCGGTGAAGATCGAGGCCCCGGAAGGCATCACCTTCAAGGTCGAGACCCCCACCCGGTTCTCGGTCTCGGGCATCGACAAGCAGAAGGTCGGCCAGATCGCCGCGGTCATCCGCAAGCTGCGCCGCCCGGACCCGTACAAGGGCAAGGGCCTGCGCTACGAGGGTGAGAAGATCCGCCGCAAGGTCGGAAAGACGGGTAAGTGATCATGAGCGACACGACTACGAAGCGCAAGCCGGTCGGCAAGGACATCTCGACCCGCCGCCGCGTCGCGAAGGCCCGTCGGCACTTCCGCCTTCGCAAGAAGATCAACGGCACGGACCAGCGTCCGCGCCTGGTCGTCAAGCGTTCGTCGCGGCACATCGCCGTGCAGCTGATCGACGACCTCGCCGGCAAGACCCTGGCGTCGGCGTCCACCCTCGAGGCGGACGTTCGCGCGCTGGAAGGCGACAAGAAGGCCAAGGCCGCCAAGGTCGGGGAGCTCGTCGCCGCCCGCGCCAAGAACGCCGGCGTCTCGACCGTGGTGTTCGACCGTGGTGGCAACGCCTACCACGGCCGCATCGCGGCGCTCGCCGACGCTGCCCGTGAGGCGGGGTTGGAGTTCTGATGCAGATGCTCGTGAATGGAAGGAAAGCCTGATGCCGGGACGTACACGGCAATTCGGCGGCGGCCAGGGCGGACCCGGCGGGCAGGGCGGCAACGACCGCAATGACCGTCGCGACCGCCGGGACCGGCGCGACAGCGGCCGTGGCGGGGCCGGCCAGGAAAAGACCCCGCACCTCGAGAAGGTCGTGACGATCAACCGCGTCGCCAAGGTCGTCAAGGGTGGTCGTCGCTTCAGCTTCACCGCTCTGGTGGTCGTCGGTGACGGCGACGGTCAGGTCGGCGTCGGCTACGGCAAGGCCAAGGAAGTTCCCGCGGCCATCGCCAAGGGCGTCGAGGAAGCGAAGAAGAACTTCTTCCGCGTTCCCCGCGTCGCCGGCACCATCCCCCACCCGATCCAGGGTGAGGAAGCCGCCGGTGTCGTGCTGCTCCGTCCGGCCTCGGCCGGTACCGGTGTCATCGCCGGTGGCCCGGTGCGCGCGGTCCTGGAGTGCGCGGGTGTCCACGACGTGCTGTCGAAGTCGCTCGGCTCCGACAACGCGATCAACATCGTGCACGCGACCGTGGCGGCCCTGAAGGGCCTGCAGCGTCCCGAAGAGGTCGCGGCCCGCCGTGGTCTCCCGCTCGAGGACGTCGCCCCGGCTCGGATGCTGCGCCAGCGTGCCGGCCAGGGGGTCTGACATGACTCAGCTCAAGGTGACCCAGGTCAAGAGCAAGATCGGCACGAAGCACGCTCACCGCGAGTCGCTGCGCACCCTCGGGCTGCGCAAGATCCGCCAGAGCGTCGTGCGTGATGACACTCCCGAGGTGCGCGGCCTTATCCACACCGTCCGCCACCTGGTGGAGGTCGAGGAGGTCAAGGCATGACTGCCATCAAGATCCACCACCTTCGTCCGGCTCCGGGCGCGAAGCGCGACAAGATCCGCGTCGGCCGTGGTGAGGGCTCGAAGGGCAAGACCGCCGGTCGCGGTACCAAGGGCACCAAGGCCCGGAAGAACGTGCCCGCCGGTTTCGAGGGTGGGCAGATGCCCATCCACATGCGGCTGCCGAAGCTGCGTGGCTTCAAGAACCGGTTCCGCACCGAGTACCAGCCGGTGAACGTGGGCGACATCGCCCGCGTCTTCCCGGACGGTGGCAAGGTCGGCGCCGAGGAGCTCGTCGCGAACGGTCTGGTCCGCAAGGGCAAGCTCGTGAAGGTGCTCGGCAACGGCGACGTGAACGGCGTCAAGCTGGACGTCACCGCCGACGCTTTCTCCGGCTCCGCCAAGGAGAAGCTCGCCGCCGCCGGTGGCTCCGCCACCACGCTCTGAGCTCGCTCCCGCTTCACCCGGCTCCCTCCGCTTCGCTGCGGGAGCCTCAGCTTCACCGAAAGGCCCGCCCGGCTCCGCCCGGCGGGCCTTTCGCTTGCGCTCACTCCGCCGCCGACCTGCGTTTAGCGGCCTAACCGCGATCTGGCCCCTTTCGCCCGGCGCTCCCGTCGACTTGCGTTTAGCCCCCTAATCGCGATCCCGGCCGCGGACAGCCTTTTCAGCCCCGACCCGCGTTTAGCGGGCTAAACGCGCTCCGCTGGTCGCCCAGGTGCCCGCCGCCCGGATCGCGGTTAGCCCGCTAAACGCACGTCGGCCACCGGAACCGCGAGCGTGGCGGCAGGGGTCCTGAGCTGGAAGGATTGTCAGGTGGCCATACCTCCTGGGCAGGATCCGCAGCCCTTTCAACAGCAGCCGGACGCCCCACCGATGGTCGTATCGGTTTCAGGTCCCATGGATCCCACGGACGAACCAAAGCGGTCCGGCCGGCTTGAGCCTCGCAGGCTCGTCGCAGCGGGACTGTCCGCTCTGGCCCTGGTGCTGACCCTCATGGGTTGCTTCTTCCCACTCGTCAACACCGAGCATCGGCTCGGCTTCGATTCCAGCGAGCAGGTCGTGCTCGTGTTCGTGCAAGGCGCGTGGGACATGACGGTGAATCAGGTCGGCCAACCCACCTTCACCACCTCGACGTCGCCTGTCGGTATCCCGCTCCTGATCGCCGCGACAATCCTCCTGGCGGCCACCGTCGTCAGCGCGCGCGTAGCCGGGCTCCAACGTCCGGGCGCTTTGGACAGATGGCTCACCACCATCGCGGCGGTCTTCCTGGCCGGAGTCGTCATCAGTGTCGCCACGCTGGGATACGGACGGCAGATGGGAGAGGGCATCGAGGTGAGCCAGAGCTTGGGAGCGGGTATGTGGGCCCTCTTCGCCGCGACGGTCGCCGCTGCGGGCGCGGCTGTCATGAGCCACCGCGTCCAGGAGAACGAGTTCCCGGTGAGCGGTGATCCGGGGCTCGCGGACATGCCCACACCGAAGGACGGCATCTCCATCACGGTCCTCCCACCGGAGCCGCAGCCGCAGACACCCGACTATTCGGCCTTCGCGCCTCCGCCGGTTCCCGGCGCGAAAGAGCGCGATTAGCCCGCTAAACGCGCTCGCGGTCGCCGATACGGTGGGGGAGGAGGTGGCCGATGACTTGGGCGGTGGTCTTTTTCGGAGCGGCGGTGCTCGTGGCTTTTACGCCAGGGGCGAACAATCTGCTCGGCCTGCATCACGGCATGACACAGGGAGTCTGGAAAGGGCTCGCCGGTCTGTTAGGCCGATTGGCCGCATTCACGGTATTGATCGCGGCAGTCGCCGCGGGGCTCGGACAGCTCCTCGCGGCTTCCGAGCTTGCACTCACGGTGATCAAATGGGCGGGCGTCGCCTATCTGGTCTGGCTCGGCGGGCGTCTGCTGTGGTCGACGTTCCGTACCGGGCGAACCGCGCATGTCCAGGCCCCGCGAAGCACTGAATCCGTACCGGCGCCGCGGATCGCGAGGAAGGAATTCGTCGTCGCGATCACGAATCCGAAGGCGATCCTCATCTTCACCGCGTTCGTGCCCCAGTTCATCGACGCAGCTCATGGCTCCTTTTCCGCCCGGATCGCGATTCTCGGCACCGTCTACCTGCTCGCCGAGTTCGTCGCGGGCGCGACCTACATCGGTGCGGGCGCGCTCGTGAAGTCGTTCCGGCTGTCCCGCCGGGCGACTCGCAACGTCGACCGCGGCACCGGCGTCGTGCTCCTCGGCATGGCGGGCGCCCTCGCCGCTTCGAGCTCCTGAACACGCTCCCTGATCACAGTGCGTTTAGCAGGCTAAGTGCGATCCGGTGGGGGCCAGGAAAATGAGAAACGGTAGGGCTATCTGTCAAGGTTCCGGAGCGAGAAGCACAAGTCGATCGACCCCGCGGACCAACCTTCGTCCGGAAAACCCACACGCACTGCGGACACGCCCTGTGAAGCTGTTAGAGTCGGCGGCACGCTTCGGGACGAGTGTGCCCCGAAGCGTTCCTGGCTTGTGCCAGAAACTGTGTGTTCCCGCCGGCCCAGGCCGGCCAAGCCGATCGTCGGTCAGACAGCCGACGACGCCGAGGAGGTTCCCCGCGTGCTCAGCGCCTTCCGCTCGGCTCTAGCGACGCCGGATCTACGTAAGAAGATCCTGTTCACGCTAGCCATCGTCGCGGTCTACCGAATCGGTGCCACCATTCCGGCCCCGGGCATCTCGTATTCCGCCGTGCAGCAATGCACGGAGACCGGGTCGCAGGAGGGCGTCTATCAGCTGCTGAACCTGTTCAGTGGCGGTGCACTGCTGCAGCTGTCGCTGTTCTCGACCGGCATCATGCCGTACATCACGGCGAGCATCATCGTCCAGCTCCTCACCGTGGTCATCCCGCGGTTCGAGGAACTGAAGAAGGAAGGCCAGGCCGGCCAGGGCAAGCTGACCCAGTACACCCGGTACCTGACGATCGCCCTCGCGGTCCTGCAGGCCACCGGTGTGGTGGCGCTTGCCGACCGCAAGCAGCTCTTCCCGCAGTGCGACACCGCGATCATCCCGGACAACAGCGTCTACACGCTGGCCATCATCGTCATCACGATGACCGCCGGTACGGCCGTCATGATGTGGCTGGGTGAGCTGATCACCGAGCGCGGCGTCGGCAACGGCATGTCCGTCCTCATCTTCCTGAACATCGCGGCCCGGATCCCGATCGAGGGTGGCAACATCCTCAGCAGCGCGGGTGGCGTCGTCTTCGCCCTGATCTGCGTGTTCGGCCTGGTGATCATCGCCAGCGTCATCTTCGTCGAGCAGGGCCAGCGCCGGATCCCGGTGCAGTACGCCAAGCGCATGATCGGCCGCCGCATGTACGGCGGGACCTCGACCTACCTGCCGATCAAGGTGAACCAGGCCGGTGTCATCCCGGTCATCTTCGCCTCGTCGCTGCTCTACCTGCCGGACCTGATCAGCCGCCTCGTCGGCGACGCCAACAGCAACGCGGGCTGGCAGGTCTTCATCCAGAACTACATCGTCAACCAGTCCAGCTGGGCGCACGTCCTGCTGTACTTCGCGTTGATCATCTTCTTCACGTACTTCTACATCACGATCACGTTCAATGTGGACGAGCGTGCGGAAGAAATGAAGAAGTTCGGTGGCTTCATCCCGGGTATCCGCCCGGGCCGTCCCACCGCGGAGTACCTCAGCTACGTCCTCGGCCGCATCACCCTGCCGGGCTCGCTGTACCTGGGCATCATCGCGATCCTTCCGAACTTCTTCCTGTCCGTCACCGGCAGCGGGAACAACCAGAACTTCCCGTTCGGTGGCACGGCTGTGCTGATCATGGTCGGTGTCGGTCTCGACACCGTGAAGCAGATCGAAAGCCAGCTGATGCAACGTAACTACGAAGGGTTCTTGAAGTGACGCGCCTGGTTCTCGTTGGCCCTCCTGGCGCGGGCAAAGGTACTCAGGCGGTAGCACTGTCGGAGAAGCTCCGGATCCCGCACATCTCGACCGGCGATCTGTTCCGCGCGCACGTGGGTGAGCAGACGCCGCTGGGACAGGAAGCCAAGCGCTACCTGGATTCCGGTGAACTCGTGCCCGACTCGGTCACGAACGAGATGGTGCGCGAGCGCCTCGCCGAACCCGACGCCAAGGTCGGTTTCCTGCTCGACGGGTTCCCCCGGAACACGAAGCAGGCCGATGTCCTCGGTGAGATCCTCGGCGAGGTCGACACCAAGCTCAACGCGGTCATCCAGCTCCAGGTCTCGGAAGACGTCGTCGTCGAGCGGCTGCTGTCCCGCGGCCGCTCGGACGACACCGAAGAGGTCATCCGTCGTCGTCAGCAGATCTACGTGTCCGAGACGGCTCCGCTGCTCGAGTACTACGCGGACATCCTGGTTACGGTCGACGGCGTCGGCTCGGTCGACGAGATCTCCGCCCGCGTGCTGGAAGCGCTGCGCGACCGCACGTGAACCTCGGAGGACTGCGTGTACTGCAACGGCTTCGTCGTGGGCGCATGATCGAACTCAAGACTCCTGGCGAGCTCCAGGCGATGAGGGCCGCCGGTCTGGTCGTCTGGCGCACCCTCACCGCGGTGCGCGAGATCGCCAAGCCTGGAGCGACCACGGCCGATCTCGACGAACTCGCCGAGCAGACGATCCGCGACGCCGGCGCGGTGCCCTCGTTCAAGGGGTACCACGGCTTCCCGGCGTCGATCTGCGCTTCGGTGAACGAGCAGATCGTCCATGGCATCCCGTCGAAGACGCAGGTCCTGAACGACGGCGACATCATCTCCGTGGACTGCGGCGCCATCCTCGACGGCTGGCACGGCGACTCCGCGGTCACTCTCGCGATCGGCGAGGTGTCGAAGGCGGATCTCGCGCTCTCGGCCGCCACCGAGGCGGCGATGTGGGCGGGGATCGCCGCAGTGTCGTCCGGTGGGCGGCTCACGGACATCTCGCACGCTGTGCAGACCGCGGCCGAGAAAGCCGGCCGGGAAGACGGCATCGAGTACGGGATGATCGTCGAGTACGGCGGTCACGGCATCGGGCGCCAGATGCACATGGACCCGTTCCTGCCGAACCTGGGCAAACCGGGCAAGGGACCGCGGCTCAAGACCGGCATGGCGCTCGCGATCGAGCCCATGCTGACCGGTGGCGGCGGGGAGACCGTCGAGCTCGAGGACGGGTGGACCGTCGTGACCGCGGACGGCTCGCGGGCCGCGCACTGGGAGCACACCGTCGCCATCACCGACGACGGCCCGTGGGTGCTGACCGCCCCCGAAGACGCCTGACCTCGGCCTTCGGCCCCCCGGATCGCGTTTAGCCCGCTAAAGGCGAATGTGCCCCGGAGCGCGGTTAGGCCGCTAAACGCAAGTCCGCCCGCTGGCCGGCGCAGCGCCCGGACCCGCCGTCGAGGCGTCCGGCCGCTGCCTCTATCGGGTGCACCACGCCCGTCGAGCGTGCCAGGTCACGGGTCTGCCGGATCGCGGTTAGGCCGCTAAACGCAGGTGGGCGCGGGCGTATGATGGTGGGGCTTACGTCCGGCGGGTCCAGGGGTCACCTAACACAGTCACCCCCCGTTTGGGGCTCACGACACGGGTTGCGTACACTGTCAAGTCGGTGTACTCATCGCGCCCGGATCCTGCGCGCTCGTGAATTCTCGCGAACGGACATTGGAGCCGGGCAGGAGTGTGCCGAAGCACCACCCAGCCAAGCACTCAAGCTTTGACTGATCACACAGTGTAGCGACAGGAAATGCGGAGGACATGGGCAAGAAAGACGGGGCCATCGAGGTCGAAGGCCGCGTAGTCGAGCCGCTCCCCAACGCGATGTTCCGCGTCGAGTTGGAGAACGGCCACAAGGTCCTTGCACACATCAGTGGCAAGATGCGGCAGCACTACATCCGCATCCTGCCCGAGGACAGGGTTGTCGTGGAGCTCTCGCCCTACGACTTGTCACGTGGTCGCATCGTCTACCGCTACAAGTGATCACGACGAGTTAGCACAAGCAGGAGAGCAGGAGACGTGAAGGTCCAGCCGAGCGTCAAGAAGATCTGCGACAAGTGCAAGGTGATCCGCCGTCACGGCCGGATCATGGTGATCTGCGAGAACCTGCGGCACAAGCAGCGGCAGGGCTGATCACTCGCACTCGTACAGAGTGGATTGACGGCTACACAATCTCCCCGCACCTGCCGGGCCGTGCGAACGGCCCGGTTCACCCCCGGACTTCAGGCCGGGGCCGGGACACCCGAAGCGCAAGCCGAGGGCACGACAGGCGAGTCGGTCCCGGGACCGGACGGGGAGCAGACCTGGAGATGAATTCTATGAAGGAGCATCAACGCCAATGGCACGACTCGCTGGCGTAGACCTCCCCCGCGAAAAGCGGTTGGAGATCGCGCTGACCTACATCTACGGCATCGGCCGTACCCGCTCGAAGCAGCTCATCGCGGCTGCCGAGCTCAACGCGGACACTCGCGTCAAGGATCTGAGCGATGACGACCTCGCCAAGCTGCGGGTCTACATCGAGGAGAACTTCAAGGTCGAGGGTGACCTTCGCCGTGAGGTGAACGCCGACATCCGTCGGAAGATCGAGATCGGGTGCTACGAGGGCCTTCGCTGGCGTCGCGGACTTCCCGTCCGTGGTCAGCGCACCAAGACGAACGCCCGCACCCGTAAGGGTCCGAAGAAGACGGTCGCCGGCAAGAAGAAGGCTGGCAAGAAGTGAGCGTCCAGGGCAAGAAGGTCGTGCGGATGGGCGGCGTTCATCGCCGCGGCTCGGCTTGTGTCTCGCCCAAGGCGCTCTACGCCCGCCCGATGGCGCTCCGCAACCTGTACACCGACGCCGGTTCGATCATCCGGCGCGGCCAGGCCGAAGCGGTCGCCGCTCACCAAGAGAACGCGCGCTAACAGGAGAACCCTCAGAACATGCCACCGAAGTCTCGTACTGCGGCGGGGGCCAAGAAGGTCCGCCGTAAGGAAAAGAAGAATGTCGCGCACGGTCACGCGCACATCAAGAGCACCTTCAACAACACCATCGTCTCGATCACGGACCCGACCGGTGCCGTGATCGCGTGGGCGTCGAGTGGTCACGTGGGCTTCAAGGGCTCGCGTAAGTCCACCCCGTTCGCCGCGCAGATGGCCGCCGAGAACGCCGCCCGCAAGGCTGCCGAGCACGGCATGAAGAAGGTCGACGTCTTCGTGAAGGGCCCGGGTTCGGGTCGCGAGACGGCGATCCGCTCGCTGCAGGCGGCCGGCCTCGAGGTCGGCACCATCCAGGACGTGACCCCGCAGCCTCACAACGGCTGCCGCCCGCCCAAGCGGCGCCGGGTCTGAGGAACGGGGAGGAGTAAGAAGAAATGGCTCGTTACACCGGCCCCGCGACGCGTATTTCGCGTCGCCTCAAGGTTGACCTCATCGGCGGCGACCAGGCTTTCGAGCGTCGCCCCTACCCGCCGGGCCAGCACGGCCGCGGGCGCATCAAGGAGTCCGAGTACCTCCTGCAGTCGCAGGAGAAGCAGAAGGCTCGCTACACCTACGGCGTTCTCGAGCGTCAGTTCGTCCGGTACTACAAGGAAGCCGTCCGGCGTCCGGGTAAGACCGGTGAGAACCTGCTGCAGATCCTCGAGTCCCGTCTGGACAACGTGATCTACCGCGCCGGCATCGCCCGCACCCGCCGTCAGGCGCGTCAGCTGGTGAGCCATGGCCACTTCCTGGTCAACGGCGTCAAGGTCAACGTCCCGTCCTACCAGGTCACGAAGTGGGACATCATCGACGTGCGGCCGAAGTCGTTCGCGATGCTGCCCTTCGTCGCGGCCAAGGAGTCCTTCGGCGAGCGTCCCGTTCCCGCGTGGCTCCAGGTCGTTCCGTCCAACCTCCGTGTGCTGGTCCACCAGCTCCCGGAGCGCGCTCAGATCGATGTTCCGGTCCAGGAACAGCTGATCGTCGAGCTGTACTCGAAGTGATCCATCATCGGGCCGGGGTTTCCCCGGCCCGATGTGGGCACGGGCGGCGGCGCCCGGAGTGCGCCGCCGCTTCGCCATCCCTTTCGGTGTCATATGGCGGGCGCCGTTTGGAAAGGAATTAGGAAAGATGCTGATTTCCCAGCGACCGGCTCTCGGCGAAGAGACGGTCAACGAGACCCGCTCCCGGTTCACCATCGAACCGCTGGAGCCCGGCTTCGGCTACACGCTCGGCAACTCGCTGCGGCGCACGCTGCTGTCGTCCATTCCGGGCGCGGCCGTGACGAGCATCCGCATCGACGGCGTGCTGCACGAGTTCACCACCGTTCCCGGGGTGAAGGAAGACGTCACCGACATCATCCTGAACCTCAAGGAGCTCGTGGTCTCCTCGGAAGAGGACGAGCCGGTCACCATGTACCTGCGCAAGCAGGGCCCCGGTGAGGTCACCGCCGCCGACATCGTGCCCCCGGCCGGTGTCACCGTGCACAACCCGGATCTGCACATCGCGTCGCTGAACGGCAAGGGCAAGCTCGAGATCGAGCTCGTCGTCGAGCGCGGCCGCGGTTACGTTCCGGCCCTGCAGAACAAGCAGGCGGGCGCGGAGATCGGCCGGATCCCGGTCGACTCCATCTACTCCCCGGTGCTGAAGGTGACCTACAAGGTCGAGGCGACTCGTGTCGAGCAGCGCACCGACTTCGACAAGCTGATCCTGGACGTGGAGACGAAGCCGTCGATCACGCCGCGGGACGCTGTCGCGTCGGCCGGTAAGACGCTGGTGGAGCTGTTCGGTCTCGCGCGCGAGCTGAACGTCGACGCCGAAGGCATCGAGATCGGCCCGTCGCCGCAGGAGGCGGACACCATCGCCGCCTACGCGATGCCGATCGAGGACCTGGACCTCACCGTCCGGTCGTACAACTGCCTCAAGCGCGAGGGCATCCACACCGTCGGCGAACTGGTCTCGCGCAGCGAGGCCGACCTGCTGGACATCCGCAACTTCGGTGCGAAGTCGATCGACGAGGTCAAGCTCAAGCTCGTCGGTCTCGGCCTCGCGCTGAAGGACAGCCCGCCCGGGTTCGACCCGACCGCGGCCGCGGCCAGCTACGACGGTGAAGGCTGGTCCGAGGGCGTCGACAGCATCACGGACGGAATTTCGGACAACGGCCACGACGATGGCCAGGACTACGCAGAGACGGAGCAGCTGTAAGGCCAGCCACGGCTCCCTCACCGGTAGGGGTGGGGGAGCCCCGGCCTCCAGCTGTGAGCTGAACGAGGAGAACCGATGCCCACCCCCACAAAGGGACCCCGTCTCGGCGGGTCGCCCGCGCACGAACGGCTGATCCTGGCCAACCTGGCCACCCAGCTGTTCGAGCACGGCAAGATCACGACGACCGAGGCGAAGGCCCGGCGGGTGCGCCCGCTGGCCGAGAAGCTGATCACGAAGGCGAAGCGGGGCGACCTGCACAACCGTCGTCAGATTCAGCGCGTCGTGCGCGACAAGGACGTCGTGCACAAGCTGATCGCCGAAATCGGCCCGTTCTTCGCGGAGCGCCCGGGTGGCTACACCCGGATCACCAAGACGATGGCGCGCAAGGGCGACAACGCCCCCATGGCCGTGATCGAGCTGGTGGCCGAGAAGACCGTCACCGCCGAGGCCGAGGCCGCGCGCAAGACGAAGTTCGCCAAGGACGAGCCGAAGGCTGCCGCCCCGGCCGCCGAGGAGACCACCGAGGCCCCTGAGGTTGCCGACACGGCCGCCACCGAGGCTCCGGAGGTCACCGAGGCTCCCGCCGCCGACGAGGCCGCTGAGGCCCCCGCCGCGGACGCGGACAGCAAGAAGGACTGACGTCCTGACGGCACCGAACACCCCGGACGAGCCCGCCACTCCCACTGCGGAGGGCGGGCTCGTTCGTCTGCGTCTGGATGTTTCCTACGACGGCACCGAGTTCTCCGGTTGGGCGCGGCAGCCCGGACGGCGCACGGTCCAGGGAGTCCTCGAAGAGGCGCTCGCGAAACAACCTCCAGGGGCCTCGGTCCCGAAGTCCGTCGTGGTCGCCGGCCGCACCGATGCCGGTGTGCACGCGTCCGGCCAGGTGGTCCACGTCGACGTGTCGCCTTTAGCGGGCAAAACGCGATCCGGTCGCCTGGAGCTGGACGAGCGGGGCATTCCTGACCTGGGACGGATGCGCCACCGCTGGAATCGGTACCTGCCGGGTGACGTGCGGGTGCTGGATGCCCGGGTGGCGGCACCCGGGTTCGACGCGCGGTTCTCGGCCGTGCGGCGTCACTACCTTTACCGCGTTTCGGACGCGCCATGGGGCGTGGATCCGTTGAGACGTCACGACACTCTGGCCTGGGGCCGTCCGCTCTCGGTCGACGCGATGAATGAGGCTTCGGCGGCTCTCTTGGGGCTCCAGGATTTCGCGGCCTTCTGCAAACAGCGCGAAGGCGGGACGACCATTCGCGAGCTGCAGCGCCTTGTTTGGCGGCGGATCGGACCGTACGCGGTCGAGGTCGCAGTCTCTGCCGACGCGTTCTGCCACTCGATGGTGCGCAGCCTGGTGGGTGCGCTGCTCTTGGTCGGTGACGGCCGTCGTCCGGCCGATTGGCCCGGTGATGTCCTGGAGAGCCGGACGCGCGATAGCGCAGTCGCACCCGCACACGGCCTGACGTTGATGGCCGTCGACTACCCGCCGGACGCCGAACTCGCCGCCCGTGCCGATCAAACGCGCGCCATGCGCACTCCCTCCTGATCCGGCCGCGGCGCGGTTAGCGGGCTAAACGCGCGGCGGCGGGCCTGCCAGACGGCCTCGACGATGCCCTTGAAGTCGTTCGCCAGGTCTTCCGCGGTGACGATGACGAAACGCCAGCCCTCGGCCTCCACTCGTCTTCGGCGTTTTCGGTCGTGGGCTCGTTGCTTCGGCGTGTTGTGCCATCGGCCGTCGTACTCGATGGCGACTCGGTACTTCTCGTCCCCGAGGTCGAGACGAGCGAGGAAATGACCGGTCCGTGCAACGACCTTGAGCTGAGGTGTCGCTGTGATGCCGCCGGCGGCCAGCACGATACGGAGTTCCGATTCCGGAGGCGACTCCGCGCGAGGATCGGACAGGCGTAAAGCATGCCTGGCCAAGCGGATTCCCCGATTGCGGCGCCCGTAGAACTCCCCGTTGAGGCGCAGATCGGTCAGGTTCTCGGCTCTCATGTACTGGTCCAGATCCGGGACGCCGATGCGGAGCCGTCGTACCCACCCGGATTTGCGGGGAGAAAGCCGGAGCAGAAGATCCAGTGCGATTCGGCTTTTCCGCGCGATGCGAATGCCGTTCCATGGCCTCGATTCTTCAGGTTTGACTTCGGTACGCCGAACCTTGATGCCGACAATCGGCCCGAAGCGATTCTTCTCCGGTACGACCATCTCGACCGGATCGTTGGGCTTGGCCAGCTCGACGCCGTGAACGGTCGCGGCCGATCGCCCGGTCAGCACTGCTTCCGGAGGCGCCAGCAGTGCGGCGCCTCGGCAACGCAGCTCGTGCGTGACCTCGACGTCAGCGCGCGTGTAGACGTCTTGGAACAGCCTCCGGACACTCGAGCCACGCAGTTGGCTGGCCGTGATGAGGCCCGCCTTGCGCGCCTCTGATCCGCGGAAGACATCGGGGAGATGAGATGAATCGAAGGGTTTGGTCATATCGACACGGTGACCGACAAGACCGACACCCCCTGGCCGTCACTGCCTATTCGAGGGTGGTTTATCCACAACCCCCGGCTTATCCACAGTCGGCGGGATTACCCCTTGACTGCTAAACCCCACGCCCCGCGTCGCGTTTAGCGGCCTAAGCGTGACGCGGGCAGGACGCAAAACGGGGGCACTGTCCGATATGGACAGTGTCCCCGCAGAGCACACTTAGCCCGCTAAAGTCGACGCGGGCGGGTTAGTCGCCGCGGCGTACAGGGCCCAGGATCTGCTGCTCTTTCGCCGTGGTGACCAGGCGAAGAGGACGCCAGAGGTTCCGGCCCAAAGCGACGACCTGGTCGTCCTTCAACGTCGTGAGCTGCTTCATCATCTGCGGCGGGAGCCGCCAGATCCGCGCGGCCAGCTCGGCCTGCCCCGGCGGGAGCCGCTGCATCAGCACCAGGTCGGCCGCGTTCGCGGTCGCCCCGGCCTGCGGGTGCAGGTACGGCAGCACGTAGACCGTCGTCTGCCACGGCGACCGCGGCGGGAACAGGTCCTGCGGTGTCGGGCCACCGTCGGTCACCACCAGCAGCGGCGCGTCCTCGGACGGGCGCGGGAGGTCCACCGGCGACAGCCGCCGGATCTGCACCAGCGGCGAAGGCCTGCCGTTGGGCTGATTTCCCGCGGCCTGCGGGAGCACCTGCCACGCGGCCGGACGCCCGGTCGCCACGACGACCCACGCCCCGACCGCCATCGCCCGCAGCGCCACCTGGCGGGCCAGATAGAGACCACCGACCAGCACGATCCGGGTGGGCGTCGAGCGCAGCGCGGAGATCGTCAGCGGCTCACCCTTGAGTCCTGAGCCGAGGACGATCCCGCCTCGGTCACCGGACGGGCTGATCGCGTCGAGCATCGCCGGGTCGACGGTGAACTCCGGGGCGACACCGGCGCTCTGGCCGGCGTCGCGCATGCGGGTGCTCATGCCGTGCCTCCGATCGGCAAAGTCGCGGAGAACCCGGAGATCTGCAGGCCGCGCAGCGGCGTCAGCGTCACACCCAGCCGATCCGAGATGCCCTGCAGCCGCTGGTCGGCCGCGTCCAGTTCACGCGGGTTCCGCGCGCTCAGTCGAACGATTCCCCGCAGTCCGATCTTGCCTTCGTCCGCGGACGGCGAAATCGACATAGCCACCGTCGCCGACAGCGCGCGAACACTGGTCAGCGCGTTCAGGCTGCCGCTGATCTTGCCCTTCGGCCAGCTGGTGATCGCGTAGCTCGCGTGCCCGATGCCCGCCGCGGTGACGCCGGTCCAGCGTTCCTGCAGACCGACCTTCCCCTGCGAACCGGCGACGGCGGTCAGCTCCGCGGCCGAAATACTGGACCGCAACAGCTCGTCCGGATCGAGCGGCCGGGTCGGCACACCCTGCGATTCCAGGGCGTTGCGCACCCGCGAGAGCGCGCCGATCAGCGCGCGATGCGCACCGACGACTCCGCCGCCACGTTCGCGGATGGCGGCCGGGCACCGGCGCGGGTCGAGCCGGATGGCGACCCAAGTCGTCCGCCGCGCGGCCGCGGGAAGCGGGCCGAGCACCTCCATGTAGGAGCTGAGGGCCGGCGAGTCCGACGGAAGCGCGGCACTGCCCGGGTAGCAGTGCCAGATCATCTGGATCGAGTCGAGGACCACACCGCGGTCTTCGAGGCACGGCGCGAGCGCGGACAGCGGCAGGCTCGGCGCGCCACCCGCCTGGGTGATCAGCGCGGGCGCGGGTTCGACGAGCAGGACAGCGGTCCACGTCCCGTCGTTCCATGCGATGCCGACCTGCTGGCGTTCGTGGTCCACACCGTGCGCGACGACGAGATCGGGAACGGCGAGGCGAAGCAGGTTCACGCGGGCGTCGTCGGGGCCGGTGACGGCGTCCTCTTCGGCGGCGAGCGACTCGATGCTGCTCGGCGGAAGCGGATTCGCCACACGATCGTGCGAACGGAGCATGTACCGCATGGTGAGTCCAGCCCATTGGGTGAACCAGCGGCCGCCCCAGCGCAGGAACGCGATGATGATCGCTAACCCGAGTACGCCGATCGCGACGTACTTCAGCTTCATGTCGATGGCCAGCAGGACGAGGCCGATCGCGAGCCCGAGTTCGAGCACGACCAGATTCGCCACGGGCAGCGGGCCGAGGTTGATCCCGCCGGTCCGGCGCCGCGCGGGCGCGGCGATCCGTGCCGCCGGAGCGGGCGGAGGGCCGGACTGCGGGCCGGGGCCGCCGGGCGGGGGACCGCCCGGGCCGCCTGGTCCTCCCGGACCACCAGGTCCGCCGGGGCCCTTGGGGCCTCCGGGACCACCGGGGCCGCCAGGACCCTGCGGTCCGCCAGGCCCTCCAGGGCCGCCCGGGCCCCCGGGACCGCGAGGAACACCGGGACCTCCCGGGCCTCCGGCCGGGCCGCCCGGACCACCCGGTCTGCCGGGCCTTGGCGGCGGCCCCGGCGGACGACCAGGAGGTTGCGGCCCCGGAGGGCCGGGCGGACGTGGAGGAGTGGTGACGGACATCCGCGCTTTCTCTTCCCCTCGTGCTTGCTGCGTACCCGGAAAGCCGGTCCCGAGGAACTTGACACTAGCTGGAGTTGGTAGAAACCCCACACCAGACGGTCCCCGTACGGCTATCCTGCGGAACCGTACCGCGACGGGGAGGACTGTAGGTCGAGAATGCCATCAACACCGACTACTAAGTCTCAAGTTCAGGCTTATCAGTTCGTTCTGCGACGGATGCAATCCGCGCTGGTCCGTCGCGACGCCGTCATGCTCCACGATCCGATGCGCACGCACACACGGGCCACCATCGTGGGTGTCGTGCTGGCCGCGCTGGGCGTCCTGGTCTTCGTCATCTGGGGCCTGCTGAGCCCGAAGCCCTCCGTGCCGGAGGCGGGCAACATCGTCATCGGCGAGCAGTCCGGAACGGTGTACGTCGTGGCCGGAAACCCGAAGAAACTGATTCCGACTTTCAACCTCGCTTCCGCGCGGCTGCTGATCATCGCGCAATCGAAGCAAGGGGCGCAGCAGTCGGGCAGCAAGCCTTCCGGGCCCGCGCAGGCATCCGAAGTGAAGAACCCCACAGTCGTTTCGGATGAACAGCTGAAGAACATTCCCCGGGGCCAGCTCATGGGCATTCCCAACGGCCCGCAGCTGATGCCGACGGACACCCAGCGCGCCTCCCCGGACTGGGGCGTGTGCGACGAGGTCATGTACGACCCGTCGGTACCCCAGCCGGACCTCTCGAAGACGGAGACGACCGTCTACGCGGGCGTGAAGCAGCTCGGGAACCGCGAACTCGGCCAGAACGAAGCCTTGCTGGCCAAAGGCGCCAACGGTCGGGAGTACCTGATCTACCGGCAGAAGCCGGACCCCAACCTCCGGAACGCGAACGCCGTCAAGGCCGAGATCAAGGTCGACGCCAACGCCGTCCGTTCCGCGTTGAAGCTGTCCGATCAGCCCCGCGGTATCTCCCAGGGCCTGCTGGACGCGATTCCCGAGGTGCCGGAGCTGAAGCTCCCGGACGTTCCGGGCAAGGGCGAGAGCCCCAACTACGAGATCGAAGGCATGAAGGTCGGCGACGTCTTCTCGACGGAGCAGGCCGAAGGGCGCAAGGACTTCTACCTCATCACGAGGGAAGGCATCCAGGCCATTTCCCCGGCCGTCGCGGACATCGTGCAGACCGGGAAGAACGACGGCAGCACCTCGGTCATGTCCGTGCCGCTGGGCAAGATCCGCAACCTCACACGTGTCTCCCAGGTCGTCGAGCTCGATGCCTACCCCCAGACCGTGCCGACGGTGCTCAACGCGACCCAGGGTTCCCGGGTCTCCTGCCTGAGCTGGTCCATCACGGGCGAAGGCGCCGGCCGGGACGGGCACACGGCGGTGTTCGTCGACGACAAGCTGCCGAAGGGCAGGAACGCCGACGGATCCGCCCCGGGCGTCAAGATCGGCACCCCCGGTCCGGTCGGCGCGCCGATCAACAGCTTCTACATGGAGCCCGGCTTCGCGGCCGTCGTCCAGTCGGCGACCGGCAAGGAAACCTTCGACAAGGGACCGATTCAGCTGATCTCCGATCGCGGGATCCGCTACGGCGTCCCCGACGCCGTCACGGCGGATTCGATCGGGCTCAACAAGCGGGTACCCGCGCCCGAGTCCATCGTCAGGATCCTGCCCACCGGGGCTTCGCTGAACACGCAGGACGTGCTCCGGACGTTCGACACGGTGCCGATCGACGACAGGGCCGGTTCGGTCGTCACGCAGTCGCAGCAGGCTCCGGCGGGTAACTGATCACGGGAACCCCTCGGACGGCGCGAGCGTCTCAACGCCCGAGCGGTATCGGGTGAGTGGAGGGTGCAGTGGCCGGCCTGAAGATCGACGGCAGTGCCGTCGGTGACTATGCGAAGCGGGTGGACGCGGCCGCCGGAGAGCTCGATCTGGCGGCCGCGGAGGTGACGGGAGAGGGTGTCACCGTCGAGTCCTACGGCACGCTGGGGGAGGAACTAGGCCTTGGCGCGTCCTACGGGCGCGCGGCCGAGGCCATCCGGCGTCAGCTTGTGGAAGGCGCGGCCGCGTTGAGGTCGGCGTCGGAGGCCCTGCACACGGTGACCGCGCGGCATGCCGGGCACGACGACGAGGCCGCGCAGATGATCAAGCGCGCCGTGGAGCTCTGAACCGCATGATCGCCGAGTCGGAGAACCCGACGGATTCCATCCCGCACCCGATGGCGGCCGCACGCCCCACTGCTCCCGCGGCGCCCCCGATCACGGTTAGCCCGCTAAACGCGACAGGCTCGGGCGGTGAGGAGCTGGTCGAGGCCGCGGCACCGCATCTCGCCTTCGTTTCGGAGCTGTCCGGCCATCTGGGGCTGATCGATCCGGTCGAGACCTATCTGACCCCGCTGGCTGGGCGCTGGGAGGACTTGAAGGTCGAGGCGGACCTGCTCCGGAAAGCGGCGAAGACCGCGGGCAACGTGTCGAAAGAGCTGTCCGAGGACCTCGGGCGCCTCGACGCCGGGTGGTCAGGCAAGGACGCTGACGCGTTCGTCGCGTACATCGTGGACATCAACGCCGCGGGTTCTGATGTCGAAGACGCCCTCACCACGCTGGCGAGCTCGCTCGACGAGCTGGTGCTGTCGATCCGTCGCATCCTGACCGACCTCGTCGAGGTACTGGTCGACACGGCGGAACTGACCTCCGAGACCGCGATGCTGCCGGTCGGCGGCGTCCGGCGGGCGCGAACCCAGCTGGAAGAGGCGCAGGAGTCGGCCAAAGCGCTGTTCGAAGCCGCTCGTAACGTCCTCGAAGGCTTCGCGCGGTTTTGCGACGGCGTCGACGATCCTGACGCCGGTTCGCGGAGCATCGAGATCGCTCACCGGTACCCGCAGGACGAGTTCAAGCTCCACGACGAATCCGAGGCGCACGGTGCGCCGGTGCCGGAGAAGGCCGCCGCAGAGGCGGATTCCGGTGCCGCGTCCGAGGAACAGTCGACGGCGCCGTCCGCGGCCGACGGCAGGCAGACCGGATCGCAGGAACCTCTGATCGAACAAGGGCAGGCACTGATCCCGGAGGTCGCGCCCGTTCAGGCCGCTCCGGCTCACGGACAGGGTGTCGCCGGGGCCGGATCGGCGATGATGCCGATGGGGATGGCGCCCATGATGGGGATGGGCGGCATGGGCGGGGGAGGCCAGACGGCTCACCAGTCGAAGACGCGGCCCGCGTCGAAGCCGTCCGATGTGGTCGGCGAGCCCGGTCAGGTCGTCCCGCCCGTGATCGGCGAGGACGAGACCCCGGCGAAGCCCGCTCCGAAGCCCAAGCCCGCCAAGTAGGTGCCCCCAGGGGCCGAGCGACTTTAGCGGGCTAAGTGTGATCTGGACGGCTCGGAGTCGAATCCGGCTCAGATCGCACTTAGCCCGCTAAACGCAAGTCCTACGGGGTCTTGCGGCCTGGTGAGGCGGTCTGCCGGTTGCGGCGGACCGAGTGCACCACGAACAGCGTGACGAGCAGCGCCACGAGACCCCCGCCCGTTCCGGCGAGCGCGACGATCATCGGGGCGGGGTCACGGTCGTTCGCGGGCGGCAGGTTCGCGGGCAGCTGGACCGGCTTCGCCTTGTCCGCCTCCGACGGCACGATCGCCGTCAGCGCCGCGATCGGATCGATGACGCCGAAGCCGACGAAGTTGTCCCGTCCGCCCGGCGCCGCGGGGTGCTGTGCCGTCGCCTTGATCCGGGTCATCACTTCACGGGCCGTCAGCTCCGGGAACTTCGCGCGCACAAGTGCGGCCACACCGGCGACGTACGGGGCGGCGAAGCTGGTCCCTTGAATGGGGCCGGGGTCCTTGCCGCCCTCGATGGTCAGGTTGGCCAGGCTGCTGGACCCCTCGGCCGGGTCCAGCGAGATGATCTTGGTGCCCGGAGCGGCGACGCTGACCCACGGCCCGTGGACGCTGAACTCCGCGACGCCGCCGGTGTCGTCGATCGCCGCGACCGACAGCACGTCTTCGGAGAACCAAGGCGGCGTGACGATCGTCTTGGGGGACCTGGGGTCCGGCTGATCGTTCTGCGGGCATTTGTCGCCGACGTTGCCCGCCGCCGCGACGACGACCACGTTGCGCTCGACGGCGTAGTTCACCGCCGCTTGAAGCTCCTGCTCGCCCTTGGTGATGCTGCCGGTGGCCGAGCGGCAGTTGTCGACTGACATGTTGATGACATTGGAGCCCTGGTCGACAGCCCGGACCACCGCCTGCGCGAGCGTTGTCAGCGTGCCCGCGGTCTTGCCCTGCTCCTGCTGCCGTCCGCCCTTGTCCTGGCCCGGTGCGGTTCCGTCCGCCGCGCCGCCGACAGCGCCATTACCCTGCGAGGACGGCGGAAGCTGCGATCCCGGGTTGTTCGACGAAGCCGGCGGAGCGGAGCTGGAGACAGGTGGCGGCTCGGATTTCTTCTCGGCCTCTTCGTAGTTCTGGCTGGACTGACGGATCGACAGGATCGTGGCGTCCGGCGCGACCCCTCGGAATCCGATGCTCGCGTCGGGCGGGTTCGCGGCGATGATCCCCGCCACCTCGGTGCCGTGGCCGTCACAGTCTTCGAGCCCCGGCGCCTTGCCCCCGCCGGGGTTCGCGACGTAGTCGCCACCCGATTCGACACGGCCCCCGAAGTACGGGTGCGCGGAGACGCCGGTGTCGATCACGGCGACCTTGATGCCCCCTCCGACCGACTTAGTGGCGCCGCGCATCAGCTGGTGCACCTTTTCGATCTGGAGGTACTCCTGGCCCCATGGCCGGTTCTTGATGTCGACCTGGTCGCCGCCGAGCTTGCTGCGCTGGACGCACTCGGTCTTCTTCTCGTAGGTCTTGTCCGGCTTGCCCGAGTCGTTCGGCTTCTTGGACTTGTCCACCGGAGGCGGGGTCGCGTAGTAGCCACCGGCGTCCGGCGCGACGCTGCTTTGCTGCGCCCACGCGGGAAGAGCCACCGACGCCGGCGAGAGAACACCGATACCGGCCGCCAGCAGCACCGTTCCGGTACGTCCGGCGAGGCCGAGGTGGCGGACGCGCGTCCCCCTGGACTTCCGCGCTACGGCCATCAGAGCATCATCCGATCGGGTCGTCACTTGAAGTTGAGGTGGCGCAGCGTCGTGTAGAGATCCATGACGCCGAGCGCCAGCGGGAGCACCGTCGCGATGAAGACGGCCTCGAAGATCTCCACCGTCCGCCGCAGCGGCGGCGAGAAGCGCTGGTTCGGGAAGATCACGCCGACCACGAGCGCGCCGGCGCCGATCAGCAGCAGCGCGCCGAACACGAACAGGACGCGGTTCAACGGGCTCGCCGACCACATCCAGCCGAGCAGGATGCCCGCACCGGACACCATGCCGGTGGTGAGCAGGGCGATGGCCTGCGCGCCGTTCGCGTACGCCCGCGCCCTCAGGAGCAGGACCAGCGTGGCGACCACGCCGAGGATCGGGCCGAAGATCGTCGGCGACGTCGAGGCGATGATCGCGAACAGGGCCGTGGCCGCGCCGCAGCCGGTCAGCAGGCCGGTCATGTACTCGTGGGCGACCGCGGTACGGCGTTCGATGGCGCGGTAGTCCGGGAAGCCCGAGTCTTCCTTGAGTTCTTCGGCGCTGCCGGGAACGTGCGGCGTCGGAAGGGCCGCGAGCTTGATCGTCGCGCGGGGCAGGATCGAGATGCAGGCCAGCGAGAACGCGGTGGCGCCGGCGGCGACACCGGCGATCGGGGTGTCGATGAGCGTCGCGGCCAGGAACGTCAGCGCCGAGATCGTGGCCGTGGTCGCGGCCGCGATGAAAGTGGTGATCCCGTGCCCGATGACGAGGATGCAGACCGCCGCCACGATGATCACGAGAGTGCTCGCGAGCAGCAGGTTCGCCCACAGGGACAGCCCCGGCACGATGTAGAACCCGCTGACGAACGCCAGCGGCAGACCGCCTGTCGCGGCGATCAGCACACCGGTCGCCTCCGCCTGGTAGGCCTTGGCCAGTGTCGCGCCGATCGCGACGCACGCGATCGCGCCGACACCGCCCGCGATCGCGGCGGCGAGCGCGTTGCCACCGTAGAAAGATCCACTGGTGAAGAGCGCGAGGGCCGCGAAGAACAGCGCCAGGCCGCCAGCGATGTGCCCGAAGCGGCGCGCCGTCTCCTTGGTCCACGGACGGAAGCTGTCCGGTGACGACTCGGCGATCGCGTCGACTACATCGTCGTACAGCGGGGGCGGCGGGTTCTCGTTGCGCTTGCGCAACTGCAGCAGTTCGCCATCGACGACACCGAGGGACGCGAGGGTCCGGCTCGGGTCGAGCGGCGCGTCGCCCAGCTTCGCCAGTGCCCAGCCGCCGTGGCGGGCGCCGCCGTCCGGCGTCGCCTCCTTCGCCATCTCCAACAGCATGGGCAGCAGGTCCGCCACCGCGACGTCAGCCGGCAAAGCCACGTCGATCCGGGTGCGTGGCGCGACCACCGTCACCCTGCTGAATACCGTCGTGCCCGTTGCCACTGCCTTCCCCCTGCCCTGAGAGTCTGCTCCCGGGGGAACCTATACCGAACCCGGGTGCCCACATCATCGACTGTCGGAAAAAGACCGGCAAAAGTACGAGAGGCGACCTCCGAAGCCCCGCTGACCGGCTGCCGGCGCATCGACTTTAGCGGGCTGATCGTGACGTCCAGGGGAGCCTGGGCACCTGAGCGGGCCCCGACCGCCGGATCGCGATTAGGGGGCTAAACGCACGTCGGGCGTCTGGCCGCCGGATCGCACTTAGCCCGCTAAACGCACGTCGGCGGAGCCGGAGCCCTACACTCCCGACATGCGTACTGCCCCGGCTGGGGCCGTTCTCGGCGTTGTCCGGATTTCACCGGCCACGTTCGATAGGTTGTCTCGCGCACCCGTACGCGCACCAACGGTGGCCGCCATCGTCGAGTTTGAAGAGGGGTCCTTCGATGAGCACGCTGCAGTTCAAGAAGTCACCGCGCCTGGCGGCGCCGCGGCCGCCGGGCGGCGAGGTGCATCTCGAACCGCCGCCTGAGGTGCCGCGCACCATCCCGGGCAACATCGTCATGAAGCTGCTTCCCGCGGTGATGATCGTCGCTTCCCTCGGGATGATGGTCTTCATGTTCACCACGGGTGGACGCAATCCCATGATGATGATGATGGGCGGCATGATGGTGCTCAGCACCGTCGGCATGATGGCCGGCGGCGCGGGCAAGGGTGGCGGCGCCAAAAAGGCCGAGATGGACGAGGACCGCAAGGACTACCTGCGCTACCTCGGCCAGATGCGTGACAGGGCCCGCGAGGCCATGGTCGACCAGCGCGCCGCGCTCGAGTGGGTCCACCCCGACCCGCAGACGCTGTGGTCCCTGGCCGCGAGCCGCCGCATGTGGGAACGCCGTCAGAACGACCAGGACTTCCTCCACCTCCGCGTCGGCCGAAGCTCGCACCGGCTCGCGACGCGGCTCGTGCCGCCGCAGACCGGCCCTGTCGACGAGCTGGAGCCGATCGCCACGCTCGCCCTGCGCCGCTTCGTCCGCGCGCACTCGATCGTCCCGGACCTGCCGACCCAGATCACCCTCCGCGGGTTCGCCGCGGTCAGCATGCAGGGCGACCGCGGCCTCACCCGCGGCCTCACCCGGGCGATGCTGGCCCAGCTGGTCACCTTCCACAGCCCCGACGACGTCCTCATCGCGGTCGCGACGGCGGGCCGCGCCAAAGAGGAGTGGGAGTGGGCGAAGTGGCTGCCGCACGCCCAGCACCCGGCGCTCGCCGACGGTATCGGCCAGCTGCGGATGATGGCCGGTTCCCTCGCGCAGATCGAGCAGTGGCTCGACGAAGAACTCCGTGACCGCCAGCGGTTCTCCCGCAACGCGACGCCCGCACCGGACCAGCCGCACGTCGTCATCATCATCGACGACGCCGAGGTCACCCGCGAGGAGCAGATCATCCTCGAAGAGGGGCTGGTCGGCGTCACCCTGATCGACCTTTCCGACTCCATCGGCAACCTCGCGGCCCGTCGCGGTCTGCGGCTGGTCGTCGAGGAAGACCGTCTCGGCGCGCGCAGCGCCGGCGGCGTCGAATGGTTCGGCCGTCCGGACACGCTCAGCGTGGTCGAGGCCGAAGCGCTGGCCCGGCTCCTCGCCCCGTACCGCGTCGGCACCGCCGCGCAGGACGCCGCCGAGGAAGAGCCGCTGCTGTCCAACCCCGGTCTGCTCGAACTGCTCGGCATCCCCGGCGACCCGATGACCTTCGACGTCCAGCAGGCATGGCGGCCGCGCCCGGTGCGAGACCGCTACCGCGTCCCGTTCGGCGTCGGCGAGTACGGCCAGCCGGTCGAGCTGGACATCAAGGAAGCCGCGATGGAGGGCATGGGCCCGCACGGCCTGTGCATCGGGGCGACCGGTTCCGGTAAGTCGGAGTTCCTCCGCACCCTGGTGCTGGGCATGCTCGCCACGCACTCGTCGAGCACGCTGAACTTCGTCCTCGTCGACTTCAAGGGTGGCGCGACGTTCCTCGGTCTGGACTCCGCCCCGCACGTCTCCGCGGTCATCACCAACCTCGCGGACGAGGTCACGCTGGTCGACCGGATGAAGGACGCGCTGGCAGGCGAGATGAACAGGCGCCAGGAGGCGCTGAAGAACGGCGGTAACTTCAAGAACGTCTGGGAGTACGAAAAGGCCCGGGAGAACGGCGCCGACCTCGACCCGCTGCCCGCGCTCTTCATCGTCTGTGACGAGTTCTCCGAGCTGCTGGCCGCGAAGCCGGACTTCATCGACCTGTTCGTCGCCATCGGCCGTCTTGGCCGGTCGCTGCAGATGCACATGCTCCTCGCGTCGCAGCGCCTGGAAGAGGGCAAGCTGCGCGGTCTCGACTCGCACCTTTCCTACCGCATCGGTCTGAAGACCTTCTCCGCCGCGGAATCCCGCGCCGCGATCGGCGTGCCCGACGCGTTCGAGCTGCCGTCCGTTCCCGGCGGCGGTTACCTCAAGTACGACACCTCGACGCTGGTCCGCTTCAAGGCCTCGTACGTCTCGGGTCCGTACCGGCCCGCGGGCATCAAGGCCGCGGGGCCGGTCGCGACCGTGGTCCGCGCGGACAAACGCCCGCAGCTGTTCGTCCCGGACTTCGTCGAACTGCCGAAAGAACCGGAGCCGCAGCAGATCGAGGCCGCGCCGGTCGAAGAGGCCAAATCGGAGGAGGCCGTCGAGCCCAGTGAGCTCGACGTGATCGTCTCCCGGCTGATCGGCCAGGGCCCGCCGGCGCACGAGGTCTGGCTGCCGCCGCTCAAGGAGCCGAACTCGCTCGACACCCTGCTGCCGAACCTGAACCCCACCGACGACCGCGGCCTTTCCCCGGTCGGGTTCTTCGGCAACGGACGGCTGCAGGTGCCGATGGGCATCGTCGACCGTCCGTACGAGCAGCGCCGTGACCTGCTGTGGGCCGACTTCTCCGGTGGCGCCGGGCACGGTGTGATCGTCGGCGGTCCGCAGTCGGGCAAGTCGACCATGCTCCGGACCCTGATCATGTCGATGGCGCTGACCCACACCCCCGAGGAAGCGCAGTTCTACGCGCTCGACCTCGGTGGCGGTACGTTGGCCGGTCTCCAGGGCCTGCCGCACGTCGGTGGCGTCGCCGTCGCCCGGCGCGAGCCGGACAAGGCCCGCCGGATCGTGGCCGAGCTGACCACCCTGCTCACCGAGCGGGAAGGCCGCTTCGGTGCCATGGGCATCGACTCGATGAACGAGTTCCGCAACCGCAAGCGACGGGGCGAGATCAAGCCCGAGGAAGACGCCTTCGGCGATGCCTTCCTGATCGTCGACAACTGGAAGGCGCTGCGGGACGACTTCGACGAGCTGGAGACCTCGATCACCAAGCTCGCCACCCAGGGTCTTTCCTACGGTGTGCACGTCATCATCGCGGCGAACCGGTGGGCGGACATCCGCCCGGCGATCAAGGACATGATCGGTACCCGGTTCGAGCTGCGCCTCGGTGACCCGAGCGAGTCGGACATCGACCGCCGGGTCGCGGTGAACGTCCCGGCAGGCCGCCCCGGCCGTGGTCTCACCAGGGACAAGCTGCACCTGCTGACCGGTCTGCCGCGTATCGACGGATCGAGCAACCCGGACGACGTCGCCGCCGGTGTCGCCGACGCGGTGGCGAAGATCAAGGCCGCGTGGAAGGGCCGCCCGGCGCCGCAGGTCCGCCTGCTGCCGGAGATGGTCACCTACGACGAGGTCCTCGGCATCGACTCCAAGCGCAACACGAAGCTGGTGCCGATCGGCGTCAACGAGGAAGATCTCCAGCCGATCTACCTCGACTTCGCCGCCGATTCGCACTTCTACGCGTTCGCGGACGGCGAGTCGGGCAAGACGAACCTGCTGCGCCAGATCACCCGGGGCATCACCGAGCGGTACACGACGCAGGAAGCGGTCATCATCCTCGTCGACTACCGGCGCACGATGCTGGGCTTCATCGGTGGAGACCAGCTGCTCGGCTACGCGGTGTCCGCCGCGCAGCTGGAGAGCATGGTCAAGGACGTCCACGGGTCGATGACCCGGCGGCTCCCCGGCCCGGACGTCACGCAGGAGCAGCTGAAGACCCGGTCCTGGTGGACCGGTCCGGAGCTGTTCATCATCGTCGACGACTACGACCTGGTCGCCACGCAGACGAGCAACCCGCTGAAGCCGCTCGCCGAGTTCCTCGCGCAGGCGAAGGACGTCGGTCTGCACATCGTCGTCGTGCGCCGCAGTGGTGGCGCGAGCCGGGCGATGTTCGACCCGATCCTCGGCAAGCTCAGGGAGATCGCGGCGCCCGGTATGGTCATGAACGGCTCGCGGGACGAGGGCAACCTCGTCGCCAACGTGAAGCCGAGCCAGATGCCGCCGGGCCGAGGAAACCTCGTGACCCGGAAGCACGGCAAGCAGCTCATGCAGGTCTCGTGGATCCAGCCGGACTGACCTCCCGCGGAACCAGGTGAGGTACGGGCCGGGCGTGGGATGACGACGACGATCTGCGGGAGTGGCTTGTGGCAGTGCGGGTAGCGGTGGACTTCGGGACATCGAGCACCTGCGTAGTCGCTTCGATCAACGGCCGCGAGCCGCAGGTCGTCGTGGTGGACGGGCAGCCCTTGATGTCGTCGGCGGTCTACGCCGCGCCGGACGGGACGCTGTTCGTCGGCCAGGAGGCGGAACGGCAGGCGGCGGTGGATCCATCGCGCTACGAGCCGAATCCGAAGCGCCGGATCGACGAAGGCGACCTGCTGCTGGGCGACAACGTCCTCCGCGTGACCGACGTCGTCCACGCCGTGCTGAAGCGAGCGGTGACCGAGGCACGCCGGCTCGCCGGGGACGCCGAAGTCGAATTGCTCGTCTTGACCCACCCAGCCGATTGGGGCGCGACCCGCACCCGTTTGCTCCGGCAGGCGGCGGGCGGGCTCGCGCGCCAGGTCGCGCTCGTGCCGGAGCCGGTCGCCGCCGCGGTCTATCACGCGGCGACGTTCGCTCCGGCCGATCTCAATTCCGAGCGCACCGTCGAATTCAGCGGTCGTCCCGGCGACGCTCTGGCGGTACTCGATCTCGGTGGCGGCACCGTCGACGTGTCCGTGGTGCAGCGCATGCCCGGCAGCCCCGCGGATCGCAGTTTGCCCGCTAAACGCGCCGGGTTCCAGGTGCTGGCCACCCGGGGGGATCCGAGCTTCGGGGGAGCGGACGTCGATCAGGCGCTTTTGGAGCACGTGGGTTCGCTGGTGTCGTCCGCCGATCCGCCGGAATGGCGGAAGCTCGTCGAGGGTCGCGAACTCACGGACAGGCGGCGGCGCCGCGTCCTGCGGCAGGACGTGCGCGGCGCGAAGGAGACACTGTCCCGGCACGCGTACACCGACGTCCCGATGCCGCCGCCGTTCGCCGACGCGCATGTGACCCGGGAGGACCTCGAGCGGCTCATCGCGGGCCCGCTCGGACGCGCGGTCGAGCTGACCGTGGCCGCGATCGGCGATTCCGGACTGCGGCCGAAGCAGCTGACGGCGATCTTCCTCGTGGGCGGGTCCAGCCGGATCCCGATGGTGTCCCGGCTGGTGCACGAGCGGACCGGCGTCGTGCCCACCACCCTGGATCAGCCCGAGACCGTGGTCGCCCGCGGCGCCCTGCGCGCGGTGCTGATCGACCCCGACCGGACGGGTTCACTGGCGGGCTCCGCGGTCTCCCGTGCCGGCGGTGCCCCCGCGCCGGTTCCCGCCGATCGGCGTCCCGACGCCCCGCGCCCCCCGTTCCCTCCCGGCCCCCACCAGCCCGCCCCGCCCCCGCAGAGCGCGTTTAGCCCGCTAAACGCGACGCGGCAGGGGCCGCCGTCGCCTCCGATGGGACAGGGGATAGCCGCCCCGCCGCCGTGGCGGCCGGGTGAGCCCTCCCGGGACACCAAGCCCGCCGAGCGTGGCGGCAAGAGCAAGAAGACGCCCTGGATCATCGCCGCGGCCGTGGTGGCCGTGGCGGCGGTCGTCGGCGGCGTCCTCTTCGCGGTCAACAGTGGGGAGGCCGAGCCGGAGGGCCGGACGCTCTCCCAGTACGACTACCGCTTCATCGCCCCGCCGGATTGGACACAGACCGACGACCGCGTCGCCGACCGCCAGGTGGTGATCCACCCGAGCGACTCCCTGACCGGAGACGACCTCGTGGTCGCGCAGGAGTTCGTGATGAACTACGACGCGACCGCCGACAGACAGAAACTGGTCGACGAGCTCGGGACCAAGGCGGCCAATGACCCCGACCAGAAGTACAGCGGGTTCAACGGTTCCGCGAACTACGCCGGCAAAACCGTCATCTACTACCGCGAGACCAAGCCGAGTGCCCGCGTCGACTGGTACGTGGTCGCTCAGGGAAAGATCCGCGTCCACATCGGTTGCCAGTACGGCACCGGCTCACCGCACGAACAGCGGGTGAGCGCGGCCTGCGAACAGGTCGTCAAAACGATGGCGGTCGTCAACTGAAGGGGGAGGCACATGCCACCCGAACCCGAGACCGCCGCCGAGCACTTCGCGCGCACAGGGCGCGACGCGGTCACCTATGCCCGGCAGGTCGCCCGTACGGCCAAGGCACGCTACGAACGCCGTCGGGGCGAGAACGCCGAACTGGCGAAGCAATTCGGCAAAGGACGACTCGCGGGTGGCGAGACCGCGCCGACCCCCGCCGTCGTCCGGAACGCCGCGAAACGGTTCCGCGCGGGCGCCGGTCTTCCGGTTCCCGCTTTGCCCCCAGCGGCAGACCTGGTTCCCCTTCGGCCAGAACCGGCGCCCCGACGGCCACGTGTGAGTGACGACGACGAGGACTTTTCGCAGTCGCGAATCATGAGCCGCGGCGATTGATCGACCACTGTGCATTCGCTAAATCCCGTGGTGGAAGCCATTTTTTCCGCGTGAATCGCAGCGCGCGGCCTGGGTTCCCTCGTTCGGTTCCCTTCGGGAGCGTTAACGCAAGCAACTACTTGAAAGCAACGAGCGACAAGAGGGAACCAGACGTGGCAGTGTCTCCGTCGTAGGTCCGTACCAAACGAACTTCACCGAGTACGGATAACCACGAACGAAGGGGGTAGCTCCCATGGCTGGCGGTTTTCAGGGGAATGTCGAGCAGTTCACCCAGGCTGAGAAGCGGGTGACCGAGGTTCGCGTCTCGATGGACCAGAACCTGAGCAAGCTTCGCGACAACATCGAGGCCACCCGCGCGGGCTGGACCGGCGACGCTTCGATCGCGTTCAACAACGTGATGAAGCGCTTCAACGAGGCGGGCCGTGGGCTCAACCAGGCCCTCCAGAACATCGCCGACCTGCTCGAGCAGGCCGGCTCGAAGTACAACGCTTCCGAGCAGCAGCAGCAGGAACTCATCAACTCGGTCAACAAGGGCTTCGGCGTCCTCGGCTGATCTTGCTCCACCCCGCGACAATCCGAGACTTTCTTAATCACTGGAGGAACTTATGAGCGAGATGAAGGTCGATTACGCCACGATCCACGCGGCGGCCGACGACTGCAAGAGCACCGGTGGCGAGCTGGAGTCCCTCTTCGGGCAGCTGAAGAGCGACCTCGCTCCGCTGGTCAACACCTGGCAGGGTGACGCGCAGACCGCGTACATCGCCGCGCAGACCGAGTGGGACAACAAGTTCGAGGAGCTCAAGCAGCTGCTCGCGCAGGTCGCCGGCGTGCTGCCGCAGCTGGCCGACGGTTACCAGGCCACGGAACAGGGCGTCACCGGCCTGTTCTGAGTCTTCCGGCTCCGAACGAGCAACGGCGGGCAGGCATCTTCGGATGCCGAGCCCGCCGTTTCGTTTGTGTCAAAGGAAAAGCCGCGACGGGGAGCGTCGCGGCTTTTCCGTGTCCGGAAGAGGTCAGTGCGGCGCGCCGACCTCGAATTCCGGGGTGGTGTTCAGCACCCGGACGGTGACTTTCTTCTGCTGTCCCGAAAGATCGATCGAACAGTCGAACGTGGTGCCGTTCTCCACCGGCTGGCCGGAAGGACAGGTCACGTTCTTCACGTCCGGCTCGCCGTAGTTCTCATTGAGCACGCGGACGACACCGTCCTGGACCGACTTCTGATCGAGAGTGTCACCCGCGAACGCGCCGAGCAGCCAGGCTCCCACACCGCCCGCGATCACGACGGCCGCCGCGATCCCGCCGATCAGCAAGGTCTTCTTGGAAACCTTGGGCTTTTTTCCGGGCTCGGCGCCGAAAGCGCCGAGCCCGCCGTACTGCGAAGACTGCGCGGGCTGGAACCCGCCGCCGTACTGTCCCTGCGGGGGAGTGCCCGGAATCTGTTGCTGTGCCTGCCAATCCTGCTGCGGCACCGGCTGCTGCTGTGGCTGCTGCCACGCCGTGCCCGGCGCCGGGGTGGCGCTTTGCTGCCAGGGTCCGGAAAAGGAACCTGTGACGCCGGGCTGCTGTTGCCACTGCCCCGTGTAGGAGCCGGTGGTCGCGGCGCCTGCGTCGTTCTGCTGCCACTGCCCGGCATGCGGTCCGGTGGCCTGGCCTTCCTGTTGCCAGCCTTGCTGCTGGTTCGCGGGATTCGCGGGCGGCTGCCACCACTGCTGCGGCTGTTGTGGCTGCTGTTCGGGCGGCTGGCTCATCGGTGGTCACCTCGGGGCATCGAGAAGTGCACGGCGTCGGGACGAAAGCGGGTCATGCCTCAGACGCCCTTCAGCTCGTTGAACCGGCGATTGAAGTCGTCCTTGGCCGCCTTGTCCGGCAGCACGGTGATCTGCGAGGCGTCCGGCAGCTTCGGCAGGTCCTGCGCGCTCGCTTTGCCGGTGAAGCGGAAGTCGTAGCGCAGCTCGATCTTGTGCCCGCCGCCCTCGATCTTCGCCTCCATCACGATCTGGCTCAGCGTCCCGTCCGGGTTGAGGGAGACGGTGGTCTGAACCGGGGCCTTCTTCATCTCGTCCGTGATCGCCCCGCTGATCGACGGCGGCAGGACCTCCACCCGTCGTTCGATGAACTTCCCGAACGGGACGTCGGCGGTCAGCTCGATCCGGTTCTCGGGAAGGCTTTTGGCGCCTTTCACGATCTTCTTGTCCGCGTTGTAGGACACGGCGATCGCGTCGGCCATCTTGCAGGCGTGGATGATCCCGACCCACGCGCAGGGGATCGTCAGCCCGGCCTCCGACTTCGGCATCGAAACCCACGGCGTCGGGGCGAGGCTCTTATAGACGGGCCCGAGGTACACGTACTCGACGGTCCCGTCGCCCGGGGTGTACCAGTCGATGCTGTCGTCCGGGTTCTTCTGCGAGCGCTGGCGGCTGACCCGGCCTTCCGGCGTACCGGTGCGGGCCGAGGAGATCGTGCTGCGGATGTACTTCTCGTCGAAGCGGAAGTAGGCGCCCGACTCGCTGGTGACGTCGCGCTGCTGGCCGATGGTGTCCTGCAGCTTGTTCATCGCCGTTTCGAACTTCGTGCCGACGTAGGTCGCCGCGTCGTCGCCCTTCGGCACGGCGGTGCCCGCCCGCCCCTGGCCGCAGGCGGTGGTGAGCGCCAGCACGGCGCTCAGCACGCACAAGATGGTCGTTGGACGTTTGTTCATCGCCGTTCCCCTGATCGAGTCCCCGCGCGCGGTGCGCGACCGGATCGTCTCATCCTCTCCCGCGAAGGACGATGCCGTGGGCGGTTCCGCCACACCGGCGGGGTACAGTTGCGGGGCGCCCGCCGGGCGCCGGTCCTAGTATGGGACCCCGGACCGACCCCCGCTTCGAGGCAGGGTCGGGCGTGGGGGTATCTTCATTAGTCGTTGTGCGCTGCGGCGCGTAAGCGCTAGGCCCGCACAGAACCCACACGCAATGTTGACGACGAGGTAGACCCTTGCCCACGTACAGCCCCAAGCCCGGCGACGTCACTCGTGCCTGGCACGTGATCGACGCCGAGGATGTCGTGCTCGGCCGGCTCGCGACCGAGGTCGCCACGCTGCTGCGCGGCAAGCACAAGCCGACCTACGCCCCGCACGTGGACACCGGTGACTTCGTCATCATCGTCAACGCCGAGAAGGTTGCGCTCACCGGTAACAAGCGCGAGCAGAAGTTCGCGTACCGGCACAGCGGTTACCCCGGTGGTCTGCGTAAGCGCTCCTTCGGCGAACTGCTCGACACCAAGCCCGAGCACCTGCTCGAGAAGGTCGTCAAGGGCATGCTCCCGAAGAACAAGCTCGGCCGCGCCCAGGCGAAGAAGCTCAAGGTCTACGCCGGTGCCGAGCACCCGCACGCCGCGCAGCAGCCGCAGGCGCGCGAGATCACCAAGATCGCGCAGGTCGCGCAGTGAGTGAGGAACAGTCTGTGACCAGCACCGAGACCGAGGCCGTCGAGGCCGTCGAGACCCCCGCGGTCGGAGACGCCGTCGCGACCAGCGAAACCCCCGCCGCCCCGCGCCCGTCGCGTGCCGCCGGTGGCAACGCCCAGACCGTCGGCCGCCGCAAGGAAGCCGTCGTCCGGGTGCGCGTCGTTCCCGGTACCGGTGAGTTCAAGCTCAACGGCCGCACGCTCGAAGAGTACTTCCCGAACAAGGTGCACCAGCAGCTCATCCGTGAGCCGCTGGTGACGGTCGACAAGCCCGACTCGTTCGACATCTTCGCCAACCTGCACGGTGGCGGGATCTCGGGCCAGGCCGGTGCGCTCCGTCTCGCGATCGCCCGTGCGCTCGTCGAGGTCGACGCCGACGACCGCCCGGCCCTGAAGAAGGCCGGCTTCCTGACCCGTGACGCCCGCGCCACGGAGCGGAAGAAGTACGGCCTCAAGAAGGCCCGTAAGGCTCCGCAGTACAGCAAGCGCTGATCGCGCCTCTGGCGCAACCCTCGGAAGCGCCCATCCGTCTCTCGGATGGGCGCTTCCGTGTTTCCGGGGTCCTTCGGGCTCCGCTCTCGCCGTAGTCCCACCAGCCTCACCCGCCACATTCGCCCCACCCGTGTCACGGTTAGCCCGCTAAAGTCGCGCGCGTCGCGTTTAGCCCGCTAAAGGCGAACCGGGGGTGCGGGAGGACAGACAGGGGCACTGGCTAGGTTGTCGTGGTGGTTTTTCAAGGAGGTCGACAGATGGCACGTCTATTCGGTACCGACGGCGTACGTGGCCTCGCCAACGAGGAGCTGACCCCGGAGCTGGCGCTCTCGCTCGCCGCCAGCGCCGCCCGCGTCCTCGCCGCCCACGACCGTTCGCACCGCCCGGTCGCGGTCGTCGGCCGTGACCCGCGTGCCAGTGGCGAGATGCTCGAAGCCGCCGTCGTGGCGGGCCTCACGTCCGCCGGTGCCGACGTGCTCCGCCTCGGCGTCCTCCCGACGCCCGCCGTCGCGTACCTGGTCGGCGCGCTCGAAGCGGATCTCGGCGTGATGATCTCCGCCTCCCACAACCCCATGCCCGACAACGGCATCAAGCTCTTCGCCGCGGGCGGCCACAAACTTCCCGACGGCATCGAGGACGAGATCGAAGCCGGTCTCGCCGCTCCCGTCACCCGCCCGACCGGCATCGGCGTCGGCCGGGTGAAGGACGTCCCCGACGCGGGTGACCGCTACATCCAGCATCTGCTGTCGGCCACCCCGCACCCGCTCGCGGGCCTGCGCGTCGTCGTCGACTGCGCGAACGGCGCGTCCTCCTTCGCCGCCCCCGAGGTCTACCGCAAGGCTGGCGCCGAGGTCATCGCGATCCATGCCGACCCGGACGGCGTGAACATCAACGAGCACTGTGGGTCGAATCACCCGGACGCGTTGCGCGCGGCCGTCGTCGAGCACGGTGCCGACCTCGGGATCGCGCACGACGGTGACGCCGACCGCTGTGTCGCCGTCGACGCCGCCGGCGAACTGATCGACGGCGACCAGATCATGGCCGTCCTCGCGCTCGCCCTCGCCGAGACCGGTGAGCTGGCCAAGAACACCCTGGTCGCGACCGTGATGAGCAACCTCGGGCTGCACCTGGCGATGCGCGCACACGACATCAACCTCGTCACCACCGCGGTCGGCGACCGCTACGTCCTCGAGGAGCTCCGCGCGAGCGGGTTCGCGCTCGGTGGCGAGCAGTCGGGGCACGTCGTCCTGCCCGCCTACGCGACCACCGGCGACGGCCTCCTCACCGCGCTGCGGGTGATGAGCCGCATGGCGTCCACCGGCAAGTCGCTCGCCGACCTCGCCGCCGTCATGAACCGCCTCCCGCAGGTGCTGGTGAACGTCCCGGTGGCGGACAAGGCGGCGGTCGCCGTCTCGGCCGCGGTCCGCGACGCCGTGGGAGCCGTCGAGGCCGAACTCGGCGAAGAAGGTCGTGTCCTGCTGCGCCCGTCGGGCACCGAGCAGCTGGTCCGCGTCATGGTCGAGGCTCCCGCGCACGACACCGCACAGGCGGCGGCGGACCGGCTCGCGGGCGTCGTCTCTTCCGCCTCGTAAGCCCCCTCACGATCTTCCCAAGTCGCTGCGCCCGGGTTACCGGCCCGGTACATTCCGTGTGCAAGGAACGGCACCGGGAGGGCTTGGGCCACGTCTGATCTCCGACGCAGATCGTTGCCCAGGGTGAGGGGGAGACATGGCCGGCGGCCACAAGGTCGATCCGCAGGCGTTGACGCAGGCGGCCAAGGCACTGAGCGA
Source organism: Amycolatopsis decaplanina DSM 44594 (assembly GCF_000342005.1). Taxonomy (GTDB): domain Bacteria; phylum Actinomycetota; class Actinomycetes; order Mycobacteriales; family Pseudonocardiaceae; genus Amycolatopsis; species Amycolatopsis decaplanina. Next base: position 692,898 of record NZ_AOHO01000048.1, read on the forward strand.
CATTCCGAAGCACGCTTTGGAGCAGCCTTTGGCCGCGGTCAAGGACATCCAGCTGGTCGCGATGGATTTCGGGCAGGGACACCAGGAGAGCTACGGCCCGTACCGGCCCGCCGTCACGCGGCTGGCGAACATGGCCGACAGCTATCTCAAGGCCGCTGACCTGTTCGCGCAGAAGCTGAACGCCTCGGGCGGCAAGTACGAGGCCAACGAGGCCGACACGAGCCAGTCCGTGAAAGCGAGTGGCCGGTGACCGCCCAGGAAGAAGACGACCTCCCGACCCGTGCCGAGGTCGAGCAGATCATCAACGACGAGCGGATCCCGTGGGACGTTCGGCGGGATCTCGCCCTCCAGTACATCGACTACATCGAAGACGAAGACCCCGACGAGGTCGGCTTCGCCAGCGACGAGGACAAGAACGGTTTCCGTGACGCCGTAAAGGCGCAGATGAAGATCAGCGAAGGCGATCTCAACGGGAACAATGTCTGGGGCGGGATGCTGTCCGACATCCCGGTGATCAACAGCCTGGAAGACAGTGTCCAGGTCGCCTATGGCAACGCCAAGGGATATGTCGACAAGTTCGCCGAGCAAGACCGTCAGGCGAATCAGAAGGCCAACGCCGATGCCAGGGCGGGCCTCGATCAGATGGCCTCCAAGGCGACGGCTACCAATCCCGCGGCGGAAACCTCGGATCAGATCCTGGACTTCGGCAAGCCGTCGTTCCGGAACATCGAGATCTTCGTTCCGCTCTACAACCGTTCGGTCGCGGCGGTGCATTCCGGTGCTCCGGCCGACATCAACCAGCTGCGTGGGCTGTACGACCAGCAGCGGAAGATCCCGTTCGGCAAATTCGCGGCCGGTGCCGACGAGTTCACGAAGCTGAAGGAAGCGGTCGTCACTTCCTCCGGTGACGTTTCCGGGGAGATGAAGAAGAACCTCGGTGGCTGGGAGGGGGCCGCCGCCGACCAGGCGCGGACCTATCAGCAGAACTACGAGGCCAAGACGAAGGTCGTCGCCGACGGCGCGGAACACGCGGCCGTCGCGATGATGACGGCGGCCGGTTCGGTCGCGAAATTCTGCCGCGACAAGGCCGACTGGATGATCAAGGCGTCGTGCGACCGGCTCGGTGAGGTGACCGCGCAGGACCTGGATCGGATCATCCGCATCGCGGAGCTCGGCAACAACGCCAGCCAGGACGACTTCAAGCACTGCTCGAAGTTCCTCGACCAGCAGTCGCGCGACATGATCAACGACGACGATTGCGACCTCGACAGCGAGACGGTCGAGCACATCATCGGGCAGGTCAAGGCCTACCTGTCGGGAACCTTCAACCCGTTCTATTCGAAGTACCTGACCGACTTCCAGACCATGTGCGCCAACACCCACACCGCGGTCGCCGGGGCTTGGCAAGGCCTGACCGACTTCTTCAGCCAGCTCGAAGAGAACCCGTTCGTCAATCTCGACGCGGCTGCCGGGACTTCGGACGGTGGGTTCAAGACCGGCGGAGGACAGGACAACGGTGGCGGTCATACCGCCGGTCCGGGCTCCGGACCCGGTAGTGGTGGCGGTGGCAACACCACACCGATCGGTGACACGAAGCCTCCCGCCCCTCCGGCGCCGCCGAGTCCTCCGGACCCGAACCTCAACCCCGTCACGGACAAGCCGCTCGAAATCGACCCGGAGACCGGCGAGGCGTATCCCATCGATCCGCGCACCGGCGAGGCGGTCAAACCAGAGGGTCCGGAAACCGTCACCGTCGAGCAGGGCGATCACAAGATCTCCATGGCCGAGCCCGGCAAGGACGGCAAGATGGGGATCTCGGTCGACGATGGCACGGGGCAACCGAAGGATTACAAGCTCGACTTCGGTGACTCGCGGCCATTGCCGGACGACACCCCGAACCGTGGACCCGGCGGTGACGCGGCGGCGGGCGGTGCGATCCATCGCGACACCGCACAACCGACGGACGCTCCGCGGGCGGACGACCAGGCGTTCAAGCCCGGTCCGGACGGCAAGATCCACATCGAGGACGGCGATCTCAAGATCACCGCCGAACGGCCGGACGGGCCCGATGGACCCACTCGCGTGACGGTCGACGACGGCAGCGGCAAGCCGACGACGTACACCCTCGGCGAGGAGAGCCCTGCGGCCAAGACGGCTGGTGGTGTCGCCACCGAGGCTCGTTCGGACGCCGCCGCCGTGCCGGGCGGCAGGCACACCGCCGAGCACGTTCCCGGGCAGCCGGTGGAAGCGGTGGCGAGGGACCACGCGACGGTGCAGACCGCTCCGGAGTCGGCGTCGCATGGTGGGGACCAGCCCGTGCGAACGCACGAAATTCCGCCTTCCGGCGCGGTCGAAGTCCCGGCGGCCGCCGCTGAACAGACCACGCCGGCAGCGGCTTCGGACTCGACGTCACCGCAATCGTTGAGCAACCCCATGGGTGACGACGACGGCCTTGGCGAGGCCTCCGACCCGGCGGGTGCCGGCGGCGGCGCGTCCGCTTCCTCGACCTCGGGGCTCGGCTCGGCGCCGGGCGGGAGTGGCGATCAGTCCGCTGCCGCCATGGGCGGCGGAATGGGCATGATGGGCGGCGGCATGATGGGTGGTGCCGGAGCGGGCGGTGGTGGTGGCGAGGATCAGCAACGCTCCTCAAGCGGTTACCGCGTCGACGGCGGTCTCTTCGACACGGCGACATCGAGCAGCCGGATCAGCGGTTCTCTCGATGACGACGGCGTCATCGGGTTCCGCTAACGGCAGGCACCAGCGAGGGAGGACTGACCGTGGGTTCCGAAGACGCGCTTGCCGCGATGAAGAGCAAATTGGCGAGTCTGGAGAGCGAGAACTCCGCCAGGATGGCTCTGCTCGACAAGCGCCGTGAAGAGGCGCTCGCCGAGGCCAAGGAGAAGTTCGACAAGCAGTCGAAGATCCAGGGCGGCGTCATCGTCCGGTTGCAGGAGCGCAACCGCAAGGCCAAGGCCGCGGGCGGCTGGGCGACCGAGTCGACGCTGGGCGAGAAGGTCGAGGACGACGGCGACTTCGGGTTCGAGGAGGACGAGGCTGAGAACGAGCGCCGTGCCGGGTATCGGACGGCCGAGGAGCCGCCGGTCGCGTACCGGCCGCCTGTTCCGGCTGTTCCGCCGCCACCCCCGCCGCCTCCGGCGCCCGTTCCGGAAGAGCGTCCGGCCGGGCGGCACCGGCGGGCGACGGCCGCTCGGGGTGACGACGACGATTTCGCCAACACCGACTGGCTGGCGACCTGAGCGGTCAGGTTCGCAGCGCCACGATGGCCCGCTCGACGCCGTGGAAGACGGCGTGCGTCTTGTACCGCACGTCTTCGGCGACGTGGTCGGGAGTCAGGATCTCGGCAAGGGCGCGAAGCGCCACTTCGCCCTCGGCGACCGCGACTCGCGAGCCGGGACAGGTGTGCCGACCGAGGCCGAAGGCGAGTTCGGCGCCGGGGCCCAGCGGGATGGCCAGTTTGTCCCCGGTCGTGAAGTCCTTGCCCGCCAAGGAGAACGGCGTGATCACGCGGCGGGCGGCGAAGCGGGTCGGGGCGATTTCGTGGATCAGGCCGCGTACGTCGTCGAGAACGTCTGGGCGGCGTAGGAGTTCAAGGCCGGCGAGGGCCAGGAAGTTCATGGAGTTCTCGTACGCCGCGTGGGCGAGCATCACCGGCGTGATCATCAGCTCGTCTTCGGTGATCCGGCCCGCTTCGTGTGCTTCGCGGAGCAGCGCCAGCCCCCCGCCTTCGATGGCCGTCGCCTTGAGGAAGAACATCGCGATCCTGAGCGCGGCGGTGTCGGCTCCGGCAGGCTCGCCCGACCAGACGTCCAGGTTCGCGGCGGTCTCCGAGAGGTTCGTCAGCAACTTCTCGCCGAGCGGCTCGACCGTGCCGAGCATCGCCTCCGTCACCCTGGCCGCCGCCGGCCTGGCGAAATCGGCCACCAGGTCGAACCGCGCACGCGACTTCAGCGGGCTAACCGCGACGCGGAGGTCGGAGAGCACGTCGTCCGGCAGGGGCTCCACCAGGGCGATGACCTCCTTGACCACCGCGCGCAGCCGCCGGTGGTCCGCGCCGTCCATCAGCAGGAGATTCGGTGTCTCGGCCGCGGAACCGCCCGGGTTCGAGCTGAGCTCGCGGTCGCGCAGGGCCTTGACGCGGTCCGCTGGATCGTCCAGCACGAAGAAGTCGTCCACGTTCGTATGATGCCCATGCCGCGGCCGGAGGATGTGCCAGTGTCACCAGAAGTGCCCGACGAAGTGTTGCGGACCCCGCTCCTGCGCCGGCTGCTCGAACGCGCCGGGGTCGAGCGTCCGGCGTACACGCACCTCGATTGCTCGAACCGGCACGAACCAGTCGAGGACACGCTGACCTGGGCCGAGCTGCTGATCCACGTTCGCGCTGTCGCGGCGAAGCTACGCGAGGTGATCCAGCCGGGAGACCGCGTCGCGATCACGGCGCGGCAGGACCTGTCGTACGTTGTCGCGTTCTTCGGCGCGCTGTACGCGGGAGCCGTCGCGGTGCCGCTGTCCGCTCCGGACGTCCGCGCTCACCGCGAGCGGCTCGTCGGGGTCCTCAACGACTGCGACGCCGACATTTGGCTCACGTCGGAAGCCCTGGTCGAACGGCTCACGGAGTTCGCCGGGGCCGAACCGGTTCCGGCGCCCCGCGAGATCATCGCCGTCGACACCCTGCCGCCGGACCCGGCGGACCAGTCGCCGCCGTCGCCTGTCTCCCCCGAAGACCCCGCCTACCTGCAGTACACCTCCGGCACGACGCGATCACCCGCCGGTGTGATCATCACGCATCGGGCGTTGTCGGCCGCCTGCTGGCAGATCTGTGCGGCCTACGACGTCGACGAGCGCACCACGTGCGTCGGCTGGATCCCGTTCTTCCACGACATGGGGCTGGCCCAACTGCTCGCGGGGACTATGCACTCCGGCGGCCGGACGGTGTTCATCGCGCCGCTGGAGTTCATCCGGCGCCCGGAGCGCTGGCTGCTGCTGATGTCGGCGTATCCGAACACGCTCACGGCGGCCCCGAACTTCGCGTACGACCTGGTGACCGAGGCCGTGCCCGAGGCGAAGCGCGCCGAGTACGACCTTTCGACGGTGTCGATCGCCCTCAGCGGCAGTGAACCGGTCCGGGCGGCGACCGTCCGGGAGTTCCTCGCCGCCTATGAACCCCACGGCTTCCCGAGGGGCGCGTTCCGCCCGTCCTACGGCCTGGCCGAGGCCACCGTCTACGTCGCCAGCGGCGATTCCAGCGGCCCGGTCGTGACCGAAGTGGACGGACGGGAAGTCGTCGAGATCGGCCGGCCCAGGGGGCAGCGTGTCCGCGTCGTCGCCCCGTCGGATCGCGTTTTGCCCGCTGAAGGCGACACGGGCGAGATCTGGGTCAAGGGGCCCAACGTGGCGGCCGGGTACTGGCGGCGTCCGGAGTTGACCGCCGAGGTGTTCGGCGCGGAACTCGACGGGGAAGGCGGCTGGCTCCGCACCGGCGACCTGGGCAAGATCCGCGACGGCAGGCTTTCCGTGACCGGCCGCATCAAGGACCTGATCATCATCGACGGCCGCAACCACAGCCCCCACGACATCGAAGAGACCGTCGCCGCCGCGCACCCTCTTCTCGGGCCGGAACGGATCGCCGCGTTCTCGGTCGACGGCGACGAAGGTGAGGGTGTCGTCGTGGTCGCCGAGCGCGCCCGGAAGGCCCCCGATTTCGACGAGCCCGAGATCGCGCGAGCCGTCACCCGCGCCGTCGCCGAGCGGCACGACGTGCGCCTCCGTGCCTTCTTCCTGGTGAAACCCGGCGGTCTGCCGCGGACCTCCAGCGGCAAGGTCGCGCGTTCCGCGGCCAGAACGCGGTACTGGGCGGCGGATGGGACAGAATCCCCCCATGGCAGCTGACGGGAGTGAGTACGTCGACGAGATCAAGGCGCTCGTCTGCGAGACCTTCGACGTCGATCCGGAAACCATCGACGAGAACACGCCCTTCGCCGAGATGGGTGTCGACTCCCGGCGCCGCGTCCGGCTACTGGCGACGGTCGAGGTGGAGTTCGGCATCGACATCGACCTCGACGAGCTGGATCGCCTCGTCGACATCCGAGGCGCGGCGACCGTGCTCGCCGAGGCCATCGAGGCGGGCGCGAAACCGCGAAAACGCGGTCTACCAGGCTTCTTGCGCCGAAATCGTTTGAGTTAGCAAAGGTGTGAATGTCCCTGCGGCCTCGGTGACCGGTGGGTACATTCTGTGTGCATATGCGACGGCACCTGATGCCGCCGGCGTGCGTCGTAGGTAGGACAACGAGGCGGAAACAGCGGGACGAAGGGGGCACCGGTCATGCCGGACGGGGGCTACAAAGCCGATTCAGAGGCGATGCTCACGGCGTCGACGTCGTTGGAGCGCGCGGCTGAGAACACGACGTCCGAGGCGGGGAAGGTCGGGCCGACCCAGGTGCAGCCCGCGGACTTCGGCCGGGTCCACAAGGACTACCAAAAGGGCTACGCCACCGGGATTCTCGCCATCTCCGACGCGATGAAGGGCTACGCGGGCCAGCTCACCCAGCTCGCCGGCGGGGTCAGCACCGCGTCGACCCGCTACACCTCATCCGACCAGGCGAACGCCGCGGCTGCCAACAAGGCGGGGACGCAATGAGCAAGTACACGTGGGAGCAGAAGAAAGCCCTGCTCGACGATCCGTACATCACGCAGGGCACGAAGGACGCGCTGATCTTCGGCGGGGACGCGGCCTACGAGAAGGCCATCGCCGAGCGTGACTCGAACGCGGCCGCGGACAAGAGGCAGAAGACCGCCGTGGAAAAGGCGGACAAGGATCTCGACGCCATGGCCAGGCCTGCCGCGGGCGGGTCCACGACCAAGTCCGACCAGGTGCTCGACCTGGGGAAGCCGGCCCTGGATTTCTTTTCCGATTGGGCCGAGCAGGTCTGGAACAAGATGCCGGACCGGCCGTACGAAATCAGTTACAAGACCGATGTCTGGGACCGGTTCCACGAGAATCGTGAGATCGATTTCCAGAAGATGTTCGACGAAGTGGAAGATCTCGGCGACGCGAAGAAGGCCGTCGAACAGACCCGGACGGACGCGACCGCGGCGCTGACCACTCTTTTCCACGACTGGAAGGGAGAGGGCGCCACCGCCGCGAAGGTCAAATACGAGCAGCGGATCCAGCCCGACGCGAAAGAACTCATCGCGCAGATGGACGGCGCCATCAAACTGGTGCCGGCGACGATCGACAAGATCTACACCGCGCTCAAGCTGAAGGTCGACGAAACGCTGAAGCTGCGTGTCGACAAGGTCGCCACGGCCCCGCTGTTCACGGCGAAACAGGTCGTCGACATCGCGAACGGCAAGGTCGACTCCAAAGAAAAGCTCATGGACGTCGCGTACTGGCTCGACTCCGCGTGTCCGGGCAACAATCTCGCCGAACGGCTGCGGGACGACGACTGCAAGCTGAACGACGAGAACAAGGAATACGCGATCGGGGCCGCGAAACAGTGGCTGAAGGGGTCGTTCGCGAAAGAGTTCGGCGAGCGGTTCGAGAACTTCAAGAAGCTCTGCAAGAACGCGACCGACACGATCAACACGCAGTATCACGAGCTTTCGCGGTTCATGGAGGACTACACGAACCCGTTCCCCGCGGCCGGTTCCCAGAAGCCGCCGGGTGACCAGAAGCCGCCGGGCAACGACGGCAACGGCGGCGGCACCCCGCCCGGTGGTGGCGGCGGGACCCCGCCCGGCGACGGGGGTGGCACACCTCCCGGTGGTGGGGGCGGCACGCCGCCGTCGGCTTCGGTTCCCGAGGCGCCGAAACCGGAGGACAAGCCCGCCGAGGGCATGAACCCGGTCACCGGAAAGCCGCTCGAGCTGGACCCCGAGACCGGCAAGCCGTACCCGATCGACCCGGCGACGGGCGAGGCGATCAAGGACGGCATCGACGGTCAGGACACCATGACCGTCCAAAAGGGCGACAACAAGATCGAGATGACCGAGCCGGATAAAGACGGCAAGATGGACATCAAGGTCGACGACGGCAAGGGCAACGAGAAGGACTACAAGCTCGACTTCGACGACCCGAAGGGCGAGGACGGCAAGCCCGGCGAAGAGGGCAAGGACGGCAAGGACGGCGACTTCGGGCCGAAGGGTGCGGTCAAGGAAGGCGAGCCCGGCCCTGACGGCGTCTACCGGCCCGGTCCGGACGGCAAGATCCACATCCAGGACGGCAACCTCAAGATCACCGCCGAGCAGCCGCAGGGCCCGAACGGCCCGACCGTGGTGACCGTCGACGACGGCAAGGGCGAGCCGACCACCTACACCCTCGACGAAAAGGGTGAGAAGAAGGAACTCAAGCCCGGCGACGTCCTCGAGACCGACGACATGAAGAACGGGCTCGACGACCGGAATCCCGGCAACCCGCAGCCTGGCAAGGTCGAAGAGGTCCGTCCGATGCCCGCCCCGGCCGATGCGGGCATGGCGTCCGGCGGCGGCGGTGGCTTCAGTGCTCCGGGCGGAGTCGAGGTCGGTGTCGGCGCCGAAGGGACCGCCGCGGTGTCCGCGGAAGCCGGTGGTGGCGCGTCGGGTTCGGGTGCCGATGGCACCGTGCCGACCGCCAGTGGCGGCGGAGGCGGTGGCAGCTTCGAAGGCGCGCTCGGCGGCGCCATCGACGGTGGTTCGGCGGGGTCGCTGAACGAAGCCGGATCGCTCGAACCGGGCATGCAGTCCGGGGGTGGCGCGCAGCCGGCCGCGGTCGAGGGAGGCCTCGGGATGGCTCCCGGCGGGATGGACCCGGCGCCCGCGGGCGCCGGCGCCGGAAGCTCGCCCGCCGGAATGGGCGGCATGATGGGTGGAATGGGTGCCATGGGCGGCGCGGCAGGCGGTGGCGGGGGTGACACGCAACGCGGGTCGAGCCAGTACCGCGTCGAGGGTGGCATTTTCGAGACCAGTGGCGCGGGCGGCCGGATCAGCGGATCGCTCGACGACGAGAGTGGCGACCGTTCGATCAGCTACGAGCGATGATCGGTAGCCGGGGAACGAGGGAGGACCGATGAGCGCTGTCGACCGGCTGGCGGCCGCCATGTCCAGGCAGGACGCCGCCATCACGGAGCAGTTGGAGCAGCGCGGGCTGCGGGAGCGGCATCTCGCCGATGCCAAGGCCCAGGCGGTGGAGACCATGCAAAAGGACGCCGCCATCCACGACAAGTACGCCGCTCACATGCAGGAACTGGGGAAGCGGAGCAAGGAGGCGGGCGGCTGGCTGACCGGCAAGACGACCGCCGACCGCAACCACACGATCGGCTTCGACATCGAGGACGACGACAAGCCGGACGCCCGGTTCGCCGAGTTCGGTGCCCGGCCTGATGCGTCACGGCCGGCGCCGCCTCCTCCGCCTCCTCCGGTCGCGCCCGGGGTGCCCGGAATGCCGGCGACGGTGGACGTCCCGCCTGCGGCACCGGCACCCGCTCCGAGTGCCGCAGCGTCCGAAGCACCTGGCACGCCCGCGCGTCGGCGAGGTCGTCACGCCCGTGATGACAAGGGATTCGACGACGACGACTTCTCGAATAACTCGTGGATGGTCGACTGACCGGCTTCACCGCACTTCAGGGCCCGGCTCGCCAGAGCCGGGCCCTTCTTCTGCCCCTGGCGCCGGATCGCGTTTAGCCCGCTAAACGCGATCTGCGTCAGGCGGCGGGTTCGTCCTGGACCTCGATCGGGGCGCGTTTGACGTCGGCGTCCAGCAGTGGCCGGTACTTCGTCGTTCCCGTCAGGTGAGTGAGGAAGAAAGCGGTGAAGAGCGCCCTCGTCAGCTGCTGGGTCCCGCGGTGCGGCTTCCCGTGCAGCAGCAGCTGGCTCCAGTGCCTGCCCTCGGTGACGCCGAGATGCGACGACTTCCCGAGCGTCCGCAGCTGCACCGGCCCGCCCCACGCGTCCGCGATGGCCTCGGCATGCCCGACGGGCGGCGCGACCAGGTCTTCGCCCGCCGCGAGGTGCAGGCCGGGGGCGCTCACCGACCGGGCCGAGACCGTCGCCGGCGGCAATGTCTGCGCGGGGGCGATGGTCGCGACGGCGCGAATCTCGGGCCGCTCGTCGTTCTCGGCTGCCTGCGCGGCCGCCAACACCGCCGAACCTCCGCCGGTCGAGTGCCCGGCCAGGCCGAGCTTCGCCGGGTCGACACTGATGCCGTCCGGGCCGAGGCGGACCGTCGTGATCAAGTCGAGTGTGGTGAGCAGGTCGCCGGCCAGCAGCCGGTGCGAAGGCAGCGGCCCGCGCTGGGTGGCCGGAGCCGCCGCGACGATGCCCCAGCTCGCGAGGTGCCGGAGCAGGTGCCGGTAGCTCCCGGTCGGCTGCAACCAGCCGTGCCCGAAGGCGATCGCGGGCAGACCGAGCCCCGAACGGGGCGTGAACACGACACCGGGGAGTCCGACCAGGGCGAGGTTGCCGCGCAGAACCTCGTGCGGACCTGGGTGGGACAGCTCCGCGAGCAGCTGCTTGGGCTTGCTGGCCATGCTCGTGACCTTACTGCCCGCACCCCGGTCCGGCCCGCGCGCCGCCCCGCGCATCGCGTTTAGCCCGCTAAAGGCGATGCGCGGGCTCCCGGGGCGAAGGGGCCGGATTTCCGTCGTTAGTCTGGAGGCCGTGTGTGGAATCGTGGGATACGTCGGACACCGTCCGGCCCTGGACGTCGTCATCGGCGGGCTTCGCCGGATGGAGTACCGCGGCTATGACTCGGCGGGCGTCGCCGTCCTGGACGGCGCCGGCGAGCTGAACGTCGAGCGCAAAGCGGGCCGCCTGGCCAACCTGGAGACCCAGCTCGACACCGTCGGCAGGGACGCCTTCACCGGCACCGCCGGGATGGGCCACACCCGCTGGGCCACCCACGGCGCCCCGGTCGATCGCAACTCGCACCCGCACCGCGACGCCTCCCAGCGCGTCGCCGTCGTGCACAACGGCATCATCGAGAACTTCGCCGCCCTGCGCGCCGAGCTCGAGGCCGAAGGCGTCGAGATGGCGAGCGACACCGACTCCGAGACCGCCGCGCATCTCATCGCCCGTGCCTACACCGAAAGCGACACGAAGGGTGACTTCCCGGCCAGCGTCGCCGCGGTCTGCCGTCGTCTCGAGGGCGCGTTCACCCTGGTCGTGAGCATCGCCGACCAGCCGGACACCATCGTCGCCGCCCGCCGTTCGTCGCCGCTGGTCGTCGGTGTCGGCGAGGGGGAGCACTTCGTCGCTTCCGACGTCGCCGCGTTCATCGAGCACACCCGCGAGGCGGTCGAGCTCGGTCAGGACCAGCTCGTCGTGATCACCCGCGACGGTTACGACGTCACCGACTTCCACGGGGACGCCGCCCAGGCCAAGCCGTTCACCGTCGACTGGGACCTCTCGGCCGCGGAAAAGGGCGGCCACGAGTACTTCATGCTCAAGGAGATCGAGGAGCAGCCGGAGGCGCTGGCGAACACGCTGCGCGGCCACTTCGACGGCGGCCGGATCATCCTCGACGAACAGCGCATCTCCGACCAGGACCTGCGCGACGTCGACAAGGTCTTCGTCGTCGCCTGTGGTTCCGCGTACCACTCGGGCCTCGTCGCCAAGTACGCCATCGAGCACTGGTGCCGCCTCCCGGTCGAAGTCGAGCTGGCCAGCGAGTTCCGCTACCGCGACCCGGTGCTGGACCGCGCGACGCTGGTCGTCGCCGTCTCCCAGTCGGGCGAGACCGCGGACACCCTCGAAGCCGTCCGCCACGCGCGCGAACAGAAGGCCCGTGTCCTGGCCGTCTGCAACACCAACGGCGCGCAGATCCCGCGCGAGTCCGACGCCGTCCTCTACACGCACGCCGGTCCGGAGATCGGCGTCGCCTCGACCAAGGCGTTCCTCGCGCAGATCGCGGCCAACTACCTGGTCGGCCTGGCGCTCGCGCAGGCCCGCGGCACCAAGTACCCGGACGAGGTCGCCCGTGAGTTCGCCGAACTCGAGGCCATGCCCGCCGCGGTACAGAAGGTCCTGTCCACTGTGGACCAGGTCCGCGACCTCGGCCGCCGGATCGCCGACTCGAAGGCCGTGCTGTTCCTCGGCCGTCACGTCGGTTTCCCGGTCGCTCTCGAAGGCGCGCTGAAGCTCAAGGAACTGGCGTACATGCACGCCGAGGGCTTCGCCGCCGGCGAGCTCAAGCACGGCCCGATCGCCCTGATCGAAGAAGGCCTCCCCGTCGTCGTGGTGATGCCGTCGCCCAAGGGACGCGCGATGCTGCACTCGAAGCTGGTGTCGAACATCAGCGAGATCCAGGCGCGCGGCGCCCGCACGATCGTGATCGCGGAGGAGGGCGACGAGACCGTCCGCCCGTTCGCCGACGAGCTGATCGAGATCCCGGCCGTCCCGACCTTGCTGCAGCCGCTGGTCTCCACGGTGCCGCTGCAGGTGCTGGCGGCCGAGATCGCCCGCACGCGTGGGTACGACGTCGACAAGCCGCGTAACCTGGCGAAGTCGGTCACCGTCGAGTAGAGACCGGAGGCGTCGTGCAGGGAATCTGGACCACGGAACGGATTCGCGCGGCGGAGGACCGGTTGCTCGCCGTCACTCCAGACGGCGAGCTCATGCGACGAGCGGCTTTCGGCCTCGCGGTGCACGCCGCCGAGATGCTGGCCGAGCACACGGGCTCGGTATCCGGGCGGCGGGTGACGCTACTCGTCGGGTCGGGCAACAACGGCGGTGACGCCTTGTGGGCGGGTGCGTTCCTGCGTCGCCGCAACGTGGCCGTCTCGGCGATCCTGCTGAAGCCTGAACGCGCGCACGCCCCGGGTTTGGCCGCCCTGAAGCGATCCGGCGGCAAGATCGTGTCCCTTGAGGATGGTCCACAGTGGATTCGCCGGACTGATCTCGTCATCGACGGGATCGTCGGTATTTCGGCGCGCGGGCCGTTGCGAGCGGATGCCGCCGCGCTGCTGGAGCACGTGAGTTCGCCGGTGCTGGCCGTCGACCTGCCCAGCGGCGTGGATCCGGACACCGGCGCCGTCGACGGTCCGGCGGTCGTGGCCGACCGGACGGTCACCTTCGGCGCGCTCAAGCCGGTGCATGCCCTCGCGCCCGCGTTCTGTGGCGAGGTCTACCTGGTGGACATCGGGTTGCGACCGGAACTCGGCGAGCCCGACTTGCAGCGGCTCGACACGGCCGACGTCGCCGCGGCATGGCCTGTGCCCGGTCCGGACGACGACAAGTACAGCCAGGGCGTGGTCGGGGTGGCCGCCGGGTCGGCGACGTATCCGGGGGCGGCCGTGCTCGCGGCCGGTGCGGCGGTCCGGGCGACGTCCGGACTGGTGCGGTACGCCGGTCATGCCGCGGACGTGGTGCGCGGGCATTGGCCCGAGGTCATCGCGACGGGTTCGGTGACGGACGCGGGCCGGGTGCAGGCCTGGGTCGTCGGGCCGGGGATCGGCACCGGGCACGAAGGCCGGGACGTGCTGAGGTTCGTGCTCGGCCGCGGCGTGCCGGTGTGCGCGGACGCCGACGCGACGACGATCATCGCTCGTTCGCCCGACGTGCTCGACGCGCGCGATCCGGACACGCCACTCGTGCTGACCCCGCACGCGGGGGAGTTCGAGCGGCTGATGGGTTCGCCGCCGGGGGCGGACCGGGTCGCGGCGGCGCGTTCGGCCGCCCGGAAGTACGACGCCGTCGTGCTCTTGAAGGGGCATTGCACGGTGGTCGCGGCGCCGGACGGGCGCGCACTGGTGAACACGCCGCGGGGATCGTGGCTCGCGACGGCAGGTTCGGGGGACGTGCTGTCCGGTCTGGTCGGCGCGTTGCTCGCTTCCGGGCTCGACCCGTGGCTGGCGGCGGGAGCCGCCGCGCACGTCCACTCGATCGCCGGGTCGCTGGCCGCAGACGGCGCGCCGACCTCGGCTTCCGGCATCCTCGGCGCGGTCCCGGACGCCATCCGGTCCGTCCGATCTCTCGCCTCCTGACCAGGGCCCCGACCTGCGTTTAGCCCCCTAAGTGCGTTCTGAGGGCATCCGCCCGCAGAACGCACTTAGGGGGCTAAACGCACGCGGGGGGAGGACGGTACGGCGGTGAGAAAAATGCGGGAGTTATCGAGTTACGTGTTAACTCCGGGCGAATAATCTGGTAAGAAGCAGGTGTGAGCGCCGACACCTACCCCGCTGAGACCGCGAAGGTCCGGTTCGTGAACGGTGTCGCCCATGTCTAAGACCAGGCCCTCGGACGCCGCCGTCGAGCATCGGCGCCAGGAGATCCTCGACCACGTCATCGCCACCGGCGAGGTCCGCATCGACGACCTCACCACCCGGTTCGGCGTCAGCCTGATGACGATGCACCGCGACCTCGACGACCTCGCCGAGCGCCGCCTCCTCCGCAAACTCCGCGGCAAGGTCGAGGCCTACCCCGCGACGACCATGGAGTCGGCGGCCCGCTTCCGCGACACCTTCAACCAGGCCACGAAGGACGCGCTGGGCGAGGCCGCCGCGGCGCACGTCCACTCCGGCCAGACGGTCTTCGTCGACGACTCGACGACGCTTTTCCCGCTCGTCCGCCGCCTCGGCGGGATCGAGGACCTCACCGTCATCACCAACTCGCTCGAAGCCGCCCGCATCCTCGGCCCGGCCAAGAGCGTCGAGGTCGTCCTGGCGGGCGGGCGCTACCACCACGAGTTCGACTCGTGCGCCGGCCCGGACGTCGTCGCGTTCCTCGACCGCACGCACGCCGACATCGCGTTCGTCTCGGTCGCCGCGGTCGCGGTCGGCCGCCTGTTCCACCCGGTCCAGGACTACGCCGAGCTCAAGAAGGCCGCCCTGCGCACCGCCGACCGCAACGTCCTGGTCGTCGACAACTCCAAGTTCGGCCGCACCGCCACCTACGCGTACGGCGACATCGGCGACTACGACCTCCTGATCACCGACGAAGAAGCGCCGACCGAGGAGATCGAGGCGGCACTGAACGCGGGAACCGCCATCGAGCAGGTCGAATGCGCACCGGAGGGCCCGGAATATGAGTTCTGACCTGGTCGCCGGAATCGACTCGTCGACCCAGTCGACGAAGGTCGTCGTCTGCGACGCGGACACCGGCGAGATCGTCCGCACCGGCCGTGCCGCGCACCCCGACGGCACCGAAGTCGACCCCGCCGCGTGGTGGGACGCGTTCCGCGAGGCCACGGATGGCCTGCTCGACGGCGTCGGCGCCATCGGCATCGGCGGTCAGCAGCACGGCATGGTCGCCCTCGACGACGCAGGCGAGGTCGTCCGGCCCGCGTTGCTGTGGAACGACACTCGGTCCGCGAAGGCGGCCGAAGACCTCGGTGGCGAACTCGGTCCCGAGAACTGGGCGAAGTCCGTCGGCTCGCTGCCTGTCGCCAGCTTCACCGTCACGAAGCTGCGCTGGATGGCGGAGAACGAGCCAGAACTGGCCGATCGCGTCGCCCGCGTCCTGCTCCCGCACGACTGGCTGACCTGGCGGCTGCTGGGCGACGGCGCCGAGCCGGTCACCGACCGCGGCGACGCTTCCGGCACCGGATACTTCTCGCCCGCCACCGGCGAGTACCGCCAAGACCTCCTCGCACACGCCTTCGGCGGCCGCACTCCCGAACTGCCGAAGGTCATCGGCCCCGCCGAAGCCGCGGGCCACACCCCGGACGGGATCCTGGTCTCGGCCGGAACCGGCGACAACATGGCCGCCGCGCTCGGTCTCGAACTCGTCCCCGGCGATGTCGTGGTCTCGCTGGGCACCAGCGGCACCGTCTTCGGCGTCTCCGAGACCGCGAGCGCCGACCCCTCCGGCATCGTCGCGGGATTCGCCGACGCCACCGGCCGTTTCCTCCCGCTGGCCTGCACCCTCAACGCGGCCCGCGTGCTCACGGCCACGTCCGCGATGCTCGGCGTCGAACTCGCGGAGTTCGACAAGCTGGCGCTCGCCGCCACGCCCGGTTCCGGCGGCCTCACCTTCGTGCCGTACCTCGACGGTGAGCGGACGCCGAACCTCCCGGACGCCAAGGGCACGCTCTTCGGCCTGACCCGCGCGAACATGACGCCCGAGAACCTCGCCCGCGCCGCCGTCGAAGGCATGCTGTGCGGCCTTGCCGCCGGTCTCGACGCCCTGCGCGAGCAGGGACTCGAAGTCCGCCGGGTCCTTCTGATCGGCGGCGGCGCGCAGTCGGCCGCCGTCCGCGCGGTCGCGCCGATCGTGTTCGGTGTGCCCGTCGTCATCCCCGAGGTCGCCGAGTACGTCGCGGTCGGCGCCGCGCGACAGGCGGCCTGGGCCCTCGCTTCCAGCACGGAACCTCCCCGCTGGCAGGAACAGCACGGCTACACCCCACTCGAGCCGAACGAGGCGGACCGCGCCGAGGGGCGCCGGATCCGGCAACGGTATCTCGAAGCCCGCGAACTCGGGCACGGCATTTCCGCGAAACCGAAAGAGGACTGAACCGATGGCCACGATCACCTACGACAAGGCGACCCGGCGCTACGCGGGCTCCGAGCGGCCCGCCGTGGACGCACTCGACCTCGAGATCGCCGACGGCGAGTTCCTCGTGCTGGTCGGGCCTTCCGGCTGTGGCAAGTCCACCAGCCTGCGGATGCTCGCCGGCCTCGAGGACATCGACGAAGGCGCCGTGTGGATCGGCGACCGCGACGTCACGCAGCTGCCGCCGCGCGCCCGCGACATCGCGATGGTGTTCCAGAACTACGCGCTGTACCCGCACATGACCGTGGGCCAGAACATGGGCTTCGCCCTGAAGATCGCGGGCCGTCCGGCTTCGGAGATCAAGCAGAAGGTGCTCGACGCGGCCAAGCTGCTCGACATCGAGCAGTACCTCGACCGCAAGCCGAAAGCTCTCTCGGGTGGTCAGCGCCAGCGCGTCGCGATGGGCCGCGCCATCGTGCGTGAGCCGCAGGTCTTCCTGATGGACGAACCGCTGTCGAACCTCGACGCGAAGCTGCGTGTCTCCACCCGTACGCAGATCGCCGCGCTGCAGCGCCGCCTCGGCGTCACCACCGTGTACGTCACGCACGACCAGGTCGAGGCCATGACGATGGGCGACCGGGTCGCGGTCCTCTCGGACGGGCTCCTGCAGCAGTGCGACACCCCGCGCGCCCTGTACGACAAGCCCGCGAACGCTTTCGTCGCGGGGTTCATCGGTTCGCCCGCGATGAACCTCGTCACCGCGAAGCTCACCGAAGACGGTGCCGAGCTGGGCGGCGCGCGCGTGCCGCTGACCCGCGAGATCCTCGCCAAGGCCGAAGGCGACACGGTCACCCTCGGCTTCCGTCCGGAGTCGCTCGAGGTGACCACCAGCGAAGACGGCACCCTGCCGATCAAGGTCGACCTCGTCGAGGAACTCGGCTCGGACGCGTACGTCTACGGCAAGCTCGCCGAGACCGACGCCGAGGGTTCGAAGTCGAACGTCGTCACCCGTGTGGACCCGCGCACACCGCCGGCCATGGGCGACACCCTGCACCTGCGGATCCGTCCCGACGAGCTGCACGTGTTCTCCGCCACCGACGGGGCGCGCCTGTCCTGAGCCGGCTCATGGGAAACTGGCGGTCGTTATGACCGCCAGTTTCCCGCGTGCCGAGGTCGTCATCGACCTGTCCGCCATCCGGCACAACGTCGCCCTGCTCGCTTCCCGCGCTCCCGCGGCCCAGACGATGGCCGTGGTCAAGGCCGACGGCTACGGGCACGGAGCCCTCGAGGTCGGCAGGGCCGCCGTCGAGGGCGGGGCCACCTGGCTGGGCACCTGCTCCCTCGCCGAGGCGCTCGCGCTGCGCCGGGCCGGGATCGGGGTCCGGCTCTTCAGCTGGCTCGACACCCCCGGAGCCGACTTCGCTCCCGCTGTCGCCGAAGACATCGACGTCGCCGTCAGCTCCCTCGACGAGCTAGCCCGCGTAGCCGACGGCGCGCGCCGGGCACGCGACTTCAGCGGGCTAACCGCGATCGCGCGGGTGCACCTCAAGATCGACACCGGACTGTCCCGAAACGGCTGCCCACCTGCGGAATGGCCGGCGTTGGTCAAGGCAGCGGCGGCCGCGAAGCCGCTTATCGAGGTAGTCGCCATCTGGTCACACCTCGCGTGCGCCGACGAGCCCGGTCACCCCTCCATCGACGCGCAGACGAAGCGGTTCGACGAGGCCTACGACATCGCCCGCGCCGCCGGCTTGAATCCGATGCGGCACATCGCGAACTCCGCCGCCGTGCTGACCAGGCCCGACCTGCACTTCGACCTCGTGCGCCCCGGGATCGCGATCTACGGGCTGAACCCGGTGCCCACCGCCGACGATCTGCGTCCGGCGATGACCTTCAAGTCGTCCGTCGTGCTCACCAAGCGGATCGCGTCCGGTGAATCGGTCTCGTACGGCCACAGCTGGACGGCCGGCCAAGACACCACTCTCGCCCTGGTCCCGGTCGGATACGCCGACGGTGTGCCGCGGTCGCTTTCCGGGCGGATGGACGTCCTGCTCGCCGGAAAGCGACGGCCGGTCGTCGGCCGCGTCTGCATGGACCAGCTGGTCGTCGATTGCGGAGACGACGAACCGGCCGTCGGCAGCGAAGTGATCCTCTTCGGCCAAGGCGCGTCCGGCGAGCCCACGGCCCGGGAATGGGCCGACAAGCTGGGGACGATCGACTACGAGATCGTGACTTCGATGTACCGGCCCCGCATCCACCGGACGTATCCGAAGGCAGGCTCGTGACACCTTCACGAAGACTGCTGGCCATCGTCGGCGGCGTCGGGGCGGTGGCCACCGGCACCGCCGCCGCGATCGCCGTCGCCGCGCAGCAGCGGCGGCAGAGTGAGGATCCGTTCGTGGACGAGCCGTTGGGGGATCTTGAACCGGATCGGACGTCGACAGTGGCGGCGGAGGACGGCACGCCGCTCGCGGTCGAGGAGATCGATCCGGCCGATGGGGGAGAACCGGAGCTGACCGTCGTCGGCGTGCACGGTTTCGCGTTGTCGAAGCGCTGCTGGCACTTCCAGCGGCGAGACCTCGCGTCGCTGAAGCTGCCGCGGGTGCGTCAGGTCTACTACGACCATCGCGGGCACGGGCAATCCGGCGCCGCGACCGCCGAAACGAGCACCATCGAGCAGCTGGCGCGCGACCTCGACATGGTCGTGCGCTCGGTGGTGCAAGAGGGACCCATCGTGCTCATGGGGCACTCGATGGGCGGCATGGTGATCATGGAGCTCGCCGCGGAACATCCCGAGCTGTTCGACGACCGCGTCGTCGGCGTCGCGTTCATCGCGACCGCGGCGGGCGAAGTCGGCGCGCGGGGACTGCCGCGGTCACTGCTCTCGAAGTACAACCCGCTCACGCGAGGCGTCGGCGGACTGGCCGGCTGGCAGCCGGGACTCGTCGAGTTCGTGCGCGCGGCAGGCGGGCAGCTGACCCGGCAGGCCGTGCGCAGGCTGGCTTTCGGCAGCCGTGACGTGTCCCCGCGACTCGTCGACTTCATGCTGGAAATGCTCGAAGTGACACCCGTGCGCGGGCTCGTGAACTTCGTCGACACGCTCGGCAGCCACAACCGGTACGCCGCGCTCGCCGGGTTGAAGCACGCGCACGTGCTGGTCGTCGGCGGGGATTCCGACCGGTTCACGCCGATCGCGCACGCCGAGCGGATCGCGGCGGAGCTACCGGACGCCGAGCTGGTGCGCGTCCGCGGCGCGGGACACATGGTGCAGCTGGAACAACCCGAACTGGTGAACAGCCACCTGATCGACTTGGTGCAACGATGCACGGGCACCGATGGTGAGACTTCCGACCGGCGAACCTGGTGGTGGCAACGCTGATGAATTTCGCTTTCCCGACTCCCGAGTCGACGATGGATTTCGGGCGCGAGCTCGGACGTTCGCTGCGCGCGGGCGATCTGGTGCTGCTCGCCGGGCCGCTCGGGGCGGGCAAGACGACGCTGACCCGCGGGATCGCGGACGGTCTCGGGGTCGGCGGGCGGGTCAGCTCGCCGACGTTCGTGCTGGCCAGGGTGCATCCGGCGGGCGAGGCCGGGGTCGCGCTGGTGCACGTCGACGCGTACCGGCTCGGCGGGGATCTCTCGCAGCTGGACGATCTGGACCTCGACACCGAACTGGAGCGGTCCGCCCTGGTCGTCGAATGGGGCGAGGGGGCCGCCGAGCGCCTGTCGGACGACTACCTCGTCGTGCGGCTGGAGCGTCGTGAGGACGACGTCCGCGTGGTCACCCTGGAGCCGCATGGCACCTGGGAGTCCCGCACCCCCTACCTGCGTTTAGCGGGCTAAACGCGATCCGGCCGCCCGACCTGCGTTTAGCCCCCTAATCGCGATCTGTGCCGTCCGACCTGCGTTTAGCGGGCTAAACGCGATCCGCGGGGCTCACCACGGAGCGCGCGATTCCCAGGTCGACCAGGTCTTGGGGGCGTAGCCGCAGCCGGTCCGCGAGAGCGGGGACCTCGTCGGCGGGCAGCTTGAGGATCGCCGCGGCGGCCT
Source organism: Amycolatopsis decaplanina DSM 44594 (assembly GCF_000342005.1). Classification (GTDB taxonomy): domain Bacteria; phylum Actinomycetota; class Actinomycetes; order Mycobacteriales; family Pseudonocardiaceae; genus Amycolatopsis; species Amycolatopsis decaplanina. Next base: position 713,367 of record NZ_AOHO01000048.1, read on the forward strand.
CGGGCGAGGTCACCGAGAAGTACGCGTTGTGCGTCACCCAGGTCGACCCCGGCGCCGCGAACGCGAGCGCGCCACCGGATCCGCCTTCGCCGATCACCAGCGTCGTGATCGGCACGGCCGCGCTCGCGATCGCCTCGAACAACTCCGCGATCGCCGCCCCGGCCCCGGCCCGCTCGGCCGCCTCGTCGTTCGCCGCGCCCGGGGTGTCGACGAGGGTGAGGACCGGGATCCCGAGCCTCGACGCGAGCCGCACCAAACGCGCCGCCGTCCGGAAGCCCGCGGGCAGCGTCGGCGTTCCGCACTGCGCCGCGTACGCGATCGCTCGGCCACCTCGCCAGCCGAAGCCGCACAAGACACCGGAGTCGACTCCGCCGCACCTGTCACCTGAGACCTCTTCACGCCAGTCGAAGTACGCGTCGAGGTACTCCGCTGCCCTCGGCCGCTCAGCGGAGCGCGCCGCCTGGACCGCATCCCATCCGCTGCCGGGTAAGTCCGTCACGCCGAGCGCTCCGGGCGGCTCGGCGGCTTCCGTCGTCGCCGAAGTCAGCAAGCGCAGCCATCGCTCAAGGGCCGTGGAAAGTTCGGCTGGCGCCACGATCCGGTCGACCTGGCCCCACGCGAGCTTCGCTTCGGCCGTGTACGCCTCCGCGGGCGCGTCGGCGGGACGCACGCGGGAACCGGCGAAGCCGACCTGGGCGCCGGGCAACGCGAGAACGACGTCGGCGCTCGCACCGAGCGTCGCCCAGCCGCCGCCCGTGGTGGGATCGCGCAACACCGAGATCTGCGGCACGGACCGAGCCCCGGCGGCCGCCCGCGCGATGCGCTGCAACTGCGAAAGCGCGCGCATCCCGCGTTGCATGCGGCTGCCGCCGGTCGCGATCAGCGACACCACCGGCAACCGGGACTCCACCGCCCGCGCGAACGCCGCCTCGACGCGGTCACCGGTCCGCTGACCGATCGACCCGCCAAGGAAGCCGAACTCGAAGGCGATCACGACCGCCTCGACGTCGCCGATCTCGGCGGTCCCGCAGAGCACGGACTCGTCCTCGCCGGTCCGCTCCTCGGCGGCCTCACGTGCCGAGCGGTAGCCCGGCCAGCCGATCGGTCCGTCGTCCGGCTCATCGCCACGCGGAACGTCCAGATCCTCGAAACCGGTCGCGATCTCCTTGACGACGGACCGTGCTGAGGGCCTGCTCATCCGAGTGCCCGTTTCATGACCTTGCCCATGTCGTTGCGCGGCAACGCGTCCAGATAGCGGACCACCCGAGGCCGTTTGTGCGGCGACAACAAGCGCGAGACGTGGTCGGCGAGTTCCGCCTCCGCCGGACGTTCCCCGTCGGGCACCACCCAGGCCACGATGCGCTCGCCGAGGTCGTCATCGTGCTCGCCGGTCACCGCCACCTCCGCGACACCGGGATGCTCCATGAGCGCGTTCTCGATCTCGCCCGCGCCGATCTTGTAACCGCCGCTCTTGATCAGGTCCGTCGCCTTCCGGCCGACGATCTTCACGTATCCGGCCGCGTCGCGGGTCGCCATGTCGCCGGTCCGGAACCAGCCGTCGTCGAAGGCGGCTTCGGTGGCGTCGGGGCGGTTGAGGTACTCGGTGAACAGGTTCGGTCCGCGGACCTGGATCTCGCCGACGGTCTCGATCTCCTCGACGGGCTCGCCCGTCTCGTCGACGAGCCGCAGGTCGACGCCGCGCAGCGGAACGCCGACAGTGCCGGGGACGTGCTCGCCGTCGGCGCGGATGCTGGTGTTCATGAGGGTCTCGGTCATCCCGTAACGCTCGATCACGCGCCGGCCGGTCGCGGCGGTGATGCGCTGATGGTCGTGGACGGGCAATGCGGCCGATCCGGACACGAGCAACCGGGCGCCGCTCAGCGCTTCGGCGAGCGATGGGTTGTCGCCGACTTCGACCGCGATGCGGTGATACATCGTCGGGACGCCGAACATCATCGTCGCGCCGGTGGCGAGCTCGCGTGCGACGCCTTCGGTGGAGAAGCGACCGAGATGCCGGACCGAGCCGCCGCGCCGGAGCGGCCCGAGGATGCCGAGGATCAGGCCGTGCACGTGGAACAGCGGGAGACCGTGGACCAGGACGTCGTCGGCGGTCCATTCCCAGGCGTCCTCGAGCGCGTCGAGAGTGGTCGAGATCGCGCGCCTCGGGAGGACGACGCCCTTGGGCGGGCCGGTGGTGCCGGAGGTGTAGACGATCAGCGCCGGGGCTTCGGCATCCGGTTCCGCGGGGAGATCGACGGGCGCGCCTTCGAGGACGATGTCGCGGCGCGGCAGGCCATCGAGGCCGGCGGGCAGGACGGCGCCCGGTTCGGCGAGTACGAGGACGGGCTCACTGTCGGTGAGGATGTGCGCGAGTTCGCGCTCGCCGATCTTGGGGTTGAGCGGGATGGCGGGGACGCCCGCGAGCAGGGCGGCGATCACGGCGACGCTGGTGTGCACCGAGGGCGTCGCCCAGACGGCGACGCGGCCGCCCGGCAGGTCGCGGGCGAGCGTGCCGGCGACGGCCGCGACGTCGGCGTAGGTGAGGGAAGTGTCGCCGAAGCGGAGCGCCTCCTTGCCGGAGCCGCTCGCCAGCGCGGGGAACAACCGATCGGGCACCGTGTGACCTCCTGCTCGACTCCGCCGGCCGGGGCGTGTGGAGCCGAGGGGCCCCTCGCAGGACCGTACCGCGCTTGCCACTCGCACCCCTGCGACCTGCTTCACACGCTGCCGCGGGAGCGCGTTCAGCGGGCTAAGTGCGATCCAGTTTGGCCGGAGGGCAGGGGCCCACCGGAGCGCGTTCAGCGGGCTAAGTGCGATCTGCGGCCCGGAGAGCGGGAGCGACTTCAGCCCCCTAAACGCGATCTGCCGGCCAGGGGCCGGGACCGGAGGGGAGCCCCGCGCAGGTCGCGTTTAGCGGGCTAAACGCGATCCGGCGGTAGGCGAGCGGCCACGCCACCCGATCGCGTTCAGCCCGCTAAACGCGATCCGGGGCGCTGGTCGTAGGCTGGGTAACCGTGCTGGTACTGGCCATCGACACCTCGACCCCGGCGGTCACCGCGGGCCTCGTCGCCCTGGACGGCGACGCCCTCGAGTCACGCGGCGACCGCGTCACGGTCGACCCGCGCGCGCACGGCGAGCTGATCACGCCTCACGCCCTCGAAGCCGTCAAGGCCGCGGGCGTCACGCTTCGCGACCTCGACGCCATCGTCTGCGGCGTCGGCCCCGGCCCCTTCACCGGCCTTCGTGCCGGCATGGCCACCGCCGCGTCGCTCGCCCACGCCCTCGGCATTCCCGCCCACCCGGTCTGCAGTCTCGACGCGATCGCCGCCGACGTCGCCCCCGGAGAAGCGCCCTTCCTGGTCCTCACCGACGCCAGGCGTCGCGAGGTCTACTGGGCCGCGTACGCCGCCGACGGCTCCCGCACCGACGGCCCCCACGTCCAGCGGCCCGCCGACCTCGAGACCACCATCAAGGTCGCGGCGGGCGACGGCGCCCTCCTCTACGCGGACGCCCTCGGCGTCCAGCCGATCGAGCCGCGGTTCCCGTCACCCATCGGACTGGTCAAGGCCGCTCGCAAGGACCTCGGGAGCGAGCCCGCCCCACTCACTCCGCTCTACCTCCGCCGCCCGGACGCCGTCGAACCGGCCGCGCGCAAGAAGGTGACCACGCCGTGAGGCTGGAACCCTTACGCCGCAAGGATATTTCCCGCTGTGTGGAGATAGAGAAGATCCTCTTCCCCGGCGATTCGCCGTGGACGGCCTATGCCTTCCACGCGGAGCTCGACGCCGGCGGCTACTACCTGGTCGCCCGTCCGGATGAAAGCGACGAGGTCATCGGTTACGCCGGGCTCGCCGTCGTCGGCCGCCGCGGCGACTACGAGGCGAGCATCCACACGATCGGCGTCGACCCCGGCAACCAGCGCAAGGGTATCGGTACCACGTTGCTGAAGGCGCTCCTCGACCGCGCGGACGAGCTCGCCGCGCCGGTCTTTCTCGAAGTCCGCACCGACAACGACGCGGCGATCACGCTCTACGAGCGGCACGGTTTCGAACGCGTCGGCCTCCGGAAGCGCTACTACCAGCCTTCCGGCGCCGACGCCTACACGATGGCCCGTCCGCGGGCCCAGGTCCGAGACGAGGTGGCGGGCTGATGCCGCGCATCATCATGGGCATCGAGAGTTCGTGCGACGAGACCGGCGTCGGCCTCGTCCGCCTGCACGACGACAACACGGTCGAGCTCCTCGCCGACGAGGTCGCTTCCAGCGTCGACCAGCACGCCCGCTTCGGTGGCGTCGTCCCCGAAGTCGCCAGCCGCGCGCACCTGGAGGCGATGGTCCCGACGGTCGAGCGGGCCTTCGGCAAGGCCGGGCTGAAACTGTCCGATGTGGACGCCATCGCGGTGACCGCGGGACCCGGCCTCGCCGGCGCGCTGCTGGTCGGCGTCGCCGCGGCCAAGGCCTACGCCGCCGCGCTCGACATCCCGCTCTACGGCGTCAATCACCTGGCCGGGCACATCGCCGTCGACACGCTCCAGCACGGCCCACTGCCCAACCGCTGTCTAGCCCTGCTCGTCTCGGGCGGGCACACACAATTGCTGCTGGTGGACGACATCGCGTCCGAAATCACCGAACTCGGGTCCACTGTGGACGACGCGGCGGGTGAGGCCTACGACAAGGTCGCCCGCGTCCTCGGCCTGCCGTACCCCGGCGGCCCGCCCATCGACAAGGCCGCCAAGAACGGCGACGGCGCGGCCATCGCGTTCCCTCGCGGGATGACCGGGCCACGCGACGCCAAGTTCGACTTCTCCTTCTCCGGCTTGAAAACCGCGGTCGCGCGCTGGGTCGAAGGCGCCGAGCGCCGCGGCGAGGACATCCCCGTCGACGACGTCGCCGCGTCGTTCCAGGAGGCCGTCGCCGACGTCCTCACCATGAAGGCGGTCCGTGCGGCCAAGGAACACGGAGTGGACACGCTGGTGATTTCCGGCGGTGTGGCGGCGAATTCGCGGCTGTCCGAACTCGCCGCCGAGCGCTGCGCCGAGGCCGGGATCACCCTGCGTGTCCCGCGGCCGCGGCTGTGCACGGACAACGGCGCGATGATCGCCGCGCTCGGCGCGCACGTGGTCGCCGCCGGCCGTCCACAGGCCTCGCTCGACTTCTCCGCCAATCCGGCACTGCCGGTTCAGATCATCTCGATCTAACGCGATTCGGCGGCGGTGCGCGGCGCCGGGGCGAGGTTGAGCAACTCCTCCAGCGCGGCCACCGTCAACGCGGCGGCATTGCCGTCGCCGTAAGGGTTTCCGGCGTGCGTCGGATGGAGATCGCCGCGAAGGATCTTCGCCGCGGTGTCGGCGATGAGACCGGTGTCCGTCCCGACCAGCCAGGCGCAGCCCGCCTCGATGGCTTCGCGGCGTTCGGTGACGTCGCGAAGCACGAGGACGGGTGTGCCGAAGGTCGGCGCTTCTTCTTGGATACCACCGGAATCGGTCAGGACGAGCTCGGCGAGCCGCAGCGCGCGCACGAGATCGGGATACTCGAGCGGCTCGGTGATCGTCACGCGCGGCGTCCCCCCGAGCGCGGTCACGACCTGATCCCGCACCGCCGGATTGGGATGCACCGGGAACAGCACTTGGACGTCACTGTGCTCAGCGACGATCAGTTCGATGGCCGCGAGCGTGCGGCTCAACGGCTCGCCCCAGGACTCGCGCCGGTGTGACGTCACGAGGACGAGACGCTCGCCCGCCTCGGCGATCTCCATCTCCAGCAACGCGAGCGCGGTGTCCCGCGCCGGGAGGTCACGTTCGGCGATGGTGATCACGGCGTCGACGACGGTATTGCCGGTGACGGCGATCCGCTGGCGCGGAACACCTTCCGTGCGCAGCGCGGCCGCGGCGCCCGGGGTCGGCGCGAGGTGCAGGGCGGCGATGCGCGAGATCATCTGCCGTGTCCCCTCTTCGGGGAACGGGGCGGCGAGGTCGTGTGTGCGAAGTCCCGCCTCCAGGTGCACGACCGGGATGCCCTGCCAGAACGCGGCGAGCGCGCCGGCCAGTCCCGTCGTCGTGTCACCCTGGACGACGACCGCGGCCGGCGCGACCCGGCGCAGGAGCTCGTCGAGCGCGGGGAGCAGCCCGGAAACCAGCTCCGCTTGGGTGCCGGTTGTTCTGGGCGGGGTGTCGAGCCAGGCGTCGACAGGCAGGCCGAACGGGATCAGCGCCTGTTCGACCATGCCCTGATGCTGTCCACTGTGGACAACGAACGGCCGCAGGTGCGGGTGCTCCGCCAGCGCCAGTGCCAGCGGCGCGAGCTTGACCGCCTCCGGCCGGGTCCCGGCCAGCAACATCACATCCACGCGTTCGCGCTCCTCATCCACGATTTCGAGTGTCCCGCAAAACGCGGGTGGTGGCCGCCGGCGTGCGAGGGGCCCACGCCGGCGGCCGGTCCGTCCCGGGGAGCGTCAGCTCCCCATCTCGCCGAGCCGTTTCGTGCGGCGGTAGCCGGCGATGACCGCGATGGTTCCGAGAACCAGCAGGATCACCCCGACGGCCAGCCACCAGCCGACATCGGCCCCGGTGGCGGCGAGGGCACCCACCCCGCCACCGGCGACGCCGACTCCGGCGCCAGGCAACTTGTACATTTCGACCTCACTTCACCCTGGTCAGGCGGTGGTCGCCGGACGCCGGTTGCGGACGACGCGGATGCCGACCGGGACGGCGACGGCACCGAGCAGGCCGAGACCGATCCACAGCCCCGCGCCCGAAGCGAGCGGCACGGGCAGGCCGGCCGGACCGCAGGTCGCCGACGAGACGATCACGTCGCCGGAACCGAGCGAGGTGAGGGCCTCGCCGAGCAGCTTCACGTGGATCGCGTTGACCGTCAGGCTGCCGTCCTTGTTCTTGATCTGCTCGTTCAGGATGATCGTCGCGACGTTGACGTCACCGAGGCCGACCTTGACCTGGGTGTTCGGCGCCGGCGTCGAGTCGATCGCGCCCGCGCTGCCGAGGTTGGCACCGACCAGGTTCGTCGCGCCCTGCACACCCTTCTGGGTCGCGGTGCAGGTGGCTTCGACGACCTTGACGCCGACGTCGCCGAGGGCACTCTTCAGCAGCGGCAAGCCGACATCGGCGGTGCTGGCCTTGGCCGTCACGGCACCGGAGTTGTCGTCGCGCTTGGCTTCGGTGTTGATCGCGCCGGCGGTGAGCACACCGGTGAGGTTGGCCTTCGCGAGGCTGTTGGCGGTCGGCCCGGAGGTCTTCGCCTCGGCGAGCGGCCCGGCCTTCACCGCGTCGAGGCCGAGGAGCTTCACATCGACCTTGACGCCATACGCGGAGCCGTCGCCGGGGGCCGCCGAGGCGGGCGCCGCACCGGCGAGAGCCACGCTCGCCACCACAGCGGCGAGCAGTCCGCCTCGTCGCAAGAGGTGCGTGTTCTTCAACTGGTCCTCCGAATTGATTCGTGGGGTTTCTCTCATCTGCGGTCGGCGCGAGGGCGCGACCGTTGCGAACGAATCCTCAGCGGCCTGACTCGGCTCGCGGATCGTCTATCGCCGAGTGTTTCTTAAATTGCACAAAAAACTGCGAGGATCACCGGATCAGGTGGTTTTGCGGACATTTCTCGCAGGTCGTCGAATGTATCACCCATTTGGCCTAGTAAGTTTCTTCACGTTCGTGCCGAAAGGGCACATGTTCACGTTTGAAATGCGAACCCCGATCGAAAGCGCCGGTTCTCGCTGACTTACTCTCGTCGGCGAGCTTCCTGTCCGCTTCGACGGATCCCGTCGTCTGCTGCGTCATTCCTGAGAGGGTCACCGTGGCCGTTGCGAGCGCTCCTTTGCCGAGTTACAGCCGGTTTACGCTGCGTATGGCGGTGCTGGCGGTGATCGCCGTCGCGGTCGGACTGGTGCTGGCCGAACGCTTGTATCGGGTGTTCGAAGTGCAGCTTTCGGGGCTGATACTGAGGGTTATCACCACATCGGGTGTCTTCGTCGCCGGTGAACGCGAGACTGTCTACTTTGGGTTGTCCGGCGATACTCCACTCGGGTTAAGAATGACGCCGGAATGCTCGTCGGCATTCATGTTGTTGCCACTGTTGTTGGTGACCGCCGTCATGTTGTATTTCCGCCCGAAAAATGCGAAGAGGCTGTTCGTCTCATTGGCGGTTTCCGCGACCGTCGTCATTTTTGTCAATCAGATGAGGGTTTTGGCCATCGTCGGACTCGTGAACATGATGGGTATCGACGAAGGCTATTACTGGGGTCACACGCTGCTCGGCTCGATGGTCAGCGTCATCGGCGGCGCGGTCGCCCTCGTGCTGTTCGTCTGGCTGGGCACCCGCAAGCCCCGGGCCGAACGCGGGGCCGCCTGATGGGCGGCGGCTCGATCAAGATCCTGCTCGCGATCACGCAGGCCTTCGCGCTCACCATGAGCGTCGCGTTCATCGTGTACGTGGTCGTGATCGTCGTGCCGTACCTGCGGCGCAAACCCGCGCCCGTCGGTGACGCCGCCGACTTCACCTGGCACTTCTTCGTCCCCTGCCGGGACGAACAGACCGTCATCCGTGAAACGGTGCGGTACCTGCGTTCGACCTTCCGGCACGCGCACGTCTGGGTCGTCGACGACGACTCCGAGGATCGCACCGCCCGCGTGGTCAAGTCGATCTGGCGGCGCAACGGCGGCTACGACCCGTATCTGCACCTCGTTCCCCGGCGCCGTCCGGAGGCGAGGACGGGCAAGGGCGACGCGCTCAACGCCGCCTATCAGGCGCTCAACGACTGGATGGGCCCGGACGCGAGCCGTGACGACGTGGTCGTCGTGGTCGTCGACGCGGACGGCCGTCCGGCGGAGAACTGCCTCGAGGTGTGCGCCGCGGACCATCTCTTCGGCGACGAGACGATCGGCGCCGTGCAACTCGACGTCTGGATGGGCAACGCCGGCACTCGCCCGCCGGGGAAGAACTGGTTCTCGCGCGCCTTCGGGCTGAAGTTGGCCCAGATGCAGGACCTCGAGTTCCGCACGGCCATCGCGGCGATCCAGACCTCACGCGGGTTCACCGGCACGATCTCCATGGGCGGCAACGGTCAATTCACGCGACTGTCCGCATTGGACTCGATCGCCGGACCGGACGAACAGCCGTGGCGCGGTTCGCTGCTGGAGGACTTCGAACTCGGCGTGCACCTGCTGACCGCGGGCTGGCGGACCGGTTACACACCGGATTCCCATGTGAAGCAGGAAGGGCTGTACAGCTTGCGGCGATTCCTGGTGCAGCGCACGCGCTGGGGCCAGGGCACGATGCAGTGTTCGCGGTATCTCCGGCGGATCTGGGATTCGCCGCACGTGAGTACGCTGGGCGCGGCGGAGATGATGTACTACCTCGCGCAGCCGTGGATGCAGTTGCTCGGCTCGCTGCTGTACCCGATCCCGTTCATCCTGCTGCTCTTCAGCACCGCGGGGGATCCGGCGCAGGTGTGGACCTGGTTCGCCGACGACGGCGCGTGGATCCTGTTCGCGATCTACGGTTCGTTCGGGCTGCTGCCGTTCATCGTGTGGGGCCCGATCTATCAGTTCAAATGCCTGAAGAGCCGCAATCTCCTGCGCGGACTCGGGATGGGCTTCGCCTACGCGCTGTACATCTACACGTTCTACATCACGTCGTGGCGGGCGCTGTTCCGGCTGGTGCGCGGCCGCAACGGCTGGTCGAAGACGCGGCGGAACACGGAGCACGCCCCCGGGGTCAAGGTCGCGCTGGACTCCTGACCCCGGGGCCGGCTTCAGAGAGCGGGCAGGATCCGGACGTCGTCCGCCTTCACGAAGGCGACGCGGTGCCCGAACTGGATCTGCACGTACTTCGTCTTGCCCTTGACGACCACGTGGTTCGCCGGGTCGAACGTCGTCGCCCAGTAGTACTCGGAGCCGAGCACGTTGCCGAGTGAGTACCGCTGCCCGGCCGAGAACGTGTACGGCAGCGGGACGACCTGCTGCACCGGGACATTCGCCGGGTAGGCCTCCGCCTCGGGATACGCGCGCCCGAACACGGGCACGGTCGCCAGACCGGGCTTCGGCGTGACGACCAGGCCGAACGCCGGGCTCGTCGTGCGCTGGTCGCGGAACCAGCCCTTCTGGCCGAGGTACCAGATCGCCGTCCAGTCGTCACGCCGCTCGGCGACCACGTACCGCTGGCCGGTCTCCGCCCGGCTGCCGATGTCGGAGACGGCCATCGTGCTCGCCGAACCGTCCGGGCGCAGGCCGATGTCCTTGAGCAGCGGCGCCGAGTCGTTCGGCTCGCTGCGCAGCACGACCGAGCCGGAACCCCTTGCCGGGCAAGGCTTCCCGGCGGTCTCGCAGCCGGTGAACGCCGGCTGGTTCGTGGCGAAGTCCGGCGTGATGGTCACCAGCGGCGAGCCGGGACGGCCGAAGCCGGACAGCGGCGCGCCCATCAGGTCGAAGTAGTGCGCCCAGTCCCAGTACGGGCCCGGATCCCAGTGCATGCCCTTGATGGTCGAGGGGATCGTGCCAGGGACGTTGTCGTGGCCGAGGATGTGCGCGCGGTCGAGCGGGATGTCGTACTTCCGCGCGAGGTAGCCGACGAGCTTCGCGGAGGTGCGGTACATCGCCTCCGTGTACCAAGTGCCCTTCGCGGCGAAGCCCTCGTGCTCGATGCCGACGGACTTCGCGTTGACGTACCAGTTGCCCGCGTGCCAGGCGACGTCCTTGGTCGGCACGTGCTGCGCGATCTGGCCGTCGGACGAGCGGATCGTGTAGTGCCAGCTCACGTACGTCGGGTCACGGACCAGGTCCATCGCCGTGTCCCAGTAGCCCTCGGTGTCGTGGATGATGATGTATTCGACCTTCTGGCTCTTCGGCCGGTCCGCCTTGTCGTGGTTGCCGTAGTCGTTGTCCGGCAACTCTTGGTACGGCGCCGGTACCGAAAGGCACGAGACCTTCTTCGGGCACTCTGTCTTCGGGTTTTCGGTTCGGGTGCGCACGGGGCTCACCGGTGTCGCGGCGAGGGTGACGTGCTGACCGTCGTCGGTCCTGCGGCTGACGCCCTTGGAGATGGTGTCGAAGACTTCGGCGGCGAAGGACTGCGCTCCCTCCGCGTCCTTCGCGCCGCTGTAGCGCGCGACGGCGGCGTTCCAGTCACCGGTTTCACGCTGATACTTCGCCAGCAGAGCGGCGCCACCGCGGATGTTCTGGGTGGTGTCCGTGCGCAGCGTGGCGACGTCCTGGCCGATCAGCGCGGCCGCCTCGTCGATGGTCTGGAGGCCGGGCGGGGGAGGCTTCGGCGCCGGAGTCGCCGGGAGTTTCGCCGGGCGGGAGTCGTCTCCGCGCGCATCCTCCTCGCCTTCATCGTGATGCGTGCCTGTCCCCGCTTCGCGCAAGTCGGTCAGGTGCATCGGGCCGTACCCGGCGGACGTGCTCGGGGTCCCGGCGTTGAAATCCCAGCGTGACTCCAGGAAGGAGACGCCGAGCAGGACGCTCTCGGGGACGCCGAACTCGTGAGCGGCGGCCGCGAAGTCTCGCTGGCGCTGCTGATCCGCAGGGGCGGCTTCGGCGGGGACCGCGGCCAAGAGGCCGGCGGCGAGGCTGAGGACCGCGAGCCCGGCGGTCCGTTTGGACCGGCGCCGGAGCGGCTCGAGGGAAACGTGGCGGAAGGGACGCGGCATGGGCGTAAACCCCCAGTGACTAGGTCTGCTGAACAGGACCGACCCCAATGGTCGGAACCTAACCAGAAACCGGCCTCTTCCGTAAGGTCCCTCCAGATCGCGATCAGGGGGCTGAACGCAAGTCGGTGGCAAGGTGGGGGCATGGCTGGGGTGAAGGAGCTTCTGCAGGAGAAGGACCACGTCTTCCTCGACTTCGACGGTCCGGTGTGCGACGTGTTCGCCAGGCTTCCGGCGGGCGAGGTGGCCGACAGGCTCAAACGCCTCGTAGAACCCGGCCTGCCCGCCGAGGTGAACGCCTCCGCCGATCCGTTCGATGTGCTCCGGTACGCGGCTTCGTGCGGTCCGAACGCCGCGCACATCGTCGAGCGGCAGCTCAGCCGCTTGGAGGGGGAGGCCGTCGCCCTGATCTCGCCTGCCCCCGGTGTCGAGGAAGTGCTCCGCGAGTGGCGTGCGCAGGGGTTCACGGTGACGATCGTCAGCAACAACTCCGTCGAAGCGATCAGGTCCTTCCTGGGGTTGCACGAACTCGCCGAGCACGTTCGCGGGATCAGCGCGCGGACGACGAGCGACCCCGCGCGGCTGAAGCCTCAGCCCGCGCTCCTCGACGCCGCGGTGAAGGCTCTCGGCACGTCGCCTCGGCGGTGCGTCATGGTCGGTGACTCGATCGCGGACGTCCTGGCCGCGCGGGCCGCCGACGTCGCTTCGATCGCTCTCGCGAAGACGCCGTCGAAGCGCAGGGCCCTCGCCGCTCTCGGCCCTGATGCCCTCGTGGGCGACCTCGCGGACTTGCGTTCAGCGGGCTAACCGCGATCTGCCACCAAGCCCAGGAAGAGCACCAGGCCGACGTGGTTGTTGTTCATGAACGCCCGGAAACAGCCGTCACGCTCGTGCGCGGTCAGCCTGCCCTGGTGGGCGAACATCGCGCCCGCGAGCACGACGGCGACGTGGACAAGAGCCAGCAAACCGGCGGCAGGGATGCCCCCGGGCCGTGAACGCCATCGGGATCGACCATCCGAACGCAGCGCCCAGCATCACCTGAGGCGGATGCGTGTAGCGCCGACACCAGGACGGCGAACAGGCAGCCCGCTTCCACAGCGCCCAAAGCGTCGGCCACAAGAGCAGGAGCGCGCCGATCGGCCTGTCCGCCCGCATCAGGCGCAGGTACGCCGGTAGCTTGGTTCGAGTGAGGAGCGGCGGCATCGTTCCTCCCCTCCGGCGTGCGCCGATCCGAAGGCAGGGGCGCGGCGACCCGCGCGGTCCGTACTCGGCCCTCAGGGGCAAGGTGCGGTAGCCGGACGGGCACGCCGTCGATCGACGCGGCGCGAAAACGGCCGGTCAGACGCTCGGAGACAAGGTGAGCGGACCCTCCTTGCGAAGCTGGCACTCACATGGCTAGAGTGCTAATTGCACGGCCCGAACACGCCCCGGCACCCGCGACGGCGGGGGTGGTAGGAGCCGTAACTAATCCTGCCAACGCTTTCGACGACCGTGGAGGTCAACCCGGTGAGCGTGAACATCAAGCCGCTCGAGGACAAGATCGTTGTCCAGACGAGTGAGGCCGAGGAGACGACCGCTTCCGGCCTCGTCATCCCCGACACCGCCAAGGAGAAGCCCCAGGAGGGCAAGGTTCTGGCCGTGGGCCCGGGCCGCATCGACGACAAGGGCAACCGCGTCCCGCTCGACGTTTCCGTCGGCGACGTCGTCATCTACTCCAAGTACGGCGGCACCGAAGTGAAGTACAACGGTGAGGACTACCTGATCCTTTCCGCTCGCGACGTGCTGGCCGTCATCAACTGACGTCCGCTCTCAGCGCATGACGCCCCGGGCCCCGCATTGCCGGGGAACGGGGCGTTCGTGTTTTCCGAGCTTTAGAACTGGAAGGTAAGCGGAACAGGCCATGCCCAAGCAGATCAGTTTCGACGAGGACGCTCGTCGCGCGCTCGAGCGCGGGGTGAACAAGCTCGCCGACGCGGTCAAGGTCACCCTCGGCCCGCGCGGTCGCCACGTCGTGCTCGACAAGAAGTTCGGTGGCCCGACCATCACCCTCGACGGCGTCACCGTCGCTCGCGAGATCGAGCTCGACGACCCGTTCGAGAACCTCGGCGCCCAGCTCGCCAAGAGCGTCGCCACCAAGACCAACGACGTCGCCGGTGACGGCACCACCACCGCGACCGTGCTCGCGCAGTCGCTGGTGAAGGTCGGCCTGCGCAACGTCGCCGCCGGTGCCAACCCGACCGCCGTCGGCCGTGGCATCGAGGCCGCCGCGGAGAAGGTCATCGCGGTCCTCAAGGAGAAGGCGACCCCGGTCAAGGGCCGCGACAACATCGCTCAGGTCGGCACCGTCACCTCGCGTGACGCGGCCATCGGCGCCCTGCTCGGCGAGGCCGTCGAGCGGGTCGGCGAAGACGGCGTCATCACGATCGAGGAGTCGTCCACGCTGGCGACCGAGCTCGTGATCACCGAGGGTGTGCAGTTCGACAAGGGTTTCCTGTCGGCGCACTTCGCCACCAACCCGGAGGAGCAGAAGGCGATCCTCGAGGACGCCTACATCCTGCTGGTCCGCGAGAAGATCTCGGCGCTGGCCGACCTGCTCCCGGTGCTGGAGAAGGTCGTCGAGGCCAAGAAGCCGCTGCTGATCATCGCCGAGGATGTCGACGGCGAAGCGCTGTCGACCCTCGTCGTGAACTCGCTGCGCAAGACGATCACCGCCGTCGCGGTCAAGGCGCCGTTCTTCGGTGACCGCCGCAAGGCGTTCCTGGACGACCTCGCGGTCGTCACCGGCGGCGAGGTCATCTCGGCCGAGATCGGGCACAAGCTTTCCGAAACCACGCTGGCCCAGCTGGGCAACGCCCGCCGGATCGTCGTCACCAAGGACGACACCACGCTCGTCGACGGTGCCGGCACCAAGGACGACATCGCGGCGCGCGTCGCGCAGATCCGCAAGGAGATCGAGAACACCGACTCCGACTGGGACCGCGAGAAGCTGCAGGAGCGGCTGGCGAAGCTCGGCGGCGGTGTCGCGGTGATCAAGGTCGGCGCGGCCACCGAGACCGAGCTGAACGAGCGTAAGCACCGCATCGAGGACGCCGTGGCTTCGACCAAGGCGGCCGTCGAAGAGGGCATCCTGCCCGGCGGTGGCTCGGCGCTCGTGCACGCCGTCAAGGAGCTCGACGACAGCCTCGGTCTCGAGGGTGACGAAGCGACCGGTGTGCGCATCGTCCGCGACGCGCTGTCCGCCCCGCTGTTCTGGATCGCGACCAACGCGGGCCACGAGGGTGCGGTCATCGTGAACAAGGTCCAGGAGCAGAACTGGGGGCACGGCTTCAACGCCGCCACCGGTGAGCTCACCGACCTGCTGGCCGCCGGCATCGTCGACCCGGTCAAGGTGACCCGGTCCGCGGTGGCGAACGCCGCTTCCATCGCCCGGCTCGTGCTCACGACGGAGAGCTCCGTCGTCGAGAAGCCGGCCGAGGAGGAGCCCGCCGCGGCCGGTCACGGCCACGCGCACTAGTTCCACCCTGAAGCGGGGCGGCACTCCACCTGGAGTGCCGCCCCGCTTTGCTGTCCCGCCCCCCGCCCGCGCAGATCGCCTTTAGCGGGCTAACCGCGATCCGACGACAGGGGAAGCCTGACCGTGGGCAAAGCGACTTTCGCGGGCTAAGTGCGACCTGGCGGGCGGGGGAGCGGCGGCCGGGGCAGATCGCGGTTAGCCCGCGAAACGCGATCCGGGGCCGGAGACGCGGAAGGGCGGCACCCCACCCGGATGCCGCCCTTCCGCGTCGCCGACTCGGCCGGATCAGCCGTTCGACATGCTCAATGTGCGCTTGTCCGCCTTGATGATGTGCTCGCGTTCCGATTCCGACAGCCCACCCCAGATGCCGTACGGCTCGTGCACGGCGAGTGCGTGGTTCCGGCACATGGCCAGTACCGGGCAGGCCAGGCACACGGCTTTGGCCCTCGCCTCGCGGCGGGCTCTGGCAGGCCCGCGCTCGCCGTCAGGGTGAAAGAAGGACGCGCTGTCCATGCCCCGGCACGACCCTTCGAGCTGCCAGTCCCACACATCCGCGTTGGGTCCCGGGAGCCTGCGTGTGTCCGCCATCCTGACCGCCTCCGTCATCCGGTCGAAGCGTTTACCTGCTCTGCTGCGCTGCGGATACTCCATTCGGTGCAACGGCGGTAACGTTAGAAGCGCGCCAATACTTGTTCAAGAGATTCAAGACGATTCAGCCGTTAGGCATCCCCCGGATGTGTGAGCGGCACTTCGCGCTCCGGTTGCCCCTGTCCCGGGCTGCCTGGATATTGGGTCGAGTGGGATCTCGGATCAGCAGTGAAGAACCCACCCTGCCGGTGGCCTCGGTCGCTCGCCGGCTCGGGGTCGCACCGTCCACCCTGCGAACCTGGGACCGCAGATACGGCGTAGGGCCGAGCCGTCACACCAACGGCCGTCACCGCCGCTACGGCAGCTCCGACATCGGCCGCCTCGAACTGATGCAGCGCGCGTTGCTTCGCGGCGCTTCGACGGCCGAAGCGGCGAAGTACGCGCTTGAGCAGATGCCCCGGACGGCGACGGAACCTCCGGAAACCGTCGCGGTCCAAGTGGAAGAGCAGGCAGCCGCGCCGCCCGCGGAGGATCAGGACGCCCCGTCCCGCCTCGCCAGGCGCTTGAGCACGGCCGCGCTCGCGATGGACTTCGGCGCGGTCCAGCGCATGCTCGCCGACACGATCCGTGAACTCGGTGTACTGCCCGCCTGGACCGGTGTCGTGTCGCCGGTCCTGACCGCGCTCGGCGCGCGCTGGCGCGGCGTGAGCGCCGGCGCGGAGGTTGAGTATCTGCTCGCCGAATGCGTGTACGCCGCCCTCGTCCGCGCGACGCCGGTGCTCCGCGAGCCGCGCAACCAGCGCCCGGTCCTGCTGACCTGCGTGCCGGACGAACGCGACAACATGCCCATGTACGCGCTCGCCGCGGCGCTCGCGGGACGTCGGATCGGCGCCCAGCTGTTCGGGGCGTCCCTGCCCGCCGACGTACTCGCGGTGACCGTCCGCCGCAGCGTTCCGGCGGCGGTGGTGCTGTGGTCGGGACGGCGTGCGACCGCGGACCCGCGCCTGTTCGCCAGGGTGTCCCGCGGCCGTCAGCGCAGCAGGCTGTTCGCGTGCGGTCCGGGCTGGGATCCCGCCACGCTCCCGGACAAGATCGAACTGCTCGGCGAACTGACGACGGCCGCCGACCGGATCGAGCACGTTCTTGTCGGTGCGAGGCGATAGAAAGGACGCATGGAATCGTCCTTGCGGTCCGCCGCGTTCGGTGACGGCGTGCCGCCGCCGGACCCCTTCGCGGTGCCCGCGTCGCCTCGCGGACGGTTGCTCGCCGCCATCGTGCTCGGCGCCCGCGGCCGGTACGCGGCGGCGGCCACGCTGCTGAACGAGTTGCGCGCGAGCGGCGACCCGGTGCTCGCGTCGCTGGCCGCGAGCACGCTGGCGTCGCATCGGCGGCAGTTGGGCGGGCACGCGGCCGCCCTCGTCCTCGACGGCGAGGCGCTCGCGCTGGCGATCGCGGAGCCGCGAGGTGCATCCGACCCCGACGGTCTGGACGCCGAGGGGGCGCGGGCGGACGCCCTCCTCGGTCTCGCGGCCGACAACCTCGGGCGTGGCAGGCTGACCGCCGCCCGGCGATTGCTCGCTCGTGCGGGCGCGCACACCGGTGACTGGCGGACCCTGACGAGGGCCGGTTGGGTGGGCGCGGAAATCGAACTGGCGAGTAACATTTCCGGTGCGGCGATCGCGCCTGCCGAAATGGCGCTGGAAACGGCGCGCGCCAGAGGTGCGTGTCGACATGTCGTCAAATCGCAGCTTGTACTCGGCGTGACGATCGCGAATGGCGGTTCCGTGGAGCGGGAGCGGGCGAAAGCGCTGGTCGAGAGCGCGCGCGAAACCGCCGAGAAATACGAATTCAATTCACTTCTGTGGGTGGCATGCCTGTTGACGGCGGACTTCGGGGCAGGACACGCCGATGAGTATCGATTCAGAGGTGTCGAACTGTTGCACGCAGTGTTACGGCACGCAGATCCTTGCGGGAGGTGGCTCGCCCGGCAATCTCCGTGGGTCCCACTCTGATGGCGTCTAGCCTGTTGGAGGGCCCATTCCGGCAACCGGGCTAAGAACTTTCAAAAAAAGCCACCGGATCGTGTCAAGGTTCGGGCTAAAGCGTCCGATAGGGGAAGTGGAATGTCACCCGGCTGCAGGAAGGAAACCCCGTGACGACGGTCTTGATCTGCGACGACCGACGCAGTGTCCGCGAAGGGCTCACTCGAGTGATGTCCGCGGTACCAGGGGTCAGTCGCATCGACTGCGTAGCGCACGGTGACGAGCTGCTGGCCCGGTACTCCCGTCAGCCGGTCGACGTCGTGCTGGTCGGAACCCAGCGCGCTGTCCCGACTGGCGTCGAAGCCACCCGGCGGCTCGTCTCGGCGAACCCCCAAGCGAACGTGATCGTGTTCGGTGCCCCGGACGACGCGGGCAGCATCGCCGCCGCCATCGCCGGTGGAGCCCGCGGCTACCTGCGCTGGGACGCCTCGCGTCCCGAGCTGGTCGCCGCACTGGCGCACACGCTCGCCAGCACCTCGGTGCCGGCGCCGCGCCAGCCGTCCGACCCCGGCGTCCAGCTCACCGAGCGCGAGCTCCAGGTGCTCCGCGGGATGAGCCAGGGCAAGAGCAACGGGCAGATCGGCCGCGAGCTGTACCTGTCCGAAGACACCGTGAAGACTCACGCGCGCCGCTTGTTCCGCAAGCTCGGCGTTCGTGACCGCGCTCAGGCGGTCGCCCACGGTTTCCGCCGTGGACTTGTTTCCTGACAACGCTTTCTTGATTTCGCCGCTGAGATCGCGCAACGGGTGACGAACGGGCCGGGGGAGTACCCCTGGCCCGTACCTGTGTTCCCTGTCACGCTTCGCGCCTTTATCTTCACCGCTCGGGCACGCTTGCCCGAGCGTGTCCGCCTCCGGGCGGACCGTCGTACTCCGCTGTGTTCCCGGCTCGTTGAAAGTTCGACTACGAGCGAAAGGAACCAGGAAGACCCGGGTTTGAGCGTGCCCGCCGGAAGGCGGCGCGCCGATGACGGCCGTCAGCGAAGGCGGCGGACCCGAGCGGTACGGTAGCTGTCACCGGTAGTGGATTCCGAAGTCACACACCGGACTCTTTGCACGCCTATACGTAACACTGGGACTGTTGTCTGCGATGGCCAATGTGGGGGACGGACTGGATGAGCCGGTCGCCGCTGCTGTTGAGGGTGATCCTCAAGCGGTCGAGCGGTTGCTGGCGGCCATCCGTCCTTTGGTAGTGCGGTACTGCCGCGCTCGGGTTGGCAGGCAGGAGCGTTCGTTCGCTTCCGCAGACGACGTTGCTCAGGAGGTGTGTCTCGCGGTGCTCACGGCATTGCCTTCGTACCGTGATCAGGGCCGCCCGTTCCTGGCCTTCGTCTACGGGATCGCCCAGCACAAGGTGGCCGACGCGCATCGCGCCGCGGCCCGCAACCGCGCCGAACCGGTCGCCGAAGTCCCCGACGAGGTCGAGGGCGGCGTCGGTCCCGAGCAGCGTGCCCTCCAGGGCGAGCTGAACGAGCGCATGTCGCAACTACTGCGCGTCCTTCCCGACAAACAGCGTGAGATCGTGGTCTTGAGGGTGGTCGTGGGATTGTCCGCCGAAGAGACGGCGGAGGCCGTGGGGTCCACCCCCGGTGCCGTCCGAGTGGCCCAGCATCGCGCCCTCGCGCGCCTACGTAAGGTTCTGGCCGCTGAGGAGGTGATCTGAGTGACCGATCGCGACCATCGGTTCTCCCCTGGGACCGATCGTGAACTGACGGCCTTCGAAAGAGGGCTGACGTCTTCGGAGGCCGAGTTCGCCGCGGATCTGTCGGCCGTCCAGGCCGATGACGCGCTGCTCGACGCGCTCGGTGGCTCGGACCCGAAGATGGCCGACGACCTCGGCGATCAGGAGCTCAACGCTCTGCTGCTGGCGTGGCGGCGTGACATCGACAGCGAACCGCTCGCGGAACTCGTCGACGTCGACACCGCCGTCGTCACCGTGAAGACCGCCGCGCTCGCCCGCAAACACGGGGGAAGACGCCGGCTGCTGGTCCCGGTGGCCGCCGCCGCGGCCGTCCTGGCCATCGCCTTCGCCGGTACCGGTCTCGCCGCGAAGGACGCGCAGCCTGGTGACACGCTCTGGGGCCTGACCAAGGTGCTCTACGCCGACCACGCCCGGTCGGTCGAGGCCGCCGCCGCGGCCAAACTCGATCTCGAGAAGGCCAACCTCGCGCTCGCCGGCGGGCGCCTCGACGACGCCCGCAAGGCGCTCGACGAAGCACAGGCCGCGTTGAACCAGGTGACCGACGAAGAGAATCGCGATCAGCTGCTCCAACAGCATCGCCAGTTGAGTGCTCAGCTGCAGAACCCCGGTCAGCAGCCGCTGCCCCCGGATCAGCAGTCGCCTTCGCAGACTCCGGTCGCGACCACCCCGCAGCCCACTCCGCAGCCGACCGCTCCGCCGACGTCGCTGCCCGGAGGCGGCAACCCCGGCACGAGTTTGCCGGGCACCACGACTCCCTCGCCGACTCCGCCGACCACGACCAGCGAGCCGCCACCGCCTACGACGTCGACGACGCCGCCCGCCTCGGGCAATGACCCCGGTGGCTCGCGGAACGAGCCGTCGCCGGGCGCCGGAGCCCAGGCTCCCGCAGCCGCGGTCGAGACGCCGTAACACCCGCAGACGCCGAAGGGCCTGGTGAGATCCCTCTCACCAGGCCCTTTCGTTGTACAGCTCAAATCGCCTTTAGCGGGCTAAACGCGATCAGTAGGCGCTCTCGTTGGCCGTGACACCGTCCGCGAAACCGCGGCAGTAGTCCCAGCTCACATAGTCACCGGGGTTCGGGTCGAAGGCGGGCTCGTGCGGCCGCATGCGGCCGTCGGCGAGCAGCTGCTCGAGACTGGCGCGCAGCAGATGCCAGTCGTGGTAGTGGGGTTCGTCGCATTCACCGCAGTCGACCACGATCCCGCGTACCCCGCGCGGTTCGAGAAGCGCCTGGTAGACGGCGAGATCGGAGAGGTCGGCCAGCAACTCGGTACGCTCTTCGTCACTGATCGGCTCGTCGAGCCGGTCAGCGTCGTCGATGAACGCGCGGGCCGGGTCGTCCGGGTCATCCGCGAACGGGTCTGGGGGCAACGCATCTTGCGGCACGCCTGCACGCTACCGGGCGCCCACCCGGGCCGGGCGGCCACCCGGCCCGGATATCATGAGGGGCAGGCCCCCGCCACCATGTCACCAGCCACGGCGGCTCCCATTTATCACCGCTAGGAAGGCCCTTCGCCTGCTATGACCAGCGACAGCGTCACCGCCCCCGTCCCGAGCAAGTTCGCCATGCTCGGGCTGACCTTCGACGACGTGCTGCTGCTGCCGGCCGAGTCCGACGTGGTGCCCAGTGCGGTCAGCACCCGCACCCGGCTCTCCCGCAACGTCACCCTGAACATCCCGCTGGTCTCCGCCGCCATGGACACGGTCACCGAAGGCCGGATGGCGATCGCGATGGCGCGCCAGGGCGGGATGGGCGTGTTGCAGCGCAACCTGCCGATCGACGACCAAGCGGCCGCCGTCGAGGTCGTCAAGCGCTCCGAAGCCGGGATGGTGACCGACCCGGTCACGTGCTCACCGGAGGACACCCTCGCCGAGGTCGACGCCCTGTGCGCGCGGTTCCGGATCTCCGGTGTGCCGGTCACGGACGCCGCCGGGACGCTGGTGGGCATCATCACCAACCGCGACATGCGGTTCGAGGTCGACCACACCCGTGCCGTGCACGAGGTGATGACGAAGCTGCCGCTGGTCACCGCGCAGGTCGGGGTCACCGCGGAGGCCGCGCTCGGGCTGCTGCGCCGCCACAAGATCGAGAAGCTGCCGATCGTCGACGGCGCCGGCAAGCTGCGCGGGCTGATCACGGTCAAGGACTTCGTCAAGACCGAGCAGTACCCCAACGCCTCCAAGGACACCAACGGCCGCCTGCTCGTCGGTGCCGCCGTCGGGGTCGGCCCGGACGGGCACAAGCGCGCGATGGCGCTGGCTGACGCCGGGGTGGACGTCCTGATGGTCGACACCGCGCACGGGCACTCCCGCGCCGTCGTCGAGACCGTCGCGCTGCTGAAGAAGGAACTGGGCGACACCGTCGACATCGTCGGCGGCAACGTCGCGACCCGGGCCGGCGCGCAGGCGCTGGTGGAGGCGGGCGCGGACGGGATCAAGGTCGGTGTCGGCCCTGGCTCCATCTGCACCACCCGCATCGTCGCCGGGGTCGGTGTGCCGCAGATCTCCGCGATCTACGAAGCCGACCAGGCGGCGCGCCCGGCAGGTATCCCGGTGATCGGCGACGGCGGCATCCAGTACTCGGGCGACATCGCGAAGGCGATCGCGTCCGGCGCGTCCACCGTGATGCTCGGCAGCCTGCTCGCGGGCACCGCCGAATCGCCCGGCGACCTGATCCTGGTCAACGGCAAGCAGTTCAAGACCTACCGCGGCATGGGCTCGCTGGGCGCCATGCAGTCGCGCGGCGAGGCGAAGTCCTACTCGAAGGACCGCTACGCCCAGGACGACGTGCTGAGCGAGGACAAACTGGTCCCCGAGGGCATCGAGGGGCGGATCCCGTTCCGCGGGCCGCTCGCGAACGTCGTCCACCAGCTGGTGGGCGGGCTGCGGTCGGGCATGGGCTACGCGGGAGCGTCGACGATCCCCGAGCTGCAGGAGGCGCAGCTGGTGCGGATCACCGCGGCCGGGCTCAAGGAGAGCCACCCGCACGACATCACGATGACCGTCGAGGCGCCGAACTACACCACCCGTTAGTCCGCCCTTCAGGACACTTACGCGTTCGGTTCCGTTCCCGGGAGACTTGGTCCGCTGATCAAGCCTCCCGGGAGGAACCGGATGCCATCCTCGCCGGCCGTGCCTTCGCCGCCGCCGCCCTCGGACTCGGCGGCGAAGAGCCGACCGGGCGCGGCCAGCGGCGCGGTTCGGCGGGGTGATCTCGCAGGAATCCGTCCTCCGGACCGGCTCCGTGGAGAAGGTCTCCTTCTGCCCCACGTCCCCCACAACCCCACCCGCGCGACTTTAGCCCCCTAAACGTGAAACGGGTGGGGCGAATGGGGCTGATGTGACTTCGGGCCCGGTTCGGGTGCCCCGTGCGCAGGTCACCCACGCGGCCTAGCGACAATGAGGTGTAACGGTCGTCGGTGAGAAGGGACTTGACGTGCGGGATCTGGTCGAGATCGGCATGGGCCGCACCGCGCGGCGGGCGTATGACCTCGATGACGTGGAGATCGTGCCGTCGCGGCGCACCCGGTCGTCTTCGGTCGTGTCCACCGCCTGGCAGATCGACGCGTACCGGTTCGAGTTGCCGCTGGTCACACACCCCACCGACGCGATCGTGTCGCCGGGAACCGCGGTGGCCGTCGGCGAGCTCGGCGGGCTGGGCGTCCTCAACGCCGAAGGGCTCTGGGCGCGGCACCCGAACGTCGAGGACGCGATCTTCCGCCTCGTCCGGGCCGCCGAGGACACCGAGGACCCGACCGCGATCGTGCGCGAGCTGCAGGAACTGCACTCCGCCCCGATCCGGCTGGACCTGCTGACCGAGGCGATCAAGACCGTCCGCGAGTCCGGCGTCACCGTGGCCGCGCGGGTCAGCCCGCAGCACGCCGCCGAGCTCACACCGGACCTGCTCGCGGCGGGTGTCGAGATCCTCGTCGTGCAGGGCACGATCATCTCCGCCGAGCACGTCCAGCGCGACGCCGAGCCGCTGGACCTGAAGGACTTCATCGGTAGGCTCGACGTCCCGGTGATCGCGGGCGGCGTCAGCGACTACCGCACCGCGATGCACCTGATGCGCACCGGCGCGGCCGGCGTCATCGTCGGTCACGGGTCCAGTCGCGGCGTGACGAGCACCGACAGCGTGCTCGGGATCGGAACGCCGATGGCGACCGCGATCGTCGACGCCGCGGCCGCCCGCCGCGACTACCTCGACGAGACCGGCGGCCGGTACGTCCACGTGCTCGCCGATGGCGGGATGAGCGTGTCCGGCGACATCGCGAAGGCCATCGCCTGCGGCGCCGACGCGGTCATGCTGGGCGCGCCGCTGGCCGCCGCCTCCGAGGCGCCGGGGCAGGGGCTCTACTGGACGTCGGCGGCCGCCCACCCGTCGCTGCCGCGTTCACGCGTGGCACTGGGACCGGACTACGCCGTCGACCTGAAGACGCTGCTCTTCGGGCCGTCTTCGGACGCCGAGGGCGTCGTGAACCTCTTCGGGGCGCTTCGCCGCGCGATGGCGAAGACGGGCTACTCGGACTTGAAGGAGTTCCAGCGGGTCGGCCTGACCGTCCGCCGCTGACGGCCACGGATCGCGTTTAGCCCGCTGAACGCGATCCGTGACCTCGTTCGGGTGTCTGGTTCGTCCGTATCGAAGACCAGAACGATCTTGTGGCGTAGGGTCCTACCGGTTAGGCCATTTGGCCTTGGTGATTGTTACTGGAGGGATCATCAATGCTGCGCAAGCTTCGTGCTGCCCTGCTGGGAGCAGTGGCGATCACGGGACTGGTGATGGTGTCCGCGCCGGCGGCGCAGGCCGCCAGCTACACCGCGGTCGTTCAGAAGTCGGGCTACAGCCGGACCGTCATCCTGTGGCGGAACAACGACACCCAGTGCTTCCACGCCGAAGGGAAGAACCTGCTGAGGGGCGAGACCGTCTCCGTGGTCAAGAACGAGTCGGAGGTGCTCACCGCGACCTCGCCGGCCGATGGGTCGACCATCAGCACGGCTTCGTTCTGCAGCAGGGGCTCCTACTACTTCGGTGTGCTCGATCTGCGAGCCCCGGACGTCTTCGTCAAGACCGACCCCTGGTCGACGTGATCGCGGCGGAGTGAAGTGAGCTGAGAGGGCTGGATGACCGCAGGGTCGTCCAGCCCTCTTCTCGTATGCCTCGTCAGCCCCATGTGTCCCATCTGTTTCGCGTTTAGCCCGCTAAACGCGCTCGCGGGATCGGGAGGGTTTCCTCGTCCGAGAACCCCGTGGTGACGGCGCTGGCGAAGACGATTTCGGTGGCCAACCAGGGTCCTGCGCCAACGCCGAGGCGCGTAGCGGCTCACCGTCGCAGGTGCTCAGCACGAGTCGGCTGTCGATCGTCGAGCGACGAGGGTGATGGCGCCGAGTTGGTCGCGGTAGCGGTGGAAGGTGCGCCAGATCCTGGCGAGCCGGGGAAGGACCTGGGGATGGGCCAGGGAGCGGGCCAGGATTCCGGCGGTGCCCGCTACACCTTCGTCGGAGATCACGGTCCGTGGGTCGAGTAGCAGCAGCGGGCAGGTTTCCTCGGTGTGCACGGTGAACCCGCCCTCGTCGAGGAGCCGGTGCCACTCGGTGCGGGTGAGCGGGCGCGCGCCGACGCGCAGGACTTTGGTCAGGGTGGCCTGGATCTCGGACTTGGCGCTCTCGGCAAGTCCGTCGGGGGTGAGCAGCAGTTCGTGGATGGCATAGCGGCCGTCCGGGCGCAGCAGGCGTCCAGCCTCGGCGACGATCTCGGCCTTGCGGGCGGCCGGCTCCAGAGTGAGCAATGCTTCGCCGTAGAGCACTGAGGCGCTGTTGTCGGCGAGCCCGGTGCGATGCACGGGCGCGACCAGGCATTCCTGCCTCGGCCCGGTCAAAGCTGCGCGAGCGCGGGCCGCTTCGGCTTCCCCGCGCTCGATGCCGACATAGGAGCGCGGGTTCCCGGCAAGGGCGAGGGCGGTGGTGCGTCCCAGCCCAGGCCACATCTCCACCACGTCGTCGTCCGCGCCGATCCCGAGTTCCTCGATCATCCGCTGGGACGGGCCGAACCCGCCGGGTCGCATGACGCGTTTGCCGAGCCGCCCGAGCATCCAGTGTGCGGGCATCCGCCGCAGCGAAAGCCCTTCGCCCAGTCTTGGACTCGGCGTGATGGGCACTGAACCAGCCATGCTGGGAAGCGTAGCCTAACCTAATTTCCTCCGCTTCGGATGTGTTCGCACATCCGGGTGGAAGGTGACTGGTCGGTAACTTACCTCTGGTCAGAAGAGGTGGCCGGGGTTACAGTCGAGGGTGTGACTGCGAGTAACACCACCACTGAAGACGACTTCGACTACGACGTGATCGTCGTCGGCTCCGGGTTCGGCGGCAGTGTCGCCGCCCTCCGCCTGACCGAGAAGGGCTACCGCGTCGCCGTCATCGAGGCGGGCCGCCGCTTCGCCGACGACGAGTTCGCGAAGACGTCCTGGGACCTCCGCCGCTACGTCTGGGCGCCTCAGGTCGGCTGCTTCGGCATTCAGCGCATCCACATGCTCAAGGACGTCATGGTGCTCGCCGGCGCCGGCGTCGGTGGCGGCTCGCTGGTCTACGCGAACACGCTGTACCGCCCGCTGAAGCCGTTCTACGTCGACCCGCAGTGGTCTCACATCACCGACTGGGAGTCCGAGCTCGGCCCGCACTACGACCAGGCCAGCCGCATGCTGGGCGTCGTCACCAATCCCAGCGTCACGCCGTCGGACGTCGTCATGAAGGGCGTCGCCGAGGACATGGGCGTGCCGGACTCGTACCACCCGACGCCCGTCGGCGTGTACTTCGGCAAGCCGGGGGAGCGCGCCGAGGATCCGTACTTCGGCGGCGCGGGCCCGGCCCGCACCGGCTGTACCGAATGCGGCGCCTGTATGACCGGCTGCCGTGTCGGCGCCAAGAACACGCTGGTCAAGAACTACCTCTACCTCGCGGAAAAGGACGGCGCGAAGGTCATCCCCCTCACCACTGTGAGCGCGATTAGCCCGCTAAACGCAGGTGGGTACGAGGTGAGCATCAAGAAGACCGGGACCACTTCGCGCAAGTTCCGGCACAAGCTCACCGCCGCGCAGGTGGTGCTCGCCGCCGGCACGTGGGGCACGCAGAATCTGCTCCACAGCATGCGCGACACCGCCAAGCTGCCGAAGCTCTCGCCGCGTCTCGGCGAACTGACCCGCACGAACTCCGAGGCCATCATCGGTGCCGCCCGCACCTCGGTCGACGAAGAGCGGAACTTCAGCCGCGGCGTCGCGATCACGTCGTCGATCCACCCCGACGACAACACGCACATCGAGCCCGTCCGCTACGGCAAGGGCAGCAACGCGATGAGCCTCCTCCAGACCATCGCCACCGAAGGCGATTCGGCGGTCCCGCGCTGGCGTCAGGCCGTGAACTTCATGTTCAAGCACCCCGTCCAGACGGTCCGCCTGCTCAACGGCTACCGCTGGAGCGAGCGCACGGTGATCCTGCTGGTGATGCAGAGCCTCGACAACTCCATCACCACCTACACCAAACGCGGGCTCTTCGGCCGTCGCAAGTACACGTCCAAGCAGGGCCACGGCGAGCCGAACCCCAGTTTCATCCCCGCCGGGCACGAGGCCAACCTCCGCACCGCCGAGCGCATCGGCGGCATGGCGGGCGGCACCTGGGGCGAGATCTTCGACATCCCGCTGACGGCGCACTTCATCGGCGGTGCCCCGATCGGCACGGCGGCCGACAACGGCGTGATCGACCCGTACCACCGGGTCTTCAACTATCCAGGGTTGTCCATTGTGGATGGTTCGGCGATCACGGCCAACCTCGGTGTCAACCCCTCGCTGACCATCACCGCGCAGGCCGAACGGGCGTTCTCGTTGTGGCCGAACAAGGGTGAACAGGACAGCCGGCCATCGCAGGACTCCCCGTACACGCGGCTCGAGCCGATCGCGCCGAAGAACCCCGCGGTTCCGGCGGACGCGCCGGCGGCGCTTCGGCGCTAGATTGGACGGGTGACAGCTTCCGAACGCGCGCACGTTCTGCTCGAACGCGTCCGCGCCCTGCACGAAGAATGGGCGCGTTTGGCGCGCGGGCTCGACGAGGCCGCCGTTCGTGGTCCGAGCGCGTTGCCGGGCTGGACCAGGGCGCATCTGCTGTCCCACCTCGCGCGCAACGCCGACGGCCTGGTCAACCTGCTCACCTGGGCGAAATCGGGTGTCGAGACGCCGATGTACGCCGGTGAGGCGGCCAGGGACGACGACATCGAGAAGGGTGCGTACCGGTCCGTCGAGGAGATCGCCGAAGACGTCGTCGACTCCGCGGCACGGTTCGTCGAGGTCGCGTCGAGCATGCCGGACGAGGCATGGCAGGTCCGGGTGCGCGCCCGGCAGGGCCGTGAGATCCCTGCGGAGTTCGTGCTCTGGCTCCGGCTCTCCGAAACCGCGATCCACCTGGCCGATCTCGATCTCGGCTACGACTTCGCCCGCGTCGCCGAGCTGCTCGGCGACGAGTTCGAGATCGTCGTCGGCAACGCCATCGGCATGTACGGCGGCGAGCTGCCCTCCGTGTTGCTGATCGCCGTCGGCGCCGACGGGACCCGGCACGAGTGGCGGATGGGCGCCGGTGAGCCGGTCACGCTGACCGGTTCCCCCGGTGACGTCCTCGCGTGGATCACCGGTCGCAGTGACGGATCCACTTTGGACGGTACCGCGCCGCCGCTTCCGCGCTGGCTCTGACTCCGACTCGGCCGGGTGATCACGGCAACCTCGCCGGGGCCCGCGCGTCTTCACAAGTATGAAGTTGGGGCGAAGGAACTTCCTCAAGCTCGCCGGCGCGACCGCGGCCGGTGCGGCCGTGTCGGCGTGCTCGGCCGCACCCCCTGGGCAGGCGCCCAGTTCGGCCCCTGGAACGTCCTTGCCGCCGAGCACCGCCGTCACGCCGCCGTCCGGCCCGCCGGACTGGGCCGCGTTGCGGAACAAGGTATCTCTGCTCTTGCCGGGAGATTCCGGCTACGACAGTGCCAAGCGCGTGTTCAACCCGGCCTTCGACGAGCTCAAGCCCGCCGCGATCGCAAAATGCGCCAAACCGGAAGATGTGCAGGCCGCCGTCGAAGCGGCGGCGAGGCGGGTGCCGATCGCCGCGCGCAGCGGCGGGCACAGCTACGCCGGTTACTCGGTTCCCGATGGCGGTTTGATGATCGACCTCGGTGGTATGTCCTCAGTGGACGTTCAGGGCGAACAGGTCGTGATCGGCGCCGGCGCGAAGCTGAAGAACGTTTACGCGACGCTCGGTGGCGCGGGTCGTTGCCTGCCCGCGGGTTCCTGTCCCAGCGTCGGGATCGCCGGGCTGACGCTCGGCGGCGGAATCGGTGTCCTCGCCCGCAAGTACGGTCTCACGTGTGACCACCTGGTGTCCGCGCAGGTCGTCACGGCGGACGGGAAACTCCGGACGGCGTCGGCGGATTCCGAGCCCGAGCTGTTCTGGGCGTTGCGCGGTGGGGGAGGCGGCAACTTCGGAGTCGTCACCTCGTTCACCTTCCGCACCGATCCGGCGCCTTCGGCCGTTTCGGTGTTCTCCTTGCGTTTCCCGGCGGGCAGCGCGAACGATGTCCTCGCCGAGTGGCAGCACTGGCTTCCCGAAGCGCCGCCGGAGCTGTGGGCGAATGTCGTGCTGTCCGGCGGATCTCCGGTCAGTGCAAGGATTTCCGGCTGCTACGTCGGCGATTCCGCCTCGCTCGCCAGGGTGCTGGACAAGCTGACCGGCAAGATCGGCGGTACCCGGACGGTGAAGCAACTCGACTATCTCGGTGCCATGAAATACTTCTCCGGCAGCGAGAACCGTCAGTCCTTTGTGGCCTCGTCGCGGATACTCGATGAACCGGCGGACCCCGCGAAACTGACGTCGATCCTCGACGGCAGGCGAGGAATGGATCTTCTGGTCGACGGTCTCGGCGGCGCCGTCGCCGACATCGCCCCGGATGCCACCGCGTTCTGGCACCGGAAGGCGATCGGCAGCGTGCAGATCTACAGCCAGGCGGACACACGTAATCGTTCCGCCGCAACGGATTCCGTCGCGGAAGTGGTGACGGGGCTCGGGTTGGGCGGGGGCTACGTCAACTACATCGACCCCGCCCTGCCCGACTGGATGACGGCCTACTACGGCGGCAACGCCACCCGCCTCAAGCGGGTGGCGAAGAGCTACGATCCGGACAAGGTGTTCGGGTTCGCGCAGGCCGTCACCCCGGACTAGAGGTCGATGCCGGTGAAGACGGTGACGCGTTCCTCGGTGAGGTCGTGCATCGCTGCGAGAACACCTTCCCTGCCGACGCCCGATCCCTTGACGCCGCCGTACGGCATCTGGTCCGCGCGGTACGACGGGACGTCGCCGATGATCACGCCGCCGACCTCGAGTTCGGTCGACGCGTAGAAGGCGAGATGCACGTCGCGAGTGAACACCCCGGCCTGCAAGCCGTAGGCGGATTCGTTGACCGACGCGAAAGCCTCGTCGACACCATCCACAATGGACACGGCGAGCACGGGCCCGAAGATCTCCTCCGTCCAGGCCTTTGTGGACGGTGGGACGTCGGTGAGCACGGTCGGCTCCACCGTCGCGCCCTCGCGCTTGCCGCCGGTGAGGATCTTCGCGCCCGCGGCGACGGCCTCGTCGATCCAGGCCACGATCCGCTCCGCGGCGGCCTCGTCGACGACCGGGCCCACGTCGGTGTTCTTGTCGTACGGGTCGCCGGTCCGCTGGGATTTCACCGCTTCCACCAAAGCGGGCACGAATTCTCCGGCGACCTCGCGTTCGACGATGACCCGTTGCACGGCGATGCAGGACTGCCCGGCCTGGTAGTTGCCGAAGGTCGCGATCCGCTCCGCCGCGCCCTCGGGGTCCGGCCAGTCCCGGAGCACGACGGCGGCCGCGTTGCCGCCGAGTTCGAGCACGACGTGCTTGCGCGGCGCGGCATCCGCGAGCGACCAGCCGACCGGGCCCGAACCGGTGAACGACACGACCGGCAGACGAGGATCCGCGACCAGCGCCGACGTCTCCTCGTTGCCCAGCGGCAGCACCGAGAACGCGCCTTCCGGCAGGTCCGTCTCGGCCAGGATCTCGCCCAGGATCAGCGCGGCCAGCGGCGTACGCGGCGCGGGTTTCACGATGATCGGCGCGCCGACCGCGAGCGACGGCGCGACCTTGTGCGCCACCAGGTTCAGCGGGAAGTTGAACGGCGCGATGCCGAGCACCGGGCCGCGCGGGACGCGGCGGGTCAGTGCCAGCCTGCCCTCGCCCGCCGGGTCGGTGTCCAGACGCTGCAGGTCACCGCTGAACCGGCGGGCCTCCTCGGCGGCGATCCGGAATACCGACACCGCGCGCCGCACCTCGGCGTCGGCCCATTTGAGCGGCTTGCCGTTCTCGGCGGTGATGACCTCGGCGATCTCCTCGGCCCGGCCGGCGATGACCCGCGAAACGTGGTCGAGCGCCGCGGCGCGGCTGTGCGCCGCGGAACGCCGGAACTCCTTCGCGACGCTCGCCGCCGCGCTCACCGCTCGTTCGACCTGCTCCGGGCCGGGCACCGCGACGGTGGCGACTTCGCTCCCGTCGTAGGGGTGGTGCACGGTGAGCGTCGAAGCGCCCTGCTCGGGGCGTCCGGCGATCCAGGCGGGGCGCGGCTCCGGGGTGATCATGTCCATGGATGACAAGGTATTCCAGTCAGGGTTTGACGAGCACCTTGAGCGCTTCGCGGTCCGCCATCGCGCGGTAACCGTCGGGGACCTCTTCGAGCCCGATGGTCCGGTCGAAGACCTTGCCCGGCTGGTACCTGCCCTCGACGACGTCGTCGAGCAGTTCGGGGATGTAGTGACGGGCGGGGGCCACGCCACCGGTGACGGTGATGTTGCGGCGGAAGAGCGACGGGCCGATCGGTCCCTCCTGGTACTGCGGCACGCCGACGCGGCTGACCGTGCCGCCGGGGCGGACAGCGCCGACGCCCATCTCGAAGGCGGGCTTCGTGCCGACGCATTCGAGGACGGTGTGCGTGCCTTCGCCGTTTGTCAGCTCTCGTACCTTCTCGATGCCTTCGTCGCCGCGCTCGGATACGACGTCGGTCGCGCCGAACTCGCGGCCGAGGTCCGTGCGGCTCTGGTGCCGGCCCATCAGGATGACGCGCTCGGCGCCGAGGCGCTTCGCCGCGAGGACCGCGGAGAGGCCGACGGCGCCGTCGCCGATGACAGTGACGGTGGTGCGCTCGTTCACGCCCGCCTTGACCGCGGCGTGGTGGCCGGTCGAGAACACGTCGGAGAGCGTGAGGAACGAGGCGAGCAGGTCGTCGTCCTCGGTGTGCGGCAGTTTCACCAGCGTGCCGTCGGCCTGGGGGACGCGGACGGCCTCGCCCTGGCCGGCGTCGACGCCCTTCGCGCCCCAGTTGCCGCCGCGCAGGCACGAGGTGTGAAGGCCTTCGCGGCAGAACTGGCACGTGTTGTCGGAGTAGACGAACGGCGCGACGACCAGGTCTCCCGTCTTGAGCGTGGTGACGTCGGAGCCGATGGCCTCGATGACGCCGAGGAACTCGTGCCCGATCCGGACGCCGCGCTCGCGCGCGGGCATGCTGCCGTACGGCCAGAGGTCGCTGCCGCAGATGCAGGAGCGGACGACGCGGAGGAGGGCGTCGGTCGGTTCGCTCGGCTTCGGGTCCGGGACGGTCTCGACACGTACGTCGCCGGCGCCGTAGATGACAGTCGCTCGCAAGACGGGTCCTTTCCTGGGCTCGCCTCAGTATGGGCGCGTCGCGTTCAGCCCGCTAAACGCGATCTGGCCGGGACCTGCGTTTAGCCCCCTAATCGCGACGCGTGTGGAGATCGCGCAGCAGGAGGATTTCGGCGCCGTGGTGGATGGCCTCCCGGTTGATGTGCAGGACGAGGGTCGCGAAGGGGTACTCCGCGTACGGGCCCTCAGCCTCGCCGCAGGGACGCTCGAGGTCTTCGGCGGTGAGGCCGCGGACGCCGTCGCGCCAGCGCGTGTAAGCGTCATCGAGCTGCTTCAGCGCGTCTTTGGCAGAGGCGGCGTAGGGGAAGGTCTGGTAGTCGACGGGCGGGCCGCCGAAGTGCGACGCGGTCCGCATCGCGAAGACGCCGATGATGATGTGGGCGAGGCGCCAGGCGATCGTCGTCACCGGAGGCGGGGACGGCTCCGGATACGCCCAGTCGATCGTGGACTCGCCGTTCTCGCCCGGCCTTATCGTCCAGCAGTCCTCGACGGGTTCCCAGAGGTATTCGTCGTCGGTGAGGGTCTCCAGCCGAGGGCGCAGGTGGTTCTTCCAGTGCCAGTCGAGCTGTTCGGAGAGTTCCTTGCTCCAGTCGATGCCCATGCCTTCGGACGGTAGGCCGCCTCGCGGTCATCCGCTGTCCTGAATCGTGAGGGGGTTGGCGGCGGGGTGACCGGGCCCACCTGGGACGATGGTGGGGAAGCGTACTGCTCTGATCTGGAGGTTTCAGGTGCCCAGTCCCACCGGTCCGGTACTCGTCGTGGACTTCGGGGCGCAGTACGCGCAACTGATCGCGCGCCGCGTGCGGGAAGCGCAGGTCTACTCCGAGGTCGTCCCGCACACCGCCACCGCCGAGGACATCCTCGCCAAGGACCCCGCCGCGATCATTCTTTCCGGTGGTCCTTCCAGCGTGTACGCGGAGAACGCCCCCGCTCTCGCCCCCGGGCTGGTCGACGCGGGCGTGCCGATCCTCGGGATCTGCTACGGCCACCAGGTGCTCGCGCAGGCGCTCGGCGGCACGGTCGAGCCGACCGGGATCCGCGAGTTCGGCCGCACCGAGGTCCGCGTCGCCGGTGAGGGCGGTGTCCTGCACGCCGGTCTCCCGAGCAACCAGCCCGCGTGGATGAGCCACAACGACAGCGTCACCAAGGCTCCCGAGGGCGCCACCGTGACCGCTTCGAGTGACGGCGCCGCCGTCGCCGGGTTCGAAGACGTCGAGCGTCGCTTCGCCGGCGTCCAGTACCACCCCGAGGTGCACCACTCGCCGCACGGCCAGGAGGTGCTCCGCCGCTTCCTGCACGACATCGCGGGCATCAAGCCGCAGTGGACGACGTCGTCCATCGTCGACGACCAGGTCAAGCGCATCGCCGAACAGGTCGGCGACGGCCGGGCGATCTGCGGGCTGTCCGGTGGCGTCGACTCCGCCGTGGCCGCCGCGCTCGTGCAGCGTGCCATCGGTGACCGGCTGACCTGCGTGTTCGTCGACCACGGTCTGCTCCGCTCCGGCGAGCGCACCCAGGTCGAACGCGATTTCGTCGCCGCGACCGGGGTCAACCTGGTGACCGTCGACGCGCGCGACCGGTTCCTCGACGCGCTCGCCGGGATCACCGATCCCGAGGAGAAGCGCAAGATCATCGGCCGCGAGTTCATCCGCGTGTTCGAGCAGGCCGAGCGCGACCTCAAGGCCGAGGGCGACTACAAGTTCCTGGTCCAGGGCACGCTGTACCCGGACGTCGTCGAGTCCGGCGGCGGCGAGGGCGCGGCGAACATCAAGAGCCACCACAACGTCGGCGGGCTGCCCGACGACCTGCAGTTCGAGCTCGTCGAACCGCTGCGCCTGCTGTTCAAGGACGAAGTGCGCCGCGTCGGGCTGGAGCTCGGGCTGCCGGAGACGATCGTGCAGCGGCAGCCGTTCCCGGGGCCGGGACTCGGCATCCGGATCATCGGCGCCGTCGACGCCGAGCGGCTCGAGACGCTGCGCGCGGCGGACGCCATCGCGCGCGAGGAACTCACCGCGGCCGGGCTGGACGGCGAGATCTGGCAGTGCCCGGTGGTGCTGCTGGCCGACGTCCGCAGCGTCGGCGTCCAGGGCGACGGGCGGACCTACGGGCACCCGATCGTGCTGCGGCCGGTGTCGTCCGAGGACGCGATGACCGCGGACTGGACGCGGCTGCCCTACGAGGTACTGGAGCGGATCTCGACCCGCATCACCAACGAGGTCGCCGAGGTGAACCGAGTGGTCCTGGACGTCACGTCCAAGCCGCCGGGCACCATCGAGTGGGAGTGACCGCACCCGCCCCGACCTGCGTTTAGCCCCCTAATCGCGATCTGGCGCCGCCTCGCACCTGGGCGACCGGGATCGCGTTTAGCGGGCTAAACGCGATCCGGCGGCCCGGGCACCTGAGCGAGCCCGGAGCGACTTTAGCCCCCTAATCGCGATCCGGTGGGCCGTTGGGCACCTGGGCGACCGGATCACGATTAGGGGGCTAAACGCAGGTCGGGGCCGGGGTGGGGGAGCAAGGCGAAGGCCCCGGCGAGGGGCCGGGGCCTTCGGAGTGGAGTGGGCAGTGAGCGGGGCCGCTAGCGGCGGCTCTTGCGCAGCGAAGCGGCGAGCAGCAGGACGCCGACGAAGATCGCCCCGCCCGCCATGACCCACCGGAAGTCGAACTGCGGAAGCCACGAGGAGCCGTCCGAGAGGACGTAACCCGACACCAGCAGCGTCGCGATCCCGATGATCAGGGTGAAGACGTCCACCCCGTGCTTCGCGGGCTGAGCCGACTGGGTCTGCGTGCTGTCGTAGTTGTCGTAGTCGTACTCAGCCACGGCGCACCTCCACGTTCCCGACACCGTTCTTGACCTGCAAAGTGATCTTCTGCCCGTTGTCGCCCGGCGCGGTGAAGTCGACGGTGTCCTCGCCGATCCCCGAGCGGGACTGACCGAGGCAGTCGACCTCGCCCGCTCCGGTCTCGCAGGAGACCTTCACTTCGGCGCCCGCCGGCACGAGCACCGTCGAGTTGCCCGCCCCGTTGGAGACCTTCGTGGTCACCGAAGCTCCCGCGGGCAGCTTGGTCAGGTCGACGTCGATGTTCCCTGCCGAGCGGTGGTACTCGGGCAGCACCTCGGACACCTGGCTCGGCGTCGCGTTCAAGTCACCGACACCACCCTTCACGGAGAAGCTCTCGAACGGGACCGTGGTCAGGGCCATCCCGACGATCGCCAGCGGCACCGCCAGACCGATCAGCCCGCGACCGCCCCGCACGAACGAACCGGCCACCAGTCCGATGCCGACCACACCCAAGGTGAGCCCGACCACGTGCTGCACGGTGAACCACGCCTCGCCGTCCAGTCCCAGTACGGTGCCGACCCCGGCGACCAACGCGGCGATCCCGAACGTCGCGGCACCGATCTTCGACTTGCGGCCGCGAGGCGCCGGCGGCGCGGGAGGCGGTGGAGGGGTCCGCGGCGGCAGTCCGCCGGACGGCGAAGCGTTCGGCAGGTCCCAAGCGGACGGGTCGGCCGCGAGCGGGTCCCAGCCGCCTTCGGTCGCAGTCGAGGTGGAGGCCGCCGACGCCGACGTCATCGAGAAAGCGGCAGCCGGCTGAGCCGGGGTGGGCATCGCCGGCCGGTTGAACTGGCCGCGGTTGCGGTGCAGCAGGTACAGCGCGACGGCCATCAGCGCGAAACCGATCAGTCCGGTGCCATCGGTCATCCAGCCGCCGCTCAAGGTCCAGGTGAGGCCGGGGAACAGCAGGATCAGCAGCAGCACTGAGAACGCCGGCGAAGCCGACGCGCGTCCCCGGCCGATCAGGCCCTCGAACGCGGAAACGGCGTCGCCCTCCTGCGGCAGGAACAGCCAGCCCAGCAGATAGACGAAGACGCCGAACCCGCCGAACACGGTCGCGGCGACCAGCGCGACACGGACCACGGTCGGGTCGATGCCGTACCGGTAGCCGATGCCCGCCGCGACACCGGCGAACTTGCGGCCCGCCACCGGGCGGACCGGCCTGCTCCGCCAGAAATCCTTGACGGTTTCCTCGAAGCCGGCCGCGGGGCCGCGCTTCGGAACGTGTGTCTCACTCCCACTCATGCCACAAAGAATGCGCCCCGGAAGGCCCTCGCCACATCCGGGAACTCCCCTGAGGTTTCCCCCAGCGGGAAGAGTCAGGGGTTTCCCCGATGGATCAGTACCCCGCTGGCGTGTGACCATGGAGAACGTGCAGGAATCCGCCCCCAACGACCTCGCCGAACAGGTGAAGCCGACGATCATCGAGCGCCCTCCGGTGCCCGTTCCCGGCAGCCTGTCCCCGGCACCGTTCGAGCCGCCCAAGATGTATCGCCGCCGTTCCGGCCGCGCCATCGCGGGCGTCGCCGGCGGCCTCGCCGACCACCTCGGCGTCAAGGTGCTCTGGGTCCGGACCGCGTTCGCGTTGCTGGCCGCCCTGAACGGTGCCGGCCTTCTCGCGTACGGCCTGCTCTGGGTGTTCGTCCAGCAGCAATCCGGCGAGGTCGAGCCGGAGAAATCCGCGCCGAAGGAGAAGCAGCAGGCCTTCGGGCTCATGGCGCTGGGTGTCGGCCTCGCCGTCGCCAGCGGCACGCTGACCGGCCTGATCAGCGGCTGGGTCGCCATCCCGCTGGCGCTGGCGATGATCGGCGCGGCCGTCGTCTGGCGCGAAGCCGACGAGTCGCAGCGACGGCGTTGGCGCATCAGTGCCAAGGGCGGGGTCGCCACGGCGTTCCTCGGCGGCGGGGGCTGGTCGGCGGCGATCCGCCTGGTCGCCGGTGTCGCGCTGGTGATGACCGGCATCGGCGTCGTCGTCCTGGAGAGCGGCAGCATCGACCAGGTCAAGTTCGCGCTGGTCGCCGTGATCGCGACGCTATTCGGCGTCGCCGTGCTGACCGTCCCGTTCTGGCTGCGCCTGGTCCGCGACCTGTCCGACGAGCGCACCGCCCGCATCCGCACCGACGAACGCGCCGAGATCGCCGCGCATCTGCACGACTCGGTCCTCCAGACCCTCGCGCTGATCCAGAAACAGGCGGAATCGCCGCGCGAGGTCGCCAGGCTCGCGCGCGGTCAGGAACGCGAGCTGCGTGGCTGGTTGTACGGGCCGTCGGGGTACGGCAAGAGCAAGAAGACCGAGGAAGAGGCCGTCAGCGGTCAGCTGTCCGAAGTGCTCGCGGCCGCGTGCGGCGAGGTAGAGGACGCGTTCGCGATCTCGGTGCAGCAGGTCGTCGTGGGGGAGGCGACGCTGAACGAGCCGCTGACCGCGCTGGTCCAGGCGGCGCGCGAAGCGATCGTCAACGCCGCCAAGCATGCGGGCGTCGACGAAGTCAGCGTGTACGCCGAGGTCGAGCCGACAGCGGTCACGGTGTTCGTAAGGGACAGGGGCAAGGGGTTCGACCCCGACGTCGTGCCGAGCGATCGGCACGGTCTCGCCGATTCCATCCGGGGGCGGATGGAACGACACGGCGGGAAGCTGAAACTGCGTACCGCACCGGGTGAAGGAACCGAGGTCCAGCTGGAGATGCCGGTCAAGGCGGGGAAGGGCGCGGCGTGAGGTCGCTATGCTCGGGGGACAGGGCGAGCGAGGGAGCATCGTGACGGAGAACCAGCAGACGCGGGAGCCGGTCAAGGTCTTCCTCGTCGACGACCACGCGCTCTTCCGGGCGGGTGTGCGCACCGAACTGGACTCGATCACCGACGACGTCCGCGTGGTCGGTGAGGCGGGCTCGGTCGCCGAGGCGGTCGCGGGCATCGCCCGGACCAAACCGCAGGTCGTGCTGCTCGACGTGCACATGCCGGACGGTGGCGGCGCCGAGGTGCTGCGCCGGGTCCGGCCGGAACTGCCGGACGTCGTGTTCCTCGCGCTGTCGGTCTCCGACGCCGCGGAGGACGTGATCGCCGTGATCCGCGCGGGGGCGCGGGGTTACGTCACGAAGACGATCTCGTCGAAGGAGCTCGTGCGCGCCGTCGTGCGGGTCTCGGACGGGGACGCGGTGTTCTCGCCGCGGCTGGCCGGGTTCGTGCTCGACGCGTTCGCCGACCGGCCCGGTTCCGCGCCGATCAGCGACCCGGACCTCGACCTGCTGACCCCGCGGGAACGCGACGTGCTGCGGCTGCTCGCGCGCGGGTACGCGTACAAGGAGATCGCGTCGGAGCTGTTCATCTCGGTGAAGACAGTCGAGACACACGTGTCGAGCGTGCTGCGGAAGACGCAGCTTTCGAACCGGTACGAGCTTTCGCGCTGGGCGTCCGACCGGCGTCTCGTCTAGGTGGCGCCTGTTCTCATCGGCCTGGTGGCCGTGTTCTTCCTGGGCATGGGGCTGCTCGGGCTCGCCTCGCCGAAGCGGCTGATCCGGCCGTTCGGCATCTCGCTGGAGTCGGCGACGGCGCGGACCGAAGTGCGTGCCGTCTACGGCGGCTTCGGGGTGGCTGTCGCGGTGCTGCTCGGGTTCGCGGCTTTCGACGTCGGCGGGATACAGCGGGGCGCCGCGATCGCGGTGGCCGTCGCGCTCGCCGGGATGGCCTTCGGACGGCTGGTCGCGCGGTTCGCGGAACGGCCCGAGCGGTTCTACCCGAGCTGGCTCTACTTCTGGGTCGAGATCGTTCTCGCCGTCTTGCTCATCCTCGCGGCCCTGACGCCTGACCTGCGTTTAGCGGGCTAAACGCGATGCGGCTAGCCCCCAGGCCCCACCGCATCACGGTTAGGCCGCTAAACGCAGGTCAGGCGGGACGCCTGAACTCGTGGGTGACCTCGATCTTCCCCACGATGTGCGTGGTGAACTCGGCGAGCTCCTCGGCCGGGACCCAGAGCTCGAGGATCGTCTTCCCGTCAGCCCGACTCGCGGACGAGGTCGAGCTCGACGGGCCCGGTCGGACGCCACAACGTCGTCGTCGCCGTCACGGCGCGGCCTCCCCGGCGGCGGCGAGGGGGCGCTCGACCTGCGGAGTGGTAGCAAAGGTCCCTTGCTCCCTCGGGCGGAGCCGGGTCAGCGCGACCCCGCCCAGCACGACGACCATCCCGGCGATCACCCGCAGGTTCAGCGGCTCGGCCAGGAACACCGCCCCCAGAAGCACCGAAACCACCGGCAGCAGGTAGCCGACGATCGACGCCGAGACGGCGCCCTCGCTCGCGAGAAGCTGGTAGTTCAGCGCGAACGCGATCCCGGTCGACCCGATCCCCAGGATCACCACCGCGACGATCGCGCCGGTGCTCAGGTGCACCGGTTCGAAGCCGCCCATCGGCATCGCGAGCAGCAGGAACCCGGTCGCGAGCAGCATCTGCCCGCCGGCCAGCGACATCGGCGAGTCGCCGGTGCCCGTGAGGTACTTGCCCTCGTAGACGAACGCGAACCCGTAGCTCGCGGCCGCCGCGAGACACGCCAGCGCACCCCAGCTGAGCAGGCCGGAGGCCTCCCACGGCGCGAAGATCAGCAGGATCCCGGCGAGTCCGGCGACCAGCCCGGCGACGCGGACGGCGGTCATCCGCGTGCGCGCTCCCAGCATCGGCGCGGCGACCAGCACCCACAGCGGTGTCGTCGCGTTCAGGACGCCGGTGATCCCGGAGTCGACGGTCAGCTCACCCCACGCGAACAGCAGGAACGGCAGCGCGTTGTGGAAGAACGCCGCGACGGCGAGGTGTCCCCAGATCCGCCGTCCCGACGGCAGCCGGTCCCGGCCGAGATAGCAGAGCCCGATCAGCACCGCCGCGCCGAGTGCGACCCGCGCCAGCACCAGCTGCACCGGCGTGAAGGCGCCGAGCCCCAGTTTGATCCAGAAGAAACTCGATCCCCACATGAGCGCCAGTGCGCCGATCCGCAGCAGGGTCTTCGTCTCGCCCACCCCAGTCCTCCTTAAGTGCCTGGCCCAGCTTCGCCGCGCCGACGCGTAAGGACAAGCGAAAATAACTGCAGGAAGCCTTAAGAAGAACTGTAAGATCGGGGCATGCTGGACGTCCGCCGCATGCAGGTCCTCCGAGCCGTGATCAGCAGTGGTTCGATCACCGCCGCCGCCCGGAATCTCGGCTACACACCTTCCGCGATCAGCCAGCAGTTGTCCACCCTGGAAAGGGAAGCGGGCGTCGAATTGCTCGAACGCGTCGGCCGCGGCGTGCGGCCGACGCCCGCCGGTTCACTGCTGTCCGAACACGCCGAAACGCTGAGCACCCAGCTCGCCAAGGCCGAAGCCGCGCTCACCGAACTCAAGGAAGGCCGTACGGGCAGGCTCGCGATCCGCTACTTCGCCACGGCGGGCGCCTCGCTGGTGCCCTTGGCCGTCGCCGCGCTGCGCCGGGACTTCCCCGGCGTCCGCCTCGACCTGAAACTGGTCGAGCCCGACGATTCGATGCCCGAGATCGAGTCGGGCGAGGCTGACGTCGCGATGATCGTGCTCCCCAGCGGCGCTCCCCGGATCAAGGGCGTCGAGTACGTCCACCTCCTCGACGACCCTTACCGCGCGATCCTGCCGAAGAACCACCGGCTCGCCCGCAAACGCGTCCTCGATCTCGGCGAACTCGCGGAGGATCCGTGGGTCGGCGTCGACGGTCTCCCCGGCGCCTGCCGCGACATCCTGCTCGACGCCTGCGGCGCGGCCGGATTCGCCCCGAACCACGTCGTCGAATCCGAGGATTACCAGACAGCACAAGGGTTCGTGGCCGCCGGGCTCGGCGTCGCGCTGATCCCGGAACTCGGTCTCGGCGCCCCGCATCCCGGCGTCGCCATCCGCAAGGTCCGCCGTCCCGACCCGGTGCGGTCCATCCACGCGGCCGTGGCCGCGCACGCCAGGGAACACCCCGCGGTGCGGCGGTTCCTCAGCGCGATCCGCGAAGGGGCCATGACCGGACAGGTAAGCGGGAATGGCCGGGTGGGCACGAAAACCGGCTGAGCTTGAACAGCCGCGCGGGCGGTCGACAACCTGGCAGGGAAGCGACATTCCCGCCAGAGAAAGGACTTCCGTGCGTCCCCTGATCGTCCTGCACGGCTCTTGGCACCAGCCCGCCCATTTCGACGACGTCGTCGGACGCCTGCGCCAGGAAGGCGCCGAAGTCACCGTCCCCGACCTCGGCGGGCGCCCGATCGCCGAAACCACCCGGACCGTCCAGGAATTCGTCGACCGGGCGGCCGAGCCTCCGGTGGTGCTCGCGCACTCCTTCGGCGGCCTGACCGCCAGCGGACTTCAGGGTGCCTCGCACCTGATCTACCTGGCCGCGATCGTCAGCGAGCCGGGTGAAACCGCCCAGTACTGGATCGAGCGGACCAAAGAAGAAACCGGACACGAACCCCAGCCGCTGCCCCTGATCTTCGACGACCAAGGCCTGACCCATCTCGACCTCGCCGCCGTCCGCGAGGCCATGTACGCCGACTGCACGGACGCCGTCGCCGAGCGCGCCACGGCCCTGCTGCGTCCCGAGCCCGTCACGATCTTCGACGAGTCACCGGCGGGCTCGGCGTGGAAGGACACCCCGACCACCTACATCACCTGCGCCGAAGACCGGGCGCTCGTCCCGGAAATGGTCGTCCACTTCGCCGCCCGGTGTGACACGACGGTGACCTGGCGGGCAAGCCACAGCCCGTACCTCAGCCGTCCCGTCGAGTTGGCGACGCTGGTCCTCGAACGGCTCTAGC
Organism: Amycolatopsis decaplanina DSM 44594; assembly: GCF_000342005.1. Classification (GTDB taxonomy): domain Bacteria; phylum Actinomycetota; class Actinomycetes; order Mycobacteriales; family Pseudonocardiaceae; genus Amycolatopsis; species Amycolatopsis decaplanina. Next base: position 755,238 of record NZ_AOHO01000048.1, read on the forward strand.
TCAAATCAGGAACAGCTCCGCGAACAGCACACCGATGAGGATCGCCGCCACGACGGCGCCCGCCACGATCAGCCGCTTCCGGGTGTCCGGTGATTTCGCGGCCGCCGGCGCGGCGGGAGCGTATTGCTGCGCCGGCGGCACGTATTGCGGCTGCGGCGGCTGATACTGCTGCGGCTGCGGCTGGTGCGGGGGGAACTGCGGAGCCGGCTGCTGCTGCGGCGTCTGGTGCATCGGCATCGGCATCGAGGCCGGCATCGTAGGCATGGCGGGGGCGGTCGGCGGGATGAACGCAGTCTGCCGCCCCTCGGTGATCGCGCCCAGCGAGCGGACCGTGTCGGCCATCGTCGGCCGCGCGTCCGGCTCCGCCCGCAGCATCTTGCGCAGCGCACCGGCCAGCGGCCCGGCGGTCTGCGGCGGCCGCTCCGAGGACTCGCCGTCCTCGCCGAACGGCGGCACTCCTTCGACGGCCGTGTACAGCGTCGCGCCCAGTGAGAACACGTCGGCCGCGGAAGTCGCCGGTTCGCCGCGCGCCACCTCGGGCGCCCGGTACGCCGGACTCGGGCCGCCGCCGGTGATACCGATGTCGGTGAGCTTCACGCCGCCGTCGTCGGCGAGCAGGACCGTGCCCGGCTCGACGGTCCGGTGCACCACCCCGGCCTCGTGCATCGCGGCCAGCGCGCGGCCGAGCACGATGCCCAGCCCGGCGGCCTGCTCCGCGGTCAGCCTGCCGTGCTCGGCGAGGAAGGCCGCCATCCCGCGGGACGGGATGTACTCCATCACCAGCCACACGTCCGGCCCGTCGGGCAGCACGTCGTACACCTTGATGGCGGTGGCGTGCTCGAACTTGGCCGCGTCCTTGCCCTCCTGGACGACGACGGCCTTGGCCTGCTCCGCCCGGTCCGGCGGCAGGCCGACGGGCAGGTACATGCGCTTCATCGCGACTGTGCGCAGCAGACGTGTGTCGAACGCCAGCCACACGATGCCCGCCCGGCCGCGCCCGATGGGCTGGTCCAGACGGTACCGGCCGCCGACGATGGAACCTTCAGAACTCAATTGCAGCCTCGGATCATGCTCCGCCGGGGTCGCCCGTCTGGCTGGTCGGGGTCGTCGGCGTAGGCGTCGTGGTCGGTGTCGTGGGAGTCGGCGTCTTCGTCGGAGTCTTGGAAGGCGTCTTCGTCGGCGTCGGCGGATCCGGCTCCTCCGTCTGAGTCGCCTTGCTCGACGTCTTCTTCGACGAGGTCGTCTCCTTGGGCGGCTCGGCCGACTGCGTCTCCGTCGGCGTGTCCGTCGTCTCCGGCGCCGACGATTGCGCCGACGAGCTGGGAGTCGGCTTCGTCGACGAGTTCCCCACCTGCGCGGGCGTCTCCGGGTTGTTCGGGGTCAGCAGCCAGAAGCCCAGCGCGGCCAGCGCCACGACCACGACACCGCCGATGATCGCGGGTTTCTTCCACGCGCCCGGCTTCTCGTCGTCGTCCTCGTCCACCGGGCTGGTCTGCGCCCGGGTGGGCGGCGGGGGCGGGGGCGGGTCGTCGTAGTCGTCGTCGTAGGAATCGTCGTCGTAGTCGCCCGCGGGGATCGGGACGGCGCGAGTGGGCGCCGGGCCGCCACCGGGGTGGCCGCGTTCGGACAGCAACGCCGTCTCGTCGTAGTTGTCGTACCCGTCGTAGTCGTCTTCCGGGTAACCCGACGCGGGCGGCTGGTGATAGTCGTCTTCGTCGTCGTAGTACGAACCCGCCGCGGCCTGCTCGTCGAGGAGCGAGCCCGAGTGACCGGCCGCCTCGCTGTCGAGCGCCTGGGTCACGCCTCCACCGGCGAGCGCGCCCGCGATGGGCGCGGCGAGCACGGTGTCGTCCGCGGGACCGCCCAGCGGCGTTTCACCCCGCGCGACGGCGGCGAGGAGTTCTTCGCACTCTTCGGCGGTGGGCCGGTGCCGCACCTCCGGGTGCAGCAGCACGGCCAGCACGCTGGCGAGCGGGCCGGACTGGCGCGGCGGGATGATCTGCCCGGCCGCGACCGCGTGCAGCAGGCTCAGCGTGTTTTCGCTGAGGCCGAACGGCGGCTGGCCTTCGCAGGCCGCGTAGAGCGTCGAGCCGAGCGAGAAGACGTCGGACTCCGGGCCGGGGTCGCCGCCGATCGCCACCTCGGGCGCCAGGTAGGCGGGGGTTCCGGCGATCATCCCGGTCTTCGTGACCGTGACGTCGTCCTTGGCCCGCGAGATGCCGAAGTCGGTGATCTTCACGGTGCCGTTGGGCGCCAGCAGGATGTTGCCGGGCTTGATGTCCCGGTGCACGATGCCGACCGCGTGCGCCTCGGTCAGCGCCGCCGCGACCTGCGCGCCGATCCGCGCGACCTCCGTCGGCGGCAGCGTCCGCTCCTCCTGCAGCACCTGGGCGAGGCTGGTGGAGTTCAGGTACTCCATGATCAGGCAGGGCTGGCCGTTGTCGTCGGTGACGACGTCGAACACCGAGATGGCGTTCGGGTGGTGCAGTCTCGCGGCGATCCGCCCCTCGCGCATCGTGCGCTGGCGGGCGTCTTCGGCGTCGTGAGCCTCAAGACCGGGTTGCAGCAGCAACTGCTTGATCGCCACCGTGCGGCCGAGTACCTCGTCGTGCGCTTGCCACACGGCCCCCATCGCGCCCGTGCCGATCCGCCCGGCGATGCGATATCGACCGGCGACCAGGCGACCCTCGTCGCTCACGCGACCTCCCTTTGGGCTCCGTCTTCACGTCGCGGAGTCGTCCGCGTACGCGGTGCGGCCTTCAGCACGCCACAGCGTTGGAGCGTATGCACATGTAGTGGTCTGTGTGCCGGCTTTTCCGAGACCGACTCGTGACAAGGCTAGGCGCTCACTCTGCGCACACACACGCGGCACACTCTGATCGCCCTGGGTGGAGGGCGGTTACACGCGGGGTGTCCGTCACATGTGTTGCGCGGACAGCAGGCGTGCGTCGGTGATCAGGCCGGTTTTCTCGTCGGCGAATTCCAGCACCTGCGTGACCCGGACCAGGCCGCCGTTCGGATCGCGCATGGTGACCACGGCGAGGATGGTGCCGTCGGCCTGCTCCCGGATGTCCTGGATCTGGATGGCGTCCATGGAGCTCCACGCCTCGATCAGCTTGCCCGCTTCGGACTCGGCCAGTACCGGCGTGAGCAGCGACATCGCGCCGTAGGGATCGGCGTCGACGGTCTGGTAGAACTTCCGGACCGCGTCGATCTTGCCCTCGGCCGTGCTGACCGCGGCGGGCTTGGAGACCGGTTGCGAACTGGTGCTGCTGGACGCCGAGCTCTTTCGCGGGAGCGAGCCCGAGCCGGTGCCCGAAGACGGCTGGGCCGTCATGCTGGTGCCCGCGGGCGCGGACGTCTGCTGCTTCCGCTGCGGCTCGGTGGAGTCCGGGACGGCGAGCCCGCCGAGCGCGGCGGCTCCGCTCATCACCTCGGGCGCGGCGGCGTGCGGCACCGTGCCCCGCCGTTGGGTGCCGGCGAGAACGCCCGCGGTGACGACGGCGCCCGCGACCAGCAGTCCGGCGGCGACCAGACCGGCCATCTTCGCCCGCCGGGCGGCGCGGCTTTCCGGCTCGTCCACTTCTGGCTCGGGCTGCGGCGACGGCTCTTCACGGGTGCGCGCGGGAACGAACTTCTGCGGCTCGCGGAAGACCTTCTCGAGGTAATCGCGGTCGACGCGGGTGTCGTTCAGGATCTCTTCGGGGATGACGTCCTCGACACGTACGGCGTCCTCAAGCCGTATGCGCTGTCGATCAAGCACGAATTCCTCGCTCTGGTCCGGGGCAGGCGCTGGGCCGTTCGGCCTACGCCTTTGGTCCGCGTGGCCGTCTTCTGAACGGTGCGGACCTTGCAGTCGTCAGGTAACCCTGTGCGGACGGTCCACGGCCAGGCTCTATCGCCGGAATGCCGTCGCGATACGACGAACGGCAGCTTAGGTCACCCACCCGGACCAGGGATGACCGCTCGGCGCACCGCACGTGCAGAGGACAGGACACCTGCACGTGCGTGATCGCCTACATGCCGTCGTCGACGATCTTGTCGTCGTCGCCGAAGGTCAGCGTGCGCTGTTCCATGGTCTTCGTGCCGTCTTTGTGAGTGACCTCGACGGTGTTGACCGTTACGCCGCGGCGCTGGTCGATGCTGACCTTCTTCACCTCGAAGTACGCGACGTCGGCGTAGCGCTCACGAAGGCCCTGTGCGCCCCCTTCGCGTAGGCCGCCGGAGGTCACCGAGGACGCCTCTTGGGGGTTGGTGGTGACGGAGTTGAGGAAGATTTCGGTGTTGTCGCCCATCGCCTGCGCGTCCGGCTGCGACGCGTACCAGGGTGAGGTCGTCGTGGTGCGGTCGGCGGGCACGACCGGCGGCTTCTGCGGCCGGTCGCTCGACGACGGCGCGGGCCGCCCGGACGTGACCGGTCCGCCCGAGTCGGGCCGTGACGAGCCGGTCCCGGTGCTGTCTCTGTCCGAGGAGGTGCCGGAGTTGGCGGAACTGCGGTCGTCCCTGGTGGAGGAATCGGTCTCGGAATCGGACGGGTTGCCCGCCGCGCCACCCCGCGGCGGCGTGGTCGTATTGCCCGCGAGGCCGTCCTGGGACAGCTGGGTGCCGCCGCGGTATCCGGGCCAGCCGCCCTGGCTCTGCTGCTCCGGGGCGGGTTTGCCGACCAGGAACGAACCGGCGAAGAGCAGGCCGACCACGACCAGCGCGGACGCCGCCGCCGCGAACCAGGCCGCCTTGCGCCAAGTCTTGGGCGGGGTCACCGAAGCTGGTACCGAACCGAGGTCGAAGGTGCTCAGGCCGTCGACGGGTGGGGCGAGGTAGACGCGGACGTCATCGTCGTTGCCGTCGATCTCCCCCGGCTGGGGGCGGCGGGGGCCGGGGGCGGTCAGCGTCACCTTCGTGCGCTGAGCGGCCTTCGCTCGCCGTTCCTCGGCGAGAGGCAAGGCGGGTTCGGTGAAGGAGACCTCGACGCGGGCCGGGCGTTCCACGGGCACCTCGCGAGCGGGCTGGGGGAGCGGCAGACGGCCGCTCGATGGGGCGTAGCCGGGGCTAGGCGCCCTCCCGTTCCGCGGTGGCGGCAGGGGAAGGGAACCGGTGGAGGGCGGGGCGAACTCGTGGTGCGCGTGATGCCCGTGATGCCCGTGCCCGCCTGCGCGCTGCCGCCTCGGCGGCACGGGTGGGGTCCAGCTCTCGGCGCCGCCCGCCCGGTGGCGGCCCGCGTGCGTGGCGCCGTTCCGTTCCTGGTGTTCCGCCCAGCCGTTCATGTCCGAGCGACCCCCTCGAAGGCCGGCCCTGACGGCGACGTGACATCGATTACGCCGAACGGAGCAGTCGGTTCACGGGATCCCTCGCTTGCAGACTCCCGGGCACACTCGTGAGCAAATGCACGCGCATACGACTGGGGGCGCGCGGGGCTCTCGCCCCCGCGCGCCATGCGGGCATCGCCCGACCCAGACGCAAGGGTCCTCACGAGGTCCACACTAAAAGTTCGACACCCGCAAGTCTTCACCCACTCTGCAAGTTGCAGAGGTTTCACTCGGTCGGGCGCGGCCGAACGGGCCTCGGTGACGTTACGCAGTGCAATCGGTGCTGGTGCTGCCGTTCAGCTGCCGCTGCGGTACTTCTGCTGGGTCGATTGCAGGGCTTTCGTGGCGGTGATCCCGCTACCCGCTGCAAGCAAAATGGCGATGATGTCGAGCGGCGTTCCCCCACTCGTGAGCAGCCAGGCGAAAAGCGACGCGGCGGTGGTACCTGCCGCGATCGGCCAGCGCGTCTTGACGTACTGGGCGACGGGAGCGCCGCCCGCGCGCTTACCCGCCGCGTTGTTCAGCATGGCGAGATAACCGAGATGGCCCAACGCGGCGAGCACACCGGCGATCGCGATCACGACGGCGATGAGGTTAATCATGTGCCCAGTTTGCCCTGTCCCGAGCCGTCGTGGGGCCTCGTGAGTGGCAAGGACGGTTCCAACCGCCTTCACCACTCACGACGAGGCGCCCTTCGCCTAGCGGCCCAGGCGGCCCCGGCCCAGGTTGAGCAGCGCCATCGCCAGCTGCCGCCCTTCCGGCCCGAGCTCGCGGTAGCGTGCCAGCACGTCCATCTCGCGGTTGTAGACGATCCTGGTGCCGCCCGCGGCCATCCTGGCCGCACCGATCGTCTTGGAGACTTCGACGCGGCGTTTGACCAGCCGCAGTATCTCGCCGTCGAGAAAGTCGATCTCCTCGCGGAGCTCACCGATCTCTTCGGCGGTGGCGGTGGGTTCGTCGGCGTCCGGTTTCTGTGTGGTGTTCATCGGGACCTCTCTTCGGTCCGGATTCCCTGCTGGCCCCCGGAACAGCGTAAAGCCCCGGGGTCCGTGGACTCCGGGGCTTCGGGTGATGGCATTTCGGCACTATGCGATCACGGGAGCCGGAGTCCGGGTCCCGTAAAAAAATCGCGTCGCGTGGTGCCGCATGCCGATCATTATGCCACAGCGAAGCCGTCCTCCGGCTTGAAGCGGCGGCGCGCTCCGCGGACGCGGGCGTGTACGAGGACGCTCATGGCCAGCCAGAACATCGGCATCACGGGCCAGAAGAACGGCACTCCCGAAACCGCCCACCGGACGATCAGCAGCACCGAAAGCACGACGGCGATCGCGAGGTGGATCCGCACCGCTGGATGCCCGAAGGCGACCGGGGGCCGCTTCGGCGCGGGTTTCGGCAGATCCGAGGTGAGCGCGGCGAGGTCGTCCGTGTATTTGGCGGAATACACAGCGCTCAGCCGGTCTTCTACCTCGCCGAGAGTGAGACGGCCTTCACCGCCGGCGGCCTGGATGAGGGTGGCGACCCGCTCCCGGTCGGCGTCGGCGGCCCTGAGCCGGGAGGGGATTCCGTTGGTGTCCATGGCATCCGATCCTCCGCCGCGAACACCGCCCGCGCGTCGGGCGACAGGCGGCAACACCGCCTACGCCCGGCGCTGTAGCGTGGACCGGCGATGAACACCCTCTTCGATCTCCCAGCGGACGGTCCGGCCAAGCCCCGGCACGCGGACCTGCTCGACGACCTGAACCCGGCACAGCGCGAGGCCGTGACCCACGCGGGCTCCCCGCTGCTGGTCGTCGCGGGCGCGGGTTCGGGCAAGACCCGGGTGCTGACCCGCCGGATCGCGTACCTGCTGGCCGAACGGGACGTGCACCCCGGCCAGATCATGGCGATCACGTTCACCAACAAGGCGGCCGCGGAGATGCGGGAGCGGGTGAGCGACCTCGTCGGCCGCCGCGCCAACGCCATGTGGGTGTCGACGTTCCACTCCATGTGCGTGCGGATCCTGCGCCGTGAGGCCAAAACGCTGGAGATGTCGTCGAGTTTCTCCATCTACGACTCGGATGACACGAAGCGGCTCATCACCCTCGTCGCCCGCGATCTCGACATCGACCCGAAGCGGTACGCGGCGCGCACGCTCGCCGTGCACATCTCGAACCTCAAGAACGAACTGATCGATCCGGAGACGGCGGTCGCCGACGCGGGCAATGACCTCGAGCGCCGCGTGGCCGAGGTGTACGTCGAGTATCAGCGGCGGTTGAACCAGGCCAACGCGTTCGACTTCGACGACCTCATCATGCGGACGGTCGAACTCCTGCAGACGTACCCGGACGTCGCCGAGTACTACCGGCGCCGGTTCCGGCACGTGCTGGTCGACGAGTACCAGGACACGAACCACGCGCAGTACACGCTGGTCCGCGAACTGGTCGGCACCGAGACGAACGAGGCCGGGATCGAGCCCGCCGAACTGTGCGTCGTGGGCGACGCGGACCAGTCGATCTACGCCTTCCGCGGCGCGACGATCCGCAACATCGAGGAATTCGAACGCGACTTCCCGAACGCGCGGACCGTGTTGCTGGAGCAGAACTACCGCTCGACCCAGACGATCCTGAACGCGGCGAACGCGGTCATCGCGCGAAACCCCAACAGACGCGCGAAGCGGCTGTGGACCGATTCCGGCGACGGCGAGAAGATCGTCGGCTACGTCGCGGACAACGAGCACGACGAAGCGGCCTTCGTCGCGGGCGAGATCGACGCCCTGGCGGACAAGGGCGAAGCGGACTACTCCGACGTCGCGGTCTTCTACCGCACCAACAACCAGTCGCGTGTCTTCGAAGAGATCTTCATCCGCCTCGGCCTGCCGTACAAGGTCGTCGGCGGGGTGCGGTTCTACGAACGGCGCGAGGTCCGCGACATGCTCGCGTACCTGAGGGTGCTGGCGAACCCGGAGGACACGGTCAGCCTTCGCCGCATCCTCAACGTCCCCAAACGCGGCATCGGCGACCGCGCCGAAGCGGTCATCGCGACGTATGCCGAGCGTGAACGCATCTCGTTCGCGCAGGCCCTGCGCGGTGCCGTCAGCGGTGAGGTGCCGCTGCTGAACCCGCGCTCCGCCAAGGCGATCACCGGTTTCGTCGAGTTGATGGACGAACTGGGCGAGGTCGTCGAGAGCGGTGCCGAAGTCGCCGACATCCTCGAAGCGGTCCTGGAGCGCACGGGTTACCGCGCGGAGCTCGAGGAATCCGACGACCCGCAGGACGCGTCGCGGGTGGAGAACCTGACGGAACTCGTCACCGTCGCGCGGGAGTTCACCGAATTCACCGCCGAGGTCGCCGGTCCGGACGGGGAACTCCCCGAAATCGATACCGTGGACCCCGGAGTGCCGGAGCCGGGCTCGCTGCCCGCGTTCCTGGAGCGCGTTTCGCTGGTGGCCGACGCGGACTCGATTCCCGCGGCCGACGGTGGCGACGACGGTGACGGGCACGACGCGGGCGTGGTCACGCTGATGACCGTGCACACCGCGAAGGGGCTGGAGTATCCGGTCGTCTTCGGAACGGGCTGGGAAGACGGGATCTTCCCGCATATGCGCGCACTCGGCGACCCGGCCGAACTGGCCGAAGAGCGTCGGCTCGCCTACGTCGCGATCACGCGGGCGAGGAAGAGGTTGTACGTCTCCCGTTCGATGGTGCGCTCGGCCTGGGGCCAGCCGCAGATGAACCCGGCTTCGCGGTTCCTCGACGAACTTCCCGCCGACCTGGTCGATTGGCGCAGGCTCGCGCCTTCTTCGTCCTCCGGTGGTTTCGGATCGTCGGGTGGATCGCCGCGTGCCGCGACGACCTGGGGGAGCCGTGGCGGCGGTTCGTCGCCGTCGAGGTCGGCGAGCACGAGTCCGTTCGGCAAGGGCTGGAAGGACACCGTCGCGCTCAAACTCGACGTCGGCGACAGGGTCAGCCACGACAAGTACGGCCTCGGGACCGTCGTCGCCTGCGACGGCGCGGGTCCTCGTGCCACGGCGACGATCGACTTCGGCGCCGCCGGCAAGGTCCGGCTGATGCTCATCGGCAGCGTCCCGATGGTCAAACTCTAGCCCTGACCTGCGGCTTCCCCGTCGCGTCCGAAAACTGTCGGGGCCTTCCCGTATACCTGTGTCATCGAACACGAGTTCGACGCGCTGGGGTATGCTGGACAAGCCGGTGTACCCCGATCAGGGGAGGGGGCGCACGGTGTGGACGGGGTGTTGTTTGGGGTTCTCTCGAGTGGGGTACTCGAGTACTTGCGGGGTGTTGAAGAAGGGGCGGGGCCGGATCGGGGTCCGGAACCGCCGGAAGTGCTCAGGCTGGTCGCGGCCTGGCGCGCGTTACTGCGGACGCACGAACCGGACGGGGCCGGACGGTGTGTCGTATGCGGGCACGCGCGGCGATGGCTGTTCGGGCCGCGGCCAGCCGGGTGCCGAAATCTTTCTCGGAGACTTTTCGCCGGAGGGCGGCCGATCGAACGGCGCCCCGGCCGGTCTCTGCACGGTGTGGCAGATCGCCGTGGGGTACTTCCGTCCGGAAGCTGCCGGACGGTGTCGCCTGAGGGCTTTCAGAGCCCCGAAAGCCATGTCTGCTCCGAGCCGGAGGACCTACGACGCTTCGTGATGCCCTCGAAAGGGGAGGCGGAGGTCCTGAAGGCGCGCCAGAGCGACGTTGCCCGGCGCGCCCATGCCACGGGCGGGATCACCGGTGTGGTGATGAGCTGTGATGCGGGGAAGAGCGAGGCTCGATCAGCCGACGTTCACGCCACGGGCGGCGAGCCACGGGCGCGGGTCGATCTTCTTCGTGCCGTTCTGCCACACCTCGAAGTGCAGGTGCGGGCCGGTGCTCTGACCACGGTTGCCGACCTCGGCGATCTCCTCGCCGCATTTGACCTTCTGGCCTTCGCGGACGGAGAACGAGTTCATGTGGCCGTAGACGTGGACGGTGCCGTCGGCGAGCTGGACCTTGACCCAGAGGCCGAAACCGCTGGCCGGGCCCGCTTCGATGACCGTGCCGTCGGAGGCCGCGACGATCGGCGTGCCGATCGGGGCCGCGAGGTCGATGCCGAGGTGGCTCGTGCCCCACCGGGCGCCGAAGCCCGAGGTGAAGGTGCCCTTGGTCGGCATGCAGGTCTTGGGCCGCTTGGCCTCTTCTTCGGCCTTGCGGGCCGCTTCGGCCTCACGCTTCACGCGGGCCTGGGTGATGCTGTTGTTGTCCGAGAGCTTCTGGGCCTCGGCGGAGGCGTTCGTCGACTGGCTCGTCGGCAGCAGTTCGGGGGCGCCGCCACCGGCTCCGCCGCCGAGGGCGAACGAGGCGCTCGCGTCCTGGGAGCTGGCCAGCGGGGTGACAGCGGCGTCGGAGGATTCCGAAACGGACTTCAGGGTCTGACCGGCGGCGGCGGCCGCGAAGGCGCCGGCAGCGACGGCAGCGACCACGACACGGCCGCGCAGGGCCGAGGACGGGGGCGACAGGCGGTGCGAGCCCCGGACGCGGACGACCGCACCATCGAGTGCGTTCTCGAGCGCCGGGGAAGGAGCTTGGCCGCCGGGGGAGCGGTGTGAAGCCAAGACGGGGCCTTCCGTGTTCGGGGAGTCGGATCAAGAGCCCGGGCGGGGGATCCCGGTGAACGACCTCGGGGGTGGTTCGTTCGGTGCTCTCATTCGTGATCTGACTGTAATGGGGACCCGGGGACAGTAACGAAGCGGCACCCCGATCAGCAAGATCTGGCGGCGCTCTCGGCCGATCGGGCGACGGCGATCTAGCCGTTATCCAGTGAGGATTACCCAAAGTTAAACCAGGTTTACTCTAAACCTTGTGATTTACGTTACAAGGCCGAGCGGCCGTTCGGGGGTACCGGAAGGCCGGGAAGGAGGCCAACCCGGGAAATAACCGGTTGCCCGAAGGTGTTAAAGGAGGCTTATCCGCACTTGGCCTCGTCTGAGGGGCTTCCGGTGCACCCGCGGACGCCGCCGGCCCACCCAGGTCGCGACGGCGGACAAGGCGTCCTGCCACCGCGATAGCGGGGCTTTCGGGCCGGACGGGTTCACGTGGTCGCCTCACTCGGCCCACAGGCATCGAGGCCGGACCGGCAACGGTGAGGACCTGCGGTGCCCCTGCTGCCGGGTCCGGGCCGGCCCGGCTTGCTAGCGTCGCCGTCGATGACTTCGCGCTCACGGCCCCCTGGTGGCGAATCCACCGGGCAAGCCGTCCCCGGGACCGCGTCCGCCGAACTTCTCCGGAGCGAACCGGGCTCCCGCCCGCGAGCGCTCCTGCTGTCGGCGGGGCTGGTGTCGGCCGGTGCGGTCGCGCTGGCCGCCGGCGCGCTGATGCCCGTCGTCCGGGGTGGTTCGCCCGGTTTCACCGCCGCTCCCTTGCTGATCGTGCTGGCCTTGGCGCCCGCGGCGACCGTGCTTTACGCGCTGGTCACCGGGCGCTCGGGACTCGCGGCGGGCCTGGTGCTCGGGCTCACCGCGCTCGCGCCCGGACGGCTCCTGCTGGACCTGCAGCTGCTCGCGGACGGATCCCTCGCCGCGCGTCCGGAACTGTTCCTCGCCGACAGGCTGCTCGCGCTTCCTCCCGCGGGACCGGGCCTCTGGCCGCTGGTGGCGGGTCACCTGCTCACCCTCGCGGCCGGGGCGTTCGCCGCCGGGACCGCGCGCGACGAGGCGGAACTGGCGGGTGAACTCGACGGTCGGCGCCGCTGGCGGCTTCTCGGGCCCGTGCTCGGCGTGGCCGGCGGGATCGGCCTGCTGCTCGCACCTCTCGGTTCGGGCAACGCGTACCTCCTGGCCAAGAACGCCTTCGAGGGCCCGACGGTCGCGATGGCCGGGTACCTGTTGCTCGCGGCCTTGCTTCCGCTGACCGTGCTGGTGGCCGTGAGTTCGCCTTCGGCAGGGGTCGGCAAGGGCGGATTCGCCGGAGCGGGACTGGCGGTGCTCGCGGTCGGTGTTCCGCCGGTGGTCGCGGGGCTGGTCGTGGACCGGCTTTCGGTCGCGCCGGGTTCGGTGGTGGTGACCGTCGCGGGTCTGGCGCTGGCCGGGCTGGCCTTCACCCGGTTCGACGTCGCGGAAGCGGACGAGACCGTCACCGGTGATCTGGCCGGAGAGGCCAGGCTGCCCGGGCTGTTCTGGTGGCGGCTGGCCACCGGTGGCCTGGCGCTGCTCGCCGCCGCTGCCGCGGTCGCGGGCGCGCTGGCCCCGACACTGAAGGCCAACGGTCCGACGCCCGTCCCCGAGACGCCTGCGCGCTGGCTGCTGCTCGGCGCCGCCGTAGTGCTCGCCGTGCCCGCGCTGTTCGTCTTCGTGCCGCGGCTCTCGGCGTTCGCCAGGGGAGTCGTCGCGGCCACGTGGGCGGGTGTCGTCCTCGCGGGCACGGCCGTGCTGAGCGCCGCCTTGTCCGTGACCGAGGACAAGGCGGTGGACCCGGCGCTGTTCGGTGTCGACCTCCCGGTGCCGTTGCCGGACAAGGCCGGCTACTCGGCGGGCCCCGGTGTCACGTGGACGTTCATCGCGCTCGTGCTGGCGGCCGTGGCCGCGCTCGCCGCGGTGATCACCGGTGTCGTGGAGCGCGACGTCTCCGATGACGCGGGAATGGACGCCGGACCGGACGGAACGCGGGCGAGCGGGAACGTGCTCACCCCGGTCGTCGCGGCGGCGGTGCTGGCGATCGCCGCGTTCGGCACGCCGGTGTTCACCGCGCCCGGTTACACCGCGCCGGGACTGTGGTCGGACTTCGGCGCGGCGTCGTGGGGCCTGCTCGGTGCACTCGCGGTCGTCCTCGGCCTGTACGCGCTCGTCCCGCGCTCACGGCCGGTCGCGGCGGCGTCCGCGTCGGCCGGGGCCGCGCTGGTGCTCGGCCTGCACGCGGCGGAACTGCCGCTCGTCGGCTCGGAGTACGACGGCGCGTCGGCCGGGATCGGGTTCTGGCTCGCGCTGGGCGGCGCCGTCGTCTCCCTCGTCGCGGCCGGGATGGCCGTCGCGGGCTCCAGGCGGACCGGATGACGCGACATCTCCTTCGCGTCGTGCTGGCGGAGTTCGGCGTCGAGGAAGGCACGGCGGTCGCACTCGGAAGGCTGCTGCGCGATGACGGCGTCGAGGTCGTCTACGCCGGTCGTCTCGACACCTCCGAACAACTGGTCCGGACGGTCGAACAGGAGGATCCGGACATCCTCGGCGTGGTGCGGGACGTGAGTGAACCGCAAGGGCTCGCTGAAACGCTCCCGGGAGTTCTCCTCTTCGCGGTCGGTAACGGTCCGAGCGAGTTCGAGAACGCCTTCGAAAGCCTGGAAGAGGCGGCGAACTGGGTCTCCGGTGTGCGTTCTCACACCGTGGAAACACCGTCTGACCGCGTACGGTGACCGACTTCACCAGGTGCGGAGTCCCCTGCTTCTGCGCAGGTCGCTAACCTCGACTGGTCCGACAGCGCGGTCCGGAAACGGACCACCACAGTGGCGTGTCGTCAGGAGACTGGAGTAGTGGACCTCTACGAGTACCAGGCGAGGGATCTCTTCGCCGCCCACGGAGTACCGGTTCTGCCGGGTGCCGTGGCAAACACCCCCGAAGAAGCCAAGGCCACCGCCGAGAAGATCGGCAATCAGGTCGTCATCAAGGCGCAGGTGAAGACCGGCGGCCGCGGCAAGGCCGGCGGCGTCAAGCTGGCCCAGACGCCGGATGAGGCCGCCGAGAAGGCTGAGGCGATCCTCGGTCTGGACATCAAGGGCCACATCACGCGTCGCGTGCTGGTGGCCGAAGCCTCGGACATCGCCGAGGAGTACTACTTCTCCTTCCTGCTGGACCGTGCGAACCGCACCTTCCTCGCGATGGCTTCGGCCGAAGGCGGCGTGGAGATCGAGCAGCTGGCCGTCGAGCGTCCCGAAGCGCTCGCGAAGATCCCGGTCGACGCGATCGTCGGTGTCGACAAGGCGAAGGCCGTCGAGATCCTGACCGCGGGCAAGTTCCCGGAGAAGGTCGTCGACGAGGCCGCCGACGTCGTCGTGAAGCTCTGGGAGACCTTCGTCTCCGAGGACGCGACCCTGGTCGAGGTCAACCCGCTGGTCCGCGACCCGCAGGACAAGATCATCGCCCTCGACGGCAAGGTCACCCTCGACGAGAACGCCTCGTTCCGTCAGCCGGGCCACGAGGCCCTGGTCGACAAGGACGCGGAGAACCCGCTCGAGGCGAAGGCCAAGGCCAAGGACCTCAACTACGTCAAGCTCGACGGCGAGGTCGGCATCATCGGCAACGGCGCGGGCCTCGTGATGTCCACGCTGGACGTCGTGGCCTACGCGGGCGAGAAGCACGGCGGCGTCAAGCCCGCCAACTTCCTCGACATCGGCGGCGGCGCTTCGGCCGAGGTCATGGCGGCCGGGCTGGACGTCATCCTCAACGACACCGACGTGAAGAGCGTCTTCGTCAACGTCTTCGGTGGCATCACCGCTTGCGACGCGGTCGCGAACGGCATCGTCGAGGCGCTGAAGATCCTGGGCGACGAGGCCACCAAGCCGCTCGTCGTGCGGCTGGACGGCAACAACGTCATCGAGGGCCGGAAGATCCTGGCCGACGCGAACCACCCGCTGGTCACCGTGGTGGACACAATGGACAACGCGGCCGACAAGGCCGCCGAGCTCGCCGCGGCAGGTGCGTGAGATGTCGATCTTCATCAACGAGAACAGCAAGGTCATCGTCCAGGGGCTCACCGGCTCCGAGGGCATGAAGCACGCGACCAAGATGCTGAAGTCCGGCACGAACATCGTGGGTGGCGTCAACGCCCGCAAGGCCGGCCAGACGGTCACCATCGAGGGCAAGGACCTCACCGTGTTCGGCACGGTCGAGGAGGCCATGAAGGAGACCGGCGCCGACGTTTCGGTCATCTTCGTGCCGCCGAAGTTCGCCAAGGACGCGGTCATCGAGGCGATCGACGCCGAGATCCCGCTCGCCGTGGTGATCACCGAGGGCATCCCGGTGCACGACTCGGCCTACTTCTGGGCGCATGCCGTCGCGACCGGCAACAAGACCCGCATCATCGGGCCGAACTGCCCCGGTGTGATCAGCCCCGGTAAGTCGAACGCCGGCATCATCCCGGCCGACATCACCGGCGCCGGCCCGATCGGCCTGGTGTCGAAGTCCGGCACGCTGACCTACCAGATGATGTACGAGCTGCGTGACATCGGTTTCTCCACCGGTGTCGGCATCGGTGGCGACCCGATCATCGGCACCACGCACATCGACGCCCTCGAGGCGTTCGAGGCGGACCCCGAGACCAAGGTCATCGTGATGATCGGCGAGATCGGTGGCGACGCCGAAGAGCGTGCCGCGGCCTACATCAAGGACAACGTGACGAAGCCGGTCGTCGGTTACGTCGCGGGCTTCACCGCGCCCGAGGGCAAGACCATGGGCCACGCCGGCGCCATCGTCTCCGGTTCCTCCGGCACGGCCGCCGCCAAGAAGGAGGCCCTCGAGGCCGCCGGCGTCAAGGTCGGGAAGACCCCGAGCGAGACCGCCGTCCTGGCGCGCGAGCTGTACAACAGCCTCTGATCCTTCGGAGACTGAGCTTTCCCCGGCGGGCCGGGCACCCTACCGGTGCCCGGCCCGCCTCCTTTCGTCCCCCGCATCGCGTTTAGCGGGCTAAAAGCGATGCGGGGGATGAGAAGAGGTTTCGCAGGGAACCCGATCGGGTGTACAGACGTCTCAGAGCCCGAGGCATGGGGTGACCGCGTGTGCGCTAGCGTTCGAGCATCACAGCCGCCTCGTTTGTCCCGGGAGTCCCGTGCGCCCCGGGGTGCCGGTCGAACGACAGGAGAGCATTCGGATGTCCTATCCCAGCGGTGGGCCCGGCTACCCCCAGCAGGGTGGCGGCCAGCAACACCCCAACCCCGGCTCGGGAGCCTTTCCGCAGCAGCAGGCGCCGTCGCAGGCCGCCCCGCTGAACCTGGCGTTGCTGCTCGCGCTCGCCGTCACCGTCCTCGGCCTGGTGCAGTTCTTCATCGGTTTCTCCGACGAGGCCGACGCCGCCCGGGAGGTCTCGGTCTTCCTTCTGGTCAGCGGCTTGCTCGCGGCACTGCACGCGCTGCCGCGCGGCCCGAAGACGCTGCCGTTCGCCGCGTTGTTCAGCGTCCTCGGCGCGTTCGGCGCGCTCGACCTGATCATCGGTTACCCGACCGTCGACGGCGGGGAGGGACGTCCGGAGGTCTCGCTCCCCGGCATCCTCACGGTGGTGCTGATCCTCGGCATCCTGCAGATGCTGGTCGCGGTCGCCGCGTTGCTGTTCGAGCACGACGTCATCAAGGTGCCCGCCGCGAAGCCGCAGCAGCAGGCGCCGCAGGCCCCGTACAGCCAGCAGTTCCCGCAGCAGGGCCCGCAGGGTCCGTTCGGCCAGCAGGGTCAGCAGGGCCCGGCCGCCACGCAGGTCCAGCCGTTCCCCGGCTCGGGTCAGCAGGGCCAGCAGCAGGGTGAGCAGTCCGGTCCGTTCTCGCAGCCGGGCGGGTTCCAGCCGCCGGTCACACAGCCGCCGGGTCAGCAGGCGACGACGTACGCGCCGCAGCAGGGCCAGTTCTTCCAGCAGCCGCCGTCCTCCTCGTCGGAGCCGGGCCAGAACCCGGGCACGCCACCCGGCGGTTTCGGCCAGCAGAGCTGACCTTCCGAACGCGAAAACACCCGCTGTGACTCTTTGTGTCACAGCGGGTGTTTTCTTTGCCGGGGTGACCCGACCGGGTGGGTTGGGCCACGTGCGCCGATCGGTGGCGGCGTGCCTCACCCGGACGGACCAGTCCGGATGTCATGGTGCGGTCCATGAAGCTGCTCACCCGCGACGAACGCCCGCCGGGCGAAGAGCCGGTGAGCGACCTCGTCCCCGAGCTGGAGGTCTCCAGGGCGAAGCGGGTTCGTGTGTTGCTCGCCGCGGCCTGCTCGCCCCTGCTTTTCTCCTATACCGCCGTCGCGACCGTTCTCGCGGTGGTTTCGTTCGCCGCCGACCGGTCCCGGTTCTCCGCCACCGGTGCCCTGCTCGCCGCCGGTCCTGGTTGGCTCGCCTCATGGCAGGCGGAACTCGACCTCGGTGGTCATCCGCTCGGTGTGCTGCCGCTGCTGCCGACGCTCGTCGTCGGATGGCTCGCGGCGAGGGCGGCCGCGCGCGCCGCCCGCCGCGTCGGCGGCCGGACCCCGGCGGACGCCGTCCCGGTGGTGACGGTGATCGCCGGGTCGCACGCGCTGTTCGGCGTGCTCATCGCCGTGCTGGCCGGCGGATCGCCGATCGGCGTGAACCCGCTGACCGCCTTCTGCGTGCCAGGCCTCCTCGCCGGAATCGCCGCCGTCGCGGGAGTCGCCAGGGATTGCGGGCTTCCGGCCGCGGTGCGGGACCGGTTCGACCCGGTGGCGCTTCAAGGTCTGCGGGCGGGTGCGCTCGGTCTCGCCGCGTTGATCGCCTGTGGCGCCGTGGTGTTCACCGCGGCCACCGCGCTCTCCTGGTCCACTGTGGACAGTCTGTTCGAACCGGGCTTCGGTGCGAGCTTCGGCCTGTTCCTGCTCTCCGTGGCCTACCTGCCGAACGCGGTCGTGGCCGCGCTGTCGTTCACCACCGGGCCGGGTTTCTCGGTCGGTTCGCTGACCGTCGGCATGTTCGGCTACCAGGAAGGGCGGCTGCCGGGGGTGCCGGTGCTGGCGGGGATCCCGTCCCACCACGCTGTCTGGTGGCCGGCGTTGCTGCTCCTGCCCGTGCTGGTCGGTGCGCTGGTCGGCTGGCGGATCCGCACGATCGACGAGGATCCGATGTTGCGGATGCGGGCGGTCGCCGTCGCGGGCGCGCTCGTCGCGTTCGGCTGCGTCATCCTCGGGACCCTCTCCGGCGGCAGGCTCGGCGACGGGCCGTTCGACCCGGTCAGCGTGCCGGTCGGGGTCGCTTCCGTGATCGCCTTCTGCTGGATCGTCGTCCCCGGCGGGTTCGTCGCGTTCTTCGCCGGAGCGCACGAGGCCCCCGAACCGCCGGGTGAACCCGACGTCGAGGACAACACCGAAGTCGAGGACATCGCCGAAGTCGAAGAAGAAGTCGTCGAGTCCGAAGACGGCGAACCGGCGGAGGAAACCGAAGCCGAGGCGGACGACGAGCCCGATGACGAGGCCGAAGAATCGGCGGAGGACATCGAGGAGACTCCGGCGGAACCAGAGCCTGAACCAGCGCCCGAACAGGACATCGCTGTGACCGAGTCCACCGACGGGTCCGGCGACGAAAGCGCCCACGGCGGCGACCGTTAGGGTTGTCGCGACCAGGTGAAGCGCCGTACGCGCGAGTGCGTACCGCCGTGGCAAGGAGCCCGTTCTGGCTAGTCGGTTGGACCTGCCCACTCCGGTGAAGCTCGTCGTCCTCGCGTCCGGTTCCGGCACGCTGCTGCAAGCCGTGCTCGACGCCGTCGAAAAGCCGGACTTCCCGGCGAAGGTGGTCGCTGTCGGGGCGGACCGCACCGGGATCGAGGCGCTCACCCGGGCCGAACGCGCCGGCGTGCCGTCGTTCGCCGTGCGGATGGCCGACCACCCGGATCGCGCGGCGTGGGACAAGGCGATCACCGAAGCCGTCGCCGCCTACCAGCCGGACCTGGTCGTCTCCGCGGGGTTCATGAAGATCCTCGGCGCCGAATTCCTCGCGCGGTTCCCCGGCCGCGTGATCAACACCCATCCGGCGTTGCTGCCGTCGTTCCCCGGTGCGCACGCCGTGGCCGACGCGCTGGCGATGGCCGTCAAGGTCACCGGGTCGACGGTCCATTTCGTCGACGCCGGAGTCGACACCGGGCCGATCATCGCGCAGGAGCCGGTGATCGTGGAGCCCGATGACGACGAACACGTCCTGCACGAGCGGATCAAGGCCGTGGAACGCAGGCTCCTGGTGGAAACGATCGAAAAACTCGGCCGGAGCGGGTGCGCGGTCGAGGGACGAAAGGTGAGGTTTTCGTGAGTACCGCACAGGGACAGCGTCCCGTCCGGCGCGCGCTGATCGGCGTCTCCGACAAGGCCGGCCTGCTCGAACTCGCCACCGGGCTGCACGCGGCGGGTGTCGAGATCGTGTCCACCGGCGGCACGGCGAAGGTCATCGCGAACGCCGGGGTGCCGGTGACGCCGGTCGAAGAGGTCACCGGGTTCCCCGAGTCCCTCGACGGCCGGGTCAAGACGCTCCACCCGCGCGTGCACGCGGGCCTGCTCGCCGACCGCGACCGCCCGGAGCACGTCGAGCAGCTCAAGCAGCTCGACATCGCGCCGTTCGACCTGCTCGTGGTCAACCTGTACCCGTTCACGCAGACCGTCGCCTCGGGTGCGAGCCCGGAGGACTGTGTCGAGAACATCGACATCGGTGGTCCGGCGATGGTGCGTGCCGCGGCGAAGAACCACAACAGCGTCGCCGTCGTGGTCGACCCGTCCCGCTACGAGTGGGTGCTGGAGCGCGTCGCGGCAGGCGGTTTCGAGCTGGCCGACCGCAAGCGGCTCGCCGCGCAGGCCTACGCGCACACGGCGGCGTACGACACCGCTGTCGCCGCGTGGTTCGCCAACGTCTACGCGCCCGCGGACGACTCCGGCTTCCCGGACTTCGCCGGCGCTTCGTGGGAGCGCGGCGACGTGCTGCGCTACGGCGAGAACCCGCACCAGAAGGCCGCGCTGTACAAGCACTGGCGTCCCGGCCTCGCGCACGCGGAACAGCTGCACGGCAAGGCCATGTCGTACAACAACTACGTCGACACCGACGCCGCGCGCCGCGCCGCCTACGACTTCGACGCCCCGGCGGTCGCGATCATCAAGCACGCCAACCCGTGCGGGATCGCGGTCGGCGAGGACATCGCCGAGGCGCACCGTAAGGCGCACGCGTGCGACCCGGTCTCGGCCTACGGCGGGGTGATCGCGACCAACCGGCCGGTGAGCCGCGAGGCCGCCGAGCAGATCTCCGAGGTGTTCACCGAGGTCGTCCTGGCGCCGGACTTCGACGCCGAGGCGCTGGAGATCCTGCAGCGCAAGAAGAACGTGCGGCTGCTGAAGCTGCCCGCGATCACGTCGCCGGATCCGATCGAGTTCCGGCCGATCTCCGGCGGCATGCTGGTGCAGACCGTCGACACGATCGCCGCCGAGGGCGACGACCCGGCGAACTGGACGCTGGCCACCGGGGCGCCCGCCGACGAGCGGACGCTGGCCGACCTCGAGTTCGCGTGGCGTTCGCTGCGTGCGGTGAAGTCGAACGCGATCCTGCTGGCGAACGACGGTGCGACCGTCGGTGTCGGTATGGGCCAGGTCAACCGGGTCGACTCCTCGCGGCTCGCGGTCTCGCGGGCGGGCGACCGGGCGAAGGGCTCCGTCGCCGCTTCGGACGCCTTCTTCCCGTTCCCGGACGGGCTCGAGGTCCTGCTGGAGGCCGGTGTCCGCGCCGTCGTCCAGCCGGGCGGCTCGATCCGCGACGCCGAGGTCATCGCCGCCGCCGAAGCGGCCGGGGTCACCCTGTACCTCACCGGCACGCGCCACTTCGCCCACTGACGCCGACCTGCGTTTAGCGGGCTAAGCGCGATCCGCGGCGCGGACTTGCGTTTAGCCCCCTAATCGCGATCCGGGGGTGCCCGCGGACAGGACTGCGGGCGTTCCCGGTGCCCGGCTCCGGCCGTCGTGCCATGCTGGCCCCGGATCGCGTTTAGCCCGCTAAACGCGATCCGGGGCCAGCGTCGCCTTCAGCGGGCTAAACGCGACGCGGACGTACGCGAATCGCCAGGGGAGGATCGGTGCACCAGCCGCCGCAGGGGTACGGCCAGGGGCCGGGTTACGGCCCGCCACCTGGGCAGGGAGGTCAGCCGGGCTACGGGCAGCAGCCGGGTTACGGCCCGCCCGCCGGTCCCGGATACGGTCCGCCGCCCGGTTACGGGCCTCCCGGCTACGGACAGCCGCCCAAGAAGAAAAAGACCGGGCTGATCGTCGGCTTGATCGTGGGTGTCGTGGTCCTTCTCGGGCTGGGCATCCCCGGCGCCATCTTCGGGTCGGAGTACTACTCCTCGGTCGGCAAGGCACCGGTGTCGCAGCAGCCGCCCGCCGAGTGCACCGTCTCCCCGGAGCTGCTGAACAAGACGTTCACCACCAGCTTCCAGGGCGCCCGCGACAACGAGATCAAGGCGGGCGAGATCGTCACCAAGCAGCAGGGCTGCTCCTGGCTGCCGCCGGAGAGTGACAACGTCCACGACCGCGCCCTCCAGGTCATGGTGTACCACCACGAGGGACCGGACGCCGAGAAGCGGGCGGCGGAGTCTTCCACCGGGTCGGCCGCGCCGTCCGAGCGTCAGCAGCAGGTGCAGGGCATCGGGGAGAAGGCGGTCCTCGTCTCTCTCGACACCGACAGTGCCTTCAGCGGTGCCGAGCTGCGGGTCATCCAGGGCGTGTACGTCGTCCTCGTCACTTACAAGGGCTGGGACAAAGGGTTCTTCACGAACTCGCCGATCCCGCCCGCGGAGTCCGCTGAAGTGGCGAAATCCGTGGGCGCCGAGCTCGTGAAGAACCTGCCCCGCTAGGCGTACAGGCCGTTCAGCCAGGCCGTCCACGCCTTCTCGGCCTTGTCCGCGTCGGCGTCTTCGGCGAACAGGTGGTGCCCGATGCCGACAGGCCGGCCCCAGACATTCCGGCCGTAGAAGCGGTACAACGCGTCTTCGGTCCGGACGCCGATGAAGGCCGACGTCAGGTAGTCGACGACACCCTCGACGCCGGGGACGTCGAGATACACCCGGTCGCCCACGGCCTTCGCGCCTATCGCCGCTCGCACGGTCCCGAACGCGTCCGAAGCCTTCGACGCTTCGGGCGCGTCGGCCTTGAAGTACTTCGCCTGACGCCGGTTGAAGTGCGTCAGGTACTCGCCCAGCGAGTGGTAATAGAACGCCGTGTGCTGCTCGCACGCGTCGTATTCGACGTCCCAGTCGTCGAGGACGGTGGTGTGCTCGTAGCGCAGGTACGTGCCTCCGTCCTTCTGTTCGAGGACGTATTCGAGCGTGTTGAACCAGCCGTTCTCGTCTTCCGCGTAGGTGACGAAGCGCTGTGACGGCTTCCAGACGGTCACCATGCCGCCGTTGGGGGTGAGGCCGGACTCGGCACCGCCGTCGCGCGGCTCGTACTGGATCGGCCAGAGCCAGCCGCCGCTGCCCGTGGTGATCGCGGCCCAGGTGTCGGCGGGTGTGGTGGGCAGGAAGCCCTCGAAGCGGACCTCGGATTCCTTCGCCATGAGTGTCCCTCTCTCGTGTGTCTTCACAAGAGCGACGCCTGGCCAGGGGCGCTTTCGACAAACGGATCGCGTTTAGCCCGCTAAAGGTGAAGTGACTCAGGTCACATTCCGGGGTGTCGAAGTGTGCCGGACAGCGGCGTCCCTGGGGTGTCCGCGAAGACGACGACCCGAGGAGAGAGACATGCGGCAGAGCACGATCGACGAGATCCTGAACCGCCCGCTCAGCCAGGAACTCCTGGCCCGTGACCTGGCCCGGCTGGCCTACACCGCGCTCGACGGCACACCGCGGTCGATCCCGATCGGCATCCACTGGAACGGCAAGGAGATCGTCATGTGCACCCCGACGAACGCGCCGAAGCTGCCGTCACTGCGCCGTAACCCCGCCGTCGCCCTGACGATCGACACCGAATCGCACCCGCCGAAGATCCTGCTCCTCCGCGGCACCGTCGAACTGGACTACGTCGACGGCATCCCCGACGAGTACATGCAGTGGAACGGCACCTACGAGATGACGCCGGAGCAGCGGGCCGAGTGGGAGGAAAACGTGCGATCGCTCTACGACGGCATGGTCCGCATCGTGGTGACCCCGACCTGGGTCAAGCTCATCGACTTCGAGAACACCCTGCCGACCGCCGTCGAGGAGCTCATCCGTCGGCAGAGCGCCTGAAAGGAACGGTCATGACGCTCAAGAAGCTGGAACACGTCGGTGTCGTCGTCCACGATCTCGAAGCGGCCAAGGCGTTCTTCACCGCGCTCGGTCTCGAACTGGAAGGCGAAGCGTCGCTCGAAGGTGACACGGTCGATAGCCTCACCGGGTTGACCGGGGTCCGGACGGACATCGCGGTGCTGCGGCCGCCGGACGGCCACGGAGGGCTGGAACTGATCAAGTACCACGCGCCGGAGGCGCCGGAAGCCGATCCGCGCGCGCCGATGAACACGCCCGGCATCCGCCACTTCGTCTTCTCGGTCGAGGACATCGACGACGTCCTCGAGCGGTTGCGGTCGCACGGAGGCACGCTCGTCGGCGAGTTGGTGCAGTACGAGGACAGCTACCGGCTCTGCTATGTCCGCTCCCCGGAGGGGATCGTCGTCGAATTGGCGGAAGAGCTCGTACGCAGCGAAGCGTAGGTGAGAAGCCGCGTCTCGACGGATTCCCGCGAAGCCTCGCGCTGTCAGCATTTCCGTCATGACGCTGACAGGAATCCTGGCCGCCGCGCTGATCGTCACCGGTGCGCCCGCCATCGGCACGGAAGACGTCCGTGTGCACACCGGAGTGATCGACGGCGCCCGGTACCGGGTCGAGGTGCCGTCGAACTGGAACGGCAAGTTGTTGCTGTACAACCACGGCATCTACCCGCCGGGCTACGTGCCCGAGGAGATCGAACTCGCCAACCGGGCGGAGGCGAAACCCGTTCTCCTCGGCGAGGGGTACGCGCTGGCCGCGTCGCTCTACAGCAAGCCGAACGGCTTCTCGGCCCGCGAAGCCGTTCATGACCAGACGGCGCTGCTGTCCTGGTTCGACCGCGCTGTCGGCCGTCCGGAGCAGGTCCTCACCTGGGGAGCTTCCGGTGGCGGGCTCAACGCGGTCCTGCTGTCCGAGCGGCTTCCGCACCGGATCGACGGCGTGCTGGCGATGTGCGGTCCCGTCGCGGGCGGTTCCGCGCTGTTCGGTCAGGCGCTCGATTTGGGGTTCGCGGTCCGGACGCTGCTGGCGCCCGAACTGGAGATCGCCCGCATCGCCGATCCGCGGGCGAACCTCGCGAAAGCCCATCAGGTGATCGCGAAGGCGTTGGAATCACCCGATGGACGGGCACGGCTCGCTCTCGCCAACGCGTTCGCCGACGTCCCCGGCTGGTCGACGGCGCATCACCCCAGGTCCACCGACGTCGCCGAGCAGATCCGTCAGCAGACGAAGTTCGTCCAGGCGGTCTACGACCAGCTGTCCTGGGGTGCTCACCGGGCCGATCTGGAGACGCGGGCCGGCGGGAACCCGACCGGGAACACCGGAGTGGATTACCGTGGCCTGCTCGCCCGGTCCAGTGAACGCGGCCTCGTGGAACAGGCCTACCGTGACGCGGGCCTGGACCTCGGCGCCGACTTGGCGCGGCTCGCGGCCGCGCCCCGGGTCAAGGCCGACACCGCCGCCGCCCGATGGCTCGACCACACCGGGACGCCGACAGGACGTGGTCATCAACCCGTCGTCACGCTGCACCCGACCGGCGACGGCGTCGCCCCCGAACACGAGCGGATTTACGGCGACCGCGTCGATCCCGGCCGGATCCGGCAACTGTTCGTGAACCGGGGCGGGCACTGCCAGCACACCGCCGCGGAAGAACTGACGGCATTGCGCGTGCTGCGGGACCGCGTCGAAACCGGTCGCTGGCCGTCTACGTCACCGGAACGACTGAACGCCGAGGCGAACCGGTTCGGCCCGGAGTTCCGCTTCCTCTACGACTGGTTGCACGGTGAGCCGGGCACCGTCGCGCCCGCTTTCCGGCGGTATCGCCCGGGTCCGCTTCCCCGCGTGGCCTGAGGTCGGTCGGGCCTCGTGGGTGGCTAGGGCGGTTATTGATCGGAGGTTGGGAAAGCGGCTTTCGCACCGTCAGTGGAAGTGGTCGGCCCTGGTGGTGGTGAAGGCCTCCTTGCCTACCCTGAAGGTAGGGAAGGGGCCCTTCACCACGCCTCCGACGTGCCCCTTGGCCGAGTCCCATGGTCGGGGCGTGTGTCGCGAAAGCCACTTTCGCGACGTGCGATGTCTCGAAAGTGGCTTTCGCAACACGCCACATTTGCCTTACCCCTCAATAGAACCGTCCTAGCCACTCACGAAACCTTCATTCGCCGTGATAGCGCAGGCCGGTGCGCTTCAGGACGACCCAGCGCTCACCGGGCCGGTCCGCCACGACCGGATACCACCGCGGCGCGGCCGCGGCGGTCAGTTCGTCACCTCGTTCGATGAGGGAACTCACCGCGGGTTCACCCACCACGATGAGCGCGGACCAGTCGACGTGCGCCAGCAGGTTGTCCTCGGTGACTCCGAACCGTTCCTCCAGAAGCGTGACCAGGTCGTGCCCGGTGTCCGGACCGGACTGGACTTCGCTGACGTCAGGCACTTCTTCGACGACGACGGGTTCGTCCTCATCAGGTTCGTCGTAGTCATCTTCATCTTCTTCGTCGTCTTCGCGTTCTTCGGACCAGACGTGGTGATCGAGCCGCGAGATGCTGTTGCTCAGGTCGAAGGCCTGTTCGTCGGTCATGCACAGCGTCACGGTCTGCCCGTCGGTCAACGTGAACGTCAGTTCGGCCTCCGGGTAGCCGCTGGTGCCGGGCTCCGCCTCGACCATGCCCGCCACGGTTCCGGCCAGCGTCGTGGCCGCCGGGCTCGTGCCCCAGCCCAGTGACGGCAGGTTCGCGGCCATCTCCAGCACGCACGTCGCGGCGGTCCAGAACGCGTCCTTGTCCCGGAAATCCTTGCGGCTGCTGGTCAGGGTCCGGCCGCCGCCCAGCGGCTCGGTGCGGGCGTCCACCTGCCCCCGCCCGGTTCCGTTCTCCCAGATCGCGGTGACCGTGACCCGGTTGGCCAAGCGTTTGCGGTAGTTCTCGATATGGCCTTCCCTGGCGAGTTCCCAGCCGTTCACGGTCTCGGGCCAAGCGTCGTCCACTGCGGATTTTTCCTTCCTGGCGCGGTGATTCCCCGGCCTCGGACGTGACAGGCCCGGTGATCGTTCCCGGCTCGCTTGACAATCGCTGCTCCACCCGGTCTACTGGAGTCATCGAACAAGCGTTCGAAGTGCCGCCTTCCCCGTGGCATGCCGGTGCCGTCCACAAAGGACGGTTTAGGTGTCGTGGGGAGGCGAGGTCCGGTGACAGCGGAGGTGGTCGAGGCGCGGGCCTTGCCGTTGGCGAGGCTGGCGGCTTTGCCAGGAGTGAGCACGGCCAGTGGCGTGGCTTCCGCGGCCGAACACGCGAGGACGACGGGAAGGGTGCTCCCGGTGTCCCCGGCGTTGTCCGGTCTGCTGCCCGCCGCGGGGCTCCGGCGCGGGAGCACCGTTTCGGTGCTGGGGTCCACGTCACTGATGCTCACCCTGCTGGCCGCCGCGACCGCCGGCGGTGCGTGGGCGGTCGCGGTCGGCCTGCCCGCGCTCGGGGTGGTCGCCGCCGCGGAACTCGGGGTCGAGGTGGGCAGGCTGGCGCTGGTCCCCCGTCCCGGTGCCGAGTTCCCGGCGGTGACCGCGGCCCTGCTCGACGGCTTCGATCTCGTGGTCGTCGGTCCGGGACTCGCCCGGCCCGACGTGGCGAGAAGGCTGTCCGCCCGCGCGCGCAACCGTGGTTCGGTGCTGCTTTCGCTGGGCTCCTGGCCCGGTGCCGAGGTCGAACTGAGCTGTCGCCGCTCGCGTTGGGCGGGCTTCACCGGCGGAGGCGCGGGCTACCTGCGCGCTCGTGAGGTGGAGGTACGGGCGGGCGGCCGGGGCGCGGCCGCCCGGCCGACGTCGGCTCTGCTGCGGTTTCCCGGCCAGGGCGAGGTCGAGCGGGCGGACTTCCCCGCGGCGACCACGGCGAGGTGGGGGACGGCGTGAACCCACCTGTACGCATGCTGGTGCTGTGGTGCCCGGACTGGCCCGCGGTCGCCGCCGCGGCCGTCGCGGGTGAACCCGTGGGCCGCCCGGCCGCGGTCTTCTCGGCGAACCGCGTGGTCGCCTGCACCGCGGTGGCCAGGGGATACGGCGTCCGCCGCGGGATGCGGCGGCGCGAGGCCCAGTCCTGCTGTCCGGACCTGGCGGTCTTCGGTGAGGACGACGGCCGTGACGCCCGGCTCTTCGAATCCGTCGCACGGGCGGTGGAGGAGCTGGCCGTCGGCGTCGCAGTGGTGCGCCCGGGGATCGTCGCCGTCCCCGTCGACGGCGCGGCCGGCTACTTCGGCGGTGAACACGGGCTCCTCGAAAGACTGGTGGACGAGGTGTCCGTGGCGGCGGGGGTGGAAAGCCAGGTCGGCGTCGCCGACGGCCTGTTCGCCGCGACGCTCGCCGCCCGCCGTTCGACGCTGGTCGAGCCCGGTGGGACGGCGGAATTCCTGGCCCCGCTGCCCATCCGCGAGCTCGACCAGCCTGAGGCAGGCCGCACCGAACTGGTCACCTTGCTCAAGCAGCTCGGCCTTCGCACGTTGGGTGCCTTCGCGGCGCTCGACGAAAGCGACGTCTCCGCGCGCTTCGGGATGGAGGGCGTGCTCGCGCACCGGCTGGCACGAGGACGGTCCGAGCGTCCGCCGTCGCGCCGCCGTCCGCCGCCGGAACTCTCGCTCGCGAAGACGTTCGACCCGCCGATCGACAGGGTGGACGCCGCCGCGTTCGTGGCGAAAGGACTCGGCGAACGCTTCCACGCCGGGCTCGCCGCGCACGGGCTGGCCTGCACCCGGCTCGGCATCTACGCCACCACCGAGACCGGCGAACAACTCGGCCGGGTGTGGCGCTGCGCCGAACCGCTGACCCCGCTCGGTGTCGCGGACAGGGTGCGCTGGCAATTCGAGGGTTGGCTGAAAACCAAAGATCGTCCCGATTCCGGGGTCGTTCGGCTGCGGCTGGAGCCGGAGGAGACGGTCGAAGGCCGGTCGCTGCAGCTCGGGTTGTGGCAGGCGGGTGCGGCGGGCGTGCTGCGGCCGTCCACCGAGGACGAAGACCTGTCCGGCGAGCATGCCGGCCGCGCCCTGGTGCGGGTGCAGGGGTTGCTCGGCCCGGAGAGCGTCTTCACCGCGATGCTCGGCGGCGGCCGCGGCCCCGCCGAGCGTGTCCGGCTGGTGCCGTGGGGCGACAGGCGGGAGAAGCCGGCGCAGGCGGACGCGAGCTGGGCCGGGAGGCTCCCGTCGCCCTCCCCGGCGACGGTGTTCGCCCGGCCTGTGCCCGCCCAGGTGCTGGACGAGAACGGGCGCGTCGTGGAGATCACCGCACGGCGCCGGGTCACCGCCGCGCCGTTCCTCGTGGGCTACGAAGGCGGTGAGCCGCGCGAGGTCATCGCCTGGGCGGGGCCGTGGTTCGCCGGTGTCCGGGCCGGCGCGGGACATGCCCGGTCGGGGACCCGGATGCGGTTGCAGGTGCTGCTGGCCGACGGGCGAGACGCCGAGGAGGCGGTGCTGCTCCGCTTCGAGCACCACAAGAATCCGATGTGGACACTGGAAGGGAAGTACGACTGAACATGGACGAGGAGTACACGCGGCTGGTGCGGAGATGGCTGGAGGAACCGGCCATCCCGGTGCAGCGTGCCGAGCTGTGCCGATGCGTTCTCGGCGGTAAAGAGTGCCTCGAACGGAACTCGGCCTTGGCGGCGTGCGTCCCGCGCGCGGAAGTGTTCGTCCCCGCGCCGAGAAGCTCGACCGAGAACCGGTGACCGATGGGCTGGAACAACCCTCCGCGGCCGTGGAAGGACCTCGCCCGCGAGCTCGCGGGCGAGGTACCGCCCGGCGACGGCGGTGACAGCCCCGCGTGGAGTGCCAAGCGGCAGGGGTATCAGCCGCCCGCGGACCTGACCGGGCTGATCGGTGACGACGACGGGGCCACCGCGCGCCGGGTGCCGTACGCCGAACTGCACTGCCATTCGAACTTCAGTTTCCTCGACGGGGCGAGCCATCCCGAGGAACTGGTGGAGGAGGCCGCGCGGCTGGGCCTGGACGCGATCGCGCTCACCGATCACGACGGCATGTACGGCGTGGTGCGCTTCGCCGAAGCGGCGAGGGAACTGGGCGTGCACACCGTTTTCGGCACGGAGCTCAGTTTCGGTCTTTCCGGGCCGCAGAACGGGTTCGCCGATCCCGAGGGCGAGCACCTGCTCTTGCTGGCCAAGCAACAGGACGGCTACCTGAGCCTGAACCGGGCGATCACCGCCGGCCAGCTGTACGGCTTCGACAGGCAGTCGTCGTCCCCCAAGGAAAGGGCGGAGAAGGGCAGGCCGGTCTACGACCTGCGCGTGGTAGCCGAAGAGGTCGGCGGGAAGTGTGTCGTGCTCACCGGCTGCCGCAAGGGAGCGGTGCGCAAGGCGCTCGTCACCGAAGGCCCCGCCGCGGCCGTCGAGAGACTGAAGGAACTCATCGACTGCTTCGGCCGGGAAAACGTCTACGTCGAACTCATCGACCACAGTCTTCCCCCGGACAGCACGCACAACGACCTGCTGAGCGAGATGGCCGGGGAGTTCGGGCTGCCGACGGTGGCGACCACGGCCGCGCACTACGCCCGGCCGGAGCGGGCCCCGCTCGCCGACGCGCTCAGCGCCATCCGTGCCCGGCGAGGCCTGGAGGACATGGAGG
The DNA here is from genome assembly GCF_000342005.1 of Amycolatopsis decaplanina DSM 44594. Classification (GTDB taxonomy): domain Bacteria; phylum Actinomycetota; class Actinomycetes; order Mycobacteriales; family Pseudonocardiaceae; genus Amycolatopsis; species Amycolatopsis decaplanina. The sequence continues at coordinate 785,057 of NZ_AOHO01000048.1, forward strand.
GCTGGCTGCCCGCCGCGGGAACGGCGTTCCTGCGGTCGGGGGAGGAGATGGCCGAGATCTTCGCGCGGTATCCGGGCGCGGTGCAGCGGGCGGCACTGCTCGGCCGGGAGTGCGCGTTCGAACTCCACCACATCAAGCCGAAGCTGCCGCCGTTCGACGTTCCGAAGGGGTACACCGAGGCGTCCTATCTCCGAGAACTCACCTACGCGGGTGCGAAGGAGCACGAGAAGAACAAAGACGAGGAGTACCGCGAAAAAGCCAGGAAGCTGATCGACCACGAACTGGGCATCATCGAAGAACTGGGTTTCCCCGGCTACTTCCTGATCGTCTGGGACATCGTGCGGTTCTGCCGGGACAGCGGGATCCTCTGCCAGGGCCGGGGATCGGCCGCGAACTCGGCGGTCTGCTACGCGCTCGGCATCACCAAGGTCGACGCCGTGCGCTACGGCCTGCTCTTCGAACGGTTCCTCGCCCCGGATCGCGACGGTTACCCGGACATCGACCTCGACATCGAATCCGATCGCCGTGAGGAGGCGATCCAGTACGTCTACGGGAAATACGGGCGGCTGAACACCGCCCAGGTGGCGAACGTGATCACCTATCGGGCGCGGTCCGCGGTCCGGGACGCGGCGCGGGCGCTGGGGTACTCGCCCGGCCAGCAGGACGCGTGGAGCAAGCAGATCGACCGCTGGGGCGCGTTGCGCGCCACGGAGAAGGACCACGATCACGACATCCCGGAAGAGGTCGTGGAACTCGCTTGTGCGCTCGAAGACTTCCCCCGGCACCTGGGTATCCATTCCGGCGGGATGGTGATCTGTGAACAGCCGGTGAGCGAGGTCGTCCCGATCGAATGGGCCCGCATGGAGGACCGCAGCGTCGTGCAGTGGGAGAAGGACGACTGCGCCGCCGCGGGACTGGTCAAATTCGATCTGCTCGGCCTCGGAATGTTGTCGGCCCTGCACTATATGATCGACCTGGTTCGTGACCACAAAGGGGAAGAGGTCGACATCTCCGAATTGGATCTCAAGGATCAGAACATCTACGGAATGCTCTGCCGTGCCGACGCCATCGGTGTCTTCCAGGTGGAGAGCCGGGCGCAGCTGGCCACACTGCCTCGCTTGCGCCCCAAGAAGTTCTATGACCTGGCGGTCGAGGTCGCGCTCATCCGGCCCGGGCCGATCCAGGGTGGTTCGGTGCATCCCTACATCCGGCGCAAGAACGGCCAGGAGAAATGGGATTTCGACCATCCGAAACTGGAGAACGCGTTGAAGAAGACCCTCGGGGTCCCGTTGTTCCAGGAACAGATGATGCAGATCGCCCTCGACGTCGCCGATTTCAGCCCGGCGGAGGCGGATCAGTTGCGGCACGCCATGGGGGCCAAACGTTCCGAACAGAAGATGGAACGGCTCAAGCGGCGATTCCTCGAAGGCGCCGCGAAGAACGACATCGAGGGGGAACTCGCCGAGAAGATCTTCGGCAAGCTCAAGGCGTTCGCGAATTTCGGCTTCCCGGAGAGCCACGCGCTGAGTTTCGCCCTGCTGGTGTTCGCGAGCGCGTACTTCAAGTACTACCACCCGGACGCGTTCCTGGCGGGTTTGCTGCGTGCTCAGCCGATGGGGTTCTATTCGCCGCAGTCGCTGGTCGCCGACGCGCGGCGGCACGGGGTGCGGGTGCTCGGCCCGGACATCAACGCGAGCCTCCCGCACGCGACGCTGGAACCCTTGCCGGAAGGGGAAGAACTGCTCGCCGTGCGGGGCGGCCTGGCCACCGTGCGGATGATCGGCGAGAAGCCGGCGAAGGAGATCGTCGACGAGCGGGAACGAGGCGGCCCGTTCGCGGATCTGTCCGAGGTCGCCCGGCGCGTGCGGCTGACCAAACCGCAGATCGAGGCGCTGGCCGCGGCCGGCGCGTTCGGCTGTTTCGGCGAGAGCAGGCGGAGCGCGCTCTGGGCGGCGGGCGCGGTCGCCGACGAAAGCCTGGAGAAACTGCCGGGGCTCATCACCGGGGCCCAGGCGCCGATGTTGCCGGGGATGGACGAAATCGACGTCGCGGCCGCGGACGTCTGGGCCACCGGGGTGTCACCGGACAGCTTCCCGACCCAGTTCATCCGGGATCACCTCGACGAACTCGGCGTCGTCACGGCGGCGAGCCTGCGCGAGGTCCCTCACGGCGCACAGGTGCTGACCGGCGGTGCGGTGACCCACCGCCAACGGCCGGCGACCGCGGGCGGCGTCACCTTCATGAACCTCGAAGACGAGACGGGGATGATCAACGTCATCTGCACGATGGGGGTGTGGCAGCGCTATCACCGGGTCGCCCGCGGCAGTCCCGCGCTGCTGGTCCGAGGCGTGGTCGAACGCACCGGCGAGGTGGTGAACGTCCTTGCCGAACAGATCCGGCATCTGCCGCTGCGGATCACCGCCAAGTCCCGTGACTTCCGCTGAACCCCTTGACGATCACCCGGGGGCCGTGCTGAAGTTCCTTCAGCGTCGCAGTGCACCCGGCAAAGAGACCGTCGTGGGCATGGAGGTGCCGGACCATGGGAAATCATGGAAACCCCTTCTCAGACGAACGGCCGGTTGACGGCGTTCGGAAATCAACTCGTTCAGGTTCACAACTGGTTGCGTAAAGAGCTGGCCATGCTGCACGACGACCTCGGGTCGGTCGCTGAGGGGCGTGCCGAGCGGCTGCGCGATCTCCGGGCGCATTGCCTCACCTTCTGCTCGGCACTGACCAGGCATCACACCGGCGAGGACGGCGGCGCTTTCCTTGTGCTGGCGGACAAATTCCCCGAATTGCGGCCGTCGCTCGAAGAGCTCGCGCACGACCACGGGGTGATGACCGGGATCATCGAACGGCTCGAAGAACTGGTCGCCGGTGTCGGACCCGGGTCGAGTCAGGACGAGATCCTTGACGTCCAACGGGAACTGGATGGCCTCACGGCGATCATGGAGACGCATTTCCGGTACGAGGAGAAGCGGATCGTCGAGGTGCTCAACTCGCTGGACATGCCGGAGTGGCTGGAGACGAAACCGCCTTTCCTGCTGAAAACCCATTAGGACGTGTTCTGTCCTATACCGGCTCTAACGTTCTTCTCATCGCACACGACGACTGAGGAGAACTCCGATGAGCAACCCGATCCCCGACGGCTACCACTCGGTCACCCCGTGGATCATCTCGCGCGACACCGCAGGTGTGATCGACTTCCTGAAGCGCGTCTTCGATGCCGAGCCGCTGGGTGAACCGGTGTACGTCGAGGGCGGGAAGATCGGGCACGCCGAGGTCCGGATCGGCGACTCGGTCGTCATGCTGTTCGACGCGCGGGACGACTGGGTCGAGACACCGGCGTACCTGCGGCTCTACGTCGAGGACAGCGTGGAGACGCAGCGCCGGGCCGTCGAAGCGGGCGCCGAAGAGGTCACGAGGCAGACCGAGCTCTTCTTCGGCGACCGTGTCGGCCGGGTCCGCGACCCGTTCGGCAACCTGTGGTGGATCCAGACCCGGCTCGCCGACCTCGACTTCCCGGAGATGGAGCGCCGGATGAACGACCCGAAGTTCATCGAGGCCATGCGGTACGTCTCCGGCACGAAGATCATCCCGAGCCGCTGAAGTCGGTAGGGTGGTGATCGCGACGCGGAGGTGAGCCGGTGGATCACCACCCACTCCGGGGAACCCCCGGGGAGCACGAGGACAGCGAGACAAGGCGCCCCGCGCGAGAGCGGCACGCTTCGCGTACGAGGCCGCGCGGATGACAGGAGAAAGAGTCACCCCCGCGTCGCTCCTCGGACCCATGCCGGTCTGGCGATGGCAGGTGGCCCGTTGGACGACGTTCGACGAGTGCGCCACCGCGCTCGACCTGACACCCGGCGAACTCTCGTGGTTCGCCGACACGAAGGGATGGAACAGGCGCGCGGCCGGTCGGGTCCGGCATTACACCTACCGCTGGATCCCGACCGCTTCGGGCGGCGTGCGGCTCATCGAGCGGCCGAAGCCGCGGCTCGCCGAACTGCAGCGCCGGATCGTGCGGCACGTCGTCGACGCGCTGCCGGTGCACGAGGCCGCACACGGGTTCCGGCGCGGCCGTTCGCCGATGTCGTGCGCCGCGCCGCACGCGGGCCGGGAGACCGTGGTCAGGATGGTCCTCGAAGGGTTCTTCCCGGCGGTGTCCGCGCGCCGGATCTCGGCGTTGCTCGCCCTCGCCGGCTATCCGCCCGCCGTGGCGGAGGCGCTGGCGGGCGTGCTCACCACGGCCGTTCCGCCCGACGTCCTCGCCACCGTGCCCGCGGGACGGCGGGATCCGGCGCGTTCGCGGCTGCTGAACAACCTGGCGGCCACGCATCTGCCGCAGGGCGCGCCGTCCTCGCCGTCGGTCACGAACGCGGTCACGCACTATCTGGACCGGCGGCTCGACGGGCTCGCGCGCGCACTGGGCGCGACATACACGAGGTATGCCGACGATCTGGCGTTCTCCGGGGATTCCCTGCCGCTGCACCGGTTGCTGCCCGGTGTGCGGCGAGTCGTGGCCGACGAAGGTTTCCGGCTTCGGGACGACAAGACGTCGATCGCCGGTGCGCACCAGCGGCAACGGGTCGCGGGTCTGGTGGTCAACAGCGCGCCCGCCGCGACGCGTGCCGACTACGACGCCCTGCGCGCGTTGCTCCACAACTGCGTCCGAACCGGCCCGGAGGCGCAGAACCGGGGCGGGCATCCGGACTTCCGTGCCCATCTGCTGGGCCGGATCGGCTGGATCGCCGCGTCTTCGCAGGCGCGGGCGGCGAAGCTGCGCGCGATGTTCGACAGGATCACCTGGGCGTAAGCGGGTATGCGATCCTGGACGGGTGATGGAACCTGCGGAGGCTCAGCCGGATGAATTCTCAGCGGGAAAGAGTGCTTCGAATTTCCGAGAAGCCGTCCTTTCCCGGCAATGGTGGGAAAAACGCAGTTTCGTCGGCTGCGATTTCACCGAGGCCGACCTGCGCGGGCTGCGCACCCAGGGCTGCACCTTCGACCAGTGCGACTTCACGAAGACCGACTTCGAGGGCTCGCGCCACGAAGCGTCCGCGTTCCGCTCGTGCACCTTCGACCGCAGCGTCCTGGCAGGCACGCGGTGGAGTTCCTGTTCGATGCTCGGATCGTCCTTTGTGGACTGTCGATTCCAGAAGATCGCCTTCACCGAATGCGATCTGTCACTGGTCTCGCTCAGCAAAGCCCGTTTGTCCAAAGTAGACCTAGGTGGCCTGCGGCTGCGTGAGGCGAACCTGCTCGAAGCCGACTTGACCGGCGCCGACCTGCGCGGCGCGGATCTCACCGGCGCGCGGCTGGCGGGCGCGAAGCTGGAAGGCGCGGACCTGCGTGGCGCGCGGCTCGACGCCAACGGGCTGGTGCAGGCGAACCTCTCCGGGGTCCACGTGGACACCGAGACCGCGATCGCCTACGCCGCCGCGCACGGACTCGTCATCCACTGACCCCGCGTGCAATGAAGGGGCCTTTCATCGCGAAATGTGCGATGAAAGGCCCCTTCATTGCAGAACGGATCAGTCGATCGGCGGTTCGCCCGGATCCAGCTCGATGAGGTCGCCCTCGGCGAGCAGTTCCTCGATGGACGCGGGCAGCAGGTACGCCGACCCGCCACCGGGCTGGTTGAACCACGGGATCGCGACACCGGCGAGGGCTTCGAGCGGACGCTGCACGCGGTACACGTGGTACGGCCGGTTCACCCACTCCGGCACGAGCGAACGCTCCTCGAACGGCGTCCCGGCCGCGTAGGTCAGGTTGCCGTTCGGGCCACCGAAGCGGTCCAGTTCGCTGCCCGCGGGCAGCTCACGCAGCTCCTTGCCGCGGAACAGCGTCAGCGGCGGCTCACCGCTGAGCGGCGAGATCGGCCAATTCTGCTTGGCGTCGGGGGCCCCGGGGTTCGCCGCGGCCGGCGGACGGGCGGGCTCCTCGCGCCGCATCGGCGGCGGAGGAGGCGGCGTCACCGGCGGCTCGCGCCGCGGCGGCGCGGGTGGCGGGCTCGCCAGCACCGGGTTCGGCCGCGCCGGGGG
>NZ_AOHO01000049.1 GCF_000342005.1 Amycolatopsis decaplanina DSM 44594
CCCGGGGGACCTGACTAGTTACAAGGACGGTTAGAACCGTCCTTACCGCTCACGAGCCCTACGCGGTCCTGAACATCTCCTCGTACCGGGACACCATCATGTGCGACCCCTTGATCTCCGAAGTCGTCGCCGCGTCCAGGATCCCGACTTCCTCGGCGTAGGTCGCGCCCCCGGACGGACCGAGCGGCAACGAGATCATCGGCCCGCCCGGCGTGTGGGCGCGCAGCTCGCCGCCTTCGACCAGCGCCCGGATGTTGGCGACGACGACCTCGGCGTGATCACCGGCCACCTTCGCCAGTTTCCCCTCCGGCAGCGCGGTGATGTCGCCGAGCGCGAACACGCGGGGCTGCCCTGGGAGCCGCAGTTCGGGGGTCACCGCCACCTGTCCGTTCGCCTGCCGCGCGGCGGCCAGTTCGCCGTCGAGATAAGCGGTGTGCGGCGCGCCGCCGTAGCACTGGAACCACAGGTCGGCGGTCACCTCGCCGCCGCCGGTGAGACCCGAGGTGAACGTCTTGGCCTGCCCCGGTTCCGAGACCGGCTGCTCGGTCAGCGAAGTGCCGAGCAGGAGTTCGACGCCCAGGTCGCCGAGCTGACGGCGGATCTCCGCGCGGAACTCCTCCGGGAAGCCGGGCAGGATCTCCTTCGCCGGGTCGACGATCGTCACGGTCTTCTCCGGCCACACCGCCTTGATCTCCCCTGCCAGTTCGAGGCCCACCGGGCCCGCGCCGAGCAGCAGCACCTTCTCCGCCCCCGCGAGTTCCTCCCGGGTGGCACGGATCTTCGCCTTCGCCGAAGCGCTGTCGTGGAAATCGATCTTCGCCGGGAACGGGTACGCCGAACCGGTCGCCAGCACGACGTAGTCCGGTGTGAGCCGTTCGCCCGACGCGAGCGTGACGCCGTCCTGGTCCACGCTCACCGCGCGGTCGCGGAGCACCCGTCCTCGCTCGAGAAGCCGGGCGTACGGGTAGAAGAGCCGATCCGTCCACTCGGGATCGACGAGCCCGCGCAACGCGGCGACATGGTGGACGAAGTCCTCGCGCGGCTCGACGAGCACGACGTCGGTGAACGAGTCCAGCTCCTTGGCGACGGTCGTGCCGCCGTATCCCCCGCCGATGACGGCCACGGTCGTGGTCATGAGATCCCCTAGTTCGTAGTACGTAATGTTGGTATTACGAACTACAGTAGTTCGTACTCCGAACGATCGTCAAGTAGACTGCGGTCATGACCACGGCCGAAGACCTCGGATTCGCGACCGCGCTGGTGCGGCTCTCGCATCTGGTGCAGCGGGCTTTCATCGACGTCGGCCGGTCGCACGACCTCACGCCGCAGCAGGCGCAGCTGCTCTGCGTGCTGGCGCAGGGGGAGAGGGGTGTCGGGATGACCGACCTCGGCAAGATGCTGAACCTGGAGAAGTCCAGCGTCACCGGCCTGGTGGACCGGGTGCAGCGGCGCGCGCTCGTCGAACGGGTCGCGGATTCCTGCGATCGCCGCGCGCTGAAGATCACGCTGACGGAAGAGGGGCTCCGGCTCGCGAACGCCGCTCACGAAGGCGTCGTCGAGAAACTGGAGGAAATGGCGGCGGACCTCCCCAACGAACAGCGCGAGGCGATCGCGGCCGCCGCGTGGCGGATGGCGCCCGAAGACTGATTCAGTGCCAGACGGCGGCGGCGAGCAGCAGGCCCGCGGTCGCCGCGGTCAATCCGGCTAGGACGGTCACGCAGACGTTGACGACGGCGTAAAGCCGTGCCTTCTCCGTGAACAGGCGCAGGGTTTCGTAGCCGAACGTCGAGAAGGTCGTGAGCCCGCCGCAGAAGCCGACGGCCAGCAGCGCGCGGACCTGGTCCGGCTGCCCGCCGTGCGACGCCCAGCCGGTCAGCACGCCGAGGATCGCCGAACCGACGACGTTCACCGTGAGCGTGCCCCAGGGAAACGCGGAATTCCGCCACGCCTGGACGCGCCGGTCGGTCAGGTAACGCAGGATCGCGCCGAGGCCGCCGCCGAGCGCGACGAACAGAACGGTCACGGTGCCGTCCGGCCCGCATAGCGGATGACCTCGACGTCGTCGAGGGTCACCAGGCCTTCGCCGATCAGTTCGTCGAGCTGCGGCAGGAACGCCCGGATCCGGTCCTCCTCGTCGACGATCACGATCACCACGGGCAGGTCTTCGGACAACGAGAGCAGCCGGGTCGTGTGGATCAGCGAACTCGCGCCGTACCCTTCGATCCCGCGCAGGACCGACGCCCCGGCGAGCCCGGCGTCGTGCGCCCGCCGCACGATCTCGTGGTACAGCGGTTTGTGGTGCCAGACGTCGTCCTCGCCCACGTAGACGGACAGCCGCAGGGCGCGTCCGGCGAGCCTCATGGTTTCGCTCCCGTCCGGTTGAGCCAGGCCCGGGTCGCTTCCCCGCCGATCAGGACCGCGATCAGGGCGGTGACCACGCTACCCGCCGCGTACGACAATCCGGTGAACGGATGTCCGGCGGTCACAAGATCGAGTGTCTCGGTCGTATAGGTCGAAAACGTGGTGTAACCGCCAAGGATCCCCACCCCGAGGAAGGGGCGCAGTAGCCGGTGCGGACTCGTGGCCCCGGTGATGACCGCCATCAGGATCCCGATCAGCAGACAGCCGGAAACGTTGGTGGCGAAGGTGGAAAGCGGGAACTGGCCGCGGGAACGGGGGATCGCCACCGAGAGGCCGTAGCGGGCGAGACTGCCCAGCGCGCCGCCCGCGCCGATGACCGCCAAGACGTCCCAGCGCGTCGCTGAGTGGCGTTTCGGGACGGATGCCGGTTCAGCCATGGATGGCAGCTTAGAACCGCTGTCCGGGTGAACTCGCGCCACGGTGGCGAAGATCGCTCACAAGACCGTTTTTCCCTGCTGGACAGTGAATTTTCTCGAAACGTGTCGTAGGCTGAGCGGCGCTCCAGGCCGATTTTCGGTCCGTCCGCTCGTCTAGAAAAAGGTGGCAGGATGGCACAGGAACAGTCAGGTACGCAGGCTCCCGACAGCGGTTTGCTGCTGGAGGTCGAGAAGATCCCGACCGCGGTGGACCGCGGGAAGGCCAACGGCGCGGCCGCCGACAACGACGGCAACGACGGCTGAGTGCCCGAAGCGCCGACGCTGGCTGACCTCGTGGCTCCGCTCGGGGTCAGCCAGTTCTTCCAAGACGTCCAGGGCGAGACCTACCGCCGTTTCGAAGGCCGCGCGGGCCGCTTCGCCGACCTGTTGCCTTGGCCGGCGCTGAACGCGATCCTCCGGCGGCATCGGCTGGAGTTCCCGCGGCTGCGCCTCGCGCTCGACGGCACCCCGGTGCCCATGGAGAGCTATACCGATCTCGTCCCCACCCGTCGCAGTGGCACCGTCCCCCGCCTGCGGGCCGCCCCGTTCACGGAGCACCTGCGCGGCGGCGCGACGATGGTGCTGGACGCCATCCAGGAACTCAGCGACCCGATCGGCGACCTCGCCAGGAGCCTCGAACACGACCTCCGTGAGAGCGTCCAGGTCAACCTGTACGCGGGCTGGGGCGTGACCCACGGCTTCGACGTGCACTGGGACGACCACGACGCGTTCATCATCCAGGTCGCCGGCCGCAAACGCTGGCGGATGCACGGCCCGACCAGGCCCGCGCCACTGCACCGCGACGTCGAGCAGCCCGAGCGGCCCGGTGAGCCGATCGACGACTTCATCCTCGAAGACGGCGACGTCCTCTATGTCCCGCGCGGGCACTGGCATGACGTCACGGCGGTGGGGGAGATGTCGCTGCACCTCACGCTCGGTTTCAGTCCGGCCACGGGAATCGACCTGGTGTCCTGGCTCGCCGACAAGCTGCGGGCGAGCACCGTGTTCCGCGAGGACCTCCCGAGGTTCGGGACGGCGGAGGAACGAGTGGCCCGCGCCGCCGCACTGCGCGCGGAACTGGAAGCCACGCTGACCGGCGACGTCGTCGGCAGGTTCCTCGCCGAGCGTGACTCGGCGGCCCCGGCGCATCCGCGGGTCGGGCTGCCTTGGGCGGCGACTCCCGGCCTGCTGCCGGACGGTGATGAGACCGAGGTCAGGTTCCTCGTCCCGAGGGCGGTGCTCGAAGAAGGCGACGGCCGGGTGACCCTGCTCGCGGACGGCAGACGGTTCGTCTTCGCGGGTGCCGCGGCACCGCTGCTGAAGGCGCTGCTCGACGGCACGCCACAGGCGGTCAAGCGACTCACCGAGCTGTCCGGACTCGATCGGGGGACGGTGCGGGCCTTCCTCGGCGAGCTTACCTCGCAGGGACTTCTCTCGATCGGCTGAACGTCACAGGGGACGAGAAGTGTGAAGGGAGGTCGGACGGGGTAAGCTAAGGCATGCCTAAGGTCAAGTCCGGAGGGGTCGACCGATGACCGCTCAGCTCTCGGACACCCCAGCCCCGGACAGCCCAGCGCCGCCCGCCGCGTTGCCGGGCTGCGCCACTGTTGCGCGCATGCTGGGCGCGAGCCCCGCCGGCACCGCGGCGGACATGCGCTGCTGGCTGCTCATCGAGCAGCCTGGCCCCTGGCCCGCGGACGCGCTGGAGAACGTCCTCGACGAGGCATTCCCCGCCGAGCGCCGTGAGCTGCTCGAGAACTTGAGACGTTCCCACGGGCTCCGCCCGCTGCTGATCCGCCGTCCCGGCAAACATCGGCGCGACCCGGATCGCCCCCGTTCGGTGTACGTCGGCGGAGGCGAGCCGGGCAACCGCTGGCTGGAGCGCCTGGAGATCCACGACCTGGGTGAACTGGCCGCGCTGGACCTCGAAGCGGTCGCGGAAGGCACCGGCGGACTCGGCACGCGCGTGGACGGGCCGCTGTTCCTGGTCTGCACGCACGGCACCAAGGACATGTGCTGCGCGGTGCTCGGCCGCCCGCTGGCCTCGGCGCTCGACGCCAACCACCCCGGCCGGTCCTGGGAGGTCAGCCACGTCGGCGGCGACCGCTGGGCGGGCAACCTGCTGGTGGTGCCCGACGGATTCCTGCACGGCCAGCTCAATCCGGCCGAAGCGGCGCTGGTCGCCAAGGCCGCCCTGCGCGGTCAGGTCGAGCCGGAGCAGCTTCGCGGCCGGACTTCCGCCCGGACGGCGTGGGCGCAGTTCGCGGAGATCGCGCTCCGGCGGCAGCTGGACCTGTCCGGTTTGGACGACGTGCTCGCCGTTCAGGAGGAGCCGCTGATCGAGTCGGACGCGCGGGTGGTCACCGTGCGCGGCGGCGACGACTTCTATTCGGTGACGGTGCGCCGACGTTCGGCGACGCCGCGCGGGGAGAGCCGTTGTGTTGGGCTGATCCAGCCCGCCGGGTACGTCACGGAGAACATCACCAAGCTCTGACAGGGCGGGAATCCCCCGCGTTCGAACATACGTTTGACACCCGGCTAGAACATGTGTTCGACTGGCTGGGTGCGATGGGATCGACAGCGGGCGGACGGCGGCGAGCCGGTCCTGCCCGGATTGGACGGGTTGCGGCGTTCGGTGCGCTCGCCCGAGTTCGACGGCGTGACCTTTCACGAGGTGCACGCCAAATCCGTGCTGAACAAGGTGCCCGAGGGATCGGGCGTCCCGTTCGGATGGACGGTGAACCCGTATCGCGGTTGTTCTCATGCGTGTACGTACTGCCTCGAAGGCGGGACGCCGGTCCTGATGGCCGACGGCCGGACGAAGGCGCTGGCGGATCTGGCGCCCGGTGACGCGATCTACGGGACGCGCGGACGGGGCGCCGGGCGCAGTCTGGTACCGACGAAGGTGCTCGCGCACTGGTCGACGCTGAAACCGGCGTACCGCCTGACCCTCGACGACGGAACGTCCATCGTGGCCAGTGGCGATCACCGGTTCCTGACCGGTCGTGGGTGGAAACACCTCACCGGCACCCGCTTCGGCGCGGCGCAGCGGCCGCATCTGGTCGGCGGCACCGAACTCGTCGGCGTCGGGAAACTCGCCCGCACCCCGGACGACACCCTCGGCTATCGCGCCGGATACCTGTGCGGGATGGTGCGCTCCGGTGGCTTCTCGACCGAGAAGGACGCCGCGGACCGCGCGCTCGGGTATCTGCCCGATTTCGGCGGGTCGGTCGGCTTCGTGCAGATGCCGCCGTCGCCGGATTCCCATTGGCTGCGCGGATTCCTGGCCGGATTGTTCGACCTCGCCGGGAGTTACCGGCACGGCGCGCTGCGCGTCACCCATGACGAGCGGGACATCGTCTCGGCCTTCTGTGCCGCGCTGGACAACTTCGGCTTCCGTTATGTGAGAACAGAAAACGCCAAGTTTTGTCCGTTGTGGACGGTTCAACTGCTCGGCGGGCCATCGGAGGAGGTGCGGTTCTTCCAGCTCGCCGATCCCGCCGTCGCCTGGAAACGGTCGCTCGACGGCCTCGCCATCGGCCGGATCCGGCGAAAGGTGACGTCCATCGAGCCGCTGGGCATCGAGCTGCCGTTGTTCGACATCACCACCGGAACGGGCGACTTCATCGCCGACGGCATGGTCACGCACAACTGCTTCGCCCGGAACACCCACACATACCTGGACTTCGACGCCGGACGCGACTTCGACACGCAGGTGATCGTGAAGGTCAACGCGCCCGAAGTGCTGGCAGCGCAACTGAGGCGGCCGAGCTGGACGCGCGAGCACGTCGCGATGGGCACGAACACCGATCCCTATCAACGCGCCGAGGGCCGGTACAAGCTGATGCCGCGCATCATCACCGCGCTGGCGGATTCGGGCACGCCACTGTCGATCCTGACCAAGGGGACCGTGCTGGCCAGGGATCTGCCGCTGCTGGAGTCGGTGTCGAAGGACGTGCCCGCCGGGCTGGCGATCTCGCTCGCGCTGCTGGACGAGGATCTGCAACGCCGCCTCGAGCCGGGGACACCGAGCCCGAGGGCGAGGCTCGACCTGATTCGCAAGGCGCGGGACGCCGGTCTCCCGTGTTCGGTGCTGGTCGCCCCGGTGCTGCCCTACCTGACCGACTCGGCGGCCGCGCTCGACGCCTTGTTCTCGCGGCTGGCCGAGGCCGGCGCCACGCGGGTCACCGTCCTCCCGTTGCATCTGCGGCCGGGCGCGCGGGAATGGTTCGCTCGCTGGCTCGGCCGGGAACATCCGGAGCTGGTGCCGAAATACCGCGAGCTGTACTCGCGTGGCGCTTATCTTCCGAAGTCCTATCGGGAGCGGCTGGGAGCCCGCGTCGGCCCGTTGTCGCGCCGTCACGGTTTCGGTTCCCGTGCCGATGACGGGGAACGAACGCAGGTGACGATGCCCGTGCAGCGTTCGGGGGAGACGGTGGTGCCGCCGGCGGAACAGCTCAAACTGCTGTAAGACATCCTCACGCGCCACTTTCGCCTCACGCGACCAAAAGCCGGCCCCTCCCGAGATGCGGCGAGCATTGTGAATTTTCTTACCGCACAACGGATTCGGCCGTTCGGCTCAGTCGCTTGGCGGAAGTCCTTTTCGTGCCTAATCTCGAAGGGAGGAAGCCGAGGAGGTGCCTGTTGACCACCCGTACGGATCGCACCGCCGCTGTCCGCATCGCCTGGGCCGCGACCAAGCTGACCAGAGCGGGCAGGCACCCCATCGCCATCGGAAGACTCGCCGCCACCGTCGGCATGGACCCCGCCGAAGCCCACCGGCTGATGGACCTGATGGGCTTCGTCATCCGCGACGGCCTGGTCGTGATGGACCGCGGTTCGCGCCCGTCCGAGCGGGCGGGCTCCGACCGGTACCGGGTCGACCTGTTCCTCCTGGCCGTCGCCACCGGTGAACCCGTGCACGCGGACGCGGTCTGCCCGGCGACCGGGGCACGCGTCCGCGTCCACTTCACCCGCGCGCACGTCTTGAGCGTCGACCCGCCGCACGCCGTCGTCGCCGCGTCGCGGCTGCCCGGTATCGACCTCGCCCTGGGCCAGGACTACGTCGAAGCGCTGGTCTGCACGCGGTTCTTCGCTTCGCGGGAGGCGGCCTCGGGCTGGCTGCTGGAGAACATCGACGGCCGGGTCCTGTCCGTGCCCGATTACCTGGCGCACACCCGGCGGATGGTCGCGGCGCTGGAGGCCTGGCCGACGATCTGACGGCACGCGGTTTGTACCTGGTCGCGAGGCATCCGGGGTGATTCGTTAGCCTTTGACGTCGGCGAAAAGCCGTCGAATCGCAGAATCGTGATGCCGAAGGAGAGCACCCGCAGTGCTTCGCACCCACAAAGCCGGCACCTTGCGTGCCGAGCACGCCGGTCAGACGGTCACCCTCACCGGATGGGTGGCCCGGCGGCGCGATCACGGCGGCGTCATCTTCATCGATCTGCGCGACGCCAGCGGCGTGAGCCAGGTCGTCTTCCGCGAGGGCGAGATGGCCGAGCGCGCCCACCAGCTGCGCTCCGAGTACTGCGTCCGCATCGTCGGCGAGGTCTCCAAGCGCCCGGAGGGCAACGCCAACGCCGAGATCCCCACCGGCGAGATCGAGGTGCTGGTCACCGAGCTCGAGGTGCTGTCCGAGGCCGCCGTGCTGCCGTTCCCGATCGACGACCGGGTCGACGTCGGCGAGGAGGTGCGGCTCAAGCACCGCTACCTCGACCTTCGCCGCAGCGGCCCCGCGGCCGCGATGCGCCTGCGCAGCGAGGTCAACCGTGCCGCCCGCGAGGTGCTGCACGCGCAGGAGTTCGTCGAGGTCGAGACCCCGACCATGACCCGCTCCACTCCTGAGGGTGCCCGCGACTTCGTGGTCCCGGCCCGGCTCAAGCCCGGCTCCTGGTACGCGCTCCCGCAGTCGCCGCAGCTGTTCAAGCAGCTGCTCATGGTCGGCGGCCTCGAGCGGTACTACCAGATCGCGCGCTGCTACCGGGACGAGGACTTCCGCGCCGACCGTCAGCCGGAGTTCACCCAGCTCGACATCGAGATGAGTTTCGTCGAGCAGGACGACGTCATCGCACTCGGCGAGGACATCGTGACGGCGCTGTGGAAGCTGATCGGCGCCGAGATCCCCCTGCCGTTCCGGCGCATCACCTACGCCGAGGCGATGGAGAAGTACGGTTCGGACAAGCCGGACCTGCGCTTCGACCTCGAGCTCACCGACATGACGGCGTTCTTCGCCGACACCCCGTTCCGCGTGTTCCAGGCGCCGTACGTCGGTGCCGTCGTGATGGCGGGCGGGGCCGACCAGCCGCGCCGCACCCTCGACGCCTGGCAGGACTTCGCCAAGCAGCGCGGGCACCGCGGGCTCGCCTACATCCTGGTGAACGAGGACGGCACGCTCGGCGGGCCGGTCGCGAAGAACCTGTCGGAGAAGGAGCGCGAGACGGTCGCCGAAGCCGTCGGCGCCAAGCCCGGCGACTGCGTCTTCTTCGCCGCCGGAAAGCCCGCCGACGCGCGTGCGCTGCTGGGCGCCACCCGGCTGGAGATCGGCAGCCGCCTCGGCCTGATCGACGAGAACGCCTGGTCGTTCGTCTGGGTCGTGGACTTCCCGATGTTCATCTCGGCCGAGGAATCCGACGACGTCGCGGTCGGCGGCGGGAAGTGGAAGGCCCTCCACCACGCCTTCACCTCGCCGACCCCGGAGTGGATCGGCAAACTCGCCGACGACCCCGGCAACGCGCTGGCCTACGCCTACGACATCGTCTGCAACGGCAACGAGATCGGTGGCGGCTCGATCCGTATCCACCAGCAGGAACTGCAGAAGCAGGTCTTCGAGCTGATGGGGCTGTCCGAGGAGGAGGCGCAGGAGAAGTTCGGCTTCCTGCTCGACGCTTTCGCCTTCGGCCCGCCGCCGCACGGCGGTATCGCGTTCGGCTGGGACCGGATCGTCATGCTGCTGGCCAAGGCCGAGTCGCTGCGTGACGTGATCGCGTTCCCGAAGACCGGTGGCGGGTTCGACCCGCTGACCGCCGCTCCCGCGCCGATCACGGCGGAGCAGCGCAAGGAGGCGGGCATCGACGCCAAGCCCGCGCCGCCCGCCAAGAACTGATGCTCCATCTCAGGGCCGTGTGCCCGCCGGACCGGACCGAAGAAGCGATCCGGTTCCTGCGGGCACACGCCGGGACGGCGCATCTCGTCGTGCACCGCGGGGTGGCGGTCGCGCCCGAGGGCGATCTGATCGAGGCGGACATCGCCCGTGAAGCGACCGACGAGATCGTCGAGTCGCTGTGCGGACTCGATCTCGACCACACCGGCGGGATCACCCTGGAAGCGCTCGACACCGCGGTGTCCGACGCCGCGGACAGGGCCGAGGAAGCCGCGCCGGGTGAGGCCGCGGACGCGGTGGTGTGGCAGGAACTCGTCGGCCGCACCGGCGAGGAGTCCCGGCTCACCTGGACATTTCAGGCGTTCCTCACCATCGCGTGCCTGCTGGCGTCGGTCGGCGTGATCACGAACTCGGCGGTCACCATCGTCGGCGCGATGGTCGTCGGCCCGGAATTCGGGCCGCTGGCCGCGATCGCGGTCGGGCTGGTGCTGCGCCGGGGTGACCTGGTCAAACAGGGCGGCATCGCGTTGCTCGGCGGGTTCCCCATCGCGATGGTGATCACGCTCGGCGTGGTGCTGGCAGGCAACGCCACCGGGATTCTCGAAGTCAGCAAGCTCGCGGAGAACCACGAGGTGGATTTCGTTTACCAGGTGGGAATCGCGTCACTGATCGTCGCGCTGCTCGCGGGCGCGGCCGGGATGCTGTCCATGACGTCGGCCAAATCCGCCGCGCTCGTGGGTGTGTTCATCTCGGTGACGACGGTTCCCGCGGCGGGCTACGCGGTGGTCGCGGCGGTTGCCGGTCAGTGGGAACGGTGTCTTTATTCGGCCGGTCAGCTTCTGGTCAATCTCATCGGAATCGTTGCAGCTGCGGCCATTGTGCTGACATTGCGCCGTCGTGGGCAACGATCGAGGGTGACGGAACGTCCGCTTTCACGCGGATGAGTCCAGATCGCGCCAGTGCGCGCGATTGCCCGGATCTCAGTGGTCATGGTTGCTCAGTCACGAGTAGGGTCGGTGGCAATGACAGTCGATACCTCCTCTGCCGACGATTCAACCGTCGGAGCTGGAGCCGAAACCCTCGCCGTCGCGACCGCGGTCGCCGCCGGCGAGTCGGTCCTTTCGCGCCGATTCGGCAGCGCGATCACCCTCGTCGCCCCCGAGGACCTCGCCGGCAGTGGCCCGGCGACGGTCGTGCGGGCGCGGGTCGCGTCGTCGCCGTTCGCGCTGCCGCGCACTTTGGTCATCAAGCACTACCCCGATCCACCCGAACCGGGACGGCCCGACCCGTTCGCGCAGGAGGCGGTCAGCTACCAGCTGTTCACCGCGCTCGCGCCGGAGGACCGGATGTGCCCGGAACTGCTGGCGCACGACGGCCGGGCCCGCGTACTGGTGATCGAGGACCTCGGCGGCGTCCCGACGCTGCACGACAAGCTCCACGCCCGTGACGCCCGCGGCGCCGAACGCGCGCTGCTGTCCTGGGCCCGGTCGCTGGGGAGGCTGCACGCGAGCACGGCGAGCCGCGAGCCCGATTTCAACGCGCTGCTGCGCCGTCTGGGAGGCCCGGTCAAGAACGAGGACGCGCCACTGCCCGCGGTCTGCGCGCAACTGCCGGGGCTGCTGGAGGAACTGCTCGACGTCGAGACGCCGGAGCCCGTGCAACAGCGGGTCATGGAGGTCGCCGAGCGGGCGGGCGCGCCGTCCTACCGTGCCTTCAGCCCGGTCGACCTCAGCCCGGACAACAACCTCGTGACCAGCGGCGGAGTGCGGTTCCTCGACTTCGAACGCGGCCGGGTGCGCAGCACTCTGATGGACGTGGCGTATCTGCGGCTCCCGTTCGCGTCGAGCGCGGACGCGCTGGCGCTGCCGCCGGGGATGAGCGAGGCGATGATCGCGGCTTGGCGGGCCGAGGTCGTCTCGGTCTGGCCCGCGCTCGCGGACGAGGACGCGCTGGCCGAGCACCTGATGGACGGTCAGCTGCTCCTGCTGTGGGTCCTCACCTGGGAGCTTCTCCCGGAGCTGGACCTGGGCCGGCGCGCCACGCCGATCAGCCGGGAGGCCGCGCTGGTGACCTGGTGGCGTGAGCTGGCCAAGCACTCGCTGCGCGCCCGCCTGACGCACATCTCCGAGCACGCCACCAGGGTCGCCGCGGCGCTCGGGGCCAGGCTGGGGCCGCACGCGGACCTCGCGTTCTACCCGGCGTTCCGGTAACCGCCGCACGGACTTTTCGCTCGACCGTCCTCGCCGCGTTACCCAGGCATCACCGCTGGTGAGTCTGCGTGGCCGATGGTGGCTACCGTGACCGTGATCAGTGTCGAAGTCACTCCGAGTCCCGAACCTCTCCTTCCTCCCGCCCCGGCCGTACCGCGGGCCGCTCGCAGCCTGGTCGTGCTCGGCGATTCCACGGCCGTGGGCCTCGGCGACCCGCTGCCGGACCGAGGCGGCTGGCGCGGGGTCGGCCCGCTCGTCGCCGAGGCGCTGGGCGTCGAGCCGGACGGCTACCTGAACCCGTCGTTCACCGGAGCGCGCATGGGCTGCGTGCTGACGAAGCAGCTTCCCGCGGCCGTGGCGCACCGGCCGGACGTCGCGCTGGTGGTGGCGGGGATGAACGACACGCTGCGCCCCGATTTCAGCGCCGAGAAGATCGCCGCGGACCTCACCGAGGTGATCCGTTCGCTGTCCGCCGTCGGCACCACCGTGATCCCGGTGCGCTACCACGACCACGGCAGGGTGTTCCGCCTCCCGCGATCGCTGCGGCGGGCGTTGAGCGCGCGGGTCGCCGAACTGAACGCCGCCATCGACGGTGTCGTCGAACGCGAGCGCGTGCCGTGTCTCGACCTCGAACTGCTTCCCGGCGCCTACAACCTCGCCGCGTGGAGCGTCGACCGGCTGCACCCGTCGGAACTCGGGCACCGGATGCTGGCGACCGGGTTCACCGAACGGCTCGCCGAGGCCGGGTTCGCGGTGCCGCGGCCGGTCAGCCTGACCTGCTCGGGAGGCGTGGAGCCGAGCACCGCCGGGCACGTCGGCTGGCTGGTGCTCAAGGGCATCCCGTGGGTGTGGCGGCGGGGCCGCGAGTTCGTGCCGTACGCGGCCGTGATCATGTGGCATTCGTTCCGGGAACGGCTGCGCTGACCTGTGGCCGGAACCGTCGGTGGCTACGGCTACCGTCGACACCGTGGCACAGGACGAACTCTTCACCGTGAACCCCGACCTCGGGCCGCCGCCGGAGCCCGCCGAGCCGAGGGAGGCCAAGGGGGGTGGGTCCCTCGAAGAGGGGGGCGGGAAAAACACCGTACCGGCGGGCTCGCCGCTGGCGGTGCGGATGCGGCCGCGGTCGCTCGACGAGGTCGTCGGCCAGCAGCACCTGCTGCGTGAGGGTGCGCCGCTGCGGCGGCTCGTCGAAGGCGCCGCTCCCGCTTCCGTGCTGCTCTACGGACCGCCAGGGACGGGCAAGACCACGCTGGCGAACCTCGTCTCGGCCGCGACCGGCCGCCGGTTCGTGGCGATGTCGGCGCTGTCGGCCGGGGTGAAGGAGGTGCGCGGGGTCATCGAAGAGGCACGGCGCCGCCGGAACTACAACGCCGAGAACACGGTCTTGTTCATCGACGAGGTCCACCGTTTCTCCAAGACGCAGCAGGACGCCCTGCTCGGCGCCGTCGAGGACCGGACGGTGCTGCTGGTGGCGGCCACCACGGAGAACCCGTCGTTCTCCGTCGTCTCGCCGCTGCTTTCGCGGTCGCTGGTGCTCCAGTTGCGGCCGCTGGCCGACGCCGACATCGTCGCGCTGATCGAGCGCGCGATGGCCGACGAACGCGGTCTCGGCGGCGAACTCACCCTGACCGAGGACGCGCGGGCGCATCTGGTGCGGCTGGCCTCCGGCGACGCGCGGCGCGCGCTCACCGCACTGGAAGCGGCCGCGGACGCGGCGAGCGCGACCGAGGCCAAGACGATCGATCTCGCCATCGTCGAGTCCACAGTGGACAAGGCGGCGGTGCGCTACGACCGCGACGGCGACCAGCACTACGACGTCATCAGCGCGTTCATCAAATCGATCCGAGGGTCCGATGTGGACGCCGCCCTGCACTACCTGGCGCGGATGATCGAAGCGGGGGAGGACCCGCGGTTCCTGGCCCGGCGCCTGGTCGTGCACGCGAGCGAGGACATCGGCATGGCCGATCCGACGGCGCTGCAATCGGCCGTCGCGGCGGCACACGCCGTGCAGTTCATCGGCATGCCGGAAGGCCGTCTCGCACTGGCGCAGGCGACCGTTCACCTGGCGACGGCGCCGAAATCGAACGCCGTCATCACCGGGATCGACGCCGCGCTCAGCGACGTCCGGTCCGGGCGGATCGGGACGGTGCCGCCACATCTGCGCGACGGGCACTACGCGGGAGCGGAGAAGCTCGGCAACGCGAAGGGGTACCGGTACCCGCACAATGTGCCGGAAGGTGTTCTGGCGCAACAGTATCCACCGGACGAGCTGGTGGGGCGGGACTACTACGAACCGACGCAGCGCGGGGCCGAGCGGACCTTGTACGAGCGGGTGCCGAAGCTGCGGCGCACCATCCGGGGTGAGCGTTAGGTTTCGGCCGGAGCTCGTCACGCAATCCGCAAGTTCACGGGCCGGGGTTGTCGTGAGTGGTGAGTGGGGTTATCGAGGGGTAGGGCAAAGGTGGTGTGTTGCGAAAGCCTCTTTCGCGACGTTGGTGGTGAGGGGAGTGCGCGGTCGGTCCAGGTTTTCGTGAGTGGCGATTCGGGTTAGTACGGACCGGTGTTTGCCTACCTGCTGCTGACCTGCGCGAGGGTGACGATCTCAGGGGGTATCGAGATCGTCTATGAAGGAATGGGGACGCTCGACGTCCCGAATCCTCCGTTGATCAAGGTTGTGCCACTCAGACCCGACGGCCGACACCCCGGCCACCCGCACCAGCTCCACCACGGCACCAAGACGGGGTCGGGTCCAGTAGGTAAGCAAATACCGGTCCGCCAGAGGCCGAATCGCCACTCACGACCACCTGGACTTGCGCCTTCCCACCTGGCAGTGCGGCTTCTGTTGCTGGTGATCAGTGGGGCGCGTTCACGACTCCCGCGGCAGCTCGCTCACCCCACGTTTGCCTTACCTCTCAATAGAACCCGAATCCCCACTCGCGACCCGCTTGACCCAGTGCTGTCCGCCGGGTGGGCATGGTGAGGGGCCCATCGCCGGTGTGGCTGGCGGGCTCCTCGGGGTTAGGTGTGGTGGAGGGTGTTGCGTCGGGGTTTTCGGAGCGGATCTCGGTATTGGGGTGGGATGAACTCGGGTAGCCCGTCGGTGGCCGTGCGGACTTGCCAGTCGCCGTGGTGGATCAACCGGTGGTGAAAGCCGCAGAGCAGCACCAGGTTGCGGAGGTCGGTGGGTCCGCCGTCTGCCCAGTGATCAATGTGGTGGGCGTGGCAGTGCTTCGGCTTCCGATGACAACCGGGGAACGCGCAGCCACCGTCGCGGATGTTCAGGGCACGTCGTTGGCCGGGGGTGACGAACCGTCGCATCCGTCCCACGTCGAGAGGCTCTCCGGCGGCGTTCATGACGACGGGGAGCATGAGGCAGTCGCAGGCGGCGAGGCGNGTGTGGCTGGCGGGCTCCTCGGGGTTCAGGCGTGGTGGAGGGTGTTGCGGCGGGGTTTTCGGAGCGGGTCCCGGTATTGGGGCGGGATGAACTCCGGTAGCCCGTCGGTGGCCATGCGGACTTGCCAGTCGCCGTGATGAATCAACCGGTGGTGGAAGGAGCAGAGTAGGACGAGGTTGCGGAGGTCGGTGGGTCCGCCGTCTGCCCAGTGGTGAATGTGGTGGGCGTGGCAGTTCTTGGGCTTCCGATGGCAGCCGGGGAACGCGCAGCCGCCGTCTCGGATGTTCAGGGCGCGGCGTTGGCCGGGGGTGACGAACCGTCGGAGGCGTCCCACGTCGAGGGGCTCTCCGGCGGTGTTCATGACGACGGGGAGCATGAGGCAGTCGCAGGCGGCGAGGCGGGCTTCGCGGGCGGTCATCGTGCCGACGAAGTCGAGGCAGGCGGTGCCGAGGCCGGATTTCAGCTCCTCCAGCCCGATGGTGACGTGCACCAGCGTGCGGTAGCCGCTGGTGCCCGGTTGGTCGGGGCAGGCGATCGCCAGGTCCAGCAGATCGACCCACGCGTCTCCCAGGCGTTCGCACTTCATCCGCAAGTCGGCTTGGCCGAATTCGTCGACTGGGCGTGGCTGGGCATGGGCCTCGAGCGCGGCCGCCGTGCGAGCACCGGTCTCGTCGTCGAGGAGACCGGTCAGTCTCCAGAACCCGTCCTTGCGGCGTTCCAGAGTGATCTCCCGACGCGGTTCCTTAGGCTCTGGATCCTTGGGCTCGTTCCCGTCGGGATCCAACCACGCCAGCAGATTCTGCTCGGCTTCCACCAACTGCCGCGGCCCGGCATCCCGGGCGAGGTCGGCGAGAATTTTCTCCGCACTCGCCCGGTCTTCGGCCGATGTGTCGGGCGGGATCTTCGTCAGGATCTCCAGGATCTGATCGATCCGCTCATCCCCGACCAGCCCCTCCGCGGCCACCGCAGCGGTCGCGGGCGCAACCGCCGGAACCTCGGTCCCATCCAGCGCCCGGGTCGGGTTCAACGCGATCGCCCGCTTCACCACCGGACGCGCCTCACCAACCGACAACCCCGCCACATCCGCGAACCACGTAGCCGTACTGCCGTACCCGTACAAGTCTTTGACGCCCCGAGACTCGATCTCCGCCAGAAACTGCCCCAACCCGGCGGTAGCCATCCGAATCACCCGCAAAGACTGCTGCACGCCATGGGCAAGCTCCAGCTTGCCGGCACGCCACAACTCCTGCGGCAACTCGGGAAGAAAGGTCTCGGACACTCCTCCAGAATACCCGAACAAATCGAACGCGTGTTCGTAATTTTAAGCAACAATGAAATTGAGCGAACGACACTTAAGAGTGAAGCCGTCACCGAGTCTGGTCGGGTCGCTTTGGGTAAGACAAGTACCTGAAGTCTTCTCTCTCGTGAGTGGTAAAGACGGTTCTAACCGTCTTTACCACTCACGAGTACCTAAGCCGACGCACGATGGGGGACTTCCCGGGTTTTGACGAGTTGACTGCAGGACGTCGCTGAGCTCTTGGGTCTCGTGAGTGGTAAGGACGGTTCTAACCGTCCTTACCACTCACGAGGACCTTTTCTGCGCGCTGCCGGGTCTGTCAGGCGGGGGTCCAGAGGGCAGGCACGTTCGGCGGCTCCCAGCCGGGCAGTGACCGGTGACCCTGCCGGCACACGTAGGCCGCGCCGTTGTAGGTCACCCGGGCACCGGTGGCGTAATCGACGTCCGGCTTCCAGGCGTCGGACGGCACCGAGGTGGTCGTCGTCGGCGTGGTGGTGGTCGTCCGCGTCGTCGTCGGGCTGGTCGTGGTGGTGGGTGTCGTGGTCGTCGTACCCGTCGTCGTTGTGGGCGTGGTGGTCGTCGTCGGCGGAGCACCGCCGCCGCGCGGGTGATCCGACGCGATCGCGTACGTCGTCCCGCCGAAGGTGAACGTGAAGTTCGACGGCGAAGCGATCGGCATGTAGTAGTTCAGCCGGATCTCGACGGTGGCGCCCGGCGCGATCGTCTGCCAGGTGGGCACGGTCACCGCGACGTGCTGGAAGTCTCCCTTCATCCCGCCGACGTTGGGCCCGCTGTGGCCCTTGCTCGTGACCGTCAGACCGAAGCCGGACTGGTCGGACATGCTGCCGGGCGCGCTCGTGCCGTAGTCGAACTCGATCTTCGTCCCACCGGGGATGGTGGTGGTCGAATTGTTGGTGATGCGCATCCTCGGGGTGATCGGGTAGTTCGGGTCGCCCAGCGCGAACCCGGTCAGGTTGACGTTCGCGTTCAGCACCGACGACGGCGCGGGACGCGACGACTTGCTGTTGCCGTACGGGGCGGCGCCGCGTAGGCCGTCGTTGATCTTCGTGATCAGCATGTCGCCCATGAAGTACTGGCCCTTGGCGTTGTCGAAGGCGTAGTCGCCCGCCAGTTCCCAGATCATGACGCCGCCGATGCCCTTGTCGGCCACGTACTTGGCCTTCGTGGTGAGCGACTCTTCGTCCTCAGTGGACAGGAACACCTTCTTGTCGTTGTTCCACAGCCACGGCGTCACCATCGTGTTGTCGTAGAACCGGTCGTACTTCCCGGAGAGCCGGTCCTTCGGGTTGTTCTTCGGGTCCAGCCCGTACGCCTCCAGGTAGTCCGGGGTGATCTCGTTCTCGAGGTTCTTCGCGTGCCACATGGGGTTCGCGCCCGCAGGTACCTCGGCGCCCGTCAGGCTCATATCGTGCCAGAGATTGTCGATGCCGATCGCGCCGTTACCGCACGGCACGGTCGAACCGACCTGGGAACCGGTGCCAGGTGGACACTGCTTCTGGTCCGGCAGTGGAGCATTGCCCCACAGTCCGTTGGTCCCGCCGGACACCCCTTGCCAGCCCCGGGTGTAGAACCCGACGCCGATGTTGATCCGGCCGGCCTGCATGGCGCCGCGGAAGTAGTGATAAGCCCAGTCGGTGTTGAGATAGCCCTGACCGTCGTACTGCGGTGTCGTGTACACCTGCCAGTGCGCGAGTTCCGCGTCCTTGCCGTTGTCGTAGAGCGCCGCGTTCGGCCCGGCGAACTGGTTCCACGCGCCGTGCAGGTCGTAGCTCATCATGTTGGCGTAGTCGAGGTACTGCGTGACGCCGTAGACCTCCTGGCCGCGCAGCAGCCAGCCGGACGCGGGGACGGCCGCGGTCAGCAGGTAGTGCTTGCCGTCGGCGGCGCCCGCCTGGTCGATCTTCTGGCGGAGCGTGCGCATCAGGTTCTCGTAGCCCGCCCACAGCGTGCCGCGGTTGGCCTGCGCGATCCAGTAGTCATCCGGGTTTCCGGCGTAGTTCGCCGAAGTCGCGTACTCGTAGTCGATGTCCGCGCCGTTGAATCCGTAGTCGCGCAGGAACTTCACGACGGAATCCGCGAAGACGTCAATGCTCGCTTGGCTTTGCGTCATCTTGTAGAACCCGCCCGACGCGTTGCGCGTGCCGTCCGGGTTCAGGAAGCCGCCCGTTTCCGCCCAGCCGCCGATCGAAACCAGCGTCTTCACGTTCGGGTACTGCTTCTTGTACTTGTTCAGCAGATTGAAATGTCCCTTGTAGGGCAACGACGGATCCATCTCCGCGCCGGGCACGCCCGGCCATTCCATGCCGATGGACTCGTTGTTCGGGCCCGGGGCGCCGACCGACACCTTGTTCTGCGCGTCGACGTGCGCGAACGCGTAGTTGAGGTGGGTGACCTTGGTCCACGGGATGTTGCTCGCCAGATACGCCGGCGCGCCGTTCTTTCCGGTGCGCCAGCTGGTGAAGTAGCCGATCACGCGGCGGGAATGCCCTTCTCCCAGGGATTCGCGGCCAGCGGTGTCGTAGACGGTGCAGTAGGGGGTGTCGACGCCGGGTGTCCGGTACAGCCCGTCGGGACGACAGTCCTCATGGCCTGCCGCGCTCGACGTGGACGGGGTGATGACGACGATCATGAGTCCGGCCAGCGTGATGAGCGACGCCAGCAGGGGGAGTAGTTTCCTGGTTCTCCTTGGCACGCCGAACCTCCGACAGTGGAAGATGGCCCTCGGTCACAGCAGCTTGAGCCGCCGACCTGGCGCGCGTCAATAGGTGTAGACCAATTTCCATCCTGTGCCGTACGACGGAGCGTACCTGTGCTTCGTCAGGTCCGGTCTTCGTCGAGGAGCGAGGGTCGTTCCGGTGCCGGTGTGTAAGTGATGCCTCGCAACAGAGTTCGCGGGTGGCCATACCGCCGACCACATCCGGTGAGTGCTATGACCCCGTGCCCTTCTACCCGGGTGTGCGGGCCGACCTTGCCGGGGTGCACCGAAAGCGCTTCGGCGATCGTTTCCGCGTCGCAGTGGTCCGGAATCCCGAGTTCCGCCTTCAGGCGCCGGTAGCGCCGGACCCATTCCCGTTGCCAGTCCAAGGGATTGTCGGTGTGCTCGATGTCGTCGGCCCAGCCTTTGGGCAGCGGGGTGTCTTCGTGGGGGAGCAGGTAGCCGTGCTCGGCCGCGAGTTCGCCGACGGATTCTTCGGGAGCGGAGACGTCGTAGAATCGGACCAGCTCGCCGTTTTCGGCGATACACCACGACGTCGTCGAGTCGCCGTAGCTGCGGAAGTAGTGGTGCGCCTCGCCGAACCTGCGACTCAATGCGACGCAGCGCTCACGAAGCACGCCGCGCCAGACCTTCTCGTTCGCGAGCATGGCCAGATAATGCTCGCGGGGTTCGGTGCTCCAAGAGCTTTCGTCGGTGACGTCCGCGGGGTGCTGGTCGTCCGAAGGTGAGCCGAAGATGAGCGTCCATCCGTCGAGCGCGGGACTGACGTAGACCCGTGCGCACCGTTGATGCCCTGGGCCGAGGTAGTGCTGTCTCCAGATCTCGGTGCCCAGCGACATGGTCACCGGTTCCGGGCCGGACAGACCGAACGCGTCGAGCACCGCCGCCTGGTCCGTGGTCGGGATGGCGTACCAGAACTCGCAACTCTCCATCGCGACCGGGACTTCGACGGCGATCTTGCTCCGGATCAGACGGCGGAAGAGCGAGAGGTCGTCTTCACCGAGTGCTTCCGGGCCGCCCAAAGCGAAAAGCAGGGTGCGCGCCGCGTTGCGCAGCGCCTGATCCCCGGTTCGCCGGATTTCGCGCAGTTCGGGAAAATCGTCCGGTCCGGCGTCCCGCAGATCCCAAGTACTGACGTGTTCCCCCGCGACGAGGGCTTCGGCCACGGCTCTCATGTCCATGCGGCGGAGGTTAGCCGGGCACCACGACAGAAAACTCGTTCCCGTCGGGATCCGCCATTTCCACCTGACCGCTTTCACCGACGCCGACTCGGGTCGCACCGAGCGAAACGAGCCGGTCGACTTCCGAAAGCGGGCCGTGCAGAACGAAACGGAGCCGGTTCCGCCCGGTCTTCGGTTCCTCCGTCGGCAGGAAGCGGATCCGGAAACCGGTGTCGTCGTTCGGGACCGAATAGAGCCTCGTGAGTGGTAATGACGGTTAGAACCGTCATTACCACTCACGAGTCCCGTCAGCAGGAGACGCCGGGCCGCCCGTTCTCGACCCGCGCGGTCAGCGTACGCAGGAACGACGGATCCCCGTCCGCGGTGACCTTCACGTCGTACCAGCCGCCCGAAACCGGCCAGTCCACCGTGACCGAACGCCCGGCCCCGACCCGCACCACCCGCGTGAACCGCGAAGACGACAGTCGCAGCGTCAGCGCCGAAGTGCCCGAGTTGGACAGCTTGAACTCGACACCCGAACGCCACGTCAGGAACCGCGTCCGCACGTCGACGCCCGCCGCCGCGCCCTTGCGGTTCCCGCGCAGTTCCCACCACGACCGGTTCGGCCCCTGGACGACGACGCGGTATTCGTCACCGGCCAGGCGCACGACTTCCGGTGCCTCGCCGCGGACGTCGCGGTGCGCGGGTTCGGCGAATTCGCCCTTGTACGGGTACAGCGCGAAATGCGCCGACGACGAGCCGCTGTTGGCCAGCGAAAGCGCCAGATTCCCCGACTTGTCCACCGAACCGGATACCGACACCTGATACGGCAGCGGCCGCGACGGCCGGTTGCCGGGCTCGGCCACGGGGAGACTCTGCTCCGCCGGGGCGGACGGCCGCCAGCGGCTGATCGGCGCGGGCACCGGACCGGGCCGGTTCACCCGAGGCTGACGTCCGGCGCGCGAGAAGTCGAAGGCGCCGGTGAGATCGCCCGCGACCGTCCGTCGCCACTTGCTGATGTTCGGCTCGGCGACCCCGGTCCAGCGCTCGAGGAACCGCAGGACCGAAGTGTGGTCGTACACCGTGGAGTCGACGTTGCCGCCGATCGACCACGGCGAGACGACCGTCATCGGCACACGCGGGCCGAAACCGAGCGGCTGGCCGTTGAAGTGGTCCGCGTCGTTGGCCGCGTTCCCGGGCGGCATCGGCGGCGGGACGTGGTCGAAGTAGCCGTCGTTCTCGTCGAAGTTGATCAGCAGCACCGTTTTGGACCACGTTTCGCGGTCGGACGCCAGCGCGTCGAGCACGCGGTAGATCAGGTTCGCGCTGCCGACGGGAGTGGACGCGCCGGGGTGCTCGGAGTCCTTCGCGGACGGCACCAGCCAGCTGACCGCGGGCAGCCGCCGCGCCTGGATGTCCGCCTTCAGCCGGGTCACCAGTGTCTCCGGCTCGCTGCGGTACATGGCCTTCTTGAACAGGTTCCGCTCGGCGGGCGTCAGCTTCGCGACCCCGGCGTCGAACTGTGCCAGCAGTTTCGCGCGCTCCTCAGGAGTCTTCTTGGGCAGTGCGTCGTAGAACTCCTCGGTGGTGCGGAACTTCTCTTCGACCGACGCGAGGATCTTCGTGCCGACCTTCTTGAACGGCACGAAGTACTCGACCGCGTTGTCGGTGAAGTTGTCCCACTCCTGGTAGATCTGCCACGGCACCCCGGCGGCTTCGAGCCGCTCCGGGTAGGTGGTCCAGTCGTAGCCTTGGTGGTCGTAGGAGTACGCCGCGTTCGTGACCGCGCGGTTCGTCGTGCTGCCCGGTTCGAACCCGGTGGTCCCGGTCCACAGGAAGTTCCGGTTCGGGTTGGTGGAGCCGAAGATCGAGCAGTGGTAGGCGTCGCAGATGGTGAAGGTGTCCGCGAGTTCGTACTGGAGCGCGATGTCGCGGCGCTCGTAGTAGGTCATGGTGGCGGGGGTCTTCGCCGCGATCCAGCCGTTGTTCCAGCCGCGCGCCCACGCCTTGCCGCTGCCGTTCCAGCTGTGGTCGAGGTCGCCGAGGTACTGGATGTCGTCCGGTTTCCGGCCGGCGAGTTCGGCCGCCTTGCGCACCGAGAACGGCAGCACCGTGCCGCCGGCGGGATTCGGCTGCTCGAACACCGATCTGCCCGACGGCAGTTCGAGCGGATGCGTGTCCGAGAAGCCCCGGACACCGCGCAGGCTGCCGTAGTAGTGATCGAACGACCGGTTCTCCTGCATCAGCACGATCACGTGCTCGATGGCGTCGAGTCCGCCCCGCCGCATGGGTTCGGCCATGGCGGCGTGCACGGAAGGCGGGAGGAGAGTGGTGGCGGCCGCGGCGCCGGTGGCGCCCAGCAACGTACGGCGTGACAGTTCAGGCATGCCGGAACCTTGACCCAGGAACATGAACGTCACAAGAACCGGATAGGTCGACTCGGAGACGGTAGCCGGGTGGTGACACCGCGTCGATCCTCCGGTCCGGGCTTGGTATCCGGCGGTTCCCGTGTTTAGAGTATGCGGCCCGTACGAACCCCTGGATGGCCGTGATTCCTGATCATCACAACGAAAACGAGGGTGGGGAAGACCCAGCCAGACCGGTGTTCGTCGACCCCAGCGGCCGTCGCCGCACCGTGGTCCGGCGGATCGCGATCGGTGTCTGCGTGGCCGTCGTCGGCTATGGGATTCTTCTCACCGCGGCGCTTTTCGGGGCGCCGACCCTGCCTTCCGCGCTGATCCCCCTGCCGCCGCCCGCGCCCTCGGCGACCACCGGGCCGCCGCCCGCGACGACGTCGGCCGGACCCAGGCCCACGGCTTCACAGTCGTCACCGACGGAACCACCCGCTACCGGGCGTGAGACGTCGGACACGAGCGCCAGGCAGGCTCCACCCGCGAACCGGGCCTCTTCCGGGACGACGCCGCCTCAGCCCGCCGGTACCTCCTCGCCGGGCACCGAGCGCCGCAACAGCCGCGCGCCCGACGTCCCACCCGGACAGACGAGGACCGAGCCTCCCGGTAACGGGCGCTGACGCGCCGGATCGCGCACGACCGAAGGAACCCTTTTTTGTCCCACCACCACCGACGGCTGCCGCCGCCCAAGGCTCATTGGGCGCTGCTGGCGACCCTGCTGTTCGCGGTCACCGTCCTGCTCGGGTTGACCACACTGGTCGAAGGAGGGTTCGCCGCCGACGGGGCGCCCCGGACGCGGACGGCGGCGGAGGTCCCGGCCGCGGTACGGCACGGCGGCCCGATCATCGACCCGCGCGGAGCCGAGCCCGTCACGTCCCGGCTCCAGCCCAAGACGGTGGCGCTCACCTTCGACGACGGCCCCGATCCGGAATGGACGCCACGGATCCTCGCCACTCTCGAACGGCACGGGGTCCACGCCACGTTCTTCGTGACAGGCGCGCAGGTGACGCGTCACCCCGGCTTGACGGCGGAGATCGTCCGCCGCGGTCACGAACTCGGCAACCACACCGCCACCCACACCGACCTCGGCTCGGCCGGGGACGCCCGCGCGCAGATCGAGCTCAGGGCCACCGACCTCGCCATCGCCGGCGCCGCCGGGACGGAGACCTCGCTGGTCCGGCCGCCCTACTCCTCGACCGCCGACGCGATGGACGACGCGGGCTGGCGTGCGGCACGGCGCCTCGGCGGCGAGGGCAGGCTCATCGTGCTGTCCGAACTCGACTCCCAGGACTGGCGGCGCACCGGGGTGGACGCCATCGCCGACGCCATGACCCCCCGGACGGACGACGGCGCCGTCGTCCTCCTGCACGACGCGGGCGGCGACCGCTCGGAGACCCTCGCCGCGCTCGACCGCGTCATCCCCGGACTCAAGGCCAAGGGCTGGCGGTTCGACACCGTCAGCGGGGCCGCCGGGCTCAGCGGAACCACGGCCGGTGTGGACGGATTGACCCGCTTCGGCGGCTGGCTCCTGATCGCCGCGGTCCAGACGGGCGAGGCCCTCTCGGCGGCGCTGGGCTGGCTGCTCATCGCGGCGAGCGTTCTCGCCGTCCTGCGCACCGTTCTGGTCCTCGTCACCACGGCGATCCATGTCAGACGGGGCAGAACCGCGCCGTCGCGGCCGCCGGTGCGGGAGCCGGTGACCGTGATCGTCCCCGCCTACAACGAAGCCGCCGGGATCGAGGCGACGATCCGCTCGATCCTCGCCTCCGACCACCATCCGACCTGGGTGATCGTCGTCGACGACGGCTCCACCGACGGCACCGCCGACGTCGTCGAGCGGCTCGGCCTGCGCCGGGTCATGCTGATCCGGCAGCTGAACGCGGGCAAACCGGCCGCGCTCAACACCGGTCTCGCCGCCGCCCGTACCGAACTGGTGGTCATGGTCGACGGCGACACCGTGCTGGAACCCGGCACCGTGGGCGCCGTCGTGCGGCCGTTCGCCGATCCCTCGATCGGCGCGGTTTCGGGCAACGCCAAGGTCGCCAATCGCGGAGGGCTGCTCGGCCGCTGGCAGCACATCGAATACGTCATCGGGTTCAACCTCGACCGCCGGATGTACGACGTCGGCGAGTGCATGCCGACGGTGCCCGGCGCGGTCGGGGCCTTCCGCCGCTCGGCGGTGCTCGCGCTCGGCGGCGTCCCCGAGGACACCCTCGCCGAGGACACCGACCTCACGATGGCGCTGGAGCGCGACGGCTGGCGGGTGGTCTACGAACAGGAGGCCCGTGCCTGGACAGAGGCACCGGCGACGCTGGGGCAGCTGTGGAAACAGCGCTACCGATGGTGCTACGGCACGCTCCAGGCGGTGTGGAAACACCGGGGTGCGGTCGTCGGCAAGGGGGCCGAGGGCAGGCTCGGCCGCCGCGGCATCCCGTATCTGCTGATGTTCCAGGTGGCGCTGCCCGTGCTCGCGCCGTTCGTCGACGTGGCCGCGCTCTTCGGCGTGCTGACCGGGGACTGGAAGTCCGCTTTGCTCTACTGGTCGGTGTTCCTGCTGCTGCAGCTCGTACCGGGCGTGATCGCCTTCCGGCTCGACCGTGAATCGCTTCGCCCGCTGCTTTTCCTGCCCCTGCAGCAGTTCGTCTATCGCCAGCTGATGTACCTCGTCGTCATCCAGTCGGTGATGACGGCGCTGGCGGGTGCCCGCCTGCCCTGGCACAAACTCGATCGCCTCGGCCAGAACGCGCCACCCGAAGTGCTTTCCGACGGCAGGCCCGCATCGTGAACGGCGCACCGGTTCCCGCCGGTTCGTCGTGAGGTCACTGCGCTGAGTGACCGTGCGGCGGGGTGACACCGCCGCAGGGCCGGTGGGGCGGTAACCTCACGGGCACCAAGACCGCAGACCCTTGAGGAGGGCCCGTGTCGGCAGGGCAGATCGCCGCGCTGATCGCCGCAGGAGCATTCGTCGTACTCGTCGTGCTGCTGGCGATCGTGCTGTTCAAGCTCGGCCGGACCCTGGACGAGGCCACGATCGCCATCCGCAAGGCGCACGAGAACACCGACCCGCTGCTGATCGGCGCGAACGAGACGATCACGCACGTCAACACGCAGCTGGAGCGGGTCGACGGCATCACCGCCAACGCGCAGGCCGTGTCCGGCAACGTGTCCGCGCTGTCGTCGGTGTTCACCGCGACGCTCGGCGGACCGCTGGTGAAGACGGCCGCGCTGTCCTACGGCCTCAGCAAGGCGATCAAGGCCCGGCGGAAGAAAGCGGAAGCGAAGGCCTCGCGCCCGGCGAAGAAGCGGGGCCGCAAATGAAGCGCCTGTTCTGGCTCGGCGTCGGAGTGGTCGCCGGTGTCGCCCTGTCACGGAAAGCGACCGAAACCGCTCGCCAGGCCACGCCGGCGGGGTTAGCCTCGAACCTGGGCGACGCCGTGCGGGAACTCGCGGGCGCCGTCGGTTCGTTCGGCGCGGAGGTCCGCGCGGGGATGAGCGAACGGGAACAGGAGTTGCACGACATGGTGTCCGAACGGACCGGCTTGAGCACGGCCCCCGTGACCGAGGGCAGGCACGCGGCGTCGCCGCGGCGCCCGGTCCGGCGAGCTCGCCGGGCGGAGGGCTGATCGGGTCGCGTCCGCGACCAGAGCCCTCCGCCGTTCCCGCCTGTCCGCATTCCCAGCGCTTTCGCGCGAGCCCGTATACAAGGACGATCCCGTGGAAACACACGAAATCACCCAACGTTTTCTGAGCCATTTCGAGAACAAGGGACACACGCGCGTGCCCAGCGCGCCGCTGATCCTCGACGATCCGAACCTGCTGTTCGTCAACGCCGGCATGGTCCAGTTCAAGCCGTACTTCCTCGGTGAGGCCCCGCCGCCGTACCCGCGCGCGACCAGCGTCCAGAAGTGCGTCCGCACGCCGGACATCGACGAGGTCGGCAAGACGACCCGGCACAACACCTTCTTCCAGATGGCCGGGAACTTCTCCTTCGGCGATTACTTCAAGGAAGGCGCCATCGAGTACGCCTGGGAGCTGATCACCAAGCCCCAGAGCGAAGGCGGCTACGGCCTCGACCCGGCGCGCATCTGGGCGACCGTCTACGAGGACGACTCCGAGGCTGCGGGTCTGTGGAAGAAGCTCACCGGCCTGCCCGGCGAGCGCATCCAGTCCCGTGACGGCAAGGACAACTACTGGGACATGGGCGTGCCCGGTCCCGGCGGCCCGTGCTCGGAGATCTACTACGACCGCGGCCCCGGCTACGGCCGCGAGGGCGGCCCGGTCGCCGACGAGGACCGCTACATCGAGATCTGGAACCTCGTCTTCATGCAGGACGTGCGGGGCGACAAGAGCCCGAAGCACGGCCACAAGCCGATCGGTGAGCTGCCGAAGAAGAACATCGACACCGGCATGGGTGTCGAGCGGGTCGCGACGATCCTGCAGGGCGTCGAGAACGTCTACGAGACCGACCTCGTCCGCCCGGTGATCGGCCGCGCCGAGGAGTTCTCCGGCCGCCGCTACGGCGCCGACCACACCGACGACGTCCGCTTCCGCGTCATCGCCGACCACGCCCGCACCGGTGTCCTGCTCATCGGCGACGGTGTCACCCCCGGCAACGACGGCCGCGGCTACGTGCTGCGCCGTCTGCTGCGCCGCATCATCCGCTCCGCGCGCCTGCTCGGCGTGCACGAGCCGGTGCTGCCCGCCTTCGCCTCGGTCGTCCGCGACACCATGGGCCCGACCTACCCCGAACTGGTCTCCGGTTTCGACCGCATCGAGGACGTCGTGCGCGTCGAGGAGGAGGCCTTCCTCTCCACGCTCACCAGCGGGTCGCGCATCTTCGACCTCGCGGCCGAGGAGACCAAGCGTGCCGGCGGTTCACTGCTGGCCGGTGACAAGGCGTTCCAGCTGCACGACACCTACGGCTTCCCGATCGACCTGACCCTCGAGATGGCGTCCGAGCAGGGCCTGGCCGTCGACGAAGAGGGCTTCCGCACGCTCATGAACGAGCAGCGGCAGCGCGCGAAGGCCGACGCGGCGTCGCGCAAGACCGGTCACGGCGACCTGTCCGAGTACCGCAAGGTGCTGGAGCGGAACGGCGAGACCGAGTTCCTCGGCTACACCGACCTGCAGGCCGAGGCGAAGGTCGTCGCGCTGCTGGAAGACGGCGTGCCGGTCTCCACCGTCGGCGCCGGCAAGAAGGCGGAGCTGGTCCTGGACCGCACGCCGTTCTACGCCGAGAGCGGTGGCCAGGTGGCCGACACCGGCGTGCTGCTCGGCGACGGCGTCGAGCTCAAGGTCCACGACGTACAGAAGATCGTGCCGGGGCTGTTCGTGCACCGCGTCGAGGTGCTCGACGGCGAGGTCGGCATCGGCAGCACGCTGACCGGTTCGGTCGACCAGCACCGCCGCCTGTCGATCGAACGGTCGCACTCCGCGACGCACCTGGTCCACGCGGCCGTGCGCGGCGCGTACGGCAAGCGCGCGGCGCAGGCCGGTTCGCTGAACTCGCCGGGCCGGATGCGCTTCGACTTCACCACCTCCGGCGGTGTGTCGGCCGATGTGCTGACCGAGGTCGAGGAGGAGGTCAACGACTACCTCCAGACCAACGTCGAGGTGAACACCTTCGTCACCACGAAGGACAAGGCACTGGAACTGGGCGCGGTCGCGTTGTTCGGCGAGAAGTACGGCAACGACGTCCGCGTCGTCGACATGGGCGAGTACTCCCGCGAGCTCTGCGGTGGCACCCACGTCGACCGCATCGGCCAGCTCGGCCTGGTGAAGCTGGTGGGCGACTCGTCCATCGGTTCCGGTGTGCACCGCGTCGAAGCGCTCGTCGGCACGGACGCGCTCAAGTACGTCCGCAAGGAGCAGCTGCTCGTCTCGCAGCTCGCGAACACCTTCAAGGTGCCCTCCGAGCAGCTGCCGTCGCGCATCGACGACGTGCTCACCCGGCTGAAGAACGCCGAGAAGGAGATCGAGCAGCTGCGTACCCAGCAGGTGCTCGGCTCGGCGGGTTCGCTCGCGGACAAGGCCGAGGACATCGGCGGGATCGCGGTCGTCGCGGAGAAGCTGGGCGAGGGCGTCGACTCGAACGGTCTGCGCGCGCTGGCTTCGGACATCCGCGGCAGGCTCGGCGCCCGTCCCGGCATCGTCGCGCTGTTCGCCCCGCAGGGCGAGAAGGTCGCCTTCGTCGTCGCCACCACGAAGGCGGCGCAGGAGAAGGGCATCGCGGCGGGCAAGCTCGTCCCGTCGTTCGCCGAGGCGATCGGCGGCCGTGGCGGTGGCAAGCCGGACATGGCCCAGGGCGGGGGCACCAACCCGGCCGGGGCCGAGCGGGCCATCGCCTCACTGCGCGCGGCGGTCGCCGAAGTTGGCTGACGACGCCGTCGGGCGGCATCCGGATCGGCCAGGAGAGTCCGATCCGGGGCGCGGCAGGCGGCTCGGGGTGGATGTCGGATCCGTCCGGGTCGGGGTCGCGCTCAGCGATCCCGACCCCATCCTCGCGAGCCCGCTCGTTACCCTCACTCGCGACGCGACTGGCGACAAGGACGTCGATCAGCTCGTCGAACTCGTCACGGAACACGACGTGGTCGAAGTCGTCGTCGGCCTGCCGCGGACGCTCAAGGACCGCCACGGTCCGGCGGCCGAAGCGGCGCTGGACTACGCCGATAAGGTCGCCGCCAGGATCGCGCCGGTGCCGGTGCGGCTGGCCGACGAGCGGTTGACCACGGTGACGGCATCCAGGATGCTGTCGCAGCGTGGGGTGAAGGGACGCAAGCTTCGTGCCGTCGTCGATCAGGCGGCCGCGGTCGAGATCCTGCAGGCGTGGATCGACGCGGTAGCGGCACATCGCGCACGGAAGGGCGACACATGACCGAGCCCCACGGCCGGCCCGAACGCCGTCAGGGCGGTAGACGACGGTTGCGGGAGCCTGAAGAGGCGAGCCCGCCACCGGCCCCGCCCCGTCGCAGGCCCGAACCCCAGCCGACGGGACGACGGCACATCCGGCAGGAACCGCCGGAGCCGCCCCAGCCGCCCGCGCGGCGTCCGGCGGAAGAACCGCCGCGTGCCCGCCGGTCCCCGGAAGAGCCGCCACCGCGCGTCCGGCGCGACATCGACGAGCCGCCGCCCCGGGCGCAGCGTCCGGCCCCGCCGAGGCGGGCCCCGGCACCCGCGGCCCCTCCGCCGCCTCCCGCACCGCAGCGGCGGTCCCCCCAGCCGGGTGACCGGGGTCTTGGCATGCCCGCCCACGCCCAGGATGAGGCGCCCCGTCCCGGTCGCCGCAGGCGCCGCGAGGACGACGGCCCGCTCCCGGACGAGCGGCCGACCGACATCCTCCCCGCGATCCGGGAAGCGCCGATGGCCCGGCGCCCCGGCGCGGCTCCTTCTTCGCCGCCCCAGGGCAGCGAAGAGGAGTACGACGAGATCTTCGGCGACGATTCGTACGACGACTATGACGAGTACGACGACTACGAGGATTACGAGGAGCAGGACTACGACGACGAAGACCGTGCCGAGCCGGAACGCATCGAGGACGAGCGCCCGGAACGGCAGGGGCCGCCGCCCAAGAAGCGCAGGAAGAAGCGCGCGCTGGGCTGGATCGCCGCGCTGACCGTGCTCGTCCTGCTCGCCGGTGGCGCCTACTACGGCTTCACCGAGATCTTCGGCTACGACGACTACGAAGGCACCGGCGAGAGCGACGTCCTCGTCCAGGTGGAGAAGGGCGACTCGACGTCGGCGATCGGCAACCGGCTGCAGGCGGCCGGGGTGGTCGCCAGCGGCAAGGCGTTCGTGAAGGCGGGCGAGGACAACACCGCCGTCTCGCGGCTCCAGCAGGGCTACTACGTCATGAAGACGAAGATGTCCGGCGCCAGCGCGGTCGAGAAGATGACCGCCCCCGCGTCGAAGGTCGGCCAGGTCGAGATCCGGCCGTACACCCAGTTCCACGACATCACCCAGCCCGACGGCAAGGTGACGCCCGGCGTGTTCACGTTGCTGTCCAAGGCTTCCTGCGCCGACCTGAACGGCAAGAGCACCTGTATCCCGGTCGAGGAACTGCGCAAGACGGTCGAAACCGCGGATCTGGCGAAGCTGGGCGTTCCATCGTGGGCCGTCGAGCCCGCTACGAACGCCGAGCACAAGGACCGGCGGCTCGAAGGACTGATCGCTCCCGGCATCTTCAACGTGAAACCCGGCTGGACGGCCGAGGAACTGCTCACCGACGTCGTGAAGACCTCGGCGGAGCGCATCCTCAACGCCGGGCTGAGCGACCAGAACAAGGGTGCGGGCAAGTCCACGTACGAGACGCTCATCATCGCGTCGATCATCGAACGTGAGGCGGTGAAGGCCGACTTCGGGAAGATCTCGCGGGTCATCTACAACCGGCTCGACGAGAAGATGCGGCTCGAGATGGACTCGACGGTCAACTACGTCCTCGACCGGCCGACCCTGCTCACCAAACCCGAAGAGCGGGATAAAGCGGGTGCTTACAACACCTACAAGTCCTTCGGCCTGACCCCGACGCCGATCGCGGTCCCGAGCGCGGAAGCGATCCAGGCCGCGCTGAAGCCGACAGCGGGAGAGTGGATCTTCTTCGTCAAGTGCGAGAAGAACGGGCTCTCCTGCTTCGCGGTGACCAACGACGAGCACAACAAGAACAAGCTGGACGCACAGAGGCGTGGTGTTTACTGACCGCAAGGCCGCGATCCTCGGGAAACCGGTCGAACACTCCCTTTCGCCCGTGCTGCACGGCGCGGCTTTCCGCGCGCTCGGGCTCGACGGCTGGACCTACGAGCGTGTCGAGATGGACGGTCCCGGGCTGCCCGCGTTCGTCGACGGTCTCGGTCCGGAGTGGACCGGGCTTTCGGTGACCATGCCCGGGAAACGGGCCGCGCTGGAGCACGCCGACGAGGTCACGCCGCGCGCGGCGGCGGTCGGCGCGGCGAACACGCTGGTGCGCCGCGAAACCGGCTGGCTGGCCGACTGCACCGACGTCGACGGGGTCACCGAGGCACTGCGGATCGCGGCGGGGTACTCGCCGGGCGCGGACGACGGGGCCGTAATCCTCGGAGCGGGCGGGACGGCCGCCGCGGCCGTCGTCGGGCTGGCGTCGCTCGGCGTGCGGACGGTCCGGCTCGTCATGCGGGATCCCGCGCGCGCGACGGAAACGGTCGAGGCGGCCCAGCGGGCGGGGCTCGACGCCGAAGTCCTCCGTTGGGCCGACACCGACTTCGGGAAGCTCGCGGCCGGCTCGGCGGTGCTGGTGAACACCGTGCCCCCGGACGCCGTCCGGCCGCATCTGGCGGAGCTGGCGCGGATCAGGTGCGTGCTCGACGTCATCTACCACCCCTGGCCGACCGCGCTCGCCGAAGCCGTCGCCGACCGGGGCGGGCGGCTCGCGACCGGACTGGACATGCTGCTGCATCAGGCTTTCGGGCAGTCCGAATACTTCACCGGGCAGCCGGCGCCGCGTGCCGAAATGCGGGACGCGCTGCGCGAGGCGACCGGCGGGATCCTTTCTTTGCCGATCTCCTGACAAGATCGTCCGGGTTGGATAGTCTGGCGGACTGCCTCGAGAGGGGCATCGCGGCAACCAGGTGACCCACCGCGCGCGGGTCTGGCCGAATGGCCCCGCGATCTCGGCGGCAGGGCGCTCTTGATGGGGGACGGGACGTCTTATTCCTACTTGCGCCCTGGCGACGTGATCGCGGTCGCGCGCAGACTCGCGACGAGTGCTGAGGAAGGAACAAGGGGTCGATGCCCAAACCCGATCGAGACGACTACACCGAAGAAGACATCAACGACGCTTGGGTCGATCAGGCTCCGGTACTGAATTCCACCGTCACCCTGGCCGAGTACGACCCGGAGTGGCCCGAGCTGTTCGACCGGGAAGCCAAGCGCATCAGGGGGATCCTGGGGGAGCGCGCGCTGATCCTGGAGCATGTCGGCTCCACGTCGGTGCCGGGACTCTGCGCGAAACCGATCATCGACATCATGCTGATCGTCGCCGATTCGGACGACGAGGACGCCTACGTGCCGCAGTTGGAGGCCGAAGGCTACAAGCTCGTCATCCGCGAGCCGGAGTGGGAGAAGCACCGCTGCTTCAAAGGCCCGGACACCGACATCAACCTGCACGTCTACTCGCCGGACAACGGCCAGACCGAGCGCTACCGCCTCTTCCGCGACCGGCTGATCGCGCACGAGGACGAGCTGAAGCTCTACGAGGCCAAGAAGCGCGAATTGGCTTCACGCACTTGGAAGTACATCCAGCAGTACGCCGACGCCAAGACCGAGGTGATCGACGAGATCATCGAACGGGCGCGTGCCGCCCAGTACGACGGGTTCGCCCGGCTCTACGCGGCGCACGCCGAAACCAGCAGCACCAACGCCCACTACGACCGGCCCGCCATCGTCGAGCTGGCCGGGGACGTGGCGGGCAAACGGGTGCTGGACGTCGGCAGCGCGGCGGGACACCTCAGCGCACTGCTCGCCGCGAAGGGCGCGGACGTCCTCGGCGTCGACGCCAGTGCGGGCATGGTCGCCGTCGCCAGGGAGAAGTTCGGGGACGTCGCGAAGTTCGAGACGGCCGACGTCTCGCGGCCGATGACGTTCCTCGAGGACGCCTCGATCGACGTCATCACGGCGTCGCTGGTGCTGCATTACCTGAAGGAGTGGGCGCCGGCGCTGGCGGAGTTCCGGCGGGTGCTCAAACCGGGCGGCCTCCTGGTGTTCTCGGTGCATCACCCGGGCGAGGACTGGCGGTGGTTCGAGAAGCGGAACTACTTCCAGCTCGAACTGCTGGAAGACGAGTTCCCGCGGGGGCAGAAGGTCCGGTTCTACCGGCGGCCGCTGAGCTGGACGTTCGGCGCGGTGCGCGACGCGGGCTTCGCCGTCGACAGGCTGGTGGAGCCGATGCCCGAGGAGTCGATCGCCGAATCGGACCCGCGATGGTACGCGAAGCTGCGGACCCAGCCGCGGTTCCTGTACTTCCGGACCGTCCGGGAGCCGGACCGCGTTTAGCCACCTACTCGCGCCGCCTCAAGCGGCATCGTCTCGCTTCGAGAGATCCTGGATCAGCGAAACGATCTCCCGGCTGACCGGCCGCAGCACCCGCAGCCGCGAAAGCCCCACCAGCCGAGCGATCAGCGGGACCGTCCGTTCCACCAGCATCCGGCTGCGTTTCTGGCCGGGCGAGCGGTCGTGGACCCAGAACAGCACGACACCCATCTGGTACAGCCACAGCAGGTCGGGCAGGTCGTCGCGCAGGTCCGGGTCCAGTTTGACGTCGGAATCGGCGATGACGTCGCGCATCAGGCCGACGGAGGCGTCCCGCGCGGGCGACGACTCTTCGCTGAACGGGCTCAGCGGCGAGTCCGGGTCGGCGGCGTTGACGAAGAGCTGGGTGCCGAAGCGGTGGTACGGCTCGGCGACGTCGAGCCAGGTGAGCAGGACGGTCTTGAGCCGGGCGCCGAAGTCCCGCTCACCTTCGATCGACCGGCGCACGGTCGTCAGGTGCGCGTTGGCGATCTCGTCGTAGAAACCCTGGATCAGCTGGTCTTTCGAGGCGAAGTAGTAGTAGGCGTTCCCGACCGACACGCCCGCTTCGGCGGCGATGGCCCGCATGGTCGTCCGGTCGTAGCCGTTCTCGGCGAACAGCCGCAACGCGGTCGCCACGATCAGTGACTTGGTTTCCTCACTCTTCGCCACCACTGCACGTTATCCGGTCAGGGCGCCGGGTGTGGAGCGGGCGCCGGGTAGCCGGGGTGGGGCGGCGGAACCGGCACGGGCCGTGCGGTGGCGTGGTTGAGGTGCTTGCGCCGGATCCCGTTGAACACCAGCACGTTCCCGACGTGCATCACGCCGAGCACGAGCGCCACGGTGCCGACCTTGACCGACAGCATCTCGAAGACGTCGCGCGCGTCGAGGACGATGTCGTCGCTGGTCAGGAACAGCGTCACGAAACCCAGGCTGACCAGGTAGAACCCGACCACGAGCAGTTGGTTGACCGAATGCGCCAGCGCTTGTTCGTCCTGGAAGACGTCTTCCAGGAACGTCTTGCCGTGCCTGCTCAGCGTGCGAGCGACCAGCACGGTCAACGGGACGGTGATGGCCAGGTAGAGCGCGTAGGCCACGACTACGGGTTGCATGGGGACCTCCTTTTGAACGTGTTCAAGAAGAACCGTAGCCCAGATTTTGAACGCGTTCAAGAGGCGCTGTTCACCTGAAGCTCACCCGTTCGGCCGCGCGGAGTGCGTAAGGTCGCACCGACTCTGGGAGGTAAGACCGTGAAACGCATCGCCGCCGTGCTCGCATCGGGCGCCTTGCTGGCCGGGACGCTGCCGGCCGCCACACCGGCGGAAGCCGCCGCCGGGCAGAACGTCCGCTTCGCGACGTACAACGCTTCGCTGAACCGCGGAGCCGCCGGTCAGCTGGTGACCGACCTGTCGCAGCCGGGCAACGCGCAGGCCGACGAGGTCGCCGAGGTGATCCAGCGCAACCGGCCGGACGTGCTGCTGATCAACGAGTTCGACTACGTCCCCGGCAACCGTGCCGCGGACCTGTTCCGCGAGAACTACCTCGGACGCGGCCACAACGGCGCGGCGCCGATCGACTACCCGTACGCCTTCACCGCGCCGTCGAACACCGGCGTCGCGACCGGCTTCGACCTCGACCGCGACGGCAAGGTCGGCGGCGGCAACGACGCACACGGATTCGGTCTCTTCGAGGGCCAGTACGGCATGCTCGTGCTGTCCAAGTACCCGATCGACACCAAGAGCGTGCGGACGTTCCAGAAGTTCCTCTGGAAGGACATGCCGGGCGCGCTGCTGCCGGACGACCCGGCCACCGCGGCGCCGAACGACTGGTACTCGCCGCAGGCGCTCGACGTGCTGCGCCTGTCGTCGAAATCCCACTGGGACGTCCCGGTCCGCGTCGGCCGCTCGACCGTGCACTTCCTGGCCGCGCACCCGACGCCGCCCACCTTCGACGGCCCCGAAGACCGCAACGGCACCCGCAACAGCGACGAGATCCGCTTCTGGGCGGACTACGTGACCCCCGGCAAGGGCCGCTACATCTACGACGACCGCGGCCGTCGAGGCGGGCTGGGTGCGCACGAGAAGTTCGTCATCGCGGGCGACCACAACTCCGACCCGCTCGACGGCGACAGCGTCCCCGGCGCGATCTCACGCCTGCTGAACGCGCCGCGAGTCATCGAAACCCGGCCGGGCAGCGAAGGCGGAGTGCGGGCCGCACAGGATCAGGCGGGCGCCAACATCGGGCAGAAGGGCGACCCCTACTTCGACACCGGCGACTTCAACGACAACGCGCCGGGGAACCTGCGGATCGACTACGTCCTGCCGTCGAAGGGCCTCTTCCCCTGGCGCGCCGAGGTCTTCTGGCCGCTGCCGGATTCGCCGCTGGCCCGGCTCAACGACGCCTCGGACCATCACCTGGTGCGAGTCGACGTCTTCGTCCCGCGCCGGTGACGCTCAGCGGGCGCCGAGCAGCGCGGTGCCCGGACCGGTGAGAGTGGCCAGGCCGGTGTTCCGGCCGCTCACGGCCAGGAGCAGGTCGACGAGCGGGCCCCGTACCTCCTCGGGGCCCGTGCCGCCGGACCACTCGGCATCGGTGGCGATCAGCCTGAGGCCCCGGCAGCGTTTCTTGGCGCCCCAGAACGGGCTGACGAGAAGGTGCTCCAGCGACGCGATCGCCGGTTTCCCCGGCATCGGCCGGGCGATGCCGAGTGGCCGGGCGACGTCCTGGCCGTGGATGAGGACGTCGGCGAGCGGGTCGATCGGTTTGGCGCCGGGTGAGCGGCGCGGTGATCGGGCGTCCTCGCGGATCTGGGCGACGAGTTCGGCGGGGGAGAACCGGGTGCCGTAGGCGATGGCCTGGTCGACGTTCATCCGGTCCCAGTTCCCCTTGGCCTTGATGGCGCCGAGGACGGTGTCGCGGAGTCTGTTCCTGGTGGACTGCGCCAGATGCGCGGCCATCGCATGAACCGTCCACTCCGGACACAGCGTCTTCGCGGACCAGTCCTTTTCCTCGAGTCCCTCCAGCAGATCGGCGAAGCTCAGCCGTTCCGCCTCGGTCCAGGCCAGGATCTCGCCCTCGTGCATCCCCGCTCCTCGTCTTCGTTCACCGTCGTTCGAGCGCCTTGACCGCGTCTTCGGAGGTCTCGATGGCGATCGTGTGGTAGCTCTCGATCCGTGAGACCATCGCCTCACGCGGGCCCTTCAGCCGGTAGGTGCGGAACTCCAGGATCACGGTGGCCTCCTCGGGCACGGATTCCGGGCCGACTCTAGCCTGGGGGTCATGAAGATCGCGATTCTCGACGATTATCAGGAAGTGGCGCTCGGTTTCGGGGACTGGGACTCCCTCGGCGCCGAGATCGAGGTGTTCACGAAGCCGTTCGCGGATCCCGCCGACGTGGTGGCCCGCCTTCGTGACTTCGAGGTCGTGGTCGCGATGCGCGAGCGCACTCGCTTCCCCGCCGAAGTCCTCGACCGGCTGCCCGCGCTCAAGCTGCTGGTGAGCACCGGCCACCGCAACGCCGCGATCGACGTGGCGGCCGCCCGGCGCAACGGCGTGGTCGTCTCCTCCACCGGCTACATCGCGGCCCCGGCGGCCGAGCACACCTGGGCGCTGATCCTCGCCGCCGCGCGGAACGTGCCGGTGGAGTTCCGGAACATGCGCGAGGGCGGCTGGCAGACCACCGTCGGCACGATCCTGTCCGGCAAGACCCTCGGGCTGCTCGGACTCGGCAGGCTCGGCGCCGGCGCGGCCAAGATCGGCAAGGCGTTCGGCATGGAGACCATCGCGTGGAGCCAGAATCTGACCCAGGAGAAGGCCGACCCCCACGGCGTGACGGCGGTGTCGAAGGACGAACTGTTCGCCCGCGCGGACGTCCTGTCGGTCCACCTGGTGCTCAGCGACCGCAGCCGCGGGCTGGTCGGCGCGCCCGAACTCGCGACGATGAAGCCGACGGCGATGCTGGTCAACACCTCGCGGGGCCCGATCGTGGACGAAGCCGCGCTGGTGGACGCCTTGCGCCGCAAGGAGATCGCCGTCGCCGCGCTGGACGTCTACGACGTCGAGCCGCTGCCCTCGGAGCATCCGCTGCGGACGCTGGACAACGTCGTGCTCACCCCGCACATCGGTTACGTCACCCGGGAGGCCTACGAGATCTTCTACCGCGACGCGGTCGAGGACATCGCGGCCTTCCAGGCGGGTTCACCGGTCCGCGTCATGGAGTGAGGCCGCGCAGTTCCGAGAGCACGGCGTCGGTGTAGGGCGGCCACACCTCGGCCGCCCATGGGCCGAAAGCGCGGTCGGTGAGCGCGACGCAGGCGGCGCCGGCGTCGGGATCGACCCAGACGAACGTGCCGGACTGCCCGAAGTGGCCGAAGGTCCGCGGCGAGCTCGACGACCCTGTCCAATGTGGACTCTTGTGATCGCGGATCTCGAAACCGAGGCCCCAGTCGTTCGGCTTCTGGTGGCCGAAGCCGGGTAGAATACCGGAAAGCCCGGGGAAGACCACGGAAGTCGCCTCACGCGCTGTTTCGGCGGCGATCAGCGTCGGCGCCTGAAGTTCGGCGGCGAACGCGACCAGGTCGTCCACAGTGGACTCCGCGCCCGAGGCGGGGGAGCCGGTCAGCTTGGTCGCCTTCATGCCCAGCGGCCGGAAAAGCGCCTCCGCCTGGTAGTCGGCGAAGGGGATGCCGGAATGCTCGGTGAGCGCGTCGG
The DNA here is from genome assembly GCF_000342005.1 of Amycolatopsis decaplanina DSM 44594. Classification (GTDB taxonomy): domain Bacteria; phylum Actinomycetota; class Actinomycetes; order Mycobacteriales; family Pseudonocardiaceae; genus Amycolatopsis; species Amycolatopsis decaplanina. The sequence goes on from NZ_AOHO01000049.1 coordinate 38,896, forward strand.
CGAGCTGCTCGAACCCGGCGTTGGAGTACAGGCGCCGGTTGCCGGGCGCGGTCATCGGCTTGTGCTCGTTGAAGGCCAGGCCCGAGGTGTGCGCGAGCAGATGCCGGATGGTGGAGCCCTCCGGCCCGGCGGGGGTGTCGAGTTCGACGACGCCCTCTTCGATGGCGATCAGCGCGGCGTAGGCCGTGAGCGGCTTGGTCACCGACGCCAGCCGGTACACCTTCGTCGTGTCGCCGTGCGTGCCCAGCACGTCACCGGCGGCGGTCACCACGGCCGTGGCGGCGTTGTCCACCGGCCACTGTTCGATCCCACGCACGCTTTCCATGCCTACACCCTACGAAGCCCGGGCCGGTCGGGGCGGCCCGGGCTTCGCGTGAACGGGGATCAGGCGTCGAGATCGGTCGCCACCAGCTCGGCGATGGCGTCGACGGCCGCCTCGGCCCCCTCACCCTCGGCACTGATGATGACCTCGTCGCCGTAGCCGGCGGCGAGCGTCATCAGGTTCAGTACGCTGCCGGCCGCGACCGGGTCACCGCCCGCCTTGGCGATGTGCACCGCGACGGGCTGCGCCGCGGCCGCCTTGGCGACCGTCGCCGCGGGCCTGGCGTGCAGGCCCACCTTGCTGGCCACGGTGACGCGTTTCTCCGGCATGTTCTTTCCCTTTCGTGCCTTGGGTTCTGTGAAGCTGAAACTACTTGACGGGCTTCGCCGCGGTGGCTTCGAGATCGGCCTCGATCGAGTCGTCCTCGCGGCCGGGGGTCCGCAGGTTCCACTTCTTGATCACGAAGCGGAAGATCACGTAGTAGATGACCCCGTAGGCCAGGCCGATCGGGATGAGCAGCCAGACGTTGCTGCTCGCCGCCGGGAGACTGCTGTTGAGCCCGAAGTCGATCGCACCGGCGGAGAAGCCGAAGCCGAGGTGGATGTCGAGCGCGTTGACCAGCGCCAGCGACGTACCGGTCAGGACCGCGTGGATCAGGTACAGCGGCCACGCGACGTACATGAACGAGAACTCGATCGGCTCGGTGACACCGGTCAGGAACGAGGTCAGCGCACCGGCGATCATCACACCGCCGACGATCTTCTTCTGGCTGGGCTTCGCGCTCTGCCAGATCGCCAGCGCCGCGGCGGGGATGGCGAACATGAAGATCGGGAAGAACCCGGTCATGAAGGTGCCGCGGGTGGGGTCACCCTTGAAGAACTCGGTCAGGTCGCCACCGTCGAAGATGAACCACACCGGCACGTTCAGCAGCTGGTGCAGACCGACCGGGATCAGCAGCCGGTTGAGGAACCCGTAGATACCGCCACCGACCACGGGAGAGCCGGTGACCGCCTCGCCGGCGGCCTGGATGCCATCGTTGACCCAGTGGAAGACCAGGCCCAGCGGCACCGCGAGGACCAGCAGCACCAGGGCGGTGATGATCGGCACGAACCGGCGGCCGCCGAAGAAGGCCAGGTACGGCGGCAGCTTGATGCGATAGAACTTCTGCCACAGCAGCGCGGTGACCAGACCGACGATCACACCGGCCAGCACGCTGTAGGGCCATTTGATCGGGTTGAGCATCAGGCCCGCAGGCTTCTCGGGGTTCCAGCCGGGAAGCTCGTCGAACGGCGCGAAGACGCGAAGAACGCTGGTGAACACGAAGAAGCCGACCACGGCCGCGAGACCGGTGGCACCGTCGCTCTTCCGGGCGAAACCGACCGCGATACCCACCGCGAACAGGAGGGGCAGCCAGTTGAACAGCGAATCCCCCGCGGCACCGATGGCCGCCGCGACTTTGATCCAGCCGAGGCCGTCCGCGCCGAGCAGGTCAGGCTGGCCGAGCCTGGAGAGGAGTGCGGCGGCGGGAAGAGCGGCGATGGGGAGCATGAGGCTGCGGCCGAAGCGCTGGAGCCCGGCCAGTCCCTTGCCCTTGCTCTTCGCCCCCTCCGCGGTGGTGGAGCTCATCGGGTACCTCCGTAGTGAGGATGGTGACCGGAATCCGGGGTGTTCCGGTCCAGCTGCATGGTGACCTGGTAGTGATCGCCCCGGTACCAGGAAGTCATGTCTTCGATCGGTTCCCCGTTGACGCTGGAGACCCGGCGGAAGACAAGAAGCGGACTGCCGGCGCGCATGCCGAGCAGGCGTGCCGTTTCGCGATCCGCGGATTCGGCCCAGACCGTCTGCCACGCGTGATCCGGGCGCAGGTCGTACGACTGGGCGAGTTGGACGTACAACGATCGGGTGAGATCGAGGTCGAGCAGACCGGGCATCCGGCCCGCGTGATACCAGCCGCGTTCGACCGCCAGCGGCACCCCGTCGGCGCGGCGGAGCCGCACCAGGCGATGCGCCGGGGTCCCGGCGGGCAGGCCGAGGGCGTGCGCCGAGGGGGCGGGCGGGACCTCGGTGGCGGTCTTGACGACCTCCGTGGTCGGGGTCATCCCGCGGCGGCGCATGTCCTCGGTGAAGGACATCAGGTAGAGCTGCAGTTCCATCCGCCTCGCGGCGGTGAACGTCCCCTTGCCGCGCACGCGGGACAAGAGCCCTTCTTCGACCAGCTTGCCGATCGCCGAGCGGACCGTGAGCCTCGACACCTGGTAGGTCTCGGCGAGGTCACGTTCCGAGGGGATCGGCGAGCCGGGGGGTAGCTCACGCTCCACCGTGCGGCGCAGAATCTCCCGCAGCTGGGCGTGCTTGGGCGTCGGTCCGTTGATCACACGGTCGGACGGCGGCAGCTGCGCCGAAGCGCTCATGACGGTCACCGTCCTTTCGGGCCGGTCGGTTGGGTAACCCGTACTCGCATCTGGTCCGGAAGATTGGTACGTTCCGGTCTAGACCAATGATCCGATGGGGCAGGATGCTCCGTCGCACGAGCGGGTGTCAACCACCGTTACGCGTTCGTGGCCAGGGATCGGGTGCGAGTCGGCGAACGGCGTAGTAGAGCTGGTTCGCATGTGGGAAACCGACAGGGAACAAGGAGACCACGATGGCGGATGACAGGCCGGAAAAGATCCTCGCGGCGCTCGGCGGTGCCGACAACGTCATCGAGGTGGAGGGGTGCATCACCCGGCTCCGCTGTGAGCTCGAAGACATGAGCCTGCTCGACGAAGCGGCACTGAAGGCCGCCGGCGCGATGGGCGTCGTGCGCATGGGGGCCGGTGTCCAGGTCATCGTGGGGCCCGAGGCCGACACGATCGCCAGCGACATCGAGGATCTGCTGTGAGTCTCGAGATCCTCAGCCCGGTGGCCGGTAAGACGACCGCTATGACCGAAGTGCCCGATCCGGTGTTCGCGGAGGCGATGGTCGGTCCCGGCATCGCGGTCCTGCCCTCGGGCGGGCGCCAGGACGCGGTCGCACCGGTGGACGGGACGGTCGTGACCCTGCACCCGCATGCCTTCGTGGTGGCCACCGAAGACGGCCGCGGCGTGCTGGTCCACCTGGGGATCGACACGGTGAAGCAGAAGGGCGAGGGTTTCACGCTCCACGTCGTCAAGGGTGAGACCGTCCGCGCCGGGCAGCCGGTCGTCGGCTGGGACCCCGACGCGGTCAAGGCCGCGGGCTACTCGCCGATCGTGCCCGTGGTGGCGCTGGACGCGAAGGCGGAAGTCCTTTCCGGACTGCTCACCGGCGGCGACGTCGAGGCCGGCGACCCGATTTTTACCTGGGACAGCTGAAAGCTCGGAAAAAGGGTCCCTTTAGGACGGAATTCGCGTCCTGAAGGGACCCTTCGCGCGTTTCTCAGGCCGTGACGACCTGGCCGTTCGTGACCTTGACCGCGATCGAGGGCAGCGGCTGGTCCGCCGGTCCCTTTTTGACCGCGCCGGTCGCGGCGTCGAAGATCGAGTTGTGACAGGGACATTTGAGCTCCGCGCCCTCCGGGACGACCGCGCACCCCTGGTGCGTGCAGATCGCGCTGAACGCGGCCGCCGTGCCTTCGGCGGTCCTGGTGACGATGACGTCCTTGCCATCGGCGGTCTTGGTGGCCTTCGCCTGGCCGACCGCGATGTCGGAGAGCGCGGTCAAGGTCTCGCCCGGCGCCGCGGCGGTCGAACCGGGCGGCGTGCTGTCGCTTCCGCAGGCCGTGAGGGCCACGGCCCCGACGGCCGCGCCGGCGACGGCGGCGCCGGTGGTCAGGACGGTGCGGCGGGAGTGCAGTTCGGCAGTCATGCCCCTACACACGGCCGGAACCGCCATCCGGTTCAATTTCGCCGGCCATCGGGTGCCGGATTGAACCGGGAGGCCCGCTTTTCCGTGTTCAAAGGCATGGGGGAACCGAACACGCGGAAAGAGATACGGACATGATCCGGTGGTTGTTGCGGGCGGTGGTGGCGGCGGGCCTGCTCGGCTCGGCGTGGGTGCATTACGTCGTATGGCAGGACTGGGCCTCGGAAACGGATGTGGTCGGCCCGCTCTTCCTGGTGAACGTCGTCGCGGGCGTGGTCATCGCGGTCGCCGTCCTGGTCTGGCGCCACTGGCTTCCCGTGCTCGCGGCGATCGGTTTCGGCTTGGCCACACTGGGTGCGTACGTGCTCTCGCTGACCACAGGGTTCTTCGGCGTCTCGGAGCGCTTCACCACCCAGGCCGAACTGTGGGGCCTGATCACCGAAGTGGCTTGCGTGGTCTTCGCCCTCCCACTGCTCCTCAACCGTGAACGCGCGGATCGGTGAAGGAATTCGCGGAGGACCGGCTGATGCGGGCTTTGCACGACGAGCACGCGGCGGCGCTCTGGTCCTACGCACTGCACCTCACCAGCGGTGACCGGGTCCGCGCGGAGGACGTCGTCCAGGAGACGCTGCTGAGGGCCTGGCGCAACGCCAAGGTGCTCGACCAGTCCGAAGGATCGGCGCGGGGCTGGCTGTTCACCGTGGCCAGACGGATCGCCATCGACGACTGGCGTGCTTCCGAGGCGCGTCCGGAGGTGGTGACCGGCCAACCGCCCGAAACGTCGGTCGCGGACGGCACCGAACGGGCGGTTCAGGGCTGGCTGGTCGCCGAAGCCCTCGGTGAGCTCTCGCCGAGACACCGGGACGTCCTCGTCCTGTGCTATTTCCAGGGTTACTCCGTCGCCGACGCCGCGAAGCGGCTCGGTGTGGCCGAAGGGACGATCAAGTCGCGGACGCACTACGCGTTGCGGGCGTTGCGGCTGATATTGGAGGAAAGAGGGGTGACTCAATGACCGACCCCTTCGCCACCTACGACGCGGCTTACGTGCTCGGGGCGTTGTCCCCGGAAGACCGGTCCGCCTACGAGAAACACCTTCGCGTCTGCGACCGGTGCGCGGCATCCGTGCGCGACCTGGCCGGAATCCCCGGATTGCTCGCCCAGGCGGGCGCCCCCGCGCTGCCGGAGGACGAACCGGCGCCCTCGCCGGACCTGCTGCCCGCCGTGCTCGAACGGGTCCGCCGGGGAAGGCGGATCCAACGCGCGATCACCACCACCGCGGCCGGGGTGGCCGTCGCCGCCGGCGTGGCACTCGCGGTCGTCCTGACCGGGCCGATCGCGGCGACGGGCGACCCGATGACCCCGCTCGGCGACTATCCGGTGACCGCCGAAGTCGCCCTGTCCGCCACGGGCAGCGGCACGAAGGTCGACATGACGTGCAGCTACGGCGGCAACCGCACCGGGGACTACATCCTGGTCGCCGTCGGCGCCGACGGCGGCACCAGCGAACTCGCGTCCTGGCGCGCGATGCCCAAGGACACCGCGCACATCGTGGTCGGCACCGCGATGCGTGCCGGGGACATCAAGGCGCTGGAGATCCGCACGCCCTCGGGCCTCCCGCTGCTGCGGATGAACCCCTGATCCCGGCGTCATGACAGGCCTTCGGCGCCGGACCCGAGCCACCTAAGTACATGAAGGCCCCCTTCCTTGCGCCTAGGTACATGAAGGGGGCCTTCACGTACTCGCCGAGCGTCGCGCCGTCGGCCGAGCATCTCGCTGCCTGCGGAAGCTGAAGGACGCTTTCCCCGCATGCCATGCGACGGAAGCTCCCTTCGCCGCGTGAGACGCGGCGAAAGTCCCCTTCAGTCGCCGTTACTGCTTCCGCCGCCGTCGCGCGTCACGTGCGTGAACGGTCCGTTCACGACTTCCGCACCCACGCCCCACCTGCCGAAAGTGCGTGAAAGTCCCTGTCACGAAAAGAAATCCTTGCCTCCCGTCGAACCACGGGCGCACTCTTGATCTTGTGTTCACGCCGATCGCCTTCGCGGTGGCGGGCGCCGGATCGGCGCTCGCCACGCGCTCCTGCCTGCGCCGGGCGGGAGCGCCGGTCACGGCTTGGGCCGCCGCCATCGCGGCGGCGGCGCTCGTCGCGGTCTGGCTGCGGCACCACGCCGGAGCCTGGCCGTCGTGGTGGCTCGCGGTCCCGGCCGTGTTGACCGTCTTCGCGGTCCCGCTCGTGCTCGCCGACCTGAAGTACCGCCGCCTGCCCGACATCCTGACCCTGCCCGCGTACCCGGCGCTGGCCGTCGCGCTGGCGGTCGCCGCGCACGGGGGAGGAGCGGCCATCGCGTGGCGGGCCGTGCTGGGCGCGCTGGTCTTCGGCGGGGCGCACGCGTTCGTCCACACGCTGTCGCCGCGCTCGCTCGGCGCCGGTGACGTGAAACTCGCCGGAAGCCTCGGCGCGGTCCTCGCGGCGACGGGCTGGCCGTCGATCGTGCTCGGTGCCGTCGCCGCCGCGCTACTGAGCGTGGCGCTCGCGGTGGGCGGACCCCGGCATCCCACGGTGCCGCACGGACCCGGTCTCCTGGTCGCGGCGTGGGCGCTCGCCGTCTTCGCCGGACCTGGTCCGGGATAGCCCGGCCTGTACCGGGGCAGAGAGGAGGTTGTGACAGGATCTGTCAGGTGTTGCGCTGGATAACCGCAGGGGAATCGCACGGACCCGCCCTCGCCGCCATCCTGGAAGGGATGCCCGCCGGGGTGGAGGTCACCACCGCCGAAGTGGGCGAGCAGCTCGCGCGCCGGAGGCTCGGCTTCGGCCGCAGCCCCCGGATGGGCTTCGAGACCGACCACATCGAGTTCACCGGCGGCGTCCGGCACGGGCTCACCCAGGGCGGCCCCGTCGCGGTCCAGATCGAGAACGCCGAGTGGCCCAAGTGGGAGAAGGTCATGTCGGCCGATCCCGTGCCAGCCGAGGAACTGGAGGGCCTGGCGCGCAACGAGCCGCTGACCCGTCCCCGGCCCGGCCACGCGGACCTGCCCGGGATGCAGAAGTACGGCTTCCCCGAGGCCCGTCCGGTACTGGAGCGCGCGAGCGCCCGCGAGACGGCGTCCCGCACGGCGCTCGGCACGGTGGCCCGCGCGTACCTCAAGCAGCTGCTCGGGGTCGAGATCCTCAGCCACGTCGTGTCCATCGGCGGCGCCTCGGCGCCCGAGGGCCCGCTGCCGGTGCCGTTGGACCTGCCCGCCATCGACGAGAGCCCGGTCCGCGCCTTCGGCCAGGAGGGGACTGACGCGATGGTCGCCGAGGTCGACGCCGTGCGGAAGGCTGGTGACACCGTCGGCGGCGTGATCGAGGTGATCGCCTACGGCCTGCCGCCGGGCCTCGGGTCGCACGTCCACTGGGACCGCAGGCTCGACGCCCGCCTCGCCGGCGCGCTCATGGGTGTCCAGGCGATGAAGGGCGTGGAGGTCGGCGACGGCTTCACCACGGCCAAGCGCTGGGGCAGCCAGGCCCACGACGAGATCGACCGCGGCAGCGGCCCGGTCGGGGTGACCCGCCGGTCCAACCGCGCGGGCGGGCTCGAAGGCGGCATCACCAACGGCGAGCCGCTGCGCGTGCGCGTCGCCATGAAGCCGATCTCGACCGTCCCCAAAGCACTGTCCACTGTGGATGTCACCACCGGCGAACCCGCGGTGGCCATCCACCAGCGCTCCGACGTCTGCGCGGTGCCTCGCGCCGGGGTCGTGCTGGAGTCGGTGGTCGCGCTGGTCCTCGCGGACGCCGCGCTGGAGAAGTTCGGCGGCGACTCGCTGGCCGAGGGCAAGCGCAACGCCGAGGCCTACCTGAAGGCGCTCGAGGAGCGCTGGTGACTCCTCGCGCGGTGATCATCGGGCCGCCGGGCTCGGGCAAGAGCACGGTCGGCCCGGCGCTCGCCGCCCGGCTCGGTCTCGCCTTCCGCGACAGCGACGACGACATCGTCGCGAGTGCGGGCAAGCCGATCACCGACATCTTCGCCGAGGAGGGTGAGCCCGCCTTCCGCGTGCTGGAGGAGGAGATGGTCGCGAAGGCGCTGGCCGAACACGACGGCGTCCTCTCCCTGGGCGGGGGAGCGCCGATCACGCCGGGCACCCGCGAACGGCTGGCCGGGCACACCGTGGTCTTCCTCAACGTCGGGATGGCCGCGGGCGTCCAGCGCGCCGGGCTCTCGACCGCGCGCCCGCTGCTGGCCGGGGTGAACCCCCGCGCCACCTACAAGGCGCTCCTCGACGCGCGCCTGCCGGTGTACCGCGAGGTGGCCACGATCGAGATCGACACCGACCACCTGACTCCCGGCGAGGTCGTCGAGGCCGCCGTCATCGGGCTGGCCGAGATCAGCAAGGACCGAGCATGAAGCGCGGCAGCGCCGGCGTACTGCTCACCGTCGTGGCCGTCACCCTGACCGCGTGCGGTGAGGAGAAGCAGCCTCCTGGCGCGGACGTCGTCCAGACCGGAGCCGCGCAGACCGGTTCCGCCGCTTCGGCCGCGCCCGAGGCGGACGTCGCCGCCGACGTCAAGGTCACCAAGTGCGACAGCGACGGCTACACCCCGAAGATCACCATCGAGGTCACCAACAGCACCGCGGAAGACGCGCGGTACGCCGTCACCATCGCGATCAAGGACGCCGACGGCAAGGCCTCCGGTGAGGCGCTGTTCGCGAAGAACCGGATGACACCCGGCCAGAAGGTGACCGAAGAGATCCCGGGGGACACCCCGGTCAAGGGCAAGATCACCTGCGAGGTCGCGAGGGCCAAGCGGCTTCCGCCGAAGTGAGGGGAACGATGACCGAGCCGGTCCGCATCACCGTCAACACCGCCAAGCCGTACGACGTCGTCATCGGCCGCGGCCTGCTGGGCGAGCTCACCGAGCAGCTCGCCGACGCCTCCAAGGTCGCGCTGATCCATCCGCCGACGCTGACGACCACCGCCGAGGCCATCCGCGACGAACTGGCCGAGGCCGGGATCGACGCGCACCGGGTCGAGATCCCTGACGCCGAGGACGGCAAGGCGCTCACGGTCGCCAGCTTCTGCTGGGAGGTCCTCGGCCGCATCGGCCTCGACCGCCAGGGCGTGGTCGTCGGGCTGGGCGGTGGCGCCGTGACCGACCTGGCCGGGTTCGTCGCCGCGACCTGGATGCGCGGCGTCCGGCTGGTCAACGTGCCCACCACGCTGTTGGGCATGGTCGACGCCTCGGTCGGCGGGAAGACCGGCATCAACACCGAGGCGGGCAAGAACCTGGTCGGCGTCTTCCACGAGCCGAGTGCGGTCCTCGTCGACCTCGCGACACTGGAAACGTTGCCCCCCAACGAACTCGTCGCCGGAATGGCCGAGGTGGTCAAGGCCGGGTTCATCGCGGACCCGCGCATCGTCGAACTCGTCGAGCAGGACCCCGCCGCGGCGCTCGACACCACCGGCGAGGTCCTCGGCGAACTGGTCCGCCGCTCGATCCAGGTCAAGGCCGACGTCGTCGCCGCGGATCTGCGCGAGTCGAACCTGCGCGAGATCCTCAACTACGGCCACACGCTCGCCCACGCCATCGAACGCCGCGAGCGGTACCGGTGGCGCCACGGCGCGGCGGTCAGTGTCGGCCTGGTGTTCGCCGCCGAACTCGCGCGGCTCGCGGGCCGTCTCGACGACGCCACCGCCGAGCGGCATTCGGCCGTGCTCAAGATGCTGGGCCTGCCGACCACCTACGACCCGGACGCGCTCCCGCAGCTGCTGGAGACGATGAAGGGCGACAAGAAGACCCGTTCGGGCGTGCTGCGCTTCGTCGTCCTCGACGGGCTCGCCAAACCCGGCAGGCTCGAAGGCCCGGACCCGTCGTTGCTCGCCGCCGCGTACTCGGTGGTGGCCGGCGAAGCACCTAAGCCAGGCGGGAGCGTGCTGCTGTGAAGGTGCTCGTCCTCAACGGCCCCAACCTCGGCAGGCTCGGCTTGCGCGAGCCTGGTATCTACGGTTCGGCCACGCACGCGGATCTGGTCTCCACTTGCGTCGAAACCGGCAAGGAGCTGGGGGTCGACGTCGAGGTCCGGCAGACCGACCACGAGGGCGAGATGGTCGGCTGGCTGCACGAAGCCGCCGACGCGGGCTGGCCGGTGGTGCTCAACGCCGCCGCGTGGACGCACTACTCGATCGCGGTCCGCGACGCCGCCGCCCAGCTCAAGGCGCCGCTGATCGAGCTGCACATCTCCAACGTGCACAAGCGCGAGCTGTTCCGGCACCACAGCGTGCTGTCGGACATCGCCACCGCTGTGATCGCCGGGCTCGGGGTCGACGGGTACCCCCTGGCCCTGCGCTGGCTGGCCGCGAACGCGGCATGAACAACCCGCCCGAGATCGTGACCGCGCGGCTGCGGCTGCACGCGCTGACCGAGGCCGACACCGAGGCGATCGTCAAGCTCTTCGCCGACCCGGCGATGAGTTCGCATTTCGCGGTGCCGCTCACCGAGCCGGGCCGCGTCCGCGAAATGGTCGGCCGCAGGTTGTCCTACGACGGCCCGGCGGGGATGGGGCACTGGGTGATCGAACGCGACGGCGAGGTCGTCGGTCTCGCGCATCTGCGACCTTCGGAGGAGCTACCCGGGGAGGTTCCGGAGATCGGCTACTACCTGTCGCGTGCGCACGGCGGGCAGGGGCTGGCGACCGAGGCCGCGCGGGCCCTGCTGGAGCACGGACTCGTCGGGCTCGGTCTGTCGTCAGTGTGGGCGCTGGTCGGAGAGTCCAATGTGGCCAGTCAGAACCTGGTGCGGCGCTTGGGTTTCCTCGACGTCGGCGGTGGTGACCACTACGGCAGCGGACCGCATCGTGTCTTCGTCGCGCTGCCTTCGGACCACGGCCGCGCGCACCACATCGAGCTGTGGGTTTCCGATCTCGGCCGCGCGGAGGAGAGCTGGGGCTGGCTGCTCGGCGAACTCGGCTGGCGGGAGTTCCAGCGCTGGCCCGCCGGGGTCAGCTGGAAGCACGGCGCGACCTATCTCGTCGTCGAGCGTTCCCCCGCGCTCAGCGGGGAAGAGCACCAGCGCACCGCGCCGGGTCTGAACCATCTCGCCCTGCATGTCGAGTCACGCGATCGGGTGGACGAACTGGCTTCGAAGGCCGTCGAACACGGCTGGTCGCCAATGTTCGCGGACAAGTATCCGTATGCGGGCGGTGATCACCACTACGCCGCCTACCTCGAAAACGCCGATGGCTTCGAAGTGGAGTTGGTCGCCCTACCGGGTACTGGCGTCACCCGGCCGGGCTAAGTCTCGCTACACTCGGCCATCATGCGCCTTTTTCGTGGGGGTCGGCGACGCGCCCGTGCCGTGGTGGCTCTCCTCGCGGCCGGCGCGGTCCTCATGGCGTGTAGCGACGGCAATGTCCAGTCCCAGGCCGACGGCAAAGGCGGCGGGATCGGCGGAGCCCAGCAGGGGCCCAAGGAAAAGCCGCGGCCGATGGACGTCGAGCTCGCGACGAGCGATCCCAGGGCCAGTGGCGGCGTGGTGGCCGCGGGCGATCAGGACGCGGTCTACAACTACAGCCCGACGGTGATGCGGGACGGCGGCAAGCTCAAGATGTGGTGGTGCAGCCAGTACGGCAGCGCCCAGCCGCCCGGTGACGACGTCCTCTACGCGCAGTCGTCCTCGCTCGACGGTCCCTTCACCGGCCCGTCCGGTGGTGGCCCGGCGGCGGTTTTCTCCGGCGCGCCCGGCGGTTTCGACGGAATGCACACCTGCGACCCGTCGGTTATCAAGGTCGGCTCGACCTACTACATGTACTACACCGGCGCGTCGGGCGATCACGCGCTCGGCAACTCGATCGGCCTCGCGACCAGCCCCGATGGGCTCGAATGGACGCGGGCGGCGGGTGGGCAGCCGATCATCGGACCGGCGCACGACGTGCACCGCGCCAACGTCTACGGCGCGGGCCAGCCCTCGGCGGTGTACCTCGACGGCTGGTTCTACGTGCTCTTCACCGACACCACGGCGAAGGGCGCCGGATGGAACGGCGCCGGGCAGTTCCTGCTCCGCGCCAGGGACGCGGCGTTCACCCGAGGCGTGGAGACGCTGGGGGAGCAGGGCTTCGTGGCCAAGCCCAGCACGATCTCGCCGCGCACCCGTTCGCTGGTCGACGGGTTCAGCACGGACTTCATGTGGGTCGGTGCGCTCGACGCCTTCGTGATCGCGCACGAAACCGATGCCGGCACCACGCTCACCTTCTGGACCAGGGACTTCTCCGCGCAGCCGTACCGCCCGGCGATCATCCCCGGCGCGTGGAAGGAAGGCCCCGGCCTGGTCCGGCGGCCCGACGGGCACGCGCCGCTCTCCTCGGGCGACGTCTGCGACCGGGTCCCGTTCGACGTCGTCCGCGCCACGGTCGTCGGCGGCGCGGGGGCACCGACCGACCTCAAGCATTTCGGCCTGGACGTCCGCGGTTCGCGGGCGTGCGACGGCGACGCCCGGATCCGGACGTCGTTCGAAGGCGTCGCGATGCCGTCGCCGCAGCGGACCATCGACCTGGTGGCCGACGGCACCCTGGTGCGGGTCGACCGGCGTTCGGTGGCGGCGGCGCTCGCGGGCGAGGTGCTGGACCAGCGGCTCAAGATCGTCGACAGGTTCCCGCAGGCCGCGCGGTTGAGCGCCGGGGCGAGGATGGTGCACGCGCCCGGCCGAGGGTTCGGCGTGGTGCTCGACGGCAAGCTCTTCGCGGTGCCGGACGCCGGTACGGCGGCGCTGAACGACTCGACCGTCGAGGAGATCAGCGATCAGGCCTGGGACGGTTTCCCGGCCGGTTTCTCGCTCGCGGGCTGATCTTCGTCGTCGTCGGTCCTGGTGATGCGGCCGCCGACGAACAGGCCGAGCCCGGCCGGGATGAGCACCAGCAGTGCCGAGAAGGCGGCGCCGCCGGTGAGCGCGCCGCCGAGCTCCGAAGCGCCGGTCTGATCGACGAACACCGCGCGGCCGATCACGTACAGCACGCCCGAAACCGGGCCGGCGATCAGCGCCGCGATGAACCAGTTCTTGCCGCGTTCGGGTTTGCCCTGCCAGGCGTCCACAGCGCCCCAGCCGGCCGCGGCGCCGACCAGGACGGCGAGGGCGAGGGAGGTGACGAGGGTCTTGTCGGTGGGGTTGAAGACCTCGTACTTGGCCAGCACGGTGACGGCCGCGCCGTGCAGCAGCGCCATCACGAGTCCACGAGTCAGCCACGGTGCCATTGGGGGAGTTTAACTCGCCAGTAGCGACCGGCACCCTCGCACGCCGGTGGTGGCCTGCGCCAAGTCCGTGAAGGCCTCCTTGCCTACCTTGAAGGTAGTGAAGGAGGCCTTCACGGACTTCGGGCAGGCAGGGGTGCCGGTACCGAGCCGGTTGGGTGGTCGTGAGTGGCGATTCGTGTTCTAACCCGACTTGCCACTCACGACCCCCTGGACCGACGCCTCACCGCAGCCCCGGGTCGCTGCTGTGGCTGCTGAGGCGATCGCCAAGTCCGTGAAGACATCCCTGGGTTTTGTTTGTCAAGCGGCGGCGTGGTTTTGTCTGGTTTGTTCGGTG
>NZ_AOHO01000050.1 GCF_000342005.1 Amycolatopsis decaplanina DSM 44594
TGGTTCTTCGGTGCCGGGGGTGCTGACCCGGCCTGAGGTGGTGGGGTGGCGTCCCGCGAAGGACGGCACCGGTTTGCGGACGTTGAAGGCTTTCCTGGAATCACGGCCCCACCCGGCAGGTTTCGGCCTGAAAACGAAGGATCGAACGCGCTTGAACAACATGGCCCAGGACTGGATCAATGCCTGGGCGGAAGACCTGCACGGAGAAAATATGTCGCATCTGGCGGTCGCGAAACTGTCCGGTGATCTGCTCAGTCAGACTCTGGTTGGCCGGCGGTGGCGGCGTCTTGATCGGCCAGAGATTCCTGAGGATGTGCCGGTGGATGTGGTGGGCTGGCGTCCTGCACCGGATGGCACGGGACCCCGGACGTTCCGGGATTTCCTGAACACGCGAGGGGACCTCCCGGCAGGTTTCACCCTGAAGCCGAAGGGTCGAACGGGGTCGAGGACGAGTGCGGTCGCCCAGGGCTGGATCAATGCCTGGGCGAAAAAGCTTTACGGAAAGATGTCGCAGGCGGACGTCTGGGAACTGTCCGATGGCTTGATCGGTAAGAATCAGGTGGGGGTGTTGTGGGGAGCTATCGCGGATGAGCCGGACGCGGGGGTGCTGGAGGGGGATGTTCCTGGGGGTGGTGGTTCTTCGGTGCCGGGGGTGCTGACCCGGCCTGAGGTGGTGGGGTGGCGTCCCGCGAAGGACGGTACCGGTTTGCGGACGTTGAGGGCTTTCCTGGAATCACGGCCCCAGCCGGCAGGTTTCGGCCTGAAATCGGGGAACCGGCCGCGCACGAGCCAGATGGCCCAGGACTGGATCAATGCCTGGGCGGAAGACTTGCACGGGGAGATGATGCAGGCGGACGTCGTGGATTTGTCCGATGGTTTGGTCAGTAAGGCTCAGGTTAGCCGGCTGTGGCAGAGTCTTGAGCGGCCAGAGATTCCTGAGGGTGTGCCGGTGGATGTGGTGGGCTGGCGTCCTGCACCGGATGGCACGGGACCCCGCACGTTCCGGGATTTCCTGAACACGCGAGGGGACCTCCCGGCAGATTTCACCCTGAAGCCGAAGGACCGGACGGGGGCGAGGTCGAGTGTGGTCGCCCGGGGCTGGATCAATGCCTGGGCGGGAAAGCTTCACGGGAAGATGCCGCAGGCGGAGGTCGCGGAACTGTCCGGTGGCTTGATCAACAAGAACCAGGTGGTGGTGTTGTGGGCTGCTGTCGCGGGGGGTGCGGGTGGGGGTGTTCCTGTTCGGGTGGTGGAGGAGGCGGAGGCGGCGCGGGCGCGGTCGCGGGAGCTTTCGCGGCACGAGAATGAGGGTGAGGGTGACAGC
>NZ_AOHO01000051.1 GCF_000342005.1 Amycolatopsis decaplanina DSM 44594
GTCGCCGCCCGCTCTGCGACGCTGCTGCTCGTGACGCACGAAGATCTCTACGGGGACGCTCAGCTGTCAACGCTCGCGATCCTCCGGCGGTGTGCCGACGAGGACCTGTGGACCGAAGCCGGAGCGGCCGCCGTCAGCGAGTACATCGTCGACGTCCGGGATCGCTTTCCCGCGGACTCGCCGGACTACCTGACCGGCGGCCTCGTCACGACCGCGTTCACCTTGCTGCAACAGCTCGCGATGCTGACCGGCGAGACCGAGCACGGCCTGATCGACCGGCTCGCGCTCGCCTTTCACCCCGATCTCACCCAGCCGATGGAGGCTTCATGAGCAACGTCAGCGCACTGCCGACCTCGCGTGCCCCCTGGGATCCGGCCGACCACGCCGCACCAGGCGCCAGGTTCGTGACACCCGCGGAATTCCTGAACGGCGTGCTGGCCACCGTGCGCTACAGCATGGTGAAGTCTGTCGTCATCGACGCGCTCGCGGCCGCGGCCGACGCCGACGGCGTCCTGCTGAACTTCGAGATGCCCGATTTTTACCGCGTCCACGTCGCGAGCGTGCTCAACAAGGACCTGCCCAGCGAAGAGAAGAACGCCCTCGTCTACGACACCTTCACCGCGTGCGCGCTGATGGACTGCTTCAACGCGTTGATGCGCCAAGACCGTCTGCTGGGGCACCGCGGCAACGGGGGCAGCGTCGACTACCGCCTCACCCTCCCCGACTCCACGCCGGGGCTGTCCCGCTAGCCGTCCAGGTTGCACTCGATGTGGCTGATCTTGGCGGCGAACATCTGGGCGTCACCGCCGTCGCCGCAGCCGAAGCAGTGGAAGGTGCCGTAGGCCGGGCGAACCCTGAACGCCCGTGACCCGCAGAAGGGACAGCTGCCCTGCAGCTGGGAGTCGCCGAGCGGGCTCAACTCCACGTGCGGCGCGACGACCTTGACGATGCCGTTCGGGCCAGGCGGCTCCGGAGCGGAGATCGCGGTGATGGCCATGGCCCGGACTGTACTGGCGGCCCCCGGAACCATCCCCGGGACGGGACCTGGGAGCCGCCGGGATCGTCACCCGGTCGAG
>NZ_AOHO01000052.1 GCF_000342005.1 Amycolatopsis decaplanina DSM 44594
TATGATGACCAGGCGCCTGACCCGCCACTAAGCGCGCCAGGACCACCCAGTCAGGTTCAAAGACACGCTCTAACCCGAATAGCCACTCACCGCTCGATCGACACTTCACCTAGGCGTTGCCCGTCGAATGAAGGGAGAACTTTCGGACAGGAGACGGACGGGCCCGTCCACGGTACGGTCTGCGGCATGGGCGCTGTCGAAAGCCACCTCCGGTTTGGTCTGGACCTCTATCGGGTGCTGGCGATCCGCGGGGAGAACGCGTGCTTCTCGCCGTACTCGATCGCGAGCGCGCTCGGCCTGGTGACACAGGCCGCCAAGGGAAAGACCAGAGAAGAGCTGATCGCCCTGCTCGGCGACCCGGACGAGCTCGCCGACCTGCTGGGCAAGGCCTCGTCGCTGCTCGGCGAAGGTCCCGAACTCGCGGTCGCGAACACGCTCTGGGCCTGGGACGGGCTCCCGCTCGAGGGCTCCTTCCGTGAGGAACTCGCCACCTGGCCGGGCGGGAAGGTCGAGAGCGCGCCGTTCGGTGACGATCCGGAGGCCGCGCGACGGCTGATCAACGCCGATGTCGCCGAGGCCACCCGCGAGCTGATCCCTGAACTGCTGAAGCCGGGGACCGTCGCGCCGGACACCGTGGCCGCGATCGTCAACGCCCTGTACCTCAAAACCGCCTGGAACAATCCGTTCTCGCGTGACAACACCGCGCCCGCGGACTTCCACGCGCCGTCCGGCACCCGTACGGTGCCGACGATGTGGCTCGAAAAACAGCTCGACCACACCCACGAGAACGGCTGGCAGGTCGTCCGCCTCGGCGCCGAGGGCGGGGTGGAGGCGATCATCCTGCTGCCGGACGGAGACCTCGACGACGCCGAACTCGACCCGGGCGAACTGGCGGTATTGCTGGAGAACACGCGGTCCAAGACGATCGCCCTGTCGCTGCCGAAACTCGACCTCGACGTCGACAGCCCGCTGACGGCGAAACTCCAGGATCTGGGCGTGCGGACGATGTTCACCGCCGACGCCGACCTCACCGGACTCGCCGACGACGACCGGCTCGAAGTGTCCGAAGTCCTCCACCAGTCCGTGCTCCGCATCGACGAAGAGGGCCTCGAAGGCGCCGCCGCGACAGCGGTGCTGATGCGGCTGACGTCGATCATGGTCGACGAACCTCTCGAGGTCGTCGTCGACCGTCCCTTCCTTCTGCTCGTGAGGCATGCCTCGACGGGTGTGATCTACTTTCTCGCCCGCGTTGTCGAGCCGTGAGGATGGTCAGTGAGTCTTTTCCAGGCTGAGGCGGCGGACGTGGAGGCCGAGAAGACTCCCACGAGACCCCGCCGGTTCGCCGCCGCCGACGCCGCCATCATGGGCGGCTTCCTGCTGTTCGCCTTCCTGCTCTACAACGGGCTCTGGCTCGATCTCAAGGAGGGCTATCTCTGGAACAGCGCGTCGGACCAGAACCTGTGGGAGTGGTTCTTCTCCGTCACCGCGGACAATGTGCTGCACCTGAGGAATCCGCTCAGCTCGCACTTCCAGAACCATCCGCTCGGCGTGAACCTGATGGCCAACACGGCCATGCTCGGCATCGGCATCCCGCTTTCGCCGGTCACACTCGCCTTCGGCCCGACGGTCACCTGGGCCATCGCGCTCACCGGCGGTCTCGCCGGCACGGCGGCCGCCTGGTACTGGGTCTTCTCGCGGCACCTGGTCACCCACCGGGTCGGCGCGGCCATCGGCGGCGCGTTCGTCGGGTTCGCCCCGCCGATGATCTCGCACGGCAACGCGCACCCGAACTTCGTCGCGTGGTTCGTCCTGCCGTTCATCGCGTTGCTGGTCTTCAAGATCGCCCGCGGTGAGCGCCCGGTCCGCAACGGGATCTTCCTCGGCCTGCTGTCGGCGTACCAGATCTTCCTCGGTGAAGAGCCGCTGCTGATCTTCGCGATGGCGTTCGCGATCTTCGCCATCGCCTACTTCGCGACGAATTACCGCGAGTTCCCGCCGATGGCGAAGCCGCTGGGGATCGGCGTCGGCATCGGGGTCCTCGTGGCGCTCGTGTTGTGCGCTTTCCCGTTGTGGTGGCAGTTCTTCGGGCCGCAGAGCTATCAGGCGATCGAGCACGGCCCCGTCGGGAACGACACGGCCGCGTTCACCCGGTTCGCGACGCAGTCGGTGGCCGGGCAGCCGCAGGCCGCCGCGGACGTGTCGATGAACCGCACCGAGGAGAACGCCTTCTTCGGCTGGCCGTTGATCGTGCTGATGGTGGTCATCACCGCCTGGCTGTGGCGCGAGGCGTTCGCGCGGGCGCTGGCGATCTCGATGTTCGTGATGGCCTGGCTCTCGCTCGGCGTGCAGATCATCGTGGTGCACGAGGAAACCGGGATCCCGGGACCGTGGAAACTCCTGTCGGAACTGCCGCTGTTCGAATCACTGCTGGAATCGCGGCTCGCGATGGGCTGCATCCCGCTCATCGGCGCCCTGCTGGCGCTGGCGACCGAGCGCGTCCACGCGGTCGCGTCGAAACTCCCCGAAGTGCCGGGGGAGCGGCGATTCCCGTTGCGGCTGGTGTGGATCGGCGTCGTCATCGCGGTACTGCTGCCGATCGCGCCGACTCAGCTGATCGTGAAGGAACGGCCGCCCACACCGCGGTTCCTCGCCGAGGGCACCTGGCGGAGCTACGTCGCGCCCGGCGGGACCGTGGTGCCCGTGCCGTTGCCGAGTTCCGGCGAATCCGAACCGCTGCACTGGCAGATCGACGCGGGACTCGGCTATTCGATGCCGGAGGGCTACTTCGTCGGGCCGAGCGGACCCGACGACAAACGCGGCCGTTACGGCGCCATCCAGCGGCCGACGTCGATCATCTTCGACCAGATCAAGCAGACCGGGATCCCGGCGACGATCACCGAGTCGCAGCGGGTACAGGCGTTGGAGGATCTGCGGTACTGGAACGCCGACGTGCTCGTGCTGATCCCGCGCGAACACCAGGACGCTTTCCGGGCCACCGTGGACCTGCTGCTGCGGAAGCCCGCCGAGTTCGTCGACGGCGCCTGGGTTTGGGACGTCCGTACGATCACTCCCTGAGGCCAGGACGGCTCGCTGACCACCGCGAGCCCGCGAACGGTTCGTCCGCGGACATCGCCAGGTGTTCGTTGACCCGGACCGTCCCGCATTCGAGCCGCGTCGCGACTTCGGCGGCGTACTCCTCGTCCGTGCCCCACACCGATCCGCACAAGCCGAACGCCGTGGCGTTCGCCAGTCCGACGGCTTCGTCCACTGTGGAGCATCGGACGACCGGCAGCACCGGGCCGAACTGTTCCTCGGTCACCACTCGCATCCCGTCGTGCGCCTCGGCGAGGATCGCCGGGGCGAAGAAGTACCCCGGCCCGCCGAGCGGTCCGCCGGTGACGACTCGTGCGCCGTCCGCCCGCGCCTCGTCGGTGAGACCGGTGACGCGGTCGTAGCGCGGCCGGTTGTTCACCGGGCCGATCTGCGTCCCGGGTGTCCGCCCGTCACCCACCACGACTTCCGCCGCCATGGCCGCCAGCGCCTCGACGACGCCGTCGTAGACGGACCCGACGGCGTAGACCCGCTCGACCGCCACGCCGATCTGCCCGCAGTTGGCGAAAGCGCTCCAGAAGAGCCGTTCCGCGATGGCGGCCGGGTCGGTGCAGGGGAGGACGATCGCGGGATCGTTGCCGCCCAGTTGCAGTGTCAGCTCTCGCCATTCGGACACGGACGCGGCGGCCACCCGCTTCCCGGTGTCCGCCGAGCCCGTGAAGTCGACCTTCCGGATCCCGGGATGAGCGACCAGCCACTCGCCGAGCGGGTCCTGTCCGGTGAGCACGGTCAGCACGCCCGGCGGCAGCACCTGCGCCAGCATCCGGCCGAGGTGCAGCGTGGTGAGCGGGGTGCGCGGCGACGGCTTGAGCACCACCGTGTTCCCCGCCGCGAACGCAGGCGCGAGTTTCGCGACGGCCAGTTGCACGGGGAAGTTCCACGGCGTGATCACGGCGACCGGTCCGCCGCCGTCGACTCGGGGGCCGGGTCGCAGGCCGGCGTAGTACCGGAGCCGCGCCGCCGCTCCGGCGAATTCGGCTTCGGCCTCGCGAAGCGGTTTTCCTTGCTCCTCGGTGAGTACCGGGGCCAGCACGGGCGCGGCCTCCTCGACGACGACCGCACACGACATCAGCGCCGCGTGCCGGTCCGAGACATGCCAGGCGGCCCATGCCCCGGCGGCGGCGCGTACCGCTTTGTCGACATCATCCGGTCCGGCGTCCGGGACGCTCGTGATCGGCTGCCCGGTCGCGGGATCCTCGACGGCGAGCATCGGACGGTCCATGTGTTTCCTCCGGTGGGAGGGTGCGGAGGGTCGCCGACGAGACCGATGTCCCGGCACCGGTTGTATCGAAGGAATTGCCGAGCGTAAGAATACCTTCGCTGATCGAACGGGGGTTCCGGCGAAAAGGCTAAATCGATGCCCTTCCGGCCGCGTGGCGCACGTCACCGGCGTCGCTGTCACGTCCGTTCGGGCCTTCTCGTCCAGTGGGTGATCGCAACCGCACGAGGAGGACACCATGCCGCGCATTCCCGCCGTCAAGACCGCCGAGGCCGGCTTCCTGCTGAAGCTGATCTACAGGTTCGCCGGCAAGCGCTTCGGTGCCGTGCCCGAGCCGATGGCCGTCTACGCGCACCACCCGGCCCTGCTCCGGGCGAACGGCATGCACGAAATGCTGGCGGAGAAGGCCAGCAAGACGCTGCCGTCGAACGTGCGCGAGCTGGCCGTGTACCGGGTCGCGACCCAGCTCGGCTGCTCGTGGTGCATCGACTTCGGGACCATGCTGCAACTGCACGAAGGGCTCGACATCGAACGGCTGAAGAACATCGACGACTACGCGAAGTCGCCCGCGTTCACCGACCAGGAACGGCTCGCGCTCGCGTACGCCGACGCGATGACCGCGAGCCCGGTGACCGTCACCGACGAGCAGGTCGCCGAACTGGAACGCGAGTTCGGCCGCAAGGGTGTCATCGAGCTGACCTACCAGATCGGCCTCGAGAACATGCGTGCCCGGATGAACAGCGCGCTCGACATCACCGCGCAGGGCTTCACCTCGGGCGACGCCTGCCGCATCCCGCTTCCCTGACCGTCCCGCGATTCGTCACCTGCTTGCGATAGTTCGGAACGTCGAACCACCGCAAGCAGGTGACGAATCGCGTCAGGAACCGACGCGGGCCCGGGCGGTGGTGAGCTTGTCCGGGTTCGCCATGTCGTAGATCGCCACGATCTTCCCGTCGCGTATGGCGAACGCGTCGACGTGCTCGTCGAGCGCCCGGTACCGGTCGGAACCGGGCTGCGGCGGGAGGTAGACGCCGAGGTCGCCGTTGACCAGCGCGAGCCTCGCCTGTTCCATCCCCGCCGGGTCGTACATCCGCATGAGCCCCTGGAACAGCCGGGTGACCTTGTCGAACCCGGCGACCGTGTGCACCGCCGTGCGCGCCTTGCCGCCACCGTCGCCGACGAGGACGACGTCGGGGTGCAGGACCTCGGCCACCGCCTGGATGTCGCCGGTGAGCATCGCGGTCATGAACTTCTCGATGATCTGCTGCTGCTCGGCGAGCGCCGTCCTGGGCGGCGGATCGGCGTCGGCGACCGCGCGGCGGCCGCGGGAACCGTGCTGGCGCGCGGTCTCCGCCGTGCAGCCCAGGATCTCGGCGATCTCGCTGAAAGGCACCGAAAACGCGTCGTGCAGGACGAACGCGACGCGCTGCTCCGGCGTCAGCCGGTCGAGGACCACCATCGCCGCCATCCGCATGCCGTCGTCGCGGACGGCGACGGTCAGCGGATCCTCCGACGACGGAGTGCCCAGCGGGCCGAGGACGGGTTCGGGCAGCCATTCGCCGACGTACCGCTCGCGGCGCACCACCGCGGACCGCAGCCGGTCGAGGCAGATCCGGCTGACGACGGTGGTCAGCCAGCCCTTCTGGTCTTCGATCTCCGAGCGACGGCGCTCGTCCAGGCCGCTCAAGCGCAGCCACGACTCTTGGACCGCGTCCTCGGCGTCCGACAGCGTGCCGGTGAGCCGATAGGCGACCGACACCAGATGGGGGCGCAGCGCGGCGAAGTTCCCGGCGAGTTCGTCCAGGGCGGTGCTCATTCCCCGAGTGTGCCGCACGAGGCTCTGGAAGGAAGAACTAGAGTAGGGGCGTGGCAGGACGGATTCGGGAGAGCGACATCGCGGAGGTGCGCGAGCGCAACCGGATCGACGAGGTCATCGGTGATTACGTGGCCCTCCGCAGCGCCGGCGGCGGCAGCCTGAAGGGGCTTTGCCCTTTCCACAACGAGAAGACCCCGTCGTTCAACGTGCGCCCCACTCACGGCACCTTCCACTGCTTCGGCTGCGGCGAAGGCGGTGACGTGATCAAGTTCATCCAGAAGATGGACCTGATCTCGTTCGTGGAAGCCGTCGAGCGGCTCGCGGATCGCGTGGGGTTCCGGCTGACCTACGAAGGCGGCGGCGGAAGCGTCCAGCGTGATCGCGGCACCCGCGCCCGGCTGATCGAGGCACACCGCGCGGCCCAGGAGTTCTACGCCGAGCAGTTGCTCACCCCGGACGCGCGTGTGGCGCGGGACTTCCTGTCCGAACGGGGTTTCGACGCCGCCGCCGCGCAGACGTTCGGCTGCGGGTACGCGCCGGCGGGCTGGGACAAACTCACCAAACATCTGCTCAACCGCGGGTTCGAGGTCAAGGAACTGCTCACGGCCGGGCTGGCCAAGGAAGGGCAGCGCGGCCCGATGGACCGGTTCAACCGGCGGCTGCTCTGGCCCATCCGTGACGTTGGCAACGAGGTGGTCGGGTTCGGCGCGCGGCGCCTGTACGACGACGATCGCGTCTCGGCGAAGTACCTGAACACCGCGGAGTCGCCGATCTACAAGAAGTCGCAGGTGATGTTCGGCCTCGACTTGGCCAAACGCGAGATCGCGAAGCGGCACCAGGTCGTCGTCGTCGAGGGCTACACCGACGTGATGGCGATGCACGCCGCCGGCGTCCCGACGGCCGTCGCGTCGTCGGGGACGGCGTTCGGCGAGGACCACATGAAGGTTCTCCGGCGGTTGATGATGGACGACGACGCTTTCCGCGGCGAAGTGATCTTCACCTTCGACGGTGACGAAGCCGGCCAGAAGGCGGCGTTGAAGGCCTTCGAGGGCGACCAGACCTTCGCCGGGCAGACCTACATCGCGGTCGCCCCCGACGGCATGGATCCCTGCGAACTTCGGCTCGCCAAGGGCGACACCGCGGTGCGTGACCTGGTCGCGCGGCGGATCCCGCTCTTCGAGTTCGCGATCAAGAGCATGCTCAAGGCCTTCGACCTCGACTCCGTCGACGGTCAGGTGGCGGCGCTGCAGAAGACCGTCCCGCTGGTCGCGGGGATCAAGGACCGCGCCAGCCGCGACGGCTACGCCTCGAAACTCGCCTGGTGGGTCGGCTGGCAGGACGCGGCGCAGGTGGTGAACCGGGTGCGCGGCAGCGCGGGGGCCACGGCGAAACGCTCCGCCACCGTCGAGGTCCGGCGGCCCGCCCCCGCGGCGACCGCCACCGCCGAGGACGACCTGCCCAGGCCCGCGCCAGGCGACCCGCGGTTCATCGCGCAGCGTGAAGCGCTCAAGGCGGCGCTGCAGCAGCCGATGCTCGCCGGGGCGGAGTACGACGCGCTCCCCGAGGACGCGTTCACCCATCCGGTTTACGTCACCATCCACAAGGCGCTGCTGGCCGCAGGCGGAGCGGGTTCCGGGCTGACCGGCCCCGCCCTGCTCGACGCGGCCGCCCCGCACTGTCCGCAGGGGACGGTGCGGCGAGTGCTCAGCGAGCTTTCGGTGGAACCGTTGCGCGCCAAGGGCGAGGTCGACTCGCGCTACATCTCCGCGCAGCTCGCGGCGGTGCAGGAAAGCCTGGTCGGCCGCCAGATCAACGAGATCAAGTCGAAGCTCCAGCGGCTTTCCCCGGTCGAGGCGCCGGACGACTACCGCGCGCTGTTCGGCGACCTCGTCGCGCTCGAGCAGTACCGGAAGGCGCTGAAGGAACAGGCCATCGGCGGATTGGACTGAGCATGGGCTGGCTGCGTCACCTGCTGGGTGACCGTGTCCCGGCGGATTTCGACGGTTCGCTGGACGACGGAGAGCACGTCATCGGGAGCGCGCCGGTCGAAGGCGGCGGGTACCTGCTGGTCACCCCGCTGGGGCTGTGGATCCCGGGGCCGCGCCGGGTCGGCTGGCATCTGGTCGGCAAGGCCGCGTGGTCCGCCGGGGTGATGACCCTGACCGAGTCCGAGGAGACCGGGACGGCGGGGGAGGCCGTGCTGCTGGCCGACAAGGCCCCGGTCCGGTTCAAGCTGCCCCGGCCCGGCAAGGTCCCGATCCTGGTGCGGCAGCGGGTGGACGGTTCGGTTCGGGGACGGCACCGCAAGGACCTGGGGGCCGGGGGAGCGTGGTTCGTCGAGCGCAAGGTTCCCGGACAGGACGGCACGGTGCTGCAGGTGCGGCCCGATCCGGGCACCGACGTCGACGTCATCAAGGCGATCGCCGAGGAAGCGGCCCGGAAGCTGGCGTAGCCCCGCTGCTAGCAGTACGCTCGTACTGTATCGCTGGGAGGCGCCATGTGGGATCCGGTCAAGTACCTCGACTACGCCGACCTGCGGGCCCGGCCGTTCCGCGACCTCGTCGGGCGGATACCGGCCGAAAGACCCCGGCGAGTCGCCGATCTCGGCTGCGGACCCGGCCACCTGACCGCCGACCTGGCGGAACGCTGGCCGGACGCGATCATCGAAGCCAGTGACAGTTCACCCGAAATGGTCGAAGCCGCACGCTCACGGGGCGTCGACGCGCGAGTACTCGACGTCAACGACTGGGCGCCCGAACCGGACACCGACGTGGTCATCTCGAACGCCGTGCTCCAGTGGGTCCCGGAGCACCGTGACCTGCTTCGTCGCTGGGTGGACCTCCTGCCGTCCGGGGCGACGCTCGCGTTCCAGGTCCCCGGCAACTTCGACGCCCCGTCACACGCCCTGGTCCGCGCCCTCGCGCGCACCGAGGAGTGGGCTTCGCGCCTCGCCGACGTCGTCCTGCGGGAGAACGAGGCCGTCGACAGTCCACTCGGCTACGGGAATCTGCTCGCCGACGCGGGATGCGCCGTCGACGCCTGGGAGACGACGTATCTGCAGCGGCTGTCGGGGAAGGACGCGGTGCTCGAATGGATCATCGGGACCTCACTGAGGCCGGTCAAGGAGGCCCTCCCAGGGGAGGACTGGGACCACTTCCGCGCGCAGATCGCCCGCAAGCTGGACGAGGCCTACCCGCCGCGGCCCGACGGCACCACCTGGTTCGAGTTCCGACGCGTCTTCGCGGTCGCCATCGTGCCGTGAAAGGGCCCTCCGCAGACTGCGAAGGGCCCCTCTGTTTCGTCTCGGGCGCGGTCAGCGCTGAGGCCGCCCGAACCGCTCACCGACCTTGGCGCGAGCGACCCCGGCGGCGCCCTGCACCATGGGGTGGTCAGCGATCTTGCGGTAGGTCCGCACGATCTGCTCGTACCGTCCCCGGCCGGCCTTCGCGCCCAACACGTAGCCCGCGGCCGCACCCAGCAGGAACATCTTCATCCGAGTCCACGCCTCCGTTCGATCTTGCTCAGGCTGTCATTGTCCCTCAAAACGCGAGCTTGACGAGGCGGCCGGAGAAAGTGGGGGGTGGTTGCGCGGCCGTCTGAGGGCATGGGCTAAAGTTCTCTCATCGGTCGGAGCGATCCGGCCGATGCGGAGCACAATCCCCTGTAGCTCAACTGGCAGAGCATTCGGCTGTTAACCGGAGGGTTCTTGGTTCGAGTCCAAGCGGGGGAGCACAAGCCCAGGCCACGCGGCCTGGGCTTCTTCGTGTCTGGGGTACTTGGGGCGATTTAGTGAGGGGTATGGCAACGGTGTCGTGTCGAGGGACACCTGAACGGCATCTGCGGCCCCACGTACACCAGTAGTCACAGCGGTGCCGTGTGAAGGATGTACTGGCAAGGGTGTGAAGGGCTTGCCACCCTGACCTGACACCTTTGACTTTCGGCTCAAAAGTGTCGATTTGACGCCTGTCCAGTGTTCGACCGTCGCTGGGCACACGACTGCAGAATCGGCTGTACTGCCCGCTGTGCGTCGGCCGTTGAAGTCGGCACCCCCGCCGGATCAGTCCACTTGTGGCCTTACGATCCGCGCGATTCGGTCGCGGCCACGTTGACCGACGAAGGCCGCGCCATCTTCTACTTCCGTAAAGACGACAGTGCCCGCTGGCTTGCCCCGCCTCGGGGTTAGCAGCGCCACTCCTGTGAGTTCGGTTCGATCTGGACGGACTGGTCCGCGGAGCTGACGTCAGGAGTTCCGGAGTGTGGGTGCCTCGTAGTCATGTCGCGCAGGCTGGTCCTGTACCTGGAGGGCGGTTCACGCGGTCACGTTCGGTGCCGCCCGGCTGTTGGTGGGGCTCGTGAGTGGTAAGGACGGTTCTAACCGTCCTTACCACTCACGAGGCCCACCACGGTCCGCCGCTGCCTCCACGACCTTGCGAAAGAGGCTTTCGCGACATGAAGCCACCTTTGCCTTAACCCTCAACTAAGGGCCGCCCATTAGGTCGTATGTCAGGTAACAGTCATCGGAGGCCTCGACGATAACGTTCGTCGCTGTTTCTCCCCGCGGGACGAGGCCGGCTGTGAAAACGGGGTGTGAAGGTCCGAACATGGTGAATACTTCATCGACCTTCACCAGCCCTGTATCGCTGTTGCCTCCCCCAAGGTTCAGCCCGGCACGAGGCGTGCAGTACGCCCTTGGTCGCAGTTCCGGGGTTCTTCCGTCTTCGCACCATCGTGCGCGGGCACACGTCAGGTCGTTGCGGTAGTCCCTGCCGTTGTAGTGGACCTTGTACGGAAGGCCCCTCTCTCCCGGCAGTGCGTAGCCGAAGTGGTTCGCCACCTTGGGGATGAACGTGGCCCCACACAGTGTGCCGAGAACCACCAGCACAGCGATTGACACCATCACGACACGCCGCCGGACCCGGCGTCGGCGTGTCGTGGACCGGTCGTCGGCACCTTCACCGCTCATAGCTCGATCGTGCCTGAGGATCTGCGTGAGCCGCCACACGTCGTGCTACAGGCGGTCGTAGGACCCAGCGTCGGCCGAGCAAGGTCCGGTCCGGCGTATGCCGTGACCCTTAAAGGGTTTGTCGTGGGTGTTTGGAAGGATTCCGGCATGATGGATACACCTGCTCCAGCCGGCTCGGAGCGACGCCACCACTTGGACGCTTTGCGGGATGTCGTTCAGGCCGAACTGGCTGCCGCCGGATTGCTAGTGGCCCCTGGTGACGGTCCGACAGGTACCGCCGGAGCGGTCGTGACGGTCGACCTGCCGGACTTGCACGGCGTGCTGGTCGACTGGCGACAGCACGACGTCCTTGTCGATGCGGCACAGGAAGCCTGGTTCGAGGACCCGCATCGGGAAGGCGCGGAATGCGCCGAGTTCGAGCGGTTGCTGTCCACGATCGGCGAGGCGATGTCCGCGGCGATGCGGACCATCCTGACGGCCGCCGGGATGGAGGTGTCCGGCACCGGCAACGACTACGCACCCCACGAGCTCTTGGTGACCCGAAGGCTCGTCCCGTCGGTGTGGCGTGCACGGCGAGACGCCCGGTTCGCCCGGCGATATGAGGCGATGGGCGCGGCCTGGAACGCGCGGAACGCCGCTGAATGCCCGAAGCCGGACTGCGAACACCACCACCCCAAGTGCTGACCTGAGGAATCGGCGCTGCTCCGCCGGTTGTGATAGCAGGCCCCGCCAGCTGACAAGGAGTTGTTCTTGCCGAGTCGAGATGGAGGAACTGGTGGTGATTCGGCACTGGACGAGTTGGTGCCCGGCCCAGGGGTTCGTGCCGACGTCTACCTGGTCGACGGCGTGGCCCGTCATCTGATGAAGTCGAGCCGAAGTTTCCGTCGTAGGCGAATGGTTGCCGGCCAGGTCGCCGGTGGTCACCTTCGAGTCGTTTGGTTTTCCCGCAGTGGCCCAGTAGATGTCCTGTCCGAAGGCGTTGACGCCCCACGTCGGAAGTCCTCCCAGCGCGGGCAGGAACCGTTCCGACTTGCCAGGCTCCCCCTCGGCGACGCTGGAACCACCTGAATTCGCACCGGGTCTCCGCCGGCGCCGGGGTATCGCGAGACGTCGTCCGGCAGCGTCGGGCCCGGCGAGATCCGTCGGGCCCGACGCGGCGCGGTCAGCCCTTGAAGTATCCCTTGAACAGGATCTCGCTGATCTTGGTGGTGGTCTCCTGACCGGTTTCGTAGCCGTTCTGGATGACCTTGGTGTTGTTCATCAGGGCGAGGGTGTACCGCTCGTGCGGTCCGGCGAAGCCGACGGAGTTCATGATCCAGGAGCCGTCGTCGTTGTCGTCGGACCAGCCGTTCTTGTTGCCCGGGCGCGCGGCGGGGCCGGCGCCCCAGACTCCCCACTGCTGGTTGACGTCGACGGTGCGCATCTCGCGGACGATGTAGTCGCGGTGCTGGCGGGGCAGCTTCGTCAGGACGTAGTTGACCAGCCGGTCCAGGTCGTTCGCGGTGGTCAGGATCCAGCCCCAGTGGTGCGGGTGCTGGTCGGTGAACCGCATGTCGGTCATCCCGTACGACGGGAAGCGCTTGGCGAACTCGGCCTCCCCGCCGTACCGGGTCCACAGGGTGTGTGCGGCGGCGTCGTCGCTGGAGTTGAGCATCCGGTGGATCAGGTCCCGGTCTTCGGCGGTCAGCCGGACGGCCCCGGAATCGTTGCGCAGCAACAGGTCGACGACCATGGCCAGCTTCGGGGTGGAGCAGGCCCAGATGAGGGTCCCGGCGGCCTCGCTCCGGTAGACGGCGCCGGTCCACCGGTCCCGGAGGACGATCCCGGTGTCGCCGGGCCTGCTGTCGGCGTAGGCCTGGGCTCGTGCGATACGCGCCTGGAGTTCCCGGTCGAAGCGGGGCGCCGCACTGGCGGGCGCGGCGGGTGTCAACGCGAGTATCGCCAGTATCGCGGTCAGGATGGCGGAAAGTCTCTTCATGTGTTCCCCAGGTTTCGGTAGCTGTTCTTCCTGAGCTTCAAGGCGTTCGCAAGGACCGGAGGTTGCCACGATCCGGCGAACAGTGACGTCGGTCACTTCAGGGCAGAGGGGGTGCCACCTGGTGGTCCAGCGGGCCCACAACTGTCCACTGTGGATCTGCAAGGTCGGCGGGCGGTCATATTGCCGGGCCTGTCGGTGATCGCCGCCCCGCGGACGCCGCCGAGCACGTGGACCTCTTCAGTGTGAGGGAGAATCGAACTGGCTTCCAGTCAGGAGTCTTCTCTGTTTTCGCAGGTCTGCGGTAAGTTCGGAGACTGCTCGGTTGATCCGGTCGTCCAGTTCCATGGCCGATTCGCGGTGAGGGCTCCAGCCTCGCGATCGCCGGTGCGAGCCTTCTTCCGGTGACCCGGGGACGGTCGTTTTCGCATCCGGCGCGGCTGCGCACATCGGATATCGCCGGAAAAAGAATGCGTGCGATATGTATGAGTTGATCAATCGCGTGTACGCAATCCTAGCGGTAAGTGCCTGAGGTGGCTACTTCCGTTATGCTCAGTCGGCGACCGAAAGAAGTGCGGGAATCGTAAAGGTGAATGTCACCC
Source organism: Amycolatopsis decaplanina DSM 44594 (assembly GCF_000342005.1). Lineage (GTDB taxonomy): Bacteria > Actinomycetota > Actinomycetes > Mycobacteriales > Pseudonocardiaceae > Amycolatopsis > Amycolatopsis decaplanina. The sequence goes on from NZ_AOHO01000052.1 coordinate 13,687, forward strand.
GATCGGCGCAGTCTTTCTGCCGAACAGTGGCGGCATTGCCGCCGAATGGCGCATCTGCCGAGCTCGGGAGTTTGTTGGCCAGTTATTGACTAAGTACGTAGTGTGATAGGCCCACTGATACCGTTGCCGCTCCCATTATCGCCTGATATGTTGACTGCCATGCGGTAGGGGGTTCAGGGGGCTGGGGGCTATGGACAAATTATCAGAGCAAGTGGTGGTCGAGCGTGTGATCGTTTCGATGCAGGAGAATCTCGGCGAGCGTCTGACGGTGGATGACATGGCGCGGAACGCCATGTTCAGCAAGTTTCACTTTACCAGGGTTTTCCAGCGTGTAACCGGAGTTTCTCCCGCACGTTTCCTGTCCGCCATGCGGATTCAGGAAGCGAAGCGATTACTGGTTTCCACGACATTTACTGTTGCTGATATCAGTTATCAGGTCGGTTATAACAGTCCCGGCACCTTCAGTTCGCGATTCAAGGAGAGTGTCGGGGTTTCCCCCATTGCTTACCGGCAATTGCGTGGTTATGCGCCGGTTCCGGCCCAGCGTCGTGGTTCGGATTTGGAGAGCCGGTCGGCGACGCTTCGGGGTGATATGCGGATACTCGGCGAGGGGGAGCGCGGCCTGACCTTCGTCGGCTTGTTCCGCGACCCCATTCCGCAAGGAAGCCCGATCAGTTGCAGTGTGCTGTCCACGCCGGGCGGTTTCGTGCTGGAGGACGTGCCGGAAGGAACGTGGTACCTGCTCGCCCAGTCGGTCGCGCCGGGCGCCGAAGCGACCGTGACCGGTTCGATCGGTCCGGACGGTGCGCCGTTCGTCGGCTCGCGCGGCCCGCTCGTGGTGCACCAGGACGTACCGGTGATCGACGTGGACCTGGATCTGCGTCCGGCCAGGGCGCTGGATCCACCGGTGCTGCTCGCGCTGCTCGACGTGCGTACCGCGGCGCTTCAAGAACGTGCCAGTTGATTCTCCCCGCCGCTCATCGGAGGGAACTCGATGTCGATATTCGGCAGGTCTGTTTCATGAGCCCGCGCAAATCGGACCCGAAGGCGAAGCGGGCGTTGCTGGAAATAGGGGCCAGGCTCCTGGCGGAGGAAGGACCGGGAGCATTGTCGACGCGCCGTGTGGCCGCCGAGGCGGGAAGTTCGACGATGGGGGTGTACACACATTTCGGCGGCATGCGTGGTCTTGTCCGTGAGATCGTCCACGAGGGCTTCGCCCGGTTGCAGCGACATATGACGAGTGTGCACAAGAGCGCTGACCCCGTGGCCGACATGGCCCTGCTCGGCCGCGCCTACCGGTACAACGCCTTGGAGAATCCGCATCTGTACGCGGTGATGTTCGGTGGGGCCTCCCTCGCCGGTTTCTCGTTGTCCGAAAAAGATCGGCAACACGGCCGATATACTTTGTCGAATGTTGTCGAGTGCGTGAGCAGATGCCTTTCCGCCGGCCGCTTCTGCCCGGCGGACGCCGGTCTGGTCGCGCATCAGATGTGGATTGCCACGCACGGCCTGGTGACTCTCGAACTCGGCGATTACCTGGTCAGTCCGTGGGATGCGGATCATTGTTTCGAGGTGCAGCTCGTGGCTTTGATGGTCGGCGCCGGTGACGGTAAGGAGGAGGCGACGCGATCCGTGGCCGGATCACGGGTGCGCATGCGGGACGAGTTCCCGGCGGCGTCGGGCTCGGTGTCGATCAGGGCGGGCGCCACGGCCGCGCCGTCGTCCTCCGGTCGTCTCTGCGGCGGCTGAACTCGGCAACAGCGGACGCGCCGGTACCCCGCTACAGCGGGAGGTTTCCGTGTTTGCGCCGAGCCGGCTGCTGCCGCTTGTCCTTCAGCATCGCCAGTCCCGAGGCCACGGCGGACCTGGTTCGCGCCGGGTCGATGACGTCGTCCACCAGGCCGCGCTCGGCCGCGTAGTAGGGGTGGACCAGCTCGCCGAGGTACTCGTCCATCAAGGTCGTGCGCAGCGCCGCCGGGTCGGCGGAGCCGGCGAGTTCCTTGCGGAACAAGACGTTCACCGCTCCCTCCGCCCCCATCACCGCGATCTCGTTGGTCGGCCACGCCAGCGACAGGTCGGTACCGATGGACCGCGAGTCCATCACGATGTACGCGCCGCCGTAGGCCTTGCGCACGATGACCTGGATCCGCGGCACAGTCGCCTCGCAATAGGCGTAGAGCAGCTTCGCGCCATGCCGGATCACCCCGGCGTACTCCTGGTCGGTGCCCGGCAGGAAACCCGGTACGTCGACGAGCGTGACCAGCGGGATTCCGAACGCGTCACAGAATCTGACGAACCGGGCGGCCTTCTGGGCCGCCTCGATGTCCAGTACCCCGGCCAGCACCAGGGGCTGGTTGCCGACCAGCCCGACGACCTCACCGTCGATGCGGGCGAACGCGCAGACGATGTTGGCCGCCCAGCTCTCGTGCAGTTCCAGGAACTCGCCGTCGTCGACCAGCTCGGTGATCACCGACCGCATGTCGTAGGGCTTGTTGGGCTCGGCCGGGACGATTTCGGCCAATCGCGGGCGGACATCGTGCCGCGCGTCCCGCGGCCGGCCGCGGGGCGGCAGGTCGAGGTTGTTCGCGGGCAGCATCGACACCAGATACCGCACGTCGTCCAGGCAACTCTCCTCGTCGTCGTGTACGAAGGTGGCCACGCCGGATCGCTTTCCGTGAACGTCGGCGCCGCCGAGCTCGTCGTGGCCGACCTGCTCACCGGTCACCGCTTCGACCACGTCCGGACCGGTGAGATAGAGCTTCGCGGTGTCGCGGACCATGAACGTGAAGTCGGCCAGCGCGGGGGAATAAGCCGCCCCGCCGGCACACGGCCCGAGCACCACGTTGATCTGCGGGATGATCCCCGAGGCCGCCACATGCCTCCGGAAGATCCCGCCGTATCCGTCGAGCGCCAGCACGCCTTCCTGGATCCGTGCGCCGCCGCTGTCGTTGATCCCGATGATCGGCGAGCCGGTCGACAGGGCGAGATCCATGACCTTGTGGATCTTCGCGGCGTGCGCGGCGCCGAGCGAGCCACCGAAGATCGTGAAGTCCTGGGCGTACACGAACACCCGGCGGCCGTCGATGGTTCCCGAACCCGCGACCACACCGTCGGTGTGCGGCCGGTTCTCGCCGATTCTGAAACCGCTCGCGTGATTGCGCCGGTAGAGCTCGATCTCCGTGAACGAGCCGGGGTCGAGCAGCAGGCCGAGCCGTTCGCGTGCGGTGCGTTTACCGAGTTCGTGCTGCCGGTCCACCGCCTTCTCGTTGCCCGCTGTCGCCCGCTCGTGGAGTGCGTCGCGCTGCTCGCGCAGCAGGCTCATCGTCCGTTCGGGAGGTGGTGCCGGGGCGGGGCCGGGCCGAGCGCGCCGGTGCCCGTTGACCGGGCGCGGTGGATCCGGCCGATGGTGGGGCACCGGGACGAAGTCGAATTCCGCCGTACTCATGCCACCGCCTTCGCGATCCGGCCGGACTGCCGGTCGGCCAGCAGACCCCGCTCGTGTAACCAGCGCACCGTGTCGCGCATGGAATCGGCCACCGGCCGCGCGGTCACGCCCCCGGCAGGCGCCTCGGGCGCCACCCTGGTGGCGCAACCGCACAGGTAGATCGCGCCGTACTCGGCCGGGATGTGCCACGGCCACACGCGCTGCAACGCGCTGGTCAGCCGTCCCACCGGCGTCATCGTCCTGGCGGGAAGGAAGATCGCGGGCAGGGCCCGGCCGGTCACCTCGCGCAGCGTCCGGACGTAGTCCCTGGTGGACAAATAGGTGCCCGGGCCGAAGAAGCGATTCCCCGAGAGGATGTCGGCGTCGATCAATCGCGCGTGCAGCCTCGCCGTGTCACGGACGTCTCCCACCGGGAACCCGCCGGAGGGCCAAATCGGCATGAGCCCGCGTAACGCGTTGCGCAGGCGGGCGTTCTGGTCGCCCAGACAGGGGTCGTGGGGTCCGATGAGCGCGGACGGATAGGTGATCACGACAGGCGCTCCTTCCCCCTGGTGCCGCCGCGCGATCTCCTCGGCGGCGGCTTTGCTCGCGAGGTAGGGCTCGCGTGCGGTACCGACCGGCGAGTCCGCCCGCAGCACGCCGGCCGCGGCGGGCAGCATGGCCGCGACGGTGGACACATGCACGATCCTGCCCACCCCCGCGCGCCGTGCCGCCCCGAGAACGACCTCGGTGCCGACCTCATTGGTACGCCGCATGATCCGTCTTCGCCTGCTGTCGAAGGAATACACGGCGGCCGCGTGCAGCACGGCGTCGGCGCCGCGCACCAGCGCGGCGACACCGCGTTCGCCGGTCACGTCCCCCGTGATCACCTCCACCGCGCTCGCGTCGATGCCGAGCGGTGTCAGCGCTCTGTCCACGGCCGACTCGTCGCGGACGAGAAGGCGCACGGTGTGGCCCGCCCGGACGATCGCCGCCACCGAGTGGGCTCCGAGGAATCCGGTCGCGCCGGTCACGCTTACCAACATCGAGCGTCTCCGTTTCACGGGTCAGGCCACCCTGTGGAAGGCGCCGCCGTAGAACACCAGCGCCTTCTGGTCGGGTATCCGCCGCGAATCGAGCACCCGGCCGAGGAAGATGGAGTGGTCGCCGCCCTCGTAGGACTCGGTCAGCTCGCATTCCAGCCAGGCGAGCGAACCGGACAACAGCGGAGCACCCGTGCGCCGGCCCGGCACCCAGTCCACCGTGTCGAACTGGGCCAGACCGTTCGGCCGGCTCCGGTCTGCGAAGTACCGCGCCAGATGTTCCTGATCGGCGCCCAGCATGGACACCGCGAACGTGCGTGAGGACACGATCGCGGCGTGCATCCGAGCCGTGCGGCTGATACAGCACAGCACCAGTGGCGGTTCGAGCGACACCGAGCTGAACGCGTTCGCGGTCATCCCGTGGCAGTGCTCGCCGGGAGCGGTCACGACGGTGATCCCGGTGGCGAACTGGGCCATCGCCTCCCGCAGCGAAACCGGGGTCGGATCGGCTGCCGGTCGGAAACCGGCGGTGGGCAGCGGCACGGAATGCCCGTTGCTGGTCATTTCATCCTCCTGCGGCTGTCATGATCGCCGCGCGAGCGGCGGCCGGCGATTCGGCGTACGGGGCGAGTGCCGCCCGCAGCTCCTCCGGCACTCTGGCCGGGCTGGTGTTGGCGTTGGGGCCGCGCATGCAGGCGACCCGCTGCCGTCCCTTGGCCACCACGAACTCGACGCCTTCCTTGAGGTGCACGTAGTCGAAGCTGAACTGGATCTGGGTCTGGGTCAGTTCCTCGAGCCGCATGCGCACCGACAGGTCGTCGAACGCGGTGATCTCGGCGTAGAACTCGCACTCGACCTTGAGCGTGAAGAGCTTCAGGTCGTCCTGGAGCTCGGCCAGCACGCCCGGCGCCCGCTCCCGCAGGAACATCTCCCGGCAACGCCCCTGCCAGCGGAGGTAGTTGACGTAGTACACATTGCCGACGATGTTCGTCTCCTCGAACCCGACGGTGTGCCGGATCTCGTAGTAGCCGGGCATCAGCGCCCCTCCTTGCCGGTCAGTACCGCGAACACGACCGGATCGGGTAAGTCCTCGATCCGGGTCACCCACGTGGCGATCACCGCGTCCCCGGCGGACAGGGACACCCATCGGCCGGGGTGGACCTTGTCGACGGTGAGTGCCTGGGTCGTCGCGCCCGCCTTGCGCAGGCATTCCAAAGCGGCCCAGATCCGGGTGCCCGCCACCGCCTTCTCGTCGCCGAGCAGGTCCAGGACGGGCAGTTGCCGCTCGCCGAGCAATTCGGCCCAGTCCCGCTCGGAGCGGGCGACCGCCACCTCGACGTCACAGCCGAGCCGGCCGGTACCCGCCACGGCCAGCGTGAGGCCCGCGCCGTGCGCCGCGGATACGTCGGCGCCCTCCACCTCGGGCTTGCCATCGGGCCGGTAGCGTACTGAGACCGGCCTGTTCAGCGCTCTGCTCAGGGCGAGCGCGGTCTGTGCGCGCCGTTCGGGGGCGGCCACCGTCTTCGGGTCGGGTTCGACCACGACCGCCCTGCTGCCACCGAGCACCCGCTCCAGCGAGCGCTCCAGGTATCCGCTCAGCATGGGCGCGACCCACGGGCCGGCCCCGTCGTTCTTGCGGACCGCCCGCAGCGTCAGGCCCTCCCAGCGCTCCAGCAACGTGCCGTCGGGTGTGGACAGATCGATGTCGTAGGTGTAGCTGTCGCCGTCCTGTACACGCTCCCTCGCGTCGAGCACGACGTAGTCGGGCACGTCGTCCGGCGGTGTGAGGTGGATCCGCTCGATCCGTTCGGGCAGCAGGGTGGCGTCCGGGACGCAACACTGCAGTGCGTGCATCGCCGTGTCCCGCGTCCCCGGATCGGCGAGCAGCATTTCCTGCGGCAGGAACGTGTCGAACCAGCCTGCCTGGTGACGGGCATCGATCTCCGCCACGGCGCGCCGCGCGCCGGCCAGCCGGTAGGCGAGCAGCCGCTGGAAACGCTTGCCCTGGAACATGATCCCGCCGTAGAGCTCGGCGGCGGGGTCCACCGGGATCGCGGGCAACCCGCTCGCGGCGGCCGCCGGTTCACCGGACAGGTCCGGGCGCGGCCAGCGCAGCGTCGCACGGAAGTGGTCGGCGCCGAAGCCGGTCTCCTCGCTGCGGATCACGACGTCGACGGTGTCGCCGTCGACGGCGAACGCGGCGAGGCGGATCGTGGTGGAGCTGTCCGGTCGCACCACGATGGGCCGGAGGAACTCGACGTTCTCCAGCACCGGGGGCCCGTCGTTTCCGGAGAGGGCGGCGGCGGCCTGTGCCATCGCCTCCATCCCGATCACCGCCGGGAACAACAGGTCACCGTCGAGCAGGTGGTCGGCCAGGTAGGGGTCGCTGCTTTCGGACAGGGCGGCCTCGGTGATCAGCTCGACGCCCGGGTAGTGCACCAGAGCGTGGTCCAGGAAGCGTCGCAGGGGAAGCTCCGGACGCTGCAACGCCAGTGTCGGCAGCCCGCCGGTACGTCCGCTCACCACCACCACCGGACCCAGCTCCGGGTTGCCGAGCACCTGGCGCAGGACCGCGAGGCCGTTCTCCGTGGAGATGGGGGTGATGCCGTCCCGCTGGAGCGCCTCGACCACACCCAGCCGCTCGCCCATGCCCGCACCGGACCAGACCGACCACTCCAGTGCGACCGCCCGCGCCCGCGGGTGTTCCGCCTGGAAACGAACGGTCAGCTCGCTCATCCAGTCGTTGGCGGTGGCGTAGTGCGCCTCGCCGCGCAGGCCTGCCCGGCCGATGATGCTGCCGAAGGTGACGAGCAGTTTGATCCGGTCCTGGTCGACGGCGGCCAGCACCGCGCGCAGCCCGCCGATCTTGGGTGCCAGGGTCGCGCGGAACTTCTCCTCGGTGAGGCTGTACAGCGAGTCCGGCTCGTTGCGGCCCGCACCGTGCAGGATCGCGGTCACCGGGCCCAGTTCCGCCTCGGCGGCCGTCACCGCGGCGGCGACCTGGGCGGCGGAGGTGACGTCGGCGCGCTGATAGGAGTACCGCACGCCGGCGGCCTCGAACCGCTCCAGGTTGGTCGCGAGCTCACTGTCTTCCGCCGGATCACCACGACCGAGCAGAGCGAGCCTCGCCCCCGAGTCCTTGGCGATGACCAGCGCGCACTCCGCGGTGATTCCCTTGCCGCCACCGGTCACCAGCAGGACGTCGGTGTCGCCCAGGTTCGATGGCCCGTGGGCGAGCCGGGGTATCGGCCGCAGCACCGGGACCGACCGTGTTCCGCTCGCGTCGTAGCGCACCTCGGCGAAACCGGATGTGCCCGCGGTCTCGGACACGACCCGCGCCACAGCCAGCCGGACCTCGTCCGGCTCGATGGACAGGACGTCGGCGAGCTCCACGATCGTGGTGGGTGCCGAGGGGTCTTCCAGGTGCAACGTCTTGGCGAGGCCGGAGGCACCGAGTCCCTGCTGGACGACGACGAACCGGGTGCCGTTCCGCCGGGACATCGCGGTGCGGCCGGCGTCCAGGAACAGTCCGGCCTGCTGCTCGCCGCAGTCCGGCGGCAGGCACAGCAGTACTCCCTCGCCGAGGCCGGCGGTGGCCAGTGCCGCCCGCAGCGGCTCCGCCAGTGGGTGACCATCGGGTGCGAACACCGCCCAGTCGTCGGTCGCCGCGTCGGCGCGCGGTTCGGCGACGGCACGCGGCTGCTCGGTCCAGGTGACCTCGAACGGGCGCACCCAGGACGCCACTCCCGGAGCCTCGCCCGATGGCTGACCGCCGTCGTGCGCCGTGTCCGCGAGCTGGTCGATGATCTCGGCCAATTCACCGAACCGTGCTGTGGCGAAGTTCGGTGTCGCGGTGAGCGGCGGCCTGCCGAGCTCGCGGGTGACCTCGTTGACGATCTGGCCGACGGTGATCGAACTCAGGTGCAGGTCGTCGAGTGGGTGGGTTTCCGGGCCGACGGCGTCCAGCGGCAGCTCGACCCGGTCGGCCGCCAGCCTGCGCAGCAATTCCAGGGTGGAGGTCCGCGTGGCCGCCCCGTCGGTCACGGTGCCCGCCGGGTTCCGCCCGTCGACGGCGTCGGCGGCGGCGAGCAGGTCCGCGCTGATGTCCGGGGCCGTTTCGCAGGGGCTGGCGAGAAAGCCGAACTCGGTGTCCGGCGGCAGCGGTTTCACCGCGCGTCCGGCGAAGAGGACAGTGGTGTCGATCGAGGCGCCTGCCGCATACGCGGCACCGACCACGGCCAGCAGCGGAGCCAGCGAGGTGTGGTCGGTGTCCGTCGACAACACCGGTGTGCCCGGGGAGATCCGGTCCAGAAGGCCGGCGAGGACCCGGCCGGGCCCGACCTCGACCGCGAGATCCGCATCCTCGACGGCCTTGGCGGCGGCGGCGTGGAAACGCACCGGCTCGAGCACCTGCTCGCGGAGCAACCCGCGCAGGTCGGTGTCCGGGGCGAGTACGTCGCCGGTCACCGTGGACACGACGTTCTTGGTCAGCGGGCGGAAGCTGATCCCGGCGAGCCGCTCGGCCATGGCGCCGGCCGCCGGGGTGACGAAGGGGGAGTGGAACGCGTGGGAGACGTTGATCCTGGTCGCGTTGATGCCCGCGGCGACCGCTTTCTTGCAGACCAGCTCGACCGCCTCCACCGCGCCCGAGATGACCGTCTGGTCGGGCCCGTTGTATCCGGCGATGACCACACCGAGCCCGTTGGCCAGTCGCAGTGCCGTCTCCGGGTCGGTGCCGAGGCCGGCCATCGTGCCACCGCCACGGCTGGCGCCGGCCATGACCTTGCCGCGGATCGCCGCGAGTTCGAGCACCTTCTTCCCGTCCATCGCGCCACCCCAGGACAGCGCGGTGAGTTCACCGAGGCTGTGCCCGACGGCGGCGCTCGCCTCGATGCCGAGGCTGTCCAGTACCCGTAGCGCGGCCACCGATCCGGCCACGATCCGGGGCTGTGCGACCTCGGTGGCCACCTGGTCGCCGTGGGCGGGCACGCCCGCCTCGCGGAAGATGCTCTCGGCGATCGGGAACCGGCGCCGGATCGCGCCGACCGCGCCGCGACCGGAACCCTGACCGGGAAACAGGAAGGTGATCTTCGGTGCGGTGCCGCCCAGGCCCGCGAAGATCCCGTCGGTCGCGTTGAAGATCTTGGTCGCTCCCGAGTCGAGCAGTGTGCGAAGCCGGGCCAGCTTGCGGGCGGCTTCCTCCGGTCCGGTGGTGACGAGCGCCGCTCGCATGGGCTGACCGGACAGCGATCCCGCGAGTGTGAAGGCCAGGTCGGACAGTTCGGCGTAGGACAGCTTCGCGGTCAGCTCTTCGAGAACGGCGATCTTGTCACGCAGTCCGCCCGCGTCGGCCGCGTCCAGCAGCAGCACCTCGGCGTCCTGGCGGCCGCCGACGAGGTTCGTGGCGCGTTGCGGCAGCTCGGTGCGGCGCCGCACTCCGGGCGCCTGCTCGATCGCGATATGCGTGTTGATCCCGCCGAATCCCATGGCCGAGACACCGGCGCGGATCTGCTGGTTCCGCGGCCACAGGCCCGCGTCGGTGGGGACGAACATCGTCGCGTCGTCCTCGAGCAGCAACGGGTGTGGGTCGAGCTGACCGGTGCCCGGCGGGATGACCTGGTTGTGCACCGAGAGCGCGGCCTTGATCAGCCCGGCGACTCCGGCCGCGGCCTTGGTGTGCCCGAAGTTGCCCTTGACCGAGCCGAGCGCGGCCTTGGGGGCCAAGGGGGCGGCGTCGCGGCGTGCCGACGACAGCGCGGTGATCTCGGTGGCGTCGCCCAGCGCGGTTCCGGTGCCGTGGCCCTCGAAGTAGGAAACCGTCCCGACGTCGTAGCCCGCCCGGTCGTAGGCGCGGGAGATGGCCAGCCGGTGCCCGCTCGCCTCCGGGCGGGTGATGCCGCCCTTGCCGTCCGAAGAGACGCCCCAGCCGGTGATCGACGCGTAGATCTTCTTGCCGCGGGCGAGTGCGTCCTGCTCACGCATGAGCACCACGACGCCGGAGCCCTCGCCTGGCCAGAAGCCGTTGGAGTCCCGGTCGTACACCTTCATCTCGCCTGTGGCCAGCGCACCGGTCTTGGCGAAACCGATCACCTCGAACGGGTCGATCGAGAGGTCCACGCCACCGGCGAGAGCGACGTCCAGATCACCTTCGATAAGGGATTTCGCCGCTGTGACAACGGAAAGCAGGGAGGAGGAACAGGCGCCGTCGACGGTGTACCCGCCGCCGGCGAGGTCGAAGTAGTTGCAGATCCGGCCGGCGATGGTGTTGGCGAGCCCGCCGGCGAGGGTGTCCTCGTCGATCGGCGGGAACGGCGCCTTGTACTTCGGCTCGAGGCTCTGGAGGAACTCGGCTACCGAGCTGTCGTCCCAGCCCTTTTCGGCCAGTGCGGCGGCCACCGTCCGGCGCACGTAGGGCCAGCGCAGCCTCATCAGGTTGGCACGGGAGAACTCACCGGTGAGGCTGTTGCCGATGACGACGCCGGTGGACTGCCTCGGCAGTCCCGCGCCGTCGGGGAAGCCGGCGTCGGCGAGCGCTTGGGCCGCGACGTCGAGGGCGAGCCAGTGGGTCATGTCGGTCGACCGGAACGTGCTGCCGGCGACCTTGTACTTCACCCGGTCGAACTCGAAATCACGCAGCACGGCGGCCTTGCCGGAATAGAAGCGATCCGGCGCCGCCGGATCGGCCGAGAAGTAGTCGGTGTGGTTCATCCGTTCGTCGGGGAGGCGGCGAAATGCCCGGCGACCTGCGAGAACGTTGTCCCACAATTCACCGGGCGAGCTCGCGTCCGGATAGCGCAGGCCGATGCCGACGATTGCTATTCGCGTGTTGCTCATCATTCTCCGAGTCCTCCGGGGCGATGTCGATAAAGAGAAGTGCGCTCGCCGAATTCGGCACTTATTCGGTGAAAGGATAAACTCGCCGACCTTGTACTCGAGGCTGCCTGTCGCTGTCTCTCGTGGCATCTTCGAATGTGCTGTCAACTGGCCTGTGAGCAGCTGAAACGGCATAACGGCGTGATTCATCAAGGCCGATTCCAATTCCATGGAAGCGTTATGAATCGGCGGGCTCAGGCGGGCTGACCAGGCGATTACGCAGGTGTCTCGCGGTGCACCCCGGTGGTCGTGGGGGGCGCTCGCGCCGGCGCCGGTCGGCGTCCTCGCGTATCGAGCACGATCACGAACATCTTGTCGGGATGTGCGGTCATGGCCTTCGCCGGTGCTTCGCGGCTCGAATGTCGTTTATGTTGTCCGAAGCACAAGCTCTCGGTTGAGGAGACGCAGATGGTGCGGCAAAGCGTGAAATCCGCGGAGTCAGGTCAATCGCCCGCGTCGTCGGCCATCGTCACGGGATACGTCCCGAGTAGACGATGGCTGAACGCGCCGGGCGTATTGTCGTCGCGCGGTATCCAGTCGCTGATCGTGGCAGGCGTGTTCACCGTTCTGTACTGGTATGTCCGCCTGCCGGCGCGGCGCGAAATCACCCCCTGGTACCCCGTCGCCCCGTGGGGCTGAGGAGCAGCGCATGCCCACCGCACTCGGATCGGTCCGCAGGTACGTCCTGACCCCACAGCTGCGTGACGTGACCTTCGCCAGGCGTGGTTTCCCGGGGGCGGCGGCGCCCGCGGCCGTCACCCTCGAGGCGATCCCGCAGGCGGTGCTCTGCGGGTTCGAGTGGGGGATCGACGCCCGGGATCAGTGGGAGCTGGAGCGCAGGCTCGAACTCGTCCTGCCCGAGCAGCTCGGCTTCGCCTACGAGGGCGCGACCATGGCCTGTACCGTGCTGGACGCCATGCGCGGCGGCCGCGGCACGCGGGCACGCGATCTGCTCGAAGGCCCGGGCGCGCCGCATATCTTCCTGGCCTACATCGGGATCGGCTTCGCCATGGCCCGGCTGCCGAGGGCGTTGTGGGGCAAGGTCGTCCCGGCGCTGAGCTCGTCGCCCTATCACCCGACGATGAGCTGGCTCGCGGTCGACGGTTACGGCTTCGACCGCGCCTACTTCGACACCCGGCGATGGGTGAATGAGCAGCGGAGCCCGAAGCCGTACCCGTGGCAGGGCTGCCCGGAGTACTTCCCCCGAGCGATCGACCAGGGGATCGGGCGGGCACTGTGGTTCATCCACGGTGCCGTGCCCGAGGCCGTCGCCGAGGCGGTGGGACGCTTCGGCGAGGCGCGCAGGGCGGACCTGTGGAGCGGAGTGGGGCTCGCGGCGACGTTCGCCGGCGGGTGCCCGCCGGAAGGGTTGGCGGTCCTCCGCCGGGAGGCCGGGCACTACCGGCCGGACCTCGCGCTGGGCATGGTGTTCGCGGCCAAGGCGAGGGTCCACGCGGGGTTCGTGCCGGACCACAGCGGGCGGGCCGTCCGCGTGCTCGGCGACCTGTCCGTCGACGCGGCGGTGCGGTTGGCCGACGGCACGGCCGTACACGACGGGGGAAGCCCCGCCGAACCGCCTTACGAGCTGTGGCGGCGGAAGATCCGCGCGCATTTCGACTCGCTCGACACCGTATGAAATGATCGGATAAGCCGAATAGGCACCCGCCGCGTCGGTACAGGGGGTCGTGAGTGATAAGGGTCGTTCTAACGACCCTTATCACTCACGACCCCCCTGTACGCCGCCTTAATCGCGCCGCGGGTGCACCAGAGCACATTCAGAGTGGCCGCACCACCGCTGACCTGTGAAGCTCTCATTGGGATGAATCGCCGGGCGAGGGACATACGGAGGCGGATCACAGTGGGGACAGGTTGGCGCGCGATACGACGCCGTGTCTTGACACCGAATGTTTCGGCGACGTCGCTGGACGTTCGTGGATTTCACAAAAAGAACCCGGCCGCTCAGGAAATGCTGGAGAACGTCGGTAAAACGTTCCTCGCCGGGTACGGGTATGCCGCCGAGGCGCGCACCGTCGAGGAGGCCGCGGAGAACCTGGAAACCGTACCGACACGATTCCGCGGGTTCGCCTACGAGGGTGCCGCCATGGGATTCACCGTCCGGGACAGGTTGCCGTTCGGCCCGAGCGGGCTCACCGCGAAATTCCTGGCCGGGCCGGGCGCGCCGCATATCTACATGATCTACGTCGGAATCGGCTGGGCGATGGCGCGGCTGCCGAGGTTCCGCTGGCCGAAGAGCGCGACCACCGACCCGCTGCTGCGCTGGCTCGTGCTGGATGGGTACGGGTTCCATCAGGCCTATTTCCACACCGCGCGCTATGTGCACGAGCAGTACCGGGAGCCGGGCTTCCCGTGGCCCGCGCAGGGCCCGGCGGCCTATGCCGCCAACGCCATCGACCAGGGGATAGGCCGCGCGATGTGGTTCGTCGGCGGTACCGATGCCGAACGTGTCGCGTCGATGATCGACAAGTTCCCCGTATCGCGCAGGGCGGATCTGTACAGCGGGGCCGGGCTCGCCGCGACTTATGCCGGCGGGGCCGATGAACAAGAATTGCGCGTCTTCGCGGACCGGGCGGGCTCATTCCGTCCCCAGGTCGCACAGGGCAGCGCGTTCGGGGCGGAAGCGCGAATCCGAGCCGGATTGCTTGTCCCGCACACCGAAATGGCCACTCGGGTCCTGTGTGGTTTCTCCGCCGAGAAAGCCGCGCAGATCACCCAGGACCTCCGCCCTGACAAAGTCGTCGACGGCGAGTCACCCGCCTTCGAGGTGTGGCGTAAGCGTATCGCCGGAGAATTCGTCTCTCTAGGAGGTGTCAGTCAGTGAAGTCAGTAGCCGGCTGGTTGCGCAAGCAGCTACCAGGTGTGGTCGCGCTGGTATTGATGGCGGCCATGTTCGTGGTCGCCGAAAAGCCTGCGACCTCCGCCGCGGAGACGGCGAACCTCGCCGGAAAATTCGAGTTCACTCCGATTTCCATCGCGATGCCGAGCGGTTTTCCGCAAAAGGAGATCCGCAAGGTCAACAAGGATTACCGGCACATCGACGCGTGGATCTCTTCGGTGGGCGCCGCCATCGCGATGAACGATGTCGACGGTGATCGCCTCGCCAACGATCTCTGCGTCACCGATCCCCGAATCGACCAGGTGGTCGTCACCCCGACACCGGGGGCGAAGTCGGAACGTTACGCGCCGTTCGCACTGTCGACGAGCCCGCTGCCGATGAACGACCACATCGCGCCGATGGGTTGTCTGCCGGGCGATTTCAACGAAGACGGCCGGACCGACCTGCTGGTCTACTACTGGGGACGCACCCCGATCGTGTTCCTGGCCAAGCCGGACGCGATCGCGCTCACCTCCGCCGCGTTCACACCGACCGAACTCGTCGCGGGCAACGGCGGCGGCGAGTACACCGGGCCGCAGTGGAACACCAACGCGGTCGCCTTCGACGACTTCGACGGCGACGGGCACGGCGACATCCTGATCACGAACTATTTCCCGCACGGGCCGGTACTCGACGACCGGGTGTCCGGCGGTGTCGAGATGAACGACTCCATGTCGGCGGCCCACAACGGCGGCGAGGACTATTTCTTCCGCTGGACCGGCGCGACGGCGGGCGCGAGCCCGGCGGTGAGTTATCAGCGGGTCGACGACGCGCTGCCGGTCGACGTGTCGAAGGGGTGGGAGCTGGGCGCGGCGGCCAACGACCTCGATGGCGACGGCCTTCCGGAGCTCTACCTCGCCAACGACTTCGGGCCGGACAACCTCCTGTACAACCAGTCCACTCCGGGCAAGCTGAAGTTCTCCCTGGTGAAGGACGTGCGCTCGCCGGTCGTCCCCAAGTCCAAGCAGGTCGGCATCGACTCGTTCAAGGGCATGGGTATCGACTTCGGCGATCTCGACGGTGACGGTCTGTACGACATGTTCGTCAGCAACATCACCACCTCGTGGGGGATCGAGGAGAGCAACTTCCAGTTCATGAACACGGCCAAGGACCAGGCCGAGGTGAAGGCCAAGCTCGCCGAGGGCACTCCGCCGTTCGCCGACGCCAGCGGGCCGTCGCGCACCGCGTGGTCCGGGTGGGGCTGGGACGTCAAGACGGGCGACTTCGACAATGACGGCGTCCTGGAGATCGCCCAGGCGACCGGGTTCGTCAAGGGCCAGGTGAACCGGTGGCCGCAGCTGCAGGAGCTGGCCACGGCCAACGACGGGATCCTGTCCAACCCCAAGGCGTGGCCGAATGTCAACCACGGCGACGACATCGCGGGTAGCCAGCGTCTCGCCTTCTACGCCCGCAGCGCCGACGGAACATACGGTGACGTCTCCGCGGCGCTGAGGCTCGACGTGCCGGTGCCCACCCGGGGCATCGCGACCGGTGACTCCGACGGTGACGGCAAACTCGACTTCGCCGTGGCCCGGCAGTGGGACCAGCCGGTCTTCTACCACAACGTCGCCAAGGACACGGGCGCCTACCTCGGGCTGAGCCTGTTCCACGACACCGAATCCGCGGCCGGAGCCCGGCAGGCTCCCGGCACGCCGGCCGTCGGCACACAGGTGACGGTGACGACCGCGGACGGGCGCAAGCTCGTCAGCCGCGTCGACGGCGGCGGTGGCCACTCCGGCAAGCGCAGCAACGAGGTGCACGTCGGCCTCGGCGACAACGTCGACGGCCCGGTCCAGGTGCACCTGAAGTGGCGCGACCGGAGCGGGCAGATCCACGAGCAGGACCTGAAGTTGACCCCCGGCCGGCACACCCTGCGGCTGGGCGCCCAGGCCAAGGAGAAGTGATCGGCATGGCTGACAACGCAACAAGCACCGCGGCGCCTCCGCGGCATGATCCCAAGGTCACCATCGCACTGCGCAACTTCGCGATGTCGATCTCGGTGTTCAACATCATCGGCTACGCGCTGCTGGGCTTCGAACAGCCGTGGATCTGGCCGTTCGTCGCGCTGTTGACCGGTTATACCGTGGAGATCGGCCTGGAGGCGCTCGCCGCCCGAGTCGACCATCGGGCACCGCGCTACGCCGGCCGGGGCGTTCGCGGGATGGTGGAGTTCCTCTACCCGGCGCACATCACCAGCCTCGCCATGAACATGCTGATCTACGTCAACGACCGGATCTGGGTGCTGATCTTCGGTGTGGTGGTCGCGGTCGGCACGAAGTGGATCCTCCGCGCCCCGGTGCGGGGCAGGCTGAGGCACTACATGAACCCATCGAATTTCGGCATCACGGTGCTGCTGCTGATCTTCCCCTGGGTGAACATCGCGCCGCCGTACCATTTCACCGAGAATGTCTCGGGATTCGTGGACTGGCTGGTGCCCGCGATCATCATCCTCGGTGGCACCATGCTCAACGGGAAGCTCACCGGCCGGATGTGGCTGATCGGCGCGTGGCTGATCACCTTCGCGCTGCAGGCGGTCGTCCGTGGCGTCTTCTTCGACACGTCCATACCCGCCGCGCTGGGGATGATGACCGGGGTCGCGTTCATCCTGTTCACCAACTACATGGTGACCGACCCCGGAACGAGTCCGTCGAAACCGGCTTCACAGATCGCGTTCGGTTCCGGCGTGGCGATCATCTACGGCTTCCTGATGGTCGCGCACATCGCTTACGGCATCTTCCTCGCGACGGCGATCGTCTGCCTCATCCGAGGCCTGTTCCTGTGGGGCCTGCACTTCTCGAACAAGGCCCGCGAGGAGTTCGAGGCGAAGCAACGGGCCGAGGCCGTCGCACCGGAGACCAATGGTGACGGCAAGGTGGTCGCCTCGCTGACCCCCGCGCCGCCGGCGACCCTGGACGGGGCGGGCGAGGACAAGAAGGTAGTGCGGACATGACCGTCGCGCCACAGCGGACCCGGTCGCTGTCCGGCCCGCCGCGTACCCAGACGTTCGGTCTGCTCAGGAAACTCGTCGGTGACCGGCTTGCCCTGATGAAATCGGCGGCCGACACCTATGGGGACGCGTCCAGGATAGCCATCGGGCCGAAGACGCTCTATTTCTTCAACCATCCGGAATACGCGAAGCACGTGCTGGCCGACAACAGTGGCAATTACCACAAGGGAATCGGCCTGGTCCAGGCGAAACGCGCGCTCGGCGACGGATTGCTGACCAGCGAGGGCGAGCTGTGGCGCAAGCAGCGGAAAACAATCCAGCCGGTGTTCCAGCACAAGCGCATCGCCGCGCAGGCGGGGGTCGTCGCCGACGAGGCCGGCAAACTCGTCGGCAGGCTCAGGGCGCGTGTGGGCAGTGGCCCCGTCGATGTCGTCGAGGAGATGACGGGGCTCACTCTCGGCGTGCTCGGGCGCTCACTGCTCGACGCCGATCTGGGTACGTTCGACTCGATCGGGCATTCGTTCGAGGCGGTGCAGGACCAGGCCATGTTCGAGATGGTCTCGCTGAGCATGGTGCCGACGTGGATCCCGCTGCCGAAGCAGCTGCGGTTCAGGAAGGCGCGCAGGGATCTCGATCGGATCGTCGAGGCACTGGTGGCCGAGCGCAAGGCCGACCCGCGCGTCGACGGCGACGACGTGCTGACCCGGCTGATCGGCTCGACCCGGGAGGAGCCGCGGCCGGAGGTCGCCAGGCGGCGGATGCGGGACGAGCTGGTCACTCTGCTGCTCGCGGGCCACGAGACGACCGCGAGCACGCTGGGCTGGACCTTTCACCTGGTGGACCGGCATCCGGAGGTGTTCGAGCGGCTGCGCACCGAGGCGGTGGAGGTGCTCGGCGACCGGTCACCGACCTACGAGGACCTGCACCGGCTGACCTACACGACCATGGTGGTCGAGGAGGTCATGCGGCTGTATCCGCCGGTGTGGATCCTCACCAGGCAGGCCCAGCAGGTCGACGACGTCGGCGGCTACCCGGTCCCGGCCGGCGCCGATGTCGTGGTCTGCCCCTACACGCTGCACCGGCATCCGGAGTTCTGGGACGACCCCGAGCGCTTCGCGCCGGAACGTTTCGCCACGGAGAACAGCGGCAACCGTCCGCGGTATGCCTACATCCCCTTCGGGGCCGGTCCTCGGTTCTGTGTCGGCAGCAATCTCGGCATGATGGAAGCGGTGTTCGTGATCGCGATGATCAGCCGCGAGCTGCGCCTGAAGAAGCGACCGGGATATGAAGCCGTCGCGGAACCGATGTTGTCGCTGCGTGTTCGCGGTGGCCTGCCGATGACCGTCCACCCGGCACACGAGTCGTGAATCCCCCGCAGAACTCCGGTCAGATGACGAGGGTATCGGAAAATGGATGACTATCAGCTTCAGACAATGACGCTCGAAGCGTTCGCGGACACCATCATTCCGGGAGAGAAACGATCACCGGACGACCGCGCGATCGCGGGTGTGTCGGAAGGGGGCGGCGCGGTCGCCGCCGGTGCCATCGAACTGCTCGAGTGGGACGCCACGGGTGTTTCCGAAGGCCTGGGCCCGCTTTCGGCGGCGCTCAACGGGCACGCGACGGCCTATGCGCATGAGCTCGGCCTCACGCTGGACGAGTCCGTTCCGCCCTTCGTGGCCTTGGGGTTCCCCGAACGGACCGCTCTGGTGGAGCGACTCACCAAACCGGGTCATCCGGAGAAGGACGGGTGGGTCCTGCTCGCCCTGTTCAGCAACATGGCCTACGACAGCGCCGCGCATATGAGCATCACCGACGCGCTCGAGCAAGGACACCCCGGCCTGCTCTCGATGGGTTTCGCCAAACCGGACACCGACGGCTTGTGGAGATTCCCGAACTACTCGTACGGCCGGGTGCTGGCGAAGTCGCATCCGGACACCACCGAATCAGGGAGCTTGGCATGAGCGCGACCGAGAAGACCGATGTCGTCGTCGTCGGCAGCGGGTTCGGTGGCGCCATCGCCGCCTACCATCTGGCCGCGGGCGGGGCGGACGTCGTCGTTCTCGAACGCGGGCCATGGCTTTCCGGTGAGGATTTCGACCACGATTATCTGCTCGGCAAGTCTTACACCCGGGTCTTCGATTTCGTGGCAGGCGACGGTATGAGCGTGCTCGGCGGAAACTGTGTCGGCGGGGGCAGTGTGGTGTATTTCGCCGCGCTGCCGAGGGCGCCGCGATTCGTCTTCGACCGTCACGGCGGTATCGGGCGCCGCATGTGGCCCGCGGCCATCAGCCGCGACACGCTGGACCCGTGGTACGACCGGGTGTCGGAGGTGGTGCCGGTTCGCAAGCAGGACTGGAGTGAGGTCACCTACGCCGGCGGGCTGTGGGCCGCGGCGTGCGATCACTCCGGCCGGACCGCGAACCCCGTTCCGGTCGGGATCGACGCCGCGAAGTGCACCAATTGCAACTGGATGATGGCAGGCTGCCGCTTCGACGCCAAACAGTCGCTGCTGTTCAACTACATCCCCGGCGCGGTCAGCCACGGCGCCGACATCCGCCCGCTCCACGAGGTCCAGCGGATCACCAGGAACGACGACGGCGACTACCGGATCCACTACACCCTCGTCGACGAGGTGGACTACCGGATCCAGGAACCCGGCGGCACCATCGACGCCAAGATCGTCGTTCTCGCGGCGGGCGCCGCGGCCACGCCCGTCATCCTCCAACGCTCCGAACCCGCGCTCGGGCCGATGCCCCGGGCGGTCGGCCGGTACTTCTCCGGAAACGGCGAGCGACTCAACACCGCGGTCATCAACGAAGACCGTGTCAGCGAATTGCTCGGTCTGTCCCGCGAGGACGGGGCCGCCTACGCCGCGAACCAGATCGGCAAGGGCCCGGTGGTGGCGAACTGGGACAAGCTCGACGGCTCGCGGCCGGAGTACACCCGCTTCTCCCTTGAACAGTTGTACTTCCCACCGGGGCTCGGCACGATCCTGGCCCAGGCACCCGACGCCACCGGCCCGGCCTGGTTCGGCCTCGGCAAGAAGGAAATGCTCAGCAAGTGGCGCTCCTGGCTGACCATCTTCCTGATGACCGAGGACGACAACGAGGGCGTTTTCGGCCCGCCGCCGCCGACCGGCAACGCCTACCGGATATCCCAGCAGATGCTGGGCCGCGGGTCGCTGCGTTACGACCCGACGCCGAACACCCTGCGCGGCTGGGCGATGGCCGACGCCGAGGTCAAGTCGATCCTGGAGCGCGACGGGCTGGCCAAGGTCATGCCGTGGACCAATGACGTGGTCGGCGCCTACACGGTGCACCCTCTCGCGTCCTGCCGGATCGGCGACGACCCGGAGACCTCGGCCCTCGACGACCGGCACGAACTGCGCGACCACCCCGGGATCTTCGTCACCGACGGCTCCGCGGTTCCCGGCGCGCTCACCGTGAACCCGGCCTTGACGATCGCCGCGCTGGCCGAGCGCGCCATTCCCGGAATCGTCGAGGCGGCGCGACAGCGTGGGGTGCGGGTCGAATACGGCGCTCCGCTGCCGGTCAAGGTGACGAATACACCGGCGACGGCTGCCGGGGTGGGCTGAAGGGGACTTTCCCCTCGTCTCACGCGGTGAAGGGCGCTTTTCCCGCATCACATGCGGGGAAAGTCCCCTTCAGCCCCGCAACGATTCCCAGCCACCCGTGAGCGGGCCGCCCGTGCACCGAGTGTCCACATGGGACGCTGCTTGGCGGCGAAATATTCGATTGATGCTCATATGCACAGTTCCGCACGGGGGTCGTGAGTGGTAAAGACGGTTCTATTGATCCGTAAGGCAAACGTGGCGTGGTGTGGGGGCGTGTCGCGAAAGCCACTTTCGCGACGTTGGATGTCCCGAAAGTG
>NZ_AOHO01000053.1 GCF_000342005.1 Amycolatopsis decaplanina DSM 44594
GGCGACGATGGCCATGAAGTCTTCGGGCCGCGCGGCCTTCCAGTAGCCGGCGCCTTCACCCAAGTCGTGCCAGCGCATGCGCTCACGAAGCTTCTCGGCGAGCTTCTTGGCGTAGTTCAGGACGCCTGTCTGATCCATTCGATGAAGGATGCCACCGCAGTGGGTCTCTCACTTAGCGGACTCCGCGCGCTGGACAGTTTTCTCGCGCAGGGGCGGCTAGAACGGCGGTTCGTCGGCGAATCCCCCGCCTCGGGGCGGAGCTGACGTCCACGGGTCATCTGCCGGTGTGCCTTGGCGGCGGGCGTTGGCTTCGTGTTCTTGCTGGGCTTTCTCGGTTCGGGTCCGGGGCAGCCCGTGTCGGTGGCCGAATCGGGCCAGGCGGTAGGCGTCGCGCAGTTCTTGCCGGTGTGTCCCCGGATCCTCGTATCCGTAGCTTTCGGCTTCGTCGTCCGGGTCGACGTTGGCGATCCGGCACAGCGCCAGGAAGAGCACTTCGACGGTCTGCCACTGAGGCAGCGCGAGAGCGCTCAGGGTGCGACGCACCGTCTCGTGGTTGGCCGAGCCCTTCCGCTGCTCGTCGTCCAGTTCCTCAATGGCCTCAGCGATCCGGCGGATCGGGGGACCGTCCGCAGCGACGTAGAAGTTCCACAGCTGGTCGATCAAAGGCCCGTGATTCTCCGGGACATTCGTGGGCTTTGACAGGCGAGGCGGCATGG
>NZ_AOHO01000054.1 GCF_000342005.1 Amycolatopsis decaplanina DSM 44594
CGGCGATGTCAGGTCCGCTGTGTCGGAACGGCTGAAGACTGTTGGGTGCCGCCATGTGTTTGGTTACTGGTTCGTGGGTGTCGAAGTCGGCGTGTGCGTGGCCGAGTCGGTGTGTATCGATGGCTCGCTCGAAGTTGCCGGTCGGCCACCGATAGTCCTCGAGGAGTGTCGCCGTTTTCTGGCGATGTCAGGTCCGCTGTGTCGGAACGGCTGAAGACTGTTGGGTGCCGCCATGTGTTTGGTTACTGGTTCCTGGGTGTCGGCATCGGCGTGCGCGAGGCCGAACCGGTGTGTATCGATGGCTCGCTCGAAGTTGCCGGTCGGCCACCGGCAGTCCTCGAGGAGTGTCGCCGTTTTCCGGCGACGTCAGACCCGCCCTGTCGGAACCGCTAGAGACCGTTCCGCGCCACCACGTCCGCGTAGAACCGGGCGCTGTCCTTGAGCACCCGTTCCTGGGTGTCGAAGTCGACGTGCACGAGGCCGAACCGCTGCGTGTACCCCATGGCCCACTCGAAATTGTCCAGCAGCGACCAGGCCATGTAACCGCGGATGTCGGCACCGCCTTCGATCGCGTCGTGCACGGCGGCGAGGTGCTCGGCGAAATACCGCACGCGTTTTTCGTCGTGCACCCGGCCGTCGACGACCTCGTCCTCGAACGCGGCACCGTTCTCGGCGATCACGAGCGGCAGACCGGGGCAGTGTTCGTGCAGCCACAGCAACAGCCGGGTGAAGCACTCCGGCCGCTGTTCCCAGCCGAGCGAGGTCAGTTCGCCGCGAGGCGGCTGGACGTCCATCCCGCGCAGGCCGGGCAGCGGGCAGTTGCTGTCGGCCTCGGGGTCTTCCAGCGGGACCGCGCGGGCCGGCGCGTAGTAGTTGACGCCAAGGACGTCCAGCGGCTGCGCGATGATCTCCAGATCGCCGTCGGCGATCGCCGGTTCCAGCGTGCCGAGATGCGCCAGATCCGCCAGCAGTTCGGGCGGATAGCCGCGGCCGAGCAGCGGATCGAGGAAGAACCTGTTGTGCAGGAAGTCGAACTTGCGCGCGGCCTCGCGGTGCGCGGCATCGTCCACATCGGTCAGCACGGGGGCGAAGTTGAGCACGATGGACACTTCCTGCTCGCCACCGTTCGCCCGCAGCGCCTGCGCGGCCTTGCCGTGCGCGAGCAGGAGATTGTGCCCGGCGACCAGCGCGGCTCCCTCGTCCCGGATGCCCGGCGCGTGGTCGCCGTTGCCGTAGCCGATGAAGGCGGCGCAGAACGGTTCGTTGATCGTGGTCCACTGCCGCACCCGGTCGCCGAGTGCTTTGTGGACGGTCAGCGTGTAGTCGGCGAAAAGACTCGCGAGATCACGGTTCGGCCAGCCGCCTTCCGCTTGCAGCGCCTCCGGCAGGTCCCAGTGGTAGAGCGTCACCATCGGGGTGATCCCGTGTTCCAGCAACGTGTCGACAAGGCGATCGTAGAAGGCGAGGCCGCGTGGTTCGACCGTGCGGCCGTCCGGCATGACCCGCGACCACGCGACGGAGAACCGGTAGTAGGGCACGCCGAGTCCGCTCAGCAGGCCGATGTCCTCGCGGTAGCGCCGGTAGTGGTCGCAGGCCGGGTCGCCGGTGGCGCCGTCGAGCACCAGACCGGGCCGCGCGGTGAAAGTGTCCCAAATGGACGGTCCGCGGCCGTCCGCCGTCGTCGATCCCTCGATCTGGTATGCCGCCGTGGCCGTGCCCCAACGGAACCCGGCCGGAAACCCGCGTGTCACGCCGCCTCCACTCAGTTGGCGGCCGCGGCGCGGCCTTCGGTCGCGGCCTGGTTCCACGCCTGGTCGAGCGATTGCTTTCCCTCTTCGACGCGGCCGAGCGCGTGCCCGTAGACCGGCCTCACCTCACCGTCGCGCAGCCCGCGGTAGTTCGGCCGCAAGGCCTCGGCGGACGCGGCGAAGATCTTGCCGATCGGTGCGCCGCTGAAGTACTGGCTGGTGTGGGAGAGCACCGCGCTGTCCTGGTAGGCGCCCAGCGCGCTCGGCAGCAGCCCGCTTTCCAGGAAGATCCGTTTCTGCTGTTCGGGCGCGGTGAGCCAGACGGCGAGGTCGTAAGCCTCCTTGCGGTGCGCGCCCTGCTTCGGGACGGTCAGGAAAGAGCCGCCCCAGTTGCCCGCCTTGCCCGGAACCGAGGTGACATCCCACTTGCCCGCGAGCTCCGGGCCTCCCGCCTCTTCGATCTGGGTGAGCATCCAGGCGGGACAGGTGATGGCGGCGAACCGGCTCTGCTTGATCGCGACCGTCCACGGCTGGGTGAAGGTGGTGACCGCCGCGGTCTCCTTCTTCAGCGCCATCCCGCCCGCCAGCTCGAAGGCCTTGCGCACGTTGGGGTTCGTGTCGGCGATGAACTTGTCGTCCTTGGAGAAGTAGTTCTCCTGAGCCTGGTTGAGCATCGCCGTGTAGACGGTGCCCGCCGAATCGGCGAATTTGACGTCGTCCGGCGCCTTGGCACTGAACCGCTCGCCGGTTTCGGCGAACTTCTCCCAGGTCGGCCACAGCGCGGCCACCTGGTCGCGATCGGTCGGCAGGCCGGCGTTTGCGAACAGGTCGCGGCGGTAGCAGAGGGCGAGGCTGCCCATGTCGGTGCCGAGGCCCATCACGAACTTCCCGTTCTCGGCGGTGCCCTGGTCCCATTTCCAGGCAGGCCACTGCTCGCGGAGACCCTGCGCGCCGAACTCGGACAGATCGGTGAACTTGTCCCCTGACTGGCGGAACTTGGGGAGGTACTGCTCCTCGATCGCCACCACGTCCGCGCTGCCGCGTCCGGCGCCGAGCCCGGTCGCGAGCTGGCGGTGATGTGTCTCGAAGTCGGCGACCCGGCCCTCGATGGTGATCCCCGGATGCGCCTTCTCGTAGTCGTCGAAGAGTTTTTCGTACCCGAACTCGCCGAAGGTGGCGACGGTGAGTTTGAGCGGACCGCCGGATTCCGGCGTGCCCGAGCAGCCGGTGAGCAGCAGCATGAGGGCCGTCAAGCCGGCCAGCACGCGGGTCATGGTTCTCCTCGGTCGTACGGTGATGAACGCGGTCACGCGAGTCTTCTCGGCAGCTGATCGCCGACGGTCAGGCGGGAATCGGCGTGCAGCTTGGTCAGCACCCTGGACACCAGCGACTGCACCGTCCTCCTGGGCAGGCTCAGCTCCGCGGCGATCTCCGGGTTGGACAGCTTCGCCGCCACCAGCCGCGCGACCCGCAGTTCCAGCGGGGACAGCGCCCCGCTGTGCAGGGGACCCCGCTCGGCGCGGCTGAGCACGCCGTAGCGGCGCAACCTGCTTTCCGCCCGGCGGATGCTCCAGGTGGCCCCGACCGGCCCGAGTACCTCGCACGCTTCGGTGAGCGAGCGAGTGGCCGCTTCGAGGTAACCGGCGCGGCCGAGCAGTTCGGCGGCGTCCTCCAACGCGGCCGCGAGTTCGATCGGGCGGCGGACCTCGCGGTAATGATCGGCCGCGGCCAGCATGCCTTCGGGATCGCCGTCGATCAGCGCCCGGCATCGGAGGGCGGCCACCGTGGCCCTGGCGGGCACGGTCTCCTGGCTCGCCTCCTCGGCGCAGACGGCGAGCGCTTCCCGCGCGACGGCGTCGTCGCCTGCCGCGAGCGCGACGCGGACGACGTCGGGAAGCCATTGGTGACGCAGCATCATCCGGGCGTAGTCGGGGCGCAGCACCGGCGCGAACAGTCGCAGCGCGTCGTCGAGTTCGCCGCGTTGTTCCGCGGCCATCGCCTGTGCCGCGAGGTAGAAGTCGCAGCTCTCGCGCTCGGACGAGTTCGACGGCGAGTGCGCCTCGGCCGCTTCCAGATGGGCGCGGACGGAGACGCGTTCGTCGCGATGGCCCGCGATGAGGGCGGCGACCCCGTGCAGCAGCAGGGCGGCGGCGCCCGGCTCGCGGACACCGTAGAAGGTGATCGCCGGGCCGTCCTCGGTGACGGAGTCCAGTTCGGCCAGCGCCTCGTCCCAGCGACCGGTCCAGTAGTAGTGCACGGCCGCCGAGACCTGCGGACCGGTCGGCAGGCCGTGCCGTGCGGCCGTCTCGTACCCGGCGTGGAGCGTGGCGTCCGCCTCGCCGAGCCGGTCGAGGTTCTGCAGGGTGAAGAGGCGGTTGTCGAGCAGGTCGAAGCGCAGCGTCGCCAGGTCGGCCTCGTCGCCGGTGGTTTCGAGCGCGGCGTCGATCGCGGTCAGGGCCCGGTCGTGCTCGCGGCGGATCGAGTGCACGAGCCACAGCGTCTGCTGCGCGTGCGCGGCGGGATACCGTTCACCCGCTTCGACGGCCTCGGCGTGCAGGCCCCGCGCGATCCGTTCGGTCTCGTCGAGATCGTCGAGGGTTCCGCGCCGGAAGTTGGCGAGCAGCGTCCGGGTGCTCGTGCGCCACAGTTCCGGCATCGACGGATCGTCCGCGGTGTCGGCGAGCGCCTCGATCGCGCCGGGCGTGTCACCCCGGCGGTACCGCAGCGCGGCGAGGACGTGCCGCATCTGCGCCAGATCGGCCTTGTGGCGGACGGTCTTCACCGCCTGTTCGGCCTCGGCCTCCGGATCCTGTTCGAGCCGGAACAGCACGCGCACCAGCGCGGCGATCAGCGTCTCCCGCTGCTCGCCGGTGGGCACCGTGCTGTCGAGCGCGCCGCGGAGCAGATCGGCCGCGATATGCGGGGCACGGTTGGACACCGCGACGTGGTTGGCGGTGAGCCAGCCCACCAGCCACGGGTCGAACGGCACCGGCCCGGCCGCCAGCTGCTCGGCGACCCGTTTGATCGGCGCGCCCGCCCGCGCGAGCGATTCGGCGGCGCGCCGGTGCAACGCGGCGCGGACCGGCTCGGCGATGCCGCCGTAGAGCGCCTGCCGCTGGAACGGATGGTGGAAGGCGAGTTTGTCACCGGCGTACTCGATGACGCCCGCGGTGGTGGCGGGCTCCAGCTCCTGCAGGACCTCCAGCGGGCCCTTGTCCGCCAGCGCGGCGAGGTCCTCGACGGCGAACTCCGCGCCCAGCAGCGACGCGGTGCGCAGGATCCCGGTCGTGACCGGGTCGAGGGTTTCCAGTGTCCGGCCCACCGCGGCCAGCAGCGACCGCGGCGCGTTCTCGGTGCCGTCCACCGTCACCTCGGCCACGCCGTCCTTGATCCGCACGGCACCCGTCCGGACCAGGTCGTGCGCGATTTCCCTCGCGTAGAGCGGATTACCGGCCGCGCGCCGGACCAGCGGGCGCAGGCTCGGCCCGAGCTTCGCCGCGAGGATCACCTCGAACACGGCGGCGATGTCGTCGTCGGTCAGCACCTCGACCGGCATGATCTCGCCGTCCCTCGCCTCGATCCCGCGACGCAGCTGGGCCAGGTCCCGGCGGCCGTGCCCGGTGCGCGTGGCGGCGACCAGCAGCAGCGGCAGCTGGCGGGTGGCCGCGGCCAGGCGCTGCCACAGCAGCACACTCGCCTCGTCGGCCCAGTGGAGGTCGTCGATCACCAGCACCAGCGGGCCCGCGGCGCAGGTCTCGTCGACCAGCGCCAGCAGTTTGTCCACAGTGGACAAGATCGGGTCGGCGGGGCCCCAGTTCCCGTGCGCGGGTTCCGCGTTCAGCTCACCGGCCAGTTCGGCCTTGGCCGGATCCGCCGCGCCGTGGTGCACCCCGAGGCATTCCATGATCACCTGCAGCGGGAACCGTTGCCGTAGCTCGTCGGCCGCGGTCCAGGCGAGCTGGCAGCCGCGCGCCGCGGCGCCCGCCAGCCCGGCGATCAGCAGTTCCGATTTGCCGATGCCCGGTTCGCCTTCGAGCCAGACCGGACGGCCGCGGCCGGCGAGCACGTCGGTGACGAACCCGTCCAGCCGTTCGACCTGCCTGGCACGGCCGGGCAGGTGGCACTGGCCGCCGCGTTCGATCGCCTTGGCCACCGGCGGCGGCACGACCCGGACCGGAACCGGTTTCGATCCGGTGACAGGTTTTTCGCTGCCATCCAGGATGCGCTGGTGCAGATCACGCAGCGGGGCACCGGGTTCGACGCCGAGTTCGTCCCGGAGGATTCGCCTGGCCTCGCGGTACGCGCTGAGCGCTTCGATCTGACGCCCGCTGGCGTGCAGGGCGCGCATCAGCGTCTCGTGCAGCGATTCCCGCAACGGGTGCCGCCGCACCAGCGTGGTCAGCTCGGCCACCAGTTCGCGGTGGTCGCCGAGGCCGAGCAGGGCCGTGGCGCGCAGTTCGGTGGCGGTCAGCTGGAGTTCGGCGAGCCGGACGCGTTCCGCTTCGGCGAACGGGCCGGGTACGCCGGAATAGGCCTCGCCGCGCCACAGGCCGAGTGCGGCGGTGAGCCGCGCGGCCGCGCCTCGCTGATCGGCGTGGGCGAGCAGTCGCCGGGCGGCCGCCGCGTCCTGTTCGAACCGGCTGACGTCGAGCGCTTCACGGTCCAGCCGCAGCACGTAACTCGATCCGGACGAACTGAGCACCTCGTGCGCGTCGCCGCCCGCCTTGCGGATCGCGCCGCGCAGACCGGAGACGTAGGTGTGGACACTGCCGGTGGCGCTGGCGGGCGCCGACTCGCCCCAGACGTCCGAGATCAGCTCGCCGAGCGAGATCGCCTGGCCGCGGCGCCCCGCCAGGGTGGCGAAGACCGCGCGCTGACGGGCGGGCCCGAGCTTCAGCTCGACGTCTTCGAGCCAGGCACGAGGCGGCCCGAGCAGCTCGACGCGCAGCCCGTTCGTCACGCCGGCTCCATTTCTCGTCATGCACCGAAAGTGGCCGGATCACTACTGTGTCCCCGCAGTTTAGGACGTCCTTGGGCCGGTCGGGTTGCGCACCCGGGCGAGTGCGTGCAGCGGCGCGCACCAGGGCTGCGCGGGCCCCAGTGCGCGAGTGGCGGTCCAGGAGGCCGCGGTGCCCGATTCGGGCAGCAGCAGCGCGGCGAGTTCGCCCGCCAGGCTCTGGTGCTGCTCCTCGGTGAGATTCCGTTGGTGGGAAAGCAAGTGGAGCAGTTCGACCGCCGGTCCGGTGGACAGCACGCGGATGTTGTCGAGCAGCCACTGCGGGATCCAGCGCGCCGTCAATTCGTCGCCGACCTGGAGCAGTTGCTCGGCGACGCGGTCCGCGGGCGCGCCGGAGCCCGCCATGGTCGCGGCGATCTCCTGGTGCAGCACGGCACGGATGGCGGGCGGGGTGTTCGCGGCGAACACCGAACGCACCAGTGGGACGCGGAACCGCAGACGTTCTCCCTCGGCTTCCAGCACCCGCGCGGCGAGCGCCTCTTCGACCGCTCCGATGAGCGCCCGCAGTTCGCGGCCGGTGACGCCCGTCAAGTCGGCGACCGTGAACGACGAACCGAGCAACGCGGCGGAATTCAGCGTTCGTTTGCACGGCACGGAAAGCGTGGCGAGATGATCTTCCACCACGGCGGCCAGCCGGCTGTGCGGCGAGGTGGCGGGCTCGCGGCCGTCGGCGAACTCGGCGAACAGTTCGCACAGGTAGCCGGCGTTTCCGGCGGTGTACTCGGCGGCGAACCCGAGGAAGTCCTCGCCGGGATCCCTGGCCAGGGTCTCCTCGGCGAGCGCGGCGACGGCAGGGCCGTCGAACGGCGGCAGCGAGACGACCTCGCCGTCGAGCCGCGAGCGGAGGACGTCGAGCGTGCGGCGACGGGGGAGCGGACGCGCCGAGCCGATCAGCAGCAGCGGCAGGTGCGCGGTGAACCGGTGAAGCCGCTGCCAGGCGAGGAGGCTTTCCTCGTCGGCCCAGTGCAGATCTTCGAAGACGAGCACCCGCGGCCCGTCTTCGCACAGCTCGGTGACCGTCTTGCCGAGGTCGTTGAGCGCTTCACCGCCGAGGCAGTCGGCGATGAGGCTCAGCGGGACCGCGCCGGTCAGCTCATCGGCTTCGACCCAGCGCGTGCGGCTCCTCGCCGTGGCGAGGGCCTCCGCCAGGAACGCGCTCTTGCCGCTGCCCGCCTCGCCGTCCAGCCAGACCGTCCCGCCGCGGCCTTCGTCCAGCAGGGCGGACAGGTGCCGTCGTATCCGGCCGAGTTCGAATTCCCGGCCGACGAAGGTGGACGGACGTTCGGGCAGGGCCTGTGTCGGCCGATGCCGCTCCGGCTGGTCCTGGTGGTGCAGCGCCGGATCGTCGTCCAGGACCCGCTGCCGCAGGGCCAGCAGCTCCGGGCCGGGTTCGAGGCCGGACTGCTCGATGATCGTCTCGCGCGCGCGGTCGAACGCGGCCAGCGCCTCGGCCTGCCTTCCGGACCGGAACAAGGCGGTGATCAGCATGCGGTGCAGGCCCTCGCGCAACGGATGGCGCTCGACCAGCACGGCGAGCTCGCCCACCAGTTCGCGGTAGCCGCCCAGGTGGAGAGCGACCTCGGCCTGCCGTTCGAGCGCGCTCATGCGCAATTCGTTCAGCCGGGCGCGCTGGGACTCGGCGAACGGGCCGGGGATCCCGTTCAACGCGGAACCCCGCCACTGCCCGAGCGCGGACCGCAGCGACTCCAGTTCCCGCCGGTGCGCGCCGGCGAGCCGGTGCGCGCGGGCACGTTCCAGCTCGGCTTCGAAGACGTGGACGTCGATTTGCTGCTTCGGCAGGTCGAGGCTGTAGCCGGCGCGCGTGGCGACGAGTGGTTCGCCTACGGGCTCCAGCGCGCGGCGCAGCGCGGAGACGTAGGTGTACACGATGCCGGTGGCGCTGTCCGGAGGCCGCTCGCCCCAGACGGCGTCGATGATCTCCTTGCGGGAGACGAGCTGGCCGGCGCGCAGGGCGAGCGTGGCGAACACGGCCTGCCGCTGGGCGGGACCCAGCGCTATCTCGCCGTCGCCGTGGCGGGCAGGGGAGCCGCCCAGCAGCCGCACCGTCAGCGAGGAAACCTCGTCCATGACCTGCCGCCTGTGCTTCCGACTGCCGAAAAGAGTGCCCTGCTCAGCGGAAATCCTAGTGGCGCCGATGTGGGTTTCGCAATCAATCGGGCACCCATCGTGTGGGTTTCTGCCGTCGGTCATGAGGCATTCTCGGGTTTTGCCTGACAGTTCGATACGGGTGGATTCACGTCCGTGAACGCCCGCGAGGTTCGGTGTCCGTTCATGTGGTTTTCGGCATCTGGTCAGCCGAGGGGCGACCGGGCAAAGCCCGGCGTTCTCGGGGGCAGAGTGTCCTGCGGCACTGGTCCAAGGCATGCGTGGCTGTGCATGCTGTGACAGTGAGCCAGGATCAGGAACACTTCGCCGGTGATGTCCTGCTCAGCCTCGCCCGAAACGGCAGGCTGGTGCTCGACGCCGATGAGGCCGAAGCCCGCATCGCCGAGCTTCGGCGGACGCTGGCCTTCGGCTACGCCCTCCTCGCCGACCCGGACTACACCGGACCCGAGGGCAGGCTCCGCGAGATCCTGGACGAGCTTCCCAAGTACGTCGAAGCGTTTCAGCAGGCCACGAAGTCCTTCACGCCTCGTTGAGAACTCGTGGAGAGTTCGTGAAGAGCTCCTTCGCAGAATGTGTCCCATCCGACTGGGGCCGCGGACAAGCGGAGGGGACGAAGTGGACACGGAAACCCGACAGATCACCGTGGCGGTACACGCGCCCGATCCGATCACCACGGCCGGCCTGGCCAGCCAGCTGGGCACGCAGCAGGGGATCGACATCCGGGACTGGGAACAGCGCGCCGAGACCGACGTGCTGGTGTTCGCCGCCGAATGGCTGACCCCGGAGATCGTGCTCTGGCTGCGACGGCTCGCCGCCGAGGGCGGCAAGCCGGTGGTGCTCGTGGTGAGCCAGATCAGCGAGGCGGAACTCGTGCCCGCCATCGAATGCCGGGTGGTGGCGGTACTGCCGCGGTCGGCCACGACCGGCGAACGGCTGGCACACGCCGTCCGCGCGGCGGCCACCGGCGGCGGGGTGCTCCCGCCGAGCCTGCTCGGCGAACTGCTCAAGCACGTCGAACGGCTGCAACGCGAGGTGCTCGACCCGATGGGCGTCAACACCGCCGGGCTCACCACGCGGGAGATCGACGTGCTGCGGCTGATGGCCGAAGGGAAGGACACCGTCGAGATCGCCGGTGAGCTCAGCTACTCGGAACGCAGCGTGAAGCACATCATCCAGGGCATCACCGGACGGCTGAAGCTGAAGAACCGGCCGCACGCCGTCGCGTACGCGGTGCGGGCCGGGGTGATCTAGAGGTTTCTCCCGCGGACGCGTCACCGTTCAGATCAGCCCGGCCCGGATGGCCTCGGCCACCGCTTCCGCCCGGTTCCGCAGGGCCAGCCGCCGCTGCGCGTGATGCAGGATGTTCTTGACGGTGCGCTGGGAGTAGCCCATCGCCGCGCCGATCTCCGCGGTGTCCTTGCCCTCCGCGATCAGCCGCAGCACGCTGATCTCGCGTTCGTGGAACAGCGCCGGGCCCTCCACCAGGGCGTCGTATCCGGCGGCCAGCCGCCCGGCGGAGGTCGCGGCCGCCGATCGCGCGGCCGTGACCTCGGCGATCAGCCGTTCCGGCCGGGCCGCCCGGTGCGGCAGCAGACAGCGCACCCCGGCGTCCGCGGCCGAGCGGTGGCCGGACGGCGGGAGCGGCCCGGCGATCAGGACGCCGGGCACGGCGCCCAGTTCGGCCACCGCCCGCCGCAGTACGGGGAGTTCTCGTCCGGCCGGGTCCTCGGCGGCCACCAGCACGTCCGCGCCCCGGCCGGCGGCCACTTCGAGCGTCGCGGCCTGCGACAGGATGCCGATCAGTCCCGCCGTGGTCAGCGGGTCGGCCGCGTAGACGGCCACCCGGATGTCCGGCGTGTTCACGAGGCGTATCGGCCGTTCAGCAGCGCCGTGGCCAGCTCGACCCGGGAGCGGTAACCGGTCCGGGTGAAGAGCAGGCTCAGCCGTCCGTCCACGCTTTTCCGGCTCGTCTGCAGGGTCTTCGCCAGCTGCTCGTTCGTCAGTCCTTCGCCCGCCAGCAGTGCCAGCAGGTCCTCGTTCTCGGCGGCCGTTTCCTCCTGATCGCCAGGGGGCACGATCCCGTTGTCCCGCATCAGGTTCCGCAGCCGCGCGCGGTAGAGCAGCGCGTCGAGCGAGCCGAGTGTCCCGTAGACCTCGGTCAGTATCTTGGGATCCGTCGCGTGGTGGCGCACCAGGCGTTCGGCCGCGAGGGCCAGTTCGAACGGCTGTTCGCGTTCGCGGGCCAGCCACAGGCATTCGCCGTCGGGCTCCTGGCCGAGGCAGGCCCGGACCAGATGACGATGCAGCAGCACCCGTCCGGTCGGCATCGCGGAAGCGAGTTCCTCCAGCGCGTCGAGTGCCTTCCGCGCCCCTGTCCGGTCGTTCTTCCGCAACGCGAGTTCCGCGAGATCGGCCCAGGCGATGTCCGTGCCGACGGCGAGTCCGCACGTGGCCGCGTGCAGGCGTTTGGCGGCGCGGTCGGTTTCGCCGAGGGCCATGTCGACCCGGGCTTCCGCGATGTCGAGCAGATGCGCCAGCATCGGTGCGGTGGCGCGGGCGGCGGTCAGCAGTTCCCGTGCCGCGGTGAACCGTCCCTGTGACAGCAGGACCGACACGGTCGACAGGTGCATCGCGGCCGAGCCGGTGTCGTAGCCGCGCCGCGAGCGGTCGGCCACGCTGCGGTGGGCGAAGTCGATCGCGCGAGCGGGTTGGCCGCGCATGACCGCGAGCATCGAACGTTCGCTGTCGCGCAGGCCGGTTTCGGGGAAGTCTTCGTCGGAGAGCAGCTTTTCCGCGCGTGCTCGTTCGCCCAGCACCAGCAAAGCGGTGACGTACGAGGTGATCTGGTCGTTCCGGTGCCGCCGCGCCGTCCTCAACGGCCATCGCTCGCGCTCGGTCAGGTTCGTGCCGAACCGTGCGGAACGACCGGCCCAGAGCTCGGCGAGACCGCCGAAAAGTTCGCCCAGCATCGCGGACACCGTCGACTCGGTGCGCCAGGAATCGTTCTCCGCCAGCAGTTCGGCCGCTTCCGCCCAGCGGTCCAGCAGGCTTAACGCGATCGCGCTCGAGGCCACCGACCAGTCCGGCGGGTTCGTGGCGATCCTCGCCAATTCGGCCGTGTTGCCGGAGTTGTGCAGCGCGCAGACGGCGATCGACTGGGTCTCCTGCGCGGCGTCGGCGGAAAGGCGGTCGGGGAATTCCTCCAGCAGCCGCCGGGTTCCCGCGAGACTTTGTTCGTGATCGCCGTTCAGATGACACCACATGGTGTGGAGAAGGGTCACCCTCGCCCGCTGCGGCCGGTCCTCGGTCAGTTCGACCGCGGCGCGCAGCCATCGCGCGCCGCGGGTGGTCTGGTCGTCCGGCAGGAAGGCCGCCTTGTCGAGCAGTTCGGCCAGCGCGCGCCGCGGGTCGATCAGTTTGCCCGCCTCGGCGATCCGATCGGGGAGATAGTACGGGGCGGAAGTGTGCGCGGTCCCGTTCCACAACGCGGTGACGGCGGCCGCGGAGAGGCGCCGGCGCTCGAAGGGGCCGAGTTCGGCGATCAGCGCATAGGCCACGACCGGTACGGTGAACCGCCAGCCCCGGCCGCGGTGCAGCACCCCGTCGGCTCGCAGGGTTTCCAGTATCGCCAGGGTTTCCGCGGGATCCTGCGCGAGCACCTCGCTGATCAGTGACGGCATCGCCGCACCGAGCGGATGCAGCACGGCGGCCGCCTTCGCGACGGCGAGCAGCTCGGGGTCCAGATGCACGGATCGCAGCGGCACCACGGTGCCGGGGACGAGGTACGCGCGCCGGTCGACGATCCGGATCGCGTCCTGCGCGCGCAGCAGGTCCAGCGCCTGGCGCAACGCCGCGGGCACCCCCCGGCTGAGTTCGTGCAGCCGGTCCCGCAGCAGGGCGCTCGGGACGGCGCCCAGCGCCTCGACGACCGGCCGCGTGATCTCCGCCGCCTTCAACGGCAGCAGCCGCACCGGATCCACCAGACCGTCGACCCGTAACCGCCGCACGATGGCGAGTCTCCCGGCCGCGTCACGGACCGGCGTTCGCGTGGCGCAGATCAGCCGGGCGGACGTACCGTCCAAGCGTCGGATCAACGCCGCCAGGACCGCGAGGGAGTCGCTTCCCATCCACTGGGTGTCGTCGAGCATCAGCACATGCCTGTCGCCGACGGCAGGGGGAGGCCATGGATGACTCCCAGGTGCGAGGTCTCCGTCCTGTGTGAAGCGCACGGTCGAAACCTCTCGCCCTGACGCGGAAAGCCGCTCGGACAGCCGGGCGAGCAGCGTGGTCCGGCCGACACCCGCCGGTCCGGTCACCCAGACGCAGGGCGCGCCCGTGCCGGTGACACGCTCCAGGATCCGCTCGGCCACCTCGTCCACGGCTGCCATCCTGAGCCGGTAGGACGTTCGCGGCGTGCCGGCCGGCCGGGTCTGGCCCGTATGGACGCCGGGTCCGCCCGAAAGCCGTCAGGCGGCGAGCGGGCCGAAGACCAGGGTGCCCGGCGCCTCCGCGTCGTCACCCGCCCAGAATTCCAGCCACAGCGCGGCGAACTCGTCCCGGGACAGCATTCCGTCGCCGTCGGAGTCCAGCAGCGGGAAGGTGGCGTCGGTGTCGGTGGGGCGGCCGTTCCACACCTCGATCAACCGGCGGTACTCGGCCGCGGAGATCAGGCCGTCCCCGTTCTCGTCGATCGCTTCGAACATCGCGTCGGCGGTCGCGGTCACGGCCTCGGGCATGTCCGGGAGCTTGTCCACCACCAGCAGGACCTCGTCGAGGGTGACCTTGTCGTCTCGGTCGAGATCCGATGCCGCCAGCAGCGTCGTCCACCAGTTCAGCATGATGCCGGTCAGGCGCCGTTCGTCACCCGGGCCGCGCCGCCGCGCCCAGCGCTCGGCCAAGGCCTGGAAGTCCCGTTCATCGAGGAAACCGTCGCCGTCGACGTCCATCGCGGCGAAGACACCCGAGATCTTGCGCCGCTGCAAGTCGCTTGCCATGCGTCCGAACGATAGGACCGGAAGCCGTAACGGCACATCGGCCGTTCAGGGCCACGGCGATCCACGATCGAGGGACGACGGTTCACTCACGGCACCAGGTCGGTCACCTTGGCCGGCGCGGGCCCGGGTGAGCGCCACCAGGGATAGGGCACGCCGAACAGTTTGTTGACCAGCACGGCCAGCAGGGCGATGAGGATCACGCCCACCAGGATCGCGACGATCTGCGGAGCGGTGTGCAGGAGGCCGAGCGCGATGATCAAGGTGGTGGCCCCGGCGGGCGGATGGGAGATCTCCAGCGCGGCCATCGCGGCGCAGGTGAGCCCCAGCGCGATCGCGGCCGCCCCGACCCTGGCCCAGGAGGGATGCGTCAGGTCCGGGGCGGCGGAGAGCAGTCCGGTGGCGGCCAGGCCGGTGAGACCCGCCAGGACACCGGCCAGATGACCGAGCACCGTGTTGCGCGGGCTGGCACCGGGCACCTGCGGGCTCGCGAACACCAGGAACGCGGTGGGCCCGAGCGAGGGGAACAGCAGGGGCGCGCCGGAGAGCATCGCGCACAGGCCGATGAGCACGATGCACCCGAACGAGCTCAGCGCGACATAGGCGGTGCGGCGGATCCGGGTCATTCCCAGCCACGGCGCGGGTCGCGGGTGCCGACGCCGCCGGGAGCGCGGCGCCGGTAGACCACGTACGGGCGGAGGAGGTACCGCACCGGCGCGCTGAAAGCGTGCACCAGCCGGGAAAACGGCCACAGCGCGAACAACAGCATGCCCAGCGCGGTGTGCAGCCGGTAGTCCAGCGGCGCCGACGCCATCAGAGCCGGCTGGGGATCGAGGAGCAGGATGCCGCGGAACCAGGGCGAGACCGTCTCGCGGTAGTCGTAGCCGCCACGGAGGCCGTTGTCGACCAGTGTGTTCGCCAGTCCGGCGAGCATCACCAGCACGAGCACCACGTACATGTACCGGTCGCTGACCGACGTGGCACGGCGCACCCCGGGCACCCGCAACCGGCGCCAGAGCAGGAGACCAAGCCCGCCGATCGCGACCAGCCCGGCGACACTGCCCATCCCGAGCGAGATCAGGTGATAGCCGTGTTCGTCGAGCCCGGCGAACTCGGTGACGCCCTTCGGCACGAGCAGGCCGAGCACGTGACCGCCGATGACCATCAGCAGTCCGATGTGGAACACCGGACTGGCCACCCGCAGGATCCTGGACTCGTGGAGCTGGCTGGACCGGCTCGTCCAGCCGAACTTGTCGTGGCGGTATCGCCAGATCGTGCCGAACACCAGCAGCGCGATCGACGCGTAGGGCGCGGCGCCCCACAGCAGCAGGTCCGGTCCGGAACTCATCGGCCACCTCCGGCGCCGGTGGGGAACGGGTCGAGGCCGACCAGCTCGGCCGGGGGATCGGCGGGCGGCGGCGTGGGTACGGCGGGCAGGGTGGCCAGCACCGCGGCGACGGCGTCGCGATACGGCGTGTCCATAGTGGACAGATTGCGGTGCAGGAGAGCCAACGCGGGGTGGAAGCGGGTGAGCACCTGCCCGGCGGCGTCGGGGCCCGCAGCGGCGGCGAATTCCAGGATCACGGGGAGGAAGTCCGGCAGTTCGTTTTCGGCGGGTGCGAACCCGTGGGTGCGGTAGAACCGGCGCAGGGCGGCCAGCGTCTCGCCGCGGCGGCGGGTGTCGCCGTCGAGGAACCAGCTCAGGTGCAGTGTCCGGCGGGGTTTCCGGTCGAAGACCTCGATGTAGTGCGACGCCAGCTCGCCGGGGTCGCCTTGTCCGAGATAGGCCACCGTGCGGGAGAGTTCTTCGTGGCCGGGGCCGGTGGTCTCGTCGAGGCAGGCGCGCAGCAGACCGAGTTTGCCGAGGACGGCTTCGTCGGGATATTGCAGGCACCATCCGGCGATCTGACGCAGCGCCGCGTGATCTCGGGCCACGGCGACCCGGGGGCGGAGGAGTTTCACCGGCTCTGCCCCCGCAGCGTCGGGAACAGCGCGTCCGGCCGGGCGCCGTCGTCCCAGCTGACCAGGTCCACTGTGGACTCCCCGCCGCCCATCCCCGGACCGCCGTCGACGTCGAGGCTGCACCGGGTGGCGATGCCCTCCAGGTCGTGCGCCTGTCCGACCCCCGCGGTGGGGATGACGTAGCGTTCGTCGTATTTGGCCAGCGCGAGCAGGCGGTGCATGGCGAAGATCTGCTCCCCGGTGAGGCCGACGGAAGCGGGGATGTCCTCGTCGGTCTCCTTCCCGAGGTTCACCGCCCGCATGTAGGACCGCATCGCGGCCAGCCGCCGCAGGGAACGCCGGACCGGCGCGGTGTCCCCGGCGGTGAACAGTTCCGCCAGGTACTCGACCGGGATGCGCAGGGCGTCGATGGCGCCGAACAGGTTGTCGCGGTGCTCGCCGTCGTGGCCGCTGCCGCTGACCGCGTCGACCACCGGTGACAGCGGCGGGATGTACCAGACCATCGGCATCGTGCGGTACTCAGGATGCAGCGGCAGCGCCAGCCGGTAGTCGTGGATCAGCTGGTACACCGGCGAACGCCGGGCCGCGGTGAGCCAGTCGTGCGGGACGCCCGCCGCCTCGGCGGCCCGGATCACGGCGGGGTCGTGCGGGTCGAGCAGCAGATCGAGTTGCGCCGGGTAGAGGTCGTGTTCGTCGGCGACGGACGCGGCGGCGGTGACCTTGTCGGCGTCGTAGAGCAGGACGCCGATGTAGCGCAGGCGCCCGACGCAGGTTTCCGCGCACACCGTCGGCTGCCCGGCTTCCACCCGGGGGTAGCAGAAGGTGCACTTCTCGGCCTTGCCGGTCTTATGGTTGAAGTACACCTTCTTGTACGGGCAGCCGGTGACGCACATCCGCCAGCCGCGGCACTGGTCCTGGTCGACCAGCACGATCCCGTCCTCCGCGCGTTTGTACATCGCGCCGGACGGGCAACTGGCCACACAGGACGGATTGAGGCAGTGCTCGCAGATCCGCGGCAGGTAGAACATGAAGCTCTGCTCGAACTCGAACTTGATCTTGATGCCGAGTTCTTCGCGCAGCTTCTCGGCGATCGGGTCCTTGACGCCGTGTTCGGTGGATCCGCCGAGGTCGTCGTCCCAGTTCGGTCCCCAGGTGGGCTGGGTGGGTTCGCCGGTGATGGCCGACCGGGGCGCCGCGGTGGGCACGTCGTCGCCCAGCGGCGCCTCGATCAGGGTGGCGTAGTCGTAGGTCCACGGCTCGTAGTAGTCGGAGATCTCCGGCAGTTCCGGGTTGGCGAACAGCTTCGTGAGCTTGGTCAGCCGCCCGCCCGCTCGCAGCCGCAGCCTGCCCTTCGCCGTCCGCTCCCAGCCGCCCTTCCAGCGTTCCTGATCCTCGTAGCGGCGCGGATATCCCTGTCCTGGACGGGTTTCCACGTTGTTGAACCAGGCGTACTCGGTGCCCGCCCGGTTGGTCCAGGCCTGTTTGCAGGTCACCGAACAGGTGTGGCAGCCGATGCACTTGTCCAGGTTCATCACCATGGCCAGCTGTGCCATGACCCGCATCAGTAACGCACCTCCTGGGAACGGCGGCGGATCACGGTGACCTCGTCGCGCTGGTTGCCGGTGGGGCCCAGGTAGTTGAACCCGAAGGAGAGCTGGGCGTAGCCGCCGATCAGATGGGTGGGTTTGAGCAGCAGCCGGGTCAGCGAGTTGTGCGTGC
Source organism: Amycolatopsis decaplanina DSM 44594 (assembly GCF_000342005.1). Classification (GTDB taxonomy): domain Bacteria; phylum Actinomycetota; class Actinomycetes; order Mycobacteriales; family Pseudonocardiaceae; genus Amycolatopsis; species Amycolatopsis decaplanina. The sequence goes on from NZ_AOHO01000054.1 coordinate 17,565, forward strand.
CGCCGCGCTTTCCGGTGGCCTCGCTGCGCGGCACGTTCACCGCCCGGTCCTGGGCGTGGTAAAGGAAAACGGTGCCGGCCGGCATGCGATGGGAGACGATCGCACGGGCCACCACGACACCGTTGCGGTTGACCGCCTCGATCCAGTCGTTGTCGCGAGCGCCGATGGCCTCGGCGTCGGCCGGGCTCATCCAGATCCCCTGCCCGCCGCGGGACAGCGTGAGCATGTGCAGATTGTCCTGGTACGTCGAGTGGATCGACCATTTGCTGTGCGGGGTCAGATAGCGCACGGTGACCTCCGCGGCGTCTCCCGCCCCGCCGGAGAGGTGCTGTGAACCCAGCGGCGGCCGGTAGACAGGCAGCGCCTCGCCGAGTTCGTGCATCCAGTCGTGGTCGAGGAAGAAGTGCTGACGGCCGGTGAGGGTGTGCCACGGTTTCCCGTGTTCGACGTTGATCACGAACGCCGAGTAGCGCCGTCCGCCGCTCTCGCTGCCGGACCACTCCGGGCTGGTGATCACCGGCGCCGGACGGGACCGGGTGTCGGCGAAAGTGATCTTCTTGCCTTCGTGTTCGGCGGAAAGATGCGCCAGTTCGGTGCCGACACGCTTTTCGAGCTCGCGGAAGCCCTGGGTGGCCAGCCGTCCGTTGGTGGTGCCCGACAGGGCGAGCACGGCGTCCGCGGCCTTGATGTCGGTGTCGATCAACGCCTGGCCCCGCGCGGCCCCGGTCGTCGCGACGCCGTTCTTCGCGCGCAGCCAGTTCACTTCCTCGCCGACGTCGTAGGTGAGGCCCTTGCTGGTGGCGCCCAGCTTCTCCAGCAGCGGTCCGAGCGTGGCCAGCTTCGCCGCCACCGCGGGGTAATCACGTTCGACGACGGTCAGCCGCGGCAGGGTGACACCCGGGATCGGCTCGACGTCGCCATCGCGCCAGTCACGGACGACCCCGCCCGGTTGCGCCGTTTCGCCCGGGGTGTCGTGCGTCATCGGGGTGGCGACGAGATCCTTGCGCACTCCGAGATGCCGTTCGGAGAGTTGGCTGAACCGCTTCGCGATGGTGTGGAACGCCTCGAAGTCGGTGCGGGTCTGCCACGGCGGGTCGACCGCGGCGTTGAACGAATGCACGAAGGGATGCATGTCCGTCGACGAGAGGTCGTGTTTTTCGTACCAGGTCGCGGCGGGCAGCACGAGATCCGCGAACAAGGTGGTGCTGGTCATCCGGTAATCGATTGCCAGCATGAGATCCAATTTGCCGGCGGGGGCGGTGTCGTGCCATTTCACGGTTTTCGGCCGCGCGTCCGGCGGCGCCTCTTCGCCACGCAGGTTCGCGTCGGTGCCGAGCAGATGGCGAAGGAAATATTCGTGCCCCTTGGCCGAGGAGCCGAGCAGGTTGGACCGCCACACCGTGAGCACCCGCGGCCAGTTTTCCGGCGCGTCCGGATCTTCCGCGGCGAATCCCAGTTTGCCTTCGCGGAGCTGTGCGGTGGCGTGGCGGACGGGGTCGAGCCCGGCTTCCTCGGCTTCGTCCACGAGGTCGAGCGGGTTGCGGTCGAAAGTGGGGAACGAGGGCATCCAGCCCAGCCGCGCCGACTGCGCGAGCGTGTCCGCGGCGCTGGTCCCGGCGAGTTTCCCGGGCGCCAGCGGGGAGGCCAGTTCGTCGTTGCGCAGCGCGTCGTAGCGCCATTGGCCGGTGTGCAGGTACCAGTAGGCGGTCCCGATCATCTGCCGGGCGGGCCGCATCCAGTCCATCGCGCCTGCCAGGGTCTGGTGCCCGGTCAGCGGCCGTACCTTCTCCTGGCCGACGTAGTGCGCCCAGCCGCCGCCGTTGCGGCCCTGACAGCCGGTCATCGTGAGCAGCGCCAGGAAGGAACGGTAGATGGTGTCGGAGTGGAACCAGTGGTTGGTGCCCGCGCCCATCAGGATCATGCACCGGCCGCGGGAGGCCTCCGCGGTCTCGGCGAACTCCCTGGCGATGCGGGTGACGCGTTCGGCCGGAACCGAGGTGATCTCCTGTTGCCACGCCGGCGTGCACGGCTCCGCCGGGTCGTCGTAGCCGGACGGCCACCGGCCGGGAAGGTCGCCGCGCCGCACCCCGTACTGCGCCATCAGCAGGTCGAGCACCGTGGTGACCAGCTGCCCGCCCTGTTCCACGGCGGGCACCCCGCGCCGCAGGACCCCTTCCGCGTCGAACCGCGGAAGGAGTACCTCGACGCCTTCGTGACCAGGATCGGCGAGCAGGCTCAGCCGTGGCACGACGTCGCCGAGGTCGAGGTTCCAGCGGCCCTGGTCGTGCTCGTTCCAGCGGAAACCGACGGAACCGTTGGGCACGACCGGTTCCCCGGTGCGGTCGTCGACGAGCACGGTCTTCCAGTCCGGCTCCGCGGCCCCGGTGTCGCCGAGGTCGGCGGCGGTGAGGAACTTCGAAGGCACGTACGCGCCGTCCCGTTCGGTCAGCGTCACCAGGAAGGGAAGATCGGTGAAGCGGCGGACGTAGTCGGTGAAGTACGGCACCTGCCGTTCGGCGAAGAACTCGGTGAGGACGACGTGCCCCATGGCCGTCGCCAGCGCGGCGTCGGTGCCGGGATGCGGGGCCAGCCACTCGTCGGCGAATTTGGTGTTGTCGGCGTAGTCGGGGGAGACCACGACGACCTTCTGCCCGCGGTAGCGCGCCTCGGCCATCCAGTGCGCGTCCGGTGTCCTGGTCACCGGGACGTTCGAGCCCCACATCATCAGGTACGCGGCGTCCCACCAGTCCGCGGATTCCGGTACGTCGGTCTGATCGCCGAAGACCTGCGGCGAGGCCACCGGCAGATCGGCGTACCAGTCGTAGAAGGAGAGCATCGGAGCGCCGATCAGCGCCATGAACCGGGACCCGATCGCGTGCGAGACCATGGACATCGCCGGGATCGGCGAAAAGCCGGCGACCCGGTCAGGGCCGTACCGGGAAATGGCGTGCACATGCGCGGCGGCGGCGATTTCCGCGGCTTCGTCCCAGCCGACCCGGACCAATCCGCCCTTTCCCCTGGCGCGCTGATAGGACAGCCTCTTCATCGGGTCGTCCATCACCGACGCCCACGCGACGACAGGGTCGCCGTGCTGTTTCAACGCCTCCCGGTACATTTCCACCAGTACGCCTCGCGCGTATGGAAAACGGACCCTGGTCGGAGAATAGGAATACCACGAAAAGGAGGCGCCGCGCGGGCACCCGCGCGGTTCGTACTCCGGTTTGTCGGGGCCGACGGAGGGATAATCGGGATCCTGGCTCTCCCATGTGATGATCCCGTCGGAGACGTACACGTTCCAGCGGCAGGAACCCGTGCAGTTCACGCCGTGCGTCGACGGGACCACCTTGTCGTGGCTCCAGCGATCGCGGTAGAAGGCATCGCCTTCCCGGCCACCGGTCAGGTGTACGGAATGCAGATCCGCGGAACTCTCCGCGCGGGTCAGATAACGGCCGAGGCGCAGCAGGGCGGTGGTCGCCGTGCCTTCGTCGTGATGGATTTTCGAGCCGTTTCCGTTGGCTTTTCGTGGCGAGCGCACGCTCGCGACCTCCCGACTAAAGTCGTGAATGAGGCAGACAGCGCGAACAGGACGTGCCGAGTCTGTCCGGGGAACAGTGCGATGCTAGCGGTAACGCGTGCGGGTTGTCTTTCCGCAAAGGTGATCATGTGGGTTGATCACTCGAAAAGACCAGTAAGTAAATGTATTGGTAATGGCGAGGTAATCGTCGCCAGAAATTCGATTATTCCAACTGGTCGATCGATCGAAATATGCGCCGTTGCGAATTTCCGGAACGAGAGTTCGTGTCGCAAGCGGATTCGACGCCGGACAAACCGGAAAGCGCGGAACAAGTACCGCCGTACGCTGAGCAGGTCCGAAAGTATGTATAACGGCCTATGCGGTCGAACCAGGAAGTCCCGTACCCGCCGATCAGGCCGCTCCCCGATCCAAACGTGTCGGATGCCACGGCGGATACGCCGTTTCCGGCGGAGAGAGCCGGGTATCCGAAGGCATCGGCGACAAAGGGAGGCACGATGAACGACAAGGCCGAGAACAAGGTAGAAGAGCTCAAGGGCAAGGCCAAGGAAGCCGTCGGGAACGCCACGGACAACGAGCAGTGGCAAGCCGAAGGCAAGGCGGAGCAGGGGAAGGCCAACGTCAAGCAGGCCGGCGAGAAGATCAAGGACGCGGTGAAGGGCGTCCGGGATTGATCTGCTGGTCGACGGGGGTCCGCCTGACGGGGCGGGCCCCCTTCTTCATGCGGTGAGGGTGCCGCCCAACCGCGCGTGCGCGGCGTCGATCATCGCCCGCGAACGAGGGAAGTCGTGCAGTTCGCCGCGCAGCAGTTCCAGCGCTGGCAGCAGGGAACCGGCCGGGACTTGGCGGGCCGACAGGATTTCCGCCGTCCAGGCGAGGAATCCGGTGAACAGTTCCTCGTCGCCCACGTACAGCGAGACCGTCAGGTATTCGACGATGTGGGCGACGTCCTCCGCGGTGTGCTGACGTTGGCGGCTCGTGTAGCCGCGCATCGCCGGGACACGGTCATCGAGGCCGGCCAGGACCGCCTTCACCAGCGCATCCGAAGTGCGGGAAACGAGGGTGTACTCCTGATCGGCCAGATGCGGCAGGTCGTCGAGGGGCTGATGCCCGGTACGGGGCCGGGGCAGGGGAGAGGTCAGGAGATCGGCCGCCTCCCGCGCGTCCGGCGCCCAGGCGTCGGCGCCGAGCAGCCGCGCGTACCGGCCGTCCGGCCCGAACGCCGCCCCGCCCGCGATCACCGGGGTCGCGGCCGCCTGGCAGGCCGTGATCGTCGCGTGAGCGGCGGGCAGGCGAGTCGCCAGCGAAGCCGACAGCGCCACCGCGTCGGGTCCGGTGCGGTGCAGGTGCGCGACCAGATGCGGGGCGGGCACCTGGGCACCGAGATAGTCGACGTGGAAGCCGCGGACCTTCAGCACCTCGGCCAGCAGGCGCGCGGGCATGGCGTGCCATTCGCCGTCGACGCACGCGACCGCGATGCGGCCCCGGTGCTTTCGCGGCCGGGGGAGCACGTAGCCGAAGCCCGCGAGCACCCGGTCGTTGATCGCGGTCGCGGCGTGTTCCTGCGCCACGGTGAGCCGGTTCGCCGCCCACTCGTGACCGACCTTGCGCTGCACGGCGGCGACGACGTCCAGCAGCACGCTCTCCGCGTCGAGGCCGGCGCCGAGCGCCTGGACCACGACTTCTCCGGCCGCGTACTCGTCGCCGGCGGTCACCGCCTGCCACAGTCGTTCGAAGTACTCGGCCGTCACGGGGTCCCGGGCCTCCGGGGGATGCGGGGGGCGGTGATGACCAGCACCGCCATGTCGTCGTGCGACCGGCGGCCGATCCACTGCGCGGCCACCATCTGCACGCGTTCGGCGACCGCGTCGGCCGCCAGATCCGCGCATTCGGCCAGTACGGCGTGCAGCCGTTCCTCGCCGAAAATCTCGTCGCCGAGCGGGCCGCCCTTGGCCTCCACGATGCCGTCCGTGTACAGCAGGCAGCTCTCGCCGGGCGCGAGCAGGACCTCCGCCGACGTCGTCCGGATCGCGGGGAGCACGCCGATCAGGCTGCCGCCGGTGCCGACTTCTTCGACGGCGCCGTCCGAACGGACCACCAGCGGCGGCGGATGCCCCGCGCAGGTGAGGCGCAGCCGTACCGCGTCGCCCTCCCGGCGGGCGGAGGCCAGGGCGAGGGTGACGAACCGGCCGTCCTCCTGGCTCACCAGTGTGGCGTTCAGCAGACTCAGCAGCCGATGGTGGTCTTCGGCGATCGGCAGCAGCGCGCGCAGTGTCGTCCGGATCTTGCCGGTGAGGACAGCGGCGTCGAGACCCTTTCCGCAGACGTCGCCGAGTACGGCCAGCGACTCGTCCCCGTCGGTGTCGACGGCGGAATGGACGTCGTAGAAGTCGCCGCCGATCCGGTCCTCGTCCTGAGCGGGCCGGTAGCGCCCGGCGAACTCGACGCCGCCGAGCTGCTCCAGGCGCGGCGGGAGGAGCTCGCGCATGAGCGTCTCGGTCGTCGACGCCTGGTGGGCGAACATCCGAGCCGCCGAGATCGCGGCGCCCGCGCGGGCCGCGAACAGCCGCGCGAAGATCTCTTCCTGTTCGGTGAACGCAGCCTGGTCGCCGGTGCGCAGCAGGATCAGCGCCCCGGCGGGCACACCGTGTCCCGGCAAGGGTGTGACGACGATCGACGTGGCCGGGCCGAATCCGGCGGGCAGGACCCACGACGGCGCGGTCCCGGGGTCGAGCCAGCGTGAAGGCACCGGCGGGAAGCCCCGCAGTGCCTCGTCCAATCCCGGCAGGCCGGCGGGGTCGATGATCAGCCTGGACATGGTCACGGCCTCGCCGCGGACGCACGACGCCGCCGGATGAGCACCCTGGACCGCCGGGGCCAGCACCACCGCGGCCCCGGCCAGGTGTTCGGCGGCCAGCCGCGCGGCCACCTCGATGCAGCGTTCGACGTTGAGCGAACTCAGCAGCGCCGCCGAGGCATCGCTGAGGAACGCGACGCGCCGCCGTTCCCGCAGCAACAGCTCGCGGGCGGCTTCGGTTTCGGTCTCGTCGGTCAGCCACCAGGTGACGACGCCGTCGTGCGGTACCGGCGACGCGGCCCAGGCACGGTCGCCCGCCGGACCGTGGACGATCCCGCCCGGGTGGGCGTCCGACAGCCAAGAAGGCGCACCATGTCCCAATGGGAGTCCTTGGCGTGCCTCAGGGAACAGGGCGCGGGCGGCGTCGTTGAGGTCCCGTACGACTCCGTCACCGTCGACGACCAAAGCGGGCGATGGCGCCGTGTCCCAGCTCCGCCCGGTCGTGGCCGGGGCGGCGATCACCGGTTCAGTCATCGGCGCGCCCGATGTCCAGTTCCGCCCACACGGTCTTGCCCTCCGGGCGGGCCGTCTGGCCCCACGCCGTCGTGGACAGGGCGACGAGCGTGAGCCCATGGCCACCGGTGCCGGTCGGCGGGCCGGGCCTGGCCGGTGATCCGGGCGCGCCGTCCTCCACCTCGACGCGGAGCCTGCCGCCGACGTGCCGCAGCCGGACCAGGTACGGGGCACGGGCGTGCCGGAGCGCGTTCGAGCTGAGTTCGTCCACGACCATCACGACGTCCGTGATCATCTCCTCGGGCAGTCCGCTCAGCGTCGCTCGGGTCCACGCGCGCACCTCGGCGAGCCCGTGCACGTCGTCGGCCATGGCGAACTCGGTGACCGACATGTCTTGCTGGAAGGCGGCGTCGGGCGAGGTCATGGGCGGTGAGCCAGTGCCGAGCGCGCGGCCTCGACGGTCGGATGGACCGGCATGAGCTCGTCCAGCTTCAGCAGACTGATCGGCCGGACGACGGCGTGGACCGAGGTGGCGACGGCGAACCGGCCGCGCAGCCGCTGTGCGAGGCGGAGGAGGACCTGAAGGCAACTCGAGTCGCAGTACCGGACCTCGGTCATGTCCGCGACGGCGCGGCCGGACGACGGCGGATTGTCCTCGATCACCTGCCGAAACTCGGCCGACACCGCGAAATCGAACTCGCCGATCATCGTGTACACGGTGAGCCCGTCGGATTCGTGGGTCTCCAGCGTCCAGCCGTCCCCGGAGTGCCGGGGGTGGGGCCGCGCGACGTCGGTCGTCATCGGTGCTCCTGCTCAGGGTGGTGCCGGCAAGGGCTGGCGGCTCAACCCCCTGCCCCGGAATCTACCAGTGGGTTCCGGTGCGGACAGTGTGGCCGGAAAAGGTTTGCGGACACGGGGGTGATCGGAAGACGATCTCGCCGCCGGGCGGCGACGTCCCCGCGGATCCGGGCGGGTACGGTCCGGATCATGGAGTTCCGGGATTTCGACGGCATCAAGGTGCGGCGCCCTTCGGTCGAGCGCGACGGCCTGGAAAGCGAACCCGCCGTTTTCCGGGGCGATTTCGATTTCGACTCGGTCCACCTCGACGGCGGTGAGCAGGACGGGGCCCGAGGCGGCGGTGAGATCGCGCACTCCCTCGTCTCCGAAGTGACCTTGGCGAACGCCCGGCTCGACAGGTTGACGCTCTCCGATGTGGTCCTCGAAGGCGTCGACCTGTCCAACGCGGCGATCCGCGAACTGGCGGCCCGCCGGGTCGAAATCCTGCGTTGCCGGGCGATCGGACTGGGGGTGGCGATCACCTCCGCCGCCGATCTGTACGTCGAGAACGCGCGGTTCGACTACGCGTCGGTGACGGTCGAGCGGGTGAAGGGTTCGGTCGTGTTCTCCGGGTGTTCGTTCCGGGAGACGGTGTTCTCCGGTGACCTGTCCCGGCTGACCTTCGTGGACTGTGAGTTCACCGAAACGGAATTCGCGGCGACCGCCGCGGTGGACTGCGATCTCCGCGGCTCGCGTTTGTCCGGCGTCCGCGGTCTGCTGACCCTGCGCGGCGCGAAGATCACCGGCGAGCAGGCCGTCTCGGTCGCGGGGATCCTCGCGACCGAGAGCGGATTGTCGGTCGTCGGATGACCCACGGCGTGCTGTTCCACTTGGTACTGGAGTTCCTGGCTGCCGCCGGAGCGCGCTCCTGACGCGGCCCGGGTTTCGCCTTGAGCGGAACGGCATACGTGGGCCCCGGCCCGATGTCACGATGACCGTATGGCGGACATCCTCCCTTTCCACCAGAAGCGTCCCGAACCGGAACCGCTGTGGCGTGACGTGCTGGGCCGGAGCTTGCGCGCCGCGAGGGAGGAACAGGGCGGCCGCCTCGTCGACATCGCCGAACGCGCCGGGATCTCGCCGCAGTACCTCTCCGAGATCGAGCGCGGCCGCAAGGAGCCGTCCAGCGAGATGATCGCCGCGGTCACCGGCGCGCTCGGGCTCGACCTGGCGGACCTGCTCTTCGGTATCGCGGGCACGATCAGCCGGGGCGGCAGCACGGGCCTCGCGGTCGGCCGCCGCCCGCGAGGGCCCGTGCTCATGGCCGCGTGATCGGACGGACGACCTCTATTGAGGGGTACGGCAAACGTGGCGTGGTGTGGGGGCGTGTCGCGAAAGCCACTTTCGCGACGTTGGATGTCCCGAAAGTGGCTTTCACGACGTTGGCGGTGGCGGGGCGCATGGTCGGCCAGGTGCACGTATTTCAGGCGAACTGAGCGGCGGACCGTGGTAGGGCTCGTGAGTGGCAGGGACGGTTATCGAGGGGTAAGTCAAACGTGGCGTGATCGAACCCCTGCCGCACAGGCCGTCCTCGCCGACTCACGATGAGATGGCCGCCCCGGACAGCAGGGTTCCGGACTGCCTCGCGGGGATGACCTCGGCGCGATGTGTCCACAAGGGACACTTCGCGCGGATTGTGTGCCCGATTGATGTCCTGATGTCCAGTTCTCGCGCGGGTCGTGAGTGGTAAAGAGGGCTAGAACGATCATTGCCACTCACGACCCCCGCGAAAACCGCTCAAATCGGACACGCAGAGGAGTTTAGTGTCTCTTGTGGACGGTAAGATCGCGATCAGCCGGCCTCCGGCACGCAACACGCCACCTTTGCCTTACCCCTCAATAGAACCGTCCCTGCCACTCACGAGGCCCGCCACCAGGACACGCCACGTTTGCCTTACCCCTCACTAAGCGCGTTCGTCGAGGACGCGATCCGCGAGCCCGTAGGCGACGGCCCCCGCCGCGTCGAACACGCGGTCCCGGTCGGTGTCGTGCCGGAGATCCGAGACGGTGCGGCCGGTGTGCGCGGAAAGGATCTCCTCCAGCTGCGTCCGCACCCGCACGACCTCGTCGGCCTGCAGGATGAGGTCCGGGATGGTGCCGCGGCCCTGCGCCGCGGGCTGGTGCAGCACCACCCGGGTGTGGGGCAGGACGAACCGGTGCCCCGCCTCGCCCGCGGCCAGCAGGATCGCGCCCGCCGCGACGGCCTGGCCGACGCAGGTCGTCGCCACCGGTGCCTTGATGAAGCGCATGGTGTCGTACAGCGCGAGCATCGCCGACGGGTCGCCGCCCTCGGTGTTGATGTAGAGGTTGATCTCCTGCTCGGGGTTGTCCGCCTCCAGATACAGCAGCTGCGTGATCAACGCGTTCGCCACCCCGGAGTCGATCGCGGTCCCGAGGTAGATGATCCGCTCCGACAGCAGATGCGAGTAGACGTCCATGATCCGCTCGCCGGCGGGACCGCGGGAGATGACGTTGGGAATGGTGTAGGTGCTCATACGCCCGCACCCCTTTCCGTGCCGAGGCCGAGTTTGTGGGTGCGGACGGGGACGACCTGGCCGAGGCTCTCGACGATGTGGTCGATGAAGCCGTATTCGCGTGCCTGCTCGGTGGTGAACCAGCGATCGTGAAGGGAATCGGCGAAGATCCGGTCGATGGGCTGCCCGGTGTCTTCGGCGATGAGCCCGAGCACGGTGTCCCGTGTGTGGCGCAGGTCGTCCGCCTGCACCTCCACCTCGACGGCTGAGCCGCCGATGCCCGCCGAACCCTGGTGCATCAGGATCCGCGCGTGCGGCAGGGCGAACCGCTTGCCGGGGGTGCCCGCGGAAAGCAGGAACTGCCCGGCACTGCACGCCAGTCCCAGCGCGAGGGTGGCGACGTCGCACGGAACGAGCCGCATCACGTCGCGGATGGCCAGCATCGAGGGGACCGAACCGCCCGGCGAGTGGATCCACAACGCGATGTCCTTGCCTGGATCCTCGCTCGCCAGTGACAGCAGCTGGGTGGTGAGGACCGTCCCGTTGTCGTCGTCGAGTGCGCCGTCGAGGACCAGCACACGCTGGCTGAAGAACCGTTCCCGGAGCCGTTGGTCGAAGAGTGGCTGCTTCTCGTAGTCGGTCATGCCCCGACCATGCCGCCGGGGCGCGGCCGCCCGCCGGTTTCTCTGCTGTGAGCGGATCAGCTCACAGCAGGGCGTTCGGCCGGGACGAACCACACGGTGATCGTCAGGAGGATGGCGAAGACGAGGGCGAGGACATCAAGGGTGAGGCCGGGTTGCAGGGCGAGGCCGAAGTACTCCCGTTCGTCGTCGACCGCGTTCAGCATCAGCACAGCGACCAGCGTCAGCCCGCCGGCGGTGCTGAGCATGACCTGTCCATGGCGGACCCTCGCCAGCAGGAGACCGCCACCGGCCACCCAGAGCACACCCGCCAGCACGATGCCGACACGGGCTAGCAGCATCGGCGGCCAGAGCAAGTCGAACACGTAGTACGCGCGATGGATCAGCATCGCGTCTGTGAGCACAGAGAAGCCGAGGAGCATGCCTGCCACCCCCGCCAGGACCGCGAACACGGAGGGCGTGCTCAGGCCGGGGCGCGGTTGCGCGGGCGGGATCGGCACCGGGGTTTCGACCCCGCTCGCGATCTGGGCCAGCAGCGGAAGCGCGTGGTCCGGCAGCATGCGCGCCTGCGGTGCTTTCGCCAGCAGCCCGCGGAGGACGTCCGCGAGCGGCCCGAACGTCCGGGTGAAGGGCGGCTGCTCGTTGACGACGGCGTACAGCGTGGCCGCGACGTTCCCCCGCTGGAAGAAATTCCCGCCCTCGCTCGCGCTGAGCAGGGTCACGCCGAGCGACCAGAGATCGGAGTGGGGAGTGCCTTCGTGCCCCGCGATCGTTTCGGGGGCGAGGAACGCGGGCGTGCCCGCCGGGTCGAGGGCCTTGGCGATCCCGAAGCCGGTCAGCTTCACCGCGCCGTCGGGACCCACCAGGATGTTCGCGGGCCGCACGTCGCCGTGCACGACACCCGCCGTGTGCGCGGCGGCGAGCGCGCCGAGCACCTGCCCGCCGATTTCGGCCACGAACCGCGGCTGCAGCGGGCCGGCGGACGCCAGTTCCTCCAAGGTCCGCGCTTCGACCAGGTCCATCACGAGGAACGCCGTCCCGTCCGTGACCACGACATCGTGGACGGGCACCACCGACGGGTGATCCACCGCGACGCGGGCTTCACGCTGGAGCCGCTCCGCGAGGGCGGCGCGGCCGGGCTCGTCGAGCGCGGGAAGCGGCAGTTCCTTGATCACGACCTGGGGGCCGTCCGGCCCGTCCTCGCCGCGCCACAGCACGGCCGTCCCGTCGCCACCCAGCTTCTCGAGCAGGGTGTAGCGCTCGGCGATCGTGCGGGAAACTGCCGTCACAGTGGGTCTCCTCGAATCCTGAAGGGTTTTCGAGGCACGCTAACCAGCGCTCATGACAAAACGATGAAATGGCCGTTCATCCATAAAGGACGTACGCGGCTGGATATATTCACAGTCATGCTGACCCTGGCGGCGCTGGTCGAGGACCCGGCTCTGGAACTGCGGGTGGTCGTCCCCGGCCGCGACGGGGCGCTGACCGAGCAGGTGCTGTGGGTGCACAACACCGAGCTGCCCGACCCCGGGCCGTACGTGCGTGAGCACGAGGTCGTGCTGACCAACGGCCTGTGGCTGGACCGTGTCGATCCGGCCGACTTCGTCGCGAGAGTGGTCGGTGCCGGAGCGGCGGGGATCATCTTCGGGCTGCGTGTGGAACAGCGCGACACGCCTCCGGCGCTCGCCGACGCCTGCCGGGAAGCCGGGTTGCCGCTGCTGGAGATCTCGGTGGCGGTGCCGTTCACGGCGGTCACCCGCGCCGCGGCGGCGATCCAGGCCACGGACCGGCAGAACGCGCTGATGTCGTTGGTGCGCCGAGGGGACGAGCTGACCTCGGCGCTGTCGAGAGGCGCGGGCGCGTCCGGGGTGCTCGCGGTCCTCCGCCGTGAACACGAGCTCCCGCTGGCGGTCGTGGACAGGATGGGCCGGGAGCTGGCGTCCGCCGGTGCCGAACTGGACGCCGGGCAGTCGCGAGCCGCGGCGGAGGCACTGGCCGGGCATCCGCCGCCGCTGGAGGCGGATCTCGGCGCGGGGACGCGGGCTGCGTTGTTCCCGGTCGGCGCGATCGGCGACGCGGACGCCGCGCTGCTGTGCCTGCGGCCCGTGGCCGGGCTGACGCGCGAGGAGCGCGACGCGCTGGAGCAGACCGCCCGCTACCTCAGCCTGGAGGTGGCCCGGCACCAGGCGGTGCAGGCGATCGAGATGCGGTTCGCCGTCGAACTGCTGGACATGGTGCTCTCCGGCGCGCAGCGCGCCGCGGAGGTGCCCGGCAGGCTGCGCGCCTTCGGGGTGGATCCGGACGGGCCGCTGGCGGTGATCGCGCTGGCGTTCGCGGGTGAAGACGCCGCGACCCCGCCGGGGATGGCGGAGGCCGTGACGGACTTCCTGCTGGCGGACGGGCTGCCCGCCGTCGTGGCGGCGGGCAGCCAGGACGTCGTGGCGGTGCTGCCGTTCCGGTCGGGACGGCAGTCGCCCGCCGGCTTCGCGCCGCGGCTGGCGGCGGCGGTGTCGCACCGGCTCTCCGGTGGGCGTGTGGTCGTCGGGCTCGCCGATCCGGTGTCCGGCGCGGCCGAGCTGCGGGTGCCGTTGTCGCGCAGCCGCGAAGCCTGCCGTGTGCTCCGTGGCAGGCGCGGCGGCCCGGTCGCGGCGAGTTTCGCCGAACTGGGCAGCTACCGGCTGCTGCTGGAGTCGCACGACGAGCAGTGGCGGCACACCTTCGCCGACGCCCTGCTCGGCCCGCTGCGCGAGCACGACCGCGTCCGCGACGGCGACCTGGAGACGACCTTGCGGGCGTTCCTCGACCACGACGGTCAGTGGGCGGCCACCGCCGCGGCCCTGTACGTGCACGTCAACACCCTGCGTAACCGGCTGGCCAAGGTCACCGAGCTGACCGGCCGCGACGTCGGGCGGACCGCGGACCGGGTCGACCTGTTCCTGGCGCTGGAGGCGGCTCAGTCCGGATAGACCGCCGGGTCGACTTCCAGCCGCCGCAACGGTTCCGCGGGCAAGGCCGGGTCGGCCAGCGCCGCGGCCGCCACGTCACGGCACCGGGCGAACCGGACGTCGCCGAGGCCGAGCCCGAACTCGATGAGCGCGCGCACGGCGGCCAGCCGTCCCGGCCTGCCTGACAGGAACGGGTGCAGGCACAGGTTGAACAGGCACCGGTGGCGGCGCATCGCGTCCAGCTCGGCGCGCCACATCTCCAGCACCCGCACCGGGGACGTGATCACCGAGCCGATCCGCGGCTCGGGGAGGAACGCGTACTGCTCCCAGTCGTCGAGCGACCAGTGCACCGGCAGCTCGGCGATCCGGCCCGACCCGGTTTCGATCAGGTACGGCCGGTCGTCGGCCATCAGAGACGAGTCGTAGCTCAACCCGTGTTCGGCCACCAGCCCCGGTGTGTCCCAAGTGGACTCCCAGCCCGCCGCGCGATGCCCGCTGATCTCGATGCCCTGCGCCGCGAAGACCGCCATGCCCCGTTCGAAATCGGCTCGCTGCTCGGCGGCGGTCATCGTGGTCGGCGGCCGGTGGCTGTAGGAATGATGGGCCACCTCGTGCCCCCGCTCCACGATCGCGGCGGCGAGACCGGGCCGCTGTTCGGCGACCCAGCCCGGCACGAAGAACGTCGCGGGCACGGCCAGTTCGTCGAGCAGGTCGAGGATGCGCGGCACCCCGACCCGGGGCCCGTAGGCCTGATGGGACATGGTCGACAGGTGTCCGGCGTAGCCGGACCCTCGCGCGAGGATCGGGGATTCCGCGTCGACGTCGAAGGTCAGGGTCGCCACCGCGGCCGCGCCGCCGTGCCAGCTTGTTTCCGTCACGCCTGCCGACTCTCCCGCCAGCGGCGCGCGTTCGCCACCGTGACCGTCGGGGAGACCATCGCCCGATCGAATTCGGCGAGCGGTTCCGCCGCGGCGACGCGGGCGGGCAGATCGGGGTTGGCCAGCGCGCCGTGCCCGAGCGAAAGCAGATCGGCGTGCCCGCCGGTGAGCACCTCGTGCGCCTGGGTGAGGTCGTGCATCCCGCCGTTGGCGATCACCGGCAGCCCGGTGACCTGCCGGGCGAGGGCGGTGAGGGTGCCGCCGTCCGCCAGCCTCGCCGTCTCGAGCCAGTTCCGGCCCTCGCTGGCGATGTGAAGGTAGTCCGCGCCCGCTTCCGCGACCGCGGCGAAGATCACCTCGGCGTCGTCGCGGCCGCCGGGCCAGCGATAGGTGAAGTCGTTGACCTTCGTCTGCGACAACCGCACACCGGTCACCAGCTCCGGCACGGCCTCGGCGACGGCGGTCACGACACGGGAGGTCAGCCGGATCCGGTTGGCGACCGGCCCGCCGTAGGAGTCGGTGCGCCGATTGGTGTAGTCGGTGAGGAACTGGTCGAGCAGATAACCGTTGGCCGCGTGCACCTCGACGCCGTCGAACCCGGCCTGACGGGCACGCACCGCCGCGGCCGCGAAGCCGTCGATGACGTCGTCGATCTCGGCGGTGGTCAGCTCGCGGGGGACGGCCCACGGCCCGGAGCCGCCATACGCGCGCATCATCTCCCCGCGCGGTTGGACGGCCGAAGGGGCGACTGTGTGGTCCTGGTGCGGATTTCCCTGCGCGATCGCCCCGGCATGCATGAGCTGGGCGATCATCCGGCCGCCCGCCGCGCGTACTCCGGCGGTGACCACGCGCCAGCCCGCGACGTGCTCGTCCCGCGCGAGGCCCGGCTGGTTGATATACCCCTGGCTGGCCGCGCTGTCGGGGTAGGTGCCCTCGCTGAACACCAGTCCGAAGCCGCCGCGGGCGAATTCGGCGTAGTAGTCGGCCATCTCGCCGGTCGGGGTGCCGTCCGGCCGCGCGGAGACGCGGGACATGGGGGCGACGGCGTAGCGGTTGCGCAGCGCGAGACCGCCGAGTGTGATCGGCGCCAGCGCGGGGTGGACGTGTTCGACGGTGGTCGTCATGACCGGTTTCCTCCATTGTGGACGGTTTCGATGGCGAGCGGGGAGAGTCCGGCGTCGCTGATCCGGACGAGGTCTTGCGGGCAGGCGGAGACCACGACGACGCAGTCCATGCGGGCCCGCAGGGTCACCGCGTCGCCGGGTCGCGAGGACGCGGTCAGCCAGTTCAGGCGTCCGCCCTCCCCGACCGGGACGCGCATGAAGACGTTGATCGGCTGTGGGGTCGGGCCCGCGAAGCTCAGGCCGGATTCCTCCAGCGCCTCGCGCAGGTTCGCGGCGCAGGACCGGTGACCCGGAGCCCCCAGCGCGGTGTACCGGGCCGGGTCGCAGGCCGGGATGAGCATGTCGTGCTCGCCGGGGGAGGTGTCTTCGACCAGCGTGAGGATCGGGCGGCGCAGGTCGGTCAGGAAGGAGTCGCCGACGGCGGGGAACAGCCTGTCGACGCCGGCGCGGGTGTGCGCCGCGCTGTGATGCTCGGTCAGTTCGGTCCCGCCGCTGTCCCGGAACGCGAACACGTCACCGACCTGACCGCCCTCGACGTCGATCATCCGGACCAGGTCCCCCGCGGCCACCCGGACGGCCTTGGCGGTCCCGGGTGGCACTTCCGTTTTGCTCATGCCACCAGCAAACAGGTGACGATTGGCGGCGCGCCATGGAGGAACATCCATGATCAAGCGTGCAAGATGGACAAACATCCAGGTGTGCGACGACCGAACTCGCGTGCTTGAAGGCGGAACTCGCGTGCTTGGCGGCGGAACAGCGTCTTCCGGCTGGAAGCACGCGTGATCCGGCTCCAAGCACGCGAGTTCCGGGTAAAAGTAGTTTCGACTTTGACCATTTTCGCGGGGCCGGGTTAGTGTTCGTCGATGGAAGACGTGGACGCTGTGGACGCTGTGGACGCGGCCGGGCTCGACTTCTGGTCGTTCGTGGCGCTGGCGAACCGGCGGCTCGCGCAGGAGTACGGCTTCCGGCACCAGCTGGCGACCGAGGTGCTGCTGACCCTCAATCGCGCGTCCGACCTGGTGACCTACGACCTCGAAGCCGCGGTGCACCGGCCGCGCGGGCGGTCGTGGTCGGCGTTCCGCCTGCTGTTCGTGGTCTGGCTCGCCGGACCGCTCGAACCCACCAGCGCGGCCCGGCTGACCGGGATGAGCCGGGCGGCGGTCTCGAATCTGGTCAAGACGCTGGTCGTGGAGGGGATGCTCCACCGGGTCCCGGACGAGCGGGACGGACGTTCGGTTCAGCTGTCGCTGACCGAGGCGGGCCGCGAGGAGATGGTCTCGGTCTTCCGCGAGCACAACGAGCGTGAATTCGGCTGGACGAACGCACTGACCGAGACCGAACAGCGCATCCTCGTGATGCTGCTGGGCAAGCTGATCACGAGCCGCGCCGAGTTCGGTACCCGGAGCCGCAAGTAGGCCTTCCCGTCGCCCGGAAGACGGGACTACGCTGCCCGATGGATAGTCAAAGTGTGAACTAAATCGGCGAGGAGGAGACCATGGTGGACGGCGGACGGATTCCCGCGCTCTTCGCCGGGCTGTGCGACGACGCCGCGGTGTTCCCGCCGGGTCTGGCCCCGCTGCCGGACGCCGTCGCGGCGCACGACGAGCACGTCTCCGCCTGGTACGCCGGCCTCGTCGGGCCACTGGTCATCGCCGCCACCGCGCTCGGCGACCTCGGCGAAGTGCTGGGTGACCGGGAGGCCCCGCTGCCGGTCTCGGTGACCTTGCCCGGCGGACCCGCGCAGCTCGATGGAGCGCTCGCGGCCGTCGCCTCGCTGCCGGTGAAACTCGACGCGCTCGAGATCGCCGTCCCGGACGGGATGGGCCCTGACGAAGTGCTCGCCGCGATTTCCCGCGCCACCGCACCGGTTTTCGTCGAGATCCCGCGTGACGAACGGCGTGTCCCGCTGCTGACCGCCCTTTCCGGCACCGGTCACCACGCGAAGTTCCGCACCGGCGGCGTCCGTGCCGACCTGTACCCCGGCGAAGCCGAACTCGCCGCCGCGGTCCGTGCGGCCGTCGGGGCCGGCGTTCCCTTCAAGGCCACCGCGGGGCTGCACCACGCTCTCCGCAACACCGATCCGGAGACCGGCTTCGAACAGCACGGCTTCCTCAACCTGATGCTCGCCACCGACGCCGTCCTCACCGGCGGCGACGCCGAAGCCGTTCTCGCCGAACGAGACGGTGCCGTCATCGCCGGACGGCTCCGGGCACTGGACGCGGATCGCGTCGCCGCGGTCCGCGCGGGCTTCACGTCGTTCGGTACCTGCAGTATCACCGACCCCCTGACCGAACTGGCCGGACTCGGCCTGCTCGAGGCGCCCCGAGGAGAGGCATGACCACGATCGACATCCCCGCAGGTTCCCTGTTCGGGATCGACAACCTGCCGTACGGCGTGTTCTCCGTCGACGGCGATTCCCCGCGCGTCGGCGTGCGCGTCGGCGACTCCGTCGTCGACCTGGCCGCGGCGCTCGGCGACGACGTGTTCGCCGCGCCGTCGCTGAACCCGTTCATGGCGCAGGGACACGATCGCTGGGTGGCGGTCCGGGAGCGGATCCGCGACCTGGTCACCGGCGAGATCCCCGACGGCGCGGTCCATCCCGTCGGACGGGTGACCCTGCACCTGCCGATCGAGGTCGCGGACTACGTCGACTTCTACGCCTCCGAACACCACGCCTCGAACGTCGGCAGGCTGTTCCGCCCCGACGCGGAACCGTTGCTGCCCAACTGGAAGCACCTCCCGGTCGGCTATCACGGGCGGTCCGGCACGGTCCTGGTCTCCGGCACGGACATCGTGCGCCCGAGCGGTCAGCGCAAGGCCCCGGCCGACACGGCGCCGGTGTTCGGGCCGAGCGCGCGGCTGGACATCGAGGCCGAGATGGGGTTCATCGTCGGCACCGGAACCCCGCTGAACACCCCGATCACCCCGGATGACTTCCCCCGCCATGTTTTCGGCGCGGTCCTGCTCAACGACTGGTCGGCCCGCGACATCCAGGCGTGGGAATACGTCCCGCTGGGCCCGCATCTCGGCAAGAGCTTCGCGACCTCGATCTCCCCTTGGGTGGTGCCGATCCTGGCCTTGGAGGCCGCGCGGATCCCGCTGCCCGGTCAGACTGATCCGGAGCCGCTGCCGTACCTGCGGGAGAGCGACCCGTGGGGACTCGACATCGATCTGGTCATCGAGTGGAACGGCGAAGAGGTCAGCCGCCCGCCGTTCCGCGAGATGTACTGGTCGCCCGCCCAGATGCTCGCGCACCTGACGGTGAACGGCGCTTCGTCGCGCACGGGCGACCTGTACGGCTCCGGCACGATCTCCGGACCGGAGAAGCACGAGCGCGGCGCGTTCCTCGAATTGTCCTGGGGCGGAAAGGAACCGCTCACGGTCAAGGGGGAGGAGCGCACCTTCCTGCAGGACGGCGACGAGGTCGTGATCACCGGGACCGCGCCCGGCGCGAACGGCGCGCGGATCGGGTTCGGCGAGGTGCGGGGGCGCGTGCTGCCCGCGAGGTGAGTCAGCGGACGCGTTCGTGGCGGAGGTAGACGACCTTCGAACCGATGATCCGGGACTCGGCCAGCCGCAGGCCGAGCGGCTCGGCCAGGGGCGGGAAGTACGGGGTGCCCTGGCCGAGCATGACCGGGCAGACGAACTGGCGGTACTCGTCGATCAGGTCTTCGGCGATGGCGGCCGCGGCGAGCTCCGCCCCGGCGATGGCCACCACGCCGTCGCCTGCTTGGTCGCGAAGCCGCTCGACTTCTGTGGCGAGGTCGTCGGTCGCCAGGCGCGCGTTGCCTTCCACCGAGGTCAGCGTCCGCGAGAACACCACCTTCGGGATCGGCCGCCAGAGCCGGGCGAACTCCAGCTGAGCTTCGTCGGACATGGTCTGTTCGGCGGTCTCCCAGACCAGCATCGCCTCGTAAACCCGGCGCCCGCACAGGTATCCGCCGAGGTGGCGGGTCTGTTCGACGTGGAAGCCGAACATTTCCGGCTCGGGGGCGCCCCACTCGAGGTCACCACCCGGTGCCGCGATGAAACCGTCGAGCGACACGCTCATCGAATAGATCAGTGGCGGCATCGGTACTCCTCAGCGACTGGGCGACGCGTCAGAGCGTGCCACAGCCAACGCTCAGTTGCCCGCCTTTCCCGCTGGAATGCCGTTGGGCGGCGGGGCGTCGTTCGCCGCCGAGTCGTCCGTCTCGATGGCGGCCTCGCCGAGGCCGGTCACCAGGACCGGCGTCAGGTCCTTGCCGGCACCGCCCTTGAGTTCGACCACCGACACGCCGGACATCCCGAAGGTCGACAGGGTCACGCAAGAACTCCCAACGGCGCATGAAGGTCCCGGCGCGGGTGCGCCGGGACCGGTGACGCTCAGGCGTGCGGGCAGGTGTCCCGGTAGTCGCTGATCGTGCGGTCGTCCGGGGCGGGGCAGAGGAACTGCTCGTAGCGGGTGTCGTTGTCCACGAACCGTTTCAGCCACGAGATCGTGTACTTGGCCATGGTCGTGTTCGCCGTGTTCGGGAAGAAGTGGCTCGCGTTGTCCAGCTCCATGTACGCCTTCTCCGCCGAGGCGGGAATGCTGGTGTAGAACGGGATCGAATGCGACGCCACCGGCGCGACCGTGTCGGACTCGCCGCCGATGATGAACGTCGGCACCCGCAGCGAGGACCACGACTTCTGCGTGTTCCACGGCGCGAGCGGCACGGCCGCCTGCAGTGACGGCCGGTCCTGTGCCGCTTCGAGCGAGCCGCCGCCGCCCATCGAGTGCCCGGCGACCGCTAGCCGGGAGGTGTCGATGCGGGAGCGGACGTCGCTGCGCTGGGTCAGGTAGTCGAGCGCGGCCAGCAGCTGGTCGCCGCGGCTGTCGGGCTGGTCGTAGATGGTGTTGGTGTCGATGGTGAACACGACGAACCCTTGCGACGCCAGCCGGGGGCCGATCCACGCGATGCTCGACTGGGTCGCGGTGAACCCCGGCGAGATGGCGACCGCGCCGAACGTGCCCTGCGCGGTGCTGGTCGGGTAGTAGATGGTTCCGCCGCCGAACCCGATGACGGCCAGACTCGACACGGAAGTCTGGGACACCGCGAACGAACCGCGGGAGGCTTCGATGCTGCTTTCCGTCGGGTCGGGGCCTCGTTCGTAGGGGTTCTCGGCGGCGTAGGCCGTGGGAGCGACAGTGAGTGCCGCGACGGTGGCCAGTCCACAAAGGATCCGGGTCGTACTCCGCATGGTGCCGTCTCCGTTCGCCGTTGAACACAGTCCGTGGTGCTGGACTCTGGCAAACGGCCGGAGGGGACTGCATCGGTGAAATCGCCGGTCTTGGGTCAGCGGTCGTCCTCGTCCGGCCGGGCGCCCGTACGATCGGCGATCGTGAATCCCTCAGCCGAGGACATGGTCCGCGCGGCGGCGCGGTGGATCGATCGCGGCGTCCGCGTCGACACCTCCGCCTTCGCCCAGGATCTGGGCATCTCGCGCAGCACCCTGTTCCGCCGCGTCGGAAACCGGGAAGACCTGCTCGGTGATGCCCTCTACTACCTGTCCGAGCGCACCCTGACGGCCGCCGCGCGCACCTGGGAGCGCGAAGAGGGCGACGTGGTGCGCAACGCGGCCGGCGAACTGCGCTGCCTGGCGATCATGCGCGAGTACCGCTCCGTGCTCGCGGCGAGCGCCGGGTTCCGCCGCTTCCTCGACGACGAGCCGGTGCTGGCGATCAGGCTGCTCACCGACCCGGACGGACGTGTCCAGCCGAGGGTGATCGCGGCGCATGTCGAGCTGCTGCGCCGCGACGTCGACGACGGCGGTTTCGTGCCCAGTGTCGGCCTGGACAGCCTCTGTTACGCCATCGTGCGTCTGGGGGAGGCCTTCCTGTACTCCGACGTCCTCGCCTCCCGGACACCCGATCTCGATGCGGCGTCGACGCTGCTCGGAGCCCTCGTGGAAGGACGCGTGCCGAGCAAGACCTTGTGAAACACTTGCGCCTGGTGTTTCATCGAAGGGGATTTCGAGGAGGCGCCGATGCCTGTCCGGGACGTCGTGTACCCGCTGCGGGGCAGGGATGACCTCTTCGGCGGGCTGCGGGCGGTCGCCGGGAGCGCCGTACTGGTCCGCGGCACGGAAGGCCTGGGTAAATCGGCCCTGCTCACCGCGCTGCGTGCCACGGTCGGTGTCCGGCTCGTCGGCGTGCGGGGACTGCGGGTCGAAAGCGCGCTGCCGTACGGCGCCCTGCATCGGATGTTCGGCGCGCCGGTCTCCAGCGGCGCGGAGGCGCGAGATCGGCTCGGCGCCGTTTCGGCGCCGACGATCTGCTGGGTCGACGACGCGCAGTGGGTCGATCCGGAATCCCTGGCGGCGCTGGGTTTCGCGGCCCGGCGGCTGGTGGGCGCGCCGGTCGGGATGGTGCTCGCGTCGCGATCCGGATCCGACGAGTTCGACTCCGTCGAGCTGGCGCCGTTGACCGATTCCGCCGCCGACCAGGTGCTGCGCGACCGCGGCGTACCCGCCGGGGTACGTCCGCAGCTGGTCGAACTGGGGGAGGGGAATCCCGCCGATCTGGTCGCGCTGGCTGCTTCGCTGACGCCCGCGCAGGCGGCCGGGCGGGAGCCGGTTTCGCCGATCCTGCGGGAGCGTCTGCCTCGTTACGCGGCCGAGCTCGACGCGATGCGGTTCGACGAGCGCCTCCGGTTTCTCGCCGCCTGTATGGACTTTTCCGCGAGGAAGGCGACTTGGTACGCGGCGGCGTCCCCGGCCGACCGCAGGGCGGCGCACGCGCGGCTGGCCTCCGCCGAGGAGGGACCGGACGCGCTCTGGCATCGCGCGATGGCGACGGCCATACCGTCCGAGCCACTCGCGGACGCGCTCGCCGCCGCACCGGCGGTGGATCACGCGGCCGCGGCACGGCAGCTCGAACGCGCCGCCGCCCTGACCGCCGATCCGTCCACGCGGGCGGCCCGGCTGCTGTCCGCGGCGGACGCGGCCTGGCAGGCGGGCAGACCGGGGTGGGCGCGGCTGCTGCTGTCCAGGGTCGACGCCGAACCGGGCGCCGTGGCGTTGCTGCACGGGGAGATCGAGCTGCGTGACGGCGATCCCGCCGTCGCCACCCACGAACTCGGCACGGCGGCGGAACTGCTGCCCGATCCGGCCGCCGCGCTCCTGCTGGCGGGCGAAGCCCGGAGGCTCGGCGGTGACCTGAGCGGCTACCGGGCGCTCGCGCGGACGGTCCCGGCCGGAGACGGGCTGGCCTTCGCGCATTTCCGCGGCTTGACCTCGGTTTACGCCGGACGTCACGGCGACGCCGTCGCTCCGCTGAAGGAGGCCGTCGCCAGGGGGATGGCCGGCACGGACGTCGCCGGCGCCGTGTGGGCCGCCGAAGCTGCCTTCGCCCGCGGCCATGCCGAACGGGCGCACGAATACGCGGCCGCGGCCGTGAGCCGGGCGCGGCTCGGCTCACGGCACGCTGAACTGCCGTGGGCGCTGGTCTACCTGTCGCTCTCGGCCATCGCGCTCGACCGCCTCCCTTGTGCGCGGGCGGCGTCCCGCGACGGCCTGCGCGCGCCCCACAACCTCCGGATGGAGCATCTGACGTTGCTGGGGTTGGCGGCCGCGCTCCTCGGTGACCGCGCGCCGGAACTGGACGAGGCGGCCGAGGGCATCACCGAACGCGGTCTCGGCAGGCCCGCCGCCGTCGCCGCGTGGGCGAACGCCTGTCTGGACCTGGCCGAAGACCGGCCCGACGACGCACTGAGCAGGCTCGAAGACCTCGCTTCGGGTGTCTCCGGCGACCAGCCGGTGATCCGCGTGCTGGCCACCCCGCAACTCGTCGAGGCGGCCGTCTGTTCCGGACGGCCCGAACGCGCCCTGGCCGCGCTGGAGGTGTTCGACCGCTGGACCCTGGCCGGTGCGGAACCCTGCTGGCTCGCGCTGAGTCATCGCTGTCACGCGCTGACCGCGCCGGATCCGGCCGTGGCGGAACGGCGTTTCCGGCTGGCCATCGAGGCGCACCGGAGGGCGGGCGGTGCGGTGGAACTCGCCAGGACCCGGTTCGCCTACGCCACCCTGCTGCGACGGCACCGCCGGACCCGCGACGCACGCGACCAGTTCCGCGATGCCCTGCGAGGCTTCGAAAACGTCGGCGCGGCACGGTTCGCCGAACGGGCCCGCGCCGGGCTGCGGGCGACCGGCGAGACGGTCGACGCGCCGCACCGGTCACTCGCCGGCCTCACGCCTCAACAGGACGCCATCACCCGGCTGGTGGCGGCGGGGGAGACGAACAAGGAGATCGCGCGGCGGCTGGTGATCAGCCATCGCACGGTGGATCACCATCTGCGGAACATCTTCACGGCACTGGGCGTCCGGTCACGCGTGGAACTCGCCCGCCGCGTCGCGGCCGGCGAGTGATGCCACTCGTGAGTGGTAAGGACGGTTATTGAGGGGTAGGGCAAATGTGGTGGCGGCGGGAGCGGGCTCGCCACAGCGAGCTGGCGCATTCTTGACTGTCCATAAGAGACACCGATCCCGATCAAAATGCCCGACTTGTGCACTCCGCGTGGGGGTCGTGAGTGGTAAAGAGCGTTCTAACCCTCTTTATCACTCACGACCCCCGTGTGGAACTACGCGTATGGGTATCAATCGGATATCTTGCCGCCAAGGAGTGTCCCGTGTGGACACTCGGTATACGGCCGGCCTCGCCGGCCAGTCCAGAACGGCGCGGTGAAGGACTCACGGTCCACCGTGAAGCCGGCGAAGAAGGCCTTCACAACAGAAGACTCGATCACGACACGTTTGCCTTACCCCTCAAATGGAACCGTCCTTACCACTCACGAGGTCACGTCACGGACAGGCGAGCACCGGCGCCCGCGGACGGCCACCGCCGTGCAGATCGCTCAGCGGAACCCTGGCCAGGCCGAGGATCGCCTGCGCGGTCGCGCGCGGGGCGGTCGCGGGGTTCAGGCCGGTGGCGTCGTAGGCGATCGCGCCGCGGTCCGCCTCGGCGCCGGCGCAGCCGGTCTGCAGCGACCGCAGGAATCCCCGCGCCTTGATCGCGGCGGCGGGACGGTGGCCTGCCAGCGCTTGGGCGGCGAGGCCGGTGCTGTTGGAGTTGGGCGCGTTCGTGCCGACACCGAAGCCGCCGTTCCCGTGCTGCTTCGTGACCAGCCAGGAGGTGCCCTCGCCGGCGTTCACCGGGTCACCGGTGGCACGCAAGGCCTGCACGACCGTGGCGGTCGCGTCGACGTCGCTCGTACACGTCGCTTCGCCGAAGTTCAGCGGGAAACCGCCGTCCGCGCATTGGGTGCCCGCGAGGAAAGTCACGGCCGACGCGGGGGCGCCGCCGGGGGTACGGTCCAGCGCCAGCAGGGCGAGCGACTGCGAGAGGGCGTTGGAGTAGTCGCCGTATTCGGAGCGGTCGGAGAACCGGCCGGACGGCGTGAGCAGCGAGAGCAGGCCCGCCTTCAGATCGACGCCGCCGAACGACGACGGGTTCTCGCCCCGGATCTGCGCGGCGAGCATCAGCTTGGCGTGCGCGCCCGCGTAAGCCTCGGTTCCGCCGCCGACATAGCCGGTGATGATCTCCGGCTTCGCCAGCCAGGCGATCGCCTTGCCCGCGTTCATGTCCGACACCCCGGCCGCGGCGAACGCGAAGATCGCGTCGATCGTCAAACCCTGGTCGGGGAACTTCTGGCCGCCGAAGTCGGCCTCGAACCTTTCCCCGTCGGTCATCTGCCTGGCGAGCCAGCCCGCGGCGGCGTCCGCCTTGTCATGGGTGGCCGCGGTCGCCGCCGGGGCGGCGACCAGTCCGATGCCGCACAGCACGGCGACAGCGAAAACCAAACGTCTCATGAGAACCCTTTCCCGCATTTCCACGACAGGAGTCGGTGACACCGCGCGACGTGGGTGACCGGGCTCGCCTGGAGGGCATACCGTTGCGGGACAGCGCCGGACTCTCACCGGACTTCCCCCACGACCGCGCTGAATCGGACGACCGAAGAATCTCATCCCGGTCAAGCGCCGGGATACCGCCGGGCGCGAGTGTCGATGTGATCCTGGCAACCGACCTGGTCAGCGGTGCCTGCCGGAGGTGATCGGGTGTTAACCTCGGCGGGCTCGACAACTGAACACCGCCGCCCGTGACGGGGAAGCCGGTCGAAATCCGGCGCTGTCGCGCAACCGTGGGCCCTTCACCAGGGCGAGCCGGGGTACCGCACGGGCGGATGAACGATCAAGAAGTCCGAACCACTGTCGCGATAAGCAGGGGTGACTGCGGCGTCCCGCGCTGTCCTCCGCAATGCCGCAAGGAGGGGTCATGCGCCGCGGGTATCTCGCCGCAGTGGCGTTCGCCGTCAGTGTCGGCGTGGTCGCCGCACTGCTCACCGGGACGGCGACGGCCGCGAACGATCCCGGCGCGGCGAAGGCGAATTCCCGCTGGCTCGCGACGAAGCTGAAGCCGGACGGCACGCTCGAGAACCCCAACGGCGGCGCACTGCCCGACCACGGCCTGATGCTCGACGTATTTTTCGCGATGTACGCCTCCGGCGACGGCGCGAAGGCCGAACCGATCGTGAAGTTCCTTGACGACCAAGGCCACGCCACCGACTACTTCACCTGGGACGGGCTGGTTCCCGGCGCCGGGTACGACAAGGTCGTCGTCGGCGGCGCCGCGGCCAAGACCCTGGTCGCCGCGGAAGTCGCCGGCCGCGACCCCCGGAACTTCGACGGTCACGACATGGTCGCCGAGACCAAGGGCGCGATCATGCGCCAGGGCCCCGACAAAGGCCGCGTCAGCGACTACTCCAAGGACCCCGATCTCGCCGGCTCGGTGAGCAACAACGCGAACATGTTCGGCCAGGCGCTCGGCGTCATCGGGCTCGCCGCGGTGGGCGAGAACGACCGGCTCGCCATCGACAAACTGCTGACCCAGCAGTGTTCCGAGGGCTACTTCCGCGTCTTCTTCGCCTACATCCCGACGAAAGAGACCGGCGACCACGTCACCCCGGACGGCCACAAGGTCTCCACCTGTGACGAGGGCAAGCCGCTCGACCTGTCCCCGTCCGACGGCGACGCCACGGGCCTCGCGCTTTCGGCGCTGCTGGCCGCGCGGAAGGCGGGCGCGACCGGCCTCGACGCCCCGATCGCCAAGACCGTGTCCTGGCTCAAGGCGAACCAGAGCGCCGGTGGCGGCTGGGGTGGCGGCGTCGGCACCGAGGCGCCGAACACCAACAGCACCGGCGTGATCGTCCAAGCACTGGCCGACGCGGGCGGCGCGGACGCGGCGGTGGACAAGGGCGTGCGGTACCTCAAATCCGCGCAGGCGAACGCCACCGCCGACTCCGGCAACAAGCTCGCGGGCGAACTCGGCGCGATCGCCTACGACCCGGCTTCCTACGAGGCCGCGCGTACCTCCGGCATCAACGGGCTCGACACCTGGATCCGCGCGGGTTCCCAGGCCTCGCTCGGACTGGCGCAGATCGGCTTCTACACACTCGCGAAGGGTGGCGGTCAGCCGCCGACCAGCAGCGTCTCGGTAACGCCGACCACACCGTCGGAAACGGGGTCGCCCACCAGCACCCCGGCTTCCACCACGAGCGATCCGGCGCCGACCAGCACGACCACGACGACCACCACCACGACCACCACGACCACGACGACATCGGTGACGCCGACGCCGGGAACGTCCTCGTCGACCAGCGCGCCCGCGCCGAGCACGGTCACCGTCACCAGTACCCCGCCCGTGGCCGGACCGCGGGAGAACAAGCCCGCACCGAAGACCACGACGCCGAAACCCAAGAAGGCCGTCACACCCAGGGCGTCCACCGGCGCCCGGGTCCCGCCGCCGACGGCGATCGCCACCCCGGTCACGGCGACACCGGCTTCCCGCCTCGGCGCCTACCTGACGAACCGGCTCGCCGGCGGCGACCACGTCGAGGTCACCGAGGACGGCAAGACCTACGTCGACTACGACGCCACCGCCGATCTGGTACTGGCCCTGCGGGCACTGGACCAGCAGCCGGAGACGGTCGCCCGCGCTTCACAGTTCCTGCTGAAGCCGGAAGCAGTGAAGGCCTACGCCCACGGCGCGCCGTACGAGCAGGGCGAGGCGTCGTATGCCGAACCGCTCGCGAAACTCGTGCTCGTCGCCGAATTCGCGAAGTCGGATGTCGCCGGGCAGTTGCGCGCCGATCTGGTGAAGTTGCGCGGCGCCGATGGGAAGTTCACCGACGCCGGATCGTTCGCCGACGCCGACGAGACGGTCGAGCGGCACGCTTGGGCGGTGCTCGCCACCGCGGCCGATCCGGGCCCGGCGGTCGAACTGCTCCTTTCCCGTCAGTGCGCCGACGGAACCTTCCCGAAGCACCTCGACACCGCGGAATGCGGTTCCGGCGACCTTGCCGCGACCACCGCCGCGGTCACCGCGCTGGCCGCCCGTCCGCACACCGACGCCGCGCCGTCGACCAGGCGCCCGGACGGCTGGACCGAGCGGCGCGTGTCGGCGTTCGTCGCCGCGGTGGGCGCGCTCGGCGTCCGGCCGACCGGTGAGGGCATGGTGACCGGTGAGGCGGGCGAACCGGACGTCGCGCTCAGCGCCGCCGTCGCCGCCGCGCGGCAGACCGCCGGCCTCGACGCGAGCGGAACCGCGCGGTCACTGGGCAAACTGGTCCAGGCCGACGGCGGTTTCGCCAAGGGATCCGTCGCGGCGAGCGACGGGAAGACCGACTTCCCGACCAGTTTGGCCGCCGCGCAGGGGGTCGCGGGCCGATCGTGGCTCACCGCCGCGGATTCGCCGCTGTCGCCCGCGATCCGGCTTCCGCTGTCCGAGGCGCAGCCCGCCGGCACCGCCGCGTCCGGCACACAGGTGCTGGCCGCGGCCCAGTCCGACTCACAGCCGCGGTGGGTGATCTGGGGGCTCGTCGGGCTGACCGTACTACTGCTCACCGCGATCGCGCTCGTCTTCGCACTTCGCCGTTCCATCAAGAAAAAGGGGGCAACACCATGAAGAGACTGCTCGCCGTCACGTCCGTCCTCATCGGACTGATCGGGCTGTCCGCCGCACCCGCGAACGCGGTCGACACCACCAAGGGCTACGACGGGATCTGCACCGGCGCCGACGCGCTCACCGGCGTCACCGTCGTGGTCGACTTCCAGGAACTGGACGGCAATGGCGGGACCGCCGCGCCGACGATCACCCGCTGCTCGCCCAACGCCGCGCCGGGCACCGCCCGCACGGGTATCAAAGCGTTGCAGGACGCGGGGATCGCGGTCGCCGGCACCGCCCGCTGGGGACTCGGTTTCGTCTGCCGCCTGGAAGGCCGCCCGTCCGCGACGGAGACCATCCCGCTGTCGACCAACCCGAGCTACAAGGAACCGTGCGTCACCACCCCGCCCGCCGGCGCGTACTGGGGTTACTGGAACGCCGACGGTTCCGGTTCCACCTGGACCTACAGCAGCTCGGGTGCCCTCAACCGCAACGTGATCCCCGGCGGATTCGAGGGCTGGTCGTTCTCGCTGAACAAGTCGGCGACCACCAACCCGCCGCCCGGTGTCACGCCGAGGAACCCGGCCATCCCGTGAGGAGGGTCCTCCCAGCGGTGGCGGCGGTCTTCCTGATCGCCGCCACGGCGCCGTCCGCGCACGCCGTCGACCAGAGCAAGGGATACCCCGGGTTCTGCAAGGACGCCACCGGGGTCACCGTGGTGGTGGACTTCCAGCAACTCGGCGGTACGACCATCGTGCGCTGCAACCCGCAGGCCACGCGCGGTACCGGACTGGACGCGCTCAAGGGCGCCGGTTTCCAGATCGCCGGGGTGCAGCGCTGGGGCGAGTCGTTCGTCTGCCGGGTCGAGAACCGCCCGTCCGCGGCCGAGAACGTCCCGATCACCGGCCGCGACAAGTACCGGGAGCTGTGCGTCGACACGCCACCGGCGCAGGCTTATTGGTCCTACTGGCACGCCTCGAACAACTGCGCGTGGGACTACAGCCAGTGGGGCGTCAAGAACCGCGACTTCACCCCCGGTGGTTTCGAGGGCTGGTCGTTCTCCCTGAACGCCACCGCACAGAGCAATCCGGTCCCGCGGGTCTCCGCCGTCCGGCCGGGCACCGAGAATCAGCCATGCGTGCCGCGCGAGGAGACCAAGCCGGTCACCGGCGACCCGAACGAGCAGCAGCAGAGGCCACAGGCCGGGAACGGCCGGCAGGGCGACGGTCCACAATCGACGGCCGGTGCGGAACCCGGCGCCGGGGAGGTTCCGGCCGCGGGGCCGGGTTCCGGCGCGCTGCCGCCGCCCAAGCCGCGTCCGAGCGCCTCGGCGCGGCCGAAGGCACAGGACCCGTCGTCGAACGTCGCGTTCACCGGCGGTGAGAACGCCGAAGACGTCAACGCGGTGATCGAACGCGAGTCCGGAGCCAGCGACTGGGCGCCCTGGGCGGCGGGCGCCGCTGTACTGACGTTGTGCGTGGCAGGATTCCTGGTGGCCCGCAGACGCAAACGCGCACAAGGAGTTTGATGACGTCCTACTTCCTGCCGCGCGATCTGCATCCGGCCGCGTGGTGGGTGTGGGCGCTGGGGCTCGCCGTCGCGGCGACCCGCACGACGAACCCGTGGCTGCTGCTGACCATCGTGGCGGTCGCGGGATACGTCGTCGTGGCCCGGCGCAGTGAGGCGCCGTGGGCGCTGGCGTTCCGGCTCTACCTGTACCTCGGCGCGTTCATCGTCGCGATCCGCGTGTTCTTCCGGATCGTGTTCGGCGGCGCCGA
The DNA here is from genome assembly GCF_000342005.1 of Amycolatopsis decaplanina DSM 44594. GTDB lineage: Bacteria > Actinomycetota > Actinomycetes > Mycobacteriales > Pseudonocardiaceae > Amycolatopsis > Amycolatopsis decaplanina. Next base: position 48,041 of record NZ_AOHO01000054.1, read on the forward strand.
GGGGTCCACGATCATCCTGCGGCTACCCGAAATCCCGCTGCCGGAATGGGCGGCGGGCATCCGGCTCTTCGGCGACGTGTCCGCGGAATCGTTGCTGGGCGGGCTCTACGACGGGATGCGGCTGGCGACGATGGTGATCTGCCTCGGCGCGGCCAACGCGCTCGCGAACCCGAAACGGCTGCTCAAGGCGATGCCGCCGGCACTGTACGAAGTGGGCACGGCGGTGATCGTCGCGCTGTCGGTGTTCCCGCAACTCGCCGAGAGCGTGCTGCGGGTCCGGCGGGCCCGCAAACTGCGCGGCGGCTCGGGCAAGAAGAAGGTGAAGGCCCTGCACACCGTGTTGATCCCGGTGCTGGAGGACGCGCTTTCCCGCTCACTGCAGCTCGCCGCGTCGATGGACTCACGCGGCTACGGCCGCGCGGGACTGGTCGAAGCGCGGACCAGGCTGATCACGGGAACGCTGATGATCGTCGGCCTGATCGGTGTCTGCGTCGGCGTTTACGCCACTTTGGACGGTTCGACGCCCCGTTACCTCGCCGCACCGGTGCTTTCCGTGGGGCTCGTGATCGGCCTGATCGGGTTCTGGTCGGCGGGCAAGCGCGTCCAGCGCACCCGCTACCGGCCCGATCGCTGGCACCTGCCGGAAATCGTCGTCGCCGTCAGCGGGATCGGTGTCGCGGTGACCCTGTTCGTCACGTCCAGCGTGAACCCGATGAACATGAACCCGTCGCTGATCGACCTGTCCTGGCCGGCGCTGTCGTGGGGGCCGCTGCTCGGGGTGCTGATCGGCGTGCTTCCCGCGTTCCTGACCCCGGTCCCCGAACCCCCGTACGCCGCACTCGAAGAAGAAGCGCACGCATGATCGAACTCGACCACGTTTCGTTCACCTATCACGGCCGCACCGAACCGGTGCTGTCCGACGTGACGTTGTCCATCGGCGAAGGCGAACTCGTGCTGTTCGCGGGCCAGACGGGGGCGGGCAAGTCGACGCTGCTCGGCACGATCAACGGTCTCGTCCCGCATTTCACCGGCGGTCACCTCGAGGGCACGGTCTCGGTCGACGGCGTGACGACGCGGTCCCGCCCGCCGCGCGAGTTCGCGCATCTGGTCGGCGTCGTCGGCCAGGATCCGCTCGCGGGCTTCGTCACCGACACGGTCGAGGACGAACTCGCGTACGGCATGGAGCAGCTCGGCCTGAGCCCGCAGGTGATGCGCCGCCGGGTGGAGGAGACGCTCGACCTCCTCGGCATCGCGGAACTGCGCAGGCGTGCGCTGCGGACACTGTCCGGCGGCCAGCAGCAACGGGTGGCGATCGGCGCGGTGCTGACCACCCATCCCAAGGTGCTGGTGCTGGACGAACCGACGTCGGCGCTGGACCCGACCGCGGCCGAGGAGGTGCTCGCGACGCTGGCCAGGCTGGTGGAAGACCTCGGCACGACGGTGCTGATGGCCGAGCACCGGATGGAACGTGTGATCCCGTTCGCGGACCGGATGATCCACGTCGAGGGCACCGGGGGAGTGGTCGACGGAACCCCGTCGGAAGTGTTGAAGGACATGCCCATCGCGCCGCCGATCGTCCACTTGGGACGGCTGGCGGACTGGGATCCGCTGCCGATGTCGGTGCGCGACGCCCGGCGGCGCGCCTCCTCACTGGCGCTGGGGACTCCGCCCGCGCGGAACGCGACCGTCGGCGAAGAGTTGCTGACCGCGTCCGGGGTCGTCGTGCGGTATGGGCCGAAGGTCGCGGTGCGGGAGGTCGACCTGACCCTGCGCGCCGGCGAGGTGCTGGCGATGATGGGGCGCAACGGCTCCGGCAAGTCTTCGCTGCTGTGGGCGGTGCAGGGCTCCGGCCCCCGGCAGGGTGGCAAGGTCACCGTCGAAGGCCAGGATCCGAAGACGCTGAGCAGCGCCGCGGCCCGCGCCCTCGTCGGCATGGTGCCGCAGACCGCGAGCGACCTGCTGTACCTGCAGACCGTCGCCGCCGAATGCGAGGCCGCCGACGCGGAATCGGGTGCGGAGCCGGGGCATTGCCGGAACCTGCTCGACAGGCTCGCTCCGGGCATCGACCCCGCGTCGCATCCGCGTGACCTTTCGGAGGGGCAGCGTCTCGCGCTCGTGCTCGCGGTGCAGTTGTCGGCCGCGCCGAGGATCATGCTGCTGGACGAACCGACCCGCGGCCTCGACTACACCGCGAAGGCGGCGCTGGCACAGATGATCGCGACGCTCACCGCCGAGGGCAAGGCGATCGTCGTGGCCACCCACGACGTCGAGTTCGTCGCGACGATCGCGCACCGGGTGATCGTGATGGCGGAAGGGGAGGTCGTCTCGGACGGCCCGACCGGCGAGGTGCTCGGCGGTTCCCCGGCGTTCGCCACGCAGATCGCGAAGATCCTCGGCGAGCCTTGGCTGACCGTCGAAGAGGTCCGATCGGCGCTTCCGCGGGAGGTCCCGTGAGCACGGCACCGGCGGTCCGGCTCGGTCCGCGCTCGGCAACGGTGCTCGGCCTCGCGTCGCTCGCGGGACTGATGATGTTCATCTGGCCGCTCCTGGTCCGCGTCGAACCACAGTCGATGCAGCACGGCCCGGACGCGCCGTTCGTGTTCATCGGGATCCTGCCGATCCTGATCGTCATCGTGCTGGCCGAGATGTCCGAAGGGGGCATGGATTCCAAGGCTCTCGCGATGCTCGGCGTGCTGTCCGCGGTGAACGCGGCCCTGCGGCCCCTGGGGGCGGGGACCGCGGGTATCGAGACCGTGTTCTTCCTGCTGGTGCTCGCAGGGCGGGTGCTCGGACCCGGCTTCGGCTTCGTGCTGGGCTGCACGTCGCTGTTCGCCTCGGCGCTGCTGACCGCCGGGGTGGGACCGTGGCTGCCGTTCCAGATGATGTGCTCGGCGTGGATCGGGATGGGCGCGGGACTGCTGCCGCGCCGCGTCACCGGCAAAGCCGAGATCGCGATGCTGGTGGCGTACGGGATCTTCGTCGCGTATGTGTTCGGATTCCTGATGAACCTGTGGTTCTGGCCGTTCATCACAGACGCCGAAGTGCCCTACCACGACGGGCACATCTCCTACGTCCCCGGCGCCCCGCTGCTGGAGAACCTGCACCGGTTCGCCGTGTTCACCCTGCTGACCTCGACGGCGGGATGGGACACGGGGCGCGCGATCACCAACGCGGTGGCGATCCTGGTGCTGGGGCCCGCCGTGCTCGCGACGTTGCGCCGGGCCTCCCGGAAGGCTTCTTACGGCGTGATTCCTTCGTTCACCGACGGCCCTCCCCGCAACTAGTCACCTACTTGCGGGACTTCCGGCGCAGGACGTGACAGGCGACGGCGAACGCGACTCCCACGGCCACGATGATCGCGGCGAAGACCGGGTGCATGTCCTTGGAGAGGCTCTGTGCGCGTTCGGGGCCGATCGCCCAGAGCGCCAAGGGCGTGGCGTAGGCCGCGGTGAGGGCGATCGCGCCCCAGCGGAGCGCCTTGAGCCGTGCGTCGCGCAGAGTGCCGATCAGGACGAGGGCGACCGGGACGATGGCGATCATCGCGAACTGGCCGACGATCATGATCGGGACGGCCCAGGCCGAGATGATGACGGAACGCGGGGCGCGGCGGACGGTGGTTTCGCGGTCGAGCGTCTGAGTGGACATCGTTTCCTCCTGAGGTCGGGGTAGCTTCGAGATACGGTCGGCAGTGGGACTCGGCGGCGGCTTTGAGATCCTTGCTCAGCACCGGCTCCTGCCAGGACGGCCAGCGTTCGACGTCGGTCTGGAGCCGTCAGATCCTGCTCAGCGGAGCCTTGATCAGGGTCTCGGTCCGGTAGTGGATCAGCCCTCGTTAGCTTCAGTTGCGATAGTTAGAAGCTATAACCACAATGGGTGAGTGTCAATAGGTGAAGTGATAACCTCTAACCAGGTCTGGAAGGGTGATCGATGGACACGGACGTGAAGACTTCGCGTGAGCGTTACCGGGCACAGGTACGCGCGGAGATCAAACGGCACGCGTGGGAGCAGCTGGCCACGACGGGCGTGTCCGCGTTGTCCCTCAACGCGATCGCCAAGCACGTGGGCATGAGCGGCCCCGCGCTGTACCGGTACTTCCCCAGCCGTGACGACCTGATCACGGACCTCATCCGCGACGCCTATCGAAGCCTCGCTGACGCCGTCCAGGCGGCGGCAGGGCCGGGCGGCGTGGCCGAAGTCGCCTACGCGATCAGGGAGTGGGCGCTGGCGGACCCGCAGCGGTACCTGTTCCTCTACGGAACGCCGATCCCCGGTTATCGCGCGCCTGGCGACACCACGGAGATCTCGAACGAGATCATGGCCGTGCTGCTCCAGGTGCATGCGGCGGACCCGGACGACGGGTGCGCGACGGCCTTCGACGGCCATCTCGGGGAGCATCGCGAGTGGGCGGGCGGACTGCCGGTGTCATCGGCGGTTCTCCGTCGTGCCGTGACGTTCTGGACCCGGATCCACGGTGTCCTGTCTCTCGAGCTCGCCGGGCACTTCGCCGGCATGGGGTTCGATCCCGCCGTACTGTTCGCCGCCGAGCTCGCGCAATTGTCCACAAAGGACATTTCCCGCTGAGTGGGGCATGGGCGCCCGCTTTCCCACTGTGTGGCGGTTTTCGGTGATCGCTGTGCTAACTTCCAGGGATGCGCGGAGGATCCAGGGTTCCTTTCGGTCGTACGCTCGCGGTGATCGCGTCGATGCTCCTGGCCTCGCTGATCGGCCCAGGTGTCGTCGCGAACGCCTCCGGTGGGCATCCGTCACGGCACGGCTGTGAATGCGCCACTCCGTCGATCGACCGGTTGCAGCACTGGCTCGCCTCCGGTGAGGGCACCACGGTGCCGCCGACCGGCAGCCTGCTCGTCCGCGAACGCGGCGGTTACGCGGCGAAGGTGACCTTCCTCAACGCCGAATGGCACGTGGTCGTCGTCTGGCTGGGAAATCAGTTCGAGGCGCAGGCCGATCTCTCGAAGTCCGCCGGTTTCTGGATGACCTACAGCGCGACCGACGACCTCTACGTCCAACTGCGTCCCGCGTCGCATTGGAGTGGCGGCGACAAGTGGCTCACGAAGGTGCCGTCGACCGGAGGGAAGATCGTGAAGAAGTTCTTCGGTTTCAAGTCCGACGCCTGGACGACGTTGCCCGAGCTGGGCACGCCCGGCTACTCCTTCGCTTCGGCGCTGACCGAGGCGCGAGGACTGGTCTTCGTCGGCAAGACCCCGAACAAGCTCGACTTTCGCGGCCTCTCGATCGATCGCTACCGGCCGCCCTGTCTCTGAACGCTCCCCGGTATTTCACCTGTCCGGAGCGACGGCTGTCGCGCACCGTGCCCGATTTGTCCTGTACGGTGAACTTTCAGCCGCCTTCGCACGACCGACCCGAGGAGTATCCCTGATGAGCCTGTTCGACTCGCTGAAGGAAAAGGCCGCCGAACTTCTGGGCGGCGCGGGCGACAAGGTCGGCGAACTGACCGGCGTCGACCTTTCCGGCGCCGCCGACCAGGTCGGCCAGGCCACCGGCGGACTGGCCGAGACCGGTCAGGGCCTTGCCGAAAGTGCCACCGCCGCGGGCCAGGACGCCGTCGACTCGGCCACCGCGGCCGGTCAGGGCGTCGTCGACTCCACCGGCGCCCTCGGGGACGCCGCCACCGGGCTGGCGGGCGACGTGATCGATCCGAACGCCCGGGGCTGATCGCCTTCGGCCTGCCCGCGTGGTGTGATCGGGCGCACTTCCCGGTCCGGCTCGCGGGCACGCCTTCGGCAGCCGGACGCGACACCCTTCCCGGCCGTCGCGGTCGTTCGCGAGGAACGCAGGAGCAGGCCAAGCCGGGTACTCCGGCGGGGCGACGTCCCGGTTTCGGCATGACGATCTTCCGGTTTCCTTGTCCCGCAAGAGAATTCTCGCTGAGTCGGGGAAAAAGGAAACGGTTGTGGTAACCCGTCCGCCGACGGGAATCTCGGTCCGTGATCGTCAACCGACTGAGGCCCATCGGCCTGTGCGCCGGGCTCACCGTGCCCGCACTCGTCCTGCGGTTCTCCGGTGCCGAACCGGGAGCGGTGGCCGGTCTGCTGCTGTTCGGGCTGGCCGTCGTGGCGGCCTCTTTCCTTCTTGCCTGGGCCGCCGAAGCCGCGCAGGTGGACATCTCCGGCGGACTCGCGATCGCCGTGCTGGCCGTCATCGCGGTGCTTCCCGAGTACGCGGTGGACCTGTACTTCGCCTACACGGCAGGCTCGAATCCCGAATACATCGCCTATGCCGCGGCGAACATGACCGGCTCCAACCGGTTGCTGCTCGGCCTCGGCTGGTCGACCGTCGTGCTGATCGCGCTCGCCGTCGCGAAGAAACGCAGCGGCGCCACCGTCCGCGAGCTGATCCTCGACGCGCCGTACCGGATCGAGCTCGGTTTCCTCGCGATCGCCTCGATCGTCGCGTTCGTCATCCCGGGGACCGGGCAGATCTCGCTGGTCCTCGGCTTCGCGTTGCTCGGTTTCTTCGTGTTCTACCTCTGGAAGGTCTCCCGCGCCGAACCGGGCGAACCCGAACTGGTCGGCCCGGCCGCCACTCTGGGCGCCCTGCCCCGACGGTCCCGCCGGATCCTCGTGACCACGCTGTTCGTGTTCGCGGCCGTGGTGATTCTCGCCAGTGCGGAACCGTTCGCGCACAACCTGATCGCCGTCGGGACGGATCTGGGCATCGACCGGTTCCTGCTCGTGCAGTGGCTCGCGCCGCTGGCGTCGGAGGCGCCGGAGTTCATCGTGGCGATCCTGTTCGCGCTCCGCGGCAAGGGCGGCGCGGCGATCGGCACCCTGCTTTCCAGCAAGGTCAACCAATGGACGCTGCTCGTCGGCAGCCTGCCGATCGCCTACGTCCTCGGCGGTGGTGGTGGCGCGCTGCGCTTGGACGCCCGTCAGATCGAGGAATTCCTCCTCACCGCGACCCAGACCCTGCTGGGGGTCGCCGCGCTGCTCGCGTTGCGTTTCCCGCGCTGGGCCGCCTGGACGCTGCTCGGCCTGTTCGCGGTGCAGTTCGCGCTGCCCGGCCAGACCGCGCGTTACGTCCTGTGCGGTGTCTACGCGGTCATCGCGCTCGCCGCCCTGATCCGCAATCGCCGCCACGTCCTGCCGACCCTGGCCGCCCCGTTCCGCCGGGCACCCTATGCCTCCGGGAGTAGTCGCGAGGAGCGGATTTCGGCCTGAGGGCAGAGGTCTCCGCGGGTTTCCGCGCTTAGCGTCCAGGTATGACCAAGCGAAGGAAAGTACTCACCGCGGGCCTTGCGATCGTGCTCCTGGCGTGCGGCGGACAACCGGCCTCGGCATTCCCGGCGCAACGGATCAACTGGCACGACTGCCGGACCGGGCCGGAGGACGAGACGGGGCAACGGCTCGTCGCCGCCGGGGCGACCTGCGGTGAGGTCACCGTGCCGCTGGACCACGCCGATCCGGACGGCCGGACCCTTTCGGTGGCCGTCGCGCGCCGTGCCGCGACCGACCCCACGCGCCGCCTGGGCACCCTGGTGGTCAACACCGGCGGTCCCGGCCCCTCCCGTGACGGCGTGGCCCTACTGGCACAAGGGCTGCCACCGGAGGTTCCGTCCGGTTCGCCGTCGCTCGCGGCGCGGTACGACCTCGTCGGGATCGACCCGCGGTTCTTCGGGCTCAGCGCACCGCTGGAATGCGGCTGGCCCACCGGGCGGTACCTGCACAGCGCTCAGCTGGCGAGCCCGGACCGGGCTTCTTTCGACCGCAGCGTGGCGGTCTCGCGGGATCTCGCGGAGAGGTGCGCCGACCGGGGCGATCTCCTCGCGCACGCGTCCACCCGCGACATCGCGCGTGATCTGGACCTCGTGCGAGCCGCCCTCGGGGAAGCGAAGATCTCTTACCTGGGCTGGTCTTTCGGCAGCCACCTCGGCGCGGTCTACCGCCAGCTCTTCCCTCGGCGCACGGAGCGGATGGTGCTCGACAGCGCCGCCGCCCCCGAGGCCGCCGGTCCCGCGCTCACCCGGGAAACCGCGCCGGCGGACGCCGCTGCCTTGCGCGACTGGGTGAAATGGGCCGCCCGCCGGGACGCACGCCATCGCCTCGGCGCCACCACGGACGAGGTCCTGGCCACGGTGGACCGGATCGCCCGTGCCGCCGCCCGCGAACCGTTGCGCGTCGGCGGTCACCGGGTCGACGCGGCGATGCTCCCCGGCCTGCTGCTCACCGTCGACGACAGCGACGCGTTCTACGCGGAGTTCAGCTCCCAGGTCGCCGTGCTGCGTGATGCCGCCCGCGGCCTCACCGTCACGCCGACACCCACGCAGGAGTGGAAACTCTCCCTGTACACCGACCCGAACGTCGAGCCGTCGTTCGGGTTCAGCGCCACGGTCGCGAACCAGTGCGCGGACCGCGCAGCCTCGCGCGATCCTGAAAGCTACTACCGGGACATCCGGGCGCATCGGGCCGCCGAGCCCCTGTTCGGCCCGCTTGCCCGGCACATCACGCCTTGCGCCTTCTGGCCCGTCTCGCCTGCGGAAGCACCCGTTCCGATCGGTGACGACCGTCCCGCGCTGCTCGTGGGCGCCACGGGGGATCCGGTCACGCCGTATGCCGGACAACTGGCGCTGCGCCGCGCCTTGACCGGATCCCGGATGGTCACGCTGGACGGCGCCTTCCGGCACGGGATCTATCTCTTCGACGCGACGTCTTGCGTCACCGAAGCCGTCGAGTCGTACCTGCTCGGCGGAGCCCTGCCCCGGACCGACGTCACCTGCGCCCGTCACCGCTCGCCGGGCCGGACCACTCCCGCTTCGTAGGCGAGGACCACCGCCTGCACCCGATCCCGCACTCGCAGCTTGGCCAGGATGTTGCCCACGTGGGTCTTCACCGTTCCCGGCGCGACCACGAGCCACTCGGCGATCTCGGCGTTGGACCAGCCGCGGGCCATCCCGGCCAGCACCTCCCGCTCCCGCCCGGTCAGCGTCGCCGCCGACCTGGTCGCGACGGGATCGAGCGGGGGCGCCAGCCGGTCCAGCAACCTGCGGGTGGTGGAGGGGGCGATCACCGAGTCCCCGTCGTGCACCGTCCGGATCCCGGCCAGCAGTTCCTCGGGGGTGGCGTCCTTGAGCAGGAAGCCGCTCGCCCCGGCCCGGATCGCGGCCAGCGCGTGCTCGTCGAGGTCGTACGTCGTGAGCATGAGGACCTTCGGCGCGTCAGGCAGGGCGAGCACCCGCCGCGTGGCCTCGATGCCGTCGAGCACCGGCATCCGCACGTCCATCAGGACCAGATCGGGGTTCAGGCGCCGGGTGTGGTCGACCGCGGCGAGACCGTCACCCGCCTCGCCGACCACTGTCAGGTCCGCCTGGGACTCGATGACCATCCGGAAGCCGGCCCGGACCAGCGCCTGGTCGTCGGCCAGCAGGACACGGATCGGCGTGGCGGTCACGCCGGACCGTCCCGCAGGACACCGAGCATCCGCCGGAGGTCGCCCAGCGCCTGCCGGGCGCAGTCGCCGATCGTGACCAGGGCCGACCGCCCGGCCTCGGGCGAGGCCGCGTACCGGCCACCGTCGGCCTGCGCGATCACGACCGCGAGCGAATGGGCGACGATGTCGTGCATCTCGCGGGCGATCCGGTCCCGCTCCGCGAGGACGGCGAGCCTCGCCTGTTGCCGGCTGTGGGAGAGCCGCACCCGATGCAACGCCCCGGTCGCCCAGGCGGCCACTACCGTGCTGGCCAGGAAGGCGCCGACGAGCAGGTGCGTGGTCGCGGACGACGGCAGCATCGGCCAGCTCAGCCCACCCAGCACGGCGCCGGCGAGTCCTGCCGCGAGCGCGGCGCCTCCGGCTCGCCGGGGTCCATAGGCCGCCGCGGCGTGCACCGCCAGCGGTACGGCGAGATCGGCGGGCAGGGCGCCGACGTCGTCCCGGATCGCGAGCCACTGGACGCCCGCGGCTCCCAGTACCACTATCGCGCACACCGCGGCGCTGCGCCGCCGCAAGGCCAGCGGAAGCGAAAGGAGCAGGGAGAACAGAAAATACGCGGCCTCCGCCCGGACGAAGAGTCCGAAAAGGACACAGCACGCCGCGAGGAGCAGCGCGATCAGGACGTCGACGAGCGACTCGTGTCCGCGCAGCCAGGAGTCGAGTCTTTCACCTAGCACGTCGTCACCCTATGGCCGGGGCGCCGCCGTCACCTCGCCATGTGGGCTGAAACCGGCTAAGCCCGCCGGGCTAGCCCGAATGGTGCAAGAAGGCGGTGGCGTGGCGTCGGAAATCCAGTGTTCCGACAACTCTTGTCGCGCTAACCTGGCGGAAACGACTTCATCTGCGGGGGAGCGGACCATGGTCGGAATCTGGATAGCGCTCGGCGTCCTCCTGGTGGTGATCGGCGTCGCCGTCGTCACCGATCTGCGTGACCGAGGGCGGGGCGGGACACGCAAGATCATGTTGCCGGGCTGGGCCTCGCGGCGTGCCGATTACACGGAGAACGACCTCGTCCACGGGCGCTGGACGGAAAAGGCGCCGCGCGAACAGGGCGAGGAACTCCGTCGGTGGTACAGGTCGGGCGACGAGTAGGAACTACGCGGCGGGCCTGGTCCAGCGCCAGGCGGCGTGCAGGACGGCGATCAGTGCCTCGTCGTCGGCGAAGGTGGGTTCTTCCCCGACCGGTACCCAAGTGCGGTCGACGATTTCACCGTGTTCGCTCCGGACCACGGAGATCCCGGGGTAGGACAACGCGGCGCCGCCGTCGGCAACGTGGCGGGACTCCCAGTGCAGCTGGACAACGTGATCGGCGCTCATGGACCACAACTTTCCGTACCTTCGTATCGGGTAAGTCGTCTGTCGGGGTCCGTGCGTTTCACGAAAGCCTTGTGACGTGCGCCCTTCGCGGTTGCGGATTCCCGCACCGGAAAAGCCTCGTGAGTGGTAAGGACGGTTCTGGCGGACCGGTGTTTGCTTACCTGCTGGACCTGACCCCCGTCTTGGTGCCGTGGTGTGTCGGCCGCCGGGTTTGAGCGGCACAGCCTTGATCAACGGAGGATCGGAAACGTTGAGTGTCCCGGATCTTCCGTTGCTCATGGTCCGGGACGGGGGTCACCTCGCGTCGATGAAGGAATCGGGACGTTGAGTGTCCTGATTCCTTCATCAACGATCCCGATACCCGCTGGGATCGTCGCCCTCGCCGAGGTCGGCAGCAGGTAGCCAAATACCGTCCTTACCACTCACGAGTCATTCGCCCACGAGACCGGAGAACCGGCCCAGCGTCTCCTCGCGCCCCAGCGCCTGCGTGATCGAGTGCAGGTCCGGGCTCCGGGTGGAGCCCGTGATCGCGATCCGGATGATCTGCGAAGCCTCGCGAATGGAGCCGGGGAAGCCTTCGGGGTTCTTCTTGAACTCCTTGGCGTTCTTCGCGAAGCCGTGCTTCGCCGCCACGTCGCGGATCTGCTGGAACCATTCCTGGCCGTCGTCGAGCTGCTGGTAGTTCTCGACGAAGTCCCGCGCCACGGCCTGGACGACCGCGCGGTCGACACCGAGGGCGGCGATCCGCTCGTCGTCGGCGTCCGCGACGGCGGCGTGCAGCCGCGGGAAGAAGAAGCCGTAGACGGCGCGGAACTCGCTCCACTTCTTCAGGTCCTTGCGCGGGTTCTCGGCCCCGTCACGCTCGACGGCGAGCGCGCGGAGCGCGAGGTCCGGCTCGGCGTCGAGGACGGTCCGCAGCTCGGGATCGAACCGCTCCGCCCAGCCGCGGACCTCGTCGAGGATCTCGGCGCCGGACAGCGTGGCGATGTGGTCGGCCGAGATGTCGTCGAGTTTGACCAGGTCGACCAGCGGCCCGGCGACACCGCATTCGTCCAGGTTGATCGGCTCGGCCAGGGCCTGATCGAGCGGCATCTCGGCGAGACGGCCGTTGGCGAGGCCGCGCAGGTAGTAGAGGACGGCCTTGGTGGGGTAGCCGGACTCGATGTAGAAGTCGACGCTCGCTTCCGGGTCCTTGCGCTTCGACAGCTTGCGCTTGCTGCCGCCCTCCTGCTTCATCAACGGCGCGATGTGCGCGTACGTGATCGGCTCGAAACCGAGCGCGTCGAACAACTGCTGGTGCACCGGCACCGACGAGATCCACTCGTCGCCGCGGATGACCAGGTTGACCCGCATGAGGTGGTCGTCGACCGCGTGCGCGAAGTGGTAGGTCGGCAGCCGGGGGCTCTGGTCGGAGCTCTTGAGGATGACGACGTCGTTGCGGTTGGCCTCCGCCTCCAGGGGGCCGCGGATGGCGTCGGTGAACCGGGCGCGGGCGCCGGTGTCGTCCGGCGCGCGGAACCGCACGACGTACGGGTCCCCGGCGTCGAGCTTGGCCTGGACGTCGGCGGGGTCGGCGTCGCGCCAGATGGCCCACGAGCCGTAGTAGCCGGTCGGCAGCTTCGTCGCCTGCTGACGGGCGGTGATCGCCGCCAGTTCGTCCTTGGTGGCGAAGTCGAGGTACGCGCGGCCGGCGCGGAGCAGGTGACGGACGTAGGTCAGGTAGATCTGCTCGCGCTCGGACTGCTGGTACGGGCCGTAGTCGCCGCCGCGGTGGATGTCCTCGTCGGCGGCGAGATCGAAGTAGGCGAAGCCGCGCTCGAACTGGTCGATGGCGCCTTCGACCTCGCGGGAGCGGTCGGTGTCCTCGACCCGGACGAGGTAGCGGCCGCCGCTGCGGCGGGCGACGTCCTGGTCGATGGTAGCGACGTAGACGCCGCCGATGTGGACGAACCCGGTCGGCGAGGGGCCGAAACGGGTGACCAGGGCGCCCTCGGGGAGCTCGCGGGCGGGGTAACGCCGTTCCCAGTGCTCGGGCTCGGGCAGGTCGGCGGGGAAGAGGGCGTCGATGACTGCTCGGTCCAGCATGGCGGTTCAAATCTCCCGGCGTCGTGGTGCATGGCGGTTTTCGCCACCGAAGAGACTAACCGTCCGGCCTTCCGGCCTGGTGAGGGTGGGTCCCGAAGCCGGATCGAGACGTGCTTTTCCGTCGGTGGCTCCCGGTAAAATGGGCCTTGCCGGACATTCGGGGAGGAAGTCGGTGACCACCGATAGCTCGCTTCGTGAAGAACCCCAGCTCACCATCAGGCCAAAGCCCTCGGCGTTCTTTCTGCGCCGTCGTTTTCTCCGCACTTTCGGGCCCGCGCTGGCCCTGGCCGTGAGCGGCCTGATCGCCCTGCTCGTGAGCGGGACGGTCGTGGTGCCGTTCCAGCAGACGCTCGTCCTGCGCGGCAAGATGGGCTCCAAATCGGATCTCTTCGAAGACACGAAGATCCAGGAAATCCTGATGCGCCATCACATCCGCGTCCACGTGACCAGGGCGGGCTCCCGGGACGTCGCCACGCACGACCTCAGCCAGTACGACTTCGTGTTCATGTCGGGCGAGCCTGCCGCGAGCCTCGTCCGGCGGTCCAGGGCCGACGAATGGACGGGCAGCGCCCGGCAGCCGTTCACCAGCCCGATCGTCCTCGCCACGTATCGCCGCTACGCGGAAACGCTGGCGAGCAACAAGATCGCGTCGAAGCCGCCGGGACAGCAGAGCCCGCTGTACTACACGTTGGACACCGAGAAGTTCATCGAGACGATGAGGAAGGAGCAGACCTGGGACTCGCTCGGCATCCGCCGCTTCGGCGCGGAGAACGGGAATCGGGTGCTCGCCCAGACCTCGAACATCTGCGACTCCAACTCGGGCGCGACGTACCTGATCCTGTTGGCGTTCCTGGAGAACGACCGCCGCGTACCGGTCGTCGACCCGCGACCGGCGGGGGGGCNGCGGCGCAGGGCTTCCCGTCGGCGGATCTGTCGGAGTCCTACGCGAATCTGGCCGAGGGCGACAAGCCGATCGTCGTCATCTACGAGCACCAGTACCTCGCCATGCAGTTGCGGGCCAAGGCGCAGAGCGGGCAACCGGACCATGATCGGGTCCTGCTGTACCCGAAGGACAACATCCTGACGAAACCCCAGTTCCTGGCCCTGAAACCGGAAGCGGAACGGCTCGGCGAACTGATCACCTTCGATCCGGAGCTGCAGCGCCGCGCGATGGAGCTCGGGTTCGGCGTCGCGACCCCCGCGGGCAGCACGAAAAGCGCACGGCTGTACGACTTCCTCCGCGAACAAGGGCTGCCGGCCCCGGAGATCGCGGCCGACGACAGCACCACGCCGTTGCCGGACAACCCGGTGCTGGAAGAGATGATCAAAACCGTCGGGGACTGCCCGTGAAGCGACTCCTCGCGGCTCTGTGCTGCCTGCTCCTGGTGGCCGCCGCCTGCACGAGCGGCGGGCAGAAGGTGAAACTGCGCGTGCTCGCCAGCTCCGAACTGGCCGACCTCGCTCCGATTCTCGACGACCTTCGCGGGGAAACGGGAATCGAACTGGAAATGGACTTCCGGGGAACCGTCGACGCGAGCACTTCCCTCACGCCGGGGAAGGCCACGCACGATCTCGCCTGGCTTTCCACCGACCGGTATTTCCAGCTCAAGTACCGGCAGTCCCCGGACAAAGGGGAACGGCCGGTCGCGACCAAGACCATGGTGTCGCCGGTCATCGTCGGGATAACCCCGGCGAAGGCGGCGGAACTGCGCCGCGGCAAACCGGACGGGAAGCTCTCGTGGGCGGATCTGGCGGACGCGGCGGCGGGCGGCGGTTTCCGGTTCGCGATGGCGGATCCGGCCAAGTCGACCAGCGGGCTCACCTCTCTCGTCGGGGTGGCGACGGCCGCCGCGGGCACCGGTGCGGCGCTACGGCTCCAGGACGTGAAATGCGACAAGCTCCAGGGCTTCCGCACCGGGCACACGCTCACGGCGGACACGTCGGCCGAGGTGGCCGACCGGTTCGCCGAGCGCCAGGACGTGGACGCGATCATCGGATACGAGTCCACATTGCTCTCCCTCAACGCGAGCGGCAGGCTCAAGACGCCGCTGGAACTGGTGTACCCGCGCGACGGCATCGTCCAGTCCGACTACCCGGTCCTGCTGCTCGACCCGGCCAAACGGGAGGTGTACGACAAGGTCGTGTCCTGGCTCAGAAGCCCGGCGACGCAGAAGAAGCTGATGGAGCGGACTCTCCGGAGGCCGATCATCGGCGAGGTGGGGCTCGATCCGAGGCTGCCCGCCTCCATCGGGAACTCGCTGTACTTCCCCGACGAACAGGCCGTTGTGGACAAACTCCTCGACGACTACGCGGCCTCCGCCGGCCGGACGCCCGGACGCGTGATCTTCGTGCTGGACTTCTCCGGTTCGATGAAGGGGCCGCGGATCGCCGCGCTCCGCGCGACCTTCGCCGGGCTGAGCGGCGGCCCGGACGGTGGGTTCGACCGCTTCTACCGCGGCGAGCGGCTCACGGTTCTCCGTTTCGGCGGAAAGATACTGGGGGACAAGGAATTCACCATCGACGGACCCCAGGATCTCGCCGCGCTGCGAGCCTTCATCGCCGCCGACGAGTTCGACGGCAACACGGCGGTCTGGTCCGCGCTCGGCGAGGCCTACGCGAAGGCAGGCGCCCATCGCAGCGCCGAACCCGGCCGGAACGTCTCGATCGTGCTGATGACCGACGGGGAGAGCAACACCGGGCCGGGCATCGAAGAGTTCCTGCGCGCGCCGAGGGATCCTGGCGTGCACACGTACACCATCCGGTTCGGCGAGGCGAATCCCGCCGAACTGGATCGCGCGGCCGCGGCCACCGGTGGCCGGATGGTCGACGCGAACGCGACATCCCTGCTCGACGCCTTCAAGGAGATCCGTGGCTGCCGATAATCTGTGGTGGGACGTCTGGGGAATGTGGCTCGCGGTCTGGGTGCTGACCGTGGCCGCCTTCCTCGTCGCGGTCGTCGTCTTCGTGAAGCACTGGCGCCGCGCGCGATCCGACGGCGATCAGGGGATGATCCGGGGCATCGGCTTCTACCTGCACACGAAATCCGTGATGGGCCTCTACCAGTTGCATCGCTACAACGAGGCGCTGGAACAGGAGGTGGAGAAACGGAAGAGCCGGGGCTGGCGGTTCTGGGGATCGGGCGGATTCGGTCCGCTGAAAGGGGAATCGGAGCGCACCGACACCGACGAGGAGTTCCGGCGGTATATCCGCAAGGCCGAACCGATCACGGTGATCGGCATCGTGATGAAGGTGCTGGAGAAGCACCACGACATCATCTACGTCGATCTGGCGAAGCGGGAACTGGTCCACAATCGGGCGCTGGTGAAGGAACTCGGCTGGGCCGACGGTCCCGAGAGCACCCGGCAGCTCAAGACCCGGCTGCGCGGAGTCGAGGCGTTCGTCTCCGTGAAGGGCCTGTTCCGTAAACGCTCCCAGACCGACACCGAGACCGTTTTCGTCGCGCCTTACGGGAACCCGGACGATCCGGAGCAGAGCAGGCGCATCCGCTTCACCTGCGTGACCAGCGACCTGCGGGACTCCGCGCCCGCCGGCGCGTTCCGGGCGCGGTGCCTCGGCAAGGTCGAGGACTGGGACCCCGAAACCGGTGAACTCGTCGTCCATCCCATCGCCATCTTCAAGTGATCTCCCGTGGTCGTCTGCTCCGGTTGCGCCACCCGGTTGACGCGAATGGAGCAGTCGAAAGCCACATGCCGTCCATGACGCTTCGCACTGTCGGCCGGGGTGGCCGAACCTGCACGATTTCGGTGTCCAACACCGCAGGTTCGAGGGAGATCTTCCATGAAGACCACTGTTTCCGACGATATCCGCAGCTTCTTCGCCGCCTCCGGCATCGACGTCACCGCGGCCGTGCAGGCCGAGGTCGACCTCGTGATCGATCAGTTCGACAACTGGAAGAACTCGTCAAGCGGAAGTGCCCCCGGCTGCTTCACCGGCGCCTGCTGCCTCATGGCCTGAATGGTCGGCGCAGAAGCAACCGACGCCTTTCGCGATCCAGTCCCGGCCTTCCCACTGGGGGTGGCGTTCGATCATCAGCGCTTCGACTTCGGCGGCGATGGTCTCTTCGGGGAGAGCCGAGTCGCGCCGCTTCCAGGTCTCGTCGCGCAGCAGTTCGAGGTACTCGCGGACGTCGGTCAGGATCCGGCGTCCGGAGACGTCGCCGTGGCCAGGAACGACGAGGTCCGGCTCGGCGGCGGCCAGCCGTCGCAGCACTTCGATCCAGCGCTGTCCCGAGACATCGGTGTCGTACGGCGGGAACCACGGGAAGATCGGGAACTGGCCGGTCTCGACGAGGTCCCCGGTGAACAACACGCCCGCGCCGGGCACGGTCACCACCTGATCGCCCTTGCTGTGGGCGCGTCCGGTGGCCTCCATGCGCACGACCCGTCCGCCGAGGTCGAGGTCGTACGTGTCGCCGTAGACCACGTCGGGGGTGGCCAGGTCGACGCCGTCCAGTGCCCGTGCGACCGGGGTGCCGAGGCCGCGGAACATCTCGAGGTAACCCGGTCCTTTGTGGACCAGGTCCGCCGCCTGCGCGCTGTTGACGAGGTAGGTCGCCTCGTCCGCGAAGACCTGCGCGCCGAACGCGTGCTCGGGGTGGAAATGGGTGGTGGTGAGGTACAGCCTGCGGCCGCGGGCGTGTTCGGCCGCGAAGGCGAGCACTTTCTCGGCGTTGCGGGGACCGAGCCCGGTGTCGACGACCAGCACCGAGTGCGAGCCGCCGATGACACCGATGTTGGGAACGAGGTCGACACCGAGATTCGGGATCACCAGGAGGTCGCGGGCGATCTCCCGGGCCTGGCGAGGTTCGACGGCGGGTTCGTGGGTGAGGGGTTCGAAGGGCATGCCCTCACTTTTCCGCCGATCTCCGATCGCCGTCCAAGACCGATCTCCACTTCCCGATACCTGATGGGTATCATCGCTGGTGATGGAGCTTCGCCTGCTGCGTTACTTCGTGGCCGTCGCCGAGGAGCGGCACTTCGGCCGGGCCGCCGCGCGGCTGCACATGACCCAGCCACCGCTGAGCCGGGCCATCCGGCAGCTGGAGAACGACCTGGGGGTCGTCCTGCTGCTCCGCTCGGCCGCCGGCGTCGAGCCCACCGCCGCCGGAACCATCCTCTACGCCGAGGCCCGTACCCTGCTGGACCAGTCCGAACGCGCCCGCGCTCTGGTGACGGCGGCGGCGGGTCCCGCCACGCTCACCGTCGGCACCCTCGCCGACGGCGCGGGAGAGGCGGGCACCCGGCTGGCCGTGGCGTTCCGGCGGCGGCACCCCGAGGTCTCGATCCGCTTCCGCGAGTCGGATTTCACCGATCCCACCACCGGCCTGCGCGCCGGGCTGGCCGACGTCGCGCTGACCCGGTCACCGTTCGACGAAACCGGCATCAGCGTCCGGGTTCTCCGCTCCGACCCGGTCGGACTGGTCCTGCGCACCGGCGACCCGCTCGCCGGTCGTGCGTCGCTCCGGCTGGCCGACGTCGCAGACCGGCCCTGGTTCCAGTTGCCGGAGGGGACGGATCCGCTGTGGCGCGAGTACTGGAACGGCTCGGCGCGCATCGGGGAGCGGCCCGCCGGGCCGGTGGTGCGCACGGTCGGCGAATGCCTGCAGGCCGTCCTGTGGAACGGCTCGGCCGGAATCGCGCCGCTCGGGCACGCCCTGCCCGACGGGCTCACCTGGGTCCCCCTGACCGACATGCCACCGAGCCCGCTGGTCGTCGCGTGGATGACGGCGCGGGAGAGCCCGCTGATCCGCTCGTTCGCCCGGATCGCGGCCGGCGGGGTGTAGAAGTACCGGCTCCGGGGAATCACCGGGCATGCCGGACTCATCTTCAGAACCCGACGACGCGACCGTCGACGCCGTCGGAAAGCTGGTCTTCGCTCTCGAAACGGTCGAACAGGCACGCGGCCACCTGTACGCCTTCCATCACCTCACGGGCACCGCCGACTTCGCGCTCGGCGAGGCGGCCGAAGCCCTCCGGAAGGCCGGGCACGCCGAGTGGGCGGAGCGGATCCAAACCGAGCTGATCGGGCTCAACGTGCTACCGGATCGGTGGACCTTCCAGCTGATCGAGGAGTACGACGACGGCTACTACGCGGCCTTCCGGGAGATGACGCGTGACGTCGCCGGTGACCTGACCGGCGGACGGCGGCACCTGCACGAAGAGCGGATCAAGCGGCGCCGTCGTACCGAAGGGCGGCCGGGGCACGAAATGGGGCGGCCCAGCACCTGAGCGGCGGACCGTGGCGGGTCTCGTGAGTGGTAAGGACGGGTTACTGGTCAGGTGGTTGTGGGGTTGGTTGGTAGCCAGGGGTTTCCGGTGAT
>NZ_AOHO01000055.1 GCF_000342005.1 Amycolatopsis decaplanina DSM 44594
AGCCGAGCGCCTGCGTAATCTACTGACGACCACATAGGCCATCAGGTGTTGCGAAGACCCCGAGAATCCGCCCACCGGCGACGGGCCCCTCGCCATGCCCGAACCAAACCGCACGGCCGAGGTCGAGGTTTCGAAGTACGTGAAGGCCCCCTTCATTGCGCTAGGCGCAAGCAAGGGGGCCTTCACGTACTTCGGGCGGCGCATGAACCGCGACACCCCGTCAAGCCGACTCCAGATAGGCCAACGCCATCTCGGTCGTCTCACGCGCCCAACCGTCCCAGCTCAGGCCGTCCGACCAGAACCGGCCGCTGGCGGCCCGGTGCACACAGGATCCGATGATGGTCCGGCTCATCATCCGGATCGCCTGCTCCCCGTCCGGCCGGCGGATCTCTTCCAGGCACGGTCGAGCGGCGTCCACGAATTCGCGCTGGATCGTGGCCAGCGCTTGGAGGCCACGATCGCGCCCCTCGGCGCGCTGGCTGTCGAGCAGCTCGGAGAAGATCCGGTCGTGACGGGCGAAAGTCCGCGCCAGAGCCTGGGTGAACGCGTCGACAAGCCCGCTCAACCCCGGCGCCGCGGAGCCAAGCGCTTCGCTGACGGCGGTCTCCAATTGTCCGAGCAGCTCGTCTTTCACGGCGTACAGCAGCTGGTTCTTGCCGGAAAACCGGCGATAGATCGCGCCCACCGACATCCCAGCCTGCTCGGCGACCGCCGCGACGGTGAACTCCTCGAAGCCCTGGCCTGCCAGAACGTGCTCGGCGGCGGCCAGCACCTTCTGCAGGGACTCCCGGCTGCGGGCTTGCTGCGGCGGGCGGAAGCCCTGATCGACGGATAGCTGACTCACCGGCCGCACGTTACCGCACTCAAAAGCGAATGATAACTTCCGTTCGCATCTGACGAGGGCGAGGAGGCCGGCACCGTGGTGAGCATCGAGGTACAGGGCGCCTACGTCGACTTCCCGATTTTCGACGCCAAGACCCGGTCACTGAAGAAACAGGTGCTCGGCAAGGTCGGCGGCAAGATCGGGACCGACGCGAAAGTCCCGGTCATCGAGGCGCTGCGGGACATCTCCCTGTCCCTGAGCGAGGGCGATCGCGTCGGCCTGGTCGGGCACAACGGCGCGGGCAAGTCCACGCTCCTGCGGTTGCTGTCCGGCATCTACGAGCCGACCAGGGGCAGCGCGCGGGTCGTCGGGCGGATCGCGCCGGTGTTCGACCTCGGCGTGGGGCTGGATCCCGAGGTCTCGGGACACGAGAACATCCTGATCCGGGGCCTGTTCCTCGGCATGAGCCGCAAACAGATGGAGAAACGGGTCGACGACATCGCCGAGTTCACCGAACTGGGCGACTACTTGCACCTGCCTTTGCGCACCTATTCCGCGGGCATGCGAGTACGGCTCGCGCTCGGCGTGGTCACCACCATCGATCCCGAGATCCTCATCCTCGACGAGGGTCTCGGCGCGATCGACGCCGCTTTCCTCACCAAGGCACGCGAACGCCTGGTCGACCTCGCCCGCCGCTCGGGCGTGCTGGTGTTCGCATCGCACTCGGACGAACTGCTGCGCGAACTGTGCACCACCGCCCTCTGGATGGACGAAGGCCGGATCCGCGCGCGCGGCTCATTGAACGCGGTTCTCGCCGAATATCACGAGGTCCTTCGCGCGTAGCCGTCCAACTCCGCCCGGGAAAACGAAAGCTCTCCCACGTCCACGGCTCCGCAGTCCAGCCCTCGCAACAAGAAACCCGCCAGAGCCTGCGCGGTCGCCGGCTCGTCCAGCACACCACGCCCGGTCTGGTCCGCGTAGTCCCGCAAGCGGCCCAGCGCCTCCGGGAAGCCCTCGCGGAAGAACGCGTACGTGGCGGCGAACCGGGTCGGCAACTGGTGCGGGTGCAGATCCCAGCCCTGGTAGAAGCCGCGTTCGAGGGATCGCCGCACCAGCCGCAGATGTTCGCGCCAGGCCGGGAGGATCGCGTCGCCGACGGGCAGCTTGTTCGTCGAGCCGTCCGAAAGCCGGACGCCGGTGCCCGCGGCCGAAACCTGCATGAGCTGCTTGGCGAAATCGGCGGCCGGGTGTTCCATGCTCTGGTACTCGGCGCTGATCCCGAGACCGGCGCTGTAGTCGTAGGTGCCGTAGTGCAGTCCTGAACACCGGCCGCGCGCGGCTTCGATGATCCGCGGGACCGCCACCGTCCCGGCGGTGTCCACAATGGACTGCGCCGTCTCGATCTGGACTTCGAACCGCAGCGCGCCGTCAGGCAGGCCGTATGCGGATTCGAGGCGCTCCACGACATCCGCCGCCACTTCGACCTGTTCGACAGCGGTCACCTTCGGCAGCGTGACGACGAAACCTTCCGGCAGCGGACCGCTTTCCAGCAACCCGGTCAGAAAGAGATCGAGCGTGCGGATGCCGCGACGGCGGGTCGCCTGCTCGAAGCTCTTGAACCGGATGCCGACGAACGGCGTGCCGCCCGTGACGGCGAGGGTCCGCCCCGCGGCGAGCGCGGTGGCGTCCTCCTCGTCGTCGCCCGGCCTGCCGAGGCCGTCCTCGAAGTCGATCCGCAGATCTTCGATCGGCTCGGTCAGCAGTTTGGTCCGGACCCGGTCGGCGATGTCCGCGTCCAGGCCCAGCTGATCGGCGTGCTCGCCGAAGACCCGCAGGGCCTGTTTGCCCCAGTCCGCCACGAGCCGCGTCTTGTACCGCGACGCGGGCACGTACACGGTGTGCACGGGCTGGCGGCCGGGCGGCTCGCCGGGGTACTTGGCCGCGACGCGCGCGTCCGCCTCGGCGAGGCGCGCGTCCGCGGCGGTGTAGACGTCCTCGGTGAGCCGCCCGTTCCCCATCTGTCTACTTGATCCGTTCGTAGGCGGGCAGGGTCAGGAAGTCCGGGAACTCGTCGGCGAGCGCGACCTGCTCGAACAGCTCGACGGCGGGCTCCAGCAGCTCCGGCTTGATCTCCGCGGCGAGTTCGCCGCGGACCTCGGCCAGCACGCCGCGCACCAGTTCCCCGGTGACCTTGTCGCCGGTGTCGAGCAGCGTGCCGTTGCGCACCCATTGCCACACCTGCGAACGCGAGATCTCCGCGGTGGCCGCGTCCTCCATCAGGTTGTGGATGGCCGCCGCGCCGTTTCCGCCGAGCCAGGAGGCGATGTAGCGGATGCCGACGTCGACGGCGGCACGCAGACCGGCCGCGGTGGCGCCACCCGGCGTCGAAGCCGCGTCGAGCAGCTGGTCGGCGGTGACGGACACCTCGTCGCGGGTGCGGTCGAGCTGGTTCGGCTTGTCGCCGAGGACCTTGTCGAACTCCTCGCGGCAGATGTCCACCATGCCGGGGTGCGCGACCCAGGAGCCGTCGAAGCCGTCGCCCGCCTCGCGGCTCTTGTCGGCGCGGACCTTGTCGAGCGCCGCGGCGGTGACTTCCGGGTCCTTGCGGTTCGGGATGAACGCGGCCATGCCGCCGATCGCGAACGCGCCCCGCTTGTGACAGGTGCGCACCAGAAGTTCGGTGTACGCGCGCATGAACGGCGCGGTCATGGTGACCGAGTTGCGGTCCGGCAGCACGAACTTCTCGCCCGCGTCGCGGAAGTACTTGATGACGCTGAACAGGTAGTCCCAGCGGCCGGCGTTGAGGCCGGAGGCGTGCTCGCGCAGTTCGTAGAGGATCTCTTCCATCTCGAACGCGGCCGGGATGGTCTCGATCAGCACGGTCGCGCGGACGGTGCCGTGCTCGATGCCGAGCGTCTTCTCCGCGTGGGTGAAGACGTCGTTCCAGAGCCGGGCTTCGAGGTGGCTCTCCATCTTCGGCAGGTAGAAGTACGGGCCCTTGCCGCGGTTGAGCAGCTCCTGCGCGTTGTGGAAGAAGTGCAGGCCGAAGTCGACCAGCGCGCCGACGGCCTGGCGTCCGCCGAAGGACAGGCCTCGCTCGTCGAGGTGCCAACCGCGCGGGCGGACGACGATGGTCGCGTGCTCGACGTCGTCACGCAGCGCGTAGCTCTTGCCGCCGCTCTCCAGCGTGATGGTCTCGCGGACCGCGTCGTACAGGTTGACCTGGCCGGACACGACGTTCGCCCAGTGTGGCGTGTTGGCGTCCTCGAGGTCGGCGAGCCAGACCTTGGCGCCGGAGTTCAGCGCGTTGATGGTCATCTTGCGGTCGGTCGGGCCGGTGATCTCGACGCGGCGGTCGCGCAGGGCGGGCGGGGCCTCGGCCACCTTCCAGTCGCCCTCGCGGATCTCCTTGGTCTCGGGCAGGAAGTCGAGTTTGCCCGTGGTCCTGGCTTCCTCGCGGCGCTTGCTCCTGGCCTGCAGCAGCTCGTCGCGGCGGGCGGCGAAGGCCTCGTGCAGGCCGGCGAGGAAGGCGAGCGCCTCCGGCGTGAGGATTTCGTCCCCGCGCTCGACCGGATCGCCGAGCACCTGAGCTTCAGACATGAGTAACACCCCGAGTTCGGATAAATAACGTCCCTACGGTTTTACATGACGGACTATAGTTTCTGCATAGCGGAACCTCAACGCCGACGTAAGGAGTACCACGGTGGCAGCGGAGAAGAACGGGCGTGATGGCGGCGTCCAGTCACTTCAGCGGGCCTTCGAGCTCCTCGAGCATCTCGCGGACACCGGCGGGGAGGCGAGTCTTTCGGAGCTGGCGACGCTGTCCGGGCTGCCGATGCCGACCATCCACCGGCTGATCAGGACACTGGTGGACCTGGGCTACGTCCGGCAGAACACCAATCGCCGGTACGCCCTGGGCGCCCGGCTCATCCGGCTCGGCGAGAACGCCAGCATGCAGTTCGGCTCGTGGGCGCGCCCGCTGCTCGCGGAACTGGTCGACGAGGTCGGCGAGACCGCGAACCTCGCCGTCCTGGAACGGGACGAGGTCGTCTACGTCGCCCAGGTGCCTTCGAAGCACTCGATGCGAATGTTCACCGAGGTCGGACGGCGTCTCTTGCCGCACGGCACCGGCGTGGGGAAGGCGATGCTCGCGCACCTGCCGTCCGACGACGTCACGGCGCTGCTCGCGCGGACCGGAATGCCCTCGTACACCGAGCACACCTTCACCGACCAGGACGCGCTCCTGCGCGAGCTGGCGAAGATCGCCCAACAGGGTTACGCGCTCGACGAAGCGGAGCAGGAACTGGGCGTCCGCTGCGTGGCCGTCGCGGTCCCGGGCGCGCCGGTGCCGGCGGCCGTCTCGGTGTCCGGGCCTTCGGGACGGCTCACGATGGAGGCGGTCGAGCGGATCGCGCCCGTCGTCCAGCGGATCGCGACCTCACTCGGCTCGACCCTTTCGCGGGACGGGGTCACCGTTTGAGCATCCGCTAGCTGCTCAGAAGCGCTTCCACGAACGCGCCCGGCTCGAACGGCGCCAGGTCGTCCGGCCCCTCGCCGAGGCCGACCAGCTTGACCGGCACACCGAGTTCGCGCTGCACCTGGAAGACGATGCCGCCCTTCGCGGTGCCGTCCAGTTTGGTCAGGACGATGCCGGTGACGTCGATGACCTCCGAGAACACGCGCGCCTGCATCAGCCCGTTCTGCCCGGTGGTGGCGTCGAGCACCAGCAGCACCTCGTCGACCTTCGCCTGCTTCTCGACGACTCGCTTGACCTTGCCCAGCTCGTCCATCAGGCCGGTCTTGGTGTGCAGACGGCCGGCGGTGTCGACCAGGACCGCGTCCACACCCGCCTCGGTGCCGCGTTTGACGGCGTCGAAGGCGACCGCCGCCGGGTCGGCGCCTTCCTTGCCGCGCACGACCTCCGCGCCGACCCGCTCGGCCCACGTCTGCAATTGGTCCGCCGCGGCGGCGCGGAAGGTGTCGGCCGCGCCGAGCACCACGGTGCTCCCCTGCGCGACGAGCACCCGGGCGAGTTTGCCGGTGGTGGTGGTCTTGCCGGTGCCGTTGACGCCGGCGATCAGCACGACGGCGGGCTGCTTCACCCCGTCGACGGTGTGCGGCAGCGCGCGGACGGCCCGGACCGCGTCGGTCGACAGCGCGGAGGTCAGCACCTCCTGCAAGACCGCGCGCGCCTCCTCCGACGTCCGCACGGCGCGGCGCTTCAGCTCGTCGCGAAGGCGCTCGACGATCTCGGTGGTCGTCGCGGCGCCCAGGTCCGCCATGAGCAGCGTGTCCTCGACGTCCTGCCAGGAGTCCTCGTCCAGGTCGCCGGCGCCCAGCAGGCCGAGCAGGCTCTGCCCGAACACCGAACGGGACTTGCCGAGCCTGCCGCGCAGCCGCTCCAGTCGGCCGGTGGCCGGGGCGATCTCCTCGGCGGGAGCGGGCTCGGGAGCGGGCTCGGGCGCCGCTTCCTCGGCGGGTTCGGGAAGTTCGACGTCGCGCACCGTGCGCTGCGCGGAATCCCTCGGCACCGCCGCGTCGTCCCCGACGGCGGGCTGGCCGTCGGTCTCCGGGCGATCCTCGACCGGGTGTTCCGGTTCCTCGGCCTCTTCGGTCTTTTCGCCACCCGGGGC
Organism: Amycolatopsis decaplanina DSM 44594; assembly: GCF_000342005.1. Classification (GTDB taxonomy): domain Bacteria; phylum Actinomycetota; class Actinomycetes; order Mycobacteriales; family Pseudonocardiaceae; genus Amycolatopsis; species Amycolatopsis decaplanina. The sequence continues at coordinate 6,457 of NZ_AOHO01000055.1, forward strand.
GAGCGCGATCCCGCCTGTCGCGGTATAGCCGCCGCCCTTCGGCTTCTCGACGACGTCGGCAGCCTTGGACTCGTCCAGGCTGATCCGGCGGCGGCGCGCGATGAGCAGGCCGGCCACCAGAACGGCGACCAGGACCACGACGGCAACGACAACGATCCAGAACCAGGGGCTACTCGACACGGCGCCATCCTCGCATCCGCATCCCGCCGCGCTCAGACGCCCCACGGGAAGGAAGCCGATCTTGTCACCTACCCACTGGATAGGACTCATTTCGGACAAGAAGAAACGGTCTCGCTTGCGCGGTCTCCCGGACGACGGCTAGACCACTCCGAATGACGGTTTTCTCCGGCACTGGGGTCCGGGTGATCGGACTCATCTCCGGCACATCGATCGACGGAATCGACGTGGCGGCCGCCGAACTGCGCGCCGACGGGGACACCGTGGTGCTCTCGCCACTCGGGCAGCTCGAAGTCCCTTATCCCGAAACACTCCGCGAAGCCTTGCTCGCCGCTCTGCCGCCGAATCCCTGCGACGCCGAACAGCTCACGAAACTCGACACCCTGGTGGGCCAGGCCTTCGCCGAGGCGGCCACGCGCGGCGTCGAGGAACTGGCCGGCGGCGAGGCGGACGTCGTCGCCTCGCTGGGCCAGACGGTGTTCCACTGGGTCGAGGACGGCATCGCGCGCGGCACACTGCAACTGGGGAACCCGGCTTGGATCGCCGAACGCACCGGACTGCCGGTGGTCGCCGACCTGCGCGTGCGCGACGTCGCCGCCGGCGGGCACGGCGCGCCGCTCGCGAGCACGCTGGACGCGTTGTGGCTACGGGAAATGGCCGCGCTCGGCCCGGTCGCGGCGCTGAACATCGGCGGGATCGCGAACATCACCGTGGTCCCCGCGGACGGTGCGGTCCTCGCCTACGACACCGGGCCCGGCAACGCCCTGATGGACATCGCCGCGCACCGCGTCACCGGCGGCGTTCAGCGCGCCGACCTCGGCGGCGCGCTCGCCCTGCGCGGCTCCGTCCGGCCCGACCTGCTGGCCAGACTCCTGCTCGATCCCTACTACGCGGCCGCGCCGCCGAAGTCCACCGGCAAGGAACTGTTCCACGTCGCGTACCTCGACACGGCGCTCGACGGGCTCCCGCCGGTCGGTGCGGAAGACCTCCTGGCGACGCTGACCGAACTGACCGCGGTGACGATCGCCGCGGAATGCCGTCGCCACGACACGGCCACGGTGATCGTCTCCGGCGGCGGTGCCGACAACCCGGCGCTGATGGCCGCGCTCGCCAGGAACCTGCCGGGTACGGCACTGAAGACCAGCGACGACCACGGCCTGCCGCGCGCGGGCAAAGAGGCATACCTGACCATTCTGCTCGGCTGGCTGACCTGGTCCGGCGTCCCGGGGAACCTCCCGTCGGCGACCGGTGCCCGCGGCGACCGGCTGCTCGGCAGCATCACCCCGGGCGCGGGCCCCCTGCGGCTCCCCGCCCCGCACAGCTCAACCGTGACCCGGCTACGGGTAGCGGCGAAGACCGGCGAGCGATAGGAGATACGGATGCGCGCACTTGACCTCGCGATCATCGGGCTTTTTCTGGTCGGCATGCCCCTGCTGGGCGTCTGGATCGGCGGCAAACAGAAATCCGGCTCCGACTACTTCGTCGGCGAAGGCAAGATCTCCTGGTGGGTGGCCTGCCTTTCGGTCGTCTCCGCGGAGACGTCGACCCTCACCGTGCTTTCCGTGCCGACGGTGGCCTACATCGCCACTCCCGGCGACGGCGGGATGACGTACCTGGCCTTGGCGATCGGTTACATCGCCGGCCGGATCGTGGTGTCGATGGTGCTGTTGCCGCGCTACGTCGCGGGCAACCTGGTCACCGCGTACGCCTTCCTGGGCAAACGGTTCGGCAGCGGGCTGCAGGGCACCGCGTCGGTGACCTTCCTGCTGACCCGGACCCTGGCCGACGGCATCCGGCTGTTCGCCACCGCGATCCCGATCAAGGTGGTGATGGCGGCCTACGGCCTGAACGTCTCGTACTGGACCATCGTGGTCGGACTGGGCATCGCGATGGTGCTCTACAGCTTCTTCGGCGGGGTCCGCGCGGTCGTCTGGGTCGACGCGATCCAGATGCTCTGGTACATCCTCGGCGCGGCCATCGTGATCTGGGCGATCTCGAGCAGGCTGCCGGACGGCTGGTTCGGAAAGGCCTTCGACGCCGGCAAGTTCCAGATCTTCGACTTCTCCTCGAACATGCTCACCGGACAGTACGCGTTCTTCACCGCGGTGATCGGCGGCGCGGTGCTCTCGATGGCTTCGCACGGTTCGGACCAGCTGATCGTGCAGCGCCTGCAGGCCACCAACGATCTGCGCGCCGCGCGGAAGGCCTTGGTCGCCAGCGGTTTCGTGGTCTTCCTGCAGTTCGCGCTGTTCCTGTTCATCGGTGTGCTGCTGTGGGCGCTGTACAACGGCCTGAACCCGACCAAACCGAAGCCGGAAGGCCTGGGGCTGGCCAACAAGGACGAACTGTTCGCGAACTTCATCGTGAACGACCTGCCGAGCGGCCTGTCCGGTTTCGTGATCGCCGGGATCCTCGCCGCCGCGCTGAGTTCGTCGCTCGGCGCGCTGGCCTCGTCCACGGTGACCGATGTCTACGAACGGGTGATCGGCAGGGAACTGCCGGAAGCCGACCGGCTGAAGCACGGCCGGATCTGGACGATCATCTGGGCGAGCGCGCTCATCCTGTGCGCGGGTTTCTTCGCCTCCTCCAACAAGACCTCGGCCGATCCGATCGTGGTGCAGGCGCTCGGCATCACCGGCTACACCTATGGCGCGCTGCTCGGCGCGTTCCTGCTGGGCCTGCTGTTCAAGCGGGCGAGGCAGGCGGACGCGATCGTCGCGTTCGTGTCGACGGTGATCGTGATGGCGTTCATCATCCTGGGCGTCAAGTTCAACAAACCGGACGGCAACCTGATCGGCGTCGACTTCAGCAAGGCGTCCGGGAACACGGTGGCGCTGGCGTGGCCGTGGTACACGCTGTGCGGCGTGGTGATCACGCTCGTGGTCGGCGGGTTGCTGTCGCTGCGGCACAAGAGCCGGGACCCGCTCGCCGAGCCGGACGTGAAGGAATCCGAACCCGTGTAGGCCTCGTGAGTGGTAAGGACGGTTAGAACCGTCCTTACCACTCACGAGGCGGTGAGCTAGGCGGGGACCGGGTCCTCTTCGGAGGTCCGCAGCCGCTGCGAGATGACCTTCGTGATGCCGTCGCCCTGCATCGAAACGCCGTACAGGGCGTCGGCGATCTCCATGGTCGGCTTCTGGTGGGTGATGATGATCAGCTGCGAAGAGTCCCGCAGCTGCTCCAGCAGCCCGATCAGCCGTCGCATGTTGGTGTCGTCGAGCGCGGCCTCGACCTCGTCCATGACGTAGAAGGGCGAAGGCCGGGCGCGGAAGATCGCCACTAGCATGCCAACGGCGACGAGCGACTTCTCGCCACCGGAGAGCAGCGAGAGCCGCTTGACCTTCTTGCCCGGCGGGCGCGCTTCGACGTCGACACCGGTGGCGAGGAGGTCGTTGGGCTGGGTGAGCACCATGCGCCCCTCGCCGCCCGGGAACAGCACTCCGAACACGGTCTCGAACTCGCGCGCCACGTCCTCGTACGCCGACGCGAAGACCTCGAGGATCTTTTCGTCGACCTGTTTGATGACGGCTTCGAGGTCCTTGCGGGTGTCCTTGAGGTCTTCGAGCTGGGTCGAGAGGAACTTGTACCGCTCCTCCAGCGCCGCGAACTCCTCCAGCGCCAGCGGGTTGACCTTGCCCAGCAGGCTCAGGTCCTTCTCCGCGCGCTTCGCCCGGCGGGCCTGGGTGTCGCGATCGAACGGCATGGGCGGCGGCGGGGTGACGTCCTCGCCGCGTTCCTTCGCGGCCTCGTACTCGGCCATCTCCCCCGCGCTCGGCGGCACGGGATTGTCCGGGCCGTACTCGGCGACGAGGTCCTCGAGACCGATGCCGAAGTCCTCGGCGATCTTGGTTTCGAGCTGTTCCAGCCGCAGCCGCTGCTCGGCGCGCAACACCTCGTCGCGGTGGACGGCGTCGGTGAGCTTCTCCAGTTCGCCGGTCAGCTCGCGGACCTTGCTGCGGACCTGGGTCAGCGCGGTCTCCCGCGACTGCCGCTGCGCCTGCGCCTCGTCCCGTTCGTGGGCGGCGCGCTGCACGGAGACCTCGATGCGCTCCAGCGCGATCTCACCGCCGTTGACCACCGCGTTGGCGATCTCGGCGCCGCGTTTCCGCGCGGCCCTGGACTTCTCGGCCCGTTCGCGGGCCTGCCGCTCGGCGTGCGCGGCCCGGCGGAGCGATTCGGCCTTGCCCTGGATGCTCCGCGCGCGCTCCTCGGCGGTGCGCAGCGCGAGCCGGGACTCCATCTCCTCCTGGCGGACCGTGCCGAGGTCTTCGGCGGCCTGATCGCGCTCGGCGGTGTCCGGATCCTCGTCGACTTCCTGCTCGGCGACGGCGGCCAGTCGTTCTTCGAGTTCGGCGAGCTGCTGCAGCGCCTGCTCGCGGCTCTGCTCGACCTTGGCGCGCTGAGTGCTCAGCCGGTCCATCTCGGCCTGCGCTCCGCGCGCGGCCTGCTGCAGCCTGTTCAGCCGCTCGGACGAGCGCGCCTTGCGGACCTTCGCGTCCCCGAGCGCTTCCTTGGCCCTGCCGACCTCTTCGCGGCGGGCCGCCTGTCCGGCGCGGGCGCCTTCGAGTTCCGCGGCGGTGCGTTCCAGCGCGCGCTCGGCGGCGTTCAGCCGATCGCCTGCCTCGTCGACCGCGGCCTGCACCTCGATGACGCTCTCGCTGCGGGCGGAACCGCCGACCGCCCAGCGGGCGCCGAAGACGTCGCCCTCGGGCGTCACCGTGCTGACCTCGGGATACACCTCGACGAGACGGCGCGCGGACTCCAGACCGTCCACAATGGCCACCCGGTCGAGCGCGTGCTCGACGGCGGAGCGCAGCGCGGGCGGCGCCGTGACCACTTCACGCGCCCAGCGCGCGCCCTCGGGCAACGGCGGCCAAGCACTGGTGTCCACAGTGGATTCGAGACCGCCGAGCAGAATACCGGCGCGACCGGAATCGTTTTCCTTCAGGAACTTCAGCGCGGCGAGCGCGTCGGCGCCGCCATTGACCGCGACCGCGTCGGCGACCGGGCCGAGCGCCGCGGCCAGCGCGACCTCGTGGCCCGCCTCGACGCTGAGCAGCGCGGCCACCGAACCGAGCAGACCCGGCAGTTCGTGCTGCGCGCCGAGCAGCGCGCCGGCGCCGTCCTTGCGGCGCAAGCCCATCGACAGCGCCTCGACGCGCGCCTTCTCCGACGCGATCTCGCGTTCGGCGGCACGCTCGGCCTTGACCAGTTCCTCGACCCGGGCCTTGGCGGCGTTGTTGGCCTCCACCGCGCGGTCGTGATGGGCCTGCAGGTCGAGGTCGTCGGACTCCTCCACACCGCCTTCGGCCTTGGCCTCTTCGAGTTCCTCGACGGCGATCTCCGCGCGCTCGGCGGCCTCTTCGAGCGACACGGTGAGCCTGTCGATCTCGTCGGAGGTGGCGCCGTTCTTGCTGCGCAGCGCTTCGACCTGTCCGGTGAGCTTCGCGAGCCCTTCCCGGCGGTCGGCGATCGCGCGGACGGCGGCCATATGCGCGCGCTCGGCTGCCTGGACGAGGTGTTCGAGCTGCTCGCGCCGCTGGACGGTCTCCGAAAGCACCATGCGGGCCTCGGCGACGGCCTCGTTGAGCTCCTGCTCCCGCTCGGCGACCTGCTCGGCCTCGGCGAGCAGCTCGTCGGGATCGCGGCCGGTGCTCGCCTGCTGCACGTCGGAGGACAGGTGCCGTTGCCGCTCCAGCGCGAGCCGCACGGTGCCGCGCAGCCGCTCGGTCAAGGCGGAAAGCTTGTACCAGGTCTCCTGGGCGGCGGCCAGGCGTGGCGCGTCCTCGGCGAGCGAGGCTTCGAGCTCGGCCTCCTCGGCGGCGACGATCTCCAGCGCCTGCTCGACTTCGGCGCGGCGCTGACGGGCAACGCGCTCGTCGGCCTCTTCCTTGGCGATGCCTTCGCGCTGGGTGACCAGGTCGTGGGCGAACAACCGCAGCCGGGCGTCGCGTAGTTCCGACTGCACCCACTGCGCCTTGCGGGCGATCTCGGCCTGCTTGCCCAGTGGTTTGAGCTGGCGGCGGAGCTCGGTGGTGAGGTCGCCGAGGCGGTCGAGGTTGCCCTGCATGTTCGCGAGCTTGCGCAGGGTCTGTTCCTTGCGCTTGCGGTGCTTGAGGACACCGGCGGCCTCTTCGATGAAGGCGCGGCGCTCCTCGGGCTTCGATTCGAGGATCGCCGAAAGCTGCCCCTGCCCGACGATGACGTGCATTTCGCGGCCGATGCCGGAGTCCGACAGCAGTTCCTGCACGTCCATCAGACGGCAGCGGTCACCGTTGATCTCGTATTCGCTCGCGCCGTCACGGAACATCCGGCGGGTGATCGAGACCTCGGAGTACTCGATGGGCAGCGCGCCGTCGGCGTTGTCGATGGTGAGGGTGACCTCGGCGCGCCCGAGCGGGGCACGGCCGGCGGTCCCGGCGAAGATGACGTCCTCCATCTTGCCGCCGCGCAGGTCCTTCGCGCCCTGGGTCCCCATGACCCAGCGGAGCGCGTCGAGGACGTTCGACTTGCCGGAGCCGTTCGGTCCGACCACACAGGTGATGCCCGGCTCGAAACGCAACGTCGTCGCCGAGGCGAAGGACTTGAAGCCCTTGAGCGTCAGGCTCTTCAGGTGCACGTCGTGCTGACCCCTCTGGCTGCGGGAACCGGTCGTTCAATCGGTCCAGGCTACCTGTGCGCTCAGGGTGATCGTGGGACGCGGGGTCTCAGCGCTCCACGAACCCTTGGAGCCCGCCCTTCGCGGGTGACCAGCGCTCGACGACGTGATCCACACTTCCGGGTGATTCCCCGGATCGCAGGGCCGCCAAAAGCCGCTCACAGTGTTCACGAACACCCTCAGCCACCACCTCGACACGCCCGTCGGCCAGATTGCCCGCGCTGCCGACCAACCCCAGCTCAAGCGCCCTGCTGCGGGTCCACCAGCGGAAACCGACACCCTGCACCCGGCCGTGCACCCACGCGGTCAGCCTGATGTGCGTTACTTCTCCACTCACGACCCCTATCGTGCACCATGCGGATGAACGCGGAGGGTGAACACGACGTTCGCTGTAGTTCGCAGACGGTGAAGCGGCGGTGATAATCTCCGCGCCAGGTCCCCACTTCGGGCTACCTCGCCCGGGTAGCCGGAGGCGGCTCGGCATACGTCCGTATCGCCATTGCCACCTCGAACTCCCCGAAGCCCCCCATCCGAGGAGTCAGCACATGCCCCGTCCCGACGGGTCTGATTCGAGCGCACGCGTGTCCGTGGCGCCCCCGCGCGGCGCCACCGGCAAGCTCAACCGCGCCGGCTACGCCGTACTCGGCGTCAGCGGCCTCGTGGTGGCGACGGCCTTCGCCGCGATCGCCGAACTCGCGGGCCCCGGCGTCTCCGCCACCGCGGGCGGCACCGGCGTCCCCGGCGGCGGACAGGGTGTCGCCCCAGCCGGCGTCCAGCTGGTGCCGGGCAACGCCGTCCCCGGCGGCCCGATGACCGTCAGCGGCTCGCCGACCCCCGGCGCGTCCTCCAGCTCGACGGCGCCGCCGACCACGGTGACGTCGGTCGGCCCGGACGGCAAGGAGACGACGAGCGTCGTCGTCCCGACCCCGCCCGCGACGAACCCGGGCGGCGGTGAGCCGCCGCACACGGTCCTGCCGCCGACGACGCCGACCACCCCGAAGCCCACACCGTCGGCGACGACGACCACGCCGCCGAAGACGACTCCGTCGGACCCGCCGTCGACCACGCCTGACAGCTCGAGCCCGCCGGGTGGCGGCTCCAGCTCCAGCGGCGCACCCAGCGAGTCGACTCCGGGCCGGTCCAGTACCTCCGGCACCTCCACGAGCAGCGCTCGGTAAGACGCGCAAGTAGTCACCTACTTGCGCGCCGGGCCGCGGTTCACATTTCGAAGCGGTACCCCATCCCCGGTTCCGTCAGCAGGTGCCGCGGCCGTGAGGGTTCCGGTTCCAGTTTCCGCCGCAGCTGCGCCAGGTACACCCGCAGGTAGTGCGATTCGGTCTCGTAGGCCGGGCCCCACACCTCGTGCAGCAGCTGCTTCTGCGCCACCAGGCGGCCGCGGTTGCGCACCAGCAGTTCCAGCACTCCCCATTCGGTCTTGGTGAGGTGCACTTCCCTGCCGTCCCGGCGCACCTTCTTCGCCGCCAGGTCGATGCGGAACGATCCCGTGTCCACCACCGCGTCCGCACCGTCCACACTGGACGCCGACGAACGCCGCACGGCGGCACGGAGCCGCGCCAGGAGTTCGTCCATGCCGAAGGGTTTGGTGACGTAGTCGTCGGCGCCGGCGTCGAGGGCCTGAACCTTGTCGGCCGAGTCGCCGCGCGCGGACAGCACGATGATCGGCACCGTCGTCCAGCCGCGAAGCCCGGCGATCACCTCGGTGCCGTCGAGGTCGGGCAGGCCGAGGTCGAGGACGACGACGTCGGGTTTGGTCTCGGCGACGGCCTTCAGCGCGGCCGTCCCGTCGTGCGCGGTGATCACCTTGTAGCCGCGGGCGGACAGGTTGATCCGCAGGGCTCGCACGATCTGCGGTTCGTCGTCGACGACCAGCACGGTCGCCGACGCGGTGTCTGCGCTCATCGCACTCGCTCCTCCTCTTCGTTCTCAAGGCCCTCGTCGTCGAAAGCGAGGAGGCTCTTTTCCGGATCCTGACCAACATATGCGGGCAGCGAGATGACGACGGTGAGCCCGCCGCCGGGCGTGTCCTCCGCCCGGATCCGCCCGCCCATCGCCTCGGTGAACCCCTTGGCGACCGACAGCCCCAGTCCCACACCGGGCACGCTGTCCCGGTCTCCCCCGAGCCGCTGGAACGGCGCGAACGCCGAGTCCGCGGTGCCCTTCTTGAGCCCGCGCCCGTGATCGATGACGCGCAGTTCGACGTGATCCGAATGCGTGCTGGCACGGGCCGAGACCGGCTCCCCGGACGCGCCGTGCCGCAGCGCGTTGTCGATCACGTTCGCCACCACCCGTTCCAGCAGGCCGGGGTCGGCGCACACCGACGGCAACCGCGAGTCGATCGCGACCACGACCGAAGCCGAGTTGTCCACATTGGACAGGGCGTGCGAGACGACCTCGTCGTAGCCGACCGGGCGCAGGTGCGGGCGTACCGCGCCGGTCGCCAGCCGCGAGGAGTCGAGCAGGTTGTCGATCAGCCCGGCGAGCCGGTCCGCCGATTCCTCGATCGCTTCGAGCAGCTCGTCGGTGTCCTCTTCGGACAGTGAGATGTCGGTCGCGCGCAGGCTGCCGATGGACGCCTTGATGGACGTCAGCGGCGTCCGGAGGTCGTGTCCCACGGCGGAAAGCAGTGCCGTGCGCAGTTCGGTCGCCTCGGCCTTGCGTTCGGCCCGGATGGCCGCCTTCGCCGTCCGCTGCTGCCGCAGGGCCAGCAGGGCCTGTCCGGCGACGGCTTCCAGCACTCCCCGGTCCGACGCGGGCAGCGCGCGGCCCCGCAGGGTCAGGTGGACGTCGGCGGTGACCGCGATGTCGGCGTCGGCCTGATCGGGATCGGCGCAGGGATCCGAGCCCGCGTTCGCCACCCGCTTCCACTTCCCGTCCCGCTTTTCCAGCAGGGTCACCGAAGTCATCCCGAAGTTCTCACGGACCTTCTCCAGCAGCCGCTCGATCGGGTTCGTGTGCGTGAGCACTGTCCGCGCGTAGGAGGCGAGCAGCGCCGCCTCGGTCCGCGCCCGCGCGGCCTGCGCCGCGCGCCGGGCCGCCGTGTCGACGACCGCCGCGACGAGGATCGCCACGAGCACCATCGCGACCAGCGTGATCACGTTGCGCGGCTCGTGGACGGTGAGGGTGTACAGCGGCGGGGTGAAGAAGAAGTTCAGCAATCCCGCCGAGACCACCGCCGCGAGCAACGCGGGCCCGAGCCCGCCCACGAGCGCCACCAGCACCGTCGCGAGGACGTAGTCGACCACGTCGGTGGAGAAGTCGAGATGATCCCTCAGCAGGACACCGAGCAGCGTCGCCAGCGCGGGCAACCCCAGCGAGAGCGTCCAGCCGGTCAGCCGTCGCGAAGGCGTGAGCGGGCTGCGGTTGAACCGGGCGCGCAGCCGTCCGCCCGCTTGGGCGTGCGTGACCATGTGGACGTCGATCGGCCCCGATCGCTGGACCACGGCCGCGCCGATGCCCTCGTCGAACAACCGCGCCACCCGCGACCGCCGCGAGGTTCCGACGACCAGCTGCGTCGCGTTCACACCCTGGGCGAAGTCGAGCAGGGCCGTCGGCACGTCGTCGCCGACGACGGTGTGGAAGGTCGCGCCGACCTCTTCGGCCAGCTTCCGGTACCTGCCGACCGCCGTCGGTCCCATCCCGGCGAGCCCGTCACCGCGCAGGATGTGCAGCACCTGCAGGTCGGCGCCCGCGCGGTTCGCGATGCGGCTCGCGCGGCGGATCAGCGTCTCGCTCTCCGGACCGCCGGTGATGGACACGACCACCCGTTCGCGTGCTTCCCAGGTGTCGGTGATCTTCTGCTCGGCCCGGTACCGCTGCAGGGCGACGTCGACCTGGTCGGCGACCCACAGCAGCGCGAGTTCCCGGAGCGCGGTGAGGTTGCCGGGCCGGAAGTAGTTGCCCAGCGCCGCGTCGATCCGCTCGGCCGGGTAGACGTTGCCGTGCGCCAGGCGCCGCCGCAGCGCTTCGGGCGTTATGTCGACCAGCTCCAGCTGCCCGGCCCGCCGCACGACCTCGTCGGGCACCGTCTCCTGCTGGGTGACGCCGGTGATCCGCTCCACGACGTCGTTGAGGCTCTGCAGGTGCTGCACGTTGACCGTGGAGAGGACGTCGATCCCGGCGGCGAGCAGTTCGTCGATGTCCTGCCAGCGCTTCTCGTTGCGCGAACCCGGCACGTTGGTGTGGGCTAGTTCGTCGACCACCGCGACCTCGGGGGCGCGGGCGAGCAGCGCGTCGAGGTCCATCTCCTCGAACTCGCGGTCCCGGTGCGCGGAACGGCGGCGTGGGACGGTCTCGAGGCCTTCGACGAGCTCCGCGGTCTTCTTCCGCCCGTGCGTCTCGACCAGGCCGATGACCACGTCGGTGCCCCGGTCGAGGCGTCGCCGCGCCTCGCCGAGCATCGCGTAGGTCTTGCCGACGCCCGGGGCCGCGCCGAGGTAGATCCTCAGCTCGCCCCGGCGCGGCTTGGTCGTGTTCTCGTCCACGTCTGTCAGTGTGCTCCTCCGGCCGCGTCGCGCACGGCCAAGTTGACCTTCAGCACATTGACTCCCGGCACACCGATCCCGGCACCGCCCGTGTTCTCGGCCACGAGCTGCCGGACCTTCTCCTCCGGCAGGCCGGTGTTCCGCGCCACACGCGGGATCTGCAGCTCCGCGTAGGCGACGCTGATCGCCGGATCCATCCCGGAGCTCGAAGCCGTCACCGCGTCGGCGGGCACTCGCGACTCCTGGACGCCCTCGCGCGCGGCGATGAGTTTCTTGCGTTCACCGATCGCGGCGATCAGGCCCTCGTCGTACGGGCCCTTGTTCGAGGCGCCGGACGACGACGGGTCGCCGGGGCCGAGGGCGTCCTTCGATCCCGCTGACGGGCGGTTGTGGAACCACGGGTCCTTGGCCGGGTCGGCCGCGACCGGGTCCACACCGATCAGGGACGAGCCGGCGGCCTGTCCGTCCTGGCCGATGATCGAACCTTCCGCGTTGCCTTCGAGGCCGGGGATCCGGGAGACCGCCCACACGCCCAGGGGGTAGACCACACCCAGCAGAACCGTGAAGACGAGCAGGACACGCAGCCCGGCGAGGGTCTGCTTCAACAGTGCGTTCATGGGTTATCCGATTCCAGGGATGAGACGGACGAGCAGGTCGATCAGCCAGATCCCGAGGAACGGGCTGACGATGCCGCCGAGGCCGTAGACCAGCAGGTTCCGGCGCAGCAGCGCCGAGGCTGAAGACGGTTTGTACCGGACGCCGCGCAGGGCGAGCGGGATCAGGCCGACGATGATCAGGGCGTTGAAGATGACCGCCGACAGGATCGCCGACTTCGGCGTCGCGAGCTGCATGATGTTGAGCGCGCCTAGCTGGGCGAAGATGCCGGTGAACATCGCGGGCAGGATCGCGAAGTACTTCGCGAGGTCGTTGGCGACGCTGAAGGTGGTCAGCGCGCCGCGGGTGATCAGCAGCTGTTTGCCGATCTCCACGATCTCGATCAGTTTCGTCGGATCGGAGTCGAGGTCCACCATGTTCCCCGCCTCCTTGGCGGCGGAAGTCCCGGTGTTCATCGCGACGCCGACGTCGGACTGCGCGAGCGCGGGGGCGTCGTTGGTGCCGTCGCCGGTCATCGCGACCAGCCGCCCGCCCTCCTGCTCCTTCTTGATCAGCGCCATCTTGTCCTCGGGCTTGGCCTCGGCGAGGTAGTCGTCGACGCCCGCGTCCCGCGCGATGGCCTTGGCGGTGAGCGGGTTGTCCCCGGTGATCATGACGGTCTTGATGCCCATCGCGCGAAGCTGGACGAACCGCTCCTTCATCCCCGGTTTGACCACATCGGACAGCCGGATCACGCCGCGCACGAACGCTTTCGCACCGTCGTACTCCGCGACCACGAGCGGGGTCCCGCCCTGCCGGCCGATCTCGTCGACGACGCGTTCGGTCTCGTCCGGCATGTCGCCACCGCGTTCGCGGACCCACTCACGCACGGCGGTGGTGGCCCCCTTGCGGACCTGGCGTTCACCGATGTCGATGCCGCTCATCCGGGTCTGCGCGGTGAACTCGACGAAATCCGCGAGCTTCTCGTCGTCGGACGCCGTCTCCGCGAGACCGTGTTCCCTCGCGACGAGTTCGACGATGCTGCGGCCTTCCGGCGTGCCGTCGGCGAGGCTGGACAACCGGGCCGCCTTGGCGATGTCGTCCACAGTGGACGCTCCGACCGGGATCAGCTCGGTGGCCTTGCGGTTGCCGAAGGTGATCGTGCCGGTCTTGTCCAGCAGCAGCGTCGAGACGTCCCCTGCGGCCTCCACCGCGCGACCGCTCGTCGCCAGGACGTTCCGCTGCACCAGCCGGTCCATCCCGGCGATGCCGATCGCCGACAGCAGCGCGCCGATCGTCGTCGGGATCAGGCAGACCAGCAACGCGGTCAGCACGATCACGGACTGCTGGCTCCCGGAGTAACCCGCCATCGGCTGCAGGGCCACGACGGCGAGCAGGAAGATGATCGTGAGCGTCGAGAGCAGGATGGTCAGCGCGATCTCGTTCGGCGTCTTCTGCCGCGAAGCGCCCTCCACCAAGGCGATCATGCGGTCCACGAAGGACTCGCCGGGTTTGGTCGTGATCTTCACGACGACGCGGTCAGAGAGCACCGTGGTGCCGCCGGTGACCGCGCACCGGTCACCGCCCGATTCGCGGATGACCGGGGCCGACTCGCCGGTGATGGCCGATTCGTCGACGGTCGCGATGCCCTCGACGACGTCGCCGTCACCCGGGATCACCTGGCCGGCCTCGACGACCACGAGGTCGCCGACGCGCAGGTCCGCGCCCGGCACTGTCTCCTCGTCGCCGTCCTCGGTGAGGCGGCGCGCGACGGTCTCCTTCTTGCTGCGCCGCAGGGTTTCCGCCTGTGCCTTGCCCCTGCCCTCCGCGACGGCCTCGGCGAGGTTCGCGAACAGGACGGTGAACCACAGCCAGATCGTGATGAGGATGGTGAACACGCTCGGGTCGGTGATCGCGAAGACGGTGGTCAGCGCCGAGCCGATCCACACCACGAACATGACCGGGTTGCCGAGCTGATGGCGGGGATTGAGCTTGCGCAGCGCCTCCGGCAGGGAGGTCAGCAGCTGGCGCGGGCTGAAGATCCCCGCGCCGACCCGGCCGGTGTTCTCCACGTGGTGCTGCGTTGTCTCTTCAGGGGTCCGTTCCTGGGTCATGGTCATGCGAGTGCCTCTGCTATGGGCCCGAGCGCGAGCGCCGGGATGAACGTGAGGGCCGCGACGAGCACGATCGTGCCCGCGAGCATCGTGCCGAAGAGCGGTCCGGTGGTGGGCAGCGTGCCGGCGGTCTCCGGAACCTTCCTCTGCGCGGCAAGGGATCCGGCCAGGCACAGCACGGCGAGGATCGGGACGAACCTGCCTAGCAGCATGGCGACGCCGAGCGAGGACTGGAACCAATCATTGGTGACGGTGATGCCGGCGAACGCGCTCCCGTTGTTGTTGCCCGCCGACGCGTAGGCGTAAAGCACCTCGGAAAGCCCGTGGGCGCCCGAGTTGTTCAACGCGGCCAGGTTGCCGGGGTTCATCAGCGCGATCCCGGCGCCGAGCAGCACCACCGTCGGCATGGCGAGCATCGAGACCGCCGCGCAGGTGACCTCGCGCTTGCCGAGTTTCTTCCCCAGGTACTCCGGCGTCCGGCCGACCATCAGCCCGGCGAGGAACATCGCGATCACGGCCATCACCAGGATCCCGTAGAGACCGGTGCCCACCCCGCCCGGCGAGATCTCGCCCAGCAGCATGTTGAGCAGCGCTCCGCCGCCGCCGAGCCCGCTGTAGCTGTCGTGCATGCTGTTGACCGCGCCCGTCGACGTGCCCGTGGTGGCGTTGGCGAACAGGGAACTCAGTCCGATGCCGAAGCGCTGTTCCTTGCCCTCCATGTTCGCCCCGGCGGCCAGCGGCGCCGGTCCGCTCGCGTTGGCTTCGGACAGCCAGGTCACGGCGAGCATCGCGGTGAACAGCCCGGCCATCACCGAAAGCAGGACGTAACCCTGCCGCGTGTTGCCGACGAGCTTGCCGAACGTCCGGGTGAGCGAAACCGGGATGACCAGGATCAGGAAGATCTCGATCAGGTTGGTCCAGGCGTTCGGGTTCTCGAACGGGTGCGAGGAGTTGGCGTTGAAGATGCCGCCACCGTTGGTACCGAGCTCCTTGATCGCCTCCTGGCTCGCGGCGGGCGCGAGCGCGATCTTGCTCGCGCTGCCGTCCGGGTTGAGGACATCGATCCCGCTCTTGAGGCTCTGGACGACGCCGAGTGCGATGAGCACGATCGCGGCCACGAACGAGATCGGCAGCAGGATCCGGATCGTGCCGCGGGTCAGGTCCACCCAGAAGTTGCCGAGGCGGTCGGTCTTCGAGCGGACGAACCCGCGGACGACCGCGACGGCGACCGAAAGGCCGACGGCGGCGGACAGGAAGTTCTGCACGGTCAGTCCGGCCATCTGCACGAAGTGACCCATGGTCGCTTCGGGGCTGTAGGACTGCCAGTTCGTGTTGGTCACGAAGCTGACGGCGGTGTTGAAGGCGACCGCCGGCGAGACCGGTTCCTTGCCGAGACTCCACGGCAGGATCGCCTGGAATCGCTGAAGCAGGTACAGGAGCACGACGGAAACGAACGAGAAGCCGATCACGGCGGACGCGTAGGTCTTCCATTGCTGTTCCGATCCGGGGTTCACCCGGAACAGGCGGTACAGGCCGCGTTCGGCCTTGGTGTGCTCCTCCGTAGAGGAGACAGTGAAGACGCGCGCCATGTAGTCGCCCAGTGGCCGGTAGACCACGGCGAGCGCGACGAGGAGGAGACCGGCCTGCAGGAGGCCGGCCGCGGTGTCTGACATCAGAATTTCTCCGGCCTGACCAGTGCGATGAACAGATAGACGATCAGCCCCAACGCCAGCAGTCCGCCGACGACGTTGGCCACGGCTCCCGTGCCGGTCACAGCTTTTCCAGACCGCGAAGGGTCAGGGCGAGAACCACGAATACGCCGATCAGGAGCACGGCGTAGAGCAAGTCGGCCACTAGGCACCTCTCAGGACAGGTCACCCCATCGGCGACCAGGACCCCGCAACACTGCGCCTGGTACAGACCATCGAGGCCCCTGCCTGACGGCCTCTTGATGCCCCGATCGGGTGCCTTTACGACTTCTTGATGCCCGGTGACGTGCCCCACAGACCGTGACGCACTGCGGACGGAGCGTGCAATTCGGGCAGACAAGCCGCCCGAAGCGTGTTACACCAGTGTTACGGGTAGTTGTATGTGCTAACTAATCACCAGGAGGTAGCGATGTGCGGAATCGCCGGGTGGGTCTCCTACGGCACGGACCTGACACAACGCCGCGAGGTCGTCGACGCGATGACCGCGACCATGGCGTGCCGCGGACCGGACGACTCGGGCACCTGGGTCCGGCCGAACGTCGCGCTGGGCCACCGGCGGCTGGCGATCATCGACCTGCCGGGCGGCAGGCAGCCGATGGCCGAAGCCGGGCTGGCCGCGATGGTCTACAGCGGTGAGGCGTACAACTTCACCGAGCTGCGCGAGGAACTTCTCAAGCGGGGCCACAAGTTCGAGACCGACAGCGACACCGAGGTCGTGCTCCACGGTTACCTGGAGTGGGGCGACGAGGTCGTCGACCACCTCAACGGCATGTACGCCTTCGCGATCTGGGACGAGCGCGACGAGAAGCTCGTGATGATCCGCGACCGCATGGGGATCAAGCCGTTCTACTACTACCCGACCCCGGACGGCGTCCTGTTCGGCTCGGAGCCGAAGGCGATTCTCGCGAACCCCTTGGCGCGCAAGGTGGTCGACACGGACGGCTTGCGCGAGCTGATGTCCATGACCAAGACCCCGGGCTGGTCGCTGTGGAAGGGCATGCACGAGGTCGGGCCGGGCACGATCGTCACCGTCGACCGCTCCGGGATCCGCACGCGGACGTACTGGAAGCTCGACGCGAAACAGCACACGGACGACCAGGAGACCACGGTCGAACGGGTCCGCGAGCTGATGACCGACATCGTGCACCGTCAGCTGATCGCCGACGTGCCCCGTTGTGTCCTGCTCTCCGGCGGGCTCGACTCCAGTGCGGTCACCGGCCTCGCCGCCGCACGGCTGGCGGAACAGGGCGAACGGCTGCGCACGTTCTCGGTCGACTTCCAGGGCCAGGAGGAGAACTTCCAGCCGGACGAGGTGCGGGACACCCCGGACTCGCCCTACATCCGCGATGTCGCGCGGCTGGTCGGCTCGGACCACAAGGACGTCGTGCTGAACCCGGCCGAGCTCAGCGACCCCGAGGTCCGTCGCAAGGTACTGACCGCGCGGGACATCCCGGCCGGGCTCGGGGACATGGACACCTCGCTGTATCTGCTGTTCAAGGCGATCCGCGCGGAGTCGACGGTGGCACTGTCCGGCGAATCCGCCGACGAGGTCTTCGGCGGATACCGCTGGTTCCACGACGAAGCCGCGGTCAACTCGGGAACGTTCCCCTGGCTCGCCTTCCAAATGGGGCTCACCAGTGAGCGGGGCGCCCTCCTGCGCGGCGAGGTCCAGGAGAAGCTGGACCTGCCCGGCTACATCGCCGACCAGTACGCCACCGCCGTCGCCCAGGTCGAGCACCTCGACGGCGAGAGCGAACAGGACCGCAAGATGCGCACGGTCTGCAACCTCCACCTGAGCCGGTTCGTGCGGATGCTGCTGGACCGCAAGGACCGGGCGTCGATGGCCGTCGGGCTCGAGGTGCGCGTGCCGTTCTGCGATCACCGCCTCGTCGAGTACGTCTACAACACGCCGTGGTCGCTGAAGACGTTCGACGGCCGGGAGAAGAGCCTGCTGCGGCACGCGACCGAACACGTGCTGCCGACGTCGGTGCGGGACAGGGTCAAGAGCCCGTATCCGTCCACTCAGGACCCCGGCTACGCGGCGGCGCTGCAGCAGCAGGCCAAGGAGGCCCTGACCGAACGGGACAACCCGGTGTTCGACCTGGTGGACCGCGACTGGCTGCACCGGATGTCCGAAGTGGATCCGGCCACGATGCCCTCGGCCCAGCGCTCCGGGATCGACCGGGCGCTGGACCTCTACCACTGGTTCGACCTGTACCGGCCCGAACTTCGGCTCGACTGAGTTCCCGGTCCGCCGCCGTCTCAGCGACGGCGGCGGACCGTGCCCCCTACCGCGACGCCCCCGAGCACCGCGGTCGCGGCGAGCAGGATGCCCGCCTCGGTCCACTGGAACCGCCAGAACCGGCCGGCGGGCTGGTAGACGGTGAAGTCGCGGTATCCCGCCGCCTCGACGCAGGCGTTCATCCCCTTGCCGCGAGGACATTCGGGCACCTCGTCCAGCAACCGCAGCTCCCGCCCGTCCGGCGCGACCCTCCCCGCCCGCACGATCAAGCCGTCCTTTGTCGAGGGATCGACGCCGACCGTGCGGACCGGCTCGGCGTAGTGCGGCCGCAGGAGCATCAGCGTGATCGCGGCCGCGACGAACACCGCGGCCGTGATCGCGATGGCGGGCAGGGTTTTGCGCACCAGCACCCCCGCCGCGGCCCCGAGGGCGAAGGCGAACAGCCACCACGCGGCGGGCGCGACGCCGACGGCGCCGAAGTACGACGTCTCGCCGAGCGTCTCGGCCTTGCCGGGGAAGATCTCCAGCCAGCTGCCGAACATCTGCCCCGAGGCGAGCCCGGCGAGCGCCGCGGCCACGGCGAGGACGCCGAACTTGACGCCCAGCCAGCGTCCACGGTTCACCGACTGCGTCCACGCGAGCTGATACGTGCCCCGTTCGTATTCCCTGGCGAGCAGCGGCGCTCCCCAGAAGACACCCGCCAGCAATGGGACGAACGGCAAGGTCACGATCAGCGGGTAGACCTTCTGGTAGAGGTCTTCCAGTCCCGCGTCGTAGTCGCGGCAGGGCACGCCGCCGCCGTAGCAGTACGAGGAGATCTCGCCGCTCGCGGCGTCGCGGGCGGCCTGCCCGGACAGGAGCAGGATCCCGCCGACCACGGCCAGGAAGCCGAGGGTGACGAGCAGCTGAGTGCGGTGCTGCCGCCAGGTGAGCCAAAGCAAGGAAATATGCCTTTCTAGGAACGGCGCCGGATGGCGAAGGTCGCGGCGACGGCGAGCAGGAGGGAGACGCCCGCCAGGATCGCGGCTTCGGTCCACTGGAAGCGCCAGTACCAATCCTGGGGCAGGACCTTGAGCGCGGTGATCTCTCCGGCGGCGTCCCTGACCATTTCGACGACCCGGCCCACGGGTTCCTGACCGGTTCCCAGCGTGACGAGCCGCGGTTCCGCGTAGAGGTCGCGCACGTTGCTCAGGCCGATCATCAAGCCCACCGTCACCGCGATGGTGGCGGCGATGGCGGGCAGGGTCTTGCGGATGAGCGCGCCCGCCGCGGTACCGAGCACGAACCCGAAGAGCCACCACGCGCCCGGCGCGACGCCGGTCATCGTGAACAGGACCGGGTTGTCGAAGCGGCTGGTGAAGGCGGTGTCGCCGCGGTCGGCGGGGAAGACCTCCACCCAGCGCTGCATCATCGCGCCGAACGCGAGGCCGCCGAGGGTGGCGAGAACGGCGAGGAACCCCAATTTCACGCCCAGCCAGCGGAATCGTGAGATCGACTGCGTCCAGGCGAGTTTCGTCGTGCCGCGCTCGTATTCGGCCGCGACCAGCGGGGCGCCCCAGAAGACGCCGATCGCCACGGGGACGACCTGGAGCCAGGAGAGGTACTGGTACAGATCCGCGAACAGCTTCGCCGGGTTCGGACTGTCCGCCGCGGCGTTCCCGTTGACCAGCAAGAGGATCCCGACGGCCACGAGCAGGGCCGCGGTGACCAGCAGCTGCATCCGGTGCTGGCGGTAGGTGAGCCAGAACATCATTCCCCCTTACGCCGAAGCCAGTGTCGGACGAGGCAGGCTCGCGGACTCGGGCCGCCTCAGGTAGGCGAGCACCAGTTCCTCCAGGTTCGCCGGCCGCTCGGTCCACTGTGGACTCAGCGGAACCGGCGCGGTGCGGGCGAAGACGGTCGCTTGCCTTCCGGTCCTGACCTCGTCCACGACCGTGACACGCTTGGCCAGCGCGTCAGCCTCCTCCACCGGCCCGGACAGGGTCCGGTGCCCGGCGACGAGTTCGTCGATGTCGCCGCTGACCTGGACACGGCCGCCGTTGAGGACGATCAGCCAGTCGCAGGTGTTCTCCAGGTCGGAGACGACGTGGGACGAGAGCAGGACGGTCATCCCGGTTTCGGCGACCGCCTCCATCAGCCCGCGCATGACCTCGTGGCGGGCCAGCGGGTCGAGATTGGCGAGCGGCTCGTCGAGCACCAGGAGGTCCGGGCGTTTCGCGAGCGCGAGGGTGAGCGCGACCTGCGCGCGCTGCCCGCCGGACAGCTTGCCGACCTTGTGCTTCAAGGAGAGCCCGAGCGAATCGACGCGCTTGAGCGCGAACTCGTCGTCCCAGCCGGGATTGAGGCGCCTGCCGAACTTGAGCATCTCCGCGATGCTGAAGCCGGAGTACAAGGGCTTGTCCTGCGCGAGGAAGGCGGCGGTTCCCTGGATCGAGACCGAGCCGAGGCTCGCGTCGAGCAGTCCGACGGCCAGGTGCAGGAAGGTCGTCTTGCCCGCGCCGTTGGGCCCGACCAGTGCGACGACGCGTCCTTTCGGGACGGAGAGGGAGCAGTCCCGCAACGCCCACTTGCGGCGGTAACGCTTGCCGAGACCGGTCGCCTCGATGACGGGATTCTCAGTCATGCGGTTCGCTCCCCTCGAAAGCCGTCGACCACCACCGAGGTGAACAGTGCCTCGACGTCTTCCTGATCCAGCCCCGATTCCCGCGCGTCGCGGACCCAGGCTCCGAGGCTCTTGCGCAAGCGTGTGCGCTCCGCGAACGAAGCGCCTCCCAGCGTCTTCTGCACGAAGGTGCCGAGGCCCGGCTTCCCCTCGACGAGCCCTTCGCGTTCCAGCTCGCGATAGGCCTTGAGGACGGTGTTGGGGTTGATCGCCAGATCGGCGACCACTTCCTTCGCCGTCGGCAGCCGGTCCCCCGGTTCCAGCAACCCCAGCCGGAGGGCGTTCTTGACCTGCTGGACGAGCTGGACGTACGTCGCGACGCCCGAGCCCTTGTCCAGGTGGAAGGTGACCACTGGCAACACCCTTTCACTAATTAAGTAGTGAAAGGGTGCAGGCAGGCGCCCGCACCTGTCAAGTGATCGATGGTGGTCACGCCGAAAACCGTGAAGGCCCCCTTGAGGGACTCTGGATCCCTCAAGGGGGCCTTCACGGAAAACCCCAGCCCCAGTCAAGAAGAAGCGCCAGTCCGACGACACGGGGGAAGACGTCGAGCTGGCACTACCCCCAACCCCCACCGCCGTCAGATGGCGGTGCCTGTGCAAGTTGAAGGTGCCCACCGTCGTACCGGAACCGATTGGGGGGTCCTGCCCGTCTGGTTGGTTGGGCACGGTTCCGGCGACGGGTCCTCGGTGGACACAGGGCAAGGATCACGCCGTCCGGATGCAGGGCGCTTGCACTACGCTTGCAGGCTCCGACGAGGTGAGCGGAGGTGACCGGGTGGAGTTCCGCGTCCTCGGCGCCGTCGAGGCGTGGGCCGGTGGCGTTCCGGTCGATCTCGGCTCGCCCAAACAACGGCTCGTGCTGGCGGTTCTGCTGCTGGAGGCGGGCAAGCCGGTGCCGCGCGACCGGATCATCGACCTGCTCTGGCCCGAAGAACCACCCGCCAGTGCACGGAACACCGTTCAAGCGCTGGTGTCCCGGCTGCGTGCGGTGTTCCGCGGCGCGGGCGGACCGGAGATCGTCTCCGAGGGCACCCGGTACCTGCTCAAGGTCGACCCGCGCCAAGTCGACCTGCATCGCTTCACGGAGCTGACGGCGCAGGCCAGGGACGCCGACGACGAGACCGCCGTGGAGCTCTTGGACGAGGCGCTCGGTTTGTGGCGTGGCGAGGCGTTGTCCGATGTGGTGAGCGGCGAGGTCGCCCAGCGGCTCCGCGGCGGCATGAACGAGGAACGCTGGACGGCGCTGGAGGATCGCGCCGAAGCGCAGCTGCGGCTCGGCCGCGGCAGGCAGGTCCTCGCGGAGCTGACCGAACTGGTCGCCGCGCATCCCTTGCGGCAGCGGTTCGTCGGGCAGCTCATGCTCGCGCTGCACCGCGAAGGCCGCACCGACGACGCCCTAGAGGCCTACCGTGCCTTGCGGGACCGGCTCGGTGCCGAACTGGGCCTCGATCCGTCGCCTGAGCTGCGACGGCTGGAAGCCGCCATCCTCGCCGCCGATCCCGCCCTCGAGCCCGGGACGGCCGCGGCCAAACCCGAGCCGGTCCGTCCGGCGCAGTTGCCGCACGACGTCCGGGGGTTCGCCGGGCGGGCGGCCGAGCTGGAACGGCTCGACGAGGCGACCCGGCACGCGGGCGAGGGCACCGACATCTGGGTCATCAGCGGGACCGCCGGGGTCGGCAAGACCGCGCTCGCGGTCCGCTGGGCCCACCGCGTGCGCGACTCGTTCCCCGACGGCCAGCTCTATCTCGACCTGCGCGGCTTCGACCCCGACCACGAACCGCTCACCCCTGCCGTCGCGCTCACCCAGCTCCTCCAGGCGCTCGGCACCGCGCCCAAGGCGATCCCGCCGGACACCGACACACGAGCCGCGTTGCTCCGTTCCCTCCTTGCCGACAGGCAAGTGCTCCTGGTGCTCGACAACGTGCGCGACAGCGGCCAGGTGCTGCCGCTGCTGCCGCCCTCGGGCACCGTCCTGGTCACCAGCCGCCAGCGACTCGGTGACCTCATCGTCCGCACCGGCGCCCGCGCGCTCCCGCTGTCCGTGCTGCCCGCCGAGGACGCGCGGCATCTGCTGGAAGCCGTGCTCGGCAGCGAAACCGTGGCCGCCGAGGAGGGCGCGGCCGCGGAACTGGCCAGATTGTGCGGGCATCTCCCGCTCGCCCTCCGGATCGCGGCGGCCAACCTCGGCGCGAGCGGCGAACCCGAGATCGCCGAACTCGCCCGCGAGCTGGCCGGTGGCGACCCGCTGGCGGAGCTGACCGTCGACGGCGCCGAAGAAAGTGCCGTGACCACGGCGTTCGGCGTCTCCTACCGGGCGCTTCCCGAAGAGCACCGGCAACTGTTCCGCCGTCTCGCGCTCGTCCCCGGCCAGACGTTCACCGCCCCCGCCGCGCAGGCGCTGACCGGCGTTCCGCACTCGAAGGCGAACCAGCAACTCAAGGCGCTCGCGGCGGCGCATCTGGTCGAGCGCTACACCCCGGGGCGCTACCGGTTCCACGACCTTCTCCGCAGTTTCGCGGCGGGCCGCACGTGGGCGGAGGACACGAAGGGCGAACGGGACGCCGCGGGGAGGCGGCTCTTCGAGAGCTACCTGACCACCGCCGACGCCGCCGGCCGTGCCCTCATCCCGCACTTCCTGCGCCTGCCGCGCGAAGAACCGGCGGACAAACCCTTCGCCGACACCGAAGAGGCGCTGGCGTGGCTGGACGCCGAATGGCCGAACCTGGCCGCCGCGGTCGAGCACAGTGCCGAACACGGCCCGCCCGAGTTCTCCTGGCACCTCGCCGACGCGCTCCGCGCCTTCTTCCACCAGCGCGGGCATCACGCGGAATGGATCGACACGGCCTCGACCGCGCTCAAGGCCGCCCGCCGCAGCGGTGCGGGGCAGGCACAAGCCGCGATGCACCTGAGCATCGCGCTGGCCTGTGTCAACAGCGGCCGCTACGACGAAGCGCGCGAACACCTCACCAGTGCCTTGCGCGGAGACCTGCTCGACGGATGGGACGCCGGCCGCGCGGCCGTGCTCAACAATCTGAGCGCGGTGCACCAGCGCCTCGGCGACCCGCAGGAGGCGATCCGCTGCGGGCTGGAATCCCTGCGGCTGTGCGAAGAACTGAACATGCCCGCCGTCTCGATGGCACTGGCGAACCTCGGTTTCCCGTACTGGCAGACGGGTCAGCTCGACGAGGCGCTCGCCAACTTCACCCGTGCGCTGACGATCGCCGAACGGGACGGCGCCCGGTTCAGCGTCGCGGTGCTGCTCGTCGACCTCGGCAACGTGCACCGCGACCTCGGCCTTCCCGACGACGCCTACGACTTCTACACCCGCGCGCTCGCGGCCAACCGCGAACTGGGCTACACCTACGGCGAAGCGACGGCGCTGTCCGGCAGGGCCGTGCTCGAAAGCAGGCGCGACCCGAGCGAGCAGAACCGCAGGGACGCGCTCCAAGCCGTCGAACTCACCCGCAAGATCGGTGACCGGGGCACCGAGGCATGGACGCTCGTCGGGCTCGGCGAGGTCTGCCTGCGGCTCGGCCTGCCCGAGGAGGCCGCCGAACATCACCGGCTCGCGTTGTCCATCGCGCGGACGACCAGTTTCTTCTGGTGTGAGGCCGCCGCGCGGACCGGGCTCGCGGAAACCCTGCTGAAACTGGGAAAGCTCACCGAAGCCCGGACGCACGGCGAACTGGCTCTGGAACTCGCCGCGCGCTCCGGTTACCGGCTCGTCGAGGAACGCGCGAAGCTGATCCTGGACGAGCTTTAGCCGCGCGCCTCCTCGACCCGGACCGGGCGGCGTTCACGACGCGAGACCTCGCACGCCTCGGCGATGTAGAAGGCCTCCAGCGCGTCCGTCACTCCGCACGGGCTCGGCGCGCGACCCGCGGCGACATCGAGGAACGCCTTCAACTCACTGATGTACGCGGGCCGGAAGCGTTCCATGAACCCGGGATAGGCCGGGCCGGGCAACGGCTGGGCGCCGGGTTCCACCGAGGTCAGTGGCGCACGGTCGTCCAGGCCCACCACGGCGTTGCCCGCCGAGCCGAGGACCTCCAGCCGGACGTCGTAGCCCGCCCCGTTGTAGCGCGTCAACGAGACCACCGCCAGCGTTCCGTCGTCGAGCGTCAGGGTGGCGGCCGCGGTGTCGACGTCACCGGCGTCGACGAAGAACCGCTCGCCCTTGTTGGTACCGACGGCGTAGACCTCGACGACTTCGCGGCCGCTCACGAACCGGACGACGTCGAAGTCGTGCACCCCGCAGTCGCGGAACAGACCGCCGGAGTGCGCGACGTACTCGGCGGGCGGCGGTGCCGGGTCGAGCGTGGTCGCGCGCAAGGTGTGCAGCCAGCCGAGTTCGCCCGAAGCCACCGCCGCCCGGGCGGCCGCGTAGCCCGCGTCGAACCTGCGCTGGAAACCGATCTGCACCGGCACGTCCGAACCGGAGATCTTGTCGATCACCGCGAGTGTTCCCGGGATGTCGGCGGCGACCGGTTTTTCGCAGAACACGGGGATTCCCGCGTCCACGGCCTTGAGGATCAGCTCCGGATGCGCGTCCGTCGCCGCGGCGATCACCAGGCCGTCCAAAGAGGACGCGAAAAGCGAGGGGATGTCCGCCGCCGCTTCGACACCGAGCTTGGCCGCGGCGGCCTGGGCGCGGGCGGCGTCGACGTCGGCGACGACCACGGAGGAAACCTCGTCGAAGCTCTTCAAGGTCTCGGCGTGCGAAGTGCCGATCCGGCCGGTGCCGGCGAGTCCCAATCTCATGTGGTTACCTTTCTGGAGCGGCGGTGGTCGAGCGGACCACCAGCGACGGGTGCAGCAGATGCCGGACCGGTTCGGCACGTTCGCCCCGGACCCGTTCGAGCAGTGCTTCGACGGCCAGCCTGCCCATTTCCGTGCGCGGCTGGTCCACAGTGGTCAGTGAGAGATGGCGCAGCGCGGCGAGCGAGGTGTTGTCGTAGCCGACCACGGAAACGTCTTCGGGCACTCGCAGGCCCGCCTCCTCCAGTGCGGAGATCGCGCCGACGGCGTTGAAGTCGTTGCCCGCCACCAACGCCGTCGGCATTCCCCCTTGCGGAGGCTCGCCGAGCAGTTCGTGCACGGCCTTCTCCCCGGCGGTGTCGGTGTGCTCGCTGCGCACGATGACCGGGTGCAGCCGATGCCGCCGCATGGCCTGCTGGTACCCCCTGCGCCGGGCCGCCGCGCCGGCCGCGAGACCACCGTCCAGATGGGCGATCCTCCGGTGCCCCAAGGAGACCAGATGATCGACGGCGAGCGCGGAACCCGCCTCCCCGTCGTCGTTCACCGTGTCCACCCCCGGGGCGCGCGAAGTACGCGACACCAGGACGACGGGGCCTTGCGCGGCCGCTTCCTCGATCGCCGCCGCGGGCACCACCGGCGACAGCAGGATCACCCCGGCCGGACGGAAGGACAGCAGGCTTTTCAGCGCGGCGCGCTCACGCGCGGGGCTGCGGCCACCGGTGTTGAGGATCAAGTGGAACCCGGCCGCTTCGGCCGCCGCGTCGAGCCCTTCCACGACGTCGGCGAAGAACGCGTTGCGGAGATCGGAGACCATCACACCGAGGACGGTCGACGTCCGGCTCGCCAGCGACCTGGCCATCGCGTGCGGTTCGTAGCCCAGTTCGTGCGCCGCGCACAGCACCCGCGTGCGCCGTTCGTCGGAGACGTTCGGCGCGTTCCGCATCACCAGTGACACGAGCGCACGGGACACCCCCGCTTTCGCGGCGACGTCCTCCATCGTCGGTCGCGCCATCTTCACTGCCTCCAACCCCTTGACTTTGCTGTGACGGACGCTACAAGATTAGAGCGCTCTAAGCAATAGAGCGCTCTAATCCGACTCCGGAGGCCGCCGATGACAGGGACGACATCCCGGATCCGCATCGCCGCCGCCCCGATCTCCTGGGGCGTCTGCGAAGTCCCCGGCTGGGGCCGCGTGCTCGACGCGGGGACCGTACTGGGTGAAATGGCGGAGCTGGGGGTGCGCGCCACCGAACTCGGCCCGCCCGGCTACCTGCCGCGCGATCCGGCCGGGCTGCGCGAACTGCTCGGCGGGTACGAGCTCGAACTGGTCGGCGGCTTCCTCGCGGTGGTACTGCACGAGAACCCCGGAGCCGCGCTGGCGGAGGCCGAGGAGTCCGCCGCGCTGTTCGCCGCCTGCGGTGGCGACATGCTCGTACTCGCCGCCGCGACCGGCCTCGACGGTTACGACGACCGCCCCAAGCTGAGCGACGCCGAATGGGCGGCCTTGATCGAAACCTCCGGCGAGATCGGCGAGATCGCCGCGCGTCACGGGCTTCGCACCGTACTGCATCCGCACGTCGGGACACAGGTGGAAACCGAGGAGGAGGTCGAGCGCTTCCTCGGCGACTCCGCTCTCCCGCTGTGCCTGGACACCGGGCATCTCATGATCGGCGGAACCGATCCGGTCGCGCTGGCCGAGCACTATCCGGAACGGGTCGGCCATCTGCATCTCAAGGACGTTCGCGGCGAACTCGCCGACGAAGTCCGCGACGGACGGCTTCCCTACGCCGAAGCCGTCGGCAAGGGTTTGTATGTCCCGCTGGGTGACGGGGACGTCGACATCGAAGCGATGGTCAGGTTCGTCCACGGGGCGGGCTATGACGGGTGGTACGTGCTCGAACAGGACACCGCGCTGAGCGAGGGGAGCCCGGAAGATCTGCCGAAGCGGGACGTGGCCAGGAGCCTGGCGCATCTCGACGGAATCGTCAGCCGGCTCCCGGCTGCCAGGTAACGGAAGAAGCGAGGAGAGA
Source organism: Amycolatopsis decaplanina DSM 44594 (assembly GCF_000342005.1). GTDB lineage: Bacteria > Actinomycetota > Actinomycetes > Mycobacteriales > Pseudonocardiaceae > Amycolatopsis > Amycolatopsis decaplanina. The sequence continues at coordinate 33,905 of NZ_AOHO01000055.1, forward strand.
CGACGATGTCCCATCGCTTGAAAAAGGCTTTGGTGGTCGTGGCGGGGCTGGCGCTCCTGTCCGCGTGCACCGGGCCGAAGGCCGAGGAGAAACCCGCCGCGGGCGCGGGCCCGGTGACGACACAGCCCAGCGGGCCGCTGCGGGTCGCGGTCATCTCGCACGGCACGGCGGGCGACGCCTTCTGGAACGTGGTCAAGAACGGCGCCGAGGAGGCGGGCAGGCAACTCGACGTCCAGGTCGAGTACAACTCCGACGGGGACCCCGGCAACCAGGCCAAGCTGATCGACAACGCGGTCGCCCAGCGGGTCGGCGGGCTGGTGGTGTCGATGGCGAATCCGGAGGCGCTCAAGACCTCGATCGAGAACGCGGTCCGCGCCGGGATCCCGGTCATCACCATCAACTCCGGCGAGGACGAGAGCGCGGGCTACGGCGCGCTCACCCACGTCGGGCAGAACGAGACCATCGCCGGCGAGGAGGCCGGGAAGAAGTTCCGGGAACTCGGCAAGAAGAAGCTGCTCTGCGTGGTTCACGAAGCGGGCAACGTCGGCCAGGCGCAGCGTTGCGACGGCGCCAAGACCGGTTTCGCGGGCGACGTGCGGACCCTGCAGGTCGACATCGGCAACCCCACCGACGCGGAATCCCGGATCAGGGGCGCGGTGCAGACCGACTCCTCCCTCGACGCCGTCCTGACGCTGAACTCGCAGGTCGCCGCGCGGGCGGTGAGCGCGATCAAGGCGGTCGGCTCGCGGGCGCAGGTCGGCACGTTCGACCTCAACACCGACGTGGTCGGCGCGATCAAGGCGGGCGACGTGGTCTTCGCGGTCGACCAGCAGCAGTACGAGCAGGGCTATCTCCCGGTGCAGTTCCTCAAGCTCTACCGGGACAACGCGAACGTCGTCGGCGGCGGGAAGCCGGTGCTCACCGGGCCCGACCTGGTCGACAAATCCACTGTGGACACCGTCGGCCAGTACGTGCGAAGGGGCACGCGATGACAACCACCACTCTCGACGAACGGATCGCGAAACCGCGGCTGCTCGACCGGCTGGTCGTCCGGCCCGAGATCGGCGCGCTGCTCGGCGCCGTCGTCGTCTTCCTGTTCTTCACCGTCGTCACCGACCAGTTCTTCAGCGGCAGCGGCGTGGCGACCTGGCTCGACGACGCCTCGACGCTCGGCATCATGGCGGTCGCCGTATCCCTGCTGATGATCGGTGGCGAGTTCGACCTCTCGGCCGGTGTCATGACGGCGTCCACCGCGCTCGTCACCGCGACATTGGCGACGCAGGCGGGCTGGAACGTCTGGCTCGCGCTGTTCGCGTCGCTGGTCTTCGCCCTCGCGGTCGGCGCGTTCAACGGCTGGCTGGTGATGCGCACCGGCTTGCCCAGCTTCATCGTCACCCTGGGCACCTTCCTGGCGCTGCAGGGGCTCAACCTCGGCGTCACCCGGCTGGTCACCGGCACCGTCCAGGTGTCCGGGATGCGCTCGACCGACGGCTACGAGTCCGCCGGTTTCGTCTTCGCGTCCACAGTGGACATCGGTGGGACGGCGTTCCAGATCTCAGTCGTCTGGTGGATCGGCTTCGCCGTGCTGGCGGCCTGGCTGCTGGTGCGGACCCGGTTCGGCAACTGGATCTTCGCCGTCGGCGGCTCCGCGCAGAGTTCGCGCGCCGTCGGGGTCCCGGTGGTGCGCACCAAGATCATGCTGTTCATGACCACCGCGCTCGCCGCGTGGCTGGTCGGCTCGATCAACATCCTGCGGTTCGCCAGCGTCCAGGCGAACCAGGGCATCGGGCTGGAGTTCCAGTACATCATCGCGGCCGTCATCGGCGGCTGCCTGCTGACCGGCGGGTTCGGTTCGGCGATCGGCGCCGCGATCGGCGCGCTGATCTTCGGTATGGCGAGGCAGGGCATCGTGTTCGCCCGCTGGGACAGCGACTGGTTCATGCTGTTCCTCGGGGTGATGCTGCTGTCCGCGGTCCTGGTCAACAACGCCTTCCGGCGGCGCGCGGAAAGGGTCCGGCGATGAGTCGTCTCCTCGAGGTCAAGGACGTCGGCAAGACCTACGGCAGCGTGATCGCGCTGCGCGACGTGTCCACCGTGGTCAACGCGGGCGAGGTGACCTGCGTACTCGGCGACAACGGCGCCGGCAAGTCCACCCTGATCAAGATCCTGGCCGGAGTCCACCAGCACGACAGGGGCGAGTTCCTGGTCGAGGGCCGGCCGGTCAAGTTCGCTTCGCCACGCGAGGCGCTCGATCGCGGCATCGCGACGGTGTACCAGGACCTCGCGGTCGTACCGCTGATGAGCGTCTGGCGGAACTTCTTCCTCGGCTCCGAACCGACGGTCGGCTTCGGCCCGTTCCGCGCGCTGGACCGGAAGAAGGGCCGCGAGACGACCAAGAAGGCGCTGTCCGACATGGGCATCGACCTGCGCGACGTCGAGCAGCCGGTCGGCACGCTCTCCGGTGGCGAGCGGCAGTGCGTCGCCATCGCCCGGGCCGTGCACTTCGGGGCGAAGGTGCTGATCCTCGACGAGCCGACGGCCGCGCTGGGTGTCAAGCAGGCGGGTGTGGTGCTCAAGTACGTCGCGCAGGCCCGTGACCGCGGGCTCGGCGTCGTGCTGATCACGCACAACCCGCATCACGCGTACCCGGTGGCCGATCGCTTCCTGCTGCTCAAACGGGGCGCGTCGCTCGGTGCCTACGAGAAGTCCGAGATCGACCTGGCCGAGCTGACCCGGCAGATGGCGGGCGGCGCGGAACTGGAAGCCCTCGAACACGAATTGCGAGCCGCGGAGTCCCCTTCATGACCGCTCTCGAAGCACTCACCGTCGGCCGGGTCGGGGTGGACCTCTACCCCGAGCAGAGCGGCGTGCCGCTGGCCGGGGTCAGCACCTTCGCCAAGTCGCTCGGCGGCACCGCGACCAACGTCGCGGTCGCCGCCGCGCGGCTCGGCCGCTCGACGTCGGTGCTGACGAAGGTCGGCCCGGACGGCTTCGGTGAGTACGTGCGGCAGGCGCTTCGAGGGTTCGGCGTGTCCCCCGAGCACGTCGGGACGTCGGCCGGGTTGCAGACGCCGGTGGTGTTCTGCTCGCTGGACCCGCCCGCGGATCCGCCTCTGCTGTTCTACCGGTCCCCCATCGCCCCGGATCTGACCATCACCGAGGACGACGTGCCCTGGGACGTCGTGGAGACCGTTCCGCTGCTGTGGGTCACCGGGACCGGTGTCTCCGTCGAACCGGCGCGCGGCACCCAGCGCGAGATGCTCGAGCGGCGCGGACGCCGGTCGCACACCGTGCTGGACCTCGACTTCCGGCCGATGTTCTGGCCGGACACCGAGACGGCGCGCGAGGAGATCGGCTGGATGCTCGACCACGTCACGGTCGCGGTCGGCAACCGCACCGAGGCGGAGGTCGCCGTCGGCACGGCGGACCCCGACGAGGCCGCGTCCCGGATGCTGGCCAGGGGTGTCGAACTGGCGGTGATCAAGAAAGGCGCGGAAGGTGTGCTGGTGGCCACCGCCGAGGGCCGCTGGACCGTGCCGCCCCGGCGGGTCGAGGTCGTGTGCGGGCTCGGCGCCGGGGACGGTTTCGGCGGCGCGCTGATCCACGGTCTGCTGTCCGGCTGGGATCCGGTGCGCATCGCCACCTACGCCAACGCGGCGGGCGCGCTCGTCGCTTCCCGGCTCGCCTGCGCCGACGCCATGCCCACCGCCGACGAGATCGAGGAGTTGCTGTGAGCAAGCTGCACCGTCCACTCGGGACGCTTTCGGACGAGCGGGATCCGGTCCGGCTCACCCCGGATTCGGCGGGCTGGAGCTACAGCGGCCTGAGGGTTCTCTCGCTGGCCGCCGGGGAGTCCCGGGTGGTGCGCACCGGCGAGTACGAAGCGTTCGTGCTGCCGTTGGCGGGGGCGTGCACCGTCCGGGTCGACGGACAGGTCTTCGAACTCGCGGGGCGGGATTCCGTGTTCACCCGGGTCACGGATTTCGCCTATGTGCCACGGGACGCCGAAGTCGAGTTGTCGACAGTGGCGGGGATCGAGGTCGCGCTGCCGATGGCGCGCTGCGCCCGCCGCCTCGAACCGCGGTACGGACCGGCCGAGAACGTGCCGGTGGAGGTGCGCGGGGCGGGGCAGGCGACCAGGCAGGTCACCAATTTCGGTGTGCCCGGCGTCTGGGACCACGCGGACAAGCTGAACGCGTGCGAGCTGATCACCCCCGGCGGCAACTGGTCGTCGTACCCGCCGCACAAACACGACGAGGCGTCCGGATGCGAGGTCGTCAACGAGGAGATCTACTACTTCCGCATCGCCGGCCGCGACGGCGTGACACCTTCGCGCGAGGGGTTCGGCCTGCACCGGACGTACACCTCCGACGGTGAGCTGGACGAGGACGTCGCGGTCCGGGACGGGGACGTCTTCCTGATCCCGCGCGGCTACCACGGTCCTTGTGTCGCCGCGCCGGGCTACCCGATGTACTACCTGAACGTCCTGGCCGGGCCTGCCGACGAGCGATCGATGGCGTTCTGCGACGACCCCGCGCACGGCTGGGTCCGCGAGACGTGGAACGACCAGGAGCTCGATCCGCGCTGCCCGGTCACGAGCCACGAAGGGCGGGTCTCATGAAGCTGACCACGGCACAGGCCCTGGTGCGCTGGCTGCTCGCGCAGCGGTCGGAAACCCTGGACGGGCGGGAAGTCCCGTTGTTCCCCGGGGTGTTCGCGATCTTCGGGCACGGCAACGTCCTCGGTCTCGGCACCGCGCTGGAGGAATACCGCGACGAACTCCCCGTGTGGCGTGGGCAGACCGAGCAGGGCATGGCACTCGCGGCGGTCGGCTACGCCAAGGCGACGCATCGTCGCCAGGTCTGCGTGGTGACGTCGTCGATCGGGCCCGGCGCGCTGAACATGGTCACCGCGGCCGGGGTCGCGCACGCGAACCGGTTGCCGGTGCTGCTGCTCCCCGGTGACACCTTCACCAGCCGTGCCCCGGATCCCGTGCTGCAACAGGTGGAGCATTTCGGTGATCCGACGGCCACGGTCAACGACGCCTTCCGCGCGGTGAGCCGGTACTTCGACCGCATCGTCCGGCCGGAGCAGCTGCTTTCGACGCTGCCGCAGGTCGCCAGGGTGCTGACCGATCCCGCGGACGCGGGACCCGTGACGCTGGCGCTCCCCCAGGACGTCCAGGCGGAGACCTACGACTTCCCGGACGCGCTGTTCGCTCCGGTGACCCATCGTCCGCAGCGTCCGCGCCCCGATCGCCGGGCGCTGACCGAAGCGGCGGGCGTGTTACGGACAGCGCGGAAACCGTTGCTGGTGCTCGGGGGCGGCGTCCGGTATTCCGGCGCGGGCGAGCGCGCGCTGGCCTTCGCCGAACGGCACGGTATCCCCGTCACCGAAACCACGGCAGGACGCACCCTGGTCCCGCACGGCCATCCGCTGCACGCCGGCCCGCTGGGGGTCACCGGCTCGACGTCGGCGAACGTCCTGGCCGCCGAGGCCGACGTCGTACTGGCCGTCGGCACCCGCTTGCAGGACTTCACCACCGCGTCCTGGACGGTGTTCTCCCCCGACGTCCGGCTGATCACCCTGAACGCCGCCCGGTTCGACGCGGTCAAGCACGGCGCGCTGGCCGTCGTGGGTGACGCCGACGCGGGTCTCGTGGATCTGTCCGCCCAGCTCGAAAACCAGCGGGTCGATCCACTGTGGACAGAGCGCGCCGCGGCGGAGCGCGGCCGCTGGGACGCGCACATCGACACCCTGCGCGCCGTTTCCGGTGAGGTGCCGACCTACGCCCAGGTCGTCGGCGCGGTCAACGATCTGTCCGGGCCGCACGACTATGTGATGACAGCGTCCGGCGGGATGCCGGGCGAACTCATCGGAGGCTGGCGCGGCTCGGGCTCGATCAGCATGGACGTCGAGTACGGGTTCTCCTGCATGGGTTACGAACTCGCGGGCGCCTGGGGTGCGGCGATGGCGCACACCGACGGCCTGGTCACCACGATGCTCGGCGACGGTTCGTACCTGATGCTGAACTCGGAACTGTTCTCGGCCGCCTTCGCCGGGCATCCCTTCGTGGCGGTGGTCTGCGACAACGACGGCTACGCGGTCATCGCCCGGCTGCAGGAGGGGCAGGGCGGCAAACCGTTCAACAATTTCCTCGGCGACTGCCGCAGCGCGCACGCCACTCCCCCTCGGGTCGACTTCGCCCGGCACGCGGAGTCGCTGGGGTGCGCGGTGTTCACGGCGTCCACTGTGGACGACGTGCGGGCGGCTTACGCGAAAGCACGGGAAGCCGCGGTAGCCGAGCGCCGACCGGCGGTGGTCGTGGTGCGGACCCGGCCGGACTCGTGGACCGAAGCCGGCGCCTGGTGGGAGGTCGGCGTTCCGGAGTACCTCTCGGGAAGGGAGGACTTCGAGCACGGAAAAGCGGCGCAGGTGCGGTATGTGGACCGCAAGTAGGTGACTACTCGCGGTCGAAGAAATTCGCGCGAGCGCGGGGGTACTGTCACGAAACCTGGAACATCACAACCCCTGGATGGTGGTTTCGACTACCTGGGTGAGCGCTTGCCGGTCCGCGGTCTTGCCCAGCACCCGCAGGCCGTACATCGCGGCGAGGGTGAACTGCGCCAGCGCCCGCGGATCCCGGTTCGGGCCGATCTCGCCCTCCTGCCGCGCGGCGGCGAACTCGGCGTGGAACGCGTTCTCCACCCGCTCGAAGTTGTGGCGGACGCGGGCGGTGACCTCGTCGTCGATCCCGCCGAGTTCGAGGGCGGCGTTGACGGCGAGACAGCCGCGATGCCCGTCCGAGGTGTCCATCTCGTCGTCGACCACGTCCATCAACACGCGCCTGATCCGCTCGCGGATGGTGCCCGGCGCGGCCAGTATTTCTTCCACCCGGGTCGCGGACGTCTCCTCGTAGCGGCGCAGCGCCTCCTTGAACAGCTGCTGCTTGCTCGAAAACGTGTTGTACAGGCTTCCCCGACCCAGCCCGGTGCCGTCGACCAGATCCTGGGCCGACGTGGCGGCGTATCCCTTGCGCCAGAACGTGCCCACCGCGGCGTCGAGCACCTCGGTGGGATCGAATCCCTTGGGGCGGGGCATGCCGTCCAGCCTCCCACGTTCTGTAACGATCAGTCAAATACTCCCCACCAGCATCCGAATCCGCCACACTCAACGCATGATTCCCACTTTCGTCTTCGTGCACGGTTCGGGAAGTTCGGCACACGCCTGGTCTGCCACCCAGCGGGAGATGGCATCACGCGGGCATCGGACGCTCGCGCTCGACCTCCCCGGCCGGGGCGCGGGTTTCACCAGGGCCTACCACGAACAGGACCTCGAAACCTTCGCCGCCGAGCCGTCGGTGATGAGCGACCTGACCGCGGACGACTTCACCCGGCAAGTGGTCGACGCGGTACAGCGGGTGCGCCACCACGGCCCGGTCGTCCTGGTCGCGCACAGTTTCGGCGGGCTCCCGGTCACCGCCGCCGCCAACGCGATCCCCGAATTGATCGACCGGATCGTCTACATCGCCGCGCAGTGCCCGGTGGACCGCGCGCCCGGCGAGTACCCGGCACTGCCCGCGTGGTCGTCGTCCGATCTCTTCACCGCGACGGCACCGCTCCTCGTCGGCGACCCGTCGCGTCAGGGTTTCGTCCGGGTCAACTGGCGTGGCGCAGACCGCGCCCAGCGCGACGCGCTGCGGAAGGCCATCTCCGGAGAACTCACCGAGGAGGAGTTCCTCCAGGTCGTCGTCACGAGCCAGCCGGACGAGGTGTTCTGGCTGACCGGGCCGGAGTGGGATCACCGCGCCGACAAGGATTCCTGGGGCCGGATCCCGCGAACGTTCATCAGACTGACCGAGGACCGTTCGATGCCGCCCGCCGTGCAGGACCTCTACATCGCCGAGGGCGACGCGCTCACCCCGGACAACCCGTTCGACGTCCGCGAGCTCGCGAGCAGTCACGCCGGGTTCTTCCGGCGGCCCGCCGAACTGGCCGGGCTCCTCGACGAACTCAGCGTCCGAGCAGGCGCCGGATCTCGGTGACGGCCGCGCGGCCCGCCCGGTTCGCGCCGACGGTGCTGGCGGACGGGCCGTAGCCGACCAGGTGCAGCCGCGGTTCGGCGACGACGCGGGTGCCGTCCATCCGGATACCGCCATGTCCCGACGCGCGCAGCCTCAGCGGCGCGAGGTGGTCGATCGCGGCACGGAACCCGGTGGCCCACAGGATGACGTCGGCGGGCTCGAAGGTGCCGTCCGCCCACTCCACGCCGTCCGGTGTGATCCGCTGGAACATCGGCCGGCGGTCGAGGACGCCCGCGTCCAGCCCCGCGCGCACCTCGGGTGTCACCGCCAGGTCGGTCACGCTGACGACGCTTTCCGGCGGCAGGCCTTCGCGGACGCGGCGGTCGACCTTCGCGACGGCCTCACGGCCCCAGTCCTCGCTGAACGGCTCGTCGCGCCAGACCGGCGGGCGCCGGGTCACCCAGCGCGTCGAGCGCGCGAAGGGCGCGATCTCCAGCAGCAGCTGTACGGCCGACGAGCCTCCGCCGACCACGACGACACGTTTCCCCCGGAAGTCCTCGACGCCGGTGTAGTCGGCGGTGTGCAGCTGGCGGCCGCGGAAGGTCTCCTGCCCTGGGTAGTGCGGCCAGAACGGCCGGTCCCAGGTGCCGGTCGCGCTGATCACCGCGCGGGCGGCCCACGTCTCCGCCGCGCTCGCGACGATCAGCCTGTCGTCCTCGTCGCTCACCGACAAGACGTCGACGGGGCGATGGACCGGGAGATCGTAGGTGCGTTCGAAGCGGCCGAAGTACTCGGAGACGACATCGGCGGCGGGCAGTTTCGGGTCCGGCGTGCCGAAGGCCATCCCGGGGAGGTCGTAGATGCCGTGGACCTTCTCCACGCTCAGCGAAGGCCAGCGGTACTGCCACGCGCCGCCGGCCCGTTTGCCGTGGTCGAGCACGACGAAACCCGCCTCGTTGGCGAATCCCGCGCGGCGCAGGTGATACGCCGCCGACAGACCGGCCTGGCCCGCCCCGATCACCGCCACGTCGACTTCGTGATCCGCCTTCATACCGGATTCAACGGTGGCGGGCCCTGGCTATTTCCTTCTCTGTCACTGTGCGCGCTGCGTCACAGCCCGCACGATCGCGACGATCAGGAGCACCCCGGCGAGGGCCACCAGCACCGGCGCCACCCGTTTGACCACGGATTCGCCCGCGTACTCCATCAGGTCGATGGCTTGGCCCTCCGTCACCGGCTTCACCGCTTTCAACGGCGGGTGTTCCTTCGGTTTCTCAGGTTCCGGCTCGGGCGTGGTGGCGAGCTTGCCGGACAGACAGTCCGCGAACGAGTCGAGGATCTTGCCACCGACCTCGGAGATCATCCCGCGCCCGAACTGCGCCGGCTTACCGGTGACCGCCAGGTCCGTGGCGACGGCGCCATGGGTGACACCGTCCTTCTCGGTCAGGGTGAGCGTCACCGTCGCCGACGCCGTGCCCGCTCCCCGGGCGTCCTTGCCCGCGGCCTTGATCACCACCTTCCTTGCGTCGGCGTCCTTCTCGACGAAGTGGCCGGTTCCCTTGTAGAGCAGGGAGATCGGCCCGAGCTTGACCTTCACCGTGCCTTTGAAGGCGTCCCCGTCGACCTCGGTGACGGTGGCGCCGGGCATGCACGGCGCCACCCGCTCCGGGTCGACGACGGCCTTCCAGACCTCGCCGACCGGGGCGGGAACGGTGAATTCGTGGTCGAGCCGCACGGGCCGACCTCCCTTCTGTCTAGGAACCCGCGGCCGCGAGGACCGCGCGCCCGGTCAGCACCCGCGCGAGATGCTGCCGGTATTCGACGTCGGAGTTGTCGTCCGCGGTCGGGTTCGTGCCCTCGGCCGCGCGTTCGGCCGCGCCGCGGATCGCCTCGGCGGTGGCCGCGCAACCGACCAGCGCCTCCTCGACCCCGGCCGCCCGCACCGGGGTCGAGCCCATGTTGGTCAGTGCGACCCGCGCCTCCTCGATGATGCCCGCCTCGGTGCGGACGCAGGCCGCGACCGCGACCATCGACCACGCCTGCGCGACCCGGTTGAACTTCTCGTAATGGGCACGCCAGCCGGTGTGCTTCGGCACCCGGACCTCGACCAGGAGTTCGTCCGCGGCGAGCGCGGTGGTGAACATGTCCTGGAAGAAGTCCGCCGCGGCGACCGTCCGCCGCCCGCCCGGTCCGGCGACGACGAGTTCGCAGCCGAGCGCGAGCACGGGGGCCGGCAGGTCACCGGCGGGATCGGCGTGCGCGAGGGCGCCGCCGAACGTGCCGCGATGACGGATCTGCGGATCGGCCACCGTGTCGGTGGCGGCTTTGAGCAACGCGGCGTGCTCGGCGACCAGCGCGTCCCGCTGGACGTCGTAATGCGTGGTCATCGAGCCGATCACCAGCGCGTCACCGTCCTCGCGGACACCGCGCAGCTCGGCGACCTTCCCGAGGTAGACCAGCGTGGCCGGCGTGGCGAGCCGCATCCGCAGCACCGGCAGCAGGCTTTGCCCGCCCGCCAGCACCTTGGCGTCCTCACCGACTTCAGCGAGGACGGTCACTGCTTCGTCCACTGTGGACGGAGCGACGTAGTCGAACGGGGCCGGGATCACTGGGCACCTCCGGTGGCGTCGATCGAACCGAGACCGCCACCGGCTTCGGAGCCCAGTCCGCCCGCGGCGGCCGTTCCGTGCTGGATGGCGTGCCAGACCCGCATCGGGGTCAACGGCATTTCGATGTCGTTCACCCCGAAGTGCCGGACGGCGTCGACCACGGCGTTGACCACCGCCGGGGTCGAGGCGATCGTGCCCGCCTCCCCGACTCCCTTGGCGCCCAACGGGTTCGTCGTCGACGGTGTCTCGGTGCGGTCGGTGGTGAAGCTGGGCAGATCCGCCGCCGACGGCAGCAGGTAGTCGGCGAACGTCCCGGTGGTCAGCGTCCCGCCTTCGTCGTGGACGGCCTCTTCGAACAGCGCCTGCGCGATGCCCTGCGCGAGCCCGCCGTGCACCTGGCCTTCGACGATCAGCGGGTTGACGGCGACGCCGACGTCGTCGACGCACACATAGGAGCGCAACCGCACGCGTCCGGTCTCGGTGTCGACCTCGGCCGCGCACAGATGCGTGCCGTGCGGGAACGAGAAGTTCTCCGGATCGAACGTGTCCGATGAATCCAGTGAGGGTTCGACCCCGTCCGGCAGGTTGTGCGCCGAGAACACGGCCCACGCGATGTCCTGGATGGACGTCGAGGAATCCGTGCCCTTGACCGAGAACTTGCCCGCCGAGAATTCGAGGTCGTCCTCGGCGCATTCCATCAGATGCGCCGCGATCGGCTTGGCCTTGGCGAGGACCTTGTCCGCCGCCTTGACCACCGCGATCCCGCCGACCACCAGTGACCGGGAGCCGTAGGTGTCCATGCCCTTGTGCGAGGACTGGGTGTCGCCGTGGATGACCTCGATGTCCTCGAACGGGACGCCGAGTTTGTCGGCGACGATCTGGCTCCACGCCGTCTCGTGTCCCTGGCCGTGCGCGGAGGCGCCGGTGATGACCTCGATCTTGCCGGTGGGCAGCACCCTGATCTCCGCGTGCTCCCAGCCGCCCGCCGCGTAATCCAGCGAGCCGAGCACCCGCGACGGCGCGAGACCGCACATCTCGGTGAACGTCGAGATGCCGATGCCCAGCTGGACCGGGTCGCCCGATTCCCGCCGTTCCTTCTGTTCGCGGCGGAGACCGTCGTAGTCGAAGAGTTCCTTGGCCTTGGCGGTGGCGGCCTCGTAGTTTCCCGAGTCGTAAGTCAGCCCGGCCACCGTGGTGAACGGGAACTCCTCGTGCTTGATCCAGTTCTTCTCGCGGATCTCCATCGGGTCCATGCCCAGTTCGACGGCGAGTTCGTCCATCATCCGCTCGATCCCGAACGTGGCCTCCGGCCGCCCGGCGCCGCGATACGCGTCGGTGAGCGTGGTGTTGGTGAACACGTTGGTGCAGGCGAAGTGGTACGCCGGGAACTTGTAGATCGCGTTGAACATGAACGCGCCGAGGATCGGCACGCCGGGGCCGACGAGGCCGAGGTACGCGCCCATGTCGGCGAGCAGTTCGACCTTGAGGCCGGTCACCGTGCCGTCGCGGTTCGCGGTGATGGTGATGTCCTGGATCTGGTCGCGGCCGTGGTGCGCGGCGACCATCGTCTCCGAACGGGACTCGGTCCACTTGACCGGTTTGCCCAGCCGCTGCGCGATGAGCGTCGACATCATCTCTTCGGGCAGCACGGCGATCTTGCCGCCGAACCCACCGCCGACGTCGGGCGCGATCACCCGCACCTTGTGCTCGGGCAGGCCGAGCGTGGCCGCGGTCATCGTCTTGAGGATGTGCGGGACCTGGGTCGCCGACCACATGACCAGCTGATTGCCGGTCGGGTCGACGACGCACGCCCGCGGTTCCATGAACGCCGGCACCAGCCGCTGCTGACGGAACCGCCGCTTGAGCACGACCTCGGAGTTCGAGATCGCGTCTTCGACGCTGGAACCCGTTCCCGCGTCGGCGGAATCGAAGACCCAGACAGCATTTTGGTTGGTGCCGAGATCTTCGTGCACCAGCGGCGCGCCCTCGGCGAGCGCGTTCTCGAGCCCGAGGACGACCGGCAGTTCGTCGTAGTCGACGTCGATCGTTTCGAGCGCGTCATGCGCTTCGGCCGACGTCCGGGCGACGACCACCGCGACGCCCTCACCGGCGAAGTTCACCGTGTCCGAAGCGAGGACGGGCCGCCTCGGCGATTTCATGTCCGGAGTGATCGGCCACGCGCACGGCATGCCGATGGCACCCTCGGGGTCGAGGTCCTTCCCGGTGAAGACCGCGACCACACCCGGCGCGGATTTCGCTTCGGTGACGTCGATCGAGACGATCTTGGCGTGCGCGAACGGGCTGCGGAGCACCGCCAGGTGCAGCATGCCGGGCAGGGTCAGGTTGTCGGTCCAGCGGGTCCGGCCGGTGATGAGGCGCTCGTCCTCCTTGCGGCGACGGGCCTTCCCGACCTCCGGTTCGATCGTGGAGGTCATCACTCACCACCCGCGCCGACACGGGAAGCGGTGTCCGAGGCGAGCCGCTCGGCCTCGGGACCGGCGCCGGGCCGCATCTCGTGGGCGGCGTCGCGCACCGCGCGGACGATGTTCTGGTAGCCCGTGCAACGGCACAGGTTGCCTTCGAGCCCTTCACGAACGGCTTTCTCGTCCGGATCGGGATTGTCGGCGAGCAGGTCGATCGACTGCATGATCATGCCGGGAGTGCAGAAACCGCACTGGAGCGCGTGATTCTCGTGGAAGGCCTTCTGCACCGGATGCAGTTCGCCGTCGCGGGCGAGTCCCTCGATCGTGGTGACCTCGCAGCCGTCGGCCTGGACCGCGAGTACCGAACAGGATTTCACGCTGCGCCCGTCGAGGTGGACGGTGCAGGAACCGCAGTTGCTGGTGTCGCAACCGACCACGGTACCCACCTTCCCGACCCGTTCGCGCAGATGGTGCACGAGGAGGGTGCGGGGCTCGACGTCGTCTGTGCAGGGTGTGCCGTCGACGGTGACGGTGATGCGCATCAGGCCTCCAAAGCAAGAGAAACCCCGCGCTGGTCCGGGGTCGTTCGGGAACGGCCGGTCATTCGGTTGTCACGGACCGACCCCGGAGCGACCGTGATCGGACTCACAGCCGAGAGTGCTACGCTGGCCCCCTCCAGATCAACCCCCGCCGGGGGGTCTTACCGACTCGTGACTGGTTAGGACGGTTAGAACCGTCCTAGCCACTCACGAGGCCAAGTCGCGTTCGCGCCGGTGATCACGGTGGCGACCCGGTCGCCCGGGATGTCGTGCACGGTCAGTGCGGCCAGGCCGGCAGCCCCCGCGGGTTCCGGGAGTACACCGAGGGTCTCCGCGCCCAGTCGCATGGCCGCGCGCAGATCGTCGTCCTCGACCAGGACGAAGTCGTCGACCAGCGACCGCATCCGCCGGATGGATTCGGGTTCCGGCGAGCGGATCGAGATGCCGCCGGCGAACGAGTTGGCCCGGTCGACGGTGATCGGCTCGCCCGCCAGCCAGCTCTTCGCCATGGCGGGCGCCGACGTGGTCCCGACACCGACGATCCGGACGTCCGGCGAGTGCGCCTTGAGCCACAGCGCGACCCCGGCGATCAGCGCGCCGTCGCCGACCGGGAGCACGACCGTGTCGATCCCGTCCTCCCGCGCCAGTTCCAGGCCGATCGTGCCCGCCCCTTCGGAGATCGCGGGCTCACGGCCGTCGACCACGAAGACGCGGTCCGGGGCTTCGGCGGCGAAGGCGGCCGCGGCGACCTTCGCCTCGCCCTCGACCCGGCGCACTCGCGCGCCCAGCGTCTTCATCCGCCGCAGTTTGACCGGGGAGATGTCGGCGGGGACGAACACCTCGGCCCGCAAACCGTGCTTCCGGGCGGCGAAGGCGACGGCCTGCCCGAAGTTGCCGCTGGTCCCGCACACCATCGTGGTCCCCGGCTCCAGTCCGGCGGCGAAGTAGTCCGCGCCGCGGCCTTTGAAGCTGCGCAACGGATTCAGCGTCTCGATCTTCACCAGCACGCGTCGTCCGAGCCGTTCGTTCAGCTGTTCGTCGCTGTATTGCGGGGAGTCCAGGAAAACGGGATCGATCACCTTCGCCGCCTCGGCGACGTGGTCCAGCTGCAGGTCGATGTCGGTCATGACGCCCAAGCTAGGCCGGGAGCCGATCATGCCGATTGTAAATTTTCCCACCTCCGTGCAAAAATCTTGCGTGCCACTAGACGAGATCGACCGTCTGCTGCTCGACCTCGTCCAGGCCGACGCCGCCCGTCCTCTGCACGATCTGGGCGACGCCGTCGGCCTCTCACCCAGCGCGGTCCAGCGGCGGCTGACCCGGCTGCGCGCCGCGGGCGTGATCCGCGCCCAAGTCGCCGTGCTCGATCCGGAGACGCTCGGCGCGGGGATGACGTCGGTCATCCTGGTCGCGCTGACCGACGACGACGAGAAGCGCCACGCGGCTTTCCGCGAGCGCATGCTGGCCGAGCCCCGCGTCCAGCACTGCTACAGCATCGTCGGGCAGTGGGACTACGTCGTCGTGCTGCTCACCCCGGATCTCAAGGCGAGCCGGTACCTGTCCAGGAAACTGTTCGACGAGCACGTCAAACGGTTCGAAACCCTGCCCGCCTTCGACGTGGTCAAGTCGAGCCAGGCGGTCCCGGTGCCCGGCGTCAGCCGTGGATCCGGCCGGTGAGTTCGGCGAGCCGCGATCCCGAGCCACTCCACCGCAGCGCGATGATCTCCGCCGCGATCGACACGGCGGTCTCCTCGGGTGTCCGTGCGCCGAGATCGAGGCCGATCGGCGACGAAAGCCGTTCGAGTTCCGCCTCGGTGACCCCGGCCTCGCGCAGCCGCGCGAACCGGTCGTCGTGGGTCTTGCGCGAGCCCATCGCGCCGACGTAGCCGACGTCGAGGCGCAACGCGACCTCCAGCAACGGCACGTCGAACTTCGGATCGTGGGTGAGCACGGCGATCGCGGTCCGGCCGTCGATCCGGCCCGCGTCGGCTTCGGCCTTGAGATAGCGATGCGGCCAATCGACGACGACCTCGTGCGCGTCGGGGAAACGGCTCTTCGTCGCGAACACGGGCCTCGCGTCGCAGACCGTGACCTGGTAGCCGAGGTACGCGCCCATTTTCGCCATCGCGGCCGCGAAGTCGATCGCGCCGAAGACCAGCAGGCGCGCCGGCGGTTCGAAGGAGTTGACGAAGACCGTCATCCCTTCGCCGCGGCGCTGTCCGTCCGGTCCGTAGTGCAGGGTGCCGGTGCGGCCGCCGGCGAGCATGCCGCGCGCGTCGTCGACGACGGCGTCGTCCATCCGCGAAGAACCGAGCGAACCGGCGACCCGGTCCGGCCAGACGATCAGATGCTCGCCGACCAGGCCTTCCCGTTCGTGTTCGATCACCGTGACCACGGCGACCGGGTGTCCACTGTGGACCGATTCGACGACGTCGCCGAACTCCGGCATCGAGTCGCTGTCGACGTGCTGGACGTAGATGTCGATGATCCCGCCGCAGGTCAGCCCGACGGCGAACGCGTCGTCGTCCGACACGCCGTAACGTTGCAGCACGGGTGCGCGGTCGGCGACCACCTGCTGCGCGAGTTCGTAGACGGCGCCCTCGACGCAACCGCCGGAGACGCTGCCGGTGACCGTGCCGTCCGGCGCGACGAGCATCGCCGCGCCGGGGCTCCGCGGCGCCGACGAGAACGTCGCCACCACGGTGCCGACCCCCACCGTCTCGCCTGCCGCCCAGCGGCGGTGCAGTTCGTCCAGTACGTCACGCATCGGCGATCTCCACCAGCAGTCGTTCCAATGTGGCCACACTGTGCCCGGCGAGCAGCCGATCGAGGTACGGGAGCGCGGCCACGATGCCGGACTGCACAGGAGCGTAACCCGCCCGCCCCGCGTGCGGATTCACCCAGAATACGACGTGCGCGAGCCGCCGCAGCCTGGCGAGCTGCTCGCCGAGCAGGCCGGGATCGCCCCGTTCCCAGCCGTCGGAGAACACGGTGACCACGGATCGCCTGGCCACGCCGCGTTGCCCCCACCGGTCGAGGAACGCCCGCAAGGTCTCGCCGAGCCTGGTCCCGCCCGCGAAATCGGGGACGGCCGCGGCCGCGGCGAGCATCGCGTGCTCGGGATCGCGCAGCCGGAGCTGGCGGGAGACCCTGGTGAGCCGGGTGCCCAGCGTGAACACCTCGACCCGGCCGGGAGCGCGCCGGGCCACGACGTGCGCGAACCTCAGCAGGGCGTCGGCATACGGCCCCATCGAGCCGGAGACGTCGATCAGGAAGACGAGACGGCGTGGCTTGGTCCCTCTCCGCCGATACGCCAGGCGCACCGGCTCGCCGCCTCCGGCCAGCATCGCCCGGAGCGTGCGCGACGGATCGAGAGTGCCCCGCCGGGCCGTGCGACGACGCGGCGACGACCGCAAGGGCAGCGCCGGGCGCAGTTTCGCGAGCAGTTCCCGCAGGTGAGCACGTTCGGCGACGCTCAGTTCGGCGAGGTCGCGATGCCGCAGGATCTCTTCCTCGCTCGCCGCCACCCGGAGCTCGTCGGGTTCCGCGCCGGACTCGCCCTGGCCCGCCTGCGCGAGCGTGGCGATCCTGGCGCGTTTCGGGGCCGCCTTCCGGTCTCGCCGCCGTGGTCCGGCTTCCTTTTCGGTGAACCATCCGTCGAACGCGGCGTCGTAACGCGGGAGGTCGTCGGGGTCGGCGCACAGCGTCAGCCGTCCGGCCCAGTACAGCTGCTCCGGATCGGCCAGATCGACCTCGCCGACAGCCTCGAGATACGCCCGCACTCGGTGCGCGTCGCACGGCAAACCGGCTTCGCGCAATGCCTCCGCGAAGCCGACGAAGCCCGCCAGTGGGTCGCTCACTCCTCCATTATGAGCCTCGGCGGGCGAAGACCGGGGTCTTCTCGCGCAGGGGACCACTGCCGCCCATGACGGCCGCGAGGGCGGTGAGCTGCGGAAACCGGTCCGAGATCCGGAGTGGCAGCGGCACGGTCCGCTCGTTGAGCGTCCCGTCGAGGGCGGGTTCGATGAGCATCTTGTGCTCCTCCAGTTGCTGCTTCTGGGCGAGCGTGACGGCCACGGCCCGCCGGCGCTGCACGCGGGCGAGATCCCGCGCGGTCAGTGTCCCGCGCAGCAGCGGGGCGGCGAGGATCCGCGCGGCCGCCACGGCGTCCTGCACCGCGATGTTGACGCCCATGCCGCCGACCGGCGACATGGCGTGCGCGGCGTCGCCGATGCAGAGCACCCGGCCGGAGTACCAGTGCGGGAGCTTGGACATCCTGACCTTCAGCAATTTGACGTCGTCCCAGCCGCGGATCTCGCTCAGCTGCTCGTCGTTCCAGCCGAACAGGCCGCCGATCCGTTCCCGGAACCTCTCGATCCCTTCGGCCCGCTGCGCGGCGTCCTGTCCCTTCCTGATCAGGTACGAGGTCTGGAAATAGTCGCCGCGGTCCATGGTCACCCCGGCGAGCCCGCCCTCGAACCGGCCGAACACCTGGGCCTCCTTGCCGGTGTCCTCGAGTTTGGGCACCCGGACCCACCAGACGTCCATCGGCACGTCGTATTCCTTCGGCACGAGTCCCGCTTCCGCGCGGATCAGCGAATCCCGGCCGTCGCAACCGACCACGAGCGGCGCGGCCAGTTCCCGCTCGGCACCGTCGGGATCGCGATAGCGCACGCCGCCGCCCTCGCGCAGGCCGAGCACCTCGGCACCCATCTTGAGGGTGAACGCGGGTTCCCCGGCCGCGGCTTCGGCGAGCAGGTTCAGGAAATCCCATTGCGGGACCATCGCGATGTACTTGTGCGGTCCGGGAATGCGGCTGAAATCGGCGGCGACGATCGTCCTGTCGCCGATCAGCATCCGCATCTTCTCCAGCCGTCGCGACGGCAGTTTCGCGAAGCGCTCGCCGAGCCCGAGTTCGTCGAGCAGCATCAGCGTCGGGGGATGCACCGTGTCGCCGCGGAAATCGCGGAAGAAGTCCTTGTGTTTTTCGAGAACGGTGACCTCGACCCCGGCCCGCGCCAGCAGGAGCCCGAGCACCATTCCCGCCGGACCGCCCCCCACCACACAACACTGTGTACGTTCCATAACCGAGTTGTAGCGCGCCCGGTGGGCCGTCGCCACGTATTCGGGTTCGAAGAGGACCTAGGTCCTACCGGGAATCCTCGCTACGGTGCCGTACTCACCACGCTGCTCGCCTGCGTCGTCGGCGCGGCCGTCGCGGTGATGGGCGGCGCCTTCGACGTCCCCATCACATCGTCCTATGTGGAGCGGCTGGGCCGTGAAGGTGAAGCTGCGGAAATCGACGTACGGCAGGCCGACGCCCTAGGCCCGCAAGCCCGCGATGAGGACCTCGACCATCTTGCGCGCGTTGTAGCGGGGGTCGTTCTCGGCGCCGATACAAAGGTTCCCGACGCCGCGCATGACTTCGAGCGCCTGCAGATCGGAGCGGATCTCGCCGGCCTGCGCGGCCGCGTCGAGCAACCGGGCGCACACCGGCAGGAGGGTGTCGAGGAAATAGGTGTGCAGCGTCTCGAACCCGGCATTGTCGGACTGCAGCACCGCCGCCAGGCCGTGTTTGGTGACCAGGAAATCGACGAAGAGGTCGATCCAGCGCCGCAACGCCTCGTACGGGGAGTCGCTTGCCGCCAGCAGTTCCGGCCCGGCTTCGGCGCACGCGTCGACCTGGTGCCGGTAGACGGCGATGATGAGGTCGGCCCTGGTCGGGAAGTGCCGGTAGATCGTGCCCATCCCGACGCCCGCCTTGGCGGCGATGTCACGGACCGGCGCCTCGACGCCCGAAGCGACGAAGACGGCGGCGGCCGCGTCGAGCAGGGTCTTCTCGTTGCGCCGGGCGTCCGCGCGTTTGGCCTTGGTGCCCTCGTCACTCATCACGCCACTCCTTCACCGCCGAGGTTGCCAAACGGAACACTGCTCCGTATCGTTAGCGGAGCAACGTTCCGCTTGCTTATCTTGCCATGGAGGACATCGTCATGCAGTACCGCACCTTGGGCAGGACCGGTGTGCAGATCAGCACCCTCGCGCTCGGCGCGATGAACTTCGGCGCGATCGGGCGCACCACCCAGGACGAGGTCACCGCGATCGTCGACACCGCGCTGGCGGGCGGGATCAATCTCATCGACACCGCCGACATGTACAGCGGCGGCGAGTCGGAGAAAATGGTCGGGAAGGCCATCGCAAGCCGCCGTGAGGACATCGTGCTGGCCACGAAGGCGAGCATGCCGATGGGCGACGAGCGCAACCATCAGGGCGCTTCACGCCGCTGGCTGGTCACCGAACTGGACAACAGCCTGCGCCGCCTCGGGGTCGACCATGTCGATCTCTACCAGATCCACCGCTGGGATCCGAAGACCAGCGACGAAGAAACCCTTTCCGCGCTGACCGATCTCCAGCGGGCGGGGAAGATCCGCTACCTCGGTTCGTCGACGTTCCCCGCGTATCGCATCGTGCAGGCCCAGTGGGCCGCCCGCGAACACCGTTTCAGCCGGTACGTCACCGAGCAGCCCAGCTACTCGATCCTGCAGCGAGGGGTCGAAACGCATGTCCTGCCCGTGACCGAGGAATACGGGATGGGCGTGCTGGCGTGGAGCCCGCTGGCGTCCGGCTGGCTGTCCGGCGCGATCCGGGAAGGGCGCGAGATCAGCACGAACCGTTCGGGGGTCCTGCCGCAGCGTTTCGACCTGACCCGGCCCTCCAACCGGGTCCGGCTGGAAGCCGTCGAACGGCTGGCCAAGGTCGCCGACCAGGCGGGGCTGAGCCTGATCCAGCTCGCGCTCGGCTTCGTCGTCGCGCATCCGGGGGTGACGAGCGCGATCATCGGGCCCCGCACGCTGGAGCACCTCGAGTCACAACTCGCCGCCGCGGACACGGTGCTGCCGGCCGACGTCCTCGACGCGATCGACGGGATAGTCGCCCCGGGCACCGATCTCGCCCCGGAGGAGAAGCACGACACCCCGCCCGCCCTGCTCGACGCGTCACTGCGGCGACGCTGACCCTCAGGCGAGCAGTTTGTCCAGCTTGGCCCGCACCCTGTCGAGGTCTTCGCTGTACTTGAGCACCGAGCCGAGCGTCCGCGCGGCGGCCGCGGCGTCCAGTTCGGGCATTCCGAGCGCGAGGAGCGCCTGAGCCCAGTCGAGGGATTCCGCCACCCCGGGCGGCTTCAGCAACTCCATCGAGCGGAGCCGGTGCACCGCCGTCGCCACCTGCGCCGCGAGCGCCTCGCCCAGGTTCGGGATCTTGCGGCGCAGGATCTCGACCTCGCGGCCGAGGTCCGGATGTTCCAGCCAGTGATAGAGACAGCGGCGCTTCAGCGCGTCGTGCACCTCCCGCGTCCGGTTGGAGGTGAGCACCACGAGCGGCGGATGTTCGGCCCGCACCTCGCCGAATTCGGGGATCGTCACCGCGTTCTCGTCGAGGAGTTGCAGCAGGAAGGCTTCGAACTCGTCGTCGGCCCGATCGATCTCGTCGACGAGCAGGACACACGGCGCGGTCTGCAACGCCTTCAGCAGCGGCCGGGAGAGCAGGAAACGCTCGGTGTAGAGGGACTGTTCGGCGGCCTCGACGTCGAGGCCGCCGTCACCGGCGGCTTCCAGCGCCCGCAAATGCAGCAGCTGGCGGGGGAAGTCCCATTCGTACAGCGCCTGCGCCGCGTCGATCCCCTCGTGACATTGGAGCCGGATGAGCGGCATGCCGAGCGCTTCCGCCAGTCCCAGTGCGAGCGAAGTCTTGCCGGTGCCCGGTTCGCCCTCACAGAACAGCGGGCGGCCGAGCGCCACGGCGAGGAATCCGGCCGTGGCGACGCCGTCGTCGGCGAGATAGCCGACAGCTTCGAGGGCTTCGGCCAGTTTCTCGGGCGATTCGACGGTCACGTGCCGATCGTAAGCCTCGGGCAGCCCGAGATCAGCGTGGAAGATCCTCGCGGCGGTCCACGTCGTGTCCGGTGCCGAGGTCACCGCATTCCACGAGCCGCAGGTCCTGGCGTCCTTTGAGCCAGTCGCGGGCGCCCTTGTCCCCGGACGCGCCGGCCATGATGTCCAGCCACCAGCGGCGGCCGAGTACGACGGGATGACCGGGAATGCCTTCATAGGCGGCACGCGCGACGATGTTCTCGTCGGCTCCGGCGGCGACCCGGCGGACCACTCCGGCGCCGACGCCGGGTAGATCCACGAGATGCACGACGGCGGCCTCGGCATCGGTCTCGGTGAGCGCGCTCAAGCCCGCGCGCAGTGACGCGCCCATGCCGGACTCCCAGTCTTCGGCCACGACAGCGGCCGCGGAGTCGGGCAAGAGCGCGCGGACTTGCGGGGCCGAGGCACCCAGCACCACCCGGACCGGTGTGCAGCCCGCGTCGGTGAGCACCCGCAGCGCCCGGACGACGAATGGCTCGCCGTGGACGACGGCCAGCGCCTTCGGCCCGCCGAACCGGCGCCCGGCCCCGGCCGCGAGCAGGAGCCCCGCGACCTCAGCCATGTCGCGCTTTGGTCGGCGGCGCCGAGGCCAGATCGGTCTCGATGGCCCGCGCCGCCGAGAGCAGCGACGGCAGTAGTTCCTGCTCGACGGACTCCGGCGTCGTGCGGCTGGCGTGGGTGGAGAGGTTGACCGCGGCCACGACCTTGCCCCGCCGGTCCCGGATCGGCGCGGCGATCGAGCGGAGGCCCTCTTCGAGTTCCTGGTCGACCATCGCATAGCCCTGCTCGTAGACCTTCACCAGTTCGGCGAGCAATTCCTCGGGCCGGGTCATGGTGCGCGCGGTGAGCTTGTCGAGCTTCGCCCCGTCGAGGTAGTCGCGCAGTTCGGCGTCTTCGAGACCGGCCAGCAGGACGTGCCCCATCGACGTCGCGTGGGCCGGGAACCGGGTGCCGACGTTGATGCTGACGGTCATGATCCGCGAAACGGCCACGCGCGCGACGTAGACGATGTCCATGCCTTCGAGCACGGAGACCGAACTCGACTCGTGCACCTCGGCGGAGAGCCGTTCCAGGTGCGGCTGGGCGACCTCCGGCAGCGACAGGCTCGACAGGTACGAGTAGCCGAGTTCGAGGACCCGCGCGGTGAGCGAGAAGTACTTGCCGTCCGTGCGCACGTACCCCAGGTCGACGAGGGTGAGCAGGAACCGGCGGGCGGCCGCCCTGGTCAGCCCGGTGGAGCGGGCGACGTCGCTCAGCGTGAGTTCCGCCGCGTCCGCGTTGAACGCCTTGATCACCGCCAGCCCGCGCTCGAGCGACTGGACATGATGCGCCCCGCGCTCGGTCACCTCGCCTTCGTCCATAGGAGAACCCTAGCCGCCACCTTCTTCCTGGGCTGTAGGCTCACCGAGTTCGGCCAGTACCCGCTGGGCGACGGCGAACGCCGCGTTGGCGGCCGGGGCGCCCGTGTAGACGGCGGTGTGCAGCAGGACCTCGGAGATCTCCTGCGCGGTGAGTCCATTGTGGATGGCCGCGCGGACGTGCATCGCGAGTTCGTCGTGGGCGTGCAGCGCGGTGAGCGCGGCCAGGGTGACGCAACTGCGGGTCTTGCGGTCGAGTCCGTCACGCGACCAGACCGTTCCCCAGGCACCCCGGGTGATGTAGTCCTGGAAGGGGCGGCTGAACTCGGTGGTGCGGGCGACCGCACGATCGACGTGCGCGTCCCCGAGGACCTCGCGGCGCACCTTCATACCGGTCTCGTAGGGGTCTTCGCTCATCGGGCGGCCTCCAGATGTTCGAGGATCAACGCGGTGAACCGCTCCGGCTGTTCGAAACTCCCCAGATGCGCGGCGCCTTCGACGACCTCGAGCCGCGCGTCCGGGACGCCGCCCGCGATCACCTCGGCGTGCTCGACCGGCGTGGCCGGATCCTCGGCCCCGGCGATGACCAGGGTTCGCGCCGCGATCTTGGGCAGGTCGCCGACGAGGTCCATCCGTTCGATGGCCTGGCAGGACGCCGCGTATCCCTCGGCGGGGACGCTCGCGATCATCTCGCGCAAGTACCCGGCCCGCTCGGGGTGGGCGGCGGCGTAACCCGCGGTCAACCAGCGGGCGGCCCCGGCCTCGGCGACCGCGGCGGTGCCGTTCTCCCGGACCGTTTTCGCCCTGTCCGCCCACATGCCAGGCGGCCCGAGTTTCGCGGACGTGCAGCACAGCACGAGGCTCGCGACCCGGTCCGGCGCGTTCACGCCGAGCCACATCCCGGTCATCCCGCCGAGCGAGAGCCCGACGACATGGGCGCGTTCGGCGCCGTGCTCGTCGAGCAGCGCGAGCAGATCCCCGCCGAGATCCGCGAGCGTGTACGGCCCGGACGGGACCGGGGACACGCCGTGCCCGCGGGTGTCGTACCGGATCACCCGGAAACCCTGTTCCACCAAGGGTTTCACCTGCGGTTCCCACATGCGGTGATCGCTGCCGAGCGAACCGCTGAACACCACGACCGGACCGTCCGCGGGCCCGTCCGCGACGCTGTGCACCTTCACCGGCTCAGACATCGAAGAAGACCGTTTCTCCCTCGCCCTGCAACCGGATGTCGAACCGGTAGCCGTCGCCCGTCTTGGTGGCGACCAAGGTGCGCTGGCGGGCCTCCGGGACCGACGCCAGCACCGGATCCCCGGAGTTGTCGTTGTCCTCGAAGTAGATCCGGGTGACCACCCGGTGCAGAAGTCCGCGCGCGAGCACCGAGACGTCGATGTGCGGTGCCTGCGTGCTGCCCGCCGGACCGGGCAGCGAACCGGGCATGATCGTCCGGATCTCGTAGCTGCCGCCCGGATCGGTGGGGCAGCGTCCGAAGCCACGGAACCCGCTCGCGACCGCTCCGCGCGGGTCGTCGGGGTGATCGAACCGGCCGTCGGCGTCGGCCTGCCAGGTCTCGATCATCGCGTCCGGGACCGGTTCGCCCGCGCCGTCGAGGACGCGGCCGTGGATACGGATCGCGGCCGGTTCGCCCGCGGGGACGACGTCCGGCCCATCCGGCCAGGGCAGGCCGATGGACAGGTAGGGACCGACGGTCTGGGAAGGCGTCGTCTCCGGCATCAGTGCTCGTCCTCCTCGTCTTCGAAGACCGAAGCCTCGCGGCCGCGCACGACGATGTCGAACTGGAAGGCCAGCGCCCACTCGGCTTCCGTGCGGTCGAGGTCGAAGCGCGCGATCATCCGCTGCCGCGCCTTCTCGTCCGGGATGGAGTTGAAGATCGGGTCCTGCGAGAACAGCGGGTCTTCCGGGAAGTACATCTGGGTGACCAGCCGCTGGGTGAACGCGCTCCCGAAGACGGAGAAGTGGATGTGCGCCGGCCGCCAGGCGTTGTCGTGGTTCTTCCACGGGTACGCGCCCGGCTTGATGGTGGTGAAGGTGTAGCGCCCTTCGGAGTCGGTGAGCGTCCGGCCCGCGCCGTCGAAGTTGGGGTCCAGCGGCGACGGCCAGCGGTCCCCGGTGTGCCGGTACCGGCCGCCCGCGTTCGCCTGCCAGATCTCCACGAGCGAATCGCGGATCGGCCGCCCGTCGCCGTCGAGCAGCCGTCCGGTGACGATGATCCGCTGGCCCTGCGGCTCCCCCGCGTGGCCCTTGGTGAGGTCGTTGTCGAACTCGCCGATCCTGCCCGGCCCCAGCGCGGGCCCTGTGACCTCGGTCAGCAGATGCGGGAGCACGATCAACGGCTCTTTCGGATGCCGCAGCGCCGTCGACCGGTAGCCGGCGTAGTCGAGCGGCGGATGCGTGCCCTCCGGATCGCGCCGGTAGCGCGGGAGCCTCAGTTCTACGGGTGCGGACATGGTCTTCCCTCCAGCGCGAGTCAGTGGATCACTGGGCTTCGAGGACGACGGCCAGCCCCTGGCCGACGCCGATGCAGATGGCGGCCAGCCCCCACCGGCCACCGCCGCGGCGCAGGTGGTGGGCCAGGGTGCCGAGGATCCGGCCGCCGGAGGCGCCCAGCGGATGCCCGATCGCGATCGCGCCGCCGTTCACGTTGACGATCTCCGGGTCGAGCTTCGACCAGTCCCGCAGGCAGGCCAGCGACTGCGCGGCGAAGGCCTCGTTCAGTTCCACGGCCGCCAGGTCTTCCCAGCCGATCCCGGCGCGTTCCAGGGCTATCTCGGCCGCGCGCACCGGCCCGATGCCGAAGACGTCCGGGTCGACGCCCGCCGCACCCCGGCCGGCGATCCGGGCCAGCGGCGCCCTGCCCAGCCGTTTCCCGGCCGCCTCGTCGCCGAGCAGCAGCGCGGAGGCGCCGTCGTTCAGCGGCGACGCGTTCGCGGCCGTGACCGTCCCTTGTGGACGGAAGACGGGCTTGAGCTTCGCGAGCTTCTCCGGGCTGGAGTCCGGCCGGATGCCTTCGTCGCGGGCGAGTTCGACACCCTCGACGGGGACGACGTGGTCGTCGTAGAACCCCTCGTCCCAGGCACGGGCGGCGTTGAGGTGACTGCGTACGGCGAACGCGTCCTGCTCGTCGCGGCCGATGCCGTAGCGCTCGGCGAGCTGCTCGGTGGACTCGCCGAGCGAGACCGTCCACCGCTCGGGCATCTTCGGGTTGACCATGCGCCAGCCCAGCGCGGTGGAGTGCAGCGTCTGGTTGCCCGCCGGGAAGGCCTTTTCCGGTTTCTGCATGACGAGCGGCGAGCGGCTCATCGACTCGACCCCGCCCGCGACGGCGAGTGAGGCGTCGCCGACCTGGACCGAACGGCTGGCCTGCATGACGGCGTCGAGGCCGGAGCCGCACAGCCGGTTGACCGTGGCACCGGGCACGGTCGTCGGCCAGCCCGCCAGCAGCGCCGCCATCCGCGCGACGTTCCGGTTGTCCTCGCCCGCGCCGTTGGCGTCGCCGAGCACGACCTCGTCGACGGTGGCCGGGTCGAGGTCGTTGCGCTCGGCCAGCGCCCGCAGCACGGTGGCGGCGAGGTCGTCCGGGCGGACCCCGGACAGGGCGCCGCCGTATTTGCCGAACGGGGTACGGATGGCGTCGAACAGGAAGACGTCGGTCATGCGCTCGCCCTTTTGAGGTCTCGGAGGATGCGGAGTTCTGCCTCGGTCGGCGCCGGGGTGGTCCCCAGGTCGCCGGACACCTTCAGTTTCCACCCGGTCGCCTGGACGACCTGATCGACCTCGACGCCGGGGTGGAGTTCGGTGAGCGTGAGCTCGGCGGTCTCCGGGTCGGGCCGCATCAGGCCGAGGTCGGTGACGACCAGCGTCGGGCCGGCGCCGGGAAGGCCGAGCCGCTCGCGATCGCCCTTGCCGGTGCCGTGGCCGAACGATGTCACGAAGTCGACCTTCTCGACGAACGTGCGAGTGCTCTGCCGGAGTACCACGAACACCTCGCGGCACGAGGCCGCGATCTCGGGTGCGCCGCCCGCACCGGGGAGTCGCACCTTGGGATTGGTGTAGTCCGGGCCGATGACGGTGGTGTTGATGTTGCCGAACTTGTCCAGCTGGGCGGCGCCGAGAAAGCCGACGTCGATCCGGCCCGGCTGGAGCCAATAGTTGAAGACCTCGGGGACGCTGACCACGGCGTCCGCGGTGTCTGCGAGTTCGCCGTCGCCGATGGACAACGGGAGCCTGGTCGGTTTGGCGCCGAGGCAACCGGATTCGTAGATCAGCGTCAGGTTCGGCGCGTGCCCGCGGCGGGCGAGGTTGGCGGCCGTGCTGGGCAGGCCGATGCCCACGAAACAGGACATCCCGTCGCCGAGGGCACGAGCGGCGGCGACGCTCATCATCTCGTCTGAGGTGTACTCGGTCATGCCTTCACTCCCGTCAGCTCGTCGAGCCAGCGGGTGAAGCTCTCCCTGTCCCGGCCGATGGCGTCCCATGCCTGGTAGGCGTCGTTGTCCCGTTCGTAGTACCCCGCCGCGTACGACGGCCTCGCGCCGCCGGGCACCTCGGCCACGGCGGTGACCGCCCACGACGGCAGCACGATCGCACCCGGCCGGGGCTCCAGTTCGTCCACGACCTCCTCGACGGTGACCAGCGATCGCTTAGCCGCGAGCACCGCCTCCTTCTGGACGCCCGTGATACCCCAGATCTGGACGTTTCCGGACCTGTCGGCGCGCTGGGCGTGCACGATCGTCACGTCCGGGTTGAGCGCGGGGACGGCGGCCAGCCGCTCCCCGGTGAACGGGCAGGTGATGGGCTTGATCGTTTCGGTCCGTGCGGGAAGATCGGTGCCGGTGTAGCCGCGCAGGACGGCGAACGGCAGGCCCGAGGCGCCGGCGACATACCGATTCGCCATGCCCGCGTGACTGTGTTCCTCTATCTCCAGTGGCACCGGCCAGGAGTGCTGGACCGCGTCACGGAACCGGTGCAGCGAGCCGACCCCGGGGTTGCCGCCCCACGAGAAGATCAGCTTGCTCGCGCAGCCCGCGCCGATGAGCTGGTCGTAGACGATGTCCGGGGTCATGCGGATCAACGTCAGGCCGGTGCGGCGCTGGCGGATGATCTCGTGGCCGGCGGCCACGGGAATGAGGTGCGTGAAGCCCTCGAGCGCGACAGTGTCCCCGTCGTGCACCAGCCGTGCCACGGCGTCCTTCAACGACAGCAGCTCCGCCATCCCCACTCCCGGCCTGTTCGTATCGCGCACACATGTTCTGCATATGAACATAGCATGGTTCGGCGGGGCCGCGCACTCCTTCTTCGAGTGGGAGTCCGCGAAGAACGTCGAGCGCGCCGATCCGGCTCAGCCGATCCCGCTGCCGGACGGGAACCATTCGACGGCCTTGAAGTCCCCGCTCTCGACCCGTTCGAAGGTCGCACTGCTCAGGCACGGCGGCACGATCCGCTCGTGCCCGGGATCAGGCCCCCAGCTGTAGCCGAGCCTGTCGTGCCTGCCGTTGTCGTACACCGTCATCCCGACCCGGCGGTCCTTCAGGCCGGGAACGTTCGTGTCTTCGACGATGCCGGTGACCACGGCGACCGGGCCACCGACGACCAGACAGTCGATCCTGCCCCGGAAGTAGGCGGAGAACCCTTCACCCGCGTGACTCACCCGGAACGTCCCCTTGCTTTCCGGGAAGAGACCGTGCGCGTCGAAGGCGAACCGGACGTCCTGGCCGTCCTCGCGCAGCATCTTGGCGCTGCCGACCAGGCTCGGTTCGGACGGCTTCCCCTTGCCCTCTTCCGTGCCCGAGGCCGGACCGGCCGCGACGAGTGTCGTGGCGAGGACCATCGCGGCGCCGACGGCCGCGAGTTCTCGTGATCGTTTCATTTCCACCCCTGGAATCCCCTGCTCGCGGAGCCTTTCCGCGCTCACCACGATTCCGGCGCGCCGGACGGCGACGACTCCCCCGTGCAGGGGAAGCACCTCCCTCACAATGGGGATTCCCGTATTTGGGATACCAATCGCCGCACACTAGGCTGAGGACGTGACCTCCACGATCGCGGTGACCCGGTGGGTTCCCGACGAAGCGCTGAAAGTGCTCGCCGAAGCCGGGGAGGTGAAACTCTCGCGCGCCGACCGGCCGCTGACGCCGGACGAACTGCGCGAGTTCGTCCGGGGCGCGTCCGCGATCGTCGGCATGCTGCACGACCGGATCGACGGCGCGGTCGCCGACGCGGCGGGCCCGGAACTGAAGGTCGTGGCGAACGTGGCCGTCGGCTACGACAACGTCGACGTCGCGGCGCTGGCCGGACGCGGGATCACCGTCACCAACACCCCCGGCGTGCTCACCGACGCCACCGCGGATCTGGCGTTCGGGCTGATCCTCGCGGTGACGCGACGGCTCGGCGAAGGCGAACGGCTGATCCGCTCGCGCACCCCCTGGTCGTTCCATCTGGGTTTCCTGCTCGGTTCCTCTCTGCAGGACAAGACGCTCGGGATCGTCGGGCTGGGCCAGATCGGGCAGGCGGTCGCGCGGCGGGCACTCGGTTTCGGCATGCGGATCGTCTACTCAGGACGATCGCGGGCCGCCGAAGACGTCGAGAAGACCTTGAGCGCGAAGTACGTGTCCTTCGGTGAACTGCTGGAAAGCTCCGACGTCGTTTCACTGCACTGCCCCCTGACTCCGGAAACCCGGCATCTCATCGACGCGGACGCGCTGAAGTCGATGAAACCGGGCGCGTACCTGATCAACACCACACGCGGCCCCGTCGTCCACGAGGCCGCGCTGGCGGACGCGCTGGAAGCCGGCGAGATCGCCGGAGCGGGCCTCGACGTGTTCGAAGCCGAACCCGACGTCGAGCCGCGCCTGCTGGATCGCGAAAACGTCATATTGACGCCACACCTGGGATCGGCGACGGTCGAGACCCGTACCGCCATGGCCGTGCTCGCGGCCGAGAACGTCGCGTCGGTGCTCACCGGCGGAAACCCGCTGACGGAGGTTCGTCCATGACTCGTGTGGTCATCGCGCCCGACAAGTTCAAAGGAAGCTTGACCGCGGTCGAGGCCGCGGAGGCGATCGCCCACGGCGTCCGCGACGCGCTGCCCGAAGCCGAGGTCTCCTCCTGCCCCGTCGCCGACGGCGGCGAAGGAACACTCGACGTCCTCGTCGCGGCGGGTGGCCGTCTAGTGGAAGTCCCGGTCCGCGGGCCGCTCGACGACACCGTCGACGCGCGCTACGTGACGCTCGACGGAACGGCCTACATCGAATCGGCCCGGGCGTGCGGCATCGAATTCGTCGAGCCGAGCCCGGAGGTGGCGCTCGCCGCGCACACCTGGGGCGTCGGCGAACTTCTGGCCCACGCACTCGACAACGGCGCGCGGCGGCTGGTGCTGACCGTCGGCGGAACGGCGAGCACCGACGGCGGCGCCGGGATGCTGGCGGCACTGGGCGCCGGGGTCTTCGACGCGTTCGGCGCGCCGGTCGGACTCGGCGGCGGCACGCTGGGCCGCGTCGCGCTGGCCGAACTCGGCCCGGTGCGCGAAAGGCTCGGCTCCGTCGAGGTCGCCGTCGCCACGGACGTGACGAATCCGTTGCTCGGCCCCCGTGGCGCGGCCGCGATCTTCGGCCCGCAGAAAGGCGCGGGCCCACGCGAGGTCGAGCAACTGGACGAGTCCCTGTCCCGCTGGGCTCAGGCGTTGCGGAACGCGGGGACCCCCGACGTCTCCGATCTTCCCGGAGCGGGTGCGGGCGGCGGGGTCGCCGCCGGTGCGATCGCGGGGCTCGGCGCGGGAGTCGAATCCGGTTTCCAGCTGATCGCCGGCCTCACCGGCGTCGCAGGCGCAATCGAACGCGCCGACCTCGTCATCACCGGCGAGGGCTCGTTGGACGAGCAGAGCCTCGACGGCAAGGCCCCGGCGGGCATCGCGGCCCGCGCGCAGGAACACGCGGTGCCGCTGATGGTGCTGGCCGGACGGATCCAGCTGGACCAGAGCCAGCTCGCCGGCCTCGGGGTCGTGGGCAGCGCCGCCCTTATCGACCACGCGCCCTCGCTCGACCACGCGCGTGCGCACGCGGCGGAACTCCTGCGCGAGCGGGCCGGCGAGCTCGTCCGTGCCTGGGCCCGGACTTAGTGAGAGGTAAGGCGAAAGTCTCAGGTAGCGGTCTCCGCGACGCTGGGCGTCGGCGGACAGCGTCGGATCGTGACGGCAGCTCTTCGCGTGTCGCGAAAGCCACTTTCGGGACATCAGACGTCGCGAAAGTGGCTTTCGCGACAGCACCGCCGGACGATCGTGAACCGTCCGCCCACCCGCGACTTAGCGCCTGAACCCGCCAGGCTCAGCTGCCAGGCTGGGGCTGAGCCTGCGGGAGTACGGCGAAGGCGACTTCGCCTGTTTCGTCCTGCTGGACGTCGAGCACCTTGTCGTCGAGCAACGCGGCCGCTTCCGGCTCCAAGAACACCTTCGGGCCGCCGTCGGCGCCGAGTACCTTGTCTCCGCTTTCAGGTTCGGGAGCGACGGAAACCGCGAGCTGAGGACTGTCCCCTTGCTGGGAATGCATCGCGAACCGCAGCCCGCCCCCATCTTGGCCGTTCTCCTGCCCGGTCAGTGCGGTGATCGCCTCGGCGGCGGCCTCGGTGACTGTCAGCATCTCTGCCCTTCCTTCGTCGCGGTCTTGCACTTGAGCGACCACGCTAGGGGGTGTCGGCATGGCCTGCCGTCTGAGTGAAGATCATTTCTCGCCGACGTCCGGCTCCTCCTCGGCCAGCCGCATGGCGTGCGACTCGCCCTCGCGGATCTCCGCGGGCGTGGTCCCGAATCGGTCGGCGCCGCTCCAGTGCTCGGGCGGTTCTACACCTTCTTCGAGCGGGTCGACGCGGAGCTCGTCCTCGTCGAGCGCCTCGCTGGGATCCAACGTTTCCGGCTCCGCGGTCTCACGGTCGCTCATCGGCCGCTCCCTCCTGATCGGACGTTGGCCGGGGCGTGCTGTACTCGACCCGGTCCCTGTGGCTTACCCGGCGTCTCCGCAGGCCAAACGGCGGCGCTGTCGCGGGGATCACAATTTCTCAGGTGGTTCATTAGCTTCACAAGTTTGTGAAATAAGGAGTAGCGTCGTCGGTATGACCACCACCAGGTGGGCGCCAGGGCACCGGATCATCCGGCGCGCGCCGGAACGGCACCACGAACTCGGCAACCATGCCGCTTGGTACCTCGTCGCCGGTGTCGCCGCCACCGGCCTGCAGGCGGTGCTGTTCCTTTTCCTCCAGCCGGTCCTCGGCCCCCAACCGGCCAACCTGGTCGCGCTCGCGGTCACGACCGTCGGGAACACCGAGTTCCATCGCCGGGTCACCTTCGCCACCCGACAGAGCCAAGCGGGCAAGCGGCATTTCCAGGATCTGGTGACGTTCGCCTTCTACGCCGCGTACGGCTCTATCGTGCTCGCGTCCCTCGACGCGGTGATCACCGAGCCGACCGCACTGGAACAGACAGGCGCCCTGCTCGCGGCCAGCGTTGTGGGCGGCATCGCGCGCTTCGCGGTCCTTCGCTGGTGGGTCTTCGCGCGCCGGAACACCTAGTGTTCATCACGTGGCAGAGATCAATGGCCCGCACGACGGCGGCTCGGAACCCGATTACCGATTCACGCTCGCCAACGAACGAACCTTCCTCGCCTGGCTCCGGACGGCGCTGGGCCTGCTGGCCGGCGGCGTCGCCGTCCATCAACTGGTTCCCGACCCGAGCGCGCTGAGCAGCGTCCTGGCGGGACTGTGCGTCGTACTGGCCGCCGTCCTCGCGGCGAGCGCGTACCCGCGCTGGCGGCAGGTGCAGACCGCGATGCGCGCGGGACGGCCGCTGCCGAAGAGCGGGATGCTGATCCTGCTGACCGCCGGGATCCTCGTGATCACCCTGACGGCCGCGGCGCTGGTGGTCTTCTCGTGAACCCGGGCGATCACGGAGCGCAAGCGGAACGAACCGGGCTGGCGTGGCGCCGGACCGCGCTCGCGGCTACTGCCTGCACACTCCTGCTGGTGCACACCGCGGCCAGGAGAGGCTGGGGAACGACGGTCATCCCGGTCGCGTTCGCGGGCGCCATGGTGATCACCTTGGTCACCGTCGGCGCGATCCGTGAACGAGCACTGCGCCGTCCGGAAACCCCGAAACCTCTTAACCCATTCCTTGCTGTCACAGCGTCGGCACTCGTCGTAGCGACGGCGGTCGCACTGATCGCGGTGCGCTAAGTGCCGCGCACATGCTGCGACCCCGAAGCCCCTTTTCGCGACGCAGAGTCTCGGTTGTATTAAGCCGACTCCGGCGAATGGGCTATCTCTAGTTGAAATCTTTACTGCCGTCCGATCGACGCCTACGATTACGCTGCGTCGCAACGGCGGTAGATGAATCTGGATCTTACGGAGCATCTGCCGCCCGCAATCGTTACGGAGTGTTGACCCCTAGACAGCGACGGTCGCAGGGTCGGCCGGGGAGGACGACCATGCAAGCAACTTCTAGCGCGTCCAGAACCGTCACCCCCGATGCGGTCCCGGGATACACGACTCCGGAGAACCTGCCTCGACCGGGCGGACGGCTGACGAAGGAGGACCTCGATCCCCTCGTCAAGGACGCGGGCGACGGGAATCCCGCCGCCATCCAGTCCCTGCTGCGGATGATCGGGCCCGTCGTGGTCCGGTACTGCCGCGCGAGAATGGGTGGCCGCGACCTGTCCTACCTGTCGGCGGACGACGTCGCGCAGGAAGTGTGCATGGCGGTGCTGAAGGCGCTGCCCGGCTATCAGGATCGCGGCGGTTCGTTCCTCTACCTCGTGCACGCCATCGCCGCCAACAAGGTCGCCGACGCCTACCGCGCGGTCTCCCGGGACCGGTCGGAACCGGTCCCGGAACTGCCGGAACGGCCCATCGGCGACAACGAACCGGAAACGCACGCCCTGCACCTGGACCTCGGTGCCCGGCTCAACCGCCTGCTGTCGACCCTTCCGCGTGTGCAGCAGGAGATCCTCGCCCTCCGCATCGCCGTCGGCCTTTCCGCCGCCGAAACCGCCGAGGCGCTCGGGATCTCCGCCGGCAACGTGCGCGTGACGCAGCACCGCGCGCTGACCCGCCTGCGGACGATGGTCAAGCAGGACGAATTCTGATCTCCCTTCCCCCTGCCGCGGGTCGTTGATCGGCGGTTCTCAGGCGCCTGGACCCCGCGCCGCCCACTTGTCGCTTGTCGTGAGTGGTAAAGACGGTTAGAACCGTCCTTACCACTCACGAGAGGCGATAAGCCCGCCGCGCGGTGCCGTCGAAGAACTCCAGCCGCTCGGCGTCGCTCAGCGAGCCCGTCAGCGAGAACGCAGTGTCCACGACGACTTCGTACGCGGCCGCGAGTTCGCAGACCGGCCAGTCGGAGCCGAACATCAGCCGCGAGGCCCCGAAGGACTCCAGTACGTGCTCGGCCCAGCGCGCCAGATGTCCGACCTTCCACCGCGCCCAGTCCGCCTCGGTCACCAGCCCCGAAAGCTTGCAGTACACGTTGTCCAGCTCCCCCAGAGCCGCGACACCGTCCGCCCACGGCTGCCATTCACCCGAGGAGATCGGCGGCTTCGCGGCGTGGTCGAGCACGAAAACCTGATCCGGCAACGCTTTCGCTACGGCGAGGGCCGCGGGAAGCTGCGGTGGCTTCACCAACAGGTCGTACGCCAGCCCGGCCTCGCCGAGAGCGGCGAGACCGCGCAGAACCTCGGGCCGCGTCAGCCACGACGGGTCCGGCTCGTCCTCCACCTGATGCCGGATTCCCACCAGGGGACCGGAAAACGCGGCCACGCGCTCGGCGACATCGGGGGCGGTGAGGTCGGTCCAGCCGACGACGCCCACGATCAGCGGCTCGGCACGAGCGGCGGCGAGGAACTCGTGGGTCTCTCCCTCCGACGAGACCGTCTGCACCAGCACGGTCCCCTTCACCCCCGCCGCCTTCGTCACCGTGCGGAGATCGTCCACTGTGTACGGACGGCGGATCGGTTCCAGCGCCGTACCGGTCATCCACGGGTAGTCCCGCCGCGAGGGGTCCCAAAGATGGTGGTGCGCGTCGATCACGGCTCCTCCTGCCTCAGCACGGTGTCCTCACGCAACAGTCCCGCACGGATCAGGTCCGTCCACAACGCGCGCGGCACCGGGCGCCGGAACCGTTCCGCGTTGAGCCGGACCTGGCCGGGATCGTGCGCGCCGACGACGACGGACACCACCGCCGGATGCGCGGCGGGCAGCGCCAAGGCCGCTTGAGGGAGTTCGACGCCGTGCCGCGCGCAGACGTCGGCGATCCGCTGGGCGCGCTCGACCAGTTCGGCGGGAGCCTCGGCGTAGTCGTACATCGTGCCCGGCGACGTGGTGGCGAGGATCCCCGCGTTGAACGCGCCGCCCGCCACCACGTCCACGCCGCGTTCCGCGCACAGCGGGAGAAGATCGTCGAGCGCGGGCTGGTTGAGCAGGGTGTACCGGCCCGCCAGCAGGATCACGTCGAGATCGAAGCGGCGGACGAACTCCGTGAGCATCGGCGCCTGGTTCATCCCGGCCCCGATGGCGTCGACGACACCCTGCTCCCGCAATTCGAGCAGCGCGGGGAACGCGCCGTTGACGGTGTCTTCGAAATGTTCGTCCGGGTCGTGCACGTAGACGACGTCCACGCGGTCGAGCCCGAGCCGCTCCAGACTGTCGTCAAGCGACCGGAGGATCCCGTCGCGGCTGAAGTCCCAGCGGCGTTTGTACACGGCGGGGACGACGAAACCTTGCGAGTCGGTGCGCGAAGCACCGCCGGGATCGGGTTCCAGTACCCGGCCGACCTTGGTCGAGATCACGAACTCCGCGCGGGGATGAGCCGAAAGCGCCGCGCCCAGCCGCCGTTCCGACAGGCCGAGACCGTAGTGCGGGGCGGTGTCGAAGTACCGGATGCCTTCGTCCCACGCCTGCCGGACGGTCGCTTCGGCCGTCTCGTCGGTGATGGCGTGGTACAGGTTGCCCAGCTGCGCGCAGCCGAGCCCCAGCGGGGACAGGGAGATCTTCACGGAAGCTCCCAAACGAGGCCGAGACCCGAATCGCCACCCGAGTAGTCGTCTTCGACGTCGAGCAGTTCCGACATCCGTGCCTGCCACGGGATGTTGGCCGGATGATCGCGCAGGACCGCGCGCATCTTCGCGTAGTCCTCGACCTCCACCACGTGGAACAGGTCGAGACCGTCCCGCCAGATCCGCCACGAACGCACGCCCGCTCCGCGCAGGGCTTCGTCCAGGTCGGGCGGAATGACGGCGTGGACCGACTCGTATTCGGCCTCCTTACCCGGCTTCAACCGGGTGTGGAGTGCCACTCTTTGTAGTGCGACACCGTGGGTCACCGCGCCTCCTTGATTCTGAACATGGCACTCTGTCAACTAACACTCAAACATCCGAGGTCTTCGGGGGAGGGCGGTGGGACATGCCGGTCACCGATGTCGCGATCGACAAGATCAAGGACATGATCATCTCCGGCGAGCTTGCTCCGGGCGACAGGCTGCCGAAGGAGGCCGAACTGGCCCAGCGGCTCGGCCTGTCCCGCAGTTCGCTGCGCGAAGCGGTGAAGGCGTTGTGCCTGATCCGCGTGCTCGACGTCCGCCAGGGGGACGGAACGTACGTCACCAGCCTCGAACCGAATCTCCTCCTCGACGCGATGACGTTCGTGGTGGACTTCCACCGCGACGACACCGTGCTGGACTTCCTCGCCGTCCGCCGGATCCTCGAACCGGCGGCGACGGCGATGGCCGCGATGCACATGAGCGACGAGGGCATCGCGGAACTAGGCCGCCTGCTCGACGAACTGGCCGACTCGCCGACGGTGGAGGCGCTGGTCGCGAACGACCTGCAGTTCCACCGCAAGATCGCCGACGGCTCCGGCAATCCGGTGCTGTGCTCGCTGCTGGACAGCCTGTCCGGCCCCACCGCGCGCGCCCGCATCTGGCGCGGGCTCACCCAGGAGGGCGCGGTCGCGAAGACCCGCGAGCAGCACACGGCGATCTACGAAGCCATCGCCGCCCGCGAACCCGAACTCGCGCGTTCGTGGGCCACCGTGCACGTGGCGGGGGTGGAGCAATGGCTCCGCAACGCCCTCGGCACCGCCGACGACCCCACCACGGCCGCCGAAGCTTCCTGACACAGCATTCCTCCATGGATGCTCCGTGAAGGCCTCCTTCCCTACCCTCAAGGTAGTGAAGGAGGCCTTCACGGACTTTCGGACTAAGTTTGGGCTTTCCCGCCGGCATAGCGGGAAATGATCAGCGCGACCAGGATGATCACGCCGTAGATCGCCTTCAGCCATTCCGGCGGCACCTGCGCCACCTGCAGCAGGTTGGTGACCGTCTGCAGGAGCAGCACGCCGGTGAGCGCCCCGACCAGCGTGCCCTTCCCACCGTCCAGGGAGACACCGCCGATCACCGCGGCCGCGAACACCTGAAGGATCAAACCGTCGCCCTGATCCGCGCCGAGCGCGCCGACGTAACCGGTGTACGCGAGCCCGCCGAGCGCGGCCAGCACACCGGCCACGACGAACACGCCCCACGAGATCCGGTCGACGCGGATACCGGCGGCCCGCGCGGCTTCCCGGTTGCCGCCGATGGCGTACAGCGACCTGCCGATCCGGTGGTACCGCAGCCCCAGCCCGAACACGGTGAACAGTGCCGCGGCCAGCCACACCGACATCGGCAGCCCGGCGAACGTCGTCGTGGCCAGCGCGGTGAACACGTCCAGCTGGTCGAAGAGCGTCTTCCCCTGCGTGGAACCGATCTGCGTACCGCGCAGCACCGTCAGCATCGCCAGCGTGACGATGAAGGCGTTCAGCTTCAGTTTGACGATCAGGAAGCCGTTCACGAAGCCGACCGCGGCACCGGCCACCAGTACGGCGAGGATGCCCGCGAAACCGGGGATTTCGGTGCCGAAGCCCGAAGACGCCACCGGGATCACCAGCATCGCGCCCAGCGCGGGCGCCATGCCCATGGTGGATTCCAGTGACAGGTCGAACTTCCCGGTCAGCAGCACGAGCGATTCGCCCAGCACCACCATCGACAACGCCGCCGAGGCGGACAGGATCCCGACGATGCTGCCGAAGGTCAGGAACGTGTCACTGATCAGTCCTCCGATGATCAGCACGACGACGAGCGCCGGCACCAAGGCGAGTTCGCGCAACCAGCGGAACTTCCGGCGCTTCGGCGGCGCCGCGAGCGACGAGGTCTTCGGGTCGGTCATCAGTTCAGTCACCGCGCTCGACTCCTTCGATGTCGGCCACCAGGTCGCCGTCGGACCAGCCAGCCCGGTGTTCGGCGACCACGCCGCCGGCGTGCAGCACCAGCACCCGGTCGCTGAGACGAAGATCATCCAGCTCGTCGCTGACGATCAGCACCGCCTTGCCCTCGGCCCGCACCCGGTCGACGACCGCGAGCAGCGCCTCCTTCGATTTCACGTCCACCCCCGCGGTCGGGTTGATCAGCACGAGCAGGCGCGGATCCCCGGCCAGTGCGCGGGCCAGGACGACCTTCTGCTGGTTGCCACCGGAAAGGTCGGACACCGGCTGGTCCGCGTCGGCCGCGACGATGTCGTAGTCCGTCAGGGCCTTCGATGCCTTCGAATACCGGACACCCGGCGCCGCGAGGCCTCCCTTGCCCATGCGATCCAAAATGGACAGTGTGGCGTTGTCCGCGATGGAGTGCTCCAGGACCAGCCCCTCGTGGTGCCGGTCCCTCGGCACACAGCCGATCCCGGCGCGGATCGCGGCCGGGATGTCGCCCGGCTTCAACGGCTTCCCGTCCACCCGGATCGTGCCCGAGGCCGGTGAACGCAGTCCGTACACGGTTTCGGCGACCTGATGCTTGCCGCTGGCGTTGCTGCCCGCGAGCCCGATCACCTCACCGCGGTGGACCCGGAAGGTCACGTCCTCGAAACCGTCACCGGAAAGCCCGTCGACGGTCAGCACCTCGTCCGCGTCCGGGTCCAGCACCTCGCGTGCCGAGGCGTCGCGAACGGAAAGCCCGCCCTGCTCGCCGGTCATGGCGTCGATGAGCTCGGCACGACCGACCTCCGAGACCGGCGCGGTCAGGATGTGCTTGGCGTCGCGCAGCACGGTGACCGCCTGGCAGACCTCGTACACCTCGTGAAGGTGGTGCGAGATGAACAGGAACGTCACCCCGTTCGCCTGCATCTGGCGCATCCGCGCGAAGAGCCGATCGATCGCCTGGCTGTCCAGCTGCGCCGTCGGCTCGTCGAGCACGATGAACCGGGCGCCGTAGGAGAGCGCCCTGGCGATCTCGACGAACTGCCTGTCCTCGACCGAAAGCTCCCCCGCCGGGGTGTCGACGTCGACCCGCACGTCCCACGAGTCGAGCAGTTCCCGCGCCTGACGGCGCAACCGCCGCCAGCCGATCGCGAAACCCTTGCCGGATTGGCGATTCAGGAACAGGTTCTCCGCGACGGTCAGCTGCGGGACGACCATCGCGTGCTGGTAGACACAGGCGACCGCGCGTTTCCAGTCCTCCTGTCTGGACAAGGGCGGTGCGGGGACACCGCCGAACTCGACATGGCCGGTGTCTGTTTTGGACAGTCCGGTGAGGATGGAGACGAGCGTCGACTTCCCCGCACCGTTGCGGCCGACGAGCGCGTGCGACTCGCCGGGGTGCACTGTGATGCTGACGCCGGACAGCGCCACGGTCGGTCCGTAGCGTTTGCCGACGCCCTGTGCGCTGACCACCGGCACGGCGGCGGACCCGGCGGGCAGCGCGCTCACAGGTTGTTCCCCCAGAGGGCCTTGTCGTCCACGTTGTCCTTGGTGACCACGGGGGCGGGGAGCTGGTCTTCCAGGATCCCGGGCCGGACCTCGACGACCGTGCTGCCGTGGTCGGTCGGCCCCGCCTTGAAGGTCTCCCCCGCCATCGCCTTCTTGACCCAGTACATGCCGTACTTGGCGTAGTCGTCGGCGGGCTGGGAGACGGTCGCGTCGAGTTCGCCCGCGCGGATCGCGGCCAGTTCCTGCGGAATGCCGTCGTTGCTGACCAGCACGACGTGCTTCGGGTCCCCGACCGGGAAGTAGAGGTTCTTGCGTTTGAGGGCCTGCTGCGTCGGCGCCAGGTACACACCGCCCGCCTGCATGTACACGGCCTTGATGTCCGGGTTCGCGGTCAGCAGGCTGTCCAAACCGGACGAAGCCTTGTCCGCCTTCCACTCGGCGGCGATCTCCAGCACCTGGACATCCGGGAACTTCGTCTTCATGCACTGCCGGAACGCCTCGGAGCGGTCGCGGCCGTTGACCGAGGCAAGGTCGCCCATGACCTGCACGACCTTGCCCGAGGTCACCTTCGCGCCGATCGCCTCACAGGCCTTGGTGCCGTACGCCTTGTTGTCCGCGCGCACCACCATCGCGACCTTGCCGCTCTCCGGCGCGACGTCGACGGCCACCACGGGGACGCCCTTGTTCTCCGCCGCCTTGAGGCCCGCCACGACGGCGGCGGAGTCCAGCGGCGTCACGACCAGACCCTTGACGCCCTGGTTGAGCAAGGTGTTGATGTCGGTGATCTGCTTCGCCGAGTCGCTGTCCGCGTTGACCGTCGGCAGCGCCTCGACGCCCTGTTCCTTCGCCTTCAGCGGTACGTAGTTGTTGTAGGCCTGCCAGAACGGCGAGGTCAGCAACGGGATCGTCGCGCCGACCTTGCCGTCCTGCGCCCCGCCCGCGCCGGGCTTCGGCGCGTTGTCCTTCGTGGACCCGCAGGCCGACAGGGCCAGCCCGAGCGCGGTGGCCGCGGCGGCCACCTTGATCACCCTCGTACGCACCGCATCCTCCTTGATGACAGCCGGAACCGGGTATGGAGCTACTGCTGGACCGGACCGCGCGGGCGCAGCCCGTACATACCGCCGTCGACGGCGAGCGCCGTGCCGGTGGTCGAAGCCGACAGCGGGCTGGCGAGGTA
Organism: Amycolatopsis decaplanina DSM 44594; assembly: GCF_000342005.1. Lineage (GTDB taxonomy): Bacteria > Actinomycetota > Actinomycetes > Mycobacteriales > Pseudonocardiaceae > Amycolatopsis > Amycolatopsis decaplanina. The sequence continues at coordinate 74,741 of NZ_AOHO01000055.1, forward strand.
CACGACCGCGTTCGCGACCTCGTCCGCGGTGACCAGCCTGCCCATCGGCTGCCGGGCGGCCAGCGCGGCGCGTTCGGCCTCCGGATCGCCCGCGGCGTCGAGCAGCCTGCTGACCCACGGGGTGTCCGCGGTACCGGGGCAGACACAGTTGACCCGGATCCGGTCGGCGAGGTGGTCGGTCGCCATCGCCAGGGTCAGCGAGAGCACCGCGCCCTTGCTGGCCGAGTACAGCGCGCGGTTGGGCAGGCCCGCCCACGCGGCGATCGAACAGGTGTTGACGATCGCGGCCGACGGCGAGTTCTTCAGATGCGGCAACGCCGCCCGCGCGAGCCGCACCATGCCGACGACGTTGATGTCGAGCACCCGGTGCCATTCGTCGTCGCTGTTGGCTGTGACGTCGCCCTGCGCGCCGACGCCCGCGTTGTTGACCAGGACGTCGAGCCTGCCGAACCGGTCCGCGACCGCGTCGATCGCCGAGCGGACCTCCTCGTCGGAACCGACGTCGCAGCGAAATCCGGTGAGACCTTCGGGAAGGTCGCCGGGATTCAGGTCGAGGACCGCGACCTTCGCCCCACGCGAGGCGAGCAGGTCCGCGGTGGCCCGGCCGATTCCCGAGGCACCGCCGGTGACGGCGGCGACGAGGCCTTCGAACTCACTCACTTGGTTGTCTCCGTCCATTCCGGACCGTCGGGGAAGGTGAACCGGCGCAGGGTCGCGTCGTGCATCCGCGCCGAGAAGCCAGGCGCGGACGGTGCGACGTAGCGGCCGTCGACGACGGCGGCCGGGTCGGTGAAGTGCTCGTGGAGGTGGTCGACCCACTCGATGGACCGGTCGACGTCGGAACCGGACACCGCCGCGAAATCGAACATCGACAGGTGCCGCACGAGTTCGCACAGCCCGACCCCGCCGGCGTGCGGGCACACCGGGACACCGAATTTGGCCGCCAGCAACAGGATCGCCAGGTTCTCGTTGAACCCGCCGACCCTGGCGGCGTCCAGCTGCAGCACCGAGATCGCGCCCGCCTGCAGCAACTGCTTGAACACCACGCGGTTCTGCACGTGCTCACCGGTGGCCACGCGGATCGGGGCGAGCGCCTTGGCGATCGCGGCGTGGCCGAGCACGTCGTCCGGCGAGGTGGGTTCCTCGATCCAGTACGGGTCGTAGGGCGCCAGCGCGGTCATCCAGGTGATCGCGGTCGAAACGTCCCAGCGCTGGTTCGCGTCGACGGCGACCCGGATGTCCGGGCCGACGGTCTCGCGGGCGAGCTTCATCCGGCGGACGTCGTCCTCGAGATTGCCGCCGACCTTCAGCTTGATCATCTCGAAGCCGTCCGCGACCGCCTGTTCGGCGAGCCGGACGAGTTTCGCGTCCGAGTAGCCGAGCCAGCCGGGAGACGTGCTGTACGCGCGGTATCCGTCGCGCTCGATCCGGGCGATCCGCTCGGCGCGGCCGGGCTCGGCGGCGCGGAGGATGTCGAGCGCCTCCTGCTCGGTCAGCGCGTCGGAGAGGTAGCGGAAGTCGACGAGGGAGACCAGGTCCTCCGGCGACATCTCGGCGGCGAAACGCCAGACAGGGAGCCCGGCGATCCGCGCGGCGAGATCCCAGGCGGCGTTGACCACCGCGCCGATCGCCATGTGCGCGACACCCTTTTCCGGGCCGAGCCAGCGCAGTTGCGAGTCGCCGACCAGCGTCCTCGACAGGGCGCCGAGCGCGGCGGCGTCGGTGGGCACGTCCATGCCGACGACGTGCGGTTCCAGCGCGCGGATCGCCGCGGCCTGGACGTCGTTGCCGCGTCCGATGGTGAAGGCGAGTCCGTAGCCGTCCGGGCCGCCATCGGTGTGCAACACGACGTACGCGGCCGAGTAGTCCGGGTCCGGGTTCATGGCGTCCGAACCGTCCAGCTCCCGCGAGGTCGGGAAGCGGACGTCGAGCACCTCCATGCCCACGATCTTCGCCATCACGCCTGCCTGACGTTCTGGCGCTGACGGCCGAGGCCGTCGATCTCGAGTTCGATGACGTCTCCCTCGGTCAGATACGGCTTGGGGTCGGGCTGGCCGAGCGCGACACCCTGCGGGGTGCCGGTGTTGATGAGGTCACCGGGGCGCAGCACCATGAACTGGCTCAGGTAGTGCACGATCTCGGCGACCGGGAAGATCATGTCCTTGGTCGACGAGTCCTGCTTCTTCTCACCGTTGACCCACAGCCGCAGGCCGAGGGCCTGCGGATCGGGCACCTCGTCGGCGGTGACCAGCCATGGGCCGAGCGGGTTGAAGTTTTCGCACGACTTGCCCTTGTCCCACTGGCCGCCGCGTTCGAGCTGGAACTCGCGCTCGGACACGTCGTTCGAGACGGTGTAGCCGGCGACGTACCCGAGGGCCTCTTCGGCGCTTTCGAGGTAGCGCGCGGTCTTGCCGATGACGACGCCGAGCTCGACCTCCCAGTCGGTCTTGGTCGAGCCGCGCGGGACGAGCACGTCGTCCTCCGGGCCGACGACGACGTCGGAGGCCTTCATGAAGACGACCGGCTCGGCCGGGACGGCGGCGCCGGACTCCTCGGCGTGCCGCCGGTAGTTGAGGCCGATGCAGACGACCTTGCCCGGCCGCGCGATCGGCGCGCCCACCCTGGCCCTCGCGAATTCGGGGCCGGCTTCGGGCAGCTCACCGGCGGCCAGCGCGGCCGCGACCCTGGCCACGCCGTCGCTCGCGAAGAAGCCGCCATCGATGTCGGCGGTCAGCCCCGAGAGGTCGCGCAGCGTGCCGTCCCCGGCACGTACGAACGGACGCTCACTTCCCGGCTCCCCGAGTCGCAACAGCTGCACGAATTTTCCCTTCAAGCCGAACCGCCAACAGTCAACGGCTCCAACAGCAACGAACAGACATCCGATGTATACCTGACGACCTCCGGCAAGATCTAGGGGCCACTCGGATTTGCCTGGAAAATTGATCGGATCAGTGGTCGGACCTTGAGGTGGGATGGATCACAGCAGGAATAGTTACCTACTCTAAGCAAGTTGTTCCACGCGGAACCTTGGCTGGGGAAAGGAAGAGCATGACCATCGCGCCCGAGCGAGTGGAAGAAACCGTCGCGCGACCCCTCACGACCGGACGCGCCCGGTTCGTCCTGATCCTCGGCGGCCTGTCCGCCTTCGGGCCCCTGTCCATCGACATGTACCTGCCCGCGCTGCCGCAGATGGCGGGGGAACTGCGGGCGGCGGACGCGACCGTCCAGCTCACGCTCAGCGCGTTCATCATCGGGCTCGCCATCGGCCAGCTGATCCTCGGACCGCTGTCCGACGCGATCGGCCGCCGCAAACCGCTCGTGGCCGGGCTCGCCCTCTACATGGTCGGCTCGATCCTGTGCGCGATCGCCCCGACCGCCGAACTGCTCATCGCCGCCCGGGGCGTCCAGGCCTTCGGCGCCGCGGCGGGCATCGTGATCGCCAGGGCGACCGTGCGCGACTTCTACTCCGGCACCGCGATGACGAAGTTCTTCTCGCTGCTCATGCTGGTCAACGGGCTCGCCCCGATCCTGGCGCCGATCATCGGCGGCCAGATCCTGAACTGGACCTCGTGGCGCGGCGTGTTCGTCTGCCTGACCGCGTTCGGCGCGATCCTGCTCGCCGTCGTCTTCTTCCTGCTGCCGGAACCCCTGCCCGAGGAGCGCCGCACGCCCGCCCGGTTCGGCTCGGTGCTGCGGAAGTACGCGAGCCTGTTCGGCGACCGCGGCTTCCTCGGCTACGCGCTGGCCTCCGGGCTCATGTTCGGCAGCCTGTTCGCCTACATCTCCGGCTCGTCCTTCGCGCTGCAGGGCGTCTACGGGCTCAGCCCGCAGGCGTACAGCCTGGTATTCGGGCTCAACGGCATCGGCATCGTGCTCGTCGGCCAGCTGAACGGGCGCATCGTCGGACGCTTCCCGGAGCGGACCCTGCTGACCGTCGGCCTCGTCATCGCGGCGGTGGCCGGATTCGGGGTACTGGCCGCGGCGGTGCTGGACCTGGGCCTGATCGGATTGCTGATCCCGCTGTTCATCCTGGTGTCGAGCATCGGCATGGTCGCGCCGAACGCGAGTTCGCTGGCGCTCGCCGAACAGGCGCGGTCCGCCGGTTCGGCGTCGGCACTGCTGGGTGTGCTGCAGTTCGTCGTCGGCGGGCTGGCGACGCCGCTGGTCGGACTGGGCGGTGCGGGCACCGCCGTGCCGATGGGGATCACGATGGCGGGCTTCGGCGTGCTCGCGCTGCTGGCCTTCGGGACCATGACGCGGCCTTCCTCGGCACCGGAAGCCCTGGCGCTTCCGCAGGCGTAGGGCCTCGTGAGTGGTAAGGACGGTTCTAACCGTCCTTACCACTCACGAGGCCATTCAGGTCAGCCGTCCTCAGCTGCTCCGCCGTCACTGTCGCGCGTCCCTCGACAAGGGCCTTCAAGGCGTCCCCGTCGTCCCACTGGTTGACGTTCATGGCCGCGGTCACCTGCCCGTCCCGCAACCAGAACGCCGTGAAGTCCCGCGCCGCGAGGTCGCCCCGCACGACGAGTTCGTCGCTTTCGGGATCGGCGAGGCCCCGGTACTCGCACCCGAGGTCGTATTGATCCGAGAAGAAATACGGGCTCCGCAGGTACGGCTCGTTCTCCCCCAGCAGGTTCCCGGCGACGTGCTCGCCCTGCCATTGCGCGTTCGACCAGTGTTCGACGCGGACGCGTTTTCCATAGCGGGGATGGAAATGCGCGGCGATGTCACCGATGGCGTAGACGTCGGGCGCCGCTGTCCGCAAGCCGGCGTCGGCGCAGACACCGCCGTCGTCGGACAGTTCCAGGCCGGCGGCGTGCGCGAGGTCGACCCGTGGCGCGGCGCCGACAGCCACCAGCACGACGTCCGCGGGAAGCTCGTCACCGCTCTGAAGGCGTACGCCGGTCACCCCGCCCGGACCGCCGGTGAACCCGGCGACGCCTTCACCCAGACGCCAGTTCACGCCGTGCTGGGTGTGCAGGTCCTTGAAGACCCCGGACACCTGCCCGCCCAGTACCGCGAGCAGCGGTGAACCGACCTGGTCGACCACGGTCACCTCGGCTCCGTGTTCCCGGGCGGCCGCCGCGGCCTCGGTGCCGATCCAGCCCGCGCCGACGATCACCACCCGTCCGGCGTCCTTGAACGCCGAACGCAGCGTCAGCGCGTCGTCGAGGGTGCGCAGGGTCCTCAGTCCGGGCAGATCCCCGCCGGGCACCGGCAACGATCGCGGCCGGGAGCCGGTCGCGAGCACGAGCCGGTCGAAGCGGTGTTCATCGCCCGCGTCGTCGTGCACGAGCCGCGCGCCGAGTTCGACCTTGGTCGCCGTCGTGCCGCTCTTGAACGCGATGTCCTTCTCTTCGTAGAAACCCTCGTCGTGCACCCAGTCGGGTTCATCGGTCTTGCCCATCAGAAGCCCCTTGGACAAGGGCGGTAATTCGTACGGGCGATGCGTGTCGGTACCGAGGAGCAGGATTTCACCCGGGTAGCCGCGTTCCCGCAGCGTTCCGGCGGCGGTCGCTCCGGCGAGACCGGCCCCGACGATGACGATCTTCCTGGGTTCGGACATCCATGACCTCCCGAGCAGTCCCTTTTCTGGACGCTACTCCCGTTCCACCTCGTCCGGCCTAGCGAAAGTGGAAGTCGATCACGATCCGCACGATCGGTTAACCCATCAGTAGGAATGTGGGGTAACCCGCGTCACGGCCCCGGAACCGCCTCGTCCCAGCCTCGGACGAGAAAGGGAGATCATGGGATACGGGAGGATGAGGACGTTGGCACCGCGGGACGAATGGTCGGTCGGCTGCCGGGATCTCGCGGGCAGGCGAAGGGACGTGACGGTGTTCGTGAGCAGCGACAAGATCGTGCTCGTGGCGCCGCCAGGAGAGGCCGCCGTACTCGGGCCGCTGGACGTGGGACGCCTGCGCGCCGCGCTCCGCGACGCCGTGGTCGCGGTGGCCGAACATCCGGATCACAGCGAATGACAACTACCGTTCCTACTTCTGAGTAGGTAGAGTCGGCCCCGTTCGGAAGGAGCCGGCCATGACCACCTACTTCGTGACGGGCGCGACGGGTTTTCTGGGAAAACGCCTGGTCGCGCGCCTACTACGGCGACCTGAGACCGTAGCCGTCCACGTACTCGTGAGGGAGACCTCACGCGGGAAACTCCCGAGCCACGAGAAGCTCGTTCCCGTCACCGGCGACCTGACCGAGCCCTCGCTGGGCGTCGATCCCGCCCGCCTGGGCCCCCTCGACCACGTCGTGCACCTCGGCGCGATCTACGACCTCACCGCGGACGAAGCGGCGAACCGCGCGGCCAACGTCGACGGCACCCGTAACGTCCTGGAGTTCGCCGCCGCCGCGAAGGCCGGGCTCTTCCACCACGTCTCGTCCATCGCGGTCGCCGGACAATACGCCGGGCGCTTCACCGAGGCCGACTTCGATCTCGGCCAGAGTTTCGCGTCGCCGTACCACGCGACGAAGTTCGAGGCGGAGAAACTCGTGCGACGGCACGGGAAAACGCCGTTCCGCGTATACCGGCCGTCCGCCGTGGCTGGCGATTCGCGTACCGGCGAGATGGACAAGATCGACGGCCCGTACTACTTCCTCCCCGCGATCTCGCGGCTCGCCGCGCTGCCCCGCCGTCTCCCGCTCGCCGCCCCGGATCTCGGCGCCACGAATCTCGTGCCGGTCGACTACGTCGTCGAGGCGATGGAGCACCTCATGCACGTCGAAGCGCCCAGCGGCAGCACGTACCACCTCGCGTCGCCCCGGCCGCAGCCATTGCACGAGGTCTACAACGCCTTCGCCCGGGCCGCGGGCGGGCCGAAGATCTCCGCCGTTCTTCCCGCCCGGCCGTCCGGAGCGCTGAAGCGCGCCGGAACCCGGCTGGCGAAATCCGCGGCGGCCGGATTCGACCGGGTCCCCGGCGGGCGTTCGGCCCGCGCGGCGGTGCTGGCGGAACTCGGGATCCCGCTCGAAGTCCTGCCGCATCTGAGCATGGAGGTCGACTTCGACACGAGCGCGACCACCGCCGCGCTCGAAGGCAGCGGGATCACCCTGCCCCCGTTGAAGGAGTACGCCGGCCTGCTCTACCGGTACTGGCTCGCGCACCTGGATCCCGATCGCGGCCGCCGCCGCCCGGGACCGGAACCGCTCGACGGCCGCAAGGTGCTGATCACCGGCGCGTCCTCGGGCATCGGGCGCGCGTCCGCGCTGGCCGTCGCCGCGAAGGGCGGCGAAGTGATCCTCGTTGCCAGGCGCGCCGACGAACTCGAAGAGGTCCGCGAGCAGATCGTCGCGGCGGGCGGGAAGGCGTCGGCGTACCCGTGCGACCTCACCGACGGCGGCGCCGTCGACGCCCTGGTCAAGGACGTGCTCGCCACGCACGGCGCCGTCGACATGCTGGTCAACAACGCGGGCCGCTCGATCCGGCGGTCGCTTTCGCTGTCCACCGAACGGTTCCACGACTTCGAGCGCACGATGGCGATCAACTACTTCGGCCCCGTGCGGCTGACGCTGGGTCTGCTGCCGTCGATGACCGCGCGGGGATTCGGCCACGTCGTCAACGTGACCACCCAAGGACTCCAGACCGACACCCCGCGGTTTTCCGCCTACCTGGCCTCGAAGGCCGCCCTGGAGGAGTTCGGGCTGACCGCCGGGCGGGAAACGCTTTCCGACGGTGTCACCTTCACCTCGGTCCGGATGCCGCTGGTGCGCACCGACATGATCACGCCGACCGGGTCCTATCGCGGCATGCCGTCGAGCTCTCCCGAACGCGCCGCCGCTCTGGTGGTGAAGGCACTGGAGAAACGACCCGAGATCCTGAACCTGCCCGAAGGCACCGCCGCGGAACTGGTGACGCTCGTCGCACCCAGGACGGCACGGTTCTTCGCCCACCTCGTCTACCGCGCGATGCCCGAGTCCGCGCCGGAAACCCGTGGCCAGCCACGGAAGGCCCCGCTCGCCTCGGTGGCGGGCGCGGTCACCAGGCTGGTCTGGCGCCGTCGTCCCTGACGTCCCCGCCGCCGGGCTCGATCGGGGGACGCCCCCGGCCGCTACCATCGGTTTCCGAAACGCCGGGGGGTCGGCGGGCACGGGCCGAGGCAGTGACGAGGCGGGAAGGGGCAGTGTGGACGTCGCCAGTCCCCCGCTGTCGACCGGACCGGACGCGGCGGTCGTACGTCCTTCCAGGACAGTGCTGCGGCTTTCCCTTCACGTGACTTGGGTGCTCGCGCTCGCCGTCGCCACCGAACTCCGGGTGGGACGCTTCGGTTTCCACCCCTCGGACCAGGGTTTCATCCTGGCCCAGGCGTGGCGGGTGCTGCACGGCGAGGTCCCGCACTCCGACATCATCTCCGCGCGGCCGCTGGGTTCGGCGTACCTGCACATCGTCGACTTCGTGCTGCCGGGCCCGCTGTTCTTCGTCTCCAGCGTGCTCAGCATGCTGGAGATCATCCTGGCGACGATCGCGTTCGCGGTACTGGTCACCCGCCGCCGCGTCCGCGACTGGGGGCCGGGGCTCACCGGGCTGACGGCGGCCGCGTCGCTGCTGAACCTCAACGCCTTCCCGCTGATGGCGTGGCACACGATCGACGGAATCTTCCTGACCGCCTGCGGTGCCTGGGCGCTGGATTCGGGGCTGCGCAACGGCAAGGCCTGGCCGCGGTGGCTCGGTCTCGTGCTGCTGGGCACCGCGGTGTTCGTCAAGCAGAGTTTCGCGCCGGTGCCGCTGATCGCGTTGTGCTGGTTGTTGCCGCACCCATCGCTGCGCGAGGGCGCGTTCCGCACCGGCCGCTGGTGGGCGCGTCTGGCCTGGGATCTGCTTGCGCTGGGCGCCTTTTTGGTCTTCTACATCGGAATCGTCACACTCGACGGCGGGCTCGGCGCGATGGCCGAGCAGCTCACCGGCGGCCTGCCCGCGTACGGCGAGCGGCTTCTCGGCCTGTGGCTGGAAAATCCCGCGTCCCTGCTTCGGCCACCGGTGCGGGGCTTGACCTTCTTCCTGATCGCCGGGGTGCTTCTGGTCCTGCTCGGGATCTTCCGCGACCGCGCCGGTTTCATCGGCGCGCTCCTCGCGCGGCTGCTGCTCCTGGCGGGCGTGGCGGTCGTGGTCGGCACCGTCGTCGACGGGCATTTCACCGGCGCGTCGCGCTGGGCGGACGTCCTCTGGTGGATCCTCGGGGTCGCGCTGCTGGTGAACTGGGCCGCGACGCGGCGATTCCCGAGGATGGGCACGCTGGTCTTCGCGACCGGCTTCATGACCAGCCTGTCCTGGGGGAACGACACCCCGACACTGTTCACCGGCACACTGGCGCTGACGGCGATCCTGCTGCTGTCGGACGCGCTGCCGCCGCTGCCGGAGCCGCCTCGCCGGATCAGGCTGGCGGGCGCCACGGCGATGGGCCTGGTCGCGGTGCTGGCGTCGGGCTGGGCCGTGATCGCGCACCACGACGAAGCCGCGTACCTCGACATGGCGCACGAGAAACTGACCGGTGACCTCGGCACGGTGACGCCGACGATGCGCGGGATCCGGACGAACCCGGGGACCTTCACCTACATCTCGCAGATCCAGGACTGCGTCACGCGCTATCCCGCTGGGCGCACGGCGGTCCTGCCCGACAACCCGTTCGCCTATCCCGCCTTCGGGCTGCGCAACCCGTTCCCGCTGGAGTGGCCGCTGCCGTTGGAGATCGTCGCCGACGCTCCGGAACGCATGCTCGCGACGGCCGACGAGCTCAACCGCGACGGCGACTACCTGGTGCTGTTCCAGACCGTGGGCATGCCCGCACTGGCCGAGGGCGGGCCGGTGCCCGCCGAGGTCGCGGCGGACGCGCCGATCTTCGACTACCTCGGGCTGGAGAACGCGCTGCGGTCGCGGCTCACCGGGCGGACCGTCACCTGCGGCAGCTTCATCGGCAAGTGGGCGCCCCGCCCCTGACCCCGGAACTCGCGTGATCGGGACCCAAACTCGCGTGATTGAAGACGGAACTCACGAGTTCGGCTTCCAATCACGCGAGTTCCGTCTTCAAGCACGCGAGTTCCGGGGTCAGTCGACGCCGGCGTCCTCGGGGCGACCGGAAGCGAGACCGGCGAGGACGTCCAGAGCGGCCCCGAGCGTCTCGAGGGGTGGCGACGAGACGGCGAGCCGCACCGCGTTCGGCGCGTGGCCGGGGACGACGGCGAACGCGGCCGCCGGGGTGACCGCGATCCCCCGCCGCGCGGCCGCGGCGACGAACAGCTCGGCACGCCAGTGTTCGGGGAGCTCCCACCAGCAGTGGTACGCCCGCGGATCGGCGCGCAGGGTGAACCCGGCCAGCCGTGCCGCGGTCAGCCGCTGGCGTTCCGCGGCGTCGAGCCGTTTCGCCCGTTCGACGGCTTCCAGGGTGCCGCCGGTGATCCACCGGGTGGCGGCTTCGACGGCGAACCGGGACGCGACCCAGCCGCCCGAACGCACGGCCGCGGCCAGCCGTTCCGTCCATTCCACCGGGACGGCGAGGAATCCGGTGGTCAGCCCCGGGGCGAGCCGTTTGGACATGCTGTCGGTGAACACCGTGCGTTCCGGCGCGTACGCCGCGAACGGACGGACCTCGGGCCGGAGGAAGGTGTAGATCCCGTCCTCGATCACCGGGATGTCCATCCGGCGCACGGTTTCCGCCAGCTCGACACGCCGAGATTCGTCCATTGTGGACCCGAGCGGGTTGTGCAACGTCGGCTGGACGTAAAGCGCGCGGACGGGCGCGGCGGCGTGCGCGGCTTCGAGCGCTTCGGGGACGAGGCCCGCGTCGTCGGTCTCGATGGGAACCAACTGGACGCCGAGCCGCCCGGCGAGTGCCTTGACCACGGGGTAGGTGATGGCTTCGACCGCGAGCCGTTCCCCCATCGGCACAAAGGCGGCGATGGCGGCCGCGATGGCCTGACGCCCGCTTCCGGCGAAGAGGATTTCCGGCGTCCAGCCGTCCTTCGCGAACAGTCCGGCGACGGCGTCACGCGCCTGCTTCGAGCCGGAGACGCTTCCCGGCCGCAGCGCCGCTGTCAGGACGTCGTCACGCAGGAGCGGCTCCAGCGCCTTCCCGACCAGCGCCGATTGTTCCGGGAGGACGGCGAAGTTGAGTTCGAGGTCGACGATCGCGCCGCCCGGTTCGGCGAGCGCGGTTTCCAGCGGCGGCTTCCCCGCGCGAACGAAAGTGCCCCGGCCGACCTCGCCGACCACGACTCCTCGCCGGACGAGTTCGCCGTAGACCCGGGCGGCGGTCGAGTTGGCGATCCCACGTTCGCGGGCGAACCGCCGCTGCGGGGGCAGCCGGTCGCCAGGGCGAAGCCTGCCGGCCTCGACGTCGGCGGAGATCTCGTCCGCGACTATCCGGTAGTCCTCCATGCCGCTCCTTCGATCACACCGAGACCGCTCGCGGAATTGCACCGCGAATGATGCCATCGAAGAGCGTCGTGAGCCGACTGCGACCTACGGAACACCACAGCGGCGGACTCCTAGGTTAGCCTAACCTGCGTGGAGACCGTGGAAACCCTCACCGAGCGGAGCACGACGTCCCGCCTGCACGCGGACGCGCTGACGCTCGCCTACGACGGCCGGACCGTGGCCGAAGACCTCGGGGTGGTCATCCCCGACCGGTCGTTCACCGTCATCGTCGGCCCGAACGCCTGCGGCAAGACGACCCTGCTGCGCGCGCTCGCGCGGATGCTCAAACCCCGCCAGGGCTCGGTGTTCCTCGACGGCCAGGCGATCAGCTCCTTCCCGGCCAAGGAGGTCGCCCGGCGGCTCGGCCTGCTGCCGCAGAGCTCGACAGCACCCGACGGCATCACCGTCGCGGACCTCGTCGCGCGTGGCCGGTATCCGCATCAGCGCCTGCTGCGCCAATGGTCCCGTGAGGACGCCACCGTCGTCGCGGAGTCCATGCGCGCCACCGGTGTCGACGACCTCGCCGAGCGGCTGGTCGACGAGCTGTCGGGCGGTCAGCGGCAGCGTGTGTGGATGGCGATGGCGCTCGCGCAGGAGACCGATCTCCTGTTGCTCGACGAGCCGACGACCTATCTGGACATCGCGCACCAGATGGACATCCTCGACCTGTGTGCGCAACTGCACCAGGAGCAGGGCCGGACACTGGTCGCGGTGCTGCACGACCTCAACCACGCCGCCCGCTACGCGACGCACATGATCGCGATGCGCGGCGGCGAGGTCCTGGCGACCGGCGCGCCCGAAGAGGTCGTGACCGCCGCCAACGTCGAAAAGATCTTCGAGCTGCCCTGCCGGGTCATGCCGTGCCCCGAAACCGGGACCCCGCTGGTGATCCCGAAGGCCGGACGCCGCGCCGCTTGATCGTCTCGGAGTACGTTGGCGGCGGAGGTGCCATGTCACAGCAACTGTGGTCCGAAGTGGACGACTACCTGTCCGGGGTGCTCGTCCCGGCCGATCCCGCACTCGAAGGCGCGCAGCAGGCGTCGGATCGTGCCGGGCTGCCGTCGATCGCCGTAGCGCCGAATCAGGGCAAGCTGCTCAACCTGATGGCGAGGATGATCGGCGCCCGTTCCATCCTGGAGATCGGCACGCTCGGCGGGTACAGCACGATCTGGCTCGCCCGCGCCCTGCCGCCGCAGGGCAGGCTCGTCACACTGGAATTCGACCCGAAGCACGCCGAGGTCGCGCGCGGCAACATCGAAGCGGCCGGGCTCGGCGGGCTGGTCGACGTCCGCGTCGGCAAGGCGCTGGACCTGCTGCCCTCGGTCGAGGGCCCGATCGATCTGGCGTTCATCGACGCCGACAAGGCCAATAACCCGGCCTACTTCGAAGCGTCGCTGAAGGTCGTCCGGCCCGGCGGCGTGATCGTGGTCGACAACGTGGTCCGCGGTGGCGCGGTGACCGACGCCGCCAGCGAAGACCCGAACATCCAAGGGATCAGGCGGCTGCACGAGATGATCGCCGCCGAACCCCGCGTCGACGCGACCGCGATCCAGACGGTCGGCGCGAAGGGCTACGACGGGCTCACCGTCGTGCTCGTGAAGCCCTGACGGTCGCGGCGCCCGCGCGTGATCGGACGCCGATCTCACGTGATTGGAGGCGGATCTCACGTGATTGGAGACCGCACTCGGGGTGTGCGGTCTCTGATCACGCGAGTTCCGTCTCTGATCACGCGAGTTCCGTGTCCGATCACGTAGGGATCACCGCGGCGCTGTCGTGACAGGCCGCGGACTGGAGCCCTCCGGCCACCGCACCGGCAGTCCCTGGTGGAAGCCGTTCATGAAGCGCCGCCAAACCTCTGCCGGGATCGTGCCGCCGGTCAGTTTCCCGCCGGCGGCGTCCCGCATCCGGCGCGGCTCGTCGGAGCCGACCCAGACCGCGGTCGCGAGCTGTGGCGTGTACCCGACCGCCCAGCCGCCGGCGTTGTCGTCCGTCTCGTTGTACTGGAAATCGCCGGTCTTCAATGCCGCCGGACGGTCTTTCAGTCCGGTGATCAGCACTTGGCTCATCGTGCCCGCGATCCGGCGGCCCAGTGTCTCGTCGCCCTTGAACGCGGGCGTCTTCTCCGAAGGCCGTTCCCACACGATTTCGCCGTTCTCGTCCCGGATCTTCGACACCAGATGCGGGGTGGCGCGCATTCCGTCGGCGGCGAAGGTCGCGTAGGCACCGGCCATGTCGCTGGGCCGCAAGGGGTACCGGCCGACCGCGATCCCAGGGCCGATCAGGAACCCGTCCTTCTCGCGCAGGGTCACCGCGCCGTCGACGGCCTCGGGGATCCCGGCCGCGCGGGCGCCGTCGCGGACCGCTTCCGCGCCGAGCTTCTTCGCCAGGTCGACGAACGGGCCCTGTGCGCCCCGCCCCATCGCCTCCCGCAGCGTGCACTTCCCGGTTTCACCGCACTGGTCCTGGAACTTGAAGGTCTCGCCGAGGAAGTCGACCTCCGCGGGCGCCTTCAGCGATTCGTCCACATCGACGCCCCGTTCGAGTCCGGCGGCGAGGATGAACGGCTGGAACGCCGAGCCGGCGCCGTACGGGGTGCCGGCGTAGTCGTGCACGCTCCAGCCACCGCCGTTGTAGGCGCGGATGGCGCCGGTCCCGGGTTCGACGGCGACCAGCGAGGCCCGGAAGTGCTCCGGCTGTCCCCGCAACCGTTCCTTGACCGCCTTCTCGGCTTCGGCCTGGGCACGCGGATCGATGGTCGTCTCGACCTTCATCGCGCCGCCGCGAAGCCGGTCGAGCGGATAACCGACCTGCTCGAGTTCAGCGAGGACCTGCTGCTTGATGTGGTACTTCTCGTAGGTGACCCGACCGGCGCGGGTCTCCGACGGCGCCTGGATCGCGTCCTCCGGATAGGTCATGGTGACCGCTTCGGCCTGGCTGAGGTAGCCCCGCGTGACCAGCTTGTTCACCACGTAGGACCAGCGCTTCATCGCGTGCTCGTGGCTCGAGGCGTACGGGTCGTGCACCGAAGGCGACTGGATCATCCCGGCGAGGAAGGCCGCCTCGCTCCAGGTCATCGAGTCGTCCAGCTTGCGGCCGAAGTAGGCGTTCATCGCCGACGCCGGGCCGTAGGTACCGCGGCCGAACGAGATGATGTTGACGTAGCTCTCGAAGATCTCCTTCTTGGTCTGCTGCTGGGTGATCTTCGTGGCGAGCACCAGCTCGGAGAACTTGCGGGTCAGGGTGGCGTCCTCGTTGCCGGTGGACTTCTTGATGTACTGCTGGGTGATCCCCGAGCCGCCACCGACGCCGGTCACCAGCGCGCGGCCGAGTCCGGTCAGGTCGAAGCCCTCGTTGTCCCAGAAGGTCGGGTCCTCGGTCGCGACGATCGCGTCGCGCAGTTTCGCGGGGACTGCGTCGTAGGGCACGAACAGCCGGTCGCCGCCGGGCGGGATCACCTTGAGCAGTTCGGAACCGTCCGCGTTCTGCAGGACGACGGTCTTGTCGAGGCCGGCGAGGACCTCTTCCGGGCTGCGGACGTCGAGCAGGACGTACGCGAGCCCGAACGCGACGACCGGGATGCCGATCAGCAGGCCGAGCGTCCAAGCGGCGATCTTGCGCCACCTGCGCTTTTTCCCTTTCGGCTCGGGAACGGCCGTGGTCTCCGACTCGGGTGCGTCTGCCTCATCCGGGTTCTCCACGCCAGGTAAGACGCCCGGACGAGTGAAAAGGTTGTGGGAAAATCACCGAATCGTGTGTTCGCTTCGGCTGCCTGGACCTACGACTTGAAGAATTCTTCATTTGCTAATGTGGTCTTATCGGCAAGTCGAACGAAGGAAGCCGGTATGCCCGTCCCCCTGTACCAGGCCAAAGCGGAGTTCTTCCGCATGCTGGGCCACCCGGTCCGGATCCGTGTGCTGGAACTGCTCGCGGAGGGCCCGAAGGCCGTCCGCGAACTGCTCGCCGAGATCGAGGTCGAGGCCTCCAACCTCTCGCAGCAGCTGGCCGTCCTGCGCCGGTCGGGAATCGTCACTTCGACGCGTGAAGGATCGACGGTGGTGTACGCGCTCGCCGGCGGGGACGTCGTCGAACTGCTACGCGCGGCACGGCGCATCCTCACCGAGTTGCTGGCCGACCAGAACGCGCTGCTGGCCCAACTGCGCGACGCGGAGTGACGTCGTGGCGGGACTGAGGCTTCCGGAACTGCGCTCGCTCCTGCCCGGACGCGAAGACCTGCGCACGCTCACGCGCGCTCCCCGACGCGATCTCACCGCGGGCCTGACCGTCGCGATCGTCGCGCTCCCGCTGGCGCTGGGTTTCGGCATCTCGTCCGGCCTCGGGGCCGAAGCCGGGCTCGTCACCGCGATCGTCGCCGGAGCGCTGGCCGCGATCTTCGGCGGCTCCAACCTCCAGGTGTCCGGGCCGACCGGGGCGATGACCGTGGTGCTGGTGCCGATCATGGCCACACACGGAGCGGGCGGGGTGCTGACGGTGGGCCTGCTCGCCGGCTTGCTGCTGCTTCTGCTCGCGGTCGCCCGCGCGGGCCGGTACATGCGCTATGTGCCGACGCCGGTGGTCGAAGGCTTCACGCTGGGCATCGCCGGCGTGATCGCGCTGCAACAGATTCCCGCGGCGCTCGGCGTCGCCACCCCGGAAGGCGAAAAGGTCGCCGTCGTCGCGGCGAAGGCGGTGGCCGATTTCGCCGGGAACCCGTCCTGGCCGTCGATCGCGATCGCGGCCGGGGTCGCCGCCCTGATGCTGGCCGGTGCCCGGTGGCGCCCGTCGATCCCGTTCTCGCTGGTCGCGGTCGCGGTCGCGACACTCGTGAGCCACTTCGCGCAACTGCCGGTCGCCCGCATCGGCGCCCTGCCCGCCGGCCTCCCCGCGCCCTCACTGGACTTCCTGGATCTGTCGGCCTTGGGCGCGCTGGCGCCCTCCGCCGTCGCGGTCGCGGCGCTGGCCGCGCTGGAGAGCCTCCTTTCGGCCACGGTCGCCGACGCGATGAGCGTCAACGAACGCCACGACCCGGACCGGGAACTCTTCGGGCAGGGCCTCGCGAATCTGGTCACCCCACTGTTCGGTGGCGTGCCCGCCACCGCGGCGATCGCGCGCACCGCGGTCAACGTCCGCGCCGGGGCGAAGTCCCGCCTGGCCGCGTTCACCCACGCGATGGTGCTGGCGGTGATCGTCTTCGCGGCTGCCCCGCTGGTCGCCGCGATCCCGATCGCGGCGCTCGCCGGGGTACTGCTGGCCACCGCCGTCCGCATGGTCGAGGCGGGATCGGTCCGCGCGCTGCTGCGCTCCACCCGGCGCGACGCGCTGGTCCTCGTGCTCACGGCGGCCGCGACCCTGATCCTGGACCTGGTCACCGCGGTCATCCTCGGCCTCGTCGTGGCCGGTGCCTTGGCGCTGCGCGCGATCGCGAAGGCGGCCCGCGTCGAGGAAGTAGCGCTCGACCACGCCGATCACGCGGCCGAGGAACGGGCGCTGCTGGACGAGCACATCGTCGCGTTCAGGCTCGACGGCCCGCTCGTCTTCGCCGCGGCCCACCAGTTCCTGCTGGAACTGTCCGAAGTGGCCGACGTCCGGGTGGTCATCCTCCGGATGTCACGCGTGTCGGCCATCGACGCCACCGGAGCCCTCGTCCTGCGGGACGCCATCGAACGCCTCGAACATCGCGGGATCACGGTCCTGGTGTCGGGAATCAAACCCGGCCACGAAAAGGTGCTGGACGAACTCGGCGTCGCGGACCGGCTCCGCGCGGAGGGCCGGGTGTTCCCGGATACGCCCCACGCCATCGCTTTCGCGCACGCGCTGCTGACGTCACCCTCAAGCCAGGAAGGCGCGAAGCAGTGAAGCCGTTCCTTCGACGTGCTCCGTCATCGCCCGGCGGGCGGCCTCGGAGTCTCCGGCGAGGATCGCGTCGACGATGGCCTCGTGCTGGGCGTTGGAGTGCTCCAGGTTCGGCTCCAGCAGCGGGATCATGTCGAGCAGCTGGTTGACCCGCATCCGCGCGTCGGCCATCGCCGTGGTCAGCGAGCCGGACGCGGTGACCTCGGCGATCGCCAGGTGCAGCCGCGAATCCTTACGCCGGTAGTCGCCGACGTCGGCCGCGGCGGCCTCGGCGAGCGTGCTGGTCAGATGCTGCCGGTCGGCCGGGCTGAGCGAACGCGACGCCGCCATCTCGGCGGCGCCGGTCTCCAGGACGTGCCGCAGGCCGAGCGCGTCCTCCAGTGCGGCGTTGCCGACCTTCCGGCCGTCGGCGGCGGGCGGGTCGGGCAGGACGTCGTTGACGAACGTGCCGCCGTAACGCCCGCGCCGCGACTCGACGTAGCCCGCGTCGGCCAGCGCGCGGATGGCCTCGCGCAGCGTCACCCGGCTGACCCCGAGCCGCTCGGCGAGCTCACGCTCCGAGGGCAGTCGCTCCCCCGCGCCCACCACGCCCAGCCGGATCGCCTGGAGCAGCCTTTCGACGGTCTCCTCGAAGGCGTTGCCCGCGCGCACCGGGCGGAACAGCGCGTCACCCGCGTTCGCGACCGTGCTCGACTCCACTCTTCGAGTTTAGGCGGCCCGCAATTCGGCACCTGGTTGCGGTACTTGCGCATGCATACATCGCAAGTAGGTGCCGAATTGCGGGGGGTGTCAGCACTCGATGACGTTGACGGCCAGGCCGCCGCGCGCGGTCTCCTTGTACTTCACGCTCATGTCGGCGCCGGTCTCGCGCATGGTCTTGATCGCCTTGTCCAGCGTCACGACGTGCGAACCGTCGCCGCGCATCGCCATCCGCGCGGCGTGGATCGCCTTCGACGCGCCGACGGCGTTGCGTTCGATGCACGGGATCTGCACCAGCCCTCCGACCGGGTCGCAGGTCAGCCCCAGGTGGTGCTCGACGCCGATCTCGGCGGCGTTCTCCACCTGCGCGGGCGAGCCACCGAGGACTTCGGTGAGCCCGGCGGCGGCCATGGCACTGGCCGAGCCGACCTCGCCCTGGCAACCGACCTCGGCACCCGAGATCGAGCCCGTCTGCTTGAGGATCGAGCCGATCGCGCCCGCGGTGAGCATGAACGTCACGATGCCGTCGTCCGACGCACCCCGGATGAACCGCTGGTAGTAGTGCAGAACCGCCGGGATGATCCCCGCCGCGCCGTTGGTCGGCGCGGTCACGACGCGACCGCCCGCGGCGTTCTCCTCGTTGACCGCCAGCGCGTACAGGCTCACCCAGTCCATCGCGTACAGCGGGTCGCCGACGCCGTCCTCGGCGAGCAGCTTCTCGTGCAACGCCTTCGCACGCCGCGGCACCTTCAGCCCGCCCGGCAGGACGCCCTCGTGCTCGCAGCCGTTGCGCACGCATTCCGCCATGACCTGCCAGATCTCCAGCAGCCCTTCGCGGATCTCCTCGCGCGTGCGCCACGCGAGTTCGTTGCGCAGCATGACCTCGCTGATGGACAGCCCGGTGTCCTCGCAGTGCTTCAGCAGATCCGCCCCGGTGCGGAACGGGAACTCCAGCTTCGTCGAGTCCTCGACGACGACGGTGTCGGTCTCGTAGGACTCGTCCCGCACGAACCCACCGCCGACGGAGTAGTAGGTGCGCTCGCGCAGCACCTTCCCGTCTGCGTCGAACGCGCGGAAGATCATCCCGTTCGGATGCGCCGGCAACGACTTCCGCCGGTGCATGGTCAGGTCGGTGTCCTCGGTGAACACGATCTCGTGCTCGCCTCGAACCCGGAGCCTGCCCGATTCCCGGATCTCGGCGATCTTGCCGGGCACCGTGCCGGTGTCGATCTCCTCCGGACGCTCCCCCGACAGCCCGAGCAGCACGGCCTTGTCGCTGCCGTGCCCGAACCCGGTCGCGCCGAGCGAGCCGAAAAGCTCGCTCTGGACGCGCGTCGTGGCGGCGAGGTCACCGTCGGCGGCCAGACCGTCCACAAAGGTCAGCGCGGCGCGCATCGGGCCCACCGTGTGGGAGCTGGAGGGGCCGATGCCGATCGAAAACAGGTCGAAGACGCTGATCGCCATTGATCTGCCCTCCTTCCTATCTGGCCAGCAGTGAGCTGGCTTCTTGGGCCGCGGGGCCTTCGGCGGCGAGATGGGCCAGGTTCTCCGACAGCGGTTCGCCGCGGTGAGCCTTCGTCTGCGCGAAAAGGCGCCCTGCCCGATACGACGAGCGTACGAGCGGCCCGGCCATCACACCAGCGAAACCCATCGCTTCGGCGGCCTTCGAATGCTCGACGAACTCTTCGGGCTTGACCCACCGATCCACCGGGTGGTGCCTGGGCGACGGGCGCAGGTACTGGGTGATCGTCAGGATCTCGCAGCCCGCGTCGACCAGATCCTTCATCGCCGGAGCCACCTCCTCCGGCGTCTCGCCCATACCGAGAATCAAGTTCGACTTCGTCACCAGACCGGCCTCACGAGCCTTCGAGATGACCTCCAGCGACCGCGCGTACCGGAAACCGGGCCGGATCCGCTTGAAAATCCGCGGCACCGTCTCCACGTTGTGCGCCAGCACCTCCGGCCGCGAACCGAACACCTCCGCCAGCTGCTCCGGATCCGCGTTGAAGTCCGGGATCAGCAACTCGACACCAGTACCCGGATTCAACGCGTGAATCTGCCGGACGGTCTCCGCGTACAACCACGCACCACCGTCCTCCAGGTCGTCACGGGCGACGCCGGTCACCGTCGAGTAGCGCAGGCCCATCGCCTGGACGCTCTCAGCGACCTTGCGCGGCTCGGTCCGGTCCAGCTCGGCGGGCTTGCCCGTGTCGATCTGACAGAAGTCGCATCGGCGCGTGCACTGGTCGCCACCGATCAGGAACGTCGCCTCACGGTCTTCCCAGCACTCGTAGATGTTGGGACAGCCGGCTTCTTCGCAGACGGTGTGGAGGCCTTCCCGGCGCACCAGGCCCTTGAGCTCGGTGAACTCCGGACCCATCCGCGCGCGCGTCTTGATCCACGACGGCTTCTTCTCGATCGGGGTCTGCGCGTTGCGGACCTCGAGCCGGAGAAGTTTGCGCCCCTCGGGGAGCGCGCTCATCGGTTGAGGTCCGCGTACAGCGGGTGCTTCTTCGCCAGGAGTTCGACACGGGCGGACAGCGACTGACGCAGGGCCTCGTCGAAGTCCGGGCGCAGCGCCTCGGCGATGATGTCGGCGACCTCGGCGAAGTCCTCGGCGCCGAAGCCCCGGGTCGCCAGCGCCGGGGTGCCGATCCGCAGGCCGGAGGTGACCATCGGCGGGCGCGGGTCGAACGGGACGGCGTTGCGGTTGACCGTGATACCGACCGAGTGCAGCCGGTCCTCGGCCTGCTGCCCGTCCAAAGTGGAGTTGACCAGATCGACGAGCACCAGGTGCACGTCGGTGCCGCCGGTCAGCACGCGTACGCCCGCTTCGGCGCAGTCCGTGCGCGAAAGACGGTCGGCCAGGATCTTCGCGCCTTCGAGCACGCGCTGCTGGCGCTCGCGGAACTCGTCGCTCGCGGCGATCTTGAGCGCGACGGCCTTGGCGGCGATGACGTGCTCCAGCGGACCACCCTGCTGGCCGGGGAACACCGCCGAGTTGATCTTCTTGGCGAGTTCCTGACGGCACAGGATGATGCCGCCGCGCGGGCCGCCGAGGGTCTTGTGCGTGGTCGTGGTGACGATGTCGGCGTACGGCACCGGGCTCGGGTGCAGCCCGGCCGCGACCAGACCGGCGAAGTGCGCCATGTCGACCATGACCTTCGCGCCGACCTCGTCGGCGATGCGGCGGAACTCGGCGAAGTCGAGCTGACGCGGGTACGCCGACCAGCCGGCGATGATCAGCTTCGGCTTGTGCTCCTTGGCGAGGCGCTCGATCTCCTCGACGTCGACGATCCCGGTCTCCTTGTCGACGTGGTAGGCGACGACGTTGTAGAGCTTGCCGGAGAAGTTGATCTTCATCCCGTGGGTCAGGTGCCCGCCGTGGGCGAGGTCGAGACCGAGGATGGTGTCGCCGGGGTTGAGCACCGCGACCATGGCGGCGGCGTTGGCCTGCGCGCCCGAGTGCGGCTGGACGTTGGCGTGCTCGGCGCCGAACAGGGCCTTCGCGCGGTCGATCGCCAGCTGCTCGATGACGTCGACGTGCTCGCAACCGCCGTAGTAGCGGCGGCCGGGGTAGCCCTCGGCGTACTTGTTGGTCAGCACCGAACCCTGCGCCTCGAGCACGCCCACCGGGGCGAAGTTCTCCGAGGCGATCATCTCCAGGGTCGACTGCTGCCGGTCGAGTTCGGCCGCGACGGCGGTGGCGACCTCGGGGTCCACGTCGGACAGGCTTGAATTGAACACAGCAGCGTTCACCATGTGAGTTCTCAGTTCTCCTGGGTCAGGACGGCGTAAGCCTGGGCGTCGAGCAGGGTGGGCACGTCGCCGGACAGACGCACCTTCAGGAGCCATCCTTCGGCGTACGGGTCCGAGTTGATGAGCTCGGGGGTGTCCGTTGTGGCCTCGTTCACCTCGACGACCTCGCCGTCCACGGGTGCGTACAGCTCGCTGACCGACTTGGTCGACTCGACCTCGCCGAACACCTCGCCCGCGGTGACGGTGTCGCCGACCGCGGGAAGCTGGACGAACACGATGTCACCGAGCGATTCGGCGGCGAAGGCGGTGATGCCCACGGTGGCGACGCCGTCGGCGACGTTCAGCCACTCGTGTTCCTTCGTGTACTTCAGGTCCTGGGGGATGCTCATGGTGGTTCAAGGGCCTTTCAGGCGCGGGAGTAGAAGGGCAGGGCGACGACCTCGACGGGCTCGATACGGCCCCGGATGTCGACGGAAAGCTCGGTGCCGGGCTCGGAGTGCTCCCGGTCCACGTAGGCCATGGCGATCGGGTAGCCCAGGGTCGGCGACAGGGCACCACTGGTGACCTCGCCGATCTCGGTCTCGCCGGACAGGACGGTGTAGCCGTGGCGCGGGGCGCGGCGGCCGGAGCCCTTGAGCCCGACGCGGACCCGGGGAACGTCCTTCTTGGCCAGCTCTTCGAGCGCGGCCTTGCCGACGAAGTCACCCGGCTTTTCGAACTTGACGACCCGGCCCAGACCGGCTTCGAACGGGCTCAGCTGAAGGCTGAGTTCGTTGCCGTACAACGGCATCCCGGCTTCGAGACGCAGCGTGTCGCGGCAGGCGAGGCCTGCCGGGAGCAGGCCGTGCGGTTCGCCCGCTTCGGAGAGGATGCGCCAGACGGCGGGCGCCTCACCGGCCGGGACGTAGAGCTCGAAGCCGTCCTCGCCGGTGTACCCGGTGCGGGCGAGCAGGACGTCGTGCCCCTTCACGACGGCCGGGACGCTCGCGTAGTACTTGAGCGCGCCCAGGTCGGCGTCGGTGACCGCGCCGAGGATCTCGACGGCCTTCGGGCCCTGGACGGCGATCAGCGCGACGTCCTCGGACTTGTTCTCGACGACCGCGTCGAAGCCGGAGACCCGCTCGGCCAGCGCCTCCGCGACCACGGTGGCGTTGCCCGCGTTGGCCACGACCAGGAACTTCTCGTCGGCGAGACGGTAGACGACCAGGTCGTCCAGCACGCCGCCGTTCTCGTCGCAGATCATCGTGTAGCGCGCCCGGCCCGGTTTGACCCCGGACAGGTTGCCGACCAGCGCGAAGTCGAGGGTCTCGGCGGATTGCCTGCCGGTCACCTCGATCTCGGCCATATGCGACAGGTCGAACAGGCCCGCGGCCTCGCGGACCGCCTTGTGCTCCGCCAGTTCGCTGGAATAGCGGATCGGCATCGACCAGCCCGCGAAGTCGGTGAACAGCGCACCCAGTCCTTTGTGGACTCCGTGCAGGGACGTCTCTTTCGACATCAAGTGCCTCAGTTCTCGTAGGCGTTGAGCGGCGGGCAGGAGCAGACGAGGTTACGGTCCCCGCGCGCACCGTCGATGCGGCGCACCGGGGGCCAGTACTTGGACTTGCGGTTCACCCCGGCGGGGTACACCGCCAGTTCGCGGTCGTACGGCAGGTCCCAGTCGCCGACCAGGGTCTCGGCGGTGTGCGGGGCGTTGCGCAGCGGGCTGTCGTCCGCGGCCCAGCGGCCCTGCGCGACGGCGTCGATCTCCGCGCGGATGGCGATCATCGCTTCGATGAAGCGATCGATCTCGCCAAGGTCCTCGGACTCGGTCGGCTCGACCATCAGCGTGCCCGCGACCGGGAACGACATGGTCGGGGCGTGGAAGCCGTAGTCGATCAGGCGCTTCGCGACGTCGTCGACGCTGACACCGGTCTCCTTGGTGAGACCACGCAGGTCGAGGATGCACTCGTGCGCGACCAGGCCGTCCTGGCCGGTGTAGAGCACCGGGTAGTGCTGGTTGAGGCGCTTGGCCACGTAGTTCGCGGCGAGAACGGCGACCTGCGTCGCGGCGGTGAGACCACCGGCGCCCATCATGCGGACGTACGCCCACGAGATCGGCAGGATCGAGGCCGAGCCGTACGGGGCGGCGCTGATCGGGCCGACGCCGGTCTCGGGACCGGCCTTCTCCAGCAGCGGGTGGTTCGGCAGGTACGCCGCGAGGTGCGCGCGGACCGCGACCGGGCCGACGCCGGGACCGCCGCCACCGTGCGGGATGCAGAAGGTCTTGTGCAGGTTCAGGTGCGAGACGTCGCCGCCGAACTCACCCGGCTTGGCGAGACCCAGCAGCGCGTTGAGGTTCGCGCCGTCGACGTAGACCTGGCCACCCGCGTCGTGGACGATCTTGGCCAGCTCGTCGATGCCGTTCTCGTACACGCCGTGGGTGGACGGGTACGTGACCATGATCGCCGAGAGCGTGTCGCGGTTCGCGTCCACCTTGGCGCGGAGGTCTTCGAGGTCGACGTTGCCCTCGTCGGTGCACTTGACCACGACGACACGCATCCCGGCCATGACCGCGGAGGCGGCGTTCGTGCCGTGCGCGGACGACGGGATCAGGCAGACCTCGCGCTCCTGCTGACCATTGGCGTGGTGGTAGGCGCGGATCGCCAGCAGGCCGGCGAGCTCGCCCTGGCTGCCCGCGTTCGGCTGCAGCGACACCTTGTCGTAGCCGGTGACCTCGGCCAGCCAGCCCGACAACTGCTCGACCAGCACGTGGTAGCCCTCGGCCTGGTCAGCGGGGGCGAACGGGTGGATGCCCGCGAACTCGCGCCAGCTGATCGGCTCCATCTCGGTGGTGGCGTTGAGCTTCATCGTGCAGGAGCCGAGCGGGATCATGCCGCGGTCGAGCGCGTAGTCCAGATCGGACAGACCGCGCAGGTAGCGCAGCATCGCGGTCTCGGAGCGGTGGGAGTGGAAGACCTCGTGGGTGAGGTACTCGCTCTCGCGGTCGAGACCGGTGGGCACCGCGCGGGCTTCGGCGACCGTGGCGTCGATGCCGAAGGCGTTCAGCACCTTGGCGATGATCGCGGGCGTGGTGACCTCGTCGACGGCGATGCGGACGTGGTCGGCGTCGACCGGACCGAGGTTGATGCCGTTCTCGCGGGCCACGGCGACGACCGCTTCGGCCTGGCCGGGCATACGGGCGAGGACGGTGTCGAAGAAGCCCTCGTGGACGACCTCGACGCCGCCCTTGCGAAGGGCGTCGGCGAGACCGGCGGCGAGTTCGTGGACACGGGTCGCGATGCGCTTGAGGCCGTCCGGACCGTGGTAGACCGCGTACATCGCGGCGAGCACGGCGGGCAGGACCTGCGCGGTGCAGATGTTGGAGGTCGCCTTCTCGCGGCGGATGTGCTGCTCACGGGTCTGCAGCGCGAGACGGTAGGCGGGGTTGCCGTCGGCGTCGACCGAGACACCGACGAGGCGGCCCGGCAGCGAACGCTCGAGCCCGGCGCGGACGGCCATGTACCCGGCGTGCGGTCCGCCGTAGCCGAGCGGGACGCCGAAGCGCTGGGTCGACCCGGCGGCGATGTCCGCGCCGAACTCACCCGGCGCGGTGACCAGCGTGAGGGCGAGCAGGTCGGCGGCGACGGTGTACAGCGCGCCGGCGGCCTTCGCGGTCTCGGAGATGGCGGAGTAGAAGCCCGCGCCGCGCAGCACGCCGGAGGCACCCGGGTACTGGACGGCGACACCGAAGAACTCCTCCGGCAGGCCGGTGAGCAGGTCACGGACCTCGACCTCGACGCCCATCGCCTCGGCGCGGGTGCGGACGACGGCGATGGTCTGCGGCAGGCACTCGGCGTCGAGGACGACCTTGTTCGACTTCGCCTTGGACGCGCGGCGCATCAGCATGACGGCCTCAGCGACGGCCGTGGACTCGTCGAGCAGGGAAGCGTTCGCGGTGGCGAGACCGGCCAGCTCGGAGACCATGGTCTGGAAGTTGAGGAGGGCTTCGAGACGGCCCTGCGAGATCTCCGGCTGATACGGCGTGTACGCCGTGTACCAGGCCGGGTTCTCCAGCACGTTGCGGCGGATGACCGCCGGGGTGACGGTGTCGTGGAAACCGAGGCCGATCATCTGCGTCATCGGCTTGTTGAGCGCGGCGAGCGCGCGAAGCTCGGCGATGGCGTCCTCTTCGGACGCGGCGGGCGGGAGTTCGAGGTCACGGGTGACCCGGATCGCGGACGGCACCGCGGCCTGCACCAGGGCATCGAGACTGCCATAGCCGACCTCGGCGAGCATCTTGGCCTGCTCGGACTCCGAGGGGCCGATGTGCCGGTCGTCGAAGGACGTACTGGTCAAGGGAGCTCCTTGGGTCAGGCGCCGGATAGACCGGTGCGCTGGGAACTCCCCCTCTGTCATGGCACCTGAGAGTTTCACCACCGCTGAGGGTGGCTTTCACCTTGGGTGAGGCGCACTTGCGCGCCTGCTTTCCAGAGTGGCCTCGCGTGAAGCGGTAGTGGATACCTGAGAGATTCCGGGGAGTTTGCTCCTTCGGTGCCCCACCACATTCATGGGGGCTCTCCCGCTCCAGCTCGACGGCCCTGTCTGTAGTTGTGCGCACACCGTACCTGGCGTGTTCAGCGCCCGTCTACTTCCGGCCGGGCACGTCACTTTCCCCGTTCGCCCCGACACTCGACGTGCCCGGCGAGACGGAACTCGCGTGATCAGAGCCGGAACTCGCGTGATGGAAGCCGGAACTCGTGAGTCACGGCTCTGATCACGCGAGTTACGGGCCTGATCACGCGAGTTACGCGTTCTCCATCATCATCTCGGCGGTGATGGTGCCGCAGAGCTCGGCGCAGCGGGTCATCATGTCGGCGGCTTCGGCCAGCTCGGGGTCGCCGGTCCGGGCGCACTCCTGGGCGCACATGCGCATCATCTGGGAGGCCAGACCGCACATCTTCGCGCACATGCGCATCATCTCGAGGTCGGCGATCATGGCCGAACAGCGCATCATCATGTCGGCGCACATGCGGGACATGTCCGCGCAGGTCACCATCATCATGCCGAGTTTGGCGCCGCCGACCTCCATGCAGCGCGTCATCATCTCCTCGCACCTGACGTGACACTCGTTGCACAGGTCGATGCAGTCGCGCATGGCGGTGCTCATCTGCCGGGTCATTCTTCGGGCCTCCCGCGCTTCTCTGATCGCGGAACCGTCCGGCTCCGCGTCTCAGGACTACAGCGCAGGTCAGCGGGCCGCCATCCCGGCCACCGGGACGAGTGACGCGCTACCCGGGCAAGTCCGTGAAGGCCTCCTTGAGGGACTCTGGGTCCCTCAAGGAGGCCTTCACGGACAGCGCGACCGAGGACACTGGCGCAAGTAGAGGATTAAATGCGCAAGGGGGGTCAGAGGGGGGTGACGTAGGCGCCCGAGATCCCACCGTCCACAAGGAACTGCGAAGCCGTGATGAACGACGCGTCGTCGCTCGCCAGGAACGCGACCGCGGCCGCGATCTCCTCCGGTTCCGCGAACCGCCCGACCGGCACGTGCACCAGCCGCCGCGCGGCGCGCTCGGGGTCCTTCGCGAACAGTTCCTTCAGCAGCGGGGTGTTCACCGGACCCGGGCACAGCGCGTTCACCCGGATGTTCTCCCGCGCGAACTGCACGCCCAGTTCACGGCTCATCGCCAGCACCCCGCCCTTGGACGCGGTGTAGGAGATCTGCGACGTCGCCGCGCCCATGACCGCGACGAAAGACGCCGTGTTGATGATCGAGCCCTTGCCCTGCCGCTGCATATGCGGCAGTACCGCCTTGCAGCACAGGTACACCGAGGTCAGGTTGACCTTCTGCACCTTCTCCCACGCGTCGATGCCCGTGGTGAGGATCGAGTCGTCCTCGGGTGGGGAGATGCCGGCGTTGTTGAACGCGACGTCGACCGAGCCGAAGGTGTCCACAGTGGTCTGGAAGAGGGCCTCGACCTGGTCGGCGTCGGTGACGTCGGCCTGCACGAACAGACCGCCGACCTCGTCTGCCGCTGCTTTGCCCGTCTCGGCGGAGATGTCGCCGATGACGACTTTCGCGCCTTCGCTCGCCAGCCGCCGTGCGGTGGCGAGGCCGATTCCGCTGCTGCCGCCGGTGATGACCGCGACGCGGCCCTCGAAACGCTGAACCATCTATTCCTCCGTGCTGATGAATACATTTTTGGTCTCGGTGAAGGCGTCGACGGCGTCCGGGCCGAGTTCACGGCCCAGCCCCGACTGCTTGAACCCGCCGAACGGCGTCCAGTACCGGACGGACGAATGCGAGTTGACCGAAAGGTTCCCGGCTTCGACGCCACGCGCGACGCGGAAGGCGCGGCCGACGTCGCGGGTCCAGATCGAGCCGGACAGCCCGTATTCGGTGTGGTTGGCCATGGTCACCGCGTCCGCCTCCTCCGCGAACGGGACCACGGCGACGACCGGGCCGAAGATCTCGTCCGACGCCAGCGGATGCCGCAGGTCCGGCGGGGTGACGACGGTCGGCGCGAACCAGTAGCCAGGGCCGGCGGGCGCGTTGCCCCGGAAGGCGACCGGCGCGGAGGCGTCCACATAGGACGAGACCTTCGCGTGATGTCCCGCCGAGATCAGCGGCCCCATCTCGGTCACTTCCAGCCGCGGATCCCCCACGACGACGCCGTTCACCGCGGGTTCCAGCAGCTCCATGAACTTCTCGTACGCGCTCCACTGCACCAGGATCAGCGACCGCGCGCAGCAGTCCTGCCCGGCGTTGTCGAAGACGCCGTACGGCGCGGTGGCCGCGGCCTTTTCCAGGTCGGCGTCGGCGAAGACGATGTTCGCGTTCTTGCCGCCGAGCTCCAGGGTCACCCGCTTCACCCGCGCGGCGCAACCCGCCATGATCCGCTTGCCGACCTCGGTCGAGCCGGTGAACACCACCTTCCGCACCGCCGGGTGGTCCACGAAGCGCTGTCCCACCACGGAACCCTTGCCGGGAAGCACCTGGAAGACGTCTTCGGGGATCCCCGCCTCGCGGGCGAGTTCGCCGAGGCGGATCGCGGTCAGCGGGGTGAGTTCGGCGGGTTTGAGCACGACGGTGTTCCCTGCGGCGAGCGCGGGCGCGAATCCCCAGCCCGCGATGGGCATCGGGAAGTTCCACGGCACGATCACCCCGACCACGCCGAGCGGCTCGTGGAACGTCATGTTCACGCCACCGGGCACCGGGATCTGCCTGCCGCTCAACCGTTCGGGCGACGCCGAGTAGTACGTCAGCACATCGCGGACGTTGCCCGCTTCCCAGCGCGCGTTGCCGATCGTGTGGCCGGCGTTGACGACCTCCAGCCGGGCGAGGTTCTCGATGTCGGCGTCGACGGCGTCGGCGAACCGGCGTAGCAGCCGCGCCCGGTCGCCGGGGGCCACGGCGCGCCAGGCGGGGAACGCGGCCTGCGCACGGGCGATCGCCGCGTCGGTCTCCTCGGCCGAGGTCAGCTCGACCGACCTCACCACCTCCTCGGTGGCGGGGTTGATCACCTCGAACGTGGTCATGTGCGCTCCTTAGCGGCTTCCACCAGCGCCTCGAAAAGCCTGATGTCGTCGGGATTCTGTTCGGGATGCCATTGGACGCCGAGGACGAACCCGTCGCCGGGAAGTTCGGCCGCCTCGATGGTCCCGTCGGCGGCCCAGCCGACCGGGACCAGCCCGTCGCCGAGCCTGTCGATCGCCTGATGGTGGTAACACGACACCTTGGTCTCGGCGCCGAGGATCGACGCGACCCGGCTGCCCTCGGCAAGGGACACCGTAGTGGTGCCGAAGGTCGCGGGCGCGGGCTGGTGATCCTCGGTGTCCAAAGTGTCCGGCAGGTGCTGCGCGAGCGTGCCGCCCAGCGCGACGCTGAGCACCTGCAGCCCCCGGCACACGCCGAGCACCGGTTTGCCACTGTCCATCGCGGACCGCAGCAGGCCGAACTCGAACGCGTCCCGGTTCGGCCTCGTGTACGTCGTCGCGTGCCGCTCCTGGCCGTAGCGCGCGGGGTCGACGTCGGCGCCGCCGACCAGCACGAGACCGTCCACGGCGGACATCAGCCGATCGTGTGCCGCGCTCACCGGCGGCAGCAGGACCGGGATCCCGCCCGCCGCGACGATCCCGTCGACGTAGACCCGGTGCAGCAGTGCGGCTTCGGTCTCCCACACCAGGAACTTCGCGGGCTCGAGGTAGGAGGTGAGCCCGATCAGGGGTTCAGAGCCGTTCGAAGCCACGGATCCTCTCCCAGTCGGTGACGGCGGCGTCGTACGCGGCGAGTTCGACCTTCGCCGCGTTCAGGTAGTGGTCGATGACCTCGTCCCCGAACGCGGACCTGGCGAGTTCGCTCCACTCCAGCAGCGCCGCGGACTCTCGCAAGGTCGTCGGCACGGTCGGCTTGCCGGAACCGTAGGCGTTGCCGTGGAACTCCGGCTCCAGCTCCAGCTCGTTCTCGATGCCGTGCAACCCCGCCGCGATCAGCGCGGCCACCGCGAGGTACGGGTTCACGTCGCCGCCGGGGACGCGGTTCTCGGTACGCAGCGAGTCCCCGTGCCCGACGACGCGGAGCGCGCACGTGCGGTTGTCGGTGCCCCACGCGACAGCCGTCGGCGCGAAGCTTCCGGGAACGAAACGCTTGTAGGAGTTGATGTTCGGCGCGAAGAAGTAGGTCAGCTCGCGCAGTCCGGCGAGCTGGCCGGCGAGGAAGTGCTCCATCAGCGGCGAGAACCCGCCGGGACCGTCGCCCGCCAGGACGGGCTCACCCGCGGCGGAGCGCAGGCTGATGTGGATGTGACACGAGTTGCCCTCGCGTTCGTTGTACTTCGCCATGAACGTGAGGCTCTTGCCCTCCTGCGCGGCGATCTCCTTGGACCCGGTCTTGTAGACGCTGTGGTTGTCGCAGGTGGTCAGCGCGTCGGCGTAACGGAACGCGATCTCGTGCTGGCCGGGATTGCACTCGCCCTTGGCCGACTCGACGTACAGTCCCGCCCCGCCCATGTCGTTGCGGATGCGGCGCAGCAGCGGCTCGATCCGGGCGGTGCCGAGCATCGAGTAGTCGACGTTGTACTGGTTGGCCGGGCGAAGGTCCTGGTACCGCTTGTCCCAGGCCGACTCGAAGGTGTCGTCGAAGACGATGAACTCCAGTTCGGTGCCGACGTAGGCGGCGAGCCCGCGCGCGGCGAGCCTGTCGAGCTGGCCGCGCAGGATCTGGCGCGGCGACGGGGCCACGGCGCCGCCCTGCACCCGTTCGAGGTCGGCGAGGACGAGCGCGGTGCCCTCCTGCCACGGGAGCAGGCGCAGTGTGTCGAAGTCCGGGCGCATGACGAAGTCGCCGTAGCCGGTCTCCCAGGAAGACATCGCGTAGCCGTCGACGGTGTTCATGTCCACGTCGACCGCGAGCAGGTAGTTGCACGCTTCGGTGGCGTGCTCGACGACCTCGTTGAGGAAGTACTCGGCGGCACAGCGCTTGCCCTGCAGCCTGCCCTGCATGTCGGTGATCGCCACGAGCACCGTGTCGACGGTGCCGTCCTCGACCAGTTCCCGGAGCCGATCCAGTGTGAGCATCCCGCGCCTGTTCGCCATCAGCCTCACCTAAAGGTTCGATGCGGTACCTTTACGGCTTCTTCCTACCGGGTCGACCCGACACCGTCAACTCATTCAATGGTCTGGTTTGCTACCCATTGATCACCGTAGTTGATCCCTGGGCGGATTGTCTGTGATGCCCGGCTGAGAAGATGCTGTGAATCCCGCCGCATCGGGAGGAGATCCGCGCATCCGGGACGTTGTACGGATCAAGAGAGGTGAGAAGGAATGACACAGGCATTCACGCAGCAGACCACGTTCACCGAGCCCCAGGGACGGGCTCAGCTCCCGACGATGCCCAGTGGGTGGCCGATCGGCTCGTACGAGTCGTACTCCGAAGCGCAGCGTGCCGTCGACCACCTCGCGGGAACGGACTTCCCGATCACGGACGTCACCATCGTCGGTGTCGAACCGATCCTGGTGGAGCGGATCGCCGGGCGGATGGGCTGGAGCAAGGTGCTGACCAGCTCGGCGCTTTCCGGCGCGATGTTCGGTATGTTCCTCGGCCTCGTGCTGAGCCTACTGAACCCGGGCGCCGGACTGGTGCCGATCGTCGTCGGCCTGGTCGGCGGTATCGGGTTCAACCTGCTGTTCGGCGCGCTGGGATACGCGGCCTCGAAGAACAAGCGCGGGTTCATCTCGCAGAGCCAGCTGGTCGCCCGGCGTTACGACGTCCTGGCCCAGCCGCGCAACGCCGAGAAGGGCCGCGCCCTGCTGGCCGATCTGGCCGCCAGGAGTGCGTTCAACCACTGAGCCGGATCCCCCGCGAGCCGGCACCTCTTAGCGAGGTGCCGGCTCGCGCCGTTCACGGGGTCAGGCGGTGCAGGTCTCGCGGGAAGAGCGTCGCCTGTCGGACGTTGGGCAGTCCGAGCAGCCGGGCGGTCCAGCGTTCGAGACCGAGCGCGAACCCGCCGTGCGGCGGCATCCCGTGCGCGAAAACCGCCAGATAGTCCCGATACGGCCCGGCGGACTCACCCCGTGCCGCCAGCGCGGCGAGGTAGTCCGCGTGCCGGTGCAGCCGCTGGCCCCCGGTCACCAGTTCCAGCCCGCGGAAGAGCAGGTCGAAACTGTTGGAGTACCCGGGCCGCTCCGGGTCCGGATGCGTGTAGAACGGCCGCTTCACCATCGGATACCCCGTGACGAACAGGAATTCCGATCCGTGTTCGCGCAGCGCCCAGTCCGAAAGCAGCCGCTCGTGCGCGGGCGCGAGGTCGGGCTCGCCGCGCGGGTCTTCGCCCGACAGCCGCGCGATCAGCTCTTGGGCCTCCGCGAAGTGGATCATCGGAATCTCCTCGGGCACCTCGACTCCCGCCTCCGGAACAGCGGCGGCCATCCCCGCGATCGTCTCCCGCAGCACCGTCATCACGTCGTGGTGGCCATCGATGAAACCGAGCTCGGCGTCGAGGCTGGTGTACTGCGCGAGATGCCGCGCGGTGTCGTGCGGTTCTGCGCGGAAGACCGGTCCGACCTCGTAGACCCGCTCGAAAACCCCGACCAGCGCCTGTTTGTAGAACTGCGGCGACTGCGCCAGGAAAGCCCGCTGACCGAAGTAGTCGATGCCGAAGACGTTCGCGCCGGACTCCGTGGCCGACGAGACGATCTTGGGGGTATGGGTTTCGGTGAATCCGAGACCGTCGAGCGCCGACCGGAACCCGGCGACGCTCGCCGCCGCGATCGTGAAGACCTCCTTCGGCCGCGGATGCCGCAACGCGACGGCGGCGTTGTCCAGCACCGTGGGCAACGCGGCCCGCACCGACGGCCGGTAGAGGTCGAACGGCGGCGGTTCTGCGGGTTCGGATAGCAGCCCGACCGACGGCTCGGTGAGTTCCAGGCCGCCCGGTGCCTGGGGGTTCGCGGTGACGAGCCCTTCGACCTCGATGACGGTTTCTTCCGGTGGGCCACCAGGTTCGGCGAGGACCGCCTGGGCGAGTCCGGAACGGTCCCGGATCACCAGGAAGGTGACGGTTTTCAGGCGGCGCCGGCGGTGCACCCAGCCGGCGATGCGAACACGGCCGCCGACGTGCCGGGGCAGGTCGGCGGCGAGGACACGCGAGATCATCACAACTCCTGTACGGATATGCGCGACCCCTTGGGAGTGCGGGCGAGAAGGGAACTCGCGGTACCACCGCACTTTCACCGCCGCCCACGACGAGCGGCGGCCTCGAAGGCCCGTGACGAGGGCCGGACGGCGGGGCATGGGGCGCGGACGCCGTTCCTCCCCGCACTCGGGAGGGTCTTCACCGAAGGGCGCGAGGCCGCCTTCCCAGCTACCGGCGGCTCTCTGGGCTCGCGTGCTCCCTTGGCTACTCGTCTCCGTCAGCGCGTTGTCCCGGAGGGTACGGCCCGAATCGGGAGTGCGCATCCGTATTTGCCTCGTGAGTGGTGAGGACGGTTGGAACGGACCGGTATTCGCCTACCTGCTGCTGACCTGCACGAGGACGACGATCCCAGCGGGTACCGAGACCGTTGATGAAGGAATTAGGACACTCAACGTCCCGATTCCTTCATCAACGCGAGGTGACCCCCGTCCCGGACCATGATCAACAGAAGATCCGAGACACTCAACGTCCCGAATCCTCCGTTGATCAAGCCTGTGCAACTCAAACCCGACGGCCGACACAACTGCGGCACCAAGACGGGGTCAGGTCCAGTAGGTGAGCAAATACCGGTCCGCCAGAACCGTCCTCACCACTCACGAGGCGGGTGGAGGCGGCCCCCGACGTCCGCCTCCACCCGGACCACCTAGCTCGTCGGCTTGGTGGAGTTCGACGGCGGCGCCACGGAAGACGACGGCGGCGGCACGGCCGAGGAGGAAGGCGGCACCGGCGCGCCCTTCGGGATCGCCGCGCTGAACGGCACGTCGGCCCTTTCCTGACAATAGCCGCGAGAACCGTTGTAGCCGTTGAGGTTTCCGTCGCTGTCCTGGACTCCCCGTTCGAGCCGCGGGCGCGGATAGCGGTTGTCGTCGCCGACCTTCCGCTTCTCGCCCGTGCTCCGCTCGCACGCGTACCGGGTCGTGCTGAGCGGACGGCCGTTCTCGTCGTAAAGGTAGATCTCGGTCAGCGGCTTGCCTTCGGCGTCGAACGCGTAGATGTTCTCGACGTCCTGACTGCCGTACATCAACTGCGGGTTGCCGTAGTTGTCGTTGTAGCTCGGCGTGTAGCCGCTGTTGTAGGGACCTCCGCCGTACGAACGCTTCGCGATCAGGTCGACCGCCGCGCCCGCACCGCCGAGCATGCTGCCGACGACGAACGCCGAGATCGGCACGGCCAGCCACAGCAGCCGCCGGTCGGCCTTCAGCCTCGGCCCAGCCCAGACCACCGCGACGGCCGCCAGCAGCATCAGCGGCAGCAGCAGCACGGCCTCGGCGTCGCGAACCACGAGCAGGAGACCGAACACGACCAGCACCGCCCCGCACAGCACCCACCACGCCGGCTTGAGCGTGCGGAAGTACTTCAACCCCTTGCCTTCCCGGTTGGCCTGGAACGACGTCGCGACCTCGCGGAGCTTGATCACCTCAGGCAGTTCCGCGATCGGGGCGACGCCCTTGCGCACCACGTAGGCGACACTGATCGCGAGCACCGGTGCGATGAAAAGCAGGCACAGCAACGGTTCCACCCGAACCCAGATCGCGGCCGCGAAGCCGAACAGCGCGAATCCGCCGACGGAGAACACCAGGCCCCAGAACGCGAATCACGTTCCGCCGATCCCGCTCTTCACCTTCAGCACGGTGGTTTCGTCGCCCGCTTCGGCCGGACGCGGCGGGTAGCCGCCGGAGGCTCGCAGTTCGGCGGCGTAACTCTCGGGGCTGCCCAAACGCTCGATCAAGGCGTCGACCTTGGGATTGTCCCCCAATTCGGCTTCCATCTCGGCGAGATGGGGCCGGACGTCTTCGAGGATCTCCTCGACTTCGCTCTCGGGAAGGTCGGCGAGCGCGCTCCTGACCCTCGCCAGATACGTCCGCACGGCGGTCGGATTCTGCGTGCTCATGCTGCCTCTCCCAACAGGCTGTTCATTGTCGTGGCGAAAGTCCGCCAGGTCTGCCCCGACTCTTCGAGGCGTCGGCGCCCCGGCTCGTTGAGGCTGTAGTACTTGCGGTGCGGGCCTTCCTCGCTCGGCACCACATAGGACGTCAGCAGGCCTGCCTTGTACAGCCGCCGAAGCGTCCCGTACACCGAAGCGTCGCCCACTTCCTGCAACCCCGCGACACGGAGTCTTCGGAGCACGTCGTAGCCATAGCCGTCCTCTCCGCGAAGCACCGCGAGAACGGCGAGGTCCAGCACGCCTTTAAGTAGCTGACTGATCTCCACAGTCGCGTCCCTCCCAGTCTTACGCAACAGAAGGTACCACGCATTGCACAGTAGTGCGCACGGCGGAAGCCACTTGCGTCGAGCATGTGGTTCATGGGTTACTTAGTCCAGTAATGAACCACAGCACCCACGAAGGTGCTCGGAGACTGGGACGGAGGTGTCGTGCTCGACGAAGGAACACCACTGTTCGCGCAGATCGCCGAACAGATCGCCGACGACATCGCCGAGGGAAGCCTGGCCGAGGGGGAACGCGTGCCGTCAACCAACGAACTCGCCGCCTTCTACCGGATCAATCCGGCGACGGCGGCCAAGGGGATCAACGTGCTCGCCGACGAAGGACTGCTCGAGAAACGACGCGGTATCGGCATGTTCGTCGCCACCGGAGCGCGGCAGAAGCTGCTCACCGACCGGCGGCAACGGTTCGCCGAGCAGTACCTCGACCCGATGCTCATCGAAGCGAGGCGCCTCGGCATCGACGACGAAACCTTGATCTCGCTCATCCGCGGGAACGGACACCGGAACGGAGGACCCGCCGCATGACGCCGACCATTTCGACCACCGGCCTGACCCGGCGCTACGGCGACCATCTCGCGCTCGGCGATGTCTCGGTCGACATCGAAGAAGGCAAGATCACCGGCCTGCTGGGCCGCAACGGCGCGGGCAAGAGCACCTTCCTGCGCATCGTCACCGCGCAGGAGTTCGCCAGCACGGGCTCGGTCCGCGTGTTCGGCGAAAGCCCGGTCGAGAACGAGCGGGTGCTGCGGCGCCTGGTGCTCGTCCGCGAGGACCAGCAGTTCCCGGACTTCAAGGTGCGGCACGCTCTTTCGGCGGCGTCGTGGTTCTACCCGAACTGGGACGCGGAACTGGCCGACACGCTGCTCCGCGACTTCGACCTGCCGACGAAGCGGCCGATCAAGAAACTCTCACGAGGGATGCGCTCGGCGCTGTCGATCACGATCGGACTGGCGGCACGAGCGGAGCTCACGCTGCTCGACGAACCGTACGCGGGCCTCGACGCGGTCGCGCGGCAACTGTTCTACGACCGGTTGCTCGACGACTATTCGACGCATCCACGCACGGTCCTGCTCTCCACACACCTGATCGACGAGGTGGCCGATCTGCTGGAGCACGTCGTGATGATCGACAAGGGCCGCGTCGTCCTCGACGCGCCCGCCGACGACCTGCGCGGCTCGGCCGCCACGGTCAGCGGTCCCGCCCTCGCGGTGGACGACTTCGTCGCCGGCCGCCGGGTGCTGCACCGCCGCAAGATCGGTTCGCGGGCTTCGGTCACCGTCGCCGACGCGCTCGACGCCGCCGCGAAGGCGCGGGCTCAGGCACTGCACCTGAAACTCGAACCGCTTTCCTTGCAGCAGTTGATGGTGCACACCTCCAACGGACAGACCGCAGAGGAGGCGTCCGCATGAACACTCTGGTCAAAGTCGTGCGTTACCACCTGGTGGACCGGCTTCAGTACCTGGTCCTCCCGGTCGGCGTCACGCTCTTCGCCTTCGGGGTGAACCTCGCCATTTTCTCGCTGATTCCCGGAAAACCGGCCGACAACTACTCCGGCGGCCTGTTCACGCTGTTCGTGTTCATGCTCGTCTGCGGCGCATTGAGCATGACGAAGTCGCTGCCGTTCGGGCTCGCGCTCGGCTTGTCGAGGCGGTCGTACTACCTGGGGACGGTCCTGCTGGTCGCCGGGCTGTCCGCGGTGTACGCGGTGGGGATCGCCGTGTTCCAGGCGATCGAAGACGCGACCGGCGGATGGGGGCTCGGCCTCCACTACTTCCGGGTGCCGTGGCTGCTCGACGGCCCCTGGTACCTGACCCTGCTCACGGCGTTCGTGTCCCTGACGCTGATGTTCCTCTACGGCATGTGGTACGGCCTGATCTACCGGCGCGCATCGGTGGTGGGCGTGGTCCTGTTCGCCGCCGCGCAGGTCCTGGTGCTGCTGGGTGTGGTGCTGCTGCTCAGCTGGACCGACTCGTGGTCGAAGCTCGGCACGTTCTTCAGCACGCTGACCGTCGGCGGACTGACCGGGGTGCTCGCGGTGCTGGTGGCCATCGCCGGCGCCGGCGGGTTCGCCACGATGCGCCGCGTCACGGTCTGAAGTCCTTGCGCACCGAGGAGTTCGTGTCGGCTATGCCTGGACCGCAAGGGATTCCCGGGCCCGGTCTCGGATGCGACCGACCACGATGGACCGCCGCCAGGCCCGCGTGACCTCCACCAGCCACGCCGCTTCGGTGGCGATGTCCGGCTCGTCGAGGTAGGCCGCCGGAACGTCGTCGGGGGCGTACCGGCGGCCCGCCTCGGAGGCGACGAGCGCGGCGGCCAAAGCCGCGGCCTCGATCGTCGCGGGGACGCGGGCTTCGGGGATCTTCGCCTTGCGTGCTTCGGCTTCCGCGACCGGCGGGACGTCCGGATCGAAGTAGGGCCGCAGCGCGAGATGGCCGTCCCGGATCTCGATGACCCTTCGGTACAGGGCGAATTCGACACCGCCCGGCATACCGGGACCCGGGTCCAGCGCGATTCCCGGGACGGCTTCGCGCAGCGCGGTCCACAACGGTTCGATCCGGCGGTACGTCCGGTACGTGCCGATCAGGCGGAACGGGGTGGCCAGCGCGGGCCCCCACACGCTGAGCGTCGCGCCCGCCCCGGCGAGCCCGACGCTCAACGCCGCCAAGATCGCCGAGAACGTGTCCTCACCGGCGTTCACCTCACCGGTGGTGGCGAGGATGTAGATGTCATCGACGTCCCAGAAGGTCCAGCCCAGCGCGGACACCCCGCCACCGACGAGCAGCCACAGCCCGGTGCGAAGCGGGCCAGGATCGGCATGGCGCGCGAAGCGGGCGAAGACGATCGAGAAGGTCAGCAGGCTGATCAGACCGTAGAAGAGGAAAACAACGTTGTAGGCGACGAACCAGCCGAGCCTGCCCGGCCCGGCGGCGGTGTGCTCGCCGACGCGGTGGCTGTCGGAGAGGAGGAAGAGCGCGATCTCGGCGGCCACGACGATCCAGGACAGCAGCGTGTGCCACCCGATC
Source organism: Amycolatopsis decaplanina DSM 44594 (assembly GCF_000342005.1). Classification (GTDB taxonomy): domain Bacteria; phylum Actinomycetota; class Actinomycetes; order Mycobacteriales; family Pseudonocardiaceae; genus Amycolatopsis; species Amycolatopsis decaplanina. The sequence goes on from NZ_AOHO01000055.1 coordinate 113,389, forward strand.
CGCTTGCCCTCCCCCAGTTTCAGCGAATGCGCGAACGCGACCGCGAAGGCCATCGCGCCGATCTTGAGCAGGTCGGCCGCGAGGTTCAGCAGACTGCCGATGGGTTCTTCGACGCCGACTGCGTTCTCGATCGCCGGGGTGAGCAGCATGATGCCGCCCGCGATGCACATCCCGAAGGCGCTGAGAAACCACATCCGCCGTAGCGGCTGGGTGTGCCGGGCCTGGATCAGCTTGTATCCGAAACCCGCGAAAGCCACCACGCAGCAGAAGTACGCGATGGTTTCGGTCACGGCAGGCGCCGTTTCCGGCTGCCGAAGAGATTGTCGACCCTGGCCATCCCGCCGGCGAGGTCGCTCCCGCTCTCGTCGAGACGCGCAGCGCCGCGCACCGCTGTCCGCGCGACGCGCTGCGCGAGGAGACTGGCGAGCAGTTCGGCCTCTTGCTCCTCGACGGCGCTGTAACTCGTGCGGCCGAGGACCCGGCGGACCAGTTCGGGTGCCAGGTTCGGCATGAGGGTCTTGCTGGCGGCGGCGTCGAGCGCGATCCCGTCGGCGCCCGCGTCGGAACCGACGTGACCACACAACAGGTGGCCGACCTCGTGCAGCAGGATGTGCCGCCGGTGCAGGGCGGTGGTGTTGGTCGGATAGAGGATGTAATCCGCGCGCTCAGTGCTCATCAGCAGCCCGCACGGGCCGCTGGAGGGAACGCTGACCTGCATCAATTCGATCGGGCGGCCGCGTTCGGCGGCCAGTCCGGCGGTGAAGGCCTCGGCGTCGAAGGGTTCGGGAAGGGTGACGCCGTCGGCGAGACTCCGGCAGCGGCGCCACAACTCCTTATGGCGGCGGTCCACTCACGCCTCCTTCTTCGGTCCGCCCCGTCCGGATTCCCTGCGGGCGATCGCGTCGATCATGTCGCTGATGGTGTCGAGTCCGTCGGGGGAAAGCGTTACGGCCCGCAGCGCGACGTCGCGGACACCGGCGTCGCGGAGGGCACCGAGGAGCGCGAGTTCCTCGGCGATCTTGGCGCTCTGCTCGTCGTCGAAGAAGTATGCGGGCGAGACGCCGAAGAACTGGGCGAGCGCCTCGAGGTGGCGTTTCGTCGGATTGTCGCGACGACCGGTGCGCAACTGCCACAGGTACGTCGTCGAGAAGCTTTCGCCGGTGGCCTCACGGCAGGCCTTGGCGACCTCTTCATGGCTGTACGGCTCGCGATCGGGTCTCAGCACGATCTGGAACAGCTTGTCGATCTTCTCGGCGAGCGTCGTCTTACCGGGCTCGGTCGCGGCCACCATCCCACTCCCTACATGTCGTGCCCGTTCATGCTAGTTGACGCGACGCCCGCGTCGTACACGACAGTTTTCACCTCGCGCGCGGCTTCGGCTGACAGCGCGGGCAGGAGAACGACGAACGGTTCATGAACGGGTCGCGCCGGATGGCCGTCCCGCACCTGCCGCAGGGCAGTCCTTCCTGACCGTAGGCGTCGAGCGAGCGGTCGAAGTACCCGGACTGGCCGTTGATGTTGACGTAAAGCGCGTCGAACGAGGTCCCGCCGGCGACCAGCGCCTCGGCCATCACCTCGCTGGCGGCGGTGAGCACGGTGCGGCCGTGGGCCGCGGTGAGCCTGTCGGTCGGGCGGGCCCAGTGGAGCTTGGACCGCCAGAGGGCTTCGTCGGCGTAGATGTTGCCGATACCGGAGACGAGGGTCTGGTCGAGCAGGGCGCGTTTGATCTCGGTCCGCCTCGACCGCAGCGCGCGGACGGCCTGGTCGAGGTCGAACCGCGGGTCCATCGGGTCGCGGGCGATATGCGCGATGGTGCCCGGCAACGCCGTCCCGTCGACCTCGGTGAGTTCCGCGAGCGCGAGCCCGCCGAAGGTCCGCTGGTCGACGAAGCGCAGCTCCGGTCCGTTGTCTGCGAAGCGGAACCGCACGCGAAGGTGCTTCTCGTCGGGCGCGTCGTCGGGCTGGACGAGCATCTGACCGCTCATGCCGAGATGCGCGAGCATGGCCTGACCGTCGGAAAGCTCCAGCCACAGGTACTTACCGCGGCGGCGGGCGGCGGTGATCTTGACACCGGAGAGCCGTCCGCTGAAGTCCTCGGCGCCGAGTTCGTGGCGGCGGATCGCGCGGGCGTGGAGAACTTCGACCTCGGTGATCGTCCGGCCGGAGACATGCGCCTCGAGCCCGGCACGGACCACCTCGACCTCGGGGAGTTCGGGCATGACGTCGATTCTCCCACTGGACGGCGGACGCCCTCGTGAGTGGTGAGGACGGTTCTAACCGTCCTCACCACTCACGAGGTGCTCAGGGCGCGAGCGGCCCGACATCCGCCTTCGTCAAGGCTTTCCGCGCCCCGCCCGGCAGCAGTTCGTCGGCCCCGACGTCGTACTTCCCGGACCGCGTCTGCAGATCGAAGTCGGTTCCCGCGTACGGGTAGGAGCCGACACCGGCGTCGACCGCCGGGCTTCCGGAGGACAGCCGGTACAACCCGTCCTGAACCAGCTTCGGATCGACGGCTTTGTAGCCACCGGACGGCATTCCCGCGGGTCCGCCCCAAGCGATGTTCCCCTCGTACTTCACGTCCGAACCGCCCGGCATGCTCACGAGCTTTCCCGTCCCCTGCAGGATGTTGTTCGCGAGCACGCAGTCCTTGGGCTTGAAGTCACCGCCGTCGCCGTGGATCGCGTCGGTGGTCCCCACGACGGTGTTGTACGCGACCACGACCCGGTCGGGCCGGTCGTGGAGTTTGCTGTCCGGCCCGCTGTCCGCCTCGTTGCCCGAGCCGAACACGATCCCGCGGTTCGCCGTGGTGTGCACGTAGTTGTTGACGATCTTGTGATCGTTGCCGTGGAAGCGGATCCCGGACCTGCCCAGCAGGATGTTCCCCTCCACCACGCTGCGATCCCCGTGGCGCAGCACGATGAAGCCGCGGCTGTCGCGGATCGTGTTGTACCGGATGACGTTGTCCGACGACTTCACGGAGATCGCCTCGGAATCCCCGTCGGCCTTCTCGAACAGGTTGTACTCGACGACGCCGCCCGCCGAATACTTCTGGTGGTGGCTCAGCCCGAACCGGATCGACTCGCCGCCGTTCGAACCGGTGAACCCGTGGTTCGAGAAGTAGTTGTGGTGCACCTTGACCCGCTTCGCCATGTCCTTCGCCGGGCCGAGCACCTGGAGGAAGACACCCTGGGTGGTGCGGTTCTGCAGCACGTTGTGGTCGAACTCGGTGTCGTCCCCGTTGAGCGTGACCCAGTTGCCGCCGCCGGTGAGCTGGACGTCGAGCCGGGTCAGCCGGTTGTGCGTGCCGCCCACCGGCACGCTCAGCGAACCACCGTGCCGGAGTTTGAACCCGCGCAGCACGACATGCGAGGCCCCGGAGGAGAACGAGAACCCCGTCGATCCCTTGATCTCGGCCTTGCCGACGTGTTCCGCGGTGATCGTGATCGGCGCGTTCGCCGTTCCCGACCGTTTGATCGCGATGGCCGAGCCCGCCGAGTAGCTTCCGTCGGCCAGCCGGATTTCGTCGCCGGGACCGGCCTTGTCGATCGCGGACTGCAACGCGCTCAACGACGTCACCCGGACGACCTGGGCACCCGAAGCAGTGGCAGGACCTGTCACCAACGCCAAAACCGTTGCTGTGACAAGGCAGAAATGACGCATCCGCCGACCTCTCGACAGGCGACCTGAACGGTCGCGTCAGTGGCGGCGGACTGCGATGACGTTACTGATTCACCGACTCCTGCGTCAACGAACCGTCCCGCTGAAGAGGACTCAGGTCGTCTTCGGCGGCTGTTCGATGTCGAGTTCGGCCGAAAGCTGTCGCCAGGCCGTCTCGGCGGCCTTCTGCTCGGCTTCCTTCTTGGTCGTTCCCGAGCCGTAACCGAGTTCACGTCCGCCCACGAGGACGGTGGCGCTGAACTCCTTGCGGTGATCGGGGCCGGTGTCCTCGACCTTGTACTCGGGCACGCCGAGCCCGGCCGACGCCGTCAGCTCCTGGAGGCTGGTCTTCCAGTCCAGGCCGGCACCACGCAGCGGCGCCTCGGCGAGCAGGTCGTCGAACAGATGGTGCACGAGCCCGCGCGCGACGTCGATGCCGTGCTGCTGGTACGCGGCGCCGATGACGGCTTCGAGCCCGTCGGCGAGGATGCTCGCCTTGTCACGGCCGCCGGTGAGCTCTTCGCCCTTGCCCAGCAACAGGTGCCTGCCCAGCCCGCCTTCGCCGAGACCGCGCGCGACCCTGGCCAGCGCGTGCATGTTGACCACGCTGGCACGGAGTTTCGCGAGCTGACCTTCGGCCAGTTCGGGATGGGTGTTGTAGAGGTGGTCGGTGACGACCAGGCCCAGCACCGCGTCCCCGAGGAACTCCAAACGCTCGTTCGGCGGCAACCCACCGTTCTCATAGGCATAAGAACGGTGGGTCAGCGACAGCGTCAGCAGCTCGGGTTCGATCGTGATCCCGAGTGCTTCGAGCAGTGGTGCGGGGTCCGCGGGTGGTCCACCGGCCGACTTGCCCCCCATGTCGTCAGCTGCCGATCAGGCGGGCTCGACGACCTGGCGACCGTTGTGCTGGCCGCAGGCCGGGCACGCGATGTGCTGGAGCTTCGGCTGCTTGCAGGCGCGGTTGGAGCAGGGCACCAGCTGAACCGGAGCCGCCTTCCACTGGCTGCGGCGCGCGCGGGTGTTGGATCGCGACATCTTCCGCTTCGGGACGGCCACGAGTAGATCTCCTTCAGACGGTCTGCCCGCGGTCGCGAGCGAACTTGCTTCTCCGGAACGAGCTGGTGCTCGTCAGGCTTGCTTTCCGGGGCCATCGGCCTGGTCATCGCCCGTTTCGTTGTCGAAACGATCGACCAGCGCGGCCCACCGAGGGTCTATCTTCTCATGCCCGTGTCCGGGCGGGAGATCGGCCCACTTGACACCGCATTCGATGCACAGACCCTGGCAGTCCTCGGTGCACAGCGGGGCCAGCGGCAGCGCCAGCACCACCGCGTCGCGGACCGTCGGTTCGAGGTCGATCCGGTCGTCCACCAGACGCGGGATCTCGTCCTCGTCGGTGGTCTCCTCGGTCGCGGAGCCGGGGTAGGCGAAGAGCTCGGTCAGGTCGACCTCGACGTCCTCGGTGATCGGGTCGAGGCACCGCGAGCAGTGCCCCGTCGCGACGGCGGACGCCGTGCCGCTGACGAGTACGCCCTCGACGACGGACTCGAGCATCAGGTCGAGTTCGAGGCTGGAGCCGGCGTCGATGGTGATGACGTCGGGCACACCGAGCGCGGTCTCGACGGGGATCGAGCGTTGGACGGCCTTGCTCAGGCCGGCATGACGGCCGAGTTCGCGGGTGTCGAGCACCCACGGGTTCCGGTCGTCCAGTTGCGCAGGCCTGGCCTGCGGCGACTTGTTCTCAGACATCGGTCATCAGGGTACGCAGGCCCCGCCACTCACTTTCGGGCACGGTCCGCCATCGGTCCGTGAAGGCCTCCTTGAGGGACTCTGGGTCCCTCAAGGAGGCCTTCACGGACTTGTCAGGACTGGTAGTCGTACAGCGACGTCCGGCTGTTGCCCGGCAGGTTGACCGGGGACCGCAGGTGGTTGCGCCCTGAATCGACCGTCCGCAGCGTGGTCGCCAGCAGTTCGGAGAACTCGGCCAGCTTTCCGTCGACGTAGGCGTCGCAGTCGCCGCGCTGCTTGTCGGCCTCGACGTGCGCCTCGTCGACGATCCGTGCCGCCTCGCCGTGCGCGGCCTGGACGACCTCGGTCTGGGCGACGAGCCGGGCCTGTTCGGCGCGGCCGTCCTCGATGGCGCGCTCGTAGGCGTCGCGGCCCGCCTGGATCATCCGCTCCGACTCGGCACGGGAGCGGTCGGTGAGGTTCTGGAACTCGGCCTGTCCGGCGGCGACCATGCGCTCGGCTTCGGCGTGCGCGTCGCTCATCATCTGCTCGGCGCGGGCGCGGGCGTCGGCGAGGATGCGCTCGGCCTCGGCCTGCGCGTCGGCGACCGTGCGGTCGGCCTCGGCGTTCGCCGTGGTGACCGTCTCCGCGGCTTCGGTGCGGGCGGTCTGGATCAGCTGGTCACGCTTGTCGAGGACGTCCTGCGCGTCGTCCACTTCACCCGGAAGGGCGTCGCGGATGTCGTCGAGCAGTTCGAGCGTGTCCCCGCGCGGGACTACGCAACTGGAGGTCATCGGCACGCCGCGGGCTTCCTCCACGATGGTGACGAGCTCGTCGAGCGCCTCGAAAACCCGGTACACGGCCCACTCCCTACCTACTGCTACAGCGATCCCCACATTCCCTGAGTCCAGTTTGCCCTCATCGGCGCGGTAAGGGGTGAAAGCGCGCGGTACCGGGCGTGTCCCGCCCGGTACCGCGCGCCATGATCACCGCGGGACGAACGCCGGATCCAGGATCAGCGCCAGCAGCTGCTGGTCGCTCAGGGAGGGGCCACCGCGGGGGCCGTCGTCCAGCGTGCCGAGGTCGAAGATGTTGACCGAACCACCGCCGGACGGGAAGGCGATCGCGTTGCGGGTGGCGACCTTCCCGGTCGAGAAACCCTGGCCGACGATGATGTCGCCTTCCCATTCGTCCACCGACTTCGGGGCGGTTTCGGAGATCACGGCGAAGCTTCCGCCCGGTTGGGGAAGTTCCACGCACCGCATCGGCTTGCCGTCCGGCCCGATCCCGTCGGCGACGGTCTCCGGCTTGCACCGGCCTTCGCGCGGATACGCGTCCTTCGTGCTCACCGGACCGGCGATCGTGAGGTTGATGCCCCGCGGCCGCCCTTCGGCGTCGGTGTACCTGACTTCCGCGGTCTTCAGGTCCCCGTACCCCGAGAAGTCGCCGACCGCGATGTTCTTCGCGCCGGTGATCACCTGCGGCACCACGTCCTTCAGGTGCTGGAGGTCGTCCTTCGGCGTGGGCGGGGCCTGCCGCGACGCCGCCGGCGCGAGTGGCGCGGGGCCTTCTCCCGGCACCACGAACACCACCGCCGCCGCGATCACCGCCAGCGTGGCGGCCCCCGTCGACGCCGCCGCCCGCCGGTTTCGCACCTTCTTCGCGGCGGTCCCGGCGACCTCGTCCGGGTCGAAGCCGAGCGGCGGCTCGGCCAGTGTGATCCCGCGCAGCCTGTTTTCGAGTTCGTCCATCACGCGCTCCTCCCGGAGACAGCCTCGTCGTCCTGTCTCTGCAGGGCCGCGCGGAGGACGTCGAGTCCTCGCGCGGCCTGGCTCCTGACCGTCCCTTCCGAACAACGCAGCGCGACGGCGACCTCCGCGACCGGGAGATCGGCGCAGTAGCGCAGCACGACGGCGGCGCGCTGTTTCGGGGGAACTTCGGCGAGGGCGCGAAGCAGCGAATCCGAGATCCCGGCATCGGCCGGGGCAGCGGGCTCTTCGGGGACGACGCCGTCGCGGTTCTCTCTGCTCCGCCAAGGTCGCCGCCGCTCGTCGAGCCAGCAGCGCATCAGGATCTGCCTCGTGTAGTTGTCGACGGGCCCTTTCCGGCGGACCTTCGGCCAGACCCGGTAGAGCCTGATGAGCGCGGTTTGGACCAGATCCTCCGCGAGATGCCAGTCGCCGCAGAGCAGGTACGCCGTCCGCCTGAGCGGCAGCGCCTTGTCCCTGGCGAACTCCCTGAAGCTCGCATCGTCCCCAGACCGCATCGTGCCTCCTCGTCCGTGTTCCGGTGTATCTCACGGACGAGGAGGCACGAAATGTTGCACGGGCGGGTCAGGCGCCGGGATTCACCAGCTTGAAGGTCGCGTAGCGGTCCGGCGTGTAGACGATCTCGCCGCCCTTGCCTGAGATCACGCGGTCGCTCGTTCCCACCGGGAACAGCTGGTAGTAGCCGGCGGCGCACGACGGCAGCACACCTTCGCGGTTCTCGTAGACCGTGCCGGTCGCGCCGCCACGAGCCTTGTCCACCACGGACTTCGCCGCGGACGACAGCGTCGAGTAGCCGATCTTCGTCAGCTTCGAGGTGTCACCACAGGACGGCGCCGGGGTGCCGTCGACGTCGATCACGGAGAAGGTCTTGTAGTGGTCGCCGGTGTAGAAGAACTCGCCGCCGTCACCGGTGACGATACGGCGCGCACCGCGGTCCGGCGAGCCGGGCGTGGGGACCGTGTACTCGTGGTAGTAGGCCGAAGCGCACTTCGGGAGGATGTTCTCCCGGTTCGAGAAGACCGTGCCGTCCTTGTCCGGGTACGGGAACGGCCCGCCCTTCTTGATGAGGTCATACGTCGTCGTCGCCTCGGCGGGCAGCGACGAGAGCGACGAGTGCTTGAACCCGGTGAGATCCCCACAAGGGTTCTGCTGGACGGAGACGGGCGCGGCCTGGGCGGCACCTAGCCCGCCACTGATCCCGCTGAAAAGAGTGACGAGCAGAACGAGCAGCGCGGCGGCGATCCGCGATCGTTTGTTGGTCATTTTCGGACCGTAACCCGATCGCGTGTTCACCAGAAGGCGTCGAGATGAACTCTCCACCGCCGCTCACGACTGCCCGACCAACGGCTTCCGCCGTTCGGGTCAACCTCGTTCGGAGTACTTCTCCGTGAGGCGTTTGAACACTACGGGCGGCACCAGGTGCTCGATGTCGCCACCGAGCGCGGTGACCTCCTTGACCAGCGAACTCGACACGAAACCGTACGCCGGATTGTTGGCCATCAGCAGGGTTTCGAGCCCGGTCAGCTCGCGGTTCATCTGCGCCATCTGCAGTTCGTAGTCGAAGTCGCTGACCGAACGCAGCCCCTTCGCGACCGCGACGATGTCGTTCTCGCGGCAGTAGTCGACCAGGAGGCCCTGCCAGGAGTCGACGCGCACGTTCGGCAGCTTCGCGGTGATCTCGCGCAGCATGTCCATCCGCTCCTCGGTGGTGAACAGGCCTTTCTTGCTCTTGTTCACCCCCACCGCGACGACGACCTCGTCGAACAGCTTGGCCGCCCGCTCGATGATGTCGAGATGTCCATTGGTGGCCGGGTCGTAGGACCCGGGACAGACCGCACGCCGCATGGCGCGGACGCTACCAAGGCAGAGGGCCTGCTGCGCGTCCTGTGCGCTTTCTCGGTGCGGCGTCACACCTGATATTCGGCCCAGTAGAGCGCGGTGTCGCCGTAGCGCTTCGTCCGCGTCGGCTCGAAGCCCGGCGGCCAGTCCGGCTCGCCGTCCCGCGCGGCCCGCTCGATCACCAGCAGCGCCCCGTCGGTGATCCACCGGCCCGCCGCGAGCGCGGCCATGACCTCCCCCAGACGGGTGGAATCCACCGCGTAGGGCGGATCGGCGAGGACGATGTCGAACGTTTCCGGTGCCGGTGCGGCGACGACGGACTCGACGGCTCCAGCCCGGACCGCGCCGCCGAGCCCCAGCGCGGCGACGTTGCCCTTGAGCACTTCGACCGCGCGCCGGTCCGACTCGACGAACAGCGCGCCCGACGCGCCGCGGGACAACGCCTCAAGCCCGAGCGCGCCCGAACCGGCGTAAAGATCGAGGACCTGGGCTCCCCGCAGCTCGCCGGCGACCTCCAGCGCGTTGAACAACGCCTCGCGCACGCGTTCCGACGTGGGCCTCGTGCCTTTCGGCGGGACCTTCAGCCGCCTGCCGCCCGCGGTCCCCGCCACGATCCTGGTCATGGGAGCATCGTGCCTCAACGCCTTCCGCCGTGACGTTGGCCGGGACTTGGTGAAGCCACCGCCCAGCTCGCGTAGAGTCGTCCTTCGCCCTCGGAGGCGATAGAAGCGTTTAGGAGCGTTGCGTGTCCGAACCTCGGGTCAGACGGGCCGAGATCGCCATCGAGCAAGCCCATGTGGACACCGTCTACACCCGGCTCGCCGAACTGCGAGCCCAGGCTGAGGCCATGCGTACCAAGGGCTATGAGATCGGCCATGGCGCCGGGCGGGAAGCCATCTTCGAGCAGGCGTCGATGCTGTTCGAACGGGACATGATGGTGTACCACGCCAATCAGACCCTCCAGACCCTCGACGCTGAGTACGAGGGACTGGTGTTCGGCAGGCTCGACCACCTCGACAACGAGCACATCTACGTCGGCCGTCTCGGCATCCGCGACGCCGAGTTCGACAACCTCGTCACCGACTGGCGAGCGCCCGCGGCCGCGGCGTTCTACCAGGCGACGGCCGAGGAGCCGATGGACGTCGTCCGGCGCCGGGTGATCCGGTGCTCCGGCCAGAACGTGCTCGACGTCGACGACGACGTCCTGATCGCCGACGCGGTCCCCGAGAACATGCAGATCGTGGGCGAGGGCGCGCTGATGGCCGCGCTCGGCCGGTCGCGTGGCGAGAAGATGCGGGACATCGTCGCGACCATCCAGAAGGAGCAGGACGAGGTCATCCGCGCGCCGTGGCGCGGTGTCACGGAGATCACCGGCGGCCCAGGCACCGGTAAGACCGCGGTCGCGCTGCACCGCGCGGCGTACCTGCTCTACCGCCATCGCCGCCAGCTCGGCGGCGCGGGCGTGCTGGTGATCGGCCCGTCCGGGGTGTTCACCAGCTACATCTCGCGGGTGCTGCCGTCGATGGGTGAGACGAACGTCGAACTGCGCGCGCTCGGCGAGGTCCTCGACGGCCTCGAAGCGACCCGGCAGGACCCGGCTCCCCTGGCGGCGATCAAGGGATCGCTGCGGATGCGCAAGATCCTGCTGCGCGCGCTGCGGGACACGCCGGAAGAGGCGCCCGAGGACATGAAGATCGTCTACCGCGGCGAGGTGCTGCGGCTGAACGCGCGCGAACTCGACAAGGTACGCCGCAAGGTGCACACCGCGGGCGGACCGCCGAACCGGTCGCGGATCCGCGCCGCCGAACTGCTGCTCGACGCGCTCGCCGCGAAGGCCGAGCAGCACGCGAAGGACGACGGCCGTCAGATCGACAAGGCCGAGCTGATCACCGAGCTCGGCGAGCGCATCGAGTTCCACCGGTTCCTGGTGGTCTGGTGGCCGATCCTGTACCCGGCGCAGATCCTGCGGTGGCTCGGCACCGAGAAGCGGCTCGCCTCCGCGGCGAAGGGCCTGCTCAACCGCAACGAGATCAGCATGCTCGCGGCCGACTTCGCCGACCGCTCACGCGGCTGGACCATCGCGGACGTCGCCCTCCTCGACGAGCTGCGCGTCCTGATCGGCTCGCCGCCCAAGAGCCGCCGTGCCCGCCAGAACGTCGAGGTCAACCCGGAGCGCGGCGGCGCCCCGACCCGGCCCGAGCACTACGACGAGTACTCGCACGTGGTCGTCGACGAGTCGCAGGACCTCTCGCCGATGCAGTGGCGGATGGTCGGGCGGCGCGGCAAGTACGCGAGCTGGACCGTGGTCGGCGACCCGGTGCAGAGTTCGTGGCCGGATCCGGCCGAGGCCGCGATGGCGCGGGATCAGGCCTTCGGGCTCAAGACGACGCGACGCCGGTTCACCCTGCGCACCAACTACCGGAACTCGGCGGAGATCTTCGACCTGGCCGCGAAGGTCGTCGCAGGGCACGCCGAGGCCGACGAGCTTCCGCGCGCGGTGCGGCAGACCGGCATCACCCCGGAGGTCCGGCCCGTCGAGGCTTCCGGGCTGGAGGCGGCGACACAGGCCGCGGTGAAGGAACTGATGGGGACCGTCGAAGGCACCGTCGGCGTGATCACCGCCATGGACCGGGTTCCCGAGGTCGAGGGCTGGCTCGCCGAGCTTTCGGACGAGCGGCTCAAGGTCGTCGGCAGCCTCGACTCCAAGGGCCTCGAGTACGACGCCGTCGTACTGGTGGAGCCCAACGACCTCATCACGGAGTCGACCACCGGACGCCGGGTGCTGTACGTCGCGCTGACCCGCGCGACCCAGCAGCTGACCGTCCTGGCTTCCAACCCCGATTGGATCCCCGCGGCCTGACCCCCCGCAATTCGGCACCAGGTTGCGATGGTTCGCATTACCGACCATCGCAACCTGGTGCCGAATTGCGTGAGGGGCGGGCGCGAAAAAGCTGAAGGGCTCCTTCAGGACACTGGTGAATGCCCTGAAGGAGCCCTTCAGACCCCCGGTGAGTGAACGATGTGGGGACGCATCTCACGTCCAGGGGTATTTCTAGCGCCTCTTCGTTGTTCGGTGTCACGGCGTTTTCACCGAACAACAACGCCGAACAACGAATCGGCCGTGGTCACGGGCACGGAGGCCGGTAATCGAGCCCCGGCAGGTGTTGTTCCCACTCGCCTGCCGTGATCCGCGGGTACACGGTCGCGCAGATGCGTTCGGCGGCCCGTTCGGGGCTGGTCTCCCACAACCGCACGCTGCCGTCCGCGACCGAACCCGCGAGGGTGTGCCCATCGGGGGCGAACGCCACGGCGTTGACCCGGTCGACATCGTCGGTCAGGTTCGCCGACTCGCGGACCGATCCCGGATCGGAGACATCCCATAGTCGCACGGACCGGTCGTAGCTGCCGGTCGAGAAGGTCTTCCTGTCCCCGCTGAACGCGACCGAGATGACGTTGTCGGTGTGCCCCGCCAGCAGCGCGACCTCCCTGGGAGCCGCCGGGTCCGTCACGTCCCAAAGCCGGCCGGTGCGGTCGGCGCTGCCGGTGGCGGCGAGTTTGCCGTCCGGGCTGAAGGCCACGGAGAACACCGTGTCGGAGTGCCCCTTCAGTACCGAAAGCGGCTTCGGCGCCTTCGCCATGGAGACGTCCCACAACCGCGCGGTGTGGTCCCAGCCGCCGCTGAGCAGGGTGCGGCCGTCCGGGCTGAACGCGAGCGAATGGACGTCGTCCTCGTGCCCGGTGAGGGTCGCGAGCTCGACGGGTCGCCGGATGTCGGCCACGTCCCACAGCTTCACCGTGTGCCCCGAGCCCGCGGTCGCGAGCGTCCGCCCGTCCGGGCTGAACGCGACGGGGTCGATCTCCTCCTCCGGCCGGTAGAAGACGCCCGTGTCGACCGGCTGGCGCGGATCGGTGACGTCGATCAGCCGCATCGTGTGATCCCAGGAGCCGGCGGCGAGCGTCCGGCCGTCCGGGCTGAACGCGAGACCGCAGACACCTTGCCCGAAGCCCGTGACCTTGCTCAGCTCGCGCGGGTTCCGGGTGTCGGCTACGTCGACCAGGCGCACCGCCCCGTCCTGGCTGCCGGTGGCCAGCAGTTTCCCGTCGGAGCTGAACACCGCCCGGCAGGCCGACCTCGCCGGACCGCTGATCGCGGGCCCCGGCAGATCCCACAGCCGCACCGTCTGGTCGTCGCTCGCGGTCACCAGCGTGCGGCCGTCCGGGGAGAACACCGCCCAGACCACGGCCGCGGTGTGCCCGATGAGGGCCGGTTTCTCTCGTGGCTTCGCCGGATCGGTGACGTCCCACAGTCGCGCGGCGCGGTCGAAACCGGTCGTGGCCAGGGTCGTCCCGTCGGGGCTGAACGCCACGGAACGCACGATGGTCTTGTGCGCGGCCATCGTGCCCAGCGGCGACGGCGCCATCGGGTCGGCGACGTTCCACAGGCGCGCGGTCTGGTCGATGCTCGCGGTGGCCAGCGTCCGGCCGTCCGGGCTGAACACCGCGGAGTGGACACCGGCGGTGTGTCCGTTCACCACTCCGAGTGGCCTGGCCTTGAGCGGGTCGGCGACGTCCCACAGCCTCGCGGTCTTGTCGGCGCCGGTCGAGACGAGTGTCCGCCCGTCGGGGGCATAGGCGAGACCGTTGATGTTGCCGGTGTGCCCGGTGAGGGTGGCCACCGGCACCGGTTTCGCGAGATCCCGGACGTCGAACAGGCGCACCGTGCCGTCGCCGTCCGCGGTGGCGAGCACCGCCGCCTTCGGGCTGAACGCCACCGCGTTGACCCGGCTCGGATGCTCCCCGGCCACCACCCCCGGCCGGGGTTTCGCCGGATCGGCGACGTTCCACAGCCGCGCGGTCTTGTCCCAGCCCGCCGTCGCGACCGCGGCGCCGTCTGCGCTGAACGCCACCGAGTTGACGTTCGCGGTGTGACCGGACAGCGTGGCCAGTTCGGTCGGGCGGTGGGGGTCCTTGACGTCCCACAGCTTCGCGGTCTGGTCCCAGCTGCCGGTCACCATCACCTGACCGTCGCCGCGCAAGGCGGTCGCGTTGACCCGGTGTCCGTGCCCGCGGACACCGGTCGAGTACGGCGACTCGAACATCCCGAGCACGCTGCCGCGCGTGTCCACGCTCGGATCGACGCGGTACGCCGCCAGCGCGAGCTGCGCGGCCAGCGCCGGGTTCGTCGTCCGCATCTCGATGGCCTGCCCTGCGACCTTCTGCGCGAGCGCGCTGTTGCGCTGGCCGGTCGCGGTCTGCTCGGCCCGGACGGCGTACACCATCGCCGCCGTCGCCAGCACCAGCAGGACGGCCAGGAGCGCGACCAGCTGGCGCAGCCGCCGGGTGCGGCGCCGCGCGACGGTCTGCTCGTGGTTCTCGATCGCCTCGCTCGCCTCGAGGAACCGGCGTTCACGCTGGGACAGCGCGCTGTCGTGCTCCCCCGCCCACTCCCTGGCGATGGACAGCCGTGCGCCGCGGTAGAGCCAGCCGTCGTCACGGCCGACCGATTCCCACGCGTCGGTCGCCTCGGTGAGCTGGCGGTGCACGCGCAGCCCCTCACGATCCTCGGCGAGCCATTCACGCAGGCGCGGCCAGCCACGGATCAGCGCCTCGTGCGCGATCTCGATCCCGTTGTCGTCGAGGGTGACCAGCCGCGAAGACGCGAGCCTGTCCAACACGACGGCGACGTCCGGGTCGTCGGCGTCCACCTCGTCGCGGGTGATGCGGCGTTTGGTGTCCTCGGTGCCTTCGCCGAGCGCGGTCATCCGCAGGAAGATTTGGTTCGCCAGCCGCTGCTGGTGTTCGCTCAGCGCGGTGAAGGTGTGCTCGGAGGTCTGCGCGACCGACCGTTCGATCCCGCCGGTGGACTCGTAGCCGGTGAGGGTGAGGGTGTTGCCGTGGCGGCGGCGCCAGGTCTCCAGCAGCGCGTGCGAAAGCAACGGCAGCACGCCGGGCTGCCCGGTCGCGTCGGCGACGAGCCGCGAGACCAGCGCGTTCTCGACGCGGTACCCGGCGTCGATCGCCGGCCGCGAGATGGCCTGCCGCAGCTCCTCGGTGCTCATCGGGCCGACGAGGACCTGCGCGTCCTGCATGGCCTCGACCAGCTCGGGATGCCGCGCGCAGTGCGTGTAGAAGTCGGTGCGGATGCCGAGGACGACCCGGATCCGGCTCTCCGGCTCGGTCGTAGCGGTGACCAGCGCGGACAGGAAGGCCGCCCGCTCGTCGGCGTCCTGGCAGAGCGTGAAGACCTCTTCGAACTGGTCGACGACCAGCACGACGTCGCCCTCGCGGTCGGCGACCAGCCGACGGGCGGCGAGGCCGAGGTCGCGCGGATGCCCGGTGAACTCGGTGAGCGGCCCGCCGGACGCGGCGCCGAACTGGACTGCGCACTCGTGCAGCGGCCGTGAACCGGGGGTCATCAGCAAGGTCACGGAGGTCACTGAGGTCACCGAGGTCACTGCGAGCGCCGGGAGCAGACCCGCCCGGAGCAAGGACGACTTACCGGAACCGGAAGCCCCCAGAACCGCCAAGAATCGTTGACCCGAAAGCCTCGTGACGAGTTTTCCGACAAGTCGTTCGCGACCGAAGAATCGGCTCGCGTCATCCGGTCCGAATGCGGTCAGTCCGATATAAGGGGCCGGTTCCCCATTCAGTGGGGCAACCGGTGAATCATCGGCCCCGTCGCGTGTCCGCTCGGTCACGTCGTGCCATCGGGCCTGCCACTCCTCTTCGGAACCGTCGCACGCCCGGACGTAGGCCAACGTGACCGCCAAGCTGGGCATTTTCTTCCCGCCGGCGGCTTCGGAGAGAGTGCCCGCGGAGTAGTGGGCGCGCCTGCCCAACTCCCGATACGTCGGGTTCCCCGCCTTCTCCCGCAGGCGCCGGAGATCGGCGGCGAACCCCAGCAACGGATCGTCACCGGGGTCCAAAGGTCGCTCCGGACGCGGCACCCTCAATCCTTTCTTTTCAGTGGTTTTCCCACGGTCGCATTCGGGGGCAACCGTACCGTGGAAACGGGGATCCCCACCGAGTACCGGGCACGTCGCAGCGGTTGATTTCGATCGATTGACAGGTGCAGTGATGTCACGGGAAGGGATCGGTGGCCCGCCGCGTTGTACCAGGGCGTGACCTCTTTGCCTGACATCCCGCTGTCCGTGCTCGACCTCTCGCCCGTCGTGGCCGGGGGCGGTGTGGCCGATTCGCTGCGCAACACCCTCGACCTCGCCCGCCGGACCGAAGCCCTCGGCTACCACCGGTACTGGCTCGCCGAGCACCACAACATGCCCGGGATCGCGAGTTCCGCGACCGCCGTGATGATCGGCCAGGTCGCGGCCGCCACCGAACGCATCCGGGTCGGTTCCGGCGGGATCATGCTGCCGAACCACGCGCCGCTGGTGGTGGCCGAGCAGTTCGGCACGCTGGAGGCGTTCCACCCCGGCCGGATCGACCTCGGCATCGGGCGCGCCCCGGGCACCGACCAGCGGACCGCGCTGGCGCTGCGCGGCCCCGGCGGGCTCACCGCGGAGAACTTCCCGCAGCAGTTCGCCGAACTGCTGGCCTACTTCGAGCACTCCGACCAGCGCGCCGTCAACGCCGTGACCGCCGAAGGCAACAAGCCGCCGGTATGGCTGCTCGGGTCGAGCGGCTTCAGCGCGCGGATGGCGGGCGAACTGGGCCTGCCGTTCTCGTTCGCGCACCACTTCAGCGCCGAGAACACGCTTCCCGCCGTGGCGCTCTACCGCGATTCGTTCAAACCGTCGGACGTCCTCGACGAGCCGTACGTGATGCTCGGCGTCTCCGTGGTGGCCGCCGAAACCGACGAACGGGCCCAGTACCTGGCCGCCCCCAGCGGCCTCACGTTCCTCAGCCTGCGCAAAGGCCGCCCCATCCCGCTGCCGACGCCGGAAGAGGCCGCGGCCTACCCGTACACCGACATCGAGCGCGTGTTCATCGAGGACCGGGCTTCGAGCAGCGTCATCGGTTCACCCGAGACGGTCCACAAGGGACTCGAGACCTTGCTGGCCGACACGGGGGCGAACGAGCTGATGATCACGACCATGGTGCACGACCAGGCGGACCGGGTGCGGTCCTACGAACTGGTGGCCGAACTGGCTCGCTGACCGGACCAGGCGCGCTGCGAAGGCCTCCTTCCCTACCTTGAGAGTAGGGAAGGAGGCCTTCACGTACTTCAGGTGACCTAAGCGGCGGACCGTGGTGGGGCTCGTGAGTGGTAAGGACGGCTCTAACCGTCCTTACCACTCACGAGCCCACCACCACGACACGCCCCGTTTGCCTTACCGCCCTCAATAACCCCACTTGCCACTCACGACCCTCAGACATGTCCTGAAAGCCACAGGACACTCGACACCCGCTCCGGCCGCCGTTTCCGTGAAGGCCTCCTTGAGGGACCCTGGGTCCCTCAAGGAGGCCTTCACGGACAGCAGTCCAAGCGGGTCGCCGCCCCGGCCCGCAGCCACCCCCGCCCCGAACGGCCCATCGCGCCGCCGAACACGAAAGAACGGACAAGATCCCCGTCCGCCTTTGTCAGGAAAAGACAAGAATTCTCCGGTTACCAGGACGTGACGTCTTGATCACACCGAAGTTCTTGTCACCAGGCAGGCGCGTGATTAGCGTACCGACCAGTAGCAAACAGCACGGTAACACCCCGTTGATCCTATTCAACGATTCCGTTCCGCCATTCGGAGCAAAGGAATTGCGCAAGCTGGGGTGTATTCGCCGTGCCCGGAAAACGGGAGGGTCGGCGTGGGCGTGAAGACTGGCGCACCCTCATTCCCCGGCGCGGGTGCGATCCGGGAGACCGGCAGGCTCTACTCACTCGGTCTCGACGTCGTCCGCCTGACTTTCCGGCGGCCGTTCCAGGCGCGCGAGCTGATCCAGCAGTTCTGGTTCATCGCGAGTGTGTCGATCCTGCCGACGGCGCTGGTGGCGATCCCGTTCGGCGCGGTGATCGCGCTGCACATCGGCTCACTGACCGCGCAGATCGGCGCGCAGTCCTTCACCGGCGCGGCCAGTGTGCTGGCGATCATCCAGCAGGCCAGCCCGATCGTGACCGCGTTGCTGATCGCGGGCGCCGGCGGATCGGCGATGTGCGCGGACCTCGGATCCCGCACGATCCGCGAGGAGATCGACGCGATGGAGGTGCTCGGGGTCTCCCCCATCCAGCGCCTGATCGTGCCGCGCGTGCTCGCCGCGATGGGTGTCGCCGCATTCCTCAATGGAATGGTCAGCGTGGTCGGCGTCCTCGGCGGTTATTTCTTCAACGTCATCATGCAGAACGGGACACCGGGTGCGTATCTGGCCAGTTTCTCCGCTCTCGCGCAGCTTCCGGACCTCTGGATCAGCGAGATCAAAGCGGTCATCTTCGGTTTCGTCGCGGCGATCGTCGCCTCTTATCGCGGGCTCAATCCGAAAGGCGGCCCGAAAGGCGTCGGTGACGCGGTGAACCAATCAGTGGTGATCACGTTCCTGCTCCTGTTCCTGTTGAACCTCGTGCTGACGACGCTTTACCTGCAGCTCGTCCCGGCGAAGGGCAGCTGATGGTCACGTCGACACCCACCCGCGCGACGCGGGTCCGCGAAGCCGTGGACCGCCGGTTCGGGTTCCTGGACACGCTCGGCGACCAGATCCTCTTCTTCCTCAAGGCGCTCGCCTGGGTGCCGCGCGCGGTGCGCCGCTATCTCCGCGAGATCACCCGGCTGCTGGCCGAAGTCAGCTTCGGCAGCGGCGCGCTGGCGGTCATCGGCGGCACGATCGGCGTGATGATCGGGATGACCGTGTTCACCGGCACGGTCGTCGGGCTCCAGGGGTACTCGGCGCTCAACCAGGTCGGCACGTCGGCCTTCGCCGGGTTCGTCTCCGCGTACTTCAACACCCGCGAGATCGCGCCGCTCGTGGCCGGGCTGGCGTTGTCCGCCACCGTCGGCTGCGGCTTCACCGCGCAGCTCGGCGCGATGCGCATCTCCGAGGAGATCGACGCACTCGAAGTGATGGGCATCCCCAGCGTCCCGTACCTGGTGACCACCCGGATCATCGCGGGCTTCCTCGCGGTCATCCCGTTGTACGCGATCGGCCTGCTGACCTCGTATCTCGCGTCACGCCAGATCACCGTCTGGTTCTACGGCCAGTCCGCGGGCACCTACGACCACTACTTCCTGCTGTTCCTGCCGCCGGGCGACGTGCTGTGGTCGTTCGGCAAGGTGCTGGTGTTCAGCGTCGTGATCGTGCTCGCCCACTGCTACTACGGCTTCCGCGCGAGCGGCGGCCCGGCCGGCGTCGGGGTCGCCGTCGGCCGCGGGGTGCGGACCGCGATCGTGGCGGTCAGCGTGCTGGACTTCTTCCTCAGCCTCGCGATCTGGGGCGCGACCACGACGGTGCAGGTGGCCGGATGAGCCGGCGTGGGCTGCGCAAAGCCGGGGTCAGGACGGCCGGGGTGCTTTTCCTCGTGGTGATGTCCGCCCTCGTGCTGCTGTCGATCAAGATCTACCGGAAGGACTTCGTCACGTCGGTCCCGGTGACGCTGCAGGCGGACCGGGTCGGCAACCAGTTGCGCGCGGGCGGGCAGGTCAAGGCGCGCGGCGTGGTGGTCGGTGAGATCCGTGACGTCCGGGCGACGCCGGGAGGCGCGGAGATCGACCTGGCCATGGAGCCCGGCAAGGTCTCCCGGCTGCCGAAGAACGTGTCCGCGCTCCTCGTGCCGAAGACGCTGTTCGGCGAGCGATACGTACAACTGTCCATTCCGGACGGATCGGCGGCGGGGCCGCTGGCTTCGGGCGACGTGATCACCCAGGACCGTTCGGCCAACGCGATCGAACTGGAGCGGGTCTTCGACAATCTCCTGCCGCTGCTCAAGGCGGTGCAACCGCAGAAGCTGGCGACCACGCTGACCACGGTCGCGACCGCGCTGGAAGGCCGCGGCGACCAGATCGGCGACACGCTCGCCACCGCGGCCGCCTACCTCCAGAAGTTCAACCCGAACCTCCCGGAACTGAACGACAACATCCGTGATCTGGCCACGGTTTCGAAGCTGTACGGAGACATCGCGCCGGATCTGCTCGACGCGCTGAGCGCCTCGGCCGTCACCCTCGACACGGTCAAGGAGAAACGCGCCGAACTGGCGACGGTGTACCAGCAGGTGACGTCGTCCTCCCAGCAGGTGACGACCTTCCTCGCCAACAACCGCGCCAACATCATCGCGCTCGCCGCCGACAGCCGGGCACCACTCGAAGTCGCCGCGAAGTACTCGCCGAGTTTCGCCTGCACGATCGACGCGCTGGCCAAGCTGAAGCCGCAGATGGACAAGGTGCTGGGCAAGGGCACCGACGAACCCGGCCTGCACGCCGAGATCGTCGTGACCCAGCCCCGTGGCAAATACGTGCCCGGCAAGGACGACCCGGTCTACAACGCCACCGGTGAACCGCGCTGCTATCCGTCGAACGGCCTGATGAGCCAAGGGATCGCCGCGACCGGCAAGGAGACCGCCGCGCTGCCGGGCGTACAGGGCGACCTCGGCCTGGCGAACTCGCCGCAGGAACGGGAACTGATCTCCACGCTGGTCGCGCCGTCCATCGGCGTTCCGGCCGGTCAGGTCCCCGCCTGGGGCAGTGTGCTCGTCGGCCCGCTCTACCGGGGCACGGAGGTGACCGTGCGATGAGGAACTTCGTGAGCCCGCTGATCAAGGGGCTGATCTTCGTCGTCGTCACGACGCTGGCCACGGTGCTGCTGGCGGTGTCCATCACGAACACCGGCCTCGGCGACACCAAGACCTACAGCGCCAAATTCCTCGACGCGACGTCGCTGAACGTCGGCGACGACGTCCGGATCTCCGGGGTTCGGGTCGGCCAGATCGAGGAACTCGAAATCGCCGACCACAGCCTGGCCCGCGTCAGGTTCTCCCTCGACTCCCAGCGCAGCCTGCCCGCCGACGTGAACGCGGTGATCAAGTACCGCAACATGGTCGGCCAGCGCTACATCGCACTCGAACGCGGCAAGGGCACCCGGGAACTCCTGGAGCCCGGCGCGGAGATCCCGCTGGAGCGCACCACTCCCGCGCTGGATCTCACGGAACTGTTCAACGGCTTCAAACCGCTGTTCCAGGCGCTGTCCCCCAAGGACGTCAACCAGCTCTCCGGCGAGATCGTCCAGGTGCTCCAGGGCGAAGGCGGCACGGTGGAAAGCCTGCTGGCACACACCGGTTCGCTGACCACCACGCTCGCCGGCCGCGACAAGGTGATCGGCGATGTCATCACGAACCTGGACACGGTGCTGAAGAGCATCAACGGCAAGGGCGACGCACTGTCCACTTTGGTCTCCACACTGAAGGAGCTCGTGGCGGGCCTCGCCGGCGACCGCACCGAGATCGGGGAGGCCGTTTCCGGGCTCGCGGACCTCACCACCGCCACGGCCGGGCTGCTCGAACAGGGCAGGAAGCCGCTCAAGGACAGCATCGAAGGCCTCGGCCTGCTCTCCGGCCAGCTGACTACCGACACGGCCAAGCCCCAGGTCGAACAGTTCCTCACCGTGCTTCCCGGGAAGTTGAACGACCTGGGGCGCATCAGCTCGTACGGATCGTGGATGAACTTCTATCTGTGCTCGGCCGTCCTCCAGACCAAGCCTCCCCGCGGGGTCCCGGCGACGGCGGAGAGGTGCGCGTCGTGAAACCCTTCAAGGAGCGGAACCCGATCGTCATCGGTCTCGTCGGCAGTGCCGTCGCGGCCGCGCTGCTGACCGCGACGCTCAACTACGAGGAGCTCCCGATCATCGGCTCGGGAACCACCTACCAGGCCGAATTCTCCGAAGCGGCCGGGCTGCAGGAGGACGACGAAGTCCGCATCGCCGGGATCAAGGTCGGCGAGGTGAGCGACGTCCGGCTCGCCGAAGACCACGTGGTGGTGAGCTTCCGGGTCAAGGACGCCTGGGTCGGCGACAAGACCGCCGCCGAGATCAAGATCAAGACCCTGCTGGGCCGGAAGTTCCTCGCCCTGCGCCCGACCGGCGAGACGGTGCAGAACCCGAAGCAGATCATCCCGCGCACCAGGACCGTGACGCCCTACGACGTCACCGAGGCGTTCAACGGGCTGGCCGACACCGCGGGCGCGATCGACACCGGCCGGCTCGCGGAGAGTTTCACCACGCTCAGCGACACGTTCAAGAACTCGCCCGAGCACATCAAGAAGGCGCTCGACGGGCTGACGTCGCTGTCGAAGACCGTGTCCTCCAGGGACAGTGAACTCGCCAGCCTGCTCTCCAACGCGCACGGCCTCACCACGACGCTCGCGAACTCGAACGACGACTTCGCCAAGCTCCTCTCGGACGGCAACCTGCTGCTGACCGAACTGGACAACCGGCGACAGGCGATCCACGACCTGCTGACCGGCTCGCAGGACCTCGCCACTCAGCTTTCGGGTCTGGTGAAGGACAACAAGGACCAGCTCGGCGGAGCGCTCAGGCAGCTCGGAGAGGTGACGGACATCCTGCAGCGGCAGAACGACAATCTCGCCAAGAGCCTCGACCTCGCCGCGCCGTACTTCCGCGTGGTGAACAACTCGCTCGGCAACGGGCGCTGGGTGGACGGCTACCTGTGCGGGCTCATTCCGGAGAACCGGGACCCCTGCACCCCGCGGATCCCGGGAGGTGGCCGGTGATCAGCAGGTTCGTCACTCTCGCGCTCGTGCTCGCGCTGGCCGTCGTCGGTGGCCTCTGGTGGATCTTCTCCGGCAGCGGGCTCGACCGCGTCACCGTGTACTTCTCACGCGCGGTCGGTGTCTACAGTGGATCGGACGTGCGCGTGCTCGGCGTCCGGGTCGGCCAGGTGGAATCGGTGGCCCCGGAGGGGGAACGGGTCAAGGTCGTCCTGACCGTCGACGGGTCGACGCCCATCGCGGCCGACACCAACGTCCTGGTCGTGGCGCCCAGCGTGGTCGCCGACCGGTACGTCCAGTTCACCAAGCTCACCCGCACCGGGAACCGGCTGGACGACGGCGCGGTGATCCCGGTCGAGCGCACCGGCACGCCGGTGGAACTCGACCAGCTCTACTCCAGCCTCGACACCCTCGCCAAGGCGCTCGGCCCCCAGGGGGCGAACGCCGACGGCGCGCTTTCGGAGCTGCTGCGCACCGGCGCGAAGAACCTGCAGGGCAACGGCAAGCCGTTCAACGAGTCGGTGCGCAACTTCGCCGACCTCGCCAGGACCTTGTCCGGGAACTCGCAGAACCTGTTCGCCACCGTCGACGAACTGCAGCGGTTCACCTCGATGCTGGCGACCAACGACCGGAACGTCAGCGAGGTCAACAAGCAGCTCGCCTCGGTGACCGGCACGCTGGCGCGGAACAAGGACGAACTCGCCCGCGCGCTCAACGGGCTCGGCGGCGCGCTCGCGGAGATCCAGCAGTTCATCAAGGACAACCGCGCGCTGATCAAGTCCAATGTGGACAAGCTCGCGGTGACCACCGGGACGCTCGTCGACAAACGCGCCGCGCTGGCCGAAACCCTCGACACGATCCCGCTGGCGGTGACGAACGTGCTCGAAGCCGTCGATCCGAAGACCGGCAAACTGCAGAGCCGCGGCAACATGCTCGAATACGCCCCGCTCCCGCTGCCCGTCGCCGGCGACACCTACACCGGGGGGCGCTGATGGCCACGAAACGGGCGATCGCCGCACTCGCCGCGTGCTGTGTCGCGCTCACCGCCTGTTCGTCGGATTTCAAGGGCGTCTACGACCTGCCGCTGCCCGGCGGCGCGGACATCGGCGACCATCCGTACCGGGTGACCGTGCAATTCGCCGACGTGCTCGACCTGGTGCCGCAGGCCGCGGTGAAGGTCGGTGACGTCCCGGTCGGCCGGGTGGAGACGATCAAGCTCGGCGAGGACGGCTGGACGGCCGAGACCGTCCTGGCGGTCAACGGCGACGTCCACCTGCCCGCCAACGCCATCGCCCGGCTGCGGCAGTCCAGCCTGCTCGGCGAGAAGTTCATCGAACTCGCCCCGAGCGCGGCGACGGCCGAGGGCAGGCTGGGCGACGGCGCGGTGATCCCCGTCGCGAGCACGAACCGCAACCCGGAGTTCGAGGAGATCTTCGGCGCGCTGTCCCTGCTGCTCAACGGCGGCGGGATCGGCCAGCTCCAGACCATCAACCGCGAGCTGTCGAAGGTGATGGACGGCAACGAGGAGGAGATCCGCTCCTTCCTGTCCACCGTGGAGCAGCTGGTGTCCAACCTGGACTCCCATCGCTCCGACATCACCTCGGCGCTCGACGGGCTCAACCAGCTCTCGGCCACACTGGCGAACCGGAAGAAGCAGGTCGAAGGCGCCCTCACCGACCTCACCCCCGGCCTCCAGAGCCTCTCCGATCAGCGCACCCAGCTCGTCTCGATGCTGCAAGCGCTGGACCGGCTCTCCGGGGTCGGCGTCGACGTGATCAAGAAGAGCCGGGCCGATCTCGTCGCGGACCTCACCGCGCTCGCGCCGATCCTCAAACGGCTGGCCGACGCCGGCGAGAGCCTGCCCGAGTCGCTGGAGATCCTGCCGACGTTCCCGTTCACCGACGCCGTCCGCGACGGGATCAAGGGCGACTACCTGAACGTCTACGCCTCGATGATCCCCGCACCGGGCGTCGAACTCCCTCCCCCGGGCGAAGGGGTCCCGCCGGGACTCCCGACCTTGCCGCTGCCGTCCTCCGGAGGTAGCTGATGCTCACCACCCGTGTCCGGATCCAGGTGCTCGCGTTCGTCATCCTCGCGCTGGCGACGACGGCGTTCGTCGGGGCGAACTACGCGGGGCTCGACCGGCTCTTCGGGGCGAGCGGGTACACCGTGAAGCTCGCGCTGACCGACGGCGGAGGCCTGTTCACCAACGGCGAGGTGACGTACCGAGGCGTCGCCGTCGGCCGGGTCGGCGAACTGCGGCTCACCGACGGCGGCATGGAGGCGGATCTGCTGATCGACGACGACGCGCCTCCGATCCCCGCGAATTCGCGGGCTGTCGTGGCGAACCGGTCCGCGGTCGGCGAGCAGTTCGTCGACCTGCAGCCACGGACCGGGGACGGGCCGTTCCTCGCCGAAGGTTCGGTCATCCCGCGCGAGGCGACGAGTGTCCCGCTGCCGGTGCAGCATCTGCTGACCGACCTGGACTCGCTGACCGCTTCCGTGCCGACCGAGGATCTGCGGACCGTGGTCGACGAACTCGACAACGCCCTGCGTGGTTCCGGCGCGAACCTGCAGGTGCTGCTGGACTCCACCACCGACTTCACCAAAGAGGCCGCGAACCATCTGCCGCAGACGGAGAAACTGATCACCGACGGCTCGACCGTGCTGAAGACCCAGGTCGACTCGTCGCTGGCTTGGCGGCGGTTCAGCGGCAACGCCAAGCAGTTCGCCGAGCAGCTGTCCCGTTCGGACGGTGACCTGCGACGGCTGATCGCGACCGCGCCCGAAGCCGCGACCCAGCTCTCCGGGCTGGTGCGGGACAACGAGCCGGGCCTGCCGATCCTGCTGGCGAACCTGCTCACCACGTCGCACGTGTTCTCCGCGCGCACCGACGGCCTCCGCCAGCTGCTGATCAACACCCCGAAGGCGGTGTCCGCGGTCGACGCGGCCGTCGACGATCAGTCCGGGAAGATCGGGCTGGTCCTGACCTTCTTCGACCCGATGCCGTGCACCAAGGGCTACGAGGGCACGAAGATCCGCAGCAGCGCGGAACTCTCGCCGCTGCCGTTCGACACCGGTGCCGCGTGCACGCTCGAAAGGGGCAACCCGAGTTCGGTCCGCGGCTCGCAGAACGCGCCGAAGGGCGGCGTCCCGCCCGCCGCGATCCCCGGCGGCTTCGGCGCCGACGGCCAGCCGACGTCCACCAGCCTCGAGGAGATGTTGTGGCTGCGCAACTGAAGATCGCGATCGCCGTGTTCGCCGCGGCCTGCGCGTTCGCGGGATGGGCCGGGTACACCTGGTTCACCGCGACGGGTTCCGAGGCCGTGGCCTACGGGAACTCGCGCGACGAAGCGCTGAAGACCGGGCGCGAACTCGTCGCCCGGCTGACCAGCCTCGACCATCACCGCGTCGACCAGGGCATCGCCGACTGGCTCGCCGCGTCGACCGGTCCGCTGCGCGATCAGCTCGGCAAGACCGACGACGCGACGAAGCAGACGCTCACCAAGGACGCGACGGTCTCGACGGGCAAGGTGCTCGACGCGGCGATCAGCGAACTGGACGACCACGCGGGAACGGCCAAGATGCTGGCTTCGGTGGAGATCACGATGGCGAAGGAAGGCGCGGCGCCGACGACGAAACGCAACCGGTTCGCCGCGGGGCTGACCAGGACGGACGAGGGCTGGAAGCTCAGCGCTCTCGACCAGCTCCCGGTGGGTGCGCGATGACCGCCACGGCCGACACCGATGCCGAGACCGAGCCCGAGGCCACGGCCGAAGAGACCACCGAAGAGACCTCCGAACAGCCGTCCCGGCGGCCGAAGCTGTCGCTGATCCTGCTGGTCACGGCTGCCGTGCTGGTGGCGGCGGGCGTGTGGTTCACGCTGGAGGCGAGGGCCATCTCGGCGACGCCGTCGGCGGCCAACACAGCGCTCACCGACGTGGGAGCGACCGCCGAGGTGAACTCCGCGGTGACGGTGGCGCTCAACAAGGTCTTCTCCTATTCCTACGACCGGACCGACGTCACCGAAAAGGCCGCGGCTTCGGTGCTCAGAGGCAAGGCTCTGGAGTCGTACAACCAGTTGTTCGCCCAAGTCAGGGAAAAAGCCCCGGCGCAGAAACTCGTCCTCACCACCCGCGTCTCCTCGTCCGCCGTGCAGGAGCTCGTGGGCGGTAAAGCGAGGCTGCTGGTATTCCTCGATCAAGCGGCGACTCGGGCCGACAACAATTCTTCGACGACGGCGGCCGCGCAGCTTTCGGTCACCGCGGAACGCGAAGGCGACAACTGGGTCATCACCGACCTTGCCCCCCGGTGACAAACAGTCTTTCCACTATTCAGTCCGCTTTGTAAAGCAGGAGAGAAAACGAGGAGAAACCCATGTTTGGTCGAACGCGCCCGAAAACCGCCCGTCGCCGTCTCGGCACGGTCGTCGCGCTCACCTCCGCGATCGCCGTGGCGGGCAGCCTCGCCGCGACCCCCGCCCTCGCGGACGATCCGGTCGAGATCCCGGTGTCCTACACCGTCACCGGGAAGACCACGGTGAAGAAGACCGGCGGCACCCTCGATCTCGGCCCCGGCCAGCTCGACGGCGCACTGGTCATCGACGGCGACAACGTCGGCATCCGCGGCGATCTGGCCCTGCCTCCCTCGACGGCGAACATCTCGCTGGTCTCGGGTGTCTTCAAGATCAAGGCCCGCGTGCGGATCGAGCCGACCGGCCCGGTCACCGGCACGCTGGCCAACGGCGACCTGACCACCCACTCGCAGGCCAACATGCTGATCGACAACATCGTGGTCGGCCTGTTCTGGCCGGTCATCCCACTCCCCACGGTGCCGAACGCCTGCAAGACGGTCAAACCGCTCGACCTGACCCTGGTGTCGAAGAACGTCGACCTGTTCGCCGAGACGATCCCGTCTTCGGGGACGTTCACCATCCCGGAGTTCAAGGACTGCTTCATCAACGACCTCGCGCTGGGCGCGTTGATCTCGGGGCCGGACAACACGATCAACCTGAGCATGAAGTCCAACCTGTCGTAAACCTCGTGAGTGGTAAGGACGGTTAGAACCGTCCTTACCACTCACGAGACCGACTTCGCAGACTCAGCAGAAGTACGGCGCCGTCGGGTCCACCAGCGCGACCCCGGTGCTGTCACCCGCGGAAACGGCATAGACCGGAGTGCACACGCCGGAGAACTTCCAGAAGTCCGTCGGCGGTTCCGTGCTGGTGTCCCGGCTTTCCTGCTTCACGTTGCTGCCCCAGGCGAAGACACTCCCGTCGGACTTCAGCGCGACGTTGTGGTTGAAACCCGCGTCGATGGCGACCACGTCGGACTGCGCCTCCGGCGGAACCGTGGCCTGGCCGTAGAAGTTGTCGCCCCAGGCGATGACGCCGCCGTTCTTCAGCGCGATGCTGTGCCGGAAGCCCGCCGAGATCGCCGACACCCCGGACGTGGCCGCCGCGGGCACGGTGATCTGACCTTTCCCGTTGCTGCCCCAGGCGACGACGCCGCCGTTCTTGAGCGCGAGCCCGTGGTCGCCCCCCGCCGAGATCGCGGTGACACCGGACGAAACCGTTGTGGGCACGACGGTCCGCGATCCCCAGCTCAGCACGCTGCCGTTCGACTTGAGCGCCAGGTTGAAATACGCGCTGGTGGAGATCGCGGTGACCCCCGACGCCGCGGCCGCCGGTACCACGTTCTGACCGTAGAAACCGTTGCCCCAGGCGATGACGCCACCGTTCTTCAGCGCGAGTTCGTGCGCCCAGCCGGCGGCGATCGCCGAAACCCCGGACGTGGCCGCGGGCGGAACGGTCAATTGGCCGTAACTGTCGTTCCCCCAGGCGATCACGCCGCCGTCCTTGAGTGCGAGGTGGGTGATCGCGCCCGCGGAGACCGCGCTGGCACCGAGCGCCGAGGCCGGTATGGTCCCCTGCCCGTAGTCGTTGCTCCCCCATGGCCGCGCTTCGCCGGTCGGCGCGGCACCTGCCGTACCGGAAAGGGAAACCGTTGCGATCATTACGGTAATCGCGACGCTCGCTACGCGCCGTGATGCCGATCGTCGATTCTCTGAAGGCATGCGCGGAATGTTAACCCGGTTCCGCCGATCGGCTGCTTCTTTGTCATCCACGGACAAACTTCATAATCGCATTCAGCGCGCGTTGACAAGAAAGAACGGGCTCCTCACCCACTCCGAAACATGTCGACATGAATCCTTGTTACGTACATAACTCGCGGGTAACCTCGGTTTACCCCACCACCGAGAAAGTCGCTCGAGTCGAGCATATTTGATCAGAAAAATCCGCCGAAAGGCGCATGGGGAAAGCCGCCCGAGACGTAAACTGGATCAAAGGAGATGACAGGTATGTCCCGCAGACTTGGCAAGTTGTCAGCCGGCGTCGCCACCACCGGCATCGTGTTCGGCGCCGTCGCCGTGCTCACCGCCGGCACGGCCGCCGCCGCGACCACCTACGCCACCGGCACCGTCGCCTACATGTGCAACTTCCCCGGCATCGGCCAGCAGCAGCTGGACGTGAAGGCCAGCTTCGTCGGGCCGGACTCGGTCGCCTCCGGCGCCACCGCCACTCCGTCGAGTGTCGGCGGCACGGCGACGATCAACGCGACCATCAACGCGCTGCTCAACGCCGCCAACTACGACGGTGTCCGCGGCAAGGCCAACATGCCGATCACCGCCACCAACGCCACCCCGACGTCGGCGACGGTGTCCAACCTGGACGTTCCGACCCAGATCAACCCGTACGTGCCCGGCCCCCGGACCTTCAACATCGTCCAGGACGCCGGCACCAGCGTTCCGACGCTGACCGCGGGCGCTCCCGGTTCGGGCGTGATCTCCCTCGGCACCACGATCAACGCGCCGCTGGACTTCCACAAGAAAGACGGTTCCTGGACCACCTGGAACTTCAACTGCACCGTGAAGAACACCAACCCGGCGCAGAACCGCGCGTTCAGCCCGGCGATCCCGATCACCTGATGAACCCTCCGTGCGGGGCGGGGACGCCCGTCCCGCACGGTCTCCACCGGACATCGCACGAGAGGAACACCCATGACGCAGCAGGTTCGCCGGGCACTCGGGAGGTTTCCCGTTCTGGCGGGCGTCATCCTGCTCGCGGGGGTGAGCGGTGCACTGTCCTCTTCGGCCGCGACCGATCCGGCCACACCACCGCCGGCGCCGTCGCAGGGCGCCACGGCCGCACACCTGAGTCTCGTGAACACCTGCGTCTTCCCGGACCCTGCCGGGGAAAGGCAGGTCACGATGGACGTCCAGGCAACGCTGCCGAAGGTCGTCCAAACCGGAAAACCGGTGCAGTTGAAGGACTTCTCGCTGACTTTCACGATCAGCGAGGGATCACTCGGATCCGTGGCCGAGGTCGCGGGTGGCGCGACCGTCGAGCTCACGGCCGCGAACGGGGACAAGAAGACCCCGATACCGGTGTCCCTGACGATCCCCGCGACCAAGGTGCCCGCCACCGGCGAACTGAAGCTGGTGGCGACGGGCAAGGTCTCCGACATCCAGTTGAACGTGCCGTCCGAACTGCGGCTGAGCACCGGCGCGCCGTCACTGGCGCTGACCGCCGCCGAAACACCGCTCAAGCCGATCACCTGCACCCAGGCGCCGGACCAGGCCACGCTGCTCGGCAGTGTCGCGTTGCTGCCACTCGGGAAGCCGAAGCCGCAGTCCGGCAAGCCGGGCGAACAGAAGAAGCCCGGGGCCGACGCGCGGGCGGCGGACGACGTCCACGCCAGCGGCCTGTACCCCATCGCGCTGCAGCCGTTCGAGCTGCAGGGCACGTCGTCGATCAGCAAGCTCGGCGCGTTCGCCCGGTTGAAGCCCGCGTTCATGGTCAACGCGGTGTGGCACGTCGACCTGGAGAACACGGAAGGTCCCGGCAAGATCACCGGCTCCGTCATCATGCCGCCGAGCACGATGACCTTCCTCGGTTTCGGCTTCGTCCCGATCACCGCGACCATGGAACTGCTGCCCGAGGACCACGCGACCGGCAACCACATCATCGACGTCGACGGCGTGTCGATCCCGGAACCGGAGGGCAGCTCGACCGTCCTCACCCCGCTCAAGGTCTACGGGAAACTGAGCGGGGTCACGATCAACGGGGTCGGCCTGGACGTCGGCGACCACTGCCTCACCGCCGAGCCGATCAAGATCAATCTCCGCGGGGAGAAGTATGGGATGTTCACCGGCGGCGTCGTGCGCACCGATCCGAAGTGGGCGGACCCCGCGTACCGGGACTTCACCCTGCCCGCGTTCTCCGGCTGCGGCGTGAAGGAGGATCTCGACTCGCTGTTGAGCGGAATGGCGTCGGGGCCGGGCAACCAGGCGTGCGTCGGGGTCAACCAGGTCGGGCTGCCCTGGGACCCGGAACGTAAATGTCCCAACGTGGATCCGCCGGTGGCGCGCCGCTGACGACGGTCAGGAAAGGGTCGTTCAGGACGTTTTCGCCCTGAACGACCCTTCCCGGCATCCGGGTGCCCTAAGACCCGCTCGACGTCCACTGTGGACTATTGCGAGGCGCGGGAAGCACCTCCGGCAGCGCGTATCCTTCGGGCGCCGCGGAAGGGCTGACACCGGCCCGCAGCGCGAGTTCCATCTCGAACCGGGCCCCCGGGTCGCGCAGGTGCTCGCCGAAAGTCGCCTGCAACTGCCGCATCCGGTACCGCACGGTCTGCGGGTGTACCTGGAGCCGCTCGGCGATGTCGACGACGTTGCCCTGGCTGTCGAGCCAGGCGCGCAGGGTCTCGAGCAGCCGTTCCCGCTGTTTCCCGGTCATCTCGGCGAGCGGGGCGAACAGGCGGTCGCGCAGCTGGCAGGTCAGCGCGGCGTCGGCGTTCACGAGCAGGGTGGCGAGATGTTCTTCGGCGCGGATCACCCGGCGGGCCTGGACGATGCCGCGTTCGGAGAGGTGCAGGGCTTCGCGCGCCCAGCGGAGGGAATCGGCGACGGAGTCCAGCGGACGGCACGGGCCGATCGACAGCCGATAGTCCGGCAGCGCGGCCTGCAGGGTGGCCAGACGGGCGCCGGTGATCTCGCCGGGGACGAGCAGACGCGGCTCAGCGCAGTCGAGTTCGACGAGGACGTCCGAATCCACCGCGTTGTGCCGCCGGGGTCTGACGCTCTCACCGATCGGCTGCAGCACCACCGGCGTCGCGCGCTCGGGCACCGTCCAGCCGGTCAGCTGCGCGAGTTCCGCGATCGCCTTCGTCGGCGCGGGCGGGGTTTCCAGCACCAGGTGCAGCAGTTTGCGGCGCCACGTGTCCAGTGCGCCGGCGGTGCGCGCCTTCGCTTCGAGGTACCCGTCCAGCGCGACGGACGCGAGTTCGTCCATGAACGCGAGCA
Organism: Amycolatopsis decaplanina DSM 44594; assembly: GCF_000342005.1. Taxonomy (GTDB): domain Bacteria; phylum Actinomycetota; class Actinomycetes; order Mycobacteriales; family Pseudonocardiaceae; genus Amycolatopsis; species Amycolatopsis decaplanina. The sequence continues at coordinate 145,403 of NZ_AOHO01000055.1, forward strand.
TCGCGTCGGCCAGTTGCGACATCACCGCGGACGAGAGACCGCTGCGGCGGCCGACGCGCATGATGCGCCGCCACGAGACCCGCGCACCGACCCGGTACGCAGACTGGAGGGTGTCGAGGCTGCGGCCTTCCCTCATCTCGTTCTGCCCGAGCCGGTGGTGGACCTCGTGCGACTGTTCCTTGGAGACGCTGGGATCCGCGATCTGGGCGACGAACAGCGTGATCGCGTATTCGACGCCCGCGCGGATCGACTTGCCGTAGGGCCCGTCGAGCGGTCGCGCGTACGCGGGGATGGTCGCCCGGATCTCGTCGACGATCTCGTTGGCGAGACTGCCCAGTTCCGGTCGCAAAATGTCGGCGAGCTTGCGAGGAAGCGCCGCAGGGGGCTGCGCAGCGTGTTCGATTCCGCGCTCCACCGACATCGCAGCTCCTTTGCTCCGCCCAGCGTCCCGACATCCCACGATCGTCGTGGGGTGACAACGAACACATCGCAAAGTCGCTCGTGAATGTGTCACCTTTCGCAGAAGAAACCGATTTCTTGTCACCGTCGTGACAAAATCACGGGTCATCCCTGAATTTTGATGACAAGTGCCCGGCAAACGCCTCGCGCGGTACGTACGAACGGCCGAAGTGGATGCGACCGTGACGGAGCGTCACCGCTTTCCGGTGAGCAATTCACCGAGTACTTCGAGCACCGGCGCCAGCACGCGCACCTCGGTGCCGGCGCATTCGGTGATCCCCGCGCCGACGACCTCGAAACCGCTCAGCCCGCGAAGCATCGCCACCAGGCGCTCGATCGTCAAGCCACCGGGCTCCGGACAGTTCAGCCCGTCGAACTCGCGCGGGTCGAGCACGTCGAGGTCGAGATGGACGTACACCTTGTCCGCGCCGGCCAGCCCCGCGGCGACGTCGGCCGCTTCGACGGCGAGCCCGCGATCGACCACGGCCCGCTCGGCGTCGTCGAAGGCCCTCGTCCCGGCGAGGACGACACGTCCGGGTTCGACCGGCGGGTTCGCGGCGAACTCCGGGTCACCCTCGCCGAGCAGCGACCGCAGCACCATTCCGTGGAACGCGCCCGACGGCGACGTCTCCGCGGTGTTGAGATCGGAATGCGCGTCGAACCAGGCGACGCCGAGCGCGGGCCCGAAGCGGTAACGCGCGACCCCGATCGGGATCAGTTCGACGCCGCAGTCCCCGCCGATGGTGAGCACCGGCCCGCCCGGCGCCTCCAGCGCGGCGAGCTGCGCGGCCCGGTTCGCGCCGGTGAGCACCACACGGTTGGCGATGCCGTTGACCACGGGCGAGGTCTCGCGGGTCTGCCGGATGTGGTGCACCGGCACGCCCAGCACGTGACCCGCCAGCTCTGCGAGCGCGACGCAGCCTTCGGGCAACTCCGGCGCGCGCTCGGTCAGTGCGCCCTGAAACTGGGGTACGGCGTTGATCAGCACCGGTCCACGTTAGCGGCGGCCGCAAGTCCGTGAAGGCCCCCTTGAGGGACCCTGGGTCTCTCAAGGGGGCCTTCACGGACAGCTCGGCTCAGGTCACTCCAGGACGAGAAGCAGGTCCCCGCCCTCGACCTGCTGGACGGCGTTGATCGCGCGCCGCGACACCTTGCCGCCGGCGGAAGCGGTGATCGACGCCTCCATCTTCATCGCCTCGATGGTCGCGACCGTCGCACCGGCCTCGACCTCGTCGCCCTCGGACACCTGCAGCGTCACCACGCCCGCGAACGGCGCGGCGATCTGCTTCGGGTCGCCCTTGTCGGCCTTCTCCGTCGCCGGGATGTCCGACGCGATCGAGGTGTCGCGGACCTGGATCGGGCGCAGCTGGCCGTTGAGCGTGGACATCACCGTGCGCAGCCCGCGCTCGTCGGCCTCGCCGATGGCCTCCAGCTCGATCAGCAGCCGGACACCCTGCTCCAGGTCGACCGAGTACTCCTCTCCCGGGCGCAGGCCGTAGAAGAAGTCCTTGGACGGCAGGACGGAGGTGTCACCGTACTGCTCGCGGTGCGCCTCGAAGTCCTTCGTGGGCCCGGGGAACAGCAGCCGGTTCAGCGTCGCGCGCCGGTTCTCCGCCAGTCCTTTGTGGTCCTCTTCGGACAGTTCCTGCACCGGCTTCGGCTGCGCGCGGCCTTCGAGGGCCTTGGTGCGGAACGGCTCCGGCCAGCCACCGGGCGGGTCGCCCAGTTCGCCGCGCAGGAAGCCGATCACCGAGTCGGGGATGTCGAACTTGTTCGGCTCCGCCTCGAAGTCCTCCGGCGAGACGCCGGCGCCGACGAGGTGCAGCGCGAGGTCACCGACCACTTTGGACGAGGGCGTGACCTTGACCAGATGCCCGAGGATCCGGTCCGCGGCCGCGTACATCGCCTCGATGTCCTCGAACCGCTCGCCGAGACCGAGCGCGATCGCCTGCGTGCGCAGGTTCGACAGCTGCCCACCGGGGATCTCGTGGTGGTACACACGCCCGGTCGGCGACGCGAGACCTGCCTCGAACGGCGCGTAGATCTTGCGCACGCTCTCCCAGTACGGCTCCAGGTCGCCGATCGCCTGCAGGTCCAGCCCGGTCGGCCGGTCCGAGTGGTCGGTGGCCGCGACGAGCGCGGAAAGCGACGGCTGCGACGTCGTGCCCGCCATGGACGCGACGGCACCGTCGACGGCGTCCGCCCCGGCCTGGATCGCGGCGAGGTACGTCGCCAGCTGGCCACCCGCCGTGTCGTGCGTGTGGATGTGCACCGGCAGGTCGAATTCCTTGCGCAACGCGGAAACCAGCCGCACCGCCGCGGGTGCCCGCAGCAGTCCCGCCATGTCCTTGATGGCCAGGACGTGCGCCCCCGCGCCGACGATCTGCTCCGCCAGCTTGAGGTAGTAGTCCAGGGTGTACAGCTTCTCGGCCGGATCCGACAGGTCCGAGGTGTAGCAGAGCGCCACCTCGGCGACGGCGGATCCGGTCTCGCGGACGGCTTCGATCGCCGGGCGCATCTGCTCGACGTCGTTGAGCGCGTCGAAGATCCGGAAGATGTCGATCCCGGTAGCCGTCGCCTCCTCGACGAAGGCGTTGGTCACCTCGGTGGGGTACGGCGTGTAGCCGACCGTGTTGCGGCCGCGCAGCAGCATCTGCAGACAGATGTTCGGCACCGCTTCCCGCAGCTTCGCCAGCCGCTCCCACGGATCTTCGGCGAGGAAGCGGAGGGCTACGTCGTAGGTCGCGCCGCCCCAGCATTCCAGCGAAAGCAGCTGCGGCGTGGTCCGCGCGACGATCGGCGCGACGGCGAGCAGGTCCTTCGTCCGCACCCGGGTGGCGAGCAGCGACTGGTGCGCGTCGCGGAAGGTGGTGTCGGTGACGCCGATGGTCGGCGACTCCCGCAGCCAGCGGGCGAAGCCCTCCGGCCCCAGTTCGGTGAGCTTCTGCTTCGAGCCGGGCGCCGGTTCGAGGCCCGTGGGCAGCTTCGGCAGTTTGACCTGGGGGTCGAGGGTGCGAGGACGTTCACCGTGCGGCTTGTTGACCGTCTTGTCGGCGAGGTAGGTCAGCAGCCTGGTCCCGCGGTCGGCCGAATGGCGCGCGGTGAGCAGATGCGGGCGCTCCTCGATGAACGAGGTCGTGACGCGGCCTTCGCGGAAGTCCGGGTCGTCGAGGACGGCCTGCAGGAACGGGATGTTCGTGGCCACGCCGCGGATCCGGAACTCCGCGACCGCGCGGCGGGCGCGGCCGACGGCGGTCTTGAAGTCGCGGCCGCGGCAGGTGAGCTTCACCAGCAGCGAGTCGAAGTGCGCGCTGATCTCGGTGCCGGAGAACGCCGTCCCGCCGTCGAGGCGGATGCCGGAACCGCCGGGCGAACGGTACGCGCTGATCATCCCGGTGTCCGGGCGGAAGCCGTTGGCGGGATCCTCGGTGGTGATGCGGCACTGCAGGGCGGCGCCGCGCAGGTACACCTTGTCCTGCGAGAGCCCGAGGTCGTCGAGCGTCTCGCCGGAGGCGATGCGCAGCTGCGACTGGACGAGGTCGACGTCGGTGACCTCCTCGGTCACCGTGTGCTCGACCTGGATGCGCGGGTTCATCTCGATGAAGACGTGGTTGCCGTCCCGGTCGAGCAGGAACTCGACGGTGCCGGCGTTGCGATAGCCGATCTGGCGGGCGAACTTCACCGCGTCGGAGCAGATCCGGTCCCGCAGTTCGGACGGCAGGTTCGGCGCCGGGGCCAGCTCGACGACCTTCTGATGCCGCCGCTGGACCGAGCAGTCGCGCTCGAAGAGGTGGATCACGTTGCCCTCGCCGTCGGCGAGGATCTGGACCTCGATGTGGCGAGGCTCGACGACGGCCTTCTCGATGAACACAGTCGGGTCGCCGAAGGCGGATTCGGCCTCGCGCGCGGCGGCCTCGATGGACTCGCGCAGCTGCGCGGGGTCCTGGACGCGGCGCATACCGCGCCCGCCACCGCCGGCGACGGCCTTGACGAAGACCGGGAAGCCGATCTCTTCGGCGGCGGCGATCAGCGCGTCGACGTCGGAGGACGGTTCCGACGAGCCCAGCACCGGCACCCCGGCCTCGCGCGCGGCCTTGACCGCGCGAGCCTTGTTCCCGGTCAGCTCGAGGATGTCCGCGCTCGGTCCGACGAAGGTGATGCCTTCGTCCTCGCACGCGCGCGCGAGGTCCGGGTTCTCGGAGAGGAAGCCGTAGCCGGGGTAAACGGCGTCCGCCCCCGCCTTCTTGGCGGCGGCCACGATTTCCTCGACCGACAGATAGGCCCGCACCGGGTGACCGGGTTCGCCGATCTCGTAGGCCTCGTCGGCCTTCAGCCGGTGGAGCGAATTGCGGTCTTCGTGCGGGAACACAGCCACCGTGCCCGCGCCGAGCTCGAATCCGGCGCGGAACGCGCGAATGGCGATCTCACCCCGGTTGGCGACCAGTACCTTGCGGAACATGCCGGTCCTTCCCATCATCGGATCGGTAGGTGAGGCACGTTACCTGCTCGCTCCCGCAGGACGGGAGTTGTTGCCCAGGTGATGGACGTCATCCCCGCCTGAGTTGCGCCCCCGGGCTCTGGAGCAACCGGTTCGCGGTGCCCTCGTGGACACCGGTCAGCACGTCGACCGAAGCGAGGTCCACGAGCGCCTTCGTGACGTCCGCGGCGGAGACCGCCGGGTGCAGGGCCCGGTACAGCGCGGCCACCCCGGCGACGTGCGCGGCGGCCGACGACGTCCCGCTGAGCATCCTGCCGCCGCTCCCCCCGGCGTTGGGTCCCGGCACGTCCACGCCGGGCGCGAAGAGGTCGACGACCTCGCCGTAGTTCGACGTCGACCCGACCTGATCGCTCGCGTCGGTCGAGCCGACGGTGAGCGCTTCGGCCACCCGGCCGGGTGAGAACTTCCCCGCGTCGGTGGCCTCGCCGCCCGCCGGGAGGGCGACCGGGACGACCGCCGCGAGCGCGCGGACGGCGGCGTCGAGCTGGTCGTTGGCCGCGCCGCCGATGCCGAGGACGGCGACGGCGGGCTGTTGCGCGTTCTGCGTCACCCAGTCGATTCCCGCGATGATCTTGTCCGTCGCGCCGCCGCCCTGTGCGTCGATCACCCGGACCGGGACGATCTGCGCGGCCTTCGCGACACCGAAGGTCTTCGACGCGGCGACACCGGCCAGGTATGTGCCGTGCCCGTTGGTGTCGGAGGTGTCGGTGCCGCCGTTGAGGAAGTCCTTACCGGGTTTCACCCGGCCGCCGAAGTCCGGATGCGCCGCGTCGACACCGCTGTCGATCACGTAGACCGTGACGTCCTTGGCGTCGGTCTCGTAGTGGTAGAGCTGGTCGAGGCCCGTTCGCTGGTCGATCCGGTCCAGTCCCCAGTTCGGCGGGTTCTGCTGGACTTCCGTCGCGGAGGCGGGCTGCGCCACGAGTACCAGGAGCGCCAGCGCGGCCATGATCCGTACCAGTCGAATGATCATGTCTTGGCTCTACGCCTGTACCCCGGGGGCGGCAACCCCGGACTGTCACCCGTTCGACTGGTCTTGGCCGATGTGACCACTGACCGTCGACTTCGGGAAGCAGACCAGTGCGTCGAAGGCAATGACGACGTCGACGGGGTTGAACAGGTGCGCGTGCCGGATGCTCCGGGGTCCCTCGGTTCCGCGCCGCGCGCGGAGGTCCACCAGCCCCGGGCCCTCGGCTTCGACGCTGCCGTCCGCCGGTGCCTCCAGTTCCTGGCGGTACACGGTGAAACCGAGCCGCGCGGCCGGATCCGGCCTGAGCCCGGTGGTCTCGCCCTCGACCGCGGTGAGTCCCAGCGCGAAGTAGTCGTCGCCGAACTCGGCGGCCAGATGCGTGCCCGCCGAAGGGGAGGTGAGCCCGGGGAACGGCGAGAACGGCACGCGCTGGAGGTGTCCGTTGTGGAGCATCACGACGATCTTCGTGTCGTCGCCCCTGCGCCGGCGGATCAGCCGGACGGTCTCGGCCATGTACGCGTCGCGCGAACCGCTCTGCAGGGCGGGCGCGTCGCCGGACATCATCGCGGCGACCTCGGCGAGGTACGCGTCGACGCGCAAGGCGCCTTCGACGTGGTGCTCCGCGACGGCGGTGTTCCCGTAGACGGGACGCAACGAGGTGAGGTGCGTCTTGAGCCGGGTGAGCGCCGCGGTCGCCGTGTCCTTGGCGGCGGCGTCGAGGGCGGCGTACTTGGCGGGCGCGTCCGCGCTGCTGACCGACGCGTACCCCTTGGTCGCCTCGATCGCCGCGTCGACGAGGCCCACCGCGGGCTCGTCCACAGTGGACAGGTAGGCGCGGACCGCGTCGAGCGACGGCACGGGCGAGCCCGCGGAACTCGGCACGTCGAGGCCGTAGTACCGGATGTCGCCCCGTTCGCGGAGCCACGTCAGCATTTCGTGTGCCTCGGGCGACTCCCCGAGCGAGAAGGTGAAGCCGTCGCGGCCGATGTCGGCGAGGTCCCCCGGGGCGCCCTTCAGCCAGTCGTCGACGAGTTTTCCCTCGGCGAAACCGGATTCGAACGCGACGACCCGGAAGCCACGCTGTTCGACGAGGTGGCGGAGCAAACGATTGCGCAGGTCCCCGAACTCGTGGATGTGGTGGTTGTTCTCACCGATGGCGACAATCCTGGCGTCCCCGATGAGTTCGGCGATCTTCGCTGGGTCTGACATACTGACCACACTAACGCAACAGGAGTAGCAATTGGCAACCTCCGGTACCCAGCGGCCCGGTGGCCGGACCGAACGCACCCGTCAGGCCGTCCTGCACGCCACCCTCGACCTGCTGGCCGAACGCGGGTTCGGCGAACTGACCGTGGACGCGGTCGCCGAGCGGTCCGGGGTGCACAAGACCACGGTGTACCGGCGCTGGTCCTCACCGGACGGTCTCGTCGCCGCCGCGCTGCAGATGGGCGCGGAGGACGACTGGACGGCGCCCGACACCGGGTCGCTCGAGGACGATCTGTACGAGGTCGCGGCCGAGGTGGTGCGGTACTTCACCGAGCCCGAGCTGAAGGAACTGCCGACGGCGTCGGTGCTGGCGGCCTTCCAGTCGCCGCAGGCGGCCGAGGCGCTGCACGACTTCTACCAGGACAGGCACGTGCGCATGGCGCCGATCGCGGAGCGGGCCGTCGCGCGGGGCGAGATCCCTTCCGGTACGGATGGCGACGAGCTGGTGCGGGCGGTGTGCGGGCCGATGTTCTACCGGCTTTTCCTGTCGAGGGAAAGCGTCACGGTGGCGGACGCGCGAGCCACGGCGCGGGCGGTGGCGGTCGCGGCCGCGTCGGGAACCTATGTCCGCTCTCGCAATTAGTCACCTACTTGCGAGAGTTGGTCACCCGCTGAGGACAGTTTTACCGTCAACACCAAGGACTTCCGGGGCCCACACTGGTCTCTCCGTGCCGAGAGAGGGAGCCCGTCATGACCGAGGAAATCCGGAACCGGCCGCTGGAGATGCCACGCGGGCTCAAGTTCGTCCGCGGTTTCCTCTGGCTGCAGGCGGTCCTCAACATCCTCGTCAGCGCGCTCGTGACCTCGCTCGCGATCAACGAGCTCGACCACGGCAACGAGGAAGCGGGCCTCGCCCTGGCGCTGGCGATCCTCGGTTTCGTGGTCGCCGTCGTGCTGATCGCCTGCGCGACAAGGATCTCCCGCGGTTCGGCCTGGGTGCGGCCGACGGTCATCGCCGTGGAAGGGCTGGCCGTGGTCATGGGGCTGATCAGCCTGGTCAGCGGCGGGGCGATCACCCAGCTGATCGGGATGGGCATCGCCGTCGGCATCATCGTCATCCTCAACAAACCCGAGGAACGCGCCTGGTTCACCCGCTGACGAGGTCGCTCCGGTAGCGCACTTCGGAAAGCGGGACGTCTGACGGCAAGGTCCGATCGGGCAGAGATGTTCACGTCAGCTTTTTTCCAGATACTCGACGCGATCTTCGTCGACGACGTCGGCGATCATATGCGCCAGCCCCAGGTGATTCCCCAAAGCCGGGTCCTTTTCGACGATTTCCGACGCGCGGGCCCTCGCCTCGGCGATGACCTCCTCGTCCTGCAGCAGCGACAGCAGTTTCAGGGTCGACTTCTTCCCCGACTGCGCGGCGCCGAGGATGTCGCCCTCGCGGCGCAGTTCCAAGTCCATTCGGGACAGTTCGAACCCGTCCGTCGTGGACTCGACGGCGGCGAGCCGCTCGCGGGTGGTCGTCCCGTCCAGGGTTTCGGTGACCAGCAGGCACAGTCCCGGAACGCTGCCCCGGCCGACCCGGCCGCGCAGCTGGTGCAGCTGGCTGATGCCGAAGCGGTCGGCGTCCATGATCACCATCGCTGTCGCGTTCGGCACGTTCACGCCGACCTCGATCACAGTGGTCGCGACGAGCACGTCCAGGTCACCCTTGGAGAACGCCTGCATCACGGCGTCCTTGTCGTCGGCGGGCATCCTGCCGTGCAGGGCCCCGATCTTGAGCCCCTTCAACGGCCCTTCGGCCAGCTCGGGCGCCACGTCGAGGACGGCGAGCGCCGGCCGTTTGTCGCCCTTGTCCGACGCCGGTTCGTCGCCGATGCGCGGGCAGACGATGTAGGCCTGATGTCCCTTGCCGCATTCCTCGCGGACCCGCTGCCAGGCCCTGTCCAGCCACGCGGGCCGTTCCGCGACCGGCACCACCGACGTCTTGATCGGCGACCGGCCGGCGGGCATCACGCGCAGCGCGGACGTCTCCAGGTCGCCGTAGACGGTCATCGCGACCGTGCGCGGGATGGGCGTCGCCGTCATGACCAGGACGTGCGGGCTCGTCTCGTCGGAACCGCGGGAGCGCAGCGCGTCCCGCTGCTCCACCCCGAAGCGGTGCTGCTCGTCGACCACGACCAGGCCGAGGTCCGCGAAGGACACCGTGTCCTGGATGAGCGCGTGCGTGCCGACGACGATCCCGGCCTCGCCGCTGACCGTCTCCAGCAACGCCTTCTTGCGTTCCTTGGCGCCCATCGAACCGGTCAGCAGGGTCACCCGCGTCGCGTTCTCCGCGCCGCCGAGCTCACCCGCCTGCCCGAGGTCGCCGAGCATCTCGCGCAGCGACCGGGCGTGCTGCGCGGCGAGGACCTCCGTCGGCGCGAGCATCGCCGCCTGCCGCCCGGAATCGACGACCTGCAACATGGCGCGCAGCGCGACCACCGTCTTGCCGGAACCGACCTCGCCCTGCAGCAACCGGTTCATCGGATGCTCGGTGGACAGGTCACGGGCGATCTCGTCGCCGATCTCCTGCTGGCCGGAGGTCAGCGCGAACGGGAGCCGCTTGTCGAAGGCGTCGAGGATGCCGCCGTCCTTGTGCGGACAGGCTTTCGCGGGCCGCGAGACCAGGGAATGCCTTCGCTGCGCGAAAATCAGCTGCACCGCCATGGCTTCGTCCCATTTGAGCCTGCGGCGCGCGGAGTTCAGCGCGTCCCAGCCCGACGGGCGGTGGATGCCGCGCAACGCGCTTTCCAGGCTGGGCAGGCCGTACCGGGCCAGCAGTTCCGTCGGCATCGGGTCTTCTTCGACCTCCAGCACGTCCAGCACCTGCCGCACGCTCTTGGCGATCACCCACGTCGGGATCCCCTGCGCCGCCGGGTACACCGGGATGATCTCGGCGAGGAAATCGTCCAGCGCCTCGGCTTCCCGGTCCGCCTCGAACAGTTCGTACTCGGGGTTCGCCAGCTGCAGGACGTCGCGGAAGGCGGTGACCTTGCCAGCGAAGAGCCCGTTCTTGCCTGGCACGAGCTCCTTTTCGCGCCAGGCCTGGTTGAAGAAGGTGCACTGCAGGCGGCGTTTGCCGTCGGTGATCACCATTTCGAGCAAGGTGCCGTTGCGCGCCTTCATCCGGCGCTTGTTGACCCGCTCGATCCGCGCCATCACGGTCGCGTGCTCACCGAGTTCGAGCCCGGCGATGTCGGTGAGCTGACCGCGTTCGGCGTAACGGCGGGGGTAGTGGCGCAGGAGGTCGCTGACCGTCTCGATCTTGAGGCCCTTGGCGAGGGCCTTCGCCGTCGCCGCGCCCACGACCAGCTTGAGGTCCGCGCGCAGGTTGGTCATGCGGTCACTCCACCCCCATCAGCAGCACGGCGTCGGACTGGCCGCCGGCGTAACTCGTCACTTCGACCTCGGGATGCTCCAGGCGGAGCCGGTCGGCCAGCTCACCGGGCAGCCGGACCGGCACGTCCACGCCGGTCAGCACGGTGACCAGTTCGCCGCCGAGGGCCAGCATCCGGTTCAGCACACCGACCGCCGCCGCGACCAGGCTCGTCTCCGAGGCGGGCGCGGGCTCGATCAGCACGACCTCGCCGTCGACGAGGCCGACGACGTCACCGGCCTGCGCCCGGCCCACCCAGGTTAGCGACTCCTCCTGCGCGATCCGCAGTTCGCCACGCCTGGTGGCGGCGGCCGCTTCGGCCATCGCGACCACGTCGTCGTTGGTGCGGCGGTCCTTGTCGTGGACGGCCAGCGCGGCGAGCACCTGGACGGGTGACACGCACGGGATGACGACGACGTCGCGGTCCGCGGCCATCGCGTGCCCCGCCGCCGCGTCGGCCGCCGCGGTCAGCTCCTGACCGCCCGGAAGAACGGTGACGTGGTGCCCGGCCGCCTCGTTGATCAGGCCCAGCATCTCTTCGACCGTCGGCGACACCCCCGGCGGCACGGACAGCACCGCGACGCCCTCGGCCCGCAACAGCTCGGCCAGCGGTCCGCCGTGGACCACGGCGACCACCGACCGGTCGATCCCGCCGCCGACCTCGACCGGGGTCGGCGTGATCAGCGGCTCGACCCTTACCTTGCGGGGACGGCCGAGCTCGATCCCGGCCTCCAGCGCCGCGCCGATGTCCGCGCAGTGCACGTGGACGGCGTACGCGCCGGCGCCGTCCCCGGCGACCGTGACGCTGTCGCCGAGGCCGCTGAGGGTCTTGCGAAGCCCGGGAAGACTGCCCTCGTCGACGCCGTCGAGCAGGTACATGACCTCCCAGGCCGTCGGCGCGTCGATCGTGTGATGGTGATGTGCCTCGAGCGGATGCTCCGGCTCGGTGAGGCCGCCGGAGATCACGCCGGAAAGGGCGTCGAGAACCGCGACCAGGCCGCGGGCGCCGGCGTCGACCACACCGGCCACCGCCAGGACGGGCAGCTGCTTCGGGGTCTCTTCGAGGGCTTCGGCGGCGACGCTCGCCGCCGCGGCGGCCACCTCTTCGAGTGACCCTGTCGCGTCGCGGACGGCCGCGGCGACGGTGTGGAGCACGGTCAGGATGGTTCCGGCCACCGGGCGGCTCACCGCCCCCGTGGCGGCCCTGTCCGCGCACCCGAGCGCCTCCGCGAGACCGGGCCCGTCGAGCTCCCTGGCGCTCGCCGACTCGGCGATCCCGCGCACGACCTGCGACATGATCACGCCCGAATTGCCCTTGGCCGCGGCGACCGCGCCCTTCGCGAACGCCGCCAGCGCCTCGGCGGTCGTCGCTGGGTCGGCCTCCGCCAGCGCGTCGCGGGCCGCGGTCATGGTGAACAGCAGATTGGAGCCGGTGTCGGAGTCGGCGACCGGGTAGACGTTGATGCCGTCGATCGCCGGCCGCAGCACCGCCAAGCTGTGCACACAGGCCGCAGACCAGGCCGACACCGCCGCCACGTCCAGCACCCGCACCCCGTAACCTCCTACCTGTTCCAGCGAGGGTATCGACCCGGTGCCGGAGGGCTCTGAGCCACTGGTTACTATGGTCGAGTTGCCCAGCGTGCTGGGCACCATTCTTTCGTCCCAGATCCAGAGGAGTTCGACGTGGCTGCCGTGTGCGACGTCTGTGGCAAGGGACCGGGCTTTGGCAAGTCGGTCTCGCACTCCCACCGGCGTACCAACCGCCGGTGGAACCCGAACATCCAGACCGTTCACGCCAAGATCGGTCTGTCCCAGCGCAAGCGCCTGAACGCCTGCACCTCGTGCATCAAGGCGGGCAAGGTCGTTCGCGGCTGAACCGGGTTTTTGGGGAATGGCGGGTGCTCTTCGGAGCACCCGCCATTTTTTATGGGCGCGTGGGCGTGGGTCCAGGTGGTCTCTGCCGGACTTTCCCCGCTCTCGCAAGTCCGTGAAGGCCTCCTTGAGGGACCCTGAGTCCCTCAAGGAGGCCTTCACGGACAGCAGCGTCGCCTCAGGAGTCACACCGGTCACTACTTCCTCCCGAAGTACATGAAGGCCCCCTTCCTTGCGCCTAGCGCAAGGAAGGGGGCCTTCATGTACTTCAAGCGACGCTCAGGGCAGCTTCCAGTCCACGGGGTCGGCGCCCTGGTCGGCGAGCAGCTGGTTCGCCCGGCTGAAGGGCCGCGAGCCGAAGAAGCCGGAGTGCGCCGAAAGCGGGCTCGGGTGCGCCGACTCGATGCACGGCACCTTTCCCAGCATCGGCTTCAGGTTCCGCGCGTTGCGGCCCCACAGGATCGCCACCATCGGCTCGTCCCGCGCGGAGAGGGCCTTGATGGCCTGCTCGGTGACCTCTTCCCAGCCCTTGCCCTGGTGCGAGTTCGACTTGCCCGGCTGCACCGTCAGCGCCCTGTTGAGCAGCAGAACCCCCTGGTCGGCCCACGGCGTCAGGTCGCCGTTCGACGGCAGCGGGTGCCCGAGGTCCTCGCAGTACTCCTTGTAGATGTTGATCAGGCTCTTCGGGATCGGCCGGACGTCCGGCGCCACCGAGAAGCTCAGCCCGACCGCGTGCCCGGGCGTCGGGTACGGGTCCTGGCCGACGATCAGCACCCGCACGTCGTGGAACGGCTGCTGGAAGGCCCGCAGCACGTGCTCCCCGGCCGGGAGGTAGGTCCGGCCGGCGGCGATCTCCGCGCGGAGGAACTCCCCCATCGCGGCGACCTGCGGCGCCACCGGTTCGAGGGCCTTCGCCCAGCCTGCTTCGACGATGTCCTGCAGCGGTCGTGCGGTCACGGCGTGCGAGCTTACTCAGGCCGGTCGAGGCCTGTTTTTCCGCCTGCCTGAGACACCCGTCACAAGCGGGGGTGACACGTCGTGGACAGCGCTTAGGGCGTGTTTCATAAGCCTGTTCGATGGGCTTCGTGATCCAGGTGGTTCCTGACGGTGCGGGCGGATCGGCCTCGTACCGGGTCGTACTCGGCCGCATCCGCCCGTGCCGTCAGGGACCGCCTGGGCGCGAAGACCGCGAACTTGGCTTATGAAACACGCCCTAGTCCAATCGCCGGAGTTCGGCCCGGAACCGGGCCGCACGCTCGACATAGCCGTCGACGACCAGTTTGATCATGTCCGGCCCGAACGACGTGTTCGGCCGCGTCTTCGCCGGGACACCGAGCGCGATCCACCCACTGTCCACATGGGACCCGTAGGAGAGGACCGCGCCGGCGCCGACCATCCCGCCGTCCTCGACGACGGTTCCGTTCAGCACCACCGATCCCGACGCGATCAGGCAGCCCTCGCCGATCCGCGCGCCCTCGATGTGCACCGAATGCCCGACGGCGGAGGACTTCCCGATCACCGTCGGCTCCTTGCGGGTGCAGTGCAGGACGCAGCCGTCCTGGACGTTGGACCGCTCGCCGATTTCGATGTGCCCGTGGTCGCCGCGCAGCACGGTCTGCGGCCACACCGACGCGAACGCCGCGATCCGGACGTCCCCGATCACCGTCGCGTCGGGGTGGACGTAGGCGTCCGGGTGGATCGAGGGTTCGAGGTCGCCCAGCGCGTAGATCGGCATGCGTTCTCCTATACCAGCGACTTGCCGAAGCAGATGCTTTCCGGCTCGTCCTTGTAGTACCCGAAACCCGGTATCTCCCGGTAACCCGCCGACAGGTACAGCGCGATGGCTTCCGGTTGCTTGTCGCCGGTCTCGAGCACCATGCGCAGCCGTCCGGCCTCGGCGGCCGTCCGCTCCAGGTCGGCGAGGATCGCCCGCGCGAGGCCCCTGCCCCGCGCCGAAGCCATCACGAACATGCGTTTGATCTCGGCGTCACCGGGCAGCAAGGGGTCCGGCCCGTCGTGCGCCCGCCAAGCACCACACGCGACCGGGACGTCGTCGAGGTAGGCGGCCAGGAAAAGTCCCCTCGGCGAGGCGAACTGCGCCGCGTCCATCGGCGTCTCGTCTTCGCCGCCGTACCGGGCGGCCAGCTCGAGCTGGGCCTCGGCCAACAGTTTCACCGCGTCGGGGTGGTCGTAGGCCAGCACACGAAGATCCATGAGCGCGACACTAGCGATCGGCCGTGTCGCGGGGGAACGGGATTGGCCCAAGCGGATGCCACGTGATCGGCACTGTCCCCGAAACCGTTCGCCGGCTTAGGTTCTTGCCCATGTCGATCGAAACCGGCCTCGCCGGGGCGCCACTGCGCCAGGCCCGCAACTCCGCCGCGTTCTGGGCCGCGACCGGCCGGTCCCGCGGCCACGAGGTGATCCGTCGTCGCGGTTTTCTCGCCGTCGCCGGTGACGAGCGCGCGGGACTGCGCGTCCTGATCCAGGAGCCCGGCCTCACCGACGGCGAGCTGGCGGAGATCACCGAACTGGCCGCGCGGGCGACGGGCCCGGTGGACGCGGAGGATCCCTTCAGCCTCACCGATCTGAACCATCTCGGGGATATGCGCAGCTGGCGGATGCCCGTCATGCTGCGCCCGCCCGCCCCCGTCACCGAACCCTCGATGGAGGTGGTCCGGGTACACGGGGAGGCGGACTTGCGAGCGGCCGAACGCGCGGTGATCGCGGGTTTCGAGCTCACCCGGTTCGAGCCCTACCGCGCGGGTGAGATGTTCCCCACGGCCTTGCTCGGGCAGCCGGGCGTCGAGGTGTTCATCGCGCGGCTCGACGGCGAGGTCGCCGGGGCGTGCGTCACCGTCGTCGAGAACGGCTTCGGCAGCCACTACTGGGTCGGCACGCCGGACGCCTTCCGCTCCCGCGGCGTGGGAAGAGCTGTGATGCTCGGCTCCCTCGCCCCCTTGGCCGGGCTGCCGGTCACCCTCACCGCTTCCCGGCTGGGCAGGCCACTGTACGAATCCCTCGGTTTCACCGTCGCCGCCGAGTCGACCTGGTGGGCCTCCCGCTGACCGCGGCTAGCGCCAGTGCTGCCAGCCGCTGTCGTGGCCGTACCGCTTCCCGTCCACCGTCACCCCCGAATCCGGCATGGTGACGACGCCGATCTCGGTCCAGCCTTCCGGCAGATCGGCGAACGAGGGGAAGGTGGCCGCGAAAGCGTGGTCCTCGCCGCCGGTGAGCACCCATTTCAGCGGGTCGGCGCCGAGCGCGGTCCCGACCTCGGTCAGCCTGCTCGACACGTCGAGATCCGCCGTCCGCACGTCGATCCCCACGCCGGAGGCCGCGGCGATGTGGCCGAGGTCGGACAGGAGCCCGTCGGACACGTCGATCATCGACGTCGCGCCGCCGTCGGCGGCCCGGATGCCCGCCTCGTAGTCCGGTTCGGGGCAGCGCTGCGCGTTGACCACGCTGACCGGTGAGCGGAAACCCCGGCCGAGCACGGCGAGCCCGGCGGCCGCCCAGCCGAGCCGCCCGCAGACCGCGACGACGTCGCCGGGACGCGCGCCGGACCTTGTCACCGGTTCCCGGCCGCCGAGGTCGCCGAGGGCGGTGACACTGATCACGATCTGGTCGGCGCGCACCATGTCGCCGCCGACGATCCCGATGCCCGCGCGTTCGGCTTCGACCCACATCCCCTGGGTGAGCTCGGTGACGAGCGAGGTCGGGGTGTCCGACGGACACGCGAATCCCATGAGGACGGACGTCGGACGCGCGCCCATGGCGGCGATGTCGGTGAGGTTCACCGCGACCGCCTTGCGTCCCACTTGTTCGGCGCTGGACCAGTCGAGGCGGAAGTGGACGCCCTGCACGAGGACGTCGGTGGAGACCACCGTCCGGCCGTCCGGGGTGGCCACGACGGCCGCGTCGTCCCCCGGTCCGAGCAGTGTCGTCTCCGGCTGTTTCCGGCCGTCGGTCACCGCCTCGATCAACCGGAATTCACCGGTCCCGGCGACCGTGCCGTCGTTCGGTGACACCCGTCACCTCCACTTTCCCTTGTCCGGACAAATGTCGATCACCGATAGTCGGAACCCCTAGGTTTTTCCTGGGGCTGGCGATACGTTGCTACAACGTTCCTACCTTGAGCCGACTTTTACGAAGGGGCGCGCCGTGGTCCACGCATACATCCTCATCCAGACCGAGGTCGGCAAAGCCGCCGCGGTCGCCGCGGAGATCTCCACCATCCCCGGCGTCACCAGTTCGGAGGATGTCACCGGCCCCTACGACGTCATCGTCAAGGCCGCGGCCGACACCGTCGATCAGCTCGGTCAGCTCGTGGTCGCCAAGGTGCAGAACGTGGAGGGCATCACGCGTACGCTGACCTGCCCGGTCGTGCATCTGTAAGAGGTGGTGTAGTTGTCCGGTGGCTGACACGGACACCGGCGCTCCCCCGAAGCCCCTGCTGATCGCGGCCGCCTGCCTGGCGATCCTGCTCGTCGCGGGCGCGGCCGTCTTCGGGCTGACCCGCGGCGCGGAATCCGGCGCCCCGGCCGCCGACGGCCCGCTCCCGCTCGTCCCGGTCCCGGCACCGCAGTCGGGGTCACCCGAATGCGCGAAACTCATCGGCGCGCTCCCGCACGAGCTCACGTCGTCCGGGAACACGCTGGTCCGGCGGACGCTGGCCGATCCCGCCCCTGAGGCGACGATCGGCTGGGGCACCGGCGACCCGGTGGTCCTGCGGTGCGGTCTCGGCAAACCGCCGGAGCTCACCCGGACCTCGCAGCTGCGGACGATCAACACCGTCCAGTGGCTGCAGGTCGAGGGTGAGGGCACCGCGACGTGGTTCGTGGTGGACCGTCCCGTCTACACGGCGCTCACCGTGCCGGACACCGCCGGGACCGGGCCGCTCCAGACCGTTTCGGACGTCATCGCCGCCAACCTCCCCGCGGTCCCGCTGCGTTTCTCGTGAGTGGCGAGGACGGTTAGAACCGTCCTTACCACTCACGAGACCGGACGCTCAGCCGAGCACGGGGATCAGCGGTTTGAGCGCGGATCGGAGCGCTTCCCGCGAACAGCCCGCGTAACCGATGAGGTTCCCGAACACCGTCGGCGTCCCGGCGAAGTGCCGGGCCAGCCCGTCGAGCCGGATCCCGGCGCGTTCCGCCGCCGCCATCCGCGCCGTCTCCTCGGCCGCCGATCCACACGGGACGACCAGATGCGCGCCCGCGTCGTCGCCGAGCACCGGGATCCCCGCCGACGTCAGCGCGGCCGAAACCAGGGACCGGCGCTCCGACAGTTCCCGCCGGAGCTTCCGCAGATGCCGCCCCAGATCGCCGTGCCGCGCCAGTTCGGCGAGGACCCGCTGCCCGGCGGGCGAAGGCCGCGTTCCGGTTCCTTCGCGGTACTCCAGCACCGCGGCCGCGACCTGGGACGGCGCGACCATCCAGCCCGCGCCCAGCGCCGGGGTGAGGATCTTGCTCGTGGTCCCGAGATGCGCGACGACATCGGGCGCGAGCGCGGCCAGCAGCGGCAATGGCGCTACGTCGAACCGCAGCTCGCCGTCGTAATCGTCCTCGATCACCAGCATGCCCTGTGCGCGGGCGAGTTCGACCAGGTCGACGCGACGGGACGCGCTCATCCGGCTGCCGAGCGGATATTGGTGCGCGGGCGAGCAGTACACGGCGCGCACGTCGGCGGGGACGGCGTCCGGGCGCAGGCCCTCTTCGTCGACCGGGACGGGCACGACCTCCATCCCCGCCCGCCGGAACGCCTGCACAGCGCGCTGATAACCCGGCTCTTCGATCGCGACCCGGTCACCGCGTGAGAGCACCGCGCCCGCGAGTTCGATCACCGCGGCCGTCGTCCCGCCGGTCGCGAGCACCGTTCCGGCCGCGAGGCCGCGGTGCCGCAGCAGATGCTCGGACACGGCGTCCCGGTACGTGGGCAGACCGGCCCTGTCCTCGCGATAGGTAGGGCGCGGGTCGGCGGCGGCCCGCCACGCGCGGCGCCAGGCGGCCTTCTCGATGCCGTCGGCCCACGGGACGCCCGGGGTGAGGTCGACCAGCGTGGGCGGCGCGGCGGGGGTGCCGGGCGCAGGGCCTTTCGACGGCCTGTCCGCGGGCGGTGTCGTGGTGACATACGTGCCGGAGCCGTGGCGGCCGGCGATCCAGCCTTCCGCGTGGAGCTGCTCGTACGCCGCCGACGTCACCGTGCGGCTGACGCCGAGACGGCTCGCCAGCGCCCTGGTCGAGGGCAGCCTGTCGCCGCCGCGGAGATGCCCGTCGCCGGCGGCCGCGCGCAACGCGTCGGCCAGCTGGACCGCGAGCGGGACGAGCGAATCGCGGTCGAGGCTGACCGGCAGAGCGGTGTCGGACATGCTGTACTCCGCTCGTCGCGTAAGTGGCCTTCTCAAGTATAGGAGAATTGGCCGTTATTACAGGCCACTCGCGTGGGTGAGACTGCTCGCATGCCCACACCGCTGTCTCCCACCGACAGGACCACTCTCAACCGCAAGAAGAACCGCGCGCTCACCGACCGCTCGGCGCTGTACTCCGTGCTCGACGAAGGCCTGATCTGCCATCTCGGCGTCGTGCGCGACGGCGTTCCGCTGGTCATCCCGACCGGCTACGGCCGCGACGGGAACACGCTCTACCTGCACGGGTCAACCGGGGCGAGGAGTATGCGGGACTCCGATGGCGTCGAGGTCTGCGTCACGGTGACCCTGCTCGACGGCATCGTCTACGCGCGCTCGGTCAACAACCACTCGATGAACTACCGCAGCGCGGTGATCCTGGGCAAGGCGGCCGCGGTCACCGATCGCGACCGGAAGATGCACGGGCTCCACGTGCTGACCGACCACCTCGCGCCCGGTTCGTGGGAGCACGCGCGCGACATCAACGCGAAGGAGTTCGCGTCCGTTTCGGTGCTGGAACTGGACCTCACCGAGGCGTCGGTGAAGATGCGCGGCGAAGGTCCCGACGATCCCGAGGACGAGGTCGCGGCCGATCTCTCGTGGGCGGGGGTGCTGCCGGTGCGGACAGTGTTCGGGGAGCCGGAGCCGTCGGCCGACCTGGTTTCGGAGTGGGTGGTTCCGGACCACGTGAAAACGCGCGTCGGGTAGTGGGTCTCGTGAGTGGTTAGGACGGTTCTAACCGTCCTAACCACTCACGAGCGGCGTCGCGGAAGCCGCACGGTGAACGTCGTCGCCCCCGGCGCGCTTTCGACGTCGATCGTCCCGCCGTGCGCGGAGACCAGCGAGAGCACCACCGAAAGCCCGAGCCCGGTCCCGCCGTTGCCGCGCGTGCGAGCGGTGTCGACCCGGTAGAACCGGTCGAAGATCCGTTCCCGCGCTTCCGGCGGGATACCGGGCCCGGCGTCGCTCACCCGAAGGACGACCTCGGAATCCGAAGCGGCGGCGGACAACGTGACCGCCGTCCCGGGCGGCGTGTGCACCGCGGCGTTGGCGAGCAGGTTGTCCAGCACTTGCCGCAGTCGCACCGGATCCGCTTGCAGGACAACACCTTCCGGCAGCGCACTGATGCTCAGCGGATGCTCCGGGCGGCCGGCGGCGAAGGCCTCCCCGGCGTCGGTGATCAGCTCGGCGAGGTCGACGTCGACCAGCCGCAGCGGCGCCTCGGTCTCCGGCGCGTCGAGGCGCGCGAGGAGCAGGAGGTCGTCGACGAGCACGCTCATCCGCTGGGTCTCTTCCCGGATCTTCGACAGGTGTGCCTCGCGTTCCGCGGGTTCGTTCGCCTCGGCGTAGCGGAAAAGCTCGGCGTAGCCCCGGATCGACGTCAGCGGCGTGCGCAGTTCGTGGGAGGCGTCGGCGATGAACCGGCGCAGCCGTTCGTTCGCCTTCCGCCGCGCGACCAGTGACGAATCGAGGTGCGCCAGCATCAGGTTGAACGCCGTCCGCAGTTCCTCGACCTCGGCGCCACCGCCGTTCGCCCGCGCGCGCACCGGGAGATCGGCGTTCGTGGTCAGGTCGTGCGACGCGATGTCGTGCGCCGTCCCGGCCATGTCGCTCAGCGGCCGCAGCCCGCGCCGCAGCACCAGCCGTCCCACGATCACCAGCACCGCCAGCGCCAGCAGGAACGCGACGACCTCGACCATGATCAGCCTGCTGACCGTCCGGTCGAGATCCGCCTGCGGCGCGGCGCTGACCAGGACGATGTTCCTCGCCGGTTCGATCGGGCAGGCCCGGACCCGGTAGGTGCCCTTGTCGTCGATGTGGACGGTGCGCAGCACCTCGGTCCGTGTCGCGTCCTCCGCCACCTCTTCGAGGGCTTTGCTGTCCGGCGGCAGGGAACCGCCCGCCTGCGGCAGTGCCTCGCCGTTCTGGACCGAGAAGACAGCGGAATACCAGCCGTAGGTCTGCTGGGGATTCCCGCCGTGCGTGGTGCGCAGCGACGGCACCTGGCTGATCTGGGTCTTGGCGAGCTGTTCGTCCAGCCTGCTGTTCAGATAGCCCTTCATGATGCCGACCATCACGGTGCCGACGACGGCGAACACGACCAGCGCCAGCGCGCCGAGCCCGAGCGCCAGCCGGGTCCCGAGCCTCGACCGGCGCCAGGCCTCGAACCACCGGCACAGCATTTTCATCTCGCCGCCTGCCGGACGACGTAGCCCACACCGCGCACGGTGTGGATCAGCGGTTCGTTGCCCGCGTCGAGTTTGCGGCGCAGATGCGAGATGACGAGTTCGACCACATTGGACCGGCCGCCGAAGTCGTACTCCCAGACGTGGTCGAGGATCTGTGCCTTGGTCATCACCGACGGCGAACGCCGCATGAGATAGCGCAGCAGTTCGTACTCGGTCGGCGTCAGCTCGGCGGGCTTGCCGTCGCGGGCGACCTCCCGGGTTTCCTCGTTCAGGGTCAGATCGCCGACCCGCAGCACCGCCGCCTTGGCCTGGTTGGTGCTTCGCCGCAGCACCGCGCGCAGCCGCGCCATCAGTTCCTCGACGGAGAACGGCTTGACGAGGTAGTCGTCGCCGCCCCGGGTGAGCCCGGCGACACGGTCCGCGGTCGCGTCCTTCGCGGTGAGGAAGACCACGGGCACCGCCGTCCCGGCCTCACGGAGCTTGTCCAGCACGGTGAACCCGTCGATCCCGGGCAGCATCAGGTCGAGCACGACGATGTCGGGCCCGAATTCGGCGGCGCGTTCGAGCGCGGCCTCGCCCGATCCGGCGGTGACGGCCTGCCAGCCCTCGTAGCGGGCGACGGTGGCCACCAGATCGGCGATATGCGGCTCGTCGTCCACCACCAGCAGGCGGACGGGGTTCTCGGTGTTCACGAACGCCATCCTCCGTTAACGCGCGCACGAGGGCGAGGCGGGAGCGCAGACGACAGCAAGCCGACAGGTTCCACCAAGAAAGGTCACAGGTTGGCACAGCAGGCTGGGCAGTGTCCCTCAAAGCGAGCTCTCGAATTCCCGCATTGTTCTAGGCAGCTGAACCGGACCAGAAGGGACCACGTGTGACCACCATGACGCAGACCGCCGTGAGACCGCGCGCGGCGATCCGTCCCAGGATCGCCGCTCGCGCCGGGCTCTTCCTCTTCCTCGGGGCCAACGTGGCCGCCGTGACCACGCTCTTCTTCGCCGCCGGGCCGTCGGACAACGTCCTCGTCAGCATCGGCAGGCTCGCCGGGCTGTACGGGGCGCTGGCGATGGCGTTCCAGCTGCTGCTGGTCGCCCGGCTGCCGTGGCTCGACCGCCGCCTCGGCATGGACCGGCTCACCGGCTGGCACCGCTGGACCGGGTTCGGCCTGCTGTGGACGCTGCTCGCCCACTTCGTGTTCATCGTCTTCGGCTACGCGCAGGTCGAGGACAACGGCGTGGCGGACGAGTTCGTCACGATGGTGACCAAGCTGGAGGGGATCCTGCGCGCGGTCGTCGCGTTCGCGCTGATCCTCCTCGTCGGCGCGGTTTCCGCGCGGTTCGCCCGCCGCCGTCTGGCGTACGAGACCTGGCATTTCCTCCACCTCTACACCTACGCCGCGGTCGTACTGGCGTTCAGCCATCAGATCGCGCTGGGTGGATCGTTCGCGTCGTCGCCGGGGGCGCGGGTCTACTGGTGGGCGGTGTGGGGTGTCGCGCTCGGCTCGGTCTTCGCCGGCCGCGTGGTGCTGCCGCTGGCGCGGAATCTTCGGCACCAGCTGAAAGTCGTCGCCGTGGTCCCCGAATCGCACGACGCCGTCTCGGTGTACATCTCCGGCCGGCACCTCGACAAGATGCCCGCGAGGGCGGGCCAGTTCTTCCTGTGGCGCTTCATGACCCGGGATCGCTGGTGGCAGGCCAATCCGTTCTCGCTCTCGGCCGCGCCGGACGGCCGCACCCTGCGGCTGACCGCGAAAGCCGCCGGCGACGGCAGCGCGTCCTTGCGATCGCTGAAGGTCGGCACCCGAGTGTTCGCCGAAGGCCCGTACGGCGCGTTCACCACGATGCACCAACAGAAATCGGACGCGCTGCTGGTCGCGGGCGGCGTCGGGATCACCCCGATCCGCGCGCTGCTCGAGGAGATCTCCGGACATGTCGTGGTGCTCTACCGCGTCCGCGACGAACGCGACGCCGTCCTGCTGCCGGAGCTGATCGGACTGGCGCGGGCACGCGGCGTCGTCGTCCACGTCCTCAGTGGACCGTCCGCTCCGGCCGGTCCGCACGGCCCGGTGCTCGGCGCGCACAACCTGCGGCGGATGGTGCCGGACATCGAGAACCGGGACGTCTTCGTCTGCGGCCCGCCCGGGATGACCTCGGCGACGTTGCGCAGCCTGCGGGAACTGCGGGTGCCGAACCAGCAGGTCCACGCCGAACGCTTCAGCCTCGCCGCCTGAGTCAGGGAGTCCCGATCATGAAGAAGACCATCGTCGCCGCCACGGTCGCCCTTTCGGCCGCGGGCTTCCTCGGTGTCTGGCTGTACGAACCGGGTCCGCTCGGCTCGGAGACCGTGGCCGTCGCGGCGCCCGCGCCGCCCACTGCTTCCACTGTGCCCTATTCGGACGGTGGCGCGTCCGAAGGCGCCGAACGCACCATCGACGGCTCGGTGGAGAGCAACCGGTACGGCACCGTCCAAGTGCGGCTGGTGATCTCGGCCGGGGACAAGATCTCCGAAGTCCGCCTGCTGCAACGGCCGGCCAGCGGCCGCGGGGTCGCCGCGATCCCGATCCTGCAGGAGGAGACGCTGACCGCGCAGAGCGCCGACATCGACACCGTCTCCGGGGCGACATCGACGAGCGAGTCGTACATCGACTCGCTGCAGGCGGCGCTGGACGCCAGATGAACCGCGTCGAACAGGTGATGGGACTGCCGGTCTCGGTCGACGTCCGGGCGGGCGGTGGCCTCGTCGACCACGCCATCGACGGGGTCTTCGGCTGGCTGCGGGAAGTCGACGCGAGGTTCAGCCCGTTCAAGGCCGACAGTGAGGTCTGCCGCCACGACCGCGGCGAACTCGCTCCCTCGGAGCTGAGCGACGACCTCCTGGAAGTGCTTTCGCTGTGCGATCACTACGAACGGCTGTCCGGCGGGGCGTTCACCGCCCGGCTCCCCGGACGGCGGCTCGACCCGAACGCCGTGGTCAAGGGCTGGGCGGTGCGACGGGCGGCGTCCCTGTTGCTGGCCGAGGGCTTGGACGTGTTCTGCCTCAACGCCGGCGGGGACGTCGTCACCTCCGGCGAACCGGAACCCGGCCGTGCCTGGCGGGTCGGGATCCGGCATCCCGAACGGCCCGACGCGGTCTGCGCCGTGGTGGAATCGTCCGGTGGCGCCGTCGCGACCTCGGCGGAATACGAACGCGGCGCGCACATCCTCGACGGACGGACCGGGCGCCCGCCCGTCGGGCTGCTGAGCGTCACAGTCACCGCCGACGACCTCGTCACCGCGGATTCCCTCGCCACGGCCGCCTTCGCGATGGGGGCCGAGGGGATCGCCTGGGTCGCGTCGCAGCCGGGTTGCCAGGTGCTGGTCATCGACGCGGAACGGCGGGTGCACCGGTCGCCGGGGTTGCGGCTGGCTTAAACCGTTGGCCGGGCTTCGCGGGCTCAGGCAGACTGCGGCGTCATGACCTCTGTCGTACAGAACTTCTTCTTCGACTGCGCAGACGCCTACGAACTGGGACGTTTCTGGAGTGGCGTGGTCGGCAAGCCGATGGCCGACGACGACCGGCCCGGCGACCCCGAGACGATCATCGTGATGGACAACGGTGTCACGCTGTTCTTCGGGCAGGTGCCCGAGCCGAAGACGGTGAAGAACCGGATCCACCTCTGCCTCCAGCCCGACATCCCGCGCGACGAGGAGGTGGAGCGCCTGCTGAAACTCGGCGCGACCCTCCTGCACGACCGGCGCAACCCGGACGGCACCGGCTGGGCCGTTCTCGGTGACCCCGAGGGCAACGAATTCTGCGTGCTGCGCAGCGCCGCGGAAAAGGCCGCGACGTCGTGACGGACTACCTGACCGTCAACCGCGCGAACTGGGACGAACGCGCTCCGGCACACGCCGCTTCGGCGGACTACGGCTACGAAAAGTTCCTCGCGGACCCCACGCACCTCAGCGGCGTGGTCACCTTCGACCGGCCACTGCTCGGCGACGTCTCCGGCGCGCGCGGAGTGCACCTGCAATGCCACATCGGCACCGACACGCTTTCCCTGTCCCGCCTCGGCGCGCGGATGACCGGTCTCGACTTTTCCGCACCGGCGCTGGAGATCGCGCGACGGCTGGCCGCCGAGACCGGCGCGGGAATCGACTACCGCGAGTCCGATGTGTACAGTGCCGCCGACGTGCTGGGCGCCGGGGAATTCGACCTCGTCTACACGGGAATCGGCGCGCTCTGCTGGCTGCCGGACATCGCCCGCTGGGGACAGGTCGTCGGAAAGCTGCTGCGGCCGGGCGGGCGGCTGTTCATCCGGGACATGCACCCGATGCTGGGCACCCTCGACGAGACGCAGCCGATGATCACGCCGCGCTACCCGTACTTCGAGCAGGCCGAACCGCTGGTGTTCGACGAACCGGGGACCTATGTGGACACCGACGTCGCGTTCGAGAACAACCGGACGCACGAGTGGAACCACGGGCTGGGCGAGATCGTCACGTCGCTGCTCGACGCGGGACTGACGCTGACGCGGCTGGTGGAACACGACAGCGTGCCGTGGAACGCGCTGCCCGGGTTCATGACCCTGAACGAGGCGACCGAGGAATGGCGGCTGACGGAGGATCCGCGGCGGCTGGCGGCGAGTTTCACGATCGAGGCCGTGAAGACCCGCCGCAAGTAGGTGACTACTTGCGACAGGACCTGCGGGGTTTGAAGAATGGACGGCATGTCGAGCGATCCCCGACGGCCCCTTGTCGCCGTCGCCGCCTTGGGCGGCACCATCTCCATGGTCCCCGGAGACGGCGAAGACCACGCCGTCCCCCGTCTCACCGCCGCCGACCTGCTCGGCGACTTGGGCGGGAACCTCGAGATGGACGTCCGCGCAGAGACGCTCGCGGGGATCTCCAGCGCGTCGATGGACTTCGCGACGCTGATCAGGACACGGGACTGGGCCGCCCGAGCCGTCGATGAAGGCGCTGAAGGTGTCGTCGTGGTCCAGGGTACGGACACGCTCGAGGAGACCGCGTACTTCTTCGAACTGACGTGGGCTTCCGAGGCGCCGATCGTGATCACCGGCGCGATGCGCAACCCCAGCCTGCCCAGCGCCGACGGCGCGGGGAACCTGCTCGCCGCGCTGACCGTCGCCGCCGATCCCCGCAGCCGGGGCCGCGGCTCGCTGGTCGCGTTCAACGACGACGTCCACCTGGCGCGCTGGGTGCGGAAGGCGCATTCGAGCCACGTCGAGGCGTTCTCCTCGAACCCCGCCGGGCCGCTCGGGCTCCTCGCGGAGGGCCTGGTGCACTACTTCCACCCGGTCGCCGCCCGCCCTGCGGCGTTGTCACTGGAGGACGCGGACTTCTCCGGTCTGGTGCCGATCGTCGAGAGCGGCGTCGAGGACACCGGCGAACTCCTCGAAACGCTGGTCAAGGCCGGAGTCAAGGGTGTGGTGCTCGCCGCGAACGGCGCCGGGCACGTTTCGGCGGGGTCCGCCGACGTGATCGAACGGGTCCTGCCGGAGGTGCCGATCGTGGTCGCCGGCCGCACCGGCGCCGGGCCGACGTTCCGCGGCACCTACGGCTTCCGCGGCTCGGAGTCGGACCTGATCGCGATGGGCGCGACCATGGCGGGTTGGCTGGACCCGCGCAAATCCCGGCTCCTGCTGCACACCTTGCTCGCCACCGGAGCCTCGCGAGACCGCATCGAAGCCGAATTCCGGCTCCGCGGCGACCTCGCCTGAAGATCACTGGCGCAAGTAGGTGACCAATTGCGGGATGGTCAGTCCTGGATCGGGCCCGAGACGGGGTCCAGGTGGTACGGCCGCATGGCGCGGGGCCGGTGCCGGTAGACGTGCACGCTGACGGCGGGGTCCGGCCCGTCGTTGCGCACTTCGTGGATGTAGCCGGGACCGAAGACGCGAGACTGCCCTTCCGACAGCGAGTGCAGTTCGGTCACGGCCCGGCCGTCGACCGCGCGCCGGGCGACGGTCTCGCTCAGCCTCCCGCTGACGACGGTGAACGCGCCTGCGGCGAATTCGTGATCGTGCAGGTCGGTGTACTGACCGGGCAGCCAGCTCATCAACCAGATCTCCTGCAGTTCGTCCGCGTCGACGAGGGCGGAGAAGCGCTGCTCGGGGTCGTAACGCAGCAGGTGCCGCCAGCGTTCACGGTCCGCGGCGAATTCGAGCGCGACGCGCACCGGGTGGCGCAGGGCGGGGTTTTCGGGAATGACGAGCGTGTTGTCCGGGACGGCGAACATGAAGGTGTCCTCGCAAAAAGAAAAGATCGTGTGGGCAGGGGGTCGGGGTTGGGGTTCACCGACAACAACACTGGGCACACGAAAAACACACGCGCGCGACCGCACCAAGACCCGAGAGGCCCCGCGACACAGTCATCCCACGTGCGAACATGCCCTCAGCGAACCAGTGCGGAGCCCTGCGGTCAACCGATCTCACACCGTGGACCGTGAGTTCTGCACCTCGCGTCCATGTTCGCAGCACGAATCCACCCTGGGCTGTCGCGATCCTGCGGTCTTGCTCAGGACCACTCGTGCTTCTGCGACCGCCCCAGCAGTTCGGCTCCCGCACGCCGCGGGTCGACCCCTTCATGACATACGCGGTGCATCGCGTCGGTGATCGGCATGTCGACACCGAGGCCGATCGCGAGTTCCCTGATCGACGTGCACGACTTGACGCCCTCGGCGACCTGACCGCCGGTGGCCGCCAGCGCCTGCTCCAGCGTCTCGCCCCTGCCGAGCCGTTCGCCGAAGGTCCGGTTGCGCGACAACGGCGACGAGCAGGTCGCCACCAGGTCGCCGACACCGGCGAGCCCGGCGAAGGTCAGCGGGTCGGCGCCGAGTTTCGCGCCGAGCCTGGCCATCTCGGCCAGCCCGCGGGTGATCAGCGTGGCAACGGTGTTGGCGCCCAGCCCGAGCCCCGCCGCCATCCCGCAACTGAGCGCGATGACGTTCTTGCACGCCCCGCCCAGCTCGCAGCCGACGACGTCGGTGTTGGTGTACGGGCGGAAGTACTGGTTGAAGCTCGCCTGCTGGATCACCTTGGCGTTGTCGTGGTCGGTGCAGGCCAGCACCGCCGCCGCCGGCTGCCCCAGCGCGATCTCCTTCGCCAGGTTCGGCCCGGACACGACCACGATCTGCCCGCCGTCGACCCGCGCGATCTCGGCGATGACCTCACTCATCCGCTTGAGCGTGCCCAGTTCGACGCCCTTCGCGAGGCTCACCAGGATCGCGTCGGACGGCAGCAGACCGGACCACTCCGAGAGATTGGTCCGCAACGTCTGGCTCGGCACCGCGAGGACCACGGCCTGCGCGTCATCGAGGGCCTCGCCCGGATCGGCCGTCGCGGTGATCCGCTCCGGCAGTTCGATATCGGGTAAATAGGACGAATTGAGATGCCGGTCCCGGATTTCGGCCGCGACTTCGGGCCGCCGGGCCCACATGGTCACGTCCCGGCCGGCGTCGCCGAGCACCTTCGCGAACGCCGTCCCCCACGACCCCGCGCCGAGCACGGTGACACGCTGGACCTCGATGGCGGTCCCGGCCATCAGGCGTCGTCCTCCGGCTTCTTCGCGGGCGGTTCCTCCTGGCGGATCTCCGCGAGCAGGGTGGTGATCTCGGTCATCATCAGCTCGGTGACCTCGCGCAGTTTCGACGCGCTACGGGTGGAACCGTTCTTGTAGGCCGACAGGTCCATCGGTTCGCCGACCAGGTGCGTGATCTTCTTGCGCGGGAACGGCGTGAACTTCTTCGTGTAGCCGTTGAAGATGTGGTTCGTGCCCCAGCGGGCGATCGGGATCACCGGCACGTCGGTCTCCAGCGCGAGCCGCGCGGCCCCGGTGAACGGCTTCTTGGGCCAGCCGTCCGGGTCCTTGGTGATCGTCCCCTCCGGATAGATGACGACGACCTTGCCGTCACGCAACGCCTGGTGGGCGGCCTTGAGGCTGTCGCCGGCGGCGGCCGAACCGCGGGAGACCGGGATCTGCCCCGCGCCGACGAAGATCTTGCCGAAGACCGGCGTCCTGGTCAGGCTCTCCTTGCCGAGGAACCGCGGCACCCGCTTCTGGCGGTGCACGAACACCGCGTCCACCGCCGGATCCATGTGGGACACGTGGTTGAGCAGGAGCAGCGCGCCGCCTTCGCGGGGGATCCGCTCGGCGTTGCGGTAGACCCGCTTGCCGATGGCCGTCGCCGGGTAGAACAGTGCGGCGGCGATGCCAACCCAGATGCCGCCCTTCTCACGCCGGGCCAATTCGTCCTCCTCGAAGTCACACGTGTCGTCCCAGGCCACTGATCCTGCCGCGCGCGTGCGAGCGCGGTCCAGGGAGGGTCGGGTAAGAATGCAGATGTGGATAGTGTGGGCATCGACCTGATCGTGCCGATGAAACGCCCCGCCGAGGGCAAGTCGCGGCTTCGCGGTGCGGTCGTGCCGGAGCGCCACCCCGAACTGGTGCTGGCGCTGGCCTACGACACGTTGTCCGCGGCGATCTCGGCGGACGGGGTCCGGCGGGTGCTGGTGGTCGCCGCCGACCCGGCGTCGGTGGCGGATCTCACCGAACTTGGCGTCGAGATCGTCACCGAGCCCTCGCGCGGCGGATTGAACGCGGCCCTGCGCCACGGCGAAGAGCTGCTGCGCCGGGACACACCGTCCGGTCTCGTCGGTGCCCTGCAGGCCGACCTGCCCGCGCTGCGGACCGAAGATCTCACCGCCGCCCTCGCCGAGGCCGCCGGACATCGGGCGTTCGTCGCGGACCGGCAAGGAACTGGCACGACTCTGTTGCTCGCGGGGGCTGGCCGTGCTCTGGCACCCCGGTTCGGCACGGGTTCCGCGCGGGCGCACACCGCTTCCGGTGCGACCCCGCTCACGATCGCCGCGGAATCGCTCAGGGCCGACGTGGACACCGCGGATGATCTCGCTCACGTCCGCACCCTGGGTACCGGAAAACGCACTTCAACGCTGCTGGGAACACCCTGCGTGGTGATGTGACGAGAGTTCACCCTGCCGACCAGCGCGCGGCGCACATAATCGCCCCGAGTGGTGAACAATGAAGCCCGTGAGCACAAATGACGGCGGCACCCCGAACTCGGCAAGGAAGCGGAAGACCTCCGCCGCGAAACCGGAACCGGACAACGGCGCGGCGAAACCCGTCCGGGCGAGGAAGACCTCCCCTGCGGCGAAGACCGACAGCTCGGCCCCGCGCGCGGCCGTCCGCGCGACGCGTGGCGGTTCGGCGAGCCGTCCCGCCCAGGAGTTCCGGGCGCTGCCCGCGGCGCCTCCCGCGGTGACCTCGGCGCCCACCGCCGTCGAGACCCTGCCCGACGACCGGTACTTCAACCGTGAGCTGTCATGGCAGGACTTCAACGCGCGGGTGCTCGCGCTGGCCGAGGACGAGTCGCAGCCGCTGCTCGAACGCGCCAAGTTCCTGGCCATCTTCGCGTCCAATTTGGACGAGTTCTACATGGTGCGGGTCGCCGGGCTGAAACGCCGCGACGAGACCGGGCTCCCGGTCCGCAGCGCGGACGGGCTCACCCCGCGCGAGCAGCTGGCCTACATCGCCAAACGCAACCAGGACCTGGTCGAGCGGCACACGAACGCCTTCGAGCTGCACCTGCGGCCGCAGCTGGCCGACGAGGACATCCACATCGTCGGCTGGAACGACCTGGCAGGCGCCGACCAGCTCCGGCTGTCCAACTACTTCAGCGAGCAGATCTTCCCGGTGCTCACACCGCTGGCCGTGGATCCCGCGCACCCGTTCCCCTACATTTCGGGGCTTTCGCTCAATCTCGCGATCACCGTCCGGGACCCGGAGGCGGGCACCGAGCGGTTCGCGCGGGTGAAGGTGCCTAGCAACGTGCCGCGCCTGATGCGGATCGAGCAGCAGCCGAGGGAGAACCGGACCGCGACGTTCCTTCCGCTGGAGGAACTGATCGCCGCCCACCTCGGCGAGCTGTTCACCGGTATGGAGGTCACCGAGCAGCACGCGTTCCGGGTCACCCGCAACGCCGACTTCGAGGTCGAAGAGGATCGGGACGAGGATCT
Source organism: Amycolatopsis decaplanina DSM 44594 (assembly GCF_000342005.1). Taxonomy (GTDB): domain Bacteria; phylum Actinomycetota; class Actinomycetes; order Mycobacteriales; family Pseudonocardiaceae; genus Amycolatopsis; species Amycolatopsis decaplanina. The sequence goes on from NZ_AOHO01000055.1 coordinate 176,457, forward strand.
TCTCCAGGCGCTGGAACGCGAACTCGCCCAGCGGCGGTTCGGCCCGCCGGTGCGGCTCGAAGTGGCGCAGGACATGAGCGAGCACATGCTCGAACTGCTGCTGCGCGAACTCGAGGTCGACCCGCGCGATGTCGTCGAGGTCCCCGGTCTGCTGGATCTGACCTGCCTGCACCAGTTGTCCGGTGTCGACCGGAAGGAACTCAAGGACCGCCCTTTCGTTCCCGCGACGCATCCGGCGTTCGGTGAGCGCGAGACGCCGAAGTCGGTGTTCGCGACGCTGCGCGAAGGCGACGTCCTCGTGCACCACCCGTACGACTCGTTCTCGACCAGCGTCCAGCGGTTCATCGAACAGGCCGCCGCGGACTCGAAGGTGCTGGCGATCAAGCAAACGCTGTACCGCACCTCCGGCGACTCACCGATCGTCGACGCGCTCATCGACGCCGCCGAGGCGGGCAAGCAGGTCGTCGCGCTGGTCGAGATCAAGGCGCGGTTCGACGAACAGGCCAACATCACCTGGGCCCGCACACTGGAACGCGCGGGCGTGCACGTGGTCTACGGGCTCGTCGGGCTGAAGACGCACTGCAAGGTGTCGATGGTGGTGCGGCAGGAGGGTTCGACCATCCGCCGCTACTGCCACATCGGCACCGGCAACTACAACCCGAAGACCGCGCGCCTGTACGAGGACCTCGGCATCCTGACCGCCGACCCGACGATCGGCGCGGACCTGACGGATCTGTTCAACGTGCTCACCGGGTACTCCCGCCAGGACACCTACCGCAACATCCTCACGTCGCCGCACGGGATCCGCCGCGGCATCGTGCGCGCGATCGGCGAGGAGATCGAACTCGCCCGCGCCGGCCAGACCGCCGGGATCCGGATCAAGTGCAACTCCCTCGTCGACGAGCAGGTGATCGACGCGCTGTATCACGCTTCACAGGCCGGGGTGCCGGTCGACATCGTGGTGCGCGGGATCTGCGCGCTGAAGCCGGGAGTGGAGGGACTGAGCGAGAACATCCATGTGCGGTCCATCCTCGGCCGTTTCCTGGAGCACTCGCGCATCTTCACCTTCCTCGCGGGCGGCACGCGCTGGATCGGCAGCGCGGACATGATGCACCGCAACCTGGACCGCCGGATCGAGGCGCTGGTGCGGGTCAAGGATCCGAAACTGACGGCGCGACTGGACTACATCTTCGAATCCGCGCTGCACCCCTCGACCCGGTGCTGGGTGCTGAACTCGACCGGCGAGTGGACCCCGTTCCCCGCCTCCGGGGACGACGTCCGCGACCATCAGGTCGAACTGGCGAAGCGGCACGGGGCGGCGGGATGAGCGGGGTCGTGCGGGCGGCGGGAGCCGTTCTCTGGCGTCGTGACGGGGACCGGATCGAGGTCGCGCTGGTCCACCGGCCACGCTACGACGATTGGTCGCTGCCGAAGGGAAAGCTCGATCCGGGCGAGACCATCGCGAGGGCGGCGGTCCGGGAGATCGGTGAGGAGACCGGATTCGAAGCGGTGCTCGGCCGGTATCTGGTCCGGACCGAATACACCGTGGCGGGAGTGCCGAAGACCGTCGACTACTTCTCCGCGCACGCGGTCTCCGGTGCGTTCGAGCCGAACGAGGAAGTCGACGAACTGCGCTGGCTCGACGCGGAAGCTGCGGAGAAACTGCTGACGCGGCCAGGGGACGTCCGGGTGCTGCGCGAGTTCTCCGCGCTGCCGGCCGAACTCACCACGGTGATCCTGGTGCGGCACGCCAAAGCGGGTAAGCGCGACGAGTGGACCGGCGACGACGACCTGCGGCCGCTGTCGGACGCCGGCCAGCGTCAAGCCGAAGCGTTGCGTTCGCTGCTGCGGCACTACGCGCCCGGCAGGGTGCTCTCGGCGCCGCGGCTTCGTTGCGTCCAGACGGTGAACGGGCTCGCCGAAGATCTCGGGATCGAGGTCCGGCACGAGCCGCTGCTGTCTGAAGAGGGCTACTGGCCGGACCCGGTGCTCGGTGTCGCACGGCTGCTGGCCATCGCCGGTGACGGTGGGACGCCGGTGATCTCCAGCCAGGGCGGGGTGATCCCGGACGTCGTCAGCGCACTGGCGGACCGCGACGGTGTCGACCTGACAGCCGCGCGCGGCGGCGTGGTGCCGTCGAAGAAGGGCTCGTTCTGGGTGCTGTCGTTCCGGGCGCCGACCGGCGACGACGGGCCGGTGCTGATGGCCGCGGACTACTTCGCGTCGCCTTTGCCCACTCCCGCTCCCGCACATCACTGACGTTTCGATTCGCGTGATGGCTCTCTTCCTTCGGCTGGGCCGAAGGAAGAGAGCCATCACGCGCTTGGACGGAGTTCCCCCCGGACACGCGTGTCTGGAGCCGGATCACGCGTGTCTCTGGGCGGATGTGAGAGTTCCGCTTCCAGTCACGCGAGTTCGGTCTCCAGTCACGCGAGTTCGCCTGCTTTGCCACGGGGAACGTCGTGCGGCTCCCCCACGTGGGTGACGCGCTTACTCCGGCTGTGTTCTAGCGAACAGGAGCTCGTCGCTCCACTGTGGATGGCGAGCCCCGCGGTACCGGACGATGCGTCCATCGGGGTGACCGGTGAATGCCCGCGCGGACCTGCGAAGACTCGAAATCCGTGACCTCGAAAGAAGACGGCGGCCCGGGAAAATCGGGGCGAAGCGGATTCTTTTCCGCTGGCTCCGTCCCGCGGCAACGAGAACCGCATCACATTCGCCCGCAGGGCGGCCGCTGATCCGTTCCTGGCCCCATCCCTCCCCGGAGGCCGTACGCGAGCGTGACAGGGGTCATCAGGCGGCCGCAGGGGTGTTTAGCGATGGCCCCGAAAATGCGGCAGGGGCCCGCGCCGTGCGCGGGGGCCTGCCGTTNTTGGCCGGAGCCTTCTTCGCGGGAGCCTTGGCGGCGGGAGCCTTGGCGGCCGGCTTCGCGGCGGCCTTGGTGGCGGTCGCCTTCTTGGCCGTGGTGGCGCGAGTCGTGGCCTTGGCGGCGGTCTTCGGCGCGGCCTTGGCGGCGGTCGTCTTGGCCGCTGCCTTGGTCGCGGTCGCCTTGGCGGCCGGCTTCGCGGCGGCGCGCGTCGTCGTGGCGGCGGCGGCGCGGGTCCGCGTGGTCGTGGAACGCGTCGCGGCCGGGCGGCTGGCGGCCGTCCGGGTCGTCGTCGCGCGGGTGGTGGTGGCACGAGTGGTGGTGCCGGCGGTCGCGCGCTTCACAGCGGTGGCCTTCGGCAGCTTCTTCGAACCACTGATGACGTCCTTGAAGGTCGTGCCGGCGCGGAAGGCGGGCACGTTGGTCTTCTTGACGCGAACGGTCTCACCGGTGCGCGGGTTCCGCGCGGTGCGGGCGGCGCGGGCGCGCTTCTCGAACACACCGAAGCCGGTGATGTTCACCTTCTCGCCCTTGTTGACCGTCCGGATGATGATGTCGACAAGGCCATCGACGGCCTCCGACGCGACCTTCTTGTCGCCCAGGCGCTCCGACAGCGCCTCGATCAGCTGGGCCTTGTTGGCCATTCCAGTCCTCCAAGAAGAACTACTTGTACACGGCCCCGTCGGCCGACTTAGCGCACACGGTATTACCAATGCAGCACAAATTCCAAACGACGCGCGGAAATTTCCCTTGCCTCGGGGGCTGTTCCGCCTCCCGAGGGACCCCTTCAGGGCCCCTCGGGGTGCCGTTCGGTGTGGTTCCGGGGCTGTTGTGAAGACCCTCGGCCGGGGTGCGGATTCCCTGCTCAGCAAGGGAATCCGCCTCCTTCGACCTGCCCTAGGAGATGGCCGCCGGGAGGGTCACCGGCTTCCAGGAGGGGCGCCGGGTCTCGAAAGTGTCGATCTCCTCCGCGTGGCGGAGTGTCAGGGCGATGTCGTCGAGCCCTTCGAGGAGCCGCCAGCGGGTGTAGTCGTCGATCTGGAAGGGCGCGGTGAAGTCCTTGGCTCGTACCGTCTTCGACTCGAGGTCCACCGTGACCTCCGTCCCGGGCTCGTTTTCGAGCAGCTTCCACAGCAGTTCGACGTCCGCCTGCTCGACCTGGGCGGCGACAAGACCCTGCTTGCCCGAGTTGCCGCGGAAGATGTCCGCGAACCGGGAGGAGATCACGACGCGGAACCCGTAGTCCATCAAGGCCCAGACCGCGTGCTCACGGGAGGAACCGGTGCCGAAGTCCGGGCCCGCGACCAGGACCGACCCGCTTTTGAAGGGGTCTTGGTTGAGGATGAACGACTCGTCGGAACGCCAGGCGGCGAAGAGCCCGTCCTCGAAGCCGGTGCGGCTCACGCGCTTGAGGTAGACCGCCGGGATGATCTGGTCAGTGTCCACGTTGGACCTGCGCAGCGGGACTCCGACGCCGGTGTGGTGGGTGAACGCGTCCATGGTTGGGAACTCCTTCGCGGATGTCAGCGATGTCAGCGGGCGGCGGCGGGTCGCAGGTCTTCGGGGCTGGACAGCGTTCCCCGCACGGCCGTGGCGGCCGCCACGAGCGGGGAGACCAGATGCGTCCGGCCACCCTTGCCCTGCCTGCCTTCGAAGTTGCGGTTCGAGGTCGACGCGCTGCGCTCACCCGGCTTGAGCTGGTCCGGGTTCATGCCGAGGCACATCGAGCAGCCCGCCTGACGCCATTCCGCGCCCGCTTCGGTGAAGACCCGGTCCAGCCCTTCGGCTTCCGCCGCCTGGCGGACCCGCATCGAGCCGGGGACGACGAGCATCCGCACCGAATCGGCGACCTTGTGCCCGCGCAGGACGTCGGCCGCGGCCCTCAGATCCTCGATACGGCCGTTCGTGCACGAGCCGAGGAAGACGGTGTCCACCGCGATCTCACGCAGCGGCGTTCCCGGCTTCAGGTCCATATAGGACAGGGCCTTTTCAGCGGCGATGCGCTCGTTCTCGTCGCCGATCCGCTCGGGATCGGGCACCGCGGCGCCCAGCGGCAGCCCCTGGCCCGGATTCGTGCCCCAGGTCACGAAAGGCGTGAGCTCGTCGGCGTTCAGGCGCACCTCGGCGTCGAAGACGGCGTCGTCGTCCGTGCGGAGCTCGCGCCAGTTCTCGACGGCGGCGTCCCAATCGGCGCCCCGCGGCGCGTGCGCGCGGCCCTTCAGATACGCGAACGTCGTCTCGTCCGGTGCGATGAGCCCGGCGCGCGCGCCGGCTTCGATGGACATGTTGCACACCGTCATCCGGGCTTCCATCGACAGCTTCTCGATGGCTTCGCCGCGGTACTCGAGGACGTAGCCCTGTCCACCGCCGGTGCCGATCTTCGCGATCACCGCGAGGATGATGTCCTTCGCCGTGACGCCGGGGCGCAGTTCTCCGTCGACCGTGATCGCCATCGTCTTGAATGGACGGAGCGGCAGGGTCTGCGTGGCCATCACGTGTTCGACCTCCGAGGTGCCGATCCCGAAGGCCATCGCGCCGAAGGCGCCGTGCGTCGAGGTGTGACTGTCGCCGCACACCACGGTCATCCCGGGCTGGGTCAGGCCCAGCTGCGGGCCGATGACGTGCACGATGCCCTGCTCGGCGTCGCCCATCGGGTGCAACCGGACGCCGAACTCCGCACAGTTCGCGCGAAGGGTGTCGACCTGGGTGCGGGACACGGGATCCGCGATCGGCAGCTCGATGTCGATCGTCGGGACGTTGTGGTCCTCGGTCGCGATGGTGAGGTCGGGGCGGCGCAGTTTCCGGCCGGCCAGGCGGAGTCCGTCGAACGCCTGCGGGCTGGTGACCTCGTGCAGCAGGTGGAGATCGATGTAGAGCAGGTCGGGCTCGGCCCCCTCGCCGCGCCGCACCAGGTGCGACTCCCACACTTTCTCGGCCAGTGTCCGGGGCATTTTCCGGCTCCTCACATGCGGTGAAATAGGTGCTTCCCACCATCTGGACATCTCAAACTTCGGGAAGATAGTATCGGCTTGTGGGACAGCATAGCGGTATCGGAGTACTCGACAAGGCCGTGGCCGTGCTTCAGGCCGTGGCCGAAGATCCTTGTGGCCTGGCGGAACTGTGCACGCGGACCGGTTTGCCGCGCGCGACGGCGCATCGGCTCGCGGTCGGCCTCGAGGTGCATCGCCTGTTGCGCCGCGGCCCCGACGGGCGCTGGCGGCCGGGTACCGCACTCGCGGAACTGGCGGGCGGTTCGACCGACCCGCTGCTCGACGCGGCGAGTTCGGTACTGCCGAAATTGCGCGACATCACCGGCGAAAGCGTTCAGCTGTACCGCCGCGACGGCGTCCAGCGCGTCTGCGTTTCGACCGCGGAACCGCCGAGCGGACTCCGTGACACGGTGCCGATCGGTTCACGGCTGCCGATGACCGCGGGCTCCGGCGCGAAGGTGCTCGCCGCGTGGTCGGATCCGCACACGCAGCGGACGATCCTCACCGAAGCGGTGTACGGGGAGCGCACACTGCTCGAAGTCCGCCGCCGCGGCTGGGCCCAGAGCGTGGCGGAGCGGGAACCCGGTGTGGCGAGTGTCTCGGCGCCGGTACGGGATTCGACGGGCACCGTCGTCGCCGCGGTGTCGGTTTCCGGGCCCATCGAACGTATAGGGCGTAAACCGGGGGCGCGCTGGGCCGCGGACCTGCTCGCCGCCGCGGACGCGCTGCAGGAGCGCCTCTGACCTCAAGACGCGACGCTGGGGCATGAGTGGCGATTCGGCTTCCGGTGACGGAAGTGCGACGGTGTCGCGAAAGCCACTTTCGGGACACCAGACGTCGCGAAAGTGGCTTTCGCGACAAGCCTCGGCCCCGGTATCGCCAGGGACCACGTCCCGGAAACGGTGAAGGCCCCCTGCGCCGCAGGGGGCCTTCACCGTTTCCCGGACCGTCCTGAAAGGACCGGCCGGATCAGAACTCGTCGGCCTTGGTCAGCTCGTGTTCGAGTGTGTCGGCACGTGTGACGAGGGACTTCAGCGGATGTTCGAACTCGTTGACCAGGTTCAGGTCGACCAGCGGGATCGTGTGCTTGAGCAGTGCGACACCGTCCACCACCGCCGCGCCGCCGACCGAGTCACCGCCCGCCAGTTCGAGCAGGCGCCGCAGATCGATCTTGTCCGCCCAGCCGACCGGAGACGAGATCTCCACCCACTCCGCGCCGTCGTGGTCGGGCAAGTGGTGCAAGGACACCTGCTGGCCGCGGCCGTCGCCGGTGTCGACCCGGAACCGGAGCCAGCCGTCCCGCTCTTCGAGCACCTCGTACCGTGCCCGGACGAAATTGATCACGCCTGCCCAGATGGACACCCTCGTCACCTCTCGGTTTCGCCGCCTCGTGCGCTGTCGAGCATGGCACATCCGGGGCGGGTCCAGCCCGTGGGAGGGAGCTGAAGGGGACTTTCCCCGCGTCTCACGCCGCCAAGGGCGCTTTCACCACGCGGCATGCGGGGAAAGTCCCCTTCGGCCACTGTGACTCAAGTGGCGTGAGTGACTCACTGAAGCGGCGCCATCCGGTACCCGGACCCGCGCACGGTATGGATCAGCGGCGGATCCTTCAGCTTCCGCCGCAGCCGCGCGATCACGACGTCCAGCACGTTCGACGCCGGATCAGCCATCTCGTCCCACGCGTACCGGATCAGTTCCCGCCGCGAAACCGGCCGTCCGGACGCGGCCATCAGCCGCTCCATGACGAGATACTCCTTGCGGGTCACGGTGAGAAGCACGCCCGCCCGCGCGATCTGATGCCTTCCGGTGTCGAGTTCCACGTCGGCGCACCGCAGGACGACCGCCTGCCCGGCCATGTCGCGGCGGCACAGGCTGCGCACCCTGGCGATCAGTTCCGGCATCGCGAACGGTTTGACCAGGTAGTCGCCTCCGCCGACACGCAACCCGTCGATCCGGTCGGCGACGCTGTCGCGCGCGGTCAGGAACAGCACCGGCATCGGCCATCCGGCGCCGCGCCGGTTCCGCACGTACAGCAACGCGTCGCCCGAAGGCAGCATCCGGTCGAACACCGCGCAGTCGTAGGCGTTCACCATCAGCGCCTCGTCGGCGCCGGGCAGGTCGGCGGCGGTGTCCACCGCGAAACCGTCGCCGCGCAGGGCGAATTCCAGCGCCACCCGCAAGTTTTCGTCGTCCTCGGTCACCAGCACCCGCACACTGGCACCTTAGTGTCTGTGGGTGAACCCGTGTCCGCGATCGACCTCCGGCAGGGCCTTACCGGCCATAGGTGAACCCGCGTCCCCGATCGACCTCCGGCAGGGCGTCAGCGTGCGATGGCCGCCTCCACGTCGGCCACGCGCAACCCGCGCAGTTCTTCGACGGCGGGCATCCGCCCTGTCAGCCGCAAGCGCTGTGACTGAGCCGTGCGCGCCTTCTCGAACAGCAGGCGCGCGTCCCGCGCGTTGCCGAAGTTGACGTCACCCGAGACGCGCCGGAAGTGGTCGGTGAGCACCGGGCCGGCATCGGGATCGAGTTCGTAGTCCCCCGCGGACGCCATCCGCCCGAAGATGGCGAGCAGCTCGGCGGGGCTGTAGTTCTCGAACTCGATCGTCTTGCCGAAGCGGGACGCGAGACCGGGGTTGGCGGCGAGGAAGCCGGCCATCTCGTCGGTGTACCCGGCCACGATCACCGCCACCTCGTCGCGATGTTCCTCCATCAACGGGACCAGGGTGTCGATCGCCTCCTGGCCGAAGTCGCCGCCCGAACCCGCGAACCGCGTGAGCGTGTAGGCCTCGTCGATGAACAGGACACCGCCTTTGGCCTCCTCGAACACGGTCGCGGTCTTCTCCGCGGTGTGCCCGATGTACTGCCCGACGAGCTCGCGGCGGGTCACCTCGTGGAATTCGCCGATCGGCAGGACTCCCAGCGCCTTCAGCAGTTTCCCGTAGATCCGCGCGACCGTCGTCTTCCCGGTGCCGGGCGCGCCCGCGAAGATCAGATGGTGCCCGGCGGCGCCGACCGGCAGCCCGGCCCGGCGGCGCCATTCGTTGACCTGCAACTCGTCGACCAGCGCGCGGACCTCTTCCTTGACCCCGGGAAGACCGATCATCGCGTCGAGTTCGGCGAGCATGTCGTCCAGGGCGCTGTCCCCCACGGCGCCGGGATCCACGGCTTCGCTGACTGTCGGCGTCGCCCCTTCGGCGATCGCGATCCCGGGTTCCGCGGTGTTGCTGACCCGGCAGGCGGAGATCTCACCGCCGCAGCCGGACGCGAACGCGATCCCCGGACCGCGTGTGCCGGTGACCGTGCACCGCTCGATCACCGGCCCTCCGTGGTGCGCCACTGCGATCCCCTCGTGACCGGTGTGGGAGATCACGCAGCCTTCGATACTCGGCCGGGCGTACTGGTAGACGTAAACGCCGCGCAGCCCGCATCCGGTCACCGTGCAGCCTGCCACGACGGGATCGGCGCCCTGGCCGAGGGTGATCCCGTCGCCCGTCACGTCTTCGACGGTGGTGTCCTCGATCCTGCCGGGCGAGCCGTCGACGAGGATCCCCTGCTCCGCCGCCGAGATCACGCAGCCGGTCACGGTGAACGCCGTCGCGCCGCGGATCGCGATCGCCGGTCCACGCCCGCCGGAGACGGTGCAGTGCCGGACGGTCAATTCCGTGTCGTGGGACTGGATCGCGGAAGCGCCGCCCGCCAGGACCTCGATCTCTTCGAGGACAAGCGCTCCGCCGGTGGTGCGGAAAACGGGCCGGTCGGCGCCCCGGCCGTCGACGACGACGGTGGCGCCGTCCGCAGCGGCCAGGGTCACCCGAATGCCGGTCAGTTCGACGGTTTCCGCGTATTCGCCGCTTGCGATGGTGATGACGGCGTTGTCGGACGCTTCCGCCAAGGCGTCGCCGATGGTCGGATACGCGCCGGGCCGCCGCGCCACCAGGAGAACACGGCCGGGAGTCGAGGTGGTCATCAGCCCGCCTTCGCCATCAGCCAGCCGCGGTCGACGGCCTTGGCGCCGGCCTGGAACCGGCTGCGGGCACCGAGCCGGTTCATGATGTCGGCGACCATCCGGCGCACCGTGCGCACCGAGATCCCGAGCCGCGCGGCGGCGGATTCGTCGGTCGTACCGGAGAAGAGCAGCGCCAGCAGCTCCTGCTCGCGGCAGGTCAGGATCGAAGCGTTCCCGGACTCCGGGAGAGCCACCGGGACGAGCGGGGCGGCGGCCTGCCAGATGCGCTCGAACAGCCCCACCGTCGCGGTGACCACGCCGGGCAGCCGGAACACCGCGGATCCGGCCTGCCTGCCTTCCGCGGGCAGGACGACCGACGTCCGGTCGATCACCAGCGCGTCCATCGGGACCTCGGCGTCGGTCCGCACCTCGGCCCCGGCCCGCGAAAGCCGGCTGAGCGCGCCGGACATCCGCGCGGAGTCGGGGAAGAGCACCTTGTGGCGTACGCCGGGGCGCACGTTCGCGAGCGCGATCCGCTGGAACGCGGTGTCCGTTCCCGTGCTCATGACGAGCACTTCACCGGTCGCTTCGGCGAGCAGTTCGCCGAGTCCCGCCCGGTCGCTGCCCGGGCCCGCTCCCGTGACCAGGCTGAGCCGGCCGGTCTGCACGGTCATCGCAGGTACCTCCCTTTTTTCCCGGCGCGGTGCCGCCGACGACGTCCTGTTCATGCCAGTTCCCGCCGTCCGGGCGGGCGGGGCCACCCGACGCGTTAGCGTTCAGGGGCACCGCGGAACTGCACGCATCCACTTTCGCTGTCCGAACATGAGGTTTTGATGACACGGGTGATGGTCGTCGAAGACGACGAGAATCTGCGGCTCGCGCTGGTCACGCAGCTGCGCTCGGCGGGTTTCGTCGTCGACGACGCGGGAGACATCGCGACCGCGGACAGGCTGCTGCGCGGAACGCATCACGACTGCGTGGTGCTGGACCGGATGCTGCCCGACGGCGACGCCATCGAGTACGTCCACATGCGACGACAGCTGGGCTGGCGGGCGCCGGTGCTGTTCCTCACCGCCCGCGACGCGCTCGCCGACCGGGTGGCCGGGTTCGAGCACGGCGGCGACGACTACCTCGTGAAGCCGTTCGTGATGGCCGAACTGACCGAGCGGGTGGCCAATCTGTGCCGCCGGTCCGCGTTCGACCGGCCCTCCGTGCTGCACTGCGAGGACCTGGTGATGGACTGCGCGCGGCGCGAGGTGCGCCGGGCGGGCGTGCTGCTCACCTTGACCAACAAGGAGTACGCGGTGCTCGAATACCTGCTGACCAGGGCCGGGCTGCCGGTGCAGCGGGCGGATCTGATCGAGCACTGCTGGGACGCGCAGGCCGATCCGATGTCCAATGTGGTCGACGTGGTGGTGAAGCGGTTGCGCCGCAAGCTGAAGGAACCCGAACTGATCCACGCCGTCCGCGGTCTCGGCTATCGGCTGGGCACCCGGTGAACACCCACTCCTCGGCCGATCGGCTGCGCAGACTGCGCTGGACGCTGACCGCGTTGTTCACCGCGATGAACACCCTCGGGCTGGTCGTCTTCGCCTGGTTGCTCATCGACGAGGACGGTGACCAGGGTGACGAGCGGATCGACGCCGCGCTGACCCAGGTCACGTCGTCGGTCAGCAGGCTGGTCGAATACAACGGCACCGTCGGCTTCGGCCTGGTCAACACCGACGTGCTGAACGACCGCTGCCCCCAGTTCGCGATCCTGTCCGGCGGGGCGCCCGCGTTCCAGCCGCATCTTTCGCGGGCGAACTGCGTCCCGATGAGCATCCAGCTGCTGAACGGCCTCGCCACCGAGGCGGTGAAGACCGGAGAATTGGTGCAGGGGTATCAAAAGGCGGCCAACGGCGACATGGTCAAGGTCCGCGCCGAGCCCCTGCGCGACGGCGGCGGCAAGACGTTCGCTGCCGTCGTCGCGGTGCAGTCCACCGAGGCCGAGGACTCCGCGCACACCCGGTTCACGCTGCTGGTGATCGGCGGCACCGTGCTGCTGGTCGCGATACTGGGCTTCGCTGGCCACCTGCTGTCCGGCCGCTCGATCCGCCCCGCGGCCGCGGCCTTGCAGCAGCAGGAGGTCCTGCTCGCCGAGACCGCACACGACCTCCGCACCCCGGTCGCCGCCCTGCGCGCGCTCGCCGAAACCGCGATGGCCAACCCCGCGCAGTCGGCGGAACTCCTGCCGCGCACCGTCCGCCTCGCCGCGAGAATGGGCGGGATCATCGACGACCTGCTCGTCCGCGCCCGGCTCGCCGCCGGTGTGGAACAGCTGAGCATCCAGCCGATCTGGCTCGATCAGCTGGTGGTGGGCATCGTCGAGGACACCGCGACCGAAGGCGCCGAAGTCACCGTCACCGCCGCGCCCACCAAGGTCGACGCCGATCCCGCGCTGCTGCAGCGGGCGATCGGCAACCTTCTCGACAACGCCATGCGCTACGGCCGCCATCCGGGCGCGAAGGCGTTCGTGCACCTGACCGTCGCCGGCGGCACCGTGACCGTCGCGGACCACGGCCCGGGTATCGACACGACGATGGCGGACGACGCCTTCGACCGGTTCGCCAGCACCGGCGGGTCTTCCGGGCTCGGGCTGTCGATCGTGCGGTGGGTCGCGCAGGCGCACGGTGGCACGCTCGCGGTGTACAACGCCGACGAGGGCGGCGCGATCTTCGAACTGCGGTTCCCGGTCAGTACTTCCTGACCGGGCTACCCCGGCTCCTCCGTGGTGTCCCCCAGCAGGGAACCGAACTCGAACGAGGGCGGCTCCCCGGCGTCCCTTCGCTCGAACTCCTGTGCCCAAAGGCCGAAGGTCCGCGTCCACAACGAACGGAGCAGGGCGTGCTCCTCCGGTGCAAGGCGCCGCGACTCCTCGCTCGCCTTGTCGTAGACGGCCTGAACCGTGTCGTAAAGCGCGAAGATAGGCCCGTCTCCGTGGAGAGCCCGTGAACGCTTGATCTCGGTGAGTTCCACATAACCCGCCTCGTCCAGCACAGCGATGTCCTCACCCATGGCGAACAGCACTTCGTGGACGTGCGAGGCGTCCTCGTCGATCCGCCCGGTCCTCAGATTCAGCAGATGACCGGTCAGGCCACCCTCCGGTGTCCCGTCGACCCGATAGGTCAAGCCGTAGTAACGGAAGAACATCGGCAGTTCGTCCGCCAGCGGGTTCTCACTCACGAACTCTCCCCTTCGTCGTCCGCGGTCATGCCGCGGTTCGTCGCCTCCTGGAACAGTTCCCTCTCACGCCTGAGTATCAAGGCTTCGATCGCCGTCTCCTCCGGGGTGACCGCGCGCCCCTGTTCCCTGCTCACGGCCGCGAAATCCCGCCGCACCTCGTAGAGGCTGTGCTCGTAGCGTGCCACTTCGTCGATGGACTTCAGGTGCAGCCGGAATTCGGCGATGTGCCCGCTCGACAGGCGCACGGACATCTGGATGTCCCGATACCCGCTTTTCTGTGGTCCGGCGAACCGGTCGTCGAGAAAGACGATGCTGATCGGTGAGCCGTCCGAAGCCAGCCGGGCGTGCAGGATCGCCAGCGCCCGGTAGACGTCGGCCACCGTGTCGAACCGTACGAGCGCGCCGACCACGTCGGTCAGCACGGAGCCGCTGCCGTCGTCCTTCGCCAGTTTGTCCACCATGCGTACCCGGCTCTTGACCTTGTCCCGGTACTTGGCGATTCCGCCCGCTTCCGCGGCCAGCCAGTCCGCCAGTTCGTTCAGCTCGTCCTGGTTCGAGCGCCACGAACGCTCCAGGCCGTCCAAATACGCTTGGAGTTTCTCCGGCGTGGACTTGCCGGGAGGCACGTAGCCGGCTTGCCCAGGCGGAACGCGGTGGTACTGCTCGGGAATTCCCGCCAGTACGCCCGCGACGGCCTGGCGCTGGGATTCCGTCGTCTCGATCGGACCGGGCCGCGGTGTCTCCCGGTGTTCCCGGAGAATCTCCTCCGCACCCCTGGCTTCCAGTTCCTCCAGTGATTCCAGGACGATCTCGACGGCCTCGGGGTACTGGAGCACGTTTCCCAGCGTCTGCGGCCTGGCCAGCAGAGAGTTCAGGAGAAAGGGTGTCTCCAGAAGCGTTTTGACGAACTCCGGATGCCGAGGCAGCAGCTTGGCGATCGCGTCGCCGATGTCCAGTGGGACGCCGTCGATCTTGATCCGCGAGTCCGGATCCCGCCGGCTGATCTCGTTTCCCCGGCGCAGCGCGTCCTGGACGTCTTCACGGCCGAGGAACTCCGCCGTCTCGTCCCGGCCGGGGTTGATCACCGCGTCCATAGAGCTGGGCGTACCCGTGCTCTCGGGTCCCGGTGCCGTCGGCAGGTTGCCCGGTGCCGGGACCTCGACGGGCGCCGACCCGCCCGGAGTGAACCGAGCCCAGCCCTTGCCTGGGGGAAATCCGTGCACCCGCAGCGATCCGTCCGGCATCACGTCCAGCCTGGCCATCGGCGCGATCACTTCGGCGCCCAGCGCGTCGGCGTACCGCTGCGCCCAGCCGGACGATCCGGAATGGCAGGAATTCAACTGGACCGGCCGTCCGGGGGTGTAGTACGGGCTGGCCAGCGTCGCCTCGGCCACCTGCTCGGGGCTGATCATGAAGATCTCTTCGATGGCCCGCATCTGCTCTTCGGTCAGGCGGCTGTCGAGGGTCAGGCTGAGGCCGGGGATCGGATGGCCGTTCCCGCTCCCGTGCAACGTGACCACATAGGCTCGCGCCTGGTCCGGGCGGTTGGCGATCATTACCCGCATATGCGCGTTGCGGGTGGTCATGTCGTCCCCGATCGACATCCCCGCGGGCGCGTAGAGAACACCTTCGCCGGTGATCACGGCCCCGTCCCAGGGCCCCGGTGCCACGGTCCGCCGGGCATCGATCCACCGTGAGCCACCGACTTCGTCATGCCGTGACATGCCCATCGAGGCAGGACCGGGCGAATCGCCGAAGGTGATCTCCCCGGTATCCGGATCGATCCGGGCGGTGGTGAATCGGCCGTCCGGATCGCGGGGTGGCAGACCTTTCGGACGACGGCGGCGCGTGCCCCGTTCGTCCGTGTCACGTGGCCGGATCACATCGGATGGCCCGCTCTTCGGCGGTTTGAGTTCGAGCAGGCTGTCCACTGTGTTCGGAACCCCGAGAAGCCGGACGGCGAGGAGGATCCCCATGAGGACCCTGCGGCCATAGGACAGCACGGGAGCGTTGGCGGCTTCCATCGCCCGTTCGATCGCGCCGGGTTCGTTCGGACTCGCGGGAACGTCCCCGGGAGGCGCGGGCACCGGCGTCGGGCGGGCTCGCGACGTCGTCGCCGGATCCGCCGGGCGGAGTGTCTCCGTCTCGAAGAGGCCGCGGGCGAAGGTGTTTCCACGGTGGACCCGGTCTCGGCCGGGTGTGCGGCTCCCGGTGTTGAGGTCGTAGTCGTGCACGACCACCGGCTGTCCGCCCACGACGAGATCAAGGGTGAGGTTGGGGACGACCCACCCGGAGTAGTGCGACGGGCCGCCCGGTGCGCGTCCTCTCCCGTCGAGGGAATACGCCGGGGAGGTCCGCAACCGGAACCGTCCGAAGTGGTCGCCGAGAATCTCCTGCTCGTGGGCGGCGACCGCCTCGGCGAAGATCTGCTGGACGAAGATCCCCCGCAGCGCGGGAGTCATCGTGCCGTTCCTGACGTGTTCGGCGATCTTCCTGGCCCGCTCCGAGTCGGCGCGAGCGAGTCCTTCCGCCAGCTTCGCGAATTCGCGCGCCGCGTCGTCAGCGATCTCCTGCAACGCTGCCGCGATCCGAGAGCGGACCCATTGGGCCTCCAGGATCCGCGCGACGTCGCGGACCCGGGCAGGCCGCGCATCGGCGGGCAGCAAGCCGTGTTCGAGCAGCAGCAAACGGAGGTCGTTCCACGCCAGGCCCGACTCGGCCATCAGCGCCCGGAGCGCGCTTTCGCTGCGAAGACTCAGAAGCAGCCGACTCCGGGTAAAAGTGTGCTGTGGCAACGGGTGCTCGTGCCGGGCCGGATTGTCCGGGTGGTAGAACCGCTCCGCGTGCGACGAAGGGGGAACCGGTGGCCCCTGCGGCCGTCCGGGTGGATTGCCCGGCGGCCCCGCGGGTGGCGACATTTCGACGTCGACTTCACCGGTCCCCGGGGTGAACCGCGCTCGGCCCCGCCATGGTGGGCCATCGGGTTCGTCCGGCGGCGGACCGGGCCTTCGCGACTTGTCCGGGTCGGCCGGGTCCGCCTCTTCCTCGACGCGTTTGCGGACGAGTTCGACGGGGCCGCTCTTGGGCGGTTTGACCTCGAGCGCGCTGTCGATCGTGTTGGGCAGGCCGAGGAGCCGGACGGCGATGAGCACTCCCATCAGGAATCGCCGACGGAGCGAGATCGCACCGGCTGTCTCCGCCTCCATGGCCCGGCGGATGGCCTCCGGTTCCTCTTGTCCGGCATGGGTTTCGCCGGGGGCCTGATTCCCGTGACCGGCGGGCGGCAGTCCCTGGGGCCCGGGCGGGTTCGGCGCCGCCGCGGTGGACGGCCCTCCCGGGTCCCGCCGGGCGACGACGGTGAACCCCAGGGCGCTCCACTGGAAGACGGCGTCGGCACCGGCGGCGATCGCGTCGTCGACCTCGCTGGTCAGTTCGTTGCTGAACACGGCGATGATCAGCGCGCCGGGGCCCGCGTCACGCCGGTGTTTCCCGATCTGCTTGACGATCGACGTGTCGCTGTTCGCCCCTACGTGCTTGACCTCGAACCGGACCTCGACACCGCTGCCCTCCAGTACTCCGTGGACATCGATGTCGGTGTCCTCGGTCTTCACACCGATTCCGATGATCCGCAGACCCGGTAGTCCCAATTCGGCGCACTTTTCCGGGGTGAGCTCGGTGAGAGTGAGCGCGACCCGGAGTTCGCCTTCGAGCCCGGTGAGATTCGCTTGGTCGCCCCTCAGCTGTTCCCGGGTAGCCGGGTCGCCGTCGTTCAGCATGCTGAGCGCACGCTTCAGATGCGTCCGGACGCTCTCGCCGACCTTGTCGAGACCCGGTACGCCCCTGGCCTGCAGGTGATCGAGGATCTTGCGAAGGTGGGTTTCCGTCGTGAGCGGCACCTCGGCGTTCTTGCCTTCGGCCTCGGCGGCCTCCACCAGCTTTGCGCTGAGCCTGCCGAATTTCCGCAGCTCGGCCTCGGCCACCTTCCGGCCGTACGGACGGGGCTTCTTCGCGGCCACCTCGCGCACCGCCGTGACGACGCGGGCGGTGAACACCGCCATCGGTGTCACCTGCGGCGTCCCGCTCACCCGGTTCGCCAGCAACGCCCGGATCTGTTCGGCGAGCAGGGCTTTGAGCTGTTCGCCGAGAGGACGCGTGGTCCGGTCCCGGGGGATCAGTTGCGCGAGAACGCTCTTGAGCAGGCCTTCCAGTTTCCGGCCCGCGACGGCCGGGCCTGCCTCGACGACGGCCTCCCGGACGTCCGGTGGCAGAGCGTCCCAGACCTCCTCCACTTCGGGTGCCAGGTCGTCAGGGTGTTCCGGTGGCGTTTCCGCGCTTTCGTTCCGGGGCGGGGCGTTGCCTTCGCCGGACGCCCGGGGCATCTGCGCGGGGACGAAGACCGGTGCCGCCGGGAGCGCGGGCTCTTCCCGGGAAGGTGCCGGAACTGCGGGGTCGCCTTCGTCGGGGCCGTCCGGTGGCCCCTGGTCATCGGGGACCTCGGCGGGCAGCACCGGAACGTCGGGCGCGGGCTCGGACGGCGCGTCGATCGGCGCCGTGACGCCGTCCTGGTCGGGTTCCGTCCCCGGATCGGACCGGTTCGGTTCGCCCTCCGTCGGTTTAGCGTGCGGAGTCTTTCCGGGAGCGTTCGCCGGCCCAGGCTGCGCCGGAGTGGCCTGGGTGGTTGTGTGCTGGCCGGACCTGCTCTGGCCTGCCCCACTCTGGGCGGAACCCGGCTGTGCGGTCGCCGTCGACGCCTGGGCGTGGCCGGGCTGTGCCGTCGTCTGAGCGGAAGCCGCCTGTGCCGAGGCCCCCTGCCCGGTAGCCGCCTGCCCAGCACCGGAGTGCGTCGAACCCGGTGTCGTCGACGTCGACGACACCGATGTCTGGTGCGGCTGGGAACTCGTACCGCTTTGGGACGTTGACGCCACGGCGGACGTCGAAGACGAGTGGTTCGACGACGTCGTACCGGTGTTCCGATCGCCCACCGAGGTGTCTGTGGTTCCTCGGCTTTCGTTGCCGTTGAGGGCGTCGGTGCCCCGGCCGGATCCCGTCTCCGCTCCGGTGGAAGCCGAACCCGCCGAGGAAGTCTCTGTCGAGGACGAAGCGCCCGGATGAGCCGAACCTGCCTCTTGGCCGGTACCGGTCGCCTGCGGTGAACCGGTTTCCACCGCGGCCGAGGCGCCGTGTCCCGCGCCGGCCGAGGTGGTTTCCGGAGCCATCACCGACGGCGGATTCGGGCCACCGGGCGGATTCCCGCTCTTCGCCACTTCCCCCGGCCCGGGCGGCCCGTCTTGGCCGAACACCGCGTTGTGTGCCTGAGTACCGGCGAGGTGGGCGTTCGCCCGGGCGGGCCCGATCGCCCCCGAGGTGAGCCAATTGTCCTTGATGGACCGCTGGTAACCGGACACGTCGGTCAGCGCGCCCCAGTTCCCGTTCACCATGTTCTCCGCCGCGTAGCTGGAGATCGGCGAGGAGATCGCGTTGGTGGTGAAGGAGCTCACGGCCGTCGAAACGTGCTTGCCGACCGGGTTGTCCAACGCGCTCTTGCCGATGTCGGTCTTGCGGATCCCCTTGCCGAGCAAGGCTCCGGGCGCCCCGACCACCGCGCTCACCGGTGCGCCGACCGCACCCGCGACGGCATTGGTGAAGCTTTCTTTGACGTTGAAACCGTCCTGGTATCCCTGCGAGATGTTGAGACCCTGCTCGATCCCGTTCGTGACGACCTCGTCGGCCGCTTCCTTGATCGGGATCATCACGATCTTCCCGGCCTTGGCCGTCCAGTTGCCGAGACGGCCCGCCAGGCTCGCTATCCTGACCAGCTTCGCGAGCCTGAGCGCCATCCTGGTCGCGAACAACCACGGGCCGCCGGGGATGGCGAAGGTCAGGGCGAAGTCCACCGCGGCGTGGATCAGTTCCGATTTGAGCTGGTTCCGTGCCCGTGCGACCTGTTCGGCGTACTGGTGGCAGAACTCCCCGATCCGGCGCATGCTGGCGGCGAGTTCCTCGTAACCCTCGCTGCCGCCTCCGTACTGCCCCTTGGTGATCTCACGGATGAGGGCGTACATGTCGTAGCCGTTGGCATCCGGCCAGGTGTCCTTGATCCGCTGACCGGCCCCGGAGGCGGCGCCGATCGCCAGATCGAGAGCGTCCGCCCCCGCGATCCAAGCGTCACCGAGCGCTTTGGCCGTGTCCGGATCGTCGGGTGGCCAGATGTCTTCGATCACCCCTCCGAGCGCGTTCCACGCGCTGACCGTCCAGTCCCACAGGGTGCCGCCGACCCCGGCGGCCGCCTCACCGACGCCCGAGTACGGGAGATTTCCGGCCGGATAGGACATCGCCGACGCCGCTCAGGTCCCGAACCGCTGGGTCGCCTCGGTCTGGCCGTCCTCGTAGACCTTCACACCGGTTCTGCCGTTGGTCGCCACGTTCTCGTAGTTCACCGCCACGGAATCGGCGCTCTTGATCAGGAGAGGGGTGTTGGTCTTGCAGTCCTGGAACATTTCCCCCATCTTCCCGCGGCCGAGCTGCTTCGTGAGTTCCTCGATGGAACTGCGCAGAGGTGCCCATTTGGCCTGGAAACCGGACCCGGCGGCACTCAGCGCGTCCAGTTCCCGCCTCGTCTCCTCGAGATGGATGTCGATCCGGCCGTCACCGTTGCGGTCAGTCGCCACGTCGCTCACCGCCCGCCGGCGCGCTCGTCGAGCCGGTGCAGCAGCGGGCCGAAACGCAGATCCGTTCCCTCCGGACTGGACTCGGCGGGCAGGAAACCCGCTGCGATGACCATTCCTTTCTCCTGGGACTCCGCCGCGGCTCGGTGCACGGTCGCGGTGATGCTCTCCGCCAGCGCGGCGGAATCCAGGGTCCGGTAGACACGGGGATCCAGCCACAGTTCGATCAGCTCACCCGCTCCGCCGACGGTCACACTGATCAACCCGTCCTCGGAATCGGCGGTGGCCCGGATCCCGGCCATCCGTTCCTGCATCGTCCGCACGTCCTCGGCCAGCCGCTCGTAGTCGGCGTACATGTCCGAGCCGGAAAATGGTGCTTCCACGGCCCCTCCTAAATCGCGTACGGCCAGTCTTACGACGGAACGGATCCCGAAGGACCCCGTGGCCGGTTGCGGCCATGGCCCCGGCTCCGGTCATGACCGGGCCGACGATGGCGAGATGAGACGACTCCGGGTGCCCGCCGTCGCCGCCGTGGTGGTCGCGACGGCCGTTCAAACCTTCGCCGGCGCGGGGACGGCGCACGCGGCTCCGCCGCCCGGCGCCTGCCAGGATCCCGAACCCGCGCGAGCGGTGGTTCCCGCCCAGCCATGGGCTCAGCAGTTCCTTGCTCCCCAACGGGTCTGGCCGCACAGCCGCGGGGCGGGGGTACTGGTGGCGGTGGTCGACTCCGGGGTCGACGCGGACCATCCGCAGCTGGCCAGGCCGGGCAAGGTGCGCACGGGCCGCGACTTCTATTTCGCGGGTTCCCTGCCGGGAGCGTTCGACTGTGTGTCACACGGCACCGGAGTCGCGGGGATCATCGCCGCCGATCCGGCACCCGGTGTCGGTTTCCACGGGGTCGCGCCCGACGCGGAGATCCTCCCGGTGCGGATCAGCGACCGTGACATCGGCAGCCAGGGCGAGTCGTTGCGGATCGACCCGCAGGTGGTGGCCAACGGAATCCGCTACGCGGCGGATCAGGGCGCCAAGGTGATCAATCTTTCCCTCGCGGGGCACGAGGATTTCGCCGTCATCCGGGACGCGGTCGCCTACGCCGTGGCCAGGGACGCGCTGGTGGTCGCCGCCGCGGGCAACACACAGCGCGACGCGGCGACCGAACTTCCGTCCTTTCCCGCCGCCTACGACGGGGTGCTCGGTGTCGGTGCCGTCGACATCGACGGGGCCAGGATGTCCGGCTCCCAGATCGGCAGGTATGTGGACCTCGTCGCACCGGGAGCCAAAGTACTGGCCTCGACACGGGCGGGAGGGCACGCGTATGCCGACGGCACGAGCTACGCCGCGCCTTTCGTTTCCGGCACCGCCGCCTTGGTCAGGTCGGCCTGGCCGGAGCTGTCCGCGCCGGAGGTGGCGCGCCGTCTGACGGCGACCGCGAGCCCGGCACGCGGCGGCCTCGGCAGCCCGGCGTTCGGCGCCGGTGTCGTCGATCCCTATCGGGCGGTCACCGACGGGCTCGACACCGCGAAACCGGGCGCCCTGCCCGCGTTCGTCCCGGATCCACCGGACCAGGCACGGCTCGATCTGATCGCGGCGCGGGAAGAGACCGCGACCGCGGCGAAATGGCTCACCGTCGCGGTGTGCGGCGTGATCGCGATCGCCGCGCTGATGGCGTCGCTGCTTCCGCGCGGCCGCCGCCGCGGCTGGCGCTCCGGTCGCGCGGCACCCGTCTCCACCGAACCCGTGGTGGACGAACCGCCGGAACAGATCTTCCTGATCTCCGAAAGGTGACCGGAAACCCGAAGCCCCGGCGCGAGATCCGCGCCGGGGCTTCGATTTCACCGGTTACCGCTAGGAGTTGACGATGTTGCTGACCCGGCTTTCACAGGTCTGGCCGATGTTGCAGACACTGTCGTAGTCGCGGCCGCTCTGGTTCATGCCGTCGACGTGGTAGCCGGTCCGCTTCTGCATCAGGGCGAACTGCTGGCCCATCTCCTCGGCGTTGTTCCCGCCCCAGCCCGCGCCGATGGTGTTGCGCATCCGGGCGACCTGGTCTTCGGCGGCCTGCCCGATCTGCGTCGCGGTGTTCTGGATGTCGCGGCCGGCCGTGTTCATGGCCTCGTAGACGATCTTGAAGTGGTCTCCGCTGTTCATTGCCCGTCCTCTCAGACCTGGGGGTTGATGCCACCGTCGATGGCGCCGCCGTCGCCGAAGCTCTGCCTCGCGAACGTCTGCAGCGCGTCGGCCTGAGAACCACCGGTGATGTTCACCGCAGAGTTCCCCTTTTCGACCAGCGTTTGCGCGAAGGCGTGCACCTTGTCGTAGATCTCGGAGCGTTCCTGGTTCTTCGACATGGCCGCGTTCATGACGGTGCCCGCGAGACCTCCGCTGATGTTGTCGTAGTCCCGCCCCTGGTGGGATCGGTGCGCGCTGAGCTGATCCTGCTGGCTGCTGTCGGTGTTGTTGATCAGGTTCTGCACGCTCGCGAAGTCGAAATCGACCAATCCGCCGTTGCCCATCACCCCTCCGTTTCTTCTTTCGAGTTCCTGACATCGACCAGCTAACCCCTGAAACGGACGGATTCCGCCCATGCGGCACGTTCCTGCCATCGACCCCGGCGTGAGCCGTTGTTCGCGAACGATCGGCAGGTATGGCGACAGTCGTGGTGAAGAGGCCGGCCCGTAAGCCGGCGCCGGAAATGCCCGCCGGTGAACTGCTCCTGCAGGCCCCACCGGAGATCCCGCCCTCGCCGGGGCGGCAATGGACCCAGATGCTCACGGTGCTGCCGATGGTGGCCATGATGGCCGCGATGCTGCTGATGTACTCCGGCAGCATGGCGGGCTCGATGCGGTTCGTCGTCTTCGGGATGATGGGCGTCGGCATGCTCGGCATGGTCGCCATGAGCTTCCTGCAGGGCGGCAGCCCCAGCAAACGGGAAATGGGCCACGCCCGCCGCAAGTACCTGCGCCACCTCGCCCAGCACCGGGTGCGGCTGCGCCGTTCGGTGCGCGGGCAGCGCCGGACGATGGAGTACCTGCACCCGGACCCGGCTTCGCTGTGGTCACTGGCGTCGAGCTACAGGCTGTGGGAACGGCGCAAGGACGACCAGGACTTCGCCATCGCGCGGATCGGGACCGGACCGCAGGCCCCGGCCGCCACTCTCGTCGCCCCGGACACCAAGCCACTGGAGGAGCTCGAACCGCTGTCCGCGCTCGCTCTGCGCCAGTTCATCGCCACCTACTCCACCGTCGGCAAGCTTCCGATCGCCATCGCGGTCAACGGTTTCAGCCGGATCCACCTGCGCGGCGACCGTGCCACCACGCTGGGTCTGCTGCGTGCGGTACTCGCCCAGTTGGCCACCCTCCAGTCGCCCGACGACATACGGATCGCCATCTGTGTCAACGAGGAAAGCCGTCCGGCCTGGGAATGGGTCAAGTGGCTGCCGCACGCGCTGCATCCCGAGCGGACCGACGCGCTCGGCGCGCTCCGGCTGGTGGCCCCGTCCGTCCAGGCACTGGAATCGATGCTGGAAGAGGAACTCTCCAAACGACCGCGGTTCGATCCGGAAGCCGACGTCCGCGTTCCTGGTCCGCATCTGGTGGTCGTGCTCGACGGTGGCGCGGTCGCCGGTTCCGATCACCTGATGACCGGCGGTGGGGTCGAGGGGGTGACCATCGTGGATCTGACGACCATGCCGCCGAGGGCGCTGGACCGGACCACGGTCGTGCTCGACGTGGACGCCGACGGTGACCTGGTCAGCGAGACCTGCGACGGCGACGCCCCACTCGGGCACGCCGATTTCCTGGGTGTGGTCGCTGCCGAAGGGCTGGCCCGGCAACTGGCCCCGCTCCGGCTGAGGGCCGGGTCGCGGGGTGAAACGCCCATGAGCGCGGAACTCGGCCTCGCCGAGCTTCTGGATCTGGGTGACCCGTACGAGTTCGACCCGGCCGACACCTGGGAGCCTCGGCCGAACCGGGACCGGCTGCGAGTGAAACTGGGCATCCAGGCCGACGGTGTCCCCATCGAAATCGACCTGAAGGAGTCGGCGCAGGACGGCATGGGGCCGCACGGTCTGCTGATCGGTGCCACCGGATCCGGCAAGTCCGAGTTGCTGCGGACCCTCGTGCTCGCCCTCGCAGTGACACATCCGCCCAGCTCGCTGAATTTCGCCCTGGTGGACTTCAAGGGCGGCGCGACCTTCACTCGTCTCGACACGCTCCCGCACACCAGCGCGGTGATCACCAACCTCGCCGACGAGCTCCACCTCGTCGACCGGATGACCGACGCGATCAACGGTGAGCTGATCCGCCGCCAGGAATTGCTGCGCGCGGCGGGGAATTTCTCCTCCCTGCGTGACTACGAGAAAGCGCGTGCCGCGGGCGCCCCGCTCCCCGAAGTGCCTACTCTGCTGGTGATCTGTGACGAGTTCTCGGAACTCCTGTCGGCCAAGCCCGACTTCATCGACATGTTCGTCCAGATCGGACGAGTCGGCCGTTCCCTGGGCGTCCACTTGCTGCTGGCTTCGCAACGGCTCGAAGAAGGACGGCTGCGCGGTCTGGAAACCCATCTGTCGTATCGGATCGGCCTGAGGACCTTCTCCGAGATGGAGAGCAGGGCCGTGCTCGGCGTCACCGACGCGTTCAAACTGCCGCGGGCGCCGGGGCACGGATTCCTCAAGGTCGGTACCGACCAGATGGACCGGTTCCGCTCCGCCTACGTTTCCGGCGTGTACCAGCGTGCCTCCGGGGGCGGTGTCGCCGCTTCCGCCGGGGAACAACTGGTGCTGCAGGAATACACGACGACCTACCTCGGCGCCGAAATCGACGCGGACGAAGAGGAGCTCGAAGATCGAACTCCGGAGAACGACGCCGCGGTCGGCGAGACCCTTCTGGACATCCTGGTCGACCGGCTGGCTGGTCGAGGTGTGCCCGCACACCAGGTCTGGCTGCCGCCGTTGGCGGAATCGCCCACTTTGGACGGTGTGCTGCCCGGGCTGGTCACCCATCCGCACCGGGGTCTCACCGTGGACTCGACCACGATGGCCGGGTCGCTGCGGCCGGTGCTCGGCACCGTGGACCGGCCCTTCGAGCAACGCCGCGACCCGCTGGTCCTGGATCTCTCCGGCGCCGCGGGACACGTCCTGGTCCTCGGCGCCCCACAGACCGGCAAGAGCACGGTGCTGCGCACGCTGATCACCAGTCTGGCGCTCACCCACACTCCTCGCGAGACGCAGTTCTACTGCCTGGACTTCGGCGGCGGCACCCTGGCTTCGATCGCCGGGCTGCCCCACGTCGCCGGTGTCTGCGGCAGGCTCGACACCGGCGCCGTGCGGCGGACCGTCGCCGAAGTCGCGACCCTGCTGACACAACGGGAACGGATGTTCGCCGAGCACCAGATCGACGGCATCGTCACCTACCGGCGGCTTCGAGCGGAAGGACAGTTCGCCGAGCACTCGCACGGGGACGTCTTCCTGGTGGTCGACGGCTGGCAGACGTTGCGCAACGACTTCCCCGACCTGGAGGAGATGGTCGGTGACGTCGCCGCGCGCGGGCTGTCCTATGGCGTGCACGTGGTGGCCGGCTGCTCGCGCTCCTTCGATCTTCGGATGAACGTGCGAGATCTGTTCGCCAGCAGGCTGGAACTGAAGATCGGCGACCCCATCGACTCCGTCATCGACCGGCGCGCGGCGATGAGCGTCCCGCCCGACGCGCCGGGCCGCGGTATCGCGATGAGCGGGCACCAGATGCTGGTGGCCCTGCCCAGGATCGACGGAGTGGCGGAAACGGAGGATCTGGCCGGTGGCGTGAACGGGCTCGTCGAGGCTGTCAAGGCCGCGTGGCCCGGCGCGCCCGCGCCATCCGTGCGACTGCTGCCCGGTGTGTTCCCGTACGAGGAACTCCCCGCGAAGGACGAGACCACGGGAGCCGAGGCGGGGCTCGCCGTCGGCATCCACGAGCACGACCTTTCCCCGATGCGGCATGACTTCGCCGCGGACCCGCACTTCTTCCTGCTCGCCGACACACAGTGCGGCAAGACATCCTTCCTGCGGACGCTGGCCCGCCGGATCGAAACCACCTACCGGCCGGCGGAAGCCCGGATCGTACTGGTCGACCATCGGCGCGGGCTCCTGGGCGAGATCGGCGACGACTACCTTCTCGGCTACGGGACCAACGACTCACACAGTGCCGGGCTGATGACCGAAGTCGCCAGCTCGCTGGCCAAACGGCTTCCGGGACCGGACGTCACACCGGAGCAGCTGCGGGCCAGGAACTGGTGGCACGGACCGGAGATCTTCGTTCTCGTGGACGACTACGACATGGTGGCCACCCACGAGAACCACCCGCTGATGCCACTGCTCCCCCTGGTCGCGCAAGGCTCGGACATCGGCCTCCACGTCGTGCTGGCCCGTCGTTCCGGCGGGGCGGGCCGCGGGCTGTTCGAACCTTTCCTCACCAGGCTCAGGGAAGTCGGCACACCCGGTTTGATGATGTCCGGCGACCGCGACGAAGGCCCGCTGCTCGGTGGGATGCGTGCCCAGGTACTGCCGCCCGGCCGCGGCTGGCTGGTCGACCGTCGTGGGCACAAGGGCCTGGTCCAGCTCGCCTGGCTCCCGCCCCGGCATCCCTGAGGCGTGGCCGGAACCTGCCGGGGACCCCACCGGGACACGTTGGGGTGTTTGGCTTTTGGTGCACGACTGGGTTTTCACCGCTGTTCCGGGAGGGAACATGGGAAACGGAATCAACGCGTATCTGCCGGCCATCCAGCATTTCGCCGACACGGTCTCGGCTCGGGTGTCGAGCCCGCCGAGCATCGATCGGCCGCTGGACGACGGCTGCGGCGAAATGGAAGAGTGCCGGCTTCTCGCCACCGCCGACCGGGACAGCACGGAGTCCCTCCGGAATTTCCTGACCGCCGCGGAGAAAGGCGTCTGGGGGTACATCTCCATCGCACGCCAAAGCATGAGCACTTATCAGAACGCGAACGAGGCCGCCGTCTGGGAGCTGACGAAGAGGTCACGACCGGACGAATCCCGCGTACCTGTCGAAGGAATGTCGCCCAGCGCACTGGGACCGAGCCCGATTGCTCCCGTCACGCCACTGCAGCCGGGCACGGGCACCCTGATCGACCTCCTGCCGCATTGAGCCCTGTGAACCGACCTATCCGGGACTTTCGATGACCGACTATCGCAGTTACGACTTCGATCGCCAAGTCCGCGTTCTCCGCGCTGAGATCGCACACACCCGCCCCCGGCTCCAAGCCGCCAAGGAGATGTGGGAGGCGGCCGGAAAATGGATCGACCGAACGCACCTGATGCTCCGGGAAGCGGGGAACGAGGTGGCTTCCGGCTGGCTGGACCGGCCCGGGGAGGAGTTCGTGGACCGGCTCTGGGCCAACTGCATCTACTCGTTCGGATCGTGGGGAGGCTTGGAAGGTCTCTCCGGTGGAGGCCCCGTCTCTTCGATGGGACAGATGTTGCTGGATCAGCCGGCCGACGGCGGCATCACGGCATCGGGTGTGGTCGACCAGTTGGCCAAAGCCGACGCCCAGCTCGTGCTCGGCGCCTTCGTCGCGGCGGGCGAGATCTCCAATGTCGGGCGCGATGCCAAGAACGAGCCCGCGGCCCAGCAGAACCTCGGCAAGAAACTGAACGAGATCGCGGCGCAGTATCGGCTGACCGGCCAGGCCATGCTCGCGGCACGCGGCCGTGCTTGGGACGGCCCGAGCGGTGAAGTCCGCTCGGGCCTCCCGGCCAACGGCACGGCGCCTCGGGCGACCGGCACGGGCGGGCCGGACCAGAACGGCGCGCCGACCGACCCCGGTACACCCGAAGATCCCGGCGAGCCGAGTCCGCAGAATCCGCAGAACACCCCCAGCGCGCTCGAACAGGCGACGGACGCGTTGAGCGCGTTGAGCCAGGCCGCGGAGTCCGCTCAGCAGTTGCTGGGCAACGGCTCCTCCGTGAACATGCCAGACCCGAACGCGATCGATCCCGGGGATTGGGCACTCCCGCCCTACGACGGCTCCACCTATCCGGGGCTCGAAGATCCGCTCGCCGCGCCGGGCGGCTCGGGTATGCCGACCCTGGCGGGCGGTGGCGGCATGCCGGGTCCGGGCGGTGGGGCGGGCGGGTTCGGCGGGATGCCGTCCGTCGCGGACCTGAACGGTTCGCCGGGAGGGGCGATGAGCGGCATCGGCTCGATGCCCGGGATCGCTTCCGCGGGGACGGCCGGGAGCGCCGGCTCCGCCTCGGGTGCCGGAGGGATGCCGCCGCCGATGATGCCGCCCAACAACGGTGGCGGGAAGAACCCGGCAGGCGGCGTCAAACCGGGCGACGCGGAGCACCCCGGCTCGAGCAGGCAGCGAGGTCCCAAGGGCGGCGTCACCCCCGGTGTCACGCTCCTCGGCCGGTCCCGCGGCGGAGGCACGCGGCCGGCCACGGCGCAGCGCCGTTGGGACACCGGGAACGACACCGTCCACTTGCTCGACGACGAACTGTGGCAAGTGCAGGAAACGACCGATTCGCACGAGCGGCCGGCGAACTACCGCGCCGGACACTGAGGAGGGGGCAAATGCCCGGAACCGAGATCAACGGCAACATCACCGCGATGAGTGCGGTTTCCCAGCAACTCAGCGCACCCGAAATGCCGCCGTCACTGGCGAGGCTGGGCACCATGCCCAGCCTCGCCGGGCTTTTCGAGGGCATCGCCATGTCCGTATTGGACAAGGCCGCGACCGCCAGCATGACCGCGTTCATGGGGAAGGTGACCGAGGACATCGCGACCTTCTCCGGGAAGACGAGGACGGCCGCGATCACCTACAGTGCCGCCGACGTGGCGAGCGCGCTCGAACTGGCGGGCAAGGCGACCAAGATCATCAAGCAAGGTGTGGACTTCGTGAAACAGTCCGCGGCCACCCAGTCCGCGGCCACTCCTTCCGGCGAGGGCAAGTCGTCCACCACCGAGTCCGCCGGCGAAGTCCCGCCGGCCTCCGTTTGAGGAGCGAAACCATGACCGCCGTTTACAACGCGTTCCCCATGGAGGTTCTCATGGGGATGATCCAAGCCGAAATGGCGAACGTTCCCGCACTGCACGACGCGGCGAAGATGTGGACCGAAGCACGAGCCTGGATCGAGGAGGCGCAGGTACAACTCAACAGCAGGGTCAATGAACTGACTCCCGAGTGGACGGACAACAACGGCCGGCAACTCCAGGAGAAGATGCAGCGCTCGATCGCCGAGCTGAAGTTCTGGGGCGACCGCATCGACATGGCCAAACCCGCGGAGACCTTGACGACGCTGGCGTCCGGGATCACGGAGACGCACCAAACCATGCTGGGGCTCGAGGCCGCGTACTCCGCGGCTGTCTCGGCGTCTCTCCTCAACCCGTTCGCCGCCATGGAAGCCCTGGCCATCCAGCAAGCCGCCGGGAGCAGGATGACCGCTCTCGGCGGGCAGTTCGACCTGTCGATGCTGCAGGTGGTCGAGGCGTCCGGGATCAAGTCGCCCGACCACATGGTGCCGACGGTCGGCCCTGCCGCCGAAGGCAACACTCCGGCCGACTTCATCGCGGCGGCCCAGGCGGGGATGGACACGCTGAGCGAATTCCAAGGACTCGGCGAGTCACTGGGTGTCGGTGGCGGCAGCAGCGCGGACGTTTCCCTGCCGGAAATTCCCGGCTACGACGGATCTTCCAGCGTCTCACTCGCCGGACTCGCTCCGTCGCAACCTTTGGCAGGCGCGGTCCCTTCGCTCGGCGGGCTGCCCGGCGGTTCCGGTTCCGCGCCGGTCCCGTCGGGCTTGCTGGGTGGTCTCGGTGTGGCGGGTGGCATGGCAGGGCTTCCGGTGGCGGCCAAGCCGATCGGGACGAAGAAGGCGCCCAGCCTCGCTTCCGAGGTCCTTCCTGGCACCGCCACGTCGTCCGGCGCGAAGGCCGCGGCCGGTCCGATGTCACCGATGATGCCGCCGCACGCGGGTGGGCAGAGCACGGCGGGCACGCTGCGGCCCGGTTCGAGCGACCAGCCGACGGGGCGGAACGGCGCGGGCAAACGGAGGTCGTCCGGGAAGAGCGACGGGGTTCCGGTGAAGCTGCGTGGCCGGGCCGCCAAGGGCGTTCCGGACGCCGGGTTCACGCTGGCGCGCGGACGGCGGCCGGGTGAGTCGGAGCCGGATTCCGTGCAGATGCTCGACGAAGACCTGTGGCGGCCGAACTCCCGCTGAGCCCGGACGAAGCTGAAGGGAGCTTTCCCCGCATCACATGCGGGGAAAGCTCCTTCGTCGCGTGAGACGCGGGGAAAGTCCCCTTCAGCCGCCCAGGGTCTGACGCCGGGCGGCGACGGGGTCCAGGCTCGGTCCTTCGGGCAGCCGCGCCACCAGGCCGGCGGGCAGCCGCACCGGACGCGCCGACGGGTAGCCGAGCATCTTCAGCACGTCGGGTGAGGCCAGCGGATAGCGGCGCCCCATGTCGGTCACCACGGTGAGCGTTCCCACGGCCGCGGAAGGCGAGGGCATCGCCTCGACGACGATCGCGCTGCCGGGCGGTACGTGGACGCGGTCCGCGAGCGGGGTCCCGGAAGCGGTCCGGCGGGCGGTGGTCGACATCGGGTCCGCGGCGGGCAGCGTGGGATCGACGGTCAGCGAAGGGGCCGCGGAGCCGTCGCCGAAGGTGGCGCACACGGTGGCGTCCTGGTCGCGCAGGCGCGCGATGGCCGGACGCGTCGCGGGCGCCGCGCCCGTTTCGGCCTGCACCGGGTCGAGTTTCCGGGACATGGTCGCCAGCGAAGGCGGCAGCGGCACGGTCTTCGGTTCGGCGCCGGGATAGGCGGCGAGCATCTGGGCGCTCGCGCGCTGGACGTCGTACTGCAGTTCCGTGATGGGGCGCAATGCGTCCCGTTCGGCGAGGTAGTGCTGCTGTCCGCCGCCGGAGGTCTGCACCATCAGCAGCATCCCGTTCCGGATGTCGGTCCGGCCGGGCACCGCGGTGGAGACCTCGCCCGCGGCCGCCACCGGAAGCGGGCCGATCGGCGCGCCCTCCGGGAGTACGTCGAGCCACGCGCGGCCGACCCGCGCCCACGGCTCGGCGGTGAGCGCGAGCCCAGTGCCGACGGCGCCGTAGTCGTTGATCCGGTGCCGGTGCCCGCGCCACACGACGAACCGGTCGCCGGTCGACGTCGATTCCACCAGCAGTGCCTGGTCTCCCAGCTCCGCGCCGCCCGACGGGGACGCGCCCGCCAGCAGCACCGATTCCTCGATCCGGCTGCCCGCCAGGTCGCTCGCGGGCGCGGAGCACAGCGACCACGATCCGGTGAGCAGCTTTTCGGGACCGGGCAAGCCGTCCGGCGCGTCGGCGATGCCGATCCGGGGCCCTCGCGGGACTCCGGCGAGTGACTCCCGCGAAACCCGTTCCGTGGTGCCGTGTTCGCCGAGCAGCAGCAGCGCGGACGCGTAGTTCGCGACGGGGTGCAGCCGTTCGTCCAGGTAGACGTACCGGGTCCCGCTCTCCTTCTCCACGATGACGGCGGCGTTCTTGCGCCAGGCGTTGTTCCCGCCGGGCACGATCATCCCGTAGACCCCGGCGCACGCCAGCGCCACGATCGCCAGCGCGACACCGGCGAACGCGGCACCGGACGGACGGCGGAACGGCGGCTGCTCGGGGTCGGTCTCCCTCGTCACGAGCGCGGAGGTCGCGCGCTGCACCAGGAATTGGTACGCCTGCAGCTGATCCCGTTTGGACGCCATGGTTTCAGCCCCCCAGTCCGCGCACGTAGCCGTACAGGCCGAGCACCGAACACGCCACCGGGACGACGGCGATCGTCACCAGGATCTCGAAGTACTCGGCGATCCGGCCGAGGTAAGGGTTGGCGGTGCGGGTGCTCAGCACGACGCCGGAGGCGATCACGCCCGCGGCCACCGCCAAGGACAGCGGTCCGGCCAGGACCAGCAGCAGCGAGCGGTCCGCCATGAGCGGGCCCGCCAGCAGGCAGCCGGCGCCGAAGATCCCGGTCACGAGCACCAGCAGCCGCTGCCGCAGGATCGGGTACAACCGTGCCCGCACCAGGAATCCGGCCGCGAGCAGGGCGACGAGGACGACCGCAGCCTCGCTGTCGCTGCGGATCAGCTGCGACTGGCAGTACATGACGACGATCGCCGCGCCGCCCAGCATCCCGGTGAGCAGCGCGTCCGCTCTGGCCACGGCGGCGTGCACGAGGTCGAGCGGCGGCTGGGGATCGTCGCGGACCAGATCCGCGGTCGACCGCGGCAGCACCGGCATCGGCACCCGGCCGAGCCGCAGCGCCAGCGGCGCGAACGTGGTCGAGAGCAGGAGGACACCGCCGCCGATCACGGCCGCCGACCGGTAGCCCGCCAGGTCGTCGAACGTGGCCAGCCAGCCGCCGAGCACCCCGAGCAGGCCGACGGTGGCGGCCCCCGCGAACAGTTCCGGCGCGGCGGTCACCCCGAGATGGCCGACGACGGCCGCGAGCAGCAGCGCCGCGCTCGCCGTCAGCAGGTGACCGGCGGACAGCGCGCCGATCGGGTCGTCGCCCGCCGGCAGCAGACCGCCGCCGGTGAAGGCGAACGGAAGCGCGACAGCGGCGAGCACCGCCCCGGCACCGGCGTCGCGCAGTGCCCGCGCGAGCAGGACACCCGCGGCCAGCAACAGCGCGGAGACCGCCAGCGCCCAGAACGCCGGTGACGTCCACGGCGGACCGGCGCGCAGCACCGCGAGCAGGCCGAAGGACATCGCCACCGCGCCGGCGGCCAGTCCCGCCTGCCGCGTGTGCCGCGGCCCCCATGCCTTGCCGGTGCGACCGGAACCGGTGGCGATCGCGTCCACGAGGTCGTCGTACTCGGGCTCCGGCCATTCGGCGCGGCGCGGCGTCAGATGGAGGATCTCCCCGTCCCGGACCCGGTGCGCGCCCAGCGTCCGGTCCGGATCGAAGGCCGTCCCGTCGGCGCGGCGCAACTGCCAGCCGCCGCCGGCGACCCCGTCGTCGGCCATGCCCTCGCCCGCCCGCGCGAGCAGGCCGGGGAGGATTTCGGCGACGGACGCGTGTTCCGGCAGCGCCATGTCGATGCGCCGGTGCGGAGTGGTGATGGTGACCCTGACCAGGCCGGCAGTCTGCATGGGAAAAGGGTCGGCCGGCGACCGGTCCGCCGGGCCCCCGCGGCAGGAACCTGCCGCCGGGAAAGTACTCCGGATCCGGTCTTCTTGCGCGACAATGGGGTCATGAGCATCGAGTCAGGAGTCGGCGGACCGAGGTTGCTCGCCCAGGGCCCCATCGCCACCGTCTACGCGGGCCGGGATCCCGCTACGGGCAACGACTTCGCGATCAAGATGTTCCCCGGCACCTTCGACCGCGAGACCTCCGCGTGGCTCGAACGCGAGCGGAAGGCACTGGCCGCCGTGCGCTCGACGCGATCGGTCCTGCAGATCGACGACGTCCTGACCCACGCGGGCGGCCGGTCCGGTATCCGCCGCGAACTGTGCCCTGGTTCACTCGCCGGTCTGCTCGATTCCGGTGCCCGGCTGGGTGTTCCCGATGTGCTCGCCCTCGGCGCCGCGATCGCGTCGGCACTCGCCGCGGCGCACGGCGCGGACGTCCTGCACGGCGGTGTGAGCCCGCACAACGTGTTGTACCGCGCCTCCGGCGAATTCGTGCTCGCCGACTTCGGGGTGGCCCTGCGGCGGCGATTCCCGCGCGATCCGATGTACGCGGTCGAGTACACCGCGCCGGAAACCCTGCGCGACGACACGCTTTCCCCCGCGTCCGACCTTTATGGACTCGGCGCGGTGCTCTACGCCGCGTTGACCGGCACACCGCCCTTCCCCCGGCACACCGGGCAGCAGCCCGGCGAACGGATCCTCCAGGTGCTGCGGGAACCGGTGGCGCCGATCCAGGACGCGGACGTCCCGAGAGAGCTCTCCGCCACGATCCTCCGGTTGCTGGCCAAGGAACCGGCCGACCGGCCGCGGGACGTCGCGTCGCTGGCACGGCTGTTCGCGAAGCTGCGCCGGCCCGGCGGCGAAGTCGTCACCGCGGAATCCGCCGATGTACCAAGCGAAGAAGAAGACGCCGAAGTCGAATTCGACGACTTCGCCGCGGTCCATCGGCCCGCCACTCCGGTGCCGCCGGTCCAGGTGGTGCAGGCGCCGCCGCCGGGTGGCCGCACCCTGATCCGCGAGTTCAGCGGACCGCTCAAGACCGAGCGCGGGCTTCCCTGGAAGCCCATCGCGCTGGCGGGCGCCGGAGTGCTCGTCGCCGGGCTCACCGTGCTGCCGCTGGTCCTCGGCCCGGCGGAGATCGGTGGGCAGGCCGTCCCGGTCGCGGCCGCGATCCCGCCGCCCGCACCGGCTTCCGCTCCGGCGCCGGACGTCAAACTGGCCCTCGCGCCGCCACGGGACCAGAGCGATCACGTGCAGCTGACCTGGACCGCGGAAGGCGAACTGGACTTCGTCGTGATCATGGCGGGCGAGCGGCTCGAGACGAAACAACTCGTCGCCCACCGTCAGCGCAGCCTGGACATCCCGGTCGACCCGGCGCGCCGGTACTGCTTCCAGCTCAGGGCGACCGACGGCCGCCACATCTACACCACCGAGCCGGTCTCGATCCGCGGCGCCCGCTGCAACCCGTAGGTCCGTGAAGGCCTCCTTGAGGGACCCTGGGTCCCTCAAGGAGGCCTTCACGGACTTGCCTCACCCCTCGCGAGAGGCCCGCCCCTTGATCGGCACCAGGGTCCGCGGCTCGAGTGCCGCCAGCACCCGAGCCGCGAACGGCCTGGTGGCCAGGCCCCGGCGCACCTCGCCGACCTCTTGCCACGCCCTCCGGACGGCACCGTCGCCCACCGGGACCCCGGACCACAGCGTCACGTCCAGCACCTTGGCGAGCCTGGCGACCGGCTCACGGATCCCTTCCCCCGCGAGCGATCCGGCCGACTCGGCGAGATCACGCGGCGTCATCCCGATCCGGAACGGCACACCGTGCGCGCGCAACCGGTCGCGGATCTCGTCCCAGGCGCCGAGCACGCCTTCGGCGCCGGACCGGCGACGCCGCCGTCGTGCGCGGACGACCTTCGCCGCCGGAACCCCGAGAAGCCACAGAAGTCCGAAAAGGACGATCGCGGCGACGAGCGCCGGCCACCACCAGCTCATACCGGCGTCGGCGCTCTGGTCCTCGGCGGTTTCCGACTGTGTGCCCGGCGGGAGCTGGGGCGGCCGCAGTTGCTGCTCGGCGGGCAGCTGGGCTCTCGCCCGGGCGACCGCCTTGCCGGGACCTGCCTGGCTCCGTCCCGCCTTGCCCGCCGCGGCGGTCGGATCGAGCGCCACCCAGCCCGCGCCGTCGACCGCGACTTCGGGCCACGCCAGGACATCGCGGTTCCGGACGACGTGCATGTCGCCGTCGGTCTCGGCCGAACCCCGGAACCCGACGACGAGCCGTGCCGGGATACCGTTCATCCGCGCCAAAACCACGTACGCGGCGGCGAACTGCTCGCTCGTCCCCCGTTTGCTCTCCAGCAGGAAGTGCCGCAGCTGCGGCCAGCCGTGCCCGGTCGGCAGCTCCTCCGTACCCGCCGCGACCTGATAGTTCGTGCTGAGGAAGCGTTCCAGCTGCAGCGCGGACTGGAACGTCGGACGCAGACCGCGCACGGCGTCCCTCGCCACCTGCTCGACGTCGGGCGGCACCGTGCCGAGCCCGCCGAGCCCGCTTACGGCCCGCGCGTCGACTTCGCCGGAACCGAGATCGACCTCGGGCGAGGACCAGCTGAGCCGGTAGTTCCGCTCCGGGCCCGCCGATGGCGATTCCAGCATCAGGGTGCCCGCGGACTGGTCCACCAGCGGTGTCAGACCGTCCACACCGGTCAGATCCTGGTGACTCGGCAGCCAGGGTCCCGAGAGCCCGCGCACCCTCAGTTCCGCTGTGCCGCCCGCGCCGCCGGGAGCGCCGTCGAGACCCGCGCCGAGCCGGCGAAGCCGGGAATCGGACAGCCAGTTCGCGCCGTCGAAACCGTTGAGCACGATCAGGCGCCACTGATCGACCGGGGCGTCACCGCGGTAACGGAACACCTCCTCGCCGGGCCGGGTGAGCCGCTGGGCGATCTCGTCCAGCGGGTTGCCCACCCTGCTCCTCGGCGGCGGCGCGGCCTGGGTGTCCTTGAGCGTCAGCGGATCGCGGCCGACCGGATCGAGCCCGGCGAGCGCGACCGCGCCGGCGACGAGAGCGACCACAGTGGACAACGCGGGCCAGACAGCGGATCCCGCCACGCGCCAGGACGGCCGCGGTCCGCCCGGTGCCCGGCGCTCCGGCCGGACGCGACGCCCCGACCACAGCAGAAGCCCGGCGGGCAGCGCGTAGCCCAGCGCCGCTGCCACCGCGACGACACCCGTCAACGCCTGATACGCCTGTGCCAGCACGGCGACGGCCAGGCTGGGTACGAGCGCCACGAGCGGCTTCCTGAGGTGTAGCAACAGTTCCAGCCCGAGCACGACGGCGAGCAGTACCGACAGCGGGACGAACAGCAGCTGTTCGGGGACGGGCCGCGCGGGCCAGGTGGACTGCAGCGTCAGCTGCCAGCCTTCGGTGAGGCCGCGTGCCAGCCCTCGCAACGACGCGCCGGTGGGCAGGAAGGCGAGCGTGGTCGACGTCAGCACCGTCTCGATCAGCCCGAGCAGACCGAGCAGCGCGACGAACAGTGGCCGATAGGGCGTCAGCTTGGGGAACTTCGCGGTCAGTTCGACGCAGCCGTACGCGACGAGAACGACCACGAGCACCGGGACGAGCAGTTCCCCCCAGCCGAAAACGGGCGTGAACAGCAGCCCTGCGACCCCCGTCGCGCCGAGCAGCCCGGCGACCGCGAGCCGATCGAATCGGGCGCTCATGCCTTCCCCACCAAGGTATTCCACTGAGCCGCGGCACCCGCGGCGTCGACCGCGACGATCAGGCCGCCGGAGCCCGCCGACGGCCGGAGGTCGCCGAGCCGGACCACGGTGTCGGGCCGCCAGCGAGCCGCGTGGCCGAGGTCGGCGTCCGGGCCGCTGATCACCACGAGCACCCCGCCGGGGCGTTCGGCGGCGGCCAGGGCCGAGGGCAGCAGCGGCGCGTCGTCCGCCGCGTCCTGCGTGACGAGCGCGAGTTCGTCCAGCAGCGTCCTCGCCGCGCGCACCCCGCTGTCGGTCAGCGTGTCCGCGCCGGCGGAGGTGATCAGGCGGCAGTGCTGCCCCGCCGACGCCGACGCGTAGAACAGCGAGGCCGCCACCTCGACGGCTTCTTCGAAAACGGCGGGATTCATCGACGCGGGCCGCGTGTCGAGCACGGTGGTGAACCGGGGCTGGGCGGGGTCGGCGTACTCGCGCACCATGAGCCGTCCGGTCCTGGCCGTCGCCTTCCAGTGCAGATGCCGGACCTCGTCGCCGATCACGTACTCCCGCACCGCGCGCAGATCCGCCGAACCGCGCAGCGGCGGGTCGGTGATCGGGCCTTCGTGGTGGTGCCGCGGATGACCGGCCTGCGCCGCGCGCACCGCGTGCCGTCGCGGGTGCACCCACAGCCACGCGGTGCCCCCGACGGTCTGGTCGCCGCGGGCGAGGTCGAACAGGTCGGGCCGGTGCACCACGAGCGGGCCGACCCGCAGTTTCCCGCGTCTCGTCGTCGGGAGTTCGTAGTGGTACGTCGCTTCCGCGCCGGGCGCGAGCGGGCGGACCCGCAGCCTGTGCGTTTCGTCCCCGATCCCGTCCCCCGCGGCG
Source organism: Amycolatopsis decaplanina DSM 44594 (assembly GCF_000342005.1). Classification (GTDB taxonomy): domain Bacteria; phylum Actinomycetota; class Actinomycetes; order Mycobacteriales; family Pseudonocardiaceae; genus Amycolatopsis; species Amycolatopsis decaplanina. The sequence goes on from NZ_AOHO01000055.1 coordinate 213,881, forward strand.
AACCCGCCGTGCCGACGCGAACCGGTGTTGCGTACGACGAGCGAGGCCAGCGCCGGCTTCCCACGCTCGACCCGGTCGGGCTGGACGGTCCGGCCGATCTCCACCTTCGGCCGGAACCTGGTGGTGGCCAGCGCGATCAGCACCGCGCCCGCGGCGATCCCCGCGAAGGCACGGAAAAACGTGTACCCGGCCAGCTCGCCGAGGGCGTAGAACCCGGCGGCGAAGGCCAGCACGATGACGCCGCGGCGGGTGAGCCGCACGCCTACCTCCCCATCGCGGCCATGGGAGCGGCCGTCGCGCCCAGGAGTTCGTCGACGATGTCGGCGGTCCGCCGCTGGTTGAGTTCCGCGTCCGGGGTCAGCACGAGCCGGTGGTCGAGCACCGGATGCGCGACGTCCTTGACGTCGTCCGGGGTGACGAAGTCGCGGCCGAAGGTGGCGGCGAGCCCCTGTGCCGCCCGGATCAGCGCGATGCTTCCGCGCGGGCTCGCGCCGTAGCGGACGTCCGGATGCGCCCGGCTCGCCGCGGCCAGCCGGACCGCGTAGTTGACGATCTCCGGTGCCAGATGGGACTTCCGGACCTCGTCGATGACCGACTGGACGTCGGCGATGCTCAGCACCGGCTTCAGTTCGTCCGGCGTCACCCCGGCGCAGTCCCCCATCACCACGCGCATCTCGGATTCCAGATCCGGGTAGCCGACCGAAATACGCATGAGGAAGCGGTCCAGCTGCGCCTCGGGCAGCCGGTAGGTGCCCTCCAGTTCGATCGGGTTCTGCGTGGCCACCACGAGGAACGGCCTCGGCACCGCCTGGCCGACCGAATCGACGGTGACCCGGCGTTCGGCCATCACCTCCAGCAGCGCGGCCTGTGTCTTCGGCGTACCCCGGTTGATCTCGTCCGCCAGCACCACGTTGGCGAAGATCCCGCCGGGGTGGAACTGGAAGCGTTCGGCGTTCTGGTGGTAGACCATCACGCCGGTGATGTCGCCGGGGAGCAGGTCGGGGGTGAACTGGATCCGGCTCCACCGGCCGCCGATGCTGGCGGCGACGCAGCGCGCGATCGTCGTCTTCCCGACGCCGGGCACGTCCTCCATCAGCAGATGCCCTTCGGCGAACAGCGCCGCCACGGTGAGCCGGACGACCTCCGGTTTGCCGCGCACCACCGATTGCACGTTCTCGGCGATCTGCTCGTAGGCGACCCTGGGTGTGAGCGTCACAGAAGTTCCTTTTCCTTTCGCCGGCGCAGGCCCACCAGCGCCATCGGGCCGAGCCAGATCAGCGAGCCACCGGGAATGCCGCTGCGCATGCTGGGCGAACCGGTCCAGCTGTCCGAACCGGTGCCGCCGGACGTCTTGATGGTGGCGGTCACCGTGACAGCGCCGATGTAGCCCACGTTGTTGATGGGCAGGCTGGTGGCACCGGAGCAGGCCTTCGAGGCCGAGACGGCGTCGCCGTACTTCGCCTGACAGGTCGCGGACGCGCCCTTGCCGTTGGCTGTGACGTCGACGATCAGGCCGGTCCCCACCCGGACACCGGTGATGGTGATGGTCGGCGGATCCGACGGCGCCGGCACGGTGACCTTCCGGCTTCCGGTGGCCCCGGTGAGCGTGGATCCCGAACCGAACTTCGTGACCGCGCGGACGGTGACGGTCGCGGTGCCGGTGACCCCGGTGAATTCCGCGGACGAGGCCGAAACCGTGCGCTGGCCCTTGCCCGTCACGCTCACCAGGTAGTGCACCAGCGTGCCGCCGCGGAGGTCGGGCTGGGTCCAGCTCACCGACACCTTCCCGGCCGCGGTGGCGTTCGCGGTGACGACCGGCGCCCCGGCGGGCCGGTTCGCGGGTCCCGGGATGACCGCCTTGGCGCCGGCGCCCGCCCCGATGCCCGCCGAGTTCTCCGCGGCCACGGTGATCACATACGGGGTTCCGTTGGTCAGCCCGGAAATCGTGGTCCCTCGTGACGATCCGCCGACCCGGGTGGAACCGCCGGTCCAGGTCACCCGATAGGCGGTGATCCGCGCGCCGTTGTCCGCGGCGGGGCTCCACGAGACCTTGATCGAGCCGTCCCCGGACGTCGCGCTCACCTTCCGTGGCGCGCCGGGCGGAGTCGCCTTCGCCACCGGCGGAGGCGCCTGCTGGGTGTTCGGAGGCGCTTGCTGTCGCTGGTCCTGCTGCCGCGGCGGAGGCTGGTCACCGGACGGTTCCGGGTCGGCCGACGGCGCGCCCGCCGTCTGGCTGCTGGCCGCCTTGTCGACGTCGACGTCCACCACCGTGCCGTCATCGCCGTTGACCACCAGCACGTGCGAACCGTCGGAACTGTCGACGTAGATCCGGTTGTCCTCGCCCTTGGCCAGCCTCGGCGGTGTTCCCTGACCCGGCACCTTCGCGGTGGACTTCAGCTTGCCGTCGGCGTCGTAGGTCAGCACCTCACCGCGGGTTTCGTCGATCATGGCGACGACGTTCGACGAGGAGAGCGGGCCGTTGAACCGGCTGCCCTTGGCCAGCTCGACCGAAATCGGCTTCGCGGAGGGGTGGTCCTGGTCGAGGCCGCTGATGTCGATGAGGTGGAGCTGGTTGCGCTCCGGATCGGCGATGGCCAGCCGGCCACCGACGGCGCTGTTCGCGACCTGTGCCGACGGCGAGAGCTTGATACCGAGCGGAAGGGCTTCGCCGAGCCCGTCCGGGCCGACCCGGTGGAGACTGTCACCGGTGGTGTCGAGCACGACCGGTGAGTCTCCGACCAGCGTGAGCCCGCCGCCGTGCCCGGGCGGGAGCTGCGCGGGGCAGGTCATGACGGCGGCGCCCTTGGGCAGCTCGCAGATCGAGCCGCTGTCGGCGCGGTGCGCCCACACCGTTCCGTCGGTCGTCGCGACCGGCCTGGACAGTGGCCCCCCTGCGGGCACCGTCGCGGCCGGGTCCCCGAGACGCACGATCTGACCGGCGTTGCGGTAGACCAGGTACGGACCGCCCGCGATCTCCATCACGAACGGCGTTTCCGGCGCGGGGGGCGGCGTGGACTCCTCCACGCTCAGCGTCGCCTTGTCGAACTCCGTGATGCGGTTCCGCTCGACCACGTAACCGGAACCGTCCCCCTGCGCGACCTGGCTGCCGTTCGCACCGGGCACGTCCGCGCGCGCGTCGACGCGATTCGTCGAGCCATCGACGTGAAACGCGGACTGGGCGGCGTCGTTGTAGACCCAGTGGCCGACCTGGACGAACTCCAGCCGTTCCGGGGTCGCCGCCTGTCCGGTCACGGCAAGGCCGACCAGCGCCAGGCAGCCCGCGACCATTAGCGCCACGGCCATTCTCGTCCTGGCCGCCACGCTGAACCGCTTCGTGCCCCGCTCATCGGTGTTCACGCGATCAAGTTAGAGAGCGACCATGAAATTTCGATGAAACAGCCTGTCGGAGGGCCCGCGGACGCCGTGTCATCGAAACCTCATGTTCGCCGGGCAGGCTCGGGCGGACACGGTTGAGGAGGCAGGACGATGACCGATCTCGGCGCGGCCAGGACGGGCGGGCGGTACCAAGCGCCGTCCCCACCGCTTCCCCAAGTCGCACCGGCCCTACCGCGGGCCGAGGCCATGCCCGATCCGCTCGCCTACGCCGCGCCCGCCGCGCGGGCCGCCGCACGCGAGGCCGCACTGGCCGCGCTCACCGCCGCTCGCCAGGCGGAGCAGCGACCGCGATGGTCCGCGGCGGTGCCCGTCACCGCCCCGGCGCCCGGTTCGCCACGGCCGAATCCGCCGACGCCCGTTCGAGGACGGCGGCCCGGCCGTTTCGGCGGGATCGGGGTACCGCAGATCGTCTGCTGGCAACTCGTCCTCGTCGCGCTCGTCCTGGTGGCGGAGCGACCCTGGCCGCTGGTGGCCACGGTCGTCACCGCCGCCGTGGTGGTCCTCGCGCTGACCGCGGTGCGGATCCGCGGGCGCTGGCTCTACGCTTGGCTCGGCTCGGCATCCGGCTACCTGACGCGCGACCGCGACCGGGATCTCCGGAACGCGGGTGAGGCGGGCCGGGCGCTGTTGCGCCTGCTGTCGCCGGAAGCGACGGGGATCACCGGCGAGATCGGCGGCGAGACGGTGTTCATGGTCAGCCGCGCCGACGGGATCACCGCTGTGCTGCAACCGAAATCCGCCGCACGCGCGCAGCCGATGCCGTCGCCGCTGACGTTGCTGCCGCCGTCGCGGGAGCAGAACCTGGACGTCGCCGCGCAGGTCATCCACCACATCGGCGCGGACCGCTCGCGGCCACCGCGGGGCTGGGTCGCGCTGCAGGCGCTGCGCACCGTCGACGTCCACCGCGACGCCGACGTGCGACAGGCGCTCGGGAACACGGTCCGGCGCGTGCGGCGACAGCTTCGCCGCGGCGGCCTGCCCGTGCGGGCGCTCGCCGAAAACGAGATACTCGGCGCGCTCGCGTCGCTGGCGCACGTCACCGCCGGCCGGGCACGCATCCGCGAGGACTGGCGGTTCTGGCACAGCGGCCCGATTTGCCAGGTGACCTTCCGCCTCGACGGCTGGGGCTCGCTTTCCCCGGCGCACGCGGCGGATCTGTCGCGCCGTCTGCTCGCCGCCGCTCCCGGCTCCGCGGTGACCCTCGCCGTGACCGCGCGCCGGAGCGCCGCCGAGACCGGACCCCGCGTCAGTGCCGCGATCCGGATCGCCGCCGCCGGGGCTCAAGTGGTGGAACACGCGGCACGGGACCTGGAACTCACCGCCCGCCGGGGCGGGATCACGCTGGACCGTCTCGACGGCAGGCACGCCAAAGGAGTGGCCGCCACCCTGCCGATCGGGGTCAGTTGAGCGCGACTATCGCGGCGGTGAGCGCGGTCGCGTACAGCGTCCAGGCGAGGTACGGCAGCAGCAACACGGCCGAAAGCCGGGAAGACCGGCGGAAGTACAGCGCGGTGACGACGATCGCGATGTCGAGCAGGACGATGTCGACCAGGGCCAGGACGTACGCGCCGGCCGCGAAGAACAGCGGCGTCCAAGCGGCGTTCAGGACCAGTTGTACCGCGTACCAGGTCAGCGCCCGGCGTTCGCCGCCGGACTTCCAGTACAGCCAGCCCGACACCGCGATCCCGAGGTACAGGACCGTCCACACCGGACCGAACAGCCAGGCGGGCGGCGCGAACGACGGCCGATCGAGTCCACTGTAGACGGACCGGGCGTCGGCCGCGGCGAGTCCGCCGACGAGCGCGACCACCGCGACCGCGGCCAGGAACGGGAGGAACGCCAGCGGCGTGCGGAGTCGTCCTGGGATAGTGGTCATCTTTCGAGCCTAAGGCCGCGGACACGCACTCGCGCGCTCAAAACCCGTCGCGTCCGTGCGGGAACGGCCTTGGGATCGTTCTCGCGATGAACGACGAGACTTTTCTCGACCAGGTGGCCGGCAGACTGGCATTTCGCCGTCTACTACCGCGGCGGCTTCGATCCGGCGGACCTGCGCGCCGCCGGCTGGGACGGTGAGGTCTCCGAACTCGGCGTCTGGGGCGGTGGCGTGTTCAACGGCGGCGCCTGGCTCACGATCGACGGCAGGCAGGTCGACGTCCACTACCGCTGGAGCCGTTGATGTTCCACCTCGCGGGCGTCCCGAGTTACCTCCCCGTCGCCGAACTCGCCGTGAACCGCGTGCTGCGCGGTGACCTGCCTCGGCCGGACTACCCGGAAGCGTTGCGGGGAACGGCTCCGGTGATGTGGCGGGGCCGTGCGGAACTGACCCTGCGCTACACCCGCGGCGCCTTCGTCCCGCGCGGGCAGGCAACGGCGGTCGCGGGCGCGCTGGCCACCGCCGCCATGGAGACGGCGCACGCGGTCCTCGCGGCCCGCGGCGAGTGGGTCACCAACGAGAAACGGCTGCTGCCGCGCGCGGGATTGCGCGAAATGGACGCGATCGTCGCGGAATCGCGCTCGGATCCCGGTGTCCTCGCGAAGGCGGTGGACGACGCGGAGACGCTGTTCCGGACGGCGGATTTCGCCACTAAGTAGCCGGAATCGCCCGATAGGATTGTCGGACTTGGCCGGCCGGGGCCACCGGGTTCTAGTTGTCGCCATGTCCACGACCGATGTCACCGCCCTCGCGCGGACCACGCTGACGGCACACCAGTCGCTGTACCTCGCCACCTCCGGTGAGTCCGGCCCTTGGGTGAACGGGGTGTTCTTCGCCGAGTCCGACCTGTTCACCCTCGTCCTCGTGCTGGAGCGACGGGGCCGCACACTGGCCGCACTCCGGCACAACCCGGTGGCCTCGGTCATCGTCTCCACCGGCTCTCCCGCCGACCCGTTCCTCCAGGCGATGGTCCGCGCCGAGATCCTCGGCGGAGAACGGGCCCAGGCCGCTCGCGACCAGCTCGTGGCGAAGGTGCCGTACGTCGCGCCGTTCCTGGACACGCCCATCGAGACCGTCCAGCTGGCTGTGGACTCCTGGCGGGTCACCGACATCCCCAACGGGCTGCTGCCGGGCAAGGAACTCGCGGCGGTCTGAGTCCCTGTGGCGCGCGTCACGGAATGACCGGCGGTCTTCAGCGCTACAGAGAGGTAAGACCGTTCCGTACCAAGGGAGTGACATGTCCGCCACCGCCACGCCGGAAGAAACCGCTCTGGCCGTCCCCGCCCTCGACGACTTCGACTTCCCGCTCACCGACGGTGCCGCCTGCCGCATCGACGACCCGGACTGCGAAGCCTGCCAGTAGGCCTGCGGCCGGCTTACAGGGGCGTCGTGAGTGGTAGTGGCGTTCTTGAGGGTTAGGCAATCGTGGCGTGTCCTGATGGCGGGGCCGATGTCTCACGTGCCCCGCTGGTCACCCTGGTCATAGAAGCAGCGCTGCCGCGGTGTGTCGGCCGCCGGGTTTGAGTGGCACAGCCTTGATCAACGAAGGATTCGGGACGTTGAGCGTCCCGGATCTTCCGTTGATCATGGTCCGGGACCGGGATCACCTCGCGTTCATGAAGGAATCGGGACGCTGAGTGTCCTAATTCCTTCATCGACGATCCCGCTACCCGCTGGGATCGTCGACCACTCACGACCACCAGCCCCAGCCCCTGCGCTCACCTGACGTGAAGTCCGTGAAGGTCTCCTTGCCTACCCTGAAGGTAGGGAAGGAGACCTTCACTACGTGACACCAGCGGCCGGGCCATGTTGTTCGAGGCGTGTCGCGAAAGCCACTTTCGCGACGTCTGATGTCCCGAAAGTGGCTTTCGCGACACGGTCACCGGAGGGTCGTGAGTGACGACCAGGCGCCGTCAGTTCACTCGTCCGTCGACGGCCGCCACGATGAGCGCCGCGCACCGCTTGACCGGCACGCCCCGTTCCCGTGCCATCGCGTCGAGGGCGGCACGTGCGGCCTGCCCGCGCAGTCCTTGGGCGCCAAGCACTTTCAATGCCAGGCCGACGACGTCGGCGGCAGGTGCGGGATCGGGTCGGACCAGCATCGGAGGACCTCCGGCTCACTCGGCGGACGGCTCCGCATACCCGTTCCGCACCGTGTTCACACCCTGCTTCACCGTGAAGATTGGCGATCCCGCCGGTCGTCGACGGCGTCCCGCCGGACCTGCTCGGTGTGCATGCCGATCTCCCCGAGCCGTTCGGCGAATCCGGTGTGCTCGCGGGGCAGGTGGGCGCGCAGGTCGGCCAGCGGGGCCAGGAGTCCGGTGACGTCGTCCTCGCCGAGTACCGCGCTCAGCCGGTCGGCGCTTTCCCTGGCCCTGGCGCTCAACCCGTCCAGCGCGCCGGCCTGACCGGCCAGCTGCCGCAGGATCGCCGAGTTGCGCCGCGCCCACTCGGCCACCGCGCGATCACCCGCCCGCCGATCGCGTTCCGCGTCGACCCGCGCCTCCCCCGTGCTCTCACCGCTGACGGACGGCCGCAGCCGCAAGAACCGCCGCTCCGCCGCCTGACGGCTCGCGACCCCCAGTGCCGGGGCGAGCGCCGTCCAGCTGGTCCCGCCCGCACGAGCGGCCGCGATCAGCTCCGGCTCCCACGCGGCCAGTTGTTCGCGGACCTCCTTCAACGCGACCAAAGCCGTCAGAAGCCGCTCCGGTTCCGAAACGCCGGAGCGGGCCTCGACCACGACGTCGTGCACGGTGCGCACGGTCCGGGCGGGATCTTCGTCCATCATTGTCATCCTATCGACGACTCGGTGGTTGTCATCGTTTCGATGACATGGTAGAACAGTAGTGCGTGTTGACACCAGAGACAACGAACCCAGGAGGTGGAACCCGATGTTGATGCGCACCGACCCGTTCCGCGAGCTGGACCGTCTCACCCAGCAGATGTTCGGCACCGCGACCCCGGGAACGTGGTCCAAGCCGGCCGCGATGCCGATGGACGCTTACCGCGACGGCGACGAGTTCGTCGTCTGCTTCGACCTTCCAGGTGTCGCCGCCGACGCGATCGAGCTGGACGTCGAACGCAACGTCCTGACGGTCAAGGCGGAACGGCGGCCGATCCCCGGAAAAGACGTCCAGATGCAGGTTTCCGAACGCCCGCTCGGTGTCTTCTCCCGCCAGCTGTTCCTCGGCGACGCCCTCGACACCGACCACATTTCGGCCGGATACGAAGCCGGCGTGCTGACCCTGCGCATCCCGATCGCCGAGAAGGCCAAGCCGCGGCGCATCGAAATCACCGGCTCCACGTCCGACCGCAAGGAGATCCAGGCCTGAGTGTCCTGTCCGGTGCGGGGCTTGCGGACCCCGCACCGGACAGGACCGGGGAAGGAAGGGAAATCCTCTTTGCTCACCATGCCTGTCCGCCACCCTCACACCCGCGACGCCGTGTGGGGCCATCTCGCCGAAGTCACCGAGGCGCTCGGCGTCGGCCTCGAATCCTGCACCGTCGACCACGACAGCCCGATTTCGGCCTACGTCGCGCTCGACGAGCGGCTCCCCACCCACCCGGAGCGCGACGTCGCCCTGCTGTGGGACGAAATCCACGGCTGGGCCGTGGCGATCGAGACCCACTCCGGCGAGGACCTCATCGTCCTCCGCTATCTGGGCGGGGAAACCGCCACCCCGCGTCCCGCTCAGGTCGCACGCTTCGTCACGGCCGTACGCGAAGACGACCACAGCGTCGGGCAACTCACTCCGCCGGATTTCGGCGTCCTGCCTGCCCTGAACGAGTAACCGCGGCTCGCGTCGGGTACCTCCGAAGGGCTTCGACCGGAAGGAGTGAGCCGTGACCCGGATCGGCCTGCTGTACCCGACGCGGGACTGCGGCGAGGACGATTTCCTCGCCCTGGCGAGGAAACTGGATCCCGACCTCACCGTGGACTTCGCCTATGTCCCGTGGGGTGAGAAAATCGGCCGGGTCGACGACCTCGATCCGGCCGGGAAACACGAAGCCGTCCGCGAACTCGGGGCGCCGGACCGGCTCTCGGCCGCCGCACGGTTCAGCACGCCACCCGATGTCGTCAGCTGGGCCTGTTCCAGTTGCAGCTTCACGCGCGGCCTGGAGGGCGCGCTCGAACAGGCCCGCGTACTCGAAGAAAGGCTCAGCGTTCCCGCGCGCAGCACTTCCTTGGCGTACCTCAGCGCGCTCGCCCACCTAGGGGCCGGGCGCGTGGCGCTCGCCTCTGTCTATCACCGCGACACGACCGCCGATTTCGCCGACTTCCTCGCGAAGGCGGGCGTCGACACCGTTCACTCGGTCTCCGCCGACGCCCCTTCGGACCGGGCTCTCGCGACCTGGGATCGCCGCCGCATCGCCGAGCTCGCGGCAGCGGCCGACCACGCCGAGGCTGAGGCGCTGCTGATCCCCGAAACCGCCCTGCACACGACACCGCTGCTCGAAGACCTCGAAACCGGCCTCGGCAAACCCGTGCTGACCGCCACGGCGGTCACCCTCTGGGATGCCCTGCGCGCGCTGGGCACCCCACCGATCCGGCAAGGGCTCGGCAAGCTGTTCACTCGCTGAGCCTGCCGCGCAGATCCTGGAGGATCTTCGTGAGCAGGCGGGAAACATGCATCTGGGAGATACCGATGCGCTCGGCGATCTGAGATTGGGTCATGCCGTCGAAGAACCGCATCGTGACGATCGCCCGCTCCCGTTCCGGCAGCCGCCGGAGCAACGGGACCACGGTGTGGCGGTCCTCGATGTGCTCGAGTCGGGAATCCAGCCCGCCCACCACGTCGGACAGCGGAAGCGAGCCCTCGCCGTCGTTGACCGGCCGGTCCAGGGAAGACGTCTGATAGCTGTTCGCGGCGAGCAGGCCTTCACGGACGGTGTCGACGTCCACATCGAGATGCCCGGCGAGTTCGGTGGGGGTCGGCGCGCGGCCGAGGGTCTGGGTCAGTTCCGTGGTCGCCCGCGAAAGCCGGGTGCGCAATTCCTGCATCCCGCGCGGGACGTGCACCGCCCAGCCGGTGTCGCGGAAGAAACGCCGCACCTCGCCCATGACCGTGGGCACCGCGTACGCCAGGAAATCCCCGCCCTGTCCCGGATCGAACCGGTCCACGGCCTTCATGAGGCCGATCCGCGCCACCTGGATCAGGTCTTCCCGCGGCTGACCTCGTCCGCTGAACCGGACGGCGATGTGCTCGGCGATCGGCAGCAACTCGAGGATCAGGCGATCGCGTATACGTCGCCGATCCGGGTGACCTGCGGGCAAGGCGGCCATCTCGTCGAACAAGGGGCGGCAATGCGAGTAGTCGTCGTTACGCCGCGGCCTGCCGCCTCGACGGCCGCGAGGGGCCGGAACCACCTCTTCCCGCAGGGCAGGATGATCGATGTCTTCCATGAGCGTCGTCGCGTTCATCAAAGTCACCTTCGTCCCTTGTGGACTGGCATGGGTCCGCTCCCCTCGTCACTGTTCTGCTACCCGGACGACGGGTGCGGCAAACATCGGCCCGGCCGGGCTGCCGGGCCGTCGCCGATGTGTCAGCGTTGAAGTCATGACCGCACCAGGACCCGAACCCGAAGACGCCCCTGGCCTGGAGCCGGGCGGTTCCGTACCGCCCGGGGACGTTCCGCCCGACGCGGGGCAGACCTCCGGGCTTTCGCATCCTCAGCCGATCCCTTCGCGGGGTCCGGGAATCGTCACGCTCGTCGTGATCGGTGTCCTGGTACTGGTCGTGGCCGGTTTCTTCGTCCTGCGCGCGCTCGACCTGCTTTGACCTGGACGGGTGACCTCGCGATTCGCCGGTGGGCCGGAGGGGTATCCGCAGCTCACGACGAAGGAGGAACCGTGCCTGAACAGAGCTGGAGCGACAAACGCGAACGTCAGTACGAGCACATCAAGTCCTCTCAGAAGAAACGCGGCGCGAGCACCGGCCGCGCCGAGGAGATCGCGGCGCGCACGGTCAACAAGAACCGCGCACGAACCGGTGAATCCGAGACGGCGAGCAAGAGCTCGACCAAGGACACCTCACCGCAGAAGCGCGGTGGCCAACGGTCCGGCAACCGGAAGGGTCCCGGAGGGCCGACCAAGGACCAGCTCTACAACGAGGCGAAGAAGCGCAATATCAAAGGCCGTTCCGGCATGACCAAGAAGGAATTGCAGAACGCCCTCGGCCGCTGATCGGAGTCAGGATGGATCACTCGCGCGCACCGGTGCTGGAAGCCATCGAGGCCTACCGCCGCGCGGGCGGGCTGGCCTTCACCCCACCGGGTCACAAACAGGGGCGTGGCGCGGATCCGCGGGTGCTCGACCTGCTCGGCCGCGACGCTTTCGCGTCGGATCTGCTCACCCTCAACGGCCTGGACGACCGCAGGATGTCGCGAGGCATCCTCAGCCAGGCGCAGGAACTGATGGCCGACGCGGTGGACGCGGACCACACTTTCTTCTCCACCTGCGGAAGTTCGCTTTCGGTCAAGAGCGCCATGCTCGCCGTCGCCGGCCCCGGCGAGCGGCTCCTGGTGTCCCGCAACGCCCACAAATCGGTCGTCGCCGGACTGGTGATCAGTGGTGTGCATCCGGTCTGGGTCCGCCCCCGATACGACGAGGAACACCATTTGGCGCATCCTCCCGGCCCGGAAGAGACCAAGGCCGCGCTGGCGGACGCTCCCGAGGTCAAAGGCATGTTGCTGATCACGCCGACCGACTACGGCACCTGCGCGGACATCCGCGGCGTCGCCCGTGCCTGCCATGACGCGGGCAAGCCGCTGATCGTCGACGAGGCGTGGGGCGCGCACTACCCGTTCCACGACGACCTGCCGACCTGGGCGATGGACGGCGAAGCCGATCTGTGCGTCACGAGCACGCACAAGATGGGCGGCGGGCTGGAACAGGCCTCGGTGTTCCACCTGCGAGGCGACCGGGTCTCACCGGACGTGCTCAAGGCAAGGGAGGACCTTCTCGGAACCACGAGCACGTCCGCCCTGCTGTTCGCTTCCCTCGACGGCTGGCGCAGGCAGATGGTCGAGCACGGCGAAGAACTGCTGGGCAAGGCGCTGACGCTGGCCGCCCGCGTACGCGAGGAGATCGAAGGCATTCCCGGTCTGCACGCGCCGGCGGAGGAGTTCCACCCATTGGCCTTCGAACACGATCCGCTCAAGATCGTGATCGACGTCGCCGGACTGGGCATCACCGGTTACCAGGCGGCCGACCGGCTCGCCGAAGGCCATCTGCACACCGGTCTGTCCGATCACCGGCGGATCGCGGTGCAGATCACCCACGCCGACGACGAAGACACGGTTTCCGCTCTGTTGCGCGGTTTGCGAGGGCTGGTCGACCACGACTTCGAGCGACGGCCGCCGGTCGACCTGCCCTCCGGGGCCGAACTGACGCTGGAGATGCGGATGCTGCCCCGCGACGCGTTCTTCGCCGACGCCGAGCATGTGCCGCTGGACAAGGCCGAGGGACGCGTCAGCGCGGAGATGATCAGCCCCTATCCGCCGGGAGTTCCGGCGATCGCTCCCGGCGAAGTGTTCACCGGCGCGATCATCGACTACCTGCTCACCGGCGTCCGGACGGGCATGTTCATCTACGACGCCGCGGATCCCGAGTTGGGCACGGTCCGCGTCGTCGCCTGAGTGCCGGCCATTTTCAGTGTCGGCAGCAGGCCGGTGAGCTCGATGGCGCGGTGCACCACCTTGGAGGGGGCGAAACCCAGGTCGATCCCGGACTCCTCGCAGTGACGATTCAGCTGCACCAGCACGGAAAGGCCGGAGGAATCGCAGAAACCGACACCGGTCAGGTCGATCACCGCGACACCGGGACCGTCCTCCAGCAGTCTGAAAAGCTCGGCCCGGAGCCGGGGACTGGTCGAGATGTCGATATCGCCCGCCACCTCGACGGTGATCGCGTCTTCCGAGCGGGCCGCCTCGACCACGACGAGAGGAGCGGCCTGCCCGGCTTCGGTATCGATCGCCATCCATCGACGGTAAGAGGACGTGGCCAGGACCGCAACCGTCGCGGTGGGCCGGTCCGCTCAGGACGACTGGGCCACCTCGCGCGCGATCTCGTCCTTGTCCATCTTCGAAGCACCCGTCACCCCCGCGTTGCGCGCCTGGGTCAGCAGTTCTTGCCTGGTGGCCTCACCGGGCCGGTCGCCGAGGTGCGAAGTCCGGCTGTTCACGAACGCCTCGCCCAGCTCGCGACGCCGCGCTTCGTTCAGTTCGCGCCGCATCTTCGGCAGGACGGTGGATTCCTCTTCCTTCACGTGATGCGTGACGGCCTCGACGAGATCGGAGAGCACCTTGTCGAACTGCTTCGACTCGGGTTCGATGTCGTTCAGCTTCGCGAGCAGTTGCTCGGCTTCGGCATGTTCCTTCTGACCGTGCGCCACGCCCTCGGCCTCGTCCGCCTCGCCCTTGGCGGCCGGGTACACCTCGGCCTCCTCGGCCCGGCTGTGCGCGGTGAGCAGCGCCGAGAGCACCGGGACGAGCAGCGGTCGTTTCTCCGGATGCCGCTCGAGTTCGCCGAAAAGGCGCTCCACCTCGCGATGGTCCTGCATGATCAAGTCCACGACGTCGCCCGCCACGGCCGCCTCCTCGGTTGGGGATCAACTCGACGCCACCGGATACCCGATCCAAGCCGATTCATTCCTCGAAGCCGGGCTATCCTCGCCGTATGGCCTGCCGTATCACCGAACTCATCCTCGACTGCGCCGATCCGGTCCGGATGGCGGAGTTCTGGTGCGAAGTACTCGGGTACGTCGAGATCGGCAAAGAAGGCGACGACATCGAAATCGGCCCGCCCGAAACCGGGTTCGGCGGCCCGCAACCCACTTTGATCCTGAGCCGCAGCGACGATCCGAAGCCCGGCAAACTCCCCTTGCACATCGACGTGAACCCCACCGACCGCGATCAGGACGCGGAACTGGAACGGTTGCTCGCCGCCGGGGCGCGCCCCGCCGACGTCGGCCAGACCGGGGAAGAGTCGTGGCGTGTACTCGCCGACCCCGAAGGAAACGTCTTCTGCCTCCTTCGCAAGCGGGTCGGCCCCTGAGGACTGTCCACAGAGGACTCAACGAACCGTCGATTGGGGGACTTCGCCGCAGGGTATCCGATGAGGAACACCGAACCCGACTGGGATGGTCACTCATGACGGACGAACGACTGTGGCAGCGCGACAAGGCCGAATTCGGCTCCGGTGAGACCCCCTCGGCCGGACCGCTGGCCGAGCAGTTCGTCGAACTCACGCGCCGGCTTCTCGCCGCCTCGACGCCGGCCCAGGTCCTCGAACAGGTCGTCGCCGCGGCGTACCGGGTGGTACCGGGCGCGGATCTGGTGTCGGTCACCCTCCGGGCCCCGGACGGGACCTTCCACACCCCCATCTCGACCGGCGAGGTGGCGCACGAGCTCGACCAGGTGCAGTACCGCGCCGGCACCGGGCCCTGCGTCGACGCCGCCGACAGCGGAAGTCCCGGTCACGTCCGCAGCGACGATCTGGCTACGGAGAAGCGGTGGCCGGACTTCAGCCAGGCCGCCACACGCCACGGCTTCACCGCGATCCTGTCCACCGTGCTGGTGCCCGACGCGGCTCCACCGAGGCTGCCCGGGGCGCTGAACATCTACAGCCGCCGCCCCGGCGCCCTCGATGTCGTCGCTCAGGACACCGCGTTGCTGCTGGCCACTCACGGCTCACTCGCACTGGCCGCCACCAGTGCCGTGAGCCGGGCGGAGCTGGAGACGAGCCATCTCCGGCGGGCCGTCGAATCGCGTGACGTCATCGGGCAGGCGAAAGGGATCCTCATGCAACGACGCGGCCTGACCGCGGACGAGGCCTTCGATCTGCTGCGCCGCACCTCCCAAGACCTCAACGTCAAACTCGCCGAAGTCGCGCGCACCCTCGCCACCCGGCACAGGGAGCTCGACGACCTGTGAAGTACGTGAAGGCCCCCTTCACTGCGTCTAGCGCAATGAAGGGGGCCTTCACGTACAACGGCGCGGCCCAGCGTCAGGCGAGGTCGAACCGATCGAGCTCCATGACCTTGGTCCAGGCCTTGGCGAAGTCGGCGGCGAACCGCTCGCGCGCGCCCTGGCCCGCGTAGACCTCGGAGAGCGCCCGAAGCTGGGAGTTCGAGCCGAACACGAGGTCGACTGCGGTGGCCGTCCACTTCACCGCGTCCGTGGCGGCGTCGCGGATCTCGTAGACGTTCTCCTCGGACTCCGACACCTTCCACCGGGTGCCCGGCGAGAGAAGGTTGGTGAAAAAGTCGTTGGTGAGCACGCCGGGCCGGTCGGTGAGGACGCCGTGCCGGGTGTCGCCGGTGTTGATCCCGAGCGAGCGCAGGCCGCCGACGAGGACGGTCATCTCCGGCGCGGTCAGGTCGAGCATGTAGGCGCGCTCGACGAGCAGGACCTCCGGCTGCAGCTTCTCCCCGGGACGCAGGTAGTTGCGGAACCCGTCGGCGCGCGGTTCGAGCAGCGCGAACGACTCGACGTCGGTGTCCTCCTGCGTGGCATCGGTGCGACCCGGGTGGAACTCCACGGTCACCTCGGTGCCGGCGTCGCGCGCGGCCTTCTCGACGGCGGCGGAGCCCGCCAGCACGATCAGGTCGGCCAGCGAGATCTTGGCGCCACCGGCGTCGTTGAACTCGCGCCGGATACCTTCGAGGGTCTCCAGAACGCTCGCGAGCTGCTCGGGCTGGTTGACCTCCCAGTCGCGCTGGGGTTCCAGGCGGATCCGGGCACCGTTGGCGCCACCGCGCTTGTCGGTGGACCGGAAGCTCGCCGCGGCCGCCCACGCGGTGCCGGCCAGCTGGGCGACCGTGAGACCGGACTCGAGCACCTTCGTCTTGAGCGCGGCGATGTCGGCGTCCCCCACGAGTTCGTGGTCGACGTCCGGCACCGGGTCCTGCCACAGCTGCGGCTCGGGCACCCACGGTCCCAGGAAGCGGCTGACCGGGCCCATGTCGCGATGCAGCAGCTTGTACCAGGCCTTGGCGAACGCGAGGGCGAAGTCGTCCGGGTTCTCCAGGAAGCGGCGCGAGATCTTCTCGTACTCCGGGTCGACGCGCAGCGCCAAGTCCGTCGTGAGCATGGTCGGCTTGTGCTTCTTGGCCGGGTCGTGGGCGTCCGGGATGATCGCCTCGGCGTCCTTGGCGACGTACTGCTTGGCGCCGCCGGGGCTCGTGGTGAGCTCCCACTCGTAGCCGAAGAGGATCTCGAAGAACCGGTTGCTCCACTGCGTCGGCTTGTCGGTCCACGTCACCTCGAGACCGCTGGTGATCGCGTCGGCGCCCTTGCCGCTGCCGTGGCTGCTCAGCCAGCCGAGACCCTGTGCCTCGATCGGGGCGGCTTCGGGCTCCGGGCCGACGTGGTCGTCGGCGATACCCGCGCCGTGGGTCTTGCCGAAGGTGTGACCACCGGCGATGAGCGCGACGGTCTCCTCGTCGTTCATCGCCATCCGGGCGAAGGTCTCGCGGATGAAGTGCGCCGCCGCGGCCGGGTCCGCGTTGCCGCGGGGTCCCTCGGGGTTGACGTAGATGAGGCCCATCTCGGTCGCGCCGACGTCGGGCACCATCTCGGTGTCACTGGCGTAGCGCTCGTCACCCAGCCAGGTGTCTTCCGGGCCCCAGAAGATCTCCTCGGGCTCCCAGGTGTCCACGCGGCCGAAGCCGAAGCCGAAGGTCTTGAACCCCATCGATTCCAGCGCGACGTTACCGGCGAGCACGAGGAGGTCCGCCCACGAGATCCGCTGGCCGTACTTCTCCTTGACCGGCCACAGCAGCCGCCGCGCCTTGTCGAGGTTGGCGTTGTCGGGCCAGCTGTTGAGCGGGGCGAACCGCTGTCCGCCGTCGCCGGCGCCGCCGCGGCCGTCGTGGATGCGGTAGGTGCCCGCGGCGTGCCAGCTCATCCGGATCATCAGGCCGCCGTAGTGGCCGAAGTCGGCGGGCCACCAATCCTGCGAGGTGGTGAGCACCTCGACGATGTCCTGTTTGAGGGCCTCGACGTCGAGTTTGGCGAACTCCTCGGCATAGCTGAAGTCCTCGCCGAGCGGATTGGATTTCGACGAGTGGGCGTGCAGCACCGACAGATCGAGCTGGTTGGGCCACCAGTCCTTGTTGGTGCGGGGGCGGCCTCCCGACTTCGGTGTCGGCGAGTCGATCGCCGGGTTCTCGCTCTCGCTTCCGTGCGCGGTCACGGAGTCGTGGGCCACCGGGCAGCCCTTCTCCGGGGTGTCACTCAATTTCTTTCCTTCCGGGCAGACGAATTCATCACTGGACGGGTTCGGCCGCGCAGCCGGGGCAGAGACCCCAGTAGACGACCTCCGCCTCGTCGATCACGAAACCGTGATCGCCGGAGGCGGTGAGACAAGGGGCATGGCCGACGGCGCAATCGACGTCCGCGATCGCACCGCAGGAACGGCACACGACATGGTGATGGTTGTCCCCCACGCGGGTCTCGTAGCGGGCGAGCGCCCCGGCGGGCTGGATACGCCGGATAAGACCGGTTTCGGTGAGCGCCCGCAGCACGTCGTAGACCGCCTGGTGGGAGACCGTGGGAAGGTCGGCCCGCACCAGCGCTATCACCGTTTCGGTGTCGACGTGCGGATGATCGCGCAGCGCCGCGAGCACGGCCAGCCGGGGCCGAGTCACGCGCAGCGAGACCGCCCGCAGCTGTGCCTCGAAGTCGGACATCACCAAGGACGATAAGAGCCTCTCTGGAGCCGGTCAAATCAAGTCCCCGGGGAGTGACGGCGGTTTCGAGCGGGGCCGGTCCGGGTAGCCGGTGACCGAGCCATGACTTGCGTGAGGTGAGTTCATGACAACGACCGGAAAAGACGAGTCGCGGGACCACGTCATCGGCACCGAGGACGTCGAGTGCCTCGAGAACGCCGTCGATGTCCTGCGCGCACTGGATTACCGGCAGGGCGGCGCCTTTTCCCGGGACGCGGTGCACGTCGTGAAGAAGGCCGGCCTTCTGCTCAATTGGGGCACGGTGTCCGGCGCGCTCCGGTCACGGCTGCTGACCGTGCTCGCCGACCTGCACAATCTGCTCGGCTGGACGGAATTCGACATCGGCCGCCCGATTCCGGCGCGAATCCGGTTCGACCGCGCGCTCGCTCTCGCCACCGAAGCGGAGAACGACAATCTCGTGGCCAACATCTGTTACCGCCTCGGCAGGCTGGCGCTGCACGATGACGACGTCGAGGGCGGGCTGAGTCACCTTCGCCGGGGGCAGGCCGCCGCTCGCCGGTCCGGTTCACGGCGGGCACAGGCGATCCTGACGGTCAACGAGGCTTGGGCACTGGCCAAGGCCGGTGACGAGGGCGCCGCGCTCGCGAGCCTCGCGGGGGCGGAGTTTCAGTTCGGGAGTGCGGACACCTGGACGGCCGCGCGCCCCTGGGAAGCCTTCTTCGGCACCACGGACATGGCCGCGATGCGAGGGACCGTCCTGACCGAACTGGCCCGGACGGTCACCCCTCGGCACAGCCACGAGGCGATCGCGCTGCTACGCGACGCCGTCGACGGCTACGGCGCGGAAATGTCCCGCAGCCTGGCGCTCACCCTGATCATGCTCGCTCAGAACCACGCGCTCCAAGGCGATTTCGACGAAGCCGTCCGTACCGGTACCGAGGCGGTGGACCTCGCACGCGGGCTCGGTTCCACCCGGACCAAGGACCGCCTCGCGCCGTTGGCGGCACTTCTGCGCGGACGCGCGGCCGACCCCGCCTCCCGCGACCTGCTCGACCGGATCGACGGCTATCGCGCCGAACCGGGCCCGTGACCGGCGAAACGCCGTCCGAGCAGGACCGCGGTCGCCGCGAAACCGAGGCACAGACCGGTCCAGACACCCCAGCCGCCCCAAGCGAACACGTAGGCGCACAAGAACATGGCCGGCACGCCGACCGCCCAGTATCCGACGAGGGTGCAGCGGAGCCCGGAAACGGTGTCTCCGAGCCCGCGCAGCAAGCCGACGAGGATGTTCTGCGTTCCCTTGCTGTACTGCTGCGCGATGGCGAACACCAACAGGGCCGACGCGGTGCCGAGCACCACGGGGTCGGCCTCGTCGTGCAGGAAAGGCCACAACAGCACCTGTGGTACCACCAGATACGCCAGGCTCACCACCGCCATGAAGGACCAGGAAAGGGTGAGCGCCTGACGGGCGATCACCGGCGCCCGCCACCGTTCGCCGTGGGCGACCGCGCGACTGACCACGATGGACGATCCCTGCGACAGCCCGATGTTGGCCTGGTAGACGATGTAGGCGAGCTGGTTCGCGACGTTCGACGCGGCGAGCATCGCCGGGCCGAAAGCACCCATCAGCATCGTCGCGATCGAGGTGATCGCGGCTTCCGACCCGTAGGTGAAACAGATCGGTGTCCCGTGCCGGACGATGCGCCGGACCACCGCCGGATCCGCGCGCCAGAGCGCGAGCGACACCATGGGGCGCAGCCGCGGGTCCCGGTGGACGGCCGAGGCGAACACGGCGAGCGTGAAGAACTGGACCAGCGTAGTCGCCAGGCCGATACCGGCGACGCCCAGCTCGGGCAGACCCGCCCAGCCGTAGACGAACGCGCCGTCGAGAGCGGCGTTGACCGCGATCGACACGCACGTCACGGCGAGGAGGGAACCCGGACGCCGCAGCCCGACGGCGAACTGGCGCATCACGTTCAGCCACACCATGGGGAACAGCCCACCCGCCAGCGCGAACATCATCGCCCTGGCGAGCGACACGATCTCCGGCTTCTGGCCGAGCGACGGCAAAGCGGCCGCCAGTCCACAAAGGACCGCCGCGCCGATCGCCGCGGTCAGGGACGCGACGAGCAGCGCGGACCGCAGGAGCGACCGGATCTCGTCCCGCGCCCGCTCGTCGAGTTCGCCGGTACCGGTGCGGAGTTCCCCCTCCCCGGCCGCCGTGGCCACGAGGTTCCCGACGCCGGTGACCATGCCGACGCACATGGTGCGGATCTGGTTGTAGAGCAGGATCGCCAGCCCGCCCGCCGCCACCGCGGTCACGCCGAGCAGGCCGAGCATCGCCAGATCGACGCTGGTGAGCGCCACTTGTGCCAGCTGGATTCCCGCGATCGGCGCGGCCAGCGCGACGAGCGCCCGGTATCCGCGCGTCGCCACCGCCGTGCTCATACGCCCACCGCCATCGGCACCCGGCGAACCGTCCTGTCGCGCGCGGCCACTCGCACGGACTCCGCGTAGGTGGTGAACCAGCGGTCGATCCGGCGGTGGGCCAGTTCGTCGAGCACTCCCCTGGCACGCAGCCATTCGTCGTCGTAGACCGAGTCGAGGTACTTCTCCCCCGCGTCGTTGCACAGCACCACGACGACGCTTCCGGGCGGATACGAGTAGAGCCGCCGGAGCGCGACATGGATCGCGCCACCGGTGGTCCCGCCCACGAGCACGCCGGTACGCCGGGCGACTACGCGGGCCCCGGCGAAGGCGTCGCTGTCGGACACACGGTGAGCTTCGCCGATCATCGACCGGTCCACGTTGTCCCCGATCGGGAACCCGGCCGGGCTGCCCGCCCCGGTCTGGTGATAGATCCCCGGCGCGCCACCGAAGATGATCGAGCCGACGGGTTCGACCGCGACCGCGTGGGTGCCCGCCCCCGCCGCGCGCAGGGCGCGGGCCGTGCCGCACAGGGAGCCGCCGGTGCCGATCGCCGCGACGAGCACGTCGACGACACCGAGCTGCTCGACCAGTTCCCGCGCCAAGCCGGTGTAGCCGTTGCCATTGCCGGGATGGTTGTGCTGATCGGGATGGTAGGCACCGGTTTCCGCGGCGATACGGGCCGCGACCCGCCTCCGCTGGACGGAGCTGACCCCGCCGTCCGGCGGGCATTCGACGAACACCAGTTCCGCGCCGAGCGCGCGCAGCATCCGGAGCTTTTCGCGGGCGGCGTGGTGGTCGACCACGGCGGTGAACCGGTAGCCGCGTTCCAGCGCGACCAGCGCGAGCCCGTTCCCGGTGTTGCCGGAGGTGGGCTCGACGATATGCCCGCCGGGCCGCAGCCGTCCTTCGAGTTCCGCGTCGTCGATCATCTGCCTGGCCATGCGCACCTTGCACGAGCCTGTGGGGTTGAGGTGGTCGAGTTTGAGCAGGAGGCGCGTGCCGGTGCCGGTGCGCGCGAGCTCCAGCAGCGGCGTGCTCCCGATCAGATCGGACGCGCGCTGGACGATCGTCATCGGATCTCCTGGATCGGGTAGTCGGTGTCGACATGCCAGCGATCGCCGTCGACCACCACCTTCGGTGGCAGGGGAAGCTGGTGGAAACCGCTCTCGTTCTTGTCCATCTGGTAGCCGGCCGTGTTGGGGTACACGAGCAGGTCGCCGGTCCCCGGCCGCGCGGGCAGTTCCACCGCACGCCAGGTCAGCACGTCGTACTCCATGCAACTGGAGCCGGCGACGATGGTGCGCACCGGCGTGCCGCCCTGGCTTTCCCGGCACACGAGGAGCGGGTCGGGAAGGAACTCGCTGCCCTTCCACTGTTCGGACAGGCTCATGGACAGGCCCGCGACCGTGGTGATCAGGTGGTCTTCGGCCGGTTTGCAGCCCAGGACCGGGAACACCGAGAACCCGGCGCCGTCGACCAGGGCCCGGCCCGGTTCGAGCAGCAGCTCGATCCCGGCCGCGCGCAGGCGCTCCGCGAGCGGTTTACCGGCGATCCCGTGCCGCAGGATCGCGGTCACCATGGCCGCGCCGGTCGGCGCCTGGTGATACGGGTAGGTCCGGTCCGGGTTACGGCCGGCGTGGAACCAGCCGTCGTGCCTGCCGGACTCGAACCGCGCCCAATCATCGGCGTCCACATAGGACACGGCGATCCCGCCGCCGATACTGATCTTCGACGCGGGATGCCCGAGCGCGCGGGCGTCGTGGCACAGATCGATCAGGTACGCGGCCAGTTCCGCCCGCGGCACGGGATCGTAGCCGTCCAGGTGGAACGAGAAACCCCGCAGGACGACCGGGGCGTCCGGCTCGGCGCACCTCCGCACGGCCGCCGCCACCGCGTCGGGCGCGAAACCGAACCGGCTCTCCGGCGCGGACGGCGGCCGCACCCTCAGCAGCACCTCGGCCGTCTCACCGAGCTCCGCGGCCAGGCGTACGACGCGTTCCAGTTCGTCGGCCGCGTCCACCGCGAGCAGGCAGTGATGCCGCAGGGCGAGCCAGAGGAGGCCGTCCGGTTTGGCCGCGCCGGTGACCCCGATGGCCTCCCCGCGCAGACCGTTGCCGAGGGCGTGCACCAGTTCGGGCACGCTCGCGACGTCGACCCCCGTGCCGGGACGGGTGCACTCCCGCAGCCACGCCGCCGCCTTGTTCGCCTTCTTCCCGTAGTAGACGGTGCCCTCGACGCGCTCGGCCGCGAGCGCCGCGACCATTCCCCCGAGGTTTTCGGCGAAAGTGGCCGGATGGACCACGTGGAAGGGGCCGCCGCCCACACCCCGGGCGATCTCCCACAGGGTCCGCGAGGCACGCAATCGGTGCGCCCAGGGACGTTCGAGCGCGGGCAGGGGCGGGGAGAGGGTGTCGATCAGGTCCACAGTGCCACCTCGCGGCCGCGGCCCGCGGCGATGGCGCGGGCGGCCAGCGCGTGCGCCACCGGGATGTCGGTGATGATCATGCCGCTGCTGAAGGCGAACACCCGGTCTTCGCCGCCGCGACGGCCCGGCGCTCGACCGGCGAGGATCTCGGGGAGTTCGGCGTCGATCCGGAACACGCCGTCCGGACCCGCCATCCGCCGCCCGGTCACCTCGACCTGCGCGCCGCTGGTGGCCACGGTGTAGTCGGCCTCGGCGAGCGTGCCCTCTCCGACGCCCTTGCTGGCGACCGAGATCAGCAGTCCGCCCGGCGGCAGCCAGCCGAGGCGGATCTTCGGGTGGGCGGCCCGGCCCGACGCGGCGACCACGATGTCGGACTCGCGCGCCGCGGCCTCCACGTCGTCGACGAGTTCGACCTCGCGGTCCGGGAACCGCTCCTTCACCGCGGCGACGCTGTCGCGAAGACCGTCGGGATGCGTGCCGAACAACCGCAGCCGCTCCAGCTCCGGCAGCGCGGTGAGCAGGTACGGCAGCGTCCGGATCCCCTGCGCGCCGGTGCCGACCATGAGCGCGGATCGCGCACCCGGCCGGGCGCAGGAACGCGCGATCAGCGCGGTGCTGGCCGGCGTGCGGGTGGCGCCGACGCGGTGGCAGTCCATGAGCGCGAATGGCAGGCCGGTGGTGTCGTCGTAGAGGGTGATCGTCGTGTAGTACTTCTCGGCCGACGTGCTGCCCTGCCGGTAGCTCGTCTTGAACGCGGCCTGTTCGAGGGAGCCGTCGTAGCCGAGCATCGAGTACGCGACGGCGTCCCGCGCGGGATCCGGCATCGGCACCATCAGCTTCGCCGGGTTCCGCGAGGCTCCGGACGCGTAGGCCAGGTAGCCGTCTTCGACCATGGTGATCGCCTCGTCCGGCGTGAGTTCGAGGGTGTGCAGATCCGTGCGCGTGAGAATGTGCAGCGAGGGGCCGGAGTTCATGAACGATCGACCTTTCTGGTGGGCGGGGTGACACGCGCGTCCCGGATCTCGGGAGCGCGATCGGGGAAGGCTCGGGCGCAGCTTAATGAAAATGATTGTCTTTATCGTTCAGTGTGGCACTTGTCACGCTAAGCTGCGGCTGTGAGTGGACCTTGGAGCGCCGCGGAAGGCCGCTCGCGGGCGCAAGAAGCCCGGCATCTCCACGCGATCAGCCATCTCGCGCCGGAAGACGGCGCGCCGGAGCGGACCGGCGCGCTGGCCGGTGTTCCCCTGGTGGTCAAGGACAACATCCACGTCGCGGGCATGCCGAACACCGCGGGCACCCCGGCGCTCGCGAACCACGTTCCGCGTGAGCACGCGAGTGTGGTCCGGCGGCTGATCGACGCGGGCGCCATCGTCATCGGCAAGGCGTCCATGCACGAACTCGCGTTCGGCATCACCTGCGACACGACGCCGCTGGGCCCGGTGCGCAACGCCCGCGACCCGTCCCGCTTCGCCGGGGGAAGCAGCGGCGGGACCGCGGTCGCCGTCGCGGCGGGCATCGTCCCGGCCGGCCTGGGCACCGACACCGGGGGTTCGGTGCGTATTCCCGCCGCGCTCAACGGGGTCTGCGGTTTCCGGCCCACCACGGGCCGCTACCCGTCCGATGGCATGACCCCGTTGAGCGGCACCCGGGACACGGCCGGGCCGATCGCTCGCACGGTCACCGATCTCGCGCTCCTCGACGCGGTCCTCGCGGGAGAAGAGCCTCGGCCCCTGATCGGGATCTCACCGATCCGACTGGGCGTGCCACACGGCTTTTTGACCGGCGATCTGGCCGGCGAGGTCGAAGAACTGTGGGAGGCCGCGCTGACCCGTCTGCGCGCGGCAGGGGTCACCCTGGTGCCGATCGACGACACGCCCCTCGCCGAACACGTCGCCGATCAGGGAATGCCGCTGGTGATCCACGAAGCAGGCACCGGTCTCCGGTCCTACCTGGCCGAGTACGTGCCCATGGTCTCGTTCGAGCGGCTCGTTCGCGAGGTCGCCGCGGCCGACGTCCGGGCGATCTTCGCCGAGTCGGTCGTGCCGGGCGTCGGGCCGGGCGTCTACGAGGCGGCCCTCGCCACCCGCACGGCCTTGCGCCACGCCTACTCGAAGATCTTCGACGAGAGCGGCATCGACGCGCTGGCCTTTCCCACGACACCGGCGACGGCCCAGGACTTCTCGGCCGTCGAGAAGTTCGTCCACCGTGGGCGCGCGGTGCCGACCTTCCCGACCTTCATCCGCAACTGTCAGCCCGGCAGTGTCGCGGGCTTCCCCGGGTTGACCGTCCCGATGGGGCGCGCACGCGGCGGCCTGCCCGCCGGGCTGGCACTCGACGGCGCGAGCGGCGAAGACCGGAAACTGCTGGCCGTGGGGGCCTCCGTCGAACGGGTTCTGACCGCCTAGACCGCCTATGTCCCTCGGATGCTGGTCTGAAGGGCGTCGATGAGCGCGGCAGCGGCGGGCGGGTCGGGCGGGTCGCCGTAGGTGACGGCGTAGATCTGGCGGGGATCTTCGGCCAGTTCGGTGGCGTGGACTCCCGGCATCCGGTGAGCGCGAAGGGCCAGGCGGGGCAGCGTGGTGACGCCCATCCGAGCCGCGACCAGCGCCTGCATGACGACCATGTCGTCGCTGACCAGCGAAATACGCGGAGCGAACCCGGCCCGCCCGCAGATCGTGACGAGTTCGTCCTGGCATCGGGCGCAGCCGCCGATCCAGGTCGAGTCGCGGTGATCGGCGATGGTCTGCCCCGGTTCGCTGGTGAGCAGATAGATCGGGTCCTCCAGAAGGTGCACCAGCCGGAGCCCCTGCTCCTCACGCGGAGTGTCGGCGTACCGGAAGATCAAGGCGACGTCGATCCGCCCTTCCCGCAGCATGCGCAGCGCCTCGCCCGGATGTTCGTCGACCAGCCCCAATTCGAGTCCGGGATGGTCGCGGGCCAGCGCGGCGGCCGCCTCGGGAACGATGGTGCTCAGGATCGACTGGAACCCCGCCATCCGGACCCGTCCGGCACGCAATCCCACCTGCGCGGCCAGTTCGGCCTCGGCGCCTTCGACCCGGCCGACGATCTCGGCCGCGCGGGCGGCGAGCAGTTCCCCTTCGGGAGTGAGCCGGATACCGCGGCCGATCCGCTGGACCAGCTTCGCGCCCGTCGCGGCTTCCAACCTCGCGAGATGGTGGCTCACCGCCGGTTGCGTGTAATGCAGTTCCTTCGCCGCCGCGGTCATCGAACCGTGCCGGGAGACAGCCGCCAGCACCGTGAGCTGCACCAGATTCAGCATGGATAAAGAATACCTATGTGAGCGAAAAAACGTCGTCATTGGACGCGGCGCGAACAACGGACCACGATGGGAAGCGACGAGAAGGAGAACACAAATGGCCGTCGCGTCCGATCCGCCCGCCACCGCTGTCAGACCCGGACTCGCGGAGCTGATAAAACGACTTCGCCAATGTACCGGGAGAGCGTCCGAACCCCTTGTCACCGCACAGGCCGTGGCAGCCGTTCTCACCGAACTCCGGCCGACCCCGCGACTCCTCACCGCGGCGGAACGCGCGGGGTCCGCCGACGGATACACCCGCACCACACTGCACGCCGAGTCCGCCTTCTCGATCACCGCCCTGGTCTGGCGGCCCGGCCAGCTCACCGAGATCCACGATCACCTGGTGTGGTGCACATTCCTTGTCCTTCAAGGAACCGAGACCGAGAACATCTTCGACATCGACGGTGACCGGCTGGTCCGGACGGCCCAGCGGCAACGCCCGGCCGGCTCGGTCAGCGGTGTCGCGCCCCCCGACGACATCCACCAAGTGCACAACGCCGGTGACACCGTCGCCATCACTTTGCACGTGTACGGCGCCGACCTCAGCAAGGGAACCAGCGTGCGCCGCAATTACCGGATGCGCGCCACCGCGCGGTAAAAGGCGTAAACGTTGGGTCCATTTCGCCTATTGCGCCCGCATGCCGATATCTACCGGCCAATTCTTTGGGGCATCGTGAAATGACATACCCCGCGAGGTCTTTATCAGGTGTTCCGGTCGAGCGCCGATTCGGTGAGACCCGCCTCGCGGCGCAGACGCAGGTAGTCGCCGACCGCCGGGGAGCCCGCTTCCAAGCGATAGGAGGCGTCCATGACGAGCTGGCCCTTTCTTTCGAACCGGCAGGCCTACGGCGTCGCACTCGGTGCGTGCGATCGTAGACTGCATCCCTGACGGCGACAGGAAGGAGTGCCGGTGATGACAGGCCGGCGGCGCTGGTCCGGCGACGACATCCTCGACGCGGCGGGAAAACTCCTGCAGGGCGGCGATGCCGAAGCGTTCAGCGTGCGCAAGCTCGCTGCGGCGCTCGGCACCGATTCCTCGAGCCTGTACCGGCATTTCCGGAACAAGACCGAACTCCTGCGCGCCGTCGCCGACCGCGCCCTCCTCACGGCCATGGAAGGCTTCGATCCCGAAGGCGACTGGAAACAGTGCATCACCGACATCGCGTTCCGGCTCCGCGACGTCTTCTCCCGGCAGCCGCAGATCGCCACCGTCTGGGGGCGCCACGCCTCGAGCGGCAGTGGATCGCGCGCCGTCATGGAAGCGATCCTCCGGGCACTGCGGGCATCAGGCCTGCCCGATGAGCGAATTCCCACCCACTATCACCGGATCGCGGTACTCCTGGCCGCGCTGAACGCCTCCGACGGCGGCATCAGCACCCTCGCCGAGGAAGAGCACGAACACGGCATGGAGTCGTTCCGAGTCGCCGTCCTCGGGGCCGACCCGGCACGATTCCCCACGCTGGCTCATTTCGCCCGCGACCTCCTCCCGCTGGGCGCCGACCGTCGAGACGCCTACGCGGACATCCTCGCCGCACACCTCGATCAGGTCGAGGTCGAGGCGAGTGCCTCGCGAAGGAACCCGGATATCTCCGCCTGAGCGGCTTCGGCCCGCGGTTCCACGTCCCGCCGTTGTGCACGCAGTGCGTGCAGCATGAAGTGCACCACCGATCGGGTGTGCTACGAAGTGACCAGGGCTAGATCGTTCCAACGACGGACGAGGCCGGATGCGGACGGTGACAGGCTCGACGACATGACCTACCGGACGTCGGCAGTCGCTGCCGCGCGGCACTCCCGCGGCGGGCGGATTTCCTCTCTCGACCTGCTCCGGGGGGTGGCGATTCTCGGCACGTTCGGCACGAACGTGTTCCTTTTCGCGCATCCCGGCGGGCCCGCGGGTTTCTTCCAGGACTTCGTCGGCACCGCGACGAGCTTCGTCGAGCGAGCCGAAGTCGGCCTCCGCGTGCTGACCAACGGCAAGTTCCTCGCCCTGCTCACGATCCTGTTCGGCGTGGGCCTGGAGTTGCAGTACCAGTCCGCCCGGCGGCGTGGTGTCCCCTGGCCTGGCAGGTATCCGCTCCGGGCGGGCATCCTCTTCCTGGAAGGTGTCGCGCATTTCCTGCTGGTGTTCGAAGGCGACGTGCTCATGGCCTACGGGCTCACTTCGCTGCTTGTCGCGTACCTCGTCGGCCGGAGCGATCGGGTCGTCCGGAACGTCGTCGTCGTGGTGGGCGGCACGTACGCCGCACTGCTACTCGCCGCGACCGCGTCGCTCGTAGCCGCGCCGGAAGTCTCCGGCGAGCCGGCTCCGGTCGATCCCTCCGCGACAGCCGGCTGGCCCGCGCAGGTGGCCGTCCGGCTGAACGAGTTTCTGCTGCTGCGAGCGGAGATCGTCCTGATCGTGCCCTCCGCCGTCGTCCTGTTCCTGCTCGGTTCCCGCCTGCGCAGGGCGGGCGTTTTCGACGACACGGTGAAAGGCGGGCGACTCCGCGCGCGACTGCTCATACTCGGCTTCGCCGTCGGCCTGCCCCTGAACGTGCTGACCGGTTTCAGCGGGCCGGACTGGCTGCTCGTCGACCGGTATCTGCTGCCCCCGCTCGTCGCACTGGGCCTGCTCGCCCTGGTCACCCACCTCACCCTCCGGATGCGCGGCGAACCCGGGTTCGTCCGAAGTGGACTGATCGCGGTCGGCCGTACCGCCCTCTCCTGTTACGTACTCCAGAACTTGCTGGCCGGCGCCCTGTGCTACGGCTGGGGGCTCGGCCTCGCCGAACGTTTCGCGGACGCCCGTCCGTGGTGGATCGTCGGACTCTGGGGATTCGTCGGACTGGTGAACGTCGCCTTCGCCGTCGCATGGCTCCGGCGCTTCGAACGCGGCCCGCTCGAACTGCTCATGCACCGCCTCTACGCACCACGGCCGGCGGACCGTCGTGGGCCTCGTGAGTGGTGAGGACGGTTCTAACCATCCTTACCACTCACGAGACTCGGCGCCGTCTTCCTGACGGTTCACTTCCGCCGCCACGACACCGGGAATCCCTTCCGCGATGACCTTCGCCACGTGATGGTCTCTTTCGTTCCCGTACTGATCGCCGATCCGGCACACGCCGTCGCGGACCTCGACGGTCCATCGATCAGGGCCGCCGTAGACCGCGAGGTGCTGCCGCACACTGGCGGCGATCGCGGTGTCCGCGCGGGCGAACGCCCGCACGAAGTCTCCGCGAGTGAGAATGCCCACCACCCGCTCCCCGTCCACAATGGGCATCGCCCGGATCTTCCCGTCGAGCAAGGCCCTGCCGACCTCCGCGAGGTCCGCCCCGGCACTCATCGCGGTGGCGGGTACCGTCATCACCGCCGCCACGGTGGCACCCGGCTCCGTCCGGCCCTCCGGCAGGCCCGCGTACCGGATATCCCGCGGGAACCGGTCGCGGATGAGGTCCGCCTCGGTCACGATGCCGACCAGACAGTCGTACTCGTCCACCACCGGCAACGCGGTGAACCCGTGTTCGGCCAGCACTTCGGCGGCGTGTTTGGCGGTCGTCTCCCGGGTGACGGTGACCACCGGCCTTGTCATCAAGTCCCTTGCCCGCATGTTCTCTCCCCGTTCACACGTCCGCCGCCCGCAACACCACGAAGACCCGCTGCTCCTCGCAGGCACGCATCGAGCCGATCCCCTCGGGCCCGCTGCCCGGTCCGCTCCCAGTCTCGGCTTGCGGGACCTCCTGACCGCAGAGGACGAAGTCCCACCACCCCAAGCCTCTGGGGCCTGTTCGCGCGGCCGGGTGGCCCCGCACGAAAGGACGAAAGTCCCCGCAGGCGCGGAACAGGGTCGAGGGCAGCATGCCGGATCAGCCGGCCGGAGCACCGCGGGCCGTTGGTCCCGGCTCGCTGGTTCTTCGGGCTCTCCCCATCCGGGATTCCAGCGCGCACAGTCAGCGGATGGAGAACGGCATCGGCGGAACGGACCGGCCCACGGTCACCGGAGCACGGTTGTGGGCACCATGCCGCGAAGGCGCTTGGCTGGATCATGGTGCTGCTCACGGCGATCATCGACCTGGTCATCGGGCTCGCCATCACCATCACCTTGTCCGGCGTGGCGGGGTCGGCTCTCCGGACACACCGGACAAGGTGATGGCCCGGTTCATGCGAGCATGAATCACCCGAGCCATGACGGGAACTCACACGGACCTCTACGAAATCAGGATGGCGGCGAGTTATCTGCGTCGCGGGATGACCGCACCGGCGACCTTCAGTCTCTTCGCCCGTGACCTTCCGGCCGATCGCGGGTTCCTGATCGCGGCGGGACTCGCCGATTGCCTCTCCTTCCTCGAGGACCTTCACTTCGACGAGTCCGAATTGGACTATCTGCGCACCACCACCGATCTGCGGGACGAGGATTTCGATGCGTTGGCCCGCCTACGGTTCACCGGCGATGTCATGGCCGTTCCCGAGGGACGAGTCGTGCTCGCCGAAGAGCCGCTGCTGGAGATCACCGCACCGCTGCCCGAGGCACAGCTGGTCGAAACCGCGATGCTCAACTCCCTCACGTTCGCGACCGCCGTGGCCACCAAGGCCGCCAGGTGCCGGCTCGCGGCGGCGGATGCGCGATTGATCGACTTCGGCGCTCGCCGCACGCAAGGGCGCGATGCCGCCTTCATCGCGGCGAGGGCCTCCGCGATCGCCGGCTTCACCGCGACCAGCCATGTCGCCGCGGCCCGGCGATACGGCCTGACCGCGGCGGGGACGATGGCGCATTCGTATGTCGAGGCGTTTCCCAGCGAGAACGCGGCCTTTCTCGCGTTCGCTCAGGATTTCCCGCAGAACACCGTGTTTCTGGTGGATACCTACGACACGGTTGCCGGTATCCGGGCGGCGATCGACGTCGCGCGGCACTACGGGATCCCCGGCGACAAGCTCGGTGTCCGGCTCGATTCGGGTGATCTCAGGGCACTCGCCCAAGTCGCGAGAACGATGCTCGATCACGCCGGGTTCCCCCAAGCGCAGATCGTGGCGAGTGGCGGGCTGGACGAGTACGCGCTCGCCCGGTTGACCGCGCTGAAAGCGCCCATCGACGTCTACGGGGTCGGGACCAGGATGGGTGTGTCCGCGGATGCCCCGTCCCTCGACACCGCGTACAAACTCGTCGAGTACGCGGGACGTCCGGTCATGAAACTGTCACCGGGCAAACTGACCACACCAGGCGCGAAGCAGGTTTACCGGGGCGATGTGGACTTGCTCGCGCTCAGAACCGAATCTCCGCGCGAGGGCTACGAGCAGCTGTTGCTCCCCGCCATGCGCGCGGGCAAGCGAATCGGCCCCCCGGACACCTTGACCGCGGCCAAGAAGCGGTGCGGCCGGGATCTGGCCCGTTTGCCCGCCTCGGCTTCGAGGCTCCGTGACCCGAGACCACAACGAGTCGTCCGATCCGGTGCGCTCCGGCAGCTCACCGAGAAGCTCGCGCGCGACACAGGAACAACCGACCGAGATCGGCGGAACCGAGCCTTGCCTTGAGAGGTAAGACCAAAGGTGGCGTGGCGGGGTTGGCGGCGGGAGCGGGCTCGCCACAGCGAGCCGGCGCGCACTTCGCGTGGCTTCGTGCGGGTCGTGAGTGGTAAAGAGCGTTCTAACGCTCTTTACCACTCACGCCCCCCGGGCGGAACCGCACATATAGCCATCAACCAGACACTCCCCCGGAGAGCGACGTCCTTTGTGGACAGCCAGGGAACGCGCCCGTCTCTACCGCTCAGGTCGCCTGAAGTACGCCCAGCGCCGTACGGCACCGAAGGACCCGTCATGACGGCCGTCCGGTTCCGGGTCGGGTTCGTCCTCCTGACCATGGGTACGTGCTGTTCTTCGGTCTGGTCCCTGCCGTCCGGAACGCTGGACCTGACCACCGGCGCCCTCTCACTCCTGAACCTCCTGAAACGCTCGCATCGGATGATCGCCGCGGCCGTCCGTTCCGCGGCTGACGGTCAGACCGCCTGGGGCAGGAGCAGGGCATCGGCCGGCCGATCCCGGCGGTAGCAGGCCAGGCGGGACAACACGCCGTCCGGGTCGCTGCGGGAAACCGGGGGTACCGGGGCGGGGATCGGGCCCTCGAACGAGCAGATCGCGGCCACGAAATCGGCGACCCGTCCGGGAGTGGGCACGAGGTCACCTCCGAGATAGGCCAGCACCAGCAGGTCCTCGCCGGAGTGCGTCTCCATGGCGAACGACCATCCGTGCCGTTCATCCCACAGCAACGCGGTGTCGCGGTCGGGGTTGCGGGCCAGCCGCCCGTCCAGCGCGATGTATGCGGACACAGGTGTGTCGACGTCCGCTGTGCACGACTCTTCACCGACGCCGAGGGCGGCTCCGACAGCGGCGAGGTAGCCGTCCAGTGCGCGCAACAGGTCGTGTTCACGGTCGATATCGGTCAGCAGGGGAATCACCGTCCGTTGTTCCGGGGCCGTTTACCGGTCACGCCTTCGGCGCCTCCGGCAGTGTCCCGAAGCTACGGTCGAAGTGCCGTGACCGGCTGTCGGCGTTCGTCCCTCCGGGGAGGGACTTTTGTCACCTGCCCACGTCAGACCGAAACTCCGTTCGACCGGGGTCGCTCCGTCGTCGCGCTGTCGAGGAATGACCGGCTCGACCGTGGTGCGATAACCGGTGAAGCGGGCGATCCGGATTCGCAAGCCGTCCTCGAAGGACCCGGCTCTTGCCTTCCGGACGGCGAGGTTCGTGAGGTGATTCGAGTACGTCATGGGGTACGCGATCCCCGTGCCGGTGATGGTCCAGCCGCCCGGCTCGTAGCGGTCGATGTGCAGGAATTCGACGGTCACGGGCTGGAACGCGGCACCATGGAATATCGCCGGGACTTCCCCGCTGGAAAAGAGCAGATCCCCGTTGTCGACCATGAAGCAAGGCATGGCGACCGGGGAACACCCGTTGATCGAAATGAGCGCCTCCCGGCGCCGTTCGGGAGTTCGGATGAGCTTGACGCATTCAGAATGTGCCAGAGGAACCAGGTTCATGCGCCCGCGTCCTCTCTCTGATCGGTTTCGCATGTCCGGTAGCGGATGTTCACCGCGCAGGTCGTGCCCCGACGCCGAGCACCACGAACGCGATCGCCCGGAGTTCACGCCCCAGGGCCGGCACTCGCCCACCGATCGCCGCGATCGTCAGGACACCGAGCCCGGGTGCGGCGAGCATTCCGAACGCGGACATGGCACATGCTTTCCTTTCACCCTCACTTTCTCTGGGAATCCAGCATGTGTGCGAGCACAAGGCCGGGGATAGGGACCAAGGTCGATCCGACCGGGGCCCTAGGGCGTGTTGCGGCGTTCCTCATGCCGGCCCGGTCGCGCGGTGCTCTTCGCGCCCTGATCGGACGACACGCGTGGTGTTCGGGCACCGGGCAAGAGCCGGTACGACCAGGTCGGGCGTCAGTTGAGGATCATCGACTTCTTGTGGCGAGCGATCGTCTGGCGCAGAACGGACCGGGAGATCCTCCGGGTGCCGCATTCGCACCAGGCAGGGACCAGGTCACCACCGTTCCCCACGAGACTGTCCACGTACTCCCGGCCACGGTCGTGGGCGCCGTGCGGAACGTCGACGAAATCGCGTGAGCCGTGTGCGTGCGGTCCGGTCAGGACGACGAGAACCGGGCCATGCGGCGTGTCGTAAACCGCGGCGACGTGGTGGTTGGCCGAGCAGCGCACCCGTAACAGCAGGCGGCTGTCGCGGTGTGCGCCGAGTTCGGCGATGTCCTGTTCAGCCCGCTTACGCCGGTCAGCGGGGGAAGGGTACGCGCTGCTCACAGTTCCTCCCGGTTACGCCGCGCGGTGGAGCTCCTGAGGCTTCTCCAGCGTTCGCGCCTCATCGGTGTGCTTGCGCGAAAGGCCTACGAAGAGCAGGAGGACCACCTGCCGGAAAGGGCCGGAACCCGCGATCGCGATCCCGATTAAACGATGCCCAGTCCGTGGTCGCGATCCAGCATTCCGAAGGCGGGTCGTACCTTTACAGAGTCGGAAGTCGTTTCCTGCCGGGACCATCGCGTCCTTGACCGACCAGGGAATTCCAGGATTCCGGACCTGGCCTGAGGACGTGGGCCCTTCGGCGTCCCATCCGGGACGTGCTGCCCTCACCGCGCCGGCGCGGGCGGCAGACCCTGGACCACACCCGGGAAGGAGGCAACGTCATGAAGCGTCGACATCTGCCGCTGTACGCGATCGCGTTGGCGATCCTCATCGTCGGCCTGATGCTCACCGGGGTACCGGCGCAGCTGATCCTGTTCGGCCTGCTCGTGCCGGCCTGCCCGCTGATGATGCTGCTCATGATGGGTGGGCACGGCGGACCGGGCCGGCACACCGGCGATCGCGGCGATCACCAGAGTGGTCACACCGACCGGCCCGCGTCATGAGCGTCATCAGCCGACGTGCGTTCCTGGGCGCGACCGCACTCAGCGTCCTGGCCGCCTGCACGGCCACGTCCGGCGCCGACGGCCCGCTCGTCCTGCCCGGTGACCGACGGATCGGGCAGGTCGAGGCAGGCCGCCGGGTGACCGGCCGGATCCGGCCGGTCACCCTGACCGCGATGGCGGGCCAGGTCGATCTCGGCGGGCCCGTGGTCACCACCTGGACCTACGACGGCGTGTTGCCCGGCCGCGAAATCCGTGCGACCGCGGGCGATGTGATCGAGGCCCGGCTGATCAACCGGCTCCCCACGGACACCTCGATCCATTGGCACGGCGTCGCGCTGCGCAACGACATGGACGGCATGCCCGGACTCACCCAGCCCCCGATCGCCAGGGGAACCGAGTTCACCTACCGGTTCACCGCCCCAGCACCGGGAACGTACTGGTTCCACCCGCATACGGGAACCCAGCTCGACCGTGGCCTGTACGCGCCACTCATCCTCGACGACCCGGACGAACCCGGACGCTACGACACGGAGTGGGTGGTCGTCCTCGACGACTGGATCGACGGCACCGGCAGCACTCCCGACGACATCTTCGCCGCGCTCCGCCGGAGTGCCGGACACAGGATGTCCATGCACGGCACGGACGACGCCGGCGACCGGTCGCTCGGTGGCCACGCCGGAGACGTGACCCACCCCTACCACCTGATCAATGGGCGGATCCCTACCGCACCAGTGACTTTCACCGCAAAACCTCGCCAGCGGGTGCGGATCAGGTTCATCAACGCCGCCGCCGATACCGCCTTCCGGGTCGCGCTGGGCGGCCATCGCTTGACCGTCACGCACACCGACGGTTACCCGATCACGCCGGTGGACACCGACGCGCTGCTGATCGGCATGGGCGAACGCTACGACGTGCTGGCCACGCTCGGCGACGGCGTGTTCCCAGTGGTGGCGCTGGCCGAAGGCAAGGGCGCCGGCGCCTTCGCGCTCGCGCGTACCGGCGCCGGCGCCCCTCCCGGTCCAGAGTCCCGGCCGCCAGAGCTGGCCGGCACCATCGCCGGCTATCCGGACTTCGAATCCGCCGCCTCGGTCGCCTTGCCCGCCAAGCCACCCGACGTCGTGCATCGCCTGGCACTCACCGGCGGCATGATGCGCTACGACTGGGGCATCGACGGCCGCGCAGGGGACCTCACAACGCGAGAGCGAATCCAGGAAGGACAACGGGTCCGCATCGAGTTCGCCAACACGACCATGATGTGGCACCCCATGCACGTCCACGGCCATACCGTTCAGCTGAGCGGTCACGGCCCGCGCAAGGACACCGCCATCGTCCTGCCTGGCAAGACCCTCGCCGGTGAATTCGACGCCGACAACCCGGGCCAGTGGATGATCCACTGCCACAACGCCTACCACGCCGAAGCCGGCATGACGACCGTGCTCGGCTACCACACCTGACCGGCAGGGCCACCGTCACCTCGGGCCCAAGTCGATGTCGTGCACGGCCTGCCCCGAGGCGGCGTCGCCGTGGCCAGGGTCATTGGTCTCGGTTTCCCCGTCGTCCCGCCATCCAGGCCGCGAGTTGCGCACGCTTGCTGAAGCCGAGTTTGGCCAGGCTGCGTTCGACATGCCCCTCGGCGGTGCGCTGGGCGATCACCAGGCGGGCAGCGATCTCCTTGTTGGACAGGCCTTCCGCGACAAGTTCCGCTACCTGCAGCTCGCGCCGGGTCAACGTCACCGCAGGCGCGCGACTCGCGGGCGCGGGGAGCGACGCGCGGGTCGTGATGGTCTCATTGTCGCCGAGCGCGTATGCGACCGCTTGGTCCGGGCTCAACTTCTCGCCATCCCGAAAAGCGGTGTGGAAACCCTGCGCGCGTCGCACGCGCTGCTCGGCGTTCTCGCGATCACTGAGCAAAGAGGTGATTCCGGCCAGCGGCACACCGACCGTGTGCCAGATCGCCGCCGCCGCTCCGAACAGCCTGGCGGCACGACCGCACCGATGCCCCGCGTCCATCCAGGCCAGTAGCTCCAGACTCCGGCCGATGCCCACCAGGTCGTTGAGAGCATGGCTGAGCCGCAGGCTCTCCGTCACCTTCGTCCTGGCCGCGCCGTATTCGTTTTGCTTCCACAGCGCGAGACCGTGCACGTACAGCGCATAGGAGCGGCACCAGCTCTCGCCGACAGCGGAACAGCGTTCGACGCACTCGTCACACAGGGCTTTCGCGTGGTCGAGATCGCCGTGCGCGGCATCGCTTCGCAGGCAATAACAGAAGGCCAGCATGACCAGCAGGGATACGACACCCACTTTGTCGCCCAGGACACGGTGACGCGTCAGGGCGTCCTCGAACAGGGTCAACGCGCCCGAGTGGTCCCCCTGTGCCATCGCGGCGCAGGCCGCATAGCGCACGCTATAGGCCAGAGCCGCTTCGTACTGCAACTGTTCGGCCAGAACGCGGCACTCCCGCAGCGCGGCGGCCGCCCCGGTAAAGTCACCCCGGGTCTGGGCAGCCCACCCGGCGATCCACAAGGCTTTCGCGCGGATCGGCGTCGGCTCGGGAGCGAGCGCTAGTGCGTGGGTCAACCAGTGATGGCCTTCACTCACCGCGCCGCAGGCGATCCAGTAGGTCCACAATGCGGCGACCATGGCGAGACCGACCTGGTGTTCGCCCGGCTCGGTGAGACAGAAGTCCAGTGCGATCCGCACATTCGCGTGGTCGAGGCGCAGCCGCTCGCATCCGGCGACCTGGTCCGGCCCGAGCCATCCGGCCTCGACCCGCGCCACGAGCCCGTGATAGTAGTCCCGATGCCGTCGGCTCAGTCCCGGTTCCTCGCCGGTGCCGCGCAGCATTTCGCGCCCATACAGGCGGAGGGTTTCCAGCATCCGGTAGTGGACCGACCGGCGGCGGCCCACCTCGGTGAGGATCGACTTGTCCACCAGCGCGGCCATCAGATCGATCACGCTCGACCGTTCGATACCACCTCCGGCACAGACCGCTTCCGCGGCGTCGAGGTCGAACCCATCGGCGAACACCGAAACGCGGGCCCACAGAATCCGTTCCAGCACCGTGCACTGGGCGAAGGTCCAGTCGATCGAAGCCCGCAGTGTCTGGTGCCGGGGCACCGAACGGCTACCCCCGACGAGGAGCCTGAACCGATCGTCCAACCGCCGCAGAATCTGCTCCGGTGCCAGCACCCGTATCCGGGTCGCCGCGAGCTCGACGGCCAGCGGAAGCCCGTCCAGCCGATGACAGATCCGGGCGATCGTCGCCCGCGTGGCGGCATCGGGCTCGAAATCGGGCAGGACGGCCGCCGCTCGCTCAACGAACAGACGCACCGATTCGACCCGGCACAGCTCCTCCGGCCCGGGCATGTGGTCAGGGTCCGGGGCCGGTAACGGAGGCACCTGAAAGACTCGTTCCCCTGTCGTGCACAGGGTGTGCCGGCTGGTGGCCAGGATCCGCAGCCCGGGCGCCACCGCGAGCAGTTCGGCGGCCAGCCTGGCACACGCGTCTCGCAGGTGCTCGCAGTTGTCCAGCACCAGCAGCAGCCGCTTGGCCGCAAGTACCCCAGCCAAGGCGGCCAAAGGTGACCGAGCCGAATAGTCGCGGACCCCCAACGCATCCGCGACCGTCTGCTCCAGCAGCGCCGGATCCCCCAGGGCGGCGAGCTCGACGAACCACACCCCGTCCGGGAACACCCGCCGGACCTTTTCGGCCACCTGCAACGCCAGTCGCGTCTTGCCCACCCCGCCCAGACCGGTCAACGTCACCAAGCGAAAAGCGGTCAAGTCCCGCTGCACCTGGAGCAGCTCATCGCGGCGCCCGACGAAACTGCTCACTTCGACCGGCATGCTGCCCAGGCGCTTCAGTGCAGGACCCACACCGGACAAGTTAGCCCAAAGTTCGCCTTACCCGAGCAAAACATCGGCGAGAAGCCTTGGCGCATGTCCGCCAATGCCCATCCATGGACAACGCGCACCGTCGGTCGCGGCCTACGATTAGTGCTTCTCCGACCTCATGTGAGGAGAGGGAATCATGGTCAGGCCATGGGTGACAGGAGATCACGTGTGCATCTGGTACGACACCGACCACGAATACCGGCGACTGGCGCAACTGCACTTCCTCGCCGCGGTGGAACAGGGCCAGAAGATCACCTACCTCACCAACTGCGCTTCTCCCGAGACGCTTTTCACCTGGTTGTCACTGACCGGAGCGGAATTGGACGCGTTGACCCGGCGAGAACAGCTCGTCATCTCGTCCGCCGACGAGTTCTACCGGGCGGAAGAGGGGTTCGAGGCGGATCGTGTGATCAGCCGGCTGCAAGCCGAGACCACCGCGGCGACACGTGCCGGTTACCTGGGTCTGCATATCTGTGCGGATATGACCTGGGCCTCACATGTGCTCCCGGACAGCGAGCTTTTTCTGGCCTACGAGAGGCAGATCACGGAACTGACCACCACGGGCGAATTGCCGACCTTGACGGGATTCTGTCATTACGACCGGCGGCAGTTCACGAATGAGCAACTGGACGTCGTGCGCCAGGCCCATTCCACGGCGCTGACCGCCGAACAGGCCGCACAGCGAGAACCCCTGTTGCGGACGGCGCCGTTGGAAGGACGATGCGGGTTGCGGCTGTCCGGTGAGATCGACCGGTCGAACCTCGCCGAGTTCGCCGCGACACTGGAAGCGGCATACCGCGACGACGACGATTTCCATCTGGATGTCGGAGAACTGCGCTATGTCGATGTCGCCACCGTCCGGCTTCTCGCCGACACCGCGGCCAACCTCCGCAACGGGTACCGGTTCGTTCTGCGATCACCGGGACCCATCATCCGCACGATCCTGCGGAACTACGGCTGGGACCAGTTGCCGTCGCTGACATCGGAGGCCACCGAGGAGGCGTCGTGAGATGAGCGCGCAGGAAAGCCCGGCCGTCGGCGCGTCATTCGTGCATCAGGCCTGTATTTACAGCTCTGACGCGGAATTCCTCGACATGGCGATACCTTTCATCGAAGACGGGCTGGCACGCGAGGAAGCCACGCTGGCCGTGACGACGCCGAACAACATCGAGATGCTCAGCGGCACGCTCGGCGCGGACGCCGGCCGGGTCCACTTCGTCGACGCATACGGCTGGTACCGCCGCCCTGCGGCGACGTTGCTCGGTTACCACGACTATTACGCGGCCCGCCACGCCGAGTGCCCAGGGCACGTACGCATCATCGGCGAACCGATCTGGACCGGACGGTCGGACCGCGAGACCGTCGAGTGGAGGCGATACGAGTCGATACTGAACGTGGCCTTCGCGGCATCGGCGGCCTGGATCGTATGCCCGTACGACGCCCGGGTGCTGGCCCCGCCCATCGTCGCCGACGCCCTGCGCACTCACCCCGCTCGATTGACCGGGCGCGAGGCGAGCCCATGCTCCGACTATCTCGACCCCTCGATCTTCGTCGACACCGGCGACGAGAGCCCGCTGCCGGCTCCCCCGCCGGATGCCGCGGTACTGCCCTTCATGGGCGACTTGTCCAGCGTGCGGCGGTTCGTCGCCGCGCACGCTGCGCTGCACGGGCTGCCTGGACAACGGGCCACCCTGCTCTCAGCAGCGGTCGGCGAGGTCAGCAACCACGTCGTGCAGCACGGAAGCGGCCGCGCGACCATCCGGCTGTGGACGGAATCCGGGAGCATCGTGTGCGACGTCCATGAACCTGCCGGGCGCATCACCGACCCGTTCCTCGGCTACCTGCCACCCACGCTCGACCCGGCACCAGGCGACGGCCTGTGGCTCACCCGCCAGCTCTGCCACCTGGTCGAGACCCGATCCGGATACCACGGTGCCACGGTTCGCCTGCGCGTGTCCGGCCCGCGGGCCGTGACCGCCTCTGATGCCGACGTATTTCGGGGCGGCTCCACGTCGAGGGGGAGGGGACGTGGAGCCGCCCCCTGAATCCTGGCACGATCACCGGCCCACGTCAGTGTTCTTGACCGAAGTGGTGGTGGTTCAGTCGCCGACCGGGTTGAGTCACATCAGGATCGGGTCGATGTCGCAGTTGGCGCGGGCGCCGCGGCCGGCCGCCTGCGTTCCCGGGTGGGCCTCGCCCAAGATCCGGCGGTACCGCGCCAGGATCGGGGCGCTGAACGGCGCGGCCTCGTCCGTCCGGCCGAGCGCGGCCAGGTCCAGGCCGAGGTTGAACGACGCGGCCAGGACCGTGGGATGGTCCTCGCCGAGCACCTGCGTGCCCCGCTCGACCGCGTCCCGTCCCAGCTCGACCGCCCGGTCGAGCTCCCCCAGTTCCGACAGATCACTCGCCAGGTTGATCGTGGCGATGACGGCATAGGGATGATCCGGGCCGATGATGGCCCGGAACTGCTCGAGCGCCCGCTCGTCAAGCACACGCGCGGCCGCGGCATCCCCCTGCAGCCTCAAGGTCACCGCGAGGTCGGCATTGGCCGCCAACGTGTGCGGATGATGCTCGCCCAGACCACGCCGATACCGCTCGAAGGTCTCCTCACCGAGCTTCCTGGCCGCGGCCAGATCACCCGAGTGACGGAGATCGATCGAATGGGCCAGCGCGGAGGCCATCGTCGTGCCGTGGTCGTCGCCGTAGGCGAGCCGGAACCTCTTGAGCACGTCCGTGGACAGGCTCAGCGCCCCGGGGTGGTCCCCGTCCTTCCTCCTGGCCACCGCGAGCAGCAGCGAGTTGCCCGCCGAGTCCAGCTGATCCGCGCCGAAACGGGCGATGAAATTCTCCGTCAGCCGCTCCTGCTGAATTCGCGCCTGCCCGTACTCACCCGCCTCCCGCAGATCCACGTTCCGCGCGCTGTTGACACTGAACGTGCGGACATGATCACGGCCGAGGACCTCGATCCGCCGCCGCAGCGTGTCCTGATCCAGCTCCAGCGCCTCCCGATACGCGCCGCCCAGCCGGAGACTGATCGCGTGCTGATACGCCGCGTGCAACGTCTCCGGATCATCCTCCCCGAACATCCGCTTGGCCTTGTGCAGGATCTCCTCACTCAGCTTCGTCGCCGCAGCGAAATCACCCTGCGCCCGCAGATCGATCGTGATGTTCCGCTGCAGCGCGAACGTCTCCTCGTTCTCCTCACCCGAAATCTGCAGACGCAACGCGAGCGTGCGCTGATTCAGCTCCGCCGCCTCCGCATACCGGCCGATCGCCCACAAATACAACCCCAGCCTCGACGACACCTCCAGCGTCTGTGGATGCGTCGGACCCAGCACATCGGTGAACCGCTTCCGCGCCTCCAAACCCAGCCGCGCCGCCTCCTCATGATCCCCATACTCGAACAGATACCGCATCAGATTGATATAAAGCTGACGCGGCCAATCATTATCACAATCCAGCACATTCGCCGCATACGCATGCGGCAGCAGCTCGCGGTAGCGCGACCAGTGCCTGCTGGACTCGGGATCATTCGGATCCAGCGCGGCCAGCAACTGATGCGCACCATGCTGCATCCGCGCATGCACCTGCCGCGCCATCACCCGATTACGCAACACCAACTGCACCAACCGGTGCAACTGCAACGTGTTGTTACCATGATCGATCTTCGCCAGACCATACCGGTT
Organism: Amycolatopsis decaplanina DSM 44594; assembly: GCF_000342005.1. GTDB lineage: Bacteria > Actinomycetota > Actinomycetes > Mycobacteriales > Pseudonocardiaceae > Amycolatopsis > Amycolatopsis decaplanina. Next base: position 256,051 of record NZ_AOHO01000055.1, read on the forward strand.
GATGTCACGAATCGCCCGCGCCAGCTTGATCGGATCCCGCAACGCCGCATCCAGCTCCGGCGAGATCGACACCCGATTCACCCCGGTCAGCAGATCACGCGAAATCGGCTCCGGCGAAAAGAACGCACAAATATGCAAAATCTGATGAGCCGCCGGATTACGCGTCTTCAACTCCTCGAACGAAACATTCCACGCCGCGGCGACGGTGTCGAGAATCTCCTCCACCGACTCGTCGAACAGGCGCAGGTACTCCTGCACCGGCATCCCGGTCACCGCGCGCCAGGCCGCCGCCTGCTCCACGGCCAACGGCAGATCCCCGAGCTTCTCGGCGAGTTCGTCGGCGTCGGCCGGGTCGATCTCCGGACCCCGGCGGCCGAGCAGCTCGACGCTTTCCTCGCGTTTGAACACCGCCAATTCCAGCGGACGTGCGATACCCGCCCAGTCGGAGCTCCGCGAGGTGACCAGGATTTCGCCGGGACCGTTGCGCGGAAAGAACGGCAACACGGTCTCCGCGCTCTCCGCGGCGTCGAACACCAGAAGCCAGCGACGGAACGGCCGTCCGGTCCGCAGCGCCTCGATCACGGCAGGCACCGCGGTATTCACCTCGGACGCACCTGTGACACCAAGGATACCGGCCAGTTCCGTCAGACTGGCGCGGATCTGGGTGGTGTGCGCCGCATTGATCCACCATACGAGGTCGTAATCCTGGAGATGCCGATAGATGTACTCGGTGGCGATCTGGGTCTTGCCGATACCGCCGAGACCGTGCAACGCCGACCGGAGCACAGCCGTCGTACCGCTGTTCAGCCGTTTGGCCAGTTGCTTCAAGAGCTCGCCACGACCGGTGAAAATGGGATTGCGTGGCGGGACATTACCGAACACCCAAGGCGGATCGTCCGCCTGACGGGCCGGAAAACTGCCTGCCACGTCCGATGTCGTGCACGTCGAGGCAGTGGGACGTTCGGCAGTCTCAGGCATCTTGGGCTCACAGTCTTGCTTGATTCAAATTCGGGTACGACCCGTGACGCGGTTGGCGTTCCAGGCCGATCACAGGACTCTTTCTTCGCTCTCCACTACAATCGCGTCGTTTCCGCCTTTCCTGCCAGGGTGTCGGGCTCAGGATCCGGGCCGGCGGAGAGGAGCCGCCGGTAGAGCGCGCTCGTCCGGAGCAGATCCTCGTGGGAGCCGACCGCCTCCACCCGGCCCTCGTCGAGCACGATGATCTGATCCGCCGCACGGACCGTGGACATCCGGTGGGCGATCACCAGAAGCGCACGGTGCGTGGAAACCTCCCGCATCGTTTCGGTCAGGGCCCGCTCATTGAGCATGTCCAGCTGCGAGGTCGGCTCATCCAGCAGCAGCAACGCCGGTCGGGCGAGCAAGGCCCTGGCGATGGCGATACGCTGCCGTTCTCCGCCGGACAGCAGCGTGCCGTGATCACCGACCTCGGTATCGAGGCCTGCCGGCAGCCGTGCCACCAGCTCTTTGAGGCATGCCTCGTTGACCACCCACCGCACCTCGTCCTCCGTCGCTTCAGGCACGGCGTAGGTGATGTTGTCGCGGAGCGTCCCATGCAGCACCGGTGCCTGCTGCTCCACAAGATTCACCAGAGTGCGGGTGTCCGCCCGGGTCATCGAACCAGCAGGCCGCCCGTCGATCTTGATCTGTCCACGGTCCGGATCGTAAAAGCGCTCGATGAGCTCCAGCACCGTCGACTTGCCCGCCCCGGACCTGCCGACCAGCGCGACGTGACCACGGCTGGGCAAGGCGAAGGAAAGTCCTTTCAGGACAGGACGATCGCCGTAGCCGAACCAGACGTCGCGAAACTCCACCACCGGAGTCTCACGCACGCGCTGGAGTGACACCACCGGACTCACCTGGCCACCCCGTGGTGCCCGGTCATGTTCGCGTGGCATCGTGAAGACCTCATTCACGCGATCCAGCGCACCCAGGCCTCGCTGTGCCGTGGACAAGGCGTTGAACAGTGACGACAGTGGCATCACCAGATAGGTGACATAGAGCAGGAACGCGACGAGATCGCCCAGCGACGTCGTGCCGTCCGCGACCCGGAGCCCGCCGATCAGCAAGACGACCAGAACCGAACCGTTGACCGCGAACTCGATCGCCGGCGCCACCGTCGAGTCCAGCCTGGCCAGCCGCACTCCGGCTCGATAGGCGTCGCGGGCATGAGAACCGACGCGTTCGATCTCCCTCCGCTCGGCCTGACAGGCACGGACCGTGCGGATCGCGCTGAGCGCGCGCTCGAGTGCCGCGGTCATGTCGCCGACGCTGGTCTGGGCCTCGTTGGCGGCACGGCGAATGCCCGCCAAGACCGTCAACACAATGGCACCGGCTATGGCGACGGCGGCCAGCACGAGCAGGAACAACTGAGGGTCGAGCCACACCATCAGGCAGACCGCGCCGGCAACGCCGAGAGAGTTCGTGACGATATCGGAGAAGCTGTGTGTCGCCGCCTCACGCACCATCGACGTATCGGTGTTCGCCCGGGAGATCAGGTCACCGATACGCTGACGGTCACAGACCCGCATATGCAGACGCATCAAATGGGACGTCAGGCGTAACCGGAGACCGAGAAGGATCCCTTCGCTGGTGCGGTCCAGGAGAAAACGGCCGACGGCGTCGACGGCGGCTTGGGTGACGAACACCGCGAGAAGGGCGACCACCAGCCAGCTCGCGACCGCGCCGGTCTGCGCGACGTCGATCACCTTCTTCACCAGCACCGGCTGAACCAGCCCGACGAGCGTCCCCAGCAGGGTCAGCAGGGTGGCGGCGAAGACCTGCCGCCCGTGACCGCGGAGCAATCGCCACAACTGAGGCAGGCGAGTCAGCGATTCACCGCTGACCTGGTCGGCACTCCGGCTCTCCTCGGTCACGAGGCCGCCGGGGGAACGGTCATCAGACGCTGAAAGTAGTCGTCGGAGAACTCTTCCCCCACGAGGACGCCGTCCACCTCGACCCACGCGTGCGCGGCGAACGGGCCGACCGTTCGCGCGCCCACACACCACGTCGGCCAGACGCCCCAGGCGCGGCAGAGCAACGCGGTGGCGATGGACCGGGGAACACACCCCTGCGCGCCCCGGCACACCAGGCTCACCGACGTGACCGCGTCACGGGCGGTCGACGTGGGGCCGAGGCCCGCCGGACGAGCGCCCCTGCGGACGATGCCGAGTACCGTCCGGATCCGCGCGGGCGGCAACAAGGCGAGCATCCGGGCGAACGCGACGGCTGCCCGCGCCAGCAGCCGCCGCGGCAATGGGATTCCCTCGCCATGCCGGGGCAAGGTCATCGGCGTGGTCATTTCTCCTCCACAAGGCCTGCTTCATGGAGCTGATCCAGAAGGTTGCTCACGTCAGTGGAAACGATGTCGCGGGACGCCGGATAAAGTTCGACCACCGCTTCGACGGCGTCGCCCTTGTCCTTGCCATCGAGCAGCACGCCCATGGCCAGCGCACCGGTCGGGTTGAGCGTCCAATACAGACCGCTCGCCTCGTCCAGCAGCACGGCACCGTATTCGGTTTCGCAGAAGACGACGTTCTTGGCCAGCTTCACGATCGCGATCCTGCCTGTACTGACTGGGTTTCGAGCCGTCGAAGCCAAGCCTCGGAAGTGAAAGTCTGCTGAAGCGACTCGTGCGGCCGGGTGAGCGAGGGCGAGTAATGACTGGCTGCCCGCAACCGGTCGGCGTCGACGAGCCCCAGGTCCGCGAGCCGGGAGTCCTCACACAACGCCATCAGATCAGGATGGTTGGCGCGCAACCCTGCCTCCTCCTCGGCGGAACTCTCCGCCTTGGTCGTGCGTTCGAGCGAAGCCGCGGGAACGATCCCCCGCATGGCCTCCTTGATCAGCGGTTTGTACTCCCAGGGCGTGGACCGCTCATGCGCGCGCACCGCCAAGCACGCCTCGACGACCTGATCGTCGAGAAAGGGCGTGGCGAACGGCACACCGGTCGGTCCCACCAATTGCCCGAACGATCGAGCGATCCGCGCACTCGACCGGATCCCGAGGAGATCGGCATGCTTGCTGGGGTCACCTGCCAGCGGGCGTACGGAATCTCGCCTCACCCGAAGCACCCGGCGGACGAGATCGACGCAGTCGCGACTGACCCAAGGCGGCAACCGTGGTGGCTCGTCCCAGTCGAACCTCGGAGACCGCAACGCCTGGCGCGGATCGGTGATCCCCCCCGCGGTACCTGCCCACCAAGAACCGTACGAACGTGGTCGAAGCAGCTGCCACGCGACGTTCATGAGCGGCCAACGCCCCTGGGCGTGGTATGCCCGAAGCCGGGGCAACGCGGTCCATGGCGCCCTGCGAATCAGGGACCGCAGATAGTTCAGGTCGCCTTCCAAGACCTCGTCGCCCCCGAAGCCGGTGAGGTGGATCCGCGATCCCAGCGCGGCCATCCGTTCGAAGGCCACGAGGATCTGAGCCCGGTCTATCTGCCCGATGAAGGGCCGGTCCAGGCAGTCGTCCGCGGTAGCGATGCCCTGGTAGACCAAAGGGAGTTCGCCTCGGGGCAAGATCTCGTGCCCCACCCCTGGCAAGGCGAAGATCGCCCGCATGGCCCACGGCACGTCGTCATCAGCCGGGTCCAGGCCGACCGTGGTGTAGGCGATCAGTTCAGCGGAACTGCCCGCCGCGAGAAAGCATATCGAGGTCGAGTCGAGGCCGCCGGAAAGGTCGCAACTCACCTTTCCGCCGGCGGACGTCCTGACCGCGACCGCGTTGTCGAGTGCGAGGCGAAGCGCGCGTGCGCCGTCCACGAGCGGCACCACCGGCTCCGGCGGCGACCACCAACGGAAGGTCGCCGGTCGTCCGGCCTCGTCGGTCAGCAGGAAATGATCCGGTGGAACCGCCTCGACGCCCTTCCACATGGGGGCGTCGTCGAGTGGGTATGGCGGCATCGGGTCCAAAAGCGACAGTGCCACGGCCTCGATGTCCAGTTCGGTATCGAGCAGCCCGGCGAGCACGTCGGCCCGGTCGGCGGCCAGCACCTGCCCGTCCACCCTGGTATAGAGGACCTGGCGAACACCGGCCGCCGTCCCCCGCACCAGTGATCGGCCCTTGACATGCGCGACCACGTGATAACTGCCGGACAGCGAGGACAGCATCGTGCTGACAGCGGTGACATCGCCTGCTCTCGCCAGGATCCCGGCGAGACGGGTGGCGGTGACGGACACACGCCCGATCACCGCCACCCGCGAATTCCCCGCCTCGGCCACGACGATCTCGTCGTCACTCCAATTGCCCACCAGCCAGGGCCGGCCGGAGTTGTGCGGCACCGACACCCGCCCCTGGGCGCGTAACAGCGTTGTGACCGTGCTCGTCACGTCGGCATCCGGCATGACGACGAACCATGGAGTGTCGCGCGCCAACGCAGGGAAATTCATCATCTGGCTAGATACCTATGCCTCTCACCAGCACCAGTGGTGGTGGCCGCGCCGGCAGTAACGATCACGACCCCAGCCGCACTTGCCGCAACCAGTCACCTTCGAGAAGGCCCCAGCGGCCTGCAGCGCAGGGGACTCGTAAACACCCTTCACATTTACTCCTTACATTTCTGTCGAATTGCGAGAGCCGACCGGAACCATCCGGCGCGACGAATATGATTCTGCCCCAGCGGTAACTATTTCCGGTACATTCTCGGCACAGCGAGCTACGGGCGATTTCACACCACTGGGTATTTGGTCCGGATCCACCGATACCGTGCCGCGGGACTGTGTCACAGACGGGGACGCGCCCGCCGCCTCGGGATGACTCAATAGAGCGGTACCGAATCTCGGTGGACACTCGCGGGAGCGGGCGTGGTCTCGCGGCGCTTGGTCGGCCGAAGTACGTGAAGGCCCCCTTCACTTCGCTAGACGCTAGGGTCCCGGCAAAGTCGCATAGCCGCTGGCCAGGTGAGTCAAGAGTGGCGATCCGGGCTCTGGCGACGAGAGCGGGGTCATCAACCGAGAGCGGAGTCATCAACGATGCCCCAACGCTGCCAAGGGGGTCGTGAGTGGCAAGTCGTGTTCTAACGCTACTTGCCACTCACGACCCAGCTCGCAACCGTACATAGGCACCAAATGGACACTCAGCTGTCCGGTTCGAATCACCAAGAGCGACACTGACCAGCAGTTATGCGACTTGCCGGGACCCTGGCGCTAGACGCAGTGAAGGGGGCCTTCACGTACTGAGCAACTGGTGGACCCAGGCTCCGTGTTCACAACGTGTCGGCGAGCATTTTTTCATGCAGCCGGCGCAGCTCGGCACCGGGTTCGATGCCGAGCCCGTCCGTCAGCGATCGGTATGCCGATTGGTACGCGTCCAACGCGTCAGCCCTGCGGCCGGAACGGTGCAAAGCGACAAGAAGTAAACACCACAGCCGCTCTCGCGTCGGATGTTCGATCGTCAGCGCACGGAGGTCCGGGACGACCGTGTGGTGTTGCCCCAGCATCAGCCGCACATCGATCAGCTCCTCGCGTGCGGTCCAGCGCAGCTCTTCCAGGCGTGCCGTCACCGGGCGCCTGATGGACAGCGGAAGATCCTCGTACGGTTCGCCACGCCATAACCCCAGCGCCTCCCGGAAATGCTCGACGGCCTCGCCATCGGCGGACCGATGTCGCGCTTCCCGTCCCAGACGTACCGACTCCTCGAACCGGAAGACGTCGAGTTCCCCGGGGCCCACGCTTATCCGGTATGCGCCGACTCGATTGGCGATCCTGCCGTGCCCGTCCCCCAGCGCCGTCAACGTCCGCCGCAACTGCGAGACGTAGGTCTTGATATTCCCTGGCGCGGATCGTGGCGGCAGCCCCTCCCAGAGCGCGTTCTCGATCACCGCGTTGGACACCCAACGATCCGCATGAAGAAGCAACAGTGCCAGGAGAGTCCGCGGCTTGTGCGGCCGAACACATACCGGTCCTTCGGCCTGCCCGCTCAGCTCCAAACTCCCCAGTACCCGGAACAACATTCGTCAGATCCGTTTGGCGACGCGAAACCCCTGAAACAGTCTGCCACCCTGCGCCACAGCCGGCGCGGAACCGCGGAAGAGAACGCGGTGGCGGCCACCGGTGTCCCTGCCGAGATACACGCCCACGCGGTCGATCGGCCCGCTACCTTTCGCATCGGGAGCGAAGAGCAGGAGATCACCGGGCTGAAGCAGACTCTGTTCACGCGCCTCGGTCGAGATCACCACTCCTCCGGTATCGGATTTGATCACGGCGACCGAGATCTTACGCGATAACCCGTAAACGAGCTTGATCAACCGGGAGTCGCTGATCTTCGGAGCGTCCCCCGCCCAGTGTCGCCGGGCGGTAGCGAGCACGTCTGGGCTCCGGTCGGCGAGCGCGGCGTCAAGCCAGGCGCGGAACCACTTGCCACCTTCGGCACCCTCTTTCCACGGCTGCGGCAAAAGACGTACCCACGCTTCACCTCTGACGACGGACGATCCAGACCGCGAGACAGGGAAATCCCGAGCGGGGCCGGCCAGCACGACGCTACGGGCGCCGTCGGTGAACGTCGCCACGACCGCCCCCGTGTCGCTCCGTACCACGGTCCGCGCAGGACGTGACAAGCGTTCATAACGGTACTCGGCCACCCGGTAGGGCCCGCCCATGATCCGGACCGCGAGGGCGTTCACCGGCGGGACACTGGTCACCGTACGCACACCCGGCCCGAGGTGAATGGTCACCACGGACAAGACGACCACGGACAGCCAGATCGCGATACATAGATTGCGGACCCACTTCTTCCGTGGCGAAATCCAGGATTTTCGCATGTCCGATCCTCTTCTTGTCAGACTGTGGAAACGAAACCGGCGAGAACGCCGCTCGCCAGCACCGCGCCGGTGACCAGGCTGACCGTCGCCGTTGCCAGCATGGTGGCGACCGGTGGCTGGCGGATCAACTGGTAAGCGATCAACCCTGGCACCACGAAGCCCAGTGTCTGATGGGCGAACAGCAGTGGATAGTCGTGCTGCAGAAACAGGAAGAGCGTGCTCTGCAACAAGACTGCGAGCAGGACGATGGCTGAGAAGAGGCGCTTCCCGTACAAGATGGTGAGTCGTTGGAGCCCCTTTGACCCCACATAGGCGAACGCGGTCATCACTACCACGATCGCGGCGCGCCGATAGTCCTCGACCAGCGTCAGCGCGAGCCAGCCCGGACTGATCATCCCACCGGGCGACAGATTGGTGAGCAGCACACAGGCCAGCGACAGCAGGAGGCCGATGGCCAACCCCAGTGTCGCGACGCCAGGCAACAAGGTTCCCATCGGTTACGATTCCTCCCTTCCACATTCCGCGGTCCAGACGACGGCGTCGGCCGGTATCCGCTCCAAAGCCTGGAGCTCCTCCAGGAGTCGCTCTCCCTGGCCATGGATGCTGCCGATCGCGACGACGGACGCTTCACCTTCGATCCCGTCGACGACTCCGTCGAGAAGCTCCGATGAGCTGCGACGACCGCCGAGGTCGCATACCCGGCCCTGCCATGGGCCGGGAATGGGTGTCCTCGCGCTCCTTGTCGGCTCCCCGATCAGGATCACTCGCTCGGGGTCGAGCTGCGGGATCAGCGAACCTATTTGGCGATTGCGCTCGACACGGTCGGGACGGCATCCGATCACCACATGCAGTGGGCGGGTGATGAGTTTCTCGGAGATGAGCTCCTCGATGTTCATCAACGTGGATTCCGGATCGTTGACGGCGAGAAGGTTGGCGAATCTCAGCTGCTTTCCGCCCACTCGGAACCGATCGACTCTCAGTGCTCCCGGATCGGGGGGTGCGGACCACATTCCTCGCAAGGCATCCCCGCGATCAACCCCGAGCAGCTTCGCGACGGCGAGGCCGATGGCGACGTTCTCCTTGAAAGTGATCCAGCCGAAACCCTCCATTTCCTCATCCGTCACGGTCTCCGGATCGACCACCACGAGGTCGCAGTTTCGCCGAGCGGCCTCCTCCTTCAGCACGGAAAGCCGCTCGCGCTCGGCGGTGACGCAAACCCCTCCTTCCGGCATCGACCTGCTGAGTGAGCGCGCGATGTCGTCGATCGTGGGGCCCATTTCCTGGACGTGGTCGAGGCGCACATTGGAGATGACACCGATTGTCGAGGAGATCAGCTTGGTCTGGTTGATCTCCTGCAGCTCTGGCATCACCGCCATGCACTCGACGACCAAAGCGTCGGGTGAGTAGGCGACCGCGCGGCGCACCACGCCGATCTGCTCGATGACATTGGCGATGCCGAACTTCCGGTAAACCGGGTCTTCATGTGCGTCCGGATGCACGAACCGGGCGGCTGTTCCCGTCGTCTTGGCGACGGTCACCAGATCGCCGCCGCGCAGCGCACCCGCGCACAATCGGGTTATCGAGCTCTTTCCACGAGTACCGTTGACCAGCACTCTGGCCGGAATGGCCCGCAGGTTGGCGTGGTGGCGGCGCTGCTCGAGAAGGCCGGCCACCAGGATAAGGACACAGGCAACGACATATACGACATAACAGAAAAGCACATCAGTTCTCTCGCCGGGCGAGCTCTTTCCGATGCTCGGACTCACTCGCTGTTTTCCTACAGATCTCGAGGCAGAAGGTGATCGTGCCGATCTGGTCTTGTCTCACCGGGTGGATTCCGGACACGAGATCTCCGGATGCCAACCGCTCCGCGAGCGTCGCCGTCCGTCGCAACTGCCGTACGACAATGAACTCATGCCAGCCGAAGTTCAGCAAGGCGATGACGAGACCGATGAGACCGGCCGCGAGGTTGCGCCGGTTCAATTCGTTCTCCGGAAGACCCAGCGTGGTGGTCTTCTGTTCGGAGACCACACTCCATCGCAGGGCGGCGGCCGGACCCGGTGCGCCGATCGCGGCGGACGCGATCACCGACTCGCCGCCTCGGGATCGCCCTATCTCCGCGCGAGACCGCCCCGCGAGTGCCTCACCCGCACTTCGACGGAGAGATTCCCCGGACAGCGCATGGAACGCGAGATACCCCTCGGTGTCGGCGATCGTCCGGAAACCGGGATCGACGATCCTGACCCGGCCTGCGCGCTGGTGCAACAATTGCGAAAGATGCTCCACATCGAGCTCGGCCACGATGCCATGACCGGAATCCGGCAGCTTCGCGTAGGCGAAGATCACCGGGAGACTGCCGGCGGTGTTGTGCTGACGTACCCCTTCGCCTGAAGGCGGCCGTTCCTCGGCCCGCAGCGGTGGCCGCCCGGCCCGGACGCCTATCCGGCCCGCCGGATCCACCACATAGATACTCCGATATCTGGACTCTCTGGCCATCAGCCGCTCCATGAGCGGGAGTACGGACGCAGCGTCCTCCCGTCCCTTGGATCTCACAAGCAGTTTCAGGTCCGCGACCGCTCCATTCAGGCTGCGGCGGACCGTGTCGGCGATACGCGAAACCTCCATTCCCCGTTCACGCACGACGAGTTCCGGCACCGTGGGCGCCGAGCCACCGGCGACCACCAGCACAGAACAGGACCAGGCCAGCGTCGTCGCCGCGGCGACGACGATCACCAGCCGAGCCGACGGCACCCACCACCGAGGGCGTTGCCGAGCTCCCGCCGGGCGACTGAACCACTCGAACGCCGCGGCGATCCGGCGCACCTCACGCACTCCCGAGCCACGTACCGTCGGCGCACCGGCCCCGGAGGCGACCGCGAGCGCGCCGTTTCGCAGCCGGTGAACCGGACCGACGACGGTCCTGCGGACCAGCACGAAACCGAAGAACGCCGCAACCACCAGGGTGACGACGGTCGCCGGGTGGCGACCTGTCTGCGTGCCCCCTTGCACCGGCACTTGGGCCATCGACACCAGCGAGAGCTTCCAGGCTCCGGCCAGACCCGTTACCGTCAGCGGCGCGTAGGCGGCCACCAGCGCCGTCTCGCGAACACCGTCGGGTCCCGATCCCGTCTTGACGACAAGGTTCACGCTCCCGGCGCGTCCCACGGCCGATTCGGTCGCGGCCTTGCCGATCAGCCCCTGGCTGACCCGGGCGTCCACAGTGGGAGCAGGACCTCGGGAATCAAGGAGGCGACCGTCGTCCGTGACCACCGACACACTCTGCCCGAGTCCCGGGTCCAACGGAATCTCGGAATTCACCAGGTCGGTGAACGCCACCAGGACCCGCTGTTCGCTGCCTGCCGGCACCGGAACGGTCGCGACCATGACGACCCCTTTACCCGCAGATGCCACAGGACGAACGCTCGCCTCCTTCATGGATCCACTGTCCAGAGCCGCGAAGGGCAAGGGTTCTCCACGGGCGGCGAGCAATTGTCCTGTCGAGCTCCGCATGAGTGCCATCCCACGCCATCGCGGGTAAACCTCACCCAGCGAATCGAGCAAGTCCTCCGGCGCTCGTCCCTGAGCATTGCCGGACTGCGTCACCCCGAATCGGAGATCCATGACGGACTCCGCCACTGTCTTCGCCAATGCGTGCGCAGTCGCTTCGACGAAACGTTCCTGCGACTGCGTGACGACACCTGGAACCGGTTCCGCCGAAGGAGGATCGAGCAACAGAACACAGGCCGCGGCAAGTAATAAGGTCAGCGCCAGAACCACGGCGGAAGGGACACCGACGCCTCTGGGAAATCCAGCCTCGGCAAGGTGCTTCTCCATTCGGATTGTGCGCTTCCGCACGAAATGTTTCCTCTCGAACTGAGCGCGGCGGTTTCATCAGCCCAACACGCTGAAGGCATCATTCCCCTTCACCGGCCGCCGGTCCAGGAGCCACCCAGCTGGCCACCGGGCGTGGAGTCGCACCATGCCGGCACCGCGGATCACAGCAGGCTCAAGAGTGATTCAGAGAGTCCATCAAGGACGCCCATGCCGCGGTGGTCATCACCAGCGCGGGTCCCGAACGGTCCTTGGAGTCACGTACAGCGACGTGCCTTGGCAATATGGCGACCTCAACACACGCGCCTTGACCGACGCTGCGAAGCGGCTTCCGCCAGACGGCGTCCGACGGAATGATGTTTCCCTGCTCCACTCCCGCTACAACTCCTTAATTATCTGGCCGACAAAATGGACGGTCTTCTCCGGAGACAAAGCCAGCTCCTTGAGACGCCCGAAAACACAGGTGTACCCGGCGATCTCACTCTCGCGCTCCATGTACAGCCCACCCACCGGAGTCTCGACGTAGACGACGTCGGGATCGGACTCCTCATGGAACTCCAAGACCGTGAACGGGCCTACCATCGCCGGGTGTTCGCCGGCCGCGATGGGCAGTACCTGCACCGTGACATGAGGCAGTTCCGCTATCTCCAGCAGGTGCGTGAGCTGGTCACGCATGACGGCGTTGCCGCCGACCGGCCGCCGCAAAGCGGCCTCGCTATGCACCGCCCACAAGCCGATCGGACGACTGGAGTGCAGGCGTTCCTGACGTTTCATGCGCAGCATGACCTGCCGGTCGACCTGGTCTTCCGTACGGGGAACCACGGTCGCCGCCGTGACCGCACGGGCATACTCCTTGGTCTGCAAAAGCCCGGTAATCACTTCACCTTCGTATGTTCGACTCATGGCGGCTTCAGCTTCCAGCCCCACGTAAGTCGCAAGCCACTCGGGTAGCACGTCACCATAACTATGCCACCAACCCCGAACGCGAGATTCTCTCGCGGCCTGGACAAGACGATCCGCTTCCACACCGTGCACTCCGTACAAATCCAACATCAAGCGGACGTCGCCTGGACTGATGCTCCCGTGGCCGTTCTCGATACGGGAAATCTTCGAGTGCCGGCATCCCAGATACTCGGCGACTTCGCCGATCTTCTTGCCTGCTCTCTCCCGATGACGACGCAGTTCGCTGTCCAAACGCCTGCGACGGACAGTGGGACTGTAATCAGCGGCCAATTCTTACTCCTTTCATTGCCGGGTAGCTTCCACCAGTCGTGCTCATCTTCGATAGGCCCAGACAGAGTAACGCCCTAACAACACTGTCGGCGGATGTACAGATGTGTACGTACAGACGAAGCTGTTCGCATGAGCAATCCGGCAAAACCCCACGTGATGACCCCGATTCAACCACACCGGACAGGTACGTGAACAGGATTCACAACTACCACCTCGTCCATCTGGCGGTAATCACATCGGCCTACATTCGCCGGAACATGAAGGATCATCGCCATTCTTGCGGGCCACCCGGAAATGATCAGCCGCGACTCGTGACGCGGCAGGGATCAGTTCTTCTGGTGTCGGAATCTTTTGTCAGCCAGACCGATACCAGTACCGCCGGGCGGCGTGCGCGACGCCTTCCTCGAGCGCGCGCCGCCGCCCGGCATCCAAAGCGGCGGTGAGGCTGGGAAACCCTCCCCGACATACCAGCCTCACCGCCTCCCCACATAACGCGCAGAAACTACGCGCCGCCGCGCCGCACGCGCTGAGTGCGCATCACCGCGCTCCCCGTCATCGGCATGGTCGGGCGATATCTCCCCACGCCCCCGGTTACCACCAGGCGCCATCGGGCATCAACTGCCCGAGACCACGGTCGCCGGCTCTGCCAGACAAACAAGGAAAGCGGGTTCCAGACATGCCATCTCAAAGTGTTGCGGAAACGTTGACGCACAGCTCCAACCTGGACCACATGCTGGCGACAGCTCGCGCCTACCGGGATTTCTACGGCTGGCCGACCAGTGTGGACCACGCGACCGGGCAGGTCGTGCTCACCGTGTCCGGTGAGGTGAGCGCGATCGTAGCGAGGAAGGAACTCGGCGAGGCCGCTCAATCGCTGCTCGCGATCCGGATGCTCGCCGGCCCCGCCGTCGAGCTGCCCGGCGGGGATTGCGTGTTCCTCACCGGCCCCAGATGCGACCTCGGCCCGGCCACGGTGGCGGATCTCGAACGCCTCGGGGTCCGCCTGCGGGACAGGGGTTCCTTGATCCCCTTGCCTCCGTCGGGAAACGGCGACGACGCGGTGCGGTGGTTGTGCGGGCCGAAGCCGACCCGGCCGCTTCCCCCCTGCGCCGCGGTCATCGGCGCCCTCCGCGCCTCCTCGGCGATGTGCCCGGCCTGAGCGTGCCGCCGGGAAGAAGGTGCTTATCCATGCTTGCGGAAAGGAAGACTACTGCTGTGTTCAACTACACCGCGACACTGTCGGCCGCGGAGAACTGGGCGGGCCTGATCCCACGACGGCCGCTCTGGCACAACACGGATGTCGAGTGGCAGTTCGAACCGGTCATCCAGAAGACCGCCGGTGTCCTGAGACTCACGTTGAGCGCACCGGATAGACCCGCCAAGGTCAAAGCCGTGCAGATCGCCGATGTCCGGGATACGGCCAACGCACAGGGTTCGGTCATGGCGGTACTGGACGACATCTACATGAAGATGTTCGAGATCTCCGGAATTCCGGCTCCCCCGCTACCGGTCCGCTAGGCCGGCCTCGTAACAGCTGGCAAAGGGTCACCTTCAGGACTCTGAGTCCTGAAGGTGACCCTTTTGCCTCGCGCCACCCCTACGGCTCACCGGGTGTGAGAGAACGCCGGAACAAGCACACCCCTGTCAGCCGACCACGATGCTCGCGTCCCGCAGCGACGTGTACCACACGTCGGATCTGAACTCCGGCCCGCTCTCCTCACCGATGTAGAGATCGATGTGCCGGGAGCCGCCGAGACCAGGGGTGAACTCATCTCGAATCTGCCACTTCGCCGCGCCGATCTTGGCGCAAACCACACTCGGAGGGGTTCCGCCCGACTCGGTCGTACCACACTCGACAACGGAGAATCGCGTGCCGATGGCCAGCACATCGCTGTCGGCCGCGGCACTCACGAACGGCTCCAATGGTTCGCCACGACTGTCCAATGGAGCATCCTCGAGCCAGTACCCGATATTGTACGACCAATTCAGATAACGGCCCGTATGCGAGCCGGCGGTAATTCGTCCCGTCCCCTCGTCACGCACGACGTCGACGAATTCCAGTGGATAGCGACCCAATGATTGCTCGCCCGAGGCGCAGTCACTGTCCGGGCAGCCGAACACCTCCGTGGAAGGACCCGCGTGAAAAGTTTCGACAGCGGTGTAGTAAACGGTGATCAACCATCCCCTGGACGGCTCTTGGCCGGCCTGCTTGCATCCGATCAAGCCGAAGACGATCGAGAAGACGATCGAAATGATCCCGATGTCATGATGACCTCCCTTGCCGCCGGGTCCTCGCATACCCGTTCACTGCCCTTCGTCCACAGTGCGTCGTATCTCAACTCGCCCGTCGCCCCTCGACCACGGCAGGCTCGGCCAGCCGTTCCGTCTTCATCCAGTCGGCACGGCCGCCGACATGCCGGACGACTCCGCGGCACCCCGCGAGCGAACCGAGCACCAGGAAGACAGGATAGGTCATCGAGGTGGCCACACATCGCCACAAGGGCTCATCGCGCGACCTCAGCCGATGGGTGATTCCCCAGACGGTGCCGGGCAACAACAGGGCACCCAGCCACGTCAGCCATGCCGACGCCGCATCGGCCGTGCCGCTCGCGATCGGGAACAGGGCCGTCCCGCCGAGCCCGACCTGAATGGCGATGCCGAGGAACAGGAGCGCCAGCAGGGTGAAAAGCGGTACGAACCAGGGAACGATCAAGTAGTGCAGCAGGTCGACCAGCCCCAGCGCGGAAATGTGACGGGAGGCGAGCAGCCCGGGAAGATGACGAGCGCACTGGAGATTCCCCTGTGCCCACCGGGCACGTTGCCGAACCAGCCGCCGGATGTCGACGACAGCCTGCTGGGTCACGACGGCACGCCTCACATAGCGGACCCGGACCCCTGCCCGATGCAGGCGTAGTCCCAGTTCGGTGTCCTCCACCAGACAGGACGACCACGGGTCGTTCCCGAAAGCCATGAGCACCGAAAGCTTGACGAACTGGCCGTTCCCGCCCAGTGCGACCGTGCCGACGGTGTCACGCACCGTCTGGGCCGCGTCGGCGACACAGCCGAACTCGATGTCCTGCAACAAGCCCAGCAACTTGTGACGATTACGAATACGGACCCTGCATTGCACCGCACCGCTTGTCCCGTCGGCGAGATATCGATCGACTTCCGTGAGCAGATTACGGCTGACCCGGCCATCTGCGTCGACCACACCCACCACGGTCTCGTCGGCCGTGCCTTCTTCCCGCGCGAGGTCGCGGATCAGCCGGTAGGCGGCGTTGAGTGCGGCACCTTTGCCTTGTCGCGCCTCCGGCGGATCACGCCGCAGGACCATCATCCGATCGTCGTCGACGGCCTTGAGCACCGTCGAGGTCCGGTCGTTACTCCCATCGTCCACCACCAGCACCCGCAGCCGATTTTCGCCGTCCGCCAAGGTGAGGAGAGACCGGACGGTGTCAGCGATCACCAGCTCCTCGTCAAGCGCGGGGACGACGAGCCAGAAACACGACGAAGGCCTGCCGGCCCCGGTCGCGCCCGGCAGGGGAGTTCTCAGACTCAGCAAAGACAGAATAATATTGTAAATCGGCCATCCGAGAAGGAGTGCCATCATCAACGAGTAGATCTGCATTGTTACTACTTGACCGCCCGTCGCAAATATAGACCGAGAGATCGTAGCGCGAGCAAGGAACAGGCGACCACCAGTACATGCACGGCCACTTGCACCACCTCGGACGATCCGAAAAGAGCAAATCCCATGAATAATGGGACTCCGGTCGCCCGAATCGATGTAACAGACATCTTGACAATCCTTTTGAAGGCGTGCGATACATTAAACACCAGCTGCAGAGCGCGGAAGCGGCCACTCCCATTAACACTGAACCCACCCTGCACAGTCTGGGCAACAGTCCAATGAAAATTCGCGCGGGGTTCACCGAGTGGGAGTATTAATGGATTGCACTATTCGGAGTAGCTCAGGGGCCAATCACCGGGACGACGTCGAAATCGAGTCGGGTACACCGCGAACGGCACCCGACGTGGTACTACTGGGCGGCACCCGGCCAGAGGCGGTGAAGCTCGCACCGATCGTGCAAGCAATGCAGGTCCAAGGCCGGATGCGACCGGTGCTCGTCGCGAGTGGACAACACGAAACGATGTTCGGCCAAGCCTTGTCTTCATTCGGGCTGCGCCCCGATGTCCGGCTGCACATCGAACGCCCGACAGGAAGTCTGTCCGAACTGCTGGGTGAACTGGTGAAGGCCCTCGACGTCCACTTTGAACAGCTTCGGCCTGCCGCTGTCGTTGTTCAGGGCGACACGACTACGGCACTCGCTGGAGCACTGGCGGCCTTCGCGCGTCAGATTCCCGTAGTTCACGTCGAGGCAGGACTTCGTTCCCACGATCTGCGGGCTCCTTTCCCCGAGGAGGCCAACCGCAAACTGGTGGCCCAGCTCAGCACGCTGCACCTGGCGCCGACGACTCGCGCGGTGAACAACCTGCTGGAGGAGGGCATCGCGGGCTCCGAGGTGCTGCTCACCGGTAACACCGTGGTCGACGCGGTGCTTTCGATCGCGCGAATGCCGACGGCGTACCACGATCACCGGCTTCCCGACGTCGAGCATCGGGCAACTGCCGGCAAGTCTCGCCTGCTTCTCGCCACGATGCACCGCCGGGAATCCTTGGGAGCTCCCCTGGCCGGAATCCTCGCCGGCCTGCGCTCGATAGTGGAGGACCACCCGGACGTCGAAGTGGTCTTGCCGGTCCACCCGAACCCTCATGTCCGTGACCAAGTGGTCGCCGGCCTCCTCGGTGTGGATCGTGTCCATATCACCGGGCCTCTGCATTATGCGGAGTTCTGCCGGTTGCTCTCCTGCGCACGGCTGGTTCTCACGGATTCCGGCGGCGTGCAGGAGGAGGCGCCCAGCTTCGGGGTGCCGTGCATCGTGCTGCGTGAGGTCACCGAACGCATGGAAGCCGTCGAGGCCGGCGTCTCGGTGCTGGCGGGGCCGGATCCCGTCCTGATCGCGCACCATGCGGCGCGGCTGCTGGCCGAGAGTCCGGACGAGGGCGCGAACACCCGCGCCAATCCGTTCGGCGACGGCAGGGCGGCGGTCAGGGCTGAGCAGGCCATCGCACGACTGCTCGGACTCACCTCCGACTGTCCCGCGGCAGTGCCGCAAGCCGTACTGGCAGGGGGAAGTTGATGAGCGTTCTCATCACCGCCGCGCACCGGCGTTCCCGTTCATGGCCCGCGTGGTTCCGGCTGGCTTGCGCGTTCGCGCTCGTCGGTTCCGTCGCCGTGGCCGTGTCCGTCGTGGGCACCGACACCCCGATCACGCCGTCGGAAACGCCGTCCGTGCCCGGCAAGGCCGGCGATCCGGCCCCGGGCGCCCAGCCGGGCTGGAGCACGCTGGTGCTCTACGAACCGGGTGCGGGTGAGTCCAGCGGTGAAGTCCTCGGAGTGCAGGCGGCGAACCTCGTTTCCCATGGAGGCTCGTTCGCATTGCGTCAGGCCGACAGGTACCGGCCGGGCGATGCTTCCAAGTTCTCATCGATCGTGTACATCGGTCATCGCGGCGCCACTCCTGTTTCCGATGGTCTGCTCGCCGATCTGGCCATCGCGGGCAAACCCGTCTTGTGGGTGGGATACGGCATCGAGCGCTGGTTCGACCGGGACCCGGCCCGCGCGCACGAGCTCGGATGGCGGCCCGCCGGCCGTGACGAGCAGGCCATCGCCGGTATCGACTACAAGGGGGTCCGGCTCGGCCGGGACGACCGCGCAGCTCCGCCGACGCGGGTCGAGCTCATGGACGCTGCCAAAGCCCAGGTGCTCGCCGAGGTCGTTCACGACGACGGCGGCCGGACTCCTTGGGCCGTGCGCTCGGGCACTTTGACCTACATCGCGGAGATCCCGTTCAGCTATGTCGGGCAAGCCGATCGGTACCTCGCCGCCGCGGACCTCCTGCGCCCGCCGGTGTCTCCGGCACGGGTTCCGCGAGCTCTCGTCCGTCTGGAGGACGTGGGCCCGGTAACCGATCCCGGTACTCTGAGGGCGATCGCGGACCACCTCGCGGAACACCGGATTCCTTTCACCGTCGCGGTATATCCCCGCCATCGGGACCCGCGAGGAGTGACGAACAACGGTGTTCCCCTGGATATCCGGCTGACCGACCGGCCGGATCTGGTCGACGCGTTGCGCTATCTGATCAGCCGTGGCGGCGCGCTCGTGCTGCACGGCTACACCCATCAGTATGGCGACGAACCCAATCCACAAAACGGTGTCAGCGCGGCGGACTACGAGTTCTATCGCGCCCGTCTCGGTGCCGGCAACGCGACCGAACTGGTCGGGCCGGTACCGGACGACTCTTTCGGATGGGCACGGGACCGGATCGGTCAAGCCCTCTCCGAGATCGCCCGAGCCGGCTTACCCCGGCCGACGATGTTCGAGTTCCCGCATTACACCGCTTCCGCGGTGGACTACCAAGCCGCGACAACGACATTCGGTACGCGATACGAGCGAGGAACCTACTTCCGCGGGTGGTGTGAACCTGCCTGTGGCCGCACTGGTCCGGTCGATCCGGCGGGGATCTACCTGCAGACGTTTCCCTACCTCGTCCGCGACGTCTATGGTGCCGTGGTCGTCCCCGAGAACCTCGGCTATCTCCCGGCATGGCAGGACGATTCAGGACGCGACCGCGCGATAGCCGCGGTTGTCGCCGAGGCCCGAGCCCTTCGCGTCGTCGACGATGGAGTCGCCAGCTTCTTCTACCATCCCGCTCTCGGTGTCGAGGCGCTCGGGAAGGTCATCGACGGCATTCAGGCTGCCGGCTACCGGTTTGTGCCTGCCGCGGAGATCGGGCGCGGTTGAGGCGAAATCACACAGATACGGAGTTCTTCTTGACTAGAAAGCTTGGCGTCCGGCGCATCCTCATGACCCTTCTGGTGCTGAGCACCACACTGGTGATCACTTCCCCCGCCGCGAGTTCCGCGACCATTCGCCTGCACCCCGCCGCTCCCGGTGCGGAGCCGGCCAGGCGGACGCTCGTACTTTACGACGCCGACGGTGAATACGGCTGGCTCGGGGAGTCGTACGCGATCATGGCGGGTAATCTCCTGTCCCACGGCGGCGCCTGGTCCATGCTCCCTGTCCAGCAGCATCTTCGGACAGACTTGCGCGACTACACGGCCGTGGTCTACATCGGCACCAGTGACCACAGACCGCTGCCCGGTACGTTCCTCGACGCCGTATTGACCACACGTACGCCGGTGCTGTGGATAGGCCGGAACATCGGCCAGCTTTACGACAGGAACCGCGGCTTCTCGACGAGATTCGGCTGGCGGCCTGCCGGGATCGACAAGAGCGTGACGATCCGCGTGGACTACCGCGGCGTATCCTTCGACCGTGATCGTGCCGCGGCTCCGAGCGGCATCGTGCGCTCCGAGATCACCGACCCCGCCCGCGCGACCACAGTGGGCGAGGCGGTTCGCCCGGATGGCAGCCGATTTCCCTGGGGAGTGCGCTCCCGGAACTTGACCTATCTGGGTGAAGTGCCTTTCTCGTTCACCGGTCTCGACGACCGTTACCTCGCCGCCGCCGACGTTCTGTCCCGGCACGCGGGCCCATCCCGGTCGAAGAACAAGCGCGCCCTGGTCCGGATCGAGGACGTCGGCCCGGACGCCGATCCCGTGCGACTGCGAGCGATCGCGGACTACCTGCACGCGCGTCGAGTCCCCTTCTCAGTGGCGGTCTACCCCCGCTACCGCGATCCACGGGGTCGTTACAACAACGGCAAACCGGTGGACAAGACGTTGGCGGACACGCCCGCGGTCGTCGACGCCCTGCGTTACATGACCGCGCGGCGGGGAACGTTGGTGATGCACGGCTACACACATCAATACGGCGAGGACTCGAATCCCTACACCGGCGTGAGTGGTGACGATTACGAATTCTATCGAGTGGGGCTCGACAACCACGGCGGCCTGCGCCACCAGGGACCGGTATCAGCCGACTCCGAGACCTGGGCCGATCAACGGCTCACGGCCGCGGCCCGGGAGTTCCGCCGGGCCGGGCTACCCGTGCCGACCATTTTCGAGTTCCCCCATTACGTGGGCTCGGCGATCGACTACACGGTGGTGAAAGAGCGTTTCCATGCCCGATACGACCAGGGTTTCTTCGCCGCCGGATGGTGCCGGAACGGCGCTTGCGGCTCCGAAAAACCCGACTACTCCCATACCACGAGTCAGCGTTTTCCGTTCCTGGTACGAGATATCTACGGATCGGTTGTCATTCCCGAATCGCTCGACCATGTATCTCCGACGACGGGGCCTGATGAGCCACGCCGGCTTCCGGAAGACATCCTGGCCACAGCCAAGCGGATCGCGGCGATCCGCGGCGGCGTGGCGAGCTTTTTCTACCACCCGTATCTGGGGACCAGCTACCTCAAGCAGGTGGTGACCGGAATCCAAGACCTGGATTTCACGTTCGTCGACGCGGCGGACATCCAATCTGGCTGAGCACGTTGTGCGAGACGCTACGTCGCGCACGTGCCGCGCACCTTTCGACAGAGGAATCCAAGTGTACGACCGGGAACCACCTGAATCGATTGCGGAGCTGATCAAATGGATCAGGGAAAGGCGTGGGATCAGTCAGCGCGAACTAGCCGAGGCGCTTGTCGCGGCGTCCGGCCGCGATACCGTGACCCGTGGCGACATATCCCGATGGGAACGAGGGAAACGCATTCCCACCAGCCATTGGCTGCACTGGCTGAGCCATGTTCTCGAGATACCGTTGCCCACCCTGCAGTATGCGGCGTCGCTCGCCAGGCGAGAACGCCTGCTGGCGACGATGCTGCGGCCACAGCCGTGGACCCTGCTGCCATTCGAGCTCGATCGGCGGGGTCCGGAAGCGAACGACCGACAGGATTTTCGGGAGCCATGATGATGGCCTCTTTTATCAGGCCACTCACATTGACAATATCTATCTCAGGGTCTCTACGAGAACCCTGATTCATCAGAAACCTAATGCAGGAGATTCTATTATTATGAAGCGTACGATTTCCGTGATCGCGACGGCCGTCGCGGCGATGTTCAGCATCGGCGTCGGCAACGCGGCCGTTGCCGCGGAGCAGGCTGAAGTGGCGCCGCGCAGCGTTCACATCAGCGAGTTCTCCACCCAGGGCGTCGGCCCCGATGCGACGTTCAAGGAATTCATCGAACTGTCCAACCGCGCCGCCTACACCGTGAACATCGGCGGTGCCCGACTGCTGGCCAATTTCAGCAACGTCGAATTCGAGATCGCCCAGATCCCGACCGGTACCCGACTGGCGCCGGGACAGACCTACCTGCTGGCGAGCCAGCGGCTCGCTTCGTCGGTACAGCCGGACCAGATCTTCTCGACCACCAGGGACATCCCCAACTCGGTGGGGATCTCCCTGCAGACCGTCATGGGCCGGCAGCTGGACGTCGTGGGGACCACGTATAGGACGACGTTCCGGTCGGGCACCCCGGCCGTGCCGCTCACCCAGCAGGACGCGGTGCAGCGGAAGTCGCTCCACCGAGTGCTCTTCACCGGCATCAACCGTGTCGACTTCCAGAAGCTCCCGGCCACTCCGGGCCGCCCTGGCTGAGTTCGCGCACGACACCGCTGATCCGGGGGCTCGGGCCAGGTTCTGGCCCGAGCCCCTCTATAACTCCACTCGCCATACGCGACCAGGGGGCCGCCCGGGTGGCCTCTTTTTCGATTCCGCTGCGGACAGCAGACTGTGACGGCCCGACGCCACAGTCCGTGCCTTTCGGCACCCGAACCGGGCGTGAAATACCGACGCAATTATGGAAAGGTCTTCCCTGTTGAGCGACGGACTCGATTTTGTCACTTTGTTCCGTAACCGGGTTGCCGAACACGCCGACAAGCGTGCGCTCGTCTTTCTCCGGGAATCAGGGACCAGCATGGCCGAAGAGAGCGTGACCTATCGCGATCTCGATTCGAGGGCCAGGCGTGTGGCGATCTGGCTGCAGGACAACACCGCCCCGGGAGAGCGAGCGATCCTGTTGTTCCCGCCAGGGCCGGAATTCGTGGTCGGCTTTCTGGGATGCCTCTACGCCGGCGTCATCGCGGTACCCGCGCCGCTCACCGCCGCGGGCGGGAATGGCGCCGCTCGTTCCAGGGCCCTCGCACTCGACGCTCAAGCGAGCGTGATTCTCACCGAGAGCAGCCACGCCGCCACCATTCGCGACTGGATCGATCACCACGTCCTGCCCCGCCGAATGCATCACGCCGCCACGGATCTGCTTCCCGCGGTTTCGCCGCGTCCCTGGCGCCCCGTCAAACTGACCTGGCGGACGACCGCATTCCTCCAATACACGTCGGGCTCGACCGATCTCCCCAAGGGAGTCGTGGTCACGCAGGGAAACCTGATGAGCAACCAGAACCTCCTCCAGCAGGCGCTGGGCACCGGGCGGGACGTTTCAGTGGTCGGCTGGCTTCCCCATTTCCACGACATGGGTTTGATCGGGCAGCTACTGCATCCGCTCTATGTGGGTGGCACCACGCACTTCATGTCCCCCATGACGTTCTTGATGCGTCCGCACCGGTGGTTGTGGGCGGTCAGCCGGTACCGCGCCACCGTGAGCGTGGCACCCGACTTCGCATTCGACTTGGCCGCGGACAGGGTCACCGACGAGCAACTCGCCGAACTGGACCTGTCTTCGCTGCGCGTGCTCTGCAACGGGTCCGAGCCCGTACGGCACGACTCACTGCGAGCCTTCATCGAGCGGTTCCGGCCCGCCGGGCTTGACGAACGCGCGATTCTCCCGTGCTACGGGCTCGCCGAATCGACTCTCTTCGTCTCAGGTACCAAGGGCCGGGGAATGGTGACCCGCGCGGTGGACACCCAAGCACTGGAACGGAACGAACTGAAAGAGGCCGATTCGTCGGCGAACAGCAGTGTTCTGGTGAGCTGCGGAATTCCCTCGGGGGTCACGATCCGAATAGTCGACCCACTCACTCGCCGGCCCTTGCCGGACGGCCAGGTCGGTGAGATCTGGGTACGCAGCGGCAGCGTGGCGGCCGGGTACTGGAACCGGCCGATGGAGAGTGTGCAGACGTTCCGCGCGACGGCGACCGACGGCGACTACCCCTTCCTCCGTACCGGAGACCTCGGCGTGCTGGACGGCGGCGAACTCTATGTGATCGGCAGGCTCAAGGAAATGCTGATCGTCAACGGCCGCAACCTATACCCCTGGGATATCGAGCGAACCGCGCACCTGGCCCATCCCGCGCTGGTCAAGGGAAAGGCCGCGGCCTTCGCCGTCGGCGAGCGCAGCGATCAAGTGGTTCTCGTGCACGAAGTGAGCGCGGCGCGGTTGCGGGAAGCCAGTGCCGACGAACTCGCCGGGCTGGTGCGGCAGAAAGTGCGAGCCGAGCTGGACGTCCACTTGGCACACGTGGTCATTGTGCGCGCAGGCGCCATCGCGAAGACGACCAGCGGCAAGGTACAGCGGCGGCTGATGCGGGAGAAGTTCCTGTCCGGGCAGCTGAAGCCCCATCCGACGTCCGCGCCCGCCGTGGCCTTCGCCGACTCGAAGGTGAGTCGATGAAACACCAACCTTGGGAGCCCGTACAGCGTTTGGAGCCGGTCCTCGGAAATCCTGAGGACCGGTGTCTGGATTTCGGCTACGCGCGGCTCGCCGCACTTGACCACTCCGGTGAGTTCCCGCATGACGTCTGCCGCCACTTGAACGAGCTCGGTCTGGGCAGGTACTACGTTCCCGCGCACCACGGTGGCCTGCTCACCAGCTACGAGACCACCGCGCACCTGGTGCGGATGCTGGCGAGGCGTGACATGGGAGTCGCCGTCGCGCACGCCAAGACCTACCTCGGTGCCGTCTGCGTCTGGATCGCCGGGCAGCAATGCCAAGCGACTTCCCTCGGCCGCATGATCACCGCCGGCGTCCCGGTGTCCTGGGGCCTCACCGAACGGGACCACGGGAGCGATCTGGCGGACGGTGATCTGGTCGCGGAGAAGATCGGCACCTCCTACCTGCTGCGGGGCGAGAAATGGCCGATCAACAACGCGACCCGGTGTGGTGTGATGTGCGTACTGGCGCGGACCGATTCCCGGGGTGGACCGCGAGGTTTCAGCCTCTTCCTTGTCGACAAGTCCACACTGTCCGGCAGCTACCGATGCCTGCCGAAAGTACGCACATTGGGCAATCGTTGCGCCGACGTCAGCGGAATCGTCTTCCGTGACGCCGAAGTGCCGGCGGACGCGCTGATCGGTCCCGAGGGTTCCGGACTGGAAACCGTCCTCAAGGGACTACAGGTCACCAGGACGTTGTGTTCCGCGCTGTCCCTCGGCAGCAGCGATCACGCGCTCCGGATCGCCGTCGAATTCCTGGAGAAGAACAGCCGGTACGGTCGTCCCGTCGTCGATCTCCCGCGAGCGAGGAGGACCATAGCGCTCGCCTATGCGGATCACCTGCTCTCCGAAGCACTTTCCGTCGTGGCTGTTCGCGCCGTCCACGCGCTCACCTCCGAACTCGCAGTGATCGCCGCCGTCACGAAGTATCTCGTCCCCACCCGCACGGAGGCGGCGATCGCGCGCCTGCGGCGGTTGATGGGACCGGTCGCGCTTCACCAGGACGACCAGCGCCGGGGCAGCCTCGGCAAGGTCGAGCGCGACCATCGCGTCGTTTCGCTGTTCGACGGCAACACCGTGGTCAACCTGCATTCGCTGATCAGCATGTTCCCACTCCTTTCCCGGGCGCGCGACAAGCGGCTCGCACCGGACCACGAAGGGATCGCGGCATGCTGTGAGCTGTCGCGGCCGATACCGCAGGCCAAGTTCGGCAAGCTGTCCCTGATACCACGGAACGGAGCAAGCTTTCTGCTCGCCGCGGAATCGTCGATCTCGAAAGTCACCGCGCTCGCGAAGGGCAACCCCCTGCTCATACCGCTCGCCGCGGCAGCAGAACGGCTGGGAGAAGCCTTGGACGAGCTCTGGATGGACATCGCCGAGGAACCGCCGACCGGACAGGACATCTCAAATCGCCTCTTCTCCATCGCCAAGCGTTCCGCGCTCTATTTCGCCGGTGTGGTCGCGATCGAACTGTGGTTGCGAAACCATCAAGAGGTACCGGCCC
This sequence comes from Amycolatopsis decaplanina DSM 44594, assembly GCF_000342005.1. Taxonomy (GTDB): domain Bacteria; phylum Actinomycetota; class Actinomycetes; order Mycobacteriales; family Pseudonocardiaceae; genus Amycolatopsis; species Amycolatopsis decaplanina. Next base: position 282,029 of record NZ_AOHO01000055.1, read on the forward strand.
GGCGACCCGCGGGACGTCCGAGGCACGCCGAAGATCTGTTGTGGAGCAACGGTGTCTGGCTTCATGCCGCGCTCTACCGGATCCTGGCCACGACCGGCGACCAGCACGGCGCAGCCGCCCCGCCGTTCGATCTGCTCTTCGACGTCTTGGCCGACCAGGTGAAGAACGAGCGGCTTCCGTCGCTCTTCGGTTTCCAGCTCGCCGAGGCGACGGCCACAGGGGCCCCGAACAGTTACGGCAAGGTGTCATGACAGTGGATCTCGAAAAAGAGTTCGGGGATCCGTACCTGCCCGGAAACCCGCTTGGACATCACGCCATCATCGAAGCGGACGAACGAGGCGAGGTCTTCGAAGCCGGTGAGAAACTCCTCGATTCCTTGTCCGTCAACGCCGAGTTCGTGCCACGGCGGCTGGGCGGCAGGCTGGGCACCGCGGACGAATTCATCAGGCGCTTGCGACCGGTGTTCCGGCGCGATGCCGCCCTGGGCATCGGTTACGGGGTGCCGACGCTGCTGGCGTCTCTCAACGTGTGGCTCGCGGCGGACAACGCCCGGCAGCAGGATGCCCTGGCCGTGAAGATCCTCGGCGGGAGCAAGGTATGCCTGGCCCATGGGACACCGGGAATGTATCCGGACCCGGCCGCGCTCGAGGTCACGGCTCGTGAGCGAGGCGGCCGCCACGTTCTCGACGGGCACGCCGGTCTCGTCTTCAATTCCGACCGTGCCGACAACGCCGTCGTCATCGCGCGGACGGCCTACACCGAGAACCGGCACTCGAGGTCCCTGCTGCTCGTCGACCTGACGGCTCTTCCCAACGAGAGCCGGCGGAGATCACCCAGGGTCCGCACCCTCGGGCTGCGCGATTGTCATCTCGGCGGCCTGGAGTTCAGCATGTGCCCCGTCCCTCAGGACAGCCTCATCGGCTCGGCGAGATCTGGAGCCGATCTCGCGCGTCGCTCTTCCGAGATCGGCGGCTGCCTGACCATGGGGCTGTCGCTCGGCATGCTCGACGCCAGTCTCTTCACCGTGATGCGTTTCGCGCTTCACCGCCGGCTGTACGGCCGGACCGTCAGCGACATTCCCCATGCCAAAGCGACCATCGCGGGCGCCTTCGCCGATCTGCTGATCGCCGATTGCCTGGTCACGACGGTGGCCAGGGCCCTGCATGTCCTGCCCGGTCATTCCAGGGCCTACGCGGCGGCCAGCCGGTATCTGGTTCCGTTGTTGCTCGAAAACGCGATGAACGAGCTTTCGGTGGTCCTCGGCGCGAGGTATTACCTTCGCGAGGGCGAACATGCGATCTTCGGCAAACATTTCCGCGATCTTCCCTCGTTGAGCTTGCTCTACCCGGACCGCACGCCCGAGATCACCATCGCGGCACACCTGCCCGCCTTCGCCCACGCGCAGCGCTATCCCTCGAGTTCGGCCGCATCGGCGTCGATCTTCACCCCGGAGATGGAACTGCCGCCGCTCGAGCACAACGAGCATCCGGCCCGGGCGCAGGGTGATCCCCTGCTCGCCTGCCTTGAGCCCTGGTTGGACGAGTTGCGCGGAGAGGCGAAGACGGCCACCGATCTCTCGACCATCGCCACCCTCCTGCTCACCGAATTGGAACACCTCGCGACGCACGTCGGCCAGGCACACGTCTGGCAACTGGATCCGGCGAACAGTACGGACAGCGACTCGCTGGCGGAACGCTATGCGGTCTTGCTGGCCGCGACCGCGTGCCTCGGCATCTGGCGGCACAACCGGGATCGGCGTGTGCTGGCCGGCCCGGCTTGGATCCGGGTCGCTCTGCGACGGCTGCTCGGCCGTCTCATGCCCGGAACCCCGCCCAGTGCGAGAGAGCTGGACGAAGAGCTGTTCACCGAGCTGCTCACCCGCGCGGCCGAAGGGACCAGCTTCTGCCTCGACGAAGACCCGGTCCACCGGACGCTGCCTCGCTGAGCGGTGATCCACCCTCCCCACGACAAGGACAAGATCATGCCCACAACCGATATAGCCGCGTGGCTCATCCAGAAGGTCGCGAGCTATCTCGCGATAGAGCCGGACCGGATCGACGTCGCCCGTCCACTGGCCGAGTACGGGCTCACCTCGGTGTACGCGCTCACCCTGTGCGGAGAAATCGAAGACCACTTCGGCGTACCGGTCGAACCGACGCTGGCATGGGACTACCCGACCGTGACGGCCATGTCCGAGTATCTGCGCACCCAGCTGGTGGCGCCGCGATGACGTGGGGAGCCGGACCGATCAGTCCCGTGGCCGTTGTCGGCATCGATTGCCGATTCCCTGGAGCGCCGGACAAGAACTCCTTTTGGGAGATGCTGCTCAAAGGCGATCATGGGATCACCGAGATACCCTCCGACCGATGGAACGCCGAGGCGTTCTATTCCGCCGAAGGCAAACCGGGAACCATGAACACCACGATGGCGGGCTTTCTCAACGCCCCGTCGTCCTTCGATCACGAGTTCTTCGGTATCGCACCGCACGACGCGCTCGAAATGGACCCTCAGCAGCGCCTCCTGCTCCAGGCGAGCTGGCGTGCCATCGAGGACGCCGCCATCGACCCGGCGTCGTTGGCAGGCAGCCGGACGAGTGTCCACGTCGGAATCATGTCCAGCGAATGGGCTGTGCTGCACATGGCGGACTACGCGGAGATCACCCCACGACGGGGTACGGGCAACGGCTATCACATGGCGGCGAACCGTATTTCCTACCACCTCGATCTGAAGGGCCCGAGTGTGGCGGTGGACACCGCCTGCTCGTCGTCCCTCGTGGCCGTACACCTCGCTATCGCCGCATTGTCCGCGGGCGACTGCGACCTCGCGATCGCGGCGGGCGTCAACATCATCCTCACCCCCGCGCTGTCCATCTTCTACACGCAGGCGGGTCTGTCCGCACCGGACGGGGAGTGCAAACCGTTCAGCGCTCACGCCAACGGGATCGGCCGCGGCGAGGGCGTCGGCGTGGTCGTGTTGCGGCGGCTGAGCGACGCGATAGCCCACAAGCAGCCCATCTACGCGGTCATCGAAGGGTCGGCGGTCAGCCACGACGGCCGGAGCAATGGCGTGACGGCACCGAACCGATGGTCACAGCAACAGGTCATCGGTAACGCCTACGCCCGTGCCGGAGTAAGGCCCGCCGAAGTCAATTTCGTCGAAGCACACGGAACGGGCACAACCCTCGGCGACATGATCGAAGTCCAGGCTCTCGGTGCTGTGCACGCGGGCGAACGGGAACAGCCCTGCGCGCTCGGCTCGGTGAAGGGGAACATCGGGCATACAGAGGGAGCGGCCGGCATCGCCGGATTGATCAAGACCTGCCTCGCCCTGGATCGTCGCATTCTGCCGCCCAGCAGGCACAGTAACGAAGAGAACGCCGATCTGCGCTTGGACCAGCACGGGCTGTGGCTGGCCCGGCTGCCGATGCGATTGCCCGCCGAGGGCACGGTTCGCGGCGCGGTGAGCAGTTTCGGCTTGGGGGGGACCAATTCCCACCTGGTACTGGCGACTCCCCCGCCCGCGGACCGTCGTCCGGAACGAGGTGGTGTCGGCGTGCTGACCGTCTCGGCCGGCACGGTCACGGCGCTACGGCGCAACCTCGCCTCCATCGCCGAGATGATCGATCGCGAGCCGTCGGAACGTCTGCCCCAAATCTGCCACAGCACCAACCTCGTGAAGACCTCCCTCAAGCACAGGTGGGCCTTGCCTGCTTGGAACCGCGAGAAGCTCAAAGCCGACCTTCGCGCGCAGATCGCCGATCCGCGGATACCGACCGGCAGCGGATACGCCACCCCCAAGGTGATCTTCCTGTTCACCGGTCCCGGTGCCCAATACCCCCGGATGACCCGCGCGCTGTATGACAATCTTCCCGCTTACCGCGATCGGTTCGATGAGGTCGACTCGGCCATGCGGCCGCATTTCGGCCGGTCGATAGCCTCCCTGGTCATTGACGACATGTACCCCGACGGTGTCTCCGTTCACGACCCCGCGCTGGCCCAGCCCGCGTTGTTCGCGGTCGGGTATGCGCTCGGCGCCACCCTCCGGGACCTCGGCGTCTGGCCGGAAGCGATGCTCGGGTACGGCACCGGCGAGTACGCCGCCGCCTGCCTCGCGGGAGTTCTTCCCCTGTCTGCCGCCTGCGAGATCGTCGTGGCGCTCGCGGCGTCGACGCAGAAGCTGACGGACTACGGTGCCATGGTCGCCGTCGAAGCGACGGCCGCTCAGGTGAAACCGCACATCGATGCCGAACCGCTTGTCACGATCGCCGGGTACAACGGCCCTCGCGATCTGGTCATCTCAGGTGACACCGACGCCGTCGCCCGGGTCACCGGCGCGCTCCGTGAGGCCGGCGTGGCGACAAAGCCGGTACTCGGTACTCCCGCCATGCATTCGCCGTTGATGCGGCCGGTGGTGGCCGAGTTCAGCAGAGCCGCCGACGCTGTCGCCGCCTATCGCCCGGTCGTCCCGATCGCGTCGACCCTGCACGGCCGTCTGATCACCGACGGGCTGGACTCCGCTTACTGGGTCGAGCAGATCACCTCCCCGGTCCGGTTCGATGCCGCGCTGAGCGCGGTGCGTGAGCTGGGCCCGACCCACCTGATCGAGGTCGGTCCCGCACCGACGACCCTCGACCTGGTCCGGCGCGCCGATCCTGACCACGAGATGACCGTGCTCACGCCGTGCCCTGGTGAAACGGCCGCCGGCCACGAGGTCGCCGAGGTACTGGCCGCGTTGTATCGCGATGGGCTCACCCCACGCTGGCAACGGTTGTACACCAAACAACAGCAGATGCCCTGGCGTCTGCCGCCCTATGTTTTCGACGATCACGCCGCTTCACCTGTCACGGCCGTCCAGCAGGCGAGCACCGAAGGCCTTCCTGCTGCCTCGGCCACGGAATCGGTCGTCGAGCGAACGCTTGCGGCGCTGGCGGAGGTCGGTGGCTACTCGACGGACGATCTGGTGATGGACGCCCGGCTGCTCGACGACCTCGGGTACGACTCGCTCACCCTGATCAGGCTGAGTGACCGGCTCACGACGCTCCTTCGCATCGACGGACCGATGGATCTCTCCGAACTCCCCCAGCTCGAAACCGTGAAGGACGTCGTCTCGTACGTCTCCGCACGGCACGACGCGTCCTAGAGAGGAACAATCATTGCCTGCGGCACACATCGTGTCCACCGGGACGGCATTGCCCGGTGACGCGATCGACAACGAGATCATGGCCGGGAAACTCGGCATCAGCGCCGAGTGGATCGAAATGTTCATCGGCACCAGGAAACGGCATTTCGCCATCGATCTGGAAACCGGCAAACCCACGCACACACTGGCGGATCTGGGCGCGCAAGCGGGAGCTCAGGCGCTCGCCAGGGCTGGTATCGAGCCTGAAGAGCTGGACTTCGTCATTCTGGCCACGGCCACTCCCGACACGCTGATGCCCGCGACGGTGAACCTGATCGCCAGCAGGCTCTGCGTCAACCACGTTTCCACGTACCAGCTCCAGTCCGGCTGTGCCGGCGCGGTGCAGGCACTGGATCTCGCTCGACGGCTACTCGATGACCAGCACCGCCTCGGACTGGTCATCGGTGGCGACGTCAGCGTGAAACACTTCGTCGCCGACCGGGAAATGCAAGGCGTTTCCACCGCCGAACTCGTCAACTACGTCCTGTTCGGCGACGGCGCGGGTGCCATCGTGGTCACGGCGGATGCCGTGCCAGGATCGCTCCTGCTGCGCCAGGTGCTCAACCGGTTCACCGGGCTCGGCCGCGCACCCGGCCAAGTCGTGCGCTGGTTCGGTGCGGGAGATCTGGCCCGTACGGAGTCCGAACCCGACCCGCCGTTCGAAGAGGACTACAAGGCGATCGAGGAGCGGGTACCACCGCTGGCCAAGGAAGCCCTTGACGAGGTCCTGTCGTCGACGGGCTGGGATCGCGAGTCGGCGTCCTATCTGCTGCCACCGCAGCTGTCAGGACGGATGACCAGCCGGATAGCCGCCGATCTCGCCCTGGGTCACGCGGCGGAGATCAGTTGCGTCGCGGAAACCGGCAATACCGGCAACGCCACGCCTTTCTTCCAGCTCGATCTGCTCTACGACCGCATCCGGCCCGGCGAACGTGCCGTCGCGATCGCGATCGAGTCCAGCAAATGGATCAAGGGCGCGTTCACCGTGGAGGGAATGTGACAGCCACCGGCACGACCCAGTTGCTCAGCAGATGCCCGGCGCCGGGCGACGTCCGCCTCAGCCACCTGCACGCCACCGGAGAACTCGTCGACAGCTACACCGCGGTGCCGGAGCTGCTGGCGGGTTTGGACGAGGCGGCCCTGCTTCGCGCCGGGACCGTGCTGTCCCAGGTACACCCGGACGCCCTGCTTCGACGTCATCCCGGCCTTCCCGAGGCGACCGTGGCGATCACCGGCAGCTCGACCGTCCGGCCGCTCGTGTCGCCGTTGAGCGCTCAGCTGGCCCGGCATGGTTTCATTCCGCGCATTCAGGTCGGCGGTTACGGCCAGTATGCGATCGAACTCCGGGAAACACACAACGAGCTGTTCGCGACCGAACCGGATGTCACGGTGTGCCTGCTCGACGCCGACGCGATGTTCCGGCGGCTCCGGACTCCCTGGACTCCGACGGACGTCCGGTATGCGCTGCGGCAGCTGAGCTCACTTCTCGAGGAGATTACCGACGCGTATCAGACCCGGCACACCGGCACGCTGGTCTTCAACACCGTTCCACTGCCTTGGTACTGGGCCTCACAGCTCATCGACCATCGTTCGCGTGCGCTGCTCGGCGCCACGTGGCGAGAATTCAACGCGCACCTGCTCAGGTTCTCCACGAACCGGCCCGGGGTGCTCACCGTGGACACCGAACCGCTGCTGGGCGAGTCCGGTGTCCTCGCCGATCCCCGGGCGAGCAGCTACGCCAACGTACACTTCTCGGACGAATTCTTTTCCGCCTATGCCAGGGAAATCGGTCATGTGGTGCGGTCGCTCACCGGGCGCGCCGGCAAATGCCTCGTGGTCGATCTCGATGGCACGCTGTGGGGTGGAAACCTCGCCGACGACGGCCCCGACGGTATCGAAGTCAGCGAAGGTTTCCGAGGCGAAGCCTTCCAGGCCTTCCAGGCGGCCGTGAAGCAGCTCAGCTCCCAAGGCGTGCTGGTCGCCGTGTGCAGCAAGAACGACGAGGACCAGGTCCTCGATGTCTTCAAGCAGAAATCGGACCTGGCACTGCGTGCGGACGACATCGTGGCGATGGCCGTCAACTGGGGGGCCAAACCGGACAACCTGGTCGAGATCGCCGACAAGCTGGGCATTGGCGTGAACAGTCTCGTGTTCGTCGACGATTCGGCGACCGAACGCGGTGTGGTCCGCGACGCCTTGCCCACGGTCCCGGTGATCGAGGTCGACGCCGAGGAACCCGCGCTGCATGTTCGCCGCCTTCTCGCCGACCGGTGGTTCATCACCGACGAGATCACCCAGGCGGATCGAACCCGCGTCGAGCGCTATCTGACCGAGCGGAAACGCGTGAAGCTCCGCGAACAGGTCGCATCGAAAGCCGAATACCTGGCCGACCTCAAGACCACGGTGGAACTGTTCCGGGCCGGTCAGGCCAACGCCGGGAGGGTCGCACAGCTGACCCAGCGCACCAACAGGTTCAACCTCACGGCGGACCGCCTGGACACCGCGGCCGTGCTCGAGCTGATCGCGGGCCAGGACACGGAAGTGATCGCGGTCCGCTGCACCGACCGCTTCGGCGAATACGGAACGGTCGGCGCGATCTTCACGCGCCGGCGAGGCCCAGTGCTGCATATCGACAATTTCGTCCTGTCCTGCCGCGTCCTGGCGCGAGACGTCGAGACCGCCTGCCTGCGGACGGTCCTCCGCCAGGCAGCGCAGGCGGGTGCCACCAAGGTCACCGCCGCGTTCCGGCTGACCGGTATGAACGACAAGGTCAAGGACTTCTATCCGATGAACGGTTTCACCGCCGATCCCGACAGTGAAGACGACGAAACGGTGTTCTCACACGACCTGAGCACGATTCCACCGAACCCACCTCATCTCGAACTCGTCGTGCGGCTGAACGAACGCCTCGGTGATCGGGTGGCCGAATGAGTATCGACGAATTCTTGGAAATCGTGGCCAGGGAATGCGGTCTGTACCTCACCCAGGACGATCTGCGGACCGATTTCGACCAGCTCCCGCGGTGGGATTCGTTCCACCTGCTGAAACTGCTGTCCGCGTTCGAAGCCGCGACCGGCAGGCCCCTGTCCGCCACGCGCTTTCTCGAATCACGCAGCCTCGCCGACCTCCACGCACAGGTGGGAACCACCGAATGACGACGATCCGGTCGCTGCCCGCGGCGCGACGGCACACCTGGCACTTCCTCCGATTCGCCCGCGCCGCCAGCCCCGTCTACCTCGACACCGAAGTGGACGCCACGAAGCTGCTGGCGCACAAGCAGGCGGCGAACCGGCAGTACTCCGTGGTGAGCTACGTGATGCGCGGCGTCAGCCGTGCCGTCGCCGAGTACCCCGAGGCCAACGCCGCCTGCGCGGGCGGTCTCCGTCCCCGCATCGTGAACCACGGTTCCGTTGATGTGAAGCTGGCCCTCGACAAGGAGATCGCCGGCCAGCGGGCGGTGCTTTCGGTGGTGGTTCCCGACATCGATCTCATGAGCCTCGATGCGATCCAGGACACCGTGGACCGCCTGCGGGACACGCCCAGTGAAGAGATTCCCGAACTTCGCGGCGCTCGCGCCCTGCAGCGGCTTCCGGTCCCCATCGGACGTGTCGCCTTCGGCTGGGCCAACCGGCCGCGAAGCCGCCACCGGCGGATGGGAACCGTCGCGGTCACGTCCTTGGGCCACCGGCCGGTGGCCCGGTTCTTCTCCTCGGGTGGCACCACACTGACCTTCGGACTGGGCAAGATCACCGACCGGCCCGCCGTGCGCGACAGGGAAATGTGCATCATGCCGATCCTCCCGGTCTCGCTCACCTTCGACCACCGCGTCATCGACGGCGCCGCGGCGGCCGACGTCCTCGGCAACCTCAAGGACCGGCTGGAAACCCTCACCAGCCCGAACGCCGGCGGGCCGGTTCCCTGATGTCGTACCTCACCGAACTGAGCGATCTCGTCCGGTTGCACGCACGGGTGCAAGGCCTTCCCGGCGCGCTGTGCCGGGAGATACTCGAACGCATCGAGCACACCGACGGCGAGGGACCCGGCTCCTGGTGCGGGGAATGGGCGCTCGCCGCCGACCGGATGGCCGGGACGGGACGTCATCTCGACGCCTGCAAGCTGAACAACCTGGCGCGCTTTCCCTTTCCGGCGAACCCGGCGCAGGAGCGCGCCGCACACCGTTGCGTGGCCCAGTTCGATCAATGGCGGTCGGACCGGGGAGGGATCGATCGGCTCGAGCTGGAGCTGTCCGGGCACCGCGTGCCGGTGTGGGCCACCGGCCTCGATCCCGGTGCGTCCCGTCCGCTGCTGTTGTTCATCGGCGGGATCGTGAGCGTCAAGGAGCAATGGGCACCCTCACTGCCGGCGGCCAGGAAGCTCGGCATGGCCGCGGTCGCCGCGGAAATGCCCGGTGTGGGGGAAAACCCGATGACCTACGACCACGACAGCTGGCGGATGCTTTCCGGCCTGCTCGACAAGATCAGCGAGATCGCCCCGGTTCGCGAGGTATACGCGGTCGCCATGAGCTTCAGCGGGCACCTCGCGCTGCGCTGCGCCGCACACGACCCGCGGCTGCGCGGCCTGGTGACCGTCGGCCCACCGGTATCGGCCTTCTTTCAGGACCGCACCTGGTGGACAGGGGTACCCGAAACCACGAAGCGGACCCTTGCCCATCTCCTCGGAATCCCGAAAAGCGAGGTTCCGGGACGTCTCGACGCCTTCGCCCTCCGGCCCGACGAGCTCGCCCGGGTCAAGGTGCCCGTGTATTCCGTGGTCAGCCTCCGGGACGAGATCATTCCCTCCGCCGACACTCGCCTCCTCGAGCGGCACCTGGCGAAGTTCAAGTCGATTCGGTTCGACGACGTACACGGCTCACCCGGTCATGTGCTGCGGACCAAGCTGTGGATCGTCCGTTCCGTCCTCCGCCTCCGTACTGCCGGATACTCGGCCTCGTTCATCAAGGGGTTCAATGGATAAGCTATCCGTGGATGTCTGTGTGGTCGGCGGCGGCCCGGCCGGGATGACACTCGGCCTGGAACTCGCTCGCCGCGGATGCGACGTCGTCGTCGTGGAGCAGACCGGTCATTTCAACCGATCGTTCCGAGGGGAAACGATTTCCCCGGACGCCGTATCACTGCTGGCTCGTCTCGGGATCCTGGAGAGCATCACGGCCGCCGGCGCGCTGGTGAATCGGAAGATGAAGCTCACGGAACACGGGCGAACACTTCTGGAAGTCGATTTCGACGACTTTCCCCATCGCCATCGTCACCCGCTGGATGTACCTCAGCCGACCTTGCTGGCCATCCTGGAGCAGGAAGCCGATCGGCACACCGGCTTCGCACTGCTGCGGAACACTTCGGCGATCGGCCTCGTGGAATCCGACGGGGCAGTCGTGGGCATTCGCAGCCGAGGTCCGGCCGGCGAGCAGGAGATCCGGGCACGGCTGACCGTCGGAGCCGATGGCCGGTACAGCAAAGTGCTCGAAATGTCCGGCCTTCGTTATCGCCGGACACCGCTGGAGCGCGATGTCGTGTGGCTGAAGCTTCCCGCTCCACCGGACTGGACGAGCGACACTTACCACATCCGGATCGCCGGTGGCCGCCACGGCCTCTTCATCCCGACCTATCCGGACCTCGTGCGAATCGGCTTCAACATCCCCAAGGGCGGGCTCCAGACCCTTCGACGAGCAGGTCTGACGGGTTTGCATACCAGGCTGGACGAACTCGCTCCCGAGCTCGGCGACCTGGTCCGCGGCAGTATCCAAAGCTGGTCGGACACCTCGGTTCTGGACATCTTCACGAGCGTCGTCCCCCAGTGGTCCCGGCCGGGCCTGCTGCTCATCGGGGACGCCGCGCACACCCTCTCGCCGATCTTGGGCCAAGGGGTGAGCCATGCCTTGTTCGATGCCATGACACTCGCACCGCTCCTCTCCGAGGTGCTGAGCAAGGGGCGGGATGAAGTGACGATGGCGGCCAGGCAATTCCAGCGGATCAGGGAGCCCAGCGTACGGCGTTCCCGTTCACTGCAACTTCAACAGGAAAGAATGTTCACCTTTTCCGACCCGCTGAGGGTGCTCCTGCGGTCCACGTTCTACCGATCACTGAACCGAAACCCCTGGCTGAAGCGAAGGTTACTGAACAACGCCTTCTTCCAACTCCAACAATCAGCGGGGAGCTCCGTCACATAGCCCGTCTTCACCCATTCTGCCGCGCACCATATGCCACAGGGGGAGCCAGTCAGCTGGCTTCTTCCGGCCTACCGCAAACCCCGGAAAGAATCGCTGCGTCCTGAACAAATGCAGAAAGGTAGGTATCAGCGTGCGTCGAATCTTCTCGGCTCTACTCGTCACCGCGACCGTGATCGCGGTCCCCGTCGCGGCCTCCACGGCCGCCACCGCGGCCCCGCTGCCGGAAGCCGTGGCGGCGAGCGGCGTGGACCTCGGGGTACGGCTGGGTGGGCTGGCCGGGATGGTCCATGTCGACCGCGGATGTGTTTCCGAAGAGCTGACCGGGAAGCTCTTGCGCCTCGATCAGTATCTGGCCATCGGCTGCTGAACCGCGACAGGCGTTGATCCCGTGGTGCCGCCCGGTCGCCGGTCCGGGCGCCGGGCGGCACCCTCTTCGAAAGGCTCCAATGAACGGCAGCAGTACTCGTTTTGTGGAACGACCCGGCGGAAAAATCGCCTGCACGGTGATCGGGGAAGGCCGGCTTGTGGTGTGTTCCCCCAGTCTCGGCGATCTCAGGAGCACCTTCACCTATCTCGCCGAAGATCTGGCGTCCGCCGGCTTCAAGGTGATCTCGGCCGACTTGCGGGGCCATGGTGGTTCGACCGTAAGCTGGCCGTCCTATTCGGCCGATGACGTCGCCGACGATCTGCTCGCCATCGCCCGCGCGCATGATGCGGACTCGGTGGTATTGCTCGGAAACGGTTTCAGCGGCGGCGCCGCCGTCATCGCCGCCAGCAAGGCGCCCGAACTGGTCTCCGGGGTGATTCTCAGTGGCGCCGTCGTCCGGGACGTGCAGCTCGGCCCGGCCGAGAGGGCGATGATGCGGCTGGCGACCTTGCCGCGGCTGGGACAGACCTTGTGGATGTCCTACTGGCCCAAGCTTTTCGGCTTCGAGAAACCGGACAATTTCGAACTGCGCCGTCAGGAACTGGCCGACAACCTCGCTGAGCCCGGCCGGTTCGCGGCCGCCAGGGAAATGCTCAGGAGCAGCCGGACCTCCGCGGAGAACGCGCTCGGCCAGGTCACCTGTCCCACGCTCGTTCTGATGGGCGACCAGGATCCGGACTTCCGGGATCCCACCGTCGAGGCGCAGAACACCGCGGCTCGTCTCGGTGGTCCGGCGACCGTCGTGATGGTCCCGGGGGCCGGGCACTATCCGCACACCGAGGACATGGAAACCGTCGTTCCGGTGGTGGTCGACTTTCTCGGCACCGTGGCGCCCGCCAGGTCCTGACGTCAGGGCTCCTGCGGCGCTCGAGAGACGGATCGCTGGGCGCTGTCCGCGACCGGGTTGGGAACCAAGCCACGGAAGGCCACCTGAAGGCCGGCCTGGAACCGGGTCCGGGCACCCAGTGATTCGATCAGGGAGACCAGTCTGCGCTGGAACGTGCGATAGGACAATCCGAGTTGCCGCGCGATGGCCTGGTCGGGAAGTCCGGCCGTGAGCAACCCGATGAGACGGAGATCTTCGGTGCTGATCGAGTCCGCGGACAGCTCCCCCCTGTTCGCCGCCGACAGCGGAACGGCCGATCGCCACAACACCTCGAAGAACGCACCCAGCGCGTCCAGCAGAGCCGAGGGATGAACGATGACAACGCTCTCGATCATGGTCGGATCCGACTGAAGCGGCAGCATGGCACGGCGGCTGTCCGACAAGATGAGTTTGACCGGCGCCTCGGGAAGCACCCTCGCCTGCTCCCCGCGCGCGATCGCGGGTTCGACCTCGGTCTGCAGACTGCGCGTCTCCAGTCCGGCCGTGTCATAGAGCGCGCGGAACACGACACCTCGTTCCAGCATCTGCGCCTCGACCGGGGCGAGCACCTTGGGTGCCACCACATAGGGATGCTTGTCGACGAAGCGAATCTCGTTGCTGGTACCGCGGAGGAACTGTTCGACCCGTTGCGCCACCGCGTCCGCGCCGGTGATGACCTCGACCAGTTCGGAGGGCTCCCAGCCGACGGCGGTACGGAGATTGCGAGCCGAGAGTTGCTCGGCATAGATCCGGGCACGCTTGATCCGTTCCTGTTGCTCGAGGAGCAGTACTTCGAGCGCGGCATCGGGGGCGGGAGTCGTGAACGCCGGCGGGCAGTGCTCTGTACGGATGACCAGGCTGAGGGCCTCCAGCCTGTCCAACAGTCGCCGAAGCTGCTCCCCTCCAAGCCCGGTTTGACCACGGATGTCTTCGAAGGTGACCGGCGGGCTGTCGACGAGGAACTCATAGACGGTCTGCGCGGCTGCGTCCAAACCTACAATCTCAAGCATCATTCGATCCTCTCGCTTACCTCACCTCGATCTGACGGCAAGACCTGGCGAGAAGTCGAAACTGGCCAGAATGCGCCATAGCTCGAGATTGACGATTCGCGTGTTCATCCAGAATTATAGGACCCACGGCAGCGCATGGATCGAGCGCAGGGATAGGTACGAAATCGTCACAAGGAGTGCGAAATAGTCGCCCGGGGACGGCGACAGGAGAGGGAAGCCGGGTGGAACAAGTGGCGCAGCACTGTTCCACCCGGCACTTCCTTATCCATATCCCGATTTCGTCAGCAGTATGCCGAAGACGGTCCCGCCTCTGATGTTTCAGCCCAGGGAAGCTGCCTGCCGAGCACATCCTCGGTCATCTCTTCGAGTGCTCGCCGAACGGGGGCACGCAGCAGCTCGGGTTCCGGCTGTACGATCTCTTTGCCCTTGAGATAGAATTCGCGTGCCTTCGGCCGCATCGTAGCGGCATACAGCACGTTGTCGGCCGCCTCGGAAACCACGCCTCCCGGCAGCACCACCAACTTTCGCCGCAACTTCGTTTCGGCGACGCCAGGATCAAGACAGACTGCCGTACATCGGCTTTCCGCGAAGGCTGACGCCAGCGACGCGGTGTGCACCGCCAAAGCGAACTTCGACTGCGCGTAGGCGATCAGGGGATGATAGCGCCGGCTGTCGGCAAAGCCCGGGCCTATCGTCCTCGCCTGCCGATGTATGTCGCAGACAACGTTGACAACGCGACAACAACGAGCCGCCAGCAGCAGGTCGTAGAGTTCGGCGACCAGCAGAACCGGAGAAAGGTAATTCACCTGGAAGATCGACTCGTTACCGTCCTCGGTCAGCGTGCGTGGATGCTGACCGGCGGTAGCGGCGTTGTTGATGAGAATGTCGATGTGGTCGAAGGTCGTCCGAATCGACGCGGCCATACGCCGCACGTCGGCAAAGGAACGCAGGTCACCCAAGATCGGAACGATACTGGTGCCGGGGTGAGCCGGAGCCAGCTCGGCGGCGAGCGCACTCAGCAGAGAAGCCGACTTGCCGTGCACCAGCAGAGTATCGACGATCCCAGCGAGACGATGCGACACCGCTTCGCCGATACCGTCCGTCGCCCCGGTGACGAGTGCCAATAGCCTTCGCCCGGACGATGTGGCGATTCTCCGTTCCGACCGGCCACGAGCAACCGAATTGATTTCCACTGATTCCATGAATCACAACCTTCTATCCACTGGCGACCCTTGCCATCGTGCGCAGAACCGGCAATTCCCAGCCGATCAATCCCACGTCGCTAGGCAGCTATCCAAGGCGCGCACCATGCCCCGACCAGCCAAGCCCGGCATAACCAGACCGTCAGCGAACAGAGGCACAACTCATGAGAAAACGTCGCATCGCAGAGTCACGGCCTCAGGCTTCGATCACCCCCCCATCTCGCCCGACCAGCGGTCAGCGCGCGACCGATGCTTAACGTCATGCAATACTGGCGCGAGCACAAATTAGACACAACACCCGATCGTGTGGTTCGATTACATCCTCCGAGTAGGATGCGAATTGTCTTCGGCTCCGGTTTTACCTGCACAATTGAGCTGCAACGTCCAGGTGACCACCACCTGGACGCATCGCCTCATCACTCGAATGGCACAGCAGGAAGTCCGGCCCCCCTCCGGCCGAACTCGGCCGAAGAAAATCCGTGACCGAACCGGCCGCGAGCACGGATCAGGCGCTAACCCGTGTAGCAGTTGTTGATCCGGCGGCGAATGCGGTAAAGAGCCGAATACGTTCCCTGCGGAGTGGTATGCAGAACTTTCGCGATCTCCGCGGACGGCAGGCCATCGGTGACCATCGACACCAACTTCCGGTCACGCTGCGGAAAGTTGGCAAGTCGGCGCACGAGCCAATGCGCCTCGGCTCTGTCACATACGGATTCGGAGGGATCTTGAGGACTGGCCGGGAACAGCCGTCGGTCCCGAGCCATTCGTACGGCCACCGTGGTACGGCGGTTCTCGTCGATACACAATCTGATCACGACCGTGACGAGAAACTGCGGTAGTCGCTCCAGATCGAGGTCGGGATAACAGGCTCCGCGAACGAGCGCCTCATGCACGATGTCCTCCGGGTCGGCGCTCGGGGAACACCTGCTCGCCGCCACTCGGATCAGAAACTCGCGCAATTTGACGGATTCCCGCCAGTAGGTGCTGGGCGAGTCGATCATGACGCTCCCCGGACCGGCATCTGAGGTCGCTCCCGTACAGAGACTTTCGGCCAACGTATTTGTTCCACGAACGGCCGCGCACAAGACGGGACCGCTTCATGAAGGAACGCTAACCTTACCTGGATGACAAGACCAGGGTCTTAGGACCTCGTCCGCGCGTCCGTTGGACTGTGTGGTGGCAGGCGCGACGGCCATACGATTCAATCGCGTGAGATCTGACGACGCACCGCGAAAACATGATAGAGGCGATGCACCGGATGACTGCGTACCCATTGCCCGGGATGTCTTCCGATCGTCAGACGCGAACACGTAGACGGAAAGAAGGCGAAGATTCGAAGTGATCCACAAATACGCTCTTTGGCCGTTGCTGGCCATGATCCTGGTCGTGCATGCCGGAACCGCCGGCGCGACAAGCGCCGCTACCGTGGCAGACCCACCGTCTCAACAGCCCAAGCCGTTCGCACAAATGGAACTGAAGGTATCCGACGGGCCGACCGGGTCGGTCGTCGCGCGCACGCGGTACCTGTACTGCGACCCGACGGGCGGCAACCATCCCCATGGAACCGGCGCCTGTCATGATCTCGATGTCGCCCACGGTAATCTCGAGAGTTTGCCAGGCGCACCCGGCAAACCCTGCCCCGGGCTTTACGCGCCGGTGAAGGTCACCGCGTTGGGCGACTGGCGAGGTCAGCCGGTGTATTTCAACCGCACCTACCGGAACCAGTGCGTTCTCCGCATCAGCACGGGGCCGGTGTTCCAGTTCTAGGAGTTCACTGGGGCCTCAGCACGCCGATCGCCGCGCGAGGAGATCACTTCTCCATCGCGCGGCGATCGGATAGAGCCTTACTGGGCAGGGTGTTCCGTAAGCGCGTACGCGCGTTCGAGAGTTTGACTCATCCGGTTTCCGGCGGTGTCCGAAGCTTCGGCACGAAGCGAGACGAACCCCGATGTGTCGCCGAGCTTAGGATGGGCAATCCGTACTGTGTAGCGGCCGTCACCGGTGCGAGCCACCTCCGCTTGGTTCCAGCCGGCGCCGTCATTCGTCGAGTACCAGAGCCGGAACTCGTTGATCCGGCCCGCTCCCTGTGCACCGTCATGGTGACCGACTGTGACGTCGAAGGTGTTGAGCTGTCCGGCGGGGGCCTGGTTGAGCAGATCAAGCCGGAGCTGGTAATCAATGGTGATGAGCGGTTGGTAGCTACACTTCCGCCAGCCGTCGAGGCATCCGTACCCGGAAGGGAGGGTCCCCGGTCCGGCCGACCCGAAAGTCGATGCCGTACTGATCCGCGGCGTCAGGCGGTGCACCGCCTTGTTCGGCCAGCCGAACGCCGGACGGTCCGGCACCGTGTCCTCCGACTCCAGCCGGTAAGTCCCGTTTCCGGGGCGGAGCGGGAACAGCGGAATGGCCAGTCCTGGGCGCCACACGGCAGGAATCTCTTTATCACCCTGACGCAAGGCGACCTTGCTGAGGTACTCCCCGGACTGCCACGGTTCGCTGTAATGCCCCGGCGTGGAATCCATCCACTGGGCGGCAGGCAGGAACTCACCGGTATCGCCGCGGCACAGCGAACACAGTACGGGGAAGGCGCCCGTATTGTGGCTCGCCGCTCCACCGCGAATCGGCGACTGGAACCACCGTTCCTCTGATCCGCGTCCCGCGGTGGCGAAGATGTTCTCCGCGATCATGGTGAAGGTCGTCGAAAAGTCCGGCACGCCGTCCTTGCCCGGTGCCATCTGAGTCACGTATCGCTTCCAGAACACCGTGTCGTCGGCGGGCCCGACGTACTCCGTCCATTTGCCCGGCCCCTGGAACTGGGTCCCGCTGAGCGCGATGCTGGACGGGGCGTCCGTGGGCAAGGCGAACCACTTCTTCCGGTAGATCAGATCGGCGCGGTCACCGTGATAGCGGGTGTCGATAGCCACCATCCGTCGTTGCTCGACCTTGTTGACGTGGCGTGCGGGCACGCCGTTCCGGTCACGGAAGTAGACGTTGTACATGTATTCCGGCTGATTCCGCACGTTCAGCAGAAGCACGGCGTCGCCGCCGCGGATCAGCTGCCCGAGCCGATCGCTTTCAACCGGGTCCAGTGACAGCTGAGCCGCGTCACCGGTCAGCATGCCGAGAACCTTGGTGGGCTCGAAGCTTGGCACGGCCATCGAAGACGGCACCGCCACCTGCCGCTCGCCGGCGAACTTCCCGGCGATCGCGGCGGGATCGTACTCGGGGTGCAGGATCTGCTCGCCGGCCCGGGTCCGGACGCGCAGGCTGACGAGGGCCTGGCCGAGCGTCAGATGGTCCTGGGATCCCACTGTTCCGCGCCCGGCAGGAGCGGCAGGGGTGACGAACATCTTCCAGCCGGTTCCCGACGTGAGAACACCGCTCGCGAAGGCAACCGGTGCGCCGGGAATAGTGCGCTGTACCGCTGTGAACCGCTCTCTGGTGTCGGTGAGCTCCTGAGTCTCGATCTGCATCGGCACGGTGGCGCGCGCGTCCAGGGCGATGGTGCTCGGCTTGTCCACGGGGACACCGGCCGCGACCAGGAGGCTGGCACGCCGCGTCTGTCCCCTCTTCTCGGCGATCGTGCCCGTCACCGAATAGTGCCCCTTCGGCACGGAGATGACGCCGGCGCCGCCCTTCACCGTCACCGGATAGACCGGCGGAAGGAACGGATCGTTGTTCTTCAGATTGATCCAGTCGAAGTCGTCACGAATGACGGTCAGCGATTGCGCCGCAGGCGCCTTGCCCTGGGAATCGATCAGCTTCACGGTCAAGGAGACCATGTCAGGCTCTTTGTAGAAGCTGATCGGTGTCCTGACTTCGGCCTTGCCATCAGCGGTTTTCGCCGTGACCACGCCGCCATAGGCACCGGACGGGCCGGTGCCGGGATCGATCGTCACCATGGCCGTGGCTTTTCCGGCGCCCGGCACGACGAGGGTGTCGGAATCGAGCACGGCCATGCCGGCAGGCGCCGGCTCACCTTTCCACGTCGTCAAGGAAGCCTTGAGCGAGACCGTGACGGCCCGATTGGAGAGGTTGGTGTAGGTCACCGGGCGCTTCACTTTCGCGCTACCGGTCGAGCCAGGCAAGCGTCCGAAGGAGATCGACGTCGGTGCGAGCACCGTACTCGCCAGTGCCTTGGGAATGTCGACTCGGCCCGCGCCTTGTTCGTACCAGGTGGCCCCGATCTCCTTACTCGTCGCGGTGAGCATCGCCTTCAGTTCGCTTGACCGCCACTGCGGATACTTCTGGGCGAGAATGGCCGCCGCGCCGACGACATGCGGCGTGGCCATGGACGTACCGGAGAGCCGGGTGTAACGGTCTCCCACCGGTGTCCCGAGATTGGTTCCCGCGGCACGGGCGGCGGCGATGTCCACGCCCGGCGCGACGATCTCGGGTTTCACCATCGCATCGGTCAGCCGCGGTCCCTTGCTGGAGAATTCGGCCAGTTTGTCCGTCTTGTCCACCGCGCCCACCGCGAGCGCCGTACCCGCCGCCGCCGGTGCTTCCACCATGGCGGTCCCACCTGTGTTACCCGCGGCGGCCACGAAAAGCGCGCCGGTCGCCGCGGTCAGCTTGTCCGCCATCTCGCTGAGCGGGTCGCTGCCATCTGAAGGCCCCGCGCCGAGACTCAGATTGATCACCCGGGCGCCGGACTTGGCCGCCCACTCCATACCGGCCAGGAGCTGTGATTCCTCGCCATAACCGGTGTTGTCGAGAACCTTGGCGTTGAGCAGCTTCGCCCCCGAGGCCACGCCGCGGTACTTGCCCGCCGACGCCGCGCCCGATCCGGCGATGATCGAGGCCACATGCGTGCCGTGGCCGTACCCGTCGTTCGCGTCCGGGTCCGGGGTGAAGTTCCGCGAACCCGCGATCCGGCCCGCCAGGTCAGGGTGCGCGGCGTCGATACCGGTGTCCAGCACCGCCACGGTGACACCGCTGCCGTCGAGCCCGGCCCGCCAAGCCTCGGGAGCACCGATCTGCGCCGCACTCTCGTCATCGCTCACCTTGACCCTTCGGTCGAGGCGGAGCTTCACATCACCACTGAACGCCTGCGGGTCGCCGCCTTGGCCGATCAGTGCCCGCCAGAACGCTCCCGCCTCGGCGCGATGGACTTTCACAGCCGCCGCGTTGATGGTGGGGAGGGTCAATGTCCGGTCGCTCGCGGGAAAGGCATCCGCCTGTCGGGTGACGACGTCGGCAGGGGTGTCTTGCCGGTAGCTCATGATCACCGGCAGCTTGTCGCTCTTCGCATCGGTCAGGCCCTCCCGGACGAGTTCCTTGACGTCGAACAGCTCCGGGTCGACCGCCCCGGACGCCAGGTAGGGCGCCACATCCGAGGGGATCACCGAGAAGCCGTCCGAATCGGTCCTGGTCTGAAAGAGGGGTGGCTCCCCAGACCTGGGAGCCGCCTCGATCGACACCCCCGCTTGGCCGCCGGCACGTTCGAAATACGTGACGACGTCACCGGTCAACAAGGTCACACGGTGCGACTGCTCACCGCCGTCGGCGAGCTTGTCCGTGTGGTCGGCACCGGACTGCTCTGCCGACGCTCCACCTACGAAGACCATGGCGAAGAGGACGCTGAACACTGTCAGGAACAGACATGTGCGGCTACGTAGAACACCACCAGTCAATGGATTCGAATGGGCCTGCATGACACCCTCACTTCCGAGAAGCACAGAGAATATGGATCGGGCGTCGTCAGCAGGCTCTACCGCCTTCATCCGCCCGGCACGTTCGCGCTCCTTTGCCATCCGTCGTTCGTTTTCGCTAACGCATGATGACCTGGTTTTCTGGCCCCTGGTTATATGAATCGTCGGCGGAACCTCGTCAATGACGACTACTCGCCGTCATGCGCCAGGAAGGGAGGCACGTCCAACAGGGCAGACCTGCTCAGCATGCCGACGGCCTCAGCAGCCACCTCACTAACCAGCGGCGGGTGCGCGTGCGAGTCCGGCCGGCACGGTTCCGTGGTTTCAGTAGCTCGCAGCGCGTGCGGCGACGAGGGCGCGCACCACGGCCTCTCTGCTGCGCTCGTCGGCGCGAATCGTGCTACTCACCTCGATATGCATGAAGGCCGTACCGTTGGCAGCCGCCATTTTCCCCTGCACATTGGCGTTACCCTCGAGGCCGCGGCACGATTCCGCCCACGCATGACACAGCGTGAATCCGGCCACCGTCAGCCGGTCGGCCATGCGCCACGCCGTGTCATCGACCCTGGCCGCCCCCGCGGAGAGCACGATATCCTTGCCGGGCTGGCTCGAGTCGTGAAATCCGTGGAACTGGATTTGACCGTATCCGCGTTCGGCCAATTCTGTGGCAATCGCGTGGAACATCGAATTCTCCCGGTGCGCGACATCCGCCTGTGTACCGGCACGCCGGTGAGCTCCCGCCATCAGGAGCACCGCACCGGGAACCATTCTGAAATAGGACAATCCCATCTGTTCGGTGCGCAGGTCCGAGTTGGGATGCGGTATCTCGACAACGATCGACGGGGGTGCCGAACGATCGATCAGGTAAAGGCCCCAGGCACGATCGGTTCCAGGTTCGTTCATCACGAGCGTGTAACGTCGGCCGGTCGCCGAGTCGACACCGTCCTGAATGGAGAATCCCAGCTCCTGCAGCCGGGTTCCTGCCGCGTTTCCGCCGTCGAGGAGCACAGTGAACCCCTCGGCCCCGGCACGTCGTTCCGCCACATCCGGTGGCCGGTACGGTCGTTCTGGATCAAGCCCGGCCGCGAAGGACGAGATACGCGGGGCCAGATCGAGGGCCTCTGGCGTTTCTTGGGATCCACGACCGAGCATGAGGATCAGCGCCAGGACAATCACCAGCGCGAAAGCGACACTGATAACCGCGGCGATTCGGGATCTGATGCGCATTCGGGAAGTGTATTACCGAAGATCGTTCAGCAAAAGGTCCCGGCGCTCTCATCAGGAATGACGCATACCCTGACTTGGGTACTGGAAACGGGATTATGTCGATACCCGGCAAGTTCGCCCGAGCGCTCAGGTGAACCCGGAACACAACAACGATCTCCGGACAGCTCTCAGTCGAGCACACGCTCAGGCGTCACGATGGCACCGACTTCCATGATCGTGTCCTTGACCATTTTCCCTCTACGGGGACTCTGCCGGTAGCCGCCATCCACGGCCAACCGGTCGACGTGAGGCTCCTGACGAACAACGTCCGAGAAGCTGGAAGCGGCGACGTACGGCCACTCGGCGATCTCGGTGTCGTCGAGTCCTCGCGCGAAGGTGCGGGATGCGCGACGACATCGCGTCGCAGCATCCGCCGCTCGCGTCCTTGAGCAAGACCCCCCGACCCGCGTCCGTCCTGGTCGCGGCGAGAACGCGGTCGTCGAGGCCGAAGGCGGCCGGGCAACGCGGCAACAGTCCCCCAGTTCGAAGTGGCCCCGGAAGGCATCGGCCAAGTGAGGCGCGAGTCCCCGCCGTCGGAGACTCGCGCAAGGGGCCTACAGCTTCGGTTTCCGGCACAAGTCGACGAAGATGACCGTGGTGGTCCTGTCCCTCTCGACCTTGACCACGGCGGTTGCGTTCTTCACATTGATGCGCTCGAAAGGTCCTTGCACCCTGATGTTGACGACCTCGCAGTCCCTGGGCATGTCCTGTTCCCGCACCCGGTAACTGCCGACCGCAAGTCTTGACTCCGTGCGGCACTCCCAGCCACGCAACAACCACTCGGCGATCTTTCCCTCGCCAGGTTGACGGATGATGAATCTGAACTTCTGCTTCACGTCTTCAAAGCCACGAACCTGCTTGCAGATCCTGATTTCCCCGACGTCCTTGCGATCAGCCGCCGACGCCTCGTGCGCCACCAGCGCCGATCCGCCCGACAGGAGAGCGACACCAGCCGTGAGCGCGACAGCCGAACGGCCGCGAACTTGCCATTTCGTCTGCATCGATCCTCCCGCATCAGATTATTTTCCGTACGGCTTTAGCAGCATCGCAGCCTTCCATGAACAGCTGAAGGTATCGCCATGGCGCATAGTCGCCACTGGCCGACGTGAAACATTCCGCAAGAAGGAAGCCGGCGCCGAGAAGATCGAGCGCATGGGCGACCTTGCCGCCCACGTCGCCGACACGGCTCGCTCCAGCCACCCGCCCATGCTGTTCCCACCGAACTGGAACCCCTGTTCACGGACATGAGCACCATCGCGGCAGGCATGGCCGAGCGAATCGCCGGCCTCGCGTTGCCGGCAAGGTTCTTCGCTCCCTGGCCTGGCCGTTCGCCGTCGCCGGTAACGGCTATGGCAGGCGTGGGTTCGGTGGCGTTCGCTCGGTCAGCACAGTCCGGCCTCAGCAGTCCGGCACCACGTACGGCGTCGACGCCTCGCCGCCGTACATGGCGACGAGGCTGCTCCGGCAGGAGAAGACCACTTCCCGGTTCGCGACGGTGTCAGGTGGGACACCACAGCCGTCGCAATAGAGCTCGACCGAACCCGGCGCGGTCTCGTCGATCTCGACGTCGACCGTGCGATCGCAGCGCCGGCACCAGCGGTGCCCGGTGACGACCAGCACGTGCAAGGGATCGGAGATGCACTGGTGCACCCAGCATCGGTGCACGTAACAGGTGGTGCGCACATGCGCGCTCAGCCCATATTCTTCGGCCACGTCCTCGGCGGCGAGGATCGCGGCCAGCCGCCGGTCGGCGATCCCGCTGTAGCGGTCCTTGAGACCGCTCGCCGACCCGGTCGTGGCCGCGTCCTCCGGCGAGACCAGCCGGAGACGGGCTCGCGAAGGTGGTGAAACACTTGGCACCATGTGGGTCTCGACCTTTCCGGGTCCGCTGAAAGCACCTATCAGGTTGCCTCTGTTCCGCCGGGACGACACCCGTACAAGTACCTGTCTACATACCTGACGCGCGCTGCCGTTCGGGACGAGACGCCCGGGGCGGCCGGCGGCCCGGGTCACGCCTTCAGGCCACGAATGTCGCGCTCAGCTTGCGTCGAGGGGTTCGCGACCAGGACGATCCTGAAGCCACCGCTCGCCGCCAGGTCGCTCCGGGCGGAGCGGGGAGGCCGCCTGGCCTCCGAATTCCCACCGCCGGATTCCGTCCGAGCGCGCTCTTGCGCCGGCCGAAGTCGTGCTGCGCTCGTCACCTGACCACGCTGCCCGGGGACCTCGAGCAGGCGGTGATACTCGCTTCCCACCGCCATCCGGCCCCCTGGCAAGTCAAGTGCATCCCCGCTACTTTCGAACGATGAATGGACCTCCGTGCCTGGCGTGCTCGCTCACGCAAGCCCTGTCCCGACCAGGAAGGCCGGCTGTCCATCAAATCCGACTGACACTCCATCTCGGCATCTGTCAACGACGCTTTTGACGAACCCCGCGCAGGCACAGAGACAGGCACATGTGCACAACAGTCCAGCCGAACTCAACGCAAGACTTGACGTTCACGCCGTTCGATCGCCCTGACAGGGCGAAAGTCACGAGTGGCGAGGCCGCGCTGCGCCAGGACGACGGTCCCGGCTTCCATGTCCGGGAACACGACCGGCATGTCAAGCCAAGAGCGCCCAGGAGTTCCCATTTCCCTCCGAGGTCAGCGGAATCACCCCAGCCACGAGCGGAGTCGATCATGAGCTCATGCAGGAAAAACCGCCGCCCGTCGTTGCCGGGCGGACATCGGCACGGTGATACGCGGGAGACGCCTGGAATGCTGAACGACCAGAACGCAGGTCGACGCGGCCGGTGACATCCGACGCAAACCACAACCGCGACGCGCACGACAACGACATGGCGCGGGGAAACATGAGGACAGCGTTCATCGAGGCGTGGCTCGATCTGGAGATTCCCGTTCCCGAGATTCAGAAACGGTTCCACATCGGCCAGAAGAGCCTTTACCGGCATGTGTTCGTTTATGGACTGCCGAAGAGGTCCCTGCTACAGCCGGCCGGGAGACGGCAACTCCGTCAGATGTACTGCGAGGACGGACAGACCGTCAGCGAGATCGCAACTGTCCTCAAATGCAGGAAAGTCGAGGTCATGCGAGCCTTGGCGTTCCACGGTCTTCTGGACAAGAGGCACCGGCCCGAACACGACGAAGCGCCGCTCGCCCCTGAAGACGAATCCGCGGAGGGCACCTGCAGCGTAGAAAAGATCTTGGGTCAGGAGCTGAAGAAGGTCCGTCAGGCGAATGGCTGGACGAGGAGGATGCTCATCCAGCACATGGGCGCCAAGATGTCGATACAGACGCTCGCCTCGTACGAGTTGGGTACCCGGCAACTCTCAGTGGCACGCCTTTTCGAGTTGTGCATGCCGATGAACGTCCTCCCCGCCGATCTGATCACGAACGTCCAGCGCCGGGTGGGGGCCAACGCCCCGGTGCGGATCCAACTGGATCTCCAGCACGTCGCCGCCGACACGCGACCGGAGCTCGGTCCGCTGCGACAGTGGGCCGAAACCCTCCTGCACCAGGAGAAACCTCCCAAGACCGTAGTACTGGAGGGGCTGGCCTTGGGCCTGCTCGCGGACCTGTGCGGAATGCCGGTCGACGAACTGGAAGCGATTCTCCGATCGATGTCCACTCACCGTGCCCGGTGAAGGCCCCCAGTGCCGGTGACCCCTCCCTGACCTCCATATGACGACGAACGGATGGGAACAACGACATGAGTGGCCCGGCGCGACACGCCGGCGAGCGATGACCGCCGATGACGAGCGCCGCCGACAGACATACCGTGCGTGGTGTGTCCTGGTGGCGAGCCTCGTGAGTGGTAAGGACGGTTAGAACCGTCCTTACCACTCACGAGCCCCACCACCGACCATTTCCCGGCGACCAAGAGAGCACCATGAGCAGCGACGACACCAAACGCGATCTGGAAAACGTGCGGCAGACGATCACCGACGATATTCAAGCTTCCCAGAAGGCGATCGAGTACAAATGGGGCGAGGCGCAAACATTCTTCGCGGCGTCGGTCGCCGGATACAACAATCTGGCAGGCGTGGAGCAAGTCCACGACCTCTTCCGCAGAGGAAACGAAGTCCTGACCGATTTCATCGCGGTGCAGACAATGCTCAGTGTGACCTTGATGGGCATAAAAGGGCGACTTTGACCGGGAGTCGGCCTCAGACCCTTTGCCGGTCCCTCACCAACCGACTTTCGCCCTCCACCGACAACGCGCAGCGGAGAACTCTGAGCCACGCTGAAGAACATCCGTACGCGCGGGGATACCGGCACGGAGCTGACGGCCGTGACGGCCTGACGGCAAGAGCCTTCGCCGGGATGCCGACAAGGTGATTCCCATTCCGGCAATTCTTGTGACCGTGAACCACGAACACCGGCGCCGCGTCCACGTAGTCGACATTGAACGCCTCTTCGAGGCCTCGTCCGCGCCATCGACGGTCCGTCCACGCCGGCCGAACAGTGCGACTACGAGGAAGTTCGACGCGTATTCAGTATACGCCTGGAGTGCACCTCGCCACGGCCCAATCCTTCGAATTGTCGCCGGTGAACCGGACCCGCTTGAGGCAAAGCCCGTTCGGGGGACGGGGCGCGGGCGACCCGCAGGGAGGCAAGGTCCGCACTGTCGTCACGACATCCACGGCCTCGCCCCTGGGGGTGACGAGCGTCATCGTGAACACTTCCGGAATATCCTCGGCAATGCTGAAGATCTGGTCGGGCGGGGGGCCTCCCACGAACCGCGCGCTCGCGAGCAGATACACCGCGCCCGGTCGCAGCAGGGCGTCGTCCGGAATGCGCGCGAGCTCCACCGCGTGGGAATGAAGCGTCGCCAGCACCCGATAGCCACCGAGGGGCAGCACCCGGGGGCCGCGATTGGCGATCTCGACGAATTCAGCATGAGAATCATATGCGCCGCGCGTGCCGATCTCATGCAAATGGGTCTCGAACGTCGGTTGAGCCCCCTGGACGTGTCTATCGGCTTCGGCCGCATTGCCGGCACCGCCGGCCGCCAGCCCGATCACTGCGGTAATGACGGCCACCACGCACGCCCTTTTCATGACTTTACCTCCCGCGATTGCGTCCATTCAGCCGTTTCAGGGAACACCGGGAGCAGACCCCGGCGTCAGGGCCTCCCTGCCCGAAGCACGGGAGACCAAAGACCTTCTCGTGGAAACCACCGACCGCGCGGACCACCATCGGACTACCGCACTCGCACCAGACGGGACCAGGTCACAGCCCTGGCAGAGCAGCGCGCCCACGGACGCCGCTCGTGACCGGCCTGCCCGCTCAAGCGGCGGGAACGGAAGGCCGAACGGCCCCACCCGAGGCGACCGTGGACTCTGCCGATGACGCCTCGCGACTGCCAACCTCGGTTGTCGTGCCTTTCCCGGGCCGTCTGAGCAGGAGAACCGGAGGCAGGAGAACCGGAGGTTCGCGATGACATACGCCGATCGCGCCGATGCCGGACGTCGCCTGGCCCGGCGCCTGGAAGCATTCCGCGATGAGGACACCGTGGTTCTCGGGTTGCCTCGGGGTGGCGTTCCGGTCGCGTTCGAAGTGGCGCGTGCGCTGTCCGCCCCTCTCGACGTGATCATGGTGCGCAAGCTCGGCGTGCCCTACCAGCCGGAGCTCGCGATGGGTGCCATCGGCGAGGACGACGTGCGGGTCGTCGACATGGAGGTCGTGCGCTGTGCGCGCGTGTCCGGTCAGGAACTCGCGGCGGTCGAGCGAGCCGAGCGGGCAGAGCTGCGACGCCGGGTCGAAAGATTCCGCGCCGGACGAGAACGAATTCCGTTGTCCGGCCGTACCGCGCTGGTCATCGATGACGGGGTGGCGACCGGCTCCACCGCCCGCGTCGCCTGCCAGGTCGCCCGGGCGCAGGGCGCGGCGAAAGTCGTGCTGGCCGTGCCGGTGGGCGCATCCACCGCGGTCGTCTCACTCCGCCGCGTCGCCGACGAGGTGATCTGCCTCGAAACACCCACCTGGTTCGTCGCCGTGGGCCGGTGGTACCGCGATTTCCGGCAAACCTCCGACGATGAAGTCGCGGACCTGCTCCGCCGCGCCGCCCTGCCGGCCCCGGAACCTGCCGCCACCGCGATGGGCGCGGCGGATCCGATCATGCGCGACGACGATGTCGAGATGGTCGTGGGAGGGGTCGGTCTGGCCGGGCATCTCACCGTTCCCGAAAACCCCGTCGGCGTCGTCGTATTCGCCCATGGCAGCGGCAGCAGCAGGCACAGCCCGCGCAACCGTTACGTGGCCGCGACCCTCAACGACGCGGGCTTGGGCACCTTGCTGTTCGACCTGCTGACCCCACGCGAAGAACTCGACCGCACCCACGTCTTCGACATCGAACTGCTGGCGCATCGCCTCATCGAGGTCACGCGTTGGCTGACGACACAGCCGGACACCGCTCACCTGCCCGTCGGCTACTTCGGCGCCAGCACCGGGGCCGGCGCGGCGTTGTGGGCCGCGGCCGACTCCGGGGTCACCGTCCATGCCATCGTCTCGCGCGGCGGCAGACCCGACCTTGCCGCACAGCGGCTGGGCTCTGTCCACGCACCGACATTGCTCATCGTGGGCGCACACGACGAAGTCGTACTCGACCTCAACCGGCGCGCGCGGGCGGCCATGCCATGCGACTGCGAAATAGCGGTCGTGCCCGGTGCCACCCACTTGTTCGAGGAACCCGGCACGCTCGAACGGGCCGCGGCGCTGGCCCGGGACTGGTTCGTCCGATATCTCAGGCTGACGTCCGGCAGCCCGGCTGAATGAACGCCTGGCACCTCGTGCCGTGACCGCATGTGGGCGCCAACCGACGGATCACACGTTCGTAGCTGTCGAAAACAAGGAATCGCCGTCCACGACGGCTGAAACCGTGTGCCACGGTTCGCCCTTGTTCCCAGGCCGGCCTTCAGCTCGCCGCGCAAATGGCTTCGACGAAGCGCCCCACCGCGGCCTCGGGGAGGTGGCGGGCCAGGTCGGCCTCGCTGATCATCCCGACCAGCCGGTGCTCGTCAAGGACCGGCACCCGCCGAACCCGATGCCGTTCCATCACCTCGAGCACATCTTCCACTTCGGCGTCGGCACGCACGAGGTGAGGGGTCCCCTGAGCCAGTTCGACGGCGGTCATGACGCTCGGGTCACCGCCGATGGCGACACATTTGATCACGATGTCGCGGTCGGTGATGATGCCGTGAAGCCGGTCGTCGTCACCACAGATCGGCAGCGCGCCGACATCGAGTTCCCGCATCCGCTGTGCGGCCACTTTCAGGGTGTCACGCTCTCCGATACACGTAGCACCCGCATGCATGATGTCCCGTGCGGTCGTCATCATGTCCTCCTGTCGGCTCTCGTGTTTCCCAGGCTTCGTAGTGTGCGCCGCGGTGTCCCCGGTCAGAAGAGACCAAGGTCCCTGAGGCACCCATGACACACCGGATCGAGCCCCGCGGTGGCCAACGACCCGGGGAATACGGGACTTCGGACCTCTGGCCCGAGGGTGCGAGCGCGGCCATGCTGGATACCGGCCTGCCCGAGGGCAGGACGTCAAGGCGCGCGACCGGACTGGTTTCGGGAACGCCGGCAGGCCGGTTGGCTCCATTGCGAGAGGCCGAGGCGATGACGATGGCAGTGCGAACCGGGAGCATGGTTCCTGTCACTCGCACAGTCCGAAATGGATCGGCACCGCGGATGGCGTCGGCGCCGAGGACCTTGCTGACGCCGACAGATCCTCAGGAACCGCTGCTTGGAACGACCCACCGAACCGGCTGGGAGGTACTCGTGACACACCGGACGATCCCATTCGCCCACGCGGAGCAGAGAGCACACGAGTGGCTGGCGGCTGTCGCGCACAGCCTCGGCACCGAAGACCGCCGCTACGCCTTTCGCGTGCTGCGCACATGGCTGCATCTCGTGCGCGACCGGCTCACCGTCGACAGCGCGGTGCACTTCGGTGCTCAACTGCCCGAGTTGTTGCGCGGTATCTATTACGACGGATGGACACCCCGCCGGGTGCCCATGCGGTATGACAACACCTGGTTCACCAGCCGCTTCGCCGACGAAGCCGGCATCGAACCCGCTGACGTGCCCGCGACCGCGGGCGCCGTGTCCGCGGCGCTGGGTGCGTTGTGCTCACCGGGGCAGCTCGAACACGTCCTCGCGCTCATGCCCGCGAACCTGCGCGGCGAGCTCCAAGGCGAGGCTCACGCCCCGGCCGATCGTCCCCGCGTGGCCGGGGAGCATGCGCGGATCGACGAACTGGAGGACAAGGTGCGGGCGATCTCCGAAGCCGTCGGCGCGCTCGCCCGCGGGCTAGAGCAGCTCCCCACCAGCGAACCCACGACCGACCACGCCGCCAAAGCCGCTCAGGAAGCCCATCGCATCCTGTTGGAGCACGACGCCGTCGAACAGTGACGATCGCTCGAGAAGACCCTCACAAGCGCGGCCGAACATCCCGTATCGCCGAGGCAACTCCGTCCGGAATGAGCAGAGCTCCGTTGTCGAGCGCGAAGCGGGGAAGATTCCGGACGCTGAACGCCCGGAATCTTCCCCGCCCACCCGCACCAGCTCCACCGCGGCACCAAGACGAGGTCAGGTCCAGCAGGCAAGGGAATACCGGCCCGCTCCAAGCCGAACCGCCACTCACGACCACCGGGACCTGCGCCGTACCCCTCGATAGAACGAAAGAGTTGGTAATCCATTGTGGACACCGGGCTAATACGACAAGCCTTCGCTCTTTCTCTCGGTCGCGGATACAGTGCGCCGGCCTCGGCCAGCGCAGCCAGAGGTCCCACGGTCAAGGGGCTTCGGCCCCTCACCGGCGCCGGGACGGGCCGGGAACATCGCCTGTGCACATACGGAGCCAGGGAGGCCTGAAATGGTGACAGGAAAGCACATCCGGACCAGGAACACCGTGCGTACCTTCAACAAACGTGTCCTGAATCCGGTGATGCTGCGGCTGGCCGGCCGGAAACACTGGTATGCCGCCGTACTCCGGCATACCGGACGTCACTCCGGGAACCCCTACGCCACACCGGTGGTGGCGGAACGCACCGAGAACGGCTTTATCATTCCCCTGCCGTACGGAACGAAGGTCGACTGGTTGCAGAACATGCTCGCCGCGGGGCATGCCACCATCGAGACGAAGGGCGAAAGCCACGAGGTGGTGGATCCCACGATCATCGACGCCGACACCGCTTTGCCGCGGATCTCTCGCAAGCGCGGCCGCGCGTTGCGGCTTTTCGGCATCCGGCGGTACGTACAGGTGCGCGACCGCGTTACGCAACCCTGAGCGCCACCAACGGGATCATGAGCCGGATCCCCGGTTCGCGAACCGGCCGGTACAAGCCAACGCCGCATCAACCAGTCTCGCCGGGTACGAAGTCCTCAACACCCTCGAGCAATCCTGGGGCGGGCTCTGCGCCCACGTACGAGACGGCTGGAACATCTCGAACCGGGACGGCCGCCAGGCCGAGACCGTCACGCAGATCTCGAGCACCATCCACCGCCGACCGCGCCCGGCAAGGCGCGAACTCGGGGGTGCTGGGGCAGGAGCGCGGTCTGCGACATCGACATCAACCCCGAGTCCACCGGCTAGCAAGTCTTCAACCGGCGGGCCACGAAGTCTCGGCGCGGCAAAGTCAACGAGCCGTACAAGTCGGCCTGGTCGCCGAAACCCGTCCATGAGCCACCGGTACCCAAGTGGATGTTCTGCGAGCCTACGGCCCGACGAGCGGCAAGACGTGGCCGGACTGGCCACTGTGGACGGCACCCTGCTCCGGACACTCTTCGAGGTGACACAGCTCACCGTGAATTTGAACTGCCGGCAGATCAGGTATCGGCTCCCGAAATAGCAAAGAGCGCCGATCAAAATGATCGGCGCTCTTTGCGCGATACCTGTATGTACCCCCGATGGGATTCGAACCCACGCTACCGGCGTGAGAGGCCGGCGTCCTAGGCCGCTAGACGACGGGGGCTAGGATCTTTCTCCTTCAGGAGGAGATCTTCAGTTGTTCACCTGCTGTGTTGCTGTGGAGAAACTTACCAGACCGGGTTTCCCGCCTTCGCAGGGGGGTCACTCTGTGTTTCACTCCGGAGAGTTCTCCAGCTGGGGTACCAGGACTCGAACCTAGACTAACTGGACCAGAACCAGTCGTGCTGCCAATTACACCATACCCCAGTGAGGTACCGTTCCGATCTTGACCGGCTCGGTGCCGCACGAGAAAGAATACTAGAGCACGCTGTTCCGCACCGTGAAAGCGGGGGTCTCCGTAGCGCGCTGGACGGGGACGCCGAGCTTCGCGAACTCGGAAACGAGCAGCTCAGGCAGCTCGTCGAGGCCGGCGATGGTGTGCACGCCCGCCGGGGCGCGTTCGGCGATGCCGTCCCGGTCGAGCCAGACGGCGCCCAGGCCGGCGTCGCGTGCGCCGATGGCGTCGGTGTCGAGCTTGTCGCCGACGTGGACGGCCTGCGCCGGGTCGCAGCCGAGGCCGAGGCAGACCGAGTGGAACATCGCCGGGTCCGGTTTGGCCACTCCGAGTTCACCGGCGATGGCCACGTGGTCGAAGAACCGGGCGAGTCCGAGGTCGGCGATCTTCTTGCGCTGATGCGCGCCCGAGGCGTTCGTGACGGCCGCGACGAGGACGCCCGCGGCGCGCAGCCATTCCAGGCACGGGAGGACATCTTCAAACAATTGCCACGAACGGGTGAGAATTTCACGGCGGCGTCTTTCGAAGCCGTTGACCTGGTCTTCGTCGGCCAGAATGCCGATCTCGGCGAGGAAGCATTCAGTACGCTTGTGATGCATGGTCGCGTAATCGATTTCGCCCGCGACCACCAGCGCGACGTGCTCTTCGGTGATGAGATCCCACAGCGGCCAAAGGTCGCCCTGACCGGTGAGCGCGCGCAGGCTGAGCCGGATCGCCGCCGTGCAGTCGATCAACGTGTCATCGATGTCAAGGCACACCAACCGTAACTCCGGAGGCTCCCACGGGGCGCTGTCCGGAGCGTCCGGCGTGGTTCGTGACAAGGTCCAGGGCACGAGAGCGGAATCCACCAAGTGAGGCTAGGGCACCCAGCGCGATCGCGACTCTGCCGATGAGGTGATTAAGGCTGCTCTGTTCCGGCGCGGGCACTCTACTCCCA
Source organism: Amycolatopsis decaplanina DSM 44594 (assembly GCF_000342005.1). Lineage (GTDB taxonomy): Bacteria > Actinomycetota > Actinomycetes > Mycobacteriales > Pseudonocardiaceae > Amycolatopsis > Amycolatopsis decaplanina. Next base: position 314,958 of record NZ_AOHO01000055.1, read on the forward strand.
GTTGGTGAGAAGACGTGTTTTAGTTACCGGACAACGGCAGACGCGAGCGGGCGGGTGAAATTTCAATACCCGGCGTCCGGCTCGATTCGCCGCGCGCACGCCCTGTGACGACACCGGAATCCTTACGCGGCTTCGAGTCGCGGACCGTCCACAAGGGCACTTCCGCGAACGCCGTCCTTCCGAGACCACCCCGCCCTCTCCTAGTCCTTTTTGGACAGATGTCTCGACCGCAGGGAGGCTCACGCGAATCGGTGAGACCCGGGTCATAGCCCGAACGACACGGCCGCCCGGATGGCGCTTGACTCGCCGTCCGGGCGGGTGCATGCTGATCTTATTCAACGAGTGATGAATAAGGGTTTCCGAAGGGGTGGGACGGATGAACGAACGCACGAACTGCGTGGTCGTCGGCGGTGGCCCCGCCGGCATGGTCGCCGGATTGCTGCTGGCCAGGGCCGGGGTCGAGGTCACGGTGCTGGAGAAGCACAAGGACTTCCTGAGGGACTTCCGCGGCGACACGGTGCACCCGTCGACGTTGACGTTGCTCGACGAACTGGGTCTCGGCGCGAAGTTCCTCAGCCTGCCGCACAGCGAGATCGCCTACGCCGGCTTTCCCACCGAGGACGGCACGATGATGCGCCTGGCCGACCTGACCCGGCTGAAGGTGGCGCACCCGTACATCGCGCTGGTCCCGCAGTGGGACTTCCTGGACCTGCTCGCCGACGCCGGCGCGAAGGAGCCCACGTTCACGCTGCGGCAGAGCACCGAGATGACCGGACTGATCCTGGAACAGGGCCGGGTGAGCGGGGTCCGTTACCGCGACGCCGACGGGAAGACCGGCGAACTGCGCGCCGACCTGGTGATCGCCGCCGACGGGCGCTGGTCGCTGGCCCGGCGCGAGGCCGGGCTGATGACGAAGGAGTACGCCATCCCGTTCGACGCGTGGTGGTTCCGGATCTCGCGGCGGGACGGCGAAGGTGAGGGCATGCTGAACCCGAAGATGCGGGATCGCCGCTTCGCCGTGCCGCTGCCGCGCAAGGGCTACTTCCAGGTCGCCTACCTCAGCCCCAAGGGCGACGACCTCCGTGAGAACGGTATCGAAGCGTTCCGCGAGAACGTGGCCGCGATCCTCCCCGAGCTGGCCGACCGCGTGGACGAGCTGAAGACGACCGACGACATCAAGTTCCTCGATGTCAAGATGAACCTGCTGCGGAAGTGGCACCTCGACGGGCTGCTGTGCATCGGTGACGCGGCGCACGCGATGTCACCGGTCGGCGGTGTCGGCATCAACCTCGCGGTGCAGGACGCGGTCGCGGCCGCCACCCTGCTCGCCGAGCCGCTGCGCCGGGGCAGGCCGTCGGTGGCGGACCTGGCGAAGGTCCGCAAGCGCCGTCTCGCGCCGACGATGCTGGTGCAGGGGCTGCAACGGCTGTTGCACAAGAACGTCATGAAGCCGGTCATGGAGGGCAGGCGCAACGGCCCGCCCGCCCCGATGGTGAAGCTGTTCAGCCGCTTCCCCGTGCTGTCCTACGTCCCCGCACGACTGCTGGGCCTGGGCCTCCGGCCCGAGCACGCCCCGGCCTTCGCGCGTCGGGCGATGGAGCCGGCGGGGAGCTAGCGGGCGGCTCCGGATGCCGCGAAAGGGCCGTTCAGGACGTTTTTGTCCTGAACGACCCTTTCAGCACGCTCGAGCTAGATGTCCTGCACCGGGTTGGTCAGGGTGCCGATGCCTTCGACGGTGATCGAGACCGACTGGCCGTCCTCGATCGGGCCGACGCCCTCGGGCGTGCCGGTCAGGATGACATCGCCGGGCAGCAGGGTCATCACCCCGGACACGAACTCGACCAGCTCGGGGATCTTGTGCACCAGGTCCGACGTCCGGCCGTCCTGCTTGAGCACACCGTCCACCTCGGACTTGAGCGCGAGGTCACCGGCGTCGAGCGAGGTCTCGATCCACGGGCCCAGCGGGCAGAAGGTGTCGAAACCCTTCGCCCTGCCCCACTGACCGTCGGACTTCTGCAGGTCACGGGCGCTGACGTCGTTCGCCACGGTGTAGCCGAGGATCGCGCTCGCCGCACGGGCGGCGGGCACGTTCTTGACCGGCTGGCCGATGACGATCGCCAGTTCGCCCTCGAAGTCGACGCGGCCGACGCCGCGCGGACGGCGGATGGGCGCGTTCGGTCCGATCACCGTGGTCGACGGCTTGATGAACAGCATCGGGTCCTTCGGGACCTCGTTGCCGAACTCGGCCGCGTGCTTGGCGTAGTTCCGGCCGACCGCGATCACCTTCGACGGCAGGATCGGCGCGAGCAGCCGGACGTCGGCGAGCGGCCAGCGCTTGCCGGTGAAGTTGGGGTTGCCGAAGGGGTGCTCGGCGATTTCCAATACCTGGGCGTCGTCGCCGTCCCCTTCGATCGAAGCGAACGCGACACCACCGGGATGAGCAATTCGGGCTAGACGCACTCCCCCACTGTACGACTCCTCAGGCCGGGCCCTCTCTGAGGGACTTGTGCACGAGCGCGTCGCACAACGCCAGCCAGCTCGCCTCGACGATGTTGCCGTGCACGCCGACGGTGGTCCATTCCCGCTCGCCGTCACTGGTCTCGACGAGCACACGCGTGACGGCGTCGGTGCCCGGATGGCCGGGCAGGATCCGCACCTTGTAGTCGGCCAGCTCGACACTGTCCAACCAGGACAGATGCGGGCTGAGCGCCTCGCGCAGCGCGGCGTCGAGCGCGTGCACGGGGCCGTTGCCCTCGGCGGTCGCGATCACGCGCTGCCCGGCGACGTGCACCTTCACCGTCGCCTCGGAGACGACCTCGCCGTCGGACCGGTGGTCCAGCACGACCCGGTACGACTCGAGTTCGAACGGCGGCTCGTCGAGGATGTCGCTCTGCGGGCCGTCGACCTCCCGCCGCAGCAGCAGTTCCAGTGAAGCGTCCGCGGCTTCGAAGGACCAGCCTTCGGATTCGAGCCGCTTCACCTTCCGGACGGCGCTCGTCAGCGCCTCGGGCTGGCCGGCAAGGTCGACCCCGAGCTCACGTCCCTTGAGCTCCAGGCTGGCCCTGCCGGCCATCTCGGTGACCAGTACCCGCATGTCGTTGCCGACGGAAGTTGGATCGATGTGGTTGTACAGCAACGGATCCACCTTGATCGCGCTCGCGTGCAGTCCCGCCTTGTGGGCGAAGGCCGACGCCCCTACATAAGCCTGGTGGGTGTAGGGGGCGATGTTCGCGATTTCGGCAAGGGCATGGGAGACCCGGGTGAGCTCGGCGGCACCTCCGGTCGGGAGGACCTCCATTCCGAGCTTGGTCACCAGATTTCCCGTCACGGCGAACAGATCGGCGTTGCCCGCCCGTTCGCCGTAACCATTGGCGGTGCACTGGACGTGCGTCACGCCGGCCTGCACGGCGGCGACGGAGTTCGCCACCGCGCAGGAAGTGTCGTCCTGACAATGGATTCCGAGCCGGAATCCGGTCCTTTCCTTGACCTCGCGGACGGTTTCCGCGAGGCCGAGCGGCAATTGGCCGCCGTTGGTGTCGCACAGCACAGCGACGTCCGCGCCCGCGTTCACGCCCGCGTCGAGCACCTTCAAGGCGGTGTCCGGGGAGAACGCGTAGCCGTCGAAAAAGTGTTCCGCGTCAAGGAAGACGCGACGTCCCTCGCCGACGAGGAACGCGACGGTGTCCCGCACCATCTCGCACGCTTCGCCGACATCGACCCGCAGCGCGCGTTCGATGTGACGCAGATCCGATTTGGCCACCAGGGTGACCACCGGCGCCTGGGAATCGAGCAGGGCCCGCACTTGCGGATCCTGCTCGGCCTTGGCGCCCGCCTTCCGCGTCGCGCCGAAGGCGACGAGCGCGGCGTGGCGCAGTTTCAGTTCGCCCGAAGCGGCGCGGGCGAAGAATTCCGTGTCCTTGGGCAGCGCGCCCGGCCATCCGCCTTCGATGAAGCCGACCCCGAGATCGTCGAGCAGCCTCGCCACCGCCAGTTTGTCCGTGACGGAGTAGGAGATCCCCTCGCGCTGCGCGCCGTCGCGCAACGTCGTGTCGTACAGGTGGAAAGCGTCGCCGAGCGGTGTATCGGCGGGCTCCTTGCGGGTCACGGGAATCTCCTTGTGGTGGCAAAACGTGTTCAGGCAACAAAAAAACCTCCCGCATGGGTGCGAGAGGTTGCGCGCCGGGGCTCTTGTGGAGCGGTTATCCGGCGCGCTCGGCGATAATGATGATGCAGAAGGTCACGGACGCATCATGGCACACGCTCCGCCGGGCGTCCACAAACCGGTCGATACTTCCCACTTCCTGAGAGTGGCTGAAGGCGCCGGGTGACGCGAATCGACTCTCCGCGTGATTAATGACGTAACTCGCGTGATCAGGGACGGGACTCGTGTGATTGGGGACGTAACTCGCGTGATCAGACGCGGAACACCGTGTGCCGCGTCCAGTCACCTGAGTTCGCCGCCCGATCACGCGAGTTACGTGTCTGATCACGCGAGTCACGACTTTCCGCGCGTCTACGCAGCGAAGGGGCCCTTCACCGCGTGAGATGCGGTGAAGGGCCCCTTCAGCCCGTCATGGAAACTACTGCGTGACCGGGCGCACGTTCGACGACACGAGAGCCGCCAGCCGGTCGCCGATCGCGTGCGTCGCACCGGGCGACGCCTGGTCGCGGGTCGCGAGGTCGAAGGCCACCGAGGCCTCGATCCGCCGCGCCGCTTCCTTCTGTCCCAAGTGGTCCAGCAGCAGCGAAACCGACAGCACCGCGGCGGTCGGGTCGGCGAGCCCCTGGCCCGCGATGTCCGGCGCGCTGCCGTGCACCGGCTCGAACATGCTCGGGTTCCGCCGGGTGATGTCGAGGTTCCCACTCGCCGCCAGCCCGATGCCGCCGGTCACGGCCGCCGCCAGGTCGGTGATGATGTCGCCGAACAGGTTGTCCGTCACCACGACGTCGAACCGGGACGGGTCGGTCACCAGGTGGATGGTCGCGGCGTCCACATGGGAGTAAGCGACCGTCACCTCCGGGTGCTCCAGCGAGACCTCTTCGACGATCCGCGACCACAGCGAGCCCGCGTACTCCAGCACGTTCGTCTTGTGCAGGAGCGTCAGGTGCTTGCGCGGCCGCGCCTCGGCCCGGTTGAACGCGTCGGTCACCACGCGCCGGACGCCGAACGCCGTGTTGACGCTGACCTCCGTCGCGATCTCGTTCTCGGTGTCCTTGCGCAGCAAGCCGCCGTTGCCCGCGTACGGGCCCTCGGTGCCCTCACGCACGACGACCATGTCGATCTCGCCCGCCTCGGCGAGCGGTCCGCGCACACCCGGGTACAACCGGGCCGGGCGCAGGTTCACGTGGTGGTCGAGCTCGAACCGGAGGCGCAGCAGCAGACCGCGCTCCAGAATGCCGCTCGGCACCGTCGGGTCGCCCACCGCGCCCAGGAGGATCGCATCGTGCTGACGGAGTTCACCGAGTACCGACTCCGGAAGCAGCTCGCCGGTGGAGTGCCACCGGGCGGCGCCGAGGTCGTAGTTCGTGATCTCCGCCGTCGGTACGACCTCACCGAGCACCTTGAGCGCCTCGGAGACCACTTCGGGCCCGATCCCGTCTCCTGGGATCACCGCGAGCCGCATCCACACACCTCCGTAGACCAGGCCACCGGCAGTCCGGATGGCCCATCCGCAAGAAAACGCCAGCAGCGGAAGGTTACCGGCTGTAGCCCGGTAGCCGTAGCCGCACCACCCTTATGCCGGAGCCTCCCACAGAGCGAGACAGCCGAAAGAGTGAAAACAAGAAGGGACGCCCTGGCGGAAAGCATGCCGCCAGGGCGTCCCTCACCTCATCGAACGCGGGTCAGCGCACTATCGCGTCAGCCCACACCGATCGGCTGACGTCCGGTGTGCCGCCCGCCGTTGCCCGGCCGGTCGACACCCGAATTGCCGCCTCCGGCGTTCGTCTGGATCTTCACCACGTTCGCCCGGCTGCCCGAGGCGTTGTGGTGCTCGATCGCCAGGAGACCCAGCACGGTGTCCTGCGCGGCCGCGTTCCGGTTGACCACCAGCGCCGTGCCCGGCTTCGCGACGTAGCCCAGCGCGGAATCGCCGCCGCCCTGGACCGAGTACGCGGGAGCCAGTGCGTCGAACGAAAGCGGCGTGCCGACGTAGTCGATCGTCGACGAGCCCGCACCCGGTGCCGCGTAGAACCCGGAGGTCCCGACCGTGTAGCTGATCTTGTGCGACGCGGCGTTGGGGTCGATGTCCAGCGCGGCGATGCTCACCGGCAGCACGACGACGTTGGTGTCGTACACGTTCGTGTCGACGTCGCCGAGCTGGCCGTTGACCGGCTGGATGTCCACCTGCGGGAAGCCCGGCTTCAGCGCCACGGTGACCGCCACGAGGACGTCGGTGGACGTCACCTTGGTCACATAGGTCTCGAAGTCCGGCTGCCCGTCGCCCGTGGTGTCGATGTCCACGAACGGCGAGGTGTTGCTGCCCAGGTTGGCCAGGTCGCTCCAGGTGGTGAGACCGAAGGCCAGCAACGCGTTCTCCGGCTCACCCTGCGCCTTGGCCAGCGGAGCGGTGGACGCGGCGCCGATGTAGCGCAAGTCGGCGCCCTTGGCGGTCTGGTTCAGCGTGCAGTCGGTGGTGACGTCGCCGTCGCACTCGGGCAGCTGCGGGGATTCCGCCTGCAGTTCGAGCACGCTGATCAGCGAGCGGTACCGCTGCGAGCCGGTGCCCTGGTCCACACCCTTGCCGGTCAGGTTCAGCACGGCCTGGTTCTGGCCCGCGCCGAAGTTGACGTTGCCCGGGGTACTGATGGACGAGACGGGCTTCGGCGCGGAGTACACCGAGAGCCGCAGCGGGACGGTCGTGCCGCTCTTCGGGGTGAACGCGATCCGGCCGGAGGCGTCCGCCACGAACTGCCGGGCGAGGCCGACCTGCGTCGCCGCCATGGTCGGGTCCATGACCTTGCGGAGCGCCTTGGGGTCGGCGATCTTCAGGGTCACCTTCACCAGCGCGATGCCGCGCGGGCTCAGCTTCACGGTCGGCTTGTCCACTGTGTACTCGACACCGGGGAGCGCGTTCACGGCTTCGTAGCCCACCGAGTACTCGACCGGCTTGATGCCCTTGTTGACCACCTTGACCGTCTTAGTCAGGGTGACCGGGCCGCCCGCTTCGACGACACCGAAGTTGACTGAGACGAAGCCGGGGTTGTCGACGACGTAGGCCAGCACCTGGTTGTCCAGCGCGGCCTTCGCGTCGATCCGGCCGCTGCCGACGCGCTGCGGCCCGTAGGTGCGGCCCGACGCGTCGTGGATGTCGTGGCCGGCGGTGTTGATGACCGAGGCCTTGACCTCCTCGACCGACCAGTCCGGGTGCGCCTGACGGATCAGGGCGGTGATACCCGAGGTGTGCGGAGCCGCCATCGACGTGCCGGAGATGACCAGACGGCCCGCTCCGCTGCCCGCCAGCGCGGACGAGATCGTGTCACCGGGCGCCGAGACGTCCGGCTTGACGGCCGGGCCGCGCCCGCCACGCGAGGTGAACGAGCTCGGGGTGTCCACAATGGACTGGTCGAAGGTCGGCACGGACACGCGGCCCTTGCCGGTCATGCGGATCTGCAGCGTGCCCGCGGTCACCGCCGGGCGGACCGAGGCGGTCGCGCTGCCGGTCAGCTGGAACGTCGGCGTGGCGGCGTTGCCCGCGATCCCGGCCGAGAAGTGCTCCAGCGTGGACGAGAACAGCGCGCCCTTGGCACCGGCGGCCTGCGCGTTGTTCGAACGGGCGCCCGAACCGCAGGCACGGGTGGCGTCGTTGTCGTCCCATTCGAGGAACACGATCTTGCCCGCGGCCTTGGCCTTGTCGGCTTCGGAGTACGGCTTGCAGCCCGCGGCGTTGTCGGCCGACAGCGTGACCACCGGCGCGGTGACGTCGAGCGTGTCGTAGGTCGCGTAGTTCTGGCTGAACTGACCGGTCTTCGCGCCCTTGACACCGTCGGGAGCGACGGCCTCGACGGCATCGCGCAGGACGGACGCGTCACGGCTGCTGGCGACGGTCAGCGCCTCGGGTGTGTTGCCCGGCGCGCCGCCGACGTCGTTGAGGTCACCTCCGTTGCCCGCGGAGAACACCGGGACGACGTTGTTCGCGGCGATCTTGCGCACGAACAGCGAGTCCGGGTCGTCCGGGGTGGCGAAGTCGCCGCCCAGCGACAGGTTGACCACGTCGAGGTGGTCGGTGAAGTCGCCATCGCCGTCCGGGTCGAGCGACCAGTCGAGCGCCTGCGAGGTGACGTTGGTCGAGCCTTCGCAGCCGAAGACCTTGATGGCGTACAGCAGGGCCTTGGGCGCGGTGCCCGGGCCGATCTGCATCGCCTCGATCTTCTTCTTGTTCAGCTTCTTGTAGTCGCCGGTGAAGGTCTTGCCCGCTTCGTCCACACCGAATCCGGCGACCGTGCCCGCGACGTGCGTGCCGTGGTGGCCGCAGGCGAGCGGGTTGGGGTCCGGCTTCGGGGTCTTGAGGGCCGGGTCACTGCTGCCCGAGTCGTAGGCGTCGCCGACCAGGTCGATACCGCCGACGACCTTGTCGGTCGGGAAGGCGGGGGTGGCCTGGTCGCGGTTGATCGCCTTGTACGCCTCTACCGTGCCCGGGCCGCCGAAGTCGGCGTGGGTGTAGTCGATGCCGTCGTCGATCACGCCGACGCGGATGCCGTCGCCGTAGCGGCCGGTCTGCTGCCACGACGCGAGCGTGTTGGTCAGCTGGACCGCGCTGGAGTTCGTGCGGGTCTTCGGCACGACCTTCTTGACCGAGACGACGTCCGGCCGCTTCGCCAGCTCGCGGATCTTCGCCGCGTCGGCCGTGACGACCGCGCCGGCGACCGCGTTGGCGGTCTGGGTGACCAGCTGGGTCCCGGCGTCGGCGGCCTTGAGCTGGCCGACGACTGAGTTCACCGTCGCGGCGGCGTCCGCCTTGGCGTCCTTCGCGGCCTTCTTCGCCTTCTCCTTGCCGGCGCCCTTGTTCTGCTCGGCGTTGAAGGCGTCGACGGCGGGCTGCTTGGCCAGCTCGACGAAGGCGGTGATCTGCCCCTGGGCGGCCTTGAGCTTCGGCTCGACCTTTCCCTGGAATCCGTTACGGTCGATCTTCGCCGGCGTGACGCCGTCCGCGAGGGGGACATCCTGCGCGGCTGCGGTCGCCCCGGTCACGGACGTCGCGAGCAACGCGGCGAAGACCGCGGCCGATGAGCGGATCGCCCACCGGGGTACGCGGGATCTGTTCATGAGTACGTGCCCTCACTCGAGGCCTGGACTCGGAACCTGCCTGCCGCTCGAACACACCCCCGACGGTGAGCCCCGGCGCCGCGCCGTGCCCTTGACGGCGCGATGGTTCGGCCTCGCCGGAAGAACCTATCCGGGGACCAGCCCGACTTCAGTAGGCATTTTTCACCGTTATTGAATCTTGCTCTTCGCGAATGGTCGACTACTCGCGAAGCGTGGAATCAACTTGTTGGCCGGTAACGGAAATCGGGGCCCTTTCTCGCCACGGTAGTACATGAAGGCCCCCTTCCTTGCGCCTGGCGCAAGGAAGGGGGCCTTCATGTACTACTCGGGTCAGCCGAAGTTGACCGCGCGGATCGTGTGCGCGCCGACCGTGGCGCCGATCGGCTCCAGCAGGTGCGAGTCGACGGAACGGTCCACGCGCAGCAGCATGACCGCGTCCGCGCCGTCGGTGGTCTGGCTGATCTGCGCGGCCTCGATGTTGAGGCCCGCCTCGCCGAGCAGCGTGCCGACGCGGCCCATGATGCCCGGGCGGTCCGGGTACTCGAGCAGCAGCACGTTGCCCTCGGCGCGCAGGTCGAAGTGGCGGCCGTTGACCTCGACCAGCTTCTCGACCTCGTCCTTGCCGGTGACCGAACCGGACACCGAAAGGGTCGTGCCGTCGGCGTGGACCGCGCGGACGGTGACCAGGCTGCGGAATTTGGGGCTTTCGGGCTCGGTGACCAGATCGACCTGGACACCCAGTTCTTCGGCCACACGCGGCGCGTTCACGAAGGTGACCTGGTCCTCGACGACGCCGGAGAACACGCCGCGCTCGGCCGCGAGCGGCAGCACGCTGACGTCCTCGTTGGCCAGCTCGCCCTTGACCACGACGGTGACGGAGGCCGGGGCCTTCGGGTTCAGCGCGGTCAGCACGGTGCCGAGCTTCTGGGTGAGCGAGAGGTAGGGCCGGACGTACTCGCCGACCGTGCCGCCACCCGCGACGTTCACCGCGTCCGGCACGAAGTCGCCGCGCAGCGCGAGCAACACGGACTTCGCGACGTCGGTGCCCGCGCGGTCCTGCGCCTCGGCGGTCGAGGCGCCCAGGTGCGGCGTCACGACGACGTTCGGCAGGCCGAACAGCGGGCTCTCGGTGGTGGGCTCGGTGACGAACACGTCGATGCCGGCACCGCCGACGTGGCCGGAGCTGACCGCGTCCGCCAGCGCCTGCTCGTCGATCAGGCCGCCGCGCGCGGCGTTGACGATGATGACGCCCTGCTTGGTCTTCTTGAGCGCCTCGGCGCCGATCAGGCCCTTGGTCTCCGGGGTCTTCGGCAGGTGGATGGAGATCGCGTCGGCGCGCTCCAGCAGCTCGTCCAGCGTGACCAGCTCGATGCCGAGCTGGGCGGCGCGGGCGGCCGAGACGTAGGGGTCGTACGCGATGAGCTTGGTGTCGAACGCGGCGAGCCGCTGCGCGAACAGCTGGCCGATCTTGCCGAGGCCGACCACGCCGATGGTCTTGCCCTGGATCTCGACGCCGGAGTAGGCGCTGCGCTTCCACGCGCCACCCTGGAGGCTCTGGTCCGCGGCCGGGACCCGGCGGGCGACGGCGAGCAGCAGCGCGACGGCGTGCTCGGCGGCGGAGACGATGTTCGACGTCGGCGCGTTGACCACCAGCACACCGCGTTCGGTGGCGGCGGGGACCTCGACGTTGTCCAGCCCGACACCGGCGCGGGCGACGACCTTGAGCGAGGTGGTGGCGCCGAGGACCTCGGCGTCGACCTTCGTCGCGGACCGCACGAGCAGCGCGTCCGCCGTCTTCACGGCCTCGAGCAGCGCGGGACGGTCCGTGCCGTCCACATGCTGGACCTCGACCTCGTCGGAGAAGACACTCAGCACGGAAGGCGCGAGCTTCTCGGCGATGAGGACGACGGGCTTGTTCGGCTTGGTCACGATACGGCTCCCACTATCTGGTCTGTGCCTGCGACTCACTGTTGACGGTCACGCCGTTGTGCCCGGTTGCGCCGCAGTTTAGACCTGGTGACAGGGGATTGTTAACTCGCCCGTAATCCCGCGAAAACGAGATCGAGGAGCCGTTCGAGACCCTTGTCACCCGAAAGGTGTTCGCCGGCCCAGGAAAGCGCGTGCAGCAGCACCAGTAATTCGTGCACTGTGACATCCGCCCGGAGCTCACCCGAGGCCTTCGCCCTTTCCACTAGCTGGGATACCTGGTCCCGCATGGCGTGACAGGACGCATACAGCGGCGAGGTCTCGTCGTTGAGGACGTCGACCATCAGTTCGGGCAGGCCGCGGTAGCGCGCCGACTGTTCACCCATCCCGGCGAACCAGGCTTTCAGCGCGTCCACCGGCTCCGGGGAGTCCAGGAGTTCGCGGGCCACCTCGGCCTGCGTGTCGAAGCCCTCGCGAAGCACCGTCTCGACCAGCGCTTCACGTGTCGGGAAGTGCCGGTAGAGCGTTCCGATGCCGACGCCGGCCCTGCGGGCGATCTCTTCCAGAGACGCCTCGACCCCGTGCGCGGCGAAGGCGTGCCTCGCCTCTTCGAGGAGGCACTCGACGCGGGCGCCCCGGTCGACGTCCCGACACGGGTCCTCGTGAGTGGTGAGGACGGTTCTAACCATCCTTACCACTCACGAGGCCTCTGCGAGGTTGTCCCGATCCTGACGGCCCCTGGCCCGACCGAGCCTCGCCGAAAGTACGACGTTCACCGAACAATGGCCCCATGCGAGCGATCAGCCAAAACCGCCTGGGCGGCCCCGAAGTCCTCGAACTCGTCGACGTCGAAAGACCTGCCCCCGGCCCGACCCAGATCCTGGTCCGGGTGCACGCCGCCGGCGTCAACCCGGTCGACTGGAAGACCCGCGAGACCGGCGGCATCGGTCCGATGGGCGATCCGCCGTTCATCCTCGGCTGGGACGTGTCCGGCGTGGTCGAGGAGGTCGGCGCGGGCGCATCCTTGTTCTCCCCCGGCGACGAGGTCTTCGGCATGCCGTCGTTCCCGTTCCAGGCCGGGGCGTACTCCGAGTACGTCGCCGCGCCGAGCCGTCACTTCGCACGTAAACCGTCCACTTTGGACCACGTGCACGCGGCCGCGGTGCCGCTCGCGGGGCTGACCGTCTGGCAGAGCCTCGTCGACACGGCGGACATCCAGCCCGGGCAACGGGTTCTGATCCACGCGGCGGCGGGTGGGGTCGGACATCTCGCGGTCCAGATCGCCAAGGCGCGCGGCGCGTACGTGATCGGGACGGCAAGCGCGGCCAAGCACGAATTCCTCCGCGGTCTCGGCGCGGACGAGCTCGTCGACTACCGGACGGCGGACTTCGCCGAGGAGGTCCGCGACGTCGACGTCGTCCTCGACACGATCGGCATGGAGTACGGGCCCCGGTCGCTAAAGACGCTGCGCCGCGGCGGCAGGCTCGTCCAACTCACCCGCACGAACGACGAGCGACTGCCGGAGCTGGCCGAAGCCGTCGGAGTCACCGCCGGGTTCACCCTCGCCGAGCCGGACCGCACCGGACTGCTCGCACTGGCCGAACTCGTCGGCAGCGGACGGCTCAAGCCGGCCATCGACACCGTGTTCCCGCTGGAAGAGGCCGCGAAAGCCCAAGAACTCGTGGCCGCGGGGAAGACCACGGGGAAGGTCGTGCTGTCCGTCGCGGACTGACCCGGTGGACACATGAACGCGAGAAGGTACAGGGCGGATGTCCTGATTCACGGGACAACCGACCCATCAGCCAAGCAGGATCACGCAACGCCGGTCACGGTCTAAGACGGCAGGTCGAATTCGCCGTCCCGTACGCCTTTCACGAACGCGTCCCATTCCGCCGGAGTGAACACGAGCAGGTCGCCGTCCGGTTCGACGACCCGGCGCATCGCCGTGTAAGTGACGCCGTCGGTGTGCGGCACCAGCGCGTACTCGACGCAGTCCTCGAGGTCCGCGCCTTCCGGTTCTCCGCGGATCCACACCACGTCACTCAAGTCCAGTTCGGGCCGGACATGGGCCTTGTCGTCCACCGGCTGCTCACTCATGGTGCCCACGCTATCGCTTTCCGACGCGCAAAACGAAGGGGCCCTTCGCGGTGAAGGGCCCCCTCGCGGTGAAAACTAGGCGGTTTCGGTGATCGGCCGGTCCACCCACGACATCAGGTCGCGCAGCTTCTTGCCGGTCTCCTCGATCGGGTGCTGGTTGCCCTGCTCCTCGAGCTTGGTGAAGTTCGGCCGCCCGGCCTCGTCCTCGGCGACCCATTCGCGGGCGAAGGTGCCGTCCTGGATCTCGCCGAGGATCTTCTTCATCTCTTCCTTGACCGCCGGCGAGATGACGCGCGGGCCGCGGGTCAGGTCGCCGTACTCGGCGGTGTCGGAGATCGAGTAGCGCTGACGCGCGATGCCGCCCTCGTACATGAGGTCGACGATCAGCTTCAGCTCGTGCAGCACCTCGAAGTAGGCGATCTCCGGGGCGTAGCCGGCCTCGGTGAGCACCTCGAAACCGGTCTGCACCAGCGCGGAGGCGCCACCGCAGAGGACGGCCTGCTCGCCGAAGAGGTCGGTCTCGGTCTCCTCGGTGAAGGTCGTCTTGATGACACCGGCGCGGGCGCCGCCGATGGCGGCCGCGTAGGAGAGCGCGAGCGCCTGCGCGTTGCCGGAGGCGTCCTGCTCGACCGCGATGAGCGCCGGGACGCCCTTGCCGTCGACGAACTGGCGGCGGACCAGGTGGCCCGGGCCCTTCGGCGCGACCATGGCGACGTCCACGCCGCCCGGCGGCTTGATCAGGTCGTAGCGGATGTTGAAGCCGTGGCCGAAGAACAGCGCGTCGCCGTCCTTGAGGTTCGGCGCGATGTCCTGCTCGTAGATGAAGCGCTGCTTGGTGTCCGGCGCGAGGATCATGATCAGGTCGGCTTCGGCGCTGGCCTCGGCCGGGGTGAGCACGCGGAGACCCTGCTCCTCGGCCTTGGCCCGCGACTTCGAGCCCTCGGGCAGCCCGATGCGGACATCGACGCCGGAGTCGCGCAGGCTCAGCGAGTGCGCGTGACCCTGGCTGCCGTAGCCGATCACGGCGACCTTGCGACCCTGGATGATCGAAAGGTCCGCGTCGTCGTCGTAAAAGATTTCCACTGCCATGAGGGGTACTACTTCCTTTCCTGACTTACAAACTTAAATGCACCCTGCGAAGCGAAGCTTCTCCATTGAGAGTGGTGGCGGGGGCATGGATGGATGACTAGCGGGCGGAGGTGGCGGTGATCGAGCGAGAGCCCCGGCCGACCGCGACCATTCCGGACTGGACCAGTTCGCGGATGCCATAGGGCTCCAGCATCCGCAGCAGGGCACCGATCTTGTCCGAGGTCCCGGTGGCTTCGACGGTGAGCGCCTCGGGAGACACGTCCACCACCTTCGCGCGGAACAACTGCACTGTTTCGAGGACCTGGCTGCGCACGGTGGCGTCCGCCCGGACCTTCACGAGCAGCAGTTCACGCTGCACGGCTGTGGACTTTTCCAGTTCCACGATCTTGATGACGTTGACCAGCTTGTTGAGCTGTTTGGTCACCTGTTCGAGCGGTAGCTCTTCGACGGCGACCACGATCGTCATCCGGGACACCTCGGGATTCTCCGTGGGCCCGACGGCGAGGGATTCGATGTTGAAACCACGCCGGGAGAACAGTCCGGAAACCCGCGCGAGGACACCGGGCTTGTTCTCGACCAGAACGCTCAGGGTGTGCACGCTCATCGGGCGTCTCCTTCTGTCGCGGCGTTCAGCTCCGCCTCGGCGGCGACTTCGTCGTCGTCGAAGAGCGGGCGGATCCCGCGCACGGCCATGATTTCGTCGTTACCGGTGCCCGCGGCCACCATGGGCCACACCTGGGCATCCTTCCCCACCACGAAATCGATCACGACGGGGCGGTCGTTGATCTCCATGGCCCGCCGGATGGTGGCGTCGACGTCCTCCTTGGTCTCACAGCGGAGCCCGGCGCAGCCGAGCGCCTCCGCGAGGAGGGTGAAGTCGGGGATGCGGTGCTTGTGGGTACCGAGATCGGTGTTGGAGTACCGCTCGGAGTAGAAGAGGTTCTGCCACTGGCGGACCATGCCCAGGTTGCCGTTGTTGATGACGGCGACCTTGATCGGCGCGCCTTCGATGGCGCAGGTGGCCAGTTCCTGGTTCGTCATCTGGAAACAGCCGTCGCCGTCGATGGCCCACACCTGCTTGTCCGGCACGCCGAACTTGGCGCCCATCGCGGCGGGAACGGCGAAGCCCATCGTGCCGAGACCGCCGGAGTTGATCCAGGTGCGCGGGTTCTCGTACTTCACGAACTGCGCGGCCCACATCTGGTGCTGGCCGACGCCCGCTGTGTAGACCGCGTCCGGGCCGACGAGCGAACCGATGCGCTCGATGACGTACTGCGGGGAAAGCGTCCCGTCCTCGGGCCACTCGTAACCGGCCGGGTAATCGTCGCGCCAAGCGCTCGCCTGAGTCCACCAGTCCTTCAAATCCGGCTTCGCGGACTTGTCGGTCTCGGCGCGGACGGCCTCGATCAGCTCGGTGATGATCTCCGCGCAGTCGCCGACGATCGGCACGTCCGCCTTGCGGTTCTTGGAGATCTCGGCCGGGTCGATGTCGGCGTGGACGACGGCTGCGTCCGGCGCGAACGAGGACAGCTGGCCGGTGACGCGGTCGTCGAAGCGGGCACCGAGTGCGATCAGCAGATCCGCCCGCTGCATCGCGGCGACCGCGGCGACCGAACCGTGCATCCCCGGCATGCCGAGGTGCTGTGGGTGCGAGTCGGGGAACGCGCCGCGCGCCATCAGCGTGGTGACGACGGGGATCCCGGTCAGCTCGGCCAGTTCCATCAGCTGGCGCGAGGCGTTGGCCTTCACCACGCCACCGCCGACGTAGAGGACCGGGCGCCGGGACTTGCCGATCAGCCGGGCGGCCTCGCGGACCTGCTTGCCGTGCGGGCGCAGCGTGGGCCGGTAACCCGGCAGCCGCAGCTCCGTCGGCCAGGAGAAGGAGGTCATCTCCTGCAGGACGTCCTTGGGGATGTCCACCAGGACCGGGCCGGGGCGGCCGGTCGAGGCGAGGTGGAACGCCTCCGCGATGGTGCGCGGGATGTCCGCCGGGTCGGTGACCAGGAAGTTGTGCTTGGTGATCGGCATCGTGATGCCGCAGATGTCGGCTTCCTGGAAGGCGTCCGTGCCGATCAGCGCGCGGGACTGCTGTCCGGTGATGGCGACGACCGGGACCGAGTCCATGTTCGCGTCGGCCAGCGGGGTGACCAGGTTGGTCGCGCCGGGACCCGAGGTGGCCATGCACACACCGACCTTGCCGGTCGCCTGCGCGTACCCGGTGGCGGCGTGGCCCGCGCCCTGTTCGTGGCGGACCAGGACGTGGCGGACCTTCGTCGAGTCGAGCAACGGGTCGTACGCCGGGAGAATGGTGCCGCCGGGAATACCGAACACGACTTCCGCGCCCACCGACTCGAGCGAGCGGACGAGCGACTGCGCGCCCGTGACCCGCACCGGGGTCCCGGCCGGCGGCGCCGGCTTGGGACGTGCTCCAGAGGTTCCGGCGTTCGCTTCAGCTCGCGAGGTGGCACTAGTCATCGCTTGTCTGCCTCGTCTTGTCTAGTCACTCGTTCGGGTATTCATTGGCTGGTCGGGCAAGTGAAATTGTTCCAGGCAACAAAAAACCCCCGCCGACCGGAGTGGTCGCACGAGGGTCGCGCGTCGACGCAGCGGAGACTTCCCTAAGCGTCGACGCGCTTGGGAAGTACGAGGCCGGTCTGCGTTGTCACGAGAGTGAAGCTAGCCGCTCGCCGTCAAGAGTGTCAACTCTGCGGGACGGCGATTCCGCATACTGGACACCTTCGACGCATGGCGCGACCCGCGTTCGGGGCCGGGAAGGCGGCGGTGCACCATCTTTGACGTGGCAGAAGAAAAGCAGCGGGAACAGGCGAACGAGGACCGCAAGGCCGTCTTCAAAATCCCGAACACGGCGTTGCTGGCGATCGCTTTCCTCGTCGTTTGTGTGACGCCTGTCGCGTTCGGCGACGTGCCGTACCTCCAGTGGCTCTACCTCTTCCCGATCGCGCTGGCGGTGTTCGTCATCCGGACCCGCACGACGGCGACGGCCAAGGGGCTGGAGGTCCGCACGATGTTCGGGCGGCGGGACCTGCCGTGGGCCTCCCTCAAGGGCCTCGCCATCACCGACAAGGCGAAGGTGCGGGCGGTGCTCAAGGACGAGACCAAGATCGCGCTCCCCGCCGTGCGCACTCGCCACCTGCCGGTGATCTCCCTGGTCAGCGCGGGTCACATGGCCGATCCTTCCGGGCTGACCGACGACGTCGGCAAGGCCGGGGAGAAGGCTCCGGAGAAGGGCGCGGATTCCGGGGAGTAGGATTGGTAGGACCAGTTTGGCGCTCGTTCGCCCTGGTCCCCATCCCGAACCTTGGAGTCAGCCGTGCCTCAACTCCGTTCCCGGACCACCACCCACGGCCGCAACGCGGCGGGCGCCCGCTCGCTCTGGCGCGCCACCGGAATGACCGACAGCGACTTCGGCAAGCCGATCGTCGCCATCGCGAACTCCTACACCCAGTTCGTGCCGGGGCACGTGCACCTCAAGGACCTCGGCGAGATCGTGGCCGGCGCGGTGAAGGAGGCGGGCGGTGTCGCCCGCGAGTTCCACACGATCGCCGTCGACGACGGGATCGCCATGGGGCACAGCGGAATGCTCTACTCGCTGCCCTCGCGCGAGATCATCGCCGACTCCGTCGAATACATGGTGAACGCGCACCAGGCCGACGCGCTGGTCTGCATCTCCAACTGCGACAAGATCACCCCGGGCATGCTGAACGCCGCCATGCGGCTGAACATCCCGGTGGTCTTCGTCTCCGGCGGGCCGATGGAGGCGGGCAAGGCCGTGGTCGTCGGCGGTGTCGCGCAGGCGCCGACCGACCTGATCACCGCGATCGCCGCGTCGGCCAGCAGCGAGGTCGACGAGGACGGGTTGTCCATTGTGGAGCGTTCGGCCTGCCCGACCTGTGGATCGTGCTCGGGCATGTTCACCGCGAACTCGATGAACTGCCTCACCGAGGCGCTCGGGCTCTCCCTGCCGGGCAACGGTTCCACCCTCGCCACGCACGCCGCCCGCAAGGCTCTGTTCGAGGACGCCGGGCGCACGGTCGTCGAACTGTGCAAGCGCTGGTACTCCCACGACGACGAGTCCGTGCTCCCGCGTTCGATCGCGTCGAAGAAGGCGTTCGAGAACGCGATGGCCCTCGACATGGCGATGGGCGGTTCGACCAACACGGTGCTGCACATCCTCGCCGCCGCGCGGGAGGGCGAGGTCGACTTCACCATCGACGACATCGACGCCATCGGCCGCCGCGTGCCGTGCCTGTCGAAGGTCGCGCCGAACTCGGACTACCACATGGAGGACGTCCACCGGGCAGGCGGCATCCCGGCCATCCTCGGCGAACTGCACCGCGGCGGGCTGCTGAACACCGACGTCCACTCCGTGCACTCGCCGGACCTCGAGTCGTGGCTGTCCACTTGGGACATCCGGGGGAAGGAAGCGTCGGAGCGGGCGATCGAGCTGTTCCACGCCGCGCCGGGCGGGGTCCGGACCACGGAGGCGTTCTCCACCGAGAACCGCTGGTCCTCTTTGGACACCGACGCGGCGGACGGCTGCATCCACGACGTCGAACACGCCTACACCAAGGACGGCGGGCTCGCGATCCTGCGCGGCAACCTCGCCGAGAACGGCGCCGTCATCAAGTCCGCGGGCATCGACGAGGAACTCTGGCACTTCGAGGGCCCGGCCAGGGTGCTGGAAAGCCAGGAGGAGGCGGTTTCGGCCATCCTCAAGAAGGAGATCCAGCCCGGCGAGGTGCTGGTGATCCGCTACGAAGGTCCCGCGGGCGGCCCCGGCATGCAGGAGATGCTGCACCCGACGGCGTTCCTCAAGGGCTCGGGGCTGGGCAAGAAGTGCGCGCTGATCACCGACGGCCGGTTCTCCGGCGGCTCGTCGGGCATCTCGGTCGGGCACATCTCGCCCGAGGCCGCCGCCGGCGGGACGATCGGCCTGGTCCAGAACGGCGACCGGATCCTGCTCGACGTCCACGAACGCCGTCTCGAACTGCTCGTCGACGCGGACGTGCTGGCCGAGCGGCGCGCGAAGATGGAGGCGAGCGAGCGGCCGTGGCAGCCGGTCTCGCGGGACCGGAAGGTGACCGCCGCGCTGCGGGCTTACGCGCGGATGGCGACGTCGGCCGACACCGGCGCCGTGCGGGACCCCAGCAAGTAAGCATTTAGTCGACTGAATGCGGTGGTCAGCGGCACAGGACGATCACCACGACCGAGGCGGCCGCGGCCAGCAGCAGTCCGATCAGGCCGAACGAAAGCGGCCGCTTCCGCCACGGGGTGTTGACGTCCAGCGCGATCCGCCCGGAGCCCGCGAGCAGCACGGTCAGCGAGGCGGCGCCCAGCAGGAGTTCGAACTCGAAGCCCTGCCCTTCCTTCTGGAAGAACCCGCCGCCGAACTTCACGTACACGATGTTCGCGCAGACCCCGAGCAGCGCGGCGGCGCCGATCGGGGTGAACAGGCCCACCAGCACGAGTGCGCCGCCGAGCACCTCGCTGATCCCGGTGATCCACGAAAGCAGCGTGGTCTGGCTGGTGTAGCCGAGGCTGCCGAGCACTCTGGCGAAACCACCGACCCCGGGCCCGCCGAAGGCGCCGAAGAGGTGCTGGAGCCCGTGCGCGCCCATGGTCACGCCGAGCACCACTCGCAGGACGAACAGACCGAGATCGATCCCGCCCCTGGTCTCCGCCGGGCCGGGGCCGGTGTCGGCGTCGGCCACGTCCGAGATCATGCTGGTCTGATAGTCATCGCTCACGCGCGAAGGTTAGGGGAAACGAGCCCGTCAGGCGACCGGTGTCCGTGTTCCCGTGTCGATACGGACGACACGCGCCGTCCCGCTGGTCACGCGAGACCGGGCAAGAGGCCGCTCCGGTGCGACGGCTCAGAACAGGGTCGCGGGCTCGACCGGTTCGGGCTCGGGCAGTGGGTCGAGCCCGGGCACCTGGGCGCGCACGTCGTCGTGGAACCGGCGGGCGAGCGCCGGCGCGTCGTCGTTGTCGGGGGTGTGCACGAAGACCGTCGGCGACCGGCCGTCACGCAGCCACTCGGCGACCACCTCGGTCCACGGTTCCCATCCCTGGACGGTCTCCTCGGTCGAGTCGCGGCCCAGGTAGCGGACGATCGGCCGGTCGGTCAGCGCCCGCGTCCGCCGCGGCAGCCGGGGTTTCCTGGTCCAGGCTTCCTGCTCGGCCTCGCTGACCGGCGGGCTCCGGAAGAAGACCGTGGTGTCGAACGGCACCCACTCCGCGTCCGCGTCGGTGAGTGTCCTCTCCAGCAGCGACGTCGAGCGGGCGTCCGTGTGGAAGCCGGGGTGACGCACCTCCACGGCGCGCCGGAGGCCGGCGGGGAGACGGCGCAGGAAGCGACCGAGGGCGTCGACGTCCGACGGGCCGAACGAGCCGGGCAACTGGGTCCACAGGACCGCCCGTTCACCGAGGGGTTCGATCGCGTCCAGGAACGCCCGCATCTCGGTCTCGACACCGGCGAGCCGGCGCTCGTGTGTGACGATCTTGGGCAGCTTGACCACGAACCGGAAGCCGGTGCCGGTCTGCCGCGCCCACGTCGCGACGGTGTCCCTGGCGGGGGTCGCGTAGAAGGTCGTGTTGCCCTCGACCGCGTTGCACCAGCTTGCGTAGGCCCGCAGGCGCTCCCCTGCAGGCAGCGACCGCGGCACGAACCGCCCGGCCCATGCCTTGTGCGTCCACATCGCACAGCCGACACGAAGACTCGCCACGCTGATCAGTACTCGCCGTGGACGATGTTCTTCGGCAGCTCTCCACCCAGATAGTGGCTCAGCTCCCGGGCCACCACCGCGTAGGCGCGCTGCCGTCTCCCGCTCACGGCGCCCGCGACGTGCGGTGTCAGCAGCAGTCCCGGCACCTCCCACAACGGATGCCCGCCGGGCAGCGGCTCGGGGTCGGTCACGTCGAGGGCGGCGCGCAGCCGTCCCGACGCGAGTTCCGCGACGAGCGCGTCGGTGACCACGACCGGTCCTCGCGAGACGTTCACGAGAATCGCCTCGTCCGGCATCGCGGCCAGGAATTCCGCGTCGACCATGCCCCGCGTGTGCTGCGTGAGCGGCACCATCAAGACCGTGACGTCGTGTTCGGGCAGCAGGGCGGGGAGCTCGTCGGCGCCGTGGACGCCCTCACGAGCGGTCGTTCCCACCATCGTGCAGCGCACGTCGAACGTCTCCAGCCGTCGGCGCAGATGCCTGCCGAGGTCGCCCGCGCCGATGATGAGGGCCCGCTTGCCCTGCAGGGTGTCGGTGGTCCGGCGCTCCCAGTGCTTCCGCCGCAGGCCGTCGGCGAAGCCGTCGAGACCTCGGTAAATCGCCAGGAGGACCGCGACGACCCATTCGGCCGAGCTTCCGCCGTGCGCGCCGCGACAGGTCGAGAGCAGGACGCCGTCCGGCACCTTGCCGATCCAGTCCTCGGCACCCGCCACCAGCAGCTGCACGAGTTTGACGTTCGGCAGTTCGCGCCAGAGTTCCTCGCTGGGCTGGTCACCGCTCACGAGGACTTCGGCCTCCGCGGCTTCGGCGGGCACCGGCTCCCCGCGGCGGTACACCACCGGGCGCACGCCCTCGATCTCCGAAAGCGCGGCCACTCCCTCTTCGTCGGGTACGAGAACGGTTACGGTCATGATCACCACGGTATCCAGTGCCGCTTACCTGAGGCTCACGTATGCCCACCTAGGCTGGGCCCGTGCGTACCCGGTACCGGCGGAAATGGACCGCGCCGCTGGCCATGCTGGCCTGCGGCGCGCTGATGCTTTCCGGTTGCGCCGAATTCGACAATACCGCCGCCGGCCAGAAATTCACCCCCGTCAACCCGCCGTCCCCCGAGGTCCCGCCGCAGATCGGGCCGGGCGGTGAAGCGGGTGACGCCGGTCCCGGCCGCGGCAACGGGCCGAACCAGACGCCCACGCCGGTCCCGCCGCCGCAGGGGTGCAAGGACTTCGACAAGGCCGTCATCGCGACCTGCCTGGACACCATCGCCGCCGTCGCCGCGATTCCCGGTGACGGCAGCGCGCCCAGCGCCCTCGCGGGCGAACGCAAGAGCGGACGGATCCTGCTCGCCGCCGCGGAGAAGGACCCGGCCGACTGGGCGACCATCTCCGTGGACGGCTCCGGCGACGGCGGCCTCACCTCGCTCGCCCTCTCCCCCGGCTTCGCCGAAGACCAGCTCGTCTTCGCCTACATCACCACCCCGACCGACAACCGGGTCGTCCGGCTGGCGAAGGGCCAGGCGCCGAAACCGGTGCTGACCGGCATCCCCAAGGGTTCCACCGGCAACCGGGGCGCGCTCGGCACCGACGCCAAGGGCGCGCTCCTGGTCGCCACCGGTGACGCGGGCAACCCCGGGCTCGCGGCCGATCCGGCGTCGCTGGCCGGGAAGGTGCTACGCATCGACACGTCGGGCAAACCGGCTCCGGGCAACCCCACGCCGGGTTCGGCGGTCTTCTCGACCGGTGTGCACTCCCCCGGCGGGATCTGCCGCGACCAGGCCGGTTCCCGGCTGTGGCTGACCGACAGGCTGGCGGACAAGGACGTCCTGTACCGGCTTCGCGGTGGCCAGCCGCTCACCACCCCGGCGTGGAGCTGGACCGACAAGCCCGGTGTGGCGGGTTGCGCGGACTTCATCGGCGCCACCGGCTATCTCTCGATCACGACGTCGATCGCGGGCAACCTGCAGAATCTGCCGGTCACCCCGGACGGAGCGGTGACCGGCAAGCCGAACGTCGTCATGGACGGCAAGGTCGGCAAGCCGCCGAAGACCTTCGGCAGGCTCTCCGCGATGAGCATGGTCAACCCGCAGATCGCGCTCGCCGGGACGATCAACAAGGACGGCGGTGCACCGGTTTCGAGCGACGACCGCGTCATCATCATCACTCCGTCGGCCAGTTCCGGCGGGGGCGGCAAGGACTGAGCGACATGCGAAAAGGGGCTGGGCCGATATCCGGCTCAGCCCTCTTTCGATGCCGGATCAGCCTCCGATCGAGTTCACCGGGATTCGCTGGACGGCCGCGGATGGGCCGGCGGTGTGAACCGCGTGAACAACGGCGACATGGCCTTTTCCCCGCCCTGCGGGTCGAACAGATCCGGCACGAGCCGGTAAGCGGACCCGAGTGCGGTCGCGGCGGCGGTGAGCCGGCGCGGATCGGTGGACGGCCAGCGGCCGTCGTCCACCCGGGACAGCAGGGTGCGCAGCAGGACGATCTCCTCGGCCGCGTTGAACGAGCAGTGACCGCCCCGGCTGACGTAGGTCTGCCGCAGCAGGCCGGGGTCACCATTCCGCCGGACCTGGTCGCCGTACCACCGGGCCTGCCCCGCGACAGCGCCGCCGTCGCCCGTGGTGTGCGCGGTCAGCACGGGTGACGGCGTGGTCCCGCGCGCCACGGTGTGGCGGTGCAGGTACGCACGTGCCTCCGGGTCCGCCGAAATCCGCGGGGCCGCGGCGAGCCGGTCCAGGTCGGCTTCCGGATCCATGCCTCCCGCCCGGTAGGCGTGCCGGACCAGATCGAGCCCGGTGGAGCGGGTGAGCTGACGCCGATAGTCGATCCCGGTGTTCGAGGACGGGTTCCCACCGGCCCGGCGCTCGATTTCGGGACGTGCGGCCGGTCCGTAGCCGTACAGGTAGGCCCCGGTGACCCACAGCGCCTGCTGGGCGAGGCGGTCGGCGGGCACCGTCGGCTCCGGTTCGTGCGCGAGCGCCCAGCCCGGGATGGCGCCCAGCGCTCCGGCCAACGCGATCCGAGCCCGGCCGGCATCGGTCTTCTGCGCCTCGGCCACGACGGCTTCGAGCGCCGCCTGCGCGGCCTGCGGATCACGAGGCCGGACCAGGTCGATGTCCGCGTCCGGCGCCAACAGGGTCTTGAGCGCGAAAAGCATGTCCAGCGCGCTGTTCCACGTGCCGTTCACGTCGTACTCGCCGCATTGGGTCAGTACGCCGTCGAAACGGCCTGGGTTGTTCTCGGCCAGCTTCAATGAGATCACGGCGCCCATGGACATCCCGCTGGTGACGGTCCGGCGAGGTCTGCCCACGGTGGCCTGGAACCAGTCCAGCAACGCGATCTGATCGGTCAGCGCCTCCTCGATCGCGTGCCCGAAGACGCCTTTGTAGTTCGACGCGGCCAGCGCGTAGCCCTGGCCGAGCAGCCATTCCTCGGTCTCGGGCCGGGTGGCCAGCATGATCCGCTCGGGCTTCCACGGTTCCACATAGAGCCCATGGCTGTAGAGCACCAGCGTGCCGTTCCAGCGTTTCGGCACTTTGACCAGGAAGTCCGCTCCGTCGATCGTGCCCTCGTGGGTACGCCAACGGTTTTCGGCGGCCGCCGGAGCGGCGCTGAACAGCGCGCCGAGAAGGAGCGCGACGAGCACGGTGACGAGTGTCCTGCGCAGGTAGGTCATACCGGGCAAATTAGGTGACCAAATGGTCACATGTCAATGCGGTATTCCGCCCTTCGCAACCAGGTGACTACTTGCGGGGGATGATCAGGAGCGGCGGGTGCGGGTCTCGGCACGCAGGAACCGGACGTCGAAGAACGCGACGACGGTGGAGCAGACGGCCGCCACCAGACCGAGGTAACGGCCGAGGCCGGACCCGATCTCGATGCCGGCGGCGGAGAGGATCCCGCGCTGGTCGGCGTCGAACTGCCAGTCGAGGGTGGTCCAGCCGAGCACCATCAGCAGTAGCGCGCCGATGGCCGCCATCAGCCACAGATGCGGCAAGCCCGCGCGGCGGACGGCGTCGACGCGGCCGAACAGCACGACGGCGAGACCGGGCAGGAACAGGAGGAAGAGTGGCGCCCAGGCGAGGAAACCCGAACGCCACGCGTCACGTGTGACGTCGCCGGCGGGCAACGTCGTCAGCGCGTCCTCGATCTCCGGGCGCGACGCGGTCAGCGTCGTCCACGGAAGGAACAAGGCCACCAGCGCGAGCAGCCCGGCCGCGAGGCCGAGCCACTCACGCCAGGTGACCTTCTTCAAAGCGAGATCAGGCACCGACTCGCTCGACGATCAGTTCGCGCACGCGCTTGGCGTCGGCCTGGCCCTTGGTGGCCTTCATGACCGCGCCGACGATCGCCCCGGCCGCGGCCACCTTGCCGCCGCGGATCTTCTCGGCGACGTCGGGCTGCGCGGCCAGCGCCTCGTCGACCGCCGCGATGAGCGCGGAGTCGTCGGAGACGACCTTCAGGCCGCGCTTCTCGACGACCTCGGACGGCGAACCTTCGCCGGCGAGAACGCCCTGCACGACCTCCTTGGCCAGCTTGTTGGTCAGCTCGCCGGCGTTGACCAGCGCGATGACCTCGGCCAGCTGTGCCGGGGTGATCGCCAGCTCCGCCAGTTCGATCTCACGGGAGTTGGCCTCCTGCGCCAGCGTGTTGACCCACCAGCTGCGGGCCTCGTCCGGCGTCGCGCCCGCCTCGACGGTGGCGGCGACCAGATCGACCGCGCCGACGTTGAGCAGGTCGCGCAGCGCCTCGTCGGTCAGGTTCCACTCGCTCTGGATGCGCTTGCGGCGCTCCGACGGCATCTCCGGCAGCGTCTTGCGCAGCTCCTCGACCCACTCACGGGTCGGCGCGATCGGGACGAGGTCGGGCTCCGGGAAGTACCGGTAGTCCTCGGCGGTCTCCTTGGTGCGGCCGGACGACGTGGTGCCGTCGGCCTCCTGGAAGTGCCGCGTCTCCTGCTTGATCGAGCCGCCCTCGGCGAGGATCGCCGCCTGGCGGGTCATCTCGTAGCGCACGGCGCGCTCGACGCTGCGCAGCGAGTTGACGTTCTTGGTCTCGGTGCGCGTGCCGAACTCGGTCGCGTCCTTGGCCATCAGGGAAACGTTCGCGTCGCAGCGCAGGGAACCCTGGTCCATGCGGACGTCGGAGACGTCCAGCGCGCGCAGCAGATCCCGCAGGGCGCTCACGTACGCGCGGGCGACCTCGGGGGCACGGTCACCGGTGTGCTCGATCGGCTTGGTGACGATCTCGATCAGCGGCACGCCGGCACGGTTGTAGTCGAGCAGCGAGTGCTCGGCGCCGTGGATCCGCCCGGTGGCGCCGCCGACGTGCAGCGACTTGCCGGTGTCCTCTTCCATGTGCGCGCGCTCGATCTCGACGCGCACGACCTCACCGTCGTCCAGTGTCACGTCGAGGTAGCCGTTGAAGGCGATCGGCTCGTCGTACTGCGAGGTCTGGAAGTTCTTCGGCATGTCCGGGTAGAAGTAGTTCTTCCGGGCGAACCGGCACCACTCGGCGATCTCGCAGTTGAGCGCCAGCCCGATGCGGATCGCGCCCTCGACCGCCTTGCCGTTCACGACCGGCAGCGAACCGGGCAGACCGAGGCAGGTCGGGCAGACCTTGGTGTTGGGCTCGCCGCCGAACTCGTTGGCGCAGCCGCAGAACATCTTGGTGTTCGTGTTCAGCTCGACGTGCACCTCGAGGCCCAGCACCGGGTCGAACCGCTCGATGACGTCGGCGTAGTCCATCAACTCAACCACGGCGGTCACTTCTTTCCTCCCAGCTCCGGAACCTCGTGCACCAGCGAGCCACCGTTGGCGGCGTCGCGCGCGACCTCGTAGGCGGCGCCGACGCGGTACAGCCTGTCGTCGGCCATCGCGGGAGCCATGATCTGCAGGCCGACCGGCAGGCCGTCCTCGTGCGACAGTCCACTCGGGACGCTCATCGCGGCATTGCCCGCGAGGTTCGCCGGGATGGAGCAGATGTCCGACAGGTACATCGCCATCGGGTCGTCGACGCGCTCGCCGATCTTGAACGCGGTGGTCGGCGTGGTCGGCGAGACCAGCACGTCCACCTTCTCGAAGGCGGCGTCGAAGTCGCGCGTGATGAGCGTGCGGACCTTCTGCGCCGAGCCGTAGTACGCGTCGTAGTAGCCCGAGGAAAGCGCGTACGTGCCGAGCATGATGCGTCGCTTGACCTCGGGGCCGAAGCCCTTCTCACGGGTCAGCGACATGACCTCTTCGGCGCTGTGCGCGCCGTCGTCGGACACGCGCAGGCCGTAGCGCATGGCGTCGAACCGGGCGAGGTTCGACGAGCACTCGCTCGGCGCGATCAGGTAGTACGCGGGCAGCGCGTAGGTGAAGTACGGGCACGACACCTCGACGACCTCGGCGCCGAGCGCGCGCAGCTGCTCGACGGCGGCCTCGAACGACCGCAGCACGCCCGGCTGGTAGCCGTCGCCGGCGAATTCCTTCACCACGCCGACGCGGACGCCCTTGAGGTCTCCGGTCAGGCCCTGGCGGGCCGCGGCGACCACCGGCGGGACCGGCGCGTCGATGGAGGTCGAGTCCATCGGGTCGTACCCGGCGATGACCTCGTGCAGCAGGGCCGCGTCGAGCACCGTCCGCGCGCAGGGGCCGGCCTGGTCGAGCGACGACGAGAAGGCGACGAGACCGTAGCGGGAGACACCACCGTACGTCGGCTTCACGCCGACGGTGCCGGTGACCGCGCCGGGCTGGCGGATCGAGCCGCCGGTGTCGGTGCCGATCGCGATCGCGGCCTCGAACGCCGCGATGGCCGCCGAGGAGCCACCGCCGGAGCCACCGGGGATTCGGGCGTGGTCCCACGGGTTGTGGGTCGGGCCGAACGCGGAGTTCTCGGTGGAGGAGCCCATCGCGAACTCGTCCATGTTGGTCTTGCCGAGCACCACGACACCGGCCTCGCGCAGCTTGCGCGTCACGGTGGCGTCGTAGGGCGGGATCCAGTTCTCCAGCGTCTTCGAACCGACGGTGGTGGGAATGCCCTTGGTGGTCAGCACGTCCTTGAGCGCCAGCGGGACACCGGCGAGCGCCGACTTCGGCGCCTTGCCCTCGGCGACGTCGGCGTCCACCGCGCGGGCCGCTTCGAGCGCGCCCTCGGTGTCGACGTGCAGGAACGCGTGGATGTGGTCGTCGACCTCGGCGATCCGGTCCAGGTGGGCCTGGGTGACCTCGACGGCCGAGACCTCACGGGACTGGATCTTCTCCGCCAGTTCGGCGGCGGTCAGCTTGATGAGTTCGGTCACTGTTCTTCTCCCAGAATCCGCGGCACCCGGAAACGCCCCTCTTCGCTGGCCGGCGCACCGGCCAGCGCCTGCTGCTGGGTCAGCCCCGGTCGGACCGTGTCCTCACGGAACACGTTGGTCAGCGGCACGGCGTGCGACGTGGGCGGGACATCCTCGCCCGCCACCTCGCTCACCTTGGCCACCGAGTCCAGGATCTGGTCGAGCTGGCCTGCGAAGACGTCCAGCTCCTCTTCGGTGACGGCAAGCCTGGCCAGCTTGGCGAGGTGTGCGACCTCGTCGCGGGAAATGTTGGGCACGCGGGTGACTCCCGGGGTGTGCTGTGCGGGTTCTGTCGGAAGCTGCAAGTCTATGGTGGCGGCGTCGGCGAACTCGACTGGGTTATGCCGCGGCCTGCGCTCCCATGTCGGGTAAGGAGTGCCTGGTTCGTTATCCCGCGCCCCGGACGTCGGGTCCCATTACCTCGTCCGGTCTGTCACAATCGGCGCCCGGCGTAGCGCGTTCCACGGCGAGGCTGGAACGCCTGAGGCGAGAGGGGCGCGTGTGTCGTTCCTGATCCGGGTCCAATTACCGGACACCCCGGGGACCCTCGGCGCGGTCGCCACCGCGCTCGGCACCGTCGGCGCCGACATCCTGAGCGTGGACGTGGTCGAACGGGGCGGCGGCGTCGCCATCGACGACCTCGTCGTCGAAATCCCCTCCGGCAGGCTGCCGGACGCGCTGATCACCGCCGCCGAAAGCGTCGACGGTGTCGAGGTCGACGCCGTCCGCCCGTACGCCGGGGTCCTGGACACCCATCGCGAGCTCGAACTGGTCGAGGAGATCGCCGCGAAGCCCGCTTCGGGGCTGGAGATCCTCGCCGAAGGTGTGCCGCGGATCATCCGGGCGGGCTGGGCCGTCGTCGTCGAGCACGCCGAGTCCGGCGCGGTGCGGCTGGCGTCGTCCAACGCCGCGCCCGAGACGCCGATCACCGACCTGCCGTGGCTGCCACTGGAACGCGCCACCATCCTCGACGCCGAGGAGGCGTGGGTTCCGGAGACGTGGAAGGAACTGGGGACCGAACTCGCGGCGACGCCACTGGGGAAGCCCGGGAAGGCGCTGCTGGTCGCGCGGCCGGGCGGGCCGAACTTCCGGGCCGCCGAGGTGGCGCGGTTGGCGCACTTCGCGGGAATCGTCGCCGTCGTGCTGGACAGCTGACCTTCGCGTTTCGTCCTCTGAATGCGGTGCTTGCGCGTGCGACCACAGCATTCAGAGGACGAAACGCGGTACCTACGTAAGCTCCAGGCGGTACGCGATCAGGGTCACCCCGGGATGCGGTTCCCAGTCCCGCTCGGACAGCCGCACGAAGCCGAGCCGCTCGTAGAGCCGGTGCGCCCGCGTCATCGTCACCAGGCTGCACAGCACCACCCTGTCCGCGGCCAGTTCCCGCGCCCGCGCGATGACCGCCCTGGTCAGCGCCTCGCCGATGCCGCGTCCGGTCGCCGAGGGGAGCACCCCGAGCATGCGGAACTCCAGTTCGCCCTCGCGGGACAGCTCGGCGAACTCGGTCCCCGGCCGGGCGATGGTGACCGTGCCGACGAGCGTGCCGTCCCCGTCCACCGCCACCAGCAGTTCGGCCAGCTCCGCCCGCCGGGCGGCGTCAAGGAGTTCAGCGGCGTAGCCCACTCCGTCGACGAGGTTCCGCTCCGCGGAGTACGCGGCCAGCGTGAGTTCCCCGACCGTCTTCAGTTCCCCGGGCCGGGCGGGCCGGATCTCCAGGTCACTCACCGCTCTCCTCGTCGCCGGTCGGCAACGCGAGCTCGGCCGCGGCCTCGGGGCCGCTTTCCAGCAGCACGCGGAAGCCGTTCTCGTCGAGCACCGGCACCTTCAGCTGGACGGCCTTGTCGTACTTCGTGCCCGGCGCGTCGCCGACGACGACGAACGCCGTCTTCTTCGACACCGAACCGGCGGCCTTTCCGCCGCGGGCCATGATGAACTCCTTGGCCTCGTCACGGGAGTAGTCGTTCAGCGACCCGGTGACGACGATGGACAGGCCTTCGAGGTTGCGCGGGACGGACTCGTCGCGCTCCTCCTCCATCCGCACGCCCGCCGCGCGCCACTTCTCGACGATCTCGCGGTGCCAGCCGACCTCGAACCACTCCTTCGCGGCCCGCACGATGGTCGGGCCGACACCGTCGACGGCGGCGAGCTCTTCTTCGGAAGCGTTCTCGATCCGTTCCAGCGAACCGAACTCCCTCGCGAGCGCCTGCGCGGCCGTCGGGCCGACGTGCCGGATCGAAAGCCCGACGATGACCCTCCACAGTGGACGGTCCTTGACGGTTTCCAGGTTCTCCAGCAGTTTGCGCCCGTTGGCCGACAGCTCTCCCACCTTGGTGCGGAACAGCTCGACCTGGAGCAGCTTCTCCTCGTCCAGGTCGAAGATGTCCCCCTCGTCGTGCACGACACCGGCGTCCAGCAGCGCCGCCGCGGCCTCGTACCCGACCACCTCGATGTCGAAGACGTTCCGGCTCGCCAGGTGGAACAGCCGCTCCCGCCGCTGCGCCGGGCAGAACTGGGCGTTGGGGCAACGGATGTCGATGTCGCCCTCCTTCTGATACGCCAGTTCGGTGTCGCAGCTGGGGCAGCGCAACGGCATGACGAACTCGTGCTCTTCACCGGTGCGCGCGTCGGCGACCGGGCCGAGCACCTCGGGGATGACGTCGCCCGCCTTGCGGATGACGACCTTGTCCCCGATCAGCACGCCCTTGCGTTTGACCTCTTCCTGGTTGTGCAGCGTCGCCATCGCCACCGTGGAGCCGGCCACCTTCACCGGCTCCATCACCGCGAACGGGGTGACCCGCCCGGTGCGGCCCACGTTGACCTGGATGTCCAGCAGGGTGGTGATCGCCTCTTCCGGCGGATACTTGTAGGCGATCGCCCAGCGCGGCGCGCGCGAGGTCGTGCCGAGGCGGCGTTGCAGCGCGACCTCGTCGACCTTGATGACGACGCCGTCGATCTCGTGCTCGGCGTCGTGGCGGTGCTCGCCCCAGTACCGGATGTGCTCCAGCAGTTCCTTGCCCGAACCGAGCACCTTGCTGTGCGGCGAGACCGGCAGGCCCCACGCGGCGAGAGCGTCGTACGCCTCGGACTGGCGCTTCGGCTCGAAGCCTTCGCGTTTGCCGAGACCGTGGCAGATCATCCGCAGGTTGCGGGACTTCGTGATCTTGGGATCCTTCTGCCGCAACGATCCGGCGGCGGTGTTGCGCGGATTCGCGTACGGATCCTTGCCCGCCTCGACCATCTTCGCGTTCAGCGCCAGGAAGTCCTCGACGCGGAAGAACACCTCACCGCGGACCTCGACCAGCGCGGGCACCGGGAACTCGTCCGTCCCGGTCAGCCGCTCCGGCACCTGCTCCAGCGTGCGGACGTTGAGCGTGACGTCCTCGCCGGTGCGGCCGTCGCCCCTGGTCAGCGCGCGGGTCAGGCGGCCGTTCTCGTACAGCAGGTTGATCGCGAGCCCGTCGATCTTCAGTTCGGCGAGGTACTTCGTCGCGCCGATCTCCTTCTGGACCCGCTCGACCCAGGCTTCGAACTCCTCGGTGTCGAAGACGTTGTCGAGGCTGAGCATGCGCTCGAGGTGGTCGTGCGCGACGAACTCGGTCGAGAACGTGCCGCCGACGTTCTGCGTCGGCGACTCCGGCGTCACCACCCCCGGATGCTCGTCCTCGATGGCCTGGAGTTCGTTGAGCAGCTCGTCGAACTGGCCGTCGGACACGATCGGTGAATCCAGCACGTAGTACCGGAACTGGTGGCCGCGGATCTCCTCCGCCAGTTCGGCATGCCTTTCACGGACGTCGGCAGGCACGTCGGTGACGTCCTGCGCGGGCTCGAGGTTTTCGGGAAGTTCGCTGCTCACGGGGGTAACCCTAGTCGGGGGTACCGACATTTCCGGACGTCGGCGAGCCGAGTCGGCCGATCACTTCGCGCAGTTCCAGCAGGGTCAGCTGCCCGTCCTCGGCCTCGCTCACCAGCTCGACCTTGCCCAGCCGTTCGGCCGCGACACGCTCACCCAGCGTGGCGTCCAGCGGCAGGAAGGTCATCGTCGTCCGGGTCTCCGGCGCGAGCTCCTCGATCAGCGGATGGAACACGGTGACATCCACCCGTCCGGCTGATTCGTCCACCTTCGCGGTCACCCGGACGTCGGCGAGCGCGATACGGGTCTCGCCGAGGTTGACGGTGACCTCACTCGGATCGGGGACCGGCGGCACGGAATCGTGGTACTCCCAGATCGCGTCCTCCGGCGGCGCCGCGGCCTTCCACGCGTCTGTGTACGGGCGCAGTTCCGGATCCTCCTGACCGGTCAGCACCAGCGAGTAGATCGCCCGGTGCCCACGATCGAGGGAGAAATGCAGCCTGGGATGCAGCGCCTCGACGATGGTGCAGAGGTCGTGTTCCACCCGGTGCGGTTCGCGGTCGCCGAGGGCGGCGCTGACCTCCGGCAGGAGCGCGAACCAGGCCTCCCAGAACGTCGCCGCCGCGGCGGCCGCGTCCTCGGGGACCGGCTGCTCCGGCCAGGCGGTGCGGGGGTCGGGAACGTCCTCGGACTTGCGGGAACGGCGGAACAAACGCATGACGGGCACGCTACCGCGCCGCTCACCAGCCTTCAGGCGGTTCGGTGAATGCCTTGCCCGACTCACGGCTGAGCGTGAGCGCGCGGCGCATCCACTCGGGAGTGGCGCCCGCGAGCCCGCACGCGGGAGTCGGCACGACGCGTTCGGCGAGGATGTCGCGGCGGAAACCGAGCCGGTCGACCAGTTTGAACACGGGCGAGACCACGTCACGCAACTCCACCGGCGCGCCGGGGTCGGTCGTGGGGACGAGTCCGAGCATCAGCGTCGTGCCGGAGTCCAGCGTCTCGCCGATTTCGTCGAGCAGCGCGGGCGAAGCGCCCTTCAGCAAGGCGAAGTCGAACGCGATCGCTTTCGCCCCCGCCGCGCGCAGCAACGAGATCGGCGGCTTTTCGGCGCAGCAGTGCACCGCGACCGGCTGACCGGTGATGCGCTCCGCACCGGAAATCACCGTCGACAGCAGTTCGCGGACCTCCGGCGCGGGCACCGCGGGAACGGTGCCGTAACCGGACGCCGTCGGGAGATCGCCGCCGAGGACCGCGGGCAGCGAAGGTTCGTCGAACTGGAGCACCACCGGCGCGCCGATGCGCGACCTCAGTTCCGCGACGTGCCCGGCCAGCCCGTCGAGCAGCGACTCGGCGAAATCGCGCAGCGCGCCCCGGTCGGTGAGGATCCGGTGCCCGCGCGGGAGTTCGACGTTCGCCGCGAGCGTCCACGGACCCGCGACCTGCGCCTTGAACACCGGCGGCGCGGCACCCGCCTTCTCCCTCGCCTCCTGGACCGCGTCGAGGTCCCAGCTCATCAGGTCGAGCGCCCGGCGGTGGTCGTGCCCGGGACGGGCGGTGACGCGGTAGCCGCTCGGCACCACCTCGACGGCGAGGTCGACCAGCAACGCCGCCGTCCGGCCGATCATGTCGGCGCCGACACCGCGGGCGGGAAGTTCGGGCAGACAGGGAAAATCGGGCAGTTCGCCGAACACGATCGAAGCGGCCTCGACCGGTTCGGTGCCGGGCAGGGAACCGATCGCGGTGGCCGCGCCAAGGGGCCAAGGTCGTTCGTTCACACCCGGATTCTCCCCTTGGTCCGACCTGACGAGGAGGCGGGGCACGGGAGGACACGGACATTCGACGCAATTGCCGTCGACAAGCCCGAGACGGCACCGAGCGCATTACGCTGACCTGCCATGACGAGCTCTCCACAGCCCGCCGGCTGGTATCCCGACCAGCAGAACCCCCGGATGTACCGGTGGTGGGACGGGCAGGCCTGGACCGCGAACACGCGGCCGTCGCACGACGCCGAGATGATCGAGCTGGACATCGAAGGCGCGGCCGACCCGAACAAGATCCGGGCGCAGGCGGCGAGGGGGACCCAAGGCCGTGCCACCGGGGTGGTCGGTGGCGGAACGCTGTTCTCCGAACCCGTGCTGGTGGTCAACCAGCGCGCGAAACTCATCGAGATGTCGAACGAGTTCGGCGTGTTCGACCAGAACGGCAACCGCCTGGGCGGCGTCGTCCAGGTCGGGCAGAGCACGTTGAAGAAGGCCATCCGGCTGCTCACGAACTACGACCAGTTCCTGACCCACCGCTTCGAAATCCGCGACGCGAACCACAGCACCGTGCTGAAGGTGACGCGGCCGGCGAAGGTGTTCAAATCCCGGTTCCTGGTGACGAAGGCCGACGACTCCCCCATCGGGGAGATCGTGCAGGAGAACGTCTTCGGCAAGATCCGGCTGGGTTTCGTGGTGAACGGCCAGAAGGTCGGCGGGATCTTCGCGGAGAACTGGCGGGCGTGGAACTTCGTGATCAAGGACCACGCCGACGTCGAGATCGCGCGGATCACCAAGACCTGGGGCGGTTTCGTGAAGGCCGCGTTCACCACCGCGGACAACTACGTCGTCGAGATCCACCGGCCACTGCGGGATCCGCTGGCCTCGATGGTGGTGGCGTCGGCGTTGACCATCGACACGGCGCTGAAGCAGGACGAGGGCTGACACGCCCGCAATTCGTCATCTGGTTGCGGTGGTTGCACACGCAAGGACCGCAATCAGATGACGAATTGCGCGTCGGGGCAAGTGACGCGGGTCTCACCTCACTCAAGTGGACACTCGGCTTCCGGCGGCACAAAGTGGAGGGACTGGGGCGGCACGCTGGAGTGCGTCCGGGACGGAGGTCACCATGGAGCCGTTGCCCGAAGACGGCGAACGGGACTGGGCCGAGCCAGGCGTCTACACGGTTTCGCCGGGAGTCCACCGGATTCCGCTTCCCCTGCCGCAGGACGCGCTGCGCGCGGTCAACGTCTACGTCGTCACCGACGGCAGCCGCCTGGTCCTCGTGGATTCGGGCTGGGCGCTGGAGTCGGCGCGCGAACGGCTTTCGCGCGGTTTGAAGGCGCTTGGTGCCGACCTCGGCGACATCGACGAATTCCTGATCACCCACGTGCATCGCGATCACTACACCCTCGCCGTGGAACTGCGCCGCGAATTCGGCGGCAAGCTCGGGCTCGGGAAGCGGGAAGAGGCGTCGCTGGTGCGCTCCGGCGATCCGGACCGCTTCCCGATGGAGGCACAGGTCGGCCTGCTCGAACGCTGTGGCGCGGGTCCCGTCGTCGAGGAACTCGCCCGCGCCTTCGGCGGTGCCCGGCACACCGAGGCGCATCTGTGGGAACAGCCCGACGAATGGCTCATCCCCGGCAAACGCGCGATCGTGCCCGGCCGCGAGTTCGACGTCGTGCACACGCCTGGCCACACGGACGGACACGTCGTCTTCGTCGACGACGCGGCGGGGCTGGTGTTCTCCGGCGACCATGTGCTGCCGCACATCACGCCGTCCATCGGGTTCCAGCCCGTGCCCACCGACCTGCCGCTGAGCGATTACCTCGACTCCCTGCGCCTGGTTCGCGAGATGCCGGACCGGCGCATGCTCCCCGCGCACGGCCCGGTCACCGACAGCGTCCACGCCCGCGTGGACGAACTGCTGGAGCACCACCGCGACCGGCTCGAAGTGATGGGCGGCGAGATCACAGCGGACGTCACGACGGCGTACGAGGTCGCGCTGCGACTGGGCTGGACACGCAAAAAACGCAAGCTCGACGAGATGGACCCGTTCAACCGGATGCTCGCCGTCCTCGAGACCGGTTCGCATCTGGATCTGCTGGTGGCCCAAGGGAAACTCACCGCGACCGAGGCCGAAGGGGTGCGACACTACACCTCATGATCATCCGTCAAGCGCGCCGGGAAGACATCGCGGCGATCGTCGGGATGCTCGCCGACGACCAGATCGGCAGCACTCGTGATTCGGCCGACGACCTCACGCCGTACCTCGAGGCGTTCGAACAGATCGACGCCGATCCGGCGCAACTGCTGATCGTCGCCGACGACGGCGGGGAGGCCGTCGGCACGCTCCAGTTGTCGATCATCCCCGGCCTGGCCAGGAAAGGCGCGCTGCGCGGGCAGATCGAGGCCGTGCGGGTGCGGGCGAGCCATCGCGGCTCCGGCCTCGGCGGCGAGCTGATGACGTGGGCGATCGACGAGTCGCGGCGGCGGGGCTGCGCCCTCGTCCAGCTGACGTCGGACGTGAAACGCGAGGACGCGCACCGGTTCTACGAGCGCCTCGGTTTCGAGGCGAGCCACACCG
This sequence comes from Amycolatopsis decaplanina DSM 44594, assembly GCF_000342005.1. Taxonomy (GTDB): domain Bacteria; phylum Actinomycetota; class Actinomycetes; order Mycobacteriales; family Pseudonocardiaceae; genus Amycolatopsis; species Amycolatopsis decaplanina. The sequence goes on from NZ_AOHO01000055.1 coordinate 351,601, forward strand.
GCTTCAAGCTGAAGTTCTGACTCCCTCGCCGCAATTCGGCACCTGAATGCGGTAGTTGCACGCGCAAGGACCGCAACCAGGTGCCGAATTGCGAGGGGTCAGCGCGTCCCCGAGATCTTCGCGCTTCCCAGCACGAGATCGCCTTCGGTCGCGTCGGTGCGGTACAGCACGACGACCTGCCCCGGCGCGACCCCGCGCAGTGGCTCGCGAAGCTGGATGGTCACCTCGTCACCGGAAACCTCCGCGACGGCCTCGACGATCCCGCCGTGCGCGCGCACCTGCACGACGCATTCGGTGGGGCCGTCCAGCGGCCGCTCGCTCGGCCAGATCGGGCGATCAGCCTCGATCACGTTCACGCCGAGGTCCCGCGCGGAACCGACCTTCACGGTGCCCGAAACCGGCTCCAGCGAGAGCACGTAACGCGGCCGTCCGTCCGGCGCCGGCGCTTCGATGCCGAGTCCCTTGCGCTGCCCGACGGTGAAGCCGTGCACGCCGGTGTGCTCACCGAGCACGGCGCCGGTCTCGGCGTCGACGAGCTGCCCGGGACGCTGACCGAGCCGCTTCTCCAGGAAGCTCTTCGTGTCGCCGTCCGGGATGAAGCAGATGTCGTGGCTGTCCGGCTTCTTCGCCACCGACAGACCACGGCTCGCGGCCTCGGCGCGCACGTCGGTCTTCCATGAATCGCCCAGCGGGAACAGCGAATGCCGCAGCTGCTCCGGGGTCAGCGACGCCAGGACGTACGACTGGTCCTTGCCGGTGTCGACGCTGCGCCGCAGCTCCGGGACACCATCCACAAGGGACAGACGGGCGTAGTGCCCGGTGGCGACGGCGTCGAACCCGAGCGCCATCGCCTTGTCCAGCAACGCCTCGAACTTGATCTTCTCGTTGCAGGTGACGCACGGGTTCGGTGTCCGGCCGGCGGCATACTCGCCGACGAAGGTTTCGATGACCTCTTCGGTGAAGCGCTCGGCGAAGTCCCAGATGTAGAAGGGGATTCCGAGGATGTCGGCGGCGCGGCGCGCGTCGCCGGAGTCCTCGATCGTGCAGCAGCCACGGGATCCGGTGCGTAGCGTGCCGGGCTTCGCCGACAGCGCCAGGTGCACGCCGACGACCTCGTGCCCGGCGTCCACGGCGCGCGCGGCGGCCACCGCCGAGTCCACTCCCCCGCTCATCGCGGCCAGTACGCGCATCTTCCTCACACCTCTTGCTTCTGCGTCTGCTTGCGCATTCCGGCGAGTCCCGCCTGCCTCGCCCTGTCGACGACGCCCGCGATCTCCCTCGAAACCGCTTCAACGTCTTCCGGTGCCGAGGTATGCCCGAACGAGAACCGCAGCGACCCGCGCGCGGCCGCGGGTTCGGCACCCATGGCCAGCAGCACGTGGCTCGGCTGCGCGACACCCGCCGTGCACGCCGATCCAGTGGAACATTCGATGCCCTTCGCGTCCAAGAGCATCAACAGGCTGTCACCCGCGCAACCGGGGAAGGTGAAGTGGGCGTGCGTCGGCAGGCGCTCGCCCTCGCCGCCGTTGAGCACCGCGTCCGGCACCTCGCGCCGGACCGCCTCGATCAGGTCGTCCCGCAGCTCGGCGACGCGTTTGGCGTACTCCTCGCGGCCTTCGACAGCGGCCTTCACCGCCGTCGCGAACGCGATCACCGCGGGCACGTCGAGGGTGCCCGAACGCACGCTGCGCTCCTGGCCTCCACCGTGCAGGACCGGCACGCACGCGGTGTCGCGCCCGAGCAGCAGCGCGCCGACGCCGTACGGGCCGCCCAGTTTGTGCGCGGTGAGGGTCAGCGCGGCGGCGCCGCTCTCGGCGAAGTCGACCGGCACCGCGCCGACGGCCTGGACGGCGTCGGTGTGCAGCGGGATCTCGTGCTCGGCGCAGACCGCGGCGAGTTCGGCGATCGGGTTGACCGTGCCGACCTCGTTGTTCGCCCACATCACGGTGACCAGCGCGACCGTCTCGGGGCTTTCGCCGATGGCGGCGCGCAGCGACTCCGGGGTCACCCGGCCCGCCTGGTCGACCTCGACCCAGACGATCTCGGCGCCCGCGTGCTGCTCCAGCCACTCGACCGACTCGAGGACGGCGTGGTGCTCGACGGTGCTGCACAGCACCCGGCGGCGCTCCGGGTCCTCGCCGTTGCGGGCCCAGAAGATGCCCTTGACCGCGAGGTTGTCGCTCTCCGTGCCACCGGCTGTGAAGATCACCTCGGACGGCCGGGCGCCCAGCGCCTCCGCGATCACCTCGCGGGCTTCTTCGACCCGGCGGCGGGCCCGGCGTCCCGAGGAATGCAGCGCGGAGGCGTTGCCCACTGTGGACAGCGCCTCGGACATCGCCGCTACGGCTTCGGGCAACATCGGGGTGGTCGCCGCGTGGTCGAGATAGGTCATCGCCATATCAGGGTAGACCGCTCCGGGGCGTGACGAAGCCCACCCTGGTCACCGGGTGGCGGCGCTCATATCGGACGGCCACCGGCCGGTCAGCCGCATCCCGAGCAGCGCGATGCCGGTCAGCAGCACGGAAAGCACCAAGATCGCCACCGAAGGCTCCTTCGCCGACGCCAGCGAAGCGAGCAGAACCCCGCCCAAACCGATGGTCAGGGCCGATCCGACCCAGTCACCGAGCTGCAGTGCCGAGGTGTTGAACCCGCGTTCGGCCTCCGGCGAGTAGCGGAGCAGCAGGACCGAGATCGCGGGCATCGCGATGCCCATCCCGGAGCCGCCGACAGCCGACGCCACGAACGCCATCCAGCCGGGGAACGAAGGCAGCGTGACGAAGACGAAGATCGCCAAACCGGCCGCGACCAGCGCGAATCCGGTCCGCAGGGACGCTTCACGCGACCAGTCGAGCATGCGGCCCTGCAGCATCGACCCCGCGGACCAGCCCAGCGCGGTCACCGTCAGCGGCAGCCCGGCCAGCGCGGGGCTGTACCCGTGGACCTCGGTCATCGTGAGCGGCAGATAGGCCTCCATCCCGGCGTACGCGCCCGCGATCAGCGCGCGCGACGCGATCACTGTCGGCAACCCCGGCCGCGACGTCAGCGTCCCGGCGGGCAGGAGTTTGCGGAGCGCGTACGCGAGGGCGACCAGACCGGCGCCGCCATAGACCAGCGCGGCGAGGGACGGGTGCTGCGCCGCCCAGGTGAGCGCGGCGACGCCGAGGGCGGCGACCACCCCGGGCACGACCCCGGCGCGGCGCGCGGACTCGCCCGGCGCGTGCCGGGGCAGCTTGCGCGTGACGACGACCAGCAGCGCGAGCCCGATCCCGGTCAGCGGGATCAATCCCAGGAACACCCAGCGCCACCCGGCGCTCACGGTCACCACTCCCGCGATCGAGGGCCCGATCACCGCGGGCAGCACCCACGCGGCGGCGTTGGCGGCGTAGATCACCGGGCGTTCGCGGTCGCTGAAGGTGAGCGCGATCAGCAGCGACACCGACACCAGCAGGAGACCGGAACCGAAGCCCTGCAGGCCCCTGCCGAGCAGGAGCAGCGGCATGTCGTGCGCGAGCCCCGCGACCAGGAGCCCGGCGGCGAACAACGCGGTACCGGCCAGCAGCGCGGGCGCCGGGCCCTTGCGGTCGCCGAGGCGTCCGGAAAGGACGGTCGCGACCACGCTGGCGACCAGGAACGTGGTGAACGGCCAGGCGTACAGCGCGAGGCCGTCGAGGTCGGCCACCATCGTCGGCATCGCGGTGGCGACGCCCATGCTCTCGAACGCGATGAGCGTGACCATGAGCAGCAGCCCGATGGTGGTCACGCGGTGCTCAGGTGTCCAGAGCACGCCCTTCGGCTTGGCCTTGTCCCCAGTGATCGTCATGCGACGAGCCTGCAACCTCCAGCTCGGTGGAGGTCAAGCGCCGACGGACTCCAGCCGCAGCTCCCGCGCCAGCACCGCGGCCTCGCCACGTGACGTGACTTCCAGCTTCCCCAGGATCTTCCGCACGTGGAACTTCACCGTGTGCTCGGTCAGTGCCAGCTCTTCGGCGATCTGCCGGTTCCGCTTCCCGCGCGCGATCCCGGCGAGGACTTCGAGTTCACGCGGGTTCAGCCGGTCCAGCGGACGGAGTTCCGGCGTTTCCTGGACGCCCAGCGGCAGGACGGCGGTGATCGTGGCGCCCCAGCCGGGTACCGCGTCGACCTCCCAGCTGCCGCCGAGCGGGGTGATCCGCTCGGTGAGACCGGTGGCGGGCACGGCTCGGGCGACGTCCGGGCCGTCGTCGCGCACGGTGACCCGGAGACTCTGCCCCTCGATCCGCCAGGACGCCCGGACGCGGGTGCTGCCCCGTTCCAGGGCGGCGAGCACGAGACCGCGGGAGACCGTGCGCGCGGTGTGCGCGATGTCCTGCGGGAGCGGGCGTTCGTCGCCGGGCCCGGCGAGGTCGACGGTCACGTCGTCGTGGCGCACCAAGGGATCCAGCTGCACGACGAGGGTGTCGAACGCCGACGACGCCGGTTCCGCCGAGAGTTCCTGATCGCGGTCGGCGACCGAGCGCAGTTCGACCAGCGCGGCCGCGGCGAGGTCGGTCGCGGTCTGCCGGGCGGCGGCGTCGCCGAGCCTCCGGGACCGGAGCACCGAAAGCAACGACGTCAGGGTGGTGGCGTGGGTCTGCCCCAGATCGGTGATCGCCCGCGCCCGCGCGGTCGCCGCCGCGATGTTGCTCTCCAGGACGGCGGGCTCGGGGTCGGTGGCGCGCTGGGCGGCGTTCACGCTGACGATGTCCCACAGCTTGGCGACGATCTCGAGCGCGCTGTCCGCGGGCGCGTCCTCGGTGGGGACGAGCGCGATCATCGCGCCCTTGCCGATCACCGGCGCCGAGGTCAGGACGACGAGTTTCCGGCGTTTCCCGCCGAGCGTCTCCTCGGTCACCACGGCCTTCCCTGGGACGCCGAGCGCGGCGAGCCGCTGAAGCTCGGCGCTCGTGACCGCGCCGGTGATCGCCGGGTCGCCGTCGACCTTGATCGGCAGGCGGGAGCAGTCACCGGTCTCCATGGCGGCGGCGCGGTGCGGCAGGACGGCCGCGGCCGTCGCGGAGAAACGCGGCAGGAGTTCGGGGCGCGGAGCGGCGAGCATGTACTCGACCTGGCTCAGCACGTGCAGCGGATCCATGACTCCACAGTAGGCGCGTCCCGGCGCGGGGACGCTGCTCTCCCGGCTAGTGAACACTGCTCGTCCGACTGGTTCGGGCGGGGCTGGGACGCCGGTTGACTGATCGCAGCGAAGAAATCCGATAGGAGTGCACATGCGAGCGATCACCATCACCCAGTACGGCGAACCGGACGTCCTGCGGCCGGCCGAGGTCCCGCTGCCGGAGCCCGGCCGGGGTCAGGTGCGGGTCGCGGTCAAGGCGGCTGGCGTCAACCCGATCGACTGGAAGATCCGGTCAGGGGCCATGGCGGAGGTCCGCCCGGTCGAATTCCCGCACATCCTCGGCCTGGAACTGGCGGGCGTCGTGGACGCGGTGGGCGAAGGCGCCGGATTCGCCGTCGGGGACGAGGTCTTCGGCTGGTCCGACACCGGGGCGTACGCGGAGTACGCGCTGGCGACCAACGTCATCCGCAAACCCGCCGGGCTTTCGTGGCCCGAAGCCGCCGCGCTGCCCATCGCCGGTGAGACGGCGTTGCGGGTGCTGGGCGAACTCGAGGTCAAGCCGGGCGAGACGGTCGTGATCCATGGCGCGAGCGGTCAGGTCGGCCGGATCGCGACGCAGGCCGCCGTCGCGCTCGGCGCCACGGTCGTCGGGCTCGCCGGGTCCTCGTCACTGGACGAGGTGAAGGCACTCGGCGCGAGGCCGGTCCAGTACGGCGACGGCTGGGTGGAACGCGTGCGCGCGGTGGCCCCGGACGGCGTGGACGCGGTGTTCGACGCGGCCGGCTTCGGCGTGCTGGGGGATTCCGTCGCACTGCTCGGTTCACCCGGCCGGCTGATCACCATCGCGGACCCGGCGGCTTACGCCCAGGGGCTGAAGTTCTCGGCTGGCGGGGAGGAAAGCGCGGCGGTGCTCGAGGATCTCGTCGCGCGGGGGCTGAAGCTGAAGCCGGGGTCGAGTTACGCGCTCGCCGACGCCGCCGAGGCGCACCGGGAGAGCGCGACCGGGCACGCGGGCGGGAAGATCACGCTGACGCTCTAAAGCCTCGTGAGTGACGAAGGGCGTGACTCGCGTGCTTGGAGCCGGAACTCGCGTGGCTGGGCGCCGCACTCCGAGTTCCGGCTTCGATCACGCGAGATCCGGCTTCCATCACGCGAGTGCGGTGTCGCGCCACCCGCTCAGGGGCCGGGCACCTTCGCGACCGGGGCGGGAGCGGGCACCGGAGCCGGGATCGTGACCGGACGGCGGCGCCGCTGCGCCGGGATCTGCACCCGGCCGAGTGCCGCCTGCACCGCGGATTCGGACAGCGCGGCCAGTTCCCGCCGGTCCGAAGCGCGACCCGGCGCGATCTCCGGGCACACGTGCACCTCCAGCACCAGTCCGCGCAAAGCGGCGACCCGCCGCAGCGAGGCGATGAGCGACTCCGGCCCGATGAACGCCGGCCGCGTCGTCTCCCGCCCGTCGGCGAGCCGGAACCGCAGCGCGAGCGGCCGCACCGGGACACCGCCGTCGATCGCGGCCTGGAAGGTCGCCGGGCGGAACCGGCCCGAACCCAGACCGCACCAGGTGGTGCCTTCCGGCGTCACGCTGACGAGTGACCCGCCGCGCATCGCGTCGGCGAGTCCGTCCATCGTCGCGGGCAGGCTTCGCAGGTTCTCCCGGTCGAGGAAGATGCTGCCGCCGCGGCGCACCAGCGGGCCGAGCACCGGCCAGGCGCCGACCTCCTTCTTGGCGAGCGCCCGCATCGGCTGGACGGCGTTGACCGCGATGATGTCCAGCCACGAGATGTGGTTGTTCACCACGAGCGCGCCACGGCCGGGCACGGCACGGAACCGTTCGTCGCCGAGGACGCGCAACTTCACCCCGAAGGACTTCAAAATGCCCGCGAAAAGCAGGCGCACCAACCGTTCCCGGGATTCGCCGCGCAGCACGAGCACCAGCGGCGCGGTCAGGAAGGCGCCGAAGATGACACCGATCGCCGCGGCGAACCGCAGGACGCGCCGGGGGAACGCCACAGTCGGCGCCCCTTCGGTCAGGCAGCCGTCACCGCACGGCGACTTCGGCATCCAGGCGTGACTCATCCCTGCACTCCCAGGAAGAACTTGAGGTACCGCTCGTCGACGTTGTGCAGATCCAGCAGGACGAAGAAGTCCGCGACACCGAAATCCGCGTCGAGCGCGGGCGGGCCGTAGATTTTCGCGCCCAGGCGCGTGTAGCCCTTGATGAGCGGCGGGAGAATCGCGCGGGCGGGCCGCTCGATCCTTTCGGTCGGCCACGGGTTCAGTGGAGTCACGCGGAGCGACTCGTCCGCGTAGTGCTTGGCGCGCAGGACATCCCAGACGCCCGCCGCGTATCCCCCGCCGTCGGTCAGCGGCACGGACGCGCAGCCCGCCAGGTACCGGTGACCGGCCAGCAGCATGTAGCGCCCGATCCCCGCCCAGACGAGGCTCACCACGGCACCACTGCGATGGTCGGGGTGCACGCACGAACGGCCCGTCTCGACCAGCGAAGAACGTAGTGAATCGAGCGCCGTGAGGTCGAATTCGCTGTCGGAATACAGCTTTCCCGCCCGCGCGGCCCGGTCGGGCGGCAGCATCCGGTACGTGCCCACGATCTCGCCGGTGTTGTCGTCCCGCACCACGAGGTGATCGCAGAACTCGTCGAAGTAGTCGACGTCGAGGCCGGGTTCGGGAGAATTGAGCGTCGCACCCATTTCCTCGGCGAAAACCTGATGACGAAGACGTTGCGCGGCAACGACTTCTTCGTTTCCGTTCGCCACGAGGAGGGAGTAACGCGGCGAGTCGGCCGGGAGTTCGACACCTGCCTGGTCAGTACTGACGAGGAGCTGTGACGTCGTCATGACCCAGGTCTACCGCCCGGGGGATACCAACGACGATGCGCCCGATGGCCGAATAGTGCACGTTCAGTTAATTGCGGGTTCTCAGGCTTCTCTCAGGGTGAAACATCACTTCCGGGTCACAGAAAAGGGGCCGCCCGGGAAATGATCCCGGGCGGCCCCGCTTCGAACGAGGACTCAGCCCTTGCGCTTCTGGACCTCTTCGGTCAGCTGCGGCGCGACGTTGAACAGGTCGCCGACCACACCGAAGTCGGCGATCTCGAAGATCGGTGCCTCGGCGTCCTTGTTGACCGCGATGATGGTCTTCGAGGTCTGCATACCCGCGCGGTGCTGGATCGCGCCGGAGATGCCCAGCGCGATGTACAGCTGCGGCGAGACCGTCTTACCGGTCTGTCCGACCTGGAACTGCGCCGGGTAGTAGCCCGAGTCGACGGCGGCGCGGGAAGCACCGACGGCGGCACCGAGCGAGTCGGCGAGCGTCTCGACGACATCGAACTTGTCGGCCGAGCCGACACCGCGGCCACCGGAGACGACGACCGAGGCCTCGGTCAGCTCCGGCCGGTCGCCGCCGACGATCGGCTCGACGCCGGTGATCCTGGCGGACTTGGCCGGGTCGCCCGCGGGTACCTCGACGGTCTCCTCGGCGGCCGCGCCGTCGGCCGGGGTCGCCTCGACCGCGCCGGGGCGGACCGAGATGACCGGGGCACCCTTGGTGGCCTTGGACTTGACGGAGAACGCGCCACCGAAGATGGACTGGTCGACGCTGCCGTCGCCGTTCACGCCGACGGCGTCGTACAGCAGACCGGAGCCGAGGCGGACCGCGACCCGGGCGGACACCTCCTTGCCCTCGGCGCTGGCCGCGACGAGCACGGCGGCCGGGGAGGTCCGCTCCGCGAGCGCGGTGAGGACGTCCACCTTCGGGGTGACCAGGAAGCCGGTGGCGTTGTCGCCCTCGGCGACGTACACCTTGGCGGCGCCGTGCGCGGCGAGGGCTTCCTTCGCCTTGGCGGCGGTGCCGGTCGGGCCGACGACGACCGCGGACGGCTCACCCAGTTCACGAGCGGCGGTCAGCAGCTCGAGAGTGACCTTCTTGACTTCACCGTCGACGTGGTCGACGAGGACGAGTACTTCAGCCATTTCCCTATTCCTCCTCGAAACCTGTCTCAGATGAGCTTCTGCGCAACCAGGTAGGCGGCCACCTTGCTGCCGCCGTCACCCTCGTCCTCGACGCGCTCACCGGCGGTGCGCGGCGGCTTCGGGGAGGCTTCGAGCACGGACGACCAGGCGTTGCCGAGGCCGACCTCGGCCGCGTCGACACCCAGGTCGGCGACGGTCAGCGTCTCGACCGGCTTCTTCTTGGCCGCCATGATCCCCTTGAAGGAGGGGTAGCGCGGCTCGTTGATCTTCTCGCCGACGCTCACCACCGCGGGCAGGTTCGCCTCGAGGTGCGTGACGCCGTCCTCGGTGTAGCGGTCGGCCTTGATCGACGTGCCGTCGACGGTCAGCTCGTTCACGTGGGTCAGCTGCGGCAGGCCGAGCAGCTCGGCGATGATCGCCGGCACGGCGCCACCGCGACCGTCGGAGGCCTCGTTACCGGTGATGACGAGGTCGAAGCCTTCGACCTTCGAAATCGCGGCGGCCAGCACCTTGGCGGTGGCGATCGCGTCGGAGCCGTGAAGAGCCTCGTCGGAGACGTGGATGGCCTTGTCGGCGCCCATGGACAGCGCCTTGCGGATCGCGTCGGTCGCACGGTCGGGACCCACCGAGACGACGGTGACCTCGCCCTCGCCGGCTTCCTTGATCTTCAGGGCTTCTTCGACGGCCTTCTCGTTGATCTCGTCGAGCACGGCGTCGGCGGATTCGCGGTCAAGAGTGTTGTCGGCACCGGAGAGCTTCCGCTCCGAGTAGGTGTCCGGTACCTGCTTGACCAGGACAACGATGTTCGTCATGGGTCTACTTCGACCTCCCGTTAGTGGCCGGCGTCGGCCACGGGGCAACAGCTCTACTGGCCGGTAGATTAGGGCCATTTCAGCGCCGCGGCCCGCCGAGGTGACCTCATTCACCTGGATGCACGTTTTAATGGGACCATCGTCCAGGTATTTCACCCGGAAGTGAGTGTAACCGGCCGACTAACCCGAACGGCCGTATTCCGGGGTACTCCCCGCGAGGGTGACGGGCTAACCTGCCCCACCATGCGTTCCATGCCCGGCTCCGTCGCCGTGATCACGGACTCGACCGCCTGTCTTCCCGCCCCGGTCGCCGAACGCTGGGGAATCGGCGTCGTTCAGGTCCAACTGCAGGTCGGAGACCAGTTCGACGAAGAGAACCGCTACGACCGCGAGGAAATCATCGGCCATCTGCGTGCCGGAACGCCGGTGAAGACGGCGCCACCCGAGGTCGCCGCGTTCTTCTGGGCCTTCCAGGACGCCGCGAGCAAAGGCGCCTCCGCGATCGTCAGCGTCCACATCTCGGGGCGGATGTCGGAGACGGTGAACGCCGCCCGTGAGGCCGCCCAGCAGGTGAACATCCCGGTCCACGTCCTCGACAGCGGGACCACCGGGATGAGCCTCGGTTTCGCGGCGACCTCGGCGGCCAAGGTCGCCGCCGCCGGCGGGCAGGCCACCCGGGTCATCGACGCGGCCGAACGCCGGTTCCGCGGCAGCCGGGAGATCCTCTACGTCGACACGCTGGAGTTCCTGCGCCGCGGCGGCCGGATCGGCGCCGCGCAGGCGTTCCTCGGTTCGGCGTTCTCGATCAAACCCCTGCTGACGCTGAAGAACGGCGAGGTCGCCCCGCTGACCAGGGTGCCCGGTCAGCGGCGGGCGCTCAACAAACTCGTCGACCTCGCGGTGGACTGCGCGGGCGACCAGGACGTCGAGATCGCCATCACCCGGTTCGGCCCGGACGAACGCGACCTCGAAATCGGCGGGCGGCTGCGGGCGCGGCTGCCGCATATGGTCGACAGCACCCTGGTCGACGCCAGCATGATCCTCGGCGCCCACCTCGGTCCGGGCGCCATCGGCATCACGGTGTCGCCGGTCTAGTACCTGGCAGCGCAAGTAGGCGACCAGTTGCGGGCGAGCCGAAGTAACCGGCCGGTAGGGTCGCGGCGTGACCACCCCAGCCACCAGGGCCGAAGCGCTGCACCTCACCGGTGAACGCACCGTGCCGGGCATCGCCGAGGAAAACTATTGGTACCGCCGCCACGAGGCCGCGTATCAAAAGCTCCTGCCGCTGTGCGAAGGCAAGACGGTCCTGGAGGCGGGCTGCGGCGAGGGCTACGGCGCCGGGCTCATCGCCACCGTCGCCGAGCGGGTGCTCGCCCTCGACTACGACGTCCCCACCACCGAGCACGTCGCCCGCCGCTACCCCGGCATCGGCGTGGCCAGGGCGAACCTGGTGTTCCTGCCACTGCGGGACGCCTCGGTCGACGTCGTCGCCAACTTCCAGGTGATCGAGCACCTCTGGGACCAGGGCGCCTTCCTCGCCGAATGCCGGCGCGTCCTCTCCCCCGGCGGACGGCTGATCGTCACCACGCCCAACCGGCTGACCTTCACCCCGGACAGCGACACCCCGCTCAACCCGTTCCACACCAGGGAACTCGCACCGTCCGAATTGGACGAACTGCTGCGCGAAGCCGGTTTCGAGGTCGAGACGCTGCACGGTCTCCACCACGGTGAAGGCGTGAAGAAGCTCGACGCCAAGTACGGCGGCTCGATCATCGACGCCCAGCTCGACGTCGTCATGGGGCAGCTGCCCGGGCAAGCGACCTGGCCCGCGGAGCTGCTCGCCGACGTCGAAGGCATCCAGGCCGCGGACTTCGCCGTCCACGGCGAAGACCTCGACGCCAGCCTCGACCTCGTGGCCGTGGCGGTGCGCCCATGAGCGAGTACGAGGGCACGTTCTGCCTCGTCGTGCACAGCCATCTGCCGTGGCTGCCGCACCATGGGTCCTGGCCGGTCGGCGAAGAATGGCTCTACCAGGCGTGGGCGCATTCCTATCTGCCGATGGTCGATCTCCTGCGCCGCTTCGCCGACGAAGGACGCGAAGACGTCCTTACCCTCGGGATGACGCCGATCCTCGCCGCCCAGCTGGACGACCCGTACTGCATCGACGCCTTCCACGACTGGCTCGGCCACTGGCAGCTGCGCTCCTGGCACGCGTCCACGCTGTGGCGCGGCGATCCGTTGCTGCGCGAACTCGCCGCGAGCGAGTACCGGACGGCGCTGAAGGCATCGGAAGAACTCGAAACGCGCTGGCGTCACGGATTCTCACCGATCCTTCGGTCCTTTGTGGACAAGGGGACGATCGAACTGCTCGGCGGCCCGCTGGCGCATCCGTTCCAGCCGCTGCTCGACCCGGCGGTCCGTGACTTCATGCTGCGCGGCGGCCTGGCCGACACCGCGCTGCGGATCGGACGGCGCCCCGAAGGCATCTGGGCCCCTGAATGCGGTTACGCGCCCGGCATGGAAGCCGGGTACGCGGCCGCGGGAGTCCAGCGGTTCATGGTCGACGGGCCGTCCCTGCACGGCGACACCTCGGCGGCGCGGACCGTCGGCGATTCCGACGTCGTCTGCTTCGGCCGGGATCTCGAAGTCACGTACCGCGTCTGGTCACCGAAGGCCGGGTACCCCGGCCACGCCGCCTATCGCGACTTCCACACCTGGGCGCACGAAGTCGGCCTCAAGCCGTCGCGGGTGACCGGCAAGACCGTCGAGCCGCCGGACAAGGCACCCTACGACCCGGCGATGGCGGCGGGCACGCTCGGCGGCCACGTCCAGGACTTCGTCGACACCGTCGTCGCCCGCCTGCGCTCGCTCAAGGCCGAGCACGGACGCGAGTCACTCGTCGTCGCGGCCTACGACACGGAACTGTTCGGGCACTGGTGGCACGAGGGACCGGCCTGGCTCGAAGGCGTCCTGCGCGCGCTGCCCGAGGCGGGCGTCCGCGTCACCACGCTCAAGGGCGCGCTCGAAGCCGGCCACCTCGGCGGGAAGGTGGACCTCCCGGCGTCGTCGTGGGGCTCGGGCAAGGACTGGCGGGTCTGGGACGGCGAGCAGGTCGCCGACATGGTGCGGGACAACACCGCGCTGCAGCACCGGATGCTCGACATGGTCTCCGGGATGGACACCACGACGCGGGACTCCGTCCGCGACCAGGCCGTCGCCGAGGCGATGCTGGCGCTTTCGAGCGACTGGGCGTTCATGGTCACCAAGGATTCCGCCGCCGACTACGCCCGGCGGCGGGCGAGGGTGCACACCGAGCGGTTCGACACGCTCGCCGGGATGCTCCGCGAAGGAGCACTCGACCGGGCGCGGGAGACCGCGTCCGCGTTCCGGCGCGACGACGGACCGTTCGGCCACGTCGACGCGCGTGACCTGCTGAGGAAATGACGAAAGGGAATCATGGGGATCCACGACATTCCACTGAAGACGCTCGCCGGTGAGGACACGACGCTCGGCGCGCTCGAAGGCAAGACGCTGCTGGTGGTGAACGTGGCGTCGAAATGCGGCCTGACACCGCAGTACACCGGACTGGAGAAGCTGCAGGAACGTTACGCGGACAAGGGTTTTTCCGTCGTCGGGTTTCCGTGTAACCAATTCGCGGGCCAGGAGCCCGGCACGGCCGAGGAGATCCAGACCTTCTGCTCGACGACATACGGGGTTTCGTTCCCGCTGTTCGAAAAGCTGGACGTGAACGGGGAAACCCGTCACCCGCTCTACGCCGAACTGACCAAGGCGGCCGACGCGGAAGGCGCCGCCGGCGACGTGCAGTGGAACTTCGAGAAGTTCCTCGTCGCCCCGTCCGGCGAGGTGGTGGGACGATTCCGCCCGCGCACCGAACCCGAAGACGAAGTGATCACCAGGGCGATCGACGCCGCGATCGGCGGCTGACTTTCGATTTTCCCGAGACGGGCGGGTTTCCGGAGACTCCGGAAACCCGCCCGTTCCCTTTCCGGAGAAGCAGGGACCAAGTCTCTGATATACCCCGGCCCGCTCGCACGATGGACAGTGGATCGATCACAAAGCCTTGCCACACAAGGAAAACTTTGCGACCGACAGTGAAGCGGTCTACCCGTTTGCACTATGGCGCCACCACGGGAACCGGAGAAGACTCGCTCGGCGGGGCTCCCTGCAATCCATCCGAAATCGCGGGAAAGTGTGGCCGACGTGATCGAAAACAATATGATCCCGGATGAATTCCTCTCACTGGCGAGTGTGCAGGCGGCCGAGGAGGACGCACTGCTCTCGAAACAGAACGTCGTGGGTGTCGCGCTCGGCACCAAATGGGCGGGCGGGCGGGACACCGGTGAGAAGGCGATCACCGTTCTGGTCGACACGAAGATGCCGCACGAGATGCTCCGTGACGACGACCTCGTGCCCGCGACACTGGCCGGGGTACCCACCGACGTCCAGGAAGTCGGGGTGATCCAGGCGGGCCGCAGCATCGCGGCGCCGAGAGTGAACGGCGCCGCCACGATGGTCGACGAGCCACCGGCTCCGACGCTCGCCCGCCCCGACGAGCTCGCCCGTGAACAGGTCGGCCCGTTCACCCTAGCCAGGCGGTTCCGCCCGGCGTTCGGCGGGCTGAGCGTCGGCCACTTCAAGATCACCGCAGGCACCTACGGCACCGCCGTCTACGACGCCACGGCGCTGCCCGGCAAACCGCCCAGGTACTACATCCTGAGCAACAACCACGTGCTGGCGAACTCCAACGCCGCCGCCATCGGCGACCCGATCCTGCAGCCCGGCCCGTTCGACGGCGGTGCCGTCCCCGCCGACGTCATCGCCAGGCTGAGCCGGTTCGTACCGATCAAGTTCATCCAGCCCGGGCAGCCGGTGCCGGTGAACTTCGTCGATGCCGCGATCGCGGAGGGCCAGTTCCACGACCTCGACCGGCGGATCTTCTGGGTCGGCGAGCTCAAGGGCACCAACGTGGCACCTCCGGTCGGCACGCTCGTGCAGAAGACCGGCCGGACCACGAACTGGACGACCGGGCGGATCACGAACATCAACGCCACCGTCGACGTGAACTACGGCGGCGGCAAGGTGGCCCGGTTCGCGCAGCAACTGCTGACCACCGACATGTCGGCCGGTGGCGACTCGGGCAGCCTCGTGGCGGACCTGCGCGAGAACGCCGTCGGCCTCCTGTTCGCGGGTTCACCGGTGGTCACCGTGATCAACCGGATCACGCTGGTCGAGGCCGCGCTCGGGATCAGGGTGCATCCGTAGTGGCCGACGACGTAGCCGATGTCGACGCCGCTCTGGCCGCAGCGTCGCGGTGGCTCGACGACGTCCCCGGAGTGGTCGGGGTCGGGCAGGGCGAGGCCGAGGGAGCACCCACGATCGACGTGTGGATGACCCCCGGCCACGATCCCGCCCGGCTGCCTTCCCGGCTGCTGGGGGTGCCTGTCCGGGTCCGGGACTCGGGCGGGCCGGTGGCGGCTCAGCCGGACTGACCCGCCTCGATGACCGCGCGATTGCGGGCGGCGACGGGCGCCGAGTCCGCCTTCACCACCCGCCGGTCGTAGGTGAGCAGGCCGTTGACCTCGTTCTCGACGTCGGTGATCTGGGTGTAGATCGCGCCGGAAAGGCCGGTTCCGGGAATGAGCCGTTCGAGGTGTTCGCTGACCTCGGCATAGCGCTTGGTCAGCTGTGCCGAGGTCAGTGTCATTTCGTAGGCTTGGGGTTCCCCCGGCCAACAGTGCTCGTCGAGGACCAGGCCGAGGCCGCCGTACTCACCGTCGACGATCACCCTGTGGTCCTTCACCGCGGGTTTTCCCGGCCCGACGTAGGTGTGGTCGTCGTAGACGTCACCCGCGCCGGCGTCCGGCCGGGAGAAGCAGCAGTTCACCCCGCTGTTCGCGACGACGTGCCTGGTCGGGTCGAGCTCCTTCACCAGTTTCGCGATCCGCGCCGTGTCGAATTCGCCCCAGCCCTCGTTGAACGGCACCCAGCCGACGATCGAGGTCACCCCGCGCAACTGCTCGACCATCTCGGTCAGTTCCGCTTCGAACCTCGCCCGCGCCTCCGGGACCGGGTCGGGCGCGATGCCGGGCGGGCCGTCGAAGGAGACGGTGAGCGACGGCATGTCCTGCCAGACGAGCAGGCCCAGCCTGTCCGCCCAGTGATACCAGCGCTCCGGCTCGACCTTGACGTGCTTGCGGACGAAGTTGAAGCCGAGTTCCTTGGTCTTCTCCAAGTCGAACCGCAACGCCTCGTCGGTAGGAGCGGTGTAGATCCCGTCAGGCCAGTAACCCTGGTCGAGCGGGCCGTGGAGGAAGGTGATCCGGCCGTTGAGCGCGATCCTCGGCCTGCCTTCGGCGTCGGTGACCGTCCCGATCGTGCGGAGTCCGGTGTAGGACCCGACGACGTCGAGCCGGTTGCCGCTCTCGTCGAGCAAGCGGACCTCGAGGTCGTAGAGATACGGGTCGTCCGGCGTCCACAGACGCGGCGAAGGCACCTCCGCGCGCAACCGTCGTCCCGCGTCCCCCGCGACACGTGTCACCTCCGGGCCATCCGGTTCGCTGACGATCAGCTCCACGCGGGCGCCGCCTGTGACCTTGGGCACAACCGTCACTCCTTCGAGATCCGGGGTCACCTGGAGATCCCGGACGTGCGCGGACGGCACCGGCTCCAGCCAGACGGTCTGCCAGATACCCGACGCGGGGGTGTAGAAGATCCCTTTCGCGTCGTTCCGCTGCTTGCCGACGGGGTGTGTCGAGGCATCGGTCCGATCCGTCGCGCGGACGGTCAGTTCCTGCGATCCCGAGGGGCGCAGCACGTCGGTGATGTCCGCGCTGAAGGCCGTGTACCCGCCTTCGTGGACGGCCACCTCCTGGTTGTTGACCCAGACCGTCGCGGACTGGTCGACGGCGCCGAAGTGGAGCACCACGCGCTGACCGTCCCATCCGGACGGGACCTGGAAAACCTTGCGGTACCAGAGGGTTTCGTCGTGCCGCCCGATTCCGGAGAGCGCCGACTCCGGCGGGTACGGCACCAGGATCCGCTCGCCGTATCCGTTCCCGCCGGGCGAGCCGTCGCCCGCGTACTCCCAGACGCCGTTGAGGTTCAGCCAGCGTTCGCGGACCAGCCGCGGACGCGGGTACTCCGGCAGCGCGTCGCCGGGTCCGACCTTTGCGGACCACGGCGTCGACAGCACCGGTTCGACGGGCTTGAAGGCCGGTCCGGCCGCGTTCACCGAGGAGGTCATCGACCCGATGGTGGCAAAGATCGCCGCCCCTGTCGCCCTCGCCCGGCTCCACCGGTGGGCGTGATCGCCCCGTCCCGGCGACGACCGACTCACGAGTAACCTCCACCCATGCGCGTGCTGATGTTGTCGTGGGAGTACCCACCCGTGGTCGTCGGCGGACTCGCACGGCACGTCCACGCCCTGGCCAGGCATCTCGCCCGGCAGGGGCACGACGTGGTCGTCCTGTGCCGTCACACGGCGGGCACCGACGCCGAGACCCATCCGAGGACCGATCGCGTGGTCGAGGGCGTCCGGATCATCCGGGTCGCCGAGGATCCGATGCACGTGACCTTCGAACGGGACCTCGTCGCGTGGACGCTGGCCATGGGACACGCGATGGTCCGCGCCGCCACCGACCTGCTGCGCACCTGGCAGCCGGACGTCGTGCACGCGCACGACTGGCTGGTCACCCATCCCGCGATCGCCATCGCGGAGGCCGGGCGGGTGCCGCTGGTCGGCACGATCCACGCCACCGAGGCCGGGCGGCACTCCGGCTGGCTCTCGCATCCGCTGAACCAGCAGGTTCACTCCGTGGAATGGTGGCTCGCGAACCGCTCGGACGCGCTGATCACCTGTTCGCAGGCCATGCGCCGTGAGGTGGCGCACCTGTTCGAGGTCGACGGCGACGCGGTGACCGTGATCCACAACGGCATCGAGGAACGCACGTGGCAGGTGCCCGCGGAAGAGGTCGCGCACGCGCGCGAGGTCTACAGTCCCTCCGGCGCGCCGCTGCTGCTCTACTTCGGACGGCTGGAATGGGAGAAGGGCGTGCAGGACCTGCTCGCCGCGCTCCCCCGGATCCGCCGCGCCAAACCGGGGACGCGGCTGGTCGTCGCGGGCAAGGGCAGGCATCTGGAGGAACTGGTCGGCCAGGCCCGCAAGCTGCGCGTCCGCCGCGCGGTGGACTTCGTCGGGCACCTGTCCGATCGCGAACTGCGTGCCGTGCTGGCCGCGGCCGACGCCGTCGTGCTGCCCAGCCGGTACGAACCGTTCGGGATCGTCGCGCTGGAGGCGGCCGCCGCGAAGGCGCCGCTGGTGGCTTCGACCGCGGGCGGGCTCGGCGAGGTCGTCGTCGACGGCGAGACCGGCCTGGCGTTCAGCCCCGGCGACGTCGACGCCCTCGGGGACGCCGTCGAAGCGGTGCTGGACGACGAGGTCGCCGCCGCCCGGCGAGCGCTGACCGCGCAGTCGCGCCTGGCCGCGGACTTCGACTGGGGGCGGATCGCCGAGGCGACCGTCGCGGTCTACCGGCGGGCGCGGGTCGGTGAGCCGGTGGAACTGGGGCGGCCGAAGATCGCGACGGGCAACGCCTTCGAGCCGTAAACCTCCGCATTCAGGTGACTAAACGCGGTGGGGCGCGTTGCGATTCGGGCTCGCGCCGAACGCCGACGAGAGGTGAGTGGGGAAGATTCCGGACGTTGAACGTCCGGAATCTTCCCCACTCGGCGGTCTGCCCCGGGGTGCTTTATCCGCCTGAGGTACATGAAGGCCCCCTTTCTTGCGCCAGGCGCTGTGAAGGACCCCTTCATGTACTCGGGAAGGCATGAAGGCCGAGTTTCTTCGGGAAAGCCATCGCATTCAGGTGACTAAACGCGGTGGGGCGGAGGGGGAACCCGGTACGTCGGGGGAACCGGATCCCCCCTCCACGCATGTCGCGGGTCGCGAGGGGCGCGACCCCCGGGTCTGCTTTAGGTGACGAAGATCAGAAGTGGCAGGGCCGGACACAGTCCGGCTGCACCGAGACCCCGGCCGAGGCGGACACCGCGGGGGCGGCGAGGGCGACGGCGAGGACGGCGAAGGCTGCGGCCAAGACGGTTCTCAACTGCTTCTTCATGGTGGCTCCTCGGGGAAACGGGCGGAATTCCCACCCGGCGCCGAGCATCCACGCGACCCGTCGTCGAAACAACGGGGGTATCACCAGGTACCCCTACCTATTCGCGGTCCGTGACCGGTTCGACCCTTTCCGCGCGGGATTCAAGTCCGTGAAGGCCTCCTTGAGGGACCCTGGGTCCCTCAAGGAGGCCTTCACGGACCAACGCACGCCCGACAGCGCTACCGGAAGAGCGCGCGCGTGAAGCGGGTCCGGTGGCGGGGAGCCTCCGCCACCGGACCCGTTGGGCCACACCGTCCCAAACCGGTGTGGAACCCGGCCGCCCCGCGTCAGGTAGGGGCGGCCGGAGCCTGAATCAGTGCGTGGTCAGGTATCGCGCGTACGCACCGGTGGTGAGGAAGCTCGGCAGCTTCTCGCCCAGCGCGGTCTCGGTGAAGATCTCGTAGGCGTCGCCGAGCCGGTTGCCCTCGCCCAGTTCGGACTGGACCGACGCCAGCTCTTCGTCCAAATAGGACACGGCGAGTTCGCGCGTGAGCGCGGTGCCGTCTTCGAGCTTCGTGCCGTTGCGGATCCACTGCCACACCTGGCAGCGGGCGATCTCGGCGGTGGCGGCGTCCTCCATCAGGTTGTGGATGGCCGCCGCGCCGGTGCCGCGGAGCCAGGCGTCGATGTAGCGCAGCGCGACGTTGATGTTGGCGCGGACACCGGCTTCGGTGACCTCGCCGCCGGCGCTGGCGACGTCGAGCAGGTCCTCGGCGGTGACGACGACGTCCTCACGGAGCTTGCCGAGCTGGTTCGGCCAGCCGCCGAGCACCTCGTCGAACACCTCGCGGCAGACCGGGACGAGGCCGGGGTGCGCGACCCACGAGCCGTCGAAACCGTCGTTCGCCTCGCGTTCCTTGTCCTGGCGGACCTTCTCCAGTGCGGTCGCGTTGATCTCCGGGTCCTTGCTCGGGATGAACGCGGCCATGCCGCCGATGGCGTGCGCCCCGCGTTTGTGGCAGGTGCGCACCAGCAGTTCGGTGTAGGCCCGCATGAACGGGACGGTCATCGTCACCTGCGCGCGGTCCGGGAGCACGAAGTCCGCGCCGTGCGAGGAGAAGTTCTTGATGACGCTGAAGATGTAGTCCCAGCGGCCGGCGTTCAGCCCGGCGACGTGCTCGCGCAGTTCGTAGAGGATCTCCTCCATCTCGAACGCGGCGGTGATCGTCTCGATCAGCACGGTGGCACGGACGGAGCCGCGCGGGATGCCGAGTTCCCGTTGCGCCAGCAGGAAGACGTCGTTCCACAGCCGCGCTTCGAGGTGGTTCTCGAGCTTCGGCAGGTAGAAGTACGGGCCGCTGCCGCGGGCCAGCAGCTGGCGCGCGTTGTGGAAGAAGTAGAGGCCGAAGTCGACCAGGCTCGCCGAAACCGGGCGGCCGTCGATGCGGATGTGCTTCTCCACCAGGTGCCAGCCGCGGGGGCGGGCGACGATCGTCGCGGGCTCGTCGCCGATCGTGTAGCGCTTGCCGGCCTCGGTGGTGAAGTCGATGTTGCGGCGGATCGCGTCGAACAGGTTGAGCTGGCCGTCGATCACGTTGTGCCAGGTCGGCGAGGTCGCGTCCTCGAAGTCGGCGAGCCAGACCTTCGCGCCGGAGTTGAGCGCGTTGACCGTCATCTTGCGGTCGGTCGGGCCGGTGATCTCGACGCGGCGGTCTTCGAGACCGGGCGCGGACGGGGCGACCGACCAGCTGCTGTCGTCGCGGATGGCGTGCGTCTCGGGCAGGAAGCCCAGCGGCTCCTCACCGGACTGCAGCTTCTCGCGGCGCAGACGGCGGGCGTCGAGCAGTTCGCGGCGGCGGCCGGCGAACGCGTTGTCCAATTTGGCCACGAAGTCCAGTGCGGCCGGGGTGAGGATCTCGTCGAACCGGTCACCGGCGGGTCCGCAGACGTCGATCCGGTAGTTCAGCTTCTCGACCATGGTGTGCCTCCGCTGGGCTTCGCGAAAGAAAGTTCGTGGGGGAAGTGGAGGAATGAGGGGGTAGGGGTCAAGCGGCGGTCTCCCGGGGTCGAAAGACCGCCACCTGGCACCTACTTGCGAGGGATCAGAACTGCTCGGCCTCGGTGGAGCCGGCGAGCGCGGTGGTCGAGCTCTCCGGGTTCAGCGCGGTCGCGACGTTGTCGAACCAGCCGGTGCCGACCTCGCGCTGGTGCTTCGTGGCGGTGTAACCGCGGTCCTCCGAAGCGAACTCGCGCTCCTGCAGGTCGACGTAGGCGGTCATGCCTTCGCGGGCGTAGCCGTGCGCCAGGTCGAACATCGAGTAGTTCAGGGCGTGGAAGCCGGCCAGGGTGATGAACTGGAACTTGTAGCCCATGTGGCCGAGCTCGCGCTGGAACTTCGCGATCGTCGCGTCGTCCAGGTGCTTCTTCCAGTTGAACGACGGCGAGCAGTTGTAGGCCAGCATCTGGTTCGGGTACTTGGCCTTGATCGCCTCGGCGAACTGGCGGGCGACCTCGAGGTCCGGCTTGGAGGTCTCCATCCACAGCAGGTCGGCGTACTCGGCGTAGGCCAGACCGCGGTCGATGCAGGGGTCGATGCCGTTGGTCACGTTGTAGAAGCCCTCGGCGGTGCGCTCGCCGGTGACGTACTTGCGGTCACGCTCGTCGACGTCGCTGGTGATCAGCGTGGCGGCCTGCGCGTCGGTGCGGGCGACGATCAGCGACGGCACGTTCAGCACGTCCGCGGCGAGGCGGGCGGCGTTCAGCGTGCGCTCGTGCTGCTTGGTCGGGATCAGCACCTTGCCGCCGAGGTGACCACACTTCTTCTCGGAAGCGAGCTGGTCCTCCCAGTGCACACCCGCGGCACCGGCGGCGATCATGCCCTTCATCAGCTCGAAGGCGTTGAGCGGGCCACCGAAGCCCGCCTCGGCGTCGGCGACGATCGGGGCGTACCAGTCGATGTCGGTGTTGCCTTCGGCCCAGTTGATCTGGTCGGCGCGGCCCAGCGCGTTGTTGATGCGGCGGACGACGGCGGGCACCGAGTTGGCCGGGTAGAGGCTCTGGTCCGGGTAGGTCTGGCCGGAGAGGTTGGCGTCGGCGGCGACCTGCCAGCCCGACAGGTAGATGGCCTTGAGGCCGGCGCGGACCTGCTGCACCGCCTGGTTACCGGTCAGGGCGCCCAGCGAGTGGACGTAGTCCTCGTTGTGCAGGAGGTCCCACAGCTTCTCGGCGCCGCGGCGAGCGAGCGTGTGCTCCTCGACCACGCTGCCGCGCAGCTTGACCACGTCAGCCGCGGAGTACGACCGCTTCACGCCCGCCCAGCGGGGGTCGGTCTCCCACTGCTTGGCCAGTTCGGCGGCCGCCTGCTCCAGCTGCTGCGCGTGCTGAGTCATCGGATTCTCCCGGTGTTGCGAAGTTTGCGAGTGATCGCCTTTCCTGATTCGACCCTGACATGACAGGGGAAATCCGATCCAGGCCTCCAATTTGCCAATTTCTGCGAAGCTTCCGTAGCCTCTTGCAAAGGTTGCGAATCGCAGGTTCGCAAGCGGAGCGAAAATTCACGGGCTTGACCGTTCACTGAATCGTTCAGGCCCGGAAACCTTGCGGACAGAGAGGCCTCAGTGGACAAAACCTTCGCCGGAGCGAAGCTGCGGCATCTGCGCGAAAGCCGGTCGATGAGCCAGGCGGACCTGGCTCGTGTGCTGGAGATCTCACCCAGTTACCTCAATCAGATCGAGCACAACTCGCGTCCGCTGACCGTCCCCGTGCTCCTTCGCATCACGCAAGCGTTCGGAGTGGACACCGAGTTCTTCGCCAACAACGACACCGCCCGGCTCGTCGCGGACGTGAAGGAAGCGCTGCTCGACGAGGTGCTCGGCGGCAGTGGCTTGACTGCCACGAACAGCGAGCTCAACGATCTCGCCACGAACCTGCCGACGATCGCCCAGGCCCTGGTCAAACTGCACCGCAGCTACCGCAACGCCGTCGAGAACACCGCCGCGCTGACCACGGAAAACGGCCTCGGCCTGCACGGAAGCGCCGCCACCGCCCTGCCGCACGAAGAGGTCCGCGACTTCTTCTACGAGCGGGAGAACTACGTCGCCGAGCTGGACGAACGCGCCGAACGGATGGCGCACGACATCCCGCTGCAACGCGGCCAGGTGCTCGCGGCGCTGAAGGAAACCCTGATCCAGCGCTACGGCGTCGACGTCACGAGCGAGGGCATCGACGAGACCAACGGTGAACAGCACCGGTACGAACCGGGGCCGCGAGTGCTGCGGCTGGCGCCGAGCCTGCGCGTCGGGCAGCAGGCGTTCCGGATGGCTTCACAGATCGCCCTGCTCGAATACGACGACCTGATCACCGAACTCGCCGACTCGTGGGCGTTCTCCGGGCCCGCCGCCCGTTCGCTGGCCCGGGTCGGGCTCGCGAACTACTTCGCGGGCGCGCTGATCCTCCCCTATGGACCGTTCCTGTCGACCGCGGAACGCTTCCGCTACGACATCGAGCGGCTGTGCGACCACTTCGGCGTCGGCTTCGAGACCGTCTGTCACCGGCTCTCGACGTTGCAGCGCCCGAAGAACCGCGGCGTGCCGTTCTCGTTCGTGCGGGTCGATCGGGCCGGGAACATGTCGAAACGCCAGTCCGCGGCCGGTTTCCACTTCTCCCGCGTCGGCGGCGCGTGTCCACTGTGGAACATCTACGAGGCGTTCACGCAGCCCGGCAAGATCCTCACGCAGATCGCGACCCTGCCCGACGGCAAGAGCTACTTCTGGATCGCGCGGACGGTGTCACGCAACATCGGCGGCTACGGCAGCCCCGGCAAGACGTTCACCGTCGGCCTCGGCTGCGAACTGCGGCACGCGAAACGGCTGATCTATTCGACCGGGCTCGACCTCGACGACCGCGCCGCGGCCACCCCGATCGGCATGGGGTGCAAAGTCTGCGAACGCCCGGCCTGCTCGCAGCGCGCGTTCCCGACGATCGGCAAGCAGCTCACCGTCGACGAGAACACCAGCACCTTCGTCCCGTACCCGGCGGTGCCCAAGGCGCCTTGAGCCGTCCTGATCTCCCTGGCAGGGTGACCGGCTGCCGCAAGTAGGTGACTAATTGCGGGGTCGTCAGACCAGGAAGTGGAAGAGCGGGCTGCCCGGCTCCACCCGTTCCACCTGCAGCGGGCTCACCTCCAGCCGGTGCAGCAGTCCTTCCAGGTCACCGGGCCGCGCGAGTTCGACGCCGATCAGCGCCGGGCCGGTCTCGCGGCTGTTGCGCTTCACGTACTCGAACCGCGTGATGTCGTCGTCCGGCCCGAGGACCTCGTCGAGGAACCGCCGCAGCGCGCCGGGCTCCTGCGGGAACCCCACCAGGAAGTAGTGCTTCAGCCCTTCGTGGATCAGCGACCGTTCGAGCACTTCGCCGTAGCGACTGACGTCGTTGTTGCCACCGGAGACGACGCACACCACGATCTGACCGGGGTCGATCTTCACCGTCGTGCCCAGCGCGGCGGTCGCGAGCGCGCCCGCGGGTTCGGCGATCACGCCGTCGGACTGGTACATCGCGAGCATTTCCGTGCAGATCGCGCCCTCGGCGACGTCGGTGAGTTCGACGCCGCCGTCACGGATCAGCGGATACGTCACCGATCCGGCCAGCGCGACCGCCGCGCCGTCCACGAACGTGTCGACGCTCTCGAGCCGCACCGGCCCCCCGGCCGCCAGCGCCGCCGCCATGCAGGTCGCGCCCGCCGGTTCGACGCCGACGATCCGCATCTCCGGCGCCCGTTCCGCGGCCCACGCGGCGATCCCCGCGAGCAGTCCGCCACCGCCGACCGGCACCACCATGACATCCGGGACGAACCCGAGTTGCGCGACGACCTCCATCGCGACCGTGCCCTGCCCGGCGACCGTCTCCGGCGCGTCGAACGCGGGGACCAGCGTCGCGCCGGTGCTCTCGGCGTCGCGCTTCGCGGCGGTGAAAGCGTCTTCGTACGTCTCCCCCACGACGATGACCTCGATGTGCGAGCCGCCCAGCGTCGCGATGCGCTCGCGCTTCTGCCGGGGAGTCGTGCCGGGAACGTAGACGCGGCCGTTCGCGCCGAGGCGGCGGCACGCGTACGCGACGCCCTGCGCGTGATTGCCCGCGCTCGCGCAGACGACGCCGCGCTCCCGGTGCTCCGCGTCGAGCTGGACGATGAAGTTGTAGGCACCGCGGATCTTGTACGAGCGCACGGTCTGCAGGTCTTCGCGTTTGAGCCAGACCCGGGCGTCGACCCGCGCCGAGAGCCGCTCGTTCGGTTCGAGCGGCGTGCGGGTCACCACCCCGGCCAATCGCTTGGCGGCCTCTTCGACCGTTCGGGCGCTCACCGTTTCGATCCCTTGCACGAATGCTGAATGTACTGACCGCCCCCGGCCACGACGGAGAGTGGTCTGCGCGGGGCGCTGGATCCAGTTCACAGGTTGTCGGTGGCCTGTGGTCCACTGGTCGCCATGGTGAGCAAGGTCGACGGAGTCCGGAGTCTCGATGCGCTGCGCGAGCTGGTCCACAGTGGCGTGGAGCCCGGGTACCAGCTCTTCTACGGCCACACCCCGCTCAAGAGCGGCCGGGTCAACGCGGCCTGCCTGAGCCAGTGGTGGCTGGCGCCGTTCGTCGTGGATGGCGAGCGGTATCCGACGGCCGAGCACTACATGATGGCGAGCAAGGCGGAACTGTTCGGCGATCACGAGGCCGCGGCGAACATCCGTCAGGCGCCGGATCCCAAAATCGCCAAGATCCTCGGCCGCGAGGTCGCCGGTTTCGACGCCGAGGTGTGGGAGCGGCACCGCTTCGACATCATCATCGACGGCAACCTGGAGAAGTTCCGCCAGCACGCCGAGGAGCGGGAGTTCCTGCTGAGCACGGGCGACAAGGTGATCGTCGAGGCGTCGAAGATGGACCTGGTCTGGGGCAGCGGCGTCGCCCGCGAGGACAAGAACGCCACCCGCCCCGACTACTGGCGCGGGCAGAACCTCCTGGGCTTCGCGCTCATGGAGGTCCGCGAGCAACTGCGCGGCTAGTTTTCGCGTGACTCGCGTGATCGGAAACCGCACTCGCGTGATTGAAAACCGAACTCACGTATGCGGCTTCCAGTCACGCGAGTCACGTCTCTGATCACGCGAGTCAGGAATCGACGCCCAGGGTCTTCTGCAGCGCCTTGTTCGCCTTGCGCGCCATGTCCGCGACAGCCTCGCGGCGAGCGGCGTCGGCGGCGTAGTCGTCCTGCCGGTTCCGCACCACGCGCGCCGGCGAACCGACGGCGATCGAGTAGTCCGGGATCTCGCCCCGCACCACGGCGTGCGCGCCGAGCACACAGCCGCGGCCGACGCGCGTGCCCTTGAGCACGGAGACCTTGGTGCCGATCCAGGTGTCCGGGCCGATCCGCACCGGCGACTTCACGATGCCCTGATCCTTGATCGGGACGGTGATGTCGGTGGTGACATGGTCGAAGTCGCAGATGTACACCCAGTCCGCGACGAGCGTGGCCGCGCCGAGTTCGATGTCGAGGTAGCCGTTGAGGACGTTCTGCCGCCCGAACACCGCCTTGTCGCCGATGCGCAGCGAACCCTCGTGGCAGCGGATCGCGTTGCCGTCACCGATGTGCACCCAGCGGCCGATCTCCAGCCGCCCGTAGCCGGGACGGCAGTGGATCTCGACGTCCTTGCCGAGGAACACCATCCCCCGCAGGATGATGTGCGGATTCGCGATCCGGAACTTCAGCAGCCGCCAGTACCGGACCAGGTACCAAGGCGTGTACGCGCGGTTTCGCAGCACCCAGCGCAGCGAGTCCTTGGTCAGGAACTTCGCTTGACGCGGATCACGACGGGCCTGGCCCCAGGCGCGGAGCCGCGACAGCGCGGGCGCACCCCACATGGACGTCATACCGGTGACCGTAACCTGTGATCAGGCCGCCGACCGCAAAGGGGAGCACGCGCATGGGCACCAAGCTGATCATCGACACCGACCCGGGGGTCGACGACGCCTTCGCGCTGGCGCTGGCCACGCAATCCGAGGACGTCGACCTGCTCGGCGTGACCACGGTGTTCGGCAACGTCCCGCTGAGCCACACCACCGCCAACGCCCGCCGCTTGCTGCAGCTCTTCGGCCGTGACGACGTCCCCGTCGCCGCCGGCGCCGCGCGGCCGCTGGTGTACGACAACGCCAAGCCCGCCGGGTTCGTCCACGGCGAGGACGGCCTGTCCGGCCACGCCGGGACGCTGCCGGAGGCGAAGCGCCCGCTCGACGAACGCGGCGCCGTCCGCCTGCTGGTGGATCTGCTGGAAGCCGCCGACGAGCCGGTGACCATCGCCCCGATCGGCCCGCTGACGAACATCGCGCTGCTGCTGGCGGCCCATCCGGACATCCGCGAGAAGATCGGCCGGATCGTCGTCATGGGCGGCGGGGTGACCAAGGGGAACTCCACCACGGCGGCCGAGTTCAACATCTGGAGTGATCCCGAGGCCGCGCGCCGGGTGCTGGTCGACGAGGACATCCCGACGGTGCTGGTGCCGCTGGACATCACGCACCAGTGCTCGGTCGACACGGATTGGCTCGGCAAACTCGCCGCGTCCGGGCCGCTCGGGGCGGCGCTCGAAGCGCTGACACCCACCTACGTCGAGCACTACACCCCGATCCTCGGCTTGCCCGGGATGGTCATGCACGACGCGGTCGCGGTGGCCGAGGCGATCCGGCCGGGCATCCTCGACATCGAGTCGTACCCCGTGGACGTCGAGTGCGGTTTCGGCCCCGCGCGCGGCGCGACACTGGTGGACCGGCGAAGGCTGCGAAGCACCGATCCGCAGGCCGTGCCGGGCCGCACCATCGACGTCGCGCTGACCACCGATGTCGACGCCTTCCGCGAGTTCGTGCTGGGCCGGATCATCGGGGGCCGATGATGGAACAGGAAACCTCCCGCCGCCGCAGACTCCCGGTGATCATCGCCGCCGTCGTCGTCGCGGGCGCCGCCCTGGTCGCCGCCATCACCTTCGCGCCGAAAGACGAACCGAAAACGGAGGCCGCCGCCGTCCAGTCCTCGGCCCCGCCCGCGCCGCCGCCGTCGTCGTCCGCCCCCGCGGAAATGCCGAAGGAACAGCCGAAGGTCCCGCAGCAGATGGGGCAGGAGTTCGACGCCTGGGTGTCGAAGACCAGCGGCTGGCTCGACATCCCGCTTCGCGCGATGACCGGATACGCGAAGACCACCGTGGCGATGGGCAAGGAAACGCCGGGCTGCCGCCTCTCCTGGGTGACGCTGGCCGCGCTCGGGAAGATCGCCTCCGATCACGGCCGCGCCACCGGTTCGGGCCTGAACGCCGACGGCGTGATGACCGTGCCGCTCGGCGCGGTCGAGGTCCGCGACTTCTACAACAAGGTCGTCTCGTCCGCGAACGCGAGCGGCCCGCTGCAGCTGACGCCGTCGGTGTGGAACCAGTTCCAGGCCTCGGCGAGCGGCGGGAAACCGAACCCGCAGAACATCGACGACGCCACGCTCACCGCCGGACGCGCCCTGTGCGCGGGCGGACGCGACCTCGGCCAGGGCCAGACGTGGTGGAACGCGGTGAGCACGCTGCAGCCCGCGCCGCTGCTGATGCACCGCACGCTCGCGACGGTGAACGTCTACGGCACGGTCGGCCAGAGCCCGCAGCCGCCGAACGCGGCGGCCTTGAGCGCGGTCAACTTCGCCATCGACAAGATCGGGCTGCCCTACGTCTGGGGCGGCAACGGCACCGGCGGCAGCGACCCCGGATTCGACTGCTCCGGTCTGACGACGGCCGCGTACGCCAGCGCCGGCGTCAAGCTCATGCGCACCGCCCACACGCAGTACCACAGCGTGAGCAAGGTGACCGATCCCCAGCTGGGCGACCTGATCTTCTACGGCGAGCCGAACACGAAGATCCACCACGTCGGGCTGTACATCGGGAACCAGCAGATGATCGACGCTCCGCAGACCGGGCAAGCGGTGCAGGTGCACACCTACCGGAAGCAGGGCGACGATTACGCCGGAGCGGGACGTCCGACGAATTAGGCTTTGTTGCATCTGTATGGCGCTCGACGGCTGCTGACGTATTTCGCCATTGACGGTAGGCCGCCATCTCGCCATGTCGTGCCGCGACGGTGGCTGTATCAGCATGAGTGTGACCGTGGACCGACGAGCCAAAGAAAAGGATGGTCGTGGCGACACGACGTCGCACTGTCCGCATGCTGCCATCGTAGGTGCCGGCGTGCTGCCGGCCGGGTGCGGCGGAGGTTCACTCAGATCAGAGCACCCAGCTCGGTAAGGACTTCCTCGATAGCCATGCGCCTTTTTCGACTTCGCCCCGCAGGCCGGCTCCACGGGAGGCGGAAGCGCCGTCACGTGCTGACCGTCGCCGCCGCGTTCGCCGGCTTTCCCGCGATCACCTACGACGTACCGGCTGCCGCGGCGACGCCATGCATCGCGTCCGGCACCGAGGCCGCGATCAACGCCGCGCTCGTCGGCCCCGGCGCGAGGGCGATCCTGTGCCCAGGTGCCACGTTCTTGCTGTACAACCCGGTGACCTTCACCGCCCCCGATCAGCAGCTCTACACCCAGGACCTGCCCGCCGACTCCCGCCGGGCGATCCTCCGGCTGGCGAGCGCGCCGGTGACAACCGCGGTGATCGCCTATCGCCAGTCCGGCGTCGCTGTGCGGAACATTCAGGTCGACGGCAACCGGTCCGCGCTCGGGCACGCCAACGGCGGCGCGCTGCTGGAGATGGGTGCCGCGCGGGACCAAGCGGTCGAGGACACCTACGTGCACGACACCCGGTCCTGGTCGAGCATTCATTTCATCGAAGGTGCGGTCGTCAACGACACGCCGGAGTGCCAGAACGGGCGGATCGCGGGCAACACCGTCGGTCCTTCGGGCGATGACACCTTCCGAATGTGGGCCGACGGGATTTCGCTCGCTTGCGGCCACAGCCTGGTGGAAGACAACACCGTCATCGATGCCACCGATGGCGGGATCGTCATCTTCGGCGCACCGGGCTCGACCGTCGCCCACAACACCATCACCGCGCGAACTCGCACACTGCTGGGCGGCATCAACATGGTCGACCATGCCCCGTTCCACGGCAATTTCTCCGGGACCACGGTGCGCGACAACGTCATCGACGCCCAGGGGGCGTTCATCAAAGTGGGGATCGCGATGGGGCAACAGGTGTGGTCCTGCGACCCCGGCGTCGTCTACGGCGGCACCGTGCGGAACAACGCCCTGAAAGGGGCATATTTCGGCTACGGCTACGCGGTCAACGGTGTGCGGAACTGGACCGTGTCGGGCAACGAGGACGAGGCCCGGCACGTGGGTATCGCGGGCCACGGCTGCCGAGGTTTGAACGCACAGCCGACCGGTTTCCAGTACCAGTCGGAGTCGGCGAGCACTCTCCAGCCGCAGTTCCGGCCGGCGACCTTGACCGATGTCCTGAACGTGTCGGCACCGCCGGACGCCGTGCCTGACCGGCATAGAGTGACCGCGTGTACTCACCGATCCCCGTCCTGAACGAGCTGAAGGACCTCTACGACTCGACCCGCGACTACCTCGCCGACGGTTTCGAGTTGTACGACTACGACGACAAGGGCCGTTTCCCCCAGGAACTGGACGACCCCGAGTTCCTTTCGCGGTTGATCCCTTTCGCCCAGGCGAACGGGAGCGGCTCGACGTACGCGATCTGGCGATCCGACGACGAGACGGACCTCGCCCTGTCGCCTGTCGTGGTCTTCGGCGACGAGGGCGGCGAGCAGGTCGTCGCCCGCGACTTCACGGATTTCCTGCGGTTGCTGGGTTACGACGCCGAAATCATGGTCGACCACGACTCGGCTTACTACTACCGCGAGGAAGACGACGACCACAGCGGCTCACACGAGAAGTTCGTCGAGTGGCTTCAGGAACGCGGCCTGGCGCCGGCCGAGGATCCGGACGCCGTCGTGGCCGCTGCTCAGGAGGTTTTCAGGGAGCGGTTCCGGGTGTGGATCACGCCGTTCTACGAACGGATCGGCTGGGCTTGAAAAATTCGATACCGGTGAGACGCTCACGCAGGCGGGGCTTCAGGTCCTGGCCGGTGAGCATGGGCCGGATCCGCCGGACTCAGGCGGCGGGGATCCAGCTGCCGTGCAGTCCCAGCGGGACACGGACGGGCAGGTGGACTCTCGCCAGCGGATCGCCGGTGAAGTCCTGCGCCGCGAGGATCACCAGGTCCGCCGCGCCCCGGTCGCGATCGTGGACGTAGACGAGGTTGTAGCCGTCGTCCTCCTCCGCCGCCCGGGCCGACGGGACGAACACGGTCTCCCCCGCGTTCGCGTCACGGCCGAACTCATGGGCTTCGGTGACCCCGGTCAGAAGGTCGTGTTTGAGGAGGGCGCTGCTGAAACCCTCGTCGGGGCGGTCCGGTTCGGTGACGCTCGGGGTGGCGTACAGCTCTGCCGCCGCCGAATAGCCGTAGCGGTGGGGCTTTCCGCCGAACCGGCCGTTCAGGCGCGGGAAGTCCTGCGGGCGATCGTGCAGCAGCGCGCGCGTGGCCCGGCCGGCCGCGAAGTCCGCAGTCCAGCGTTCGAGCACGGGCTTCGAGGCACCGACGTCGCCGAAGTCCACCGGCCTGGGATGCACGACCACGTCCGCCACCACCTTTCCGTTGTCCTCGAAGGCGTTCAGGGTGTGGCCGACCATGACGGGCGCGGTCTCGAACCACTGCACCGTCCCGCCCGCCCTCGGCAGCAGTCCCAGTCGTGACGGCAGATCCCGGTTCCACTGGAACGGCACCCCCGTCGCCAGACGCTCGGGCGCGAAGACCATCGGGGACTCGTAGAGCACCACGTAGTGCTCGGTGAGCGCGAAGTCGTGCATGTACGGCAGGGTCGGCGCCTTGATGTCGGTGACGCTCCGGTTGCGCCCGTCGGGGCCGATCACGATGTGCTGCACGAAATCCGCGCCATACCGGAAGGCCAGCGAGTGCAGTTCGCCGGTCTCGTGGTCGTACTTGCTGTGCGCGTTGGCGGAGAAGCCCTGTTCCGTGACACCGAGGGAGGCGGGTCCGACGGTGTCGAGTTCGCCGGTCAGCTCGTATGGAGCCAGACCTCCTTCGATGAGCGCGTAAAGGCGGCCGCCGTGTCCAGCGATCTGGACGTTCGGCGCGAAGTCCAGGCGCTCGTCGGCGACCCGCCCGCGACGCGGTTCCCCGAGCCGGTCGGCCACGGAGGCCGACCTGACCCAGCGGTTGCGGTACCACTCGGCGCGGCCGTCGCGCAGGCGCACGCCGTGGACCATGCCCTCCCCGAGGGTCCAGATGTGCGCCGCCGCGTCTTCCAGGCCGAGCGGATTCGGGCCGATGCGCAGGTAGCGGCCGTCGAGGTCGTCCGGGATCTTCCCGGTGACGGGCAGGTCGAAGGCGGTGATCTCCTCGGTGACCGGGGCGAAGTTCCCGAGGACGTAGCGGTTGGGGTTCATCGTCTTTCCCTTGTGCGAGGCCGGCTCGTTCCGGCAAGACCGATCATACAAACGTATTGAACATTTGTATAATACGCTTGTATAAGACGCCTGTCACAGCGGCCGTCTAGGATCGCCGCATGGGACAACGAGAGGACCTCCTCGACGGGGCCAAACGCTGCCTGGTCGAACGCGGCTACGCGCACACCACCGCGCGGGATATCACCGCCGCTTCGGGCGCGAACCTCGGCTCCATCGGGTACCACTTCGGATCCAAAGAGGCCCTCATGAACGAGGCCATGATCGAGCTGTCCACCGAAGCGGTCGAGCGGCTGCGGGAACCGGAGGGCACTTCGCCCACCGCCATCTGGCAGAGCCTTGTCGGCTCCTTCACCGAGCAGCGCGACCTGTGGACCGCCGTTCTGGAGAGCGCCACCCAGGCCATCCGCTTCCCGGACTTGCGCGAACGGCTCGCCGACGCCCAGGACGAAGCCCGCAAGGTCCTCGGCGAACGCCTGTCCCCCACCGACGCCGACGCGGCGGGCGCCGTCCAGCTCGCCCTCATCGTGGGCGTGATGATGCAGCACCTCGTCGCCCCGGATCGGGCCCCCGGCGCGGAAACGATCGTCCGCGGCCTGGAGGCCCTCGCCGGCGACACGGCCTGACTCAGGCCTTCCGCTCCTCGATCCCGAACAGGTGCAGCAGTCGCTCAGGGATGCCGTCTCCGAAGATGCTTTCGAGCAGGAAGTCCTCCTTGATGGGCGTTTCACAGCGGACGAACATGGCTTGTTCGTACTCGGTGAGGGCGGCCTCGACGTCGTCGGGACGCGCCGCGAGGGCCTTGCCGAGTTCGGCGCCGTCGAGCATCGCCAGGTTGGCGCCTTCGCCGTTCGCCAGCGCGAGATGCGCGGCGTCGCCGAGCAGGGTCGCGCCGGGAACACGTTCCCAGCGCAGCCCGAACGGCAGGGTGAAGGCAGGGCGGTGGATCGGCGCGATGTCGCTTTCGGTGATCAGCGCGGTGAGCTCCGGCGACCAGCCGTCGAACTCCGCCGCGATCCGTGCCTTGGCCGCTTCGGCGTCGGTGAAGTCGATGGCGTCGAACCACTCCAGCGGCTTGTTGAGCTCCACATAGGCGTGCAGGGTGTCGCCGCTTTCCCGGTGGGCGTTGATACCCATGCCCTCCGTGGTCCCGTTCCCGAACATCGATCCGCCGCCGACCGTCTTCGCCACCGCGGCGTGCCGGGTGTCGGCGTCGTACAGATAGGTCTCGACGATCGACGTGCCGGAGTACTCGGGAACGGCGCCGGTGAGCAGCGGCCGGATCCGTGACCAGGCGCCGTCCGCGCCGACCAGGAGACCCGCGACGACGGTGGTGCCGTCGTCGAAGGTCACCTCGTGGCGGCCGTCGTCGAGCGTCCGGGCGCCGACGGCCTTGCGTCCCCAGTGGACGGTGCCTTCGGGGAGCGAGTCGAGCAGCATCCGCCGCAGGTCCCCGCGCTGCGCCTCGGGGCGGTCGCCCGTGCCGTCGTCGCCCCGCTCGAACAGGACGGTCCCGTCCGCGTCGAGGACCCGCAGCGCCTGACGGCCCTCCAGGACGATGCCGCGGAACTCGTCCATCAGCCCGGCGGCTTCGAGGGCGAGCTGGCCGTTGTAGTCGTGGATGTCGAGCATCCCGCCCTGCAGGCGCGAGGTCGGGGACGCTTCCGCTTCGTGGACCGCGGACGGGATGCCGTGGACGTGCAGGACCCTGGCCAGGGTGAGGCCGCCGAGTCCGGCGCCGATGATCGTGACAGGTGTGTGCATGATGACCCCTCGATCGCTTCTGGAATGACATTCCAGAGACTGTCGAGGGCCACTGACAGGCGGCGCACACGACGCTGACTCCGGTCTGGCAGGCGCTGTCAGCCGAAGAACGGAACCGGGCAGGCGGGATCAGGCCTTGTCGTGCACGGTGATCGCGTAGCCGTCCGGGTCGGAGAAGGCGAACGTGCGGCCGAAGGGCCCGTCGAACGGCTCCGTGAGGATGGGGACGTCCGCCTCGGCCAGCCGGTCGTGGAGGCCCTGCGCGTCGTCGGCGTGCAGCCACAACGCGACTCCCGACCCCGGCCGCGGGGAGATGGCGTCGAGATCCGTCCCCGGCACGGGTTCCCGCACCGCGAACGGGATGGTCTCGGTTCCGAACACCACCGCGTGCGGCGGTGCGACGGGCAACCTGCGCAGTCCGAGGTGGGTCTCGTAGAACGCGGCGGCACGGTCGAGGTCGCGTACCTGCAGCGAGAAGAAATCGGGTCCGGTCACGGTCATGTCGTCCTCCATGTCAGGGTGTTGACATAGCGAAGGTATGTCATGATGCTGACATGAGTCAAGGCGAGACGGTCGGCCCGCTGGACCTGTCGGTGGGGTACATGCTGAAGCGAGCGGCCACGGCGCTTCGGACGGCGATGGACACCGCGTTGCGCCCCCTCGATCTGACCGTGCCGCAGTACTCCTGTCTCGAAGTGCTCTCCCAGCGACCGGGGCTGTCGAACGCGGAACTGGCCAGGGCCGTGTTCGTCACCCGGCAGTCGATGAATCTGGTCCTGCGCGGCCTCCAGGACCGCGGACTGGTCACCCGCCCGACGACGGCGCCTCAGGGCCGCGCCCTGCCCAGCACGCTCACCCCCGCCGGACGCGAGCGGCTCCGCGCCGCCAGCGGCATCGTGCGCACGGTCGAGGACCGGATGCTCGCGCCGTTTTCGGCGGCCCAGCGGGGCAGGTTGCTGCACGACCTCGCCGCCTGCACCGACGCGCTCTCCGAGTGACTCAGGATCGCGTGCTCACCGACGTCTCCGGTTTGAACGCGAACACGTCGGCGCCTTGGACCAGCACGTGCCATTCACCGCAGACCTTGTCGGTCCTGCTCTCCTGTCCCTGCGGCCACCACTCGGCGGCGAGCGTGGCCGCCTGTGCCGCGGCCGCCCCCGGCACGCAGACGGCGGGCAGCGTCCCGCCGGTGAATCTCAGGAGCCGCTCCGAACCCGTGGTCCGGATGACCTCCGTGATCGACGCTGCCCCGTCCGGCACCCATTCCGGCAGCCGGGCATCCTTGTCACGCTTGCCCTCCGCGCCGGTCGCGTAGCCGACCGTCTTGACGTGTCCGTTCGCCTTTTCGGTCAGACCTTCCTTGAGCCCGCATCCGGACAGGGCGACCGTGGCCGTCGCGGCGGCAAGGACCGCCGCGGTGATCTTCGTGTTCATACGATCGAGTCAACCCTGCGGAAACGGTCGCGGGATCGGACTTTCGGCCCGGCCGGGCCGCCATCCGGCCGATCCCCACGGCGGATAACCGCCAGCGGCCAGGTTCGCCGCGCATCACAGTGGTCGTCGTGACAACGACAACAGACGCCCTGTCCGTACTCAAGGGCATGTACGCGGCCGAAGCCGAGTACCTCGCCGCGGGCGGTCCCGGCGAGGCGACCTTCGCGCCGCTCGCCCCGTTCTTCTCTCCCGACGTGGTGCTGCACCAGGCGGAAGGCCTGCCCTACGGCGGAATCTGGCGCGGACACGAGGGCATGGAACGGTTCTTCGCCGCCATGAGCGGCACCTGGGACGTCTTCGACATGGTGTCGCAGAACTTCCTGAGCGAGACCAGCCCGCTGGTCGTCCTCACCCACGTGCGCGCCCGGGCCAGGGCCACCGGCCGAGAGCTGGATTTCCCGATCCTGCAGACGATCACCGTCGAGGACGGGCGCATCACCGAGGTGCGGCCGTTCTACTGGGACACCGCGGCGATCGCGGCGGTCTGCACGAACTACCATTCCGCTGATGACCGCCTACCACGATCTCGAACTGTTCGAGGAAGCCGCTTCCCTGCCGGAGCGGCAGCAGAAGATCCTGCTGACCATCCGCGAATGGGTGGTGGAGTACGGCTACTCGCCGAGCACGCGCGAGATCGGTGAAGCGGTCGGGCTGCGCTCGACGTCCTCGGTGTCGAAGCATCTGGCCGCCTTGGAGGAGAAGGGTTTTCTCCGCCGCAGCAGCTCGATCTCCCGCCCCATCGACGTCCGCGCCTTCCTGCACGGCACCACGTCGAAGAAATCCACAGAGGACTCCGTACCGGTCCCCGTCGTCGGTGACATCGCCGCGGGGACACCGATCTCGGCCGTCGAGCACGTCGACGACGTGATGACCCTTCCGCGTGAACTCACCGGGCGCGGCAACGTCTTCGGCCTGCGGGTGCGCGGTGATTCGATGATCGACGCGGCGATCTGCGACGGCGACATCGTCGTGGTAAAGCAGCAGCAGGAGGCGCACTCCGGCCAGATCGTCGCCGCGATGATCGACGAGGAGGCCACGGTCAAGGTGTACCGCCGCCGCGACGGCCACGTGTACCTCGAACCGCGCAACCCCGCCTACGACGTCATCGACGGGGACCGCGCGACCGTGCTCGGTGTCGTGGTTTCCGTGCTGCGCAGCGTCTGACGCGTTTCTGTCGGTGGCCGGGAGTAGCTTCGGCGCCCATGTACGAAATCGACTTCGTCGAGTTCCCGTCGAGTTCGGCGGCGGACTCGAGCAGGTTCTTCGAAAAGGCCTTCGGGTGGACGGCGACGTCGTACGGCCCGACGTACTCCGATGTCCAGAGCGGCGGCGCGGTCTCGTTCGGCTTCCAGCAGGACACCGCGGAGCAGACGGCCGCGCCGCTGGTGACGATCCGCACCGGCGACCTCGACCAGGCGAGGGGTTCCGTCGAGGCCGCGGGCGGAGTCGTCACGGTCGAGCCTTTCTCGTTCCCCGGCGGCCGCCGGTTCCACTTCCGCGAGCCCGGCGGCGCCGAACTCGCCGTGTGGTCCCCGGACTCCTGACCTCAGGCGGCGAATCCGAGCACCAGCGAAGCGGCGACAGGCGCCAGGTACATCAACGGGAACGCGACGTGCGAGGGCCAGTGCGCGCGGAGCACGGTGATCACGGCACCGGTGAAGTAGAGCACCAGGCCGATCCCGGCCGCGACGCCGAGCACGGGCACCCACAGGCCGGCGATCAGGCCGAGCGCGCCCGCGGCCTTGGCGACCCCGAGCGGAGTCCACCAAGTGCGAGGAACGCCGTAGTCGGCCAGCGGCCGCACGACCCACTTGGCGCGGAAGAAGATCGAGGCGGCCGAGAAGGCGGCCATGAACGCTCCGACGACGGTGACGATGACATAGGCGGTGGTCATTTCGGTTTCTCCTCGGCTTCTCGGTGGTTCGTCGGATTGACCCCGGCCACCGGCCCGATGTGACAGCACGTCGCGTGAAGCACGTCACGCCCTGATGCGGCGCGTTCCCGTCACCATGTCACCGTTTTAGAACAAGCGCTCTGTTACTCTCGCGCCATGGCCCGCCCCCGCGTGCACGACCTGGACCGGCTGCTCGACGCGGCCGAGCGCCTCGTCGTCGAGGTCGGCGCCCCGGGCGTCACCGTCCGGTCGCTCGCGACCGCCGCGGGAGTGTCCAACGGCTCGATTTATCACGCCTTCGGCTCGCTCGGCGCGCTGCTGGCCCGTGTCTGGCTCCGCGCGGCAGGCGCGTTCCTCGACCTTCAGACCGAACTGGCCGACCAGGCGGAAAACCCTGCCGCGGCGGTCGTCGCCGCCGCGAACGCACCGGCCGTGTTCGCCGGCCGAAGGCCGGAGGCCGCCCGCCTGCTCATCACGGTCAAGAAGGAGCACCTGCTCGGCCCGCAAGTCCCCCAAGACCTCGCCGGCGACCTCCTCGCACTCGACAAACGCCTGGTCGCGCTCCTCGTCATGCTCGCCGAACGGCTCTGGGGCAGGCGGGACGCACAGGCCGTCGAGGTGCTGACGACCTGCGTGGTCGACCTGCCGACGGCCCTGTTCCGCCGCGCCTTTACCGCGGGTGAGCCGATCTCCGAAGACTCCCGGGCCCGGCTCTCCGCCGCGGTTCACGCCATACTCCTGCTCCCACCCCCACGGAAGGACTGACATGCCCACTCTTCGCCACGACGCCCCGGTGTTCCTGCTGGACCTCGGCGATGACGAGAACCGTTTCTCGCCGTCCTGGCTGGAAACCGTCCACTCCCAGCTGGACACCGTCGTCGCCTATCCGGATCCGGCGGTGCTGGTCACCGTCGGATCCGGGAAGTTCTACTCGAACGGCCTCGACCTCGACTGGCTCACCAGCAACCCCGCCCAGGCCGCGCAGTACGTCGCCGACGTCCACGAACTGCTGGCCCGTGTGCTCACCCTCGGCGTGCACACGGTCGCCGCGATCAACGGGCACGCCTTCGGCGCCGGGGCCATGCTGGCGATGGCGCACGACTTCCGGGTCATGCGCGCCGACCGCGGGTTCTTCTGCTTTCCCGAAGCGGATATCAACATCCCGTTCACGCCGGGGATGGCGGCGCTGATCCAGGGCAAGATCACCCCCGCCGCCGCGGTCGCGTCGATGACCACGGGACGGCGGTTCGGCGGCACGGACGCGCGGGATCTGGGGCTCGTGGACGCCGTCGCCGAGAAGCCCGTGCTGCTGGAGTACGCCGCCGACCTCGTCCGCCCGCTCGCCGGGAAGGACCGCGGCGCACTGTCCGCGATCAAGACGACGATGTTCACCACGGCCGTCACCGCGCTTCGGGCCAAGTAGAAGTCGTGCGCACCGACGACACGGCGTTCGATCGCCTCGTCGAGCCGCTGCGCCGCGAGCTGCACGCCCACTGTTACCGCCTGCTCGGCTCGGCCCACGACGCCGACGACGCCCTGCAAGACGCGCTCCTGCGAGCCTGGCGGGGGATGGACCGGTTCGAGAGTCGCAGCTCCATGCGCACCTGGCTCTACACCATCGTCACCCGCACCTGCCTGGACATCGCGGCCGCACGCGGCAAACGGGCCCTGCCGATGGACCTGGGCCCGTCGAGCGAGCGAGTCGCGCTCGACGACGCCCCGGCGACCGAGGTGGCGTGGCTCGGTCCGTACCCTGACGCGCCGGACGTCCGGTACGAGCGGAGAGAGGCCATCGAGCTGGCGTTCGTCGCCGCGCTGCAGCACCTGCCGGGCAACCAGCGGGCCGCCCTCGTGCTCTTCGAAGTCCTCGGCTTCTCCGCCGCCGAAATCGCGTCCATAATGGACACTTCGGTCGCGGCGGTGAACAGCGCGCTGCAACGCGCGCGGGCGATCGTGGCCGAAAAGGTCCCGTCGCCCGGGCGGCAGCAGACGTCGCGGAAGCTAGAAGACACCCGGGTGCGCGAGATCGCTGCGGATTTCGCCTCGGCACTGGAACGTGGCGACGCCGACGCGCTCGTGGCGTTGCTGACCAAGGACGTCACCTGGTCCATGCCACCGCTCAGGCGGTGGTACAGCGGCATCGACGCCGTGTCCGCCTTCGCCGTCGCGGTCCCGCTCGGCCGGTGCCCGAGCTGGCGCACCGAGGTCATCACCGCCAACGGGCAGCCCGCCGTCGCCTGCTACCTGGGCGAATCGGCCGACACCATCCACCGCGCCTGGTCCATCAACGTGCTGTCCTTCCGAGACGATCGGATCCGCGAGATCACCTCGTTCCTCGACGCGGACCTGTTCGCGAAGTTCGATCTTCCCCCGGCGAAGGCCGTACAGAGCCGTGACGTGGCGCGGGCGGCCGGTGCCAAGGCGATCGAAATCCCGGGCGCCGATCACAACGACCCGGCGTTGTCCACGGGCCGGAGCTGATCGACGTCATCGCGGGCGCGATCCGCTGAGGGACTCAGGCCCGCCGCGCGCTCCGGCGCAGTGACAGGGAATGGCCGGGGTTGAGTTTGCGGCCGAGGCGGTCGGCCTTGGGCCACCGGACGTCGGTCGCCCAGCCCGCTTTCTCGAACAGCCAGATCAGCCGCGCGGAGATGTCGAGCTGGCCGCGGCGGACGCCGTGCCGGGCGCCGGTGGGGTCGGCGTGGTGGGAGTTGTGCCAGGATTCGCCCATCGAGGCGATGGCGAGCGGCCAGAAGTTCGCGGATTTGTCGCGGGCGGCGAACGGACGGTCACCGATCAGGTGACACAGCGAGTTCACCGACCAGGTGACGTGGTGCAGCAGCGCCACGCGGACGAGACTCGCCCAGAAGAACGCGGTGACCGCGCCCCACCACGACAAGGTGATCACGCCGCCGAGGACGGCGGGCGCGAGCAGCGTCACGACGGTGAGCAGCGGGAACAGGCGGTCGACGCGGGCGATGTCGCGATCGGCGAGCAGGTCCGGGGCGAACCGCCGCGCGTTGGTCTTCTCGCGCTCGAACAGCCACCCCATATGGGCGTGCCAGAAGCCGCGGGCCAGCGCGGCCGGGCCGGTGCCGAACCGCCACGGGGAGTGCGGATCGCCCTCACGGTCGGCGAAGGCGTGATGGCGCCGGTGGTCGGCCACCCAGCCGATGACCGTGCCTTGCATGGCCATGCTGCCGGCGACCGCGAGGGCGATCCGCAGGCCACGGTTGGCCTTGAAGGCGCCGTGAGTGAAGTAGCGGTGGAAACCGATGGTCACACCTAGGCCGGTGAGGAAGTAGAACCCGGCCGCCAGGCCGAGATCCACCCAGCCGAGGCCCCAACCCCACGCGAAGGGGACGGAGGCTGCCAGTGCCAGCAGGGGTACTACCGCGAACAACTTGACGAGAAGGTTTTCGGTACGGGACTGCTCCCCGGACAGGAGGGGCTGCGGCGTCTGCCGTTCTTCACTGTCCGGGGGTCTGAGAACTGAGGTCATGTCGCCGTTTCTTGTCGATGGCCGAGGCATGTGCCCGGCTGCGAAAGCCTGGGGCACGACGCGGCGCACGAAGGCATGCCCGCGACGAATTCTGCGCGAGCGTGCTGGGACAACACGACACCCAAAACGTTGGACTGGCCCGTTCAACGAACGGCGTCGGCCGATGGTTCCGGTGCGGGGTAAGAGGGTTCGCGAAAAAGATCCACGTATCGCTCGCCCTGGGGAGCGGTCGGGTCGTATCGCTCGGTCTGTGCCTCGAGCGGATGACTGAACAGCGCACTGTCCGTGCTGTGAGTTTTGACGGTGAAACCTTTCGAAGGGGACCGCTGGTTCGCGGTCTTCGGCGAGGCCCGGGGACGATTTCCCGCCGCCTCGCACTGGATCGGCGTCACGCTGTGACAGCGCCGCCACCGACCACGGTACACGCCCCGGGGCCGAAACCCCAGGGCGTCCACCCCGATCAGCCGGGAGCCGTCACGTTGAGCGCCGCCACGACGGCTCGCTCTTCGTGGGCGAAATGCGCTTCGAGCTTCCCCGCGAGCACGTCGAACTCGTCGCGCAAGCGCACAGGGTCGCTCTCGCCGTGGACGTAGGCCTCCACGAGCTCACGGATCCGCTTCTGCAGCTCCGCGACGACGACGTGGTCCTCCCCGAGCTTGGTCAACACCGGCGCGAGGGCGGGAAAGCGTTGCGCCAGCATGGGAAACGCGCCCATGTCCTCACCGGTGTGATGCTTGGTCAGCGCCTCACAGAATGAAACACAATGCGCCCGCAAGGATTTCTCCATGGTGAGCACGCCCGCACGACCGGCCACGAGGTCGTCCACCCCGGCGCGCAACGTCTTGAGTTCCTCTCGCAGCCACTCGTGGACCTCCACCAGGAAATCCCCCATCCCCCGCACCCGGTCGTCGATCCGGTGCAAGATCACGACAGGCAGCTCCCGAGTCGTTTTCGCCTGATACTCGGCGAAACCCGGCTCCGCGGCGACGACCTTCACGAACAACGCGTCACGCTCCGCCGCGGGCGGAATGGCCGCGATCGCCTCATAGGTCTCGGTCCCCGTCTCGATCGTGACCCGATGGTCACGCCGGATGTTGTGGTACCAGCCCGGATGCGCCGGCGCCCCCATGTTCGAAGCGACGACGACGGTCTTGCCGTCGATATCGAGATACCCCAACGGATTCGTCCGCCGCCTACCGCTCTTGGCACCGGTGGTGGTGAGCAGGATCAGCTTCCATCCCTCGAACATGCCGCCGAGCTCTCCGTTACTTCGCCTGAGTTCCTCGATCACCTGGTCGTTGAAGCCGGTCAATGCGTTCCTTTCCCATCGATGTGTCGACAGGAGGGCGCGGAACCACCACCGGAAGAGAGCACACGAGCCTGGACGCGCCCGGCTTTCGAGCGCACCGCACGGAGGCGTCATCCCACGACGTGGGGATGAGTGAATGCGAGAGACGGTGTGTGCCGATCTCTGGTGGCCGAGTAGCCGCTACCTCCATGCGTAGGCCCATACGGGGCTCGGGAACGACGTTAGCACGGGGCCGGGCTGACGCGCACCTGCCTTGCTTCCTCAACGCTCTTCGCGGCTTTAAAGGCGCTTCGCCGCCTTAAGAATACTTCACATTCTTCGCTTCGCTTCTATTTCATGCATTTTTGCCCACTAGGCCGATAGGGCTAGCGCAGGTGTTCGATTCGGAGTAATGTCGATGTCGTGGCCAGCGACAACAGACCCGAGACGACGTGCACCGAGTGGTGGCGTGTCGATACGGCGACGCTGCATGCCCGTAAGCAGGAATTGGAAGTGCTGAAGCGTCAAGCGGATGCCGAACAGAATGCGATCCTGGCGGAAATCAACGCGCGCGGGGTTCGGGGATGTTCAGGTCATTCGACGTTGGCGGCGATGATTTTCGAGGATTTCCATGTCACGGACAAGGAAGCCAGTGCCCGCGCCGACCGCGTGCTGGCGCTGCATCCCGGCGTGGAGGTAGGCGGCGGTGTCGTTCCACCCCTGGCGCCCCTCACCGCCGAAGCCGCGGCCGAGGGCGCGATCGGCGGCAGCCAGATCGACGCGATCATCCGTACCCTCGCGCGGATTCCTTCGAGCGTGCCGGAAGAGGACGTGCGGAGCGGGGAGAAGATCCTCGTCGACCTCGCCCGGCAGGCGGGGCCACGGCAGATCGCCCGCGCCGGGCGCCGTCTGCTGGACAAACTCGACCCGGACGGCAAAGAACCCCGCAACGAGGACCCGAAGGACACCCGACCGGAGCTGCGGTTCGTCACACACCGCGACGGCACCCTCGGCCTCAAAGCGCGACTCGACCTCGAAACCTACGCACGCCTGAAGTCCGACCTCGACCCCATGGCCAAACCACACAAAGCCATCGACGGCGTCCGGGACTCCCGCACCCAGGACGAACGCTACGGCGACGCGTTCACCGACTACGTCCGGTTGAAAACCACCAGCCGGAATCTGCCCGGCCAGGCCGGGGAAGCGACGCACATCCTGGTCACCATGTCGTATGAGGACCTCATGCGCGATCTCGGGGAAGCCCACCTCGACCTCGTCGGGCCGATCAGCGCCACCGACGCCCGCATCCTCGCCTGCGACGCCCGCGTCCGCCCTGGCGTCCTCGGCACCGCAGGCGAACCCTTGGACATCGGCCGCTCGAAACGCACCGTGTCGCTGGCGCAGAAGTACGCGCTCACCATTCGCGACGGCGGCTGCGCGTTCCCCGGCTGCGACATGCCGGTACCGCG
Source organism: Amycolatopsis decaplanina DSM 44594 (assembly GCF_000342005.1). Classification (GTDB taxonomy): domain Bacteria; phylum Actinomycetota; class Actinomycetes; order Mycobacteriales; family Pseudonocardiaceae; genus Amycolatopsis; species Amycolatopsis decaplanina. The sequence goes on from NZ_AOHO01000055.1 coordinate 395,522, forward strand.
CTGCACCGCCCACCACATCGTTTTTTGGCGCCACCACGGCGAAACAAAGATCGACAACCTGGTGTTGTTGTGTACTCGGCATCACCGGTTGATCCACCACAGCGAATGGAAAGTCCGCATCGCCCAAGACGGACTCCCCGAATTCACCCCACCCGCCTACCTCGACCCCACCGGAACCCCAAGACGCAACACCATGCACCTCCGGACATAAGCCGACCCCGTTGGGCTCAGTTGGTCGTGAGCGGCGAGCCTCGTGAGTGGTAAGGACGGTTAGAACCGTCCTTACCACTCACGAGGCGAAGGGACTCACCTCGCATCGAATGCGGGGAAAGTCCCTTTCCCCGCCTGTCCCGAACGAACCGCGGCATCCGGCGGAGTCCCTAATCCAAGGCCAACTCCCCGACCACCTGATCCCCGCTCTTCTCTCCTGTCAACCGGAACCCGAGCCTCAGGTAAAAGCGCTCGGGCCCGTCCTCGCCCGGGTGCCAGGAGGCGGTGAGGCGGTTGCCGCCCCGGCGGCGGATCTCGGCGGCCACGGCCCCGACCGCGAAACGGCCGTAGCCCCGGCCCTGCTCGACGGCCGCGATGTTGAGCCGCCACAGCCCTGAGCGGATGTCGGTGCCCGTGCCGTCACCCGCGAAGTCGATGCCCAGGAAGGCCATGAGGAAACCCACCAGCCGGTCGCCGTCGAAAATGAGTCGAGGCCAAGCGATGCCGGGGTACACATAGGCCTCGGCGAGGGACTTCACGACCGGCGCGACCAAATGGTTCTGATCCGGGTGGACCTTCAGCTCGATCGCGGCGTCGAAGTTGGCGGCCGTGACCTCGGCCAGCCGGAGTGTCATGCCCTAACCCCCCTCGTCCACCACGGCCCGGATCACGTGCCGCGCGTTTCCCGCCATGGCCTCGTTCGTCTCCCGGTAGTACGGCAATGCGATCAGCGCCTGCGAAAGAGTCCTCACGCGGCCGCGGCTCCAGGTCACGTCGTCCACGCCCAGGGCCTCCCGGAAGACTTCCCGCGCATCGGCGGGCAAGAGATTCCACGCCGGGAACAGGTCGCAGGCCGGATCGCCCGCGCCCATGCAGCCGAAATCGATCACTGCGGAGAGCCGATCGCCGTCCAACAGGAGGTTGCCCGGCATCAGGTCGGCGTGCAGCCACACCGGCGCCCCCTCCGGCTCCGGCGTCCGCAACGCGTCCTCCCAGAGAGCGAGGACGGCGTCGCAGTCGACGTTCTCTTCCGGAATCGTGCGCAGGTGTTCGATCGCCGACCGCGTCTCCGCGTCCAGCGTCGCGAGCGGTCCGCCGCGGTGTGCCTTCGGCGCCCGCGTCGGCGGAATGCGTCGCATCGCCAGCACGAACTCGGCCAGGTCTTCGGCAAGCGGCACGGGCAAGCCGAGCGCATCCGGCCGCGGATTCTCACCCGGCAGCCAGCGATATACCGACCATGGCCACGGGTAACCGTCCGCGGGCAGTCCTGCCCCGAGCACCTCGGGGATCGGCGTGGGCAGCCGTGACGCGATACGGGGCAGCCACTTCTGCTCCAGCGCCACGTCCTGCGCACCGCTCTTTGTCAGCGGCAACCGTACGACCATGTCGTCGCCCAGCCGGAACATGGCGTTGACCGTGCCACCGGACGGCCACCGTTCGACCGCCTGCCCATCCCACCGAGGGAACTGTGCCGCGATCAACTTCCGTACGAGGTTCTCGTCGACCACGACGGACATCCAACCACCGCCGGGCATCATCGAGCCATGCCGATCCTCACCGGCCCGGAGCCGCTCACCCCGGAGACCACCATCCGTCCGGCCCGGCCGGGCGAGGAGGACGCCGTACTCGACCTCCTCGCCGAGGCCGCCGCCTGGCTGGCGGGCCGCGGGATCCATCAATGGCCGCAACGCTTTCCGCGGGAATCGGTACGCCACCAGATCCAGGTGGGCGAGGCGCTGCTGATCATCGGACGCCGCGAGCCGATCGCGACCTGCGTGGTGACCGAGGCGGATCCGGAACTCTGGGGCGTAACCGCGGAATCGGCCTACTATCTGGGCCGCCTCGCGGTGGCGCGGAAAGCGGCCGGGGCCGGGCCCGGGAACCGGATCATCGACTGGATCGGCGAGAAAGCCGCCGCGCGGGGCAAGGCCTTCGTCCGGGTGGCGACCACGAGGGACCACCCGGCCTTGCGCGGGCTTTACGCGCGTGCGGGCTTCGAGCACGTGGCGGACCCGCCCGCGGCTGAATGGCCCACCAGCCTTTACCAGCGGCGAGCGGCCGTCGGCCCGTGATCACGGCAGACCGAGGATTTCCGGCCGCGCCGCGTATTTCCGCCAGTGTCGCCCCGGTTCCGTGACCAGACGTCGTCGTTCGAGATCCAGCAGCCCGGAGACGCTTTCCACCTCGGCGACGACGGCACCGTCCGGAGCCACGAATTCCTGGACGACGCGTGACACTTTGCCCGGCTCCCAGGTGAACCGGGTCAAGACGTCGATCCGCGCGCGGGCGCGAAGCTCGCGGCGGAACCGGATCGTCGTTTCGAGGTTCACGGGGCCGAGGTTCCCGGCCTTGAGCGCCAACGGGTCCACCCCGGCCGCCCACACGCATTCCCAGCGCGCGTGATCGGCGTACGCGAGGTAGGCGGGGCCGCGTACGTGACCGTTGATGTCGAGATCGTCCGTGCGGATGTCGATGGTGACGCGAAAAGGTTCGAGCACTTCCCGATCTTCGCCTCGGCGGGTCACCTCAGTCTGGAACGTTTCGGCCAGTCCAGGACCGCACGAGCGCGCCGGGCGAGGCGCCCGCCAGCCGTCGGCACTCCCGTCCGAGGTGAGACTGATCCGCGTAGCCCACATCGGCGGCGACGCCGGCGAGCGACGCATGGTCCCGTGCCACGGCCTCGACCCGATTGAGGAACCGGTGGAACCGCAGCACCCGCTGCAGTTCCTTGGGACCGACGCCGACGTCGTGCCGCACATGCCGCCGAAGGCCACGCTCGCTCACACCGAGCTCCGCCGCCACCCGGTCGGTGCGGGCGCCGGGCGCACGCAACGCGCGAGCGGCCGCGACCGACAGCCCGTCCGGCTCGACGTCCCGGATCCGCTCGGCGACCAGCGCTTCCAGCACAGACCGCGCCTCGCCAGGCGTCCCGGACCCGGCCAGCCTGGATTCCGCACGGCGTGCTTTCGCGGCCCACACGTCGCGCAACGGGGTGGCGCCCGCGGTCAGCTCCGTCATCGGCAGGCCCAGCACCGCACCGCCGGCGCCGCATCGCAGGCGGAGCCCGACGGTCCAGTCCGCCGACGGCAGGTCATGCCGCAGCACACCGTGCACCGTGGTGACCGCGGCGAGCACCCTCCCGTCCCAGACGAGGTCCACACAGCCGTCCGGGAACACCGTCAGCGGACGGCGGCACCCCACCAAGCCCGTCCAGGCGCTCTCGACCACGCCGGCCACCGCCGCGGCCGGCGTGCTTTCGCGGTACACCGAACGGCCCGAACGGCGACGCAGCGGAACACCCACGCCGGCAGTATGCCCCCGCCCACCGACAAGATGCGCTCCACTTGATCATGCTGAAGACTTGCCGTCGTGCTGCGGCCGGTGCTCGACCCGTCCCCTGCCGAGTGGATCTCCTCCAGGCTCGGCGGGGCTTTCGGCGCGGCAGGCCGCACGGTCCCGCGTGGATACGCCGCCTACGCGCGCCTCTGCCACCCCGCCGAACGCGACCGCGGCGGCTGGGCGAGCTGGCGCGAAGCCGCGGCCGAAACGGGACGCCGGGCCCATGGCGCCATGCAGTGGCACGCGCTCGTCGGCTCCCCGGATCCGGTGAATCTCACCGGCGCGCTCTGGCGGGGCTCCCCGCCGGGACGCGGCACCCTGCCGTCGCACAGCCTCACCGCCCTGCTGGCCGTTCTCGGCGAGCACACGTCCGCCTCGGAAGCCTGGTTCTGCCTTTGGGAAGGTTACGACTGGGCCGACGAGGCGACGTTGTCCCGCGAGCATCTCGACGCGCCGCGCCTGCGCCTTCCCGGCCGGGACTACCTGCTGTTCAGCGGGCCGCTGAAGTCGGCGGCCGAACTCGGCTGGCGGCCCCGGCCGAACTGGTTCGAGGCGCAATCCCCCAATCTGTTCTGGCCGGACGATCGCGCGTGGTGCGTCGCCACCGAGGTCGACTTCGATTCGACCCTCGTCGCCGGGGACGAGGCCCTGATCGACGCGCTCCTGGAGACACCCGGCCTGGAGGCATGGCGGATCGAATCCGACACCTCGCTCGCGGCCGACGGGGACCGGATCAACCGGCTCCCCTGAGGGTCAGCGCTCTTCGATCGCGTCGACCTTCGTCGGGTAGAACGCCACGTGGTCCTTGATCCCGGCGACCGCGTCGTGCGGCGCCTCGTAGGTCCAGACGGCGTTCTCGGCGAGGCCGTCGCCGGTGCGGATGCTGTAGTACGACGCGTCGCCCTTGAACGGGCAGTACGTCGAGTGTTCCGTCCGCTCCAGCAGGCCGAAATCGACGTCGGCACGCGGGATGTACTGCACGGGCGGGTAGTTCGCCTCCCGCAGCGTGAGCACGTTCGCGCTGTCCGCCACGACCTTCCCGCCTGCCGTGACGACCACCCGCGCCGGGTTCGGCGCCACCGTGATCGGATGGGCCGCGCTGGGCTTCAACACCTTCTTGTCAGACATACCGGGCACAGCGACGCCGAACGCGCGGATATTCCCCGTCAGGGCAGGTAGTACATCGGATTCGGCAGCTTGACCGGGAACTCGGCGTAACCGCCTTCGAGGTCGCTGAACTGGTCGCCGAAGTTGGCCAGGATGGTCGCGCCGGTCGCGGCGATGTGCTTCCGAGTGCCCGATTTGTACTGGACGGTGGTGCAGGTCAGCCCGCACGGCAGGTAGTCCGGCGCGGTGGTCTTCGGTTTGAAGAACGCCCCCGCCGGCGCCGGGTAGCCCTCGTTCGCGAGGTTCTTGAGCGACTGCGGGCCCTGGAACTCGTTGCGCCCGGTCAGGAAGTAGATCTTCACGCCGCGCTGCGCGGCCCAGTTCGCCAGTTCCAGCACCGGCTTGTTCGCGACGAACGTACCCTTGTCGATCGCTTCCTGCTGCTTCACCGGGTCGAAGCCGAAGTCGTTGTCCGCTTCCCAGCCGTAGGTGACCTCGGCGGTGTCGTCGACGTCGAACACGACGGCGGGGTTCTCGACGCCCCGGTCCAGCCTCCGCGTGAGGTAGCGCTTGGCGTCCTCGACCTGGCGCTTGGTGTCGGTGACGAACCGGCTGCCCTCGGAGTATCGGTGCTTGCCGTCGCTGCCGACGACATCGCCGTAGTAGGCCTTCACGTCGAGTTTGACCTGGCCGATGTTGGCGGGCTCGTGACCACGCCGCCAGGTGGCGTCGTCTTGATTCGCGACGGCGGTGGCACCGCCCGCGAGGACGGCTCCGGCGGCCGCGGCGGCGGCCAGTTTCAGCAGACCGGTGAACCGGCTCATGGAAATGCTCCTCACGTCAGCTGTGCGCGGCAAAGGAACGCTACTCCAGAACGACCGATTCTGGTCAGTACCAAAGTAGCTTCTTCACCGCCGCGCGGTTTCAGCTTGCGGCGCAAGGCATCCGGGTCTATGTCGAGACCGCGGACGAGGATCTCCAGCCGACCGATATCGTGTTTTCTCAGCAGTACACGAAGATTCTTCTCGCTGTACGGTCCGTGCTCGAACACCCGGAACGCCCGGATTCCCGGTGGCGGACTGTCCCCGGTCAGGTACGCGATGCGTTCGTCGAGCTGCCACAAGCCATGTCGCGCCGCGTAATGCCGCACGAGTCCGGCCCGGACCACGGCGCCGTCGGGGTCGACGATCCATTCACCCGGCTCACGGACGGGAATCTCGTCGGGGTCGGCGTCGGTGACCGTCCACTGTGCACCGTCCGAACGCAACACCGTCGCCCGACGCGACACCGTCGAACCCACTCCGCGCCACAGGCACGCCTCGCGGACCTGACCGTCCAAAGAGACCAGTTCGACCTCGTCCGCCCAGGGCGCGATGGAGAAATCGAGACCGGGCGCGCATTTGACCGAGAGTTCGCGTCCCGGATACGCCTCGACCAGGCCGTCCAGCGGCGGCAGGAAATCGGCGGGCTTCCACGCCCGGCGTCCGGCGGAGTCGCGGCGGGCGGGATCGGCGACCACGACCGAAGATCGGCTGACCGGCCGCAACGCGTCGGCACGCACCAAACCGGGCGAAACCGTGGCTTCGAAAGCGTTGTGCCGCGCCATCGCCAGCCGGACGTCGTCCAGATCCGATCCCAGCGCCCGGGAGGCGACGCGGGCGATCTCGACCAGGTCCGCGCCGACGGAACACGTCACGTCATGGACGTCGCGACCGGCGAGCCGCGAAGCCCGGTGCCGGGCGACCAGAGTGGCGCTGGCCTGCTGGAGGGCGTCGCCGGTGAACAACCACGAGCCCGCGGAGTCCAGTTTGGGCGAGGACTTCCGCCGCAGCACCACCGTTTCCAGTACCGCGGCCGCGTGGTCCGGGGCGATCCGGCGCACGGCGGCGACGTCGGCGATGCGGGTCTTGTCGGTCAGCGGCAGGGACGAGCATTCGTCGAGCGCCGCGCTTCCCGCGCCGGAGCGCAGGAAGGCGACGTCGTCGAGCGTGAACTGATACGGCACCTACGGACGCTTGGTACCGGTGATCATCACGTTGTAGAACAGCTCGCGCGGCAGCACCTTGGCGAGCAGCTTCTTGTCCAAAGCGGACAGCCGCAGCCACAGCCGGTACGCGAACAGACGCCAGCGCAGGGTCAGCTTCTCCTGCGGTACGGCGGCTTCGAAGGTCCGGATCGGCCAGCCCGCGAGAGCGGCGGCGAACTCCTCGGTGACCGCGCGGACGTCCTGCGCGCCCGCGCCGCGGGCCATCGACTCGAGGTCGGACGGGTCGAACGTGTGGATGTCGACCACGGCCTCCAGCGCGGCCGCGCGGGAGGACTCGTCGAGTTCCTCCTGCGGACGGCGCCAGCCGTTCAGCACCGGGAGCTTGGTCAGGTTGGTGGTGAGGTACCACGTGATCTGGCCGAGCTTGCGGGCGTAGAAGTCGCCGACCTTCGTCGGCTCGCCCGCGAAGACGAACCGGCCGCCCGGCTTCAGCACCCGCAGCACCTCGGCGAACGCCGCGCGGACGTCCGGGATGTGGTGCAGCACGGCGTGCCCGACGACGAGGTCGAAACTGTTGTCCTCGTACGGGATCCGCTCCGCGTCGGCGACCCGGCCGTCGACGTCGAGGCCGAGGTTCTCGGCGTTGCGCAACGCGACCTGCACCATTCCCGGCGAGAGGTCGGTGACCGACCCCTTCTTGATCACCCCGCCCTGCATCAGGTTCAGCAGGAAGAAGCCGGTGCCGCTGCCCAGTTCCATCGCGGTCGGGTACGGCTGGCCGTCTTCACCGGCGACGGCGTTGAACACGTCCGTCGCGTAGGAGATGCAGCGCTCGTCGTAGGAGATGGACCACTTCTCGTCGTAGGTCCCGGCTTCCCAGTCGTGGTAGAGCACGTTGGCGAGCTTGGGGTCGCCGAAGGCGGCCTTGACCTCTTCGGCGGTGGCGTGCGGGTTCGGCGCGGGGTCGTTCACCTGGGTCATCGTGCTTACTTCCCCTCGAAGGTGGCCTTGCCGGGGCCGTTTTCGATGAACGACTTCATGCCGTTGCGCTGGTCCTCGGTCGCCCAGAGCGCGGCGAAGAGGTGGGATTCGAGCTTGAGGCCGCTCGCGAGGTCGGTGTCGAGACCGCCGTCGATGGCGGCCTTCGCGGCGCGAAGCGCCACGGCCGGACCTCCTCCGAACTGCGAGGCCCACTTGTGCGCGGCGGCGTAGACGTCGTCCGGCGCCACGACCTCGTCGAGGATGCCCAGCGCGAGGGCCTCATCGGCCTTCACGAAGCGGCCGGTGAACACGAGGTCCTTGGTCTTGCTCGGGCCGATGAGCCGCGCGAGGCGCTGCGTGCCACCGGCACCGGGGATGACGCCGAGCTGGATCTCCGGCTGGCCGACCTTGACGTTGTCGCCGGCGATCCGGCGGTCGGCGGTCAGCGCGAGTTCGAGGCCGCCGCCCAGCGCGTAGCCGGTGATGGCCGCGACGACCGGCTTCGGGATGTTCGCGATGGTGGCCAGCGACGCCGTCAGCGCCGCGCCGAACTTCGCGATCTCGGGGTACGTGCGCTCGGCCATCTCCTTGATGTCCGCACCACCCGCGAAGGTCTTCTCGCCACCGTAGAGGATCACGGCGCGTACGTCGTCGCGCTCGGACGCCTCACGGGCCGCCTCGGCCAGCTCGGCCTGCACCTGGTTGTTCAGCGCGTTGACCGGCGGGCGGTCCAGCCGGATCGTGCCGACCCCGCCTTCGACCTCAAGGCTTACGAACTCTCCCACGCCAGTCCTCCTCAACGGGCCGTCCACAACGACAGACTGCAGGCTACCGGTCAGTACGACCTCTTCGGGGGTCCGGGGGTCGCCCCCGGAAGACTCAGCGTCGACGGGCGAAGAAGCGATCACCGGACCGTTCGAGCAGGAGGTCCTGGTCGAACGTCTTGGACAGGTTGTCGCTGGTCACGACGTCGTCCACGAGGCCGGAGGCGACCGCGCGGCCGTCGCGCAGCAACAGCGCGTGGGTGAATCCCGGCGGGATTTCTTCCACGTGATGGGTGACGAGCACCATCGCCGGGGCCTCCGGGTCGAGGGCCAGCTCCGAAAGGCGGGCGACGAGGTCCTCGCGGCCGCCGAGGTCGAGTCCGGCGGCGGGCTCGTCGAGCAGCAGCATCTCCGGGTCGGTCATCAGCGAACGCGCGATCAGCGTCCGCTTGCGCTCGCCCTCGGACAGCGTGCCGAAGGTGCGCTCCGCCAGGTGCGCGATGCCGAGGGCGCCCAGGAGCTCCAGTGCGCGGTCGGTGTCGAGGCTGTCGTATTCCTCACGCCAGCGGCCGACGACGGCGTAACCGGCGCTCACCACGACGTCGACGACGCGTTCCTCGCCGGGCACACGCTGGGCGATCGCGGCCGAGGTGAACCCGATCCGCGGGCGCAGCTCGAAGATGTTGACCTTGCCGATCCGGTCGCCGAGCAGGTCGACCGTTCCGGTGGTCGGGTGGAGTTCGGCCGCGGCCAGCCGGAGCAGGGTGGTCTTGCCCGCGCCGTTCGGGCCGAGCACCACCCAGCGCTCGTCCAGTTCCACGGTCCAATCGAGGTCGGCGAGGAGGTCGTTGCCTGTTCGGCGGACCCCGACACCGGTCATCCTCACCACGAGGTCGTCAAGTTCGCTGGGCTGGATCGGCTCGCTCACGCGCCCATTGTGTCCGCACACGCGCGCGTGTGTGCACCGGGCCGCCGGTCGGTGGAAAGCGGCTGGTCCAGGAAGTGAGACGAAGCGACCCTGGGCAGGACACTGTGGCAGCATCGAGGACGTGATCAGGTCCGTGGCCGCCGCCTTCCCCGTCATCGGGGGCTCTTTCTGGCGCCGTCGTGCCATCGACCTGCTCCTCGTCGCCTCGTGCGGGTGTACCACCGCGCGACACGGCTGAGTTCCGCTCTTCCGACGGCACACCCGTGTCGCGCCGCGTTCGGCCCTGCCTCCGAGCCCGCGAACTTTCACGAGGAGCCTCACCGTGACCACGTCCATCACGCCCCGTCAGGACTTCGAGATCCACCCTCGGCTGGTCGACCCGCTGCTGCCGGAACTGCTGCACCCCGAGCGTCTGCTCTGGACGCCCCGGGAGCTGGCCGAGCTGACCTCGACCGTCACGACCGAGCTGACCGCGGGCCTGCGCGGCCTGCTGCGATTCGACGAGGACCACCGCTGGTGGGCACGGCTCGCGCTGACCGACGGCGTCGAGCTGTGGCTGCTGTCCTGGCTGCCCGGCCAGCGGACCAAACCGCACGACCACGGCGGCGCTTCCGGCTCGTTCACCGTGCTGCAGGGCGAACTCGGCGAGGAGTACCGCTACCCCGGCGGCCCGGTCCGGCGCCGCACGCACGCCGCGGGCGAGGGCATCGGCTTCGGCGCGGGCCGCGCGCACCAGGTGACCGGCATCGGCACCGAGCCCGCCGCCAGCGTCCACGCTTACTCGCCGCCGCTGGTCGCGACCCGCGAGTACCGCACGCTCGCCGACGTCCCCGCCGAGATCCCCTCGCCGGCCCCGATACTGGGCCGATGAGCACTGGGCCGATGAGCGCGATCGACACCCTGCTGGCCGCCGCCCGGGCCGGATTGGACCGGGCGGCGCCCGAGGAGGCGCTGAGACTGCAGCGCGACGGCGCCCTGATCGTGGACATCCGCCCGCACGCCAACCGGCTCGAAGAGGGCGAGATCCCGGGCTCGGTGGTCGTCGAGCGGATCCATCTCGAGTGGCGGCTCGCGCCGGACAGCGATTGGCGGCTGCCGCAGGTGAAACCGGACTCGACGGTGATCGTCGTGTGCAACGAGGGGTACTCGTCGAGCCTCGCCGCCGCCGACCTGCAGCGGCTCGGCCTGCCGGGGGCCACCGACCTCGAAGGCGGATTCCGCGCATGGCGTTCGGCCGGGCTCCAGATCCGGGAGGGCGGCACCCCGGCCGTCCCCTGAACCCGCGCTAGCGGCGGACCGCCAGCCGGGCGATCGAGGCCGGGGAGAGTGGAAGCGCGGCGTGGATTCCGGCACCGCGCGTCGGCCTGGGGTTGACCAGCACGCCTGTCGCCGCGTCACGCCTGGCGGCCGCGAGCACGACCTCGCGGCCGGTCCGGTGCCGGATCCGGGCCCAGCCCGCGCCGGTGAGGGCGCGGTACTCGGCCAGCAGGCGCTCGTCGGTGAAGACGCACAACCAGTCGCCGTGCGCACCGAGGCGGGCCGGGATCGGGGCGCCCGCCTCGTCCGCCGGGCCCCACACCGTGCCGTCGAGGAACATCCGCATGACCGACGGGACGGGGTCGCGCGGACTTCCGCCGGTCTGCTCCCGCTCCGGGCGGACGTTCTCGGCGATCCAGCGCGAAGCGAGCCTGAAGTCTTCGCCGGTGAGGTCCTCCTGGAAACCGTCCAGGCTGTTCTTGACGCTCCCGAGGAAGTCGTAGAACCGCCGGGTGCAGGTCCGCTCGGAGACCGCCACCCGGCCACGGCCGACCATGGTCCTGATCCGGCCGACCATGCCCGCCCCGCCGTTCACCGGATCCACGCCGAGGTTGTAGGCGGTCCAGACGATCTCGGGCATGAGCGGGTCGGCGAACCGCTCGAGTACGCGGTTCAACCGCAGAAGGACGATCTCGCGCACCCGGCCGGGCTCGGCGTCCTCGGCGATCCCCCAGATGTCCCGCAGTTCCGGCCCCAGCGCCCGGCGCAGCCCCTCCTGCCGGATGCCGGCGCGGGCGTGGACATGATGCAGCCGGTCCTTGGCCCTGCGCGATTTTTTCGTTTCCTTCGCCGAAGCCACCATTCCTCCGCGATTCGGGATCGGCCCGGCAAAGTGTATTTCACCTGGCTGTCCACTATTGTTCGGCGGAAATCGAAGACTAGGGATTTCCTTTGTTCGCCACCGGCTTGACAAGCGGGGGCATCGACCAGAATCGCCACATGGCGTCACTCAGTCCCTGCAGCCGCCGATCGAATTCGACCGGATCGGCCAGCAGAAGGGCAGGCGCCAGCTCGGTCTGCCCGGGAGCGGCGTCGGGAGGCGGTGAAGCCGGCCTCTCGGAACGCGAAGGCAGCGATTCCCGGGGCACGCGCCGATCGACGTCACCGAGCACCGTCTTCAACGCGGCCAGGCCTTTGCCCACCTCGGTGAGCGTGGCCGCGGCCAGTGCCGCCGCCTCGGTCCGTTGGGCGACCAGCCGTCGGATGAGCGACGGATCCGAAGTGTCCCGCGCGTTTCTGGTCAGCTGTTCCAGGACGGCGACGAAATCGTCCAGCGCCCGCGCCGCGCGGGCGTGCTCCTCCGCGACCATCCGGCACCGGGCGACCAGCTCGGTCCGGCGGCCCGAATACGCGTCGTGTCCCTGGCCGGACCAGCCATGAGGATCGACCTGGCGCAACTCGACGGCTTGGTCTTCCAACGACCGGGAAACGGCTCGCAGGCGTTCCGCCTCGCTTCGGAGCACACTGACGGTCCCCGCCGTCCAGGGCGCACTCGCCCCGTCCGGGTCTTCCGGATTCATCGTCCGTCCTCTTCGCTTCAGCCGAGAACGGCCTGGATGGTGTTGGCGTTCTCGGGGACGAAGGCGAGGCCGGCCTGCCACACAGGGCTTTCGGCGGCTTCGATCGTTCTGACCTTCTCGATCGCCTCTTCTTCCCTGTTCCGGTAGTCACGCGCGGCCTCGCCCAGCCGGTCGCCGAGCCGCCGCACGTCCTCGGCCAGCACGGCGACACTGTGCGCGGAAGCCTCCTGGAAGCTCTCCAGCGCCGCCACGAGCACGGGATCCCCCGCTTCGCTCGCCGTGGCCTTGAACCTCAGCGCCGGTTGCCTGGTGATCATCTCGGTGATGTCGTGGAGCCTGCTGCCCGCCCGGATCAGCTCGTCGGGAACGGCCTCGAAATTGATCATGTTCGCTCTCCTCGGGTCCGATCAGCACTCGCGGACGAGCCGGGCGATCTCCTCCGGCGGGAGGGGCAGCGTGGCGTCGGCACCGGCGCCCATCGCCGGACTCGGATCGATCAGGATCCCGGTCGGGAAGATCCGGCCCGCCGCCGTCCGCACGACGTCACGACCGGTCCATCGGCCGGTCCGGGTCCAACGCGCCCCGGTGGACTCGCGATAGGTGGCCAGCAACCCCTCTCCGGTGAAGACGCACAGCCACTCGCCTCGGGCCCCGAGCTTCGCCGCGAGCGGGACACCATCACCGTCCGCGGGTCCGTGGACAGGGCCGTCGAGGAACATCTTCAGTACCGGCGCCATCGGCGTCCGCAGACCGCGGATGGCGGCGGACAGTCCACCTGGGACCGCGACGGGTTCCGGTGCACCGGGCCGGATGTTCCCGGCCAGCCAGCGCGAGGCCCGGCCGAGGTCCTCGCCGGTGATCACGCTCTGTCCGGCGCTCAAGCTCTTCACGACAGCGGGCAGGAAAATGTCGTTGAACCGGCGGGTGCAGGTCCGGACACTGCATCCGACGCCACCCTGTTCCACCAATCTTTCGAGCCGCCGGACGACGCCGCTTTCCTCATCGGGCGAAGCCGCGCCGAGGTTGTACGCGGTCCAGACGATCAGGGGCATTTCCGGTTTCGAGAACTGACCCAGAACACGGTTCAGCCGCACGAGCACGATCTCCCGCACGCGTGACGCCTCGGCGTCTTCCTCGATACCCCAGCGATCGAGCAACTCCGGTCCCATCACCCTGGCGAGCCCGTCCTGCCAGATGCCGTTGCGCTTGTGGATGCCGAGCACACTGTCCTCGGGCTTTTTTCTTTTCGTCGTCGAAGCCACTATTCCTCCCCTGCGCGACCTCAAGAACGAAGAGCCTAGGCGACCGTAATTCGATGCACGAATCGCCCCCATCCACCTGGAAAACCGGCTTTCACCTGCGGATCTGCCAATTTTTGGACAGCTTCCGGGCCCGATTTCGTCATTTGTTTGCCACCGACTTGACAACGAACGAAGATGACCAATCGGTGGCGCACGAAAACCGTACGTACGTCTCCTGACCACTTCCTGGCCAAGGTCCGGCAGGGGATGCGCGAAGACGATCACTCCGCTTAGCGTCGAAGAGACAGCCGCTCGCCGAGCGGCCAGAAACCGGGAGTACGGAATGGAACTCGTCGTGATCGTCGGGCTGGCGATGCTGGTCGGGGCCGGGGCGGGCTGCCTCGTTTCGGCGCGGTGGCATCAGCGTCGCCGGGCGGAACTCATTCAGTTCGCCCAGGCATGGGAATACGCGCGGTACGCCGGATACGTCTCGGCGCACCGGTACCCGACCGGGACCGGTGCGCCTTTCTTGAGCTAGGCGTGGACGACGCGGGCCAGTTCCGCCGGCGTGGCCAGCAGACGGTGTTTCGGCAGCACGCGGACGGTATAGCCGATCGAGCCCGGATGCGGCAGTTTCAGCCGCGCCGCGAACGCGCCGATCCCGTCGCCCGACATCGGGACGGTGACGGGGTCGCTCAGTTCGTCACCGTCGCCCACCTTCCCGACGACGGCCTGGATGTCCACTTCGGACGGTTCGAGGCCGGCGAGGTCGATCCGGGCCCGGATCGTCACCTCGGTCCCCGTGACCATCGGCGCGGCGTCCTCGACGAGCAGTTCGGTGTCGAAGATCCGCACCCGCGGCCAGGAGACGTCCAGTTTGGTCCGGTAGTCGGCCAGCGACAACGCGCCGCGGTACCCGTCACCCGTGGCCTCCGCGACCATCCGCGACGCGGGCAGATAGCCCGATTCGACGTACTCCCGCACCATCCGCGAAGCCTGCACGCGCGGCCCGAGGGTCTCCAGCGTGTGCCACACCATCGACATCCAGCCGCCGGGCACACCGCCGGCGTCGCGGTCGTAGAACAGCGGCGCGATCTGGTGGCCCAGCAGGTCGTAGAGCGCCGCGGCCTCCAGTTCGTCGCGGCGCAGCGGGTCGGCGACGCCGTCCGCGGTGGGGATCGCCCAGCCGTTGCTGCCGTCGTAGCACTCGTCCCACCAGCCGTCGCGGATGGACAGGTTGAGCCCGCCGTTGAGCGCGGACTTCATCCCCGAGGTGCCGCACGCCTCCAACTGCCGCACCGGCGTGTTCAGCCAGACGTCGCAACCGCGGTAGAGGTAGCGCGCCATCGACATGTCGTAGTCCGGCAGGAAGACGATCCGGCGCCGGACCTCGGGATCGTCGACGAACCGGACGATCTGCTGGATCAGCTGCTTGCCGCCTTCGTCGGCCGGATGCGACTTGCCCGCGACGACGAGCTGGATCGGGCGCCGCTCGTCCAGCAGCAGCGCACGCAGGCGCTCCGGGTCGCGCAGCATCAGCGTGAGCCGTTTGTACGTCGGCACGCGGCGGGCGAAGCCGACGGTCAGCACGTCCGGGTCGAAGACCGTGTCGGTCCACCCGAGTTCGAGCGCGGACGCGCCGCGCTGCATCCACGCGGCCCGCACCCGGCGCCGTACCTCGGCGACCAGCTTCTCGCGCAGCTCCCGCCGCAGTGCCCACAACTGCTCGTCGCTGACGCCGTCCCGCAGCGGCTTTCCCTGAGCGCCGTCGAGGCCCAGTTCCTCGTGGTTGCGCCCGAGCAGCGCGCTCAGCTCGCGCGCCACCCAGGTCGGCCCGTGGACGCCGTTGGTGACCGAGGAGACGGGCACCTCGTCGAAGTCGAACCCGGGCCACAGCCTGGAGAACATCCGCCGCGACACGCGGCCGTGCAGCGCCGAGACGCCGTTCGCGCGCTGGGCGAGCCGCAATCCCATGTGCGCCATGTTGAACAGGCCGGGGTTGTCCTCCGCGCCGAGCGCGAGCACACGGCGCGGGTCGACGTCCGGGACCAGCCTGCCGTCGGTGAAGTACCGCTGGACGAGGTCGACGGGGAACCGGTCGATACCGGCGCTGACCGGCGTGTGCGTGGTGAACACGGTGCCGGCGCGGACGGCGGGCAGCGCCTCGTCGAACGCCAGCCCGTCGGCCTGGATGATCTCGCGGGCCCGTTCCAGCCCGAGGAATCCGGCGTGACCTTCGTTGGTGTGGAACACCTTCGGCTGCGGATGCCCGGTCAGCTCGCAGTAGCGCCGCACCGCGCGGAAGCCGCCGATCCCGGCCAGGATCTCCTGCCGGATGCGGTGGTCCGCGTCGCCGCCGTACAGCCTGTCGGTGACCGCGCGCAGGTCCTCGTCGTTGGCGTCGGTGTCGGTGTCCAGCAGCAGCAGAGGGATCCGGCCGACGCGGGCCTTCCAGATCTGCGCGTGCAGCGTGCGCCCGGCGGGCATCGCGACGTCGACCAGCACCGGCCGGCCGCCGTCGGTCAGCAGCTCCAGGGGGAAGGCGTTCGGATCGATCACCGGGTAGTGCTCGACCTGCCAGCCGTCGAGCGACAGCGCCTGCCGGAAGTACCCGGCGCGGTAGAGCAGCCCGACGCCGACCATCGGCACGCCGAGGTCCGACGCCGCCTTGAGGTGGTCCCCGGCGAGCACGCCGAGACCGCCGGAGTAGTTCGGCAGCGCCTCGGTGACGCCGAATTCCATCGAGAAGTACGCGACGGCGGGCGGGAGGTCGGCGTCGTCCTGCTTCTGGTACCAGCGCGGCTCGGCGAGATAGCGGTCCAGATCGGCGACCGCCTCGCGCGCGTGGGCGAGGAAGGCGTCGTCGACGGCGAGTTCGTCGAGCCGGGCCGGGGGCAGGGCGGTGAGCATCCGCAGCGGGTCGCGGACGCGGTTGAACAGCTCCGCGTCCATCGACGCGAACAGGTCGCGGGTGGGCGGATGCCAGGTCCAGCGCAGATTCGTGGCGAGGTCACCCAGGCCGGAGAGCGACTCCGGCAGGCTCGCGCGGACGGTGAACCGGCGGACTGCTCTCATGAAGAGCGACCATATCGCCACGGTCCCCGCCCCGCTCAAGACCCACTTCGGGGATTACCTGCACGCGGGCCATAAGCGCTGGGTAGGGTCCCTGCTTGCCGGAGTACGCGGCCCGGTCGGGGCCCTGACGACAAGCGAGTGAACATGATCCAAGGGGGAGTGCGGGGCTTTCGACGTCCGGCTCTGATCGCGGTCGTGGCGGTGCTGGCCCTCGGGCTGAGCGCTTGCGGCGACAAGGGAAGCTCGGCCGGGAAGCAGGGCAGCCAGCCGGGAGCCGGTGACATCGCCGGTCTGCCGGTCACGCATTTCGAGAGCGGGCTGAAGCCGGACGCGCCCAAGCCGGACCTGCAGGTCCGCAACGAGGACGGCTCAGAAGACGACCAGCTCGCCATCGCCGCGATCGCCGACGCGCAGGCCTACTGGACCGAGGTCATGCCGCGCGACTTCGGTCAGCCGTACGAGCCGCTGAAGTCGCTGCTGTCCTACAGCGCGAAGACCGACGACGAAGAGACCGAATGCGGGAGCGTCAAGAAGCTCGTCAACGCGTTCTACTGCCCGCCGGGTGACCTGGTGGCGTGGGACCGCGGCGTGCTGCTGCCCATGCTGCGCGAGCGGTTCGGGAAGATGGCGGGCGCCGTCGTGCTCTCGCACGAACTCGGGCACGCCGTGCAGTACCGGCTCGGCGAGAAGGCAGGCATCAAGAAGACCACCCCCTCGATCGTCAAGGAGCAGCAGGCCGACTGCTTCGCCGGCGGTTACTTCCGCTGGGTCGCCGAGGACAAGAGCAAGTTCTACCGGGTCTCCACCTCCGAAGGCCTCAACCAGGTCATGGCGTCGCTGTTCCTGATCCGCGACCAGGCGGGCACCAGCGCGACCAAACAGGGCGCGCACGGCACGGCCTTCGACCGCACGTACGCGTTCCAGGTCGGGTTCGAGAAGGGCCCGAAGGAATGCGCCGCGATGAACGAGGAGAACATCAAGGCGCGGATCACCGAGCGCCCGTTCGACAAGGGTGACAAGGGCAAGGGCGACGAGAAGCTCGACGCCGAGATCATCGGGATCCTGAAAAAGAGCCTCGACGAGGCTTTCAAGGGCGCCGGTGTCCCGGGCCCGGAGATCACCGAGGACGGCAACGGCAGCTGCCCCGGCGGCCCCAGCACGCCGCCCGCGTCGTATTGCCCGTCGAACAACACCGTCAGCATCGACATGGCCAAACTGCGCGAACTGGCCCAGCCGGTCGACCAGCAGGCGGAATGGGAAAGCGGGCACAGCGAGGGCAAGGGCGACTTCGCCGCGTTCTCGGAAATCGCGTCCCGGTACGCGATGGGCATCCAGAAGGGTGTCGGCGCGTCGATCGACAACGCGAACGCGGGACTGCGCACCGCCTGCCTGGTCGGCGCGTGGGCGAAGGCCAGCACGGTGCCCGGCGCGACGCTGCGGCTCTCGGCCGGTGACCTCGACGAGGCCATCTCGGACCTGCTGAGCCCGGAGAGCCTGGTCTCGGCCGACGTCAACGGCAAGCGCGTGGACAACGGTTTCGAGCGGGTCGAGGCGCTGCGGAAGGGCTACCTGGAGAGCTCGTCGGTCTGCTCGACCCAGTACGGCTGATCGCCCGCTCCAAAATACGTGAAGGCCCCCTTCACTGCGCTAGGCGCAGTGAAGGGGGCCTTCACGTATTCCGGGAACTCAGTACAGCGCGCTGGCGAGGTCCCGCCGCGCCTTCATGACGCGCTCGTCCGCCGAGTCGAACAGTTCGAACAGCGCCACCAGGTGCTCCCGCACCTTGTTGCGCTCGTCCCCCGCGGTACGCCGCACGACGGCGATCAGCCGCGCGAAGCCCGCCTCGGGCTGCTGTCCCGCGACTTCGAGGTCGGCGGCGGCGAGCTGGGCGTCGAGGTCGGCCGGGTCGGCGTCGGCCTTCGCGATCGCGTCCGGGCCGGCGGCCTCGGCGCGGGCGGTGAACTTGACCTGCGCGAGCGCGGTCTTGGCCTCCTCGTTCGCGGGCTCGACGTCGAGGATGCGCTCGTAGGCCGCCTGCGCCGCGGCGAAGTCACCGCGTTCGAAGGCCTCCTCGGCCTCGGTGAACCGCGGGTCCTCCGGCACCTCGACACCGCCGCCGTTCTGCTCGGCGGCCTTGATGCCGGGCAGCCGGTCGCGCAGCGCGTCGAGCAGCGAGCCGAGCCACTTGCGGATCTCGGGTTCGGGCAGCGCGCCCGAGAACGCGTCGACCGGCTGGCCGCCGCCGATGGCGATGACCGTCGGGATCGACTGCGCGCCGAAGAGCTGCGCGATGCGCGGGTTGGCGTCGACGTCCACCTTCGCGAGCACCCAGGCACCGCCGGACTCGGCCGCGAGGCGTTCCAGCACCGGGCTGAGCTGTTTGCACGGGCCGCACCATTCGGCCCACAGGTCGACGACCACCAGCTGCTGCAGGGAGCGCTCGACGACCTCGCTCTGGAAGGTCGCCTCGGTGACGTCGATCACGGCGCCCGCCGTGGCGGGGCCGCCGGGCGCGGCGCCGTCCGCGGGCCGCGGTGGGGCCGGAGGCTGTTTCTGGGGCGCTTCGGCACGCGCCTTGAGCGCGGAAAGGTCGACCGCGCCGGAAAGCGCGGCGGAGAGGGCCGCCGTCTTCGATGCTGATCCGCGTGGGTGTGTCACGGTTCCATCCTGGCACGCATCCCCGAGCCTTTCACCGCATGCCCCCGGCTGCCCGCTTGGCAGGACGGCCGGAGTTCCGGCAGGCTCGCCACGAGGGGGTGATCGACATTCCGACACGCAGGACGGCCACCGTGGCCGTCGCGATCGCCATCGCCGTCACGTGGGTGAGCGTCATCACGGTGCTGATCGCCCATCAACCCCACCCCGGTGTCGCCAGTCCCGGGCAGCTCCGGGAGGGCCTCACCGACGCACTCAACGAGCACGACGTCGAGGCCCTCTCCGAACTCATCGACTATCCGCCCGCGTCGGCGGGCGACTTCGCGAAGTCCTATATCGACGCGCTGGCGGGCCGCGGCGCCCACGACGTCACGGTGAAGTTCGCCCCGGACGAGCTGGCGCCCACTTCGGCGACGGTCAGCGGGAAGCTCGGCGACGGCAGTTCCTTCGGCTATCGGGTGGCCATCGCGGTCAAGGACAAGCTGTGGCTGGTCGCCTTCACCCCGCCGCTCCCTTGACTCATTCGCTCAGATGCTTCTCGACGCGCTCCACCTTCGCGGTCAGCTGCCCTTCGTAGCCCGGCCGGATGTCGGCCTTGAGCACCAGCCCGACCCGCGACGAGCCCTCGCCCGCCGCCTCGACGGCCCGCTTCACGACGTCCATCACTTCGTCCCAGCTGTCACCTTCCAGGTTTGTGAACATCGCGTTGGTCGAATTCGGCAGGCCGGACTCGCGCACCACTTTCACCGCGCGGGCGACCGCCTCGCTGACGCCGCCGTCCTCCTCGGCCGCGGACGGGCTGACACTGAAGGCCACGATCATCTTCTGCTCCTCGTTCAGACGCTTTTGCCACGCATAACACCCGGTGGTGCGCCGTGGTACGGGTACCCGCTGGTAACTTCGGGCGCCATGAGCCCTCCGTTGCCGTTCGATCCGATAGCCCGCGCGGCGCAGCTGTGGGAAGCCCGTATCGGGCCGTCCGAAACCATGGCCGCGGTGACCGGGATCATGCGCGTGCAGCAGATCATCCAGTCCGCCGTGGACGGCGCGCTCAAACCGCACGGGCTGACCTTCGCCCGGTACGAGGCGCTGGTCCTGCTGACCTTCGCCCGCGCGTCCCACCTGCCGATGCGCGTGATGGGCGAGCGGCTGCAACTGCATCCGACGAGCGTCACCAACATCGTCGACAGGCTGGAGAAGGACGGCTTGGTCAAGCGCGTGCCGCATCCGACCGACCGCCGGACCACGCTGGTCGAGATCACCGACGAAGGCCGCGCACGCCGCGAAGAGGCCACGAAGGCGGTCACCGAAATCGACTTCGGGCTGACCGGGCTCACCGGCAAGCAGACCGAGCAGCTGACCGACCTGCTCACCAAGGTCCGCAAGGCCACCGGCGACTTCACGGAATAACCGAGAGCACACGAAAGGCCCCCTTCCATCAGGACGGGGGCCTTCGCGTATTTGCCGAAGATCAGGCGGCGGCAGCGGTTTCCGGGGTCCGGGTGAACAGGCCGACACCGCCGTGCGACAGCCGCTGCGGGCCGTCGAGCTTGCCGTTGCGCAGCGCCCAGGACTCGAACAGCCAGGTGAACAGCGGCGGAATGCTGGAGAGCAGCGCGAGGATCAGGGTCTTCGGGCGCCAGCCGAGCGGCTTCGCCACGGACAGGGAGACCAGCACGTAGAGGACGAACACGACGCCGTGCACCATGCCGAGGACGGGAACGCCGCCCTCGCCGAGCTTGACGGCGTACTTGAGGAACATCCCGACCAGCAGCCCGGCCCAGGAGAGGGCTTCGGCTACCGCGGCCACGCGGAATACTAGAGCGGCCTTGCTGGACACTTTCTCCTCCTGTGGGGTCTCACCACTATGCGTGCACACATGACTACGTCCGACGAGCACTGTCCAAGGCGGACTCGCCAAGAACGTCAACAGCACTGTCGGACGTGGTAATACCAGTGTGAGGCGTGACGGCCCTCACCGGAACACCGGGGGTCGTGATGCTGCTCACGACCCCCGGCACGAACCGGTCTAAACCACTCGGATCACCCGGCGCAGGGCGACTTCGGCGCACCTTCGGGGCCGCTCGCCCAGGTGGCCTTCGCCACATCTTCGGTGAGCTTGAAGTCCAAAGTGGTCCCTCGCGTCAACTGTTCCAACCCGACGTACGCACGCTGCGACCCGGATCCCAGCCCCTGGACGTACTGGAGCTTCGACCCGTCGGCGCCGTCGGCCTTGATCGTGATGTCGCGACCGTTCTCCAAGTGCACCACCGACTTCTCGAACCTGGGCGCGTTCAGCAGGAACTGCCCGGTGCCCGGCACCGCCGGATACAACCCCAGCGCGCTGAAGACGTACCACGCGGACATGGTCCCGAGGTCGTCGTTTCCGGTGACACCGTTTGGCGCGTTGGTGAACAACGTGTGCGCCGCGCGGACCACGGCCGAGGTCTTCCATGGCTGCCCGGTCAGCGTGTACATCCAGGGCGAGTGCAGGTCCGGCTCGTTGTTCGGGTTGTACCGGAACTGGTTGTAGTAGTTGTACGGGCCGACGACCCATTCCTCGCGCACGGTCTTCGCCGGGTCCTTGAGCAGATCCCCGTAGGCGAAGAAGTCGTCGAGCCGCTTGCCGGCGTTCTCCTTGCCGCCCATGCGTTCGACCAGACCGGGCACGTCCTGCTGGGTCAGCCATTGGTACTGCCACGACGTACCCTCGTGGAACCCGTCCTGGCTCTGCGGGTCGAACGGCTTGCCCGCCGGGCTGAACCATTCGCCGCCTTCGAGCTTCGGCCGGTAGAAACCGGTGAAGCCGCGGTCGGTCACCGACGAATCCCACAAGGTGCGATAGGCGCGTCCCTTGTCCGCCAAGGCCTTGGCGTCGTCCTTCTTGCCGAGCCCGGCGGCCATGATGGACAGCGAACAGTCAGCGAGCGCGTATTCCAAAGTGGCCGAAGCGCCGTGGTTCGGGTCTGTGTCCTGTCCCTTCTTCGGGAAGTCCTTGTCGTACTGGACGAACCCGTCCTTCTGGTAGCTCACGTTCCCCGAGCGGCCCTGGAACGGCGAGGACGCGGGCGGGATCTCCCGCGAGTTCTGCAGAAGTGCCTGGTAGGCCTTGAACTCCTGCCCGGACAGCGCGCCGAAACGCCACAGGTCGACGAGGAACGGGGTGACCGGATCGCCGGTCATCGTGTTCGTCTCCTGGTTCGCGTACGCCCAGCGCGGCAGCCAGCCACCCTGGTCGTGGATGGCGAGCACCGACTTCGCGACGTCCTTCGCCCGCGACGGCCGCAGGAGGGCTAGCAACTGGTTCTGCGTGCGATAGGTGTCCCACAACGAGAAGAACTCGTAGTACGTCCAGCCCAGCGCGCGGTGGATCTTGTCGTCGAACCCGCGGTAGCGGCCGTCGGCGTCGTTGCCGGTCAGCGGCTGCAGCAGCGCGTGGTAGAGCGAGGTGTAGAACACCGTGCGGTCGTCCTTCGTCCCGCCCTTGATGTCCACTGAGGACAGTTCTTTGCGCCAAGCGCGCTGGGCGCCGTCCCGGACCGAGTCGAACGAACGACCCTTCTCCGAGGCCAGGTTGAGCCGGGCACCGACCGCGTCCACATGGGAGATCGCCGTCGTCGCGGTGACCTGCCCGCCGCCGAAGGTCAGCCAGGCGCCGCGCAGGCCTTCACCGCCGGCCGACTCCTTCGAGCCCGGAGTGCCGCCTGTCGGCGACCAGGTGCCGAAGGACTTGAACGGCTTGTCGAACGTCGTGGTGAACCAGGTCTTGTACGGTTTGCCGCCACAGAACGCCTGCGCCTGGACCATCCCTTCGACCGTCCGGTCCCCGACGACGCGGATCTGGCTCGCCGTCACGGGCTCCTTGTCGTTGGCCTGGCCGACGTTGACGAAAACGTTCGCATCGCCCGATTTCGCGAAGGTGTACCGCTCGACGCCGGTTCGCGTGGTCGCGGTGGTCTCCGCGTCGACGTCGCCGTAACCGGTGAGCCGCACCTTGTAGTAGCCGGGTTTGCCGACCTCGCCCTCGTGCGTGTACGGCGAGGCGTACTTCTTGTGGTCGAACGTCTCGGGTTTCGTGGTGTCGAACGTCGCGCCGGGCCCGACCGCGCCGGTGGTGGGCAGGGACGACACGAGACCGCCCTGCTCCCAGCAGCCCGCGCCGGACAGGAAGAAATGCCCGAAGCCGCGGATCGCGGTGTCGTCGTAGCGGTAACCGGCGTAATGCGAGGAGATCGGGCTGACCTGCGTCATCCCGAACGGCGCCGAAGCGCCGGGGAAGGTGTTGCCGTCGTCCTTGGTGCCGATGAAGGTGTTGACCGCGTCCACGGGGTCGCCACCGGGCGCCGCCGCCGCGACGGGCGTGAGCAGCCCGGCGGGGAGGGTGAGCGCGGTGAGCAACCCGGCGATGCGGATCGAGGTGCGTGCAGGCATGGGAAAGGCCGCCTCCTGACAACGTTGTCGCTGCCCGCTCACCTTCGACAAGAACAGACCACCTGGTCAAGAGGTCCGCCAAACCCTGTCCGATTCGGGACATGCTCATCCGAGCGCTTCGGCGACCTCCACCGCCGCGCGTTCGCCCGCTTCGATGGCGCCGTCGAGGTAGCCGGGGTGCTCACGCGCGGTTTCCGAGCCGGCCCAGTGCACGTGCCCGGACGGGGCCGACGAAAGCGGCGGGAAACCGTCGGTGGCACCCGGCTCGGGCAGCGCGGTATAGCCGCCGCCCACGTGCTCGTCAAGGTGCCAGGCCTTTTCGTGCCAGCCGGCGGGTTCGAGTACGGCGGAGCCGAGATGCGGGACCAGCGGCCGGAGCAGCGCGTCACGGCGGGCCGCAGCGTCCAGCCCGTCGAGCCACCGCGCCCGGGGACCGCCGACCAGCACGCACAGATGTCCGGGCCCGCCGGGAGAGGTCGTGTCGAACACCGTCTGCCCGAGGCCGTCCAGGGAGAGGAACTCGCCGTCCGCGCGCTCCCGCCAGAACGGCCGCTCGTAGACCGCGATCGCCTTGTGCACCGTCCCCATGGAGGTGTTCTTTTCGAGGTCGAGCCGCTGCCGTGGGAGCGGGGGCTCGTGCGCGATCCGGGCGGCGACCGGCGGCGGCACGGCGATGACGACCTTCGCCGCCCGCAGCCGATCCACGCCGGTGCGCACGGTGACCCCGTCGTCGTCCCGGACGATCGAGGTGACCGCGGCCCTGGTCCGCACCCTCGGGCCGAGTTCGGCGGCGAGACCGTCGACGAGCGCTCCCATGCCTTCGGCGAGCAGAGCCTCCTGCGCCCCGCCGCCCGCCGACAGCATGGTCCGCAATCCGCCCTGGACCCGGATCATCCTGGCCATCGCTTCGACTGAGAACCGCTCGGGATCGACCGTCCACGACACCGCGACCAGCGCCTCCAGCAAGCCGCGTGCCCGGCGGCCCGGCACCGCGCGCAGCACCGATCCGAGCGTCGTGCGGTTCCACCGCTTCGGTGTGCCCGTCCGGGCCAGCACACCCGCCACTGCCAGCGCGAGACCGGCGGGCAGCAGGGCGAGCGACCATGGCGGCACTCGCTTGCCTGCCTCGATCAACCCGGGAAACATCCCGGCGCGCATGGGGAACTTGGTGGCGCCGAACTCGGTTGCCAGCGCCGTGACCCGGTGATGATCGGCCCCGATCCACTGCCCGCCGAGGTCGAGCCGGGAACCCAGCACGGTCGTTTCGCTCAGGACACGTCCGCCGATCCGGCCGGCGGCCTCCAGTACGACGACTTCGACGCCTCGCCGGTGCAGAGCGCGTGCCGCCACCAGCCCCGACAAGCCGGCACCGACGACCACGACAGTCGTGTCCATTCGCCATCCTCCACAACTCAGTCAGTCGTATGACTTGACAATAGGACAGTGGACAGCGATCCGCAACGACCATGGTCACGTGCGGGAAACCGTCAGGCGGGCCGGATCTCCGCCGAGGCGATGAGCATCGCGATGACGGTGTCGAGATCGGCGCGGGCGCGCTCTTCGTCGGGGTCGCAGACGTACTGCACGATGAGCCCGTCGACACCGGCGAGCATGACCCTGGCGAGCCGGTCGTAGGACAGGGCGCACGTTTCGCCCGCGTTGACGGCCGCCTCCCGGCACCAGTCGGTCAGCACCGTGACGTAGCGCCGGTACTGCCAGCTCGCCATGCTTTCCTGCCCCGGCTTGCGAAGCGCGTAGTGCAGGAGTTCGCCCTGCATCAGCTGCAGCTTAACGTGATCGGCGACCAGCTCCGACCAGAAACTCGTCAGGCCCTGGCGGATCGCGTGCGCCAGCCCCCGGTCGAGTTCGACCGTCCCGGTCAGCACGGTCGAGATCTCCTCGACCACGTCCTCGATCACCGCCCGCAGCAACGCCTCCTTGCTGGAGAAGACGTATTGCAGCGTGCCGAGCGGGACGCCGGCCTCGGCGGCGACCGCGCGCAAGGTCGTCGCGGCGACGCCGTCACGCAGCATCACCTCGCGCGCGGCGGCGACGAACTGCCTGCTGCGCACCGACGCTTCGACATACGGCATCCCACACTCCCCTCGATCGGACATGACCCTGCCACAGCGGGACGCGGAGCCCCGGTCCGCGTAACGGTTCGACCTCGGAAGGCGCCTCCAGGACGAACCGGGCATTGACATCGCAGCGGTGCCGGCGTTCAATTCCGGCCACTATGACAACGTTGTCTTCCAGTGGGCCGGACAACGGCCACCGCACCACCGGCCGACGGGCCACGATGAGTGACGTGGCCCGGCTCGCGGGCGTGAGCATCAAGACCGTCTCGCGGGTAGTGAACGACGAGCCCGCCGTCCATCCGGACACCGCGGAGCGCGTCATGGCGGCGATCGAGCAGCTCGGGTTCCGGCGCAACCTAGGCGCGCGGAACCTGCGGCGCGGCTCGACGACCGGGACGATCGGCCTGATCGTCGAAGACGTCGGAAACCCCTTCTACTCCGAGCTCAACCGGGCCGTGGAACGCATCGCGACCTCGTTCGGCCGCCAGGTGCTGACCGGTTCGTCGGAGGAGAACTCCGACCGCGAACGCGAACTGGTCCTGGAGTTCTGCTCCCGCCGCGTCGACGGCATCCTCGTCGTCCCGGCCGGGATGCAGCACGGCTATCTGGTCCCCGAGATGCGCGCGGGCACGCCGGTGGTGTTCCTCGACCGGCCTGCCGGCGACATCGTGGCCGACACGGTGCTGGTCGACAACATCGGCGGCACCGTCGAAGCGGTCGCCCACCTCGCGAAACACGGCCACCGCCGGATCGCGTTCCTCGCCGACAGCCCGGACATCTTCACCGCGGGCGAACGTCTGCGCGGCTTCCGGGAAGGCTGTGTCCGCAACGGGATCCCGTACGACGAGAACCTCGTCGTGATGCGGACACCGACCGCCGAGAGTGTCGGCGAGGCCGTGCGACGGCTGCTCACCGGGCCGAACCCGGCCACCGCCGTGATCGCGGGCAACAACCGGGTCGCCGTGCACCTGCTGCGCGCGCTGGCGCACGCCGAGCGGCGTCCCGCGATGATCAGCTTCGACGACTTCGAACTGGCGGATCTGCTGGATCCGCCGGTCTCCGTGATCGCGCACGACGTGAGCGCGCTGGGCCGGGCGGCCGCGGACCTGCTGTTCGCCCGGGTCCAGGGAGATCAATCCGCACCGAGAAAGGTAGTTCTGCCCGTGCATCTCGTAGCCCGCGGTTCCGGGGAGGTCGCCCCTTCATGAGCGGCCACCTCGAACCGATCCGCCTGCCGGCGAACCAGCCGCCGCAGTTCTACCGAGGCGGCGACGCCATCGCCGCGTTGCGGGGCGCCCCTTCCGAGTCCAAGTTCGGGCCCGAAGACTGGGTCGGCTCGGCCACCACGATGTTCGGCCAGGAGACCAACGGCCTGACCAAGCTGCCCAGCGGGGTCTGGCTGCGCGACGCCGTCCACGAGAACCCTTCCGCCTGGCTCGGCGCCGAGCACGTCGAGGCGCTCGGCGATTCGACCGGCCTGCTGGTGAAGCTGCTCGACGCGGGCCAGCGCCTGCCGGTGCACTTCCACCCGACGGACTCGTTCGCGAAGCGGCACTTCGACTCGCACTTCGGCAAGACCGAGGCGTGGATCGTGGTCGGCACCTACGGCGACGACCCCCGCGTCTACCCCGGCTTCAAGGAGACCGTCGACAAGGCGACGGTCAATGAGTGGGCCCGCACCCAGGACGCGCCCGCCATGCTCGAGGCGCTGAACAGCGTCGCGGTCACCCCCGGCGACACGGTCTACATCCCGGCGGGCCTGCCGCACGCGATCGGCGAAGGCGTGTTCGTGGTCGAACTCCAGCAGCCGACCGACTTCTCGCTGACCCTGGAATGGCGGGACTTCCTGGCGAACCCGGAGAAGGCACACCTCGGGATCGGCTTCGAGACCGCCATCGAAACCCTGGACACCTCGGGCTGGGACGAGGAGCGGCTCGGCTCGATCATCAAGCGCACCGCGGGCGAAGCCGCGTCCACTGTGGACCTTCTCGCCGACGGCAGTGACGCGTTCTTCCGTGCCGATCAGCTCCGTCCCGCCGCTTCCGTTTCCGGTAGGTCGACAACGTTGTCACTCGATCCGTCGTTCGCGGTACTGGTCGTCATGGACGGTTCGGGCACGCTCCGCACCGAACACGGCGGCGAATACGCGCTGCGCAAGGGCGAGACCTACGTGGTCCCGCACGACGCCGGTCAGTCCACTATGGAGGGCGACGTCACGGTCATCCGCTGCCGGCCGCCCGCCCCAGGGAAGAGGGAGCGATCGTGAGCGAACTCCTGCTCGACGCCCAGAACCTGGTCAAGCGCTATGGCTCGGTGGAGGCGCTGCGCGGCGCGTCTTTCCAGGCACGGGCCGGTGAGGTCACCGCCCTGATCGGCGACAACGGCGCCGGGAAGTCCACTTTGAGCTGCTGATGTCCTCGTGAGTGGTAAGGACGGTTCTAACCGTCCTTACCACTCACGAGCGTGGGTGGAGCCAGCCTTTCCAGCGCTCCGTACAGCGCGGCGCCTCCGCCCAGGTGCCCCAGCGCGTAGGCGTACTCGCCGTCCTCCAGGAGCACCTCGGGTCCCGAACCGGTCCACTCGAGCCGGTAGTGCCACCAGTGCATCCACCGCCCCACGCGCCGCTTCTCGCGGTGCACCCTCAGCCGCGTGACCTCGGTCCACCGGACCTCGAAGTCGTTCTCCCTGGCCGCCACCGCGAAGCCCGAGGCCGAGATCGTCAAGGAACCGGCCGACCGCCGCAGGCCGAGCAGGATCAGCCCCGCGAAGGCCACGCTGAGCAGGCCGAACAGGACGCCATACCCGGTCTGCCGCACTTGCCCGGCCAGCGACACGACGACGGCCACCACACCGCCTCCGCCGAACACCACGAAACCCACCAGCGCGAACCGCCGCATCACGACGTCCAAGCGCAGCATCACCGCATCCCCTCCGGCCATGTCCGGAGCGTAACCGGCGAAACCACACACCGACGTTAGGATCTAGGCCCGACGTCGTGGAGGAGGCCGGATGACCACCCGTCTGCCCTGGCGTCCCGCCGTGAGCGCGGATCCGGTGCCGGTGCTCGCCGCCGCCCAGCGCGTCTCCGACGACCTCATGGACGGCCTCGCCGGGCCACGCGCCCGCCACGCCGCGCACGGGCTCCGGCGGCTGTTCGGGGTCTCCGGTCTCGGTCTCGGCGACCTGTCCGGTTCGCTCGTCTGGTCCGGCCGTCCGGCGGCGGACGACGTCGTGATCGCGGCTCTCGACGAGGTCCTGCACTCCGAGACGCCGGTGTCCGAGCCCGGACTGCTGGCACTGCCGCTGCACGTCCACGACGAACTCGCCGGTGTCCTCCTGGTCACCGAAGGCAAGACCGCCGTCGCCCGCCAGGCCGCCGAACTCGTCGTCCACGCGCTCGAACGCGGCAGGCTGGAGGCCTCCGCCGAGCAGGCCGCGGAGGCGGAACTGCGCGCGCTGCGGGCCGAGATCTCGCCGCATTTCGTCTACAACGCGCTCACCGTGATCTCCTCGCTGGTCCGCTCAGACCCGGATCGCGCCCGCGACCTGATGCTCGACTTCGCCGAGTACACGCGCTACAGCCTCGCCCGGCACGGCGAGTACACGATGGTCGCCGAGGAGTTCCGCGCCATCGAGACGTACCTGGCGTTGCAGCGCGCGGTGCTCGGCGAACGGCTGCGGGTGCAGGTGCGCGTCGCGCCGGAGGTGCTGGCCGTCGCGGTGCCGTACCTCGTACTGGAACCGTTGGTGGAGAACGCGATCCGGCACGGGATCGAACCACGCGCCGAGGCGGGGTTCATCCAGGTTCAGGGAATGGCGGAAGGGAACGACTGCGTGATCAGCGTCGAGGACGACGGTCTCGGCATGGACCCCGCGCGGGCGGCGGCGATCCTGGCCGGGCGCGGCGACGACGGCGGCGTCGGACTGGCCAATGTGGACAGAAGGCTGCGCAGCGTCTACGGGCCCTGGTACGGCCTGACGGTCGAGACCGAGACCGGCGCGGGCACCAGGGTCGTGGTGCGCGTGCCCCGATTCCAGCCGGGGGTGCTGCCGTGACGAACGGGCTGCGGGTGCTGGCAGTCGACGACGTCCCGCCCGCCCTCGACGAGCTGTGCAGCCTGCTGCGTGAGGCACCGGAAGTCGCCGAGGTGGTCGCCGCCGGTGACGCGGTCAACGCGCTCAAACTGTTGCAGGGCAGTCATTTCGACGCCGTCTTCCTCGACATCTCCATGCCCGGCCTCGACGGGCTCGAACTCGCCTCGCTGCTGGCGCGGCTCAACGAACCGCCGGTGATCGTGTTCGTCACCGCGCACGACGGTCACGCCGTGGCCGCGTACGGCATCGGCGCGGTCGACTACCTGCTCAAACCGGTCCGCGCGGAACGGCTGTCCGCCGCACTGTCCAAAGTGGTCAGGATGGCGGGCAACCAGGCCGACGAGCCGAAACCCGCGCCGGACGCGATGTCCGCGCTGCCGGTGGAATCCGGTGGGCGCACCCGGTACGTCCGGCGCGACGACGTCCAGTTCGTCGAGGCGCACGGCGACTACGTCCGGCTGCACACGAAATCCGGCGTCCACGTCACACGGATGCCCATCTCCCGGCTCGAAGAGTATTGGGAGGGAACGGGATTCACCCGCGTGCACCGGGGTTTCCTGCTCGCCGTGGACGCGGTGCTCGAACTGCGCAGCGACACCACCGGCGGGCTGCTGGCGCATACGGAGGCGGGCGACGTGCCGGTGAGCCGGCGCCACGCGCGCGATCTGCGTGACCGGCTGCTCGCCGCCGCGCAACGGGGCGAACTGGGGCGGGGCAGCCGCCCGTGAGCCGAGTCAAACGGGTCGCCGTCACCAGCCCGCAGACCCGGCTCGCGCATTCGCGGCGCCGGGCACGGGGGCGCTGGCGTGTCCCCCGGCTGGCGGCGAACGACGCCGAACGCGCGGATCTGCTGTACCGGGCCCAGCGCCGCCGCGGGCTCCCCGCGCTGGCCGGGATGTTCGGGCTGGTGTTCGGGCTCCCGCTGGTGTTCGGACTCTTCCCCGGGCTGGATTCGGTACGGCTGCTGGGTATCCCGCTGTCCTGGCTGATGATCGCGATCCTCCCGTACCCGGCCATGGCGCTGCTGTCGTGGTGGCAACTGCGCCGGGCGGAAAAAATCGAGGACGAGTAATGGTGGCCGCGTTCGCGGTGGCCCCCGTCGTGCTGGTCACCCTGCTGATCGGGTTGCGCGGGGTCGCGGCCATGCGCACGACGTCGGACTTCCTCGTCGCCTCGCGCCGGATCTCGCCGCTGGTCAACTCCGCCGCGGTCTCCGGTGAATACCTGTCCGCGGCGTCGTTCCTCGGCGTGGCGGGGCTGGTGGTGAAGGACGGCATCGGCGCGCTCTGGTATCCGGTCGGATTCACCGCCGGGTACATCGCGATGCTGGTGCTCGTGGCGGCTCCGATGCGGCGCTCCGGCGCGCTCACCGTCCCGGACTTCGCCGAAGCGCGGCTCGCCTCCCCCGCCCTTCGCCGCCTCGCGGCCGTCGTCGTCCTCGTGATCGGAACCCTCTACCTGGTCCCGCAATTCCGGACCGCGGGGCTCGTGCTGACCGCCGTCGGCGGGACGCCGTACTGGGTCGGCGTCGTCATCGCGGGCACCGCCGTCAGCGCGACTCTGGCGCTCGGCGGGATGCGCGCGGCGACCTATGTCCAGGCCTTCCAGTTCGTGCTGAAACTGCTGCTGTTCATCATCCCCGCGATCTGGCTGGTCTCCCAGGTCTCCCCTGAGCAGCGATCGGCCTCGGTGCACCCGGTGGAGTTCACCCACTTCGCCCGTGACACCAAGCTGTCCTTCGAGATCGACGTGACGCTGACCCTGCGCGAGCCGACCACCCTGCTCACCCCGGAAAAGCATGTCGTGCCGCCGGGAGAGCTGGTGGCCAGGAGCGGGGAGAGCCTGGAATTCGCCGAGGGCACCCCGGTTCCCGCCGTCCGGGGCGGTGCCCCGCTGGGCGGGCCGGACTGGCAACGGCCGCTGCTCGACCTCGGCGACCACGGCTATCCGCTGCTCGGCACGTGGGCGATCCTGATCGCCACCATGCTCGGCACCATGGGCCTGCCGCATGTCCTGATGCGCTTCCACACCAGCCCGGACGGCCGCGCCGCCCGCCGGACCGCGGCGATCACCGTCGCCCTGCTCGGCGTCTTCTACCTGTTCCCAGGGGTTTACGGTGTCTTCGGCCGCGTGCTGGTGCCCGAACTGTACGTCTCCGGCGCGACGGACACGGTCGTCGTCGCGCTGCCGGCGCAGGTCGACCACGGCTGGGCGGGGTCGCTGTTCACCGGGCTGCTGACGGCGGGCGCGTTCGCCGCGTTCCTGGCGACGTCGCTCGGGCTGCTGCTGGTGATCTCCGGCGCGGTCGCGCACGACCTGGCGCCCGGCGGCCTGCGGAGACTGCGGTGGTCGGTGCTCGGGGCGGCGGCCGTGATGGTCCTGCTCGCGCTGCCGTCGGCGAGATTGGACGCGGGCGTTCTCGTCACCTGGGGTTTCACCGTGGCCGCATCGACGTTCTGCCCGTTGCTGGTGCTCGGCATCTGGTGGAACCGGCTCACCGCCGCGGGCGCGATCAGCGGTGTCCTCGCCGGGCTCGTCGCGTCTTCCGGCTCGATCCTCGTCGCCCTGTTCGTTCCCAGTCTGAGCGGTCTGCCCGCCATCCTGGTGTCGCAGCCCGCGCCTTGGTCGGTTCCACTGGCATTCGGCGTAATGATCGTGGTTTCCTGGCGGGGCAGGCCTCCCGCCTGGTCGACGGCCGCCATGCTGCGGCTGCACTTGGACGATCGCACAGCCGGGACCCCTTCGTCGTGGTCCGACCACCGTTCGTCGACCGTTCGTCGTCTCGGCAGGCGTTTGAACCGCTGAAGGTTCCGGTCCTCATGACCCCTCCCTAACGTGTCGCGGAACACATTCGCGGTGCGAGGAGAGCACGATGAGTACCGAAACGAACGCTCCCAGTCCGCCGGAAACGGACTGGGACAAAGCCCATGACAGCGCGGAGTTCAAGGAACTGCGGGCTCGGTTGCGCCGGTTCGTGTTCCCCGTCTCGGCGCTGTTCCTTCTCTGGTACCTGCTCTACGTGCTGCTCGCCGACTACGCGCACGGCTTCATGAGCACGAAGCTGGTCGGCAACATCACCGTCGGCCTGGTCTTCGGTCTGCTGCAGTTCGTTTCGACCTTCGTGATCACGGGGCTCTACGTCCGCTACGCGAACAAGAAACTCGACCCCATCGCGGAGAAGATCCGCACGGACATCGAGAGTGAGACCAAATGACCCTCGCCGCCGGAGTCGAGGGCAGCAGCCCCGTACTCAACATCACCATCTTCGGCCTGTTCGTGCTGGTCACGCTGTTCGTCGTGTTCCGGGCGAGCCGCAACACGAAGACGGCGTCCGACTACTACGCCGCGGGCCGCGCGTTCACCGGCCCGCAGAACGGCGTCGCCATCGCCGGCGACTACCTGTCCGCCGCGTCGTTCCTCGGGATCGCGGGTGCGATCGCCGTCTACGGCTACGACGGTTTCCTTTACTCCATCGGCTTCCTGGTGGCGTGGCTGGTGGCGTTGCTGCTGGTCGCGGAGCTGCTGCGCAACACCGGCAAGTTCACCATGGGCGACGTGCTGGCGTTCCGGATGAAGCAGCGCCCGGTGCGGGCCGCGGCGGCGACGTCCACCCTGGCGGTCTCGTTCTTCTACCTGCTCGCGCAGATGGCGGGCGCCGGTGGCCTCGTCGCGCTGCTGCTCGGGATCGAGAGCAAGGCCGGGCAGGCCGCGATCATCGTGATCGTCGGCATCATCATGATCGCCTATGTGCTCATCGGCGGGATGAAGGGCACCACCTGGGTCCAGATCATCAAGGCGGCGCTGCTCATCGTCGGCGCGCTGGCGATGACGCTGTGGGTGCTGGGCATGTACGGCTTCAACCTTTCCGCGCTGCTGCAGGGCGCCGTGGACAAGGCGGGCAAGGCCGGTGAGGCGCTGCTCGGGCCGGGCAACCAGTACGGGAAGACCGGCACCACGAAGCTCGACTTCCTGTCGCTGGGCATCGCGCTGGTCCTCGGTACCGCGGGTCTGCCGCACGTCCTGATGCGCTTCTACACGGTGCCGACCGCGAAGGAAGCCCGCCGTTCCGTGGTGTGGGCGATCGGCCTGATCGGCGTCTTCTACCTGTTCACCCTGGTGCTCGGTTACGGTGCCGGCGCGCTCGTCGGCGCGGACAAGATCAAGGCCGCGCCCGGTGGCGTGAACTCGGCGGCCCCGTTGCTGGCCTTGGAACTCGGCGGCCCGATCCTGCTCGGCCTGATCGCGGCGATCGCCTTCGCGACGATCCTCGCCGTGGTCGCGGGCCTGACGATCACCGCGTCGGCGTCGTTCGCGCACGACGTCTACGCCAACGTGATCAAGAAGGGCAAGGCGACACCGGCTTCGGAGGTGAAGGTCGCCCGGATCACCGCGCTGGTGATCGGCGCGGTCGCGATCCTCGGCGGCATCCTCGCCAACGGGCAGAACATCGCGTTCCTGGTGGCGCTCGCGTTCGCGGTGGCGGCGTCGGCGAACCTGCCGACGATCCTGTACTCGCTGTTCTGGAAGCGGTTCAACACCCAGGGCGCGTTGTGGAGCATCTACGGCGGTCTCGCGGTCTGCATCGTGCTGATCATCTTCTCTCCGGCGGTCTCGGGTAAGCCGGTCGACGCCAAGACCGGCAAGAGCGCCTCGATGATCCAGGGCGTCGACTTCCATTGGTTCCCCCTGGACAACCCGGGCATCGTCTCGATCCCCGTGGCGTTCTTCCTCGGCTGGCTCGGCACCGTGCTGTCCAAAGAGCACAACCAGAAGAAGTACGCCGAGATGGAGGTCCGGTCCCTCACCGGCGCGGGCGCCGAGAAGGCCGTCGCCCACTGATCGCCGGGACGGTGCGGCCGGCATCCAACGCCCCCGGCCGCACCGTCCCGGTTCCCATTTCCCCTAGTACGGCAGTTTCCCCGCCGCGAGCCCGGTCAGCTTCGCCCGGAGATCGGCGCGGACCGACTTCCAGAGCCCGGTGCCCAGCGAGATCCGCGCCACCCCCAGTGTGGCGAGCGCGGAGAGATCGGGGCCTCCGGGCACCGGAGCGGCGTTGACCGCCGCCGGCGCGACCGCCTTCACGAACTCGCCGAGCACTTCCGGCGACTTCACCATGATCGGGTAGACGCAGTCCGCCCCGGCCTCGAGATACGCCTTGGCCCGCGCGATCGCGTCGTCCAGGACGGCCCGCTCGTCGGACGCGCCCAGGAAGACGTCGACGCGGGCGTTGATCACCAGCGCGTCTCCGGCGGCCTCGCGCAACTCCGCGACCCGTTCCGCCTGCGCCTCCAACGAGCGAACTCCGCCCGACGCGTGATCGGTGTCCTCGTAGTTGCAGCCGACTGCGCCCGCCTCGGCCAGCCTCGCCGCGAGTTCTCCCGCTTCGAGCCCGTACCCGCCTTCCGCGTCGACGGTCACCGGGACCGAGACCGCCCGCGCGATCCTCGCGGCCGCCGCGAACATCTCGCCGGCGGGTGCGTCTTCCCCGTCTTCGTAGCCGAGGACCTTGGCCACGGCGAAGGAACTCGTCGCCACGACCGGGAACCCGGCGGCTTCCACAAGACGCGCGCTGTCGGCGTCCCACGCGTTCGGCAGGAGGAGCGGCTCGCCCGCGACGTGCAGTTCCCGCAACCGCGCCGCGGTCATTCGGCTCGCTCGGGCAGCGGCGCGTGGCTGGTCACGCACATCCGGTTCCAGCTGTTGATCGCGATGGCCTCCCAGACGACGGCGCGGTACTGCTCCTCGGTGAAGACGCGGGTGGCCTCTTCGTAGACGTCGTCCGGGACGTCGTGCAGGGTCGCGACGTTCGTGATCGCCTCGGTGAGCGCGAGCGCGGCGCGCTCCTGCTCGGTGAACAGTTCGGTCTCACGCCAGCCCTGCAGCACGAAGAGCCGTCGAGGTGACTCGCCCATCTGCAACGCGTCGTGGGAGTGCATGTCGAGGCAGAACGCGCAGTGGTTGATCTGCGACGACCGCATCTTCACCAGTTCGAGGATCTTCTGGTCGACGCCGGCGTTCGCGGCGGCCTTCTCGACTTCGGCCTGCAGTTTCGCCATGGCCTGGTAGATCTCGGGCACTCGTTTGCCCACGTGGATTCGCTCGGTCATACCTGTGAATCTAGTGGCGACTGGCCCACGAGTATGGTCCAGTCACATGGCGGAATCATGGTCCAGTTCGGGAATAGACGTCCATCTGGACTGGCGCCCCGAGAGCGGCCGGACCGGGCTCGCCGCAGCGATCCGCGCGGCCATCCGGGAGGGGCGCTGGCAGGCGGGCGCCGCGGTGCCCTCGACCAGGGCGCTGGCGCGGGACCTCGGGGTGGCCAGGGGGACGGTCACCCGCGTCTACGCCGACCTCGCCGCCGAGGGATACCTGCGGACGGCACAGGGCGCCCCGACCCGCGTCGCGACGGCGGGCGCACTGCCCGCGTCGCCGCCGAGGCCAGTGCCCCGCGACCCGGCGCCGCGCTGGGATCTGCGCCCCGGCAGGCCGAACCTGTCCGCGTTCCCGCGGTCAGCCTGGCTCGCGGCGACCAGACGGGCGCTGCACCAAGCGCCGATGTCGGCGTTCGACTACACGGCCGAATCCGGCGCGGCGGAATTGCGGGAGACGCTCGCCGCGTATCTGGCCCGCAGCCGTGGCGTGATCGCCGACCCCGCCCGCATCCTGGTGTGTTCGGGGTTCTCGCACGCGATCGCGATCCTGGCGCGGGTCCTGCACGCGCGCGGCGCGGACGAGATCGCCTTCGAGAATCCGTCGCTGCACATCTACCGGAACATCGCCGCCGCCAACGGCCCCCGCGTGGTCGGCGTCCCCGTCGACGACCACGGGATCACGGTGTCCGCTTTGGACAGTCCGGCCGTCGTGGTCACCCCCGCGCACCAGTACCCCCTGGGCGTCACCCTCGAGCCTCGGCGACGGGCGGAACTCACCCGCTGGGCGGAGGAGACCGGCGC
Source organism: Amycolatopsis decaplanina DSM 44594 (assembly GCF_000342005.1). Classification (GTDB taxonomy): domain Bacteria; phylum Actinomycetota; class Actinomycetes; order Mycobacteriales; family Pseudonocardiaceae; genus Amycolatopsis; species Amycolatopsis decaplanina. Next base: position 432,206 of record NZ_AOHO01000055.1, read on the forward strand.
CCTCGTCATCGAGGACGACTACGACGGCGAGTTCCGGTTCGACCATCAGCAGGTCGGCGCGTTGCAGGCGCTGGCACCCGAACGCGTCGTGTATGTGGGCACGACGAGCAAGACACTCGCGCCGTCACTGCGCCTGGGCTGGATGGTGCTGCCGCGGTTCCTGGTCGAACCGGTACGCGCGGAGCTGGCCGCGAGCGGGGCGCGGCCCGCGCTGCTGGACCAGCTGGCGATGGCCGAACTGATCGAATCGGGCGCCTACGACCAGCACATCCGCCGCTGCCGCATCGAATACCGCTCCCGGCGGGACAGGCTGCTCGCGGCCCTGCCGGATTCCGTGCTGCCGCAGGGGATCTCCGCGGGGCTGCACCTGGTGCTCCAGTTCCCCGGCGAGGTTCCCCGGGAGATGGAGGTGCTGGCCGCCTGCCGGCGTCGCGCTATCGGGCTCGAAGGACTCAGCGGCTACTGGATCGGCGAGCCTCGGCGCGAAGGCCTCATCATCGGGTATGGCGCCGCCGCGAAGCACGCTTTCGGCGGCGCCACCCAGGCCTTGCGCGAGGCCATCTTCGAGGTCACCTAGCCCCGAACCCTCGCAATTCGTCACCTACTTGCGATGGTGAGAAATACGCACTATCGCAACCAGGTGACGAATTGCGCGGGTCAGCAGAACCAGGGGCGCGCCCGGAGGATGTCGGTCTTCAGGACGGGAGCGCCGTCGACCGGGGCGGGGTTCTCCGGAGTCGGCTTGATGCCGCCGGCCGCGACGTCGTCGAGGGTTTCGAGGCCTTCGTGGCCGACGGTGCCGAAGATCGTGTAGTTCGGGCGCAGCGCGGAGTCGCCGTACACCACGAAGAACTGGCTTCCGTTCGTCGCCGGGCCCGCGTTGGCCATCGCGAGGACGCCGCGCGCGTACACCTTGCGCTCGCCGGTCGGGTCGGTCGGGGCGGGCGGCAGGCCGACGGGCAGTTCGTCCTTGTACTTGTAGCCGGGGCCGCCCTCGCCGGTACCGCTCGGGTCACCGCACTGCAGCACCTTCAAGGTCGGGTACGCGGTCAGCCGGTGACACGTCGTGCGGTCGTAGAACCGGTGCTTCGCCAGGTGCAGGAAGCTCTGCACCGTGCAGGGCGCCTTCGCCCGATCGAGGGTCAGGTCGATCTTGCCCTGGTTCGTCTTCAGCTGGACCGGCACCTTGCCCTGGTTCGGCGTGCGACGGGGGTCCGGCGGCAGCGGGACCGGGCGCACGGCCGGGTCGTCCGGTGTCTCCGTGTACTGGCACGGCCCCTTCGTGACCTTCGGTGGCGCGCCCTCCGCCGACGCCGTTCCGGTGCCGGCCGCGAGCATCAGCCCGGCGCCCAGCACTGCCACAAAGACCTTCGCGATCCTCTGCACGGTTCCTGCCTCCCAGCCGTGGACGAAGAAGAGAGCATAGGGTGAATCCCCGCCGCTCACACAGGTCCGGAAGTAGGTCCGCGGTTAGGGTCGGAGCCGTGGAGATCGCCGAACGACACCAATGGCAGCTGAACGCCCTGACCTTCCTCTACGCGTACACGCAGTACGTCCTGGTGCACGAGAGGGTCATGGCGGGGCTGCCGCCGGAGAAACCGGCCGAACTCGACAAACCGCGCATGCTCAGGCTCGCCAAGGTCGTCGACGACATGATCCTCGACTTCCGCAAGGAGGACGGGCTGAGCGACCTCGAACGGCGCCGGGTCATCCGCCTCGCCAGGGAGATCAAGTCGCACGTCCGGGAGAAGTGGCCGCCTCGCGACCCGTCGCTGACCGAGTGGATCGCCTCGGCCGCGGCGCACTTCTACTGCGAGGAGCACATCAACAACGGCTACGTCCGGATGGGCCGCGTCTTCGACCCCGACATGGCCGACAGGTTCCTGGAGCGTGTGGAGTTCTGCCGGGGGCAGACCGTCACGATCACGAATTACGCCCACAAGGTGGCCGACGGCGAGCAGCTCACCTACGGCGAGACCAACCAGCTCGAGGTCTGGAAAGAGGACGCGATCGCCCATTTGGACAATCTCGACAGCGACTTCGGCGACATCAAGATGTACGTCGAATTCTGACCGCTGCACGGACGGCCAGACTTGCCTGTCCCAACGTACCCGCGAAACCGCGGGAAATTGACACCGGCCTCGCACGATCGAGATGCTCGTTCTCGCCCGAAGCACACTCCTTTCCCTTCGCTGAAGGAGAATTCCGTGATCTCGAGCAAGAAGAAGGCCCGGCGCATCCTGGCCGCGGCGGCCGCCGCTGCCGCCGCGTTCAGCCTGCTCGTGCCGACCGGCACCTCGTTCGCCATCGACCACATCCCCTGTCGCGACGGGGAGAACTTCCTGAAGATCTGGTCACACCTCGGCGGGAGCACCAGCGTCGACTGCTATGCCAACCGCGGGAGGATCGGCTTCGGGGGCTGGTGGATCGACAGGATCTACACCGGCAACAACGACCTGATCTACTACGACAGCAATGGCGCTGACGTGAGAATCAACCGGTGGACCGATATCAGTTTCCCGAATCGTCCGCCGAAGGTCCGTGTCATCGAAATCCTCTGAACGAATCCTCGTGAGTGGTAAGGACGGTTCTAACCGTCCTTACCACTCACGAGCGGAGGTCGGCTATCAGTTCTCCGGCCGCGGCGAACGGGTCGAGTTTCCGTGCCACCACGCGTTCGGCCAATTCGGCGAGCCGGTCTCCGGAGCGCAGATCGACGAGTTCCGCGCGCAGCCGCTGCACGGCGATCGCCTCGACCTCGTCCCGGGCCCGCGCCGCACGACGGCGAGGCAGTTCGTCGCGCCGGACCAGCCAATCATGGTGTTCGTCGAGCGCGCGGACGACGTCCTCGACGCCCTCACCACGAGAGGCCACCGTTCGCACGATCGGCTGACGCCAGCTCGGACCGCGGATCTCCCGGCGTACCAAGGAGATCATCTGCTTGAGGTCGTGCACGGTGGCGTCCGCGCCCTCACGGTCGGCCTTGTTGACCACGAACACGTCCGCGATCTCCAGCACGCCCGCCTTGGCCGCCTGGATCCCGTCGCCCATCCCGGGCGCGAGCAGGACCACCGTGGTGTCGGCCAGTTTCACGACGTCCACTTCGGACTGACCGACACCGACGGTCTCGATCAGCACGACGTCGAACCCGGCCGCGTCGAGCACGCGGACGGCCTGCGGGGTCGCCCACGACAGCCCGCCGAGATGACCGCGGGTGGCCATCGAACGAATGAAGACGCCGGGGTCGGTGGCGTGTTCGGTCATCCGGATCCGGTCACCGAGCAGCGCTCCGCCGGAGAACGGCGACGACGGGTCGATCGCCAGCACCCCGACCCGCAGGCCCCGCGCCCGCAAGGCCGTGAGCAGCGCGGACGTCGATGTCGACTTACCGACACCGGGCGGACCGGTCAGTCCGACGACCCGCGCGTTGCCGGTGTGCGGCGTCAGTTTCGCCGCGACCTCGGGCAACCGCGGATGGGCGTCCTCGACCAGCGACAGCAACCGGGCGATCGCGCGGGGGACGCCGTCCCGCGCGCGACCGACCAGTTCGTCGATGTCCAGCTGTACCGGCAAGGGCTTTACGGAACGCGAAGCAGCAGCGCGTCACCCTGGCCGCCACCACCGCAGAGGGCGGCCGCGCCGAGCCCGCCGCCGCGACGGCGGAGTTCGTGGACCAGGTGCACGGCCAGCCGCGCGCCGGACGCGCCGATCGGGTGACCGAGCGCGATGGCACCGCCATCGACGTTGACCTTCGCCGGGTCGAGCCCGAGCTTGTCGGCCGAGACCAGGCCGACGGCGGCGAACGCCTCGTTGATCTCGACGAGGTCGAGCGCGTCCGCGGTCAGCTTCTCCTTGGCCAGCGCGGCCAGGATCGCGTTCGACGGCTGCTCGTGCAGGCTGGCGTCCGGACCGGCGACGACACCGTGCGCGCCGATCTCGGCGAGCGGGGTCAGGCCCAGCTCCTCGGCCTTGGCCTTGCTCGCGACGATGACCGCGGCCGCGCCATCGGAGATCTGCGACGCCGAACCGGCGGTGATGGTGCCGTCGGAGGCGAAGGCGGGACGCAGCTTCGCCAGGCCCTCGGCGGTGGTGTCGGCGCGGACGCCCTCGTCCTGGGAGAAGACGACCGGGTCGCCCTTGCGCTGCGGGATCGTCACCGGCGCGATCTCGGCGTCGAAGCGGCCCTCGGCGATGGCGGCGGCGGCACGCTGGTGCGAACGCGCGGAGAACTCGTCCTGCTGCTCACGGGTGACCCCGTAGCGGCTGTTGTACTTCTCCGTCGAGGCGCCCATCGCGACCTGGTCGAAGGCACAGAACAGACCGTCGTAGGCCATGTGGTCGACGAGCGTGGTGTCGCCGTACTTGAAGCCCGCGCGGGACTTCGGCAGCAGGTGCGGCGACTGGGTCATCGACTCCTGGCCACCGGCCACGATCAGGTCGAACTCGCCCGCGCGGATGAGCTGGTCGGCCAGCGCGATGGCGTCGAGACCGGAGAGGCAGACCTTGTTGATGGTCAGCGCCGGGACGCTCATCGGGATACCGGCGGCGACCGCGGCCTGGCGGGCGGGGATCTGGCCCGCGCCGGCGGTGAGCACCTGGCCCATGATCGTGTACTGGACCGCGTCCGGCGAGACACCGGCCTGCTCCAGCGCCGCCTTGATGGCGAATCCACCGAGTTGCGCGCCCGAGAAATCCTTCAAGGAACCGAGCAATCGCCCGATCGGTGTACGGGCGGCACCCAGGATCACGGAACCGGACACGGCGTCCTCCAAGCATCGGCGCAAGGGCAAAGGGGGTCTTCGCGACCATACCCGGGTCGCGGGTCTCTTGATGGAGCCAGTGTGAGGCGGCGCACGCCGGGCCGCTCGCCCGCGCACCTATCCTGCTCTGCATGAACCAGGCGCTGAAACCGTTCGTGACGGCCATCGACCACGTCGGCATCGCGGTACCCGACCTCGACGCCGCGATCGCCTTCCACACCGGGCATTTCGGCCTGGAGGTCGCGCACGAGGAGATCAACGAGGAGCAGGGTGTCCGCGAGGCGATGCTGCGCGCGCCGGGCACCGCCGGGACCGAGACCGCGATCCAGCTCCTCGCGCCACTGCGCGACGATTCCGCGATCGGCAAGTTCCTCGCGAAGAGCGGCCCCGGACTGCAGCAGCTCGCGTATCGAGTGTCCGATGTGGACGCCGCCGCCGCGGCGCTGCGCGCGCAGGGACTCAGGCTGCTCTACGACGAGGCGAAGCGCGGCACTGCCAATAGCCGGGTGAACTTCGTTCACCCGAAGGACGCCGGCGGTGTGCTGGTGGAACTGGTCGAGCCCGCGAAGGACGGTCACTGACCGCGTGTCAGTGCCTCGGCGATGAAGAGGACCTCGCGCTCGATCTGGGCGGGATCCTCTTCATCGTCGTTATGCCGTGCGGTCGCGTGCCGGTGGCTGAGCGCCCGCGCGAGCAGCCCGGACGCCGAATCGACGTCGGCGGCGGCGATCTTCCCGCCGGTCGCGGCCACGATCACCGCCTGCACCTGTCGGACGAGTTGCTGAAAGCGATCGGCCAGCGCGTCGCGGACCGCGCGATGCGTGTCGGCCTCGCGCCACAACAGGTGTGACAGCGCCAAGGACCGGTTGAACCGCCTGTCGAGTTCCACGACAAGGCCGCGAAGGCTGCCCGCGAGGTCGCCGGGGACCACCACGACGGCCGGTTCGATCCGGGCGTCCGGCAGTTCGGCGACCAGCGCGGCCAGCAGGTCCGACTTACGCCGGAAGTAGTAGTGCACCAGGCCTTTCGGCACACCTGCCCGCTCCGCGATCCGTGAAGTGGGGGTGGCTTCGAAACCGGATTCGGCGAAGAGCGCCTCCGCGGCCCGCAGGATGCGCTGTTTCGCCGAATCCTCTGTCACGCCGTCTCCTCCTGGGTCAGTGCTGCCCTGCCGTCCTGTGCGTCGCCTGGGCGATCGGCATCGCAGCCGCCCCGGCCACCACGGTCAGGACACCGCCGATCCAGGCCGTCCAGGACGCGCCCGTCAAGCCGGCGTACCCCATCACCCAGGGCGAAATGAACAGCAGTGCGCCCAGGACGATCTGGATGCCTTCGCCGTAAACCATGCCAGGCATCGCCAGTGACGCGAGGCCGTCGAGGGCGATCAGCGCGCCGAGGACGACAAGCGTCCACAGAGCGGTGTTGTCCGTGGTCATCCAGAGGGGTGAAAGCGCGACGACGACACCGATGACCACCTCCGCCCAGTCATGGGGACGGGTCCAAGGGCGCGTCGTGGGTTCATTCATGCGTGCTCACCTCCGAAAATCGACTGAACCTGCAGGTCGGAGAGATCTCCACGATCGATGGTCCGCTTGATTGGCCGGCCGGTCAAGACGGGTCGATAACACTTCGGAATGTGGACGTGCTCCACGTCTCGTACAGTTGTGGACTTGGTTACCCGTGAGTAATTTAAGGCGCCAACACGCCGTCACCCCTTTCGCGGAGGTTCCGATGACGCAGCTCGGCGAGATCCAGCAGGCCATTCTGAACGATGACCTCGGCGCCGTGGCGTCGCTCGACGTGCCGGAGACCTATCGCGGGGTGACCGTGCACAAGGACGAGGCCGGCATGTTCGAAGGCCTCGAAAGCCGGGACAAGGACCCGCGCAAGTCGCTGCACGTGGACGAGGTCCCGACGCCGGAACTCGGCCCCGGCGAGGCGCTGGTCGCGGTCATGGCGAGCGCGATCAACTACAACACCGTCTGGACCTCGATCTTCGAACCGGTCTCGACGTTCAAGTTCCTGGAGCGCTACGGGCGGCTTTCGCCGCTGGCGAAGCGCCACGACCTGCCGTACCACGTCGTCGGCTCGGACCTGTCCGGTGTCGTGCTGCGCACCGGCGCCGGGGTGCACAACTGGAAGCCGGGCGACGAGGTCGTCGCGCACTGCCTCAACGTGGAACTCGAAGGCCCGGACGGGCACAACGACACGATGCTCGACAGCGAGCAGCGGATCTGGGGTTTCGAGACGAACTTCGGCGGGCTCGCCGAGATCGCGCTCGTGAAGGCGAATCAGCTGATGCCGAAGCCGGACCACCTCACCTGGGAGGAGGCCGCCTCCCCCGGTCTGGTGAACTCCACGGCCTACCGCCAGCTCGTCTCGCGCAACGGCGCCGACATGAAGCAGGGCGACGTCGTGTTGATCTGGGGCGCTTCGGGCGGCCTCGGCTCCTACGCGACGCAGTACGCGCTCAACGGCGGCGCGATCCCGGTGTGCGTGGTCTCCAGCCCCGAAAAGGCGGAGATCTGCCGGAAACTGGGCGCCGAGCTGATCATCGACCGCAACGCCGAGGGCTACCGGTTCTGGAAGGACGAACACAACCAGGACCCGAAGGAGTGGCAGCGGTTCGGCAAGAAGATCCGCGAGCTGACCGGTGGCGAGGACCCGGACATCGTCTTCGAGCACCCGGGCCGCGAGACCTTCGGCGCGTCGGTCTACGCCGCGCGCAAGGGCGGCACGATCGTCACGTGCGCGTCGACATCGGGCTACATGCACCAGTACGACAACCGCTACCTGTGGATGAACCTGAAGCGGATCATCGGCAGCCACTTCGCCAACTACCGCGAATCGTGGGAGGCGAACCGGCTGATCGCGAAAGGTCTGATCCACCCGACGCTGTCGAAGACCTACGCGCTCGAGGACACCGGGCAGGCCGCGCTGGACGTCCACCGCAACGCGCATCAGGGCAAGGTCGGCGTGCTCACCCTTGCGCCGGAAGAAGGTCTGGGTGTCCGGAACCACGAGTTGCGCGAAAAGCACATCGACGGGATCAACGCGTTCAGGAACGTTTAGCGCCCCGGAACGCGCTTTCGCCGCGCGTTGCGTGGGTGCTCACCCTTCCGTGACTCCAGCTCGACTACGGTAGAAGGATGAGCCTTGGCGAGGAACGGGAGCTAGTGCCGCTGGGAGCCGGCTTCGACGTGGCGAAGCGCGGTTACAGCCGTGCGCAGGTCGACGAACATCTCGAACGGCTGGACGCCGATCTGAAGATGCTCACCGCCGATCGCGATGCCGCCATCGGACAGGCGGGCGACCTGGCACGGCAGCTGGAGATCGCGCGCGGCGAGATCGCGGATCTGCGCGGGCAGGTCGACAGGCTCGCCCAGCCGCCGACGAGCGTCGAAGGCCTTTCCGAGCGCCTGCAGCGCATGTTGCGGCTCGCGCAGGACGAGGCCGCCGACACCAAGGCGCGCGCGGAAGCCGAAGCCGGGCACATCCGCGCCAAGGCGGAGACCGACGCGAGCGCCATGCGGGCCCGCTACGAGCAGCTGCTCAACGAGCTCGACCTCCGTCGCAAGGAGATGGAGGCCGAGCACCGCGGCGTGCTGGAGAAGGCACGCGCCGAGGCGAAGGACATCACCGACAAGGCGAAGGCCGAGCGCGACAAGCTCGACGCCGAATCGCAACAGCGCCGCGCGCAGGTCGAAGAGGACTTCGAGATCGCGATGGCGTCGCGGCGCACCGAGGCCATGCACGCGCTGGCCGAGCAGGAGGCCGCGAGCAAGGCCGAGGCCGCCCGCCGCGTCCGCGAGGCCACCGAGGACGCCGCCGCCATCCGCGCGAAGGTGCTCGAAGAGGAGACAGCGGCCAAGGCCGACATCGAGCGCCGTCAGCGCGAGTCCGTCGCCGACGCCAACAAGCGTAAGCAGGACTCGATCACCGAGGCCAACGCCCGGCTCGCCGAGGCGGCCGACGAGGCACGCCGCCGCGTCCGGCAGGCCACCGAAGAGTCCAACCGGCGGATCACGCAGGCCACCGAACGGGTCGAAGCGCTCCGCAAGGTGCGCTCCAGCCTTGCCGAGCAGGTCCGCACCGCGCGGACCGCGCTCGCCGAGGCGACGCACGTGCTCGGCGACGAGCCGCACGTCCCGGCGGACCTGAAGGCGAAGCCGTCGCCCGACTCGGAAGCCACCGTGCAGATCCGGACGGCCGATGTGCCGAAGGCCACATCCGGCGCGAAGCCCTCATCGCGACCTGCGGCAGCGCAGAAACCGACTGGCGAGTAACCTTTTCACCCGACCGTGCTCGCGACGGCCTGCGGGTCCGCCGGAGAGCGGTTATCGTCGCTGCTCGCGCGCAGGTGCGGGCTGTCAGATCGGTGGAGGTTGCGGATGGCTGCATATCGGACCGTGGTCGTGGGCACGGACGGATCGGATTCCTCGTTCGCCGCGGTCGACCGGGCGGCGGGTGTCGCCGGGGACTCCGGAGCGACCCTGGTCATCGTGTGCGCCTACTACCCCGCCAACAAGGGCGACGTGGAGAAGGCGCAGGACGTCCTCGGTGACGAGGCGTACCAGGTGGTGGGCTCGGCACCGGCCGAGGACACCCTCCTGTCCGCCCGCGACAGGGCGGCGAAGGCCGGGGCGAAGACCATCGAGACCGCCGCTGTCGTCGGCGACCCGGTCGACTCGCTGCGCAAGGTCGTCGCCGAGCGCTCCGCGGACCTGCTGGTGGTCGGCAACCGCGGGCTGAACACCCTCGCGGGCCGCATCCTGGGCTCCGTGCCCTCCGAGGTCGCGCGGAAGTCCGGGGTGGACGTGCTCATCGTCCACACCACCTGATGCCCGAACCCGGCGAGATCTCGCCCGACGCGCTGCAACAGCGCCTCGAACGGATCCTGCTCGGCGGAAAGCGCAAGTACACCCGGCTCGAAGTCGCCGAGAAGGCAGGCGTTCCCGAGGAGCGCTCTCGGCGGCTTTGGCGTGCGCTGGGCTTCGCGACGGTCGATGACGACGAGGTCGTCTTCACCGACGCCGACATCGACGCGATCCGCACGGCGGACCAGCTGATGAACTCGGGTCTGATCGATCCGGGCATCGAGCTGGCCGTGACGCGCGCGCTGGGCCAGCACCTTTCGCGGCTCGCGGAATGGCAGGTCCACATGCTGTGGACGATGATCACCGAGAACAAGGAGATCGGCAGCAGCGAACGGCAGATCGGGCGGCTCGTCGAACGGCTGCTGCCCGAGCTGGAGAAGGTGCAGGAATTCGTCTGGCGCCGCCATCTCGCCGCCTACGCCGGCCGGGCGCTGGCCCTGCCGGACGAAGACCTCGAAGCGAGGACAGAGGTGGTCGGGTTCGTCGACATGGTCGGCTACACCCGGCTGACCAGGCAGGTCGACGAAGAAGAGCTGACCGACATCCTCGACCGGTTCGAGTCCGTCGCCACCGAGGTGGTCGCCGATCACCACGGGCGGATCGTGAAGATGATCGGCGACGAGGTCCTGTTCGTCGCCGATTCCGCCGTGGACGGCGCCGAGATCGCCCTCGCCCTGTCCGAACGCGCCGACGCCGACGAGACCCTGCCCGCGGTGCGCGCCGGCCTGGCGTCGGGCCGGATCCTCAGCCGGTTCGGCGACGTCTACGGCTCGGTCGTGAACCTCGCCGCCCGCCTCACCTCGACCGCGCGACCGGGCACCATCCTGGTGGACAAGGAACTCGCCGGGGAGCTCTCGGGATTACCGCAGTACGAGGTACGCACGCGGCGGCCGGTGTCGGTGCGGGGGTACAACCGGCTGCGGCCTTCCTCGCTGCGCCGGGCGCGAGACCGGCCTTCGGGCATGTTCGCGTCCTCGCAGCAGCTTGCCGCGGAGATGCTGGGACTGGCCGATGCCACTCCGGCTCCCGACCCCGTCGCGGACGAGGCCGAGGACGCCACCGCGGACTCGTTGCCGCCTCGGCCCAGGCGGCGACGGCGTCGCTGACCCCCTGCCGGGAGAGCAAGGGACCTTTGCTACCGCCCGCCTCCCCCTGCCGGGAGACATCCGCGAAGAGCGAAGCCGTCAGGCGGGCAGCACGGCGTACTGCCGCACATAGAGGTCGGTGTAGGTGACCGGACCGCGCGGGCCGGGGACCTTGTCCAGGTTGATGCCGGTCTCGGGGACGGCGAGGAGCTTGAAGCCGTCGAGCAGCCGGGTCGGGGCGTTCCAGAAGACGCCGGTGCCGGTGTACGCGTCGAAGAACGCGTCGGCGGCTTCGCTGCTTTCGGTCGCGATGCCGGCGGCCAGGCCTGAGGTCCGCTCATTCGCGATCTCCGCCGCTTCGGGAAGGCCCGAGACCTTCGCGACGGTGACGGTCGCCTCACGGTCCGAGTCGAGCGCCCATTCGTAGCCGATGGCGTGCTCGTGCGGGGCGAGCGAAGGCGTGACGCCGCGTTCAGCCAGTGCGCCGGAGATGCCGGGCCAGACGCGGTCATGGGCGTCCTCGTGGATCAGCAGCAGGTTCAGCCGGTTGCAGACACCGAGCCGGTCGAGGCTGTTGAAGACCAGGTCGCGCACCTTGTCGGTGTCGGCCGCTTCGTCGACGTACAGCACGCCACCGCCGTCTGCGTGGGCCAGCGTGCGGACGCCGTGGACGGCCGCCTCGGTGGCCAGCGCCCGGGTGCTGTCACCGCTGCCGCGCAGGATGACCAGCGGTACGAGCGCGGGGAAACGGACCAGCGCGGAAGCCGCTTCGCGTTCGGCGCGCGGCACCAGCTGGATGACGTCCGCGTCGATGCCCGCCTCGGAGAGCGCGGGCGCGATCACGGTCTCGCGCAGGCGCTGGGCCGAACCGAGCGCGGCGGAGCCCGTGCGGAGCACGCCGCCGTTACGCGACTTCACCAGCTGCGAGGCGACGTCCACCGTGACGTTCGGGCGCGCCTCGTAGTTCGCGCCGATCACGCCGACCGGGCGGCGGCGTTCCACGAGCCGGAGCCCTCCATCCAAAGTGGACACGTCGACGGACCGCTCCTGGTGCGGCGCACCCGCCAGGAGACGGAGCTGTTCGGCCATGCCGGTCAGCCGCTCGGGGGTGATGGTGAGCCTGTCGAGCAGGCCCGCGCTCATGCCGTCTTCGCGCGCCTTGGCGATGTCGGCCTGGTTCGCCTCGAGCACGACGCCGGCGTGCTCGACCAACTTGTCAGCCATGGCGTTCAGCGCGGCGTCGATCGCCTCCGCGGAGGCTGCCGCCAGCGACGGCGCGGCCCGTTTCGCCGATCGAGCGCATTCCTCGACGGCCTTGGCGACCTCGTCCATCTGCTGACTCCTTCCGCACGGAACGAGCCATCAGTCTGCCGTACCGCCCCGGTCAGGCGACGGTCGGCTCCAGCAGCCACAACCCGCCCGCGAAGAGACAGCTCACCGTCAGCACGGCCATCACCAGCACCCACAGCACCGCGGGCATCCCGGTGAGCCTGCCGAGCTGATCGGCGTCGGAATCCCTCGCCGCTCCCCGGCGCCGCTTGATCTGCAGCTCGACCACCGGCCGGACACCGCCGAAAAGCAGGAACCAGGTCAGCAGGTAGACGAAGATCGCCTGGAACCAGGACGGCGCCACCAGCGCGACCAGCCCCAGCACCACCGAGCTGGCGACCACGGTGAACACGCCATAGGTGTTGCGCACCATCACCAGCACGCCCAGCAGCATCAACGCCATCATGATCAGCACCACGGTGATCAGGTCCGACGAGAGCAGCCCCGCGAACACCAGTCCGAGCACCGCGGCCGCCGGGTACCCGGCCAGCGCGGTGAACGCCATCCCCGGCCCCTCCGGTTTGCCGCGGGAGACGGTGACGCCGGAGGTGTCCGAGTGCAGCTTGATGCCCTGCAGCCGGCGGCCGACCAGCACCGCCGCCAGCGCGTGACCCGCCTCGTGGACGAGTGTGATCAGGTTGCGGGCGATCCGCCATGGCCTGCCCGAGAGCACCACGAGCAGTGCGAGACCACCGGTGACCAGGGTGATCGTGCCGGGCGGGGTGGACTGGGCGATGTCGGAAACCGTTTCGGCGGGAGACGAGCTCACCTCACCAGCTCACCACAGGCCGGATATGTCCTGTGTCAGGCGGTCATCGAACCCCCGATCCCGCGCGTGCGAAACTCCGGTCGTTGCGCAGCGCGAAGGCCACCCAGCTGCGGAACGGCCGCCACACCGCGGACAGCTCCTCCAGCTCCTCGGGCGGCGCCAGCGGCAGGTCGTACGCGGCCCGCATGGCTTCCTGCAAGCGGGGCTCGTCGCCGGGGAAGACGTCCGGGTGCCCGGCGCCCCGGATCAGGATCAGCTGTGCCGAGAACGGGCCGATCCCCGGCAGGCGCTGCAGTCGGCGCAACGCGTCCGGGACCGGCATCGCGCGCAGATACGCGGCGTCGAGCAGACCGTCCTTGGCGGCGTTGGCCACCGCGCGCAACCGCTCCGCCTTCACCTCCGGCAGATCGCGCCCGGCCTCCGGCCCGGCCAGTACGTCCGGCGCCGGGAACGACCTGAGGATCTTCCCGCCGACGTCCACCGGCCTGCCGAACTCCTCGGCGAGCCGTCGTTTCACGGTGGCGGCCTGCGACATCCGCGTCCGGTGACTCAGGATCGCCCAGCAGGCCGCTTCATAGGGCGAATGGAACAGCACGGGCCGCAGGCCGGGGTAGGTCTGCTGCAGACGGCGCACCACCGGATCCGCCGCACCGATCCTGGCGAAGCCGACGCCGTCGACGTCCACCGAAAGGATCCGCCGTACCTGCGCGCCGACCTCGACGGCGAGCCCTTCTTCGGCGAAGACCTCCACCTCGATCGAGCCGGGCGATCTCTGTCTGACGGCCGCACCGACATGCTCCCAACCCGCTTCGGCGGGAAAGGCGAAGCGCAGGGTGCCGGGTTCGGCGGCGGCGTCCGCGCGGCACGCGGGTGGGAAGTCGGTCAGGAACCGGATGGACTTGTCGAGGTCGAACGGGCCGCGCACCGGGATGCGGAGCGTGGTCGAGGCGGTGTGCTGCAGGATCGAGCCGGTCATTTCGGGCTCCTTCGGCTGGGGAACGGCGACTCCCTCCGACGTTAGAGACGGCCACCGACAGTTTCGGGTCGCGGCGGCGGGAATGTCGCGAACGGGCCGGTCATGGCAGATTCTCGGGTGACCACCGTGAAGGGAGCAGCCATGCCGGACCATCACGAACGGCTCGTGAGCCTGCTGCGGCCGGACATCACCACCACCGGCGCGGAGAAGGGTTTCCTTGATCTGCTGGGAGAAATCCCGCAGGCGGGGCCACCGACCGGACTCGCGCAGCGGCTGATGCGCACCTCCGCCGTGCCGATGATCTACGAGCGGTACTGGCGCCCGGCGCTGGGCAGGGTCGCGAAAGGACTGGACGGCCCGAGCATGGCGGACGAGGTCCGGATCGCGACCGAAGCGCTCGGTTTGCGCCCCGGCCAGGTCGCGCTGGACGTCGCCTGCGGCACCGGCCGGTTCACCCGTGCCTTCGGCGAGGCGGTCGGCCCGGACGGGCTGTCCATCGGGCTCGACGGTTCGGTCACCATGCTGGAGAAGGCACTCGCCGCGCCCAATCCCGCCTCGGTGACCTATCTGCGCGCCGACGCCGTCGACCTGCCGCTCGGCGATTCCACTGTGGACGCCGTCTGCTGCTTCGCCGCGCTGCACATGTTCGCCGACCCGGACGCGGCGCTGGATTCGTTCGCCCGCGTGCTGAAACCCGGCGGCTCGCTGGTGATGCTGACCAGTGCCCGGCACAGCGATCAGCCGATGCGGCTGGCGGACACCGTCCTCGGCAGGCTGAGCGGACAGCGGATGTTCGACCGCGGCGAGATCGCGGTGAAACTGTTCCGGCGCGGCTTCGACCACGTCGACGAGCGGTACTCCGGTGTCACGCAGATCGTCACGGGCGAGCTAGGAGTTAACATCCGGAAATGATCCGCTCTGAGCACGCTTCGCCGATTCCCCCCGACGACAGCTACCTCCGTTCACTGGTCGAAGCGACCGCGGACGCCGTCGCCGCGGCCGAACCCCTCGGCTCGCCCCATGACGGCGCGGACGCCGCCACGCGAGACGCCGTCAGCATCGAAATCCGCGTGCTGGAGGCGGAACTGGTCGAGCTGAGCCAAGACCTGCACGCCCATCCCGAAGAGGGTTTCGCCGAGCACCGTTCGGTCCGCGCGCTCGGCGACCTGCTCCGGCGGCACGGCCACGAGGTGACGATCGGCGCGGGCGGGCTGGACACCGCCTTGGTCGCGACCACCCCCGGAAGCGGCCCGCACATCGCGGTCCTCTCCGAGTACGACGCCCTTCCCGGGCTCGGCCACGGCTGCGGGCACAACGTCATCTGCACCGCGGGTGCGGGCGGTTTCCTCGGCGCGGCGGCGGTCGCCGAACGGCTGGGCGGCCGGGTCTCGCTGATCGGCACGCCGGCGGAGGAAGGCGGTGGCGGCAAGGAGACCATGGCCCGCGCCGGCGTTTTCGACGACGTCGACGCCGTGGTCATGCTGCACCCGTTCAGCCACGACATCGCCATGCACCCGTTCCTCGGCAGGCGGCAGCTGGAGATGGTGTTCCACGGTGTCGGCGCGCACGCCTCGGCTCAGCCGTTCATGGGACGCAACGCGCTCGACGCCGCCGTCGCCGCATACCAGGGCGTCGCGGCGCTTCGGCAGCATCTGCCCTCCAGCGACCGCGTCCACGGCGTCTTCACCGACGGCGGTGCGCGGCCGAACATCGTCCCCGAACGCGCGGCGCTGCTGTTCTACCTACGGTCCGCGCAACCGGACACGCTGCGCGACCTCGCCGAGCGGGTTTCGGCGATCGCGCGGGGCGCGGCGGAAATGACCGGCTGCGGAGTCGAACTGCTGTGGGACGCCCAACCCGCGTACCTGCCGATCCGGTTCAACACCACCCTCGCCGGACGCTGGTCGGCGCATCAGGTCGACGCCGGCCGCAAACCGCTGCCGCCGGGGATCGTGCCCGAATTCCTCACCGGCTCGACCGATCTCGGCAATCTCTCCTACCGGATGCCCGCGATCCACCCGATGATCGCCATCGCCGGACCGACGACCGCCTTGCACACCAAGGAGTTCGCGGCCGCCGCCGGTTCGCCGGACGGCGATCGCGCGGTCGTCGACGGGGCGCTGGGGCTGGCGCTGACCGCCGTCGACTACCTGGCCGATTCGAAACTCCGCGCCGCGGTGCACGAGGAATTCGAGGCGTCGGGCGGGGCCTTGGACGTCCCCGCGTTCTTCGACTGAGGAAACGCTGAGATTTCTCAGCTGATTCTTCTCAGGAAAGCACTGGGGTATTCCACAGCCGGTTCACAAGTACGGGCGCGAATCTTGTTCCATGACCGAGAACGAGAGTCGGCCCGGCCCCGCCTCCACCGGCGGGCACCAGCCGCCGCACCAGCAGCAGCACCCCGGCTACACCCCTTGGCAGGCCGCGCCGAATCCGCTCTTCACCGCGCAGCCTTCCCCGGCTCCCGCGCCTCGCAAGAAAGGCGGCCGGGTCGCCGTCCTCGTCAGCGCGACGGCGCTCGCCGCCGCACTCGTCGGCGGGGTCGGCGGAGCGGCGATCGTGGGTTTCGGCTCCGCGTCGCCGGCGTCGGGCACGGGTTCGTCCGCGGTCGCCAACGGGCAACTGGCCGGGAACACCACTTCGGGTGACGTCAGCGGGGTCGCCGCGAAGGTGACGCCGAGCGTCGTCCAGGTGAACGTGTCCACCGCGCAGGGTGAGGCCGTCGGCTCCGGCGTCATCCTGACCGCGGACGGCCGCATCCTCACCAACGCCCACGTGGTCGCCGACGCCGAGGGCGACGTGACCGTCACGTTGTCGGACGGCAAGCAGTACAAGGCGAGCGTGGTCGGCGCAGACACGAAGGCCGACATCGCCGTGCTCCAGGCGAAGGACGCGAGCGGGCTGACCCCGGCTTCGCTCGGCGATTCCGGCAAGCTCGCCGTCGGCCAGCAGGTCGTCGCGATCGGCTCGCCCGGCGGACTGCAGAACACCGTGACCACCGGGATCGTGAGCGCGCTGAACCGCAAGCTCGACGAGCTCGGCAGCGGCCAGGAGCGGCGCTCGCCCTACAGCCGGACGACGAACGAGGCCGGGCCGAGCTACACCGCGATCCAGACCGACGCCCCGATCAACCAGGGCAACTCGGGCGGGGCGCTGGTGGACGCGCAGGGGAACGTCATCGGCATCAACTCCGCGCTGTACAACCCGACCTCGACCGGCAGCATCGGCATCGGTTTCGCGATCCCCATCAACGACGCGAAGAAGATCGTCGAGCAGATCGCCGGCTGACCCGGCCGTCTGGACCGCTGTCAGGGGGCGGCCCAGCAGGCGATGTCCGTGAAGGCCTCCTTGAGGGACTCTGGGTCCCTCAAGGAGGCCTAATGGGTTGTGTTCGAGTCTGGTTT
>NZ_AOHO01000056.1 GCF_000342005.1 Amycolatopsis decaplanina DSM 44594
CCCAGGCCGCGGACATTGTCGCCTGCTTCGCGCTCGCCGGCGCCGACCCTGCCTTCTGGACCCCAGCCGAAGCCGCCCAACCCGCGCTCTACCTGTACAAATTCATTCTCCGCAGCGACCGCCGCGGCTACGGCCTCGGCGAAGTCCTGCTCGACTGGTGCGCACAACGCGCCGCCGACACCGGCGCCCGCTGGCTCCGCCTCGACTGCTGGCGCACCAACACCGGCCTGCACAACTACTGGCTCCGCCACGGCTTCCGCCAGCTCGACATCCGCGAACACCCCGTCCGCAACTCCGGCGCGCTGTTCGAACGCGACGCAGACACCCAGCTCG
>NZ_AOHO01000057.1 GCF_000342005.1 Amycolatopsis decaplanina DSM 44594
GACGTCCGCCCGGTCGACTGACCCCGATGCCTGGAACACAGCGCTGGAACAAGCTGGTCGCGTGCTTGAAGACCGCGCTCGAGCTGTTCGTCAGGCCGGCGGCATGTACCACAGAGTGATCTCCGCATAGCGGCACTGCTTGGGGTGGGACCAGGAGGCACCTGGTCCCACCCTTTTTCATGCCTGTTTCCACTCTGGAGTTCTCAATCAACATCTAGTCAATGCGAGATTGACTAAGTCTGCGCGTGAAAAAGGACTGGTCAGGCGCCCTGAAGAAAGTCTTGTCTGATGCGGTCGAGG